>NZ_CP009280.1:0-4800000 GCF_000758565.1 Paenibacillus sp. FSL P4-0081
GATAAGATTCAGCAACAACCCATTTTCTTCGACATTTCCACTTCATGGCTGATGCCACATTTGGAAGATTTAAAGGAGTGACAGTCTGTGGACAGCCATACTTCCGAATTATGGCAGCAAATTTTATCGATTATTCAAACCAAACTAAGCAAGCCGAGCTTTGATACCTGGTTTAAGGCTACCAAGGCCTTAACGTTTAGCCCCCAGGCTCTTATTATCTCGGCGCCTACAACTTTTGCCGTAGAATGGCTGGAAAGTCGCTACACCAAATTGGTAGGAGCAACGGTTTATGAGGTCACCGGACAACAGGTTGACGTCAAATTTGTAATTGAAGAGAACAAACCCTCTGAGCCAATAGTTCAACAAATGGCGCCCACTCCCGCAGTTTCACGCGAAGAAGCACAGACGCATTTGCTCAATCCCAAATACACTTTTGATACGTTCGTGATCGGTTCGGGCAACCGTTTTGCGCATGCAGCCTCGCTGGCTGTAGCCGAAGCGCCTGCCAAAGCTTACAATCCTTTGTTTTTGTACGGAGGCGTGGGTCTCGGGAAAACCCACTTGATGCATGCCATCGGGCACTACGTGCTGGAGCATAACCCCAACAATAAGGTTATCTACATCTCGTCCGAGAAATTTACGAATGAATTCATCAACTCCATCCGTGACAACCGCGGCGAAAGCTTCCGTAACAAATACCGCAACGTTGACATTTTGCTGATTGACGATATTCAATTCCTGGCCGGCAAAGAGTCTACGCAGGAGGAATTTTTCCATACGTTCAATGCTCTTCATGAAGAACGCAAGCAAATTATCATCTCAAGCGACCGGCCGCCCAAGGAGATTCCCACACTGGAAGAACGGCTGCGTTCCCGGTTTGAATGGGGACTAATCACCGATATTCAGCCTCCGGATCTGGAGACACGTATCGCGATTCTCCGTAAGAAAGCCAAGGCGGAGAACCTGGATATCCCGAATGAAGCGATGATGTACATTGCCAATCAGATCGACACGAATATCCGCGAGCTTGAAGGTGCGCTGATCCGCGTTGTGGCCTATTCATCATTGACTAACCAGGATGTGACAACGCATCTGGCAGCTGAAGCGCTGAAGGATATCATCCCCTCCAGCCGGCCGAAGATGATTACCATCAACGATATTCAGCAAAAAGTCGGCGAATACTACAATTTGCGCATGGAGGATTTCAAAGCACGGAAACGTACGAAGGCTGTTGCTTTTCCAAGGCAGATTGCTATGTATCTCTCCCGCGAATTAACGGATTATTCGCTTCCCAAGATCGGTGAAGCCTTCGGAGGGCGCGATCATACGACAGTTATCCATGCCCATGAGAAGATTACGCAGCAATTAAAGGTAGACCAGGAGTTGTACAAAGTGGTAAATAATCTTGCGGAGAAAATTAAAAATCCTTCCTAAGAGGAACAAAGAGCCTATACACAATCTATACACATGTGGGTAGGCTTAATTTTATGCTGTTTAGCGACTTATCCACATAAACGGAGCCCCTACTACTAATACTATTAAATAACTATAATAATTCATCTTCTAAGAGCAGGTTTCAAAGAGGTCAAACGTACACCCATTTCCCAATTTTTCAGCTAGGAGTGAAATCATGAAAATCAGCATTCTCAAAAATGAACTCAACGAATCTATAGGCCATGTCTCCAAGGCGATCTCGAGCAGAACAACCATCCCTATTTTGACCGGAATAAAGCTTGAGGTTAGCCACCAGGGAGTAACATTGACGGCAAGCGACACGGATATCTCAATCCAATCCTTCATCCCTGCCGAGAATGACAGCCATACGATCGTAAAAGTGGAACAGCCCGGCAGCGTAGTGCTTCCAGCCAAGTTCTTTGTCGAGATCATCAAGAAGCTTCCCTCCAAAGAAATTCACATGGAAGTCAAAGAGGGCTTTCAAACCTATATCTCTTCCGGATCTACGGAGATTCAGATTGTTGGCCTGGACCCTGAAGAATTCCCTGTTCTGCCAAGCATTGAGGAGAATGAAACCATCTCAATGCCAGGCGATTTGCTGAAGAATATGATTAAACAAACCGCGTTCTCCATCTCTACCCAAGAGACAACACCAATTCTGACAGGTATTCTCTGGAATCTTGCCGATAACGAGTTCAAGTTCACGGCTACCGACCGCCACCGTCTGGCAACAAGAGCAGCACATCTGGAAGGTACAGAGAATGTTCAGTTTGCGAATATTGTTATTGCCGGCAAAACGCTGAACGAGCTCAGCAAAATTATCCCGGATCAGAATATGCTGGTGGATATTGTCGTTGCGGATAACCAGGTCCTCTTCAAAATCGACAAAGTGCTGTTCTATTCGCGGATCCTGGACGGAATTTATCCGGATACTTCTAGAATTATTCCAACCACCTACAAAACAGAACTAACTCTTGATACAAAAAAACTCAGCGAATCGATTGACCGCGCTTATTTGCTGTCCCGTGAAGAAAAAACGAACATCGTCCGGATGCAGACTCTTGAGAATGGCGACGTAGAGATTTCTTCCAGCTCATCAGAGCTGGGGAAAGTCCGGGAAGAACTTGAAGTAATTGATTTCAAAGGTGAGCCTTTGCGGATCTCCTTCAACTCCAAATATATGCTCGATGTGCTGAAGGTTGTGGAGAGTGAGCAGCTCGTGATTGCCTTTACCGGCATGATGAGTCCGATTATCCTCAGACCGCTCGACGAGAGTCGCAGCCTGTACGTCATTCTGCCTTACCGCACAACCAATTAATGCCCTGTCCATGGCCTGTGGATAAGTGGTGGAAAGGACAAAAAAAGATGAAAAAAATAGTTATCCACAGTGGATATATCAAGCTGGACCAGTTTTTGAAACTGGCGGATTGTGTATCCACAGGCGGCATGGCCAAAGCGCTGCTGCAGGAAGGGCACGTACAAGTGAATGGGGAGAAAGAAGAACGGCGTGGCAGAAAGCTCTACCCGGGTGATAAGATAGAGGTACAGGATAACGGCGTATTCGAGGTTGAAGGCGGCGGAGTCAAAGAGTAGTACACCCAAGGAGGCACAGGGTCTTGTTTGTCAAAAATATCGGTCTGCAGTATTACCGCAACTATGGGCTGCTGCGTCTGGAGAGTCTGGGTGATGTGAACCTCATTCTCGGTCAGAACGCCCAAGGCAAAACAAATCTCATGGAGGCTTTGTTCGTCCTGGCGATGACCAAAAGCCACCGTACCTCCAAGGACAAGGAACTCATATCCTTCGATGCTCCTGCAGGTTCCGCACAGATTGTGGCCGAAGTGGAGCGCAAATACGGTGATCTTAAGCTGGAGCTTACCCTGTCACCCCAAGGCAAAAAAGCCAGAATTAACGGACTGGAGCAGCGCCGGCTTAGTGAATTCGTAGGTTCACTGAATGTGGTGATGTTTGCTCCGGAGGATCTCGAGATTGTCAAAGGCACCCCGGGCATCAGGCGCCGGTTCCTTGACATGGAGATTGGCCAGGTCCAGCCCAGCTACCTGTTTCACCTGCAGCAATACCAGAAGGTGCTGCTCCAAAGAGGGAATCTGCTGAAGCAGCTATGGGGAAAAGAAGCTGCCGGCAAGGAACTTCTGGAGATATGGGATGCGCAACTTATAGAGCATGGTGTTAAAATCGTCAAAAAAAGGAAACAATTCATAAAGAAGCTGCAGATATGGGCAGAAAGCATCCATCGCGGCATTACAAACGGCGGAGAAGAGCTCAAACTGCTCTATGTCCCCTCTTTCGGTGAGCGCGAAGAGGAAGATGAAGCTGTCTTATTGGACAAATTTATGTTAAAGTTATCACAAACAAGAGATCAGGAAATCAGGCGCGGCATGACGCTGACGGGTCCCCATAGGGATGACCTGTCCTTTTTTATCAACGGAAGAGAAGCTCAGGTCTACGGTTCCCAGGGACAGCAACGTACGGCAGCTTTATCGCTCAAGCTGGCGGAAATTGAACTGATCCATGAGGAGATCGGAGAGTATCCTGTGCTGCTTCTTGATGATGTTTTGTCCGAACTTGATCCCTATCGTCAGACCCAGCTTATCGAAACATTTCAAAGCAAGGTACAGACCTTCATCACCGCCACCGGTGTAGAGGGACTGAATGCCGATAAATTAAAAGGCGCAAGCCTGTATCATGTGCACGGCGGCACAGTGGAGCTATAAAGAGCGGAGGAAGACCATGTATATTCATTTGGGCGGAGAGAAAATTATTCGATCCTCAGAGTTGATTGCTATATTTGATATATCGATTGAGAAGTCCTCCAAGGTGTCGAAGCAATTTATGACTCATTCCCAGCAGGATAAGAAGCTGGAGCGCATTGGTGAAGAGGAAGCGAAGTCTATTGTCGTCACCAAGAATACTGTCTACTACTCCCCTATCTCCTCCTCCACTCTCAAAAAAAGAGCCAAAATCTTGTTAGAAATATAATGTTTCGGTAGTTACAGGAGATAATCTGAAAGAAGTAGGTGAAGGCATGTCAATGAATCAACCGACATATGATGAGAGCCAGATTCAGGTACTGGAAGGGCTGGAAGCGGTTCGGAAACGTCCCGGCATGTACATTGGCTCCACTAGCGCCAAAGGTCTGCATCATTTGGTCTGGGAGGTTGTCGATAATAGTATCGATGAGGCGCTGGCAGGTTTTTGCGACCGGATTCAAGTGAAAATTCATGAAGATAACAGTGTGACTGTTATTGATAACGGCCGGGGAATACCTGTCGGCGAGAACGTAAAGCTGAAGAAATCCACGCTTGAAGTCGTAATGACTGTCCTGCATGCAGGCGGTAAATTTGGCGGCGGGGGTTACAAGGTTTCCGGCGGTCTTCACGGTGTGGGGATCTCGGTAGTTAACGCACTGTCCGAGAAAGTAGTTGTAACGGTCAAACGTGACGGACATGTCTACCAGCAGGAATACAGACGCGGTGCGCCGCAATATGATATCAAGGTAATTGGCGATACCGAGGAGACAGGGACGACAACAACCTTCCATCCGGATCCGGAGATCTTTACCGAGACTACTGTGTTTGAATATTCCACTCTGCTTACCCGCATCCGCGAGCTTGCCTTCCTGAACAAGGGCATTGAGCTGTCTCTGCTGGATGAACGGACCGGAGTGTCCAATACGTTCAAGTATGACGGCGGTATTGTGGAGTATGTGAAGTATCTCAACGAGAAAAAAGAAGCCCTGCATGATGATCCGATCTACGTGGAAGGCTCGCGGGATATGATCGCCGTTGAAGTGGCTCTCCAATATAACGATTCTTATACAGAGAACATCTATTCCTTCGCCAACAATATCAACACCCATGAGGGCGGAACGCATGAATCCGGCTTCAAGAGTGCTTTGACGCGGATTATCAATGATTATGCCCGCAAGGCAGGTGTAATCAAGGATAGCAGCCAGAATCTTACCGGAGATGATGTCCGTGAAGGTCTGACGGCGATTATTTCCGTCAAAATTCCTGAGCCGCAGTTCGAAGGCCAAACCAAGACCAAGCTGGGGAACAGTGAAGTCCGCGGGATCGTCGAATCTCTGTTCGGCGAGAAGCTGCAGGAGTTCCTGGAAGAGAATCCTGCTGTCTCACGCAAGGTGCTGGAGAAGTCGCTGCAGGCTTCCCGTGCCCGTGAAGCGGCCCGCAAGGCCCGTGAGCTGACCCGCCGTAAGAGTGCGCTTGAAGTCAGCGCCCTTCCGGGTAAGCTGGCTGACTGCTCCTCCAAGGATGCGTCGATCAGTGAGCTGTACATCGTCGAAGGTGACTCTGCGGGCGGATCGGCCAAGCAAGGCCGTGACCGTCATTTCCAGGCGATCCTGCCGCTGCGCGGTAAGATCCTGAACGTAGAGAAAGCCCGGCTCGACCGGATCTTGTCCAATGCGGAAATCCGGGCGATTATTACCGCTCTCGGGACTAGCATCAGCGATGATTTTGATCTGTCGAAGGCACGTTACCACAAGGTTGTAATTATGACCGATGCGGACGTCGACGGTGCCCACATCAGAACCTTGCTGCTGACGTTCTTCTACCGATACATGCGGAAGATTGTCGATGCCGGATATATCTATATCGCCCAGCCGCCGCTGTTCAAGATCGAACGCAACAAAGTCATCCGCTATGCGCAGACCGAGAAGGAACGCGATGAGATCATTGCCGGCTTTGGTGAGAACGTCAAAGTAAACGTTCAGCGCTACAAAGGTCTGGGTGAGATGAATGCCGCGCAGCTTTGGGATACTACAATGGATCCTGAGAGCCGCACGATGCTGCAGGTAACGATTGAGGATGCGATGCTGGCCGACAGCATTTTCGATACACTGATGGGTGATAACGTAGAGCCGCGCCGTGAATTCATTCAGGAGCATGCCCAATCCGTCAAAAATCTCGATATTTAAGCGCAAGCTGTATAACGAACCTCCGGTTTCCTCCCTTATAGGGGGGACCGGAGGTTTTTTAATGCAGGCAGAGAGTTTTTTGGCGTGATTTTAATGCTTGACTGTTCGTCTGCGGCGGTAGGTTGGCGACGGGCGGGTGCGCTTCAAACGTCCATAGGCAACAGCATAGCGGTGGATTCTGCGGTAAATGGCTTTGTTCGGAAACATTTTGAAAACAATGATCGAAGGCAGTGTGTTCACTTCAAGCAGCCATAAATCATGATGCTGATCCATCGCCACATCCAGTCCAATTTCTTTGAGACCCGGATAGGCAGTTTCCAGCTGGGACCCGATTCTGACTCCCAGCGATTTCAGCTGCTGGATGGTTGCCGTCCTTTCTTCGGGCGTCATATGTTCTTTGAACAGAGCATCCACCGAAAAAATGCTGCCTCCGTTGTGATAGTTGGTGACCACCTTTTGCGGCGCAGCCACCCGCCCGAGCATGCCTGTAGTCTCCCAGGACCCCTGAAGATTCTTCTGGGTCAGTACCCGCAGGTCAAACGGCCGGTCCTGATGCTGAAGCAAATCAATGCCTTGCTGAACGAGATAGGAACGCCCCTTAATCCGCGGCAATAGGGCAGCATGAAGCTCTTCCGGTGTATTGAAAATTTCTGCATCCTTGGCGTATCTCAGAATATACATCAGCTTGGGTTCTGCCGGAGCTTCTGTTTCACATGTCAAAGGTTCTGTTTCCGGTTGGCTGAAGTCCGGCTGCTGCTCGCTTGGGCTTAAATGTACCACCCGCTGTTCAGCTCTCATGACTCCGCTGCCGTAGGTGCCGCGGTCAGGTTTGATATATACCGTTCCGTACAGACCCAGCAGCTCTTTCAAATCTTCCAGGGCGTATTTACGTGTTTCCGGAATGAAGACCGAGAGCAGGCGGTTCTGAAGAATGACTTTCGTTTTTGCCCACTTGCTGGACACGCGCTGAATCCTCATTTTCTGCCTCCTTGGGTAGTTGTGCGGTTGCCGGTTTTGCCACAGATGAACGTATATCCGTTTGTTCATGTGTGGCGAATTTTCAGGACAATCTAACTAAACAATGTTATAATATAAGGATATGGGGTTATGCTTTTTTGGACGAAATCAGGGTCATAAAGCCATTCTTCTTGTCTTTACAGTCTATGTACTGAAGACACCAGCGGAAAGGGCGTATATCCTTATCCGTACTAAAAGAAAATCAATATAGAAGATAAAAGGCTATCATGTTTAATTGTGCTGCTTTTGTGAAAGTAATATAATAAAGGGTAGCGGTTTTTAACTGAAGGAGGTCCACCAACTCATGGCTGAACAAAATAACCCGCAAATCAGGGATCGGGACATTGGCGTGGAAATGCGCGAATCCTTTATGGATTACGCAATGAGCATCATTGTAAGCCGGGCTTTGCCGGATGTGCGGGACGGACTTAAGCCTGTTCACCGACGCATTTTGTTTGCGATGTCGGAACTTGGAATGTCCTCGGATAAACCTCACAAGAAATCAGCGAGAATCGTCGGTGAGGTTATCGGTAAGTATCACCCTCACGGTGACTCGGCGGTTTATGAAACAATGGTACGTATGGCACAGGATTTCTCCATGCGCTATATGCTCGTAGACGGCCACGGAAACTTCGGCTCTATTGACGGAGATATGGCAGCTGCGATGCGTTATACCGAAGCGAGGCTGTCCAAAATTGCCGGAGAAATGCTCCGCGATCTGAACAAAGAAACGGTTGACTTCGCTCCCAACTATGACGGTGAAGAGAATGAGCCTGTAGTATTGCCGGCGCGTTACCCTAACCTGCTTGTGAACGGGGTTTCGGGGATTGCGGTCGGTATGGCTACCAATATTCCTCCGCACAATCTGGGCGAGGTCATTGATGGTGTACAGGCAATGATCAAGAATCCTGACATTACGCCTATGGAGCTTATGGAATATATTCAGGGCCCGGATTTCCCGACGGCCGGTTATATTTTGGGCCGTGAAGGTATCCGTCAGGCTTACCGCACTGGACGCGGATCGGTTACTATGCGTGCCAAAGCGACGATTGAAGAGAATAACGGTAAAGCGCGGATTATTGTGCATGAGCTTCCTTACCAGGTCAACAAAGCCAGACTGGTTGAGAAGATTGCTGAATTGGTGCGTGAGAAACGTATCGAGGGCATTACGGATCTGCGTGATGAATCTGACCGTAACGGAATGCGTGTAGTCGTTGAAATGAGACGTGATGTGAATCCTAGCGTCGTGCTCAACAACCTCTACAAACATACCTCAATGCAGTCTACTTTCGGGATTAACATGCTGGCTATCGTCAATAATGAACCGAAGATTCTGAACCTGCGTGATGTGCTGTATCATTATTTGCAGCATCAGATCGAAGTTATCCGCCGCCGGACCGTATTTGACCTGAAGAAGGCGGAAGCCCGGGCGCATATTCTGGAAGGCCTGCGTGTTGCCCTCGATCATCTGGATGAGGTTATTGCTCTTATTCGTGCTTCACGGACAACAGATATTGCCCGTGAAGGCTTGATGGAGACCTTCAGTCTAAGCCTGGAGCAGGCTCAGGCGATCCTCGATATGCGGATGCAGCGCCTGACCGGTCTGGAACGTGAGAAGATCGAGAATGAATATAACGAATTGCTCGCCAAAATCACTGAATACAAGGAGATTCTGGCTAACGAGCATCTCGTACTGGAGATTATCAGCAATGAGCTGCAGGAGATTCGTGATAAGTACTCTGATGACCGCCGTACGGAAATTACGGTTGGGGAAGAGAGTATTCTCGATGAGGATCTGATTCCGCGTGAAGAGGTTGTAATCACGATTACACATACCGGTTACATCAAACGTCTTCCGGTCAGCACTTACCGCAGTCAGAAGCGCGGCGGCCGCGGGGTAATCGGGATGGACACCAAGGACCAGGACTTTGTGGAGCATCTCTTCGTGAGTAACTCCCACAACTACCTGATGTTCTTCACCGACAAGGGTAAGGTGTACCGGATTAAGGCTTATGAGATTCCGGAGCTTGGCCGCACCGCCCGGGGAACGCCGATCATCAACCTGATTCAAATTGAGCAGGGCGAGAAGATTAGTGCGGTAATCCAGGTGGAGGAAGCGGACAGCGACAAATACCTGTTCTTCGCTACCCGTGAGGGAATCGTGAAGAAGACACCTCTGGAAGACTACAACAACATCCGCAAGGGCGGTCTGATAGCGATCAATCTTCGCGAGGAAGATTCACTGATCGAAGTGAAGCTGACAGATGGAGAGCAGAATCTGATTATCGGTACGGCACGCGGAATGTCGATTACTTTCTCGGAGAGCGATGTCCGTTCCATGGGCCGCAGTGCTACAGGGGTTAAGGGTATCACGCTTGACGACAATGACCATGTCATTGGTATGGACTGTGTGGACAAGGGGCTTGAAGTGCTGATCGTAACAACCAAGGGTTATGGTAAACGGACGCCTGCCGGCGATTATCGTTCCCAGACCCGTGGCGGTAAAGGCATCAAGACCATTAACCTTACAGATAAGAACGGACCGGTTGTGGGGCTGAAGGTTGTCAAGAATGACGAGGACCTGATGATTATTACAACGAGTGGAACACTGATCCGGACCAGCATGGATGGAATTTCTACCATGGGCCGTTATGCGCAGGGTGTTAAGCTGATTAATATCCGTGAGGATGACGCAGTTGCAACGCTGAGCAGAGTAGATAAAGAGGAAGATGACCAGTCCGAGCAAGAGGATGGCGAAGAAATTCAAGGTACAGTAGTGGAAGGCAATGGCGAAGTCAGCGAGCCTGAAGCGGAAACTGATACCGGGAACGAAGACGATAGCGTCGAATAATCCTTTGCAGCAAAAGCATGAGTTTCTGATTATAGAAGCTCATGCTTTTTTATTTATGGGCGTGCCCAGAGGCACGCATTATCTAATTGGTGAAAGTCCAATCAAAGGAGGGGCCAAGCCACCTTTGTAGCTAGGATGCTTGCGCATGGCGAAATCTGTGTGTAAAAGCGCATCGACAAAAGTACGGGTCAGAGACCGGGCGAGCAACAACCCAGGCCGCAACATCAAGTGAATCCTGCCGCGTCGTCAAAAAGGCCCTGCGAAGGGGAAGAGAGGATGCCGAGTCTCGCTATACTGGACGAAGGCCAAGGAAACTGTACAGAACTTGGATCAGCAGTGAAGAATCCTCCGGCGTATAGGGAACGGCATGGGTTGAAAGATAATGCAGTGAACTGGGGAGACCCTCCCCCACACGGGATTTTTTTTTTAGGAACCCGTAAAGAGGCGCTCTATAAGTCCAGAAGACGAAATGAACCGTCTGTGGGAAGGGAGTCCGAGGGGCTCATAGTACCGAAGAACCTAAGGACAACATAACCTTAGGGAGGGAAGGAGCCCTGCTTTGTTTATGCTTTTGGAGGAGGTACGAGTGAGTGAATGCCAAACGGCTAACGACACCCAAGGAAAAAGTTCAAGAACTCCAAGAAAAGCTAGGTCAGGCGGCCAAGGAGAACAGTAAGCGTAAATTCCATGCGTTGTACGACAAAGTCTATCGGTGGGATGTGCTGTGCGAAGCCTGGAAACGGGTGAAAGCAAATAAGGGAGCGGCCGGAGTAGATGAGGTGACGCTTGCAGATATTGTGGAACAAGGAGAAACAAGGTTCCTCAAGGAATGCGAGCGAGCATTGAAAGAAGGCAATTACCATCCGCAGCCCGTACGACGGCACTATATCCCGAAGAAAGACGGGAAGCCAAGACCGCTGGGCATACCCACCGTGCGCGACCGAGTAGTGCAGATGGCAACGAAACTCGTGATTGAACCCATCTTCGAAGCAGACTTCGAAGATGTATCCTTCGGATTTCGCCCGAAACGAAGTGCAAAAGGAGCGCTAGATCGAATCCGGAAAGCCTGCAACCGCAAAGGGAATTGGGTAGTCGACGTCGATATCCAAGGCTACTTCGACAATATTAATCAGGAGAAGCTTATGAAATTGGTACAAATGCGTATTAATGACAGGCGGATCCTAAAGGTAATACGGAAGTGGTTACAGGCGGGAGTCATGGAAGAAGGAAACGTAAGGCGATCCGATTTAGGTACACCGCAAGGTGGCGTCATTTCACCGCTTCTGGCGAACATCTACTTGAACTATTTTGACCGACTGTGGGAGAAACACGGAAGTGGATTGGGAGAACTGACAAGGTATGCAGACGACTTTGTTGTGGTCTGTAAATCCAAAAAGGACGCCGAGCATGCCTATGAGCTCATAGGCAGAATCATGGAACGTCTGGAACTGACCTTACATCCAACCAAAACCCGTATTGTAGGCCTATGGACAGGAGACGAAGGGTTCGACTTCTTAGGGATGCACCACCGAAAAACGAAAGCAGAGACTTCTCAAGGGAAGGTGTACTACACCACGCAGCAGTGGCTAACAAAGAAGGCAGAGGAACGTATTCGAGGAGTGGTCAAAGAAAGATTAGCACCGCCGAGTATGCGCTCAAGATCATTCGTGGAGCATGTGGAATGGCTCAATCCAAAGATTCAAGGATGGAGAAATTACTATTACACGAACTACAGCCAGAAGAGGTTAGCCAAGCTTGACTGGTATATCTTGCAGAGATTCACACGGTGGTATGCGAAGAAGAGACAACGCGGGAGATGGATGAGTTCAGTTTCTGAAGTTAAGTATAGTGCCAAGCAATATGGACTAAAAACGCTGTTGTAATCTGCATGCCCATGAATGACAAACATCGGAAAGCCGTATGAGGGAAAACCTCACGTACGGTTTGATGAGGAGGGGCTGGTTTAAATCCAGCCCTTTACTCTAGAATGGAAGTCCTCTCTCTAGCCGCTTGCCGGGTTACATACTATAATTAGAGAATTACAGGTGTCACAGAAATAAAGGGGCTGAATTTATGCCAAACATATCCGTTGGAGAGATCAAGGCGGGATCAAAGATTATTAAGGATGTAATTACTCCTTTGGGAGGAGTGTTATTCGGTAAAGGCAAGATCATACTTCCGCGGGATATTGAGATTCTCCAAGCTTTTTTGATAGGACAAGTTGAAATTGAGGGAGTTCAGGGAGAGGACAAAGCCCCAGAGGTGTCCAAACCGCCAGCGAAGCAGCAGACCGCCAAAGCAGGTGCGCTGATCAATGAGTCCGTACTAGCCAAAAGTAATTCTCCGCTTCATGATGAGTATGAGAAAATGCTGGTGCTTATCAAGCAGAGCTATCGTGCAGCAACCGCAGCGGTACTTCCGATTTTTGAATTGCGGAGCCAACTGGAGCTGCTGATCAGCCATTTGAAGGATTATCATGTCCTGAAGTTTGCACCGCGTGTTCTGTTTGACCAGGATTATAATTATCATAACGCTGTATTATCTGCCCTAACTTCATATAAAATTGCCCAGTGGTGCGGATATCCGCAAAAGGATTGGATGCAGGCTGCCTTTGCCGGCTTGCTTCATGATATAGGTAACATTAAGGTAGATGAGACTTTGCTGCACAAACCGACTCCCCTGACGGGCGCGGAGATAGAAGAAGTACGCAGGCACACCACTTATGGATACCAGCTGCTGCGTAATGTTACAGCAATCAACGAAGGCGTCAGACTAGCCGCCCTGCAGCATCATGAGAAGGTCGACGGTTCCGGTTATCCGCTTAAGCTGGAAGGCACCCAGATTCACTTCTACGCCAAGATTGTTGCAGTAGCCGATATCTTTCATGCCATGACGCTTGAAAAAGCCTACAGAAAGGCTCAGTCGCCTTATCTGGTACTGGAGCAGCTTCAGAAGGAGAGCTTCGGGAAGCTTGACCCGGTTATTGTACAAACCTTCATTCAAAAAACAACGGATCTGTATAATGGCACACGGATACGGCTCAGCGACGGGCGTCACGGAGAAATCATCTTCACGGATCGCACTAATCCCACAAGACCAATGGTGCAGGTAGAGGGCAGGATTGTGAATCTGGTCAATGAACGCGAGCTGCATATTCAGGAGATTATTGCTTAAGGGTAAGCGGGTATGATGAACAGAAGCTATGTCATCTGAGGCTGGCCATGTCGGGGCGGTTATTAGGGGCATAGCTTTTATAATTGATTTCAAAATAATGCTTGCAATCAGAATCCATACATGATATATTCTATTTCTGGCCGCGAAACATCAACGCCGAGCTCGAAAAAGAAGTTGAAAAAAGAGCTTGCATTAATCGGCTGGATGTGATATATTATAAGAGTTGCTGGTGACGCGGTAAGCGGCGCTGACAACGAACTTGATCTTTGAAAACTGAACAACGAGTGAGTGGGGATTCACGAAAGTGACTTCCAAAAAAGAGAATGAAAATTCTCGTCAGATGTTTCAAAATGAGCAATCGCTCTTTCTAAATACAATTTGGAGAGTTTGATCCTGGCTCAGGACGAACGCTGGCGGCATGCCTAATACATGCAAGTCGAGCGGAGTTATGAAGGAGCTTGCTCTGGATTAACTTAGCGGCGGACGGGTGAGTAACACGTAGGCAACCTGCCCTCAAGACTGGGATAACTACCGGAAACGGTAGCTAATACCGGATAATTTCTTTCCTCTCCTGAAGAGAGAATGAAAGGCGGAGCAATCTGCCACTTGGGGATGGGCCTGCGGCGCATTAGCTAGTTGGTGGGGTAACGGCCCACCAAGGCGACGATGCGTAGCCGACCTGAGAGGGTGAACGGCCACACTGGGACTGAGACACGGCCCAGACTCCTACGGGAGGCAGCAGTAGGGAATCTTCCGCAATGGGCGAAAGCCTGACGGAGCAATGCCGCGTGAGTGATGAAGGTTTTCGGATCGTAAAGCTCTGTTGCCAGGGAAGAACGTCCGGTAGAGTAACTGCTACCGGAGTGACGGTACCTGAGAAGAAAGCCCCGGCTAACTACGTGCCAGCAGCCGCGGTAATACGTAGGGGGCAAGCGTTGTCCGGAATTATTGGGCGTAAAGCGCGCGCAGGCGGTCATTTAAGTCTGGTGTTTAAACCTTGGGCTCAACCTGGGGTCGCACTGGAAACTGGGTGACTTGAGTACAGAAGAGGAAAGTGGAATTCCACGTGTAGCGGTGAAATGCGTAGATATGTGGAGGAACACCAGTGGCGAAGGCGACTTTCTGGGCTGTAACTGACGCTGAGGCGCGAAAGCGTGGGGAGCAAACAGGATTAGATACCCTGGTAGTCCACGCCGTAAACGATGAGTGCTAGGTGTTAGGGGTTTCGATACCCTTGGTGCCGAAGTTAACACAGTAAGCACTCCGCCTGGGGAGTACGGTCGCAAGACTGAAACTCAAAGGAATTGACGGGGACCCGCACAAGCAGTGGAGTATGTGGTTTAATTCGAAGCAACGCGAAGAACCTTACCAGGTCTTGACATCCCGATGAAAGCATTAGAGATAGTGCCCCTCTTCGGAGCATCGGAGACAGGTGGTGCATGGTTGTCGTCAGCTCGTGTCGTGAGATGTTGGGTTAAGTCCCGCAACGAGCGCAACCCTTGACTTTAGTTGCCAGCAGGTAGTGCTGGGCACTCTAGAGTGACTGCCGGTGACAAACCGGAGGAAGGTGGGGATGACGTCAAATCATCATGCCCCTTATGACCTGGGCTACACACGTACTACAATGGCCGGTACAACGGGAAGCGAAACCGCGAGGTGGAGCCAATCCCAGCAAAGCCGGTCTCAGTTCGGATTGCAGGCTGCAACTCGCCTGCATGAAGTCGGAATTGCTAGTAATCGCGGATCAGCATGCCGCGGTGAATACGTTCCCGGGTCTTGTACACACCGCCCGTCACACCACGAGAGTTTACAACACCCGAAGTCGGTGGGGTAACCCGCAAGGGAGCCAGCCGCCGAAGGTGGGGTAGATGATTGGGGTGAAGTCGTAACAAGGTAGCCGTATCGGAAGGTGCGGCTGGATCACCTCCTTTCTATGGAGAATCGTCACCTGCAACGGTGACATTCAAATCGGAAGTATTACTTCCAAAACTCAGGTCTAGGCCTGTTACTCACTCGTTGGTCAGTTTTGAGAGTTTAAGCTCTCATCTTTACCTTGATCCTTGAAAACTGGATACCGAAACGAATTTGCGTTTTAGAACATCTTTTAGCTGAAACTTGTGTAAGCAAGTTGAAATAGTTATTAGTTGATACGAGATTGTCCGTGAAGGAAATGAAGATCATTTATGGTCCGATATTTCTCCTCCGGAGAAAATCGAGGTTAAGCTAATAAGAGCACACGGAGGATGCCTAGGCGCCAGGAGCCGACGAAGGACGTGGCGAACAACGAAACTGCCTCGGGGAGCTGTAAGCAAGCTTTGATCCGGGGGTGTCCGAATGGGGAAACCCAGCTGTGGTAATTCGCAGTTACTCGTATCTGAATACATAGGATACGCAGAGGCAGACCAGGGGAACTGAAACATCTAAGTACCCTGAGGAAGAGAAAACAATAGTGATTCCGTCAGTAGCGGCGAGCGAACGCGGAACAGCCTAAACCAAGGGGCTTGCCTCTTGGGGTTGTGGGACGTCTCACATGGAGTTACAAAGGAATATGGTAGGCGAAGAGGTCTGGAAAGGCCCGCGATAGAGGTAAAAGCCCTGTAGCCTAAACTGTGTTCTCTCCGAGACGGATCCCGAGTAGTGCGGGGCACGTGAAACCCCGTATGAATCCAGCAGGACCATCTGCTAAGGCTAAATACTACCTGGCGACCGATAGTGAAACAGTACCGTGAGGGAAAGGTGAAAAGCACCCCGGAAGGGGAGTGAAATAGAACCTGAAACCGTGTGCTTACAAAAAGTCAGAGCCCGATCTATGGGTGATGGCGTGCCTTTTGTAGAATGAACCGGCGAGTTACGTTTAACATGCAAGGTTAAGGTGAGAAGCCGGAGCCGCAGCGAAAGCGAGTCTGAATAGGGCGACTAAGTATGTGGACGTAGACCCGAAACCGTGTGATCTACCCCTGTCCAGGGTGAAGGTGCGGTAACACGCACTGGAGGCCCGAACCCACGCATGTTGAAAAATGCGGGGATGAGGTGGGGGTAGCGGAGAAATTCCAATCGAACTCGGAGATAGCTGGTTCTCCCCGAAATAGCTTTAGGGCTAGCCTCGGTGAATGGAGTGGTGGAGGTAGAGCACTGATTGGGTGCGGGGCCCGCAAGGGTTACCAAGCTCAGTCAAACTCCGAATGCCATTAACTTCTTGCCGGGAGTCAGACAGTGAGTGCTAAGATCCATTGTCAAAAGGGAAACAGCCCAGACCATCAGCTAAGGTCCCCAAGTGTGTGTTAAGTGGGAAAGGATGTGGAGTTGCACAGACAACCAGGATGTTGGCTTAGAAGCAGCCACCATTGAAAGAGTGCGTAATAGCTCACTGGTCGAGTGACTCTGCGCCGAAAATGTAACGGGGCTAAACACACCACCGAAGCTATGGCTAGATGCTTTGCATCTGGGGTAGGGGAGCGTTGTATGCAGGTTGAAGGTGTACCGTAAGGAGCGCTGGACAGCATACAAGTGAGAATGCCGGTATGAGTAACGAAAAGATCAGTGAGAATCTGATCCGCCGAAAGCCCAAGGTTTCCTGAGGAAGGCTCGTCCGCTCAGGGTAAGTCGGGACCTAAGGCGAGGCCGAAAGGCGTAGTCGAAGGACAACAGTTTGAAATTACTGTACCACCGTAATCCGCTATGAGCGATGGGGTGACGCAGGAGGGTAGTGACGCGGACTGATGGATATGTCCGTCTAAGCAGTGAGGCTGATGTGTAGGCAAATCCGCACATCACTAAGGCTGGGCTGTGATGGGGAGCGAAAATTATAGTAGCGAAGGTCATGATCTCACACTGCCAAGAAAAGCCTCTAGCCAGGAGAAGGTGCCCGTACCGCAAACCGACACAGGTAGGCGAGAAGAGAATTCTAAGGCGCGCGGAAGAACTCTCGTTAAGGAACTCGGCAAAATGACCTCGTAACTTCGGGAGAAGAGGTGCCTCGGTAGGGTGAATAGCCCGAGGGGGCCGCAGTGAAAAGGCCCAAGCGACTGTTTAGCAAAAACACAGGTCTGTGCGAAGCCGCAAGGCGAAGTATACGGGCTGACGCCTGCCCGGTGCTGGAAGGTTAAGGGGAGTGGTTAGGGGTTAAACCCGAAGCTGTGAACCGAAGCCCCAGTAAACGGCGGCCGTAACTATAACGGTCCTAAGGTAGCGAAATTCCTTGTCAGGTAAATTCTGACCCGCACGAATGGCGTAACGACTTGGGCGCTGTCTCAACGAGAGATCCGGTGAAATTTTAATACCTGTGAAGATGCAGGTTACCCGCGACAAGACGGAAAGACCCCATGGAGCTTTACTGCAGCTTGATATTGAATTTGGGTACGATCTGTACAGGATAGGTGGGAGCCGGTGAGGCAGGAGCGCAAGCTTCTGCGGAGGCGCCGTTGGGATACCACCCTGATCGTATCTAGGTTCTAACCTAGTGCCCTAATCGGGTACGGGGACCGTGTCAGGCGGGCAGTTTGACTGGGGCGGTCGCCTCCTAAAGAGTAACGGAGGCGTTCAAAGGTTCCCTCAGAATGGTTGGAAATCATTCGCAGAGTGCAAAGGCATAAGGGAGCTTGACTGCGAGACCTACAAGTCGAGCAGGGACGAAAGTCGGACTTAGTGATCCGGTGGTACCGCATGGAAGGGCCATCGCTCAACGGATAAAAGCTACCCTGGGGATAACAGGCTTATCTCCCCCAAGAGTCCACATCGACGGGGAGGTTTGGCACCTCGATGTCGGCTCATCGCATCCTGGGGCTGAAGTAGGTCCCAAGGGTTGGGCTGTTCGCCCATTAAAGCGGTACGCGAGCTGGGTTCAGAACGTCGTGAGACAGTTCGGTCCCTATCTGTCGTGGGCGCAGGAAATTTGAGAGGAGCTGTCCTTAGTACGAGAGGACCGGGATGGACGTACCGCTGGTGCATCAGTTGTTCCGCCAGGAGCATGGCTGAGTAGCTACGTACGGACGGGATAAGCGCTGAAAGCATCTAAGCGTGAAGCCCCCCTCAAGATGAGATTTCCCAATTAGTAAGACCCCTTGAAGACGACGAGGTAGATAGGTTGGAGGTGGAAGTGCAGCAATGCATGGAGCTGACCAATACTAATCGGTCGAGGGCTTATCCAAATTTTTAATACGCAGATTCGTTTCGGATTCAGTTTTCAGGTGATCAAGCCTGTACGCCATGAAATTCATTCACACATCCGTGATGAACCGAATTTCAAGCGGCAGCGTCTGTTTCACAGACGCATGTTTGGTGGCGATAGCGGAGGGGTTCCACGCGTACCCATCCCGAACACGACCGTTAAGCCCTCCAGCGCCGATGGTACTTGGACCGAAGGGTCCTGGGAGAGTAGGACGTTGCCAAGCACATGAAGCCATTGTTGAGCAATCGACAATGGCTTTTTTGTTTATATAGTGAGAAATAGAGGGCAAATAAGCAGAAACAATAAATGAAACGCTTACAAACGAGTGACATTTTTGTTACCGACGTGTCGATAGTTCCAAGTATAATAGAAAAGTGCAAATATTAAGCAGAGGCCTTAATACGAATGAACTACAGATAAATTCTAACTTTGAATTTTCTTGCGTCTTTAGATGCATGGTAGAGGTAAGGAGGATTTAAGGTATGAAGCGAACCCAACCTTTATGGATATTAGTTATTCTTTGTATAGTTGGAGTTATGCTGGCCGGCTGCGGAACGAAGGAGCCGGCCTGGGAGACTTTTGACGGTGCGCTCAATGAGAAAAGCTTTCCCGTTCCTAAAGAAGCCAGTTCCCCCGACAGGACCACTACGAACGTGGCCATGGATTATGTAAGGTACTCTTTGCCAGGGCTGAAAGAGAAGAAGGGTGTACCTGAGCCTTATCTGGAGGAGATAAAGGCATGGGGATGGGAAGAGCAGAGTAATGAGGATTCAGGAAGCTCACGCGTTTTTCAGAAGGAAGGACTTATTGTACACTTAACCGTGCATGATGGCTACTTCATTGTAATGATCCCGAAGGAAAAGAAAGTCACCACCAAAGGATTAAAAAGCAAATAAAAAAATCGCCGTCCGTATAGGGATGGCGATTTTTTTGTGTGGGATGCAAGTTGAATATGCGCCCGTATGTATGATTGCTTAAGATTATTGGGCGTAATAGGAGGCATCCGCCGGATTAAATTTCAGCATGCCGTCTTTCCCTTCGCTGCGCAGCCGCAGAAGAGTATACAGGCGGGGCAGCAGCAGCCAAAGATGGCATATTACTAAAGATGCGGTAAATGCAGGCGGTGCCCAGACGATAAAGAGCGCTGTAATACAGAGACCGATCCACAGGTTATGCATCTGTACTTTGCGGAAAATGCCATAGTTAATATATTGATCAGGCATATAACCGGGCCAGGGCAGGTGCAGGGACATTTTCCACCGTTTTACGATAGGGTGACCGGAGATCAGCAGAACTGAACGTGAAATAACATATTGAATCCACAGCATTACGGGTCCGGCAATAATCATGAACAGAATGCTTAGCCAGGACAGGAAAACTGTCTCCAGCACAAGGAACACAAAAGGAAGCGCAATATAGACCCGCAGCAGGGATGCGGAAATATTAATTTTTTTGATAAGCTTGTATTGATAGAATGTAGCAGCGCCTTTGGTGTTTGGTTCCATAAAGAAAATTCAGACCTCCTCACAAGTTCTCATGTTATTAATATCGGCCTAACCGTGTGTTTTATTAAACCCGGGTAAACCCGGGATCCGATACACCGAATGGGCATTAGGCGAATATATATATTTCAGGCTATGAAGGATTAGGAAAAAACTATGAAAAGGTTTAAAATGATAGAAGGTGTACCATACTGATCTTAAAAGAGTCAAGGTGGGATGAATATGGAACAGCAAACCGCACAGGCCTGCATCATCTGCGGGCAAGAAAAGGAAGAGGGCATTGTGATTGTCTCGCATTTCATCTGTGAAGATTGTGAGAGTGAGATGGTGCGCACAGAGGCTGAAGATGCCAAGTACCGTTTTTTTATTGGCCGGATGAAGAAAATCAATCTGCAGAAGAATGCTTAACCCGAGAACAGCAGCAACGATTTACAAGTAAGTATATAAAGAGCGGGCGGTGGATGTGTGTCGCGTTGGCTGCAAATAAAAGAGTTCCTCTAACGGTTTCTCCGCCAGGGTCTGGTGTGGGAAGCCGTTTTGTTGTTTCGGGAAGACTTTGTGCATAATAATAGGCGTTTGGGTATATTTGCGTTAAAATAGAAGGTAACCCCCAGGGAAGGAAGAACAAATGAACAATTTACAGCCTGGCAGGGCACCTGTATACGAAATGCTGGAACAATATAGACTTAAGGGCAATATATCTTATCATGTGCCGGGGCACAAGAATGGCGAAGCTTACCTGAATACCGGCGGTGCAGGGTATCTGGCTGACGTGATGCGCTATGATGCGACCGAGATTACCGGAACGGATGATCTTCATCATCCTGAAGGGGTAATTCAGGAGGCACAGGAGCTGGCGGCGGATTGTTTCGGCGCAGAGGAGAGCTTCTTCCTGGTTGGCGGCAGCACAGCGGGGAACCTTGCACTTATCCTGACCGTTTGCTATGAGCCGGGAATGCTGCTTATTCTGCAGCGTAATGTCCACAAATCTGTAATCCACGGACTAATGCTGGCCGGGGCACATGCCGTGTTCCTGGAGCCGCAGATGGATCCTGGCAGCGGGCTTGCGGTGGCACCGGCGGCAGAAACGGTGCAGGCTGCACTGGCGGCATATCCGCAGGCTGCCGCCGTACTGGTTACCATGCCGAATTACTACGGCATGGGCAGCGATCTTGCGCCCCTCGCGCAGGCCTGTCACGACAGCGGGATTCCGCTGCTGGTGGATGAGGCGCACGGGGCGCATTACGGCCAGCACCCGGCGCTTCCAGCCGGGGCCCTTGCCTGTGGCGCGGACGGCGTGGTGCAGTCCACGCATAAGATGCTGACGGCGCTGACGATGGGCGCCATGCTGCATGTGCAAGGGCCATGGCTCGACCGCGCGCTGCTTCGCCAGCGCCTCGCCATGGTGCAGAGCTCCAGCCCATCATACCCCGTGATGGCTTCGCTCGATCTGGCCCGGCGGCTGATGCACAGCCAGCGCGCCGGTGCCTTCACGGCGGGACTCGCCGCCGTGGACGTCCTGCGGCGCGGCCTGGCTTCGCTGCCGCGCTTCCAGCTGCTGCAGCCCGCCGGGCCGCTGCAGCGCACCTGCGGCGATGCTGACGCCGCAGAGACAGATACGCCGCCGCCGCGCGGGGCGGCGTACGGGACACAGGACCCCTTTAAGGCCGTCATTTATGACGCCGCCGGGGTCCTGGGGGGCTTCGAGCTGCAGCGCAGGCTCGAAGAAAGAGGGATCGTGCCGGAGATGAGCGACGACCGGCACGTAATACTGGCCTTCAGCCTCGGCTCGAAGGCAGAGGATGCAGCGGTGCTGCTGGAGGCGCTGCGGGATATCGCGGCGCAGACAGCCTGCGGGGTGCCGCAGACGGAAGGCACAGAAGCAGCCTATGACTCCGGGGCCAAGTATGCTGCTGGTTCCGGCTCTGCTCTTGATGAGGCAGCAGGCGCTGGCCTTGTCGCTGCCTCTAGCCCTATCGCAGAATCTCAATCGGATCGCAGCTCCATGACCATACTGGCGTCTGCATCATACAATAATGGGGAAGAGGATATGTCAGCCTTTTCCAGATCGAATTCCACGTGGAACAATTTCAGCGCATCGCTGATCTCAGCTCCGGTCCGGTTCTCCACGAAGCCGGTTGCCGCTGGGGAGACAGAGAGTATATCGCTTGAAGCAAGTGCGGGCAGGGTGGCGGCCGAAATGGTTATCCCCTATCCGCCCGGAATACCGCTGCTTTATCCCGGAGAGATCATAACAGAGTCCATATGCGGCAGGCTGGGCAGCCTCCGCGATGGCGGGGCTAAATTCCAGGCCTGTGCCGATCCCGCCTTACAGCATATTAAGGTATACAACATTCAGAAGGGCGGAGAAGTATAAGTGAAGCGAGAAGGTTTCTTCATTACTCTGGAGGGAGGCGACGGCTCCGGTAAAACAACCGTACTCGGCAGAGTAGCGGCTTATCTGCAGAATCATTCCATGCCCTACTTAATCACCCGCGAACCGGGCGGAATTGAAATCGCCGAGAAGATCCGCTCCATTATTCTGGACCCGGCCCATACGGCTATGGATGCCCGGACAGAAGCGCTGTTATACGCGGCAGCAAGAAGCCAGCATCTGGCGGAAGTAGTCGAGCCTGCACTGCAGGAGGGGATTACTGTGCTCTGCGACCGTTTTGTTGACAGCAGCCTGGTCTATCAAGGCTATGCAAGAGGACTTGGTATCGAGGAAGTGTGGGGAATTAACCGGTTCGCGACCGGCGGCAGGATGCCTGACCTTACCTTCTATCTTGATGTTGATCCTGAGGTGGGATTGTCTCGGATAGCAGCCAATCAGAACCGGGAAGTCAATCGTCTGGATCTGGAAAGCCTTGAATTTCACCAGAAGGTTAAGGCCGGTTATCAGCTCGTGGTGGATTCCGATCCGCAGCGGATTGTTGTACTAGATGCCAACCGCCCGATCCATATGGTGGAGCAGGACATTGTACAGACACTGAAAGACCGGATATTAAAGGATTTCTAAGAGGTTTTGTCAAATAAACAATAGAGGTATAATGATTACACACAGACCTGCAGCGGGCTGGCTGCTGCTGCGAGAAATTCTGTGATTACACAACATGCAGGAGGGGAAACGAAGATGAATTTGATCATTGCAATTATCCAGGACAAGGACAGCAACCGGCTATCCAGTGAACTAGTCAAAGCGAATTTCCGTGCAACCAAGCTGGCCAGTACAGGCGGATTTCTGCGGGCGGGCAACACCACTTTTCTGATTGGGGTAGATGATATTCAGGTTGATGCAGTACTGAGTGTAATCCGCAACAGCTGTAAAGTACGTGAACAATTGGTCACACCTGTAACACCGATGAGTGGTACGACAGATTCATATTTGCCTCTTCCCGTGGAAGTTCAGGTAGGTGGAGCTACAGTATTCGTCCTTCCGGTTGATCGTTTCGAGCATTACTAACGCATAATATAGCAATAAACCATAAGGGCGGTAGATACCTTTGAAGATCAACCCGGGCTACAGGCCCTTAAAAAGTGAATTGTCGACCACGGAAGCTGACCGGCGGCCTGTTCAGCAAAAGAACTTTACCGATGTATTTCAACAGCAAAGTGAGCAAAAAACAATAGATGAACTGAACCGCCAGATTAAAGATATCCAGCAGCAAGGCGACCGGCTATCCAAATCCATGACCGTCCGTGAACTGGCTATCTACCGGAACATGATCAAACGGTTCCTGGAGGAGACCGCCCGCCGCGGAGTGATCCTGAAGGAGACCAAGGGCTGGGACCGGCGCGGCCGGGGCAAACGCTACAAGCTGCTGGATGAAATTGATGCCGCTCTGCTGAATATGGCAGATGATCTGCTGGACAGTGAGCAGGGCCGGATTGATCTGCTCGGACGGGTCGGAGAGATCCGCGGGCTGCTGATTAACCTTTCGTTCTGACAAACTTGGAGGAATATATGTCTTTTCATGATCTATTAGGCCAGGAGGATGCCAAGCGGCTGCTTCAAAATGCCTTGCGCAAGGACGCTGTAAGCCATGCTTATCTGTTCACCGGCCCGCCAGGAAGCGGTCAGGTCAGAATGGCTATGACGTTCGCCCAAGCGATATTCTGCACGAAGTGCAAGGATGATGCCTGCGGGGAATGTCTGGAGTGCCGTAAGGTGGAGCATGGCAACCATCCCGATTTATCATTGCTGCGGCCCGACGGGGCGAGTATTAAGATTGACCAGATCCGTGAACTTCAGCGTGTTTTTTCCTACCGCTCGGAAGGAATTAACCCGAAGGTTTATATTATAGAAGGAGCGGACAAAATGACGGTGCAAGCCGCCAACAGTCTGCTGAAATTTCTGGAGGAGCCTCCTGCTCCTGCGGTAGGAATTCTTATCTCCGATAACAGCAGTTCCCTGCTGCCGACGATCCAGTCCAGAACCCAGCGCATTCCCTTTAGCCCGCTGCATCCGGATATTATGCTTCAGGCGCTGTCCAGTGAAGGGGTTCCGGTGCCGCTGGCACGGTGCGCGGTATCACTGACTGCAGGTCTTGACGGCTGCAGGGAACTTTTGGCACAGAATTGGTTTGCAGAAATGAGAAATCTAGTGTTACAATTAGCAAAGGAGTCTTTGGGCAAAGGCAGCTCCGCAGTAGCAACTGCAGGGCAGAAGGTGTTCAAGACCGGGCTTGGTGAACATTTGGATATTCTATTCAGCATGTTTCACTTATGGTTCAAAGATATGCTCTACTTCCTGTACCGAAAGCACGAAAGTATCGTTTTCATAGATCAGTTAGACTTCATTTCCAAGGCTGCCCGTCAGCGGAGTACGGAACAATGGGTGGCTTACATGGAATTTGCGGTGGAGAGCAAGCGCAGGCTCCGCTCCAATACCAATACCCAGTTGTGTTTGGAGCAGTTCTTAATCCGGTTAGAAAGTTAACAGGCCGGGTTATTTATGATAAATCCTCCGGATAAACGCTTCAGCACCTGGAAGTACGGGTTTAACGGATGAGGAAGGACAAGCATGAATCATCTGGGAAGCAGGCTTGCTTAAGGATTCCTTTTACCGGCAAACAAGGGGGTTAATTTTTGTACAGCGTAGTAGGTGTCCGCTTCAAAAAAGCGGGTAAAATATATTATTTTGATCCACTTGATTTCCCGATTGAGCGCGATCAATGCGTTATTGTTGAGACAGCAAGAGGGGTCGAATACGGTAAGGTTGTCGTTGGCAAAAAAGAGGTGCAGGAAGCAGACGTTGTACTGCCGCTCAAGAAGGTCATGCGTATTGCCGGTGAAACCGACGCCCGTGTGGTCGAAGAGAACAAAGGTGCTGCAAAGGACGCTTTTACCACCTGTTTAAATAAAATCCGCGATCATGGCCTCAAAATGAAGCTCGTGGATGTGGAATTTACGTTTGACCGTAATAAGATCATTTTTTATTTCACTGCCGAGGGCCGCGTGGATTTCCGCGAACTGGTTAAGGACCTGGCAAGTATTTTCCGAACCCGCATCGAGCTCCGGCAAATTGGTGTGCGTGATGAAGCCAAGATGCTTGGCGGACTTGGACCTTGCGGACGGGTGCTCTGCTGCTCCTCCTGGCTGGGTGATTTCGAGCCGGTGTCCATCAAGATGGCCAAGGACCAGAATCTCTCGCTGAACCCGACCAAAATCTCGGGATTATGCGGACGGCTGATGTGTTGTCTGAAGTTTGAGCATGATAATTATGAGAGCACGAAGGAAGAAATGCCGGCGGTAGGCAAAATCGTCGTAACCTCACTGGGTGATGGCAAAGTAGTAGGTATCAATGCCGGAAGCCGCACGGTTCATGTGCAGTTGTTTGAAGTGGGCAAAGTTAAAGAACTTCCAATGGATGATGTTGTCGTCAAGTAAACCATTATAAGGTTACTTTCGGGGTGGAAACTTGGAGAAGAAAAATATATTTGCACACATGCAGGAGATGGAAGCGCAGATGGATGAAATGCGCGCCACTCTAGGAGATTGGAAACAGACGGTTAAAGAGCTGATGGAAGCAAATCAGAAGCTTAGTCTGGAGAATGAGCAGCTACGTATCATATTGAAAAGGGAAGCCCCTCTGGATAAGGCTGCGCTTTCTGCTGAGGCGGAGGCTATACTGGCTGCCGAAGGCAAAGAAGAGGTTGTCGGAGAAGGTTACGATAACCTGGCCAGACTGTACCATGAAGGTTTCCACATCTGCAATGTCTATTTCGGGCATTTGCGGACGGAAGGCGATTGTCTGTTCTGCCTTTCTTTTCTTAATAAATGAGGATATCCAGCCGTAGGAGATTTTCGCCTACGGTTTTTTTTGAATTTGGAGGAATGTACAATGACCAATTCGTTTAACGATACCCCGGTGCCCTTGCATAGTGCAGAGCGGATCGATGACTTGCTAACCCATGATCTGCGGATTATCCAGAGTGACGAAGTATTCAGCTTCTCGATGGATGCTGTGCTGCTGGCCCGGTTCGCCAGTATACCGCCGCGCGGAAGAGTACTTGATCTATGCACCGGCAACGGGGTTATCCCTATGCTGCTGACCACGCGTACCAAAGCTTCTATTGAAGGGATAGAAATTCAGCCCCGTCTTGCCGACATGGCCCGGCGCAGTGTAGCCTTGAACAGGCTGGAGGAGCGGGTGCTGATCCATGAAGGTGATTTGCGGGAGCTGCATAATACCGCAGGGTATGGTGTATATGATGCAATAACGGTTAATCCCCCTTATATGCCGCTTAACGGGAGCGACCTGAAGCTGAATTCACATCAGGCCATGGCCCGTCATGAAATTGGCTGTACGCTGGAGGAGGTCATTCAGGCCTGTGTCCGGCTGGTCCGCACTGGAGGCAAAGTCAGTATGGTACATAAGCCGCAGCGTCTGGTGGATATCATCAGTCTAATGCGTAAGCACCGGCTGGAGCCGAAGCTGATCCGCTTTGTACATCCCCGTGCGCATCTGGAGGCGAATATGGTACTGATTGAAGCGGCGCGCGACGGGAAGCCGGAGGTGCGTTTACAACCGCCTTTAATCGTATATAATGAGGACAATCAATACTGCCCTGAGATAATGGATATTTATTATGGGAACAAAGAGGATAACAGCCAATGACGATAACCTGCCAAAGCAGCTTTCAAAATAACAATGACGGAGCAAAGCCCGAAGGATGCGGCTGTCTGTATCTGGTGGCTACTCCGATCGGCAATCTGGAAGATATGACGTACCGCGCGGTGCGCACGCTGAAGGAATGCGATATTATTGCCGCAGAGGATACAAGACAGACGCGTAAATTACTGAGCCATTTTGAAATTACACCCTCCATGCTGTTCAGTTACCATGAGCACAATAAGGCGGCAAGCGGACCTGAATTGATACGCTATATAATAGAAGGTAAAAATTTAGCCCTTGTCAGCGATGCCGGCCTGCCGGCGATTTCAGACCCTGGAGCGGACCTGGTAGCACTGGCTGTAAGTCATCAAATTCCGGTCATTCCGATTCCCGGAGCTAACGCGGCGCTGTCAGCTTTGATTGCTTCCGGATTACCTACCGCCAGCTTCACATTTATCGGTTTTCTGCCCAGAGAGCGCAAGGATATCCGGGCCGTTCTGGCACCTCTCCGTGCTGCTCAAGGCACACTGCTCTTCTATGAGTCACCACATCGTGTCGCTAAGACGCTGGTCCATTTGCAGGAAGCCTTCGGCAACCGCCGGGTTACACTGGCCCGTGAACTGACCAAACGGTATGAGGAGTTTCTGCGCGGTACGATTGAAGAGTGTTGTGCCTGGCTGGAGGAGCATCCTCCGCTTGGTGAGTACGTAATTGTGCTTGAGGGAGAGAGCAAAGAAGAGGCGGAGCTCGCCGAGTCCTCCTGGTGGCGGGAGCTGAGCATCGAAGCTCATGTTGCCCATTATGAAACATCAGGCTTGACGCGCAAAGACGCGATGAAAAAAGCTGCCTCTGACCGTGGCTTGGCCAAGCGCGATATTTATAATGCGCTGCTGGAGCGGGAATAAGGGGATAGCGTAACTGATCACATTATTGCGAGTTAAGCATCTGTTAGATAAACTCGGAAATAGCTCAGATGATTAGAATGCTTGATGAAATAATTGTATTCTGTACACTTATTTGGATATAATTATTCCTTATATTAGATATAAGTGTAGTTTGTACATTTATATTTATGGAAAAAGGATGATTTAGAGGATATGTATGGATATAATTGTATGAAATGCAACTAAATTAATCATCCACTCACTTTGGTATTAAATAACTGTACAGAATGCAGCTATCCATTTTTTCCAAGACCGATTATCCAATATTACACCTATGCTATCTGCCCGAACGAAAGTCATTTGGCCGCGCTGACATAGCGAATCCTCAGGGAGAGCGTGCTGAAGCACGAAGGTAACACGGAGGAAAATAACCATAGTACGCGCCAAAGTCACTAATTGGCTCGGCTGTAAAGCGATTCCCGCAGGGAGAGCGGTTCCACGAGCTAGCGTCACCTAAGAGCGTAACCGCACATCCGACGCTAGAGCGAAGCGTGTGGCGAAACTCTGTGCACTGCGCATGGCAAAGCCCTGAGGACGCACCTTCAGGGAGTCCGAAAAGGGCTGGTCCACCGTCGAACAAGCCTTCCTTCCGCACCCTACACAGAGTTAACCAAGCTTCCGGGTGTCCAGAGGGCTGGGGCCCTTGGGGCCCTCCCTATAGGGAGGGTTTGGGAGGGTAAGAAGAATTTAATGCTCATGATTTAATGGTTATAATTTTAGGGTTATGAATTTAATAGTTAATGTTTAAATAGGGTAAAGGGGTATCCGGGGAAAGTCCCCGAAAAAAGTGCAAAAAAATACCTCCCGCGCTAACGGGAGGCCAAGGAGATATAAAAAGGTTAGAATTAACAATTTGATTAGTTCCTATTATAACCTATTTGGTTTAGTTTGTCACAGGGGTAGGGATAGCAGAAATACATTCATGACAAACAATTTTACCTTTGAAATAGGTTACATTCTCAGCATTACCGCAGAAAATGCAGGCAGGCTCATATTTCTTAAGCATGATCCGCTCACCGTCCACGTAAATTTCGAGCGCATCTTTTTCTCCAATACCCAGTGTGCGGCGCAATTCAATTGGAATAACGACCCGTCCAAGCTCATCTACCTTACGTACAATTCCTGTTGATTTCATCATTACAATCGTTGCTCCTCTCAATTATCAAAAGCGTCAATATTCGACATTGTTCACTGTTTTATGATATTTATAATACCAACCATTCCCAAAACAGTCAACCTTTTTTGAGGCGAATTTTAAGGAAACTTTGAAGGAAACATTCATACCGCCATTGGTTAGGCATATATCCCAAAAAGAACCTCGAAAATATTTGTCGATTTGTAAATTGCTAAATTGTCATAATTCGACAAAGTACGACAATATTTATTATTATAACTGTAATTCCCCCCTATTTCTATGGATATTATTCAAAGGAGTTGATCTCATGAAGCAACCGCTGACAGAAGAGAAGGTATTTAAAGATCCGGTTCATAACTACATTCACGTCCAGGACACCATTATCTGGCGTCTGATTAACACCAAGGAGTTCCAGCGTCTGCGGCGCATCCGCCAGCTCGGTACCTCTTATCTGACTTTCCATGGCGCAGAACACAGCCGGTTTTCCCATTCGCTTGGTGTTTATGAAATTACCCGGCGGATTATATCGCAGTTTGAACGGAGCGGATATAAGGATTGGATGCCTGAGGAGAGTCTGCTTACCCTGTGTGCGGCGCTGCTGCATGATTTGGGACATGGCCCGTTTTCCCATTCTATAGAAGAAGCTTTTGAAATGGATCATGAGGACTGGACCTGCCGGATCATTCTGGAGGATACGGAAATCACCGCTATTCTGCGTGATGTAGCTGAGGATTTCCCCAATAAAGTAGCCTCTGTGATCTCCAAAACGTATGAGCATGAAATTGTTGTCAATTTGGTGTCGGGGCCGCTGGATGCGGACCGGATGGATTATCTTTTGCGTGATGCCTATTATACAGGGGTAAATTACGGAACCATTGATATTGACCGGATTCTGCGGATGCTGCGCCCCTATGACGGCCGGGTAGTTGTTAAAGAATCCGGGATGCATGCGATTGAGGATTACCTGATGTCACGTTATCAGATGTACTGGCAGGTCTATTTCCATCCGGTAACACGCAGCTCGGAAATTATTCTGCGCCAGATTCTCCGCAGAGCCAAGGAGCTGGTACAGGAGGATTATGGTTTCCGGTTCATGATTGAGCCGCTAAGTGATTTGTTCCGCGGGGATGTAACGGTGGAGCAGTACCTGCTGCTGGATGAGGCATTGATGCAGACAGCCTTCATGCAGTGGACGCTGGAGAAAGATGAAATTTTAAGCGACTTGTGCAGCCGGTTTATTCATCGTAAACTGTATAAATATGTGGAGATGGAGCATCTGGATACAGAGACAATTGACGAAATCCGCCGCAGCTTTGCCGGTGCCGGACTGCGTGCTGATTATGATCTGGAAATTGATTTTCCGACAGATCTTCCTTATGATGTATTCCGTCCGGGGGATGCTTTTGACAGCAAGCAGATTCTGCTTCTGGACCGTCATGATAAGCTGCGGGAGATCTCAGAGGTATCGGATATTGTACGCTCAATCAGCGGGATTCACCGAGGCAGATACCATCTCTATTTCCCGCAGGACAGGCTGCAGAAAGCCCTTCCACAGTTGCCGCCCTCCATCGCAGATATTTTTGCAAAATAACCTAAAATACTTGTAATTCATCATAGAAATCAAGGCGGAAAGGATGAAATATAATGCAGTTATTCGACACACATACCCATCTGGATGCTCCGCAATTCGACGAGGACCGCGAGGAGGTAATCGCCCGGGCGCTGGAGTCCGGAGTCAGTAAAATGATCAATATCGGTTTCAACCGGGAAACGATTCCGACAACGATGGAGCTCGCAGAGAAATATGATTATATTTATGCAGCGGTGGGCTGGCATCCACAGGATGCATTCAGTATGAAGGAGGGCGACCTCGAATGGATCGCATCGCTTTGCAGTCATCCCAAGGTAGTGGCCATCGGTGAGATCGGACTTGACTATTATTGGGACACCTCTCCTAAGGATGTGCAGCATGAGGTATTCCGCAAGCAAATTGGCCTGGCTCGTGAACTGAAGATGCCAATCTGTATCCATAACCGCGATGCCCACGAGGATGTAATCCGGATTCTGCGGGAGGAAAAAGCGGGTGAGGTTGGAGGGGTGATGCATTCGTTCTCCGGCAGCTGGGAAAGCGCCAAAATGTGTCTGGATCTCGGCTTCCATTTGTCCTTCGGCGGACCGATTACGTTTAAGAATGCCAGGGTGCCCAAAGAGGTGCTCGCCCAGACTCCTCTGGACCGGCTGCTGATCGAAACGGACTCCCCATATTTGACTCCGCACCCCTTCCGCGGCAAGCGGAATGAGACCGCACATGTAAGACTGGTAGCGGAGGCAGCTGCGGCAATAAAAGGGATTGATTTACAGGAATTGGCGGAAATTACGTATGCGAACGCACTGGAACGATTTGGGATTGTCTGAAAACGGGAGAAAAAGCGGTGAAAAATGAAGTATAGCCGATATATTAAACTTTTATAGTCTAAAAACGGCTGAATATTACAATATTTTAATCATTTTTTTACGTAAACGTGGTTGAATCGTCCTTTACAACATGCATCAAAACAGGATATCATCTTTTCAGTGCAGTGAGCTGTTGTTACTGTGACAGTCACTATTTCATGGATCGTCTCGCTGAGTCTCCGTATGGAGAACGGGGGAACCAATAAATGCCCTGCCGCATGCCCGTACATAGAGTACAACACAGAATTGCCGCAGACTTTATTTGATTTCTTCACGTGGTCTTTGGGGTGAATTTGAGGGCAACCGCCGTGAGCGGGTGACCTGAGATAGGGCGTCTCTCTTATGCCCGAACCCGACAGCTAACCCCGTAAGCGCAAGTAAGAGAGGAAACCTCGTGCATAAACATTCCCGCGTATTCGACACCGGAGAAGCCACGAAAGAGTCCTCTGTGAACTCTTTTTTGGGCTTTTTTTTGTTTTGAATAATGCGGATGTTCCCGGCATACTGTTATATAACAGATATCCGGAGTAGCTATGCCGAGCAGGCGATCCATGAGCAGGAAACGCTGGAGCAATGCGGGCGTATCCTGTTGCAATCTCAAACCTAGTTTCGTCAGAAATGATGCAGTCACCTTGATATAACTTGGACGACGGGGCTATGTAAGGAGGATGGAGAGAGTGGGCGTATTCCAACCAGAGGTATCCCATGATTCGCAATCATCCAGCAGGTCTTTCGCATTACGGTTGAAGCAAGTGAATCCTCGCGTACTTTCACTTGCAGGTGTGATATCGATTGTTATCGCACTGTTAATTCTGCTGTACGTACACGGTCAGAGTAATAAAGAAATTATTTTAGTTATAGACGGACAGGTACAGACACTGGAGACGCGGGAAGCGCTGCTCAGTGATGTGCTGGCAAAGGAACAAATTTCGCTGCAGCCGTATGATGAGCTATCTATTGGCCTTAGTGATGAAATACAAGACGGCGACCGTGTCGTAATCACCCGTGCGCAGAAGCTTGTGCTTACTGCAGACGGTGCAACCAAGACCATATACACCACCGAGGATTCGCTCGGAGATGCCATTACCAAGCTGGGTTACAGCCTGGAGGGCAATGACAAGATTTTCCCTTCGCTTGATACCGCAGTCACACCCGACATGGAAGTCAAGATTGTCCGTATTACCAAGCAGACCGTACAGCGGACAGTAAACTTGCCTTTTAAGGTCATCAAAACCGCAGACCCCTCTCTGTATAAGGGAGACGTAAGAGTTGCACAGGCAGGCAAGCCGGGCGCGATCATCCAGCATATCGAGAAGATATATCAGGATGGGGAGCTAGTCTCCATGAATATGGTCGGCAAGGAAGTTCAGACGGTAACCAAAGATAAGGTTATTGCTGTCGGTACCAAAGCGGTTCCGAAGCCTGTTGTAGCTGCTGCAACTACATCCAAAGCAACAACAACCTCCAAATCATCCAAAGTCAGTGCGAAGAGCAACAACGTCACGAGCAAGGCAGGCGTAGATTTTGAATACAAAAAAATGATCAAAAACGTATCCATGACGGCTTATTCCTCGGAAGAACCGGGAATTGGAACACGCACCGCCTCCGGCACACGCGTAACGGAAGGCCGCACTATTGCAGTGGATCCGAATGTAATACCAATTGGCTGGTGGGTGTACATTGAGGGATTAGGGTTTCGCCGAGCAGAGGATACCGGCGGTGCCATTAAAGGCAACAAGGTGGATGTTTACTACGATTCACTGAGCCATGCCCGTAATTTCGGCCGGAAGTCGCGGACCATCTATGTGATTGGACCTGTGAAGCCGGAGCTTAACTAAGCGGCAAGTCTTTTGCAAATTAGCGGTTTATAAGATATAGTGGGGGTAGCACTTACGGAATTTAGAGAGCTGCCGCTCATCACTTATACATTCTTTAGCCAAAAAGAAGGGGAGCGAATCCTCTTCTTTTTGCGTTTTAGAGTAAGGGAGTAAATTATTTATGATTAAAGAATTAATTGTCGTCGAAGGTAAAAGCGATACCGTGGCCGTTAAGCGGGCCGTAGAAGCGGATACGATTGAAACAGGCGGTTCCGCAGTGGACCGCAAGGTCATTGCGAAGATTACATTAGCCATGGAACGCAGAGGGGTTATCATCCTCACGGATCCCGATCATGCCGGAGAGCGAATTCGCAAAATTGTCTCCTCCAAGGTACCCGGATGCAAGCACGCATTCATTCCGGAGAAGGATGCTACCCGCAAAGGGGATATAGGTGTGGAGAATGCCTCGCCTGAGGCCATCCGCCATGCGCTGGAGCATGTCCACACTTCTTTTGAAGGGGCACCGGCTGTAATCGGGCTGGATGATCTTATGGCCGCAGGTATGATGGTACACGCACAGGCAGCAGAGAGAAGAATGCAGCTTGGCAATCTGCTGGGTATCGGTTATTGCAACGGCAAGCAGCTGTACAAGCGTCTGGCGATGTTCGGTATTACACGCGAAGAGTTCGCGCGCGCTCTCGCCCAAATTGATCAGGGAGGCATTACTTCATGAGCGACACTCTGAATATCTCATCCCCAACTAGAACCAAAGCAATCATACAGCGGTACGGGTTTTCGTTCAAAAAAAGCCTGGGCCAGAACTTTTTGATCGACCAGAATATTCTGGACAAAATTGTCGATGCCGCAGGTCTGGATTCTGCAGCAGGCGCACTGGAGATTGGCCCGGGTATCGGAGCCCTGACGGAAAGGCTGGCGATGACAGCAGGAGCGGTCACAGCGGTGGAGATTGACCGCAGACTGATCCCGATCCTCAGGGATGTCCTGTCACCCTATCCCCATGTAAAGATCCGCAATGATGATGTACTGAAGGTCAACATGCAGGAGCTGTTTGCCGAAGATTTTGCCGGTGTGGACCGGGTCAGCGTAGTGGCCAACCTCCCGTATTATGTGACGACCCCGATTCTCATGAAGCTGCTGGAAGAGAAGCTGCCGCTTGATAACATCGTCGTTATGATCCAGAAGGAAGTTGCCGAACGTATGGCTGCTTCTCCTGGGGGCAAAGAGTACGGAAGTCTTAGTATTGCCGTCCAGTATTACAGTGAGCCCGAGCTGGTCTGCATGGTACCCCGGACAGTGTTCATTCCGCAGCCGAATGTAGAATCAGCCGTCATCCGTCTGAAGGTCAGAGAGCGTCCTCCGGTTGAAGTTGCCGACGAGAAGCATTTCTTCGATGTTGTCCAGGCATCCTTCACCCAGCGGCGCAAGACGATCGCCAATAACCTGAAGGCCCGCTACTTCGCTGAAGAGGGGCGTGAGCGTCTGGAGGCCCTGCTGGCTGAAGCAGGGATAGAGCCGTCCCGCCGCGGAGAGACACTTAGCCTGGAGGAATATGCGCGGCTAAGCGCTGTCCTGCTGGCTGCAGGAATCGTATAATCAGCAGAAAACACTCCGGGTGATGAACCAACCGGGACCTTTGCCCATAACATGGGGTAGAGGTGGTGTTGTAATGAATTTAGGAGACTTGGTCATACGTAAATCTTATGGCGGCGATGTGACTTTCCGGGTAGAGAATATAGTGCAGAATAAAGCCGTCATCAAGGGGACGGAATTCCGGTTGCTGGCGGACTCTCCGCTGGATGATCTGGTGCAGGTGCCTCCTACCCGGATTACAGAGCGGGGGCAGCAGGCGCAGATCAAAGCCATAGAATCCCTGAGCTGGCTGCGTAAAGACCGTCAGGAGCAGAGCCAGCGCAGCGGAGAGAGTGTATCCGGGACCTGGACCCAATCTCCCAAGGAAGCTGCTTACTTTGAAGTGCCGGGTAAGGTGCTGCATTTGGATGGCGATGCGCTTTACCTGAAGAAAAGCCTGAGTCTGTATGAGCAGTTGCGCATACCCGCCGAAGGGCATCATATTCATGAGTCCAAAATGGCGGAGACCTTATACCGGCTGCTGCCCCGTGTGCGTCCGGATATCGTGGTGATTACCGGTCATGACGGAGTACTTAAGCAACAGCAGGGTTATGATCTCTACAGCTTGAGCAGCTACAAAAATTCACAGAATTTTGTTGCGGCTATCCAGGTTGCCCGGGAGTATGAGCGGAATTTCGACGCCCTGACGATTGTTGCAGGGGCCTGCCAGTCGCATTTCGAGGCGCTGCTGGGCACAGGGGCGAATTTCGCCAGCTCACCGGGAAGAATACTCATTCATGCCCTGGACCCCGTCTATATTGCGGCCAAGGCTTCATTCACATCGATCCGCGATACGGTCAATTTGAGCGATGTATTGAACCATACCATCAGCGGCAACCAGGGAATGGGTGGAATTGAGACCCGCGGGAGCTTCCGTATCGGGATGCCCCGGCTGCAGAATCTTGCTACCCTGAAGGTGGCGCCTTCGGTGCTGTAGCGGCGGATATAGAGAAGGAAGGATAAGCGATCCGGCTTATCCTTCCTTTTTTCATGGGCAGATTTGCGTTCAGCATTACCGATAACAAGGCGCTTAAGCCGGGACTACTTGCTTCTAAAAAAATTCCGTTGACAACTATTTTAGCATCATCTATAATTATTTATTTGCTTTGACAATGATTGTGAAAAGTTGTATAATGGACAAGGAAAGAGGTGGTCGTCAGGCAATGGCTAATAACGCGCTGTTGGAAATCAAACGCAGTCTCGAAGCTCACGTCGGTCATAAGATCACGTTGCGGGCTAACGGTGGTCGTCGCAAGACCGTTGAACGTACCGGTGTCCTGGAAGAAACGTACCCTTCTGTATTTATTGTCAAACTGGATCAGGAGCAGCAAACCTTCAAGCGAGTCTCCTATAGCTATGCCGATATCCTTACTGAATCTGTGGAAATCACAGTTACCGAAGACGATGGGCAGATGCGGATTATGTATATTAAAGCTTAGCGTCACGGACAGTCTCCCTGAAGGGGGGCTGTTTTTTGTTTTTCCGCTGCATGACCTGTGCCCCTTGGCCGCATACTACATAAGCAGTAGCTCATCATCCAATAGCATACAGGGAGGAATCCGTAATGAGCCGCAGAAGACGGGGCATGATGTCGGAGGAACTGAAGACAGAGCTGGCCAAGGAGCTTGGATTTTATGAAACGGTAGAGCAGGAAGGCTGGGGCGGAATCCGGGCAGTTGACGCCGGGAACATGGTCAAGAGAGCGATTCAGCTGGCTGAACAGGCTGCACGGAAATCGTAACGCCGTAAAGCTGGGGTCTGCAGTTGTAACCTGGGTATCGCCTGCTGGCGGTACCTTTTTCCAAATACGGGGGTCCGGAGAAGCTTACTCAACTTTTGTTAATGGACTTCACTGCCAGTTTCTCATATAATATGTTAAGTTGTTTTTACGGGAAAAGCTGAGGGTGGGTGAACGCCTTGAAAATGTATGAGAAAGCGCCGGCCAAGATTAATTTGATGCTGGATGTGCTGCATAAGCGCGCTGACGGATTTCATGAAGTGGAAATGATTATGACTATGGTCGATCTGGCCGACCGTCTGGAGCTCTCCGAGCTGAAGCGTGATTCCATTATTATCTCTAGCCAGGCCGGGTATATTCCGCTGGACGAGAAGAATCTGGCCTTCCAGGCCGCAAGACTGATTAAAGACCGCTATAACGTGAGAAGCGGTGTACATATTCACTTGGACAAAAGAATTCCGGTCGCTGCCGGCCTTGCCGGCGGCAGCAGTGACGCCGCGGCTACGCTGCGCGGCCTGAACCGGCTCTGGCGCCTCGGGATCCCGGCGCAGGAGCTGCAGGAACTGGGCGCCGAGCTGGGCTCGGACGTCCCGTTCTGCGTCACAGGAGGCACTGCCCTGGCTACGGGCAGGGGAGAACGGCTGACGCAAATAGCGAGTCCGCCGCAATGCTGGGTCGTCCTGGCCAAGCCGCCGATTAATGTATCGACGGCTGAGGTGTACGGACGCGTACGCGCGAATAACATCGCGGTTCATCCGTCCGCACTCCGGATGCAGCAGGCGATTGAAGCCGGCGATTTCTCGGCGGTCTGCGCGGGCCTGGGCAATGTGCTGGAGGATGTGACCTTGAAGCTGCACCCGGAGGTACAGCAGCTCAAGGAAGCGATGATGAAGCTGGGGGCAGATGGGGTGCTGATGTCCGGCAGCGGACCGACAGTATTCGGCCTGGTATCGAAGCAGTCCAAGGTAGCAAGAATCTATAACGGGCTCCGCGGATTCTGCAAGGAAGTCTATGCCGTGCGTTCGCTGAGCTGAGCCGAAGGCACACAGAAACGGTTAGCGCTGCTCCAGTCAGCTTAACCGTTTCTTCTTGAGCGAAGCACAAGTCAACTCCAAAAGGACGGTATAACCGTTTTCGCTTGTGTAAATCCGTACAAAAATGATATTATTCATAATAATATTCGGTTTTGGCGAGGAGCATTCCGTGAAGAAACTTAAACGAAGCCAGCGATTGGTTGATATGACCCAATTTTTACTTGAGAAGCCGCATGATCTGCTGCCGCTCTCGACCTTCGCAGAGCGGTACGGTGCAGCGAAGTCATCGGTCAGTGAAGATCTGGCTATTATAAAAGAGGTATTTGAAGGTGAGGGCATGGGCGAACTGCAAACCCTGGCGGGTGCTGCAGGCGGAGTCAGGTATATTCCGCGGATGCCGATGGACATGGCCCTTGCTTTCGTGAACCGTCTGTGCGGGCAGCTGGAGCAGAGTGACCGGATTCTGCCCGGCGGGTATTTGTACATGTCCGATCTGCTGGGACTGCCGTCCCTGATGGAGCAGGCCGGTAAGATTATTGCTACGGCTTTTTACGGAGTAGAGATTGATGTTGTGATGACGGTGGAGACCAAGGGGATTCCGCTGGCTTATGCGACGGCTGCGCAGCTTGGGCTGCCTGTAGTACTGGTGCGCCGCGACCATCAGGTGACCGAGGGTTCGGCGGTAAGCATTAACTATGTCTCGGGTTCGCACAAGAGCATACATACGATGTCGCTGTCCAGACGGGCACTGCGTGAGAAATCCCGGGTGCTGATCGTGGATGACTTCATGAAGGCGGGCGGTACCGTACGCGGGATGGTTGATCTGCTGGGTGAGTTCAATGCTGAGGTCGCCGGTGTAGGCGTACTTGTAGAATCTGGAGCGGTGGAGAAGGAAGAACGCCTGCTGCATGATTACGTATCGCTCGTAAAGCTTACTGAGGTAGATTCCAAGGTGCGGCGCATTTCCGCGTATCCCGGCAACTATTTCCCCTCCTGAGGGAGCTGGATTTCCAAGATTAAAAACCCGTGCATAATGTCGAAACCGTGAGGAATCTTAAGATAACAGCACGAAATGTGTCGAAATCAATGGTTCTGCAAAAATAATCTTCTTTATCAGGTATTTTATGGAATGAAAAAGAAGGAATTCGCTTTGCTGTGTGGAATTATACACCAAGTCTCTGATGGAAAAAGGTGGTGAACACACACATGCAAATTACGGATGTCAGACTCCGCCGCGTCAACTCTGAGGGGAGAATGAAAGCAATCGCATCCATTACAATCGATAACGAGTTTGTTGTTCATGACATACGCGTCATCGATGGTAATAACGGGATGTTCGTTGCAATGCCCAGCAAGCGTACACCTGACGGTGAATTCCGCGATATCGCTCACCCGATTTCTTCGGGAACGCGCGAAAAGATTCAATCTGCGGTTCTGGCCGAGTACGAACGCGCCGCTACGGAAGAAGAAGAAGTCATTGAAGAGGGAGCTTAAGCTGTGAAGCGCTGACTCTCAAGGATTGCTGCCCTCCCGGGCGGCGTAAAGCCATGCCGTTTTTTTAAGATAAGACTTTTTATGTTTTGGGGCCCCCGCAAAGTACCTGGGTCAGCCTCGAAGCCAAAGCCCCACTTTGTGGGGGGATTTTATTGGGGTTCGAAGAAAAGGGAACCATGCCTTCATGGTTCTCTTTTCTTTTTGCCCGGAATGAGATATATTCAGTAGTGAGTTCAAGAAGTAGGAGGTTGGCATTCTTGAAAAGAATGGCTGTTGTACTTGCTGCAGGCCAAGGCAAGCGCATGAAATCTAAATTATACAAAGTGCTGCACCCCGTCTGCGGCAAACCGATGGTAGGGCACGTGCTTGATACAGTAAAGGCGACCGGATGCGAGCGTACAGTCGTCGTCGTAGGTCACGGCGCTGAGAAAGTTAAAGCTTATGTAGGCGACAGTGCCGAATATGTGCTGCAGGATATCCAGCTTGGAACCGGGCATGCCGTCAAACAAGCCAAAGATCTGCTTGGCGGCGAAGAAGGAACTACGATCGTAATCTGCGGGGATACTCCGCTGGTAATGACCGAGACGCTGGAAGGGCTGATGGCGCTGCATGAAGCGCAGAAAGCTGCCGCAACCGTCCTCACCGCTGTTATGGAGCAGCCTGCCGGATATGGACGGATTATCCGTGGCGAAGACGGCGGAGTGCAGAGGATTGTAGAACAGAAGGACTGCACAGAGAGCGAAGCCGCTGTCAGCGAAATCAATACAGGAACTTATTGTTTTGATAACGTTAAGCTATTTGCCGCTCTGGAGAAGGTAACCAATACCAATAACCAGCAGGAATATTATTTGACTGATGTTATCGGTATACTCCGGGCACAGGGAGATATCGTTCTTGGATATCAGGCCCATGATGCTGCAGAGTCTATTGGTGTGAATGACCGCCTGGCATTGTCCGAAGCGGAAGGCTATATGCGTGAGCGTATCAACCGCGGGCATATGCTGAACGGCGTAACTTTAATCGATCCTGCCTCTACCTATATTGGAGCGGATGTTGTCATTGGAGCAGACACTGTGCTGTATCCGGGCACTGTGCTCAAAGGCAAGACGGTAATCGGCGAAGATTGTGTGATCGGACCTGCGAGCGAAATTGAAGACTGCGTGATTATGGACGGTGCTGTAGTGAAGCACTCCGTACTGAGTCAGGCTGAGGTCGGCGCACGGGCTTCCGTTGGGCCTTTTGCGTATTTGCGTCCGGGTGCCGTGCTTGGCGAAGAGGTCAAGATCGGCGATTTCGTGGAGATCAAGAATGCTACAATCGGTGACGGCTCCAAAGTGTCCCATTTAAGCTATGTCGGTGATGCCGAGGTCGGTAAGAATGTGAATATCGGCTGTGGTGCCATCACTGTTAACTATGATGGCTACAATAAGTCGAGAACAGAAATCGGGGATGATGCCTTTATCGGCAGCAATGTGAACCTTGTAGCTCCGGTAACTGTGGGCAAAGGCGCATTCGTTGTAGCGGGGTCAACCATCACTCGTTCTGTTCCGGAGAATGATCTGGCTGTTGCCAGAGTAAGGCAGGAGAATAAGCCGGGTTATGCGGATAAGATCCGCTCCCGTGCCAAAGCGAAGAAAGACCAGTCGAGTCCATCGTAAAGCGCCCAAGGCCAAAGCGCCGGACGGACTCTGCAAATCCGCGCCGGTGCTACTTGGAAGTTAAATTCCGTCACGGAGGGTTTATATTTTATGACTTATTGCGATTCCAAACTAAAGATTTTCACCTGCAACTCCAATCCTAAGCTGGCCAGTCAGATTGCCGATTATATCGGTATTCCGATGGGCGAGTCCCACACTACCAGCTTCAGCGACGGAGAGATTCAGGTTAAGCTGTCGGAAAGCGTCCGGGGCTGTCATGTATATATTGTGCAGTCCACCTGTGGACCGGTTAACGACAATCTGATGGAGCTTCTGGTTATGGTAGATGCGCTTAAGCGTGCGTCTGCGAAGAGCATCAATGTCGTCATTCCTTACTACGGTTATGCGCGCCAAGACCGTAAGGCCCGTTCACGCGATCCGATTACGGCCAAGCTGGTAGCGAACCTGATTGAAAAAGCGGGTGCACATCGCGTCATTACCATGGACCTTCATGCGATGCAAATTCAAGGCTTCTTCGATATTCCTGTGGATCATCTGCTGGGTGTTCCGATTCTGGCCCAATACTTCCGTTCCAAGCAAATTCAGAACCCGGTTGTCGTATCTCCGGACCATGGCGGTGTTGTGCGGGCAAGAAAGCTTGCTGATTTCCTCAACGCTCCACTGGCGATCATCGACAAGCGCCGTCCTGAGCCGAATGTTAGTGAGGTTATGAACATTATCGGTAACATTGAAGGTAAAACAGCGATTCTGATCGATGATATCATCGATACGGCAGGAACGATCGTGCTGGGGGCCAATGCTCTGATGGAAGGCGGCGTGAAGGAAGTCTACGCCTGCTGTACACATCCTGTATTGTCCGGGCCTGCGCATGAACGTCTGGAAAACTCTCCAATCAAAGAAATTATCGTGACGGATACCATTCCAATTCGCAGCAGTAATCCGACAAGCAAGCTCAAAGTACTGTCCGTAGCTCCGCTTATGGGCGAAGCTATTATTCGTGTGCATGAAGAGCTGTCGATCAGTAAACTGTTCGAGATCGAATAAGCTGCTTATATTAGAAAAAGGGTTACACCTCCGTGAAGCGGAAGATGTAACCCTTGTCGGCGTGATGCGGGAAACGGAGCGGCTGGTACGTTTCAGTATCCCGGGCGGGAGATGAAGGTGAACAGGCTGCGGTTGTATAGCGTCCCCTGGAGCTCCACAAAGCCTTCATCCACCGCTGTAATCACACCGATGTCTACATGAGCGCTACCCCTAAATACTTCAACAGGCACAGCATATTGAATATGGTACTGGAAATGGCGCGGTAATGTTAAAATATCGCCCTGATGTGGCATTGTTCATCACCTGTCTTCGGAGTATAAACTTATTGTACCAAAAACGGAACTCTTCTGCTGGGAGTACCGGGCGGAAAGGATAGACCTTAGTTATGAAATGGATTGTTGGACTTGGAAATCCCGGAACGCAATACGCGAAGACCAAGCATAATGTTGGCTTCATGGCGCTGGATGAGCTTGCGTCCAGACACGGAATTGCCTTTAACCAGAATAAATGCAAAGCGGTGATCGGCGAAGGTGTCATTGGCGGAGTTAAGACCGTACTGATTAAACCGATGACTTTCATGAACCTGTCCGGTGAGGCGGTCCGCGCTTATATGGATTATTACAAGGTCCAGCTGGAAGATATGATTGTTGTCTATGATGATCTGGATACGGAGCTGGGCAAAATCCGGCTGCGCTATCAAGGCAGTGCCGGCGGACATAACGGAATCAAGTCGATCATCCAGCACACAGGCACCCAGAGCTTCAACCGGGTGCGGATGGGGATCTCACGTCCTGAGCCGGGATTTGCAATTGTCGATTATGTGCTGTCTACGTTCTCCAAGAAAGATGGACCCAAGCTGGAAACGATGATTATGGATACTTGTGATGCAGTGGAATTTGGCCTGCAGCATACATTTGAGCAGACCATGGCCAAGTTCAATGGCTGATTACAAGGTATAGGGTGCAGTAATTTAAGGCTAAAGCTATCCGGGGCGGGGCATACTGGAGGTATATACTACCTTCAGGAGGCATATAGATGGCAATAAACTATGTATGCAGGCACTGCCGGACATTCTTAGGAAGCATCGGCAGAAGTGATATCACAGAGATGCAGCTGGGCCTACATTCCTTGACCCCTGCGGAACGCAGAGATATAATAGCGTATGATTCAGAAGGTGAGATTACGGTGAAGGTTACCTGCGGTTACTGCAAGCAGGCCCTGGATAACAATCCGGAACTCAGCCTGCTGGCCAGTCCGCTTCAGTAGGTGGAAGCGCCTGTCTCTATCGTCATCCGCAAGCCTTGGCCTTATCCGCTGAGGCTTGTTTTCGATTCTAATTATAATAGGTGGCAGCGGCAATGCTGCTGTCAGCCTGTTTAGTAAGAGAGGTGCACCTGTTGTTACAAGGTCTTATAGAAGCTTTTTCGAAGGATCCCGATTTTCAGTCCGTCACCAGCGGTATCGCTGCAGGTATGAAGGAGCAGCTTATCTCCGGCTTATCCGGCTCGGCCAGACAAATTATGCTGGCTGCGCTGCATGAAGAGACGGAGCGTCCGCTGCTGGTAGTCACTCATAATATGTTCTCGGCCCAGAAGATGGCCGAGGATTTGCAGGAAGCGCTTTCTCCGGACCGTGTGCTGCTGTATCCGGCTAATGAGCTGGTAGCTGCTGAAGCTGCAGTCTCGAGCCCCGAGACACTCGCTCAGCGTATTGATGTGCTTACGAAATGTGCCAAGGGCTTCCGTGGAGTTGTAGTTGTTCCGTACTCCGGCGTCCGGCGGCTGCTCCCCGCCCCTCATGTGATGGCCGGAGCCCAGCTGACCGTTTCGCAGGACGGTACCCTTTCGCTGGATGAATTCCTCATGTCCATGATTGAAATGGGCTATGAGCGTGTCGAGCGGGTGGAGAACCGCGGTGAACTCAGCGTGCGCGGCGGTATTATTGATTTCTATCCTATGACTTCTCCACTGGCTTACCGGGTGGAGCTGTTTGATGATGAAGTAGATTCCATTCGTACCTTTGATCCCATAGACCAGCGGTCTATTGATAAGGTCCGCAGTGTGAAGATTACTCCGGCCAAGGAGATTATTGCCGATCAGCTGCGCCAGGATGCGGCCTCTACAGCTGCGTCAGCGCTGCTGGAGCGGCAGCTCGAGAAAATGAGCGACCGTCAGGCCAAGCTGCGTCTGCGTGAGGAAATGGGCCGGGAGCTGGAAATGCTGCGCGAAGGCACTTATTTTCCGGAAATCTATAAATATATCAGTCTCTTATATCCTGAACGCTCTCATCTGTATGATTACATGGCACAGGATACGTTGCTTGTGCTGGATGAACCGGCCCGATTGCTGGAAACTGCGAAGCAGCTGGAGCGCGATGAGTCGGAATGGAACCTGCATCTGCTGCAGAACGGTAAAACGCTGCCTGACCTGCATCTTTCTGTCGAGAGCGATGTGATTATGTATCACCGCCCGTTCCAGAGCTTGTTCATGTCGATTTTCCTGCGTCAGGTTCCGCATATTCAGCCGCAGAATATCCTCGGCTTCATCAGCCGGGGAATGCAGGATTTCCATGGGCAGATGAATGTGCTGAAATCCGAGATGGAACGCTGGCATAAGTCCGGCGTGAAGGTTATTATGCTGGCCAATGGCGAGGAGCGGATGGAGCGTGTCCGCCGGGTGCTGGACGACTACGGGATTGAAGCGCCGACCATCCTTCAGGGCAACCTGGGCTCCGGTTTTGAGCTGCCTTCCATTCATTTGGCTGTCATCACTGAAGGTGAGATGTTCTCGCAGAAGCAACGCAAGGCGCGGAAGGTCTCCAAGGGAATTGACAATGCCGAACGGATCAAGAGTTATACGGAGCTGAAGATTGGTGATTATGTGGTTCACCAGAACCACGGGATCGGCAAGTACATGGGCATCGGCACGCTCGAGGTCAGCGGGATTCACCGCGACTATATGCATATTCTCTATGCGGGCGGCGACAAGCTCTCGGTTCCGATTGAACAGATCGATCTCATTCAGAAGTATGTCGGTTCAGAAGACAAGGAGCCGAAGGTATATAAGCTTGGCGGCAACGAGTGGACGAGGGTTACCAGCAAAGTACGGAGCTCGGTCCAGGATATCGCCGATGATCTGATCAAGCTCTACGCCGAACGCCAGAGCGCGCTCGGTTATGGCTTCGAGAAGGATACGCAGGAACAGCGTGAATTCGAAGAGATGTTCCCGTATGAGGAGACCCGTGACCAGCTTCGCGCGATCGAAGAGATCAAGAAGGATATGGAGCAGAACCGTCCGATGGACCGCCTGCTCTGCGGAGATGTGGGCTACGGCAAGACTGAAGTGGCGATCCGGGCTGCTTTTAAATCAGCGATTGAGGGCAAGCAGGTGGCAGTACTCGTGCCAACGACGATTCTGGCGCAGCAGCACTATGAAACCTTCCGTGAGCGCTTCGCCAACTATCCGCTGAACATTCAGGTGCTGAGCCGTTTCCGCAGCCGCAAGGAGCAGAATGACACCATTAAGGGAGTAAGACAGGGTACCGTGGATGTGGTTATAGGCACACACCGTCTGCTGTCGCAGGATCTGGTGTTCAAAGATCTGGGTCTTCTGATTGTCGATGAAGAGCAGCGTTTCGGCGTGACCCACAAAGAGAAGCTGAAGAAGCTGAAGACCAATGTCGACGTGCTGACCCTGACGGCAACGCCGATTCCCCGCACTCTGCATATGTCGATGCTTGGTGTGCGGGACTTGTCAGTTATTGAGACGCCACCAGAGAACCGCTTTCCCGTACAGACGTATGTTGTTGAGCATAGCCAGACCCTTACCCGTGAAGCGGTAGAGCGGGAGCTTGCCCGTGGCGGCCAGGTCTATTACCTCTATAACCGCGTCCAGGGGATTCAGGAAATGGCTGCACAAATCTCCATGCTGGTGCCGGAGGCAAGAGTAGGCATCGGCCATGGGCAGATGTCGGAGTCGGAGCTGGAGAAGACCATTCTCGACTTCCTCGATGGAGAATACGATGTGCTGGTCAGCACAAGTATTATAGAGACTGGCGTGGATATTCCAAACGTCAATACGCTGATTGTGCATGATGCCGACAAAATGGGACTTTCCCAGCTCTATCAACTGCGCGGCCGTGTGGGCCGTTCTAACCGGATAGCTTATGCTTACTTCACGTACCAGCGGGATAAAGTACTGACAGAAGTGGCTGAGAAACGCCTGCAGTCGATCAAGGAATTCACGGAGCTTGGTTCAGGCTTCAAAATTGCCATGCGCGATCTCTCCATCCGCGGAGCAGGTAATCTGCTCGGTGCGGAGCAGCACGGATTCATCGCTTCTGTTGGTTTCGATCTGTATTCGCAGATGCTGGCGGAGGAAATCCGCAAGCGTAAAGTCAGCGTGCTTGGTGAAGAGGATACTTCGCTGAAACAGGGCAATACCGTGATTGATTTGTCGATTGACGCGTACCTTCCATCCGAGTATATTTACGACAGCATCCAAAAAATTGAAATCTATAAAAAAGTCGCTGCGGTGGCTACTTTTGAGGATGCTTCGGAGCTTGAGGATGAGCTGCTTGACCGGTTCGGCGAATTGCCGGAGGCCGTCATCAATCTGCTCTCTGTGGCCCGGCTGAAGGTATACGGCAAGCTGTACGGTATGGAATCCATGGTCCGGCGGGGCGATGAGGTCTCACTCAATTTCCATGAAGGAAGTATCGGCGCGTTTGATACGGCGAAGCTCGCCAAAGTTGGAAATAGCTTCGAAAGACGTGTACAATTTGATAAGGATGCGAAAGCAACGATCCGCATCAAGTCCAAAGACTTGGGCGACAAAGAGCTGCTTGATCTGCTGGAGCAATTCCTCGCGGCAGCCAAACAGTCTTTAAAATCGAAGGGAGAATTACACAATGTCGTTAAATAAAAAACCATGGAAAGTGCTGCTGGTCTCACTGGTTGCAGCAGTTTCCTTCTCAATGCTTGCTGCCTGCAGCAACGACAGCAGCGATGATACAGCCGTGGCAACTTATAATGGCGGAACGATTACTGCGAAGGAATTTGATCTGGATACCCGCGTAATGAAATTCCTGTCTCCGCAGCAGGCGCAGTATCTGGAGATTGATATGTTCAAGGAGTCTATCCTGAAGCAGGAGGTCGCGTTTGAGTATCTGGCCGGCCAGGCAACGGATGAGGCGAAGAAGGCAGCAGAGAAAGAAGTCGATACACAGATTGAGACGATCAAGAGTAGTCTGGGCGACTCCTATAAAAGCTCTCTGAAGGAGCAGGATCTTAGCGAATCGGACCTGCGTTCTTATATGCAGCGGGTGCTTACCGTTTATCAGGACATGCTGCTCAAAGTAACGGACGAGCAGGTGAAGACAGAGTACGAAGCGATTAAAGCTGACTTCACCGTAGCTACACTGCGTCATGTGCTGGTTGGCTTGACGGATGGTGACGGCAAGGAGCGTACGGATGCAGATGCGCTGAAGCGTGCCAATGAAGCCAAAGCGAAGCTGGACGGCGGTGCAGACTTTGCGGCCGTTGCCAAGGAATATTCGGACGATACCAGTACGAAGGATACCGGGGGCTTATATAAGGATACGCTTCTGTCCAAATACGTAGAAGAGTTCAAAGCCGCAGCCCAGACGCTGCCGCTTAATACAATTAGTGATCCGGTGAAGAGCAGCTACGGATATCACGTCATTAAAGTTGAAGCCCGCAAGGAGACAACCTTCGACAAGCTGACGGCAGAGCAGCTGGAGACCGTTAAGAGCTCAGCAGCTTCCGCCAGCCTGGAGTCGTTCCTCGAAAAGGATCTGGATAGCCTGAAGATTGAGATCAACCTGCCGAAAAGCACCGCCGCAGCCGATGAACCGGGAACAGCAGCTACTCCAGCCCCGGCTGATGCCACAGCAGCTCCGGCCGCTACAGAAGCAGCCAAATAATTTTAAAGGTGGACAAGCCGTCTGATGCGCCAAGCATCAGGCGGCTTTTTTGAACAGACTGGAGCAGGTATAGAATGGTGAATTTAAGAACATAACTGGAATGATGCGCCTGTTGTGTTTGTGATTTTGCATGAACTATTTTAAACAGGCGGCTTGAATGTATAAGGAACTGGGAAGAGATGAATACTATGGTCAGATATTACGATAAATCACTGGGATTAACCATTCCCATAATGGACAGTAGTTGGACCATACTTCTTAAGAAAGCGGGGCAACATGTGAAATGAAAGCTACTGGAATTGTACGCCGTATTGATGACCTCGGACGAGTTGTTATCCCTAAAGAGATTAGACGCACCTTGCGGATTCGGGAAGGAGACCCTCTGGAAATCTTCGTCGACCGTGATGGTGAAGTTATATTGAAAAAATATTCTCCGATTGGCGAGCTGGGTGATTTCGCTAAAGAATACGCGGAGTCACTGTTTGAGGGAACAGGGCATATTACCATGATTACGGACCGGGACACCTTCATCGCACTCGCCGGCGGCTCCAAGAAGGATTATTTGGAGAAGCAGGTTGGCGTGCTGCTGGAGAAGGTAATGGAAAGCCGTAAAACGGTGCTTGAGACTAATGGGGGCAGCTACGACATCAGCAAAGACCACACGGAGTTGCTATCCAGCTATGTGGCAGCACCCATTATCTCCGGCGGAGATCCAATCGGCTGTGTAGTACTGCTGAATAAGGATGACACGGTAAAAATGGCGCAGATGGAAGTGAAGATGGCTGAAACAGCCGCAGCCTTCCTGGGCAAGCAAATGGAGCAGTAAGAGATTGGCCTATAGAACCCCGCTTATCCTCTGGGTATGAATCCACAGGAAATGGCGGGGTTTTGTTGTATCAGTGAAGCCATTTCCACTTACAGGCATACTTAAGCTATAATATAGAAATTCATTCTAATATGATGAACTTAAGAATGGGGACTTTCTTGTAACATGCTTAAGTTCACGTTCAATAATATGGCAGTCACGCTGTAGAAGCAGGTATATCATGAAATCAGACACACAGGGCTCTAAGCTGCTGCAAGGTGCATTTATTCTTAGCGCGGCAGCTATTTTCTCGAAACTGATCGGCACCCTGCAGAAGATTCCGCTGCAGAACCTGGGTGGTGACGCAGCATTCGGTATCTACAATACGGTCTATCCGCTATATACGATTCTGGTCACGGTGGCCATGCTGGGGTTGCCTGCAGCTATCTCACGGTTCGTAGCAGAGACATCTGCTGCGCAGGATGATCAGGAAGGACGGCGGGTGCTGCGCCTGTCAGCGGGCATTACAGCAGTCTCCGGACTGATTCTCGGGGTTCTGGTCTATACCGGAGCTCCGGTTATTGCTATGTGGGTCGGCAACTCCCATATTACCCCTGCTCTGCGCAGCAGCGCCTGGGGACTGGCAGTAGTACCGCTGATGGCTGCTCTGCGCGGTTACTTCCAGGGGCTGCATAATATGATGCCGACTGCGGTGTCACAGGTCGTAGAGCAGTCGGTACGTGTGGCAGTCATGATCGCACTGCTGCTCTATCTGACAGCGGCCGGTGCCGATGCGGCAGGTATTGCCGCCGGTGCATTGCTCGGTCCTGCGGGCGGGGGATTGGCAGGTCTGGCTGTTATGCTCCTCTACTGGCGCAGTTACCGCCGCCGCGGGCTGCAGGACGTCATGCCTCAGGTTCCGGCCAGAGGGAAACCAGCCGCAGCCGCAGTTGAAGTCCGCCCAGAGCATGGCGCGAATGCCCGTAAGCTGCTGGCTTACGGACTGCCGGTGATGCTGGGCGCTCTGGCAGTGCCGCTGATCGGCCTGGTGGATGTGTTCACGGTTCCCCGTCTGCTGACGGGAAGCGGCAGCAGTGAGACGGCTGCTATGGCCCAGTTCGGCATCTATAACCGCGGACTGCCGCTCGTCCAGATCGTAACCATGCTGGCCACCTCGTTGTCGGTAGTATTCATTCCGGCCCTGGCGGAAGCGAAATTCCAGAGGAATGAGGACCTTATCCGTACGCGCGTCACGTTGTCGCTGCGCTGGTTCTGGCTCCTCGGGCTGGCCGCGTCCGTAGGCCTGGCCGTTCTTGCAGAGCCGGTTAACACGGCTCTGTACGGGGACGCTGCCGGCAGCAGTGCGATGACCTGGCTGGCCTTCACCGCCGCCGGCGGTACGGTCAGCATCATCTCCGCCGCGCTGCTGCAGGGCCTTGGCGCCGTGCGTGCGCCGGCGCTGCACCTTCTGGCCGCCGCTGCGCTTAAGGCGGCCCTGAACCTGCTGCTGGTCCCGCAGCAGGGCATTACCGGTGCGGCCATCGCCGGCGTGGCCGCACATCTCTTCGCAGCAGCGCTGAACGTGCTGCTGCTGCACCGCCAGGGCTATCTGCGGCTGCGCTTCGCAGATGCCCTGCTGAAGCCCGCAGCGCTGCTCGCGGGCCTGGGGCTGGTTGCCGCGGCCGTGAGCCTCGCCGCGGGCAGAGCGGCGGACGCGGCCGGCTTCGGCGGCGGGCGGACCGCTGCGCTGGCGCAGAGCCTGCTCGGCGTGCTCGCAGGCTGCGCCGTCTTCGCACTCGGCGCAGTGGCGCTGCGGCTGCTCAGCGAGAACGAACTGCGCCAGCTTCCGGGCTTCGGCCCCCGGCTGGCGGACAAGCTGAAGAAGCTGCGCCTGTTCCCTTAAGGCTTACTAATAATTTACATAGGGCCACCGGCTGCACGAGCAGCAGGCAGATGCCCTCAAAGGAGTAGACAGGCATGAGCGCAATACTAACGGTAGTCGGTCTTGGCTCCGGCAATCCGGACCGGCTGACACTGGGCATTATCAAGAAGCTCAAGGCGGCATCCGCCGTTTACGTGCGGACCGCAGAGCATCCCGCTATGGCTGCACTGGCTGAGCTTGAGATTTCTTCGGAGTCTTTCGACGGGCTGTATGAATCGTTATCCTCCTTCCCTGAGGTCTACGAAGCCATTACGGCCACCCTGATTGAGAAGGCAGCGGCGGCTCCGCAAGGCACAGAAATCGTCTATGCCGTGCCGGGACATCCTATGGTTGCTGAATCCGCTGTATCCCTGCTGCGCCAGCGCTGCCCGGAGGCCGGCATTGAGCTGAATATCCTCGGCGGCGAGAGCTTCCTCGATGAGGCATTCGTCCGTCTGGGCTTTGATCCGATTGAAGGATTTCAGCTGCTGGATGCTTCGGGCATCCGCAGCTCCCAGCTCCACCCGGAGCTGCACACGCTGATCGGACAGGTCTATGACAGCTTCACTGCATCAGAAACCAAGCTCTGCCTGATGGAACTGTATCCGCCGGAGTATGAAGTAATTGTCGGACATGCTCTCGGTGTAGAGGGCGAGGAGCAGATTCTCCGTGTGCCGCTGTATGAGCTGGACCGGCTGGACGGATACGGCAACCTCTCGCTGGTGTACGTTCCGATCAACCGTGCAGAGGATGCGCGAAAGCGTACGTTTGCCCGGCTGCATGAAATTGTCGATATTTTGCGGAGTCCCGAAGGCTGCCCCTGGGACCGTGAGCAGACGCATGAGTCTCTGCGCAAGAACCTGATCGAAGAGACTTATGAGGTGCTGGAAACGATTGACGAGGATGACCCGGACCATATGAAGGAAGAGCTGGGCGACCTGCTGCTCCAGATTATGCTTCATGCTCAGATGGAAGAGGAGCTCGGCACATTTAGCGTCTATGATGTAATAGAGGGGCTGAATGATAAGCTGATCTTCCGCCATCCGCATGTATTCGGTGACCAGGTTGCCGGCAATGCCGAGGAGGCGCTGCAGAACTGGGATGGCATGAAGGCCGAAGAGAAGCGGCGCAAAGGCGTGAAGCCTGAAGCGTTATCCGCGCTCAGCGGGGTTCCCCGTGACCTGCCTGCACTGATGAAGGCTTACAAGCTGCAGAAGAAGGCCTCCAAGGTGGGATTCGATTGGGATAATACCGGGGATGTACTGGCCAAAATCCGTGAAGAGGTCGACGAACTGCAGGAAGCGATTGAAACGGGGCTGTCTGCCGAGGAGCAAATGCTGGAGCTTGGTGATCTGCTGTTCGCGGCAACCAATGTAGCCCGCTTCATCGATGCCGATCCGGAAGAAGCGCTGACCCGCACAAACCGCAAGTTTATCTCCCGGTTCCAGTACATTGAGCAGCGACTGCTTGATAGAGGTACTAGTGTTCAAGACAGTAGTCTCGAAGAGATGGAAGCCCTCTGGCAGGAAGCCAAGACGGAAGAGCGGAGCCAGTAGGGTATACAGTGCCGGAGAAACGGTAATGCTGTGAACAGGACCTTAAATCTCTGATTTGAAATGCAAAGAGAGGTTTATAATGTTATAGTGCTATAAGCCCCGGTTCTCCCGCCAGATGTTACATTTTTAAAAAAAACGGCGGATCATGGCAGGAATTGAGGGTAGAATCAAGAATATCATAAAGACGAAATGACGTTTTGCGGCAACTTCTGCCAGCAAACTGATTTTCATTTATTTTTTGTATCCTAGGAGGAACTTCAAATTATGAACAAGACAGATCTGGTAAACAACATTTCCGAAAAAAGCGGATTGGCCAAAAAAGATGTAGAAGCAGTACTCAACGGGGTTCTGGGCGAAATTACAGAAGCTCTGGCAAGCGGAGATAAAGTGCAGCTGATCGGATTCGGTACTTTTGAAACCCGCAAACGTTCCGGCCGTACGGGCCGTAACCCGCAATCGGGCACACCTATTGAAATCCCTGAATCGACTGTACCGGCCTTCAAGGCAGGTAACAAGCTTAAAGAAGCCGTTAACTAATGCGTCTGGACAAGTTCCTGAAAGTTTCCCGTCTGATCAAGCGCCGCACCGTGGCCAAGGATGTGTCCGAACAGGGCCGGGTACTGATCAATGGACGGGAATCCAAACCGAGCAGCACTGTGAAGATCGGTGACGAGATTACCGTGCAGTTCGGCCAAAAGCTTGTGACGGTCAAAGTCGAAAAGCTGGTGGAGACCACCCGCAAGGACGAGGCCGCCGGAATGTATACCCTGCTCCGTGAAGAGCCTGTGGCCAAAAGCACCGGACTCGACTGGTAAGGCAGATATTCAAAGGCAGTAACCGAAAGCGTAACTTTACTCTATGTGAAGTTGCGCTTTTTTACGATGCATGGCACGCCTTCATGTTCTATACCCTGTCCTTCCGTCATAGATTAGAACCAAGAAGGAGGGGTACATGCTATGATCGAGCCAGCCAAAGTCAATAAACAACATGATCTGCACATGCACAGCCGTAAACAGGTCGAACTTACGGGCGTGCAGAATGTAGAGAGCTTTGACAGCGAGGAGTTTCTGCTGCGTACGGAACTCGGCCATCTCACCATTCGGGGAAGTCATTTACATATCAAAAATTTAAGTCTGGAGAATGGATTGTTGTCACTTGAAGGCAATGTTCATTCCCTGATTTATCTGGATCCCGGTACGCAGGGCAAAAATAAAGGGATTCTCCGTAAGCTGTTCAAATGAATCCCGCGGTCCAATGGATCACCCTGTTCTACATGGTACTGGCCGGCACAGCCATGGGACTGGCCTATGACAGCTACCGGGTGCTGTCGCTGAAGCTGAGCTTTCCCAAATGGCTGAATGCGCTGCTGGATCTGCTGTACTGGATAGCGGCTGCCCTGTTCGTCTTTCGCATGCTTTATGCCGGAAATCAGGGACAATTGAGGTTTTATGTCTTTCTCGGACTCTTTCTAGGTGTATGGATCTATTTTTTGATCTTCAGTGTTACGGTACGGCGTTTTGTGTTAATGTTAATTCAGTCGGTTCAGTATACGTGCAGGATGCTATGGAGATGTATTGAGATCGTGATCGGATGGCCGCTTCTCTGGCTGTGGCGCCTTGTGAAGGGAACGCTGCTGCTGCTCGGCCGGATCCTGCTCTATATTTTGAAGTTGCTGCTGCGTCTAACCAAGCCAATCTGGGTACTTCCTGTAAGGTGGGTCTCTCCGTATCTTGCCCGGTTCTATCACAGTGCCAGGATGGCGAGGATCACTAAATGGATATCGGAATGGCGGAAACGCTGATCTTGAACTGGGGGTACGCTGTATGAACAGATTCTCTGCGGAAGAGAAGAATAATAACAATAAGGCTTCGGCCGCAGGCGCGAAGAGAAGAAAGTTTATATGGATTTTTGTAGTAGCGGTATTCTTCGGCTGGGCCGGGTTTACTTTCTTTGCCCAAAGTTCAGCTATTGCCGACAAGACTGAACAGCTTGCGAAGAAGCAGCAGAGCAATGAAAGTGTCACAGCTTCGCTTAACCAACTGAAATATGAAGTCTCGCGGCTGAATGATGATGAGTATATCGGACAATTAGCGCGTAAATGGTATAATATGTATCCAGAAGGTGAATCACCTATCCGCACAGAGCAATCTGAGTAATAAAAGCAGGCTAAAAGGGGCTTTCGCTCTGTTGCCTTGCTTTGTTCTTTACTGTATAATCAAATCACCGCAGACAGGATGAACTTAATATTCGTCTGTATATTTTTAAGGGAGGATCATTTTATTCTATGGCAATTGAAGTGGGCACCAAGTTAGAGGGCAAGGTGACAGGCATCACGCATTTCGGAGCATTTGTGGATCTGTCAGGAGGTGTCACAGGTCTCGTTCACATCTCGGAGATCGCCGATAACTACGTCAAGGATGTTAACGATCATTTGAAGATTGCGGATGTAGTAACCGTCAAGGTGATCAATGTTGACAAGGACGGCAAGATCGGACTTTCCATTAAGCAGGCCGTTGATAAGCCGGCGTCAGAAGTACGTCCCCCCAGAGCTCCAAGACCAGAACGTCCAAGCGGTGGAGACCGTTTCGGCGGTGGTGGCGGCAGTGGCGGAGGCGGCGGTGGTGGATTCAATCGTGAACGGGGTGGGCGTCCATTCAAGCCTGCAGCCGGTAAACCTTCATTCGAGGATAAAATGTCACGCTTCCTGAAAGACAGCGAAGAACGGATATCTTCGATCAAGAAGAACACAGAAGGAAAGCGCGGCGGCCGTGGAGCCAAGCGCGTATAATCTGAGTCTTGCACATCATAAATAACCGCTGGGGCTTCATGCCCTTCGCGGTTTTTTTGTTTGTCCTGGTAATTGTTCAATTCCTGGCATTTGCCCGCTGGTCGCAGTAAGCTCTGCATTAACTTCAGTGTAGGATTCGCAGCCGGGCTGTTTTTTGTCGGCCACAAACAAATTGCCGACAGCATCCAAGCCATTCTCACATAACTCTAGGGCAATCGCTGACGAATGTATGCGCGGGCACCGGCAACGTCCGCCGTCATGGCCAGCCCCGGCAAGGGCTAACCTTTTGCTCCGTAAGGGTTAGAAAGGTTTTTCCATAAAATGTCGGCAGAGGCTTTTTTGTCGGAATATTTTTACAGCCTGCTCTCTGTTTCTGACAAACTTTCATAAGACCCCCGCTATATAATGAGAACCATAAATTCTTATACGGGTGGTGCAGGGGAATGAGTAAAAGCAATGTGGTGAATTTGCCGGAGTGGACAAGAGCAGGAAGCAAAGACAAGATTCAGAAGGAAGCTTGGAGTACACGTCTGAAGGCGTGGAGTATGAAACAGCCGGTCCTCCAGTTCATCGCGGTCAAGAAGTGGGCAATGCTGCTGAGTCTGATGGGCTTTTTACTGGGCCGTGCCATGATTTTGGACGAGCTGACTCCCTTTGCTGCCGCTTATTTCGCCGTCATTGTATTTATGCGCAGGGACTCTACGCTGCCTGTGGCTGCGGCTATTCTGCTCGGAAGTCTCTTTACCCCGTTTCCCGGTGCTATAGTGGTTGCCGCAGAGCTGATTATCTTTTATCTAATTTATAAAGGAATGGAGAACTTCCAGCGGGTGGATCTGTCCTATGCGCCGCTGATGGTATTCGTGGCTTCTTTTATGGTGGGACTGTTCCGGGTGGTGATCGGGCCGACGCTGGCCTGGTATCCGCTGATGATGGCAACGATTGATGCCTTGCTTGGGTTTGTGCTGACGCTCGTATTCCTGCAGGCGCTTCCGGTGTTCACTTATAAGCAAAAAAGCAGGGCGCTTCGCAATGAAGAGGTCCTCTGCCTGATTATTCTGCTGGCCTCCGTGATGACAGGCCTGGTCGGGTGGACGGTAAACGGCCTTTCTCTGGAGCATATTTTATCGCGCTTCCTCATTCTGCTCTTTGCCCTTGCCGGTGGAGCCCCGCTCGGGGCAGCCGTCGGTGTCGTCACCGGACTGATTCTCAGTCTGGCTGATGTAAGTGCCATTTATCAGATGAGTCTGCTGGCCTTCTCCGGCATGCTGGCGGGAATGATGCAGTCCGGACGCAAAGGGGCCGTCTCAATCGGGATGCTGCTGGGTTCAACCATATTGTCGGTATATTTCATGGGACCGGGCGATGTGATGAATTCCACCTGGGAGACCTGCGCGGCCGTAGTGTTGTTTCTTCTGACACCTAAAGGCATTATTTCTGCCATTGCCAAATATGTACCGGGGACTGCTGATCATAGCCGCTCTCAACATGAATATGCCCGCAGAGTGCGGGATATTACAGCAGACCGGGTTACCCAGTTCTCGCAGGTATTCCGTCAGCTCTCCAGCAGCTTTGGTCAAATTCCCCGGGCCACGGAAGCAGGTAAAAGCGACCGTGAAATGGAGGATTTTATGAAAACGGTAACGGAAGGGGCCTGCGCCGGCTGCATCCGGCGTACCCACTGCTGGGATGCCAAGTTCTATCAGACATACAGATATATGACCGATATGATGACTACTGTGGAGGAATGCCCCGACATTACAGCGGCCCAGCTGCCTCCGGAATGGAACCGGATCTGCGGCAAGACGGGCGAAGTACTGGAAGTAATGAAGGGCCAATATGAACTCTATCAGCATGATATGCGCTGGAAGCGGCAAATATACGACAGCCGCCAATTTGTTGCCGAGCAATTATCCGGGGTCTCTCAGGTTATGGAGGATCTGGCGAAGGAGATCAAGCGGGAGGGCCAGGCGATGTACCGCCAGGAGGGACAGATTCGCGAGGCACTGGAGAAGCTGGGCCTGTCAATTCACACTATAGAAATTCTAAGCCTTGATCCCGGCCGGGTAGAGATTGAAGTAGTGCATGCTTATACCCGGGGCTTTGACGAATGCCGCAAAATGATTGCCCCGCTGCTCTCCGATATCCTGGAGGAGAATATTGCGGTGGTAAGTGAAACAGCTGTGCACCCGCGCGAAGGCTTATCCATGGTGACTTTTGGTTCGGCCAAAGCTTATGAAATCAATACCGGCGTAGCCGGGGCTGCCAAAGGAGGCGACATAATGTCCGGCGACAGCTTCAGTACGGTGGAGCTCGGAAATGGCACCTTTGCTGTGTCGATCAGCGATGGAATGGGCAACGGCGAGCGGGCCCGGATGGAGAGCAGCGCTGCGCTATCCATGCTGGAGAAGCTGCTGCAATCCGGGATGGATGAGAAGCTGGCGGTCAAGTCCGTCAATTCGATTCTTCTGCTGCGTTCCCCGGATGAATTCTATGCGACCGTGGATATGGCGCTGATCGATCAATATTCGGCGCAGACCATCTTCATGAAGATAGCATCAGCACCAAGCTTTATCCGGCGGGGCAGCGAGGTTATTCCGGTGACAGCCAGCAATCTGCCGATTGGAATTATTAAAGATATCGAAGTGGACCTGGTCACCATGCAGCTGCGTCCCGGGGATATTCTCATTATGATGACCGATGGTATTTATGATGCGCCCGGATATGCCGTTAATAAAGAGATATGGATGAAACGCCTGATTCAGGAGCTGGAAGGCGATGATCCTCAGGATATGGCCGACAGCCTGCTGGATAAGGTAATCCGTTACCAGGGCAATGAAATCCATGATGATATGACGATTGTCGTCAGCCGTGTCGATCATTTCCATCCGGAGTGGTCCAGCCTGCATATGCCGGGCGTGGGCCGGATGGAGAGACCGCGTACAGTTAGTTAGGTAACCTATCATTCAGCTGACATTGTTCTTTCATTATTATCTATAGAGGCAGAACTTAAAATTGTGGCCAGCCGATAAAACGCCCCCCTGCAGAGTAGGGTTTCGTTCATGCAGTAAGTGGGATTCTTAAGTTCCCTCTATTTTCTGTCCGTCACGCTGCCATGGGAATAAAAGACACTATGTAGTGTAGTCCTGGCTCCTCACTGCGTAGGCATGAAATGTTGTACTGAGTGCAGCATTGATTTGAAGATACCCGGTTGTTTGGGAGGATTGTTGTATGAATTACAACAATTGCTCCGCTAAATGGCTTGGAAGCTGAGAAATCCTGCATTTCGTACAACAATATCCGCTTAGGGATGATTTTGTGAGGGAAATGTTGTATTTGGTGCAGGATTTTAAGACACAGACTGGAGGAGCGATAGTGGGGCGCTTAATAGTTATCTGCAGGAAACTTATCAATTCAGCTGCAGCAATCACCATATTTCACCACCAGCTAAGTGGTTAGCCAAGTTAAGCACCACCGGAGCTTCCATATATTCCGCTGGCCGAGGCCTGTGGTGTCAATCTTGTGTTAACGGGCGGGTGCATTCCATCCACTCGCCCGTTTCTGCCCCGCCCCGTTTCAACCGCCGCTGACTCAGCGGCGATTGCTTCAGATTGTTGGTCTTATCGTGAGGTTAAGGAACGGAGAGGAATTTTGGAGCCGCAGAAGCGGCAGCATTCGCCTGAAAGCTTTCCGCAGGAAAGCTCGCTTCGGAAGCATATGCAGTCCTCTGATTTCAACCGCAAACTGCGGTACTCAAATCAGGAAATCAGAGGACAACAGCGATCGGAGGCCCAAAACTTTCTCGCATTGACCCTTATTTCATGAAGCTATTCGATTCAAGTTTTTCCCGCTAAGCGGCGTTTGAAATCTCTCTACCTTGGATATGCTAGAACTAGATACAAGGCAAAGGGGAGTGAACGGTCATGAAGCAGATTCTGCTCATTACTGACGGTTGTTCAAATGTGGGGGAAAGTCCGGTACTTGCGGCAGCGCATGCCCGGCAGGAAGGCATTACGGTCAATGTCGTAGGTGTCGTGGACTATGGAACGATCGGTGAACTCGGAAGCCGGGAGATCGCTGATATTGCCAAAGCGGGAGGCGGACTCAGCCGGATTGCCTCAACGTCGCAGCTGGCGCAGACCATTCAGATGATGACCCGCAAGACCGTGGTTCAGACAATCCAGCAGGCGGTTAATAAAGAGGTAAAAAAAATTCTCGGCGAGGGTTCCCTTGAAGAACTGCCTCCACAGCAGCGGTCGCAGGTGGTTACGGTTGTCGATGAGCTGACTGAGACTTCTCCGCTGCGTATTGCCCTATTAATTGATGCAAGTGCGAGCATGAAGCCCAAGCTGGGTGCTGTGGAGGATGCCATCCGTGATTTGGCTCTCAGTCTGGAGGCACGGGAAGGGCGGAGCGAGCTTGCCGTGTTCCATTTCCCCGGACACTCCAGCAGTGAAGATGCCGTGCTGGATATGGACTGGACGCGGAATGTATCGGAAGTCCGCTCACTGTTCTCCAGGCTGAAGATGCGGGGGGCTACTCCGACAGGACCGGCTATTTTCAAGGTGCTCGAACATTACCGTTATGATAAACTGGATGAACCTCGTGACTATCTTGTGAATGGGGATGACGAGGCAAGAGAAGGGATGATTGGTGGGTATGTCGTCTAATCCACCCTTTCCGGCAGGCACTGTAATTACCGGCAAATGGCGGGGGAACCGTTATGTTGTGGAGCGGATGCTGGGGAAAGGGGCAAACGGAACCGTATATCTTGTGCAGCGGGAAGGCCGGCGGGAGCGGTATGCGCTCAAAATCGGATACGATACGCTGGAGCTGCAGTCAGAGATCAATGTACTGACCTCTCTGCAATCCTGCCGTAAACGCAGCGAGCACCGGGCGCGCAAGGAGTCACCGTTGTCCTCTTACCTGCTGGAATCGGATGATTTCAAGGATAGGGACCATACTCCTTTCTACGTGATGCGTTATGTGGAGGGCAGACCGCTGCATCATTTTTTGTCCAGGAACGGGGCGTCCTGGCTGGGGCTTGTCGGCATGAAGCTTCTGGAGAAGCTGCAGACCCTGCATGAGTGCGGCTTTGTGTTCGGAGACCTTAAGCCGGAGAATGTCATGGTATCCAGTTACGGGGAAGCCGAGCTGATTGACTACGGTGGCGCGAGTCCCCTGGGACGCAGCGTGAAGCAGTTTACCGAATGGCATGACCGCGGATTCTGGAACGCCGGCAGCCGGACGGGAGACGAGAACTATGATCTGTTTGCTTTTGCCGTACTGTGCCTGCGCCTGCTTAATGAAGAAGGTCTGAAGTCGGCAGCCCAGCAGCTGCCGCAGACCCGGAGTGTGGATGAACTGCTGAAGCTGGCCAGAAATCTGCCTGACAAGAAGCTGGCCTCATGGCTGTGTCTGGCGCTCAAAGGCGGTTTTCCCGGATCCGCACAAGCTGCGGAGATTTGGAGAAGTCAGATATACAGAGCACGGAAGACGGGAAAGGATACGATGGCAACTCCCCGCTGGCTCAAAAATGCGTTTGCGCTGTCTTTATTTCTGCTGGCCTTTACGATTTACTGGGTATTCCGTTTTTGAAATTATACATAATACCAGGGTACTGGAATTCCGGAGCAAGACAGGCAAGTGATCTGCAAGAAAGGATGCCGCATATGGAACAAATGAAAGAACTGGTGGAATCCGTACTGGAAGCTGCGGCTGAGCATGAACTGTGGCAGCCCCATGACACCATTGTAGTCGCAGTTTCCGGAGGGCCGGACTCTGTGGCTCTTTTGCGTATTTTGCACGAGATAGCCGTAAACCGGATGCCATTAACTCTGGTCTGTGCCCATGTGAATCATGGCTTCAGAGCCGAATCAGCGGAAGAGGCGGAGTTTGTCAGGAATTTGGCTGCTGAGCTGGGAATCCCTTTTGAGCTCGCGGAGTTTGATATTCCATCCATGGTCAAGGAAATAGGACTGGGTCCCGAAGGAGCGGCAAGGGAGAAACGCTATCAATTTCTGATTGAAACCGCGCACCGTTACCATGCACGTTCTGTCGCACTGGCCCATCATGCCGATGATCAGGCCGAGACCGTGCTGATGCGGCTGCTGCGGGGGAGTGGTCCTTCGGGGCTTGCAGGCATGCGCTGGAAACGGACTGAAAAAAAGGTGGAACTCATCCGACCCTTCCTGCGTATTAACAAAACAGCTCTTGTCGGCTTATGCCGGGAAGAGGGGTTTGCTTACGCGGAGGATGCCAGCAATCTGCTTATGAAGTATAAGCGGAACGCGGTCAGGCTGGAAGTATTGCCCCTGCTTGAACAGCATAATCCGAGAGTGAGACAATCACTGCTGCAGCTGTCTGAAATTGCCGGTGCGGAAGATGAATATATGGAGGCGAATGCGGCAAAATGCTTCGAAGAGCTTGTTTTTATCGAGCATGGAAAATACACCTTGAAGAGAGCTTCATTTGCGGCCCTACCCTCCGCTTTACAACGGCGTTTGATTAAACTAATATTAAATTATCTGTCAGCGGATTCATCTGCGATGGATTTCCCCAAGATTGAAGCTGTGCGCCGGGGAACGCTGCAGGAGTACCCCACCGTATGGACTTTGGATTTGGGCGGGGGTTTCGTCTGTATGCGGCAATATGACACCCTTTTGTTCTCGTCCAAGCCCTTGCTTCGGCAGGTGAGCTATACATACCCTCTGTCTTTGCCTCATCCCCGGATCAACCTGAAGGAGATAGGAAAAGTTATGACGATGAAGGTGCTGGAGAGAGAAGATTTTTTTGCACAGGAGGAGGACTCTGGGAAGATGTCGGCTTGGTTTGACGGCGATGAGCTCGTCTTACCACTCACCATCCGTTCCCGATTGCCTGGAGATACCATAAGGGTTATGGGATTAAACGGAAGCAAAAAGGTAAAAGATATTTACATTGATGATAAAATACCTTCTTCCGAACGCTCTGCGATTCCCCTCGTTTGTGATGGTTTGGGCAATATCGTCTGGATTCCGGGCGTAAGACGCTCGATGCATGCCACAGTAGGGCGGCACACGGCCTCGGTGCTTCTCCTGTCCATGGAAGACATGGAACAGGGCGAAGAAACGTAATGGTCGAAGTAAGTCTTTCATAGTATAACTTAGGAGGTTCGCAAGTTGCAGAATGATATTCAAGAAATCTTGATCAGCGAAGAAGAAATCCAACAAAGAATCAGGGAGCTTGGCGCCCAGCTGAGCAAGGAATATGCAGGCCGCACACCTTTAGTCATCTGTGTACTCAAAGGTGCGTTTATCTTTATGGCGGATCTGGTTAAAGTGATTACAGTACCCGTTGAGATGGACTTCATGGCAGTATCCAGCTACGGCGGTACGACCAAATCATCCGGTGTAGTCAAAATCATCAAGGATCTGGACACATCGGTTGAAGGCCGTGATGTTCTGATTGTCGAGGACATTATCGACAGTGGTCTTACCCTCAGCTATCTGATTGAGATGCTGCAGGGCCGGAATGCTGCTTCCGTCAACGTAGTCACCCTGTTCGATAAACCTTCAGGCCGTGCAGTTAATCTTGAAGCCGAATATACCGGCTTTGTGATTCCTGATGCTTTCCTGGTAGGCTATGGACTCGACTATGCCGAACTGTATCGGAACCTCCCATACGTAGGTGTACTGAAGCCTGAAATTTATTCCAAATGAACCAATCGACAGCCTTAGATTCAAGGATCACTTTTCTGGATTTCCTGACAATTTGAGGAGTCTGGTCAGGCTATGGTACAATAACTTGAGCGTTGTGAGAGGAGGTAGGGGATGAATCGGTTCATCCGGAATTCTGGTTTTTATTTGATTTTATTTTTAGTCGTGGTGGGCATTGTCCAGTTTGTAAGCAATGGAAATGAATCCGCCGATTTCCCTAGATATGATGAGTTAAGACAGGAGATCAAGGACAACAATGTGAAGAGCCTGACGGTTCAGTTTGAGGGTAACGCATTTTTGGTTACAGGCGAATACAAAGAATTGCCACCTGAGACTAAATCGAAGAATTTCTCCACTTATGTTCCTCCTACAGATCGGGCCCTTGATGAACTTATAGCTGCCAGCGAAGTTAATGGCGTGGAGCTGACTCAGAAGAAAATGGAAGGCGACAGCATCTGGCTGACATTCCTTTCTTCCATCATTCCATTAGTTATCATGTTCATCCTGTTCTTCTTCCTGTTTAACAATGCACAGGGCGGCGGCGGCAAGGTCATGAATTTCGGCAAGAGCAAAGCCCGGTTATATAATGAAGAGAAGAAGAAAATCAGCTTCGAGGATGTTGCAGGAGCTGATGAAGAGAAGCAAGAGCTTGTGGAGGTCGTGGAATTCCTCAAGGATCCGCGTAAATTCGCAGCTGTAGGTGCACGTATTCCTAAAGGGGTACTCCTTGTGGGACCTCCGGGAACAGGTAAAACCTTGCTGGCCCGTGCGGTAGCAGGTGAAGCCGGTGTTCCATTCTTCAGCATCTCCGGTTCCGACTTTGTGGAAATGTTCGTCGGTGTCGGCGCATCCCGGGTACGTGATTTGTTCGAGAATGCGAAGAAGAATGCTCCTTGTATCATCTTTATCGACGAAATCGATGCTGTGGGACGTCAGCGCGGCGCAGGACTTGGCGGCGGACATGACGAACGCGAACAGACCCTTAACCAATTGCTCGTTGAAATGGACGGCTTTGGCGGCAACGAAGGCATTATCATTGTCGCGGCTACCAACCGCGCCGACATACTGGATCCGGCATTGCTCCGTCCAGGCCGGTTTGACCGTCAGATTACGGTTGACCGTCCAGACGTGAAGGGCCGTGAAGCTGTACTGAAGGTTCACTCCCGCAACAAACCGCTTACCAAGGATGTTCGGCTTGACGTAATTGCCAAGCGTACAACCGGATTTACCGGTGCGGATCTGGAGAACCTGCTTAACGAAGCGGCACTGCTTGCTGCACGCCGCAACCGTAAGGACATTACCATGCGTGAAGTGGATGAAGCGATTGACCGTGTAATTGTCGGCACAGAGAAACGCAGCCGCGTAATCAGCGACCGCGAGAAACGGATTGTAGCTTACCACGAAGCAGGCCATACCATTGCCGGCTACTTCCTCGAGCATGCCGATGTGGTGCATAAGGTTACCATTATCCCGCGCGGCCGCGCAGGCGGATATGTCATTATGCTTCCTAAGGAAGACCGGATGATCGTTACCAAGCAGGAACTCTTGGATAAGGTTACCGGATTGCTTGGCGGACGTGTTGCTGAAGAATTGTTCATTGGTGAAATCGGCACAGGCGCTTATAGTGACTTCCAGCAGGCTACGCGCATTGTGCGTGCGATGATTATGGAATATGGAATGAGCGATAAGCTTGGGCCATTGCAGTTCGGCACATCCCAAGGCCAAGTCTTCCTTGGCCGTGATATCGGACATGAGCAGAACTACAGTGACTCCATTGCTTACGAGATTGACCAGGAAATGCAGAACCTTATCCGCAGCAGCTATGAGCGCTGCAGAGAGCTGCTGACCAAGCATTCCAAAGAAATGCACCTGATTGCGAACACCCTTCTGGAGAAGGAAACGCTGGAACTTGATCAGATCACAGAATTGATTGAGCAAGGCTACCTGACGGAGGATGGCAAACCGGAAGAAACAGAGGCAGTAACGCATGAAGCGGGCGAGCCAGTAATTGATTCTATCGGTGATGTACGTGTACGCATTCAAGGCAAATCCGACGAAGAACCGCCATTCCTTGGCGATCTGTCTAAGGATATTCCGAATAAACCGGATCCTGAAGAAGGAAACGGTTCGGATGATGGCAACAAAGGCGACGGAAGTCTGGTTTAATCGCTGAATAAAACATCGTAATTTTATCCGGAGAACCTTAGGTTCTCCGGATTTTTCTGTCTATAGGTACATCAGGACATAGAGCTACACCCGGCTTGCCTGCATTGACAGGGGGTGGAACGTTGTGTACATTAGTGATTAAATATTAAATAAATTAACTTAATAGAATGTACTGGCTATATGCCATGAAGACATAAGGGGGAGAATGACCGTGGAAGCTCTGGCGCTTGAGCGCAAGCAGGAACAGAATCGTGAACTTCGTGTGCGCCTCGAACAGCTTAAGAAAGAACGGAATGCAATAATTCTGGCTCATTATTATCAGCGTGATGAAATTCAGGAAGTAGCGGATTTCCGTGGAGACTCTTTTTTACTGGCTCAGAAGGCTGCGGAGACAGAGGCAGATGTGATTGTATTCTGCGGGGTTCACTTTATGGGGGAAAGCGCCAAGATTCTTGCGCCGAACAAAACTGTTATAATTCCTGACGAACGCGCCGGCTGTCCTATGGCGGATATGGTCAACGTGGACGGACTCCGGAAGCTGAAGGCGCAGCATCCTAATGCCAAAGTAGTAACCTATATCAACTCCTCCGCTGAGATCAAAGCGGAAACTGATATTTGCTGTACCTCTGCCAATGCGGTGAAGGTGATTGAATCGCTTGATGCGGAAGAAATTATCTGGGTACCCGATAAGAACCTGGGCCAATATGTTCAGGATAAGACCGGCAAGAAGCTGATTATATGGGAAGGCTACTGTAATACTCATGATATGCTTACCGTCAAGGATGTAGTGGAGATGAGAGCCAAATATCCTGAAGCGGAATTTGTGGTACATCCGGAATGCCGTCCTGAAGTGGTGGCCATGGGTGATTATGTGGGCAGCACAACCTCGATTATAGAGTATTGCCGGAAATCGGACCGCCGGCAGTTTATCGTGGGAACTGAGGATGGAACCGGATATCAGCTGCGGTTGGACAGTCCGGATAAAGAATTCCATTTTGCCACCAAATTCCTGGTTTGTCCCAATATGAAGGTTAACAATTTAAAGAAACTGGTAAAATGCCTGGAGACGATGAAGCCGCAGATTTATGTACCGCCCGCTGTCGCCGACAAAGCCAGAACTTCCCTAGAGCGCATGCTACAAGTCCGGTAGCATGCGCTACTCTTTCGTTGAAACAGGTGAAAAGCGGTCATGATTCCACAATATTTGGTTGATTTCGATCTTCAGGGGCTTCCTGTAATTAAGACAGATTGTATTGTGATTGGTTCAGGCATTGCCGGTTTGTTCACAGCGATCAAAGCCAGTGAAGACCGGAAGGTCATTATGATTACGAAGAAGACAGTCATGGAGAGCAATACACGGTATGCCCAAGGGGGGATTGCCGCTGTGTTCTCAGACGACGATTCTCCGGTATATCATCGTCAGGATACCCTGATGGCCGGTGCAGGGCTAAACTCCTCTGCGGCTGTTGATGTACTGGTGAATGAAGGTCCGGAAGGCGTCCGCGAACTCATCCGGCTCGGGACGAAGTTCGACAAGGAGAATGGCGAGCTTGCGTTAACGCAAGAGGCGGCACATAGCCACCGCCGTATTCTGCATGCGAATGGGGATGCTACAGGCTATGAAATTGTCCGCGCCTTGGCTGAGCAGGCAGAGCAGCATAAGAATATCGAGGTATGGGATGACCATTATGTCATTGATCTGATTACCGTAGACGGGGAATGCGTGGGGGCACTGGTACAGCGTCCGGGAGGCGGACGTTTGTTCCTGCAGGCCGATGCAACCATTCTATGCTCAGGCGGAGCAGGGCAATTATACCGGTATACGACCAATCCCGAAGTGGCAACCGGTGACGGTGTAGCCATTGCTTACCGGGCTGGAGCCCATGTACGGGATATGGAATTCATCCAGTTCCACCCGACAGCGCTCAGTTATCCGGGAGCCCCGCGCTTCCTGATCTCGGAAGCAGTGCGCGGTGAAGGCGCTGTGCTGCGCAATATCAACGGAGACCGGTTTATGGAAAGGTACCATGAGCTGCTGGAACTGGCCCCGCGCGATATTGTGGCCCGGGCGATTGTGAGCGAGATGGAGCTGACCAAATCCACCTTTGTCTACCTTGATATTACACATGAATCAGCGGATATGGTCAAACACCGCTTCCCGACGATCTATGAGACCTGTATGAGTTATGGACTGGATATTACAAGTGACTGGATTCCAGTGGCTCCTGCTGCGCATTATATGATGGGGGGCGTCAAGACCGATCTGAACGGGGAGAGCACCGTTTCCCGCCTGTTTGCCTGTGGCGAGGTTTCGTCTACAGGGGTACAGGGAGCCAACCGGCTGGCCAGTAATTCCTTGTCGGAAGCGATTGTCTTTGGCCGCCGGATCGTAGAGCGCATCCGTCAGCTCCCGCCGCTTGGGCGGGATACAGTATCGGCAGGCTGTGACCAAGGCCGGGTGGAGTCGCCTACCCAGGCTATTGTGGAGCGGCGTCTGAAGCTGCAAAAGGTTATGGTACGCTACGCCGGACTGCGGCGGAACCAGGAAATGCTGATTAAAGGACTGGATGAATTAAAGCGTCAGCTGCCGATTTTTAATGCGGCACTTACCAAACGTGAAGAATACGAGTTCGCTAATATGCTTACGTGCTGCCTGCTGATTACCGAATCAGCGCTGGCACGGGAGGAGAGCCGCGGCGCTCATTATCGCGAGGATTATCCGCTGCGGAATGATGCAGAGTGGCAGAAGCATCTGCTCCAGATTCGCGAACTGGGAATAGTGGAGGAATTAAGTGATGATGTTTAATGGCTATAATGAAGAACTGCTCCAGTCTATTAAGGGGTGGCTGCAGGAGGATGTCGGATCAGGGGATATCACAACACGTACCACTATACCCCAGGGACATGAATCCAAGGGGATTATCCATGCCAAAGAGGACGGAGTAATCTGCGGAATTCCCGTGGCTGAACTGGTTTTTGAGGTAGTAGACCCGACACTCGTATTTACGGCATTGGTACAAGAAGGCCAGCCGGTGTCCAAGGGCACGGTCATCGCTGAAGTCGTGGGCAGCACGCATGCCATTCTTACAGGCGAACGGCTCGCCCTTAATCTGATGCAACGGCTCTCCGGTGTGGCCTCGCGGACGGCGTCATTCGTGCAAGAGCTTCAAGGTCTGCCAACCCGGCTGGTGGATACCCGCAAGACAACACCAGGTCACCGGATGCTGGAGAAGTATGCTGTCCGCATAGGCGGAGGAGCCAATCACCGCTTCGGCTTGTATGACGCGGTAATGATTAAGGATAATCATATCAAGGGCGCCGGAGGCATTCGTCAGGCGGTAGGGCGCGCCCGGGCCAATATCCCCCACACCATGACGATCGAAGTGGAAACGGAAAGCCTGGAGCAGGTAGAGGAAGCACTCGCTGCGGGGGCGGACATTATCATGCTTGATAATATGTCACCTGAGCTGATGGCGGAAGCAGTAAGAAGAATCAGAACCAAAGCGCGGCATGTCAAAATCGAGGCTTCAGGCAATGTATCTCTGGAAACGGTACGCGGGATTGCAGAATCGGGTGTAGATGTTATTTCTGTAGGCCGGCTTACCTATTCCTTCGCCAGTCTTGATATCAGTCTGGATCTGAATGGCAAGAAAGGCGGAAATCTCTAATGATACTTGTCGTTGATATCGGGAATACGAACATCGTGCTTGGAGTCTACCGGGGGCCTGAGCTGCTTCATCATTTCCGGCTTAGCACAGCGCGTCAATCGACTGTGGATGAATATGGTGTCCTGATTCATAATCTGTTCCACATGTCGAATATATCGTTTAAAGATGTAGAGGGTGTCATCATCTCCTCGGTTGTTCCGCCGCTGGTTCAGGTTATCGTGGAAATGTGCGTAAAATATATCGGCAAAGACCCGCTGCTCGTAGGCCCCGGAATCAAAACCGGGCTTAATCTGCGTTATGAGAATCCGCGCGAAGTGGGCGCAGACCGGATTGTAAATGCCGTTGCGGCGATTGAGCAGTATAAATGCCCGCTCGTGGTCGTTGACTTTGGTACGGCAACTACGTTTGACTGTATTGATGCCGGAGCGAACTATCTTGGCGGGGCAATCGTGCCGGGTCTGGGGATCTCTACAGAGGCCTTATATCAGCGGGCATCCAAGCTGCCGCGGATTGAGCTGGAGAAGCCCAAGAAGGTTATCGGGCGCAATACTGTCCACGCGATGCAGGCAGGAATTATTTTTGGCTATGCCGGCCAGGTAGAGGGAATTGTAAGACGCATTAAGCTGGAGATGAATGCGCCCGTTCTCAAGGTTATTGCTACAGGGGGGCTTGCTCCGCTGATTGCAGGCGAGACAGATTGCATTGATGAGGTTAACCCGATGCTGACGCTGGAAGGATTACGTATTATTTACAACCGTAACAAATAATCATGAAATGAAACCTTATACAGACAGATAGGAGGAGTATGCACCCAATGGAAAAAAAGAAGGATCGGCTTATCCGGGGAACTGCCATGAACGGGAAGGTCAGAGCGTTCGCAGTCCGGACAACAGAACTTGTCGACGAATTGCGGCGCAGACATGATACCTATCCGACAGCTACAGCTGCGCTTGGCCGTACTGTAACCGCCGCAGCCATCATGGGCGCTATGCTCAAGGGTCAGGAGAAGCTGGCGATTATGGTCAAAGGGAATGGACCGCTCGGACAGATTACGGCCGAATCCAATGCCCTGGGCGAGGTTCGCGGTTATGTGAGTAATCCGCATGTTCATCTGCCGAGCAATAGCCTTGGCAAGCTGGATGTCGCAGGTGCTGTGGGTACGGAAGGATTCATTGATATCAGCAAGGATCTGGGGATGAAAGAGCCGTATCGCGGCAGTGTGCCCATTGTCTCAGGAGAACTGGGCGAGGATTTCACTTATTATTTTGCCATTTCGGAACAAACGCCTGCTGCTGTAGGGCTGGGTGTATTGGTGGAGACAGATAATTCGGTAAGAGTTGCCGGAGGATTCATCATTCAACTGCTGCCCGGACTGACAGATGAAGAGATCACCGAGATTGAGCATGCCGTCGGAGCGATGCCTTCAGTGACGGCGATCCTGGACCAGGGCCTTGAGCCTGAAGAGATGCTTCGCCTGCTGCTGCCGGATGCTGTAGTCCTTGATGAACTCGAGATCTCTTTTGTCTGTCAATGCTCGCGTGAGCGGATAGAAGAGACACTGGTCAGTCTAGGCCAGCACGAACTGGAGCAGCTGATCGAAGAAGATGATCAGGTTGAAGTTATATGTCATTACTGTAATGAAGCTTATGTGTTTAACAAGGATGAACTGCAGGTAATCCTCGATCAAGCGAAATCGTAGGGCTATAAGATGATGACAAGACAGGAGCGCGCGCTGCGCAATACCGTTATATTACTCGCCGTCGCGACCTTAATGCTTGGAGGTCTTTTATTCTGGAGCCTGCGTGCAATGGCCCTGCTTAAGGGAGAGGCTGCAGACGGGGAGGCTTCGGATATTGCTGCCGCCGGAGGCCAGCCGGTCACGGACCGGGAATGGATAGATGAACTCAAAAAAAAGCATGGAGATGAAGTGCTGCTGGGCATGCTTAATCATATCGTTGTTGGCAAGGAAGCCAAAGCTCTCGGTATTACGGTGACCGATGAGGAGATTGAGCAGGAATTGAAGCGCGGCATGTCCGGCTACGGCTCGGAGGAGCAGTATTATGACCAGATGCAGTCTGAGCTTGGTCTTTCCCGCCAGGAGCTGCACGAGGAAACCGCGTACCGGCTGACGCTTCAGGCGGTAGCCACCACCGGTATTACGGTCAGTGAAACTGAAATTGATGATTATTTGGCCCAAAACGCCGAGAGATTCACTCCCAGGAAGCAAATGCAGCTCTCTATGATTAAGCAGGCAACCTATAACGGGGCTAATCAGGTTATGGACCGCCTGGAGCAGGGAGAGGATTTCGCCGGCCTGGCCAGAGAGGTATCCACAGATGAGGAGAGCCGCCAGCATGGCGGTAATATCGGAACAGTGGAGGAGAATGATCCGTTCTGGCCGGAGGAGCTGCTGAAGACAGCAGCGGGCCTTGAGACTGGAGACATCGCAGGGCCGCTTCAGGTCGAAGGCGGTTATGCTGTGATCCGGCTGGAGAAGCTTATTGATCCCGGGAAGCCGGATCAGGATGAGCTCCGAGGGCTGATCCGCCAGGAGCTGGCGCTGGAACAGGCGGCGCCCCTGCAGCAGGTGGAAAGCGATTTGCGTGCCAAATACGCTACAGCAATATATATTGACAACAGCCTGCAAGATTGATAATATGAGATTAAATGTAAAACCTACTGATTTAGTCGGAAATAATAGGCGGCACAACATATGCTGATCATAACTGTCACAGGTTCCGCACCCAATTCATCTATCATCCCAAGGAGGTTTTTGCTCATGGCTAAAGTCGTCAACAGTGTAACAGATTTGATCGGTGGTACACCGCTCGTTCGTCTGGGTCGGATTGTTCCGGAAGGTTCCGCAGAAATTTACTTGAAGCTGGAATATCAAAATCCGGGTTCGAGTGTGAAAGACCGCATCGCTATCAGCATTGTGGAAGAAGCTGAGAAAGACGGTTCCCTGAAACCTGGAGGCACCATTGTAGAAGCGACCAGCGGTAATACAGGGATTGGCCTGGCGCTTGTTGCTGCTGCCAAAGGCTACAAGGCGATTATTGTTATGCCTGAAACGATGAGCCTTGAGCGCCGCAACCTGCTGCGTGCTTATGGTGCTGAGCTGGTATTGACTCCAGGATCTGAAGGGATGAACGGGGCAGTTAAGAAAGCTGAGCAAATCCTCAGTGAGAATCCGGATTACTTCCTTGCAGAGCAGTTTAAGAACAAAGCCAACGTGAAGATTCACCGCGAGACCACTGGACCGGAGATCGTGGAAGCAATCGAATCCATTGGCGGACCCCTGGATGCGTTCATCGCAGGTGTCGGTACAGGCGGAACGATTAGTGGTGCAGGTGAAGTGTTGAAGAGCCAGTATCCTGATGTGAAGATCTATGCTGTAGAACCTGCAGCTTCTCCAATTCTGGCCGGAGGCAAACCGGGTCCCCACAAAATCCAGGGGATCGGTGCCAACTTCGTTCCTGAAATCCTGAACCAGGATATCTATGATGAAATCATTCATGTAGAGAATGACGAAGCTTTCGAAACGGCCCGCCGTGTAGCCAAAGAGGAAGGCGTTCTGTCCGGTATTTCTTCCGGCGCTGCTGTATTCGCTGCCCTCAAAGTAGCTAAGGAACTGGGCGCAGGTAAAAAGATCGTTGTTATTATCCCAAGTAACGGCGAACGTTATCTGAGCACACCGCTGTATAACTTTGAAGTATAATTGCTGAGAACCAGCAATTCAGAAGAGCCTGCGATCCGCTTCCATAGGGATATCGCAGGCTTTTTTTCTGAATAATAAGCATTTATCAGGTTTACGGGCTTTTCAAAGTAACCGGATGTACAGTATACTGACAGGCAATAAACTATCGTAGAAGCCAGCGTATGCTTTCGAGGCTATGCTTCACAAAACTTTAGGGGGATAAATGTGGAGATCTTAACGGCTTGGCAGGAGTGGGAACAATGGGCGGACGAAGCCTGGAGCGTTCTTCCGCTGGTCCTTCATTCACGGCAGGAGAAAGGGGGATTGCCGGGCAGCTGGCAGAGAGCCTGGGAGATGGCTTCACCATATTCCGTGGTCCTGGAGAGCGGTAAGGGCGGACGTTATACATATCTGGGCTTGCGTCCGGTTTCAGTCATAAAGGGCATTGGAGATACCGCAGAGCTCTTCAGTCTGTCTGATGCGGCTGTGGGACAGGCACAAGCTGAACCTGAAGCTACGGAGCTGTTTCAAGGGCAACCGCTGAAAGTGCTGCAGGAGTGGATGAAGGATTATGTCTCACCCCGCGTACCGTTCGACGGGCAGCCGCCCTTCACCGGAGGTTGTATCGGATTTCTCGGCTATGATGTAGTCCGCTCTCTGGAGAAGCTGCCGTCCTGTGCCAAGAGGGATCCCGATTTCCCGGATTATCTGTTCATGAGGCTGGAAGAGCTGTGGATCTATGACCATCACGAGGATATTGTGTATTGTGCAGTACATGTACCTGTTCAGGCTGTGATATCCGCTAACAGGGCTGAGCTGCATGCCATGTATCTTGATGCTGTGAGCCGTGCGGAGCGAATGCTGGAGGAGTGGCAGCGTATCATGGTACCTGCTTCTTCTGAAGCAGCTGCTGCCGCCCAGTATGCTGACATTGCCTGCCTGATTGATACTGAAGCTAGTGTCACCGGAGAATGGCCAGGCATGAGCTCGGATTTCTCGCCGGAGCAATTCCAGCAGGCCGTGCTGAATGTTCAGGAATACATCCGTGCCGGTGATGTCTTCCAGGTGAACCTATCGCTGCGCCAGCAGGCGCAGCTGCAGTCCTCGCCGGAGGATGTCTACGAGTGGCTGCGCAGACTCAACCCGTCCCCGTACATGGGGCTGCTCCGCACGCCCGGCTTCGCCCTCTCCAGCGCTTCGCCGGAGCTGCTCGTGAAGCTGCACGGGGACAAGGTCAGCGCCCGCCCCATAGCCGGTACCCGGCGCCGGGGCCACACTCCCGCGGAGGACGCCGCCATGGAGGCGGAGCTGCGCGGGAGCGAGAAGGAGATCGCCGAGCATATTATGCTTGTCGATCTCGAGCGCAACGACATCGGGCGTGTCGCTGCGTACGGGACGGTCAGCGTGCCGGAGCTGCTGACCGTGGAGCGATACTCACATGTGATGCATCTCGTCTCGCAGGTGGAGGGCATCGCCGCACCCGGCAAGGATGCTTACGATGTCATTGCCGCCTTATTCCCCGGCGGCACGATCACCGGCGCGCCCAAGGTGCGCACCATGGAAATTATTGAAGAGCTGGAGCCGGTCCGCCGGGGTCCATATACTGGATCCATGGGCTGGATTGACTATAATGGCAATATGGAATTAAATATAATTATACGTACACTGGCCGTGAAGGACGGAATCGGCTACATTCAGACAGGAGCGGGTATTGTGATCGATTCGGATCCGTACCGGGAGTACCGGGAATGCCACAACAAAGCCAAAGCGGTAGTGAAGGCGATTCTCTGCAGTGAACGCGAGCAGGAATTGCGGACTACCTCCGGCACCGAAGGAGGAAGCGCAGTATGATCTTGGTCATCGATAATTATGATTCCTTTACGTATAACCTGGTGCAATATCTGGGTGAGCTGGGGGAGGACGTTAAGGTATCCCGTAACGATGAGATCAGTATTCAGGAGATTGAGGCCCTGGCACCCGATCATATTTTGATCTCTCCGGGACCATGTACACCGAATGAGGCAGGCATCAGCCTTGAGCTGCTGCAGCATTTCAAAGGAGTCATCCCGATCTTTGGCGTATGCCTCGGTCATCAGGCCATCGGACAAGCCTTCGGCGGTAATGTGATCCGGGCAGAACGCCTGATGCACGGCAAAACCTCGCCGATTCACCATAATGGCACCTCTGTCTTCGAAGGACTGGAGTCCCCGTTTACGGCAACACGGTATCATTCCTTGATTGTAGAACGTGAGAGTCTGCCGGATTGCCTGGAGATTACAGCAGAAACGGCCGAAGGCGAGATTATGGCCTTGCGCCATAAGGAATACCCGATCGAAGGCGTGCAGTTCCATCCCGAGTCGATCATTACCGATCATGGACATACGATGCTGCGCAACTTCCTGAAACGGAGAGCCGGAGAACCGGCATGAAATATATAGGACTTAACAACAAAGCAGTCGACGCCAAAGACGCCGTGGTCTCCGCCCTGGATCACGGCTTTTTGTACGGAATGGGTCTGTTTGAGACCTTCCGCACCTACTGGGGTGAGCCCTTTCTGCTGCAGAGGCATCTTGACCGGATGGCAGAGGGCTGCAGGCAGCTGGGTATTCCCTTTGCACCAGATGTGCAGCAGCTTCGGGAATGGATTCAGCTTGTAATGGACAAGAATGAGCTTAACGAGGCTTATGTCCGCTATACAGTCACAGCCGGTGAGGATATCCTTGGGCTGCCGGCAGGAGATTACAAGCAGCCTAATCAGCTGCTGTATATCAAAGCGCTGCCGGCACTGCAGGACAGCCTGTATAGCGAAGGCAAAGAACTGCAGCTGCTGTATCACCGGCGGAATACCCCGGAAGGGCCTGTGCGACTGAAGTCGCTGCATTATATGAACAACATTCTGGCTAAGCGTGAGCTGGCCGGACACCCGTCTGCGTCTAGAGGAGCAGAGGGGTTGATGCTGACGGCAGCGGGTGACATATCCGAGGGAATTGTGAGCAACATCTTTTTCGTCGCAGATAACCGGCTCTATACCCCCGATATAGCTACAGGCATTCTCCCGGGAATTACCCGGGAAATGGTGCTGGAGCTGGCAGCATCCGCAGGCCTCTATCCAGAACAAGGCTTTTACCGCTGGGAGCAGCTTGAGGCGGCTGACGAAATTTTCCTCACCAATTCGGTGCAGGAGATTGTGCCGGTAACGGCGCTCTGGAACGGGGACCGGCGGATAACGATAGGCAGCGGGCGCTGCGGAGAACGGACAGATGCAATCCTGAAGCTTTACAGAGAAAGGGCGGGGAGGCTGGAATGAAGCCGGTAATATATAAGCGGAGCTACCGCTGCGGAAGCGGCAGGCTGATTCTAGGCGAACGGACCCTGATCATGGGTATCCTCAATGTGACGCCGGACTCTTTTTCCGATGGGGGATTATGGACAGATCCGGATAGAGCGGTAGAGCATGCACTGCGAATGGCAGCCGAGGGTGCCGATATTATTGATATAGGCGGAGAGTCAACGCGTCCGGGTCATCAGCCGGTAGGAGTAGAGGATGAGTTGGAACGCGTACTGCCCGTTATCGAGAGCATCCACCGTGCCGCGCCTCATCTGCCGCTATCTATAGACACCTACAAAGCGGAAGTAGCGCGCCGTGCGGTTCAGGCCGGTGCCCATATCATCAACGATGTCTGGGGGGCCAAGGCAGATCCGCAGATGGCGGCAGTTGCCGCGCAGGCGGGTTGTCCGATTATCCTGATGCATAACCGCCATAACCGCAATTATCAGGATTTGATCAGCGATATGACAGAGGATTTAACCGCGAGCATTAACCTTGCCCTGACAGCCGGAGTAGAGCCGCAGAATATCATTCTCGATCCCGGGATCGGTTTTGCCAAGGATTATACGGAGAATCTTCAGGCGATGATGGGCTTGGATGTACTGGGGGAGCTTGGGTATCCGCTTCTGCTGGCCACTTCGCGCAAAAAATTCATCCGTACCGCACTCGATCTGCCGGCGGATGATGTTGTGGAAGGGACTGCTGCTACAGTCGCTTTCGGAATTGCCCAGGGCTGCCAGATCGTGCGGGTGCATGATGTCTCTTTAATCAAACGTACAGTAGATATGTGCGATGCCATGTTATATGCTGCAGCACCTGCGGTGCGTGAATAGACTATTTTCAAGAGAAGGCAGGTACCCTTAATGGATAAAATGAAGCTGCACCGCATGGAATACTACGGATATCACGGTGTGTTTGAAGAGGAGCGCAAGCTGGGCCAGCGCTATTATGTGGATTTGGAGCTGGAGCTTGATTTGCAGGGAGCGGGTCTCTCTGATGATCTGGAGCAAACCGTGAACTATGCCGAAGTACATTTCCTGGTCAAAAAAATTGTCGAAACAAAGTCCTTCAAGCTGATCGAGGCTTTGGCAGAATATATTGCATCCGCAGTACTGGACACTTATACTGTTATCAATGCAGTAACCGTCAAGGTGACGAAACCGCATCCGCCATTCGATATTCATTTTCAGGGAGTAACCGTAGAACTGCGCCGGACGAGAAAGTGAGACAGAGTCATGAATATACATTCTACCTCTGAGGCATCAGAGGCTTATATTGCTTTAGGGGCTAATTTGGGCGACCGTGAAGGAACGCTGAGAGAAGCTTTGAACCAGCTGGACCGGCATGAAGAGATTGAAGTTCTACGCACCTCATCGGTATACGAGACCGAGCCGGTGGGTTATCTGGATCAGCCCCAGTTTCTTAATATGGCTGCGGCTCTGCGTACTACGCTTGCTCCGGAGGCTCTGCTTCATGTCATGCTGGAGACAGAAACCCGGTTAGGCCGTGTACGTGATATCCGCTATGGGCCGAGAACGGTGGATTTGGATTTGCTTTGGGTAGAGGGGTTGAGCCTGGATACACCAGACTTAACGCTGCCGCATCCCCGGATGCTGGAGCGTGCGTTTGTGCTCTTACCGCTTAGTGATATCGTTTCGCAGAATGAAGAGTCTTCCGGATTCCGCGGCTTAATTACAACAGCGCTTCAAGACATAGACGGAAAGGAAGGAATTCGCTTGTGGACAACAAACGTATGGGACGGCGGGTTAGAGCGTTCCGAAAGCTGAAGGGTTACACTCAGCAGGAGTTGGCGGATTCTGTCGGAATATCCTTGGCCGTGCTTGGTACGGTCGAGCGGGGTAATAGACGTTTAGAAGATCAAATTTTAAATAAAATTGCGGATGTCCTGGGAGTTACGGTCGATGAATTAGCCAACCCGGCTACATGAGCTCCTCAAGCTGATCCGCAATATAAGGAAGTGATTCGAATGTTGAAGATTGGCGATATTGAGATGAAGAACCAGGTGGTGTTGGCCCCTATGGCCGGCGTGTGTAATCCTGCATTTCGTCTGATTGCCAAGGAATTCGGGACGGGTCTAGTCTGTGCCGAAATGGTGAGCGGCAAAGCTATTGTGCATGGCAATGCGCGTACCCGCGAGATGCTGTTTGTGGATGAGCGTGAGAAACCGCTGAGTCTGCAGATTTTTGGCGGAGACCGCGAGTCGCTGGTTGATGCAGCCAAAATAGTGGATAAAGAAACGAACGCCGATATCATTGACATTAATATGGGCTGTCCGGTGCCGAAGGTGACGAAATGTGATGCCGGAGCGCGCTGGCTGCTGAATCCGGACAAGATTTATGAGATGGTATCTGCCGTTGTGGATGCCGTGGATAAACCTGTGACGGTGAAGATGCGGATCGGCTGGGACAGCGAGCATATCTTTATCGAAGAGAATGCGCGTGCAGTTGAGCGTGCCGGAGGCAAGGCAGTCAGTGTTCATGGCCGTACCCGCGAGCAGCTCTATACAGGGCATGCCGACTGGAAGTATATCCGGATGGCCAAAGAAGCTGTATCCATTCCGGTCATCGGCAATGGTGATGTGAATACACCTGAAGATGCGCGGGCGATGCTGGATCAGACCGGCTGTGACGGCGTAATGATCGGGCGGGGGGCGCTGGGCAACCCTTGGATGCTGTACCGGACCATTCAGTATCTGAGTACCGGAGAGCTGATGCCTGAACCGGACGCTGAAGAGAAGATCAAGGTGGCCATTCTTCACATGGACCGTCTGATCGCCCTTAAGGGTGAAGCGGTGGCGGTCCGCGAAATGCGCAAGCATCTGGCCTGGTATTTGAAGGGGCTTAAGTCAGCCGCCCGGGTGAAGGACGTTATTATGGAAGAAACGAAACGTGACGAGATGGTGCGGATTTTGAGTGATTTTGTCGTTCAGCTTAAGGATGAAGAAGCGCAGGAAGGCGCGGATAGCGCTCTTTCGGCCGTTTAATTCCCTGATTTGCCGCATTGTCAGACCCGTCCCTGCCTGCATCATTGAATATCGCTAAACATTATATGGGGCGTCATTGACATTTTGTAGCGGTTCCAATATAATTTCACAGTATAAAATCGCCGTTACAGCAGGAGCAATGGAGAAGGAGGGTTCTGTTCCCTCCGGATTCGCATATAGTATGGTGTTTTCAATAAATGTATACGACAGGAGAATCGGTTGAGATGAGCGATAAAGAAGTCATCCTTACACCGGACGGACTTAAGCGTCTGGAAGAAGAACTGGAGACCCTCAAATCCGTAAAACGCCGCGAGGTAGCGGAACGTATTAAAGTGGCCATCGGCTACGGAGATATCAGTGAAAACTCGGAATATGAAGACGCAAAGAATGAGCAGGCCTTTATCGAAGGACGTGTTCTGACTTTGGAGAAGATGCTGCGCAACGCGCGTATCATTAATAGTGATGAGATCGTGACAGATGTGGTAAGCATCGGAGTAACAGTGAACGTTGAGGATATGGAGTACGGAGACGTTATGGAGTATACAATCGTCGGAACCGCCGAATCCGATCCGCTGAATAATAAAATCTCCAATGAGAGCCCGGTAGGCAGAGCCATCATCGGTAAGAAGATTGGTACCATTGTGGATGTAAGTGTCCCTGCAGGCGTCATTCAATATAAAATTCTTGATATCAAAATGAAGTAAGATGGATCCGAAAGCTTCCTTAGGGGAGCTTTTTTCAAAAGAAAAGAATTTATAGGCTTCGCGCAACGTATAACAACCGAAAAATATGGGTGAACACATACAGCTTATATTTTGTACTGGAACGGACTGTCCCCTTGGTATGAGGGCGGAGCCGTTTCTTCTTTTGTATACCGTGAGTAAGAGAGGATGAAGAACATGTCGGAAGAAATCAACAACGTGGAAACTACAGAGAGTGAACTAAGTGAGCTGCTGCAGATCCGCCGGGGTAAGCTGGACGAGCTCCGCGCGCTGGGAATCGACCCGTTCGGCAAGAAATATGAGCGTACCGCAGCAGCTGGCGATCTTCTGGCCAAGTATGACGGACTAACCCATGAGGAACTGGACGAGCTGGCGCTTGAGGTTAGTGTGGCAGGACGTATTATGGCTAAGCGGGTAATGGGTAAAGCGAGCTTCTCGCACATCCAGGATCTCAGCGGCAAAATTCAGATTTATGTCCGCCAGGACAGCATTTCTGAATCCCAGTACGCAGCTTTCACCATTCTGGACCTGGGCGATATTATCGGAATCCGCGGTACCCTGTTCAAGACCAAGACCGGCGAAACCTCTATTAAAGTGCATAACCTTGAGGTGCTGTCCAAATCCCTGCTTCCGCTTCCAGAGAAATATCACGGACTGAAGGATGTAGAGCTCCGTTACCGCCAGCGTTATGTTGACCTGATTATTAATCCGGAAGTACAGCAGACATTTATTGCGCGTTCACGGATTATCCAATCGATGCGCCGTTATCTGGACTCGCTGGGCTATCTGGAAGTAGAGACTCCAACACTGCATACCATTGCCGGTGGAGCCGCCGCCCGTCCGTTTATTACACACCACAACACGCTGGACATGCAGCTGTATATGCGTATCGCAATCGAGCTTCACCTGAAACGTCTGATCGTAGGCGGTTTGGAAAAAGTATATGAAATCGGCCGTGTATACCGTAACGAAGGGATCTCCACACGCCATAATCCGGAATTCACGATGATTGAGCTGTACGAAGCATATGCGGACTACAAGGATATCATGCAGCTTACAGAGAATATGATTGCTCATATCGCCCAGGAGGTTCTTGGCAATCAGGTGATTAACTACCAGGGGCAAGAAGTTGACCTGTCTCCAGGCTGGCGCCGTGTGACCATGGTGGACGCTGTCAAAGAAGTAACCGGCGTAGACTTCGGGGTCCATATGACGAATGAAGAAGCACAGGCTCTGGCTAAGGAGCATCGTGTGCCGGTTGAGAAGCATATGACCTTCGGACATATTCTTAACGCATTCTTTGAGCAGTTTGTAGAGGAAACGCTGATTCAGCCGACGTTCGTAATGGGACATCCAGTAGAAATATCACCGCTGGCCAAAAAGAATGATCAGGATCCGCGCTTTACGGACCGCTTCGAGCTGTTTATTGTGGCCCGTGAGCATGCGAATGCGTTCAGTGAGCTGAACGACCCGATTGACCAGCGTCAGCGCTTCGAGGCGCAGATTCACGAGAAAGAGCAGGGGAATGACGAAGCGCATGAGATGGATGATGATTTCATCCGTGCACTGGAATACGGCATGCCGCCTACAGGCGGACTGGGAATCGGCGTAGACCGTCTTATCATGCTGCTTACGAATGCCGCGTCTATCCGCGATGTACTGCTGTTCCCTCATATGCGCAACAAAGACTGAATAATTATCTGATCTGTAACCATAATATCCAAGGGAGCTGCAAAAGCGGTTTCCTTGGAACAATGGTTAGCGGTTAGTTGAAAATAATGCTTGCAATAAGACTTTATACATGATATATTCTATTTCTGGCCGCGAAACATCAACGCCGAGCTCGAAAAGAAGTTAAAAAAAGAGCTTGCATTGAACGGTTGGATGTGATATATTATAAGAGTTGCTGGTGACGCGGTAAGCGGCGCTGACAACGAGCTTGATCTTTGAAAACTGAACAACGAGTGAGTGGGAAATCACGAAAGTGACTTCCAAAATAGAGAATGAAAATTCTCGTCAGATGTTTCAAAATGAGCAATCGCTCTTTCTAAATACAATTTGGAGAGTTTGATCCTGGCTCAGGACGAACGCTGGCGGCATGCCTAATACATGCAAGTCGAGCGGAGTTTGAATGGAAGCTTGCTTCCATTCTTACTTAGCGGCGGACGGGTGAGTAACACGTAGGCAACCTGCCCTCAAGACTGGGATAACTACCGGAAACGGTAGCTAATACCGGATAATTTCTTTCCTCTCCTGAAGAGAGAATGAAAGGCGGAGTAATCTGCCGCTTGGGGATGGGCCTGCGGCGCATTAGCTAGTTGGTGGGGTAATGGCTCACCAAGGCGACGATGCGTAGCCGACCTGAGAGGGTGAACGGCCACACTGGGACTGAGACACGGCCCAGACTCCTACGGGAGGCAGCAGTAGGGAATCTTCCGCAATGGGCGAAAGCCTGACGGAGCAATGCCGCGTGAGTGATGAAGGTTTTCGGATCGTAAAGCTCTGTTGCCAGGGAAGAACGTCCGGTAGAGTAACTGCTACCGGAGTGACGGTACCTGAGAAGAAAGCCCCGGCTAACTACGTGCCAGCAGCCGCGGTAATACGTAGGGGGCAAGCGTTGTCCGGAATTATTGGGCGTAAAGCGCGCGCAGGCGGTCATTTAAGTCTGGTGTTTAAACCTTGGGCTCAACCTGGGGTCGCACTGGAAACTGGGTGACTTGAGTACAGAAGAGGAAAGTGGAATTCCACGTGTAGCGGTGAAATGCGTAGATATGTGGAGGAACACCAGTGGCGAAGGCGACTTTCTGGGCTGTAACTGACGCTGAGGCGCGAAAGCGTGGGGAGCAAACAGGATTAGATACCCTGGTAGTCCACGCCGTAAACGATGAGTGCTAGGTGTTAGGGGTTTCGATACCCTTGGTGCCGAAGTTAACACAGTAAGCACTCCGCCTGGGGAGTACGGTCGCAAGACTGAAACTCAAAGGAATTGACGGGGACCCGCACAAGCAGTGGAGTATGTGGTTTAATTCGAAGCAACGCGAAGAACCTTACCAGGTCTTGACATCCCGATGAAAGCATTAGAGATAGTGCCCCTCTTCGGAGCATCGGAGACAGGTGGTGCATGGTTGTCGTCAGCTCGTGTCGTGAGATGTTGGGTTAAGTCCCGCAACGAGCGCAACCCTTGACTTTAGTTGCCAGCAGGTAAGGCTGGGCACTCTAGAGTGACTGCCGGTGACAAACCGGAGGAAGGTGGGGATGACGTCAAATCATCATGCCCCTTATGACCTGGGCTACACACGTACTACAATGGCCGGTACAACGGGAAGCGAAGCCGCGAGGCGGAGCCAATCCCAGCAAAGCCGGTCTCAGTTCGGATTGCAGGCTGCAACTCGCCTGCATGAAGTCGGAATTGCTAGTAATCGCGGATCAGCATGCCGCGGTGAATACGTTCCCGGGTCTTGTACACACCGCCCGTCACACCACGAGAGTTTACAACACCCGAAGTCGGTGGGGTAACCCGCAAGGGAGCCAGCCGCCGAAGGTGGGGTAGATGATTGGGGTGAAGTCGTAACAAGGTAGCCGTATCGGAAGGTGCGGCTGGATCACCTCCTTTCTATGGAGAATCGTCACCTGCAACGGTGACATTCAAATCGGAAGTATTACTTCCAAAACGAACCTTAGGGTTCAAACACTCACTCGTTGGTCAGTTTTGAGAGTTTAAGCTCTCATCTTTAAACTGTCTGAATTTTCGAACATCACAGTCGTGATTGTCCCGAAATTTCAGCACCTTGATCCTTGAAAACTGGATACCGAAACGAATTTGCGTTTTAGAGCATCTTTTAGCTGAAACTTGTGTAAGCAAGTTGAAATAGTTATTAGTTGCTACAGCGATTTTCCTAACGGAAAACGCATTGGTTAAGCTAATAAGAGCACACGGAGGATGCCTAGGCGCCAGGAGCCGACGAAGGACGTGGCGAACAACGAAACTGCCTCGGGGAGCTGTAAGCAAGCTTTGATCCGGGGGTGTCCGAATGGGGAAACCCAGCTGTGGTAATTCGCAGTTACTCATTTCTGAATACATAGGAAATGTAGAGGCAGACCAGGGGAACTGAAACATCTAAGTACCCTGAGGAAGAGAAAACAATAGTGATTCCGTCAGTAGCGGCGAGCGAACGCGGAACAGCCTAAACCAAGGGGCTTGCCCCTTGGGGTTGTGGGACGTCTCACATGGAGTTACAAAGGAATATGGTAGGCGAAGAGGTCTGGAAAGGCCCGCGATAGAGGTAAAAGCCCTGTAGCCTAAACTGTGTTCTCTCCGAGACGGATCCCGAGTAGTGCGGGGCACGTGAAACCCCGTATGAATCCAGCAGGACCATCTGCTAAGGCTAAATACTACCTGGCGACCGATAGTGAAACAGTACCGTGAGGGAAAGGTGAAAAGCACCCCGGAAGGGGAGTGAAATAGAACCTGAAACCGTGTGCTTACAAAAAGTCAGAGCCCGATCTATGGGTGATGGCGTGCCTTTTGTAGAATGAACCGGCGAGTTACGTTTAACATGCAAGGTTAAGGTGAGAAGCCGGAGCCGCAGCGAAAGCGAGTCTGAATAGGGCGATTTAGTATGTGGACGTAGACCCGAAACCGTGTGATCTACCCCTGTCCAGGGTGAAGGTGCGGTAACACGCACTGGAGGCCCGAACCCACGCATGTTGAAAAATGCGGGGATGAGGTGGGGGTAGCGGAGAAATTCCAATCGAACTCGGAGATAGCTGGTTCTCCCCGAAATAGCTTTAGGGCTAGCCTCGGTGAATGGAGTGGTGGAGGTAGAGCACTGATTGGGTGCGGGGCCCGCAAGGGTTACCAAGCTCAGTCAAACTCCGAATGCCATTAACTTCTTGCCGGGAGTCAGACAGTGAGTGCTAAGATCCATTGTCAAAAGGGAAACAGCCCAGACCATCAGCTAAGGTCCCCAAGTGTGTGTTAAGTGGGAAAGGATGTGGAGTTGCACAGACAACCAGGATGTTGGCTTAGAAGCAGCCACCATTGAAAGAGTGCGTAATAGCTCACTGGTCGAGTGACTCTGCGCCGAAAATGTAACGGGGCTAAACACACCACCGAAGCTATGGCTAGATGCTTTGCATCTGGGGTAGGGGAGCGTTGTATGCAGGTTGAAGGTGTACCGTAAGGAGCGCTGGACAGCATACAAGTGAGAATGCCGGTATGAGTAACGAAAAGATCAGTGAGAATCTGATCCGCCGAAAGCCCAAGGTTTCCTGAGGAAGGCTCGTCCGCTCAGGGTAAGTCGGGACCTAAGGCGAGGCCGAAAGGCGTAGTCGAAGGACAACAGTTTGAAATTACTGTACCACCGTAATCCGCTATGAGCGATGGGGTGACGCAGGAGGGTAGTGACGCGGACTGATGGATGTGTCCGTCTAAGCAGTGAGGCTGATGTGTAGGCAAATCCGCACATCACTAAGGCTGGGCTGTGATGGGGAGCGAAAATTGTAGTAGCGAAGGTCATGATCTCACACTGCCAAGAAAAGCCTCTAGCCAGGAGAAGGTGCCCGTACCGCAAACCGACACAGGTAGGCGAGAAGAGAATTCTAAGGCGCGCGGAAGAACTCTCGTTAAGGAACTCGGCAAAATGACCTCGTAACTTCGGGAGAAGAGGTGCCTCGGTAGGGTGAATAGCCCGAGGGGGCCGCAGTGAAAAGGCCCAAGCGACTGTTTAGCAAAAACACAGGTCTGTGCGAAGCCGCAAGGCGAAGTATACGGGCTGACGCCTGCCCGGTGCTGGAAGGTTAAGGGGAGTGGTTAGGGGTTAAACCCGAAGCTGTGAACCGAAGCCCCAGTAAACGGCGGCCGTAACTATAACGGTCCTAAGGTAGCGAAATTCCTTGTCAGGTAAATTCTGACCCGCACGAATGGCGTAACGACTTGGGCGCTGTCTCAACGAGAGATCCGGTGAAATTTTAATACCTGTGAAGATGCAGGTTACCCGCGACAAGACGGAAAGACCCCATGGAGCTTTACTGCAGCTTGATATTGAATTTGGGTACGATCTGTACAGGATAGGTGGGAGCCGGTGAGGCAGGAGCGCAAGCTTCTGCGGAGGCGCCGTTGGGATACCACCCTGATCGTATCTAGGTTCTAACCTAGTACCCTAATCGGGTACGGGGACCGTGTCAGGCGGGCAGTTTGACTGGGGCGGTCGCCTCCTAAAGAGTAACGGAGGCGTTCAAAGGTTCCCTCAGAATGGTTGGAAATCATTCGCAGAGTGCAAAGGCATAAGGGAGCTTGACTGCGAGACCTACAAGTCGAGCAGGGACGAAAGTCGGACTTAGTGATCCGGTGGTACCGCATGGAAGGGCCATCGCTCAACGGATAAAAGCTACCCTGGGGATAACAGGCTTATCTCCCCCAAGAGTCCACATCGACGGGGAGGTTTGGCACCTCGATGTCGGCTCATCGCATCCTGGGGCTGAAGTAGGTCCCAAGGGTTGGGCTGTTCGCCCATTAAAGCGGTACGCGAGCTGGGTTCAGAACGTCGTGAGACAGTTCGGTCCCTATCTGTCGTGGGCGCAGGAAATTTGAGAGGAGCTGTCCTTAGTACGAGAGGACCGGGATGGACGTACCGCTGGTGCATCAGTTGTTCCGCCAGGAGCATGGCTGAGTAGCTACGTACGGACGGGATAAGCGCTGAAAGCATCTAAGCGTGAAGCCCCCCTCAAGATGAGATTTCCCAATTAGTAAGACCCCTTGAAGACGACGAGGTAGATAGGTTGGAGGTGGAAGTGCAGCAATGCATGGAGCTGACCAATACTAATCGGTCGAGGGCTTATCCAAATTTCGAAGAACGCAGATTCGTTTCGGATTCAGTTTTCAGGAATCAATTCCTGAACGCAACGAAATTCATTCACACATCCGTGATGAACCGAATTTCAAGCGGCAGCGTCTGTTTCACAGACGCATGTTTGGTGGCGATAGCGGAGGGGTTCCACGCGTACCCATCCCGAACACGACCGTTAAGCCCTCCAGCGCCGATGGTACTTGGACCGAAGGGTCCTGGGAGAGTAGGACGTTGCCAAGCACATGAAGCCATTGTTGAGCAATCGACAATGGCTTTTTTGTATACTGTTATACATGGACAATGCATAGACGTTAAAGTGTTAAATTATGGATTATTATATAATCTGTCCACTGCACACGGACTTTAGTCCAAGAATTCGCTTACCCGGAGCAAGATTTCTTAATACCTTATCAGAAGATGTAATATTCTTGACAGGCCAAAAGCCCTTTGCTAAGATAGCTCTAATATATTTTTGGACAAGCATCTCAAACCTTAACTGAAGACACTATTATGTATAACTCCCAAGCCTTTACCGCTGTCTATCAGGTATGGACTTGAAGCAGGAGTTTTTTTATTCATAAGTTGGCAGGCAGGTGGAGAAAAGAATATTTCGAGGAGGAATGACCCAGGTGTGGGAAGATAAGTTTGGTAAAGAAGGATTCACTTTTGATGATGTGCTGCTGGTTCCGCGTAAATCCGAGGTACTGCCTAAGGAAGTGGATTTAACCACTGTACTTAGCAAGAATGTGAAGCTGAACATCCCTTTGATGAGTGCAGGTATGGATACAGTCACGGAAGCAGCTATGGCGATTGCTATTGCCCGCGAGGGCGGGATCGGCATCATTCATAAGAATATGTCCGTGGAGCAGCAGGCGGAAGAGGTGGACCGTGTGAAGCGCTCCGAGAGCGGCGTTATTACCAATCCATTCTCACTTACGCCAGACCACTGGGTATCCGATGCTGAAGTTCTGATGGGTAAATACCGCATTTCAGGTGTACCTATCGTAGATGAAGGCGGTAAGCTTGTTGGTATTCTGACTAACCGTGATTTGCGTTTTATCCACGATTTCAATATTCAGATCAAAGAAGTTATGACTCATGAGAATCTGGTTACCGCTGCTGTAGGTACAACCCTTCAGGAAGCGAAAGGCATCCTTCAACGTCACAAGATCGAGAAGCTGCCGCTGGTGGATGAGCACAATATTCTTAAAGGTCTCATTACTATTAAAGATATAGAGAAAGCTATCCAGTTCCCTAACGGGGCCAAGGATGCTCAAGGCCGTCTGCTTGTTGGAGCTGCAATCGGTATTTCTAAGGATACATTTGAACGTACAGAGGCATTGGTAAAAGCTGGTGTTGACCTTATCACAGTGGATTCGGCACACGGACACCATATTAATATTATCGACGCGGTCCGCCAGCTGCGCGAATTGTATCCTGATCTTACTATTGTGGCCGGTAATGTAGCTACAGGTGAAGCTACCCGTGAATTGATTGAAGCCGGAGCATCCGTGGTCAAGGTCGGTATTGGACCCGGATCGATTTGTACAACCCGCGTAATTGCAGGTATCGGCGTTCCGCAGGTTACAGCAATCTATGATTGTGCAACGGTTGCCCGCGAATACGGGATTCCAGTTATAGCTGACGGGGGAATTAAGTACTCCGGAGAGATCACCAAGGCAATTGCTGCCGGAGCCGCTGCAGTGATGATGGGCAGCTTGTTCGCCGGTACGGAAGAGAGCCCTGGGGAATCGGAAATTTATCAGGGACGTAAATACAAGGTATACCGCGGAATGGGCAGCATGAGCGCCATGAAGCAGGGCAGTAAAGACCGTTACTTCCAGGATGATGATAAGAAGCTCGTTCCTGAAGGGATTGAGGGCCGGGTTGCATTTAAAGGGCCGTTGTCCGATACTGTTCATCAACTGATCGGCGGATTGCGTTCTGGAATGGGTTACTGCGGTACGAAAACATTAGAGGAACTGCGCAACGACACCTCATTTATCCGGATCACAGGTGCGGGACTTCGTGAAAGTCACCCGCATGATGTGCAGATTACCAAAGAAGCGCCGAACTATTCCCTGTAAACCGGGAAGAATCGCATATTTTTGCGGACAGGCAGGACTAAATTCGTCCTGCCTGTCTTTTTTTGCAGATACCCCTGTGTTAGAATAGAACAAGCACTGATCTGAGGATTAAAGGAGAGTTAATCATTGAAGTACAAGCGGAAACTAAGTAGTAAGCAACTTGTGATGAAGACAGCGACAGTAGGTCTGCTTTTAAATATGCTAGCATTCCCGGCAGCGTCTGCGATGGCAGAGGCGGTAGGCACACCGGCTGCAACAGAGGCTGCGGCTCCATCGACAGCGGCAACACCTGCCAAAACGGCAGTAACCAAGATTCCAAGCGTGGAGTCACTGGGACTGAATGTAAAATCTGCAGTATTGATTGAGCCTACTACAGGCGAGGTCCTGATGTCGCTCAATGCCGATCAGCCTATGCCTCCAGCGAGTATGACCAAGATGATGACAGAATATCTGGTTACCGAAGCCGTAAATAGCGGCCAGCTATCCTGGGACGAGAAGGTTATTGTACAGGAGAATGCATCTAAGCAGACCGGATCGCGGATTTATCTGGCTGCAGGTGATGAACATACGGTTAAAGAACTGTACATAGCGATGGCGGTAGGTTCTGCTAATGATGCCACAGTAGCTTTGGCGGAGCTGGTCTCGGGTTCGGAGCAGCAATTCGTAACACTTATGAACGAGACTGCCCAGAAGATGGGCATGAAGACCGCTTTCTTCATTAACTCCACCGGACTTGACCGAGCGGACATGCCGGAGAAATTCCGTCCGCAGGCAGAAGGCGAAACGGTCATGTCTGCAATGGATGCAGCCATTCTTGCCAAAAATATTGTAACGGATCATCCAGACTTCACTGAATTTACAACGATCCAATCCTATAAATTCCGTGAGCGTGACACCAAACCGATGATTAACTATAACTGGATGCTGGAAGCCAACAAGGATATTGCTAACTTCAAAGCCTATGCTTATCCGGGTCTCGACGGATTGAAGACTGGACACACCTCCAAAGCCGGCAACTGCTTCACAGGTACTGCTGTGCGTGACGGCATGCGTCTAATCAGCGTAGTTATGGGAGCGGACTCTGAAGCACACCGTTTCACGGAAACGAAGAAGGTGCTTGATTTCGGCTTCAACAATTTCGAGATTAAGCAGGTGGTAGCGCCTAAGGCTGTCATCGCCGGTACTGAAACGGTGCCTGTACTCAAAGGCAAGAATAAGGATGTACCTGTTGTGACGGATGCGGGAGTTACGTTCATGGTACCAAAGGGTACGGTTTCTCCACAGATCAAAACTACAGTGGTGACGAACGACCCGGCAACCTTGATCGCGCCGATTGCCGGAGCCAGCAAAGTAGGTAAGGTCACATATACCTACCAGATCGAAGGAATGTCTCAGGTTCAGGAGAAGACGGTTAACCTGATTACTGCCGAGGAAGCAGAGAAGGCTGGCTGGTTCAAACTGCTAATGAGAGCAATCGGAGAATTTTTTGGCGACCTGTTTACAGGAATTAAGAACTTGTTCTAACCGCACGGCAGTCTAATGCCAGCATTACGACAAAATCCCAGTAAATAGGTTGTATATATCACCACCTTGCGGTAGAATTACAAGTTAGATTAGGTTAGATCATTCGGGAGGCTTAGACATGGAAACAGGAACATCGCGAGTTAAAAGAGGCATGGCAGAAATGCAAAAGGGTGGCGTCATTATGGACGTCATGAATGCAGAGCAGGCAAAAATTGCCGAGGCAGCGGGCGCAGTAGCCGTTATGGCTCTGGAACGTGTACCTTCCGATATCCGCGCAGCGGGTGGTGTAGCACGTATGGCCGATCCTACTATTGTAGAAGAGGTTATCAAGGTAGTGAGCATTCCTGTTATGGCTAAAGCCCGTATTGGCCATTATGTAGAAGCCAAGGTTCTTGAATCCCTCGGTGTTGACTATCTGGATGAGAGCGAAGTGCTCACGCCGGCAGATGAAGTGTTCCATATCAATAAACGTGAATTCACCGTTCCTTTTGTATGCGGAGCCAAGGACCTTGGGGAAGCCCTGCGCCGGATTAACGAAGGAGCTTCGATGATCCGTACCAAGGGTGAGCCGGGAACCGGCAACATCGTTGAAGCCGTCCGCCACATGCGCTACATAAACAGTCAAATTCGCAAAGTGACTAACCTCTCGCTTGATGAGCTCTATAATGAAGCTAAGATACTTGGCGTTTCTTATGAGCTGCTGCTGGAAGTTCATCAGCTTGGCAAATTACCTGTCGTTAACTTCGCTGCCGGCGGTGTAGCTACGCCTGCGGATGCCGCACTCATGATGCATCTTGGTGCTGACGGCGTGTTCGTTGGCTCGGGGATCTTCAAGTCCGACAACCCTGAGAAATTCGCCCGTGCCATTGTAGAGGCGACCACCCACTTTACAGACTACAAGCTGATTGCTGAAGTGTCGAAGAACCTTGGCGCCCCGATGAAGGGGATTGATATTGCCACTTTGACTCCGGCTGAACGTATGTCGGAACGCGGCCGTTAATAGAGAGAAGGCTTCCGGATGAGAATAGGAGTGTTGGCGCTGCAGGGCGCTGTAACAGAGCATATTGTCAGTATTGAGAAGACAGGTGCGCAGGGTCTGCCTATCAAGCGTGTAGAGCAGCTGGAAGAGATAGAGGGACTGATTATTCCCGGCGGCGAGAGCACGACCATCGGCAAACTGATGCGCAAATATGGCTTTATAGAAGCTATACGTGAGTTTGCGGGTCAAGGCAAGCCGATTTTTGGTACCTGCGCCGGCATGATTGTCCTGGCCAAGCACATTGCCGGAGGCGAACCCGGTCATCTGGAGCTGATGGATATTACCGTTGCCCGGAATGCCTTTGGCCGCCAGCGGGAAAGCTTTGAATGTGATCTGGAGGTTAAAGGGATTGCTGAGCCGGTACGTGCGGTGTTTATCCGTGCTCCGCTCATTAACGAGGTGGGTCCGGATGTCGATGTGCTTACCATCTATAAGGATGAGATTGTAACTGCACGTCAGGGCAACCTGCTGGTATCCTCTTTTCACCCGGAACTGACTGATGATTACAGGCTGCATCAATATTTTGCCGACATGGTAGAGGACAGTAGCGCAGCCAATCAATAGAACTGCATATAAAACATCCTGACTCTTTCAAAGCTGTAAACAAATCAGCATTTTGAAAGAGTTTGGGCTGTTTTCAGGAGGGAAACTTTGTGTTAGATGTTAAAGTGTTGCGTAGTGATTATGCAAGAGTAGAAGAGGCCCTTACCAAAAGAGGAAAGTCGCTCGATTTGATTGCCGGCTTCCCGCAGCTTGATCTGCGCCGCCGTGAGCTGCTTCAGGAAACAGAGGGACTTAAGAACCGCCGGAACACCGTATCCGGAGATGTAGCGAAGAAGAAGAAAAATGGAGAACCGGCCGATGATTTGATCGCAGAAATGCGTACGGTTTCCGACCGGATCAAAGAGCTGGACGATGAAGTACGCGAGCTCGAAGTTAAGATTGATGAATTGACCATGAGCATTCCGAACATTCCGCATGAATCGGTGCCGGTTGGCAAGTCCGAGGAGGACAATGTTGAAGTACGCCGCTGGTCGGAGCCCAGAGAGTTCGGATTCACTCCGAAATCACACTGGGAGCTGGCGCAGCAGCTGGATATCATTGATTTTGAAGCGGCAGCCAAGGTTACGGGTTCCCGGTTCGCCTTCTACAAAGGGCTGGGAGCAAGACTGGAGCGCGCTCTAATCAACTTCATGATGGATCTGCACAGCGGAGAGCATAACTATGAAGAGATGCTGCCGCCGTACATTGTCAACAAGGATAGCCTGTATGGAACAGGACAGCTGCCGAAGTTCGAAGAGGATCTGTTCAAGCTGCGTGATACAGAATATTATCTGATCCCTACAGCAGAAGTGCCTGTAACGAACTACTACCGTGAAGAGATTCTGACAGCTGGTGATCTGCCGAAGTACCATGTAGCCTACAGCTCTTGCTTCCGTTCGGAGGCCGGATCTGCGGGGCGTGATACCCGCGGTCTGATCCGCCAGCATCAGTTCAATAAGGTGGAGCTTGTGAAGCTTGCCAGTCCGGAGACCTCCTATGAGGAGCTGGAGAAGATGACAGCCGATGCTGAACGCGTCCTACAGCTCCTTGGACTGCCTTACCGCGTCCTGCTGCTGTGTACGGCAGATATGGGCTTCACATCGGCGAAGACGTATGACCTGGAGGTGTGGCTGCCGGAGAGCGGAATGTACCGCGAAATTTCCTCCTGTTCCAACACCGAGGATTTCCAGGCCCGCCGGGCCAATATCCGCTTCCGCAAAGAGCCCAAGTCCAAGCCGGAATTCGTGCATACGCTGAATGGTTCTGCGCTGGCCGTAGGCCGTACAGTAGCGGCTATTCTGGAGAATTACCAGCAGGAAGACGGCAGTGTTCTGATTCCGGAATGCCTGCAGCCGTATATGCGTAATGTGAAATCCATAAGCGCACAAACTGCTCAATAATTATAGTTGCATATTATTTGGTGGGTGTGATATAATTCCTAATGCATGTGAAATTTAGATGCATTGGAGAGGTACCGAAGCGGTCATAACGGGGCGGTCTTGAAAACCGTTAGGGTGCAAGCCCACATGGGTTCGAATCCCATCCTCTCCGCCATTCCTTTACACTCAAAGATTTGCAGATAGAAGCCGTTCTCCTTATGGGGGACGGTTTTTTTGTTGTACTCGGAGGATTCTTTTGGATGGAACATGTTCCAAAGAGAATAAAAAGCTCTCTTTCTCGGCAATGTATTAGAGAAGGAGGATGATCATAAAGATGGACCGACAATTACAAGTAGATCAGCAGAGTCTGGTGTCTGCCTGGCAGGAACGCCTGCCTGCACTGATGGAGGATGGGGACAGCTTCAGCGTGCAGGGGGATGCGGCGGACCAGAACAGTCTGCTCATTCATTTCAATGCAGCCGGGCGCCAAGGGTATTCCCTCGACTTCCGCTGTACTTATGTGGATAGCCGTGAGGTTGCTGTGAACCTGCTCGACGCGGAGCAGGACGGGCGCGTTGCGGATGAGCGTAGGGATGCCGTACAGCTTTTGGCGCAGCAGTATACAAGGCAGATTCATGAATGCGCGCAGGCGCTTCAGGGCTTAACCAATCCATAGGAGGCGAACAAGATGAGCAAACCAAAAAGCATGCCGGTACCCGGTGTACAGCAGGATAATCAGGGGCCGCGCAAGGAACATCATTCATCAGGTCCTGAGCCGTTGTCCGGTTCAAAAAAGGTAAAACAGGCTAACCACGTTGACCATAATAATCCTCAGGGCTGACCCTAGCCGGAGATGAAAATGGAGAGAAATGTTTCTCATATTTGCCAAATGGTTTATCATTAGGGAGGGGAAAGAATTTTTCACATGGGAGAGGAGAACAATAATGAATAAAAAATGGGGGTTATCCGCTGCTGCATTGCTGCTCACCGCCGCAGTAATTCTGCCGGGGTGTGCAAAAAAAGAGGCACCGAAAGAGGCACTGTCCGCTGCTGCAAATAAAGTTGCGGCGATGACATCGTATGAAATGAAGACGAAGCTTACCGTTAATGACCTGACGATCGACACAGGTACAAGCGAAGCTGATGCTACAACGGGTCAAATTCTCAGCATGCTAAAGAATGCTGAGCTTACAGTTGATGGAGTCTACCAGGCAGAGCCGATGCAGACAGAGCTTACAATGGTTCTGAATCTGAAGGGGGATATGGCGATGTCCTTCACGGTTCCGATGGTAATGACAGCAGAGAAGCTGTATGTCAAAGTGCCGTCCATTCCGTTCCTGCCGCTTCCCGAGACAATCGTAGGTAAATTTGTTGAAGTGGATCTGAAGGAACTGGCCGAGCAGGAGGGGGCTGAATTCAACCCTTCGGCTATGGACACGCAGAAAGTGCAGAAGCTGTCTAATGAAGTGATGAACACATTACTGGGTGAGTACGACGAAGAGAAGTATTTTAACGAAATCAAACCTAAGGAAGCCGGCCTGCCTGAAGGGGTTGAAGCCAAACAGGTTGTCCAGTTCCAGGTAACGAATGATAATGTCAAAGAGGCGCTCACCATCCTGGTGAACAATGCGCTGCCTAAGATCATCGATATTCTCGGCAAGGATGAATACAAGGAATTGCTGAAGATCGATGCTGCCGACTTGGCTAAAGCGAAGGAAGAGCTGCAGTCCAGTGAAGCACGCGCTGAATTCGATAAGGATCTGGCTGAGCTGAACACGCATCTGACGATTAACCAGTTCCATCTTAACACGGCGATCAATGACGATAACTTCCCGGTGTATCAGGATATGCTTATGGATATCAAAGTGAATGATCCTGAACAAGGTGAGAATGTTGCTCTGTCTATGACCGCTAGCAATCAATACAGCAAGATCAATGAGAAACAAACCTTCCAGATCGGAATTCCGCAAGGCGAAGATGTGATTACCCTGGAAGAGCTGCAGCAGCAGTTCGGAGCCACAGGTACTTATTAATAAATACTGCAGTAACACAGAAATCCCGTATAAGCGAACCTCCGCTCATACGGGATTTTTGTGCTGCTTGCCGGCGGCTCCGGCAGATCAGGCTATTGCTCATGTGGAAGAAAATCTTCAGCCAGAATGGCGTAAGTGCGGTGGTCCTGCCATTCTCCGTTGATTTTGATGAAGCGGCGGGCAAGCCCTTCAGCCTGAAAGCCGTTCTTCTCCAGGACTCTGCGGGAGCCGTCATTATGAGGCAGGATAGCCGCTTGCAGCCTGTGAAGGCTGAGGGAGCGGAAGGCATAGCCCAGGATCAGATGCACCGCTGCGCTGGTATACCCTTTACCCTGCATTTCATAATCAATAAAATATCCGATATCGGCAAATTGTCCGACACCCCGTACCACGTTAGAAATGGTAATCTGGCCAATCAGCTCGCCGCTGAGCAGATAGTTGCCGAACATATAAGCACTATCCTGCCGGGCGTCCAGGATGCGCTGGTTAATCAGCTGCCGCTGGCTCTCCAGAGTGAAGTAGTCATTGTCACGGAGGGGTTCGAACTGCTGATGCTCCTTGCGGTTGCGGTGACGGAGGTTAAGCAGCGCTTCGGCATCCGTGAGCTTCAATAAAGAGATATAGATTCCCTTCGGGGTATTGTACAGCTTAAAAGACATGGATCGTCCTCCTGGTCACAATAGAATGGTATAGCTGATCCGTTTCATTAGAGCTTGGCGGGTCTTTGCCGCAGCCGGCGGAAGAACGAAGTCAGCAGCTCTGCGCATTCTTCCTGCAGCACACCCTGGATGACCTCTGTACGGTGGTTAAAACGCGATTCCTCCAGCAGGTTCATCAGAGTCCCTGCACAGCCGGCTTTGGGATCAGGAGTACCATAGACAGTAAGCGGGACTCTGGCCTGCACCATGGCTCCTGCACACATGGGACAGGGCTCCAGGGTCACGTAGAGCTGGCAGTCGAGCAGACGCCAGGAATTAAGGGCTGTACTCGCTTCACGGATGGCAACCATCTCCGCATGGGCAGTGGAATCGAGCGTGGTCTCACGCAGATTGTAGCCGCGCCCGATAATTGTACCTTCACGGACAACCACTGCCCCGATCGGCACTTCACCCAGTGCTTCTGCTTTGCGGGCTTCGCCTATTGCCTCGTTCATCCAATATTCATGAATTGCCCGCTCGTCTGGCGGCAACTCTTCAAGTTGTGTATTCAAGTTCATCTTCCCTTCTAAAATAGCTCCTTGTACAACGAACAAATATTCGTTCTTAACAAATTGTGGACAACTCTGTGGATAAAGCCCGACTTATGCACAAAATTGTACACATCGCGATTTAGCAAAATGTTTATATGTGCATAACCTGTGGATGGTTTCCTACTTATTGTAGAGAATGTGTCTGAAGAATTCAATATGTTCCCCAGGTTATCCCTGTTTGAAATGTCTTTTCAAATGGAGAGGCAAAAGGTATGATAATTATGAATGCTCCGCTAGGATTTACCAGCGGTAAGAGGTGAACAATACGCTTGTCTATAAAAACGAAATTATCGGCTATTATTTTCGGCTCGGTACTCTTAATCCTGACGCTGAATCTTACACTTAATCTATATGCCGTCCGGAATAATCTGCGTAATGAAAGTCTGAGTAATATGAAGATAACTGCCATGCAGATCGCTGTTTCGGTTGAGCAGAGCAGTTATAGTTCCAACTATGTGCAGCATAAAATTGCCCAGAACCTGAGGATGACCTCTATTCTGGCTTCGCTTGAGCTTGACCCGGATATCAAGAATGTGGACAATAGGGAGCTGCAGGCCTTGGCCATCAAGCTGGGCGTGTCTAATATCTCGCTTCTGGTCAAGACTGATAATGATATTGTTGTAGCCAAGTCATCAGATCCCACAGAGATCGGACTCTCGACCAAAGGCATGGGGTACTGGTATGTGGCTTTTTTGGAGTTGTTTGCAGGCCAGCGGGTATCCGTTGACCAGGGGCAGACAATGGATAATTTCTGGTCCGGCCCTTTCGAATATTCAACCTCAAATCCGGAGTACATTGATAAATGGGGTTACTATTATGATGGTACCAGCAACTATATCATAGATCCATATATCCGCAGTACTGCCGTAAGCGATTACGTCAAGATTATGGGACCTGACGAAATTATTCAGGACTCCAAAGCCGTGAACCCCGGCATCCTGGAGATCACAGGCTTTAATCCCAAAACGTTCGGATCGCCCAGCATGCTGCCCGATGGCAGCGACCCGATTAATGTGAAGCTGCGCAACCGTCCTATTCATTACGGTACGTATACGTACGGCAACGTTGCACAGGATAAAGCTGCAATACGGGAAGCGATCAACGGGGGTGAGCCGGTAACGCTGGATACGGAGGTTCTGGGCAAAAGAGTGCTCAAAAGCTTTATTCCAATCAAACAGCCGGGAGCCGACGATTATGTAATTACTGTGGTTATGGATTACTCGCTGATCTCATCCGTAATTAAAGAGCAGCTGTTCAATAATATCACCACGTCCGTGCTGCTGCTTATTATCTTTTTCCTGGCCAGCTATATTCTGGCCGGCTTCGTCACACGGCCGATTCAGGATATACTGGCTAAGGTGAATGATGTGGCCAAGGGCAAATTCGAGCCTCCATTAAATGTTGAGAGCCGGGACGAGCTCGGACAGCTGGCCCACCGGATCAACGCGATGACCTCCCACCTGCTGCAGCACACGAACCGGCTGGGTCAGACGCTGGAAGAGAACCGGGCGGTTAAAGAGCATCTGGAGTCGGTAATTAACGGCACCTCGGATGCGATCCACACTGTGGATATGGATGGCAGGATTATAAGTACGAACAGAGCCTTTGAAGAGCTCTATGGATGGAGTGCAGCGGAAGCGCTGGTCAAGACGCCTTATCTGGTGCCGGCTACAGTACAGGAGCAGGAAGATATCCGTTTGCGGCAGCTCAAGAACGGAATGTCTCTGCCTCCGGTAGAGACCGTACGACTGAAACGTGACGGCTCTATCGTAGAAGTCAGTGTGAGCACCTCGGTGATCCGGGATGAGGAAGGGCAGCCGCAGTCTTTTGTACATGTATCCCGTGATATGACTGAGCGCAACCGGATTGAAGAGCTGCTCCGACGCTCCGAGAAGCTGACTACGGTCGGCCAGCTGGCAGCCGGAGTTGCCCATGAGATCCGCAATCCCCTGACCACCTTGAGAGGGTTCCTGCAGCTGCAGCAGGAGAAGAAGGTTCTGGTCCCGCTGCATATTGATCTTATGCTCTCGGAGCTGGACCGGATCAATCTGATTGTAAGTGAGTTTCTGATCCTGGCCAAGCCGCAGGCCGTTCATTTTCAGTTGAGGGATCTGCGGCATATTGTCGGCGACGTGATCTCTCTGCTGGATAGCCAAGCCCATCTTTTTGGCATAGAGTTTGTAACGTATTTCTCGGATATGCCGGCTATGGTGCACTGTGAGGAGAACCAGCTGAAGCAGGTATTCATTAATGTAATCAAAAATGCGATTGAGGCTATGCCTGACGGAGGGACGATTACCCTGGAGGAGCAGCAGCAGAATAATTCTGTGGTTATTGTTGTTTCTGATGAGGGCGGAGGGGTTCCGGAGGATATGCTTCCTAAGCTGGGCGAGCCGTTCTTCACGAATAAAGAGTCAGGGACCGGGCTTGGACTCATGGTCAGCCAGCGTATTATACAAGCCCATAAGGGCAGTCTCGAGATCCGCAGTGAGTACGGACGGGGTGCGCAGGTGACCATTAAGCTGCCTGAAGCCGGGGAGAATAACCTTCCGTCAGGCATGTATATAGAACGGAGTGAATGACAGACATGAGAATTAATAAGTTCATCAGTGAGACAGGGTACTGTTCGCGCCGTGAAGCAGACAAGCTGGTGGAAGGGGGAAGAGTCACCATCAACGGTGAGACCGCTCTGCTGGGCAGTCAGGCAGAAGCTGGAGATACGGTGCTGATCGACGGCAAACGCCTGGAGACAGGCAGCAGGATCGTTTACATCGCACTTAATAAGCCGGTAGGCATCACATCTACTACAGAAGGCCATATTCAGGGGAATATAGTTGATTTCATCGGACATGAAGAACGTATTTTCCCTATCGGACGGCTCGACAAGGATTCTGAGGGATTAATTCTGCTGACGAATGACGGGGACATTGTGAACAAAATATTGCGTGCTGAAGGCAGACATGAGAAGGAGTATGTAGTTACCGTGGACAGGCCAGTCACGCAATCTTTCCTTACGGGCATGGCCACCGGGGTGAAGATTCTGGGCAGCAGAACGCTCCCTTGTGAGGTAACACGGATCAGCGAGCGGGTATTCCGGATTATTCTTACCGAGGGCAAGAACCGGCAGATCCGCCGCATGTGCAGCGCATTTGGCTATGAAGTGCGGCGTCTGCAGCGCATCCGGGTAATGAATATCCGGCTGGGCGCCCTGCAGACCGGGGAATGGCGTGATCTGTCACCGCAGGAGAAGCAGGAGCTTGGAGCTATGCTGAACTATGAGCTGCAATAAGCTTTAAATAATAAGCAATCAAACAAAGAGCTGTTCCTGAAGGCCGAATAATGGCCCGGGAACAGCTCTTATTACTTAACAAGCTATAATATATTCGCATTATTTACCGGGAGCGGCAACATCAGTAGTTTCTGTTGTTGCATCTTTGTATTTGCGGAGAACGGAGACTTCTACACGACGGTTCTTGGCGCGTCCGGCGGCAGTCGTATTCTCAGCGATGGGATGATATTCCCCGTATCCGATCGGACTGAACTTGACCGGGTCCAGATTGGGGTTAAGCAGCAGGATTTTCATGAATTGAAGGGCACGGGCCACGCTAAGATCCCAGTTGGAGGAGTAGCTGCTATTGGAGATAGGAATATTATCCGTATGTCCCTGCACTAATATATCATAATCGGGAAACTGCTGCAGCATCGTCGAGATTGACTTGGCCAGCTGGCGGGAGTCATCCTTGACCATAGCCTGTCCCGAAGCAAATAAGGCGTTGTCGCTGATCGTAATCATTAACTGGGACTGATTCAGCTTCGTACTGAGCAGATCAGTCATTCCGTTATTCTTGATGTACTGATCGAATTGCTCCTTAAGCTTCTCCAGATCCTCCTGTTCTTTGGCACGAAGTTTGGAGATCTCGGCGGTTCCTGTATTTTTATCTATAACACTATTCATTTTATCCTTATTGCCTTGGTCAAGTTGAGTACTCGTAGGTGAATCCGAGCGGAATTCCAGTACGCCGCCACCGCCGCTGAGCGCTGAATTGAACGCCTGGGCCATTTGCTCAAACTTCTGGGCGTCCGTAGCACTCATGGCATACATAACCAGGAATAGTGCAACCAGCAGGGTCATCAGATCGGAATAGGGCAGTAGCCAGGATTCATCGGCATGCTCTTCGTGCTCCTCATGCCTAGTCTTTTTGCTCATTCGAGGTGCCCTCCTTCTCACTCAGCTTGGCCCGTTCGGACGGAGTAAGGAAGACGGAAAGCTTCTGATTGATAGCAATGGTGGAGACCCCCGACTGGATAGACAACAGACCTTCTACCATCATCAGGCGGACTTCAATCTCGCGTTTGGAAATTCGTTTTAACTTGTTGGCCATAGGGTGCCACATTACATAACCGGTGAATATCCCCAGCAGAGTAGCGATGAAGGCTCCGGCAATCGCGTGGGCCAGGACATCCATATTGCTCATATCCCCCAAGGCGGCAATCAGCCCGATAACAGCCCCGAGTACCCCCAGTGTAGGTGCGTACATCCCGGCCTGGGAGAAGATTAAGGCGCCGGCTTTATGTCTATCTTCTGTAGCGTGAATATCTTCCATTAATACATCGCGGACAAATTCCTGGTCATTGCCGTCGATAATCATCCGCATACCGTTTCTAAGGAAATTATCTTCGATTTCATCGACATTGGATTCCAATGCAAGCAGTCCTTCACGGCGGGTGATGGATGCCCATTCCATAAACATTGTAATCAGTTCGGGCTTGCCGACCATCTTTTTCTTCACAAATAGGATCTTCAGCAGCTTAGGGAAATTCTTGACTTCCGACATGGGAAAGGCCATGAAGATTGAGGCGGCCGTACCAAGAAAGATAATTACATAGGCGGCGGGATTGTTCAAGCTTTCAAGCGGAGCATGCTTGAGTACCATCCCCCAGACTACTGCGATCAGACCAAAAACCAGTCCTAGTATTGTTGAAATTTCCATTTATGCACCTCGTCCATGAGAATTAAGAAGTGATCCGACTATACCGCGTTTATCATCCTTGAACCGCGGGAGGACACTCTGCACGTAACCAAATCACGTATATTCTTATTTATCGACAGCATTCCCTTTTTTGTGAAGTGATTTTTTCGGCTATAATGGATAAGGTAAGTTATTATTCATCAGCGAAGAAAACGGAGTGATTGACGTGGGAGTTAAGCATGGCAGAGATTACAGTGAAATTCTGGTTGAACTGACAGGCGCAGTCGGACGGATTTCCGACGGGTATATTTTTTTCGAAATGGAGCCTGAGGAGTGGGAGAACCTGCCGGAGGAGTCGAAGCTGGAGGTCTGGGAGGCGCTTGCGGAGGATCTGTTCTACGCACTGGGCAATGAGCCGGTGATTAAGGTCGGAAGCGGGGTTGTAATGTACGATAAAGAAACGCACCGCATCAATATTCTGCTCGGCGACGAGGATTTGGCATCGGTGGTTCTGGTGTAGACCGGAAGCAGCTGCGGAGCCGGAGTTTGTCCCAGGCATCAGCCCATGTTAAAATTGGGATGAGAAGTACTATTCGCCGGGATTTAAGAATACATTAAATCGAAAAAAATCTTTGGCCCGGCACATCCCTTGGACTTTAAGAAGCTGAGGGATGTTTTATTTGAAAGACAGGACTGCTGTGATATAGCTAATTAAGCAAGGGAGGAAACAAATTGCCATTTACAGAGGAAGAACTGCGGGAGCAGATCGGCAAGCTGGAAGGCTGGAAACTGGAAGAGGATATTATGGTGCGCAAATATATGTTCAATGAATATATGAAGGGAATTGCTTTTGTGGATGAGGTTGCTGCGATTTCGGAAGCGTTCGACCATCACCCGCATATCACCATTGACTACAAGACCGTTATCCTGCGTCTGCCTGCAGATGTGGAGAAGCTGGATATACGCCAGGCTAATGAAATTAACGAGGCTTTTGAGAAAAACCGTTAGAGGACAGGATCCTTATGGAAATGACAGTACCGCCTGATCCATAAAAATGCCCGTGCAGGGATACCAGGGTATCCTTTGCAGCGGGCATTTTGCTTTGGGCATGTTATTATTTCTTCTCGGCCAGCCATAACGCGACATTCGCAATTTCCTCAGGGGCTAGTTTGTCTTTGAAGGAAGGCATCTGCCCGCGGCCTTTGGTCACAATGCTGTAAATCTGCGCCGCGTCATGCTGTGCGCCCTCCTGCTGCAGGTTCGGCCCTACACCGCCCTGAAGCTGATCCCCGTGGCAGGTGATGCAGTTGGCTTTCACCAGGGCCTCCGCGCCGGCTGCGTCCAGCACAACCTCAGGCATTGTAGGTTTGTTCTCTTCAGCCACCTCGGCTTTGCCGGGCAGGGTAAACATTAAGACCACGGCAAAGGCACAGGCGGCAAAAAACAAACCGCTCATGATCCATTTCTGCATCTGCATCCGTCCCTCCATGTAAGCTGCTTCCTTCATTATACCGGATGGTGAAGCGTTATCATAGTATTTGTGTCAAAAAAATGAACGAAACTCCTGGGAAAATTGCAAACATACAGAAGTGGAATGCTATTTCTCATAGACCATACAATAAAATGGCTTATCGCCAGTTGGGGTTCTGCGTTCATAAGTATCCGTTATGGTAAATCCGCATTTCTGGTAAGCACGGATGGCCCGCTGATTCCAGGTCAGTACCTCCAAATCGATCTCCCGTTCCGGATAACGCTGCAAAGCCGCCTGAACGATGGCCTTCATGAACAGATGTCCCATGCCATGACCGCACAGATCGGGCCGCATGCCGATTCCAAGCCGGACTACACCCTCCATAGGGAACAGCTGGGCGAAGCCGCACAGGATTCCCTGTCCATTCACAACGGAAACGTATTGCTCGCTGCGCAGCTGCGGATCACCGAATTCAACACCGAGCGCCTGCATCTGCTCCCAGGGCATCCAGCCGTAAATATTATACGGGGGCCTGTAGTTCCACTCACAGATCTCAGCAGCATGCCGCGACTCCATAGGAACAACATAAAAAGTTACCGGGGAACTTATCATAAGCGGAGGCCTCCTTTCAATGGAACATTACTTCATTCTATAAATATTATATACAAAACGAGCCGGATTCGACGCAAAAACCTTGCAGAAAGACCGGAACTTGACAAACGCCAATAAATATTTTATGAAAGAGCGAAATTGGTGTTTTACAAATATAGAGCGGGGTAAGTAATTTTATAGACAAAAAAATAAGCCCTCCTCCAAGATTTCGGCAAAAATCCTGGAAAAGCGCTTATATTTAGGACAAATTATTGCACATCGTCATTCTCTTCGGAATCCGCAGCCACAGTCTTGTAAGCATCTGTACTCATAATCCGTTTGGCGCCAACGTAGCGGTTGACGTAGTAGCTGTCACTCAGCGAACTGATGGTTACACCACGCGAGGAAGAAGCATGTGCGAACTCACCGTCACCAACATAAATACCGACATGAGAAATGCCTTTGCCGCTTGTATTGAAGAATACAAGATCGCCCGGTCTCATTTCATCGCGGGATACAGCAGTGCCCATCTCATATTGGGAGCCGGATTGGTGGGGCAGGTTAATTCCGATCTTATCAAAAACATACATTGTAAATCCGGAGCAATCAAAACCGTTCGTGGATACACCGCCGGATACGTATTTGGTCCCGATGGCTTTGTCGATAACTTTATCCATTTTGGAATCCGCGAAAGCGCTTCCTGCTCCAATGGTGAAGATGATGGAAAAGCTTAGTACTGCGGCTGCTAGCTTCTTCTTCAAAAGTAAATACCCCTTCCAAATGCCTACGAGGTTAGCTTAAGGGTTCGGTTGAAGGTCCCCTATGACCCCTCTTAGAATAGGAGGTCAATTCACCCAAAGTTGGTTCCCCCGTTTCCCTAAATCTTTAGGGAACTCGGCACGACTGTTGATTAGGATTAGCTGTTATTCAATACATGACAAAACCTTTGTTAAAAGCGATTCAATAATTACAAAAATGTTACTAAAAGCTCACTGCGATAATTGTAGCAAAGACTAGGGCGCTTGGCAATCACTTATAACATATTAATGCATTTTTTTTGCGTTTTTTAGAGTTATAGCTGCATAGAAAGACTCATATTTACGCAGCAGGTGAGCTATTGATGGATTTTTCTTTGGATTTGGGATAAAAAGGTGTTTCAGGGCCTGCAGATGAGTGTAAAAGGTAGAATAAGGAAAAGGAAAAACCCGGAAATGATTACGGCAATAATCAAAACCGGGCTCGTATAAGTTACATTTAGTTGTTAGAGGTACGAATATTCGAGGAAATGTTCAAGGGTTCAATCGTAAGCGACAGCTTGGTAGGCTGTTGTGCTCATCACTCTTTTAGCGCCAACGTAGCGGTTGGCCCAGTATGCCTGACTCAGCGAACTGATGGTTACACCACGCGAAGTGGAGGATTGTGCGAATTTGCCATTGCCGACATAAATACCGACATGGGAAACTCCGTTGCCCAGGGTATTGAAGAATACCAAATCACCGGAACGCAAATTACTCTTGGATACGGCTGTTCCAACGCTGTACTGTGCCTTAGAGGTGCGCGGCAGGGTAAGGCCGATACTCTTGAATACGTATTTGGTGAATCCGGAACAATCAAAGCCGCTGGTGCTGGTGCCCCCGGTTTTATATGACGTTCCAATGGTTTTTGAGATCACAGTATCCATTTTGGAATCTGCGAAAGCGCTGCCTGCTCCAAGTGTGAATACCATCACAAGACCCAGCGCTGCTGCGGTGCATTTCTTCTTAAAATTCTGACTTCTCAAAAGATGTACTCCTTCCAAGGCCTGCGAGGTTAGCTTAAGGATTCGGTAGAAGGTTCCCCTATGACCCCTCTAAAGCGAGATCAATTCACCCAAAATATGGTTCCCCCACTCCCCGGTGCAGGGAATTCGGCGTTTTGTGCACCAGAATAGTGACATATCGACATAAGGTTAAAGGCTTCGGTTACATAGCTGCTTCATTCCATTTGAAAGATTACAAATTTGTTACTAGTAGTACAGGCATCATTGTACCAAAGGATTTACAGTTTTGCAAATGCACTTGTCGCAGCTGTAAACAAAAAAGAGTCATGCACCTCACCAGAGGGGCGATGACTCTTTTAGTATGCCGTTTTGGCGGCCGATTATTGTGGGAATGATTTACTGGACCAGAGATGATACTGCGCGGCTATGCCCCACATTTTGAATAGGGTGGACGGCAGTGGAGCTGCCTGGCGCAGGAACAGGGCCGGGAGGCCGGGGCAGAAGAGCGCTGCAGCGCTGCAGAGGATCAGCGTCAGCAGACTTCCTGCGCCTATAATGACGGATATCCCGATGGAGTGGAGAAGCACCTTCAGACAGACCAGCAGCGAAGTGAACATGCCCGTGCCGGCGGTATAACCGAACTGCATATACAGCAGCAGCTTGCGGATAAGGAAGAGGTAGACGAGCCAGCCCAGCACATAAGGCACGAGCGTCAGCAGCAGCGGATAATCGAGAATGCCGTTCAGAAGCAGACGGTACATCTTCGGCAGCAGCCAATAGAGCGGCAGAAGGGCCAGCGCCCATTCAACGAGACTGAACAGCAGTACAGGCAGACCATAACGCTTCATCCCGGGAAAAAAGAACAGTCCGCGCTCCCCGGCACGTTCCTGGTGAAGCTCGTGCAGCAGGCCCGCCCGGATAAAGGGGGAGAGCAGCAGCCGCAACAGAGTCAGTGCCAGGAGCAGCCATAGCCATTGCCGGACGTCCGGGTCCGTGTGCAGCGCAGCCTGCCCCTCAATATAATACAGCAGCCTGCCTATGCTACTGCCGCCGGCATTCGCATCCGGATAGCGCAGCAGTACCGGAACGACGGCGCTTTTAATGAACTTGTACATGAAGTAGCCCCAGAACAGCCGGTAGATAAATAGCAGAATCAGGATATAAAATTGCTCTTTCATGCTGTGCCAACCGCGGGTTATCGAAATTTTCACAATCCTTCACCTCACCAGACAAGAGTTCCGAGCAGGGTTTCAAGCAGTGTCGTCGCACTGAGCGTCCAGCGGGAAAGAGTATTGTGCTCAAGCTCCGCCATTCTGAAATTATTGAGATGCTTGCTCTCCAGCAGTATGGAATGTCCCGGATCAATCTCGGCGGAGACCAGAGGTGCTTTATACGATAATTCAAACGATGTTGTCTTCCCTTCGCCGTTCCAGTATTGCTGAACCGAGTACCCGTCCGAGAAAATAAATTTTACAGGGACATCCCCGTAATGGCTGCCCTTGTTACTTACCTCAACTACAGCATCATATTGAATCCCCGCTCCGTTGCCGCCGTCCCGTTTAGCCGTGAGCCTGATGTCGTCTACTGCAAAATCAGGGGCTCCGCCGCTGTAGACATACTGGTCAAAATAAGTCTGCCAGGATTGCTTGGTTACTTTCTCCACAATCTTCTGGAAGTCAGCGGTTGAGGGATGCTTGAAGCGGTATTTACGGGCATAAGCAGCGAGAATGGCATCCATGTTCTTGGCTCCTGCTAACCGTTCGATGTCACGGAGCACCAGCTTGCCCCGGATATAGACATTGCGTGTGTAGGCATCATCTCCGGTGTATTTCCACGTCTCCAGATTGAGCGGCTGCGAGGAGGAGACCAGACTGGACTGCAGCGGGAGGCTTGAGGCAACGCCATATTCCTGCTCCATCAGCCGGTCTTCGGCATATGAGGTGAAGCTCTCGTCCAGCCACGCCTCCTCGAATTCATTGCTGGCGACCATGCCATAGAAATACTGGTGACCGATCTCATGGATCACGGTCCGTTCAAGCGAAGTGCCGGGCGATGCCTCGGCAGCACCGAAGGCAGTGATCAGCGTCGGATATTCCATCCCCCCGGCCCCATTGCCAGATTCAGGCGGGACTACAATGGATAAGGTGGAGTAAGGATACGGGCCATACCACTTGCTGAAGGCGGTCAGGGCAGCCTCTGCGGCCTGGAAGTAGCGCTCCTGAAGATCCTTATGCAGCGGGTCCAGATAGAGCTTGATCTTTACTCCGGGCACCTGCGGCGCGGAGAAGGCCTTCTCGGCAACCACAAAATCCGGCGATGCCGCCCAGGCGAAGTCATGAACATCATCTGCGTAGAACTGATAGATTTTGCGGTCCTGTACCAGCCGCGCGTTCTTCACCGGAAATCCGGTGGCGGCAACCTTGTAATCGGACGGGACGGAGATGGTTACATTGTAAATACCGAAGTCACTGTAGAACTCAGATGTGCCATGGTACTGATGCAGATTCCAGCCTTCCTCCTGTACTCCCCTTGTGCCAGCAGGCTCGTAGACGCTGAGCTTGGGAAACCACTGGCCGGCCATGACGAAGTTGCCGGCGGTTCCCATACGGGCGAATATTTTCGGCAGCTTGACCTCAAACTGGAGTTTGAGTGTTACGCTCTCACCACCGTTTACCGGCTGGGGCAGGTGGACCTTAAGCAGGGTCTTGTCATTCACATTGCCGTCGTCAGGCTGCACATACTGGGTGCGCTGCATTAGCGAAATCCCCTCGGAGGTCCGCAGATCCGTCAGCGTCAGGCTGCCGTATCCGCCCGCAGGCATGGAGTCGCCCCGGAGCGTTCCTCCGGATTCCTTCATAAAGGTTGTATTGCCGGAAGCGAATGCATTGGGGTAAAGGTGAAAATAGAGCTCTTGGACCGGTTTTTTGCCCGGATGGATCCAGGTCACCGTTTCGGAAGCTGCTAAGGTTCCCGTATCGGCCAGCAGCTGAACATCCATGTGGTATTCCACCACACGCTGGCTTAAAACCTCCGACACCGGAGGCGGAGTAATCTCCGGAAGAGTGGACTGCACAATTTGCTGCTGCGGCAGGACGGCGGGGGACTTGGCCTCTTTTGGGGCAGAGGCAGTCCATACGGCAGGGCTGTGCCCTGAAAGAAACCATATTCCGCCTCCAAGCAAGGTGAGAACAGCCAGAGCTGCGAAGATGAGGGTATACCTTAATGAATGTGGCTTCATACTGTGATTCCTCCCGTGACAAGCATCTACGGGATGTATATGTTTGCAATCGGCGCATTATTAGCTAAAATTAAATAATTAGTGAATGGAAAGGATGTGCACTTGTGGATAACGTACAACCAGAGGGCAAAAAGCAGATTGCCTTGAATATTGTGAATGCCAAGAGTAAGCATAAAGGCTTCGGGGCAGGCTCCATTGATCTGGGTAATGTATCGCCTGTTATTATTGATCAAGGTATCGCCGTTATCGATATCGGTGCCATGCATGCCAAGAGCAAAGTGGAGAAGGGGATTAAGTTCTCCGTGAACCGTGAGGATGTACCGGAAGGAAGACAGGTCTGGGTGGTCTGGGTTGCTGTGGACCGTACACCGGAGGGCCAGTTCTACGGCGGAATTACCGCCTGTGAGATGTGGATTGATTCCGAAGCCCGCCGGGGCTGGAAGATTCTTGCCGATCATGTCAATAAGCTGGATGCAGCCCTGAAACGGAAGATTATTGTGGAGGGACTTGGGTCTACGGAGCGGAATGCGCTGAAATCATTGCTGATCGCCCATAATGAAGAGTGGTGGGCCGCTTCGCCTGACGAGCTGAAAGCGGCATTGTCGGAGTAGTAAGCTGAACGAACATGCATATCAAAAAACAAGGCTTGGCTCTCTGTTAGCAGAGGGCCAAGCCTTATGTATAAGATGATGGGATATGCGCTGCTACGGAGTCACTCTGCCGGCAGTATTTAGCTTGCGCTTCAACTGGCTTACTCTGGCCTGGCTGATTCCGAGCACCTCGGCAAGCTCCTTCTGGTTGGCATAGGGGTGGTCCTCCATCGCTTTCTCCAGACGCTGGCTCATTTCCTCCGTCTTCGTTCTCCGTCCACTGCGGACAGGTTCGGCGTTCTCCTCTGCAGGGCCCGGAGAGATTGTGATCTCTTCAGATCCGCGCCCGGGGTCGCTCAGCTCTTTGAGGCAGGTATTGCAAATGAATTGATCTTTATAGTAGGTTACATGATCAAGGCTTCTGCAAAATGTGCATTCTGTGGAGGTGTACTTTCTGAGGACGATAATTTCCTCATTCAGAATAAAAAACTCGATGGGATCCCCAATGTCAATATTTCGTGTCATGCGGATTTCTACGGGAACCACAATTCTACCAAGACTGTCTAAACTCCGGATCATGCCTGTATCTTTCATCCCATGTCCCTCATTTACATCTTTATATTTTTTGTGGATATCTCTGATTATAGCAGTAATTGTAAGTTTAGAGAACGGGGAAAGCGCATACAAATTATGTTGTTTCTTGTCGCTTATACGGGAAATAGCCCGTTTTACGGCGCAGGAGAGGGTACGGGGCCGAAAAAATATAAAACCTCTCCCTTCGGGTAATCCCAAGGGAGAGGTTTATTAGGGTTCTCTATTTTTTACCCAAATTAGCACAGCCGAAACAGCGGAATGAAACTATCTTCAGGTGAGGATAACCGGCTGCGCATCCGTGCTGCTGACCGAGACATAGGGATTGCCCCGGAGATAGAAACGCCAAGGCTTCAGTGCGTATTCTTCTGCATAGGGAATATTGATGCGCGGAGCCTGGACAATATCCAGAGATTCCGGGGCTTCACCTTGCTCCAGCCATATTGGCCCCCCGCGGAGATCAAGCCTGGCCATGTTGAGGCTTTTGTCTATCCTCAGTGCCCGGCACAGCTTGCCCGGGCCGCCGGACAGATTCGAAGGCTTCCGGACAGCAATTCCCCGGTATGCAGCCATAAGCTCCGCGTCCCTGGCGGTAAGCGGCTCCACTGCACGGATCAGGACCGCATGCGGTTCGTCTTCAGCAGCGGTAACCACATTGAAGCAATAGTGCATCCCGTAGATCAGGTATACATACGTAGCGCCTCCGGCACTGAACATTACTTCTGTACGGGTTGTCCGCCGCCCTCCGTAGGCATGACTCCCTTTGTCTTCAGCGCCGCCGTAGCCTTCAGTCTCAACAATACGGCAGCGGATATCACCGTCTTCGGTGCGCCGGACGAGATGCTGGCCCAGGAGGCGCGGAGCTGCCTCTACTGCCGCAAGCGCATAGAGTTCAGGCGGAAGCAGCCGCTGCGGGGCGCAATGGTCCGGTTCGCCTGAAGAATTCAGCTTCATGAATGGTTGACACCTTCCTGCGGCGGACTAACGCTTAAGAGAGCGCCTTGCCGGGCTCATCCCATCGTAACGCAAGTCTCCGGCGGCAGCAATGCCGGATCAGTTCATCCACCAGCGTTTGATGTCATTCCATAGCGAATGGTCCTCCTTGACAGGCTCGGCAATCTCAGGGTTGCTCCCACCCGGGGGAGCATCGGTGCCGGAGGCGGCATGCTGGTCGCAGTACTCAGTAGGCTCAGTGCCGCTGATGAAGGTCGTAAGCTCCTTCTCCGGACAGGCTGCTGTAGCCAGCTTGCCGGACTGCGGATTGATATATACGCTGACCACGCCATCGGGAATCGGGAAAATCTTCGGCGGTACATTCTCCAGCGCTTTTTCCGTAAACTGCGCAAAGATAGGCGCTGCACGTCTTCCATCAGCGGTGGCAATATCCCGGCCCTTGTCGTAACCTACCCAGACCGCAGTGGAGAGCTCAGGAGTGAAGCCCACCATCCAGCCGTCTGTGTCGGTAGTGCCTGTTTTGCCGGCGACCGGGCGTTTGATCATCGAGGCTACGCGGTTACCCGTCCCTCCGCTCTCAAATACGCCTTCCATCAGCCGGGTCAGCACATAAGCGGCGGCCGGTTCTACCACAGACTGCCCTTGAGGCTGCGGAGCTTCATATAGAAGGTGTCCGCCCGCATCTGTAATTTTCAGAATTGCGGTAACAGGCTGCTTAACTCCGCCATTGCCGATAACTGCGAAGGCGGAAGCCATCTCCAGCGGACTGACAGGGGAAGTGCCGAGCGCCAGAGACGGGACACTTTGCAGCGGACTGTTGATTCCCATAGCAGCAGCCATAGCGGCCACCTTGTCCGCGCCAATCTTCATAATTGTATTTACGGCATAAATATTGTCGGAAGCGGCAATCGCCTGCTTCATGTTGATCTCACCGAGATACTTATCGCCGAAGTTGCGGGGCTGATAGGTTTTGCGGTTGTTGTCATAGTGGAACAGTGTCGGCTGGCTGTTGAAGACAGACAACCCTGTCATCTCCTTGGAAGACAGCGCGGATAAATACATAATCGGTTTAAAAGAAGAACCGGGCTGGCGTGTGGTAGCCAGGGCATGATTATACGCGCTCGAACGGTAATTGGTCCCTCCAATCATGGCCTTCACATAGCCGGTACGGGGGTCAATGGACACCAGGGCGGTTTCCAGCTCGCTGCTATGGTCCATTCCCTGATCCACGGCCTCTTCCGCAGCCCGCTGCATATCCGGATCAAGTGTCGTGTAGACATTCAGCCCGCCCTGATCCAGTTCGTCACTGCTGATATGCAGACTGTCTATAACGAGGCTGCGCACGTAATCGCGGAAATAAGGAGCGGCTACAGTGGTATCCTTCTGCCCCTGCGGCTTGAAGGTCAGCTTCTCCCTGGCGGCGGCCTCCGCCTGCGATTCCGTGATATCCCCTACATCGACCATGGCTGCCAGAATGATACCCTGCCGCTTAACAGCACTATCCAGGTGCGTGTAGGGCGAGTAATAGGTGGGGCCTTTGGGAACTCCGGCCAGCAGTGCGCTCTCCGCCAGATCCAGGTCAGCGGCTGGTTTGCCGAAGTACATTTGGGCAGCGGCTTCAATACCATAGGCGCCGTGACCATAATAGATTTCATTTAGATACATGTTCAGAATCTCGTCTTTGCTGTATTTCATCTCCAGCTGGAGGGTGTAGAGAGCCTCCTTGCTCTTGCGGGTCCAAGTTTTCTCATGGGTCAGGTACAAATTACGCGCAAGCTGCTGGGTTAGTGTACTGGCCCCTTGCGTACGCCCTCCTGCCTGCAGGTTGGCGAGCACCGCTCTGCCCATTCCTTTGAGGTCAAAGCCGGCATGACTATAGAACTTACGGTCCTCTACAGCCAGAGTGGCCTTGATGAGCAGCGGAGAGATTTGTTTAAGTTCCACAGGATCACGGCTGCGTCCGTCAGTAGTGAAGGTAGTCAGTACATTGCCCCTGAAGTCAAGCAGTCTGGAGCGGATATCATCCCCTAGAGGAGGTAGCGGTTTCTGATATAGGAACCCAAGCAGGACTCCGGCGCCCGCCAGGAACAGCAGGACAGAGAAGAGCATCAGCCGGAAGAGCCGGCGGAGGCGGCGTTTCGGGACTTTGGGTGCAGTAGAATCGCGCGGCATAACATCAGGCTCCTTCTATTTCATGCAGAAACGGCCGGGTTACCACTTAATAAGTGGGCGGAGGCGTCTCTGCTGGTATTCTCCATTATGGGGAAGGAATAGAGGAGATATTCATGCGGCGGCACGCAGCATCTCCATCCTGTGTGATTTTGTGATCTGTTATGGTAAAATTTTAGTTACTTTATGAATGCACGCCATATCACGTATAGGAGGATTGCCGCCATGGCTATTCGCGTATCCGCTGTACAATATCATTTGCATACCATTTCCTCCTTCGCGGAGTTTGCCGCCCGGTGCGAGCACTATATAAGGACTGCCGGGGAGTACGGAGCTGAATTCATCCTGTTCCCTGAATTTCTGACGACACAGCTGATGTCCATAGGCAATGAACAGGGAGAAGCGCTCGGTATAGAGGATCTGCCGCAGTTCACAGAACGTTACCGGGAGATGTTCTCCGGCTATGCCAGGAAATATGCTGTACATATTATCGGGGGCACCCATGTGCTGCGCCGGAACGATAAGCTCTATAATGTAGCTCACCTGTTTTACCCGGACGGAAGAATTGCCGAGCAGGCCAAGCTTCATATCACACCGGCTGAAGTTGAGGGCTGGAATATGGGCGCTGGTGAAGGACTGGAGGTATTCCAGACAGACAAAGGGACCATTGCCATGCTAACCTGCTATGATATCGAATTTCCGGAGATTGTACGCATGGCCCGGGCCAAGGGTGCGGATGTGATCTTCTGCCCTTCCTGTACAGATGACCGTCATGGCTTCCACCGGGTGAGGTATACGAGCCATGCCCGTGCCATTGAGAATCAGGTATACGTTGTACTGACAGGCACTGTGGGCTCGCTGCCTACCGTGGATCTGATGCGCGCCAATTTTGGGCAAGCGGCAGTCATTACGCCTAATGATATTCCCTTCCCTCCGCAGGGCCTGCTGGCCGAGGGGGAAATAGGCGGGGATATGATCATCACTGCCGATCTGGATCTGGAGCTGCTGTACCGCGTCCGTGAGCACGGATCTGTAACTACGTGGCGCGACCGCCGGACAGATCTGTACACGGACTGGACCTAAGGGGGAAGAAAGGGAATGTATTACAAGAGCTTCTACGCTTTTGAAGGTAAAACCCCGGTGCCTGCGGTAATCCGCAGCTATACGGAGGCCGATTTCGCGGAACTGGTCACGATTCAGTCCGAAGCCTTTCCGCCGCCCTATCCTGCAGAGCTGTGGTGGAACCGGGAACAGCTGCTGAATCATGTAACGCTTTTCCCGGAAGGGGCACTGTGTGCAGAGGTGGACGGAGAACTGGCCGGCTCGGTAACGGGACTCAAAATCCATTATGATCCGGAGACACCGGACCTTCATCATACCTGGTCGGAAGTTACGGATGACGGGTATCTCACTACACATCAGCAAAATGGGAATACGCTGTATATTGCCGATCTGTGTGTCCGCCCCAAATACCGCAAGCTTGGACTGGGCAAGGAGCTGGTACAGGCGTTGTATCATGCTGTAGTGGAGCAGAAGCTGGAACGGCTGCTGGGAGCCGGGCGGATGCCGGGCTATCATCTAATGGCCGCCCGGATGCCGGCGGAAGCGTATCTGGCCGGAGTAGTGGCCGGTAGCTGGTCTGATCCGGTCATTACTTTTCTGCTGCGCTGCGGGCGTGTACCGGTCGGCGTTGTAGCGGATTATCTGGAAGATGAGGAATCGGGAAATTACGCAGCGCTTATGGAATGGCGGAATCCTTTTCTATAAGTTTCTCTAAAAGTTTCTATAATAGTAACTACAACCGGTATTGGAGGAGAGCCCTTACTATGGAATATAGAAGGATTACAAATGTAGCCGATCCTTTGTTCAGACAAGTACATCAGCTGCTGTCCGAAGTATTTCCACCCGAGGAAGTGCTGGAATACAGCTTATGGAAGGAACCCTTGGAGGATCCCGGCATTCGTGTGTTCACCGCAGTGCATGAAGGTACAGTTGCCGGCACCACGGAATACCGTTACTATGCGGACTGGAATGTGGCGATGACCGATTTCACTATAATTGGCCGGGAGGGGCTGGGCGTAGGCCGCTTTCTGGCACAGCACCGGCTGAAGGATCTGCAGAAGCTGGCGGCTGACAATGGCAGGGAGCTGTTCGGAATGTTCGCCGAGATTTATGATCCTTACCGGGTAGAGCATGACTTCGGGGGGATTAAGCCGATGGACCCGTTTGTGCGCCGCGAAGTGCTGTCGCATCTGGGGTATAAGCGGATCGATTTTCCGTATGTCCATCCTTCCTGGCAGGGTGACGGGGAGGCGGTATCCGGTCTGGATCTATGCTTTATGCCCGGAAATGAAGAGCTGGAGGAGATCGGGGCGCCGCTCGTTGCTGATTTTCTGACCCGTTATTACGCAGTGCTGGAAGATAAGCCGGAGTCGTGGACCTCCATGGTGGAGCAGCTTAGAAGCAGAGAGCACTTGGCGCTGCTGCCGCTGTAATTATTTTTGCCGGAGAAATAGCCATTGAACTACTCTTCCGGATCAGGATATAGTGTACAATGGGAAAGCGAATATGACCTTAATGAATATTAGTATGAATAAGTGAGGAACGTGCAATGACTGAAGGACAGCAAGGCAAATATGCCGTTAGCGTAACGCTGGAAAGCGTGCAGGGCGGTGAGCGGAGTGTGGTGCAAAGCGCAGGGGAAGCCATTATGAAAGGGCAATTCCTGTATATCCGCTATGAAGAAACGCAGCCAGGCCCTCAGGGCGGTGAAGTTTCTGTGCGCAACACCCTGAAGATTTCGGACAGTGGAATCAAGCTAATCCGCCATGGCGGTGTCCAGTCGGAGCAATCCTTTGAGCCGGGCCAGCGTCTGCCGGGGTTCTACCGCTCGCCTTATACACAGTTTAATCTCATCACCGATACCCGGAAGCTCAACATCATACGCGCCGGAAGGAAGCTTGCGGTTACATGGGAGTACGACTTGTACGTTTATGATGAGTTATCAGGACAGTTCGCTATAAGTTTGAATATACAGGAGGAACCACAATCATGACACAAAGTTTAAATCCGCTTCAGCTAGCCAATGAACGGGTGAAAGAGGCTATTGCCGAGGCTATCGTAGCTGCCGGCCTGGTATCCCGGGAAGAGCTTCCGGCTATCGTGCTGGAAGTACCCAAAGACAAGGCGCATGGAGATATGGCTACGAATGCCGCTATGCAGCTTACCAAAATTGCCAAACGCAATCCGCGGCAAATCGCTGAGGCCATTATCGAGCACCTGGATACCGGCAGCGCTTCTATTGAGAAGGCGGAAATTGCCGGTCCGGGGTTTATCAACTTCACGTTATCCAAAAGCTATCTGTATCCTGTTATTGCCCTCGTTGCCGAGCAGGGTGACGATTATGGCCGCGTAGAGATCGGTAAAGGGCAGAAGGTGGAAGTGGAATTCGTCAGCGCGAATCCTACAGGCAGCCTGCACTTGGGCCATGCCCGCGGAGCAGCTGTCGGGGATGCGCTCTGCAACGTGCTGGATTACGCCGGTTACAAGGTAACGCGCGAGTACTATATTAACGACGCCGGTAACCAGGTCGCCAATCTGTGCAAATCGATCGAGACCCGTTACCTGCAGGAGCTGGGCCAGCCGGCTGAGATGCCGGAGGACGGCTATCACGGGGAAGATATCAAAGGCTTCGCCAAAGAGCTTGTCGCTGAGAAGGGTGACTCCCTGCTTGCAATGACCCCGGGCGACCGCGCTGCGTTCTTCCGCACCTATGGTCTTGCCAAGGAACTGGACAAAATCAAACGCGACCTCAGCCGTTTCCGGGTCAACTTCGATATCTGGTTCAGCGAAACCTCCCTGTACGAGAACGGTGAAGTGCTGCGTTCGCTTGACGAGCTCCGGGAACGCGGTGAAGTATATGAAGAAGAAGGCGCCACCTGGCTGCAGACCACCAAATACGGCGACGACAAAGACCGCGTGCTGATCAAGAATGACGGTACATACACGTACCTCACACCGGATATTGCCTACCATAGCGACAAATACGGCCGCGGCTACGACAAAATGATCAACATCTGGGGAGCTGACCACCACGGCTACATTCCGCGGATGAAGGCCGCCATGTCGGCGCTGGGCAATGATCCCGAGAAGCTGGTCGTGCTGATTGCCCAAATGGTCAGCCTGTTCCAGAATGGCGAGAAGGTCAAAATGTCCAAGCGTACCGGCAAGGCCGTTACGATGGAAGACCTGATGGAAGAAGTTGGCCTTGACGCCATCCGTTACTTCTTTACGATGCGCAGTATGGATTCTCATCTGGACTTTGACATGGATCTGGCGATTTCGACATCTAATGAGAACCCCGTATTTTATGTCCAGTACGCTCATGCGCGCATTTGCAGCATTTTCCGCCAGGCGGAAGAGCAGGGCATTGTGCTGCCGGATACTGGCGACATTGACTACAGCAAGCTGACCGCTGTTCATGAATACGACCTGCTCCGCAAAATCGGTGAGCTGCCGGCGGAAATTACGATTGCTGCTGAAGGTTATGCACCGCACCGCCTGATCCGTTACGTGTATGATCTGGCTTCGCTGTTCCACAGCTACTACAAGGCAGAGCGCGTAATCACCGAGGACGCTGCTCAGACCGTAGCCCGTCTTGCCCTGCTGGGCGCAGCGCGGACGACGATTGCCAACGTCCTGCGTCTGGTTGGCGTTACCGCACCGGACCGGATGTAACCATAGCATGATGCAAAGCGCCGCCCCCGGTAACAGGGGCGGCGCTTTGCATCATGGGCTTGCTGGCTGAGGCGGCAGCACCGCCGCATGCTAAGCCTTCGCCGCTGCTGCGGCTTTGGCGGTGCTGCTGCTGCCGCTGCTGCGCCGTGCCCGGGCGCCTGCGCGCAGCAGGCGCAGCGCATCGGCCGCGCCGCCGCCCAGGGAGGCGCGGCGCTGGCCCTTGCGCAGCCGCACCGGCGAGGCTGTGCGGCGCAGGAGCAGCTTCAGCTCGCGGGGCGACAGCCCCGGCCGCAGCGCGAGCAGAAGGGCCGCGGCACCGGTGACATGCGATGTCGCCATAGAGGTGCCGCTCATTTCTTTATACCCCTCCCGCAGCCAGCAGGAGGGGATGCCCTCGCCCGGACCGTATACGTCGATATACGGTCCGCGGTTGCTGAAGGCGGCGACGCGCTGCCTTCTGTCCAGGGCGCCTACGGCAATAGTCTCCGGATAGCGCGCGGGGTAATCCCCGCCGCGCTTGCCGTCGTTGCCGCTGGAGGCGATGATGGCAATCCCGGCCCGGTAGGCCTTGATCACCACATCATGCAGGGCTTTGCTTCTGTTTTTCATCCCGAAGCTCATGTTAATGATATCGATCTTGTTCTGCACGCACCAATCGATGCCCAGGACAATATCAGACACATAGGCAGAGCCGCTGTGGTCAAAAGCCTTGACCGGATAGATCAGCGCCCTGGGGGCTACGCCCATCATGCCGCGCGTCCCTCCGGCTGCAGCCAGGGTGCCGGCAATATGTGTGCCGTGGCCATTGTCATCGAGCGGCATCATACCGCGGTTCAGCAGATTGACCCCGGAAGCGAGGGAATGCTTCAGATCGGGATGGCGGAAGTCCACGCCCGTATCGATGACGCCGATCTTCACATGAACTCCCGTAGATTTGGACCAGGCCTGCGGGGCGTGAATCGACTTGACCCCCCAGGGCATCATGGCAGAACCGCTTTTATCCGGTGCCACGGAGTGAACCTGAATCCGGTGATCTTCTTCTATACATAGGGAATCAGCATAACGGTCCATCAGCTTTCCTGCTCCGGCGGCGGGCACGAAGAAGGCCCGGATCAGCGTAGATACCTGAACCTGCCGCAGCCCCGGCGTTTTGGTCTTAAGTGATTTCCACTGGGATAGCGCTCCGGCATACATGCGGGGATCGTTGAAGGTCACAATACGCCGCTGGGCATTTGTGGGGGCAGCCTTAATCTCTTCAAGCAGCATCTGCCAAAATCCGTAATAATCCATAAGTTACGCCGTCCCCTCCTCGGTGCCGTGCTGCCATATAGTATGAAAAGAGGCAGACGTCCGAATGGGAACTTGCCCTTTTTTAGCGAAATGGGCTGCCCATCGTGTCAAAAGGCGGAGGATTACATAAAATGAACAGAAGGGAACCGCAAGGCCCCTTTGCAACATCCCGTAAGGAGCCGATCCTTGGCGTGGATACAGTCATGTGCGGAGGGTTTCCCTCCGCCTTTTTGAATTTAGGGGAATCATTTGGGTTACATAGAGGTTACGGATAATCAGCCCTCCTGCGTTTTCCCGCAGAAGCGGGTGTATTAGACTTGCAATTTGCACGCAAATAGGTTTTACTTAGGTTTGTTAATGGATATCATGAATTAAGCATGATTTGTAATGTGAACAATGCGTGAGAGGAAGTGTCCTTTAGTGAGTACGCCACTCAATTTAAAGCTGGACCCTGAGAAAGTTAAAGAAATACCGATGGTCGACCTGGCTTTCCTGGTGCTTAAGGCAGCCAATACGCCTTACTACTACCGTGATCTGATGGTCGAGGTAGCCAAGCTGCGCGGGATGACCGATCAAGAGAGCCAAGATACTATTGCACAGTTATATACCGAGATTAACATTGACGGGCGGTTTGCCTGTGTCGGAACCAACCTTTGGGGCCTGAAACGCTGGTACCCGCTGGAACGCTCCGATGATCCTGTCGGCAACACCAAACGCGTACGTATCATCAACGATGAGGACGACGATTTGGAAGATGACGACTTTGCCGAAGAAGAAGAGAATTACGCTGCGGAGGAAGAGGATTTCGATGCGATTGATGAAGATCGCGACGACCTCTATTCTGACGACGACAGCGAAGAGGAAGTTGACGAAGATGTTGTCATTGATGAAGATGACATTGACGAAGACGAAGCGGATGAGGAAGATTCCGAAGACGGCGAAGAAGACGAAGCCGATGATGAGGAAGAGGACGAGAAATTTTAGAATAGTCTTTCCGGCGGTGTAATTCGTCCCTTGACAGGGGCAGGACCGTCAGAGTAAACTATTGCATGGGCTTATAATGAAAGTTAATATGTTTTCTAAAATAAAAAGTGCCCCGGGTCTACGGGTGTCACTTTTTTGTTTTTTTAAAAGATAAGAATTAATATGCTTCGCGCAATCAATGTTCCTTATCTTTCTCGCTGAAACGGTGCCGTCCTTTAAAGGACGGCAAAGCCGTTTCTACTTGAATGCCAAAAAACTGCGGTTTTCCGTAATTCTGGGGACTCTGGTCTTAAGTTTTGGCGGTTCTGAAGCAACTTTTGGGTTCCCCGGTTTGATGATGGAAAAAAGGGTTACGATAAACAACAAGCGTCCCCTGAATTTCTGGACTTTATTTAGGAGGGTTTTACAGTGACAAAGTATATTTTTGTAACGGGTGGCGTTGTGTCGTCCCTTGGCAAAGGCATCACCGCCGCTTCGCTGGGCAGGCTGCTCAAGAACAGAGGTCTGAAAGTAACGATCCAGAAATTCGATCCTTACATCAACGTAGACCCTGGAACTATGAGTCCTTATCAGCACGGGGAAGTGTTTGTAACCGATGATGGTGCGGAGACTGACCTGGACCTTGGGCATTATGAACGGTTTATTGATATCAATTTGTCGAAGAACAGCAACGTAACCACAGGTAAAATTTATTCCTCCGTTATCAGCAAAGAGCGCCGCGGGGAATATTTGGGCGGCACCGTTCAGGTTATCCCGCATATTACGAATGAAATCAAGGAACGGGTATTCCGCGCAGGCCGTGAGACCGGTTCGGATGTGGTCATTACGGAGATTGGCGGTACTGTAGGGGACATCGAGAGCTTGCCGTTCATGGAAGCGATCCGTCAGATCAAGAGTGACATCGGCCGTGAGAATGTCATGTACATTCATGTTACGCTGATTCCTTACATCAAGGCTGCAGGCGAAGTGAAGACGAAGCCGACACAGCACAGTGTAAAAGAGCTGCGCAGCATCGGAATTCAGCCGAATGTGATCGTGTGCCGTACGGAGTATCCTTTGACCGATGATATGAAGGCCAAGCTTGCTTTGTTCTGCGATATTGATAAGAATGCCGTTGTGGAATGCCGCGACGCTTCAACACTGTATGAAGTTCCGCTTAACCTGCGCGACGAAGGCTTGGACGAGATTGTAGTCAACCACCTGAAGCTGACTACTCCTGCGCCGGATATGCGTGAATGGGAGAGCATGCTGGAACGGATTCAGAAGCTGGAACGTACCGTTGAGATCGCTATTGTCGGTAAATATGTAGCGCTTCATGATGCTTATTTAAGCGTTGTAGAGTCACTGTCGCATGCCGGATTTGCCTCCAATGCCGAAGTGAAACTCCGGTGGGTGGATGCAGAGCTGGTTACGGATGAGAATGTGGACGAGCTGCTGGGCGGCATCGGCGGCATTCTGGTTCCGGGCGGCTTCGGCGACCGCGGGATCGAAGGCAAGATTTCGGCTATCCGCTATGCGCGTGAGCAGTCTATTCCGTTCTTCGGGATCTGCCTGGGTATGCAGGTGTCTGTGATTGAGTACGGCCGTTCCGTGCTCGGAATGACCGGTGCGAACAGCTCCGAGATCGATCCGGCTACCGCGTATCCGCTGATTGACCTCTTGCCTGAACAGAAGGATATTGAGGATATGGGCGGCACCATGCGCCTCGGACTGTATCCTTGCAAGCTTTCCCCTGGTTCATTGGCGATGTCCTGCTATGATGATGAACTGGTCTATGAACGCCACCGTCACCGGTATGAGTTCAATAACGCTTACCGCGATGAGATGGAGAAGGCAGGTCTGGTCTTCTCCGGAACCTCCCCTGACGGCCGTCTGGTTGAGATTGTTGAGCTGCCGGGTCACCCTTGGTTCCTGTCCGTGCAATTCCATCCGGAATTCACTTCACGTCCGAACCGCCCTCAGCCGCTGTTCCGTGAATTTGTCAAAGCATCGCTTACCCATTCCGAACAGCTGTAATAAATATCTTCAGGGCCTGCCGGTCCTGCGGGAGCCTCCTTACGGGGGCTTTCTTTTTTGGAGATGAAGGAAATATACATTTTACACTAAACTTTATTCTTCTATTTTCTCTTGTTATAGATCTCATTTATGATATCTCCCGAATTACAAGGGGACTGTACTACCGCTTTTTAACTGGAAATACACCTTTATATGGCATAGATTTACGCATTTTAACCAATTAGCAGGATTTTGGCTACAAAGCACGAATAATAGGTTTCGTATAGACTAAGTTGAAGCGGGGCCGTTAGCTGTGAGAGGGCGCGGTATAGACAATCTGCCTTAAATTCTGGGAGGGTATCGTATGGAAAAAAAGAAAGTATTAATTGTCGATGATCAGAATGGAATCCGGATTCTCCTCATGGAAGTGTTTAATAGTGAAGGTTATGCCACCTTTCAGGCAGCTAACGGAAAATTGGCACTCGAGATCGTCAAGAACGAATCGCCGGATATGGTTCTGCTCGATATGAAAATCCCGGGGATGGACGGACTGGAGATCCTCAAGCATTTGAAGGAGCTGAACCCGGCGATTAAAGTGATTATGATGACGGCTTACGGGGAACTGGACATGATCAAAGAAGCGACCAAGCTGGGAGCCCTGATGCATTTCACCAAGCCGTTTGATATCGATGAGATGCGGGTTGCCGTTAATATGCATCTGCACAATAAGTCGGTTGATCAATGCAGCTAGCTTAGAAATGAACAGTTTGGGTAAGTCCTGTTATGGATACGCTAAAGAGGGAAAGTCCCGCAGGAATATGGGCTGGCTGAATATCGTCCCACCGGGACATTTTTTTGTGTATCCTATTTAGTATTTGACACAGGATGTGCTATAATAGGCCTGTATGTGATGTCGGCTTATATAAGCAACTCAAACATTTTAGGAGGATTGAAACCATGCCATTAGTATCTATGACAGACATGTTAACCAAAGCACTTGAAGGAAAATATGCAGTTGGCCAGTTCAACATCAATAACCTGGAGTGGACTCAAGCGATTCTTGGTGCAGCAGAAGAAGAGAAATCACCAGTAATCCTTGGCGTATCCGAAGGTGCAGCTCGTCACATGGGCGGCTTCTACACTGTAGTTAAGATGGTTGAAGGTCTTATTCATGACATGAAAATTACCGTTCCTGTAGCAATCCACTTGGACCACGGTTCAAGCTTTGACAAATGTAAGGATGCAATCGATGCCGGATTTACTTCCGTAATGATCGACGGCTCCCACCACCCAATCGACGAGAACATTGAAATGACCAAGAAGGTCGTTGAATATGCTCATGCTAAAGGTGTTTCTGTAGAAGCTGAAGTTGGTACTGTAGGCGGACAGGAAGATGACGTTATCGGCGGCATCCAATACGCTGACCTTAACGAATGCGTACGCATCGTTAAAGAAACCGGCATCGACACATTGGCTCCGGCACTGGGTTCCGTACATGGTCCTTACCTGGGCGAACCGAACCTTGGATTCAAGGAAATGGAAGAAATTCGTGATGCAGTTAACCTTCCGCTCGTACTTCACGGCGGTACTGGTATTCCTGTACATGACATTCAGAAGTCCATCTCCCTGGGTACTTCCAAGATCAACGTAAACACAGAGAACCAAATCGCGTTTGCCAAAGTAGTCCGCGAAGTTCTGGCTGCTAAACCGGATGCTTACGATCCGCGTACATTCATCGCACCAGGCCGCGAAGCCATCAAACAAACCGTTATTGGCAAAATCCGTGAATTCGGATCCAGCAACAAAGCGTAATTTTAACTCTGCCGCGTAACGGGACAGGTTATTTCCTGCTGTCCCGCCTGCATATCTTTATCAGAAGAGTGCACCGCATAGCCGGTGTCTTTCCGGTAAAGTCATTTCAGATTTCCTCAGAAACGGGTGCCGTCCTTAAGTTAGGGCGGCGCAGCCGTTTCTTCTTCTAATGACCATGTCACCACAAGCCACAGCTGGTATTGCCAGAACAAGCCGCAATACACGTAGGGGGAACCAGATAAATTTATGGAAAAATTAATGATTGGCGGCGGACGTCCGCTAGAGGGCGTTGTAACCATCAGCGGAGCAAAGAACAGCGCAATTGCGCTTATTCCAGCGGCGATTTTGGCGGAATCTGAAGTTGTGCTGGATAACCTGCCTGCTCTTAGTGATGTGGCCGTTTACTCCGAAATTCTGGAGGAGCTTGGCGCGAGTGTATCGTGGACCGGCAGCCAGATGAGAATTAATCCCTCCCGTATCGTATCCATTCCCATGCCTAACGGACCGGTCAAGAAACTCCGGGCTTCTTATTATATGATGGGTGCGCTTCTCGGCAGATTCAAAGAGGCGACGATTGGTCTTCCCGGCGGCTGTAATTTTGAGCCGCGTCCGATTGACCAGCATATCAAAGGCTTTGAGGCGCTTGGTGCGACTGTAACCAACGATCATGGCTCTATTCACTTGTATGCCAAAGAACTGCGTGGTGCCAAGATTTATCTGGATGTATCCAGCGTTGGAGCCACAATAAATATTATGCTGGCGGCCTCACGTGCCAAAGGCTCTACAATTATTGAAAATGCGGCTAAAGAGCCTGAGATTATAGATGTAGCTACCCTATTAAACTCTATGGGCGCTGTTATTAAAGGCGCCGGTACAGAAACGATCCGGATTGAAGGCGTAACTGAAATGCATGGTTGCCGCCATTCCATCATTCCTGACCGAATTCAAGCGGGAACATATATGATTGCCGCTGCGGCAACGCGTGGCAATGTGCTGATAGATAACGTGATTCCCAAGCATCTGGAGGCGCTGACTGCCAAGCTGCTGGAAATGGGAGTAGATATAGAAGAGCTGGATGAGAGTATCCGGGTCATCGGCAGAGCCAAGTACCAGCATGCTGATGTCAAAGCATTGATATACCCCGGCTTCGCCACCGATTTGCAATCTCCGATGACAAGTATGCTAACTCAAGCGGAAGGCGTTAGCGTCTTGAGCGATTTCGTATACAGCAACCGGTTCAAGCATGTCCCTGAATTAGTCCGTATGGGCGCCAAGATTCGCGTCGAAGGGCGTTCTGCAATTATTGAGGGCGGCAAGCTCAATGCCGCGAAGGTGAAGGCTGCCGATTTACGGGCAGGTGCGGCTCTGGTCATTGCCGGACTCACCGTTGAGGAAGGGATTACCGAAGTGACAGGCGTGGAGTATATAGACCGCGGTTATGATAACCTCGTAAGCAACCTGCGCAATTTAGGTGCCGAAGTCTGGCGCGAGAACGAATAAGTATGTACCCGGAACGATTGGAAGGAGCATAATTTGCCTTTAAACTGCATATCTCCTTCCAATTCGGGTAATCCTATCCTAATAAGCATTTTCATAGACTCATATTTTGCCCGGCAAAGAACGCCGGAAGAACTCATTATAAAAATTGAATAGGTGGTTATCACACATGGATCTTCAAATTTCCGATCTGGAAGAAATGAAGCTGACCGATCTGTATAAGCTGGCTAAGAAATACCAGATCCCTTATTACGGAACGCTCAAGAAGCGGGAGCTGATCTTCGCGATTCTCCGGGCGCAGGCTGAGCAGAGCGGTCTTATGTTTATGGAAGGCGTGCTTGAGATCCTGCCGGAAGGCTACGGTTTCCTTAGACCGATTAACTACTTGCCGAGTGCGGAGGATATTTATATCTCGGCTTCGCAGATCCGCAAGTTTGATCTTAGAAGCGGCGACCTTGTATCCGGGAAATGCCGTACACCCAAAGAGAATGAACGTTATTTCGGATTGCTTCAAGTCAATGCCGTCAATGGTGAGAATCCGGCCAGTGCAGCTGAACGATTACATTTCCCGGCTCTTACACCTCTTTATCCGCAAGACAAGCTGCCGCTTGAAACTTCCTCTGCCCATTTATCTACCCGTATAATGGATTTGCTTGCTCCTGTAGGTTTAGGACAGCGCGGTTTGATTGTAGCACCTCCCAAAGCAGGAAAGACGCTCCTCCTAAAAGAAATTGCCAACAGTATCTCCACTAACAATCCTGAGATCGCATTGTTTGTACTGCTGATTGATGAACGTCCCGAGGAAGTAACGGATATGCAGCGTTCTGTTAAGGGCGAGGTAGTAGCTTCAACGTTCGACGAGCTTCCGGAGAACCATATCAAAGTGGCTGAGCTTGTGCTTCAACGGGCACTGCGTCTGGTCGAGCACAAGAAAGATGTCGTTATTCTGCTGGACAGTATTACCCGGCTGGCCCGTGCTTACAATCTCGTAGTTCCGCCATCCGGCCGGACACTGAGCGGAGGGATTGATCCTGCGGCCTTCCATCGTCCTAAGCGTTTCTTCGGTTCCGCGCGGAACGTAGAAGAAGGCGGAAGCCTGACCATACTTGCAACAGCGCTGATTGATACCGGATCACGCATGGACGATATTATTTACGAAGAATTCAAAGGCACAGGGAACATGGAGCTTCACCTGGACCGCAAGCTGGCAGAACGCCGTATCTTCCCGGCCATCGATATCCGCCGTTCGGGTACACGCCGCGAGGAAGTATTGCTTAGCAAGGAAGAACTGGATACCATCTGGTCAATCCGTAAAAATATGAATGAATCCTACGACTTTGTAGAAGGATTCCTGAAGAAACTGCGTGACACCAAGACGAATGCTGAGTTCCTGGCCTCTTTTGATGTGGCGGGCAACAAGGATTCTTCGTCAGCAAACAGTACCGCCAGCAAAGGCGGAACATCGAACAGCGGCTCATCGGCCCGCCGAACCACGCGGCCCAAGACACCTTCTGTACCTACAACCTGAGAATTGATAACAAGAGGAGACTAACATGTATTTGGTATATGCCGACGGGCAAGGAAACGTATATGATCATCCCGAGCTGTACGGGCTGGCCCGCAGCGGGGATATGATTGTTGAGATACTGGAGGAAGAATTGATCCCGCTGCCTGAAGGCGCTACTCTGGTGGGGCTGCCTAATACGCGGGCAATCGGGATGGATCCCGGGACAGGTGAAATGCTGCCGTTGCCTTTAGGCTCACAGGCTGTTGGAGCGCTGTTGCCGCAGGGCTTTACCCGTCTGTGCCTTCCCGGCTATGTCAAGACAGACAAGACGTATAAGCTTCCGCTCTTCGGTTATTCCGCTGTAGTATGGAAGGATGGCGGATTCTACGTAGCGGCGGATCCTACAGATGATACGGAGCAGTGGAATCCTTTGAATTGTGACCGCGGGGATGTAGAGATTGGCGTCAGTGATTTGACCGCCAAGTACCCGGAGAACCGTCTCTATAATCATCTGTCCAACTGCGCACTGGAATACGAATGCCTGACCTCGTCCAATACCTTCTTGGGCCGCTGGGAAGGTGCTGTTCCGGTCTCCTACTCGTGCAATGCCGGCTGCTTCGGCTGTATCTCGGAACAGCCCGATGACAGCGGGTTTGTGTCGCCGCAGACGCGGATGAACTTCCGTCCTACAGTGAGCGAAGTTTCACAAGTCATGCTGGAGCACCTGAAGACGCCGGAGTCGATTGTAAGCTTTGGACAGGGCTGTGAAGGCGAACCTTCTACCCAGGCGAAGATAATCATTGAGTCCATCCGTGAAGTACGCTCTATTACAGATATGGGTTATATCAATATCAATACGAACGCAGGATTAAGCGATCATATCCGCGGCATTGTGGATGCTGGTCTTGACCTTATGCGGGTCAGTACAATCAGTGCGCTGGATGATCACTATAATGCATACTACAAGCCGCGCGGCTATACTTTGGCTAATGTAGAGAAGTCCCTGAAATATGCAGCTTCACAGGGTGTATATACTTCCATTAACTATTTGATCTTCCCGGGTGTCACGGACCGCGAGGAAGAGATTGAGGCGATGGTTGAGTTCGTCAGACGTACAGATATCAAGCTGATTCAGATGCGGAATCTTAATATTGACCCGGAGAGCTATCTGGAGCTGATTCCTCCCGCTCAAGGTGAGATTCTCGGAATGAAGACGATGCTGGAGATCTTCCGCGAGGAGCTTCCGGATGTTGTGATCGGTTCCTTCACTCATGTTCCGCCTGCAGAACTAGCCCGTGCCAAGCAGCGCAGAGTGCACCAGTAACCGCTGAGTTGAGTCTTGCCAAACCTATTGCAGCCCCCTCAGCTTCCATGCTAAAATGTAGCTTGCGTAATCATATAACTCTAAGCCCGCATGAGGCTTAGGGCGTGAGAGGTGAATATTCAAATGCAAACAGCAATTCAACCCAAGTACAATGTAACTAAGGTGACCTGCGCCTGCGGCAACTCCTTTGAAGCTGGCTCTGCCAAGGAAGAGCTGCGCGTCGAAATTTGCTCCAGCTGCCATCCGTTCTTCACCGGCAAGCAGAAGTTCCTGGATGCCGGCGGCCGAGTTGATAAGTTCAAGAAGAAATACGGCATTTAATTGTTCTTCCATTTTATTGTTAGTTGATTTTTGTCCGGCCGTAGGCTATACTTATCTTCGCCGTGCTAGACGGGGAGGTAGCGGTGCCCTGTAACTCGCAATCCGCTGTAGCGAGGTTGAATTCCTGTTAGAGGTGCTGTCGATGTGAGGCCTTGGTTCCTATGGGCTGTGTTGACGGTTGGGTCCTCCGCAATGAGTGCTTGTGAACCTGGTCAGGTCCGGAAGGAAGCAGCCATAAGTGAGTTTACTCTTGTGCCGGAGGGTGGCCTAGCCCGAGCAGTTTTGTAGGGTTGCCGCTTGGATCGCAGTCATCAATAACGGGTGCACGGTTTAAATACTATTATGATAGCGTCTTTGCCACAAGCGAAGATGCTTTTTGTTTTTGAAAGATAAGAAAGTATATGCTTCATCCTACTTTATCCAAATACTCCCGCTGATACGGATGCCTGAAAGTGATATGAGGTATCGCTGCATCGGAAGCATAGGCCTCGTTAGAGGACGGCGAAAGCGCTTCTGCTTGGTCAAAGACTGGGGAATATAGTATAATAAATTAGCGACAAATGCCGGAAAGCGGCAGCCTGAGAGAGGGTAATGCATAGTGGAACATATCGCGCTGTACCGTGCTTGGCGGCCGCAGTCGTTTCAGGATATGGTAGGGCAGCAGCATATTATCCAGACGCTGCAGAATGCGATCCGTGAACAGCGGGTTTCGCATGCGTATCTGTTCAGCGGCCCGCGGGGGACCGGTAAGACGAGTGCGGCCAAGGTACTGGCCAAAGCGGTCAATTGCGAGCGGGGTCCGGGTCCGGAGCCGTGCAATGAATGTCCGTCTTGTCTGCGGATCACAGCGGGCAACGTAATGGATGTCCAGGAGATTGACGCGGCCTCCAACCGGGGTGTTGAAGAGATTCGCGATCTGCGGGATAAGGTGAAATATGCACCTACCGAAGTACGCCGTAAAGTGTATATTATTGATGAAGTGCATATGCTGACAACAGAAGCATTCAATGCCCTGCTTAAGACGCTGGAAGAACCGCCGCCGCATGTCATGTTTATTCTGGCTACGACAGAGCCGCATAAACTGCCGGCTACGATCATCTCACGCTGCCAGCGGTTTGACTTCCGCCGGGTTTCCCTGGAGGAGCAGACCGGACGGCTGAGAGAGATATGCCAGAAGGAAGGCATTACGGCAGATGCGGACGCACTGCAGTACATCGCCCGTCTGTCCGACGGAGGGATGCGGGATGCGCTGAGCATACTTGATCAGATCTCGTCTTTCACAGACGGGAATGTGACGTATCAGCAGGTGCTGGGCATGACTGGAGGAATTCCATCCGAACAGTTCGCCCGTCTGGCTACAGCCATTTTGGAGAGTGATATGGGGCTGCTGCTGGAGCTTGTCGAGCAGTTGATGCACGAGGGCAAGAGTGCCGACAAATGTCTGGAGAATCTTTTGTATTATTTCCGTGATTTACTTATGATCAAGATGGTACCGGGGGCAGACCAGTTAACCGACCGTGTACTGAATCCGGCGGAATTCCGTGATATGGCAGCAGCCTTTACCCGTGACCGGCTGTTCCTGATTGTGGAGACGCTGAGCCGCTATCTGGGTGAGATGAAATATGCCACTCACCCGCAGACTTTATTTGAAGTAGCGCTGATGAAGCTGTGCAGTACCCAGCAGGATGCGGCTCCTTCAGCGGGCGCTCCGTCTTTGAGTGCTGTAGCACCGGAAGCGGGAAGAAGTTCTTCCCCGGCGGATTCGGGGGAACTGGATGCACTCAAACGGCAGATTGCTGCGCTGGAGAAGAAGCTTGAGCAGGCAATCCAATCCGGAGGTGTGGCCGGCGGGCGAGAGCAGGCTGCGCCGCAGAGAGCGGCCGCCCCGCCAAGCGCTCCAAGAGTATCATCTGCAGGCAAGCTTCCGCCGCAGCTCGATAAGTTCATTGCGGGTAAAGACAGCGCTGACTTTGGCAATGTGTATAAGCAGTGGAGCCAGGTTCTGCAGGGCGTGAAGGAAGAGAAAGTAACTGTGCATGCGTGGTTTGTAGATGGAGAACCGGTTGCAGTCATGGAAGATGCAGTGCTGGTCGCCTTCAAGAATACAATTCACCGGGATACGACTGAGAAGCCGGCCAACCGGCAGGTCATCGAGAACGTGATGTCTGCTAAGCTGGGTAAGCCATACCGGCTGGTGACGATGATGCTGCGTGACTGGAATGAGGCTGCGACCAAGTCAGCTTCCAAGGCCAGCACAGAAGAACTGCATCTGGAGCATGAGCACGAGACTATAGAAGCTAAACCCGAACCATGGATTGACGAGGCGATCCAGCTCTTTGGAGAAGACCTTGTTGTCATAAAGGAATAGAGCCTCAAGCATACTAGCGCAGATAACGCGCATCCCAAAGGAGAGACGATGTATGAATAATATGAACCAAATGATGAAGCAGGTTAAAAAAATGCAGGAGCAGATGCTCAAAGCCCAGGAAGAACTAGGCGGTAAGACCATTGAAGGCTCATCCGGCGGCGGCGTGGTTACCGTTCAGGTGAACGGCCACAAAAAATTGCTCTCCATTCAGATTAAACCGGAGGTTGTTGATCCGGAAGATATCGAAATGCTGCAGGATCTGGTGATCACTGCTGTTAATGATGCTCTTACCCAGGCTGAAGAGTTGGCTAACAACGATATGGGTAAATTCACCGGCGGAATGAAGATCCCTGGCTTATTCTAGGCGTACTCCACTCCCGACCAAAGGAGAACCATTACTTTGTATTATCCAGAACCGCTAGCCAAGCTGATAGAAGCTTTTACACGTTTACCAGGGATTGGTCCGAAGACAGCAGCCCGGCTGGCCTTTCATGTGCTTAACATGAAGGAGGATGAGGTGATTGATTTCGCCAAAGCCCTGGTCAGTGTTAAACGGAATCTTCATTATTGCTCGGTCTGCTGTAATATTACCGATACTGACCCGTGCCGGATCTGTCAGGACAAAACCCGCGATGCTTCGATAATCTGTGTGGTTCAGGACTCCAAGGATCTGGTAGCCATAGAGAGAACCAAAGAGTTTGACGGCTACTATCATGTGCTGCAGGGGGCCATCTCCCCGATGGAGGGCATCGGACCTGATGATATACGGCTGAAGGAGCTGCTGACCAGACTCAGTGATGAGCGGGTCAAGGAGCTGATTATGGCGACCAATCCCAACATTGAGGGCGAGGCCACGGCCATGTATATCTCCCGTCTAGTCCGTCCGTTCGAGATCAAGATCACGAGAATCGCCCATGGCTTGCCTGTAGGCGGCGATCTTGAGTATGCGGATGAGGTAACCCTGTCGAAGGCGCTGGAAGGCCGTCGTGAGCTGTTCTGAGTGTTCTGACAATGAATTGTACTTGAAGAGGCCCTTGGGGCCTCTTTTTTTATTAGATATAGACTCCAGGGGCAGCCAGCATTCAACAAAAGAGCAGACGAGCACTGACTCATGGTTCTAAGTTTGTCCCTATTCCGATATGTATGAGATTAACGGGTGTGCGGCACCGGCTGCGCCAGTAGTCATTCATAGGAGGGGATTGCAATGGGATGGTGGAACACGAAATGGCTGGGCAGAGATGCAGAAGGAGCGAATAATGCCCATACGGAAGAAGAGTGGGGTACAGTGTACCATGAGGTCCGCAAAGCGCAGTCGGAGTGGGAACGGGCATATCTGATGTTTGATGAGGCGATGGGGCAGGACCAGATTGATTATGCCATCTATATACTCGAGGCGGCCGAGCGTAAATACCAGATCCATCTTAAGCATGCCAAGAGACTGGGGCTGAACCGGAGCCGGCTGCCGATGTAACCGGAATAAATATTGAAGGGGGGATCGCAATGCTAAGAACTGTTGCAATGGGTGTACTGATTCTGTCGGGGCTCCTGTTAATTCTAATTGTATTCAGAAAAAAACTGGGGTGGGCATGGATAAGTGTATTTGGAACTCATCTTATTCTGGCTGCAATCGGAATTTATATCGTTAACTTCTCCGGTATTCTAACGGATGTACACATCCCGCTGAATCCCACAACCATAGGCGCAGTAACGATTCTTGGGCTGCCCGGGGTACTAATGCTGCTGGGTTTAAAATTAACTTTGTTTTAATGGTTGACGAGGGTTGTAGATTTATGATACATTAAGTCTCGGCCCTTTGAGCAAGATGTTCTCGGATAACTTGCTGAAAGCTAAAGCGAAAAAAGAAATTAAAAAAAAGCTTGACTGAAACAAAGGTGCTGTGATATATTATAAAGGTCGCTGCTGAAACAAATAACGGCGATAAACGATGAGACTTTGATCTTTGAAAACTGAACAACGAGTGAGTGGGAAATCACGAAAGTGACTTCCAAAAAAGAGAATGAAAATTCTCGTCAGATGTTTCAAAATGAGCAATCGCTCTTTCTAAATACAATTTGGAGAGTTTGATCCTGGCTCAGGACGAACGCTGGCGGCATGCCTAATACATGCAAGTCGAGCGGAGTAAGAATGGAAGCTTGCTTCCATTCTTACTTAGCGGCGGACGGGTGAGTAACACGTAGGCAACCTGCCCTCAAGACTGGGATAACTACCGGAAACGGTAGCTAATACCGGATAATTTCTTTCCTCTCCTGAAGAGAGAATGAAAGGCGGAGCAATCTGCCACTTGGGGATGGGCCTGCGGCGCATTAGCTAGTTGGTGGGGTAACGGCTCACCAAGGCGACGATGCGTAGCCGACCTGAGAGGGTGAACGGCCACACTGGGACTGAGACACGGCCCAGACTCCTACGGGAGGCAGCAGTAGGGAATCTTCCGCAATGGGCGAAAGCCTGACGGAGCAATGCCGCGTGAGTGATGAAGGTTTTCGGATCGTAAAGCTCTGTTGCCAGGGAAGAACGTCCGGTAGAGTAACTGCTACCGGAGTGACGGTACCTGAGAAGAAAGCCCCGGCTAACTACGTGCCAGCAGCCGCGGTAATACGTAGGGGGCAAGCGTTGTCCGGAATTATTGGGCGTAAAGCGCGCGCAGGCGGTCATTTAAGTCTGGTGTTTAAACCTTGGGCTCAACCTGGGGTCGCACTGGAAACTGGGTGACTTGAGTACAGAAGAGGAAAGTGGAATTCCACGTGTAGCGGTGAAATGCGTAGATATGTGGAGGAACACCAGTGGCGAAGGCGACTTTCTGGGCTGTAACTGACGCTGAGGCGCGAAAGCGTGGGGAGCAAACAGGATTAGATACCCTGGTAGTCCACGCCGTAAACGATGAGTGCTAGGTGTTAGGGGTTTCGATACCCTTGGTGCCGAAGTTAACACAGTAAGCACTCCGCCTGGGGAGTACGGTCGCAAGACTGAAACTCAAAGGAATTGACGGGGACCCGCACAAGCAGTGGAGTATGTGGTTTAATTCGAAGCAACGCGAAGAACCTTACCAGGTCTTGACATCCCGATGAAAGCATTAGAGATAGTGCCCCTCTTCGGAGCATCGGAGACAGGTGGTGCATGGTTGTCGTCAGCTCGTGTCGTGAGATGTTGGGTTAAGTCCCGCAACGAGCGCAACCCTTGACTTTAGTTGCCAGCAGGTAAGGCTGGGCACTCTAGAGTGACTGCCGGTGACAAACCGGAGGAAGGTGGGGATGACGTCAAATCATCATGCCCCTTATGACCTGGGCTACACACGTACTACAATGGCCGGTACAACGGGAAGCGAAGCCGCGAGGTGGAGCCAATCCCAGCAAAGCCGGTCTCAGTTCGGATTGCAGGCTGCAACTCGCCTGCATGAAGTCGGAATTGCTAGTAATCGCGGATCAGCATGCCGCGGTGAATACGTTCCCGGGTCTTGTACACACCGCCCGTCACACCACGAGAGTTTACAACACCCGAAGTCGGTGGGGTAACCCGCAAGGGAGCCAGCCGCCGAAGGTGGGGTAGATGATTGGGGTGAAGTCGTAACAAGGTAGCCGTATCGGAAGGTGCGGCTGGATCACCTCCTTTCTATGGAGAATCGTCACCTGCAACGGTGACATTCAAATCGGAAGCTAGGCTTCCACAATAGAACCTCCGGGTTCGGACACTCACTCGTGTTCAGTTTTGAAAGAGCAAGTCTCTTTCGTATGCGTTTGGTGGCGATAGCGGAGGGGTTCCACACGTACCCATCCCGAACACGACCGTTAAGCCCTCCAGCGCCGATGGTACTTGGACCGAAGGGTCCTGGGAGAGTAGGACGCCGCCAAGCGAACAATCAATTTATTGGTTGATTCACAATGTTATCTGTTATATGGGCTTTTAGCTCAGTTGGTTAGAGCGCACCTCTGATAAGGGTGAGGTCGGTGGTTCGAGTCCACCAAGGCCCACCATATAACATTTTAGAATTGAATACCTCTATGGGGCCATAGCTCAGCTGGGAGAGCGCCTGCCTTGCAAGCAGGAGGTCAGCGGTTCGATCCCGCTTGGCTCCACCAATACTTCTTTACAAGATTATATGCAAGAACTTGATCCTTGAAAACTGGATACCGAAACGAATTTGCGTTTTAGAACATCTTTTAGCTGAAACTTGTGTAAGCAAGTTGAAATAGTTATTAGTTGCTACAGCGATTTTCCTAACGGAAAACGCATTGGTTAAGCTAATAAGAGCACACGGAGGATGCCTAGGCGCCAGGAGCCGACGAAGGACGTGGCGAACAACGAAACTGCCTCGGGGAGCTGTAAGCAAGCTTTGATCCGGGGGTGTCCGAATGGGGAAACCCAGCTGTGGTAATTCGCAGTTACTCGTATCTGAATACATAGGATACGCAGAGGCAGACCAGGGGAACTGAAACATCTAAGTACCCTGAGGAAGAGAAAACAATAGTGATTCCGTCAGTAGCGGCGAGCGAACGCGGAACAGCCTAAACCAAGGGGCTTGCCCCTTGGGGTTGTGGGACGTCTCACATGGAGTTACAAAGGAATATGGTAGGCGAAGAGGTCTGGAAAGGCCCGCGATAGAGGTAAAAGCCCTGTAGCCTAAACTGTGTTCTCTCCGAGACGGATCCCGAGTAGTGCGGGGCACGTGAAACCCCGTATGAATCCAGCAGGACCATCTGCTAAGGCTAAATACTACCTGGCGACCGATAGTGAAACAGTACCGTGAGGGAAAGGTGAAAAGCACCCCGGAAGGGGAGTGAAATAGAACCTGAAACCGTGTGCTTACAAAAAGTCAGAGCCCGATCTATGGGTGATGGCGTGCCTTTTGTAGAATGAACCGGCGAGTTACGTTTAACATGCAAGGTTAAGGTGAGAAGCCGGAGCCGCAGCGAAAGCGAGTCTGAATAGGGCGATTTAGTATGTGGACGTAGACCCGAAACCGTGTGATCTACCCCTGTCCAGGGTGAAGGTGCGGTAACACGCACTGGAGGCCCGAACCCACGCATGTTGAAAAATGCGGGGATGAGGTGGGGGTAGCGGAGAAATTCCAATCGAACTCGGAGATAGCTGGTTCTCCCCGAAATAGCTTTAGGGCTAGCCTCGGTGAATGGAGTGGTGGAGGTAGAGCACTGATTGGGTGCGGGGCCCGCAAGGGTTACCAAGCTCAGTCAAACTCCGAATGCCATTAACTTCTTGCCGGGAGTCAGACAGTGAGTGCTAAGATCCATTGTCAAAAGGGAAACAGCCCAGACCATCAGCTAAGGTCCCCAAGTGTGTGTTAAGTGGGAAAGGATGTGGAGTTGCACAGACAACCAGGATGTTGGCTTAGAAGCAGCCACCATTGAAAGAGTGCGTAATAGCTCACTGGTCGAGTGACTCTGCGCCGAAAATGTAACGGGGCTAAACACACCACCGAAGCTATGGCTAGATGCTTTGCATCTGGGGTAGGGGAGCGTTGTATGCAGGTTGAAGGTGTACCGTAAGGAGCGCTGGACAGCATACAAGTGAGAATGCCGGTATGAGTAACGAAAAGATCAGTGAGAATCTGATCCGCCGAAAGCCCAAGGTTTCCTGAGGAAGGCTCGTCCGCTCAGGGTAAGTCGGGACCTAAGGCGAGGCCGAAAGGCGTAGTCGAAGGACAACAGTTTGAAATTACTGTACCACCGTAATCCGCTATGAGCGATGGGGTGACGCAGGAGGGTAGTGACGCGGACTGATGGATGTGTCCGTCTAAGCAGTGAGGCTGATGTGTAGGCAAATCCGCACATCACTAAGGCTGGGCTGTGATGGGGAGCGAAAATTGTAGTAGCGAAGGTCATGATCTCACACTGCCAAGAAAAGCCTCTAGCCAGGAGAAGGTGCCCGTACCGCAAACCGACACAGGTAGGCGAGAAGAGAATTCTAAGGCGCGCGGAAGAACTCTCGTTAAGGAACTCGGCAAAATGACCTCGTAACTTCGGGAGAAGAGGTGCCTCGGTAGGGTGAATAGCCCGAGGGGGCCGCAGTGAAAAGGCCCAAGCGACTGTTTAGCAAAAACACAGGTCTGTGCGAAGCCGCAAGGCGAAGTATACGGGCTGACGCCTGCCCGGTGCTGGAAGGTTAAGGGGAGTGGTTAGGGGTTAAACCCGAAGCTGTGAACCGAAGCCCCAGTAAACGGCGGCCGTAACTATAACGGTCCTAAGGTAGCGAAATTCCTTGTCAGGTAAATTCTGACCCGCACGAATGGCGTAACGACTTGGGCGCTGTCTCAACGAGAGATCCGGTGAAATTTTAATACCTGTGAAGATGCAGGTTACCCGCGACAAGACGGAAAGACCCCATGGAGCTTTACTGCAGCTTGATATTGAATTTGGGTACGATCTGTACAGGATAGGTGGGAGCCGGTGAGGCAGGAGCGCAAGCTTCTGCGGAGGCGCCGTTGGGATACCACCCTGATCGTATCTAGGTTCTAACCTGGTGCCCTAATCGGGTACGGGGACCGTGTCAGGCGGGCAGTTTGACTGGGGCGGTCGCCTCCTAAAGAGTAACGGAGGCGTTCAAAGGTTCCCTCAGAATGGTTGGAAATCATTCGCAGAGTGCAAAGGCATAAGGGAGCTTGACTGCGAGACCTACAAGTCGAGCAGGGACGAAAGTCGGACTTAGTGATCCGGTGGTACCGCATGGAAGGGCCATCGCTCAACGGATAAAAGCTACCCTGGGGATAACAGGCTTATCTCCCCCAAGAGTCCACATCGACGGGGAGGTTTGGCACCTCGATGTCGGCTCATCGCATCCTGGGGCTGAAGTAGGTCCCAAGGGTTGGGCTGTTCGCCCATTAAAGCGGTACGCGAGCTGGGTTCAGAACGTCGTGAGACAGTTCGGTCCCTATCTGTCGTGGGCGCAGGAAATTTGAGAGGAGCTGTCCTTAGTACGAGAGGACCGGGATGGACGTACCGCTGGTGCATCAGTTGTTCCGCCAGGAGCATGGCTGAGTAGCTACGTACGGACGGGATAAGCGCTGAAAGCATCTAAGCGTGAAGCCCCCCTCAAGATGAGATTTCCCAACTAGTAAGACCCCTTGAAGACGACGAGGTAGATAGGTTGGAGGTGGAAGTGCAGCAATGCATGGAGCTGACCAATACTAATCGGTCGAGGGCTTATCCAAATTTCTTAGAGCGCAGATTCGTTTCGGATTCAGTTTTCAGGAATTAATTTCCTGTGCGGATTTACATGGCTACCATTTATTTGGAGAGATACCCAAGTGGCTATAAGGGGACCCTCTGCTAAGGGGTTAGACTGCGTAAGCGGTGCGAGGGTTCGAATCCCTCTCTCTCCGCCATTATAAATCCAATACTTGTAGTGTGGCGGCGTAGCTCAGCTGGCTAGAGCGTACGGTTCATACCCGTGAGGTCGGGGGTTCGATCCCCTCTGCCGCTACCATACATACCCGGAGGCTTAGCTCAGCTGGGAGAGCATCTGCCTTACAAGCAGAGGGTCGGGGGTTCGAACCCCTCAGCCTCCACCATTTTTAAATCTAAGATCCACCTTACACCGTGCCGGTGTAGCTCAACTGGTAGAGCAACTGACTTGTAATCAGTAGGTTGGGGGTTCAAGTCCTCTCGCCGGCACCATTTTTTACATTAAATTGTGGAACCGTGGTGTAGTTGGCCTAACATGCCTGCCTGTCACGCAGGAGATCGCGGGTTCGAATCCCGTCGGTTCCGCCATTTTTTTTGTTTTAAGGCTTGTTTTTATGGCTCGGTAGCTCAGTCGGTAGAGCAAAGGACTGAAAATCCTTGTGTCGGGGGTTCGATTCCCTCCCGCGCCACCATTATGGAGGCTTAGCGAAGTGGCCAAACGCATCAGACTGTAAATCTGCTCACGTACGTGTTCGGTGGTTCGAATCCATCAGCCTCCATCCCTTTTTATGAGCCATTAGCTCAGTTGGTAGAGCACCTGACTTTTAATCAGGGTGTCGAAGGTTCGAGTCCTTCATGGCTCATCCCAATCAAGTCATCACGTTCATGTGATGGCTTTTTTATGTTTTCTGGAGGTCTGAATATTAAAAAGTATATAAATTACCCGGATTTCGTTTAAAATAGTTCCCCTCGTTTAATTATAAGTCTATAATGCTGTAGAAATGAGGGAATGACAATTGATCTATGATGCGATTATAGTGGGCGGCGGTTTTGCGGGGCTTCAGGCGGCTATTCAATTGGGACGTTACTCGGTCCATCAGGTGCTTGTAATTGATGCAGGAGGCGGAAGATCAAGCATATGCCGGAATTATCATAATATATTGGGCTGGCCTGACGGTGTGCCGGGTGAGGAACTGCGGGCCAGGGGGAGACTTCAGGCCGAAAGGGCAGGTGTAGCGTTTCAGAAGGATAGAATAGTTAAGGCTGAGAAGCCGGACGAATTATTCATACTTCACGGAACCGGGGGGCGGCAATATGCAGGCCGGACTCTGCTGCTTGCTACAGGAGTAATGGACCGGTTTCCTGAGCTGTCGGGCTTACGGCCTGCTCTTGGCATGACGATCTATGTTTGCCCGGACTGTGATGGCTTTGAAATTCAGAACAGGCAGACCGTATTGATGGGCTCCGGTGATGTGGGTGCTAATATGGCTTTTGTTTTAAGGGAACGCACAGGTGACTTGACCTACATTAATCATGAATGTACACCCGTCTCGGCGGAAAATCGTAACCGGCTGCGGGATGAGGATATACAGTATATCGAAGAACCGGTTGCCCGCATTGAGGAAGAGAACGGAAGAATTAAGGCGGTAGCCTTGGAGAACGGTGAGGTTCTGCCGGCAGAGCGCGGATTTATTGCTTTTGGCCGGAATCCGGTACATTCTGAGCTAGCTGCACAGCTGGGAGTAACGCTTCATAAGAACAAGCATGTGGAGGCGAATAAACGTTCATTAATGACTAATATTGAGCATGTATGGGTGGCAGGAGATGTTGCAGTGCATGCGGAGCAGGCGACGGTCGCTATGGGCGAAGGAGCCATTGCCGGGATCTGGATGCATAAGACTTTGAAAAAGATGAATCCGGTAAGTCTGCCTCCAGCCAAGAAGCATTATGCAGCAAAATAGACTTTTGATTCACAACTGATCAAATGTCACTCAGGGTTCAGGAGAGCTATTCCGCAATTTGCAGCAAAATATGATAAAATAGGCGAAAAGAGCAAAAGTGGTGGAGAATGGTGACGATGGATAGTGAGGTTTTGCGTCAAAAATTGGAGCAACTCACCGGAAAGAGAACCGGAATCAAGCAGCTCGGGAGGCAGCATTCAGCTTCTCTTTTTGGCATGGGCACGGAGAAGGATCAAGAGCAGGCGGTCTTTCATGAGGGATATTTGTGGATTCCCCTATATGAGAATGACGGGCGTATAACCGCGGTGTGGGTGGAGACAGAAGGGCTGTCGCCTCTGGAACTGCAGCTGGTCAATTATGCGGGCCGTAATTTCGCGGTAGCCCTCAAGGCTACCGGGCTTAAGGAAGAAGGAGAGATGGAGGCCCGTCAGCTTAGCGGCTGGTTGAACTCGCAGCTTGAGCAAGAAAAGGATGATGCAGAGATTCCGGATGATATTACGCTGAAAGGCCGGCTGTTCGGGGATATGATTCCTTTTTTGCTGGTTAGTGAGAATGTCCATAATCCGCAGATGACATACCGTTCGTTAATGAAGCTGCTGCGCAGTTATTTCGAGAACGAAGTTCTGCTAATTCCCCTGTTGGATAAGGAATGGTTAATTTTAGCCCGTAAGGAACTGCTCACCGGCGGAGATGATAAGGAAGATGAGGAAGAAAGTGCTGAGGATCTGCTGTCTCAGACCTCTATGGGACTGCATGAACTGATCGCCAGTGAATGGGTTGGCGTCTTCCATCTGGCGGTTTCTCCGGCCATCATTCCGGTTAAAGGCCTGACAGGCTCCGTTGCTCTGCTGCGCGAGACGATTATTCTGGGCCGGATTTTCCAGGTAGGCGATTATATCCATCTGCCGTGGGAGCTTCATATGGAGCGTCTGGTGAACAGTATCCCCGATGACCGCCGCAGACAGCTGCTGGGTCAGATCGGTGATTATACGGCTGTGCTGGCGGATAAGGAAATGCTGTTGACGCTGGAGACTTTTTTTGAAATGGACTGCAATGTCAGCGAAACCGCGAAGAAGCTGTATATCCACCGGAATACACTCCTGTACAGACTCGACAAGATCAAACAGGAAACGGGAGCCGATGTCCGCAGTTTCGGGGATGCGGCGATTGTGAAGTTAGCCATGTTATTGTATAAAGTGACGAAAAGAAAATAGGATTTTTGTGAACCTTACAAATAGCCAGGAGGCCTGGTCTGGGGTAAGATAAGTGTACAAGAAAGCGTTTGATTTTCTAATCCAATAATTGACTCGAGGGGGAAATACAATGGCAGGCGTACGTTTAGAGCATATTTTCAAAAAATACCCGGGTTCTGATAAAGCAACAGTAATCGATATCAATCTTGATATTAAAGATAAGGAATTTCTCGTACTGGTTGGTCCTTCCGGTTGCGGTAAATCCACAACACTGCGTATGATCGCAGGTCTTGAAGAAATCTCTGAAGGTAAAATGTACATTGGTGACCGTGTAGTGAATGACGTGGCTCCTAAAGACCGCGATATCGCGATGGTATTCCAATCCTACGCCCTGTACCCGCATATGAGCGTGTATCAGAACATGGCTTTCGGTCTGAAACTGCGTAAAGTGAAGAAAGAAGAAATCGACAAGAAAGTGCGCGAAGCAGCAAGAATCCTCGATATCGAGCATTTGCTGGAACGCAAACCTAAGGCACTGTCCGGTGGTCAACGCCAACGTGTCGCTCTGGGCCGCGCTATTGTCCGTGATCCGCAAGTCTTCCTGATGGATGAGCCTCTTTCCAACTTGGATGCTAAACTTCGTGGTCAAATGCGTGCTGAAATCACTAAGCTGGTTAAACGTCTTGAAACCACTTGTATCTATGTAACGCATGACCAGACAGAAGCTATGACAATGGGTGACCGTATCGTAGTTATGTACGATGGTATCATTCAACAAGCAGCTTCCCCTGAAGAATTGTACAATGAGCCTACAAACCTGTTCGTTGCAGGATTCATCGGATCCCCAACAATGAACTTTATCAATGGTACACTCTCCGATGTTGGCGGCGCTGTCCGCTTCCGCGCAGATAACCTTGATGTTGAAGTTCCAGGCGGCAAAGCTACAATCCTGCGCAACAAAGGTTATATCGGCAAAGATGTAATCATGGGCGTTCGTCCAGAAGATATTCATGAAGAGCCAGTGTTCCTGGAAGCTTCCCCTAACACAATCTTCACTTCGCTGGTTGATGTTACTGAAAACCTTGGTCATGAAATGCTCCTCTACTTGAGCGGCCTTGGCGCTAACACTGTAATTGCCCGTGTAGATGGACGTTCCACTACCCGTGAAGGCAGCAAGCCTAGATTGGCAATCGACATGAACAAAATTCACCTCTTCGATAAAGAGTCCGAACTGAACATTCTGCTGGGATAAGACAAAGCACAGCGGGATATAGGTTATAATAGAAGAAAGCCGCCCTCACAGGCGGCTTTTTCTTGTATTGGGCATGTAGAGCCGGAGATAAAACGTAATGGTCCAAGGACCCGGAAAGCAGGGGATTCCGTCAGGACTGGCTTAGCAATACCGTAGGTAATAAGATTGCATTCATAGGCGTTATCAATTAAGATAGCAGGAGAATTACCTGTAGCTGGAATGGGAAAAGTTGTGAACCCGGGTGCAGGAAACGGGCACAACCGCAGGTGACGAAAGGACGGACATACATGGCTAAGAAGGTAAAGGTATCAGAACTGGTACAGCATTTTCAATTAGAGGTTGTTTCCGGACAAGAGGGTCTGAAAAGACCGATTACAGTGGATGATTTGAATCGTCCGGGACTGGAAATGGCCGGTTATTTCGAATATTATCCGGAAGAACGTGTTCAGCTGCTGGGCAAAACAGAGCTGGCCTTTTTCTCAATGCTTCCTGAGGAAGAACGCAAAAGCCGGATTCGCGGGATTTGTAACGATAATACCCCTTGTATTGTAATTACCCGTGCGCTGGACGTTCCGCAGGAGCTTATTGAGATCAGTAATGAAAAGGGATTACCTGTGCTGCGCAGCTCAATGGCGACCACTATTTTCTCGAGCAGACTGACAAGCTTCCTGGAAGGCAGACTGGCACCTACGGCAACAATCCACGGTGTTCTCTGTGATGTATATGGTGTAGGTATGCTGATTACAGGCAGCAGCGGTATCGGTAAAAGTGAAACGGCGCTCGAACTGGTTAAACGCGGGCACCGCCTGATCGCCGATGATGCCGTAGAGATCCGTCAGACCTCGGATAACCAGCTGCATGGTACAGCTCCGGAGCTCATTCGTCATTTGCTCGAAATCCGTGGGGTAGGGATTATTAATGTAATGACTCTCTTCGGTGCCGGGGCCATCCGTAATCATAAGCGGATCACACTGGTCGTTAGACTCGAGGCCTGGCAGCAGGATAAACAATATGACCGGCTCGGACTGGACGAGGAGACTACACGGATCATTGACACTGATGTGCCGCTTGTTACGATCCCCGTACGTCCGGGACGTAACCTTGCGGTAATTATCGAGGTTGCAGCGATGAACTACCGGTTGAAACAAATGGGCTTTAACGCGGCTCTACAATTTACGAATAAACTTACAGCCACCATCTCAGAAGACATGGATGATCTGGACTAGGAGTGTGAGAGCATGTTTTTTTCATTAGCGATTAATCCGATTGTCTTCTCCATCGGTTCGCTGCCTGTTCACTGGTATGGTTTGATACTGGGTCTTGGTGCATTAGCCGGATTATTCCTTGCTATTCAAGAAGGCAAACGCTACAACATTCCGCAGGAGTTCTTCATGGACATGCTGCTGCTCGGAGTTCCTTCAGCGATCATTGGCGCGCGGATTTATTTTGTAGCGTTCAAGTGGGAAGATTATAAGGACAACTTGTTGGATATATTCAAAGTCTGGAATGGCGGTATTGCTATTTATGGCGCGCTGATCGGGGCGATCATCTGCGGAATTATTTATTTCCGTTACAAGGGATATCCGTTCTGGCGTATCGTGGACATATGTGCACCTGGACTGCTCGCCGGTCAGATGATTGGCCGTTGGGGTAATTTCATCAATCAGGAAGCCTACGGCGGCGTTGTAGAGGAATCTTTCCTGCGTGACAAGCTGCATCTGCCGGACTTTATTGTGAATCAAATGTACATAGGGGATGCGTTTCACCATCCGACCTTCCTGTATGAATCGCTCTGGAGCCTGCTGGGCATTCTGCTCCTCATGGTGCTGCGCCGCCAGAAATTTGTCCGTGCCGGCGAAATCTTCATGTCCTATTTCATCTGGTATTCGATCGGCCGCTTCTTTATTGAAGCTTTACGTACGGACAGCCTAGGATTTAACGGCAGCAGCGGTTTGGCATCGTTCATTAACGGTCTATGGAGTCCGATGAAATGGCTGGGATTTGAGCAGGGGTATTTCGATCCGGCATACGGGAATGTCCGTATCTCACAGCTGCTGGCACTACTGATCATTCTCGTTGCAGTTGTATTGATCATTGTACGGCGTGTCAGCGGTCAGCCGAAGGATCATTATTCTGATCCGATTGTCAGCACTAAACCGGCAGCGGCAGATGCTGTAGTTCCCGAGAGTGCAGTGAATACACCGCAGAAGGCTCCTCAGCCTATCCAGCCGGTGAAGGACTCATCTGAAGATAAGGAAACAAAGGAGTAGTAGAACTAATGATAGAATGCGTGTTATTTGACTTGGACGGAACGATTGTGAATACTAATGAGCTGATCATCAGCTCGTTCATGCATGCGCTGAAGGAGAATAACCTCCCGGCTCTAACCCGGGAAGAGATTATTCCCCATATGGGAACTACGCTCCAGCAGCAGATGAGCGTGTTCTCCGGTCTGCAGGACACAAGCGTGCTGGAGCTTTCTTACCGTTCATATAATTATGCGCATCATGATGAGCTAATCCGTTCTTTTCCTCATGTGAATGAGACTATGGAAGGGCTGTTAAGCCGGGGAATAAAGCTCGGGATTGTGACAACGAAGATTCGTCCAACTACACTCAAAGCGCTGGAAATGTTCGATCTGCTGAAGTATATGGAGACGATTGTGACGGTCAATGATGTCAGTCAGGTGAAGCCGCATCCGGAGCCTGTCCTAACTGCGGTTGCTAATCTGGGTGTTGATCCGGCCAGAACCCTGATGGTAGGTGACAGTGCGGTCGATATTCAGTCTGCCAAGGCAGCGGGTGTGCGTGTAGCTGCGGTCGCCTGGTCACTCAAAGGTGAGGAAATGCTGCGGAAGTACAACCCGGATTACATCATCCACGACATGAAAGACTTGTATACTATAGTGGAGCAGGAGACGAAGCAGCCGTGAGAAAGTTAACCCGCTATCCGGTGGAGGGCCATAATTCACTCTGGTATATTTACCGTACGGTGAGCCCGTGGAAGGGCGTACGCAATTTTATTTTTATCCAGATTGCCCGCTACTGTCCGGTCTTGCCGCTCAAGAACTGGATTTACCGCAGGGTACTCGGGATGAAGGTGGGCAAGCATACTGCGTTTGGGCTAATGGCGATGGTGGATGTGTTTTTTCCGGAGAAAATTTCGGTCGGTGAGAACTCGGTCATCGGCTATAACACGACCATTCTTGCCCATGAATACCTCATCAAAGAGTACAGGCTGGGTGAAGTCATTATCGGGGAGAACGTCCTGATTGGAGCCAACACAACGATATTGCCCGGCGTTACGATTGGAGATTGGGCGGTTGTCGCTGCGGGTTCTGTCGTGCACAAGGATGTAGCTGCGGGCTCGTTCGTCGGGGGCAATCCGCTGCGTGAGCTGCGTCCGCCGGGATCAGCGGAGAAGGCTGTAGAAGAATAATCACCAGGTAACCTCTTACCCTGCAGTTTCATATTGCGTGTATCTGCGCAGGAGCTGCAGGGTTTCTTGTGTAAACTTCGCAGCCTGAGGCAATTAAGCAATCTTAAGCAACCTTTAAGTGTTCGGCGAGTATATATTGGCGATATACTTGTAAGTGCAGGAGCGGATCCTTCCGCATACGGACGCGCAGCACATATCAGAATGAAATAATCAGCAGGGGCAGACTTCCTGATAGGTATCACTTCCGCTTGGCGTCTATGAACAGCCATCATAGCAGAGAAGAGGAATCTTAAAGTGAATGCAGCAAAACAGGAACGTCTGCCCCAGCTGGATATTTACCGTGCTCTGGCGATATTGGGCGTATTGCATGTCCACTCATCATCTTTTGCGGCCGGAGAATTGGCACTCCAGTCACCCTATTATTATTGGTTAAACTGGATCAACATCTTCTTTAAATTCGGTACACCGTCGTTTATTTTTCTAAGCAGCTTTGTGCTGTTCTATAATTATTACGGGCGGCCCGTGACGGGGAGCCTGATCGGAAGCTTTTACCGCCGCAGGCTGAAGTACATTCTGCTTCCCTATATGCTGGTATCCATCGGCTATTACGGATTGACCCTGTACGTGAATGGGAAGCTGACACAGCCTCTGGCAGAGAGCATCTCCGGCTTCCTGGGTGCCTTATTTACGGGTTCGGCGTATGCGCATTTGTATTTCGTATTCATCAGCATCCAGTTCTACCTGCTGTTTCCGTTGCTGCTTAAGCTGCTGCAGAGCTCACGGCTGTGGGTGCGCTGGGCTTTTCCGATTGGACTTGCGCTGCAGTGGGTATTCATTATCTGGAACAAGTATCAGCTGCATATTGTGGAAAAAGGAAGCTTGTCGATCTCGTATCTGGCATACTATATGCTGGGCGCCTATATCGCCATTAATTTCGAAGCGATCAAGCTGTGGCTGATGAAGCCTTGGCGTGAACTGGCTGCCAGGTATAAAGTGCTTATCCTGCTGCTTGTTACATTGTGGCTCGGAGCAGCCTTCACGCATGTACAATTATGGTATAGAGCCCGCCACTTCGGGATATGGACGGACTCGCTCTGGTACGAGCTGCTCTGGAATGTACATACGATGCTGTCAGCGCTGGTGCTGCTGTATGCCACCTTTCTTATCTACCGCAGGGCACCGAAGGTGATCGTTGCTATTTTGACCCGGCTGGGTGAGGTTTCATTTGCGGTGTATCTGATCCATCCTCTGCTGCTTGCAGTGTATAGAAGATTCGGAACGGGAATTCCTACAGATTCATTAACCTATGTATTCTATATTTACGGGGGATTGGCTGCGGCGCTGGCAGGAAGCTGGATGCTTGTGCAGTTTGCGTTCCGCCGCATCCGCCTGTCCTGGGTGGCATTCGGGAGTGTACCGCGTTCACTTGCCCCTACGGTGAAGGACAAGCCTGTGCACGGGAGCACCAATAGAGTGCTCGAAGGTAAAGATATCAGTAAATCATGAGAGTTCAACAGACCCCAACCCAGGCATCAGGGATGAGGGTCTAGGCAGGAGGGAAGATAATGGCTCAAAAGGAAAGAATACCGCAGCTTGATGTATTCCGGGCGATAGCGATTATTGCGGTCATAGCAATTCACGCCACTTCGCGGACACTGGCGGAAACACTGGATACCTCTTTGTTTCATCCGTTTCTGTTCATAAACAAGTTCAGCCAGTTCGCTGTACCTTCGTTTGTATTCCTAAGCGGGTTCGTGCTGTTCTACAATTATATTGACCGTCCGCTTGGCGGGAAGACTCTCGCGAAATTCTATAGCCGAAGGCTGATTTATATTATTGTGCCTTATCTTGTTTTCTCGGTGCTGTACTTTATATTGAAAATGACTGCCGGGCATACATGGGGCATGCCTCTTAATGAGCAGGCGGCCAAATTCGGCAAATATCTGTGGACCGGTACGGCGTATACCCATCTGTACTATATTATTATCATAATTCAGTTCTATGTACTGTTCCCGCTCATGCTCTGGTGTCTGCAGAAGGTCCGCCGTCTGGCGGTGTGGGCACCGCTCATCGGACTGGCCTTACAGTGGGGATTCGTGCTGCTGAACAAATATATGGCTAATCACGGATACTGGCAGCTGTCCAAGGGCAGTCTTGCAATTACGTACTTCTCTTATTTCCTGCTCGGTGCAGCGATTGCGGTATATTACAGCTCTTTGAAAAAGTGGCTGATTCCTACACGCGAAGGGTGGCGCTCCGGTAAGGGGGCAAGCTGGATTGTGCTGTGGTTCATATGGGCCACTGCAGGAATCGTTCATGTGGAGCTGTGGTTCAACAATTATACGAAGAAGACGGTCATCAACAGTCTATGGTATGAAGGCTTCTCCAATCTTCATGCGCTGCTCTCTTGTCTTGTGCTGTTCCAGCTGTCCTTCCTGCTGTACGGAGCGGGGCGAAGCCTGCTGGCAAGATTGCTGATCTCTGCCGGCGCCTGTTCCTTCGGGATATATCTGCTGCATCCGGCGCTGCTCTTCTTCTATAGAAAGCTGCCGCTGCACGGCGGATCACTTGCCTACACGGCTGCCATTGCCGGGGGCTGGCTGGTAGCCTTCGCCGGCTCCTGGCTGGTCGTCGCCCTCGTCTTCCGTTATGTGAAGCCGGCATGGGTACTCTTTGGCTCTGGGCCGCAGAAGGTTAAGCGGGCGCCTAAAGCAACAGTGTAGCTGGGTGCCTTGAAATGCAGTAATGAAGGGGACTTCAAATCCAGAATGATAAAAGCGCCGACTGGCCGCAGATGCGGGCCAGTTGGCGCTTTTATTCATATATTGGCAGGATTGCAGACTACTCTCCGGCCTGTTCGCGCTGGAAATCGGCAATCGCCTGATATTGGCCTTCGAGGCTGCGGTATACGGAGATATAGATGGGCAGCAGCTGCTTATAGACTTTGGCATGTGCCTGGTCGGGTTCATGGCGGTGGGTCGAGCCAATCATGCCGAATACGGAATCGAAGGAATCGATCCGGCCGATGGCGTACAGCCCGAGGACAACGGCGCCAAGACAGGAGCTCTCGAAGCTCTCAGGGACTACCACCTCCTGATCAAATATGTCCGCCATCATCTGCCGCCATAGAGCGGAGCGGGCGAAGCCGCCGGTAGCCAGGATTCTGCCCGGCTGGCCGATAATTTCCTCCATAGCGAGCAGGACGGTATACATATTGAAGATGACACCCTCCAGCACAGAGCGGATCATATGCTCTTTGCGGTGATTCATGCTCAGTCCGAAGAAGGAGCCGCGCGCATCGGGGTTCCACAGCGGGGCACGCTCACCGGTCAGATAGGGATGAAAGAGCAGGCCATTGCTGCCTGGCGGTACCTGCTCGGCGATCCGGGTTAGAACCTCATAAGGATCAATACCGAGGCGCTTCGCGGTCTCTACCTCAGAGGCGGCGAACTCATCACGCACCCAGCGGAACAGCATGCCGCCATTATTCACGGGTCCGCCAATAACCCAGTGCTTGTCCGTTAGTGCATAGCAGAAGGTCCGCCCTTTCGGGTCGGTCAGCGGCCGGTCGACCACGGTGCGGATGGCACCGCTGGTTCCTATAGTCGCGGCAATAACCCCCGGCTCTATGGCACCGACCCCCAGATTGGACAGGACACCATCACTGGCGCCTACGACAAACGGTGTGGCGGCCAGAAGTCCAAGCTCTTCCGGAAGTCCCGGAAGCAGCCCCTGCAGGATCTGCGTGGTGGGCACCGGTCTTGATAGACGTTCTGGAGTAATTCCGGCGATACGGAGCGCCTCAGCGTCCCAGTCAAGCTTCTCCAGATTGAACATACCTGTAGAAGAGGCAATGGAGTGATCAATTACATATTTGCCGAACAGCTTGAAGAAGATATATTCTTTAATGGAGATGAATTTATGGGTCTGGCTGAACAGCTCCGGATGCTCCTCACCGAGCCACATCAGCTTGGTAATTGGAGACATCGGATGGACGGGTGTTCCTGTCCGCATATACAGCTCATGCCCGTGCAGTTCATTCTTCAGCCGCCGGGCAGCTGCACTGCTCCGGTTATCGGCCCAGGTGATGCAGGCGGTAAGCGGTTTGCCGGAAGAATCTACAGCAATCACGCTGTGCATGGCCGAGCTGAAGGAGACAAGCAGAACCTGTCCAGGAGGGACGTGGCTGTCCTGCATGACTGAAGAGATAGTGTGCAGGACAGCCTGCAGAATCTGACCAGGGTCCTGTTCTGCTACAGAAGGGGAAGGCTGATGCAGCGGATAGCCCTGGTTGCTCTGTGTGACGATTGTTCCGTTCTCCTCGAAGAGGACAGCCTTGGTGCTGGTGGTTCCAATATCAACGCCGATCATATAGGATGTACTCAAGCCGTCAGTCCTTCTTTCTGCTCTGAAATAGATACCGGGAATACTTAATGCAGGAAATAAAGTACAATTATATTATATATTTCGTATGAAACATTCTGAAGTTCATGTTCTACAGCTTATTATATTCGCAGGTAATCACGGTGGCAAAGAGAGGATGGATAGGCGCTGCTTAACATATATAGTCCAAGCTTCCGAAACCGGCGGGTATAGAAGGAGATTGTTGACGCAAAAGGATAGTCCGTGATACGATATTACCACTGCTTTAGTTTACTACCACTTTACCATATTAAAGCGATTTAAGATGCTTCTTATGATATCTGATGAGGTGAAAAGTGAAGATGTCCAAACCAAAGGGATTCGAAAAGCCTGCCGGCGTACGGGATTATCTCCCGCGTGCGGTAACGAAGCTGCGCAAGATTGAGAACGATGTGCTGCACTGCATGAGCCGCTGGGGCTACCGCCAGATGATTACCCCCACCCTTGAATATTACGATACGGTCGGTGTGGCCAGTTCCACGTCAGACCAGAAGTTGTATAAATTACTGAATAACCGCGGTCAGGCACTCGTGCTGCGTTCAGAAATGACAGCGCCCGTTGCCCGCGTAGTCTCCTCCTTATTGAAGGACGAACCGCTGCCGCTGCGCCTGTCCTATCATGCCAATGTCTTCCGTGCTATCGAAGAGGAGGCCGGCCGGGAAGCAGAATTCTTCCAGACCGGAGTGGAGCTTGTCGGAGATGATTCACCAGAGGCGGATGCTGAGGTCGTTGCACTGGCAATTGCCTCGCTGGAGGCCGCGGGAGTGAAATCTTTTAAAATTGCGATAGGGCATGTAGGCTTCCTCGACGGTCTGTTCCAGGAAGCGGTATCCGGCCTCCCGCAGGCCCAGGAAGAGCTGAAGAGTCATCTGCTGGGCCGTGATTATGTCGCTTTCCGGGAGACGCTGCGCCGCCTGGAACTGCCGGAAGCCCAGAAGAAGGAACTGGACGGACTGCTGCGGCTGCGGGGAGGCAAGGAAATCTGCGGACAGGCGCTGGAGCTCAGCAGCCATCCGCTGGCACGCGCTTCCATTGAGCATTTATGCAAGGTATGGGAGGTGCTTGTCGCATACGGCGTCTCTCAGCATGTGCTGATTGATCTGACGATGATCGGTGATTTCTCCTATTATACGGGCATGACGTTTGAAGGTTATGCTTCGGAGCTGGGCTTCCCGGTGTGCAGCGGCGGAAGGTACGACAATCTGCTTCAGCAGTTTGGACGCCCGATTCCGTCGACAGGCTTCTCACTGAAGACCAACCGCATTCTGGATGGTGTATCCGGAGTGACCGAAGAGGAAGAACTGCCGGTACTGGTCCAGTACGATGCCCTGCGGCGTCAGGAAGGTCTTGCTGAGGCGGCCCGGCTGCGGAATGAGGGCCACGCTGTGGTAACCCGGCTGGCGGCAGGCCCGGAAGAGCTGAAGGTTGTGAAGCGCCTGGATACGGATACCGTAGAGGCAGAGGGTGAACGTTACGGAGAGATTTATACGTTTGTGTCTTTTATCAGCGAGCATGGCTGAGCTCATAAATGTGGAATGAAGCAATAGGTGACAATACGTGAAATGAAGGAACATGTGAACTCAAGTAATCCCTGCAAGTATGTAGCGGAAATTGAAATGGAGGCGGGTATGAATGGCACAGATTCTTAAGGTAGCCATGCCGAAAGGCCGGATTTACAACAAAGCCGCAGAGCTGTTCCGCAAGGCGGGACTGCCGATTCCTCCGGACGGGGAAGAATCACGCAAGCTGGTGATTTCACTGCCGGAAGCCGGAATGGAGTTTATTCTTGCCAAGCCGGTAGATGTGCCTACATATGTAGAGTATGGTGTAGCGGATATCGGTATTGTCGGCAAAGATGTACTGCTGGAAGAAAACCGTGATGTGTACGAACTGCTTGATCTGGGAATCGCCCGCTGCCGGATGTCGATTATCGGACTCCCGAACTGGCAGCCGGGCATCCAGCAGCGGGTAGCGACCAAATATCCGAACGTGGCCTCACGGTACTTCCGTGAGCAGGGCCAGCAGGTCGAGGTTGTGAAGCTGAACGGCTCGATTGAGCTGGCGCCGCTGATTGGACTGGCTGACCGGATCGTGGATATGGTGGAGACCGGCCAGACCCTGAAGGATAACGGGCTGGTGGAAATGACCAGTATCTTCGAAATTACCAGCCGCCTGGTGGCCAACCGGGTAAGCTACCGGATGAAGAATGAGGAAATCCAGCAGCTGTGTGACCGCCTGCAGGCCGTGATTGCAGGCCCGGAGCTGCAGATTAAATAAGCTATACAGATTAAACTTTAAGAGATGAAAAAAGGATAGAAGTGACGAAGGGGAAGTTTGGAACTGTAGGAGCGGAAGTCCAAACATTATCCGTAGTTACGGCTGAGCCTAGCTAGTAAATAGAAAGTTCAGGGGGGAAGCAGCGGTGAAGGTCCAGTCCAGTAAGGAGTTTAAGCTGCAGCGTGAAGTGGAATACGGCACGCCGGAGCAGAACAAGGCGGTACGTGAAATCGTGGCCGGTATCAAACAGGAAGGTGATGCGGCATTGCTCCGGTATACGGAGCGCTTCGACGGCGCAGTGCTGACGCCTGCGCAGCTGCGGGTAACGCAGGAGGAGCTAGAGGCCGCCTATGGCCGGGTAGAGGAGTCCTTCGTGACGGCAATCCGGGCGGCAGCTGTCAATATCCGTGCGTTCCATGCGCGGCAGAAGCGCAATTCCTGGATGGATCTGCAGCCGGACGGCACGATCCTCGGACAGATCATCCGCCCGCTGAAGCGGGTGGGCGTCTATGTTCCCGGGGGCAAGGCAGCGTATCCTTCCTCGGTGCTGATGAACGTTATTCCGGCACAGATCGCTGGCGTGCCGGAGATCGTGATGGTTACACCGCCTTCGACGGGCGGCTTCGAAGGCATCGATCCCTATATTCTCGTTGCCGCCGCTGAGGCAGGCGTAAACGAGATATACCGCGTAGGCGGCGCGCAGGCGATCGCCGCCCTGGCCTTCGGCACGGAATCGATCGTGCCGGTCGATAAGATCTGCGGGCCAGGGAACATCTACGTGGCCCTGGCCAAACGCGAGGTCTACGGCGCTGTCGATATCGACAGCATCGCCGGACCGAGCGAGATCGTCGTGCTTGCCGACGATACCGCCGAGGCCGCCTACGTCGCGGCCGACCTGCTCTCGCAGGCCGAGCACGACGAGATGGCCTCGGCGATCCTTGTGACGCCGTCGCAGCGTCTCGCGGAGGCCGTTGCTGCCGAAGTAGAACGGCAGCTGCAGACGTTGCCGCGCGAAGCTATCGCGCGGGCCTCGGTAGAGAACTACGGCGCGATTATCGTCGTGGAATCGCTCGAGGAGGGCATCTCCATTGTGAACCGGCTGGCGCCGGAGCATCTGGAGATTGTAGTGGCCGACCCGATGGCATTGACCGGCGCGATTGAGAACGCCGGGGCAATCTTCCTGGGTCCGTACAGCTCGGAGCCGGTCGGCGATTACTTCGCCGGACCGAACCATATTATACCGACCAACGGCACAGCAAGGTTCTCCTCGCCTGTGGACGTGGATGATTTCATTAAGAAATCCAGCCTGATCTATTACAGCAAGGAAGCACTGCTGCGGGACGGGGCGGCGATTATGGAGCTCGCCCGGCGTGAGGGCCTGGAAGGCCATGCCCGCGCAATAGAAATCCGGCTGGAGAACGAAGCGAAAGGTGGAGACGGAAATGGAGAACAATAATAATGAAGTGGCGCTGCGCAAGGCCGGACTTAGCCGTACAACCAACGAAACGGACATCGCGTTGACCTTTGCTGTGGACGGCAGCGGAGTTTCCGAGCTGGAGACCGATGTGCCTTTTCTGAATCATATGCTGGATCTATTCACCAAGCATGGACAGTTTGATCTGAGCGTACAGGCGCGGGGCGACATCGATATCGATGACCACCACACGGTTGAGGATATCGGTATCTGTCTGGGACAGGCGCTGCGGGAAGCGCTTGGCGACAAAAAAGGCATCAAGCGTTATGCGAGTGTCTTCATCCCCATGGATGAGGCACTGGCTCAGGTAGTGATTGATATCAGCAACCGGCCGCATTTTGAATACCGGGCAACGTATCCTTCGCAGCAGGTAGGCAGCTTCTCTACGGAGCTGGTTCACGAATTCCTCTGGAAATTTGCGCTGGAAGCGAGAATTACGCTGCATGTCATTGTGCATTACGGCTCCAACACCCATCACATGATTGAAGCGGTCTTCAAGGCACTGGGACGGGCGCTGGATGAAGCGACACAAGTGGACCCCCGGGTGAAGGGTGTGCCTTCAACGAAGGGAGTGCTGTAGCATGACCGTTGCAATCGTCGATTACGGCATGGGCAACCTGCACAGTGTCAGCAAGGCGGTGGAACGCCTGGGGTATACGAGTCTGGTGACGGCAGATGCCGGTGAGATTCTGGCGGCAGACAGCGTGATCCTGCCGGGTGTCGGTGCATTCGGCGATGCGATGGAGCATCTGCGGGCGAGCGGAATGGATGTTGTAGTTAAGGCTGCAGCTGAAGCGGGACAGCCGCTGCTGGGTATATGCCTTGGTATGCAGCTGCTGTTCAGCAGCAGCGAGGAGCATGGCGAGCATAAGGGGCTGGATCTTCTGCCGGGCTCGGTGGTACGCTTCGCACCCCGTGACGGCTACAAGGTGCCGCATATGGGGTGGAACAGGCTGGGCTTCCTCCAGCCGGAGAGTCCGCTTCTGACCGGCCTTGAAGAAGGGCATGTCTACTTCGTCCATTCCTATCATGTGCTTGCAGGTAGCGACAGCGACCTGCTGGCGGTCACGGATTATGGACATCCGGTAACGGCTATAGTCGGGCGGAACCATGTGTACGGCATGCAGTTTCACCCGGAGAAGAGCGGTGAGCTTGGCATCAAGCTGCTGGGGAATTTCCTGCGGCTTCGAAGAGAGCAGGCGTGAATCCTGAATAACTATATTTGCAAATTGTAATGAAAGCGGGGAGCGCTACATGTCTTCTTTTATCGTATATCCGGCGATTGATATCCGTGACGGCAAATGTGTCCGGTTGCAGCAGGGGGATTACAGCCAGGAAACCATTTATAACGACAGTCCGGTTCAGGTGGCCAAGTCTTGGGAAGAGCAGGGCGGACAGTTTATCCATCTGGTCGATCTGGACGGCGCTAAGGCCGGGCATCCCGTTAATGATGCCATCATCGGAGCCATTGCCAGGAATGCCAATGTTCCGGTTCAGGTCGGCGGCGGTCTCCGCACGCTTGCGGATGTGGAGAAGCTGCTGGGTCTTGGCATCAGCCGGGTCATTATTGGAACGGCGGCGATCAATGATTATGCTTTTACAGAGGCGGTTCTCGCGAAGTATGGCGATAAGGTAGCGATCGGTATTGACGCCCGTAACGGCTATGTGGCTACGCATGGGTGGCTGAATACCTCCGAGGTGCGCGCCGAGGATCTGGCCAAGGAGCTGGCAGCCAAAGGTGCAGAGACCTTCATCTACACAGACATCTCCCGTGACGGGATGATGCAGGGACCGAACGTGGAGGGGATTCTGTCCATGGCCGGGGCGAGCGGCAAAACCGTAATTGCCTCCGGCGGTGTTACCAGCCTGGACGATCTGCTGCGTCTGAGCGTACATAGCGGCAGCGGGATCGGTGGAGCGATTGTCGGCAAGGCGCTCTACACCGGCAATATTGATCTGGCTGAAGCCCTGCAGGCGCTGGGTAAGGCGTAGGGGTTACGGGCTTAGTAATTACTTTTGTTAGCCTGTGAAGGAGGGGTCTTGGATGTTAGCCAAACGGATTATCCCCTGTCTGGATGTGAAGGACGGGCGGGTGGTAAAAGGCGTTAATTTCGTAAATCTGCGCGATGCCGGAGATCCGGTGGAGCTGGCGGCTTTATATGATAGCGAAGGTGCAGATGAGCTGGTATTTCTGGATATCTCCGCTTCAGTGGAAGGGCGGGCGACTATGGTTGAGGTCGTGCGGCAGACTGCCGGGGAGATTGCTATTCCATTCACGGTGGGCGGCGGGATTTCTACACCCGAGGACATGAAGCGGATCCTGCGCGCCGGTGCGGACAAGATCGGCATTAATACGGCAGCTGTCAATAATCCGCAGCTGATTCTTGAAGGCGCCCGCCACTTCGGCTCCCAGTGCATTGTGGTGGCGATGGATGCCAAATATAATGAAGCTTGGGGCGAGTGGGAAGTGTACACTCACGGCGGACGTACGCCTACCGGTATCCGGGCGCTTACCTGGGCCAAGGAAGCTGAGCGGCTGGGAGCGGGCGAAATCCTGCTTACGAGCATGGACGCGGACGGCACGAAGGACGGCTTCGATCTGAAGCTGACGGCAGCAGTCTGCGATCTGCTGAGCATTCCCGTAATTGCTTCCGGCGGTGCGGGAAGAATTGATCATTTCTATGATGTATTTACCGCAGGCAAGGCAGATGCCGGGCTTGCGGCAACTATTTTTCACTATAAAGAGATTGCCATTCATGATTTGAAGGCTGATCTGAAGCAAAGAGGGGTAGAGATCCGATGAGCGAGGACAAGAAAGATATAGCGCAGATCCAGCAGGAGGCATTGTCAGGCATCCGCTGGAATGAAGCCGGCCTGCTGCCGGCAGTGGTGCAGGATGCCCGTACCCTGGAAGTATTAATGTTCGCCTATATGAATCCGGAGTCACTACGGCTGTCTCTTGAGAGCGGCCAGACCTGGTTCTGGAGCCGTTCGCGTAGCGAGCTCTGGCATAAGGGCGGAACCTCCGGCAATACCCAGGCCATCACCTCCATCCATTACGATTGTGACAGCGATACGCTACTGGTGAAAGTTGTGCCGGAAGGACCGGCCTGCCATACGGGTGAGAACAGCTGCTTCTTCCGCGAGATTCCCCTCGATTCACCGGCAACAGCTGAAGCAGCTGGAGGTACAGTTAACTCGGCAGCAGCAGGCCATGACCGCTTTGCTGTACTGGGTGAGCTGGAGCGCGTAATTGCCGAGCGGGAAGTGAACCGTCCGGAAGGGGCGTATACTACTTATCTGTTTGATAAGGGCGTCGACAAGATTCTCAAGAAGGTCGGCGAAGAAGCCTCCGAAACTATTATCGCCGCCAAAAATAAAGATAATGCCGAGCTTCGCCTTGAAGTCAGCGATCTGATCTATCATTTACTGGTCCTGCTGCAGGAGCGGAAGCTTCCGCTGGATGAGATTATGGAAGAGCTGAGTGCCCGCCATGAACGGCCTCGCCGGGACTAGGAGGAAGGTTCAGCATGCGTATTGATTACCATACCCACCATGAGCGCTGCGGCCATGCCGTAGGGACGCTTGAAGAGTATGTGCAGCGCGGCATCGCGCTCGGACTGCAGCAGCTTGGACTGTCCGATCATCTGCCGCTTATCCATGTAGATCCGGAGCACTATTATCCCGAGATGGCTATGCCGCTTGCGGAGCTTCCGCGTTATGTGGAGGAATGTCTTACGCTGAAGGAGCGCTACCGCGGAACGATTGAGCTGCGGGTGGGGCTTGAAGCGGATTATATCGAGGGATATGAAGAGCAGATCCGCGAGCTTTTAGCACCCTATCCGTGGGACTATCTGATCGGGTCGGTGCATTTTCTCGGAGAATGGGATATTACGGACCACCGGCAGACCCATGGCTGGGAAGGCCAGGAAGTGATGAGCGTCTACCGCCGATATTATGATGCAGTGCAGAAGTCGGCGTTATCGGGATTATATGATATTATAGGACATATGGATGTCATCAAAAGGTTCGGTTACGGGCCGCAGACTCCGGAAGGAAGAGCCGAGGCCAGAGCACTGGAGCTGGAGACGCTCAAGGTTATATCCGGCAGCGGAATCGCGATGGAGCTGAATGCTTCGGGACTCACTAAGCCTTGCGCCGAGATGTTCCCGGCTGAGCATGTGCTTCAGCAGGCGTATGCCCTGGGCATTCCGCTCACCGTGGGCTCAGACGCCCATGACCCTCTGAAGCTGGGAGACGGCTTACAGGAGGCGCGGGAAATGCTGTGGCGCACGGGCTTCCGTGAACTGGCTGTGTTCGAAGGACGCCGCCGCACATCCGTCCAAATATAAGAATGTATAGGCTTCGCGCTATATATTATCCTTCTATTTCTCGCTGAAACGGTACCGTCCATACAAGGACGGCAAAGCCGTTTCCACTTGCGTTCGAAGTTTAAATTATAATCCCAGGAGGGTACTATGCATCATCAATTACGTATTTTTTCCGGTTCGTCGAATCCGAAGCTGGCCGCTGATATTGCGGAGCGCCTTGGCGCACCGCTGGGCCTGATTAAGCTGACACGTTTCAAGAGCGGCGAGATTTATGTGCATTATGAAGAGAGCATCCGGAACTGCGACGTATTTTTGGTGCAATCCCTGGCTCATCCGATTAACGAGCTGTTTGTAGAATTGCTGGTCATGATCGACGCTGCCAAACGCGCATCGGCAAGAACAGTGAATATTATCGTTCCTTATTACGGGTATGCCCGGCAGGAGCGCAAATCTGCGCCGCGTGAGCCGATCTCGGCCAAAATGGTTGCCGATGTGCTGACCACTGCAGGAGCTACCCGCGTGATAACTATTGACCTGCATGCAGCGGCTATCCAGGGATTCTTCAACATTCCGGTGGATCATCTGACTGCGCTTGATCTGATCAGCGGCTATTTGAAGATCAAAGGCCTCTCCGATCTGGTAGTCGTATCACCCGATGCAGGCCGCGCCTCCATGGCTGAGAAGCTGGCCAGCCGGCTGGACTCTCCGTTTGCCATCATGATCAAGAAACGTCCGGCTCATAACGAATCGGTGATTACCCATGTCATCGGAGACGTTGAGGGAAGAACGCCGATTATTATTGAGGACCTTATTGATACGGGGACCACGATCGTCAATGTGGTAGAAGGGCTGAAGGAGCGCGGGGCCCGGAACAGCATCGTCTGTGCTACGCACGGGCTGTTCTCCGGAGATGCGCTGGAGCGGATGGATCATCCCAATATCGACGAAATTGTCGTCACGGATTCTATTGCGCTGCCGGATGAGCATTCCAGCAGATTCTCGGTGCTCTCTGTTGCACCTATGCTGGCAGAAGCCACACGTATTATCATCGAAGGCGGTTCCATAGACAAGCTATTTAGAGACGCGGGGATATAGTCCCTGCGTTTCTTTTTTACAGTTATGCTGCAGCAGCAACTTTTCAAGCGTTTACCTCCCCTTAACTCTCCTCCCAGGTGAGAATCTCACTACCACATGTGGTATACTGTGTGAAGAAGACAGCCAAGTCCATAAATGGAAACGAAAAGAACACTTAAGACAGGGAGTATGGGTATATATTTGATGCCGCTCTCCTATTTTTCGTTAGGCTAGGGAAGCTTACAAAGGGAGGTGCCTTGCTTCCATGATTGAGAAAACTTCAGAGAATGATACGGACAGCGGTAATGTGATTCCGGTCACTCTGGATGCCAATTTTTTCTTTGAAAGAGCCGTACGGTCGCTTGACCGCTTTCAATATGATAAGGCATTAAAGAATTTTCGCAAAGCTGTTGAATATGAGCCGGATAATCCGGTGAATCATTGCAACATGGCGGGTATATTATCTGAGATGGGTAATTACACAGCATCTAATGAGATTCTGACCCATGTACTGGAGAAGATTGATCCCGCAATGACCGAATGTCATTTCTATATGGCTAATAATTACGCCAATATGGAAAGCTTTGAAGAGGCGGAGCGTTCGCTGGTCACGTATCTGGAAGAGGATGCCAGCGGCGAGTTCATGGCCGAATCCGAAGAGCTGATGGAGCTGCTGCAATATGAGCTGAACCGTCCTGCTCCGCTTGTGCGGATCCGCAGCCGTGAGGGTGTGGTCGAGCATGACCGGGCCCGCAGTCTGCTGGAGGAGGGCAAGTTTCCCCAGGCCGTAGAGCTGCTGGAAGAGATCATTGCGACCTCGCCGGACTTTCTGGCTGCGCATAATAACCTGGCCCTCGCTTATTTCTATATGGGCCGGTTTGCCAAAGCGAAGGAATGCCTGAACGAGGTGCTGAAGCAGGACCCCGGTAATCTGCATGCGCTCTGCAATATGGCGATCTTCCTGCAGTATGCAGGTGACAAGGAGCAGTTGGATTCTCTGCTGGGCATGCTTGAAGCCACTGTGCCTTTTCATCAGGAGCATGTATTCAAAATGGCCACGACGATGGGCATCCTGGGCAGACATACTGCAGCATACAGCCACTTCCGGCGTCTGCTGAAGGATGAAGAGGTCGCCGGAGACGCCGGCCTGTATCATTACTGCGCAGCAGCGGCCAGCAACAGCGGCCTCTACACTGAAGCCCTGCGCTGCTGGAGACAGGCTGCGAAGCTGGACCCTGAGTCGGCCGTGCCGGCATTCTTCCTGTCCCAGCTCCAGCAAGCCCGGGGAGAAGACAGACCTATGCCTGCTGTCAGCTATAATTACCAATTGCCTTTCCAGGAGCAGCTTAAGCAGTGGAAGGGGAATACAGGCAAGTTCACCGAAGAAGTACGGAACAATCCGCTGCTGCGCGCCTCGTTCTTCTGGGCGCTGCGCTACGGCGATTCCTCCACGAAGCTCCAGGTGACCGAAGCCCTGCGCTGGATTGAGGATGAGGAGATGTCCGAGGTACTGCGCGGAGTTCTGGAGCATCAGCCGCTCCAGGAGGACCGGCTGCAGGAGGCGGCGCTGTTCAGCCTGCAGCGGCTGATTGGAGAGAATCTGGAAGAAGCTGCAGCTCCTGAGGAAGAGCCGTTGCAAGCGGCTTCCAGCCCCAAGGGCCCGGCTGAATGGAAGGAAGACTGGCAGCGGATTATCGATCATACGGTGGCCATGATGGACCGGAGATATGATGCTGTGCAGAAGAAGGATGCAGAGTTTATCTGGAAGCAGTTCATCGGCAGCCTGTATCCGGATGTACCGTTATTCCGCAATGACGGCGGCTGGTGTGCGGCACTGGAGTATCTGACTGCCAGGCTGCACGGGCGTCCGGTCACCTTCCGCGAGGCGGCACAGCGTTACGGCGTCTCGGTCTCCATGGTAAGCCGCTATGCACGGCGGATCGACAGTGAATGCGATACCCAGGGCATGCTGCCGGGAACGGACGGCTTGTCGCCGTCCACCAACAATATTTGAACCCTTTTTTCAAATATAAGAATCTATACGTTTCTCACGATAACTTATCCTTATATTTCTCGCTGAAACGGTACCGTCTTAATAAAAGGACGATAAAGCCGTTTCCACTTGTAAATACAAACCTACTTGTAAGGAGGCCAATGTAATGTACAAAACGATTGTAATCGGAACAGGCCCGGCCGGGCTGACTGCCGCGATTTATCTGGCGCGCGCGAACCTGAGCCCGCTCGTAATTGAAGGCTTGCAGCCGGGAGGACAGCTGACAACGACGACAGAAGTGGAGAACTTTCCAGGCTTCCCTGAAGGAATTCTGGGTCCTGATCTGATGGACAACATGCGTAAGCAGGCCGAACGCTTCGGCGCTGAATTCAAGAATGGCTGGGTGGAGTCGGTTGACTTCTCACAGCGTCCGTTCAAGGTGACTGTAGACGGAATGGGTGTACTGGAAGCGGAGTCGGTCATTATTTCGACCGGCGCCTCCGCCAGATACCTGGGTATCCCGGGCGAGCAGGAGAATGTAGGACGCGGGGTCAGCACCTGTGCGACCTGTGACGGATTCTTTTTCCGTAACAAAAAAATTGTCGTGGTCGGCGGCGGCGATTCCGCGATGGAGGAAGCCAGCTTCCTGACCCGCTTTGCTTCCAGCGTAACGCTGGTGCACCGCCGTCCGGAGCTGCGTGCTTCGAAGATCATGCAGGACCGCGCACGCGACAACAGCAAGGTGTCATGGGCACTGAACCGCACGCCGCTTGAGGTAACCGTCGGCGATACCGGAGTTAAGGGCATCACCGTCCTTAACAATGAGACGGGACTTACCGAGCTGGTGGAAGCGGATGGTGTATTTGTCGCTATCGGACATACACCGAATACCGCTTTCTTAGGCGGGCAGATTAACACCGATGCCAATGGCTATATAGTGGTTAACCCGGGCACCACAGAGACGAATATTCCCGGCGTATTCGCTTGCGGCGACGTGCAGGATACGCGTTACCGTCAAGCCATATCGGCAGCCGGAACCGGCTGTATGGCCGCCATGGATGCCGAGAAGTTCCTGGAAGGCACGATGGTGCATGACTGGAGCGAATCGCTCGATAAATAACCGGAGAAGGTTCTTGTTATTTACGGGTTTACAAAAAAATCCTATACCAGTAGAATGTATTTAATTAGATAAGATACCCACTAGGGGAGCCTGAATAGGCTGAGACGGGAAAAGTGAATTTCCGGACCCTTGAACCTGATCTGGATCATACCAGCGTAGGAAAGTGGAGTCGGACCTTTTTTTGAATACAGTCTTATTGGGCTGTTCCTTTGATAAAGCCGCTCCAGGTGGAGCGGCTTTTTGACTTGCAAGAATTCAGATGCCTTGTGCTATACATGATTCTTCGGCTCAGTCTGCTGCGTGAAATCTTATCTGATTGGCTCATAGAGCGAAGAGGAGGAGATTAGAATGCCAGAAATGATGAAGAACGAAGAGGTGGACCTTTCCCGATTTCCTGCAAGCCGCAAAGTGTATGTAGAGGGCTCGCGCCCGGATATTCAGGTTCCGATGCGGGAGATCAGCCTCAGCAGAACCGAGGGCGTTGCCGGGGAAGAGGAGAACGAACCGCTGCGTGTCTATGACACAAGCGGAATTTACACCGATGCTGCGCAAGAGGCTGACATTCGGAGGGGGCTGCCGCCGCACCGTTTATGCTGGATTGCGGAGCGTGGCGATTCGGAGGAATACACCGGAAGAGCTGTGCAGCCGCAGGATAATGGAATCCGCAGGGGCGGGCCGCCCGCAGAGGCTTATCCAGGGCTGCAGCGGAGTCCCCTGCGGGCACATGCGGGCAACAATGTTACCCAGCTGCATTATGCGCGGCAAGGGATCATTACTTCGGAAATGGAGTATATCGCGATCCGCGAGAATACCCGGCCGGAATTCGTAAGGGATGAGGTGGCCGCCGGACGGGCCATTATTCCGGCAAACATCAATCATCCCGAGAGCGAGCCGATGATTATTGGCCGTAACTTCCTGGTTAAGATCAATGCGAACATCGGAAATTCTGCGGTGTCTTCTTCTATTGAAGAGGAAGTGGAGAAGATGCGGTGGGCAACCCGCTGGGGGGCCGACACCATCATGGACCTCTCCACCGGCTCCAAGATTCATACCACCCGTGAATGGATTATACGCAATTCTCCTGTGCCTGTCGGCACGGTGCCCTTATACCAGGCGCTCGAAAAGGTGAACGGCATAGCCGAGGATTTAACCTGGGAGCTCTATCGCGACACGCTGATTGAGCAGGCGGAGCAGGGGGTCGATTACTTTACCATTCATGCCGGGGTGCTACAGCGCTATATTCCGCTGACTGCCGGAAGAATGACGGGAATCGTATCACGGGGCGGCTCGATTATGGCCGCTTGGTGCCTTGCCCATCAGCAGGAGAACTTTCTGTACACACACTTCGAAGCTATATGTGAGATTATGAAGACGTATGATGTGGCCTTCTCTCTGGGGGACGGACTTCGTCCGGGTTCTATTGCAGATGCCAATGACGAAGCTCAATTCGCTGAGCTGGAGACACTGGGAGAGCTGACAGCGCTGGCCTGGAAGCACGATGTTCAGGTAATGGTTGAGGGCCCGGGGCATGTGCCGATGCACAAGATTAAGGAGAATATGGACAAGCAGCTCGAGATTTGCCGGGAAGCCCCTTTTTACACCCTGGGTCCGCTCACTACCGATATTGCACCCGGTTATGATCATATCACTTCAGCCATCGGGGCGGCGATGATCGGCTGGCTCGGGACGGCTATGCTGTGTTACGTTACACCCAAGGAGCATTTAGGTCTGCCTAACAAGAATGACGTGCGCGAGGGAGTCATTACCTACAAGATCGCTGCACATGCCGCAGACCTCGCCAAGGGGCATCCGGGTGCACAGGACAGGGATAATGCGCTGTCCAAGGCACGGTTCGAGTTTCGCTGGCGAGACCAGTTCCATCTCTCTCTGGACCCGGAAAGGGCGCTGGAGTATCATGATGAGACGCTTCCTGCGGAGGGGGCGAAGCAAGCTCATTTCTGCTCTATGTGCGGTCCTAAATTCTGCAGCATGCGGATTTCGCATGATATCCGTAATTCCTACAGATTGAGCAGGTCGCTGTAAAAAGGCAAGTCTCCTATAGCTATTTCCCTGCTGTCCCATGCTGTAAAAGGCGTGAGGGCAGCTTTTCTTATGCGCGAATAGCACAAGATTCTTCTCCCTATTATGTGAAACCATGCACAACCGTTGGCGTAAATAGCATTATCCAAGTATAGGGAGTGAATCGAATGAGGAACAAAGACTGGCTCAAGGAAAGCGAACGTTTCAATGAAGCGGCTGAATACTATGATAGGTATAGACCCAGTTATCCATTCGCCCTGATTGAGCAGATTGTACAAGAAGCCTCTCTGACTAAGGAGTCCAGAATTCTTGAGATCGGTGCCGGGAGCGGTAAAGCCTCCGAATTATTCCTGGACCGCGGGTATGAGCTGCTATGTATTGAACCGGGCCCACAACTGGCGGAATTGGGAAGACAGAAGCATAGGGATAAAAACGTGCGATTTGTAACCTCCAGGTTTGAGCACTGGTCTGGGCCGGAGACGGATTTCGACCTGATCTTCTCCGCTCAAGCCTTTCATTGGGTGCCGCAGCCGGAAGGTTACAAGAAATGTGGGCGGCTGCTGAAGCCGGGAGGGCGGCTCGCGCTCTTTTGGAATTTTTATCTGCAGGGAGACAGTGAGATGGAGCAAGAGATTGCCGAGGTCTGTGCGGAGTATGAGGTATTCTGGTTTAATAAGCGGGATGTAATTGAACAGAGAGTGGAGCGAACTGTAGCAGAGCTGTCCGGCAGCGGAAATTTCAGAGCCCCGGAGGTCTACCGGTATCCTTGGGACAGCAGGGATGACGCGGATAGCTTCATTAACTTCCTGCGGACCTGCAACGGGTTCATCGGGCTGAAGGAAGCGGAGCAGATTGAATTAAGCGCCAGGTTACATAAGCTGATCGGCCGGAATGGCGGCACCCTGCAAAGGAATTTTATATGTACGCTTTTCATAGCCGAAGCCTTGAATTCTGTGAATTCTTAACATACATAGCTGTCCCTATGCTGTAACAGGCGTACGGGCAGCTTTTTCCTTAAAAGCTAATATGTTGTGGGGTAATTTTATACTTAGTGACTGCAATCACAATTTACCCCCCTGCCCTATGCTAAGCTGTTGCTGAGAAGAATTCTCAATTGTGAGGTGTGCAGATCTTGAGCAAAGTGTTGAAGCTAGATGAGTCTATATTGGAGCTGGTAACCAGGCACCCGGAAGCCGTAGATATTATGGCCGATCTGGGTTTCCATGATATAACGAAGCCTGGAATGCTGCAGACGGCAGGCAGGTTCATGACATTATCCAAGGGCATGAAATTAAAGAGAATAGAGCTGGAAACCGTTCGGCTGGCCTTTGAGCAGCACGGCTTCGAGATTATTGAATAGAAGGAGAGAATATAATGAGCGAACTGATTAATAACCGTGAAGTGGATGTACCGGAGCAGACACGCCGCCAGGCTATGCTGAAGGAGATCATCAAGGAGCTGCATGCGGGTAAAAGTGTAGAGGAAGTTAAGGCGCGTTTTGCCGAAGCGGTAGGCGATGTGACTGTAGCTGAGATATCTGCCATGGAGCATTCCCTGATGACGGAGGAGGGCATTCCGGTAGAGGAAGTACAGCGCCTTTGCTCCGTTCATACGGCCATCTTCAAAGGCTCAATTGAGCAAATTCACCGTTCCTCGAAGGCCGAAGAGCAGCCGGGGCATCCTGTGCATACCTTCAAGCTGGAGAACCGTGAGATTGAACGGCTGGTTAACTTCCGGCTGGAGCTGCACACAGACAAGTTCAAGAAGAACGCCAGCGAAGAGATCATCTTCAAGCTGCTGGAGGATCTGAGCCTACTGCTCGACCTCGACAAGCATTACAGCCGCAAGGAGAATCTGCTGTTTCCTTACTTAGAGAAGTACGGCATTTATGGTCCAACCAAGGTAATGTGGGGCGTGGATGACGGGATCCGCAATATGATTAAGGAAGCCAAGAAAGCACTCAGCGCGTATAGCGGGGAGTCTGAGCAGATTGCAGTTTCACTGGAGGAGATCATTAAAGAAGTCAACGAGATGATCTTCAAAGAAGAGAATATTCTGCTGCCGATGGCACTCGATAAGCTGACTGAAGATGAATGGGTCAAAATCGCCCGCGAAAGTGACGAAATCGGCTTCTGCCTGACCGCGCCGGAGCAGGAATGGATTCCGGAGCGTGCCGCTGAACCGGAGGGTGCCCAGAGCCAGCAAGAAGGAGAAGCTGCATCACCGCAGGGCTTCATCCGTTTTGAGACCGGGCTGCTGTCGCTTCATCAGCTCGAGACGATGATGAATCATCTGCCGGTGGATTTGACCTTTATCGATGAGAACGATGTGGTCCGCTACTTCTCGCATGGCAAGGAACGGATCTTCGCCCGGACCAAGGCGGTTATCGGCCGTACGGTGCAGAACTGTCATCCTCCGCAAAGCGTGCATGTGGTGGAGAAGCTGCTGGCAGATTTCAAGGCAGGCGTTAAGGATGCTGAGGATTTCTGGATTGCCATCAAAGATAAATTCATCTATATCCGCTACTTCGCAGTACGTGATGAGACCGGCCGCTATATGGGGACGCTGGAGTTCACACAGAATATTGCTCCGATCCGTGCCTTAGAGGGGCAAAAGCGTATTTTGTCGGAATAATGGCAGATTTACAGGGACCAGGGCAATAGAAGATTACTTTCAGACTTTCTTGCCTGCCGGGTGAGAAGGTCTTTTTGTTAGGCGGGTTGTCCGCAGACGGAGCATGTCAAAACATCCCATACCGCTTCCTGAAGAACATTGCCCCGGGTGTATCGCCTTTCCTTGACCGCAGGGGAGGCTTCTATTATAGTGGGTACGTAGGATTAACTATTTTAGCATAGAAAAAGGTGGCTTGTAACATGTCTGAAAATATCTACGTTGGCGTGGATTTAGGTGGAACCACGATTAAGGTTGGAATCTGCAATGCCGAGGGAAGCCTGCTGCACACTTACGAAGGTCCAACGGGGACCGCAGACGGCGTCGATGCCGTTATCGATAATATCGAGAAGTATGTGCGCCTGATTGTGGAGGACTCTCCGTATTCCTGGGAACAGCTTGCCGGTGTGGGAGCCGGGCTTGCCGGGTTTACGAATATTCGTGAAGGAATCATCATCCTTGCGCCTAACATAGGATTTAGAGATGTGCCGATCCGTTCCATTCTGGAAGGTCGTTTGAACAAGCCTGTCAAAATAGACAATGACGCCAATGTGGCTGCGCTGGGCGAGGCTTGGAGCGGTGCAGGACGCGGCATTGAGAATTGCGTCTGCTATACGCTGGGTACAGGGGTAGGCGGCGGAATTATTATCAATGGCAAGGTGTATCAGGGCTTTGCCGGTCTGGCCGGAGAGCTTGGCCATATCACAGTAGTTCCCGATCTGGAAGCTATCCAGTGCGGCTGCGGGAACATGGGTTGTTTGGAAACCGTTTCCTCTGCGACTGGCATTATCCGCATGGCGAATGATGCAGTGGCCCGCGGGGACCGCACCACTCTGTCCACGGTGGAGAAGATTGCGGCCAAGGAAGTCTTTGACGCTGCCAAGGCAGGCGATGAAGTCGCTCTGCGTATTGTGAACCGTGCAGCATTCTACCTGGGCAAATCGATGGCTGCGGTGGCTGCGGTACTGAATCCGGAAGTGTTTATCGTAGGCGGCGGCGTATCCAAAGCCGGCGATATCCTGTTTGATGAAGTCCGCCGTGTATTCGCCAAGCTAACACCTGCACCTCTGCAGACTGGTGTTACCATCGTGCCTGCGGAGCTTGGCAATGATGCCGGTATTATTGGTGCGGCAGGTCTTTTGCTGCGTTCTTAAGGAGCAGGAATTATTCATATACTAACCTTAGGGAGGGGACGCTCTAATGACCGAATTCGAGCAAATATCGCCCGGTCGTGCCACCCTGATCATCATTACCGGCATGTCGGGAGCAGGCAAGACGATTGCAGTGCAGAGCCTGGAGGATCTCGGCTTCTTCTGCGTCGATAATCTTCCGCCAGTGCTGATCCCGAAGTTCGCCGAATTGATTGAGCAGTCCAAAGGCAAAATCGCCAAAGTGGCGCTCGTGATCGACCTCAGGGGACGGGAATTCTTCACCGCTCTGTCGGAGTCTCTGGCCTATATCAAGGACGAGTCGACCATAGGCTTTGAGATTCTTTTCCTGGATGCAACAGATTCAGTGCTTGTGCAACGCTACAAAGAGAGCCGGCGTCACCACCCGCTTGCTCCCAAGGGCATGCCGCTTGACGGTATCCGGATGGAGCGCCAAATGCTGGAGGAGCTCAAGAATTCAGCTACCCTGTGTCTGGATACCAGCAGCATGAAGCCGGCACAGCTAAAAGAAAAAATTGTGTCACGGTTCTCCCATCTCGGGAAAAGCACCCTCTCCGTTAACATTACTTCGTTTGGGTTCAAGTATGGTATTCCGATTGATGCTGACCTGGTGTTCGATGTCCGCTTCCTGCCTAATCCGCATTATGTGGATCAGCTGCGGCCCAAGACAGGCCAAGACAACGATGTGTATGACTATGTGATGAAATGGCCTGAAACGCAGACGTTCCTGACCAAGCTGCTTGACATGCTTCAATTTCTTATTCCGCAATACCGCAAGGAAGGCAAATCCCAGATTATTATCGGCATCGGCTGTACAGGCGGCAAACACCGTTCCGTAGCCATTGCAGAGTATCTGGGCAAAATGCTGGGGGTAAGCGAGACGGAATCGGTAGCAATCAGCCATCGGGATTCCGAACGTGATCGGCATTGACGAGAGAAGGGATGAGTAGTGACTGAAGAACAAGGGCAGCGTCCGAAGATCGTCGTCATGGGCGGCGGTACCGGGCTGTCTGTTATGCTTCGGGGATTGAAGGAGAAGCCGCTGGATATTACGGCTATCGTAACCGTGGCAGATGACGGGGGGAGCTCCGGGATTCTGCGCAGTGAGCTGCAAATGCCGCCTCCGGGGGATATCCGTAACGTACTGACGGCTATGGCCGATGTGGAGCCTCTGATGGCGCAGATCATGCGCTACCGTTTCAGTACCGGAGAGGGCCTCGCCGGACACAGCCTGGGCAATCTCATTCTGGCAGCGCTGACAGACATCTCCGGGGATTTCGTTACGGCAGTCAGAGAGCTTAGCCGCCTTTTCGCCGTCCGCGGCCGGGTGCTGCCCGCTGCAGGCGAAGCGGTGGTCCTGCACGCCGAGATGTCGGATGGTACCCTGATTACCGGCGAATCCAAAATACCGGAGGCCGGCGGTATAATCAAACGTGTGTTCCTGGAGCCTGCCGATGTGGAGCCTCTGCCGGAGGCGCTGGAAGCGATCCGGAATGCGGATGCCATTCTGCTCGGTCCGGGCAGTCTGTATACAAGCATTCTGCCGAATCTGCTGGTGCCGAAGCTGGCTGAAGCTGTCGTGGCCTCGGATGCGATCAAAATATTTGTATGCAATGTAATGACCCAGCCCGGTGAAACGGATAATTATACAGTCAGTGATCATCTTCAGGCGGTATACGACCATATCGGACTGCATCTGTTCGATTATGTAATTGTGAACGACGGAGAGATCCCGGAGCAGGTACAGATCAAATATGCCGAGAAAGGCGCACGTCCGGTGCAGCTTGACCGCGATGTCGTTGACGGCAACGGATATAAGGTGATTGCCGACAAACTGGTATTATTTAAAACCTATTTGCGGCATGATACAGATAAGCTTAGCCACCATATTTTCCAGCTGGTTCAGGATTGGATTGACAGAAAGAGTTAACATGAAAGAGGTGAGCCCCTTGTCTTTTGCGGCCCTTACCAAAAAAGAGCTGACGATGGTCGAGAGCCAGCCCTGCTGTGAGAAAGCGGAAATGTCAGCGCTGATCCGGATGAATGGTTCGGTGCAGCTTTCGAGCAAAAAGGTTGTTCTCGACATTTCGACGGAGAACGCCGCGATTGCAAGGCGGGTATATTCTTTACTTAAGAAATATTACCAGGTCCATATCGAGCTGCTCGTGCGTAAAAAAATGCGTTTGAAGAAGAATAACGTCTATATCGTAAGAATCCCAAACCGGGTTCAGGAGATCCTGAAGGATCTGCGGATTGTCTCGGAAGGCTTCATCTTCACCGATGGGATCGATGATGAAATCGTCGGCAAGAACTGCTGCAAGCGTGCTTACCTGCGCGGGGCCTTCATGGCTGGCGGCTCAGTGAATAATCCGGAGGGTTCCTCGTATCACCTGGAAATCGCTTCGATGTATGAGGAGCACTGCAAGGCGCTCGTGGAGCTGGCTGGTGAATTTCACCTGAATGCCCGCTGCATAGAACGCAAGAAAGGCTTCATCCTATACATCAAGGAAGGCGAGAAGATTATTGAATTCTTAAGTTTGATCGGAGCCCATCAGGCACTGTTCAAATTCGAGGACGTACGGATCATGCGCGATATGCGTAACTCCGTTAACCGGATCGTCAACTGCGAAACGGCCAATCTTAACAAAACGATCAGCGCCGCGGTACGCCAGATTGAGAATATCAAGCTGCTGCAGCGTGAGGTGGGACTGGAAAGCTTGCCGGATAAGCTGCGTGAGGTTGCGGAAATCAGACTTGCACACCCGGATATCAACCTGAAGGAAGTTGGCGATATGCTGGGCGGCACCGTCAGTAAATCAGGCGTAAACCACCGTTTGCGCAAAATTGATGAGCTGGCTGACAAGGTGCGGGGCAGTTGATTATTTTTTTTCTAGTGCGGTAGAGGTTATAATGATATAATATTATAAAATTAATGTGAAATTTTTGGGCAGATCTCAAATAGGGGGTAAGCGTTTCATGACAAAGCACCCGGTAGTTGTTCGGTTGAAGACGGGGCTCCATGCTCGGCCGGCAGCATTGTTTGTGCAAGAAGCTAATAAGTTTTCGTCGGAGATTTTCGTGGAAAAAGACGATAAAAAAGTTAACGCCAAAAGTATCATGGGCATTATGAGCCTTGCGATCAGTTCCGGTACGGAGATTTATATCAGCGCAGATGGCGCAGATGCGGAACAAGCTGTAACCGCTTTGACAAGTCTTGTAAGTAAGGAAGAACTCGAGAATCAATAAATGGTACACGTCTTACCGAAAGCCCTTAGGGGCTTTTTTTCATATTATTTATGTATAAGGGGAGATACACAGATGCAGATCCAAGGCAGTGAGGTAACATTAGTGGAGCCTACAGAAGCTCTCAGAGAGCCCTATCTGGCATTTTATGAAGAGTGGAAGACCAGCGGAGAATCATTCGTTCCCTGGGTAGTCGAGATCGATCCTGCTGACTTTGCCGGGATGCTTCAGTCTCTGCGTGAGCATGCCGGCGGTGTGAATATCAAAGACGGATGGGTGAGCAGTTCAACCTTCTGGCTGGTGACAACGGATCAGCGGGTGGTGGCTGCCGTGAACATCAGACACCGGTTGACGGAAGCGTTACTCCGTACAGGCGGGCATATCGGCTATGGCGTGGTCCCTTCGGAGCGCAAACAGGGGTATGCCAGTGAACTTCTGAAGCAGGCCCTCGTGAAAGCTGCTGAACTGGGTATAGAGAAGGCACTCGTGGTCTGCGACGCCGTCAATACAGCATCGGAACGGACGATCCGCAAGAATGGCGGAGTAGAGGATAGCGAATATATTGAGGAGGACGGAAATGTCATCCGGCGTTTCTGGATAGAGACGGAATAAATTATTAAATAACGTACATAGGATATGCAACTTTTGCCATGCTGGTCCGTCTAGAGGGTACCAACAACTTAAAGAAACGAAAGGGGATGGCAAGCATGATGAAATTTGGCAAATCAATCGGAGCAGTGCTGCTGGCAGGAAGCTTGATTATAGGAGGAATGGGGCTGAGCGGGGTGCTAAAAGGTCCTGAAAAGGCTTACGCTGCCGATGAGGTGCAGAAGAATATTGTGAACGTAGTCGGTAAAGGTGAACTTGCGATCAAACCGGATATCGTCTATCTCTCCATCGGGGTAACTACCACGGCTGATACTGCACAAGAGGCGCAGAAGGGTACCGCGGCAAAGATTGCGAAGCTGACTGCATTATTCAAAACAACCTGGGGAATTGCGGACAAGGATATTCAGAGCACGCAGTTCTATGTACAGCCTAATTACGTCTATAGCGAAAAGGAAGGCCAGCAGGTTAAAGGCTATAATGCCCAGCATACGCTGAAGATTTCCTACCGTGATCTGACTAAGGTCGGACAATTGCTGGATGCAGCATCGACGGCAGGCGCGAACAATATCGGCAATGCAAGCTTTGCGATCGAAGATCCATCAGCCTTTGAAGCACAGGTTATCGAAAAAGCAATGCAGAATGCAGATGTAAAAGCGGCAGCGATTGCTAAAGCGGCGAAACGCGGACTCGGGCAGGTGGTAACGGTCATTCAGAACGACGACGGGAATAACCCGGTTGTCTTCGTTGAACAGGCCGCCATGTCCAAAGCAGCGAATGATTCAGCTGCCGGAAGCTCCGTTGAACCCGGAGAAGTTAAAGTAACCACTCAGCTGAGCGTAACCTATGAATTGAAATAAAGTGACCGCGAAGAGGCGCTTGCTCTGCTGTTTATGGCAGGGCGGCGCCTTTTTTAGGAGAAATTTTCGTTGAAATCTCTCAAATTGTTTAAATAAATGTAATAAGGTTGATAGAAAGACTCTTCAATCCTTAAGAAACTGTAAAGCGCATTGTAACATCCGCCGACCTTCTTATCCCTATAATAGGAAGAGTGAAGCTGAGGGAACACATCACGTCATAATACATCGCACCAGCGGAAGGGGAAGAACAACAATGAAAATGAATGATACTTCGAAGAAATACGCCCGTAAATGGGGCGCAGGAATGATTGCAGCGGGAATGCTGCTCGGTGGAGCCGCAATACCGGCAGGTATAACTCAGGCAGCTCCAGCAGCTGCTCAGGTGAAGGCTGCATCCTCCCCGGTAGTACTGAAGGTAAACGGCAAGATTGCAGCGCAGAAGGGGCTTTTCCAGGACGGAAAGGTATGGATTCCGGTAACGTTTATGCGCGATGCGCTGGGGATGCCGCTATCTTATGATAAAGCAGAGAAGACGTATACCATCGGTACAGGTACTACACAAACTAAACTGACGGTTACTGAATACTATACTACGATTAAAGTGAACAATTATTTTATCGGCGAATATGAAGTGAAGAATATGGATAACCGCTTCTATGTTTCGTTTGACCTGCTCAGCGATTACTTAGGCTACAAGGGTGACTGGAGTGCCGCTACGGGACGGCTCAATGTGATGAAGAGAACGCAAAATGCGGTAACTATAAAGACTGAGAGCTATGTTAAGGACCATAAAGATGCACCAATCAAGCTGGATTATCCACAGGTCAGCGGTCTTGCAAGTAGCGAGGCTGAGAAGGCAATCAATGATACAATCAAACAGACGATTCAGAAATACGCGGCTTACGCCGAAGATCAAATCTCCCTTAAATCCGAGGACGACCGTCCGTATGAATTCGAAGGCGGTTATGTGGTCACTTATAATCAGGACGGCGTGCTCAGTCTGATCACGAATCAATACGGATATACCGGCGGTGCACATGGATCGACTATCCGCAATGCCTTTACCTTCTCACTTAAAGACGGTAAACGCCTGCTGCTGGGGGATTTGTTCAAGGCTAATCCTAACTACAAGAAACAGCTGAATGCCAAGGTATCTACTGAAATCAAAGCAAACGGAGGTTATCTGGGAGGATTCACAGGCCTGAATACAGAGAAATACTTCTATCTGAAAGAGGGCAAAGCCGTGCTCTTCTTCCAGCAATATGAGTATACTGCATACGCTACAGGCTTCCCGGAGGTAATCTTCAGCTTCAAAGAGCTGCTGCCGGACGGAAGCAGTCCGTTCGCTGCACTGAAATAATATAGTAGTTTCATATATCCTGCCCATGCGTTTCCTCCGGAGACATGAGGGCAGGATTTTTTTGCGGGCCTATTAAGGCCGCCCTGCCGTTACCACATCCCCCGGGCAGTCATAAGCTAAAGAAAGCAAGCAGCTTATAGCGGGGAGGGAAGGCTATGGTCTATCAGTATACGGCCATTGGAGATTCATTAACGACCGGGTTCGGGGCGCTGCCCGGGAACGGATTTGTCCCCGTCTACCGCCGGATGGCGGAAGGGCGGCTGCAGACTCCGGTTGCTTCAGCGAATCTTGGAGTGAACGGTCTGACAACAGCAGGGCTGGAGCAGCGTCTCAAGACAGATGGCGGCTTTCGTTCTGCGGTTAAGGATGCGGAGATCATCACCGTCTCTATTGGCGGCAATGATCTGATTAAGGCCGCCAAAGCCGCAGCGGGGAGGCCAGGTGAGCTGAATGGATATCTGCAAAAAGCGCTCCGGGAATGCAAACGGAATTTCAGTGATATTATGAATACTCTGGCACAGCTGAAGGCGGGTACGCGAAGTCCTTACATTATCCGGATTGTAGGTCTCTATAATCCGTATCCTCAGGTGGATGCGGCTACAGATTGGGTGCGGCAGTTCAACCGCTATGCTGCCGGCTACAGCAGTTATGTTGTGGGGTTTGCTTCCATTTATCATGAATTTGCCGGCAATGAGCGGGGGCTGCTGTTCCTGGATCATATCCATCCGAACGGCAGGGGCTACCGGGTGATTGCCGGAAAGCTGGATGCCCTGGGATATGGAACCTTGAGGTGAAACATCAGTATATATGCCAAATAAAGAGGCTGCCGCAGACCTGTAGGTCCGTGGCAGCCTCTTTATGTGTTGATGAAGTATAGAAATTAAACGCCAGTCGGCAAGGTCTTCTCAATGACTTTATCGACAATGCCATATTCAGCTGCATCGGCAGCACTCATGAAGTAGTCGCGGTCGGTATCCTTCTCGATCTTCTCGATCGGCTGGCCCGTACGTTCGGACAGGATACGGTTCAGCTTCTCGCGCAGCTTGATGATGCGGCGGGCGCGGATTTCGATATCCGAAGCCTGACCCTGGGCACCGCCGAGCGGCTGGTGAATCATAATTTCGCTGTTCGGCAAGGCAAAGCGCTTGCCCTTGGCGCCGGCGTTCAGCAGGAAGGCACCCATGGAAGCGGCCATCCCTACACAGATGGTGGATACATCCGGTTTAATGTACTGCATTGTATCAAATATAGCCATACCCGCTGTAATGGAACCGCCAGGGCTGTTTACATACAGGTGAATATCCTTATCCGGATCCTCGGCAGCCAGGAAGAGCATTTGTGCGATGATGGAATTGGCTACCACGTCATTAACCTCCGTTCCAAGGAAAATGATGCGGTCCTTCAGCAGGCGGGAATAGATGTCATAAGCGCGCTCACCGCGGTTGCTCTGTTCTACTACCATAGGAATATAACTCACGTGGAAAACCTCCTTGAAATTGGTGCTTCGAATGTGTTCATTTTTTACTGTTACCGTATTAACCACATGATAAACAAATTCAAACAAAAAGTCAAAGAAAGTCAAACTTAGATTCAAAAAAAAGAGCCATCAAGCGGCTCTTTGGTTAAATATAATATAAGCATTGCTAAATTATGTACAAAAGTGAAAATAATGGCGCGCCCGCCAAGAATCGAACTTGGATCTCAGGCTTCGGAGGCCTACGTCATATCCATTGGACCACGGGCGCAACAGAAGTTATTATAATACACTTATTGCATAAAAGCAACGTGTAAAACCCGTCGTGCAAAAAAATAGTTTTTCCGGCTCCCAGGCAGATGATAGCTTCCCACTTGACAGTCAGGTGATGGAGGTTTTCAGTCATGTGCTTAAGGGCGTGGTTACCTCTCACAGACCGGCAGATGTATAAGATGAAACGGGTCTGAGAATTATAGTCTCGGAACACTTGCACTCGGCGTCAGTTTTGGGTAGAATATGGGTGGGACTTAAAAAGTTAACCCGGGACATTTTGAGACCACGAACAAGGGAAAAGAGAAAGACGAAGTTGCAGGAGTGAAAGCATGCGTAATTTATTGGAAATCCAAAAGCAGCTTCTGCCTGATCTCATGGAAACCCTTAAGAGACGGTATACGATTCTACATCAGATCATGCTGTCCGATATTATTGGGCGCAGAACGCTTGCCGCCTCGCTTGATATGACCGAGCGGGTGCTGCGCGCCGAGACGGATCTTCTGAAATCGCAAGGGCTCATTGAGATCGAGAGCGTCGGCATGCGCATTAGCGAAGCCGGTCGCAGACTGCTTGACCTGCTGGAGCCGATCGCCAAGAGCCTCTTCGGCCTGGATGATCTGGAAGAGAAAATTCGTACTACGTACGGTCTCAGTAAAGTAGTTGTTGTACCTGGCGACTGCGAGACCTCGCTGTTCACCAAACGTGAACTGGGGCGTGCAGGTTCGAAGGCACTGCTCAGTGTACTGCGCAGTGACGATACGATTGCCGTCACAGGCGGATCGACCCTGGCCGAAATGGCCGATCAGTTGACCCCGCCGCTATCCCTTTCCTATAAGAACGCCTGGGTAGTTCCGGCGCGCGGAGGACTGGGAGAGAGCATGGAGATCCAAGCCAACACCATTGCTTCGACCATGGCCAAACGGATTGGTGCCAATTACCGTCTGCTGCATGTGCCTGATCTGCTCAGCGGCGATGCCTATCAGTCGCTCGCACTGGACTCCAATATTGGAGAGATTGTGCAGATTATCCGCAGATCGCGTATTATTGTGCATGGAATTGGCGATGCCATTGAAATGACTCACCGCCGCAAGCTGGACCCCGGTACCATCTCAGAGATTCAGGACGAGGGTGCGGTAGCCGAATCGTTCGGATATTATTTCAATGAGAATGGCGAGGTGGTTCATACCATGCTGACCATGGGGCTGCGCCTGGAAGACATTATCCGTACAGAAGTCGTCATCGGTATTGCCGGCGGCAAACGCAAGGCTAAGGCCATTCATGCGATGCTGCGGTTCGGCCAAGAGGATATTCTCGTGACAGACGAGGCGGCTGCTATCGAAATCGGCAAAGAAATCGACAAACAATTGCAAGAGGTCCTATAGATTCCATTTTATGGGACGCGCGCAAAGGTATTATGCATTATACTTAACCTTGTTGTCTTGACGAGCCTCACGGCTTGTCTTGAATAAATAAAACGAAATCTAGGAGGAACTATTCAATGAGTGTAAAAGTTGGTATTAACGGTTTTGGACGTATTGGACGCCTTGCATTCCGCCGTATTCAAAATGTAGAAGGTATCGAAGTGGTAGCAATCAATGACTTGACTGACGCTAAGATGCTTGCTCATTTGCTTAAATATGATACAACTCAAGGTAAATTCCAAGGCGATGTTGAAGTTCACGACGGCTTCTTCAAAGTTAACGGTAAAGATGTTAAGGTTCTGGCGAACCGCAACCCTGAAGAACTTCCTTGGGGAGAGCTTGGCGTTGATATCGTTCTGGAATGCACAGGTTTCTTCACAACTAAAGAAGCAGCTGAAAAGCACCTTAAAGGCGGAGCTAAGAAAGTAGTTATTTCCGCTCCAGCTACAGGCGACATGAAGACTGTTGTTTACAACGTTAACGATGACATCCTTGACGGTAGCGAAACAGTAATCTCCGGCGCATCTTGCACAACGAACTGTCTGGCTCCTATGGCCAAAGTTCTGAACGACAAATTCGGTATCATCGAAGGCTTGATGACTACTATCCACGCTTACACAGGTGACCAGAATACACTTGATGCTCCACACGCTAAAGGCGACTTCAGACGTGCCCGCGCTGCTGCTGAGAACATCATCCCTAACACTACCGGTGCTGCAAAAGCAATCGGCCTGGTAATTCCAGAACTTAAAGGCAAACTTGACGGTGCAGCACAACGTGTGCCTGTAGCTACTGGTTCCCTGACTGAGCTGGTTACTGTTCTGGATAAGAGCGTAACTGTTGAAGAAATCAACGCAGCCATGAAAGAAGCTTCCGATCCGGAAACTTACGGCTACACTGAAGATGAAATCGTATCTTCCGACATCAAGGGTATGACTTTCGGTTCCCTGTTCGATGCTACACAAACTAAAGTTCTGACTGTTGGCGACAAACAACTGGTTAAGACCGTTGCTTGGTATGACAATGAAATGTCCTACACTGCACAGCTCGTTCGTACTTTGGAGAAATTCGCTAAACTTGCTCAATAATACCGATTTTATATAGGCAGTACAATAGAGCGGAAACAATGAAAGTCTGTTTCCGCTCTTTCTAAATGAAATGGATTCGTGAATGAACCAATTTTGGGTGTGGAGGAAATGTTAATCATGAACAAAAAAAGTGTCCGTGATGTAGAAGTAAAAGGCAAACGCGTATTCGTGCGTGTGGATTTCAACGTGCCAGTGGAAGACGGTAAGATCACTGATGATACCCGTATCCGCGAAACCCTTCCAACAATTAAATACCTGATTGAGAACGGTGCAAAGGTCATTCTGGCCAGCCATATGGGCCGTCCTAAAGGTGAATTCGTCGATTCCATGCGGTTGACTTCCGCAGCTGTACGTCTGTCCGAATTGCTCGGCAAACCGGTAGCCAAAGCTGATGAAGCGATTGGCGAAGCGGTAAAAGCACAAATCGCTGAACTGAACGAAGGCGACGTGCTTGTGCTTGAGAATGTCCGTTTCTATAAAGGTGAAGAAAAGAACGATCCTGAACTGGCTAAGCAGTTCGCTGAACTGGCTGACCTGTTCGTCAATGACGCATTCGGTGCGGCTCACCGTGCCCATGCTTCGACAGAAGGTATCGCTCACTTCCTGCCTGCAGTATCCGGCCTTCTGATGGAGAAGGAATTGTCCGTTCTGGGCAAAGCCCTGTCCAATCCTGAACGTCCTTTCACTGCGATCATCGGCGGATCCAAAGTTAAAGACAAAATTGACGTGATCGACAACCTGCTGACTCTGGCTGACAACGTATTGATTGGCGGCGGCCTTTCTTACACCTTCACCAAAGCACAAGGTTACGAAATCGGAAATTCTTTGGTAGACAACGACAAGATCGATGCTGCGCTTGGATTTATCGAAAAAGCCAAAGCACTCGGCAAAAACTTTGTGCTTCCGGTTGACGTAGTTATCGCTGACAAGTTCGGCGCAGATGCCAACACCAAAATTGTAGATGTGACTGAAATTCCTGCTGGCTGGGAAGGTCTGGACATCGGTCCTAAAACCCGTGAAATTTATGCCGATATCATCAAAAACTCCAAGCTGGTTGTTTGGAACGGACCTATGGGCGTATTCGAAATTGATATCTTCGCTGAAGGTACAATTGCTGTAGCCCAGGCTTGCGCAACTACCGAAGGCTACACAGTTATCGGCGGTGGTGATTCCGCGGCAGCTGCTGAGAAATTCCACCTCGCAGACCAAATGGATCATATCTCCACTGGCGGCGGCGCATCACTCGAGTTCATGGAAGGTAAGGCACTTCCAGGCGTAGAAGCACTGAACGACAAGTAAGACGTAGAAGGTAGAAGGAGGCATTCCATTACTATGAGTAGAACACCTATCATTGCCGGCAACTGGAAAATGTTCAAAACCGTTCCGGAAGCCGAAGGCTTCATCGCTGAAATCAAAGGCCAGGCGGAAGTTGAAGGCGTAGAGACTGTAATCTGCGCACCATTCACTAACCTGCCTGCACTTGTTGCAGCGGTACAAGGCACCAGCATCAAAATTGGTGCTCAGAACCTTCACTTCGAAGATAACGGTGCTTACACAGGCGAGATCAGCGGTGTAATGCTGAAAGATCTCGGCGTGGAATACGTTATTATCGGCCACTCCGAACGCCGTGCATACTTCGGCGAGACGGACGAAATCGTTAACAAAAAAATGCATGCGGCATTCCGCCATGGTATTACTCCAATTGTCTGTGTAGGCGAAAAGCTCGAAGAGCGCGAAGCGGACCAGACTAAAGATGTATGCAAAGTGCAGACTGAAGCGGCATTTGCCGGACTTAGCGCGGAACAGGCAGCAAGCGTAGTTATCGCTTATGAGCCTATCTGGGCTATTGGTACAGGTAAGTCCTCTACTTCCCAGGATGCTAATGAAGTTATTGCTTACATCCGTACCCTTGTAAAAGGCCTGTACGATGAAGCAACTGCTGAAGCTGTCCGTATCCAATACGGCGGCAGCGTGAAGCCTGAGAATGTAACGGAGTACATGAGTCAAAGCGACATCGACGGCGCTCTAGTCGGCGGTGCCAGCCTGCAGCCTGCTTCCTTCGTTTCACTCGTTGAGGGGGCGAAATAAGAATGTCAGCACCAAAACCTGTAGCTCTAATCATCATGGACGGTTTCGGTTTGCGTAATACGGATGAAGGCAACGCAGTTGCCCAAGCCAACAAACCGAACTACGACCGTTACCTGAAACAATATCCGAACACTACACTTACCGCTTGCGGTGAAGCTGTAGGTCTGCCGGAAGGACAAATGGGTAACTCTGAAGTAGGGCACCTTAACATCGGCGCAGGCCGGATCGTATACCAGGATCTGACCCGCATCGATAAGTCTATCCGTGATGGGGAATTCTTCGAGAACGAAACGCTGGTTGCTGCGGTGAGAAGCGCCAAAACAACCGGCAAAAAGCTTCACCTCTATGCACTTGTATCCGATGGCGGCGTGCACAGTCACATTAACCACCTGTTCGCGATGCTCGATCTGGCCAAAAAAGAAGATTTGCATGAAGTTTATATTCATGCCTTCATGGATGGCCGCGACGTACCACCCGACAGTGGACAGAAGTTCATTCAGGAACTGGTAGCCAAGATCGAAGAGGTTGGCGTAGGTACGATTGCTACGGTATCCGGACGTTATTATGCCATGGACCGTGACAAACGCTGGGAACGTGTAGAGAAGGCTTATCGTGCAATGGTGTATGGCGAAGGTCCTAAATATACCGATGCACTTCAGGCAATCACTGGATCTTACCAGAATTCTGTGTATGATGAATTTGTAGAGCCAAGTGTGATTGTAGATAGCCTGGGCAACCCGGTTGCGACAGTGGAAAGCGGCGATTCTGTCATTTTCCTTAACTTCCGTCCTGACCGTGCCATTCAGCTGTCGCAAGTATTCACGAACTCTGACTTCCGCGGTTTCGACCGTGGCCCTAAGTTCCCTGAAGGTCTGCACTTCGTATGTCTGACAACCTTCAGCGAGACGGTTCAAGGCTTCGTGGCTTACTCCCCGAAGAACCTGGACAACACGCTCGGTGAAGTGCTGGTTCAGCAGAACAAGAAGCAGCTGCGTATCGCGGAAACTGAGAAGTATCCGCATGTTACCTTCTTCTTCAGCGGCGGACGTGATGAGGAGCTTCCCGGCGAAACACGCATCCTGATTAACTCACCGAAAGTGGCAACCTATGATCTGCAGCCTGAGATGAGCGCATACGAAGTGGCGGCGGCCTGCGTAGCGGAGATCGAAGCAGACAGACAAGATGCCATTATCCTGAACTTTGCTAACCCTGATATGGTTGGACACTCCGGCATGCTGGAGCCTACTATTAAGGCAGTTGAAGTGACGGACGAATGCGTAGGTAAAGTTGTGGATGCAGTGGTTGCCAAAGGCGGCGTTGCAATCATCATTGCCGATCACGGCAATGCGGATATGGTATTCGATGAGAACGGCCGTCCGTTCACAGCCCATACTACCAACCCTGTTCCTTTCATTGTTACGACTGAAGATGTAGTACTGCGCGAATCCGGTATTCTCGCAGACGTAGCACCGACAATCTTAGATCTGATGGGACTTCCGCAGCCTGCGGAAATGACCGGACAATCCATGATTGCCAGCCGCAAATAGGTAATACCCTAAGTTACATTGTTACACTAAAACCAAAGTTAAAAGGAGATTAAACTTACATGACTATTATTTCTGATGTGTATGCTCGCGAAGTCCTTGACTCCCGCGGTAACCCGACAGTAGAGGTTGACGTTTATCTTGAATCCGGTGCTAAAGGCCGCGCTATCGTTCCTTCCGGCGCTTCCACTGGTGCTCATGAAGCTGTAGAGCTTCGTGACGGCGACAAATCCCGTTACATGGGCAAAGGCGTTCTGAAAGCTGTTGAGAACGTAAATGAAATTATCGCTCCAGAAGTAATCGGTATGGACGCTCTTGACCAAGTGGGCATCGACAAATTGATGATCACTTTGGACGGAACTCCTAACAAAGGCAAGCTGGGCGCTAACGCAATCCTGGCAGTATCCATGGCCGTAGCTCGTGCAGCTGCAGCAGCTCTGGATATTCCTTTGTACGTATACCTGGGAGGATTCAACGCTAAAACTCTTCCAGTACCAATGATGAACATCATCAACGGTGGTGAGCATGCCGATAACAACATCGACGTTCAAGAGTTCATGGTTCTTCCTGTAGGCGCTACAAGCTTCAAAGAAGCTCTTCGTACAGGTGCAGAAATCTTCCACAACCTGAAATCCGTACTGCAATCCAAAGGCCTGAACACAGCTGTAGGTGACGAAGGCGGTTTCGCTCCGAACCTTGGTTCGAATGAAGAAGCAATCACTACCATCATCGAAGCGATCGAAAAAGCCGGTTACAAACCAGGCGTTGACGTATTCCTCGGTATGGACGTTGCTTCCACTGAGTTCTACAAAGACGGTAAATACACACTTGCAGGCGAAGGTAAATCTTACACTTCCGCTGAGTATGTTGACCTTCTTGCTTCATGGGTTGAGAAGTATCCAATCATCACCATCGAAGACGGTATGTCCGAAGACGACTGGGATGGCTGGAAATTGCTTACTGAAAAATTGGGCGACAAAGTCCAATTGGTTGGTGACGACTTGTTCGTTACTAACACTGAGCGCCTTGCTACAGGTATTGAAAAAGGTATCGGTAACTCCATCCTGGTTAAGGTTAACCAGATTGGTACACTGACAGAAACTTTCGATGCTATCGAAATGGCTAAACGTGCTGGTTACACAGCAGTTATCTCCCACCGTTCCGGTGAATCCGAAGACAGCACAATCGCAGACATCGCTGTTGCGACTAACGCTGGCCAGATCAAAACGGGTGCTCCTTCCCGTACAGACCGCGTTGCTAAATACAACCAGTTGCTTCGCATCGAAGATGAACTGGGCGAATTGGCTCAATACAACGGCCTGAAATCCTTCTACAACCTCAAAAGATAATTTCTTTTGACCCTATATTTAAAGGGCCTGCCGAACTTCGGCAGGTCTTTTTTTTGGATTCTAGATCCGAAAGTGCAATGCGATCAGCGAGGTTGCCTCGGATGCTTCTAGTGGGTTATTCTATAATTGTAGATAACTGGAAGGAGAGTGGGCATGAACGCTATTGTTGCAGGTATAGGTGTGGGGATATTTCTAATCATTCTCAGCTGGGTGCTGTCGCGGACCGGGCGCATGCGGAGCAGAACTGTTTTTTATCCGGGGATCACTGGTTTACTGGGCAGTATGATATTGCTGGTTCTAAGTTTCACTGTAATTGGAGGCTGGGAGGGGATCGGGTATGCCTTCTTCTCTGTGCCTATATTATTAATCTCTGGTCTGTTGCTGCTCGTTCTTGTCTCCTATAGAAAACAAACCTGAGAACATTAATAGTAGCATATTGATAGAATGCGGTTTGTAAGGTTGTATTCAATCTATGGCTATGATAAAATAAGAATGCTGTTTATGAAACGGAAATTCCAATTTAGCATAGATAGTGATGCTTGGACGTAGGAGGTGGAAGTGAATGGATATCTTTTTGAAAGTGGTGCTTCTGATTTTTGCCGTAGGTCTGATTGCGGTCGTTCTTCTGCAAAAAGGGAAAAGCGCGGGTCTTTCCGGTGCCATCTCCGGCGGTGCTGAGCATCTCTTCGGTAAAACAAAAGCACGCGGTATGGAGCTTGTGTTGCAGCGTGTAACAGTTGGATTGGCTGCAGGATTCTTCATCATGTCAATCGTTGTGGCCATTGTTATTGATTAGTTTGCCTACAGTAAGCCTTCGCTCTGTTCTGAATGGAATAGGCGGGGGCTTTTTTGTATGCAGATTTGAGTGTTTGCACATCATAACAGGGATGCCCGGGATTGATTTCGTGTATACTAGGGTATGAAGTATATAAAGGTAAATTTTACTTGGATTTATTAGATGTGAGATAGGACAAGACATACATATATGCCAGCGGCATGTGAATGCTGCGGAGGGCCGAGGTGACGAAGATGATAACACAAGAAATTCTACTTGATTTCATGCGGGAGACCGCTTATAAACCGCTGACTTATGAAGAACTGGTGAGCCATTTCGCAATAGAGGACAGCGAGGCGTTCAAAGCCTTTGAGAGCCTGCTGATTGAGCTGGAGAAGGACGGCCGGATTATTCTTACCCGGAATAGCCGTTATGGCGTGCCGGAACGGATGGATTTGCTGCGCGGACGGCTGCAAGCCCATGCGAAGGGTTTTGCTTTTTTGATACCCGATGACCGTGATCATCCGGATGTGTACATCCATGCCAATGATCTGAAGGGCGCCATGAACGGTGATATCGTATTGATACGGATTACCTCGAAAAGCCCGTCCGGCGGGCGTATGGAAGGCGAAGTCGAGCGGATTCTGATCAGAGGCGTGTCGCAGACGGTTGGCGTATTCCAGAGCCTGGAGACGTATGGCTTCGTGCTGCCTGATGATAAGCGGATTAACCGGGATATCTTCATTCCGAAGCAGTCCTTCAAGGGAGCGGTTGACGGGGAAAAGGTCGTTGTCCGCATTGTGAACTATCCGGAAGGCCGTGCTGCGGCTGAAGGTGAAATTATCGAGATCCTCGGTCATAAGGATGATCCGGGCGTGGATATTCTGTCGGTTATCCGCAAGCATCAGCTGCCGGAGGCTTTTCCGGCTGAGGTGATGACGGAAGCGGAGCAGGCACCGGATTCCATTACCGACGAGGAGATTATCCAGCAGGGCCGCCGCGATCTGCGCGGACTGAACATTGTGACCATTGACGGCGCGGATGCCAAGGACCTGGATGATGCGGTGAACGTTGAACGTCTGGAGAACGGGCATTATAAGCTGGGCGTTCATATCGCCGATGTAGGTTATTATGTGCGCGAAGGCTCCGAGCTGGATAAAGAAGCTTATGACCGCGGCTGCAGCGTGTATCTGGTTGACCGGGTCATTCCCATGCTGCCGCATCGGCTGTCGAACGGGATCTGTAGCTTGAACCCGCAGGTAGACCGGCTGACGATGTCCTGTGAAATGGAATTCGATGAGCAAATGAAGGTTGTGAAGCATGATGTGTTCACGAGTGTGATCCGTACCAAGGAGAGAATGACATACTCCGATGTACGCAAAATTGTTGAAGATGAAGATCCTGAGCTGCTGGAGCGCTACGCTCCGCTGATCGGTGATTTCCGCCTGATGAAGGAAATTGCGATGAAGCTGCGCGATGCCCGGATGCGTCGCGGAGCTGTTGACTTCGACTTTGAAGAAAGCAAAATCATCGTGGATGAAGCAGGTAAGGCTATCGATATTGTGAAGCGTGAGCGCTCCGTGGCGGAGCAGATTATTGAGGAATTCATGCTCGCGGCTAATGAGACTGTAGCGGAGCACTTCCACTGGCTGAAGGTGCCATTCCTGTACCGGATTCATGAAGATCCGGACCCGGAGAAGCTGCAGAATTTCATGGCCTTCGCCGCTAACTTCGGCTACCACGTCAAGGGTCGCGGCAATTCCGTCCATCCGCGTGCGCTGCAGGATCTGCTGGAGCAGATTCAAGGCACCAAAGAGCAGACGGTGATCAGCACGATGATGCTGCGCTCCATGAAGCAGGCGAAATATGATGCCGAGAGTACAGGCCACTTCGGACTGGCGGCAGAATTCTATTCCCACTTCACCTCACCGATCCGCCGTTATCCCGACCTTGTCATTCACCGCGTCATGCGTGAGGTGCTTGAGAATGGCGGAGCTCTGACCGAGAAACGTCATGAGTATCTGGCTTCGCGGATGCCGGATATCGCCCAGCAGTCCTCCGAACGCGAGCGTGTAGCGGTAGAGGCTGAACGTGACACTGAGCAGCTTAAGAAAGCGGAGTTCATGCAGGATAAGGTAGGCGAAGAATTCGATGCAATGATCAGCAGCGTGACCAGCTTCGGAATGTTCATCGAGCTGGATAACACCGTAGAAGGTCTGATCCGCCTCAGCGCGCTGAGCGATGATTATTACCACTTCGATGAAGCGCACATGGCCCTTATCGGTGAGCGTACCTCCAAAGTGTTCCGCATCGGTGACGAGGTGAAGATCCGTGTGGCCAAGGTCAACATGGACGATCATACGATCGACTTCGAACTGGTTGATATGAAGCCACGCGCGGCTGGCGACCACCGGAACTACGGCGGACGCGGCGGCAAGGGCGGACGCCCTGGAGCCGGCGGCGCCAGCAAGCCGTTCGCAGGTAAGGCCGGCGGTGCGGGCAAGGGCCGTAAAGGCAAGCCAGGCAGCGCAGCTACCGGTGCGGGTAAAGGCGGCGCTGGGAAGGGCAAGAACGGCGGTGCAGCTGCCGGTGCGGCTGGATTCGGCGCCAAAGGTAAAGGCAAGAGCGGCAGCGCTGGCGCCGGTGTCTTTGGCGGGGCAGTTAAAGGCGGCGCCGCTGAGGCTGGCGCTGGTGAAGAGCCGCGCGCAGGCGTAGCGCCGGCTGAAGATGGCGGCGCAGCAGGCGGCGGCCGTAAGCGCGGCCGCGGGCCGGAAGCGGCAGCGCGGCGTGCACTTGCCGCCGCCTCCGCAGCGGGCGGAGCTGCGAAGGCGGAGCGCCGGGGCGAAGCCGGCAGTTCGGGTGCTCCGCGCGAGCGTGAGCGCGGCAGAGGCCGCGGCGGAGACGGCGGAGGCAGTGCCGCGGGACGCGGCATTGCCTTCGGCTTCGGCTCCGGCAAGGGCGGCTACGGCGGCGCGCCAAGCGGGGGCGGAGCCGAGCAGGCGGGCGGTGAGCTGCGCGGCGTGGACGCGAGCACACGGTTCCGCAGCCGCGAGGACCTCGGCAGCGGCTTCGGAAGCGAAGGCAACGGCGCGGCGCCGGAGGGCAAGAGCCGCCGCAAGAAGAAGAAAGGCGGCGTCTTCATCGGCACTTCTGTGACTCCAGGCAACGTGGAGACCACCAATCCGGCACCGGCAGGCGCTGGCGACAAGAGCGGCAATCCGGAAGGCGGCGGCCGAAGAAAGCGGAAGAAGAAACCTCAGGCCTAGGCTGAATTAATAGAGGGCACTGTTCCTTTAGGGGGACAGTGCTTTTTTAGAATATAAGTGCTTCTATTCAACTGAAACGTAGCACTTCCTGACACCCGTATGTCAAAATGATTGCTGCGGAACAGGGTGATCCTTCCTTGCGCAGCCTGCTTGGCTTTTGATACAATATAGACCTGGTGTCCGTTCATAGGAGGCCGGGAATTCGATTCAAGGAGTGACTTTCATGGGTAAAAAAGCAGACGGGAAAGTGCTTGCCCAGAACAAAAAAGCTTCCCATGATTATTTTATTGAGGATACGTATGAAGCGGGTTTGGTTCTGACGGGTACAGAGATCAAATCGCTGCGTAACGGCCGTGCTAACATCGGGGACGCTTTTGCTACCATCCGTAATGGTGAGATTCATATTCACAATATGCATATTAGCCCTTTTGAACAAGGGAACCGTGCCAATCCTACCGATCCGACGCGTACACGTAAGCTGCTCATGCATAAGGAACAGATTCACAAGCTGCTTGGTTCCTCGAAGCGGGATGGCTTCACGATTGTGCCGCTGAAGATTTATGTGCGCAATGGCTATGCCAAGCTGCTGATCGGTCTTGGTAAAGGTAAGAAGGAATACGACAAGCGCGATTCCGCCGCGAAGCGTGATGCTCAGCGTGATATCCAGCGTGTGCTGCGCGACAAGCAGAAGATCGCCCGCTAGACTGGTAACCACCTGGCGCCCAATTGTTCCAGATTCGACCTTCAATTCCTTTAACCTACGTGTTAAAGTGTTGATAAATGTGCTATACTGTGTAAGTAAACTTATTGCTTCTGAACAGCCATCTTGATCAAGATAGCTGTGAACCGGATCAGCATTTATGCTTATCATTGATCCGTTAATCCGAAGCGCCCTTTCTAATGAGGGGCCGTTCTTGGATTCGACGGGGATAGTTCGAGCATGAGTAGCGAGTAGTGGGGACGCGTCCGCTTCATCAACGCTAAAGCCTATTAAACGGCAAACAACAAAACAACTACGCTTTCGCAGCCTAAGAAACTGTGCGCGTGCTTCTACCCTGCATCGCCCATGTGACAGGGATAGGGGCTAACAAGTAGTGGGATACGCTGTCTCATCTCCGCCTGCGGTGAGCTGAAGAAGACAATCAGGCTGACCCAACGTATAGCCGGTTACGGGGCGATACTCGGGTGACATCAAAACTGTAACTACACTCGTAGAAGCTTATGTGCCGTTATCTTCGGACAGGGGTTCGACTCCCCTCGGCTCCATTTAAGTACTGAAAAAAATAAGTGAGGAATCAGACGGTGAGCATATCGACGATGTGCCAACCGTCTGATTTTTTTATGGTGATTTTGCGGAAGAGGGATTGAATGACTTGTTTTTGTGTCGCGGAATCAACTAAGTGCCAATTTGCTTTTAAATTATTAAACGTCTCACGAACTTCAGACAATGGAATTGTCTGATCAGGCGCTGGAGGGACTTCCGTTTGAAGTTTTTTAACACGAGCGTCTTCCTCATCAATTAACGCTGCGTAATCATCCCCCGAAAGCTTTCCGTCTCCTAAAGCCATCATCCAGTTTCGACGGCGTTTCTGACTAATCTCCAGTTCCTTTTGCAGGTTAACTTTGCTGCGTGTATTCGCTTTTGGTTTTGGTTTTTGGAACCCATCCTCAAGGACTTCAATGTGACTCCAAATTAGCTTGCTTAATTGAATCTCCGAAATACCAGGTGCATTGCATGTCCCTTTGGCATATTGATTCAGACAACGGTAGCTCAAATATTTTTTGTTTCCATGCACAGAAGCGTTACCAGCATACGTTGCACCGCACAGTCCACATTTGATAATTCCGCTGTAGGGATAATCGAAGGATCTCCTGGACATGTGGCCTTCCTTACGGCGCTGCCGGAATCCGTTGGCTTTATCGAATTGATCTTTAGTTATGATCGCTGCATGATCACCTGGAGTGATGATGCGCTGATCTTCGGTCCAGTCGTCTGCCTTGAAGTGATTGTATCCCGCATAAGTTGGATTTTTCAGTACATTCCGGACGGTCTTATTATCCCATTTCCCACCTTCCTTCGTCGTTGATTTCTCATTCATGTGTTTAGCGATTTTCGTTACGCCCCAGCCTTCCTCCGTGAACAAATCGAATACTTCCTTAACGAGCAGAGCTTCTTCCTCCACAACAACAAGCTTCAGCATTAATAATCCTGCCCTTCAAATGCATAACCCAGTGGAGGCCGCGACATGTGTCTGCCGCCATTTTTAGCCTTCGCAACAAGTCCCTTCAGTGTCTCTTCTCGGAGATTATTAATATATAATTCTGCCCAAATTCCGTTTAACTGAAGAAAAGCCTTGCCCATCGGAGAACGGGTATCAATCTCATCCTGACCTTGTGCTGCTATGATAAGTCTGATATCTAATTTGTTGACCATCTCGATAAACGCGATAATATCCCCCATGTTCCGACTCAACCGATCAAGCTTATGAATCAGCAGCGCCTCAAATCGTCTGGCTTTCATGTCCGCAATCATTGCCTGTACCCCGGGCCGTTTAAAGGTTTTTCCACTCACACCGGGATCAGAATAAACTCGATACAGTTGCAATCCTTTGCGCTCAATCGCCTGCTGTAGTACTTCTTCTTGCGCCTCCAGACTGAAGCCTTCTTCAGCCTGCATAGCTGTGCTAACTCTCGTATAAATGGCAGCTCTCATCCTTTTTCCTCCTAAAAGAGAATGTATGTTCGGTTTACTGCTATATTTAAACAGCCCTGCGGCTGGAAATCGCAAGATGTCAGTTTTCGAGGAAAAATTCAAGTACTCCGAGTGGATCAAATCTGATCGTAAAACGTTCGTCGACCTTTAAGAGTAGCCCATACTTACTTGTATAGCGATCAATGGCATCTTGAAGGAATTCTTCAGTCACTTCCAAAAACTCTGCTAAATCATGTTTGCCTGAAACACGCGATTTGTGAGCCTGTACTATCTTATCCATTGGAATCATACAATGATATGCCCATTGCCTGGCACGGAGTTCTTGTTTTCGATTTCCTAAATTAGATTGATCAAGGATATTACCTACGGTGATCGAATAGTGAGCAATTTCTTCGGCAAGTGTGCAGGCCTTTTCAATTGTCGCCATTCCTTTACGTATACCGATTTTATTTCCCTTGATCAATCCTTTTGCTTCTGATTTAAAATCCTTTTCAATGACTTGTAAACCGTATGTAGCTGCCTCTTCTATTAGTAGGTCGTATTTTCCCATCGAGTCATCCCCGTTATAGTTCTTCTAGGTCTTGTTTCATTAGTTTGATTTGATCTTCCGAGTAATCATCGGTATGAGCAGCGACAACTTCCAAATGTGATTTCCGCAAACGGTTATACTCCATGTTCAGTACAGTATTCACCGTATGCTTTCCTTTCTCATCTAGTTCTCTGTATTTTTCTATGAGTTTAATTTCGAAATCATTAAATTCAACTATATTGGAGGTTTCAGTTTCTTCTACACCCATTATAAACAATGGTGTTGTCTGCAGCGCCTTAGCTAAAAGCGCAATTTTGTCTCTCTTCATATTTTCAATTGATCCTGTTTCCCATTTTCTAACCGTACTCTTTCCCACGCCGACTATGTTGCCGACTTCCTCTAAAGTTAGGCCCAGTTCAATTCTTCTTTTCTTTAAATTGGAACCACGCATTCAGCACACCTCTTTCTATTCCCAATAATACTACAAAAGTATCGTATAAGCAACAATTTTACAAAAATAATAGGTATAAGTGTCTTTTAGGGGTTGACCAGTGATTAATTCGTGGTATTATAAAAGTATCCTAAATGACACTTTACATGAGAGGAGGAGCGAACAATGAATTCTAATGCGCTAAAAGCTAAGCTCGTACTCAACGGAATGTCCGTTAGTGATCTTTTGGAAAAGCTTAACGATTTGTACAAAGTAAAGATGAGTAAGAGCGCATTTTACAGAAAGTTAAATGGCAGTAGTGAGTTTGACAGGAAGGAAATTGTCGCTATATCTACTTGTTTAGAAATCGATGCGTCAAACTTACTGAGTATTTTTTTTGGCGAAAAAGTGTCCTAAAAGATACACGTGTCAAGGAAGGAGTGGCGCTATGAAAGCGATACTGAGATCCAGTCAACTTAGCTATGAATTGCTGGAGAAGATTGCCTTACAGGTTCGGGAAGGTAGAAAAAAACAGATAGAAAAAGAGAGGAGCGCATAGTTTGAAACTGACAATCAATGCATATCGCTGCATATGTGCTCATTTCCTCGCTGTCCGTGATGCTGCTAAGGCAAACGGACAGGAAGTGGCTGCGTCTGAAGCATACCAAGCTTATAAGAATTACCGTGAGCTGCTAAATGATGTTTACGACAAACGGCTGTCCGGGATAATCACCGGACAGCCGTCACAACTCAAAATTGTTATTCGGTCGCAATTATCAATTCATGAAATGAGGGAATTGAATGGATAGAAACAGCTTAGTAGCTGAGGCAAAAGCGGCGGGAACAGCGGCAAAGCATAATATTGGCGTGATTCGGAAGAATCCTGAAGCAATGCTTCCAGGTGAACAAGATTTCGCTGAGGCCCACCTGAATAACATGATCCGCATTGCGGAACTGGAAATGAAAAACGACCGCCTGGCAGGGCGATCGCAGTTGAGATTCCGTCTAAAGAGCCTCGTTGTGTCCATTTTAACCGTAGATCGTGCCGAGCGCAAGGGGGACAAGGGATATGTCGGATTATGAACGTTATTATAACTCTTATTTTGAAATTTTTACGAGGGAAAAGGAGAGTCGTGAAGATTTATGGTATGCGTCTTGTTACTGCGGCAAGCTTTTGGCTTCTTTTCTCCGCAATATTTTAATTAAAAATTATGATTCTGAATCTGAAAAGTTCGAACAGATCAAGGCTTTGAATGATGCATATCAAAAAACATTCCCGCCTGATGAGGCCTGAGGGATACAGGCCGAAACCCCGCAAGGGGTCGCGGATATCCGCCGCAGCTGCATCGTGCAGCGTCGAACCTTAGAAGTAACCTTCCTCCGGTTTGGCGTTGCACGATGCAGCTGACGCAATAATCTTATGAAAGGGGAATGGCATTATGATACCTGAACATTTATTTCAGGATCGTTACTGGCGGGGGCTGCTTCATATTTTCACGAATCATAACAAGCTTAAGCAATTCTTATCCAATCCGGATTTTTTTGATTTTGAAGAACTGTCTTTGCATGTAGAAGCTTTGTTGAAAGCATCGAAGGGTTGGAGTCCATGCGAAAAATTCATGTTGGAAGTTGCGCTACACCTTTTTAACGGCATCAACAAAATAGATCTTTCACAGGCTGACCGCTTAGACAACAAGAGCACTGAAATCCTGCGTGAAGCCTTGCTGCTTCGCCTTGATAGGTAAAGGGGCGCAATATGCTTGTATTCAAAGGTGACATGGTGCGGACAAGCTGCGGCCTGTATGGTGAGGTACTGGATACATGGGGCATCGCCCGCCCATGGGCAAAGCTCCGAAAGGAAGACGGAGAATTAGCATTCTTTCTCCGCACGGATGTAACGGAGATTGTAAAACGCCCGCCTGTAAAGAAGGGCAAACGATGATGATACAGCAGAGGTGAGCTTATGCCAGCAGATAGCTTTCCTTTTCCGATCTTCTCCGGGCTGTTTTCGCCGCAGCATTACAACAACATAGGCAGCGCGATATGGCTATTTGCTTGGTGCATCAGCTCCACGACTAAGGAAGTCGAAGAGGACGGAACTGTCTGGGGGCTTGTCCTTGGTGGCAAGCCGATGAAGCTTTCTGAAATCGGCGGAAACTTTGGGGTTACCGACAAGAGCATCAGCAGATGGATAAGTGACCTGCAGGAGCACGGTTACCTCCATATCACCAGAGCGCCCCGGGGTTTGATCATAAGGGTTAGGAAATCCAAGAAAGACCTTCTGAAGCGATCAGATAAACGTGTTCCTACATTAAAAAGTGATCAGACAATTGTGTCCGATCAGAACGAAAGTGATCAGACAGGAATGTCCGATCAGGACGACAGAGATCAGACATATTTGTCCGTTCACACGGATGGTGATCAGACATTTCTGTCCGTTCAGAACGATAGTGATCAGACATATATGTCCGATCAAAGGCCGGGTTTAGGTAGTGATCAGACAAAAATGTCCGATGCAAAAGATATTACTATTACTACTACTATTACTAACTTAGAAAAAGAGTGGTGGGAAGAAGAACCAAACCAAATCCCGCCAGAAAATGACATGTTCGTCCTGATGAAAGCTTACTGCGTTTTACACGGCCGATCAGATATACATGTTTCCCCGAAAGAACGTGAAGCCATGGGTAATATGGTCACCGGAGGGATTCCTATCCCTTTTACCATCCGAACTATGGAAACCATGTACAGGGAAAAACAGGCGCGTGAGGGCGAAGACTTTGAACAGGCTAATAGCTTCGCTTACTACACAGGCGGCATCAAGAAAGCCTGGAAGAATACCCAAACTGTCAGCAAGACGGACGGCAAGCCTGGTAGTAAGCCAAGAGCTAAGGCAGCTCCATCAGATCCGCCGCGCAAAACGAAGCAGCAGCAGGAAATGGAAGACCTGCAACGTCGCATGAAGGAGGCCGAAGACCTTGAAAAGAGCGCAAGTGATACAACTCCTGATAGAACTCAAACGGGAGTATACGCACCAGATAGACACCAGCGACCAGGAAGTTACCCGGCTTTACGAAGCGCTGAAAGACTTCCCGTTTGATAAAGCCATCGAAAACGTCCGGCATCATATTTTAACAAATTCATGGGCACCCAAAATCGCCCAGATACGTGCTGGGCACGGTGATATGACTGAGGATATTCGAAGCAAAATAGAGGCCGCGCATGTACTGGCTGAGAGACAAAATAATCGCGCAGAAGTGGCGCTGCCGCCTGCGGGCTGGAAGGAGGCACTATATGCAAAGCTTGGAAGAGATTCGAGAATTACCGAATAGCCCGGCTGCGGAAGCTGCGGTTCTGGGGGCGGTCCTCATGGACAAAACGGGGGATGCGGTAGAGTTGGCGTCCGCTCTTCAGCCTGAATCATTCTTAAACCCTGTGCATCAGGAGATATTCCGGTCCATCGTCACTTTACATCGGGGCGGTGATCCTATTGAATTTCCGGCGATGGCGAATGAGTTGCAGAGCCGAAAGCAATTGGACAAGATTGGCGGGACAAGCTATTTACTCAAACTGGCTCATTCGGTGCCGTCGGCGGCAGAGATTGGGTATTACATCGGTATCCTGGAGGACAAGCACACGCTGCGCAAGGCGATCTATGCCGCCGAACGCCAGATGCGGCAGGCGTATGAAAGCGACGACGCCGGACTTGTGGTTAGTACCATGCTCAACGAAGCGTCGGCCTTATCAGATCAGGCTTCATCCGACGATGATTTCCAGCCCATCAATAAGGTGATGATGCAGGTCATTGATACGACGGAGGAACGTTGTACAAACGTCAAAAATGGCATTACAACGGGACTTTATTCCGGGTACACCGATTTAGACGCTATGCTTGCAGGCTTCCAAAACGGCGATTTCATTGTTGTTGCAGCCCGTCCTTCTGTTGGGAAAACAGCATTCGCCCTGAACATCGCGCAGAATGTCGCAGTCCGAACGAAGAAGACGGTTGCTATCTTCAGCTTGGAAATGTCCGCGCCTCAACTAGTGCAGCGCATGATAAGCGCTGAGGGTAATCTGGATTCCAATGCCATGCGGACCGGGGAAATGAAAGGGCATGACTGGGACAAAATGGCCGGGGCTGTTTCCATTCTAGGTGGGGCAAACATCTTCATCGCTGATCCGGCTGTAATCACTGTTCAGGAGATACGCGCGCGCTGCCGTCGCCTAAAGAAGAGTCATGGCCTGGGTATGATAGTGATTGATTATCTGCAATTGATTCAAGGCCGGGGCAAGTCGGGGGAGAACCGTCAACAAGAGGTTTCCGAAATATCCCGTACCCTGAAGCAGATTGCTCGGGAACTTGACGTTCCTGTCATTGCCTTGTCCCAGCTCAGCCGGGGCGTTGAGCAGCGCCAGGACAAACGACCGATGATGAGCGATCTTCGGGAATCGGGAGCCATAGAACAGGATGCGGATGTTGTGGCGTTCCTTTACCGGGATGATTACTACAACCAGGATACAGAGAAAAAGAACATTATCGAAATTATCATTTCTAAGCAGCGCAATGGCCCGGTGGGTACGGTGGAACTGGTATTCCTGAAGCAATTCAATAAATTTGTTAATTATGAGAGGGCGCACAGCGCATGATGCTGCGTCGTGACGATAGAGTCAGGTCTTAATGAACAATTAACTTTTAAGGGGATGAAATGTATGGATTCCGCAATTAGAAAAATTCAAAAAGCTCTTAAGTTGGCAGACGATAATTCAAATGCAGAGGAAGCACAGAATGCAATCTTACTTGCTCAGCGCTTAATGGCTAAACATGGTTTGACGGCTTCGGATATTGGGTCTCCTGAACAAAAACAACCGGAAGCGCTAGAAGGTAAAATTCGCAAAAGCAGAATTGAGTGGTGGCATCGCAAACTTCTGGGAGTTGTGGCTGATAATTTTCGATGCTACTCATTTTTTGCAAAGGGTTCATACATTGGGTTTCTTGGGCTACCCGAAGATGTTGAAATTGCCAAAGAAGTATATGTCTTTGCTGAAGATGCTATCCGGCATCATTCAAGTGAATACCTGAAGACGCGCAACTATTACTTTGGTTCACGGCGACAGACCAATATGTTGAAGAATGATTATATCACCGGATTTATTCAGGGATTGCGTGAAAAGTTCAAGGAACAGGTAGAGGTGGAATGCTTATCTTTGGTGCTGGTGAAGCATGATGCAGTAGTTGAGTACTACGACAAAGCGAAATGGAAAACTGGTAAACCAACTAACATGTCCACATTGGGTGACAGTGCTGCTCGGGCGCAAGGGTACAAGGATGGGAAAAATTTTAATAATCCTGTTGGGAAGATGATCGGATAGCAGTGGACGCATACGGCGTATCAGAAAGGATGAAGTGAAATGGCAAAAGAAAAAGATGATAGGACAGTTGGTTTTATTCAAGGAGTAGCGTATGCCGCTGGGCTTTGCAGGCGCTTTGGCAGTGATTCGGAGCAAATTCTTGCGGAATCAGGTATTACCGAAGAAGAGTTGCGGAAATATTGTGATGATTACGACTTAGAGAATCTCGGTCTGATTAATGGTGATGAAGAAGATAACTAATGCGCAGTCCGAAGAAACAGTTCAACGGAAAGGGGCTATGTGATATGGAAGGACTGGTCATTAAACCGAAATGGGCGGAGTTAATTCTCTCCGGTTCCAAGACCTGGGAGATAAGAGGGAGCCGGACGAATAAGCGCGGAACAATCGGGATTATCAAGAGTGGCAGTGGGCTTATATATGGAACCGTGAATCTCGTGGGGTATCTGCCGCTAACTATGCATGCTTGGGATTCAAATAAGGACAAGCATCTTGTGCCATACGCAGATATTAATTACAAGACCCCGTATGCGTGGGTATTGCAAAATCCAATTGTATACCCTGAACCGATTCCCTACAACCACCCACAGGGAGCAGTGATTTGGGTAAAGTTGCCGGAGGGAGGTAGCTATGAGCACCTTATCCCCAATTCATCCACAGGCCATGAACATGATTAACAAGGCTCTTGGTCAGGTAGTCCGAAGAGGCAGGAAAGCCGAACGCATGCAGCTTTATGTATGCCCTCGATCCGAACTGGCTCAGCATCAATTAATCAACACGGCATTTGGAAATTTGCGGATCTGTACAAGTGAGTACCTGTCAAAAGGCTATTCTTATATAAGAGAAGATTTGATCGCCGAGGAGATAGGTTTTGCCTGGGTCTCCTATCCAAAAACAGCGAATATTACAGAGAATCGAAGAAAGGAGGCATAAGGGTGATCATCAAGACAGTCAAAAACGTCAATTCACCGGCCGGGTGCATCGTATCCGGAGTTTCATTCCGGGCGCAGCGCGACCACAACGGCTTTGAAATCACTTTCGGTGAATTCAAAGGTCAATATATTACGAATGACGCAGCAATCATTATTAGCGATTTGGTGTTAGACCAAGACGGAAAGATTCCGAGGGGCCAAAAATATGCCTAATGAACATGAAAAGACTCCCTAATCCTTGGCGGGGGCTGGGAGTCAATAAACGGTAAATTCTACCTCAACCCATTATAACATAAAGGGGATCGAGGGGAATGGCAATGGTATGGGTGCAGGGAGAATTGTTTCCTCGTGCTGATAAGATGGACAAGTTGGCAGCTAAATCTCTTCTAAGTGAGTATCCCAAAATGCGTAAGGCGATCCTGAACTTTGAACGAAAAGAGACATTAACCATACAAGAAGAAACTCTATTCAATAATCTTAAATACAAGGTTCAGGAGATTGACGCAGCATTGGAGCTGATTTTGGATGATGATGTTAAGGCCATTCTGAAACATAGATATTTCACCGCACGTAAACATCACCTAACGTTGGAGACATTTGGAGCAACAAACAGCACAGCTACAATTAACCGGCGCATAGATGTAGGAGTGCGAACTATAGCAGAATGCCTTAAGCTGTCCGGCATGATCTGAATTATGAGACTAAATTGAGACAAAATTGATAGTAGGTTGAGACCGATGTGAGACAGAAACGGATTTACAGTAGGGACATAGGGAAGAAGTCATTCCCGGGTGTCCCTACTAACCCTTATCATGGTAGGACTCGGCCACGTTGAATCAGTGATGAAGCCCGTTGCGGAACAGAACGCAAGGGTGGAGCTGTAGCACAAGTAGCAAGTAGATGTTGCGGCGGCATGGTGCGGGGGAAGAGAGATTAAGACGCTCTCAATGCGCTCCGCCCGGGCGCGGTATGAGCATAAGGGGTGTTTGTCGGTATGACCGTCCGCCACCGTGCAAATACGGGCTAATATTATCCAAATTACAGTCGCTCATTTCGGGCGGCTTTTTTGCTGTTAATGAATGCGGGTGGTGGTATGAAGAAAGTACAGCCCATTCGGGACGAGCGAATCATAGACGGAATGAAACACTACTTTCGGATTCGCAGCCTACGGAATTACCTGTTCTTCTGTATCGGAATTTACTCCGGCTTGCGTGTTTCTGATTTGTGTATGCTGCGGGTTGAAGAGGTTCGCGGGACGCATGTCAGCCTGGTTGAGCAGAAGAACAAGCATGCCAAGAAGTTCATACTTCATCCGAGCATCCGGGAGGACTTGGATCGGTACATTGCCGGGATGGCTGATGGGGATTATTTGTTCGCCAGCCGCCAGCGGAAGAAGATCAGCCGGATCAAGTATCAGCCGATTGATCGAACGACAGCTTACAGGTTCTTGAATAAAGCAGCTCAGGAATTTGGGCTGAAGGAAATAGGCTGTCATACGCTGCGGAAAACATGGGCTTATCGTTTATATATGCAAGACCCTAAGAACCTAGCGTTACTAATGGACATGTTCGGCCATAGCGATCCAAGGGAAACATTGGACTATATCGGGCTGACACAGGACATGATGGACAAGGCAATCATGGCTTTGCGTTAAATGCAGTGCAACATAATTCCTTCTTTATTGAAGTCAGAATAAAGCGAGGGGATGCATATATGAAGGAACGCGATTTTTTTTGTGGAAAACGAGTGAAACAGTATTACCATTGTGTTTCACTCAAAACCCAGTATTTAGCAGTTTAGCAGCAGCAGCCTTTAGGTCACTAAAGTAACGTTTGGGAATAACTGTTAAAAGTGTACTGTCCAAACTCGAATGCTGTTCGGAGGTGGTGAGATGAGGTGAGCAGGGGCCGGAGTGAAAAGCGTGATAAAGCATTCCGAATGTGGGAAAAAAGTGGCCGGGCAATGCCGCTGGTGGACATCGCGAAAAAGTTGGAGGTCGCGGCTTCGCTTATTCGGAAGTGGAAGCATGAGGATGCCTGGGATGCGCGGCCAAGTCGAAAGCGCGGCGGCCAGCCGGGGAACAAGAATGCTGAGGGCAATAAAGGCGGCGGTGCTCCACCGGGGAATAAGAACGGCTGGAAGCACGGCATGTATGAATCCATGTGGATGAGTGAGATTGCCGCCGATCATAAGATGAAGCTCATGACGATGGAAACAGATCCTCGTCAGATCCTCGTCAATGAAATATCGCTGCTTGAATACCGGGAGTATCGCCTCATGCGGTACAGCCGGGAGATTGAGCAGGGATGGGATTCGACGATTACGCAGTCCAAGAAAGAGCGCTTCAAGAAGGTAGTCGAGGATTTTGGCGACACGCCATCGTTTGACGCGAATGGGTTTCTTGAAGTGGAGCTGAAGCTTGAGCATGAAATGATTGAAGTGGAGACCGTTACAAAGACTCCGCAAATGCTGGAGCGCCTGCTTGCGATAGAGGGCCAGCTTTCAAATGTGCAGGGTCGCAAGCTGAAGTGTATTGCGTTGTTGGATCAGTTTGACCGCAATGAGCTGACTACTGCTGAACTGCAGCTCAAGGTGGAGCGCATGCAACTTGAAGTGAATAAGCTCAGAACGGAGGCATGGTAATGGCACGACATGTGATACTGAAGACATTCTATTCATCAGATAAGTGGCGTACATTCCGCATGAATCTAATCTTAGAGCGTGGCAACAAGTGCGAACGCTGCGGAAGCAACATAGCCCGATCCATTGATATCATAGGCCACCATAAGATAGAGCTTACACCGGAGAATGTTCAGGATCACAGCATCAGCCTTAACCCTGACCAGGTAGAGCTTATCTGTTCTGACTGCCACAACATGGAGCATAAGCGCTTCGGCTATCAGTACATCAAGGAAGTATATCTCGTATACGGTCCGCCGCTGTCAGGAAAGACCACGCTGGTTAATGAGCAGCTACAGCGCGGGGATCTTGTTGTCGATATGGACCGGCTATACACTGCGGTGTCTGGCCTGCCGAGCTATGACAAGCCGGACGCTTTGTTCTCCAATGTCATAGGCATTCACAATCAACTGCTTGACAACATCAAGACACGGCTGGGCAAGTGGGGTACAGCGTGGGTCATCGGCGGATATGCGGACAGGCACAAGCGCCTGCGGCTTGCCGATGAGTTAGGAGCAGAGCTTATCTATTGCGGCGCTACCCGTGATGAATGTTTGCTCCGGCTGGATGGCGATGAGGAGAAGCGATTCCGTAAGGATGAGTGGCGAGGATACATCGACAAATGGTTCGAGCAGTATCAGGAATAGAAAAATTTAAAATATTTTTTCTGGAATTTATTTTATTTTTTTATTTTTTCCCAGCCCCCCGGTCAAAAAAATAATTTTTTTCTCAGCAGGACCGTCGGGGTGAGTCAAATTTTGCACGAACCGAAAATTTTGAAAATGGGAGGAGCTGATCCGTTCTATGGAAAAATCCGAAGTTTATCGGCAAGAACTGTCGAAGTTGCGTGAGATCTTCAAGGAGGTTGAACCGGCTAAGATGAAACTGGTCGAGGGCTTGATAGAGGATGCGGCCTTCCTGAAAGCGGAAAATTCAGTGCTGAAGGAGTCGATTGAACGGACCGGGATGGTGAAGATGCATCCCACCAATCCTGACCTTCAAAAGCCGCTGGAGGCAGGCAAGCAGTATCTGAAGAACATCAATTCCTATGCGGTTGTTATCAAAACACTGAACGGAGTGCTGAGCAAAGACGGATTTGAAGGCGATGATGAGTTTGATAAATTCATGCAGCAATCCCGAGATGACTCCTAGCTACCTTCTTCAGTATCATCAGGCCATTCAGAACGGCGAAATCATTGCCGGGATGGAGCTTATTCAGCAGCTGGACAACCTAATCGCTGACTTGAATAACCCTGCTTTTGTTTATGACACTGCGGATGCACACTTTCGGATCTCCTTCATCGAGCGTTTTTGCAAGCATACCAAAAGCCCGTTCTATGGACAGCCGTTCCTCTTGGAGCTATGGGAGAAGGCGTTCATTGAAGCCTTCTATTCCTTCAAGTGGAGCGAAGACGGCTACCTCAACTACTACGGCGAGAAGCCGCCGAAGAAACTACTTCGCCGGTTCAAAAAAGCGATCCTGCTGATTGCCCGGAAGAATGGGAAATCCACGTTGTGCGCTGCGCTTGGTCTGACGGAGCTGCTGTGCGGCACCGGCGGGAATGATATTGTCTGCTCATCGAATGACGATGCACAGGCCAATATCATTTTCGAGGAGATTAATAGCATGCGTGAGCAGTTTGACCCGAAGGATAAGCGAACGCATAAGAACCTGAAGGGCATATTCAATCTGAGGAACAAGAGCAAGGTGTTTAAAATTTCGGACCGGACGCGAAACAAGGAAGGCCGGAACATCGACGGCGCGATCCTGGATGAATCCAATGAGATGAAGGACAATGTCATTGCGAAATCCATTGACCAATCGCAGTCCACGAAGGATGAGCCATGGTTCATCAACATTACGACAGAGGGATTCGTGAATGACGGATACTTGGACCAGGAGCTGAAGTACGGACGCGCTGTGCTGGCGAAGGAGTATGAGGACGAAACCATTCTGAGCTGGCTTTACACGCAGGACAATGAAGCTGAGGTTTGGCAGAATGAGAAATCATGGTCCAAGTCGAATCCCAGCCTGGGTACAATCAAGAAAGCCAAATATATTAAAGACCAGATCCGCAAGGCCCAGCACGACAAGGCCGAGCGGATTTTTATGTTGGCGAAAGACTTTAACATCAAGCAGAATAATGCAGCTGCTTGGCTCTTTCGTGAAGACATTCTCAATGAGAACACCTTTGACCTGGAAGAATTCCGGGGCGCTTTTGCTATCGGGGCTGTCGATCTTTCGAAGTCAGGCGACCTTGCTTGTGCGCGGGCGATGATGATGAAGGGAAATCAGAAGTTCACGGTCTCCCATTACTTTATTCCGGAATCGAAGCTTGACGCTCTTTCTGAAAAAGAACGCAAGCAGTATGAGGAGTGGCTGAGCAAGGAGCTGATCACGTTATCGGATGGCAACGAGAACGACTTCCGGCATGTGACGGCCTGGTTCGTCAAGCTCTTCAAAAGCTACGGGATCAAGTTTTACAAAATCGGCTATGACAAATGGTCCGCCGTGTATTGGGTGAAGGAGATGGAGGACCTTGGCTTCGATATGCAGCGAGTAGATCAGATTTGGGGTGTCATGAGTGAGCCGATGAAGCTGGTTGAAGCTGATTTAAAAAGTAAGTTGATCAATTACAACAATCACGAAATAGACCGGTACTGTCTGGAGAACACAGCCCTTACCATCAATTCCAAGATGGAGATTATGCCGGTGAAAGTGCAAGGCCAGGAGAGCAAGAAGATCGACGGCGCGGTAACCATCATCATTGCTTACCGCATTTACATCGACAACCGTACCGAATTCCTGGAACTTGTAAAGAGAGCGGGGTGAAACAGTGGCATTAATTGATAGCTTTAAGGGGCTGCTTGCCAAACCCAAGGAATTTTTCCGGGCCAAGATGCTGAACGGATATGCGCCCGTCTTCAGCCAATTCGGGAATAACATTTACGCTTCAGATGTGGTCCAGAACTGCATTGACATCATTGCAACGGAGATCAGCAAGCTGCAGCCCCGGCACATTCGTACCGACAGCAACGGCATGCAGATTGTGCAGCGCGGCAATTTGAACCGGCTCTTTAAGTTCGGCCCGAATGACCTGATGACGACACGGGACTTTCTCGAAAAAATCATCTGGCTGCTCTATTTGAATTTCAATGTGTTCATTTACCCGATATACACCAGCACCGTCGGAGAGAACGGAATTGAGAGCCGGACCTATACGGGGATGTATCCGCTAAATCCATACCAGGTTGATTTTCTGCAAGACCCAACCGGCACATTATATGTGAAATTGTTCTTCCAGTCCGGCGAAAGCTTCACGCTTCCGTATTCGGAGGTCATTCACATTCGGAAGAAGTTCTCCATGAACGATATCATGGGCGGCGGTATGAATGGGCAGCCGGATAATGAAGCGCTGCTGAAGGTGCTGAGGATTAACGACACCGTGCTGCAGGGTTTGGAGAAGGGCATCAAGACCAGCATGTCGATCCGAGGAATCATGAAGATTGCAACCATGCTGGATGATGATGCTCAGCGCAAGGAGCGGGAACGATTTGAAAAGCTTGTCTCTTCTGGCGACTCCGGGATTCTTCCCATCGACCTGAAGGGCGACTTCACACCAATTGCCATAGATCCCCGCATGGTGGACAAGGATACCATGACCTTTCTGAAGACAAGCGTCCAGGAGTGGTATGGTGTATCGCTGGCGATGCTGTCCCGTGATTACAAGGACGAGCAGTATCAGGCGTTTTATGAGAGCACGCTTGAACCGATTCTCATCGGTCTAAGTCAAGCCTTTTCCAAAACGCTGTTTTCTCCCCGGGAGCTGGATGTGGGGAATGAGATTGTGTTTTATCAGCGGGACATGATGTACCTCAGCACAACGGCCAAGCTGAGTTTAATCAAGACGGCCGGAGAGCAGGGGCTGCTTTCGGATGATCAGAAATTAGCGCTGCTGGGTTATCCTCCGATCCCTGGAGGGAACCGGATCACGCAGAGCCTGAACTATGTGGACCGTTCCATCATCAACATTTATCAACTCAATAATGCAAAAACCGGGAAGGCGGTGAAAGAGGATGGCGAAGAATAAACTGCCGGCCCTGCACGAGCCGGAACGCCGGGCCTTTGTCATGAATGATCTGCAGGCAGATCCTGCGGGGAATGTGATTCAGGGGCATGCTGCTGTATTTGAGCAGGAAACCATTATTGGCGGCTGGTTCAAGGAAGTGATTGAGCGTGGGGCATTCGACGGTACCGATTTCAAGGATGTAATCATGAGCGTCAATCACGACCTGAAGCGGATTCCTTTGGCCCGTAGCCGGAACAACAATGCGAATTCAACTCTGCAACTCCAAGTGGATCAGCAGGGATTGTATACCCGCGCTGAACTGGATGTAGATAACAACATGGAAGCGAAGGCGCTGTATAGCGCGGTGAACCGGAACGACATTTCCGGGATGTCCTTCATCTTCTCTGTGCGGGATGAGTCCTGGGAAGGGCTTGATACAGATCTTCCCACCCGCCGCATCAAGGACATTGCCAAAGTGTTTGAAATCTCCGCAGTATCCTTTCCGGCTTATGCCGGGACTGATATAAATGCTCGTGACCAGCAGGCACTGGATAGCGCCCGCGCCGCACTGGAGAGTGCGCGGTCTGGACTGGATAGTCAAAGCAGCGAGCTTGAATTGTTGAAACTACGAAATCAAATTTTAGCGAAGGGTTAAGGTGAACTGAATGAATAAGAAAAAACTGATGGCGCTGCTGGCGAAGAAAGAAGCGAGAAAGGCTGAACTGGTGACCCGTTCGGCAACCGTAGAGGTTGTAGCTGAATTGCGGAGTATCAATTCTGAGATGGATGCACTGAACAGCGAAATTGCTGAGCTTCGAGGCATTGTCGACGGCATGCCCGATGATCAAGAGGAAACGCCTGCCGGTGGAAACACGCCACCTGAACAACGTGGAGCGGGACAACCTCCTGCTGGAAACCCTGGGCTGGCACATGTGCTGGCATCCTTTGGCCTTGCCCCGGTTCCACAGCAGCGCTCCAATGAACCGCAAGACCCGTTCTCCACGATTGAATACCGGAACGCCTTCATGGTCTTTGCAAAGACTGGAGAAGTGAAGCCGGAGCTTCGGGCCAATGCCATGACTACGACAACGGATGTATCGGCAGTGATTCCGACCACCATCCTGAATGAAGTCATTAAGAAAATGTCGGTTTACGGTCAAGTCTACAAACGGATTCGTAAGCTGAATATTAAGGGCGGCGTAAGTGTTCCGATTCTTTCGCTGAAGCCAGTGGCGACATGGATCGGACAAGCTGCGGTATCTGACAAACAGAAGGTTACCGCGAACACAAGCGTATCCTTCAATTACTATGGATTGGAATGCAAGGTATCCATTTCCCTGTTGGCCGACACCGTAACGCTTGAGGGCTTTGAATCTACAATTACTGATTTGATTGTGGAAGCCATGATCAAAGCCATTGATCTATCCGTGATTAAAGGCACGGGTGTTGGTGGTCCGCTTGGAATTACGGTGGACACTCGTGTACCGGCAGCTAACAAGGTTGCCATGACTCCGACTGAGTTCGCAAGCTGGGAGCAATGGGCTAAGAAGGTATTGGCTAAGATGCCTTTGGCTCATAAGGCGGGGGCGACATTCATTATGGCTTCTGGCACATTCGAAGGCTACATCAATGGTATGGTCGATGACAACGGCCAGCCAATTGGCCGGATCAACTATGGCATTACCGAAGGCCCACAGGAGCGCTTTGGCGGAAAGGAGGTCATCCTGGTTGAGGATGATGTCATTACCCCTTATGCTGATGCGGCAACGGGCGACGTGGTGGGCCTGTACTGCAATCTGAGCAACTACGCTTTCAACAGCAATCTGCAAATGACCATGTTCCGGTACTTCGATCACGACACGAATGAATGGGTGGACAAGGCGATTCTGATTGCGGACGGCAAACTGCTGAATGCAGACTGCTGCGTAATCATCACGAAGGCAGCAGCATCCTAATAAACGGGGCCGTATGGCCCCCATGAAGGTGGTGAAAACGATGGCTAAGAAAACACAGGCTGCAAAGATTGAAGGCGTTGATCTTTCCAACCAGGCGAGTGAGACCGTATTGCTTTGGAAGGCTACGCGCGAATTGTCTGCAGAAGAGCATGAGCAGCTTTCTATTAAGCTGCGGCAGGAGCAGGAGCATGCCGGTATTAAAATTGTGCTTGTGCCGTTGTCCGTTGACGCAGAAGTGACCGAGCAGACTGCCGATGAGCTGGCGGCAGAGGCAACTACAGAACCGGCAGCGGAGCCGGAGCTGCCAACCGAACCGGATCAAGGCGGGGATGAGCAATGACGGACGAGGAGCTGCTGATTGAATGCAAAGTCGGCCTTGGTTACTCCAGTGCTGCAAATGAGGCAATTGATAGACCGCTGAAGCAGAAGCTTGTGGCTGTGAAGTCCTATTTGCGCGGTGCCGGAGTCACACCGGAAATGCTCGAAGATCCTCTCGCAATCAGCGTCATCGTTATGGGCGTGAGCGATCTATGGGAAGTGAAGTCGGGGGAAGTCAAATTCTCCCCGGCGTTTTTTACATTGTCGAATCAACTGGCGATGAGGTGAACACATGCGGCTGGATAAAGAAATTACTTTGCTGGGCGGGATGACCGACGGCAAGAACGCGATGGGTGATGCTATTAAAGTGCTGAGCCGGAGAACAATATTTGCTGAAAAGAATTCCATCCGGCAATCCGAGTTTTATCAGGCGGCTTCGTCTGGATTGAAGCCGGAGCTGTCCTTCACGGTCTGGACTCTTGAATATCAAGGAGAGAAAAGCTTGGAATTCGAGGGCGTAGCTTACACCATCATCCGCACATTCGACAAAAATGACAAAGAGATGGAGCTGATCTGCTCCGGTCTTACAAATGGGGTGACGTAACATGGCTCGAATGCAACGAGGGGTACGCTCAAGCCGTAATGGCGTGGAGTTTATCAGCAATATTGACCGCACTCAGTACACCATGAAGCGGCTGCAGGCGGCGGCACTGACCGAAATCGGCAGCTATATCCGCAAGAAGATGATCGCGAAGGCGAAGCTTCAGCGGAATATGAAGCGGTCCAAGCGGATTGCGGCTTCCTTCCAATATTGGCGGCGGAAGCGGGAGAATGATTTGCAAATCGGCATCAAGCATAACACCTGGTACGGAGTGAACCAGGAGCTGGGGACGCGAAACCATCCCAAAAAGGCCATTCTGATGAATACCGTCTTTGAGAACGTCGATGATATTCGCCGGATCGCCGGGATCTACATCGCCGCCATTGAAGATGAGAACAAGGCTGCCGGTCTGATTAATGAGGACGGGAGCTGGTAGGCGTGAGCAAGGTTATTTTGATCCGTATGGCTATCAATGCGCTGCTTGAGCCTATTCATCCGGGCATTTACTACGAAATTGCGCCTTCAGATGCGGAGTATCCATTGGGTGTATTCAACCTTCCCAATTCGTATGATGACGGAAGCATGGAGAACTTTGTGCTGGAGGTCGATGGCTGGGATGCTCCGGCTGATGGGGATACGACGGCGCTTGAAATGCTCATGCACCAAATGGATACAGCCATTCATAAACAAGTCATCCGCACCAATGGGATGGCTTTTATTTTTTACCGCGAGAACCGGCTGCCGCTGGACGATCCAGACAAGCGGCTCCGCGGCCGCAGGATCATTTATCAATTACGGACTTTTGGAGGAGGTTAACCGATGGCAGTATATTCGGGTTTTACAAGTACCACCGCTGATCACCTGGTGCTTGATTCCGGGGCATTTTATAAAAACTATGATTTGGCTACCGGAATCGGCACGCTGCTAGGGGCGACAAGAGGCGGCGGGGAATTTTCCGCGAAGCCTACCGTCCGCGCCATTGAAGTAGACGGCGTAAAGGGTAGGGCAAAGGGGTTGAATGCCATTGATGCCTGGGAAGTGTACATCAAGGCCAGTCTGCTGGAGATTACGCCGGAGAGCTTGGCCGTGGCCTTGAGCACTGGCAGCGTCGATTCCGCCAGTAATGAGCAGTATCATGTCATCACCGCAGGGAACACGCTGCAGCTGACAGATTACATCGACAATATCACCTGGGTTGGGCGGCTGTCCGGCAGTAACAATCCGGTAGTCATCCAAATTTACAATGCACTGAGCACGGACGGTGTGACGCTGACCACGGCGGACAAGTCGGAAAGTGTTCTGCCGGTGAACTTTGCGGCTCATTATGATGCGGCGGATCTGGATAAGGTTCCGTTCGCTGTTTACTATCCGAAACTGACCGTGGATACAACGGCTCCTACCGTCACGGTAGCGCCTGCCGATGAGGCCACGGCTGTTCCGGTATCCGCCAATATTGTGTGGACCTTCAGCGAGGCGATAAACCCTTCATCCGTCAATCCGGCTAACTTCCTGCTGTTCAAAGCTTCGGACGGAACACTGGTTCCGGGAGCGCTGTCCCTCAATGTGGCTAAGACTGTTGTTACACTGGACCCGACAGCAAACCTGTCGGCGGCTACGGCCTATGTGGCGATGGTCACGGCAAACGTGAAGGACCTGAAAGGCAATGCGCTGGCAGCCAATACGGCGACCAATTTCATAACGGCGTAAAGAGCGAGGGGGCAGTGATGCCCTCTTTCTTTATGACCACAAATCACAGGAGGAATGAACCATGCAAGTGCGTGCGCTGAAAACAAAGGACATTTTCCCTATGTCGCGGATTTTGAAGAAGATCGGCTTGAAAGATGTGATCCGCGAGGCGGCGGCAAATATGGCCGCGAATGCAAAGTTGGCAAACAAACCGGAGGATAAGAAGAGTGCAGCGGCTTCCGCCCAAATGAAGCTTGGCGCGGATATTGTGGCCACTTTATTTGAGAACCTGTACTTGGCTGAAGAGGAAACCAATGCATTCCTTGCGGATCTGGTGGGCTTGAAGCCGGAGGAGTTCGCGGAGCTGGAGCTGACCGAGACGCTGGGGATCATTGACCAGCTGAAGGGATCAAAAGTGTTCGCAAGTTTTTTGAAACAAGCAAGTCAATAGACGAGGTTGAGGTCATTGACTTGCTGCTGCACCGCTACGGCTCCATAGATTACATCTTGGAGATGGGCTATGAGAGCGGCGTGGAGCAGATCCTGAAGGCTTATGAGAAGGAGACAGAGCAGAAGCAGTGGGATCTTTACCTCATGCGCTATCAGCACATGACGAAGAATGATTTCGTGCCGTTTTCTGATTTTATGCAGAAGCCTGCTCAAAAGGCTGCCGCAAGCACGAAGACCAAAGAAGAAATCTTAGAGGATGCAGAAATGATCTTGGCATCCTTCCGGAAGGTGGGGTGAAGCCGTGGAAATCTTTCGTCTATTCGGCTCCATTTTCATCGACTCCGGCGGCGCAGATGACACGCTGGACCATATTGACGAGCGTGGGAAGTCTGCCGGAGCCAGGTTAAGCGATATTGCGAAGCTGGCCGGAGCTGCGGGGCTGGCGCTTGGCGCGATGGGAGTCGGTGTCGGTGTTGCGGCTGTAAGCTTTACGGATGACTTCCGCAAATCTATGAATGGTCTGGCTGCCGAGACCGGAGCGACCACAGAGGAAATGAAAGGCTTCGAGGAATCCGCCAAGCGGATTTATAACAACGGTATGGGCGAGGATTTTCAGGATATTGCCAAGTCCATGGCGCTGGTGAAGCAGACCACGGGAGAAACAGGCGACGAGCTGGAGAAGCTGACCAACAATGCGCTGCTGCTTCGTGATACCTACGAATATGAAGTGAATGAGTCGGTGCGTTCCAGCGATAAGCTCATGAAGCAGTTTGGACTTAGTGGGGAACAGGCTATGGGCTTGATCGCGGAGGCTTCCCAGAAAGGTCTGAACTATGCGGATGATCTGCTGCCTACCATCGACGAATATTCTGTGTATTTTGCTCAGGCCGGTTTCTCAGCTTCCGAAATGTTTGGGGTGTTTGAGAATGCCAAGCAAGCCGGGGTATTCAACCTGGACTATGCAGCCGATGCCGTGAAAGAATTCGGTATTCGGATGACGGAAAGCGGCGACGCAACCACACAGGTTCTGAATCAAATGGGCCTAGATGGAGCGGGGCTGCAGGCTCAATTCGCCAAAGGCGGCGACGGAGCGCGGGAAGCCTTCAGCAAAGTGGCTGAAACACTCAGCCAGGTAGATGACAAGCAGCAGCAAATCGCATTAGGTGTGTCACTCTTTGGCACCAAGTTTGAGGATGTCGGGGCGGCTGGCGTACTGGCGATGACGGAGCTGAACAGTTCCATTACCGGAACGAACGGAGCGCTGGAGAGTATCAATGCTGTGAAGTATAACACCTTTGGCGAGGCGATGAGCGGGATCAAGCGCCAACTGGAGACCGGGATATTGCTGCCTTTAGGCGAGAAGATCCTGCCGAAGCTGAACGAATTCGCTTCCTGGATCAGCGGCCATATGCCTGAGATCCAGGCGGGAATCAATGCTGCCATTGAAGGAGCCGGTAAAGCATTTGATGGCCTGAGTGCAGCAATAGGCTGGGTAATAGACAACGGAAATATCCTCCTGCCGATTGTGATAGGACTTACGGCAGCCATTGCGGCGCAGTCCATTATTAATACCGTGACGATGGCCTACAAGGCGTGGAAAGCCGCGACGACGGCGCAAACGACGGTTCAATGGCTGCTGAACGCCGCCTTGAATGCAAATCCTCTTGGATTGGTGGCAATCGCTATCGGAGCAGTGGCAGCAGGCGCTTATCTGCTGATTAAGAACTGGGAGCCAGTCTCTGAGTTCTTCGTCAATCTATGGGGTTCCGTTACAGAGATCACTTCTGCAGCCTGGGAAGGCATTAAATCATTCTTCACAGGATTGTGGGACTGGATGGTGTCCTTCCTAACAGAATGGGGTCCGGCTATCCTATTGGTCATTGCTCCGTTCTTAGGCATTCCGCTGATGATCATTCAGCATTGGGATACGATTAAAGCGTTCCTGTTGGAGCTGTGGGACGGCATCAAGGCCGCAGCCATTACGACATGGACCGCAATTAAGGACTCCACGGAGAAGATCTGGAACGGCCTTAAGGCGTTTCTAGCGGGATTGTGGGATGGCATCAAGTCATCTGCCTCAACCGCCTGGGAGAGTATCAAGTCCGCCATATCGACGGTTATCAATGCTACGGTGTCCTGGATTAAGGATACCTGGAACGGCGTGCTGACCTGGTTCCGGGAGCTGCCGGGGAAACTGTACGAGATCGGCACAAATATGTTTAATCGGATGAGAGATGCGGTATCCACGACGATCCTGACGGTGAAGACGGCCATTGTCACGGGGATGACGGCGGCGATAGATTATCTGAAGAAACTTCCGGCAGAGATGCTGCAGATGGGCAAGGATATCATTCAAGGGCTGATCGACGGCATCAAGAATATGATTGGCGGTGTTGGCAATGCCATTTCCAGCATTGCCAGTAAAATCACCGGCGGTATTCGGGATGCCCTGGACATGCATTCTCCATCCCGTGTTATGCGTTCATTGGGGAATGACACGGGTGAAGGTTATGTAATCGGCTTGGAGGACAAGATATCGGCCATTCAGGAGCAATCTGACGCAATGGCAGCAGCTGCATTGCCTTCTGCGGGGGATATGGATGCCGGAGGCTATACGGCAGGCGTGGCAGGTGGTGGCGGCTACGGTAGCGCCAGATTAGCTCAAGAGCCTTACATTGTAGTTGAATTCAATGTAGATGGGAACAGAATTTCGACGGCAATCGCGAAGCCGATGAGCGCCGCGCTTGGGGCATTGACGCGATCCACCGGACGAAGCGGAGGGGTGGCAACGATTTGATAAATCTCATTACGTTAGATGGCAAAGGGTTGATTGATTTCGGGCTAACCCCTCAGCCGGGACATGAACATGCCATGCTGCCGGATACAGTAAGCCGGACAAAGGCCGTTGCTGGCCGTCACGGATTGTACGACTTCGGCAGCACGTTGACATCCCGGCGCTTCGTCTTTCCGTTGATCTTTGCTCAGGAGCCGAGCAGGCACGAGCTTCAACAGCGGATCAGGGCATTTTCCGCATTTCTCCTGGATGCTTACGCCCGGCCAAGGAACATGAAGATGATTTTCAATTATGAGCCGAATGTATATTACATGGTCAAATATGATGGGTCGCTTACTCCAGACCGATTGTTCGAGCGCGGATCGTTCAAGCTGCCACTGGTAGCACATGATCCCTTTGCTCGTTTCATTGTCAATCCGGGGGATATTACCTTGGATTCGGACATCATTTTGGATTCAGACATTCGTTTGAATGATGAATACAGTTATACGGTAGCCGGTACCGGCAGCGTAGAGGTCAATAATTTTGGGACCCTGGCCGCTGAGCCGGAGATTGTTGTCCAAGGGAGCTTCACAACCTTGTCTATCACCGCAAACGGGAAGACCTTCGGTTTTGGATCTTCCATATCCGGCCAGACGCTGGTTATAGACGGGGAACAAATGAAGGTGAAGCTTGGCGGGGCAAATGCCCTATGGAGCATGTCCGGCCATTTTGTAGACCTACTGCCAGGAGTGAATCAAATCACCATAGGAGGGACCGGACTTAATTGCACGGTCTCTTTTAATTTTAAACCGAAATATGCTTAGGAGGCGTGGGTCATGGCAAACTTACAAGATTTACAGGGGACGCAGACTTTACGCGAAGCCTGGCCGAAAATAGAACAGAATGAGCAAGCGATTAACAGCGAAGTTATCAACCATAAGACATCAAGCGCCGCCCATGCCGCCGAAAGCATAACCTATTCGGGGCCGGTTGCGGGTGCGGCCAATATCAAACAAGCGGTGGATTCACATGTAGAATCCGAAGCAGCTCACGCAGCGGAGCACATCACCTATAATGGCACTGTTCAGGGTGCTGCTAACATAAAACAAGCGATTGATTCAGAGTCTGCCCGGATTACTAACCTCGTTGTTAACGCTGGAGATAGCGGTCCTGAAGCACGGGACGCGAGAGTAAGCGGTCCATCGGGTATTACCTATTCTACGTTGAAAATGCGTCTTGATGCTGAAATGACAAATCTCATAAATTTTTTAAATTACATGCCCATCAATGGTGGGGATTTTGACGGTAGTGATCCCTCTGGACCAGTCATAGACGGCGGCACATATTAATTAAGGAGGACAAGCGAATGCCAGTAATAAAAATAAAACGTGGACTTGCTTCAAATGTACCGGCGTTGACTCTGGAAGCCGGGGAACTCGCTCTCGCTACAGATACCGGTAAGCTTTACGCTGGTGATGGAACGAATAAGATCCCTATTAATCCTGATTTGACAGCGGCAGACATTCCTTCGCTTACCCTTGCAAAGATTACAGATGCAGGGACAGCGGCATCAAAAGCAGTAGGGACGGCAGTAGGGAATGTTGTTGTTGTTGAGTCTGGCGGGAAAATTAATCCGGTTTTATTGCCTGCACTGGCAATTACAGATACCTTTCCGGTAGCCTCTCAGGCTGCCATGTTGGCACTGACTGCTGAGGTAGGGGATATAGCGGTGCGGACAGACCTGAGTAAAACCTACATCCTGCGGGTATCCGGCGCGTCAACACTCGCAAACTGGCAGGAAATACTTTCACCGACGGCCGCAGTGTCTAGCGTAGCGGGAAAAACCGGAGCAGTAACGCTAGCTGCTTCAGATGTAGGGCTGGGTAATGTTACAAATGAGAGTAAGGCAACAATGTTCACCAGCCCTAACTTCACTGGTAATCCAACAGTGACTACACAGGCTACGGCGGACAGCAGCACCCGGGCGGCTTCTACAGCGTTCGTTAAAGCTCAGGGTTATCTATCTGCTTCTGATACTATTGACGGCGGCACATTTTAAGGAGGTGCATTATGGCTAACAAAATACAGTTTAAGCGTGGCCTTAAAGCACAACTGCCTACACTTGCTGTCGGAGAACCCGGACTTACTACAGATACCTTAGAATTCTTTGTCGGTTCTGCATCTGGAAATATTCAAATGGCGACGAATAAGGATTTGCGTAATGTAGCCATTGCCAGCGCCTACGGAGTCAATGCTAGCATAGGAACAGTGGATGCTACGGCGCTATTAAACGGGTTGTTCACACTGGCTAAAGCAGCAGGTAAGCGGATCATCTACTTTGATATCCCTCATACCTATGTTGTCACCGGGGACCTGACCAATGCGCGGGATCTAATCCTAGTGGGCGACGGGGCCAAAATCAAAAGTTCAAATCTTAACAATTATTTCATTCAAATTGCAGATGATAACAATACCTATAATGAACGATATAATTCGTTTCCTGAAACAGGAGCCCTCTTCAAAACGGCATCTATCGCTTTAACAAACAAAGCGGTTAACGTAACCATTTGGGGGGATTCGATCAGCACTGGCGGATCGGATGTGCTTGGTATCAAGTATGGAATGAACCATAAAGGTCCAACTGAACAATCACCACAAGGCCTGACTCCGAGCGATTCTTATTATTTGAGATTAATTGACATGCTGACCGCAAAATTCCCGGATGTTTCATTCAACTTCTACAATCGCGCGGTGGGTGGAGCGTTAATTCAAAACTCAGAGGACAATCAGACGTTTAACGGTGTCACAAAGGCATGGTCCGCCCATATCAAGGATACCAACCCAGATATCTTACTGATGGCGTTCGGAATGAATACAAGCCTTGAGTACAGTAAAACCTTTAGGTTTTGCATGGACCGTATCCTGAGTTACATCGATGCGAATTATACTAAGAAACCGTCTATTTGTTGGCTGACTACACCGCGCAGCACGATGGCATTAGGAACGGGGTGGGGAGACTACGGAGCACAATTAAGTAGACACCTTGCGGCTTACGCTGCACGATACTCTGGATTGCTTAAAGGCGGTTATATTATTGACGCTGGGCGGGTATCTGATATTAAGCGGACTGGATTTGACTTCACCATTCCCACAATGCGCGAAATGACGGTATCTGAAATTGTAAGTGGGACGTATTCGGAAAGCGGAGGCGTGTATACATTTGATGCCGATGGAGAAACGATGAATCTGGCTGCCCAGGCTTCTGATTTTGTTATTGAATTTGATTTGAGTGTTACGGGAGCTGCTTCGGGTACAGGCAGTTTATGGTTTGGATATAACTCTGCTGGATCTGAGAGTGTTTGTCTCTTTTTCCCTAACCTTGCCGCATTGGGGCAGATCCAGAACTATACCAATTTTATTGATAGTGAGCATTACTCATATACCGCTGATTATGTGGACTCGGTAAGTTGGAATGGCGGGACTTGGAAGACCATTCGGATCGAGAAGAGAGCTGAGGTCGTGAATATCTATGTGAACGGTGTACGGGTAATTCGTGACACCGCAGCCGTTAACAACCTTCCCGGCAGTATCAGGTTCTTGATGAATGGTACCGGATCGGCCATATACAAAATCCGCAATCTTAAACTCTACAAAGGAAATTACAAGCAATACGTGCCAACTCTTACTGAACGTGATATGTGGGGAGCATTTGTTGACGGGGATTATAATACGAAAGCAGGCACTGGCGGAAACGGTGTAAATCACCCAAGCACTACGGGGCTTGACGCTACGTATCTGCCGGTGCTCCGGGAATTTGTAGACGATCTGGCTTTGATCAGTCAAAAGACAATGTTGTCGCTTGGATTAATCCCCATTCCGCGAATTGTATCCACATGGCAGACAGCGCCAGCGGCAACTTCTACCAGCGGTGCTAATCTAAGATATCAAAACGTTCCACTCACAGATTTTCCGGGAGTGGTATCTTTAACCAAGCCAGATGGCACACGCCTGACACTACGCAAGGATATTCAAAAGTATGATGATGCCATTAAGCTTCTGGCCGGAGAATTTGCAGTGTATGCCTCAGCTGGGTTGCTACAAGTGTTTATTGCCTTCACAGGCACGATAGAGGCGAGTTATACGATCACGGCTTATTACTACGCCTAAGGAAGATATTGCACATTTGAGAGGTGATGCAGCAATGATCAAAGTATATAACCAGAGCATGCAACTGATGGCCTATCTGCAAAATGCATTCGGAATTGGATACGAGGAGCGCCTGAATGAAGTATGGGGCGCTTCTTTTTCTTTGCCTGCCAATGACGAGAAGATTGTAGAATGTCTGCCGCTGCGGTATGTGGAGATTTTTGACGGCGAGGAGCGGGTGGATCTCTTTCGAATCAGCCCGACGAAGACGCAGCGGAGCTATGATGGGCAAACCGTCACTTACAGCTGTGAGCACGTTTTAGCCACACTGATGGATGATATCATGTTTCAATATCACCAGGTCGGCGGCTCCGGCGTTCCAATTGGAAATGTGATTCAATACATCCTTTCCAAACAGGCAACACCGCGCTGGCAGCTGGGATCTTGTGAGTTCTCCACGGAATATGAGTACAATTACGAAAATGACAATCTCATATCAGCCCTATTCGCAATTACAGAACCTTTGGAGTCTGACCACATGTGGACATGGGACACAACCGTAATGCCTTGGAAGCTCAATCTGGTACAGCCTGAGACGCAACCCAGCGCATGGATACGATACGGCAAGAACCTGGAAGGCATCACCGTGGACGAAGATCCTACGCAGTTGATTACCCGGATTTATCCTCTTGGATATGGTGAAGGCGTGAATCAGCTAAACATTACAGAGGTGAATCCAACGGGCCTGCCCTTCATTGATGCGGACACCATCGGAGAATATGGGGTTATCGCTTACCCTTATGTGGACTTGTCTATCGACAATGCGACTACCCTTTATGCCGCGGCAAAATCTGTTCTTGAACAGATGAAGCGCCCAAAGCGGACGTATAGTGTGGAGGGGTTGGAGCTGTACCGGCTAACCGATGATCCTATAGATAAATTCCGAACGGGCGCAATGGTGCGGATCATCGACGAGGAATTAGGGATCGACATCATAGACCGTGTACAGGTCCGGGGGCGGCCTGATATTGAAGGCGCTCCTGGTGACGTTAAACTGGAGATTGCCAATAAGGCTGACAGCCAGGCTACCGATACCAACAAGCTGGCAAATCGGCAGCGAATCAGTGAAACTTATGCTCAAGGCGCAACGAACATCGACACTCAGAATTTTGCGGATAACTGCGATCCCGATCATCCGGCGGTCCTACAGGTGTATGTGCCGGAAGGTACAGCGAGGATTAATAAGCTGCAGCTGTCGTTTCAATCTGAACCGTTCAGGGCGTACAGCAGGGCAATTGCCGCTGCTCCGGCCACAACATCAGGATCAAGCAGCCGGGAAACCACAGCGGACGGTGGAGGGATTGTGGATACTAGAACTGGAGCATATAAATTAGAATCAGGTTTTGCACCAGATCCGACCACATATGAAGGTTCTCACAATCACGGCATTACAAACGGCACTGCTTTGGCAACGGCAAGTGGAGGTTCAGTAGTCTGGGTAGCACATTCAGGACATATCCATAATCCAGCAAACCACGGACATAGAATAGATTTGCCTGATCATACTCATGAAATGGAACATACTCATGAGATTCCAGAACATACACACGAAATAGAGTATGGTATTTTCGAGGGGCCTAGTCCCGGAAGTATTACCTTAACTGTTGATGGAAATTCCGTTCCGGTTAGCTCTACTAGCGGTTCGGACGTAGACATCATTCCATTCCTTTCAAAGGATAGCAACGGACGGGTTCAACGTGGAATATGGCATGAAATACAAATAGCGCCCGATTCACTCGGACGCATAGTAGCAAGTATCAATATGCAACTATTTGTAAATTCAAGAGGCGGTGGTGATTATTGAATATCTATTCTCAAAAACTTTGCAGCAGATTTCGAAAGATATAGTGCGCCGTTCTTAATCATCACTTCATGCTGGCCATCTATACTTTTATATGTTCCTTCTATATTGCTTCCAGGCACTGAAAAAGAGATTGATAATCCATTTATTTCAAACTTGAGGTCTCTGATTTTTCCAGAAGAAATCTCTACATCAACGCCGTAATCATCAACCAGGTTTCTAGCGGATATCCATTCATCCATATTGATTTCAGATGATGTTGGATTTGGCTCTGCAATAGTCGATGCGAATGAGTCATTTGTTTCAGTCACTTTGTTTTCCCCTTTCGAAAGATCAATAGTTTTTTTGGTGTTGTCATATGCCAGATCGTATCCAAGTATTTCACTTATTTCGCGGACTGGTAAGTATGTAGTGCCTTTGTAGACAAGGGGATCGCTTTTCAATTTCTGTTTTTGTCCGTCTATGCTTATCGTGAATTTAGCCAGGGTGGCTTGCACGGTTTGAGTGGTGGCAGCTGCGGCCATCCCGGCCGTACCAATTAGCATGCCAGCCACAAGGCCGACAATAAGTTTTTTCAAGATTCTCAGCTCCTTTAGTCCATATTACCATATATTTCGGCAAATGATGGGAGGGAGATTATATTAAATATGGGAGGTGGATTATGATGGGCCTTAAATAAATAGTACACAGATGACACGCCCTTGTAGGCGTGTTTTTGCGTTTCAGGGAGTCCATTTTGGAGAGGGGGGAAAACGATGCCAGGAGGAGGAGGAACGGTGGCTACAGAGGATAAGCTTGTTGAGATTCAAATTCAGTTAGCGCGAATGGAAAAAACATTGGAGGCTGTCCCAACGCTGACCATTACCATTGAAACAACTCGTGATTTGGCGCGGGAGGCCATGCAATCCACAAAGTCGGCACATCACCGGCTGGATCGGATCGAGGACGGCCAGCGGTGGCTTTGGCGCACTATCGGGGGATCAATCATTACGGTTGTTGCAGCTGCAATTGTAGTGGCTATCAGATTAGGAGGAAATTAACGTGATCAAAGATAAATACCCAATCGAACGGCGCTACATCAATAAGCGTTCTAATGTTCGGCCCGGCACCCGGCTTGTATCGGGTACGCCGGGCTTTTTAGTTGCCCATGATACAGGTAATCCCGGCGCGACTGCAGATAACCATTTCAACTATTTCCAAACTCTTGTGAATCGGTCAGCTTCAGCTCAAACCTTCATTGATGACAAAAAGATTCTGGAAATCATTCCAACCGGCACCGGGACTGACCCAGCCGAAAAGGCTTGGCATGTGCTTTACAACGTGACTACGGACAACAAGCTTTATGGAGATGATGCGAATGATATCGCATTGGGTGTGGAACTGTGCTACGGCGGAAAGATCGACTTTAAAGCAGCCTATGGCCGGTTCGTTTGGTATCTGGCCTATTGCTGTGATAAATGGGGCCTTAACCCGCTGACCCACATCCCATCACATAAGCAGTTGGACCCCACGCGAAAGGGTGACGTTGACCAGGCGTTGGCAACTATGGGAAAGACGCTGAAGGACCTTTTGTATGATGTAGCCAAGGAAATGCAGGAGCAGCCGACTGTGATTGTGGCCCCTATTGCTGCTCAGCTGCCGTCCAATGTAGCGCAGACACTCATTGATGATTATGTATCTCCGGCATGGTTCTCAGCTCGGCAGGCCGGTGATTCGGTGGCTACTCTGCATCTGCACAACCTGGCGAATAACTTGCGGTTAGCATCCTGCATACCGTTGCAGCCTGGATCTATCATGCCATTTACACAATTACCAAAGAGCAATGTGCAGGAATTGGTGTTCCGATGGCTTTCCCCGGGCTGGATGGCGGCCAAGGTTAAGGGCGATAAGACGGCCATGTCATATTACAACAATACGGCAAATCATCTGCGGCGTGCTGCAGGGATGCCAACGGAATAGGAGAGGTTCACATGCAAACACTTATTGATCAAGCTCAGCCTTACATCACGGCCATTGTCTTGGCGCTTATTGGTGTACTTACTACCGTAATACTAAGATCCGTGTCCCTATTGCAGCTTAAAGCGGATGCGTGGTTTGATGCAAAACTTAACGTCCAGCAGCGGGAAATGCTTCATAAAATAGCAACAGAGGGCTTTGCTTACGCACAGACAGTTTATAAGGAATTGGGTGGAGAGGACAAGCTGCAGCAGGCATTGGCTTATGCTGCTGATCAATTGGCAACCAAGGGAATTAAGGCGTCGAGCGAAGAGATTCGGGCAGCAGTTGAAGATGCATACTTGAAGTACAAGGCTACGGTACTGACAAAACAGTAAATTCCCAAACGCTTGTGAATATGTCCGCTGACTTTGGGTAGCGGACATATTTTTTTTATAAAATAATAGGAATATATTATTACTAGACGTAATATACTATTGAGTAGAGTTCATATCTATCATTTCGTAGTTGCATAGTACTAGAATAGGAGGTAATATTTTCATTATACATATACTGGATGGTGATTGAATGTTTTATATAGATGAGTCTGGAAGCATGCCTAAATTCCGCGATGCTAGAAATAAAAATAGATATTTTGTAATTAGCTTTGTTCAAACCGATGACCCGAGACATTTAAAGAGCACTTATAAGAGGGCTATGCGAGTTCTCAGAAGACAGTTTCCGGAATTCTTCGCAAGGATAAATGATCCTAGAGAATGTAAAGCTTCCGAAATGCCACCTTTTATGAAATATTATCTTCTTAAACAACTGATCACAGTGACAGATATAAAAATTGGTCACATGGTAGTGAATAACATGGAAATTGACCAGGTATTTAGAGAGAAACCAGGTAGATCTTTTAATTACTTAATAAAAATTATAATGGAAAATTTCAGCCTCTCTCAAAATGATATCGCAAGTCTTCAGTTGAATGTAGATAACAGAAATACTGCACTGACTGGTCTGAGCGAATTAGAGGGTTATCTATATTATGCATTAGTATTAGACAAAGGCATTATTAGTGATGTGAAAGTAACATATCTTGAATCTTGTGATAATTATAACATTCAAGTAGCTGATCTATTTGCAAATGTCATTTATCAGCGCTTCAGATACAAGCAGATGCCATTCCCACTATATAATGAAATAACTAAAGAGAGCAATTTATCATGTGCATATTCTTATGAATGTTTATATCAACTTATACGACCAAAAATCACTGTACCATTTGTTTTCCCTGTAAGATCTGATATGATTTCTGAAGCTAGTTCAACTTTTGAATTGTGAAAAATGCGAACAAATTGCGAACGTAATGGAAAATAATTGATATTTGGTATTGACTTAGACTAGATCAAATGTTATTCTTACTATACAATATTCAAGTCAGTCCTCAACAAGCGCGAACAATCACGTAAGCTGCCTGTGTGGTAGCCGCCTTGAGGCAAGGATATTGTAAAATTATAAAACTCCGGAAGCACCGGTAACCCCCTACAAATGTTAGGGGGTTCTTTTATTGTTAAGAGAACGTTTATTCGCATAAAGCATGCCCATAGAGGCGATGAGATGTGTATGATAGATTCAGTACTTAATAGGAGCCGACTCCCCTCGGCTCCATATGGAGTAAATTGAAAGACACCTGGAAAGGTGTCTTTTTCGTTATAATGATTGTTTTACGCTGATAATAGTTAGTTTAATCTGAGGGGCTTATACCTCCTTAAAAGGTTCAAAACCATTGATAAATGCTATAATAATAATGAATGGAGCTGATGCCGATGGATTTCTGATGAATCCTTATACGGATAAAGACGATCCGCTCGACAAACAATCCATCTTTGATGTTTACGCCAAGACCTCTGAAGGTAAACTGATTGATATAGAGATGCAGCTGTTTAATAAGTACGACATAGAGAAAAGAACGCTTTTTTATTGGAGCAAACGGTATGCAAGTCAACTCAGTGAGGGTGAGAAGTATCCAGAGCTTAAGAAATGCGTAACGATTAACATTCTAAACTATGCGTTCTTGAAGAATGAGCAATATCATAACGTATTTCATCTGCGGGAAGACCGGACAGGGATATCCTTGATTGACGACATCGAGGTTCATTTCTTGGAATTGCCGAAGCTGGATGAACGTAGTATTCCGTCTGAAGGCGGACTGATCAATTGGTTACTGTTTCTGAAAGGTGCCGATACATCACAATGGGAGGTGCTGAAGATGAATGAGCCAGGGTTGGAGAAGGCAATGGATACCTTGCAATATTTGAGTCAGGATTCGGATGCTAGACGATTGTATGAGGCTAGACAGAAGTATTTGCATGATGAAGCGTCCATGGTTGAAGGGGCAAAGTCTGCTGGGATTATCGAGGGTAAGCTTCAAGTGGCTCGCAACTTGCTGGCAATGGGGATGGATTATGCAGCTGTAGCGAAGGCGACAGGGCTTAGAGAAGATGAAATCAAGTCTATCAAGCTTTAATATGTTGCCTGTTTAGTGATAGAAGTTTCATCAACGCTAAAGCCTATTAAACGGCAAACAACAAACAAACTACGCTTTCGCAGCCTAAGAAACTGTGCGCGTGCTTCTACTCTGCATTGCCCATGTGACAGGGATAGGGGCTAACAAGTAGTGGGATACGCTGTCTCATCTCCGCCTGGGGTGAGCTGAAGAAGACAATCAGGCTGACCCAACGTATAGCCGGTTACGGGGCGATACTCGGGTGACATCAAAACTGTAACTACACTCGTAGAATCTTATGTGCCGTTATCTTCGGACAGGGGGGCGGACTCCCCTCGGCTCCATATGGAGTATCAGTGAAAGACACCCCCTAAGGTGTCTTTTTTCATTTATAATGATTGTTTTATGCTGATAATAGAAGGCTGCTAGGTTAACGGAGCAGGGGATCAATGCTTTGAGAAAGAAAAAACGCAGGAGCATCCTATGAGCGGATGCTCCCGTTTGATCTTTTGTAGATGTCTTGTGATTCGGTTATTAATTTTCCTATTGGCAGGAGCTTAAACTGACGTTCTTTGTTGGGATATAAACAACTAGTTAAGCATGCCCACTCTATTTTGAAGCACTTTCCTACAACTCCGCCCCCCGGTACCCCATCTTACGATATCCCTTCACTCGTTTCTTGAACATCGCCATTAACATTGGAACCTGAAGATCGATGTAATCATATATTTTCACTTCTTCTTTATTCGCATGACTCCGGTGCAGGCGGCCAGCATATTGCTGTAAGGTGCCTGTCCAGGAGATGGGATGGACCAGGAACAAGGTGTCCAGTCTGGCGTCATCGAAGCCTTCACCGATTAGCTTACCCGTAGCGATGACTACACGCTCCTGATCGTCTGGAATAGAAGCAATTTGGGCGCGTAGAGCTTCTCTCTGCTTTTTCCCCATTCCGCCTCTCAGCACAATTATGTTTTTGGCAAAGGCGTGTAATCTCTCTGCAAAATATTCAGCATGAGCGGTCCGTTCAACCAGAAGCAGTGGAGAGCGTCCTTCATCTAAGCAGGTTAACAAATCGTCAAAAATAAGTGTGTTACGCTCCTCATTGTCTACAAGCTGCTGATAGATGTCCTGAATTCCGGCAACCTGTTCCCCTGACTTGATCTGAAAGTGAGTATAACGGGGGACCACCCTTAATGAAAATCCTCTAGAGCTGCTTAGGCTTTTGGCATCCACCTTTAATAGCACAGGTCCAAGCTGGAACCGTACAATGGCTTCCTGTCCGTCCTGACGTTTAGGGGTGGCTGTTAAGCCAAATACATACTTTGCTTTGACTTCCCGCAGAACCTGTTCGAAGCTGTAGGCTGATACGTGGTGACATTCATCCACAATCACCTGGCCGTATTCACTTACGAAGGGCTTAACATTCCCTTTATAGTTGAGGCTCTGAATGACAGCAATGTCGATGATGCCGGTTCGTTTATTTTTACCGCCGCCAATCGTACCGATTGCTTGTTTAGGAACTTCAAGAAAGGTTTGCAAACGTTCCCGCCATTGCTCCATAAGCTCCCGTCGGTGAACCAGAATGAGGGTATTTGTCTTTCTTGAAGCGATAATGCTGGCTGCTACGACAGTTTTGCCGAATGCGGTTGCCGCCGAGAGAACGCCTATATCCCGGTTTAGAATCGCTCTGGCTGCTGTATCTTGGAGAGTGGTCAGCGTACCGGTGAACTCTGCCTCTATTGAGGTTCCAGGCGAACGTTGATCGCTCGAAAAAGGATAACAAATCCGGCAAGCATCCCTAGGCAGAACTACATAATTCTCCAGATCCTCTGCGCATGAGATGACCCGGGGTTTGCCGTAAGTGGAGAGCCGCATCGCTTGTGCTTTATAAAAATCAGGATTGGAGAAGGAAGCTATTTTGATCAGAGCATGAATTGCATTTGAGGGAAGTCCAGACTTGAGGATATAAAGGCGATCCGATTGCAAAATCTGTATTTCAGCAGGTAAAGAGTCCATTAAAACCTCTTCAATCTGAGTCGGATTCCCTTGTAATAAGATTAATCCATCTGAGTCGTGGTCTGATCCCGTAGTAATTCTGTCATTGCTAAAAAGTCCACGCTCCCCGTGCGTGTATATAAATTGCTTTACTTGGTCTTCGCCCATCTTGCCAAGTTCGGATAATATCCCCCATTGATCAGCGTAGGGCTCAAAGCGCTCGTCAACAAAAACACTGTTTCCCTGCTTACGCGGCCCGCCTTGAAGAGGAAGGGCAATGAGGTTGCCGAATCCGCCTTTGGGCAGTGTATCCTGATTGGGAAACAGGCGGTCATAGGATTCCATGCCGATCTGATATCTGTTGTTCATGGTAAGACTCAGCAGGGTCATTCCAAATCTTCTGGCTGTAGCCGCCTCGATATTTCGACTGAAGAAAATCCAGATATGCGCCCCATTGCCGGAACGCGAACGCTCTAAGAGTGCGGGGATTTCAAGGCTTTTACATAGCTCCATCACGGCAGTAACATCCTGCTTCCAATCGTGTTTGTCAAAATCCATAGCCAAAAACCAGCAGGTCTCGTCCTGCAGCATGGGATAGATACCAATCGTCCGGTCTTGCCTTGCATCTAAATGGGCTGACAGCACCTCGCTTGTAAGGGGCATGAAGTTCTGGTGTTTGCAAACGGAGCATTTCACTCTAGGTTTCTTGCAAACGGAAGTCCATTCATTGGCGCAAGCCGGAGAATACCCGGACTTTCCTTGTTATTGCTCCAGCGAATCGGATAAACATCGTCTCTGCCGCGAAAATAACTTTTATACAGGGCGAGCTTATAGTAGACCTCTCAACCGGGTGACTTCCAGCTTAAGTTCCTCAATATGAGCCAGAGCTGCATTGTATTTGTCCTCGATATTGTCCATTGATTGGTCCTCGCGTTTTATTTATATTATACCTTGTAAGTTGCTGAGTAATAATATTGGGGATTATAACCGGATTAAGGAGATCATAGTAATGCTGAAACTAAGTAACTGAACCATTAAAAAGCATTTAAAGAATCTAACGAGGGAAGAGCTTGAGGCTGAAATCTTGAATATGACCAAGATATATCCGATCATTCAGGAGCACTATTTTTCAATACTATTTCCTGATAGTGAGGAAGTCTTAGACAAGTACAAGAAAATTATTGAGAAGGAATTGGTCCACAAGGGAGAGATTCTGCGATACCAGATTATGAAGCAAGCAATAAAAGACTTTAGTAATGTCTCAACAAATAAAGGGCAAATTGCAGAGCTAATGATTTTTACAGTGGAATGTGGAGTAGACTTTACTCTTTCATATGGAGACATAGATGATGAAAAATCTGGGGGGTTCGGAGATGGGATGATGGAGTTGTATAGCGATTATTTAGGATACCTGGAAGAAGAAGACCCTAAGTAGCGTATACGGACGCATTATTTAACCAGTTAGGATTGTGTGATTGCCATGGAGTATGGCTTTGGACATAGGGAGTGCTTTTAGCATTCCTATTCTTTCAATCGATCATATAAAAAACAAGGACTTTGGAGGGCTCATCCATGTCCTTGTTCTCGTTTATAGCAGCTTTTCGAAGGCGGTGGGCTTGAGGACTGTTGCAGATTATATTACTGCTTAATACGCAATATTACAGATTGGGCCGCCTGATTTCCGCTCAAGGGAGCAGGGTTTGTGACTGACTTTTATATGAAGGATTAAAGGTGGGTTATTTCGGACTGTTTTTGTTTAGGTCAGGTTTGGACCAATATATTCTAGCCCGACAAGATCAGAACGATGTATTTTTCTGAAGCCTAAAAATTTCACCGGGGTAGCTGTGGTATCAAAAATATTCATTGAAACCATGCCATTACGCGAAATTCCTAAAAATTGAAATGTGAATTCTCCCATCGTAGAGGTCCCGGATTTATAAAAATGACCCACTCTACCTAGATCAAATTCTTCCGTTAAAGTTTCTTGTGGTAAATAGTATTGCGAATCTCCAGGCTGATCCGGTCTTGAGGGATAGTGAAAATGATAGTGGTTATGATATTGATTCATTAACGTAGCTCCTTTTCGTTCTTTTGTAATTTTATTCACAAGATAGGTATATGCCAAATTTAATAAATGGTTCTTTCACTAAGTCTTGTTTTGGATATATTTTACAATTTATGTTTAGAATACGGGAATAGAAAAGAATGAACCTGAAGTCCGCATTGAGATTTTAGATAATAATGGGCTAGGCGGCTTTGGAATTGTATTTGTAATAAGCTGCTCCTGATTAGGCCAGAAGTTGGGTCGCCTACAGCAAAATAAAAATAAGACCATACGTTCGCAAAAACCGTATATTTTCTTCAAATTTGGTGTATAATAAGGCTGACTGTTAAGCTTATTCCAAAGGGGATGAAGAATGATGTCAATCCGTTTGAACCCGTATTTTGTATTTAACGGAAACACAAGAGAAGCGCTTTATTTCTATGAAAAAGCGCTGCATGGCAGCGTAGTCGCAATCACGACGTTCGGAGACCTGCCGGAAGATCCGGAGCATCCGCTGACCGATGAGATGAAAACGCTTGTGATGCATGCGCATCTGAAGGTCGGTAATGCAGATCTCATGTTCTCCGATACTTTTCCGGGCACGTCACATCAGGCGGACGGGGATACGGTTCAGATTGCCATTCATCCTGCAGAAGAGGCAGACGCACGGGAGATTTTTGCTGCACTGGAAGACGGCGGTCAAGTGATCATGCCTCTGCAGAAGACGGATTGGAGCCCTTTGTATGGAATTGTGAAGGACAAGTTCGGCGTTACTTTTCAAGTGAATGTCCCCGGGGAGGAATAACTTGTGGCAAACATCAATCAGAGAATCGTTCCGCATATATGGTATGACAAGGAGGCGGTAGAAGCTGCCCATTTTTACGCTTCTGTGTTCCCGGACTCCAAAGTTACGAGTGGTACAACACTTCATGACACTCCGTCAGGCGACTGCGATCAGGTTTCTTTTGAAATTTGGGGGCAGAAGTTTATGGCGATCAGTGCAGGGCCGTATTTTAAGCTGAATCCGTCCGTGTCTTTTTTCGTTAATTTTGATCCCTCACGCGATAAGAACGCAGCAGAGAAATTAGATGAGGTGTGGAACAAATTATCCGATGGCGGCATGGCTTTGATGCCGCTCGATAAATATCCGTTCAGTGAGCGGTATGGCTGGATTCAGGACAAGTATGGCGTCTCATGGCAGTTGATTCTTACCAATCCGGAAGGTGAAGAGCGGCCTGCTATAATACCGTCATTTATGTTCATCGGTAATAACTGCGGCAAGGCAGAAGAGGCGATGTCCTTCTATTTGTCCATATTCAAAGATTCTCGGCAAGGACTTATAGCCCGTTACCCGACTGGAATGCAACCTGATCAAGAGGGAACGATTATGTTCGCTGACTTCATGCTGGAGAATCAGTGGTTCACCGCAATGGATAGTGCACATGATCATAAATTCAGCTTCAACGAAGCCATTTCCTTCATGGTGAAATGCGACTCGCAAGAGGAGATTGATTCCTATTGGGAGCAGCTTTCTGCGGTTTCTGAAGCCGAGCAATGCGGCTGGCTGACAGATAAGTATGGCGTGTCCTGGCAGATTGTTCCGGCCGCAATGGACGAGATGATGGAGAAGGGTACGCCGGAGCAGCTTGCACGTGTTACGGAGGCGTTTCTTAAGATGAAGAAATTTGAGCTTGCGGAATTGCATGAGGCATATAAGGGCGAATGACTGCATAACCCTTATTCTGTGCTGGGGATTTGCTGTAAACGTGTTGCTTCAGTAATGTGAAAAAAGCGATGAGGGTTGTTACCCCCATCGCTTTTTTGTCGCAGCTGCATTCTTATTTCTCGATGCTATTGCCACCTCTATACTTCTTCCGGTATTGGGCCGGTGTCATTGCGTACACCTTTTTGAAGCTGGAATAAAACGTGTTGAGCGACGAAAATCCGAAATTTTGGACGATGGGCTCAATGGGCGAGTCGGAGGCAATGAGCTCCTGACAGATGAAGCTTAGGCGCTTCTCCGAGATTTTGTCCGTAATGGACTGGTTTGTCTCCGCTTTATATAAACTGCGGAAATAATTAACGGATAACCCCAAATGATCAGCGAGCATTTTTGCGGACAAGTTCGGATCGGTTAATTGTTCTTCAATGAACCGGTCCGCCTGCTCGATCAGGGTCACATTCTTGGACAGCCCGCGGGCAGCTACAATGTCTTCGAGTGTCTTGGTGACCAAGGCTTCCATCCATGGCACCACCTTGTCCATCGTCTCCTGCTGAATAATCTGTTTCTCAATAGAAGTCAGCCCCCATGAACTGGGCAGAGGCTGAGCGGAATGTTCCTGCATGAGCCTGCGTATATCCATAAACAGGGTAATCAATGACATTTTACATTCAAAATAGGACATTTCCCGCAGCTTGACTACGGCTGAGCGTATGACTTCCAGAACCGTATCTGCATTCCCCTTGGGAAGAGCCTGAGCGATCTGCCGCTCTTTGTTCACAGGCAGGTGGTACAGCTCTCCGGGCGCATCGGGCAGCCATGCTTTTACGATGAGCGCTCTGTGTCCGAAGCGGAACCGTTCCTGCGTCAGTTCATACGTCTCCATATATATCTCATGCATATCGGTCAGGCTGGGCAGCGTCCTGCCCCAAGCGACAGTCGTTCCAACTGACAAATACTGCTCTATTAACTGTTGGGAACCTTGCAGCTTCTTCACATATTCTTCGGACAAGGGGGCGGATAGGACAACGGCCACGTGATCGTCACCCATATCCACCGTTTGCAGCTTGTGCTTGGAGGATTGCAGCGACTCTTGAATAATATTGGACATTGCGAACCGGAGCAGACGCCGGTCCTTCTCCGGGTAGGTCTCCGAGAATTCCGAGAAGTGGTCAATCCGGAAGATGGCCACCGACAGCTGATCTACCGGCAGGTCAATGCCCCACTCCAGAAATTGAGAACCTATCTCCTCTGCTGAATGGTAAGTCTCCCCCAGAAAATCCCGTAAAAACCTCTCTCTGCCCAAAAATTTATTAAGCCGCCATTGCTCGGTCAGTTCGTTAATCTGATTATGCTGGGCTATAAACACATTGGATAAGTAGTCAAGTTCATATGTGCTGTATCCCAGACCGGGCTTTTCCGCTTGATGCTGCCGCATTACTCTGGTAATCAGTTCTTGAATGGGCGAGTATACCCGTTTGGAGATCAGCACGATAACGGTCCAGGAGGCTGCGAACAGGGCAATGAACAAGATCAGGCTAGTGTTGCGAAGAACCGTAATTTTATCCAAAATGACAGACTTCGGTATCGTTTCGATAAAGGTCCAATCCTGGATTCCTTTGATGGAGACGCCTGCGTAAACCATTAGCTGCTCTCCCTGAGCCCGGGGATGAAAGAGCTTCCATCCGCTTTCGCCCTTAATCACATGGTTTCTGAGCTCCGCAGTTTGTTCCTGATTCAAAGAAGTGCTGCTAAAAACCGTCTCCTCCCGGTCATTCAGAACCGCAACTGATCTGTCGGCATCATTCGAATTGTCCTGAAGCAGGGTCATGAGATTATCTGTATCTACATTCATAACGAAAGCGGAAATAGAACTACCTCTTTCGTAAAATCTTATGATGGTCATCACCTCTTTGGGCGTATTCCCGGTAAGAGGCAGGGACAAGGTTCTGGGAATGAGCACGCTATGGTTCGCCGTAACCGGATCCTGTAAACGCTTAATAATATCCTGATCGTAGAAAGTTTCCGCATCATTCAATCCAAGTCTGGAATCAACAACTGTATTCGTGTAATCGTTAATGAGGTATACCGAATCGATAGACGGATTGGCGTTCTTGATGTCCATAAGCCGGCTCCATACCTCAAAAGTCTCAAAATCGCTGTAATGATCTGAAAGGGCATATACCTTGAGGGCGCTATCATCACTGGAGGAGAAGCTAAATTCCAGCGCCCATTCCATCAGCCGCGCGGTGTTCTGGGCGCTGTTCACCAGCAAGGATTCGGAATGATCGCCGATCTCTTCCAGAAGCGTCTTGGATGACTGCCAATAGAGCAGCGCAAATGATATACCCAGCACCAGAACGTTTGCACTGACGAAATAAAAAATAAGCTTCATATAAGTAGGATGCTGCTTCAGCGATGCGAGGAGTGGACGTCTGAATTTCATTGCTGGAACCTCCGTAATCATAACTGCCGAGCTCATAAATTGTAGATTTATTATAGCATACCGATTATTTTCGTCTTCAGAATCGTTTGTTTTCGCAATAGTGTTGTTTTTGGGAAGTTTGTAAATCTGCGCTTGCAGGAAGGATTAGAGCTTTTCGGAATTGCCGTAGCAGTGAGGGCTTGATAAGGTGACGGCATAGATAACGGCGTGCTAATGCAATTGCCGGTCTTGATGAAAGGGGGGATATAAAAAGATGCAATACCCAATTAACACCAGTAAAAAGTCTAAACTGAACCATATTGTCCAAAATCCATTTCTTTATGTTATGGCCGTGCCGGGGTTGTTGTTTTTTCTAGTGTTCAGTTATTTTCCCATATACGGGATTATGATTGCCTTCAAAGACTATAATTTTGCCAAGGGAATCACAGGAAGTGATTGGGTCGGTTTTAAAAATTTCGATTACTTTTTTACTTCAGGTGATTTCTGGACCATTCTGCGCAATACGCTGGTGTTGAACATACTGTTCATTTTCTTTACTACAGCCGCAGCCGTTTTAATTGCGCTTATGTTCAACGAAATCCACAATAAGTATTTCAAACGAATATCGCAGTCATTCATTTTTCTTCCTTATTTTATGTCTTGGATTGTGATAGGAATGATTGTCCAATCCTTATTCGGCGGGGAAGAGCCGATGATCAATAACTGGCTGCAAAATATCGGTATGGAGCCGGTCAACTGGATGTTTGAGTCGAAGCTTTGGCCTTATATTCTGACCGTTATCCGCGTGTGGCAAGGGGCGGGTTATCTTTCGATTATTTTTCTGGCCGCGATTACCGGCATATCAGAGGATTTGTACGAGGCTGCCCGGATTGACGGGGCATCCAAGCTGCAGATTGTAATGCGTATTACGCTGCCGCTGCTAGTTCCTACCATCATGATCATGACCTTATTGGCCGTAGGCAAGATTTTCAATGGCGATTTCGCTATGATCTATGCCATCATTGGAGACAACTCATCGCTCTATCCGACTACCGATGTCATTGACACCTTCGTCTTCCGCTCCATGAGACAGCTGCATGACTTCGGCATGTCTTCGGCAGTCGGCCTGTTCCAATCGGTGATGGGTCTGATATTCGTCATTGCTGCCAACTGGGTAACCCGAAGGGTATCTAAAGAATCTGCTTTATTCTAGGAGAAGAACTATGAGACAGAAACAGAGCGCTGCGGATCGAACGTTTACGATATTTGCCCATACGTTCATTTTGTTGTTCACCTTATTTTGTGTGTTTCCTTTTCTGCTGATGATTATCGGCTCTATTACGGATGAACAGGAACTGATTGCGCACGGCTATACTTTGATTCCGCAAAAATTATCGCTGAACGCTTATAAGGCGGTTTTGCAATCGGATGTGCTGTTCAACGGCTATGCGGTCACGATTTTTATCACCGTCGTAGGTGCATTAAGCGCGTTGTGCATTTCCGCAATGCTTGGCTATTCGCTGGCTAACAAACGGAATGTTCTGCAAACACCTTTTCTGTTCTTTTGCTACCTGCCTATGCTTTTTTCCGGGGGTATCATTCCATTTTATATTGTGGTCAGTCAGTGGCTGCATTTGCAGAATACCATCTGGGTACTCATTTTAACTATGTTATGCCAGCCGTTCCTCGTCTTTTTACTCGTGAGCTTCTTCCGCACCATTCCTGAGGAACTGGAGGAAGCCGCAAGAATAGACGGAGCCAATGAAATGAGAATTTTCTATCAAATTATGATCCCGATCTCCAAGCCGATTCTGGCTTCCGTTGGTCTCTTCTATGCTCTGAGCTACTGGAATGACTGGTTTATGGGATTGATGTTCGTGGATAATGAGAAGTTATACCCGCTGCAGTTAATTCTTCGCCGGATGGTATCCAATATGGAAGCTGCCAAGAATCTCATTCCCTCCGGAGCGGCAATTGCAGTGACTCCACCGACCTATGGTGTGCGGATGGCGACAACTGTGCTGACGATCGGCCCGATTGTCCTGCTGTATCCCATGCTTCAGAAGTATTTCGTCAAAGGTCTAACGGTAGGAGCCGTAAAAGGATAAATGGGGGTGTCCGGGATTAACCGGACTAACCCAGTTAATTTCAGAATTTTGTTCATAGATATGGGAGGGTTACGGAATGAGATTAAAAAAATGGGTTGGCACGACAACGGCAACGGTATTGGTATCTTCACTGATCCTGGCAGGCTGCGGAGGCAATACGAAGACTGGCGGCAATGAAGGGAGTTCTCCAAAGAATACGGAAAGTGCTGCACCCGCATCTAAGGAAACGGTGACATTGAAAGCTTATTTTCCGGGGGATAAACCGGTGGGCTTTGACGATGTGCTACAGGCGGTCAACGATAAATTGAAAGCGGATAACGTCGGAGCGGCCTTGAACATCAATTTCTTGCCGTGGACCGATTACGGGAATGCGGTATCCGTGAAGATGTCTGCCGGGGAAGATTTCGATATGTATTTGGATGCCCCATGGATATCCATGAATCAGATGATCGAGGGCAATTCTTTAATGGAACTGGATGCCGCGGTGGCCGAACGTCCGGAGCTCAAAGCATCCATTCCCGAGGAAATGTGGGAGTATAACAAATTCGGCGGAAAAATTATGGGGATTCCGCTCGGTACCACCCAGGGCCAGCTATATGGCCTTCTGATCCGCAAAGATTTGCGCGAGAAGTATGGACTTCCCGAGTTGAAAACCTTGGGTGATTTGGAGAAATTCTTGTATATGGTCAAGGAACAAGAGAAGGATGTCAAGCCCTTCGTCATTAACGGCATCAAAGCTGATAAACTTCCGTTTATCCTGAGCGAATCCGCTAATCAGGCGCTGGATGAAGTGCTGGAAATCGGTGTCAACATGTTCGCCTATTCCATCAAGGACAAGAAAGTAATCGGCCAATGGACCAGCCCGGTGATTGCTGATGGTTATGACCGCGTCACCCAATACTACAAGGACGGCATCATTTCCAAAAATATCGCACAGGAGCAGAATGCAGAGACACTGTTCAAGCAGGGGAAATATGCGGCCACTTATTATGCGGCGGATGGTGTGGAGGGATTGAAATATTCGGAAATGCTGCAAGACGGCAGCGACAAGCTTGAGATTTTCATTCCGAACGGGGATAAAGCCAAGCCGTATACCGCTTTCCAGCAATGGAATTTCCTGTGTATCCCGGCGGCCTCCAAGCACGCTGATTTAGCTATGGACGTAGCCAATTGGTTGTCCATTAAGGAAAATCACGATCTGATGGAATACGGCATTCAAGGGAAGGACTGGGAACCGGTCGGGGATTCGAGCTATAAGGTGCTGTCCAGCTATTCATTCCCGGGGTTCGTGCTAACCTGGCGGCCAACGCTGAACCGCACGCCGGACACGATGATGAAGGATGACAAGAAGTGGTTCGACTTCTCTACCAACCCGGCCAATTTCACACTTAGTCCAACAGCGGGCTTCAACTTTAACGCTGAAAAGGTGAAGACGGAATATGCCAAAATCACTCCACTTCACGATTCGACCTTCCTGCCGTTTAGCCAGGGCCTGGTGCCTGCTGCTGAAGGCAAGGAGATGATGGAGAAAAAAATGGCGAGCCTCGGCGGACAAAAAGTGATCGAGGAAATTCAGGCGCAAATCGATGCGGTCACTGCCGGTAAATAAAAGCACTTAAAATACTGAAAGAGGTACTTCATATGAACATACAGCGCAGTGCGCAAAATCCTGTTATACGGGCCCGGGATGTCGCCCCCTCCCGTCCCGACTTTCGGGTGCTGGGTGCGTTTAATGCAGGTGTTGCGCAGTTAAAGGATGAAACGATCCTTTTACTGCGTATTGCAGAAGCGCCGTTATCGGACCGGGCGGACGAAGTGCTCGTCCCCAGGTTGAATGAAGAGGGTACGGAGGTACTTGTAGAACGTTACGACAAGACCGATCCGGGCTATGATTTCTCCGACTCGCGCTTCGTTGCAAAGGATGGACGAACGGTTATGCTCACCTCCTTATCTCATCTGCGGGTGGCGCGAAGCAAGGATGGCATTCATTTCGATGTGGAGCCGCATCCGGCCTTATTTCCGGAAAATGCCCTGGAAGCGTGGGGAATTGAAGATCCGCGTGTGACCCAAATTGGGGATATCTATTATATTACTTACAGCTCTGCTTCTGCCCGCGGCGTTGGCGCCGGCCTGGCAGAGACCCGGGATTTCCGGACATTCAAACGCCGCGGACTTATGCTGGCTCCCGAGAATAAGGATGTCATGATCTTCCCGGATAAAATTAACGGCAAATATTACGCTTTGCACCGTCCGGTGCCCAAGTCATTCGGCTCTCCCGAGATGTGGATCGCCGAATCGCCCGATCTCGACCATTGGGGGAATCACCGCTTCCTGATGGGGCTAAGCGAACAAGGCTGGGATTCGGCCCGTATGGGCGGCGGGGCGGTTCCGATTCGAACCGAACGCGGCTGGCTGGCGCTGTACCACGGAGCGGACAGCAAGCACCGCTATTGTATGGGCGCGGTGCTGCTTGATCTGGAGAACCCTGCCAAGGTAATTGCGAGATCACGTGTACCTGTATTGGAGCCGGAAGCTGCCTATGAGGTGAATGGATTCTTCGGTAAGGTCGTGTTTTCGTGCGGAGCCCTGCTGCTGGATCAGACGGTCCGTATGTATTACGGTGCTGCAGACGAAGTGATGGCAGTGGCGGATATACCGCTGGAGGATATATTTAATACGCTAGTGTAGAAGGCTGAAGGCAGTGCGAGCTGCCTTCTTCAATCCATAAAAAGGAAAGCGCTATCATAAACGATTGAATTTAGATAGACAAAGGAGCGCATGTACATGACTGACAAAAGGCAAAGGTTTGTAAAGAGATGGACATGTCTTGGTATTGTTTGTTTGTTGATATCCTCCATAGGGTTATATTCACCCGCATCGGCGAGCACGCCCGGGGCGGCCAACGTTTCTCCAGAGATCGCTGAAATAAAATTGATGAAAAACCGGACGGCGGCATTTTATGTCTCCAAGGATATTATCAACGACGGAACGAACGGCCGGGTCGAATGGACCTACAAATCTCAGGCCGGCACGTACTTAACCAATCAAAATTCCAATGGAAGCTGGGGGGATGTAGATTATGCGAGTACGGCCTCCAGTGCCAATGGGAGGGCCTGGTCGCCTTATCTCGCATTAGACCGGCTGCAGTCGATGGCTCAGGCGTTTGCTGACCCGAAGGGTCCATACTATCATAATGAAACCCTGTTAGGAGGCATTCAAAAGGGGCTGGACTATTGGTTTACGGTGAAGCCCACTTCCACCAACTGGTGGGAGACCGGAATCGGCAAGCAATTAAGGCTGGGGAAAATCGCGCTTTTATGTGAAGGCTATTTAACTGAAACGCAAGCTTCCAATATAATCGGCACGCTGGATAGCAGCCCGCACACTGTCGATGGTGCCAACTCGTCCTGGTACAATCAGAATTATATGATCCGCGGCTTATTGCTGGAGGATGCCCAGATTGTCCGGAACGCTGTGGAAGCGTTTAACGTGCTGTCGAATGTGACGGCGACTGTGACGGGAATCCAGTCGGACATGTCATTCTTCATGCATGGCAAAACGAATTATACGACGGGCTATGGAAGAAGCTTTGCCAGAGATATGTCATTCTGGGCGTATGTAACTTCGGATACCTCATTCTCGTACAGCAAGGCGGCGATTGATTCGTTATCGTCCTACCTGCTGGACGGCACCAGGTACCTCGTGAGAGGCGATGTTGCCGATCTAGGGATGGGGATGAATGGACCAGAGTGGCCGGATTATGCGAGTGCAGCCTTGACCTTCTATGAAGATCCGCTGCAGTGGATGCAGGCGGCCAATCCGAAGCGCGCTGCCGAGTTTGCGGGTTTTCTTGAGAACATCCGCAGTATTGGTACGAGCACGAGCAACGGACTGGATGCTAGCAATATGACGCAATGGCAGACGCTAGTCTCCTCGCATATGCGGGATGATTATGGAATTACGGTCAAGATGTCTTCCAGCACGGTCAAAGGCGGCGAGTGGAGAACCATTAATCCTAGCGGATATAACCTGCTCTACTGGACGCCGCAAGGAGCCACTGCCATTCAGAGAACCGGGGATGAATACAGGACTGTTTATCCGCTGATGGACTGGGCTCATGTTCCAGGTACGACGGCACCGTATGTACTCACGAAGGATGCGAATTTCAACAATCCCAAAACATTTGTAGGCGGCGTGACCAACGAGCGTTATGGAGCCACAGCGTTTGATTTCAACAAGCTGAGTACAAGCGGCAAAAAAGGCTACTTCTTTTTCGATGATGAAATGGTGGCGCTAGGCACAGGTATCGCTTCAACTAACGCTGCGCCGGTCCATACAACATTGAACCAAAGTCTGGCGGCAGGGGATGTGCTCGTAGACGGAAAAGTAATAGCGGACGGAACGGTGCAGGCTAACGGGCGCTGGGCATATAACGATAAGACCGGCTATGTTTTCCCGAATCCTACCGGCTTTCAAGTGAAGCGGGAGACGAAGACGGGAAAATGGGGCGATGTCATCACGGGAAGCTCGGCGGAGCCGATCACCAAGCCGGTTTTTTCAATATGGCTCGATCATGGCGTGAAACCGACTAACGCTTCCTATGAATATATCGTATTGCCGAATAAAACCCCTGAAGAGGTCAGCAGCTACGCAAGCGTGAGCCCGAGCCCGGTCAGTATTCTTGCGAATACACCGTCGGTTCAGGCAGTCCGGCACAATTCCCTTGGCATTGCGGAATTGCTGTTCTATCAACCCGGGACGGTGACGCTAAGAGACGGCTTGACGGTCACAGCTGACCAACCGTCCATGGTGATCATTGACGAATCCGTGACACCTGTCCGCATCTCGGTTGCTAATCCCGAAACCCCGGGGATTACAGTGAACGTAACGCTGAACCGTAACGGAGAAAAAACCACAACAACCTATAGACTCGGCAAGGATACGTTTACCGGCCGGAGTATGACCCTAAACGAGGGAACCTCTCTCGACGACAGAGGGTTCGATCTCGCTTACAGTAAAGGGGCGACCGCTTCCTCCAGCCAAGGCAAGCAATTTGCCTCGAATGCAACCGATCTATACAGAAGTTCCTATTGGAGTTCAAGTGCTTCGGACAACGAGTGGATTTATGTCGATCTGCAAGATCAATATATGATCCATAAAGTTAGGCTAAATTGGGAAAAGGCGTATGGAAAAAGCTATAAAATTCAAGTGTCGGAGGATGCTGTCACCTGGAAGGACGTTTATACAACTTCTATGGGGGATGGCGGAATCGACGAGCTTTCCTTTGGTAAGGTCAATGCCAGGTTCGTCCGGATGCTGGGCGTTCAGCAGGGCACCGGGGACGGCTATTCGCTTGCAGAATTTAATGTGTTTGAGGCGGTGGCACCCAATCTCGCCGAAGGCATGAAGGTAACGGCAAGCTCGGCCAGAGCCGCCGACGTGTCTCCCGGTAATGCGGTTGACGGGTCATTGACGACCCGCTGGGGATCTAACTATGCTGATCCGCAGTGGATTTACGCCGATCTTGGCTCCAGCCAGCCCATTGCGAAGGTCATACTGCATTGGGAAAGTGCGTATGGGAAGGAGTACCAAATCCAGGTTTCTGACAACACGAAGGACTGGAATACAGTATACAGTACCGCCACCGGAGACGGAGAAACCGATGAGATCTCCTTCGAACCGGTGAATGCAAGATACGTCCGGATGTATGGTACGAAAAGAGCGACCACGTACGGCTACTCGCTCTGGGAATTTAAAGTGTATGGTCCAGAGAACGTACAAAAGGTTCCGGCCCGGGTTGAACTAGAAGCGACGCCATCTTCCGTGGCGGCTGGAGGCAAAGTGTCCGTTACAGGTGTCGTCTACGATGGCGCCGATCTTCTGGTCCCCGGCGTGGAGGTCGAAATCGCGTCTGCATCGGGCAGCATCGAAACGGCTAAAGCAGTAACGGACGTTAACGGCCGGTTCAACACGGTTTATACCGCGCCTTCCGCAGCCGGAGAAGTGACGATCGCGGTTGTCCTGCCTGCAAGTCCGACCGTGACGGATACGGTTACCGTATCCGTGAACCAGGACGTACAAGTGCCCGCCCGAATCGAACTTCAGGCAGCGCCGTCTTCCGTGACATCCGGAGGCATCGTGTCCGTTACGGGAGCCGTCTACGACAGTGACGATCTTCCGGTATCCGGCGTAGAGGTCGAGATCGCGGCTGCATCGGGCAGTGTCAATGACGCCAGTGTGGTAACGGATGCGAACGGCCGGTTCAGCACAGTCTTTACAGCGTCGTCTGCTGCCGGAGAAGTGACGATTACAGCAGCCTTGACCGCGAATCCGTCTGTGAGCGGGACGACTACCGTTTACGTAGAAGGGGTCGTACAAGTGCCCGCCCGGATCGAACTCCAGGAGGCACCGTCTTCCGTGATGGTTGGAGGCAAGGTGTCCGTTACGGGAGTCGTCTACGACGGCGGCGATCTTCCGGTCCCGGGCGTAGAGGTCGAAATTGCGGCCTCGTCAGGGAGCATTGAGAGTGCCAAAGCAGTAACAGACGCGAACGGCCGGTTCAGCACGGTCTTTACGGCGCCTTCCGCAGCCGGAGAAGTGACGATTACAGCCGTCTTGACGGCGAGTCCGGCCGTGACGGATAAGATTACCGTCTCCGTAATTAAGGCTGCACAAGTACCCGTTCTAATCGAACTCCAGGCGACGCCGTCTGCCGTGACGGTGGGAGACGATGTATCCGTTGCGGGAATCGTCTACGACAGTGACAATCTTCCGGTCTCTGGCGTGGAGGCCGAAGTCGCGGCTTCGTCGGGCAGCTTCCAAAGCTCAAAGACAATCACGGATGCGAACGGCCGGTTCAGCATGGTCTTTACGGCGCCTTCCGTAGCAGGAGAAGTGACAATTACAGCCGTCTTGACCGCAAATCCGTCCGTTACGGGGAAAATAAACGTTTCCGTAAACGAGCGTTCAAACGGCGAAACCGGAGGCCATTCGGGAGGAGGAGCTCCCGTGAGTCCGCCGGTAACTCCCAATAATCCGAACGTTAATCCAAGCGATGATCCAAACGGCGGTTCGGACACGCCGGACGTTCCGGTACCCGGTCATGCCTTCGCGGATGTTGGCGGTCATTGGGCCGAAGCCAATATCCTGGAAGCAGAGAAGAGGGGAATGATCACAGGTTATCCGGACGGCTCGTTCCGGCCCGATCGCACGGTAACGCGCGCTGAATTCGCGGTGATGCTGGCGAATTCGCTGAAGCTTCAGAACGAGGAAGCAATCCTGTCCTTCAAGGACACTGACCGGATCGGGCAATGGGCCAAGGCAGCCGTTGCGCGAGCCGTAAGCTTGGGTCTTATTCAGGGCGATAAGAACAGTAACTTCCGTCCAGATGCGCCCTTGACGAGATCGGAAATGGCCGTGATGCTGGCGAGAGCCTTAAACCTGGCACCCGAAGCTCGTTCCGCCGGATTCGCAGATGACCGCGACATACCGGTCTGGGCGGTTGGAGCGGCAGCCGAGATGAAGAATCTGGGGATTATGCAGGGTAAGGGTAATAACTGCTTCTTCCCGAAAGATGCCGCGACGAGGGCGGAAACGGTCACGGTTCTGCTCAGAATGCTCGCAGCGAAGGATCAGGAATAGAAAGTAGAACAAATTCGGCCAGGAAAACCTGCTTGAGGGCAATTGAAGGAATGAACCCAACAAGTTGGACATACAGTGGAACTACAGGAGGTGTTGCATGGTTATCCAACTTAGTATTGCTTTGGCTGCAGTTGCTTTTATCTGTCTGGTTGGTTTCTTGATTCTTACGCTGCGCAAAGGAATGACTACACTCTCAGAGACCAATAAGACGCTGGTTGACGTAAGAAATGCGATTCATGGCTTAACAGGAGAGGCTACCCAACTCATTCATACGGCTAATCAGGTTACCAGGGATGTGAAAGGTAAAATTAAAACGATAGATCCGATCTTTGAATCTGCGCACAATGTGGGTGAAGTGATTCAGACTGTGACAGAGACATTCAAAAAAAACGCTTCGGAAATAGGGCAAAATTTAAATCAAGAACCCGAAAAACCTCCAGTCAAGCAACAAAGCATCCCCATTCGCGTCAATACAAAATTTCAATAAATTTCAGAAAAAGACACCTTAAGGGGTGTCTTTTTTGTTTATGCGAATCTGGCTCTAACGGCCCCTTGTAAGCTCAACAAAGCTTATGCCGGGTATCATCTCACTGCGAAATAATCATTAACTCATAATACCGCAGAATCACTGCCAATATGAGCAAATGATTGTTTAAGCACCCTTTTCACATTTGATATGCTCGGGTTGTCCGAGAGGGTTCATCTCATCCTGCTTCAACGGTTCGGATTAGCCGGTACAAGAGGAGGTGCAAGAGGAGCATCACAGATTATTGCAAGCGGTTACAGAAGGATCTGCAACAAATTATAATTAGGAGGCAATGAAATGAAAAGGACAGTTGCAAAGGTAACCAGTATAGTTTTGTTATTTTCTCTTGCACTATCTCTGATCGCCGGCGGATGGGGAACTACGGTAGCACACGCTGCGGGTCTTACGATAACGGGCAGTGGAGGCGGAAATGAAGCTGCTTATGTGGAGTGGTCACCAGTAAGCAATGCATCGGGATATAATGTATATGTTAAAGCAGCGGGCGCAGCGGACTCCCAGTATCAGCAGATTAATAACGAGTTGATCCGCAAGTATTCTTCCTATTGGAGAGCTGATGCGGTAGGGCTTGCAGCCGGAAGTTATGTAATGAAGGTTGAGGCCGTATCGTCAGGCGCAGTGACGGCAAATGCCGTCTCAGGAACGCTGGCGGTAGCGCCGTATGACCGGTCCGGATTTGCTTTTTCAGCCAATTCGCAATTTGGTACAGGCTCAGGTGCTTATAATGATAATGGGACGCTCAAAAGCGGGGCACAGGTGCTGTATATCACCTCCCAGAATGCGCAAACCGTAACGCTCGGTGTGAAGACCAGCAGCTCGGGTACCGTACAGACCGGGGTTGGTCTTGGCGGAATTCTGACACTGAGACAAAAAGGCTATGATACAACACCGCTGGCCATCCGGATTATCGGAAAAGTTACAGCGGCTGACCTAAGCGGACAGCTCAACAGCAGCGGTTATCTTGAAGTCAAAGGTAAAAACAATTATACGGAAATGAATATTACCATCGAGGGTATCGGGAAAGATGCGTATGCCTACGGCTGGGGAATGCTGCTTAGATATACGGGGAATGTCGAAGTCAGAAATCTGGGCGTGATGTTATTCCCTGACGACGGTATCTCCATGGATACAGGCAATGCGAATGTATGGGTGCATAATAACGATATTTTCTACGGCTCTGCAGGAGGTGACGCGGACCAGGCTAAGGGTGACGGTTCTACGGACCTCAAGAAAGGCTCAACGTATATCACTATCTCGTACAACCACTATTTTGATTCCGGAAAAGCGGCTCTGGTCGGACTTAGTGAATCTGCAGAATTCTTTGTTACCTTCCACCATAACTGGTTCGATCATTCGGATTCCCGTCATCCGCGGATTAGAGTGGCTTCTGTTCATGTCTATAACAACTTCTATGATGGGGTCTCCAAATATGGTGTCGGCGTTACAACCGGAGCTTCGGCTTTTGTAGAATCGAATGTGTTCAGAAATACTAAAGATCCAATGCTTAGTTCCTTGCAAGGTACGGATGCTATAGGGGAAGAAGGAACGTTCTCCGGCGAAAACGGGGGTGTGATTAAAGCCTACAACAACAGTATTACTGGTGCGGCAAGTCTGATCTATGCCAACTCCAGTACCGGAACGGCTCCGGCGAATGCTACCTCGTTTGATGCCTACTTAGCTTCTTCGAGAAATGAGACCGTCCCAAGCTCATACAAAGCTCTAGTGGGTGGGACAGCGTATAACAACTTCGATACGAGCGTTGATACGGGAGTTAGTGCCTCAGATGTTGATAGCGTAAGCACTGTGGAACAGGTCGTTACGGCCGAAGCCGGACGCCAGGGCGGTGGAGACTTCACATGGGCTTTCAATGACGCTGTGGATGACGCATCGTATGCGCTGAATGCCGCACTGATGTCCGCAATCAGAAGTTATATTACGGGTCTTGTATCAGTAGGAGGTAATTCCAGTCCGGTAGGACCGACTCCAACTCCAACAGCAACACCTGCCCCAACAGCAACGCCTGCACCAACGGCAACACCTGGGCCAACGGCGACTCCTGTGCCGACTGCAACGCCTGGGCCAACGGCAACTCCAGTGCCGACTGCAACGCCTGGGCCAACGGCAACTCCGGTGCCGACTGCAACACCAACGCCAACGCCCACTACTGGGGCAATTGTTCATAACTTCACTACATCCGGAACAACGAGCAGCTTCTTCTTTATTTCGGGGAATCTCTCCACGAGCAAAGGAACTGTAGTATATGGCGGCCTGACCTTAACCCAATGTTTGAAAATCGAGAGCGCAACCAGCATTGGGTTCACAGCTGCCAAAGCCTCGACTTTAACATTAGTATTCAACTCGGAAGGAACCAAGGTCAAAGTGGATGGAACCAGCTATCCGATCACGAATGGTATTGCTACAGTCTCTATTGCAGCGGGTGCGCATACGATTACGAAGGATAGTACTGCGAATTTGTATTATATGAAGGTGGAGTAGATAGTTTTAAAATCATAAATAAAAGACACCCTTAGAGGTGTCTTTTTAAATTTATCCTAAGAATCACGAAGATTGATCCTTGTTTATTTTTGTGATATTACGCCTAAGCGTACCACGTACACTCTGCAAATATGCTACGCTGATTTTATCGAATATAATTATGTAGCCGATAAAGGAGGCTCTTATGCCAAACATACTCGAATCACTATATCATGGCAGTCTATTCCCTAACGAGGATATTATCTCTAAGTTCCAATTACCGCCCGCTCAACAGGCAAATTACCGAATCTCTAGAGTCTTGGTAGCAGAAGCTGTCCGCAGGCGAGTTTGAGGAGCTGGAGTCTTTATTAGAACTGTATTCGCAAATACAGGGGCTGGAGATGACAGCTGCATTTGTGTCCGGGTTTAAGGCCGGGACGGCGATGATGATCGAAGTCCTTGTAGATGCTTAGCAATGCGTGACTAGTCAACATTCACTTCACATCCTCCCCATACCGCTCAATCGCCATATCAGCCGTCTTCAGCATACGCCGCTTAAGCTGCTCGCCCTGGGTAATTTTCACACGTAACCCAAGGAACCGGATTCGGGATAACAGGAACTCGCTGTCGTCTCTCATGTAGTTGACATGGATCCGGTAGATGCCGGAGGCTTCATCAAAAGACACGGACTTATCGAAACAGGAGAAGGCAGACAGGATACGTGACAGCTCCGCATTATAGGCAGGAATGACTTGAATGCAGGCGGATTCCTTCAGGCCGTCTAATAAGCGCGCTATCCGTGCCTTCAGGTCGTCAATCCGTTTGGCAGGGATGGGGAATACTTCGACCGACACCATGTTGCGCAGTTTGGTGGACATGAGCGAACGCTGCCGGGTGCTGTACCATTGCAGATACCACTCCCGCTTATACATATTGTACTCCAGCTTGTGAGGGAAACCGGCCTGATCCGCTCGTTCGCCTCCATGCTTAATCTGATATGCAATCAGGAAGCCTTGATTCTGCATAATCATGCGGCGGAGCGTGCGAAGCAATGGATGATAGACCTGGCGCTCTTTACTGCGGGCCTTCTCCATAATAATCTCCCGCACTTCCGTGGATGCTTCAGCCTCCAGTAGAGAGTTTAATTTATTTAAGGTTTCCGGTGTAAAAGCCGCCTCTGAAGCAGGGTGTATTAACATCGTTTTCAGCCAGGAACGTTCCTGGGAGGTCAGCGCAAGCGACCCCGCTTCATCAAGGCGTGAGATGATCTGGAAATTGAATATTTTCTCAAATGGATTCATAGTAGCTCCGGAGCTCCTTCCATTCTGCAATAAATTGCTTACGAAGCCAGCGGGGTTCTAAGATCTCACAGCTCGAACCGAAGCTCCGTAACCAGGGCTTGATTTCATAAATTTCGTTCACTTCGATCTCGTACAGGAACGTTGAATCGGACTCCTCTGTAATCACGCCCCATTGCCCCTGCGCCTCAACCCGCTCCCGGATGAAATTAGCGCCGGACCCGCTGGGGTTATAGAATCTGACAGCTACCTTAACCGCACGGTTGGTATCTGTAACCCAGCTGTTCTTCATCTGCGCTTCCAGAGCTTTAAGCTTCTCCGTATATTCGTCTTCTTCCACGGGTTCGCCCTCTTCAATCTGCGTAAGGCCTTCCATCCGGAATTTCTTGATCCCCATCCGGGCATGATGTCCGATTAAATACCACCGCCCATACTGATGGTCGTAGACGACGCGTAGCGGAAGGATACTATCTGTAATACCCGCAGACTCCCGCTCAAAGAGAGGGTTCGTGTTCTGGGAGGTGTAGTTCATTCCTTTTTTCGGGGACAGATAGAGAAACTGGATTCTCCGGCGCTGCTGAATAGCACCGAATATCGTGTAGAGATGAGCCTCATCAAGAATACGTGAATGGTAATTGTATTTATATCTATGGGTCTCTGTAGCTTCGGGGTTAAAGCCCCGCTTCCGCAGAACCTTCTTCAGGGTGTCGCGCAGCAGGTAGCCTTGTACAGACGGAATCTGCGTATTGGCGATGACATCCACGTAGTCATAGAGGTCCAAAAGCTGGTCATCTGTTAGCTGGTCAATCAGGTCGTTGGCAGCCTTGTACCGGTAAGGACGCCGCTCATTGACACGGAGAATGACGCCGACTTCCTCCAGATATTTCAGATCGCCCCGGATGGTTTTCTCATCAGGCAGCGGCGAATCGGCGGGCATTTGCTCACTGCACAGATCCTGCAGATCCTTGGCAGTCCGCTCCTGGGTCTGGAGTGCTGTTAAGAGTAGAGTAAGCCGGATGCTCTCCGTTTCCTTAAGCGACTTCGCCCGGAACAGGAAGAGCAGCAGCGGATCGGCAGATTCATAGTAGTTGTAACGGAGCCACTCGGAGAGCTCGGTTCCCTGTTCAGCAGGCAGATCCTGCTGCAGGACAGTAACCATTTCCTTCAGGTTGCGCAGCGTTTTGTCGTAGGTATGTACGGAAATGCCGAGCCGGTCGGCGAATTGTTGTCTGCTGTAGGCTCCCCCGGCTAAAGACAGCATGCGAAGAAACTGAATTTCTTTATCGAAACTTTCCTTGGCCATTTGTATTCCTCCAGCCTGTAGCGCATCCATTAGAAGTGATAGTACCTACTTATATTAAGCACCAGAGTTGAATAAAATGGAAGGTTTTTTGCCTGCCGCCATACTTCCGCCCTGTTCGTGAATGGGAAAATGAGGGAAGATAGGTTCATGAAGCCGAGTTGAACTGGAGTGATAACAATGACCCCTATAAACAAACTTATCCGCGGCCAGCTGGAACAGATTGAACAGGAGGAGCAGGTTGCCATATTGTATGCCTGTGAATCAGGCAGCCGGGCGTGGGGTTTCCCCTCGCAGGATAGTGATTATGATGTGCGGTTCATATACCTGCATAAGCCGGAATGGTATTTATCTATCTACGATAAACGGGATGTCATAGAGCGTCCGATTAACAATATGCTGGATATCAACGGCTGGGATTTACGTAAGGCGCTTAATTTATTCCGTAAGTCCAATCCGCCGCTGCTGGAGTGGCTGCAATCGCCGATTCAGTATGCAGAGAAATTCAGTGTAGCCGGACAGCTTAGAGGGATATCGCCGTATACCTTTTCACCGAAATCCTGTATGTACCATTACTTGAATATGGCTAAAGGCAATTACCGCGATTACTTGCAGGGCGGGCAGGTCAAGATCAAGAAATACTTTTATGTGCTGCGCCCGGTTCTGGCCTGTGAATGGATTAACCGTTATGAAGAGATGCCGCCGATGGAGTTCGATGTGCTGGTAGACCGGCTGATTCCGCAGGATGGAGAGCTATGGCAGGTAGTGCAGCAATTGCTGGCACGGAAGAAATCCGGTGAAGAACTGGATGTTGAGCCGCGGTTAAGCGCGATTAACGATTATTTGGAAGAGCAGCTTCAAGTGCTGGAGAAGGTGGCAGCGGCGGCCTTGAGTATTAAAGAGGATGACCGGGACCAGCAGCTGGATGCCCTTTTCCGGGAGGCGCTGCAGGAAGTATGGGGAAAGTGACTGAGACAGAACGACTGACAGGAGGAAGATCGTAGTGGCTATTGTACAACTGAAATCAACAAACCCGCAGTTCACCTTTTTGATCAAAAAAAATCCGCAGAGCGGCATGCAGCTTCGCCCGGTCCGCAAAGGAATAGCCTACGGCTGGTATTCGGATGATGCGACCTATAACGTTTTTTTCAAGGATGCAGATAATGAACTCTCCTATAAGCAGAACGACAGTGACAGCTTTGAGTATCTCAATGTCTCCCGGTATAATACCCCGCTGTTTCCGCTGAATGCGGTTAATGAGTTCTTCTCCACGCCTGTTAAGGCGCAGGATGAGCGGGACATTGAAGGCTATGAGCATACCTTTTATATCCATATGGTTCAGGTGGAGCGGCTGCATTATATAGAATTTTTCAACAAGCATCTGAAGGATTATACCTTCTCCCTGCAGCATCAGGCGCATAAGAGCTATTCACTGACCATTACCACGCATAAAAGCCTGTATCACCTCCTGCATGTGACTCAGGTGTTGTCCCTGTTCTTATCCATATTTGGAGATGAGTATATCGATATTTCAGACCGTATTCTGGATAAATATATCCGCAGCCTGAATGTGATTGACGCCCCTTTTTATATCCGGAGTCTGTTTGCACGGAGCTTCCTTACTACCCGGGAGCTGTTCAAGCGCTACAAAGCCTCCATTGAACAAACGGAGCAGGCTTCCATCGGGCTGGAGTATGGCGGTACGGCGATGCAGCGGCGGACGTTTATCTCAGGTGTGCTTCCATTCAATAAGCCGGTTCTGGATATCGGTTGCGGGGAGGGCTTCTATGCCATTCCGTTTGCCGGGAAGATCGAGAGTACCTACTACGCCGTGGATATCAATGCAGAGCTGCTGGAGGTTGTGAACCGGAAGGCAAAGGCCAAGCAAATCGATAACATCGCTACCTTCGGCTCGCTGGATCATTTTCTGGAGTCGTATAACGGGGAGCAGGTCGATGTGATTCTGACCGAAGTGGTAGAGCATATGAGCGAGGATGAAGCGGCTGCGCTGATCCGGCAAATTATCGGAAGTGTGGATTTCGAACAGCTGATTGTGACCACGCCGAATGCCGACTTCAACCGCTATTATGAGCTGGAGGGATTCCGTCATGAGGATCATAAGTGGGAAATGGGTATTGATGCGTTCCGTGATTGGTTTACAGATACAATTCAAGGCCTGGCCGTTGAGGCGGAGTACGGGATGGTCGGTGACCGGGTAGATGAGATCCGGACGACGCAAAGCGCGATTGTGCGCAGAAAGGAGGAATAGACAGTGGACATTCAAACCAGGGTACACACGATATTCATGCTGGTGGGGGCAACGGAATGCGGAAAAACGACATTTGCCAAGGAAGTCCTGATCCCGCAGCTGAAGCTTGCGGATAACTCCAAAGGGCTGCGCACGAATGTGCAGTACCTGTCCTCGGATAGCATCCGGCAGGACATCTTAGGTTACGATTACGACAAATATGATCAGGTGATGCTGGAGGCGAGCTCGCATACGTTTCAATTGCTGTTTGAGCGGCTGAAGCTGGTGACCTCCTGGCCGATTAATGCGGAGTTTGTGATTATGGATACGATAGGACTGGCTGAAGATTACCGCAGTAAAGTCCGCGCCATTGCCCAGGAGAATAATTACAATCTCGAGGTTATTCTGTTCGATTACCGCAAGCGGGAGGATTATTATGCCTCGGAGCGGTCGAAGAAGCTGATCTCAGGTCATCTGAACCGGCTGAGAAAAGAAGTGCTGCCCGTATTGTCCCGCGAAGGCTACAACAAGATCCATAAGGTGCGCGCCAAAGATTTCCTCCTGGAAGGGGAGGCTGAAGGTCAAGGGCTGCCAAACCCGGATTACCGGGTGAATATTGAGGATTGGGAGACTTACGCAGCCTCGGTACTTCCGCAGGATCAAGAGTATATTGTGGCCGGCGATGTCCATGAGTGTGTTCAAGAGCTTCAGGGGCTGCTGCGCAGCTATGGATATAAGCTAGAAGAAGGTAAGTTAAGCGCTACAGATAAGCTGGGTAACACAAAGATTATTCTTGTAGGGGACTGGATAGATAAGGGCAAGCAGACCCGGGAGACGATAGAGTTCCTGTACGGGAATCGTGAGCATTTCCTGTTGGTGATGGGCAACCATGAGAATTTCGTCTATAAATACCTGCGGGGTGAGATTCAGGGGACCGATCCGGAGCTGCTAAGAACGTATTTCGATTCGACCTGGGCTTTAAAAGAGGACGCTGAGCTCTTCCGTAAATTCTCGGTACTGGTGGAGGATTCCAAGCCCTTTTACCGCTATATCGGTATGCAGGGTCCTTCCTTCTATGTTACGCACGCGCCTTGCCGCAATAAGTACATCGGGAAGCTGGATACGAATTCGCTGCGCCATCAGCGTAACTTCCGGCTGGACCGTGAGGCTGCGTATGAGCAGCAGCTTGACTTCCTGAAGCAGGAGGCGGTGAGTAATCACCCGTTCCATCTCTTTGGTCACATTGCCGCCAAGCAGACGTTCCGGATCAAGAACAAGCTCCACCTCGACACTGGAGCCGTACAGGGAAATGGGCTGACGTCTGTCCGCATGTCGTTCAAGCCTTTCTACAAAAGCCATAAATCCCATCAGATTGTTCTGCAGGAAGAGCTGCCGACGTTGTTCCATGAAGAGCAGCCCGTATCGCTGCAGGAGCTGGATTACGAAGCTGTGCGCAGACTGCAATATTCCTCGAGGAACCGGGTGAACTTTATCTCCGGGACGATGTCACCTGCGGACAAGGATGTGGCTGCCGGTGAACTGGAGTCGCTGCGTAAGGGTCTGGATTATTTCGCTGACCGGCGCGCTTCTGAAGTTGTCCTGCAGCCCAAGTACATGGGATCACGCTGTAGTGTGTACCTCTACCGGGATATAGAGCAGTGTTATGCGGTCAGCCGTAACGGCTATAAGGTCAAGGCGGTTGACTTGGCTCCAATCTACGAAGGTCTGCTGCAGAAATTCGGACCGTATATGGCTGAGCAAGGCATTCGTGTGCTTCTGCTGGACGGGGAGCTGCTGCCGTGGAAGGCGCTTGGCGACGGGCTGATTGAACGCCAGTTCAAGCCGATCGGCAAGGCGCTGGAGACAGAGCTGGAATTCTTAAGACAACACGGGTTCGAAGAGTCGCTGGGTAAGCTGATTCAGGATTATGAGGCGAGCGGATTTGAGCAGGATCAGCATCATCTGACCAAAGAGGCGCTTAATAGCAGCTATGGAGCTCATGTGTACCAGACGTATAAGCATATCCGTGACATACGAGATTCCTACGTGGACCTGGACCAGCGGGACGAAGCTTACCGGGTATACCAGCAGCAGCTGGAGCTGTATGCGGGTGACGCGGAGCTGGAGTATAAACCTTTTGCCATCCTGAAGGAAGTGCTGGAAAGTGGAGATGAACGGATACCTGACGGCCTGACTTCGGAACAATACCGTTTCCTAAATGACGACGAAATTCTGGTGCTCGACTTGAATGAGCCGGATGCCTACAGTAAGGCAGAGGAGTATTTTGCAAAAGTAACGGTGGAAAAGGGTATGGAGGGTATTGTGATTAAGCCTGAGCAGGAGCAGCAAGGGGTAGTCCCTTACCTGAAGGTCCGTAATCCCGGCTACCTGTCGATCATCTACGGGTATGACTACAAGTTCCCGCATAAATATGCCAAGCTGATGAAGCAGAAGAATATCGTTCCCAAGCTGCGCACGTCCTTAGCCGAGCACCGGCTGGGCAGACAACTGCTGGAAGTGAAGCTGGATGAGATTTCGGCTGAGAACGAGGTCTACAAGCAGATTGCGGCCAACCTGTTGTTTGAGGTAACGAAGGAGAAGGAGATGGACCCGCGGTTGTAGCGGGAGGTGAGACAGACTGCCGGGAAGATCCCGGCGGAATGCATTGAAGTACACTATGCAGAAAAAATAGGAGGGCAGACCATAACGGTCCGCCCTCTTCTCTATTCCGTATATTTACCTTCTTATCCCATAACAACCAGCACATCGTTCTCTGCTGCCAATTGGGTAACAGGAATCAGGTCGCCTTGAATTTCTTCGCCGTTAATGACGATATGCGATACTCCTTTTTGCACGCCGTTCTTGTTCTCAACCTGGATATTCAGCTTCTTGCCGCGGAATTCCCGTACCATAGAGAATTCTGTCCAGTCGGAAGGTACGCACGGATTCAGGCGGAGGCCATCCTTCTGCGGCTGAACCCCCATAATGCCCTCTACCAGAGAGACCATAACGGTCGAGGCGGTGCCGGTGAGCCAGTGGACATGTGCCCGGCCTTGGTACGGGCTGTCCTTGGATTCAACAAACTGGCCATGTACGTATGGCTCCAGCTTGCGGACCTCGGCTTGATCGTTCATGCTGGCCGGACTGCAGTTCAGGAAATACTCGAACGCGCGGTCGCCGTTGCCGATCATCGTCTCGGCCAGAATCAGCCAACCCTGCGGCTGGCTGAAGATCCCGCCGTTCTCCTTGGTGGAGGCGTTGAAGAGGGCCATTAGCGCTACAGGCAGACCGTATTTACGGAACGGCGGATAGAAAATCATGGAGCCGTAATCGGTCCGCAGATTCTCGTACACTTTATCCATAGAGAGCTTGGCCTGTTCCGGACGGGCAGCGCCGCTGAGTACCGCCCAGCTTTGCGGATTCAGCCAGATTTTGCCCTCATCGTTCTCCCAGGAGCCGATGGTATAGTTGTCCTCGGTGAACCCGCGGACGAACTGGTCATTCTCCCAGGCATGCTTTTGGATATTACCGTCCAGCTCTTCGAGCAGCGCCTGTGCCCACTCTACATCTTCCGGCTTGTTTTTATTCCGGGCAATTTCCATGAATACTTTGAAGCCCATGTACAGCTGGAAGGCAACGAACAGAGACTCTCCCTTGGCTCCAAGCCGCAGACAGTCGTTCCAGTCGGCATGCAGCCCAACCGGCATCCCGTGTGCACCCATGCGGTCCAGGCTGAACTGCAGGGCCTGGCGCAGATGTCCATATACGGTATCCTCGCCTTTATCCGAATAAGGAACTACTTCATCCGTAAAGCCCCAGTTACCGCTTTCATTTAAGTATTTGATAACCGTCGGGAACAGCCACAGGGCGTCATCCGCACGATAATGGGGATGTCCGGTTTCCCGCACGTATTCCGGGTCGTCCGGTGTGCCTTCATGGCCCGGATTATGATCAAATTTGACGAGTGGCAGTCCGCCGCCATTGGATACCTGGGCCGAAATCATCAGTCGTAGGCGCTCAAGGGCCATCTCATGATCCAGATGGATAATGCCTTGAATATCCTGCACGGTATCCCGGTAGCCGAGCCCGTTACGCAGACCGGAGTACTGGAAGGAGGCAGCACGCGACCAGATGAAGGTAATGAAGCACTGGTAAGCATTCCAGGTGTTGATCATATTGTTCAGATTGTCGCTCGGGGTCTGAACCTGGAAGCGGTTAAGCTTGCTGTGCCAGAACGCCTTCAGTTCTTCGAGCTCCTTCTCTACCACAGACAAATCTTTGTAGTGACTCAGAATCTCAGACGCACCTTGCTCATCATACTGTCCCAGCAGGAAGGCGACTTCTTTCTCTTCTCCCGGCTGCAGCTCCACATTGATCTGCAGGGCGCCGCAGGCATTGGTATTGTAGTTGAGTGAATTGGAACATTCGCCGTTCGCAACGGAAGCCGGGTTCCCGTAGCTGCGGTAATCGCCCAGGAAGGTATCGCGGTCGCCGTCGTAACCGGTAACTTCCGCGCCGGCTGCGCCGAAGAATCTCCAGCTCTGCTCTTCGGGGATATTTTCGTTGATGACCTGAAGGATCATATTATTCTTATAGTAGGTGCGTGAGATAAACAGGGTGTACTGCAGGTTGACGGTATCCTGCTCGTAGTTGTTATTGTTGGTCAGTTCGGCAAATCCGAAGAGAGCCAGCTTCCGGGGTTTGGTGCCGTCATTACGCACCTTCATCCGCCATACCTCATAGGTTTTGTTCAGCGGCACATAGTATAACGATTCCGTATGGATGTTATCGTAATCCGAGACGATGTTCGTGTATCCGGTTCCATGATGGCATACCGATTGGTATTGTTCCAGATCTTTACCCACTGGCTGCCAGGAGCCGGACCAATAATCCCCGTTCTCCAGGTCTCTTACATAAATGTAGCGTCCCGGCTCGTCCTTAGAGTTGAAGTGGTAGCGGAGATGCCGTCCGTTGGCCCCGGACTTCACGAAGCTGTAGCCTCCGGCATTTCCTGAGATAATCGCGCCGTATTCCGGCGAGCCAAGATAGTTGGCCCAAGGGGCAGGTGTATTAGGCTTCGTGATGAGATACTCTTTGTTCTTTTCGTCAAAATGACCGTATTGCATAACCATTCCTCCTACAAAGTGGATGACAGGCAGGAGTGTAAACACGCGTTCACAAACGGTTGGAATTTCCCGCCCAATCTCATTATAAGACAGTTTCGGCCTACTAAGAAACCCTAATTTTTAGTGTAAAAAGCAAACAATATAATATTTTTATAGGTGTTTGTTATATTGGAACCGGGTAATCTCATGGATATGATTATGGGGAGCATTGATCAATAAGCATCTATAGATAAATGCAGTCCTTTCCCCCCAAGGAGATGGACTGCATTTTTAATTAGCAATTATTTGATTGCGGCGTCTACTTCCTTCTCAAAGGCCTCCAAATACTGATTGAAGATTCCGGTATCAAAATTCGCGGTGGTATCGTTGGCTTTGGGCGGATTCTGTTGAACCAGGCTGTATAGACGATCAGTTTCGGAGGAAAGCTTCGTCCAGACCTGTTTAAGAGAATCATACTTGGAATCAAGACCGGTGATATAGCTGTCGTATTCCTTTTTCTTATCCATGGTCTTGGCCAGCTGCTCAACGGTGAAATTGATATCCAGACTCTGTCCTGTACTGCCGGTCCCGCTATTAATATACGAATGGATGTCAACAAATCCCTCGTTCCACACGTCGGAGATTACGAAATTCCGGATCTCTCTTAACATTTCGCTAGGAGCAGGTACGGTTGATAACGAAGCTTCCGGGACTGGCTCTTTGAAGACCTTTCTTGCTTCGCCGAATGTTTCCTGGTCTGATGAATCTGTTGCCCAGATAATTTTCAGGTCACTGATAAGAACGATCAATTCGCTTTTGAGGTTAGAGGCTTTTTGGCCTTGGATTAACACGGCCTCAACTTTCATACCGCCTTCATCAGAATAATGTGTAGACTCGAGAACCTGGGGATTCTTAAGTTTCTGGTCATCAGGTGTTTCTACGGATTGAATCATTTGAAACAGCGGCTGGGCATCCGGATAGACGTTGTCTGTAATGAAGGTTTTTTTTTCTTCACTATCCGATCCGTTTAAGAAAATGTTAACGTAGTCAAGCGCCACAGCTTCTGTATCAGACAATTTTTTTGGTGCAGGTGTTGGTGCGATAGTAGGCTCAGGCGCGGGTGTCTCTGAAGGACTCACTGAAGAAGCCTGTGTTTCTGCCGAAGCAGCAGCTGTAGACGCCGGAGACTCTGCCGTGTTTTTATCCGAACTGCACCCCGTCAGCGCCATAAAAGCAATGATCAAACTGATAACAAATTTTCTCTCCATTTTGTATTTCCCCCTGGTAATATATTTATTTCCAGTTCTATGTACGCGGTTTGACAGGCGGGGTTTCAGGTTTGAAATTTGAAATTGGAGCATTATCATTCATCCTAATATGATATATTTAATATTGAAGTTTAGGCTCGACCCGACGAAGGAGTACTACATGACACAATTTGTCTACAAGCAAATTATTGATGACCTCAAAATGAAGATTTTTGCGGGACGGTTTGCTGATATGAGATTGCCGGATGAGCGTAGTCTCAGTGAAACGTATCAGGTTAGCCGCAGTACAATTAAGCGTGCGCTGACCAAGATGGAGAGCTACGGCATTATTTTCAAGAAACGCGGATCGGGAACCTTTATTAACCCGCTGTACATAAAAAACGATTCGATTTTTAATTACGAAGGCTCTAATCTGGGGGTCTCCGACAACTTCCAGATGCATGGCAAGAAGCCGGAGATCAAAGTACTGAATTTCGAGGTTATCCGGCCAACAGAAGAGCTTCAGCGTGATTTGTTCTTGCAGCCCCATGATTTTGTATATAAAATTGTCCGCCTGCGCCTGTTTGATGAGGAGCCCTTTATGATTGAGACCGGATATATTCCGATTAAAATCGTACAGGATCTCGATATGGCGATTATCGAAGGATCGATCTTTCATTATCTGGAGGAGTCGCGCAATCTGGCGGTTACCAAATCTTTTTTATCTATTTTTGCCGAGCCTTCCCTGCCTAGTGATCAGGAATTGCTCCACTTGAAGGAGAATGAGCCTGTTGGAATCATGGAAGGGATCTTCTTCCTGGATAACGGGACGCCGTTTGAATTCTCGCATATGCGCTTTCATTACCAGTATCTGAAATTCAACACGTTCGTGTCTGTTCATTAACGAAAAAAAGGCCGGGGAATTTCCCGGTCTTTTTGGGGTCTGCATATAATTTAGCCTCGGTTTAGCGAGGGTTTACGGTTTGTTGGGAATGCTTGAACAGCTCTTTCAGGGCAGCCAGGCTGCTGACTTTACTTATCTCTTCTTTCTTGAGGGTTACTGACTCTGTCTCCGTGTTGGTTTCGTACTTCAGGTGAAGAGCGGTCATGTTAAGAGGCATCTTAGGGATAAACATAATCACCCTGGTGTAGGCCTCATAAATTTCAGCAAGAGCATCTTCCCTTTTCTCTGCTGTTATTGTGTGGGCGGACACATAGGCTTCAAAGCTGTTCAGGTCATTCCCTGTAAACTTTATTGCGAAATTCCCGCTGAAGTCCGGATATTCTGTATCAAAAGTATAGGCCACCCGATCGGCAATCCCCCGTCCAGCCTGACTTACGATTTTCTGTTTAAGCTCCTCTTCACTCAAAAGCCGGAATCCTTTTTTCCAGTGCTCTCCTACTTTAAAATCAAAGCCCGGCAATTCAAGCCGCTGAATAGCTATGCCTGCATCTTCGGAGGAAACGCCCAAGTCATCTTCAAAGCGGAGAAAAAGTTGTTTTAGACGGTGGCTTTCTGCTTCACTGAAGAATGCTTTGGCTTTGGAGGCGATCTCGTCCAGATTCGCCCGGTTCACGGCTACGTAATTTTCATCAGATATCTCCCGGGACGAACGGGTTCCCCGATAAATAGACATAGGAATATCCTGCAGCTCAATGCCAAAATATTTCTTAACCAGAAGAGGATAATACTTCTTTTGAGCGGTTTCCTCATAATTGTTGCTGAGCTGTCTCCTAAGCGGAAGACCGCCATCCACATTGCCGTTGGTGCGGCTTACCGTAAATACCAAGCTGCGGTCATTCGCCGGCGATGCCTTAAACACCTGATACCCGTCCTCATTTAATCCTTCTTTAGACACGATAACAAATTCAGATTGATAGGTTGCATTTAAGGCCCGGACGATTCCTTTTTGATAAAGGTACCCGCTTTTGGCCAAGAATAAACCGAACCCTGTCCAAAGGCACAGGCCGATTGCGGCAAGAAGGATAAGTCCTGTAAGGGTCACTTTTACCGTAATACGGGATCGGGAGGGGGTGGATGAAGTTCTCACGAATATTCTGTTCTCCTTCCTGATAGCAGCTGGGTGATATGCTTATGATTTAAACTTGTAAGTAATTCCCACAAAATGATACCGTATTTGGAATGGTGATGTCCAGAAGGGAGAAGCTTTAGAAGTTTTTCATCGAAAATTTGATTAGAATTTATTTACATAAATCATAAAATAAAGGTTATATATAAATTTATTGCTCCCGATTTCATACTATGTTCAAAATTTCACAATATTGGACCGTATCAATTGCTAAAAAGATTGAATTTAATAAATGCAGGAGTATGATGTAACTGTAGAAGTGATACATTCAAAATACAAAGATAAAAATTAGGGAGTGGAAGACATGGGATTATCAATCGCACAGGTGGATTATTCTTCTAAAACTTATTTGGCAAAGCTTGACGCCTACTGGCGTGCAACGAACTACATCTCCGTGGGTCAGCTCTATTTGAAGGATAACCCGTTGTTAAGAGAACCTTTGAAGGACGCAGACGTAAAAGTGAAGCCGATCGGACACTGGGGCACCATCCCTGGGCAGAACTTTATCTATGCGCATCTGAACCGCGTAATTACTAAATATGATTTGGATATGTTCTATATTGAAGGTCCGGGCCATGGCGGCCAGGTTATGGTATCGAACTCCTATCTGGACGGAAGCTACACCGAAATCTACCCGCAGATCACTCAGGATATCCCTGGACTGAAGAAATTGTTCAAACAGTTCTCCTTCCCGGGCGGAGTGGCTTCCCATGCTGCCCCAGAAACACCAGGATCGATTCATGAAGGCGGCGAGCTGGGTTACTCCTTGTCTCACAGTGTGGGCGCAGTTCTGGATAATCCGAACCTGATCTCGGCAGTTGTTGTAGGTGACGGCGAAGCAGAGACCGGACCTCTGGCGGCTTCCTGGTTCTCCAACCGGTTCATTAACCCGATTACAGATGGTGCGGTGCTGCCGATTCTGCATTTGAACGGCTTCAAGATCAGCAACCCGACCATTCTGTCCCGGATGTCCAGAGAAGAGTTAACGGCTTATTTTGCAGGAAGCGGCTGGGAACCGTTCTTCGTGGAAGGCGAGAATCCTGATCTGATGCATCCGGAAATGGCTAAGGTTCTGGACACCATTATTGAGAAGATCGAAGCGATTCAGAAGAATGCCCGTGAAAATAACGATACCACACGCCCTGCTTGGCCGATGCTGGTCTTCCGTACACCTAAAGGCTGGACCGGTCCGAAAGCGTGGGACGGTGTGCCGAATGAAGGCTCCTTCCGGGCCCATCAGGTGCCGATTCCGGTAGATCAGAAGAACATGAAGCATGCGCCTGCATTGCTCGAATGGCTGAACAGCTACAGACCTGAAGAACTATTTGATGAGAATGGCCGTTTGAACGCTGATCTGGCTGAGATTCTGCCTACTGGTAACAGACGTATGGGGATGAACCCTGTAACGAACGCCGGTAACCTGATTAAAGATCTGCACAAGCCGAATTTCCGCAACTATGCACTGGATAATTCCGTACCGGGTCAAGTGATCGCGCAGGATATGGCTGTACTGGGCAAATACCTGAAGGAGGTTGTAACGCTCAACGAAGAGAACCGCAACTTCAGAATTTTCGGACCGGATGAAACGATGTCGAACCGTCTGGGACCTGTGTTTGAAGTAACCAAACGCCAGTGGATGGATTCCATCCAGGAACCGCAGGATGAATTCCTGGCTCCTTACGGCCGTGTTATTGATTCCCAATTATCCGAGCATCAGGCGGAAGGCTTCCTCGAAGGTTATGTATTGACCGGACGTCACGGATTCTTCGCCAGCTATGAAGCGTTCCTGCGCGTTGTTGATTCGATGATTACCCAGCACTTCAAATGGCTGCGCAAGGCTACAGATCAAACTTGGCGCGCAGATATCCCGTCCTTGAACGTCATTGCCACATCAACTGTGTTCCAGCAGGATCATAACGGTTATACTCACCAGGATCCGGGTCTGCTGGGTCATCTGGCTGACAAGAAGCCGGAATTTATCCGTGAGTATCTGCCGGCGGATGCCAACTCCTTGCTGGCTGTCTTCGACACCATTCTGAATGACCGTCAGAAGATCAACCTGATTGTATCGTCCAAGCACCCGCGTCCGCAGTGGTTCTCGGCAGATGAAGCTCAGGAACTGGTGGACAAAGGCCTCAAAATCATTGACTGGGCAAGCACCGACAAGGGCGGAGAGCCGGATGTGGTTATTGCTTCGTCGGGTACAGAACCTACTATGGAGAGCTTGGCTGCGATCTCGATTCTCCATGAGAAGCTGCCTGAGCTGAAAATCCGCTACATTAACGTGGTAGATCTGCTGAAACTGAGAAGCCGGAAGCTCGATCCGCGCGGCTTATCTGACGAGGAGTTTGATCAATTTTTCACAAAGGATAAACCGGTCATCTTCGCCTTCCACGGCTATGAAGGCCTGATCAAAGACCTGTTCTTCGACCGCCACAACCATGACCTGCATGTACATGGCTACCGCGAGAATGGCGACATCACTACACCGTTCGATATGCGCGTACTCAACCAGATGGACCGCTTCGACCTCACGAAGGAAGCTGTGCTGAGTTTGCCGGATGCCGGCAAATATCAGGCGATTGCTGATGAAATGGATGCCATGGTGAAGAAACATAACCAATACATCCGTGAAGAAGGCATCGATCTTCCAGAGGTTGAGAACTGGGTATGGAAGGCTTTGAACTAATTAACGTTCACACGTGTAAATTGAATTAAATAGTAAGTTCTCAAGAAGGGAGTGCTCTGGGTGGTCATGATAATGACTGCGGGGCACTCTTTTTGTGCTGGATAATATTATAACCAATGCATTTTGAGAGAAAATGATAGTGTTGATTATCCGACTTGAACAATATCGCCTTTATTCACGGGAATTCAGGATATCAGCTTTGTCCCTATTTCGATCATGGATTAAGTCTATTATCAGACACGGCAGATTATCCTTTAAGTATGCCAATAGATGTTGCTTTGCGAAGCGTCAAAGCCAAACCGTTCAGCAAAGATTTCTCCAAACAGGCCCGTGCACTTGATACAACCCTCCGGTTTAATGCTACTCTGTACTGCAATTCATAGAGCAAAATGATAAGGAACTGGGCAGAGTGTCCAAGGTGCTCAGGTCACAAATACTTAAGTATGAGTATTTGTTTGTCTGAGTGAAGCAGGGAGCGGGCCGATGGTCTTCGGCGGCTCCGGCTGTAGCGCCTTCTTCCGCTGCGCAGCAGCGAGTGCAGGGACGCCATTGCTGCCGTTCATCTCAACCATATGCTTCCAGTACCGCTTGGGCATCAGTGAGGTGCGCAGGCGGTCGTTTCGGCGTTCTTTAATCCCGATCGCATGATAGAAGCCTGTCCATAAGCGGCGGTAGGCTTCTTCTGCTTCATCCGGCTCGGGTGCTATCCATCCGCTTAGCGGAATGATGGCCTCCCGTCCGGGTTCATGAATCAGCGCTACTTCATGAGTCTGATCGTAGATCATGAAGCTCTCATTCTGAAACCGGTCGCAGAAATGCTCCTGAATGACCGGAAGGATATATCCCTGCGGTTCAATAACCGCAGCCATGACCGGACCGTATACGGAGAAACGGACAAAACCCAGATACAGATGACCTTCCCGCCGAAGCTGCTGAACCGCCTTCTGTAAGGCGTGCACCGTATCATCGGCCAGCATATTCATCACCTTGCGGCCATGCTTGAAGCCGAGATACAGAAAATTCAGCAGCAGCAGTTCCTTCCCCGGTGTGTTTGACCAGAACCCCAGACGGACCAGTTCCTCCGCTTCCTGGCTGATCCGGATCGGGATAGACTTCAGGACTCTCTCTGCTTTGGCGTGGTCAGTTTCGATCCACTTCGATTCCAGCAGCAGGCCTTGCTCCGCACCTTCTGAATGAACAGCAAGCGGAATTTCCTTCCAGGTATAGCTCTCAAATACACAGCACAGCAACCCTTCAAAGCTGCCATCATAGGTATAAGCCAGAGCGGACGGCTTGAACATCAGGCTTCCGCTCCTTTCTTGAATTCCGCCCATCCTCCTGCAGCCGGCAAGGCCGCTGCGTAGTGGTCGTCGAACAAGGTCAGCTGCTCAACTTGGTGCGGCTGATAGGGGGCCAGCTGTTGGCCGGACATTAGTGAACGAAGCAGGGTATGTTCACTGACTTTCAGCCCTTCCAGCGGTTTGCCCTTGCAGGTGATGAAGAATTGGGCCCGCTTGAGCACGACGCCAAGCTTCTTCAGCGCTTGGAAATCCAGCGTTCCCGCCCGTCTTGCCTTCACTATCCGCTGTGCGCTCCTTACGCCGATACCGGGTACACGCAGCAGCATTTCATACGGAGCGCGGTTGATCTCAACCGGGAACTGCTCCCGGTGGTTAACGGCCCAGCTGCATTTCGGATCAAGCAGCGGATTGAAGTTGGGTACGGCTTCGTCCAATAATTCGCTTGCCTGAAAGCCGTAGAAGCGCAGCAGCCAATCAGCCTGATAGAGCCGGTGCTCCCGCAGCAGCGGAGGTTCGGTGTCCAAAGAGGGCAGCAGCGAATCCTCGATCACCGGGGTATAGGCAGAGAAAAACACGCGCTTCAATGCGTACTTCTTGTACAGGCCCTCCGTTAGATTCAGAATTTGATAATCCGTATCGGGCGAGGCGCCCACAATCATCTGTGTGCTCTGGCCGGCGGGAGCGAAGCGGGGAGCGTGATTATATTTAACGATATCGGAGCTGTTCTCCGTAATCCGGTCTTTAATCAGCCCCATCGGCTTCAGAATGGATACTTTGCTCTTGTCGGGAGCGAGAACCCCGAGACTCTCCTGCGAGGGCAGCTCGATATTGACGCTCATGCGGTCAGCAAGCAGTCCGAGTCTGGACAGCAGGGCGTCGTCAGATCCGGGAATCGCTTTTACATGAATATAGCCGTTGAAATGGTACACATTCCGCAGCAGCTCCAGTGCTGCTATCAGTTGCTCGGTTGTATAATCCGGATTGCGCATAATCCCTGAGCTGAGGAACAGCCCTTCTATGTAATTGCGGCGGTAGAACTGCATGGTAAGATCCGCGATCTCTTCGGGGGTAAAAGCCGCCCGGCGGACGGGATTGGATTTGCGGTTAATGCAATAGGCACAATCATATACACAGGCGTTGGTCATAAGCACCTTCAGCAGCGAAATACAGCGGCCGTCCGCCGCAAAGCTGTGGCAGATGCCCATTGCAGCAGTACTGCCCAAGCTTCCGGCCTGGCCTTTGCGGTCTGAACCGCTTGAAGTGCAGGCTACATCATATTTGGCCGAAGCGGTCAGAATCTCAAGTTTCTCCATAACATCCACGATCACAAGCCCCCTCATAGAGGAAAGTATATAACGAACGTATGTTCTTGTCAAAGGCATCTCTATGTGCCGGTTACCCGTGCAGAATGTATGCGCATTCCTTATTATGCTATAATAGTTTCTAATGGTTCATAGCATTTAGAACTGTACTGTTTCTGAAAATTGGGTTAGGAGTGTTGCTGGGAATGAGAGGATACAACATTTGGCGGCCAATCATGCTGATTGCGGTTGCGTTGCTTACGAGAACCTTGGTTTCAAGTATTTGTCTGATGTTTGGGATGTCGCAGGAATCGGCAAGCAGCGTCGCCATGCTTGGTATGGTTGTTGCCGCTCTTGTAATGTATAACCGTATGATGAAGAGCCGCCGCCGCAAATAAATAGAAGTCCGTAAGTTCCCCGGGTGAAACGAATTGTATGCGAGAACATTTGAAGACACCCGCACAGGTGTCTTTTTTCATGGATTGGGGAATTACACCATTCCCCAAACCTTAGATGGAAACAGCATTGGAGGGGAGGGCTGCAGTGGCGGCCAGAAATAGATGGATTTTCTCCACTTGCTAATGAACATAGGAGCCTTTGCCAAGCAACAGTTGGAAAAACAGCACTTAATAGGCTACAAATAGATCAGAGTCGAGATAATGCTACAGAATAAATGACGTTTATCCATTTAATTACGTCTACCTCTCGAATAAACCTAAATTAGGATACGTTTTTCCAATTAATTATGCGGAATGCATGATACCCCTATGACCACCATTGTATGTCACTACTAATTTTAATGGGAATTTAGCCGGCAACGGTGATCAAGGAACTAATCTAATGTAGTAAGGTGCTGATTCGCCCTCCGGGCGATTTTGTTCTTAAGAGGGGTTCCGGGCGAAGAGAATGCGGTTGCCCGGTTTTGCTTTTTAAGCTGCAGAGCTTGTATATTAGGGCTGTAGCTTTTATTCTTAGAAGGATATGCTATATAAATAACAACAAAGGTTCAAGATATCGTGAATCCCGTAAGGGAGGGTGTTATCTATAGAATCAATACACGTTGGGAAACGAACAAACAGGAGGAAACCAATTGAGTACACAGAATATCGGAGTGCCGTTAGAGGGTTTTGCAGAATTTAGCCGGGTAGTAGCCGCAGAGGGCACGGTGTTGCTTAAGAATGAGGGGCAGGTGCTTCCGCTTGGAAACGGCGAGAGCGTTGCCATTTTTGGCAGAATACAAGTGAATTACTACCGCAGCGGTACAGGATCAGGCGGAAGTGTTCATGTTGCATATACGACTAACCTGCTCGACGGTCTGCGCAGCAAGAAGAACATCAGTGTTAATGAAGAACTGGCAGCAGCTTACGAGGATTGGATCGGACTTAACCCGTTTGACGACGGCGGAAAAGTATGGGCGGCTGAGCCGTGGAACCAGAAGGAAATGCCGCTTACGGATGAGCTGGTGAAGAAAGCAAGAAGCCAGTCGGCCAAGGCTGTTGTAGTGATTGGACGTACCGCCGGTGAGGATCAGGACAATGCCGATGCACCGGGAAGCTACCGGTTGACGGAAGATGAGAAGGCTATGCTTACGCAGGTTACGGCTCATTTTGAACAGATTGTTGTTGTGCTCAATGTCTCGAATATTATGGATATGAGCTGGGTTAACGATGCCGGATATGTACATCCCATCTCTGCTGTGATCTATTCCTGGCATGGCGGTATGGAAGGCGGCAATGCGATTGCCGATGTACTGGCCGGAGAGGTGACGCCAAGCGGCAAGCTGACGGATACGATCGCGTATTCCATTGAGGATTACCCGTCCACAAGCAACTACGGCAATGAGTTCAAGAACCTGTATGAGGAAGATATCTATGTAGGATACCGTTATTTCGAGACCTTCTGTCCGGATAAGGTTCAGTATGAATTCGGCTATGGCATCTCCTACACCGCCTTTGAGCTTGCGCCGGAGGAAGCGAAGCTGGTGGACCAGGCGGGTGAACCACAGATTCAGATCGGTGTAACTGTAACCAATACAGGAGATACCTACTCCGGTAAAGAAGTGGTGCAGGTATATTATGAAGCGCCGCAGGGACAACTGGGCAAACCAGCCAAAGCGCTGGCGGCATTCGGGAAGACCAAGCTGCTTGAGCCGGGAGAGTCCCAGCACCTTACGGTAAGCTTCCCGCTCCATTCTCTGGCTTCGTATGATGACGCCGGAGTGACAGGGCACCCTTCCGCTTATGTACTGGAAGCTGGAACCTACCGCTTCTACGTGGGAACCAGTGTTAAAGCCGTGACGGAAGTTAACGTAGATGGACAAGCAGGTTATGTTCTGGATGAGCTTAAGGTTGTAGAGCAGCTGCAAGAGGCGATGGCACCGACTGAGAGCTTCAAGAGAATGAAACCGGGGGCCCGGAAGGAAGACGGTTCTTATGAACTGATCTCTGCTGAGGTGCCGGTACGCAAGGTAGATATGGCAGCGCGGATTGAAAGCAATCTTCCGGAGACATTGGTACAGACCGGCAATCAGGGCCATACCTTGCGAGATGTTCATGAAGGCAAAGTCAGCATGAATACGTTCATTGCCCAGCTCAGCGACCATGATCTGGCGGCCATTGTCAGAGGCGAAGGAATGAGCAGTCCGCTGGTTACGCCGGGGACGGCTTCGGCTTTCGGCGGAGTCAGCGACAGCCTGTTCAGTTACGGTATTCCGGTTGCCGCTACAGCAGACGGCCCGTCCGGTATCCGGATGGACAGCGGACAGAAGGCAACCCAGGTATCGATTGGCACCCTGCTTGCTGCTACATGGAATGCAGAACTGGTTGAAGAGCTGTATGTTATGGAAGGCCAGGAATTGTTACGCAACCAGGTGGATGCTTTGCTGGGACCGGGTCTTAATATCCGCCGCAGTCCGCTGAACGGGCGTAACTTCGAATATTTCTCTGAAGACCCGCTGATCTCCGGGATCTTCGCTGCCGCGTGCACACGCGGTATTATGAAGGGCGGCTCCAATGCCACGCTGAAGCATTTCGCCTGCAACAATCAGGAGAAGCACCGCAGCAAAGTGGATGCTGTCGTATCCGAACGCGCGCTGCGCGAGATTTACCTGAAGGGCTTCGAAATTGCTGTGAAGCAGGGCGGTGCGAATTCGATCATGACCTCCTATAATCCGGTCAACGGACACTGGGCAGCTTCCAACTATGATCTGAATACCACGCTGCTGCGCGGTGAATGGGGCTTCCGGGGGATTGTAATGACCGACTGGTGGGCAATCATGAATGATGTCGTGAATGGAGGCGCTGCGGACCGCAAGAACACGAACTGGATGGTCCGGGCACAGAACGATCTATACATGGTAGTATCCAATTATGGTGCGGAAGTCAACGCCTATGATGACAATACGCTCGAATCATTGGAGAATGGAACACTTACCCGCGGCGAGCTTCAGCGCTCGGCCATCAACATTTGCGAATTCATCATGCAGGCACCGGTCTTCTCCAGAAAGCATGAGATTGTAGAAGCTGTCGAGACCTTTAAGGCAGACTCTTCCCTGGTGGCTGAGCAGGTTCAGGTGTTGAGCCAGAACGCACAGATTGCACCAAGTGTGTCTGGACCAACCTATATCCAGGCGGATGAAGCTGGTGAGTACCGGATCTTCGTCAGCATCATGTCTCCGGAACCCGAGCTTGCCCAAAGCGCCTGCAACGTGACCCTGAACGGACAGCCAGTGACCACCATTCAGACGAACGGGACAGAAGGCAAATGGATCAGACAGAAGCTGGTCAAGATCGGACTTGAAGCCGGTCTGTATGAAATGAAGCTGGACTTCGTCAAACCGGGTCTGGAAATTGAGTGGATTGAATTCAAACAGGTGTAACAGCTTTTAATTTCAGGACACCCTCCGGGGTGTCTTTTTGCGTCCGCATACCTGCAGCACTCCCGAATAAAATAGGGGTATAACTGCTACTATTAAGGGGTGAGCATGGAAAGATGCAAATACATGTTGTGCAGCCGGGACAGACGCTGTATGGGATCGCTGATGCTTATGGCGTGAACATGGATACGATAACTGAGGCGAATCAGTTGTCTGCGCCAGAGAGACTGGTCATTGGACAAACGCTGGTGATTCCTATCGTAGGCCAGTATTATTGGGTTCAACAGGGGGATAGCTTCTATAGTATCGCGAAGAGATTCGGCCTGAAGGCCAGCGATCTGGCAGAAGTGAACGGGCTGACGCTGAACCAGCCGCTGCAGGCCGGGTTCCGCCTGTACATACCTCCTGTGCCAAGGCGGCAGGCAGAAGTGAATGCCTATATTGAGCCGAGAGGGGAAGCGGTCTCCCAGGCGCTGCAGAATGCTGCCGCAAAAGCTGCCCCTGAGCTTACGTATCTGGCTCCGTTTAGTTTCCGGATTAAGCGGGATGGCTCGCTGCAGGCGCCGCCGCTGGATAATCTGGCTTCAATCGCGGCGCAGAACCGGGTCACGCTGATGCTGGTCGTCACGAATCTGGAGGATGCCCAGTTCAGCTCGGAGCTGGGACGGATTATACTGAATGATGTAGCGGTGCAGGACCGGCTGCTGGAGAACATTGTGACAGAGGCGAAGCGGCTGAATTTCAGAGATATCCACTTTGACCTGGAATTCCTCCGGCCGGAGGACCGCGAAGCGTATAATGCCTTTTTGCGCAAGGCAGCGGACATCATTCACAAGGAGGGCTTCCTGCTGTCGACTGCACTTGCTCCCAAAACCAGTGCCTCCCAAACCGGGGCCTGGTATACGGCGCATGACTATAAAGTGCATGGTAAGGTTGCTGATTTTGTCATTATTATGACCTACGAATGGGGATACAGCGGAGGCCCGCCGATGGCCGTTTCGCCTATAGGACCGGTGCGTCAGGTGCTGACGTATGCGGCCAGTGAAATTCCCCCCGGCAAAATTATGATGGGCCAGAATCTGTACGGCTACGATTGGACTTTGCCTTATGTGGCTGGCGGAGAGTATGCCAAAGCACTTAGCCCGCAGGCGGCAATTGATCTGGCGAGGAACAGGAATGCCGCCATTCAGTACGACTATAAAGCCCAGGCTCCGCATTTCGATTACACCGATGACGCAGGCCGGCAGCATAAGGTATGGTTCGAAGATGCCCGCTCGATTCAGGCCAAGTTCGATTTGATCAAGGAGCTGGGTCTCCGGGGCATCAGCTATTGGAAGCTTGGTCTGCCTTTTCCGCAGAATTGGCTGTTAATAGAAGATAACTTCAATGTGGTCAAAAAATAACCGGCAACGTCCCCTTTTTTGGCAGAAAAGCAGCTGAAAAAGAAACGGCTGGCACCCTCAATAGGAGTGCACAGCCGTTTCTGCTTATGCCGCTGCTTATACCGTTACAGTGTTAGCCCATCAAGCCCTTGAGACCGCCCAGGAAGGGCCGGATCGACTTAATCATATTGTAGCCCATCTTCATGACAGGCATCGCCTTCTGCACCATTCCGAACATCCCCATGAATTTCCCCAGACCTCCGATACCGGCAGCTCCGCCTGCCCCGCCCATGAACGATCCGAGTAAAGGCATGAAGCCGGAGACATCTGCTTTCCGGGCACCTGAAGACGATTTCCGTTTAGACTTATGATGTGTGCTTGTTCTGGAGAGGATTACTGCTTCTTTATTAAGGTCTGTTATCCATCCTACATATGAACGTCCATCATGCAAAGTAATGCAGACCGGCCGGCCCTTCAACTGCTGCGCCCGCTTGCGGATTTTTGTTGAATTTGCCATTCGTCACTCACCTCATTGTTCTATTTACTATATTTTACTCAGAACCTGGAAGGCGGCTTGTGCGGGTATGGAGTTTCCCGGAAATAAATTGAACAACCATGTGCTGTATTTTCCATGAAAATATCGTAGTATCAATATGTAGTGGTATAATCTGCCATTTCTATATTCTAATCCAAGGAGGAGAGCCGTTTGACAAACATCCGGAATCTGGCGGCATTTATCTGTGCCCGTAATTCGGAAAGCCAGCAATGCGGGTACGTGGGCAGCACACTTGATGATATTCTTCATGACCTGAGTGACGGTATGGCAGAATCAAGCCTCGTGTTATATGAGGGAGAAGAAATCACGGGCGCAATTATATTGGACACCTATGACGTAGGCGGTGGACAAGAGGATATAGAAGTGTGGGGACCCTATTATTCCGCCCGCCCTGAGGATGAACTCCAGCTGTTATTCAGGTATCTGAGCGAAGCCGCCGACTCAGCGGCGATCCGGTATATCCACTTGTTCACCCGTGAGGATAATGTTCCCCTGATTAAATATGCCGCCCGCTATCGTACCGAAAAGGTAAGAACCCATTATCATTATTCGATGGATACTGATTTACCACTTAATAGCAGCAGTTACGGGGACCTGTCCATTGTGCCCGTCACAGAGCCTGAGTCGGAGTGGCTGGATCAGATTATTGAACTGCATAATCAAGGCTTCCAGGGAGCTACTTTGACACAAGAGGATATCACAGCGGAAATAGAGGATAGCGGCAACAGTGATTATGATATCTACGCCGTTCTTAACGAGGGTTCTTTCATAGGATACATAATTGTTAGAAGAAATGCTCTGACCGGTATCCTCCATCTGGAGTACATCTGTATCCGCCCTGATGAGAGAAGCCGGGGAACGGGCAGGAAGTTGATTGCCTATCTGGCGGAGACCTATAGAGGTCTGGGTTATACGCGCATCGGGCTGGATGTCAACGAGGAGAATGAAGCAGCGGTCCGCTTCTATGACAAGAACGGGTTCAGCAGGGATAGTGTAATGAAGCATATCATTATCGGCGGGAGGATGGAGCCGGCGGTGCTGGCGTAAGGACAGTGCAATTCAGATCAAATATGGAGAAATGCTCTTTGTTATGATTCTTGATGAAAGGAGGGGAACATCATTGTACGAATGGAACGAGATGGTTCAGCTCATGATTGACTGGATCGAAGAAGACCTTGCGGCTTCGCCCACGCTGCTGAAGATGTCTGAACAGCTGGGATATTCGCCGTATTATTGCACCAAGCAGTTTCATGCTCTGACCGGGATGACGCTGCGGGATTACATCTGGCAGCGCAGAATCGGCCGGGCGGCCCTGGAGCTGAGGGATACGGATACGCGGATACTCGATATTGCCGTGAAGTTCGGCTTTTCTCCGCAGGCTGGTTCTATCAGGATGGGCGCAAGGGTTACCTGTACGGCATTCCTGTTGCAGCAGACTATGATGGTGAAATACCGGAGGGCATGGAGTGCCGTGATGTGCCGGAATCGGAGTATCTGGTCTTTTTTCACCCGCCGTTTGATTATTTGCAGGACAATGGGCAGGTGATGCGCATCGTAGAGGAAGTGGCCTGGAATTATGATCCGGCGGCCATGGGCTATGCATGGGACGAAGAGGTCAAGCAGGACTATCAGCGCCATTTCCCCGAAGGGTACGGGTATGCGGTGCTGCGGCCGGTCCGTAAATTGGCTTAATCCGCGGGCTACCGCCCAAACAAGGAGAAGCGCTAAGCGCTTCTCCTTGAGCCATTTCAGGTCAATCCTCTGTTATGCCAAGCACTGTCTCTGCAAGTGTATCTCCCCGGCGCTCCAATGACGCTACCAGCGTCAGTAGCTCTGCCTGCTTTTCCCGTTGCCGGGCCGTCCAGCTAAGCCGGGGTGAGGCTCCTGTCTTCCGGACTACAGCAGGATCGGCAAGATTCTTATAAAAGTCTTCGAGCAGAGCAGCCATTTCAGCATATACCCCGGCCATTTCCGACAAGGCTGTCAGCTCACGCGGATCCTGCACCAGAGGCAGAGATTCCTGCAAATAGGCGGCGGCACTTCTTCTGGCATCGGCCAGCGCCATCATGCAGAAGTGGTTGACTGAGAGCCTGCGGCTGTACGCTTCATCCTCCGCTGCAGCATACCACTGATGGTCCAGCAGTCCCTCGCTCCATACTTCCAGAGCCTTGTAGCCGGCTGTATAACAGCTATTGCCTTCGGACTCCATATGCATAGAATCGAGCTTAATCCGAAGGGAAGCATACAGATTATCCAATGCAGAAGGGAGCATGGTCTGTTCGCCAAGACGGATAATCTTATAGGGCCAATGATCGACATGAAGGTAACCCTTGCTTACCTCCATATACATCTGGAATTCGGAGTCTGCTTCAAGCGCTTCAAAGGTCTCATCGTCAAAATAACTCCGGCACAGCAGGGTTAGGCCATCCTCCAAATATCCGGTAATCACTCCCCATTCAGGTGCCACCCTGAGATTAATGGCTATAGGCAGCCTGCCTGCACGAATATCCTCGAGAATTGCCAGCTTCTCGGCTGCGCGCTGCTGCGGTTCCAGCCGGTTGGCCTGGATGGCGTGTATTCCATAAGCTGTGCAGGCTGGCACGGAGTAGTCATAGACGACTAGCGCATCCGCAGAGCTGTAATCCCACACTGGTTCAAAGGCGACCCTCCAGCATGCTCCTGAATAGCCCATAACCCGCTCATAGGTTGTCTCTATCCCTCTGGCGGCAAGTGAGAGCGTCATTGCTCCTGCCCAGGAGCAGTCCATACCCCGGCCGAATCCCAGCCGGCTGACTCCCTCTACAATGCACTGCTGATCGGCAGGATCACTTTGGCAGAGAGAGGCCCGGTCCGGACTGTAATGAATCTGTTCGCCTTCTGCACAGCTAATAGCATGAATGCCATGACCATTCAGGTACACCAGCAGCAGGTAGTCATTGCCTTCATTGTCAATCAGACTCGGAAACAGCTCATGTGAGGCGGTGAATGAATTCCACCGGAAATGCTCATAATGCTTCATTTTCTGTAAGACGCTGCGGTTCGCCTGTTCATTACCGTATTTGGCTTCAAGAATCTGCAGCTCATTGCCGCCGGAGACATAGCCGGTAGAATGAACATCTATCACCAAAAGCTGGTCCTTCAGCACATAAGTTGAATAGATTCCCGCTGGGGTCTCATAGGTAACGAGCAGCAGCTTTAGACGGTCACCCTCTAAAGATTGGGGAAAAATCTGATCCCCGGCAATTAAGCTTAGTCGGTTCGAGGTAACAAATTGATTCGCGAAATGAGTAACATCCAGCTCCTGCCGGCCATCCGTGTAGATGGCTGAGAGCACCACAAGCTCTTGAGGCAGCAGAATGCTGTCGATCGAGTGGCTTAATGCAGAGGATAGCAGGGGTAGGGTCGCGGTCTCCGGCAGGGATTTACCGGTTTCCCATTTGGACACCGCCTGGGCGCTGACATGCAGCAGTTCCGCTAATTGTTCCTGTGACAAGCCTTTTGTTCTCCGGAGCGTGGCAATCCTTTGTCCAACCTTTTCGCTACTAACCATACAAAGTACAACTCCTATAATGGATTTCGACGTCGTAACTCTATTATAATCTGAACTCCTGATATGACCATTTATTGGAGTATAGGCCCGGAGATGAAAAAATCAACTGCAGGTTGATGCACAGGATTTTTCCGGACGCCTGCCGGATGCTGCTGTTAAAGTACTCTGTCCTGATTTCCGCTTTATTCAGCGAATCTTCCTATGATAATTATCTTGAACAAAAAAATAAAAAAACTCTTGTTCTTCCGGCAAAATCATGATATATTAATTCTTGCATTGCATTGAATCTTTTCTTTGCGGTCATGGCGGAATTGGCAGACGCGCTGGCTTCAGGTGCCAGTGATAGCAATATCGTGGAGGTTCGAGTCCTCTTGACCGCATACAGCTTTATACGTAGTGCAAGCGAAAGCTCTTCTTCCTGAAGAGCCTTTTTTTATTTTTGCGGAAGTTTGCCGCAACAAGTCTAAACATAAGAGAAGTGAATTTGTAATGGAGCCCAGCAGCAGTATGAAGCCCAGCCAGCGATTCCTTGAGAAGCATTTCTCCGGAGAATCCATTGACTATCGCCAGATCATAGCATTATTCCTCCCTGTACTGGTGGACCAGGCCTTCGTGGTCGGGCTGAATCTCGTCAATACAGCGATGATCAGTTCCTCCGGGGTAGCAGCAATCAGTGCGGTGAATATGATAGATTCGCTGAATATTTTTCTGATCAGTGTGTTCATCGCCGTATCTACAGGGGGTACTGTCGTTGTAGCCCAGTACAAAGGGAGCGGCAACGAGCTTATGGTCTCCAAGGCGACCGCCGGAGCGGTGTCTTCCGTTTCTTTGATGGCTTTTTGCATCGGCTTATTCGGAATTGTGTTCCATGGTCCGTTGCTGCATTTATTGTTCGGTGCGGCTTCGCCTGAGGTGATGGCCAATGCCCGGACGTATCTGATCGGCAGCAGCTTATCCTATCTGGGGATTGCTGTGATGGAGGCGGTATGCGGCGCGCTGCGCGGCATCGGGCGGACGAGGGCATCGCTCGTACTGTCACTGATCATGAATTTCTCCTATGTGCTGCTGAACTTTGTCTTCATTAACGGGCTGCATATGGGTGTGTTCGGAATGACCATTGCCATTAATATATCGCGGTATCTTGCGGCCGCCTGCTCGCTGATCTATCTCTTCCGGCTGGACAGCAGTCTGCATGTAAAGATCCGTGACCTGCTGGTGCTGAACTGGACGATGCTCCGGAGAATCATGTCGATCGGCCTGCCGTTTGCGGCGGAGCAGATGTTCTTCAACGGCGGGAAAATTCTCACGCAGATCTTCATCGTCAGCCTGGGTACCTATGCGATTGCTACCAATGCGATCAGTTCTACGCTGGCGGGAGTAATGCAGATTCCGGCGAATGCACTGTCCCTGACGCTGATTACGGTGGTCGGTCAATGCATAGGAAGCCGCAATGTCAAAGATGCACGCAAATTTGTGAAGTCCTTCCTGTGGCTGTCTTCGGCCTCTTTTATACTGATGGGACTGCTGATCTTCCCGTTATTTAATCCGCTGGTATCGATGTTCCATCCGCCGCAGGAGATTGTCCGGGATATCTTCATCGTCTTCCTGATCAACTCGCTGGCCCAGATTCCGTTATGGTCGATCAGCTTCATTACCCCTTCGGCGCTCAGAGCAGCGGGTGATTCCAAGTTCACCTCGATTGTTTCCATGCTCTCAATGTGGCTGTTCCGTGTAGTACTCGGATATATTCTGGGGATTGTGCTGAACATGGGCATTATCGGGGTATGGCTGGCAATGAACTGTGAATGGGGGATACGCGGCTTCATCTTCATACGGCGTTTCCTCGGCGAGAAGTGGCTGCAGCACAAGGTCATTTAAGCCAAACCTGTCCCGAGCATCCGCTGAAAATAAACAAGAACCCATTCTCCGCGTTCAGGCGGAGGATGGGTTCTTTGGTCTGCTGCATAATTTAACGGATGCCGGCCGGTGAACTAAGCCTTCCAGATATCGTCAACCTTCACCGGCTGGCCGGTCTTGATAGAGCGGTTGGCGGCAATGCCGGTCATGATCGACATTGCGCCGTCCTTGTGCGAGGCTGCACGGTTGAAGCGGTCTTCCTGCTTCTTGTCAAAAATATCGCGCAACAGCACCGGATCGCCGCCGCCGTGTCCGCCTGCGCTGCTCTCGAACTCCACGCGGTAAGGCTCTTTGAAGTGCGGATAGATCATGATATTCACGCCTTCCAGGGCGCCTTCGTTCTCTTTTTTGCCGCCAGAATTGACGTAGGACTGCTCGGTAATGCGGACCTCCATCCGTCCCTGCGTGCCGTTGAAGACGATGATGAAGCCTTCCCACGGCATATACGCGTTAAGCGAATAGTTCATGACTGTCTTGTTCTTGTATTTGACCATAACATTCATTGTATCCTCGATGCTGATATTGTCTCCGAAGACGCTCTGGTCGCGCTGGTAGCCGTCTTCATGCTCGGCATCCAGATACATGCTCTTCAGGTGCTCGTTGCGGTCCAGATGAAGCGCGAACGGGTCGTTCTCGGCAGCTTTGCTGCCGTAGGCGCGCTGGTAGAACTCGGTGATGCCGCGTTTCTCGGCATTCTCCTTGCCGTAGAAGCGCAGATCGCCCATGGCGAACACTGTATCCGGCTGTGAAGCGAGCCAGAAGTTCATCAGGTCGAAGTGATGCGTCGATTTGTGCACCAAGAGGCCGCCGCTGTTCCGCTTATCGCGGTGCCATCTGCGGAAATAGTCCGCTCCATGCTGGGTGTTCAGCAGCCATTCGAAATTGACGGACAGAATCTCGCCCAGCACGCCGTCCATAATGACCTCGCGGATCTTCGTGTTATGCGGCGCATAGCGGTAGTTGAAGGTGACACGCAGATTCTTGCCGGTGCGCCGGATGGCATCGAAGATCTCCTGGCATTTCTCTTCGTCAATCGTCATCGGCTTCTCGGAAATGACGTCACAGCCAAGCTCCATTGCGCGGATAATATACTTGTGATGCGTGCGGTCAATGGTGGTTACCAGTACATAGTCAGGCTTGGTTTCGGCAATCATCCGGTCGAAATCTTCGGCTTTGTAGGTAGGCACCTCATGGTAGCCGTATTTATCAGTCAGCATATGGTTAGCGAAATTCATCCGCGTCTGATTGACATCACAGATGGCGACCAGCTCGGACGTCTCGTTGTAAACGGTAACAAGAGCGCCGTAGAAAAATTCGGCCCGGCCACCGGTACCGACGATTACATATTTCTTTTTGGACAAGGGGATCACTCCATTTACTTGGATTTGATTCTATTTTATAGTATAGGAAATGCAGAAAGTGAACGGTATTTAGTCTATTTAACCGGAAAGTATGCATATCTTATCCTCACAGGAGGCCTGGTGCAGAGTGGAGCCCATCTTTCAGATCGAGCAGCTCAAGCGGAGCGGATACTTCAATATGGACATTGACCATTTCCATGATTTCTATGAGATTTACTATCTGCTGTCCGGGGAACGGCATTACTATATCCGCAACCGTATTTACGCGCTGGAGGCCGGAGACCTGGTGTTTATTAACAAAAATCATCTGCACCGCACAACGGGCGGAAACCACCAGCCGCATGAACGGGTCCTGGTCAGCTTCGATGATTCGTATCTGGAACCGGCCGCTCCCGGGCCGAACTGGATGAGTATTTTTGAGGGGGAGAGCTTCCTGCTGCGGCCTACTGCGCATGAACAGGGAGTGATTGCTGATTTGCTCTACGCCATGCTGGGTGAACAGAAGGAGGCTAAGCTGTGGGGCAGTGAATATACCAGGACGCTGCTGCTGCAGCTGCTGATCCAGCTGGAGCGGATACGCAAGGCGAAGCCCGCCCTGGTCTCTCCCGAACAAAGCGAGGGGCAGCGCCGGGTGTACGGTATTATTGAATATCTGGATGCCCACTACGGCGAGAAGCTTACCCTTGGCGGGATTGCCGAGCAGTTCTTCGTTAGCTCCACGTATTTGTGCCGGACGTTCAAGCGGACGACAGGGTTCACGGTTATCGAGTACCTGAATTATGTCCGCATCCGCGAGACGAAGGCGCTGCTGACGGATACAGATTGGCCGATCACCCGGGTCGCAGAAGCGACGGGCTTCGACAGCATCGCTCATTTCGGGCGGGTGTTCAAGGGAATTACGGGGCGCTCTCCGCTGCAGTACCGCAAGCAGCACCGGGCGTAACCAGGAGCATCGGAATTTGATAGAGTGTAACCGTTTTAATAGTCGGCAGCAGATTTGTGGAGCAGTATAGAGCGTGTACTAAGATATCGCAGTGTAATCCAGAGGGGAAAGGATCTGAAGATATGGAAAAGAATCAGGAGTGTATGTATTGTATGGAGGATGAACGGCGGGACAACCTGATGATTGAAATCTGCGAGCTGGGGGTTTCGACAGTCTTTCTGTTCAAAGAGCAGACGTATAAGGGCAGATGCAATGTGGTCTACCGCGATCATGTAAAAGAGCTGTTCCAGCTTACCGCAGGCGAGTTGTCCGCGTTCATGAATGATGTTGCGCAGGTAGCCGCAGCGGTGGACCAGGCCTTCGGGCCGGATAAAATAAACTATGGCGCTTACGGCGACAAGCTGCATCATCTACATATGCACATCGTTCCGAAGTACGACGGGCAGGCGGATTATGGTTCCACCTTCCAGATGAATCCGGGCCAAACCTATTTGACGGATGAAGAGGTTCAGGAGATGATCGGGAAGATTAGAGCTTATTTGCAATGATAATAACCCTGGGCCTATAACTGTGGCCATCGAATAAGAAATACATGAACCAAAGGCGAATTCTTACCCGGGAGGGAGTGGGAATTCGCCTTTATCCATTTAGGTGCGATTCTTCGTTTAAAACAGGATTTCCCGCTTGTTCACCTTAACACCCGACAAGGATTTATCAAACATATCGAGTATAAAAAGGAAACGTTCAGCTTCACGAAATACATGGTCTGCCAGTAACGGATGAATGATGCTTTTAATTCGGCATTCCTCAATTAAATCACGTGCAGTTTTTTTGAAATCACGGAGTGATTTCACAGATACCCTGTTTTCATCAACAAATTGGCTTAATAAAGGGACGGTTTGAGATTGTGGCCGCATATGACTTAAATCCATGGCTTGAAACAAAAGCGTATCAAATTCATTACTGAATTCTCGTGCCTGGTCAACCAATTTTCTTTCAGAGGGGTCCAGCAAATGGCCGATAAATTTCGCGTGGTCAGCCATAATCTTAAGAAAGAAGACATTCTCGTCAATAATCGCATCAGGCAAGGGCTCTAGTTGCCCTGAATTGAGTTCATTCAAGCGGTTTCGGAAATAATTAGCTTCTCTGCTTACATGATCAACCAATAAGGGGAAGTTATTTCCGCCCGGCAGCTTGCATTGCAGTATTAATCCAAGCACCTTTCTTTTAAATGCCCAGATATGGGACACAGCAGTATGAACCTCAGAATTAAACCGCTGAATGTTCTGGGGATCTGTCCCAACGTCAAAAGTATTCGCTTTGTTTTCTATGGCTTCAAATGTGGCATAAAATTGCTCTGCTTCCCTAATTAACTGAGTATCTTCACATCTGAAACCAAGTTTTAAAAACAACGAATGCTCCTTCATGATTCTGGACCAGAAACGTATTTCATCTAAAGAGCGGGCAACGAATGCATTCAAACCTATTCCCCCCTTTTATCAAACTCATGCTTTAGATATATGAAATCGTCCGGTCCCGTATAACAACTTTTTCCAATTTGTACACCTGATGATTTGACGTCACCTAAGACCGGGGGAAGTACAAGGCAGGTACAGACGCGGGCTCTTGCCCGAAGAATGCCGGCAGATACTCCTTATTCGCTTCCAGCATCTCATCCAGCATAGCGATAGCCACTTCGACAGAAGGGACAAGCGGATGGTGTGCCAAAGCTTGAATAGCCAGGCTCCGGTCTCCGGTAACGGCAGCGTCGATGGCGAGCTGCTCGTAGGTCTTGACCGCATGGATCAGCCCTTTGGCCATCGGCGGAATCTTGGTCAGCGGCAGCGGCAGTGGGCCAGTCTTGGTGACAACGCAGTTGACCTCGATGCTGGCATCATCCGGCAGGAAGTCCAGGATGCCGCGGTTCGCAACATTCAGCGTCTGAATGTCATTGGTGCCGTTATACAGCGAGCGCATCAGGTTGACGGCAGCCTCCGAATAGAAAGCCCCGCCGCGCTGCTCCAGCTGCTTCGGCTTCTCGCTAAGCTCCAGGTTTCCGTAGATTTCAAACAGCTCTTCCTCCACGCGCTTGACGACTTCTGCACGGTTCTCGCCTTTTGAGGCCGAGGCCTGCTGTTCTTCAAGCATCGCATCCGTCATATAGAAATATTTCAAATAATAAGAGGGGAGGGCATGCAGCGATTGCAGGAACTCGGGATTCCACTCGCGCGCCGGAACATTCTTCGCGCTGTAGCCGGCGGTATCGGCCAGCATGTCATCCAGCTTGTCTTCACCTTCGACATCAATGCGGGTGATCCAGTGCAGGTGATTGAGACCGACGAACTCGGCATAGATCCGGTCTGGGGCCGCATTATATTTGGCGGATACCTGCTTAATCAGACCAATCGGGGCATTGCAGAGGCCGATGCTCTTTACCTTCGAATACCTCAGTACCGCTTCGGTCACCATACCTGCCGGATTGGTGAAGTTGAGCAGCCAGGCGTCCGGAGCCAGCTCCTCGATATCACGGCAGATGCCGAGGATGACGGGGATCGTGCGCAGCGCTTTCAACATTCCGCCGGGGCCGGTCGTTTCCTGGCCGATCACGCCGTATTTCAGCGGAATGGACTCATCGCGGGCGCGGGCATCCAGCATCCCGACGCGGATCTGGGTGCTGACGAAGTCGGCACCTGCAATGGCTTCGCGGCGGTCGGTGGTGAGGTAGACCTCTATAGGAAGGCCGGATTTCTCGACCATCCGCTTGGCCAGAGCGCCTACGATGTTCAGTTTATGCAAGCCGGCTTCAATATCCACAAGCCATAGCTCCCGCACCGGAAGCTCCTTGTAATGCAGAATGAAGCCTTCTACCAGTTCCGGGGTATAGGAAGAACCCCCGCCGATAACGGCGATCTTAAGACCTTGGTTAACTGCCAAGATGAATCACTCCTGTCTTGTTGTTGTGGGGATATGTTCAAATTCCTGAAAGGGACGCATTTGCTCATACATTTCATGGCTTATCGTGATGCCGTCACTCTCCAGCGCCGACCATAGGGCGCCGACGACTGGCTCCGTAGTTAAAGTCACTATAGACGCACCCGGGGCCGCTTCACGCACGGCCTGTTCAATCGGATCGCGGATCCAGCCGCGGTCGCCCCGGGTCAGCAGGCTTCCGGCCAGCACTACATCAAAACCATCGTTCTCCATGCCTAATCTATGGATAACGGCGGCTGCCGCCTTGCCCAGTTCCACGCCCTGACGGTGCAGGATGGCGAGCGCCGCAGCATCGCCTTCGGCAGCCGCCGGGAAGAGCAGGCGGGCGGCATCCAGCGGCACCTGCTTGCTGTGATCGAGGAAATCATTGTACATATCCTCCACCCGTTCATAGCCGAGCAGCTTCAGTAGCGGCTCCGTGAGCAGGGTGGCAGACTCCCGGCCGTCCCAGGCGCGGATGACCGTGCGGAATACCTCGATATTCAGTGCGCCGCCGCCGCCGAAATCGCCGTACATATAATCGAAGCCGCCGCACTGGAAGTGCTGGCCCTGCGGGTTGCGGCCGGCTGCGTTAGTGCCGGTGCCGCAGATCAGGGCAACCCCGTAGGGGCGGTCTGTGCCCGCCCTCAGGCCGATCATCGGGTCGCCGCTGATCGTATATGCAGTAAATCCGATGCCGCGGATCATCGGATGAAGGATCTCATAATCGGTCTTGCGGTCGGCCCCGGCAAGGCCCAGGTACGTATGCCTGATATCCTCCAGCCGGAGTCCGGCTTCAGCCAGAGCGGCCAAGGCTGCTTCGCGGATACTTGCCGCCGCCTGCTGCGCTCCGGTCTGGTGATTACCGTTGCCGCTCCTGCCTTTGCCGAGGATATGGCCGTGTTCATCGCTTAGGAGGGCGTAGGTTTTGCTGCCTCCCCCATCGATCCCCAAGTAGTAAGCCAATGGTCGTCACTCCTAAAGTTTTGATAGCCTAACCTTCTTTGATGTCCACTTCGCAAAACTCGCTTCGGAAGCATATGCTTAGTTTTGATAGCATCTCATCATCAGGATTTCAGCGTAGATTCCCGGACGATCAGCTCCGGATCGATCCGGATGTTCGAGCCGCGCTTCATCTCGCCGCTTAGTCTGCGCAGCAGCATATCGGCTGCCGCCACTCCGATCTTGTCCGCCGGCTGGCGCAGGGTGGTCAGATGCGGCCGGAGCTGGGAAGCAATATAGTGGTCGTCATAGCCGACCACTGCGACTTCGTCAGGCACCCGCACCCCCGCTTCCATCAGGGCGTTGATGACGCCGAGAGCGATATTGTCATCTCCGGCGAATACAGCCGTGGGGAGTGTGCCTGCTTGCAGCCAGCGTCTCGCCGTGCTGTAACCCATCTCGATCTCGAATTCGCCGGAGACGATTTCGAACGGGGTAATCCCCCGGTCCTGCAGTGCCTGCTGGAAGCCGGAGCGCCGTTCCCGCGTGCTGCGGAACATTTCCTGCCCGCAGATATGGGCGATGGAGGTATGCCCCAGCTCCAGCAGGTGGCTGGCCGCGGCATATCCTCCCTTGAAGTTATCGATGGTAATCGAGTAGGTATCGTTCTCCGGCAGCTGATTGTCAATCAGCACATAAGGGATACCCCGCCGTTTCAGCTCCATGATATAATTGTCTTCTTTCATCGGTGAGAGCAGGATGAGCCCGTCTACGCGGTCTTCCTGAATCAGATAGTGGTTCTCGTCCGAGCCGATGCCCGTAGAGATGGAGATGGCCAGGAAATAACCATGCAGGGCCAGCGTCTCATTCAGCTCTTTGACCACCGCATCGAAGAAGGAATCCTGAAGTGTCGTTACAATCAGGCCGATGATGCCGGTCTTGCCGCTGGCCAGACTGCGTGCAGCTGCATTAGGGCGGTAATCCAGCTCTTTGATTGCATCGAGCACCTTCTGGCGGTTGTTCTCCCGAACAGACCCGGCGCCGTTCAATACCCGCGATACGGTGACCACGGACAGCCCTGATTTTTTGGCTACATCAAAAATACTTACTTTCATCTCAAACGCTCCTTGCGGCGGATTTTCCGGTGCTAGTAACTATCTTCAGTATACAGGGAGCGCCGGTGTTCCGCTAAACGTATAATTACCTATGCGGCTGCTGCCGCTTTATCTTTTGATAATCTCCGTTACTTTCTTCTGAATCACCGGCATCACCTCTTCCAGCGTCTTGTGTCCGGTCTCGACAGGCTGCAGCTCATTAATGAACATGTCGTTGATCTGCGAGTAGTTGGTAATCAGATGGTTGTAGGATTCATAACCATATTTGACTGCGCCCTCGTAGACCTTCTTCACATCCTCCGGATCAATCCCGTCGAAATGCTTGTAATAGACTTCAGCGGCTTCGGTGTTGACCGGCGGATTGCCGCCGCTCAGCTCAATGGACTTCTCCTGGACCTCGGTGGTCATCAGGTATTTGATCCATTCAAAAGCTTCCTTCGGATGCTTCGAATCCTTCAGAATCAGCAGCGGATCGACGAACAGTGTGCTGCGCACCTGCTCATTGCCGCCCCACGGCACTGCGGCTACGCCGATTTTGAACGGAAAATCGTTAGCCCCTGCGAGGTTCCAGGAACCGCCGATCGACATCCCGATCTTGCCTGCAACGAACGGATCGCCGTTCTGTCCGGCTACGCTTTTACTCCACTCGGAAGTGGGGGACACCTTATCCTTGAAGACAAGGTCGAACAGCTTCTGGTAAGCGGCAATGACCTCAGGGGAGTCGAAGTGTGTCTCGGAAGGAACACCGCCGTTGGTCCAGGTATCCTCGGAGTAAGGCTCTGCCCCGAAGTACAGCGGCCGCATATCCCGTTCCGCCCAGGTGAAGTCTACGCCGTATTGCGTTTTGGCGATATCGTCAGAGACGATCGTCATCTTCTTGGCATCCTCAACCATCCGCTCAAAAGTCCAGCTCTTATCTTCATAGTCGCTTGGCGGATAGGAGACACCTGCCGTATCGAACATATCCTTGTTGTAGAGCATCAGGGTGACATACATATTGACCGGTATGCCGTAGGTATGGCCGTTCACCGTGTAGATCTTCATCAGATTCTCCGGGATGTTATAGTCCTCGGCCTTGAACCCGTCTTCCTTAATGAGGTCGGTCAGGTCGAGCAGCATGTCTTTGTTATAATACTCGGCGAAGCCGCCGTATCCGTAGTGGCTCGTAACATCCGGGGAATTGCCGCCGGCAATCAGCGTCTGCAGCTTGCTGTCAAACTGCTCGTAAGGTGCTTTCTCCACCTTAACCTTGATATTCGGATGCTCTTTCTCGAAGTCAGGAATCAGCTTCTCAATGAATGTGCGGTCCTCCGAGTCAATCGTATAGTGGGATATTGTCACCTGTTCACCGGACCCGCCGGAATTCCCTGCTCCGCTGTCCCCTGCTGCGACATTCCCTGCTGATTTGCCGCCGCCGCAGCCCGATATTGCTACCATTGCTGTCAGAACTGTTGTAAGCAGGACGGCCGGCCTCTTGCTCTTCATGATCTTGTTCATTGTCCAATCCCTCCATGATTTCAAGTATTGTGGACCCGGATTACTTAATGCCTGTCAGCACAATGCCCTCCACAAACTGCTTCTGGGCGATAGCGAACAGAGTGACGATCGGAACCATAGCCAGGACCGAGGCGACCATCAGCAGATGCCACGGCGGAATGCGGAAACGTGATGAGGTGAGCGAGGCCATGCCGACCGGAAGCGTGAATTTGTCCGACGAGCTTAAGTAGAGCACAGGGGTCAGCAGATCATTCCAGCTGTAGATAAAAGCAAAGATCGCAACGGTCGCCAGCGCCGGTGCAGACAGCGGAAGCGCGATGGTCCGCCACATCCGCAGCTCGCCGCAGCCGTCAATCCGTCCGGCGTCGAACAATTCCTCGGGCAGTGTAGAGAAGAACTGCCGCAGTAGGAAGATGTTATACGCCGAGCCGAAGAAGGCGGGCACGATCAGCGGCAGGAAGGTATCGATCCACTGCATTTTGGAGAACAGCACGAACTGCGGAATCATAATCGCCGGATAAGGCAGCATCATCGTGCTCAGCAGCAGGATGAACCAGAAGTTGTTGCCGCGCCCCCGGTATCTGGCGAACCCGTAAGCGACCAGCGCCGAAGAGAGCAGGGTACCGAAGACGGAGAGGCCGGCGATAATCAGGCTGTTCTTGTACAGTGTGCCGAACTGGAGAGTCTCAAAAATATCGGTATAATTGCTCCAGGCCCAGCTCTCCGGCAGAAAGGTCGGCGGAAACTTCAGCATTTCCCGTTTCGACTTCAGCGAGGTGGAGACCATGAAGAACAGCGGCAGCAGCATGAGGAATGTAGTGATTATCAGTGTGATGAAGCTGGCGATTTTAACAGGATCAGCTCTCCGGCGCAGCCGGGAAGGCGGGCTAAGCGGGCTCGCGGCCTTAACGGTACTCATCGGCGGCTGCCTCCTTCATAGTGGACGTAGCGATTAGACAGCTTCATAATGACGGCCGTGAACAGCATGACGACAATCAGCAGTATCCAGGCAAGGGCTGAAGAGTAGCCAGCACGGTATTCCTTGAAGGCACTGGTATACAGATTGTAGACGTAGAACCAGGTGGAGTAGTTAGGTCCCCCTTGGGTCATGACGAAGGCTTGCGTGAACACCTGGAAGGAGTCGATCAGACCCATAATCAGCTGGAACAGCAGGACTGGTGAGATCATCGGCAGTGTAATATTCATGAAAATGCGGAAGCGTCCTGCCCCGTCCAGGTTAGCGGCTTCAATCAGGCTGGCCGGGACCCCCTGCAAACCGGCGAGGAAAAGGATCATGCCGGAGCCGGCTGTCCAGAAGGACATGATGATCAGGGCGTACAGCGCCGTATCGGGATTCATCAGCCAGGCCGGGCCGTGGATGCCGAACCAGGAGAGCATGTAGTTGAAGAGACCGATCTGCGGGTTGAAAATCCAGTACCAGAGGAGCGACATCGCAACGCCGGAGACCATGCTCGGGAAATACATCGCTGTCCGGAAGAAACCGCGCCACGGAATGGTCTGATGCAGCAGCAGGGCGAACCCGAGACCGAGCAGTAATTGCACCGGCACGCTGATGAAGGTATATCTTAGCGTGACTTTTACGGACCGCCAGAACAGCTCGTTATGGAACATCTCCGTGTAGTTGGCGAGACCGATGAACTTCGGCGGATGAATAATGTCATAATCGGTGAAGCTGTAGTACAGCGACGACAAGATAGGATAGAGGGCGAAGATAAGGAAGCCAACCAGCCATGGGGAAATGAACAGATACATGTAGAACGTCTGCCGCCGGCTCTCACTCTTAATCACGAACACACCAGCCTTTCTTTCTTTAAAGTATAAGCGCTTTAACTTTTAGGATAAATAAAAGTCGAAAATTGCCTTTTTAATAGAAATAAAAAATTAATAAGTATAACCGCTTTAACTTTAAGGTCGCCCTCTTGCACTAATCATAGTGGATGGAACGGGAATAATCAACAGTTATTTCTTTAATAAAGCGCTACCAGTCAATAAATATAACAAGTTAAAGAGATTTGTTGCTGAAAATGCAGAAAATTTCATTGCGATCATGGATATTGTGTTAGATAAAGTTACACATATAAGGGTTTGAAGATTAAAACCGAGACTGTTAGCTCTATATTTCATAAGTCTGCCGGAAGTGATGTGATGTATTCTTCACATGGAAGAATCGATGGTGATTCCGGGAAAGTAAGTGCGCCGGCCGCCCGGCTACAGCAAAAAGCCGCCCGGCATGGCCGGGCGGCTCTCATTCAACTAAGGTATGGGCAGGCGGCTGCTCTGCTTAAGTCCACTGATGATCGCCGGACAGATATTTCTCGGTCAATACGGACAGCAGCTGAATCCCTACTTCATTCTGTCCGCCTTCCGGAATAATCAGGTCAGCATATTTCTTGGACGGCTCGATAAAAGCTTCATGCATCGGCTTAACCGTGGTCAGGTATTGGGTGTGGATCGAACGGATCGTCCGGCCGCGTTCCTCGATATCGCGCAGTACCCGGCGAAGGATACGTACATCGGGGTCGGTATCCACGAATACCTTAATGTTCAGCTGCTCGCGCAGCTTCTCGTCGGAGAGGACATGAAGCCCTTCAAGAATGACGATATTGTTCGGAGCAAGCCGAACGGTCTTCTCGGTAGAGCGGGCATGCACGGTGAAATCATACACTGGGGCAAATGCGGCTTGTCCGGCTTTCAGACAATCTAAATGCTCTATCAGCAGTTCCGTATCAAAGGCCAGCGGGTGATCGTAATTGATCGCACCGCGTTCAGCCATGCTGAGGTAAGAATGGTCTTTATAGTAGTTATCCTGAGATATGAACGTCACTTTGTCAGATCCAAGACGGTCAATAACGGAGCGCGCTACCGTCGTTTTGCCGGAACCGGTCCCGCCGGCGATACCAATAATAAGCATGGTGTTTTTATAAACCTCCCTAAGCGATTGCCTTTGCAATTCCAATATTGTAGCACAGCGGTCAACTTATTTCACCTTGGATCAGGGGAATATCATGTGAACTTTCAAATAAATCGGGTATTTTAGCGAAAAATGATATAATTTCAAGTATTCGTACAGATCGAGCATATTTAAAGGGAGCGGATTAGCGGAATGAATGAGCAGAATGCTTTACTGGAAGCTTTTAACGGGACAGAAGTGCAGCTGGCAGGCCATGGAAAAAGGGGGATATCCGTGCTGAAAGAAGCACTGGCCGGAGTGGAGGATCATCTCGCTGCCGACTTGTATGGGTCAGGCGCAGTAATAGAGGATTTCCAGGCGGAGATGGCCGGGGTGCTCGGCAAGGAAAGCAGCGTATTCTTCCCCAGCGGCACGATGGCCCAGCAGATCGCCCTGCGGATCTGGAGTGACCGCAAAGGCAGCAGAAGAGTGGCCTATCACCCGCTATGCCACCTGGAGATTCATGAGCAGGACGGGCTGAAGGAGCTGCATCATCTGGAGCCGCTGCTGCTGGCAGATAAAGACCGCCTGATCACACTGGATGATGTGAAGAATATGGGGGCGGGTATTGCTTGTCTGCTGCTTGAGCTTCCCCAGCGGGAAATCGGCGGGCAGCTGCCGGAGTATGCCGAGCTGGAAGCTATTTCGGCCTATTGCCGGGAGCAGGGAATCATTCTTCATCTGGACGGGGCACGGCTGTTCGAAGTGCTGCCATACTACGGCAAGACAGCTGCCGAGGTCTGCGGGTTGTTCGACAGCGTATATATTTCCTTCTACAAAGGCATCGGCGGAATTGCCGGAGCGGTTCTGGCCGGAAGCCGGGAATTCACGGAGGAGTCGAAGATCTGGAAACGGCGCCATGGCGGTGACCTGATCAGTCTCTATCCGTATATTCTGACCGCTAAATATTATTACGGGCAGCGGATCGGCCGGATGGCCGGGTATTATGAGCAGGCCAAGGAGCTGGCTGCCTTATTCAACAGCTGCCATAAGGTGTCTACGCTGCCGGAGGTGCCGGTCTCGAACATGTTCCATGTACATTTCGCGTTATCCAGGGAGCAGCTTGCTCCGGTATTGATTCAGGTGTACAAGGAATCGGGAATCGGGCTGACACCGCGGTTGAAAGAAACAGGAGAAGCTTCATGCTCGTATGAGCTGAACATCGGGGATCTTTACAGCGGAGTGTCCAAGCCTGCGCTGGAAGAAGCCCTCCGGCTACTGGATAAGCTGCTGCAGGAAATCTAAGGCGGGCAAGAAGAAAAAGCAGCTTCCCCTAATAAGGAAGCTGCTTTTTATGTGGAGAGTTATACCTTCCATCTAGCCGGTCTGTCCCGTTACCGGTTCATCAGCGCCCGTACGAAGGAAACGCGGAGCAGCTGTTTTTTCATCAGCTTGGTGCGGAACTGGCGCTTCAGTTGATTGTAGGCCTGAGGAGAGTGGTTGCTCGCCCAGCTGTACATGAACTTGAAGTCGCTGTGGCTTTTGGCGGAGTTCATCAGGTAGTAAGAGATCGTATCATAGACGTTATGGTTGAACCACTCATTCATTTCCGCCTTGCTGTAGCCGAAGCGCTCGATGGCCATATTGCGGATGTTGCGCTTCTCCTCCAGATTCTCGATCAGGAACGACTGGCTGAGATTGAAGGTGATATTGTTGCCGTGAATCCGGTACACGCCCGCCAGCGTATCAATAAACCCGGCATCGCCGATCAGCAGCGCACGCAGGTATATGGAAGCATCGTTGACCATACTCATATTCAGAATATCCATGCTCATCAGTGCCTCGCGCTTGAATATGGCGGTTAAGGTTGATGCCGGCTTGGGATAGTTCTTCCGCTCGAAGTTCATGAAATAGTCGTGTTTGTCTGTGACGGGACTCAGCCCCAGACTGGAGATGGTGAGTTTCTGCGACTGGGAATACTCCAGGAATACGTTTGCGGCGACAAAAGACAGCTCCGGATGCAGCCGGTGAACCTTCACGGCTTTGGTGAAATAGCTGCGGTCAATGAGATAGTCATCATCGTCCAGGAACAGGATGAATTCCCCGTCGCCATGTGCGGCCAGCGCTCTGCGGCGGTTGTTGCCGGGGCCGCTGTTGGTCTCATTCTGCATGAAGATGACGCGCGGCTCTGCTCCGAAGGTGGCATTCATCATCTCCTGCGTACCGTCACTGGAGCAATCGTCAATGACGATAATTTCGGTATGCGGATAATCCTGCCGCAGAATGCTGTTCACTGCCTGCTGCAGGAAATCTTTTCTATTATAAGTGGTAATAATTACACTGACCTTCGGATGGCTTACGGAACCGGCGCCAAGGTTGAGTGTAGACTCCTGCGTATCAGGCCCGCTGCTGCTGAGTGCGGCAAGCCCCTGCATGAACCCGTTAATTTCATCGATCTGAATATTAAATTGAGTGCTGACATAATACTGGAGCGCGTCATCCGAAGCCCGGCCTGCCAGAAAGGCATCCAGGACACCGATGAGCGTCTCCAGATGTTCTTTGATTCCGGCATCACTCTCGCTGCTGCTGATATTCCTGGCCTGGCGGATAAGCTCCTCACGGGTCAGACCCCCGGCGGGCGGATGATGAATATCGTCACTCAGCTGATGCAGCAGATGCAGTCCTGCTTCATGTAAGTCCCCGCGGTGATCCATAATCAGTCCTCCTAAAAGTTTTATGGAGCAATACTTCCAGGCTCACTTCGCAATAAAACTCGCTTCGGAAGCATGGGCTAAGTTTTGTGAGCGTTGCTTCACTGAATATCCTACGAACAAAACAACATCGGAAGCATAGGCTTAGTTTTATGGAGCAATGCATCCTGGTTTACTTCGTAATAAAACTCGCTTCGGAAGCATGGGCTAAGTTTGGTGAAAATCACCAGCTTAATTTAAATAGCAGTTGGATTTTCTCCATTTATGTTCCCGATTGTGAAGATCATTCTAAAATTAGTTGGAAAAACTCCACTTAAAAATGCACATTTCGCGGGAAGCGGGCTGGAGGGCAGCAAGTAAATGCCTTTTTTCCAACTATTCACGTACAGAGTGCGAACAACGGTAAATTAAGCTACGTTTATCCACTTAAAAACTGGGGAGGTGTGCCGGCAGGTTGTATGCGGCTGGAATGGGAATCTGCGCTACCCCATTTCCAGCATTACAGCGTCTGCCCGGCCGCAACCTTCCGCTTAAGCTTAAGCTTCGTTCTGAATTTCTTGGCGTAGCTCCAGGTATAGAGGAAGACCTCGCGTTCCATCAGAGAACCCACCAGGAAATAGATCGGCAGGATAATCACACCCAGCAGCGCGCCCCAGAGGATTACGCCGGTGTAGGAGGTGATGCTCAGATTCAGCTTGGTCGTAATGAACACGATTGCCGCGAAGACGGCGACGTTCGTAAGCCATCTGCGGAAGGTGATCCATGGGCTGCGCTCCAGCAGCACCCGGCTGGCGTAGACCACAATATCGATCGAACGGTAGAGCAGAGCAACAATAGTTCCCATTAGCACACCGTAGATTCCGAAGAAGATTACGAACACAATCGAAGCTCCGAGGTTGATCGCCGACTCCAGAATCGAACGGAATTGTGTGTTGCGGAAATGTCCGGCAATGGTAATCAGGTTGTTCGACGACGTGCGGGCATTGGTCAGCAGCTTGATCACCACGAACAGAATCGGCAGCCAGAAGTTGATATAATTCACATCGTTGACCCCGGCGGTGTACAGCCGCATGAACGGTAGAATCAGAATATAGACCACGGTCAGAATGGAGAAGATCAGGCCCATGAAATAGACCTCATACGCATCATAGAATTTGACAAAAGCCTCTTTGCCCTCATGATAGCTCTGCCCCAGCGCCGATTTGACGCTGCCGTTGACGGTCTGGACGATGTTGTCGACGATGGTGAAGATCATATTGTACATCACGTAGATACTGACAATCTTCAGGTTGGTGAAGATCGTCAGGATCAGCACATCCGTGTTACGGAAGATGAGATAGGAGATCTCATGCACCATGACGGAATTCTTTTGTCCAATGGCGGCAAAATCAGGCGTCATACTGAGATCCATCCATTTGTAATGCCGCTTCGCATAGATATAGAACGCGACAATCTGCAGCAGAGTCAGCACGAAGAACGAGGCCTGGACGGCGATGATGTTCACGCCCTGCAGCAGCAGGATGATACGAACCACGTTGTTCAGAATGTTCGCTACAGTGACGATAGAGGTCTCAATATAGCTTTTACCCTCGGCAATCAGGAGGACCCTGAACTTGCCCTGAAAGTAATAATTGATCGCTCCGCCGAGGCCGGAGAACAGGATAATGGCCACTACGCTGATACTGCTGATCTCTGAATGAATGACCAGCGGATAGATAACCGCCAGCAGCACGACTGAGATGAAATAGTAGATCCCGGTTTTTTTGTAGTAGCTGGAGGTAGCGGCCAGAATGGAGTTGATGTGGCTCCGGTCGTTGCCGGCCACCGGCTTATAGAGTGCCTGCAGCGATGCCGCGCCAACCCCTGCCTCAAGCAGGGCGAAATAACTGATAATCTGCACAATCGAGGCAATCAGTCCGTTCGCTTCCGAGCCGTAGTTAACCATGATCAGGCGGGGGATGAAGAAACCGAGGATAATGGTAATCACCTGGCTGGTAAGCCCGAAGCCCAGGTTCAGCATGCTCCGTTTAGCTTTCATAGCTTCTTCTCCCTTCCAGCAGCGGTTCGGGTGTCAGATAAGCATCCAATTGCTCAAAATGCTTCTCCGCCTGGTTCGCCTGCAGCGTTACATCGAGCGTACCCGCAGCCATGCTCTCATAGACCTGCTCGGGCGTCAGCTCAGCCAAATGGGCGAAGTCCGTATACGCCCCCCCGAAATAAGCATCCTGCATCACGTTGATCATCTTGTTGCTGTAAGCCACGGGAAACACCGGTTTGCCGAACACCCAGCCGAGGATCATCGCATGGAATCTGGAGGCGACAATGCAGCTTGCACCGGACAGCACGGCGAGAATCTCATCCATATCTGTTTTGTAGAGATGGGCGTGGGTGTGGGCCTGAAGCTCCGCAGGAATCAGATTCAGGATCAGACTGATCGCTTCCTGGTCCCCTTCATGCTGACAGAAGGACATGAAATGCACGTCATACCCCTGCTGAATGAAATAGATTGCAACATCTTTCATTTTTTCATAATAGAGGTTGTCAAAACCGTCTAAAGCTTTGGACGAGGGCTTGATCACGGAAATGGCAAGGGTCTTACCCTCCACAGCCGGAGTTCTACCGCCGCTGTATTTCAGCTGAAAAATAATATCCGGCGCAAGCCGCACATTGTCCAGATCCTTAAACAGGTCATAGGAATATTGCTCCCGGAAAGAGACATCGGCATAATTCTGGAAGATTTCCCTATATTGCTGGTAGTAGGCCTCATCCTTGTACGGGCCGAAGTTCGCACCCATCAGGTAATAGGGCTTGCTTTTATTGCGAAGGGCTTCAGCACCAGCCACATATTCTTCCCACTGTTCACCTTGCATAAAAATAGACCCGCCGATATGCACGGTTCCGTCGCCCTGATCCGTCAGCAGCTTCTGCACGAAGTTCGGATGAAGCTTTAATTTGCGGAAAATATAGTTGATCCCCCGCAGCAGCACGGAGTCCGAGGCATACACCTTGAGATTACGGAGGTCTTTGAAGACGAGCTTATATTGCTGCGGGGCAATCAGCATAAACCGGGTACCGGGGTATCGCTCACATAACACTTTAATGAACAAATCATCGCCCAAATTGAACTCTGTATATGCATTGATCATCATCGTCTTCTTCATATCTTGATTTCCTTTCTGCCCATCACGGTCTTGAGCTTCTGTTTGAATTGGACCCAGTTTCTATCGATAACAATCAGCGCTCTGTATAAGGACGGGGAGATTAAGAAGGCTCTGATCTGCAGCGCGAGCTGGCGGTCGTCCCCCTGGTATTGACGTATGATCGGCCGCATCTCCTGGGGAAGTCCGGGATAACGGGCATCCATATCCTGAAGCAGGCGCCTGACATCCATTCCCGCAGTGCCGTTCAGACAGGTCTTCAGGTTGTAAAAGTAGTTCTCGGTCAGCTCCCGGTTCAGCAGCAATTCGGATATCTCAGGTGTCCCGTCAAAGGGATGGGCTCTGAAATAATCAGCTACCCGCTTGAATGCATCGACCATATCGAATTTGTTCACGTTATACGTATTGGAGATAGAGGAGGTTCTCTGCAGATAGAAGGACAGCACATCCGGGATGGATATGGCCCGCGAGGCCCGCGACAGGGCTTTGTAGATGAATTCCTGATCTTCCCCGTTCACGCAGCGCTCGGTGTAGCGGATGCCGTTGTCCAGCAGAAAGGTCCGTTTGAAGGCGATGCTGCCGGTCCAGATTCTGAGGCTTTTATGCACGAAAATATTCTTCAGCGCTTCGCTCCCCGTAGTGTCGCTTGCTGCTGAAGTGAAGTTTACAATCGTGGACTTGTCTTCGCGGACCAGACTGTAACCCCAGCAGAGAATATCCGGAGCAGCGCTCCAGGTATGTGCTTCAATGCTCTGCACCAGTCCGCTGGCAATATAATCATCCCCGTCCAGGAACAGCACATAGTCGCCGCTGGCTGCTGCAAGCCCGGTGTTTCTGGCGGCGCTCACTCCGGCATTGGCCGTGCGGATCAGCTTGGCTCTCAGGATGGGATGCCGCGCCAGAATCGCTTCGGCCACCTCGTACGTACGGTCCGTAGAGCCGTCGTCGACCATAATCACTTCGAACCGCTTCTCGCTCTGGTCCAGGAGTGAATCCAGCAATGGAGCCACATAACGCTCTAAATTGTACATGGGAACTACAATGCTTACACTCATAACTCCACTCCCTTCCTGAGTTTTGACGGATTACCCGGCGGTCTGGCTGTTGAAGATCTCCTTCAGCCCCTTCTTATAGCCCTTGATAGCGGCGACATTCTTCTTGGGCTGCTCGCGGAGAATGAGGTAGAGCGTGGTCCACATCAGGGCGAGATAGCCGATGGGGCCCGACCGTTTATCCTTGAGCAAATGCACATGATTCAGCACCCGGGTATAGGCGACATCTTCGAGATTGTCCCGGGAGGCCGGAGATTCATGATGCAGTAGCTTGAGCTCAGGATTGATATACAAAGGGCCGGAGCTCCGGGCGATGCGGGACATGAGAATATCTTCACCGACGCTGTAGCTGGTAAGCCAGGGAACGGGCTTCAGGTCCTGAATTGCCGCTTTTTTGAAGGACATGTTGCAGCCATGCTGGAATTCAGTCTTGAAGATCTTCCGGGCTTTATGCCAGTTGTACATGGACCCGGCTTGACCGCTTAAGGAGAGCTTGCCGCTCGACAGGGATTGCTGGAAGGACAGCAGGCAGCGGATGGTTCCGAGGAAGCTGTTCCGCATCCCGATGGCGATACCGCCGACTCCTGCGCAGTTAGGATAATCATCGTAGGTTTGAATCAAGGTAGACAGGTAGTGAGCGGGGATTTCGACGTCATCATCCAGGAAGAGGATTTTGTCCATGGTGGACAGTTCGACTGCCTTGATCCGGGATAACCATAATCCCCGGTCCGTCTTGCTGAAATAAGTCAAAGGATAACCGCATCCGGTAAGTAAAGCTTCAAATTCAGTAAGTACACGGGCTGGTATTTCGCCGTCATCTATAAGTATGACCTCAATGGGGTATGTCCTGCCTATGTCTTGTTTAGTTATAGAATGAATGCACCGTGTCAGGTCCTGTACCCGGTTCCTCGTGCAGATAGCCACTGACAATCCTTGCATATACTCCACTCCCTTATCCATTTCTCCCATTCTATGTGTAGTGAATTAACTACCTTAAGCTTACTATTGGCAGTAAAAGGTTGTATATACTACTTTAGTTTACTTATTGGACGGCCTGCCGCCGCAAGCGTAGGATATGGATTATAATTTGACACAAAAAGCCGCATCCACCGTTAGGTGGCTGCGGCCGATATGTTTTGGGGTCCCCGGAAAGTACCTGAATCATCATCGAAGATAAGGCCCCACTTTGTGGGGTTATTTTGTTCTTCGAGAAACGGTGGAGCAACAACCGGTTAGTTGAACGTAATCGTAAGCGAGCTTGTAGACTGGCCGCCCGGCGGCAGGGAGATGGCTCCCGCTTTATCACGGATGTCCCCGGTGAAGTCTTCACTGTCTGCTACACCATGCCAGGGCTCAATGCACAGGAACGGTGCGTTCTTCGGCTGCCAGATCCCGAGATCAGGGAAGTTATGGTAAGCTACGCTTACGCTTTTGGCAGACAGCTTGCTCTTCAGCGCTACAGACTGCGAGCTTACATTCTTGAAGACGAGTGCGTCATGCTCAAACATCTCATGGTTTAGCGGCAGAATGTTCTCTTCTTGCAAGAGCGGATCGGTCTGGCCGTTAATCAACTGGCCGGTAAAATTCAGGAACAGGCGGTCTAACGTTTCCTTTTGCTCAAATTCAAGATAATAATCCGCGAAGCTGCCCTCTCCGGCAATCGGGCAATTGAATGCAGGGTGGGTGCCGATCTGGAAGAAAATTTCCTGTTCATCTGAATTCTCCACACGGTAGCTGATCTCAAGGGTGCTTCCGCTCAGGATATAGGTGAGGAACAGGTTGAATTTGTACGGGTAGACCGCCAACGTGCTCTCACTATGCGAGAGCCGGAAGATCGCCTGGGTATCACTTGCCTCCTGCAGCGTGAATTCACTGCGTCTGGCGAAGCCGTGATTGGCAATCTTATAAGCTTGCCCGTCCGCTTTGATCTCGCCTTGGATGGCTGCGCCGATAATCGGGAACAGCACTGGTGAACGGCCTGTCCAATAGGCGGCATCCCCGCTCCACATATATTCAGTCTCCGTATCTGTTCTTCTGAAGCTGATCAGCTCGGCTCCGAGTGAACTGATCACAGCTTCGGCTGTGCCGCTGCGCAAAAGGGTATTCATATGCTTAGCTCCTCTCAAATTATGCTTCCTACCAGCTCATATTCTATCAGACTTCCCCAATCGCGTTATAACATAACGTGAACAAAACCAAAAAATATTATTACAGTCTGTAAAATGAAAATAATACGGAATGGTATAACATATATAGAAAGCAATAATTCCAAGAGCGTTCGAAACGGAGGAATAGGGCCATGCAGCTGCAGCGGATATTCGTGAACGGTGAGAGATTGAAGAATACGATCGAGTCATTCGCCGATTTCGGGCGGACGGACAACAACGGGGTCACCCGGTTATCGCTGTCGGAGCAGGATGTGCGGGTGCGAGGCTATTTCACTTCCTGCGCAGAAGAGCTGGGAATGGCCGTGAAAGTCGATGATATGGGAAATATGTACGCTACGCTTGCGGGCAGTGAAGAAGGTCCGCCCATAGTGATCGGATCGCATCTGGATACTGTCAAGAAAGGCGGCAGATTCGATGGGGTGCTCGGTGTAATCGCGGGTTTGGAAGTGGTAAGAACCCTGGTTGACCATGGTATTAAGCCGCGCTTGCCAATAACAGTGATGAATTTCACCAACGAGGAAGGTGCCCGCTTCGAGCCGTCGATGATGGCTTCGGGTGTCTTGGCGGGCAAGTTCGACAAGGCGGAGATGCTGAAGAAGAAGGACCCGGAGGGTACGACCTTCGGTGAAGCGCTGCAGGCCAGCGGCTATGCGGGCGATGCGGAGAACCGGATCAAGGAAGCGACGGCTTATCTGGAGCTGCATATCGAGCAGGGACCTGTGCTGGAGAAAGAAAATCTTAAGATCGGCCTGGTCGACTGTGTTGTCGGGATGGCCTGTTATGAGATTGAAGTGACAGGCGAATCGGACCATGCGGGCACCACGCCGATGGATATGCGTAGGGATGCGCTTTTTGCCGCTACAGATATAATTACGGAGCTGCGGCGGAAGCTGGCTGTACTGGACTCCGAGCTGGTCTATACCATGGGGAGAATGAACGTGCTGCCTAATATTCATACCGTTATTCCGAACAAGGTGATCTTCACCGTGGAAGCCCGACATAAGGATATGGATATTGTCCGTGAAGTAGAGGCGATTATTAACGGTCTGCCTGAGGAACTGCTGGAGTGTAGTGTGTCGAAGACGAAGCTGTGGGGACGCGATACCGTATGGTTCGATACGGAGGTCTGTGCCCTGGTTGAGCAAGCTACCCGGAAACTGGGCTATAGCAGCCGGAAGATGGCCAGCGGAGCAGGGCATGATGCCCAGTTCGTGGCCGGATTCCTGCCGTCGGCGATGATTTTTGTACCCAGTGTGAAGGGGAAAAGCCACTGCGAGGAAGAGCTCACTTCTTATGATGAGTGCGAGATGGGCGTGAATGTGGTGCTGGAAACGGTGCTGGCGGTGTTGGCGAGTTCCTGACGGATGGCTTGCAGGCTGGGCGAATTGCATAGATTGATGTCAAAGACTTTAAGACACTTAACCGGTATCTTTTTTCTTTATATAGGAAATTATTGGTACCCGCTGAAACCCTCTAATTCCGCTGAAAGTGGGCGGTACGGGGATGAGCCGAATGTACACGAAAAACCGAGTACATTGTGCCAACGATAGGGTAGATGGGCCGAATGTATGCGAAAAACCGAGTACAATGTGCCAATGATAGGGTAGACGAGCCTGATGTATGCGAAAAACCGAGTACAATGTGCCAACGATAGGCTAGACGAACCAAATGTACATGAAAAACCGAGTACATTTGCCACTCCGGTGCAGGGAGAGAGTATGTGCAATGCCGCGACAACGCTGCAGTTTGATATAATATGAAAGCGTAATCATCACTCGCAATAACCCGGATTGGAATATCAGGCGAAATCAATCCCGATTTCTTAGCATCCGTATGCAATTCCTGTGATGGACTGGCAGTAATCAATATATCGATATCGCAGCAAGAATGGGAGATAGTCAAGGCTGGCGTACGGCGTTAAGTTGGAGGAGCAGGAGGCAGCTTCGGTAGGGCCGCAGGACCGCAAAACCGCAAGACTGCAGGACCGGTGCTCCGGCGATGGCCTTTCTATTAAGAACACATGGGGGAGATGTGAAGGGATGAAGAGATCTTGGAGACAACGGATGATGCTCGGCACCAGCTTGCTGCTGGCTATAGGCGGACTGGCAGGCTGCTCGGGCGGGAACGGGAACGGGAATGCCGGAGGAGCGGCAGCGGATGAGCCTACCCCAATTTCGATCTGGGCGTCACTGAATACGAATGTGTCAATTACGCTGAAGAACATGAGTGAGATTACGGCGATTCAGGAGTGGGAGAAGAAGACCAACATTAAGACGGAATTCCAGCATCCCGCCGTCGGTGCGGAGACGGAGCAGTTCAATGTCATGCTGGCTTCTAATGAGCTGCCGGATGTGATGTTCGTCTACGGGGATTATTCCAAGCTGTACACGGACGGCACGATCATTAAGCTGAACGACCTGATTGACCGGTACGCGCCCAACCTGAAGAAGATTCTGGACGAGAATCCCGAGGTCGCGAAACAATTGAAAGCGGATAACGGAGACATCTACGCGATTCCCCATCTGCGGCTGGGCAAATATAAGACGTTCGGAGGCACATTCATCCGCCAGGACTGGCTGGACGAATTGAATCTCCAGCAGCCGGAGACGCTCGCTGAATGGGAGACGGTATTGAAGGCGTTCAAGGAAAAGAAAGGGGTCACCGCTCCGCTCCTGTTCGGTGCACCGCCTAAGCTGACTACGATGGGCCCGGCGGCCCCTACCTTCCTCGAAGCCTACGGGATCACGAATACAATCTTCCTGAAGGACGGTAAGGTAGCCTACGGGCCGACAGAGCCGGAATTCAAAGAATTCCTGACCACGTTCCACCGCTGGTATCAGGAGGGCCTGATTGATCCTGACTTCGCCACGAATGATCAGAAAACCTATGATGCCAAGATTCTGGGCGGTCAGGCCGGCGCCTTCTTTGCCTTCATTGGCGGCGGCATTGGACGTTATCTGCCTGCACTGCAGGAGAAGGAGCCGGAGGCCAACCTTACCGCGGTGCAGTACCCTGTAGTGAACAAGGGGGATGAGCCGATGTTCACCGGCCGGTCCTGGGAGTGGAGCGGTGCCGGCGCGACGATTACCAAGAGCAACAAGAACCCGGAGGAAACCGTGAAGGCGCTGGACTACTTCTTCAGTGAAGAAGGCCATATGCTGAAGAACTTCGGCGTAGAGGGTGTAACGTACACGATGAAGGACGGATATCCGACCTACACGGATGAGATTCTGAAGAATCCGGACGGGTTGTCGGTGGTTCAGGCGATGGCGAAGCATTTCATTGCCAATTATCCGTTTGTCGGTGAGGATGATGACCGGTACAACGAGCAGTATTACCAGTATCAGCAGCAGAAGGACGCGGTTGCGCTCTTTTCCAAATACAGCGATAACACACTCAAGGTAGGTCTTCCCCCGGTCAGCCTGACTACAGAGGAGTCCACAGAGTACAGCAAAATTATGAGCGATATTACTACTTACCGTGATGAGATGTTCATCAAATTCGTCATCGGTGCGGAACCGATAGAGAACTTCGGCAAGTTTACCGCCCAGATTGACAAGTTCAATGTGAAGCGGGCGATTGAAATTCAGCAGGCAGCCTTAGACCGCTATAACGCCAGATAAGACAGAGGAGCTGTCCGCGGGGCGGTGAATGAGAATTTTACCCCCGCGGACCTGCAATGAAGAAGAGGAAAGGAGGGAGACTATGCCGCAGAAGTTATCTCTGGTATGGATGAATTATAAAAAGAACAAAGCGATCTACTGGATGGCACTCCCGGTTGTATTGTATTTTCTGGTATTTAAGTATTTGCCGATGTATGGTGCGGTGATCGCTTTTAAGGAATATACCGTCGGCAAAGGAATTTGGGGCAGTGATTGGGTGGGGCTGCAGCATTTCCGCGATTTTTTCCAGAGTTATTATTTCTGGCGGATTCTCAAAAACACGCTGGTCTTAAGCTTCTATCAGCTGCTGTTCGGATTCCCGGCTCCGATCCTGCTTGCGCTGCTGCTCAATGAGCTCAGGCATGAAATGTTCAAGCGCACGGTGCAGACCGTCTCTTATATTCCCCACTTTATCTCGATTGTGGTCATTTGCGGAATGGTGGTCGATTTCTCGTCCCGCGACGGGCTGTTTAATTCCATAATTGTTTTCTTTGGCGGGCAGAGCAGCGCACTGCTGAGTGATCCGGGTAATTTCCGTACGATCTATACTGCATCTTCGGTCTGGCAGGAGCTGGGGTTCTCGACGATTATCTATCTGGCTGCGCTAAGCGGTATTAATCCTGAACTCTATGACGCCTCTAAGGTAGACGGGGCCAGCCGGATGCGCCAGGTATGGCATATCACCCTGCCGGGTATTATTCCGATGATTGTTATTCTCCTGATTCTGCGTGTGGGCGGACTGATGGAGATCGGCTTCGAGAAGGTCATTCTGCTCTATAATCCGAATATCTACGATACGGCAGATGTCATATCTACCTTTGTCTACCGCAAAGGGATCAGTGAGAGTGCCGAGTTCAGCTATACTACTGCCGTCGGACTGTTTCAGTCGGTGGTCAACTTCATTCTGCTCATTGGCGCCAACCGGCTGTCCAAAGCGGTATCTGACAACAAGCTGTTCTAGTGCCGCTTCACCAGGAAGACAAAGTGAGGGATTCCCATGAAAATCAAAAGAACCATAGGAGAACGGCTGTTTGACAGTGCCAATACGCTGATCATGCTCCTTCTCATCATTATCACCCTGTATCCGCTGTGGCATGTGCTGAATGCATCGTTAAGCGACTCTAACCGGCTGATGGCCCATAGCGGGCTGCTGCTTCTTCCGGACGGGTTCAATCTGGACAGCTACAAGCTGGTGCTGAGCAATCCGAGCATTCTCTCCGGCTACAGGAATACGGTTGTGATCGTGGTGCTGGGTACGGCGCTCAATCTGCTGTTCACCATTCTGGGTGCATATACCCTGTCCCGCAAAAGCTTCATGCTCCGCAATCCGATCATGCTGGCCATTGTGTTCACCATGTTCTTCAACGGCGGGATTATTCCCACCTATCTGCTGATTAACAATACGCTGCACATGGGGAACAACCTGATGGCGCTGATTGTACCGGGACTGGTCAGCAGCTATAATCTGATCATTATGCGTACGGCCTTCCAGGAGATTTCCGAGAGTCTGCTGGAATCAGCGAGAATTGATGGTGCGGGAGAGGTACGAATTCTCTGGCGGATTGTGGTACCCTTATCCATGCCGGTAATTGCAGTTATGATTCTATTCTACGGAGTGTCCCACTGGAACTCCTGGTTCAGCGCTATTCTGTATATCCGCGACCGTAATCTGTACCCACTTCAGCTGATATTGCGGGAAATTCTAATCCAGAACAGCACGGATTCAATGACTACCGCAGCGGCGATGGGGGATAAGGAAGCGATCGGAGAAAGTGTGAAATACGCAACGGTAATGGTGGCTACGCTGCCGATTCTCTTTATCTATCCATTTTTACAGAAGTATTTTGTGAAAGGCGTCATGATTGGCGCGATCAAGGAATAACCCGGGGCCCTATCCGGATTACACCATCATCATGAACAAGAGGAGGAGAGCCATGAAGAAGAAAAGCATCCTGCTGTCCTGGAGCCTCTCTTATCTGGTCATCCTGCTCATTCCGGTCACCATCGGTGCGGCCGTATTTGCGGAGTCCCGCAGTCTGCTGGAGGAGGAGGTCAGCCGCTCCAACAGGGTCCTGCTGTCCCAGGTACAGGAGACGATCGACAGCCAGATTGGAGATATCAGCAGCATCAGCAGCCAGCTGATGGCCGATTCCCAGCTGAGCAGCTTCATTAATCACGCGTCCGAACAGGATGCCAGGTGGCGGCTGATGGGACTGGAGCTGATTAAGAACCTCAAATCGATCCGGATCGGGAATGGATTGATTCGTGAATTGTACATCTATGTGAAATCTGCAGATGTGGCACTGTCCTCCTCATCGCTTGTCTCCAAGAACCTGTTGTATGAGATTTATTATGAGGGAACCGGGGTGAGCGAGCAGGAGTGGACCCGGCTGATGCAGGATTCGGACGAGAGCCTATTCCGCAAAATGAAGGTCTTCAGCGAGGACCGCCGCATTGAGGAGACGCTGGTCTACCTGCAGCCTTTTCCGATCCAGCTGTCAGGTAACAGTCCGGCCACCTTTGTGGTTACCCTGGACCCGGAACGGTTTCAGCAGGCGATCAACAATGTGCGTCTGGAACAAGAGAGCATCGTGTTCATACTCGACCGGGACGGGCGTACGTTATTCTCTACCGGGACAGTTGAAACCCCTTACACGATACACAGCTATTTGCTGCAGAATAAGAATAGCGGAAGACGGACGGGAACGGCAGACTGGAACGGGGAATCGGTGACGGTCTCCCAGATCTCCTCTAACGTGCAGGACTGGCAATATGTCTCCATCGTTCCCACGCGCATTTATGCCAAGAAGCTGATGGTGATCCGAAACATCACATTCACCGGCGTGGCGGCTGTCCTGCTGCTGGGCGGTGTGGCTGCCTGGTGGTTCACCCGGCGCAATTACCGCCCGCTAGGCCGGATTATGAGTATTATTTCCGATAAAGTCAAAGGGAAGCTGGAGCAGCCGGATGATGAATTCGGTATTCTGCAAACGGTGTTGACCCGGGCCTGGGAAGAGCAGGATCAGTTCGCCAGCAGGCTGAAGGAGCAGCAAATGACGGTGCGCAGCAGCTTCCTGGCAAGGCTGCTGAAAGGGCGGGTGCAGCCGGGAGCAGGGTTTGCTGCGGAGCTGGACCGCCTTGGCATCTGTTTTGAAAGCGACTCCTTTGCCGTATTGCTGGTGCACATCGAGAATTATGAAGGGCTTTTCCGTACCCGGGCACCTGAGGACAAAGAGGAGAAGCGCCAGTTCGTCCACCTGATTCTGTCCAATGTGCTGGAGGAGCTGATGGGCGCGGCCGGTCCCGTCTATTCCGCTGAAATGGACGGGCGAATCGCCTTCCTGGTCAATATCCGGGGGGATGCAGGTGAGGCCGTTCCGCAGCTGATCCATGCCGCCGGGGAGGCGCAGCATTTCATCCATTCACGCTTCCTCATCTATTTCTCGGTTGGAGTCAGCAGCGTCCACAAGTCCATTGCTGAGATTTCGGCCTGCTTCCAGGAGTCAGAGGAGGCGCTGGAGTACCGGCTGATTCTTGGCATCGGCCAGATTATTGACCAGCACAGGATCCGGCAGCCCAAGGAGGAGCTCTATTATCCGCTTGATCTGGAGCGTCAGCTTGTCAATTATATCGCTACAGGTAATTATGCCCGCTCTACTGAGGTCATGAACGAAATTCTGATGACCAATTTTGCCGGGGAGCCCTTGTCTGTAGAGCTGGCCCGCTGCCTGATGTTCGAACTGATCGGCACCATGCTGAAGGCAACGGAGCAGCTCAAAACCGATGACCTGAAGGAGCCGGCCGGGCGCAATGAACTGGTCCGCCAGCTGTTTGCCTGTGAGACCTTTGAGGAGATTGAGGCCGGACTGCTGCATATTCTGGAGACGGTCTGCCAAATGGTGCATGAACGCAAGCGTTCCCATAATACCGAGCTGAAGGATCAGCTCCTGGAATTCATTCATGAGAATTACGCTGATGTTAATTTGGGGCTGACCCATATATCCGAACGGTTCCGGTTCCATCCTACGTATGTCTCCAAGTATTTCAAGGAGCAGACCGGCACCAATGTTATAGACTATATCAACCAGTACCGGATAGAAGAAGCCAAGAAAATCCTGCAGCAGGATGAATTGACCGTGCAGGAGGTATCCGAGCTGGTCGGCTTCCTGAACAGCAATTCCTTCATCCGTGTATTCAAGAAATACGAAGGGATCACTCCCGGCCAGTACAAGCAGAACAGCCGGCTGATCCAGCAGGGCAATCTATGAAGAGGAGCAATGTCTGATATGTGGCAAAAAGCGATTGAAGACGCACTTGGCGTAACCAAACGGAATATCCTGAGATTCGGGGACCGGTTCCCCCATGTGAGTACCGATGGAGAGCATTACACGCTGAATGACAATACGGAGTGGACAGCGGGCTTCTGGTCCGGCATTCTCTGGCTGTGCTCTGAATACAGTGAGGACCCGGTCTACCGCGAACAGGCGCTAAGAACCGTCCGTAGCTTCCGGCACCGCATGGACCATAAGATCATTTTTGATCATCATGATATAGGCTTCCTCTATTCCCTGTCCTCCAAAGCCCAGTGGATCATTGAGCAGGATACCGGGGCGGCGCAGCTGACGCTGGAGGCGGCGGATATGCTGATGAAGCGCTGGCGCGAAGCGGCCGGCTTAATTCAGGCCTGGGGGCCGGAGGGCGATTCCGTTAATGGCGGCCGGATTATTATCGATTGTCTGCTCAATCTGCCGCTGCTGCTCTGGGCGCATGAGCATACAGGCGTGGCCTCTTACCGGCGGGTGGCTGAGCTGCATGCCCGCAAAGCCCGCCGCTTCCTGGTGCGCGGCGATGGCTCAAGCTATCACACCTTCTACTTCGACCCGGCTACCGGAGACGCGATCCGCGGTGGAACGCATCAGGGCTATGGTGACGGCTCGACCTGGACGCGCGGGCAGGCGTGGGGCATCTACGGCTTCGCCTTAATCAGCCGTTATCTGCAGAGCGCGGAAATGCTGGAAACGGCGAAGCAGCTGGGCCGTTATTTCGTGTCACAGCTGCCGGAGGATGGGGTGGCGTATTGGGATTTCGATGCTCCTGTGGGACCGGACACGAAGCGGGACAGCTCGGCATCGGCGATTGCCGCCTGCGGACTGCTGGAGATTGCCGCTCAGCTGGGCGAAGCAGACCCGGAATACCGCTTCTTCCGGGAAGCGGCGGAGGCAGCAGTGAGAGCACTGGCGGAGCACTATTCCACCCATGGCAGCGGGGAAGCGGAAGGCCTGCTGAAGCATGGCTCGTATTCAGTCAGGGCCGGAGATTCGCCGGATGATTACACGATCTGGGGCGATTATTATTATCTGGAGGCGCTAATGCGGCTGGAGCGGGACATTCCGGGGTACTGGTATGAGCGGTCCTGACAAATCCCGTCTATGCGGGATGGCGGTTCCGGTCATAGAGCCGATTACCACACCGGAGGGATGTAATGAGAGACCGCATAGGATTGACGGCTGGGTGGCTGTGAAGGCACCGTACAGTCCGTGACATGAACAACACTTCCGGAAACCCGTTACCCGCCCTAACTCCCGGCATACTGCAGCTTGTCCGGATTGCGGACAATATATAAATTCCGGATCAGATTGTCCCGGGTATGCAGAAGTCCTATCGTATGAACACCTTCGTCCGAGCGGAGGATCAGGCCGGGCTGTCCGTTAATCCGGCCTGTTTCAATAGTCACCTCGCCGTTAATTGTAGCTGCCCCGCGCAAGGGTCCCAGCAGGAAGCGGGCTACAAGCTCGCGGGTGACTACCGGTTCGGCAGCAGCGCGTACTTTGCCTCCGCCGTCGGAGATCAGTTCGACTGCCGGATCAAGCATCGTCAGAATCCGGTTCATGTTGCCCTGCTTCAGGGCGGCCAGGAACCCGTGCACCCATTCCTCTGTAGCCGCCTCCGGCTGGACAGGCTCCCCGGGGATAAGGCCCATCTTGGCACTGGCCCGGCTGAAGAGCTTGCGGCAGTTCGGTTCACTTTTGTCGACCAGTCCGGCAATCTCCTGATATTCAAAGCCCAGCGCTTCACGAAGTACAAATACGGCCCGCTCGGCAGGGGTCAGCCGCTCCAGCAGGACAAGCATGGCATAGGATAAGAGATCATCCTGAACTACGGAGTCCATGGAATCCCCGTCTGTACCGGCAAGAGGCTCGGGCAGCCATTCGCCGAAATATTCCTCCCGCTGTCTGCGCGCAGATTTGTGCAGATCCCGGCAGCGGTTCGTGACCATTTTACACAGATAGGCTTTCGGTTCGGCCAGCCGCTCCGGCGGCACATCATACACCTTCAGGAATACGTCCTGAACCGCATCCTCGGCATCGGCGGCTGATCCGGTTAACTGGTAGGCAAGTTTAAACAATAGGTTCTTATACTGGGCATACAGCTCCTGCATAACGCCACTTCCAATCCTTATATATAGTCAATCTAACTCCGCTATAATGTAGACAAAATAAAGAGGAGATGTGTGACAGGAGAGAGCGGGGATGCGTGAAGGTGCCTATTATTCATGGCAGGTACGTCTGAAAACTGGACCGGACAAAAAATCTGCTGCTGCATTGTCACAGAACGAATAGCTGTCTCGTTATATGTCCGAAGGGCGGAACAAGGCCGGAAAACGCCAGGCGGAAGACAATGTCTGGACCGGACCTTAACTACAACAACCAGCCCAATAGGAGGAGTATAGTTATGGCACAACGTGTGAATTATATGCAGCAGTCCCCGGAGCTTTTCAAGAAGTTTCTCGATTTCAGCATGGCCTTGAAGAACAGCTCTATTGAGGAGAAAATTGAAGATCTGGTGTCCATCCGGGCTTCACAGATGAACGGCTGCGGCTTCTGCCTGGACATGCATGTGAAGCAGGCCAAGATTAACGGCGAGAGTGAACTGCGTCTCTATCACATCTCTATCTGGCGGGAATCAACACTGTTCTCTCCGCGTGAACGGGCTGCACTCGCCTGGACGGAGGTACTGACCAAGCTGCCGGAGCACGGCGTGCCTGATGAGCTGTATGACCGTGTCCGTGGACAGCTGTCCGAGCAGGAAATCTCCGATCTGTCCTTCTCCATCATGGCGATCAACGCCTGGAACCGGGTGAACGTAGGCTTTACCACCGTACCGGGTTCATCTGATGCGGCATATGGCTTGACCAAAGCAGGGTTGTCGTAACTGAAGAAAAACTTAAAAGGAGCTAGGCCACCGTACGATCTGTGGCATAGCTCCTTTATTTATAGGCGGGGTCAGCCCTTGACCGCTGAGCTGGCCACACCTTCAATAATGTATTTCTGGCCGAGCAGGAAGACGAGGATCATGGGAATGATTCCGGCTGTTGCAGCGGCCATCATGCCGTTGTAGTCGACATTGTTCTCCAGGATGAAATTCTGCAGCCCGAGCGGGACGGTGAACAGATCATGGTCAATCAGGAAGACGAGCGCATTCTCATAGTCATTCCAGTGCCAGGAGAAGTCGATGATGGCCAGCGTGGCCAGCGACGGCTTAGCCATCGGCAGGATAATGCGCGAGAAGATACGGAAGTGGCCTGCGCCGTCGATGAAGGCGGCCTCTGAAATTTCATGAGGCACGGAGAGGAAGAACTGCCGCATCATGAATACGCCGAAGATGGTGAACATTCCGGGCAGGATCAGCGCCCAGTGGGTGTTGTAGATGCCGGCCCAGTCGAACATGATGAATTTGGGCACGAACAGCACCTGCGGGGGAACCATCATCATGGACAGATAAACCATGAACATGGTGTTCCGCCCTTTGAACTCAATTCTGGCAAACCCATAAGCGGCTAAGGCGGACAGGGATACGGCACCTATAGTGCTCAGAATAGCCACCTTAAGGGAATTCAGATAGTAAGGCACGAAGCTGCCCTGACCGGTCCAGACCTTAACATGATGGCTCCAGTTGAAATGGCTGGGAATCCACTGGACCGGATATTGAAAGACCTCGGCAGGTGTCTTGAATGAAGTGCTGATCATCCAGATGAAGGGTACAATCATGACGATGCTGAAGAACAGCATGATGAGTGTGGCAATGCTTTTGGTAACTACGGCTTTATTCATGTTCTCAGCTCCTTAGTAGTGAACCCAGCGTTTCTGGCCCAGCCATTGAATCACGGTGAAAATCAGAATGATCAGGAACAGGGCCCAGGAGACCGCTGAAGCATAGCCCATTTCGTAATAGCGGAAGGCATTCTGATAGATGAACAAAGATAACACGGTGGTGCTGTTCCCCGGTCCGCCCTGCGTGATCGCCTGAATGATCCCGAACTGCTTGATCGACATAATCAGTCCGGTAATCAGCAGCAGGAAGGTGGTCGGACTAACCAGCGGCCACAGGATACTGCGGACCGTCTGCCAGGTGCGGGCGCCGTCGATTTTGGCGGCTTCCAGCAGCTCCCCTGACACTTCCTGCAGGGCGGCCAGATAGATAATCATGTTATAGCCGAGCATGAACCAGATCCAGATGATGTCGATCGCATACATGGAGGTCTCCATGGTGGACAGCCAGCCGGGCGGATTCGCGATGCCGACCGAGCGGAGAATACCGTTAATCGGCCCGTTGTTCGGATGGAACAGCAGCATCCAGACAAAGGCTACAGCGACGCCGCTTGTAATATAAGGCATGAAGTACAGGGCGCGGAGCAGCTTTTTCAAATACACGGACCGGTTCAGCACAACGGCAACGATGAACGCCAGCCCGATCGAGACCGGGACAGAGACCAGGAACAGCAGTGTGTTCTTGATAGCGATATAGAATACCTCATCCCCAAGCATCCGCCGGATGTTGGCCAGCCCAATAAACTTGGTATGGGGACTCATAAACTTATAGTCTGTAAACATGAGATAGAAAGAATAGACGGCAGGTATGATGAAAAATAAAATCACGCCAATCATATTTGGCCCGATAAACAGATAGCCCAGGTACTGCTGCCGCTTCATCCAGGATGCCTTCACATAGCCCCACTCCTTTAGGTCTTTTGATTACTTTGATTACACTACAAGCATAACAAGCGATCTAAGAGGGGTTAAGGAACAAAACCAACGACTTCATGCTACAGAAATATACATTTGCCCCGTATCGGCGGGCGGCCCGATCGTAGTTTTGTTCTATCCCGGTTCACAGCAAACAGCGGCATTCCCGGAAGGAAGGCCGCTGTTTAGTAGAGCTAAGCGTTTATTGAAGCCAGGCTATATGCTTACAGATTCTGTATTATGCCGCTGAGTATGCCGGTACTGGCTCGGCGTCTGCGCAGTGAGGCGTTTGAAAATTTTGATGAAATAGTTATCGTTGACGAAGCCGACCCGGTTGCCAATCTCGTATACCGGCAGATCGGAGTGGATCAGGAGCCGGATGGCCTGGTCCACCCTTATCTGATGCAGATAATGGATCAGGGTCTGGCCGGTTTTCTTTTTGAACAGGGTGCTGACATAATTCTCGGCCATCATGACATACTGGGACATCGACTTGACGGTAATATCCTCATCATAATGGGCGTGCAGATACTGGAGGATCTTCTGGATCTCGGGATGGCTGGTGATCTCCTCATGAGGCAGCGGCAGGGGAACAGCAGAACCGGGCGGGCCCGCGTTTGCCTTGCGGTTCTCCTGGCTCTTCACCAGTTCATTATTGATCTTGCGCAGTGTGTCGCGCAGTGAATTCACACTCATGGACAGCTTCAGGATATAGTTGGAGGCCCCGTATTCCATCGCCTGACGTACATTCTCGAAATCGCTCATACAGGTAAGCATGACGAAGCGGGAATCGTAGCCCTCTTCACGGGTTCTGCGCAGCAGCTCGACGCCATCCATCTCCGGCATGACAATATCCGAAATCACCAGATCGGGAGCATCCTGCCGGATCATCTCCAGCGCTTCTGCACCATTGCCCGCTTCTCCGCTGACAGTGAACCCGAGCTCTTCCCAGGCAATAATCTCGCGGACGCTCTCCCGTACAAAAACCTCATCCTCGACCAGCAGTACTTTCCACATATGTGATTCCCTCCCGTATAAATGCGCTTAAGCCGGATGTTCGTTGCCGTAAGGTGCAGACAATAGAAGCGGTATAGTGAAGCGGACGGTGACACCTTCACCGGTGGAGAGAACCTCCAAAGTCCCCTCTTCGCGATAGAGCAGCCGCAGGCGCTCCTGAATATTGCTCAGCCCGATACCCGGACGCTTGCGCGGGACCTTGTTCAAACCTGCCTGCTCCATGCCTACGCCGTTGTCCCTGATCTCTACAATCAGCCGGTTCTCTTCGCGGTGCACGATCAGCTCAATCAGGCCGTTGCCGGGCAGTCTGCTGATCCCGTGAATAATGGCGTTCTCGACCAGCGGCTGGAGGCTGAGCTTGGGAACCAGCGCATACAGAACATCCTCGTCGTAGCGGCAGGTTAATTCGAATTTGTGGGCGTAGCGGACCTGCTGGATATGGACATAGGCCTCTACAAGCTCTATCTCATCCTTCAGGTGGATCAGGTCCTTATCGGTATTTAGACTGGCCTCCAGCAGCTTGCCGAGCGACAGGGTCATGTTTGTAATATCCTCATTGTGCTCACGGATGGCAATCCATTTAATTGTATTCAGCGTGTTCAGCAGGAAGTGGGGATTCGTCTGGGCCAGCAGCATTTGAAAATGTACAGCCTCTTTCTGGCGCTCCTCGGCCTTCAGCTTCTGGATCAGCAGGTGAGTATCGTCAAGCATGGTATTGAAGGTCCGGGTCAGATCCAGGATCTCCCCGCTGAATTTATGCTCCGGCAGGCGGATCTTGAGGCTCTTCTGCACGGCCGCCTTCATCTTGTTCTGCAAATGGGACAACGGGCGTGTGATGGTCGTAGCAATCACGAAGGTCATCATCAGGAAGATGCTCGTCAGGACAAAGAACGTAATAAAGTACTGCTGCTTCAGCCCTTCGATCTCCACGAACAGCACAGACAGCGGAATCCGGTTGACGATATACCAGTCCAGCGATTCCACATAAATGTAATTAATCAGCGAATTCGAATCCTTGTCGATAAAATACTGCTGTCCGGGCTGCCCGGCGAACCCTGCCTTCACCTTCGCAGATAAAAGACTGCCCGGAACGGACTGGGAGATATCTTCTCCCGAGCGGGTAATCAGGAAATACTGCTGCTCCAGATCCGACTGCTTATGAATGGAGCGCAGCCAGTACGTATAATCGATGCTGATCCGGGCCATTCCGTAAGGCTTGTTCCGGGCATCCTCCAGGTATGCGTACAAGGATAGAAGGTAGGCGCTGGTGGAGACATCGCGCAGCACGTAGTTGGTATCATTGGGCACCCAGTGATAAGAGCCGGTATTCATCTGGCCCCGGTCAAACCCGGGATTGGCCTTTAGATCCGAGTAGATCAGCGAATCCTTGGGCGGATAAGAGGTGTATGCGCTTTCAGTTAAGTCCAGAATCATGAAATAGACCGAAGGATTGTACAGGAAGAAGCTGTTGTTCAGGTTCTTGAAAATATTCTCCATCAGCCGTTTATTCTCCAGCTCATTACGCTGTCCGGGATGGAGCAGCACGGACTTGACGGTGTCATCCTGCTTCAGGAACAGCAGCGTCTTGAAGGCAATGCTGATCTGGTCCTCCAGCGTGCGGTACATCTGCTCCAGCTGGTAGTGGCTTTGCTGGCTGATTTTCTTCTGGACCAGTGTCTCAATGCGCTGGTAATTATACATATTCAATGCGCCGAAGGGCAGCAGAATCAGACATACAAAGGCGGTAAACAGGCGGTATTTCAATTTCTGGGGAATCAGAATTCGCATGAGCTTTGACACACGGCTGCACCTCCAAACACGATTGCACCTGCCCGGTCCGGGAGGATAAGGGTCTCTATGGTTTAGATTATAGCATAATAAAAAAGCAGCACAGCCAATACCTTAAATTGCATGGTTTTGTTCCAGCGGGCACGGATTGCCTGCTATAAATACATAGTTTTGTTCTATTACTGTTGCTTGACAAAAAGAAAAGGAGGCGCCATTGATCCTCTGGCAATCCTCCCTGGTTGTACATGTGCTTTCACAATTGTAATTTCTGCCGCTACTTGTTCTGCTTCAAATATTCGTTATGCCGGGTTACCATGGCCTGCACCGTCTGATCCAGTGACTGCGAATCGAGGAAGTATTTCTCGTATTCCTGTGAGCGCAGATCCATAACCTCCTGAGGCAGACTGCGTACATAGGTCGGAGTCTGATTGTCAAACATGACATACATCAGGGAATCCAGATCGTAGGAATCGCTTTTGTCGCCAATGAGACTTTTCACCGCATCATCCTGATTGGCATCCTTCGAAGCCGGCAATCTTCCGCCTGCTGCCATCGGTGACATGCCGCCATCGGAATACCATTTCAGGAATTCCCAGGCCGCTTCCTGCTTCTTGGACTTGGCATTAATGGAGATATAATCACCTAATCCCCCGCGGGACACATAATCATCCGCAGCTTCGGCAAGCCGGGGTACCGGCGCGAAGGCAATGGTGAAATCACGCGGGAAATCCGTGAAGTTATTCGAGCTGCGCAGCAGCCACGCCCCGATATTGAGCATCGGTACCTCTCCGCTGAGGAACACCTGCTCGACCGGCATTTTGGACGTCAACTGCTCGCCAAGCGGCGGTGTGGTCTTATCGTCCTTCATCATTCCGTTCAGGGTTTCCAGCCATTGCTTGACGAGCGGATGATCCAGATTGGAGGTGCCGTCGGCCTTAGTGTAGCCCTCCTGGGAGAGCACGGAGTCGATAGGGTCTACGAACGGCTCCATATTCTGAATGAATCCGTACTGGTCGCCGGTCTTCAGCTTCTTCGCATATTCACGCAGCTCATTCCAGGTCCATTCCTTCGGAACCGGCAGGTTCGCCGCGTCAAGAGCCTCTTTGTTCAAAGCGATGAAGAACGGGCTTTTGGTAGTGGGAACGCCGTAATACTTGCCGTCAATCTTCCAGCTCTCGGCGTCAAGGCCCATTTTCTCGTCGATATTGTAATCGGTAAAGGTACTTAGATCCAGCGCCAGACCCGATTCTACCCGCTTGGAGGCATGGGAGATCGTATAGTTCACGAATAAATCCACATCCTGCCCGGTGATCATGGCCGTATCCAGCTTGAGGTTCCCGTCGTCGTCATTAATAAAGCGTACATATTCCACCTGAATTTCGGGATGCTCCTTGTTCCAGTTATCAATGACCTCCTGCGGTCCGGATTCCGGCGGAACGCCGCCCCACATTTTGAGCGTTACCGGGCTTGCAGATGTTGCCCCATTGCCTTTGGTAGGGCTTTCATTATTGGCTGCTGATGAATTGCTGCTGTTACCGCAGCCTGTAGCCAGGCCCATTATAAGAACGAGTGATGTAATTCCGGCGATCCAGCGTGTTTTTTTCAAAAGCGACAACCTCCCTGTATAACTGTATAGGCTTGCAAATCAAGAATAGCAGATCGCAAAAAGCCTCAGAAGTAACAAAAAACCTGAGAATATGGAACATAACTTTACATTTCACCGGCTGGATGCTGCTCTTGTGCAAGGAAACGTTCTATCTCACGGTTATATCATCCCATTGTGTAAAAACACAATCATGGCAGATAATGTTTTTCTTTTTACCCAAAATGCCGCAGGAAATCGTATGTTATGATTCTTTACATAAGAGATCCACACAAGACGGGAGCGAATAACAATGATTATTGGTGTACCTAAAGAAATTAAGAATAATGAAAACCGTGTAGCGATTACCCCTGCTGGAGTGGTAAGTCTGGTAGCCGATGGACATAAAGTACTGGTTGAAGCCGGAGCCGGCGCGGGCAGCGGATTCCTGAATGAGGAATATGCCACAGCCGGAGCAGAACTGATTGCAGAAGCCGCAGCGGTCTGGGCTGCCGCTGAAATGGTTATGAAAGTTAAAGAGCCGCTCGAAAGCGAATATGGTTACTTCCGTCCGGGTCTCATTCTCTTCACTTACCTGCACCTTGCTCCAGAGCCTGCCCTTGCAGCTGCCCTGAAAGACAAAGGCGTATTCGCCATCGGCTATGAAACTGTAGTGGATAGACGTACACTGCCGCTGCTCACACCGATGAGCGAAGTAGCCGGACGCATGTCCGTGCAGCTCGGCGCACAGTTCCTGCAGAAGAACTACGGCGGACAAGGCATTCTGCTCTCCGGTGTTCCCGGCGTAAGCCGCGGTAAGGTTAGCATAATCGGCGGCGGCGTGGTAGGTACTAATGCAGCTAAAATGGCGATCGGCCTTGGCGCAGAGGTTACCATTGTCGACCTTAGCGCGGACAGACTGCGTCAGCTGGATGATATCTTCGGTTCTCAGATCAGCACCCTGATCTCTAACCCATATAACATTGCCAAAGCTGTTGCTGAAGCAGACCTGCTGGTAGGCGCAGTGCTGATTCCGGGGGCTAAAGCTCCTAAGCTGGTTACTGAAGAAATGGTCAAAACCATGAAGCCTGGCTCCGTCATTGTAGACGTGGCCATTGACCAGGGCGGTATCGTTGAAACGATTGACCGTGTCACCACACATGATCATCCTGTATTCGAGAAACACGGCGTTCTGCACTACTCGGTAGCAAATATGCCGGGTGCCGTGGCCAAAACCTCGACCATTGCTTTAACCAACGTAACGGTTCCATATGCGCTGCAAATTGCAAATAAAGGCGTGTTCCAGGCGATCGAAGACAATGCCGGCCTGAAGAGCGGTGTCAACGTAGCCAACGGAAAGATCACCTGCCAAGCCGTGGCAGAAGCTCTTGGGGAAGAGTACTTCACGGTAGAGAAAGCAGTAGAACAAGAGTTCACTCTGATCTAGCATATAGAGCTTACAGATCACACAAGAGTAGAGGGGTACCACCTTACAGTCCGGCGGGCAATCGCCGGGCTATTTTTATGCAGACTGAATGTCCATGTTAGGTTTCCTCCGTGTTTCTTGGATGTTCCTATAGGCAACTGCCAAGCGGTGTAATATAATGTAATCAATTCTACAGAGAAATTGATTAAAGCTTCTGTTATTCTTCAGGTTGGGGTGGGCACATTGACAGAATCAGAGCATACATTTGACCGTTTTTTTGACAGCATGGAATCCCTCGCGGATACCATCAGCGAATCGCTTCAGTCGCAGGTGACGATTGAGGACAGCAACCATCATGTGATCGGGTACAGCTCCCATCAGTTTGAGAGCGATCCGGCCCGTATCTCGACCATTATCGGCAAAAGAGTTCCGAATACGGTGATTATAGGCCTCCGCAAAAAAGGGGTCATGCATGATCTGGAGAATACCAGCCACCCCATCCGCATTCCTGCAGTCATGGAGGTAGGTCTGGGCCCCCGCTTGGCTATGTGCATCAAACACCAGCAGGAGATTCTCGGCTACATCTGGGTGGTGGACCGCGGGAATCTCGCCGAAGGCCATGCCGAACGGATTGTCGAAAAAGCCGCAGGCATTGCCGGGCGTTATCTGCTGAAGCAGCGGGGCTGGAAGACGAAGCAGGAGAAGACATTCGAGGATTTCTTCTGGAAGCTGCTGACCTCGCATTATGAGAGCGAGCTGCGCATCCGCCAGGAGGCGGAGGCCGGGTCCATTCTGCTGCCGGAGAGCTATTATATCGGGGTACTGGAGAGCGATAAGCCGGTGGATGAGCATTTCCTGCAGAATTTCCGCCGGATTATGGATGCCTATGCCGGACAGCGGCTGCTGTTCCAGACTGCCGAGCAGAACCGGCTGATTATTCTGTTCTCGTTTGTGTTCCCGGTGGAAGGGACGGAGCGGCTGTCCTCGTTCGTGCAGAAGCTGATCCGGGATATGGGCGCAAGCGAAGGCTGCAGGCTTAAGGCCGGCTGCAGTCCGGGCTACCGCGAATATACTTCTGCGGCCGCCGCTTACCGCGAAGCGCTGCAGATTCTGGAGATTAAGAAGCTGCTGCCTTATCACGCCCGTGAGCTGCTGCTCTATGAAGAGATTGGCTTCTGGGCCTACCTTCCGGCCATTCTGGAGCAGAAGCGCAGCCGCACACGGCGCAGCGCTCTGCTCTACCCGCTGAAGGAGCATGACCGCGAGCATAAGAGTGATTTCCTCAAGACCATTGCCGTCTACCTGACGATGAACGGGAATCTGAAGGAATCGGCCGCCTTTCTGCATATCCATACCAATACATTAATGTACCGGCTGAACCGGATCGCCGAGATTACAGGCAGGAGCCTGAAGGAAACGGATTACCGTACATCCATTTATCTCGATATTCTGACCGAGGAGACCGCGCAGGTGAATGGCTGGTTCCAGGAGACGCCCGGGTTCAAGGAGTAACTGCCTCTGCTTCCCATTTTCACAAATATAGATTGAACAATAGAACATATTATCTATGAAAATATAAAAAAACCAATCCATTCCGCCTGTTTTCTGTCAGTTGCTTCTGTGATGTCAAGGTTCTCGAATGCACGAATGGTATGAGCGGCTGGGCTGCCTTCGCAGTCAGAGCTTATTTCATCGCTGCTCAAGTAGCCGGTGCCTGCTCATAATAGCTCCATATAACTAGAGAAGCAAGGACCAGGATGTCTTATCATCCTATCCTTGCTTCTTTGTGTTACAGTCAGGGGCCGAGCAATAGAGTACCGATAAACATGAAGGCGAAATAGATAAACAGGGCAGATATGTTGGCAAATATAAGTAAACCGTCAATTCTTGATTCAGTTTTCCGGTAAGCTAGCACACCAGACAATATCCCCACAGGAGGTAGTACAAAAGTGGATATTATACCAGTTCCGTTGAACCAGGAATCATCAAAAACAAAAACCGTATCGATGATAAACAGGAGAACGGCCACACAAAATGTAATTACCGCTATATTTCGGAATAATCTGGCGTTCATCAAGCTTCAACCCTCTCTTTAAATGCCTAATTATGTAAAATAATAACATTAATCACTCCAACGGTCTATTCTGAGTAGGGATTCAAGCAATACAAAGCAGCCTGATCATTGAAGTCCGATATCGAACATCATGGAACAGGCTGGCTCTTTATTGAATGACGACTATGCTTAATCCTTAATCTTCTTGATTGTTTCATTAAGTTCACTGACAGATCTAGCTTATCAAGCTTTTCACCTAGGGTCTGCAGAATATATCATTGAGGGCAATGGTCTGCTGAATTTATCCAAAAGCTTTGGATAATGCTTTAAGTGTTCCCAAGCATATATGCACAAAAAGATCCTATAACTCGAAAACGTCTTTACTCATGCGGCATTCCTCATATCCACCAAACAGCGCATGATCAGCCCGCTCCCTCAGCTTAATGGTAAAAGTCTTGACCAAAGCTCTGCATATCCATACCAACACATTAATGTACCGGCTGAACCGGATTACCGTACATCCATTTATCTCGATATTCTGACCGAGGAGACTGCGCAGGTGAATGGCTGGTTCCAGGAGGCGCCCGGGTTCAAGGAGTAGTCTCTTCATGTGCAGATATAAATTCAAGAAACTCCACGATAATTTCTGAGGCGGCCTCTTCATCGGGTAACCGGGCATACTGGCTCAACTTCTGTATATCTGGCTGGAATAATTCAAGGAGCTGCAGCATCGCTGCGGCTTCTTTATTTTTGGCCGCTTGGATCAGTCTTGTAATTTCGTTGTCTGAGATAGCTGGTGGATGATCTTCTTTTTCCATTTGCTCACCGCCTGTTGGCTCATATTGAATTGCTTGGCGACCTCCGCTTCGCTGTACCCTTCCAGATAGAGGTTATATAAGATGGATTTTTCAAAAGCAGGCAGGCCTTCCGTGAGCTGCTCAATCATTATTTTGTTCTCGGAAGCTTGAGTAAAGGTTGTTCCAGCCTGTATATTGTCAAAAAGCGGAGATTCCAGCCGTCCGGCCTTTTTAGCCCTATACTGTACTCTCCAACCTATCCGGCAGAGTTCATTCCGGTAGCGTTCATATACCGTTTGTGCTCTATCCAAAGCGGATTACCCCTTTCTGGAAATAAAAATAATAATATGTATATATGGGCGTGTATGATGATTATCGATGAATAAATAGGAACATATGTTCTGTTTTATTGTATCATAGTTGAATAGATGGATGCCAATATTGGGAAATTTAATATTTTTTTATTTTCAGGTTGTATTTTAGCTGCCTAATTTACCTTATAAGTGAAGGCATCCGGGCCTATCTGCTACTCAGAGGGAGCTTGATACAAATGAAGAAGGTGCTATACGTACCATTGGATGACAGACCCGTCAATCTGGACGATGTTATGACTCAAGGGAAATCGGCAGGAATCCATGTAATCACCCCGCATGTAAATGATCTTAGAAACCGTCTGGATTCGCACAAGACATCATCGGGGACCACCTTACTAACGACATCTTCACCGGCATATGGAGACACCGCCCGCATCCGGAAATTTATTCTTCATCATGCAGCGTCTGCAGACGGCTTTATAATCTCTACGGATATGCTCGCCTACGGGGGCCTGATCGGAAGCCGCCGTCTCCGGGCGGACGCGGGGGGAGCTTATCCGGCCTATGATCCTGAGATCACGAACCTGCTGGATGTGATCCGTTTAGTGAAGCAGTCTTATCCGGACAAGCCGGTGTATGTGCTGGATACGATTATGAGGCTGGCTACAACGTCTTTTGCAGAAGGTCTGGACTTGGCGGCCTATACAGAATCACGCAATTTCATGCTTCAGCCGCGAAGAAGCTTTACGCAGTTTGCCGATATTCTCAGAGGATATAATCTGTCTCCAACCGGTTCCTATGGCAGCACGGCTACTTTCGATAAAGAACAGTATTACAATACGAGACAGCATAAGTTCAAAACGAACCATTACATTCTGGAGAAGCTGGCGCAGGAGGGATATATTGATTTTCTTGCGGTAGGTGTGGATGATGCCAATACTCAAGGGGTGCAGATTAACGAGATTCACTTTGTAGAAGAGTGCATTAATGGCTGGCTCGGCGGCATGAATGGTCAAAATCCGGAGCGTGCAATCATTCTGCCGGATGCAGACGGACTGGGACAGGCGTTATTGGCGCGTATGGCGAATCAGCTCTATCGTAACGGGGCGAAGACGGAGTGTGCCGTTCAATACTTCGGACCCCATGGCTCTACCATTACGAGTCCGTATGAATATATGGATGTACATCAGAACATTCTGCGTCATGTGGACATTGTGGGTGCAGCGTCTGAGTCTGTGGGCGGTTCAGCTGCCTTGGAGATTATCGCGGTTACCGCTGCGGATCAGACGCCGGCTGCGGTTGACCGCCTTGCGGCTAACCACGCCAATGGTGTTCTGTCTGTAGTGATTGATTTTGTCGGCAGCGGTGCAGCGGATGCTGCGGTAACTGAAAGTCTGCTGGGCAGCCGGCATACCGGAAGTATATTAGGATATAGCGGCTGGAATACGCCGGGTAACAAAATCGGGATAGCGCTGGGCATGGGCCAGGCCCGGTATGCATTGTTGGTTACCGAGACAGATGCGGCGGCGCTTAGCTCTGCTGTTAACGCTCACGGGTCGCTTTTATTCAAACGCTTCTTGAAAGATTACTATTACAAAAGGCTGGCTATTGGTGAAATCCGGGAATATTCAAGAGCCCATTCGTTATATGTGAATGTCGCTGCGATTGCAGATCAAAATATGCTTTTGTTTAATAGTCCGGAAGACTATTCTCATTTACAAGCTCTGCTGAGAGAGCGGATGCAGACACATACGGCCACCCTTGGCGGGACAAATGCATTCCTTATCGGGAGTCCTGAACCAGCCTGCAGTATCCGTCAGATTAGCGGAGCTGCCTGGTCATTTGCGGAATATTCCAGTGCGGCACTTCATTACCATGATCCCGGTTATATTTGGGGCCGTGCTTTTGAAATTACTTTGAAGCCTAGCCTAACCTTACACAAGAAGCGCAAGAATTAATATAATTATTGAAGATAAGACCCCACTCTGTGGGGTTATTTTGTGCTGGGCGCAAAGTCCCACGCACCAATATGAGGCCCGACACGTACAATAACCTATATTTCATGACAAGAAGATGAAGGGGGGAAGCAGGATGGGGTATGGATACACGGCTCCTGCGAATCCGGCATTCGAGATTAAAATGCGGGGGGAGATTATCGCTGCAGCCAGAGCGATGAACGCCGGGGGGACGGACTTCTCGACATTCAAGAACTCCCGCTGCAATCCAAGATATTGGAATCGTACGGCGGGCGGCGGTTTTGAATTGAAGGCAGGGGTTAGCCCTTCTGCAGCAATCAATGATATTTTTGTAAATGGACAGCTGTATGCCTTCGAATGCGCAATGGCGATGGTAATGATTCTATATAGAGCGACCATCAGTATGATCGGTGAGAATGCCTTCGACCGCTACTTCACCGATCTGTACCTGTGGGACTGGAACTATGACAGCAATCTGAAGATGATCACCACCTTCAATCCGTCGGAATTACAGCCGGGGGATGTAGTCTACTTCAAGAATCCCGATCATGATCCGGATAAGCCGGAGTGGCAGGGGGAGAATGCGATTATGCTGTCGAATGACCGCTTCTACGGGCACGGGCTGGGTATTAAGAGCGCCTCCGAGATGATCACTTCACTCAACAGGGAAAGAGTACCGGGCAGCCGAACTTCGGCTTACCTGGCGGATGAGGGGCTTCACCCTGACTTTGCCTATATAGCTACATTAACTACGCGCTCTAACCTGCCGGTATCCGGGAATCGCAGAGCCAGCACGGCCATCTACTCCAGAATAGGCGTCAGATCCTATATCATCAGATAGAGATCAGCATCACTGATTTTGTTCAGAGCGGTATTTAAGCGGATGCAGGCCAACGATTTTTTTGAAAACCGTACTGAAGTAATGGGGATTCTCATAGCCCACGAGTTCGGAAATCTCCATTACTTTAAGGTCTGTGCTTGTCAGCAGCTCCTTCGCTTTGCCTATACGGATCCGGGTGATATAGTCGGTAATCGTCTCACCGGTCTCCTTCTTGAAGATCAGACTGATATAGTTAGGCGTCAGGAATACCTCCTCGGCAATTCTGGAAATGGAGAGCTCAGAGGCGTAGCCTTCCTGGATAATAGAATGGATTTTGCTGATGATCCGGCTGTTCTTGGAGGTGTTCTTGCCTGCTACATACGCACTTAAGTCATGAAAAAGCGACAGCATATACGCCTTCAGGCCGGTAATATTCTTCTGAAGGTACAGCTTATCCATAATTGTAATCCGGTCACTCAGTACCAGCCGGGTATCCTCATCAATCTCATACAGGGCCCTGGCGGAGGTGAAAATCATCTCGGCACAAATACTCTGCACATATCCGATCTGCAGCTTGGGTCCGGCCAGTCTGGTGAACAGCTGCTCCATCAGCTCCATGACGGTGCCCGTATGGCCTGCCTTCAGTTCATTCATGAGCCGGGCCTGGAATTTATAGAAGAAAGTGCTCTCCAGTGTCTCCGTTTCCGGCTGGATATCCTTAATGTAGAGGACAGAGCCGTGCCCGGTATAGAATGTGTACACCAGCGCGGCCAGCGCATCCTTATAGGAGTCCTCCAGCTGGCCGGCCAGGGGACAAGCTCTGCCAATGCCGGCCGAGGCATCCAGCCGCAGATACTTGCGGATATTACTGATAATCTGCCCGCATACTTCTGAGATGGAAGAGGGCGAGGGATCGTCTGCCGGGCAGAAAAGCATAATGAACTCGTTCTCGCTGGCGACGAAGCTGATGGAGCACGGGTGGCTGACCAGACACTCATTGATAATATTTTGAATGGAAAAATAGAGCAGCTGCTTGTATTCCTCCGAGAATTTGTCCACTGCGCTCTGGTATTCATCCAGCTGCAGTACACAGGCTGTCAAAGCTGTCCCCCGCTTGAAGGGGAGGGCGAAATAATCGATTTTCTGCCAAATTTCATCCTCGTTCCGGTATAGGCCGGCAATCAGATTCTGCAGGAACTTGTCGCGGATCACCGGCATGCTGTCCTGCAGCTGCTTCCTCAGCTGCTCTACATCCATCTGATGCTCACGTTCTCCCTTAAGCTTAGCGACAACCTGATGGAAGACCTCCCGGACCTCGGGTAATTTCACCGGCTTCAGAATATATCCCTCGGCATTCACCTTCAGCGCGTCCCGGGCATAGGAGAAGTCCTGGGCGCCGCTGATGATAATGATTTTGGTAGGACTGCCTGCTTCCCGCAGCTTCTCGGCCACCTGCAGACCGCCCATCAGCGGCATCATAATATCGGTGAACAGAATATCCGGTGCAAGCTTCAGGCATAATTCATAGGCCTCCAGCCCGTCAGACGCCTCCCCTATAATCTCAATTCCGAATTCCTCCTGCCATTTGAACACGTGGATCAGACTGCTGCGGATAAACGGCTCATCATCCGCTACGATCATCGTTAACATCTTCACTCACCTCATCCCATATAGTCACCACCGGAAACCGGATCACCGCAAGCAGGCCGCAGCCATCCTCGGTATTAGCGTAATAACGGATTCCGTAAGACTCTCCAAAAAACTGCTGAATTCTCATATGCACATTACGGATACCATAGGACTGGTTGCCCGGCTGCGGATGGGTTAGCAGCAGGTTCAGCCGCTCCGGGTCTGCCCCCACGCCGTCGTCAAATACCGAAACGCTGAGAATCCCCTGTGAAGTGTCGACTCTGATGCGGATTCTGCCTTGACCCCGGCGCTGCTGAATGCCATGAATCAGGGCATTCTCAACCAGCGGCTGCAGGCTGAGCTTGACCACCAGGCATTCCTCCAGCAGCTTGGGGTCCGTCTCCTCGAGTTCATATTCCAGCCTATCCCGGAAACGGAACTGCTGAATCTCCAGATAGCTCTCCACCTGCCGCAGCTCATCGCGGAGCGGGATGATATTCCGTCCCTTGCTCAGGCTGTACCTGAAGAAATCCGAGAGGGAGGTAACCATGTTGCTGATCTCGGGAATATCGTGATTAATGGCGATCCAGTTGATCGAATCCAGGGTGTTGTAGAGAAAATGCGGGTTGATCTGGGCCTGCAGGGTCTGGAGCTCGGCTTCTTTCTTGCGCAGCTCGGTCACATAGAGCTTGTCAATCAGCGCCTTAATCTGCTGGAGCAGCTTGTTATAGCGGTTGAACAAGTAGGCGAATTCATCCTTGCGCCTGTAGCGGATGGTAATGTTGAAATTTCCGCTTTCGGCATGCGACATCGACTGGATGAACTTACGGATCGGCGCTGAGATATTCTCTGACAGCAGCAGGGCCATCATGAGCGAGACCAGCATACAGATGCCGATCACGATATACATCACCCGGCGGAAGGCGGCTAATTCTCCGTTAAGCTCACGGACAGGCGAGAACGAGAGAATGGTCCAGCCGGTGTTGTCGATGGCCCGGTAGGAGACAAGCATATTCTCACCGCCGATCATCTGGTGAAAAGAATGCAGACCCGCAGAACCGTCAGCCGGAGCGTTCATCTTGCTGTAGTAGTCCTGTGTGTTGATGTTCTGCCCGATCAGGGCCGGCTCCGGACTGATGGCGATCGTACCGGTTCCGTCTGCGATATAGACCTTGCTGCCGGGCGTAGGCTTGTAATGCTCCAGCAGTGTGCTGAATTCAGCTACAGGAATGTCGATGGTGAGCAGTCCGACAAAGGGCAGCTGTGCATGCCGGATGCCGAACAGGCGCCTTGCGAATTTAAGAGTGTACTTGGAATCCAGAGAGCTGAGTCCGACGACAGTGAAATCGGATTGGGCCGGAATGCCGAGATACCAGGGCTTCAGAGAGATGAGATCGATATTGAATACACGTCTGGAGAAGTTATATTGGGTATATTCCGGGCGGTTCAGCATATAGAGCATAGGGACAAAGCTGCTTCCAGACGTACCGTTCGCGGGGAAATTCTCGAGAATTTTGCTCAGGGCAGCCAGCTCATTAATGATTCCGCTGCTGTCCGTGGGCCGGTTAGAGGAGATGAGGTCAGCAAATTCTGAATTAAGATAGAGCGATACCATGGATTTATTGGCGGCCTCGAACCGCTGGGCCAGATTGTCCTGAACGAGATTGAAGTTGTTCTCAATGGATGTATTAACATTGCGGGTGATAATATCGGCTGATTTGTTATATACCGTCACCGATATAATGGTTGTCGGAAGCAGGACGAGGAACAGGAAGTAGAGAATCAGCCGGCTGCGGATGCTGAAATTATACAAGAAGAGGGTCCGCGACAACGTATCAAACAGCTTCCTCATTGGAGCCCTCCCCCGGCATCCCGATATTTGCGGCTTGCCATTTATCAGGTATTGTTGGAAAATACCAATCAATAGCTGGTATACATTGTAAAACGCAACGAGTCTTGATGTCAACGCAGGAGGTGCAAGATGAAACGGTTCCTGTTCTATATCCTTGCCTTACTATTATGCGGGACTGCAGCGTATGCCATTGCTTATGACCGCCCGCTGCTGGTGGACTTCAGTCCGGGTCCTGCGGAGGTGCCGGTGCAGCCCATCCGGGTAAAGATCGCCCTGTATGACTGGACGGAGAACCTGGAAGTGAAGAATGCCATCAGTCAATATAACAAAACCAACCCGGATCATATCGAGATTAACGTTATGGATATCGCTGCAGATGTCTACGATGACACCTTAAATATGCTGATGACCTCGGGACAGGGTCCGGATGTGTTCAGTGTCGACAATACCTGGCTGGCTACCTATGTCAACAAAGGGTATTTGGCTAATATGTCTGCTGAATTGAACACTGCTGACTTAAGCAGATTCCCGGCATGGGCCAGGAATTATGCACACAGTTCTTTGTTCAGAGGGGGGATCTACTTCATGCCCTCCAGTGTTGATACCGTGCGTCTCCTCTACAACAAGCAGCTGTTCCGCGATGCCGGACTTGACCCGGAGCGCCCGCCGCTTACCTTCGGAGCGGTGAAAGAGGCTGCTGCCCGGATCAGCCAGGCAGGAGAGGGCGTGAATAAATACGGCTTCGCGCTTCCTGCCGGAGACAGCCAGGATAGCCTGCAGACCGGTCTTGAAATCTCCAATACCTCCAGCGGTTACTATCTTTATAATTACCAGACCGGGCGTTATGAGCTGAGTGTATACAGATTGTGGCTGCAAATGGTGCTGGACATGAAGCGTGAGGGGAGTCTGTATCCGGGTGAGGCACTGCTTAAGCGTGACAGTGCCCTGCGGCAGTTCGCGGACGGCAATATCGGCATGATGTACGCCACCAGCAAAGATTATGTAAAGCTGCAGGAATATATGCCGAAGGACGATTGGGGAGTTGCAATGCCTCCCGTGGCAGACTCCTCCAAGCAGGGCGGCGGAGCGCTCATGATGATCCCGCACTCTCCGCTGGTTGTGAATAGTTCAGCTCCAAGCCGGGAGGCGGCGGTTAAAGTGTGGAAATTCCTGCAGTCCGGGGAATTCCTGACCATTCTGTTCCAGCAGGCGCTGGCCCTGCCGGTGGTGGACGGTATTCTCGATGTTCCGGGTCTTGCACCGGGGCTGGGGCACTTCAAGGAATTTGTTCCGAATGCCGCTGAGTCTATATATCCGCTCTCGCCGCAGATTATGGATCAATATGATCCAAGCTCGGTATCCATGGAACCGCGTGACTCGGGGGACCGTCCGAGGATGCAGCTGTATCTGCAGATTCTCTCGGGAGAGAGGCCGCTTGACGAGGGGCTCCGCAGCGAAACGGAGCGGCTGAATCAGATGCTCGACATTGCGGATACGGGGTACTCTTTTCAGCGCGAGGAGTATATCTATCCTGACTTTGATCCGCATAATCCCCTAAATGCAGAGAGTCTGGAGAGCCAGCTGAGTAAGGGACAGGAATAGAATAGCCATTGTGAATCAGGGACTTAACCGGGCCGTGGCGGCTTCGGGAAAGTCCCTTTTTGTCTGCTTATTCATTTGTGCTGGATGTGTACCGGATTGGAGCGTTAACGTCCACACCGTAAGGGGAGTGCCGGAATAATACTATATAAATCAATCTTTGTACTGCTAGTTTCAGTACTATATAGCTTGAGCCAAGGAGGACAACAACATCCCCATTGGAATCATTTCAAGTTCAATCTATATAGCTTCTATGAGGGAAAAGATAGATTCAGCAGGAGTAGGAAGTAGAGTATGGGACAATTAAATCTGCAATTAAAGGAGACTGGGAAATGAGCTTCTTATCAACGGGACCGCTGGAAAATAATATGGTTGGAGGTGTTAGACCGACCACGCAGGTTACGGTCAGAATCGATAACCGCAGCAGTACTTCAGCTTCTACGGTATTGGTACAGGGTTATTACATGCTCGGGGGAATAAGAAACGTGTATGTCAGCGAGTCGCTGAATGTGGCTGCAAACGAAGTGATAACAAACACTTATTATGCGGATCTGGATGCTTTTGAATTTCTGTTTGTCACCCAGGATATGACGGACGACCCTATCCAGATTTCACTGTGGGGCAAGAGCAGCACCGGACAGCTGGTAACAGCCCACCGGCTGGTATCTGCTGAGTTGTTAGGTGAAACCACGGGGATTACCGGGGCGACAGGCGAAGCTGGCGTGGCTGGAGCAACCGGGGTTACGGGTGCAACGGGAGCTGGAGTGACTGGAGCGACTGGGGTTACGGGAGCAACAGGTAACGCAGGAGTGACCGGAGCCACTGGTGTGACTGGGGCGACGGGCGAAGCTGGCGTGACTGGTGCGACGGGCGAAGCGGGCGTGACTGGTGCGACGGGCGAAGCTGGCGTGACTGGAGCGACGGGCGAAGCGGGCGTGACTGGAGCGACGGGCGAAGCGGGCGTGACTGGAGCGACGGGCGAAGCGGGCGTGACTGGTGCGACGGGCGAAGCGGGCGTGACTGGTGCGACGGGCGAAGCGGGCGTGACTGGAGCGACGGGCGAAGCGGGCGTAACTGGAACGACGGGCGAAGCGGGCGTGACTGGTGCGACGGGCGAAGCGGGCGTGACTGGGGCAACGGGCGAAGCTGGAGTGACTGGTGCGACGGGCGAAGCGGGAGTGACCGGGGCGACGGGCGAAGCTGGAGTGACTGGTGCAACGGGCGAAGCGGGCGTGACTGGTGCGACGGGCGAAGCTGGAGTGACCGGGGCAACGGGCGAAGCTGGAGTGACCGGAGCGACGGGCGAAGCGGGCGTGACTGGTGCGACGGGCGAAGCTGGAGTGACCGGGGCGACGGGAGCAACGGGCGAAGCTGGGGTGACTGGTGCAACGGGCGAAGCGGGAGTGACTGGGGCGACGGGCGAAGCAGGCGTGACTGGGGCGACGGGCGAAGCGGGCGTGACCGGAGCGACGGGCGAAGCTGGAGTGACTGGTGCAACGGGCGAAGCGGGCGTGACCGGAGCGACGGGCGAATCTGGAGTGACTGGTGCAACGGGCGAAGCGGGCGTGACTGGTGCGACGGGCGAATCTGGAGTGACTGGTGCAACGGGCGAAGCGGGCGTGACTGGTGCGACGGGCGAAGCGGGCGTGACTGGGGCAACGGGCGAAGCTGGAGTGACTGGTGCGACGGGCGAAGCAGGCGTGACTGGAGCGACGGGCGAAGCAGGCGTGACTGGGGCGACGGGCGAAGCTGGAGTGACTGGAGCGACGGGCGAAGCTGGCGTGACTGGAGCGACGGGCGAAGCAGGCGTGACTGGAGCGACGGGCGAAGCGGGCGTGACCGGAGCGACGGGCGAATCTGGAGTGACTGGTGCAACGGGCGAAGCGGGCGTGACTGGTGCGACGGGCGAAGCTGGAGTGACCGGGGCAACGGGCGAAGCGGGCGTGACCGGAGCGACGGGCGAAGCGGGCGTGACTGGTGCGACGGGCGAAGCTGGGGTGACTGGTGCAACGGGCGAAGCGGGAGTGACTGGGGCGACGGGCGAAGCAGGCGTGACTGGGGCGACGGGCGAAGCGGGCGTGACCGGAGCGACGGGCGAAGCTGGAGTGACTGGTGCAACGGGCGAAGCAGGCGTGACTGGAGCGACGGGCGAAGCGGGCGTGACTGGAGCGACGGGCGAAGCTGGCGTGACTGGAGCGACGGGCGAAGCTGGCGTGACTGGAGCGACGGGCGAAGCGGGCGTGACTGGAGCGACAGGGGAAGCTGGAGTGACTGGTGCAACGGGCGAAGCGGGCGTGACTGGTGCGACGGGCGAAGCTGGAGTGACCGGGGCGACGGGCGAAGCTGGAGTGACTGGTGCAACGGGCGAAGCGGGCGTGACTGGGGCGACGGGCGAAGCGGGCGTGACTGGTGCAACGGGCGAAGCGGGCGTGACCGGAGCGACGGGCGAAGCGGGCGTGACTGGTGCGACGGGCGAAGCTGGAGTGACCGGGGCGACCGGGGTTACAGGAGCTACGGGAGCTGGCGTGACTGGAGCGACTGGAGTAACGGGAGCAACAGGAGACGCAGGCGTGACGGGTGCAACCGGGGTTACCGGAGCGACAGGAGTAGGTGTGACTGGAGCGACTGGGGTAACGGGAGCAACAGGCGTAACAGGTGCAACCGGTGTGACCGGCGTGACTGGAGTCACCGGAACCACGGGCTTAACCGGAACCACCGGTGCGACAGGCCCCAATATCTCAACGGAAGGCTTCTCGGCATTCCTGCCTTCGTTCTCGGCGGCAGCCAGCACACAGCTTACAGGGTGGACGGTGACGACGCCTTATTACGACAGCGCGACTTTTAACGAAACAACGGGTAACTACACGATCCCGGCCACAGGCAGATATTCGTTTGAGGCGACTATTAACTACAGTACTACGGCTGCGATTTCAGTTGCGTTGGGTGCGGGAGTGAACCCGGCTTTTGTAGTGCGGAGAACATCCCCTACGGTAACAGATTTGGTAACCGGACTCTTCCCTCTGCTGAATGTTAACATCGCACTGCTGTTGTCACTCCGGACGATATTAGGGAACGGTACAGTGACATTAACGGGTGAGTTTGAACTGACGGCAGGCGACGTAATCGGACTGTTCTACGCAGCAGATGGATTAACAATTCCGCTGGACCTTGGCGGTTCCTCCTCGGGCGTTGTGTGGTCTGTGCATAGACTGACGTAAGCAATGAGACGATACTGAACTACGAGTCAGCTTAACTAAAAAGGGGCGCCCCACAGCTATCATTGTGGAGCGCCTTTTTTGTATGACTACAAATCCACAATTCTAAACTCCGTAGGATTTTGAACTTTTATTATAGATGGCCTTATTTAGCATCAGCCGTTCTCCGGCTACACTTAAGTCATGGGAGAGAGAGAGACTGCTGAAGGAATCAGGAGGCGGAAGGAATGATTACTCAAGAGAAGAAAAGCGTAGCCGAAGCAGGAGCCAGCCTGCCGGTACACAGGAGCACGAAGCGTGGAGCCATGCTGAGACATCTGCTGAAGCACAAAGTTCTGCTGCTGATGCTGCTGCCGGGTGTGCTTTTTTTGCTGGTCAATAATTATCTGCCGATGTTCGGGATCATTATTGCCTTCAAGAATATTAACTATGTCGACGGTATTCTCGGCAGTCCGTGGGTGGGGCTGGATAACTTCAGATTCCTGTTCGCAACCTCGGATGCCTGGATTATTACCCGCAATACGGTGCTCTACAACTTTGTGTTTATTATTCTCAACCTGGTGATTGCCGTATCGATCGCGATTGCCCTGAATGAGCTGAAGAATAAGCTGGCCGCCAAATTTTATCAGAGCATCATGTTCTTCCCGTACTTCCTGTCGATGGTTGTGGTGAGTTATCTGGTGTTCGCCTTTCTGAATGTTGAATACGGTTTCATCAATAAAGGGATCTTCGCCCTGTTCGGGCTGGATGAGCTGAACTGGTATTCCGAGCCGAAATATTGGCCGTTCATTCTTCCGCTGATCAACCTCTGGAAAGGAGTGGGCTATGGCTGTGTCATCTATCTGGCGGCCATCATCGGCATTGACAATGAGTATTATGAAGCTGCCCTGATCGACGGTGCCAGCAAGTGGAAGCAGATCCTGCATATCACGATTCCGCTGATCCGTCCGGTCATTATTATCACAACGATTCTGGCCATCGGCGGGATCTTCCGCTCCGACTTCGGGCTGTTCTACCAGACCACACTGAATTCCGGAGCACTGTACCCGACAACGCTGGTCATCGACACCTACGTCTATAACGCACTGATTAATATGGGGAACCTGGGCATGTCCGCAGCAGCGGGATTGTATCAATCGGTGGTCGGCTTCTTCCTGGTCCTCGGCTCGAACTGGATCGTGCGCAAGGTCGACAAGGACCAGGCGGTATTCTAAAAAGGAGTGGAAATCCGTGGCTAATAACGAAATATCCAGATTTACCAACATCATTCTCCATGTTATTTTTATCATCCTGTCCATTACCTGCCTGCTGCCGATTGTACTCGTCTTCATGATTTCCATTACCGACTATGATTACATCGTGCTGAACGGCTATCAATTTATCCCGGAGAAGCTCAGCCTGGAAGCCTATGCGTATATCTTCAAGGATTACAGCGTTGTGTTAAAAGCGTACGGCGTGTCGTTCTTCGTCACCATCACCGGAACGCTGGTCAGTGTATTCATCTCTTCACTGTATGCGTATCCGATCTCACGGACCGATTTCAGATACCGGGGATTCTTCGCCTTCCTGATCTTCTTCACCATGCTGTTCGGCGGCGGGCTGGTGCCCTGGTATATGGTCTATACGCAGGTGCTTGATCTCAAGAACTCCATCTGGGCGCTCATCGTGCCGATGCTGCTGTCGCCGTTCAATGTGCTGATCATGAAAACGTATTTCCAGATGAGTGTACCGCCTGCGCTGATCGAAGCCTCTACAATCGACGGGGCCGGGGAGCTGCGGACGTTTTTCCAGATTGTTTTTCCACTGTCCCTGCCGGTATTCGCCACGATTGGGCTGTTCAACACGCTGCATTACTGGAATGACTGGTTCAACAGCATGATCTTCATCACCGATACCGACCTCTATTCCCTGCAATATCTGATGTACAAAATGATCTCCCAGGCGGATTACCTGAGCCGCAACGGGGCGCTCATTCAGGGCTCGGCCACCGAGCTGGCCAAATTACCGGGGGAAACGATCCGCATGGCGATGGCGCTGATTGGCATTGGACCGATCGTGCTGGCCTACCCGTTCTTTCAGCGGTATTTCATCAAAGGCTTGACGCTTGGCTCGATTAAAGGCTAACCTCGGAATCAACCGATTAGCATATATTGTTCAATCAAGGGGAGGAAACAAAGTATGGCAGGTAAAAAAGTCACGGGTCTACTGCTGTCGCTTGTACTTATGGTTGGGTTTACCCTAGCCGGATGCTCCGGAAATAACAACAATACCGCTGCTCCTACGGAGAAGGCAGGGGAGAGCACCACGGCTCCGGCAGCCACTAAGGAAGCTGCTGCAACGGAGGCGGCCGGGACGGAAGCGCCGGATGCGCTGGAACCGGTGGAGCTGTCGCTCTATCTGCCCGGCGGGCCGGATAAGGATGTGGCTTCTGTAGAGCAGGAGATCAATGCGTATCTGAAGGATAAAATAAATGCCACGATCAAGATTAACCAGCTGAGCTGGGATAAACCGGCCGATAAGGTCAACCTGATGATCCAGTCCGGCGAAGTGTTCGACATGGTCTACACCTGGAACTTCATGACCAATGCCGCCAAGGGGGCGTATCTGCCGCTGGAAGAGCTGATCGAGACCTATGCCAAGGAAACGAAGGCACAGATCAATCCTGCTTACCTGCAGGCGGCTACTGTTAACGGACATTTGTATGCGATTCCCACTGAGAAGGAGCTGGGCCAGTCCGTCGGGTTTGCTTTTGACAAAGCGATTGTCGATAAATACGGCTTCGATGTGAACAGCATCAAGAAGCTGGAGGATATTGAACCGATGCTGAAGACGATTAAGGAGAAAGAACCCGCCCTTTCCCCGCTGTTCATGAACCATACGGACAGTCTGAACTGGTTCACCGCATATCCGGAAAGTGAGGACCTCGACGGCAGTAATGAAATCCCGACGCTGCTCGATTACAAAACGATGAAGGTATTCAACGAATATGATACGCCGGAAATTGTGGAACGGCTGAAGCTGATCCGCAGCTGGTATGAAGCGGGCTATATTAACAAGAACGGTGCCACAGACAAGACTGAGCTGAAGGATGCGGTCAAAAGCGGCAAAGCCTGGTTCGTCTACGGCAATATGAATCCGACCTCCACCAATGACTGGACCCGGCTCGCCGAGAAGCCGATGATCATCAAGACGCTGCTGCCGGTTGGCGTCAGCACCAAGAGCCTGCAGGGCTCCATGCTCGCCATCTCCAGAACCTCCAAAAACCCTGAACGAGCCATGATGTTCATGAACCTGATCCATACCGATCCGGTGCTCTACAACCTGCTGACCTTCGGCATTGAGGGCAAGCATTACAAGAAGCTGGAGAACAGCACGGTGGAGTTTATCCCGGACAGCGGCTACAACTCGGTATCTTCCTGGATGATCGGCAATGTGCTGCTGAACTACCTGAACAAGGACGAAGATCCGAACCGCGTTCAGCTGTACACTGACTGGAACAAGAACTCTGCCGTTTCGCCGGTCATCGGCTTTGTCTTCGATTCGACCAAGGTGCAGTCGCAGATCGGCGCACTGATCAATATTACGAAGCAATATAAGAACACCCTGTACTCCGGGGAAAAGCACCCTGAACCGGTCCTGAAGGAAATGAACAGCAAGCTGAAGGCCGCAGGCCTGGATGCTGTGATTACAGAAATTCAAACGCAACTGGATGCTTTCCTGGCCGCCAAATAAGCAGCTAAGGCCATAGCACGCCCGGTATTCATAGCAGGCAGTCCCAGCGGCCGCTTGCCGGATACCGGGTATTCTCATTCGCTGAACCAGCATTTGGGGAGCCCTTATCTTATTCTCAAGAAGAGGGTGTTAATGTGCGAAAACAGAAGATTACAGGCAAGTTGCTCATTACTGTTCTGGTGCTGATGTCCGTTCTGGCGCCTGGCGGGCGAATTCTATCCGCCGGATCGCCAGCGGCACTGACTGCTGTGCAAGAAATAATGAAGTCACCTGCGGTGCTGCCGCTAACTGCCGCTGATTCTTCCTATGGCAGGACAGTCACAGAGGATATCTATCAGCCGCCCACGCTGCTCTGGCAGGTAGGGGAGCAGGATAACAGCTCGGCAGAATTTACGGTATTTCAAGATGTGTACAGTGAGAATATTACCCTCCCCGCAAATCCCATGAGCTGGAATACCCTCTCCAAGGGCATGAAAGCAGACCACAACGGTACCATGAATCTCACCTTTAATTTAACCGGAGTCCCTCTCTACGGCGTGGAGTTCAGCTTCAAAGTTATAGATGCAAGCACCGCAATTCCGCAGCTGGCCGTCTTCGCAAACGGCAGCTTCAGCGGGCTTATTCAGATTACCGGCCTGAATGATGGAGAGACCCCGCTTACGCGTACATGGAAGCAGACCTATAAGCTCTACATTCCCAAAGAACAGCTGAAGATAGGACAGAATGAGCTTAAGCTCACCGTTGACCGGGGTTTATACGCAGATCCGCAGTCTCCCGGTTATGACGGGGACAGGTATCTGTGGTTTGAGTGGGATTATTTCAGGCTGGATGCGCTGGAGGAGCAGGCCGCCGAGCCCATACACGGGCGGTATATTCATCTTGGAAGCACAATTGCCGCATCCACCTTCAGGTATGACGAGAATGCAATCCGTCATCTGGCGCCAATGACCAAGTGGCTGGGCATTGCTTACAGCGGCAACTGGATGCGCACCTCCTTCTGGTCCGATACCAGCGCAGGCTGGGACCCGCTGGGGCGGACTTATCTGGAGACGCTGCGCGACCTTAATCTGGAGCCGATGGTCAATATCATCGGCGGGAACTGGAAGAGCAATAGTGAGCTGGCCGCCGGAACCATCAGCTCAGCGCTGCGGAGCTATTATGCCGGGTTCGTCAGCAAATTCGGTGATCTGTACCAGTATGCGGAAACGGGCAATGAGCCGGGATTATTCGGCTGGGCACAGAAGGCGGTGCTTGCGCTTCATGAGCTGATGGATGAGGAGCGGCAGACCAATAGCCAGCCGTACCTGAAGATTGTTGCCCCCGGCTGGGCGTACTGGCCGTATAACGGAACGCCTGACGGCTGGGAGCGGGATGCCAGCCAGCGGGAGGCGATTGAAGCGCTGTCGGATGTGACCAACGGACACAGCTATGGCGGCACCGGGGTTCAGCCATTGCCGGGCGGAAGCCTGTATGAGAATTTGCGTGTCTATAGCGAAGCGGATGAGGGCTTCGGCAAAGAAATGGCGATGAGCGAGACCGGCAGCAACGACAATCATTCCGACAATACGAAATATGGCACGTATGCGTACAGGTTCGCCTCTGCTTTTGACCGGGAGCTGCGGGGGGATATCGGCTATGTAGATCATATTATGCAGCATGCCGCCTTCTTTAATGACGGGACGGAGTTTGGGCTGTTCGATTCCGCGATTAACTGGAATACGCACCGCTATGAGGATACGGCAGCAGTGCCGGCCAATATCAACGAGTCCGGGGAGACCCGGCTGAAGACGTTCCGCAGACTGGCCGCCGCCTATGCGACCCATGGAAGCCCGCTCAGCTACGAAGTTCTCAATGCGTCTGCATTAACCGGGCAAAAGGCATATTTCCGCGCAGTGGATACCTCGGCGCTGGGGGTTACGGCCATCGGCGCTTCGTCCGATAAAATTCTGCTGAATTTCGTCAACTTTGAGAAATCGCCGGTAACGATGCAGGTGCGGGTTGCGATGCCGTCCAGCGGAACGTATACGGGGGAACGCTTCGGTGCAGGAGATACCTATGCTGCGGCCTACTCCCGGGTTCAGCTGACAGCAACACCGTATATTACCCTTACGGTTTCGCTGGGTGCCGGGGAGACTGTCCAGTATATTCTGGATGAGCAGGAGAGTACTCTGCCATCCGCTCCGGCCAGTCCGGCAGCACTGGCCGTAAGCCATGAGCAAATCAGGCTGACCTGGAATGCCTCCACAGATAATGATGCGGTCGTCAGCTACAACGTGTACCGTGACAACGGGACGGCTCCGGTAATTAATGTTCCTGGACGCCTTACCTTCTGGAGTGACTATACCGTAGCGCCACAGACTACCTACAGCTACAAGGTGCAGGCTGTGGATGACTCCGGCAATGTATCACCTTTGACTGCAGCCGTATCCGCAACCACACCGGTCATGCCGGTTACGCCGCATGTGACGGGAGATCCGGCTAAATTCGAGGCGGAGGCCACCTCGTTTGCCCTGCCGCTGAAGGTGAGTAATAACAGCAGCGCCTCGGGAGGGAAGGTGGTCGAGCAGACACATGGCGGGGGTCTGGCCATTCAGGGCTTCTATTCCACGAACGGCGGCAGCTACACCTTAACTATTGCATACGCTTCCAATCAGGAATCGAAGAAAAATATCCTCGTTAACGGAGTGAAACAGTCCACGGTTACGCTGCCCTCTACGGGAAGCTGGACTGCCAATATAACCGCGCGGCAGTATGGGATCACGCTCCAGGCGGGCTATAACACAATCAGCTTCACCTCGGCAGGAAACGGGGCGAATATCGATTATTTCAGGCTGGAAGAGGGGCTATATGTTCCGGTCTCCGCGTGGTACCCGGTTGCGCATAACCATGCTTACATCGACTATACCGGGTTCGAGACCGCGCCGAATGGGGTCTCCCATGTGACCTATGGACCGGATGCTTTGGCAGGGTTTAGCTTTAACGGCACTGGCGTCCGCTGGAGATCGGATATCAAAAGCGATATGGGCAGTGCTGACATCTACGTCGACGGCGAATATATGGAGACGATAGTGATTCCGCAGGCCGGACTTGAGGGGGATCATAAAATCGTCTACGGGCTGACGGGCCTGGAGTACGGGCTGCACCGGATTGAAATTACAGGCACCGAGGGAAAAGTCATGGTGAGCGGACTGGAGTTCCAGAGCTATGAATCGGTATTGCCGGCGCCGGGGCCGGATCTGACCGTGACGGATATCGGCTGGAATATCGTGAACAGCGACGGCAGCCCTTCGGCGCACAGCACTCCGCAGCTGGGGGATTCGCTGATTTTCTGGGCCAAAGTGAAGAACATCGGCGTCCGCCCTACACCGCTGAACACATCTACCGGACTCGGACAGATCACCGGCGGCGCCTTTTCGGTAAATGGCGGGGTTGTATCCTGGTCGGACACAAACACCAGCGTGATCCAGCCGGGTGAAGAGATCACATTAACAGCAAATAGCAGCGCCCAGGGAACGCCCCGCTGGACAGTGCCAACCATTGGCAGCTTCACCATCAGCTTCTTTGTGAATGATATCTGGCGGTATGCCGAGATGAACAAGGAGAATAACAAATTAAGTGAGACCCTGCTCATCAGTCTGCCTTGACGGGCGGAATACACAGGCTTGGGCTCACGAATGAAGACTTATGCTCCCCGCGTGCTTTGAAGTGTGAAGCCGCGGGGAGTTTCTATTTCTGGGGAATGACTATATTTCGTCTACAGAGGATAGGCTTCTTTGGAATTGGAGCAGATTCGTCTGAAGGACGAATGTGTCCTGTGTCAGGGGTCTCTCTGAATCCGCCTGAAGTGGGCGACAGGAGGGGAATGGGGAACAAAAGTGCCTCTAATTCCGCCAAAAGTGGGCGACATGAGGAAATTAAAGGGATAAATCCCTCTGAATCCGCTGAAAGTGGGCTGGAAGGGGAAATTAAAGGGATAAATCCCTCTGGTTCCGCCGAAAGTTAGCGGCATGGGAAAATTAAAGGGATAAATCCCTATGAACCCGCCAAAAGTGGGCGGTACGAGGAAATTAAAGGGATAAATCCCTCTGAACCCGCCCAAGGTGGGCGGCATGAGGAAGTTAAAGGGAAAAATCCCTATGAACCCGCCAAAAGTGGGCGGTACGGGGAAATTAAAGGGATAAATCCCTCTAATTCCGCCAAAAGTGGGCGACATGGGAAAATTAAAGGGATAAATCCCTCTAATTCCGCCAAAAGTGGGCGACATGGGGAAATTAAAGGGAAAAATCCCTCTAATTCCGCCAAAAGTGGGCGACATGGGAAAATTAAAGGGATAAATCCCTCTGAATCCGCCGAAAGTGGGCGACATGAGGAAATTAAAGGGATAAATCCCTATGAACCCGCCAAAAGTGGGCGGTACGAGGAAATTAAAGGGATAAATCCCTCTGAACCCGCCCAAGGTGGGCGGCATGAGGAAGTTAAAGGGAAAAATCCCTATGAACCCACCCAAGGTGGGCGGCATGGGGAAATTAAAGGGATAAATCCCTCTGAATCCGCGGAAGTGGGCAGTAGGAGTAAATGAGTGGCACTAGTGCCCCTGAATCCGCTAAAAGTGGGCAGCAGGCGTGAATGAGGGGTATTAGTACCCCTGAATCCGCTAGAAGTGGGCAGCAGGAGGGAATAAGGAGCATTAGTACTATTGATTACAACGGAGGCTGCTTCGGAAATAGTGTGAGTGGAGCATTGTGTGGTGGCCCTAATATCTACATTAGCTGTACAGGTCACATACCCCGCATACCCCGCATACCCCGCATACCCCGCATACCCCGCATACCCCGCATACCCCGCATACCCCGCATACCCTCCGGCTTGATTCACCGTTAGGGTGATTTTATTTTTGCATAAGAATTTATTTAAGAGTCCCGGCCAAATGTCTGAGTAATCACCGAAGCTAAGACCCCGCTTTGTGGGAGGATTATAGAATTTTGAACTTATATTATAGTTGACTTTATTTAGAGCGGTCCGGCTTTTCGTTACACTTGGAATAGAAATTACCGGGAGGAATCGGGACTATGCAGAGGCCGCTAAGCAAGGAAGAGCAGGACTGGGTAGAGGGCACGCTGGAGGCTATGAGCTTGCGGGAGCTTATCGGGCAGACGATGCAGGATCATGCAGGCAGACTGCCGTTCAGGGGGGACGACGAGGACGCTCTTCGCGGGTATCTGGCACAATATCCGGTGGGCAGCTTCTTTATCGGCGGAGAGGTCATTCAGAAGGCTGCGGGCAGAGCGGAGGATTACCGGGACTGGACCGTGATGCTGCAGAGAATCAGCAAGTTCCCGCTGCTGTTCTCCGGTGATCTGGAATTCGGGGCCGGCTCTGCAGTCAAAAGCCTCACAGCCTTCCCGCCCCTTCTCGCCCTTGCTGCAGCCGATGATGAAGCGCTGGCTTATGAATACGGTAAATATACAGCGATGGAAGGCCGGGCAGCCGGATTCACCTGGGCGCTGGCACCGGGGGTTGATCTTCTGCTGAACTGGATGAATCCCGTCATTACCACTCGCTGTCTCGGGGATGATGCCGGGCGGGCGGCACGCCTGTCTACGGCCGTCATGCGCGGGATGCAGGATTATGGCATCGCGGCTTGCGCCAAGCATTTTCCCGGCGACGGGGTGGATTACAGGGATCAGCATATCATTACTACGATTAACAGCTTATCTGAAGAGGAATGGTTCTCCACATATGGACATGTGGCTCAGAGAATCATCGATCAGGGCGTGATGTCCTATATGACCGGCCATATTGCCCTTCCCTGGATCGAAGACGGGGATACTGCCGTGAAGCCGGTGCCTGCAACCGTATCGGAGCGCATCACTACGGAGCTGCTGCGGGAACGAATGGGCTTCGATGGGGTGGTGCTGTCGGATGCGCTGGATATGGGCGGGTTTCTGGCCTGGGGAGATTATGAGAAGCGCATGATCGATTGTTTCAATTGCGGCACGGATGTGCTGCTCTGGCCGGGTGTGAGATACTTCGCGGTGATGGAGCAGGCGGTGGCGGACGGGCGGGTAAGCAGGGAACGGCTGAAGGCCAGCGTCCGGCGGATTCTGGAGATGAAAGCCCGGCTTGGAATGCAGTTTACCGGCGCTGCGGGAGAAGACGGGCTGGCATTACCGCTGCTGGAGGATAAGCTGCCGCCCGAGCTGGACTGGCAGGTTAGACAATTAAGCCGGGCGCTTGCCGGGCGCTGCATTACGCTGGTCCGCAACCGGACCGGCCAGCTGCCCCTGAGTCCGCAGACGGTCCGCCGGGTGCTGGTGATCATGCTGAACAAGGTGACGGAGGGACGCAAATACGAGCGGATGAATCTCTTCGTTGAGCAGCTTAAGGGCAGAGGGCTGCAGGTCGATATCCTCGATGAATTCGAACCGCTGACTACACTGCAGCAATGGGAGCAGACAGGGATATCTTGGGATGCTGCTTTTGCACCGTATTTCCTACCGCTGCATGGCATGATGAATACGGCCCGTCCGGTAGGCGAAGCGGCCAAGGCCATCTGGGCTATGCAGCATGCGGAGACGATCAAGCCGGTCGGCATTTCTTTTGCATCGCCGTATTTGCTGCAGGATATTCCATTCCTCGATACGCTGGTGAATGCTTATTCGCTGCATGAGGATACGGTAGAGCTTACGGTCAAAGCGCTGTTTGGCGAAATTCCGTTTCAGGGCAACTCTCCGGTCAAAGCAGATTTCGAGGGGGATTATCACGGTTCAAGGAGGCTTCGGACGTTTTGAGTACAAAACAGGAGTTAGAAGAGAAGCTGGATCTTATCTTCGAATATATGATTTCCGTCGGGCATCAGGGCAATTGGGGGATGGATATTCATCACTGGGACTGGGTGCCCGGTGTCGGTGTAATCTCCTTGATGGAATACGGAACTGCCACCGGCGCAGACAAGGTAATTGATTATCTGCTGCTCTGGGTGAACCGGAATAAGCGTAAGGCAGAGGGGGTTCGGGTCATCAACTCCCTGGCTCCATATGCGCTGTTTCCTGGACTGTACCGGCTGACCGGGGACACCTGGTTTCTGAGCAGGTCTCAGGAAATTGCCGCTTGGATGCTGGAGACTGCGCCGCGAACCCGGGAAGGGGCGCTGGAGCATACCGTGACGGAGGCTGTAGACTTCCCGGAGCAGGTGTGGGCGGATACGGTGTATATGGCCGTGCTGTTCCTGGCACGGCTTGCCGGGCTGACCGGCGACCGAGGGCTTGCAGAGGCCGCCCTGCAGCAGACCCTGCTGCATCTGCGACTGCTGCAGGACCAGGCGACGGGGCTGCTGTTCCACGGCTGGAACTGCCGGGACGGCAGCCATATGTCGGCTGCCCGCTGGGCCCGGGCCAACGCCTGGATTACGCTGGCCGTTCCCGAGATTGTGGCAGAGACCGGGCGCGTAGTTGCCGTCCCGGAAGAGCTCAGTAGCCGCTACCGTACGCTCGCTTCCGCCCTGCGGCAGGTTCAGGGAGATAATGGACTTTGGCATACTGTGCTCGACCGGCCGGATTATTACCAGGAGACGTCAGCCAGCGCCGGCATCGCCTGCGGTTTCCTCAAGGCGGTTAAGGGCGGCCTGCTGGATGACTCTTTTCTGGAGAGTGCCGGAAAGGCGCTTGAAGGAATCCTGCCGCTTATCCGTGAAGACGGTGAGGTGCAGGGAGTCTCGGGAGGCACCCCGGTAATGACTTCAATAGAAGCTTACAACGCCATTGAGAGGTATCCGGCGCTGTACGGTCAGGGACTGGTGATGCAGCTGTTGACAGAGGCGCTGGATCACCAGCACCCGCAGCACCCGCAGCAGACGGTTCCGCTGAACTCTGAAGGAAAGTGAGGAAGATGACCGTGAAGGAAACCGCAGAGCCTGTAAATAAAGAGATGAACCATCTGCAGCTGCTGATTCAAAGAATGGCCGGACTGGAGTCCCGTTATGATCCGGGCATCTGCATGCTGCGTTCCCCGTTCAGCAGCCCGGGTTATCATACGACCCTGAAGCAGGCGGAGTTCATCCATTCCACCAGAGATTCACTCTCCTATGCACTCGGACTGCTTGATACGGAGCTGGCCCGTTATGAACAGCGGGCATTCGATATCATCCGGCAGGTGATCTCCCTGCAGGATACCGACCGGAGCCATGCTACCTTCGGGATCTGGTCCTGGTTCTATGAGGAGCCGCTGCACCAGATGGCGCCTCCGGACTGGAACTGGGCCGATTTCTGCGGCAGCCGGCTGGTTCAGGCGATCGCACGCCACGGCCACCGCTTTCCGGAAGGCCTGCGGGAAGATATGATTCATTCCATTGATTATGCCTGCGAGGCGATTATCAGGCGGAATGTGGGTCCGGACTATACCAATATTGCGATTATCGGAGCTTTTGTTACGAGAATTGCCGGGGAGCAATTAGGACGCGAGGATTATGCGGCATACGGTCTGGAGCGGCTTCGGAAGCTGCATGCCCATACCATGGAGCATGGGGCTTTTCAGGAATACAACAGTCCGGTCTATACCTACATTGCCATTCTGGAGCTGTCGAAGCTTCAGTCCGAGACCACGGACAGCACGGTCAAAGCACTGACCGGAGAACTGCTTGAACTGACCTGGAAGACCGTCGCGGGCTATTATCACCCGGCCACGGCCCAGTGGTCCGGGCCGCATTCCCGCAGTTACGGGGCGCTGCTGAATGAGCAGAGCAAGGCTTTTCTGCAAATGGCGACGGGAGGAGCGGTGAAGTTCTTCCCCTGGAAGGAGCTGCCCTACGAGGAAGAATGGTATAGGAGCGGCATCCACTGCCCGCCTGCTTATCTGGCTGGCTTCACGTCTCCTGAGACGAAGGAAGTAAGGCAGCTCTTGGAAGGCGAAGGGGAGGGGCAAATGGACGGCGGCAAATGGGCGGTCACCTATATGACCCCGCAGTTTAGTATCGGTTCCTTCACACATAGTGATCTGTGGAATCAAAGACGGCCGCTGGTGGTCTATGCGGACAATCATGGCCAGCCGGCCTATATCCGGCTCCGCTGCCTGCATGACGGCTATGACTACTGCTCTGCACGCTTCAAATCACTGCAGGAAGCAGAACATTTGCTGTTCGGTGTAGATTTCATTACGGACGGCGGCGATACTCATCCGAATCTCGACCGGACCGGCGGCATCATTGAGGCCGCAGATCTGCGGCTGCGGCTGGAGATTGGCGGGTGCCTGGATGGGATCATCGCCGGGCCTACGGAAGAAGGGGCGAGCATCATCATTGGGGGAACCGCGTTTAACCTGACGACCTGGTTCGCGGCATTCAGCGGGCATGCAGGTGCGGTGCGCAGCTGGGCGTGGGAAATTCATAACGCGGAAGACAGCATAAATATCGATATGATTCTCTATACAGGCCCGCGCAGAAGCATTGATTTCATCTCTTTACAGCAGGCAGCGCTGGTATTCTCACTGGAGGTACAGCCGGAGCATGAAGAGGCGGTTTACGCTGAACCGCTTCTGGAGATGACAGATGACGGCGGGTTACGTGTGAACCGCAGCAGCGGAAGGGACGGAGGGTTCTTGCTTCAATTAAATCCCGGTCCGGCAAAATAAGGCGGACAGATCGGCTGTCCGCGGGTCTTTAAGGAGTTTACTGCCGGAAGTATTCACTGCTTCCGGTGCTTCCATATACAACAGCAGGAGCAGGCCCCGGTAAGAGTTACCGGGGCCTGCTCCTGTTACATAGAGAGGATTCTATTGCGAAAGCTCTACAAAATCACCCCGGAACCGCTCATAATCGGCGGCCCGGCACTCCAGCTTAAGACGTGTGCCCTGCTCTTCATAGCTGACGGACTGCACATCGGCATGCTCATTGAAGTAAGAAACAATGCTGCCCCGGTCGAACGGGACCAGAATCTCACACTGAATATAATCGGTAAAGATCCGGCTGCGGATCAGCGCCGTAAGCTCGGTAATTCCGCGGTTCTTCAGCGCAGAGAGCGTTACAGAATTCTCCTGGACCTGCGGATAAGGCTGGTCCGTCAGATCAGCTTTGTTGTAGGCATACAGGGTGGGAATGCCGTCAGCGCCCAACGCCTTCAGGGTCTCATCCGTTACAGCCATATGCTGCTCATGCTGCGGATCGGAAATGTCGACCACATGGATCAGCAGATCCGCTTCCGTGACCTCTTCCAGTGTCGAGCGGAAGGCCTTGACCAGATGATGGGGCAGCTGGCTGACGAACCCGACGGTATCTGTGAGCAGGAAGGTTTTGTGATCGGGCAGATCGATACTGCGCACTGATGTTTCGAGAGTGGCGAACAGCATATCCTTGGCGAAGACCCCTTTGCCCGAGCCGGGATGATAGGTCTCCACCAGCGTATTCATTAAGCTCGACTTGCCGGTATTGGTGTAGCCTACGAGACAAACGACAGGCACCTCATTCTTGTGGCGCTGCTTACGCTGAATCTGGCGCCTTGAGACCTGTGCTTGCAGCTCTGTCTGGAGGACGGAGATACGCTCCTCGATTCTTCTGCGGTCCAGCTCCAGCTTCGTCTCCCCGGCCCCTCTGTTCTTCAGGCCGGTTCCGCCTCCGCCGCCTTGTCTGCCCAGAGATTCGCGCAAGCCCGTCAGGCGGGGAAGCATGTACTGCAGCTGCGCTACTTCCACCTGCAGCTGGGCTTCCTTGGTTTTGGCACGCTGCGCGAAGATGTTCAGAATCAGAATCGTCCGGTCAATGACCTGATGGTCAAGCGTTGATTCCAGATTACGGATCTGGGACGGCGACAGCTCATCATTAAAGATAACGATGGGCGCATCATGCTGCTCCATCAGCAGCGCCAGCTCCTGGATTTTGCCGGTTCCGATATAATGCGAGGGGTTCACCCGGCTGGACTTCTGGCTGAGCTCAGCCACGACCTCAATCTCGCAGGCGGCTGCCAGATTGCGCAGCTCCTCCATGGCGTAATCGAAGTTATTGTCATTCTGCAGCTGTACACCGACGATGACTGCTTTTTGTTGTACGGATTCCATATATAGTTCAACCTCCATTGTTAAATTTGGACATAAAAAAGCACAGGCAGTCTGCCTGTGCTAAAAGGATTGTGAGGATCAACAGAATAGGGTCCTGTAGAGCCGTTACACCAATAACAGTTCTACAGCTATGGCACTCCCGTAGATAATATGAAGCCAAGAACCGGCAGCGTCAGGGAGGAATAGTTCTCTATTCCAGCCAGGCATGGGCTGCGGTTCAGTATATTCACTATGGGGATGCAATTCCTAAAGGCATACGCCGGGCCGGGCGGAGCAACCTCGGTTCTCCGTTCAGATACAAGGGAAATTATAGACTTCACGCTATAAATTATCCTGTTGTCCCGCGTATAAGTTCAAGCTATGGGCTGCCTCTAAAAATGGATAGACCTATCCTGAGTCCTCTGCACAAGGCAGAGCTTTCGCGCTATGAAGCTGTAATTAGCCGCGTAAGTTACGAATCCGGATATAATCTATCACACTGAGCCCTCCGTTCTAAAAAAGTTAAGTTGATTTTAGCACAGCGGATATAAAATGGCAACTGCGCCCAGTTACGGAAGCGTCTGAGGGCTGTGGAGTGTCTCCCGCTGTCAATTAACCAGAAACTTCTAATCTGCTCGGCATATGATATATGAAATAGCTTTAATAGGAGGGTGATGAGCTGTGCCTGTATTGACAACCAACATGTTAACAAAGAACCCTACCTTGGGAGCAGGGCCTATCAGTCAAGCTGTCGTGAAGGTAGTGAACAATGGAACCCCCAGAGGAGTGGTCTATTTAACCGGGCTGAATAATGATGTAAGTCCGGCGACGCTGTTCGCCCAGGAGCTGTTCGAGTTGAATTACAGGGAAGTCGTAACCAAAACCTATAATGTGACACAGACGTTTTTCCAATTCAATGTAGTGTACTCACAGGAGCAGGTCCGTGTCCGTGTGTTCCTGATTGACAGCAGCGGGGTCTGGATTCCCGTTCCCATGCTGCCGATTGCCGTAGGCCGGATCACTTCGGAATTCCGTGACAATATCACCGTTACTGATAGCGATTTCGCGGCCATCAGCTTCCGGAGAAGTGCCTTAGTGACCATTCCTGAAGCGGTGACTGCCGAGATCAAAACGGATGGACTGGAGATTCTGGCCTCTACCCCCATCCGCTATAAAGTGATCGCCGGCGGAAGCGTAAACGGAGCCTTTGTGAACTATCCTACGCCGACTACAGCTATTCCCGTAACTGAAACGGCGCTGCAAGTGAACTATACATGTACTGCAGTTACTGGCGGAAGGGTCATCACTCAAGGAATCGGCTCCGGCATATCGGGTGCGTACCAGAATGTTGCCGTGAATCTGGTAAATCAGCAGCTGCTCTACGACATGCAGCAGGAGCCAATCACGCTGGTGGTCAGCTCACTGGCCGGGGAGGACAATCTGGCTGCAACCTTTAGAATGTCAGAGCAGTGGTGAACTCCGTTAACCGACCCATTCCCTCCGCAGCGTGAACAGATCCTTCAGCGCGTCCGTAGACAGCTCGGTGATCCAGCCCTCGGAGCCGGAGATCACATCGTCGCTGAGCTGCTGCTTGCTCTCCAGCATCTCGTCAATCTTCTCCTCCAGCGTGCCGAGCGAGATGAACTTATGCACCTGCACGTCCCGGGTCTGGCCCATGCGGTAGGCACGGTCAGTGGCCTGGTTCTCCACCGCCGGATTCCACCAGCGGTCGAAGTGGAAGACATGATTGGCGGCGGTCAGATTGAGGCCGACACCGCCCGCTTTGAGCGAGAGGATAAATACATTCGGCTGATCGGACGGCTGGTACCCGGAGGCGGCATCGGCTTCACCGGCAGGCAGTGCGGGGGCCTGGAACCGTTCAATCATGCGGTCACGGGTGCTCTTCGGGGTGCTGCCATTCAGATACAGCACCGGTTCCTGCAGCTCCTGCTGAAGCACAGCCTGCAGCATCTTGCCCATGCCGACATACTGGGTGAAGATCAGGCAGCGCTCATTCTCTTCGCGCAGCTCGCGGACCATCGCCAGCAGCCGTTCCAGCTTCGCAGACCGTTCAATCAAGGCGCTGGTGTTCAGAACGCCTCCGGCCTCCGGCTCGGGCAGCGCCTCTTTGGTCAGCAGCATTGGATGGTCGCACAGCTGCTTAAGGCTGGTTAAGGCGGCCAGAATGGCACCCTTGCGTTCAATGCCCTCCAGCTTCTGCATCCGTTCGAGCAGGCTGTTCACGTTCTGGTCGTAGAGCGCCGCTTGCTCTGCTGTCAGATTAATGTAGGTTTTCATTTCATTCTTATCCGGTAGATCGAGCTGAATGGCCGGGTCCTTCTTCTTGCGGCGCAGCATGAACGGCTTGACCAGCCGCTGCAAGTCTGCGGTTTTTTCGGCATTCCGCTCTTTCTCAATGGCGTTAGCGAACCGGTCCTGGAATCCTTTCGGAGTGCCGAGATAACCCGGTGTGATGAAATCGTAGATCGACCACAGCTCGGACAGCCTGTTCTCAATCGGTGTCCCCGTCAGGGCGATCCGGTGCAGGGCCGGGAAGCTGCGCACTGCGGCCGATTGCTTCGTTCCGGCGTTCTTGATATTTTGCGCTTCATCGAGGCATACAGCCGCCCAGGTGAACTGCTTCAGCAACTCCTGGTCCAGCGCGGCGGTAGCATAGGAAGTGAGGACCACATCGGCCTGCGAAGCAGCGCCGTAGAAATATCCGGCATCCAGCCGTCTGCTTCCATAATGAAGCATCACGTTCAGGGAAGGGGCGAAACGCTGCAGCTCCTTCTGCCAGTTGCCGAGCACGGAGGTCGGGCAGATGATCAGCGAGGGCCAGCCGGCCGGCTCTGTCTGCCGCCGGGCCACCGGTGCGCCGGAAGCTTCCGCTTCCGCCTCCTGCTCCTTCATGTGGAGCAGGTAGGAGATCAGTTGCACCGTCTTGCCGAGCCCCATATCATCGGCCAGACAAGCGCCGAGGCCGAAGCGGCGCAGGAATACCAGCCAGGCATAGCCTTCATGCTGGTAGCTGCGAAGCTCGGCATGGAGGCCGGCCGGAACCTCCGGCTTCGGCCACTGGCTGCGCTGTCCGAGCTGGCCGATGATTCCGACCAGATGCTCGTTCAGCTCGACCTCCAGCCGGACGCGGGCTGCTTCCTCCTCGGCGCGCTGTGCTTCGGCCTCCTCCGCGTCCGCGTCTGCACCGCTATTTAGCAGGTGCAGCTGCAGTACATCCTGGAAGGACAAGCCCTGCGACTTGTCCATCCCGGCCATGGCCCGCTGAATCTGCGCCAGCAGCGCAGGGTCCAGCGGAATCCACTTGCCGCGGAACTGGACGAGGCGTTCCCCGCGCGCAACGAGGTCGGCGAACTCCGCCTCGGAGAGATCGGCGTCGCCGATGGAGATGCGCCAGTCGAAGTCGACGAGCGCATCGAGGCCGAACAGCGACTGCCCGCGGCCCTCGGCGGTGCCGGAGCTGATCTTCGCGCGCAGGCGCGGCTTCCTGCGGCTGGCGGCTTCCCACCACGCCGGCAGCAGCACCTGCCAGCCGGCCTCCAGCAGGAGCCGGCTGTCGGCCGTGAGGAACCGCCAAGCGACCGCGTCGCTAAGCGGTTCAGCCAGCACATCGGCGCCGCGCCCGATGTGCTCGGGAAGGCTGTCACGCAGCCGTGACAGCCACCCGGCCGCGCGCTCGTGGACATGCTCTGTCCACGATGCGGGCCACAGGCCATGCGGCTCGCCGTCCCCGGTGAGCCGCAGCGGCACAAGCGCGGACTCGTCGCGCTTGTCCTGCAGGAGCAGCTGGAGCCGCCAGTGCGGCAGCTCTTCGTCCGGTTCAAGCAGCTGCAGCGCCGGCCGGAACGGCGCGGTGTCTGCCTTCCAGCCGATGGACATCAGCCAGCTGTCTTCGTCCATCCCGGCCGCACTGCCCGGGCTCGCGCTGAACAGCAGCGGGAACTCACTGCGCAGGTCACCGGCTTCCGCATCGGTGCCGTAATAGCGCTGGAAGACCGCCGCAGAGAAGGCGGCCCGCAGACCTTCGGCGAACCCGCTGCGTCCCTCAAGACTATGCAGCGCCGCCGCATCGTCCCAGTTGCCTTCGGCGGCTTCCGCCAGCGCCTTCTCCTCCCAGGCCCAGCGGAGCTGGCCTTCCCGGAAGGCGGAGAAGCTGGGTGCATACTGCTTGTTATCCAGCATTCCTGCCAGCAGCGGGGCCAGCCGCTTCAAGAGCTGGGCATCGCCCTGCCAGCTCCAGCCGACATGCCGGAGCAGCCGCAGGCTGGCGAAGAACGGAATCACCTGCTCGGCAGGAAGCACCACGAGCTCGACCTCATCCGCCTTCGAAGTAGTAAGCTCCGTTCCATAGAAGGATTCTTCATGCCAGGCGAACAGCATCTGCTTCAACTGGACGCCGGGTACATAATCATCCCGGTCATCAACACCGTAGATCAGCGCGTCGCCATACTGGCTTAAGGCGAGCTGGACCGTAATATTGCGCATCATTGTGTTCATGGAATCAGTTTTCCTTTCCGCAGTTCCTCCTGAAGAGCGCGCAGCCGGCTGTGCCGGTCCGTGAAGGCTTCGAGGAATTCCTCCCAGCGTGCTTCGCGTTTCAGCTTCTTGTACAGCTTGGACAGACGTTTCAGCAGCTTCACCGCTGCTTTGTAGCTGTGCCGGTTTTTGTCCAGCACGAATCGTTCCACAGCCTGATGATAGAACGGCAGGAGCAGCTCCGGTGCATTCTTCTCCACCGGCTGCAGGTCGCTGACCCGGAAGTCGGCAGGCTGCCGCCCGGCCGATAACTGCATATCCATCCATTCCTGCCATTTGCCGTAGGTCAGCAGCTGCTCTTCATAGATCTCGCGCGACAGCGGCAGCATACCGGCCAGCGTATCCCACATCCGGGGCTCGGCTTCGGGCAGATGACGGACCGCTTCATCCCAGTACCCGGCGTACTCCTGCAGATTGTACAGCCGGCTGCTGAGCAGCGGGCCAATCTCTGCCAGCCATGCCGTGAGGCGTGTCCACTGCCGGGCTTCGGCCAGCGGGGCCAGGAAGCTTATCAGCTCCTCCGGGTGCAGTCCGGGCCGCTCGGCTGCTGCGCGCAGCTGTTCCATAGCGGCGGCATCATCATGCAGAGAATAATACATCCGGCTCTCAGCCAGCAGCAGGGCATGGCGTGAGGCTGAAGCCCCCAGAGCTTGTCCGGCCGTCCGCAGATGCTCCAGCTCTTCGGCATACAGCTCCGGTCCGCTTAGATTCGGCGTAATCCAATTGGTCCACAGCAGGGTATAGCAGTAAGAGAAGTAGGGCTGATCCCGCGAACGGTCGCGGGCTTCCGTCAGCATCTCGCCCCGCAGATAGGCGATTGTATCGTATACTCTGGGCCATTCTTCAGGGGCCTCCGCCAGCGGCAGGCCTTTCTTCATCATGTCCGTGATATGCTTTTGCAGCTCGGAAATCGCAATTGAAGTATAGTAGCCGACAGAATAACCAAGTGAGGAGAGGTTCGCCGCCAGCGGCTGTCCTCCAGGCTTAACTAAGCTTTCCAGCACACAGAGATGAGTATGAAGCTTGAACAGCTGGGCGGCAGCGGGAGACAGCTTGGGGCGGACCCCGGAGATGGCGGCCAGCGCCCGGTCGGCATACTGCGGATTTCGCACGGTATGGGCCAGGGGCTCTATGAGGAGTGCCATATATTCACGCCACTGCTGCACAGTGGCCTCTGGAATAAGCGCCTCCAGCTTCTTCAGCTGTTCCCCGCGCCGTCCCGGAACTCCTTGAGCAGGGGCAGAAGGGATCTTGGGAATGTCCACAAGTGCCTTGGCATTGGCAATCGAATGTACAGGTTTGCCCTGAAGCTCCGCGTAGTACATCAGCACAGCGGCCATATGCTTGCACGGGCCGGATACCGGACAGTCGCAGCGGCTCTCCAGCAGATGCTCCAGCTCAACGGCAACCATATAATCTTCCCGGCCTTCAACGATTGACATGATTTTCCTGTCCGTCCTCATCTGGAAGGCATGCACGCGTTTTTGTTTATAATATTGAAACCCCCGTTTAAGGGTCAGATCATCAAAAATCCGGGCCACATCCGAGATAAGGTTGTCCCATCCGGCATCATCCATGGCATAATTTGGCTGCATCGCTATCGTTCTCCTGTAGCAGATTGGTGTTGAAACAGTACTGCCCCTGCAAACAGGACGGCAGCGCCGTTTCGGATTGAATCATTCCTTTCATTATATCATTTCTGTGTATTTTATCCGTAAATGCTTAAAATCTTAAAGGGTATGACATGCTCCATATTGAAGTATAGGTGAACATGCTACTCTAAGGTCTGGACCAAGAGAGAACGCCGGAAGGATGAAGCTAAGGCAATGCTGCGATTTAAATTGAAATATCTGCTGAACAACAAACAAAACCGGCTCATTCTGATGCTGACGGCAGGAGTATCACTTCTGATCACTTTGATCGGGTTATTCTCCTATAGAGAGTACCGCAACGCACTGGATACCGAGCTTAATACACCGAATGTCGAATTGCTGCAGATTAACGTAGATGTGACGAACCGGGCCTTCCGCGAATCCGATAACAAAGCGGTCGATTTATCCTTTCACCCGGCTGTACTGAAATATATAGAAGCCGCTACCGGGGACAATGCCGGCATTGCCGCAGAGCCGCAGGAATATCTCAAGACGCTGGCGACAGAGCCGGATGTGCATGCCATCAGCGTGATCAAGTTCAAGGATCATTCCGTCCTCTCGAGCGGCTACGGCTACGTATCCTCCTGGGAGCATGCGCCGGAGCATGCCTGGGAGTCCTGGATCGGGGAGATTAAGGAGAAGCCGCTTCTGATCAAAAGAAGGCTGTACACCGGCACCGACTCCCGTCTCCGAGAAACAGAGCTGCTGTCTTTGGCCCGGCCGGTTGTAGAGAACGGGGAAGTGACCGGCGCGGTGCTGATCGATCTCGATTACGATATGCTTTTCTCCAAAATGTATACCCATCTCTCGAACTATCAGCTGGTGTACAACCTGGAGGGGGAGCTGATCTATCCCAAGCTGAACCTTCCGTTCCCGCTGGCGGACATGCAGAATGTACTGGAGGATATTGATGTCAGCCCGTTTGCCCATGTCCGGATCGGCGGACAGGCCTATATGGCCAACCAGACCTTCTCGAATGTGACCGGCTGGCGGCTGATTTCGCTGGTACCGATGGAGCAGCTGCTGAAGAATGTGAAGATCGCGCGCAATATGATGCTGATGCTGTCCCTGATCTCGATCGCCGTAGGTCTATCCGCTATTTATTATTATAATTTTGCGGCCTTCCGGCCGCTCAAGCGGATTAACAAGCTGCTGCTTCCCGAACAGAAGGCGGCCGGGCAAGGCGGTCTGTATGATCTGGAGCCGGTTATCGGCAAGCTGGTCGGTGACTTCCAGAGCAAATCGCTGGTTGCGGACTGGAGCCTGCCGGAGCTGCGTTCCAAGTTCGTGCAGGATCTGATTACGCGAAGTATCGGCACCCAGGAGACGCAGACGAAATTTGAACATTATTTTGGCGGCTGGACGGAAGGTCCGTTCGAGACGCTCGCCTTGTCTATTGACCGTCATACCCAATGGGCGGCGGGGTTCATAGAAGAAGATCAGCTGCTGCTCAAGTACGCAATGATCAACATTGTGCACGAATACTTCGAAGCTTCGTGGCGGTCCGTCATCGCGGCACCGCAGAAGGACAGTCTGGTCATCCTGCTGCAGGCCAAAGGCGGCGAAGAGAAGCCGTTATATACAGAGGCGCGTAAGCTGGCCGACCTTATTCTTGAAGTGCTGAATATATCAGTGTCCATTGGCATCGGCGAGCAGGCCGGGGCGATTGCCCAGGTGCCGCGTTCCTATTCAGAGGCGCAGCTGGCTCTATCCTACCGGTTATATGAAGGTTATGCCCATGTCCGTGTGTATTCACATGCGGAGAACAAATATGAAGAGAGCAGCGGGGCGGCTGATGATGCCTGGAAGCAGGAGATGCTGAGTGCCCTGAAGTCTTCCGACGCCCAGGCTGCGCAGGAGTGGATCCGCAGATGGTCGGCTGAGACCCGCAAGAAAGGAATTCAGCCGCAAAAAGTATTCCGCACCGTCGATGACCTGCTGGAGGAAATTCTGCATATAACGGCGGCCGGGGGATACCCGCTGCCTGCCGAGCTGGCTGACTACACCTGGCATCAGGTGTCGACGATGGAGCTTCATGAGATTGAGGACATGCTATGCAGCATTGCTATTCATATGGCCGGTGCGTTCGGAGCACACCGGCAATCGAAGGAATTCCTGCTTGTACAGAATCTCATCAAGTATATGGAAGAGAATCTGCAGTTCAATATCGGACTTCAGGATATCGCCTCCCATGTGAATATGGGGGTGTCCTCGGTGAGTACGATCTTCAAGGAAGAGACCGGAACAACCGTGTATGACTATCTGACCAACCTCAGAATTGATAAAGCCTGTGAATTGCTGCAGGACAGCACCCTGCGGATCGCCGATATTGCGCTGCAGGTCGGTTACCAGAATGAGAACAGCTTCATCCGTGTATTCCGTAAGATTAAATCAACGACTCCGGGCAAGTTCCGGGAGAACAGCAAATCTTCCAAAGAGTATGCAGATCGGCCAAAACCGCGCCATTCCGGCGTTTCTGAGGATTCAGAATAAGATTATGCGATTGAAGGAACACCCCCGAATGCGATAAAGTTCTATTTGAGAAAACTTTCACAGCTCCCCGGAAGGGCGGCTGATGCTCAGAGAATTCGGGGGTGAAGCAGCGGGCGCAGGGCCAGCATAAGATTCAGCAGGCTGCCCGATTACTGTTAATAGAGAAGAGGGATGGTTTTGAAGCGGACAACCAAACTAGGAATCTGGGCAGCATCAGTACTCGCAGTTCTGCTAATCCTTAGAACCTTCATTCAACTGACGGGCGATGCGGAGCAGAAGAATGCCAGCACCGGTTTTCCCGGGCGGCCGATTACACTGATCGTGCCCTATGCGGCAGGCGGAGGAACTGATACCACGGCAAGAGCACTCGCCAAAGCGACAGAGAAGGTGCTGGGCCAGCCGATTATTGTGGTCAACCGGACGGGCGGCGGAGGCTCAGTAGGACTTATGGAAGGCGCGGGCGCCAAGGGCGATGGCTATACCGTCACTTTTTTGCCGGCCGAGCTGACGATTCTTCCCCATCTGGGACTATTGCCGATTACCTATGAGAAGTTCAAACCCATCGCACAGACGAATTTTGATCCTTCCGCCATTACCGTAAGACAGGACGCGCCATGGCAAGACGTAAATGAATTTCTCGACTTTGCGAAAGCGCATCCAGAGGAACTCAAAATGGGAAACGCAGGAACGGGGAGCATTTGGCATTTGGCCGCCGTAACCTTGGAACGGGAGACAGGTGTGAAGTTTGCACATATTCCTTTTGAAGGCGCAGGGCCAGCCGTTTCCGCTTTGATGGACGGATTCGTGGACGCGGTGCCGGTCAGTCCCGCCGAGGTGAAGAAGTATGTAGATGAAGGCAAGCTGCGGACACTGGCGGTTAACGCCGATAAACGCTCAGAGGCGCTGCCGGATGTGCCGACTCTGGAAGAGCAGACCGGAATACATGTGAACTTCACCAGTACATGGAGAGGACTTGCTGTGCCGAAGGATACGCCGGATGCCATTGCGGAAGTGTTGGCCGGGGCATTTATCAAAGGGACCGAGGACAGGGCTTTCCGCGAATATATGAAGTCGAACGGACTTGGACTGCTGGTGAAGGACGGCAAAGCCTTCTCGAAACAGCTTAAGGAAAGCGATGATTTATTCGCCAAAATGATTCCGGAGCTCGGACTAAGCCGCAGGTAACCTGTACGAAATGTGAAAGCGCCATCAGGCAAAGTGATCTCAGGAAACCCGCTTGCTGACTAGCAGGATTGTAGTGAACGGGGATTTGCTGGGGCTGGTTTGCTGCGCCTTCATAAGGAACAATAAGCATGATATTCAATATTATATAAACTCATTATGAGTAAGAGAGGTATGGTAATCATATGAAAATCAAAAAGACATTAGATCGGATTCCCGGCGGAATGATGCTGGTTCCACTGTTCCTGGGAGCGATCATTCACACCGCTTTTCCTGATGCAGGCGAATATTTCGGAGGCTTCACCAAAGGCCTGATGACAGGAACTGTGCCGATTCTGGCCGTATGGTTCTTCTGTATGGGCGCAGCGATTGATGTAAGAGCAACCGGAACGGTACTCCGCAAATCGGGTACGCTTGTATTAACCAAGATTGCTGTAGCATGGGTTGTAGCTATGATCGCGATCCAGTTCCTGCCTGAGGGCGGTGTGCAAACCGGCTTCTTCGCCGGATTATCAGTCCTCGCCATCATCTCCGCCATGGATATGACCAACGGCGGCCTGTACGCTTCCATCATGCAGCAGTATGGTACCAAAGAAGAATCAGGAGCATTCGTGCTGATGTCACTTGAATCCGGCCCGCTTGTAACGATGCTTATTCTGGGCAGCACCGGTGTTGCCGTATTCGAACCGCATCTCTTCATCGGCGCTGTGCTTCCGTTCCTGATCGGCTTCATCCTGGGTAACCTGGATCATGACCTGCGTGCTTATTTCGGCAAAGCCACCCAGACCCTTATTCCGTTCTTCGGTTTCGCACTGGGGAGCTCGATTGACCTCGGCGTTATCGTTGACACTGGGCTGCTTGGTATTCTGCTTGGCGTAGTGGTTATCATTATTACAGGCGTTCCGCTGATCCTGGCCGACAAATTCATCGGCCGCGGTAACGGCACCGCCGGACTTGCTGCCTCCAGTACTGCCGGAGCTGCTGTCGCCAACCCTATGCTGGTGGCGAATATGAAGCCGGAGTTCCTGCCCGCAGCCCAGACAGCCACGGCGCTGGTAGCCGCCTCGGTTATCGTAACGTCCATTCTGGTTCCAATCATAACCGCCTACTATTCCGACTATATGAAGAAAAAGAACCCGCCGGCAGCAGAGGGTCCTATAGATGCTAAGATTCAGGAAGCAGTGGTATAATAACATCGGATAACAACGATAATTAGATATATTGGAGTTTCTGCATGCGTAAGCCGCAGCAATCACATTGGCAAGACCCTCCGAAAACCGCCGCTATGGCTGTTTCCGGAGGGTCTTTTTAAAGTATAGACGGGAACGGGCGAACATTGAATCGTCCGGAAACATAGCAGTTGGATTTTCTCCACTTGCTGATTATCGAAGAGCGCCTATTAAAACAACAGTTGGAAAAACAGCACTTAAATTTCTTCATATAAGCCAAAGCCGAGGAAAGCTCGAAATTAAATGCCGTTTATCCATTTATTTGCCGCGGACCCGCTAAAACAACTAAATTAAGATACGTTTTTCCACTTAATCACAACTCAGTGAACAGGCTTCTGCCAAGCTATAATTTGATATCGCAGCCACCGAACGATTGGCCACTCTGAATAAGATGAACGGCATGGGCAATTGCAGCTTGCTGAGCTTCAGACAGCCGAATCTCATCCCCGTCCCAGCTGCTCAGCCACCAGAAATAAGAGCATATATTCCGGTAGTCCATGAACATGGGGATCTGCTGAATCCAGTAACTGGCGAGAACATTATACCTGGAGTATCCCGACAGGAATTCAATTAAGAATCGTTCAGCAAACTCATGCTTGGAATGCCGGTCATCCGCCGGGGAGCCCCACCATACGGCATGAGTTGCTGCAATGGCAATATCAAGCGCATACCAGCCATAGATGCTGTCATCGAAATCAAATACCGTAATCTCACCATTATCGATGTGGAAATTATATGGATGGAAATCATTGTGGATCAATCCATACGATGCAGCATCTTTGGGCAAATTGGAGATTGAATCCTCCAGGGCTTTCAACTTATCCAGCAGGATCAGGTAACGACCCTGGTTCAGATTGGGATTATTAATATGCCACTTTCCCCAGTCAGCTCTTCTTTCGGCAACGTCTGCAGCAGGATAGGACTTGGTAAGCAGATGCATTTGCCCCATGGCTTCTCCCCATTTTCTGAATATCGGGGGGCCCCACAGCTGCGGATTGCTTTTATCAAAAAAACGTCCGGGTGCCATATGAAAGGCTGTAGCAATAAAACGCTGTTCCTGATGTCTGCAAACAGCAGTGAGCTGCCCATCCGAGGTGTGAACAGGAAGGGAGGCGCGCACACCGTTCTGTGCCAGATAACAGACCCAGTCTACTTCAGCTTTTATTTGTGCATTATATGCATGGGGTTTCGCAGATAATCGTAAGATGTAAGGCTGATTGTGTAGGGTAAACCGGTATACCTCATTGCAAGAGTCGCTGATGAAGACCAAAGTCTTCACATCAAAACCAAAGGAGTCTGCAGCTTGGACCAGCAGTTCTTGACTGACCATACGTAACCTAACCTCATCTCGTGCTTTAGCGTCTCCCGGCCGGGTGCACCCTCAGGTTAACAGCATTTCCCGCTGAAATATAGACTTATAGTTTTCTGTCAAATATATATAATCAGGTCCAAAGCATTTTATTTCTTAGCCACCGGAATCCAAACCTCGCAGATCGATTCTTCATGGCTGTCATCGGTCCAGTAGTATCTCTCCATGCACGGTCCTTCCACTTGCTCAAAGCCTGCCGAAGGGAACCATTCGGAATAAATTCTCCGCCACACATTCAGAATCTCCAGTCCTATCTCCGCGTCATCCGGAAAAGTATCACGGCTATCGAATACGGCATAAGTCTGATCAGGTACAGTCAGGGTGTCAAGCTCCTGTGGGACCTCTTGTCCTTCCGGCAGTTCGATTCCCATCAGATAACGTTTGGTTCCGTCCTCGCTGAAGTCGTAATAATAGCCGAACAGCAGCGAACCTGCGGGTCTTCCGGCTAATTCGTTAATCCGGTCATGCGTCCCGTCCTTCCAGATTTTCTCCGTGAATGCAGGTATTTCTGTGTAAGCATCCTTATGAACGATCACCTCTTTTCCAATGACGCGGCAACCCTTCTCTTCCACCATCCGGTAATTCATTTCGGTTTCTCCTTTGATCTGAATTTGAAAGGAGATTCGGGGGAACGACTTGAGCTTCACGTTCTTTTTTCTCGCCATTTGCGGGGTTACCCCATGCATTCTCTGGAACGCTTTGGCGAAGGACTCCGGTGTCTCATAACCATATTTAAGCGCGATATCGATCACCTTGCTGTCCGTTCCGGCCAGCTCTTCCGCCGCTAAGGTAAGCCGCCTGTTGCGTACATATTCAGTAACGGTGAAGCCCGTCAAGGCATGGAACATGCGCTGAAAATGGTATTTCGAAGTCATCGCTGCTCCGGCGATATCCTCAACTCCTATGGCGGAGCTCAAGTTCTGCTCCACATAATCAATCGCCTGCTGAAGCAATCGGATCGTTTCCAAATCCTCACCTCTCCTTTCAATTTCATTGTAGAGAAACCGGCAGAGCTTTTCCTGACCGGGAATGCTTTGATTTGTCCATCCGTAGCCTCAGCTTATACCAGCTCCTGAGCAACCTCCCAAATATGTCCTGCCGGGTCTGCGAAGCTGGCTGTGCGGATGCCCCAAGGCCGGTTCATGGGTCCGTTCAGCAGGCTTACGCCGCGTGCAGTTAATTCTGTGCATACCGCATCTACATCCTCCACGCGGATTGTGAACTGAAACCGTGATCCGGAGGCGGGGCCGGCAACGGCAGCGGGCTCAATCAGCCCGGGAGCTTCAGAGATGTGCAGCAGATTGATGCTCATATTGCCGAAATCGTAGACGGCCGAATTCTCGTCCGCGTACACCTCTTCAAGACCAAAAACCTCCTGATAGAATCCCATGGTGCCAGGCAGATCCTCAACGAACAACGTTACCACACTGATATTCCGTGATCCCAGGTTACTCATACTGTTTACCGCTCCGTTCTCTATTGGATTGTGGATTACAACTTGTGGTCATTCATTTAGCCAAGCGACCAGACCTCCAGAGGGTTTAGTCCGCAACTGGTCTCTAGAACTTCGTTGCAGAACGCTTTTGTAGACTCTTAATTGGTGCAGACCTTTTACACGCTTCCCAGCGGTTTTCTCATATACTCCGTAATATGCGTCTCCTGAAACCCGAGGCTGTCATAGAGCTGCCGGGCTTCATTCCCAACGACACAGCACAGAACGACGGTTGCATGGCCGCGCTGATAGATCTCATTGCATAGGTACTTCACAAACTCTCGTCCGATCCCGCGTCCCTGAAGGTCTGAACGTACGCTGACACTGCTGATTTCATTCCCGTGAAGGTGGCTGTAAGCGGCGATTTCCCCATTGAACTCATAGACAAACCGGTCTTCCGCGTCCGCTCTCCAGGCGTTTCGTCTGCCCTCATTAGGCTGGGCAACTACAGAATCCGGGAAGCAGCCGACACGGACGCGCATTTCATGAAATGCAGTGGCATAGAGCGAGTGGGCTGGAAGAAAGTCCTCATCTGTATACAGCCTTACGGGAGCCTCCTCCTGAGCAAAGAAACCGCCGGTCCGCTGCATATAAACAAGTGAGTAATATGGAGCGTAACCGAGCTTACGGGCAAACCCGGGAGATGCTGGAGCCACGGAACGAAAAGAGGTGCTGACCGCGCGGGTTCCGCCTGCCTGCAACTGTGTCTCGGCAGCCTGCACCATCGCCGTGCCGATTCTTTGTCTGCGATACCGGGGAGCGACGAACACTTGTAAATGTGACTGATGTGCAGGCGCTTCCATTTGAGCCAGTGCAACAAGTGTATCCTTAATAAAAGCGCAAATAAACGTTTCCGGTTCTTCATCAAGCAACCGGAGGAGGTCTGCGCCAGTCTCCGCATCCTGGGTTAATAATTCTCTGGCGGTAGAGTAGTCCTTGTTACTGAAGCGTTCGTAGCGGATATCTGACAGGTGCATTAGCCTCTGAGTCCTCCTATTAAATTGAGACGTAGCTTATACATTTCAATGGAATTTAATTCTATTTACCGCCAGTGATTATTGCATAGAATAAGGGGTATTTCAACCGAATTGTACATTGAGGGCTGCAGATTGGACACGCCGCGAACAAAAGCCCGGGTAGTTCTCCGCTTGCGGACTACAGTTCCGTTATTTTACTGAAATCATCAGTCTGGCAGCTGTCGCGGACTACAGATCCTTTATTTTCCGTATTCCCCCTCAAATTACCCTTACAGCAGGGAATAAGGTCTTTACAGTCCGCGTGGCGCGGAAAAAGCCCGGATTGTGAGAATTAGCGGAATCTCAGTCCGCAGGGAGAGATACGCTAATCACTATCTAATCGAAGTGTTTAACACTGTAACTTCAGCAGGCCAGCAAACGTGCATCTACAGGCACATCTGCATCTGCAGCTGCCCCTGCACGCTGTCGTAATCTTGCTCTCCTATTCCAATATGCTGCATAAGCCAAAACGAATCGTTTATACTGGCGGTAAGAGGTGATTCAGGATGGAGCCGCAATTATTTGAGCGTATTTACGATTCGGTGGTGCGGCGTGAGCCGACCTATGACGGTGTTTACTATACGGCAGTGCTGACGACACGTATTGTCTGCAGGCCTTCCTGCCGGGCAAGAACGCCGAAGGCAGCCAATGTGGTATTCTACGGCTCCCTGCAGGAGGCTGTCCGCGAGGGATTCCGGCCCTGCAAAAGATGCCGCCCCGAAGAAGGCGGCACCCTCCGGCCGGATGCCGTGCTGGCGTCGCAGGCGGATGCCATTATGGACGGGCAGTTCGGGAGCAAGCTGACACTGCAGTCGATGGCGGAGCAGCTGAAGGTCAGCCCGTTCCATCTGCAGCGGACCTACAAGCGGGTAACCGGCCAGTCGCCTGCTGCCAGACTGGATGAACTGCGCACGGGCGAAGCCCGCAGGCTGCTGGCGGAGACGGATACAGGCATTGCCGATGTAGGCAAGGCAGTTGGATTCCGCAGCGCGTCCCACTTCGCAGCCTGGTTCGTCAAGAAATCCGGTCTGTCCCCTACGGAATATCGCAGTAAGCATAATGAGGGAGGAAATTAGGATGAGTATGAATATGAACCAGAGTCCGAACCGGCACACGATATATCACCATACCCTGAATCTCGGGAATCGGGAGTGGACCCTATGGGCCAGCAGCAAGGGACTTATCCGCGTGTCCTATCCGCAGGATGGAGGGCAGCTGCCGGCCGCCTGGCTGAAGATGTATGCTCCGGACTATGAATTCCTGGAGGGTGCCGGGCGGTTTGAGCAGCTTGGGGTTATAGAACTGCTGCGCCGTTATTTTGATGGAGAAACGGTCGATTTCAATAGTCTTGCGCTTGATTTATGGGGCACTCCGTTTCAGCAGGAGGTATGGCGGGGGCTGCTTACGATCCCGCATGGTGAGGTTGCAACCTACAAGGAGTTGGCTGCACGGATTGGCAGACCGCTGGCAGTCCGTGCTGTCGGTACGGCTAACGGACAGAATCCGCTGCCGGTCATTGTGCCCTGCCACCGGGTGATCGGTGCGAACGGCACCTTAACCGGTTACCGGGGCGGATTGCAGCTCAAGCAGGAGCTGCTTCAGCTGGAGGGGATTCTAAATGTGAAGGCGGCGGGCCATGAACGATTTGCTTTTTGAGCTGCCGCTGCCGGAGGATTTCAACCTGGACGCCTGTCTGGAGTACATGAACCGTTCGCCGCTGGAATGCCTGTTCCAGACGGATGACTCGGGAGTGACCCGGATGTTCAAGCTGGAGGATGGCCCGGTCCTAATCCGGTTAAGTGTGCCTGAAGGGAACAGGCTGAGCGTAACCCGGCTGCACGGCGCTGTCCCCGGCGTCCTGGAGCAGGAATGGCTGGCCCGTTATATTGTAGAGTGGTTCGATCTGGACCGCGATCTTACCCCGTTCTACCGGGTTGCAGAAGCGGACCCGCTGCTCCGGCCGCTGGCAATTCAGCACCGGGGGCTGCGGATTATCGGCATCCCGGATCTGTTCGAGGCGTTATGCTGGGCGATTCTGGGCCAGCAGGTGAACCTGGCTTTTGCCTACAGGCTGAAGCAGCGCCTGACCGAAGTGTATGGAGAATCTCTGGAGTGGGGAGGCCGGACCTACTACCGGTTCCCCGGACCGGAGGTCTTCTCGGAGGTGCAGATCGAAGAACTATGCGCCCTGCAGCTGACCCGCAGCAAAGCACAGACAATCCTCACAGTAGCCTCGCTGATTGCAAGCGGAGAGCTGAGCCGTGAAGAGCTGCTGGCGCTTCCGTCTCCGGCCGCCGCCGAGCAGCGGCTGCTGCAGATCCGCGGGATCGGGCCGTGGACCTCCCAGTATGTACGCATGCGCTGCTTGCGGGATAGCTCCTCATATCCCGTCGGCGATGTCGGCCTGCAGAACGTGATCAAGTTCCTCACCGGTATGGACCGCAAGCCGACGCCGGCGGAGCTGCTCGTCCTGGCCCAGCCCTGGCAGGGCTGGGAGGCATACGCCACATTTTATCTGTGGCGGGCATTATATTAGCGCGCGGCTGGTGCGGAGCCGTGACGGCCAAAAGCACTGTCTCACCGGAGATTCCGGGAGACAGTGCTTTTTGTATCCTGCGCCTGAGGGGTTCACCCCAGCCCGCTTGAGCTTTAATGCGCCCGCTTCGTGAAGATCTGGAAGCATACACCGTACTTATCGGTAACCATGCCAAAGGCGGGGCTGAAATAAGCCGGAGCCAGCTCAATATCAACCGTTCCGCCTGCCTTGAGCGAGTCATACAGCTGCTGCGCTTCCTCCGCAGTATCCGCTGTGATACAGATGGTGATGCCATTGCCATGGCTCAGCGGCTGGCCAATTTCCTGATCTGCGACGAAAAACTTGGTTTCACCCACCAGCAGGACGGAATGGGCTATACGCGCTTTTTCCAGTTCGGTCATCGGGGAGTCAGGGTTCTGCGGGCCTTCGCCCACAGTTTGCTTGAAGAGCAGCGTTGCACCCAGCGCCTCCTGATAAAAGGCAATCGCCTCACTTGCTGTACCGTCCACCAGAATAAAAGGATTTACTTGCAGGGTCATGTCTAAATCGCTCCTTAGAATTTGATTTGCCTGTACTAACCGGCTTTGATTATAGTGTAGTCTATAATAGTGACAGGTATTGTCATGAATATAATAATAAATGGAGTGAAGCTGATGTCTAAATCCAAAAGGCTGCTGGACCTGATGATGACCGTCAACCGCAAGCGGAAATTCACCGTCAAAGAGCTGGCCGACGAATTCAATGTATCCTCCCGGACCATCCTCAGGGATTTGCAGGAGCTGGGGGAGTTAGGCGTTCCGCTCTATTCCGAAGTGGGGCCGCATGGAGGCTATCAGGTGCTGAACGAAAGAATTCTGCCGCCGATCGCGTTCACGGAGGAGGAGGCGGTGGCGATTTTTTTCGCCAGCCATGCCCTGCGCCACTACAAGTATCTCCCCTTCAAGGAGGAATCATTAGCTGCCCTGCATAAATTCTATAACTATATGTCCGGCGATGTCCGTGACCGGATTGACGAGATGAAGAACCGGATTGATTTCCTCACCCCGGCGAGACAGGCGGAGTTCCCCTATCTGTCTCTGTTGCTGGAAGCGGCCACCGGTCAAAAGGTGCTGCTGATCGATTATGAAACGAAGGGGCAGCGTAAGGAGAGATGGATTCAGCCAGTGGGCATCTACGCCCATAATGGCTTGTGGTATTGCCCGGCCTATTGCTTCCTGCGCGGCGATATCCGTGTATTCCGCTGCGACCGGATTCAGTTTGCCGGATACGGCGAATCGGGGCCGGAAGCGCTTGATCTGAAGTATGTCCATTTGGGAAATAAGGATGATTACAGCAGTCAAACTCAGCAGGGTGATAAAAGCATTGTCCGGCTGTTCGTTGAACTGGGGAATGGAGGCGTACAAGCCTGCGAAGCCGAGGTATGGTCCTCACCCCTGCTGCATATCCGCGGGGATGGCACGGGCTGGCTGGAAGGGGATATCCCGCAGAGCGATCTGGGCTTCTTCGCGCGTTTCGTAATCGGCCTCTGCAATGAGGCCACAGTACAGGAGCCGCCGGAGCTGGTGGCGGAGGTGAAGCGGACGCTGGCGGGAATGCTGGCGCAATATAAGTAGAGGGACAGGCTGATGATTAAGTATTTATGTATCCGGATGGACCCCGGGCGGACAAGATAGATAGAGTCTACACTTTATTTGGTAATAGTTATAAGCTGTTTATCTACAAATTCTATAGACTCTGTCAGCGGATCGAAGGATGGCAGATGAAGAGCCCGGTCAAGCAATGCATTGCGTTCCATCCACGTCTCACTATCCCAGCAGGAGTATATCTCTATACTTTCTCCTTCAGACAGATGTTCGTCCATGAGGGAGAGCAGCAGGTTTAGGCACTTTAAGTTTTGTTGGTAGAGTTCAGGATAACCCGCGCGGATTTCCTCAGTGATATTGCAAGCCTCGCCATTGAAGCCGTAGACATAGGGCTTAGTGATGATCTTGTTCTCTCTGAAGGGCGGGTAGAGGAACTCTCCAATCTCTAGCCCTACAGCATCCAGTTCGGTTTCATACACCTGTACCTTGGTGTCATTCAGATGAGATAAGTCTATAATATTATGAAGTGCGTTCTTGTCATCCGTCAGGTGAATTTCTGAGTACTTTTGGTACGAATAATGATAGCCGAAATATCCGGTCGGCAGCGGCCAATCCGCTCCTAGGAAATGTGCCAGTGTCATTGTAATTCCACCTCATCATAGGTAATTATGCATCGTTAAAATGCTATCCCAGCCACACTTCCGCCAGCCTGCAGATTCCCTCATCAATCAGATCCTCGGCAATCCCGCCGAAGCCCAGAATGAATTCCGGTTCATCGCAGTCCGGCTTATCACACCACGTATACGACATAGGCGTAACACGGATACCTTCGGCTTCCGCTGCTGCAGCAAGCTCCCGTGCACTGCCCGCTGCGGGCGGTTTCAGGGTCAGGAGAAAATGAAATCCGGCATCCCGTCCGCTGACGGCTGCTGCATCGCCGAAATAGCGCTGGACCGAGCGCAGAAGCAGGTCATGCTTGCGCTGATAGAGCAGCCGCATCCTGCGCAGATGTTTCTCGAAGTGCCCTCTTTCCATAAAATAATGCAGCGCAATCTGATGCAGCCGCGAAGCCGAGTGCTCCAGATACAGCTCGCTTCTCAGGCTGTGATAGAGCGGCAGCAGCTCCTCCGGCAGAACCATATAGTGAATGCACAGGGCAGGAGTTACCGATTGCGCGAAGCTGCACATATAGATTACCGGACTGTCCGCTACAAGTCCCTGAAGCGCAGGAATGGGCCGTCCATGATAGCGGAACTCCCCGTCATAATCATCTTCAATGATATAGCCGCCCGCTGACCGGGCCCAATCCAGCAAGGCGAAGCGTTTGGCTACCGGCATCGCCATCCCTCTGGGAAACTGATGGGAAGGGGAGATGTATACGGCGTCAGCCCCGCTTCGGTACAGCTTCTCTATCACCAGCCCGTCTTCCTCCAGCGGAATGGGCATAATCTCATAACCACCGCGTTTGAATGCCGCGGGCAGCAGGTGATACCCCGGGTCTTCTATTCCGAGCCGCGTCACCCGTTCTTTAAGCATTAGGCATAACAAAGAGCACAGCGTATACTGGTCGCCGCCGACCACAATTTGCTTCTCTGTACAGCGCAGCCCACGGAACTGCCGCAAATGGGCGGCAATGCTCCCGCGGAGCGCCGGCTCCCCCTGCGGATCACCATACTGGAGCAGGTGCGGATTCGCGAGCTGTTCCTGGTAGAGGCTGCGCCATATTTTATGCGGAAATAAAGAGAAATCATTCCGTGACATGTGGAAATCATATGCGTATTGCCGCGAATCGCGCGGAGTAATGGGACGGACAGCCGGACGTGGCCGCTCTTCGGCTTCTGCAGGGCTGCCATTCCTATGGACTGGCAGGATAGTGTAACCGCTGCGCGGTTTGCTGGCGATGAAGCCCTCGGCAAGCAGCTGCTGGTAGGCAAGCTCGACAGGAGTGGCGCTGATACCGCATGATGCCGCCAGGCGGCGGATGGAAGGCAGGCGTGTACCACTGGGGAGAGCGCCGCCGATAATCTCTTTTGCAAAATAATCATAGAGCTGTATATAGTAAGGAATTTCGCTGTGCTCATTCAGAGTAGGGACAAGCAGCATCATACACCTTCGAATCTGTCCTTTGAAATTAGACGTTTTTGTATATTTTATAGTATGCAGATCTGCATTACCATAAGAGCTATAACAACAGTCGGGAGATGACGGGAATGACCAGACATTCAGCGCTTGTAACAGGCAAAAAGGTATATCTGCGCCCGCTTAACGGGGAAGACGCCGAATTGTATTACCATATGTTCTACGGCACGGAAGTCCGCAGACTTACAGGTACGAAAAAGCATATCACCAAAGAGCAGATAGAGAATTATATCGCGCGCAAATCAGGGGACGACAGTACGGTGCTGCTGCTTATCGCCCTTAGGGAGACTGATGAGGTGATCGGCGATATCGCCATTCAGGATATAGACCCTGACAACCGCAGTGCAAATCTGCGGATCGCCATCGGTGAGGAGCGGCATCAGGGACAAGGGTATGGACGGGAAGCACTGCTGCTGATGCTGGACTACGGCTTCGGCATTCTGAATCTGCACCGGATTGAGCTGGAGGTCTATAGCTATAATGCCCGCGCTGCGCATGTGTATGAATCAACCGGTTTTGTCCGTGAGGGTGTACGGCGCCAGACGCTCTATTATAACCATGAGTACCATGATGTGATTATGATGGGCATGCTGGATAGCGAATACCGTGAGCGGTATGTGAAATAGGGAGGGAAAAGCGGACCTGCGAAAGCTGATTCAACAATAACGCAGGTCCGGAAGAATTGAAGAGACTATGTACAAAAATGTTAATAAATAAACGTATTCTTGACTCTCTTTGACCGCAGGAAATAGGGGATCCAGATCACAGCATAAATGAAGGACCGGAAGATATCCGTATAAGAGGTATCATCCGGTATGATACCGGAAAGAGTAGTCTGTACATGGCTGAACATGAAGGTATCTATGGTATTAAGTAAGATGTTATATACAATGAAAGATATAGATATGTATTTGAATAATTTTTTATGTTTGAGACCCAGGTACAGAATGAACAGGATCATTACGACCTGAATACAAACTAATACCGTTTCTATCACAAGACTAGGAAGCATTGAAGCGACGTAGTAGCTACTGTCAGGGTCGGTAAGAAGCTTAAGGCCTTCAGAGCCGAATAATGAGAAATTACCATAAAGCATTCGCACACCCGCGAAGAGTGAGAGAACAATACCTATTGCGAAAAGTCCTAACCAGCCTCCGGAGCCGGAAGGCTCTGATTCATCTGCGGGCTGGTCTGAGGATTCCAGGACCCCTTCGGAAGCAGCGGCGGCCTCATCATCAGCTGGTCTAGCTTTCTTGACGCGCAATGGCCTAATTAATCCGCCGGTCGCCCACCCGATAATTCCTCCAAGCCCTCCAATCACAATAGAAATAATAACGTTAGGATCTGCTGCATAAGTTCTATGTAGAATAAAACCTATGACGAAGAAGATAATGCCCAGTCCTGCTTTTGCCACTTCATCACCTCATCATATCCGCATTGGCTGCGGGATTTTTACTATGACGTTTATATCGACAATTCCCACTAGTTCCTTTAATTTACTTGTTATATTTTAGGCGCTAGTTCTTTATTTTTACTGTGGCGGTGAGGGTGTGGATAGTAATCATGTGAAATAAAGTATCAAGGTCAAATAAGGTCAAATTATTAATAATGTTAAAATTTATACTAAAAAACGAGCCGAAACGCCGGATTTTACCGGATTTTCGGCTTATATGAGTTTTGTCATCCGTGTAGCCGGCGACTATAATAAAGCCATAGGTCAAATAAAGTCAAAGTCAAACTAACAACAAATTCAAAGTCAAATGAGAGGAGAATGGATAATGTTTGATTTGGTTCCTTTTGGTAAACGCAGAGATGATGCTTTTGGTGTGCTGGCTAAGTCGCTTAACGAAGTGTTTAATGATGATTTCTTTGCACCGCTGACAAGCTCCACGCTGTCCTTCCGGACAGACATCCGCGAGAGTGAAGGGGCGTATCTGATTGAGGCCGAGCTTCCGGGCTTCAAAAAAGAAGAAATCGACATCGATTATACCAGCCCTTACTTGACGATCAAGGCAGTACGCAAAGAAGAGAACAGCGAGGAGAACAAGGAACATCAGACTGTGCGCCGGGAACGGCGGTATGGTGAGTATGTGCGCCGCTTCTACGTTCAGGATATTGCGGAGGAAGGTATCCGCGCTTCACTGAAAGACGGGGTCCTGAGCCTGGAGGTGCCGAAACGGCAGAAGTCGCAGGGCAAACGGATTGAAATTCAAGATGGCGGGCATTATTCAGACGCGCAGCTTCAGTAAGCGGCAGGTGCCGCTTCCGGGGTGAACGGTCTCCGGGGGAAGCGGAGAGCCGGAGCGCCGGGGAAGGGTGTAGGAAGGCGAAGGAAGCAGGACTTCCAAGTCTGGCTGAAGCAGCCGGGTTCAGCGGGGTTCCCGGGCTAAGCGGCTTTTGCCGCCGGCCTATCCGGTCCCCTGCGGCAGAGTGGTTTCGCCGGGCTTTTCATATAGCATGATCATACAGGGCGCATTGTAGTGGGGATACCGGCTATGATGCGTCTTTTCCCGGAGAAACGGACTTGGTGAATAATCATCGGCACCGGGAATAGGCTTGTTACAGGGCGGAATGCTATAACCTATAGAATAAGGTTCCCAATATACGAAAGGAGGAGGTACCAGTGGCGGCAAATTATTACGAGACTCTGGGCGTCGGCAGGCAGGCCTCGAAGCAGGAGATCAAAAAAGCTTATCAGAAGCTGGCTAAGAAGTGGCATCCCGATGTCAACAAAGCCCCGGAGGCAGAAGCCAGATTCAAGGAAGCAGCCGAAGCGTACGAAGTGCTGGGTGATGAAGAGAAGCGGAAAATCTATGATGAGGAGCTGCGCTACGGGGCCGGCTACGCTGGGGCAAGGGGTCCGCGGAGCAGCGGGGCAGCCTCCTCCGCGTCCTGGGAATCGCCTTTTGGCGCGGGCTGGAGCAGCGGCGCTGCTTCCGGCAGCAGTATTCCCGAAGAGGATCTGTTCGGGATGTTCTTCGGCAGCCGGGGGGCAGCGGACCGCGCCGGCTTCGATTTCTTCTCCGGCAGCGGCGGTGTCCGCCAAGGGGGAAGCCCTTGGGCGGATGAGTTCAGTACGATGCAGGCCCAGCTTGAGATTACGCTGGAGCAGGCATACAAAGGCGGAAATATCAGCGTTCAGGCTGCAGGCAAAGACCTGAGTGTGCAGATTCCGGCACGCTCGTCCGAAGGGACGGTGATCCGGGTTCCCGGCGGCGGAAGCGGGGCGGGACAGGGAGGCGACCTGCTGGTCTCGCTGCATCTCCTGCCCCATGACATCTATGAACCGGACGGCGGCGGGGATTTACTCGGCACGGTAGAGATTGCCCCCTGGCAGGCTGTGCTTGGCGGAGAAGCCAAGGTGGCCCTGCCGGACGGCAGCCAGGTGAAATTGAAGATCCCCGCAGGTATGGCAGGCGGCCGAACGCTGCGCCTCTCCGGCAAGGGGCTTAAGCGTCCTAATGGAACGAATGGTGACATCCTGTTCCGGATCGAGATCGTTATTCCGGCGGATACCTCGGAAGCGGAGAAGAAGCTGTACCGCCAGCTGGCCGATTCCGGCAGCTTCCAGGCCGGAGCCAAACGGCAGCCTCCCGGCGGGGCACAGCGGCGCAGAGCGACAACGGGGTAATGATGAATATATAACGTCGGTTATCCGGCTGACTGACATATGGAATGCTGCAGCTGGGGCTGCAGCGGCATAATTTTACGGAAAGGCGATGATCTTATGGATTTCAACAAGCTTACACAGAAGCTGCAGGAAGCCGTCGCAGAGGCCCAGTCCCTGGCTGCGGCCAGCGGACATCAGGAGATTGATAATCTTCATCTGCTGAAGGCACTGCTTCAGCAGCATGAGGGCCTGCTGCCGCGGCTGCTGCAGAAGATGAATATTCCTGCAGCCGAGCTGCTGCAGGGTACGGAGGTGCTGCTTCAGCGGAAGCCCAGCGTAAGCGGAAGCGGAGCGGGCACGATGCGGCGGTATGCCTCGCCTGCGCTGATCGCCATGCTGGAGCAGGCCGAGAAGGAAGCGGCCAAGATGCAGGACGAATTCGTGGCCGTAGAGCATGCTGTGCTGGCGATGGTCTCGGACTCCGGCAGCGGGAACCGCGAGCTGCGCGGGCTGTTCACGGGCCGGGGCGTTACCCGGGAGAAGCTGCTTGGGGTGCTGGCCGAGATCCGCGGACACCAGCGGGTGACGAGCCGGGAGCCGGAGGCCACCTATGAGGTGCTGGAGAAATACGGCCGTGATCTGGTGGCCGAGGTGCGGGCGGGCAAGGTTGATCCCGTGATCGGACGGGATGCGGAGATCCGCCGGGTCATCCGTATCCTCTCCCGCAAAACCAAAAACAACCCCGTACTGATCGGCGAACCCGGTGTAGGGAAAACAGCGATTGTGGAAGGGCTGGCCCACCGGATTGTCCGCCGGGATGTGCCGGAGGGGCTGAAGGACAAGACGATTTTCTCGCTGGATATGAGCGCACTGATTGCCGGAGCCAAATACCGCGGGGAATTCGAGGAGCGGCTGCAGGCCGTACTGAAGGAAATCCGCGAAAGTGACGGCCGGATCATCCTGTTCATTGATGAGCTGCATACGATTGTCGGTGCCGGTAAGACCGAAGGGGCCATGGACGCGGGCAACATGCTGAAGCCGATGCTGGCCCGGGGTGAGCTGCATTGTATCGGGGCGACGACGCTGGATGAGTACCGCAAATATATCGAGAAGGACCCGGCGCTGGAACGCCGCTTCCAGCAGGTGCTGGTCAGCGAGCCGGATGTCGAGGATACCATCTCCATTCTGCGCGGTCTCAAGGAACGCTTCGAGGTGCATCACGGAGTCAAGATCCATGACAGCGCCCTCGTCGCGGCCGGTGTCCTGTCGAACCGCTATATTACGGACCGGTTCCTGCCGGATAAGGCGATTGACCTGGTGGATGAAGCCTGCGCGATGATCCGCACGGAGATTGATTCCATGCCCGGTGAGATGGATGAGGTGACCCGCCGCCTGATGCAGATGGAGATTGAAGAAGCCGCGCTCAAAAAGGAAACCGACGATGCCAGCGCGCGCCGTCTGGAAATCCTGCAGCGGGAGCTGGCCGACCTCAAGGAGAAGCATCTGGGCATGACCGTCCGCTGGGAGAAGGAAAAGTCGGCGATCCAGGGCATCCGCGAGCTGAAGAAGCGGTTAGAGCAGGCACGCAAGGATCTGGTCGATGCACAGGAGATCTATGATCTGAACAAGTCCGCCGAGCTGAGCTACGGCATAATTCCTGATCTGGAGCGGCAGCTGAAGGCCGCAGAGGAAGCCGCGCAGCAGGATCAGGAGACCCGGCTGCTGCGTGAGGCCGTGACGGAAGAGGAGATCGCCGACATCGTCTCGCGCTGGACCGGCGTCCCGGTCAGCCGCCTCGTGGAAGGCGAGCGGGATAAGCTGCTGCGGCTCGAGGATACGCTGCATGAACGGGTAGTCGGCCAGGATGAGGCCGTCCGGCTGGTGGCGGATGCTGTGCTCCGGGCAAGAGCAGGCATCAAGGACCCAAACCGCCCCATTGGTTCGTTCCTGTTCCTGGGGCCGACCGGTGTCGGTAAGACCGAGCTGGCCAAAGCGCTGGCCGTATCGCTGTTTGACCGCGAGGACGGCATGATCCGTATTGACATGTCGGAGTACATGGAGAAGCACAGTGTCTCCCGCCTTGTGGGTGCTCCCCCGGGATATGTCGGCTATGAAGAAGGCGGCCAGCTGACCGAAGCGGTGCGCCGCCAGCCATACACTGTTGTGCTGCTGGACGAGGTGGAGAAGGCCCATCCGGATGTGTTCAACATTCTCCTGCAGCTGCTGGATGACGGGCGGCTGACCGACTCGCAGGGCCGGGTGGTCGATTTCAAGAACACCATCATCATTATGACCTCCAATATCGGCTCGCCGCATCTGATTCAGGGCACCGATGACAACGGTGAGCTGACCGAAGCGGTTAAGGACCGGGTGATGAAGGAGCTGAGCGGCCATTTCCGCCCAGAGTTTCTTAACCGGGTGGACGATATCGTGATGTTCAAACCGCTGACGTTGGTCGAAACCCAGCAGATCGTGGTTAAGCTGGTGAACGGTCTCCGCCTGCGCCTGGCAGAGCGGGGCATCGGCCTTACGCTGAGCGACAAGGCCGTCCGCTTCATTGCCGAGGAAGGCTTTGATTCCGTGTACGGCGCAAGACCGCTCAAGCGGTTCATCCAGCGCAGCCTGGAGACCCGGGTGGCGCGTGCGCTGATCGCCGGAGAAGCAGAGGAAGGCTCAGTGATGACGGTTGACGAAGCCGAGGGTGAGCTGACTGTTACTATAGTGAAACCGGAATCTGCGAAGACGGTTGGCTCGCTGTAAAATGTAAACTGACCCGGCCGATGCCTCCGTAAGGCACCAACTGCAATCCGCAAAGAAAAAAGCGTTCCGCCTTAAGGCTGGACGCTTTTCTTGTGACGTTCGACTTAAATCCTGCAGAAAATACAACATTTTCTTCAATAAATCAGCCGAAATCGAGAATTGTTGCAGGAAATGCAGCATTTCATCTTCTGCAAGCGGCTAACTGAAAGGATTATTGTATTTCATACCACAATCTTCCCGCATAAACAGTTATTTATGAATCCGGGTTGTAATATTTACAACATTTATACCTGTTACCTGTATACCCGCCCCATACAGAATGAACTTCAAAGTCCAATTAGCCGCAAGGCAGGAGCACTGCCTCAGCAGCGGTTAAGCGATTATTGGTTACTTGTTTGTCCGAAATCCTAAGTGTGGTTTATATAGAAGCTCTAAGCTCTACTATCCCCGCCGCCTACTCGCTCCAGGGCATCAGATGGGGATGCTGGTCGAGGATAGACAGGTATTGTTCCTTCCAGCCGTATTGGCCGTCCGGGTCCAGCAGCATATAGCGCAGATATTTCTCCAGCCGGTATTCCGGTTTCGACCAGCCGAGATGCTTCAGCCGCAGATTGCTTAACTGATGGGACAGCTCGAAAATATTCTCCGGCAGCCGCCCGCAATGCTGCGGCAGATCGTTCCAGAGATAAGTGAAGTCCTCCCGGTAGCGGAGCAGGAACGGCCGGTAGCTCTGATGGGACCGCCAGTACATATCCTCTCGGTAATGAGTATCGTCCCAGAAATCGTAGAGCCGGAAGCAGAACAAGTCGCAATTGTCCGTACGCAGCAAGGCATCCACCTCTTCCGGGAATCCGGCCTCAAAAATCTCATCCGCATCCAGACTCAGAATCCACTCCGGATTCGTCTGAAGGACCGCCTCCCACTGCTGCTGGCGCAGCTCGGATTCATTGCTGAATCTAGAGACGTTGTTGCGTATCAGATGCAGCGGAATGCCCTGAAGCACCTCCCGGCAGATATCCGCTGTGTTATCCGTGCTGCCGTCGTCGATAACGACAGCTTCATCGATATATTTGCGGTGCTCCTGCAGAACCTGCCGCAGAAACCGCGAGCCCTCATTCTTGACGATCATCGTAAGCGTCAGCTTGGGCCGCCGGGCAGTTGCTGAATCAGCAGCCGCTCCGGAGAAGCCGGTCGCCGCTCCATGCTCAGCGCCCCGCCTTGCTGCAACTGCACCGTCTGCCGCGTCAGCGTCTCCGGCCGCAGCCGCATCAGCGCCCGCCGCCAGTCCGGCGCCCGGCAGCGGGATCTCGCCGCCGCCCTCTGGCAGCGGCTCCTTGGACAAGCGCCGCCGGGCCTCCGCCTCGGTCCACAGCGCATCCCACTCCGCGCTCGCATCCAGCGCTCTTTTATCCACGGGCGCTGCATCGGCAGCGCTCTGCATGTCTGAACCGTCCGCCGCGCCGCCGCTGTCCGAAGGCGCAACCTCGCGCGCAGCGGTTTCCTCGCCGCCGGCCTGAGCCCCCGCCGCGAGCTGTCGATCCCGCTCAAGCTCCGCGTCACTCCGCCATTCCCGCGCAGTCTTCGCATCGCCCCGTCCCGCCCCCGGCGCATTCCGCGCCTCGGGCCCTAGCTCTGCCTCATTTAACTCGGCATCGCTCCGCTTCGCCTCGTGCCACCCATCCGGCCTTGTGTTCGCTTCGCCCTTCCCTTCCCGCTCAAGCTCCGCCCTATACCGCGCATCCCGCTCCGATTCCCCGTCACATCGCCCCGTCTCCGGCGACTCCAGCCCAGCTCCAGCCTCCGCGCCCGAAGTCTGCCGGATGAACTCCGGCACCTTGAGCAGGTCGCTGTCCCTGTAGAGATGCAGCGCCGGGTAGTGGGTGTCGACATACAGCGGAATGCCAAGCGCCGCTGCACGGATGCAGAAATGGCGGTCTTCTCCCCAGTAGGAGATGTTGTGAATCCGGTCGTAGCTGGCACCGGAAGCGATGGCCCGGCTGCTGATCAGGGTGCAGGCGCCGAGCCCGCCGACTTCATAGATTCCCGGCTGCTGCATCTTCATCAGGAAGGCGTGGAAGCGGCGGTTGATCTCTTCAGGCGGGAGCTGCTCTCCCGGGAGCACCTCCCACTGGTTGTATTCGTCATGCATCCAGACCTGCGGCTGCAGCAGAGTACCCGGCTGCCACTGGGTCCAGAACACCTCGGAGATAATGTCCTTGCCCGTATGGATCAGATGCAGCAGCGTATCCGGATGAAGGATTAGATCGGAGTCGATCAGGAACAGATAATCATAGCCGAAGGCTTCAGCCCGCCGGATCATCAGGTTCTTGAACCCTGCCACCTTCCAGACCAGATTGGAATTCCAGAAATGGGTCGTATCATCGCGGATATAAGCATCATGAAACCCTGAGGATTGCAGGAAGACCGTTCTGCCGCTCTGGGTGAACTGCTGCAGCAGCTGACTCGAAGCTTCGTCCGGGTTGTCATCAATCAGATAGAAATGCAGCTCAATATTGGTTAGGTTCAGACGCAGCAGAGAGTTCAGAAACTGCTCGAGAATAGCCGGTTTTTGATGGATCGGGCTGCCCAGCAGAACCCGGGTTCGGGTCTCATTCATAGCAGGCCACTCCAGGATAAGATCAACATTAATAGAACATCCCCTTGGATTCGCAAATAGATGATATGAATTATATGTATTCAATATATTTAGAGAAGTACGGGACTAATCCCGGTTTTTCAAAAAATAGAGACCTGAGAGGAAATATATGGATTGGTGTCTACCTGAGAGCTGTTGTACAATACCGCATAGACAGGTATAGACATTCTGCAGACTGCAGGACAGGAGTGAGAGGATGGACAAGTCACCGTTAAAAGTACAGCAATTAATCAACCTGCTCCTGGCGATGAATCCGCGCGCCGGGGTTTTTCTGCATACTGCGGATGGAGAACTCCGGCCGCTGCTGGACGAGGATGTACAGGAGATCTATGCGCCTGAGCAAGCGGCCAAGACCGTGGCTCATATCGGCGTTCCCGCAGGCACTGCAGCCGGAGAGGCGGAGGAGACCTTATGAAGCTGGCTCTAATAAGACTGGAGCAAGGACAAGAGATCCGGCTCGAATTATTTGACCAGGAGGCCCCCGGAACCGTAGCCAATTTTGAAAAGCTCGCGAACAGCGGCTTCTACAACGGTCTGACTTTTCAGCGCGTTGTCCGCGGCTTTGTCGCCCAGGGAGGCTGTCCGGAGGGTACCGGCCGGGGCGGCACGGACAAAATCGCCTGTGAGACGCAAGGCAATCCGCATAAACATGTGCGCGGGGCGTTATCCATGGCCCATTTCGGGCCGGGCACGGGCTCCTGCCAGTTTTTTATCTGCTACGATGCGTTCGATTATCTTGACGGCTGGCATACGGTGTTCGGCAGAGTAATAGAGGGGATGGAGCATGCGGATGCCTTGCGGCGCGGGGATATCATACAGGAGATCAGCGTATGGGATGCCGGTATTCCTCAGCTGTAACAGCAGGCGGTTGTTCAATCTTTCACAGGTGGTAAATTAATACATTGTAATCCCGACTATTCCGATATATAATAACTTTCACAACGAGTGAGATTGCTCATAGACATGGAGGAGAGAGATAATGCGTAAAGGGATATCAGGGGTTGTCATTCTAGTTCTACTAACACTAATGATTAGTGCATGCTCTAATGGAAATAACGCGGCATCGACAAATGCGGGTGCAAGCCAGACACCGGCGGAAACGCAGCAGCCTGCTGCCAGCGAACCGAAGGATGGCGGAAGCTTGATTATAGGGGTCGCTTCTGATCCGGTTGTACTTAATCCGAACTATGCGGGTGACCGTGTCAGTCTGACGATTGACCAGGCACTGTATGCTCCGCTGTTCCAGGTGAATAACGGGGAGAAGACCTTCTACCTGGCAGAGAGCCTGACACCTTCGGAGGATAATCTTACTTACACACTGAAGCTTAAGGATGGACTTACCTGGCATGACGGAGAGAAGCTTACGGCGGATGATATCGTGTTCACCATTGACAGCATTCTCGACGAGAAGCAGAACAGCTTCCTGAGAGCCAACTTCCTGATCGGCGACCAAGCCATCAAAGCGGTTAAAGTGGATGATCTGACTGTTGACTTCCAGCTTCCGCAGGTCAGCCCGGCTTTTGAAGCGACACTGGTACAGGTATTCCCGATTCCAAAGCATATTTTTGAGAATGAAACCGACATTGAGAAGAGCACCAAGAACGCTTCTCCAGTAGGTTCCGGTCCCTTCAAATTCAAAGAATACAAAGCCGGTGAGTACCTGACACTGGAACGCTTCGATAACTACTTCGGCGGCAAACCGCATCTGGATTCTGTAACTTACCGGATTGCCAAGGATACCAATGCTGCGAACCTTGCCCTGCAGAACGGCGAGATCAACGTGCAGTATCTTGATCCTAAGGATGTAGCTACCATTCAGGCAACGAACAATTTCGAAATTCTGCCTTATAGCGAAGGCCGTCTGGCTTATCTGATGTTCAATGCGAACAGTGATACCGGCGCCCTCGCCAAAAAAGAAGTCCGTCAAGCCCTGTCCCTGGCCCTCAGCCGCGATGAGCTGATCCAGACAGCGTACACTTCCAGTGAATATGCTGACCCGGCGAAGTCATTCCTGACTCCGGACGCGCTGTATTTCACGAATGAAGTAACTAGTTTTGACAATGATGCCGCTAAGGCTAAGGAACTTCTGGCGTCTGCCGGAGAGAGCAACCTGAAGCTTCGTTACATTGTACAGAGCGGTAACAAGGCACAGGAAGCAATCTCGCTGTATGTGCAGCAGAAGCTGAAGGCTGTCGGCGTGGAAGTGGAACTGCAGAACATGGACTCCTCGGCCTGGGTGCAGAAGTTCATTGATCTGAAATCTACCGACTACGAACTGGCATTGACCGGTTATATCATGGGATATGATCCCGATGCTTACCGTATTCTGTTCACAACAGACAGCTCTTCCAACTACTCGCATTACTCGAACAGTGAAGTTGATAAGCTGATGAATGACGGTGCAGGCGAAGCTGATCCGGCAAAACGCGCAGAGATCTACAAGAAAGCGCAGGAGCTTGTCGCTGAAGATGCACCGATCTACCCGATCGCGTATACTAAAACAGTTGTAGCTGTATCGAAGAACTACGGCGGCATTGATGAAGCTGTATTGAAGCCGGTCGTTATCTTCGAAGACCTGTCCAAGATCTACCAGAAATAATCTGCCCCAAAAAATAAGCAAGGCAAAAAAATAAGCTGGGTTCTTCCAGCTTATTTTTTGCCTGTCAAGAGCTGGGAGAAGCTGCGTATGAGACAACTCATCGTCCGAAGGTTGCTGCAAACACTGCCGATGCTGTTTTTTGTATCCGTAGTGTGTTTTACAATGATTAAGCTGGCTCCGGGAGATCCGGTGCTGTCTTTCGTTACGCCCAATATGCATGCCGATGATATTGAGCGTATCCGCCATAATCTGGGGCTTGATAAGCCTGCCTATATTCAATATTTCATCTGGATCAAGGAAATGGTGCAGGGCAACTTCGGATATTCCCTGATCAATCACCAGCCGGTGCTGGGACAGATTCTGGAACGTCTGCCGGCAACAGCCGGGCTGATGGGCAGCGCCATTGCGCTGGCGGTGATTCTGGCGATTCCGCTAGGCCTCGTGGCCGGTGCGAACCGCAACCGCTGGGTAGACAAGCTGATTAACTTTATTTCCTATGTAGGGATCTCCATTCCGTTATTCTGGCTGGCGATCCTGCTGATGTATCTGTTCGCCATTAAGCTGCATCTGCTGCCGAGTATGGGGATGCGCACGATTGGCGTGGAATCGCCGCTGGATGTACTGAAGCACGGGATCTTGCCTTGCTCGGTGCTGGCCTTCGGCTTCCTGGCCGGATATGTGCGTTATATCCGCTCCAGCACCATTGGTCAGCTGAAAGAGGAATATGTGCAGATCCAGTACGCTTTTGGCTCGAAGAAATCGACAATCCTGTTCCGTCATGTCCTGAAGCATGTGCTGCTGCCGGTCATTACCCTGCTGGGGATGTCGATGGGGGATCTGGTGGCCGGGGCCATCGTCACCGAAACGGTATTCTCCTGGCCGGGCATCGGGTCGCTGGGGATGACGGCGGTTAAGGGAATGGATTATCCCGTCATTATGGGGATCACCTTATTTTCTTCCTTAATGCTGATCCTCGGTAATATGGTGGCAGATATTCTCTACAGCTTTGTCGATCCGCGAATTAAATTAAAGGGGTGACCTCATGAATCGCAGTAAATGGAAAAATCTACAATCAGAGCTGTTTACGAACGGTCTGGGTGTCGCTGCTCTTGCTGTATTGGCTATCTTTACGCTGGGGGCCATCTTTGCCTTCCTGTCCGGATATGATCCGAATGCCATGGATGCCATGGCCCGCCTCACCAAGCCCGGCGCCGGACATCTGTTCGGAACGGATGACTATGGACGCGATTATCTGTCCAGAGCGCTATATGGCGGCCGTGTCTCGCTGCTGGTCGGGTTTGCTTCCATGATCGTGGCTACCTTCGTGGGTGTGATGGTTGGTGTGATCAGCGGATACTTCGGCGGCTGGCTGGATAATCTGCTGATGCGGATGCTGGATATCATCATGTCCATTCCGTCCTTCCTGATCCTGCTGCTGCTCAGCGTCTACCTGAAGCCGAGCATCGGCAACCTGATTATTATTATTGCCTTATTAATGTGGATGAACGTAGCCCGTGTCGTCCGCGCGGAGACCCTTACGATCAAGGAACGCGAATATGTGCTGTACGCCAAGGCTTCCGGCCAAAGCTCCTTCGGTATGATCTGGCGGCATATCCTTCCGGGACTGGTGCCGGTGATTATCGTCGGCGCGACGAATAATATTGCGTCGGCCATTATGATGGAATCGTCGCTGAGCTTCCTCGGTTTCGGGGTACAGCCGCCGAACGCCACCTGGGGCAGCATGCTGAACAGCGCGCAGGGGTATATTGCAGAGGCGCCTTATCTGGCACTGTTCCCGGGGCTGATGATCCTGCTGACCGTTCTGAGCTTCAATGTGCTGGGTGATATTTTGCGGGTCGGCTTTGAACCAAAGCTGATCCGGAGATAGGAGAGTGGAACATCATGACTGAACGGCTGCTGACTGTTGAGAATTTGCAGGTTTCATTTGCTACCCGGGACGGCGAGAATCAGGCCGTCCGCGGCGTTAGCTTCCATATAGATGCCGGTGAAACGGTGGGGATTGTCGGAGAATCCGGCAGCGGCAAAAGCGTTACCGCCAAGGCGGTCATGTCCCTGATCACGCCGCCGGGCCGCATGACTGCCGGGAAACTGGAGTTTCGCGGCGAGAGTCTGAAGGGACTCACGGAGAAGCAGTGGCGGACCCTGCGCGGGAACCGGATCGCGATGGTCTTTCAGGACCCGATGACCTCGCTGAATCCGGTCAAAAGAATAGGCCAGCAATTAACCGAAGTTATCCGCAGACACCGCGGACTCAATAAAGCGGAGGCGTATGCCGAGGCGGCGGAAATCCTCCGCCAGGTTGGCATACGTGATCCGGAGCAGCGCCTGAAGCAGTATCCGCATGAATTCAGCGGAGGCATGCGCCAGCGGGTCATGATCGCGATGGCGCTCTCCTGCCAGCCGGAGCTGCTGATTGCCGATGAGCCGACCACAGCGCTGGATGCAACCATCCAGGCGCAGATTCTGGATCTGTTCAAGGAGCTGAAAGAACGGTCGGATACAGCGGTAGCGCTGATTACCCATGACCTCGGTGTCGTGGCCCAGGTCTGCACGCGGGTCATTGTGATGTATGGCGGACTTGTGATGGAGGAGGGCACGGTGGAGGATATCTTCTATCGTCCCCAGCATCCTTATACACAAGGGCTGCTGCGTTCGATTCCGAAGCGCGGCGGCGGATCGCGGGAGCGGCTGATTCCGATTGAAGGCACACCGCCCGATCTGCTGAATCCGCCGCCCGGCTGTCCGTTTATGGACCGCTGCCCGCATGCTTTTGCCCGCTGCAGTGAACGTCCGCCGGTAGTAGAGCTTGCACCTGGCCACCGCTCGATGTGCTGGCTGGCTGAAGGTGCAGAGCAGCAGGCGGCAGTTACAGTGGGGAGGGATTCCGGTGAGTGAGAGCAAGGTGCTCGTAGATGTGAACAATCTCAAGAAGCATTTCTCCAAAGGCAAGGATATGCGGGGACGTGATACGGCTGTGCTTAAGGCCGTGGACGGCGTCAGCTTCCAGATCCGCCAGGGCGAGACCTTCGGACTGGTGGGTGAATCCGGGAGCGGCAAGTCAACGGTTGGCCGCTGTCTGCTCCGCCTGTACGATTATACGGACGGCGAGGTATTCTATGACGGGCAGCCGCTGGGCAAGCTGGGCGAGAAAGGGCTGAAGCCGTTCCGCAGACGGATTCAGTCGATTTTTCAGGACCCGTACTCTTCACTGAACCCCAGCCTGAATGTGCTGGAATTGATCAGTGAGCCGATGCGGATTCATGGACTCTACCCAGGCGGAGAGCGCAAGGAAGCCGTGGCGGAGCTGCTGGAGAAGGTGGGACTCAAAAGAGAGCATCTCTACCGCTTCCCGCATGAGTTCAGCGGCGGGCAACGCCAGCGGATCTCCATCGCCCGGGCGCTGTCGGTCCGGCCCGAGTTCGTCGTCTGCGACGAGCCGATCTCGGCGCTGGATGTCTCCGTGCAGGCCCAGGTCGTCAATATGCTGGAGGATCTGCAGTCCGAATTCGGACTGACCTATCTGTTCATTGCCCATGACCTGTCGATGGTCCGGCATATCTCTGACCGGATTGGCGTCATGTACGGCGGCCGCCTCGTTGAGGTTGCGGAGAGCGATGAGCTGTATGACAATCCGCAGCATCCGTATACCAAGGCGCTGCTGTCTTCCATTCTGGAGACGGACCCGCTGAAGGCCAGCCAGCGAATCCGGCTGGATGCCTACTCGGTAACGCGCGGGGATGAGGAAGCCGCTGTGCTGCGGGAAGTCAGCCCGGGGCATTACGTGGCTGGAGATTTTACGGACTGAATTCAGGTAATGTCTGAGCAATGATCAAATGATCAGGATATGAGCACTTATGTGGATAAGGAGGATCTATAATGACAGAAACGAAGAACAAGGTAAAGTTATCGCAATGGGACGCCCTGCTGGTGGAATCGCTGCGTTCTCTGGGCTGGTCCGATGAAGAACTGCTGCGGCGGGTTGCCGAAGGGGATCTGCCTGCCGACGAGAGTGAATACGAGTTCGATTACGGGCAGCTGTCTACGCTGGCTGGTGAACAGCCGAAGCTGTTCCGTCAGGCCGTGACCGAAGGCTACCAGATCAAATACAACACGATCCGCGGCATCCGCAGCTGGATTGCCGTTGCACTCCGCACCCAGCCGAAGCTGGAGCTGGAGGAAGGCCGCGAAGCAGTCGAAGCGGTGTTATCGGAATCACAGAAGCAACGGCTGGAGGATGTATTATCCTTCGGCTGGCAGATTACCGGCGGCGGATCAGCCGCAGATGGCGGCAACGCTACTTACCGGATCGAGCCGATCCAGCGGTAACAGCGGAGCTGAGCAGCAGAGACAAGCTGCATAATTATGTGTATGTTAAGAATTAGCCCTTCGGCTTTGTGCCGGAGGGCTTTTTGCATGATGAATACAGAAACTGTGGGGCATTTCATAAAAGATACTGGTCTGTCGCTGTTGATCGGGAAACCGGGAAATTTGATTTCAAAGAATATAAACAGAAGTTTTGATAAAACCGTTTGTGATGGATGGTTGACGCAAACTGTGAAGGAAGAGGAAAGCAGTTAAAGCCGGCTGATTTCAGGGACTTTCATTTTTTGAGCAGAGGCCAGAATAAGCAAAGCTCGACGGACCTGAACCGGATCGGCTCCTTTGCGGGCAATCCGCAGAAGGCGGTTGCCTTCTTCCTGAGTTAAATCACGAACAAAAATAGTCATGCCGCTCACCTCGAGAGAGTTGGATTTACGTATAATTACCCGTTTTCCCAACTATGATCACGGAAGGGGCACTAGTTAAATTTTTGAAAAGCTCAAGTCGTTTACGGTGAAATTTCACCCTAACGACTTGAGCAACAATAAAGTGTTTTTTTTGTTCTAATTTTTGTTTATCTTGAGATTTATTAAGAAAAATGAAAAATTTAAAAATATAAACAGGAGCAAAAGATTCATATTTACGTCTTCAAGTTTTACTACCCATGGAATCATTGGAGTGAAAAAATTCAATAAAAAAAGCATAAACGAGTTTATATCTTTCTTTTTGGTAAATCTATATTTAATCCAATTATAAATAACATAAATCAAACCAACAGAATTAACACATAAAATAGTCACATAGTAAACCGTTTGTTCCACCGAAAATTCCCTTCTGCTTTGTAATTATACTAGCTAGTTTATCACCAAGCTTGTATAGTTCCGGCGCGTACCATTCAGGAACTGTTAGAGCAATTGGAGAATCCAATGAAGGTGGAACCTAATTTGGCGAACCCCCTTCATTGTCACTTCGCTGGTTCTAGGTCAATTACATAGCCGATAATGTTTGATAAGCATTATTTATAGCGGAGTCACAATCCTTGTTTGAATTATAAACCCCCCAAATTGTAGCAGCAAAAGCTGGAGCCGATGCAATAAGTCCTGGAATTGCAGCTAAAGAAATAACTACAGCAATTCCAGCCGCTTTAGCTGCATACTGAAAAGCTTTCAACGAGCTTAGAGATCCAGAAAAAGAATTAACATACATTTTATAGTCCGATGCTTGTGAATTAGATTGCGAAAAGTACTTACTTACGTTACTTCCAGTTGGACCATAGTCATAATGTTGGTAAGTTGCTGCATAAAAAGTACCACCAGCGGTAGAAGAATAGTTATCGTAATAACAAGACCCCTTATCGCCCCCTGCTTCAAGTATTTGAATTCCGCCTGAACTTGGACTTGTTTTAATTTGCGTGTCTTCAATTTTAACATTATTTAGATATACAGTTCCATCGGTTTTCGTTGTGATGACATCGGTTTTTGTATTATCTGTGTATATTTTACCATAGGATTCCATCCCTGGCTGCAGTACATAAGTTTTGGTGTCCGTCACCTGACCCGATACGCCGTCTTTAACTCAGTGGTGGTTGTGGATACATATGGAGCATTTTTCGCTGCGACACTTCCTTCTGAATTGTTACCAGGTGCGGCCATTGAAGCCGTAGCGCTAGTTAGGAAAAACACTCCACACAGTAATGGTAAAAAAATCGATTTCACTTTAAATTAATTGACTCCTAAAAAATGGTATTTTAAGTACAGGTGTATACTACTCCAGTTTCTGGAAAATGTAAATAAATATATTGTAAAGAAATATAAGGATTTCATAATATTGATATGCGAAGCGTACTAAAGAAGGTGGATACATCTACTTTTCTTTCGTTTGTGGAGTAACAACGCCCTTTTTCAACCGAAACACTAGATGTAGAATAGTCATAGGATAAGAATCGTAAACTATAAAGCGGGTGTAATGTCCCTTGGGAGGTATTTAATGTTTAGATGGAAGCGTGGTCCTGTAACTCTGTTCCAAAGTGATCTGTACATGACGAATTCACTTGTAATGGAGACGGACGATTGTGTGCTGGTAACCGATCCCTGCTGGCTGCCCCGTGAGGTGGAGGAAATCCGGCGGTATGTAGACAACATTCTTGGCGCGAGGAAGCTGCTCCTGTTATTCACTCATTCTGATTTCGATCATATTATCGGATATGGGGCCTTCAGGGATGCTGAAGTCATCGCAAGCAGGGCATTCGCGGACAAAAGCGCCGGGGAACGCGAAGATATTCTTGAACAGATCCGGGTATTCGAAGATAGTTATTATCTCAGGAGAGACTATGAAATCACGTATCCGCTGGTGGATCATGTGATGGAGCAGGATGGGCAGACGCTGGTATTCGGGGATTTGAAGCTGACGGGATATGCTGCGCCGGGCCATACGGATGATGGGCTATTTACTATAGTGGAGTCTGCCGGGCTGTTCATTGCCGGAGACTACTTGTCTGACGTGGAGTTCCCCTATATCTACGACAGCAGTCTGGCTTACGAAGCAACGCTCGGCAAGCTGGAGCAGATATTGGCCCGGCACCCGTTCACGCTGCTGGTCCCCGGACACGGGGAGGCAACGGACAGCAGCGTAGAACTGGAGCGGCGCAGGGAAGAGAGCCTGAAGTATATCCACAACATGCGTACGGCTGTAGCTTCAGGCATCCAGGAAACGGTTGATGCTCTGATCGAAGGCTGTGCGTTCCCGCCCAATATGTCCAACTTCCACCGCAGCAATCAGGAGCTGATCGCGAAGGAGCTGGCCGGAGAAGCGGAAGACTGACGCTGCAGTTACATATCCAGCTGGATTTTTCGAATATGAAGTACACCGTCAAGTCCGGTAGGGTCTGTACTGACCTTGCGGGAGACGAATTCTTCGGCCCGTTCGGAGGTGCGCAGGCGCAGCGGCTTGGTCTCCAGCTGGACCAGATCCCACATAACGTCTGCTACGGACTCTGCAGTCTGCGGTTCTACATTCCTTTTCAGGAAGGTCCCTGTGTAGGCATCAAGAATCGGCTTGTATTCATCTTCGAGGATGCCGCCGGTGTCTGCTACATGCCCAAGGACGGTCTTATTGAATTCTGTAGCGATGGCGCCAGGCTCAAGCAGGGTAATGTCGATATTGAATTGCGGCTTGTAATAGGTAGCCAGACTCTCCAGCAGTCCCTCCACCGCGAATTTACTGGCGCAGTAGATCTCGTTCATCGGTTGTCCAATGAGCCCGCCGACACTGGACGTAGCAACAATATGGCCGTAGCCGGTCTTGCGCAGCAGGGGCAGTGCAGCCCGGATCGTATGCATAACCCCGTACACATTAGTATCGAATATGCGCTCGATATCAGTGAATGGAGCTTGTCCAAGCGCCCGGAGATAGCCGAACCCGGCATTGCAGAACAGTACAGCCAGCGTACCGTGCTCCTGGTCAATCTGGTCGATAACCCGCTGAATGCTGTCCGGCTGCGTAACCTCCAGTTCTACGAACTGCAGATTGTCCACATTGCGGTACAATTCCTGATCGCGCTCCAGATGGCGGGTGCCGGCGTAGACCGTCCAGCCTTCCTGTGCAAACTTCAGCGCGGACGCCAGGCCGATGCCGGATGATGCTCCGGTGATGCAGATGATTTTGCCCATAAGGGATACAGCCTCCATTGATTTGGAATTAAATTGCTTCTACCTTCATGATTTCGCACACATTATAGCATAAAGCAGCCGATGTTCTGGCAAGATGACATAAAGTTTGTTTTTTCGCGTATTTTTGACTCTGCCGAAGTTGCTATAATTGTTTTCGTTACGGTACACTATAACTAAAGGTCCTAATCGCCTGCGAATGGAGAGGAACAAGGAAACAATGGATGTATTCAAGCGTTACTTTGCAAATTTAACAGTCCGCCGCTTTTTAATTCTGGCACTGATTGGACTGCTGCTGTACAGTATTAGAGACATGCTGAATCTGGTGCTGCTTACGTTCCTGATTGCTTATGTAATGAACAGCTTTCAGGTGCTTTTGAGCAAAAGAATCGGCAAATATGTCAAGGTGAACAGCAAGGTAATCATTATTATTTTATACTTAGCGCTCATCACTATGATCGTACTGGCCCTTGTCAAATATCTGCCCAAGGTCTTCTCGCAGATTAAGCAATTAACCGCGTTTCTCGGAACACTAACCTCTGACGACATCCCACAGAACGAGATTATGCAGTATTTATTCAGCATGGTTAAGGAATTGAACTACCAGAGCTATTTGAATCAAGGCATTGAATACGTGTTCAAAATCAGTGACTGGGGAACTACGTTCGTCCTGTCAACGATTCTGAGCCTTGTCTTCATCCTGGAGAAGAACAGAATTGTCAGCTTCACCTCCCGCCTGAGAGACAGCAAGATCTCCTGGTTCTATGTAGAGCTTGAGTATTTCGGCAGGAAATTCATAGCCTCCTTCGGTAAAGTCATTGAAGCCCAGATCCTGATTGCGCTGTTCAATACTTTGTTCACGGTTGTCGGGTTATGGATCATGGGTTTCTTTTTCGAACCCTTCCCGTATCTCTTTGCGCTCGCCATTATGATCTTCATGCTCAGCCTGATTCCAGTGGTCGGCTTTGTCATTTCGCTTATTCCGCTATGCATCATCGGCTACAATACCGGCGGACTGGTGATGACGATCTACATACTGGCTATGATTGCCGTGCTGCATGTCATGGAAGGCTACTTCCTCAACCCTAAGCTGATGTCCTCCAAAATGAACCTTCCAATGTTCTACACCTTCATCGTGCTGCTGTTCTCCGAGCATTATATCGGCGTATGGGGACTGATTCTCGGCATTCCGATCTTCGTCTTTTTCCTGGATATTCTGGAGATTAGCCGTGATAAGCCGGGAACCTGAGGGATAAGGATATAAGGTGGAACAACGATAAATACACGATCCAATAGATAAATGACATACACAAACATATAAGAGATATTCATAATAGGTGATATTCAAACTGCTTATGGTTTGGGTATCACTTTTTATTAGGATTAAGGAGGATACGCAAAAATGATCAGATATCCGTCATTAGAAGCAGAAGCAGTTATAGGTGTGACAGCTCCTTCATCGGGAGTAGGGGAGGAACTGCGTGAACTGCTCGAGCTAGCCTGCAGCCGGCTGCAGGAGCAGGGTTATGGCGTGGTATGCGGAGCAACGGCGTGGACGCAGGATAAGGCCAAGTCTGCACCGGCAAGCGTGCGTGCGGCTGAATTCAATGCCATGATGGCCGATGACAGCATCGGGCTCATCATCCCGCCTTGGGGCGGGGAGCTGCTGATCGAGATTCTGGAGCAGGTAGATTTCGATCACATGAAGGTCAAATGGATTCTCGGTTACTCTGATATCAGTGTGCTGCTGCTGGCCGTTACTCTCCGGACAGGCATTGCCACTGCTCACGGCACCAATTTTATTGATTTACGTGGAAAAGAGACAGACCCGGTGACAGCTATGTGGGAATCCGTGCTGTCTACAGCAAGCGGGGAACCGGTACTTCAGCATTCCTCACAGCAGTACCAGCTGGAATGGGGAGGCGGTGAGCCTTCACCCCATGTGTTCAATCTTACCGAAATCACCAACTGGAAGACTGTAGGTAATCAGAACGTAACTATGCAGGGCCGGCTGCTCGGCGGCTGTATTGATGTAATCCGGCATCTCATCGGCACGCCGTATGGGGATGTGCGGCATTTCCGGCAGCATTACATCCAGAATGAGCCCATCCTGTGGTACCTGGAGAACTGTGAGCTGTCGGTAACGGATCTGCGCAGATCCCTGCTGCAGATGAAGCTGGCCGGCTGGTTCGACCATTGCAGCGGCCTGATGTTCGGCCGGAGCGCAGCTAACCGTCCTATGGAGAATTACACCGTGGAAGATGTCTATGAGGAGCTGGCCGGGGAGCTGGAGCTGCCGGTCATTTACGATATCGACTGCGGCCATCTGCCGCCGCAACTTACGCTGGTGAACGGGGCTTTTGCGGAGGTGTTGGCTGGAGCAGGTAAAGGGACTGTGAAGCAGTATTTCCGGGCGTAATTGTAGAGGAGTTCCTTTTTGGCAAATCGTAATGAAATACATTATCGCCAAGGAGAGAATGAACCTGTCCAATACTTCAAATTAAAGAATAATTATAGCTAGCGTTAAGTACTTTTACACAGCTACCGCGGTGAACCGTACCATAAGTAGGGGCAAGTTTTTTGGAGAAAAACTCGCAGGAGCCTGTGTTTACAGCATGAGGGCCATAGGAGCAGGGGAGGTCACGTTCCGGTTGAAACGGTGCATAAACGCTCTTTTGCGAGTTTATTTGTACTACAGAGTATGTGATAAGATATTATTTCCTCATAACTATGGAATTTAGTATTTTATCTTTATTTTTATGCGGCAGATATAATAGAATGAAAAAGGAATAGAAATACGTTGAACATATGGGATATATAGGATAAAATAAAGCGGGGCGGTGAAAACTGTTCCCTACTACGGGCATTGTACTCGTAGCTTAGCAGTTCGGAGGAATTTTAAATTGCCGCGTTATGTGCGGAGGAGAAGATCGCCCCATTGGACCGATCTAAAAAGAAGAGTTAAAAAGGCGATAATTCGCAAGAGAAAGTAGAACCTGTTAAAGCAGGGAATACAAAAACGTGTTCTGCCTAGTTTCGGTACGTGCCTTCATTATCTGGAGGTAGCGGATGAAAAAAGGTAAGAAGAACAAAAACAAAAAGAATAGCTTATTGGAGCAACTAATAACGGGCGTAGTGATCAGCGTAACTGCTGAATTAATCATTGCTCTCATTCATAAGCTGTTTCAATAAGGTTGAAGGGAAGAGGGAGCTGTAACCCCTCTTCTTTTCTTTATATTCTCAAAAAAATGTTGATTTTTAACTAATAGTGCTCTGAAACTATAGAACACTGTCTGGACCTCTGTCAAGATAGTAGACACAGATCATTAAGCAGCCTGGTATAGATGAAGCTGTTCATACTCCGTGGGAGTATGGTAATCAATGGAGAAATGAATACGCCGAGTATTGTAGAAAAACTCAATGTACTCGAAAATACTCTGCTTCGCCTGTTCCCTAGTTTCATAGCGATTTAGGTAGATCAATTCCTTTTTGAATACACTATGCAGGGTCTGGACGTCCTCGGCCATAGGCCTGCTGTAGAGCGCTTATTACGAGCTCTTTCGTCATCCGCTCACCCATTTGCCATCCCACAATCTTACGGGAGTACAGATCCATGACGCTAGCCAGATACAACCAGCCTTCTCTCGTCCAGATGTAGGTAATGTCAGTTACCCATTTCTCTTCTGGCTTCGTAGCTTGAAACTCGCGGTTAAGAACGTTGTCCTGAGCAGGTAACGTATGTTTGGAATAGGTTGTTGCCTTATGCCTTTTCATATGACACAATCTCCTTTTCTAAGGCCGCTCCTTTCAATATATTCTGTGTCTACTACTCAGTCTAATTTCAGTATACGTAATGATACGCAAATGAAAATTATGTAAGGGGGATCAAAATGAATGAAAGTTTTTTAGTATCTGCGATAAAGGCATTCTTTCAAAACTCGCCGTTAGCAATGTTTTATATTGTACTATCCCTTGTGGCCATTTGGATGTACAAACAGTTCCGGGCATATTTAATTGAGAATCAAAAAAGTACAATAGGAAAAACAGAGAAAGCAATAGAAGTATATTCTGAGCTTGAAGTAACGATTCGGAAAATATTACAGGGAAATATAATATCGACATCACTTGATGAATGTATTACCAAATCAAGTTCATATTTACCTTATGAATTATTAAAAAAATACTACAATAGGGTGGAGACTGAAGAGAAGGTAGAAGGGGATAGAAATAGAAAGCTAAAAGAATTGCATCAGAAAGTAAAATACATCATTCCAGGTTGCTGCACCGCCATTGAATATTGGCATAACAAACCCGTAGCTGGCTTGTCCTACACCTTATTTGGAGATGACCGGCCCGTCTGCCGCCGAGAAATAAGCCATGGACGATACAGTAGTCGCTGCTGCCTGAACCTAACCCTATGCCCGATAACATTACGAGCGCGAGAAACAGACTCCAAACCTACGCGAGAACCGGAGCTCAGCCTTATACAATCGTTTCATACTTGCCCTCCTTTAAATTTCAAATTGTGGGCAGCCTGTTACGGCCGTCGGAACTGTTAAAATATAAAATGCAGATCGAGCACCGGGATGGTATCAGCTATCCGTTTTATGAGGATTTTGCGGGTTATGAGACTTGCGAGGCTGAGTCAATTAAGGATGTAGTGAACAAGGAAATTGAGCACGGTCTGTCGGTAATAACGGACGGTGAGTATTCGAAATCGATGTGGCATCTGGATTTTGTATGGGGCTTTGAAGGAGCTGAGCGGGAAGAACCATCATTTTATCAAAAAATTCAAGGAGTTCCACGAGCATGCCGGTGACCGTGAAACGAAGCTGTGTGTTCCATCACCGTCGCATATTTTTGGAGAGCTCTCCTGGTCTGACAACATTGGCGGCAAGGATGCCATTTACAAGAACAGACAGGAGCTGAAAGCCGGCCTCGTTAAGGCCTATAAGGAATTTGTGGGGGAATTCGCTGATCTTGGCGGCAAAATCATTCAGTTCGACGACTGCCTATGGGGGCTTTTGCAGACGATAACCCGAACTCCCCCGGGAATTATGATTCCCGTAACATGGGCGGGGGCTCGTACGTTAAGATTGCCAACCTGTTTCTGAGGCAGCTGAAGTATGACCGCTTTTTCCTGGAGTGGGATGATGAGCGTGCGGGTTCGCTTGAGCCTCTCGCTGTCTTCAAGGATCGCCGGATACCGAGATTGTACTCAGCCTGCTGTCCTCCAAGACCAATACGCTGGATGATGAAGAGCGCGTAGTCAGACTGCTGAATGAAGCAGCGACGATTATTGATAAAGGCCTGCTGTTTCTCTCTCATCAATGCGGATTTGCCTCCTGCGACGGTGGTAATGAGCTGGCAGAAGATGAGCAATGGGCGAAAATCAATCAAGGACAGCGGATTGCCAAGCAATATTGGCAGACCCAGTCTGTATAGGTAATGAAAAGGCCTATTCCATCCATAAGGAGGAATAGGCTTTTTTATTTTGGAAAAAGGGTATTTATAAAAAAAAAGTAAAGGACTCTTTACATTTGAATAAAATGGAACTATGATATTAAAAAGAATATATAACAAGGAATGGTAAATATGGGAGTTGGTGATTCTTATCTAAAAAATCATATTATTGAGTTGCGTAATGAGAGGAGCTGGACGCAGCAGCAATTGGCAGATGCCCTGCAGGTTAGCCGGCAGACGGTAATTTCTATTGAGAAAAACAAATATATGCCATCCCTAAAGCTGGCTTTCCGCATTGCTGAAGTTTTTCAGAAAAGCATCTATGATGTGTTTGATTATGAAGGGGGGGATTAAAATGAGCTCTCTTTCTCTTATGAACTCCATCCTTGCAGTAGCAGGGTTTATGGCATTTATAGGAATCGTAATTTGTGTTTCCAAGATCCGAGATGAGCGGGGAATCTACATTTTAAACAAATTTTTTAAAGTTATGTTTCTTGTCTTATGCAGCAGCTTTTCACTGATCATATTCATTAGTTCTTGGGTAGACCTGAGTTATGATCAGTATAGAAATATGGTCACAATACTGTTTTCATTGTCCATCATAACTGGTTTTTTTATCTGGATTGGTTTATGGAAACAGAATTAAATGACGGATACAGCATCCGTCTTGGGAGGATTACAAATTGGACTTTTTAATTATTGATCAAATCTCTAAAAAAATGGGGAGCAAGGATATACTAAAGAATGTTAGTTTGTCAGTTCCGAAAGGGAAAATATTCGGACTGCTTGGACCGAACGGAGCCGGAAAGACAACCTTAATCAAGATCATGGTGGGTATGATGAAGATGAGTTCGGGTGATGTCCGCATCGGGGGCAGTTCCATTCAATCTGATTATAAAAATGCTATAGAAAGAACGGGTGCTGTGATAGAGAACCCGTCATTTTACGAAGAAATGACAGGATTCCAGAACTTGCGCTATATATCAGCCTTTCGTAAAAAGCTGGGCAAGGAAGACATCGTACGCCAGCTTAAGGCATTTGGATTGAATGAGAGTGCGAACAAACGGGTCAAGAAGTATTCGTTAGGTATGAAACAGCGCCTGGGTCTGGCGGTTTCGCTGCTGCATAATCCTGATCTGGTCATTTTGGATGAGCCGACTAACGGATTGGACCCTCAAGGTATTATTGATCTACGTAAAATACTCAGAGAGCTTGCTGAGAAGCGAGGGAAAACAGTCTTTCTCTCCAGTCATTTATTATCCGAGGTGGAGATGTTGTGTGACTACTATGGTGTTATGAATAACGGAGAAATAGTGGAAATTAAAGAGAATCTCAGAATGATTAATGAGTTCCGCTATACTCTTTCATTCGAGCGGTTACATGTAGAACAAGCTAAACAGCTGTTAATAAAAGCCGGCCATAAAGTGGAGAATAACAACGGAGCGAATGATCTGGCATTTTTGTTACCTGAAGAACAAATTATGAGTGTAATCCACATGTTGAGGCAGCATGATATTGACGTGCTGAATATGAAACAGGGCAGAAAGACACTGGAAGAAGATTTTATTGAATTATTGAAAAGTGATAAGGGGGTAAGCTGATGCGGTTACTTAGAAATGAACTATATCGATTTTATAATAACCGTAACACATGGTTGATCACCATAATGCTATTCATCATTACTGTAGGATATGCAGTTTTAATTGGTTTCAGCAGCTCAGACATTACAAATGGGAATACAAACTGGAGATCCGGGATCGAGAATCAAATCAAGGAAGATCAGAAACAGATCGCTATTCTTCAGCCAAGCATGCCTATGCACCGTTTCCTCTCCGAACAAATCATAGTGAATCAATACAGGCTTGATCAGGATCTTGCCCCTTCGACCAAATATGACGTATTGACACTGATCAACGAACTAAGACCATTGACCACACTGATTACCTTGGTGGCTATTGTCTTTGCTGCTAATGCCATTTCCGCTGAATATTCAAAAGGAACTATTAAATTTGTAATAACCTCACCGATTCGCAGAGGAAGTTTCCTTCTGCTGAAATATATATCTACAGTAATAAATATTATCCTGTTGTTTGTGACATTCCTGATATTTGCATCATTATTGGGGTATGTGGGGCTGGGAACAGGTGGAAACAATTATTATCTTGCTTATCAGAATGGCGAGGTCATAAAGATGTCGATGACAGTCTATCTGTGTCTAAAGTATTTGGCAACGCTTTTGACTATTATAATGATGGCAACCTTAGCCTTTGCTATATCCGTGTTGTTCAGAAATGCGTTACTTTCAGTGAGTGTCTCCTTGCTGCTATATTTCACTGGAACTACGCTGACGCAATTTTTTGCAACGAAATATGATTGGACCAAATATTTGATTTTTACCAATTACGACTTATCTACATATTTAGATGGCACGCCAGTGATAGAGGGAATGAACCTTTCTTTTTCAGTGATTATCATGATAGTCTACTTTGTTGCGTTTATGGGAATCTCCTATCTCACTTTTACCAAAAGGGATATCACCGTTTAATAGTATTCCTTATCAGCCGTTGCCGGTATGCAGAAAAAAGCGCGTGAGGTTATCAGAGAAGTGATTCTGAGTACCTCGACGCGCTTAGATTGACTGATCAGAACTAGTTAAAATCATTGGGTGGGGCTAGATGAAGAATCTGCGGCAGTTTACCAGGAAAAGCTTCTTTGAGCAGTCCAAAGCCTACCCCGCTCCATCCAAGCATTAGGCCGACAGCCTCCACTCCGCGTGACACACCTCCATTCATTCTATACTTACTGTAATACTCCAGGAGCCTTCCGGAAAGGTCAGATACTGCTGTCTTTACAGCAGGATATTGGTCTGAGAAATTTCTTAGGATCTCAAGCTGCCCAAAATCTCCGTGGCAGAAGGATCTATTATTATCCAGACCTAATCTGAGCGTAGTCTCAATCCCGGCTTCAATTTCTGATTCCAGCATAGCATCGTGATAACCGCTTTCGCGTAAAATGTGACGGGAGAGCAGGATGCCGGGGGCTCCGTGGCACCAGGCAACGGAAAGCTGATCTCTTCCAATAGATCTCCAATTCTTTTCATCAGTTACGTACATACTTCTCTCAAATAACAAGCCTTCCTCAATCGTACGCCGGACCGTAGGATCTTCCATCAGTTTATTGTATTTTGCGAGTGCGGCCAAAATTCCTGAGGAGCCATGTGCAAAGCCGGTATAGAACTTCTGGTGATAAGGATCGCGCCAGGCGATGCCAACGGGCATTGCTGTTGCACTAGACTGTAAATGACGCACACATCGCTTCGCAAGCACAAGGATTTCCTGTTCTTTTTGCTGCTCATAAAGGGATAGAAGCACCATTAAGGCACCCGCAGCTCCTCCGGTAATATCAAATTGAGTATCCTTCTCAATCGATTCTCCAATCAGCGGTAGAAATTGCAGTGCAGCCTGGAACCATTCGGGACGCCGTTGGTTAACCGATGCGTGCTGCAGGAAGTATAGATAGCTTGTAATTCCAGTGAATCCGCCCAATTCTACATAAGGTGTCCAATCTATATCTTGTTTCTGCAGCTCGTGCAGTGAATCAATAACAGTATTTACGCATCGCACTGTAGCATCCTCAAACTGTCTATCCTCAGGAATTAGCTTGCCGAGATAGCTAAGGTAGAAGCCAATACCGGCTACACCGTTATATAAATCCAGGTTGACAGGAGATATCGTCCAGGAAATTTCATCAATACCTTTAATCATTGTGCTAATCCAGCTAATATCCTCACTGCCTTCGGCAGTAATGGATTGTTCCACAACATATCGACCAACTCTCTTTGAGCTATCTAGAATGTTGATTCCGTTCGCTTCTTCAACTGCAATGTGCCCGGTTTCTTTGCTTAAAGCCAGTGAATCTTTATGATGCTTTGCATTGAAGGAGGCCAGGATGGACATACGTATAACATGAATTTGCTCACTAAGGTCAGTTTCTGACAGGGAATGAATTTTATCTCTTACTCGGTCTAACGCCGACTTCTCAAAATAATCCATGACCAGTGTTTGATTCGTCAATTCCAAGTGTGTGCTGGAAGGAGAGGATAAGAAATAGGGAATATCCCCGTCCAAAAGATCAAGCAGTTCACTTTTTACGACATCGGCATTCGTGTTTTCATTCACAGGCTTCTCTAGTCTACTCATGAATACTTCCCGGTCAACCGCATCCCGCAGGAAGTCAGGATGGTAGCTTCGTTTAAGTAACAGGGCATAGACGGCTGTCGGCCGGATAATGGTTCTCACAGGACAAGCCTCAAATATTGTTAAAAGTGCAATGTAGGAGGATCTGTCTTGATAAATAAGTCGGTACACCTGCCGGAAGCCGTCCATAATGGAAGCTAGATAATCAACAATTTCAACAGGCTTACCCTCCAGCTTTGGCACATTCAGCGCCTCTTGAATTTCAAAAGAATCCTTGGCCAAATGCATGTCATCACGAAAAGACTGCTTAAGCTGATATGCCTCAAACGGTGCTTTTTGGGCTTCTTTCCCGCTAAGTCCGCTTAAGTCGAGCACCTTATTGCTATCTTTCTTCTCATAATAGGCGTTAAAAGGAAGAATTCCGGTTGAATTAACCGAACGGGTCAGTATGTATCGTGCTTTGGCAATAGCAGTATCCATAGAGATTTCAATGTATTTGCTCTGATGAAACAGAGATTCCAAGTCAATTAGCACCGGGTGATCCCCGCAGGCAATAATATTCTCATGATGAAAGTCAACAGCATCAATACTATACAGAATGGCCAGCAGTTGACCCAGCCGAATATAGTAGTCATTCAACTGCTCCAATGAGTCACATTCCCGGTACATAACAAAATTAGACCAACCATAGGTCCCACAATTAAGTATAGCGTTAGTGGCTAATTGCTTTAGCGGCTGTCTATGATTTATCCAACTTAGGATTTGCTGGAACTTGAGATCAACTTCATGGCTTCGGGGTTTGTATACAACCTTTTTGTTTCCAAAAGTAAGGATTGCCACCATTTTCCCTTTGTCATGGGAGTCTCCAAGACCAAGATCCAAATCGGTAAGTTCTCCGCTTACGCCAAAATAGTCTTTGATTTGTTCGGCGTCTGTTCCGAGGCGCTGTAACAATTCCGCGACGTTGTTTATCCAATAAGCCGTTTTAGTACATAGGATTCGGAGCAGCACCGGATATTCTTCAAAAAAGGATAGGATATAAGAGCGATCATTAAGGAAAGAGTCATTGAAGTTTAAATACCTTTCTTCAGACGTTTCGCCAGCCAGTTGCTCATGCACCCGTAATACGTTCAGTTCAAGAATTAGGGTTTGATAGGATATTTCCAACAGGGTTTCTTTTAAATGATACAGAGTCTTTTCTTTAACGGAGGCAGGAAGCAACACATTATAAGAAGCAAACTGGGAATCGGCTACATAAGCGAAGCGTGTTAGCAGAGCATCAAAAATAAGTGAGCTGTGATGCATTACATTCGTGGATTGAGGCTGGTTATAAGTGGCGAAAAAAAGGTCTTTTACATTCATCCAGTGATCATAGTGATATGCTTTGCCGGTATTCCATTCAATAAAGGGGGTTAAAGAGGACTTAGCGAGTAATTCCACACTGTCGCCGGTGAAGATTGAAATGGATTTGTTAAGCCAGTCCTGATCGTCATTAAACAATGTCCGCCAATAAGCAGACTTTTCCTGAATCTCCGCATTACTGATAGTTTCTGCAACAGGCTTTCTTTCATTATAGACAAAATATTTATTAGTCATGAGTTGGCACACACCTATTAAGTATTTGTTATAAAGAATAGCAAATGAGTTGTTTAAAAGTGTAAGAAAAGAAAGCGGATGGGCAATTAGGCGCCCATCCGCAGCTTCAGACGATCTGATTAATTACAGCTTGGCATACACTCTTTGCTCCATGTGCATACCCAGCCATCGTTGCCGAGTCCACGGCTGATAAAGATACTTGTACTTGTGGTCAAGGTGTTTGTATCCCACCCGCCGGCGAAGTTCTGAAGGTCTTCATCTTTCAGTTCTGCCATTACATCACCGGAAGGGTGAGGTACATCACCGAGGTTTCTTCTTGCCACCGGGTTTTTCCATGCGGATACCATCTCTTTGCTAAAAAACATAATAAATCTCTCCTTTTTGAATAATGGTAAAATAATGGTAGACTTGGAATTCCAAATATAGTATATTATTTTTTGGAAAGGATAGTCAACCCCAATTCTTACATATTGTTAAATAATTGGAAAGAGGAGATTATATTATGAAAAATTCCCAAATCCGCAATGAGTTTTTGAGAACCAGCAATGCAGTTGGTGTAGTTAGTGAGGAAGAACTGAGAATGCTCACCGGGGGAGCAGGTGACGTGAATCCAGAAACGACTCCGCTTACAACATCATCATGGCCTTGCGTCATTGGGGCAGTAGATATTTCTGCTAATCTTTGCCCAACTACTAAATGTACCAGCAAGTGCTAATAGTAATTATCAATACAAATTAAATTAAAAAGCTAAGATAAATGGCTACCCTTTCATGTAAGAATCTAGGGGATTACAACATGGTAAGAAACTGCAGGTGAGAGTTGGAGTAATCGTCAATCTGTCAACTTGTGGACATAATGAACTCAATTGAATGTGCAACGCGGCTGCTGTAAAGCTAGTCTTTATGGCAGCCTTCTTATTAATTCATGAGTAAGGGGTAATTATGATGATTGAGCTTCAAACCGCGTTTAAGCAAAGTGCATACCTGCATGAACTAACTCCATTTCATAAAGGACAACTTGACAATGGGGGAGAAGAAATTGATTACACCATCTCTGACAAGGCCTTGAACAATAAATTATGTGCTCTCCAAATGACCAAACAAGACTATGAATATGGAATTTATCATTATGAGGAACTGCTGGAGAACCATTCACCGGATTGGGTCCGGATTATTCAAGAAGTTACAGCCTTTGATCCAAAAGCTGTCTCGGATATAAAATATGAGCTTCCCCATAAATCCTTTATTACGTATTTCACTCCATTTATTTTGTACGTTCAGCATGAGTTTGAAGTGTTTTTTGAAGCCTTATCCCAATTAACTCCTCTAATGGAGAATAAGATCGATACCCATCAATACATGAGCAGTGTTATTGCCATCATCCATGGCGAGATTGATAAGCTGTCAACTAAGATGTTGATTGCGGAGCTGAATATAGCAAGACTTGAAGGAAGGTTGGAGGGTAACACCGGAGAGGACAGGTATATTTATTTTGTAGAACAGTATTTCGGCGATCCTAGAAACTTTGCTGAAATTTTTGAGGTCTATCCGGTACTGGGCAGAATTCTTTGTGAGCGTATCGTTCAATTAATAGATATACATAAATTGCTTGTAAACCGTTTTATACAAGACTATGCAATCATTGAAGCTATATTTGGTTTTCATACGCCTTGCCTGATTGGAGTCGAAGGGGATCTGGGGGATTCTCACAAGAAAGGAAGCAGTGTTGAGATCATTGAGACATCTGCGGGTAAATTGGTCTATAAGCCGCGTTCACTCATGGTTGATGCTCATTTCACTGAGGTTGTGAACTGGCTGAATAACAGCGGTGTGAAATACCCTTTACGTACAGCCAAGGTGCTGGATCGCAAGAAATATGGATGGCAGGAGTTTATTCCCTACAACGATTGTACTGACGAAGCACAGGTTCAGCGGTTTTTTTACAGACAAGGGATGAATGTAGCATTGCTTTATGCTTTTCGTTCGGTCGACTTTCATAATGAGAATTTAATCGCTTCTGGCGAGTATCCCATTCTAATTGATTTGGAAACGTTGTTTGACAATCACCTTGATTTATTTAAAAGCCAGAATGAACTTCATGTTACCGTGCTGGAGCTGAAGAATTCTGTGCTGTCCTCATTGATGCTGCCTATCAAATTTAAGCATGATCAGATGCTCGACTATGATTTAAGTGGCATTGCAGGGAGGGGAGGGCAGAAATCCAAGAAGAATAAGGGCTATGGTATAACTAACTTTGGCACAGATGCGATGTTTTTTGCTGAAAAGGAATTGTTAACACAGAATAAGCTTAATGTTCCAGCCATTAATGGCCATGAAATTGATATTTTTAGCTATAAACAATATTTGCTTGAAGGGTTCCGTGATACCTATCATTCTATTGAAATGCACAAGAATGAATTTGAGTCTTTGATGGATATCTTTAGTAATGATGAAATACGGCATGTCTTCAGACCGACCAATGTGTACGGTAAATTTCTGGATGCCAGCATACATCCCAAATATTTGCAAAGAGGGATTGACCGAGAGGGTTTATTTGACTACATGTGGTCTCTTACTGAATGGTCCGATCGTGCTCATTTATTTGTAAGTTCTGAGATTAATGATTTAGTGAATCATGATGTTCCTTATTTTACTTTCCGCGCAGGCAACAGGAACCTTTATAATGCAGCAGGTGAAGAGTTTGAAAATTTCTACAATGAAAGCAGTATAGCCTTAGTCAAGGCCCGTATCCGTTCCTTCTCTAAAGCCGATTGTCTAAAGCAAGAGAGGTACATCTCTCTTTCAATGGCAACGCTGATCGACAATGTATGGAAGGGGAATCTGGAGCAGCCGGCCCAAAAGCTCATGTCTGTTTCGCTGGAAGAAGAGGTCCAAGCTATAGCCGACGGAATATTGTCTACTGCATTGTATGATGAAAAAGGCAGAGGGCCGGTTTGGATTAGCACCAATGTTGGTGATGAAGATGCTATCTATCTGTCACCGCTTCCGCCGGGTGTGTATGACGGATTAGGAGGCTTGGCAATTTTTTACGCGCAGTTGGGGGTTACCTTGGGCTCGGCGGAGTATGAGAAAGCAGCAAGATCTATTTTGAACGAGTTGATAAATGACGAACCATACTGGCTTGCCAATATGGATTCAACTTCTGCCTTTTTTGGTATTGGCACTTTTGTATATCTGTATTCATACCTAGGCTGTTTGTGGGGGGATGCCACACTGCTTGAGCGGGCTGTCAATACATTACCCGCCATCGAAAAGCTTCTTCCGTTAGAAAAAGATATTGATATTATCAGAGGACATGCCGGCTTGCTTAAGGTGTTAACTAACCTTTATCAAGCCTATCCAAATGATGAAGTTAAGAGAGTGCTTCAGAGTCTGACAGATCAGTTCCTGTCGGAACTGGGAAATACAGTCCTTCAAGAGGATAGCATGCGTTCTGCCGGGTTTGCCCATGGTCTTAGCGGGATTGTCTTTTCCTTGGCGCATGTCCAGAGTGTGCTTTCGTCACATGCAATTGAGCAGACAGTTATAGAATTACTACGCATAGAGAACGAATTTTATGTAGAAGCCAGCCGGAAATGGTTGGATTTGCGGGAGAATAAGCACGCATTAGCATCCAATTACTGGTGTCATGGTTCTTATGGCATCTTGTTGGCTCGGGCTCATATTGGATCTTTGCTGCCCGATGTACCGACTGAGCTTCTGCTTATTGATCGTTTAATGGAAGATGTACTAGAAGAACAAAGCGGACCTATCGGACACTCTATGTGTCATGGTGAAGTAGGTAACCGCAACATAATTATGGATGTTCGAAGTCTGGTTTCAGGGCGGGAACCTGTCGATACAGAGAACGTGGCACAGTTCAACCGGATACCCGGACAGCTTTGGCAAACGGGAATGCACCCTGATATTGAGTCGCTTGGTTTATTTACCGGGCTCAGCGGAATTGGCTTAGGCTTGCTCAGATTTCTTGATCCCAAGATCCCATCGATTCTCTCATTAGATATTCCGAAATATGAGGAAGTTATATGTTCATGATGAAGACACCGTTTGTGGAGCAAATGCTACAGACGGAGTGTGGCGTATGCTGTATTTCTATGGTGGCCGGAAAATACAAGGTACACAAGACTCTGAGGGAATTGCGTAACATGGCAGGTATAGGCCGCGATGGTGTCACAATGTATACAATGCGAAGTATGGCCACGCGGTTAGGCTTTGAAGCCAAGGTATTCCGGGCTGAATTGCACCAGCTCGTTGGGCTGCAATTACCAGTAATTGTCCACTGGGAAGAAAATCATTATGTAGTTGTCGATAAAATAGGCAAGAACAGTGTGAAAATTATTGACCCGGCCGTGGGCAGATGTACGATGTCCTTTGAACAATTTCAGAAGAGCTATAACTCCGTCGTATTGGAAATGATACCAACAGAGCAGGTAGTTCCGCAGAAAAAAGCATCGGTATGGGGTAAGTTTCTTAATTATTTAATGGAGATACCCAAAAATGTGGCTCTTGTCCTCGTGATGGCTATTATCTATCAGCTAGGAACTCTGGGCATGCCCATCTTGGTCCAGTATCTGATTGACAATATTATTACGGCTAATAAAGTTCAATTGTTGTCCGTATTTATGCTGAGCGTCATTCTATTGACAATTGTACAGGGGAGTGTTCAATTTTTCCGGGGGAAATTCATTATAGTCCTCAATAATATGCTCGATAAAAGGATGATGCAGCACTTCTTTTCCCACATCCTGCAGCTTCCGTATCAGTTCTTTCAGTTAAGATCGTTCGGTGATTTATTATTTCGCTCCAGTAGTCTCCGAGTTATCAGAGAAATGCTTTCTTCGCGGCTCGTACTTGGTCTCCTTGATATCAGTGCAATTACGTTTATTACAATTTATATGCTCAACAAGTCTCTAATTCTTACATTAACAGTGATAGGCCTATCACTGTTAAATTTACTGGTATTGATTCTTACAAAGCGCCGGCTGAAAGAGGTCAATCAGAACGAAATTCAAAAGACATCCCAGCTCCAGAGCTATCAGACAGAGTTTTTATACGGCATTTTTGGAATCAAAACAGCGGGCATCGAGAAGGAAACGTATAGCCGTTGGTCCTCGTTCCTTGATCAACTGATTCATGCCTACAGGAATAAGGAAGGATTCATGAATTTGATTGCTTCTATTTCAGGGACTCTTCAAATGATCTCGCCGCTGCTGGTGTTATGGATTGGAGCTACACAGGTTTTCAACAAGCAGCTTTCGTTAGGTGAATTAATCGCGTTTTACTCGCTTTCAAATAATTTCTTCGGGATGAGCAGCTCTATTGTGCAAACGATCAATGCATTTTTACTTACTGGAGCGTATCTTGAGCGTGTGCAGGATGTATTGGATGAGCCGCTCGAGCATACAGACGATGATAAAGAGATTATTGAAGATTTTCAGGGGAATATTCTCTTGCAGAATGTATCATTCCGCTACAGTGAGCACAGTGAGCTGGTGGTAAAAGATATCAATCTGGATATTTCTTCGGGACAGAAAATAGCAATTGTCGGGCAATCCGGGGCTGGTAAGAGTACACTAGCTAAACTGATTCTTGGCTTGTATATGCCTTCGGAGGGATCTATTCTCTTTGATAGAAAAGATATCCGTGAACTGAATTTAAGCGCTCTACGCAAGCAGATTGGTGTTGTACCGCAGGATGCTTCGCTGTTTAATAGGAGCATTAAAGATAATATTGCCGTATACAATGAGAATGTCAGCATGGAAAATATTGAAGATGTTACCAAAATGTCGGAAATATATGAGGATATTGTCCGGATGCCCATGGGTTTTAATACAATGATTTCAGAACTCGGAATGAATATTTCTGGAGGACAACGGCAGCGGATTGCCTTGGCAAGGGCGTTGCTTAATAAACCGTCTCTCATGTTGTTGGATGAAGCCACTAGTTCATTGGATCATCAGAATGAAAAACGTATTGATCTTTTTCTCAGGAAGCTACAATGTACCCGGATCGTCATCGCACACAAGCTCACCACTATAATGGACTCAGACCTTATTATAGTGATGGAGGACGGGGGAATTGTGGCCCGTGGTACGCATCAGGAACTGCTTAAAACAAGTGAATTTTACAAAGAATTTTATGATAAATTTCAAGAAAGTGCATATCTTCCATTTGAAGAAAGGGGAAGTGTAATTTGAGAACATGTAAGAACCAAGCAGCCCTTATATTATGCTTACTGCTTATATGCTCTTTGCTAAATCCTATAAAATTGGCATACGCCGCCGATGAGCAAGAGGGCCTGACAGAGACTGTATATGTACTACTGGATAAACCAAAGCAAATAAAGAAGATTGACTCTATACTTATTAAAAACCAGATAAATGTCAAAAAAATTCAGGAGATTGGTTTCTTGCAATTAAAGGGAAATATCGGCCAACTGAATAGCTGTTTACAGGATATCTCGGCTGCTGTAGATGCTTCCTGGTATAAAGAGCCTATAGAATCATCAGAAGCCAAGCTGTTCCATAACAAAATTTCCTGGGATTTACACGGGATAGAAGAACTGAATGAATATCTGTGGTATGCGGAATCGCAGACTAACAATTATGAAACATATAAAATCCAGGAGGGTAACCCCGAGGTTAAGATAGCTCTTCTGGATAGCGGTGTGGATCTGTCAAATGAGAATTTTGGACAAACAATTGTTACAGCAAATAGCTGGAATTATGTAGACGGCAACAATAACGTTCAGGATCAAAACGGGCATGGTACTCAAGTTGCAGGGATAATGAATCTGCTGGCTCCGGAGATCAGTATTGTTCCATATAAAATTATGAATAACAATGGAGGAAACAGCTTTGATCTTCTCAGTGCTGTAGTACAGGCAACCAATGACAAAAATCAAGTAATTAATATCAGTGCCGGAAGTTACATTCAGTTGGACGAAGCAGGATATATCCTGCAAGAAGCTTATCAACGTGCGATTGATTATGCAGATAAAAATCAGGTGATTGTTGTTGCATCGGCCGGAAACCGCGGTTCCAATGCAGATTATGACAATGCTTCTAATGAGATACATGTTCCCAGTATGCTTGAGAATGTGATTAGTGTGGGGGCGGTAACAAAGAGCAACAGATTGGCTCCCTATTCTAATTATGGACCGTATATTGATTATGTTGCATATGGCGGTTATTTTGGGGATAACTTCGATACGGCCGGAGAGATTAATGTAACGGATCTGATGTTAACCGCATTTCCCGGCCAATTGCCGAATACACCACTGGACAGCATATTAAATATTCCACAAGGTTACTCTCTTTCATATGGAACAAGTTTGGCCGCTCCGCAGGTATCAGCTACAGCAGCATTGCTAATTTCTAACTATTATGACAAGCATCATAAATTTCCAAAATCAGATAAAATTCTTAATCTTCTGGAGAAAAGTGTTGTCGACCTTGGTGATCCGGGCCGGGATGATCAATATGGTTATGGACAGATTCTTGTAAACAAGGCTCTTGTAAAGAAAAATACTAAGACGGAGGGGGAATAAAGGATGGACAAGTACGAATATAATTATGTGTCAATTTCTGTAGGAATAATGAGCGGTAAAGTAAAGGAGGACTTCAAGGTAGTGATTGACCGTTATGCAGCGGATGGGTGGAAACTGCATAGTATTGTTCCTATGCCTTTACTGGCTGGTGGACAAGCATCTACGCTGGAGCTCATATTTGAACGCATAAAAGAATAATCTGTTATTGATCCCTATCATGATGTCAAGGTGAGGGCTCTTCAATACTTCCTGCTATTCCGGCACCATGAAAAGAACGGTCTTAACCCAGCGTTTCGTTGGAGTAAGGCCGTCTTTTTTATATGCCCCGGTAAAAACATCCGCTAACCCTGCTTGCGCCGCAACATCTGCCGGAATTCTGGTAAGCGTCGAACCTAGCCCACCTGTGAAACCTATGCCAGTCATGAGATCATAGGCATATCTTAAATCAAGGAGATCTGCCAGATGACCAATGCCGAACAACGCCAGTATGAGTGGACAGCACGCATCAGGGACTATCGAGCCAGTGGCCTCACCATGTCTGCCTGGTGCGAAGCACAGGGCTTGACCCTACATCAATTGAAATATTGGCTTCGCAAAATCGATTCCAGCCAGCCTCGCTCTTCCTCCCCTTCCTTTATTCCGGTGACCGTTTCTCCGCGATCCTCGCCTTCCGCCTTGACTCTTCATATCGGTCCGGCCTCTCTTGACGTGCAGGCAGGTTTTTCTCCTGAACTGCTTCGTCAAGTGGTTCAGGCTTTGAGCACTTATGTTGACGCTACCCGAAAGGGTTTATTTAGCCGGCGGCAGCACGGATCTACGCAAATCCATCGACGGCCTGGCCGCCCTGGCTCAGGAGCGATTTCAGCTCGATCCGTTCGCGCCCTGTCTGTTTGTATTTTGTAACCATCAGCGCGACAAACTCAAAATGCTCTATTGGGAACATAATGGCTTCTGGCTGCTGTACCGCCGCCTGGAACGCGGAAGCTTCCAGTGGCCGGGCCCTGACGACTCGCCGGTTGCACTTTCCTTTCGCGAACTTCGCTGGCTCTTGGATGGGCTTTCCCTTCACCGGCGGCAGGATCACAAGCAGGTTAAGGCTCAGATCGTCGTTTAACGTTTTTTTGTTTTATTAGAATTGGGGAGAAGGGAAATCATCATCGCAGATTGATGGCCGCAGGCACTGCGCTATTCAACCTGTCTATTGTTGGTATTACAATTCAGATGAATCCAAGCACATTACTGCTCTTCGGAATTATGGATGCAGTTAGCAGGCCGGTTTTTGATACACCTTTTAATACGCTGACTTACAATTATGTCAGCCAATTCAATCAAGGCGGCAGAATTAGCACAGAGCTTGTAGTATGGCGGGAATGCGCACTCAGTGTGGGGCGGATATCCAGTGTGGGAATCCTGGTTATGCTGTACAAATGGACGGACCCTGCTTCGACGTTAGGCTGGTTCATGTTAGGTATATTTCTTTAGGATGCCTGCCGCTGCTGCTTGCTGGACAGCTCGCGCTGCCTGGCAAACCTGCGGTAGAGGGCCCCGCTATCGGTCAGCCTTAATACAATCATCCGTCTAGTAATGAAAGGCCTCGGGACCGGAAGGTTCCGTGCTATGCTATATTAACCATCATTTATCGCAGAAACGGTACCGCCCTGAGGGCGGTACCGTTTCTGTTATGCTAAGTATTAGAGGACAGTTCCCGTCAGCCAGGTGATTCTTACTCAGCCAAACGAAGTCAGCACACTCTGCGTCACGATCTCTCTCAGTTCAGCCTTCTGTGCGGTGTATTGCTGCTGATTGATGCTTCCGCCCGCCAGTCTTGCTTCCAGCTGCTGGGTCAGCTGTTTGACCTGCAGGTTGATAACATTATTGATATTCCCGCCGTTCTCTTCTGCAATGGTGCGCAGGGATTTGCCGTCATATAGGGCGTCGTACAGCTCTTCATCGGAGGACTGGCTCAGGTTCAGGGCGTCCAGCAGCTCATCGGTATCGGCCACATCAGATGTGGACCATTTGGCAACGGGAAGGGTATGTAATGCTGGCTTGCCCCAGGCAGTTCCTCCGAAGGACATGGCTACAATCATCGTTCCGACAATCATTACCCGCTTAATATTCATTCGTTTTATGTTCATATCTGTTATCCTCTTTTCATAATTGGTTATATCGTTCAGGGTTAGTGGTTTGCGGCGGCTAGTGAACTTCAGCTAAGTACAGTTTACCCGTCAATACTGAAATGAAGCTTAAGTCTTCTTAAAGATAACCTAAATGTTAGGAAGCCCTGGTTCGTTCTAAAAGCATTTGCCTAACCGGTGTTTGCCAGCAGGCCCGGACGGTGATTCTAGTAGTAAATACCGGCGAAGCCTGCATTTCCTTGATCCGGCTTCTCCATTTGCGTTATTCTTGTAGGCACACAGCAATATATTTACCCTTAACCAAGCAAGTGCAAACGGAAGGATGAACCTCCTATGAAAAAAATACTGGTCGTCGATGATGAACCGGCCATTGTGAGTGCGATTGCCTATGCGCTGCGGCGTGAAGGCTATGAGGTAGATACCGCCGGTGACGGGGAGGAAGCGCTGAGCAAGACGAACACCTTCCACCCGAACGTGCTGGTGCTGGACGTAATGATGCCGAAGCTGAGCGGGTATGATGTGTGCCGCAAGCTTGAGAACCGTGATGATATCGGAATTATTCTGCTGACCGTCAAAAATGATATTGTCGATAAAATTGTCGGCCTGGAGCTTGGTGCAGACGATTATATGACCAAGCCGTTCGAGATCCGTGAGCTGCTGGCCCGGGTCAAGGCACTGCTGCGCAGGCTGGAGAAGAATACGGCCGAGGTTAAAAGCGAGCTGATCGAATACGGCATTCTGCGGGTGCATCCCGACCGGCGCAGCGCCGAGCTTGGGGAGGAGAGCCTTGAGCTGACTCCGAAGGAATTCGATCTGCTGCTGCTGCTGCTCTCCCACCCGCAGCGGGTGTATATGCGCGAAGAGCTGCTGGAGCAGGTGTGGGATATGGACTACGCCGGGGGAACGCGTACGGTGGATATCCATATTCAGCGGCTGCGCAAAAAGCTGGGCGAGCCCTACCAGAACATCCTGCAGACCGTCTATGGCGTAGGCTATAAGGCTGTGCCTGCGGGGAGCTACCCATGAGAGTCAGCATCAAGCTGAAGTTCAGCCTGTTCCTGGCTCTGCTGCTTATTCTTGCGCTCAGCGTGCTGAGCTATTTCGTGCTGCGCGGTGTGGAGCGCAATCAGCAGGGGCAGACGGAGAGCTATCTGGCCCAGCATGTTACAACCGTTAATCTGCGCGTGAAGCAGACTTACTATACCGGCGTGCGCCTCACGCCGCAGGCCTTCATGCAGCAGCGGGGCCGGGCGCTGGCCGCCGAGCTGGCCGGGTACACCGGCCTGGAGGTGACCCTGTACGACAGCCAGGGTCAGCAGGTGGGAACCTCGGCGCAGGGTGAGCCGGGGCCGGGCAGGCCGGATGTCAGCACGGCACTGGACTACGCGCTGAATAATAAAGTCGCCTATCAGAGTGAAGGCGACAAGCTGCTGTATCTGGCTCCGCTGCAGGGGCCGGAGGAGCAGATGGGTGTGGTGCAGCTGCAGTACTCGCTGCAGGACGCCCGGAGCTTCCAGCAGACGCTGCTGAATCTGTTCCTGACGACAGGAGGCGCGGTGCTGGTGCTCAGCTTCATCATCGGGTACCTGTACTTCAACCGCGCTGCGGCAGCGATCGGCCGCTTGAAGAAATCGGCGGAGGACATCCGCCGTGCCGATTACATCTCGGCTCCGCCTGTGAAGCGCAAGGATGAGCTTGGCGAGCTGGCGGAAGGCATCTACTTCATGAGCCGGGAGATCGAGAGCAGCATTGCCGCGAAGGACGAGGAGCGGCGCAAGCTGCAGCTCGCTGTGGAGAAGCTGCAGGCGCTGGAGCAGCAGCAGAAGCAGTACATCGGGAATATCAGCCATGAGTTCAAGACACCGCTGACTTCAATCAAGGCGTATGTTGATCTGCTGAACATGTATGACGATGACCCCGAGCTGCTGCATGATGCCAAGCTCAGCATTGCCAAGGAGACAGACCGGCTGTATGAGATGGTGGAGAAGGTGCTGCAGCTGACCGCGCTGGAGAAATATGATTTCGAATCCCAGGCAGAGCTGCTGGAGGTCGAGGGCATGCTGCGGGATATATGCGGCCGGATGAAAGGCAAAGCCGAGCGTTATGGCCTTACGGTATCGCTTGACGTCAAGCCGGCGCATATCTGGATCGATAAAGAGAGCTTCATGCATATCTTCATCAATCTGCTCGACAATGCGATCAAATATAATGTTCCGCAGGGAAGCATTCATATACGGAGCGAGGTCAGGGACGGGCGGGTATGGATTACAATCCGCGATTCCGGTATCGGCATTCCTGAAGAGTCGCGGGACAAGATCTTCGAGCCGTTCTATACGGTTAACCGTGACCGCTCGAGAGCCTCGGGAGGCACGGGGCTTGGACTCTCGTTGGTCCGTAACCTGGTGGAGAAGCAGAACGGAACCATTGTGCTGCTGGAAAGCTCAGGCGAGGGGGCAGCGTTTGAGCTGTCTTTTCCCTTAGTGTCCTGAGGGGACTTAGTTTACAACTTGGAAACATTCTATATGCGGTTTGGAAATAAGCATCCGGTATGCTTGGAGTAACACAAGCTGGAGGGAAGCCTAATGAATGCTGAGAACAATAGAAGACGGGGCAAGGTGCGGGCAATTCTGCTAAGTGGTGCGCTTCTGCTGTCCGTGACAGGCTGCGCTGCGGAGAATACTGAAACAAGGCAGGTGGTGGAGAAATCCGGCCACAAAATTACGGTCCTCGATAACATTAGCGAATCCGTCTATACCCAGTTGAAGCTGGAAGGGATCGATAAGGTGGAGGGTGTGCGGGGCACGGATTTCGTCAGCGAGGACGTCATGATTGTGACCAAAGAAAACCGTAATCTCCCTGCGCAGGTGATCGAAGGCCAGGAAAGATATCCGCTGAATCTCTATCTGCGTACACTCTCTACGGGTGATGAAACTCCGCTGCAGGAGGGGGAGCTGAATTATGGTTCACCGCAAATGTCTCCGGACAAGACGCATGTATTCTACAAAGAGCTGTATGAAGCTACTGGACTTGGCTATATTATGGAACTGGCCACGGGCGTTTCGGTGAAAATGAGTGATGCGGAGTTCAGAAGCGAAGAAGGAAGATGGGCGGATAACGATCATGTGATTTATCCGGATATGGAAGGCAATATCCTGAGCGCGGATGTGACCGGCAAGCAGGAGACAGTGCTGAAGACCGGCATCCCTTATGTACATGAGGTCATGCAGAGCGGCAGCCGGATTCTATTTGTCACGGGTGAAGACAGCCAGCTTAGCGCTTATGATACCAACACGAAGCAGACCAAGGTGCTGGGGAAAAATGTAATGTGGGTGATTCCGTCACCGGACGGGAGCACGCTCGCAATTGTTGAACGGAAGGGTCCGGGCGAGATGGTGCTGAAGCTCTGTGACAGTGAAGGCAATGAACAGTCCCAGCTTGCTGCAGGCCAGCAGATCTTCGGTACCAGCTGGTCGCCGGACGGCAGCAAGCTGGCCTATGCAGTCACTGCAGCAGGTTCTGCTGATGACCAGGAAGACCTGTTCATTACCGAGGTGGAGACCGGAGAACAGACGCCGGTGCTGAATGATATCCGCGTGTCTGACCAGCTGCACTGGAGCCCCTCGGGCAAGAAGCTTCTGGCCACAGCAACTGTGCTGAAGGACAACGTCTATCAGTTCCTCACCTATGTGGTCAGTTTGTCTTAATGCTCCGGATCAGCAGCTTGGCGCCAGCACTTGGAATCTTCGCACAAGAAGGTCAGCCGGAGGTTTTCCGGCTGACAACACCGATCATTTTCGCTTTTTGCCGGGTAAGCTAAGCCACTTAAAATCCTGCATCAAATACAACATTCCCCTCCTAAAATCGGCCAAAATCCAAAATTGTTGCAGGAAATGCAACTTCTCCTTCGCTTCCAAGCAGATGATCAAGATAATTCTTGTATTTCATACAACAATCCTCCCGAACAGGCAGCTATCCATGAACCAAAGTTGCAAATAATGCAACAATAATACGCCTACAGTACTATGAGCTCTCCACTGCCGTAAGAGCACCCCGCAGTCCTTTTAACATTTATCGAATATATTCATACTTGACAGGTGGGTTTAAGGGGTATATGATTACAGCAATCCTTCACTACTAATTAAATGAACAGTGAAATAATAAATACGACCATCATATTTGAGCTGATTGGACCACCAAAGGCTCCCGCAAATATTCCCGTACAGGGGATTTTCCGGGGGCCTTTTTGGGTTCCTTTGGATGGACAGCAGAGGAGAGATAGCATGGAAGATAACCCGTGGGAGCGGCTGGAGGAGGCAGACCACCTGTTCCGCAAAATGGTACGCAGATTCGTCAAGGAACGTGACCGCGTAAGCGTGGAGGGGATTTCCTTGCCCGGCATGCTGATTCTGCAAAAGATTATCCGTGATGGTGAGCAGCGGCTGGGCGATCTGGCAGAGCAGCTCGATTTCACTTCGGGCGCTATAACGGCGCTGAGTGACAAGCTGGAGGCAGGCGGATATACGGTGCGCAGACGCAAGGAAGATGACCGCAGAACCGTCCTGCTTGATATTACGGCCAAGGGCCGGGAGATGGTGGAGCGCAACGGCAACATCGGTGCCCGATGTATTACGCTTCTGTTCGAGGGCTTTACGGATGAGGAGCTTGAGCAGCAGAGCCGCTTCTATGAACGGATCATCGGCAATCTGGAAGGGTTCTCGGATACGCTGCTGAAGCTGGCACAGCAAAATGCTGAAATTCCCGTACCTCAAGAGCCTGAACAGAAGCCGCGTGCAGAGGTGAAGAAGAACTATCTCAGCTATTGAAAATGAAGTTTCCGCTAACACAATTTAAGCGTGTGCTTCCGAAGTGAGTTTTGCGAAGTGAGTCAACAAAGTCTACGCTAACACAACTTTAAGGAGAGATGATCATGGGACATTCAACAATTTATCCGACAGGGGCGACGGTATATAACCCGTCCAAGGCATGGAGCGGCTACACTGTATTTCAGGCGGGCGATGAGGGAGTCGTGCTGATCGATATGAGCGGCAAGGAAGTGCATCTGTGGCAAGGGCTGATCGGCTTCCCTGCCAAAATCCTCCCGGGCGGCTACGTCCTGGGCAGCACGGGCAGAAGAGATCCCAAATTCGGCATTCAGGATAATGTCGATCTGGTTCAGGTAGATTGGGACGGCAATGTGGTCTGGAGATACAACAGCTACGAGCATATCGAGGACCCTGGGTATGAGCCGCTGTGGTACGCCCGCCAGCATCACGACTATCAGCGGGAGGGAAATCCGGTCGGATACTACGCTCCCGGGCTTGAACCTTCAGCTAACAGCGGGACAACGCTGATCTTAGCGCATAAGAATCTGCACAATCCTGAGATTTCCGATAAGCAGCTGCTGGATGACACGATCATTGAGGTGGACTGGGAAGGCAATGTGATCTGGGAGTGGGCGGCCAGCGATCATTTCGCGGAGCTTGGATTTGATCAGGCGGCGCGAAATGTTCTCTTCCGCGATCCCAACACCCGCTCCTTCGGAGATCTGGGCTGCGGCGTAGGCGACTGGCTGCATATCAACTCCGCTTCCTACGTAGGGCCGAACAAATTCTATGATAACGGAGATGAGCGTTTCCACCCGGACAATATTATCTGGGATGCGCGCGAGGCGAATATTATCGCCATCACCGACAAGCGTAGCGGGGCCATCGTCTGGCGGCTGGGACCGGACTATTCGCTGCCTGAACTGAAGCATATCGACTGGATTATCGGCCAGCATCACGCCCACATCATTCCGAAGGGACTGCCGGGCGAAGGCAATCTGCTCGTATTCGATAACGGCGGCTGGGGTGGATATGGGCTGCCGAATCCCTCTTCACCTTTTGGACAGAAGAATGCGCTGCGCGACCATTCCCGTGTGCTGGAGATTAATCCGGTGACACTGGATATCGAGTGGCAGTATACCTCGGCGGAGGCCGGCTTCTCCGTTCCGACCGATTCCTATAAATTCTACAGTCCGTATATCAGCTCGGCGCAGCGGCTCCCGAACGGCAACACGCTGATTACCGAGGGTTCGAACGGGCGCTTGTTCGAGGTGACAGCGGAGCATGAGCTGGTCTGGGAGTATATCTCCCCGTACACCGACCGCCGCAATACGAATATGGTCTACCGTTCCTACCGTGTACCCTATGCCTGGGTGCCGCAGCTGGCGAAGCCGCAGGAGATTGCCATCGAGGCCATCGATGTGACCAGCTTCAGAGTGCCGGGAGCTGCGCCGAAGGGCTCGGCTTCGGTAGTGAGTGTAGCGACCACACTTCCGTTTACAGAGGGGGCCGCTTGTGTGGCTACTGCGGAAGAAGGCAGCGTCCGGAGAACCAGTTAGGTAATTAGATAAGCTATAGAAATTTATAGACGAAGAGGTGTGTAGTTTTGAAAAAATCATGGTACGGCTCAGCCTTCCTGCTCTTATCCTTATCTCTGGTACTGGTTCTGTCCGGCTGCAGCTCCAAGGGAGACGCGGCGGCTTCCACAGGAACGGCCGGCGGCCAGCAGAAGACCCTGAAGATTAGAATTGCCGACATCAATACGAATCCTACCTTCCGGGTAGCAGTCGATAAAGGCATCTTCGCCAACCACGGCATCGATGCAGAAATCATCAACTTCGGTACTCCGGCTGAGGGAGTGAATGCGCTATTCATCAAGCAGGTAGACGTGGCCTTCGGTGCTGATTTCCCGGTGCTCAATGCCGTCTCCAAGGGCGACTATTCCATTATTGCTTCCGCCGGCCAGGCCACGGATCAGGCAGCGGCAGTATGGAAGCTTTACGTAAGGGACGAGATCAAGTCTGCTGCGGATCTGAAAGGCAAGAACCTAAGCTTCATGCGCGGTACGTTTCTGCCGTATCTGTGGGATGAATACCTGAAGGAGCAGGGCATTGCGCTAAGCGACGTGAAGCTGACAGGACAGGGTGCGTTCGACGAAGCCTTCATTGCACTGAAGCAGGGCGATGTGGATGCTGGCTGGTTCAGCGGTTCAGCGCTGACGGATAAGCTGGCTGCGCTTGAGGGTGTACATGAGCTGACGGATATGTCGAAGACCCCAGTGCGCCTGGGGATGGGGATTGTCGCAGGGAATGCTTTTGTGCAGGCGAATCCTGAGGGGATTGGCGAATTCCTGGCGGCGGTGGACGAGGCTGCGGCTTATGCCCAGGAGCATCCCGAGGAGGTGGCCGATCTGATGTTCAAGGAACTGAAGCAGCCGAAGGAAGCAACGCTGAAGGACTTGCCGACGAATCCGTGGAAGGTGGGCTTTACCCAGGCTGCCTATGACAGTCTTGCCGGACAGAAAAAGTATATGGTCGGTACAGGAATCATTGAACAGGATTTTGATCTGGACAGCAAGCTCAGTCTGGTCCCGCTGAAGCAGGCTTTGCCGGATAAAGTGACTTTTGCCAAGTAGCTTAGCTTACACGAAATAACTTAACTTTCTGGAGGTGCCTCATGTCTTTACCTGCCAAACAGCATGCCATCCATATCGAGCAGCTGCGCAAGAGCTACAGCGAGCCTGCGGCCGGGGACGTTCATTACATTATCAAGGATGTGAACCTGGTGATCAAAGGCGGTGAGTTCTTCGTATTGCTCGGTCCGAGCGGCTGCGGCAAATCAACGCTGCTCAACATGATCGCCGGGTTTGTCTCCAAATCGGGCGGCAATCTGCGGGTGGACAACGTCGAGGTGGATAAGCCGGGCCGGGACCGGGCGGTTGTATTTCAGCAGGCAGACTCTTCCCTGTTCCCCTGGCTCACGGTGCGGGAGAATGTAGAGTTCGGACTGCGGATGAAGAAGACGGCCAAGGCAGAGCGCCGGACGATATCAGACCGGTATATCACGCTAGTCGGGCTGAACGGGCATGAGGATAAATTCCCGAAGGAATTGTCGGGAGGGATGAAGCAGCGGGTACAGCTGGCCAGGGTACTGGCGAATGATCCGGCGATTCTGCTGATGGATGAGCCCTTTGGTGCGCTGGATGCCATGACCCGGCGGACGATGCAGAAGGAACTGGTGCAAATATGGCGTGAGACGCATAAGACAGTTATATTCGTAACGCACGATATTCAGGAAGCACTGCTGCTGGGTGAGCGCATCGGCATCATGTCCGTGGGGCCTTCCTCCAATATCACCGATATATACGACAATGCGCTGCCGTTTCCGCGGGATGTGGCCTCGCCGGAGTTCTACTCGCTGTACAATCAAATTCAGAGCCATTTTGAAGAATAGGATCGGGGGGTAGTACATGTTGAAATGGGTGGAGAAAAAATGGGTCTCGGTCTCCCTGCTATGGATTGCCGCACTCTGCATCTGGCAGCTGGGCGCATGGGTGTATGGTCCGGATGTCATCCCCGGGCCATGGGCCACGCTTAAGGGAGGGCGGGAACTGGTCCAAGACGGCACCTTGATGCAGTATATCGGTATCAGCTTTTACCGCGTGCTTGTCGGCTGGGTACTCGGCAGTCTGCTGGCTATTCCGGCAGGGCTGATCATCGGAAAAGTAAACGTCATCCGCATATTTGCCGAGCCGTTCCTGAATTTCATCCGCTTTATCCCGCCGATTGCCTTCATCACACTTTTTCTGGTCTGGTTCGGCATCGGGGAGCAGTCGAAGATTGCCCTGATTATGTACGCTACCTTCTTCATTGTTGTGCTGAACACCTTGACCGGTGTAATGTCGGTAGAGGAGGATAAGGTCCGCTCGGCCCGCAGCATGGGGGCAAATGAATGGCAGATTCTGCTGCACGTGATTGTGCCGGCTACGATTCCATATATCTTCACCGGTGTACGGCTGGCAATGGGAACCTCCTACATGGCTATTATCGGGGCAGAAATGATTGCTTCCAACGAAGGTGTCGGTTATCTGATTTGGAATTCGCGGCTGTTCTTCCGTACGGACTGGATATTCGTCGGGCTGTTCTGCCTCGGCTTCATGGGCTTCTTCACCGACAGGCTGTTCGGCTGGTTCGGGAAGAAGGTACTCTACCGCTATGGTGTGGTCAATGTGGCTGCGCGGAGAAGGTAGAGGCTGGACTTACCCGGCTTGGCAATAACACTAAGGCGACTTACAGTACACAAACCACTGCCCATCAATCATGGACAGTGGTCTGGTCTGGTTCTACTCAGTTATTCAGGGATAGGCTGGATGATCTCACCGTAGTTCCGGGTAAAATAAGGAAAGGACTGATAGGAGCCATCCGCTGCTGTCTGGTAGGAAGCCCGGTAGCCTCCGCCAAAATAGCGGAAATGATCATGAGACATCTCAGCCATATATCCGGGCTGCTGTCCTCCCAGTGTAGTGTACAGATCATAGCCGGGAATACCATTCGTGCCGTATTGCCAGACGGCATGGGCGGCTCCGTCCTTAATCTCAACGACGGTTGAGACAAGCGCGTTCTCATAGACATAGCGCGTAGCGTCATTTGCGGCAAATCTGTACGTATAATTCCGTGATTGCCCGCTCTCCGCTGCGGGAACAGGCGTGAAGTTGTACTGGATAGGCAGGGAGATGGCTGCGAGACGGGCTGCTGCCAAGTCACTGGAGAGCAGGGCAGCGGTATCCGGGACATAATCCTTGCTGGTAATGAAGAGTATGCTGCGCGTTCGCTCATAGTACACACTATATCCGAAGGCTTCACTGACGAAGCGGGCCGGAACCATCATCCGGCCGTTATAATTACCTGCCTCACTATCCAACTGGACAGGCTGGCCGTTTTTGTAGGCTGTCAGCTGTCCCTGGATCAAACGGAATGTATCCTTGGCCGGATTAGTGATTGTAGCGGTGCGGGTTGCTGTATCCCAGGAATAAGTCAGTCCGAGTGAGGCGAGCGTCCGGACAGATATTTTGATTCTGCCAGACTCAATAAAGGGGCTGCTGTCTGTGACAATAAAAGTTCCGTTGATATTGACGTTAATCGGACGGGCTGGCGCAGCTGCCGGGGCAAGGGAAGCGGCTGAGGCGGCTGAGGTGAAGCTTTGCAGCAGTAGAAGGAGCAGCAGACAAGCGGGCAGTATTCTTTTATACAGATTCATCATTAATCTCCTTTCTGTTTTGTTGGAATTAAATAGAATAAGTTTCCATATATAGACGCTGCTCTCTCTATTATGTTTCTAATAAACTCCGGATTGTTTCAGGAACTGATTCATTGGAAGCCGTTGTATTCATGCTATAATGGGGAAATCTACAAGCAGGATAAGCAGGAAGGAGCACTACCCCATGGAAGTAACCGCACAGGAAGTGGCGGAATGGATGGTCAAGGAAATCAAATTTACAGGAACCCTGCACCAGACCGCAGCGATTGAATATGTGAAGGCGAATTTCGGCGAACAATTTGTCTTTGTGAATGAGAATGGAAATGCATCGCTGTCCAAAGAAGTGAAGAAGGCGTTCCGCAAGCTGCACGGCGGCCGGATTGCCTGGGACCGCGACGGGTTCCTGTGGGCCTGGACCTGAGGACTGACTCAGCATAGGAGAACCATAAGAACACAAGCAGAAACGGCTACGCCGTCCTTGATAGGACGGCATTCGTTTCAGCGAGAAATAGAAGGATAAATTATCATGTGAAACATAGAAATTCTTATATTTTAACAAAGGGAGCATTGCTGTAATAGCAGTGCTCCCTTTGTTATTACATAATCGTCATAGCCTATACATATTCCAGCATGCCTTTCTCCTTGAGCAAATCGACAATGTCTTTGACTGACTGGGCTTTATCCTTGGGGCAGATCATGACCGCATCCCCGGTGTCAGCGATGATGAAGCCGTCTACGCCGATGGTGGTAATCAGCCGCCCGTTGCCATAGATAATGGAGTTGCGGGTATCGATGCCGACATGATTGGCCTTGATAATGTTGCCTTCATCATCAGGCGGGAAGATGGCACCGAGCGCATCCCAGCTGCCGATGTCATTCCAGCCGAACTGGCCGGACAGTACCACTACCTCATCAGAACGTTCGAGGATGCCGTAGTCAATCGAGATATTCTGCAGCAGCGGATAGATCCGGTTAATCGTCTCCTGCTCCTGATCTGTACCGAGCGCTTCACTGATCGGCAGCATCGTATTATATAGCCGCGGCAGATACCGCTTGAAGTTATCGATAATGACCGAGGTCTTCCAGATGAAAATCCCGCTGTTCCAGAGATAATTGCCTGAGGCCAGATATCCCTGTGCCTTTTTGAAATCCGGCTTCTCCACGAATTCAGCTACATCGTATACGGCAACAGGATTGACTGCGATCGGCTCTTTGTCATAAGCGATGTAGCCGTAGCCGGTGGAAGGGAAGGTAGGTTTGATTCCGATCGTGACAATGGCATCACTCTCCATCGCCACGGTGCAGGCTTCGTCCAGCGTAAGCCGGAACTGCGGCTCATCGGTAATATAGTGATCGGAAGGCAGGACAACCATTAAGGAATCCCCTTCACTCATCTGCTGGATGGAGAAGGCGGCGAACAGGATGCTTGCTGAGGTATTCCGGGCCACAGGCTCGATCAGAATATTGCTCTTCTGCACACTGCTGTGCATAATACTCTCCAGCAGTACCGCCTGGGTACGGTTCGTTACAATGACGGTATTCTCCTGCGGGATGATGCCCTTGAAGCGTTCAATCGTATCGTTCAGCATAATATCGTTGCCGCTGATGTTCAGCAGCTGCTTGGGGATTTCCTGTCTGGACAGCGGCCAGAAGCGGGTGCCGCCTCCGCCTGCGAGTATGGTTGCGAATTTATCCATGATGAGTCACCAGATGGGCAATCGAGAAGGAGATGATGCTCTCCGATCCCTGATTGAGGTTCAGCCCCGAGCTGTGAATCCCGTCGTAGCAAGCCCCGGTCTGGGGATCGATCAGGGAGAGCTGCAAGGAGTTGTTCCCTGTATACCAGGCATAGCACAGTTCAGCCCGCTGGAGATAAGACGGGTCCTGCAGCACTACGGCAGCCTCCCGGCAGGCGAGCAGCATTTCACAGGCTTCAATCGGCTGTTCGTCATAGAGTGCAGGCGTACCGCCGCGCAGCAGCCAGCCGTGGCTGCCGACAGGTCTGTAATAGCCTTCCGGTGCGAAGGTCCGGGAGATCAGGAAATCGAGACTTTCTTTGGCTGTTACACGAAGCGCCGGATTGCCGGTAATCGTGAAAGCCTTAAGCAGTGCCCAAGGCAGCATGGAGTTCCCGTACGTCAGGCTGTCTTCATACCAGTACCAGTCTTCCCCTTTGGTAAGGTTATACTGGTCATGCAGCCGGATAGTGACGGATTCGATAAGCTCTTTAATGAAGGCTTCCGGCAGGAAGGCCAGCTCCTCTTCTGTACTTGGTATATGCGGATAAGGGAAGGAGTAGGTGAGCGCTCCGGGAGTCTCAAGTAAATAGCTGAGGCCGATGACGGCATAGCCCAAGGCCCGGGGAGAGCGCAGGCCTCCGATATGCGGCAGCGCCTGGTTGATCAGATACCGGCAGGTATTCAGCAGATTATCCGGCAGAATGGAAGAGTAGGAGAGCACGAAGCCCAGCGCCCAGAGTGTTCGTCCCTGGCAATCCTCGGAGCCGCGCTCCTCCAGGAAGGAACGGTTGTAGTCCATGAAATTCCGGAAGTTCCCCTCTTCATTCTGTGCATGGTGGACGAACGAGAGGTACGTATGGATCAGATCGAGTGCAGCTGTATCCCTGCTGTTGTTATACATTAACACGGCTGCGATCAAAGCCCGCGCATTATCATCAGTGGTGTAGCCTTTGGCACGATCGGGCACGCCGAACTTCGTATGCTGGAAAATCCCCGTATCATCAGTGATCTGGCGCATATAACCGGTTTTGAACTGCAATACCGCAGATGTCTGCATCAAATCACACTCCGGCCAGCCGGTTTGGAGAGGGCTATTTTGTCCTGAAAGATGGCGGCATAGGTTTTTGCAACCTCACTCCACATCATCGTACTGCCAAGCGCCTGTGTCCGCTGCTCCATGTCCTCAACTTTGGCCGGATCATCCAGCAGCTCCAGGATGCAGGCTTCCAGCGAAGCCGAGTCACGGAATTCCGCCAGCAGGCCACGGCCATCGGCCAGCATCTCTTGAGCGTAGCGGTAAGGCGTAGAGATGATTACTCTGCCATAGCCTACTCCATAAGCGAGTGTGCCGCTGACTGCCTGATCCTTGCCCAGATAAGGGGTCATATAGATATCCGACATCACCAGGGACTCAATGACCTCTTCCTGGGTCAGGAGCTTGTCGACGAACAGCACATTATTGACCAGGCCTAATTCATGCACAAGACTGGTCAGCTTTTGACGGTATACTTCACCTGTCTCCTGTTTGACGACCGGATGGGTCTTGCCCCAAATGATGTAGAGCGCATCCGGATGCTGCTTCACTACTCCGCTCATAGCTTCAATAGCATACTCAATACCTTTGCCGGGACTCAGGAAGCCGAAGGTGGAGAGGATTTTGCGTTCTCCGAACTTATACTGGGTCTTCAGCTCCGCGCGGGTAGAAGTTTTGACAAAAGGCACACCGTGGTGAATAAAAGCAATTTTGGCGGCGTTAATATGATAGACAGAGATGAGATCATCTACTGTGGATTGGGCCATCGTGACAACCTTTACGCTTCCTGCAGCTATGCGGGTGATAATCTCATGCTGTTTCGGCGAGGGGTTGGTTAATACAGTATGGAAAATCGCCACATAAGGCACATGAAGCCGCTCAGTGAACTGCAGCAGATATTCGCCGCTTTCTCCGCCGTAGATACCGAATTCATGCTGAATGACGAGCAGATCGGTGTTTGACTGGTTGATTTCTTCGGCGGCATCTATATAATCAGATAGCTGATGCTGGTTAATTTCCCGCATGACCTGGTCTGTGTACCGGTAATTTCCGTTGTTGTTCATAGCGATGATCCGCGGTTTGTTGAAGCCCTGGAGCTTGGTGAACTCATCCAGCAGATCCTGGGTGAAGGTAGCAATTCCGCATTCTCTAGGCAGGCTGGTGGACAGGAAAACAATGTTTTTATTGCGGTTGCTGTGGTTCATAATAAGAGCCTCCTATTGATTATCGTACTTTTGGGGACAAAAAAAGAAAATAAAGAGGACTTTATTTTCCGGGGATAAGTGGTATAAAATTTGTGATCTGCAAATTATTTCCTGCTCCGACTATAACATGACCATTTAATCTTGTCAATTTATTGACTCCCCTGAAATCTCCAGATATAGTGATGTAGGAGGTGTATGGATGCCAGTCATACGCAGCAAATTGAGTGAGGTTATGGAGAAGCATGACCCGAAATTATCGATCCGCAAGCTAGCGAAAGACATTAATTACCATTTCGATTCCGTCCGGCGGATGTACAAAGACGAGATGGTGCAGTACCCCCGGGATCTGCTGCTGAAGCTGTGTACTTACTTCAATATTCAGCCCGGAGAATTGATCCGGATGGAATCAGATGAGAACGATTGGGCAATAGATAAGGCACATGAATATGAGGAGGAAGGCAATGACAAGGAGCCCGGCCAAGATTGCAACCTGTAACGAACTGCTGGATACCTTTTATGCCAATCTCCGTACCGTACACGTGGAGAAGCTGGTCTTCTCCGGTGTGGGCGGACGTGATGTATACAATATAACGGCTCCGTTTCAGCATGACGGGGAGGAAGTCATCTTGGGAAGAGTTGAGGAACGGGATAGTGAGTTCTCTCAAGTCTTCTTTTTTACATTCCGGGAGGATGGCGTCTGGATTCCCCGGGAGCACACCCATACCTATAATCTGCAGGACCCTTGCGTGACCCGCATTAAGGGTGAGCTGATTGTCGGCGGAGTTGAAGTGATCACGGCCGGGGATAACCCGCAGAGAATCGTTTCGTGGGTCACTCAGTTCTACCGGGGGTACCGGATTGATTCCATGCGCCATTTCTCCTCGGGGCCGGGCACGATGAAGGATATCCGGCTGATCGAGCTTCAGGACGGAAGAATCGGCGTATTGACCAGACCGCAGGGAGACCGGGGCGGCAGAGGACAGATTGGCTTCACCATTATTGATTCACTGGATGAGCTGAATGAACAGACCTTCCTGGAAGCGGAGATTCTGCATAACCAGTTCGTGCAGGAGGAGTGGGGTGGAGCCAATGAGGCCACTCTGCTGAGCAACGGCCATATCGGTGTGCTCGGGCATATCGCCTGCTTCGACCGTATGGGGCAGAAGCATTATTACGCTATGGTCTTCTCGCTTAATCCGGGCACCTTCGAAACTACCCCGATCAAGATCATCGCTGCCAGAAGCGATTTCCCCATCGGCCCGGGCAAACGCCCCGAGCTGCAGGATGTCATCTTCAGCGGCGGGCTGGTGCGCGGTAAGGACGGCCGGGCGGTACTGTCTGTAGGCGTCAGCGATGCGGAAGCCTACAGAATTGAGATCCCCGATCCTTTTATTGAATATGAAGTCTGATATCTGCAGGTTTGACTAGATTCTATGGTCATGTTAAACTTAAGGTGACAAGAATTTATGGTCGAAGAGAGCGGGAATTAAGCAATGAGTAAATTTATTCAACTAAGCAATCGTACGTCTGACACAAAGTCCAACCTGAATGTGGCAAGAAAGCAAGGCCGCATCCCGGCAGTACTGTACGGAATTGGTAAAGATACTCTTAGTCTTGAAGTGAGTGAGAAGGAACTGCTGGAAATGCTGAGAACCAATCCGCGTGCAATCCTGCAAGCGAAATTGTCTGATGGTACAACCGTTCCGGTGGTAGTTCAGAGCATTCAGAAGCAGTCTATGTCCGGTAAAGTGCTGCATATTGATTTTCAGCATGTGAACATGAGCATCAGCATGGACAGTAAAGTTACGATTCATTTTGCAGGCGAAGCTGCAGGGGTCAAAGAAGGCGGCGTTCTGCAGGTAGAAATCTATGAAGTAGAAGTCCGCTGTATGCCGGGCGATCTGCCGACGTCCATGGAAGTGGATATCAGCGGCCTTGCTATCGGTGACCAATTACTTGTATCTGATCTGATTTTCCAGGATGGTATTGAAGTGCTGACCGATCCAAGTACAGTAATGATTCAGATTAAGACTGTGCATGAAGAAGCTGAAGAACCGGCAGTAGCAGCTACTCCGGCTTAAATAGAGGATTGACGAATATAGCCCCTTCGGGCAGAGCGTACTTGGAAACTCATGATGATGTCATGATTCCGGCTACGTCTGCTGGAAGGGGCTATTTGCTGTTCTAACAGGCATATTGCCGGGAAGCAGCTACTTCAGTGCTCCCTCTGTCAGGCCGGCAACGATATAGCGGTGGAAGAAGAGGTATACGACAATCATCGGGAGCGTAATAATCGCCAGTGCGGAGAAAAGCAGCTTATAGTCGGTCATATATCGGCTGGAGAAGGCCAGCAGGCCGACCGGGATGGTCTTCAGTGCATCATTCTGGATGTACAGCATGGCCAGCAGCAGCTCATTCCATGCATTCAGCGCCGAGAAGATCCCCACGGTAGCCATGTTTGGAACAAGCAGCGGAAGGATAATTCTGCTGTACATCACCCAGTCATTACAGCCGTCCATGCGGGCAGCTTCCAGCAGTTCTTTTGGTACGGAGTCCAAGTACGCCTTGAGCAGAAAGATAGCCAGCGGAAGTCCTGTTCCTATATAAGGAAGAATTAACCCCATATAGGAATCCTTCAAATTCAGCTGCTCGAAAATATAGCTCTGGGCAATGAAAAAGGATTGCAGCGGCATGAACAGTCCGAATACGAACATCAGCATCAGGAAGCCGCTGCCGCGGAAGCGCAGCTTACTGAAGGCAAAGGCTGCAAGGCTGGCGAAGAGCAGAATGCCTGCTACGGTAGCCGAGGTGACGATTACGCTGTTGCCGGCATAAGTGCTCATATTGCCGACAGTCCAAGCTTTGGACCAGTTCTGCAGATTAACCTGTTCCGGCAGCGCGAACGGGGCGGAGAATATTTCCCGGTTCTCACGGAATGAGGAGAGAATAAGCCAGAGGATCGGATAGAAATAGAAGCAGGAAATGAAGATCATGAACAGATAATACAGAATATGTGAGAACGGTCTGCGGTTTGCCGCCTCCCCTCCGCTGTAAGCGTCTTTCTTGATATCTAGGACTGTGGTCGTCAAGGAGAACACCTCGCTTTCTCATACTATCAGAGTTTACATGTTTCGGGGTCCCCGCAAAGTACCTGAGTCATCTATCTACGCCAAAGCCCCACTTTGTGGGGTTATTTTAATACTCCAGCACACCGGAGTCTTTCTTATTCAGTCTGCCGGCAACAAGCCCGATGACCGCGATCACGATTGTCATGATGACGGCAAGCGCAGACCCGTAGCCGATGCTCATGTGGGTAAAGACTACTTTTACAAGATAGGTCGTAACGATTTCAGTCGAATTATACGGCCCGCCGTTGGTCATTACATAGAACAGATCGAAGGACTGGAAGCCGGTAAGCACACACAGCATGACACCGGTCTCTACCAGATTGCGGATCATCGGCACTTTGATCTTGAAGAATATTTGTCCTTCTCCGGCGCCGTCCAGATAGGCGGATTCATAGACTTCTTTGGAAATGCGCTGGATTCCGGAATAAAAGATGGTCATATAGAACCCTGCGTAGACCCAGCCGGATACGATACAGATGGCATAAAGTGCGGTATCAGGGTTGCCTAGCCAGACGCGGGTCCAGCTCTCCAGGCCGATCTTCTCCAGCAGGATATTGATGAGACCAAAATCAGAATTGTAGACGAATTTCCATAAGTAGGATACGACAATCATCGGCAGCATAACGGGCACGAAGAATGCCAGCCGGAATATTCCGCTGCCCTTGCGGCCCATCGTGATTAAGCCTGCGAGTCCCAGTCCGACAAGGACTTCAACAACGACCGTGGCTACAATATAAATCAGTGTGTGTCCATAGGAATTAATATAGATGCGGTCTTGAAAAGCCCGGATGTAATTGTCAAAGCCGGTGAATTTCATCTGGCCGATCCCGTTCCAGTCGTAGAAGCTGAATACGAATGTCATGAGGACCGGAATAAGCACAACAAAGGCAAACAGCAGAAGGGCTGGCGAGATGAACAGGTAGGGAGAGAGTTTATTGCTTTTGCCGGACAATGGGTCCACCTCCACTTCAGGATATCAATCTAAGCACAGGGTCCGCAGATAGCTTCAACTTATGAAAGGGCTGCTGTGCGCGTGATCTCTTCGTTACTTCAGAGGGGCGATGGTGGTTTCCAGTTCGGCCAGAGCGTCTTCAGGTGATTTGGCGCCTCCGATGACCTCGGAGGTGGCCATGTTAAGCGCATTGGCTACCTCGATGGAATAGCCCGTATCAGGCGGGGACACCAGCACTGGCGCATTCTCCATCAGATCATTCAAATCAAGTGAGAGCGGAAGCATAGTCTCCTTATCGATTCCGTCCTTGGTAATCGGCACGGCGCCGGCGTCAGTGAGCTTCTTGGAGGATTCGGCAGAGCTGTAGAGCTTCATGAATTCAATGGCCTCATCGATTAGCCTGGAATTTTTATTGACGACCATTCCATTCAGCACGCCGACCACACTGTCCTGATTGCCCTTCCCGTCCGGTATGGCAGGAGTATTGAAGTAGCCAAGCTCAAGATCCGGTGTTTCTTCCACTGCGGTCGGGGCCAGCCAGCTGCCGATCGGATGCATGGCACCGCTGCCGTTCAGGAACAGCATATCCGCTTCACTGTCACTGGAGGCAGTTACATTCTCGTTAATATATCCTTTGTCCCATAGCTCCTGTACATAACCGTAGGCTTTGACAAAATCCGGGGTATTGAACGGCTGCTTCAGCTGCATAGCCTCGCTGTAGGCGTCCTCCCCCACGACACGGGAAATGATATGGGCCACCCAGTTGCCTGCCGTCCACAGATCGGAGTTGCCGATCACGAGTGGAGTGATGCCTGCCTGCTTAATCGTATCGCATACCTGAAGGAACTCCTCCCAGGTGGTTGGAGGCTGCAGCCCCAGATCATTGAACACCGCTTTATTGTAAAAGATAACGTTCGTCACATCGCCCGCAGTGGGAATCATATAGGTCTTTCCGTCAATTACCATGCCATTGAAGGTGCCTTCGGCGAACATATCCTTCAGCCCCGAGCTTTGAAGCTGCTCTGTAATATCCGCGGCATAACCGTCTGTTACTCTGGTCTGCAGGCGCTGCCCGGCCCATTCGAAGTATAGATCGGGAGCGTTTTTACCGTTAAGCAGATTCGGCAGTCCGATCGTTTGATAGGTGTCATCGTCCTGATAGCTGAATTCAACTTTGATGCCCTGATGCTGTTCCTCGAACTCTTTGCCGATGGTTTCCCAGACCTTAATCAGCCCTTCTCCCGGTGAACCCATGGCAATTCGGAGTGTTTCCGGTTTGGCATCAGAGCTGTCGTTATTTGCTGAGCTGTTATTTGGATCTGCAGAAGAGCAGCCCGTTATGGCAGTAACCAGCATCGTTGAGATCAGTGCAATCATCCACTTTTTCATTAGTTAATCGCTCCCTTAATATGGAATGGGGTTATATTGGTTGACCGTAGGGATTGCCCGCAGGCAGAGTGGTTAGCGGCAGTTCCTCCCTTTCAAATTGGAATGGTAAATAATGTGACGTTAAAAGAATCTTTTTAACCTTGGCTTTTGCCTTTTCCTCGAACTTTCGTCTCGTTATGTAACTTTACATGACGTGTTTGAGTGAGATAATGCTGGACGGCAAATGAAATTGATACGTTAAAGGGAATTTGTAGTAACAATATAGTTTTCATTATTAATTATACCAAGGCCCCTGTCAATTGTTTTTCATGCAAAAAAACTTATAAAATTCATTTTGTTCCGGAAAGGACGAATAATTATTTTCAGTCACCGATTTTATGTAAGCGCAAACAACGTTGAATTTATATGGAATTTTACGATGTTATGGGAGTATGTGGAAAAGAAAGGAGAAATATATACCTGTTAAAGAAATGTGTTGACAATTTGTTATGATTAAAAATAGAATGTGGGTAAATGTTACTACAATAACATTAATGATATGACATGGAGGTGACATAACAGAAACGGATTAATCAATAAGATAACCTGAAAAGGATGTAACCCCTGAAGATTTGTTTCGGGTAAGAGGGTTCGAAAGTCAGGAGCGCCATTAGAAGTAAGATCCAAACCGGGGTGTGTAAGAGGGTTTTCGGGTGAAGCAGACGCAATCTAAACTTTAGGAGGAACGCATATGAAGTTCAAATGGAAGCAGACGCTTGGAGTATTCGCCGTGGTGTCATCCGTGGCGTTTACCGGCGTGTCCGCAGCATCTGCAGAAACAACAGAGAAGATTCCTGTATGGGCCGCAGAGGAAATTGCCTCGTGGAAGGAAATGGGATTGCTCAAAGGCAACGAGGATGGCCTTGTTCTGCCGAATGACGGAATCAGAAAAACAGAATTCGCAGCCCTGATTAACCGGATCTTTAATTTCAGTGAAGAAAGTGCCCAGAGCTTTACCGATGTCCCCCGGACGGCATGGTATGCCACTGAAATCAGCAAAGCAGTTGCAGCTGGTGCCCTTATTGGCAGCGGAGAAGGCGAGATCGGCCCGCTTGAGGTTCTGACCCGTGAGCAGGCGGCCCTTATTCTCAGCAGAGTATTCAATGTTGCAGCTTCCGGGAATGCCATCTCCCCATTTACAGATGATGCTGTGATTGCCGGCTGGTCCAAGGAAGCCGTATATGCTATGAAGGAAGCCGGTTATGTGGAGGGCACACCGCAAGGCTTGTTCCAGCCCAAAAAAGCACTGACGCGGGCCGAGGCTGTGAAGATGATTAATAACGCCATGGGCCTCCTGATTGCCGACGGCGGGGATCATTCAGGAATATCCGGCAGAAATCTGATTGTTAATACGGCTGGAGGCACCCTGTCCGATCTGAACTTCTCGGGGAATTTATATATTACGCCTGGTGTTGGCGAAGGTAATCTGAGTCTGGTCAACACGACTATTGGAGGCGTCGTTTACATAAACGGCGGCGGTATACACAGCATCACCCTAACGGACAGTAAAGTGAACCGGATTGTAGTCAGCAAGCCCGCCGCTCCTGTAAGGGTTCTGCTGAAGGGAAAGACAACAGCTACGGAGATTGATGTGACCTCCGGTGCCCGGATTGTTAATGAATCGGGGCAGGCAGTAAATATCGTTAATGTGTTTACGGGAGCTTCAGATGCTGTTTCCCTGGCAGGGGATGTAAATGAGCTGAATGTGGTTGCAAAGACAGGGTTCACGCTGGAAAGCGGCCAGGTTGGCAGCTTTAATGTCTCATCCAAAGCAGGCGGCTCAGCTATTAAATTGAACAAGGGCGGAACCGTCAGGAAAATGACTTTAGGCAGTGCAGCTGCCGTAACTGGCGAAGGGGCAATCATAGAAGCGGTAGTTAATGTAGAAGGCGTGTCGTTCTCTGTCAAGCCGGACAAGCTGACGATTAATGCTTCAAAGGTAAGCATAGGCGGACAAGATTATGATGCTTCAGGCAATCTGATCGCTTCAACAACCGGCAACTTGGGAGGAACGGGTTCAAGCGGCGGCACGGGAAGCTCAACATCCACTCCTGCTCCAAGCCCTAGCCCGGATACGGGAAGTCCGACACCAACCCCGACTTCAACACCAACACCAACACCGACACCGACACCAACACCAACACCAACACCAACGCCGACACCAACGCCAACACCAACACCGACACCAACGCCAACACCAACACCAACGCCAAAGCCGACACCAACGCCGACACCAACGCCAACACCAACACCAACGACCAAAACTCCCGAGCGGTATTCCTATGCCGAAGCCTTAAGCTCGTTCAGCTCGACGGGAGCAGAAGGCTTGGCAAAGCAATACCTGACCTTCCTCCAGGACCCTTCATACACTCCTTCGATAGCCAATCCGGATGTGACCATGCCGAACCTTGTGAATGCAATAACCTTTGTTAACTATGAATTTAATGTCAAACCATCTCTATTCGCTTCCCTGCGGGGGGTTAACACATCCATTCTGGACAAAACCCGTACTTATTTGTGGATCGGAACAAACAGCGGAGTAACAAAAATCAATCTCAAAACGAATGAAATGACCAGTTATTCTGCACAAGGCAAGGAATTGTACGATGATAAAGTACTTCTGCTGCTATCGGATGGAAGTACGGGCGTACTGGTTATAACACAAACCGGCGTATCGCATATCTACCAATAAGGAAAGGGGAGTTTACCATGTACATGATGAAGAAGAATGGCCTGAAGATTACGGGTGCCCTGCTTGCCTTGACGTTGTCTGTCCTGCCGGCGGCACCTGTATTCGCAGACAAGCTGCCTGGTGCGAGCTACTCTCCTGTTCAGCTGGAAGCCGTGCAGACCAAAGAAATGACCTATTACAAAACCGGATCGGTGTCCATCCCGGGTGGCATCGAATGGGTTACCGATACTGCTGCACTCAAATTTCTGCCGCTGTCGGTGATCGGCGATGTAACCAGTGTTGTTCTGGACGGGGGCGTCTACTGGATTGGAACGGAGACCGGCCTGCAGCGGGTTGACTTCACCGCAAGCGACACTAAGGATATCGTTCAGTATATGGCTGGACCAAGGTATCTGTATGGCGGCGACGATCATGTGACAGGTCTTGCCAGTGACGGGGAGAGCGGCATCTGGGTCCGGACGGCAAGCGGTGTCACTCACATCGCGATGCCGGAGAAGACGCTGCATGACAAATCATTTATCTATGAGGATCTCGTGGAATCAATTCTTGACCGGCGCGGCATGGTTCATGGCGCAGGATTTAACTTTACGGAGACAGACGGCACGTTGGACGCGGTCAATTACAACTCTGCGACCGGACTGTTCACATCAACGCCTACCACCAGCGATAATGATGGCTTATGGACCGCGATGTATGCAATGGGTGAGGTATTCCGCTATAAAACGCTACAGGAGCAGTACGGGACCAGTCCGGCCTCTGGAGAGCAGGCAGAAATCGCCGATGCCAGAGCGGCAGCGCTTAGAGCAACCAAGGCTGTGCTGCTGCTTGATTATGTATCCGGACGCGGAAACGGGTTCCCGGCACGTTCCTATATGCTGACCAGCGAAGCCACTGCGGCTACAGTGGGCAACTCAGTGTATGGCTACCAGTCTACGAACGGGTTCTGGTTCCAGAACTTCGTCGGGCCGGACATGATTAACCCCAATGGGATTATTCCAAGCATGCAGCGTAACGACGGGACAGAGCCGATTGGCTATTCCATGGTTAGGGTAACCAAGGACGCAGAGAACAAAAAAGGCTCCACGCTGTTCCCAAGCGGAGGCACGGATGTGCTCAACTACAACGGACTTGGGCTTAGTCAAGCTGCGATTGATGAGCTCAACCTGACACGTCCAGAAGGACAGAAGCTGGGAATTGATATTAAGACACGGGTAGGAACTACCGCAACAGGTGCGGTATATCAGGTGCTGCCTGTCATTACGGCCGCCACTAACAATAATGATGCGAAGGAAGACAAAACAACGGGTGAAAATAATAAGCCGCTGTTTCAGCTGACGGCTCCCGTCTATGAGCAGATTCCGGATTTCTTCAATGATTTGTTCCCGGATAGCGCCATTGTGGACGGCCATATCGACATGAATCAGATTGTGTATAAGGCAGATACCTCCGCAGATGAAGTGGATGGGCACTACGCCATGTTCTACACAGCTTATAAATATCTGGTCGGTGACAGCACCGATCCTGAACTTCTTGAGCTGAAATCCCTCATTGAAGAAACAACGCACCGCATGACAGAGCTGATCTTGAAGGATGACCATTATTACATTGAGGATGCTACCGGCAAATCAACACAGTGGTCCAGATGGTTCGCCAAATATTTCAACGACAGCCTTGGCGTTATGGAACAGCAAGTACAGTGGCAGTCCAAGATTGGGGTTGACGAGAACGGAGACGATGCGCTGTCCTACGGCTACGAAGACGGTCCGCTCAACGCACTGCAGGTCATGGCTGCGCTGAAGTCGGCGAGCTATATTGTCGCAGAGAGCTATCCGGCCGATTCGGCGAAATATGAGCTGGCCTATGAGCAGGCTTTTGCCGGCAGCTACAGCAAGGAGGAACCGTATATCAACGGTCAGGGCTATATGGATATGGCACTTGATTATATTGAGCGGAGACTTGTGCGTCAGGCTACCAACGCTTACAGCGAGAACGATAACCAGGCCGTAACCATGGAGAATGCAGGGGATGGCACGAATACCAATGCGACGATTCATAATGACTGGACCCAGTATATCAATTACTCGGATGAAGAGCTGGGCTGGTTCCCGGTATTCGTGCTTGTCACCCTTGAGCAGGATGCAGGCAGACATGCACAGATTGTAGCAGCCTATGATCAGTGGTATTCCAATGAGGTACGGGAGGAGAATCCGTTCTACACCTTCCTCTACCAGCTTGCGCATCCGGATAAAACCGATGTCGATCTGCAATCTGCTGTCCGGTTCCTGTACCGTTTCCCTGAATTCCAGATTGAATTCCCGGTGCAATGGGACCGTCAGGATGTGCTCTATATTGAACCGGGTGACCGCGACGATTACAAGCAGACGAACTACGCACTTGCACCGGATGAGCGGCGCATCATTAAGCATAATTCGAATCCGTTTGAGAATGACAGCCAGACAACAGGCGCCAATCCCGGGTATAACTACCGTTCAGGCAGCATTGAAGCGGGGTCGGTTTTTACATTGCCATACTGGCTGGGGCGTTATTTTGAAATCATCAAAGAGTAGCGGAGCTTAATGAATTAAAAGCAATGGAGCACCCATGAGGGGTGCTCCGCATGCTCTCTGCTCTAATTTTGTTCTAACCTTCTGTTATCCAAACTGCCTCTCGATAGTATAGCTGGGGAAATCACCCCGGAATACGCCGAAGCTGTATTCCAGCGGGGAGCCGTCGGCCAGATACGTAAAAGTTCTTACTTGCAGACAAGGGGAGCCTTCTTTGACGCCAAGCAATCTGCTGGCCAGCTTGTCCGCCAGTACAGGCTTCAACTGCTCCACAGAGCGGTAAGCCTTCAGGCTGTACTCTGACTCCAGGAAGGAGAAGAGTGATCCGTCTTTATACTCATTGATGAGCCCCGGGGCAAGATCCCAGGCAATATAAGTAGTTTCATATAGAAGGGGTTCATTATCCGCGTAGCGGATCCGCAAAAGCTGGTTCACGGGAGCTTTCACCGAGATATTAAGGAATTCATTAAGCGGTATTTCCGCAGGCATCACTTTGGCTTCGATGATTTTACTGGTCGGCTCTTTGCCGCTCATCAGCACATCTTCTGTGAAGCTGCGTTTCTGGTTAAGCTGGAGCTCCTTGCGTTTGACGAAGGTGCCCTTGCCCTGATGCCGCTCAAGAATATCCTGAACCTCAAGCTCGCTGAGCGCGAGGCGGATTGTAGTCCGGCTGGCGGAGAACATCTCGCATAATGCGGCTTCGGTGGGGAGTTTCTCTCCGACGGCATAGAACCCGGATTGAATCTGTTTGAGCAGTTGTTCTTTAATATTGAAATATAATGTGTTATTTGTTCTCTTTGTCATTACAAGTTTCCTCCGATGCCAATTTGTTATATTATATCACGGAAAAAGGGCAGGAGAAACCTAATAGAAAAGAGAAGAATTCGGGGTTTCCGGGAATATGTAATTCCTAAAAGTGGAATTCGATCTTTGTTCACCCTATGCCAGGTAAAGAGATTTATCTATTGTTTTTTTCTGTAAGGGAATTCTCTGATTATACGGACGCATGAAAAAGGAAATATATTTGTAGGAACAATATATAAAAATGTTACTATAAATAATCTCAATATACCAATCAGGAGTGAAAGCTATGTACTTCGCGGGTGTAGACGGCGGCGGGAGCAAAACCATTGCCATTATAGCTGATCATTACGGCAAAGTGCTGGGATCCGCAGTGACAGGCTGCGGCAACCATCAAATCATTGGAGTCCAGGCGGCTGTGCTCAATATTCGCGGAGCGCTGTTTGGCGCGCTTGCGCAGGCAGGAATTGCCATGGATCAGCTGGATTTTGTACAGTTCGGTCTTGCGGGTGCTGATCGCAGTATTGATATGGACAGGCTTTCTCCGGAAATCAGCAGGCAATTGGACTTGCGGAGCTGGAATATGGTCTGCGATACGCTGGAGGGACTCCGTGTCGGGAGCCGGGATAACACGGGAGTGGTGCTTGTCTGTGGAAGCAATACGAACGCGGCGGGCCGCAACCGGCTCGGGCAAACGGTGCAGGTAGGCGGATTTGACACTTTGTTCGGTGACCGGGCCGGCGGCTTTTATCTCGCTGCACAGGCACTCGGCAGGGCGGTGCGCTGCTGGGAAGGCAGGGAACCCTACAGTGATCTGGTCGAGCGGATACCTCTGAGGCTTGGGTTTACAAGCTTCGGGGAGATGCTGAACCGGTATCTCGATGATGAGATCACTGCGGCGCCGCTGGAGCTGTCGCTGATTGTTCACGAATCGGCAGACTCAGGCGACTGGCTCTCCCGCCAGCTGCTTGCAGATATGGGCAGAGAGCTGGGGATTTCTGCATCGGCTGTGATCCGCAAACTGGGCGGCTTTGAAGAGGAAGCGGTACCGGTCATCCTTACCGGGAGTATCCTTCAATCCGGCAGAAACCCGTTGCTGCTGGATGCGCTGCTTCAAGAGGCGAAGGCGGAGCATCCCCTTTGCACACTTGTAATCCCGGAGCTGCCGCCTGTATTCGGTGCGGTGATGCTTGCAATGGACCGGCTTGGCCTGCCCGTAACCCCGGCAATAATAGAGAATTTCAAGAGAGACGGAGGGAATCGCAAATGAAGAAGAACCACTTGAAAATCGCAGTAATCGGAGGAGGTTCCTCCTATACACCGGAGCTTGTAGAGGGCCTGATCCGGTATTATGATGAATTCCCGGTTGCTGAGCTGTATCTGGCAGATATCGAGGCCGGAGCGGACAAGCTGAGAATCATAGGCGAACTGGCACAGCGTATGATTGATGCAAGCGGCAAACCTATCAAGCTTCATACGACGCTGGACCGGCGCGAAGCGATTCGCGGTGCGGATTTTGTCGCTACGCAGATCCGTGTGGGCATGCTTGATGCCCGCTCAAGAGATGAGAAGATACCGCTGGCCCATCATTTAATCGGCCAGGAGACAACAGGAGCGGGCGGATTCGCCAAAGCGCTTCGCACCATTCCGGTAATTCTGGACATTTGCCGGGATATTGAGGAACTGGCCCCGGGTGCGTTCATGATCAACTTCACCAACCCGGCCGGTATTATTACGGAAGCTGTCTCGAAGCATTCCACTGTCAAATCTGTCGGGCTGTGCAATCTCCCGATAAGCACGAAGATGCAGATCGCTGAGCTCTACGGGGTTCCGCAATCGGATATGTTCATTGAGATTGTCGGGATCAATCACCTCAACTGGACGACCCGGGTGCTGATTGAAGGAGAGGACGTGACGGAGGATTTCCTGAACAAGCTGTCCGGAGCCAAAGGGCCTTCGATGGCCAATATACCCGATCTGGAGTGGGATTCCGAATTCATTCAGTCCGTGGGAGCACTTCCTTGCCCCTACCACCGTTATTATTATATGAAGGAAGAGATGTACCGGGAGATCTCCGGGCATTATCAAGAGACCGGAAAGACCCGTGCCGATGAGGTAAAAGAAGTAGAAGCCGAGCTGTTCGAGATTTATAAGCAGCCAGAAGTGAACAGTAAGCCGGCTCAATTGGAGAAACGCGGCGGTGCCTACTATTCGGAAGCGGCTGTTCAATTGATGAAGTCCATCTATAATGATACCGGCGACATTCAGACGGTCAATGTGCGTAATCAGGGGATAATCCCTGATCTTCCGGGCGATGTCTCCATTGAGATCAACTGTGTTATCAAATCGGACGGGCCGCATGCGCTTGCCCCGAGCAAGCCGCTTCCTCCCCAGATCAGAGGTCTGCTGCAGGTGGTGAAGGCTTATGAAGAGCTGACGATTGAAGCAGCGGTTAAAGGGGATTATGCCTCTGCGCTGCAGGCGCTGACGATCCACCCGCTGGTAGGAGACGAGCGGATCGCCAAGGAGGTTCTGGCCGATATTCTTGAGCAGAATGCCGATTATCTGCCCCAATTCCAGGTGCGGGCAAGATAAACCCGGGAATAACACCATCAGCCCCATTCAGCGCCGGTTAGCTGCTGAATGGGGCTGATGGTTGTGTACAGGAGGCCGTGCGTCCCGTTATACAGGGACTTCCCGGGTGCTCTTTTGCATGGCGGATTTGCAGAGCGGACAGGGCTTCGAGACAAGGTGATCCTCGGCTCCGCCCGCCTTCATCCGGGTCCAGCCCGGGCAGGACTTGCCGGAACAGCTCCAGACGGGAACTGTATGCATTCTGGCTGCGGAGGACCCGGACGAATAGCTGCTGCGCACTATAGTGCTTCTGTTTCCGGCGGCCGGTGCAGTTGCCTGAGGCGGTGCCGCAGTGCGGAAGGCGGAGAGCATGAAGCGCGAGACCTCTGCCTTCTTGCCCCGGTGCCTTGCGGGCGAGCTGATGAACAGCTCCTCGCGGGCCCGGGTAACGGCTACATAGGCGAGTCTGCGTTCCTCTTCGAGTGCAGCTATTCCTGCCTCGGCTGCGGCTCTGGCGGCAGCACTGCCGACCACAGTAACGCTTGCCTTCGCCGGCTTGCGGTCCTTCAGCCGGCCCTCCTCCAGTGCGGAGCTATGCGGCAGAATGCCCTCGGAAGCCCCGATAAGGAAGACAACGGGGAACTCCAGTCCTTTGGATTTATGGATAGTCATCAGGGCAATCCGGTTGCCTTGCTCTTTAAGCCCCGGCTGGCGGCTCTGCTCGTTGCGCTCGGTTACATTATCTATGAATTCGAGGAACAGCGGAATCGTGCCGAACCGCTCTGCGGATGCCTCCAGCTCATCGAGCATTTCCTTAAGCGTCTCCCGGTGCAGGGTAGCCTGATGCCGCTCATTGGCTTCTATGAAATAGTCATAGAAAACAGTGCGGATCTGGCGGATGGCCTGCACCGGTGTCAGCCCGCTCAGCCCGCGGATCAGATCCAACCGCTCGCGCAGCTTGGTACCTTTGAAATCCTCCATGCCCGGCATGGACAGGAGGTGAATCAGCGGGCCCTGCTTCGCCTGCACGGCCTCCATGCGGCGGATATGCTCCATCCCTTTTTCCCGGCTCATGTAGAGGGTCGGCAGAATATTCTCCATCGCGGCGAAGTTCCGGCGGTTAACAGACAGGCGCAGATGATCCAGCACAGGGGAGATCAGCCAATGCTCGTAGAGCAGCTGGCCTTCGCCGTAGTCGACATAAGGGATATCGCGCATCAGCAGCAGCTCCAGGATTGCCCGGTTACTGCTGGTGGCGCGGTATAACAGGGCGTAATCGCGGTATTCTCTTGCTCCGCTGCCGATCTCACGCTCGATATGCTCTACAATCTGCTCGGCTTCTTCATCCGCCGTTTGCGGACGCAGATAGCGGGGCGGATTGCCGCTGCTTTTGGCAGCTTGCAGCGTCTTGGCCCGGCGCCGCGAATTATGGCGGATAATCCCGTTCCCGAGCCCGATAATGGCCGGTCCGGAGCGGTAATTGATATCAAGGGTGATCACCTTGGCATTGGGATACAGCTTCTCGAACTCCAGGATGAACTCGCTGCGCGCCCCGTTGAAGGAATAGATGGTCTGATCATCGTCTCCGACCACCATCAGGTTGTCCTGCGGATGGGCGATCATTTTGACCAGCTCATATTGCAGCGCATTTGTATCCTGGAATTCGTCGACCATTACATATTGGTATTTCTGCTGCAGCTCCAGCAGAAGTGCCGGCTGCTCCCGGAGCATCCGGTAAGCGATCAGCAGCACGTCGTCGAAATCAATTTTGAAATTATCGGTCTTCCACTGCTCGTACAAGGCGAGAATGGCCTTCATTTCCTTCTCCGCTTCCGTCGTTTCCGGCATATCCTCGGGCAAGCCCATATTCATCTTGCAGGAGGAGAGCAGGGTGAGCAGATTCTCTGGAGGATAGGCATCCTTCGGCAGCCCGAGCTGACGCATGATCTGCTTCAGCAGAATGTGCTGGCGCCGGGTTTCATGGAATATATCCTGCCGCAGTCCCTGCCGGCGCAGGAAATAAAGGAAGAACGAGTGGAACGTGCGGGCCTGCAGGCGGGCGGCATCGCCCGCATCCACACCCGGCAGCAGTGCAATCCGCTCGCGCATCTCTGCCGCTGCCTTGCTGGAGAACGTGAGCAGCAGCAGCCGGCCCGGGGCGATGCCGCGCACAGACAGCAAATACCCGGTTCTGCAGATCAGCACCGAGGTTTTGCCGGAGCCCGCTCCCGCCAGCGTCAGCAGCGGACCGAGATGATGCCGCACCGCTGAGATTTGCGGAGGATTGAGCAGAATGCCGCCTTCCTCCAGCCTGCGGAAGTAAGCCGCGTCGCTGTCTCCGGGCTTCACGGTCTCCCTGCTCGTCCGGGCGGAGGCAACCTTCGCCTGGGGGATTTTCTCGCCGGTAGCGCCCAGCGGTATATTATGAAATAAAAGCTTGTTCATTAGATTCACCTTCGTTTGTTCTATATAAGCTTATGTGCAAGTTATGCTGCGGGTTTACCGTTGGGGAACTTTCAGGCGTAAACTATCACTGCACCAGCTCTAAATCCTGCACGAAATACAACATTTCCCTCTTTAAATCCCGCCTAATCCCAAAATTATTGTATAAAATGCAGCGTTCCACCTCATTTAAGCGGATAATCCAGACAATTGCTGTATTTCATGCAACAATTCTTTGAATTTCCTGGTATCTATGAATCCAAGTTGCAATATGTACAACATTTTGACCAGTATACAATATACCATTTTGCCCGTTCCCCTGCATGGAAGTCTAGTGAATAAGAGGAGCGGGATAATAGGCAGAACCAGCCCATCAAGGGTTTAAGGGACTGGAACCAAGACATGTGATTCTGGATATTCTTCAGGAGGGTCCGGCAATACCTTTGGGCATTCTGCTAGCGGGGCTGCGAAGTATGGATAGATTAGTTACTTCAGTTTAGCGAGAATGTAATTAGCCTTGCGCTCGAACAGCCGGGGATTGTCTTCCTTAATTTCCTCCAGCAGAAAAGCCAGGCATCTCTTGACCTTCACCGGCATGAGAGCGGCGATCTCTGCGTAATCTTTGCGGTAATTATCGTCATTCAGGATTCTTGTATTCAGCACAATGGCCCAGTTGCGTGCATGCTCCATCATGTCCGGCAGTGACTCGAGCAGCTGGGTCAGGTACATCTCCATTTGAACGCTCTCCACGAAATGGACGAGGCTGAACATGACCTCCTCCTGTTCCGTATCATCATCGAATACCTTGAAGATCTGATGAATCACGGCATCCTCCGTATCACCAGCCAGGCCTTCCAGCGCAAGATCAAATTGCTCACATTCCAGCTCGGTACGCAGCAGCCGGTTCTCATATAGCCGGGCAATCCCCGGGTACAGGTTCATCTGAGATTCCTCCTAATTCACCTTGCAGCTGAAGCTGCCAGGTGTTTATGCCGGGCAGAGTACAGCTTGCGGCGGGTTATGTAAGAATAGTTCACGCCATTTATCTTAAGGTCCAATTTTTGACAGCTGAGATTAATATATTGAACAAAGGAGGAAGTGTCATGCAGACCAATGATCGTACATTTTTGCTGCAGGTAGAGAAAGCCAGACAGAAGTTGTACCAGACGCAGCAGAGATACGGTATTTTGACACATCCCAAAGTAGTTGAACAATCGGTTGCCCTGGATCATTTGCTTAATCAGTATAGCTATCCGCAAAGGATTAGCTGATTGGATAGATTCACAAATAAAAGGTGAGATTTGGAGGGATGTCGTGTTTATTCCCGTTCTGTTGGCTTTGACTACCGCCCAGCGGTTAACTGTCATCATATTTCTCGCATTAAACCTGGGTGCAATATCTGTCTGCTTTCTTCACCGCTCTGGAGCCGGCCGCCGCTGAAGAAGAGCAGCCTTCCTGTGAGGGCTGTTTTTTCTTTGAAATATAAGAATTTATATGTTTCACACGATAATTTATCCTTCTATTTCTCGCTGAAACAGTACCGTCCTTACAAAAGGACGGCAAAGCCGTTTCCACTTGTGCTATGAAGCCAGAGTTACTGCTTATCCAAAAGATGCCGCAGACCCGCAGCAACACCATGCTCCGAGTTGCTTAGCGTAATGAAATCGGCGGTTTCCTTGAGGATGGGTGCGGCATTCTCCATTGCAATCCGGTAGCCGGCGATCTCGAACATCGGCAGATCATTATAGCTGTCACCCATAACTGCGATTTGCGCTGCCGGGATGCCGTAATGCTCCGCCATCAGCTTCACGCCGTTGCCTTTATTAGCATCTTTATGATTAATTTCAATATTGTTGACATGCGATGCCGTAATAATCAGCCCGGGAATCGCAGCGAACCGTGTAGAGGCTTCCTTCAGCAGTTCACGGTTCAGCGAGAAGGCGAGTGTCTTGTAGATCAGATTCTCCTCTTTGCTCCAGATGTCCTCCATGCTCTCCACATAGGTTACAGCCGCCTGCTGAAACTGCTGGTCGATCATCGCCTTAAGCAGCCAGCCTACCTCTTCGGGAACCTCATCTTCCTTCAGTGCCGACAGCTTCTCCAGCCGTACCCGCTTATCAAGCTCTACATATACGTTATCCTCTGTGTATACCTCATAGTACAATTCAGGAATCTCGTTCATCCAGCGCAGCGCGGGGATGATATCCTCCTTGTTCAGCGGTGTACTCGCGGCCAGCGTTCCGTCAGGCAGTGTGACAACAGCGCCGTTCAGACTCACTACAGGACACTCCAGATCTGCCAGCCGCAGCTGACGCTCCGCATCCATGTAAGAACGTCCGGTGGCTATGATCACGGTATGCCCCAGGCGCTGTGCGTGCAGTATGGCTTCCTTGTTCTCCCTGCTTATCTCACCATCCTCGTTCAGCAGTGTTCCGTCCATATCCAGTGCAATTAGCATGTTGCAGTTCTCCTATTCCATCTATAGTTGTAGGTGCCCCTTCAAGGGCTCTGAATTTCACGCGATAACTTATCTTTCTGTATCTTATCATTATTTCCCTGAAATTTAAAAATCACATTTTCATCCATATATAGTCCGGGGTACGTATATTTAAGCTGCGTTTCTTGCCGGATTTTCAGAAAAGAGTCTTCTCGTGGTACAATTGAATGTAGACCTGCAATCTTGTAACGGGAATGTCTGCTGTTGTCTGCAAAGCAATTTTTTCGGGCAAAAGATGGCTTGGGGTCGTTATGTAAGGGGGATAATAAACACATGAAATCCAGAAATTTAGCTACCATATCTCTTGCCATCATGGCATGCGGTTTCCTGTTCACCTTATTTCTGCCGGAGAACCTGGCTGTTATTCTGCTGAGAGGGGGCTTCGAGGCCGGTCTTGTCGGAGGGATTGCCGACTGGTTTGCAGTGACCGCGTTGTTCCGCCATCCTCTGGGGCTTAGAATTCCGCATACTTCGCTGCTGCTGAAGAACCGGGATAAGCTTATACAGTCTCTAATCTCCGCGATGGAGAATGAACTGCTGAACAAGGAGAGCATTGAGAACAAGCTGCGCAAAATCAACATCATCTCTCTGGGCGCCGGCATGCTGACACGGTTCTTCTCCAGAAAGAAAGCAAGAACGGAAATGCTGGAGCAGATTAAAGAATTCGTACTGCGGCTTCCGGTAGAGCAGGCGGTTCCGTATCTTCAATCTGCAGCAGCAGGCTATCTGCGTGAAGCTGAGCTTGGCGTTGCCGCCGATAAAATCGCTACCAGCCTGATGAATGACGGCAAGGATATTGCCGCTCTTGATTATGCGCTGGAAGGGATCTCCTCCTGGAGCGGGCGTCCGGAAACCCGTGCGATGCTGGGCAAGATCGCCAGCGAGAAGCTGGCTGAGGTGAAGCTTGGCGGGCTGAAGGGGATGGCTTTTCAGGCTTTTGTCGGATTCGTTGATGCCGATATGCTGGGTGAAATGCTGCAGGGCATGGTGCAGTCCACTATCCGTGATTTCAAGGAAGAGGACAGCCCGTACCGTGAGGAGGTCATCCGGGAGATCCGTGTCGCTCTGTTCCAGCTGTTGAGCAATGAGGAGCGGATCTCCTCGCTGAAGGATTGGGCGCTGAATGAGCTGCAAGGGGAGGCTGCTACGGCTTTCGTGCAGCAGCAGCTGGAAGGACTGCGCGTTAAGGCGGTTGCGCTGCTTGAGGAAGACCGGGTACGCGGCGGCCGCAAGCTGTTCTGGCTGTATGCTATGCTGGTCCGGCGGATCGGCAAGGAGCAGGAATGGATTCAGGCTTCCGAGGAGCGGATCCGCGGCACGCTGATCGCCTTCGTGGAATCGAATCATTACCGGATCGGCCAGCTGGTCAAGGAGAACCTTGATCAAATGGATGACGCCTCGCTCGTGAACATGCTGGAGGAGAAGGTGGGCAAGGATCTGCAGTGGATTCGCGTTAATGGAGCTGTGTGCGGTTTTGTTGTAGGGCTGGTGCTTACAGTTATCCAGATGATCTGACAGTAGCATGAGCAAGAACAGGCAGAGGCAGCAAGGCGTTCCCGGACCGTCCGTGAAGACGGAGACTGGCGGAACGTTTGGCTGCCTCTTTCATATGCGCTACAGGAAAGCGGGTCATAAGGAAGACCGGGAAGTTTAGAGCTGGTTTTTACCGTTGCTGATGGTGAAGACCTCCTGTACGGGCAGGACAAAAATTTTGCCGTCGCCGAATGAGCCATGCTCACCGGTTCTTGCTGTGCGCATAATAATGCTGATGACGTCATCCTTCTCATCATCCTGAATTACGATCATCAGAAGCTTCTTGGAAATTTGATTGTAATGGTTGGTTCCGACCTGGATTCCCTTTTGCTTACCGCGTCCGAGCAGGTCCATTTTGCTGATGGAGGGGAAGCCGGCAAGCAGTAATTCAGCCATGACCTCATCCGCTTTCTCCGGCCGTACTATAGCTTTGATCATTAACATAACGATGCACCCTTTCTACAGCGAATATTGTGTTGTAGGGGGTTGCCAATGTCTTGTTGGCTTACTGTGCAGTGCATTTGCTTAATGGCAACGCTTACAATATGAGTATAATATTAACTGCAGCCGTATCCTGCGAGAAGGATCACAAAATTCGTATGACACAATGTCGCATTGCCGGGGAGCGTCAAAGGGGCTGCTGTATCGCATCCCGGAGGAGGTGCACGGACCCGTCTCCTCCGGTTATTGCGGTACCAGCTTCAGGTAGAGATTCTCCAGCAGCTCTACAGTATGCTGCCATTCGAACATCTGCAGCGCATCGCTCCGCCCCTGCATTCCGATCCTTGCCGCGAGCACAGGATTGCGGCCGATCATCAGCATTCGCTTGGCGAAAGGAGCAGGGTCCCGGTATCTCCCCACTAGATATCCGTTATGGCCGGAATCAATAATCTCCCGGATTCCGCCGTTTCGCGAGGCGATCACCGGAAGTCCCGTGGCCATGGCCTCTACATTCACGAGGCCGAAGGATTCATGCCGCTGGGAAGGACAGATGAAGCAGTCTGCGGCCTGATACAGGCTGTGAATATCCTCATGCGGGATATTCCCCAGGAAAGACACGCGCACACCCAGCCGGCGCGCGAGTACCTTAAGCTGCCGGAGATAAGCCGGCTTGCCGTCTCCGGCGATCACTAGCCGGGCGGGCATATTCCTGTTCAGCCGGTGCATGGCCCGGATCAGCACAGGCACTCCCTTGCGCGGGATTACCCGGCCCACGAACAAGACGGTGAAGCCGGGGGCCAGGCCGTACAGCGCGCGCAGTCGTGCCTTCTCCTGCGCCGGCACGGGGACGAAGCGGGACAGGTCCGCTCCCAGCGGAACAACGCGGAGCTTGCCCGGGATACCGGGGAACCGCCGCACGAGCCGCTGCTGCAGGGAGCGGCTGTTAGCCGCGACAGCGTCCGCCAGGGCGAGGCTGCGGGCGATTCTGGATTCCAGCGGCACGAAGGTCAGGGAATGCAGGAACAGCAGCACCGGAGTGCCGGGGTGCCGCCGTTTGACAGCGGCCAGCAGCAGCGGCCGGTTATCGATCTGAATCAGTTCAAAGGCTTCTGCCGCCTCCAGATATCCGAGAACCGAACTGCGGTACCGGGCAGGGGTGCCGGAAGGAAGGCGGATGAACCTGACCTGCTCTATTTCGTCAATGTCCGGGAGTCCAGGCGATCTCCGGCTCACTATAGTTACCTTGTGCCTTCGGGCAAGCCGCCGGGCAATATTCCAGATGCAGATCTCTACAGAGCCATCCCCTGGAACCGGGAACTGTTCGGGTGCAATGATGCAGATACGCATAGTGAATGCCTCCTCCCGCCGCATGATGATGGTCTTCTTTAACTACCATATGCGCCCTTACGGTTGGAAGATACAGGACAGATAGAGGTTCAAGTGCCGATTTGCTTATGGGTAGCGGTAATAATGGCTGCGATCTTCTGCTCCAGCTCAATAATCTTCAGCTTGCTGGCTGCAATTTGCCGGTAGCCGGAGACCATTGAGGATAAGGATTGGCCGGCCAGGACGGAGTTCTGCTTGCGGACCGCAGCTTTGAAATCGCTCCAGTCTGCGGTAAGCCGTTTGTTCAATGCGGAGGCTGCACTCTTCTGGGATTTCATTGAAATTTGCGCGTTATCCATTCCGGCCAGAATCTTGCGGGCAGCGGCAACCCGCTTGGTGCGTGTATCCTTGGCAGCCTTGAGCAGGGCTTCCTTGTCGCGTATCTCCTGTCGGGCCAACTGTACAAGGAGCTTCATAGCCTCGGACTGGGCCTTCAGTACGGAATTCAGCGTCTTGTCCTTCAGCCCTTTGAGCAGGGAAATCCGTTTGTTGAGCGCACTGTATTGATCGAACAGCGGCTGGTAGCGTTCCTTGGCGCTGCTGACAGCTGCGGTAAGCCGGGCTACGGAAGCCTGGTCTATATTCTTGATAGCCTCGCGGACAACAATCAGCGACTCTGCATTCTGATCATGAAGCGCTCTAATCTGTATCTCCCGGCTGTCATATTGGGCTGACAGGAGGGTTAATTCACTGTACTGGCTCTTCAGCCGGACGCGGATAGTACTATCTGCCGCTGCCGCAGTAAGATCAAAAGACGCCTGAATCGATGCGGTTATTACCGTCGGAGATGCAGAAGCAGACCCGGCCAGGGTGGCCAGGGCAATCAGCAGGGAGAGCAGCGTTATGGCAGCGTTCCTGCACAAATTCCTCATTAATATTCCTCCTCTTGTTTCCGTGTCCCGATAATACACGCAAAAAAGCACCCGCAGTAAAGGCCAATAGGCCTCTATTACGGGTGCTTCCAGCGTAATGAGTCACGGTTATATAATTACCTTTTAATATAGGGCGCATTTCTGGAATAGTCAATATTTACAATTTAAATTTTCCTGATCCAATGGGGGCTGTACGTTTCATTCCCTGCTGCTCTTATCGTATACTGTGAGATATAGAAGGACAAGCGAAGACAACAGAGAGTCTGCAGAAGCGCCGGCTCGAGATGAAGGAGGCCTTGTTTAATGGATAACTTGGCAGAGAATAGAACCATTCTGGATCAAGCATTCCTGATGTCTCCAGTGGGGATGGCTGTGCTGTCTTCTGAAGGGGACCGCTGGGTCATGGTTAACCCTGCTTTTTGCACGATGCTTGGCTGCAGTGAACCGGAATTTCTCGCGGGCGCTTTATCCGGGACAGGCCGGGTCCGGCTGGAAGAGCAGGGGGGATTCTCTTTACCCGAAATCATGAAGGAGCTGTCGCAGACCAACGGGCAGCCCCTTGTGAAAGAGCTGCGTTTCCCTGGCAGCGGCGGGAGGAAGCTCTGGCTCTCCCTTACGTTTGTTCCGGCAGAAGCAGGCCGGATGGACCAGAATATTATTGTATATGCACAGGATGTTACGGACCGCAAGATTGCTGACCAGCTGACAGTAGACAGCCGCGATCTGTACAACTTATTTATAAAAGATGATCAGAGCATGATTTCCTTCTCGCTGCCGGACGGGACGTTAAGCTTTATTTCCCCCTCCTCCTTCCCGCAAATTGGATATCTGCCGGAGGAGATGGTTGGAAGAAACCGGGCAGAATTCTATCATCCGGATGATTTTGACGGGATCAGCAGCTCCAACGGCCTGTTGAAGAATGATACTTACAGCCGCCGGCTGCGTCACAAGGAAGGGCATTATTTATGGTTTGAGATGTCTTTTCATGAAATCCGGGACGAGAACGGCGAAATTACGCGAATTATGGGAATCGGGCGTAATGTGACCCGGCGTAAGCAGAGCGAGGAAGCGCTCGCCATCGCCCAGAGGGTAGCCAGAATTGGCTCGTGGGGCTGGGATTTGACCAAGGGAAAGCTGTCATTCTCGGAAGAGGTGCGGCGTATTCTGCAGAATGCTGTCGGGAATGACAATGTGGATTACGAAGCTTTCATGGCTCTGGTTCATCCGGAGGATTTCTCTCTCCTGCAGGCTGCTGTAGAGCGTGCTGTAATCAAGGGCGAGTCCGGGGACACGTCTTACCGGCTGATTCTGCCGAATGGAGATATCCTGGCTGTACACATCCAGTGGGATGTAACCTTCGGACCGGGCGGCCAGCCGGTTCAGCTGATCGGCATGATGCAGGATATTACCGAGCGGATGCAGATGGAGCGGCTGCTGCGGGAGAGCGAACGCAATTACCGCCTGATGTCGGAGAATTCACTCGATCTGATTTCCCGCCACGCCATCAAGGACAGCATCTTCCTGTACTGCTCACCGGCCAGCCAATCACTGCTGGGTTATGAGCCTGAAGAGATGATCGGTACCAGCGCTTATCATTATTTGCATCCGGATGATCTGGAGATGATGAGAGCGATTATGGCTGAAAGCGAAATCTCCGGGTTTATCCGGCCGGTTTCCTACCGCTATCGTCATAAGAACGGCAGCTACATCTGGTTTGAGACGAACAGCCGTTATATTTTTGATGAGCAGGGTCAAGCGGTGGAGATTATTGCCGTCGGCCGGAATATTACAGAACGCAAAGAGTTCGACTCGAAGCTGCAGGAGAGCGAGCAGCGCTACAAATCGTTGTTCGAGTATAATCCTTCCGCGGTATATTCCATGAATCTGCAGGGTGAATATCTCACGGCTAATCCCTATTTGGAGGAGCTTAGCGGGTACTCGCTGGATGAATTGCTGGGTAATTATTTCGGACCGCTCGTGGCGGACAAGGATATCGGGAAGACGATGCATCATTTCACTCTGGCTACCCAAGGCATTCCCCAGAGCTATGACCTTACGCTGATTCATAAGGATGGCCGTCTGGTGGAGATTAACACGATCAATATTCCTATTATTGTGGACAAGCAGGTTGTGGGTGTATATGGAATATCGCGCGACATTACGGACCGTATCCGTTACACCGAGCAGATTGAGAAGCTGGGCAATGACTACACTCTGATCCTGAATGCGGTCTCCGAAGGAATATTCGGTCTGGATACCGAGGGGAAAGTAACCTTTATTAATCCCGCCGGGGCACAGATGCTGGGCTTTGAATATGGAGAGATCACGGGCCATCCTTACCTGGATCACCTTCAACAGACGGCGCTGTACGGCATTCATTACCGGCCGGAGGAATCTCCGCTGATGCGGGCGGTGCGGGCAGGGGAATCTCATCAGAGCAAAGATGCGGTGCTGTGGCGCAAGGACGGCTCCAGCTTTCTGGCCGAATATCAGGTTACCCCTCTGTTTGACAAGGGCGAGCGCAAGGGAGCGGTCGTTGTCTTCCGTGACATTACCGATGAGAAGGAGATTATTAGAGCGAAGGAGCTGGCAGAGAAAGCAGACCAGGCCAAATCGGAATTCCTCGCCATCATGAGCCATGAACTGCGTACGCCGATGAACGGAATTATGGGGATGACAGATCTGCTCATGGAGACGGAGCTTAATGAGGAGCAGCGCGGATATGCTGAGATCATTAGCGACAGCAGCGCGTCCCTGTTATATATTCTTAATGAAATTCTGGATTTCAGCAAAATAGAAGCCGGTAAAATGACGCTTACTCATGAGCCGGTCAGCCTGGAAGGACTGCTTGAAAACGTAACGGAGCTGTTCGCGCCCAAAGCCCGGGAGAAGGGCATTGAACTCTCCTGTCATAAGGCTCCTGATGTGCCAGAGCTGATTATGGGCGATGCCGCCCGCCTGCGCCAGGTGCTGGTGAACCTCGTCAGCAATGCAGTCAAATTCACGGAGGAGGGCCAAGTCTCTATCCGTCTTGGTACGGAATACTGCCGGGACCGCAGGAAGCTGATATTGAAATTCAGTGTGCTGGATACAGGAATCGGAATCCCGCCGGAGAAACAGCCGCTGCTGTTCCAGTCCTTCTCCCAGCTTCATCCGTCAATTAACCGCAAATACGGGGGGACCGGACTGGGCCTCGCGATCTGCAAACGGCTGGTTGAGCTGATGGGCGGAGCGATCACCGTGGAGAGCGTTGAAGGAGAAGGCTCGGATTTCTATTTCACATTGCCTATAGATATTGACATCGATCCTGATGAAGGGTGGGCGGAATCAGCCGATTCTGCTGAATCCAATCAGCATGTATCTGTACCGGTTACCCCGGCAGATCAAGGGGGATCAGCCGGAAGCAGCCTTGCGCCTGAGGCTGACGGCAAGGAACTGCTGCTTCCTGCGCAAGGGGGCCTGCCTGCTGCCAACTTCGGACCTATGAGCATTCTGATCGCGGAGGATCATCCGGTCAATCAGAAGCTGCTGCTGACCATGCTCCGCACAAGAGGATATACTGCTGACCTCGTAGACAACGGCAGCGGGGCACTGCAGGCTGTGCTCCGCAAGCCGTATGATCTTGTATTTATGGATGTGCAAATGCCGGTGATGAGCGGCCTGACGGCAACGGCCAGAATCCGTCAGCAGGCTCCTCCGGATCATCAGCCTTATATCACGGCAGTGACAGCCTATGCCAGGGATGAGGACAGGGAACGCTGCTTCTCGGTCGGTATGGATGACTTTGTCAGCAAGCCGTACCTGACCACAGATATTGAACGCGTATTGCAGCATTGCCGGAATAGGGTATCCCTATGAGCGGACAGCCGTCCAGCCGGCAGTTGAAGGCGGAACCGTATACGCAGTGGGAAACGGGAGTAGCCTCTCCTGCCTCAGCCTGCGGTCCGGCAACTATGGCCGCGCTTATGGAATATTGGCACACGCGTATGGGCAGGCTGTTTATTCCGGGGGCCGGTCATTTTGATTCCAAGGCAGCACATATCAATTACATATACACTCATCATGGCGGAACACCTTGGGGAATGAGTGTGCGCAGCTTCGCCAAAGGTCTCCGGGCCTACATCAGCCATGCTGCTCCGCGCGGGAAGGATAGCTCCAGACTGCTTACGGTTTCCGTATTTAATGATATCGCAAGATACAAAGCCGAGATCGATGCCTCGCGGCCTGTAGCCCTTAAATTTGATAAATGGTTCAGCCTCCGCTGGCGGGGAAGTTATGTCTATGATTATCATTGGGTGCTTGGAATCGGTTATGAGGATAATGCTGATGGCACATGTACGCTGGTTGTCCATGATAATGGGGTGCGGCATCCGGGCCGCGGGTATATTCCCGGCCGCGAGCGGCGCATTTCATATCCAGCGAATCAGGCAATTCTTACAATGGTGGCACTTAACATAGCAGAATCCTCAGAGGCGCCTTAACCGCATAAGGAAGGGCTAACCTGCCGGCTGGATTGCATGACGGGACAGCAGAGAGGTCCGGCCTTCCGGTACTGCATAATACAAACGTTTGCACAAAACGTAAGACTAGGATAAAATTCCATTTATGAAGAATGGATTTAGTGTAACTCCCAGTATAAGCAGACGTATATTTTTATAAAGGGTAAAGGAGGCGGGGGCCTTGTCCGTGCAAAAGGAAATGAAGGAGCCGATCTATTATGGTGATCCGGCGGCTACCAGCGGTATATCCGTGTTTGACCGGGAATTTGATGAACTGTTCAGCTACGACGGAAGCGATCTTGGCTTGAGCTATTCAGTGACCGGCTCGGCGTTCTGTTTATGGGCGCCTACCGCCCAGGAGGCAGAGCTTGTGCTCTATGAATCATGGCAGGAGGCAGCCGGACAGCATATTCCTATGATCCGGGATGTCCGGGGAACCTGGAGAATTACCATTCCCGGTGATCTGAACGGGAAATTCTACACCTACCGTGTGCGGCTGGGCGATTTGTGGAATGAAGCAGCAGATCCCTACGCCCGTGCTGTCGGTGTGAATGGTGACAGAGGTGCAATTCTTGATATGCGTAAGACAGATCCTGAGCATTGGACGCAGGAGCAGCCGCCGCTGGAGGATCCGGTTGATGCGGTGATCTATGAGCTTCATCTGCGCGACCTGTCAATGCATCCCGCCAGCGGGATTACGCATAAAGGACAATATTTAGGCCTGGCAGAAGCCGGTACTCGCGGCCCTGAAGGGATTCCGACCGGCCTTGACCATATTGCCGCCCTTGGGGTGACTCATGTGCAGCTGCTCCCTGTCTACGATTATGCTACGGAGAGCGTGGATGAGACCCGGCTGGATCAGCCGCATTATAACTGGGGATATGATCCCAAGAACTATAATGTGCCTGAAGGCTCCTATGCTACAGACCCGTATGTGCCGGGCCTGCGCATCAAGGAGCTGAAGACTATGATACAGGCGCTGCATGACCGCGGCCTGCGTGTCATTATGGATGTTGTCTACAATCATGTCTATGACGGGTTCCGCGTGAATTTTACCAAGCTGGTTCCCGGCTATTATCTGCGCTATAAAGAGGACGGCCGGCTGTCCAACGGCTCCGGCTGCGGTAACGACACCGCTTCAGAGCGGAAGATGATGTCACGTTTCATCGTGGAGTCGGTAGTCTACTGGGCGGAGGAATATCATATCGACGGCTTCCGCTTCGATCTGATGGGCTTGCTTGATATTGGCACCATGACAGAAATCCGCCGCCGGCTCGATGAGCTTGATCCTTCCCTGATGACTATAGGGGAGGGCTGGGTGATGGATACGGAGCTGGCAGAGGATCTCCGCGCCAACCAGCGCCATGCCAATGAGCTGCCGGGCATCGGACATTTCAACGACGGTTACCGCGATGCGGTCAAAGGCAATATTTTTCTGCATGACCAGAAAGGCTTCATTAGCGGCGGTAGCGGCTTTGAACGGAATGTGAAGGCCGGGATTGCCGGAGGGATCTACTACGGGCCGGGCCTCGGGCAATACGCCCAGGAGCCGCAGCAAAGTGTTAACTATGTGGAGTGCCATGACAACCACACGTTATGGGATAAGCTTCTGCTGTCCACCGGAGGGATAACGGATGAACAGCGCCGCGCCATGCACCACTTGGCCTCAGCGATGATCCTGACCAGCCAGGGGATTCCCTTCATCCATGCCGGACAGGAGTTCATGCGGACCAAGGACGGGATCGAGAACAGCTATAAATCGCCAGTGGAATACAACTGGCTGGACTGGGAACGCTGCGCCGCCCATGCGGAATCTGTAGATTACATGAAGCGGCTGATTGCGCTGCGCGCGGCACGTCCCGCCTTCCGGCTGCGGACCGCCGATGAAATCCGTGACCATCTGGTCTTCGAGGAGTCTCCGGCGCATTCGGTTGCCTTCTCGCTAAGAGATCATGCCGGGGGAGATTCCGCACAGCATCTCTACGTCCTGTACAATGCCAATCCGGATGGAGCCGTTCTTGAGCTGCCTATGCTGGGGGAATGGACGGTTCTGTTCGGCGGGGAGCATGCGGGACAGCTGGACAACGGAATTTTAGCGGCCAGAGGCATTGGAATGGTTGTACTGGCTGTGCTGTAATATACCTGAAAGACAGAACAGGCTGCCCGGGCAGCCTGTTTTTTTGCCTGTTATAAATAAACCTTTTCCCGGGATAAAAACTACTTCATCTGTCGTAGTAATTATGCTACAATGAACCTAATTACTACGACAGATGAAGTATAGGAGGCAGGCAATTGATCAGCAGTGACGTTATCCGGGGATACAACGATACGATGATCCTCTACATGCTTCTGGACGGGGAGTCTTATGGCTATGAGATTTCCAAGAATATACGGAAGCTTTCGGAAGAGAAATACATTATGAAGGAAACTACGCTCTATTCCGCATTCACCCGGCTGGAGAAGAACGGATATATCGATTCATTTTATCTGGATGAGACTTTTGGGAAAAGACGTACTTATTACCGTATCACCCCGCAGGGCCTGGCCTATTACCGCGCCAAATGCGAGGAATGGCAAGTCACGCAAGAAGTCATCAACAAATTCATAAAGGAGCTGTGATGAACTTGGATACAATCGTAGGTTATCTGAACAATATGTTCGCTTCTCTGCCCAGAACGGAACAGATGTATAAGCTGAAGCAGGAGCTGCTTGGCAACATGGAGGAGAAGTATCACGAACTGAAGGATGACGGGAAGTCGGAGAACGAGGCGGTAGGTATCGTCATTTCCGAATTCGGCAATATTGATGAGCTGATCAGCGAGCTGGGCATCGGGGAGGTCCGTAAGGAAGAGCTGGTTCCGATGCTTACTGAAATGGAGACGGAGGAATTCATTGCTGCCAAAAGGAGATCAGGGCTGCTTATAGGTCTGGGCACAGGGCTGATTATGGTGGGCGCCGGTCTGCTCATTCTGATTGCGGGTCTTGGGGAGAACGGGTTCATGAGCTCTGTCTTTTCGGAGGATGCGATGAGCATGATCGGGGTAGGCTTTCTGTTAGTTCTGCTGGTTCCGGCCATTGCGATGTTTATTTACAGCGGCATGCGAATGGAAAAGTATAAATATTTGGAGTCCGGGTTTCATCTGCCTTACCATCTGGAAGCGGATATTCAGCAGAGGCAGTCCGGTTTTGCCGCAACGTATATGCTGTCGCTCATCATGGGAGTCAGCTTGTGCGTATTATCGCCAATTGCTATTTTTGTAGCTTCAGCCTTTGGGGATGATGCCTCCTCGTATGGGGTTGTGGTGCTGCTGGCCGTTGTGGCTGTAGCTGTATTCCTCTTTGTCTATTACGGAAATATCCGGGGAGCGTATCAGATGCTGCTGAAGACCGGGGATTTCAGTAAAGAAAAGAAGGAAGAGGACCGGGTCATCGGTGCAGTAGCCTCCATCGTCTGGCCGCTGGTTACCTGCGTCTTTCTGGTCAGCGGGTTTGTGTACGATCAGTGGCACATCAACTGGATCGTGTTTCCTGTAACAGGGATTCTGTTCGGGGTATTCAGCTCCGCCTACAATATTCTTAAGAGGAAAGACGCAGCCTGAGTTCCGGTGCCGAACCGTTTGCTGTAAAAGGTGACATTGCTCATGTTCGCGCTTAGCGGATAGATGTTAATATGAAGGCATTTATTCCCCTTATTACAACCGTGCAAGAGCCTGTACCGGGGTGATTCCATACCCCTGTGCAGCCTCTTGCTTCGCTGCTTTACAGTGACAGAATGACGGCTGGCGACAGAAGAGTAGGTTTCTTTTTGGAGCCAAATGTGGGCATGAATGCCGCTTTTTATAGTTTCGGCGGCCAATCAGAGAGACTCGGAGGAGACAGGAATGGGTAAAGCAACCGGATTTTTAGAATATCAGCGGCGTACGCCTGCGGAGTGCGAGCCTTTGGAACGGATTAAGAATTGGAATGAGTTTTCGGTGCCGCTGGAGGAAGACCAGCTGCGGGAGCAAGGTGCCCGCTGCATGGATTGCGGAACACCGTTCTGTCATGTAGGACGTCTGCTGAGCGGAATGGCCAGCGGCTGCCCGCTGCACAACCTCATTCCGGAATGGAATGACATGGTATACCGCGGTAACTGGGAGGTAGCGCTGAAACGGCTGCATAAGACGAATAACTTCCCTGAATTTACAGGACGCGTCTGTCCTGCGCCTTGTGAAGGCGCTTGTACCGTTGGTAAGAATGGCGATCCGGTAACGATTAAATCCATTGAGAAGTCGATTGTAGATAAAGGTTTTGCCGAAGGCTGGATTGTACCTGAGCCGCCGCTTACCCGTACGGGTAAAAAGGTTGCGGTCGTCGGTTCCGGACCTGCGGGGCTTGCCTGTGCAGCGCAGCTTAACAAGGCGGGACACACGGTGACGGTATATGAGCGGGCGGACCGGATTGGCGGTCTGTTGACCTACGGCATTCCGAACATGAAGCTGGATAAGAAGAAGGTTCAGCGCCGGGTGGATCTGCTGACAGCGGAAGGGATTACCTTCGTAACCCGGACCGAGATCGGCCGGGATATCCCTGCAGCCCAGCTGCTGGAGGAGCATGATGCCGTAGTTCTCTGCGGCGGATCTACCAAGGCGCGGGAGCTTCCGCTGGAAGGCCGGGAGCTGCAGGGCATCCATCAGGCGATGGAGTTCCTGACCCTGAATACGAAGAGCCTGCTGGATTCCGGGCTGGCTGACGGTGAATATCTGTCGGCGGCGGGCAAGGATGTTGTTGTTATCGGCGGAGGCGATACAGGTACAGACTGTGTAGCTACCTCTATCCGCCATGGTTGTCGAAGCGTTATCCAGCTCGAAATTATGCCGCAGTCACCGCTAACCCGCCAGCCGGGCAATCCTTGGCCGGAGTGGCCGAAGGTGCTGAAGGTGGACTACGGGCAGCAGGAGGCCGCTTCCCTATATGAAGAAGATCCGCGCCGCTATCTTGTGAACACTAAGCGCTTCGCCGGCGATGAGAACGGACATGTGCAGGAGCTGCACACCGTGCGCATTGAATGGAAGCGTACGGAGGACGGCCGGATGGTACCGGTTGAAGTTCCGGGCAGTGAAGAGGTTATCCAGGCGCAGCTGGTGCTGCTGGCGCTGGGCTTCACCGGACCGGAGGAAACGGTACTTGGACAGCTTGGTGTAGAACGCGATGAGCGTTCCAATGTTAAGGCTGAATTTGGCGCGCAGGCCACGAGTGTGGCGGGTGTCTTCGCGGCCGGCGACATGCGGCGCGGCCAGAGTCTTGTGGTCTGGGCAATTAACGAGGGCCGTCAGGCCGCCCGTGAAGTGGACCGCTTCCTGATGGGCTCGTCCAACCTGCCATGAGGAGCTTTTAGATATACGAGTAAGCGGAGTTAACAGCAGGGCGCCCCGCCGGGGCGTCTTGCTTTGCGTTGACCGGGCGGGGGCGTTTACAATGGATGCATGGAATTACCCCATTCCTCCTGTTTGATTCGTTGCTGGCAGACCCAGAACCGGAGATTCTTAAGTTCATATTGCACAGGCATAATTGTTGTACGTATTGCAACTTTAATTGGGCGATACCGGGGTGTTTGGGAGGATTGTTGTATGAAATACAGCAATTGTCCCGCAAAGCCGCCTGGTGGAGAGCAATTGCTGCCTTTTGTACAACAATTTCCGATTACGCCCGATATTATGAGGAGAATATTGTATTTCGTGCAGGATTCCACCACTAACAGTGGGGAGTCCAAAATTCCTGTGGCAGCAGAGGCTGGGATTTCAAAAAAATACCCGGACATCATTAAGCTAAAGCTATATAACGGAGAGGAAGAACAAAGATGAAACTAATGTTTATTTCCGATATTCACGGGTCGCTGCACTGGCTGGAGCAGGCATTGGCCAAGGCGGAGGAGGAGCAGCCGCACACGCTGGTTATTCTGGGAGACTTCCTGTATCACGGGCCGAGAAATCCGCTGCCGGAGGGATATAATCCCCAGGGCGTTGCTGACAGGCTGAATGCTTATGGTAAATCGCTGGTTGCCGTAAGAGGTAACTGTGATGCTGAAGTAGACCAGATGCTGCTGCAGTTCCCGATGATGGGCGACTACGTAATGATTCTCCATGAGGGCCGGAAGATTTACGCTACGCACGGGCATGGATTCAGCATCGATAACTTGCCGGCGCTGTCCCCGCAGGATGTGTTCATCCAGGGACATACGCATCTGCCGGTGGCGGATGTGAAGGAGGGTATTGTTGTGCTTAACCCCGGATCGATCTCCCTGCCCAAAGAGAACAATCCCAATTCTTACGGAATCCTGGACAATGGTGAATTCAGCATCAAGGATTTTGCGGGCAATGTCATTAAGCATATTACACTGTAAAATAGCAGCATAACGCTAATCCCTCTGGATATTTCCAGGGGGATTATTGCGGTCAGGCAATTGAGCACACAGGCATATTATTGTATGATGGGTGAGGAGCTTGCGGCTAACAGGGCAGCTTCAAATATAAACGGCAGAGGTAACTAAATGACGTATCCCAAAGATTTAAACTATACAATGCCGGCGGAATGGGCCGAGCATGAACGGACCTTCATCTCCTGGCCGGTGCAGGACTCTATGGTATATCCGGACAACCATGCGGCGGTAAGTGCGGGTTATGCCGAGATTATCAGAGCCATTGCCGAGTTCGAGCCGGTAACGGTGATTGTGAACCCTGATGATATGGAGACAGTAGAACAGCTCGGACTTGGGGCTAATGTGACGCTGCTGCCTATCAAGCACAATGATGCCTGGCTGCGCGATAACGGGCCGACCTTTGTAGTGAATGCTGAAGGCAAGCTTGCCGGTGTGAACTGGAAGTTCAATGCCTGGGGCGGCAAATATTCGCCATGGGATCTTGACGATAAGGTAGCTCCGCAAATTCTGGAGCAGCTTGAGATCAGCAGCTTCGATGCACCGCTTGTCATGGAGGGCGGATCGATTCATACCGACGGCGAAGGCACACTGCTGACTACCGAAGAATGCCTGCTGAACACGAACCGCAATCCTGAGCTGAACCGGGAAGAGATTGCCGGCTTAGTGAAGCAATATACGGGAACTGAGTCGATCATCTGGCTGAAGCGCGGCCTCAGCGGGGACGAGACGGACGGTCATGTCGATAACATCGCCTGCTTTGCCGCGCCGGGCAAGGTGATCATCCAGGTCTGCGGGGACCCGCAGGATGAGAACTATGCCATTTCGGAGGAGAACCTGCGTATTCTGGAGCAGGCTACCGATGCCAAGGGACGGAAGCTGGAGATTATCCGCATTCAGCAGCCGCCCCGTGTAGATTATGAAGGCAGCCGGTTGACCCTGAGCTATCTGAATTTCTATTTTGTAAACGGCGGGATTATACTGCCGGTATTCGGCGGTACGGCGGCAGAGACAGACAGGCTTGCCGAAGAGACGCTTGCCGGACTGTTCCCGGAACGCAGAATTCGCACAGTGAACGGAATGGCCGTAATTGGTGAAGGCGGGAACGTGCACTGCACCACCCAACAGATGCCTGCTGTGAACTAAGCTGTAACTTGAAGTTGAACTTACTAACAACATAAAGGGCAAAAGTAACGGAGGGGAATTTTGGAACCGGAAGGAGCGAAAGCGGCCGGAAGTCCAAACATTCAACGCAGTTACACTTCGCCCAGATGGGAATTTAAAGTTCATAATGGGAGGAACAACTGTGAGAAAAGTAAAAGTAGCCGCAACACAAATGAGCTGTTCCGGCGACATTGATGAGAATATCCGCAAGGCCGAGACGCTGGTCAGAAAAGCGGCAGCCCAGGGCGCGCAGATTATTCTGCTGCAGGAGCTGTTTGAGACACCGTATTTCTGCCAGAAGGAGAAATCCGATTATTACGCCTATGCCACCGAGCTAGAGCACAACAAGGCTGTGAACCATTTCAAGGCGATAGCCAAAGAACTCGAAGTGGTGCTGCCGATCAGCTTTTATGAGAAAAAGAACTACGCGCGTTATAACTCGCTGGCCGTGATTGATGCCGACGGAACGGTGATGGGCAAATACCGCAAGAGCCATATTCCTGACGGCCCCGGCTATGAAGAGAAGTTCTACTTCAACCCGGGCGATACCGGCTTCAAGGTGTGGAATACCCGTTATGCCAAAATCGGCGTCGGCGTCTGCTGGGATCAATGGTATCCGGAAGCAGCGCGGGTAATGAGTCTGATGGGGGCGGAGATTCTGTTCTACCCTACAGCTATCGGCTCGGAGCCGCAGGACGGCTCGATCGATTCCAAGGATCACTGGCAGACCTGCATGCTGGGTCATGCAGCTGCTAACCTGATTCCTGTCGTCGCCTCCAACCGGATCGGTGAGGAGATTGACGAGGATTCCAGCATTAACTTCTACGGCTCTTCGTTCATTGCCGGCCCGCAGGGCAATAAGATTGCCGAAGCCGGGCGCGATGAGCAGGGTGTACTGGTCAGTGAATTCGACCTTGATGCGCTTGAGGTTGGCCGGATCGAATGGGGAATCTTCCGCGACCGCCGTCCGGAGCTGTACCGGCTGATTGCTTCATATGACGGGGACCTGACGTTCTGATTGGAAATGAATGAAGTGAATAACAGTTATGATAGCAAGCAGCCAGGACGCTGCCGGGGATATCACTCTCCGGACAGCCTCCTGGCTGCTTTTTATATGAAGATAGACCTGAATTCTAAGATTAGGCAGCTGTAAATGTTACAATACATCGATATTATGTCATGTTATATAACATACACAGGAAAAGTTAATTGTCACCATCGCTTTAATCTGATAAAATCTCTTTAAGTTATTTTATAAATAAGTAGGGGGATTGGAGCATGGGAATCAGAAAAAAATGGGCAATGTCAGGTATGGTGGCATTCCTGGTCCTGGCAATGGTCGGCTGTGGTTCGGATAATAACGCAGGCAGCGGCAATGCGGCCGGAGAGAGCATCAAGTTCGCCAGCGATGCCAGTTATGCACCTATGGAGTATATGGATACAGACACTATCAAGGGTTTTGACATTGATTTCATTAAAGCGGTTATGGAGGAAGCGGGTATCGATTACACCGTGACCAACACAGGCTGGGATACGATGCTGACCAGTGTTCAGCAAGGCACTGAATATCAGGCGGGGCTATCTTCGGTATCCATTACAGATGAGCGCAAGGAAACCTATGACTACTCCATTCCTTATTTCGAATCCACGAACATGATCATGGTTAAGGAAGGCAGCGATATCAAGTCTGCTCTTGATTTGAAGGATAAGAAGGTTGCCGTTCAGGCAGCAACAACTGCGGATGATCTCATGAGCGGCATTATGGGGATCGACAACGGCAATCTGAAGCGTTATGACAGCAATGCCGTAGCCCTGATGGAGCTGAACGGCGGCGGAGCGGATGCGGTGGTTGCGGATATCGCCATCGTGAACGAATACATCAAGAACAATCCGAATGAGAAGCTGACCGGTATCATCGACAAGGAGAACTTCGGTTCCGAATATTACGGTATCCTCTATCCTAAGGGCAGTGAATGGAAAGCCAAGCTGGACCCGGCGATCAAGAAGATCATCGAGAACGGCAAATATGCGGAAATCTACAAAGAATGGTTCGGCGATGAGCCGGATACGGCCACACTTTTGAGCGCAGAGTAAGCGGAGTAACAATTAAGCATGCGTAATGATTGCTATTGCGCATGCTTCTTTTTTTGAAACACAAGAGAAACATAGAGAAAGCTATAAGCAGAAGAGAAGGGAAGAGTTCTATGGATTTCAGATTCGACATCATCGTTCATTATTTACCGGTTTTACTTAAGGGGACCCTGTTCACCATAGGCGTATCGCTGGTTTCGATCCTGTGCGGGTCCATCCTGGGACTGGTTATCGGGTTCGGCAAAATGGCACCCAGATGGTATTTCCGCTGGCCGTTTCATGCGTATATCAACATCTTCCGCGGAACACCGCTGTACGTCCAGATTCTGATCGTCCATTTCGGGCTGATTCCCTTGTTCTATGGTAAAACCTATGCGCTGATGAGCGCATTTGTAGCGCTCTCGCTCAATTCCGCGGCGTATTCCGCTGAAATTTTCCGTGCCGGCATCCAGTCAATTGACCCCGGACAACGGGAAGCCGCCCTGTCACTCGGGATGACCAAACTCCAGGCGATGCGCTTCATTATTCTGCCTCAGGCCATCAAACGGATGGTTCCGGCGTTCGGGAATGAATTCATCGTCCTCGTTAAGGATTCCTCGCTGCTGGCGCTGATTGCTGCACCGGAGATTATGTACTGGAGCAACACTATGAAGGGCCAATATCTGCGGATCTGGGAGCCTTATCTGACCGCTGCACTGATCTATTTCATTCTGACCTACTCCCTCAGCAAGCTGCTTAATTATATCGAACGGAAGGTGTAACCCTATATGGAGCCTATTATCTCAGTCAAGCATCTGCATAAATCCTTCGGTGCCCATAAGGTACTGACCGATATCAGCGTCGACATTCACAGCCGGGAGGTTGTGGTGGTGATCGGACCTTCGGGTTCGGGCAAATCGACCTTTCTGCGCTGCCTCAATCTGCTGGAGCAGCCGCAGGAAGGCGATATTATAATTGAAGGCACTTCCTTGATGGCCAAAAGCACAAGGATTAACGATATCCGTACCGAAGTAGGCATGGTCTTTCAGCAGTTCAATCTGTTCCCGCACAAAAAAGTGATCGAGAATATTATGCTGGCCCCGATGCAGGTCCGCAAATGGCCGGCTGACAAAGCCCGTCAAAAAGCGCTGGAGCTGCTGCAAAAGGTGGGACTGAGCGAGAAGGCGGAGATGTATCCATCCTCGCTCTCGGGCGGTCAAGCCCAGCGTGTGGCGATTGCGCGCGCGCTGGCGATGGAGCCGAAGATCATGCTGTTTGATGAACCGACTTCTGCACTGGACCCCGAGATGGTGGGCGAGGTGCTCGCGGTCATGAAGGATTTGGCCAGTGAAGGAATGACTATGGTTGTAGTAACGCATGAGATGGGCTTTGCCCGTGAAGTGGGAGACCGTGTCCTCTTTATGGAACAGGGAATTGTAGTGGAGCAGGGGGTACCCGAGCAGTTGTTCGGAAATCCGTCACATGAGCGCACCCGGGAATTCCTGTCCAAGGTACTGTGAGAATCTGTCAAAGTAGAATATTGTTATTTAATCGGTTATATTAGAAGAGTAAGAATTAGGCAATGGGACCATCGGTTGAATATCTGCCCGGAATGGCGGGGAGGAGGCTCGGGGATATCTTTTTTTAAAGTATAAGGATTTATGGGCTACGCATAATAATTTATCCTTATATTTCCGGCAGAAGCGGATATGGTGCTTATAGTACGGCACAGCCCGTTCTACTGGTCATAATTCAGAATGATAGAAGGAGAATACGATGAGCACATTTAAAAATTGGCTAAATACGACAAAAACCGGACTGACAGAACAAGTTAAGAAGTTTAAAAATAAAGACTTTATGAACGCGGTAGTTGCAGGCTGCGCACTGGTTGCTGCGGCTGACGGCAAGATTGAGGAATCCGAGAAGAACAAAATGGCCGGATATATGAACCTCAGCAATGAATTGAAGGTATTTGACATGAGAGATGTCATCAACCAGTTCAACTTCTATGTAAGCAACTTCGAGTTCTCGCCGGAAATCGGCAAGCAGGAAGCGCTCAAATCGATCGCGAAATTCAGCGGCAAACCGGAGATCGGACGTGTCATTGTGGGCGTATGCTCCGCGATCGGTGCGGCTGACGGCGACTTCGATGAGCATGAGAAAGCGGTTGTCCGGAATATCTGCAGTGTGCTGGGACTGAGCCCAAGCGAATTCAGCCTGTAATACAGGCCGGGGGGCATCCGCAATTGGATGAAACTTAGGCGTTTCTTCATCGTATCACTGATATAACACCCGCAAGAAGGACTTACAGGCAGTGATTACTACTGGAAACGGAGGTACGTAAAGTTGGCTGGAATCAATCTGGTAAAAGGTCAGAAGATCGATTTAACTAAAGGGAATGCCGGACTGTCTAACGTAATCGTAGGACTGGGCTGGGACCCTGCCGAACCGGCAAGAGGCTTCTTTGGTGTCAAGAAACAGGCGAATGTGGACTGCGATGCTTCCGCTCTGCTGCTGAATGAGAATGGCAAGCTGACCAATAAGCTGAACCTCGTCTGCTTTCACAACAAACAGAATACGAACAACTCTGTAGTTCACTCGGGAGATAACCTGACGGGTGAAGGAGACGGCGACGACGAGCAGATCATGGTGAATCTGAAGTCGATTCCTGCCGATGTCCATAAGGTTCTGGTTGTGGTTAACATCTACGATGCGGTGAACCGCAAGCAGGATTTCGGGATGATCAAATCGGCATATATCCGGATTATCAACGCGGCCGGGAACGGCGAGCTGATCAAGTTTAATCTGACGGACAATTACACAGGCTTCACGGCACTGATCTGCGGCGAGCTGTACCGCCATGGCGAAGAGTGGAAATTCGCAGCTATCGGTGAAGGCGCGCACGCAGCACATATCAATCAACTGGCTGAACGTTATATCTAATTCCAATTTGAGAAAAGAGGGTTCTATTCATGGCTATTAACTTATCCAAGGGACAAAAAATCGATTTGACCAAAACTAATCCGGGCTTGTCCAAAATTACAGTCGGCCTCGGATGGGATACGAATAAATACGATGGCGGTAAGGACTTCGACCTGGACGTGTCTGTGTTCCTGACCAATGCTAACGGCAAAGTGGATAAAGAAACAAACTTCATCTTCTTCAACAACAAGCAGAACGAGAACGCTTCCGTTGTTCACACCGGCGACAACCGCACAGGTGAAGGCGACGGAGACGATGAGCAGGTTCAGGTTGATTTGCTCAATGTTCCTGCGGATGTTGATAAAATTGCGTTCACCATTACAATCTACGAAGCGGAAGCCAGAAGCCAGAACTTTGGACAAGTCTCCCGTTCTTATGTGCGTATCGTGAATGATGCGAACAGTGAAGAATTGATCCGTTTTGACCTGGGCGAAGATTTCTCCGTTGAAACGGGCGTTGTTGTCGGCGAATTGTACCGCAATGGTGCAGAGTGGAAATTCAATGCCATCGGCAGCGGCTACAAAGACGGCCTCTCCGGACTGACCCGTGATTACGGTCTGCAATAAGACCCTGATGACTCCGGGAATTAAATCTTTGAGGAAAGAAGGTTTTTGCCAGTGACGATCAGTCTTTCCAAAGGACAGCGGATTGATCTTACCAAGACCAATCCGGGCCTGACGAAGGTAGTTGTAGGACTTGGCTGGGATACAAACAAGTATAGCGGCGGCAAGGATTTCGACCTGGATGCTTCAGCATTTCTGCTGCATGAGGACGGCAAAGCCAAAGGCGAAGACGACTTTGTATTCTATAACAACCCAAGCGGCGGGACAGGCTCTGTAACCCATACAGGCGATAACCGTACAGGTGAAGGCGACGGGGACGATGAGCAGATTCTTGTAGATTTCAGCCTGGTGCCGGCGAATATTCAGCGCATTGGGATTACAGTGACGATCTATGATTATGAGACGCGGGTGCAGAACTTCGGACAGGTATCGAACGCATTTGTTCGTGTTGTAGATGCTTCCAGCGACCGCGAGATTCTGCGGTTTGACCTGGGTGAGGATTTCTCCACCGAGACAGCTGTTGTCTTCTGTGAATTCTACCGCCATGGGGCGGACTGGAAGTTCCAGGCGATCGGCAGCGGGTTTGCCGGCGGGCTCAGCGCTCTATGCAAGAATTATGGACTGGATGCACAATAATGCTTCAAAGGCGGGATCATCATCGATCCTGCCCTTTTTATAGACAAAAGTGTATAAGTTGCACTCTTATCCATTTATAAAGGTGGCGTAAGAATGAGTACTGAAGTAGTTAAAGGGCAGAAAGCAGACCTGACCAAAGGAAACCCGGGAATCCGCAATATCATTGTAGAGATCGGGTGGAAAGCTCCATCTTCCATGGATATTGACGCCTCTGCGTTCCTGCTCGGGGCGCAAGGCAAAGTAAATAGTGACGATGATCTGATCTTTTATAATAACCCGTCTACGCCTTATATCAGATATAAGGATGTGCCGGGTGCAACTTCGGGGGGACTTAAGCAGTTCGAGGTGGGACTGGACAAGATTCCTGCAGGTATCGCGAAGATAGCCTTTACCCTTACCCTGTATGATGGCGAGAACCGCAAGCAAATGTTCGGACAGATGAGCGAGGCCCAGTGCCGGATCCTGGATCAGGCGACAGGGGCGGAAATTCTGCGGTGTAACCTGGGAAATCATTTCTCTGTGGAAACAGCTGTTGTGGTAGGAGAATTATATAGATACGGCGAAGAATGGAAATTCAGTGCGATCGTTGCAGGCTTCTCCGGCGGACTCAAAGCGCTGTGCGGCAACTATGGCATAGAAGTGGAGGATGAGCCTGCTCCGGCGGCTGCACCGCAGCCTGAGAAGAAGACGGCACCGCCGGAACGCACGCCGCTTCAGGTGCCGCCACCGAAGGTGGAGCAAGCCAGACCTGCTATAGTAATTCCTCCTCCGCCTGCGCCGAAGCAGACGGAAGCTCCCGCACCGCCGCTGAATCTCAATCTGAAGAAGATTGAGCTGAAGAAGAAGGGCGATTCCATCAACCTGAAGAAATCAGCCTCCGGTCTCGGTGAGCTCGTCATCAACCTGAACTGGAACCAGAAGCAGGGCGGTGGACTGTTCAGCCGTAACAAGGGCGGCGTGGATCTCGATCTTGCCTGCCTGTATGAACTCAAGAATGGCAGCAAAGGAGTTGTGCAGGCACTGGGTAATGCGTTCGGCAACCTGCAGCAGCCGCCGTACATCATGCTGGATGGGGATGACCGGACAGGCTCCGTAACATCCGGCGAGAATCTGCGTATAAACGGAAGTAAGGTTGCACAAATCGAAAGAATTTTAGTGTTTTCTTTTATTTACAAGGGAGTTACCAATTGGTCTGAGGCGGATGGGGTGGTTACCCTGAAGCAGGATGGAGGACCGGATATTGTCGTTAATCTGGACGAGCATAACAACCGTAAGGGCATGTGCGCCATCGCGCTGATCCGGAATGTAGGCAACGAGACCTTCAGTATTGAACGGCTTGTGCAATATTTCAGCGGTCATAAGGAGATGGATGAGGCCTATGGCTGGGGGCTTCGCTGGGTAGCAGGCAGCAAATAATTTTATTTTACCGGAGGCGCAAGTGGAATGGACTGGTTCAGTGATTTTTTTAGGAGTATCAGTGAGAATTATGGGCATTTCTTCTCCTGGAGTGATGTTGTAGCGACGCTCTCCGATCCTGTCAGCTGGGGGATTATAGGGAGTCTGGTTCTGCTGGAGGGCCTGCTCTCCGCAGATAACGCGCTCGTGCTGGCGGTAATGGTTAAGCATTTACCGAAAGAGCAGCAGCGTAAGGCACTGTTTTACGGGATACTCGGCGCTTATTTATTCAGATTCCTGGCGATTGGTCTGGGTACCTTCCTGATTGGATTCTGGGAGGTTAAGGCTCTAGGTGCTCTGTATCTCTTCTACATTGCCTATAAAGGTCTGTTTAAGAGTGGCGGAGAAGAAGGGGAGACGAAGAACAAAGGCACCTCTTTCTGGAGGACGGTGCTCCTGGTTGAATTAATGGATATTGCCTTCAGTATTGACAGTGTAGTTGCTGCATTCGGTCTTAGTAATCAAGTCTGGGTGCTATTCCTGGGGGGTATCCTCGGCGTGCTGATGATGCGCGGCGTGGCACAGGTATTCCTCAAGCTGATTGCTAAATACCCTGAACTGGAACAGTCAGCCTTCCTGCTCATTGCACTTATTGCCGGTAAAATGCTTGCTGGTGCGTTCGGGTATGAGATGCCGCATGTGATCTTCTTCACGGTTCTGATTGCAGTGTTTGTGGGTACCATTGTGTACAGCGCCAGTAAACGCAAAAAAGAGGCGAACCGCAAAGCCTGATTCCCCTGATGGATAGCTTTAGATTCATAGCTGTACAGGAAGCCGGGGAGTTCACGGGAAGGGTGGACTCCGGCGTGCTTCCGGGTAATCGTTATATGTTATAGCATGGCCTTTGCTTGTATTTGAGAAAGCCGGATGCCGTCCCCGAGAGGACGGCATAGCCGGTTCTGCTTGTCTCTATATGGAGAGGCTATTCGTTTTGTGCTTGGCACAACATTAAGGGGGAAAGGCCTTGAGATATTTCGATTACCTTACGCAAGAACAGGAAACTTCATTATTTCATGTTCCGCCGGTTTCATTTGATCATACAACCAGCAAGGATTTACTGGCTTATGCCGTCGGAGCTGCCCTTTATATGCCTGCTACAAGGTCCAGTGTTGCCGAAGATATTATTAAGCTGAGAGCCTCGGGGCTCGTTACGGTAATCATAGATCTGGAGGATGCCATAGGGGATGGCGAGGTGGATTATGCTGAAGAATCCGTTGTGCGGCATCTCGCCTTCCTGTCCGCTTACGCCGAGAATGATCCGGAGCCCAGAGGCAGTCTGCCGCTGCTGTTCATCCGTGTACGCAATCCGGAGCAGCTGCAGGATCTGATTTTCCGGCTGGGTTCTTTAATAACGATGCTGACCGGTTTTGTGTTTCCCAAGTTTTCTGTCCTGAACGGTGTGGAATTTTTTGAGGCCATTGCCGACTACAATAATACGCGTACTTATTCAGCCCCTGTGCTGTACGGAATGCCGATTCTGGAGAATGCTCCAATCATCTACCGGGAGAGCCGGCTGGACAGCCTGCTAGCCATCCGTGATCTGCTGGGGCAATACCGCGAATATGTGCTCAATGTCAGAATTGGAGCAACGGATTTCTCCAGCCTGTTCGGACTGCGGCGCAGTCCCGATATCAGCATCTATGACCTGACGCCGATCCGCGACTGCATGTCGGATATTATTAATATATTTGGCCGTGTGGAAGAAGGGTATGTCATCTCAGGACCCGTGTGGGAATACTTCGCCAGCAAAGGACACCGGGTTCTGCGTCCTCAGCTTCGCGAGACTCCTTTTGAAGATACCTATGGCAAACATGGCCGTGAGATGCGGAATAAATACATTTCCAGCTCGATGGATGGCCTGATCCGTGAAGTGATTTTGGACAAGGAAAACGGTATTGTGGGCAAAACGATCATTCATCCTTCCCATCTCAGACCCGTGCAGGCGATGTATACAGTAATGCATGAAGAATATGTGGACGCCTTAAGTATTGTGGAGAGCAATGATGGCAGCCGCGGAGTGTTCAAGAGCGAATATTACAACAAGATGAATGAAATTAAGCCGCATTTGAACTGGGCCAGACGTATTTTACTACGATCTCAAATATACGGGGTGTTACATGAACAACAGCATTTTGTCGGATTACTACCCGAGAACGAATATACACACGTTTAATATCGTCGAGAATCTGCAGGTTACGGTAACGGAAACCTCCAACCCCTTTCATATGCCCGTGGAAGCCTTATTCTCCATGGCCGCCCGTATCAACAAGAAACGCTCTTTTCTATTCGTCAGCAAAGTGCTTGGCAAACACATTCCTGTAGGTCCCTATACCCCTCTGCTTAGCGGAGCGGCACTTGCCCTTCTCCTGTACTTAGAGATGAGTGCGGATAGCGCTGAACGGGAAATCATGGACAAGCTGATGAGCCAGGCGGTTCATGGCCTGATTCATCCTGAATTCGCGGAAGAGGCCTATCATGATCTGCTTGCTGCACGTCTGGTTCTGCCTCAGCCTGCCCTTTTTATCGGCTTTGCCGAAACCGCTACCGCCCTGGGTCACAGCATGTACAACATGTTTGCCGGCGGAGCCTCATATATTCATACGACCCGTGAGAATATTCCTGAACTGGAATCCGTAGTCACCTTCGAAGAGGAGCATTCCCATGCTGTAGATCATCTCTGTTACGCCCTGAATCCTAAGCTGTTATCGGGAACAGAGCCAATTGTGCTGGTGGATGATGAGATTACGACCGGCAATACGGCGATCAATACCATTCGTGATATCCAGTCCAAATTCCCGCGCCGGGAGTATGTAGTGGCTTCACTTCTGGATTGGCGGAGCACCGCGAATATTCAGGCTTACCGTGATCTGGAGCAGGAGCTGGGAATTAGAATCACCGCCTTATCTTTGCTGCAGGGCAGCATTGAGGTGACTGGAACCCCTCTGCTGAAGCCGCAAGCCGGAAGCGCAGAACCATCCGCAGCAGTTGCAGAGCTAGTGACCACGTATATACAGGACGGGTTAGAGCGGCTGCAGGTGTCCTCTGCGGATGCGCAGGGTGTTGTGAATCTCTCCCCCTATTTGAAATACAGCGGCCGTTTTGGTCTGGAATCTGCAGATAACCGGCGGATTGACGAAGGCGTCAGCAGGGTGGCCGGGAAGCTCCGTGACTTACGGGAAGGCTCCCGCACTTTGGTGATGGGCGTAGGCGAGTTCATGTATCTGCCGATGCGGATTGCCGCGGAGATGGGTGAGGGCGTGTCCTATCAATCCTCTACCCGCAGTCCGATCCATCCGCAGCGCCGTGCCGATTACGGTGTGCACAGTGCAGCAGCGTATCCGTCCGCAGGCGACACAGAGATCACCAATTTCATCTATAATGTGGATCCCGGCCAGTATGATGATATCTTTGTGCTGCTTGAGCGGGATGTGCCGCGGCAGCGGATTGAACCGATGACGGATATTTTGCAGAGGCTGGCAGGCAATAAGGTGCATCTTATTATACTGGCCTCTGAACCTGAAACTGGAGGCTCGCGGATATGAAGGGAATCGAAATGGAAGAGATAATGAACAGAAGAATATCCCCTCCGGTTCCGCTGGGCAGCTACCCTGCCTCCGATGTTACGTTTCTGCTCAAGGACCTCAGCGATGTATCCCTGGAGCGGGGAACAGCCGAACGGGAGGAAGCAATCCAGTCGGGCGTGCATTACTCAGAGATGCTCCCTGTAGAATACCAGCCGACGGAGCAGTATATCGAATTGTTCCATGAGACATTGCAGCATACCGCGAGGAAGGTGGCGCTTGCTGTAGCTGCCGTATCTGAGATGATTGTGGCTCAGCGGGGAACGGCGAATACGGTTCTAGTCTCACTGGCAAGAGCAGGTACCCCGATAGGCGTGCTGATCAAAAGGTATATTCTGGAGCGCTTTGAAGCGGATCTGCCGCATTACAGTATTTCGATTATCCGGGGTAAAGGTATCGATGAGAACGCTGTGCTATATATGCTGCAGCAGCACGGAAGCGATGCGGAGCTGCAGTTCATTGACGGCTGGACCGGCAAAGGGGCTATCCGCCAGGTGCTGATCGAGGCCTGCGGGAGCATGTACAGCAAATATGGGATTACCCTGAATGATGATCTGGCGGTGCTTGCCGATCCCGGATACTGTTCGGGAACCTTCGGCACAAGGGAAGATTATCTGATCCCAAGCGCTTGCCTGAACTCTACGGTATCCGGTCTGATGAGCCGTACCGTGCTCCGCGACGATCTGATCGGACCGGAGGAGTTCCATGGTGCCAAATTCTATAAGGAATGGCTGGATAGTGATCTGTCTAATGTATTCGTGGAAGCTGTGACTCCTTATTTCCGTGAGGTGGCTGCGGAGGGGCTGAAGCTTGCTGAAGAGATGCAGGCGGATCCTCCGGAGATTACCTGGCAGGGGCTGGCTGATATCCGCAGTATCCAGGAGACCTTCGGCATTGATAATATCAATCTGGTGAAGCCGGGGGTTGGCGAGACCACGCGTGTGCTGCTGCGCAGAGTGCCCTGGAGAATCCTCGTTGATCGGCTGGACAATCCCAACCTGCGGCATATTCTGCTGCTGGCCGAAGACCGTGGTGTACCTGTGGAGGTATTCCCCGGACTGACGTATTCCTGCTGCGGGATCATTAAGCCGCTGAAAGGGGAGAGTGAATGATCTACGCCAGTGATCTGGACCGTACGCTGATCTACTCTCTGAATGCCATCGGGGTTCCCGGGGATGCCCCCGGTCTGGTGCCGGCCGAAGTGATTGACGGCAGAACGGTCTCGTATATATCGCAGCAGGCTCTGGATATGCTGAAAGAGCTTGCGGCGAAGATCATCTTCATGCCGGTCACTACGCGCACTATCGCACAGTACCGGCGGATCAACCTGTTCCAGGAGACCGTTATTCCGGATTATGCCGTTACCAGTAATGGAGGCAACATTCTCGTGAACGGGGTAGTGGACCAGGAATGGCGGGCGGCTGTCGGGCGGCTGGTGGAACGCGGGTCCGTGCCGGCTGAGGAAGCCGGAAGGATTGTCCGCTCTGTAGTGCGGGCAGAATGGATTACCAGTGAGCGGTATTGTGACGAGCTGTTCTACACCTTCGTAGTGCACCGTGATTCTCTGCCGCTGGATGAGATTACCCGTATGGCTGAGCGGCTGGATGGACTGGGCTGGAAGGTATCGCTGCAGGGGCGCAAGCTCTACATTGTGCCGGAGGCCGTGAACAAAAGTGACGCGATCCTTCATGTCCGCCGTACCGTCCGGTCAGAGCCGATGGTCGCTTCAGGCGATTCCCTGCTGGACAAGAGTCTGCTGGCGGCTGCGGACTATGCCATTGCCCCCTGTCACGGAGAAATATTTGCCGAGCAGCAGGCGGGTCTAGTAAACTTAGAGTATCCTTTCACGAAGCAATCGGGTGTATTTGCCGGGGATGAGATTATGCAGTATGTTCAAACGATTTATAATAATTTGACAGCATTGGGAGTTGGGCCACAATGAAAAAGGTAAATATTTATTTCAATCGCTGGTTTTCCGTGGCTTTTCATTACATGAATCTCATCCGGAACAATGAAGACGGCATCCCGGTTCAAATATTCGCCACCCACCCGGATATCCGCCATATGTCGCTGCAGGGCGCTGATGTTGCAGGGGCCGAGCCTGAGCTTACGGGAATCGAATACGTGCAGTTCTGCGTTGATTTCTGCCGCCGCAATGAGATTGATATTTTCATTCCGCGGCTGCATATGCTGGATATCGCCCGGCATGTGTCCTTGTTCGATGCCATCGGGACGAAGGTGCTGGTCTGCCGCGATCAGGATCTGCTGGAAATGATTATGGATAAAGGCAAGTTCTACGAAAGTGTGAAGTCTAACGGAATCATGACGATTCCAGATTATCATGTCGTAAGTAATGCAGAGCAGTTCAAGGAAGCCTATGAAGAACTCGTCTCCAAGGGACATAAGGTCTGCTTCAAGCCGACCGAAACAGAGGGCGGTCTCGGATTCCGGATTATAGACAATAACCGCAGCCCGCTGGAAGAGCTGTTTGGACATGTAACGCCGTTAATTTCCTTCGAGGATGCTTACCGTATTCTTTCCGGAGCGGAGAGTTTTCCTAATCTGATGGTTATGGAGCTGCTGGAGGGATATGAATATAGTATTGATTGTCTGGCAGATGCGCATGGCAATCTGCTTGCCGCTGTCCCGCGCCGTAAGGCGGGCGGACGGCTGCGGCTGATGGAGCATATTCCGGAGCTGGAAGAGGTTGCCCGCAGGGTGGCCGAGACCTACCGGATTCCTTATAATTTCAATGTCCAGATGAAATACAGCGGCGATGTACCCAAGCTGCTTGAGATTAATCCGCGGATGTCCGGGGGCCTGCATATCTCGTGTCTGTCCGGAATTAACTTCCCTTATCTGGCAGTCAAAAGCGCTCTGGGCGGCGAAGTTCAGCCTGTAGAATTCGCGCACAATGTCTTGGCAAGCCATGTTGAGCAGCCGCTGATCATGAAAATAAACGGAGAATCCGTGGTTACGGATTCCGTGAATTGAGTGTGGAGCATTCACGCTCATAAGAGGTGAGAAGGAATGCAAGCTAAATTCAAAGTACTGGTATACGCCGGGGCCGGCTATGTTGTGGCTGTATTGACCAGCGGGTTCCTGCCCGAGCTGATCTCGCTGCTGCTTCCGGTTGCCGGGGCCGCCCTTGCGGTGCCGGGCTTCAGGCGCACAAGAGTGAATCTCCCGGTGGAGGTTATTCCCGCCGGCCAAGAGCCGGCAGCGGCTCCTGCAGCTTCAGCCGGGGCGCTTCAGTCCCCGGCTGGCGGCGCCCCGGCCGCAGGCCCACTCCCGGCTGCGGGACAGGCTTCTGCGGTCAAAGCGGGAGCTGAGACCAGAGGGGAGATTACCATCGGAGCGGAATTCGCTCCGGTAGTGGAGTATCTTAGCATTCTGGAGGATATGATTATATCTGAAGGGCAGAAGGATACGCTGGATAATGAGATCGTCGAGAAGTCACTGGCGCTGTTCGCCAGACTGCAGCGTGTGATTCCTCTGCTGCAGGAACTGGGCAATGGCGAGATCAACCACACCGTCCGCAGACTGGTGCTGAAGGATCTCAACGGTGTGATCAATCCGTTCCTGAGGCTGGGCGGCGAAGCCAAGACGAGAAACCGGAGAATGCTGCTGAACGGTCTGCGTGATGTCGATACCAAAATATCCGATATTGCGTCTACGATCGAACATAAAGACCTGATGGAACTTCAGACCAAGGCGGAACTGATTCATCAGCGTTACAGCAGTTCCGAACTATAGGAGGAGGAAAACCATGTCCACGCAGTTGATCGAGCTGAGAAAAGAAGATGAACAGAAGGTAGTGGAGGAAGCTTCCCAGTTAATTGAGAAGGTGTCCAAGACCGATACGGTAGCCCTGGATTCCCTGATGGATGATATCGGCAAGCTTGGCGTGAAGACGCAGGAAAAAGCGGGACAAACCCTTAAGCTGCTGGATCGTCCGGTCAATGACCTGATGAGCGGCAAGCGGGTGGAAGTGCCGAATATGATTATGAAGCTGCGTAATGAGTGCGAGACGCTGCAGCAGAGCAAGAATGTCAGCTTTTTCGGCAAAATGCTGCGCAAGAGTCCGCTCAAAAATTATGTCTACAAATATCAGTCCGTCCGCACCAATATTGATGCCATCATTACCGGTCTGCGCGACGGCCGCGATACGCTGGAAGAGAGCATCGTCAACATGCGCCAGCTGAAGCGCACCTCGATGGAGGAGATTTATAACCTGCAGACCAAAATTGCCTTCGGCAACAAGCTGAAGGAGCTGTTCGAGGTAGAAATCGCCAAGCCGGAGAACGAATTCCGCAAGGCGTATCTGGAACGGGGACTGCGCAAGGTAATGGTACGGATTCAGTCCATGACCGAAATGATTCTGCTCTACAATCAGGCGATTGCGGCAACGGATATCATCAATGACAACAATGATAAGCTGATCGATTCCGTAAACAACGCGATTGATAAGACTTCTAACCTGATCACCGTGTCGGCGATGATTGCTATGTCCCTGGCTGATCAGGAGAATGTCATTAACGCTGTGGAAGCCACCAACAAGACGATCGAGGATCAGTTCAAGGAGAACGCACGGTTGCTGCGTACAACTACCGAGAAGACCACGGAGCTGCTCTCCAAGCCGTCCATGTCACTCGAAGCTGTGAATCAGGCAATAGGCGATCTGCTAAGTGCTCTGGATACCTCGGAGCAGTCCAACCGGCGGATTATCGAGAGCTGCCAGGATTATACGTCCAAAATGACGACCATCAACACCCAGCTGAACAACCGGCTCGGGCTTAATGAGGGCTCGCAGCCGCAGGCTCTGAAGCAGGCGGAGAATGGGCTGAGCAGCTTTTTGAACTGATGATTTGATCTGCGGCCCGTAAGCACATACGAAGGATTGCAATAAGCCTGCTGATGGGGATCAGCGGGCTTTTTTTGTCATGATAATCAGCATTCATAATGCTCCGCTCTCCCACATAAGTTGTCACTAAGGCGACCTGTGGAGAAAGAGGGGATAAGCGGATGATTCTGGGATGTTTGATAGTTGTGCTTATCGTCGTAGCCAGCAGTGAGAAAGCGGAAGCTATTGCCAGGCTGAATGACCCGGATGATAGAGGCCTGTAAGGCAGGTCCGGAAGGTGTGCGGGCTCCATAAATATTGACGCTCTGTGGTTCAAGCAATTTCCAGCGGTTTATTGGGTATAATAACCCGGAGGCTGTACAGCAGCCTCTACAATCACTGAAAATACGAAGCTAAGACGGAGGTCAAATGGAGAACGAGGCACTGCTGCAGGTGGAGAAGCTGGCACTGAAGAAACAGAAGATCTTCCGGCAAAGCATATTGCGGTATATTGCCAGAGCCATGCTCGCCAGCATGTTTATCGGATTCGGCGTTATCGTAGCGTTTAAGACCGGCAACTTCTTCTATATGGAACAATCGCCGATGACCTATCCGATGGCTGCGATTACGTTCGGCGCAGCCATCATCCTCATTTCTTACGGCGGGGGAGATTTATTTACCGGAGATACCTTCTATTACACCTACGCGGCCTTGAGACGCAAGATGGCATGGACTGAGGTAGTGCGGATGTGGGTAGTGAGCTACATCGGTAATATCCTTGGGGCTACGGCGTTCGCCCTGCTGATTTTTCTGACCGGATTATTCTATGATTCCTCTGTGAACGGGTTTCTGCTGAATGTGGTGGCTCACAAGATGGAAGCCCCGGCGCTGCAGCTGTTCTTCCGGGCTATTCTCTGTAACTGGCTCGTCTGTCTGGCCTTCTTCGTCCCGATGTCGATGAAAAGCGACGGAGCCAAAATGTTCGCCATGGTTCTATTCGTGTTCTGTTTCTTCATCTCCGGGTATGAGCACAGTATTGCCAACATGTGTACCTTCGCAATTGCGCTCGTGCTGGATCACCCCGGCACCATATCATGGGGAGGCGTTGTGCATAATCTTGTCCCGGTTACGCTCGGGAATCTCATTGGCGGCGGGGTGCTGATGGGCGTGATGTATTACTATGTGAATAAGCCGTTTCTGGATGAGGAGTCTCATTAAAGCGGCTGCCAAATAAACCAAAAAGCGTTTCTCCGGTTATGGAGGAACGCTTTTCTGCTTTTTGTTGAGATAAATATACACAAAAGCTGTTTGTTCCTGCTGGAATTCATAGTAAATTTCATAGCTGTTTTAACCTCCCGATTACATTTCCTTTTAGAATGCCGGAATTACAACTAGCCCTGCTTCGTCGGCTACTTATAAGGGACACAGATTATTTGGCAGTAGCGGGTAAGGGAGGCGATTTGGAAGATCGTGAATAATTATAGATTATAATGAATTAATTCCCAGATATATTTCTTCAAATTTTACATAAAACTCATCCCGGTTTTACCAAGCATGCATTGAACAGTTCGCCCGGTAAACGTATCATTTCCAAATGATCATAACTTTCATTTGGGGGGAAAAGAAGTGAAGAAGAGGTTTAAGCTGCTAAGCCGAATGCTTGCAGCTGCATTGCTGACGGCTTCATTGTTCACCGCTGGTTATATGCCGTTACTACCGGCCAGTGCAGAGCCTGCAGACACAGGTGCTAATCCGGCTGAGGGAACGGATAACTCAGGATCAGCATCTGCTGCAGAGCCTGCCGCCAGCGGTGCAGACGGAGAAATATCTCTTGTTGCCGGTGAGGATGCTCCCATGTCAGCTGCTGCTGCAGAGGGAACATTGATCGCCAAGGACAGTGGATGGGTGTATCTGGATGACGGTTCTGATCAGGCTACGGTCTGGCAGGATGTCTATTTCGATGACAGCAGCTGGAAGCAGGGACAAGCCCCGCTCGGCTATGCCGGCAGCGGCAAAGGGCTGGATCTGAACACCTGGATCGGTTACGGCACGGATTCAAGCCAAAAATATACAACATCGTATTACCGCAAGGAATTTCAGATTGACGACCCGGCAGCTATCCTTAAGCTCGCGGCTACGCTGGTCCGGGATGACGGCGCAGTTGTGTATCTGAACGGTCAGGAAGTCTACCGCACGAACCTGCCGACGGGTACGATTCTCTATAATACTTATGCTTCTTCGGCCATCGGCGACGAGCGGCTCGATAATAACTTCAATATCGATCCGGCTCTGTTACTGAAGGGCACAAATGTAATTGCCGCCGAGGTACATCAGGACAGGGGCGGCAGCTCCGATACGTTTTTCTCCCTCGAACTCAACGCTTCTGCAGGGATATCCGCCTCGAAAGACCACGGATTACTTGGTCAATATTACACCGGTACCGAGACCTTTGAGTTCGGTGATTATAAGTCCACACGAATTGATTCCCAGATTAACTTCAGCAATCTGGACCCCGTTCTCCAGACATGGACCGGACGTTCGGATGATGCAAATATCCGCTGGACAGGCCAGATCATGGCGCCGGAGTCCGGCGACTATACCTTCTATATGATCGGCGACAATGGTTTCCGGATGTGGCTTGACGACCAGCTTGTGATCGACCACTGGACTAACGACTGGGATGTGGAACAGACCAGCACTCCGATTACACTGCAAGGCGGAGTGAAGCACAACTTTAAAGTAGAATATTTCGAGGATTTCGGCGGATCGAACCTGTATCTGCGCTGGTCGGGTCCGGGGATAACGAAGCAGATTATACCTGCCTCTGCCCTTTACCTTCCGGTTGATTACAATGGCCCTGTCTACGGCAGCGTAGATTCTGGTGGTACCAGTGTAGCGCTGCAGCTCACGGGTGATCTGCAGCAGGTTTCGTCCGAGTTGGCCAGCCATCTGACAGTCAAGACGGACACAGCTGTGATTCCGCTCCTGAATGCGGTTCAAGGCAGTGCTCCTGATCAGCTTACACTGACACTTGGCTCCATCGTGAAGCCTGGGCAAATTGTGAACATCTCCTATGACGGGCAGGCAGGACTGAAGTTTACAGACGGTACATCTGCGGGCAGTTTCGTTTATAGTCCTGATAATATGTCAGAGGCCGTGGATTACTCACCGATTGCGATTGCAATGTCCTTCCAGAATGAAGCGAAGACCAACCGGTCCTTCGCCTGGTATACAAGCTATGAAAGACCCGACAGCGCACCAGCGGGGATTATGGACAGCATTGTAGAGATCGTGCCGGCAGACCAGGACTTTGACTCCCCAGTGAAGCAGCGCTTTGTTGGAGATCCTGCTGACACCAGGGCGCTTAATCTGAATATCACTAGCTCGACAAAAGGTGCTTTTATCAGCCATAAAGCGATTGCTACCGGACTTGTTCCCGGAACTGCTTATAAATACCGTGTGGGCAGTGACGGAAACTGGAGCGCCGCAGGCAGCTTCATGACTGAGGGGGAGAACGAAAAGGCATACAACTTCCTCTATATGACTGACTCCCAAGGTGCAAATACCAACGACTATGAGGTATGGGCCAAAACACTGAAGAACGGGCTGGATGATTATCCGGATGCCATGTTCCTGGTAATGACCGGGGATCAGGTCGATGCCGGATCGCTGGAGTCACAGTGGCTGGACTATTTCGGCAAGCCGCAGAACATGCTGATGAAGCTTCCGCTGATGGCGGCTGTCGGCAATCATGAAGGGCCGTATAACGATAACTATTATTATCATTTCAACTATCCGAATGATTCAATCGATGATCCGCTTCCTCCAGGCAGTGTCTATTCCTACGACTACGGCGATGCCCATATCATGGTGCTGAACACGATGGACATGGGCTGGGACGAGCGGCAGCGTAATTCCTTCGAACAGCAGGTTGATTGGCTGAAGCGTGAGGTAGCTGTAACGGACAAGAAATGGAAAGTGGTTGCTTTCCACAAGGCGGTCTATTCGCTCGGGAACCATGCACTGGACAGTGATATTCTGGCGCTGAGAGAGAAGATGGTTCCGGTGTTCGATGAGCTGGGTATCGATGTGGTACTGCAGGGTCATGACCATACCTTCATGCGCTCGTACCAGATGTATGAGGACAAAGCGGTAACGGATATTCAAAAAAACGGCGACGGCAATCCGCTGAACCCTGACGGTACGCTGTACATGATCAATAATTCCGCCGGTACGAAATATTACGATATCCAAAAGGGTGTAAATCCGTATTATGCCAATGTATATCAGCAGCCTAAAGTACCGATCTACTCCGGCATCACGATGACGGAAGACAGCTTCACTATCAATTCGTACAAATCGGGCGATGCAGCTCCATTCGATACGTACACCATTGTCCGCGATGACAGCAAGCCCGAACCGGTGAAGGAGCTGGCAGCTGGCAGGACAGAGGACAAGGCGGCCGTACTTACCTGGGTAAGACCAGCCGACAAGAGTGACGCTGATGCCGTCAGAGGCTTCCGGATTTATGAGAAGAACGGTAAACTCGGGACGAACTGGAGTGTTTATGTACCCGTGGAAGAAGCGCGGAGCCAGTATGAATATAAGGTAACGGGAACTAATCCGGCTGTGGATTATGAGTTTGTAGTCAAAGCCGTAGACAAGCGGGACAATTCCTCGGAAGCTACCGTGTTCTCCGGCGGTGAGCATCCGGCGGCACCGACCGCTCCGGTCATTGACGATGCCCGCAACACCTTCGGCTGGACACTCGTACCTGGCTACCCTGAAGCAGCTGACTATGAATATAGCTTGGACGGAGGCGAAACCTGGCAGCCGGTCACGGTGAACCCGCAGCCGATCCATGACGGCAGCTACGCAGCAGGCATGGTGCAGGTGCGCATCAAAGGTGATATGGCAGCCGGTACTCCAGCAGGAACAGCACTGCTCTCGGACAAGCCGTTCACGCCAAATGATTATACCGATACGTACGAGATAAAAGGTGTGCTTAAGCGCGATAATCAGCTTCAGGTGGAGGTCTCACTGGATCGTCTCGCGGAGTATACCGGCAGCGCTTATGTTGTCTTCGAACTGATGGACGGCGATACTCCGCTGCTGATTAACGCTATCCCGCTTACGAGCAGCCATCTGACGATGTCCCAGTACTACAATGTGAAAGGTGAAAACTACCGGGTCAAGGTTTTTGTATTTGACCAGTTCAACAACAACCTTGAAGTGCCTGGACAGCTTGCGAAACCGGTAGAACTTCAGTGATCAGGAAAGAGAGGAATCCGAAGGTGAAAAAAGTTGTAGCGGCCATTATGGTCTTATTGTTCCTGTGTTCACCTGCTGCAGTCTTCGCTGCTAACTCCTTCACGCTCCATTTGAGCGGAAAGGAGGCTGAGCGCGGCGGCAGCATCACACTGTCTGGAACGACACCGGGCCCGGGTGACCAGGTTGTTGTCAAAATCGTCAGCCCGGCCGGAACAGTGTTCTATATTGATGTCTTGAAAGCTGTAGACGGAGCCTATACCCAGCGGGTGTCAATTCCGGCAAGCCAGCTATTGGCTCCATCCGGAAGCTATAACGTGGTTGCCGGTTCCGGCGGAACAACCCTGACCCAAACATTCATGATTCCGGGAGAAGAGGAGCCGGGCGGGGGAACACCGGGTAATCCGGGTACTGGAACGCCAACGCCAACGCCGATAGCGACAGTGGCACCGACAGCGACAGTGGCACCGACAGCGACAGTGGCACCGACAGCGACAGTGGCACCGACAGCGACAGTCTCACCGACAGCGACAGTGTCGCCGACAGCAACAGTGTCGCCGACAGCAACGGTATCACCGACACCAATGGCGACACCGAGTCCGACTCCAGGAACTCCTGATTCTGGAACGCCAAGTAATCCGGGTACGCCACAGCCTGCTGGAACGGGCAGCGGCCAGACTTCTCCGGACGGCTTGATTCCTGCCGGAGCCGGGGAAGCCAGCTCAGCACGTATCAAGCCGGAGCTGTCCGGGGACGGGCGTTATCTGATTGGTACAGATACGCTGGCGCAGGCTATGCAGCAAGCTGCTGGCCAGATCACAATTGAGCTGCCGGCCACGGCTGGAGAAGCTGGAGTGGCACTTGAGCTCCCGCAACAATCGCTGAATCTGCTTAATGCAGGGAATACAGGCCTTGTACTGACGGATGGAGTAAGGACGATTTCTTTTCCCGCAGGTGCAATGAAGACCTCGGGTGATAATCAGACCCGGTTGCGGATTGTTCTGAATGCCAGCTGGAATAAGGAAGCCCAGTCACTGGTTAGCGGGTCTGTCCGCAGTGATGCCGCTTATGCTTCGACTGGCGTATTACTGTCGCTGGTCATTCAGACGCTAAACGGCAGCAATGTTACTGAGATCCATCAGCTGACTCAGCCGGCAGAGGTTAGCCTCAAGCTGGCGCCAGCGCAGATTGCCTCGATGAAGACGGAACTCGCCGGCATTTATTACGTGGACGGCAACAGTGCTGAATATGTAGCTGGCACGTTGACGGCTGGAACGGTAGCCTTCAAGGCGACCCATTTCTCTGCATATGCACTGCTTGTCTATGACAAGAATTTCGCGGATATGACCGGACACTGGGCTGAAGCAGCCGTGAAATCTCTTGCCGCCAAGCACCTGGTGAACGGTGTGGACGCTGCACATTATGAACCGGCCCGCGGCATTACCCGCGCTGAGTTCGCCGCCCTGCTGATGCGGGCTGCAGAGCGTACGGGAAACGTGCCGGCTGAAGTTGCTGCAGCACCGTTCGCTGATGTGCCTTCAAATGCTTATTACGCTAAGCAGGCGGCGGAGGCCGCAGCGACGGGTATAATGAACGGCTACGACGGGTCCTTCCGGCCAAATGACCGGATCACCCGCGAGGAAGCGGCGGTAGCACTGGTTAACGCTTCGAAGTACTTCAAGCTTGGGGCAGGCGTCCAGGCAGGTAAGGCTTATACTGATGCGCGGGAAATTGCCTCTTGGGCGACGGCCAGTGTGGCCGAGGCGGGAGCGAGCGGGCTAATGCAGGGAGACGGCACCGCATTCCAGCCGAAGAAGCAGGTCACCCGCGCTGAGGTGGCTGTAATGGTAGGCCGTCTGGTTCAGACCGGCTCTTCACTATAAGATGAAAGCGAGGGATTGGAATCTCATGCGTAAACAACTGTTCTCCATTCTGATGTCGGTTCTGATGCTGCTTGGCTTGCTGGATTCAGTGACTGCCTTTACGGTTACGGTATCCGCCGCGGAGGCTGGTATAGAAGTAGTTCCGGCGAAGAATGTTGCACTGAATGCACAAGTTACGGCATCAGGTCAATGTAATGTGAATGAACGGCCGCAATTTGCCGTAGACGGCAAGAACGACACCAAGTGGTGTGATAACACAGCTGCCAAGATCAAATGGATGAAGCTCGACCTTGGCAAGGAATATACGATAAACCAATGGACGGTGTACAACGCAGGGATCAATGAGAGCTCGAACAGCCCGTTCTGGAACACACAGAATTTCCGGTTGCAGAAGAGTGATGATGGCCAGAGCTGGAGCGATGTGGATGTTGTGCAGGGTAACGTGCAGACGGTCGTTGACCGGTATTTGCCCCAGCCAGTGACAGCCCGCTATCTCCGGTTCTATGTAAGCAAGGCTGCAGCGAACGGCGATACTGTCCGGCTGTATGAGCTGCAGGTATATGGAGTGGAAGCCGGGAAGTATCCGGCATATCCTGCAGTAAATCTGGAGCCGGTGGATTATGTCGATCCGCTTATCAACACCCTTGGAGATAACGGTCAGACGAATCCGGGACCGTCGACGCCGTTCGGACTCGTCTCCCTGGGACCTGACAGCGACGGCGGGGCGTTCAGCGGCTATTATTATCAGGATAAATACCTGAAAGGCTTCTCGCAGGTACGTTTCAGCGGTGTAGGCTGCAGTGGGGCAGGCGGCAACATCCTGATGATGCCTGAGACGCGTTCGTTCACGAAGAATGTGAATGAATATAAGCAGCTGTACGATAAAAGCAGTGAGCAGGCTTCTGCCGGGTACTATGGTGTTACGCTGGCATCAGGAATCGGCGTAGAATTGACGGCATCGGACAATGTCGGCTTCCAGCGCTATACATTCCCGGCATCCGCGAAGACGGGTTCTGTACTCGTGGATCTCTCCAATTCCTATGCCGGAATGCTTGATGCCAACCTGAAGGTGGAAGGCAGCAATGAAATTACGGGCATGATCCAATCCAAGAACGTATGCGGCAACGGGTATTATAAGCTCTATTATTCCATCCAGTTTGACTATGATTTCGATTCCTACACCTCCTGGCAGGGCGATACAACCGGAACGGAAGCAGTCCGTACCGGGGCGAACAGCGGAGTCTGGGTTAATTTCGATACGAATGGCGGCAAAGTGATCCAGGCTAAGGTCGGTCTGTCGGCGGTAAGTGTGGAACAGGCCAGAGCCGAAGCGAAGCAGGATATTGCAGACTGGGATTTCGACGCCCAGCATGCCAAGATCCGCAGCACCTGGAGCGATGTTCTGGGCAAAGTGGAAATCAAGGATGAAGATGAAGAGAATAAGAAAGTATTTTATACGCAAATGTACCATACGTACCTGCATCCGAAGAACGTGACCAGCTCAGCCGGAACCTTCAAGGCGGGCAGGGATGAGAATACGGTGCGCCAAGCGTCCGGGCTTGGTGAGGATTTTGAATACTATAACGGCTGGACGACCTGGGATGATTTCCGCAAATACTCCCTGTTCTCCGTGCTGGAGCCGCAGAAGTATAACAACATGGTGAAATCGCTGGTTGATCTTTACAAGACCAGAGGAACCTACACGCAATGGGGAGACGGTTATTGGCCAAGCCCGACGGTGCGCAATGAATTCAACGGTGCCGTCATTCTCGATGCCTATGCGAAAGGCTTCACGGACTATGACGTGTACACGGCGCTAAAAGGAATGGCAGTCGATGCGGACAACTTCTCGATTTCGGACGGCGAAATTTCCGGCAAGCTGGAGAAGGCGAAGAGTGCCTATTTCCCCATGAAGCTTGCTGCGCTGCTGGGCGACAAGAGTACGTATGAGAAGTATAAGAAACTCGCACTCTCCTATCAGAAGCTGTGGAATGCGAACCAGGTCGATGAGAACGGCGTCAAGACCGGGTTCTTTACCCCGAACGGTACAACAGTGGCCAAAGGGGATGTAACCGCAGTGGACAAGTATGCCTATCAGGGCAATCTTTGGACATACCGCTGGTCCGCTACACAGGACATCAATGGCCTGGCCAAGCTGATGGGCGGCAAGACAGAAATGGCGAAGCAGCTGCAGGATTTCTTTGCCCGGAATGAGTACATGGCTATCAATGAGCCGGACATCGACGTACCCTATCTGTTCAACTATCTGGGTTATCCTTATCTGACCCAATATTATGCCAGAGAATATACAACCGAGGTGGTTACTCAGAAATACCATAACCACGGGCCGTATGCTTACCCGATCCAATCGCGGGTCTACCGTGCTGATCCTGAAGGTTATCTGCCTTCTATGGACGACGATGCCGGGGGAATGTCCTCCTGGTATGTATACAGCGCAATGGGCCTCTTCCCCGGTAATCCGGGGGACGCCAATTTCCTGATCGGCTCACCCGTTTTCTCGGAGCTGACCCTGCATCTGGATAATGGCAAGACCTTTACTATTAAAGCGGACAATGTCTCCTCCGCCAACCGGTTCATTCAATCCGCCGCCCTGAACGGTCAATCGTATAATCAGGCCTGGATCGGCTATGATGATCTGATGAACGGAGGCACGCTGGAATTTGATATGGGAGACACGCCCAATTATGCTTGGGGGGCTTCGGCCAAATCGGCACCTCCTACAGCAGATTACGATGCTGACATTGAGAACACACTCTCCCGGACTTCATTGATCAGCGAAGGTTCAGAGTGGAAATATTATGATAAAGGCAAAGCCCCGGCGAATGGCTGGACATTAGCGGGCTTCAATGACAGCAGCTGGTCCTCCGGGCAGGCACCGCTCGGCTACGACAACAAGGGGTATGCCAAAACTGTGATCGGCTACGGTCCGGATGCCAGCAAGAAATATACGACGTCCTACTTCCGCACAACGTTCAATGCATCTGAGCTGCAGGACATACTGGAGCTGGACGCCGGTCTGATCCGTGATGACGGCGCCATCGTCTATCTGAACGGACATGAGATTATCCGGACGAACATGCCGGACGGGGCTGTGGCTTATGGTACAAATGCCAATGCTACAGTCGGAGACGAACGTGACTGGAACCGTTATGAGATCAATCCGGATTATCTGCAGGAAGGCATCAATGTGCTCGCCGCAGAAGTGCATCAGGTAAACTTCAGCAGCTCGGATATCGCATTTGATCTCAGTCTGGAGACAGTCAAGGAAATGGTGAAGCCTGACGCGCCAACAGCTCCGCTGGTGGACGATACGGCCAATACCTTCGGCTGGACGACAGTACCGGGCTTCACAAGCCCGGCCGATTATGAATACAGCACCGACGGCGGTGTGAGCTGGAAGACAGCTGCAGCGAATCCGCAGACGGTCGGACCGCAGGCCTTTGCGGCGGGCGCTGTACAAGTACGCATCCAAGCAAATGAGGAACGGAATGTCATGACAGGTGATGCCTTGGTTTCTAATGCCCCGTACACCTCGGACATCCTATGGGATGTGTACGATCTGAAGGCAGACGTGAAGCGCACAGGCAATATGACCGTAGAGGTATCAGGAACGCTCAAAGGGGATTATGTAGACTCGGCGGTTGCTGTAATTCAGCTGATGGACGGAGGAGAGCAGGCACTGCTGTCCAGTGCCGTACCGGTCCAGTCCGGCGGCTTCGAGCTGACGCAGAACTTCAGTGTGAACGCCAGCAAGTATCAGGTGAATATCTATCTGGTGGACAGCTTTAACGGCAACATCTACGACTCGTTGTGGCTGGCTGATCCTATTGAATCGCAGCCGGAGCCGGCACCGCAGAACCCTGGTGAACCAAGTGAACCAGGCGAACCTGGAGGAGAGCAGCCGGGCGGGGAAGATCCGTTGCCTGAACCGCTGCCGGTACCGGTGAAGACTCCGGTTGTACCTGACCCGGCGGAGGAACCGCAGCCACCGGTAGTGGATATGGGGACGGTAGAATTTGAGAACCGCACGGCCTGGTCGGATGCGGTCAATACGTTCAACAACAATAAGCTGAAAACTGAAGACGGCAATAACGGTACGGTGGTCGCCAATACCTTTACCGGCGCTTGGCTATCCTTTGCGGATATCGATTTCGGAACCAAAGGGACAAACCGGATTACGGTCGAGTATAATGCAAACTCTGACCGGACACCGGCGGATGCAGTGCTTGAGCTTCGGCTCGGGGCTGTAGACGGCGAGCTTCTCGGCAATGTGGAGCTTAAGAATACCGGTGCAGGGTGGACGCAATACAAGGCGGCGGCAGGAATCCTCAATCGTACACTGACCGGTAAGCAGAGCCTGTTCTTCGTGCTGAAGGGCAGTACCGACAGCAATCGTCCGTATATCGCCAATCTGGACAAGTTCATCTGGGACTACCAGGCGATCCGGACCGACTATACCAAGCTGGAGCTAGAGAGCTATGATGCCTGGTCCACAGATAATAATCCGGCCAACGGTGGTCCGCTGAAGACCGAGAACGGCATCAGCGGCAAGCAGGTTGCCAATACCTTTAGCGGGGCCTGGCTGGCGTACAAGGGAATGAACTTCGGCAGCACGGGCGTGAATCAGTGGTCGGTGGAGTATACAGGCAATTCAACGAATACAGCTGCAGATTCATCTGTTGAAGTCCGTCTGGGCGGAGTGGACGGTGAGCTTGTAGGCACTCTGTCAGCGCCGCCGACTGCAAATGCCTGGGGGACATACAAGACGGTGTCCGGGGCGCTGAGCAAGAATCTTACCGGCATGCAGGACATCTACCTGGTGTTTAGGGGCACAACGGATTCAACCTTCAAGTATATCGGTAATTTTGACAATGCGTCCTTCTCTCTGGCCGCAGCTGAGCCGGATGTTCTTGTGGAATTTGAGAACAAGACCGTTTGGTCCGATGCCAAAAATACCTTCAACAGCAATCCGCTCAAAACTGAAGGCAACAACGGCGGAACTGTAGTGGCTAATACATTTACCGGAGCCTGGTTCTCCTTTGAGAATGTTGATTTCGGCGTACAGGGCAAGAACTACGTGTCCATCCAGTACGATGCGCCGACCAATCGTGCCCCGGCTGACATCACAGCTGAGATCCGGCTGGGCGGCAAAGACGGCACAGTGATCAGTACGGTCAGTCTGCCCAATACAGGCGGAGCCTGGGGGAACTACAAGACTGCAGGCGCTCTGCTCAGTCAGACACTGACCGGCAAGCAGCATCTGTATGTCTCACTGAAGGGATCGACTACCTCGAGTCTGAATTATGTGGGCAACCTCGATAAACTAATCTTCACGAAGAAATGAAGGAGTGATTGCTGCAGAAGGCCCCTAGGAGACTAGTCTCCTAGGGGTCTTCTTTGTTGCTATTGCGATCCGTCAGGCATGCTATAGTACAGCGGCGCTTCCTCCTGCAGGGTGCCCTCCAGTATGCCCCCCTCCTTGCGCCAATACTCAATACCGCCAAGCATCTCCTTGACAAGGTAGCCCTGCGCAGCCAGTCTGGCTGCAGCTTTACTGGCTCCATTGCAGGCGGGTCCCCAGCAATACAGAATGAGTACATCATCTGTGGGCAGCTCCGGAGAAGTGTGGTTTATCCGCCCGGAGGGCAGGGAGAGGGCTCCCGGCAGGTGAGCCTCTTCATATGAACGGGCATCGCGGACATCGACCAGCTGAAAGCCGGTGATCCCTTCACGCAGATCGTAAACCACATCGGCCACATCGGTCTCGAATGCTGCTTTGGCTGTGAAATAGCGTACCGCATCCGCGGAGGGCGCTGCCGGAGCAGCCAGTACTTGAGATTTCGCCTGTAGTTTCATTGCGGAGTCCTCCTTGGTTAAATGGGTTGGTTTTATTATATAAGGGATCTATAATTGGAGTTATCTATAGTCTGTGATAGCAAATATCGAAAATATTGATAATTCAGGAGAACTGTGTATGGAATTAACCTATTTACGGACCTTTTGTACAGTGGCGGACCACGGAAGTTATACCCGGGCGGCAGAAGTGCTGGGTTACGCACAATCGAGTGTAACGGCGCAGATTGCCAAGCTGGAGGAGCTGTACGGAGCCATTCTGCTGGAGCGATCGGGCAGGGGGATGATTCCAACCTTCGCCGGCAGCAATCTGCTCCCGTATGCCCGGCAAATGCTGGCGCTGAGTGTGGAAGCTAAAGGAATAATCTCCGGCGGTGATCAGGGAGTGCTGAATATTGGAGCCATTGAGACGCTGGCCGCATATTATCTGCCTCACCGGCTGCACCGGTACCGGGAGCAGCATACCGGAATGCAGCTGCGGGTACAGCCCGGCTCTGAAGAAGATATCATCGCCGCAGTCAAAGATAAAACCGCCCATTTCGGTCTGATCTTCGATGTTCCGTATGCGTCGGGGGAACTGGTCACTTTGCCGCTGCGGGAGGAGCAGCTGTATGTGATCACCCATCCGGAGCATCCCTTGGCAGCCGAAAAGGCGGTTACCCCGGAGCATCTGGAGGGGGAACCGCTGGTGCTGACAGAGAGTACCTGCACGTACCGGAAGCAGCTGCTGCATGTGCTCAGGGAATCCGGTATAACTGCGCGTGTAGATATGGAGTTCGGGAATCTCGAGGGGATCAAGCAGGCCGTGAAGCACAGCTGGGGGACGGCCTTTCTGCCGCGGTATGCGGTAGAAGAGGAGCTGTGCACCGGCGTGTTAACCGGAATTCCCCTGGCCGGGCAGCTGGAGCCGTTCTATATTCAGCTTATCTACCGCAAGGAGCAGCGGCTATCCCCTGTATTCATGGAGTTCATTGCCCATATGCAGCTGCAGGAGCCTGTATAACACATCTTACATTCTCAGCATCAGCCCCCCCCCGAGACTTATACAGGTTCTTCAGAAAAAGACGGCTTCAGCCATAACCCTGGCTGAAGCCGTCTTAAATATGTCTATGCCGCTCCCGGCAATCCGCCGTCTACCACTTGGAGCCGCCGGAAGAATTCCTGCCGGACTTGCCGCCGCCCCAGGAAGAGCCGCCCGACGACCGGCCGCCGCCGCCCCAGGAGGAGCCGCCGGAGGAACGTCCGCCGCCGCCGAACCCGCCCGAGGAGGGCGGCCCGGACGACATCCGCTTGCGGGCCTGTTCTCTGCGCTGCTGTTCCCGCATCATTGCCAGCCGGGCGGCCTGCTCCGCCGCTTCCTTCTGGCGGACAAGCCGGTTCGCTTCTTCCACGAAGCTGGAAATCTGCGAAGCATAAGCACGGCCTGTACTCTCCAGTTCATCCAGATTGTATGGACGGGCGGACAGGCGCTGCTCCAGCTCGGCATATTCCGGCAGCAGGGACAGCTGGAAGCGGCTCTGTGCAGCAATCCCTCTGCTATGCAGCAGACTCTGTGCCGCATCGACCCGGCTCTGTCCTTCCGTGAACAGCCTTCTCAGGCTGTCCAGACGTTCGTACAGAGAGCTCAGACTGCTGTCGATACTGCTGAATTTGCCTTCAGTCTCGTCCTGCAGCGTTAGCAGCCGGTCGAGCCCGCTGCGCGCATTCTCATATTCACCGCGTGCATCGCTGGTCCAGGTCTCTATCTGCGGCACTTCGCCTGCGCTTTGCCGCAGTGCGGCGCCTGTCTCCTCAAGCGTCTTCTCCAGACCGTCCAGATGCTGGCGGGCGAACTGGTTCCCCGCCTCGGTGAGCTTGCTCTGCAGCTCATTGCGCCGCTGGGTCAAGCTCCCCCACTTGCTGCGCACCGTCTCCAGATCTGCGCGGTTGCTCTGCCGGATCATGGCCTGGCGTTCCGTCATGGCGACGGCTTCAGCCAGCAGCGCATCCAGCGCGGCACCGATCCGCCGCACCTCATCCATGTCGCCGCTGCGCAGCGGCGCCTCCAGGGACCCGGCGGCAGCGGAAGCCTGCTCCAGACTGTCATAGGGCTTAACCTTCATATTGTGCAGGGAGTTCTGCTCAATCAGCCCGGCAATTCGGCTGCGGGCAGCGGCCAGAACCCCGGGGAATGCCTTCAGCTTATCGTCAAAAGCATCTACATCCTGCAGGTCCCGCTCAATCTGCTCCTGGCGCTCCTGCGCCTCTGCGGTAATATCCTGTGCAGCAATCGGGTCAAACAGCTCCAGCTGGTCAGCTTTGGCAGTTTCTGCGGCCAGCTCCTGCAGGTCTTCGGCGATTTCCTGCAGCGGGTAGCCGGTCTCTTGGGCCGCTTGCTGCAATTGTCCGTCAAGCTCGGGCGCATCCTGCTTCAGTTCGGTGATCCGCTGCTTGACGTTCCGGTCGGCCTCGCTGATGACAGCAATATTCTTCTCCTCCTCTTCAAGCGAGGTGCGGAAAGTACCTTCCGTCTGCTGAAGCTGTTCTGTTGCTGCTTTGAGAGCGGACAGGCGGTAGAAGGGCGGCAGGGCACCTTGCCCAGTTGTCTGCAGCGCTGAGATCTCGACCAGCTGCGAGGTCAGGCGCTTCGATATGCCCTCGACCAGTTCCCCGGTCTTGCCCTGCACGATTCCCTGGAAGGGCTGAAGGGATTCGAGGGCACGATTCGCCCGTACCAGCAGGTCAGACAACAATTCCTGCTGCCCTGCAAGCCCGCTGCGGCGGCGCATTCCTGTAATCAGCACGTACAGCAGGAGCAGCAGTAAGGCGGCACCCACAACAATAGCGGCGAGCGATAAGAAGGATAGTCCGCCCCTGCCGGTTTCGGCCGCCTCCGATCCGCTGCTTCCGGCTGTCCCGCCGTTGCCGCCTGATCCGCCACCCGCAGTACCACCTGTACCACCTCCAGCAGTTCCTCCGGCAGCGCTGCCCGGTCCGCTGCCGACGGCTTGCAGCTCCTTAATGACAGAGCTGATTCCTCCCGCGAAATCACCGTCTCTGGCATAAGGATTGAAGTAAGTCTCCAGCAGCTTAGTGATTGCCGCGCTGCCTGAAGCTCCGCCGAGGTTCTGCGACCAGGCATTGAGCGAGTTCTGCAGCTCCGGATTATCGAAGTTAATCTCCGTCTGCTGGTCTCCGTAAGCGATCAGAAGCAGGATATCCCGGGTCTTCAAGTTCCAGGTATCGTATACCTCATCTGCATAACTGGCTGGGTCCGCGCCGTCAAGAGAGTCTATTGTCAGGATATGGAGAGTATAGCGGTCCGTTGCGGTCATCCGGGTGATAGCTTCTGCTTCCTGGGCAGTAAGTAAGCCGGCTTCATCAGTAACAACTCCCTGCTGTACAGGAATATCCGCAGCATAGACGCCGGGGATCCGGAGCAAGGATAATAGTAAGACCAAGGCGAGGATTTTTCTCAAGTCTGCACACTCCGATCTATGGGCTGTTGTTCGTTATATTATGCTAATCATTATATCATTAAACATTCCGGAGACCTCAGATGCAGCCGCCCTGGAATTAGCCCCCGTATACTACAAAAAAAGCCGCATTCCCGTAACGGAAATGCGGCTATATACATTCTTCTATAACTAACAGCAACTGTGTCCTTGCCAATGGCAGGAGGCTTAGCTGTTGTGTGCGCGGAATAATCTATCGGGTTTGCAGACAGAGGATATACTGCAATCTGGACTTGATCTCTTTCTGCCATTTCATATCTCCGACTTTTACAGCAAGATTGAGCAGATCCAGATAATCGTCAACCTGTAATGCGGTCCGGGTGGTGGCTGCGTTCATGGGTGTTCAGTCTCCTTTTAACTCAAATATAGTCAAGTAATGAATAATAGATATTCAATAATGATAATCATTATCAACCTTTATGTTATTATCCACATTTTGCTCCCAAAAAGCAATACAAATATAAATTTTCTTATTTTAAAATTCTCGCTGAAACCGTACCGTCCTTAAAAGGACGGCAAAGCCGCTTCCATGTGCTTCTTCGACAATAAATAAACGATTCTGCAGAATTTGCACATTTTATCAGAACTGAAGCATAACTAGCAGGAACCTTACCATTTTTTGTCGAATACAGCTTCATATAAATGCGTTTAGCCGATTTTTATGGGACAAAGGAGAATTGCGATGAAGCGGTGTAAACTCTTGCTTCTAATTGGCATCGTGCTCATGATTACACCCGCCGCTGCCGCTCACGCCGAAAGACAGGATATTAAGTACCAGGCAGAACTGGAATATCCCCCTTACAAGTACATACAGAACGGATATCTGACAGGCTTTGATATTGATCTGACGAGTATGATTTTTGAGAAAAAGGATTATCTTATTCTATACAGCACCGGGGAATGGGAGAGTACATACAGCCTGCTGACTGAGGGCAAGATCGACACGACCGGCCTCATGGCCGTAACCGAGGAGAGAAAGCAGGATACCTTGTTCTCCAGACCTGTGCTAAGGAGCTACATTTCCGTCTATTCCCGCCAGGAGCTTAGTGAAGAAGTGAAGCTGAGCACGTTGAAAAATTACAAAATCGGTGTAGGTAAGGGACAGTATTCGGAAACTGTTCTGCAGAATAAGGTGGGAATCTCATCCACACAATACATAGAATATGCAACCGTACCTGAAGCAGTGGAGGCTCTGCGCAAGGGCGAGATTGATCTGCTGTTCGAGAATCAGGGGGTTGTGGATTATCTGATTGTTGAACAGGGACTGACCGGAACGATTGTCCGCAAAATGAACAATCTTTATCCTCAGGATGTCGCTTATGGCATCAGCAAGACCAAGCCGGAGCTGGTGTCTTATGTGAATGCCAGACTTGAGCGGCTGGAACGCTCCGGGGCATTCGAAGAGCTGTATCAGCAATATTTTTTCGCTCACTCGGATTATCATCAGTCGATGATCCGTAACAGAATCATATCAGGAGTGGCCATAGGGGCTATCCTACTGGTATTCGGCGCTGTGCTGCTCCGGATATATATCCGGCGTCTGCGCCGGACAATTCACTCTGAACAGGAATTCTTCGAGGATGTGATCGAGAATACCGGGATGATCATATGGGCGGTACATGGAGACAAGCGGAGCGTGCGCTTCAATCAATATGCCGAGAAAATGACCGGGCTTTCAGAGAAGGATGTGCTCGGCGTGAGTATCGATGACCTGCCTGGTCTTGAGGGCGGAGCGGCAGTGTTGCGGGATCTCCTTACCAAAGCGGTTTATCTCGATTATGTGACTAATGTGGAGCTGAAGCTTCCGGAGCATTCTCCGGCTGCGCATTATTTCTCCATCCGCACTACCCTGATCAAGGGGATGGATGATCAGGCGGAGGATATATTTGTCCTGGTCGGGCTTGATATCGATGAACGCAAACAGAACGAACTTAAGCTGCAGATGAGTTACGAGGAACTGGAATCTACCTATGAGGAGCTTGCGGCAACTGAAGTTGAGCTGCAGGACCAGTTCAACCGGCTGGGCGTCAGTGAACGGCGTTTCCGTCTGGCCTCCGAAGGCTCAGGTGCCTATATGTGGGAGCTCGACTGGGATAGCGGCTTCTACAAGCTCTCGGACCGCTGGTATGAGGTCATGGGCTACACCGAGGAAGAGATTAACGCCTTCGAAGGCGGCGTGCTCAGCATCATTCATCCGGATGATCAGGAATCTGCACGCAAAGCCAGACAGGAGCATCTTACCGGGCTGACTCCGATCTACGAAACCGAGTACCGGATGAAGACCAAAGATGACGTCTACGTCTGGTTTGAGGTTAGAGGGAAGGCGATTGTGGACCCGAGAGACCAAATCGTACTGTTCCTTGGCTCGCTGATTGATATCAGCAAGCGGAAGCAGGCGGAGTTCAATCTGAATAACAGCTATCAGGAGCTTGAAGCGACCTATGAGCAGCTTACGGCTACGCAGCAGGAGCTTGTAGGGCAATATGAGATGCTGCTGGAGAATCAGAAGAACATGCACCGCCTGGCTTATGTGGATTCGCTCAGCAATCTGCCCAACCGGATCTGTCTGCTGGAGACGATGGAGAATTATTTCCGCCGGCCTGGGGGGAGAGCAGCGCTTCTGTTCGTAGACACAGACAACTTCAAGTATATTAATGATACGCTAGGACATAAATCCGGCGACATTCTGATCCGCAAGGCCAGCGAGCGCCTGCAGTCGGTAGTCCGGGAAGGGGACATGCTCTCCCGGCTTGGCGGCGACGAATTTGTAGTGTTTCTCAAAGACATAGAGAGCCGCGTGGATGTGCTGAATCTGGCCGAGGACATTATGCGCTCCTTCCGCAAATCCTTCCTCATCGGCGAGAGCAACCTGTACGTCTCCTGCAGCATCGGGATCTCCTTCTACCCGGAGGACGGGGAGACGACGGAGGAGATTCTGAAGAATGCTGATGTAGCGATGTACCGGGCCAAAGAAGAAGGAAAAAGCACTTATGTGGTTTATGACAAATCAATGCATACGGCATTTAATGAACGGATGAACATTGAGAAGCATCTGCGGAGTGCCATGAACAATAATGAATTTGAGCTGCATTATCAGCCGCAGGTGCAGATCGATACGGGACTGATCTCGGGATTCGAGGCTTTGATCCGCTGGAACAGTCCGGTGCTCGGTTTTGTCTCTCCGCTCTCCTTCATCAAGATTGCCGAGGATTCCAGGCTGATAATTTATATCGGGGAATGGGTGCTGCGGGAAGCCTGCAAATTCATGAACAGCATCCACCAGCTTACCGGAATCTCTTATAAAATATCAGTGAATATCTCCATTATTCAGCTGCTGCAGGATGATTTCGTGGAGATTGTTCTGGATAGTCTGGAAGAGAGCGGTCTTGAGCCGAGCAGTCTGGAGCTGGAGATTACGGAATCCATATTCATGGAATCGTTCGAGAGCACCGTCAGCAAGCTGGAATTCCTGAAGTCGCGCGGCATCCGGATTGCGCTGGATGATTTCGGGACGGGGTACTCCTCCTTAAGCTATCTTCAGCAGCTGCCGATTTCGACACTCAAAATGGACAAAATTTTCATTGATTCCCTTGCGGATAAAGCCTATAGCGAGTCCTTCGTTCAGACGATCATTATATTGGGCCATAAGATGGGCCTGGATGTTGTAGCCGAGGGCGTGGAGGACTCCAGCCAGCTGGCCTTCCTCAAGGAATCGAATTGCGACAAGGTTCAGGGTTACCTGATCAGCCGGCCGGTGCCGCAGCGCAAAGTAATTGAACTGCTCGTGCCGCAGAAGCGTTATGAAGTAGATCATCTGAATTAGAGCTTATAGATTATTACATAATAAAAGCGGGTCCCGGGCATGGATAATATGCCTGTGGACCCGCTTTTTTGAACTATAAAAATGTTTATTCGCAGCTAGAAGATAACGATTTTGTTCTTGCCTGTTTTTTTGGCTTCATACAGGGCATCGTCTGCCTGCTGAAAAGTGGAGCTCTTCGAATCGGTTCCATCATAATCATGCATGCCGATGCTGACCGTAACCGATTTATTCTCCATTTCATTAATGGGCAGGCCGGCAATTCCGGTTAGGATCTTGTCCATAATCCGCACAGAATCCTCCAGCGGCTTGGCGGTCAGAATGATAACGAACTCTTCACCCCCGTACCGGGCGGCGAAGTCATCCGATCCGATATGCTGCAGCATAACTGCAGCTACCTGCTTCAGTACAATATCGCCAACCCAGTGGCCATACTGGTCGTTTACTTTTTTGAAATTGTCGATATCGAGAACCGCCAGCTGCAGGGGGAAAGGATTGTTCTGCTGATGCTCAATCAGCCAGCCCAGATATTCATGAAAGGTCTTGTGATTGTACAAGTCGGTCAAGGGGTCAATCTTGGACAGCCTGTCCATAATAATATTCTGAATGCGCAGATCCTGCTCCGACTTCACCGAATTCTCCAGTGACTGCATTAGATCCCGTCCCCGTGCAATGACGCCGAACCCGGCCAGTGAAGTTCCTGCGAAGATAAGGGTGATAATAATGTTCTGGATGCGCAGGGTATAGTCATAGGTGGCTGTGTTGAGGAACAGCATAATGATATAGATCAGGCAAATAACCGAGGAAGCCTTCAGATAATTGTCCTTCAGATAGATCATGGATACCAGCAGCGGAAGCAGCATAATCAGCGGCTTCACATGAAACTCCGTGCTCAGATTCATGATCATCAGAATGCCGTACAGATGGCTTGCGACAATAATTGAGAACTCGGACATCAGCGGTTTCCATTTATGTACAACCTCGAGAATCAGAAGCAAGACGAGCAGTATGGAGTCGGGGATCAATATGTGGTTAATGAAATATTGCCCGCCTGAGAGCTCAGGCCGGTGGCCCCACATGGATAAGGCAACAAATAGCTGGCTTGCCAGATAAACAAACAGGACCATCCAAAAGGTATTGAGGAGGACACGGTTCCAGTACATTTGGCGAGGAGTTGGCGGTGGGATGTGCATAAGATGTTCCTCTTTTCCAGTGGCAATATACTTATATATTCGACAATTACCCCGATTTTCCTCCCTAATCCGATACTGTGATCATTGTTCGTGTTTTGGTGATTAACACTAGGTATTTATAGCTACTAATGCTGATATAATGATGCAAACACGAATTATTAATGCGATATATCCTTGACACATTCGCATAATTTCTGTAGAATTCCAATTGGCTCACAATAATGAGCTAAGCTGTTCGTATATCCTCAATGATAAGGTTTGGGGGTTTCTACAGGGGACCGTAAATTCCTGGCTACGAATAGGGTGCATTTTGCATACCTATGAAGAGGTCGGGATTTTTGTGCTGTTTGCGTAAGTGAATTTATATTTATCGCAGAAACAGAGCAGCCCTTATCCACTGCAGGGCAGCCGTTTCATCCTGGGAGGAACAGAGAACCTATGAGTAAATATGATGTGATTGTTGTTGGAGCCGGTCCGGCCGGAATATTCGCCTGCTATGAATTGACACTTAAAGCACCGGAGCTGAAGATCCTGCTGGTGGACAAGGGCCATGATATCTACCGCCGGAATTGCCCGATTCTCGAGGAGAAAATCAAGCTCTGCCCTCCGGCTTCGGGCCGTAAGGAATTCGCCGGATGTCTGCCGGCCTGTTCGATTACTGCCGGCTTTGGCGGTGCAGGTGCGTATAGTGACGGCAAATTCAACATCACGACCGAGTTCGGCGGCTGGATGACCGATTATCTGCCTCCTTCCAGGGTGATGGAGCTGATTGAATATGTTGACAGCATCAACCTGGAGCACGGGGCCACGCCGGTTATTACCGATCCGACTACCGAGAGCATCCGCGGGATTGAGCAGCGGGGGTACGCGGCTGGGCTTAAGCTGCTGCGTGCGCAGGTCCGCCATCTGGGAACAGAACAGAACCTGGAAATCCTGAAATCCATATACGAATATTTGAAGACGCGCATTGATATGCTGTACAAGACAGAGGTAGAAGATATTGTTACCGTCAAGGAGAACGGTGCACTTCGCATTACGGGCATTACCTTGAAGAACGGTGAGAGCCATGAGGCGGATCAGGTAATGATTGCTCCGGGACGTGACGGATCTGCCTGGCTGACTGCGGTGCTGAAGAAACGCCGGCTCAAAATGTACAACAACCAGGTGGATGTTGGGGTGCGCGTAGAAACCTCTGATGTGGTAATGCGTGAGATTAACGAGCATCTCTATGAGGGGAAATTCGTCTTCAATACATCTGTGGGGACACGGGTCCGCACCTTCTGCAGCAACCCTTCAGGACATGTTGTCGTGGAGAACCACAGCGGAGTTATGGCAGCGAACGGACACTCCTACAAGGACCCGGCGCTTGGCTCCAAGAATACCAACTTTGCCCTCCTGGTCTCCCATACCTTCACCGAGCCGTTCGATAAACCGAATGAATATGCCCGGGAAATCTGTAAGCGGGCCAATGATCTGTCCAGCGGCGGTGTGATCGTGCAGAAGTATGGCGATATCCTGCGCGGCCGCCGTTCCACGGAGACACGGATCAAGGAAGGGTTCCTTGAGCCCACGCTGAAGGAAGCGGTGCCTGGCGATCTGGGTCTGGTCCTGCCGTACATCACGATGAAGAGCCTGATTGAAATGGTCGAGGCGCTGGAGAAGGTTACACCGGGTATAGCCTCCGAGCATACGCTGTTCTACGGAGTTGAGGCGAAGTTCTATTCTGCCCGGCCTAAGCTGACAGAGCAATTCGAGACCGAGATCTCCGGGCTCTACTGCGGCGGCGACGGTGCAGGCATTACCCGCGGCCTTGCACAGGCCGGAGCGGCCGGAGTATGGATCGCCCGGGGAATGATGGCTAAGATTAAACAAGAGGGCAACATGCAACCGGCAGTTCTATAGAACCGCCCGGGTGAATACCGGAAGGACAGCCTTACACGCAGAAGCTGCGGTGTACACGGCTGTCCTTTTTTTGGGAGGTTATATGTTGGAGTCTGAACATCCCCGGGCGCCCAACCCAACCCAACCCAACCCAACCCAACCCAACCCAACCCAACCCAACCCAACCCAACCCAACCCAACCCAACCCAACCCAATACTCCTCGTTTTCAACTGTTTTACCGGTTTGTCGAGTCTGAAGAATATGCGGGAGCGGGAAAAGTTGGTGCTAGTTAGCTTGAAGCTAGCGGAGCAGAAATAGATGGATTTCCTCCACTTGCTGATGCGCGAAAAGGTGCTGCCAAACCAATAGTTGGAAAAAGAACACTTAAATTACCCCAATTCAGCCAAAGTAGCGAAAACTAACATAAATAGGTGCTGTTAATCTACTTGCTTCCGTTCATTCGTAAGAAACGGTCAAATTAAGATACGTTTATCCACTTGTTGTGGCAGGCGGGGGGTGGAGTGGAGCGGAACGCCGTAAGTGGAGGATGGGTATAGAAATGGTTTCCTTAATTTTACTCTGCTGATATAATGTTAGAATACATAACATGATAGAGTGGAGTGAACGTTGAAGATGGGTATTCGCCGGGGGAAGGCCGTTCTGGTCGTTGTTTTACTGCTGCTTGTAGGTGTGTACAGCTTATGGGTTGATATGTACTGGATGCATAAGGTGATCTATCTGCTGCTAGTGGCGGCGCTCGGCGGACTTGCGCTGGACAGCTATCACGGCGGAGTCCTCAAGGACCGGCAATTGGCGAAATCCCGGGGCAAGGTGGAACTGCTCGGCAATGAGATTGTTGTCACCTCGGACCGGCTGCATGGGGCGCTCGAGGAAATTAGCCGCCATACGGAAGGGCTGCAGAAGACGGCAGACTATTCACATGCATACGAAGTGGATTTGCAGAAGCGCAGTAATGAGGCTAAGGCCAATATTGAGGGTGCTTTTGCCACCATGGGCGGAGTAGCGGCGGTGACGCAGCATATAGAGGAGCTGACCGGGAAGCTGGGGGCGACCATGCAGGCGACCCGCTCGGGAATGGCCGAGATGGTGGATTCACTGAAGAATACAGATGAGGTCATGGAGGAGCTGCAGGAGCAGAGCGGAGATATGCTGAACAAATTCACGACGCTTAGCGGCCATATTGCCATGGTGGAGGAGATTAACTCGCTGATTGTCGGCATTGTCAACGAAACCTCGCTGCTGGCGCTCAATGCTTCTATTGAAGCTGCGCGGGCGGGTGAACAGGGGCGGGGCTTCGCGGTAGTGGCCAGCCGGATCAGGCAGTTAGCCGACCAGAGCCGGAGTTCGGTAGACCGCTCCACGGAGGTGCTGCTCGATATCAATAACGGAGTGCGGCAGGTGCTGGAGTCGGTTACGAAAGAGCAGTCGGCAGTTGAGCACGGTGTGAATGAAGTAGCAACCGTGAAGCGGCGTCTCGGCGATATCTCGGACAGAATAGAAGAGGTGGGGACGGCGGTAGCTGAATCAGTCGCTGCGGCTGCGCGGCAGAGCAGGCTGATTGATGAGGTGACAGCCGAACTCAGCGGTGCAGTGGGTATTGTCAACGAGACCATCGCAGGTGTGGACCTGACGCTGGAGCAGGTCACCCGGCAGCGGTCCCAGATCGGCCAGCTGAATAATATCAGCGCCAGCCTGCTCATGGAGTCGCAATCCCTGCAGCAATCAGTGAATGCAATTGCGGCACGCGGGGTGATCGAGATGAGCGGGTACGAGGGACGGCTGCAGGAAATGCAGGTATTGCTGGAGGAGCTCTCAGCTAAGCAGGAGCTGTATTCACCGGATGCAGACAGCCATAGCAGCGTCCTTGCTTCCTGTATCCGTAAGGCTCCGGATGTGCAGGCGATCTGGTCCAACCGGACGGATGGCACGTTCATTTACTCCGAGCCTGCGGCAGGACTCCTGAATGCCAAACGCCGTGACTGGTGGAACGGGGCCATGAATGAAGGCCAGTACGTCTCGCAGCCGTATGTTTCGGCGATTACCAAACGTTCCTGCATTACGCTCTCCAGAGCGATTAAGGATGGCCGCGGAGAGATTGTAGGTGTGGTGGGGATAGATCTGGCGGTGTAAACTAGAGTGTTCCGGCGGGATAGCTGAGGAAGAATAACTGTACGAAGCAGATAACATTGTCTTGTAAAAAAGAGCAGCAGGCTGCCCCGGTCAGGGAGTACCTGCTGCTCTTTGCGGGTTGTACCGGGTCTCAGCCCGGACTAGGTAGCGTCAGCCGGGAGGCTGCGCAGCCCGCTCCAGATGCTCTGCCAGTTCTTGCCTGCAATCCGCTTCTCATAAATAGGCAGCAGATGCGGATGGGCGGCGAAGTAAGGCGAGGGCCGCAATACCAGCTGAATGACATCCGAAATTCCATGAGGTGCGGCCAGAATTACTTCCCCATTCCCGTCCAGGGAGAGTCCAAGCGCCGTTGCCGTCTCGGGGAATTTGGACATGCCGTCTGTGGACGAGTAATAGGGCGGCAGGTTATTGACGGTATGCATCCTGGCCTGATTCTTGACTGACCAGGGGATTCCGGGATACCGGCGCTTCAGCTGGGCTTCCCACGATTTCTCCACTTCCTCCCGCAGGTCGCCGGGGTCATAATAGATCACATCAATATCCGCGAGGGGTGTTCTCTCCGTAAAACCATGCTGCACATCCCAGATCTTGGACCGCACAAATCCGGCGCAGACCCACCAGTCCGGCAATTGCAAAGTTCCGGCAGCCTTCAGAATATCCATCATCCAGGCATCTTCCATCACCCGCCGGAGAATGTCTGCTTCACTGGTTATTATCATTGTATAATCTCTTCTTTCTCTGCTGAAATGAAGACAATAATCCATTATAGCCCGGATGGAGCGGAAAGTGTATGCTTCGCAGAAGGTCTTTTTTTCTGAAAAATAAGGCTTTATAATGGACCGATAGATTGTCCGATGGGGGCCTGAATGTGCAACATAACCTGAGTATTCTGCTGCAATTGTTTGAGCGGGCGGCGCTGCTGCTGATGTGTCTGTTCGTACTGACCCGGCTGCCGCGCTTTAAAGAGATTTTTGCCAAAGGGATATATGCGCCGCAGGAGCTGGCGATTGTAACGGTGATCTTCAGCCTGTTCGCCATCTTCGGAACCTACAGCGGGATTAATGTGGAAGGGTCGCTGGTCAATGTGCGGATTATCGCCATTATGGCTGGCGGGATTCTCTTCGGCCCCTGGGTCGGGCTGATTACCGGGATTATCTCGGGGGTGCACCGTTTCCTGATTGATATCGGCGGGGTCACCTCGCTTCCGTGTCTGATTACAAGCATCACAGCAGGGCTTGTATCAGGGATCATCTACCGGCGCACCTCACCGGAACGACGCTGGATCGCCGGTATCGCGGCCGGAATGGCCTGTGAGGCGCTGACGATGGCGCTGATTCTGATCATGGCGGACCCTTATTCGCTGGGTGTGGATATTGTGTCGAAGATTGCTTTTCCGATGATTATCGGTCAGATCAGTGTCGGGCTAATTGTTACGCTCGTGCAGAGTGTCGAGGGGGAGAAGGAACGGATTGCGGCTAAGCAGTCCAAGCTTGCGCTGGATATTGCCAACAAGACGCTTCCGTATTTCCGCAATATTAATCCAGAGTCGCTGCGTACCATCTGCGGGATTATCAAGGAGGATATCGGAGCGGATGCGGTGGCGATTACCGATACGCGGTTCATTCTGGCCTATGTCGGTGTCGGTGAAGAGTATTATGCCGAGGCTAATGAGATTATCAGTGAAGAGACCAAGCAGACGCTGAAGAGCGGGGAGATCACCATCCGCGATGACGATACCGAGTACATGAACCGTGGCATCCGCTCGCTGATCATTATTCCGCTGAAGGAGAAGGGTGAAGTGACGGGGGCGCTCAAGATTTACTATACCAATGCGCATAAAATCACCTATTCCCTTCAGGCAATGGCAGTCGGGCTGTCACAAATCATCTCTACACTAATGGAGGTTTCGCGGGTGGAGGGGATCAAGGAGATGGCCAACAAGGCTGAGCTGAAGGCGCTGCAGACGAGCATCAACCCCCATTTTCTGTTCAATGCGCTGAATGCCATTATCTCCTCGATCCGGATCGATCCGGACAAGGCGCGCGAGCTGATCGTCAACCTGTCGGGGTATATGAGATATAATCTGGAGCTGACCGATGAGTCCATTGATATCCGCCGGGAGCTGCAGCAGGTCCAGCATTATGTGGAGATTGAGAAGGCCCGCTTCGGCAGCCGCCTGACCGTTCTGTACGATATTGATGAGGTGGCGGTGCGTATTCCAAGCCTGATTATTCAGCCGCTGGTGGAGAACGCGATTGTCCACGGGATTTTGAAGGAGAAGGGCAATGGCACTGTGGATATTTCAGTCAAAGACTACGGGGACAGCGTAAGGGTGAGAATTGCCGACACCGGAGCGGGAATTAGTGAAGAGACGATTGCCAAGGTCTACAGCGGCAGCATGGAAGGGAACAAAATCGGACTGTACAACGTGCACCAGCGGGTGAAGCTGATCTATGGCACGGGTCTGACGATCCGCCGGCTTGCCAAGGGTACGGAAATTTACTTTGATGTGATAAAGGAGCAGCGATGAGAGCGATAATTGTCGAGGATGAAGTGCTGGCGAGGCAGGAGCTTGCTTTTCTGATACAGGCACACAGCAGTTTCAAGATTGCCGCCGAGTTCGAAGACGGGCTGGATGCGCTGAAGTATCTGCAGACGGATACGGTGGATGTGATTTTTCTGGATATCAATATTCCTTCGGTTGACGGCGTGCTGCTGGCCCATAATATTAGCCGTTTCGCGGTCAAGCCCTATATTGTGTTCATCACAGCCTATAAGGAGCATGCCGCCGAGGCGTTCGAGATCGAAGCGTTCGACTATATCCTGAAGCCTTACAGCGAGACGCGGATCAAAGCGATGCTGCAGAAGCTGGAGGGGGCCATTGCGGCCAGGAGCCGCCAGGGGGAAGAAGAGCCGGTCAAGCTCAGCAGCGGTAAGGTCAATCTGTGGAAAAATGAAAAGATCATCGTCGTCGATACAGACGAGATCTACTATGCTTCGGCGCAGGAGAAAACAACGAGCGTAATTACCAAAGACGGGGAGTACAGCATGGCCTTAAGCATCAGCGAATTCCATAGCCGCCTGCCGCAGGAGCAGTTCTTCCGCTGCCACCGTTCGTATCTCGTCAATCTGTCCAAGATCAAGGAAATCATCCCCTGGTTCAACAACACCTATCTGCTCCGGCTGCGTGATTTGGACTTCGAAGTGCCGGTCAGCCGCGGCAAGGTGAAGGAATTCAGGCAGATCATGCGCCTCTAGCGGCAGTTCATTCCCCGTTTGCGTCATCTCATTCCGGATTTCTCTTAAGTCAGCATCTTTTCGCTACAATGAAGAGGCAAAGCAAGCCTTGAAGTTACTTTGGAAGCGATATTAGAGAGAAAGAGGGAATCACCCATGACTACGACTACGCCAGGCAGCAAGCGGTGGCTCATCGTGCTAGGTACAGTGATTATGCAAATGGGACTCGGTACAATCTACACCTGGAGCTTGTTCAATGCCCATCTTGTCAGCAAATTCGGCTGGGAGCTCAGCTCTGTTTCGATAACTTTTTCCATCACCAGCTTTGCTCTGGCCTTCGCGACTCTGTTCGCGGGGAAACTGCAGGACCGGTTCGGCCTCCGCAGACTGACCGCTGCTGCCGGGATTATGCTGGGGCTTGGTCTGATTCTAAGTTCGCAGGCCAGCTCCCTCCCGATGTTCTACCTGCTGGCTGGCGTAGTTGTGGGGTACGCAGACGGTACAGCGTATATTACTTCACTATCCAACCTGATTAAGTGGTTCCCCAAGAATAAGGGATTGATCTCCGGTGTATCCGTAGGTGCTTACGGCACGGGCAGTCTAATCTTCAAATATATCAACGGCAGCCTGATTGAGTCGGCGGGCGTGTCGAATGCTTTTCTGTACTGGGGCTTCATGGTGATGATTATGATCGTAATCGGCTCAATGCTGGTCCGGGAAGCGCCAGTGGCGGCCCCGGCATCGGCGGCTATGGCTGCCGGGGATCGGGTGAAGGCTGCCGCTGGAGCCATTATTGTGCCGAAAGATTACACTGTTAAAGAAATGCTCCGCACGAAGGAAGCATACCTGCTGTTCGTAATCTTCTTCACCGCCTGCATGAGCGGCCTCTATCTGATCGGCATCGTGAAGGATATCGGTGTGCAGCTGGCCGGACTGGATGTTGCGGCAGCAGCGAATGCTGTAGCGATGATCGCGATCTTTAATACGGCCGGGCGCCTGATTCTGGGTGCATTATCCGACCGCATGAGCCGCTTGAAGCTGATTAGTGTAACGCTGGCTGTTACGGCTGTAGCGATGTTTACTCTCAGCTACGCCACCCTGAGCTACGGCATATTCTTCACCTGTGTGGCGGCGATTGCCTTCTGCTTCGGAGGTAATATTACCGTATTCCCGGCGATTGTCAGCGACTTCTTCGGCCTGAAGAACCACAGCAAGAACTATGGCGTTGTCTATCAGGGCTTCGGCATCGGTGCGTTGTCCGGCTCGTTCATCGCCGCGTTCCTGGGCGGGTTCAAGCCTACGTTCATCGTGATTGGTCTGCTGTGTATCCTGGCCTGCATCCTGGCGGTTTCCCTGAAGCCTCCGGTAGCAGGGCAGGCAAAAGTAAAGGGAATGAGCCTGAAGCCTTCACGGCATACGGCTTAACCATATAGAGATTGATGTTGGCTTGAAAGAAACAGAGACAAAGAGTGTCGTAGAGAAAGAGAATGGCAGACCAAGAGTGCTGTAAAGTAAGAGAATGACGGGCAATGAGTGTTGTAGAGAAAGAGTACTGTAAAAAAGAGTGCTGAAGACCAAGAGACTGGTTTTGGAGAAGAGATGTCCATACTTCCGCGTGAGCGGAGGGGGAGGTCTCTTTTTTTTCTGTGGAGAGGGGTAAGAGTCCGGAGGGGGCTGGATGAGAGGTGGAAAGTGCATAAATCAGCCTTCAATAAATCTGCTAAAGTTATATTATATTGGATTGAAAGACTACATAGGATGAAACCCGTACAACCGTTTTTACTCGAATAAAGTTGTGCCGGTAGGCACTTTTTGCAGAAGTCAGGTGTTATAGAGATATACAAGCAAGGAGGTGAGGGCAACGTCACAGGAGAATATGCCGGATATGCGGCAGGTAGAGGCGGCCATTATCAGGGTTCAACAAGGGGAGCAGGAATCCTTTGCGTTCATTGTAGATGCTTTTCAGCAGCCGGTTTACCGGTATTGCTGCCGGATGCTGGGGAACAGGCAGGATGCCGAGGATGCGGTGCAGGATGTACTGGTCAAAGCCTATCAATCCATTAGGGGGTACAAGCCCACCGTCAGCTTCTCAGCCTGGCTGTACCGGATTGCCGGCAATCATTGTCTGAATCTGCTGCGCCGGCGGCGGATGCAGGGGCACTTCCTGCGGGTGTTCCGTCCCGATACGGCGGCAGCGGCCGGTCCGGAGCAGACGCTGGAAGAGCGGCTATACAGTCCGGCGCTGGAGGCTGCACTTGGACGGCTATCGCTGGAGGAACGGAATTTGCTTGTTCTGCGGGTATTTGAAGAGCAGACCTTTCTGGAGATCAGCGCAATTCTGAATATTACGCCTAATGCACTGCATAAAAGGATGGAGCGGATCAAACGAAAAGTGCGGGAAACGATGCAAGCGGAGGAGGGGATATCATGGAACGGGCAGGAATCGGCAATGAGTACCAAGATATAAGAGACGCTGCAGTCCGTGAAGAGCAGCTATCCGTGATTGAGGTTACTGATAGAGTTATGGCCCGTGTGCGGGGGATTGAACAGAAGCGGAGTCCGCGCGGGATCAGACTCGCCGGTAAAACGGCTGCGTTCACAGGGATGCTGGTCATGCTGCTGCTGATCACAGTAACAGCCTACGCTGCCTCGGAGTATATTCAGATCCGGAATAAGGCAGGCGAGGTGAAGGTACAGCATCAGGCAGAGAACCCCAATCCGGGACCGCCGGCTGCGTATAACAAATACGCATGGAAGCTGATGGATTTTGCCAAACCGGGGGAACTGATCGCCTATTTCGTTAGAGGAGAGAAGCTTCCTGAAGGGGCGGAATCGGCACTGCAGTTTGCAGGCAAGGAGCTGCGTCTGACCGATTACCCGGCTTTCCTTGGAGAGATGAATAAATTGAAGACGCCTGTATTGCCCAAGGAAGCCGGAGGTTATGAATTTAAGTATGGCACGATACACCCCGGCTCACCCTTAGCCGCGGAACGCGATGAAAATCCGCTTTACCGTCAGACTCTTGACGAACTGATGGCTGAGGCGAAGCAGAATACCGGCCGCAATCTGTTCATGAAGGCGATCCCGTGGACCGAAGCGGCTTCTATTGGCGGCAAGTATACCAGAGAAGGGGCGGTCATCGAAATAGGGGCTACCCTGCTGCATGGAGGCAATGTGCAGGTCATGCTAAGACCGGAGGTGGCCGCAGAGAAGCTGGAGGTAGAGGGCCGTGAGATCGTATACAATCACGCCGACAAGCCAGAGGTACGGCCGGATATAAGCTACCATTACCTGAACTGGTACAACGAGCAGCAGGATGCGTATTATATTGTCACCACCTACGGTGACCGGAAGCTGACCAAGGAGCAGCTGCTGGATTTGGCGGGTGAATTGATCCGGGGCGGGCTGTAGGCGGCGGTTCTGGTGAGTGATTTTGTTAAGTTCAGTCTATACAGGCATAAATGTTGTACGTACTGCAACATTGGTTCATAAATACCGGCTGTTCAGTAGGATTGTTGTATGAAATACAACAATAGCTTCGTTAATCGGCCTGGAACGAGGGAATTGCTGCATTTTGTGCAACAATTATAGATTTAGGCCGTGTTATTGAGGGAAATGTTGTATTCTGTGCAGGATTGTAATAAGCACTCCATGTGCAAAGGATGAATCGGGCAACTCTTGCTTAAACAGCAGCCGGAAGTCCAAATATTCATCGTTGAGCAGCCAGCAGCTTAAGTGAATAGATTGAATTCAATTTAGGTATTAAAAGGTATTCAAAAAGGAATCCAAAAAGGCATCCGTAGAGCGAATACGCTCTGCGGATGCCTTTGGTGTTCATACGTATGAGGAATGAAGGATGCCGCGGGAGGAGGGCTTAGCCCTCCAACAGCAGCGCCTCTGGATCTTCCAGTAATTCCTTGACTTTGACAAGGAAGCCTACCGCCTCTGAACCGTCCACAATCCGGTGATCGTACGATAAGGCGACATACATCATCGGACGGTTGGCTGTCCGCTCTTCATCCAAGGCGATCGGACGAAGCTGGATCTTATGCATGCCGAGAATGCCGACCTGCGGCGTATTGAGGATCGGCGTAGACAGCAGAGATCCGAATACACCACCGTTGGTGATCGTGAAGGTACCGCCCTGCAGCTCCGGCAGACTGAGCGTGTTGGCGCGCGCTTTGGAGGCGAGCTCGCCGATCTTGCGCTCGATTTCCGGGAAGCTAAGCCGGTCGGCATCGCGGACGACCGGCACGACCAGGCCTTCCTTGGCAGCTACGGCAATGCCGATGTCATAGTATTTCTTCAGCAGGAGATCCTCACCATCGATCTCGGCATTCAGCAGCGGATAAGCCTTGAGTGCGCCGATCACGGCTTTGGTGAAGAAGGACATGAAGCCGAGTCCGACCTCATGCTTCTCTTTGAAGGCATCCTTGCGGCGTTTGCGGATGTCGAGAATAGCGGTCATGTCCACCTCGTTGAAGGTGGTCAGCATGGCAGCCGTCTGCTGCGCTTCGACCAGGCGGCTGGCAATCGTCAGCCGTCTGCGCGACATGCGCTTGCGCTCGGTCGCTTTGCCGTCCTCGGCATGCGGCGCCTTGCCCGCCGGCGCGGGCGGCTTCACCGGCTCCGGCCGCGCCCCCGCCGCCGGAGCTGCAGGCGCAGCGGCCTCCGGCACGGCTGCGCCATGGCCGTTCACATCGGCCTGGCCGATCCGGCCGATGGGGTCGCGGGCACTGACCTCGCCGAGGTCGATGCCCCGCTCCCGGGCCAGCTTGCGCGCCCCCGGCGAAGCCAGGGCCGCAGAGCCCGCCGCCGCACCTTCGGAGGCGGCAGGAGCAATTGCCGCTTCCGGCTTGCCGCCGTCAGGGGCGCTGCCGCCCGTCGCTGCACTTGCCGCTTCCGGCTTACCGCCGTCAGGGGCGCTGCTGCCCGTCGCTGCGCTTGCTGCTTCCGGCTTGCCGCCTCCGGCTACTGCCGCACCGTCGGCGCTGCCGATAATGCCGATAGCTTCGCCAACAGCAACGTTCTCGCCCGCCTGGCGCAGGATGGAGGAGATGACACCATCCTCCTCCGCACTGATCTCCAGGTTGACTTTGTCGGTCTCAAGCTCCGCGAGCACATCGCCCTGGCCGACAGTGTCGCCCTCTTTAACCAGCCATTTGTAGATCGTTCCTTCGGAAATGGATTCGCCCAAATCGGGTACTTTAATTTCGGACACAGGCCGTTACCTCCCCAAATATAGTAGTTTACGTTATCGAGAGACCGCCTTGCTGTTGTCAGGAAGACGGTACAGGTGCTTGTACTTGAGCGTTTAGTTTCAGGGCTTCTCTAACGATGCGCCGCTGCTCGAAGCTGTGCACATCCGCATAACCGCTGGCCGGGCTGGAGCGATCCGGACGTCCGATATACTGGACGGTAACATTCTGCGGGGCAATGGCGCGCAGCCGGGGTTCGGCGTAGCTCCAGCCGCCCATATTCTTCGGTTCCTCCTGCACCCAGATGATTTCCTGCAGGGAACGGAACGAACTGAGATGTGCGCCAAGCTCACGTTCCGGGAACGGATACAGCTGCTCCAGGCGGAGAATATGCAGCCAGGAGAAGTCCTGTCCGCGGGCGGCTTCCAGCTCAGTCTGCAGGTCGATGGCGACCTTGCCGCTGCATACCACCAGGCGCTTGACCTCTTCGGGCTTGCTGCCGAGCAGCGGTTCCGGAAGCACCGGCTGGAAGCTGCCGGAGGCGAGATCAGCACCGGCCGAGGTACTGCGCGGATTGCGGATCAGGCTCTTCGGTGCCATGATTACCAGCGGCCGGGCGTCGGGCTGTCCGCAGAGTGCAGCCTGACGGCGCAGCAGATGGAAATACTGGGCCGCGCAGGTCAGATTCGCTACGGTCCAGTTCTCCTCGGCGGAGAGCTGCAGATAACGTTCCAGCCTGCCGCTGGAGTGTTCCGGTCCCTGGCCTTCATATCCATGCGGCAGCAGAATCGCAAGATTGCTGCGCTGTGTCCACTTGGCGCGTCCGGCAGAGATGAACTGGTCGATAATGACCTGGGCGGCATTGGCGAAATCGCCGTATTGCGCTTCCCAGAGCACGAAGGTCTCCGGTGCGAATACATTATAGCCGTATTCATAGCCGAGTACAGAGGCTTCTGACAGCGGGCTGTTGTAGACGCCGAAGGAGGCGCGGGAATCCTTAAGCTGGTGAAGAGGGGAGAAGAGCTCCCCGCTCTCACTGTCATGCAGGACAAGGTGGCGGTGAGCGAAGGTGCCGCGCTGTGAATCCTGTCCGCTGAGGCGGATCGGCGTGCCGTCCTTCAGAATGGTAGCGAAGGCCAGGGTTTCGGCCAGCGCCCAGTCTACCCGTTCACCGTCATTCAGCGCATCCTTGCGCCGCTGCAGAATCCGCTCCAGCTTCGGATAGACTGTGAAGCCGGCCGGTACGCTCAGCAGCTCACGGTTAATCTCCTGGAGGCTGGCCAGCGGAACCGCTGTAGGGCGGTGCACCGGTGTTCCCGTATCCAGGACGACCGAAGTCTTGGATTCGGCGTTCTTCTGTTTCCCTTCCTTCATCTGCTCGAAGGCCTGCTGCAGCACACTCTCGGCCTCGGCAATCATGTTCTTCACCTCATCGGCTGTAACGACCTTCTCGCGCTGCAGGCGTTCCGCATAAATGCGGTAGACGGTAGGGTGGTTGCGGACCTTGCCATAAACCACCGGCTGGGTGGTTTCCGGATCATCCATCTCATTATGGCCGTGCCGGCGGTACCCGATCAGATCAATCAGGAAATCCTTCTTGAACAAATGGCGGTAAGCGCTGGCCATACGGACGGCAGCAATACAGGCTTCGGGGTCGTCGGCATTGACATGCACTACCGGGATCTCATAGCCCTTCGCCAGATCACTGGCGTAATGCGTGGAGCGGGAATCTTCACTTTCGGTGGTGAAGCCGATCCGGTTATTGACGATAATATGCACAGTGCCGCCATTCTGATAACCTTGCAATTTGCCGATATTAAGTGTTTCCGCAACAATGCCTTCACCAGGGAAGGCGGCATCGCCATGCATAAGCACGGCCATGGCTTTGTCCGTATTCAGCTTAGGCAGGCCTGGGGTGCCCCGTTCCTCCTGGGCTGCACGCGTGAAGCCTTCAACGACCGGATTCACGAACTCGAGATGGCTCGGGTTGTTCGCAAGCGTGATGCGGGTACGCACAGTTTCGCCTTCGCGGACGGCGCGGTCGGCGCCTAGATGGTATTTCACATCCCCGCTCCAGCCATAGGTGACACCCATGGAGCCTTCGGACGGGAAGAGCTCCTTGTTCGGCGAATGATGGAATTCCGAGAAAATAATATCATAAGGTTTGCCCAGAATGTGGGCAAGCACATTAAGTCTTCCGCGGTGGGCCATACCCATCAGGATATGCTCTGCGCCGTCATGTGCGGCAGCGCGGACAATTTCATCCAGCATAGGCACGAGGGCATCATTGCCCTCCAGGCTGAAGCGCTTCTGGCCGACGAAGGTCTTATGCAGGAAGGTCTCGAACTGCTCTACCTGAATCAGGCGTTTCAGCAGCTCTTTGCGTTCCGCATGGTTCAGTGGAGCAGGCGACGTTGTGGATTCCGCCTGGCTGTTGAGCCAGCGCAGCTCACGCTCGTCATGCACATGCCCGAATTCATAGGCAATGGTCTGTGTGTAGGCCTGGCGCATTCTGTGAACGGCATCCATAGCGGTATGCACGCCCTCAGGGGCATTCTCCCAGATCAATGAAGCCGGCAGGGCATTCAGATCTTCGCGCGTCAGCTCATAGGTCTCGATCTCCAGCCATTTCGCCATCGGGTTGGTGCTCCGCTCCAGCGGATCGATATCGGCAGCCATATGGCCGTATATTCGGATGTTAGCCATTAGCTTGGAAGCTTTAACGGCTTTCCTGAGCCACTCTGTATCTCCTGAGATGGCGGGGGGAGGCGTCTTGACGGCATCCGGAGCCAGGGGAGGCGGGCCGGATACTGTGAAGAGGTCGCGGTAATGATGCTCTACGGAAGTGGGGTCCTTGACAAACTGCTCGTATTTCTCCTGAATGTAGCCCAGATTGGGACCGTAATACTTGCTCCAGACAGATTCGTTATAGGGCTCTTTGACGGCCATGAGTAGGTCCTCCTAACGGATAAACTCCACATGCGGTATATTAGGAACACCGCTTAGCGGAGCTGCGATGTTTGCGGTTTCATTCTCATCTTATTGTGCTACTTTCCGGCAGGGTAATCAATTCATACTTTCGTGCAATCCGTTCGCAAAACGGTATGATTCAGCAGGGGATTCATACGGAACAATCATAAATTTCCCGAGTGAAGCCGGAAAAATAAAATATCGTTAAAATTAATAAAAAATTAAGGGATTTAGGTGGTTGTAAATCATAGAAATGGGTAATTGTTTCTATATTGTGTTACGGGATTAATATCTATTTAGTATATTTAAACTAATTTGGACCGATTGAAGATGAATTGGAATTATTTATACAAGCTATTGGCAATTTTAGCTAAGGGTCTTCACGATTTAACATAAAAAAATTCCAGAAAACGACACACTTTTCATGTAAGATCTTGTATAATGTTATTGCGGAGAACGGTTTCATCGATTCTTTTCAGATCCTTTCATGTAAAGGGTCCAGTAAAGGGTAAACCTGCCGAAAGACAGGGGCACAAAGTCTCGGATCTAAAGTAGAAATACTATGATGGCCGGACTGCCTGGGGACGCGAAAATTCTAGGAGGAGATTTCTTGGATAAGTCCAACCAGGGGAATGACGAACTGCAGGTAGTTGATCTGGATTTAGAATGGGTGCATTTGCTAATGTCTGCTAAGCAGGCTGGCATCCAGGCAGACGAGATTCGGCGTTTTTTTACTGAAAAAGCACTCCAGGCGATGTAGGGCATTCAGCATTGTACGGATACATACAGAAGAGGGCACAGCGGAGTACACCGCTGTGCCCTCTTCTGTTGGAATTTACATGTTGTTTCGGGGTCCCCGCAAAGTACCTGGGTAATCATCGAGGCTGCTGCCTCACTTTGTGGGGTATTTCAGTTATCCTTCTGCTCCAGCCGCCATTTCTGATAATCGAGAAACTCCTTGAATTCACGTTTGCTTATACCAGAGGCCATCGCATCCTGAACCAGCCTGAACCATTCTCCATCGAGAACCGGCTCTGCAGTTTCTGCAATTCCGCCATACAGTAATACGTGAATGGATACTTGGAGTGCATCGGCAATTTTTTCGATAAATTGAATGGAGGGGTTGGATTGGATATTCCGTTCGACATTACTTAAGTATGATTTCGCCACGTCAGCCTTATCCGCAAGCTCGGATAAAGAATAACCCTTCTCCAGCCGGAGCCTATGGATGCGGCTTCCCATATTATCTGACACGATTACAACGCCCTCCGTACTTTTTGTTATCAGTATAACAAAAATTCGCAAAACGGACAAAAACCCTTGTTCCTGCCAGAAGCTGGCGGGGAGAGACAAAACGGCATATCCAGCCCGGATGAGGGAGGATATGCCGTTTTGTGTATATAATTTAATAGCCTTATTTGGCTTCTCCCAAACCTTGCGTAGCATTGAATGTCCAGTTCAGCGCCAAGCCGTCACCCTGGAAGATATTCTGATCCTGGGTATTGTCAACGAATTCGAAAGCAATCTTGAAGGTTTTGGTTTGGGTAGCGGCGATGCCTCCCGGCAGTACACCCGCCGTTACGAGATCATAGCTGGAAGTGTTCTTCAGGTCCTTCAGGGAGATCTCGGACAGCACATGGCCGGCAAGCGGACCGCTGGTATAAGAGCTGTCGAGAAGTTTGATTTTGAAGTGATCTCCAAGATCCTGGCCGGCATTATCGCCCTTCGCATCAGTTACAGTGTAGCTGGTGGCCAGCGTTAGGAGTTTGATATCCAGGGTGCCGTCATTGGACAAGGTGAACGTGCGTACGGTGTAATCACCCGGTTTCAGATTGGTCAGGGCAACAGGTGTATTAAAGGAAGAGCCGAGCTTCAGCGTGCCTGCCGCGAAGGTTGCCGTGCTGGTTGCTGTGGAGCTGAAGTAAGCGAAGGTGCCCCCTCCGATTAAAGACAATCCCAGTGCTGCCGATGCTACGCCAAGACCCAATGTTTTTTTGATACCCATAATTAATTTCCTCCTCGAGTATATTATGTTTTTTTAAGATCGGTGATCAGGAATGCATATACAGATAGATTATTTGAGGGCGCCTTTTTCCTGGTTGGCTTCGAAGTTCAGGGTCAGGGCCAGTGTATCGCCTTGATAGTAGTTTTGCGGCTGGAAGGTTTCCTTGAAGGCAAACTGTACGCTCAGTTTATCTGAGGTGCCTGCTTTGATGCCCCCATTCTCTACACCAAAGATTCCGCCGAGAATTCCCTTGGCTACAAGATCCGGACTTTGCTGCTCAAGTTCGGCCAGTGAAACGACCAGAACAGGTGATGTTACCTTATCCTTGTTAACTAGGAACGTCACAATAATATCGTCTTTGAGATTATGGGCGCCGTTATCTCCCTGGGCATCTGTAATGACAGATGAGGTACGCAGAACAACTTTGGGAATATTGAGCGTTCCGTCATTTTTCAATTTAAAATCTCTTAGGATCGTATCCCCCGGTTTAAGATTGCTGAGATTGACAATAACGGAGGGGTCCGAATTAAGTAATAAAGTTCCGTTGTTAAAAGAAGCTGCAGTGGTGGAGGTACTGCTGAAGTAAGCGAAGGTTCCTCCGCCGACCAGGGTTAATCCGAGTGCTGCCGATACAACGCCGAGACCTAATGTTTTTTTAACGTTCATTTGTTCATCCCTCTCTCATCGTTCTTTTTTTGTCTTTACCTGTCTTCGGGGAAAATTTATTGTTGCTCCGCGTTTCGTAAACGGGAGAGGACAATCGGTTTATTGCACAATGTCTGGAAGGGTATCCGGTCCGCCGGTCACCGCTGGCCCTGCATTCTTCTTCTCCAGTGCCGCTACGGCTTTCCAGGAGGAATACAGTGCGTAGAGGAGCAGGAGCAGCCCGGGGATAATCATCAGCATTACGCTTCCGGCTTTGGAGACCGCAAAATTCATGGCATATCCTACATAAGGGACGGTGACGCCGGTATATTGGCCTACCACATTTGTTGAGCTGACCGCTGAGGTATCGGCTGCATCGTTATTGTCCCCTTTGGTGGTATAGCTGGCTTCACCTATGGCACTGTTTATTGAAGCATCGACCACACGGTGTGTAATCAGGAGGTTATCGGAATTCATGAAAGTAATCACATCGCCTTTTTGAAAACGGGTCATATCCCCGCCCGGCTTAATCGCTACTATAGATCCGGTCTGGATGCCCGGCTCCATGGAACCGGATAACACCGTCTTGATCTGATAGCCTAAGAAGGAAGGTTCGCCTCCGGAGGCTTTGGAGATGACTACTGCTGTTACCAGCACCAGGAAAATCATAAATATCAGTGTGGACAATGTGGTGCTGACTATCTTTTTAATGCGCATATTATTCCCCGCCTTTGCTGGTATCCGATTGTGGAGCAGGTGTAGCTGTAGGTGTAACTGTAGCTGTTGGCTGCGCGGTATCTGTACCGCTATCCGGGAGCTCCCCAGGTGAGTCTGCCGCTGGAGTCGCCTCCGGAAGATTGGCTTCCGGTGCCGGTGTGGCAGGCGGAGCGGTAACCTCTGCATCCGGTGAGGGTGCAGGAGCCGGTTTTTCTCCCTCAGGAGCTTCTATAGCAGGTTCATCGATGGTCTTATCTTCTCCAGGAATGCTGGCTGCGGGCGGATTATTCTTGGTTTGATCGTTCTCTTGTTTCTGCTTCTCCAGTGCATCCCGTTCCGCTTCCTCAGCCTTGGCTTTCTCAAGCGCCAGCCGTTCCGCTTCTTCAGCCTTGGCTTTCTCCTCCAGCGCCGCCTTCGCTTCAGCAATGTGTACCTGCTGTTCCTGCAGCGTGGAGATTGTGGACGATAGGTTGTCTCTGGAGGCTGTTAATTCTGCACTTAACTGATCGTAGCTTGACTGTAAGGCGGGAGATACATTGGGGTCTGCATTGTAGGCTCTGGCCATGAGTGAGAAAATCGGTTCCTCGGCAGGGAAGCCGAAGCTTTCTTGCCGGAGAAGCACCCGGTCAGGATTACCGGTCGGCAGCGAGCCGCCGAAATCATGAATCGTATTCAGATAATGCACAATGCCCGTTAATGTATCCGTCAGGGATTCCGACAGCACCCCGCTTTGATGGAGACCTTCCTGCAGCTGTTCGAAGAACCGGGCGTCACGGATTTCCAGGCAATTGGGTTCGAGATTAACCATATATCCTCCGAGTTGATGCAGAATGGCTGCTGCACTGCCAATTTCCTGCAGAATTTGCTGCCAGATACCTGCATTGAGGCTCAGCTGTGTATCCAGTGCGCTAACTGTATCGCTTGCCAGCCGGATTTGTTCTGAGATCTCACTGGAGATCTGATCCAGTTCCTCCGCTGACAGTTCTTCAGAGACCGGGGGAGTGTTATAGTTCCCGCTCGTAATGTGGCTGCCAAGAGAAGACTTCAGCTGGGTAATTGTGCGGACATGTCCGCTGAACTCTGACAGCAGCTGTTCGATCTGGCCCGGAAATACGGAGCAGAGCCCGATAGAGGTGTTCTGTTCCTGGGAAGTGTTATACTCTCCGTAAGTACTGCCAATCTGATTGGAGGTATACATTATAAGAACAGATACAGCCACACCGGATTGCAGGATCCGAAGACCGAGTTTCGTGTATTTCCGTTTACGCCGTTTGGCGGATCTGGGGTACAAAGGTAGGCCCCCTCTCATGGCTTACTGATTGATATTCGTTATATTCGTTCTTTATTAAGAACGTCTTCGTAATGAAATCATACACTGCACACCCGGGAAAAGAGAAATGTCAATTTCAGCGAATTGTTCGCAATAAAGCACGGATGCATCTGATTATCTTTAATTTTCTTGATATATCGCTGTTTTTCACAAATGTTCTTTATTGAGAACAAAAAAGGTTATGCTATCCGCATAATAACTACGGATAGCATAACCTTTTCCTTTTGTAATGAAGTCCGCTCCTTAAGGAAGCTTCTCTCCGCGTGAGCTGACGTACAGCTCGTACCACTCCTTGCGGGAGAGCTCAATCTTATCCGCCCCTCCGCAGGCTGCGATGCGCAGCGGATTGACGGTGCCGATTACAGGCTGGATGGCTGCAGGATGCGTCATCAGCCAGGCCAGGACGATGGCCTCAGGTGTTGTATTCTTCTCATCGGCAAGCGCCTGTACTCTGGCCGCTGTATTCACCACGTTCTCCGGTTGTCCTTCAAGCGGCCTTCCGCTGAACAGCCCCTGGGCCAGCGGGCCCCAGGCCTGAAGCTGGATATTTCCCGCGCGGCAATACTCTATTGTACCCTCAGGAAACGTGAGGTCTTTCCACTGTTCCCGGTTCACGCTGAGTACGGCATCGACCCAGCTGATTTTGGACAGGCTCATATGCAGCTGATTGACGATGAAGGGCTCGTCACAATAGGTCTCCAGCAGTTTGATCTGGGCAGCACTCATATTGGAGACACCGAAGTGGCGCACCTTGCCGGCTGTCTTAAGCAGGCGCAGTGCTTCGGCGACTTCCTCAGGGTCCATCAGCGGGTCGGGGCGGTGCAGCAGCAGAATATCAATATACTCTGTGCCCAGCCGGGAGAGCGTTCCGTCTACACTGGACAGAATATGTTCCTTGGAGAAGTCGAACATATTGGTGATATCACCCGGCTCCATCAGCCTGATGCCGCATTTCGACTGCAGGATGATCTCCTCACGCAGACCCGGACGCTCCCTGAAGATCTGTCCGAATACCTTCTCCGCCTTGCCCCGGGTATAGATATCCGCATGGTCAAAAAAATTGATGCCGATCGACAGCGCCGCATCCAGCGCCTCATGCCCCTGCTTTATGTTCTCCGCTGTAACCGGTTCATGGTCCCAGCCTCCGCCAAGCCCCATACAGCCCAGCGCAATGCGGCTGGCGGGAATTCCGCGTTTATTAAGTGGTAACGCTTTCAGCAATTGTATCCCTCCATAAGCTTTAACTTTTGAATGCTCTAAGATTAAGTGTACACCTTTAGAATCCGGTATGGTATTTCTTGTCGCTGGAGGAGCGGTGTTTCGTGCCTTCCTTATCCTTCTCCTCCTGCTTCTCGAGTGTCAGATCCTCGACCGGAATCGGATCTACATTCTGTTCGCTTTCATCAAGGTCGAATAAGCTTGGTTTGTCCGTCGGGTATTGCTCGGGATGGTCACGCTCGTCTCTTATCGGCTTCTTATCGTCACTATGGCTCATCTTAAGTTCACTTCCCTTTCGGATTATTTGCAAGGCAAGGATGGAAATGTGCTAGAGAATTCTCCTGAGCCTTGCCGGCAGTTTGCTCCCTAATAAACACAATTCGGGCTAATTAAACACAGGGGCCTGTGATAAACCGCAGGTTCCTGTGTGAACAGGCTTTGGAAATGAAATGGAGGACTGCCCCGGCTGCCTGTAACGGCGGCGGAACAATCCTCCTGAAATTATACTTATTGCGGAATAATCGGGCTGCCTTTGTCACTCAGCCTGCGGGCGGCCACATCCTCATGGAGCCGCTTCAGCCATTTCAGCTCTGTCAGGCTATGCTCATACCGGCCGTACATCAGATGCAGCGCCGAACGGGGCACAATGGAGATATGCTCCTCGTATACCTGGTAGGCGAAGTTCACCTGGTGCTCCGCTTCGCGGATTCGTTCCTCCAGTAGTATCTCCACCTTCTCCTGGTCAATGTAGCGCGAGAATGCCAAGGCCATGTACTGCGGATGATACAGGGGGTCGCTCTTCTTGATCTGCTGCAGAATGAGCTGTTCCATTAACTCCTTGCCTTTATCCGTAATCCGGTAGATGGTTTTATCCGGCCGGTCCGCGCTGCGGATGATCTCCACAGCTTCGATATGACCACCCTCGGCCAGCTTGTCGACTGCATAATATAATGAGCCCATCTGCAGCTTAATGAACTGGTCCATCGTGCGTTCCTTCATAACGAGAGTAATCTCATAAGGATGCATATCCCGTTCCAGCAGCAGCCCCAGAATCAGCAGCTTCATGGACATGGTGCTTACCTCTGCCCGGAAGCCGGAGCTGGCTGGGATTCCTTAGGCTGAATCGTCAGCCGGTCTTTGGGCATTAGCAGGACAAAGATAACGGCAAGCACCGCTGGCACGATAGCCCACATGAAGGTATGTGCGATCGAGGTAGACAGTGAATTTGTGATCTTCTCCAGCACCGGTGCCGGAATCTGTGCACGGGCCTCAGGGGTCAGCGCAGAACGCGGATCGCCGAAGGAAGAGGCCTGGCCGCCGTCTCCGAAGGCCGTGCTAAGCTCCGAAGTGAAGCTGTTGCGCTGGATAATACCGAAGATGGTAATCCCCAGCGTCATCCCGAGCGAGCGCAGGAAGGTGCTGGTGGAGGTAGCTGAACCGCGCTGGCGAATATCGAAATGGTGAATGGATGACATGCTGAGTACGGAGAAGGAGAACCCTACCCCGAAGCCGGTCAGCGCCATGAACGCATTCAGCAGCAGACGGGAAGTATCCGGTGTCAGTGTGCTGAGTGAGAAGATACCGGCAACGAAACACACTGCGGACAACAGCATGATGTTGCGGAAGCTCGTCTTGGTGGTGAGCAGACCGCCGGACTGGCTGCCGATTACCGTACCAATCATCATCGGCATCAGGATCAGACCGGAGTTGGTGGCGGAGCCGCCGTATACCCCCTGGACATAGATCGGAATGTATACCGTAGCTACGATAAACGCCGAGCCGTAGAACAAGCCGAGCAGACTGCTGGTGGCAAACAGGCGCCCCCGGAACATGTTGAACGAGATGACCGGCTCTGCCGCATTCTGCTCAATGAAGATGAAGGCAATCAGGAATACCGCGAAGCCGGCGAACAGTCCGAGAATCGTTGCTGAATCCCAGGCATACTGATTGCCGCCAAGCTCAAGCGCGAACATCAGGCAGATAATTCCTGCCACCAGCGTGAAGGCGCCGCCCCAGTCAATCCGCTGTTTGGCATGGGAGACGGATTCCTTGTAGGACGTCATAATCAGGAAGAAGGAGACGATACCAATCGGTACATTAATATAGAAAATCCAGTTCCAGCCGACGTAATCAGTGATATAAGCGCCCAGCAGAGGGCCGATTACGCTGGAGATCCCGAAGACAGCACCGAATAATCCGGTGAGCTTGCCTCTTTTTTGCGGCGGGAAAATGTCAAATACAATCGTGAAGGCGATCGGCATCAGCGCACCGCCGCCAATCCCTTGGATCGCCCGGTAAATACTGAGCTGTGTGATGCTGGCCGCCGTTCCGCACAGGGCGGAGCCGATCAGGAACACGATCAGTCCGAAGATGAAGAAGCGCTTGCGTCCGTACATATCGGACAATTTGCCGAAGATGGGGGTTCCGGCCATAACCATGACCATATAAGCAGAGGTTACCCAGACGATTTTATCAAGTCCCCCGAGGTCGGAGACGATGGTGCCCATAGCTGAGGCCACAATCGTATTATCCATGGCAGACATCAGAATACCGAGCAGCAGGCCGGCAACGACGAGCTTAAGATTGCTTTCTTTAGTATGCATTTACAGACTCCTTTACGTTCAGTATTCAATGGCAAATCTTATTATATTCAAATTTGAATAGGGTGGCAATCCTTTTTTTCAAAATTAAATACTAAATAATGCTGTGGACGCAAATAAGCCGCCCTTGTACAACAAGAACGGCAGGACTTCTATGTATGGTATTCCCTCGCAGGCGGACCTTTATCCGCAGCGGGGGTAGATGCTTCTTCCTACATGGCCGCATCGCTTGAACGCAGCTCCCGGGCTTCTATGTACCTGATGAACAGCTCAGTCAGCTCCGGGTCAAACTGGCTTCCCGCGCAGGCCCGCAGCTCCACAATAGCTTCTGCGAACGATTTGGTCGGCTGGTACGGACGCTCCGTGGTCATGGCATCGAACGAGTCGATAATGGTCAGCATCCGGCATAGCCGGGGAATCTCTTCTCCCTTGAAGCCGTACGGATACCCTTTGCCGTCATACCGTTCGTGGTGCAGCTCGATATAAGGGGCGAGATCCTTGTATTTATCGTTGGTAAGTGCCATCTCTTTGCCCCAGGTGACATGCCATTTGACCATCTCCCATTCCTCCGGCGCGAGCTTATCCTTCTTGTTAAGTATGCCCCAGGGAATCTCCAGCTTGCCGATATCGTGGATCAGTGCGCCGAGCGTGAACTGCCGTTTGGAGAGATTGTCCAGCGCCAGCAGCTCGCTGATGTCCATGGCATAGCGGAATACGCGTTTGGAATGCTTGAAGGTCTCCAGATCCTTGTACATAAAAAGATTAAGCTGCTGCTCAATATCGCGCACATCCTGACTGAAATCGATGTCGCGCTCCAAGAGAGACTGGTTGCCGTAGACGTGGACCATGTTCTTGCCCTGTTTTTTGGCATAGTACAGCGCCTGATCGGCATGGTCGACCAGCTCTGACTTGAAGTGGACATCGGGCCGGTATCCGGCTACGCCTGCGGAGAACGCCAGACAGCCCTGCGGGAAGATCTCGCTGCCTTCAAAAATAGAATTGTTGAGCGTTTTGCGCAGCTTTTCGATGAATTGCCTGGCCGTCACGGCATCGTAGCCCGGCATCAGCAGGGTGAATTCTTCACCGCCATATCTGGAGACAATAATATCGGTGGACCCGGTTTCCTTCTTCAGTAGCTCAGCCAGAAAAACAATAAGCCCGTCCCCCTTAAGATGGCCGAAGTGATCATTGTATTTCTTGAAATCATCGATATCAATCATGGCCAGGGAGAGTGCGCTGCCGCCTGCCTGCGATCTGCGCATTTCCTCTTCTAGCGCCGCTTCGAAATAGCTGTGGTTAAACAGTCCGGTACGCTGATCGCGGTTAGCCCGCTCTTCAATGTCACGGTACATGCTGAACAGCCGTTTGAAGGAATAGGAGATCAGTACACTGAGGCCCAGGAATAAGGCCAGGCCGGTAATTCCGTTATAGAAGAGCAGAACGGTCAGCACCAGGGAGAGCACCAGCGTGCACAAATAGGCCAGTACGGCGTCTGTCAGCATTGCTTTGAGTGTATTGTAGAGATTCTCACGGAAAATTATGTAGTAGAAGAAGCCGACAAGCAGCAGGTTCAGGATGAAATATATGGCCATAGCGCTGAGGTATGCTGCCAGATAGCTGCTGAGAAGCGGTCCCTGCCGGCCCCCGGACCACGAGAAGATAAAGGCTGCGGAAGTGATCATGATACAGTACACGGCGAAATTATTGAGATGCTTCCAGAGCGGAGTGCTTCCCCATTCGATGAACAGCAGTACGATGGAGCAGAGCAGGAGAACCAGAAGGGCGGACGGGGCGCCGAAGATAAAGATACAGGCCAGATAGATGGAAGAATCCAGTGACAGCCCGTTCCCCTGCGGAGGCAGCTGGAAGGTGAAGACGGTGAGCAGGACGGCCGCGCCTGACATGGCGGTAACCCAGCCCCAGCCGGATGAGGAGAGCTGAAGAATTTGCGGTTCCGTTTGATAAATGAACAAGCCCAGCCCGGCAATGCATATGATAAAGGAGTACAAATAGCTCCTGCGGCGATGCATCTGGCTGATGATTGATTTGAGCACTGCTCCTCCTCCATTCACGTAGTTGTAGATGTTTTATTCTAGGAGATTCGCGTTCAAACGGGAATTCTCCTGCTAAATCATGACAAATACGCATGTGTTACAGGATAAAGGAGATAAGTTGCGGTGAGGCCTTGACATACCCATGGGGGGTATATTATATTGTTACTTGAGGAGGCTGATTCCTGTGTCAACAAATGAGAAGGAGCATGCCGGGCATGATTGCGGCGAGGATTGCCATTCTTCTGCATCCGGCGTCCGCAAGAGCCATCATTCCCCGGAATTCAAGAGTGGACTGACCACCCGGCTTAACCGGATTGAGGGACAGATCCGCGGCGTCAAAGGCATGATTGAACGGGATACCTACTGTGATGATGTGCTTAATCAGCTGGCGGCGGTGCAGGCGGCACTGAACAGTGTCGGCAAGCTGCTGCTTGAAGGCCATATGAAGAGCTGCATTATCGAGCGGATCGAAGCCGGCGAGCATGAGGTTATCGATGAGCTGCTGATTACGGTGAATAAGCTGATGAAATAGAGGTTGGGCCTGGGGAGTTTGAATGGAGAAGTCCTAATTATTGATGGAGGTCGTAACTGCGGTGAATGTTTGAACTTTCGGCCGCTGTTGTCCCCGGATTTCTTTGATTTAAACCGCTATTTGCGGTAGAAATCCGTGGACAAAGGCGGTCGCTGGCGCTCCTACAGTTTCAAAATTCCCCTCCGTTACTTTCATCTGGGATTATTTTTTCTCAAGATCAAACTCTGCAGGCAATGCGGGGAGCCGTCAAACCAAGCATTCGCTGGCAATTAAGCGGATGCTAACCAAATTAAGCGTATGCTTTCGAGGCTGATCAGGAGGCGTATGCTATTCAAACCATTAGGAGGGTAATCAAATGTCGAACGTAACATTGAATGTAGAAGGAATGTCTTGTGGTCACTGTGTAAGTGCTGTAGAGAAAGCTGTGAGCGGCGTTGGGGCTGCGGCGAAGGTAGATCTTCCGGCGAAGACGGTAGCGGTTGAATTTGACGAGAACACTGTAAGCCTGGATGCAATCAAGGCGGCTATCGAGGATCAGGGCTACGACGTAGTTTAAGTGAAGGATTGTAATGTAAGGGCTTGGAGCCGGGAACCCTAGAGCAATAGGGCCGGGCGCCAATGCCTTTTCTTTTAAAGATAAATATACCCCTTGGGGGTATGGGGAGGTGCGTGAATCATGGAAAAGAGTGCAGAACCGGTCCAGCAGCAGGCTACGCTGCAGATTACCGGGATGACCTGCTCCGCTTGTGCGGCGCGGATCGAGAAGGGATTGTCCCGCATGGAGGGGGTATCCCGGGCGAATGTCAATCTGGCGCTGGAGCAGGCGACGGTGGGATTTGATCCGAAGGTCGCTGGCGTGCCGCAGATTGAGGAGAAGATCCGTTCTCTCGGCTATGATACGCTGAAGGAATCGGCGGATTTCGATATTACGGGCATGACCTGTGCGGCATGCTCGGCCAGAATTGAGAAGGTGCTGGGACGGATGCCCGGGATTGCCGCAGTGAATGTGAATCTGGCGCTGGAGACGGCACATGTGGAATATTCGCCGGGGAATATCAGTACAGCTGAGATTATGGATAAGGTGAGCAGCATCGGCTACAAGGCGGCGCTGAAGCAGGACCGCAAGGATATCGCCAGCCAGCGCGGAGAGGAAATCACGCACAAACGGAACAAGTGGATAATCTCTGCTATATTGTCACTGCCGCTGCTCTGGGCCATGGCGGGCCATTTCTCTTTCACTTCCTGGATCTGGACACCAGAGCTGCTGATGAATCCCTGGTTCCAGCTGGTGCTGGCGACTCCCGTGCAGTTCCTGATCGGCTGGCAGTTCTATGTCAATGCCTACAAAGCGCTGAAGAACGGCAGTGCCAATATGGATGTGCTGGTGGTGCTGGGCACCTCGGCGGCCTATTTCTACAGTCTGTACCTGACGGTGGATTCCTTGAACATGAGCGGTATGCACCATACGGTGGAGCTGTACTTCGAGACCAGTGCGGTTCTGATTACGCTGATTCTTGTAGGCAAATGGTCCGAGGCATTGGCCAAAGGGCGTTCCTCAGACGCGATACGCAGCCTGATGGGACTGCAGGCCAAGACCGCGCTGGTGATGCGCGACGGGGTTGAGCTGAGCATTCCCGTAGAGGATGTCGTTATCGGAGATCTCGTGCTGGTGAAGCCGGGAACCAAGGTGCCTGTAGACGGTGAAGTGGTCGAGGGGCTGTCCTCCGTCGATGAATCCATGCTGACTGGCGAGAGTATGCCGGTGGAGAAGAAGCCGGGTGACTCGGTTATAGGAGCCACCCTGAACAAAAACGGCATGCTCCGGATCAAAGTCCGCAAGGTCGGCCGGGATACGGCGCTGGCGCAGATTATTCGAGTGGTAGAAGAGGCGCAGGGCTCGAAGGCGCCGATTCAGCGGATCGCCGATGTGATTTCCGGGATCTTTGTACCGATCGTGGTGGGGATTGCAGCTGTAACCTTTGTAATCTGGTATATCTGGGGCGCACCCGGGCAGTTCGCGGATGCGCTGGAGAAAGCCATCGCGGTGCTCGTAATCGCCTGCCCGTGTGCACTGGGACTGGCGACACCGACTTCCATAATGGCGGGGTCCGGCCGGGCAGCCGAGTTCGGCATCCTGTTCAAGGGCGGGGAGCATCTGGAAGCTGCACAGGGCATTAAGGTTGTTGTAGTGGATAAGACCGGAACTGTGACCAACGGCAAGCCTGTGCTGACCGACATTGTAACCAGTACCGGCATTGTAGCACAGGGCAAGGTGCTTGCCGAGAACCGGCTGCTGTCGATTACAGCGGCGGCGGAGAAGCTCTCGGAGCATCCGCTGGCGGATGCCATTGTTGCGGGCGCGAAGAGCAGAAGCATTGAGCTTCCGCCTGCAGGGCAGTTCGAGGCTGTGCCGGGCCGCGGCGTATCTGCTGTAGTGGCAGGCCAGAAGGTAAGCGTGGGCACACGGCGGATGATGGAGGAGAGCGGCCTTGATATCGGGCCGTGGACAGCAATCATGACCCGGCTTGAGCATGAAGGCAAAACAGCGATGCTGGTAGCTGTTGACGGCGAAATTGCCGGTGTCGTAGCGGTGGCGGATACGATTAAGGAAACCTCGCGCGCTGCGGTATCCAGACTACACGAGATGGGCATCGAGGTCGTTATGATCACCGGGGACAACAAGATTACGGCTCAGGCCATTGCCGAGCAGGCGGGCATCCGCACGGTGCTGGCAGAGGTGCTGCCGGAAGGCAAGGCAGCCGAGATCCGCAGGCTGCAGAGCGGCGGAGTCAAGGTTGCCATGGTTGGCGATGGCATCAACGATGCGCCGGCACTGGCAACGGCAGACACCGGTATGGCCATCGGCACCGGCACGGATGTGGCGATGGAGGCGGCGGATATTACGCTCATGCGCGGCGATCTGCTGAGCATTCCGGATGCCATTCTGATGAGCCGCAAGACGATGCGCAATATCAAGCAGAATTTGTTCTGGGCGCTTGCCTACAATACGATCGGCATACCGGTTGCCGCGCTGGGCTTCCTGGCTCCGTGGCTGGCCGGTGCAGCAATGGCCTTCAGCTCTGTATCCGTTTTGCTGAATGCGCTGCGGCTGCAGCGGGTCAAGCTGTAATGTTCACTGCTTCTGCTGCAGACGGAGCGATCCGGACTTGAGCGCCGATAACCAAAGAACCGCCGGAGCGTTAATGTCCGGCGGTTCTTTGTGTTGCCGCCGAAAGCGGGCCAAGGGAGGAAATGAGGGGCACTAGTGCCCTTGATGCCGCCGAAAGTGTGCTAAGGGGTAACCGGACCCAATGTATGCGAAAAATCGAATACAATGTGCCTCCGCGAAGGTAACCGGACTCAATGTATGCGAAAAACCGAATACAATGTGCCTCCGCGAAGGGATCCGGACCCAATGTATGCGAAAAACCGAATACAATGTGCCTCCGCGAAGGGATCCGGACCCAATGTATGCGAAAAATCGAATACAATGTGCTTCTGCGAAGGCAACCGGACCCAATGTATACGAAAAAACGAATACAATGTGCCTCCACGAAGGGATCCGGACCCAATGTATGCGAAAAAACGAATACAATGTGCTTCCGCGAAGGTAACCGGACCAAATGTATGCGAAAAAACGAATACAATGTGCCTCCGCGAAGGGATCCGGACCCAATGTATGCGAAAAAACGAATACAATGTGCTTCTGCGAAGGTAACCGGACCAAATGTATGCGAAAAAACGAATACAATGTGCCTCCCTAGAAGTAGTCTGAATAGAGCAATGTGGAACAGCGCACTACCTGCTTACACAGACTCGCTCCGGCCGGCAACCTGCACGCAAGGCTTGTTCCGTCCGAGCCGGTTGGTGCCGATTACCCCGGCTATGATCAAAAGAGATCCGATCCAATGGTACACTGTAATCTCTTCCCCCAGGAAAAATGCTCCGGCTGCAATGGAGACGATGGTTGAGAGATTGGTGAACACACTCATGAGTGAAGCTTCGATTTTGGACAAGATATAAGTTGAAGTCAGGGTAGTCACCAGCGAGGCTATGACTCCCAGATATACTGCAGACAGGATAAAGGTGCCGCTCGTGAGCGGGCTTAGGAATTCGCTGAAGGTTCCGCTGGCTGCATGTCCGGTGAGCGAAATGATCAGGAAGGTTGCGAAGCCGATCCCCATCATGAGGTAGCTGAGTTCAGCGGGGCTGAAGTGCCTGGAGAGTGACCGGGCCAGCACGCTGTATCCGGCAAACGCCAGACAAGTCAGGAACAACAGCACAATCCCGGTCAGGTTGGACAGCTGAATACTGCTTCCCTTCATGACAAAGATAAACACAACGCCAAATACCGACAGGAAGATGCACAGCTTTTGCAGCAGAGAGGTCTTCTCCTTCAAGAAAATAGAAGCGATGATCATCGTCACGACAGGAGTGAACGAATAGAGAATTCCGCCCTCGGCAGAGGTTGCACGCTGAAGTCCGAATACCTGAAGGGTGAAGAATCCCAGCGGATACATCGCTGCCAGCAGCAGTGCCCGGCCAACCGGCTTGCCGCGGTAGGAGATTTTGACCCAGCCGAAGGCGACCGGGACCGACATCACAACAAACGAAGCAGCGAAACGGTAGGTTAATGTATCGAGCGGTCCGGCATGGCAGAGAGCCACCTTGGTGAACAGGAATGAGAATCCGATAATTACCGCATTGAGTACGGCAAAGCTATAAGCCAACTTGAGTCCTTGCTGCTGCATAGGTACATCTCCTTTGTGTGAGTAAGACTGGATGCTGTGAACATCGTATGTGTTACTTTAAAATTAAAGGGAATTCAGCAGCAGAACAATACCGCCTTTCCGCTACTGTACCGGTACAGTTCGTTGTTTCCTGTATAATAATTGAAGGATAATAGAGGTATCATGAACAGCAGGCCGTGGAATGAAGGCGATGGGAGGCGGGGCAGCGTGAAAAAGTATCATTCGGTTGTATCGGAGATAGAGAAGCGGATGAAGGAAGGACAGTACCGTCCTGGGGAAAAGCTGCCTTCCGTGCGCAGCGCCGCAGCATTCTACGGCTGCAGTGTCAGCACCATTCTGCGGGCCTACGGGGAGCTGGAGAGAACACATGCCATATATTCGATTCCGCAGAGCGGCTATTATATGGTGGAGAAGACGGAAGAACCCGGACCTGCCGGGGGCAGCGGAACAATCGACTTCGCTTCGGCATCGCCCGATCTGAACGTATTTCCGTATCTGGATTTCCAGCATTGCCTTAACAAGGCGATTGACCATTACAAATACAACCTGTTCACTTACGGGGATGCGCAGGGACTGGATTCGCTGCGCCGCACGCTGGTGTCTCATCTGGCGGAGTATCAGGTTTTTGCCAAGGCAGAGCGGATTATCCTTACTTCGGGAATCCAGCAGGCATTGGAGATTCTGGCCAGAATGCCGTTCCCCAGCGGCAGGACGGAGATCCTCGTTGAACAGCCGGGGTATGATATTTATTTGAGGTATTTGGAGGCGGAGGGACTGCCTGTCAGCGGAATCGGCCGCTCCGCAGCCGGGATTAACCTGCGGGAGCTGGAGGAGCGGTTCGCAAGCGGCAGGTTTAAATTGTTCTATACCATGCCCAGGTATCATAATCCGCTCGGAACATCTTACAGCACAGCAGAGCGGCAGGCCATTGCCAGACTGGCCGGCAAATACGATGTGTATGTCGTTGAGGATGATTACATGGCTGATCTGGGTGCCGGACGGCAATTTGATCCTGTATACGCGTATGACCAGACTTCACATGTGATTTATTTGAAAAGCTTCTCCAAAATCATCTTCCCCGGCCTCAGGCTGGGGGCGGTTGTGCTGCCGGAGCCGTTGCTTGTGACCTTCCGCGCCTATAAAGGATACACGGACACCTCCCTGTTATCCCAGGCAGCGCTTGAGGTATATATCAAGAACGGCATGTATGAGCACCACAGGCACAAAATAAAAGCGATGTACGCCAAAAGAATCCAGGCGGTGTATGAGGCGCTCCGGCGGTATAATACGGAAGGTTTAATTGAAGCATCTGCGGACAGCTCCGGCGTCTACATGCAATTCAAATTGCCGGTAACCGTGAATCTGGAACGGCTGGTCAAGCGGCTGGGAGAGCGGAAGATCTGCGTCGTATCCGGCAATGGATTCTATTTATCCGATTACCGGACCCGGGACAAGTTTATACGCATCAGTATTTCCCGCGCCGGGCTGGACCAGATTGATGAGGGGATCAGGGGCATAGTCCAGGAGGTGAAGCGGGGGGGCGGATGGTAGCGCGAAGGCCCTCCTGTTGTCTGGATACTAAATTGTGTTCATAATATTCCTATATAACTGTGAAAAGAGAGGCGAACCTACTGTGAAACCCGTAAATGAAACTCTTGAGCTGTTGAACCGTCATACCTCCGTCCGCCAGTTTCAGGACAAGCCGGTCAGTGACGAGCTGCTCGCTGCCATTATCGGGGCGGGCCAGATGGCCTCTACCTCCAGCAATGTGCAGGCTTATAGCGTAATTGCCGTAACGGAGCCTGCACTTAAAGCGCAGCTCTCCGCCTTATCCGGCAATCAGGCGTATATCGAGCAGTGCCCGGTCTTCCTGGTCTGGTGTGCCGACCTGTACCGGCTGCGTGAGGCGGCGGCTCCCCATCTGCAGGGGGCGCCATCCTATGAGGACAGTACAGAGAATCTGATCGTTGCCACCGTCGATGTTGCGCTCGCCGCGCAGAATGCTGCGGTTGCCGCCGAATCACTCGGTCTAGGCATCGTGTATATCGGCGGCGTCCGCAATAATATTGCCGCGCTGTCTGAGCTGCTGGGCCTGCCTGAGCTGGTCTATCCGGTATTCGGCATGTGCCTTGGTTATCCCGCCGCCGTGAATGGAGTGCGGCCGCGTCTGCCGCTGCAGGCCGTGCTGCATCATAACGGCTATAATGCCGAAGCCGCATTGCAGCAGGCCGGGGTGTATGACGGGATCTCACGCGATTATATGCGCGAGCGGACCGGCGGCCAGAGTGAGGCCTCGTGGTCGGAGATCATGGCGAAGCGCCAGGCTCAGCCGTCAAGAATGCATATGAAGGAATTCCTGCTGGGCAAAGGGTTCATGCAGAGATAACACGTTAAAGTGTGTAACTGAAGCTATATGGATAGCAGCAAGAAGGCTTCCCCCTTAAAGAAAGGGCGAAGCCTTCTTGCTGTTTACAGGATTCAGCCCGCTCTAAGACGGATTGCCGTACCACTTATATGTCATCACTGACTTGGCAGGCACATTTACGATAAACGACTGGCTGCCCCATTGTATCTTGACGTTCTTGGCCGAGGTCTGCGGATTATAAGCGACAACTACCTTGGAGCCGTCGGGATTCTTGAAGGCCACATTCTTCAGATCATTGCTGGTGTTGCTCTGGATGCGGTAAGCACCCGGAACGACAAATTTGCTGAAGTGGCCCAGCAGATAATATTGCTTGGTATAAGTGACATTGTTCTCCGGATTACTGTTTGAATTGTCAGAGTTCTGAATGGTGACCATGCCCCGGTTGGTATTGTAGGCGGACAGCAGGGCAGGACCGTCCTTCTGATCAAGTGCGGCGTTCCAGAGAATAACCGATTTGGACCAGTTACGTGTAATATTAATGAATTCAGTGATCATGTTGTCGAAGCCCTGGCTTGTGCCGTTCTGCGGATCATTCCAGGTGCCGAACCCGCCCTCTGTGAACCAGATGTCTTTATCGGGATGGGCATTATGCATGGAGGTCATCTGCGAGCCGTCACCGCTGTCGTAGTGATGGAAGGCGCTGCCGGCGATATAGCTTGCTTTGCCGGAGTTTTTCAGATTCTGAACGACCGTATTCGGGAAGCTCCAGTTCAGATAATTATGGTCAAAAGCAATGATCTTGGTATTAATCCCGGCATTCTGCAAGGTTGGGCCCAGGTAGTCTCCGATGAAGCCGGTCTCATCCTGCTCGTTCATGGCCATCGAGGGGTACGCTCCGGTTTCATACATAGGCTCGTTCTGTACGGTGACGGCATAAATGGGAATCCCCTGGGCCTGATAGGCCTGAATGTATTTTTTAAAATAATCGGCGTAGGTCTGATAGTACTCAGCTTTGAGCTTGCCGCCGTTCAGGGTCCCGGAGTACTTCATCCAGGCCGGGGCGCTCCACGGTGAAGCAAATACCTTAATGCCGGGGTTCTTGGCAATCGCCGCTTTGACCATTGGAACGATATAAGGCAGATCACGGCTGATCGTGAACTGGCCGAGTGAGGTGTCCCCAGCCGTGTCATCATACGTGTAGGCCGACCAGGTGAAGTCCGAGCTGCGCATCGGCTGCCGCAGCACACTCAAGCCAATACCGGTGTTGCCAAACAGCTTCTCCATCACCTCAGCCCGCTTGGCGGCATTCAGCTTGTAATTGAGCAGCCAGGCGGAGGAGTCGGTCAGGGAAACGCCGAATCCGTCCATTTGCTGATAGCTGGTGCCTTCGTTAACGGTAATTGTATAATCGCTGCTTCCGGTGGCGGAGCTGAAGCTCTTATCCCCGATGCGGGTCAAACGGGCACCAGTGCTTAATCCGACAGCCGGCTCCGTATTCGGATCCGAGGTGGATATCCATACCTCTGCCGTTTCCCCTGCAGCTGAAACCGGTTGCGGTGCAATGCCTCCGCTGCCCGCAAGCAGCGTGGCGATCAGCGCTGCCAGTCCAATTCTTTTGAACATACATTATACTCCTCTCGATTATGCAGAATTGTAATCGCTTACTTTTATGGCAGAAATATCTTAATTCAACCCTCCATAAAAATCAATAATTTCCTCAAAAAGTTATTTATCCGGGTGACAGTTGTCACCTTGAACGAATGACAGTCCATACTGATGTTCACTTTCGGCCTCCTGTACTATAGAAATATAGCCGGAGGGCATATGGATACGGAGGGATACAGGATGGATCATGTGATCGAAATGAAAAATGTCAGCAGAAGCTTCCAGGATAAAAAAGCGGTGGATCGCGTCAGCTTCACCATTAACAGAGGTTCCATTACAGCAGTGCTCGGGCCTAACGGAGCAGGTAAAACAACTACCTTGTCCATGCTTCTGGGGCTGCTTGAGCCCACAGAAGGAAGTGTACAGGTGTTTGGGCTTCCGCCCAAAGACGCCAGGGTCCGGGAGCGTACGGGAGCGATGCTGCAGGAGGTGAGTGTGATGGACCGGTTAAAGGTCAGAGAGATTCTGTCCCTGATCCGCAGCTATTATCCGCGGCCGATGGAGATGGAGGTGCTGCTTCAGGCCACGGGGCTTGCCCCGGCCGATCTGAACCGCTATGCCGAGAAGCTCTCCGGCGGGCAGAAGCGCAGTCTCAGCTTAGCGCTGGCGCTGGCGGGTAACCCCGATCTGCTGGTTTTTGACGAACCGACGGTGGGGCTCGATATCACTGCCCGCCGCCATTTCTGGGAGAAGATCCGGGGACTGGCTGAGCAGGGCAAGACGATTCTGTTCACCACCCACTATCTGCAGGAGGCGGAGGATACCGCAGACCGGATTCTGCTGTTCAGCCGCGGCGCCCTTGTGGCAGACGGCAGCCCGGAGGAGATTAAGGCCAGAATCGTGAGTAAGTCAGTGTCCTTCCTGCCGCTCGGCGATCCGGCGGTGCTGCGCGGTCAACTGCTGGAGCTGCCTGTGGTCGAAGCCTGCTACGAGAAGAACGGGCGGCTGCATGTAACGACGGAGAATACGGATGAGGCGCTGCGGGCTATTTTTACAGGCGGACTTGCGGTGAAGGATGTTGTGATTGATCAGGGGAAGCTGGATGAAGCGTTCGAGCAGTTGACTATGAGCCAGGAGGCGGCGGTATGATGATGAAACAAATGATGGCCCAGTGCAAAGCGGAGCTGCTGCGGATTATCCGCAATCCCTATTACGTGTTCTGGTCGCTGCTGATGCCGATTATGTTCTATTTCATCTTCACAAGAGTGGTTAATACGGGAACAGACGATACGCAGGAGTGGCAGGCGCATTACCTGATGTCGATGGCCGCCTTCAGCGTAATGGGCTCGGCGATCATGACCCTCGGCATCCGGCTGGTGCAGGAGCGCACCCAGGGCTGGAATACGTTCATCCGTATCACTCCGCTGCCGGGTACTGTTTATTTTCTGGGTAAAATGTTTGGCATGGCGGTGATGCATCTGTTCTCGGTGCTGTGTATCTTTGCTGCGGGATATCTGATCAACGGGATATCGCTGACGGCGGGACAATGGCTGCTTAGCGGCCTGTGGCTGCTCGCGGGCTCGCTGCCTTTTCTGGCGCTGGGTACGATTATCGGCTCAATGAAGCGGGTGGATACGGCGAGCGGGGTGAGCAATGTGCTTTATATGGCGCTGGCGGTGGCCGGAGGGATGTGGATGCCCCTGGATATTATGCCGGATGTAATGCAGCGGATCGGCCGCTGGCTGCCTTCCTATAATTACGGAGACGGTGCCTGGGAGATTGTGGGCGGAGGGGTTCCGCAGTGGAATTCCGCGCTGCTATTGCTCGGATACCTGGCAGTTTTTATGCTATTATCGGTCTATATCCGAAAAAAACAGGAAGCGGTGTAATGTACAATGGCATGTGAGCAGTTCCGGTTATTTCCGCGCAGATTTGGGTTCTACCCGTATATTTGGCTGATCTATCTGGTATTTCCGATCTTAAATCTTAAGGGATACAGCGGATACAAATTGTTGGCGGGTTATGTACTGGTGGGGCTGTTTGTGGTTACCTACCGCCAGCTCTACTGGTCGGAGGGCAAGACCTACTCGGCCTGGCTGGGATTGCAAATGCTGCTGATTGCCGTGTTATGCATCGTCTACAGTCCTTACAACTTATATATGGGCTTCTTCGCCAGCAACTTTATCGGCTGGTATACCGAGCTGCGCAGGTTCAAACAGGCTTTTATTGTGTTTACAGTGATGATAATCGGGCTGGCGCTGCTGTCTTTGGCCAAAATGTACGGTACGGAAGGCATATTCCTCTTTCCCTTTGTGCTGATGATGCTGATCTCCCCCTTTGGCATCCGCTCCATGAACCGCCGGCGGATGCTGGAGAAGGAGCTGGACCAGGCGAATGAGGTCATCAAGGAGATGGTCAAACGCGAGGAGCGGATGCGTATCGCCCGTGATCTGCATGACACGATGGGGCATACGCTGTCGCTGATTACGCTGAAAAGCCAGCTGGTCGAGAAGCTGGCCGTCAAGAATCCCGAACGGGCGCAGGCGGAAGCGCGGGAGATCCAGCGCACTTCACGGGCTGCGCTGCGGCAGGTGCGGGAGCTGGTCTCGGAGATGCGCGCGGTCTCTGTTGCCGAAGAGCTGGCCGAGGCCGGGGAGATGCTGCGCAGCGCGGAGATTCGGCTTGAAGTGGACGGAGATGCAGCGCTTCCGGGCGTATCTGATCTGACGCAGAATATTCTCAGCCTCTGCATCAAGGAGGCCATCACGAATATTGTGAAGCACAGCGGTGCGAACCTGTGCCGGATTGGCATCGGGATGACGGCTGGGGAGGTACGGATCACGGTGGAGGATAACGGAGTTGGCGCCGGGCTGCAGGACCGGGGAGCTGAGGGGGCGGCGCAGCGCCGGGACGGCAACGGAATGAAAGGGATGGCGGAGCGGCTGGCCCTGATTGACGGTTCTCTGACCCTGGGCCCGGGAACGGGCAGTGGCATAGGGTCAGGAACAGGAACTGGGACAGGGGCAGGAACATTGTTAACTGTGGTGACGCCAAGAGTAGTCAAGGATAGAAAGGACGGGGAAACGGCATGATCAGCATCGTAATTGCCGAGGATCAGCGGCTGCTGCGCGGAGCGATGGCTTCACTGCTCGATTTGGAGGATGATATCGAGATGGCCGGGGAAGCCGGAGACGGGGCAGAGGCACTGGCGCTGATTGAACGTCTTCAGCCGGATGTATGTCTGATGGATATTGAGATGCCGCTGATGAGCGGTCTGGAGGTTGCGGAGATCCTGAAATCGCGGGGCTGTGCCACCAAAATCATCATCCTGACCACCTTCGCCCGGCCCGGCTATTTCGAGCGGGGCGTGAAGGCCGGGATTCAGGGCTATCTGCTGAAGGATGAGCCGGTGGACAAGCTGGCGGAGGCGATCCGCCGGGTGATGGACGGGTACCGGGAGGTGTCCCCCGAGCTGGTCTTCGGCAGCCTGCGGGAAGAGAACCCGCTGTCGGAACGGGAGCGGGAGATTCTGAAGCTGGCCGGCGCGGGCCGGAGTGCCGGGGAGATCGCCTCGGCGCTGCATCTCTCCTATGGTACCGTCCGCAATTACATCTCGGAGATTCTCGGCAAGCTGGAAGTGAAGAGCCGGATTGAGGCGGTGCGGCTGGCTGAGGAGAAGGGCTGGATGTAGGCCGGGGCATTGGATGAAGGCGGGGGCAACGGATGCAGGACGGGTTACTGGAGGTAGGTGGGTACTAGATGTAGGATGGGGCACTGGTGCAGGTAGGTACTGGATGTAACGGGTTAAATGTAGATGTCCTGGATGAACGGTGGAGCCGGATTTACTGCCAGTTCTGTTGTACTTTGTACAGCAGAACTCTGCAAAGATGGAGTTTTTGGACGAATATTCAGAAATCTGTTGTACGAAATACAGCAGAATGGGATTTATCTCAGAATATTGGGAATTCTGTTGCACCAAATGCAATCACTGGGACAATTGAGCATCTTAAGCTCACGCTGAATAGGCAATATGTTGTACGTAGTGCAACTCTGGTACCCCTTTAATAGGGTGTTTGGGAGAATTGTTGTACGAAATACAGCAATTCTCCCGCTAAGAGGCTTGGAGAAGGAGAAATGCTGCCTTTTGTACAACAATCTTGGATCAGAGGCGGGGATTAGGAGAGGAATGTTGTATTTAGTGCAGGATTTCTCCGGATTTCCGGGAAATGTGACTCCCCATCGCAGACGGCAGGTCATCGGGAAATGTGAATAGCTAGGTTAAGCATACATGGGCCAAATAGCGGCGACTCACGTCAGAGGCTCTTGGCCTGCTCCTCGCGCATCCACAGCGAGAGCTGGCGCTTGAGCTGCAGGAACTCCGGCGCATCGGTGATTTCATCGCGGCGCGGACGCGGGAACGGCACATCTACGGTATGCAGGACGGAGCCGGGACGTCCGGAGAAAACATAGATGCGGCTGGAGAGCAGCAGCGCTTCTTCGATGTTGTGGGTGATGAACAGCACGGAGCGGCGGTTCTCCTCCCACAGCTCCAGCAGCCAGCGCTGCATCTGCTCGCGCGTCAGCGCGTCGAGTGCGCTGAACGGCTCGTCCAGCAGCATCAGCTCCTGCGGAGCGAGCATGGCCCGCAGGAAGGCGGCCCGCTGCTGCATGCCGCCGGACAGCATATGCGGATAAGCGCGCTCGAATCCGCCCAGGCCGACCTTGGCCAGCCAGTGGCGCGCGGCTTCGCGCGCCTCCGCTTGCGGCGCGCCCTGCAGCTCGGCGCCGAGCAGGACATTGTCCAGTGTGCTGCGCCACGGGAACAGCGCGGGCTGCTGCGGCATATAGCTGATCTTGCCGCGCTGCCCGGTAACCGGGATGCCGTCCATGCTGACGGTTCCGGCGTCCGGCAGCGTCAGGCCGCCGATAATGTGGAACAGGGTGCTTTTGCCGCAGCCGGAAGGACCGACAATCGAGACGAATTCCTGCGGCTCTACCGTCAGCGACACCTGATCCAGCACAGGCGTCTCCCGGCGGCGGTGCGTGAACGATTTGGAGACGCTGCTGACTTCAAGTGCAGGCGGTGCGCTTCTGGGCTCGTCAAGGCTGCTGCCGGGGACGTCCTTCTTGAGCTGTACAGTATTCGTGAGTGGAGACACTTCGGTCAGCTCCTTCTATATAGAATTTTTGTACTTAAGGCTTTATCTCAAACGTGCTCAGTATAGCGTGTATTGTTACCCTGTGCGTGTTAAGCTTCCTTGCGCGGTTTCCAGCGCACGAGCCATTTCTCCAGCAAGGCAATCAGTGCAAACAGCACCAGACTCAGCAGCACAATAATGACAATGGCCACGAACATCCGGTCCGTGCGGTAAGAGGCCTTCTGCAGCAGCATATAATAGCCGATCCCTTTGTCCGCGCCAATCCACTCGGCAACCACTGCGCCCATGACGGCATAGGTCGCGGAGATTTTGAGCCCTGAGAACAGGGAGGGCAGGGAGCCGGGTAGCTCCAGCTTGGTGAAGATCTGCCAGTTGCTTGCACCGGCCATTTTCATATAGTTCAACATTACCCTGTCGCTTTGCGCCAGCCCGCCCATGGCCGCTACGGCAACCGGGAAGAAGCAGACGAGGGTGATCAGGACGATTTTGGGCAGCAGGCCGAAGCCGAACCAGATAATCAGCAGCGGTCCAAGGGCAATGGAGGGCACATTCTGGCTGAGGATCAGCAGCGGGTAGAGCGCTCGCTTAAGCCAGGGCAGCAGATGGAGCAGCAGAGCCACAATGAGGCCGATGCCGGTGCCGACCGGGAAGCCGATCAGGGTCAGCCGCAGCGTTGCGGCCGTATGCGCCCAGATCCCGGAGGCATTGCCGCGTGATTCACGCGCGATATCGGACGGGCTGGGCAGCTGCCAGGCCGGGATATGGAACACCGATACCGCAATTTGCCATGCGCCCAGAAAAAAGATGACCGCCACAAGGGGCGGCCAGATTTGTCTCCAGGTGCTTCTCACGGCCGGTATTTCTCCGTCAGCTTGTCCATGCTGATGCCGCTGGGATTATGGGCGATCTTGATCTGGGAGATCACGCTCGGGCTGCCGGAGGCAATCAGTGCCTCATGCATCTGACGTACAACTTCCAGCAGCTCCGTGAGCTCGCCTTCCATGGTGGTATCAAGCGGATTCACCTGGTGTTTAACCCCCGACTTCTGAATTACCTCAATCGCAGTGTCCACGTAAGGGATCGAATCCTCATTGTTTGGAGCCTTGGGAATTACCTGAATGCTAAGCAGTGTATTAGCCATTTATTATTCATTCCTCTCATGTGAGTTAGTGTCATTACTATTCCAACCGGTGTTTATGGGCCTTCCGGCAAAAATTCATTCGTAAATGTACTTGCGGCATCGAGCGGTTTGTCCAGCAGCTTCAGGCCGTACATCCACTCGGCATAATTCTGCCAGATTTCTAGCTTCTGCTCACCCCAGCGGGCGGCATCGTCCTTGTATTTCGGGCTGAGCCATTTCTGGCTGGCCAGCACCAGCTCGGGATCAAGATCAGGCACGGCATCAGACAGGACCGTGGCCGCTTCTTCCGGATGGTCGATCGCGTATTGGTAACCTTTCGACGTAGCTTTGAGGAAAGCCTTCACCACTTCCGGATGCTCGGCGATTTCCTTCTCACTGGTGGTCAGCACCGGTGTGTAGTAATCCAGCTGCGGCGCATAATCCTTCAGGTACAGCATATCCAGCGGCTCGCCGCGCAGCTCGGCTTCGATCCCGGTCCAGGCGTAGAAGATCCAGGCAAAGTCGATATCGCGTTTCACCGCAGTGAAGAAGTCAGCTTCGCCGATATTCACCAATTTCACTTTGGAGACGTCTCCGCCATCGGGGTCCATGATGGCTTTCATAGCTGCTTCTTCCGCTGGAGAGCCCCAGCCTCCGTAGGTTTTGCCTTCGAAGTCTTTCGGCGTCTTAATGTTGCGGTCCTTCGGAGCGGCAAAGCCGGAGGTATTATGCTGAATGATAGCGGCGATGGAGACGAGCGGCACATCCTGCAGGCGGGCCAGGGTGAGCGCCTCCTGTGCACTGATGCCAAACTGGGCTTCACCGGAAGTAACCATGGTGTCAGATCCGGCAGCACCCGGCTGCACGATCTCCACGTCAAGACCTTCCTCCGCGTAATATCCCAGCTCCTTGGCGGTATACAGGCCGGTGTGATTCGTGTTCGGCGTCCAGTCCAGCGCAATCTTAACCGGGGTCAATTCTTTAGGCGCGTCGGTGGTACTGGCGGCTGCGGTTGCTTCAGGTGCAGCGGTGCTGTTCCCGGCGGCAGGTGTGCTGCCTCCGGCATTGCTGCCCGGGTTGACGTTCCCGTTGCCGCATCCGGCCATCACGAGCACAAGCATAGAGCTGAGCAGCAGCGGTAATACTTTTTTGACTCCCATTTCTCTTCTCTCTCCTTCCAGCAATCCCTAGTCTTCCAAAATTCAGAGTAACCCATACCAAAAAGCGCCCCGGAGACCGGGACGCCAGTTACTTGCGCAAGGTGAGTTCAACTTCAGGCCCATGAAGGGGCTCGGGGTTGAATGAAGATTCCTACGCTGGCATTATCCAGATCAGGTATAAGGGTCAGTATCTTGTGGGATACAATCTCAGCCGGCCAATTCCAGCACCCCTGGTTCTATGAAGTTCACGGGTATTGCTATGTTCTTACGGTGTATTATAGACGCCGCTCTTGCGGTTGTCCAGTCTCCCCGTCCTAATCTTCAAGCTTTAGCGGCAGAATCCAGGGGCCTTTGAGCAGGAATAGAGGCTCCGACATTCTAAAACGCAGCGTATCCGCGCCGGGCTCTGCATCCAGAAGAAGAGTCTTCAAGATTCTTGGGAATGTCTCGGTATCCTGCCAGCCGTATGAATATTTGTCCCCAGAACCCGGATAGCGGATGAAGAAATGCGTCAGTGACTTTGCCGCTCCCGGGTCAAATTTCACATCCACATCTACACTGACAGCCGTTTCGCTGCTGCGTTCAATGCGGGTGAATTCTACCGGGAAACCGGCAATTTCAGCGGTAATATGAAGGGGCGCACTCTCCCCGCTGGCGGGCAGCGGCAGAACGACCTCCCGGGAGAGTGCCTTTCGTTCCGCTATTTCGATGTAAGGGATGACGACCCTGTAAGACTGTTCTTCAGCTGATGCCAATTCCCGGAACGAGAACTCCGACGGGTAGACCATGGTTGAAGGAGGTTCAACCTTTGCTTTGACTCCCTCTGCATTCTCGACATACAGGCCATTCCAGGATACCAGCGGCTCCAATGAATAAGAATGGACGGCAGAGAACGAATCTGAAAGGGCCGGAACTAATTCAACGCGGACAAGTCCGTCATCCAGACGAACCGGAAAAGCCGTAATCCGCACATCCTGGTGCACATCGCTTGCGCCTAAATGCTGCAGATCATCGGCGGTCACCGGTGCTTGAAGCACCAGTGGCCCGACTGCTGCTGCATTGATATACAGAGTAACCGGTTCAGCGGTTTCAAGCTCCAAATTTCCGGGAAGTGCAGCACTGTAGCTTGCATACCAGTCTCCGGATGCAGAAGACCGCATATTGGAAGTAAAGGTATAACGGTCCCCTCCAATGTCTGCCTGAAATTCAGTAATGACGGGAGTCTGCTGTCCACGCAGCGTAATGGTCCCGCTGTTCTCCTGCAGAAGTACGGCATTGACTGTCAGCTTTCCCTTGCCTATGGAAGCAGTGTAGGGCTTCTCCAGAACATAAAGCTGACTGCCCGGGCTGCTCTCCAGAACCGTACCGAAGCCGGGCAGGAAGCTAAGGGCTTGCTTTAGACCTGCCTGGACGTCAGGGGAGAACGCCAGCAGGCCTGCGGCCATAAGGATCGCGGCCGCCGCCGCTCCAATAGCTGCCCGCCGCCGCGGCTTGCGGACAGCAGCAGGCAGTTCAGGCGCCGGTTCAGTCTGAATAAGGTCGAGGGTACGGCTCTTGATCCGCTCAAGCGAAGCAATCTCTTCTTTAGACCCGGGTACGGGGCTTGACTCAGGCTCCGACAGTAATCCGTCCAGTGCAAGTTCAGCCTCGCTGAATTCCAGAAGATCGAGCTGATCAAATATGCTTTTCTCGCCGCTGTTCATATCCTTTACCATGACCCGAGTTCCCCCTTTCCATCTTCGCCAGTCAGATGTATAGCCTGCTTCAGCATTGTCCGGCAGCGGTACAGACGGCTCTCGACAGCTTTTTTACTGAAGCCAAAGGCCGCAGCCAGTTCATCCAGACTCTCGTATAGGTAATACCTGCGCAGAAACAGGCTGCGGTCCGGTTCACGGAGCTGCCCGATATAGCGGAGCAATTCCCCCGTTGCCTCACGTTGTAGAAATTCCTGTTCGGTGTTGGTCCCGCTCTGCATGTTAAGTGCTGCTTCGTTCAGCGTCCTGCCAAGTCCCGGCTGCAATTTACGCCTCAGATCCAGCGCCTTGTATTTTGCGAGCAGGAATATCCAGGTGCGGAAGGAAGCGCGTGACGGGTCGTAACGTCCGATATTGTTCCAGGCCGCCAGAAACACATCGCTGACACATTCCTCGGCATCCTCTGCACTCCCGCAGCCGGCCAGAATACGCCGGACCAGTCTGTGCACATCGGGTCCGTAGAAGTCGATGGCATCCGCGAGAGCTTGCTTATCTTTAGTTCTGAACCGGCCGGGCCAGTCCAGGCTGTCATGATCATTACGCGTCATAGGAACCTCCGGCATTTCTTTTCATTAGTTACCCACTAATAAGTCGTATATGTATTACTACGCATGCCTGCGGGAAGATCACTCAGAAGATTTGTGAAGTGAATAATAAAAAAAGCCGCCGTCACCGGCAGCTCCTCAATCCTTATCATAGAACCGCTTCTTACGGCGGCTGCGTATTCCGTTCCACGCCTCCCTCAGCGTCAGGCCCAGGCTGACTGCGATCCCGGAGAAGGTGAGGAACAGCGCCAGGTACTCAAACGCAGAGTACTCCAGCATTTTGCTCCAATCGATGGGTGCCTTCAAGTCCTCAATGACCTGATTCATCCCGTAAATCCCGCTTATTACCGTAAATACAGTCAGGACCATCAGCAGCGTATCCCGGCGTTTGGCCTGGAATTTATCCTGATACTGGAACAGGTCATTCAAAGTCATCTTCACTTCATCGAACAGGGCGTCATTGCCGTAAACCTTGCGCAGCTGGAAGAAGATCTCCCGTCCCTGCGACTGAGAAATCAGCTCCAGAAAGTAGAATTTGGCCGAGAACTTATTAATCAGGAAGATCAGATTCTCGATCTCGTCATAATCGTGGTTGATGCGCAGCCGGGAATGCAGATTGGCCAGCTTCAGCAGCACGATTTTATGAAAAATACTCAGCAGCAGCCCGTAATAATACTCCCCGTACATCTGGTTAATCAACTGGGTGGCGATGTCGGATTCAGCCCGGCTCAGGCAGCAGAAGGTCTGCTCATTGGTCATATAATAGGTGTCCGGCCCCCAGCGGCTGTAGCAATGTTCAGAGGTATACTGTTCGATATATTCGGGATCGCTGGCACTGGTATAGGGTTTACCCTCCATATTCAGCCCATCCAGCTGGGCGGCACGGTAGCGCAGCTCGATACCGATCTCATCCGATTCTTCCCCGCGGTTGAAGCCATAGAAAGCCTGCACCAGCATCCGTTCATCCACGAAAAAAGGCAAAGTCTCGAAATACGCGCCATCGATCTCCGCAGGGTCAAGAAACGGCTCCAGCCCGGCAACCAGATTCTTGAATACGAAATCCTCCACCTGACCGAAAGACTTCTTATGACAATGGATATAAGTCTGTTTATCCTGATAAGACACATCCTCCAGCGTACGGAAGCGGTCAGCGAATTCCAGCGCAGTGCTGTAGGTGAGGTGCTCCTCCTCTATGGCTACTCGTACAGTCAGGAAGCCCAGCTCAAACGGGCACAGGAACACATCCGTGGACAGCACGCGGAAATTCACGGATTGAAACGGCATTTCAAGCTGGCACTGCAGATTGTTCACCCGGGAAAAGCGGCGGAAGGAATCAGCATCCTTCTCACGAGGAAAGAGAACATGAGCGGCAAACGGCAGGTAGCTGCGCTCCATTTTCTCATGAGACACGCAGTAGCCCTCCCCGTAATAAGCATGCTCAAGATCCTTGTTATCAAGAAAAAAACGCGTAAATCCGCCCTGCTGCAGACGCCCGATCAGCTCTTTGTCCTGCCCGGCCTTGATGGAGAAGGGGAAAATGAATTGCAATAATGCAGTATGCAGTGTGGGTTCGGGTCTCTCGGAGTGCAGCTCAGCCATATAGGGGTTCCGTCCTTATTCACAGGATATTAATCTCGTTGCTATATTACCCGATTTTCCAGGCGGCCACGCTAAGCAGGAATAATACGGCGGCAAAAGCGGCCAGAAGCCCCGATGTCTGGGCCACCTGCATATGGTCCATGGACCAGCCGGTCAGCAGCGGCAGCACCGCGCCGCCGATCCCGCCCGAGGCGATCATGATGCTTGGCGTGGATTCCTCCGCACCGGGCAGCAGCTTGCTTGCGAAGACCAGGGCGATGGAGAAGATGCCGGACATGAACAGCCCGAGCAGCAGAATGACGGTGAATGCGGCAATCCGGTGCTCTGCGAACGGGAAAATAACCAGCAGCAGCAGAGCGGCGAAGCAGCTGATGAGCACATAGATGCGGTAGGAAATCCGCTCGGCAACCACACCGGCGAATAGTCTGCCCGCCGACATAGCCAGCCAGAAGAAGGTAACTGTCAGCGCTGCCGCCGCTTCGCTCATGCCGAGCTTGGCGATGAAGATCGCCGGCATGAAATTGACCAGACTCATCTCGGTACCTACATAGAGAAAGAAGAAGACGATGAACAGGCCAAGCAATACCCACTGTTTACCCTTGTAAGGCAGACGTCCGGATTTGCCGGCGGCGGGTACTGTTGCGGTTGCTGTTGCGTCTGCGGGGGCCGCGGCAGCGGCAGGGCGTGACGGCCGCTCATCCAGCACACGCTGGAGCGGACCGAAGCTGCTCTTCGCCCAGAAGAGCAGTGAAACCAGAGAAAAGGCGGCAACGATCAGAAAAGCCAGCCTCCAGCTGCCGGCGGCAATCAGCGGACTTGCGGCCAGCGGCATGAGCAGCGCGCCTACACCGAACAGCACCTCCAGCCGGCTCATGGCAATTGCCGTCCCTTCGGTGATCGCGGCGATAATAATCGTGCCGATGACGGCTTCGATCATGCCGAAGCCGAAGCCTGCGGCAACCGCAATCACGTACATCCAGCCCCAGGGCGGGAGGAAGGCGTACGCCGTTTCGGCGCAGACCAGCAGCCCGGTGGCGATCAGGATGCCGCCGCGTTTGCCGAAGCGGCGGTTCAGCAGCGGCGAGACCAGCACACCGGCGAGGAAGCCGCCGAACTGGCTGAAGATCAGCTCGCCCCCGGCACTGTAGCTGCGGTCATAATGCTGGAGCAGCACAGGCAGAATAGAGCCCAGCACCACATGGGCAAGGCCGATGACGAAATAGGAGAGACAGCCGATCCAGATTAATTTTTTCAAGGGGAGAAGACTCCTTCTGGGTGAATTTATGAACATAGTCCGGGATTCATTATGAACCGAACGGGTACACTATAATAAGCACAGTTTTTATAATAAATCCAAACTGCGGATGTGAATATATAAACTTATATTCACATGAATTCGAAAGGAGCTTTCTCGTCAATGGATAACAAAGAGCTGGAGAAAACGATCATACAGGTGCTGGATGACAACAAGTTCGGGTCCTTCGGCACGATAGAAGCCGGCAACAAACCTAAGGTGCGTTATATGGCGGTATTTCATGACGGATTGAACATTTATCTGGCTACGAACCGCAAGACCCATAAGGTAGAGGAGCTTAAGGATAATCCGAATGCTTGTCTGCTGCTGGGTTACGAGCAGGGCGGCGGCAAGGATGTGCTGGAGATTGAGGCTACAGTAGCTGTCACCAAAGATGAGGGTTTGCGTTCGAAAGTATGGAACACTTCCTTGGAGCAATGGTTCAAGGGACCGGATGATCCCGATTATGTAATCCTGGAGCTCTCCCCGACACGGATTGAATATATGGGCAAAAATAAGGAACACGGAGTATGGCAGGGGGCTGCTGCGGTATCCAAGTAAGTAAGCAGCGGTACTGAAAGGACCCAGTCCATTATAATAATAGAGGTAATGTTTATGATCAGGCCTTTCCTGAGCCTTAGGGTTCGGGAAGGGCCTTGCCGCGTTGTGCAAATATAAGAAGTTACAGGTTTCACACGATAACTTATCCTTCTATTTCCCGCTGAAACGGTACCGTCCTTACAAAAGGACGGCAAAGGCGTTTCCACTTGTGCATGTCCGTAAATAATAGATGGAACATGGGGAATCATGCTATACTTGCCTCAGTATTTTGACATCCTGAGGCGGAGGCGATTGCCATGAATTGTGTTGACTGCGCTGACATAGACCCGATTGAAGATGAAGGGGAGCTGAAGCTGCGCCCCTATTCTGTTCCGCTTGCCGCTGCGGTAAGGAATGCAGGATATGAAGTATTCGGGACAAGCAGGACCTGTATCATTCCCTACCGCTGCAAAGAAGAGTTGCTGGAGCTGTTAGGACAGCTGGAGGTATTCGAGCAGCAGCAGCAGATCTCCTTGTCCTTATGCATTAAGGGCAGAGGAGCCCGCATTTCTCTGGAGCGCTGGCTGACTCTGGATCAGCTGAAGGTCCGCTTTTCCAGCGGGAATCTGGTTTCGATTATTATGAGCCATGATTTCTGCAGCCACATGCAGCCGATTGTGAATTTCTCCGAAGAGATTATTGGCTTTGAACTGCTGCTGCGGCCACTGCCGCAAGGGAATCATTTTCAGCCGTATGAGTTGTTTGAGATTGCCCGGCGTACAGGCTTCCATTCCTTTCTTGACCGCGCAGCCAGGATTTCAGCCATTGAGACAAGTACAAGAATGCTGCCGAAGGGCATCAAGCGGTTCATTAACTTCCTGCCCTCCTCTATTTATAATCCCAAGTATTGTCTCACGCATACGTTCGAGACGATTCAGCGGCTGGATCAGAATCCGGAGGATTATGTATTTGAAGTGGTGGAAACGGAAAAAATAAACGATATGCCGCATCTCCGCGCCATTTTTGCCGAATACCGCCAGCAGGGTATGCTGGTTGCGCTGGATGATGTCGGAGCGGGGTATTCGACTGTAGAAGTGATGTCCAGCCTGCAGCCCGATTATGTCAAAATCGACCGTGATTTGATCAGCTTCTGCGATCAGAATAAGGACAAGCAGAACGTTCTGCGGGATATTATCTCCCGGGCAGGGGATTTCGGTGCAAAGGTGCTCGCCGAGGGAATCGAGCGCCGGGAGGAGTTTCTCTTCTGCCGTGACCTCGGCATGGATCTGGGGCAGGGGTATCTCTTCGGGAAGCCGGAAGAGAAGCCGCCGGCACATTTCGGATTCAGTGCCTGAATCAGCAAGATCCATTCTCCCCGGAGCGCAGCCTTGAACACTGCCTGTTTCCGGGGATTTGTTATGTTATTTGAAGGAGAGAGGGGAGAAGCTCTGCATGGGTGTTACAGTACTATATGTAGAAGATGACCGTGAGATTGGCAACGCAGTATCTGCGGATCTGCGGGAACGGGAGTATGCTGTCCGCTGGCTGGAGAGCGGAGAAGGCGCACTGGAAGCAGCTGAGGGCTGCCAGCTGGTGATACTGGATGTGATGCTGCCGGGACTTGACGGGTTCACCGTCGGTCAACGGCTGAAGCGGGCCTATCCGGAGACGCCGATCCTGATGCTCTCTGCACGCACCTCCATTGACGATAAGCTACAAGGACTGGATTTCGCCGATGATTATCTGACCAAGCCGTTTCATCCCGATGAGCTGGCGGCCAGAATGGAGGTCCTGTTAAGAAGAAGCGGCACTGCTGCACCTGCTCCCATGATGCTTAAGCATCTGGTGGTCAGGCCGGGCAGCAGTGTGGTTATGGAAGCTGCGAGCGGGCGGGAGATTATGCTTACAGGCAAGCAGTTCCAGATCTTCTCTTACCTGCTGCGGCATCTTGGGCAGGTTCTGACCAAGGAGCAGATCTATGAAGCGGTCTGGGGAGAGAGTTATATTGAAGGCGACAAGACACTTATGGTACATATCCGTTATCTGCGCGAGAAGCTGGAGCTTGATCCGGCTGCGCCGGAGATTATTGAGACGGTCAGGGGTATCGGTTACCGGGTGAGAGGATGAAGAGGGCGGGGCGTTTCCAATCTCTGCGCCGTTCCCTGCTCTTCCGGTATCTGCTCATTCTTTTGGCCGCGTTGTTGTTTATCCCCGTTATCGTTCCATTGACTGTTATGCTGTACAGTATCTTTGGCGGACTCACCCATGAAGCGCCTCCCAAGGAGTATGCGCTGTATTCCAGTGTCGATAAGCTGGAGATCATGTGGCATGAGGAAGCGCGCAGGCTCCTTGACCAGCCGCCTAAGGGTATCACTCAGCGGCTCCGGACACTCAGTGAAACCTACCATCTGGCCAGAATATTCTGGGTAGATAACGAGGGCAGAACACAGCTGGTTACAGAGCCCTCGGGTCCTCAGCTGCTGCAGGATGGACAGGCGGCACGGGATATCCCTGCTTATTGGGACGCCGCCGAGGCAATATCCTTCATGAAGGACAGCATGGCGCTTAAACCACTGGCGATTGTTGCTTTTGTAGGGGATCAGGCTGAAGCCGGAGAAGGCTTCATGGTCATGCAGATTCCGGAAGAAATCAGGAATGGGAAATATGCCCCAGGGCTGGATAGGTGGTATTCGATTACGATGCTGGTATTCTTGATCGTCTTCGTCGTCAGCTCCTGGTTCTTCTTTATTATGATCCGCAGAAGACTGCTGCGGCTGCAGACCGCTATGGTTTTTACCGGACGTGAAGGTCTTCCTAAGGCGGTTATTCCGGGCAAGCCTGATGAAATCGGGCGGCTTGAAGAGGCATTCAATACGATGGTGACAGAGCTTGCCGCCAGCCGCTCCAGAGAGACGGAAGAAGAGGGCCTGCGTAAGCGCCTGGTTGCCGACCTGTCACATGATCTGCGGACTCCGCTCACCGTGATCCGCAGCCACCTGCATGTGCTGGGCAAGGAGGATTTATCGGCTCGCGGCCAGGAATCCCTTGAGCTGATGGATCAGCGGATCGAGAGTCTCGGAGGGCTGATTGACAATCTGCTGGCCTATAATCTGCTGAACAGCGGACGGATGACGCTCCAGCTGGAGCAGAAGGATGTGCTTAGACTGCTGCGTGAGAGCGCTGCGGCCTGGTACCCGCTCTGGGAGAAGGAGGGGTATCAGATTGAGATTGATCTGGAGGCAGCGCCGCTCTACTGGAATGTTGATGTCAGCTGGTTCCGCAGGGTGCTTGATAATCTGTTCCAGAATATACTGCGTCATGCGCGCAGCGGCCTATATGTAGGCATTTTTACAGAGATCCGCGGCGGTATCCGTGTCCTTGTAATCTCGGACCATGGCGGCGGCCTGGACGGGAGTACCGATTCCAAAGGGGCGGGCCTTGGCCTGTCCATTGTTGATCTGCTGCTGAAGCGGATGGAGCTGGAATGGAGTATGGAGAGTACGGGGCAGGGCACCGAGATTACAATCTGGAAGCGGCTGCCGGACCGGAAAATTTAAACAAAATTTAAACTTGCTGCTTCCGCGCTTTTAACCTTGGGACGTTATGCTGAATACCGAGGTGAAGAGAATGAAGGATACAGTAATAGAAACAAGAGCTCTGCTTAAGGAATACCGTGGCCGTGCGGCCGTGAAGGAACTGAATCTGAATATCAGACAAGGGGAAATCTATGGATTCCTCGGTCCGAACGGCGCCGGCAAAACAACAACGATCCGTATGCTGCTGGGTCTGATTAAGCCGACCTCCGGCAGTATCGAAATTTTTGGCCGGGAGCTGCGCCGGAACAAACTGCAAATCCTGCGCAAAGTAGGCTCTCTGGTGGAGTCCCCTTCCTATTACGGGCATCTGAGTGCCCTGGACAACCTGGAGGCAATCCGCCGGATTCTGGATGTGCCGAAGCCGCGCATTGCCGAGGTGCTGGATATTGTCTCGCTTACCGGGGAAGAGAAACGGCCGGTCAAAGGCTTCTCGCTGGGCATGAAGCAGCGGCTGGGCATTGCCGCTGCGCTGCTCGGCAGTCCGGAGCTGCTGATTCTGGATGAACCGACCAACGGGCTGGACCCGTCGGGCATTCAGGAAATCCGCTCACTGATTAAGCGGCTGCCGGAAGAGCAGGGAATTACGGTCCTGGTATCCAGCCATCTGCTGAGCGAAATCGAGCAAATGGCCGGAACCGTCGGCATTATCCGTGAGGGGCAGATGGTCTATCAGGATACGATTGCCCATCTGCAGGAGCAGGCGGCAGGCAATCTGAGCCTGGCGGTATCAGAGCCGGAGGCTGCCCTGGTGACTGCACTGCGGCGCGGGTGCGGCGGTGAGCTGCAGGAGGGAAGGCTGATCCTGCCCCGGATGAGTGATGCCAGAGTATCGCTCCTGGTCAAAGAGCTGGTCGAGGACGGCCATGCGGTCTACAGAGTGGAAGAGCACAGACAATCGCTGGAGGAATTCTTCCTGCAGGTGGTGGGGGGAGGGCAATCATGATGTGGCGTGCGCTGTCGGCGGACTGGCTCAAGATCCGCGGCAAAGGCTTATGGTTCCTGGTGTTCCTCGGACCGGTCGGCCTGATTGCCATGCAGGGAGTGAATTTCGGGCTCCGCTATGATTATCTGCGGGAACAATACCAGGCGGATTTGTGGGGAGGCCTGCTTCGCAATGTCTCCGATTTCGTACCGGTAGCCTTGTATCTCGGCGGGACACTGGTCTGCTCGCTGATTGCAAATATCGAGCATCAGACGAGTTCGTGGAAGCAGCTGCTGGCGTTGCCTGTCTCGCGTACGGCTGTGTTCATGTCCAAGCTGCTGATCTGCCTGATGCTGCTTGTGGTGTCTTGTCTCCTGCTGTCGGCAGGGACCGTCTTCCTGGGTCTGCTGCTCGGATTCAGTATGCAGCCCATTCCTTATACGGATGTCCTGCGGATAGGATTTGCTTCTTACGCAGCGGCTATGCCTGTCATTGTGCTGCAGCTGTGGCTGTCCTTGTCCAGCCGTAACCAGACGCTTCCTGTATCTCTGGGTATGACATTGTCGCTGCTCAGCCTGTTCTCGGTATTCCTCTCCGAGTGGATTCCGTTATCCTGGCCTTCCCTGGCCTGGAATGCTAAGCACCCTTGGTTATTCAGCGGAGCAGGCCTGCTCCTTGGAGTCATAGTGCTGCTGCCGGGAGCCCTGCATTTCGCCCGAAAGGATGTGGCCTGAAGATGAGACCATTCTTGCGGATTATGTCTGCGGAGCGGCTGAAGATGTCGGGGTCCTGGGTCTGGCTGCTGGTGCTGATCAGCCCGCTGATCGCTTTGGCCGTCGGGGCTGTCGCAGACCGGCAGCCGGACGGGGTATTCACCTGGCAGGTGTTGCTCAGTGCCATGTCGGTTATTCACGCCATGTTATTCCTTCCGGTGCTCTCGGGCATCTTTGCGGCTCTGATCTGCCGTAATGAGCATAGTGACGGCGGCTGGAAGCTGCTGCTTGCCTTGCCGGTTAGACGGACCTCGGTATACCTGGCCAAATATACAATGGTTATGGCGCTCCTGGCTGCTGTGCAGCTGTTGTTTCTTGCAGCTCTGCTAGGGATGGGATTGTACCGCGGTGCAGAAGGAGCGATTCCCTGGGAACTGTTGCTGACCAGCCTGTTCGGCGGCTGGTTCGCCTGCCTGCCGCTGGCTGCGCTGCAGCTGGCCGTATCCCAGGGCTGGAGCAGCTTTGGCGCTCCGCTTGCACTGAATGTCTGCTTCACCATCCCCAATATCCTGATCGCGAACTCAGCAACATACGGGCCGTATTATCCATGGGTGCAGCCGATGCTTGCCATGTCGCCTTTCGGGGAGGACCGGTTCGGCGCGTTCAACCTGCCTGTGGAGAGCCTGATGATTGTAGTGTCCGGGAGCCTGGCGTTATTCCTGGGAGCGGGTTTGTTCTTCTTTTGGCGTAAAGCGGTATAAAGCCCGGGTTATTGCGGAGTAGGATATAATATTTGTGCGTGTGAGTATGCTGATATTTCTAACTTATAGTTTGCTTTGCTTATACCAGTTATGTGCTGTCTCTCCTGTTCTACATTTCTCTCCATGGACATTGACCGCAGTTTTTTCTATAATTAATCGTAGAAGTAACTATTAACGCCCAGTGTAGCCGGATAAGCATATGGAGGAGGGCGAGAGCATGGAGCCAGCGGCACTTGAAGAATGCGACAACACATGCAATGGTTCCGAGCTGGAACCGGAATCTATGGCATTGATCCTGCCTGACCGCGGGACTACAGACAAGATGGCGGAGATGTTCAAGGCACTCGGCGATCCGACCAGAGTACGGCTCATTTACGCTTTATCCCAACAAGAGTTATGTGTGCATGACTTGTCGTCGATCCTGGATATGGGACAGTCCGCTGTTTCCCACCAGCTCCGTTACTTGCGCAATTTGCGGATTGTGAAACGCCGCAAGGAAGGCAAGACTGTATTTTACTCGCTGAATGATGCACATGTGGAGCAGATCTTCCTGCAGACCCATGAGCATATCCGGCATGAATAGATGACCCTGAACATGAACAAGGGAATGTCCCGGCAGCTGTGAATAGGCTGTTCGGGGACATTCCCTTTTTGTATTACGGGGTGAATGAATTAACTGGTTCGAGCTAAAATCCTGTACGAAATACAACATTCCGCTCAGTAAAACGGCGCTAATTGAAAATTGTTGTACATAATGCAGGATTCTTCCTCTTCCAGGCGGATTAGCAGGAATATTCTTGCATTTCATACAACATTCCTCCCCTACACCCTGGTATCTATGAACCCAAGTTGCAATACGTACAACAATTATGCCTTGTCCGGCAAAAGCCTCCCAATTACACAGGAAGCTCCCAATGCTTCAAGGAAGAATTCTCAATCTGCAGGGTAGTGTGGTGAATGCCGAATTTGTCTTCCACAACCTTAAGTGCCTGCTGCAGCACCTGCTGGTGGTCAGTATGATCCCCGATCAGCAGATGGCCGCTGAGTGCATCCAGTCCGGAGGTAATCGTCCAGATATGCAGATCATGCACATCAGTGACCCCTTCGATTCCCAGCAATGTTTCCTGCACATCACGTATATTCACCGTGAGCGGAGTACCTTCCATAAGAATATGAAAGGCCTGTCTGATAACGCCCCAGGCGCTGCGCAGGATGAGAAGGGCAACCAGCACGCTGATGATAGGATCTGCGACGTACCAGGAGAACAGATTCATGATAAGGCCGGCAATCAGGGCGCCGACGGAGCCGAGGGCATCGCCCATAATATGCAGATAAGCGCTCCGGATATTGATGTTGTCTTTAGCTTCGCTCTTGCGCATCAGCGACCAGGCGCTGATGAGATTGGCCAGCAGTCCGACAGCGGCAATCACCATCATGGTTCCGCTGGCAACAGCCGGAGGCGAGAAGAAGCGCTGGTACGCCTCCCACATAATAAAGCCGGCGATAACAAACAGTGTCACCCCGTTGAACAAGGCTGCCATAATCTCAAACCGGAAGAACCCGTAGGAGTTCTTCGATGACGGCGGCTTCGCGGCAATAATCATCGCAACCAGACTCAGTGCCAGCGAGGCGGTATCGCTAAGCATATGCCCGGAGTCAGATAACAGGGCCAGACTGCCGGTGACAAGGCCGCCGAAGAATTCGAGAAACATAATGCCGCCGGTGATAATTAAGGCGATCAGCAGACCTTTCTTATTATCCGGTGCATGAGAATGAGAGTGTGAGTGTGAGTGTGAGTGTGAATGGGAATGATCCGCAGCCTTGTGCCCGTTGTGCGGGTCTTTGCCGTTCCAATGCTCGCTGTGCTGATGCCCGTTGTGCAGGTCTCCGCCGTTCTCATGCTCACTGTGCTGATGTCCATTGTGCAGCTGTCCGCCATTTCCATGCTCACTGTGCTGATGCTGCTCTGATTGATCTGAGTAGTTTGAGTGGGTTGAATGCCCCGAATGCCCCGCATCCTTACCATCAGGTGCCCCATTCTGCGTTGTCGTGCCGGAATTTTTAGAATGATTCATGGGTAAAACCTCTTTTCAGTTAACATATGAATGATTGCTCATATGTTAATATTATGACGGCTGAAGGTAATTTACAAGGGTTTGCAGCAAGTTTATTTTCGTTTCAGAGCTAGTTGTCGCAATAAATCCCTATCGCTTCAATTACAGGTATGCCGCATCTTCTCCAATTCAAGCTATATAAGTTTTATTTAACGTTGTTTGAATTGTTATTTTTCATGAAAAAGCCAAAAACTATGCGCGAGGTGCATTGACACTGTAAGTTTCAGGGGAATATAATATGTGTAAGTTAACATATGAACAAATACTCATATATAGGTTTTACCAAGGGAGATGAGTCATTTGAATACGGTACAAGGTAATGTGAAGCGTAAATGGGTACTCGAGGGTCTGGACTGCGCGAATTGCGCCATGAAGATTGAGAATAAGGTCAAGAAGATCGAAGGGGTATCTTCCTGTTCCGTGAACTTTGCGATGAAGACCATGACGCTGGAGACCGCTGCTTCTGCTGCAGAAGAAGTAGCTGAACAGGCGCAGCATACTGTCACTGCACTTGAACCGCATGTGAAGCTGCGTGAAGTCACCGCTTCGCGGGCGGTCAAGAAGCCGCTGGCTGCTGGCAGCCCAGGCCAGGTACGCCGCGTAGCTACTCAGGGTCAAGAGCATGACCATCCGGGCGGAGAGCCGCATAGTCATGCCCAGGATGACATACACGGTCATGCCCATGCGGCTGCGGAGCATACCCATAGTCATCCCTCTGCCGCTGAGCACGGTCATGACCACAGTCACGGCCACAGCCATGAGCACGGGGAAGGCGGTACGCGCAGAATCCTGCTGCGTTTGGCCGGTGGAGCCGTTCTGGCTGCTGCCGGGATGTTCCTCCCGGTCAGTGGAATCGCGGAACTGTTAATCTTCCTGGCAGCGTATCTTATCGTGGGCGGTGAGGTAGTCTGGTCTGCCGCGCGGAATATTATCCGCGGCCAGGTGTTTGATGAGAATTTCCTGATGGCGCTGGCGACCATCGGGGCTTTTGCCATCGGAGAGTATCCGGAAGGCGTTGCGGTTATGCTCTTCTATCAGGTAGGTGAGCTGTTCCAGGGGATGGCGGTGAACCGTTCACGCCGTTCGATTACAGCGCTGATGGATATCCGGCCGGAATTTGCCTACTTGAAGGAAGGCGGTAATCTGCGCAAGGTCTCGCCGGAAGAGGTAGCAGTTGGAGACAGCATCGTGGTTAAGCCGGGCGAGAAGGTACCGCTGGATGGCATCATTCTGGAAGGCAGCGCGATGATGGATACCTCGGCGCTGACCGGTGAATCCGTACCCCGGTCAACCCAGCCGGGCAGCCAGGTGCTGAGCGGATTCATTAACCGCAATGGTGTGGTTACCATTGAGGTGACCAAGGATTTCGGCGAATCGGCAGTCTCGCAGATTCTGGAGCTGGTGCAGAATGCGACCAATAATAAAGCGAAGACAGAGAACTTCATCACGAAATTCGCCCGTGCCTATACGCCGGTAGTAGTGATAACAGCCCTGCTGCTGGCGGTGGTTCCACCGCTGGTACTCAGCGGAGCCACGTTCTCGGACTGGATATACCGTGCGCTCGTCTTTCTTGTTATTTCTTGTCCCTGTGCGCTTGTGGTATCGATCCCGCTCGGATTCTTCGGCGGTATCGGGGCCGCTTCGCGGAGCGGGATTCTGGTCAAGGGCAGCAATTTCCTGGAAGCATTAAATGATGTGAAGGTTGTTGTATTTGATAAGACGGGAACCTTGACCAAAGGGCAATTCAGCGTGACCGGGAATTATCCGGCGGAAGGATTCACCCCGCAGGAATTGCTGCGGATTGCCGCTTATGCCGAGAGCCATTCCAGTCATCCGATTGCCGAATCGATCCGCTCTGCTTACGGGGAGGTAATCCCTGGAGAAGCCATCACGGACTATAATGAAATTTCCGGCCACGGCATTGCTGTCACAGTCGAAGGCAAGGCAGTACTCGCCGGGAATGCAAGGCTGATGGAACGGGAGGGGATTGCAAGCCCTATCCCGCAGCAGAGCGGCACAGTGGTTCATATTGCTGTCGATAAGCAGTATGCAGGTTATATCGTTATTGCGGATGAAGTGAAAGAGGATGCACAGCGGGCCATCCAGGAGCTGAGCGCGCTGGGAATCCGCAAGACCGTCATGCTGACCGGCGATGCTGCATCTGTAGCCGAGTCCGTCGGCAGACAGCTGGGCATTCAGGAGATTCATGCGGAGCTGCTGCCCGGAGATAAGGTCGAAGCGATTGAACGGCTGGAGCGGGAGAAGGGACCGAAGGAGAAGATTATTTTTGTCGGAGACGGGATTAATGATACTCCGGTGCTGGCTAGAGCCGATGTCGGGATCGCCATGGGCGGACTTGGCTCCGATGCGGCCATTGAAGCGGCAGACATTGTAATAATGACGGATGAACCCTCGAAGATTGCCGCCGCTATCGGCATTGCCAAGCGCACGCGGACCATTGTGTGGCAGAATATTATTTTTGCGCTAGGGGTCAAGGCCGTCTTCCTGCTGCTGGGAGCGTTCGGAATTGCCACCATGTGGGAGGCCGTATTCTCCGATGTCGGGGTAACCGTGCTTGCCGTGCTCAACAGTATGCGTGCATTGCAGCCTCCGAAATCAGGATAATGCTCAGCTGCCATATTTATAAATTCACTACTATTGCCGGATTCTGATTTATAAATTACGAAATAATTATGAAAAAATAAGTCATCATGATCCTAAATTTTGGGTCCTGAGGCTTATTTTTTATTGGATGTATAATGTTTTTTGTCTATTTATGCCGATATATCATTATATATTTACAGCATATGGAAGATTACAACGGTTTTCTGGGGGGACATTCGGTGAAGAAGGCAGGCTTGTGGTCAAAAATGAAAATGAATGCAAACAATGGAAAAACTGGTTCTCTGCAGAAAAAGTGGTCGTTGGTCATTTTAGCAGTGGCCATTGTACCTCTGCTGGGAGCGACCCTCTTTTTCATGCAATACTTTGGGGGCGTGACCCGGGCGGACAGTGAGGAGCTGGCTGAGAGTATCCTGGAGATGAATACTACACGGATCGATGAATGGATAAACTCCAAAACATCTGCGGTACAGGAACTGATGGCCATGCATCCTGAATTCGACACTGCACAGCCGGCCACTATATTCCCGGTAGTCAAGGTGCTGGAAGACAGCGACAGACAGTCCGAAGGCTACAGTGTCATTAATAAGGAAGGGATATTGTCGAATTCCCTTAATCTTACCGCCGATGTCAGCGGAGAGGCGTATTTCCAGGAAGCCAAGACGAGCCATGCACCGGCTGTAGCCGATATGTCTTTTTTGGAGCAGCTGAATAAAAATATCATTCCGGTCTTCGTTCCGGCAGTGGACAAAGACAATCAATTCGCCGGAGGCATCGCCTTCTCGGTAACACCTGATATTCTGACGGAGATGAGCAAGAACATCCATGTAGCCGAAACCGGTTATGGATATGTGATTTCAGGACAAGGTAATTATTATACCTCTTCGGATCCGGACCGGATCGGGAAGAACATTGCGGACTATGCCGGAACGCCGGAAATGAAGGAAGCCTACAAGAATATACTGGCAAACGACAAGGGTTCGGAGACCTACAAGGGCGAAGACGGGAAGCAGGTCATCACCTATTTCCGTACGATCCCCAGCACAGACTGGAAGCTGCTGATCAGCGTTCCAAAGAGTGAGATTACAGCCAAAGTAACTTCGGCCCAGACCATCTCCCTGATATTCGTTGTTATAGTTATGCTCGTTGTTATCGGTATTTCCCTATATCTTACCCGCTTGATTGTGAAGCCGATAGTAGCGATCTCCGGTGTAATGAGACGGGTGGCAGAGGGTCATCTGAGTGATCGGGTGGCAGTGCGTTCCGGGGATGAGATTGGCCAGATGAGCCAGAGCATCAATGATATGATTGCAAGCCTGGCCGGAATTGTCGGCAAAATCGATGCTACAGTCGCCCAAGTGGCTGTCTCTGGAGAAGGTGTGCTGAAGTATGCCAATCAGACCTCCAATACTTCGGCGGAGATCGAGACCGTGGTCCAGGAAGTAGCAAGGGGCATGGAGGAGCAATTCAGAGGTTCGGAGCAGGCGGCAAGAGCCACAGAAGAGATGGCTATCGGACTGCAGAGAATTGCCGAATCCTCGGTCAGTGTATCAGATCAGGCGGAAACGGTCAGTACCGAGGTAGAGAACGGTTATCTGGAGATCCAGGCTACACTTGAGCAGATGACAGTAATCAGCACTACTGCGGGGAAGACTTCAGAGCTGATCAACAACCTGACCGGTCAATCAGAGCAGATTGGACAGATCGTGGATGTGATCTCGGAAATCTCCAATCAGACGGGGTTATTATCGCTTAATGCTTCTATTGAAGCTGCCAGAGCAGGCGAGCACGGGCGCGGCTTCGGAGTTGTAGCGAACGAAGTGAAGAAGCTGGCTGAGCGCACGGGCGGAGCCATCGTGAACATTGTTGAACTGATCCGCCAGATTCAAGAATCCACCAAGAATGCTGCGGTCTCTATGGAGAAGAGCGTAGTTGAAATCGGTGACGGTATGGGGAAAATGAAAAATGTGGGCGAATCGTTCAACCATATCCGTTCTTCCATCCGCGAGGTTTCCTTGCAGATTCAGGATGTATCTGCCATCAACGAGCAAATGTCGGCCGGGACGGAAGAGATTACGGCTTCCATCTCTGATATGCTGATCATTGCCAGGGATTCTGCGGAAAGTGCCGAGATGGTTGCAGAGGCTTCAACTGAACAGCGGAATCTGATGGGTAAGGTTGTAACCTCGGCTGAATCTCTAAATGGGCTGATGTCCGAATTGCGGAGCGAGATTGAGAAGTTCCATTAAGGGCTGGTTGCAATAAAAAAACACCCCTCTGCCGCACGGGTTACCGTGTGTGAAGCAGAGGGGTGTTTGCTGTTTAATGAATCAATCCGCAGACGCAAGGTCAGGCTTACAGCTTTTCTTCCAGCTGCAGACTCTCAATTCCGCCGCGGATAATGCTGCATGAGGCTGCGAATTTCGCCATTTCAGCATCGCTGAGGTTCAGCTCCAGCAGTTCCTGGATACCGCCGCTGCCAATAATGGCCGGTGCACCTGCGCAGACGCCGCTTTGCCCGTACTCGCCGTCCAGAATCGCCGAAACGGCGATGATTTTGTGCTCATCATTCAGAATGGAGCGCGTGATGTAGGCCAGTGCACTGCCGATCCCGAAATGCGTGGAGCCTTTGCGGGTGAAGATCTCCCAGCCGGCATCCTTCGTCTTGCGGGCGATATCCTCAAGGTCCAGGCTGCTGAAACGCTCGCGGTGCTGTTCCATGATCTGCAGAAGCGGCTTGCCGCCGATCGTTACATGAGACCAGGCCACGAACTGGGATTCCCCGTGCTCGCCGAGTGCGTATCCGTTGACGCTGCGCGGATCGATGGTGAATACCTCGGACAGCAGCGTCTTCAGGCGGGAAGAATCAATCGAGGTACCGGTGCCGATGATCCGGTGCCGCGGCAGGCCGGATATTTTCCATACCATATAGGTGACAATATCAACGGGGTTTGCGGCTACGACAAAGATACCGTCGAAACCTCCAGCCATAATTTCGGTAACAATCTCCCTGGTAATAACAGCGGCGGCATCCAGCACATCCAGCCGGGTCTGCCCTGGTTTGGGATTGGCGCCTGCCGTCAGAATGACGACATCCATCCCGGCGCAATCGCTGGAGGTGCCTGCGTACACCTTAGTACGTGTTCCGGTGAAATCCATGCAGTGCGAGAGGTCAAGCGCTTGTGCCATGGCACGGTCGTAGGTGCGGTCGATCATCATGATCTCATCGCAGATGGCCTGATTAACCATGGAGTAGGCGCAGCTGGAACCTACCATACCAGAGCCGACGATTGCCACTTTTCTCGATTTACTTTTCAATTGCCTTGTCCCCACTCTCTAGAAGTATGCTTTTATTCTAACTGATCTTATCGGAAGTTACCTGACATGAAGTTGAAAAAGTCATGCGTCGCCTGCCCGTTTTTCGACACAATTGACATCGGAGGTTAGAAATATGGCGGTCCAGCCTTATACTGCTTCACTGCTATAATTATTATGTGATCCGGGCTGTTAAGAACCATGCAGAAAGCCCGGCGCCTATTAAATATGAAAGGGGATGTCCCAAGCAGTCATGATCATGGCTGTTTGGGACACCCCCTGTTTGTGAATATAAGGATGTATAAGTGTCATTCCACGAAACATCCTTATACTTCCCGCTGAAACGTGACCGCTCTTTGAACAAGACGGCAAAGCCGTTTCCACCCTGCTGTCCAGGATGTATGTATCCTGCTTACCCTCTGGTCTGTGGTATTTGGGCCTCTGCAGGCAGCATCCGGGTGTAGTGCTTATACATGAACACTCTCCAGTGGAGAATCATGCCAAAGGCCAGAATAAAGAATAATCCGCCGGATTGCGGGACGGATACATATTGATTGATAAACTCATGGAGAAGGGTGCGGATCAGCAGCAGTCCAAGCAGAATGAAGGCGAAGCTCTTGGAGCGCTGGGCATAAATCTGTCCTTCCCGTTCCTCGAACCGGGTGCTGCGCATTAGCGGATAGGCGAAGATAAACCAGCCGACCAGGAAAGCTGCAACAGCCCACCACCAGGGAAATCTGACTTCCGGGACTACAAACATGGCGAATCCGGTGGACATGCCAAGCGGCGGAATCCATATTTTGCGGACGGTTACCGGACGGGCACTAGCCTTCAGGCGGATAAAAATAACCATCAGCGCCATGAACACGGCTCCCAGCGTGGAGCCCACATGCAGAAGTGAGGGGTTGATATTGCCCATGATTCACTTTCCTCTCTGTGATTTGGGTCACTTATTTCTTCATTATAGCAGAAAAAAGATCCAATTCAGAATGGATCACCGGCCGTGGTGAAGGCGGCCCCTGGATGGCCCACACAGCAAACCCGCCAGGGTTAACCCTGGCGGGTTTGCTTGATAAGTGTATTTCAGCAGCTTCAGCTATGAATGCTGCCATAGGGCTTAAGAACGGCTACGTCCGCCAACCGAACGCAGGATCAGGCTGACGATGAAGATCAGAACTACGGCACCAATCAATGAAGGGAAGACATAGTAGTCGCTGATCTTAGGTCCCCAGCTTCCCAGCAGCATGCCGCCGAGCCATGAACCCAGAATACCGGCGATAATGTTGCCGATAATGCCACCCGGAATATCTCTGCCCATAATCAGGCCAGCCAGCCAACCAATCACGCCACCAACAATCAACATCCATAATAAACTCATTATTCTTCAGCTCCTTTGTGTTTGTTATCTTCGATGGTTACTATTAACCTTCTGCAAGACGTTTAAACCAAGTGTCAAATATTGCTTGCACACTTAGAATTAGTATTCTATTGTATCCATATTTATGCTGTTTAAGCCTGGTAATGTCTTGGGTACATAAACATGTTATAGTAAATTTTGCGGAGATCAGCTGAGTGAAAACACCGCTGTGCAGGTTATATATTTGTACACTATACAATAAAGGAGCCGTTGCCATGCACCAGCCTAATGAAGTGTTGTTCTATATCGGAACCTATAGTAGTGAGAAGGAAGAAGCCATCCTGTTGGGGGCGCTGGATAAGGAAACGGGCGAAATGAGAATTATGGGCGGCACCCGCGGAATTGTGAATCCCTCCTATCTGGCTGTAAATGCAGCGGGAACCGTATTATATGCGGTAAGTGAACAGGATGAAGGCCAGGTGCACGCCTACGCCATTGAATCCGGCAGCAAAGCGCTGCGCCCGCTGGGCAGCAGAGCTACCGGAGGCGGTGCGCCGTGTTATGTTTCCGTGGCTCCGCAAGGAGATTACATATTCGTATCTAATTATACGGGAGGAAATGTGAATGTATTCCCGCTGAACAGTGACGGCTCGCTGCAGGACATGTCCTCCCAGGTTAAGCATGAAGGTTCAGGAATCCGTGCAGACCGTCAGGATGCGCCTCATCCGCATTCCGTTATTCCCGATAAAACCGGGGATCATGTGCTGGTCTGCGATCTCGGACTGGATCAGATTGTGTTCTACCGCGTGGAGGAGGGCAAGCTGGTCACCCACCGCGAAGTGGATCTGCCGCCGGGCTCGGGGCCGCGTCATCTGGCTGTACATCCTTCACGGCAATGGATCTATCTGGTGAATGAATTGAATAATACGGTTACCGTATTTGCGGATGACGAGCAGCAGGGCAACCTCAAGATCCTGCAGAATGTCAGCTCGCTTCCTGAGCATTACACGGCCGGAAGTGATGATACAGCGGCGGATATTCACGTCTCCCCATGCGGAAGATACCTGTACGTATCGAACCGGGGACATGACAGCATCGCCCTGTTCCATATTGATAATGCGACAGGTCTGCTGGAAGCGGAGGATTGGGTCATCTCCGGCGGCCGGACACCGCGGAATTTCGCCATTATCAGCGGCATGCTGCTCGCTGCTAACCAGAACAGCGGCAATATCGTATCCTTCAGGATCGACAGTGAGAGCGGCCGGCTGATTCCTACAGGTAATGAACTGGAGATTCCGTCTCCGGTCTGTGTAGTGGCTGTTTGATAGAGCGGATTACGCCGCCATCTGTGGATCTAAGTTGTAATTCATACAACATTTAAGCCAATGGACTTATCTATAGAAAGTGGGCTTAAGAATAAGAATAAGGATTTGCCTTTTCCGGGTTCACGCCAAAAGAACGTCCCTCTGCCCGCTGGCAGTCTGGGACGTTCTTCGTTTGGGCTCATTATATACCCTTGTGGCACAAGTCACACGGAACAGTAATTTTATCATCTGAGCATGCTCTTTACTGCATCCCCAGCTGGTCATCCCGCTCATAGAAGCCGATGTCATCCAGCATAATCTTGTCATCTTCCCCTTGCAGGTAGAAGGTGATTTCGGTCAGCTTGTCCGGATCAAGCGCTGGCTCTTCTTCAAGGAACAGCTCAAAGGGCAGCTCATAGGTCTGGAAGACGGCTTCCGAGCGGTCGCCGAACTTGCCGTCGCTGATCCGCTCCTCCAGCCATGGGCTGATCGTGAATTCGGTCTGGGGCAATGGCAGAATCTCCATTACCTCATCCAGGGGCAGCCGTGCCGTGACCTCATTGCTGTCGGTCAGCTCCACCTCCACATCGGGGGAGAGAGCGCCCGCAGAGGGTGCAGCCGCATCCTCTGCGTCATCAGCGCCGGAATTAAGGTTAGCCAAGGAGAAGGCTAAGCCCTCTGCGGCGGAAGCGGCAAGATTACGGGTGAGTGATTCACTAAGCTTAATCTTGTAGGAGGCTTCAACCGCATCCGCACCAGCATCCGCATCACCAGCTCCAGCCTGGTTCTGAGCGGTGCTGCCGCGCTCCAGCAGAATACCGTATGAAGGTTTATTCTTGGACTCGCGGTCCTTGGCTGCTTCTTCGCTCCAGGTGAGGCCTTCAGCAGTGGCAGTGCCGCCCTTCACCGTATTTCTTTTGCGGTCTTCCTCGTAGTTCGCTACCGTAAGGTAAGTCCCGCTCTGGAACCGGTTATAATAGGCGGTATCCGGCAGCCACTGCGCACCGCTGCGGTAATCACGGAACAATTGCTGATATTCCTTCTTCCCGTGCAGCGTAGTCTCCAGAAATGCAGAGACATAGATCTTGGCAATCTGCCGCTGGTCACCACCATCCATTATATCTGTACGTTTCAGGAACAGCCCCGTCGGCAGTGCCTGGTCAAACAGCCCCCAGTCTGTGTTGAACTGGCTGTGATTGGCATCGGCAATGTAGAGCGAGCTTTTGAAAGCCGGAGTGCTGCCGGTGTAGGAAGCACGCATATACTGCCGGTCCCCGTAGAAGTCATGCACATCGCCGTCACGGGCGCCCTGCAGCGTCAGATAGTTCACATCCACCAGACTGGCCTGTTTGCTGTCAATGGCTTTATCCGTAGGAGCCAGCGCAATAACGGAAGTGATGTTGAACTGCTTCGTTGCCGCCAGTGCCGGATCACCGGTGAACCAGCGCGAGGCATCCGCAGCCATGGCTACAGCCTGACCGCCGCGGCTATGGCCCAGCAATGCAGTCTGGTCATAATCGACCTTCTGATAGAAGGGTGTGCCGGATTGCTCCGCGAAGCTTGCGATCTGCTGCAGATGCTTCAGAATCATCCAGGTCCGCACCTGGAAGTCATTATCCGGAATGCCGGACCACGCAGAATAATTCAGGAAGTTCTCATCCAGCGAGACGGCGATAAATCCCCGGCTGGCCAGCAGTTCCCCGAGATAGGCGTATCCGCCCTCGGAATAATCCTCCATCATATGGTTGCCATGCACCATAAGCACGAGGGGATAAGGCCCGTCACCGTCAGGCATCCAGACCCGGGCATTCAGAGGAAGCGCTCCGGGATCGAATCCCCAGAATAAGGTACGCAGCGCAGGCCATGATTTGATGAATTCCGTAGCATCCACAGAAGCAGAGAGGAGCGCGGCATCCGCGCCATACTCTGTACGGTGCAGGTCCTGGCCGCTCCCATAGGTGAAGCTGTGGAACGTATAGTCCCCCGGCTGTCCGGGATCAGCCGCCGCCGCAGGAAGAACCTCTCCATCCGCAGCCAATGTCTTAACCGATGGGGAGGGAGCAGGGCTGCTTCCCGTCCCATAGGCCAATGCCAAGGGGGTCAGGACAAGAACCGCTGCCAGAAGCCCGCCGGTGAGGGTTCTCCGCGTCCGCAGCAGACCGGCTGCAAGACCTCCCAGCCCCCCGGCCACAGCTGTGATACCAGCGATGGCTGCTGCAGCCTCAAGCTCCAGATCGGCGTAATACAGAATAAGCAGCACGGCGCTCAGTGCACTGAGCCAAGAGCCCGTGAACAGCCGCGGAATGCGCAGTCCGGTTAATGAGAGCAGTAGAGCCAGCAGGTTGCCGGCCAGCGCCATTACAAGGGTTCCCGCACCGGCAGCCAGTATAATATCCGCTGCGCTCCCAAGCCCTGTAGGAATGCCCATAACCGCTATAGTAAAGGCCAGAATGCATAGAATCCAAGGACCGCAGAGTGCAATCCTCCATAATGCTGTATCATACCGGTACGTTTCTAAGCTGCGTCTTCCCATTTCCCTGAGTATGCGCCTGTGCAGGCGTGGTCCCTGCGGTGCGGGTACATACTCCAAATCCATTCCCATAATAGTTTCCCCCGACAATTTGTGGCAAATAGAGGCTGCAGAAATCCGGCAGAACTCATCTCTAGTAATTCAACTTATATCTAGTAATTCGACCTATAAGATGTAGCAATAATATTACTTTAAGACATCAATAACAAGTGGGTCTTACAGGAACGGCCGCCACTTGCTGCCGCCGGGCGGAATAGAGCCATCTTTCATCCAAATTGAAAAAAAGGTTTGACAGCGCGCAGGGCATTCAGTATTATGTCTGTATAACCTACTAAATGGGTAGGAATAATCAAATAAGTTCTTACCGTACAGACGGAGGAACGCCTGCTTCAGGCTCGCAGATACGCGTCCATAGGACCGGTTTGACCAGCCGCAAGTGGGCTTTCCTGCGTCTTTTTTTGACGGAAATCCAACCAACAAGAAATTCACAATGATAATGCAATTACAAGAACATTATGGGGGAGTGGTTTGTGATGAAGAAAGGGATCAAGAAGGGGCTTATCGCCGGTTTCACACTATTATTGACGGCAGGGCTTACTGCTTGCGGCAACAACAATGGAGGGAACAGTGCAGGCGCGGCAACAGAAGCTCCGGCAGCAACAGAGGCGGCTGCGAATACGGCGGCTACACCGGAGGCAACAAAGGCCCCAGCCAAAGATCCGGTCGAGCTGCTGAATGTGTCCTACGACCCTACACGTGAACTATATGAGAATTATAACAAGGCATTCGCCGCTTACTGGGAGCAGGAGACAGGCCAGAAGGTTACGATCAAGCAATCGCATGGCGGATCAGGCAAGCAGAGCCGGGCTGTACTCGACGGTCTGGAAGCAGATGTAGTTACGCTGGCGCTCGGATATGACATTGATGCTCTTCAGGAAACGGGTCTTATCGGCGCGGACTGGCAGAGTAAATATGAGCATAACAGCTCCCCGTATACTTCCACCATCGTATTCCTTGTGCGTAAAGGCAACCCGAAAGGCATCAAGGACTGGCCGGATCTGCTCAAGGACGATGTAGAAGTGATCACTCCGAACCCTAAGACTTCCGGCGGTGCGCGCTGGAACTACCTGGCAGCCTGGGGATATGCGCTTGACCAGAATAATAACGATGAAGCCAAGGCTCAGGAGTTCGTACAGAAGCTGTTCAAAAATGTACCCGTACTGGACACCGGGGCGCGCGGCTCTACAACTACCTTCGTGGAACGCGGAATCGGTGACGTGCTGATCGCCTGGGAGAATGAAGCCTACCTGTCGATCAAGGAGCTGGGTCCGGATAAATTCGAGATTGTAAATCCGTCGGAGAGCATTCTGGCCGAGCCGCCGGTAGCCGTGGTGGATAAAGTTGTCGACAAGAGAGGCACCCGTGAGGTCGCAGATGCTTATCTGAAATACCTGTACACCGAGGAAGGCCAGGAAATCGCCGCCGAGAACTATTACCGCCCGACTCTGGAAAGTGTGAAGGAACAGTACAAGGACCAATTCCCTGAGATCAAGCTGTTCACACTGGCGGACAAATTCGGAACCTGGAAGGAAACCCAGGAGAAGCACTTTAATGATGGCGGAATCTTCGACAAAATCTACGTGCCGGGCAGCTGATAGCCAGTTCCGGGATGGAGCTGAGCAGAACAGGTAAGGCGAATTTTGCAGGCGGGGTCCCGCCCGGTTGCTGATCGGCCAACGAGCCGAAGGCAGGAAAGGATGAATGGGCAAATGAATGTCACCACTAAAGCTGCTGAGGGGGCTGTGTCACGGCGCAGACTTCTGCCGGGTTTCGGAATTACGATGGGGTTCAGCGTATTGTATCTGAGTCTTGTCGTTCTGCTTCCGCTGTCAGCGCTGCTCTTCAATTCGACGGGACTCAGCTGGGCTAAGTTCTGGGATGTGGCTACGGATGCCCGTGTCCTGGCCTCCTATCGGGTCAGTCTGAGTACAGCGGCAGCAGCAGCCCTGATCGATGCTGTTCTGGGGCTGCTGCTGGCCTGGGTGCTGGTACGCTATGAATTTCCGGGCAAAAGGCTATTCGACGCCCTGATCGATCTGCCGTTCGCGCTCCCTACAGCTGTAGCGGGTGTGTCACTGACCGCACTTTATTCCCAGAACGGCTGGATCGGCTCCCTGCTGGAGCCGCTGGGCCTCCGGGTAGCCTTCACGCCGCTTGGCATTACGCTGGCGCTGATGTTTATCGGCATTCCCTTTGTGGTCCGCACGGTTCAGCCCGTGCTGGAGGATCTGGACAGGGATATGGAAGAGGCATCGGCCACACTGGGAGCGGGACGCTGGCGGACCTTCGTGCGGATCGTTATGCCGGAGCTGTTCCCGCCGCTGCTTACGGGCTTTGCATTGGCTTTTGCCCGGGGCATCGGCGAATACGGCTCCGTTGTATTTATCTCCGGCAATATGCCAATGCGTACGGAGATTGCTCCGCTTCTCATCATGTCCAAGCTGGAGCAGTTCGATTATGCCGGAGCAACAGCGGTGGCGCTGCTGCTGCTGCTAATCTCCTTCCTGATGCTGCTGGTCATCAACAGCCTCCAGCACTGGGCGCGGAAGAGCTCGCGTTAAGGATTCAGGAAATCTGGACAACGGCGGCCATTCAAGATGCCTATGCTAACAAAACTTAAGTGAATGCTTCCGAAGCGAGTTTTATTGCGATGTTTATCGAGGAGCGGAGGCTCCATAAAACTTAAGCGAATGCTTTCGAAGTTAGTTTTGTACGAAGCAAATTCAAGATGCCTAAGCTAACAAAACTTTAGGAGGAATAAAAATGGCCGGTACGGTTCCCTTACATGTCCCCGCGCCGCGAAAAGGCGTGTCGTCCCCCCGGACGACTGAATCCAAAGCGGTGAAATGGGTGCTCATTTCCCTTGCCGGACTTGTATTGCTCTGGCTGATTGCCCTGCCGCTGATTATCGTGCTGGTGGAGTCGCTGAAGCGGGGGCTGGATGTCTACTGGGCTGCGCTGACCGATCCGGATGCCGCCTCGGCGCTGAAGCTGACCCTGCTGGTCGCGGCCATTACCGTTCCGCTGAATACGATCTTTGGTGTAACGGCGGCGTGGGCAGTGACCAAGTTCCGTTTTCGCGGCAAGGGCTTTATGATTACGCTGATCGATCTGCCATTTGCCGTATCGCCGGTAATTGGCGGGTTGATCTTTATTCTGGTATTCGGCTCGCATGGCTGGTTCGGTCCTTGGCTGAGCAATCACGATATCAAGATTGTTTTTGCTTTGCCAGGTATTGTGCTGGCTACGTTGTTTATCACCTTCCCTTTTGTGGCGCGCGAGCTGATTCCGCTGATGGAGGAGCAGGGCACACAGGAGGAGGAGGCGGCCATTACGCTAGGTGCGCACGGCTGGCAGATTTTCTGGCGCGTGACGCTGCCCAATATCAAGTGGGGTCTGCTGTACGGCATTATTCTCTGTAATGCACGGGCAATGGGGGAGTTCGGCGCGGTATCCGTGGTATCCGGGCATATCCGGGGAGAGACGAATACCCTGCCGCTTCATGTCGAGATTCTGTACAACGAATATCAATTTTCGGCATCCTTCGCCGTTGCCTCCCTGTTGCTCCTGCTGGCCCTGGTGACGATGATGGTCAAGAGCCTGCTTTTACGTAAAAATGCTCATTGACAGTCCTTGGGGTCCGTGCTAAGTTAATTCATAGTATACAAGGTGGTAATTACGGAATAACGGGATTTAGGCGGAGATACTCCCCTGTCCGGGGAAAGGGAGGCTGGAGAATGGCTAAACCACTGAAAGTGGATGAGGTATGGCTTGCGCGGATAACGGAACTTCTCGACGATATGGAGTTCGGCTCATTGCATATTGTGGTGCATGAAGGTCAAATCGTACAGATGGAGCGCACAGAGCGCAAACGTTTCGAGAACAGCACAGCAAATGCACGTTATAGTGGAGAAACCGGAAGCCGGCGGACCGATTCCCGTTCTGCGGGACGAGGATAGCAATCTGTAGTGCACTGATAAATGATCATACATTTCCGTGAACAGAAAAAAGGGGTATCTCACAAGCCTGGAAATGGCTGAATGAGGTACCCCTTTTGTATGCCGGGACATTAGTGTAAGCTTTACTTTAGTAGCGTGTGTTGCGCCGTGATCCGCTGATTCCCTCCACCAGCAGGATGAGGGCAGTGATGGCATGCATAATCCAGCCGACAAAAGGAATCAAACCGACCACCGAGGTGATGATACCAACTGCGTTACCGATGATAGATCCGCGTTCTCTCAGCAGAATAATTACAGCTACGGCATGGAGCAGAAAAGCAACCCCCAGCGGTACCCAGGCATTGGCTACGACAAATGCCCCGCCGATGAACGGCAGTGCCAGAAAAGCCTCATAAGCGAAAGTTCCCCATTTGAATAATTTCCCTATCGGAGACATAATAACTCCACCAGCCTTCCAAGTAGTCTTATAAAGATCCTATTCCACAGTTTACCCAAGGATACGGGCTAAGAATAACCCTGTGCCGGCAACAGATGCAGAACCGTTTGTATTTCTGAGTAATTGTACGCCGGGGGGAGGCGGGGCGTTTCATTTTTCCGGATAAGATAGGCGCTGCCTTGCCTCGAAACCTTGCAGTCATATATATTGGTAACAGGTTAACAGGAGTGTCCGCGTGCAGGCGGATAATCATGACAAGAGGGGATAATGTATGGACAAGACATTGCAGCCGGATATCCGGCATGAGCTGCCAACAGTGGAGCAATACCTGGCCCTGCGGCTGGAAGCCGGGCTTAGTCCCATGAGTGTGGAGGGAGCCGGAATCGGGCTGCCCCGCTCCGCGTTTGCTGTAACCTTGTATGAAGGAGATATATTGGCTGGAATGGGACGGGTAATCGGGGACGGGGGCTGTTTTTTTCAGGTGACCGATATTGCCGTGAAGCCTTCCTTTCAGGGGCAGGGTCTGGGGAAAATAATTATGCGGGAAATCCGCCGGTTTCTGGATACCGTGCCGGACAAGGCGTATATTAGTCTCATTGCTGACGGGGAAGCCTCCAGGCTGTATGCCCAATATGGATTCGCACCGGTCCTGCCGGATTCTCAGGGGATGTTCCTGCGGCGTTCATGATGAAAAGAGGATCAGGGCTGCAAACAAATACGAAAGTGAGGCAACAAGAGAATGGATATCGTAGTATTTGGTGCATCGGGTAAGATCGGAAGTGCGATTGTAGAAGAAGCGTTAAAAAGAAAACATGAGGTTACCGCTGCCGTCCGCAAACCGGAAGCCTTCAGTATTCAGCATGACCGGCTTAAGGTTGTTGCAGCCGACCTGCTGGACCCGGCCACGGTAACGGCAGCTCTGCACGGACATGAAGAGGTTATCAGCGCATTCGGACCGGCGCCGGGGCATGAGAATGATCTGCTGCAGGCGGCGGATTCCCTGCTGACAGGGATGCGTGCCGCCGGGCTCCAGCGCCTGATCGTTATCGGCGGGGCAGGCAGCCTGAAGACGGAAACGGGGGAGTGGCTGATGGACACGGCTGATTTCCCGGAGAACTTCCGTCCGCTTGCGTCGGCTCACGCCAATGCCTATGAAATCTACAGAGGGTCAGAGCTGGATTACACGTACCTGAGTCCGCCTGCTGCCATTAGCGCCGGACGCCGGACCGGCCAGTTCCGGATTGGTCTGGACCGTCTAATTGTGGACGAGAACGGGCGGAGCAGCATCAGCATCCAGGATTTCGCGGTAGCGGTTATCGATGAGCTGGAGGAAGGCAATTTCAGCAAGACCCGTTTTACAGTGGGGTATTAATAGCTACAGTTTAAGCTTGTCAGGAAATAAAGCGGCCTAGAATGCAGGCTTCGTAAGCTTTAAGCCCGTCCTCTTGAACGCTCAGGAGGGCTTTTTGCTGTCATTCCGGGCGCCTTAGCCGGATGAGGATGTGTCAAAGTCTGCAATTTGCCTGATTCTATAGTACTGGGTACAATCGAAGCAACTAAAGGGGGGCTTGGCTATGGATGTGGTAACTGCGGAGGAGATGCGGGCATTCGACCGCGAGACGATTGAGCGGCTGGGAATTCCGGCAATTGCGCTGATGGAGAACGCCGGGCGGGCGATTGCCGAGGAGGTCATCGCATTGTGCCGGCGGCGGGGGGCAGGCGCGGGCGGCGGCATAGGGAGCACGGATGCAGAGGGGCGATGCTACGGGGCAGGATCCGTGGGCGGCGTGGGCGGCGGAAGGCAGAGCTATGGAGCGGGCGTGGTGGGCGGCGGAGGCAGAGGAACGCAGAGCTATGGAGCGGGCCTGGCCGGTGGTGAAAGCGAAGGAACGCAGAGCTATGCGGCAGGCGTGGGCGGCGGCATAGGGAGCACGGATGTAGAGGGGCGATGCTACGGGGCAGGATCCGTGGGCAGCGCGGGCGGTGGAAGAGGAGGAACGCAGAGCTATGGAGCGGGCGCGGTGGGCGGCGGAGGCGAAGGAACGCGGAGCTATGCGGCTGGCGGGCCGGCGGTCCAGCCGCCGGGCTTCTCTGTCAGCGCCGACCCGGCGCTGACGCTTACCGCTGCCGGCGGCGAGCACTGGCTCGTCCTCGCCGGCAAAGGCAACAACGGCGGCGACGGGCTCGCCGCCGCCAGGCACCTGCGTGAGGCCGGCATCGCCGTCACGCTGGTGTACGCGGCCGCGCCGGAGTCGCTGGCCGGCGAAGCCGCGCTGCAGCGGGATGCCGCTGCAGCCATGGGCATCCCTGCCGCAGTCTACGGCAGGGATGCTGTGGACCTTGCCGCATGCAGCGGCATCATAGATGCGCTGCTCGGCACAGGCAGCGCGGGAGCCCCGCGCGGTGCCTATGCGGAGCTGATTGCCGCTGCGAACGCCAGCGGCAGGCCTATTGTGTCCGCGGACATCCCCAGCGGGCTGGACGCGGACACGGGCGAGACGCATGAGCCCTGCATTCATGCGTCGGTGACCGTCTGCCTCGCGTTCCTCAAACGCGGGCTGCTGCAGTATCCCGGCGCCCGAGCAGCCGGGCAGGTGGTGGTCCGCTCCATCGGCATCCCCGCTGCCCTGGCGCGTGAGAGCGGCGTCCCGGTCAGCCTGCTGACGCCGGAAGTGCTGCGGACACGTCTGCAGGTCGACGTGTCGCGCCGCCGTTCGCCCGAAGGCCACAAGGGCACTTACGGGCATGTCCTGCTGGCAGCAGGAAGCCTGCGCATGAGCGGCGCCGGTCTGCTGTGCGCCCGCGCTGCGCTGCGCGCCGGCTGCGGGCTGGTGACGTGGGCGCTGCCGGATAAGCTGCTGCCCTATGTGATCGGCTGCGCACCTGAGCTGATGCTGGCCCCGGTATCCGGCGGCGACGGGGAATGGAATGCCGGTACGGCGGCTGAAGTGCTGCAGCTAAGCGGAAGCCGCGATTGTATAGCTGTCGGCCCCGGTCTTGGCCGGTTCGAAGGAGATACGGATTGGCTCCGCAGGCTTTGGGAGGAGACGGAGTCTCCCCTGATTCTCGATGCGGATGCGCTGAATATACTGGCAGATGCCGATTACGGGTCCTGGACCCGCCGCCATCCGGTAATTCTGACCCCGCATCCCGGGGAGATGGCCCGGCTGGCAGGGACTTCTACAGCCCGGGTGCAGCGTGACCGGATCGGACTGGCGCTGTCTTATGCCGCAGCGCACGGCGTAATCCTGGTGCTCAAGGGAGCCCATACAGTCATAGCAACGCCCGAAGGACAGGCTTATGTGAACATCACGGGTCATCCGGGTATGGGAACCGGCGGTGCGGGTGATGTGCTGACCGGAATCATCTCCGGCCTGCTGGCCCAGGGCCTGGATGCTGCACAGGCGGCAGCCTTTGGGGTCTATCTCCATGGGCTGGCCGGAGAACGGGCCGCCCGGAAACGGGATAACCCGGCGGCCTTGATCGCCGGGGATATTATTGAGGCGCTGTGAACCGTAACTCCGGAGCTGCTGCGGCTCATTATCTATACACCATACCCGTGATCCTGCCGCTTCTGCTGCGCCAGTGCGAGTCTAAGGGTAGCACTGCTCTGCCCTGAATGGATTAGTGATACAGCTCTGCCTGCGGAAGCACTGTATCAGAACAAGACCAGGCAGAGCAGCGGAATAAACAAGGCGAAGAAGGGAAGCAGGAGCGGGTAGCGTTCGCCGGCAATCTGGGCGAACCGGAACAACAGCAGCACTACAAGTCCGGCAAGACCGCTGGTCATTGCATCGCCGCCTTGCTCAGAAGCCAGCCACAGGCCGGCTCCAAAGCCGGCTACGGCGTATAACACCAGGGCCGGACTGAGCGAAGTGGACCGGAACATGCGCAGCAGGGCATCGGCAAGTATCGCTGCCGGTAAGCCGTAAGCGTAGATGGCATACGGCACCGATACCGGCCAGCCATCCGGCACTCCGCCTTCGTAGCCATGGCCGAGCATAAACAGGGAAACGAGAATAAAGGTCAGTCCGGCGGCCGACAGCTTGGTCAGTGCGTACATGCCCGCAGTCAGGCGGACAGAAGGCAGATCATAATCCTTATGTGTGGTCATCGCTTAACATCCTTTCGGGGTGGGTGAAGAGCACGGCCGGAATGACCGGACGAATCCGGCGCATGAATCAGCTTGTAACCATGTCCCCTCCGTTAACATGAATACAGGTGCCTGTTACATAGGAAGCATCAGGGCTGGCCAGATAGACATAGGCTCCTGCCAGCTCATAGGGCTGTGCCGCCCGCTTGAACGGGGTGTCTGTGCCGAATACACTGACCTCTTCAGCGGAATAGCTGGAAGGAATCAGCGGTGTCCATACCGGACCGGGAGCTACACTGTTGACGCGGATGCCGCTGTCCGCCAGTGAAAGAGCCAGAGAGCGGGTGAACGAGACAACGGCGCCTTTGGTGGAGGAATAGTCAATGAGCTCCTTGTTGCCCTGGTAAGCGGTAATGGAGGCGGTGTTAATAATGCAGCTTCCTTTGTGCAGATGCGGGAGTGCGGCCTGGGTCAGGAAGAAGAAAGGGAAGATATTGGTGCGGTAGGTCTGGTACAGCTGCTCCTCTGTGATATCCAGAATGCTCTTCTGCGGATATTGGACGGCGTGGTTATTCACCAGAATGTCGAGCTTGCCGAAGGTCCGCACGGTGTGCTCCACCGCTTCGAAGCAGCACTCTTTATAGCGCAGATCCGTCTCAATCCGCAGGCAGCGGCGTCCAAGCTCTTCTATCCGGTGCTGCGTAGCTGCGGCATCAGAAGCTTCGTCCAAGTAAGCGATGGCAATATCTGCCCCTTCTTTGGCAAAAGCGATGGCGGCTGCTCTTCCAATGCCGCTGTCTCCGCCGGTAATCAGGGCAACCTTTCCTTTGAGCCTGCCGCTGCTGCTCTCGGGGTTCTCGCTGATCGGACGCGGATTCATCAGACTCTCCAGCCCCGGCTGGCGGTCCTGATGCTGTGGGGGGAAGGCGATAGGCTGCACGCGGCATACCGTCTTTTCTCCGTAATAGGGGTAAACGGGATTCATCGGGTGATACTCCTCCTTGCCTGTTGGCTCTCCGTATATTGGTATGCATGCGCCCAGAAAAGCGTGCGCCGCAGTCCTCTTCTGGGTGATCCTTAAGACGCTCTTAACTTTACATACTAAAAACTTAGAAATGGAGAGAATAACTAATGCTATACAGACCAATGACAGCCGATGATTACGAGGCAGCTTATCAATTATGGAAGAATACGGACGGGATGGGTCTTAGTGAAGCGGACTCGCGCGGGGAAATTATCCGTTATCTGGAGCGTAATCCGGGAATCAGCCAGGTGTGTGTGGATGAGGACGGTACACTTGCGGGTACAGCGGTGTGCGGACATGACGGACGCAGAGGATATATGTATCATGTGGCTGTCAGCAGCAGCAGCCGGGGTAAGGGTGCCGGGCGTGAGATGGTCACACGCTGCCTGGAGAGACTGCGGGAGGAAGGCATCAGTAAATGCCATCTGATGGTCATCGGGCATAACGCTCTGGGCCGCAGCTTCTGGTCAGGCACCGGCTGGCAGGAGCGGGATGGCCTTGTACTGTTCTCGCGGAACAGCTGATAGGTCACAAACAATGTAATAGTGTAGCTTTTGTCCGGACGCAGTATAATATATAGGAGCTTTACAAATGACTTGCACTATTCTATGTGCAATGTCGAATTTTGATAGCGGGAGACCTGAGCGATGCGGTTTAAAGATGTATTCTCAATTATCGGTCCGGCGATGGTCGGACCTTCCAGTTCGCATACAGCGGGGGCGGCGCGGATCGGCAGAGCGGCACGCCAGGTGCTCGGTGAATTGCCGCGTACGGCAGAAGTCACGTTCTTCGGTTCTTTTGCGGCCACGTATCAGGGACATGGAACAGACCGGGCTATCGCCGGAGGTCTGCTGGACTTTACGACCGATGACCACCGGCTGCCGGATTCCATAGAGCTTGCTGCCGAAGCCGGAATGGAGGTTTCCTTCGGTCAGGGGACGGGCTTGTTCCCCCATCCCAATACGGTCCGCTTGCGGCTTACCGGCAGCGAGAGCGGCACAGAGCTGATGCTTACCGGGATTTCGATCGGCGGCGGCAATATCGAAATTGTTGATATTGACGGATTTGGCGTGAAGCTTACCGGCATGTATCCAACCGTGCTGATTAATCATATGGACTATCTGGGCGTACTGGCCAGCGTTACGGATGTAATGCGGCAGGGCCAGTGCAATATTGGACATATGTCGCTGGACCGCAAGAACCGCAGCGGAGCAGCCTTGACGGTGCTGGAGCTGGATGAAGCCGCTACACCGGAGCTGCTGCGGAATCTGCGGGCGCTGCCGGCTGTGAAGTCCGTGAAAGTTGTCGATTTGAATGAACAGGCACATGAGCAGAAAGGAAAGGACATTACATCATGAATTTTCAAACACTCAGCCAGCTGGCTGTATTATGTGAAGAGCGGGGTCTGGGAATCGGCGCTCTGATGCTTGAGGAGCAGAGCGCGGAGTCTGGACGTTCCAAGGAGCAGGAGTTCGCTACCATGAGCCAGTATTACGGCGTAATGAAGGAAGCGGTGCACCGCGGCATGCATGAAGACACCACCTCGCGCAGCGGCCTGACAGGACTTGACGCCCAGCGTGTGGCTGCTTACAATGCAGCGGATGAACCTTGCCTTGGCGGTCCTGCCGGCCAGGCCATGGCGTATGCTCTTGCGGTTTCGGAAGTGAATGCTTCCATGGGGCGGATTATCGCTACGCCGACCGCAGGCTCCTGCGGAATCATTCCCGGGGTGTTCCTGAGCTGTCAGGAGCGCTTCGGCTGGGATGATGACTATATGGTTACCGGCCTGTTCGCGGCTGGAGCCATCGGGTATGTTATTGCCAACAATTCCTTTGTATCGGGAGCGGAAGGCGGCTGTCAGGCCGAGGTCGGCTCAGCCATCGGGATGGCGGCAGGGGCCTTGACTGAAATGCGCGGCGGCACACCGGCGCAAGCCGTGCATGCCGTAGGGCTGGCACTGAAGAATACACTGGGGCTGATCTGTGATCCGGTAGGCGGACTTGTGGAGATTCCATGTATTGTCCGTAACGGCTTCGGTGCCGTCACGGCACTTGCTGCGGCCGATATGGCACTGGCCGGTGTCCGCAGTGTGATACCGTCCGATGAAGTGATCAAGGTCATGCTGGAGGTAGGCTCCGCCATGCCCGAGAAGCACCGCGAGACGGCGGGGGGCGGACTGGCGCAGACGCCAACCGGCCGCCGGATTATGAAGGATTTACGGAACAAGAAATAAGCTGCGGGAGCTTTCGGACGTCAGCCATTTTTGCGGGGCTATAGCATACGGAACCGTTCAAGCTGATCCCACAGCCCCTCACGCCGGAGGATTTCCTCCTGCTTCGGTCCCATCAGGTCGAAGTGGGGAAACGGCTGGCGGTTATGAATATATTGCGGCGGAAGACCGTTCTTCCTGCACCACTCCCTCAGGCGGGGGAGATCACTGCACCCGACCTTGGTCACTGTGGTGATGTCAGGAAAACGCTTGTCCAGCCAGTAATGCGTAAGGAACGCGATTTCACCAGCGGAGACCGCTTGTTTCCAGCGGGCTAGTTCTGCTCTGTTAATGCCAAAGGCCATAGCTGTCATCATCCTTATTGATCATAGTGAATTGATTAAATACAAGAATATAAGATATTTCCGGAAAGGGGAGAAGAACATGAACGGGCAAGTTAGAGCGGATATCCGCCCCGGACTTCAGGTTGATATTGTACTGAAGCAGGATCAGGCGACCGGCAAACTCACACATGGCGCGGTTAAAGACATTCTGACCAATTCGCCCCGCCATCCGCACGGAATCAAAGTGCGGCTGACTGACGGACAGGTAGGACGGGTCAAGAACATTACAGGTTAAGCAGTATACAGAAGAATGAAGAAGCGCCGCGAGCCGGGGCGGCTGTGTCCCTTGGGCAGCCGCCGGGGTAAGAGGCGCCTTTTGATTTGCGTACAGGATCATGAGCCTGCTTAACGGCCCATGAACTCCTCTACATACTGGTCGGCCTTGGTCTGATTACATAAATTGCAGGCGCAGACACAGTTGTCCGGCGTAGTGTGCCCGCCCTTGGCACGGGGCAGCAGATGGTCAATGGTATCCCCGTATAAGCCGCAGAAATAGCAGATATACTGGTCCCGGGTCAGAATATAGGCGCGGAAATCCTTATTGCTGTATAAGCGGCGGATTGTACGGCGGTTCACGACAACTGCGGCATGCTCCCGGACAAGCGTTACCGCAAGCGCAAGATCAATCTCCTGATGCCAGCGCCGGCCTTTGTCGCTGTGCCCGCGCATCAGAATCATACCCTTGCCTGAAGGGATGAGCGCAGAGGCATCCTGGGGATCGGGCTTCGGTCCGCGCTGCTGGGGGATCGTGCGTCCCGTTTCCGCACTGCGCGGACGGGACTTGCCCTTGAGGCCGGAGGTACCCGCGCTGCCGCGGCCTTCCTTGGCACGTTCGGGCAAGGAAGGCTGACGGCCCAAGGCAGCAGGCGGTTTGGCAGCTCCGGAGCCCGCTGCAGAGATCGAGACCAGTGTCTTATCCCGCTTGGCAGTCCCTGTGCCGGGCGGACGCTCCGGCAGTGCGGGTGCCGCGCTTGCACGCGGCGGCGCAGCCGCAGCCCCTGCTTCACGTAGCTTGCGGCATTCCCGGCAGGCTCCGCGCCGGGAGATACCCTTGGAGCGCTTGCCTGTACGTCTGCGGAATTCGGAGAGCGGCTTAAGCTGATGGCAATAGGTACATTGTTTGGATGGAGGAAGAATAGTTTCAGTCATAAGTATACTTGGCAGGACGGCCCTCAGCCGCAACTGTCCAATCCCTTCTGTATTTTGAAATAGAAACTTATTTACGGTATACCGCCATGTGATTTCATCGATTTGATAATAGTATAGCGTAAAGCACAGGTATTCACACAGCATGCGCCAAAAGCCGCAAATCTCCAGGGCTGTGACATCCTTCTTCGCAGTCTTGAGGAAAAACCCGTAAACTCGCAAAGTAAGGCCGTAAATCGATGATGAGGCTTGTATAGGAATACAATAATTATGAACCAGAGAGGAGGAAGCTGAATGACCGTTAGTGAAAAAAAGCCCGGGGCCGTAAGACTGCTATTTGTGCTTCAGGCATTCTTAGGCCTTGGAGCTGTCGCCGGAGGGCTGGTCCTGCTCGCCGATCCCAGTGGTGAAATGATTGGAATGCCGGCGTCCATACTGGAAAGATCGCCCTTTGACAGTTATGCAATTCCCGGCATTCTGCTGCTGGTCATTTTTGGGCTGCTGCCGCTAATGGTGCTCTATGGTCTTTTTAAGCAGCCTGAGTGGTCTTGGGGCTATTCGCTCACTCCGTTTAAGGCGCTGCATGCAGCATGGAGCTTCTCGCTTTATATCGGCTTTGGCCAGATTATCTGGATTATGGTGCAGACGTATATGATGGATACAGTCAGTATTGTTCATGTTTTCTACATGTCTCTGGGCATGCTGGTTCAGATCGTTACGCTGCTGCCTGCGGTACAGAGATATTTTATGCTGGACGGCCGTTCTGAAAGAAGTTAGAATGACAGTGAACATAAAAGGGCTTTCATTTGGGCCGCGGGAGTGAACCGGAAGTGACTACCATATACGATATTGCCAAAAGAACCGGCTATTCACCAACCACGGTATCCAAGGCGTTCAATAACTACTCTGACGTGCGGGAGAAGACGCGGCAGGAAATACTGCGTACCGCCCAGGAAATGGGATATCTTCCTAATGCGCATGCGCGTACACTGACGACCAAGAAATCCTGGACGATCGGTGTGCTGTTTGTGGAGAACACGGGAGCGGGTATCCGCCATCCTTTCTTCAGTGCGGTTATTGAGAGCTTCAAGCAGGTTGCCGTAGCCAAGGGTTACGCCCTCATGTTTATCTCGAAGGATGTCGGCGGCAAGCAGAGCGGATATCTGGAGAACTGCCGGATTCGCGGAGTCGATGGGGTTGTAGTGTTCCTTTCCGATTATGAGGATCCTTATTTCCGGGAGCTTCTGGAGAGTGATATTCCTACAGTGGTTCTCGATTTCGAAACGGAGTTGTCGCATACGGTCTGCTCGGATAATATGACCGGTGCACTGCAGGCAGTGGAATATCTGGTATCGCTCGGACACCGCAGAATTGCCCATATTTCGGGAGGCGGGAATACGTATCCGGGACAACAGCGGGAGCTGGGGTACAGAGCGGCGATGGAGCAGCAGGGTCTTGAGGTGCCGGACGAATATGTTGCCGAGGGAGCATTCTACTCTCTGGAGAACGGTTACGGCGCAATGAAGTCTTTGCTGGAGCTGCCGGAACGGCCAACTGCCGTGTTTGCTTCAGGTGACTTGCTTGCACTGGGTGCCGTAATGGCTGCCAAGGATCAGGGCCTGTCTGTACCGGAGGATATTTCAGTCATGGGTTATGATGATATTGAGCTTGCGGGATATGTTACCCCTGCGCTGACCACCGTCCGCCAGAACACGGAGCTGCTGGGTACCCGGGCGGCGGAGCTTTTACTGGCTTCGATGAACGGGCCGCGTACAAATCAGGAGGCGCTGGTTCTGCCTGTAGAGATCATCGTCAGAGATTCCTGTGCACCGCCGGTCAAGAGATAAAAGTGCGTTCAACCGGGAATGCATTTTTTTTCAGCAAAATCGAAACCGGTTTCGATTTCTTTCGTTTTATTTCGAATTCAAATGATGAAGGAGTGAACCCACATGCCAACCGTTCAAACCGTAGTAACCGCCAAAGATACAGCAGATCGTCTGAGCTCCAGGGAAGGTATTCAGTTCAAGGCGGGAATTCCCGGTACCACAGCAGATATACTGCTGCAGCCGGAGCAGGAGTATCAAACAATCATTGGTTTTGGCGGCGCTTTCACTGAAGCGGCTGCGTATACCTTGTCCCGGATGAGTCCGGAGAAACGGGCAGAGGTCATCCGGCGTTATTTTCACCCGGTGGACGGGCTGAATTACAGTATGGGCCGCGTGCATATTCATAGCTGTGACTTCGCGCTCGGCAACTATACCTATGTACAGGATGAGGATACGGAGCTTACGACCTTCGATATCTCGCATGATCACCAGTGGGTCCTGCCGCTCATTAAGGATGCTATGGAGGTCAAAGGCGGGCCTTTCACGATGCTGGCTTCGCCTTGGAGCCCGCCGGCCTGGATGAAAACGAACGGGGAGATGAATAACGGCGGTTCGCTGAAGCCGGAATATGCTGCAGTCTGGGCGCGCTATTATACCAAATTCATCGAGGCTTACCGTAAAGAGGGCGTTCCGGTCTGGGCGGTATCGGTGCAGAATGAGCCGGCGGCAGTCCAGACTTGGGACTCCTGTGTATACACTGCTGAAGAAGAACGCGATTTCGTCAAAAACCACCTCGGCCCGGTGATGCGCGAGGCCGGAATGGAGGATGTGAACATCGTCATCTGGGATCACAACCGGGATATTATGATCGAACGCGTGACACCGATTCTATCCGATCCGGAAGCAGCGCAGTATGTATGGGGAACCGGAATCCACTGGTACGGCGGTGAGGAGTTCGACAAGGTGGAGAAGGTGCATGAGCTTTTCCCGGATAAGCATGTGCTCTTCACCGAAGGCTGCCAGGAAGGCGGCGTGCGTCTGGGGGAATGGTTCACGGGTGAGCGCTACGGCCGGAATATGATCGGCGATCTGAATGCCTGGACAGAGGGCTATCTGGACTGGAATCTGGTGCTGGATGAGACGGGCGGACCGAATCATGTGGGGAATCTCTGCGATGCTCCGGTGATTGCGGATACGGCTACGGACGAGGTTCACTATAACAGCTCGTATTATTACATCGGGCATTTCAGCAAATTCATTGCACCGGGTGCTGTGCGGATCGGGCTGCAGTCGGCTGCGGAAGGCGTGCTGTCAGCGGCGTTCCGCAATCCGGACGGCAGCATCGCTGTTGTATTGATGAACGAAGGCGAAGCAGAACGCTCCCTGACGCTTGGCCTCGGCGGCGAAATCGCTGAGTGCACATTGCCTGCACATTCCATTGCCACACATCTGATTTCGCAAGGTTAAGCCAGCTGGCAGCAGACATGAAGAAGATGAACAGAAACGAAGCGGATGGGATCGATTCAAAGGCTGATTCAGCGCGAGTTGAGACACTCTTGCTTGAGGCCGTCTATTGTACTATCTACAGCAGATGTCGCCTAAATCCGCCGCAAAAAAACGGAAATCAAATGTATGAAATACAACAGAATGATGTTCAGGGCATAATAAAGCAATTTCTAATGCAGGAAGTGCAATCATTCAGGAACTGCATAGGAAGCAGAGGCTGCCTTGAGCAAACTTGCCGCAACAGAGCAACAAAAGCATATATCAACAAACTTTTAGGAGGACTTAAGCATGAGCCATTATTATTTCGATTCAGGTAAATTTGTCATAGAGCAGTTCCACGAAGGCAAACCGTTCGCCAGCTTCCTGCCCGGACTTGCCGGATTGAAGGGGATCCCGATGTGGACGTTCTACGTGAACCGGGGTCAAGGAATCAGCAGCTTCGGAGTACGGGACAAAAATTCGCCGATTATGGAGTTCTCTCCGGCCAATATTTCGTATAAGAATGTAGCCTCCACCGGATTCCGCACCTTCATCAAGCTGAAGGGTACAGCAGAAGTCTATGAGCCGTTCCAGTCGGCACGCCCTGACCCGGCGGCCAAGCGGATCATGACGATCCTGCCGAACGGACTGACCATTGAGGAGTCACATGCAGGACATGGGCTGAAGACGACGGTCCACTACTTCAACCTGCCGGGTGATGATTATGCCGCGCTGATCCGGCAGGTGGAGATCGAGAATATCAGCGGGACAGAGCTGGGGCTGGAGCTGCTCGACGGTCTTCCGGAGGTTCTTCCCTTCGGCGTAGCGAACGGGGGCTACAAAGAGATGGGCAACCTGCTGCGCAGCTGGATGGATGTGTATAACCTGGAGAACGGAATTCCGTTCTACAAGCTGCGCTCCAGCACAAATGACGATGCGGAAATGAGCCTGATTGAGAGCGGGCACTTCTATCTCTCCTCCACAGCGGAAGGAGAACAGCTGTATCCGGTCGTAGATTATGAAGTAATCTTCGGCGGCAATACTTCGCTGACGTATCCCGACCGCTTCGCGGAGCTTCCGCTGGCGGAGCTGCTTGCACAGGCCCAATACCCAACCAACAAGGTGCCGTGCGGCTTCAGCGGCGTATCCAGAACACTTGCACCGGGAGCTTCGCTGAAGCTGAATACAATCATTGGGCATGTAAATGATATTGCCAGAATCAATCATCGGGCGGCTGAGCTCTGCCGGGAAGATTATTTTACCGCCAAGGCACAGGAAGCGGCCAGTTTGACCGAGGATTTAACGGCTGATATTGCTACGCATACCTCCTCGCCGCTGTTCGATGCTTATTGCCGCCAGTCTTATCTCGACAATTTTCTGCGCGGGGGCTATCCGTTTATTTTTGATAACGGCGGTGAAGGCTTCGTTGTACATCTATACTCGCGCAAGCATGGCGATATGGAACGGGATTACAACTTCTTCTCGCTGGCGCCTGAATATTATTCGCAGGGCAACGGCAATTTCCGAGATATGAACCAGAACCGGCGCAGCGATGTGTTTTTCCACCCGAAGGTAGGCAGCTTCAACATCAAGATGTTCTACAGTCTGATTCAGGCTGACGGCTACAATCCGCTTAGCGTGCAGGGTACCAGCTTTGAAATTCTGCCGGGTGAGGGAGAGAAGCTTAAAGCATGGGTTACCGGGGCGCTTGTGGAGCATCATGCCGGATTTGAGCGGCTGCTGGCCGGACGCTTCACACCAGGCAGCCTGATTAACTACATTGCGGATCACAATCTTGCTTTGAACATCAGTGAGCAGGAATTCCTCAGCGGTGTGCTTGCCCTGTCGCAGCAGAACATTGAAGCCGCCTTCGGAGAAGGCTTCTGGTCCGATCACTGGACCTACAATCTTGATCTGGTGGAAGGTTATCTGGATATTTATCCGGAACGGCAGGAGGCGCTGCTGTTCGGGGACGAGACTTATACGTTCTATGACAGCCCGGCTTATGTGCTGCCGCGCAGCGAGAAATATGTAATCAGCGGCGGGCAGGTGCGGCAATTCGGAGCGCTGCTGGAGGATGAGGAGAAGCTGCACAAGCTGAAGCGCAAGGCCAGCGATACCCAGTGGCTGCGCACACAAGGCGGGCACGGGGAGATCTACCGGACCAGTCTGTTTGTGAAGATGCTGTCGCTTGCCATGAACAAATTTGCCACGCTTGATCCTTACGGGATGGGTGTAGAGATGGAAGGCAACAAGCCTGGCTGGAATGATGCTATGAACGGTCTGCCGGGACTGGTCGGCTCCGGAATGAGCGAGACCTTTGAACTCAAGCGGATGCTTGTGTTCATGCTGGAAGCCCTGGAGAGCGGCGCGGATCTTCCTTCAACAGTAGCGCTTCCGTTAGAGATGGCTTCGCTGCTTGAGCAGGTGAACCGTGCTGTAACTGAAGTGCTTGACGGTTCACTGGCCCAATTCCCGTATTGGGACCGCGTAGCTTCGGCGCGCGAGGCTTACCGGGCAGAGATCCGCTTCGGAATTACAGGCGAGACCGCCGAAATCTCCCTTGCGGTCATCCGTGAGGCACTGGGCAAATGGCTGCGTAAGGTGGATCAGGGTATTGAGCGTGCGGTAGGGATTGGCGGCGGACTGGTTCCGACCTATTTCCGCTTCGAGGCAACACGGTTCCAGCCTGTAACGGATGAAGCCGGAGAGCCGGTCATCAGCGGCTACGGGCTGCCGAAGGCTCTGGTTGAAGAGTTCGAAGCTGCTGCCCTGCCGTATTTCCTGGAAGGTCCTGCCCGCTGGCTCAAAACGCTGGACAGCAAGGAAACCGCCAAGGGAATCTACAGCAAAGTGAAACAGAGCGGGCTCTTTGATCCGGTTACATCGATGTACCGGACTTCAGTGTCGCTGGAAGAAGAATCGCATGAGATCGGCCGCATCCGGGCCTTCACACCGGGCTGGCAGGAGCGGGAATCCAATTTCCTGCACATGTCGTACAAATATTTGCTTGAGCTGCTGAAGGCGGGGCTGTACGAAGAATTCTACAGCGAGCTGAAAACCTCGCTGATTCCGTTCCTTGACCCTGAAGTCTACGGTCGCAGTACACTGGAGAATTCCTCGTTCATCTCAACAGGCGGCAATCCCGATCCTGCAACGCATGGCAGAGGTTTTGTTGCCCGGCTGAGCGGCTCTACGGCGGAGTTCCTGAGCATGTGGAGAACGATGATGGCCGGCAGCCGGCTGTTCTCTGTGGAAGACGGCGAGTTAACCCTGCAGCTGAATCCGGCCCTTCCCGGCTGGCTGTTCGATGAGCAGGGGCATGTATCCTTCACGTTGCTGGGAAGTACGGAAGTAACGTATTATAATCCGCGTCATGCCGATACCTTCGGCGGCAGCAAGGCGGTCATTCAGAATCTGACGCTGCAATTCCGCAGCGGCGAGGAACGCCTGATTGCCGGCGGCCTGCTGCGCGGCGGGGATGCCGAGGCATTGCGGCGCGGAGAGATTGCCGCCATCCGTGCGGTAATGGAATAATCAGGCGGATTTCCACCGCGAAACAGCGGGTTAAATTCAAGAAATTTGTAGACAACAGCGGCTGGAGGGCCAAATATTCTTTGGAGCCACGGCAATCCCATAATAGCAAAAATACAAGTTCAATCTATATATTCATTCAAGTTGATAAAGGTACAGGAAGGAGGCCCGGTTGGGCCTCCTTTTAATTGCCCGGGGTTAGGTGGATTAAAGGTGAATACTCTTGAATCCGCCAGTTGTCGGCGATACGGGGAATGAGGAGCAGAAGCTCTTAAGCCCTCTGATTCCGCCGGAAGTAGGCGGAATGAGCAAATTAGAGGGATAAATCCCTCTAAATCCGCCGTAAGTGGGCGGAATGAGCAAATTAGAGGGATAAATCCCTCTAAATCCCCCGGAAGTAGGCGGAATGAGCAAATTAGAGGGATAAATCCCTCTAAATCCGCCGGAAGTAGGCGGAATGAGCAAATTAAAGGGATAAATCCCTCTAAACCCGCCAGAAGTAGGCGATAGGGTGAAATGAGGAGCAGTAGTGCCCCTGAATCCGCCAGAAGTAGGCGGTAGGGTGAAATGAGGAGCAGAAGTGCCCCTGAATCCGCCGGAAGTCGGCGGAATGTTGGAATGAGGGGCAGAAGTGCCCCTGAATCCGCCAGAAGTCGGCGATAGGGTAGAATGAGGAGCAGAAGTGCCCCTGAATCCGCCAGAAGTAGGCGGTAGGGTGAAATGAGGAGCAGAAGTGCCCCTGAATCCGCCGGAAGTCGGCGACAGGGTGAAATGAGGGGCAGAAGTGCCCCTGAATCCGCCGGAAGTCGGCGGAATGTTGGAATGAGGGGCAGAAGTGCCCCTGAATCCGCCAGAAGTAGGCGATAGGGTGAAATGAGGAGCAGAAGTGCCCCTGAATCCGCCAGAAGTAGGCGGTAGGGTGAAATGAGGAGCAGAAGTGCCCCTGAATCCGCCGGAAGTCGGCGGAATGTTGGAATGAGGGGCAGAAGTGCCCCTGAATCCGCCGGAAGTAGGCGATAGGTTGAAATGAGGGGCAGAAGTGCCCCTCATTCCTCTAAAAGTAGGCAAAACCAGCAGCCCCGAGGGATTGGCAGCTTTGAATTTGTCCCAAACGGGCAGAGTAGCACTCACCCATGCAAGCGCGGAAGGGGTTTCGATCGGGAAGAGACAATGGCTGCCGGAAGTTCAGGGCTTCCGGCAGCCGATCTCCGATGGCGGTTGAGTTTTTGAGCCAAGCCGAAAAATGAGCCCCCAAATACGAAATCTGGGACCTTACGCCCAAATACTAAAACGCATACAATAAATACATAGAGATGAAAACGCTTCACACATTAAAGTTGGGGATTTTGGAGGTCCATACGATGGAGAACAAACAAAGCACCAAACCAAATCCGGTAATGGGGCCGCTCATTCCGGCGTCAATCGAAACCGGTTCAGTTCGCAAAAATACGCTCTGGAGGAAATTTGTAGCCCAGCGTCATCTGCAGACCATGGCACTGCTTGGTGTAGTGTGGATGATCATATTCAACTACATCCCGATCTACGGCTTGATTATTTCTTTCAAGGAATATAATATCGTCAAGTCGATCGCTGAAGCCCCTTGGGTGGGCCTGGAGCATTTCAGGGAACTGTTCGCAGATGAGGATCTGCCGAATGTTATCCGCAATACTCTCGGGATCAGCTTGATCAAGCTGCTTATCGGGTTCCCGCTGCCGATCATATTCGCCCTGTTCCTCAATGAGGTCCGTTCCATCAGATTCAAGAAGACGATTCAGACGATCTCCTATCTGCCGCATTTCCTCTCCTGGGTTGTGCTTGGCGGCATTCTGGCCACCTGGCTCGCGGATATAGGGATTATCAATAATATTCTGCTTGCCCTCAATCTGATTGACAAACCGATCACTTACCTGGCTGAACCGAGTTACTTCTGGACGATAATCATCACCTCCGACATTTGGAAGGAGCTTGGCTGGTCAGCGATTATCTACCTCGCGGCGATTGCCGGCGTGTCTCCGGAAATGTATGAGGCAGCAACGATTGACGGCGCAGGACGTTTCCAGAAAATGTGGTTTGTCACTCTGCCGGCCATCCGGGCCACGATCAGCATCCTGTTCGTCCTGGCAGTCAGCGGTGTACTGAACTCGAACTTCGACCAGATTCTGGTGCTGCGGAATTCGCTTAACGACAGCACTTCCAATGTAATTGATTACTATATCTATCAGACAGGTATTGTCTCCAACCGCTTCTCCTATTCTGCGGCGGTCACCCTGGTCAAAGCGGTCATTGCACTGATTCTGCTGCTGATTGCCAATCAGGTATCCAAAAAAATCAACGACACGTCGCTGTTCTAGGACAAGGAGGACCTATATATGTTTGCTCTTAAACGTAAAACCAAAGGCGAAGCAATTTTCGATATCGTCAACAATCTGGTTATGCTCTGCGTCTGCTTCCTGACGCTGTATCCGATCTGGTATGTGCTCGTCAACGCTTTCAATGACGGTAATGACGCCATGCTGGGCGGGATTTACTGGTGGCCGCGGATGTTCACACTGAAGAACTTCGATGCAGTATTTGCAAGTCCGGGGATTATGCTGGCGATGGGGGTTACCGTACTCAAGACAGTCCTTGGTGTGGCTCTGCATGTATTCTTTACAGCGATGGTAGCTTATGCCTTGTCCCGCAAGGATCTGGTTGGCGGCAAGCTCTACATTCTGATCGGCACCATTACATTATTCTTTAACGGCGGCCTGATCCCAACCTTCCTGCTGATGCGTGATCTGCATTTACTCGATAACTTCATGGTCTTTATCATTCCTGTCATGTTCAGCTTCTTCGATCTTATTATCTTCATGACCTTCTTCCGGGAGATCCCCGAGGGTCTGGAAGAAGCAGCGCGGATTGACGGAGCCAATGACTGGTCCATCTTACTGCGGATCGTGCTTCCGGTCTCCATGCCGGTTATTGCCACCATCGCGCTGTTCCACGGCGTGTATCAATGGAATGATTATTTTGCCGGCATCATCTATGTGAACAATGTGGACCTTCAGCCGATTCAGACCTATCTGTTCCGGGTCGTGGCCCAGTCCAGCTCGAATACGATGATGGTTGCTGTCCAGGGCAGCGCGGCCACAAGATCGGTAACCTCCCAGTCCATCAAGCTGGCAACCATGGTTGTCACAACGCTGCCAATCGTGTTCGTCTATCCGTTCCTGCAGCGCTATTTCGTTAAAGGCATGATGATCGGCTCCATCAAAGGCTGAGCATCTGCGAACCACAGGGTAACTCCTCCGGAGCCCATTGTCTTGCGGGCAGCGGGGTTGAGCTTATAATTACTATTTTCTAGAAAAGGGGTAAACAAGCATGGGCATGAAACATAAGCCAAAGAAAATGGTCCTGCTGCTCTTGGGACTAATGCTGACATTCTCTGCAGCGGGTTGTTCAAGCAATAATAATGCCGCAAACGGAAATACAGCAACGGAGAAGCCGGCTGAAGCTACAGAGGCACCGGCAACCAATGCAACAGAAACGACAGCTCCGGCAGCAACAGGCGATGAGCCAGGCTGGATGAGCGACACTTCACCAATCACCTTCGACTGGTATCTGAACTTTGCCTGGTTTGCCAACAAATGGGGCGTAGATCCAACTTCGCAATATGTTTCGAAGAAGACCGGCGTTAATGTTAACTTTATCGTGCCTGCAGGGAATGAGAATGAGAAGCTGAACACGCTGATTGCTTCCGGCAAGCTGCCTGACTTCATCACCCTCGGCTACTGGGAAGATGCCATCAAAAAAATGGTAGAAGGCGAATTGGTGCTTCCGCTGAACAAGCTGGCTGATGAATACGACCCGTACTTCTACAAAGTTTCCGATAAAGATAAGCTTGGCTGGTACACTCAGCCGGACGGCAATGTATACGGCTATCCTAACTCCTCCTCTTCTCCTGCCGACTATGAAAAATATGGCGATACCTATGTATCGAACCAGACGTTCGCAGTCCGCAAGGATATTTATGAAGCCATCGGCAGTCCGGATATGCGTACCCCTGAAGGCTTCCTCGCTGCGCTGAAGACTGCACAGGAGAAATTCCCTGAAGTCAACGGCCAGCCGCTGATTCCGCTGGGTCTGCATGAGTTCACTGAGAACGGCAACGACTCGCTGGAAGGCTACATTCAGAACTTCCTGGCGATTCCTTGGGAAAAAGACGGCAAGGTATATGACCGTGAAACCGATCCTGAATATGTACGCTGGATGAAAACACTCCGCCAGGCTAACCAGGACGGATTGTTGGCAAAAGATATCTTCATTGACAAACGGGCACAAATGGAAGAAAAAATCGTACAGGGACGCTACTTCGCAATGCTGTATCAACGTACAGACTTTGCTTCCCAGCAAGGAACTATTTTCCAGAAGAATCCTGAGATGGTCTACATTGCTGTAGATGGACCAGCCAACACCAAACTGGATCAGCCTACACTGAATGGCCCTGGGATCTCCGGCTGGACCGTTACCCTGATCTCGAAGGATGTTAAGGATAAAGCACGCGCAATTAAATTCCTCAGCTACCTGAACAGTGAAGAAGGCCAAAAGGATCTTTTCCTGGGCGAAAAAGGGGTCAGCTATGATACAATTGAGGGCAAGGATCAATTCCTCCCTGAAGCCCTTAAGCTGATGAACTCGGACCGTGCAGCATTTGATAAGCAATACGGCTCTTCATTCACCTTCTGGATGATGCAAAATACGAATATTACTGACCAATGGGCACCAAAATCCGTTGAGCCGTTCAAACAACTGGAAGACTGGACCCGCGGGAAATCTATTAATACTTCGGAATTCCAGCTGATTGATCCTAGCGGTAACTCGCCGGAAGGCATCATCGCGACCAAGCTGAAACAGCTGCGCGGCAAAACCATGCCGAAGCTGCTGATGGCTGAATCCGATGCGGAATTCGATAAGATCTGGTCTGAATATCTCACCAAAAAAGAGAAGGAAGGTCAAGCGACCTTCGATGCATACCGCCAGACTAAATATGAAGAGAACAAGAAAAAACTCGGAATGTAGTCTCCAATATAAGACCCAATTGCCCGCTAACCGCGGGCTTTTGGGTTATTTTCTAGTAACGGGATCTACAAGGCTCCAGCTATTAACGGAGAGGTGAATATGCGCAAACGAACAGGAGCATTATGGAATTCCTTCCGTTATTGGCTCGGACGGAGATCACTGCAAAGCCGGCTGGTTGTGGCTTATATCTTTATTATTCTGGGACCCAGTCTGCTGGTGTCCTTCTATTCGTACAAGGCCATTAACAATACGTATATGCAGGATGCGATCGAGAAAAACGACTATCTGCTGCAGATGGAGAAGCTGCATGTACTCAATCAGATTGAGGCGATGGAGCGGGCGCTCCAGATGGCGTATAGTGATAAAATCACCCGGGAGTATCTGATCAGCGAAAGTGATCCTACACTCGGAGAGCTGATTGATTACAACACAACCAGCTTCATGAACCTCAGCCAGATCCAGTTCAATAATCCGAATATTGAGCATTTGTACCTGTATTCCAGCAGCAAAAATGTATATGAGATGTGGCCGGTTATTTTCCGTGAGTCCCGGGTCTCCATGGAGCCCTGGTTTCAGAAGGCATTGGAGCTGGAAGGATTGCGGAATCTGTGGTCCTTTCAGAACTCGGATATCGACCTGATGAAGCGCTTCTCGGGGGAAACAGAGCAGGGGCAACCGAAGGTATCGGTGCTGCGGGAGATCAGCATTCCGGCGGGCAATCACATCGGGATGGTTCAGGTAGATATGCTGCTGAGTAAATTCACACCCAAGACGTATACCTCCGTGCAGGATAATGAATCCCAGATGATTCTTGCGGATGATGAGCTGAACCTGTTCACCCGGACAGACAACTCTTTTCTGGAGAATAATAAGGGGCTGACTGCGGCAATCAAAGACCGGCTGGCAGAGTTCGGAAAGACCGGTAAATGGGTGATGGATTATAAGGAGAACGGGAATTCCTTCATGCTGATTCAGGCGCCGCTGGAGCAGATCAATGCTTCTCTCGTCACTGTGGTCTCGATGAAAGGTGTGATGATGGATATTTCGCGTACCCGTAATCTGATTATTGGGGTCAATATCGGCTTCATCTTCCTGGTCACTGCCATTGCTTACGTGCTGAATGCATTCATCCTGAAGAATCTCCGCCGGCTGACCGAAACGATGAAGAGAGTCCGCCGGGGAGAGCCGTATGGAAGTATCCGCGTCAGCGGAGGCGGCGAGGTCGGCGAGCTTGCCCATCACTTCTCCAAGCTGATGAACACAATTAATACGCTGGTGGCTCAGGCTGTCCATAAACAGGCGCTGTCGAAGGAAGCTGAGCTGCGGACGCTGCATAATCAGATCGATGCCCACTTCCTCTACAATACACTGGAGAATATCAAAATGCTGGCGGAGATTGAGAATCAGCGGACGATCTCGGATGCGCTTACCCGGCTTGGCGGCATGATGCGCTATAATTTCAAATGGACGGGTGAATACGTGAAGCTGAAAGACGAGATCCGCCATATCCAGAACTATATAGAGGTTATGAATATAAGATTCGAGCATACCATTAGGCTGGAGCTTAATATTGACAGCGCTTATCTGGAAGTGGAGGTGCTCAAAATGTCGCTGCAGCCGATTGTTGAGAACAGTGTAAAGCATGCCTGGAATGCGGACGGGATAGAGCTCACGGACCGTGTTGTGCGGATCGATATTACGGAGGCCGAGGGGGATATCTTCATCTCGCTGCGTGATAATGGCCTCGGGCTGACGCCGCAGCAGCTGACCCAGCTGCATGAGGCGATTTATGCCAAGGAGGAACCGGGGGCTGACCCTTCGGGAACCAGCAGCGGCGGGTATAAGTCGGGAGGCGTCGGACTGCGCAATGTGCATCAGCGTCTGCAGCTGTTCTACGGTGAAGCCTACGGGCTGGAAGTGCAGAGTGAAGCAGGGAAATGGACAACTGTGTTCATGTCACTGCCCAAAGTTCTATTGACGGGGGATAACTAGCTATGACCAATCTGCTGATCGTGGATGATGAAAAAATGATCCGTCAAGGTCTGAAGGCGATGATCGAACGGGAATATCCGTCTGTCTACAGCATCACGATGGCGGGCAACGGTGCGGAAGCGCTGGAGCTGTACAAGCAGGAGCGGAAGGATGTCATTATTACGGATATCCGGATGCCGATTATGGACGGGATCACGCTGCTGGAACGTTTGTCGGTGGAAGCAGGCAAGGAGGAGCCGCCTGCTGTCATTATCTTAAGCGGCCATGATGATTTCGAATATGCCAAAAGCGCGATCCGCTACCGCGTGAAGGATTATCTGCTGAAGCCGATCCGCCGCGAAGAGCTGTTCGAGATTCTCGAACGGATTGACAAGGAGGGAATGGACCGCCAGTCGAGCAGCCTGCGGCAGAAGCAGGAGGCGGAAGGCTACCGCCGCGAGCTGCGGATTGCCCGCCTGCGGGGGCTTTTGATGCAGCGGGAGGTAGAAGCATCGGCGGCACAGCTGGAGGAGCTGTCGACGCTGCAGATTCCTTTTACAGTAGGCGTGGTCAATTATTATCACCGGGACGGCGCGCGGATGAATCACGGAGAGGTCCAGGGCGTGCTGGAGCGGCTGATCGGACCGCTGGAACATAAATTCACGGAAATTCTGACCGATTGGGACGGGAAGCTTGTACTTGTGGGGAATATGGAGAGCTTCCTGGAGCTGTCCGGTAAGGCTGAGGCCAAAGAACTTAAGCGGCTGCTCATCGGCATCAGCAGTGAGAGCCGGAGTCCGGAGCAGTTCCGTGCCTGTTACATGGAGGCGTACCGGGCGCTGCAGTATACTTTTTTGTCCCCGCAGGCCAGTTTTGTCGACTATAAGGATATCCGCGCCGGCCGCCTGAGCTTCCCTTCTCCGGAGGAGGAGCTGCGCAAGCTGCTTAATATGCTGGGAACCGAGCGGGAGAAGGAGATTAAGACGCTGCTTGGTGTTATTTTTCAGACGGATCATTTGCTGCATCTGGATTTGGATTACCTGGAGAATGTAGGGCGGAGTATTAATGAACGGGTGCTGGATGAAGTGTTCCGTGTGCATGGAGAGGCTTCGGTGGAAGTGCTGAAGCTGTACCGAGCGGTCGGCAACTTGTATAATTTCAGCAATTTCCATGACTATTACCGGGCACTGGAGCATTTGCTCCTTAGTGTGAACGATTATATTATAGGTATAAGATCTGCGCATACCGAGCATGCGGATATGGAAGAAGCGCTGGCGTATATCGAAGCGAATTATGCGCGTCCGCTGAATATGGCTATGGTCAGCAATTATGTCTCGCTCAATTATTCATATTTCAGTGAAGCCTTCAAGGCGTACACCGGGGAGAGCTTTGTGCTGTATCTCAAAAAAGTCCGCATCCGCCACGCCAAGGAGCTGCTGGCTGATCATTCCGTCAAGCTGGCTGGGGTCTCTGAGGCTGTAGGTTTTGAGAACAGCAAGCAATTCGCGCGTGTCTTTAAGGAGCTGGAGGGTATCTCTCCCGGTGAATACCGGGCGAAGCAGCTGATGGAGCGTTATTCGGGGCAGACGGAGGATAAGGAATTTTAAGATATGAACAACGGATGGCTAGAGGCTGGAGGCAATGGAATGGAAGAAGTACAAGGAACACTGATTACCGTAGATACACTTGCCGCCGACTTCCGTAAGCTGGGCGTGCATGAAGGAATGACCCTGCTGCTGCATTCTTCCTTTAAATCACTGGGACAATGGGTGGCCGGTGGTCCGGTTGCCGTTATCCTGGCGCTGGAGAAGGTACTGGGTGAAGAAGGGACGCTCGTTATGCCTACGCAATCCTCGGATCTGACCGATCCGTCAGGCTGGAGCAAACCGCCGGTGCCGGAGGCCTGGTGGCCCGGCATCCGGGAGCATATGCCTGCATATGATCCGGACTTGACTCCGCTTAGAGGGATGGGCGTGATTCCCGACTGCTTCCGCAAGCAGCAGGGCGTCCGGCGCAGCAGCCATCCGATCGACTCTTTTGCCGCTTGGGGGAAGCACCGGGATGTCATAATCGACGGGCATAGCCTGGAGTACGCCTTCGGTGAGCAGTCTCCGCTGGCCCGGATCTATGAGCTGGGAGGAAGCGTGCTGCTGCTTGGCGTAGACAATCTTAATAATACCTCACTGCATCTGGCGGAATACCGGGCAGACTATGCCGGGAAACAGGAAGTCATGGCTGCAGCGCCGATGATGGTGGACGGAGTCAGACGATGGATGGAATTCAGTGATTACAACTGGAACTCGGATGATTTCACGGAGCTGGGCGTGGATTTTGGCCGGGAGACCGGGCTTATTGCCAGCGGTTTGGTGGCCGCATCGGCGGCACAGCTGATTCCGCAGCGGGAGATTGTGGATTACGCGGTGAAGTGGCTGGAACGCAAGCGCACATAAGAGGTGCGGAGGCGTAATTGATTATGGATAGAGCAAGAGAGCTATCGGCTTGAGGGGAGCAAAGTTTCATGACTACAACAACGGTGTACATTACCCGGCACGGGCAGACCGAATGGAATGTGCAGAAGCGGATGCAGGGCCATCAGGATTCAGAGCTTACGCCGCTGGGCGTCCAGCAGGCAGAATGGCTAAGCCGGAGCATGCAGCAAGTGGAGCTGGACGCGGTGTACGCGAGCTCTAGTCCCCGGGCGCTGCGGACGGCGGAGATTATCATGGGAGAGCGGGACTTGCCGCTTACGGCCTGCGATGAATTCAAGGAGATCGGCATGGGAGTCTGGGAAGGCCGTGATACCGCAGAGCTGCAGCTTCAGTATCCGGAGCAGCATCAGTTCTTCTGGGGCGACCCGGAGCAGTTCAGTGTAGAGGGCAGTGAGACCTTTGCAGCGGTGCAGGAGCGTGCGCTGGGCAAGCTGCGGGAGATCGCAGACCTCCACGCAGGCGGCTCGGTGCTCATTGTGACGCATACGGTTGTGATTAAGGTGCTTATGGCTTATTTCGAGAGCAGAGCCATGAACAAGCTCTGGGATCTGCCCTACATCTATCCTACCTGTCTGTGCAGAATCGATATCACGGACGGTGTGCCCGAGATTGTGCTTCACGGCGATACCAGTCATTATGAGACCACTGAGGGCGGGATGGAATCCTGATTCTGCAGCACGGACTTCTTAAGAATAACAGGGCGATGTGCATGACGGCATCGCCCTGTTTGACGTGTTGCGCCGGCCGCTTCCTGCGGCTTCGCAGGTGAAGCAGCAGCTGCTTGCGCTGCGCTGCCCGTAGCTCCGTCCAGACTGATGAATTGCTGTGCAAATTACAACAATTTACTTCTGGTGAGCAGCGAATCCGCAATAATCTTGCAGAAAGTGCAACAACCTAGCTCTGACGAGCACCAAACCGGCAAAAATCCTGCAAAAAGTACAACAATGCGCCCCGGAAGGCCCCTTCTGTGCGAAAATTCTGCAGAAAGTACAACATTTTACTTCTATCCAGCAAAAATTGTAATGCCCGCCGGAAGTCCAGACATTTCACGGAGTTTCGAGCGTGGCCTAGCCCAAAATTATAGAAAACAGAGTTCAGTCTATACAGGTATATTACCCGTTAGGGTGACTTCACTCTTCGGACGCGTGCTCTGTTCCAGCACGGATAAGTCCCCGTCCAGCGCCTTCAGTCCCGGCAAGCGCAGCGCCACTCCAGCATACAGGGCAGGAAGAATTCCTGCGGCCAGCAAAAGAGCAGGCACCCCATAGAGCTCAGCGACCGCTCCTCCTGCCAGGGCGCCGAGCGGTGACAGGCTCCCGCCAATCAGGAACCGGACCGAGTTGACCCGCCCCTGCAGGTGGCCGGGAACCAGCCGTCCATGCAGGGAGGAGCTTAAGGAACCGAAGAAAGGTCCCAGCAGTCCGGCGGCGAATACCGCAAATAGGGCAAAGAAATAGCTGGGGATGAACCCCCACACCATAGTGACGATACCCGATAAGCCCAGGCTGCCGAGCATCACGATGCGCCGCTTCGTGATCTCGCCCATCAGGGAGATCACGCCCAGCCCGGCTAAGTATCCGAGCGCAGAGGCCGTAGACAGCGAGCCTACCGCTGCTGCATCCCGGTGCAGCACCTCGCGGACATAAGGGACCATCATGGTCCATACGGCAATGGAGCTCAGATTGCTGACGGCGGCCATCATCATAATCGTCAGCATGGCGGGGAACTGCCGGTAGAACGAGAAGCCTTCGGCTACCTCCCGCAGATAGAGGGCTGTCGAGAAGCTGCCGGCAGGGGCTGCTGCCGGCTTACCCATGCGGGGCAGCAGTAGCAGAGTGGCTATCGCTGCCGTATAACAAACGGCATTGATGCCGAGCGCCGGCAAGGCCCCGCTGGCTGCGGTCAACACGCCGGCGAGGGCCGGGCCGAGAAGTGCGGCGGCACCCTTGCAGCCGTCGATGATGGCGAAGGCGCGCATCAGCTTGCTGGTGCTTGCGATGCCGGGAATCACGGCCATTGCGGTTGGCATGAATAAGGCGGAGCAGGCTCCGCTGAGACTGGCGGCAGCGAACAAATGCCACAGCTGCAGGTGGCCGGCCAGCCCCATGCCCAGCGGTAGCAGGAGGGCCAGCAGACGCAGCGACGCGAGGCAGGCCATGAACCGGACGCGGGGCAGCCGGTCGGACAAGGGTGAGCCGAGCAGGCGGAGCGCCTGTTCCGGAATCATGGAGCTGAGGGCAAGTGCACCCATAGCCAGCTTGGAGCCAGTCAGCTCATAGACAAGCCATTCCATTGCCAGCAGTCCAAAGGCATCGCCGAAGGCACTCAAGGAAATTGTGGATAATAACCCGTAATAGCTGCGTTTCTGCATAGAACTCACCCCTCCAGATATTCCCCGATTCGTCCGGGCAGGCCGTTCAGCGCCTCAAGGCGCAGGCTGTAGGACGTGTTTTTGCTGGTAGTATGAACAATGACCAGGCCCGCCGCCCGCAGTGCGATCAGATGGTAGTGGATCGTGCTTTTGGACAGGCCGACCTCCTTCACAATCTCAGTGAAATTCAGCTGCCTGCCGGTCAGCAGGCGGAGAATGTAGAGCCGCGTCTCATCCGACAGCGCCCGGGTAAGCCGCAGCAGAGCCGGTGCGGGCCGCCCATCTTCCGGAGGAAGAATATCACAGGAGTAGCTGGTGAACATAAATTCATCAAAGAGTGTGGAGGTTACGAGAGGCCGGGCATGATATTGCGGTGTAATAATGACCTGCTTCAGGGTTTCTGAAGGGTATAGCCGCATGCCTGCTGTGGCCGTCTCGTACACCTCCATATCATTCGTCCCGTTCAGCAGCGCCGCCCTTGCCGCAGCCTCCTGCTGCAGCCCTTCCATAATGGCCGGATCAATGCTGCTGAAATACCCCGTATCCCAAGCTCTGATGACTTCAGCGGCAGAGCTTCGCAGCTCGGCCAGGTTGGAGGGGACGGTCTGCCCGAAGCGGCCGGCAATCTCATACAGCTCACCCGGGGAGAGGACTTCGAACCAGCCCAGGAACTTCTTGACCGTGCGCTCTTCCGGACAGCTCCATATGTAAGGAGACAGACTGAAGTTATCGGTGAGCTTCATTACTTCTTTCATTTTCTGGAGCATTACGGGGGCGAACCGGGTCTGCACCTCGCGGATCCAGGAGATTCCAGCGTCCATAGCATTGTGGTTCTGCTTCCCGATAAAAGCATTTAAGCTGGAGATGCACTCATAGATTGGCGCGAAATCGACTGTTACCTTGTAATCCATAGGGGTACCTGCTTTCTGGAGAAGTGATATTACGGCAGAGATATAATGAACAAATGATAACTATTTTTGATTAGTTCTATAAATATAGAACTTACTGTTAGTTTTATAATAAACGAACATATTTGTGTTTGCAAGGGCTGACTTCACAAGTCTCCAGGATTTTTTAGAGCGCGTGTCACAAAATCAGGATTTTGACAGTTATACAGGCAGAGAGGAGGGGGAGCTGTGGATGAAACGGAAATCTGCCGGACGAATAGAGACGCAGAACAGGAGCAGGCGGCAGAGCTGACCGTGGAGCAAAGGGTCGAGAAGGTTCAGCTGGGAGATATACAGGCCTTCACTTGGATCATCAGACATTTTCAGCGGCCGATTTACCTGTACTGCTATTACCTGCTGGGTAACCGGGAAGAGGCGGAGGATGCGGCTCAGGAGATTTTTATCAGAGCCCTGGAGCGGGTGGGGCAGTACTCGGCAAAGGTCTCTTTCTCGGCCTGGCTGTACACCATTGCACGCAACCATTGCCTGGACCGGATTAAACAGAGAAACAAAGGCTTCAGGCTGCTCTCCATCTACAGGAGCCATCAGCAGCAGGCGGAGTGCGCCGAAGGTTCACGATATACGGAGGTTGTTCATGAACTGCTGGAGAAGCTGAGTATGGAGGAACGGCAAATTCTGCTGCTGAGGGCACTGGAGGAGCATAGCTTTGAGGAAATCGGAACGATTATGGACTTGAACCCCGGGGCGGTCCGCAAAAAATATGAACGGCTGCGCAAAAAACTCGGACGCCGTCAAAACAGTGGAGGGATGATCGCTCATGAACCACGCTAACAGGGAGGAAGAAGAACTGGAGCGGATCGGTCGGATGGTCCGTGATACACCGGTTCAGGTAGATCTGGAAGAACGCATAATGAACCGGTACGTGGACGGGCAGCAGCGGGGAACGAGGACAGAACCAGTCGGACTAAGCAGAAGACGAGGCAGTGTACTTCGAAGAGGTGCAGGCATAGTGGCTGCGGTGCTGCTGCTGCTGCTGCTGATCACGGGGACAGAGTTTATCTCTCCGACGCTGGCCGCGTCCATTAAGCAGATTCCGGGGATGGAGTCGATCTTCAGACTGGCCGGGGATCTGGGGCTGCGGAATGCGGATCAGCAGGGGCTGGCGGCAGTACAGAAACCTGAGCTGAGCGATACCCATGACGGACTAAAGCTTATTGTACCTGAAGTGCTGTACGATGGAATTCGCGTATCACTGGGGATCGGGCGCCAAACGGATGTGTTGGAGTTCCGGCAGGGTGATGTTAGTGATCTCATGACAGCTATTAAGCTGTCGATCAACGGTGAGGATATTAATACCTATGGTCCGCTTGGCAGCAGCGGCGGCGGTTCGTTTGGCCCGTTCTTGCTTCGCGGGAAGGATGCGGATTCAAGGATCATTCAATTCACGGATTTGCAGAATCAGGGGGGGCGGGCTTTCCCGGATGATTTTGAGCTCACGCTTACCATAGAAGTACAGGGGATCCAGGAGCCCTTTGTAATTAAGCTGCCGGTGCAAAAGAAGACCTATCACAGCATCATTGCGGAGCCGTTAATCCGCCAGAGCTCCGGTATGATTTTCACACTCGATACTGTTGAGCTTACTCCGATTACAACGAGGATCACCACCCGGCTTGAACAGCCTGCGGGTCAGCCTGTCGATCATAAGGATTTCTTGGGCTATGATCTTGTGGATGATCAGGGCCATGTATTGCGGGAGATCAACGGGTCTACCGGCTGGAATGCCACAGGGGGCAATGTGCTGATCGCTGCTGCACTATTCGAACCGCTCCAGAATAAGACGGAGCATATTACGGTAAGGCCCTTCCGGATATTGTCCATAGACCCGGAGGGGAACCAGGAGAAGGAGTATATCCCTGAATTTGAGGTGGAGGTACAGGTGCCGGTATCAGCGCTGGCGAAGTAATCATACCCGTATAGAAAAAGGCGGCACCCGCAGCGCATGATGCGCCGCGGGTGCCGCCTTTTCAATGTCTAACTTTGAGCCTGGTCAGTTAATGAATTGAAGTGACTTCAAGGTCTTCTCCAGCATCGTAGCGGCTTCCGCACGGGTAGCCAGCTTCGCCGGAGCGAACGCGCCGTCAGGTGTCCCCTGAATGATGCCTTCGGCAGCTATTTCTGCTACTGCTGCTCTGGACCAGTCCGGGATGCCTGCAGCATCACTGAATTTTGCCAGCACTGCCGGATCGGCAGTCAGGGTTTTGCCGGTGTACTTGATGGCTTTGGACAGGACCGCAGCCATTTCCTGGCGGCTGATCGGATTGCCCGGCTTGAAGCTGCCATCCGTATATCCGGTAATCAGACCTGCTGCGGCTGCTGTCTGTACGGCATCAGCATACCATGCGCCTGTGCTGACATCACGGAAGGTGGTTCCTCCGCTTGCGGATGCGAGTCCGAGAGAGCGGGTAATCAGTGCCGCGAATTCTGCCCGCGTGATAGACAGCGAAGGCGAGAAGGCGGTACTGCTGGTGCCGGTAATAATCAGCTTGGAAGCCAGCAGCTCAATGGATGATTGCGCCCAGTGCCCTGTAGTATCACCGAAGGTCTTGGTGGACTTCACAACCGTATAGTAGCTGTTGCTGTTGCGTTTGATCGTCACTTCAGTATCTCCGTCTGAGATGCCGGCGAAGATCGAAGGTACGAAGGACAGCTTGCCGGTAGCCGGGTCATAGGAAACGGCTGTTGCCCCTTGAGAACTCAACGCTCCCGTCGCAGTAATAGTCCGCTTCACGTAGGTGCTGCCGAAGCTGTTCAGCGGCACACTTGTATTGCCGGCCTCAGCGGTAACCGAGAATTCAATGACCGGTGCGGCCAGAGTGACGGAGCCAGCCTGTGCTGCGATAGCCTTGTTCAGACTGTCGAGCGTGGCGGTAGCCGCCTGGAGCAGAGAAACTGTAACCGTAAAGTCACTGGTACCAAGCTGGGCAGCCAGTGCCGTTCCGTTAATAAGGCTCAGCGGCAGCGAATAGGATGCTCCGCCGGTAGAGGTGAAAGTCAGCACTGTATTTGGTTTAGCAGCAGCCTGCTGAACCAGCACACTGCCCGGCAGTACAACTTGAGCACCGCCCGCTGAAGCCGTAAGCGGGATGATCAGCTCACTGGTGCCGGCAGGCAGGGCTGCGAGCTGTGCAGTCAGATCAGCTGCGGAAATCGTTGTTACCTGCGGCTGCACTGCTGCTGTGGCAGCAGCTGTTGGACTAGGTGATGGTGTTGCAGTTGGTACCGTTGTTCCCGGACCTCCACCTGAACCTGAAGTCGGTGCCGGTGTAGGAGTCGGAGTCGGTGTCGCACCTTTCAGGTCTGTGATGCGTCCTTCTATACCGATATTTACTGTTTTGAGTTTATCCAGATAATCCGTAAATACTTCATAATCCGGCAGGTACAGCTCATAATAACGTCCGTCTGCTTTAGCTTTCGCTAGGGAACGGTAGAAGTCGCCGCCGCCAGCCATGAAGGAGTTAGTCGACAGAATGTAGTACGCGTTAGGATCAACTGCGGTGTAGCTGCCATCTGCCTGCTTGATATCAACGGAGATGATGCGCTGACCTTCCTGCTGTAGTACATTCGTTGTCGGATTGATGATTTCTGCGGTCTTGGTGGAGTCATAGGTATAACGCATTCCCGAGACTTGAGCGAAGCGGCCTTGATCGTTTTCCAGTCCGCTGACGCCATTTTCCAGGGAATCGATAATTTCCTGTCCGGTAACCTTCAGAGCCACCAGACTATTAGAGAATGGCATAACTGTCAGCACTTCACCCAGGGTAATTGTGCCCTGGTCAATACCGGCACGGATACCGCCGCCGTTCTGAATGGCTACAAATCCCTTGATGGTGGACAGTTCGGATTCAGGAATTAGCTTGCTGACCAGTTCCTTAGCTTTGACGTTGATTCCGTCAGCAATCAGGTTCCCGAGGTTAGTCTCTTCATTCCGGACCACACGGGTGAGTTTGCCGTTAATCATCCGCTCATAGACCAGTGGAATCGCAGATTCGCCAACCACGGTCTGACGGATTTCGGTCAGTTTAGCATCGTATCCAGCCAGCATTTCTTTAGCCTTAGGATCTTCAACATATTTCGTGGTGTCGATTAGCTTGCCGTTATACGTAGTGATAATACCCTCGTCGTCGAAGTTAACATCGAGTTCGCCGAGGTACGTGCCGTATTCACCGGTCTGTACAATCAGTGTAGGCTCGGTGTCTGCATTAACGAGCACCGGTGCATCCAGCTTGGTGTGGGAGTGTCCGCCAACAATGACGTCGATACCTGCAACCTCAACAGCTAGTTTTTGGTCAACACTGTAACCCAAGTGGGAAACGGCGATGATTTTGTTAACGCCGAGCGCCTTTAAGGCTTGAACAGTGCTTTCAGCGCTTGTTTTGTAATCTTTGAAGGCGATGTTTTCTCCTGGAGAAGATAGGCCCACGGTGTCCTCGGTGGTGAGACCGAAGATGCCGATCTTTTCTCCGTAGACTTCCTTAATTACTGATGGATAGATATGCCCGTTTTCTATAGGAGTATCGGTATCTGAACCACCAACCTTATCTACGAAGATATCCTTCAGTTCGTTGTTCTTGGTGATAAAGTCAATATTCGAGCTGATGAACGGGAATTCTGCTTGGTTGATGAAGGATCTAAGCGTAGGCAGTCCTTTATCGAATTCATGATTCCCAAAGGTCATGGCATCGTATCCGATGTAGTTCATAAATTCCAGATCGGCAAGTCCTTCGAACTTAGTGAAGTAAAGGGTACCCGAGAAAACATCCCCTGCGTCAATCAGTAAGGAGTTTCCGGTGCGCTCCTGCTTGATGGCTGTCATCCGTTTAACCACTGTTTCCAGATGACTGTGTGTGTCATTGGTGTGCAGGACTCTCAGGGAGAAGTCTTCATCAGGAGTAGAAGCTCCTTTCAGGTCTGTGATACGTCCTTCAACACTGGAAGTCACCGGGTTATGTTTCTTCAGGTAGGCTAACAGGACTTCAAAGTCGGGTAGACCCAGCTCGTAATAACGTCCGTCTGCTTTGGCTGAAGCCAGTGCGCGGTAGAAGTCACCGCCGCCTGCCATGAAGGAGTTCGTGGACAGGATATAGTAGGCTTTGGGATCGATCGGCAAGTAGGAACCATCTGCCTGCTTGATATCAACCGAAATGATACGATTGCCGGCTTGTGTTACCGTACCTGTTAATGGATCTACAATTTCAGGTGTCTTGGTAGAATCATACGTGTACTTCATACCGGATACCTGAGCGAACCGGCCTTGATCTGAGCTGAGTCCGCTGACCGAGTTCTCCAGTGAAGAAATAATTTCTTCTCCGGTAACTTTCAGTGCGACCAGACTGTTGTTAAACGGAAGGGTCGTCAATACTTCGCCCATGGTAATGTCGCCTTTGTCAATGGCTGCACGGATACCGCCGCCGTTCTGGATAGCGATAACACCTTTAATGGTATCCAGTTCAGTCTCCGGTACAAAGTTTGGCATTAGTTCTGTTACTTTCTCCGCGATGCTGTCGGCAATCATGTTGCCAATTGGTGTTTCTTCCTGCCGCACAACACGAACGGACTTGCCGTCGATGGTGCGGTTGGTATAGAGATCAACATTGGAATATCCTACTTTCTCAGCCCGGACAGCCGAGAGCTCGGAGTCATATTTGGAAGCCAGTTTAGCTTTGGCTTCCGGATCTTCGGCATATTTGGCCACTTCCAGCAGCTTGCCATTGTAAGATACAATCTCGCCGTTCTTATCGAAGGTTACATCCAATTCCCCTAGATATTGGCTATATTCTCCAGTCTGAACGACCAATACTGGTTTACCTGTACCGACATTGGTAACAGGCTCCGGAGGGTTGTCGATCTTCGTGTGTGAATGTCCGCCGACAATGATATCGATGCCCGGAACGGCTGCGGCTAGATCTTTATCAACGGTATAGCCTAGATGGGTTACAGCGATAATTTTATTGACGCCTTTCGCTTCGAGCATCGCTACGGTATTCTTCGCGCTCTGCATATGATCCTTAAAGCTGATCTTATCTCCTGGGGAAGACAATCCGACGGTATCCTCTGTGGTTAAGCCGAAGATACCAACCTTCTCCCCATAGACGTCTTTGATCACAGCCGGATAAATGTTACCGTTGTGGGCAGTATCGCCTTGTGCAATCGTGACAATGTCGTCATGGTACAGCTCCGCAAGTTCGCTGTTTTTGGTTGTGAAGTCAATGTTGGAGCTTGCAAACGGGAATGCTGCAGCCTCTACAAAATTCTTGAGGATTTCAGGATGTTCCTTGTTCTGGTCAAATTCATGGTTCCCGAATGTCATCACGTCGTATCCGATGTCATTCATGAAATCAACGTCAGCCATTCCCTTGAACGTAGTGGAGTATAGTGTTCCGGAGAAAACATCACCTGCATCAAGCAGCAGGGTATGGCTATTGCGTTCCTGCTTGATAGCTGTGGTTCGTTTGGCAATTGTCTCCAAATGTCCATGTGTGTCGTTCGTATGCAGAACACGCAGATCGAAATTGGTTAGATCGAATTGGGCTACGACCGGATCATGGTCGGATACCCGTCCGCGGGATTCGGGGAAGTCTGCGTTCAGATGGACGACATCGACTTTGGCGGAATTCGCGATGTTTTTGCTGGTCAGGATATGGTCAAGTACCTGGGAGTTTCCGTCATACGTGTAAGTGTACTGTTCATTAAGCGGTAATTTTTCGATCAGATTATCGAGCTCATTGCCTTTGAGAATTGCGGCGGTCTTGGTGAATTGGAAATCGTTCAAATCGCCGAGTGCAACAATATTTGCTGACGGGTTGGCAGTCAGCACATCTTTGACAAAGCCGTTCACGACAGCAGCAATTTTGTGGCGCTGCACTTCACTCGAAAGCACTGGAGGCTGAACATTTCCAAACGGCCCGTTGTCGCCGGATTTTGAATTAAAGTGGTTAGCAATTACAATGACTTTCTCACCATTAAATTCAAATTGTGCCGCAAGCGGCTTACGGGAATTCGCGAAAGCATCATTTGTCGGGGCGATTCTTCCAGGATTGTATGTCAGTTCGTCTGCTTCTGCATTGTAGCTGACGGATTGAATGGCTGAGCCCTTTTGTCCGTTAATGCTGTCAGAAAGCTTGACTCTTGCTGGATTATACAGGAAGCCTACACGGATGTTGCCGCCTGGTGCTCCACCGTCTGCGTTGTTTACAGGTGCAATATCAATGTAATTGTAGGCCGGACCTCCGGCTGTCTGAATGGCCTGAATCAGCTCGGCTGCACTGGCCTCGACGGTACCGTTGTTGGTTTCCCCATCGCTGTCCTGCATCTCTACAACGCTGATGATATCCGGCCTTTTCAGATTTACCGTGATAGACTGGGCCAGGTTCTGAATCTTCGTGGCACCTACACCTGGATAGTAGTTCTCAATATTGTAGGAAGCAATCAGCAGCTTCTCCTCATCTACAGTAATTGTAGAGGTTTCCTGTGTGAAGCTGCTTGGGGAAATGCTCGGCAGACTTCCATTTGCAGGGATAACTTTATAGTTGCCGTTGTTATAGCCGATAACGCCTGTAACATCCCCATTAAATTTATCACCAGTACCGACTTCCTGACCAGGATCACCATAGGCGATCAGCAGGCGTTGCGGGTTGAGGTTGTCTGCTCCTTTGAGTACGAGACCTCCGGCAGCTGTAATTACATCTTCGGCTGCATTGTCCACTCTTGCAGGAATATTATATACGATTGATGTACCGCCGCCGCTTGTCCAGTAAGGACTAATAATAGTAGGGGTAGGGAGGGTGACGAGCATGCCCTCAAGGGATTCATAGAAATCTATGGCATCCTCAGAAGGCTGGAATACAGTTAAACCATCATTATCGATGACTGAAGAAGGGATTGCTCGTCCGCCTTTGCCCAGTACTACAGGTTCAGGCAGGTCTGCTTCCTTAGTTATTGTATTGATTGTGTTGAGTGTAATTTGTGTGGAAGTCATGTTGCTGCTGCTTCCTTCATTATATTCGGATACAAGTCCCGAGACAGATACATGATCCCCGATATCGGGCTTCAGGCTGGTATTGGTGCTGTATACGAATATTCCTTCTGATGTGCTGTCATTATCGTCCGGTTCAGGGTCTTGAATGAAGAAGCCTTTATAATTGCCGTTTGCAAAAGTATATCCGTATTCAGTAACAATCCCTTCGACATCCTTAACAGTTTGTCCGGCATAATCGGAGATGTGCGATTCGCCTTGAATATCATGAATGCGCGGAAGCTCTGAAGCTACGTATTCAAAAGTATAAACTTTGCTGGTCTGGCCTTGGGATGAAGCAATCGCCTTAATCACTGTGTCAGCCGTTATTAAAATTGGTGCTGTGTACAACATGCTGGATATTGTTGGCTCTGATCCGTCAATCGTATAATAGACTTCCGCTTCTGCGGTAGGGCTGGACAGCGCAACAGAGCTGCCGATGATGATACGGCCCGCACCGGGACTGGCAGTAACAGAGAATAGTTCTTCTACCAGACTTTCTGCACTGAGCGGAATGAATTGATAAACGGTATTAAATTGTTCGATTACACCAGTGATCCGGTCAAAATGTTTACCTGCAGTCAGCTGAGAAAGCCCTGAGTAAATTGTAAAGGTCTGATTGCCCTGGCTGGCAATGACAGTAGTACCTTCTTTGCTGTCAATAGTCACATCTGTAAGTGTGACGAGCTGGGCTTCATGGGCTTCACCATTTGCAGCTGTCAAGTCTGCAGCGGTAATTAATTTGGCTGCAGGTATGCCGATAGTTTCAGTAATAACTTTATATTCAAGTCCTGCCGCAGGTTTGAGCTCCTGCAGATTATTGTAAATATCCATAGTACCCTGAACTTCAACGAGATCTCCGACCTCGGCGAATGCCGGGAATCCGTACAGCACGATGGCTGCAGTCGCATCCTGAATATACATTTTTGGGCCGTCGATGCGGGTAACTACACCTTCGGTCCATACATTCTGGCCTTTAGGCGCAAGTCTTGCCGAGGCAATATCTGTTTTCGTTAGGATCGTGTAGTTATAAGTGGACGTTGAACTGTATACCGAATCCGAAACCGAGGCGTACGTTTTGATTGTGGTAGGTACGTTCAGCAGGATTTGACCGCTGTATGGCTTGAATTCTGCACCAGCGCCGTCTATGTAGACTGCGGCGTAAACGGATGCACCAACTGTAGAAGAGTTAAGGGAGATGGCTGTACCAGCCGGCCAGGCGTTAGCTGCTGGGTTGGCGGTTACCGCTTCTACGGCTTGTGTAAGGCCATAACTGCTGTTACGGGGATCAGGGGTTCGAACAACGAAGTCTGCAGCGTTATTGTCTGTATCCAAGCCGCGGTTGCCGGCAGGTGCGCCCGTTAGTGCAAGCCGAATGGCTGCTGTGGAGTTAGACAGGGCAGGTGTAGGTAAGGTTTCCGAGGAATTTGCCGTTCCATAACCTACGAAATCAATAACATTTTCTGAACCGTCTATCAGATTTACTTTGCCGTTAGTACCGCTGAAATCTAAGCTGCCGGTAAGATCAGGAGCAGGGAGATCGGCACCATTACCGCCAGTTCCCGCTTTCTGTTGTATAAGTAGATACCCACCAGCCTTAATTGTTCCGCTTAAAGTGGCAACATTATTGAATGCACCAGTGGCGCTGGCATACCGCACCTCCCAACCTTCAAGACTCACTGCTGAATCGGTTGGATTATATAATTCAATGAAATCATTCTTAAATAATGCACCGGTGTTGCCGCCGCCGCCGTAGACCTGTGAGATTACAATATTACTGTTATCTTTTGCTGCCTGTGCGCTTTGTCCGGCTGGTACTACAATGCCAATAAGCATTAACATTGCTAGTCCTGCGGATAACCATTTCTGCATCCTGTGAGATATAACCATTATTCTAAACCCACTCCTCTCAAAACTATGATTTACAACCTATTAAGTGTAACATCTGTTTGTAAAATGAAAGGTTGTCTCACATGAATATATATTAATTTCGAGTTAATTAAAATTAAATGGAGGTAAGTTTATACAAAATGCACAAAAAACCTAGAGATATGTAGTGATAATCTATAACAATTACATCTTGATTACTTTTAATATTAGAATAAAATTGAATTTCTCGTAAAATAAATGTTATGTTTGGGTAAAATGAATGTATTTTTTGTCCACAATATTAAAAAATGAAAAAGCAGAGCGGTAATTCTCAAAAATAAGAGAATTGCTGCTCTACTAGTTTTCTTGTTATAATTGTTCAGCTCAATTTCAGATGTGTTGTATATTAAGTTCAAGCCGCTCCTTGCCGCCCATATAAGGCCGCAGTGCCAGCGGAATATACACCGATCCGTCTTCCTGCTGATGATTCTCCAGCAATGGAATCAGAATGCGCGGTGTAGCTACCGCCGTGTTGTTCAGGGTATGGCAGTACTGCAGCCGCCCGTCTTCATCGCGGTAGCGGATACCTGAGCGGCGGGCCTGGAAGTCGAGCAGATTCGAGGCCGAGTGGGTCTCGCCGAAGGCTTCCCTGCTGGGCATCCAGGTCTCAATGTCATATTGCTTATGTGTCTTCATCGCCATGTCGCCGCTGCACACGGCCACTACCCGGTAAGGCAGCTCCAGCAGCTGGAGAATATGCTCGGCATTGCCGAGAATCTCCTGCAGCATCTGCTCCGACTCCCCGGGATCGTTCCGGCACATCACCACCTGTTCGATCTTCGAGAACTGGTGCACACGGTACAGCCCGCGTACATCGCGGCCTGCCGAGCCTACCTCGCGGCGGAAGCAGGCCGACATTCCGGCGAGCCGCAGCGGCGTTTCAAGATCGAGAATCTCATCGCTGTACAGCGAGACCAGCGACACCTCTGAGGTGCCGGCGAGCCAGCGTTTTTCTCCCGTGAGCTCATAGGTCTGATCCATGCCGCCCGGGAAGAACCCGGTCCGCTCCAGCGCTTCCGGCCGGACGATTACCGGCACATCCATCACGGTGAAGCCGCGCTGCATCAGCACATCCAGCGCCAGCCGCTGTACGGCCAGATGCAGGAGCAGCCCGGCCCCCTTCAGCACATAGCTGCGGGGTCCGCCGGCTTTGACCCCGCGTGGGATGTCTAGGATGCCGTGCAGCTCTCCGAGCTCGACATGGTCCCGCGCGCTGAAGCCGAACACCGGCGGCGCGCCATGCCGCCGTAGCTCTACATTCGCGCTGTCATCCGGCCCGATCGGCGTATCGGCCGATATGGGGTTCGGCGCGAGCAGCAGCAGCTCGCCGCAGCGGCGCTCCGCCTCCAACAACTCCGCCTCCAGCGTGGTCAGCTGGGCGTTGATCTCCCGCACCTGCTCCTTCGCCTGTTCGCCGCCTGCAGCGTCGCCCTGGCGCAGCAGGCGCTCAACCTCTTTGGTCAGCGCGTTCCGGTCTGCCCGGCGCTGCTCCGTTTCCCGGCGGGCAACCCGCCGCCGGTCATCCCATTCCAGCAGTTCCGCAAGCGGGAACGCTATCTTTTTCCACTCCGCCGTCTTCCGTACAATGTCCTCATTCTCCCTGATCCAGTTCATGTCCAGCATGCCGCTATCGCTCCTTTTGTGTTAAAAAAATGCAAAAAACGCCCTCATCCATGGGACGAGGAGCGTCAGCTCGCGGTGCCACCCAGGTTGACCTAATTCCGTTTAAATAGCTGCAAAGCGCGGAATAAGGCCCTCTTTGGTCTTCGCGGTAACGGGCGAAACCCGGTAAACTTAGGGAACAGGAGAACTGCTCCGGTCGCAGACGCCTCGCGGTTGGATGCCGGTCATTGGCCTGGTCGGGATATAGGTTTGCCGTTTATTATAACCAGAGAAGGGCCGGGTTGCAAGCACATTTGAGGTTTGACAATATTCCCTGTACTCTGCTAGGATTATTACTAATTTAAAGTATTTGTGTCCGGCACAGCAGCCCGGCATATCTTATAAAAGCGGACGGAAGAGGTGCGGAAGTGGCCAAAATAGTGGTAATTAACGGTACGCCATCCCTGGTATCCCGAATCAATGCGGTGATCGAATATGCGGAGGGGGATTTGCGGGAACGCGGGTTTGAAGTGGAACGGATTAATATAGCGGAGCTTCCGGCGGAGGATCTGATTCATACCAGGTTCGAGAGCGAAGCCATCGTCAAAGCGAATGGCCTGGTGGCTGAAGCGGATGCGGTGATCGTCGTCAGTCCGGTGTACAAAGCTTCCTATACGGGAGTGCTGAAGACCTTCCTGGACCTGGTTCCGCAAAAAGGGCTGGCCGGCAAAATTGTGCTGCCGCTCTTCATGGGCGGAAGCCTGGCCCATCTGCTCGCGATCGACTATGCGCTGAAGCCGGTGCTGTCTGTGCTGGGCGCCCGGCATATTCTTGGCGGAGTCTACGCGGTAGACTCACAGGCTGTGCGCAACGACCAAGGTGTCGTTGAGCTGGCCGAGGAGCTGAAGCTGCGGCTGAACAGCGTGCTGGAAGAACTGGCGGATGAGACAGCGCATAAGGCGGCACGTAAGTCGGGAGAGTAGGCGAAAGATATCACCCTCCTGAGGAACATAAAAGGGCACTAAACCACCGGAATGCGGTAGTTTAGTGCCCTTTTTGCTGGGTGTAAGCCCGGCTTTTACCGTGATTTATGCCCTTTGAAAGCTTAGCGCAGGCTCCCAAAGTATAACCGTATCTCCGGCAAGGCTTGCCGGGATATCTATAATCCGCTGGTTGCTGCTTCCCCGGTAGGGGAGAGTGGTGTCTTTGAGTTCCTCTACAAATCGTCCGTCGATGACCACCTGGCACAAGGCCAGCAGATTCCATTCCGGCGAACCGGGGGAAGCCGTCAGCTCCTCGTACGTATAACCGGTATAGATCCAGACCGGGAAGCCCGGCAGCTCGGTGCGGAGCTCATGGATGAAGTCAGCCGCTCCCTCTGCCGAGAAAAAAGGGTCCCCGCCTGCCAGCGTCAAGCCGTCCAGCAGCGGATTGTCTGCTATCTCGGTGATAATCTCGCGCCTGCGCTCCGGAGTGAAGACCTCTCCATAATTGAAGTTCCAGGTCTTCGGGTTGAAGCATCCGGGGCAGCGGTGGCGGCATCCGCTGAAGAAGAGGACCGCCCGCAATCCCTCTCCTTCATTGATCGACTCCGGATAATATCCGCAGATGTTCATAGATGCTTAACGCGGTCCCGTACTTCGGCTTGCTTGGCGGCATTGAAGCGGGTCTGATAGTCGCCGGTCAGATATCCGGTTACCCGGCGCAGCCGGCGGATATGCGTTGTGTCTTCATGAGCGCCGCAGGATGGGCAATTCGTGCCGATTACACCTTCGTGGCCGCAGCCGGAGCAGCGGTCGATCGGGTGGTTGATGCTGAAATAGCTGATGTCCTGCTCCAGCGCGTATTTGATGATTTTGACGAATGCTGCAGGGTTGCTGCGGGCGTTGCCGTTCAGCTCTACATAAGAGATCGCTCCGGCGTTGCAATATTCATGGAATGGAGCTTCCAGGCTGATCTTCTTGGCTGCGCTCAGGTCGTAATAGACCGGAATGTGGAATGAATTCGTATAGTATTCACGGTCCGTTACACCCGGGATGGAACCGAGAACCTTGCGGTCTATCTTGGTGAATTTGCCGGAGAGACCTTCGGCAGGCGTAGCGAATAGAGTAATGTTCAGATCCAGCTCTTCGCTCTTGCGGTCGCAGTATTCACGCATGTGGCGGACAATAGCCACTGCCTTGGCATGGACCTCCATATCTTCGCCATGGTGTTTGCCGTACATAGCCTTCATGCACTCGGCCATACCGATGAAACCAAGGGACAGGCTGCCGTGCTTCAGCAGTTCACCTACGCTGTCTTCCGGTGCAAGCTGTTCGCCGCCTTCCCAGACGCCTTCACGCATCATGAAATCGGAGGCTTTGGCTTTCTGGGAGGCCTGAATGCGGAACCGGTGCAGCAGGCCGTCCAGCGCAACATCCATATAATGATTAAGATCTTCGAAGAAGCCTTCCTCGTCAGCGGCAAGGCGGCGGCCGGTTACTGTGCCGTAAGCCAGTCCAAGACGTACAAGGTTAAGCGTATTGAATGAAAGGTTGCCTTTGCCCGAGCAGTGATTACGTCCGAAGCGGTCGCCCAGAACACGTGTCCGGCAGCCCATCGTAGCAAATTCAGTATCCGGATCGGTTGGATCGTAGTACTGCATATTCAGCGGAGCATCCAGATTGGCGAAGTTCGGATACAGCCGGCGTGCAGAGCACTCTGCCGCTTTCAGGAACAGCTCATAGTTAGGATCACCAGGCTGCTGGTTGACACCCTGTTTGCATTTGAAGATCTGAATCGGGAACACCGGTGTTTCTCCGCTGCCAAGTCCGTTCATAGTAGCAGTTAAGAGGGAGCTAATCACCAGCTGGCCCTCCGGAGAGGTGCAGGTTCCGTAGTTGATGCTGGTAAAAGGAATCTGGCCGCCTGAGCGGCTGGACATGGTATTCAGGTTATGTACCATGCTCTCCGCAGCCTGAAGGGTTTCAATTTCTGTCTCTTTCAGGGCGAAACGGAAGGCACGCGGATACTTCTCTTCCAGATCGCTGCGGGTCATAGTGACCTCGCCGAGTGCTTCGCCGGCTGCACCTTCCTCGAAATATTCCATTCCTTTGCGGAACAGCTTAGCGAAGGATTTAGTGACATAAGGCGCCAGATCGTAATCCAGCTTGTTGGCGGATACGCCGCCGTACTGGGCATTCTGCTGGGACTGGAAAATAATCGCCACCAGCGACATAGCCGTCATAATCGAATTCGGAGGGCGGACGCTGCCGTTGCCGGTATTGAAGCCTTCGCGGAGAAGCCGTTCAAACGGGATGAAGATGCAGTTGGTTGTTCCAATGGCATATTGATCCAGGTCGTGTACATATACAACATTATCTTCAATAGCCTGCACGAGCTGTGGCGGCATCGTGAAATTGCGGGCGTACCACTTGGAATATTCACTGCCGAATTTGCTCATCTTGCCGGAGAAGCTCTCCCCGTTCAAGTTGGCGTTCTCGCGCAGCAGATCCAAATCCCGGCTGTCGATAATATCCCGTCCCAAATGAATAACTTCTTCCAAAAGAACTTCCTGTGCAGCTTGTCCTTCGTTATATCGTTTCTCCAGCAGCGTCATTGTATAGCTCTCTCCTCTCGGTATCGTAAGCGTGAAGCGTGTGCTCCATGACATCAGTAAAAAGGCATCTCCAGCCGGGAGGCGGGAAATGCCCGAATGCGTATTGCAAATATCCGAAACAGCGGACATTTGCCGGTGGTCTATGTGGAAAATACGAACGGGCACAGGGCTTGTCCTGTTCTGGAACCTGTTCTTGTACCTTCCGCAGAAGCCGATACCTGAGGACGATATTCTATCGTCCTCAGGTATCGGCAGCCTATTGCCCGATTAACGGAAAGGCTAACTCTGCTCGTGCAGGCCGCATGCGGGCACCTCGCCTGTTCCTCGCAGGAGTCTAACCGGTGCCACAGAAACAGGCAGGTCTCCTGGCTTCCGGCATGCCCTCCGGCGCCTTCCCGAGGGGCCTCGCAGCCCCCTAGTGGCTTGTTGTCGGAGGATGCTGCTCCAGCGGCGTCTGGCAGCTGGAACATCCGGTTACAGTGGCGGGACCGCAGCGGATTTGCACCGTGTTTCCCTATTAAGCTTCAACCCTAGCAAGAGGGCGAAACACCTGTTTCTACTATATTTTGTTGTTGTTAAATAAAAGTAACTCAATATATTGTGTTTGTAAACATTTTTTTGCGAATCCGCGCGGGGAGCGGGTTCCGCAGGTTTACTCACAGATGATCCACAGTTAGTCCACAGGTAATCCACAACTTTCCTGTGGATATGGCCTTAAATGAGTCATAAATTGTCCCAAAAGATGCCACAAAGACTCCATAAATAGAGTGCGTCTAATCCTAGTAGTTTTACTGGGGAGATAGTAATAGAGAGGGGGGGCTATGGGTATTTGTGGGAGCGGCGCTGAAGGGTTACAATTAAGGAGTAAGGACAGAACAGACTCATCAAACTTGCAGGAGGGATTTCATAATGGCGATTGGCGAAGTGACCGTTATTCCGATTGGCACTGGCAGTACCAGTCTCAGCAGCTATGTGGCCGATATGCAGCGTGTGCTGCAGACCGTGGAGGGGATTACCTATGAGCTTACTTCGATGGGGACTATTATTGAAGGACCGGTTGCACGGATTCTTGCTGCGGTAGAAGCGCTGCATGAGTCGCCGTTTACGTCAGGAGCACAGCGGGTTTCCACCTCGCTTAAGATTGATGACCGTCGTGACAAGCCTTCTACGAGCCGCAGCAAGCTGGAATCCGTGGAACGCAAGCTGCAAGGAGAGTAAAGAGTACCTGTAGTTGTAATCAGATTCAACCTATAAGGAGCGGATCTTTCATGGCAAAAGCCTCACAGCAGATCGGGATTCAAATGTACACACTGCGTGACCAGACGGAGCGCGATTTCCTGGGTACACTGGGCAAAGTTGCGGAGATGGGATATCAGGCGGTAGAATTCGCCGGTTATTTCGGCGTGTCTGCAGGAGAACTGCGCCGTACATTGGACCGGTTGGGTCTTGCTGCGCCTTCGGCGCATGTGGGCCTGGATTTCAGCAGTCTGGATAACATGGAACGGGCGTTAGCCAAAGAAATTGAATATGCGAAGGAACTTGGATTACAATATATGATCACCCCTTCGGCACCGCTTCCGCAGAACCCCTCAATGGAGGATGTGACGGCGGTGATTCCCTTCCTGGAGAAGGCCTCCGCGATGGTCCGTGCAGCAGGCCTGCAGTACGGGTATCACAACCATGATTATGAATTTGCAGAGGTAGACGGCAAAGCAGTCATCGATATATGGCTGGAACAGATTCCTGCGGAGCATATGTTTGCAGAGTTCGATCTGGGCTGGGTACACAGGGGCGGAGCACGTCCTATTGACTATGTCTCCCGTTATGCCGGCCGTGTTCCGCTGGTTCACATTAAGGATTTCGGGGCAAATAATGAAGAGACTGACCTCGGGAAAGGGCAGGTTGATTTCCGGAGCGTCTTCGACAAGGCAGAGGAGAGCGGGATTCTGTACTATATAGTAGAGCAAGAGGCTTATGCCGTGTCCTCGTTGGAAAGTGCTAAAGAGGCACTGGAATATTTCCGCGGGCTGGGGCTAATGCTGGACTAGGCAGCGCGAATGATCAAAAAAGGGTTGCGTTTTCTGCTGAAAGAGTTATAATATTTTTTGTTTGGCAGGCAGACTATCCTTTAAGCTGGTGTAGCTCAGGGGTAGAGCAACGCACTCGTAATGCGTAGGCCGGGGGTTCAATTCCCTTCACCAGCATCTTTTGAATTCATATGCAGCGCGGCCTCCGGGGATTTCGGAGGCCGCGCTTTTTTCTGTACCACCATAAACCTCTACCATTCTTCTACCATATTCGAGTGAAGTAACGGAATTCACTTTTGGTAGCCGTCAAGTCTTATTTCCTAATCTGCTTAGCGGTTTAAGCCGGATGCCCCATTGGGCGCACGATCAATTCATTTACATCCACTTCCGCAGGCTGCTCAAGGGCATAGGCAATGGCGCGGGCAATACCGGAAGAGGGCAAAGCATTGGCCCGGAAGGATTTCATCATCTCGAGGGCTGACTCATCAGTGATGGTATCAGCCAGTTCGGATTCGGTTACGCCTGGAGAAATAACCGTCGTACGGATTGTTGCTCCCAACTCCTGACGCAGGCCCTCTGTAATCGCCCGGACCGCGAACTTGGTGGCACAATAAACCGATGATTTCGGAAAGACAGTATATGCGCCAACGGAGGCAACATTGATGATATGGCCGGAATTCTGTTCCTTCATTACGGGAATAGCAGCTCCGATCCCGTGCAGCACACCGCGAATATTGACATCAATCATACGGTTCCACTCCTCGATCTTTAATGCATCAAGTGGCGATAACGGCATCACACCTGCGTTATTTACAAGGGCATCAAGGCGTCCGAATTGATGAACTGTAAATTGGACGATTGATTTCATTTGCTCAAAATCCGTTACGTCGAGGGAATGGTATTCAGCAATCCCGCCCGCGTTTCTGATCTCCTCCGCCAGCTTTTCTAGCCTGTCCGTCCGTCTTGCACCGAGCACCACCTGTGCTCCACGCTTAGCGAGCCATTTGGCGGTCGCTTCTCCAATGCCGCTACTGGCACCGGTAATAAGCACTACTTTATCTTTTAATGTCGACATGCCACACCGCTCCTTTTATGAATGAAATACGCTTAGGTGTTACATGTTCATTATGCTGCCGACCTCAAAGCTTGCGGTAGCCGGATACTGTGAAGAGATTGCCTAATCCTCCAAAATGCAATAAAGTAAATTGTAATAGTCGCAGAATGGAGGAATACGCTTGACTGAATTGACCGAACGAATCGAACGTATTGCCGTACAAGATGGGACCATCGTTACCGCCTATCCTGCTCTTTCTTTTATTCGTTCTTCCGACATATCCGCGCCAGTGCCTGCGGTATACAAGCCATCCCTGTGTGTGATTGCTCAAGGTGCCAAGCGGGTAATGCTGGGGCCGGAAAGCTATTGTTATAATCACGGAAGCTATCTGGCCGCTTCCGTGCACCTGCCAATTACCGGACAAGTCATTGAAGCCTCTCCAGAGACCCCGTACTTGTCCCTTCAGCTACAGTTCGATATGGATCAGATTTTGGATGTGATTCAACAATCCAATGTCACAGAAAACACAGGACAAGAACCTCCCCGCGCTTTGGTTATCAGCCGGATGAGCGATCCGCTTCATGAGGCTGTCATGCATCTAATCCGTTTGCTGGATACGCCGGATGATCTACCGGTGCTGGCTCCTTATGCAGTGCGCGAGATTCTTTACCGTATGCTGCAGACTGAGCAAGGGGACTCTATACGGCAGTTCGCTCTCTTGGGCAGCCGTGCCCATCAAATTGCCCACGTGATTGAAGGGATGAATCTCCACTATGCGGAACCCATGCGGGTGGAGAAGCTCGCGCAAGCAGCCGGAATGAGCAAATCATCTTTTTTTGCCTGTTTCAAAGAAGTGACGGCAATGACCCCCCTCCAGTATCAGAAACGCCTGCGGCTGACAGAAGCTCGGAAAATTCTCCTGGCGACAACGAGCGATGCGACAAGTGTCGCTTATCAGGTTGGCTATGAGAGCGCCACGCAGTTCAATCGTGAGTATGCCCGCTTGTTCGGCCAGCCGCCTATTCGGGATGTACATCGGTTCCGGGAAACGATATAGTTGCATCACACAAAAACACCGCCAATTCTCCTGAGAATGCGGTGTTTTTGTTATTCCTGTTATGTGGAAACTTGGTTTACTCCCGATACAAGACCATGCCTCCGTGATAGAGCACCGAATCGCGAAAATCACCATCGGCGGTGAAGCCGGTATCATCTACATATTCAATATGATCACCTGTAATAGAATAACTTCCTTGATAAGCGCTTTTTCTGCTTCCGCGTGCTTCAGCATAGCGGCCGTTAGGCAGCAATTCATGCCTTATATAACCATCTGCGGTTACCCACATTCCAATATAAGGATGGAAGGGGTTAATGCTATCTTCCATTATATTCATCCTTTCTTTCTTTATTTAGTTCTGCATGTTTATTATCCTCCTTCAATACAATGGGGGGTAGCCTGATTCATTGAGATTGTTGCCTAATCCTCCATTTAAGAGATTGAGAACATTATGACCAATTTAACCTCTTTTGTGGTGAAACGGGTCTGCCATATCTGTCGTGCGTGCTTTACAGGCGCTTTTTATATCAGAATTATTCGGTCAACAGCACGGCCTTACCGGAATATCTGCGTTCCAGCAGCGCCTCGGATACCTCCGCTATCTTCTCCCATGACGCTTCCACTTCAATGCGGGGGGTTAATTGGCCTGTTGAGAGGAGGCCGGCCAGCAGTTTGAGATCGTCGGCTACGGAGTAACGGCTAACTTCTTCTCCAAGAAAGAAGCTGTACAAGGTTCTGCCGCCTAAGCCTCTGACATCAAGTGTGGAGTAAGGAGAGGCTGAATGTCCCATCGAGACTAGGGTCCCTCCCGGTTCCAGCTGAGGCATCAAAGCAGCCAGTGTATCACCGCCCACCGAATCCACGATTAGATGATAAGGCCCAAAAGGAATTGCCTGAGATATCGCAGCTTCTCCAACCACAACCTCATTAGCGCCGGCTTCCCGGGCAACCTGGGCTTTTTCCTTTGTTCTTGCTACACCTACTGTAAATGCCCCGGACTGTGCGGCTAACTGATGAGCCATGATTCCCACGCCTCCAGTGGAGCCGGTGATCAATATTTTCTTGCCGAGCAGCATTCCGCCCTTTCTAAGGGTGTAAAGTGCGGACAGGCCTGCTACAGGCAAAGTGGCGGCTTGGGCGAAGGTTATGTTATCCGGTATCTCTGCCAGGAACGAAGCGGGTGCAGCCACCCGCTCTGCCCATGCCCCCATCGGGAGAAGCCCGGTGACACGGCTTCCTTCTCTGGGTCCGGTGCCATTCCGGGCTTGCTGGACAACAGTTCCTGCAAAATCCCAGCCCGGCCGGAATCCCTCAGCCTCCTTCCTTGCATCAACAACTTCACCCCGGTTAAGGGAGAAAGCATGCACTCTAACGATTGCCTCCCCGGGCTGGGCCTCCGGTGCGGCGACTTCCTTGACGGTCAAATATCCATGAGCCGGTGAGTCTGTAACAATTGCACGATTCATAGGATCTCCTCCATAAATATAATTAGAAGCGTAATGGAAATTGCGCCCTGTTTTCATAGTGGAGTATACTGTAGGAATTGGCTTGTACCAAGAGTAGAACTACACCTCAATATGGTAAAGGCGGTGAGCCTGATGACTATGCGTAAGGATAGGGACGTTCAGGATGAGACGTTGAAGGGGGTAATCGCTGAAATTGAGAATCTTCGCGTAACACGTCAACTGGATTATGCTAATCAACCCCATCCGTTGTTGAAACGGTTTACTCAGCAGGAGCTTAACGATATGGCTTGCCCTACGTATAAAAACCTATTAATGGGACGCTCACACCGCGTGCCGGATCGCCGGATGATTATCTGTATTGCTGAATATCTGGAGTGTACAGCCGTTGAACGGAATGCTCTGCTGCTGGCTGCCGGTTATCTCCCGGTCTATCCGGCTCTTGAAGGAGCAGCTATGGAGCAGGCGCTGGAAGAAGTGAGGCAGATCCTGAGCAGCCTGCCGCTGCCGGCAATGATTGTGAACCACATGTTAAATATCAAGGCGGTGAATGAACGGTTTAGCCGGTTATTTGAGTTGCCTGCACATCAAGCTTTCTATAAAGACTTGAATATGGCAGATCTTCACTTCAATGCGGATTATCCTGTGCGCTCCCGCTCGACCTTCAATGCCGCATCCTTTGAATTATGGGAATCTCATGCAGTGGAGGGTATACATGCTTATCAAAAAATACACACCGGCTCCAGACAGGAGCCATGGTATACGCATAGCCTCGAAAGACTCCGGCAATACAGTGATTTCAATAAGTACTGGAATAAGCGGCCTGATAACACAGGTACCGAGCCTGGTCAGCACAAAATGATCTTAGCCAGAATGGGTGCCTCAGATAAGTTGGTTCCTATCCGGTACAAGCAAATTCATATTTCCGCGGGCCATCATCTATATCCAAGAATTGAGGCCTACTTACCGGTCGATGAAGCTGCGCATACAGTTTTTGAACAACTGGGAAGCTGAGTGTAAACTGGACATTATGTGTTTTCTGGAATGGAGGCAAGCCTTGTATGAAGTGTCTGACGATTCGCCAGCCTTGGGCCACCTTAATTGCGCTGGGTGAAAAACAGATCGAGACCCGTTCCTGGCCGACGTCTTACCGGGGGGATTTAGCCATCCATGCCGGTATGCAGGTAGATAAGGCCATATGCAAGACGGAGCCGTATCAATCAGTGCTTGCCCGGCACGGCTACACCGCGGATAATCTGCCCTCCGGAGTAATCCTTGCGACCAGCCGGCTGGCCGGTTGCTGTGGGGTTACGCCTCAGCAGGCGCAGCAGAGCTGGCCGGGCGGGAATGAATATGTGTTCGGCGATTATGCAGAAGGCCGGTACGCCTGGAAGCTGGAGGGGGTAGTTGCGCTGGCTCATCCTATAGCTGCCAAGGGGCGCTTAGGTTTCTGGGAATATCCCGTTCTTGAGCAGGAGTGGTGAATCCGTTTGTGGCCAAATAAATAAAAATTTCATGCAGATCAGCTGTCAGCGGGTATGATAGGGATATTCAGCGGGTAATCTTCTTATATATATGGAAAGCGGACTCTGCGGCGGTATGCTGCAGGAGCCAGGGCAGAATTGCCGGGAAGGAGCGTATGCATAAGAGATGGGCAGCCTTCTTATCGCATGGCTTTGTATGCTTTGTTTGTTTATTGTGTTTAAGGATCAGGTAAGCCGGAAGATCCTGTATCCCGTAGCGGCTGTGGTTATCTGCGGCACGCTTGGGTATTGGACGATTTTAATGTAATCTTTATCTGGGTATCAGCTTATTTTCAGGTAAGGGTTGTATATTGGGGTTACCAAACATCCCCCGGTGTAATATGGTACCCTGAGGTCTTGCCGATCATGGCGGGCCTCTTTTTTATGAGGGGAGAAACGCTGAGAATTAACATCGCCAGAATGCTGTTCATCTCAAGGCGGTTGAGTCCGGAGTGCCAAGACCCAGATATCTGCGCATGCGGATAGTAGACTGGGCGGTAATGACATCATCCAGCAGCAGCATCCGTTCATGATAACCCCTGCAGACAAATTTGGCTTCAATGCCAACTTCCAGCTGCTGCTGTGCATAGACCTTCAGACCACGGGCTCTCATCTCGGTGCGGACATTCCGCAGGTCGGCTATGGCTGCGCCCGCCGCTGTCCGGACAACCTCCAGGTAAGGAGCGGGTGTGCGCAGCTCTGCAGATAGGATGGAAGCATCGCGTTCAAAGGCGGATAAAATGAGCGGCAGCAAGATATACGATTTCACCAGCATATTGTCCTGGCTCTCTGCTCTGTGCATCAATCTCACCCCCTCTAATGAGAACGTATATTCGTAATTTAACCTGAAGTTCAAAAAAAATCAATGGTATTTAAAAAAAGAGGGCTATTGATGTGACATAATTCACAATAAAATAAGAAGAATTATTTTATATTAAAATTGAAATATTAAAGATTAAAAATAAATCAGATTAAAAGGAGAATGGCAATGAGTCATGAAGGAAATCTCCGCCGCGGTTTATTATTCGGGTTATTCCTTAGCGTTCCGCTCTGGGTGTCAATGATTGGCTGGATTCAGCTGCTCTAAAAATGGATTCCTGCGTGTGCAGATTTTCAGCCCTCTACGCAAACTCCCTAGAAATGTCGATTAAAGACTGCTGCCAGGGTTTGCTTAGGCGCCAGTTTTTGTGAAAATATATGATTATCATAGAGCCCTTACTATAAAAGAGCTCTCCGGTATGAACGGAAAACGGGCGGTATCCTTAAAGGGGATGGCGCCCGTTTCTTCGCGTTTACCATGGTGCGGTTTGCTTAAGCGGAGATGAGTTGGGGGAAGGGAGAAGGAGTAGGACTAAAATACTAAATTTTAATATTTAAAATTGTAAGAAATAGCTCTGTGAAAAGGAAGAAATACTGCGGCGAATTAGCGGAATTATCGACCTTTTTCGTCAGGAGGTTATATTCTAAACTTCTATAAATCCTTATAAATAAAGGGTTTTTTCAATCTTTTTTCATCAAAAAAATAGCTGTGAAATCAATTGGAAATATATTGACAATATGCCAGTCGGCATCTAAACTGAAGTTAGTTCTAAAGTAACAAATATCACAGATTTCAGTTGGGTATTACATAAGCTTTTCCAATTTCATATCAATCATGTACAAACGCAAACCGTTTCGAAAGAGCGGGACGCAAAGTCAGGAATCTGATGCCCCTTAAGTCCGGGCTATGGTCGTCCGGCCGCCGTGAAGCTAACCCTTCGTGGCGGTCTTTTTTTTGTTATAGTTTTGCGGCGATTTCATAGAATAGTTGAATAGGAGGTGTAGATTATTGAGAAGAAAAATGCGAAAAGCGGCCGCCTTTATTCTGGCGGGCGTACTGACCGTAAGTAGCGCCTTCACTTGGGGGACGGAGGTAAGGGCAACATCTGGTGTGCCTTACAATCCAACGCCGGTCTTGGGGATTGCCGGGAATTTTAATGCTTTTATCTTTGACGATTTCACGCAAGGCAATGATCAAATTGAAGGCCGTCTTGCAGCGGGGGGGAATATTACTCTCTCTGGAGGTTACGGGGTAGCCAGGGCCTACAGGAATTCTTCAGCCACCGACGTACTCGTTGCCGGCAAGAAGTTTAAACATTCGGGCAGCGGAGAAATCTACGGAAACGTTGTGTATGGGGACACCTTTGAAGCCAATGAGCCTAGTGTGAACATTATAGGCGCGAAGAAGCAGGGAAGCCCGATTGATTTCCCGGCTGAGAAGCAGTATCTGATCTCGCGTTCTGCAGCATACGGGGCATTGTCCGCTACGAAAGAAATTGGTAATAATTATGGAACACTTACAATAAGTGCGCCGGATCTTTTCAACGTAGTTCATCTGGATGCGGCAACGCTGGCGAATACAAACAATATTCAATTCAACATTGCCCAGAATGCCACGTTAATTATTAACATAAGTGGAGCTACGGTCAATGTACCAAGCTTCGCAATGAATAACGGTAGAGCAAGTCAAGTGTTGTTCAATTTCTACGAAGCGACCAAGGTGAATATTGCGTATACGACCTTTTTGGGAACGATACTGGCGCCTAAGGCGGATGTCAATTATTCCGGTGCAGAGCTTTACGGAACGCTAATTGCCAAGTCTTTTAGCGGCGGAGTAGAAATGCACCTTGGAACATACGAGGGAGATGGACCGCCGCCAAGTCCGACACCGACCGCAACACCAACACCCAGCCCATCGCCAACACCAACCGCAACACCAAGCCCGACACCAACAGTGAAACCGACCGCAACGCCAACGCCGACGGCGACGGCGACGGTGAAACCAACTCCAACACCGACACCAACACCGACAGCAACGGTGAAACCGACACCCACGGTAAAACCAACGCCAACACCTAAGTGCACTCCGACGCCAACACCGACAGTGAAGCCGACACCAACACCAACGGTAAAGCCGACGCCGACAGTGAAGCCGACGCCGACACCAACGGTAAAGCCGACGCCGACAGTGAAGCCGACGCCGACACCAACGGTAAAGCCAACGCCGACAGTGAAGCCGACGCCGACACCAGCGGTAAAGCCAACGCCGACAGTGAAGCCGACGCCGACACCTAAGTGCACTCCGACGCCAACACCGACAGTGAAGCCGACACCGACAGTGAAGCCAACACCGACAGTGAAGCCAACACCGACAGTGAAACCGACACCAACAGTGAAACCAACGCCGACAGTGAAGCCGACGCCGACAGTGAAACCAACACCGACAGTGAAGCCGACACCGACAGTGAAACCAACACCGACAGTGACACCAACGCCGACAGTGAAACCGACGCCGACAGTGAAGCCAACACCGACAGTGAAGCCAACACCGACAGTGAAGCCAACGCCGACAGTGAAGCCAACGCCGACAGTGAAACCGACACCGACAGTGAAGCCAACACCGACAGTGAAGCCAACACCGACAGTGAAGCCAACGCCGACAGTGAAACCGACACCGACAGTGAAGCCAACGCCGACAGTGAAACCGACACCGACAGTGAAGCCAACGCCGACAGTGAAACCGACACCAACGCCAACAGCGGCACCGACACCAACGCCAACGGCAGCACCGACACCAACGCCGACGGCAGCACCAACACCAACACCAACGCCAACGGCAGCACCAACACCAACACCAACAGCGACACCAACGCCAACGGCAGCACCAACACCAACGCCAACGGCAGATCCAACACCGACACCAACGGCAGTGCCAACACCAACGCCAACGGCAGCACCAACACCAACACCGACACCAACGGCAGCACCAACACCGACACCAACGGCAGCACCGACACCAACGCCAACGGCAGCACCGACACCAACACCAACGGTAGCGCCGACCCCAACACCGACGGCAGCACCGACATCAACACCAACGCCGACAGCAGCGCCAACACCAACGCCGACAGCAGCACCGACACCGACGCCAACGGCAGCACCGACACCAACACCAACGGTAGAGCCAACACCAACGCCGACGGCTGCACCGACACCAACGCCAACAGCGGCACCGACACCGACACCAACGCCAGAGCCAACACCAACACCAACACCAACGGCAGATCCAACACCAACACCAACAGCAGCACCGACACCAACACCAACGCCGACGGCGGCACCAACACCGACACCAACACCAACGGTAGCACCAACACCAACGCCGACGGCGGCACCAACACCGACACCAACAGCAGCACCAACGCTAACGCCAACGGTAGCACCAACGCCAACGCCAACGGTAGCACCGACACCAACACCAACGGCAGCGCCAACACCAACGCCAACGCCAACGGCAGCACCGACACCAACGCCAACGGCTGCACCGACACCAACGCCAACGGCTGCACCGACACCAACGCCAACAGCGGCACCAACACCAACGCCAACGCCAACGGCAGCACCAACACCAACGCCAACGGCAACACCGACACCGACGCCAACAGTAGCACCAACACCAACGGTAGAGCCAACACCAACGCCAACAGTAGCACCGACACCGACGCCAACGGCAGATCCAACACCGACACCAACAGCAGCACCGACACCAACGCCAGAGCCGACACCAACACCAACAGTAGCACCGACACCGACGCCAACGGCAGATCCAACACCGACACCAACAGCAGCACCGACACCAACGCCAGAGCCGACACCAACACCAACAGCAGATCCAACACCAACACCGACAGCAGTACCAACACCAACGGTAGAGCCGACACCAACGCCAACGGCAGCACCGACACCAACACCAACAGCAGATCCAACATCAACACCGACAGTAGCACCGACACCGACGCCAACGGCAGATCCAACACCGACACCAACGGCAGCACCAACACCAACGCCAACGGCAGAGCCAACACCAACGCCAACGGCAGCACCGACACCGACACCAACGGCAGAGCCAACACCAACACCAACAGTAGAGCCAACACCAACGCCAACACCAGCACCGACACCGACACCAACGGCAGAGCCAACACCGACACCAACACCAACGGCAGAGCCAACACCGACACCAACACCAACGCCAGAGCCGACACCAACACCAACACCAACGGCAACACCAACACCAACACCAACACCAACACCAACACCAACACCAACACCAACACCAACACCAACACCAACACCAACACCAACACCAACACCAACACCAACACCAACACCAACACCAACACCAACAACAACACCAGCACCGACATTACCACCGGCACCAGTGCCATCGTCTGCACCGCCCGTCTTTATTAATGTAGTGCCAACGCCGACTCCAATAATCGGCTATATTGTAAATCCGGATACCATGATCATTGATGATCCGCTGCCTTTGGGCCCTGTGGCAACAGCAACACCTCGGCCGTTAGTGGTGACACCAAGTCCAACCCTAACGCCAAGCCCAAGCGCAACACCAAGTTCAACGCCGATTGTGACAATCATTGATGAAGAGATTCCGTTAGGCAATGTACCTGCGGATGCCGCGCTCCCGAAGACTGGTGAGTCCAGTCCGGCTCCTTATTACTTAGTCGGTCTAGCCCTTGCAGGATTGGGAATATTCCTCGGCAGAAGATCCAGAACAGATAAACGTAAATAAATGCAATCCGTAAGATCCTTTCCGAAAGGCTGGCGATATCACCGCTAAATCGGGAAAAGGCTGCTTTGGGAGAAGACGTTCTCCTGAAAGCAGTCTTTTTTATGTGGGATATACATTTGTTATTATGTTTCCTCGTAAAAGAAAATGTGCTAAGGAGAAAGAGGTGCGTCTTTACGATCATGGGCCCTCGTGTTTATATTAAAATTTGCAATATTTAAATTAGTTCTTTATACATGGTTCCAAAATATTCTTGTAGGTGCCATCGAGGGCGATGAGAGGATCGGGATTTAGGTGAAAAAGCTATAGATTCTTTAAAAAAACCTTTTGTAACAGTGCTTTGGAATGAATCAGCAGATATAATCTATTACCAGATGTTTCAAAGGATTTCATTGACAATCAGCCCTGATAGCGGATAAACTAAAAATAGTTCCAAAGTAACGAATGTCATAGACATTAGTATAAAAGTTTGATTTAGTACATAATTTCACAACCTAATCTTCCACTGACGTATAAACGCAAACCGTTCGAAAGGACGGGACGCAAAGTCCAGGAGTCTAAAGCGCGATGGAGCGCAATGATCGTCCGACTGCCGTAAAGAGAGCAATCCTCTTTCCGGCGGTCTTTTTTTGTTATATAAATGTGGCCTATATCTATATTAACTGTGAGGTGAGCTGTATGTTCCAATTAAAAAAATTCAAACGTCTTACGGTGTTCGGACTTATAGCAGTTCTGATTGTGGGAAGCGGCGGAATTATTTCACTGGGGAGCACCTCAGTTAAAGCCGAGGGCAACTCTTTGCCGGGCAATACATCCAAGTATAATGTGTTCATCTTGGGAGATGTTGATGTTAAACATAGTGATATTGAAGGTAGATTAGCTGCCGGCGGAAACGTGAATTTAAATGTTAATTATTCTGTGGGACATAGTCTTACTAGTGAGGAAACGAAGGAAGCCTACTCTCTCATCGCCGGTGGTAATCTGTATTATTCCCAGGGAGAAACCGTGGGTGATGTAGTCTACGGGGGGAGTTATAGCGGCAGCGGCGGCCCGCGCGGGGGGACAGGAAGCTTACAACAACAAATAAATGTTGTGGACTTTGCAGCCCAGTTCAGTTTGCTCCGAGAGAAATCTCAACAGCTTGCTTCTCAGCCTGTTAATGGGGTTACCACTGCCAACTCCGGTAATTTCTTTTTGGAAGGTACAAATTCGGGTGTTAACATATTTACTGTAGACGGCAGCAAGCTGTCTAGTGCAAATGAGTTGAGAATTAAGATTCCTGATGGCTCAACAGCTATAGTTAATATCTCCGGTACTACAGTAACTATGAAGAATATGGGGACTGGAATTAATGGTAACGGAAATAAGGATAACGCTATGAACAGTAAAGTTTTATATAACTTCAGTCAAGCGACCAGTCTTCAAATCGAAGGTATCGGAGTTCTGGGATCTGTGCTGGCTCCATATGCCTCTATTCAATTTAATAATGGTCAAATCAACGGGAATCTGATCGGAGCTTCGCTCTCAGGATCGGGGGAATCGCACCATATTCCTTATAAGGGGCAAGATCCTCCGACGCCAACAGCAACGCCGGCAGTGACACCGACGCCAACAGCAACGCCAGCAGCGACGCCGACGCCAACAGCAACGCCAGCAGCGACGCCGACGCCAACGGCAACGCCAGCAGCGACGCCAACGCCAACAGCAACACCGGCAGCGACGCCAACGCCAACGGCAACGCCGACGCCAACGGCAACGCCAGCAGCGACGCCGACGCCAACGGCAACGCCGACACCGACGGCAACGCCGACAACAGCGCCAACGGCAACACCGACACCGACGGCAACGCCGACAACAGCGCCAACGGCAACACCGGCAGCGACGCCAACAGCAACACCGACAACGGCAACACCGACAGTGGCACCAACGGCAACACCGGCAGCGACGCCAACAGCAACACCGACAACGGCAACACCGACAGTGGCACCAACGGCAACGCCGACAACAGCGCCAACGCCGACACCAACGGCAACGCCAACAACAGCGCCAACGGCAACGCCGACAGCGGCACCAACGGCAACACCGACAGCGGCACCAACGGCAACGCCGACAACAGTGCCGACCGCTGTACCGACAACAGCACCGACAGCAACCAGCACGAGCGTCTTTGTCCCAAGCTTCGTATTTCCGACATCAACCGCTCCGACAGTGATTGGGACTATTGTGACTGATACTGACACGACTATTATTGATGACCCGGTTCCTCTCGGGCCGGCAGCATCACCGGTTGTGACGGTGCTGACAACAACAGCGCTACAGCCAGTTGTGGAGGTTCCTGCACCTGGACCTTCACCTGTAGCAGGACCGGCACCTGAAGAAATCATTATCGATGACGAGATTCCTCTGGGCAGTGTGACTGCAGAGCAAACCCTGCCGCAGACGGGTGAATCAAGTCCTGCGCCGTACTATATTACGGGTGTTGCTCTTGCCGGTCTGGGCCTGCTTCTTAGAAGAACTGCCAGAGTGAACAAGCGCAAATGATTATGATTAAGCCGCTGTGTTTGGATGAGGGCTGCTGCCGGAGAGATTCTCCGGGAAGCAGTCTTTTTGTATACGGGGAGCGCATTCAATTCGTAGCTCACTACTTACACACACCAGGCAGCGCAGACTGACGGCAGTGTTTTTAGTTGGACGGATACCATGCTATACTATGCTCAAATTATTTATCTAAAAAAGCTGAGAATACTCCACCCTCGATAGGGTGGGGATGAATCAGCAGTTTTCGATTTCAAGACGAACATATGTGCTATAATATGAATGAGATCACTAAAAGGAGGTGTTGCACATGCTCGTGTCTGCGCAGGAGGTTTCTTCGAAACCCCTGGTTCATCAAGCCTATAAATATCGGATCTACCCCAATACAGAGCAAAAGCAACTCATTCGTCGAATGTTTGGCTGCTGCCGTTTTGTGTTCAATTACTTCTTGGAAGCTTGGAATCAAAGGTATGCGGAAACGGGAAAAGGCTTGTCTTATCACGCTTGTGCAACACAACTCCCCGGTTTAAAAGCACAATACGACTGGCTGAAAGAAGTCGATAGCATCGCTTTGCAGTCGGCTGCCCGTCATGTGGCGGATAGCTTTGATCGTTTTTTCAAGAAGCAAAATCAAGCGCCACGCTTCGAGAGCCGAAAGCATCCGATTCAAAGTTACACGACCAAATTCACCAACGGGAATATCGCCATGGAGGGCAGTCGCTTGAAGCTCCCAAAAGTCGGCTGGATACGTTTTGCAAACTCCCGGAAGCTGGAAGGCCGGATATTGTCCGCTACCGTTCGTAAAAACGCCAGCGGGAAATTTTTCGTTTCGCTCGTTTGCGAAGTTCAAAAGAACCCTCTGCCCCAAGTGGATACACCTATTGGCATCGACTTAGGCTTGAAAGAATATGCAGTATGCTCAAACGGGGAACATATCGCCAATCCTCGCTTTTACCGTCAATACGAGAACAAGCTGGCGCTTTGGCAGCGGCGGATGGCTCGGCGTACTCCGGGCGGCTCCAACTGGAAGAAAGCAAGGCAGCATATCGCTCGTATTCACGAACGCATTGCCAATAAACGAAATGACTTCCTCCACAAGCTGACCACGAGACTGATTCGTGAAAACCAAACGATTAGTATCGAACATCTGCGTGTGGCGAATATGATTCAGAACCCCAAGCTTTCAAAATCCATTGCTGATGCGTCTTGGGGCGAGTGGGTGCGACAGCTGACGTATAAAGCGAAATGGTATGGACGAAATCTTCGGATCGCCGACACGTTTGAGCCGACCAGTCAGCGTTGCCATGTGTGTGGCACGATCCACCCCGAGGTGAAGAACCTGTCCGTTCGGGAATGGACATGTACGGCCTGCGGGACGATCCATGACCGTGACGAAAACGCCGCTCACAATATTGAACAAGTAGCGGTTTAACCGCCACCTAACCAAACGATAGAATTCAACATTTCACTTGCGTCAAAAATGTAAAACTGCGGGAACGCAGGGATCGCTTGCTCCATAAGAAGAGGGTACTCTTCTGTTCGCAAGAATCCGCCACTTCAAGCGTTAGCTAAGTGGGGGAGAATTCAAAAGCAAGAATACACATTTCCTCAAAGGGATGGTTGCTTACTGAAAGGGTGAACGTTATGTGGGGTATATACCTGCTAGTAGTGCTGGTTGTAATCACGGGGATTTTGGCTTATGCCGGATTTTACTTTTATGGAGTGGCTATTAAGCGGGCGCCCAAGGAATTCCTGGGCAAGACGCCGGATCTGAAGGTGGACCCGCCGGTAGCCGGAGCTTCGTGGGGGGAAGGGGCGGAATGGGTGGCACGGCAGAACTTCCGGGAAGTGGAGCTGGTCTCGGAAGATGGACTGAAGCTGCAAGGCTACTATCTGGCTTCAGAGCATGCTGCGGGCCGTACCGTAATTATCGCCCACGGTTATTCCGGCAAGGCTAAGGACATGGGGGCAACCGCCAAAAACTATTATGACAACCTGGGATATAATGTACTGCTGCCCGACGCCAGAGGTCACGGGAAGAGCGAAGGGGACTATATTGGCTTCGGTTGGCCGGAGCGCCGTGATTATCTGCAGTGGATCGGATTTATTCTGCAGGAGACCGGGCCGGAGGCGCAAATTGTGCTGCATGGCGTATCTATGGGCGGATCGACAGTGTTAATGACCGCCGGTGAACAGCTTCCTCCGCAGGTCAAAGCCGTTGTCGCTGATTGCGGCTACACCTCAGTCAAAGCGCAGCTGACTTACCAGCTGTGGCGGATGTATCATCTGCCGGGCTTTCCCTTTGTGCAGATAGCCAGCCTGGTAACGCGGATGAAGGCCGGCTATTATTTTGGTGAAGCGTCAGCGCTGAATCAGGTGCGTAAAGCCCGGGTGCCGATTCTGTTTATCCATGGAGATGCGGATAAGTTTGTGCCTTTTGCGATGATGGATGAGCTGTATGATGCCTGCAAGAGTCCGAAGGAGAAGCTGGTGGTGCATGGAGCGGGGCATGGTCTTGCCTATGATACGGATAAAAGGGAGTATATCCGCACAGTAGGCGACTTCGTGGAACGTTATGTACACAGCCCGGCAGCGGCTGATTGGGTCTAAAAAAAGTCCCCGGAACGTAGACGCGCCCGATATCCGCAAACAGCGGGTATCGGGCGCTTATTATGTTCCACACATGGGGCCTTTCCCTGTGTCAGGGAAGCAGCCAGCCATGTCTTATCGGTATATGAATCCCCCGCCGTTTGTGAGCGAAACGGGTGTCGTTGTTCCTTGTTATTTCCAGCAGCCGTGTGGCGAGAGAAATCCTTCCAATACGACAAAAGCCCTACCTCTCTTTTGTCCTTGCGGCTCCGTGGCCGCGCCAGTGCGAATCGGAATGCTATGTTTGAATTTAATCTCATAAAAAGGAAAAGTACTGCAAGAAAACGTAAGATTTTGTGTCCAAACTGCCGATAATAAAGACAAGTAATTCACCGGCCTGACATCTTCTTGATGGGGATAATCATACACGAAAACAAATATTATATTATTATAACATGCGATATATAGAAATGCAAGCGGATATTGGGCTGAGGCCGGGACGGATGATGGGACAGATGAGATTATACAGAAGATTTTTGAAAAATCAGATCCGGAATTATATATTCGGCTCAGCAGTAGCGGTGCTGGCGGTAGGGAGTTTGATCCTGCTCTCCTCTCTGGAGATTAGCAGCATCGAATACTTCAGGCTCTTGCTTGTGCTCGCCTTGTCATTCGTGATTATGGCGGTCATGGAGATCGGGGTTTTTATCAATCAGATCAGACCGGTACGCACTGCGCTGTATGAAGATAACCTTACTTTGTCTATGCTGGAAGAGGCGTATCTGCATACACATCAATTGCCGAAACGCGCGGTTCAGCGGATTATGGGGCCTCACCTTCTGGGCTTGTCCCTCCCGGCTGTCCTGATGACATTCTGGATGATCTACAACGGCTGGATTACTATTCCTTATTTTTATCTGATTCTGGCTATGTGCGGCGCTGTTCTTGTGGCGTGTATGCATGCGCTGATTGAATTTTTTCTGACCTGTACGGCCATTATTCCGCTGATCAAAGAATTCAGGAACCGGGCGCTGGAGCAGTATGGCGTCGACTTTTCCCTGGAAGGACATGTATTTGTACCTATCCGTCCCAAATTTCTGGTGAGCTGCATGCTGATCGGCACCTTTCCGCTGTTCCTGTTTATCATGGCTACCCATATTCGTCTGAATGGTCATGAGAGTCCTGTAGTTGTGGTGGGGCTTCAAAGTTACTGGGCCTGGGCGAGTATGGTGCTGCTGATCGGCACGCTCTTCTCCTCTATTGCGGCATGGCTGCTGACCAATAGTGTGCAGCACCCTATTAATGAGCTGTATCAGGCAATGAATCATGTGAAAGACGGCAATATGATTCAGGTGCAGGATGAGTACTCCGATGAATTCTCTAAGCTGGTAGCGGGGTTTAATATGATGGTCCGGGGGCTGCAGGCCCGGGAGCAACAGAGCCGGCAGCTGCTGGGCAGCTACTTCACTACACTGGCTGTGGCACTGGATGCCCGTGATCCTTACACGGCAGGGCATTCCCTGCGTGTCGCGGAATACTCTGTCATTATCGGCCAGCTGGCCGGACTTACCGGGCAGCAGCTGGACGATCTGCGCAAGACGGCCCTGCTGCATGATATTGGCAAAATTGGGGTGAGGGACAGCATCCTGTTCAAGGAAGAAGCCCTTACCGATGAGGAGTTTGACCAGATCAAGAGCCATTCGGTGCTTGGAGAGAATATTCTGCGGCAGATTGAACCGGTAGAAAAGATGGCACCCTATCTGGGCGGCGTCCGTTCCCATCATGAACGTTATGACGGTAAAGGATATCCGGATGGCCTTGCCGGTACGGATATTCCTTTACATGGCCGGATTATCGCTGTGGCGGATGCCTATGATGCCATGACCTCTAACCGCCCGTACCGCAAAGGGATGGATCACGACCGGGCGCTGGCTATTCTGGAGCAGGGAAGGGGCACTCAATGGGACCCGGAATTCGCCGGCTTGTTTCTGTCTTACTTTGGACGGAAGCCGGAACCTCTTCAAACAGGCTATCCCGTCAAAACAGGATAAGGATGCAGCGTTCTTCCGGTTATCCTTATATTTCTTGCAGAAGCGGATGCCATCCAGTTTGTGGAGGGTTCCGCTTCTGCTTTGCGTGCCTATTTTGTGAACTGCCATTGAAATGCGACAATTAACGACTACATTCATTGAAGGATTGCGGGCGGACCGTTATAATTATTAAGTCTGGATTTTAATTAAAAAATAAGGGAGATTTCTATGAAACGCGCAGATGTGCTGCTGATTTCTATCGTTTTGATTGCTGCGCTTGCTTTTCTGGTGCCGAGATGGCTGTCAAATGATGCTGATAAAGGTGGGCCGGGCAAGGAACTTACGGCCAATATAACGGTAGACGGCAAGCTGTTCAAAACAGTAACGCTTACCAAAGAAGAGCAAACCATTGATATCCGTACAGATCGGGGCTATAACATTTTGAAGGTGCATGATTACGGGATTGAGATGTACGATGCGGATTGTCCCGATCAGGTATGTCTCGGCTTTGGATTTATCACGCTGCCCAAGCAGACCATAGTATGCCTTCCGCACCGGGTATTAGTTGAAATTGCAAGCGGGTCGGGGGAGGATGAAGTAGATGCCTATGTCCAGTAGTGAATCGGCTACAGCGCTGAAGCGGACGGTCATTATTGCGATTTTCGCGGCCGTTGCCGTAGTGCTGAGTATTGTCGAGGCTCAGATTCCGCTTGCGGGAATGGGGCTGATGCCCGGAGCCAAGCTGGGTTTCGCCAATATTATGATTTTGACCTGTATTTACTTTTTGCGTGGACGAGATGTATTCGTGCTGGTCATTCTGAAGACGCTGCTGACCGCATTTCTGCTCGGCACACTGTCCAGTCTGCTCTTCAGCCTGTTCGGCTCGTTGTTCAGCTTTGTGGTCATGTTCGCGCTGGTTAAGCTGGGGGGCAAGAAGTTCAGTGTAATCGGAATCAGCATTGCCGGCGGACTAGCCCATAATACCGGACAACTGCTGGCGGCAGCGATTGTATTCAAATCAATGAGTATTTTATACTACTTGCCGGTTCTGCTGATTATGGGAATCGTGACAGGGATTGCTGTCGGCTTCGCCGTGCGGTATGTCGTAGACTCGCTATCCAAGATATCCTTGTTTGAAGAGTTCCTGAACGGACCGGGTCACTAGCTGCGGAAGGATGACTAACATGAATCAATCGTACAATGATACAGAGGCCGGTGAGGAACCGGCCGTTATTACGCTAGCGGGGGTCTCCTTCGGATATGATCCGGAGCATCCGATTCTCCATGATATTAACGTGTCTATCCCGCAGGGCCAATGGGTAAGCATAGTAGGACCCAACGGCTGCGGGAAATCTACGCTCGTCAAGCTTCTGAATGCACTGCTGCCTAAGAGTGCCGGGGAGATTACTGTCTGCGGACATACGCTGCAGGAAGAGACAATTGGAGACATCCGGCAATGCATCGGGATGGTGTTCCAGAATCCGGATAACCAGTTCATCGGACAGACGGTAGAGGAAGATATCCTCTTCGGCCTGGAAGGCCTGTGTCTGCCCTACGAAGAGATGAAGCAGCGGCTTGATCTCTATACCGTGAAGATGGGCATTGATCATCTGCTGTCCAAGCATCCCGGAGAGCTGTCGGGCGGACAGAAGCAGCGTGTCGCGCTTGCTTCGATTCTTGCCATGAAGCCAGGCATCGTCATCCTTGACGAGGCCTCTTCTATGTTGGACGAAGGCAGCCGTGATGAGCTTATGGGCATTCTGCGGGACATGCAGGCAGAAGGGGCGTACACGATACTGCTGATTACACATGATCCGGATGAAATCCTGGCTTCGGACCGTGTGCTTGCGCTGCATGGCGGAAGCATAGCGGCGGATGTGCCGCCTGCGGAGCTGTTCCGTAATGAAGACCTGCTGGAGAAATGCCATTTGCGGGAACCCTACCCTTGGCGTCTTGCCCGTGAACTGCAGAGCAGGGGGATTACGGTGGATGTACCCGCCAGCGAAAAGGAGCTTATAGACACACTATGGCCATACAACTTCAGGAAGTAAGCTATACGTATGCTGACCGCAGTATGTGGAAGCAGACGGCGCTGCATGGGATTAATCTGAATATTGCCCAGGGGTCACTGACCGGGATTGCCGGGGCAACGGGCTCCGGTAAATCCACACTGCTCCAGCTGTTCAACGGGATTCTGAAACCGACAGATGGTACGGTGCAGGTGCTTGATGTGACTATCACTGCAGGAGAGAAGTCGCCGAAGCTGTTTCCGCTGCGCCGCCGGGTCGGACTGGTCTTTCAATTCCCGGAGCAGCAGATGTTCGAAGATACGGTGGAGAAGGACCTCTGCTTCGGGCCGCTTAACTTCGGCGTGAGTCCGGAGGAGGCCAAGGAGCGGGCACGCAAAGCGATGACGGACATGGGCCTGGATCTGGCCCTGCTTGAGCGCAATCCGTTCCGTCTGAGCGGCGGACAGATGCGCAAGGCGGCCATCGCCTCGGTGCTGGCGATGGACCCGGACATTGTCGTGCTGGATGAGCCGACAGCGACGCTGGACCCGGTAAGCCGCGCCGAGCTGATTGCGCTGCTGGAGCGGCTGTGCCGCGAGCAGGGCCGGACGATCATCATCGTGACGCACCGGATGGATGAGCTGCTGCCGTATGCCGACAGCTGGGCCCTGCTTAAGGACGGCGGGCTCGCCTTCCAGGGCAGCGGCCAGGAGCTGGCCGCTGATCCGGCGATCCTGGAGCGCTGCGGACTGACGGTTCCGCAGTCGCTCCGGTACTGGCAGGCCGTCGCCCAGCGCTTCGGCCTGGCCGGCGAGAAGCCGCTCCTTACGGCGGAGGCCCTCGCGGAACGGATCGCCGCCCTGCTCGCAGAGCGCAAGAACGCCGCCGGCATGGAAGAAAAGGGGAATGGCCATGAATGAACGCCTGCTGCTGGGACGCAGCATTGATACGGGCTCATGGGTCCATAAGCTGGATGCCCGGTCCAAAATTACGGGCATGCTGCTCTACGTAGTGATTATCCTGCTGTCCAATTCGTGGATGGCGATTGGGCTCATAGCCCTGTTCTCCATCATTGTTATGGCAACCACCCGCATCCCGCTAAAATATTTCATTAAGGCTGCGAAGCCTTTGCGTTATCTGATGTTATTCATCTTCATTGTGCAGTCCCTGTCCGTGAAGGAAGGGGATGTCCTGTGGTCGCTGGGCTCCTTCTCTCTGCATGAGGGAGGCCTGCGGCTGGGGGCGTTCTCAGTCATCCGCATGCTCTTCCTGCTGACCTTCACGGCACTGCTGACCTTTACGACAACGCCCGGCAAGCTGAACCAGGGCCTTGAAGGTGTGCTCGCTCCGTTTAAGAAGCTCGGCCTGTCACCGGACCGGATCACGCTGATGATCAGCATCGCGCTGCGCTTTATCCCGACGATTCTTGATGAAGCGCAGATTATTCTGAAGGCGCAGGCCTCGCGCGGCGCGGATCTGAAGGAGCTCCCTTTGAAAGAGAAGGCGCGGATGCTAGTTTCCCTGCTGGTTCCGGTCATCGCCAGTGCTTTCCGGCGTGCCCAGGACCTGGTGTATTCGATGGAAGCCCGGGGCTTCCGTATGGATGCGCCGCGCAGCCGGTATCACCGCCTCAGGTGGGGCGCCGCTGATACGCTGTTTGTTGCTATGTTCGTTGTCTTGGGAATTGCAGTAGCATTATTGTAGGAAGTTTAGGAGGAAACAAGAATGGCACGTTATTTTAATGGTAAAGAGATTGAATTGTTGGCACCTGCCGGAACGTTTGAGATTTTCAAGGCTGTGATTGAATCGAAGTGTGATGCCGTGTATTTCGGCGGTCCGGTGCTGAATATGAGAATGATGCGCAAGGGCTATAACTTAAGTCATGAGGAAATAATTGAAGCCGTGTCGATCGCCCACAAGCTGGATAAAAAAGTATACGTCACCGTAAATAATCTGTTTAGCGAAGAAGACGTGGAAGAAGCCCGAGAGTACCTGAAGTTTCTGGATGGCGCCCGTCCGGATGCGCTGATCGTTCAGGATATGGCTGTGCTGGAGCTGATCCGTGAGATGGAGCTTACCGTTCCGGTTCACGCTTCGGTCATGATGAATGTGCATAATCTGGAGATGATTCACGCACTGAAGGAGCTTGGCGTCAGCCGGGTCGTTACCTCCCGTGAGATGGATCTGCAGACAGCGAAGCTGCTGGGAAGCAGAAGCGGTGTAGAGCTGGAATATTTCATCCATGGCGATATGTGTTCCGTGCACGGAGCGAACTGCTATTTCAGTTCCCAGGTGTTCGGGATGAGCAGCAACCGGGGCAAATGCATGAAGCCTTGCCGCTGGGATTACCGGATCAAACGTGACGGCTATGTCTTCCCTGCGGAATACCCGCTGGCCGTGAAGGATATGTTCATGTATGAGCATCTTCCGGAGCTGATTGAGTCCGGTATTACTTCCTTCAAAATTGAAGGCCGCATGCGCGACCAGGAGTTTATGGTGAACCTGGCCAACAGCTATGGCGATGCGATTGACCGCTATATCGATGATCCGCTGGGCTTTGACCGTACGGTGGATTCCAAAGAGCTGTACAAGAACCGCAAACGTGATTTTTCCACCGCGTACGCTTTTGGCAAACCGGGACTAACGAATATCAACCGCCGCTATGAAGGTACAGGCAAGTTCTATAGCACTGGCAAAGTATTCAGTACACCGACTGCAGAGCGCGAGCTGTCCGAAGCACGGGTAATGCAGCTGCGCGAACGGATGGCCGAAGATAAACGCAGTAAGCAGACGAAGCCGGAGCTGGCTGTGCGGGTGAACAATATGGAACAAGCGCGCCTCGTGCTGGAGATGGGTGTAGAGAGCTTATATATTCCGGGTGATGTGTTTGAGCCGGACCGTCCGTTCACGAAGCAGGATATTAAGGAGCTTGGAGCCATCAAAGGCCGGACTAAGCTGTACCTCGGAATGCCGCGGATGATGACGGAGCTGCATTTTGATCAATATGACCACTTGCTGAACGGGGAGAAGCTGCCGATTGACGGCTTGATGATTACGAACCTCGGAGCGATCCGCCGCTACCGTGGGACCGGCTACCCGATGATTGGCGATGCCAACCTGAATGTCTACAACCACCTGTCTGCCGGACTGTATACCGGACTCGGCCTTACGAAGCTTACAGTTTCACCGGAAATGACGTTGGAGCACTTTGCCTCTTTCATCTCGCGCAGCGATTTGCCGCTGGAAGTTGTGGTTCACGGAACGCCGGCGCTGATGTATATGGAGCATGATCTGTTCGAGAATACGGAAGTGATGGAGCCGATTGGTGAGGAAGACAACCAGTTTGTCAGCAATGATGTGCTGGTGCTCAAAACCGACAAAGGTGAGAATCCGGTCTACCGCGACCAATATGGCCGCTGCCACCTGCTGTTCGCCAAAGAGCTGTGTTATCTGCCGATGCTGGATGAGTTGAACGGACTTGGGATTACGAGCTTCCGAATTGAAGGGGCTACTTACAGCACTGAAGAACTGCGCACGATTATTGCTGCTTACCAGGCTGCGCTTAACGGACCGAAGCTGGGCGATGATCTGCTGGGCGGACTTAAGCCGGTATACGCGGGCTACACACTGGGTTCACTGCAATTCAATTAATAATAATTCAATTTTAAAATAACGCTAGGGCGAGTATAATAACGGTAAGTGGCGCATTGATAAGTTATTATTTTCACAAACTAATAAGCTGATTTATACTTCGTATCCACATTATGGCCATCATCTTGGATTATCAGCAGCTGAAAGCGAGGGAACCTTCATGGAACAGAGCAACATCATTGGAAGAGATGCGGTAGCCGTCAAAAGAAAGCAGTATTTCTACCCGTGCACTGCACATTTTTACCGGGATGCCCCGCAACTGGTACGCGGAAGCATGCAGTACGTGTACGATGAGAACGGCCAAGAATATACGGATTTCTTCGCCGGGGTATCGGTTGTCGCCTGCGGCCACTGCAATCCGGCGATTACCTCCCGCACGATAGCACAGCTGCAGCAGCTGCAGCATACCTCGACCGTCTATCTGACCCAGCCGAATGTAGATTTGGCCGAGCGTCTGGAGGGTCTGCTGCCGGGCGCGTTGCGCCGGACCTTCTTCGTTAACAGCGGCTCGGAAGCGAATGAAGGGGCACTCCTGCTGGCACGGATGCATACCGGACGCAAAGGGTTCATTGCCCTGGAAGCCGGACTGCATGGACGGACCAATCTTACAATGAGCGTGACCGGCCTGCAAATGTGGCGGACAGACGCTTACCTGGATGAAGATGTGACGTTCATTGAGCGTCCGTATCATATGGAGATGACGCTGGAAGAAGCTGCTGCGCAGTCGATTCAGAGCCTGAAGCGTGTTCTCGCCGAGAAAGGTGATACTATCGCCGCCATGATCGTTGAACCGATTCAGGGGAATGGCGGCATGATTATGCCAGCCCTGTCTTATTTCCGCGAGGTAAAAGCGCTGCTGGAACAGTACGGTGTACTGCTCATTGACGATGAGATTCAGACCGGCTATGGCCGTACGGGAGCTATGTTTGCCATTGAGCATTTTGGCGTAGTACCGGACATCATCAGCATGGCTAAGGCACTGGGCAACGGCGTACCTGTCGCCGCATTTTCGACTACAGATGAGATTGCCGCTTCACTGAACAAGCCTTCGGCCTCGACGTTCGGGGGCAACCCTGTATCCGCGGCTACGGCGCTGGCTGTGCTGGATTATATCCAGAGTGAACGGCTGCCGGAACGTGCGGCTGAGCTGGGCGGACGTTTGAAGGAAGGCCTGCTCCGGCTTCAAGAGCGTTATCCTGCGCTGATCACCGATGTGCGGGGGACCGGATTCATGCTGGGTGCCGAGCTTGCCGGCTCCGAAGCTGAGGGGGCGGCGGAGCGGACAGACCATGTCCTTGAAGAGATGAAGGACCGCGGCTACCTGATCGGCAAAAACGGCATAGGCCGCAATGTTCTCGCCTTCCAGCCGCCGCTGGTCGTCACCGCAGAGAATATTGATGCTATGCTTGCTGCCTTGGATGAAGTGTTGTCCCTGGTCAAGCAAGCGATTCATTGAAGAAAGAGGCACAACATTATGGTTATCATTAATGCTTTTAAGCATACGGCACTTAAATTGAAAATGTTCAGCGAGCTGGTCATGTTCTCCCATACGCTCTTTTCCCTGCCTTTTGCCATCATCTCGATGGTATGGGCGGCGGGAGGCTGGCCTTCCGGCCATATGATGCTGTGGGGGCTGATCGCTCTAATCGGCGCGCGTAACGGGGCCAATGCGTTCAACCGTTTGGTGGACCGTACCTTTGACGGCAATAATCCGCGTACCGCACACCGGCATCTGCCGCAGCGTCTGATCGCTGAGAAGGAAGTCATCCTGTTCATCATCATCAACTATGCGCTGTTTATTGTCGCATCCGGGATGCTGAATCTGCTCTGCCTGCTGCTGTCTCCGGTGGCCATCGTGCTGATCTCGAGCTATTCGTACACGAAGCGTTTTACCTTCCTGAGCCATCTGTATCTGGGCTTCGTGATTGCTTCAGCGCCGATCGGTGCCTGGTTTGCTGTAACTGGGAATATTGCATTCACTCCATTCGTTATCGGAACAGTGGTCATGCTCTGGATTGCCGGCTTTGACATCATCTACGGGACCCAGGACATCGATTTCGACCGGAAAAATGGCTTATGGTCCATTCCGAGCTTCTTCGGACTGGAGAACGCGCTGCGGATCTCCAAGGGGCTGCATTTCATTATGATTATGCTGCTGCTGTTCCTGTACCTCTGGCGTGATCTTGGCTGGATGTATCTAGTGGGCATCGGGATTGCTACATTACTGCTGATGACAGAGCACAAGATCATCAAACCTTCGAACCGTAAGATGATGAAGGTGGCCTCTTATAATTTGAACCAGGTGATCAGTATGGTGATATTGCTGTGTACGTTGATTGATTATTTTTACGTTAATTAGTTTGCGGAGGCGCGGCTGGCGGCTGGCTGCCGGCCGCGCGGTAGAGGTTGGGATGCTGCACTGCGATGAATATTTGGACCTCCGGTCGCTGTTAAGCTCAGATTCCCTGATTAGAACCACTGTGAGCGGTAGGAATCCGAGCTTAGCGTATGCTTCCGATGCGAGCTTTCCTACGGAAAGCTTTCAGGCGAACGCTGACGCTTCTCCAGTTCCAAAATTCCTCTCCGTTCCGTCCTAACCTCTCCCCAGGCAAGATTAACTTCAAAAAGACAACAAGCCTACCCAGCGGGGCGGGCGGCAAAGAGCGCGATAAGCTTAGGCTTCGCGCTTTTCTTTTTGCCTCCGTGAGACAACCCCCAAGAGACAACCGCAAGAGACAACCGCAAGAGACAACCGCAAGAGACAACCCCCAAGGGACAACCCACAAGGATAAACCCCCGAGAGACAACCCCCAAGAGACAACCGCAAGAGACAACCGCAAGAGACAACCCCCAAGGGACAACCCACAAGGATAACCCCAAGAGATAACCCCCAAGAGCAAACCTAAAAAGCAAACCTAAAAGCAAAACCACTAAGCTAAACACGCTCACGTTCGCGTTGCTGCGTTCACTTGTTTAGCAACATCATACAGGTAGAATTAATGCCCAGCTTAACTATTTCTGCTGCGCACCGTACAGTATAATCCATCAAAAAAACACGAATGAATCCTACCCTACTGGGTTCTTGTATAGTTTAGGTCTCTATAAAGTACCTGAGTAACTCTGAAAGGGCATAATGTTGTACGTATTACAACTCTGATTCATTAATAGTAGGGTATTCGAACGGATTGTTGTATGAAATACAACAATTGTTCCGTTAAGCGGCTCGGAAGAGGAGAAATGTTGCCTTTTGTACAAAAATTTTGGATTTGAGTCAGGTTTATGAGGGAAATGTTGTATTCTGTGCAGGATTTTCATAAAAATCGCTGGGATATAGGCGGGGGTTCGCATAAAGCAAAAAAACGAGCCCCAAAGGACTCGTTTACTTAGAAATTGATATGGCGTGCAGTGGTTAACCTGCTGCACGGCTGCTCAGGCTCACCGGTCACGTCCGGCGAAATACTGCAGCAGGATCTCCAGATCGGCATGTGCCGGGAAGCTGGAGAGCTGCTGCACGATCGCTGCGGCCTTGGACAGGTAGTCCTGGCTGACAGCTTCTGTGCGGGCCAGAGCGTCGCTGTTCTTTACCAGCTCCAAGACATGCGCAACCTCTTCGGAAGAAGAAGAGGGGCCAATCCGGCGGATCACTGGGGCAAGCTCAGGGTCCTGCAGGGCGAAAAGTACAGGCAAGGTAACCTGGCCATGGCGCAGGTCGCTACCTGCGGGCTTGCCGAGCACATCCGCCGACTGGGTGAAGTCGAGGATGTCATCCTGAATCTGGAATGACATGCCGAGCGATTCGCCGAAATTATAGAGAAGATCGGCGACTTCTTCGGTGCTTTCTGTGGATAGTGCACCTACCCGCAGGCAGGTAGCCATCAGCAGCGCTGTTTTGTTACGGGACTTCTCCAGGTATTGCTCAAGTGTCAGGTTGTAATCAAAGGCATGCTCCATTTGCTGGTATTCCCCCAGACATAACTGGGCAGTGGCCACAGAAGACAGATCGTGAACGTAACGATTCTTATCACCTGAATACTTGCTTAGCAGCTCGATGACGCGGGCGGACATATAATTGCCGATATGCACAGCGGATAGGATGCCGGTCTTGGTATGCAGCGCAGGCTCGCCCCGCCGCAGTTCGGCGTCGTCAATAATATCATCATGAATCAATGAGGCGGCGTGGATGAATTCAGCGGCTGCGGATAATTGCAGGGTTCTGCGTCCGGCCGGCTTGCGTCCGAACCGGCTGCCGACTATGACCATCAGCGGGCGTAGCCGTTTGCCGCCGGAGCCGGTCAGTTCAAGAATACTCTGCGCCAGCAGCGACTTTTTGGGAACATCCTTATCGCGGGTCACCAAATTCTTAATTTCACGGTTAATTTCATTGAGATCAATATGCAAGGCTTCGTGCAGCTTCATCTTTTGTGTTCCCACCTGTCAAATGGCTTTGCTTGTGCGGCTTCGCTGTCTGCGCTCCTGAATGAGGAATTCATCAAACCCCTGGGCCGGATCCTGTTCCGTGAAATCTCCATTTGACCGTCCAATTTGCATTTTTTTGATTGAGGGAGCCAAATAAGCAACCAGATCCAGCTCTCGGCATTTCACTGCAAACTGCAGGTAAAAGCTGTATAGGTAATCTCCATCCAAAATGCTGCGGGTCAGGTCAGGATGATGTGGGACACATTCCATATGGCGCTGTGCAGCCACGGTAAGAATGGTATAAATACCTAGCAAATGGACTTTGCGGTCATATTCCAGATCATGGCGTTCCAGTACCGAGAGCAATTGCTCGCATTCTGCCGGAGAGAGATACAACTGAATTCCGGCGATCGGGGACATTTCAGCCTGAAGCATCCGGAATGTATCTTCAATGAGTTTTTTGTTCACAAGATTCTCTCCTTCTTGTCGGTTTTGCCGGAAGAAACCACAGCCCTGATTATCCCTACAAAACCATTCTGTACATCTTTATGCAGATATGTGCTTTCACCTTGTTAAACAAGGAGAGTAATGTGTCCTAGGGACACATTACTCTTAAGAACATCATATTCAGCTTGCAGCAGCGCAGCATGTGCATACACCGCCACTGTAATAAGTTATACACTTACTAAGAAGTTACCCGTATGATCAGTCGGTAAACAGATACCAGCGCCGGACGAGTGGAATCCTCTTCCACTGCTTCTTGAGCCAAGGAAGAACATAGTAATCCAGACCGAACACGCTGCCTGATCCGCCGATGCAGGCAATAGCCGCCGCAACGTACCAGAGCATTTCTGTAGCTGCCATCTTGGTGGTCCAGATCATGACCGCCATACCTATAGTAGCCAAGGAAGAAATAGCCGTGAACAAACCAACGATAAGCATAACACCGAAGACGATTTCGGCACAAACCATGCCGATTTGGAACCATTTAGCCAGGAAGGTGTAAGAACCGTCCGGGTTGTAGAACATAAGATCCATGAACCAGTTAGAAATATCATAGATGAAACCTGGAACCGGCAAAGCCGATACTGCTTCTTTGGCAGTGGATACTGCGGAAGCTGCAGATTGGGCATCTACGGTGTCTTTAACGGCATCCACAGCCACGCTGGCTGCAGAAGTAGCATCTGCATAAGGAGCTGCAGGAATCAGGAAGATCTTATTGGGATCAACCCAGATTTTTCTGATCTTCTCTATACCTTCATATAGCCACATACCACCCAAAAGCATACGGAGCGGAACGAGCCAGAAGTTCGGCGAGCGCTTGGAGAAGTATCCGCCGACAAAGCTCTTGCGGTTCTCAACATGGAAGAACTCGTGCATCATGTAAGTCCATACTTTGTTGAAACCCACAACCTGGGACAGGTAGAACATATTGATGAAATGTTTGGACAGCATAGCCATGAAGCCGGTCAGCATGAAGAATTTGCCCGGAAGACCAACGTTCGCTACACCGTAGCGGCTGCCGATCGAAACCATGGTGCCATGGAATCCTGGTTTGTAAGCTTTTTTAGGCGTGCCCTTGATATCGGCAGTAATATTGCCCGCGATAACAGGTGCAGCTTGTTCAGCATTCTCAACCATTTGTGGAACTGGACGTTCTTCGCCTTCAGGGATGAAGAAGATGTTATCCCCTACAACGTATACGTTCTTATGGTCAACACTTTCAAGGTGTTCATTCGTAACAATACGTTTGCGGCCTTGCTGCTGAACATCAAGACTGCCAACGATTTCGGAGCCTTCAACACCGGCCGTCCAGACGATAGTCTGAGCATCCACGATGTTCTTTTCGCCGAGGGCTACAGAACCTGTGCCTACCTCGGTGATTTTGGCGCCGGTAACAATTTCTACATTCATCTTACGCAGGCGGGCTTCGGCTTTCTGAATCAGCTTCTCTGGAAGGATAGGCAGAATCTTCGGAGCCATATCAGCTACAATCAATCTTACTTCGGAAGGATCAATGAAGAATTCCTTACACAGTTCTTCACGTTGCTCAGCCATTTCACCAACCAGCTCGACGCCAGTGAAGCCGGCACCGATGATTACGAAGGTCAGCATGGAACGGCGTACTGCCGCATTCTTTTCCTTCGCAGCTTTGGTGTACATGTCGCGGATTTGACGCTTCAGGGCAACTGCATCGTCATAAGACCAGAAGGAGAAGGTATTCTCTTCAGCTCCGGGAATTCCGAAGAAGGTTGGTTTACTTCCTGTGCCGATTACCAGGTAATCATAAGCATAGGTAGCTTTGTCGGATTTCAGCTTCTTGTTCTTGAAATCAATGTTGCTGATTTCGTCGAGAACAACATCCACTTTCAGGCCGGCAAAGATTTTCTTCAAGTCAATTTTGATCGAATCCTCAGGTGCGCGATTCGCAGAAACCTCATGCAGCTCAGTCAAGAGAGTGTGGTATGGATTTCGGTCGATCAGTTTGATTTCTACATCTTTGTCGTTCTTAAATTTCTTTGCCAGTTTCTTAGCCGTGAGTACGCCGCCGTAGCCGCCGCCCAAAATGACTATTTTCTTCAAGAGAAACTCACCTCATTCGTCTGATTAGCTGCAAAAGGATAGCGAATAATTATTTCGCGCCTTCAAGTGCTTTTTGTGCCAGTGTGAAATATTCACCAACGTGGATAGATACGCCGGAAATTGCATCTGTTTTGCCTTCAGCATCCAGGGTAGGAGCTGCGCCTTTATTTTCAAGGAAGTATTTCTCAGCAAGAGCGATTTCTTCGTGCCATTCAGCAGAAGCGCCGCCAGCTTTCATTCCATACTTACCGTCTACAGAATATTGTTTCTTATCATCGCCTGCAGCATTCACGCCGCTGAAATTAACAGCTACAACGTTACCGCCGGCAACGGATACAGCTACAGTGGATTTCCAGCCGGATTCAGCATCCATTTCGCCTTCAGCTTTGTAACCGCCGTCTTTGTAAGGACCCACTTGTACTGGACCAGCAGCAAGAGCAGCTTGAGCAGCGCCTACGAAGTCACTAACATGTACAGATACGCCGGATACAGCGTCAGTATGTCCTTCAGCATCGAAAGCGAGTGCTGCCGGATCTTGTTTTTCAATCAGGAAAGCTTCAGCTTTAGCTGCTTGTTCATGCCATTCGGATTGAGCACCGCCAATTTTAACCAAACCGTAGTTGCCGTCTTCAGATACTTTTTTCTTCAGATCGCCGGCTGTTTTGGTATTGAAAGCATTCCAGTCAGCTTTGGTGATTTTGCCGCCTTCTACAGTAAGCAGAACGAAAGTCTGCCAGCCAGTTTCTGCATCAACATCAACTGTTCCGTAGTAGGTGCCGTCTTGGTATTTGCCTGTTTCTGTTCCAGCGTTAGCTGCAGGAGCATTTGTTGCGTCAGCAGCAGGAGCAGTGGTCGCAGCAGCAGGTGCATTAGTTGCAGCAGCGTTGCCCGCATTGTTGTTGTTACCACAACCCGCGAGTAAAGTGCCAAGTACCAGGGCGCTCGACAAGATTACAGAAGCTTTTTTCATTTTGATATGACCTCCAAGAAAATAGTTTAAAATATATATATTAAAATGTAAAACATTTTAATAGTAATTGGAAGTGATAAAAATCACTTTATAAATGACATTTGTCACTTTGGAATCGGTCTTAGGTCCCTTTTTGTAGCAGGCATACGACATATATCGGCAGGTAATAAGAAAAAATTTAATTATCTCGTTTCTTGTTCGATGGCATTCTAGCACAAGCTGGGAAATACTCATGTGAAAATAATCACTTAAATGATAAATAAATTTACTTCTGAAGTATATCAAATTTTAAAATATATGAACAGCTTTTTAAAAGACTATTATGTGACAAACTATGACTTTATTTGCGGTTTGCGCTGCAGTTCCATTATGGGGGCCTGTCCCGGGGGTTAGGATTCACACAAAGGGCCAACGGGTAATAATTCACTGAGAATTATTAGCTTGTGCCAACAATAACCGACAGCTAAGGAGATGAGCTTGTAATGGACAACAATGTGCTAAAAGGTAAATGGTTGCAGATCAAAGGTGAAGCCAAGAAGCAATGGGGCCAACTGACGGATGATGACCTCGATGTAATAGACGGCGAAAAAGATAAACTGGTAGGTAAGCTTCAGGAGCGTTACGGGCATTCCAAGGATGATGCAGAGGCGGAATACCGCAACTGGGAGCAGTCGATCCGCAGCTAAACGAAGAATATGGCCAGGCCTCAGATCAGATCATCACAAATGCAGGGAGAGGCGGATGTCTATGAATAATTCCCTCGTCGTTACAGGCCGGATTATTGAGATACATGCTGACCGGGTGCTGACACAGCAAGGAGATACCATCAGCACCTACCACCCCCGGTACTATATACTGCCGGAAGCAGAGACGTGGACGCCGGCCGAAGTTGATCTGGATGAGGCACCTGTTATACAGCTTGGCGGCAATGGCGGAGCTTCCGTACCCAAAAGGCGCTGGAAGGCAATGATACCCTGGTTCACGCCGCAGAAGAAGAGCGCAAATCGTATCTGATTTGCGCTCTTCTTCTGCGGACAGGCACAAGGGAGACTGCGTTTAGAAAGACTACCTCTTATACATATGCCATAGCACTGTGGCTTCATGATTTCATTCCTCTATGATAGTATAAATAATAATCGCTGTTATATCATTTTTGGCTGCAGGAGTGAGGCTATGGAATATGTAAAAATATTTTTTGTGAATACCGCTTTGCTGATTACATTGTCTTATCTGGCAAACTTAATATACAAACATACGGTGACCTATGCTTCTGAACCTGTGAAAAAAGTAAGCTGGGTCCTGCTCGCGATCTTCGCCGGGTGGGTAAGTACAATTTTCGGATACAGGCTGGACGAGCATGTGATTTTTGACCTGCGGTTTGTGCCGCTTATTATTTCTACACTGGCTTATCCCCAGCCTCTGGTTCTTATCATTATTGGTGTCGGCACCGGGCTTACGCGGTTGACCTTCGGGGTTACCGAAGCAGCTGTGGTAGGCGTGCTGAATTTATCTATCCTCGGCTTTGTCTGCGCCGGCCTGAGCCTCTGGATGCAGCGTTCTTCTGCCTCTGTGATCCAAAAGGGACTGATTGCTGTCCTGGTGGTAAATGTAGTGAATGCGTTGAATATTACGGTATTTGGAGTTATCCCGGCGCAGGAATACATAACGGATATTCTGCCGGTCACGTTCCCGGCAGGCTTTGCTCTCAGTGTGCTGTTTGCGCTGATTATCCGCGACTTCCAGCTGGATCTGATGCGCACCGGACAGATTGTTAGAGCGAATGAGCTTTTGTCAGAGCAGACGGAGGAGCTTCATAAGAATAAAATCGTGCTGGAGGAGCGGGCCAAACAGCTGATGCTTGCCTCGCAGTTCAAGTCGGAGTTCCTGGCCAATATGTCCCATGAACTGAGAACACCGCTTAACAGTATCATTAACCTGTCCCAGCTAATTGAAGAAAGCGAAGATGAACTGAGTGTGGAAGAGCTGGCAGAATACGGCGGGATCATTCACCGCTCGGGTGAAGACCTTCTCTCGCTTATTAATGATATTCTGGACTTGTCCAAGGTAGAAGCCGGGAAGCTGGATATTATTAATGAAGACTTCAATGTCAGTGAGATCCCTGATCTGCTCCTTCAGCAGTTCAGTGTGGTAGCCAAACAGAAACAGCTGGACTTCGATATTTCACTGGATGCAGACATGCCGGGGGTTATCCATACGGATCCCCAGCGGGTGCAGCAAATTCTCCGCAATCTGCTCTCAAATGCCTTCAAATTCACTATGACAGGCGGTGTATCGGTGAATGTCCGCGTAGTGGAACGGCAAGAGGGGCTCTCCTCGCGGAAATGGGTCGCCTTTGAGGTGCAGGATACCGGGATTGGTATTCCGCCGGAGAAGCATGATCTGATCTTCGAGGCATTTGAGCAGGCGGATACAAACATCGGCCGCAAGTACGGCGGAACAGGGCTGGGCTTGTCAATCAGCAATGATCTGGCCAGACTGCTTGGCGGGTTCATTACTTTGAACAGCCGCGAGGGACAGGGAAGCTTATTCTCCCTGTATTTGCCGCTTTAACCCCAGAGAATGGGCAGATTCCGGGCTCCAACTTTATTTGTGATTTCGGTGTATTGACAGGAGATTGATGCGGAGTAGAATGAAGCAAAAGCCGCATCAAAGGAGTGTTATCACCCCATGAACATCATGAGAAACCGGCCCCTGCGGAACCGTTCCAAGGAAGTCCGCAAGGCCTCGATACATCGTAAGAATCTGCAGATCGCTACCTTTGAGGGGATACCAGCCACAATATTTCAGGTGCTGCTGCAAGGGCAGTTCCTGACAGGCTTTCTGTTATATTTAGGGGCGAGCTCCAGCCAGATCGGATTCGTTCTGGCGCTTACCACCCTGGTGAATGTGGCACAGATTGGTGTAGCTTTCCTGATCCAGAAGCTGCCGAGCCGTAAATGGGCTATGGTTACTTTTATTGGCCTGCACAGACTGCTCTGGGGATCTACCGGTCTTGTGCCGTTCATTTTTCCGCAAGAGTATTGGGTTACCGCTTTCATAGTTATGTATACAATCGCTTTCATTGCCAATACGGCAGGCGGCGTGCTGTGGAGCTCCGTCATTAGTGACCTGGTTCCAGCGCGGGTCAGAGGCCGGTATTTCGGCATCCGTAATACATTGCTTAATGCGCTTGGAAGCCTGGTGATGTACGGAGGCGGCATTATTCTGGACCGTTATCCGGGCGGACACGGGTTTCTTATCCTGTATATTATCGTATGGATTTTCTCGCTTTCCAATGTTATTGTGTTCTTCTTCTACCCTGATGTCCCGTTCGAGAAATCAGAAGAGACAGAGTTTCTGCCGATGTTTAAGAAGCCGCTTCACGATAAGCTGTTTATGAAGTCTACGCTGTTCCTGGCCGCATGGCTGCTGCTGCAGAATTTGACCGTGCCGCTGTATTCCTATGTGATGCTGCAGCTGCTTCATATCAATTATGAGAAGCTGTCGCTGCTGAATGTATCGCAGACGATCTTCATGATGGGCAGCTTCTATGTGTGGGGGAATCTGAACGCCAAGTACAGCAACAAACGGCTGCTGCTCTGGACGCTGCCGATTATCGCAGTCTCCTCGCTGATGTGGGGCCTGCTGTCCGTATTGCCGATGCTGCCGGTTCTGTTTGCCGCGCATATTGTATTTGGCATGGGCGTGGGGGGCTTCAACCAGCTGGCCTTCAACTTCATTATCGGGGATACGCCGAAGAAGGAACGGCCGATGTATATGGCTATGTATGCGGCACTCACGGGTCTGGCAGCCTTTTTCGGTCCGCTGCTGGGCGGCCGCATCTACGAATGGATTAAGAATTGGCCCGAATGGACGCAGGTGTACGGCATGCAGCTTGTGGTAGGGACGCTGATGATCACTTTGGCGCTGCTGCTGGGCCGGCGTATTTTGCGGGATGAGTAATAAGAGGATCTGCTGAAAGGGAGGCAATCAGGGTGACAAGAATTGCGTTAGTACTGGGAGCTACGGGTCTGGTGGGCAGTGCCCTGACAGAGGATTTACTGAATGGTGACTGGGATGAAGTCCGCGTGCTTGTCCGCCGGCCGCTGAAGCTGCAGCATGCGAAGCTTCGGCAGATCCAGATCGACTGGGATCAGCTTGGGCAATATAAGGAGCAGTTCGCAGGAGTGTATGCGGTATTCTGCTGTCTGGGAACCACGATTAAGCAGGCGGGTTCACAGGAGCAATTCGAGAAGGTGGATCTGGACTATCCGCTTGCTGCTGCGGCTCTAGCCAAGGACTATGGTGTGAAGCAGTTCCTGGCAGTGTCCTCTATGGGAGCAAACGCAAAATCACGCAACTTCTATAGCCGGACCAAGGGACGGGCAGAGGACGGGTTGATTGCTGCCGGATTCCACGGCTTACATCTGTTCCGGCCTTCGCTGCTGCTCGGTGACCGCGAAGAATTCAGGCTGGGAGAACGTACCGCTTCCGTAATCATGAAGGCGCTGGATTTCGCTATGGTCGGCAAAGCTGCGAAGTACCGGGCAATCCCCGCTGCCAAGGTGGCGCGGGCGATGAGGAATATTGCCCTTGCCGATACAGGCGGTGTGCATATTTATACCAATGAAGTAATTCATGTGATCGGCAAGCACTAGAACTTCAGAGGGTTTGCAATAAGCAGACCTCAGGACTTACAATGAGACTTAAAATGATGTGTACATAACGGCCCGCTGGCCGCGTACAGCAAGCAGGAGGAGCGAGACATGAGTAAAAAGCAGGTAGCAACAAGCAAAGCCCCGGGGGCCATTGGACCGTACAGCCAGGCAATTATTGCCGGCAACTGGGTATACACCTCCGGCCAGCTTGGCATGGACCCGGAAACGGCCGCATTGGCGGACAATGTGCAGGAACAGGCGCGCCAGTCACTTAACAATGTGAAGGCCATTCTTGAAGAGGCCGGCGCATCTATGGAGCATGTAGTCAAAACAACGGTATATCTGAAGGATATGAATGATTTCGCAGCCGTTAATGAAGTATACGCCACTTTCTTTACTGAGCCTTATCCGGCCCGCAGCGCAGTCGAAGTGGCGCGTCTGCCGAAGGATGCACTTGTTGAGATCGAAGCGGTAGCACGCAAGAAATAAGCTTTACTGAAGATAGAACCCGAAATGCCGGGCTGAATCCCATGTACCTCTTTGCAGGTGCGTGGGATTTTTGCTGCGGATTAGTGTGGAATAATGAAATCGGCCGGTAAGCAGGTAATGATAAAGGCTGCCCCGTCCCTTTGCAGGAGCGGGGCAGCCTTATGTCTTTTCACCGGTATCGTTAATATCTGCTGCGGGTACGCGGCGGGGTGAGCAGCAGCCAGATGCTGTAGAGCAGCAGAAGTCCTGCGGCAATCAGCCCGGTGAAGAAAATATTATCTGTATCCTTCTGTTCGATAGCAATGGCAATGAAGGCCCAGACGAAGACGAGCGGATAAATGCTGTCCCGGTGAGGGAAGCTTACAATAACAGCCAGCACTGCACCTACACAGAGGATAATTACAGCCCAGAGTGAATCGCTTAGCCCGAAGCCGTCCCAGTTGTTCTTCTCCAGCACGATGCTGACATTAACGATGGTAGCTACAGAGATCCAGCCGAGATAAATGCTGAAGGGCAGTCTAACCAGCCATTTCTCGCCGGAGGTGGGGTCCGGGATGGTGCGGGTACGGCGGTAGATTACGATCAGTGAAACCAGCATAAGCACCATGACAACCAGCGACAGCTCGATGTACAAATAATGCCAGAGGAACAGCCAGCCCATATTAAATATACAGCTGAGCATGAACCAGATGCCTATACGCTGCACGGAATCTCTGCCTCCGGTATCACTGCGGAACTGATAAATAATGAACCCGGCAAGCAGCAGGTAGATCAGAGACCAGATGGAGAATGCGTAGCCGGCCGGTGTAAGGTAAGTATGATATCTGTCTGAAATTTCTCCGGTACTGTTCCCGCCAAGCGGCAGCGTCACCGACAGCGTATTGACGGCAAGCACGCCGAGGTACAGCAGCAGATTCCACCACTTATAAGGGTTGCTTCTTCTCATGTTCTTATCACTCCCTAAGTTAGGTTATTTAGTACTTGCCTATCCTTGGCCTACATTGAATATACCCGCTTTAACAGCAATTAAGACTATCTCCGGCAAAAAAATGACCAACAGGTCATGAAATTAACGGATAGCTTTCCGTAAGCTCGGGGTAATATGTAGAGAAGAAGAGCTAATACGGGAACGATTAAGATCAAGCAGGTAATAGCCGAAGGGGGACATGAGGCATGGAGAGCAGCGAGGCGATACGCCCCGAGAAGATGGGACCACTCGTAATGAAGGAGACCTGGAACACTCCGGGAAGCGTGGTTTCCTGGGAACGGTCGGAGAATGTCTATATCTGCCGCGGAGAATGCGCCGGGGTTGTCTTTATCTTTTTGAGCGATGATATGTTCCGGATGAAAGTCTTCCATGGTGAGGTTCCTGACCTGACCACATCGGAGGCGGTGATGAATGAGAGCTGTATCCCGCATCTGTTTCCTGTGGATGAGACGGAGGAGCAGCTGATCTTCACAACGAGCGCCATCCGGCTGATTATCGAGAAATCATCGTTTCTTCTCCGTGTGGAGAATACCTCGGGCAAGGTGATTATGCAGCAGAATCTGACCAGCTGGAACCCGCGCGGCGCAAGCCATGCGGAGTATGATATGCAGCCGGATTCACATTTTTACGGACTGGGTGAGAAGTCGAGCTTCCTCGATAAACGCGGGGAGCGTTATACGAACTGGAATACCGATGTTTTTGCCCCGCATCTGCCGGAGATTGAGGCACTCTACGAATCGATTCCGCTGCTCATTCACATGCACGGCGATCTCTCCTATGGATTATTTCTGGACAATACGGGCCGGAGTGATTTCGACATGCGCTCGCATGGCGTTGCTTTTACCATTGGCTGTTCTACGGGAGAATACGACATTTATTTCATTAACGGGCCCGAGATGAAGGATGTGGTCAAAAGATACACCTCGCTCACCGGCCGGATTGCGCTTCCTCCCAAATGGGCGATCGGCTACCACCAGTCGCGCTACAGTTATATGAACCAGCAGGAGGTGCTGCAGCTGGCACGTACCTTCCGTGAGAAGGATATTCCGTGCGACGTCATTTATCTGGATATTCATTATATGGATGAGTACCGCGTATTCACCTTTGACCCCGTCAACTTCCCGGATCCGCAGAAAATGATCTCAGAGCTCGGGGAGCTGGGTGTGCGGATCGTGCCCATTGTGGATCCCGGAGTCAAAAAAGACCCCAAATACAACGTCTACAAGCAAGGTGTGCTGGAAAAGCATTTCTGCCGCCGTCTGGAGGGCGATATCTTCTTCGGCGAGGTCTGGCCGGGGATCAGCGCATTTCCCGATTTCAGCGACAGCCGGACCGCCGAGTGGTGGGGCGACCTGCACAAGTATTACACGGACCTGGGCATCCAGGGGATCTGGAATGATATGAACGAGCCGGCGGTCTTCAATGAGACCAAGACGATGGACCTCGATGTAATGCATTTTAACAACGGCCGCCCGGTTACCCATGAGGAATACCACAATCTGTACGGGATGATGATGTCCAAAGCCACGTATGAGGGACTTGCCGAGCATATGGGGGGCGAGCGGCCTTTTGTGCTGACCCGGGCCGGTTATGCGGGTATTCAGCGGTATGCAGCCGTATGGACCGGGGACAACCGCAGCTTCTGGGAGCATATGGCGATGGCCATGCCGATGGTGCTCAATATGGGACTGTCGGGACTGGCGTTCTCCGGGCCGGATATCGGCGGGTTCGCCCATCATACGTCTGCACAGCTGCTGGTGCGCTGGACGCAAATGGGCGTGTTTTTCCCATACTGCCGCAATCATTCCTCCATCGGAACACTGCGTCAGGAGCCCTGGTCCTTCGGGGAAGAAGTGGAGGGGATTCTGCGCGAATTCATCGGACTGAGGTACCGCTGGATGCCGCATTTGTACAATCTGTTTCATGAGGCGGAAATGTGCGGGCTGCCTGTGATCCGTCCGCTTATCCTTGAATATCCGCGTGACCCGCATGTGACCAATCTGTGCGATCAGTTCCTGCTTGGCGAGAATGTGCTGATTGCTCCCGTCTACCGCCCGGATACAGATCACCGCTCGGTCTACCTGCCCGAAGGCTGCTGGATTGACTATTGGGATGGGGAGATTCACGAAGGCGGCCGTCATATTCTTGCTGCTGCACCGCTGCATATTATGCCGATGTATGTGAAGGCGGGCAGCTTCACGGCCGAAGGTCCGCTGAAGCAGTATGCGCTGGAGGACACGGAAGAGACGGTCATCTTCCATCTGTACGGGGCGGAAGCTGCCAAAGGATTCTCGGCGGCCTTCAAGCTGTATGAGGATGACGGGCACAGCTTCGGTTACCGAAAAGGTCAATATACAGAGCTTGCTGTGCAGGCTACGGGGACTGAAGGCGGTTTGGTGCTGCAATGGGTATATGGCGTGCATGATTATAAGCCGCGCCGGGAGATGCTGCGGTTTGCGCTCTGTTATCCGTTCTTCACCGTGGCTGCGGTGGACGGCCTTGAGGAGATCACCCTGGAACAGCTGAATGAAGGCAAAGAGGGCTGGGTTTATAACGGCAAGAAGGGTGCGATTATTGTACAGGTAGCGGATGCTGCAGACGGCGGGGAGCTGCGGATTCAGGCGGACAAGTAACTCTTTTAGTTTATAAAGAGCCGGCTTCCCCTTGCTTAGAGGGGAGGACGGTTCTTTGTGCTGCCTGAAAAAACAGTTTTGCCGGGTACGGATGATGCAAAGGACCGATTAGTTGGATTTTCTCCACCTGCTGGCAGATGAAGGGCCACCTGATAAACAACAGTTGGAAAAAAAGCACTTAAATTTCTGCATGTGAGCCAAGCCAGCAGTAATGGACGAAATTAAGTAGCGTTTATCCACTTATTTGATGAAAATCACTTAAAATAGCCGAATTAAGTTACATTATTCCACTTAATATTCTATTGATGTCCTTTGTAAGGACTGAAAATGAGTTTGCATAATACTGCACAAAATACAACATTCCTATCATGAAATCTACCGGAATCGGAAATTGTTGTAAGAAATGCAGCATTTTCTCTCATTCAAGCGACGTGGGGAGATAATTCTTGCATTTCATACAACATTCCCTTCGGAAGCCTTCGTATTATGGGATCAAGGTTGTAATACATACAACATTTTGGATTATTTAATCTGACCACCGCCGGTTGAGTGGTTGCGTGCTTACAATGAGTCTTAATTACGGCCATCAGAGTTAAGTGCGGCTTATAAGGTAAAGGAAATGAGGCAGGTGCTAGTGAGCTCCCAAGGTGCCATGGAGTTCTCAAGGTGCTAGTGAGTTCCCAAGATACCATGGAGTTTCTATGGTGCCAATCAGTTCCCCATATGCCATTAAGTTTCCTGAATTGCCTGCGAGTCCCGTACAGTGCTGTTGAGGTCCCCGAAAGACATACTGGTTGCACAATAATCCTATTGGCGTTAGGCCGATGCTTGCGGCTGCCAGTTTTGCTGTGCCGATGGTGTGGGATATCTGACAATTGGGTTAATGATTAACGTAGGAGGTACCAAGGGCTTAGTCCAATGGCGAGGCGAGTCAAATGACTTCAAGCTTCAAGCTTCAAGCAGCCCCGATTGGGTCTGAGGACCCCTCCGGAATGCTGACGGAACTGCGAATGGGGCAGATTTGCAAAAAAATCTGCAGATTTTCTGCAGAAAACGTGCAGAAAAGTTTTTAAATATAGACTTTTTCGTATAAGATGAAGGGATGAAGAAAAAAGTTGCAGTGATAACCACAATGGGATGGCTGTACAGTTACTGCTGCTAGTACAGCTTCATAATATATTTCTCGCAGAGAAGGAAACAGTCTTCCCGCTGGGACGGACTGGCTCTTTCTGTTTGCTTAAAAGAATGGAGATCATCAATGATTAAGCATCTGTATGCAATATGGTTAGGGGACGTATTATTTTGCTTCTCGGGTGAAACTTCTGAGCCGAAGGTGGACGCGTGGACACGTGTGATTAAACGGCTGGAATTTCGGAGCGGCTGGCGTCCTTTTGCGGGTGCTGCGCTGCGGCTGGCGGAAGTGAAGTATCCTGCCGCCGCCGCCGTGGAAGGGAAGACGGCGCGGCGCGGAATGCCGGGGCGCACCCTCGAAGGGCTGGCCCTGTCGCCCAAGGACGCTTTTGAGCTGCTCCTTGCCTGGGATGAACAGGCAAGCCGCGCCCAGGGCATAGAGCCTGGTGGAGAACTGCGCTACTGGTCGGCTGCTGCCCGGTTTGCGCTGGAACTGATGGGCAAAGGCGGGATTGTCCCCGGCGCTCAGCCGCCGCGCAAGGTGGGCTCACGCCGCCGCGGAGGCGAGCAGGCGGCAGCGGTATGCTGGTCGCCGGCTTTCCGGGAAGAGGCGGATAAGGATTTCTTCCTGCAGATGGCGGCTTCCATGCCGGTGCTTGCACTCGGCACTCACGTAGCCGAGGAGGGGGATCTGTCCTCGCGTGAGGAAGCAGGCGGGTACGTGCTCTATTCGTTCCTGCAGGCTGTGATGACGGCGGAGATCAAGAATGTGGTCGCGGCCAACGAGAGTGCGCTGAGTCCATTCAAAGCGAACTACCGCCGCGGCTACTCGCCGCTTACAGAGCTGTGGTGGAACAGTCTGCTGACCGGCAGCCGGGATATCCCTGTTCAGGGAACTCCGGCTGAAGTGACCGAGCTACTGGCTGCCGTGAGTGAGACGGCAGGCAACGAGGTTCCGCATTTCGAGACTGAGGAGGCACGCAGCGGACAGCTCAGCCTGGGCCTGCGGCTGGAGCCGCCTGCAGACGACAGTGAGCTGTGGCGGCTGACGTTCTGGGCGGAGAGCCGGGAGGAAGGTGAATTCTGGATTCCGGCTGAAGCGGTCTGGAGCAGCCGGGAACGGGAATTCACGCTGTGGGGCAAGCGCTACCGCAACATTCAGCAGCAGCTGCTTGCTGCGCTGGGGCGGGCAGCCAAAATCTCGCCGGACATTCAGCGTGCGCTGGCCGAACCGGCGCCGCGCGGGGTAGAGCTGCTTCCGGAGCGGCTGTATTTTTTCCTGAAGGAGAGTGTACAGCAGCTGCGTGAACGGGGAATTACGGTGCAGATGCCTTCACGCTGGAGCCGCGAAGGACGGCGGCGGATCGGGATGAGAATGAAGATGCAGCCGCCGCCAGGCGGAGTGGACGGCCCTGTACAAGCAGCGCTAGGCATGGAGGAGCTGATCTCCTTCCGCATCGAGGCCTCCCTGGGCGATTCGGAGATCAGCGAGGATGAACTGAATGCTCTGGTTGAAGCCGGAGTGCCATTTGTACGTTTCCGGGGCGAATGGATCGAAGTGGACCCGAAGGAGGTCCGTCAGGTCCTGAGATATATGAAGCGCAACGAGAGCGGAGAGATGACGGCAGCAGACTGGATGCGCCTGGAAGCCGAGGATGGCGAAGAACGGCTATGGAAGGGCATGTCGGTCACGGGCATGGAGACCTCCGGTTTGCTGGCCTCCCTTATGCATGGCGATGTGCTGCGCGGGCTACCCATGCGTCCGGTGCCGGATGATCTGAATGGTACCCTGCGGCCTTATCAGGAGCGGGGATATCAATGGCTTACGGCGCTTAGCGGCCTTGGCTTCGGGGTCTGTCTGGCCGATGATATGGGGCTTGGCAAAACCGTGCAGGTGATCACCTGCCTGCTGGACCGTGCGCTGAATGCGCCGCCGGGAGAGAAGCAGGAGCCTGTGCTTATCCTCTGCCCGACCTCACTGCTGGGGAACTGGCAGCGGGAATTGCAGCGGTTTGCACCTTCGCTTAGTGTGCATATCCATCATGGCGGCCGGCGGGTACGCGGAGAAGGCTTCACCGAGCTTGCCGCCAGCCATGAGATTGTACTGACTACGTATCATCTGGCAGGCCGGGACAGTGAGGATCTGGCCGGGGTGCGCTGGTCAACCGTTGTGCTGGATGAGGCGCAGTATATTAAGAACCACCGCACCAAACAGGCGCAGAGTGTCATGAAGCTGAACGCGCCGCACCGGATTGCGATGACCGGTACCCCGGTAGAGAACCGGCTCGGCGAGCTGTGGTCGATCTTTCATTTCTTGAATCCGGGGTATCTCGGAACCTATCATTCCTTCCGCCAGCGGTATGTATCCGGCGAAGGCGGGGAACGGCTGCGTGAGCTTCACCGACTCGTATCGCCATTCCTGCTGCGCCGCCTGAAGAGTGATCCCGATATTTCGAAGGATCTTCCCGAGAAGATCGAGCTCAAGTCGTATTGTCCGCTAACAGAAACGCAGGCAGCCCTGTATCAGGGCGTTGTGGATGAGATGCTCGGCGTAATCGGTGAGCGGTCGGGCATGGCCCGGCGGGGGCTGGTGCTGTCCTCGCTGACCAAGCTGAAGCAGATCTGTGATCATCCGCAGCTGTTCCGCAAGGATGACGGACGGAGCCTGCGCAGTGAGCCTTCCGGCAAAATGGATGTGATGTTCGAGGTGCTGGACAGCATCTCCGAGCTTGGGGAGTCCGCGCTGATCTTCACGCAGTATGTGGCGATGGGCGAGCTGCTCGTCAGCCGGCTGGCCAGAAGGTACGGGCAGACACCGCTCTTCCTGCATGGCGGTATTCCGAAGCGTGAACGCGACGAGATGGTGCATGCTTTTCAGGAGGGGGAAGGTCCTGCATTCTTCGTCCTGTCCCTCAAAGCCGGGGGCGTAGGCCTCAATCTGACCAGGGCCAATCATGTGCTGCATTATGACCGCTGGTGGAACCCGGCAGTGGAGAACCAGGCTACGGACCGGGCATTCCGGATCGGGCAGCACAAGAATGTTCAGGTGCATAAGCTGATCTGCCAGGGAACGCTGGAGGAACGGATCGATGAACTGATTGAGCGTAAAAAAAGTCTGTCCGAGCAGGTAGTCGGCTCCGGCGAGAATTGGTTGACCGAAATGTCCAACCATGAGCTGAAGGAGCTGATCGAGCTGCAAGGACAGGACTGGATGTAAATGATAGCTGTATTGCAGAAAGAGGGGGACATCCATGAGTGAACTGCTGGAGTTGAAGCTGGAGGTGCTGCCGGGAAAGATCAAGGCCACCGGGAGCCTGGGAACCGCTGCTGCGGAAGGTGCAGGCAGACGGAACGGCAAATCCGGCGCAGTTGCAGAGGAACAAGCGCAGCGCGCGGTGTTCACTTTGCATATTCCGGAATGGACGGCCGCCCGGAAGAATGAGGTGCTGCTACAGCTCTCTGCGCATCCGGGTGAATTGTATGAGCTGCTCCAGGGCAGCCTGGAAGGCGGACTTGCTGCTCTTGAGGTGCTGCCTGCTGATGCTGAGCTCGAACAGGCGGCCAATGAACAGGGCACAGGCTTGCTGCCCGCCGGGGAGCTGCGGCTTCGGGTGAAGCAGCAGCTGGCGAAGGAGCCGCTGCTGGCTTTTGCCCTGCGCGGCCTGTCCAAGGAGGAGCTGCTCTCCGGGGTGTTTGCTCTCTGGGCGGAGCAGGAGAATGAGCGGGTTACCGAAGAAGGGATGCCTGCACCTGTAACGCTTGCGTCCGAGCTGGCCCGGCTGGAACGTAAAGGTCCGGCAGTGTCCTCGGGAGAATGGCTGGCCGAGGCGGCTGCGGAGGGCTCGCTTCATCAGCCGGGGCCGCTGTTTCATGAGATCTCTGCCCGGCCATTTCCGGCTATGCCTGATGTCATTGAACCGGAAGAGGACTGGAGCGCGCTGCTGCCGCAGACGCCCAAGGCCCGGGAAGGACTTGCCCTGCTGATGCGCCGGGTATCAGAAGCCGCCGCCAAACGTGCGGCTCGCTTGAATAAATTGTAAGCGGACAACGCAAATCAAGGCAGTACTTTAACATCCTAGCTGTTAAAGTACTGCCTTGATTGTATACAAATATACTTATACTAAGGGTTCATTACTGCTGCCTTCCGCTTCTGACAGTTCGAGGATCTCCCGGCGCAGGCGGAGCATCTTCTGATCCAGTTCATCAGCGGCACGCGCAGCCTCCTTCAATTCCTCAGCCACATGCGGCGGCAGCTGTTTGTCAAATTTATAGTAGAGAATATGCTCCATGCTGGCCCAGAAATCCATAGCGAGTGTGCGGAGCTGAATTTCGGCTTTGACCCAGCGGGTTCCTTCCAGCAGCACAAGGGGGATGGCGACGATAAGATGCAGACTCTGATAGCCGTTAGGCTTCGGATGGGCGATGTAATCCTTAATTTCCAGTACACGGATGTCCTCGCGCGCGCACAGGTGATCCACCAGCCGGTAAATATCCTTCACAAAAGCACAGACGATCCGCATACCTGCAATATCGTGAATGTGCTGCTCCATATTTTCCAGCGTGAAATCATGGCCTTTGCGTTCCATCTTCTGTACAATGCTCTTCGGTTCCTTAATGCGTGACTTCACATGCTCGATGGGGCTGAAGCCGTCGCGTACCTGCCATTCTGTACGGATGACATCAATTTTATTCTCAAGCTCATTCAGAGCATGTCGGTAAAGCGCCGGCAAAGCTTTGAAATTCTCAACCTGCTTGGCAAAATCTTCGTGTACCTGCCACTTCTGCATATCCTTCACATGGACCTGCAACTTGTGTAGTGTAACCTGTGTACTATCGTATTCTTCCACTGAAACTCTCCCGGTATTCGTTATTTGTGACTGTAGACCATGAACGGATGACTACGGCGTTCGCATAAAATGCGCTGCAGTTTATGTGATTCTATTTTAACCGAAGTACAGCCCCGGAAGCAAAACAAAGCCGGATGAAGCAGAAGAGAAACATTCTTCCCGCAGCAGCGTATTAGCTCACAATAGGCCTATCTGTCAGACGGGACGGGGCTTTACGATCCAGATTAGGGCGGCAGAGCCGTTTCTACTTGTTAGTCGGAGAACCGCCGCCGTAACCTTCATCCTGGTAGCCGGTATTTCCGAGCCTCTGCAGAACATTCATTTCATCAATGAGCCGGCGCGTTTCGTCTGTGCCGTGGTCATGCAAATACTGGAACAGATGAATGGTGGCATCGTCAAACTGCTCAGCAGCATCATCATGATCGGCTGATTTATAGGGGACAAAAGCACGCCGGAAGGCATAGTCGTCCTCACCGGCCAGACCTTTCAGAAGATCCTGGAGCACGGTAAGCTCTTCATCCGAGAGCAGAACCTCAAATTCGTTCGAGTCGTTACGCACATCCTGAATCAGGCCATGATTCACGGATACGAAATATCGTTTATGGTTATCGTCAGGCAATATTATCCCTCCATTATTCGATAATGTTCGTCATGTAGTATTTAACACCTGACGACAAATAATGAATCTGTCAGGGACTTTTGGTATGATAGAGTCACGTTTCCACTGCTATACGGAGCGATAAGGATGTATAGGGTTATTTTGCGGCTGCGAATCAGCCTATTCTCACTCTGGAGAAGGAGGAACTACAATGAATTTTCTGCAACGCATTAAAGACGGTGCCAGCCGGGTGAGTGAAAAAGCGCAAAGCTCGGTGGAAGTAGGCAAGCTGAACGGGCAAATTTCTGATATCGAACATGAGATGCAACTTGAATTTTTGAAAATGGGAAAGCTTTTCTACGAAGGATATCGTTCCAGAGATATGTCGGTGGCAGAGGGGCAGATGATCGAGCTGGCGCGCGGCTGTAACAAGCTTCAGGAGCAGATTGAGGGTGTGCGCTCAAGAATTGCCGAACTGAAGAATGAACGGCTCTGTGCCTGCGGCCAGATCGTAGCACTGGATGCCAACTTCTGCCCGCACTGCGGACGCAAGCTTGAGGAGCTGCCACTGCGCAAGGAACCGGTGCTGCGCAAGGACCCGGCGCCTACCGTTACGGTACATACCGTACATGAGCACGAAGATGAGGAAGATCAATACTACGGTGAGGAAGAATTGACAGAAGCGGAGCGGGAACTCGCTAAGAGACCTGAACAACCTGTCCAGTACGCCGAAGCCTTGCCGGAAATTGAAGTTGAACCGGAGCCTGAAGAGTATGAACGGGTTCTTCCGGATACAGAACGGGGCCGCCGTGAGGCCGATGAACTGGAGCGTGAACGTGAGCGCCAGCTGGAGCTGGACCGCCGGATCCGCGACTGGAAAGCCAGTGAGCCTGCAGAAGAGACTGCCGTCAGCGAATCGGGTACACGGGATATTGTGAAATGCCAGATTTGCCGCGCCGATCTGCCGAAAGGCTCAATGTGGTGCCCGCGCTGCGGATCGGAGCAAATTTAGACAGGGTTAGACAGACAGCTTAGGGGGACAACATAGATGGAACAGTTGCTGCTGCATCTGCGCAATTTGGGTTTCACAGAGATGGAATCCAAAATTATGGTTGAGCTGGCCACCAAGGGCCAGGCTTCGGGCTACGAAGTGGCAAAGCAGCTAGGAGTATCAAGATCGAATGTATACGCGGCGCTTCAGCGCCTGACGCAACAAGGCTACGTACGCTGCGGGGAAGGGGAGCCGGCCCGCTACAGCGTGCTGGACCCTGAAGAGCTGGCGACGATGATATCCGGCCGGGTACAGGCGTCGCTGGCGTATATGGAAAGTGAAATGCCGCGCGGAGGCCCGGTCAGCCCTTCATTCTATAACGTGGAAGGTGACCGCAACGTAACGGGAGCGCTGATCCGCCAGCTGAATCTAGCGGCTCAGGAGATCGTGGTCGATGTATGGCGGGAGGAAGCCTCGCTGCTGCGCAGCGAGCTGGAGCAGGCAGAGCTGCGCGGAGTGAAGCTGCTGTGGGCTTTTGACGGCGGCAACGCGGCCTCTGCGCCATACCCGATATGGCCGCCGCTGGACGGTAAGCCACAGCGCAGCGGGGGGCGGAAGTTTTCTTTTGTCATCGACCGTTCCTGGTGTATGCTCGGCATGCGTTATGAGGACGGAACCGCGCAGGCGGTGGTTACCGAGCATCCGGTGCTCGTGGAGCTGCTGCTGAATCATTTTACACAGGAAATGGTATTGTTCGAGCTTGAAGAAGATATGGGGCCTGAGCTGCAGAAGCGGTACGGGGAACGCTATGGCCGGATTTACAGCAAATATGTACTGCATGACCAGGATGAAGCCGGGGAAGAACAGGCGGAGTAGCTCCTGGGATGCAGAGGGTACTAAGCTAGGGAGGTGACAAGCGTGGAGTGTATTGTTCATTTTGATGTGCAGCATTCGGAAGGCGTTAAGCCGTTACGCGGATTGCTGTTTTTGGACGAAGGGAAGACCCCGGGAGAGCAGGATCTAATCGGCATGTTTAAGGACATGAATTTTAATGTCCGGCTTGAGGACCGGGAGAAGTTAGTGTTCAAACCTGTGGCACCTGGAGAGAAGTATTCAGAGATTCGGATTACGAGCTTTGACAACGGCAAAAAGAACAGTAAGCAGGATAACGAGCTGAAGTCGATTGTCGGTAACCTGCTGCCCCAGAAACCTACGGGTCTGTAGCAGACGAAGCAGGGTCCATTTGAGGATAGAGGAGGAGCACGGATGGAGTTATTGAGACAAAAGGTCATTAACGAAGGTATTGTTCTCGGCCCTGGTGTGCTCAAGGTTGATTCTTTTCTGAATCACCAGATGGACCCTTTCCTGATGCGTGAAGTAGGGCGCGAGTTTACCCGCCGTTTCGCCGGGGAAGGAATCACCAAGGTGCTGACCATCGAATCCTCGGGGATTGCCCCCGGCATTATGACGGCGCTGGAGCTTGAGGTCCCGATGATTTTTGCCCGCAAGCAGAAGTCGCTGACGCTGACGGAAGATATTTATGTGGAGAAGGTCTACTCCTTCACGAAGAAGGAAACCAATGAAATTACCGTCTCCCGAAAGTTCATCGCACCCGGTGAGCGCGTGCTGATCGTCGATGATTTCCTGGCGAATGGTGAAGCGGCCTTCGGGCTGGCACGGATTGTTGAACAGGCGGGCGGCAGTGTTGCCGGGATTGGGATTGTGATCGAAAAAGCTTTCCAGCCCGGCAACCGGCTGCTGAAGGAAGCCGGCTACCGCGTGGAGTCGCTGGTGCGGATCGCTTCGCTGGATGACGGCGTTGTTGGCTTCGTGGAGGAATAGGAGAACTGCCGGGTGGACTTTTGCGGCAGACGTAAATAACAGGCAGGCCCCCGGAGATTATCCGTGGGCCTGCCTGTTTGTGTTTGAAGGCGGGCATAGTTAGTGCAGCTGAGGGGACTGCTGGGCTGTAGCCTTAGAGAGCAGGGACGAAGCTCACGGCTAACTCCTTCAGCGTGCGGCCAGTCATACGCCTCCAGTGCTTCGGTCAGGCGCTGGTTTGGCCTGCTGAGTAATGCGGGAGAGGAGCTGAGACGAATCTGCTGGACTGAAGCTGAAGGGATGAGCGAGCTAGTTTGTGAGTAACAAGGGGCATAAGCGGGCGGAAGAGTGAGTTGAGGGGAGCAAGGGGTGATGGAGTTACGGCCGGCCGAAGTGTGAATTGATGGGAGCAAGGGATGATGGGATTACGGGGAGATTGGGAGTGTGCATTGTAGAAGCTAGTGTGAGTAATGCAGATGTTGTGCGGGAGCGGGAGGGTATGTGCGAGCTGGTTTGTGAGTAACTGGGTTCAGGCGGGGGATAGGTATGTGCAATATACTACGCGGACTGAAATGCGCTTATTTCGGAAATTTGGCGTGTTTTTGCTGCCAAGCGGACTCCAGTGCGCTTATTTGTTCATTTGGTGCATCAGATCAATCAATTTGTGGGGCATAGCGGAATCTCAGTCTGCAAGTCAACTAAAAACCCCTTGCCGGAGAGATTAAGGTCCTCTCAGTCCGCAAGGGGTACATAGTGGCTAGATCGCCGGAACGTCGTTGGTGGAAGCAGCCGTTAGCTCAACCGGCTGCCCGTGCTCGGCCAGCCGGCCGTGCCTCCCGCCGTCTACGCCCCGGCTCCCACAGCCGCAGCTGCCTGCGCCCCGCCTAGCCGCTCGCGTGGCACGGCCCGGCCGCGCCCTGCGCGCCGGCCGCCGCCAGCGGCGAGAGCACGCGCAGCGACCCCGGCTCGCAGCGCACAGCCAGCGGCGCGGTGCCGAGGGCCTCGCCGTCGCCGATGGCATGGCGCGGCTGCGCGAAGTGGACGGCTACGCTGCGTCCGCGCAGCATGGTGACGTAGGGCAGCGCAACATGCTTGCCCTTCACCACCGTCGGGAACAGCCGCAGCAACTGCCCGCGGCTGATCCCGTGGACGACGCAGACGTCGAGCAGGCCGTCGCCTGACTCCGCCTGTGGGCAGATCAGCAGCCCGCCGCCGTAGCTGGGCAGATTGCAGACCGAGACCAGCCACGCCCGGTCGAAGGTCTGCTCCCTGCCGTCGCAGGTCACGCTGACCCGGCAGGGCTTGAAGGTAATCAGCGTATGCAGAATGCCGATGATATAAGCCAGGCGGCCGGCGCCGATGGCATTGCACAGCCGTTTGTAGCGGCTGTTGTTCACATTGACGGCTACCTGGGCATCGAAGCCGCTGGCTACGGCGGTCAGGGTGAGCCCGTCCGCGCCCGAGAGCAGATCAGCTTCGAGACAGCGGTCCTGCAGCGCGTTATCCAGCGCTGCCTCCGGAGTGAGCGGGATGCCGAAGCCCCGCGCGGTGTCGTTGCCGGAGCCGGCGGGGATTACGCCGAGCGGCACCCCTCTGCGCCGCAGTGCGCCCAGCACGCTGTGGATCGTGCCGTCGCCGCCGATAACGATGGCGGCGCGCCAGTCCTCGCGGCGGGCAAGGGAGTGCAGCACCTGATTCTCCGCGCTGTCTGCGCTTTGCGTGAACAGTGCTTCATGCGCAATGGCGCGTGCCTTGAGCATGGCTTCAACGGTATGCCAAGTCCGCAGCCCCGCTCCGCCGCCCGAGCGGGAATTTATGATCAATAAATACATGGTTGTTCCCCCAGCCTGTAAAGATTCCTGTAAGTCCTGATTCCATTGTACGGAGAGGACAGGCAAAAGGGAATCTTTTTTACCGGTTACAGCTGCCGCAGCTGACTCTCGGCAATTGCTCCTGCCCAGGGCAGCTTATACCATCTTCCGCCCAGTGCGTGGTAGATCATCAGCAGCCATACGGCGAAGCCCAGCAGGGAGAGAAGGGCAGCCACGACAAAACCGAGAAAAGGGATGAAGCCGCTCAGTACATGGGCTACCATCAGCGCCCCGAAGGCAATCAGGGATTGCAGCGAGTGGAACAGGACGAACCGGCTGCGCTTCTCCAGCGCGAGGAACACAATGGCACCAATGAACGGGAAGAAGTAACACAAGGCGGCGGCAATATTATCGGGCAATCCGGTGGAAGATCTGAAAGGGGACAAAGGGCTCACTCTCCTTGGTTTGAAGAAGAAAGGCACGGATAATCAACCTTCCTCCCTACAAGCCTATGAAGAATCACGTTAAAGTATGAACTGCACAGGGGATATGTCCAATATTTTCTGCAGCATTGGTTAGACTAATATCAGGTTCCCGAAGCTGGCGGAAGACATACTATATATTTTAGCCACAGGGGGCCGGACGCGTTGCTGAGGTCAGGTCAGGAGTAGCGGTTGTAGCGGAAAATGAGGAGCTTACTTAGCGTGGAAGCTAAAGAAGTATAAAAAATTTCCATTCGCATATTTTACAAGGAAAGGTGGAACTTGGACTGGAATATGATACAATATAACGATAAGGCCCGAAAGGAGTGATTCAGCAAGTGGCTCTTCGGGTAACTAAAGTGTCAAGGTGTCTTTACTCTGAGACATCCTTACTCTCAGCCCAAATCACGACGAACCTGCTTCACCGGCAAGGCGGATTTCCGGAATACCGGAAGGATGGTCAAGGCGGATAATGCAAGCCACGTATGTGTAATGGTTTCTTAACTTGCATTTCAAGGTTACGGCGGACTTTTCATCATGCATTCTCTACAACGGAGCATTCATTTTCAATGTTTTGGGAGGGAACTGATCATGGCAAGTAAAGGTCATAACGAAGTCAAGGAAAGTCTACGGGAAATGACACGCATTTTCCGGCCCAAAGATCCCAAGAAATTTGTGAAGGAGTACGTCCGGAAGTATCGGATCACGGGAGGCTATGAAGAAGAGCTGACCATGGTTGTGGAGCATGAACTGGTAAGAATGAATTCGTCCGTTTCTTAAACAACAGATAGAATTGTTCTGCTTCTGCTTCTGCTTTTTGATGACAACATTTTGCGCTATAACATCCATGAGGATTCTCATAAACCGTGCCCGGGCAGCCTGCTGCCGCTGGAATCGGTTTTTTTTGTCTGCCCGGTTTACCGGATACAGGTCTCTATAATTAGTCAAATGAATTAATAGACACAAATACATATGAATACGCTTTAAAAGTAGTTTAACAGTTTTCACCTTATTTTGAAAGCGCTTTTAAAATCAGTAAGGACAAGCTTTTTTCTTTTTCAAAATGATTATGTGAAATTGTTGTGAACGATTGACAAAACAGTGGGGCGAACTTATATTAATAGTGATTGTTATAATTGACAGGAAAATACTCTAATCTACGAATTCGGGAAAAGCGGGGTAGATCAATGATGAAAACGTGGCAGGCTGGAAAGCGGCTTCTTCCCATGACCGCAGCGCTTGGACTCATTCTTGCCGGATGCGGGCGGGAAGACTTGTCGGTACTCAGACCGCAGGGACCCGCAGCGGAAAGCTCGTTTGCACTTATGAAGCTGTCGATCTCAATCATGATCGTGGTGCTTTTGGTCGTCTTCTCCATTGCGGCTTATGTATGGATCCGTTTCCGCCGGAAACCGGATCAGAACGAGATTCCCAAGCAGGTGGAAGGCAGCTTCAGGCTCGAAGTGCTGTGGACGGTCATCCCGCTTATTCTCGTAGTTGTGCTGGCGGTTCCTACAGTGAAGGCGGTGTTCGCTGCCGGCAATGATCATTCGGATGATAAGGATGCCATTAAGGTCAAAGTGACCGGCCATCAATACTGGTGGGAGTTTGAATATACGGATTACGGGGTGACAACAGCACAGGATCTGGTGATTCCCGCCGGCAAGGATATCGCTTTTGAGCTAAGCACCAAGGATGTCCTGCACTCCTTCTGGGTACCTTCGCTCTCCGGCAAAATGGACACCAACCCCGACGGAACGGTCAACCGCTTCAGCTTCAGTGCGCCGAATGAAGGCGTTTACCGCGGCAAATGTGCGGAGCTGTGCGGGCCTTCCCACGGCTTCATGGAGTTTAAGGTAAAGTCAGTCAGTAGTACGGCCTTTGAGGAGTGGTTAGCTTCGATGAAGGCTCCTGATTCCGTGTTGCCGGATGATCCGGCGCTCGCGGAGACCTTCAAATCCCAGTGCCTGACCTGCCATGCGACTGGAAGTATGCAGGATCTTTCCCAGGCTCCCAATCTGACCGGAATCGGCTCCCGCGAATCGGTGGCCGGCATTCTGCTTAATGACGACACTCGCGTGGACGGGGCACCGGTAGAAGAGAATCTGAAGACGTGGCTGCATGATCCCCAGAGCGTGAAGCCGGGCAACAAGATGCCGGATCCCAAGGACCTGGGCTTAAGCGATGAAGAAATTGACGGAATTGCCGAGTTTCTGGCCGGTTACACGCTGGACTGAAGCCGGATAGCCTATAGCCCGAAGCGGAAGCAGCATATTTGAAAAAGGGGGTACGTACCTTGGCCGAAGCAGCGCAATCCTTGCATCCCTCCCAGCCCTTGAAGCATGGCCACAGCGTTAAACGGCATACCGGGCTAATGGACTGGATCACCACCGTCGATCATAAGAAGATCGCGATTCTCTACCTGTGGGCTGGAGGCATCTTCTTCGGCATCGGCGGACTGGAAGCGATTCTGATCCGTATTCAGCTGATCAAGCCGATGAATACCTTTCTGGATGCCCAGACCTTCAATGAACTGATTACCATGCATGGCACGACGATGATCTTTCTTGGCGTGATGCCTGTCATCTTCGCACTGATGAATGCAGTCATACCGCTGCAGATTGGTGCACGTGACGTAGCCTTTCCTTTTCTCAATGCGCTCGGATTCTGGACCTTCCTGTTCGGCGGAATTCTGCTCAACCTCAGCTGGGTAATGGGCGGTGCGCCTGATGCGGGCTGGACCGCATATACCCCGCTCTCCAGCACGGGCTACAGCCCCACGCACGGGGTGGACTTTTATACCATCGGACTGCAGATTGCAGGCCTTGGCACACTGATTGGCGGCATTAACTTCCTGGCCACCATCATCACGATGCGCGCACCGGGGATGTCCTTCATGCGGATGCCGATGTTCGCCTGGACCACTTTTATTACTTCAGCCATTATTCTATTCGCTTTCCCTGCTATTACTGTAGGCCTTGTCCTGCTTACTTTCGACCGGATACTGGAAGCCAACTTCTTCAATGTTGCCGGAGGCGGCAATCCGGTGCTGTGGCAGCATATCTTCTGGATCTTCGGCCATCCCGAAGTATACATTCTGATTCTTCCGGCCTTCGGCGTCATCTCTGAGGTTATTCCGACCTTCTCGCGCAAGCGGCTGTTCGGGTATAGCTCCATGGTGTTCGCAACGATTCTGATCGCCTTCCTGGGCTTCATGGTCTGGGCGCATCATATGTTCACCACCGGCCTCGGTCCGGTAGCGAATGCGTTGTTCTCAGTCTCCACCATGCTGATCGCCGTTCCGACCGGGATCAAGATCTTCAACTGGCTGTTCACCATGTGGGGCGGACAGGTACGCTTCACCACCCCTAATCTGTTCGCAGCCGGCTTCATCCCAACCTTCACCATGGGCGGGGTAACGGGGGTCATGCTGGCCTCTGCGCCTGCGGACTTCCAGTTCCACGATACTTACTTCGTAGTGGCGCATTTCCACTATGTTATTGTCGGCGGTCTGGTGCTCGGGCTGTTTGCCGGACTGCATTACTGGTGGCCGAAGATGTTCGGGCGGATGCTCAGTGAGACGTTAGGTAAGTGGACCTTCTGGACGTTCATTATCGGCTTCCACCTGACGTTCTTCGTGCAGCATTTCCTGGGACTGATGGGCATGCAGCGCCGTGTATTCACCTATTTGCCGAATCAGCAGTTTGATCTGCTTAACCTGGTCAGCACTATTGGTGCGATGCTGATGGGGGTCGGCATGCTGATCTTCCTCACGAATATCTTCCTGACCTCGAGACGGCCGGCTGATGCAGCCGACGATCCGTGGGAAGACGGCCGGACACTCGAATGGACGATCCCTTCACCGCCGCCGGAATATAACTTCAAGCAGACGCCGCTGGTGCGGGGCCTGGATGCCTTCTGGAAGGAAAAAATGGCCGGACACAAGGGGATGACCCCGTCCGAACCGGTGGGCTCGATTCATATGCCTTCAGCAACGATCCTGCCGTTCCTGATGTCGGTCGGTATTTTCATAGCGGGACTGGGCTTCATGTTCAGCCGTGATGAGTTCAGCAGCAGTATAATGAGCTTTCTGTTCAATAACTATATCGTTACGGCACTGGGACTGCTTATTACCTTCGGTTCCATGCTGATGCGGTCGCTGTTCGATGATCCGGGCTGGCATATTGAACCCGAAGAGCTGGAAGGAAGGTGAGCGGATATGACTACAGCACATGCTGAAGCAGCGAATGGGACTCTCCCGCATGAACCGGAAAAAGCAACACTCGAAGGGCGCAACAAGGTGCTGGCCTTCTGGCTGTTCCTTGGTGGGGAAGCGGTGCTCTTCGGCACCCTCTTCGCAACCTTCCTGGCGCTGCGCAATCAGACCAATGAAGGCCCGTCTGCGAATGAGCTGTTTCATCTTCCGCTGGTCGCGGCGGCAACCTTTCTCCTGCTGGTCAGCAGTCTGACCAGTGTCTTCGCGATCCAGGCGATGCACCGGGGCCGCGTCACCATGCTGCGGAACTGGCTGCTGGTCACGGTACTGCTCGGACTATGCTTCCTGGTTCTGGAGATTTACGAATTCAGCGTATACATCAGGCATGAGGAATTCGGAATGACCACCAGTGCATTCAGCTCGGCTTTTTATACCCTGGTCGGCTTTCACGGTGCCCATGTGGCCTTCGGTATCCTGTGGATATCAGTACTGATTGGCCAGTTAATGCATAAGGGGCTGACGGTGGTAACCGCACCGAAGATTTATGTGTCGGCGATGTACTGGCATTTCATTGATGTGGTGTGGGTCTTTATCTTCACGGTAGTATACCTCCTTGGAAAGGTGGGATGAAGCCATGGCGACGAAGCAGCATTCTCCGGACTCTCCGGTGAAGCACCGGCACCGCCCGGAAGGACCGCAGCGGCATATTGTTGTCTTTGTCTTCTCCATTGTCCTGACGCTGATCGCCTTTTCCGCAGTGGCCGCCGGAGGGGTGAATGCCACCTTTGCCGTTATTCTGCTGCTGGTGATGGCTGTGCTGCAGGTGATCCTGCAGATGGGCTTCTGGATGCATCTGAAGGACAAAGGGCATATGATGCCGATTATCTTCATGCTGGGCGGATTTTTTATCGCGGGCACTTGCATTATAATGTCGCTCTACTGGGTATGGTGGGATTAATACTGTACGGGGGGAGGGCTTGCCATAATGCCGGGATTACAATACTTCAGCTTTACTGAACTGTGGAGTCCGCTGTTTCTGGCCCTGATGCTCCTGCTGACCGCCGGATATTTTGTGCTGATCGGTCCGCTGGCCTCCCGGTTTGAAGGCAGTACTGCAGTCCCCTTCTGGCGGAGGGGGCTGTTCTTATGCGGAATGCTGGCCCTCTATCTGGCGCAGGGCGGTCCTGTCAGTCTGCTGGGGCATATCCTTTTTTCGTTCCATATGGTCAGTATGGCCTTGTCTTATCTTGTCGCAGTTCCGCTGATTATGCTGGGGATTCCTGACTGGTGCTGGCATGCGCTGCTCCGGGTGAATCCGCTGCGCGGCCTTGCTTTTCTGGCTAAGCCCATCGTTGCCGCACTGCTCTTCAACGGATTATTCTCGTTCTACCATATCCCGGCGATTCATGATTATGTCATGCTGCATTTCGCGGTTCATCGCCTGTATTATGCCGTATTATTCCTGACTTCAGGGCTCATGTGGTGGAATCTGATTAATCCCCTGCCGGAATACCGGGCGCTGGGCGGCCTAGGTCAGGTGGGGTTCATCTTTCTGAACATGGTCCTGCTGACACCGGCCTGCGGGCTGATTATTTTTGCCGGTTCTCCCCTGTATGCTACGTATAGTGACCCCAATACCTGGGCGATGGCCATGGGCTACTGTGTACCGCAGAGTCCGGCTGCTTTGCTGCAGGCTTTTGGCGGTCCCGGCTTCTTCGGATCTCTGTCCCCCAAGGTAGATCAGCAGGTCGGCGGCATCGTGATGAAGTTCATTCAGGAATTTATTTTTGCCTCGATGCTTGCTTATGTGTTCTATCATTGGTATAAAAAAGAGAACGGACAAGAGGACACGGAGTTGTCCGCGCCTGCCTCTGAACTTGCGGAGGAGGGTCTGAACTATAAGGGCTGGTAAGTGCCGAGGGGGATAATCATGGATATTTTCACATTGTTTCCAACGATCAGTACATCGTTCATCGTCATTAGCGCGGTGCTGGTGGCTATCGGCTGGAGACAAATCATTCAGGGCAAACGCGAAGCGCACAAGAAGACAATGATTGCAGCTGCTGTGGCGGCAATTCTCTTTTTCCTGGTGTACTCGTCAAGAACGATATTCGTGGGGAATACGACCTGGGGCGGACCGGATGATCTGTCGACGCTGTACCATGTCTTCCTGATCTTCCACATTGTGCTGGCTACCGTAGCTGCTGTATTCGGCATCACTACGCTGACGCTGGGCTTCAAGGCCAAGTATGCCAAACACCGCAAGTGGGGAAGAGTGACGGCTATGATCTGGTTTGTCACCGCTATTACGGGTGTTGCCGTTTATGTGCTGCTGTACATCTTCTATCCGGGCGGACATACGCTGCCGGTCTGGAAAGTCATTATGGGCGGTTAGCTGTAATTGAAGACAAGCCTGTACATCTGCTGTTCCGCTTATGCGGGGCGGGTGTATAGGCTTTTTGTTTGTGGTGCAGGAGTGGGGAGCGGGGGCTCAGAACTGCACGCTGAACCCCTTAAACCTATGTATCCCCGTTCCAAAATGATCCAGCTCCTGTTCCTGCAGATATTGGGCCGCCCGCCCGGCTTCCCGGAGAATCTCCGGATCGAGCCCCAGTGTATTATGCGAGCCGTACACTTTGCGGATGCCGTTAATTTGTGCAATCCTTGCCAGTGAACGCACCAGGCCGGCAGGACTTGTCGAAGGATAGAACGCATAGACTGGCGTTGTGTCGTAGAGCAGATCACCGGTGAACAGGAATCCCCGGCTGTCGTCCCCGAAGCATAAATGGCCCGGTGAGTGCCCGGGAGTATGATACACGGTTATTATCCGTCCTCCGCCCAGATCAAACAGATCTCCATCCCTGAGCAGCCCCGCCGGTTCCCCCTGATAAGGAGTATAGGCCGCCGGATCGAATCCCTCCGGAACCTTGCGCGTAATGTCCCTGCCGATATCCCGCCGGATCTGCTCCAGAGTCAAACCCTGAATACCGTGGACCAGCCAGTCCCGGTCACCTTCATGTACATAGATCCGTTCGAATTGCCCATGGCTGCCGATATGGTCGGTATGCACATGAGTGGTAAGCACATCAACCGGGAGATTCGTCAGCTGGCCGGTTATGCTGCGGATATTGCCGATGCCTAGCCCCGTATCAATCAGCGCCGCCCGGTCTTCCCCGATTAGCAGGAAGGAATGTACCTGCTCCCAATGCCCGTATTCGCTGATGGCGAAGGTGGTTTCATCTATAGACTCTACAGTAAACCAAGGATCATCCAATCTATGCAGATCCAACTATACGCACCTCCAATATATAAACATCCAATACATTAACCACAATGCTCCAATTCCCCTATCGGATTTGAATTCCACACCATGCCTTGTGCGATATTTCCCGGTGATCCGTTAATTATGCTGAGTTCTTACTGATCCGCAGGAAGCAGGTGCATGTGCGGCAGCGGGCCCATATTATTCCATAATAGCACAGTGAACCGGGAAGGCGTGTTTCCGGGCTCTATAATAATGCGCCCAATTACTTTTGTTGAAAACCCTTGACACTGGAAAATACAGGTCATATACTGTTTATATAGATATATACAGTAAGCACAGAGAGAAGCACACTGAACTGTGTGAATCTGCTGCCGACTGCCGATGATGAAATCACAAAGCGAGGTTAACGGTTATGACAACATTAAAGAATGCATGGTTCATCGTGCGCAGCGATTTCCGCGGTGACAGGCTGAAGCTGCTGTGGGCACTGCTGTTCGCCGTCGTATTCATGGGGTATATGGCCGCACTGGCCGGAATGGTATTGGATGATGCGATGGACCGGGGCGAGGGGAGGCTGCTGAGCGATGTTTTGCTGGTCACTATTATTTCTATGCTGGGCATTACCTTCTCCCGGAGAAATATGAAGTATTTGGCGGAGGATACCTATACCCGAATGCTGGCTTATATGCGGTCCCTGCCGGTACCTGCTGAGGTCATTCTCTGCAAAAGAAAACTGAATACGCTGTTTGCCTTTATCCTGAACAGCACACTGTACTTTGGTTTAATCTATACGATCGGCGCCAATATACGCAGCGAACTGCCGGTCACCGCGTATCTCGCATTTGCCCTTACCTGGATTGGATGCGGTCTGGTTATTGCTGGAATATACATTTTTATCGAGTTCTCGTTCAGCGGCAAAGCATATTTCCTGATTATGATCATCGTCATATTTCTGTCCATGGGTATTGCTGGACTGGTCTATCTGGCCGGAGGGAATCTGCTGATTGCAAGTGTGGCTGTCTCCAAGGAGTGGGGGCTGTTGTCTCCTCTGATGTGGGGTTCGCTGCTGCTCGGCATTGTATCGGTGCAGCTGTTCTCCAGGTGGACGATTCACCGGCTGAAGAGCCGTGATCTCGTATGAAACGGGGCAAAGTGTTAGTCCGGCATGCCGGAGCGTGGAAGGCAGGTGCGTATCATGTGGATACCCATACAAATTAATGAGAACAGTGCAGAGCCGCTGTATCATCAGATCGAAACCCAGCTGAAATCGCTGATTATCTCTGGCACGATCACGGAGGGCACCCTGCTTCCTTCCATCCGTGAATTTGCGGGTGACCTGAAGTGCAGTGTGATCACCGTCCGGCGGGTCTATCAGGATCTGGAGAATGAAGGGCTGCTGCGCACAAGACAGGGAACGGGCACCTTCGTCTCCCATGTAGGAGACGGAACCATGGCAGGCTATAAGCAGGACGCCATCCGCAAAGCGCTGGAGAGTGCAGTGGATGTGGGGCTGTCCGTACATTGCAGTGAAGATGAGCTGACACAGCTGTTCAAGGAAATTGTGCAGGACAAATACGGGAAACAGAAATGAAGGACGGGGATCTCATGGTACAGCAAGCCATAGAACTACGGAATGTGTGCAAGAAGCGGAGGGGCAAGACGGTAGGGCCGCTTAATGTTAATCTGCCGCAGGGATACATTACTGCGCTGGTGGGCCAGAACGGCTCCGGCAAAAGCACGCTGCTGCACATGCTGCTGCAGCTGACTTTTCCAGAGGAAGGCGAGATCCGCTGGTTTGAGGAAGCCTACCGTGACGGGCTGCCGCTGCAGCTCCGCCAGACTATCGCTTATGTACCGGAGATCTCGCAGAATGAAGAGAATCTCTGGACAGCCAGCGAGGCTGCCGGATTCCGCCGACACTGGTATCCTGCCTGGGACCAAGGCTATTACGAGGAGCTGCTCCTGAAGCTGGAGGTGCCGGAGAATGCCAGGCTGGGCAAGATGTCCAAGGGTGAACGCCGCAAATTCGAGATTGCCGCGGCCCTGGCTGCGAAGCCCCGGCTGCTGCTGCTGGATGAGCCGTCTTCCGGCCTTGACCCTTTTGCCTGGAAGATTATGATTGAGACTCTCCAGCGGTATATGGATGAGCATGAGGCTACCATCGTGATCTCGACCCACATTGTGGAAGAGGTACGGCGGCTGGCGGATTACATTGTCCTGATGCATCAGGGGCAGCTGCTGGGAATGGCCGAGAAGGACAGCTTGTTCGGCTCCTGGAGTGAAATATGGGTTCAGGCAGAAGGCGGACAGGCGCTGGAGGAACTGGCAGCAGAGCTGCCGCAGGCGCTGGAGCTTAAGCTGGAGACGCCGGGAGTGGCTTCATTTTTGACCCAGCAAATCTATCAATATGAGAAACGCATTCATGATTTGGGCGTAAAGGTTATCAAGAGCCGCAGCCTGGAGCTTGATGAAATCCTAAGCTTATGGAGCCGGGGACATCGTCCGGTTCTGATTGACCAGAAGAGAGGGGAATAAGGAATGGAAGCTTTGCATTTGGAACAGGTAGTGAAGCAGTACGGTGATAAGACAGCAGTCAACGGAATCAGTCTGAAGGTAGAACAAGGCGAAATTTACGGTCTGCTGGGTGCAAACGGCGCCGGCAAAACGACGACTATGCGCATGGTGCTGGGTCTGATCTATCCAGATGAAGGCCGGATTCTTTATAACGGCAAGCCGTATAGTACGGAGCTTCAGCATCTGATGGGTTATCTTCCAGAGGAGCGGGGGCTCTACCCGAAGGTCAAAGTAAGCGATCAGATTATCTATCTGGCCCGGCTTCGCGGCATGCCGGCAAGTGAGGCGGATAAGAGCCTGCGTTACTGGCTGGACCGGTTCGACGTTCCGGAATACTACAATAAGAAGATTGAAGAATTGTCCAAGGGCAATCAGCAGAAGATGGGCTTCGTTGCTGCCGTTGTCCATAAGCCGAAGATTCTGATTCTGGATGAAGCCTTCAGCGGCCTCGATCCGGTGAATGTGGAGCTGCTGAAGGATACAGTCAGAGAGATGCGGGATCAGGGCACGAGTATCCTTTTCTCCACCCACCGGATGGAGCATGTGGAGGAGTTATGCCGCAATATTACGATTCTCGACCGCTCGAACACCGTAGTTCAGGGGGATATCCGTGAGATCAAGAAGGGGTATCCGCGGGAAGCAGTCGTACTGCGTACAGCCGGGGAAGTGAACGGGCTTGCGGAGATTGCCGGAGTTACTGCAGTAGAGCGCCAGGAACGCGGATATCTGCTGTCCATCAGCGAGATTGGCGCAGCGCAGCGCATTCTGCAGCTGGCCATGGCCCAGGGCGAGGTAGAGCATTTCGAGATTAAGGAACCGACGCTAAACCAAATCTTTATCAGAGCGGTGGGTGAAACTAATGAATAAGATGGGGAGCATTATCAACTTCACATTCAAGAACAAGGTAAGAACCAAGTCCTTCATGATTACAACATTAATTCTGGTGCTCCTGCTGAGTATCGGGATGAATGTTCCTTATCTGATCAAGGTGTTTAAGGGAGAAGACGGTGCTAAGGAAGCTACGCAAATCGGAGTGGTTGCCGAGCAGGGCTTCCGGCCTGCCGAACTGCTTCTGGCGTACACACCACCGGCTGATACGGATGCTCAAGTCGAATTCACAGCTTATACCTCCGCAGATGATGCTGCGCTGAAGCAAGGGCTGGAGGACGAGAAGATTGAGGGTTATCTCACCTTTGCTCCAGAGGGCAGTGAGGGGGTACCGCCGGTAACGTATCACAGCAAAGACGGGGATATCAGCGACAAAGTGCAGAGTTATCTTCAAACTGCTTTGCAGCAGGTGAATACCGGACTTATTGTCGGCGATAAGCTGACGGAGAGCCAGGTAGCAGCGATATTCGCTCCAGTTTCAATTGGTACAGAGCAGCTGAATGCAGATGCAGCAGCCTCGGGTTCAGAAGAAGGGGATGCCAAGCCGGTCATTAACTATGTTGTCGTCTACGTCCTGCTGATGCTATTCTTCATGTCGGTGATGATGACCGGCAACATGATCGCCGCTGAGATTACCTCGGAGAAAAGCTCGCGTATCATGGAGATTCTGATCACCAGCGCATCACCATTAACACAGATGTTCGGCAAGGTCATCGGGATCTTCCTCGTCGGCCTGCTGCAGATCGCCATTATATCTGCCAGCATTGCTGTCAACCTGATGCTGCCGCACAATTCCGGCATCCTATCTGATTTCAACCTGGATCTGGGACAGCTGAATGCCAGCATTCTGGTGTATGGATTTATCCTGTATATCCTGGGTTACTTCCTGTACGCTCTGATGTATGCAGCTGTCGGTTCGATTGTCAGCCGGACAGAGGATCTGGGACAGGCAGTTATGCCTGTGATGATGGTGGGCTTCGTCAGCTTCTACCTGCCGCTGTTCAGCATCTCGAACCCGGATACCCTGCTGGTTAAGGTAGCGAGCTTCGTTCCATTCACCTCTTCACTCAGCTTGCTGCTGCGGATCGGCGTTGGCCATGTGGCCTTCTGGGAGATCATGGTCTCGCTGGCAATCCTGCTGGCAACAACCTTCGTCTTCGGCTGGCTCGCCGCCAAGATCTACCGCACCGGCGTCCTGATGTACGGCAAGCGTCCTAGCATCAAGGAGATTAGAAAAGCGATGAAGGCTTATAAGATCTAAGGAGTGGGAGTTAATGTGTGAGCCATTATAGTCCGGGCTGTTTATCATAATAAACCGGGCAGATTCGCCGCACATGTTTGAGACAAATCGAACCCTTGATTTAAAGAAAACGTAGATAAATCAAGGGTTTTCCATTTTAGTGTAATCTTATGTAAAAACCGATTGTTGCGAGGGAAAACATCAGGCGATACAAAGAAGGCGAGCATTTATAAATCGGACATATCGTTACTTTTCATGTTTTTTAGAGCTAAAGGTGAAGAGTTGAATTTACTAGGGAGTGGGTAGAGTGGATAAAAAACAACAACAGAATGTAGCGATGCTGTTCTTGGCTTCTTCCTCATCGATTGGCGTCAGTCAAATTATCCAGTCAAACGGAAGTAATCTAATGGATTTCTCGCAAGGGATGTTAACGGGAATTGGAATTGCGGGGATGATGCTGGCCATCGTAACCGCTGGAAGATATAATAAGCGTAGTCAATAGTACGGACTTTTAACAGGTGGAAAAAAGCTCATCCGATGTTGGCTGGGCTTTTTTAGTGTGTATATGTTCAGGCATCATGTGTTCAATGGGAACGTAACTGGTTTAAGACTTTCTCCGGAATCACTTTCTCCTCGACTATAATCCAGTCTTTCGTATAGGCTCCCTTAGCAAGCACCCTGACATAGCTTTCCGCTTTCTGTTCTTTGCTTGAAGAGAAAGTGATCTTTTTCTTCTCTCCTTCACTTGTGTAACCTGTCAGATTGTATCTGTAGCGAATCCATTCATTTTTACCTTCCTTTCCGGCTGGTTTATTGATTTCTGCGTATACATATTGTTCCTTATACAATGGGTTGAACTGATCCAACTCCCGTTTGAATGTAAAATACAGGACCGAGCACACAACCAGTGCGATCGAAATGAAAATCACAGTTTTTTTCATGCTTAATTACCTCCAGCAGTAGTTGTTATAACATAGCGTTTTTAACGACTTTTTTGTAATACCCAAGTGTGAAGAAAGCGAACATGAAGTAAATGGCGGCATAAGCTCCCATCGCAATCATCGCAGGGATCGTATCGTCGGCAAGAGTTATGAAGTAACTCGCCCTGACTGCATAGATTGAATGTAATATTCCAATGAACAGCGGAAGCAGGAACACCAGCATCTGCTTCCTCAAGATGCCTTTCATGATCATCTTTTCATCAAAACCAAGCTGACGCAATGTTCTAAAACTTTGTTTCTCCTGTTCGGCTTCACTCATCTGTTTGAAGTACAGAATGCTGCCGGTAGAAGCAAGAAAAGCAAGTCCCAGAAAGGCGGCTATAAAAATTAATAATCCAGATTGTTGAAGCAGACTTGTGTAACGGGAATAAAAGTCGGCCGAATAAAAGTCATCCGTTTTATATTTCTGGTAGAGAGAGGAAGCCAGCGCAAGCTCCTTATTATCCGGGACTTGGAATGTATCTATCTGAACCCGCTCAAAACTGTCTGTACCGGACATTCTCCGCTCAACTTCTTCCAAGGTTTCTTCAGACACTAGCATTTGTCTGCCTGATATTCCGGCATTCACGATGTTTTCCAAGAATATTTCATTCAAGGGATAACTCTTGGTCTGTTTGTCTGAGCGCAGTTCAATCATGGTTGGATAACGTTTGGAGAGATCAATGTCATCATATAAGCTCAGCGCAGAAGCGTTATATTCTACTGCCTCGCCATAATCAGGTACAGAGATATCTCTGCCTGATTGTTGCAGCTGTTCAGCCGGAAGCCATAATAACATGCCTTCTCTATACCCGGATTCAGTCAACGGATCCAGGATAATACCGTTAGACCGGAATGTATCGATGGTTTGGTGTTTGTGATGAACACCGCCGCTCTCGAGCTCGGCTGTAAATGCAGCTGCATCCCGCTGGTTATTCTCAATTGCAAAATCATAAGGATATTCATTGCGGGTGACTTGTTCTACAGAGTAATATAAAGAATACGCGATGGTAACAAGTGTAAGGGTTAAAGCTGAGAGCACAGTAATTAAAGTGAGCGAATTGGCATTGGCTTTCATACGGTGCATCAGCGGAGCAAGCGAAAGGCTGTTGTAAAAGCCCAGGTGTCCTTTTTTACGCTTGCGGAACCAGTAAAGACACCATCTGATCGTCACCCGGAATAAGATATAGGTTCCTGTTATTGTAGATGCCATTACCAACAGCGCATTAACAGCTAGTTGCTCATCTATCATACGTCCCGATAATTCATAGCCATAGCCGATCATTATAACACCAAATATAGCTAATATAGCCGTAAGAATAGAGGGCCGCTTGCTGACAAGATCAGGCTGCTTATCTGCCTGGAATAAGCCGAGCAGGGTTCTGCGGCTGATCATAAATATCATCTGAATGGAAGTAATAAAGATGATAAGAATAAACACTAATGCCGTTTCTAAGGCTGCCGGCACAGAAAAATCTATTGAAGGCAGGCCGTCCAAGTTAAGCAGTTTCATTAAAATCAGGACAAACAGACGGGACACCAGCGCTCCGGAGATGATCCCTGCTAGTAAAGCACCTAAACCCAGCAAGATATTCTCAATGATTAAATAACGGATAATCCAACCTTTGGAAAGGCCTATGAGCTGGTATAATCCAAATTCCCGGCTGCGTCTGCGTAAGAAAATGCTGTTAGAGGAAACTGCGAAAATTCCTATGATTACCACAAGCAGGACTGCAGCGGACTGAAAGGCTGTCGTGATATTAACACTTGAATCCAGCATGTTCTGTACCTGCTGATCATACTTGAGTGATGCAAAGACGAAGAACAGGCTCATACTGAAAATCAGGGCGAAAAAATACAGATAGTAATGCTTTACATTTTGCCGCATACTGCGGAGTGCCAGATCAAATACCGTCAATATTATCTCCCCCTAATACAGCCTGCACATCAATGATTTCCTTGAAGAACGACTGTCTGGATTTCTCCCCCCGGTACAATTCGGAATAAATTTTTCCGTCTTTCAGAAAGACCACGCGGTTACAATAGCTGGATGCGACCGGGTCGTGCGTGACCATGATAATCGTGACCTCTCTTGTCCGGTTAACCTCATCCATTACGGACAACAGCGATGATGCGGACTTAGAATCCAAGGCACCCGTCGGCTCGTCTGCAAAGATGATGGAAGGCTGATGGATCAAAGCCCGTCCGGCCGCAGTGCGCTGTTTTTGTCCTCCTGATATTTCGAAGGGGTATTTCTCCGACAATTCCCGAATGCCCAGTACATCTGCAATCGCTGTAAACTCTCTTTCAGCGTGTTTTTTACTTAGCTTGTTAAGCGATACCGGCAGAAGGATATTTTCCTTTACCGTCAACGTATCAAGCAGATTGTAATCCTGGAAGATGAAGCCAAGCTTGTTACGGCGGAATGCGGAAAGGGAGGCGTTGTTCATGGCGGATATATCTTCATTATCGATTAATATCGTACCGTCAGTGGTCCGGTCAATCGTCGCAAGTACGTTTAGCAGGGTGGTCTTACCGGAACCGGAGGGACCCATGATGCCGACGAATTCTTTATGAAGAACGCGTAAATCAATGCCTTTCAGAACATGTTGCGTACTGCCTCTTGAGCCATATGCTTTGTGAACATTCCGGGCGTGTAATACTGTATCTTGTTCATTCATTTCATTCATAGTGAACCTCCCAAATTCGATTATAGGTTAAGCTTACGCGTATATATCCCGGGTGTCGCACGTTTCTGGTGACGAGTTGAAGCGGTAGGTGACAAATTCGTCAGGTTAACACAAAAACAGCCAAGATGACCTTGGCTGTTCATAATGGGATATTGTCTGCTTGTCCTCTTCTAACGGTCTCGAATGCATTAGAATCTGTAAAAGTCATCCGCATTGTCGTACCTTGCGGCTGGATGGAATGGACTTGAAGCGTAATCCCAATTTTGGCTGCAACGGTGTGGGCAAGATAGAGGCCGAGACCTGTAGAAGCATTATGAATCCTTCCATTCCCGCCGGTAAATCCTTTGTCAAATATACGCGGAAGGTCATGAGGCTGAATACCCGGACCCTCGTCTATTAAATCCAGAAAGACATTCTCTTGTTCCGTAACATTTGTCCTGAACGTGAGTGACGTGCCTGTAGGACTGTATTTGATGGCATTGGTCAATAACTGCCTAATGATAAAACGGCACCATTTACGGTCTGTAACGACGGTGGCATCATTGCCTTCAATACTGACTGCCAGGTTTTTCTCCATACACCAGGCAGCCAGTTCCCGGACTTCTTCTGCCGCAAGACGTTGTACCGACACCTGTTCAAGAACATAGTCCGATTCCAGGGCAGGAAGGCGTGTCATATATAGCTGACGGTCTACAAGCAGGTGAATCCGCAGCCATTCTGTTTCCATTTTGCGGATATCCGGATCACTTTGGCGTGTGGCCATAATCAGTTTCATAGCGGTAAGAGGAGTCTTGATTTCATGAATCCAGGAGGCAATAAAATCATTCTCAACCAGTTGGGCTTCCTTCATCCCAGAAAGCTTCCGTTTGAAATGGGAAGAAGCCTCTCTTAATACATGGCCCGTGATCCTATCCAATTCATTGTCAGGTTCGGGAAGACTCTCAATCCAGTCAGCGGGCATGACTTCCTGCAGTTTGGCAACCGCTGCCAGATACCTGGTTTCTTTCCTGTACCGCCAAATGAAAAATACAACAAACAGAATAATATACAACGAATTTAAGTATATGAAAGAGGTGGGTCCAACACTTACTCCCTGATCGAGTAATATTAGCAGGTCAGTAACACCCAGCAAACTGATAAAAAGCAGGATCCAGCTTTTTCTGGCAATAACGTAACGGACTAACATATCAACTTTTCCTCCTATAAAGTCACTGCCATATAACCCATTCCTTTCTTTGTCACAATAGCGTCTGAAAGCCCAAGCGGTTCTAACTTCTGCCGCAAGCGGGTGATATTGGCTGTAAGTGTATTATCATTTACGAACTGCTCATCTTCCCATAGCTTACGAATCAGGTCATGACGTGAAATGACAGAGTTGTTGAACTTCACCAGCGCAATCAGTAAGAAAAATTCGTTTTTGGTCAAGTCTACTTCCTCGGCTGATTTTCGGATAACCCCCCGCTTTAAATCAATCAAGGCACCGTTCCATTCGAGTGTATCTGCCTGGGTTTCACCATAAGCGTACGTCCGTCGAAGAATCGCTTGAATTTTGGCATACAGCACATCCGTATGAAAAGGTTTCTGGACAAAATCATCCGCACCCATATTAAGCGCCATAACCATATCTAACGGGTGATCGCGGGAAGATAAGAAAATGATGGGGATTTCGGATACAGAGCGAATTTCCCGGCACCAATGAAAACCGTCAAATTTAGGCAGCGTGATATCCATGATTACAAGATGAGGCTGCTGATCAAGAAACGAACGCATAACCTCATCAAAATCATCCGGTTTCGTAACCCGGAACGCCCAAGCTTCCAGTCCGGTTTGCAGCGCTTCGAATAATGCCGTATCATCTTCAACTATAAATATATTAAATTCCATAGAATGAACTTTTCTCCCTTTTGTAATGTATTTAGTTCATAGTACTCTAAATGAATAAAATGGAGTTTGTGCTGCATTTAGGGTTGATATGGAGGCTTCATCTAGGTTTAATTCAACAACGGTGAACTTTGACCATTGGCTTTTCGTATATAATTTTTTTTAACAGGAATTTCGAAGCTCCAGTTTCCGGCGAGTGTAAGCTGCTGAGCAGTGTCATCCGAGAGAATTAACTCTTTTACGCTGACTTTCAACATGAACTTGTCTGGAGGTGTGGTTCCGTTAAAAGAATAATTGATGGTGCCGTTTTTGGCCAACGTTACACCTGGATCTGTGGCGATGCCGGGCACTGCCTGTATCGTTGAAGGGTCCAATTTAAAAGTCGGCTTGACTGATTGTTTCGCCCATTGTGACTGCGATATCTCGTTAAAATTTTTGATTGAGTATTGGAGAATTAGGTTCTGGCTGTCGTACATATAACGATGAATGAGAAGTGTATAGCCTTGGTCTGATTTACCGCCTATAGAAGTCATCATGTCATTTTCGCTTGCTGTCATCAGCGCTGGATCGCTATTTGCATCCAGCTTTACCATGAGCGGGGAGGTAAATGAATTCTTAACGCTGAATAGTACCACTGCACAAATGAGCAGCACGATCATCGATACTGCAGGTACCCTGGATTGGAATAAGCCCCGTTTCCGGGGGGATATTCTTTGTTTCGGCGTCAGGCCCCGCTTGGGAATCACGGTCGGTACCCGTTTAATTTCATTATGAACTTCTTCCGGAACAGCCGCTTGCGCCTGATGGATGCCGGAATCCGGGAGCCGTGTCTCAAATATAGTTGCCTTCTTGCTACTGTGTACAGTGATACTCCCTCCGTGTACATCGATAATGCTTTTTGCGATGGCCAGTCCGAGACCTGTGCCTCCGGTCTGCTTCGACCTGGAGCGCTCCACCCGGTAAAAGCGGTCAAAAATAAAAGGCAAATCCCGTTCCGGAATGGGGTCTCCATAGTTTTGGATCCGCACGACCAGTACATCTCCATCCTTAGCAATATCGATATCTATATATCTGCCCGCCTTCCCGTATTGTATGGCATTGGAGATAATATTCTCGTACGCCCGTACCAGCAGCCCTCCGTCTGCTTGGATCTTGAATTCTCCTTCATGCATGTTCAACCTGATTTCCATGCCTACGTTCTCCGTAACCGGTACGAATTCCTCTTCCAGCTGACGGATCAGCCCGGCGATATCGAGCTCGCTCAGTTCCAGAGGCATGCCGTTGTTAATACGCGTATATTCGAACAGCTCGTCGATCAGGCGCCGAAGCGACAAGGATTTCTCATACGCGATGTTGATGTAATAGCGCATCTCCAATTCATCCTGATACCGATCCTCCTCAATCACTTCGAGAAAACCGAGAATCGAGGTCAGTGGAGTGCGCAGGTCATGCGATACACCGGTAATTAAGTCATTTTTGGTCTTTTCCGCTTTGCGCTCCTCCGCTATCGAATGCTTCAACTGCGTACTCATTTGGTTGATGCTATGCGCGACTTCGCCCAGTTGGTTACCGGCAATTTCCGGAATCTGATGGTCGAACTGCCCATTGGAAATCTCCTTCAAACCGCGCGTAATTTCCGCCAGATATTGATCCCATTCGCTGCTGAGTTGATTCATACTCTCCGCTGCAACGCTTAACTCATCCTTGCCCTTGACCGTTATTACACGCCCGAACCGACCTGCCGATAACTCCTGCAGCCCTGCGTTGATTTCGCGCAAATCCTGAACCAAACGTAAGCTGGCCAGGAAGAAAGTGACGGGAAAGAGAATGATACCAGTGATGATCATCACGCGAACGGATCCGGCATGCTCAATGCTCCAATTGATCGGAGCAGCCACGTATTCGATTTTTTGCAGTTCCCCGGCCATGAAAAAACCAAAAGAAATAACTGCGCCTGTTAGGGCCAGGCTTCCAATCATGATCAGCATTAATCTCCAACGAATTGTATACAGCCACTGTAGTTGTATCCTACTCACCCCTTGCTTTTAGAACGCCTTCGATTTTGTATCCAACCCCCCACACGGTTTTGATTATCCGCGGTTCGCGCGGATTAGCTTCTATCTTCTCACGAAGCTTTCGGATATGAACCATAACACTATTCTTCGACTCCATAAAAGGCTCGTTCCAGACCTCCTCGTAGATGCGGTCCATGCTCAGCACCGTCCCTCGATTGACTGCCAGCATGTGAAGGAGCGCGAATTCACGGGGAGTCAGCTTGATCTCCTGCTGATCGACCGTTACCGTATGGGATGCTTCATTAATAACGACGTTTTCGATACGTATTTCGTTTGCGTTAGCCGCAGTGGAGTTAAATTGGTTCATCCTCCGAAGCTGTGACTTGATGCGTGCAATCAGCTCAAGCGGGTTGAACGGTTTGGTTACGTAGTCGTCGGCGCCGATACTGAGGCCTGATATTTTATCGATATCTTGACTTTTAGCCGAGAGCATGATGATGGGAATAGGATTCGTTTCCCGTATTTTCATACAAGCCTGCAACCCGTCCATCTCGGGCATCATTAGATCCAGTACAATCAAATCGACTTGCTCCGACTGCAGAATCTCCAGTGCCTCCAGTCCATTCGACGCCTGCAGGAGCTTGTATCCTTCGTTATTGAAATAAATATTCATCAATTGGATAATTTCCGCTTCGTCATCCACCATCAAAATCGTGCTTTCCGCCATAGATCCTCCCTTAGTTCTCTTATTTTTCTTAGATAGAGAGTAGAACAATAATTATAAGCGATATTTCTAATGCAATGAATAACGCTAGCCATATTTAAGGAAATGATAAGGATTTCGGTAGCTGGCTGATAAGCTTTCTCTTCTATACTTGGGTCAATACAAGTGAATAACCGTTTGAAATAACAAATGAGTGGAGGTTTTATTTTTGATACACAATTTATTGCAGAAGGTCATGCTGGCTAGTCTCAGTGTGATGCTATTCGGTACTTCAGCAGCCTCTGCAAATTCGGACAGCCAGTCAAATACCAAAGATACCTTAAAAGTATTGTACTGGAACGCAGACGATTTCAATAGGACGTATGGGAATCTGTTCAGTAAGAAGTACCCGGATACAGACATCCAAGTAGTTACACCTACAGGTTCGAGTGCGATTACGGATTACAACGGAGCTATCCAAAAGTATTCACCAGATCTTGTATTGCTGCCCCCATACCAGTACAAAGAAATGTCTAAAGATAAAAAGCTGACAGATTTAGAACCGTTAATTAAACGGGATCAGTATAACATGACAACAGTATACCCAGGCTTGCTTGCCGAATTAAAGGAACAAGGCGGCGGTAAACTTTACGGGTTAAGCCCAAAAACGGAGTCGTATGCTCTTTTGTATAATGCTGATTTATTTAAAAAGCACAAGGTTAAAGCACCAAGTGAAGGAATGACGTGGGAAGAAATATTGAAGCTTGCTAAGAAATTCCCTACTAAAGGGGATAAGAATACCCGAATTTGGGGCCTAAGCGCCTCCGGATCCAGCAATTTGGTAATGGATATTGCAAAAACGGAAGGATTAATATATATCGATCCAAATACTCTTAAGGCTACTGCGAATACAGCTGCGTGGAAAAATGCCTATCGTATAGCGAGCGAGGCCACGAAGTCGGGGGTGCTTGACGAAAGGATCACTCTGCCGGGTAAAAGTTATTTGGAGAGCAGCCCGTTCATTATGGGACGATCCGCTATGATAGTAGCCTCTATCAGTCAGCTGCAGTCCTTGCAAAAAGCAAAAAATAATGTAAAGAATTATAAACCGTTTACGCTTGGTATTGCTGCCGGCCCTTCGGATTCTAAGGACCGGAAGTCAACAGGAGACGTTCGTATTACTGAGATATTCGCGATTCCGGCAGGTGCATCGAATGTGGATGCCGCTTGGGATTACATCAAATATTTCAATGGGGATGACTACGCTAACGAATACTATAAACCCAATACCACTGGTAATAATATAGGTGCTCCTCTGTCCCGCATGGTTAAGGAGTACTCTGGTTACAAGCTGGATGCGTACTATAAATTAAAACCAAATTTGGATTCAGCTAGTACAAGTTATGCTCTCATGAACAAGTCAGCAAATTTTGAATTAAATTTCCGGTCAGTTCTATTTAAAGAACTGGCACAGGTAGTAAACGGGAAGAAAACATTGGACAAAGCAACTGCTGCTATTCAATCAAGCACTCAAGCTGATGCTGATAAACTGGCAAAGGCTCAAAAGACAAAGAGATAGAGATAAAGAATCATGGAGATATGAAAAATATTTTTATAAGCCTTTTGGGTGTCAAAGAATGCACGGTATCTGAGGGGGGCTCCTGCGGAAAGCAAGTGCCCCTCTATGTTGTTTGGACTGTAATGTTGTTCTTAGAAGAACGAAGCGGGGGTGGAATCTTGAAGTATAAGGTTGCTATGTATATGAAAAAAGTATTTATATTTATTAGTGTAGCGGCACTTGTTCTTGGTTCCACTGCTTGTAATTTGCCGAAGGAACAGACACCAGACTCGGACAATCTGGCGGAGTTGGAAAAGGGTGTTCTGAAGACAACAGCTTTTGAAAAGGAAGTAGATTATTTAAGACAAAAGGGTCTTGAGCTTCCTGATTTGCCACCTGATAGCTGGAAGGTGAAGCGGCATCGGATCAGCGACTGACTAGGCTGATGGCAGCTGAAATGTTAGTATCGGCTTATGAAGCTATATTTGGAGAAATACAAGCGGTTCCAGCCTCCAAGCCAAAGGATACGGAAGATATCAATGCATGGAAATCGAGCGGATTTTTCTTCTGGTCGGAGTCTGGGAACTTTGAGCCTGGAAAAACCGGCAACTGGGATGATTGGTCTTTTATGCCGGCGATTGTTTATGACGCTACTCTTCGGTCAGATATGAAGCTGCAAGAGTCTAAGGCACCGTATGGTTCGGTTGTAGCTGCACTGGCCGCCCTGATGTGGTTGCCGAGAATGTAATGCTGCAGTATGGCTTGGAGTTCACTGATGCTTTTGATACTACAGTTGATTTGGATAAGATGTTAGATCATTTGGATAAAGGGAATATCTTATATGTCATGTTTAGGGAACTGGACATTCCAGAGGGACACTCGTCTATGATCAAGGGCTACTGGAAGTTAGGAAACCATGTCCAGTTCATCGTCTCTGACCCGAATTACAACATGATGGGGCCTTTTGGCTATCTGGAATATTTAAAGGATGCCGAGACCGTGTTGCTTGATATGGAAAGGCATCTACCGAGGTATTATATAATACCTCCGGGAGAATAGGAGGAAATGAATGATGAAGAAAATTATATTCGCATGCGTCATCTGTGCTTTCTTCCTTGTGGGATGTAGCAGCAATAATGAGGCGAACCCAGATAAAATAAGTCCCGATGAGAATCTGCAACATACGTTGGAGCAATACATGCGGGCCATCGCTAATAAAGATGCTGAAACTTTGGTCGAGTTATACGGCGGCAGCTACCAGGGGCTCATGAATTTATCTCCTGAAACAGATCCTGACGATGAGCAAGAATTATTCAATCAGTATCTGGAGCTGATTCCTGACATCTCCCTTAAAGAGATTGTTGATCAGACCGAGGTAAGCAAGGATGAATGTAAATTCGTGATTACGTTAAAGCATGAAGACGGAACCTTGTTCCAGACACAGGAGTTCGACACAATCACTGATAAGTTCACCTACACAGTTAAAAGAGTTGACGGTAGATTAAAGGTAATGGAAGTCCCTCCATATCAACCCTAAGGTTGATATGGAGGCTTTAAGGAAATGATAAGGATTTCGGTAGCTGGCTGATAAGTTTTCTCTTATATACTTAGCTCAGTACAAACAGATAATCGTTTTAACAATAAAGGAGTGGAGGTATTATTTTGAAGAGAACTATTTTAAAAAAGTCAGTAATCGTTAGTTTGAGCTTTATGCTATTGGCTATTTCAGCAGGCTTTAGCCAAGACCCAAAAGCTTCTGCTAATTCAAACACCCAGGTTAACACGAAACAAACTCTAAAGGTGCTGTACGAAGACAAATATTATTTCGATGAGAACTTGTTCAAAGCGCAATTTCCCGATACTCAGATTCAGGAAGTGAAATGGGATGGGAAATCAGACTTAAAAGCTTTTATCGCCAAGCAATCGCCAGATGTTGTCATGTTGAACACCCTTGAATATAAGCAGATGTCCAAGGAGAACCAGTTAGCAGAACTGGGACAGTTAATCAAGAGTGACAACTATAACACTGCAACCCTATATCCTGGATTGTTGGACGCACTCAAAGTGAATGGAAAGCTCTACGGGCTAAGTCCGCGCTTCAACACAGAATCCCTTTTTTACAATGTAGACTTATTCAAAAAATATAATGTCCCCTTACCGAAGGACGGAATGACTTGGGAAGAAATACTGAAACTATCCGCGAAATTCCCAACTAAAGGAAATAAGGACACCCGTATCTGGGGACTTCACTATCCGCTTGATAATTACACCTATTTGATCAATGATATAGCAACTTCTGAAGGGTTAACCCGTTATAATCCTGATACACTTAAAGTAACTATGAATACAGCCGCTTGGAAAAGGGTATTCAGTATGGCTATCACTGCGATAAAATCCAATACCATAGAAGGCTCAAATAAAAGTGGATATGATGTGGACCCTTTCCTTATGGGAAGAGCGGCTATGACAGTAAGTACGACTAGTATGAATACTTTAAAGGGGGTAACTGCAAATAAATCTGCTATAGCAAAGTACAAACCGTTTACCGTTAAAATTGCTGCGGGTCCTGCCGATCCTAAGAACCGGAACATGACACGAAACATTCATCTTGATTCAATCTTTGCGATTCCGGCTAGTTCATCTAATAAAGATCTTGCTTGGGATTTCGTCAAATTCTATAACGGAGCGGATTTTGCTAAATTTAAGTCCGAGATGCTTTCAGATTATTCCCTGTCACGGATGGATTATAGTAAAGAATACAAAGGATTTAGTATGGAGGCCTTCTATAAATTAAAACCAAACCTGGAAACACCACCATATGTTAATCCAATAGGAGTTCCATTTAACAATGCACAGTATTCACTTATCCTGCAGAGTGAAGTTAAACAGGTAATAAGCAACAAAAAGACACTAGACAAAGCGCTGGCTTCCATTCAAACACAGGTTCAAAAGAGCCTTGATGAGGCTGTGAAAAAGCAAAAAGCGAAGAAATAACCCAGGCCCCATTCTTAGATAGCTTCTATCTGAGAATGGGTTCCTTTTTGTCCGCACTTCTCAGCCTTATTTAAGGAAATGATAAGGATTTCAGTAGCTGGCTTATAAGCTTTCTATTCTATACTTGAGTCCATCCAAGTGAATAACCGTTTGAAATAACAAATGAGTGGAGGCTTTATTTTTGAAGAAAAATATGATACAGAAGATCATGCTTACTAGTTTCAGTGTGATGTTGATCGGTACCTCAGCAGGTCTTGCCACAGGTCAACTGGTTTCCGCAAATTCGAATAGCCAGGCAGATACGAAAGATACTTTAAAAGTATTGTATTGGAACGCTGATGATTTCAATAGGACGTACGGGAACCAGTTCAGTAAGAACTACCCGGATACAGACATCGAAGTCTTTGCACCTACAGGTTCAGGTTCGGTTACAGATTACAATTCGGCGATCCAAAAGTATTCACCGGATCTTGTAATGCTGCCCCCCTATGATTACCAGCAAATGTCTAAAGATAAAAAGCTGGCAGATTTAGAACCGTTAATTGAACGGGATCAGTATGACATGACAACAGTGTACCCTGGCTTGCTTGCTGAATTGAAGGAACAAGGCGGCGGCAAACTTTATGGGTTAAGCCTAAAGGTGGAGTCGTATGCTCTTCTGTATAATGCGGATTTATTTAAAAAGCACCATGTTAAAGCACCAAGTGACGGAATGACGTGGGAAGAAATATTGAAACTTGCTGGTGAATTCCCTACTACAGGAGATAAGAACACCCGAATTTGGGGTCTAAGCTCCTTTGGGTCCAGCAATTTGGTAATGGATATTGCCAGAACAGAAGGATTAACGTATATTGATCCAAATACTCTTAAGGCTACTGCGAATACAGCGTCGTGGAAAAATGCCTATCGCCTGTCTGTCGAGGCTACGAAGTCGGGGGTACTTGACGAAAGAATCACTCTGTCGGGCAAAAGTTACCTGGAAAGCAGCCCGTTCATTATGGGACGATCCGCTATGATAGTAGCCTCTATCAGTCAGCTGCAGTCCTTGCAAGCAGCAAATAGCAATGTAAAGAATTATAAACCGTTTACGCTTGGTATGGCTGCCGGCCCTGCGGATTCTAAGGACCGGAAGTCAACAGGATATGTGTTTGGTTCTGAGATTTTGGCTATTCCAGCAGGTGCATCGAATCTGGATGCCGCTTGGGAGTTCATTAAATATTTCAATGGGGATGACCACGCTAACGAATACTACAAACCTAACAACTCTAATAATAGTATAGGTGCACCTCTGTCCCGCATGGTTAAAGAGTATTCTGGTTACAAGCTGGATGCATTCTATAAATTAAAACCTAACTTCAATTCATCTATTACAAGTTATGCGCTCATGAACAAGTCACCAGATTTGGAATTGGATTTTTGGTCAATACTATCTGAAGAACTGACACAGGTAGTAAACGGGAAGAAAACATTAGACAAAGCTACTGCTGCAATTCAAACACAAACACAAGCTGCTGCTGATAAAGTGGCAAAGGCTCAGATGAAAAGGTAATTAACACAATGTGTTTCTGAAATCAGGATCATTTAATCATCAACTTACCAGATTGGAACACACATTATTACAATTCCCTTCTTTTCTTTCACTAAAGGCGGGCCGAATGTTAGTTTCTAACGGAAGCAACCTGATAGATTTCACGCAAGGGATGCTAACGGGTATAGGCATTGTGGGTATAGTGGTGACCATCATAGCCTTTGGCAGATATCAGAAGCGCAGCCAGTAAACATAGATCAAAGCCCATTCGCCGGGGGAGGCGGGTGGGCTTTTTTTACTTATGCAGACAGTGCGCTTGGAGCGCTATCCTTCCTTTTTACATTTTACAAATAAGAAGTTTATGGAAGGTTTGTTTTTCATATTCTTACCGGGCTCATCTATTTCTGATATCTCGACCAGGCCATAGTTGGCAAAGTCTTGTTGAATGGAGTCAGCATCATAAAAAAACATTTTCACTCGGTCCATGATTTCGAAATAGTCTGTATCCAGTTGGACGCCCTTACCGTACATTGGTGCTTTTTTGGATACCGTTGTAAAGACCATATATCCTCCCGGCTTCAGCTGATTATAACAATCCTGAATGAACTTCTCCCGCTCACGCTGATCCAATAAGTGAATCAGTGCATAGCAGAAAATACCGTCATAGAGTTTGTTGTCAAATGGCATGTCGGTTACCGAGCCGTGGTAAACATTCATATCCAGCCCGCGCTGCCTCGCCAGATCAATCGCTGTTTGCGAAATTTCAATACCAGTAACATCTATACCATTGTCCATAAAAACCTTTGCATTTCTGCCATATCCAATGCCGGGAATCAGGATGTCTTTAACATTCTTTTCAAGGAAAAAATCCTTGGTTAAGATTGCCGAGTCAGAAGGTTCAAATCCCCACATCGTTTGTTTTTCTATGAAGCTTGCTTCCCAGAACTCCGTCATAGCCCGATCTCCTTTAATTACACTAAATAGTTATTACGGACATATTATATCTACGATAGAACCAATTTGCAATGTTATTGTTAACCTTCGTATTTTAGCTAAGTGATGATCCGGAGTTGAACAGTGTGGTAGTGAGCTATCTGGATGATTTCATTGCGAAAGTGCACATGTGGTGTTCCGGAGATACCTCAGAAAGTAAGACGATAGATGAAAGGAAGGCTCTGTATGCTGAAATCAGCAAGGAGACGGCAAATATAACAGATTACGAAATTAATGAAATGAATAAAATAAACGCTGATGAATACGAAGTGGTAGTGGACAGGTCCTGGGATAACGGGAGTGATGATACCGCTGTCTATTCAATGATTAAAATGATGGGATATGGAAGGTGGATGACCTGTAGTGATGAAACGGGCTTATAAATAATGCTGTTCTATAGAGTGATCACAAACCACTCTAAACTGGTTAAACCCCCGCAGATAGTGTACCTTAGTAATATTAGTAATTAGGAGTGGTGATTTTTTGTGAAAAAAAGTAGACAAACCCCCGTGCTGGTCGTGGTCTCCATCCTGCTGATCATTATCAGCAGCCTGATCCCGTCGGACAAATCAACCTGGCTGGGAGCACTGCAGACCATCTTGCTGGGCGTCGGGCTGCTCGGATGCTGCATGGCTTTTTGGCGGTTCGCCAAGGGCGGCAAGGGCAAGCGCTGATTTCTGGCACTGGAACAGATAGCATAGCATTAGCAAATGGAGAGCCGTGGCGGATGCTGCGGCTTTTATTAATATGTACGACGTCAGCGGATTTACTCTATGCAGCGCTTGCTACGCGGACTGAGAGGACCTTATTTTGTGAAAAAGCCTGCTTTTTTGCCCGTTGCGGACTCAGGCGCGCTTATATTGTTCGAAGGAGCTCAAAATGAGGCGAAACTGGTTAGTTAAGGTCCTCTGAGTCCGCATGGATCGCAGTGGCATGATTGAGTCTATTGTTGCAGGCCTAGCCATCTTCCCTATTATCCCGCCGACGGACGCGGGACAGCTGGCCGCGCAGCAGCCATCTGTTCGCGAATCCCTCTGAGCTGCGCTTTCAGCTCAGGAACGCTTCGCTGCAGGATGAGGCTGATCTCGGGCAGCGGCAGCTGGATGCCGTACCATAAGGCGCTGGCGATCTGATCCTCCCAGGTGAGCAGGGCAGAAGAGCAGCGGCCGCGGTCTTGAGCAACCAGCGAGCATTGCCGGATGCATTCCCTGTAGGCGGCAAGGGAGTAAGCATCTGCTTGGATGCTGCCCTTGAGCCAAGGCTCATAGAGTGCCGCGAATGTAGCAATTGCGGCTTGATCGGCGCGGGCGCCCTTCTCCAGCAGGAGACAGCTTAGCGCATAGATGGTTCCGCTATATTGCTCAATATAGCTGGTGAATCCGGCAGCGGGAACTGCATTGGACGATAATGGGTCTGGCATGTGGACACGTTCCTTCCTGAATGTGGGCGATTTATAGTTTGGATATGTAGTTGATAGGTTTGCCGAAATGCTGATCCGCCGGAATAAGTGCGCAAAAAACCGCAGACAGAGGAGGACCTCTGCTGCGGTTTTGTTACAGGCGTAAGAAGCCTGGGGCAAAATCGTGGCGGATCAAGATCTCTCTCTTTACGCTTACGGGGTTAGCTGTCGGATTCGGACGGTGAGAGTCGCCCTACCTTTTGAGACTGCGTAATTGAAGTCTCCTTCGGATTCACCCCAAGTAGGCCTGCGGCCTGATGGTTCCCCCGTTTTCCGCTTGGCGGAAATTCAGCGTGCATTCACATTATCGCTGGTAACTTTCAACACGAATCATACCCTTTCAGGATTGTCTTTGTAAAAATGGAAAAGAGTGCTTCTGCGCCGGATTTGCAATAAATTGCTGCTTCGCGAGGAATATTGGAGACTAAAACCATATATGTGGCCGATTATCATCCGTTTATCTCGCTCAATCGCCGTTTTTTATTTTTGGGAGGTAGCGGTGAGGGAACTCCGGAAATATTAATGCGTTAGACCGGAAACGCCGTCGATATTGATTTTTTGTGAAATGGCGTATTAGTGAGTAATCGGGAGATAATGAGAGATTGAAGATGAAGTAAGCGTTACCCGTCTGGCAAATAGATTCGTGAATGTGTTATTAGAGTAATTATGGCGGTTTACAATTTGTACCTGAATTAGAGCCTGATTCTACGAAAAGTGTACCTTTCTAGCCGCACAAACTATACATCCGGGAAGGCCTAATTCCCGCTTCCCGAATGCTTGACTTGGACCCTACTCCAGGGATTATCATTTGATTCTGTAAGGGCAGACGGTCAGTAAATTACCAAGACTGAAAGCCAAACTAAGAAGCTGGATTAAGAAGCTAGATTAGGAAGGAGGCCAGCAGCCAATGGAGCCTGTTTTTACGATCGCCGAGGTAGCAGAGCGGACAGGACTCAGCCAGGATACCATCCGCTATTATGAGAAAATCAAGCTCCTGCCCCCGGCAAGCCGCAAGGAGAACGGCCAGCGGGCATACAGCAGGCGTGAGCTGGACCGGGTGCATTTCGTCGCTATTCTCAAAAGAACCCATATGCCGCTGCGCACCATTCAAGAATATATCAGGGCTTCAGCGGAAGAGGACTACGAGGAATGCTACAGTGTGCTGGACGGGCATAAAACGTTGATTGAAGAGCAGCTTACGGAACTTACGGCGGCACTGGAGCTTATGAAATACAAGCTGAAGAACTTCCGGGAGCTTAAGGACGGCAGGTTCATCGCGGAAATGGAACAGAGGAGGAACGAAGTGTGAAAATTGGGATGAATACGGAGCTGAAAAGCGGGATGAGTAAAGAGTCGAACAATGAGACAAACAATGAGGCGAGTAATACGAAGTTTATGCAGCGACCGATTCCTTCCGGATGGGGTCCGGACACTACGGCAGAGCAAGTAATCCAAGGCCATAATCTGAGCGGTAAAATAGCGGTCGTGACCGGCGGCTACTCCGGCCTGGGCCTGGAGACCACACGTGTCCTGGCTGCCGCGGGGGCCACTGTGATAGTTCCCGTTCGGACACCGGAGAAGGCCCGGCTTGCCCTTGCCGGGATTCCCGGTGTCGAGCTGGAGGCGCTGGATTTGCTGGACCCGGCATCTGTGGATGCCTTCGCGCAGCGGTTCCTGGACTCCGGCCGGCCGCTGCATATGCTGATTCACAGCGCAGGCATCATGGCCTCGCCGCTGGCCCGCGACAGCCGCGGGTACGAAGCGCAGTTCGCGACCAACCATCTGGGGCATTTCCAGCTGGCGGCCCGGCTCTGGCCGGCGCTGGTGCAGGGCGGAGGCGCGCGGGTAGTCTCCGTATCTTCACGCGGCCATCGCATTGCCGGTGTTGATTTCGCAGACGTGAATTTTGAGCGTAGAGCCTATGAGAAATGGACAGCCTACGGCCAGTCGAAGTCCGCCAATGTGCTGTTCGCCCTTGAACTGGACAAACGCGGGCAAGCACATGGTGTCCGGGCATTCTCCGTGCATCCCGGCAGCATCCTGACCGATCTGGCCCGGCATCTGTCGGATGACGAGCTGCGCGGCATGGGGGCGCTGGATGAAGCGGGCAACCGCATTCCGGCCGGGCGTACAAGTCATATGAAGACGGTCCAGCAGGGAGCCGCGACCAGTGTCTGGTGCGCGGTGAGTCCGCTGCTCGACGGCAAGGGCGGCGTGTATTGCGAGGATGCTGACATCGCTCCTGTAGCGGAGTCCGGGGATTCGCACCAGCCTGGGGTGCAGGACTGGGCGATTGATCCGGGCAACGCTCTGACGCTGTGGGAGCTGAGTGAAGCTATGACGGGGGTTACATTCCCGGCCTGACAGATCTGAACGACAAAAATGGTGCCGGCCCTGTAAAGAGGGCGGCACCATTTTGCATAACTGACTGAATCCTTACTGTACCGCTGCCTCAATAAGCTCCTGAAGCTCAGGAAGATTGAAGCCCTTGACAGCCCGGTCTCCGGATACGGTGACTGGAACACCCATGAAGCCCAGCTTCTCGACTTCTTCCTGATAGACGGTACTGGTCATCACATCTCTGACTTCGAAGGGAATGCCCTTGCTCTCAAGCAGCTGCTTCACCTGATTGCAGTCGCTGCAGCCGGATGTGGAATAGATGATTACGTTCTGGCTCATTGCTCCACAGCTTCCTTGATGGCGCCACGGGTGATTTTCCAGTGGGAAGTGTTCCAGCGGACCTCACCATCCTCCAGCAGGAAAATCTGCGGCGATTCATGCTTAATCCCGAAATCCTCGGCAATCTGATTGGAGACCGGACGGTCTTCGATAACATGTACAATGGCGGCAGGCGTGTCGGAATTCTGTGTATAGGCCTGGAACTCCTCATTTGCTTTGGCACTGATCGGGCAGGTGGTGCTGTGCTTGAAGAGCAATTTTTTGCCGGGTTGCCCTACGTATTGTTGCAGTTCATCCAGTGTATGGATTTGTTGAATAGACATCAGAGGATCACCTTCCTGGAATAGAATTTAGAAAGCATCTTGTCAACAATTGTGTTGTTAACAACTATTATTCTTGATTGTAACATAGTTCAAAATTAAAGCAAAAGAATGTTCAGCAGGCTTATCCCCCTCCCTTACGGGATGTTGATTAAGCCCTATTGCCATGCTAATGTGAGAGTGATGCAGCAACGCTCTGCGCATAAATAAGCAGGTATGAGGGGGTGTGCAATTCATGAAAAGGGTCGCTTTTGTAACCGGTGCCGACCGCGGGCTCGGGTTTTATCTGGTACGCTTTCTTCTTGAGAATAAATACACAGTGTTTGCCGGCCGGTATTTACCGGAAGTGGAGGCACTAGAGGCTTTGAAAGCGCAATACCAGGACACTCTGATGCTGGTCCCTCTTGATATCGGCAGCGCAGAGAGCGTGAAAGAGGCAGCGCGGAGTATTGCCGGCAGTACAGGACACATCGATATTATTATCAACAATGCCGGTATTATCCACCAGGCGGACAATGCTACAATGCTCGTGGATATGGATGATGAGGCTATGGCGCAGCTCTATAATGTGAATACGCTCGGCGCACTCCGGGTGAGCAACGCGTTGATGGGATTGCTTCTGCAGGGCAAGCAGCGGCTAATTATTAACATCTCCTCAGAGGCAGGCAGTATCAGCCGGAACAAAAGAATTAATATGTACGGCTACTGCATGTCGAAGGCGGCGCTGAATATGCAGTCCTCGCTGATGCACAATCATCTGCGTAAGCTGGGCGGACAGGTGATGGTCTTTCATCCCGGCTGGCTGCAGTCTTATATGAGCGGAGAGAAGAATATGGAAGCACCGATTCCCCCGGAGGAATCAGCGTATAAGATCATGAATATCGTACAGGATCATAAGAAATATCTGGGCGAGGAACCGGTGTACATCGATCTGGACGGCAATCTCTGGCCCTGGTAACAGCAGCGGACTTTTGTGGGATAATGGATTAAGCAATAATAGATGATCAACTTTGCACAAGAGAGGTGTGAATGCAATGACTTCCTTCAAAGCACTTGCGTTTGGCAGCTATACCGAGGTTAAATATCATCCGTTCACGGGAGTAGACCGTGAGATCGAGCAGCTGCTGGAGCCGGAGCTTCAGGTCGTATCGACTGAGGATTACGGGCTGATGAACAAGGAACAATTGTCGGACTGCAAGCTGGTGGTCTCCTATACTGAATTCTCTGATGAGAAATTATCCGCTGCGCAGAGCGGTGCACTGCTGTCTTATGTGGCTGGGGGCGGCGGTCTGCTCGTAGTGCATAACGGGATCTCCCTGCAGCGCAATCAGGAGCTCGGCGTAATGCTGGGCGCCCATTTCACCCACCATCCGGACTATACCGCGCTTCATATGACGATTTCCAGCCGGGAGCATCCGATTATGCAGGGCATCAATGACTTTGTAATTGAGGATGAGCCGTACTATTTTGAGCAGCTGCCATATTTCGAATCAACCATTCTCGCAGAATATCCCCATGGAGGGGCTATGCGGCAGGCGGCCTGGTGCCATGAATTCGGACAAGGGCGGGTAGTCTACCTGATGCCTGGCCATCATCTGCCTTCCTTCTCGGTAGAGCCGTTCCGGCAGATGATCCGCAGAGGCGGGTTATGGGCAGCGGGACTGCTGTAAGATAATGTGGAGGCCAGCTTAAGTTATGCTTAGGCTGGTTTTTTTGTTTATTCTGAAAAAACACCTTGACCCTGACACTAGTGTCAGGGTTTATACTGAGTGCAGACCATTTCTCATGAACCCCGGGGAGGATACCATGAAAATAGGTGAATTAGCCACACTTACGGGCGTAAGCGTCCGTTCATTACGATATTATGAGCGTCAGGGACTGATCAAACCGCTGCGCCAGGACAACGGGTACCGTGAATACTCTCCGCTTGCCGTGGATACGGTGGAGACGATTAAGCTGTATTTGAATCTTGGCTTGTCGACAGAAGAGATTGCCGGATTCCTGAACTGTGTCCTCAAGAATAAAGAGGCGTTCTGTGCAGAAGTAATGCCGCTGTACCGCAGCAAGCTGGAGGAGATTGAACGCCAGCTGATTGAGCTGAATCAGATCAAGCTGAACCTGCAGGACCGGATGGCTTCAATTCTGCATGAGCAGCAGAATGAAGAGGAATAAGGCGGATCGATAAGATGAATAGAAGAAAATAACAAGAAGCTAGAAGGATCGAAGAGGGATTCTGGAACTGTAGGAGCGATAGCGTCCGGAAGTCCAAATATTCACCGTAGTGACGACTAAGCTTTAAGTTAGTATCTTAAGTTCAGCTTATATAATTGAGGTTAATCATTTGAGAGTTGAAGGAGGGCTTGAGATGGCTATGATAATTGCCGATAACGCCGGAGCTGTGCGTGAACAGCTGAAGGCTGGCGGAACCGTGCTGGTGGATTACGGTGCGTCCTGGTGTCCGCCTTGCAGAACCCTGCTGCCGATTCTGGAAGAGCTGAATTCCGAATACGGGGATGACGTGAGCATGATTAAGGTGGACTGCGATGAACTGCCGGAGCTTGCATCGGAAGCCGGTGTGATGAGCATGCCGACAGTGATCGTATACAGCGGAGGCCAACCTGTGGAGAAGCTGGTCGGCCTGCGGCCGAAATCCGTATATCAGGGTGTATTGAACAAAGTTGCCGGAGCGGTGCGCGGTACTCTTTAACGTATTGTAACGGGGAGGGGCGGGAGCGCCGCTTTGCCGCGGATATCGTGGAGCACAGGCCCGCGATTCTTCCCAGGCAGCGTTTCCTGGCACTCGCAGCCCAAGAATTAAGGCAGGATGCCGCATGAGGATCATGCAGCGTCCTGCCTTTGTATTTTCGGGAATATATATAATGCCGCTATTTCGTGCTCTCTGCTCCAGGAACTACAGGGACAACCTCATTCTGGTGCAATGCTTCCAGTACCTCTGCGCGCAGACTTTCGGTGAACGCCGCCCATGTTTTTTTACCGACATCCAGCTCTTCACGTCCAATGGAATTCAGTGTTTCGAGCCACACGCGCTTATCATTAATCACCCCGAGCTGCTCTTGAATATCCTTGTAGATGGCCTCGTGGGCATGGAATTTCTGATTCAGCGCAAAAGCGGCCGCATTAGCGGTATAGCGCAGATGCTTGGCGGCAATCCGCAGCTCATGGAGCGCTTCGAAGGCTTCCTTCGATTCAGCCTCAGGCCCCTTGAACAGGGTCTTGCAGGCTTTTTTCTTCTGTTCAAAAGCGACTTCAAGCTCGCGCATGACCACATTGGCATCTTTCTTGGCGGCGAGCGGCTCCAGCTGTGTATCGATAAAAGGGGTCCACTGCGCGTCTAGGGCCTTGCCGGTCAGCTTGGGAAGCGCATCCTCCAGCTTCTTGCGGAATGTCTTCCGCTTGGCCTTCTGGTGTTTGATTACTGCTGTGAGCAGTTCGGCGGTTTTGACATCACCCGCCTCTTTGGCGGCCTTGCGCCGTTCCTTGAACGATGCGATCAGTACATCTGCGTCCCTTACCTTGCCGAGCTTCTTCTGTGCCTGCTTGAATGTGCTGTACAACTCTTCCGTAGCCGAATGGCCCGGATCAAGAATGGACAGGAGCGTCAGCAGCTTGCGGCTGTTGACTCTGGCCTGATGAATATCTTCATCTCCGAAGCCCTTCAGCACATCTTGGCTGTAGTCCCGGAAGTTGATATACAGCTTGTTCATTGCCTGCTCCCATTGTCTGGCCTTGCTTAGTTGCCTGTCCTTTGTCAGTTGTTCGGTTGTCATGCGGCATCACTCCTAAGGGTTGTGTATAGCATGAGCTTCAACGCGATTCTTATGGCTGGGATTATCTTCTTATCCTCTAAGGATAACGGGTTCCAGCCGCCATTTCAAATACAGAGTTCATATACCAGGGGCTTCGCGGCCAGGGCGGAGATCGGTTACAATAGGACTAATTAAGAAAGTGTAATTACAATACATCGGAATACGCAGCGTGACTTGCGGGATCAGCATGGTGCCCGGCCTGCCGTATCCGGGAAAGAAGGTAGTCAGTGGGACTCGCAGGCAATCTGAATGAGAAGTGAACCTTATAATGTGCTGGAAAATGGAGTGGCGGGCAGGCTGCCTGAAGATATGCTGCTCTTCACGCATTTGAGCGGGGAAGCGGAGGAAACGGAATCCGGGCAGGATATGCTGGTTCCGTTTGCCTTCGAGGAAATGCTGTGCCGGGATGTCGGAGCCGGACAGGTTCCGCCGGTACTGCATCTTTGGAGCCACCAGGGCGGTGTGGCGCTGGGGCTGCGGGACAGCAAGCTGCCCCGTGCGGGGGCGGCGATGCAAGCGCTTGAGGAGCAGGGAATCCGCACGGCGGTCCGGCATTCAGGCGGCGCAGCAGTGCCGCTGGATGCCGGGATCATCAATGTGTCCCTGCTGCTGCCCAAAAGTCCGGGCAAGCTGGACTTTCACGATGATTTCCGGCTGCTGGCTTCGCTGATTGCCGAAGCCGTAGCTGTGAGCCATCCGCAGGCGGCGGCGCTGATCCGTGCCGAGGAAGTCACCGGGTCGTATTGCCCCGGTGACTTCGATCTGTCCATCGGCGGCCGCAAGTTCTGCGGCATCGCCCAGCGGAGACAGAGCAACGCGTACTTCGTCCACGCGTTTGTTGTCGTGTCCGGCTCCGGGCTTGCGCGCGGAGAACTCATCCGCAGCTTCTATGCAGAGGCAGCGGACGGGGACGAATCGCTGGACTATCCCCGCGTGCGTCCGGAGACGATCGCCGCGCTCGGGGAGCTTGGCGGCCCGGATTCGGCCGCAGTCTTCACCGCAGGCATCCGGCAGGCGGTTGCCCGCCGGGGCACACTGCTGAAGCCGGCGGAACGCCTGCAGCAGGAGACCGGCTACAGCCTGCAGTACGGCGATCCGCGAGTACTGGAGGCGGCGCGTGTGCTGCGGGAGAGGTATGCGCGCTGAAGCAAGCGCGCAATGTAACGGGAGTCCTGGGAAGCGTGGAGAGCGGGCGGTCATTGAAGAGTGCAGGCAGGTGCATACGAGAAGGGTGCAGGCAGGTGCACACGAGAAGGGTGCAGGTAAATGCAGACGAGTGCAGGCGAGCTAAATTCGCCTGTGCTTTTTGCTGTTTGGAGAGATAGAGGGAAAAATCCCTTTAAATTGGTTGGTGGGAGGGCATTTGGAGGTAGATAGAGGGAAAAATCCCATTAAATTGGTTGGTGGGAGGGCATTTGGAGGTAGATAGAGGGAAAAATCCCTTTAAATTGGTTAGTGGGAGGGGATTTGGAGGTAGATAGAGGGAAAAATCCCTTTAAGTTGGTTGGTGGGAGGGCATTTGGCGGAAATGAGGGGCAGAAGTGCCCCTGAATCCCTGGAGAGGGCGTCTTATCTGCCCTACAGATACAGCTCTGGCCGCCGGTCGGAGAAGACCGGGATCTGCCCGCGTACTTCCCGCACCCTGGCGAGGTCGATCTCGCCGCTGAGAATCTCTTCGCTGCCGGAAGCCTCGCTCACAATCTCTCCCCAAGGGTCAATAATCATGGAATGGCCGCCGAAGATGTTGGCCAGATCAGAACCGGAGCGGTTGCAGGCCACCACGTAGCACTGGTTCTCAATCGCCCGGCTGATTAGCAGCGCCCGCCAGTGGGATAAGCGGGGCAGCGGCCATTCTGCGCTGATGAACAGCACTTCAGCGCCCTCCGCCATATGAACACGGACCCATTCGGGGAAGCGGATATCATAGCAGATTAATCCGGCGCATAAGGTGCCGTCCAGCTTGAACAGTCCTTTGGCTGACCCGGGCTGGAGGTAGAGATGCTCATCCATCAGCTTGAACAGATGCAGCTTGCTGTACTGCCCGGCGGGTGCTCCGGTACGGTCGAAGACGAACATGCTATTGGTAATCCCGGTATCCTGCCTCACGGCGACAGAGCCGGCGACGATATTAATCCCGTATTTCCGGGCCAGACCGGATATCAGGGTCCCCGCAGTGCGGCCCCCGTGATCTGCGATCTCGTCCAGCCGGGTCAGATCGTAGCCGGTCGTCCATAATTCGGGAAGGATTATGCAGTCCGGGTTACCGGCGGCGGCTTCGCGAATTTTGCGTTCTGCCGCAGCATAATTCACCTCCGGATTGCCAAATGCTATATCGAGCTGAATCAGGGCTATTTTCATACGGGCAAACTCCTCTTTAATTTTATTAGTTGACGGGTCAACGATTCCGGTGTAAAGTAAGGTTTGTCAAAAAGATTTTGCACAATATATTTGCGTAAGGGGGTTAATTTTGACAGAACATCTGCCCGATGAAGATACAATCTTTGAGCTGCTGCAGGCGCTGCATAAGGGAATCAGCCCGAAGTTCGAGCGCTGTGCGGGCATTACACCCACCCGGTTCCGCCTTCTCCAGGAATTGTTTCGAGTCTCCGAGATCAGCCAGATTTCGCTGCAAAAGACACTCGATATCGATGCCGCAGCAGTCACCCGCCACTTGAGAGGACTTGAAGACAGCGGAATGATTGCCCGCCGGAATAATCCTGCCGATAACAGGGTCACCCTCGTCTCCCTGACCGATCACGGCCGGGAACATATTAATTCCTACCGGGAAGAGAAGACCCGCTTCATCAGCGAACTGCTTACCGGGTTCAATGAACAGGAACGCACCGTACTCGCAGAGATGCTTACCCGGCTGCAATATAATATTAATTTACTGTAGCCGTCACCTATAATCAAACCATAAAGGAGCTTATTATTCATGAACACAACCAGAAACAACGATTTCACAAGCATTATTACAGGACGCCGCTCAATCCGCAAATACGATACCTCCGTCAAAATCAGCAAAGAGGAAATGACTGAGATCCTTACTGAAGCGACTCTGGCCCCTTCCTCCGTTAATATGCAGCCTTGGCGTTTCCTTATCATCGAAAGCGCGGAAGCCAAAGCCAAGCTGGCCACCATTGCCAAATTTAATCAGCTTCAGGTAGAAACCTCCGCAGCAATGATTGCCGTATTTGGTGATCTGAACAACTTCGACTATGCTGAAGAAATCTACGGAACTGCTGTAGAACGCGGACTGATGCCTGCCGAGGTAAAAGAAAGACAGCTGGCCTCTCTGGGTGCCCACTTCGCGAAGCTGCCTGCGGACGTAAACAGAGAAACGGTATTGATTGATGCCGGTCTGGTCTCGATGCAATTGATGCTGGCAGCCCGTGCCCATGGCTATGACACGAACGCGATCGGCGGATTCGAGAAGGATCAGATTGCGGAATTGTTTGATATGGACAAAGAGCGTTATATTCCGGTCATGCTGATATCGATCGGCAAAGCGGTTGAAGAAGGCTATGCATCCGTCCGTCTGCCGGTTGACACTGTTGCCCAGTGGAAATGAATATTGGATAATACTGGATCATTGAGTTAATATTCAAGAAACTTAGGAGGAATACTAAATGATTATTATTCACGCATTGCTTCAGGTAAATCCCGCACGTGAGCAGGAGTTCCTTGAAGTCGCGAAGACTCTGGTTGCTGCAACCCACGAAGAAGATGGCAACATCTCATATGAATTGTATAAGCATACAGCGGACGGAAATACCTATATCATGGTCGAAATCTGGCGTGACCAGGCGGCTGTAGCTGCCCATAATACAAGCCCGCATTTCACCGGCTTCGCCGCCAAAGCAGGAGAATTCCTGACTGCACCGCTGGATGTTAAGCTGTATAACGCTGAAGAATTGAGCAAATAATTCTGGTTTGAAGAGGGGAGCATGCCCGTGAATCGTTTTGAACCTTCACAAATGCTGAAATCTCTGCCCAGGCAATTCTTCGCCGCGCTTGTCGCCAGAGCCGGAGCCGTTGCTGCCGAAGGGCATGACGTAATCAATCTGGGGCAAGGCAATCCGGACATGCCTACACCGGCCCATATCGTGGAGTCCCTCCAGCTGGCCGCAGTGAACCCTCTGAATCATAAATATCCGCCGTTTCGCGGCCATGTTTACCTCAAGGAAGCCGTGGCCGAGTTCTACCTGCGGGAATATGGAGTAGAGCTTGAACCGGAACGTGAAGTCGCCATTCTGTTCGGCGGCAAGACCGGTCTGGTTGAGGTGGTGCAGTGTCTGCTCAATCCGGGGGATACGGCGCTGGTGCCTGATCCCGGTTATCCGGACTATTGGTCGGGGATTGAGCTGGCACGGGCTGTTATGGAGATGATGCCGCTGACGGCAGAACGCGGGTTTTTGCCCGATTATGGCAGCATCAGCCCGGAAGCCGCCGCGAAGGCGAAGCTGATGTTCCTGAACTATCCGAATAATCCTACGGGAGCTGTGGCGACCGCGGATTTCTTCAGGGAAACGGTGCAGTTCGCATCGGATCACAACATTTGCGTGGTGCATGATTTTGCCTACGCCGCCATTGGTTATGAAGGGCAGAAGCCGCGGAGCTATCTCCAGACCCCGGGTGCGAAGGAGAATGGCATCGAAATCTATACGTTGTCCAAAACCTACAATATGGCCGGCTGGCGCGTCGCGTTCGCCGTAGGGAATGCCAGCGTGATCGAGAGCCTTAACCTGCTGCAGGATCATATGTATGTCAGCCTGTTCGGCGCGGTGCAGGAGGCAGCCAGAACGGCATTGCTTGGCCCGCAGGCCCCGGTACAGGCGAATGTGGCCCGCTATGAAGCGCGGCGTAATGTCCTGATTCAGGGTCTGCGCAGCATCGGCTGGGAAGTGGAAGCCCCCCGCGGCTCCTTCTTCGCCTGGCTCCCGGTTCCTGCAGGCTATACCTCGCAGAGCTTCGCTGACCTGCTGCTTGATGAAGCTCATGTGGTGGTAGCGCCAGGCATCGGCTTCGGAGCCTATGGCGAAGGATATGTGCGGGTGGGGCTGGTCAGTGAGGAGGCCCGGCTTGCGGAAGCGGTAGAGCGGATTGCCGCGCTGAAGCTTTTTCAGCCCTCCGGGCTATAATTATGTAGCTCTCCTATTAAACTAGCTAATATACACACTCACTACGGGGAAACCCCGGCAGTCTTAACGGCTGCCGGGGTTTCCCCTTTGGCATCCCGCAGCGGGAGGCGGAAGAAAATAATGCTAAGAAGCGGAACGTTTATAAAACAGGCGTGCCGGGTATCTAAGCTTACCCTTACACGAGCTGTAACGCGCAGGCGGGACCTGAAGAGAGTGGGGAATGAAAGGGATGAGGGGATCGAATGGGAAACATACATAGCAACAAGCAACTGCCGCAATTACCTGCAGCGCAGTGGGATGAACGGCTTCGGCAGGATCTCGCGGATTACGTGAATTACCGGATATCCGGCGGCTATTTAAGAACTATCGCTAAGAACACGGACGCCGCCGATTCTATTATTGAGCCTATTCTGGACAGCGCTACTGTCCGTGCTTACCGGCAGGCACAGCATGGGGGGGTGATCACCGATGTCCGGCAGCTGGAGGAGCTTCCCGGATTCAGCCCGGAGCTGCTTGAGCAGCTCGCATCAGCCGTGTCCGGCCTGGATTCCGGCAAGCTTAGAGCGCTGGCGCCGCAGACTACAAGGCATAACAAGGTGGATCCATATGTGAACGGGCCGCAATGCCTGGAGATGCTGCTGGAAGAGATCCGCAATGCACAGCGTTATATCCATCTGTCCGTGATGCTGTTCTTCAATGACCATTCGGGAAAGCTAATCGCCTCGGAGCTGCTTCATGCGCTTCAGCGGGGAGTAGAGGTCCGGATGCTGGTGAATTACACCGTCACCGCCTTGGGATACGGAAGCAATCTTGAAGTAGGAAGATTCTCCGAGATTGCAGCAGTCCTTGAGCAGGCTGGAGCCCGGCTGAAGGATACATTTCATTCCTGCTACGCTGCTGCGGAATGGGCAGTGAAGCGTGAGGAACTGAAGTCTCAGGGCGTCCCTGAGAGTATCCTCTTTCTGCAGGACAAGGTGCAGGAGGATGTCAAAATTACCGGGCTGAATGTGATCGATCACCGTAAATTTATGGTCATTGACGGAACAACGTCCATTATAGGAAGTCTCAATATCGGTGACCAGTATACTTTTGCAACGCCTATCCGGGAGTCGGCAACTGAACAGATTGACGGACGCCCGCTTGGGATTCCCTCCAGGGAAGAGGAGTGGCATGACGGCTGCTTCCGGATTCAAGGGGAGGCTGCCCGGCCGCTGAATGAGGCTTTTCACGCCAGATGGCTTCTGCTTGGAGGAGATCACTTTGAGGTGGAAGACCCGTTCTACCACCCAGCGGCAAACTATGAATTCGGCGGGGAAGAATGCACGCTCTTTCTAAGTTTTCCCGGAAATCCGGTGAATCTGATTCAGCAGTATTATCTGGATTTGCTTACGTATGCCGCCGAAGAGACTATTATTGTGAATCCTTATCTGATCGACCAGGCTTTCTGGGACCGGCTCGGTGAAGTTGGACCGGAGTGTTCCCGCCATATCTCGATATGCAATCCGCTTGAGGTCAATGATCATCCTACGAACAAGGCGGCGGTGCGCAGCAATATGTACATTCCTTTTTGCAATGGGGTGTCCTTCTATGACTACAGCTTTACAGAACGCTTCTCCCACTGGAAAATCACTTATGACCACAGAGCGCGGGCTGTATTCCACGGCTCGTATAATATCAACGAACGAAGCGCCTGCCATGATTTCGAAATGGGAATGCTGGTTAAGAGTGAGCCGTTCGCAGACAAGGTGAAACGGATGATTGATTATGATCTTGGGGTATCCCGTAAAATCAGCGACAAGCACGAATTCTTCAAACATCCCTGGCTGCATCCCAGCACGTATCTGAACAAGGCGACACAGAATTACACCTGATATGTCTGCTGGCCCCATGTCATGTATAATGAGCGGTATAACATATGAAGATGGAGCTAATGAGGATGAACATAAACATACTTGGGACAAGCCTGAAGAAGAATGAGGTACTCTTCGCGTCCGAATTCGGCGAGGGCAGAGGAACCTGGTGCGGTGCCGCTGTGGCTGCCGGGGAGACCTGCGAGGCTGAATTTGAGCTGCCCCCGCTGTTCATGCGCTGGGTGGATATTGTGCCGGCGCACGGAGGCCGTTGTGAGATACGTATGGACGGGAATGTTGTCATATTGACGGGTATACTGGAGAATATAGAGGAAGACGGGACCGGTTATCTGCGGCTTGGCCGCGATGTAATCATGTTCGAATGCCTGGGTGAACCGATGGCGCTGGGCGGATTCGTGGAGATCAGGACCGGGGAGATCATGTTGTACCCTGTCAATCCTTGAGCTTGCGGGGCGTATGCCGGACTAACTATTTCCTGCTCCGGCGTAGCCACCTTCGGCTAAATGAGCTAAGATAATATACATTAGAAAGTATAGCAAGAGGAGCAGAAGTCCCATGAACAGCGATATTCAACAATTTAAGACGGAATTCTTCAAGGCGCTGGCTCATCCGATGCGGATCCGCATTCTGGAGCTGCTCAGCGAAGGCGAGAAGAATGTGAATGAGCTGCAGGCGATCCTCGGCTCGGAAGGCTCTGCCGTATCCCAGCAGCTGGCCGTACTCCGTGCCAAGAACGTAGTGGCCAGTGTCAAAGAAGGAACCACCGTAATTTATGCCCTCCGTGATCCTCTGATCAAAGACCTTCTGGCTGTAGCCAAACAAATATTCGACAATCACCTTGTGAACACCATCTCCCTGCTTGAAGGCATCCGCAGCGAATGACCCCGGCTTCCCGGGGGGCGGATTACCCCGTTGACAAGAACGGCAGGCAGGAGTAATGTGAGTCTTATATTCAAATAATCAGATATTTAAAGAAAAGAAGGTTAAATGATGACAGGGTGGGGCCGTTTTAAAGGCTACAATATTGCTTCTCTGCGCAAGGATATCATTTCAGGGACGATCGTCGGCGTGATTGCCATCCCCTTGGGGATGGCATTTGCTATTGCCTCCGGTGTGAAACCGGAGTACGGAATTTACACGACCATAGTAGCCGGTATTCTCATTTCCTTATTCGGCGGTACAAAGTTTCAGATTGGCGGGCCTACGGGTGCGTTTATTCCTATTTTATTCGCGATTGCCATGCAGTACGGGTACGAGAATCTGCTGATTGCCGGAATGATGGCCGGGGTCATTCTCGTGGTGATGGGCGTTCTGCGGCTCGGGGTGCTGATCAAGTTCATTCCGAAGCCGGTGACAATCGGGTTCACGGCAGGAATTGCCGTTATTATCTTCAGCGGGCAGATCGCTAACTTTCTCGGACTAAGGGATATGGAGCGGCATGAGAGCTTTCTGGACAATATGAAAGAGATCGGCGCCCATATCTCGACAATCAATCTGTACAGTATTCTGACTGCGGCGATTTGTCTGGCTGTCGTAGTGCTGGGGCTGCGCTTCGCACCGAAGGTGCCCGGTTCTCTGATCGGGCTGCTCTGCGCTACGGTCATTGCTGCCTTATTCTTCAGCGGCAAGGTGACTACCATCGGTTCAGCTTACGGGGATATCCCGAATACATTGCCGAGCTTTCATTTCCCGGTCATTACCTGGGAGAAGATCAGGCTGCTTATCCGCCCGGCCTTCATCATTGCGATGCTGGGCGCCATTGAGTCGCTGCTGTCCGCAGTAGTCGCCGATGGCATGTCAGGCAGCCGCCATGACAGCAACCGCGAGCTGGTCGGCCAGGGGATCGCCAACATTGCTGCGCCGTTGTTCGGCGGAATACCAGCGACCGGGGCGATCGCCAGAACGGCAACCAATATCCGCAGCGGTGCGGCTTCGCCGCTCTCGGGTATCATTCACGGCGTTGTTGTGTTTCTGATCCTGCTGTTATTCGCACCCTATGCCTCCAGCATTCCGCTGGCCGCGATGGCCCCGATCCTGATGGTCGTGGCCTGGAACATGAGTGAACGCAAGGAATTCCTTCACCTGCTTAAGCTGAAGACGGGCGATTCACTGGTGCTGTTCATTACTTTCCTGCTGACTGTGTTTGCGGATCTGACGCTGGCGGTAGAGGTGGGGCTGGTGCTCGCGGTGATACTCTTCGTGAAGCGGATGGGAGAAGTACACATGGTCTCCAAAGTACTGCCCGACCCTTCCTCCGTGAAGGTTGAGGCACATATGGTGACGGACAGCCACGATTGTCCGCAGATCGGAATCTATAATGTCGAAGGACCGCTGTTCTTCGGGGCAGCCTACCGCTTCGACAGTACCATGCCGGGACTGGGGCCGGATCAGCCGAAGGTCATTCTGCTCCGCATGGGGAAGGTGCCGCTAATGGACACCACCGGTGAAGCCAATCTGGCTGGCCTGGTGAAGCAGCTGCACGCGGATGGCGGAAGACTGATGATCTCCGGTATCCAGAGCCAGCCGCTGGATCTCTTGAAGAAGACAGGTCTGTATGACAGAATCGGGGCTGCGCAGTTCTATGATCATACAGGGGAAGCGATCAATGAAGCGCTGGGAAGCATTGATTACAGCCGTTGCCTGGGCTGCAAGCATGCTGCCTTCAGAGAATGCAGCGCATTCTCAGGGCTTGATGAGGCATACCCGCGCAGCGCAGCCTTCAAAGGGCGTACTCCGGCTGTCGCCAGGAAGCTGAGCGGCGGGGTATAGAGACCGGAATCCGGTCCTGTTAATCCAGATTTACATTAATAGGAACAATAGCAACAGCTCCAGCCCGGACATTCACACGTCCGGGCTGTTTTTATAGCTGCCGCATACAATGTTGGACTATGCGGTTCCATATTTGTACAATTAGGAAGAGTGAAAAGGCAATTGCAGAGTGTACATAGCTGAATTATATAACAAGTAAGGAGAGTATTCCCTCATGAAGGAACTGAATTATTCGAAGGTATTTATACTTCTGGCTGGAATGACGGCGGCAACACTTGCCGTATATCGCGTAGTTTCGCTGCAGACCGATACGTTCTATGCTTTTCTGCTCTGGAATCTGTTTCTGGCCTGGGTGCCGTTCTTCTTCTCCATGGCAGCGCATGAGCTGGATAAGCGGAAGATTGGGGGGCTGCTGATTCTGCCGCTTGGCATAGCCTGGCTGCTCTTTTTCCCGAATGCGCCTTATATTATGACTGACCTCGTGCATTTAACCATCCGCAAAAGCAAATACATCGTAGGCGGGACAATCCAGAACCGGTACTGGTACGATCTGACCACCCTGCTCTTGTTCACCTGGAGCGGCTGGCTGACCGGATTCTTCTCCCTGTACCAGTTCCAGCATGTGATCTACCGCAAAACCAATGGGGTGCTGTCCTGGATCTTCGTGCTCTTTGCCTGCGTAATGGGCGGTTATGGCGTTCTGCTGGGCAGAGTCTACCGCCTGAACAGCTGGGATGTGCTGACAGACCGCCACCAGCTGTACCAGCTGGTTAAGGACAGCCTGAACCGGCAGTCCGTATTTTTCAGCTTATTCGTAGCCTTTGTGCTGCTGGTGATTTATGCCACGCTCTATTGTCTGCTGAACGGACTTGCCAGCGGGAGCGGCAAAGCTTATTCGAAGGGCGGCAGAAGATGATCTTCAGGGTCAGGGTTGAAATCCTGCTCCGGCTCCAGCTCTAATTCCAGCTCCAGCCCGGGTCCTGGGTGATACTGGTAACGTTCAAGATCAATCACACCCCGCTCATCAAAAATAATCCCTTCACCCAGCAGGTACAGCTGCTGCAGTGAGCCGGATTCGTCTTCGGTGAGCGAGATCATTCCTTTGGAATTGATGACCCTGTGCCATGGCAGCTTGTACTTCCTGCTCATAGAGTGCAGAATACGCACCACCTGCCTGGCTCCCCGGGGGCTTCCGGCCGCGCGGGCAATACCGCCATAGGTCATGACGGCTCCTTCCGGGATGGACTGAATAATGGTGATCACTCTTTGGGTGAATGGCGTCATGTACAGGCTCCTTTGTCTATAACAGAACTATCCGCTGTATGTACTTAAGACAACCATAACATAAAGCGCCGCATAGAGCATCTGCCGGGAAGGAGTAACCGCGACAGCGTGATAATAGCTCTCCCCGGTCCCGCCCGGCCAAGCCCCTATCTGCACAGAAGGGGCTATTTGCTGTTCTCTGCCTAATCCTGAGTTCTTCCTCTACAGCATAATTATGGCGAATAGGAGTTAGAGAGACGGGGGATAATCAGAGCAATAGAAATGTGACAGGAGTGACTGCTGTGAAGAGCGAGGATGCTGCAATAGACAGTGAAGCTGACGGCAAAATATCATCTTCCCAGCCGCTAAGTCCTTCGCTGGATGATACGCTGGCTCTGTTCCGGAAGATTTTCAGTAATGATGGGACCCTGAGAATTCGTGTGATTGAGAATAAGCATAGCATGCCCATCCGCTGCGGCTTGATCTACGTGGATGGAATGATTGACCGTGATCTCATACAGAATGGGATTACCAAGCCGTTCATGGCCTATGGATTCACAGAGCAAGAGAGCGGCAATCCCGCAGAGCTGATGGAAAAAATCCGTATGGAAGTTATCAATATCAGTGACATTATGGTTTCCACGAAACTGGAGGAGCTGGTTGGTGCTGTAGTCAGCGGCAAAACAGTATTCCTGCTCGACGGCTACGCAGGAGCCCTAAATATCAATGCCCAAGGCTGGGAGACCCGGGCTATAGAAGAGCCTACCACGGAAAAAGCCGTCCGGGGCCCCAGAGAGGGATTCACCGAATCCCTGCTCGTCAATCTAACCCTTATCCGGCGCAGGGTACAGAATTCCGATCTGAAATTTGTGTTCACTGACATCGGGACACGTACGAAAACGCAGACCTGCATCTGCTACATGGAGGGCTTGGCTTCACCCGATATTCTTAAAGAGCTCTACAGCCGGCTGGAGCGGGTGGAGATTGATTCCATCCTGGATACGGGTTACTTGGCTGAGCTTATCCGCGATGAACCCTATTCCCCATTCGAGACGATCGGCAATACCGAACGGCCGGATGCTCTGGTGAGCAAAATCATGGAGGGCAGAATCGCTGTGCTCATTGAAGGTACCCCGTTTGCCTTGACGCTGCCGTATGTTTTCGTAGAGAACTTCCAGGCCAGTGAGGATTACTATATCAACTATTATTTTGCATCCTTTAACCGTCTGCTCAGAGTGCTGGGAGCTTTCATGTCCATTAGTATTCCAGCCGGGTATGTCGCACTTGTAACCTACGCGCAGGAAATGGTGCCTACATTACTGCTGCTGAGTATCGCTACCGCAAGGCTGTCTGTCCCCTTTCCTACCGTCGTTGAGGCGCTGCTCATGCTGACAATCTTCGAGGTGCTGCGCGAAGCGGGGGCGCGGATTCCGACCTCAATTGGCCAGGCTGTAAGTATTGTAGGGGCGCTGGTGCTGGGCCAGGCTGCGGTAGATGCGCGGATTGTCAGTGCGCCCATGGTGATTGTGGTGGGGCTAACAGGAATAACGACACTGCTGAATCCAAGGCTGACAGGCCCATTGATTATAGTCAGGCTGGGCCTGCTGTTCCTCAGTTTTTTCCTGGGGATATACGGATATTTCTTCGGTCTGCTGGGTCTGGTGATTCATCTGATGAGCCTGCGCTCCTTCGGGGTCCCTTATATGCTAGGAGTGGGCTCGATCCGGCCGCAGGATATTAAGGATACTGCCATACGTGCACCCTGGTGGGATATGTATCTGCGCCCTGCGATGATCGGAGCGCGGAATATGAAGCGGAAGCCCTCGAACAAGCGGGTGAAGCGGTTATGAGCATCTTGCGCAGAGTCCTGTTGGGCCTGTCCTCAATAGTACTGCTGTTCAGCATATCCGGGTGCTGGAATTATACCGAGGTGGATGATATGTCCATTGTAGCCGGCGTAGCGATCGACAAGAACAAGGCGGACGGCAAGCTGCTGCTTACTGTAGAGTTGATAGATATCAACGGGGGACTGGACAAGACACAGGCAGGGTTTAAGATGATTAGTCTAAGCGGGGATACCATGTTTGAAATTGTCCGCAATATCATTTCCATAACCGGCAAAAAGCTGTTCTGGAGTCATGCCAAGGCCATTATTTTAAGCGAGGAGGTGGCCCGTGAGGGCCTCATTAAAGCAATTGACTGGTACAGCAGAGATACGGAGACAAGATCGGATGTATATATCTTCGTCTCGGGAGAGAAGACGGCCCGTGAGGTTCTTAATCTGAACAGTACGACGGAAATGATCATGTCGTTTGAACTAGCCCAAATGATGCGGGATGAGATGCATATCAGCAGTGCGCCGACTGTGGAAATATGGGATTTCATCGACAAGCTCGAAACGTCTGGTAATAGTGCGGTTGCGCCGATAATTACGATTCATCAGAAGAATGGACAGAAGAACGAACGCGTGGAAGGCACTGCCATATTTGTGGAAGACAAGATGGTCGGCAAGCTGGACGGGAATGAGGCAAAGTGTATGCTGTTTGTTAAAAATGCAATTAAAGGCGGGGTGCTGGATGTGGAGGATAGACACGGAACCCCATCGTATTCCCTGGAGATCAACTCCAGTCAGACCAAGCTGAAGCCCAGAATGGTTGACGGCAGGCTGCAGATGCAAATCCAGATTCTGACTACAACCGGACTGGATGAAGTCATGACAGCGGAAGGCTTCATGGAAGGGGAAACCATTCAGGATATCGAGAAAAGGGCTGGTGAGCGTATGGAGGCAGATATTCTTGCCTTAATCCATAAGGTCCAGCAGGAGTACGATGCCGATATTTTTGCCTTTGGCGAGAATATTCATGAGAACCGGCCCAAGCTTTGGGCTAAGGTCAAGGATCACTGGCCCGAAGTATTCGCTGATCTGGATGTGACGGTCAGCTCCAAAGTCGAGATCCAGAGCAGTGCCAAAACAACGCGTGCGATTAGGCTGGGGGATTAGTCATGGTTATTTACATTGTGGTTATCTATGTGTTTGTAGCCATCCTTGATCCCTACGGACTGCTGAAGCGGGGAATGAAGCGGGACTTCTATGTATGCTCTGTGCTGTACCTGATCTCCTTCTCCCTGGCCTTTGCCTTGTCGATGCACTGGAAGATTCCCAGTCCGTCCCCGCTGATTGAAAATCTGATTAAGAGGCTGTACTAGAGCATACTCCTGAAGGAGGAGGTAAGCATGAGCAAAGAGATTATACCAGCGGGGCAGTCGATCAGCATAGCTGTATTATTTATCAGCGGCAGCTCACTGTTCATGGGAGCCTCGGGGGAGTCCGGCAACATCAGCTGGATTGCCCTGCTTTTGGCTATCCTGTTAGCCGTTCCGCTCATGCTGGTCTATTCGAGACTCCATGTGCTTTTTCCGGGTAAGGATCTGTACGACATGCTGATCGCTGTGTTCGGGGCAGTCCTCGGGCGTATGCTCTCCTGCCTGTACATATGGTACGCGCTGCATTTGGGATCGCTGGTGCTGCGCAATTTCGGGGAATTCAGCAAAACCGTTGCCCTTACTGCTACACCGATGATTGCCCCGATGCTTGTGATCGGATTGCTCTGTGTCTGGGTGGTGGGTGCCGGGATGGAGGTGCTGGGGAGAAGCTCCAAGTTCCTGCTGCTGTTTTCGCTCATGGTGATTGTGTTTATAGAGCTGCTCTCTGTTCCTAAGTATGAATATCATCACCTCAAGCCGCTGCTGGATAGCGGATGGGGACTTGTCCTCAGGGATACTGCCGGCTCCTTCACCTTTCCCTTTGCCGAGATTGTAATCTTTCTGGGTGCCTTCAATGTACTCCCGGCCAAAGGCTCGGCCAGAAGGGTGCTGCTCAGCGGTACACTGATCGCCGGGATGATCATTATTGTTGTTACATTGCGCAATTTACTGGTACTGGGCCCTGATATTCTATCCAGTCTGTATTTCCCTTCGTATGTGGCGGTCAGCAGAATTAACATTGGGGATTTCCTGACGCGGATCGAGGGTTCGTCGGCTATTATATTTGTAACAGCGTTGTTCATAAAGGCCAGCCTGTGCCTGTATGTAACCTGTAATGGGGTAAGTAAAGTATTCAAGCTGAAGAGCTACCGGTCCGTGGTGCTCCAGATGGGGCTCATCATGGTGTATCTATCCGGTTTCATCTATAAGGATATTATGGAAATGCAGTATTTTGCCTATCACATCTACAAAGTGTATGCCCTCCCGTTCCAGGTGGTTATTCCCGTTATGCTGTGGATTACAGCAGAGATCCTCTCCCGCAGAAAGAGCAGCAAATCCATATGAGCTATGCCATCCCTCCACAGCCCCGCGTTGCGGGGCTATTTATTTTCAACCTGCGCGGAAGTTGGCTATAATGAGAGGCAGAGAATGTGTTGTAGAAGAGGATAACGAAAGGCGTGAGAATAGATGAGTGTATCCAGCATCGTAATGTCCTCACATTGGGGCAGGGAAGTCAGACATAAGTATGTGGCACAAGGCTCCAAGTCGCTGACCGTGGTGTTTCCGGGGCAGAATTATTCCGCCGAGCGTCCGTTGCTGGAGTATGCGGGCAAGCTGGCCCGGGAATACGGCTGTGATCTGCTGCTGCTGGAATATGGATACCAAAGTGCACGGGCGCCCTTCAAACGTGAAGAAATTGATATTGTCGCAGAGGAATGCAAGGTGGCGCTTGCTTCGCTTCCGGAGTATGAGCAGCTGCTGTTCATCAGCAAAAGCATGGGGACAGTGATCGCCGGCAAGGTAGCTTCAGAGACAGGAATAGGAGAGAAGGTTTCCCATCTGTTCCTCACCCCTGTTGCTGAAAGTATCCCGTACATTAAGCAGAGCCGGGGAAGCATTATTTACGGCGGGAGTGATCCGCTGTTCACGGAGCAGCATTCTGCCGAGCTCAGCGGCCTGAAGCAGGTGCGGGTGTACAGGATTGATGATGCCAACCATTCTTTGGAGGTAGGCAGTGTCAACGAGTCACTGGCCGTGCTGCTGGTCATTATTAATTTCTATCATGAGTTTTTCCGCGATTCACTTTAAGAGGGAGATGAGAGCATGATTACAGAAGCGGCAATGCTGCAGGTAAAGCCGGGATTGACCCGGCAGTTTGAGCAGAGCTTCAGGGAGGCATCCCCGCTGATTGCCTCGATTGACGGTTATTTGGGGCATGAGCTGCAGCACTGTATGGAGGACGACCATAAATATCTGCTGATTGTCAGATGGCGCAGCCTGGAGGATCATACGGTGGGGTTCAGAGAATCCGCCCAGTATCAGAAGTGGAAAGCGCTGCTGCATCATTATTACAGCCCATTCCCTGTAGTTGAGCATTATACCCGTATCATTCTGGATTAGAGGAAAGGAAGCGCAGTATGTTGGGGAAAGTAATCGGTAAAGGCCGGACTGCGGAAGTTATGGAGTATGGCGAAGGAACGATTCTTAAGCTCTATCTGAATGAGGTGCCGGAGCATCATGTGGACTGGGAATACCACATCAGTACCTATGCCTATGAACAGGGAGTGCGTACCCCGCGGCCGGTTGAGCTTGCCGCGGAAGAGGGCAGAAAGGGCATTGTGTTTCAGCAGATTCATGGCTCCCCGCTGCTGAAGCTGATGGGTGCGAAGCCGTGGCTAATTGCCAGCTACGCCAAGCAGATGGCTGCTCTGCAATACAGCCTCCATCAGCTTGCAGGCCCGGGTGAAGCCGGAGAACAGAAAAAACGGCTGAAGCAGAATGTTATTGCTGCCCCCATGCTTAATATGGAAGAGAAGGCACCTATTCTATCTCAGCTGGAGCTGCTTCCAGGCGGGAATAAGCTATGTCATGGTGATTTCCATCCGGACAATGTGCTGATGGACGGGCAGCTGTGGGTTATCGACTGGATGACTGCCGTTTCAGGAGATCCTGCAGCAGATGCTGCACGGTCCATAGTCATGTTCAGTATAGGAGCCATGCCCAAACATGCTTCTTTGTTCACCAAAGTATTCTTAGGCTTCGCCAGAAAGCGGATGACGAGCCAATACACCCGTGAATATATGAGACTATCAGGGGTGTCCCGGGCGGACATTGAAGCCTGGATACTGCCGGTAGCGGCTGCACGGCTGGTGGAGTGGCTTCCGGTATCAGAGAAGGAACAGCTGGTCCGCGAAATCCGCAAGCGCTTGAGATCATTGCCTTCCGCCCGATAACCATTTCATAGAGAAAGCAGGTGAGCTTATGAATACATACATCGCACTGCTGCGCGGAATTAATGTCGGCGGCAACAAGTTGATCAGAATGCAGGAGCTTAAGGCGATGTTCGGGGAGCTTCAGTATGCGAATGTACGGACGTATATCCAGAGCGGCAACGTGGTATTTGAGAGTGAAGCGGCTTCCGGCGAAGGGCTTGCCGAAGTGATCAGCCAGCGTATCCGGGAGACCTTCGGCTTCGAGGTCCCTGTGATCATCCGTTCCGTGGAGGAGCTGGAAGCGGTCATTGCCGGCAATCCGTTCCCGCTGACAGAGCCGGAGGAATTCAAACGCCTGTATGTATCATTTCTGGCTGACGAGCCTTCGGCTGAAGCGCTGGAGAAGGTTCGTCCCTATGAGGATGGAGCGGATCAGGTACGGGTGATCGGCAAAGAAATGTACACTTACTATGAGGTGAGTGTAAGCGAATCGCCGCTGTTCAAAGTGCAGTTCGATAAGCTGCTGGGCACGAATCTCACGGCACGCAACTGGAATACCCTCGGTAAGGTGACGGCGCTGGCCCGCAAGCCGTAGGTAAGATTAGCTTAAGAATATTGCCCTGTGTGCTTTATGTATACCCCCGCATCCGTTCTCTAGAGTGCTGCTCAGGCAGCATGGACGGCTAAGCGGGGGTGTTTGCCGTTCCCTTTTATACAGTACCGTTTCAGCAAACATTCAGCCAGTATTCATTATGAGTTAAGGTAAGGATGCAATAATACACCTATACAAAGACAAGGCCGGTCAACAAGGCGTCTTACCGGATGTCAAGAAGAACGGATTGGAGCGGGTGAATCTATGAAATGGTTAAAAAGGCTGGGTTCCGACGCCGTCTTGCTGGGTATTCTGCTGCTGGCGGCAGTTCTGTACGGCTATGGAATCTGGAATGATCAATATGTCAATACGTACTACACTACGGCAGTAGGGAGCATGCTGCAGAGTTTCCATAACTTCTTCTTCGCCTCACTTGACTCTGCCGGATCCGTAACTGTCGATAAGCCGCCGGTAACGTTCTGGCTGCAGACTCTAAGTGCGCTGATCTTTGGCCTGCATGGCTGGAGTGTCATTCTGCCGCAGGCACTGGGCGGTGTAGGTTCGGTCTTGATCGTCTATCTGCTGGTGAAGCCTACTTTTGGAAAAGCCGCTGCAAGGCTCGCTTCCCTGGCTATGGCGGCTACACCGGTAGCAGCTGCAGTGAGCCGCACGAACAATATTGATGCGCTGCTGGTGTTTACTTTGCTGCTGGCGGCATGGTTTCTGTTCAGGGGCATCAGGACCGGCCGGATGGGCAGCTTACTGGCTGCATTCGGGCTGATTGGTGTAGCCTTCAATGAGAAGATGCTGCAGGCCTATATGGTTGTTCCGGCATTCTATCTCTTCTATATTCTGGCGGCCAAGGTCAACTGGAAGAGGAAAACCGGGACTCTGGCGGTCTGCACCGCAGTGCTGCTGGCGGTTTCGCTCTCATGGGCGGTAATCGTTGATTCCATACCGGCCGACAAACGTCCTTATATCGGAAGCAGCGGCACCAACTCTGTACTTAATCTGGCTTTTGGCTATAACGGGGTTTCCCGTCTAACGGGTGACCGCAGTACGGGCGGCACTGGAAGCGGCGGCGGTTTTGGCGGCGGGGGAATGCCCGCAATGAACGGGGAGATGCCGGAGTTTGGCGGTGAAATGCCGGCGTTGAATGGAGACGGCGGATCGTTCAGCGGAAATCAGCAGGGACAAGACTCGCCTCCGGGGACAACCGGTGATGATCAGGGCGGCGGCAGCGGTAGCGGAACAGCCGGGACTGCAGACGGCGGAGGCCGGGGAACGGCTCCTGGCCAGGCTGACGGAACGCAGGGGCAGGATGGAGGAGGCAGAACGGGCGGAGGCGGACGTCAGTCTGGTGATTGGGGCGGCGGGGACGGCGGCCAAGGCGGACGGGGTGGAATGAACGGCAGCGCTGGTGCTGGCGGGATGTTTAATACCGGTACCGCCGGCCCGCTGCGGCTGTTCCAGTCCGAGTTATCCGGCCAAGCCAGCTGGCTGCTGCCGTTCGTGTTGTTCGGCTGCATCGGGATTTTTGCCAGCCTGCGCCGGAAGAACTTCACCCGGAAGCATAAGGAGGCCTTGTTCTGGCTCGCCTGGCTGGTACCGGTCATGGGCTTTTTCAGCATCGCCGGCTTCTTTCACCAGTATTATCTGATCATGATGGCTCCGCCGGTTGCGACGCTGGCAGGTGCAGGGTGGTCACAGCTCTGGAGCTATTACAAGGAACGTACATCGTGGCTGTCCTGGCTGCTTCCGGCAGCGGTACTCGCAACAACGGTGCTCGAGGTATATATCATCCATCCGTATGACGATACCATCGGCAGCGGCTGGTCCATTGTTGTCCTGGCAGCGGGTGTTGCAGCTTCCGTAGTGCTGCTCATCCTGCGGCTGCTGAAAGCCAGCGCAAATAAGCAATCCTTATTGCATGCCGCTGCTGTAACAGGACTTCTCGTTCTGCTGATCGGTCCGCTCTACTGGGCATTTACACCGATAACGTACGGCAATAACAGCATGACTCCGGCAGCGGGCCCGGACAGCAGCAGTGCTGGCGGCATGGGCGGCAGGAATAGTGCTACAGGAGTTAATGAGAATCTGCTGGCCTATCTTAAAGAAAACAATACTGGTGAGAAATACCTGTTCGCAGCTATGGATTATGGAACGGCAGGTGCTTATATTATCGACGAAGGCGAATCGGTGGTCATCCTTAACGGATTTAACGCATCAGACGTTCCCTACACCACAGATACTTTGAAGGCGCTCGTAGAGAGCGGCCAGGTGAAATACTTCCTGGTCAACAGCGGCGGTATGGGCGGCGGGCGCGGAGGCGGCAGCTCGGAAATTACATCCTGGATCACTGAGAACGGGACGGAGATTCCTTCCGCAGACTGGCAGGGAACATCAGGGGGCGCTGGCGGATCATTATACGAGGTCACGCTTAACTAAGTAACTACATCATTTGAGGAGGAGCTGCCCATGAGCACCCAAGTGCGCTATTCCATAATTATACCGATGTTCAATGAAGAGGAAGTGATTCAGGAGACGTACCGGCGGATCAAGAAAGTAATGGGAGCAACAGGGGAGTCCTATGAGCTGCTCTTCGTCAATGACGGCAGTACGGACAACTGTGCGCAGATGATCGAGGAGTACAGCTACTGGGATGAAAGTGTGAAGCTGATTGACCTGTCCCGTAATTTCGGCCATCAGATTGCTATTACAGCAGGGATGGATTATGCGCTTGGAGATGCCGTGGTTATTATCGATGCGGATCTGCAGGACCCCCCGGAACTGATTCTGGATATGATTGCCGAGTGGAAAAAAGGCTATGAGGTTGTCTACGCCAAGCGTATCAAACGAAAAGGGGAGTCCCTGTTCAAAAAATGGACGGCAGCCCTCTTTTACCGGATACTCCGTTATTCGACAGATATCTCTATCCCGGTAGATACCGGCGATTTCCGGCTGATTGACCGCAAAGTCTGCGATGAGCTGAAACGTCTGCCGGAGAAAAACCGTTTCGTCCGCGGACTGGTAAGCTGGGTGGGCTTCCGCCAGAAGGCGCTTGAATATGAGCGTGATGAACGCCTGGCGGGCGAAACCAAATATCCGCTGAAACGCATGATTAAGCTGTCGCTGGACGGTATCACCTCCTTCTCCTACAAACCGCTGAAGCTGGCGGGCTATCTGGGAGCACTGCTGTCCGCATCCGGCTTTCTGTACCTTATGTATGTGCTCTACCTGGCGCTCTTTACGGACGAGGCCGTTAAGGGCTGGGCGTCGATGATCGGGATTACGCTAACCTTCAACGGGTTTGTGCTGATTATGCTGGGTGTGATGGGCGAGTATGTCGGCCGGATCTATGACGAGTCCAAGGGACGTCCGCTCTACATTGTTCAGGAGTTCTATGGCGGCAAGAAGCAGCAGAGTGCACAGAAGCACAGAGTAGCCCATCTCAACAAATAACGGAAGGCTGCGCGGACGATTACGATTACGGCAAGCGAACCGTAATCGTCCGGAGCAGTTTTTTGCTGCGGCTGAACTCTGGAGCATTATCGTTAACGCCCAGACCCCCGAACCCCAAAGCCTCCTAGGTTCAACGCCCCGTTACAGCACCCGGCTCATGAAATCCTGCATAAAATACAACAATCCAAAGACATTTACCCGGAAAAATCGGAAATCTTGCACGAAATGCAACAATTTAGCGCGCTGGGGCCTCGATGGCGCTGAAATGTTGTATTGTCTGCAGCAATATTTACTTTGTGGGGGTCCTGAGCTGGAAATCCTGCATTTAGTACAACAATCCGCAGTTTGGATAGGCTGCAGCAGACTCTGTTGCGTTTAGCGGTTCTCGGATAAAGGTGTTTGTTCAAGGCTTGCACACTCAGTAGCGGATTTCTGCCAACAATAGCCCGGCTAGGCTAGCTGATTCTTCTCCCTTATAACAAAAAAACGACCCGCCCTTCATCCATGATGAAGGCAGGTCGTTTATGCATTTTTTATTGGGAATCTTATTAGTCTGTGTGAATTATGCCTTCAGCAAGTCGTGATCAACATACCGCGCACCGTTCAGCTCACTGATAACATTAACCGCAACCTTGGCACCGTCTCCGGCAGTAATAATAGCGTGCACACTCACACCGGCAACTGTTCCTGCTGCCCAGATGCCGTCAATGTTGGTTTTGCCTTCTGCAGTAGCTGCAATAACTGTCTTGATTCTCGGCTCCGTGCCATCCTTGGTTTCCACTCCGGCCTTGGCGGCCAGATCGGTGAGAACCCCTGTAGCCAGAATAACATGCTTGGCCTCGTAAGCAGCTCCGCTCTCCGTCTCGATTACGAACCCTTCACCGCTTGCGCTCAGTCCGGTAGCCTGCTCAGCGACCAGCTCGGCTCCGAATTTCACGGCCTGCTTATGTCCGGTCTCCACGAGGTCGGGTCCGCCGATTTCGCTGATTCCGTAAAAGTTCTCATACCAGCCTCTGCGGGTCATGCCTTTGTCATTGTCAATCAGCAGTGTTTTTTTGCCCGCCTTGGCGGCGAACAATGCGGCACTTGCCCCGGCAGGACCGGCGCCGATAATAGCGATTTCGTACATGATGTAACCTCCTAAAAGTTTTGTTGTAGCCCAGCTTCCGTGAATTCACTTCGTACAAAACTCGCATCGGAAGCGTGGGCTTAAGTTTTGTTGTAGCCCAGCTTCCGTGAATTCACTTCGTACAAAACTCGCATCGGAAGCATGGGCTTAAGTTTTGTTAGCCATGCTCAATGAGGACAGCTATTTCTTCTGCTTACTATTATATCGTTAATTACAGGTCATTAGCTAATCCGGCAGGCAGGGGAGAAAGACTTGGAAGATTGTGAATTCACCAGGAGTGCTGGTTACAGTAATCTCTCCTTGATGCGCCTCCACGATAGACTTGGTAATGGATAACCCGAGCCCCGAGCCGCCGTACTTTCTGGTGCGGGATGAATCACTGCGGTAGAACCGGTCGAAGACATGCGGGAGATGTCCGACAGCAATACCGGAGCCGTTGTCCTTCACAGTCAGAACAGCCACTGTTCCTCTGGCATGCAGCGAGACTTGTACCGCTCCGGATTCCGCATCCGTATGCTGCACGGCGTTATGGAATAGATTAAGAATAACCTGCTTTATTTTGTCAGGGTCAACAGGGCCGCGTACACCATAAGAAATATCGAAGTTTACCTTCCGTTTGCCGGCCAGCACCAGCAGCTGCGGCTGCATCTCGTCAATCATCTCACCGAGCAGCAGATTCTTGACCCGCAGCTGCGGAGCACCATCCATACGGGCGAGCAGCAGCAGATCCTCCACCAGTTTGTTAATGCGTTTGGCCTCTCCATGCATGCTGTTGAGCGCGCTATAGAGCTGGTCCCGGTTATCGGCTGCTCCCCGGAGCAGTACCTCCAGGAATCCGTATATTGAGGTCAGCGGGGTTCTTAGCTCATGGGATGCATCTGCCGCGAACCGGCGCATCTGTTCTTTGGCCTCACGTTCATTGTGAAAAGAAATCTCCAGACGCTCCAGCATTCCGTTGAAGGACTGGGAGAGCTTGTCGACCTCAAGCTGGCCCTGATCTACAGGGAAGCGCACATCCAGATTGCCGGCGTCGATGCTTTGCGCGGATTCTCCCATTTTGGACAAGGGAATCAGCGTTTTGCGCAGCGCGGGTAAGTACAGGAACAGTCCGGCCAGCAGAGCGACCACCGATAACGCGCCAAAAATAAGTAGCTGCTGCATAATCACATCTCTCAGAGGGCCGGTTTCTACGCTCATTTGCAGCAACAATTTAGTAGCACCCGGTCTGCCAAGGTTCATGAAGACAGCCAGATGCTCGTTGCCGTCTGCTGCAGTAATCAGCCTGTATTTCCCGGTAGCCTTATCCGATGCCTGCTTCAGCAGGGTGTTATATTCGCCGTTGCTCATTCTTGGTGCTACTGACCCAGACAGGGTTTCTTCCTGCAGATCCTTGAAGGTGCCGTCTGAGCTGTATATGGCTATCGTAGTATGGGCATCAAGCAGCAGCGGGCGGCGGTCTCCGTAGAACCGCTTGTTGCCAGGGCTCATGTTGGCGTTATTCCCGGCGCTGTCAGCCCCGCCAGGAGTTCCGCCTTGGAGCGTGTTGCCAGGGCTTATAGTCCCGCTTACAGCTCCGCCAGGAATATTGCCCCCCGCACTGTTGTTTAGATCTGCTGCATTTCCCGCAGGATTATTAAGGTTAATGTAATAGAATTCGCGCGGCACGGAGCGCATCTGGGTTTCCATCGCCTCCGCGCGGTTGCTGTAGATGAAATTCCGCATCAGAGCATACTGGAGTACGCCGATCAGAATCAGCAATACGGACAGGATTAACAGCGAGGTGGCCAGCAGCTGTTTGCGCAGGGATCGCGGTGCCTGCAGTTTGCTGAGGAAACCCCGGGTCCGGGCAATCATACAAGGTCCACCCGGTATCCCGCGCCGCGCAGGGTGCGGATAATCCGGTGATCCTTGTCCCCGAGCTTCTCGCGGAGGGAACGGATGTAGACCTCAACGATGTTCTCCTCGCCGCCGAAATCATATCCCCACACCTTGTCCAGAATCATGGGTTTACTCAGCACCAGCCCGTGGTTAATAACCAGATATTGCAGCAGCTCATATTCTGTGGGCGAGAGCTCCAGCACCTCCTCCTTGTGGCTGATTTCTTTGCGCCGGCCGTCAATCCGGAAGGGGCCGCAGCGCACCTCGCCGAGCAGTCCCGGGAACTGGTTGCGCAGGCGGGCCTGAATCCTGGCTAGCAGCTCATCGAAGCTGAAGGGCTTGACCATATAATCATCCGCACCGATAGACAGGCCTTTAACCCGGTCATCCACTTCATCCTTGGCGGTAAGCATGATCACGGCCACCTCTGCCTCCTCTGAACGGAGATAGCGGACGACCTCGAAGCCGTCCATGCCGGGCATCATGACGTCGAGAATCACGACATGCGGCTTGAACTCTGCGGCCGCAGCGATTGCACCTGCACCATCCGGCGCAGTCTGCACTTCAAATCCTTCGTTCATTAATCCCAGTTCGAGAAACTGGAGGATATGAGGCTCATCATCCACCAGAAGCAATCGGACGCCTTGCGCTGCTTTCATTAGCAGTTCCTCCATATTCAGTGGTTATAGTGTCCATAGTATGACGCTATACGTTGAACGTTTGCTGAAAATAGGTCTTTGGAGCCAAAGATTGGATTCAGAATTGTCGTTCATGGTTAATCATAATGGTTAATCTAATTATACGGAAATATTAATGTTATTAATAAGGAATATAGTTAGAAATTAAAAGTTTTTGAAGCGGACAATAAAGGGTTTTGACGGCGGGTAGAGAACACTTTACAATAAGGATACAATCCCGGTTTTGAGCGTTTTTCCTGACAAAACCGGCAGCATGTCCCAATTCTCTGTTTCCTCCCCCGTTTTAAATCTTATTCATTCCTGTCACAAGCATTTCTTATGGTTTGCTTCTTTCCGCTTCATTTCTTTTTGGGTTTCAATGTGGGATCTACACTACACCGCACCAATCATTCAACCTATTTATTACATGTTTCACTACCCATAAGTCAAGGAGGCTCTTCCATGAAGAAAAAAGAGATGGTAGCCATGCTATTGGCGGGAGGCCAAGGAAAAAGATTGAAGGGATTAACCAAATCGATTGCCAAACCGGCTGTTTATTTCGGAGGAACCTACCGCATCATCGACTTCCCTTTAAGCAACTGCTCGAATTCGGGTATCGACACAGTGGGTGTACTGACACAGTATGAACCGCTGGTGCTGCATTCGTATATTGGAGTCGGCAGTGACTGGGATTTGAACCGCAAGGACGGCGGGGTGTTTGTATTGCCGCCGCATGAGCGGGAGAATGGAAGCAGCTGGTACCGGGGCACGGCTGATGCGATTTACCGCAATCTGAAGTTCGTTGATCAATTTGATCCGGAGCATGTACTGATTCTGTCCGGTGACCATATTTACAAGATGGATTATCATGCTATGCTGCAGTATCACAAATCCAAGAACGCCGACTGCACCATTTCGGTCATTGACGTGCCACTCCAGGAAGCGAGCCGCTTCGGCATACTGAATACGGAAGACGACCTCAAAATTTACGAGTTTGATGAGAAGCCTGCCAAACCTAAGAGCACACTTGCTTCTATGGGTGTATATATTTTTAAATGGGATGTTCTCCGCAAGCATCTGCTTGAGGACGGGGAGAACGCCGGCTCGTCCCATGACTTCGGGAAGGACATCATTCCGCTGATGCTGAATGACGGAGAGTCCCTGTATGCTTATCCATTCGAAGGCTACTGGAGAGATGTCGGTACTGTAGACAGCCTGTGGGAAGCGAACATGGATCTCTTGAGTGACAATCCTCCGCTGAACCTGAATGATACCAGCTGGAGAATCTTCACCCGCAATCCGAATCAGCCAGCGCAATATGTTGCACCTGGAGCCAAGGTATCCAGCTGCATTATTAACGAAGGCTGCATTGTATACGGCGAGGTTAAGCATTCGGTACTGTTCTATGGGGTAGAAGTGGGCGAAGGCAGCGTGATTACGGATTCTGTAATTATGCCTAAGGTGAAGATCGGCAAGAATGTAAGAATTCACAAAGCCATCATCAGTGAGAACACAGTCATTGAGGATTATATGGAAATCGGCGTCGACCGGGAGAATGAGGACGAAATTCTGCTGATTGACAAACGCAGCAAAAAAAACAAATCCGTAGCAGCCAAAACCATATAACCACAGAGGACGGGGGATACCGATGAAAGAGCTTATGGGCGTAATCAATCTTGACCATGAACTGGATAATTTAAATGAATTGACCTATTTCCGCTGCGGGGCAGCGGTCCCGTTCGCCAGCCGCTACCGGCTGATCGATTTCGTCTTGTCCAACATGATGCGTGCGGAGCTGGAGAGCGTGGGACTGTTCGTCCGCCGCAAGTACCGCTCGCTGATGGACCATCTCGGCGACGGGAAATCCTGGGACATGAACCGCAAGCATGGCGGCTTGTTCATTCTGCCGCCGGACTGGAATGACCCTACAGACACGTCCCTTGGCGATCTGCAGCATTATCATAACAATCTGGATTTCTTCAAACGGGCGTCTGCCAAATATATTGTATTCTCCGGCAGCCAGCACATTAATACGGTTGATCTGCAGGATGTATACCAATACCACCTGGAGCAGGGCGCAGATGTGACCATGGTCTACAAGCAGATCGATCAGCTGCAGCCGGAGCATGATCCCTGCCTGCGGGTAGAGGTCGATGAAGACAACACAGTAACGAATATTCACCATGAGAAGCATCATCCCAATGTATATTTGGATATCTTTATTATGGAGAAGAAGCTGTTCCTGGAGCAGGTGGAGCATTGCATCGCCCATGGCGAAAGTTATTTCTTCCGCGATGCCATTCAGAAGAACCGCCACAAGTTCAAGATTGCCGCTTATGAATACAAAGGCTATCATTCCGTTATCAATTCGCTGGAGAGCTACTACAAGAACAGCTTGGAGCTGCTGAAGCAGGAGAATTATTTCGGCCTGTTCAAAGAGAGTCCGGTGCAGACCAAGATTAAATATGAAGCCCCTACCCGTTATCTGGACAGCGCCTCGGTCAGCAATTCGCTGGTAGCCAACGGCTGTATTATTGCCGGAACCGTGGAGAACAGTGTAATCTTCCGTGGTGTGCAGGTTCGCAAGGGAGCCAAAATCATCAATTCTGTAATCATGCAGAAATGTGTAATTGAAGAGAATGCCGTAATTGAGAATGTCATTATGGACAAAGACGTGCATCTGAGCAAGGAACGGATACTCGTCGGAGACAGCAGGCGTCCGTTTGTCATTGCCAAGAGCAGCAAGATATAATATCTGGATCAGGGGAACTGTGCAGTGCGGCAGTTCTTCTGATCCAGTGTTGTAATAGGCAATATTTTTCCACAAATACAAGCATCTGTTAGGAGGAACCTGCTGTTGTTCAACGATAAAGAGACTTTCAAACAAGTGTTCCGCGAGAAACTAATCGGGAAATTAGGCAAACCGCTGGAGGAAGCTTCGAACGCCGATATTTACAATATCCTCGGGAATATGATCCGCGAGAATGCCGGCAAGAACTGGGCGGACACCAATCAGAAGTTCAAGATCGATCAGGATAAGCAGGTCTATTATTTCTCCATGGAGTTTCTGATCGGCAGGCTTCTGGGCAATAACCTGCTGAATATGGGTGTGCTGGAGGTTGTCCGTGAAGGACTCTCGGAGCTGGGCTTCTGCCTGCAGGATATCGAGGAGGTTGAAGCGGATGCAGGGCTTGGTAATGGCGGTCTGGGCCGCCTGGCTGCCTGTTTCCTGGATTCACTCGCCTCACTGCAATATGCAGGGCATGGCTGCGGCATACGCTATAAATACGGCCTGTTCGAGCAGAAGATTGTAGACGGATATCAGGTAGAGCTGCCGGACTACTGGCTGCAGAATGATAATGTGTGGGAAGTCCGCCGTGAAGACAAGCAGGTGGAAGTGCACTTCTGGGGACATGTGGATACCCGCTGGGAGAATGATGAGCTGTTCTTTGAGCACAAGGACTATGAAGCCGTGAGGGCCGTTCCGTATGACATTCCGGTGATCGGGGCAGACCGTAGGCATGTGAATACACTGCGCAACTGGAGTGCAGAGTCGATCACACAGCCTTCGAGAGTCTTCGGTGCACTGGGGGGGACAGATTATCACAAGTTCCTGGAGTATAAACGCTCCGTAGAATCCATCTCGGAGTTCCTGTATCCGGATGATTCACAATACGAAGGCAAGCTTCTCCGGCTGAAACAGCAATATTTCCTGTGTAGTGCCGGACTGCAGAGTATTCTGCGTACCTTCGCCAAGACAGGGGCTCCAATTGACAGCCTGCCTGACAAGGTGGCCCTGCATATTAACGACACGCATCCTACACTGGTTATCCCTGAGCTGATGCGTATACTGATGGATGTGCACGGGATTGGCTGGGATCAGGCCTGGGGCATGACGACACGTATGGTCTCTTATACGAATCATACCATTCTGAGTGAGGCGCTGGAGAAATGGCCGCTTGGCATGGTCAAGGAGCTGCTTCCGCGCATCTTCCTGATTATTGAGGAGATCAATGCCCGCTTCTGCGGAGAGCTGATGAGCAAGTATCCGGGAGACCAGAACCGGATCAATCAGATGGCCATCATCCATGATGATCAGGTCCGGATGGCGCATCTTGCCATCGTGGCCAGCCACAGCGTAAACGGCGTAGCGGCACTGCATACGGAAATTCTGCAAAAGCGTGAGATGCGCCTGTTCAATGAGATGTATCCGCACCGCTTCAATAATAAGACCAACGGCATCACACACCGCCGGTGGCTGCAGCATGCCAATCCGGAGCTTGCCGGACTGATCAGCGAATCGATCGGCACCCGCTGGATTCATCAGCCGCAGGAGATGATCGGACTCATCAAATACAGTGAGGATTCCTCCTTCCAGGAGCAGGTGGCTGCGATCAAACGCCGCAACAAGCTGCATCTGGCCGACTACATCTACGGGAAGCACGGTGTCCGGGTGGACCCCGACTCCATCTTCGATGTGCAGGTGAAGCGGCTGCATGCCTATAAGCGCCAGCTGTTGAATGTATTGCACATTATGCATTTGTACAATCAGATCAAAGACAACCCTTCGCTGAACATCGTACCGCGTACGTTCATCTTCGGTGCGAAGGCGGCCCCGAGTTATCATCTGGCTAAGCGGATCATCAAACTGATAAATACGGTGGCTGATGTAGTGAATAAGGACCCGGACATTAACGGGAAGATCCGCATCTTCTTCCTGGAGAATTATTCGGTATCGCTGGCGGAGAAGATTATTCCGGCAGCGGATGTAAGTGAGCAGATCTCTACAGCGAGCAAAGAAGCCTCCGGTACCGGGAACATGAAATTTATGATGAACGGTGCGCTGACTGTCGGGACGATGGATGGAGCTAACGTGGAAATGCACGAAATGGTAGGAGACAATAATATGTTCCTCTTCGGTCTCCGGGCAGAGCAGGTCATGGACTACTACCAGTACGGCGGTTACCACGCCCGCGATATCTATAATGGCGACGGCCGGGTGAAGGAAGTGTTGGATCAGCTGATTGTACCTGGACCGTTCTGCGCTCATGCCCAGGAATTCGATACGCTCTACCAGTCGCTGCTTGATAATAATGATGAGTTCTTCGTCCTCAAGGATTTCGCCAGCTATGTGGAGACCCATGTCAAGATTGACCTGGCCTACCGCAACCAGAAGGAATGGCTTAAGAAGTCAATTATCAATATCGGCCATTCCGGCAAATTCTCCAGTGATAATACGATCGCACGCTATGCCTCCGAGATCTGGCATATCCATCCGGTTAAGGTATAACGCGTCAGCTACAGGCTGAATCTCCGCAACAGGAGCCTCAGCCTGTGCTATTTCTGCACATGCACATGAAGAAGCCGCTCCATCAGCAGGACATTCCTGCAGTGGAGCGGCTTCTTCATGCTAAGGCATATGGAGAGGAGGAGAATTACAGCACCTCGGATACCATGGCTGCGAACCGTTCAAGGAAACGGCGTTCCTCATCGTCGAAGCGGTGTTTGAGCGGGCTGTCGATATCCAGTACGCCGTACAGGGTATCCCCCTTAACCAGCGGAACTACGATTTCGCTGTTCGAGGCAGCATCACAGGCAATATGCCCCGGAAAGGCATGGACATCGCCTACGACAAGGGTGCGGCGTTCCGCAGCCGCTGTTCCGCATACGCCGCGGCCAAGCGGAATACGGATGCATGCCGGAAGTCCCTGGAACGGGCCCAGAACCAGCTCTTTGCCGTCAAATAAATAGAAACCGGTCCAATTGGTGTCCGGTAGAGAAAGCTTTAACAGAGCCGAAGCATTGGATAAGTTGGCGATAGCATTGGGCTCGCCCTCCATAAGTGCCCCGAGCTGGCTTAGAACGGCTTCGAACCGTTCACTGCGGGTGCCATCATAAGGCATGGCTTGAAACATGAAGCATCACCTTCCTGTACCTTGAGTCAGTATGAATCCATAACTGTTAACTAACAAGATAGTACAGCGGAGCGCAATACGTCAAGCGATAACGGAATTATCCGGTTAGTGGAAGATCAGGAAGATGTATGAATAGTCTCCGGGCGGATGTTTCCGGCAACCCCGGGCAGGGTAATGCTTTTATAAATATACCGAAGGCTTATAGCCGGAAGGAGTGGAATATGCGCGCCGACGTACAGAACTTGTTTATAGGAATCCATATGCTTTATTTCGCACATGAGAGGAATCTGACACTGACGGAGATGCAGCCGGAGCTGGAGGATTTGGGATACCGGGTAGCGGAACGCGAAGTGAAACAGGAGCTGGAACGGCTGACCCAGGAGAACTTTCTCACGGCTCATGGTGAGGCATACAGCATTACCGGAACGGGAATAGAGGAATTCAAAGCGATTCAGGCCAAACTGGGAGTGCTATGCACCGAAGTGCTTAAGCCGGTTAAGGCTGCGGGTACATCGGGTTAATTCTACATCAAGTAACCATTCATGTTCAGAAAACGTACAGCGTCTGATCGCGCGGAAGCAAGCCGCGCGGAGCAGGCGCTATTTGTATGTAGTGTGGAGTTCGGATTCATGTCAGATTTCGCTTAAGGGAATGCTTACATCTGATGTATACTTATTAGGATGAAAGGGGACGGGAAGATGTATATATGCGGCGGAGTAATTCCGGAATTAACCGGCCGGAGAGTGCGGCTCCGGGCTATGGCTGCAGGAGATGCAGGAGCGCTGTTCGGGATCTGGTGCCATCCTCAGGTTGCGCCCTGGCTGGATGCCCCCTTCTTGTCCTCTGCAGAAGAAGCGGGAGCACTGATTGCTCTGCTGGCACAGATGGCCCGGGAAGAAGAAAGCATACGCTGGAGTATTCTGGGGCCGGAAGGGGAGGTTATCGGAAGCTGCGGCTATAATCACTGGCAGCTTGAGGGTGCTTACCGGGGGGAGATCGGTTTCGAGCTGTCACCTGCTGCCATGGGTCAAGGGTATATGCGGGAAGCGCTGGAGCTTATGCTGGAATTCGGCTTCGGCAGTATGGGGCTGAACCGGATTGAGGCCTTATGCCATCCTGACAACATCCGGGCAGAGAAGATGATTACAAGGCTCGGCTTCCGGCAGGAGGGACTCCTGCGGCAATACCGGCATACGGCTTCCGGCTATCAGGATGTACGGATGTATTCCTTGCTGCAAGGAGAGAAAGTGCGGGGCTGAGAACATAGAGAGAGGATTTGGATTCATTGAAGTCACCTGGTGAAACTGAACGCAAGTTAATTTTAATTGGAGTACTGCTGGCCACTTTTCTGGCAGCAATCGAAGGTACGGTCACAGGACCGGCGGGACCGGCCATTGTCGGCGATTTTCAGGGCATGCAGTGGCTCAGCTGGATATTTACCGCTTATCTGCTGGCTATGGCGGTTACGACGCCTATTTTTGGCAAGTTAAGTGATCTGATTGGCCGCAAGCCTGTGTTCATTGGCGGGGCCGTGGTCTTTCTGGCAGGCTCGCTGTTATGCGGGGTTTCGCAGAGCATGCAGCAGCTGATTATTTTCCGGGGGATACAGGGGATCGGTGCGGGTGCGCTAATTCCTATGACTTTTACGATTATCGGGGATATCTACAGCATTAAGGAACGGGCGAAGACTCAGGGGCTGCTCAGCTCGGTATGGGGGATTTCCTCTCTCGTAGGACCGCTGCTTGGCGGTTATGTGGTTGATTATTTGAGCTGGCGCTGGGTGTTTGTCTTTAATCTGCCTTTTGGGCTGCTATCTATTATATTCATCTCGCGGTATCTGAAGGAAGAGAAGGTCCGGCGCAAGACCAGAATCGATGTGGCCGGAGTGCTGCTGTTCGCGGCAGGAATGGGAGCGCTGCTCTTTGGTCTTACGGCGGGAGGGCAGAGTCTGGCATGGAACTCTCCGCTGCTGCTGGCTATCTTAGCGGGGGCTGCGGTGCTGCTGGCCGTGTTCCTGTTCGTGGAGCGCCGTGCTCCCGAGCCAATGCTGCCGCTGGAGCTGTTCTCTATCCGCAATATCGCTGTCTCTACAGGAGCTAACCTGCTGGTCAGCACCTTGATTATCGGGCTGTCTACGTACGTGCCGCTGTGGGTGCAGGGCGTCTTCGGCAAAAGCGCAGCCCTCTCGGGCCTGTTGCTCGCCCCGATGTCGGTGGGCTGGATGCTCGGCTCCATCGCTGGCGGAAGAATGATTCTGCGCGCGGGTACCCGCCGTACAGGGATGCTGGGGCTGTCGCTGATTGTTGTCGCAGCGGTAGGGCTGACTCTGATGAACGGGGATTCGTCCCAGCTGCTGCTATTGATTCTGATGCTGTTCTGCGGCGTAGGTTTTGGTTATGCTTCTACAGTCTTCACGATTATCGCGCAATCCTCTGTACAGCATGAGCAGCGCGGTGCGTCAACGGCCCTGAATACCTTCACCCGTTCACTCGGGCAGACGGTGGGGGTAGCGATCTTCGGGTCTTGGCTGAACTACAATATCGACAGGAAGCTGGCGGAACAGCCTGGGGCTTCTGCTACAGGGGCTGATATCAACCAGCTGCTTAACCCGCATAGCGGGAGTACCCTGTCCGCTGAGGCCTGGGGCAGTCTGCACGGCGCGCTGGAGAGCGGCCTGCACTCGCTCTTCATTGTGATGGCCGTCTTTGCTGTGGCCTCCCTGGTTATTTCTGCGGGGCTTAATAAAGGGCTGCCAACCATTCAAGAGGGAAGTACCGCGTCCAAGCCATAATCTTCAAGCCTGCTTATTCATAACAAAGCGGCAGCGCATCCATCAGGATTGCGCTGCCGCTTTGTTATCATTACTATTAAGTAGGTTAGTGAATAGATTCACAACTGCATCTGCCTCAACTGCGCTTATTTGCGTGGAAGCGGGGAGAGCTTCTCAGCCTGCAGGCCCATCTTCTTCAGAAGAATAATCATTTGTTCCTTTTCTTCATCGCTCAGTCCGCTGAAAGCCAGATGCAGGCGTTCCGAATACTTCGGGTACATTTCGTTCATCAGGCGCTCGCCTTCTACAGTCAACTCGGCAAAAATCACACGCCGGTCGCTCGGGCAGGGCTTGCGCTGCAGGTAGCCGCGTTCTTCCAGTTTGTCGATTACGTAAGTAACGTTGCCGCTCTGCAGCAGCAGCTTGGCACCGATCTGCTGGATAGGCTGTGCCCCCTTATAATAGAGGACCTCCATAACGGCGAAGGCTGTAGGATTGAATCCTTCAATCTTGCTGCCGGTAACGGCGTGTTCGTTAATGCTCTTGAAAGACTTGGCAAAAACCCGGTACAAATGCAGTGTCAATTGAGTATCGCGTTCATATGATTGTATCATGCTTCTCCACCTCTATTGTTAATCGTACAGGCTTCCCCGCACGGTTTGGAATACTGCTTTTCTTGATCTAGCTTTACATTACTTCAAACAAAGAATGAAGAACATGTCATTTGTCACAATAAGCACACTTTTAATTATTAAAAATCAAACAATTTTTTGATGGTGCATAGCTGCTGCGGATTTCACACGATTTTCACATAATGATCTGTACCTAAGCTGTAACGCAGGGGTGGAATAGTGGGATCCGGCGCGGGTTTGAGGTCTGCCCCCGGTAATTCGTATAATGGGATACAGAGACCAGGCCGCTGACGGATAGCGGTGGTGAAATTTTTTGCAGCATAGACCCGTCTATGGTGTTATGATCGCATTACTATGAACGATTGCCTAGGAGATGGAGAGTTGTATGGACCAGATTACGAATTATTACGAAGAGCGTGAAGACGATGAGGATATCGTGCTTGATGTTGTTATTGAGGAAGCCGGTTATGAAGCCGGAGATATACGGATATCAGGGATTTCCTTTCAGGTGCGTAAGGGCGAGCTGCTTGGATTAATCGGACCGAACGGGGCCGGCAAAAGCACTACGATCAAGACCCTGCTCGGCCTGCTGAAGCATGCCAAGGCTAAGGTGAAGCTGGGCGGCGAGAACAAGTCCTATGCCTATGTGCCGGAGCAGCCGGTATTCTACGAAGATCTGACGCTGTGGGAGCATCTCGATCTCGCGGCCGCAGCCTACGGGCTAAGCTATGAAACCTTCGAGTCAACAGCGGAGAAGCTCTTGACCCAGTTTGGTATGGAAAGTGTGCGCAATGATCTGCCTGCCGGCTTCTCCAAGGGCATGAAGCAGAAGATGATGCTGATGCTGGGCTTTCTGGTCCAGCCCGATGTCTATATCGTGGACGAGCCGTTCATCGGGCTTGACCCCCGGGCAACCAAGGATTTCCTGCGCCTGCTTGAGGCGGAGCGCGAGCGTGGAGCCGGGGTGCTGATGTCTACGCATGTTCTGGATACAGCGGAGAAGATCTGTGACAGCTTCATATTAATCTCCGGCGGCAGAATTGCTGCCGAGGGCACGCTGGAAGGTATACGCGGGGATGCAGGGCTGCCGGAGGGGTCGTTGTTTGATTGCTTCGACGAATTAACATGAGCAGGAATTCATTTGCGTTTCCTACAGCTGCTGCTCTTTTCCGGCGCCGGCTGGCTTCCCACTTCCGTGAGCAGTCTACTATTATCCGTACAGCTGTAGACTGGACCGTCCTGCTGTATATTATTATCCCGGGAGGCTTGCTTGGCGGACGCTTCTACTATGGGTACTGGAACGGGGAGCAGCCGGCGTGGATCAGCACTGTCCCCTATATGGTCGTACCTGCGCTGCTGGCCATTCTGCTGGCTACCGGAGGAATCGTATTGCTGCTGCAGGAAGGTGACTCGCTGTTTCTTAGACAGCGGCAGAACTGGATCAGCACCATTATCCTGCGGGGAATGGTCTACAGCCTTGCGGTAACCACTCTGAAGATGGCGGCGGCCTTTGCCATTCTGCTGCCGTTTCTAATCAAGGGCTTCGGAGTCAGTGCGGCAGGGGCCTACGGGCTGCTGGCGCTGACGATAACCTGCAGCTGGTCCGTTAAGCTGCTGGGCCATATCGTTAAGGTGCAACGGCAGGGCTTCCGCCGCTGGCTGTGGCTGATTCCGGCTGTCACCGTGCCCTGCGGTGTCTATCTGCGTCTGGCAATCCTCTGGAAGGACAGCCCCGTCCTGCTGTTCATTGCTGCTGGCGGATTCACTGTGATGGCAGCCATAGTGTTCAGGACCCGCCTGCGGCTGCGCGGCACCTTCATGAACGATGTGCGCGAAGACTACAAGCAGCGGATGAAGATTGCGGCCATTCTGCTGCGCGGAGTACTGGATAAGCCGCGGCCTACACGGTATAAACCGTGGATCTTCCGCAAATCGCAGCCGCTGCTGGCCTCGAAGGAACCGGAGAGCCGCTTCTCGGCCGCAGCGGTCAAGGCGATGCTGCGCAATCCGGCCCACTTCAAGCTGTATTTGTCGTTTACCGGCGTGGCGCTTGTGGCCATCTTTATTGTGCCGGCCGTTCTGAAGTGGCTGCTGTTTGCCATCCTGACAACACTGATGGCGTATTGGCTGTCTTCCTTCTGGCTGCTGTTCTCCGGCGATGACTATATCGGTATTCTGCCGTTCACCAAAGCGCAGAAGGCGGATGCCGGTTCCAAGGCCATGCCGATTCTATTAATGCCGTTTGCGGTCCTCAGTGCAGCCGTTGTCTGCATCCCCGTGTATGGCTGGTGGGGGCTCCTGCTCTTTATACCGGTAGGCGCTGCGGCAGCCATCTGGATCGGCCGTATATTCAGTGTCATGCGGTTTGCCAGATAACATACAATAAGCCTTCCTCCGCACCTGGAGGAAGGCTTATTTAATTACAGGAATGAGCCCGGGAGCCTCAGCGGCTGCTTATCCGTGCACTTGCCCGGCCGCATGTTTGCCGGCTGTGTATCCGGTCGAGAAGGCAGCCGTAATATTATAACCTCCGGTATATCCGTGAATATCCAGAATCTCGCCGCAGAAATACAGCCCCTGCGTAAGTTTCGATTCCATTGTTCTCGGATCAATCTCCTTCAGATTCACCCCTCCGCCAGTCACAAAAGCTTCTGCCAGGGAACGCGTTCCGTAGACCAGTACCGGCATACGCTTCAGCAGGGTAGCCAGTGCCTGAAGACCGGTCCGCGGCAGGTGATGACCTGTAAGCTCACCGTCCAGTCCGCTTTTGGCCAGCAGCAGCGGAATCAGGCGCTCAGGCAGCAGGCCCTTCAGCGAATTGCGGATGGCCTTCTTGGGCTCCAGCTCCAGCTTATTCTGCAGCAGGTTCTCTGCCTCTTGCAGAGTCAGGTCGGGGAAGAGGTCGATAGACAACTCTACGGTATCTGTACCTGATTTCTTCTGAACCTGGCGCAGGAACTGGCTGCAGCGCAGGGCGATCGGGCCGGACAGCCCGAAATGAGTGAAGATCATATCTCCGCGGTGGGAGATCACCTTCTTGCCCTTGGGATTCCAGACCGTAAGACTCACGTCACGCAGGGATAAGCCCTGCAGCTCACCAGATTTAATCCATTCCTCCCTTGAAAGGATCGGCACCTCCGTCGGGAACAGCTCCGTGATCGTATGTCCGGCAGCAGCGGCCCACGGATAGCCGTCACCGGTAGAGCCGGTCTGCGGCACCGATTTGCCGCCGGTAGCGATAATAACGGCCCCGGCACTGAAGGCTTTTCCCGATTCCAGACGTACGCCCGTGGCCGCACCGTTCTCATAGATAACCTCGCGCACCGGACTGTCTGTCATAATCTGTACGCCAAGACTGCGCACTTTGCCAACCAGCGCGGAGACAACACTTGCAGCCTTGTCCGATACAGGGAACATCCGACCGTTGTCCTCTTCCTTCAGGGCGATACCGAGGGCTTCGAAGAACTCAATAATATCCCGGTTGTTGAAATGATCGAATGAGCTGTATAAAAAACGGCCGTTGCCCGGGATATGGGCGATCAGCTCCGCAGTTTCCTTGATATTGGTAACATTGCAGCGTCCGCCGCCTGAGATGCCCAGCTTCCGGCCAAGCTTGGCACCTTTATCAATTAATAATACAGCCGCCCCGTGTCCGGCTGCCGCTACGCAGGCCATTAATCCGGACGGGCCGCCTCCAATGACAATTACATCATAGTTACTCATAACTCTGCTCCTTTACATGTTGCAGCACTCTGCTAACGGCATCATACCATTCCGGCCGGAGTGTAGCCAGACCCGGAGAGGCTTGATGTGATTATCGTTGTCAGGAGTGCGCGGTTGTGCTTTAATCTAAGGGGAAAGGGTATTTTGTCCAAATTGGGGAGTGATTGCAATTATTCATGCGGTTAAGGATATTTTATTGCAAATATCGGCTGCGTGCACCTTCCTGTTTCTGTTTCAGTGGCGGTTGGACCAGGGCCATTTCACACGCAGAAACCGCAGATTTCCGGATGACCAGACTTTTCTGATAATATGCTGTGCACTCGGGGTTACATTGTGTATGGCCTTGTCGACTACAATGTTCGGAGTAGTGTATCTGAATCTGGCTATCCTTCCGGCGTATATAGGGATCTTGTACGGGACTTTTCGTTCAGGGGCTTACCTGGCAATGTATTTCATCTTTTGCACTGTACTATTCTCGGTTCCTTCAGGATTTGATCATCTCATATTAAATTCGGGGGTACTGCTGTATCCGCTGTTGTTTGGTATGGCCAAGCCCTTCAAGAGTGCCTCTTTAATCCAAAAAGTCGGCATGCTATGGGGTACTCTGTTTCCCAGTATGCTGTTTATTGTAATTGTACCTAAGATGCAGGGACAAAGCATCTTCAACACACCCCCCACGGATGCGATTCTGGTAGGGGTGTATTTATTAACGGCTGTTATTTTGGGCGGACTGTTTATTGTATATATTGAAACGGCCTGGGACAAGCTGCAGGTCAAGGAACGGATGAAAGGTATCTCCGAGAGATTCCAGTGGGAATCGGAGAAGCTCCAGCAGATTACTAATGTGGTGCCGCTGAATATTATGTCGTTTGATGACAACGGATATGTGACGGAGCTGAATGAATACATGCTCAGCCTGATTCAGCGTCATTGCCCCCATCTGACCAGAGAGATTATATTATCCCAGCCGGCTGACCGGGTCTTCGGCCACAGCATGGATCAGGAAACCTATGAACACTTACGGGGAATCCTGCTGAACAGGCAGCGTGCCAATACCAAGATCAAGTATGATTCCATGACCTATCATATCTTCACGGCGCCGTTACAGCATGAGTCCGGTATTGCGGGCGGCCTTGTCATGATTATACAGGATCTTACGGAAGAGGAGAAAATCCGCAGCGAGCTTGATAATGTTGAACGCCTGACGCTGGTCGGGCAGATGGCGGCCGGAATTACCCATGAGATCCGCAACCCGATGGCGGTAGTGCGCGGATTCCTGCAGCTGATGCGGGAAAAGAGTCCGGAGGACCTGCATTCCTATTACCATATTGTAATGGAGGAGCTGGACCGGGCCAACAGTATCATCAATGACTTCCTGTCGCTGGCCCAGAGCCGTGTATCGGACAAGGAAATGGTGCAGCTGCATCTCATTATGGAGGAGCTTACCCCCCTGATCTGGGCGGATGCCAATCTTCGCGGACAGAGCGTTGAATTGAAGCTTAGCCCGTCTCTGCCGCTGCTGCGGCTGAACGTCAGGGAGATCAAGCAGCTGATACTCAATCTGGCCCGCAACGGAATGGAGGCAATGGAGGCCAAAGGGGTGTTGACGCTGGAAACCTGTGAGCATGAAGATACTGCTCAGCTGATCATCACAGATACGGGAAGCGGCATCCCGCAGAGCCAGCTGAAGCAATTGTTTGCCCCGTTCTTCACAACCAAAAGCCAGGGTACAGGACTTGGACTGTCGCTTTGCCTGAGTATCGCCGAGCGTCACAACGGAACCATTCATGTGGAATCCGAAGTGGGCAAAGGCACCTCGGTCATCGTTACGATCCCCTTTGAGCCCAAGGAGGAACCCGCTGAGGTGGAAGTCTATTCTTAGGGATTCAAGGCTCTAACTATGCGCTATAGCGCTGCTGTATAACGGCTTGTAGGCAGGCTGCTTCTCTTGCTTTCACAGAGTATGTATGTATAATAAAGTTAGCAAGTAGTGCAGTAACGCGGCGATGTTATCCGGGTTCTGACAACTATTCTAAGGGTAAAGGAGAGTGCAGAGAAATGTCCATGTCTTTTAATCAATATATGAAGGATTCCATTCAGCCTATGCGCGATGATCTGACGAGTATCGGATTTCAGGAGCTGCTGACTCCGGATGAAGTTGAAGCAACTCTTCCAGCCGTTAAGGGAACTTCGCTTGTGGTTGTTAACTCCGTTTGTGGTTGTGCCGCCGGCCAATGCCGTCCAGGTGTAGCCCAGGCGCTGCAGAACGAAATTCTCCCCGATCACCTGTTCACGGTATTTGCCGGCCAGGAGAAGGAAGCTACAGCCAAGGCGCGTGAGTATTTTGCTCCGTACCCGCCATCTTCACCATCCATTGCCTTGATGAAGGACGGCGAGCTTGTTCATTTCATCGAACGTCACGGCGTTGAAGACCGTTCGGCTGCTGAAATTGCTGCTGAGCTGAAGGAAGTTTTCAATCGTCTGTGCCAATAAGCTCATTTTCTGTAAGGGATATTCCCGCATCAGCCGGAGGCTAGGCTCATGCGGGATTTTTTCTGAACATATAGGCACCTGAGTCCCATCGGACAGATCAAGTTATAAGATAAGGGGTGTGTGAATTGGGAATGCAGGAAGAGATTATTAAAGCCCTGGGAGTCAAGCCGGTGATTGATACCGGGGCGGAAGTGCGCAAACGTGTGGATTTCCTGAAAGCATATGCGCTGCAGGCGGGTGCCAGGGGGCTGCTGATAGCGATCAGCGGAGGAGTGGACAGTGCAGTGGCTGCGGGTCTATGCAAACAGGCCACGGACGAGCTGACGGCAGAGGAAGGCAAAGCGTATATTACACTCGGTGTATTCCAGCCTTACGGCGAGCAGGAGGATATTGAGCACAGTTACGCGGTAGCCAAGGCGTTTGAGCTGACGCATACGGTGGAGACGAATATTGAAGAAGCTGTAAACGAGATCGCGCTGGAGGTAGAGCATAGCCTGAAGGCGCTGGGACAGCACCGCCACATCACCCATCAGGGCAAAGGGAATGTGAAGGCGAGAACGCGGATGGTTATGCAGTATGCACTAGCCTTCGAGAACAATCTGCTGGTGGTAGGAACAGACCATGCCTCTGAAGCCATCACCGGGTTCTATACCAAATGGGGCGATGGTGCAGTTGATATTACACCGCTGTCTTCACTGAATAAACGGCAGGTGCGGCAATTGGCTGCGGCGATTGGAGTACCGGCCGATATCGTAACCAAAGCACCGACAGCCGGCCTCTGGCCGGGCCAGACGGATGAAACCGAGCTGGGGATCACCTATGATGACAACAGTGACTATCTGGAGGGCAAAGCGGTGTCTCCTGAGGTCGCCGGGAAGCTTGAAGCCTACTACCGCAGAACGGGGCATAAACGGGATGCAATCCCTGGAATATAAGCAGTCAGAAGTATAAAAGAACCGCCGGAGAAGCTGCAGTCATTTCGCAGAATTCCCGGCGGTTCTGGCTTTCATAAGTATTAGCTGGAGAGGCGCTGCCCAACTTGTAAGCTTAGCCGGCCAGGATCTGGTTAATAAACTCCAGGGAGGCGGATATTGCCTCCTCCAGCTGCGGGGTAGCTCCTTCGAACGGGTGCACGGTACCGAAGGTGTGGTTGCCGCCGGGAATCTGCACCCAGCGGATATCCGGGCGGAGCTCCGTTAATTGCTCTGATCCCCGGCGCAGCCGTTCACTGTCCTGGCTTCCCTGAATAAGAACCGCCGGGAAGCTGGCTGTTGTCATCCGTTCCAGCAGGTTGTAGCGTCCGGCATGCTGTTCCAGGTCCTCCAGCAACACGGCATCCAGCGGCATTTGCTGGCCGGTCCGGCCATTAAGCACATGGGTCCGGCCGCTGCGCCTCATCTCAATCTTCTGTTCCTCCGTGAACAGGTCGAGGTCGGTAATGCCGTTCCAGGAGATCACTCCGGTGATCTCTCCCGGATGGTCCAGCGCGTACAGCAGGCTGCCTCCGCCGCCACGGCTGTGGCCCAGCAGGAATAACGGCAGGCTGCCGAATTTGTGGTGCTGGCTGAGATAAGAGAGCAGGATCTCCATATCCTTGATCTCACGGGTATAGGTATTGCGGGCGAACTTCTCAAGCTCCGTGAAATTCTGCAGATCTTCGCCGATTCCGGCATGTGAGAAGTTGAAGGTTATGACCTCATGCTCCTGGCTGAGGGCTGCCGCAGCATAAGGAAACATCCCCCAATCCTTGAACCCCTTGTAACCGTGGGCGATAACAATCAGGCTCTTAGCCTTATCCCGGGCGGGGAAATGCGAGCAGCGGAGTACAGCATCTTCTCCTGCGGGCAATTGGAAATTACGGGTCATCGGGTAAATCCCCTCTCTATATAATCTGAAACGGATTTGAAGGTTGTATTATTGATAATGTTTATGAATAATGTTTATGAAGATCATACCATTATTAAAGCAGGTAAGGATAGGGCGGTTTTTTACAGTAATTGCATATTGCCTGTCCAGCTAAGGAGTGGATATAGTGATTTATGGAATCGGAAATGATGTGCTGGAAATCCGCCGGATTACGGCTCTGCTGGCAAGCGGACAAGCAACCGGATTTCTGCAGCGCATTCTTACAGAGCGTGAGCTTGAGCTGGCCGCAGGGCGGAAGGGGAAGGCAGCGGAATTCGCTGCGGGGCGTTTTGCCGCCAAGGAAGCAGTAGTGAAGGCACTGGGCTGCGGAATCGGCGCGAAGGTGGGATTTCAGGATATTGAAATTCTGCCGGACAGCCAGGGCAAACCGGTCGTTTCACTGTCGGAGGCGGCCTGGGACCGGCTGCTTCTGCCGGGCGGCCGCCATATCATCCATCTGGCCATTACACACAGCGGGGATCTGGCTTCAGCCTTTGCCGTAGTGGAGCAGGTAAACTAAGCTGCTGCGGAGTGCCGGATCCTGCCTGCGGCTTCGCAGAGCGGTATTTATACGGGTAAACTTTACGCAATAAGGGGACGAGCTGCTTATCGCGGAATATAGATACATTTAATATAGAAGCAAGGAGATTAATGATGACTACAAATGAGCAGCAGGAAGCCAAGTCATATTTCAGCCGTAATTTGCTGGAGTGGTACCATGGGCAGAAGCGGGATCTGCCGTGGCGGCGTCACCGCAATCCTTATTACATCTGGATTTCGGAGATTATGCTTCAACAGACAAGAGTCGATACGGTTATTCCTTATTTCAACCGGTTCATCGAGCGGTTCCCTACGGTGGAGTCACTGGCCGATGCCCCGGAGGAGGATGTTCTGAAGTGCTGGGAGGGGCTTGGCTACTATTCACGCGCCCGGAATCTGCAGCACGCCGCGAAGCAGGTGAAGGAAGAGTATGGCGGGCAGGTTCCCAATGACCGTGATGCCGTATTCGGGCTTAAGGGAGTAGGGCCTTATACGGCCGGAGCTATTCTCAGCATTGCCTTCAACCGGCCGGAGCCCGCTGTGGACGGCAATGTCATGCGGGTGCTGTCCCGATATTTCCTGATTGAGGATGATATCGCCAAAGGCCCCACCCGCGTCAAAATGGAGCGCCTGGCGGCAGAGCTGATTCCCGAAGGGGAAGCCTCGCACTTCAATCAGGCGCTGATGGAGCTTGGCGCGCTGATCTGCACGCCGAAATCACCGCGCTGTCTGCCGTGCCCGGTGATGGAGCACTGCTCAGCGCGCCTAGCGGGCTGCGAGACCTCGCTGCCCGTCAAGACCAAGGCCAAGCCGCCTCGCCCGGAAGAGCGGCTGGCAGCCCTGATAGAGGGCCGCGGCGGGCACGCGGGCCGGGTACTCATCCGGCAGCGGCCATCCAGCGGGCTCCTGGCCCGCATGTGGGAGCTGCCGCACTGGCCGGCGCCGCCTGCGGAGGGCGGCGCTTCCGCTGCGCTGCTGCCGGAGACGGCAGCGCAGGACCGGCTGCGCCGGTCCCTGCTTCAGGCCGGGATTTTCGCCCGGCCTGAAGGGCACTGGATGGCTGCGGAGCATACATTCAGCCATATTGTCTGGACCCTGCAGGTGTACCGCTGCAGGGAAGAGGAGGCCCCGGCCCTGCTGCTGGCTGCGGAAGGGCGGGCCTTGTACAGCGCAGCGGCCGGGAACGGCGCTGCCACCGGCCCGGCTGATCCGGGCAGCACCTCAGCTCCCGGCCCGGGTGAACCGGTTGCCGCTGCAGACTATGCCGCCGCCAGTGCGGCTGGTGCCGGTGATCGCTCCGCCACCAGCCAAGGCATGTACAACGCCGGGCTCACCGCGTCCGTTCCCGCCGATTTATTCGCCGATGGCAGCGGGCCCGTCGAGCGCTTCGCGGACGGAAGCGGAACAGCGGAGGATGCAGGCGCAGTACGCTGGATCAACCGCAGCGACATGGCGAATTACGCCTTTCCCAATGTGTTCCTCAAGCTGCTCAACGCTTATTTTGATGAGCAGGAGGGGGGCGCCGTGTAATCCGGCTCGGCTATGCAGTCTTGCTAGCTATAACCGGGAGTACCGGCAAACCGTTTGGTCTGGCAACTCCGCTTCTGAGGTTAAGGAAGACAGTTTGGCCAGGCCAGTTATTGCGGACGGGTATAACCCGGAGGAAGCTCCATTCCTTGTGCGTCATCCCGGAGAACAAGTGAACAAAGAGCATTTGATTTTCTCTAATTATTCGGAATTCGTCCTCGAAGGTGAAATCAGATAAATTAGCTGCCGTTTATCCACCTTTCCTGTTCTGCGCGGACGACATCGTATAATTAAATGTGCAATTTCTCTAATTCCACCAAAAGTGGGCGGTATGAGGAAATTAAAGGGAAAAATCCCTCTAATTCCGCCGAAAGTGGGCGGTATGAGGAAATTAAAGGGAAAAATCCCTCTAATTCCGCTGAAAGTGGGCGGTATGAGCAAATTAAAGGGAAAAATCCCTCTGATTCCGCCGAAAGTGGGCGATATGGTGAAATTAAAGGGAAAAATCCCTCTAATTCCACCAAAAGTGGGTGGTATGTGGAAATTAAAGGGAATTTCCACTTATCAGGCATGTACCCGAAGGGATAGCGCATCGCACTAAGACATATACCTGCATTCGCAGGAATGTGTGCCGCGGGTGCCTGTTCCTCCGCATTCCCAGCACAAAAAACCGGGAGCCACCCACAAGGGTGCTCCCGGTTTTTCTTAGTACGCCCAGCATGGGCGTCATCTTTAGGGTGAAAGTCCCGAACGGGGGCTGGCGAGCGCCTACCGTTAGCCAAGGGCAAGGGTGTCCACCGTGAGGTGGAATCTGAAGGAAGCCGGAGGCAAAAGCACGGGCCAAGGTACACGAACTGGATTTGAGGCTGTGTCAGTCGGATGAGTCACCTAAACATGACGAAATCCAAAGCCGCCAAGGGCTGGCGCGGTATACTCCAGTGGTCGCGGGCAGACAGATGACGTTCTTATCTGGGGAGACCTGTCAGATAAGCAAGAAAAAAAAACTTGTAACCGTAGCTGAGAGGCTGCGCTGAACTGGCAGGAGTCAGCAGAAGCCATAGTACGTAAGCTGTTGCAACAATTTACGGAAGGGCTGAACCGAAAGGAGAGAGGAAAGCGATGCGTTCGCATGAAGAGCAACGACAGCAGAATATCTCGCAAGGGAGCTTGCGGCAAAGAGAAGCGGTGAAGCCGTCAGGGTATGCCGGAGCGCCGAGTTCTTCGTCGGCACAAGTCGTCCCTTCCTCTCGCGAAGACCAGAACAACTTGCTGGAGCAAATGCTCAAAGGAGATAACCTTCGACTCGCTTACAAACGAGTGGTGCAAAATGGAGGAGCGCCCGGTGTGGACGGTGTAACGGTAGCGAATCTACAAGTTTACCTGAATACGCACTGGACATCGGTGAAAACTGAACTTCTGACGGGAACTTACAGACCTGCGCCAGTCAAACGGGTGGAAATCCCCAAACCTGGAGGCGGTGTACGGCAGCTAGGCATCCCGACTGTGATGGACCGTTTCCTCCAGCAAGCACTTTTACAAGTCATGAACCCGATCTTTGACGCACAATTCTCGTGGTACAGCTACGGCTTTCGGCCGGGGAAGAGCGCGCATGACGCCGTTAAACAAGCCCAAAGATATATCCAAGGCGGCCTCAGATGGGTCGTGGATTTGGATCTGGAGAAATTCTTTGACAAGGTAAACCACGACATGCTAATGGCAAGAGTGGCGCGGAAAGTGGAGGACAAAAGAGTGCTGACGCTAATCCGTGCTTACTTAAACGCCGGAGTTATGGTGGATGGAAAATGGGAGCGTAGCCGGGAGGGAACGCCACAAGGCGGTCCGCTTAGTCCGCTTCTAGCAAACATTCTATTGGATGATCTGGACAAGGAACTGACCGGGCGAGGTTTGCGATTCGTACGCTACGCGGACGACTGTAATATCTTTGTGGCGAGTAAACGAGCAGGCGAGCGTGTCATGGAATCGGTAAGTCGGTTTGTAGAAGGAAAGCTAAAACTGAAAGTAAACGGGGAGAAAAGTGCGGTAGCGAGACCTTGGCACCGAAAGTTCTTAGGATTCAGTTTCCTGAGCCAGAAACAGGCAACGATTCGGATTGCTCCGAAGAGTCTCGCAGCTTTTAAAGGGAGAATTCGAGAGCTAACGAAACGTACCTGGTCCATTTCCATGGAAGAAAGGATTTACCGACTGAACCGCTATCTGATGGGTTGGCTCGGTTATTTCCGTCTAGCCTCGGCGAAGACACACTTCCAAACACTGGACCAGTGGATTCGGAGGAGACTTCGAATGTGTCTGTGGAAACAGTGGAAACGAGTACGTACACGAATCCGCGAGCTTCGAGCACTCGGGGTTCCAAAGTGGGCTTGTTTTAAGATGGCCAACTCGCGGCGAGGCGCGTGGGAAATGTCCCGGAACACGAATAACGCCCTTTCGACTTCCTATTGGGAAGCAAAAGGGCTGAAGAGTTTACTTTCACGCTATCTGGAACTTTGTTAACCTTTTGGAACCGCCGTATGCGGACCCGCATGTACGGTGGTGTGAGAGGACGGGGGCTTGCCGCCCCCTCCTACTCGATTACCGTGATGCTGCGGCTTACACGCCGCAGTTCTTTATTTTGCGCTTTCGTAACGTTTGCCGACTTCTTCCCAGTTCACTACGTTCCAGAACGCCTTGATGTAGTCAGGACGTTTGTTCTGGTAGTTCAGGTAGTAAGCATGCTCCCATACGTCGAGGCCGAGGATTGGAGTTGCGCCTTCGCTGACCGGGTTGTCCTGGTTAGGAGTGCTGGTCACAGCAAGCTTGCCGTCTTTCACGACGAGCCAGGCCCAGCCGCTGCCGAAGCGTGTAGTAGCTGCAGTAGCGAAGTCTTCCTTGAATTTGTCTAATCCGCCCAGTTCGCTGTCAATTGCAGCAGCCAGAGCGCCAGTGGGTGCGCCTCCGCCGTTCGGTCCGATAACTTCCCAGAACAAGGTGTGGTTGGCATGTCCGCCGCCGTTGTTGCGAACAGCAGTGCGGATAGCTTCAGGTACAGCGTTCAGGTCAGTCAGCAGCTCATCGATGCTCTTGTCTTGCAGTTCAGGTGCTTTTTCCAGTGCGGCGTTCAGGTTCGTCACATAAGTGTTATGGTGCCTGTCGTGATGAATCTCCATCGTCAAAGCGTCGATGTGTGGTTCAAGAGCGTTGTTTGGATAAGGAAGTGCCGGTAATTGAAATGCCATGGAAAAATCCCTCCTGAGTATATTAGAATTTGTATAGATAAAGAATTTTGGCGGTCTTGACGTCAAAACCCCTTATTTCCGATGTGGCTTATAGGTTATATATCCGTTGAGATACTTATTATTAAACCGTATCTGGAACAATAATGCAACATTAAACAAACAATAGTGTTTATAAAGTATTTTTTCATCCATAGCTCACTACAAATGTTAAGGGTGTGTTAAAGTTATAAAACTCCTTAAGAGAGAGTGTTTGCACTGCGATAATTTCCTTAATCAAGAAAAAATGAAACTATATTCAATGAAAACGCTTCATATCAAGCGCTTTCAAAAGAAAATTGATGATATCGCGAGAAAAGTGTGCTTTAATAGATTTAAAAGCAGGTATTCCTCGGTTTTTGATGCTTTTTTCCTCTTTACACTGTTATGGAAACTCCTTCTTTTTGTAAAATTCTAAGCCATAGAAAAGGGAGACTTTTAAGTATGCACGTTCGTTCCTTTCAATTAAGCGACGTTACTCCAGTGACTGAATTGCTGCAGACCGCATTATCGGAAGAATGTTTCGAGAGCACGATCGAGCCCTTCTCCAGGCAGCTTTCATGGGATTCAGATCTCATTGTAGTTGCAGAGGATGAAGGAGAAATCATCGGCGCACTGATTGGTACGATTGAGAAGAACCACGGCTGTTATTTCCGCATTGCCGTCCATCCTGAATACCGCCGCAGAGGAGTCGGCAAGAGTCTCGTATCGGCGATGGAACACAGATTCCAGGCACGCAAGGTCAGCGGTATTTATGTAGCCGTTGATGAGCATAATTCCTTCGCACTGCCGCTGTATGAGGCCATGGGTTATGGTGAGGACCAGATCTTCAAATCTGTACGCAAGCTGAGCATTGTCGGGTAATTATTTTTTGAAACGGTGCTGTAAGCGGAAACAATTGGTAGAGTAGAGAACTAATGCAGCCTGTACTTTTAGAATAAGGTCACACCTGCATAGTCTGTTTCATTATACTAAAGCATATCTTCCCAGTGTCCATTGCATTGCAAATGGGCGGAAGATATGCTTTTCTATTGTTATGGACTTATAAACCCAATCGAAGCAAGTAGGTGGCCTATGAACCGGGAGCTTGAAGAAGAATTCATGCGGAGCCGCAAACAACGATACAGATCCGTTACCCATAACAAATCCAAGCGCGAATCGAGAAGAATTTGGCTTAAGGATATGCGGGAGTGGATCATCACTGCGGGGATTGTATTCGCGATAATGTCACTGCTTAATATTTTTGTGTTCAATGTGTCTACTGTGATTGGCCAATCCATGCAGCCGACCCTCTACGAAGGGGAGAAGCTGATTATTAATAAGATTGCACTGAGCTTCGGGAATCCGGGCCGGGGCGATATTGTTGTTCTGCATGACCCCAGCACAGGGCCGGACCGTAAGGAGTACCTGGTTAAGCGGATTATTGGTATCCCCGGTGATATCGTGGAAGTTCAGGACCAGCAGCTATATGTTAATGGTAAAGTAGTGGATGAGCCTTACATCGATACGGCCATTCAAGACCCGGATTTCAGTCAGCTGACTGTGCAGGACGGCACCTACTTTGTAATGGGGGATAACCGCCATGCCGGGGCCAGCAAGGACAGCCGTTATTTCGGCGCTGTTGCACAGGAGCGTATTGTGGGGAAGGCATCACTGATCTGGTGGCCTGTAGCTAAGATGAGAGTCCTGTAAGGGATTTGTATAGACATAATAATAAAGGAGAGGCGGAAATGAATTCTAACTTCCAGTCACCTTATGCTCCGCCGCCTTCCAAGTGGGAGGATCTCAAGGCTGCAATCAAGGCTGCTGCGCCGGCGCTCGGTATTGACGATATCGGGTTCACCACCGCAGAGCCGTTTTTATATTTAAAAAATATTCTTCAGGAACATAGGGACAACGGGTACGACTCGGGCTTCGAGGAGCCGGATCTGGACAAGCGGACGGTTCCGGCGCTGCAGTCGGGAGAGCAGCCGCTCTCTATTATTGCAATCGCTGTAGCCTATCCCTCCAAAATGGAGGACCCGCCCAAGTCCGAGCCCGGAGCACGCAGAGGCATACTGTCCAGGGCATCGTGGGGGCAGGACTATCATCATGTACTCCGTGAAGCGCTGGCGAAGCTGGAGAACTTCATCCGCGAGCGTGTTCCGGATGCCGTACTGGAGAGTATGGTGGATACGGGCGCTCTTGTTGACCGGGCGGTTGCAGAGCGGGCGGGCATCGGGTTCAGCGGCAAAAACTGCGCGATTATCTCCCCCAAATGGGGATCTTGGATCTATCTCGGGGAAATGGTGACGAATATACCGCTGCCTCCGGATCAGCCGGTGCAGGAAGGCTGCGGGGACTGTACGAAATGCATCGATGCCTGCCCTACCGGCGCACTGGTGGGTCCGGGACAACTCAACGCCCAGGCTTGCATTTCCTACCTGACACAGACCAAGGGGTTCCTCAGTGAGGACTATATGACCAAGATAGGGAACCGGCTGTACGGCTGCGATACCTGCCAGATTGTCTGTCCCCATAACCGCGGCAAGAACTGGAATCACCGCCCGCAGCTGCTTCCTGATCCGGAGATCGTGAAGCCGCTGCTGATGCCGATCCTGGATCTCAGCAACCGTGAGTTCAAGGAGAAATTCGGCAGCAGCTCGGCTGCATGGCGGGGCAAAAAGCCTATCCAGCGTAATGCGGTGATCGCGCTTGGCAATTTCAAGGAAGCTTCTGCCTTGCCGAAGCTGACCGAGATTCTGCTGCAGGAGCCGCGGCCGGAGATGCGCGGGACTGCCGCCTGGGCCCTAAGCCGCATCGGCGGCAGTGAAGCCCTCACAGCCGTGGAGCAGGCACTGCAGAAGGAAGAGGACGTTACGGTGCGCGGAATGCTAAGCCGGGCACAGGACAAGCTGCTTGGGCAGAAGGAGGCGGAAGGAGAATGAATCACCGTCCAGAGAGCAGCGAAGGGGCGGAAGCTTCGCTCTATTATAAGGAGATCGATTCAATCATTGGCCCGTTGACGCTATGCGCGACAGCTTCCGGACTATGCATGATCAAGTTCGGCACCTATGATTCGAACTCGGACACTATTGCAGGCTGGGTGAAGACGCAGCTGGGTCCCGCTGCACAGATTTATGCGGATGCCGGGAGCTTGTCCGAGACGGAGCGGCAGCTTACAGCGTATTTCTCAGGGGAGCTGCAGAGCTTCAGTGTGCCGCTGGATATGCGCGGAACGGATTTTCAGCGCCAGGTATGGGAAGCTCTGCTCAGCGTGCCTTACGGGGAGTCCGCCTCTTATAAGGATATTGCGGTCATGATCGGCAATCCGCAGGCTGTACGTGCTGTTGGCGGGGCCAATAACCGCAACCCGGTTCCGGTCATTGTACCCTGCCACCGGATTATAGGTGCCGGAGGCGCACTTGTCGGTTATGCCGGAGGTCTGGGAATCAAAAGCCGCCTTCTGCAGCTGGAAGCGGAGCAGGCAGGGCCCGGCTTAAGCGGCAACTATCTCTTCTGAATCACGGGATTTGCCAATTGCTGTCCAGTTGTTGAAATGCTATGATAGATTCGCGTGCCTTAAATAGGGGCATTGCCAGACAATAGAGTACAAAGGTGGATTACAGATGAATATTGCATTGCCTATTATTACGCTTGTTGTAGGTCTGATCGGCGGATTCTTTATCGGTGTGTATTATCTGCGCAGACAAATGACAACGATGCAGAATGATCCTGAAATGCTGCAGAAGGTTGCTAAGCAAATGGGATATAACCTGAACGGAAAGCAGATGCAGCGTGCCCAGCAGATGATGAAGAACGGCAATCAGCCGGGGCGTGCTCCTGCGGCAGCCAAAGGACAGGCCCGCAAGAAGAAATAATCAGGATAAGGAAATAGATAAGAATCAGCTGCGGGTGCGGAAGGGGGAGATTTCATGGGGAGCATCAAGGAGTACATGAACGGGAAGGTTTCTGTAAACCGTGAGCAAATCGAATATCATGTTGAGAAAATATTAGAGCTGATTGGTGAAGATACCAGCCGCGAAGGCCTGCTGGAAACACCGGCTAGAGTCACGCGGATGTATGAAGAGATATTTGGCGGTTATTCGATTGATCCGCGCGAGGCGCTGGGCGTAACTTTCGACGAGTCTCATGAAGAGCTTGTCATTGTGAAGGATATTGTCTACTACAGCCAGTGCGAGCATCACATGGCTCCTTTCTTCGGCAAAGTGCATATTGGCTATGTCCCCAGCGGGCGGATTGCCGGACTGAGCAAGCTGGCCCGGCTCGTGGAAGCGGTCAGCCGCCGCCTGCAGGTGCAGGAGCGCATTACTGCCCAGATCGCCGACATCATGACCGAGGTGCTGAATCCGCACGGTGTCATGGTGGTTGTCGAAGGAGAGCATCTGTGCATGTGTGCCCGGGGTGTGAAGAAGCCCGGCAGCAAGACAGTAACCATGGCAACCCGGGGCACTTTCCGTGAGGATGCTGCTGCCCGGGCCGAGTTTCTTGCTCTGATCAAAGAATAGTACGCGGGACTAATATTCCCTGACTTGTGCAAGGCAAAGCCCGGCGGCCACTTTCGAGTGGCCGCCGGGCTTTTTTGGGGAAAGACCTCAAAAAGGCTGCCAGACCAGCTTGCGGGCGGCACTGTACCGCTCGGCTACGTAAGGCCAATTCACGACTTTCCACCAGTCCTGGATATAATCTGCGCGGTTATTCTGATGCTTGAGATAATAGGCATGCTCCCATACATCCAGCGCCAGCAGCGGGACAACATCCCACTGGGACAGATTCTGATGCTTCTCAGCAGTCAGAATCTCCAGCCTGCGGCTGCGCGGGCTCCAGACCAGGATGGCCCATCCGCCGCCCTCCACTTTATTGGCCGCTTCAGTGAACTGGGCCTTGAAGGCATCGTAGCTTCCGAAGCTCCGTATAATGGCATCCAGCAGTGCTCCGGATGGCCGGCCGCCGCCCTGCGGGGACATGACGTTCCAGAAGATCGTGTGCAGATAATGGCCCGCCCCGTTAAAGGCAAGCTCCCGTTCCCAGTGTTTAACGAGATCATAATCATTGCTCTTCCGGGCTTCCGCCAATTTAATCTCTGCTTTATTGAGTCCGTCTACATAGCTCTGGTGGTGCTTGTCGTGATGAATAATCATCGTCTTCTCGTCAATGTAGGGCTCCAGCGCATTATAAGCATAAGGGAGCGGGGGCAGTGTGTGCCCGCCGATCGGGACCGGCCCCAATTCACGGGCTTCCCACAGAGGAGCCGTCCAAGCCGCCGTTTCCTGGGGAGAGTCTTCACTTAGGGACACCGCAGGCACAGCAGCCGGTTCATCCTGCTCTATTGGGTTCTGCCGCATCATGCCGGCACCGGCTCCATATTCCGGGGCGCTGAGAGCTGTAAGCACGGCAAGGAAATACTCCGATTCGCAGATAAAATGCTTCACTACGACCCCGGCCAGAGGGGAGGCGCTCATGGCCTGGCTAGCCTCCCCCATAGCCTTCAGCTGGCGGATGAATTCACTGGATTGGCTGCAGGCTGTATGAAGCAGCAGCTCTGTTTCGGCGGCAAGGCTTCCCGGACCGCCGAAGGCCGGAGCCTGTTGGCTTCCGAGCAGTTGACACGCCGCCTGCTCCGTAGCCAGGAAGACAACCGTCCATTCCTGGAGCAGCTTGACATAAGGCTCCTCGAGGTTTGGAGTAAGCTGGATAAGAACCTCAGCGTGTTCTTTCTCCTGTTTTTTCCAGAAGGCAATTTCCCCTAGAATGTGCACTGGCAGCGGCGCACCGGATACATATTGCATAGCATGCAGTCCTCCCGTCCTGAATTTTCAACGCTTCATTATATGACCGGGAGAGTCCGCTTATGTAACGGTATTCGTTGTGGCCTAAGGCACTATGGTTAGCAAACCCCAAAAAAGCATGCGCAGCATGTATAAGGAAATACATCTGCGCATGCTTAGTTAATCCAATATAGGTATAGGAACGCTGCTGTATCTGCTTGTGGTTACTTGCTGGCCTGACTTCCGTTGTCCCCGCTGATGCGGGCCAGCTGGACATTGCCGAGAAATGCTGAGACACGGCGCAGATACTCGCGCGGATGCTCGCGGAACAGCAGCTCATGATGACTGTCCTCCACAATCCATGAGTCGGAGTACGGGTTGGTCTGGTTCGCGGCCAGTTCTTCGGCAATCGGATAAGGTGCCTTCTCGTCCATAGTACCGTGCATGAAGAGTACCGGGAACGGATAATCCTCGGATTTCACCTTGGAATAGGGAATCTGATTCAGCCCTGTACCGTTCAGTACCGGGAACAACAGCTCCATAATCTCCAGTGAAGGCTGGCGGGGAAGATCTATATTCTGCTTGATATTGTGATAGAGTGTATCCGGCTCCAGCAGGAAGGTGCTGTCCAGTATCATCGCATCCACGTCTTTGGTTACGAGACCCGCCTGCAGCGCGGTACCAGCACCCATGGAGAAGCCCCAGACTACGATTTCGTTTGCACCCTTGTCCTTGGCATATTCGATCGCCCCAAGAAGCTGCTGGGATTCTTTTTTGCCGCCGGTAGCGATATCTTTATTGACCTTGGAGGCGAAGCCGTAATCAAACATGACCACATTGAATTTCAGGCTGTGCGCATAATGGGCCAGGTCGTACATAGGAACCCAGCTTTCCTCTCGGTTAGCACCGTAGCCATGGCTGAAGACAATGGTCTTCTTGGCTCCCTCTGAAGGAATATACCAACCCTGCATAATACGGCTGCCGTCCTTTGCCGGAAAGGTGATCTCCTCATACGCCAGCCCTTTGGCAAGATAAGGGTTAGAGTAGAGGGGCGCTACAGTAGGATTCGAGAGCACCCAGGCTATATAGCCGTGCAGGGCGATGAAGCAGAATAAAAAGAAGAAGAACACAGATAACAGCAGAGCTACGACAATATGCTTAACGCGTATCATCCGCAGTGAAATAATAGGTATGGAATTAGGTTTATCCTCGTTAGGCATACGGGAGACCGGCGAGCCGGGGTGACTTGTTGCCAGATCCATAAGGTCCCCTCCTAAAAGTTTTGTGGAACATCCGCTTCCTGTGAGACTACTTCGCAGCAAAACTGCTTCGGAAGCATGAACTTAAGTTTGATTAGCAGAAATACTTCATATATTTAATCGTATGGTTATGCCCTTACAAAGTCAATGAATTCAGCGGTTTTGTAATGTAACTGTAAACTGCGGCCCAGTCTTTACCGTACAGTGAATATGCTGGACTTTTTTCGGACCTTTGCACTAAGATAGAATGGATCTGAAGAATAATGTAACCGGGTTTCAAGAGGTGAAACACATGAGGGGGAGAACAGGGTGGAAGACCGGAAACTGACTGTACGCGCCGTGGAACGTGCGCTGGATATATTGCTCTGCTTCACTCAGGATAATGATTATGACCTCAGTCTGACGGAGATTTCCGCCAAGATTGGCCTGCATAAAAGTACGGTGCACCGCCTGCTGACTACGCTTGAGGAGAAGGGCTTCCTGCAGCGCGATGAGGGCACGGAGAAATACCGGCTCGGGATTCGCATCTGGGAGCTGTCTACGCATTTGCCGACCCTGAATGAACCGGCGGTACTGCTGCTGCCGGCGATGGAACGGCTGCGTGACCGTCTGGGAGAGACGGTCAGCCTCTATTTGCGCGACAATCTGGAGCGCGTGCGCATCCAGGCCGTACAGAGCCGGCAGGCGATCCGCCGGGTGGCACAGATCGGCGCAAGGCTGCCCCTCTCTGTAGGCGCATCGAGCAAGGTGCTGGCCGCTTACGCGCCTCCGGAAGTGCAGGTCCGGCTGCTGGCCGATCCGGCATGGCCGGAAGCTGTAGACCGGAGCCAGTATCTGGAGCAGCTCAAGGAAATCACCCGCTGCGGGTATGCCACCAGCTTCGAGGAACGCGAACCGGGTGCGGCTGCAGTGGCGGTGCCTATCACCGGGCGTGCCGGGGGAGTGGTTGCAGCGCTCTCTCTTTCAGGTCCGGTCAGCCGGCTTTCGCGGGAGACGCTGGAGGACTATGCAGTGATTCTGGGTGAAGCTGCGGCTGAAATGGGGCTGATGATGGGCTGAAACGGCGGCGCCCGTTATATGCCGTGATTAAGGGGTAATTTTAGTAAATAGAGGCTAACCAGGCCTGTCAGTTCCATTGTATATCTAGTTAAAATGAACTATTATTAAAAAATATTAGTTACAATTATTAAAAGATATGAAATGTAATCCAGAGCATGAGGTGATGGGATGAAAGCTGTAATACCCGATTCACTGATGGGAGAAATTCAAGAGCTCCAGGATACGTTCGGTTCTGTCACGAGTCAGGCTATTGTGCTTACGGATCAGGCAGGGAATGTAATAACCCGTCCAACGCTTTACGGAATATTCTATCAGAAAATGTTCAGTTCTTTGCAGGAGACGCAGCGCCCTTTCGAGCCGGCTTTGCTCAGACTGGGCCCCTTATCGCATCCTGCTGTATTGGAAGAATGGGTTCCAGGGCTAAAGTATGTGGTCAGTCCGCTGGTTCCCGAGTATGGACAGACTTATTATTTGTGGTCGGGCCTATACATGGAAGAAGGGACCCGGGAGCTTGTACTGCAGGCGTTTGAGGCCAAAATGAGGATTCACCCCCACTATGATGAGTTACGGACTGAACTGCTTGCCATGCCTGAGCTTAGCCGGGAGCGTATCGGCATAATCAGGGGCAAACTGGCCGTTCTTGGAAACATACTGTCTAAATTACTGGCGGGCGGTGTACTCAAACCCCTGGCGCAGAGAAGCGGCATGGTGGTTTCACAGCTGCTCTCCAATCTGGAAACAGACTTTCTGAAGATTGAGGATGTTTTGCAGCAAATGGCAGGAAGGTTCTCGGATGCCGATTTATATGCTTTTGCCAAAGAGGAAGAGGCAGGCAGGTATAAGGTGAAATATTCCGCCGGCAAAGAAGCGAATCTGTTGATGAATGCCGAGTTCCAGCAGGGGGACGGATTTCTGGGACAAGCTGTTCTCGGCAGGGAGCCCCGGCACTGGCAGGGCGTTGCCAAAGATCCGAGGTCGTTATTCTTCACCCAGCGCGGAATTACGCAGCCGGAGTATTTGTCATGTTATCCGGTTCAGATTCACAGCGGCAAAAAAGCGCTGCTGTTGGCTGTGGGCTTTGGTGAAATCCGCCAGTTACAGGACCATGCCCAGCAGGACCAGATGGTTGCTTCTCTGCTTGGGCTATCCTCACGGGGGGAGAAGCTGCGGCAGCGCGAAACCCTGCGTAATGATGCTACACTGAGGCTTAAAGAGGCCGCGTGCCTGCTGCCGCAGACTACATCATCGCAGGAGCTGGGCATTCAACTGCTCGATATCATTATGGGGATGCCGTTCTATCCTTCATCTGTACTCGTCTACTTTGAGGAGGCAGCGGGAGGCAGCCATCATGCGAAGGGCTGGAGCCCGGAGGCGGCTGCCCAGTATGTCCAGGAGATTGAGGAACGGTATTCGCCGCAAGCCTTTCTCTCCTCTGCTATTATCAACGAGGATGCCGAGGGGCAGGTGCTGCTGGAATGTCCGCTGATTGCCGAGAAAGTATTCAAAGGAATTCTGGCGGTAGGCTTCAGACGCCGCAGTGAAGCAGAGGAATGGCTGACATTCGCCAGCTGCCTGGCCAGTCTGGCCAGCACGGCAATCCGGCTCATCGAGAAGGATAGCAGGCTTAATAAGCAGGCGGGGGTATTCCTCCAGCATACCCGGGATTATCTGAGGAGCACCAATCCTGAGCTGCAGCGCTTGTCGCTGGAAGCCTCTTCAATGGCGCATGAGCTTGCCCGCTACACCGGTCTGCCGGAACGGGAAGCGGAACGGATGAGAAACGCCTGTCTGCTGGCTCCGTTCAAACTTGATTTTCTGCAGGGATACGGCTTCTATCAGGAAGAAATAGCTCTGCTGAAGCAGGTGGATCAATTGGCATCCTTCTATTTCAAGATGGATAAGCCGTCGGTTTCTTTGCCCGCACAGCTGCTGGCACTTGTGCTTCATCATACCGCCAAACATGCGGATAGGGATAAGCTTGCGGAACCAGAGGTTGAGTGGCTGGACCCCTCCCGCTACAGTATGGATGATTATATTGCCGGGGAGATTGACAGTGAGCCGCAATCAGCCCTTCAATCGTTTCTGCGCAGCCGCTCGGATGCGCAGCCAATGAGGAGAACGGTTTCGGCAGTCAAGCTGCTGAACAGCGCTGCACTGAAGACACCTAAGGAAGAATGGGGAATCTCGCCGCGTGAAGAGGAAGTGCTTGAATTGATCATTCTGGGCAAGACGAATAAGGAAATTGCCAGTGCCTTATTTATCAGCGAGCATACCGTTAAGAATCATCTAAGCCGTATTTTCACCAAAATGAATGTAACGGACCGTTCACAGATTATTGCTCTGGTCTATAAAAGAATACTTGACTCTGAGCGCATCGAGATCTGATCATACGCCGGGTTTAACTGCTTTGCTCCATATGGATATCCATCCCCTTTCGGCTGAAAGGGGATTTTTTGCGGTTATATGCAGCAGGAGGGCAGGTGCACAATTTTAAAATTTAACAAAATGAAGTTGTCAGAGAGAAAGAGCTGTGTTATATTTTAAATGATAATGATTATCAATATCATATACATAGGGGGATCATTTTGCGACATTCTAATAAAAGTCTGGTGCTTATCGTTTTCACCTTGGCTCTGGCTCTGCTGCTGGCAGCTTGCGGCCAGTCCGCTAATAACTCTGCAAACAATTCCGCTGCAGCAGCTGATTCCGGAGCTTCTCCTGCGGCCTCTTCTACGGCGGCTCCTGCTGCAACAGCTGGCAGTGCGGATTCAACCGGTGATGTAGAAATGGTCACTTTCCAAGACAGTGTAGGAGAAGTTCAAGTACCCAAGAATCCGCAGCGAATCGTTGATACCACTGCGTTCTACACGGGTTATTTCCTGGCATTAGGCGTTAAGCCGGTAGGCGCCATGGAGGGGGCAATGGGCAATCCATATCTTGCCGGAATGCTCGATGGCGTGGAGTCGCTCAGCAATGATGTAACACCGGAGAACATCCTTGCCTTAGATCCTGATCTGATTATTGTATACACCGGCACGGAAGGCATCTACAAGCTGAAGGAGATCGCTCCGGTGGTGCAGATTCAATACGGCTCCAAGAACTATAAGGACCAGATGATGGACTTCGGTAAGCTAACGAACAAGAATGATGAAGCCAAAGCCTGGGTAGATCAGTGGGAAGCGAAGATTGCTGAACTGAAGCCGCAGGTACAGGCTGCCGTGGGTGACAGAACTGTATCGATCCTGAATCCATACGCCAAGGGATTGTTTGTATTTGGTCATAACTATGGACGCGGCGGCGAAATTCTGTATGGGGAATTCGGCTTGAAGGCTCCGGCAGAGGCCCAGAAAGAGGCAATCGACAGCGGTACGGGCTGGGCCTCCATCTCTCTGGAGAAGCTCCCGGACTTTGCCGGTGATATTATCTTCACTTGTCCATGGTCAGGGGATACAACAGATCCTAAGATTGTATATGACAATCCGCTTTGGGCAGGCCTGCCTGCGGTCAAAGCCGGTAACGTATTCCAGCTTAACCCGGATGCAGACACGTATAATGATCCGGTGTCCCTGGAGGCACAGCTGGATTTCATCACAACAAGCCTGCTGTCCGTGAAATAATCCATTATTATTGAAATAATGAAGCTATCTGCAAATCTGCATATAAAAAGCTGCGCCGGTGTCAGATCAATATCTGATACCAGCGCAGCTTTTGTGATATTTAAGCCTGTGTATACAATTATTCTACCGGCAGAGCCGTTTCCGAAGCTGTGGCATCAGCCAGCATCTGGCGGAGCACCGTCTGCAGGATACCGCCGTTACGGTAGTAGTCGATGTCAACGGTGCTGTCGAGCCGGGCAATGACCGGGAAGTCGAACTGGGTTCCGTCTTCGCGTGTGGCGGTGACGGTCAGCTCCTGACCGGGTAGTACATAGTTGTCGAGACCGGTAATGTCGAAGGTCTCACGTCCGGTCAGGCCCATACTGCTCCAGCCATGGCCTTCCTGGAACTGCAGCGGCAGTACGCCCATGCCGACGAGATTGCTGCGGTGAATCCGCTCGAAGCTCTCGGCGATGACGGCTTTGACTCCCAGCAGCAGCGTGCCCTTGGCGGCCCAGTCACGCGAGCTGCCGGTTCCGTATTCCTTGCCGGCAATGACGATCAGGTTCTGACCGGCCGACTGATACAGCATGGATGCGTCATAGATCGACATCACCTCGTCGCTCGGCAGGAAGGTGGTTACCCCGCCTTCTGTTCCCGGAGCAACGGCGTTGCGGATCCGGATGTTGGCGAAGGTACCGCGCATCATCACTTCATGGTTCCCGCGGCGCGAGCCGTAGGAGTTGAAGTCGGCACGTTCTACGCCATGATTACGCAGATATTCTCCGGCCGGACCGGAGGTGGAGATATTACCGGCTGGTGAGATATGGTCCGTGGTGACGGAATCGGCCAGCAGCGCCAGAACACGCGAGCTGCGGATATCCTTGATGTCGCCTACACCGTCTGCCAGATGCTCGAAGAATGGCGGATTCTGAATGTAAGTGGAATTATCATCCCATTCATACAATTCGCCTTCCGGTACCGGAATGGAATTCCAGCGCTCATTAGCTGTGAAGACATTCTCATATTTGCTGCGGAACATTTCCGGACTTAGCGAGAGTCCTATAGCTTCGCGGATCTCGGCAGTAGTAGGCCAGATATCGGCCAGGAAGACAGGCTCGCCCTGCGGATCGTAACCCAGCGGCTCGGTCTTCAGGTCAATATTAACGGTACCAGCGAGCGCATAGGCTACCACAAGCGGCGGTGAAGCCAGATAGTTGGCTTTGACTTGGGCATGTACGCGGCCCTCGAAATTACGGTTGCCGGATATAACAGCGGCAACGGTCATATCATGTTCTGTAATGGCCTGGCTGACTTCATCCGGCAGCGGGCCGGAGTTACCGATACAGGTGGCGCAGCCGTATCCGGCCAGATAGAAGCCCAGCGCTTCCAGCGGCTTCAGGAGATCGGCCTTTTGCAGATATTCCGTAACGACCAGCGATCCGGGCGTCAGGCTGCTTTTGACATAACCGGGTTTGGTCAGTCCGCGTTCCACAGCCTTCTTGGCGAGCAGTCCCGCTCCCAGCATAACGCTTGGGTTGGAGGTATTCGTACAGCTGGTAATGGCGGCAATTACAACAGCTCCTGTGCTGAGCTTGCTGGTGCTGCCGTTCTTGTGCTGCACTTCCACGACTTCGGCAATCTTCTCATCACTGAGGCCATAGCCGCCCTTATCGATTGGTGTACGGATGATGCCTTCAAAGTTCTCCTTCATATGGGTCAGCTCGACCCGGTCCTGCGGACGTTTCGGTCCGGCCAGGCTGGGCACTACAGAGGCAAGATCCAGCTCGATGATATCGCTGAACTGAGGGTCCGGCGTACTTGCGGTGCGGAACATCCCCTGCGCTTTATAGTAATCGCCTACCAGCTCAACCAGCTCATCCGGGCGTCCGGTGCTGCGCAGATAGGCCAGCGTCTCGTCGTCTACCGGGAAGAAGCCGATCGTAGCCCCATATTCAGGTGCCATATTGGCTACGGTCGCGCGGTCCGCCAGACTGATATTAGCCAGACCAGGACCGTAGAATTCGACAAATTTGCCGACTACGCCTTTCTTGCGCAGCATTTGGGTAACGGTCAGGGCCAGGTCGGTAGCAGTGGCGCCTTCCATCAGACTGCCGGTCAGCTTGAAGCCCACGACATCCGGTGTCACAAAATAAAGCGGCTGTCCGAGCATGCCTGCTTCCGCTTCAATCCCGCCTACACCCCAGCCGACCACGCCAAGGCCGTTAATCATTGTGGTGTGGGAGTCGGTTCCGACCAGGGAATCCGGGTATACGACCGTTTCGCCGTCAATAGTCTTGGTAGTGGCTACAGAAGCCAGATACTCCAGGTTAACCTGATGCACAATCCCTGTTGCCGGGGGAACTGCGCGGAAGTTGTTAAAGGCAGTCTGCGCCCAGCGCAGGAAGCGGTAACGTTCCTCGTTGCGCTCGAATTCAACGTTCATATTATATTCCAGTGCGTCGGCAGTTCCGAAGGCATCGACCATAACCGAGTGGTCAATAACCAGGTCAACCGGCACAAGCGGATTAATCTTCTTAGGGTCGCCGCCGGCTTTCTTGACGGTGTCACGCATTGCGGCAAGATCAACGACTACCGGTACGCCGGTGAAGTCCTGCAATACAATCCGGGCCGGGATGAAAGGGATTTCTTTATTACGGTCAATGCCGCCGGACCAGCCGGCCAGCTGCTTCACATGCTCTTCTGTAATTGCCCGTCCGTCATACTGGCGGACAGCAGCTTCAAGTAATACCTTAATGGAGAATGGCAGGGATGAAATGTCGCCCGCGCCTTGTTCCTCCAGCGAGTTCAAATGATAGTAGCGATAAGTTTTGCCGCCTGATTCCAGGTTCTTAGCCAGTGAGAAATGGTCCTTGCTTGGCATATATGCGCCTCCTCGTTTCATCTGGTGAAACTACATTTCATATTTCCTATACTTTAAGTATAACGGTTGCAAAGAGGGGAGTAAAGTTTTTTTTCCTTCTTCATGGAAGGTTTGTAAGAGGTTGAAACTGCGCTAAATGGAGCGAAAATGCCGTTTATCCAGAAATTTATATGCTTCATGCAGCAAAGCCGTTTCCGCCTATTTCCAGCCATGCCTGGAGCGGATGGTTTCCCGGATTCAAATGTAGTTAAATCGTTCCTGTCCTGTATAGCGGCAGGCAATCCTTCATATACATAGGACTACATAGGACAGCAGCCAAAACGGGAAGGGGAACGGCTATGCCGCCCTTCAAAAGGACGGCACAGTTTCAGCGGGAAATAGAAGGATTATTTATAGTGCCAGAGCCTATAAATTCTTATATTTGAACGAAAGGGCGGAGAATGAATGGAGCAGCAGTGGAAGAAAAGTCTCTATGTCTATGTGGATCAGCTGAACAAGGGGCGGGTTGCACCTGGAATTGAACCGCGCCAAACCACAATCAAGGATCCGCGGTTCATGGACGAACAGCGTACACGCTTCCGCCGTATTGCGCAGTGGTACAGCCAGCGGGGGATCACTCCGCTGCGCGGGGAAACAGGCGTCAGGACACTGCGTACCGTGCGGCAGAATCCCGCCGAGGTGGTCGCCGATGTGGCGCTGCACAGCGCATTCTATTATGAGAAGGGCGGAATGACTCACCGCGAGGATGTGATTGAGTCCGAGCGGCTGACCTTTGTGCGGAAAGGTGGAGACTGGGAGATAATCAACGTGGAGCGCAGTGTTCCCGAGCGGAATGCTGTGCGCAAAGTGGTGGAGACTGAGCCTGCCTTGCGGCTGTCGCAGTGGGGGGAGGTGCTGCCTTCACCGCGGCCATCCCAGCCGCTGCTGAACCGCAGGGTCCTGCGCGGAGTGAGCGGCGCAAGAGAGGTCCGCTACCGCCGCGAAGAGGCGGCGGCGTATGCCGACCGCTGGTGGAAGGACGGCAATCCGGAGTTCGAGATTTTCGAGGTGGACTGCACCAATTATGTCTCCCAATGTCTCTTTGCAGGGGGAGTACCTATCAACTATACTGGTAAAAGAGAAACGGGCTGGTGGTACAAGGGCTACAACGGGGCACAGGAATGGTGGAGCTTCAGCTGGGCGGTTTCAGACAGCCTGCAGCGTTATTTGAGCGGCAGCCGCAGCAGCGGTCTGCGCGCTGAAGTTGTCGAGCGGCCGGAGCAGCTGATGTTAGGCGATGTGATCCAATACGACTGGGACGGCAACGGACATTACCAGCACAGCACGATTGTTACCGCCTTTGATGCGGGAGGCATGCCGCTGGTGAACGCCCGGACGGTGAGCAGCCGCCACCGCTTCTGGGATTACAAGGATTCCTACGCCTGGACGGACCGCACGGCCTACCGTTTTTTTCATATTAATGACTACTTATAATTCAGAAAGAGGTTAGGGCATGGGGAACGCTAAATTGACCGTAGGACTAGTGTACGGCGGAAAATCCGGAGAGCATGAGGTATCGCTCCAGACGGCTTATGCGGTTATGAACGCTTTTGACTACGATAAATATGAAATTATTCCATTCTACATTTCCAAACAGGGAGTGTGGAAGGTAGGGGCAGCCCTGGAGGCTCCATTCAGCGGAATTGAAGAGCTTAAGCTGTCCGGAGCTTCCGGTGATATGGGGATGGCCCTGAATGCGTTATTCAGCGGTCTCAGCGGCGGAGATTCCATTGTGGATGTGATGTTCCCGCTGCTGCATGGTACGAACGGGGAAGACGGTACCATCCAGGGGCTGTTCGAAATGGCGAATATTCCGTACATTGGCGCAGGTGTGCTGGCTTCATCGGCAGGTATGGATAAGGTTGTCATGAAGAAGCTGTTCGGCGAGGCAGGGCTCGAGCAATGTGAATATTGTTATTTCAATGCTGCTAACTGGAAAAGCAAAAGCCATGAGCTGATCGTTGGTGTAGAGGATAAGCTGGGGTATCCGGTATTCGTGAAACCGGCCAACCTTGGCTCCAGCGTAGGCATCTCCAAAGCAGCCGACAAAGAAAGTCTGATCAAGGCTGTTGATTACGCCTTCCGTTATGATACCAAGGTCATCATCGAGGAATTCATCGATGCCCGTGAGGTAGAAGTTGCCGTACTTGGCAATGAAGAGCCAGAAGCCTCAGTTCCGGGTGAAATCGTCTCTTCCGGCGAATATTATGATTATGCGGCCAAATACACGGACGGCAAATCGCAGATGCTGATCCCGGCACCTGTCGATCCCGAGGTGGCAGACCGCCTGCGCGAATCGGCACTGCTGGCTTTCAAGGCCATTGAGGGCAGCGGCATTACCCGGGCTGATTTCTTCCTGCGGAAGTCTGACGGCAAAATTCTCATTAATGAAGTGAATACAATGCCCGGCTTCACCCCGTTCAGCATGTATCCTCTGCTGTGGCGCGAGACCGGCGTATCCTACCAGGTGCTGCTGGACCGGATGATCGGGCTGGCGCTGGAGCGGTACCAGTTCAGACAAGGGCTTAAGTACGATAACGAATAACATATGGTGATCGGCGGGAGCATTCCGGCCGGGAAGGAGAGAGAAGCATGGGGTTTCAATCAGAATTCAATTCAGTGTGCAAATTCAAGAATGAACAGGAGCTATATGAGCTGCTGGAGTACGGACGAACCAAAATGGTGAAGCAGGGCTTCCGTGTATACCCGACCGGCCAGAAGGTCATCGCCTTCAATCCGGAGAATGTTGCTGTAGCGATCGTCAAGATTTCAGCTTCAATTGCTGAAATCAACTTCCAGGGCAATGAGGTTACAGCTGTGGAGATGGATCTGGTACGCAAGCTGAATGAGGAAGAGTCGCGGGTACAGACGGCCCTTGCCTACGAAATGTTCTTCGGAGAAGAAGGATGATTGTCCGCTTCGGCTATGTCGCCATGTCTACCGTCATCCCGGACTGCTCACCCTCTAAGACAATGACTATGGCAAGCTTTAACAAGCTGGGCGACCGGGAAGCCGGACTGCGTAAGCTGGAATCAATCGCACGGATCAATCTCCATAATACACTCCGCCTGCTGAAGCATAATTCAGGCTCGGATATTATGGTCTACCGCCTGACCTCCAAGCTGATTCCGCTGGCGACCCATCCTGATCTGGCGGATTGGCATCCGCTGTCCGCACTGGCGGAGGAGTTCGCTGAGGTGGGCACTTATGTGAAGAAGCACGGCATGCGGGTCAGCTTTCATCCGGACCATTTCACGGTTCTGAGCACTCCGCGTCCCGAGGTGCTCGCAAGCTCGATCCGCGACCTGCAGCATCATGCCGATATGCTTGAGGCCATGGGGCTGCCGGCAACCGCCAAGAGTAATATCCACATTGGCGGTGCTTATGGGGACAAGCCTCTGTCTGCGGCGCGTTTCTGTGAGCAATGCTCCGCGCTTCCGCTTGCACTCCGGGAACGGATGACGCTGGAGAATGACGACAAGACGTTCAATGCGGTGGAGACACTGGAGGTTAGCCGGAGCCTCGGACTGCCGATGGTGCTGGATATCCATCATCAATGGGTCAACAACGAAGGCGAGCTCCCCTGGGAGCTGTGGCCGGAGATCCAGAAGACATGGACAAGCAGTCTGGCCCGGAAGGATGTCCTGCCCGGGGAAGTACTGCCACCGAAGATTCATGTCTCCAGCCCGCGCAGCCCGTCCGATCCGCGGAGCCATGCCGACGGTGTGGAGCCGGCTCCGCTGTTTGCTTTTCTGAAGCGGATCGCCGCAGATACCCCGGCAGTGGATGTCATGATCGAAGCGAAGCTCAAGGACGGAGCCTTGTTTGGCCTGATGGAGGCCATGAAGGAGCTTGCACAGGGCGGGAACGGAATTACGGTACTAAACGGAGCCAGCGTGAATATACAAGCATAACAGGCAACAAACAAGGGGATTAGGCCTTATTACGGTGCCAGTATTAACTTGATAAGTGGGCGGAAATAGGGTACGTTGAATGAAAGTTGAGCAGCAATTTGACGTCCTGCGCGTAACAGCGTTCCATGGGAGAACGATCATGCTCAAAGAAAGCGGAGTGAAGAGATGAGTCCTGTAAGTCCTGATAACCGAAATGAACGGGAACCCTATGTAGTTACAAGCAAGGGACATACGGCGGCGGCAATTAATGCTGCAGCCAAAGCGGGGGAATGGATCAAGAGCAGACAAGGCCAGGTGAAGGAGCTGGGCAGCAAGACATCCGCGCAGGATCTGGTTACAGAGGTCGATAAAGGTGTGGAGCAAATGATCCGCCGGCTGATCCTGACCCATTATCCCGACCATGCCATCCTTGGGGAGGAAGGCGTTCAGCCGGGAGCGGACGCGCTGACTGCCGCCCTGGATGAAGCGCGGGAGCATGAGTATTTGTGGATCGTTGATCCCATTGACGGGACTACCAATTTCGTACACGGCTTTCCTTTCTACTGTGTCTCAATAGCCCTCGTCGTTAAGGGGGATCTGACAGTCGGTGTTATTTATGATCCGATCCGTGACGAAATGTTCGTTGCCGAGAAGGGCAAGGGTGCGTATATGCACGGGATTCCTACCGCCGTGTCAGCGGAGACGGAGCCTGGAAGCAGTCTGATTGCGATGGGCTTTCCGCCGGACCGGGTATTCGCCCAGCCTGCCAATATGGCCGGACTGCAGCAGATTCTGCCGCAGGTGCGCGGCGTTCGCGCCGGCGGCTCGGCAGCGCTGCACCTGGCGTATGTTGCGGCAGGCCGGGTGGACGGCTACTGGGAAGTGGGCCTGAGTCCGTGGGACTGTGCGGCAGGCGTGCTGCTGGTGCTGGAATCCGGCGGGAAAGTCACTGATACCCAGGGCAATCCCTACGATATCAGTACACGCCATGTGGTGGCGAGTAATGGACGGATACATGATTATCTGGTGAACTCCCTGCAGGCAGCTGATGCCACGGGATTCAAGAAGCAGTAAGGAGGCGGCATTGCCATGAGTGACAATGATGATCTGGAGCGCAGACTGAGTGAGCTTCTGGAGGATGGCGAGATGGAGCCGGATGACCGGCAGGCCAAGGAAATCCGCCAGATTTCGCCCAAGTATGAGATCCGGATACAGACTACGCTTGATCCTATAGTTGAAGAAACGCGCCGATACCGCAAAATCGCTTACGAATTGGACAGCCGGTATGATAAATATGTGCAGCGTTCTGAACAAATCAGCGGCCCGTCTAGCGCGGGCGGCCATAAGAATTCTACAGAATCCGGCAGCGGAGAGCAGTAAGCCGCAGCAAGCCTCAGGAGCGGTTTTCCGAACAATCGGGAAACCGCTCTTTTGCGCAGCGTGGCTGGGTGTTAGAATGGAATTATACTAATTTAGGGGGAATACGATGCTGAAGACATGGAGAAGATTCATATCAGCCGGAACTAGCGGGCTGCTGCTGTTCGCTGTAATAATTAATGTGCATGCAGGCCCTGCCGGTGCCGCTGCAGCAGCCGTTACGACGGCCCCGGAGCAGGATGTCTTTCGCATCGTGGCACTTGGAGATTCCATTACTGCCGGATATGAGCCGGGGATGACTGATTCCAGTGTGAAGCCGTACGGATATGCCGAGAGATTACTGGAGCAGGGCTGGTATCACGGCAGAAGCACGCTAAGCAATTACGGTATATTAGGTCTGAAGACATCCGGATTGCTTCAGTATACCGCATCCATCAAAGACGGCATCGCAACTACGGCAGAGGCAATCCAGCCGGGGCTGCCTGATCCGCGCATCGCCCAGTTTGCCGCTATGACGCCGCAGATTAGAACGGAGCTTGCTGCAGCGGATTTGATTACGCTCACTATAGGCGGCAATGATGTCAGCAGTCTGTTTCTGAATGTTAAGACACTAACGGAGGCTGACTTCACAGCCCAGCTTGCGGAACGCCTCGCGGCGTACAGCAGCAATGTGAAATCGGCACTGGACAATATCCGGGCCGTGAATCCCCTGGCAACGATTCTGCTGGCCGATCAATATCAGCCTGCTCCCAGAATTGCCCTGGGTGCTTCGTATGACAAGCTGATGAGTGCCGCTGCACAGTTTACAGTAGCCGCCGAGAATATTGCAGCTACCCTGAACCAGGCGGGAGCACCTGTAAAGGTAGCCCATGTAGCCGCTAAGTTTGCCGGTGTAGAGGGATCGCTCACCCATATTATCGGGGCTGGAGCGGCAGACTTCCATCCGACGCAGCTGGGCTATGAACGGATCGCCACGGTGTTCGCAGAGCTGCAGTGGGGGGAATACCTTACTCCGGCAGCTGCAGTGATGACTTCAGCCTCCGCACCGATGTCAATTGTAGTGAATGGGACCACGCTTAACACTCCCAATAAGCCCATTCTGAAGAATGGACAGAATTTCCTGGCGCTGAAGGACATTCTGAATGCGGTAGGTGCAACTGGTAAATGGGATAACAAAACATCCAGCGCGACGATTATTTACGGCGGAAGAACCGTGGTAATTACGATTGGCTCGAAGACGATTAAGGTGAACGGAACGGATGTAGCGATTGATACCCCGGCATTCCTGCAAAAGGTCGGCAAAGAGGATAAAACGTACCTGCCGCTCGCCGCGCTCGCTACCGGGCTTGGCTTCGATGTGAATTACAGCAGCAAGCTGCGGACAGCTTTCATTAATCCATAATCCAGCATAATATATCAATATTGCATAATAAAATCAGGCCCGTAAGGCAAAGGTGGATGAACGCAGTTGTCTAGTACAAAATATAATGCCGGATATATAATCACGATGGATGATATCGTGCGTGAAGGGGATCCCGTACTCCGTGCGGTAGCAGAACCCGTGCAGCTGCCGTTGCAGGAGGAAGACCGCGAGGCGCTGAAGTGTATGATGCAGTTCCTGAAGAACAGCCAGGATGCCGAAATGTCTGCCAAACATAAGCTCCGTTCAGGGGTAGGCTTATCCGCCAATCAGGTGGGGCTGAAGAAGCGGATGTTCGTGATGTGCCTGAAGGACGATAACGGCAAGAATGTAGAGTATACCTGGGTGAACCCCAAGATCATCAGCCATTCTCTGGCGATGGTGTATTTACCGGAGAGCGAAGGCTGCCTGTCCGTGGACCGGCCTGTACACGGCTTTGTGCCGCGGTATGAAACCGTGAAGGTTCGGGGATTTGATCTGAACGGTCAGGTGATTACCCAGAAATTCAAGGGTTATCAGGCGATCGTGATTCAGCATGAGATGGATCATCTGGACGGGATCATGTTCTATGACCGGATCAATCAGCAGAATCCGTTCAAGCTTCCGCAGGATGTGGAAATCCGCAGCCTGTATGAACAGAAGAGCAAGGGGTAATGATGGATATTCAAGGATTGCCGCTAACCCTTCTATATATAGGATTGGCACTTGTCATTGCGCTGGTTTTTGTCTACAGGATTAGAAAAGGTACATTCCACAAGCACATCATGGCGGAAGCGGCCATCGTTGTAAGTTATGTGGTTGTCGCTATTGCGGGAGGCAGTATGCCGCTCGCAGTAAGGCTGGTGACCCCGCTCGCGGTTGCTGCGCTGTTCATGTATGGACAGCGCAAGAGCGGCGGGAGCTGATCATTTCAACCTTGAAATCGGGAGTGAAGCGGTTTGGAGTGGAACAGAATAGCCATAAGAGGCTTGCAGAATGTATACAACGATGAAGCGAAACAGATTGATGAGCAGATTCTAAGATTAGTACAGCAGAGGAAGTCGGTCGCGGAAGGACAAAAGCTGTTTCCGGATCCGGAGATGATACAGCAATGGTCCGATGAACTGGGGCTGGAGCTTTCGGAAATATCGCTTGTACTGGGCAGCTTGAATGAATCGGTGCCCAGACGCCACTTTTGGGAAGAGCCGGGTGAATTGCGCGGAGTGCTTCCGATCATGAAGACAACACGGGATGGGGATTTCGAATATGCTCTCACTCATTCCATGCAGTATGAGAACCTGAGTATTCTCTCGGTCGAGATCAAGTGCCTGACAGCGGCCGTAGAAAGCGTCAGCATCGAAGCCCCTCTTACACTCGCAATTTTGGGAGAGGCTGAATATGAGGTGCAGATGCATGGTGGCCGGGGCGGCGGTGCCCAGGTAGAGATGCGGTTTCTAATTTGGCCCCCGCTGCCGGAAGCGCTGGATTCCATTGAATTCTCACTGGTCCCTGACGGCAGAGGACTTAGACGTCCGCGCCATAAGGAAGTCACTCTGGACAAGCAGATTGATTTCTAAGGAACCTGCACGGTATATTGGGTGTGAAAAGAGGCTGGTCCCTTTGGGGCCAGCCTCTTTATCTAGAGTATATTACAGCTGTTGCTGCTCCGCTGCCATAGCCGCGAACGAGGCCTCTGCTGCCTCCAGCGTAATATCGATGTCGGCGTCCGTATGGGCAGTGGTCAGGAACCACGCTTCATATTTGGAAGGCGCCAGATTAATGCCGCGGTTCAGCATATGGCGGAAGAAGCTGGCGAACATTTCACCGTCGGTATCCTGCGCTTCATCGTAATTGGTAATCGGATGATTGCAGAAATGCGTAGAGAATGCACCGCGTATCCGGTTGATGGTCAGTGGAATGCCGTGCCGTCCGGCAGATTCCTGCAGCCCTTCAGTCAGGCGGATAGCGAGCCGTTCCATCTCGTCATACACACCCTCGGCACTCAGCACCTCAAGGCAGGCAATCCCTGCCGAGATCGAGGCTGGGTTACCAGCCATCGTTCCGGCCTGATATGCCGGACCCAGCGGAGCGACCTGCTCCATGACATGCTTACGTCCGCCGTAAGCGCCGATAGGCAGCCCGCCGCCGATGATTTTGCCCAGTGCAGTCAGATCGGGAATGATATCCTCATGGCCCGCAAGACCTGCATAGGTCTGGGTGGAGCCGTAATGGAAACGGAAAGCGGTGATGACCTCATCATAAATGACAAGCGAGCCGTTCTCATGCGTCAGCTTGCACAGGCCTTCGAGGAAACCGGGATGCGGCATGACCATGCCGAAGTTGCCGACAATCGGCTCGACCATAACGGCAGCCACATCTTCGCCCCACTGCTTAAGCGCCGCGCGTAGCCCGTCCAGATCATTGAAGGGTACAGTGATGACTTCCTGGGCGATGCTGGCCGGAACGCCTGCACTGTCCGGGATGCCCAGCGTAGACGGTCCAGAGCCTGCAGCTACAAGCACCAGGTCGGAGTGACCGTGGTAACAGCCGGCGAACTTGATGATCTTGCTGCGCTTCGTGTAGGCACGGGCCACGCGGATGGTCGTCATAACGGCTTCTGTACCAGAGTTGACGAAACGTACCTTGTCCATGGAGGGGATAGCTTCCTTCAGCATTTTGGCCAGCCTGATTTCAAGCTGGGTTGGCGTGCCATAGAGCAGTCCATTCTGTGCAGCCTCTGTAATGGCAGCGGTGATATGCGGGTGGGCATGTCCGGTAATGATCGGGCCATAGGCGGCCAGATAATCAATATATTCATTGCCGTCCTCGTCCCAGAAGCGGGAGCCTCCGGCGCGTTTCATGAATACGGGAGCGCCGCCGCCTACGGCCTTGAAGGAACGGGAGGGGCTGTTGACGCCTCCGACGATATGCTGCAGAGCTTCCTGGTATAAATGTTCTGATGTGCTGCGGTTCATGGAATAACATCCTTTCGTATGCCGGAGGCGCAAGGGAAAGGGCGAACTGGCGGTGTATCCCGCTGTCCGCCCGCCCCTGTGTGCCAAGCATGGTTATATTGTATTCTAGTTAGACCCCGGTGTAGCGGAAGGGCTGCTGCCCGGGGAAGCCTCTGCCTCAGGAGTCGGAGTAGGATCAGGCGCAGTGACTGTATCCTGCACGAACTGCTTCAGATCTTCATCACTGGTGAAGCCGATGACCTGGGAGCCATCCTTGGTGGTTTTCTCTCTGATCAGCTCCATCGGCGGGATTTGTGCACTGCCGCCCATGGAGCTGTCATAGCCGACGCTCCCCAGCTTCCACATATCACTTAAGGTAAGATTGGTATCAATATAAGGCGTAACCTCTGACAGAATCGTGGGCAGCTTAATAATAGAAGTGGTACTGATCACCTTGTCCGCCACGGCCTTGAGGAATCCGCGCTGACGTTCCGTCCGGGTGAAATCGGAAGTGGCGTCATGGCGGAAGCGCACGTACTGCAGCGCCATATTGCCATCCAGGTGCTGGAAGCCTTTTTTGAGATCAATATCGAACTCAGGCCCGTCCGCCTTGGAAGTATAGTGCATGTCTTTCTCAACCTCATAGTCGACACCGCCAACGGCATCTACAAGCTTCATGAAGCCCTGGAAATCGGTATACACATAATATTGAATCGGGATGCCGAGCAGGTCGCTTACCGTCTGCATCGCCGTATTGGGTCCATAGGTAATTGCAGCATTGATCCGCTGTGTCCCGTGGTCAGGGATAGGGATATAAGTATCGCGAAGAATGGAGAAGACATAGAATTTTTTCTTGACCGGGTCTAATGAGGCAACCAGCATGGTATCCGAACGTGGGACCTCGCCTTTCTTCACTCCGCGCGCATCGACACCCATAAGCAGGATGTTCACAGGCTCTGTACCTTCCCATTCGGGGGGCTGGACAGTTTCCGCCGAGGCTGTTGGCACATTGGCAAACGGAGAATCTTCACCTGTCTTGTGCAGGTTGTCGAGCTGGTTGTAGATTGCGGTGAAATAATAAACCAGACCTCCGATAATTAGAAGGAGTATGATTGCCAGAGTCCAGAGCAACGTCTTCTTTTTTGATTTGCCGGCTTTTGCGTGCCGGTTCTTTCTTGGCGGCATTTCGTTCTTCCTTTCCGGTTCACATTCTCTACATTATAATTTCTTTTGGGAATACACGCAATTTCCGAATCATCAGCCATATCCATAAGGAGTGAACATTAAATGAATATCAAGCTTGGACAAGCGGTTCCGGACTTCACGCTCCCCGCTTCCACAGGGCAGGAAATCAGCTTAAGCCAGTATCGCGGCAGGAAAGTCCTGCTCTACTTCTATCCCAAGAATATGACACCCGCCTGCACGCAGGAAGCCTGCGATTTCCGTGATGCCCATGACAGGGTTACAGCCCATGGAGCGGTCCTGCTGGGAATCAGCTCGGATAATCTGGCCTCACACGGCAAATTTATCGCGAAGAACGGTTTGCCATTCCCTCTGCTGTCCGATGAGGAGCATAAGGTAAGCGAATTATTCGGAGTGTGGCAGCGGAAGAAGCTCTACGGCAAAGAATTTATGGGCATTGTGCGCTCCACCTTCCTGATTGACGAAGAAGGAATTCTGATCGCGGAATGGAGAAAAGTCCGGGTCAAGGGCCATGTGGAGGCCGCATTAGAACAAATCGTGAAATAATTAAGTATGCTAGGAGTTAATTGTATTTGTCTGTTACTTTTTTAACAGCTTTGGTCAGCCTCTCTCATGATATAGTTGCCTCATATTACTTCAAATTTGGAGCAAGGCATGGGGGATGGCATGAAAATACTGCGTATTGGGCTTGACGTCGGATCAACTACGGCCAAATTGGTTGTTATGCAGCGGGATACAATTATTTATCAAGATTATGTGCGTCATTTCAGCGATATAAAAAAAGCGGCGCTATCTCTCTTGTCCGATGTACAGGACCGGTTCCCGGATAGCGAAGCAGCACTCACTGTAAGCGGCTCCTCCGGTTTATCACTATCCAAACTGGGGGAGATTCCGTTTGTCCAGGAGGTCATTGCCTGCACCAAGGCGATCAGCGAACGGATTCCGCAGTGCGATACAGCGATTGAGCTTGGCGGGGAAGATGCCAAGATTATCTATCTCAGCGGCGGCATTGAGCAGCGGATGAATACCGCCTGTGCTGGCGGTACCGGAGCGTTCATCGATCAGATGGCCTCGCTGCTGCAGACCGATCCCGGCGGGCTCAATGAGCTTGCAGTGAAGCATGAACGGATCTATCCAATCGCTTCACGCTGCGGGGTATTTGCCAAGAGTGATGTGCAGCCGCTGCTTAATGAAGGAGCACGCCGCGAGGATGTGGCGGCCTCCATCTTCCAGAGCATTGTGAACCAGACGATCAGCGGACTTGCCTGCGGACGGCCGATCCGCGGCCGTGTGGCTTTTCTGGGCGGACCGCTGACGTTCTTGTCTGCACTCCGCGACCGTTTTGCGGATACGCTGGGACTTAAGGAAGGCGACATACTGTTCCCGGAGCATTCACAATATTTTGTAGCGATCGGTTCGGCGCTTGCGCAGTCGGATCCCCTGTTCCTGCCGCTGTCTAGCTGGATCTCGCGGATTGCTTCCGTGGACTTCTCGCTGGACCGTGCGGAGGATGCCGAGCTGGCACCGCTGTTTGAGACTGCGGATGATCTGGCGCAGTTCAGACTCCGCCACGGCCAAGCGACAGCACCGCGTTCCGAGCTATCCGCCTATCGCGGACCTATTTATCTCGGCATTGATGCCGGCTCTACAACGACAAAGCTGGTGATTACCGGGTCGGCGGATGAGATTCTATACACTTCCTATGGAAGCAATAAAGGCAACCCGCTGCAGTCTGTTACGGATGCGCTGAAGGAAATCTACCGGATTCTGCCGGAGGGCTGCTACATCGCCGGAGCTTATGCTACCGGTTACGGTGAGGGATTGGTCAAGGCCGCACTGCGGACAGACGGCGGCGAAGTGGAGACGGTAGCGCATTATAAAGCGGCCTCCAAATTCATGCCGGAAGTAGACTTTATCCTCGATATCGGCGGCCAGGATATGAAGTGCATCAAGATCCGCGGCGGCGCTATCGACAGCCTGATGCTTAATGAAGCCTGCTCGGCAGGCTGCGGCTCCTTCCTGGAGAGCTTCGCTTCCGCGCTGGAGCTTGGCATTGAGGAGTTCGCCCAATCGGCGCTCGAATCCGTCAAGCCGGTGAATCTCGGTTCCCGCTGCACCGTGTTCATGAATTCCAAGGTGAAGCAGGTACAGAAGGAAGGCGCGTCTCTGGCCGATCTCTCGGCCGGACTTGCCTATTCAGTTATCAAGAATGCCCTGCAAAAGGTAATCAAAATCCGCAATCCTGAGGATTTGGGCCGCAACATTATTGTTCAGGGCGGCACTTTCTACAATGAAGCCGTACTGCGGGCCTTCGAGCAGCTGACCGGGAGAACCGTGGTCAGACCTGATATTGCCGGCGTTATGGGCGCCTACGGCTGTGCGCTGATTGCCAAAGAACAGGCTGGCCCGGAAGGGATTAGCACTATTCTGGGACCCGAAGAGCTGGAGACATTCCAATATTCAGTCTCTCCCGGCCGCTGCAGCCGCTGTGCCAATAACTGCGCGCTGACCATCAGCCGCTTCCCGGACAAGAGCTTCCACGTGACCGGGAACCGCTGCGAGCGCGGGGCAGGCGGCAAGAAAGAGAAGAATACGCTGCCGAATCTGATGCAGTATAAATATGAACGTTTCTTCGACTATGAGGGATTGCCTGAAGAAGCGGCGGTACGGGGCACGGTCGGAATTCCACGGACGATGAATATGTTCGAGAATTATCCGTTCTGGCATACCTTCTTCACCTCTCTGCGCTACCGGACTGTACTGTCGCCGAAGTCCACCAAGAAGCTGTATGAGAGCGGAATGGATACCATTCCGTCGGAATCCATCTGTTATCCGGCCAAAATGGCTCACGGGCATGTGCAGAGTCTGATCGGCAAAGGCGTCGATTTCATCTTCTATCCGGCGGTTGTCTTTGAGAAGAAGGAGGATGAAGCCGCCCAGAATCATTTCAATTGCCCGGTGGTTGCCTCTTATCCAGAGGTAATCCGCAACAATATGGATGGGTTGAAGGAGCAGGGGGTTCCTCTAGTCAGTCCGTTCCTGACCTTCGATGATATTCCGGCGCTGACGCGGGTGCTGGTGAAGACCTTTGCCGATGTTCCCAAGGAGGAGATCGCTGCAGCTGTACAGGCGGGACTTGCGGAAGCCGATCAGGCGAAGAATGATGTGCGTACGAAGGGTGAAGAAACGCTGGTCTTCCTTACGGAGACAGGGACGAAGGGGATTCTGCTCTGCGGACATCCGTACCACGCTGATCCGGAGATCAACCACGGTATTGCCGATATGATCACCGGCATGGGTCTTGCGGTGCTGACCGAGGATTCGGTCTGCCATCTGGACCACAGTGAAGGAGACGTTGGCGTAGTCAACCAATGGACCTACCATGCGCGGATGTACCGTGCGGCCCGGCTGGCTGCGGGAAGAAACGATCTGGAGCTTGTCCAGCTGACTTCCTTTGGCTGCGGTATTGATGCGATCACCTGCGATGCCGTTCAGGAGATTATGGAACGCCACAATAAGGTCTATACGCTGATTAAGATTGATGAGATCAGCAATCTGGGGGCCGCACGTATCCGTCTGCGTTCCCTGCTGGCAGCTATGCGTGAGCGGGAGCAGGGGGATGTGCAGCCTCAGCTGCTGTACAAGACGCAGGCAAATGTGCCGTTCACGAAGGAAATGAAGGAAACCTATACCATTCTGGCTCCGCAGATGTCACCGATCCATTTCGAGCTGTTTGAACGGGTGTTCCAGGATGCAGGCTATCGTCTGAAGATCCTGGAATCAACCGGACCGCAGGAGACCGAGGAAGGTCTAAGGTACGTGAACAATGATGCCTGTTATCCGGCGATTGTAACCATCGGGCAGATGCTGTCCGCGCTGAAGAGCGGGGAATACGATCCGGACCGGACTGCCGTAATCATGTCACAGACCGGCGGCGGCTGCCGGGCGACCAATTACATCTCCCTGCTGCGCAAGGCACTGAAGGATTCGAATCTGGGGCAGATTCCGGTTATTTCACTGAATGCATCCGGCATGGAGAATCAGCCGGGCTTCCGGATCAGCCTGAAGCTGGCGAACCGCCTGATTGCTGCGGCCTGCTACGGTGATCTGATGATGCGTCTTCTGCACCGCTTCAGACCGTATGAGACTGTTCCGGGAAGCGCCGGAGCCTTATTCCGCAGCGGTATGGAGCGCTGCAAAAAAAGCCTGTCGAACTTCTCGTTCCGTGAGTACAAGCGGCTATGCCGTGAGATCGTCGCTGAGTTCTCCCGGCTCGCGGTTAACCCGGCAGTGAAGCCGAAGGTGGGCATTGTCGGTGAAATACTGATCAAATTCCATCCGGACGCCAATAACCGCATTATCGATATGATTGAGGCAGAAGGCGGAGAGGCTGTAATGCCGGATTTCCTGGACTTCATTTTCTATTGTGTCTATAATCCGATCTACAAAGCCGAGCAATTCGGCAAAAGCAAACGGCTGGGATATATTAATCCCATGCTGATCTCGTATCTGGAGATTTACCGCAAGCCGGTCAAAGTGGCGCTGGAGCAAGCGGGACTGGCCAAAGGCCGGGAGAATATTTATGGGCTGGCCGAGAAAGCAAGCCGTCTGGTCTCTGTAGGCAACCAGATGGGCGAAGGCTGGTTCCTGACAGCGGAGATGATGGATCTGCTCGATAATGGCGTGAACAATATCGCCTGTATTCAGCCATTTGCCTGCCTGCCGAATCATATTACCGGCCGGGGCATGATTAAAGGACTGAAGGAGCTGTATCCGGGCGCGAATATCGTTGCCATCGACTATGATGCCGGGGTCAGCGTCGTGAATCAGGCTAACCGGATCAAGCTGATGATGTCAATTGCCAGCGGACTTGCGAGCGGCAAACAACCGTCAGCAGAGGAAATCGCACGGCTGCAGCCTACTTTAACTGGCACTGTGGGCTGCGGGATATAAGCCCAGTGATGCTGTAAAGCCCTGCATATGCCAAAGAGCGGACCGGATTAATCTCCGGCCCGCTCTTTTTAGATTCATCCGCTTTCTGTGGTGGAACTCCCGTAACTCTTCATAAATTCCTGCCCATAATACAACAATTCCCTCCTCCTATCGGCTCAAAACCAGAATTGTTGTATAAAAGGCAGCATTTCACCTTTTTCAAGCAGCTCAGCAGGAATATTCTTGCATTTCATACAACAATCCTCCCGATTACCCCGCAATCCATGAATCAAAGTTGCAAAACGTACAACATTTATGTCTACAGAGCTTCCTAAGAGGTCTCCATTCTGCCGCTAAAGAATCAAGTGTAAGGCATTGAGCATTGACGTATTCCGCCAGTCTGCAGCGACTGACCGTAATTTGAATGGTTGTTGCCTTAAGTGCGGTTAATATAGCTCACTTCTGCAGCTTCTGCTTCACGCACATCGCTTTGTTAAGATGGACGAAATTATGCCGTGTGGCAGGCATCAGCACCAGTCCGGCAAGGGTCTTGCCGCCCCAGTAATCGAGTAGCCACTGCTCGGTTTCCAGGACGGCTTTTTCCTCCAGCACCCTGCTGAACTGCGCCGGAGTGGCTTTGCGCCCGAATTGCCCCGGCTGCACAGCGGAAATGATGGAGCGTGTTCTGATTGCTACAGCACGCCGGTATGCCGCTAATGCCCCGATATTCACCTCTGCACTGAATGCAGCCACTTCCTGATCACTCATTCCATTACCGGAGTGGATGAAAGGGGTCTGCAGGCTCTCTGCATAGTGCTCTGAATGAAGCACCTGCGCACGGTCTGCACCAAGGATGTTCATGGTGATGTCCTCGATCCGCGCGCTGTGCCATATATGCCAGACTATAGAATTACGGCTGCCGGGCGTCTGAACAGGATAGCTGCGCAAAGTAGACTCTAACAGATTGTTCCATAAGGAATCCTCGAAACTAGGCTGTTCCCCGCTGCTTATGTCTGCAGCATACAGGGCTGAATGCAGCCTCAGGAATAAAGCGGCAGCTTCAGCATGCGCTTCAGGCTTTACGATGATCTCCGACAAAAACTTATGCTCCCCGCTCCAGCTCTTACGTTGTTGCTCCAGACTCATTTGTTTTCCCCGCTTTCGTGTAATTCATATTTTGGACCCGGGAAGTCCACAATAAACGCAAACTTTTGCCGGTGGCATCCCGGTAGGAGTGAAAGAATAATTACTTTTTCAGAAAATTTCTGCAAGTTATTGACGAATAAATAGGTAAATAGTAAAATAGTTCGTATGCGAAGTATTATTTCATATTGGGCGATTGGAGGGATTGAGGTTGGAGGAAAAGGAAAAGCAATTGGACGATATTCTGTCCTCTTTCCGCTGCATCAACCATAATTTCCAGCAGCTTTTGTGGAAGGACGCAGAAGAGCTGAAGATTACATCCACCCAGCTAATGGTATTGCGTAAGTTATCGGCACATCCCGATATCGGTATCACTGAGCTTGCAGATCTGCTGCATCTTGGCAACAGCGCGGCAAGCGGAGTGGTAGACCGGATGGTGAAGGCTGGACTGATTACCAGAGAACGCTCGCAGAGCGACAGACGTATATTTAAGCTGGCGATGACCGATAAGGGCAAGGAGATCCGGGAGTTAAGCAAACAGTCTCTGCGCAGGTATCTGCAGCCACTGGCTAATATACCTGCTGAGGATGCCGGAGAATTGCTGCGGTTGCATGGTGAAATCATCAAAATTCTAGAACAAGGGAGAGACAAAAAGAAGCTATGAGTACAATTACTGCAGACACTGCATCGTCTAAAGCGATCCGCAGAGGTCCGATTATCGCAGCGCTCCTGATCGGCGCCTTCGTGGCGCTGCTGAATCAGACACTGATGAATGTGGCGCTGCCCAAAATGATGGAGGACCTGAAGATCGCCGCCAATACGGCGCAATGGTTGACTACAGGGTTCATGCTGGTTAATGGTGTACTGGTGCCAATCAGTGCTTATCTGGTAGAGAAATTTACGACCCGCCAGCTCTTTACGACGGCGATGATGCTATTTTCCATAGGTACACTGGTTTGTGCAATAGGATCAGGCTTTGAAATGATTATGGTCGGCAGAGTTATCCAGGCGGTAGGTGCCGGGATTCTGATGCCGCTGATGAACATTGTGTTCCTGCGCATCTTCCCGATTGAAGAACGCGGCAAGGCCATGGGACTTATGGCGGTTGCGATGATTTTTGCTCCGGCAGTCGGACCTACCTTGTCCGGTTGGGTGGTTCAGAACTACTCCTGGCGCGTGCTGTTCTACATCGTGCTTCCGCTGGCGATCTTCTCGATGCTGCTTGGCATGAAGACGATGCAGAATGTAGGCAAACTGACTTCTCCGAAGCTGGATAAGCCGGGTGTGGTTCTTTCGACCCTGGGCTTTGGCGGCTTGCTGTATGGCTTCAGTGACGCCGGAACGGACGGCTGGGGGAGCACCACAGTTATCCTCTGTCTGATCCTGGGTATTGTCTCCCTGGGGCTGTTCGTATGGCGTGAGCTTACAGCGGATAAGCCGCTGCTTGAATTCCGCATTTTCCGCTACAACATGTATTCACTCACTACGGTAATTAACATTATTGTGACTATGGCTATGTACGCAGGTATGATCCTGCTGCCGATTTATCTGCAGACGATCCGCGGATTTACACCTATGGAATCGGGACTGATGCTGCTGCCGGGTGCGATCCTGATGGGTATTATGTCTCCGATCACCGGAATTATATTTGATAAAATCGGTGCAAGATGGCTGGCGGTTATCGGCCTTGCCATCACAGCTATTACGACCTGGGAATTCAGCCAGATCAGCGACAGCACAACCTATACACATCTGATCCTGACTTATACTGCGCGGATGTTCGGGATGTCCATGCTGATGATGCCAATCGTAACTGCCGGCCTGAATCAGCTGCCGCAGCGTTTGGCTTCGCACGGTACGGCAATGTCCAACACCTTGCGGACCGTAGGCGGTGCACTGGGTATGGCGCTGTTCGTCAGCCTGATGACCAACCGTACGAAGAGCAACATTACCGATGCACTGACAAGCGGTGCGGTATCGCAGACCGATAAGGCGGCGATGCTTAAGCTTACGCAGGAAGCAACGATTAACGGGATTACCCATGCGTTCACTGTAGCTACCTGGGTGACAGTTCTTGCCCTGGTGCTGGCATTGTTCATCAGAAAGACTTCTCCGCAGCCGGATTTCCTGAAGACGGAAGAAGAGGATGCAGTACAGCCGCAGCCTAAAAAGGTGAAATCGCAAAGAGCTTAGTTGTATGAACAGGCTATAATTTCAACAAAGGGACTATCCGCAAAGCCGTACGGTTTTGCCGGGTAGTCCTTTTGTTGTCCGTTTACAGCCTCAGCTAATCCCGGCTCCCTTGCTCCAGCGCTTCAGCTGCGGAAGGGAATACCCCAGCATCTGGCGGGCGGCAGCTTCATCCATCCCTTCCTCCACCAAGTACCCGGCACAGAGATCGGTCATCTCCTGCAGAGTGATATCCGGCTGCTTGAATTCACCATGCTCATAACAGTAGATGCAATACTCCTCCGTTTTGTTGCCTTCCTTGTCGCTGCCCTGCAGCTCAGTTTCGTTAACCGGCATTCCGCAGCTTTGGCAGAACAAGCCCTCCGTTTGTTTCATTGACGCCGTTTCCATATTGCACACTCCTCAGGGTTCTGGTTCAGGCGGTGTTTGCCGCCTCTTCCTGTCCAGTATAAGCCGGCAAACCTGACAGCATAGATTCAGGTTCATGTGCGGGTTATGGAAAAAAGAAATTATTCCCTTCTTTATTCAGCAGGGTGTGCCGGCTGCGGCTGCGGGAGGCTGGAGGCGTATTTGGCAGCAACGCCTCCGGCCAGCTCGCCTATTCTCCGGCGGATATGTTCCGGCTCAAGCACCTCCAGCACGGTTCCGAAGCTTAGCAGGAAGCCGTACAGCCAATCGTTCTCGGGATAACTTACGGTAAGGGTATACCCGCCGCTGCTATCCTGCTGAAGCTCCTCAGAGTCGAAATACTCTTCCGCAAGATGCCTGCCTTCCGGTGCAAATTGCAGCCGGATCGGCTGGATATGCTGCGGTTCTTTCCAGCCGTCCGTCCAGGGCAGCTCCTTCAGCGGAAGATCCTGGCGGGTATAATGCTGCTTCTCCTTCACCAGCGCTTTCATCCGCAGCAGCTTGAAGAGCCGGAAATCCCGGCGTTCTGTGCAGAAGCCGTATAAGTACCAGCTTTGTCCTTTGAGTACAAGGGTGTAGGGTTCAACGGTACGCGTGCTTGCCCGGCCTTCGGCCGAGATATATTCGAAGGAGATGACGGTATTTTCCTCCAGCGCCTCTTTAAGAAGGCTGATCCGCTCCTCCAAAGGGCCCATCAGTCCCCAAGGGGAGAGATCAACGATCATCTGGGTGGTTTTGCTGCGGAAGGCGGCAGTCTGGGAAGGCGGGATCACACTGCTGATTTTCTCCATTAACAGCTGGTGCCCTTCACCGCCATAAGAAGAGACGCTTTGCAGTGCGCCGAAGATATCGGCCAGCTCACGCTCGGATAGAACATTACGGTCCAGCCGGTAGCCTTGCATGAGGCCGATACCGCCCCCGGCCCCCTGATACGTGACGACAGGAATACCTGCGGTATTAATGCTGTCTATATCGCGGTAGATGGTGCGTACGGAGACTTCGAACATATCGGCCAGCTCCTTGGCCTGAATCAGCGGCCGGTTCAGCAGCAGAATGACAATGGAGAGGAGACGGTCTATTTTCACAGAAATGCACCCGCTTTCTTTCAGGTTAATGGTCTAAGCTTAGCAAATTGTCTGAAATAAAGCATTGCTCCAAATTTCATATTATATTATCATCTAATTAGATATTTATATAATTTAATGAGGGGCTAAAGTTATGAGCACAAATGCAGGATCACTTGCGGGACGCAATAAAGGCTATCAAAGGCTGTTTGCAGCCGGGTTAATCAATGGTATCGGCGACCGCTTCAGCAGTATTGCCATGCTGGCCCTGGTTCTTCATTTGACCGGGTCGGGAATGGCCGTAGGGATATCGCTTGGCGTGCGGGTGCTGCCTTATCTGTTCATGGCACCGCTTGGAGGGTTACTGGCTGGCAGACTGCCGCGCACAACAATCATGATGGCTGTGGATTTCCTGCGTGTCCCCGTAGCCTTGTCCTTGCTCTGGGTAGACGGGGAGCATATGCTGTGGCTGGTGTATACCGGCAGCTTTGTGATGGCAGCGGGTGAAGCCATCTATAGTCCGGTGCGCAAATCTTCCATCCCGCTGCTGGCAGCGCCGGAGGATTTGCTGCGGATCAACAGCCTGGAACAGCTTTTGAACGGCTGCGTGCTGATTCTTGGCGCCTTTACAGGAGGGATTGTCTCGCTGTATCTCGGTCCGGACATGGCCTTTGTTATGAATGCTGTGTCGTTCCTGGCGGCCGGACTGCTGATAAGGGGGATTCATTATCCCAAGCAGGCACTTGCCGGAGATGCAGGCCGGGAGTCAACACCGCATGCTGAAGGCAGAAACCATACCTTAGGCTTGTCTGCCAAAGGGACACGGCGGCGGGCGCTGTGCACAGTCCTTGGAGGCAGTCTGGCACTGCAGATTGTGCTCTGCTATGAATTACTGGTGCCGGTAATCAATGGCTGGGACAATGTGCTGATCAGCGTATATGCTGTGCAGGTATTTCATGCGGGAGACAGCGGGGTGGGGGCGTTCTACGCAGCGCTTGGCATCGGGCTCAGCCTGAGTTTCTTTGCCGGGCGTTTATTCCGCAAGAGGCTCTTAGCGGTAGCACTGGGCGGTCTGCTGCTCGAGGGCATTCTGCTCATGATGATTAGCAGCAGCGGTCATTTCGCTGCAGCATTTCTGCTGTACATTCTGCTATCGTTGGCCGGAGGGATCGGCAATGCCTGTCTGGATACGCTGGTGATGAGAGAAACGCCGCCTGCGCTGCAGCCGGCCGTATTCGGCCTGCTGGCGGCAGTAAGCGGAACCTTGCTGGGTCTGTCCATGCTAGGGGCAGGCTGGCTGCTTGATGATGTGGAGCCCAGAATGCTGGGATTCGCGGGCGGGGCGGGTTTTGCTGGGATTGCGCTGCTGCTGGGAGGTTATCACCTGCTGCGCAGCAAATGGAATAAGCGGTACAGGGAGTCCCGGCCTTAATGATCTGAAAGAATCAGCGGCTCTTGGAGGTTTCTTTGACCTTGACCTTTACTTTGGCCTTCGTCTCCAGCGGAGCAGCGGATTTGTGCCGGGACAGCCGGAGAAGGATGACATTCCGGTAACGGTACATCACAATCAGCGCAGCAATGGCTGCTGCGAAGAGGGCAATCCAGAGGGCGTAGGTTTCGATTAAGTGGAAAATGCCCATCCACTGCGGTCCGAAGATTTTGCCGATACCCAGGAATAACAGTACCCAGAACAAGGCGCCGCCATAGGCGTACATTGCGAATTTGCGGAAAGGCAGTGCGATAATACCGGCGAAGTAGCCGGTGAAATGGCGGACGCCCGGAACAAAGTAGCCGATTGAGATCAGCACGCTGCCGTACCGCTCGAACCAGCGCTGGGTCTTTTCCAGCTTGGCCGGAGAGAACATGAACCATTTGCCGTAACGCTGGATGAAGGGCAGCCCGGCCCTAAGTCCAATGAAATAAGTAATGGTCATGCCAACTGTGGTCCCTGCAAAAGCTACGATAACCAGCGTGAAGAAATCCAGCCTCCCGGTATAGGACAGAAACCCGGCGAAGGCCATGGTAGTCTCTCCGGGAAAGGGAAGAGCAATGAATTCCAGCAAAAGCCCAAAGAACAATACGCTATATCCATAGCTGGCGAACAATTCCTGTATCCATTTCAGCATTTCCATACATTCATCACTCTCCGAAGGCGGCGCGCCTGATTCTATTCTGAAGCTTGTCTTCATACAATCTACCAAATGGCGTGAAATCGCCAATAGAATGCTGGAGGTAGAGAAGATGAAGGATAGCCGGGAAAATCCTATCCGCCGGGTTATGATCCGCGGGTTGCTTGTTATGGCAGTGCTTCTAAGTATGTCAGCCCTTGGGGGCAAGGGGCAATCCCCGGCTTCATGGAGGACATTCTCCCTGCAGGCTGAAGCAGGCAGTGCAGCATCTTTACTCTCTAAGAATAATCCTCCGGAAGTCCCGGTGCAAGATTTGCCGCCGGCTGCAGTCAAGAATGCTGAAGCAGAGCCGCTGCAGCCCCACGGTTCAGGGGGTTCAGCTTATGCACTTGCTACCGATCCGCAGGCTTCTACCCTACAGAAAGTATCCGCCGCTGCGGGCACATCTAATCAGGAAGCTAAGCACAGCAAGGCAAGACGGGTCGTCTACCTTACATTCGATGACGGGCCAAGTGCGGTTACTCCCCGGGTGCTCCAGATATTGCAGGAGCAGGGAGTGAAGGCTACCTTCTTCGTGCTGGGGGAGCAAGCTGCCAGCCGCCCCGAGCTGGTCAATGCCATCTGGGAGCAGGGGCATGCCATCGGCAATCATACCTATAACCATAATTATCATGATCTCTATAGCGGATTCACGGAGTTCTGGCGTCAGATCAAACAGACAGAGGAAACGGTCAGAGGCATTACAGGGGTTCGTCCGCAGCTGGTCCGTGCACCGGGAGGCACCTTTGGCCATTTTGACAATACTTATTTTTATCTGCTGAAGCAGGCGGGCTATGAGGTGATGGACTGGACCGTAGACAGCGGAGACTCCAGCCGGCGGGGAGTGCCTGCCGCAGAGATCCTTCAGCATTCGGTTGCTGATCTAGACTCCGGGAGTGTTATCCTGCTGCTGCATGACGGGTCGGGTCATGAGCAGAGTGCCAAGGCCTTGCCGGCCATTATTGAACGCTACAAAGCCGCCGGTTATGAATTCGGCTTACTTAATGCGCAGAGTGAGCCGGTACAGTTCAGAGTGTCGGCTCAGGCAGCGGCACTGCAGCGGGTGAAGCCGTCCAAAGCCTGGATCTCGGCGAATATTGTTCCGAATGCTGAACTGTTTGCACCCGGCAAACCGCTTGCTCTGGAGGTAGGCAGGCTGGAAACCATCCTGAAGCCTGGAGAGTACAACCTTAGAAACGGGCAATATTTCGTGCCTCTCCGTACCGCCGTGGAGCGGCTTGGCGGGCAAGTCGGCTGGGATACGGCTACCCGCAGCGGACAGGTAAGCTGGAATGGGCGGACAGTGACTGTAAATTCAAAGAAACAGCAGATAGAGGTCGTCCAGCCGGACGGAGCGGTGGAGCTTAAGACAGCAGAGATACAGCTCATTGGTTCTTCCTTATGGGTATCCCTGCGGGATTTGCTCGAAGCTACAGGACATCCGCCGCTTGCGGCCAGTGTAAATGTAGAAGAGCGCAGAGTGAAGGCACTTTGAACCGATGTGTCAGCCGTTGATATAAATAGCCGGGAGAGTCGGGGCTAAAAAGAATTCGCTGAATGTCTGGGCACCCTTTTTGATGGAAAGAATAGATAGTAATAGGCTCCCGGAAGCCGAATAGCCAGTGAAATTGCGGGCAGGCTGGGAGCTAGTCTATGACCGAAGGAAGGGTGTCATCCTTGTCCTCTTCATCATTGATAGATCAGATCAAATATGAGCATGGGAAGCGGGATAGTTCCGGGAAATCTGCGGCTGCGTTCCTGTCCCGCCGGCGTGTCCGCAGCACTGTACAGGAGTGGGCGCGGATGCTGCTTTTAACCGCAGCAGTCTTAGGGTTATATCTGTGGCGGGGCGGAGAATCACTGTTGCTGCTTCTGACGGCTGGCGTAATTGTAATGTCCGGCGGGCTGCTTATGCATCTTTGCGGTCCACGGAGGGTAGCCGTTCTCCGCACAATAACTCCCGCACGCCCGTCGGCCGGGGATACCGTTACCGTTAAGGTACAGATCAGCTTTGTCTCCAAGATCCCGCTTCCATGGATAGTTGTTGCCGATTACTGGAGTGAAGGCAGCCATCAGGAGCTGCTGTTTCCCGGATTCCGGCGCTCCTTCACTTATTCGTATGAACTGAAGTCTGTTCCCAGAGGGGTCCACCAGCTTTACGGCTGCGGTGTCACCTGGGGGGATCTGCCTGGTTTGTTCACTGGCGGCTGTCAGCCGGGCGGCAAAGAGAGCTTCAAGGTGCTCCCGAAGGCGCTGTATCTGGCCGGCAGCTTGCCGGATAACCGTGTAATGCCGGGAGACCGGATGCTTCCCGGACGGGGGAAGCAGGGCAGTGCAGAAGCAGCGGATATCCGTGACTATGCCCCCGGTGATCCGCTCAGCCGGATTCACTGGAAGAACAGCGCCCGCAAGGGAACCCTGCAGAGCAGAGTACCTGAACGGGAAGCCGGGCAAATGACCTGTATCGTGCTTGCCAATTCTCCGGAGGATTATGAGGTTCCTTACGGTGCCCTGGTACCTCGCGGGCAGCGCGGAACGGTTATGCCTGCTTTTGAACGGGCGGTGTCGGCGGCAATGGGACTGATGCTCTCTGCCGAACGTTCCAGCAGTTACCTGCAGCTCTTCAGCGGCGGCTGGCCTGAAGGGATGGCCAGATATGAAGGCCTGGGTCAAATCCCCGGCAGGGTACAAGACCTGCTGACGGAAATATCCCCATCCGGCTCACAGAGTCTCAGCCGGCTGCTGGAGGATGCTTCGCGGGGCTGGATTCCCGGCATGACGGTGTCTGTCATTACCGGCCGGCTTGAAGAAGAGTCTGCCCGGACGCTTGCCCGCTTTTTGGTCCAGGGAATTAAGGTCGAGCTGTACTATGTCTGGGATCAGCCCTCTCCGGGGGGAGGACCGGCGGAAGATCCGGTACGGAGTTCAACCGGAACCAAGGAGGCCAGGGAAGGATTCCCTGAGCCTGTAGAGAGTTATCCGGCTGTTAAGTATAGCCCTGGTTCCGGCGGCAAGCAGCGTACATTGGGCACTATAGCCGGAAGTCTGATGCGGCTGGGTGCGCGGATCCATGGTCTGAACGATGTCTCTCCTGCACAAGGGTACAAGGGGGCGGAGTATTATGGATATCCGGGCCAACCGACATCGCATTAGGGTTACTCCAGCAGACTTAGGGGGCCCTGTGAATTCTCCAGGGGGCAGCCGGCAGCCGGAAGCGGAAAGTACGGAGAACAGCTTCGCCGATAAAAGGGAGAGCAGTCCCCTGTATTATCGCGGGCTGTTCTCTTTGGCTATTATGGGGATGTTCACCCTGTGGCTGCTGCCGCTCAAGCGGCTGGCCGCATCGGCGGATACCGCCGAGCTTCTGAAGCTCCTGATGCTCTCGGCTGCCGGACTGCTGTTATGGGGATGTATTCAGCTTCCCCGCCTTCTGCAGGCCTGCGGGCAGTTCCTCCTGATCTTCCTGACCTGGTTCTACCTGTGCGCGGCACAGGAAGGAACTGCCTGGCTGCGGCTCTATGCAGCAGATATGCGTGAGGATGCCCTTCTGCTCCTGTCAGGCCGGATTTCAGCCTTAAGTGAGGACAGCCGGCTGCTGATTCTGGTGCTTGGCTGGGGCCTGTTAGTGTCATCTGTCCAGCAGCTGGCTCTTTACAGGGGAAGTATCACCTTATTTACAGGTGTAACCCTGGTATATCTGCTGGCGTTCGATATGGTCTATGCTGTCGATACGTCCGGTGATGTACTGGTCTCAGCGGGGCTGATTCTCTGGATGCGGTCATTAAGCGGACTGCTCCGTCTGCAGGAGCGGACAGGAAGCCACGCTCTTCCTTACGCCCGCTGGGGAATATGGGCGTTCTCTACAGCGGTGGCCGTGACGGTGGCAGCCTGGATAGGCGGGCAGGGACTCGGTGCCCGGCCAGTGGTTCCCATTACACTGCAGCCGGTTCTAAACAAGCTGGAGAATTGGGCGGAAACGCAAAGGCCCGGAGAATCTGCCGGACCTCAGGCGGCCAGCACCGGTTACAGTGCGGGAGACGGGGAGCTGGGAATGCCCTTGTCGCCCAGCAGAGAGGCCGTCTTTAGCGTAACGGCTGCCCGTCCGTCCTACTGGCGGGGAGAAAGCATAGCTTATTATGACGGCCGCCGCTGGATCAGAAGCGGGGTGTCCTATGAACCGCTTAATTTAACGAGCCTCCCGGTTGCGGAGCCGGAAGCGGCCGGGCCAGCGCCGCTCATTCAGCGGATTCAGTTCGCCAAGCCCTCATCCGGCGGGCTTCCTCTCTTCAGCGCAGGCACGGCAGTCGATGTACAGAATATCCGGCTGGCTGATGGGAGCCAGCTTGGTTATGTCCTTGCGAACGGCGAGAAGAGCAGCTTCCGGCTGCCGGAGGTCTCCGGGTCCGCCAAGTTAACGGAATATACGGTGAAGTCCGTGCTTCCGGAAAGTGATCCGGCTGTGCTGCGCAAGCTGCAGGGGATTGATCCTGAGCGGGTGAGCAGTCTGTATTTGCAGCTCCCCGCAGCCGTGCCGGAGCGGGTGAGGCTTCTGGCAGAGCAGCTTACCGCTGCTGCGGCTAACCGTTATGATGCCGCTGCTGCGGTTGCAGATTATTTGCAAACCGCCTACACCTACACCCTGCAGACCCGAGTGCCGCCGTCCGGTGCCGATTTCGCCGACGATTTCCTCTTCGGGACCCGGCAGGGCTACTGCGTGCATTTCGCCACGGCGATGACGGTCCTGCTGCGCAGCAGCGGCATTCCGGCCCGTTACGTCCAGGGCTACGGCCCGGGGACGCTTGTGGCCGGCTCCATGCCGCAGCGCTACAATGTGACCGGCGGTGATGCCCACGCCTGGGTCGAGGTCTATTTCCCCGGCGCCGGTTGGGTCCCCTTCGACCCCACGCCTGCTGCCTCCGCCGCTGCCGCAGGCGCGGCGGAGACGAATCCGGCGGCTGCCTCCGCGCCGCCAGGAGCCCGCATGTCCGCTGCGCAGCTCGCGGACGCTCTGTCCGCCGCCCTGCCGCAGGCGGGCGGCACAGCTCCGGCGCCGCTTGCCGCAGCGGCGCTGGGGCTGGCCGCCGCCATCCGCTGGCGGCGTTGCCTGGCCCTGCTGCCGGCGGTGCGCCGCGCCGGCAGATTAAGCCGTGAGCGGCAGCTTCGCGCCGCCGCTCTGGCCTGGCACGGGCTGGCGGCGCGGTATGGGCCGCCGCTGCCCGGGGTTACCGCCAGGGAGTACGCAGACTCCCTGGCCATTGAGGACGGGCGGCTGCGCGCCGCCGTCCGGGACTTCGTACGCCAGTGGGAAACCCTGGCGTACAGCGGATGCGCGGGCGGGCTTGCCGCCCGCGCGCAGCCACCGCGCCGGGGCGCAGCCGTCGCGGACCCGCAATCGCCGTGCCGCGGCGCAGCCGTCGCGAACCCGCATCCCCTGCGCTCCAGCGCAGCCGTGCCGCTCCCGCAGCCCTTGCGCTCCAGCGCAGCCGGCGCGGACCCGCAATCCCCGCGCCCCGGCGCCTCCGTCGCGGACTCGCATCCCCTGCGCTCCAGCGCAGCCGTCGCGGACCCGCAATCCCCGCACCCCGGCGCCTCCGTCGCGGACCCGCATCCCCCGCGCTCCGGCGCAGCCGTACCGCTCCCGCAGCCCTTGCGCTCCAGTGCTCCTGCCAAGGATGCGGAAGCCAATGACGCTGCCGCGTTTATTGCCAGATGTTTGACGATTACATTCCGTCTGACCCGATAAGATGAAAAGGCGTTCACTGCTAATGCAGCGAGCGCCTTTTCATTTACATCAATATTTAAGCTGAACTTGGATGCCAACTGAAATCCTGCACGAAATACAACAATCTCCTCATAATAACGAGCCAAATCAGAAATTGTTGTATAAAAAGCAGCTTTTCCCCATAATCAGGCAGCTAAGCGCATCAATTCCTGCATTTCATACAACAATTGTTACGAATCCCCCAGTATTCATGAATCCATGTTGTAATACTTACAACATTTAGGCCTTTCTTTACAGGTGAACTTAAGTGAGCCCGCTTTGCTGCTGTGCGGCGCCCCGGAGAGTACAGCGTGACCCTTGGAGGGCTGCAAAAGTATAGCTCTGGCGTATTAGTTGGTTTTCCGGCGTATTAGTTAGTTCATAGTAACTTCCCCGGTGTCGCCCGCCGGCTAGCCCTCTGTTCTGTCCAGCATATGACGGCATTCCTGAAAGAGGAAATCACTTGTTAGCAGCGGTAGCGTCACACTTTTCCCCAGCATGCAAACGTGGAAGCGGATACGCATTCCAAGATCTGGATACTGTCTTTACAGGCTCCCCTAAATCGCCCCAGACCCCGTCACATATGGGAGAAATCCCCGAAGACAAGACGTCTCCTTTCCTTGACGCTGAGAATTAACCATGAGTATAATGAATCCAATAATCAAGGGAGGCAAGTAATGAACAAGCCAAATGAAATTATCGTTGTTCTGGATTTCGGGGGACAGTATAACCAGCTTATCGCGCGCAGAATTCGGGACCTGGGGGTATACAGCGAGCTTCTGCCGTACAATACACCAATGGAGAAGATAAAGGCACTGTCGCCAAAAGGGATTGTTTTCTCAGGCGGGCCAAGCAGTGTGTACGCTGAGGATGCACCACATGTAGATCCGGCGATTTATGAACTCGGACTTCCGATCTTCGGAATCTGTTACGGGATGCAACTGATGGCCCAGCAGCAGGGCGGCAAGGTAGAACGCGCATCCAAGCGGGAATACGGCAAAGCGGATGTGGAATTCTCGCCAGGGTCTGTGCTTGCAGCAGGTCTTGAGAGCAATCAGACCGTATGGATGAGCCACGGTGACCATGTTGTGGAGCTTCCGGAAGGCTTTAAGCTGGACGCCGGGACAGAGAGTGCTCCAATCGCAGCTATGAGCAATGATGCACGCAAATTCTTCGCCGTACAGTTCCACCCTGAGGTGCGCCACTCTGTGAACGGGAATGAGATGATTTCGAACTTCCTGTATGAGGTCTGCGGCTGCGAGGGCAAATGGACGATGGAGTCGTTTATTGACGATGCCATTAAGGATATCCGGGACAAAGTCGGCGACAAAAAAGTGCTCTGCGCACTCAGCGGCGGTGTAGATTCCTCTGTTGTGGCTATGCTGATTCACCGTGCCATCGGCGACCAGCTGACTTGTATGTTCATTGACCACGGCCTTCTGCGCAAAGGTGAAGCGGAGAGCGTTATGGAGACTTTTGTCGGCAAATTCGATATCCATGTGGTCAAAATCGACGCCCGTGACCGCTTCCTCGGCAAGCTGGCCGGTGTTTCCGATCCCGAACAGAAACGTAAGATCATCGGCAATGAATTCATTTATTGCTTCGACGAAGAATCGGCCAAGCTGGGTGATTTCGCGTTCCTGGCACAAGGCACACTGTATACAGATATCGTGGAGAGCGGTACAGCAACGGCTCAGACCATTAAGTCCCACCATAATGTAGGCGGGCTGCCTGAAGATATGAAATTCAGTCTGATCGAGCCGCTGAACACCCTGTTCAAGGATGAGGTCCGCAAGCTGGGTGAGGAGCTCGGAATGCCGCATGCCATCGTCTGGCGTCAGCCTTTCCCGGGTCCGGGTCTGGCCATCCGTGTTCTGGGTGAAGTAACCGAAGAGAAGCTGACTATTGTTCGTGATTCGGACTTTATCCTGCGTGAAGAGATTGCCAAAGCCGGTCTCGACCGTGAAATCTGGCAGTATTTCACTGCATTGCCTAACATGAAGAGTGTTGGCGTTATGGGCGACGAGCGTACGTATTCCTATACCGTAGGTATCCGCGCTGTAACTTCCGTAGATGGAATGACCGCAGACTGGGCGCGTATTCCGTGGGATATTCTGGAGAAAATCTCCGTCCGCATCGTCAACGAAGTGGATAACGTCAACCGTATCGTGTACGACATTACTTCGAAGCCGCCTGCAACGATTGAGTGGGAATAGGCCTCATCAACAGCTGACTATCAAATTCCGGAGCCGGAACGCCTTCACTGGCGTTTCCGGCTTTTTTGCTGATATAAGGGCAAGCCGTTTCTATTTGAGAATCTTCTCTTTTCTGTCCTGCATACAAACGGAAGGACAGTCAAATGCTATACACAGAAAATGATGCCACCCGGCTATCCCGCTTAGCGCTCCATCATACGTGTATAAACTGACTTAAGTACAGTACCGTCCGCGTTTATACCGCGATGTTTGGCGGATCATCCCTGTACCAAGCGAAATTTGTCATGAAAATGTTCGATTTACGAACAATTGTATAAACCTTACGCTTAATGTTCGTATTTACCATTGACAACTCATGTCATATACACCTAAAATGATAAAGCGCTACAGCAAATACATATTCGTATAATTCCGGGGATTGGCCTGGAAGTCTCTACGAGGTCACCGTAATGACCTGGCTACGATTAAGAAGAGCAGCTTACCTGGAATTCCGGTTAACACCGGATATGCCGGGCAAGAATCTCTTTTTTCGGGCCGGTGTCTTCCCAGATGCCGGCTTTTCTGTTGCTGTGATGGCATAACATACACCTTAGGGGGAGAACAATTTGAATCGCTTTTTCAAGTTGAAAGAGAACGGCACCACAGTACGCACAGAGATCATGGCCGGTTTGACCACGTTTATGGCAATGGCTTATATCCTATCGGTTAATCCCAATACCCTGACTGCCTTTGGCCGCATTGATATGGGCTGGTATTCCGTATTCCTGGCTACAGCACTTGCAGCAGGTATTTTCACAATTGCCATGGGATTATTCATTAATTTCCCGGTAGCTCTGGCACCTGGTATGGGCCTTAATGCATATTTTGCTTCCGTAGTGTTGTCTTCGGCAACCACCGAACATGAGTTTACCTGGCAAATGGGTCTTACTGCGGTATTTATCTCCGGTATCATCTTCATCCTGCTGACCGTTACCCGGGTCCGGCAAATATTGCTTACCGCAATTCCTGACAGCCTGAAGCATGCCATCACGGTCGGTATCGGGATGTTCATCACCATTATCGGCCTGAAGAATAGCGGATTGATGACGATCGGCGTTGAAGCCGGTAATGACATTGCCGCTAATAAATTCACGGATGTTCTTTCCTTCGAAACTGTAATTCATATGGGCAGCCTGGAGAACACCGATGTTCAGCTCGTAATTATCGGCCTGCTGCTGATTTCCATCCTGATGGTGCTGCGCGTACGCGGCGCAATCCTGTTCGGTATTCTGGGTACTACGCTGGCTGCGATCCTGATGGGCGCTGTAGATTTTGGTTCCATTAATGATTCACAAGCCCATTGGATTCCGGACTTCACGCAACTCAACTTCTGGGAATTTGACTGGGAAGGCATCATGCACACCGGTATCGTTTCCGCAATTGCTACCTTTACCTTTGTAGAATTGTTTGATACCTTCGGTACACTTGTAGGTACTGCCGAACGTGCAGGAATCATGAAGGATGCTGAAGAAGGCAAAAGACGTGTTGGTAACGCCATGTTTGTAGATGCAGTAGCCGTTGCCGGTGGTGCGATGCTGGGTACTTCCACAACCACTGCTTATGTTGAGAGTGCTGCCGGTGTAGCTGAAGGCGGACGTACGGGTCTGACTGCAGTAACTACAGGTGTGTGCTTCCTGCTCGCATTGTTCCTGGCTCCGGTTGTAGCGCTTATTCCCGGCCCTGCAACAGCCGCTGCACTGATTATTGTCGGTGTCCTGATGGCCCAATCCATCCGCGACATTGATTTCCAGGACATGGTCCTGGCGATCCCGGCCTTCCTTACCTTTGTTATTATGCCTTTCACTTACAACATCGCTAACGGTATTTCGTTCGGGATTGTCACTTATGTTATTCTGGCTTGCGTAGCGAATCTGGCCGGCAAGAAGAAATATGATATCCACTGGATGATGTGGGTACTGGCTGTTCTGATTATTCTGCGTTATGTTCTGATCGGCAGCCAAGGCTAAGAGAGAACGACATCCGTCTTTAAGTACACGGTTCCTTCATTAATATGAAGGGGCCGTTTTTTTTATAAAAATATAAGAATTTATTTGCTTCACGCTATCAATTATCCTTCTATTTCTCGCTGAAACGGTACCGTCCTTATAGAAGGACGGCAAAGCCGTTTCTACTTGTTATAGAAATGTTCGGTTTCACTGGAGAATCCCTCATAAGGAGGCTGCAGCTGGGGTTAACCTCTGCTTTACCCTTTTCTTCATCCAGTATTTAGATTATATTGTTGAAGAGGTGATAAACGTTGTCCGGCTTACTTACGAGAGCTTACAAGTCCTGCATTAACAATCCCTGGCCGTACTTATTGTTTCTGCTGGGGGCAATCGTTCGTATCATATACATAAATTCTATTCCTCCGGGACTGAACCAGGATGAAGCATCTATCGGCTATGATGCTTACGCCATTCTTCACTACGGAATGGACCGCAATGGTGTACATCTGCCCGTTCATCTTATCGCCTGGGGCAGCGGACAGAATGCGCTGTATGCCTACTTGTCCATGCCATTTATTCTGCTGTTTGGCCTGACGCCGCTGTCTGTGCGGGCACTCAGTCTGGTCATGGGCTTACTGGCCATGATTGTCTTCTACCTGATTATGAAACGGCTGTCCGCCTCATCCGGAGCAGGAATCGCTGCCATGTTCTTTATTGCGATCAATCCCTGGCATATTATGATGTCCAGGTGGGCGCTGGAATCGAATCTGTTTCCCACGATGATTCTGATAGCTGTGTACCTTCTGCTAAGATCCTTCGACAATCCGCGATGGTTTTATGCGTTTACCGGCATGCTGGCCCTCTCGCTGTATGCCTATGGAACAGCTTACTTTTTTGTCCCGTTATTTGCGGTTGGTACGGCAATTCTTCTATTGTATAGCAAGATACTTAAGCTCAGGACTCTTGTGTGGAACAGCCTGCTGTTTGCAGCAATGGCCCTGCCTATACTATTATTTATTGTTATTAACCGTTACTCCATGCAGGACATAGCCACTCCATTGTTCACTATTCCCAAGCTTACGATGCCGCGTGTGGAGGAGATTTCATCCGTGTTCAGCGGACAGCTTGGGAGGGCAGCTGCGGATAACTTCAGTGCATTCAGCAAGCTTATGCTTAGCGGGACTGACGGCTTGCCATGGAATTCAATTTCTCCTTATGGCTATGCGTACCCGATCGCGCTTCCCTTTGCGCTGCTGGGGCTGGTTGTCCTCATACATTCGTGGTGGACCAGGCGGCGGGAGAACGCAGGGTATGGAGTGTTGCTGCTCTGGTTCCTGATTGCCGTGCTGATGGCGTTTATTACAAGTGTAAACATCAACCGGATCAATATTATTTTTTATCCGTTCATCATGCTGGTAAGCGCCGGATTTGTGTGGCTTGCGGGGAGAGTCAAGGGAGCTGCCGTATTGGCCGCTGCAGTGTTTACAATATTTTTTGTCCTGTTCTCAAGTGATTATTTCCGTGAGTTCCCCGGCCGGATCGGACCGGCTTTTTATGATTCTTTCGGTGAGGCGGTGCAGTATGCCTCCGAACACAGCCCGGGAGAAATCTATATTACCAATAATGTGAATATGCCCTACATTTATGTGCTGTTCTATGAGCGGATCAATCCGCAAGACTTCCAGGATTCCGCCGTTTACGCCAATCCGGGAGAAGCTTTCCAGCGTGTATCCTCCTTTGGGAGATACAGATTTGACGATTTGAACATGGTGCCTGCAAATGCCGCATATATCTTTGGGAATAGCTCTCCGCTTCCTGCGGCAAGTACAGAATATACAGTTAAGCGTTTCGCCAACTACAGCGTAATGCTTACTAAAGACAAAGCGGACGGGCTTCCGGCAGCTCCGGAGGTTCCCGCTGCTGAATTTAGGAACGGGGGGTTTGAAGAAGGGACTTCGGGCTGGACATTCTCTGCGGGAGCGGGAGTGGCTGACAATAAGCCTTACGCCGGAACTAGGCTGGCTTATCTTGATGCGGGAGCTGACAGAAGCGTGTCACAGGTTTTTGCCGCGGCAGCCGGTGACTACAAGCTATCCGCAATGGTTAGTGCAGGCGGCAGCGGCGGCGGGAAGATCGGAATCCGTGCAGCCGGCACTGTGCTGGCAGAAGCCGAACTGCAGGCGGGGGAAGATTATCATCAGGTTACACTTCCTGCGGTCACGCTGGAGCAGGGGATGCAGGCAGAAGTTTACATAACCGGCGGTAACGGCTGGATTAACATTGACGAGGTGAGGGTGGAACGATGACCAAGAATACACGTGCGGCGGCAACCGTTATACTGATGCTCTTATTATTTATTCTTCCTGTAACAAACGTTTATGCTGAGGGGAATTTACTGCAGAATCCGGGTTTTGAGGATGGGGAGGACGGTGCGCCTGCCAGCTGGAGCAAAGATATGTGGATCTCGGGCGATGCCTCCGGTCTGCTGTCCGTTCAGTCCGAGGATGTTCACTCCGGCAGCAAGGCGGCAGTCATTGAGAACCTTGAACCCAATCACCTGAAGTGGGTACAGACGGTTGCCGTCTCGCCGGACAGCTACTATAAGATCTCGGGTTATGTCAAAATAGTCAGTACAGCAGGCGGGGGAATGGGTGCTAATATATTCCCGGTCGGAATTGGCGGCGGTTATCCCGCCACCCAGGATACAGCTGGCGAATGGCAGCATCTCGAGTTCATCGGCCAGACCGGCAAAGAGCAGACCGAGATCGGGATAGGTGCTGCCCTGGGCGGATATGCCAACCTGATTCAGGGCAAGGCCTATTTCGATGATCTGTCCGTAGAACAGCTGGATGCTGCTCCGGAAGGCGCGAACATTGTATCGCTGGACAGCGGGGCACCGGCGGCCGGGGCGGATGCGGGCGGCGGGAGCCAGCCGGCAGAAACACCGCATAAGGTGTCACCTGCCAAGCTGCTGCTGATATCGGCAGTGTTCAGTGTGTTCTTTGCTCTTTTATATCACAGAGCCTTCAGCAGTAAACGCCTGCTGAACCAGCAGGATGTGATCTATACACGCTGGCTGTATGTCCTGTTTGGTGTAGCATTCATTCTGCGGATCTGGATTGGCCTGACTGCGCAGGGCTATCAGAATGATATGAATACATTCATGGCTTGGAGCCATCGTCTGACAGACCTTGGTCCGGGCAAGTTCTATGAAGAAGGCTATTTCGCGGATTACCCCCCAGGCTACTTGTATGTGCTGTACCTGCTGAGTCTGCTCCGCGGATTGTTTAATTTTGCGGGCGGGTCAGGCGCAGAGACTGTGCTATATAAGCTGCCGGCCATCATCTCCGACCTCGTGCTCGGCTGGATCATCTACAAGGGCGCACGTGCCAAGATCGGACCCGGACTTGCGATCGGGCTGATGATGCTGTTCCTGTTTAACCCGGCAGTGCTGATGGACTCTGCAGCGTGGGGACAAGCAGACTCCTTCTTCCTCATCTTCCTGCTGCTCAGCATAATGGGAGTAGTGGATAGAACCTTTGTACGCGCAGCGATCTTTTTCGCCATTGCCACACTGATCAAACCGCAGGCGCTGATTTTCACACCGGTCCTGATCTTTGCCTTCTATCATCACCGTGCCTGGAAGCAGCTTGCTCTGGGCGCTGTCTACGGACTGGGAATATTTGCTCTGCTCGCAGCCCCGTTCTTCTGGAATAACGGCGGTTTTGCCGGAGTGATTGATTTATATAAGAGCACTTTATCTTCTTATCCGTATTCTACAGTTAATGCATTCAATCTTTATGCTTTGACGGATCCGATGTGGTCAGCGCTTGATGTCACCTGGCTCGGCATACCTTACCGCATATGGGGCTTTATTTTCATACTTGTAGCGGTAGCTCTTGCAGCTTATTATTCCTTCAATACCAAGGACCGCAAGGATCTTTCTAAATCGTATTTCCTCGGCATGGTGCTGATCACGGTTGTCTTTGTATTTGGCACCAAAATGCATGAACGCTACCTGTATCCTGTTCTGCTCCTGTCTCTATTCACCTTCATTGAGAGCAAGGACCGGCGTTTCCTGACACTGTTTCTCGGATTCTCGCTGACTCAATATATTAATGTAGGCTATACGCTGGCCTATCTCAATACCGGCAGCAATCCGCCGACAGACGGAATTGTCCTGGTTACAGCGATTACTACCGTAGTTCTGGCATTATATCTGCTGTATGTTGGGTACGATGTATATATCCGCAAAGCAACAAAGCTCCTGCCAGAGCCTGTTACAACGCAGGCTGCATTTGAAGCAGATGTGCGGCTTGCAGAGGGGATTCAGCCCCTTGCCAAGCAAGAACGGCGTTCCCCGCTGAAGCTGCAGCGCAGAGATTGGATCTGGATGATCGCGATCACGGTACTCTATGGAGCGCTTGCGCTTTATCATCTGGGGGACAACAAGTCGCCTGAAACCCTGTGGGAGCCTGCCGCCAGCGGCGAGAGCTTCTATGTGGATCTGGGGCAGGCCCACCAGCTGGAGCGGGTAAATATCTTCGGCGGTGTCGGCACAGGCAAGTTTCAGCTGGAGTTCAGCCAGACTCCGGATAATTGGAGCAGCCCGCTTGATGTGAGCGAGGATGTCGGCAATGTCTTCATATGGAAAAGCCAGCCGCTGAACGTATCGGCAAGATACGTCAAGCTGACAGTCACCTCTCCGGGCTTCACCCTGAATGAAGTGGCTTTCTATGGCCAGGAGGCACCGAAGACGCCTCTGCAAATTGCCGGTGTTACACCGGATGCCGCTGCGGCCCCCAAAAGAGGGACGCCGGCCAATCTGTTCGATGAGCAGTCCATAATCCCGGAGAACTCGAATTTCATGAACAGTACGTATTTTGATGAAATCTATCATGCGCGGACAGCTTATGAACATTATCATGATATTGTCCCTTATGAGAATACGCACCCGCCGCTTGGCAAGCTGCTGATCGGTGCAGGCATGGAGCTGTTTGGCGTCAATCCGTTTGGCTGGCGTATCATCGGCACCCTGTTCGGCATTGCAATGCTGCCGCTGATCTATATCATGGCGATGCGGCTGTTCCGGAAGACTACCTATGCTGCATTAGCAGCCGGACTGTTCGCGCTGGACTTCATGCATTTCACCCAGACACGCATTTCAACGATTGATGTATACGGCGTATTCTTCATTATGCTGATGTTCTATTTCATGCAGCGGTATTATACGATGAACTTCTACCGTATGCCGCTGCGCACAACGCTGGTTCCGCTGTTCTGGTCCGGACTGTTCTTCGGAATCGGAGTTGCTTCCAAGTGGATTGTTCTCTACGGAGGGGCAGGACTTGCGGTGATGCTGGCACTGGCGCTGTTTGAGCGGTATAGGGAGTATAAGGCTGCAGGCCGTCTGCTGGCTGAGGGCAAGCTGACCGGTCAGGAGCTCAAAGCTGCCTGCCGGACAGCGGACCAATCCTTCTGGAAGAACACCATCATCACTTTGGCCAGCTGCATCGTATTTTTCATTGCTATCCCGGTTATCATCTATAGCCTGTCCTTTGTCCCGGCGCTCTCTGCTTCGGCGGAAGGCTTCACCATTAAGGGACTGATTGATGCCCAGAAAAATATGTACAACTATCACAGCCAGCTTGTAGCAACGCATCCGTTCGCCTCCTCCTGGTGGGAGTGGCCGTTCATGAAACGTCCGGTCTGGTTCTTCAGCGGCGGTGAAGGCTTGCCGGAAGGTAAGGCCAGCAGTATCGTGACCATGGGGAATCCCCTCATCTGGTGGACAGGAATCTTCGCTATGCTGGCAGCCGTGTGGCTTACCGTGAAACGCAGGGACAAGAATCTGTACATGATCTGGATCGGGTTCTTCTCACAGTATGTCCCGTGGATGCTTGTGCCGCGTGAGACGTTCCTGTACCATTATTTTGCGATGGTGCCATTTATGATTCTGTCGGTTGTCTATATCCTGAAGCTGCTTGACAGCAGATTCGGCGACGCCAAATATCTGCGGTATGCCTACGTGGCTGCTGCAGCCATCCTGTTTGTAATGTTCTATCCGGTGTTGTCCGGAATGCAGGTTAACAGCAGTTATATAAATACTGTACTGCGCTGGTTCCCTTCCTGGGTATTCTAGGGGGCACTATTTAAGAAGGCATATGTTTCAGAAGACAGTTTTATTGCGGGGTATCTCGTAGAAACTTATAGGAGGAACTAAGGTGAAAGCCAGATACAGTGTAATTGTCCCCATGTTCAATGAGGAGGAAGTCATTCAGGTAACCTATGAGCGGCTCAAAAAAGTAATGGATGGTTGCGGTGATTCCTATGAACTGGTTTTCGTCAATGACGGCAGCCGGGACCGCACGGCGGAGATCATGCGCGAGATCAGCAGCCGGGATGAGCATGTCAAGCTGATCGACTTCTCCCGTAATTTCGGCCACCAGGTGGCGATTACGGCTGGTATGGATTATGCCGAAGGCCAGGCAGTCGTGGTGATTGACGCAGATCTCCAGGATCCTCCTGAGGTTATTCTGCAGATGATTGCCAAGTGGAAAGAGGGCTACGAAGTCGTGTATGCCAAGCGGTTGAAGCGTCACGGGGAGACTTTCTTCAAGAAAGTCACCGCTAAGATCTTTTACCGCCTGCTCAGCAGTATGACCAGTGTTGAAATCCCTACCGATACCGGGGACTTCCGGCTGATCGACCGTAAAGTCTGTGATGTGCTGCGCGGTCTGAAGGAGAAGAACCGGTATGTCCGGGGTCTGGTAAGCTGGGTAGGCTTCCGGCAGACCATGGTAGAATATGTGCGGGAGGAGCGCTTTGCCGGGGAAACGAAATATCCGCTCAAGAAAATGATCCGGTTTGCGCTCGACGGCATCACCTCCTTTTCCCACAAACCGCTCAAAATCGCATCCTATATCGGATTCTTTCTGTCCTTTTCCAGCTTCATCTATCTGTTCCTGGTATTGTTCCAAAAAATCTTTACCTCCTGGACCGTACCCGGATGGGCATCTATAGTCGGCGTGAACCTGCTCTTCAACGGGATTGTGCTGATGCTGCTGGGGGTAATTGGTGAGTATATCGGACGGATCTATGATGAGTCGAAGGACAGACCGCTCTATATTGTACGTGAGACCAAAGGCTATCCGGATGCGGAAATAGAAGACACGCGGAAGGAAAGCGATTATGCCAGATAAGAAATGGAGTGCGGGGTTCATCCAGTTCCTGAAATTCAATGCGGTAGGCCTGCTGAATACACTGATTGATTTTGCTGTATTCACACTGCTGCATTCCCTTGGGATGATCAACACCCCTGCGCAGATTATTTCCTACAGCGCCGGTACGGCCAACAGCTTCTTCTGGAACAAAAAGGTAACCTTCCGTGATCGGGACAGAGGCAATAAAGAGGGCTTCGACCGGATGCAGCTGATCAGGTTTATCGTGCTGAATCTGTTGGTGCTGGGTATATCGGTGCTGCTGATTCATATATTGACCGATTCTCTCGGTATTCAAGTGCTGGTCGCCAAAGTGCTGGTCACATTTGTTACGGTGATCATTAATTTCTTCGGAAGCCGGAAATGGGTATTCTGATAATTAAGAAGCATTGCTTCTTAATTATTCCGGAAGGGTAACATCTATTCTATATTACGGAGGCGATTGTCATGCGGAAATTATCCTATTTGATTATACTTGCCGGGGTGCTTATTATGCTCTATCCCAAAGGAAGCGAATGGTACAATGACCGTCAGCAGCAAAAGCTGCTGGAAGAGGCTGAACAGGCCTACAGTGAAATCGTTCCGTCTGCGTCAGCTCCGGCCAGTGCTGATCTAAGTAAGCCTTACGCGGAAGTAACCCAGCTGCTGGCGGATGAGTCGGCTGCGGAAGAGCCAGAACCCTCTGCTGCGCCTGAGATTGAAGTCGGAGGCAAGGTGATGGCAATCATCGAAATCGACAAAATAGATCTGAAGCTGCCTGTCCTGGAAGGCGCCACCAAGGCGAATATGAAGCATGCTGCTGCGCATATGAAGGAGACGGCTCCGCTTGGCTCTGCTGGGAATGCTGCAATTGCAGCGCATAGATCAAGAACTACGGGAAGGCTATTCAACAGATTGAATGAAGTTGGAGTCGGGGACACTATTTCCGTTACAACCGGCAAGCAGGCATACAATTATGTAGTTTATGATGTGACTATTGTGGAACCAACCGATGTATCCGTATTGAAAGGGAATAAGGATGACAAGATTCTAACACTCATTACTTGTGATCCGCTGGTGAATCCAACGCATAGACTTATCATTCACGCAAAGTTATCGTGATGTTTGTAGAATAATGACGGAAAAACTTAAAATACTTAAAATTTTTATTTGTTTTCGCGGAAATCTAGTGATTTAGGTCTTGATAATAGAAATAGATATGGTAAGATATAACTATACAAAGCTAATACACGATAAACGGCAAACCTATCGAAAGGTAGGGACGCAAAGCTAGAGGGCCTTCCCGTAAGGATGGCAGCCAGCTACCGAATGAAGAGGCTTTTTTGTTTGTTCTTATTGTGAATCTAGCATTTTATGGTAGAAGCAAGGACAGATAAAGCTTATACGATAACGGCAAACCTATCGAAAGGTAGGGACGCAAAGCTAAAGGGCCTTCCCGTAAGGATGGCAGCCAGCTACCGAAAGGGGTTTTATCCAATGAAGAAGTTCTATTTAATGTTGGTTACACTATTCGTAGTGGTTACGTCGGTGCAGACAGGTACAGCTCAAGCTGCTAATGCAGATGCAAGCTGGTTGAACATAGGTCAACTTGATCAGGGTGTTATCGGAGTTTCTTATAATGTTCCTAAGGATAAGAAGATTAAGCTGATGATCACCAAAGATAATAACAGCTACACCTACAACTTATACACTTCCAAACCAACTGAAACATTCCCGCTTCAACAAGGTAACGGTTCATACAAGGTTTCCGTACTTGAGAACACTAACGGCAACAAATACAAAGTAATCTCTTCCGAGACGGTAGATCTTAGCCTGAGCAACGCCAACGCCGTATATCTGAGCTCCGTACAGAATGTTAAATGGAGTTCTTCCGATAAAGCAGTTCTGAAAGCAACACAGCTTACACAAGGTTTGACATCAGATGAAGACAAAGTGAAGGCTATCTATAATTATATCGTAGCCAATGTGAAATATGATTATTCCCTGGCTTCCAGTGTTACTACAGATTACATCCCTAACAACGACAGCACCTTGGCTACCAAGAAGGGGATCTGCTACGATTACGCTTCCTTGTTCGCTACTATGCTTCGCAGTGAAGGCATTCCTACCAAACTGGTTATGGGTAACACAAGTTATGTGACTTCTTACCACGCTTGGAATGAAGTGTTCCTTAATGGCAAATGGGTAACTATTGATACTACAGTTGATGCTGGACTTGCCAAGAACAGCAAAACAGCAGATCTGGTTAAAGTAGCAAGTAAATATACTGCAGCTAAGTTCTACTAAGAGCACAGATGCATTCATAGTTTCATTGAGGATAACCCGCTTAGTAATTAAGCGGGTTATTTTTATTTTGGAAAAGGTTGCTTTTTGGTAGAGAGATAGGGTATTATAAATAAGCGTTGTTGGAGCGGCAAACTTAATAAGAAATGGCTTAAATAAGTGATTTCAAAATAAAGCTTGCATTACTCGAATGAACGTGATATATTATAAGAGTTGCTGGTGACGCGGTAGTCGGCGCTGACAACGAGCTTGATCTTTGAAAACTGAACAACGAGTGAGTATCGGAAATCACGAAAGTGACTTCCAAAATAGAGAATGAAAATTCTCGTCAGATGTTTCAAAATGAGCAATCGCTCTTTCTAAATACAATTTGGAGAGTTTGATCCTGGCTCAGGACGAACGCTGGCGGCATGCCTAATACATGCAAGTCGAGCGGAGTTTGAATGGAAGCTTGCTTCCATTCATGCTTAGCGGCGGACGGGTGAGTAACACGTAGGCAACCTGCCCTCAAGACTGGGATAACTACCGGAAACGGTAGCTAATACCGGATAATTTCTTTCCTCTCCTGAAGAGAGAATGAAAGGCGGAGTAATCTGCCACTTGGGGATGGGCCTGCGGCGCATTAGCTAGTTGGTGGGGTAACGGCTCACCAAGGCGACGATGCGTAGCCGACCTGAGAGGGTGAACGGCCACACTGGGACTGAGACACGGCCCAGACTCCTACGGGAGGCAGCAGTAGGGAATCTTCCGCAATGGGCGAAAGCCTGACGGAGCAATGCCGCGTGAGTGATGAAGGTTTTCGGATCGTAAAGCTCTGTTGCCAGGGAAGAACGTCCGGTAGAGTAACTGCTACCGGAGTGACGGTACCTGAGAAGAAAGCCCCGGCTAACTACGTGCCAGCAGCCGCGGTAATACGTAGGGGGCAAGCGTTGTCCGGAATTATTGGGCGTAAAGCGCGCGCAGGCGGTCATTTAAGTCTGGTGTTTAAACCTTGGGCTCAACCTGGGGTCGCACTGGAAACTGGGTGACTTGAGTACAGAAGAGGAAAGTGGAATTCCACGTGTAGCGGTGAAATGCGTAGATATGTGGAGGAACACCAGTGGCGAAGGCGACTTTCTGGGCTGTAACTGACGCTGAGGCGCGAAAGCGTGGGGAGCAAACAGGATTAGATACCCTGGTAGTCCACGCCGTAAACGATGAGTGCTAGGTGTTAGGGGTTTCGATACCCTTGGTGCCGAAGTTAACACAGTAAGCACTCCGCCTGGGGAGTACGGTCGCAAGACTGAAACTCAAAGGAATTGACGGGGACCCGCACAAGCAGTGGAGTATGTGGTTTAATTCGAAGCAACGCGAAGAACCTTACCAGGTCTTGACATCCCGATGAAAGCATTAGAGATAGTGCCCCTCTTCGGAGCATCGGAGACAGGTGGTGCATGGTTGTCGTCAGCTCGTGTCGTGAGATGTTGGGTTAAGTCCCGCAACGAGCGCAACCCTTGACTTTAGTTGCCAGCAGGTAGTGCTGGGCACTCTAGAGTGACTGCCGGTGACAAACCGGAGGAAGGTGGGGATGACGTCAAATCATCATGCCCCTTATGACCTGGGCTACACACGTACTACAATGGCCGGTACAACGGGAAGCGAAACCGCGAGGTGGAGCCAATCCCAGCAAAGCCGGTCTCAGTTCGGATTGCAGGCTGCAACTCGCCTGCATGAAGTCGGAATTGCTAGTAATCGCGGATCAGCATGCCGCGGTGAATACGTTCCCGGGTCTTGTACACACCGCCCGTCACACCACGAGAGTTTACAACACCCGAAGTCGGTGGGGTAACCCGCAAGGGAGCCAGCCGCCGAAGGTGGGGTAGATGATTGGGGTGAAGTCGTAACAAGGTAGCCGTATCGGAAGGTGCGGCTGGATCACCTCCTTTCTATGGAGAATCGTCACCTGCAACGGTGACATTCAAATCGGAAGCGTAAGCTTCCACAACTCAGGTTTAGGCCTGTTACTCACTCGTTGGTCAGTTTTGAGAGTTCAAACTCTCAAGTAAGACACTTGATCCTTGAAAACTGGATACCGAAACGAATTTGCGTTTTAGAACATCTTTTAGCTGAAACTTGTGTAAGCAAGTTGAAATAGTTATTAGTGCAGAACGAAGGTTTTCGATTGTGCAGCGACCTTTGGCTTTGAATGTGTTGGTGAATGGAGCAATCCATGAGCGGCATTCAAAACAAGATGAGCAAGCAAGCGAAACACCGGAGTGACGGTTAAGCTAATAAGAGCACACGGAGGATGCCTAGGCGCCAGGAGCCGACGAAGGACGTGGCGAACAACGAAACTGCCTCGGGGAGCTGTAAGCAAGCTTTGATCCGGGGGTGTCCGAATGGGGAAACCCAGCTGTGGTAATTCGCAGTTACTCGTATCTGAATACATAGGATACGCAGAGGCAGACCAGGGGAACTGAAACATCTAAGTACCCTGAGGAAGAGAAAACAATAGTGATTCCGTCAGTAGCGGCGAGCGAACGCGGAACAGCCTAAACCAAGGGGCTTGCCTCTTGGGGTTGTGGGACGTCTCACATGGAGTTACAAAGGAATATGGTAGGCGAAGAGGTCTGGAAAGGCCCGCGATAGAGGTAAAAGCCCTGTAGCCTAAACTGTGTTCTCTCCGAGACGGATCCCGAGTAGTGCGGGGCACGTGAAACCCCGTATGAATCCAGCAGGACCATCTGCTAAGGCTAAATACTACCTGGCGACCGATAGTGAAACAGTACCGTGAGGGAAAGGTGAAAAGCACCCCGGAAGGGGAGTGAAATAGAACCTGAAACCGTGTGCTTACAAAAAGTCAGAGCCCGATCTATGGGTGATGGCGTGCCTTTTGTAGAATGAACCGGCGAGTTACGTTTAACATGCAAGGTTAAGGTGAGAAGCCGGAGCCGCAGCGAAAGCGAGTCTGAATAGGGCGATTGAGTATGTAGACGTAGACCCGAAACCGTGTGATCTACCCCTGTCCAGGGTGAAGGTGCGGTAACACGCACTGGAGGCCCGAACCCACGCATGTTGAAAAATGCGGGGATGAGGTGGGGGTAGCGGAGAAATTCCAATCGAACTCGGAGATAGCTGGTTCTCCCCGAAATAGCTTTAGGGCTAGCCTCGGTGAATGGAGTGGTGGAGGTAGAGCACTGATTGGGTGCGGGGCCCGCAAGGGTTACCAAGCTCAGTCAAACTCCGAATGCCATTAACTTCTTGCCGGGAGTCAGACAGTGAGTGCTAAGATCCATTGTCAAAAGGGAAACAGCCCAGACCATCAGCTAAGGTCCCCAAGTGTGTGTTAAGTGGGAAAGGATGTGGAGTTGCACAGACAACCAGGATGTTGGCTTAGAAGCAGCCACCATTGAAAGAGTGCGTAATAGCTCACTGGTCGAGTGACTCTGCGCCGAAAATGTAACGGGGCTAAACACACCACCGAAGCTATGGCTAGATACTTTGTATCTGGGGTAGGGGAGCGTTGTATGCAGGTTGAAGGTGTACCGTAAGGAGCGCTGGACAGCATACAAGTGAGAATGCCGGTATGAGTAACGAAAAGATCAGTGAGAATCTGATCCGCCGAAAGCCCAAGGTTTCCTGAGGAAGGCTCGTCCGCTCAGGGTAAGTCGGGACCTAAGGCGAGGCCGAAAGGCGTAGTCGAAGGACAACAGTTTGAAATTACTGTACCACCGTAATCCGCTATGAGCGATGGGGTGACGCAGGAGGGTAGTGACGCGGACTGATGGATATGTCCGTCTAAGCAGTGAGGCTGATGTGTAGGCAAATCCGCACATCGATAAGGCTGGGCTGTGATGGGGAGCGAAAATTGTAGTAGCGAAGGTCATGATCTCACACTGCCAAGAAAAGCCTCTAGCCAGGAGAAGGTGCCCGTACCGCAAACCGACACAGGTAGGCGAGAAGAGAATTCTAAGGCGCGCGGAAGAACTCTCGTTAAGGAACTCGGCAAAATGACCTCGTAACTTCGGGAGAAGAGGTGCCTCGGTAGGGTGAATAGCCCGAGGGGGCCGCAGTGAAAAGGCCCAAGCGACTGTTTAGCAAAAACACAGGTCTGTGCGAAGCCGCAAGGCGAAGTATACGGGCTGACGCCTGCCCGGTGCTGGAAGGTTAAGGGGAGTGGTTAGGAGCAATCCGAAGCTGTGAACCGAAGCCCCAGTAAACGGCGGCCGTAACTATAACGGTCCTAAGGTAGCGAAATTCCTTGTCAGGTAAATTCTGACCCGCACGAATGGCGTAACGACTTGGGCGCTGTCTCAACGAGAGATCCGGTGAAATTTTAATACCTGTGAAGATGCAGGTTACCCGCGACAAGACGGAAAGACCCCATGGAGCTTTACTGCAGCTTGATATTGAATTTGGGTACGATCTGTACAGGATAGGTGGGAGCCGTTGAGGCAGGAGCGCAAGCTTCTGCGGAGGCGCCGTTGGGATACCACCCTGATCGTATCTAGGTTCTAACCTAGTGCCCTAATCGGGTACGGGGACCGTGTCAGGCGGGCAGTTTGACTGGGGCGGTCGCCTCCTAAAGAGTAACGGAGGCGTTCAAAGGTTCCCTCAGAATGGTTGGAAATCATTCGCAGAGTGCAAAGGCATAAGGGAGCTTGACTGCGAGACCTACAAGTCGAGCAGGGACGAAAGTCGGACTTAGTGATCCGGTGGTACCGCATGGAAGGGCCATCGCTCAACGGATAAAAGCTACCCTGGGGATAACAGGCTTATCTCCCCCAAGAGTCCACATCGACGGGGAGGTTTGGCACCTCGATGTCGGCTCATCGCATCCTGGGGCTGAAGTAGGTCCCAAGGGTTGGGCTGTTCGCCCATTAAAGCGGTACGCGAGCTGGGTTCAGAACGTCGTGAGACAGTTCGGTCCCTATCTGTCGTGGGCGCAGGAAATTTGAGAGGAGCTGTCCTTAGTACGAGAGGACCGGGATGGACGTACCGCTGGTGCATCAGTTGTTCCGCCAGGAGCATGGCTGAGTAGCTACGTACGGACGGGATAAGCGCTGAAAGCATCTAAGCGTGAAGCCCCCCTCAAGATGAGATTTCCCAACTAGTAAGACCCCTTGAAGACGACGAGGTAGATAGGTTGGAGGTGGAAGTGCAGCAATGCATGGAGCTGACCAATACTAATCGGTCGAGGGCTTATCCAAATTCTTAGAGCGCAGATTCGTTTCGGATTCAGTTTTCAGGTGATCAAGCCTGTACGCCATGAAATTCATTCACACGTCCGTGATGAACCGAATTTCAAGCGGCAGCGTCTGTTTCACAGACGCATGTTTGGTGGCGATAGCGGAGGGGTTCCACGCGTACCCATCCCGAACACGACCGTTAAGCCCTCCAGCGCCGATGGTACTTGGACCGAAGGGTCCTGGGAGAGTAGGACGCCGCCAAGCACATGAAGCCATTGTTGAGTAATCGACAATGGCTTTTTTGTGTCCTTTAGAGAATAGTATTACAATTACTTAGGGCCCTATTTCTGGTACTGCTTGTGCATTTTGTGCATAGCTTGTGTATAATTCGGTGGTAAATAGAAAGAAATGAAAACTTATACACATGTGGATAGATTATATTTTTTAACAATTACTCCCCAATTCATGTGGATATCATATTAGATAATGTGGATACAACAGAGGGAATTGTGGATGAATGCGTAAAGGAGCGTAAAGTTATGGACAAGCACGGCAACCTTTTGTGGACAGAGGAATTTATGGTTCATGCAAGTGACACTGATTTTCGGTCAAGAGGCAAGCTCTCCTTTCTTCTTGATATTATGCAGCGTGCTGCGGATTCGGCTGTAAGCAGCCTGGGTCTAAGTATTGATACAATGCTTAATGCAAGAATGGGCTGGATGGTTATCACACTCGATCTGGATCTTCGACGTTTACCGTCGCCTAACGAGCTTCTTAATGTGCGTACCTGGAGTAAAGGAAACAAAGGAGCGCTCTGGCAGCGGGATTATCGGATTTTTGATAGTAATGCTGTAGAACTGGCGGCGGCACGCTCAATCTGGGCACTTGTGGATATGGATAAGCGAAAGATCCTTCGTCCTTCAGCCCTTCCCATTGCTGTAGAGCCTTTTCTGGAGGATTCGGTAGGAAGCCTCCCGGACAAAGTAGTGATTCCCGCTGATCTTTCTCTGCAGGAAGCCTATCGCTATCAAGTAAGGTATAGCGGGCTCGATAACAACGGGCACCTTAACAATGCAAGGTATGTAGATTTATGCTGCGATGCGCTGACTTTGGAGGAATGGGAAGAGCTGGAGCTTACCGGTCTTCACATAACCTATGCGCAGGAAGCCCAGTATGGTGAGGAAATTAGCATTTTACGGTCTTCGCGGACTGAAGAAGGAATATATGTACGCGGCCAAGGCGGCGACAAGGTGTTTTTTGAAGCTTGTCTAAGGTTTGAGAGATAAACCTTTAACAAGAACAGTCTTAAATGTAATATCTTCTTATGGCAGCCACTCTGTTTTCAGAGAACTGCCTTTTTTTCGTATCCGGCCCATTTCGTGATGTCACAAATAAGCAGTTGGCATTCGTTATACAGGTGTAAAAGGAAAATGGAGGTGATTCTTTTGGAGCAAGGCAACCCCGGGGGCCAAGTGAATCCAAAACGAATTGAAGAAGCAATTGATAAGGTGCGTGCAGGTGAAAAGCATGCTTTTACTTCAGTGATAACTGCATATGAACGGCAAATATATACATATTGCTATTATATTTTGAGGAGCCGTGAAGAAGCAGAGGATGCTGTGCAGGATATATTTGTGAAGGTGTATCAGGAGCTTGGGCGTTATGAGAAGCGTGTCTCTTTTTCAGCGTGGTTATATAAGGTAGCTTATCATCATTGCCTGGACCAGCTTCGCAGGAATAAGCGCCGCAACCGATTAATGTCACTTTATAAATTGCAGCTGGTACGGGAAGCTCCTGAGTCTCCAGACGATTCGCCTGTGGACAGAATATTCGGAGACCTAACTTCGGAGGAGCGCAGTTTGTTGATCCTGCGTGTCATTGAACAATACAGCTTCGAAGAAATTGCGCAAATTACCGGGAGGAGTTCAGCGGCGCTCCGCAAGAAGTATGAACGGCTCCGGAGAAAACTGATCCAGCAAAAAGCGAACGAAGGAGGATGCACTCGTGGAGAAGTGGCAGAATCAAACTGAGAAGCAAATGTTGGAGCAGATTCGCAGCAGCATCGGAAAGGTTCAATTCCCTGTGGACAGCTATAATGAGCAAATTATGAACCGTATTGAGCATATGGAGATAAAAAGAGGCGGTAAATTGTTTAAAAAGACGTTAGCATCCGCATGTGTGGCCGTAATGATCGGGTTAGGTACAGTAACAGCAGGATTCATCTCCCCTGTGTGGGCCGATACATTGAGTCAATTCCCCGTATTCAGCAGTATATTCAAGCACATGGAGGACCCTGGTTTGAAATTGGCGGCGGAAAAGGGCCTGACTACTTCACCTAACATGAGCGTTACAAAGGATGGAGTTACATTAAGTGTTATAGAAGTATTTTATGACGGTACCCGTTTGGCTTTTGGATTTAAAAGAGAGGGAGTTATGGATGAACGGGTTCAGGCGCAAATTACTGATCATAAAACCCATGATTTTGATCAATCGACCAAAGGGATGGTGGGCTGGCCGGTCGTTACCCTGCCATCAGGGGAGCCTGTGAGCTTCGGCTCCGCTTCAACAGGTGACGTACATGGACAACCTCATACTCTTCTATTAGAGCTGAATAATCTGCGGAACACAGCAGCCTTAGGAGACGAATTCAAGGTGGATATCCAGGTGCCTGTTGCTCAGATCGCAGAGCCTTTCGAGTTCCAGGTAACGGTGAAGAAGGTAACGGAGGGGATAATCAACCTTACTCCGGATCAAGGTGCAAGCAGGGGCTCCTTCCATTATAGAGTCAAGAACCTCGACATCACACCTGTTACCATGAGGTTGATCATAACCAGTGAAGGAGAAGTGCCTGCCTCACCGGAGCAGACAGGAGAATATGCTCCAACTGAGGTATTCTATGAGCTTGTGGATGATGCCGGCAATGTGATCAATCCCCGGCAGATGGGGTATGGGATGGGCAAAGCACTTCGGCATCCTATTCTGGATAATATATATGACGTCTTCCCGCAAAAACCAAAGACGGTTACGGTTAGACCGTATACTTGTACTTTTGATAGTGAATTCAATCTCTTGCTGGATGGTAATGGTGATAGGTTAAAAACTTATTATAAAGAACTTGAGACCACTATAGTAATTCCTTAAATCAGAAAATTAGTTATGTGTAAAATGAACTGTATTCTTGTCCGCGTCTGCTCTGCAGAGGCGGACTTGTTTGTATTCAAAGCAAAGTTAAAGGAATGTAGATCTCACTTACCGAGTCCGGATTATCCGGGCCAAGATAACCTGCACCGTAATATTCAAATTCATAAGTGAGGTTTAGGCGATAATCAGTTCCGGGCAGAAATACGCCATATATATATTTGTATGTAGCGGAGACTTCTGCTGAGGGACCTTTATGCAGAAATTTAAGATAACGCGCTGGTGGCAGGATGTGGACGGGAAGATTGCTATCTGCTTGTCCTCTGTTTGCCCGAAATGTAGTGCCGGATGGTAAAGGCGATGATGCGTTCAACTCACAGGCACAGAGAAAAGAGATGCCGCTATCCTCATAGTTATCCGGCCAATAACCAAGCTGATAATACCTCTCCGGAAGCTTACGGCAGGGAATAGAGGCGATACCGCTGAATAGCTGTTCCCAAGCTGCACCTATAATAGAAGGATCGTTGTTAACCGTAATAAACGGTCCCTGAAGTCTGATTTCCCCAAGCTCAATGATTTCCGGAGATCCGGTGTTGTGGACAGTCCAGTGCGGCAGATCCATTCCCCGTATAGGATGCAGCAGCAGAGGGATGTCCGGATTTGATTTTTGGCGGAGACAGGTGGGGGTGGTATGGAGCAATCTTTTGAAGGCACGGGTGAAGGTCTCATAATCGTTAAAGGAATAATCCAGCGAAATATCCTGGAAGCTGCGGTCAGGCGTTCTCAGAATCTCACGTGCAGCCTCGGAAATTCGACGTCTTGCGATATAGTCGCCGGGTGTCAGCCCGGTAACCCCCTGGAACAGCCGGATAAAATGATACAGCGAGTAACCGCTCACTCTGGAGAGGGTCAGGACAGACAATGGTTGCTTCAGATTGGATTCAATGTACTCAATCGCTTGCAGAATAAGCTTGCAGTTAGTCATGAGCGCTCTCCTCGTAATAGTTTACTCTAGAGCCCACTCCCCCCAGGAGGCAGCCCATACAGGAACCCTGACATGGCGGACACGGTCGGTAGCAGGAAAATAGGCTTTGATATCGAGCACAGGCGTCCCCGGATAGGCATCCAGTCCGGTAACCTCAACAATTCCCTGTTCAACATCAACGGACACAATTTCGGCCACAGAAAGGCCAATAGGATTAGGGCGTACGGGAGAACGTGTGGCAAATACACCCGTTACCGGAGCCTCATATGGAGGCTCAATCTGCGTAGTACGCCGGAAGGCATTGTCTGCAAATTCATGAATCCACCAGAGAATCTGGCAGTGGCTGAAATCAGCCAGCCCCTTCAAGGCAGGTCTGTATTGAGGTTTAATCTCGAGACGCAGGTTGTGCTGTGATCCGGATACGGATACTACACCTACTGATATAACATTATACGGTTCTGTTGTGAGCATTGGCTGTGACTCCTTTCGGCTGGGGAATAATTCTAGTTTATCTGAAATGAAGTGAAATCAGCCTGATGATATTTGCGGTCTTTTATCCCGTGGTATAATAAATTGTTGATATGGAGGGGAGAGAATTATGAAGGTACTGGTACTGGCGGAGAAGCCATCGGTTGCCCGGGAGATTGCCCGGGTGCTGGGCTGCGGAAATAAGCAAAAGAGCTATATGGAGGGGCCGAAATATGTGGTTACCTGGGCTTTGGGGCATCTGGTTGGCCTGGCTGAGCCTGAGGACTATAACAATAAATATGCTACCTGGGCGTTGGAGGATTTGCCGATTCTTCCGGAGAAGGCCAAGCTGAAGGTGCTGCGGGAGACCAGCCAGCAATACAAAGCGGTACAACAGCTGATGAAACGGCAGGATATTGAGGAGCTGATCGTTGCGACGGATGCTGCGCGTGAGGGTGAGCTGCTGGCACGCTGGATCATGAATGTGGCTGGGTGGAAGAAGCCGTTCAAGCGGCTATGGATTTCCTCGCAGACAGATAAGGCGATTAAAGAAGGCTTCGCCGCGCTTCGGCCGGGCAAGGACTTCGACCGGTTGTATGAGTCTGCCCGCTGCCGAGCAGAGGCGGATTGGATGATCGGGCTGAACATTACACGCGCCTTAACCTGTAAGTTCGGTGCGCCGCTCTCGGCAGGACGTGTACAGACACCTACGCTTGGCATGATTATGGACCGGGAAAATGAAATTACGGGCTTCCGTTCCCAGGAATACGATCAGCTGACTGCCGATTTCGGCAATTTCCAGGCGGGATGGCGTGCGCAGGGCGGGGACGGGCGGATTTTTGATAGAGACAAGACGGGTATCCTGAAGGAGAAGCTGACCGGCCGCAGCGGACGGATTACCAAGGTGCACAAAAGCGAGAAAAGCGAACCCCATCCGCTGGCCTATGACCTGACGGAGCTGCAGCGGGATGCAAACCGTAAATTTGGCTTTTCGGCCAAACAAACCTCAAGCCTGCTGCAAAAACTGTATGAACAGCATAAGCTGGTTACTTATCCGCGTACGGACAGCCGCTACCTGACTGCCGATATGACCGGTACGCTAAAAGAAAGATTGGACAGCGTAGCAGTCGGACCGTATGCGGCCCTCGCTAGACCGCTACTGCGCAAAACGCTGCTGGTTACGAAACGGATTGTTGACGACAGTAAGGTCAGTGACCATCACGCAATTATTCCAACAGAGCAGACGGTATTGCTTAATCTGTTAAGTGCAGAAGAACGGAAGCTGTATGATCTGATTGTACGGCGGTTCATCAGCCTGTTCTATCCACCGGCACGTTATGATGCAGTGGCTGTGACGGTGAGCGTGGAGGGAGAAACGTTCCAGGTTAAAGGCACTACGGTTAAGGACGCGGGCTGGCGCGAAGTCTATGGCGGGGATATGAGCTCGGATGAGGAGGATGAGAACGCGGGCGACGAGCCTGCAGCGGGCAGTGTGAAGCTGCCGGAACTGCGGGAGGGCGACAGCGTGAAAATTGAGCGCTGCATCATCAAGCCCGGCCGGACGCAGCCGCCGAAGCGTTATAATGAAGCTTCGCTGCTGACGCAGATGGAGAAGTACGGGCTGGGAACACCGGCAACCCGTGCGGATATCATCGAGAAGCTGGTCAGCTCGGATACGATTGAGCGGCAGGGTAATCTGCTGCATCCGACCGGCAAAGGCAAGCAGCTGATCGGACTGGTCTCAGGACAGCTGCGCACTCCGGAGCTTACGGCACGCTGGGAAGCGGAGCTGGAGAAGATCGCGCGCGGGCAAGGGCGTCCGGAGCCTTTTCTGCAGGGCATCCGCAGTATGGCCCAGGAGCTGGTGTCCGGGGTCAAGAACAGCGGGGCGGAATACAAGCCGCATAATGTCTCTAACAGCCATTGTCCGGAATGCGGGACAAGAATGCTGGAGAAGAAGACCAAACGCGGTAAGCTGCTGGTCTGCCCCAAAGAGGACTGCGGCTATACCCGGGCAGGGGAGAAGCAGTTGTCGAACCGCCGCTGTCCGCAGTGCCATAAGAAGATGGAGCTTAAGGAAGGCAAGGCAGGGATGTATGTGCAGTGCCTCGGCTGCGGGATTACGGAGACGATGGATAAGGACCACAAACATATCAACAAACGTGAACAGCAGAAGCTGGTCCAGCAGTACAGCAAGCCGGAAAGCGCCGGCGGCTCTAACCTTGGTGAATTGTTGAAGGCAGCGATGGAAGCCAAGCAGAAGGGGAAATAAAAAAGCCTAAAGTGTAAGGGCAACAGTGCATTAAATGAAGTGAGTGACTTAAATGAAGTGAGCAACAAACTAAGAGCCAAGATACAAACGAAGATACAAACGGAGATAGAACAAAGATAAAACGAAGATGAAACAAAGATAAAACAAAAAACAAGCCAAGAAACAAGCCAAGAAACAAGCCAAGATACAAACGAAGATACAAGCCAAGATAAAACCCAAGATACAAACGAAGATACAAACGAAGATACAAACCAAGATACAAGCGTAAGACTAGTTAACGTAAGAGCAGCATGTTTATTCTAAGCTCTGTTATATAGAAGTTAGTTTCCCTTCCAGAGAGGGAATGCTTCGAGAACAACAAGACTGCCGGAGCATCCGGTGGTTTTGTTGTGTTTATGGAAAAATAGGATACGGCTGGTGTGAAACTGCAGATTAAGTGTAATGTTACTTTACGAAGGCTGTCCAAGGGGCGGCAGATATGTTTTACTTAGGAGATTGAAGCTGGAAGGGCTATTAGGGTTCCGGCAAATATAGTGGAGCGGGTGATGAAGTGGCGGCGGCTAAGCAACAAGAGGATCAAATTCAATCGGTACAAGGCTCAGGCAAGAGGGGGGGCAGCCGGTTTTTCTTTTTGGTGATTGTCTTTATGTTCTGGTTCTCTTCTTATATCTATGTGCCTGTGTTGTCTCCGTATGTCGAGCATCTGGGAGCTTCATATGTCATGGTAGGAGCGGTGCTGGGCGTATACGGCCTGATGCAGATTCTGTTCCGGTTGCCGATCGGGATCGGTTCGGATTATCTTAACCGGCGGCGGCCGTTTATTTATCTGGGGCTGATCGCCAGCGGAGCAAGCTGTCTGCTGTTCCTGGCTGGTGCACATCCGGGCTGGGCGCTGGCTGCACGTGCCGTCTCAGGGATTGCGGCCTCTGCGTGGGTCGTGTACTCGGTGATGTTCGCGGGGTATTTTCCGAAAGAAGAGGCTGGTAAAGCGATGGGCATGCTGCAGTTCACGACGGTTATTGCCCAATTGACCAGTATGATGATCAGCGGCTATATGGTCGATCACTGGGGCTGGAACACTCCGTTTATTATCGGTGGGATTGTGGCGGCGGCTGCGCTGCTGCTTGCACTACGTCTGCCTGAACAGAAGCAGGAGAAGCGGAATGCGATTCAGATAAAAGATCTTGCCGGAGTAGTCCGGGAACCGCTGCTGGTCAAGGTCTCGCTTTTGTCCGTGCTGGCACATTGTGTACTGTTCATTACGATGTTCGGCTATACGCCGAATCAGGCGCTGGATATCGGTGCGAGCAAAGAGAGTCTCGGCTGGCTGACGCTGGCTTTCATGCTGCCGCATGCGATTGCCACACTGTACGGCTCACGTCTATTCGGCAAATGGCTTGGGGACCGGGGGACGTTAATGCTGGGTTTTGCCGGGAGTGCGGTATTCACGCTGCTGATTCCCTCTATGCCTACTCTAGCCGCTCTCTGTGCAACGCAGATTGGGAACGGCTTCATGCAGGGTCTTATTTTCCCGCTGCTGCTGGGTAAATCGGTGTCGGGAGTCGCTCCGTTCAAACGGGCAACGGCTATGGGCTTCTATCAGGCGGTGTATGCCATAGGGATGTCAGGGGGACCATTTGTTGCAGGATGGATGAGTGCGGCGTATGGACTGACCGGCGGTTTCTGGCTTGGCGGAATTGCGGCGCTGCTTGCTGCAGTGTTGTCCTGGCTATGGATCAGAGAGGCCGGGGAACCGGGCACAGGGAGCAGACAAGAGCGGCGGATACTTGGCAGGCAGGGTTAGGTTTATTGTAATAGAAGGGGTCCCCGCAAAGTACCTGAGTGATCACCTGCGCCAAAACCTCACTTTGTGGGGGAACTTATTGGTTTTTTGCCGAAAAGGGTAATATAATAGAGAGTAGATAGGATGCAAGGAGGAGGGGCCGGAAGGATGGTCAAGGTTGTATTGCTGTGGTTCGCACTGATCAATATTATCGGGTATGTAGTGATGTCGGAAGACAAGAACAAGGCCCGCAAAAGACGGGATCGGGTGCCGGAGAAAACACTGTTTCTGCTCGCGTTCATGGGCGGCGCGCTGGGTGTGCTGATTGCCATGTACCGCAAGCGCCACAAGACGAGGCATACTTCCTTCAGGATTGGAATTCCGCTGCTGCTGCTGCTGAATATCCTGCTGTATGGATATTTTTTGAGTTAAGTTTCTTGTAGTTTGGCTAAGGCTGTACACAATAGAAAGAGGTGGCGTATATGTTATTCTCTAAAATTTTGCTAGCCTATGACGGTTCGAAGGCTTCCAATCAGGCATTGGAACGTGCGATTGAACTGGCCAAGGTAACTCCAGGGTCCTCCCTGTACGTCGTACACGCATTTGAATTCCCGCGGTTCTTCATCGGGGAAGCTCTCGCGCCTCTGCCGGCATCAGTGAACAAGGATTATTATGACCTCGCGGTCCAGACTACGGATGAAGTGAAAAGCCGGCTGGAAGCCGAAGGCCTGAACGCTACTGTAGAATTGCTGCAGGGATCGCCTGCCGAAGTGATTCTGGCTTATGCCAAAGAGCACACGGTGGATGTCATCGTTATCGGCAGCCGCGGGCTTGGCGGAATCCGGGAGTTCGTTCTGGGCAGCGTCAGCCACAATGTAGTGCAAAGCGCGCGCATTCCGGTGCTGGTTGTTAAATAATAGAGATACTTGCAGAGGAGCGCTTAGGCGTTCCCCTTTTTTTCTGCGGAGATGGCCGGAATAGGCGGAATAAGAAAATTAAATGTGCCCAAAAGCGAACATTTGAGAGACATGATATGACAATGTTCGTGTTTAAGTTGACACGAAGTGTAGGGCATTGTTAAACTGAACCTATGAAGAGCTCGTATAAAACCGGGGATAGGGCCCGGAAGTTTCTACCCGGTAACCGTAAATTGCCGGACTACGAGGAAATAGGATGACTGAAACGGCCAGCCGCCGCCGCATATACCGGGGGTGTGCTCTGCGCCGGCTCTCTTAAAGGCCGGGTATCTGCAGATGCCGGAGCAGTACTCTCCTAATTCCTTAGTAGTCCGGGTCCACCCGCAGCAAAATGCGTCTGGAATCCGGGCTATTTTTTTCGGATTTATGGGAAACTAGAGGGAAATGGGACACACTTAAATCCAAGGAATATCAATAAAGGGAAACGGAAGGCTGGGTGAACAATGTCTGTGCAAGTAGGTGTCATTATGGGCAGCAAATCGGACTATGAAACTATGGAGCATGCATGTGCTGTGCTTGAGGAGCTGGGTGTGCCTTATGAGAAAAAGGTCATCTCGGCACATCGCACGCCGGATCTGATGTTCCGTTATGCCGAGGAAGCGGTGGAGCGCGGCTTGAAGGTGATTATCGCCGGAGCGGGCGGTGCGGCGCATCTGCCGGGTATGGTGGCAGCCAAAACTACGTTGCCGGTCATCGGGGTGCCTGTGCAGTCCAAGGCGTTGAACGGCCTGGACTCGCTGCTGTCGATTGTGCAGATGCCGGCTGGCATCCCGGTAGCCACGGTAGCCATTGGCCGTGCCGGAGCTACGAATGCAGGGCTGCTGGCTGCGCAGATCATCGGTGCTTTCGAGCCGGAGGTGGCGAGAAAGGTGCAGCTGCGGCGCGAGGCGATCCAGCGCGAAGTGCTGGAAAGCAGCGAGACGCTATGAGACCGGTGGAGTCGAAGACCGGAGGCTTAGAGAACTTGGAGCAGCAACGAGCAGAGCGGGATCAAGCTGGAGCTGAGAGAATGGAGCGCCGGGAGGAGGCAGCCGCTGGTGCTGTTGAAGCACCAGGGGCGGGAACGCCCCGGACGCTGCTGCCCGGCGCGACGATCGGCGTGCTCGGCGGCGGGCAGCTCGGGCGCATGATGGCGCTGTCCGGCAGCGCCATGGGGTACCGCTTCGTGGCGCTGGACCCTGCGCCGGATGCGCCCTGCGGGCAGGTTACGCCGCAGATTATTGCGGCGTACAACGACCGGGACGCGGCGCGTGAGCTGGCGCAGCGCGCGGACGTGATCACGTACGAGTTCGAGAACGTCGACGCGGGCGTAGCCGCGCTGCTGACGGAGGAATCGTACGTGCCGCAGGGCAGCGCGCTGCTGTATACGACGCAGCACCGGCTGCGCGAGAAGGTGGCCATCGAGGCGGCGGGCGTGCCCGTTGCCCCGTACCGCAAGGTCGGCAGCCTGGCGGAGCTTGAGGCCGCGGCTGCCGAGCTGGGCCTGCCCTGTGTGCTGAAGACAGCCACAGGGGGGTACGACGGCAAGGGACAAGCCGTCATCCGCCGGCCGGAAGAGCTGGCAGCAGCGTTCCGGCAGGTAGCACCGGGAGCGGCGGCTCCAGCACCGCAAGCAAGCGGGGTAGCGGCTTCGCCCGACTCGCCGGGAGCGGCTGAAGCGAAAGACGCTGCCGAGGCCAGGCCACATGCACCCGAGCTGGTGCTGGAGAAATTTATCGCCTTCCAATGCGAAATTTCGGTCATAGCCGCCCGCAGCGCGTCAGGTGAAGTCAAGAGCTTCCCGCCCGCCGAGAACATACACGTAGACAATATCCTGCATCTCTCGATTGTACCCGCCAGGGTGCCGGAGGAGATTCAGCGGCGGGCCTGCGAGCTGGCCGAGCAGATTGTGTCCGGCATGGATGCCGTTGGACTGCTGGCTGTGGAGATGTTCGTGACGGAGGACGGAGAGCTGTTCGTTAACGAGCTGGCTCCGCGCCCGCATAACTCCGGGCATTATACAATGGATGCCTGCGTAACCTCGCAGTTCGAGCAGCATGTGCGGGCGATCTGCAATCTGCCGCTGGGCGACACTACGCTGCTTACGCCTGTAGTCATGGTGAATGTGCTCGGCCAGCATCTGGAGGGCGCCATTCAGGCGGCCTGCAGTGCGGATGAAGAATCAAACCGGCTTGGGGTATCCCCTAAGCTTCATATATATGGCAAGACTGAGAGCAAGACCGGCCGCAAAATGGGCCATATCAACCTGCTCTGCAAGGACACCGGAGACGGCCTGTCCTGGGTAGAGCAAACTAACTTTTGGAGGAACTGACAAGCTATGATCGAACGTTACAGCAGACCTGAGATGCGGGCCATTTGGACCGAAGAAAATAAATTTAACGCGTGGCTGGAAGTTGAAATTTGCGCCTGTGAGGCTTGGGCCGAGCTGGGAGTGATCCCGCATGAGGATGCCGCGAAGCTGCGCAAGGACGCCAAATTCGACATCGCGCGGATCGACGAAATTGAACAGGAAACGCGTCATGATGTGATTGCTTTTACCCGTGCAGTATCGGAGAGCCTGGGTGCAGAACGCAAATGGGTGCATTACGGACTGACCTCCACGGACGTTGTCGATACGGCGCTCGGCTACCTGCTGCGTCAGGCCAACGAAATTCTGGAGCAGGATATTATCCGGTTCATTGAGATTCTTAAAGATAAAGCAGTAGCTTACAAGGATACCCCGATGATGGGCCGTACACACGGCGTACACGCTGAGCCGACGACTTTTGGACTCAAGATGGCGCTGTGGTATGAGGAAATGAAGCGTAATCTGGAGCGTTTCCGTCATGCGGCGAGCGGCGTCCAATTCGGCAAAATCTCCGGGGCTGTCGGCACCTATGCCAATATCGACCCGTTCGTTGAAGAATTTGTCTGCCGCAAGCTGGGCACCAGCCCGGCACCGATCTCCACGCAGACGCTGCAGCGTGACCGTCACGCTGAATACATGGCTGCGCTGGCACTGGTCGCCACTTCGCTGGACAAGTTCGCTACTGAAATCCGCGCTTTGCAGAAGAGTGAGATCCGCGAGGTGGAGGAAGCTTTTGCCAAAGGTCAAAAGGGTTCATCCGCTATGCCGCATAAGCGCAACCCGATCGGCTGCGAGAATATCTCCGGTCTGTCACGCGTGATCCGCGGCCATATGGTTACAGCATACGAAAACGTGCCGCTGTGGCATGAACGCGATATCTCGCATTCCTCGGTAGAGCGGATCATCCTGCCGGATGCGACCATGCTGCTGAACTATATGCTGAACCGCTTCGGCAATATCGTGAAGAACCTGACCGTGTTCCCGGACAATATGAAGCGCAACATGAACCGCACCTTCGGTGTTCCGTTCTCCGGCCGCATCCTGACGAAGCTGATCGACAAAGGCTTCAGCCGCGAGCAGGCTTACGACACCGTGCAGCCGCGTGCGATGCAGGCCTGGGAGGAACAAACCCAGTTCCGTGACATCGTTGAAGCTACACCGGAAATCACAGCCGTACTTAGTCCGGAAGAGATCGAGGATGCGTTCAATCCTTCCTGGCACCTCAAGCATGTGGACACCATCTTCCGCAAACTGGAGCTTATCTAATTAAAAAAGGTGAGTCAGTGGTGAACTGATGAGCTGGAGAAGATATGGGCGGAGCGAAGGGGAGTTGTTGTTCTGGAGCGAGTAGCTGCAGAATTGAATGGAATAGGCCAGTTAATAAGGAACGGAGAGGAATTTTGGGACTGGAAGAAGCGTCAGCGTTCGCCTTTATCCTCGGATTTCTACCGCGGTCAGCGGTTTAAATCAGGAAATCTGAGGATAACAGCGATCGGAAGTCCAAAATTTTTTGTAGTGTTACCGATTAGCTAGCCGTTCAGTTCATATCTCAAAGGCAAAGCGGAGAATGACAGCGTCCCAGGCGCTTTTAGCCCAAATATAAGCAAGATCATTTGTTCAAGGGAGGAAAGGTCATGACATCAACGGCCGTATCCACTGCCGTGGAACTCGTAAATGCACCGCTGCTCTACAAAGGTAAGGTTCGTGAGCTGTACGATTTGGGGGATGAGGTACTGATTGTCGTTACGGACCGCATTTCCGCATTTGATTACGTGCTGGACCCGGCAGTGCCGGACAAAGGCAATGTGCTTAACCGGCTTAGCGCGTTCTGGTTCGGTCAGACCAAGGAGCTTATTGAGAACCATGTGGTTCATATCGACGTGGACCGGCTCGGGGATATTGTGCGGGACCGCGAAGCGCTGAAGAACCGCATCATGGTTGTCCGCAAAGCAGAGCGGATTGATATCGAATGTGTCGTGCGCGGCTGCATTACCGGCGGCGGCTGGCGGCAGTATCAGGAGACCGGCAAAGTGAACGGCATCGAGCTCCCCAAAGGGCTGCGCAAGAATGCGGTGCTGACCGAGCCGATTTTCACACCGGCAGCAAAGAATGATGTTGGCCATGATGAGGACATTCCTTTTGAGCAGATGCAGGAGCTGATTGGCGCGGAGCTTGCACTGGAGCTGAAGGAGAAGAGCCTGAAGCTGTTCGCTTTTGCCAGAGAATATTGTAAAGACCGCGGCATCATCCTCGCTGATTGCAAATTCGAGTTCGGGTTGCTGGACGGCAAGGTCATCCTGATTGACGAGATTTTCACACCGGATGCTTCCCGCTTCTGGGCCAAGGACAAATACGCGCTGGATATCGAGATCGACAGCATGGATAAGGAACCTGTACGGACTTACCTTTCGGCATCCTCCTGGGATAAGAATAGCACGCCGGATCCGCTGCCGGTTGAAGTGGTGGAAGAGACCTCACGCCGGTACCTGGACATTTATCACCGCCTTACCGGTAAGTCCTTATAGATTATATGATACGCCTGTTCCGACCAGCAGCAGCCAACTTTTAATTGTATTCTCTGCAGTTATTTTGCCCGAAAAAGATGCCATTTGCTCTTTAACTGTATCTGATACAACTAAAATGTGTGAAATGGCCTGAAAAGCAGATTTTCAGAGAAATAGCTGTACGAAATGCAACTATAGTTGTTATCACAGAAGATATTGAGATTATAGCTGTACATTATGCAGTTAAGTTAGCTGCCCGCAGTGAAGTGAGTTGTTGCAGCTCACCGTTAGAGGTTAGCACATCGTTGTAATGTTGAGTTACGGTAAGTTTTCATTCCAGGTACCCAGTCCAGCTCATTAAATTTTAGGAGGAACTACAAGCGTATGTTAAAAGCGACAGTCTACGTCACCATCAAGAAAAGCGTGCTCGATCCCCAAGGTGTAGCCGTGCAAGGGGCGCTGCATTCCGTAGGTTTTCAGGAAGTTGAAAGTCTGCGTATCGGCAAATATATGGAGCTGACCCTCGATACCGACAACCGCGCTGAAGCGGAAGGACGCCTCAAGGATATGTGCGAGAAGCTGCTGGCCAACACGGTGATCGAGGATTACCGCTACGAATTGGAGGACTAAAAGTCATGAAATTTGCTGTACTTGTCTTTCCAGGCTCCAATTGTGACATTGACTGCTACAAAGCAGTAGAAGACAGCCTCGGCGAACCTGTAGATTATGTGTGGCATACGGCGACAGATCTGTCGGCTTATGACTGCATTCTCGTGCCGGGCGGCTTCTCTTATGGTGACTATCTGCGCTGCGGCGCGATTTCCCGGTTCGCTCCGGTGATGGCTGAAGTGGCCAAAGCGGCGGAACAGGGCAAATTCGTGCTCGGCATCTGCAACGGGTTCCAAATCCTGACCGAAGCCGGCCTCTTGCCAGGCGCTCTGCGCCGCAACATGTCGATGAAGTTCCGCTGTCATGACACGGTGCTTAAGGTAGTGAATAACACAACTCCGTTTACGATCGACTATGCGCAGGATGAAGAAATCGTTATTCCGATTGCGCATGGCGAAGGCAATTACTATTGTGATGAAGAGACGCTGGCTGAGCTTAAAGCTAATAATCAAATCGTATTCACTTACAGCGACAACCCGAACGGTTCAGTCGCCGATATCGCCGGAGTCAGCAATGTAGCGGGCAATGTGGTTGGTATGATGCCTCACCCGGAACGTGCAGCGAACAGCCTGCTTGGTTCGGAAGACGGCAAACGGATGTTCACATCCATTCTTACATCGTGGAGGGATCGTTATGACGCAGCAAGTATCCGCTAAGGAGCCGACCGCAGAGCAGATCGCGGAGCAGAAAATCTACAGTCAGTTCGGTGTATCGGACAGCGAATATGAGCTCATTACTTCCTTCATGGGACGTAAGCCTAACTATACAGAAATCGGTGTATTCAGCGTGATGTGGTCTGAGCACTGTGCCTATAAGAACTCGAAGCCGCTGCTCAGCCGTTTCCCGACAAGCGGACCGAAGGTGCTGATGGGACCGGGCGAAGGCGCAGGGATTGTTGATATCGGAGACAACCAGGCGGTTGTTTTCAAAATCGAGAGTCACAACCATCCATCGGCAGTTGAGCCTTATCAGGGCGCGGCGACCGGGGTGGGCGGGATTATCCGCGATATTTTCTCCATGGGTGCAAGACCGGTGGCGCTGCTGAATTCCCTGCGTTTCGGGAAGCTTGAGAGCGACCGGGTAAAATATCTGTTCGAGCATGTTGTGTCCGGGATCGCAGGCTATGGCAACTGTATCGGCATCCCGACCGTCGGCGGGGAGATCATGTTCGATGACAGCTATGACGGTAATCCGCTGGTTAATGCGATGTGCGTGGGCCTGATAGATCACGATAAAATCCAGCGCGGTGTCGCCAAAGGGGTAGGTAATCCCGTATTCTACGTGGGTCCTCCAACAGGCCGTGACGGCATTCATGGTGCGACCTTCGCCTCGGTTGAGCTTAGTGAAGAGTCAGAAGCGAAGCGGACGGCGGTTCAGGTTGGCGATCCGTTCATGGAGAAGCTGGTTATGGAATCCTGCCTGGAGCTGATCGACAGCGGTATCGTCCTTGGTATTCAGGATATGGGTGCAGCCGGACTCACCTGCTCCAGTGCTGAAATGGCGAGCAAAGCGGGCAACGGCCTGGAGCTGTATCTGGATCAGGTGCCGCAGCGCGAAGACGGCATGACGCCTTATGAAATGATGCTCTCCGAATCCCAGGAGCGGATGCTGTTCGTGGTTGAGCCTAAGGATGAAGCACAGGCACAGGAAATCTTCGACCGCTGGGGCGTGATTTGCCGCAAAGTGGGTAAGGTAACGGATGACGGCCGCCTGAAGCTGTTCCATCACGGTGAAGTGGTCGGCGACATGCCGGTAACAGCTCTGGTTGATGAATGTCCGATTTATAACAAACCATCGGCAGTTCCTGCTTACTATGAGGAGAATGCCGCGGTGGATACGCTTCGCTATGATGAAGTAACCGATCTGGGCGGCGCCTTGCGAACCGTACTGGGATCACCTACAGTAGCCAGCAAAGCATGGGTATATAACCAATATGATTATATGGTGCGGACCAGCACGGCCGTTCGTCCGGGTTCCGATGCAGCAGTAGTAACGATCCACGGCACACGCAAAGCTCTGGCGATGACTACGGACTGTAACGGACGTTATGTCTATCTCGATCCTGAAGTGGGCGGGCGGATTGCCGTCAGCGAAGCAGCACGTAACATTGTCTGCTCCGGTGCCCAGCCGCTGGCGATTACGGATAACCTGAATTTCGGCAGTCCGGAGAAGCCGGAAATCTTCTGGCAGATGGAACGTGCGGTAGACGGTATGGCTGAAGCCTGCCGTGTGCTTGATACCCCTGTAATTGGCGGTAACGTCAGTCTCTACAATGAAAATGCTTCAGGAGCTATCTATCCGACACCGGTTGTCGGCATGGTGGGTCTTGTAGAAGATACCGATCATATTACAACTCAGGCCTTCAAGCAGGAAGGCGATTCGATTCTGCTGCTCGGTGTTACGAAGGCAGAGCTAGGCGGCAGTGAATTCCAGTATGCTGTTCACGGCGTGACTGAAGGACGTCCGCCAGAACTCGATCTGGCAACGGAACGCAAGCTGCTGGATGCCGTACTTGCTGCGATCCGCAGCGGGCTGGTCCGCTCGGCGCATGACCTATCCGAAGGCGGCCTGGCCGGAGCGCTTGCAGAAAGCTGTATCAGCGGCAAAACCGGAGCAAATATTGAGCTGTCCGCTGGCGGATTGCGTCCAGATGTGGCGCTGTTCAGCGAGAGCCAATCCCGGATTATCCTGACTTCTGCGCCTGACCGTGCGGAAGAACTGAAAGCGGCGGTTGCCGCATACGGCGTACCTGTAGAGATTATTGGAACCGTCGGCGGAGACCGCCTGCGTGTTGCTCTGGACGGCGCGGCTGCACTGGATGAAGCAGTTACTGAACTCAAGACCATTTGGGAGGATGCTATTCCATGTCTTATGAAATAAAGACCGGGAAAGAGCAGGAAGCCCCTATCCTGTGGACCGGCGACTTTTACAACGAAGGAACGGGCTCGGGAGATATTTTTGACACGTTAAAAGAAGAATGCGGCGTCTTCGGGGTCTTCGGACACCCGGAAGCCGCTTCCATGTCCTATTACGGCCTGCATGCCCTGCAGCACCGCGGGGAAGAGAGCGCGGGCATCTGCGTAGCGGATGGACGGGACTTCAACTACCACCGCGGCATGGGCCTGGTGAAGGAAGTCTTCGACAAAGACAAGATCGCTTCGCTGATCGGAGATATGTCTATCGGACATGTGCGTTATTCGACCAGCGGAGACAGCCGGCTGACCAATGCGCAGCCGCTGGTCTTCAAATACCGTGACGGTGATCTCGCGATTGCCACGAACGGCAATATCGTGAATGAACCTCTGATCCGTAAGCAGCTGGAGCAGGGCGGCTCGATCTTCCAGACCACCAGCGACACTGAGGTGCTGGCGCATCTGATCGCGCGTTCACAGAAGGATTTTGTCGAAGCCACGAAGGATGCCCTGGCCCAGCTGGTTGGTGGTTTCGCCTTCCTGCTGATGACAAACGACAAGCTGATTGTTGCTTCTGACCCGCATGGCTTGCGTCCCTTAGTGATGGGCCGGCTGGGCGAAGCTTATGTCTTCGCTTCCGAATCCTGTGCACTCGAAGTCATCGGCGCTAAGCTGGTACGCGATATTGAGCCGGGTGAGCTGCTCGTGCTGGATAAGGATGGTTTCCGGGAGGACCGCTTCGCGGAGCCTAAACGCAAAGCGCTGTGCGCGATGGAATACATCTACTTCGCACGGCCGGACAGCGATCTGAACGGCTCCAACCTGCACTCCGCCCGCAAGCGGATGGGCAGCCGGATGGCGCTCGAAGCCTTCGTGGATGCCGATATCGTAACCGGCGTGCCGGATTCCAGTATCTCCGCAGCCATCGGCTACGCTGAGCAGACTGGCATCCCGTACGAGCTTGGACTGATCAAGAACAAGTATACCGGCCGGACCTTTATCCAGCCGAGCCAGGAGCTGCGTGAGCAAGGCGTGAAGATGAAGCTCAGCGCGGTGCGACGTGTCGTGGAAGGCCAGCGTGTAGTCATGATCGACGATTCCATCGTGCGCGGCACGACCTCGCGCCGGATCGTTAATCTGCTGCGCGAGGCCGGAGCGGCTGAGGTTCACGTGCGGATCACCTCGCCGCCGTTCAAGAATCCCTGCTTCTATGGCATCGATACCCCGGACCGCCGCGAGCTGATCGCCTCTTATAAGACAATCGCCGAGATGTGCGAGGAGATCAATGCGGACTCGCTTGCGTTCCTTTCACCAGAGGGACTCATCCAGTCCATCGGCGGCTATAATAGTGACGATTACAAAGGCGGACTATGCCTGTCCTGCTTCGATAATGATTACCCGACACAGGTTGATTTCGGCGGGGAAGAGAAGGACGGATGCAGTTGTTAAAAGGGTGCCCATCCCCCTAAGTCCCCCTTGCGAAGGGGGATTCCGGAGGGCGCTGCCCTCCGGCCACCCGAAAGTTTGGTGGTAGGAGTTTGCTCTAAACTTGCTAAGAGGGCGTGGGTGCGGGTGCCCGCTTTGTCCCTGTGTGCTGCGCACGGCCGGGACACGCTTTACGGCGCTGCGCGCCCTGGCGGCATGCTGTCCGCCGGGCTTGGCTCCAGAACCTGCCCTGTTTGCTGCCGCAAATCCGGAGGTTCTGTCGCCTAAAGGATGCGCACGAGCTTCGCCCCGTGCGCTAGAGGCTCCCGCCCCCGTCCTGTTTGCTAACGCAAAGTCGGGGGGCCGGTCGCCTAAAGGGCACGCACGGCTTCGCCCCGTGCGCTTGGAGGCGCTGGGCTTCGCCCACAGCGCCGAAACAGTGCTGCTGTGCAAGGCGCGAAATTTCGGCTTGCGGCACGGGTTTGACCCCGGTGGTTGGAGTCATGAAGAGGAATTTTGGAACTGTAGGAGCGTCAGCGTTCGCCTTTATATTTGGATTTCTACCGCGGACAGCGGTTCAAATCAAGGAAATCCAAATATAACAGCGGCCGGAAGTCCAAACATTCTTCGTAATGACGACTATAACCACCAAAAGATTCAAATCCCTGCCGCCCCGAACCCGCGCTCTAAACTAACTTAAATGAGGTGTCCAAAAGTGTCGGAAGCTTATAAAAACGCCGGAGTGGATATTGCGGCTGGCAATGAAGCGGTAGAACGCATGAAGAAGCATGTGAAGCGCACCTACCGTCCTGAAGTGATGACGGAGCTGGGCGGATTCGGCGCACTGTTTGGCCTGAATAAGGACAAATATGAAGAGCCTGTTCTCGTATCAGGAACGGACGGCGTGGGCACGAAGCTCAAAATCGCGTTCGCAGCGGACCGCCACGACACGATTGGCATCGATGCTGTAGCCATGTGTGTGAATGACATCGTAGTACAGGGCGCAGAGCCGCTGTTCTTCCTCGACTATCTGGCCTGCGACAAGGTAGTGCCGGAGAAGATCGAGGCGATTGTCGCCGGAATCGCCGAAGGCTGCCATCAGGCAGGCTGCGCATTAATTGGCGGCGAAACGGCCGAGATGCCGGGGATGTATTCGGCCGGCGAGTACGATATCGCCGGATTTACGGTAGGCGTTGCCGACAAGGCGAAGCTCGTAACCGGCGCGGACATTGCTCCGGGAGACACGGTGATCGGCCTTGCTTCCAGCGGTATCCACAGCAACGGGTTCTCGCTCGTGCGCAAACTTTTGCTGGAGGAAGACGGCTACGGACTGAATGAAGTAGTGCCTGAACTGGGCGCTCCGCTCGTGGATGTGCTGCTGGCTCCAACCAAAATCTATGTGAAGCCGCTGTTGTCGCTGCTGGAACAGCTTCCGGTTAAAGGCATGGCTCACATTACCGGAGGCGGGTTCATCGAGAATATCCCGCGCGTGCTGCCTGAGAATGTAAACGTAGAGATTAACTACGGCTCTTGGCCGATTCAGCCGGTCTTCGGCTTGATGCAGAGCAAAGGCAATGTAAGCAACCGCGATATGTTCACCACATTTAACATGGGCATCGGTCTTGTGCTGGTAGTAGCTGAAGCGGACGGAGCGCGCGCGCTGGAGCTGCTGAAGGCCAGCGGGGAAGAAGCTTATCTTATCGGGACTGTAACGGAAGGCGAACGCAAGGTAACCTTTACAGGAGCTGAAGTCTGATGGAGTGGAGCCGGATCGCTGTATTTGCTTCGGGGCAGGGCAGCAATTTCGCCGCACTGGTCCAGGCGCAGCAGGAGGGGAAGCTCGGCGGAGGCAGCATAGAGCTGCTGGTCTCAGACAAGCCGGAAGCGCCTGTGGCACAGCGGGCGGAGGAAGCGGGAATTCCCGCCCTCCTGCTGCGGCCGAAGGACTTCGCGGGCCGTGAACTGTACGAGGCAGCAATTGTTGCTGAGCTTCAGCGCCGGGACATCGGGCTGATCGTGTTGGCCGGGTATATGCGGCTGATCTCACCGGTGCTGCTTGAGCCTTATGCGGGACGGATCATCAACATCCATCCGTCGCTTTTGCCGGCCTTTGCAGGTAAGGATGCGATTGGCCAGGCGCTGGATTATGGCGTGAAGCTGACGGGAGTTACGGTGCATTTTGTCGACGGAGGCATGGATACCGGACCGGTTATTGCTCAGCGCAGCGTTGAGGTGAACCCGGGAGATACCGCTGAATCATTGGCAGAACGGATCCATCAGGTAGAGTACGGGCTGTATCCCGAAGTGGTGGCAGCTTTGGCAGCCGGCAGAGTGGATCTGAACGGAAGAATAACGACAATTGGCGAATAATAGCAGAAGCCATATCAGCCGGATCTGACAAACAAAAAAATGTATTTCAGGCAGGTGCGGCTGATTCTGATATTTCTCGGGAAATATTGCACAAAGTCTGCAAGATGTCGGATTGGCTGACTGGGCAGTTTGAAATTGCCGGAATTACGGGTTTGCTGACATGCCGGTTGCTGTCGATACAGCAATTGAATTCACTCCACTTAATTTGTCTGAATACCAGTGATCGCAGAACGTAATTGGATAAAGTACAACTAATTCTGGCGTTTGTAGGCTCTAAGGCGCATATGGCATCATTTAGATGGACAATTTCCAACTACCTTTCTATCTGGCTGATAACAAGCCGAAATTAAATGACTTAAATCCACTTATTTTATAAACATTATAAACTCAAGTATAAGCATGGGCTAACCGGCAATGATCCTGCGATCATAGGCCACAACCTAATCTAGCGTGAATCCAGAGGAGGACTATTCAAAGTGAGTATCAAAAGAGCGCTGGTCAGCGTATCGGACAAACAGGGCATCGTGGATTTTTGCCGCGAGTTGTCTGCACTAGGCGTAGAAATTATCTCCACAGGCGGCACCAGCACACTTCTGGCTAAAGAAGGCGTTCCGGTCATCGGGATTTCCGATGTGACGGGCTTTCCCGAAATTATGGATGGACGCGTCAAAACGCTGCATCCTGCTGTACACAGCGGCCTCCTTGCGGTTCGTGATAACGAAGAGCATACACGGCAGATGACCGAGCTTGGACTCGACTACATCGACCTCGTAGTGGTGAATCTGTATCCGTTCGCGGAGACCATTGCCAAGCCGGATGTATCGTATGAGGAAGCTATCGAAAATATCGATATCGGCGGACCTACGATGCTGCGTTCGGCGTCGAAGAACCACGCCTTTGTCAGTGTGGTAGTGGACGCGGCAGATTATGCTACAGTGCTTGAGGAAGTTCGTGCGGGTGGAGATACCACCCTTGCAACCCGCAAACGTCTTGCGGCCAAAGTCTTCCGCCATACGGCGGCTTACGATGCCCTGATTGCCGATTATCTGGCGAATGTAACCGGTGAACCGCTGCCGGAGCGCTATACTGTCACTTATGAGAAAATCCAGGATCTGCGTTACGGGGAGAACCCGCATCAGAAGGCTGCTTTCTACCGCAAGCCGCTGGCTGCGCAGGATACACTCACCGCTGCCGAGCAGCTGCACGGCAAGGAGCTGTCCTACAACAATATTAACGATGCTAATGCGGCTCTGCAGATTGTAAAAGAGTTCGAAGAACCGGCTGTAGTGGCTGTTAAGCATATGAATCCTTGCGGCGTAGGCGTGGGGGCGAGTGTATATGAGGCTTATCAAAAAGCTTACAATGCCGATCCAACCTCCATCTTCGGCGGAATTGTTGCGGCGAACCGGATTATCGATGAGGATACGGCTAATATGCTGAAGGATATTTTCCTAGAGATCGTTCTGGCTCCGGGCTTCACGGATGAAGCGCTGGAGATCCTGACGAAGAAAAAGAATATCCGCCTGCTCAAGCTTGGTAACCTCAGCACGGCAGCTTCCCGCAAAACCAGCTTTGTCGTAACCTCCATTGAAGGCGGAATGGTTGTGCAGGAAAGTGACGTTCATTCCGTGAATCCGGAGGAGCTGCAGGTCGTAACCGACCGCAAGCCAACGGAAGAAGAACTGAAGCAGCTGCTGTTCAGCTGGAAGGTGGTTAAGCATGTGAAGTCGAACGCGATCGTGCTGGCGGCTGATAATATGACCGTAGGCGTAGGTGCCGGACAGATGAACCGTGTCGGCGCGGCCAAGATTGCGATTGAGCAGGCCGGAGAGAAATCCAAAGGCTCCGTACTGGCGTCAGATGCCTTCTTCCCGATGGGCGACACCCTGGAGATGGCTGCCAAGGCTGGTATTACGGCGGTTATCCAGCCGGGCGGATCAATTAAGGACGAGGAATCCATTAAGGTTGCTAATGAATACGGCATTGCCATGGTCTTTACCGGCGTTCGCCACTTCAAACACTAGAACGCTGGGAGGGTAACATACTTATGGATATTTTAGTGGTCGGCGGCGGCGGCCGGGAGCATGCGATCATCTGGAGCTTAACCCGCAGTCCCAAGGCCGGTAAAATCTACTGTGCACCCGGCAACGCCGGGATTGCGCAGTTTGCCGAATGTGTGCCGATCGGCGTATTCGAGTTCGATAAGCTGACCGCGTTTGCCAAGGAACGGGAGATCGGGCTGGTCGTCATCGGACCGGATGATCCGCTGGCAGCGGGGATCGTCGATGCATTTGAAGCGAAGGATATTCCTGTATTCGGCCCACGGAAGAATGCGGCGGAAATCGAGGGCAGCAAGACCTTCATGAAGGATCTGCTGCATAAGTACAGCATTCCGACAGCGGCGTATGAGAAGTTCAGTGATTATGGGACTGCACTTTCCTATCTGCGTACTCAGGAGCTGCCGATTGTAATCAAGGCGGACGGATTGGCCGCAGGCAAAGGTGTGACCGTGGCGTATTCCCTTGAGGAAGCGGAGGCGGCTCTGCAGGATATCATGGTGGCTAAGGTGTTCGGTGAAGCCGGCGCACAGGTCGTGATTGAGGAGTTTCTGGCCGGGCAGGAAATGTCGATTCTGGCCTTTGTGGATGGCGAAACAGTGCGGCCGATGGCGGCTGCACAGGACCATAAGCCGGTATTCGACGGCGATAAAGGACCTAATACGGGAGGCATGGGGACATACTCCCCGCTTCCGCATATCGATGAGGCTATTATCCGCGAAGCAGTGGAGACCATCATCGAGCCGACAGCCAAAGCCATGGTGGCTGAGGGGCGCCCCTTCAGCGGCGTACTGTTCGCAGGGCTCATGATCTCGCCGGACGGCAGACCGAAGACGATAGAATTCAATGCCCGCTTCGGTGATCCCGAGACGCAGGTTGTTCTTCCCCGGCTACAAAGCGACTTGCTGGAGATCTTTCTGGCTGTTACAGAAGGCAGGCTGGCGGATATTCAGATTGAATGGAGCGATGAGGCCGCAGTCTGCGTGGTCCTGGCTTCGGAAGGTTATCCCGGTCCGTATCCGAAGGGTGTGCCGATCAGCGGACTGGAGGAGAACGGTACAAGTCTGGTCTTCCATGCGGGAACTGCACGCGGTGAGGATGGCAGCTGGGTAACCAGCGGCGGCCGGGTGCTTGGAGTTGTAGGCATGGGTCCTACGATTGCTGAAGCGCGTGCAGCAGCATATGCCAGTGCCGGAAAGATCACCTTCCCGGGCAAACAGTGCCGTAGTGACATCGCTATGAAGGCTCTGATCTGAGGATAAAGCACTGTATTTCAGCCAGATAAGAGTGCCTATGCTTTGGGGCCAATGCAAATTACCCGTATACTCATCGAAGCTAAAGCCCCACTTTGCGGGGTTAGTTTATGCTATTAGTCCCAAAAAAAGGACTGACAAGTAGTAGGAGAAGTGCTATAATACAACTCGTACGGGGGAAAATGTGCGGATATATACAGATAAAGGGTCTTTCCTTTCATGGAAAGGCCTTTTTTAAAATTTAGGGATTTATATTTTTGAACTGTCCTTAACAGGATGGGCAAGCCGTTTCCACTTGCTGAATGTTCAGGGGATATAGAAAGCCCCATGCCGGGAAATGATACTTAAATAATAAGTACAATAACAGCGATGCCGTTTTTTACGGATGCTTAGTTACAGATTTAAGGGGGAATTGTTTTTGAGTAAGGTCGGAAGAAATGACTTATGCCCATGCGGAAGCGGGAAAAAATATAAGAAGTGCTGCTTGGATAAAGAAACGTCAGCGGTCGAATCCATACTGCGGCTGGTAACGACGGAGGATGCGGCAGCACAAGAGGCTGTATTCAGCGAATCCGTACAGGAACAGTCAGCAGCGGAGGCCGCGGTACGTACCGAGAGTAAGCTTACACTGCCCAAGCTGAAAAAGATGGTCGCACGCGAACTGAAATGGGAGCATCCGGCCCATGAACAGCTGGCGTTGCAGCTCATTGAGAGCATGAGAAATCAATACGACCGGGAACTGATTCTGGAAGCCCTGGTGCTGTGGAATGGCTTCTCCCGGCAGACCAAACCTGCGGTGAAGAAAGCCGGCTCGTTCTGCGCGGCCATCGAATATCTGCTGTCAGAGGAATACGGCTTCATGCTGTCGCAGACGGAGCTTGCCGATAAATACGAAGTTACGGCGGCCACCATCTCCCGTAAAGTCAAAGAATTATATAATTATGTCGAAGAATACGGAATGGGCGGAGAAGCTGATGAGCTGATCACGCTGAATGGTCCGGGTACTCCCCAGGAGAAGGCGCAAGCCCTTCTGTACAAAGCGGTGGAGGCCACTTCTGCGAAACGCCGTGTTCAGCTGGCGGAGACGGCACTGGAGATTTATCCGGACAGTCCGGATGCCTATCTTATCCTGGCCGAGGAATCGGAGAATGAGCATGAGGCGCGTAAATTCCTCAAAGCGGGAATTGCTGCAGGCAGACGTGAACTGGGCGAGCTTTATTTTACCAAGAACAAAGGGTATTTCTGGGGGCTTACGGAGACCCGCCCTTATATCCGTATCTGCCAAAGCTATGCGGAATCCTGCTGGTTTGGCGGGAAGGCCGAGGAAGCAGCGGAGATTCTGGAGCATATTCTCGAGCTTAACCCGGATGACAATACCGGTGCACGCTATCTTTTGACCGCTGTCTACTTGTACAGCAACCAGTTGAAGGAAGCGGAGCGGGTGATCAAGAACTACGGGGAAGACGATGCCGCAGCGGCTTTTGCCTATGACCGGATTGTACTGGAGTTCAAGAAGAACGGAATTACCTCACAGCTCAAAATGCTGTACCGTGTTGCGCGCGGGGTGAACAAGCATGTGCCTGATTATCTGCTGGGTGTGAAGCGGCTGCCGCATAATCTCCCGGATTTTGTCGGAATGGGCGATTCCAATGAAGCCATTGAATATGTCATTATGCATTCGCGTTTGTGGGCAAGCATGCCGGATCTGCTCAAATGGATGCTGAAACAATAGAATATAGATGATCTATATTATGATCTGAACATGAAATTTCTGACACAGTCCTCCGGGGCTGTGTTTTTTTGTATAATAATCCTTGCCAATTTAGTCTAATTAGACTAAATTATGTGATGTGGTCTAATTAGACTAAATTTTCGGAAAAGAGGTCCTTGTAATGTTATTTATTACTGGAGCAACTGGAACCGTTGGAAATCGGGTTATACATTACCTCAAGCTTAAGGATATCGAATTTAAAGCCCTCACCCGAACACCTGAGAAGCTGTTAACAGACCGGACAGAGCATATGATGATCGTCACCGGCGATATCAAGAATTGCAGCGCCTGGTCAGACAGCCTGCGCGGCGTGGAGACCTTATTCCTGATCCTTCTGGATGATGCTGAAGAGATTCTGCAGGCTGCCCGGGCCAAGGGTGTCCGGAACATCGTGTTCTTATCCTCAGCCTCCATCAACCGCTCGGATGCCGGTTACAACGAGAATGCGATTAAACATAAAAAAGTCGAGGATCAGATTCAGGCGTATGGCTTTCAGTATGTGTTTATCCGTGCTGAGGCCTTCATGCATAATACCATTTACTGGGGGGACCTTTTTAGATACAATAGGGGGACGATCCGGTTACCGGCCCTGGAGGCTAAGCTGGCCAGTGTGCACGAAGCAGATATTGCTGAAGTTATCAGCGTGGTTGTTACCGATTTTGACAGATTCTCTGGGCAGGTCTTAACGCTTACAGGGGCGAGTATTCTCAGCCAGCGGAACATATTGACAGAAATTTCCAAACATTTAGGACAATCGCTTGAACTGGAAGAGCAGACAATCGATGACTTCCGATCCTATATGGGCAAGTACATTGCTGAAGAGTATATTACTCTTAGAGTCCAGGACTGGGAGTATACCCTGAAGCATAAGCTCGCCGTGACGGACACGGTACTGGCTATTCTGGGACGGGAGCCTTATACGTTCAGAGAATGGATATCTGAGCATATCCTTGATTTTCAATAATCTATAGAAAGAGGAATTATTATTATACCCTTATTAATACTGGGTTTGCTGAAGGATTGCGGACCATCCAGCGCTTATGAATTGATGAATGTCTTTAAGGAACGGGACTACAGGTATCTCGCTCATATGACGAAGGGATCACTGTATTACAACCTGCAGAGGTTAGCGGGTGAGGGCTTGGTCCGGCTGGTTGAAGTCGTTAGCGTTAACAACTATCCTGAACAATACATCTACGAGATTACGACGCAGGGCGACGAGCATTTCAAAGCGCTGATGGCTAAATATTCGCTGCAGACGGACGATATCACGTTAGCCTTTTATATGACCACGCTATTCGCCCACCAATATGATTCTGAGCGGTTCAAGTCGGCCGTAGCGGTGCAGATGGAGCAAACACGGCGCAAAATTGCTGAAATTGATTCTGCGCTGGATGCCAAGCAAGATAGGATCTACTACACGGCAAAGTCGATGATGAATAATGTCAGAGCGCACCATGAATTGAACCTGAAATGGTTTCAGGAGCTGCTCGAGCAGTAGGGCGGCGTACTCCCGGATAATAGGAACTGAATATTGGTGTATGAACTCATACTCCCTTTTATTTGCTGAATAGCGCAGATACAAGGGTTTTTTTGTGCAAATAACCTGACATGAATAAGCAGAAATGCGGGATATTCAGATGATGGACATGACATTTGTGAGAAAATATCTGACATGGTCACAGTTTTTTCACAGCTTACGGGGAAACGGTAAAGGGATAAAGGGGATTTTTGCAGAAATAAGTCGAAAGATAGAGAAGATTCGGAGCAGCATAGCTGACCTGAGTCTTTATACATGGAAGGTGGAAGGACCTATGACACTGGGGAAGAACAGAAGGGGCAGGGAGAGGAAGCTTATAGCCTCTTTCAGCAATATGGGAATCCGCGGCAAGCTGTTTATGTCCGTGATCCTCTCTGTGATTGTTATTCTTGTGATTGTATCCGTAGTGATTTACAGCAATGCCAAGCAGATTATAGTCAATGGCCTGAACAATTCGCTGACCTATCAGAAAGGAGAGATAAGCGTTAAGGTCAACGAGCTGCTGCAGCCCGCTTCGGACAGTGTAGAGCTTCTGAATGCCAACGCCTATATCCGTGACTATATCGCCAGTGTAAGTGATCCGGAAACAGCGAAGACCACCAGCGGGTACAGTGAACTGATCCGCACCCTGAATCTGGTCAAGAACAACAATAAGAACCTGCTGAATGTGTATATAGGTCTGGATGCTGCGAACAAGGTGATTACGCAGGATGAGTTCGAGCCGCCGGCGGACTTCGTGCTGAAGGAGCGGGGCTGGTATGCCAGCACAGCCAAGAATAAGCGTGTTACGGTTACGGATCCCTATATTGATGCCGGCTCCGGCAAAATGGTCGTCAGCGTCAGCGCACCGATTCTCGACGATGCCGGCAAGCTGATCGGTGTGGCGGGTGCCGATATCTCCACGGAGCAGATTACCCAGGCGCTGAGCGCTTTTAATTACAATGGCAGCGGGTATGCCGTACTGATTGATAAGACAGGAACCTTCATCTACCATCCGGATACAGACAATATTCTGCTGAAGAAAATGTCCGATCTCGGTGAAGACTGGAAAGCTGTCGGGGATAAGATGGTACAGTGGGGCTCGAATGTGATAAAGACGGATATTGACGGCGAGGCCAGTTATGTGTCGTATTCGCCGGCTGTAGAGAACCAGTGGTCTGTGGCGCTGATCGTACCGGAGAAAAAAGCGGAGCAGGAATTGAAGAAATTCGAGCTGATCTTTATTCTCTCGATTATTGCTTCAATTGTAGTGATGTCTGTGTTGCTGTACTTTGTCTCCAACAGTATTTTGAAGCAGATTCCTATCCTAACGGCTGCCTTCCGAAAAGCGATGTCCGGCGACCTGTCGGTAAGAGCAAAGGTTACCGCCAAAGGGGAAATCGGCGTACTGGCAGAGGGCTTCAACGATATGATCTCCTCACAGCAGTCGCTGATTCAGGAAATCATGCGCAGCTCGCAGAGCATCTCTGGCGCAGTGGAGAATACGGAGAAGAATGTGTTCGTGCTCGACGGCAGCATCACCGATATTTCGGGGATTACCGAAGAGCTGTCAGCGGGCATGCAGCAGACGGCGGCTTCGATGGAAGAAATGAACGCCAGCACGATCGAATTCGAGCATGCCATTAACGGTATCGCCCGCAAAGCCCAAGAGGGGGCAGATGCGGCCCGGGAAATTAATGTACGGGCGGATAAGCTGAAAGAGGGAGCATTTGAGTCACGCAGGCAGGCGGATCATATCTACGGACAGAGTGAAGAAAAGCTGCGCATGGCGCTTGAACAGTCGAAGTCGATCTCGCAGATAGGCGCGCTCACAGGAGCGATTCTGGAAATTGCCGCCCAGACCAATCTGCTGTCGCTGAACGCTTCCATTGAGGCTGCTAGAGCCGGGGATGCGGGCAGAGGCTTCGCCGTTGTGGCGGAGGAAATCCGCAAGCTGGCTGATAACTCGCGGGAGACGGTGACCGAAATCCAGGGAGTTACTGAAGCGGTAGTCCAGGCGGTATCCAATCTGGTTGAGGGCGCGGAGAGCATGCTGCGGTTCATGGACCGGCAGGTGCTGAAGGATTACGATGCGATGCAGGAGACGGGTGAGCGGTACAGCGAAGATGCCAAGTATATTGATGAGCTGGTAACGGACTTCAGTGCCACCTCCGAAGAGCTGCTGGCTTCCATTCAGAGCATGCTGACTGCGATCAGCGAGACGGGCAGTGCAACGAATGAAGGCGCAGAAGGGGCCGGGGTCATCGCCGTCCAGGCGGAGCAGATCATCGGCAAGTCCGGCAGCATCGTTGCCGAGATGGAGGAGATCAAGATGAGCTCGGCGCAGCTGCTGCAGACGGTCTCGCGGTTTAAGGTCTAGTTATAGCAAGCTAGGGGACGGTCCTGCTGATGTATGGCAGGGCCGTTTGCTTGTTGCGTATGGAAAGTAAGCATAGGCGCATAGGAAGGGCATTTGGAGTGCTAAATGAGGAAATGAGGAGATTAAAGTATGAGGGTAGGACGCCGTGAAGGGATTACGGTATATGCCTAGGAGGGTCTTCCGGTAGGCTTAATTGCACTTTGTACAACTAAAACGTCTGATTTACAACCAATTATCCGTTTAGTTGTATTTCGTGCAACTAAAAAGCACTATGTAGACGGTTCTTGCCCATTCGGGCAGATTTAGTTGTACAGAATACAGTTATAAGAGGCGGGCCTCCCTTTTCGCTGTTTTTAATTACACATTATACAACTATATAAGATGAACTTAAGAATGAGGGGTGGAGTAGCAGGATTCCACCGGCAGTGGATTCTGTATTGTGTGAGGAGGACAAGGGTTGAAAAAATGTCCTTGGAAGAGTATGTTACAAGAAGCGAAACGATAAGAAAGAGACAGTGAGGCGAGGAAATGATGAGAGAAGGCGAAAACCGGATCGTAGGAATGGAAGATATTGTACGCGCACATCATGTGCTGCGGGAGGTTATCGTCCGTACGCCGCTGCAGCTGGATGCGGTACTGTCAGCTAAATACGGCTGTAATGTGTATTTGAAACGCGAAGATTTGCAGATTGTACGCTCCTTCAAGATCCGCGGGGCCTACAATATGATCCGCAGTCTGTCCGACGAGGACAGAGCCAAGGGGATTGTATGTGCAAGTGCGGGTAACCATGCCCAGGGTGTGGCGTATTCCTGTAAGGCACTGGGAATCAAAGGCAAGATCTTTATGCCGAGCACTACACCTAATCAGAAGATTAAGCAGGTCCGGCGTTTTGGCGGCGAATTCGTGGAAGTGATTCTGAAGGGGGATACCTTCGACGATGCTTACGATGAAGCGCTGCAGGCTTGTATAGACTATAGCATGACGCTGATTCACCCGTTTGATGAGCCGCGCATTATCGCCGGCAATGGTACGATTGCGATGGAGATTATGGAGAGCCTGGACAAGCCGGCTGACTTTGTATTTGTTACGATTGGCGGAGGCGGCCTGGCGGCAGGTGTAGCCACCTATGTGAAGACCGTGAGCCCGGCGACCAAGGTGATCGGTGTGGAGCCTACCGGAGCAGCTTCCATGAGCGAGGCGATGGAGTGCGGTGAGGTGATCACCCTGAAGGAAATTAATAAGTTTGTTGACGGTGCGGCGGTGAAACGTGTCGGCGGCTTGACCTTCGACATCTGTTCGAAGCTCCTGGATGATGTAGTCAAAGTGCCGGAAGGCAAGGCTTGTACAACCATTCTGGAGCTGTATAACGAGAATGCGATTGTTGTGGAGCCGGCAGGCTCGCTTCCGATTGCTGCGCTGGACATGTACCGGGATCAGATCCGCGGCAAAAGCGTGGTCTGCATCGTCAGCGGCGGCAATAATGATATCGACCGGATGCAGGAGATCAAGGAGCGTTCACTGATCTATGAAGGCCTGAAGCATTATTTCATGGTTAATTTTCCGCAGCGCGCGGGTGCCCTGCGTGAATTCCTGACTGAGGTAGTCGGACCCGACGATGACATTACCCGGTTCGAATACACGAAGAAGAACGAGAAGGAGAACGGCCCGGCACTGGTGGGCATTGAGCTGATGTCCACAGATGCCTACGCCCCGCTGATTGAGCGGATGAAGCAGAAGGGCGTGGATTACGTAGAGATCAACAAGGATGTCAATTTATTCAGCATGCTGATCTAATATAATCGTTGTCAGCGGCAATAGCCGTTTATATGGATATGAATAAGACCCGCCCGGGTTCAACCCGGGCGGGTCTTATTTCATAGCGATAAGTTTGCTGCGCACATCCGGTGCTGCTGAGTTATACGCTTATCAGGACTGGGGCACTTCTGTCTTCAGATACTGCTCGGCGTCATCATCCAAGAGATAGCCGTTGCTCTTCATCAGCTTCATGAAGCCATCGAGCTTCTGCAGGAACGGACTGGTGCTGCTGTTTTTGGCCAGGATGCTGCTGTAGGCTTTCTGTGCCTCCAGATCCATTTCCAGATTATCGTAATGGAAGAGCGGCGTGTTGTTCTGGCCATAGAATGTATTCACTGCGTACATGTTATAAAGTGTCTTGACTGCTGATAGGCGGTTGGATTTGGGATAGGTCTGAATGAACTGCTCCTGGGTTAGTGCACGGGAAGCGACATCCCCCCAGGCGATCACAAGCCCGTTATCCTTGGAAGGGGGCAGATCCGACTCGGTCGCCATTATTGAAATATAATCACGGATATCCTCTGTCACGTACAGTTTATATTTGCGGTAAGCGGCATAATCAATCACCGGGAAAAAGGTTCCTTCGGCCGTCTCCAGCTTATAGCCGCTCTCTCCCGCGCTTTTCAGCAGCGCACGAAGTGAAGCATTCTCCGTACTCTCGGCCAGCCTCACCATGCTGACTCCCGCCTTATAGACGGAGATGAGCTTCCGCTGTACCTCACTGCTGCTGAATTTCTTCTCCCAGGAAGGCAGGAGCGATTTGTGCAGGTTCTCCAGCTTCAGTGTCAGAACAGTCGCCTGATAAGGAGTGACAGCATACAGATTGGTATTCATATAAGTAATAGCACCCGGCAGGTTGCCTGAGGAGAACAGTGGCAGCGCAGCCCTGTAGACAGCCTCAGCATGGCTGAGGACGGCTGCACCGGTAACACCCGCCTTAGCGCTGGCAGCCGCCTCAGACGTGCCTGTGCCGCGGCCCGCGCTGCTCTCAGCACGGGCAGGAGCGGAGCTTGCTGCCTCCAGCCCCATGAGCAGAGCAATAGCGGCGGTTAGAACGATGTGCTTCTTCATACAAGTCTCCTCCTGTGTGGAATAAAAGTTGAATATATTCTCTATGATTTGAAAAATATTAATTTCAGTCCGAGACCACCAGCTGCGGCAAGAACCAGACTGACCCAAGGTGCAATCCGGATGACCGGGAACAGATTATCGAGGAACATTCCGGCAAATACGGCAGCAATCGCAATTCCGACATAGAGTCCCAGCCCTTTGATATCAAAAGCCTTGGGCTTCGGGCTATCGTCCTCAGACAACGAGGCCATCCATTTCATAATTAGCTCAATCAGAACAATCGAGCCGATACCTACTATGATAAGGGTGAAAATACTGATCTGGCCGAAGATTTCATCCGGACCTCCGCTCCACTGCATGATCAGTCCGGCAGCGCCCATCACTCCGAACAGAATGGTCAGGGCGGACAAAGAGATCATCAGGGAGTTCTTCAGCTTGCTGCGCGGAGAGCGCGGGGGGCTGCTGTTCATCACATCTTTGAAATAATCTCCGGGGTTCTCGCCGAAGATTTGCTTGGCATTCCGGCCTTTGGCCTGCCCCTTCAGCAGCAGTTCAGCCGCCTCCAGCAGCAGCTCCTCTGCACGGACAGAGTCTACCGAGCTGGCCCGCATGGCCAGAATCATATCTTCAAAAAAAGAGCGGTTAAATGGCGTCATCTGCTCACGCAGCAGGTTGTTTTGCTTAATCATAGCTTTAACTTTCATAGTATGGACGTATACCTCCAAGGTGGATTAATCAGGTTAGCCTTTAACCTAGAGTATACGTTTGTGCAGCAGTGGTGTGCAAGGACAACCCTTGCAGGCGGATCAGAAGATTCCGCTTCTGCGTAACTTTTCTTTCGTTAATCCCTGAATAATCCGTTTGGAAGAGTGAACACTGAAGAGGTGGTTGCTTCACCAAATATAGCTAGAGGAAGGCAGGGAGCGTTATGAAACAGGAGAACAAACAGGAACCCGGCAAATTTGTGGGCGACGGCTTCGCGCCTGCACCTGCTAATGAAGTGGGGGATTGGGGCAATTCTGACGGCTTCAGTCTTTGGGATGCTGCGGGCGTGACACCGGAGAACGGACTTGAAGACTGGGAAGGCCGGCAGGAGACCCATGATATGTTTCACGACAGCTATGACTGAGTGAAGCTCAAGCTTGCACCACGGCCTCTTTTGCTCCTGCGGGAGCGGAAGGGGCTCTTTTCAGGAAATCCGGAGGACTATGGTTATTGACAAGAAATTAAGGAGAATCGTATAATAAAGATATAAATCATACTAAATTAATCGGAATAATTATAATTTGAAATAAATCAGCTTTCAGGGAGGGCGCAGCAATGGAACGGAATATTATCATCCGGCATAATGGAGAGGAACTGACAGCGAGCATACACTATCCATCCGCAGACAAGGCAGGCACCGGACGGTGCAAGAACCGGGTGCCGCTTGCAGTGATCTGCCACGGCTTCGTGGGCAGCCGGATTGGTGTAGACCGGATCTTCGTTAAGGCAGCCCGTGAGCTGGCGCAGGATGGCTATATGGTTATCCGCTTTGACTACGTAGGCTGCGGGGAGAGCAGCGGTAATTACGGAAGCGAAGATATGGAGTCGATGATCAGCCAGACCCGGGCGGTGCTGGATTACGGCATCAGCTCGGCCGATGTGGACCCGCAGCGTGTGACGCTGATCGGACATAGTCTGGGCGGTGCAGTAGCGCTGCTGACCGGTGTCCGTGACCGGCGGGTGAAGAACCTGGTGCTGTGGTCTGCGGTCGGCTATCCGTTCAATGATATCGTAAAGATTGTCGGAAGGGAAGCCTATGACCGGTCGGTGAAGAGCGGCTCAGCCGATTATTCCGGCTATTCGTTCACCCCGGTGTACTTCAACTCACTGGCAGCGTTCCAGCCGTTCCAGGAGGCCGGGAAATTCAGCGGTGATGTGCTGGTCATCCACGGGACCTCCGATGATGTTATTCCTGTTGACTATGCCTTCCTCTACCAGAAGCTGTTCTGGACACGTCCTGAAGGCCGTTGCGACAAGGAGATTATTTTCCAGGGCGACCATACCTTCTCGTCAGGTCCGGCACAGGAGCAGGTGCTTAAGCGCACCAGGGAATGGATGAATCAGCAGGAGCATCTGCAGGAGGAATGGCAGAACTGGATGATATAGGAGAAGTACCATGCGTGCAATACGTAAGAATAAGCGGTAAAATAAAAGGGCAGACCATATACTGGGTTATGGAGGTTGGCACCCTATGAAATTACCGGCATTCTTTATTGCGCACGGCTCTCCGCTGCTGGCTCTTGAGGATAACGAATACACACGTTTCCTGGAGCGGCTGGGTTCTGATCTGGGGAAGCCCCGCGGCATTGTAGTTTTCTCGGCGCACTGGGACAGTCCCCAGCAGCTGATTACAGTGGACGCACAGCATGAAACGCAGCATGATTTCTATGGTTTTCCGGAAGAGATGTATAAGCTGGCCTACCCGGCCCCGGGCGATCCCGCGTTAAGCAGCAGGATTTCCGCACTCTTCAAGGATAGCAATCTTTGTCATCAGCCTATACTCGGCCGGGGCCTTGACCATGGGGTCTGGGTTATTCTGAAGAAAATGTTCCCGCAGGCCGACATTCCCGTCGTAGCCTTATCCGTCGATTCGATGCGTTCTCCCGAAGAGCAGTACAATATCGGACGGATGCTGGCCCCGCTGCGCGATGAAGGAATCCTCCTGATCGGAAGCGGAGGACTGGTCCACAATCTCAGGCTGCTGAAGCAGGATGATCAGCCCGAGCCCTGGGCGCTCGACTTCGATGCCTGGATCGCTGAGCGGCTCGAAGCATGGGATCTGGCTTCACTTTTTGCATTTGAGAAGCAGGCTCCGCATGTGCGGGAGGCCGTTCCCACCTACGGGAAGGAACATTTCGTACCGCTCTTCTATGTAATGGGTACAGCCGATGAGGGCAGACGGGCGCAGTTAATGATTCAGGCCTATCAATACGGTACCCTAAGCTTAAACTGCTGGATGGTCGACTAATACACAAATAAATGCAGGATACAGCCGCTTTAATGGCTGTATCCTTTTTTGTATGCAGATTTTCCCGTGTGCTCAAGACAAACTCTGCCAGCTATGATTAAATGAAAGAAAGCTTACTGACAAAACTTTAGGAGGAACAACAAGTTTATGACGATAAACCGGTCTTCAGCCCGTCCTATATCAGTCTTCGTCCTTGCTGCCGCGCTGTTCTCCGCCTGCGGGACAGAGAATGCAGTAACGGTTCCAGTGCCGACTACAGTAGCAGCTACTGTTGAACCCCAGCCGACAGAAGCTGCGCAGCCCACTCCGACAATAGCGCCTGCAGCGGGAATAGTATCCAGATTAACGGGGCTTCCGGCTACGGACGGAACGCTGCCCCGGCCGCTCGCAGTCATGATCAATAATGCCCCGGCTGCCCGGCCGCAATCCGGAGTCAGCGAAGCGGATATCCTCTACGAAGTACTGGCGGAGGGCGGAATTACCCGGCTGATCGGAATCTTCCAGACTCATACCGGGGTGGTGAAGATCGGCCCGATCCGCAGTATCCGCCCTTATCTGCTCGACATTGGCGAGAGCTACGGCGGTGTGACTGTGCATGCGGGAGGCAGTCCGGCGGCTTACGCCATTCTGCAGAAGCAGAAGAAGGAGGACATGGACGAGATCGGCCGTGCAGGTGCCTACTTCTGGCGGGACAAGGAGCGCAAAGCCCCGCATAATCTATACAGCAATGCCGCCAAGCTGCGGGAAGGTGCAGGGAAGCTGGGATTTGCCGAAAGTGTGGAGGTTCCCGGGTTGCTTTTCACAGATCCGGATTATGCGCCTACTGAGGGGAAGCCCGCGCTGGAATTCAATGTAAGCTTCCTGCTGAAGAGCTATACGGTGGGGTATAAATATAATGCTGAGCAGCGCACCTATGTCCGCTGGGTGAACGGCAAACCGCATCTGGATCTGAATAATAACAGTCCGGTGGCAGCGGCGAACGTAATCGTAATGGGCTCTGACCATAAGGTGCTCGATGATGTCGGCAGGCTGCAGGTGGATGTGGAGCTGGGCGGGGAAGCGCTGCTGTTTCAGCGCGGAGTAGCGATTCCCGGCAAATGGTCGCGCAGGCCCGGAGACATCATCCGGTTCGTGAAAGAAGACGGCAGGGAAGCGCTGATGTACCCCGGCATAACGCATATTCTGATTGTACCGAACAGTCCATCCTTCGGCAGCCATGTCGATTATGCGCTGACACCTAGTCCCACCTGATAAGCACCGGATAATTAACCGTTCATATGATTATTTTCGCAATTACAGGGAATTGTTATTATAGTGTAAAAAAGTTCGGTTTTTTACTTCTATCCATTCTATTGATATGATAAGATAACAAGGGTTGTCATTCATTTTCATGCTGTTTACATTTGGGTGGCTTCACGTTTTCACGGCAATTTTATGTAAAGGGGTTTAAAGCTAATGAAGTTGAGAAAAAAGGATATATTCTTTGAGACGCTAGAAAACATGGCGGATACCATTGTTCAGGCGGCAGATTACTTCGCTCAGAATATTTCGACTCTCCAGGACAATGTTGAGAATTTCGCCGGGGTGATGAAGAAATACGAATCCCAGTGCGATACCTACACGCACACCGTCATCAAGGAACTGAACAAAACTTTTATTACGCCGCTGGAACGTGACGACATCATGGACCTGATCACAAGCATGGATGATGTTATTGATGGTCTGGAGGCTTCTGCCTCGCGTTTCTATATGTATAACCTGCTGGATGCGGATGAGTATATCGTCCAGTTCGCGGAAATTCTGCGCCAAAGTGCGTATGAAATCCAAAAAGCGGTTCATTTGCTCTCCCAGAAGAAGCTGCTGGCGATCCGTGAATACACGATCCGTCTGAATGATCTGGAGAACCAAGGCGATGAAGTGCTTCGTATCTGTACGAAGGCCCTGTTCGAAACTGTAAAAGACCCGATTGAGCTGATTAAGCGCAAAGAATTGTACGAGCGGTTGGAGACGACCACGGATAAATGTGAAGACGTAGCCAACATGCTGGAATCGATCATCATGCGCAATTCATAAGGGGCTCTGAAATATGGATACATCTATATATGTACTAGGTTTTGTTATATTTCTTGCGCTGGCGTTTGACTTTATCAATGGTTTCCATGATACAGCCAACGCAATCGCTACCTCAGTCTCTACACGCGCGCTGAAGCCGCGTACAGCCATTATGATGGCAGCAAGTATGAACTTTATCGGTGCGCTGATGTTTGAAGGCGTAGCGAAGAAGATCGGCGGCAGCATTGCTGACCCGGCACTCCTGGATAACGGGATAGATATTCTTATTGCGACGCTCATTGCGGCGATTATCTGGAATCTGGTAACCTGGTGGCTCGGGATTCCATCATCGTCCTCCCATGCGCTTATCGGAGCTTTGGCCGGAGCGGTATATGTAGGTGCAGGTTCGGAGAATGTGAAATGGCATGGCTTCATTGAGATTGTGGAGGGGCTGATCTTCTCCCCGCTGATCGCATTTGCCATCGGTTATGTTGTGATGATGATTCTAAAGTGGATCTTTGCAAAGCGCAGTCCGCATACCGTGAACAAGGGTTTCCGTTCCATGCAGATCATTACGGCGGCGCTCCAATCCTTCACACATGGTACGAATGACGCCCAGAAGGCGATGGGGATTATCACCTTTGCCCTCGTAACATCGGGACGGCTCGACACTATGCATGTACCACTCTGGGTTAAGATTGCAGCGGCAACATCCATGGCGCTCGGAACGTCCATCGGCGGCTGGAAGATCATTAAGACCATGGGTACCAAAATTTTCAAAATTGAGCCGATTAACGGCTTCGCAGCAGATATTTCGGCCGCGTCCGTTATCTTCACAGCTACACTGCTTCATCTGCCGGTAAGTACGACACATGCCATTACCTCTGCAATCCTCGGGGTAGGCTCAGCCAAACGCTTCTCCGCCGTGAAATGGGGAGTAGCCGGACGTATCGTGGTGACCTGGTTTATTACCATTCCGATCAGCGCAGTGCTGGCGGGAGTAATCTTCAAACTCTTTTTCTAGACTTGAATTGAATAGATTGCCCGTACAAGATGTCGCGGAAGCCACGAATGGCTGCGGACATCTTTTTTTGTGTTTCCAGCTTTTTTTGTGTTTCCGGCTTTTCTTGATTTTGCGGGGAGTATTTTGGTTTTTCAAGAGAGGAATGTCACAATAAGTTACAGCGAACTGATAAAAAACATTAATAGGCGTAAAAAGAAAATGAAATACGTCACATTTAGAAAAGAAAATGACATGAGCGATTAAAGGTTTTCGTAGTTTTTTGTAGTTTTCGGTAGTCTTTAAAGTAAGGTGTGTTTTAAGTGTTACCATAGCTGACAAACACATAATGATATACAAAGGAGGCCCTGTCGTTGATCGACTTTCATCAGGTAGACAAACATTACGGACATTTCCATGTACTGAAAGCCATTGACCTGCATGTTCAGGAAGGGGAAGTGGTTGTCGTAGTCGGTCCTTCCGGCTCCGGCAAGAGCACTATGCTGCGCTGCATTAACCGACTGGAGGCTATTACGAGCGGCGGACTGACCGTTGACGGTATAACTGTAAATGAACGCAAGACAGATATCAACAAGCTGCGCAAAGAAATCGGAATGGTCTTCCAGCATTTCAATCTGTACCCGCATAAAAAAGTAATCGATAATATCACACTCGCGCCGGTTAAGGTGCTTGGACTAAGCAAAGCGGAAGCCGAGAAGACGGCGATGTATTATCTGGAAAAGGTCGGGATTGCCGATAAAGCACAGTCCTATCCTTCACAGCTGTCCGGCGGACAGCAGCAGCGTGTGGCGATTGCCCGGGGGCTGGCGATGAAGCCGAAGATTATGCTGTTCGATGAGCCGACCTCGGCGCTTGACCCGGAAATGGTCGGGGAAGTACTCGATGTTATGCGGACTCTGGCCCGCGAAGGCATGACGATGGTTGTCGTTACCCATGAGATGGGCTTCGCCCGCGAGGTGGCCGACCGGGTAATCTTCATGGATCAGGGACAGATCGTGGAAGAAGCGGAGCCGGAGCAATTCTTCGCCAGTCCGCGTGAAGACCGGACACGAACGTTTCTCAGCCGTGTATTAAGTCATTAAACAAATATATAGGATTCAGGGGAGGAACAGAAATGAAAATGTCAAAAAGCTTCAAAATGTTAAGTGTACTGATGATTGCGGCTATGCTCGTGATTGCCGGCTGCGGCAACAACAATGCCAAGAACAATGCCGGAGGGAATGACGCTGCTGCAGGAACGGCTACTGACTCTGAGGCGATTGCCAAGATCAAAGAACGCGGCAAGCTGCTCGTAGGCGTGAAGTACGACACCCGCCTGTTCGGTCTGAAGGACCCTGCATCCGGCAACGTAGAGGGCTTCGACATTGATATCTCCAAAGCCATCGCCAAAAAAATTCTGGGTGACGAGAACGCGATTGAGCTGAAGGAAGTAACCTCCAAGACACGTATTCCGATGCTGAATAACGGCGAAATCGATATGGTTGTAGCTACAATGACCATCACTGAAGAACGCAAGAAGGAAGTTGATTTCTCCGACGTCTATTTCCAGGCAGGCCAATCCCTGCTGGTGAAGAAGGGCAGCCCGATTACCGGACTGGATGACGTAACGAAGGATACGAAGATCCTGGGCTCCAAGGGCGCAACCTCCATTAAGAATATCAAAGAAAAAGTGCCGGGTGTAACCGTGCTTGAATTCGATAACTATCAGGATGCATTCAGCGCCCTGAAGGCCGGCCAAGGCGATGCACTGACTACGGATGATGCGATTCTGTACGGTATGGCTTCGCAGGACCCGGGCTATGAAGTTGTAGGCGAGCCGTTCACGGATGAGCCTTACGGCATTGCAGTACAAAAGGGCAACACCGATGTAGTTAAAGCCGTGAATGATACACTGGCTGAACTGAAAGCAAACGGTGAGTATGATGCCATTTATACGAAATGGATTGGTAAAGCTCCAGCGAAATAAGCATGTTCTAAGCTTCAGCTTACTTAACAACCTGCCTTATATTACTCGCAGAAACGGATGCCATCCCATGAGGATGGCACTGCCGTTTCTACTTGTTTATAGGAAGAATTCCTGTGTGGGGCAAGAATGAACTCATCTTTGGGCAAAGGCAGGTGAAATCTATGGAATTTTCAATATTAACGAATTATTTCGGGCTGTATATGGAAGGATTCTACGGCACCGTGCTGTCCAGTGTATTGGCCCTGATCGGCAGCTTCCTGATCGGAGCGGTAATTGCCGTCTTCCGCATTACTACTGTGAGAGCGCTGCGCTGGTTCGGAACGGCGTATGTGGAGTTCATCCGCAATATCCCGCTGCTGCTTGTAGTGTACATCTTCTATTATGGACCTTCTGCTCTGGGCTTTACGCTGGACGGCTTCAAGGCGGGAACAATCGGACTTGCGGTATACACCTCGGCCTTCATCGCCGAAGCGATCCGCGCCGGAATCATGGCTGTTCCCAAGGGACAAATGGAAGCCTCGCGTTCATCCGGCCTAAGCTACATACAGACGATGCTGCATATCATCCTGCCGCAGGCGATCAAGCTGGTTATCCCGCCGCTCGGCAACCAGTTCATCAACCTGATCAAGAACTCCTCGGTGCTGACGCTGGTAGCCGGCCTTGATCTGATGTATTTCGCGGACAGTATCTCAACAGAGACTTACCGAACCTTCGATACCTATATCTTCGTGGCGTTGTTCTATCTGGTACTTACCCTTCCGCTCAGCTACGGCGTACGCGTGTGGGAACGCAGACTGCAGCGCAAATATTAAGAAGCCACTCAAAGCATAAAGGAGGGATATCATGGATTTTATTGGTGCATACTCCGCCGATAATTTGAAGTTTTTGCTGGACGGACTGTATATTACGCTGATCGTTGCTTTTGTATCGATCATCCTGAGTTTTGTTATTGGCTGTATTATTGGAGTCATCCGCTACTCGGAAGTGCCGGTATTGTCTCCGGTGATGTTCTACCTGGTCGAGCTGATCCGTAATCTGCCGCTGCTGCTGATCATATTCTTCATCCGCTTCGCTTTGCCGGAGGTAGGGATTAAGCTTGGACTGATAACGGCGGCGATTGCTGCACTAACGATATTCGAGGCGGCGATGATCGCTGAGATTGTCCGGGGCGGGTTGACGTCCATTGATAAAGGGCAGATTGAGGCTGCACGTTCCTCCGGTCTCAGCAATTTCCAGACCCTGTGGCATATCGTGCTCCCCCAGGGACTGCGGCGGATGGTTCCGCCACTGGTCAGCCAGTTCATTTCGCTGCTGAAGGATACCTCACTCGCGGTGGTCATTTCATTGCCGGAGCTGATGCACAATGCCAATATCGTAATCGGGCACAGCTATGGCTACGCGATACCGACGCTCGCGCTTGTGGCACTGATCTATTTCACCGTAAACTTCCTGCTGTCGATGCTCTCCAGAAGACTTGAGAACAAAACAGCATAAATCGAGCGGGACCGGGGCAAAGCCGTATAAAATAAAGTGCGGGTATGATACTATAGTTGTCAACATCTCTAGGCGGGAGCAGTGGCGATGGGACAATCTATTCTGAGAATGAGAGTTGCACAGATTCTGCTGGTGGCAGTCGTTACGGCTGTAGCCGGTGAATTCAAAATAAATCCGTTTGATGGCGACATCTTCCGGATTGCTATGGGCAGCAGCGCTTTTCTGCTGTTTTTGCTTTTAATGAGGCAGTTGCCGTATATCAGTACAGGCATTGCTACGGGTGTGGTCGTTCTGCTGTTCCGCACGGCAATGGATGCAGTAGAAGGAAGCGGACTGACGTTTGAGCAGAGCCTGAACAGTCATTTCTCCGCGATGGTCTATTATATTGTGTTCGCCTTGCTGATGCATGCCATCAAAAGCCGGCTGGATACCTTCCATCCGCTGGTGCTGGGCGCTGTTGCCGCAGTAATCGATCTCTTGTCGAATGAAATGGAGCTGCTGACGCGGCTGATTGTGCTGGATTCGGCCTCCTTCCGGCTGAACGAGTGGACTTATCTGATGGCGATTGCTGTCCTGCGTACGTATTTCACAACCGGGGTATACAGTAGTATCTCGGTCAGCCAGATGCGGATCAGGGCACGTGAACAGAATGAGCGGATTGAGCAGATGCTCGGATTCGGCTCCGGCCTGTACGGCGAAGTATTCTATCTGAAGAAATCCATCGGAACACTGGAGAATGTGACGCTAAACAGCTTCGAGCTGTACCGCAATCTGAAGGCCGGGGAAGGACCGGAGCCGTATAGCCGGCAGGTGCTGGATATCACCCAGCAGATTCATGAGGTGAAGAAGGATTCCCAGCGGATTCTGGCCGGGCTTGTGAAGCTGGTGGAGCGCGAGGTTACCGGTGATATGCAGTTATCGGGAATTCTGCGGTTCACGGTCAAGAGCAATGCCAAATACGCCGAAATGCTGGGCAAGCAGATCAATTTTCATATTCATATTACCTCCGATTACACAACCGACAGTTATATTCCTCTGCTGACTCTGCTTAACAACCTCACTGCCAATGCGGTGGAAGTCATCAAACGTAAAGGCAGCATCAACCTGGATGCTTATGAGAAAGACGGCATGACCATTTTTACAGTGACCGATAGCGGGGCAGGGATTCATAAGCGTGACCTGGAGCTGCTGTTCGAGCCGGGTTTTACTACGAAATTTGATGAAGAGGGAATCGCCGCTACGGGGATTGGACTCTCTCATGTACGGGATATAGTGAATATGTTCGAGGGAACGATTACCGTTCAGCCGGTGTCGCATGCCGGAGGGGCCATGTTCCAGATTATTGTGCCGAGTGCAAAGCTGCGGAAGGAGGAATAGAGAATGCCGCTTTCTTTCTGTATTGTAGATGACGACGCGTCGGCAAGAAGAATGCTGCAGCATATTATTGAGGATAGCGGACTTGGCGAAGTGGTGGGTACGGCGGAATGCGGGCAGGAGGGGGTAGCCCTGATCCTGAGTGAGACGCCGGATATTGTGCTGATGGATCTGCTGATGCCGGACCAGGATGGTATTGAGACGATCATTTCCCTTCAGGCACAGGGTTGCCGGTCCAAATTCGTGATGATCTCACAGATTGAGCATGGAGATATGGTCAGCCGCGCATACAAAAGCGGGATTGAATTCTTCATCCGTAAGCCGATCAACAAGATTGAAGTCGAATCTGTCCTGTACAAGGTGAATGAACGTTATGCGATGGGCCGTTATCTGGATGAGATCAAGCTGACGCTCGGCAAGCTGGAGGGTCTGCAGTTCGGAATGCCGCAGATGCCATCCGGTAAACGTACGGTCAAAGAGATTATCCAGCCGATACTGATGAATATGGGAATGATCTCGGAGAACGGCAGCAGGGATATTATCACCATCATGGAGCTGGCGGTAGCGGGCGGGAACAGCGGGAGCCTTCCGCCGCTGAAGGAATTATACGAAATGGCTGCCGCTACGTACAAGCCGGTGCCGGCTGATGCCGCCAAAGAAGTCAAAGCCATTGAACAGCGGCTGCGCCGCGCGCTCGCGGCCGGACTGGCGAACCTGGCTTCCATCGGTCTGACGGATTACGGCAATCCGAAGTTCGAGCATTATGCGCCGCTGTATTTCGACTTTGAAGAAGTGCGCCTGAAGATGAAAGAGATTGAACAGGGGCGCGACACCGGCAAGGTGAAGGTGAACATCAAGAAGTTCCTGCAGGTGCTTCATTTGGAAGTGCTGGAGGGGATGGGCCGCTAGAACGGAATTGATACGGAAAATGAAGCGAAAAATAAACCTCCGGAACCGCTGCCCAGCGGACTGGCGGTTATTTTTTTGAGATAACGGGAGCCCGGGCGGATACAGAAGTTTCATAATAGTAGACCTCATGCGTTACAATAGTAGCAGGCCGACAGGCAACGGGATGTTGCCGTGCGGATAGCAGGATAAGGTGGAGGACTCATATATGATACGAACGCTTGCGGTAACACATAAGGGCGAGGTGCTGACTGACCTGCCGCTTCAGAGTATAGTGCTGGATGACTATGCCTGGATTTGGGCGGATTTTGCCATGCCTACGGAAGAAGAGACATTGCTGCTGGACACTTATTTTCATTTTCACCCGCTGGCCATTGAAGACTGTATGCATGTGCTGCAGCGTCCGAAGCTGGATTACTACGAGGATGTGCAGTTCTTTGTGCTGCATGCGCTTAATGAGCGTACGCTGGAGGCGGAAGAGGTCGACCTTTTTCTCAGCAAAAAATTCCTCGTCTCCTACCATCACCAGAATAAATCGGAAATGGAGGAAGCGTGGCAGATGGTTCAAGCTGAAATTCATAGCCGTAAGGGCTGGTCGGGCGGGCCGATGGCTGCAGCTTACACGGTAATGGACAAGCTGGTCGACAGGTATTTCCCGTCACTGTACACCCTGGAGGATGAACTGGCAGATCTGGAGAGCAAGAGTGACAGTGAATCGGTGGAAGAGCTGATGAGTCAGGTGTTCAACGTGCGCGGAAGACTGCTCAAGCTGCGCCGGACGATCGTGCCGATGCGTGATCTGATGTACCGGATTGTCAACTCGCAGCATGTGCAGAGCAACGGGGAGGAGCGGATCTACTTCGGTGATATTTATGATCATCTGCTGAAGCTGACCGACATGATTGAAGTTGACCGGGAAATGACCGCCGATCTGCGTGACAGCTACATCTCGCTCAACTCCAACCGGATGAATTCCATTATGAAGACACTGACGGTAATCACTACCGTATTTATGCCGCTGACGCTGATCGCCGGAATCTACGGGATGAACTTCAGGGTAATGCCGGAGCTGGACTGGGATTATGGTTATTTCGCGGTATTGCTGCTGATGCTGGTGCTGGGAGTAGGGATGTTCAGGTGGTTCCGGCGGAGCGGCTGGTTTAAGTGAACCTGTGCTGAAATCTGGACAAGCACCGGCGGTAGACAAGAATGATTGTGACTGACGACGCATGGGTATTCATGGAATACAGCGGTCTGGCAGCAGACAGAGAAGGCGTGTTAAACGCCGCCGCTTAAGAACGGCGGCGCTTAACAGAGGAAGGGGCCCCGGTTTTGCGGCTTTTGGAGGTATTTTTGCGGCGCTGCGTGGTTGGGCGTCTTTTTTTGCGCCGTTTGGGGGTATACAGTGCCGCATCTTCTTCCGCCGCAAGTGCTCCCGCTGCGCTTCCCTTGCCTTTGCCGAATCCGCCCATCACCAGCTTCACCATCGGAGCCATCTGCGAAAAGCCCTGCATAACCTTCTGTACCTTGCCCATGGAGTTGACGATCCCGTCAATCCCGCCCATCCGGTCGACAATTCCCTTGATCTGCTCCATATTCGCGAGACTCCCGAGGTTGCCCAGCCCGCCCAGCAGACCCCCGGCCTTCGCAGTAGCAGCTTCGGCAGCGGGCACAACAAGTGCAGTATCGGCAGCTTCAGCACCGAAGGCAGGCAGTATTCCGGGTTCTCCGGGAAGCGGGGCAGGGGCGTAGGAAGAGAGGCCCGGATAGGGTGACGGATTGTACGGCTCAGCCAGTGAACGCCCTTCCCTGCGGGAATGATTATAGTAATGCTCAGGCATAATATCACATTCCTTCGTTAGTGGTTTGCTATACTGTATGTCATGGGCGAACATACGGTATAGACGAATGCCCGGGTAACCGGGATACTAGCGGAAAAGGGCGAATGCCTACAAGGACCCTCCGGAAGTGAAGAAACCGTGTCCATGCTTGATTTCGTGAGGTTTTGTAGTACTATAGTTAAGGCGGTAAAACCTAGGAATCAGAGGAAGAAGGCCGTAAGCCCCATTAGTGGTGTGCGCCCGGGGTGGACGTTTGTCCATCATTTTCGTTCTTTACAGCGTGAAACCGTTAATGCTTGAAAAATGTGCTCCAGTGCAATATAGTAGAGGCAAGATAGTCACATTAAGTTTATGCTTCCGAGTATCTAATTTGTACGAGGCTTAATCAGTGATGCTAATGCTGACCAAACTTTTAGGGGATGATTAACGATGCAGCTTAAGAAGCTAAACGATAAAAGTATCGATCAATTATTTGAGGCTATTTTAACATTGAAAAATATGGAAGAATGCTATGTGTTCTTTGATGATTTGTGCACGGTGAACGAAATTCAATCGCTCTCGCAGCGCCTTGAAGTCGCGCGGATGCTGGGCAAAGGGTCTACATACAATCAAATTGAAGCAGAAACAGGTGCCAGCACAGCAACAATCTCCCGTGTGAAGCGCTGCCTGAACTACGGCAATGACGGCTACAAGCTCACGCTGGAACGTCTGGGACGTTAATTGATGCAGCCGGGTGTGCTGATGATCAGTCACGGCTCCCGCGATAAGACCTGGGTGTCGATCGTAGAGGAAGCCGTGAGTCATTTATCGCTGGGGGAAGAGATTCCCGTGGCGGTATCTTTCCTGGAGCTGGTAGAAGGACGATTGATTCAGGACGGTATAGACAAGCTGGAACATTCAGGGGTCACAGATATTATTGTGATCCCCTTGTTTGTGTCCTCCGGCAGTACGCATATCGATGAGATAGAGTATGCACTGGGCGCTAAGCCGGTTCCGGAACGGGAGACGGACCTGGAGCGGTTCCGGGTTACAGCGCAGATTCACTTCGGCTATCCCGTCGACGACGATCCGGACATAGCGCTGATGATCTGGGATAAGCTCCGGGAGCTCTCGAAGCATCCGGAGCGGGAGACCCTGCTGCTCGTCGGACACGGCAGCATTCATGAGGGCTTCCGGCAGCGCTGGGAGCAGGGGATCTCCTCACTCGCGGCGCGGGTACGGGACATAAGCGGGCTGGCTGCGGCCGATTACGGGCTGCTGAATCCGGACAGCGTAAAAAGCAGAGTGGAGTATTGGCAGGAGCAGGGCCATGATGTTCTGGTGGCTCCGCTCTTTTTAAGTGAGGGGTATTTCACCAAGGTTGTTATTCCGCGGCGGCTGGAAGGGCTCGATTATGCCTACTCCGGCCAGACTCTGCTGCCGCATCCGCTGCTGCCGCGCTGGATTGAACGGCAAGTCGAGGCGGCGCTGCAGCGTCTGCGGGGCCGGGGTTAGAAAATAACATATGCGAGAAGGATCGAAGGGGATTTTGGAACTGTAGGAGCGTTAGCGATCGCCTGAAAGCTTTCCACAGGAAAGCTCGCTACGGAAGCAGCGTGCCCAGTCACAGGATATTCACCGTAGTGACGATTGAGCTTTAGTTAGCATCTTAAGTTCAGCTTATATAGAAAAAATAGAATGCGTCCAGTATTTATTTTGGCAGCCGCCGCATACATATATCTATACTTTCTGACGGGCTAAGGAGTCTTCAGCGCTGCGCGGGAGTATAAATATAATCCTCTAAAGCTCCCTGACATTGCTTGTGGGGTCCTGAATTGGGTATAATCAGTAAGGTTATCCATTATATAAACAGGTGGCGTTCCGGTAATGAAAACTGCGAGATTGATTTATAATCCCACTTCTGGTCGGGAAGAAATGAAAAGAAGACTCGCCGATATTTTAGACCGGCTGGATGTTGGCGGCATTGAAGCCTCCTGTCATGCAACAACCGGAGAGGGCGATGCCACAGCAGCCGCAGCTGAGGCTGTAGAGCGCGGTACGTATGATCTGATCATAGCTGCCGGAGGCGACGGTACGCTCAATGAAGTAATCAACGGGATGGCTGAGAAGCCTAACCTTCCCCCGCTCGGCTTATTACCGCTCGGGACTACCAACGATTTTGCCAGGGCCATGGGCATTCCGAAGAATTGGGAGGATTCCTGCGACCTGATTCTGCGCCAGGAGTCGCGCCTGATTGACCTCGGCAAAGCCAATGACCGTTATTTCATTAATATAGCCGGCGGCGGCCAGCTGACGGAGCTTACCTATGAGGTTCCCAGTAAGCTGAAGACCATGATGGGCCAGCTTGCCTATTACCTGAAGGGTATTGAGAAGATGGCCAGCCTTGCTCCGCAGGAGCTGTACATCCGCGCGAACGGCCAAGAGATGATCCATGACGAGTTCATGCTCTTCCTGATCGCCAATACGAACTCCGTCGGCGGCTTCGAGAAGCTGGCTCCGGGTGCCAGAATCGATGACGGTCTGCTCGACGTAATTGCCGTCAAGAAATGCAACCTGGCCGAATTCATCCGGCTGGTCCGGCTTACGATCCGCGGCGATCATCTGAATGACAAGAAGGTTATCCATTTCCGCACGGATGCGATGGAGGTTACCTCCCCAGGCTACGTCCAGCTTAATCTGGACGGCGAACTCGGCGGCACGCTGCCGGGCAATTTCAGTATTCTGCCGCATCATCTGCGGATCTTCGCGCAGAATAATTAACAAGATTAATAGTGAAGATAATGAAAGAAGTGAACCTATACACATGAGTAAACACCGCAGCGGGCGCAGCGCAAGCCGCCGGGAACAAGGGCCGGCTTCTGTCGCCGGACTGCCAGTGAATAAGAATGATGAGGTCCTGCTCGATATTATCGGCATGACGCATGAAGGTGAAGGGGTAGGCCGTGTAGAGGGCTTTACCCTTTTTGTGCAGGGTGCTCTTCCCGGTGAGAAGGTCCGCGCCAGAGTGCTGAAGACCAAGAAGCAGTATGGCTATGCCAAGCTGATGGAGCTGGTGCAGGCCAGCCCTGACCGTATAGGGCCGCCTTGCCCGATCTATGATCAATGCGGCGGCTGCCAGCTGCAGCATATGGACTATACCGCCCAGCTGGCGTGGAAACGGCAGCTGGTGGTGGACAACCTGCAGCGGATCGGGAAGCTGCAGGTTGCGGATGCGGCTGACGGTAATGCCGCAACAGCTGAAGGGACCCGAGTCCTGCCTACCCTTGGCATGGACGAGCCTTGGCGTTACCGCAACAAAGCCCAGGTGCCGATCGGTGTAACCGATGGCGGCCTGGTCGGCGGCTTCTACGCACGCGGCAGCCACCGGATCATCGACATGGAGACCTGTCTGATTCAGCATGAGGACAATGACAAGGTCGTCGCCACCGTGAAGAGCCTAGGCCGGGAGCTTGGCATTACCGCCTATGACGAAGAGACCGGCCGCGGGCTGCTGCGCCACGTTGTGGTGAAGAAGGCCTTCCGCACCGGGCAGATGATGCTGGTGCTGGTAACCAATGGCCGGGATATCCCGCATCTGGATGCCTGGCTCGGCAGTATCCGTGAGCAGCTTCCTGAAGTGGCGAGCATCTGCCAGAACATTAACACCCAGAAGACCAATGTAATCTTCGGTAACGATACCCGCGTCTTATGGGGCAGCGATGTGATCTACGATTATATCGGAGATGTGCAATTCGCCATTTCAGCGCGCTCCTTCTATCAGGTGAATCCGGTACAGACCGAGGTACTGTACGGCAGAACCCTGGACTACGCTGCGTTAACCGGCAGCGAGACCGTAATCGACGCCTACTGCGGCATCGGAACCATTTCCCTGTTCCTGGCCCAGCATGCCGACCAGGTCTACGGCGTGGAAATTGTGCCTGAGGCAATCGAGGATGCCCGCGCGAACGCGAAGCTTAACAACATGAACAATGTGAATTTTGAAGTCGGTGCATCTGAGGATGTTATCCCTGCGTGGAAAGAGCAGGGCATCACCCCGGATGTTATCGTCGTCGATCCGCCGCGCAAGGGCTGCGACCCTAGGTTATTAGAGACAATCCTGCTGATGAAGCCGGAGCGTGTGGTGTATGTATCATGCAACCCGTCCACCCTGGCCCGCGATTTGCGGGTCCTGGAGGATGGAGGGTACAGAACCGTGGAGGTCACTCCGGTGGATATGTTCCCGCATACGGTGCATGTGGAGTCGGTTTGTTCCTTGGTATATAAGGTGTAAAGAATTAATAAACTCCTGCTATTACAAATAAATTCGTGCTAAATATCGAATAAAGTCGTGATAAAACCATCAAATCGCTAAATGGAGCACGGTGTAAACCTAGATCTATGCGATTCCGCAGAGCCGACCGATTTTCAGGATTTCCTCCTGCATTTCTCTCGGTTTTTTTCTCTTTCTTTTACTTAGCCCACCCCCGCCTCATCACCCAAATCCGTTCTTCTCATACCTTTTCCCTCTCTTTTTTTTTACTTGCCTAACCTCTGGAATCGCTTGCCACACCTGCATTCTCCGTATTTCCCCCGAATCTTTTCCTCCGGCTTTTTAAGCCTATCTCATGTGTTTCCTCTGATTAATTTCTTTCTAAACCCATCACTTTACCTATGTTTTCTCCTGCTCTGACGGCAGATGGTTAGCTATTTGACGTAGAGAAGAAAAAGGCGAGAAAAGGCTGAGATGCCTTGTAGGACGTGGGGTTTGGGCAATTGGAACGGGAGGAGGCAGGAGCAGTGAATGTTAAGCCTTTTCCTGTGTTTGTAGCAAGACATTATTCAGATAATAATAAAGTCGTGATAGAAAAAGTTGGGTGAGAAATTGAGGAAATGGGTGTTTTGTAGCAAGAGTTTATTTATTCGGGCAACGGTGGAATGCGGGTTTGAGGGGCTGTTTTTTAGCAGGGGTTTATTCATTTTGAACAGATGAGTGTAATTCAAAGTCATCTCAAAGCCTAAATAGTCGTATTAAAGCCTAAAAAGTCGTGTCACGAGCCGAGCGGAATTCAGGTATTTCACTCCTGTTTTTCCCGCGGCTCTTTTCATTTGAGGGGATTAGTGGAAAGGCATGGGAAGGGGGATAACCCGCTCCGGCGTTATAGGGAAAATGTAGGAATGGCAAGGGCGGAGTGGTTCGAGGTGCCGGCTAACAATGTCCGGCCATATCTAATGAAATGGTTAGGATTATATATGTGATTGTTGTTTGGAACCTCAAGCCTAAATGTATCTAGGGCTGAGGTTCTATTTATTAGGAGGAAATCAATAGAAAGTGTCGAAATTACATAGATGGAAAATATAGCCGAACAATCATATATTCCATGACATACTTCGGCCTTAATGAGATGACATATTTAAATCAATCTATCTATCTTGCTGGAGGTAGCGATTAGTCTAAAAGCTGTGTTGGGGGAACTGGTTACAAAATGCCCCATATTCCATAATGAAGCCGACTGAGAGGCATGACTGTAAGATCCGATACTCCTTTGCCTCAAAGTATTGTAGTCATCACAATCCACTCGATTATCCGATTTATGATAGCTTCGTCGATGAGGTACTTCGCTATTATAGAAATCGTGATAACTTCTCAGATTTCCAAGATGGCGTCTGGAAAAGGGAATAGAATTAAGGGGAATAAGGAGAACTATTTATGGCATACGAGAAGAAAAATATAAGAGCTGTAATTCAAGATATAAATAGCCGTAAGATGTATCTTCCAGCAATACAGAGAAAATATGTATGGGATGATGAGCAGATAACAAGACTGATGGATTCTATCATGCTTGGATACCCTATAGGAACATTTCTCTTCTGGAAGGTTAGGAAGTCTGTCGTTAATAAAAAAGAGTACTCAATGTATGAGTTTATTAAGGATTTTCATGAAAGGGATATGTATAAAAATCCATCTGCGCCGCAGCCATTTCCAGTAGGAAACGATGAGGAATGCATCTGGGCAGTTCTGGACGGTCAGCAGAGATTAACATCACTTTATGTTGCATTGCAAGGTAGCATGAGTCGTAAACTTCCTATGAAGCGCTGGAAGAATGATGATGCGTTTCCTAAGAAAGAGTTATATTTTAATCTTCATAGCAAAAAGACTGATGATGAGGATATTTCATATGAATTTACTTTTCTTACCGCTGATCAAGTTCAGAATCCAAAGGAAGGAAAGCTGTGGTATCTGGTAAAAAATATACTGAAGTATTCTCAGGCAGAACTTGTTAAGGAAGTCATCATTAAAAATGGATGGGTTGATGATGAACTCGCGATGGATAACATATCTTTGCTACATTCAAAACTCACAAGCGATGAGATAATAAACTATTTTGAAGTTAGCGCTGACTCTATTGACAGCGTGCTGGATATTTTTGTGCGTGTTAACTCCGGCGGTACAGTTTTATCTAAGAGTGACCTTTTATTTTCAACTATTGTGTCTCATTGGGATAAGGCCAGAGACGAAATTGATAAACTACTAGCTGAAATAAATAAGATTGGTGAAGGATATAAATTTACAAATGATTTTATAATGCGTACTTGCCTTTATCTTTTGGATATGTCTGTAACTTTAAAAGTCGAGACCTTTAAAAAGGATAGTGTATTAAAAATCAAAGATAACTGGTCAGCGATCAGTACCGCAGTAAAAAGTACTGTACATATGTTAAATGATTTTGGATTTAACTCTGAGAATATAATTTCTTATGTTGCAATAACACCGATTGTTTATTACGGATTTAAACGCGGTGGATTTGACGCTGGCAGTAAATTAGAACTAAGAAAATATTTTGTAATAGCACAAGTTAAACAGATCTTTGGTGCAGCAACTAACTCGGCACTTGCAAATATTAGAGAAACACTTAAGATTTCGCCATCAGATTTGTTCAAAATGAGCTACTTAACAAATGTGCGCTTTACAGGAGATAGAAGCTTGCGCTATACATCTGACGAGATCGATGCGTTGTTTGATACGTATGAGATCGGCGCATACACATTTATGCTATTGTCACTTCTATATCCAAATTTGAAGTACAGCCAGAAAGGTTTCCATCAGGATCATATGCATCCTCATACTGGATTTGAGGAAGATAAGATAAATGGACTTGTTTTGCCGGATGGCTCTGTTATTGACAATAACAGAAAAGATGAATGGCAGCGTCGAAGAAACACACTTGCAAATCTTCAATTGCTTGAAGGTCGAGAAAACGAGAGTAAGAATAAGATGCCACTTGTTGATTGGTTGAAGAAACCGGAAAATAATGAAAATGCAAAATACTTGCCTGCCGATATTTCTTATGAACTGGTGAATTTCGAAGAGTTTATGGAGAAGCGTCAAAAGCTGATGAGTGATGCATTAAAAGCAATCTTATTATGATAGTTGATATACATATTGTATGCATACTAGAATATTGCAGGGGAACAATGACTGGACCAAACATACTAATTATTATATAGAGGTGTTTAAGTTGATAGGAACAATTATGGATTTAATTTACCGTGTAAAATTTAAAATTAAATTATTTTTAATAGAGTTTGATATAAATACTTTTTTATTGAACTTATTTATATTTTCAACACTAGGTTTTAGTGTGTATTTAATAAATAAATTCAATATAATTTTTAACGAAAGCATAACTAATTTCAAAGATAGTATTACATTGACTATCTATGTAGTAACGTTGTATGGAATTTTTTTCGCATTTTTACAATTCTTAATTGGCAATCGTTCAAATAGATTCTTCTATTGGGGAACAAACAAAATAAAGTTTTCTATTTTAAACAAGTTTATATACCGCCTAGTTAATATCTTTGCAACAAAACTAATAATTATAGCTTTTATAATTGTTCCAATTGCTAGCTTTATAATTAGTGAATTGAATTTGAGTCTTTTGTCGGACAATCAATCAATTCTAAACATTATTTGGGAAGTTTCCTTGATATACCTAGTTGTTGCATTTGGATTTTTACTCACTAAATCGCTTACTGCACTATTTTTAGTTTTTGAAATAGAAAATAATGCAGATCGTAAAATTAAAAATAATATTAAAAAATTTATGTTGAAACAAGCTTTATTAGGTGTGAAAAAAGGGTATTTTTGGTACTACTTTGATGATCAAAAAAAATGCATTGAAAAAGACCAATTGTTTCATTTTACTAGCTTTATTTTTAATGGGGTATTAGAGCATATATGTCGCAAGATTCCAAAAGCAAAACAAGATATTTACTTATACCACAAAAAGAGTAAAATGCCACTTGATAGTTTCTTAAACGAAAGATGGAAACATAGCGAGGGATTATCTGTAGAGGAAAAAATTAAGCTTTTAGAAAATGAAAATAAAAGTTTAAACATTTTTTTTGTATTTTGCAAACATCATGAGCTATTTAATGAATGTTTAATAAATACCGAGAATTTACTTGAACCTTTTTATGATATTTTATCTGAAATTAAATCATCAGAAGATATGGAATTCCTACTTAAAACAATAAGTAGTTATAAATATTTTGATTTTTCTGAGGATGAACATGGTTATTCTGAGCATGCATATAGAATATCAAGCCAGTTATTTTTTTCAATTAAAAACAATTTTTCTACCATAACAAATGATACTGTTAAGAATTATTTAGTAGAATTAAATAAAAATAAAAAAGCAATAGCTAAAAGCTTTTTTAAACTTATTTATTTACATGAGTGGGAGAATAGTGAAAACGAGAAAGAATTTATTAAATTCATGCTAGGCACATTAGGTTTGAATTACATATATGCTTTTATATTCTATTGTGTATTACACTACGGTAGCCCTTCCGAAACTGTACTACAAGAAGAAATATATTATTTTAGAGAACTTTACCTTTTAAATAATAAAAAATATGAAATAATTGATATTCAAAAAATTTGTGATTTAGTTGAAGATACAAATATAGGGCATAAAGTAGAGTCCAGACTAATAAGTTGGCTATTAAATAACATGAACAACGATCTCAATAATGAAGTGCTTGATAACATCTACAGTTTTAAGTATTTGAATTATTCTAAGTTTTTAAAGATTAGATTTATATTTTCAGATGGTTATAAAGAAGGTCGGTTTTCATATGAATTTTTTGATGATGTTAAAACGAATGAACTTAATAAAAATACTATTGATGAAATTATAAACAGTTATTTTGCATATATCTCATCAAATATTGAATCATTAAATTTCTATTTTATGTCTGAACACCACAAGGCATTCATAAAAAAATTTGAAGATTACATATTAGCCTTCCTTGAGAATCAACTGAAATATTCCAATTATAATTGTAAACATATTATTTTGTATCTTATTAAAGATGTTCCGAAAGTTCAAGAGTATTTATTATGCAAAAAATTTATTTTTAAATACGATTTTAGTGGGGATTTTTATTTTGAAAGCTACTTCATTGATTTTATTATGCTTGTATTTGAAGATGCAAAGTATTTTGAAGTATTTAGCAAGGATTATGTTATAAAAACACATATAAAGAATAAATTAGAATTTCTCTCCAAAGAAGGGGAATTGAACGATTACCTTGAGAACTTATATTTATCAATTGACAAATGTCGTAATTTTAAAAAAATAAAAAATATTAAAACAAAAATACTTGAATATTTTGAGATTGGAGCATAGTCAGAAATAAAGCTTCCACATTTTTGTAGTCAGACACTTCTTTTGATGGGGGCACATCGTATAAGTTTGTTCTCACTGAGCACTCCACACATGTGGAGTGTTGCTCACTGTTGGTAAGGAACGACTAATAGGTGAGATGTATTGGCGAAAATAAAAAAACAACATTAATTGATTAACCAATCGTTATGAAGAAAACCGAGACGGTTTATCAAAAGCCCACTCCTTTGGGAGAGGGCTTTTCGTCTTTCAGTAAATCCGGAATCCAAGCTTAGGGAGCAGATATTTGCTTTTTCCAATCGACCTTACCGTAATCAGCTCGGCTCCTTGAGCAAAGGCATGTTCAACAGCAGCGATGACCGCTGCCGTAGCGACTCCTCTTCGGCGGAAGGCGTCTGATACAGCAACAAATTCCAGGGAGAAAACCCCGTTGTGATTTAATAGAGATGACACCCCTGCCAGTGTTCCTTGATCAGACACATTAAAGCACGTTAGAATACCTTCCTGGCACACCGGGTAATGAAGTTCGGGATGAATAATGGGATACCCTTGGTGAATAACAAAGTTGCACAAAAGCGCCCAGAGCTTGAAATCTTCGGCATTGTTAACCTTATGTACCGTGATATGGTTGGGAGTCCTGGGATATTCAGCCTTCTCTGCGGCCAGCAGAGCCATACCGGCCTCCTCCTCGTTCGGCTCTGGCAATGGCTCCGGTCTGGGTTCACCCTCTCCAACATACGGCATCAATCGCCCGGAGGGATACATTCCCCAGAATATATGCTCCTTGTAGCTTTTGATCTCCTGAATAAGGCGTAATGCTTCGAGCTCGGGCAAATGTTCAATTTGAATGTTATAGATGGACGTTCCCCCATGGTATCCCTTTTTGGGATGGATCAATGTATAATGAGGACGTTGTTCGGTCTCCATGTGTTCGGATTTCCCCAGAATATCCAAATAAAACGTGCCGCCCTCATCAATATGGCTTCTTATGATTTGCGGGTTCATCTTCATTCTCCTCTGCTGGATTTTTGTGAATGCGTTTTCTGATCAGCCTGATTATACTAAAGAGGAGCAGAATCAACCTTAACAAATTGTGCTCTTTGTGCCAGAAATGAATTCGTTAGCCGGGATCACAGACTTGGGGTGGAACATGTGAGCGAGAATGATCGGATAGGGCATATCCAGAATACAGTTGATTGTATTGAAGCGAATATGTATCAACATCTATCCATGGAGGATATATCCGGACAGGTGTACTTGTCCAGGTACCACCTTCAACGGATTTTTAAGTCTTTGACCGGGCGCGGCATTATGGAGTATGCTCGTTCCCGGAAGCTGACGGAAAGCTTGTACGATTTGATTCATACCGATGACCGAATTGTGAGTATTGCCGAAAAATATGGATTCGAGTATGAGCAATCTTTTACAAGGGCCTTTAAGGGCGAGTTCGGCTTGTCTCCTTCCGAATATCGAAGAAGCCCGCGCCATGTTCCAATTACGCCCAAGGCAGATCCTTCGCTCCTTATTGAATTGGATCATGCCCTGCTCGTAAGACCATTTCATGTTTTTCGGCCTGCCTTTGAGCTTGGCGGTCTGCTGCATCAGGTGAGTATCCAGGGAAATCTGCAGGAGTTTAAAGCCACTAGCCTGGCTGTTGAATTTTTCCACGGGCATCGTTCAAGGATCATGCAGCCTGTCAATCCAAACGTTTATTACGGGTATACCTTTTGGGGAGAAGAAAGGGGCCAGTACACCTACTACTTATCCAGTGTGGAGATTGGAAAAGACAGCGCTTTGCCTATCGATATGAAGCGGCTTGTCGTTCCCGCCTGCAGCTATACGGTTTTCCGGTTTATTGGTTTTTTTCCTCCGGAGGAGTTGACATGGGAACATCTGCTTGAATTTTGGAATTTCAAGGATGATTTCTTGACAAAGAACAAGCCGATTGATTGGGAGAACCACTTTCATTTTGAGTATGTAGATAGGAGTCTGTGTACCCAAGATTATTGTGAGCTGGACTACTATGTGCCGGTCGTATAGGCATAGGAAAAAAACGAATACATGCAAATGACAAAGTCATCACACGCCTTTATTGAATGGAGGGAAGAAGGATAATATGGAAATAACACTGGAAGGATATTATGAAGGAACTTATACAAATAACTCAGCTGGAATCGCATTAATTGCAATCAAAAATTCGAATGTGGTATTCGAAGATTATCGTGGTCTTGCCAACTGTGAACATGGCATTCCTATTACGTCCAGTACTGTATTTAACATTGGTTCTGTATCCAAGCAGTTTACAGGTATCGGCATATTGCAGCTTATTGAAAGCAAAAAGCTTTGTGAACAGGATCTGTTGGTAAAGTATATACCCGAGTTGAAGCATTATGCAGATGAAATCACGATTTATCACTTGGCGCATCATGCTTCCGGATTGGCAGACTATAATGACTTGCTTTGGAAAAAGGCAAGAAACAACGCCCTGTATTCTACAAATGCCGAGGTTTTGAGTCTGCTTGAGGCCCAGCAGCAATTATGCTTTAAACCGGGCAGTAAAATGGAATATTGTAATTCCAATTACGTACTGTTGGCGATCATTATTGAGAGAATTATGAATATGAGCCTTGCTGATTATATGAAAAGAAATATTTTTGATGCAGCAGGCATGAAGCATACTTTGATTTTTGATGAAAAACAACCTCTTGTTCCCAATAGAGCCTACGGATATGAGCAACACGAGAGTGACTTGAAATGCTATTATGTCGATACACTTGCAACAGGCTGTGCAAATGTATTTACCTCAATTTCAGATATGAAGCTATATGACGATATTCTGTATGGCAGTAAATTATTGGGTCAGGATATCAAAAAACGGATTTACGAAGAGGGTATCCGTTCGGACGGGAAAGCGCTGTACGATTCCTGCGGCGGTTACAGCTATGGCTGGATGATCCAAAATAAGTGTGGACAAAGGACACTTTGGCATACCGGCGGAGATGCCGGATTCAGAAGTATTTATGTTAGATTTTATGAAAAACGGTTCAGTGTCATTTTATTTTGCAATTGCAGCAATCTTAATTGGACCAACATCTATAAGCTTGTGAATGACTTATATTACAAGTTCAATCATGATGAATAAGTTTTAACGTCAAGCTAAACGAATCCTCAACCTTTATTTTTGGCAAAAACCCATCCTTGTCAAGAAGAATTACAGCCGGCTCTCCATCATCGACGTATGGATTTTTCTCAATTGACAAATCAATTCGATTGCCGTCCTCAAATATCATCAGATCAGTAAAATGTCCATCATTGGCAGGCGGAAGAAGCGGATGGGTATTGAGTTCCGGTGACTGCATCACCGACGGCTTGCCGAACATCTCTGTGATCCATTCGACCTTTCGGGCAATGAAGATTGGCGTGCGAGCCTGTCATAAGTTTTATTTTTGCGCTTTTGCCTTGTTGAGATAGGGCGCAGATCGCGGAAGCGGAGAAAGGGCTGGATAGGTCGAGTTATTCAAGGTTCTATAGCCCAGAATTGCGGTGTTCGCAATAAAGACAAGTCCTGCAGCATTCATCGAAAGATAGTATTTGTTCAACGGGGCAGGCGGTTTCGCCGTTTTTTTGAATCTGTGAACGACCCATCCGATTAGGCCGCCAAGAAGAGAAAAGGTTATGATTGCTGTACCCAGACTGAGTGCGATTAGGGTTATTCGAACACTTTGTGCAGACAGGCCTGTGAGCAAAAAAAATCGTTATACGGGTTCGAGAATTTGATCACTTCTCCCCCGGCATTCCGCACAAAATACATAAATCCCGAACTATAGACCGAAACATAAGCATCTGGCGATATTTGGCTTAAGGGTTGGCCGTTATGATCTATATATGAAGGGTTACTGAGATAGACTCGACTCTTCTTAATCAGCTTCAGCTTCGTTGTGTATCCTTGAATTCTGCTTCTCCCTTCGGCAACTGCTGGATTATCCTGCTGCGCCCAGTGAATGGTATGGTCCATACCAAGTACTTCAAAGATATGCTTTTGTACATAGGTATAGAAGGGCACGCAGCTCTGAAGCTCTACAATATAAGCCAGCCTGCGTTGTGATTCATCAGGTTTAGCAGAGAAATAGGCGACTCATATTTTAGCTTTTTGAGAAAGCCTTCAGGAAGATATTCGCGTATATCCGTCTCCAGATTAAGTTTCCCCTGCTCAACCAGTTGCATCACACTGGTCCATACTAGCAACTATAAGAGTGAGCCGGAAGGAAGCAGAGCCAGTTCTTCCTCAGCAGCATGTGCAGGAACTACCAGCATCAGCATAATGATAACAAGTATACTGGCAAAGAACTGTTTAACTTTGCTCCTTCTGTTTTGTGCTCTCATAGGTAAACTCCCTTATATAATTCAAATGGATTGAAACGCCCTTGAGTATTTTCACAAAATCACATTGAGTTCCTTCTTTTTTTATCAGGTTGAATTTTGCCTGGATTTCGAAAAGTACTGTATTTAGCATCGCGAGGGCTTAGATGTTTCCGGTAATTGATTTAGTGTGTTGACTCTACGTACTCCATACATGTGGAGTCGGTGGCGGTGTTGGTGATGGATGTTGTCACCCTCTAATAAACCCGTGCTATAACAAATAAACCACTGCTAAAAAATGAATAAAGATGTGATAAAGCCGATAATTAGATGCAGGGGAGAGGAACAATCCCTCTGCTGTAACCCCCCATAAACTGACCTCTGATCACTTAATGTTTACCTATAAGCCGAGCAATCTTCAGGCATTCCCCTGATTATCGCTCGGCTTTTCTTTTCCCAGTAGCCCTTTCTACGAAGCTTCAGATGCACTTTCACTTCCAATCCTTTCCTAGAAATTGATTATCGTACAAGCCATAAAGAACAACCCCAGAATAGGGTAGGTTAGTTCTGAGGTGAGGTAACGTACAAGTAGATTATAATATTTAAAAGTATGAACAGAGAATATTGAATGTAATCGCCTCTTTCATTTGATAGGATGATATCGTAATGGGCAAAAGCAATCCAGAATGGGGGGGGTTAATCGAGAAAGTCAATTCGTTTACAGCATGCTTGTTGGCGGAAGGGTTTTGATCAATTGCGCACCTAGCCAAGCTAGGCACAACTAGCCGGAGAAAGTCCGGTCGAGGTAGGAGCCAAGTCGCCTCGTAGCTGGCACGCAACTGGTGGAGAGATCCTAAGGTTGAAGCCCTGTGCAAAAGTACCTTCTAGAGGAAGGGCGAGCAAACCAGCAGGCCGTAACGTGAAGTGAATCCTGTCGTGTCGTCACAAAAGACTCGAAAGAGTCAAGATGCATATGAAGATACCGTGCTTGCAGAAATGAATGAATTTCATATAGTAAACGGACTGCCAGCGAAACTTGATGGAGGAAGCGATAAACGGCATCCTTACCATGGAAGGACTCACGTTCGCTGCTCTCCAACAATCGGAATCAGGTCTTCTGGTTAAACAACAGGGTAAAGACAATGCGGAATAAATAGGTATAAGTGAACCTGATTTTTTTATTGAAAGCGTTACCATCTTAGTGATTGACGACATGGAGTTCCATAAATACCGGTTTGATTTCTTTTGGTAGTTAATTGAATGACTGCTTTTGTTCTATCGTAGAGAAAACACCTCTTCGATATGCTTAAGCTGATTTTCTAGGTGTGAAAGTTGAGTTTATTTATTATCATTTTCACAATCCGATGAATGGGAGTGGATGACTGTTGTTGAAGAATCGAATGTTTTATGGGGTAAAGCTCATACTCGCGATGATGCTTGCCATACCGATTTTATGGACAGGTAACGCTACAAGAGCAACAGCCGATGGTACTGGGGTGAACACGAACTTAAGCGGCTGGGCGACTTCGGGGGATGCGGGGACATTAACGAACAGTGCAGACGGGAAGCTGCTCACGTCTGGCGGTAATTTCTTTGCGCTATCGACAACGACTGCCAACGATTTTACTTATGAAACGGATGTGACCATTCGCCAATTCCAAGGGAGTGGCGCATTGGTATTCCGCTCCAATAACAGCGGCTGGGGCTCTTATATGCTGCAGATCGATCCGGTAGGCGGCCGGATTCGCTTGAAGGATGCGAACGGAGATCGTGAGTTGGGCGTGTACAGCGTTTCGCTTGCGGCTAACACAACCTATCATCTGAAAGTGAGAGCTGTTGGATCAGCGCTCCAGGTATACTGGGGGAGCAGTGCTACACCTGTGATTAGCATAAATGACAACGCTTACACCGGAGGTTACTTAGGTGTTCAAGTTTGGAACAGCTCGATGTTGTTCCAGAACATCATAATGACACCGGATTCGACAACGCCAACTGCAACGCCAACTGCAACTCCAACTTCAACGCCAACTGCAACTCCAATTGCAACCGCAACCGCAACCGCAACCGCAACCGCAACCGCAACCGCAACCGCAACCGCAACCGCAACCGCAACCGCAACAACTCCACCCGTGTACACGAACCTAAGCGGCTGGGGAACTAGTAATCTGAAAAGTTGTATGTCAAGGGGCGAGTGGACGCTGAATCAGAACATAGTTAAGGGCGTCGGATCTGCGAACGCAGAAGCGACTTGTATCGCCGACAGTGTGACAAGCGATTTCGTGTTTGAGGGTGACGTGACGGTGGATTCCCAAGCGCCGCAAGCGGTCGCAGGGTTGATGTTCCGTTCTGACAGGGATGGTACGAACGGATATATTCTTCGAATACGGCCGAGCGATCATACCGTCACATTACTCAAAAAACACGGGGACACCGAAACGGTAATCCAATCGAAATCCGGCATTCCTTTGAAGACTGGGAACAAACACCATATTGAAATAACGGCGATAGGTTCGAACCTTACGGTTTATGTCGATGGGTATTCGGCGGAGAAGATCGTAGCACAAGATGCCGACTTTTTGAGCGGATACGCCGGAATGACGGTGAAGAATGGGGCCGCATATTTTCAAGATGTGTATCTTACCCCATACAGCAATTATTATACTGAACTGTACCGGCCGCAATACCATTTTACGGACACCCGAGGATGGGCCAGCGATCCGAACGGACTGGTGTATTTTGAAGGTGAATATCATCTGTTCCACCAGGATGGAGGCCAATGGGCTCATGCCATCAGCACCGACCTTTTACATTGGAAGCAGATGCCGCTTGCGTTGAAATGGAACCACTTGGGGCATATTTGGTCGGGGTCCACGGTTGCTGATTTAACCAACGCTTCAGGGTTGTTCGGGGACTCGGGCGGTAAGGGTTTGATTGCCTATTATACTTCATTCAATCCGAATAAGCCGAACGGCAATCAGAAGATCGGGGCTGCGTATAGCAAAGACAAGGGACGCACGTGGGTATATTACGGGGATGACGCCATAGTGCCTAACCCGGGCGGCATTAACGGCAGTTGGGATTTCCGCGATCCGAAAGTCGTGCGTGACGACGTCAATAACCGATGGATTATGGTGGTATCCGGCGGGGATCACATTCGATTTTTTACATCGACTGATCTGCTTCATTGGACGTGGACCGACAATTTCGGATATAGCCAATATATACGCGGCGGGGTGTGGGAGTGCCCGGATTTGTTCCAACTTGCGGTGGACGGGAATGCAAACAATAAAAAATGGGTGCTGATGATCAGTACCGGCGGCAACCCGAATACGCAAGGTTCGTCGGCGGAATATTTCATTGGTCAGGTAACGGCGGATGGAAAATTCGTAAATGACAACCTTCCGGGCAAAGTGTTGCTTACCGACTTCGGGAAAGAGAATTACGCTGGGATGTCGTTCTACAACACACCAGATAACCGGCGCATTACGATGGGATGGATGTCAAATTGGGATTACCCATTTAGCTTCCCGACCGAAGGTTGGAAAGGGCAATTGACAATTCCCCGCGAGCTGTCGTTAAAGACCGTGAACGGGAACGTCATCCTTGCGCAGAATCCGATAAGCGAACTGAGTTCATTGCGTGGAACCGATTTTTCAGTTAACAATGTTCCGGTAACACCGCAATCCGGCAATATCCTTGGAACGGTCAATGGAAATGCATACGAAATTGTCGTGGAACTCCAGCTCCCCAATTCTGGAGCGGCTACCGAATTCGGATTCCGATTGCGGGAAGGCGGAGGACAGAAGACGGTCGTCGGCTATCGGAGTACCGATAACAAGATGTTCATCGATCGATCCGCTTCCGGCAGAACGGATTTTGCTTCCAATTTTACGACGTTGCATGAGGCGGGCGCGCAACCCGTCAACGGTGTCGTCCGTATGCATATCCTTGTGGATGAGTCTTCTTTGGAGCTATTTGGCAACGACGGGGCAGTGGTCTTTTCGGACATCATCCTACCGGATTCCACTAGCAGCGGGATGAGCTTTTATGCATCCGGTGGAACGGTTGTCGTGAAATCATTACACGTGTATTCCTTGAAAAATACATGGAGAAGTTCGATGTAGATGGCAATACAGTACAATGAATAGTGCTGGATCGCCGATTGCCGGAACTCGGAGTCGGCGATCTAGTATGGATGAAAGATGCGCGGGGAGCCGCAATCTGAGGGAATTCGCCTAAGTTAAAATTGGGTGATTTTCGTCTGATTTCAGTTGGCCTGCTTCACCGCGCAGATGCGCAGCCGCCGGTAGTCTGCGATCCACTGGCCCTGCTGGTAATGCTCCGGCCGCAGTTGTTCTTCTACTGCTTGATAGATCGCTACCTTGTGCTCCGCGCTGACATCGTAGAAGAAGTCATCGGCCATCATGTCCAGCCAATCATGGACTCCGCTCTCACCATGCAAGGGTGTAGGCCGTTCAAAATGCTGGGCCAGCGTAACGAGGAAGCCATGCTCCTCCAGTACTGCCGCATATTGGCCGATGGTAGGGAAGTACCACGGATTACGTCCTTGCGGGTCATAGCCATGCGCGGTCAGTGCGCTCTCGGTCGCATTCACGAGAGCGGCGACGTTGCGATAGCCGCCGAACTCGGCGACGAATCGCCCGCCGTCCCTTAGTGCGCTTGCTACAGTCACCGCGACCGCGTGCGCGTCCTTCATCCAGTGCAATGCTGCGTTAGAGAACACCGCATCGAAGGGTTGGGCTGCCCGGTAAGTGTACGCATTCTGGGCGCTCAGACTCAGGTGCGGGTACTTGCCGCGGCCGCGTGCGATCATCTCAGGCGACAGATCGATGCCTACCGTCACCGCTCCGGCTGCCGCGATCTTAGCCGTCAGGTCTGCCGTCCCGCAGCCGATATCCAGCACGCGTTCACCGGGCTGAGGCTGTAGCAGCGAGAGGACGTCACCGCCCATTTTGGAGACAAAGTCCAGTTTGTGATCATACGTGTCCGCCTGCCATTGGTTATTGGAAGTCGAGTGAGTCATGTGCTTCCCCTCCTTTGAAATCCAGTATAGCGATGCACAGCTTATAAATGAAATATATAGTTTCTATTTAGTTTATATCCATTGCCTATAAGTGCTGCTCTTCAATAAATAGAAAATAGACCGCAAACCTCTGGCGGTTAGCGGTCTATTTACGTATATTGGATAGTAATGGAATTAATACACGAGCACGCCCGCACCAAGCATGGATTTGTTTAACACGGAATTGCCGGCCAGAAATACCTTTTGCAGATTAGGCAAGCGGCTTAAGGTTTCTATATTGGAAATGGCATTGTTCTCCAGATGAAGCTCTTCGATGGCCTGCCAGTTGCTCATGAAGTCCAGAGAAGCCAAATTGCTGTCTTGCAGGGTGAAGGAACGCAGAGCGGACAGGTTGGCGAAATAAGGAAGCACCTGGTCAACTTCACTGACGGAGTTATTGTTCATGCTAAAAGAGGGCCGGTCTAAGGTCAAATGCTCAAGCACGCTGTTCGCCGCGCCAGCCTTTTGGCCGAAATCCAGACGGCATTCCGAGCACACCAGTGTGTTCACCTGCTTCAAACGAAATAAGGCATCGCTCTCCTTATACAGCGACGAATCGTAGATGCTTAGTGTCTTCAGGCGGGTCAAGTCGTTCAGGGCGTCAAGCTGGGTCATTTCGTCGATGTCCCAGAGAGAAAGCTGCGCAAGCTCCGGGAATTTCCCCAGAGCGGCCATATCGAGCTCCTCACTTCCGCCCCGGATTGTCAGGGCGGTTACGGCAGGCGCTTTCAGTCCGGGGAGAAAGTCGCCGGGTATTTCGACCCGTCTTACGCCCGGCAATGTCAGCGCTTCTGCCTTCTCGTAGTACCCGGACAAGGTGAATTCCCGCAAAGAGGGCAGGCTGTTCACGGCCGCTACCGAGCTAAGCTGGCTTAAGGAAGCCAGGCGGAGTGTGGTAATGGAAGTCTTTCCGGCCAGAGGCTTCAGATTAGAAAAATTCAAATTTTCCGTGTCAAGCGTTTGCAGAGCAGGCATGTTTTGCACAAAGTCGATGGACTTTACATTGGTCAGATAAGAAAGGTGAAGCTCCTGAAGCTGGGTTAAGGCGTACAGCGGCTGCAGGTCTGTGGCTTCACTGTGATGGATGGCCAGGGATGACAGCCCGGACATGGACGATAACCACCCCAGTTCATCGACAAAGGTAAGCGACAGGGACTTCAGCGGCAGCTTATTCAGTAAATGAAAATCCGTCACAGACTCATCCACATAGGTAATGGACAGAGAGCTTAGATTGGGGAATTCCAGCAACATCGCCAATTCCTGATTGCTGCGAAGCTGGGTGGTTAGCTCCGTAATTTTAGACTTATCGCCAAAGTAGCGGGAAAATGTGCTGAAGGATTCGTTAAAGGCACCGCCATAGCTTTTTAATCCGGCCATATGGGCAAGCGTTGTTTGGTCCGCCTGGGAGATTTCGTAGGTATCCATCAGGTTCAGTGCCGTCAGCCCCTTAAAGGCTTCGAAATCCCGCTGATCGATCTCCTGGGTATTCAGTCTTTTGTCCTGGGTAACATAAGTGATCTTCTCGGCCCGCTCATTGCTGAAGGGATCGGAGAGGCTATAGGTGAAACGCCACTGGTCATTCTCCGAATGATCTACGGTTAAATAGCGCAGACGGGCCAATTCCTCTTCTGTCGGCATCGCAGAGCCTTTATCCAAGATCTCCCGCAAAAAAGAGAGCAGGACCTCGCTTTCGGGCATCTTCCGCACAGACAGATTGGCTTCTGTTGTGTGCTGAGGGGAGTCTAAGCCGTAATAGAAATAAGTACCGATGGCGCCTGATATGACGAGCAACAGGATAAGTACCAGCCTTAGGGGGACGGAGACAGAGACGGACGGCTTTGGCGTGGCCGTGGCCTCAGGAACTGTCCCGTGATAATGGTTAATGGTCTGATCCACATAGTAGACATGATTTTGCTTCAATAGAAGCTCTGTATGGCAATAGGGACACTTGAGGATCGTACCTTCCTTGTAATCAATTCTTCCGCTGCAATTGGGACAGTTTAACGGAATAAATGCCACGAATGCCTCCTCCTTCATGATGTGATGATGATAAGCTCATACTGAGCTGGCATCTGAGTTTATTATACTTCTTCTATTCTATTACACTTTCCAGAGAGGATAGAGCCAGTTGTTGTCAAAAAACAAGTGATTTGTAGGTGGCTTGGTTGGTGAGGGCAGGTAAAGGTGATACAGATGGCGGGAGACAGATTTGACATAATATTAATGTGGAAATCCACCAATTTCAACCTATTTCCCCAAAAATGAAAAAGAAGACCCCAGGAAACTGCAAGTCCTGGGATCTTCTTTTTTGTACTTATGCTTCATCATAGAGAATCAATAATGCTTGCTGACGAACTTACCGGGCCCGTCCAGCCTGCATCGTCAACTGTACCAATTCCTCCAGCAGCTGCTCCTCCAGACTGATGATTTCACACATTCTTCTGTGAATCTTCTCCCGCCCGGCCGGCTTATTGCCGGAGCACATCACCTTGATCATGAATTGATTAATCAGATCCCACTGCTCTCCTGCATGACGGTAGCCCTCGGTGGCCCGGGAGAGTGCAGGTTCAGAGGCCTCGCGGTTAAGCAGCTGCAGGAACTGGCTGAACCGGATCCGGCTGATGGGCAGGGCGTTGGCGTACAGCTTGAAGCGGGAACCGGCTTCGGCAGAATGATCGGCGGGAATTCCTGTATGCAGATAGGTCCCGGCATAGGATCTGAGGTTAGCAGCAACCTCGCCGGGCTGAACCTGATTGGCTGGATTCGTCAGCATTTCATGAAGTGTTGTCTGCCAATCTGTGTAGGAACGCGAAGTATCACAAAGCTCAAAGATGGCATAGAAATGGCAGGCTTGCTCGAGGATATCGAAATCTATTGCTTCAAGCTCTTTGCCATAGTAGGCATCCGTCAGATAGATGATGTTTCCGGGCCGGTCCAGTCCAACGGCGATACAGGCGTGGCTGGTATGCAGCCTGCGGAAGGCTACACACCAGGGGCAGTCATAAGAATCGAAGCCGACCAGCACCGGCATTCCCGAAGACAGCCGGCTCTCCAGGAGGTCCAGTAGAAAGTTCTTATCCATGGCCGGACCCTTTCGTTCTATGTAATTGAACATAAGGCCATGGTATGCAGAGAGAGAGTCTGTACTGATCCGCGGCAGCACTAACCTCTCAATTAACGGCTGATCCGGGGACTGCTGTTCTGCGAAGGACATCTGCCAGGCATTGCCGTACATGCACTTGCTGTCCTTGCCCTGCCACTCTGCAACAGACTGGATACAGTCATCAATACAGCTGCGCAGGGTAGGATAGGGCGTACTCTTAATGGGAGCAATGTTCAGCACTGCTCATCATCTCCTTTGCCGACAAAAAGTGACTCTGCAACCGGTTTCGATAAGAGGCAGGAGTCATACCGCTATATTCACGAAATAGCCGGTAGAAATATTTCATGTCGTAAATTCCGACCTCAAGGGCAATGGACTGTATCCCAAGCTCTGTGAACATCAGCAGGAGGCAGCTATATTTCATGCGGATTTCCTGGAGCATCTGGATATAGGACCTGCCGGTCTTAATTTTGAATAATCTCTGAAACTGGCGGGAGCTCACCGCAATCTGGCGGCTCATCTCCTTCAGTGTGATTTTCTCTCTGAAATGACTGATCATATACAGGATGACGTCATGCAGCGGATCATAGTCTATCTCGGGCTGCTGAGCGAACGGAAGGGCGGCTGCGGGCATTATGAGGTCTGCGAGTTCAAATAGCAACGGGTATAGCTGCTGTTCGTCCCCAAGGGAGCCGCAGCTCTGCATCTCATGCATACGGCGGAGCAATAAGGCCAGCTCCATGCTGCTCTCCCTATACCCAAACCATTGCTTGACCTCCAGAAGCTCCAGGAGCGGGAACATCTCTTCTTCAGAAAAGGGTTCCGGCAGCCTCCTGAGCATCCTGCCAAGCTCAGGCCTGAGCATACAATTGTAGATGAGGAGCGGCTCTGCACCGGTCAGATCCTGCGGCTGGAAGACATGGGAAACCCCGGGCGGTATAACTAACAAATCCCCTTGCATAACCTGCATTTTATCCTCATCCGCTTGGTGGATGCCTTCCCCCTGAACCACATAGGCGAGCTCTACAAAATCGTGCTGATGACGTACGGAAGTGACCGTTTCCTGAGTCAGGAGCATTTGTACCGGCGAACAGGAGTCAAATAGATATTCCCCAGTAAAGACCGGAAAAACTTCCATAACACAAACCTCCGTTTCCTGCTTCCTTAAGATAGACATCTGGAATCCATCCTAGTATATCTGAATATTTTGGCGTATTCAACCATATATTAACAGTCCACTATTTGGTATATTCATCCTATTCATTCCTATCATGCCTACTGAAAGGGGTATACACATGCAGCAAAAGGTTATTGAGATTATCGCGGAAATCAAGGAGGAGCCGGGCCTGCTTCAGACGCTGAGCGGAGCTTCCGATCTGACGCTGGATGCCGCACTGGATTCGCTGCAAATCATCAACTTTATTCTGAGAATCGAAGACGAATTCGATGTCGAAGTAGACTTTGATACCTTTGATCTTGAACATTTGAAATCGGTGGACCGCTTCTCCGCGTATGTCGCCGAGCTTGCTGTACGATGAAGCACGCTGTACACTGCGGCAGCCTGGAGTCGGAACGGTACTGGCGGGAGGAAGATCTGGCTGCGCTGCCATCCGTTCCTGATGCGAAGGCTCTGGCTATCGTGCAGGCCATGGATGAACTGCTGTTTGTCTTCTGCGGGAGCGGAGATATTCTATTAACCCGCCATGGGATGGACAAGGCTCAATATGACTATCTGCAATCTCTCAATTATTCATTCAAGACCAATATGAATCCATTAACCCTGGGCGTGGAGGCACCTGGCACAGCACAGAACGCACTGAATGCAATGAATGTATTCGAGCTGCTGGGCAGGCTGAACCCCGGGCAGGAGCCGGACAGGTTAATACCGGAAGGAGCATGGCTTGAGCCCTTTGCCGTGCTTCCCGGAACGCATGAGGCGGTTAAGCGGTATAAGCTTCAGCCCGCTCTCCCGGATGAACAGACTGTGCGCAAAGTGAACACCAAAACCTACTCTGCTGCTATGCGGGACAGGCTGCTGCTGCCGAATATCGCTGTTGTTGTCCATAGCGCGGAAGAGCTGCTGCAATCCGGACAAGCGCTGCTGGAGGAGGGGGCTTTTCTGATCAAGGATGAGTATGGTGTATCCGGCAAAGGCAATCAGCTCGTGGACTCTGAGCGGATATTGCGCCGGATTGCCGGGTACCTGGAATCCAGCCGGAACCAGGACAAACGAATAAAGTTTGTGCTCGAGCCGCTGCTGGACCGGGAGACCGACTTCTCCTGCCAATTTCACATTGATCCGGAAGGCCGGATCTCGATATTGTCCGTTCAGCAGCTGGTCAACCATGGCTTTGCCTTCGGAGAGTCCCACTCCCCGGAGCCGGCTCTGCTCGAAAGGCTGGACCGGGAAGACTATTGGGAGATCATGCACAGCATTGGGCGGGAGCTGTATGCAGACGGTTACTTCGGTGATGTATGCGTGGATTCCATGCTGCTGCGTGACGGAGGCCTCGCGCCTCTGGTCGAGATCAATGCCCGGAAGTCGATGAGTCTGATCAAGCATAATGTAGACCGCCAGCTTAAGCAGGAGGGAATGCATACCTGCCTGTTACAGGTGCCGCTGGCAACCATGGGCGAGGTTCATTATGCAGATCTGCTGGGGCGGCTTGAGCGGGAAGGCATATTATTTTCGCTGGGAGCGGGGGAAGGCGTGATTCCTTTGGCTTCGGGCACACTTCAGCCTCCTGACCCGTCCCGGTCTGCCGGCTCCACTAAGGGCAAGCTGTATGCAGCACTCGCTTACCGGGATGAAGACAGCAAGCACAGACTCACCCGCAAGCTGGACGAATCGCTTCTGCGCTCGGGCTACACTATACTGCGATAAAGAAAGGGACCCTCCAATGAATAACACCGTGACGATTCTATGCTCTGGTTTTGGTCTGGGCTTCTATGTCCCCGGCCTGCTGATGGAACGGAGACTTACCGCACTTGGCATCCAGGCGGAGATTGAGGTTTTTGAAACACTCATGTCCGACAGCAAAAAACAGCAGACAGACAACAGCCGCAAAGCGTACCAGCAGAGCTTTGCCGTAGCCTTGACCTCGCAGAAAATACCGGGTGATATCCGGGGCAGCCTGGATGCTGCGGCCGTGGAACATTTATTACAGCAATGGAAGCAGCAAGAACGGCAGCGCTTCATTGTATTATCCGGGCATTGGGTGCATGTCATGGACAGGTACCGTGAACTGGCCGGCTTTCCTGTGGAGGCTGACCTGCTCTATATTGACGCCGACCTCTCGCCGTCATGGAAGAACCTCCGCAGGCTGAACACCGGTTACGCGGAGGGGTATCGTGAAGTAAGTATGTATGACCCTGCGGCAAGGGAGATTCTATGCAGCATAGATGCCGGACCCGCGGAGGCGCTGCCCGCTGCGGCCAGGAACGGGAGACTGGTTGTTCATGGCGGCGGCTGGGGAATTGGCACCTTCCGTGAGAAGTTTGATAGCCTGGAGTCGGCAGGGTATGAACTGGATATTGCCGCGTACAGTCCTCAGGAGATTGGAGATGCCGTCCATGGAAGACGTTATTATATGAACGATCCGGAGTGGCGGACCTGGAAGCGTGACAGCAGCGGGCAGTATACCTTCCCGCCTTTTGCAGAAGTAACCGTCAGCCAGCCGGACCACTATCCGCCCTGCCGTAACTACCAGGACGGGATGTATGGCGTCATCCGGCAGGCATCCGCAGTCATCAGCAAACCGGGTGGAGGGGCCCTGATTGATTCCCTGGCCTCGGGCACACCGCTGGTGCTGCTGGACCCTTTCGGCCCGCATGAGAAGATTAACAGCGATCTGTGGGTGGAGCTGGGTTACGGCATCCGTTACGGGGATTGGGCCGAGATGGGCTTTGACCGTGAGGCACTGCGGAAGCTGGCGGATAACCTCCAGTCAGCCAAGGGCCGGTACCCGGATTATGCGGCAAGCTATGCGGAGCAGCTATCCGCAGCAGAAGGGAGAAGCTAATGCAGCCTACCAGTAGAGTGAGCCTGGACGCCAAGTCCTTTGAGGCCCTGAAACGTACGATTAAGAATGTGGTGGTCCCGCACAGGGAACGCAAGCTAGATCCAGGGTTCAAAACCGTTATGCCGGAGATTATGTCCCTGAAGCTGACCAACCGCTGTAATCTCCGCTGCAAGCATTGCTACCAGTGGAATGAATCCGGCTATCATCATGATATGGACACCGCCGAGCAGAATCTCGATATGGATGTGGAGATGATCCGGAGGCTGCTCGAGGAGACAGATGAAGCGCAGTCCCGCCTGTATTTATGGGGCGGCGAGCCGCTGTTTCACCGGAATACCAAGCAGATTCTGGAGCTCCTGCAAGAGCATCCCCGGGACACCACGATCTGTACCAATGCCTATCTGATTCCTAAGTATGAAGAGGAGCTGTGTGCAATCTCTGACAACCTGGAGCTGCTGATTCCGATCGAGGGGTTCGAGGCGGAGCATGATTTGCTGCGCGGCAAAGGCTCCTTTCAGAAGGTGATCGAGAGCGTCGAACGGCTGCTCGAGCTGCGCAGGCAAGGCCGCTTCCGCGGCCGGATCTCTGTGCACAATGTGATTAATGACAATATGATCGGCAGATTGTATGAGCTGGTGGAGTTTTTTGAGCACAAGGGCGTCGATCTGGTACTGCTCTGCTTCCCGTGGTATATCTCTGCGGACACGAGCCTGGAAATGGACCGCTTCTACGATGAACACTTCCAGTGGCTGGCGGAGCTTCCGCCGGATCACCGGAGCAGCTGGCATGCCTTCAAATACCATATCAAACCGGAGAATGTCACAAGGCTGACCGAAGACCTGAAGCGGATCAACAGCAACACCTGGCATAATACCCGAATCCGTTACCAGCCGGGGCTCGACTTTGATGAAATCGAGGATTTTGTGGCGGGCAAGCCGATGCTCTCCCGCAGTACATCGAAATGTCTGGCGCTCAGTACCCGGGTGGATATTGCTCCGAATGGCATGGTCAGTGCCTGCAAATTTTTTGGCGAGCTGGCCATTGGCAATGTGAAAGAGCAACCGCTGACGGAAATATGGAATTCAGCCCGCTACGACAGGCTGCGGCGGATTCTGGATGAAGGCTTGTCGCCGGCCTGCTCCAAATGTAATGTGCTGTACCTGAATACCTATGCTGCCCTGACGCATGTATGAAGAACGGGTGTGATCAGCCTGCCTATAGGCTCGGTATCCTGGGTGCCTCGAATATTGCTGTACCTGCCATGCTGGAGCCAGCGCAGGTTGTGGAGAAGGTGCGGATAACCGCAATTGCCAACCGGACATTGGAAAAGGCAGTGAAACTGGCAGAGGCTTACCATATTCCTTATGTGGCGGGCAGTCTGGAGGATCTGCTGGAGCTTGGCGATCTGGAGGGGGTATATATTGCACTCAGCAATGAGCTTCATGCAGAATGGGCAGTCCGGGCATTGGAGGCGGGGAAGCATGTATTGGTAGAGAAGCCGATGTGCCTGCATCCCGAAGAAGCTGAACAGTTACGGCTGGTACGGGAAAGCTCCGTCGCTCCGAAGCTCGCCGAAGGTATGATGATTGCCTTCCACCCCTGGCAGCAGGCGCTTAAGTCCATAGTCGACTCCGGGCAATTCGGCCCGCTCTATAAGATCAGTACAAGAATATCCGTGCCTGCCAAGGACAGATATGCCGGGAATTACCGCAGTGTCAAGGCGAAGGGCGGAGGTGCTTTTGCCGATCTGGGCTGCTATTGGCTGCAGTTTCTGCAGACCCTTATCGGTCTTCAGCCCAGTGAAATCAGGGCGAAGTCGGCTTTTGACGGGCCGGAGGGCTGTGACTGGACCTTTCAGGCGGCGCTGCAATATGAGAACGGTCTGGAAGCTGAATGTCTGACTTCCTTCGAGCTGCCCTTCCGGGCTTCGCATACCCTGCATTTCGAGCAGACGGTGCTGACGGTCCCGGATTTCTTCCGGCCGGTCAAAGGCTTCTACAAAATCAAAATACGGCATGATCTGCCGGACAACCGCAGCACCCTGTGTGAATTCGCGCCGATGAACTATTATGTCAATCAGCTGGAGGCTTTCGCAGAAATAATGAGCGGGCAAAGGGCGGAGCAGCTGGAAGCTACATGGGAACGGGTACACCTGCAATCCCTGATCATGGCCGAGGCGCAGCAGCACCGGGTTTATCTATGAAGAAGCAATCTGCCCCTGGCCCAAACGTCAAAACAGCGATTCTCCATCATCGGAGAGTCGCTGTTTGTTGTTAACGGTCCTGCAAGGAAGGAGGCTGCTCTATCCAAGAGCGCTCGTTGCTCAGCACATAAATCCCCAGCGCCTGCTCGAAGGTAAGCCCATGATTATAGAAAGCCAGCATCTTCGCAGCGAAGCGCATACTCTTATCTGTGCCGGGCGACTGCAGCAGCTCTGCAGCGAGCTTACGGAAGTCCTTCGGCTTAGCTTCTGCAGCCTCAATGGCATCCAGCAGCCCCTTGTGGCTTGGAAAGAGCATCCGGTTATAGGCCAGGATCATTCGCCCGCTGAAGAAGACCAGATTACTGGCCGTGTGAGCGAGCAGGTAAGCGTCGTTCTTCCGGGCCGCTTCTTTGGCGAAATAGAAAGCATACACGAAGATCTGGGCGCAAAAGTCCCGCAGATTACGTTCCCGGTGTTCTTCAGGATAGAGCGAAATTCGGGCGACCAGTTCGCCCAGCTCCGGGATTCTGGAGAATAGTACATCCGATCCGGTAAAAGCATACCTCGTCGGCTCGTTGCCCCGCCCCGCGGCAAGCTCCAGGAACCGGAGGTTGATCACTTTGATATCGGCGTATCCGCCTTCATAGGTGCTGACTTCACGGTCTACGTAGGACAGCCTATTCTTCCGGTGATACTCTTCATAGGCTTCATCGGTGAATACCAGGTGAACATCCACATCCGAGGTCTCCTTGGCGGTTCCCTGGGCTACTGAACCACTGGTGATTACCGCCAGGCAGGAAGGGTCCTTCTCCTGCTTCTCCACCAGCTTCTCCAGCGTCTGTCTATGGTGCGCATACATCTCTTTCATCCTCCCTTAACGTGCTCCTGCACATTAAGCGTAACCATTAGACAGCTCACCAGCTATGGTCAATTCAGACATTTAGGGTTCAATTCCGTAAATTAGCTGGCCTAGATGATAAATCGTGATGTGGTCATTCGCGGCGTAGCTGATGATGGCGGGCTGGAATGAGTAGTCATTAGTCTGGTTGAGATTCGCCCAATTCGTGTTGTGAATGCGGAACTGAATATCTCCGGTTGTGCCGGAAGCTGCGAGTGAGCCTGCACCTGCCGTGAACCCGATCTCCGCATAGGTATCGGCACCTGCCCGCGGTGTAGCCAAGGGGACGATTTGCGTCAGCAGTTTTTCTTTGCCGATGACCGCGTAATCAAATTCCAGGGTCTGTGCAGCGTTTCCATCTCTGTTGTACCAATAACGTATCGTAAGCTCATTCAGCGGAATAGAGCTACCGGACTCGTTCTTCAGCTGTAGACTCGCCCGGATTGAGCCCACGGCCGTCCCCGTCTCACCGGCACGGTAGAGCAGTGTGGCATGAGGGTCGCCAGATCCCGGGCCTTCACCGGGTCCGCCAGGATCACCAATAGGGGTGAAGGTGACCGGCTTCATAATAAGGTCCAGCATAGCCTGCTTCGGCGCATTCCAGGAGGTCCAGTCATCCAGCAGCAATCCGCCAGTGTCTCCGCTGTTCGGATTCAGACTCCAGTACGTCCAGTAGAGATTGTTCTGGCCGATGTAGCTTACAAGCGCATGCTGCCATTTCCCTTCCGCCGATAAGGTATCTACGCTGCGCCCGCCGAATTCTCCGGCAAGAACCGGGGCAATTTGTTCCTTGCTGATGTATCCCCAGGTATCATCCCACAGCTTCGGCAGATTATTGGGGAAGTCGGCAGCACTGAACCAGGTCTGTGAGGCAACGCCGGGACCATAATCATGCGGGGAATAGACCACCCGGTCCGGCACAGTAAGCGTGACCGGGTAATTACGCACGCCTGTCAGATTACCGCCCCACCAATAGCTGCTGGAGTTGCCCTGAACGTTGGTCTCAATGCCTTCGACAATAATGAGCCAGTTCGGATTCGCGGCGAGAATCGCATTGCCTGCCCGTTGACTGGCCAGCCGCCAGTCTGTGGCAAGATTACCTGTTCCCCAGCTTGCCGTACCATGCGGTTCGTTATGCAGGTCGGCTCCAATGACGGTAGGATTATCTGCATAGCGCTGGGCCAGCATCACCCAGTCACTGATCCAGCGGGTTTCGGGATAGGCCGCAGTATACCACAGTGCCGATTGTCCGCCGGAATCCGGCCGGTGCCGGTCAAGGAATATCCGGATGCCGCGGTTCCCGGCTTTCTCAATCAGTTTATCCATAATCTGCACCGGCGTAAGGCCGGCCAGATCAGGATTTTTGGCATAATCGATACTATTGGCTGCAGAGCCTGCATCGAACATCTGGTTGCAGTAGGGCAGCCTGATCAGGTTATAGCCTTCCGTCTTGATCTGGTCGAGCACATCATCCATGGAACGGGACCACAGCCCATGCGGAGAGTAGTTCGCGGTTTCGAAGCCAAACCAGTTGAGTCCGTTGAATACGGCCGGACTCCCTGTGGAATCCACGATTTTGTTGCCTGAGGTGTGATAATAGCCTGCTGCACCTTCAGCCTTCACTTCATAACCCGGATACGCATAAGCACCTGCCAGCAATATTAAAGCTGCAAACCATACACCCAATTTCCGGAACCCAAACGACATCCATTTTCCTCCTCTTAGTGATTTCAGTGAGGTCAGACTTTATAGCATACGATCCGGATGTTAACGTATTCATCTGAATTAGGATGAAATATGAATAATTGGAAACATATATGTTAATACAAGCGTGATTGGGATACGGCACGAAATTGAAAAAGCACAGGGCAGCCGTAGAGCCGCCCCGTGCTAATTGCAGTTGGGGTAAGTTGGGGGAGAAGAAGCTATTCCTCCAACCTCCAGATATGTTTGTCCGCCCGGAACGGCAGACAAGATAATGCACCGGTAATTCCGATTACCAGGAACAGCAAAGCTGCTCCGGAGCCTTTGCCTGTTCCGACCAGTGCGACCCACAGACTGCTTAGCGGCTGCCCTGCCATAAAGGGTTCAAACACCCTGTCTACCAATATACCGCCGCACAGATATCCCAATGGAATGGTGAAAAACTGCAAGGTATTTCTTGCCGAATAGACACGCCCCTGCATCTCAATAGGAATTGTGGAGCGGAACAGCACATCCATATTAGCGTTCATAACAGGAATGAATATCCATCCGAGGATTGCACCCAAACACCATATAGGCGTGCTTCTGCCAAAGGCAAGGAAGAAATTCTCGGTGCTCATGGAAAAAAGCAGGCAATTACAAATGACCCGGACCCGGCTTCTGGGCGGCGGCAGGATAGCAACCGAAATACTCCCAAGCATCAGGGCTATCCCTGTAACGGTGTTGACCATCCCCAGCGCCAGCTCTCCGCCACCCGTCCGTGAGAGCATCATTGCGGGCAGGGCAGCATTGAAAATGGAGGCGGTGAAATTGATCAAGGCCAAAAAAAGGATCAAATCCAGAATGCCACGGTTATCCCTGAGATACCGCAGGCCGCTTGAAGCCGATTGCAATATCGTCTCGCTATCGGTGCTGCTCCGCTTAGGAACCTGCGGGATATGGACACAGCATAGCAATGCCGTGAACGCTGTGGCAAAGGTAATCAGATCAAACAGAATCACAACCCGGATACTGGTGAAGGAAAGTATTGAAGTAGCGAGTATAGGCGTCAATATGGTAACCAGTGAGTTGGAAAAGGAACGCATTCCGCTAACCTTCTGATAATGTTGCTGCGGAGCCAGCAGACTGATCGCTACATCCGACGCCGGCTGCTGTACAGTGTTCATTACGCCAGTCAAGGTATTGATCAGATACAGATGCCAGATCTGGAGTTTACCCATTGTCATCAGTATAAGGACCGTAACGGTACAAAGTGCCGCAAAGCTGTCACTGATCAGCATCGTAGCCTTCTTGTTCCAGCGGTCGCTCAGTGCACCTGCGAAGATACTGAGCAGCACATAAGGTGCGTAGGAACAGATAACCAACAGAGAGCTGGTTAGAGCCGATCCATTCTGCTGATAAGACCAGATCACCAGGGCAAAGGCGGTCATTGCACTGCCCAGTGCCGAGAATGACTGTGTAATCCATAAAATCAGGAAAGTACGAAGCTCCCTGAGGTTGACTTTGAATTTTGTTATCATGACTCTGCTCCTCTTTCAATGAATTCTTAACGATTCAATGAAAGTGCAAAGCCGAACGGACGAGCTGTAGTCCGCTCCGTGCAGTTTCGTCCGGTTCAGACTTTGCACGGAGCGTTGTCACTGCATATTCTCATATTCATTCTCCTTCTTGATCGCTTGAAGTTACATTCACCTGGAAAGTAAATTCTGCTTTATTTTACCATATGCGAGTCGTTCCGTCTTACATGAATTAATTGGGTAAGTATGTTTCCTCCGGGATTATGATATAATTTGCTTTAATATCTTGCTATTTATAGAGAGGTTTTTAATATGATGAATAATTTCTGGCGTGAACTACCACGCCCTTTTTTCATACTGGCACCCATGGAGGATGTGACGGATGTTGTGTTTCGCCATGTCGTAAGCAGAGCGGGCAGACCGGATGTCTTCTTCACGGAGTTTGCGAATTCAGAGAGCTATTGTCACCCGGAGGGGCACCATGCTGTGCGCGGGCGTCTGACTTATACTGAGGATGAACAGCCGATTGTCGCTCATATCTGGGGTGATAAGCCGGAATACTTCCGGCAGATGAGCATCGGCATGGCTGAGGAAGGCTTCAAGGGCATCGATATAAATATGGGTTGTCCTGTAGCGAATGTAGCCGAGAACGGGAAGGGAAGCGGTCTGATCTGCCGTCCCGGGCTCGCAGCGGAGATCATCCAGGCGGCCAAAGCCGGAGGACTGCCCGTCAGTGTGAAGACAAGACTCGGGTTCACTGACATAGACGAATGGCGAGGCTGGTTAACCCATATTTTGCAGCAGGACATTGTGAATCTATCGATTCATCTGCGCACCCGGGAGGAAATGAGCAAGGTGGATGCCCACTGGGAGCTGATTCCGGAGATCAAGAAGCTTCGTGATGAGATCGCACCGCATACCCTGCTGACCATTAACGGGGATATCCCCGACCGTCAGACCGGCCTGAGGCTTGCTGAAGAGTATGGTGTGGACGGGATTATGATCGGGCGCGGGATTTTTCAGAATCCGTTTGCGTTCGAGCAGGAACCGAAGGAACATAGCAGTGAGGAGCTACTTGATCTGTTGCGGCTGCATCTGGATCTCTATGATGAGTATTCGGGACAGAAGCCACGTTCATTCAGTCCGCTCCAGCGGTTCTTCAAGATTTATGTCCGCGGCTTCCGCGGGGCCAGTGAATTAAGAAATAACTTAATGAACACGAAGTCGACAAGTGAAGTGCGTGCGCTGCTGGATGAGTTTGGGAGCAGGGAGCAGGACGGGGCGGACGAGCTTGGAAATTAGGCGGCCAGGATTGTAGATATCCTAGTAGTAAATAGAATAGACGCTAAAGGAGTGAGGATCGGCTGAATGGAGAGGGGGCAAACCCGGAGCCAGCAGGCCGTTCCTCAGTTTTATATATCCTAGACATGATTTGACTTCTCGAATCGCTTTGTTTACACTTTGTTTATACATTCTAGGAGGCGGTTCTATGTTTCAGGTTCAGAAATGGGGCAACAGCTTGGGCATTCGCATTCCGAAATCCCTTGCTCTAAAGGTCGGTATTGAGGAAGGCTCCGAAGTCGATCTTGATGTGGAAGATGGACATCTTATCATCAAGCCGAAGTCGGCCACACTGGACGAACTCCTGTCCCGGGTCACCCCGGAAAATCTCCATAATGAGGTCTCTACAGGCGAGCAGCAGGGACGGGAAGTATGGTAACGGGCGGGTATGTGCCGGATCGGGGTGACTTGATATGGCTGCAGTTCAACCCGCAAGCGGGGCATGAACAGGCAGGCAAACGCCCGGCTTTGGTCGTATCTCCTGCTTCTTATAATGGTAAAGTCGGACTTTCGTTGCTCTGTCCGGTAACTTCTAAACCAAAGGGCTACCCGTTTGAAGTAGTCATACCGCAGGATCTGCCCATTGAAGGGGTTATCCTTGCAGATCAAGTAAAGAGTCTCGATTGGCAATCCAAGCAGGCAGCGTTCATCTGTAAAGTACCACAGAGCATTCTTTCAGATGTCACTGCTAAACTCGACATACTGATTCGCTGATCCTAGTAGGAAATAGAATAGACATGAGACTGAGGATCGGATGAGGGGGAAGGGACAAGCCCGGAGCCAGTAAGCCGTTCCTCATTTTTGTATATGGAAGGGGGGATTACATGTCCTGGAGCAAATTGAAGCAGCAGCTGGAGGGCTTTCTCAGTCCTGCGTTAGAGGGCAGGGTAGAATACCGCGCGCCGGGTTACCGTTATCTGCCTGATAAATCAGGGATCTGTTACATCTCAGTGGACAGAAGGAACATACTCAATATGGGTGATAAAACAAACACGATCCGATGGTATCAGACAGAGCTGGAGATTAAGAATGATCCGGATATCCGCATTCCTGTCAGTAAGGAAGAGATTGAAGCGGTCAGACAAGCTGCCAAGGGACCCGTGCCGGAGGATCGCCTAATCATAATGGCCAGAAGCAGATTAAGTACAGAGCATGCCAAAGAGCTAATGTCAGCGCAGGCAACACTCGTTAAATCGAATTTCATTGTGGTTGCGAATAAGTTCCTGACTACTCCTATTGAGGAGAGCCTGGAGAGCAGGGACATGGTACTTAATATTCTTGCGCTGGTGGATCGAAGAGTCGGGAAAAAGCGGATTCTGGGTATGACGGAGAAGATGGAGTTGAAGCATCCGGTGGTGCAGTATTTCTATGAGCTGCGGCGGGGGGCGCTCTGAATAGTATGCCAAAGGTTCAAGCGAGAGTTCATGCTTGAACCTTTATTATGGGAACATTGCTATGCTCAACGCTTGCCGGCAACCAGCATATATCCGGCCCCCCGAATCGTAAGGATTCTCTCCGGATTGACAGGATCAGCCTCGATTTTTTTGCGTAAGTTACTGATGTGTACGGCGACCGTTCTCGTATCCTCCAGACTCTTCATTCCCCAGATTAGATGAAACAACGTATCGACCGTGACGACTTGATTAACGTTTTGTGCCATATAGGAGAGTAGACTAAACTCTTTCTTAGATAAAAAGATCGTTTTACTGCCCATGTTAACGGACTGTGCGTAGAAATCCAGTGTCAAGCCCGGTAATTCCAGCAGCTGTTCCCTTCTGCCCGTCGATACTCTGCGAAGGTGAGCCTTGATCTTGGCCATGAGGACTCCCGGACTGAACGGCTTGGTCACATAATCGTCGCCGCCATAAGATAAAGCGCTGATCTTCACCTCGTCCTCCTCCTGACTGCTCAGAAACACAATCGGCGCATTCGTGAAGCTGCGTGCGTTCCTGCACCAGTCAATGCCGTTCTCATTAGCCAGCAGGACATCCAGTACAATCAGATCCGGATTAAACGATGCAAGCAGCATCATGGCTTCTGTCCCGCTATGGCTAGACGAGGATACGAAGCCTTCCCGTTCGCAATACGCCTGAACAATCTCACAGATATGGGGATCATCATCGACGATCATAATTTTGTACGTGTCCATCATGTTGTCACCTTCCTGCTTCCCGGATACAAAGGCAGCGATACATAGAATACCGACCCCGTCTTGCCGTCGCTCTCCGCCCGGACCGTTCCGCCATGCGCTTGTACGATTTCCCTGCAAATCGCCAGCCCAAGCCCGCTGCCCTCTATTCCCATGTCCATGCCCGGCCGGTCAACCCTGTAATTGCGGTCGAAGATTTGCTCGAGCTGCTCAGGGGGGATGCCCGTACCAGAGTCTTGTACGCTAATGATTGCAGTGCGGGTATCCTTCACCTCATCCCAGGTTAGAGCAAGACGCACCATCCCGCCGCTAGAGGTGAACTTCATCGCATTCGACACCAGATTAAATAGCGCCTGCGTTAATCTTTGCGCATCGATCCCGGCAACAGGCAAGAAGGCTCCCAGATCCTCCGTATGTCCGGTATCCAGGTTGAAATCAAGCCCCGCGTCACGCACTACCAGCTCATATTGTTCATAGAAACCGCGCAGGAAATGAATCACATGAACCGGCTCCATACGGTATTCTACCTGCCCCGTCTCCAGATGCGACAAGAAGGACAACTCCCCGATCATGCGGTTAATCCTTACCGTGTTATCCCGGATATACTTCAGGTACTGTTCATTGCGTTCCGGCTTAACCATGTCGATCACAGCCTCAACATAACCAAGCATGCTGGACAGCGGCATACGCAGATCATGTGTAATGTAGGCAAGCAGCTTCTTCCTGCCTTGCTCGGATTGAAGTAACCGCTCATACGACATGCGGAGGTCTTCGTGGGCTGCGGATAAGGCATGTGTACGCTCCAATACGAGCTGCTCCAGATTGGAATTCATTTCAGTCAGCTTGTTATTGGCTTCGTACAGCTCACGTGCAATTCTCTCTTCGTTCGTTACCGCCCGCGTATATCTGGAAGACAGCAGAATCATCTGTGCGATCGTGAATATGAGCAGCCCAAACGGAGAGGTATTACCGATGAGTGACCATTCATTGAAATACAGGAAATCGTTGATCACCGTTACCAGAGCAACCATCGACACGAGCAGGAAGATCAGCGCACCCTCCATACGCCGCACAGCCGCTTCAGCCAGACCCACCATCAGATACACCATGTGCAGAACAACGATTACACCGATCAGCAGTAACATTCTTGAATATATAATTGCAGGGGTCAGTATAACAACCAGACAGAGTGCGCTCGTTACGATCCGGCTGCCCAGACGAAACCACCGAGATACATAATTCGGGAAAATGCATTCAAAATACATGGTGATGATATAACCACTGACACATAGAATCAGATACTCGAGCTTGAACTGCAATTCCCACGGAAAACGGGGAAACCATTGTGTGAACATGAGCTCGCCGACCAGCAAGGACCGGATACCGAACAACACAGTGAACAGTCCAAAATAAAGCGGTGCCCTGTCCTTGCGCCGCAGCATGTAGAGTAGCAGATGATACACGCCGATGACCAGCAGGCTTGCGGTTATGAACATCTCTGCGGCAACCTTCCGAGTGGTCTTGGCCGCTAATACGTTACTGCCACCCAGCTCTATAGACGTGGTGATGCCGCCCCGCTTATGATGGAAGTTTGCAACTTGCATAACCAGCTCTACGGTATCGCTCCCGGGCTGGAAGAACACCAGCTTCGTTGCCAGACGCGGTGTCACGCTACTCTTGTCCTGACCAACCTCGCCAACTTCCGCCAGCAGCTCTCCATTCACCCATAATTTATATGCATGAAAAATGGTAGGCAGCCGCAGCGCAAGCCGCTCACTCCTGTCCTGCCCGCTAAGCCGGGTGACCAGCCGAAAGGTTGCAAAGCCTTGCCCTTCCAGCTCTTGACCATCAAGCTTGTAGCCCAGCCAGGAGCTGGGGATGCTGATATACCGGTCAGCCATTTCCCCGCTTGCCATCCGGCTCCGTATATCCTCTGGCGAGAGCAGCTCCTGCCAGTAGAACTCCCATTCTCCCTGTAACTTTAGCGGGTTCTTAAGGATAGAATCCTGCGTTAGATCCAGAACGCCTTCTTCGCTTCGAAGCTTGGGGGCGCCTGGCGTTACAGGCACGATGGCATAGCTTATGGCCAGACCGATAACAACGGCAACCGCTATATGAAAGAAGATATTACGAGAAACGAACCTTAGAATACCCCTCATCATGAAGCCGACCCCAATCTACAAAATTCGCTATAAATGAGTTGATTGTTTCATGATAGCATCATTACAGGAAGCTGTGTTGATGAAAACGCGGAATTTGTCATTTCAGCAAGGGGTTGGGGAGTAAAATTGATGGAATTATTTTCACAAACGACAATACAATATACCTGTGGTTCGCCTAATGGGCGAAACCGGTAAATTAAATAAAGGAGGTTTAAGTGATTGATTAAAAAAGTTCCAGCCAGAGCCTTATCCCTTTTGGTAGTTGCAGCCATATTCCTGTCCCTGTTCTTCACAGCCTTACCGCAGGCAAACGCGGCCGCCAGAGGAGCATGGGCTCCTAATACGGCTTATGCAGTAAATGATACAGTAACCTATAGCGGAAGTACGTATACCTGTCTTCAGGCACATACTTCCCTCACAGGCTGGGAGCCGCCTAATGTTCCTGCTCTGTGGAAGAGCGGAACCACAACAACGCCGACCCCCACACCGGCACCTACAACACCCCCGGCAACAAACGGAGTCACATTCTACGCAGACATCAACTATGGCGGCAAGGTAGTAACCCTGGGAGTAGGCAATTATGTACTGTCCCAGCTGAATGCTGCCGGAATTCCGAATGACTGGATGTCTTCGCTCAAGGTTCCCGGCGGCTGGACGGTTGAAGTCTATGAGAATGATAACTTTGGAGGAGCCAAATGGACCTATACGGCAGATTCCTCCTGGGTTGGCGACAGTGTCAATGACAAGATGACCTCGGTTAAAATCTATACGGGTTCGCAGCCTCCTTCGGTAACCAAACCTGCCGAGGTTCCAAGCCAAATCTGGACTTATGTCGTGAATGCTGACAATGCTTATGGCAAGGGTGGAGATTTCGCACTGCTGCTGAGTGCAGTGATTAAGAAGGAGAGCAGCTTCGGAGCAGGTCTGCCGGGCAGTCCATCCGCCGGTGACGGATTGATGCAGGTCGAGCCCAACACCCGCAATGCCTATGCCTCACAATTCAGCGCCAAATTCGGCCGCGCGTATAATCACAGCAGTGAACAGGATCAGGTCTACCTGGGCGCATTGATCCTGAATGAGAAGATTGTCAGATTCGGAGATATCTATAACGGATTGCTGCACTATAACGGAGGCGACAACTGGTATCCGGGCGCTACCGACTCCTATGGCCGTCCGATTCTGGCAGATCAATATGCCAATGCCGTTTACGCTACATATAAGGGGTATGGGGGGAAGAACTAAGGGGTTATCTTCTATAAAAGAAGGAGAAAGACGCTCGGGAGGAGTCCCGGAGCGTCTTTGTTATATGTTCAGCTAAAATAGCTTCACTGACAGCAGCTGTCAGTGAAGCTATTTTATAATACAGGAAAGGACTTGAAGGAGGACGTAGAAATGAATAATAAAGTATATCTATATGTGTTCGACACCATGGCAGACTGGGAGATAGGGTATTTAACTGCCGAACTGAACTCGGGAAGATACTACAAGAAGGGGCAAGCCCCCACTGAAATAGTAACCGTAGCCAATGAGAAGACGCTTATCACTACAATGGGCGGACTGGCAATAATGCCTGACATCACGGTGGGTGAGTGCAGCATTACAAGCACTGATGCCTTGATTCTACCCGGTGGAGAGACATGGACCGAAGCCATCCACAAGCCCATTCTCCAACTTGCTGAGAGATGCATACAGGAAGATATAGTAGTGGCAGCGATTTGTGGGGCTACAATGGCGCTTGCCCAGGCCGGACTGCTGAACTCACGCCCGCATACAAGCAATGATCTGGAGTACCTCAAAATGATCTGTCCCGCGTACACCGGCGAAGAGCTCTACCAGATGCAGTCTGCTGTAACGGATGGGAAGCTGATCACTGCCTCTGGAATAGCGCCGCTAGAATTCACTGTACATGTCTTGAAAGCCCTGGATGTAATGGCTCCAGAAAAATTGAAAGCCTGGTATAGTCTCTACAAGACCCAGGAAGCTAAGTATTTCTATGAGTTGATGGGATAAGAGCAGATAATAAGGGTACCCTCTCTTCGCGGAGAGGGTATTTCTGTTGGTCTGGCCAGGGATGGCAGGACATCTTCTGGACATCTATAAGTAGTTGTGGGGGGATTTGCCGTGCACCACTATAGGGTGAATTTAAGTTGCAGTTTTCATGTTACTGCGTAGAATTTTGAAATCTTCTAATATATTGGAGATTCTTAGAATCATATCTCTATTCATATCTTGTTCTGTAGGGTTATTTGGTAAGTATAAGCCCCACTGCTGAAACTTGCCCTCTAATAGAACAAATCCGGATACATGAGCTCCAAAACCATTTATTCTTGCAGATTCAAGAGTTAATCTGTCGTCATGAAATACACTCACCAGTAGATTCTCAGTTCCCATGAAAAATACCGGATACGTTATATTACTGAAAAAATCTTTATATTCCTGCTTGGCTGCTTCAGCCAGATAATCCTTTGCAATGATTAACCCGTCATAATTTATATTAGTGTCTTCAATAATATCGTTGAGGCTTTTGGGTATGTAGCTTAGATTTCTAATTGTATCAAAAGGAACATCACCAACAACTGCAATTTCTAACTGGATTGAAGGGGGATTATAAAGCTCCTCCGCCTGAGGCTCATTTACAATTTTGATGTCACAGCTTACAAACAACACGGATAACAATATAAGAAGTAATAACATTTTGTTTTTCATTAGTGAGTATCCTTTTTTGTTTTAATATAATGGTTACTTCATATTTAAAAATATAGAAAAATAATCCTTTTTGCAAGTGGATAATTAACTCGTTGGAGTCTCGGACGATAGGAAGGGAATTCCAACATATGATACGATGTAATAGAAGTGCGTAAGGTTTATTTTGTATATGTGTAAGGCTAAGGGGGAAGGCAAATGAATGAAATAACCTCTCATAATTGTAATTTGAATATATGGGCCCATCTACCTGATGAAGTATGGAATACAGTTGCTAATATTTATGAGCGTATGCCTGGTTGGAGAGGGTACATAGATGGGATTCCACACTGGTTTGGGCAGGAAGATGAGGATGTTTATATTCAGGCATCCGTTGAGCCAAGTGGATTATCATTCTTTGCTCGAATGAATCAGAGTGATTGGGATTCTTGGATTGGAGCGTTTAAATCAGAAGCAACTAAAGTGTTAGGGTTTGAGGTGGGGGAGCCTGAGGATGGGTTTGTGTAGTATGAAATTTTAGAAGGTAAGGCAATTCATAGATAACTCGAAAGCTGGTGACAAACATGAATATAAACCAAGCGATAAACGTTATAGATATGGAATTATCTCAAACATTAAGTGACTACCAAAACTGGTTTACTTTAAATCCCGAAGAACTATCCTTTAAACCTCAGACCGGATGGAGTATTGAACAAATATTAGAGCATGTAACACTAACCAATCACTTTTTATTGATCCTAATAAGAAAAGGGACTCGGAAAGCAATTGAACTATCAACAAAGAAAGACTTGAATACAATAATAGAATCAAGCCAAATTAATTTACAAGAACTTGAAGCGATAGCTATACATAAGTCTTTTGATTGGATCAGACCAGAACATATGGAGCCTAAGGGTGAACAAGAATTAGGACAAATAAGAGCATTACTAGGTAATCAAATTAACGAATGCAAAGAGCTTTTGAAAGAGATGAACAACGGAGAGGGAATACTTTATAAAACTACAATGACGGTAAACAACTTAGGCAAGATTGATGTTTATCAATATATCTACTTTTTGTGTCAACATGCCAAACGCCACATTGTACAAATGCAAAAGGTTATGGATGAGTATACAGGGGTGGAGGGGCTGGGCGATTAAACTGCCAGGATTGTAGAAATCCGTGTAGTGAATAGAATTGACGCTAAAAGAGTGAGGATCGGATGTATGGGGAAGGGGAGAGCCCGAAGCCAACAAGCCTGTCCTCTGTTTGGTTATAAAAATTATATGCCCAGTTGTAATACTTTCGCCATGTTCGCCGCTCCCAAAATAAACCAATATAGATATAGAAGTTGATATGATAATGCAGCCGCTTATAATCATTGAGTTGTGCTATTGGTATCGCAGGAAGTATAGGAAGAGGTGTGGTGAACGATGGTTATATTCTTCGAAAGAGCGAAACGGCCGTTATGGGAGGGTAGAACCTCCATTTACGCTTATATTAAGGAGCAAGGAGAGTCCGTGGACGGATCGCTGCCGGATGACGAAGAATTCTGGTCCGGTGATAAAATCAGATGGGTAGCGGGCGGTTTGGATGGAGCGTTTGGACATCATGCCGGACCTGCTAAGATGACGGATGAGGCAAGAGAGCTGGTTCGCCTGCTGGCGAAGCAATCCAGAAAGCCTAAGAATTCAACAAGAAAGGCCCTATATGCCAAGCTTGTGAAGACAGATATAGGCGGCATGATGGATGAAGTTATAGATGAGGTTCGCAAGCACCCCGGAATACAGCCGGATTCCGTATTCCTTGAGGCGAAATGGCTCGCGGAGCATGCGGCGCACCGGAATGCCGTCAAATTCGGCATTGCAATGCTGGGCCTTTTTCAGAACGGGCAAGTAAAGGAACTGCTTCTAACGCTTGGGAGACACGAGGAATTTACGCTATATGCCGTAGTTGCGATTCATAATGGAATGGAGGATAGCAATCAAGTTCTATTTGAACTCGCTGGGCAGGTTCATGGCTGGGGGAAAATACATATCGTCGAGAGACTTGAGCCTGCCAGTCAGGAGATCAAAGATTGGCTGCTGCGGGAAGGGTGCCACAACAACGTCATGAACGAATATTTAGCCTGTATTTGTGCAAGAAATGGTGATTTGCGGGAGGCACTTTCGGCTGATCGGGTAGATGGCGCATTATTTAATGGGGCAACCGATATCATTGAAGCGTTATTGAATGGCGGGCCGGCAGAGAATATTGACGATTATGAGTATGCCCCGCAGGTGTTATGGGATTATGTGAGGCTTGTCCAGGAGGCAGAGACAACGGCAAAGCATCTGTCAGTGCTATTCAGCATTCACGACTTCCTGGCGGAGGATGAGGAGAAGTGGACCGCTCGGATGTCCTCAGGCTGGAGTGAGCAGCTAAGAAGCGATATGCGGGAGGCTTGCCAGTTGATTATGGCCGACACCAAATGGAACAGTATGGTTATGGATGCCGTTAGCAGCAGTGATATGTCAGACGTTTACTATGGTATAGCGTGTGCAGAGAAGCTTGGCTTGGATATTTGGGATACTCTCTATGATCAGCTTGCAGCTAACCCGCTGGAGGATTTCTATTACTATCAGCTAATAAGATCGGATGACCGGGACCGGATTCACAGATTTGTTCAATTCGCCAGTGAACACATTCCCCTGCAGCAGATCGCCACGGGCCCCGGAACTGAAATGGGATTCGGCGAAGAATATGCAGCGCATAGGAAGCTGGGCGTGATCCTGCAGTGCTTGGACCGGTTCGAGGGGATAGGGGCAGAGTTGATCCTCACGGGCTTGAACAGTCCAGTGACCTCTAACCGGAATATGGCGATCAAGGCACTAGAAGGTTGGGACGTTTCATCCTGGGGGGAGCAGCTTGCTCATGCGGTCGCTCATTTATTAGTAATCGAGACTGAAGATTCGGTAAAAGAACGGCTGCACAAGCTCCGGGCGGCAAAGGGATTGTAAGTAGGGGAAGAACATTCATTATGTAGGAGTTGAATACTTGTATGGCTTATCAAAATATAGACGGCGTGCGGGTCTGGGGGAATCCTGACAGCGGAGCGCTGGCTCAAGCAAAGACGTGTGCGGAAACAGGCAATGTTGTGCAAACCCTGCTCATGGCAGATCATCATAAGGGCTACAGCCAGCCGATCGGCGGGGTGGTCGTATACGATGGGCAAATCTCCCCGTCCGGCGTCGGTTATGATATTGCGTGCGGGAATAAAGCGGTGCGAACCAGCTTAACTGTTGAAGATATCAGGCCCCGATTGGCGAATATTATGGACGAGATCGCCCGGAGAATCTCCTTCGGAATAGGCCGTGTTAATAATGAAAGGGTCGATCATGAACTTTTTGACGACCCGGATTGGGCTGTTTTCATGGCGGTAGGCAGACAGAAGCACGACAAACTGAAAGCTTTGGCACAGAGTCAGCTAGGTACGGTCGGCAGCGGCAATCACTTCGTAGATTTGTTTGAAGAAGCCGGAACAGGCCGGGTGTGGATCGCCAATCATTTTGGGAGCAGAGGGTTCGGCCATAAGACAGCGAGCGGTTTCCTCAACCTGGCAGCGGGCAGAGACTTTCTGGCTAACGCCCCCGGTGAAAAGATGGACCAGCCGCCCGTACTGCTTGATACTAGCAGTGAGCTTGGCGATATGTATTACAGAGCCATGAAGCTGGCCGGACGCTACGCCTATGCCGGCAGGGATTATGTGATCCGGCAAGTATTAGCCATCCTGGGAGCGGAAGCGGACCTCGAAGTTCATAACCATCATAACTATGCCTGGAAAGAAACACATGGCGGCAAAGAAGTCGTCGTCGTCCGCAAAGGGGCGACCCCGTCTGCGCCGGGCCAGGTTGGCTTTATCGGCGGCAGTATGGGCGATATATCGGTGATCGTTAAGGGAAAAGATAGCGTGGAGAACAAAGACTCCTACTATAGCACCGTTCATGGTGCAGGACGAATCATGAGCCGGACCCAGGCGGCAGGCAAAATGAACTGGAAAACCCGCACCCGCAGCGGCGGTCAAATTACGTCAACGCAAATGCTGGAGGCGGTTCGGGATTGCGGTGTTGAGCTGCGCGGTGCAGGCACGGATGAAAGTCCTTTTGTGTACCGGAAGCTTCAAGAGGTGCTGGATGCGCATGCCGGGACCATCGAGGTTATGCATGTGTTGAAGCCGATTGGGGTATGTATGGCTGGGGCGGATGAGTTTGATCCGTATAAGGATTGAGTTTCTGGACGTGGTATGACTCCACGTCCTTTTTATCGTAGAGTGAGTATCTTAAAGAAGGAATTTATCAGCTAATAGACTGCAAATATCCCTTTAGTTCCTCCCATCCCCCGGTTTCATCATTGGATTTGATGCGGATCAACTTGAATTCAGTGTATGAACATAAATCATCTTTCATTTTGTCATTCGAAATTGTTTTTGGATCCCGGCGATGATAACTTCCGTCGTATTCAATGGAGAAGAGCGGCTGCAAAGATTCCCTTTCGTAAATAACAAAGTCCATGTGACTCGTAAAGTAGAAGTTTTTTAAAGAATAGTCTAACGGTAGATTGATTGATAATACATCTTTTATGGGGACTTTAGGAAAGACAAGCAGAGGCATACCGCCAAGGAATATTAGCAGTTTATTATAAATCATCCGCTCACCTTCATGCATCAGCTTAATCCGGTTTTCTTGCCGGATAATCTGGTTAAATGCAATGGATAATTCAATTGAAGGGCGATGAAAACTGCTTGCTTCAATTGTATAAATATAACGGCTCAATTTGGTTAAGTAGCCTTGCCCGTTATCAATCTGTGCAAGATTTCCGACAAGCATGAAATAATCAAGTGCACGGGTAAGGGCAACATTAATTAACCGGTAGCTATTCTGTACAAAGTTAATCTGAAAAGATGTTGAACCTTGTGAAATCACTGTGCTGAAAATAATAGCCTTACACTCACCGCCTTGAAACGTATGAACAGTTCCTATTTTTATATTAGGTTTACCGCTGAACATTTTTATAAGATGTTCTTTCTGAGCTGAGAATGGTGTTACGATACCGATCTGATCAATGCCATTTTGTTCAAGTTTACTCACGATTGTATGGATTTCATTTAATTCATGATGATTAATCGTTCCTGATACAGAACCGTATACATTGGTTGAATAAATTCCGGCTGTATAGGGTTGTCTCTCTGGCTCATGACGCATCATATGTAAGCGGTTATGGTAAAACTGCTGATTACTGAAGGACGCAATGGATGGAATGCAGCGATAGTGATAGTTAAGGAGGTGAGTACCCCCTTCGCTTAGCAGGCACGCCTGTTCAGCTCTTTCGAATGCAGAATTATTCAGATAACAATAAGGTTCAAGGTCTATTCCTGGTGCATGTGTTTCAAACAAGTTTCTGCTAAGAGTGTCCTCAATCGAAACAATATGACTCAATTGATTGGTATCCCCGAATAAACAGGCCTTACGTGCAGACTGGAGCAAGCAAAAAATACTTGGAATCGAACACTGGGATGATTCATCGATGATAGCAAGATCTAAGGACATTCCGGCTGGAATACAGTTGCGTGCAGATAGACTGCTAACGAGGAGTACAGGAAACAGTTTAAGGAAAGAAGGAAAAGCAGATGAGCTGTTTCTAATATTTCCTTTTTCACGCAGCTCTTGAATAAGCCCTTTGATTTTTTGGAGCTCTTTCATATCTTTGAGAACAGGTCTGGCTCTGTGGAGCCACTGGTACTGCAAAAGGTGCAGGTCAATATCATTTTTCTTACTATATAAATTCTTCAGGTCAACTGAGGCGTCCTGTTGTTGTTTCTTTATCGAAGCTAACTCTTCAACAAGTTGAGAGTAGCGTAATTCAAGGTTAATAACTTTGATAATCTCCTCACAGAAGGCCAGGGATTGAACCGGGGTGCTGCTGTCAATATGCTCCCAGAGCTGTGTTGCCCCAATGGGCCTTAACTGCTTTTTTATTCTGAATTTCATATAGGTACGTAGTCTTCCAGCTATGTACGAACGAAATTTTCTGAAAATATCATTGCCGTAGAGTTGTAACGGCTCATCGACCAGTTCACGCAGACGAGATTCTATTTTCTCATTAGCAATTGAAATAGACTCTAAATCATTTTTCATAGGGATCAAGTGGTTTAGACGCAATCTGTCATTGAGGACAATAATTAAGTCTTTAAGCTGATTAATCGTACTGGTCAGATCAATAATTTGATTCTCTATTTGTTCAGCATGGGTTATTTCATCCATCAAGGCTTGGCTTGTAGCTTGATATGTTGAATAAGACTCAGCAGTAAGCATATTATTGGGGTTCTTTCTCACGATCTCTATCATACGGTCTAAAGCATACTGAAGCGGTACTGCAGCTTCTTTGTTCTTCGCATTACTTCCTAAGCGGGCGTAACCGAAGAAGTATTTGCTTATTCCGTTTGCATCCAGTTTCTCTACGATATTATCTACGGCCTGGTTATTTGTACTGGCAATAACGCAAGTTTCTTGATGATTGACCTGGTTGGCGATCAAGTTTAGGATAGTCTGTGTTTTTCCGGTTCCTGGAGGTCCCTTAACAATATTAATCGTATGATTTATATCATGCAGTACATTATTTTGAGGAAGGTTGCCAGGTACAATATGGATGAGTGACTGGTCTTCTGAAGTCTTTGGAATTGCGAAGCTATGATTAAGATAACTTTTTAGAATAGAACTTGGCTCATACTTATCTTCTAGAATTGCCTGAATCTCCTGTGAGATATGATAGTTACTAAAATCGGAATTCTTCGCCAGGAAGATAGTGTATGCGGGCACGCTTCTTTTTTCTTCGAGATTCGCAATTTCAAGTAGTTGTGTAACCATTGTGTGGTCATTCAAGAACCCAGTAGGATTCGAGGAGAATTGTTCTTTCAAGCGAGTAAGAATATTAAGGGAGTTCCTATCGGCCAAAGCTTTATATATTTCCTTATGGAACCCCGATTGATCAGCCTTAAAGAAATTATGATCTGATTGAAATGTTGAACTGCTCCAGAGAATTAATGGAATATACGTATCTTTTTTATTTAATTTTAAAAGCGGGTAGCCAAACATAATTATTTGATCGGCTTTTAAATCATGGCTTAGTTTTTCATACCGTTCAACAACAGCCTCTATGTTTAATGGATCTATTTGAGCCTGGTTTAGATCGGAAGGTTTGAGTTGGGTTGAATAATATCCTTCATATTTTAAGCATTCTGAATAATACTGGAGCAGGGCCTTGGTAATCATGTAGTTCTCCTTATGGGAAACAAAGTATGGGTATTTCTATTATCCTATAAAAATATTGGAAATGTTATAAAAAAAGTACTTATCTCGAAACTTATAATTTTTATAATTAAGATTTATTTGGTGTCAGATTTCTCCTCTTACTGGGTGTATAATAAGAGGAGTATTATCGCATTAAGGAATTTATAGTTGGATTATGGAAATGAAATTGCTAAATTACTGTAGAGAAAATTCAGAGCAGAACAATATTAGCTATAGAAATGGAGAAATATGAATGCTAACAGGGGAAGTACGCAATAAAATTGATAGAATATGGTCTGATATTTGGGCTGGCGGGATTAGTAATCCCTTAACCGTTATAGAACAACTGACTTACCTGATGTTTATCCGTTCCCTGGATGAAAAGGAATTGGAGAATGAGAGCTTTGAGGCGATTAGCGGAGCTGAGATGCCGAAAATATTCCCTCAAAACGAAAAAGGGCAGAATATGCGCTGGAGTAAGTTCAAAACCAAAGACGCCCGTATAATCTATGATATTGTCGGCACGCAGGTATTTCCATTTATTAAAACGATGAATGGAGAAAACATGACAGCCTTTACACGTTATATGCAAGATGCTATGTTCCTTGTTCCAACACCGCAGGTACTGCAGAAGATGATTACAGGTCTCGATGAACTGTATGAACATGATATCAAAGATCTGGATATGCAAGGCGATCTTTATGAGTACATGCTGGGCAAGCTGGCTTCGGCTGGTCAAAACGGCCAATTCAGAACACCTAAGCATATTCGCGACCTGATGGTCCGTTTGCTTGCACCTACACCGAATGACAAGATCGTTGACCCGGCTTGCGGCACAGCAGGTTTCCTTGTTTCTTCTGCCGAATATATCCGTGAAAAATATGAAGCTGAGATGACCAGCGTACAGTGGGAGCATTTCTCAGGCGAGATGTTCTCCGGATATGATACCGACAGAACGATGCTGCGACTGTCCGCGATGAACCTGATGCTCCATTCCATCAGCCAGCCGCATATTGATTATGTAGATAGTGTATCCAGACAAAATAATGTGGCATCTGCCTATGATATTGTGCTTGCGAATCCACCATTTACCGGAACCGTAGATGCTGAAAGCATTAACGATAATCTAAGAACAATTACGGATACCAAAAAGACAGAGCTTCTATTCGTGGCCCTATTCCTGCGTATTCTCCGTAAAGGCGGACGCTGCGCTTGTATCGTGCCGGATGGCGTATTATTTGGTTCGACTAAGGCGCATAAGTCGCTCCGTAAGGAACTGGTAGAGAATCATCAGCTGCAAGCGGTGATTTCCATGCCAAGCGGAGTGTTCAAACCTTATGCGGGAGTCAGCACAGCGATCCTTTTGTTTACCAAGACAGGGGCAGGCGGCACGGATAAAGTATGGTTCTATGATATGAAAGCCGACGGCTATTCGCTGGACGACAAACGTTCCCCTATTACGGCTAACGATATTCCTGATATCATTACCCGTTATCACAACCTAGAAGGTGAAGCAGATCGTCTGCCGACAGAGCCGAGCTTCCTAGTAGACAAATCGGCAATTGAAGCGAATGACTATGATTTGTCAATCAATCGATATAAAGAAGTTGTGTATGAGAAAGTAGAGTATGACAAGCCTGAAATCATCATGACCCGTCTGGATCAGCTGAATCTTGATATTGCCTCTAAGATGGATGAATTGAGGGGGCTGCTGGGTGAGTAAGTGGGAAAAGGTAAAGTTAAGTGAAGTATGCACAGTAAATCCACCTAAAAAGCAACTCCAGACTCTTTATGAAAATAATAAACTTATCTCTTTTATTCCTATGTCCGAAGTATCTGAGGACGGGAAAGTTAATACTAAGATTGAAAGATCGTATTCTGAAGTTAGTAGTGGGTTTACTTATTTTACTGAGAATGATGTCTTATTTGCAAAAATTACACCTTGCATGGAGAATGGAAAAGGTGGAGTAGCACGCGGTTTAATTAACGGTTTAGGAGTAGGATCGACCGAATTTCATGTCTTACGTCCCAATGAAACCGTAACAAGTGATTGGATTCATAGATTTCTTTCATATTCTAAATTTAGAAAACTAGCTGAAAAAAATATGACGGGAAGTGCAGGTCAAAGAAGAGTGCCCAAGGCATTCCTGGAGAAGGTCCGTATCCCCCTTCCACCTCTCGAAACTCAAAAGCGAGTTAACAAGAAATTAGACACAGTCTCAGAACTGCTTGCTATGCGTAAACAACAGCTTGCTGAGCTGGATAATCTGATCAAAGCTACCTTTTATAAGATGTTTGGAGAACCATTCAGGAATGATTTTAAATGGGACAGAGTAGTGTTGAAAGATTATTTGAAACTTTTTCCTCAAAATGGTTTGTATAAACATCAATCAAAATACGGTAGTGGTACGAAAATTGTACGTATAGACTCTTTTTATGACGGTTATGTGGAGAATATTTCAAGTTTGAAAAGGCTGAGTCTAGAACCTGAGGAAATAGAACAATACGCTCTAAACAAAGATGATATTTTAATTAATCGTGTTAATAGTATCGAGTATTTAGGTAAAGTAGGAATAGTTCCTGATATTACAGAGGATATAGTCTACGAATCAAATATGATGAGATTCCGTCTGAACCAAGAGTACTTAATACCAATTTTCTTAATGTACCTATGGAGGACTCAATTCATTAAAGCTCAAATTAGAGGAAGAGCAAAAAATGCAGTGAATCAATCGAGCGTAAACCAGCAAGATGTTCTTTCCTTTACTGTTGTAAAACCACCACTATCACTCCAAAACCAATTCGCCAACATCGTCACCAAAATCGAAGAACAAAAAGCCATCGTTAAACAGGCCATCGACGAAACACAGCATCTCTTCGACAGCCTGATGAGCGAGTATTTCGAATAACGATCTCATCCTAATTGATACACATAATTAGCATATTGCTATCATCATTTTACCCATGAGGTGAACCGAATGCCTGCAAACTTTGGATTCTTACAGGGACAAACGGAATATAAGCTGTTTGCTACAGCGGCTATTGAAGCGGAGCGGGTGCTTGCCACCTCTCCGGCGATGGCGGCCGTGGGCAGCCGGAAGGCTTTTGAGCTTGCAGTGAAGTGGGTGTATGCTGCCGATAACACTATCACTATGCCTTATAAGGATAATTTGCAGGCATTGATTCATGAGCCAACATTCAAATTCGCGATGGAGAACCAGACTTGGGGGAAGTTGGGTTACATTATCAAGCTTGGGAACCTCGCGGTACATACGGACAAGAATATCAGCAGGAGTGATGCGGTATTGTCGCTTGCTGCGTTGTTTGAATTTGTGCAGTGGCTAGATTACTGCTATGGAACAAATTACGAGGAGCGTCATTTCAAAGAGAGTGACATCCCGGACGAAAAGCTTGTTCTGGATGAAGCAAAGATTAAAGAGAAGGACAGCTTAATCGAACAAAAGGAATCGGAAATTGAGGCTTTGCGTGCCCAGATTGCAGCGATGAGTGATAAGTTTACCGCTGATAAAGGGCAGCATCAGGAAGAACGTCATTTCACACCTGGGGATCTTTCTGAGTTCCGTACACGCAAGAAATACATTGATGTTGACCTGAAACTGCTCGGCTGGACACTTGGAGACGATGTTAGGGAAGAAGTAGAACTGTTTGGAATGCCTAATGAGGAAGAAAGAGGTTATGCTGACTATGTGCTCTACGGTAAAGATGGCCTGCCTCTGGCGGTAATTGAAGCTAAACGCACATCCAAAGACCCCAAGATCGGCAGTCATCAGGCCAAGTTGTATGCTGATTGTCTGGAGCGGATGACCGGAAGACGGCCGATGATGTTTACAACGAATGGTTTTGAAACGAATCTGTGGGATGACCTCACCTCACCACAGCGTAAAGTGAGCGGGATGTTCTCCAAGTCGGATCTGCAAAAGCTGATGAACCGCAGAAGTGAACGCAAAGTGCTGAACGAGGTCATTATTGACGACAAGATAACAGACCGTTACTACCAGAAGGAAGCGATTCGCGCCGTATGCGAGAATATTATGGAGGGGCACAGACGATCGCTGCTAGTAATGGCCACCGGAACCGGCAAGACCCGAACAGCCTCCAGTTTAACGGATGTGTTGTCACGCGGGGGATATGTGACCAATATCCTGTTTCTAGCTGATCGTAAGGCGTTGGTTAAACAGGCTAAAGATGACTTCAAAAATTATTTGCCGGACATGTCTCTGTGTAATCTGCTGAGCAATAAGGACGATAAAACGGCGCGTATCGTGTTCTCTACTTATCCGACGATGCTGAATGCTATTGACAGGGAAAAAACTGATGATGGCAAGCGCCTGTTTACGCCCGCCCACTTTGACTTGATTATTGTGGACGAGGCTCATCGGAGTATATTCAAGAAATTCCGCGCGATTTTTGAATATTTTGACGGTATAATTGTAGGTTTGACCGCTACCCCCAAGACGGAAGTAGACCGGAATACGTATGATTTCTTTGAGATGCAGAACGGTGTGCCAACTTATGCCTACACCTATGAAACGGCTGTGGAAATTGACCATGTTCTGGTTCCTTACTATAACATTGAGGTTACGACAAGATTCCTGGAGCAAGGGATTACTTATGATGATCTCTCGCCGGAAGATAAGGCGCGGTATGAGGAGGACTTTACGGATGAGGACGGCGAAATGCCTGAGTTCATTCCATCTCCTGCAATTAACGAATTCATTTTTAATCAGGCTACAGTGGACCGTGTGCTGGAAGATCTTATGACTCAGGGGATTAAGGTAGCTGGTGGGGACCGGCTTGGGAAAACGATTATTTTTGCCCAGAAGAAAAATCATGCCCAGTATATCGTGGAACGCTTTAACAAGCTATATCCGCAATATAAAGGGAATTTCGCCAAGAGAATTGTCTCGGGAGATACTTACACGCAGAGCCTAATTGATGAATTCAAAATACCCGATAAAGAGCCCCACATTGCCGTTTCTGTAGACATGCTGGATACGGGGATTGATGTGCCGGAAATTGTTAACCTTGTATTTTTCAAGCGGATTCGTTCCAAAACGAAGTTCTGGCAGATGATCGGTCGCGGGACAAGACTACGCAGGGATTTGTTCGGAGAAGGTGAAGACAAGCAGCGTTTCGTCATCTTCGATTACCTGGGCAACTTTGAATTTTTTCGTCAGCACAAGGAAGGTCTGCAGGGGAATGAAGGCCAGAGTTTGTCTGAAGCGATCTTTGCCAAACGGGTGCGGCTGATCTATCATCTGCAGCAGGCAGATTTCATTGAGGAGTCCTATCAGGCAATCCGTACAGAATTAATAGTTGTGGTGTTGGGGCAGATTCTTGCATTAAATACCGAACTGGTATCTGTGAAACTGCAACTGCAATATATAGAAAAGTATAAACATCAAGAAGCTTTTGTCTGTCTGTTGGATCAGGATAAATCGAATCTAATTATGTACCTTGCCCCTATTGTATATATGTCTGATACAGATGAGCATGCCAAACGGTTTGATAATTTTATGTATGGTTTGATGATTGCCCAGCTTGAAGAGTCGCCGCAGTTCAAGAAGGGAAAGAAACAGCTGATAGATGTGTCTTCCATATTGCTTCAACGGGCCACCATCCAGTCGGTAAAAGAAAAACTTTCGCTTATACAGACTATTGGTACGGAGGAGTTCTGGGAGAGTGCAGGTCTGCTGGATTTTGAACTAGTACGCAAGGAACTGCGCAGTTTGATTAAATTCATTGTAGATGAGGGCGGCGGCAAGAATCCGATTTATACGAATTTAACTGATGAGATTATCGAAATCCATGAAGGTAAAGCTATGTATGAGGCTTATACTTTCGAAGATTACAAGCTTAAGGTCAACCGCTATATTGAGAAAAACCGCGATTCCATTGTAATTCATAAGCTTCGTAATAATATTCCGTTAACTGCGCTGGACTATGAAGCACTGGAGAAAATTTTTACGGGTGAACTGGGTACAGCGGAGGATTATCAGCGAGAATTTAAAGATACGCCATTTGGTTTATTGGTACGTAAAATTGCAAAGCTGGAGTATGAAGCTGCCATCGCTGCATTCTCGGAGTTTATTAATGATCAGTCTTTAAACCAGGGACAAATCGTATTTGTCAAAAAGATTATTGATTATATTGCTCAGAACGGCTATATCGATAATGTGTCTGAGTTGGTTAAGCCGCCATTCGATAAGCCACAAAGCTTTGTAAAGCTTTTTGACGGTACGAAACAAAAGCGGTTGGTAGAGACAATAACGAAGATTAAAGATAATGCAATAAGGATTATCGGGTAGAGAAAAAGTTGGCATATTATCGAAGACGGTCTATTCCAATGAGGATTGGAATAGACCGCCTTTTCTATTTTTTCATTATTTCACATACTCTCCCCCAACAGCTCCCCAACAGAAACCTCCAGCGCCTTCGCAATAGCAACAACCTCATAATCCTGCACAAGCCTATATTGACCCTCCAAGCGAGACAAACTTGTCGGGCTGATGTCTAAACCAAAAGTTTGCAACCTCGCAAGGAAATCTTTCTGCTTCATTCGTTTAGCTTTTCGAATAGCTACAACTCGGCTCCCGATGATGTTTTTGTCACCTGGGGGCTCTTTGCGATGTCTCATTTCCGTGTCACCTCACAATTTAACCAAATTGTATGCGAGGTAACTGTTGTTTTAATGCGGATATCGAATTAAAATGAAATAAACCGATAAACGCATTAAAATTTCTGTACATCGTCTACAGATATAGCTTTCCCAGGAAGGAGAGGGTGCGATGCAACATCTTACGCATAATTATGAGGAGGAGAAGCGCAAGCTGAATGAACTCGGAAATAAATCATTGGAGCAGGGAATTCCGCTAAGCAGCAATGAAGAGGTTCAGGCTCAGAGCCGCAAGCTGGACGAACTCATTAATCGAATGTATCAAGAAAAAAGTGGACATACAGCATCATTTCGTTTGAAAATCTGTCTTGGAGGGGATTTAGTGAGCTTTCCAGCATGGTTTATACAGACGATTCAAAGTCGATTGAATGAGGTTACCGCACAGATCGAGCATCAATCCGAGCCTAGACTTTCGTTTGAAGAAGAGAGCAAAGCTTCTCAAGCATTATTTGAGTCCATGGACACTGCACATATGCCAGAGTTTGAGTACTGGGAGGACAAGCTTCAATTGAAGCAATCCGTTATTTATGAACGCTTATATCTACAAGGGCTTAAGGATGGTATGCAACTTGCAAATGCCTCTACTGCCCCTCCAGTTCTCTCGGACTAAGACATGTCCTGTGGAATATACTGCAAAAGTATTTTGGTATCAGAACGAAGAGTGATACATGCATACTTTATTATTGGGCTGTCCATGCGACAGTCTTTTTTCTTGGTGTTTTTGGGGAGGTAATCCTTCCCATATTGTCGAATTACCATACATATTGTAAATCCAGTTGATATGAGGTTTTGCTATGTTAAAAGCACTGTTCTCTCTCTTCAAAAAGTCTGATGCTAAGCTTCCACAGGCTGTGCAGAAGATACAATCTCCAAAGCCAAAGCCAAAGCCAAAGCCAAAGCCAAAAGTGGCCTCCACACGAATTGGTGAGCTAGGCGAACATAAAATTAATATCCAACTGGATCAGTTACCTAAAGAGTGCAAATCGTTAAGCGATTTAATGCTCCCTAATCCCAAGTCTCGAACAGGCTACACTCAGATTGATCATATTGTTATTTCTCCCTACTGCATATTTGTCATTGAGACGAAAAACTACAATGGGGAAATTAAGGGTGGGCGGTCGGATCAGCAATGGTCAGTGAGCAACCGTTACAAGATGTATAATCCGCTTAAGCAAAACTACGGACATATCAAGGCCATCGAGAGTCTGATGAAAGGTGTAACGGCAGTGAAATTCATCTCTATGGTTTCATTCACGATGAGATGTCGGTTCAGTATTGATCCTGAACTGCGGAAGATCCATTCGGACGAACTGATTGTCTATGATGTGGAACTAAGTGAGTATATCTCTAGGAAGCTGATCAGTTTGAAAATGGGAACCCCTGAACCTCCTATTTCTGCGGCGCAGACCCAAACGATATACGATCATTTGGTTAAGGCCAATATCACCGATGCCGAGATTCGTAAGTTTCATGTACAAAGAATAAAGGGAGGTCAACTATGAAAAGTATGTGGCTTGTTCGAGCGGGAGAAAGGGCATATCTTATTGACGAATTTAAAGAAAAGCAAGCGGTGGCGATTGGTTGGGCTCAATTGGGAGATATCGGTGCGGTAAATACACTGCAAGAGATGAAGAGGCTGTTGAAGGTAAGGTATCCTGGATATAAAGAGGGTAAGATTAATATTACTGCTGGCCAGATTTTTCGTTTTGTAAGTGAATTTAAAATAGACGACCAAGTAATCACATATAATCCTGAAGAGCGACTCTATTACATAGGAAGAATCAAGTCTAATTATGAATTTAAGCCTAATTATATTACGGATAAACCCCATGTTCGCAGAATCGATTGGGAAGGAACTGTATCCAGAGATGTTTTGACGGCAAGCGCCAGGAATACTCTTGGTTCCATAATGACTATTATATCTATCCCGAATGATGTTCAGAAGGAATTGCTCAAGCAAATGGTAACCGGACAGACAGAAGGTAATCAACCAAGTCAACCTATAGAGTCTGTGCAAGCTGAGACGGAGGAAGAAGCTGAAGAATTAGAGCTAATCAAGGAAGACGTTATTGAGAAGTCCAATGAATTTATCAAAGATAAGATTGCTAAGTTAGACTGGGAGCAGATGCAGGAACTTGTTGCGGGCATCCTAAGAGGAATGGGCTACAAGACACGAATATCACCCAAGGGGCCGGACCGGGGAAGAGATATTTTTGCATCCCCAGATGGTCTAGGGCTTGAAGAACCCAGAATTATAGTGGAAGTAAAACACCGTTCAGGCAGTATGGGATCTAATCAAATACGTAGTTTTACCGGAGGATTAAGAGTAGGAGATCGGGGGATTTATGTATCAAGTGGTGGATTCACCAAGGAAGCGAAATATGAAGCGGAAAGATCCAATATCCCTTTATCGTTAATAGACTTGGATTTGCTCGCGGAGTTGGTCACGCAATACTATGATCAATTTGATTCGGAGACACGGACATTAATACCGTTAAGAAAAATATATTGGCCGTTATAAGTTTGAATGTTTTTGGCTAACTAAGGACGTGGTGTATTCACGTCCTTAGTTATTGATACATTTCAAGATTTAGTCAGATATCCATAAAGCTTACTTTCCACAGAATTCTCTAATAGCAGATTCATATGCACTACAGATATTGATTCATTATTCTTATCCAGCATAGATGCCTGAACAGCGCTCGATTGATCGGGATGTGCTTTACCTAAGTAGTAGAATTCTGTTCCATCTGCATCATCCTTTTTCACGAAAACATGAAGGTCGATTTTTAAGCGGTCTGCCTCAAGAATCGTTTTAACCTCCTCAGATTCAAGTGTTCGTCTACTCCTTGTTGACCACGTTAGAACCTCTGCGTTGATGAAGTTTTCTTGATATTTCGTACTTGCTTCTATTTCTTCCTGTTTGTGATAGGTTACAAAGATTGGGCAAGTCTGATGTTTTGTTTTATAACCATAGATAGTTGAGCCCTCATCATTACTCCAATTCAAAAGTTTACAAGAATCTTTTCTGGAATACTTCTTGTATAAAGTTAAGGGTTCGCCACAATCATACTGTTCATTTTTATGAAATGCAGTCTGAATAATATCAAAGATCATTTCTCGAAAATACATATTATTCTTTAGCGAATTAGCCAACATTGGGTGGAAAACATAATTTTGAGATGGATCGAATTGCACTACAGCTGTTTCTCCATATTTTTTCCTTGTTGGTTCTGTGAAAAATGATAGGTTGAGTACACGTGTGACAGAATCAATAGTTCTGGAATCTGTTGGGCATCCATTCTCCATAAGGGCATTCATATACTCCGTCGAAGTAACATTATCTTTAGAGAAAAGTAAGTTTATTAATACAATTTCATGCTTACGTTTTCCATTAAGAATCTCTGCTGATAACATCGCTATATAATTCTTCTCGTGCTCTGATAAGATGGGAATGTTTTCTTTAATCTTTTGTAGAAAGTGATAATAGCTTGAATGCTCATCAGTGAATATAAGCGGATCAATTGAATTTGCTTCAATGAAATCCATTAGTTTGGGTATTCGATTAAGGCGATTTTTAAGTTGAGAGTAAGATTCTTTAAGAATCTTAAGTGCTGTAAGATTGCTATTACTAATCGAGCGATAAATTTGTTGAATGGCAATTTCTTCGAAGTTAATGGTTGAGATGCCCTTAATATAACTGGTGTCTTTCATATGACGACGGATATTATCTTTGTTCTGAGTCTGGTCTCCAGAAAGGGCTACAGGAATCAAATAATTATTTTTATAGTTACCAATAAAGTCGATGATCGTGACGAACTCTTTATTAGGATGCTTACGTAAGCCACGCCCTAGCTGCTGAACAAACACTATACTGGACTGAGTTTGACGAAGCATCACAACTTGGTTAATACAAGGGATATCGATTCCTTCATTGAAAATATCTACAGTTAAGATATAGTCTAGGTTACCTGATTCAAGATCAGTTACACAGCGCTCCCGTGTTTCTTGACTATCGCTTCCAGTCAAAGCTACTGTACGATAACCTTTCATATTTAGAATGTTAGATAGCTCGATAGCTTCTTCTCTGCGACTACAAAAGATCAATCCCTTTATGGCTTCCCCTGAGTAACCGTAATATTCAATCTTTTCAATTACATAAGATACTCTTTCATCAGTGACTAACTGGGAGAGTAGAGTCGTATCGTCAATGATTTGGCCGTTGTATTCAAAGTCAGTAACGCCAAAGTAGTGAAATGGACACAACATGTCTTCCTCCAAAGCTTCCTGAAGGCGAATTTCATAAGCGATGTTGTAGTCGAAGAGTTCATATATATTAAATTCATCAGTGCGTTCTGGAGTTGCTGTCATGCCCAGTAGGAACTTAGGTTTGAAATGTTCGATGACTTTAAGGTAGGAACGTGCTCCGGCTTTGTGAACCTCGTCAATCAAAATATAATCAAACGCCTCAGGATTAAAATTGCTTAATGACGAGTCCTGAGAGATGGTTTGAATTGTAGCAAAGAGGTACTTGGCCTCTGTTTCTTTACTGTTTCCAGATAAAATACCAAAATCACTGTCCGCACCGCCTAGAATTCGCTGATAATCAGCCAAAGCTTTTTGCAAAATTTGTTCTCGGTGTACTACGAATAACATTCTGCTTGGAGCAAAGCTTTTCACGTCAAAAGCAGAGAGATAGGTTTTTCCTGTTCCTGTCGCTGAAATAACAAGTCCTTTAACTGCCCCTGTTGTGCGCAACTCTTTTAGATTTTGTAGTGCTCTCTCCTGCATTTTATTAGGTGAGACTAAACCAGATACGGCTTGAGGGAACTTTTCAGGAGTGAAGGGCATTGCTAGTCGATCATTAAGGGTTACCCTCTGAAACTCTTCATAAAGAATTTGATATAATTCGATCCATTTATTCGTTAGTGGAACAGCATTTAGCCATACCTTTTCAAACTCACTATGGAACTGCCCAAGAAGGCCCCCATGTTTAAATGAGGTTAATTTCACGTTCCATTCGTAGTTGGCCTTTAATGCTGCTGCAGTCAGATTAGAGCTTCCCATAATGATTGTTGAATGATCTTCATGTTGAAAAACGTAACCTTTAGCATGAAAACCACTTAGATCTGTCAAACGAACTTCAACATTCGTTATTTTTAGCAACTCACTATATATTTTTGGCTTGTTAAAGTTTAGATAATTGGAAGTTAGAATTTTACCAGTAATTCCTCGTGATTTCAGATCAGCTAAATGAGATTTAAGAGTGGCTAAGCCACTCTCCGTAATAAATGCAACAGAAATTATGAAAGAGGAACAGTGATCAAGCTCCTCTAGCAAAGGTGTAAGCACGTAATCATTGGTGTCCTTATTATTGACTAATAGTTTTGGCTTATATTTATCCGGTGAATCCTGTTGATGGTCAATAAATGCCCAATTTAAAGAACTGTTCAAATGTAGAAGGGGATTGTCCATTTCAATTCCCCAGTGTTTCTTGAATTTTTTGAACAGCAGGAATATCAGCAGGTGCCCATTCTAAAGACATCAATTCATTAGCAGGTAGCCATTGTATGGCAATATGTTCAGTTAAGGTTGGTGTACCTTTTAATAGATTGCAATAAAAAGTAGTGAGATGAACAAAACCAAAGTCATATTCATACACAGTGGTCTCGATCGCTTCACCAATTTCGATTGTGCAGTTCATTTCTTCATCGATCTCTCGTTTTAGTGCAGACTGTGGTGTTTCGCCATCCTCAATTTTCCCGCCTGGGAATTCCCACATGTAAGCCAATGCTTTGCTAGCTCCTCGCTGCGCACAAAGTATCTTTTCATTTTCAATGATTACAGCACCAACTACATGAATATGTTTTTTCATTAGTTCCCTCCGGTTATGCAGCTTAATGAGAAAGTTATAGATTCTGCATTGATAATACTATTTTAGTATAATTTCATTAATGTTTACATACTGCATATGAGGAAGGGGTCCGGCTCCGCAGAATTCTATAGATACAGCGCGATTTGGGCGGGACTAGATCAGCATGAGGGTAATCATTTCGTTTTAGATTAATGCAACTGAGATTTTCTTACTTTATGAATTGATTTGTGGTACAGTAACTCCAGAAAAAAAGTATAATACAAAGAGAGCCGTGCTGGACACACGACTCTCTGCGCAATAGCCGCTTTTAATGGCGTAGGCTTTTAAAGGTTATCCGTTGAAATAGGACCGCTACCTTTGACCGGGCGGCCTATTTCTATTTGTGGAAAGATAGAATCAGCAAAACCCAAAACTGAATCCCCCAAAAAAGCTCAAGCGCAGGCTTCCCATCCCTGCCTTTGAGCTTTTTTCTATGCAGTTCAAGACTCCCCTCTGGAAATTTATTCTTCCGTCGTAATACTTTCGCCATGTTCGTTGCGCTGGATTTCAGCGATGATAGAGCCTGTAAGATAACGCCGAGCGCGTTCATCATACATCCGGTTCTTATCCGGGCGGGCGTAACGAGGCGGGGATCTCAGGTGATCCCGCAGTGCCGGCATGTATGTTACGGTATCCTGTACGGTCCGTTTCGGTAAGAGTCCCTAATCGCCTTCTAAGCGACGTTGGTACAGTACTCGATTTCCATCGAGCGACTATTGAAGCAAATTGTGAGTAGGCAAACCAATGGACAGGATCTCTGGCGGCTAGTCTAGCGCTACTGCGGAAGGGCTTTGCAATCCGTGGATACCGATGGTGCGGTAGCTGGGAGGCTGTGGCAAGGAAAGAAGGGAACGAAGGCCGGCTGAAGTATGGGTTAGCCTCGGACCTCAAGTAGTCCTCCCGGACCTCCCGGCAGGGCCGCCTGTCTCAAACGTGATTCCGCCTGAGCTGCAGCGGGATTCTGTCAGCCATTGGTCAAACATGAAGGGGGCATACATATGTTGAAGCAAATAACGATTCAAGCGGACCAGCGCGGTCTGCTCTTTCATAAGGGAAGTTATGTGAAGCGGCTGCTGCCGGGAACCTACCGTTACTTCTCATGGTCGCAGCATACAGTGGCAGTACTGAATATTGGCAAACCGTTTAGTGTCGAGGGCAAAGACCTGCAGCTATTTTTACAGGATGATGAACTCCTCCGGGAGCTCGATGTCGTACGCGTACAGGATCATGAGATTGTTCTGCACTATGAGGATGGCCAATTCATGCAAGTGCTGAAGCCGGGTGTGTATGCTTATTGGAACCTCCTGAGAAAGCATACCTTCGTACATACGGATATAGGGCAGCCGGAGCTGCCTGCCGGGATCGACCGCTCGATTATCCCGAAGCTTACTCCGTATGTGCAGTGCTGCGAAATCGCAAGCTACGAGCAGGGATTCCTGTTCTATGATCATACGCTCGAGCGGGAGCTTACGCCTGGTAAGTATTATTTCTGGAAGGGACCGGTCTCGGTACTGACGAAAACGGTCGATCTAAGACAACAGCAGATGGATCTGGTCGGCCAGGAAATGATGACAGAGGATAAGGTCTCGCTGCGTCTGAACTTCGTATGCCAGTACACCATCGTAAGTCCGCACCGCGTTCTGGAGATGAAGGCTTTTGACGAGCAGATACACATCCAGCTTCAGCTCCTGCTTCGGGAGTATGTCGGGACGCTGAAATTGGACGATCTTCTGAAACGAAAAGAGGATGTTGCCACATTCATTCTGTCCCGTATCCAGGAGAAGGAAGAGGCGTTCGGGGTACGTTTCCTCGGGGCGGGGGTGAAGGATGTAATTCTGCCGGGGGAAATGAAGGACATCCTAAATACCGTCCTGCTCGCAGAAAAGAAGGCGCAGGCGAACCTGCTTACCCGCCGGGAAGAGACGGCTTCCACGCGCAGCCTGCTGAATACAGCGAAGCTGATGGACGAGAATCAGACCCTGTTCCGTCTGAAGGAGCTGGAATTCCTCGAGAAAATATGCGACAAAATCGGCTCTATCTCTGTAACCGGCGGTGGAGACCTCCTGGAGCGGTTAAGCTCGCTTATCGGTAGTAATAAGTAGATCGCCTCCTGGCGGTCTATTTTTTATGCAAATCGAGAGAATTAAGCTTAGTCAAAGTTCCGCAAAACAGGTAATTACATAGAAGCTATAGAACTAAGCTATAGAGCTGATTAAGCCAAACCCGAGGAAGTGACTCCATGGACAACAAAGCAAAGAAAATCCTCATGAACACCTTCTGGACCTCAGCCGGCTGGAAGAGTAGTCCTGCTGCCTTCACCGGTGAGGATTTCGATTATGCCAAAAGCAAAGGCCTGATGTTCGATCCAGTGACGATTACTCATGACGAGATTGTCTTGCGGCTACATGAGCTGCATCAGACGATCACTAAGGAGCGGGTTGCTGCCGCATTCCTTCACAGTCTGTCGACGAAGAAGGTCTATTTGCGGAGTGCCCTATCCAGCTGGGCCCTGACTTCCGATTTACCTGTACATACCTATGAGCAGCGGAGTTCAGTACGGCCCAATTATAGCAGCTGCGGGGATTGTAACTTTCACAGATTAATGTCTGATCGGGAATATATAAATAATGATCTGAATGTGCTGAATTTCGAACGGGTCAAATGGGGCGGGATTCGTCTGAACTGGCTTTTATACTGCTGGCTGGGCCTTGAATTATTCAGTAAAGAAGAAGAGTTCGAGGTTACCGCCGAGGATACTGCCATACTCTCCGGGATGCTCGAAGCGATACGGGATTGTGCGGACCATGAGAGTGCGCGGATGCTGGAGAAGCGGTGGAAGGACGTGATTCCCTCCAGTAAGAATGAACGGGATGTGATCATGGAGATCTGGGGCTATGCCGGATTGCTGGTACCGCGGGACACACCCCGGAAACGCAGAGGCGGGAGTCATGATTTTAACTCTATGGCTGAGTGGCAGGGGGATGACGGTTATTCTCAGGAGGCGGTAGAGTTGTATTTTGGTGCGTTTTTGTAGATTCACTATGAACTTGAATGACGCTTAGATGAAATTCGGACAAGGAGGCACGCTCATTATGAACACCCCGGAACACATCCAGAGGATACTTGAAGACAACAGAAGAAAGCTGCTGGCTCTCAATCCCGAAGAACGCTTTATACGCTTCTATGAAACGGATAAGCCTTACGGTTGTTTCTCTAATTTTGCCAAGTACCCCATAGTGTTAAAAGGCAAGGCGTGGGCAACCACGGAGCATTATTTTCAGGCGCAGAAGTTCGCAGGTACTGAGCATGAGGAAGAGGTCCGGCTCGCCGGAACTCCGATGGAGACAGCACGGTTGGGGCGGGACCGGAGTAAGCCGCTTCGTTCCGACTGGGAAGCATGCAAGGTTGAGGTCATGAGAGAAGCGCTGATGGCTAAGGTTGAGCAGCATCCCGCTATAAAGTCCATTCTTTTGTCGACAGGCGATTGTACCTTAGTTGAACATACGGCCAATGATGCCTACTGGGGAGACGGGGGTAACGGCCAAGGCGGCAATATGCTGGGCAAGCTGCTGATGGAGATTAGGAACGGATTAGATGAATATGTGCCGGAATTCTTGCTGCCGCAGTGGATAGTGTATCCTGAAATTGAGCCGTTCAGCATTGGCTGGAGAATGGGGTATGGTGAAGATTACTTGATGCACTTATGGGAATGGAGAGAGCAGCAGTCGCCGGAGGCGCTGAAGGAGTACGATGCGTACTTCACTCCGCCGGAGGAGTGGGCTGAGGCTGTAAGAATCCAAGAGGAATATAGGAAAAAGAATAAGGATCAGGACTGAACCCCGTAGACAATCCATTACTTCATGCCGCCACCCTTCGTGGCGGTTTTCTTGTTTATTCTACGTTTAGCGCTGTCGTGTAGAATAAATTGATGTAGAAAAAATGAAAATAATGGAGGAAAAGGCATTGAGATTTAAACGGATAATCGCCTTGTTGCTGGTGTTTGCGATGATCATACCGACGGGCTTGATACATGCGGCTGATCTGGTATTGAAAGATGATTTAAATATTATGAAGTATACTTCTGCTGGATTGAGAGACCTGGAGGATACTATTGATGTTACGGATGAATCGTATGAGGCAGAGATAATTGTTACCTTTGAGTACGGGGAGGCATCTTATCCTCCAGATTATGTTCAATTATCCATTGTGGAAGAAAATCCGGTAGGCAAGCGGATTGTGGGCAATACACTGTTCGTTGATAAAGGAGCACCAGCTGGAACGATTACCATCAAAGCTGTATTGCCGGATAATTTTTATACTACTCATACTATTACTGTGAATTCAGGTGGGGGTACTCCGCAACCGGCGCAGCCAAGAATAGCCCCTACGCCGCTGGATACAAGTGATCTTAATCATCTCATCGTAAGTGCAACGGCACTGGATGGCGGAATTCACAATGTACAGATAAGAACATTTTTTAAGCATGCCTATGGTATGGTGCCGGGTGACATTATTAGCCTGACACGGGAAGACGACAATAGTTCAGTATTTTCTGCTGACATTACCTATCAAGTCAAGAGTAAGATAAGAGAATTCAATGCGTATGAAATGACTTATTTTTTCACTATGTTAGATGAAGATGGGGGATTCCTGCAATATCCCGAGGTTATTGACATGAACTCGTTGGAAGGAGCTTTGACGGTTAAGCTGGCTGATCCGCCGGACTTTTCCACAGCAGCTATAGTCGAGCACACTCCGCCTGTTGTTACCAGTTTCGACAATATACCCGCTACATTCAAGATTACGCAGTTGCAGGAAGGCGAAGTTCCAACAATCAATGTCTATTACAGGTCAGAATTAACTTCCGATGGATTAAGTATAGTGAAGGGTATGGGCCAACTAACCCATGTGGACGGCGATACGTACACCGTTAATTTGGCTGATCCCGAATTTAAACAAATGGAAGCCTATACGATAGAGTATTATATATCCACCAATCGGGGCTACCAATGGTACTATTATCCGCAGGGCATGAATCCTTATGCTCATACCGGCTTGTATAGCACCTCCATCCCACGTGAATTATACGGTTCGGAGGAACCGGAAGAGCCGGAAGAACCAGAAAGTCCCGAGATCACTAGGGATGACTTGTATTTAAAAGTTATCGAGGCATCCGACCTTTATCTATATAGTCTTGAGGGAGATGGCGAAGGACAATACTCAAGACAAGCAAAAGACGCTTTAAACGATGCCATTATGCAAGCAGTAGATGTGTACCACTATTCAGATAATCAAGCAGAGATTAAAAATGCACATCAAATGTTATCCGATGCCATAGAGATATTTCGCGCGGCAGCAGTGACACCGTTTCAGGCCAAGATTAGCTATGCGCAAAGGATATTCGATTATACCACTGTGGGGACAGACTACGGTCAATATCCGGCTGAGGCAAGAGATACGTTAGGAGCTGCTATTACTTCGGCTAAAGAATGGAATAATCCCACCTCTACCGAAGCTGAGCTAGAGGCTGCCTATCAAGCTTTGGATGCCGCAATTACAAAATTCTTAGACTCCGAAATTAAGAGGGGAGATCCCTCGGTACTCCAGGAGAAAATTGGTGAGATATGGGATTTCCTGAGGTTTGCTTCGGAAGGAGATGGACCAGGACAGTATCCTTCATCAGCTTACACAGATTTGTACAGTGTCATCGATGCAGCAAATGTTCTGATTAGGAATTCAGGGACCGAAGCACAAATTAATGAAGCCTATGAAAATTTGGTGAATGCACTACAGGTTTTTAAGGATTCAAAGAATCCCGATACTAATAAAGTAGCGCTCCAGGCTGGCATCGAGACTGCCCGGGCATTTTTGGATGCCAGTGAAGTAGGTACCAAAGTTGGACAATATCCGGCAGATTCGAAGGACATTCTCCAAGGTTCCATAGATGCTGCGTGGGAGACGTTAATCAACCTGATGTCTACTCAATTGGAAGTTGATCAAGCGTTAGCGAGTATGAATAATTCATTGGCGAATTTTAAGGCGTCTGTAATTAAGGCGGGAGACAATACAGCACTACAAGCCGCAATTACTGAGGCGAAAATCCTCCTGGAGGGAAGTACTGAAGGAAATGCTGTAGGAGAATATCCGCTAGAAGCCATGGACTTACTGGCATCCGCGATTACAAATGCAGAAAACTTGGCAAATGAAGAAGCGACTCAAGTAGCAATGGATGAGGCTATCCTAACTCTGAACAACGCAGTTGCAGCTTTTGAAGCTGCGGTGATCAAGGAAGGGAACAGCACAGAGCTCCAACTCAAAATTGAAGCAGCAAGAAATCTTTTGAGTTTTAGCGCAGAGGGTGATCGCCCTGGAGAGTATCCGTCAGAAGCCTTCGATGCTTTGGATAAGGCTGTTGAAGCTGCCGAGTCTCTGATGGATTCCCCCGGGACACAGCAACAGATTGATGATGCCCATCATGATTTGGTACAAGCAATCGAAGCTTTCGAAAATGCTAAGATTCAGGAGGGCGAGTATGCCCCGCTTCTAATGGCGTTGTCGGAGGCAATGACACTCTATGATACTAGCCCGGAGGGCTACGGTGCAGGGCAATATTGGCCGGAAGTCAAAGCGTTGTTCATGACAGCCATTGAGGCGGCAAACATAGTAGTAGGCGGGCCGTCAACTCAAGAAGAAATAGAGGAAGCACTTCAAACACTTGCGGATGCGGTTGAAGATTTTCAGAAATCTGTAGTTCGTGCCGGGGACAGCACAAATCTTCAATTGGCCATTACGGATTTGACCACTCTTTTGAGCAACAGCAAAGAGGGGGATGACGCAGGAGAATATCCGGCAGGATCAAAAGCGATTTTGCAATCAGCGGTTACGGCAGCATCGAATGTGATCAGCGAACCGGCTACCCAGCAGGAGATTGATCAGGCTTATGAGGAACTGATAGATGCCGCAGGTATTTTCATCGCTAAAATAATTCCAGCGGGCAATATCTCGAAAGCTCTCGAAAAAATTTATGAGGTAGGCAGGCTTTTGGAGGCCAGCAAAGCAGGAACCGGAGTTGGACAATATCCGGCTGAGGCAATAGCAGCATTGGAGGCAGTATTTGATGCAGCGATTATTGTGGTCGATAAACCCTCTTCGCAAGTGAAGCTTGATGCTACTTACCAAGCCCTTGTAGACGCGGTCGATGTGTTTAAGAAGGCGCAGATACTGGCTGGAGACACTGAAGAAGCTGATGTGGTAGTTACCGGCGCAGAAACGCTGCTGAGAGACAGCATTGTAGGCGAAGGCTTAGGTGAGTACCCGCTGGCAGCCAAAACAACACTGGAAGCAGCGATTGCAGCAGCGAAAGAAGTGTTTGAACAACCAGCGACACAAGCGCAGATTGATACAGCTAAGGCGGCGCTGGAAGCAGCGGTCGCAACTTTCAAAAATGCAGTGAATAAAGAAGGCAGCAGCGAAGAAGCTGATGCGGTAGTGACCAGCGCAGAAACGCTGCTGAGAGACAGCATTGTAGGCGAAGGCGTAGGCGAGTATTCGCTGGCAGCCAAAACAACACTGGAAGCAGCGATTGCAGCAACTAAGGAAGTGCTGGAACAACCAGCGACACAAGCGCAGATTGATACAGCTAAAGCGGCGTTGGAAGCAGTGATCACAACTTTCAAGAATACAGTGAATAAAGAAGGCAGCAGCGAAGAAGCTGATGCAGCTGTGACCGGCGCAGAAACGCTGCTGAGAGACAGCATTGTAGGCGAAGGCGTAGGCCAATATCCACTGTCTGCCAAAACAACACTGGAGGCAGCGATTGCAGCAGCCAAGGAAGTGCTGGAACAACCAGCGACACAAGCGCAGATTGATACAGCTAAGGCGGCGTTGGAAGCAGCGATCACAACTTTCAAGAATACAGTGAATAAAGAAGGCAGCAGCGAAGAAGCTGATGCAGCTGTGACCGGCGCAGAAACGCTGCTGAGAGACAGCATTGTAGGCGAAGGCGTAGGCCAATATCCACTGTCTGCCAAAACAACACTGGAGGCTGCGATTGCAGCAGCCAAGGAAGTGTTTGAACAACCGGCAACACAAGCGCAGATTGATACAGCTAAGGCGGCGTTGGAAGCGGCAATTACCGCATTTGTAGCTAAGGTAAATGGAGCAGGTAGCAGTGAAGAAGCTGATGCGGTAGTGATCGGCGCAGAAACGCTACTGAAAGACAGCGTTGTAGGTGAAGGCTTAGGTGAGTACCCGCTGGCAGCCAAAACAACACTGGAAGCAGCGATTGCAGCAGCCAAGGAAGTGTTCGAAAACCCGGCAACGCAAGCTCAGATCGATGAGGCCAAAGCGACGCTGGAAGCAGCAATCAAGACATTTGAAGCTGCGGTAAATAAAGAAGGCAGCAGCGAAGAAGCTGATGCAGCTGTGACCGAAGCAGAAGCATTGCTGGTTGATGTACCAGTAGGCGAGGGCGTAGGCCAATATCCGTCAGAAGCAGTCGACGTATTGAAAGCAGCAATCAAGGCAGCGAAAGAAGTGTTCGAAAACCCGGCAACGCAGGCGCAGATTGACGAAGCGAAAGCAACGTTGGAAGCAGCAATCACGACATTTGAAGCTGCGGTAAATAAAGAAGGCAGCAGCGAAGAAGCTGACGCAGCTGTGACCGAAGCAGAAGCACTGCTGGTCGATGTACCAGTAGGCGAAGGCGTTGGCCAATATCCGTCAGAAGCAGTCGACGTGTTAAAAGCAGCCATCCAGGCAGCCAAGGAAGTGTTTGAACACCCAGCCACGCAAGCGCAGATTGATGAAGCCAAAGCTACATTGGAAGCAGCCATCATAACATTTGAAGCTGCGGTTAATACAAAAGGCAGCAGCGAAGAGGCTGACGCAGCTGTGACCGAAGCAGAAACATTGCTGGTTGATGTACCAGTAGGCGAAGGCGTAGGCCAGTATCCGGCCGAAGCGGTCGACGTATTGAAAGCAGCCATCCAGGCAGCTAAGGAAGTGTTTGATCACCCGGCAACACAAGCACAAATTGACGAAGCGAAAGCAACGTTGGAAGCGGCAATCAAGACATTTGAAGCTAGGGTGAATAAAGAAGGCAGCAGCGAAGAAGCTGACGCAGCTGTGACCGAAGCAGAAACATTGCTGGTCGATGTGCCAGTAGGGGAAGGTGTAGGCCAATATCCGTCTGAAGCGGTCGACGTGTTGAAGGCAGCCATCAAGGCAGCCAAAGAAGTGTTTGAACATCCAGCAACTCAGGCGCAGATCGATGAGGCCAAAGCTACATTAGAAGCAGCAATCACAACATTTGAAGCTGCGGTAAATAAAGAAGGTAGCAGTGAAGCAGCTGACGCAGCTGTGACCGAAGTAGGAGCATTGCTGGTCGATGTGCCAGTAGGCGAAGGCGTAGGCCAATACCCGTCAGAAGCAGTCGACGTATTGAAAGCAGCCATCCAGGCAGCTAAGGAAGTGTTTGATTACCCGGCAACACAAGCACAAATTGACGAAGCGAAAGCAACGTTGGAAGCGGCAATCAAGACATTTGAAGCTAGGGTGAATAAAGAAGGCAGCAGCGAAGAAGCTGACACAACTGTGACCGAAGCAGAAACATTGCTGGTTGATGTACCAGTAGGCGAAGGCGTAGGCCAGTATCCGGCCGAAGCGGTCGACGTATTGAAAGCAGCCATCCAGGCAGCTAAGGAAGTGTTTGAACATCCGGCAACGCAAGCGCAGATTGACGAAGCCAAAGCGACGCTGGAAGCAGCAATCAAGACATTTGAAGCTGCGGTTAATACAAAAGGCAGCAGCGAAGAAGCTGGCGCAGTGGTAAACGAAGCACAAACGCTGCTGAAAGACAGCATCGTAGGCGAAGGCGTAGGCCAATACCCGGCTGAAGCTGTAAAAGCGTTGGAAGCAGCAATGGCAGCAGCCAAAGAAGTGCTTGAACACCCGGCAACACAAGCACAAATCGACGCAGCGAAAGCGACATTTGAAGCCGCGGTGGCGGCCTTTGAAGCGGCAGTCATCAAGGCTGGAAATGCCGGAGAGATTCAGGCCCAGATTACTGAAGCGGCAACTCTTTTAAATGAAAGCACAGAGGGCAACGGCGTAGGGCAGTATCCGGCGGGTTCCAAAGCAATCCTGCAAGCCGCAATTACGGCGGCGGAAAATGTCATCCGCACGGCGGCAACACAAGCAGAGATTGACAAGGCTAATGAGCAATTAACAGCGGCTTATAATGCCTTCCGGGCAGCTGTAATCAAGACTGCACCGGTAGATTCGTATACACCGCCCGTTAATTCCTATACACCGCCGGTTAGCACCGATACCCCACCGGCAGCTACACAGCCTGTGACACAGCCGTCTACCAAAATTACAGATGGACTGAACACAGTTGAAACGGGACAAGGCACAGTAAAAACAGCTGCGTCTGAGGTTCAAGAGATCATGAAGGCTGCGAAGCCGGTTATTCTTGAATCTACGCTTGGTGTAATTGATTTTGGTAAGAATGGCTTGAACGTACCGGAGCTCAAACTAGGATTAGGTGCTTCCCTGGAGTTAGGAATACTTATGACAGAGAAGTCCAAAACCGATGAGGTGTTGGCAGGAGCCAAGCTGGATCAGGCGGGCTTGCAGCCGCTAGGCGGGAAGGTTCTGGACCTGATTGCCCAGCTGAATTATTCGAACGGCACCAGCACGAGAATCAAGAGCTTCGCTGAACCGGTCAAAGTCACGATTAACTTGAAGGAGCTAGGGGTGACCGGTGATACGACCAACCTGACAGCGGTTCGATTCGTACCTCAGGCAGACGGCACGTATAAGACGATCAAGCTTGGCGGGGTCTATATCCCGGCAACGAATAGCTTTGAGTTCTATACGGACAGCTTCAGCTTGTACAGCATCGTTAAGGCTGATTCGGTTACCAAGATTACGTTCAAGGTTGACAGCAAAGAGTATTCAATTGGAGCACTTGCTAAGCAAAACGATGTGCCGCCTGTTATCCAGGAGCAAAGAACCCTGGTGCCGATCCGGGCTGTAGCGGAAGCTTTGGGCGCTGAAGTCAAGTGGGACCACGCAACCAAAACAGCTACCATTACGCTTGACGGTAAAGTGCTGACAATGACTTTGGGAGAATTGATTGAAGGCATGGACGTACCTGCGCAGGCGATTGACGGCAGAATCATGGTGCCGCTGCGTTACGTTTCGGAAGCCTTAGGAGCTTATGTCATGTGGTTCTCGCAAGACAAACGGATCGAGATTATCCGTTAGTATCATCCTAATCTAAAAAGCCGGTTGCCTGTTTCAGGGCAATCGGCTTTTGTCTGCTTATTAAACTTTCTGCTTACCTGTTCAATCTATGCATCATCTCACGGATGGGGGTGCCCGGCTGTGTTCCCAGCTCCTGCAGCAGAACCTCCTCCAGCTTGCGGTACCGCCGGATGGCCTCGCTTGTTCTTCCGAGTCCGATCAACAGCCGGATGGCCTGTCCGGCGATATCCTCGCGCAGGGCATCGATCCGGAGGATTTCATCATATGCCTGCAGTGCCTGCTCCATCTGATACTTCTCGAGATAGATACGTGCGGCCAACTCTTGCAGCTCTATATAATCCTGCTCCAGGCGGCGCGCCTTGGTGCTGGCCCATTCGTAGGTTTTACCCTTAAGAAAAGGTCCGGTATACAAAGCTGCTGCCTGTTTCAGTAATTCCGTATGCCCGTCCCGGTTCATTCTGATTTCTCTCAGCAAACGCTCGAATGCATACAGGTCACAGGACAGGGAATTCTCAACAATCTGTACCTCATTCCGGTCAGGCAGCAGGCACACCTTAAGCCCGCTTTCACTGATAGCTTTGCGGATATAATACAGATTGCTATTCAGGTTGTTGCTTGCCTTCCCGGATTCAAACCCGCTCCACAGGGTGTCCATGATCTCGTCACGGCTGACTGAGCGTTTGTACAGGAGATAAGCGAACAGCTCCTCCGTCTTGGGGCTCCTCAGCTTGAGAGGCTTCCGGTCCGGTCCGGGGTGCAGCAGCTTAAAGCCGCCGAACATGCATACCTCCAGCACAGGCTCCACCTCCGGCCGCCTCGGCCGCCTTCTTATTTTATCCAGAGTCTGTCTTACCCGTTCCGCAGAAACCGGCTTCAGCAGATAGTCAGTCGCGCTGGCGTCGAACGCCTGAAGTGCATATTCCTCATAGCCGGTAACGAATACCACGTCCATGGCCTCATATAGCTCATGAAGCTGCCGGGATAACTTCATCCCGCTTACCTCTGGCATGGAAATATCCAGAAAAGCAATATCGATAGGGTTGTCCCTGGCATATTCATAGGCCTTCACCGGATTCTGGAAGGTCTGGCAGATCACGACCTCTCCGCTCTCGGACAGAACCCAGCTGAGCTGATTAAGTGAAAGCCGTTCATCATCGACAATTATCGCCCGAAGCATATGTTCACCTGCTTATTCTTTTTTAGCCACATCTGCCATCTGCCAATCTTCCGGCAGCCCGGGACGATATTCCCTGCCGTTATCCTTAATGGCAAACCCGACCGCACCATTCTCCAGCCGGCCCAGCCGCTCCTTGATCATCATGAGTCATTAGTCCTAGAAATTCCAATCAGCCATTAATATTAGCAAATTACAGATGGGCTTTCAATTAGAATTCACACCGGGAAAAGTCTATTTGTGTCGGCACGGAGGAAAAATGGTACGGACACTACATAAAAGATCCTTACTATACCTTTTGACTATAACCAGATATCATTTTTAAGTGTTACGTACCTCTAAGTCCTCCATGCTAGAATTTAGACACATGAGAAAGAGATGTATGAGAATAGAGGAGGACTATATATGTGCAATAGATTTCAAATCGTAGGCAGCCTGCTGCGTCCGGCGGAGCTATTAGAATATAAACAGCAGATTGAACACCGTGATGATATCCAGTATCCCTTTTACCAGGACTTTCAGGGGTATGAGCAGTGTGAATCGGAGGCCATTCAGGCTGTAGTGGATAAAGAAAGAGACAACGGGTTGTCCATTCTTACGGATGGGGAATACTCCAAATCGATGTGGCATTTGGACTTCGTCTGGGGCTTCCAGGGGATTGACCGCTATATCGCGGATCATGGATATTTCTTCAGAGATATAGATGGAGCTTCCAAATATGAGACCAGAAAAGATATCGGTCTGCGCATTACAGGTGAATTGGGCGGAAAGAACCATCATTTCATTCATGCCTATAAGAAGCTTCAAGCTCTTGCCGGCGACCGTGAGACCAAGCTGTGCGTACCTTCGCCATCCCATATTTTTGGTGAGCTGTCCTGGTCGGATAACATTGGCAGTACAGGAGTGTATAAGGACAGAAATGAGCTGAAGGCCGGTTTGATTAAGGCCTATAAGGATTTTGTAGGGGAATTCGCTGCTGCCGGAGGACAAATTCTGCAATTCGACGATTGCTTATGGGAGTTATTTGCCGATGATAACCCGAACTCTCCATTTACCGGCGAGAAAATCAATCATGAGGAAGTACAGGGTCTGGCTGCAGAATTTATTGACATCAACAACACCATTATTGATTATGGTCATAGCTTAGGCCTCAAAATGTGGACGCATAACTGCCGCGGCAACTACGATTCCCGTAATATGGGCGGCGGCTCGTATGCCAAGATTGCGAATCTGTTCCTGAAGCAGCTGAAGTACGACCGCTTCTTCCTGGAATGGGATGATGACCGTGCAGGCTCCCTGGAGGCGCTGGCGGTATTCAAAGATAAACCGGAGACGGAAATTGTATTAGGCTTACTGTCTTCCAAAACGAATACGCTTGACGATGAGGCCCGTGTAGTTCAAATGCTTGATGAAGCATCAAAAATTATTGATAAGGACAGATTGTTACTGTCCCATCAATGCGGGTTCGCGTCCTGCGATGGCGGTAATGAATTAACGGAAGATGAGCAGTGGGCGAAGATTAGACAAGGACAAGAAATTGCCCTGCAATATTGGGGTTAAGTAACAAATAACAATCGCCCTCCACACGGCTCTCTTGAGCGTAGGGAGGGCGATCTTTTTAAGAATCTGTATAAATCTCCACTTGATCTACTCCACCAGCCCCAATAAATACCCGTAATGCTCCGCTTCCATCTGGTCCAGGGGGATGAAGCGGATGGAGGCGCTGTTGATGCAGTAGCGTTTGCCGCCGCGGTCTTCGGGGCCGTCATCGAACACATGACCCAGGTGGATATCGCCGGATTGGCTGCGGACCTCGGTGCGCTCCATGCCGAAGCTGGTGTCTGTGGTGTAAGTTACCACCTCCGGGGTAACCGGCTTCGTGAAGCTGGGCCATCCGCAACCGGAATCGTATTTGTCCCGGCTGGTGAATAAGGGCTCTCCAGTCGTGATATCGACATACAGGCCAGGTTCGTAATTGTCCCAGTATTCGTTGCTGAAGGCATGTTCGGTATCATTGTTGACAGCGACCGCATACTGTTCAGCGGTTAATTGTTCTTTCAATTGTTCATCGGAGGGGCGGGGGTATTGGGCAGGATCAATCACAACCGCTTGCTCATCCAGAATACTTAAGTCAATGTGGCAGTACCCGTTCGGGTTCTTCTCCAGATAATCCTGATGGTACTCCTCGGCCAGATAATAGTTTTTCAGAGGCAGAACCTCCGTTACGATCGGCTTATCATAGTTCGCCTGCTCCTGATCTACGGCCTGCTGAATGATGGCTGCATCCTCTGGGGACGAATAGTAGATTCCTGTCCGATATTGAACGCCTCTGTCATTGCCTTGCTTATTCCGGCTGGTAGGATCAACCACTTTGAAATAAGACTCCAGCAATTGCTGCAGCGTCACTTGCTTCGGATCATATTTCACATGAACGGTCTCCGCGAACCCCCGGTCCCCGCGAATGACATCTTCATAGGCCGGATTCTCGCCTTCCCCGTTGGCATAACCCGAGGTTACATCCTGAACCCCCTGAATGCGGGACATATAAGCCTCCACACCCCAGAAGCAGCCGCCCGCCAGGTACAGATTGTGCAGATCCTTATCAGCAATGGGAGTGGTCTTGACAGTGCGGACCGTGGACGTCATTTCCCCGAAGGTCTGGGTAATTTGCTCATTGGAAGCATGACCCGGGAGTGATTTCACTAGATTTCCGTCTGCATCAATATAAAAGGAGGTAGGGAATGCCCTGACTTCAAATTTCTTGGCCCATACCCCATCCTCATCCAAAAGTACGGTTAAGTTGTCATAAGACTGTCTGTTGAACCACTCTGTAAATTCCTTGGAGGACTTCTCTCCCTTGGAATCCGGTGTAACAATCGTGATCACCTGGAAATCATTCTCTTGCCCGGCCAAGGTATTCAGGTCCTCAAGTCCGGCCAGACAGATGGAACACCAGGAAGCCCAGTACTTCACATACACTTTCTTACCCTGTAGATCCGACAGTTGAAGAGAGTTACCCTTCAGATCCTGTAATGCAAAGTCAGGTGCAGGCTTTCCTTTGTCCATTGCAGCGGGGGAGCCGGTATTGCCGGCGGGTGCGTTCGGCTTCGTACCACAGGCCATCAGGAGCGACAGCATTCCGCCAATCACCAGGACATATCCCATCCATTTCCACGCACTCCTCATAGCTAACCCTCCTAGCGATTTATTGAATCCAGCCGACAATCGTATTCAGCCGGTCTGTCATAAGCAGCAGTCCCATTACAATCAGCATACAGCCGGACGCGATTTTGATTCCTCCCATGAATCTGTACAAGCGGCGAATCCGCTTCACCAGAACTTCCGAGAATACGGATATGACCAGGAAGGGGAGGGCTAAACCGAGCGTATACAGAAACATGAGGAAGCCTCCATAAGCAGGAGAGCCTTCACCGGCAGCGATGCTGAGAATGCCTGCGAGTACCGGGCCGATGCAGGGAGTCCATCCGAAGCTGAACGTCAGACCGAGCAGGAAGGCACCTATATATCCGCCTTTTGTAACACGATTGCTGGATAGCTTTTTTTCCCGTTCCAGCCAAGATAACTTGATGAGGCCTGTCTGATAGATCCCGAATAAGATAACGATGGCTCCGCAGATGGCAATGAATCTCGGGCTGGATATGATATTGCCCAGGATGCCGGAACCGAAACCAAGTAAGATGAAGACTACAGATAGTCCAAGCACAAACAATAACGTCCGCATCATAAAACTGGAACGAAACCGGAAGGAGCTGGTGTCAGCCACTCCCTGATTCGTGCCGTCTGCTAGGCTTCCTGACAGATAAGACACATATACCGGAAGCAACGGCAGAATACATGGCGCAAAAAACGATAACAGCCCTGCGCCGAATACGCCGAACAGAAATATTGAATCACCGGCCAAATCAGTCACCACCTTAATAAATGCTGCTTACCCTGACCCGTTATAGATGGGAACGGTGAACCAGAAGCAGCTGCCTGCTCCCTGCACACTGTGCACCCCAATTGCGCCGCCATGAAGCTCAACAATTGATTGTGCGATGGCGAGGCCCAGACCGGCACCCCCGTTGTTCTTGCTGCGTGATTTATCAATCCGGTAGAACCGTTCGAATATACGTGCGGTCTCCTCCGCTTCAATTCCCTGGCCTTCATCGGTCACTGAGATTCGCAGGTATTGACCCTCTTCAGCGGCAGCCAGAATGACCTTTCCTTCCACAGGTGAATGCTGAATGGCATTCTGCAATAAATTGGACAAGACCCGCTTAATCTGCGCAGGCATCATCAGAGCGGCAGGCAGTTTATCCGGCAGATCAATCTCCACGTTCAGCTTCTTCTCCGCGAGGTGAAACGAGAAGCTCTCCAGCGTACTGATCAGCAGCTCATCGGCATGACAAGGCAGCGGGTCGAAGATTTCACCTTTGGCTTCCAGACTGGATAATTCAAATAGATCATGAATCAGCCCCCCGAGCCGCTTCGTCTCCAGCCGGATGGTATTCAGATAACGTTGAAAGGTAACCTCATCCTGAATGACATCGTCCTCCAGCGCTTCAACAAACGATTGAATGGAGGCGAGGGGGGTCCGCAGATCGTGGGAGACATTCGCAATCAGCTCCCGGCGCGCGGATTCAGAATGGTGCAGATTGTCGAAGCTTTCCTTCAGCTTGAAGCTCATTACATTGAATTGCTGTGCCAACAGCTTGAACTCCTGCGGGCCGATTAAGGGGACTTCGGTATGGAAATCCCCTTCGGCAATTCGCACAGTCTGCTGTGTAATCCGTGCAATGGATTTCTCTAACGGCCGTGTCAGCAAATGCTGCAGGATGAAGGAGAGCAAGCCTACCCCGGCCGTTATACCAGACAACCAATAGAATTGATCGATGGTGAGGAGCATTTTGGAGTAGCTGACGAATAAACAGATGAGTAATACGCCAATCCCCGTGAGGCTGGACAACAATAAATACGTACGCAGTTTCATTAGATGCCATCCCCCGCAAACTTATAGCCTATTCCCCAGACCGTCTTGATATATTTCGGATCAGAGGGAGTCTGTTCGATCTTCTCTCTTAATCTCCGGATATGCACGGTAACTGTTGTGGTATCTCCTTCGTAGCTGAAATCCCATATTTTGCTCAGAATCTGGGTCCGCGAGAACGCCTGGCCAGGATGACTTGCCAGCAAGTACAGCATCTCGAACTCTGTGACCGTCAAGTCAATCACTTGCCCGCTGATCTCCACCGTACGCTTCGCTACGTCCACGGTAAGTCCTTCATACTTAATGGTGTGTTCAGCGGCGGTAACGGGCGATGCCTGAACCACCCGCATTCTGCGCAGGATCGCCTGCACACGCAGCACGAGTTCTCTTGGACTGAAGGGTTTGGTCAAATAATCGTCAGCCCCCATCGTCAGCCCCATCAGACGGTCCTGTTCCTCCCCGCGGGCCGTCAGCATAATGATCGGGACATCTTCAGTCTGCCGAACCTCGTTGCACACTTCCCAGCCATTCTTATGCGGCATCATCAGATCGAGCACAATCAGGCTGGGAGTCTGACTGCGCCACAGCTCCAGCGCCTCTAATCCGTCTTTGGCGGTGATCACCAGGTAACCTTCCCGTTCAAGATATCTGCGGCACACATCGGTAATATTTGAATCATCATCAGCGACCAGTATTCGTTCATTCACCCTAACCCACCCCATATCCGGAAAAATACATTTGAATCCATCATAGCATATGGTGATGGTAGCTCAGTCCGTCTTATTTCATAGCCTTGGCAGGCTTCATGTAGTCTGCAACTACCATGTCCACCACATAAGTGCTGCCATCGTAGAGAGCAGGGGCCATATTCAGGCTGACAGCCATACCGTCGACCATAATTTTTTTCGATCCAATCCATACCTTGATCATTTTGCCCATCGGCTTCATACCATCGTCCATCATCTTGCTGTCGTCCATCATCTTGCTGTCGTCCATCATCTTGCTGTCGTCCATCATCTTGCTGTCATCCATCATCTTGCTGTCGTCCATCATCTTGTCGTCGTCCATCATCTTGTCCATGTAAACCAGGGACACGGACCGGTCTTTGCTGTTCCACTCGATGCTATAGCCGTACATCCCGGCCGCCTGTCTTAAGTTCACTAGCTCCATGCCGTTCTTTTTCATCGTTTTCATTCCTGCCGCACCGGCTATTCCGGACACCGCCAGAGAGAGCACCAATACCGCGGTCATCATTAACCTTTTGCCTGGTTTACCTTTAACCATGTTTATCACACTCCATCGCTTTATTTGATTACATGAACAGCATAAGCAAGAGAGCTTACGATTCTCTAAGCTAAGTATTACGATTGTCTTACGAAGTGAGCAGAGCTTGGATATCCGGGCTGGCGCACTATAACCTTTCACTATAACCAGATTGGAATATAAACAGCAAATTGAGCATCGGGATGATATTAGCTATCCTTTTTACCATGATTTCCAGGGCTATGAGCAGTGTGAGGATGAGGCGATTCAGACTGTAGTCGAGCAAGAGAGCGAGAATGGGCTGTCCATTCTTACGGATGGGGAATATTCCAAATCGATGTGGCATCTGGACTTTGTCTGGGGCTTCCAGGGGATTGAACGCTATATTGCTATTCATGGATAATTCTTCAGAGATACGGACGGAGCTTCCAAATATGAGACTCGAAAGTACGTTTGCAGTATATCAGGAGAGTCCGATTCAATGTTTGAGACGGAATGAAAAGGGTGGGGTGACGGGCAGTATTACATGGGGGCTGCTCTTCGGGCTGCATTTTGCTTATTTGCAGTGGAAGCGGGATGTGACTTCAGCGATGATTGCGCATGGCGTGGTTGATTTTATTCGGTTCTGATTGTTCGGCGTGGGAATGCACTCTCTTTATCGGGAGGTTTTTTTTAGGCGTTCCCGTTAATTTGTTGTTGTATGTGTTGACTCTGCTTACTCCACACATGTGGAATCGTGTTCAATGTTGGGAGTACATACAGGGAAGAATCATTCCCAGCCAAACGCTCAGTTGGGCAATAAGATCTCAATTATCGTGCCTTGCCACACTTTGGATTTTACCTGGATTTCGCCGCCATGCGCTTCCACGATGGTTTTGGCGATGCTCATCCCGAGCCCGGATCCTTCCGTCGATTCATCGGAATTCGTTCCCCGGTAGTAGCGATTGAACAAATGATGCAGTGTTTCCTCGTCCATCCCTTTGCCATTATCGATTACTCGTATGCATACCTTGTCGTTCATCCTGCCGACATAGACGTTGACAACTACGCCAGGCGGGTTATGCTTCACGGCGTTGGACAGCAAATTGTCCATCAACCGCATCAGCCAGGTTTCATCGGCCTGTATCAGCAAGGGACAATCCTCCCCAACATAGTGAAACTGATACTCAGACATCATGGCGCCGTTGACGTACTTCAGTACGGAGCAGCGCACCAGCTCAACCAAGTCGATCTCCCGAAACTTCATGATCGAATCGCCCTGCTTGAGCTGATGAATCAATGAGAAGTCGGAGATCAGCTCCAGCATATAATCCCCCTTTTCCCGGATCGTCGAGCCCATGATGCGCATCTCCTCTTGGCTCCATTGCTCAGGCAAGCTCTCCAGCATATACCCATAACCTTGAATTGTGGCCAGTGGTGTGCGCAGATCGTGGGAAATCCCTGACATCCACTCCGCTTGCGCCTTTTCCATCCTCTCGCGTTCCTTCTCGATCTGAGCCAATTGATGAGTCATCTGATAGAAGGATTCAATCACTTCCTTATAGAGCCTGTAGCGGATGCGCATCATGCCGTTGCGGCGGAATACCTTGCGCATGTCCTTGGCGGTCAGTACCTGGTCGTACTGTCCCCGGCCCATACGTTCGAACCAGCCTGCAAACAGAATCAGCGGCTGACCGTAGCGGTAGCCATGCCAGATGGAGATCGGCAGCGCCAAGAGCAGGATCAGAACTGTAATCCGGACGAGTCCACGCGTTGCCTTTTCCATCACAGGATGCTTCAGAGGGGCTCCCGCTGCATGGGGTGTATAGAGAATCCACGTCATTCCGCTCAGCTTGTCCCGATGGGCGACAATATTCGTGTCATAGTTGCTGGGCGATTGCTGGATGGCCAGGATATCCAGCTGTCGATACGCCTTCTGCACGTATGCTCCATCGCCGATGCCTTGTACGATATGGCTCTCGGGGTCGATCACCTGCAGATAGCTGCCGGTTTTGCGCAGCCGCCGGTCCAAGTGGGAAACCGCTTCGCTACGCACGATTCCATGCTGCCCGTAGGCATGAAACCAGGCAACGAGCTGGTCAAGGTCAGGACTAGGATAGCCCAGCATATACAGAAGCGGGTCTTGGAAAGCAAAATTAAGCTGAGTGTGTACGGCATACGTCCCAAACGTCCGTGTCTCTTGGATATCGAGCAGTTGAGCGATGGAGTAGGAGGCCGGCAGCGTATGGTGCGGAGTTGTATTGACGGCGTAGATCACCTCTCCTTCGGCACTGACAACCTGTAGCCACATGCCTTTTTCCTCGATGAGCTTGTCCCACTCAGGGGAGATCTGAACCATCCCGTCCTTGTAATGAGCTTCTTGAGCGATCTGTTGCAGGACGCCAACCGGAAAGTTCCGGCGTATCTCATTACTCGTCATGTTCTGGAAAAACAAGATGCAGGCAACCAGAGTGATAGCCACCATAAGCAGGGCATAAAAAATCAATTGATACGTGAAGTGGAAGGCCATGCGCTGTTGGATCTTCATCGCTCCTGCGGCTCCTTCACCAGCTTGTAGCCAAGCCCGCGTACGGTAAGCAGCAGCTTCGGATTACCGGGGTCGATCTCGATCCGCTCTCGGATGCGCCGGATATGCACCATTACCGTCGAATCATCGCCCTGTCCGTTGATCCCCCAAACCTTGTCGTAGAGCTGTGTTTTGGAAAATACGATGCCGGGAAACTTACAGAAGTGCAGCAGCAACTGGAACTCCTGCGCGGGGCAAGGAACTGGCTGTCCCTCCACGATTAGTTCGCCCTCCACCTCGTTGACGGTGAAGCGGCCAAACCGATAAATCCCCGGATCGGGCCGTTTCGCCGGACTGGACGTCGAGGTTTCTGGCTCCAGTCGGCGTATGCGTGCCTGAATTCTTGCGGCCACCTCCAGAGGATTGAAGGGCTTCGTGATATAATCGTCCCCGCCCATAGCGAAGCCTCGCAGGACATCGAGATCGGAAACCTTGGCCGTCAGAAACAAAATATGCGGATTCCCGTATTTGCGGAGCTTGGAGCAGAGCTCCAGGCCGCTGCCGTCGGGGAGCATGATGTCGAGCAGGAGGATATCGGGGGCTTCACGCTTCGCTAAATCGAGAGCTTCCGCACAGGTGGAAGCCGCGTACAGCTGATGAAACCCTTCCCTGCGAAGCACCATTTGCAGCATCGTGACAATCGAAGGCTCGTCGTCGACGATTGCGATTTTAAAATCGGATAGATTTGTCATTGTTATCACCCATTTCCATAGTAGCATAATCACTTTAACAGAACCTAAACGGCGGGAGTGAAATTAAGCTGATGTTTGTCTATCCGTTTAGGTTCTGTTTCATTGGGGCTGGTAGGATAGGGGTGAGAAAGCTCTTCGAACATACAAAGGATTGGTTTATGAGAAGATCGTCCCTAGTCAACAAAAGTATTACCCTATAGCCAGACCAATTGAGGAGGATAATTTATGATTATAACCACTACATCAACTATTGAAGGCTCCCCGATAAGGCAGTATCTGGGCATTGCCACCGGTGAAGTCATTATAGGAGCCAACGTATTCAGAGACTTTAAGGCTTCGATTACCGACCTCGTAGGGGGGCGTTCGGGCGCTTACGAAGGCAAGCTTCAGGAAGCGAGAGATACGGCATTTGCTGAGATGACTCAGAAAGCTTCAGGGATGGGAGCTAATACGATTGTCGGAGTCGACATTGATTATGAAGTCATTCGCGATGGCATGCTGATGGTTGCCGTAAGCGGGACGGCCGTGATCGTTTAACACCACGATGTTTGCCTCTTGTCTGGATGACACGTTGCTTGCCTTTGAGCAACCACGTATGCTGAAGCGCTTGGTAATCGCGGATCATCGACTCATCTTTGAAGAGCAAGTGAGGGGTTTTCTCGTCCATTAACTTTTTTCAAAGTAGGAAAAGTTACTTCTGTGAAGGCTTGTTGCTTGACTTCATCCACCGCAGCTAGCGTAGGTTGAAGTTCTTTATTCGATGATATGAAAAAAAACCCTTTAGTTCAACTTATATACTAAATAAGTCTTTATCTACGCACAACGATGCAAAGAGGTGTACACCCGTGAAAAAGGTTCAAAAATTGTCTGAAACTGAAAAGGAACTCATGGAGGTAATTAGCTCTTCCACGTCCACTATGCCCCAAGCCCGACCTGGCTGGCCAGAGACCCTAACTGCACTGGGGCTCTATCTGATCGGCATAGTTATGCTCGGTCTTTGGATGACGCAAATCCCTGACGAGCAAGCCATTTTGCGAATTAACATCGGGGGTGCAGGCAATGGTCTTGTTGGCCTCGCCGCCTTGTTCGCAGCCTACGCCCTGCGGGTTCGAAGTCTGCGCGCTTTCGGTTTCCGGGCGATCGAACGGAAATGGCTGCTTGTGGGAGCCGCCCTCGGTGTTGTCGCGTTCGGCGGATGCTTCGTTATAGAGGGGGTATATTTTCACTTCATCACCGAGCTGAACAACCAAGCGGACTTCCAGACGGCAGCGCAAGGTGGCGCGCTCTCACTCTTCGTTCTGCTTATCACTGGCGCTATCCTCACGCCGCTCGGCGAGGAGTTTGTATTCCGGGGCGTTATTGCCAATGCGCTGAACCGTTACGGAGCATGGGCCGGTGTGGTTGGCAGCGCTGCGATCTTCGGCGTCGTTCATGGATTCAACGTCATCCTGTTCGACGCATTCATGGTCGGCATCCTGAATGGTATACTGTTCCGTAAGACGGGTTCCATCTGGCCCGGGGTCGTGGTGCATATCGTGTATAACGGCCTCAATCTTCTCTACTATTCTACGCTATAGATCTAATTTTATGAGACATCGTGGCAGAGACAAACAGCTCGGTCAGCTGCGCGCGACCGGGAAACCAAGCTGTGCAGGCTCCCTTGAGGCGCTTGCGGTGTTCAAAGATAAGCCTGATACAGAAATTGTACTTGGATTGTTGTCTTCTAAGACCAATACGCTTGACGATGAGGCCCGTGTAGTTCAAATGCTTGATGAAGTCTCGAAAATCATTAATAAGGATAGATTATTACTTTCTCGTCAATGCGGGTTTGCGTCCTGTGATGGCGGCAATGAATTAACGGAAGATGAACAGTCGGCGAAAATTAAACAAGGACAACAGATTGCCCAGCAATATTGGGGTAATTAATATTTAACTCAGTTAATGAGGGGAGCAGGTCCCCTTCCTTAAGACTGTCGAAGGTAATGTCGGCAGTCTTTTTATATTGGATTATCGGAATCCCGAAGAGATACTGTGTAAAAGGAAGCATGCTCCTATGGAACACAATGTCGCATTAATCCGGCTGCAATGTCGCAAAAGTACATGGAAACGGAGCAGGCAGATCGATTATACTCACTTTACGAATATGATAATGAAAATCATTATCACATAAGAAGGGGGAGTCAGCATGATAAGAGCAACAAAGAGGCAGGCAACCGGCAGCAGGATATACACCGCCCGACAATCAGGACTATTAATATGGATGCTGGCACTGATACTTGTGCTGACGGCTTGCGGCACTGGAGGGGATACCAAGGGAGGCACAGCCGCACAGCCGTCTGCAGCAGCTTCAGCGGGGCCGTCGGCGCCACCGGATACAGAGGCTCAGTCGTCGCCGGAGGCGCAGGCTGCTGCAGCTTTTCCGGTAACGATCTCACACCTGAAGGGCGAATATACACTGACGGAGAAGCCAAAGGTGATTGCAGCGCTTGATGTGAAATTCGTCGATCAATTGATAGCGGTTGGGGAGCGCCCTGCGGGCAGCGTTGTGGCTGGGACGAAGGATGAATTTCCGGAATATTTGAACGCCCAATTGGGTGATGTGAAGGTCCTTGGCACACGGGATGAGCCCAATCTTGAGGCTATTGTGGCGCTGAATCCGGACCTTATATTGATGACCGACTTTCAGGAGGAGGTATATGACAGCGTCAGTCAAATTGCGCCCACTGTGGTGCTCGACTTCTACGAGGATTGGCGGGATACGCTGGCTGTCATCGGTGCGATAACAGGTAAGCAGGCGGAGGCAGAGACCGTGCGTCAGGCTTACGGGGACAAAATCACCGGACTGCGGGAGCAACTGGCGGCGAAGCTGGGCGATGAAACCGTAGCGCTGATTCGTCCGAGACCGGAGGGTATCCGTGTACATGGTCCCGAACACCGGACCGGAAGCATTCTTTATGAGGATTTGGGGTTAAATGTCCCGGCCTTCGTTCAGGAGATTAAAGATGACACCTCCGTTGAAATTTCGATGGAGACAGTCGCTGATGTCGGAGCAGATCATTATTTCCTGCTGTCTGATGATTTGTTCGCCAAGGAGGCAGAGGCTCTGGCAGGCAGCCCGGTCTGGAAATCACTTGATGCCGTCAAGAATAACCTTGCCTATGACGTGAATTCAACGCTCTGGATCGCTTACTATGGCCCCATTGCACTCAATATTATTGTAGATCAGGCCTCGGAAGCACTGCTGGGAACGCATTGAAATGGATAGCTATCTGTCTTCGGCCTCATGGAGGGACATGGCGGAGGAATACCGGCTGCGGCCGGGCGGTCCGCCTAAAGACAGCATCCGCACCCTTGCCCTGAGCCAGCTGCAGGAAGAAGCGGCATGCCGCGAATATGTAAGCTGGCTTAAGGATTATATCGGCGCGCCGGATATGCAGGTTGCGGCTTCTATGCTGGCTAAGCGGATCGGCTATCTGTGGATCGCGCCGTTGCTGGCTGCGATGACCTTTCATAACCGGGAAGTCTCCTTTCCGCTGGATACAAGCTTCCTTTATCATCCGGCTTCCCCGGAGTTTAAAGGGGATACGCATTTTCCTTTCCTGGCGGTGAACGGGCTTCGAACAGCATCGCCAACGGAAGACAGGGAAGCGTGGCGGGAGGAGGTCATTAAGGAGATTTTTGCGGTACAGCTTACCCCGCTGCTGCAGACGCTTGCCGCCATAGGACCCGTCCCGATGGCGGTGCTCTGGGAGAATATTATGGTGCGCATTGCCCCGCTATATTCTCCTGGAACAGACGAATCCGGGCAAGACAGGCAGCGGATGCAAGCCGATTTCGCTTTTCTGACCCGGACGGCTCCCGGAGAGTTGTTTGGGCCAAGGCGCAATCCGTTTACCCGGTTCACAGAGCATAATGACGAGACAACGGTTGCGAAGAACAAGCGCAGCACCTGCTGCTTCTATTACCGGATGTCAGGGGAGTATTGCAGGAAATGCCCGAAAATTGACAATGAGAATGAATCTCAATTAAAATGACAACAAGCACGTCCGTCTAGCAGAGGATGCTATTGTCAGGAGATGAGAGAAATGCCGCTGCAGGAGCAGGCAAGTTTATGGAGTGATACGGCGATCAAGACGCTTGACGTGCGCAGCGGTACTGTGCCGCCTGGCGGTGTTCTGAGCGAAGCGGGATTGTCAGCCAATCTGTTATTGCTGGCAGGCGGCGGGGAAGGGAGGCTTGTGATGAATGGCGAGGTTCGCCGTATCCAGGCCTCTTTTGTCTGCCACGCTGTTAAGGGGTCGGCATTTACGATGACTGCCGGACCGGAGAACATTCATTATACCGTTATTCTCTACAAGGCTGTTCCAATGTCGGGAGCCGCCCGTGTACTGTTCCCGCAGCAGAGCCACCCGCTGCGCACTTCGTTTGTTCATCATCCCGCGCATCCGGTGGAGCTGCACCAGACGGCAGACAAGCTCGCAGCCAAATGGAGCCGGGGAGAAGGGCTGGAACGGTTCCATGCCAATGCGCTGCTGCAAGGAATGCTGTACGAGCTTATTATGGAGCATGAACGCGGTCAGGGCGGCGGGGAGCCGGATATGGTGGAGGTTGTTGCTGCCTATATAGCGGGGCATTACCGTCAGGAGCTGGAGCTTAAAGAGCTGGCTGCGCTTGCCGGATGCGGTGCAAGACAGCTGCAGCGGCGGTTCAAGCAGGAGAAGCTGCTCGGCCCGATGGAATATGTGATCCGGCTGCGGATGGAGAGCGCAGAGCGGATGCTGCGTCATACGGATGCTCCTATCGGCGAAATCGCTGAAAGAACAGGCTACCGCGACATGTATTACTTCAGCAGGGCGTTCAAGAAATATTATGGAGTCCCCCCGCAGCTCTACAGGCGGACTGCCGCTTCAGAGCCCCGTGCTGGCGCTGCGTATTCCGGGCTGCCGGACCCGGTGATCAGTCATATGCGGGGCGATTATAACGTCACTGCTTCTCCGCAGCGAATCGCTGTACTCGATGTTCAATATGCTGACCATTTGCTTGCCCTTGGGCTGTCACCCGCAGGAAGTGTAGGATTGGGCGGTGCAGTGTTGAAATTCCCCCAATATATCCGGGAAAGGCTTAAGGCAACGGAAATGCTCGGAACCTATGAGTACCCGGACCTGCAGGCTGTGGAACGGCTGCAGCCGGATTTGATTATCTGTACCGAGGTGCATGATCCGCATTATGAACGCTTAAGCCGGATTGCTCCCACTATCATGTTTCGGCGCAATAAGAGCTGGCAGACGATTCTGAGCCTGCTCGGTGAACTGACGGGCAAGCGGGCCGAGGCGGAACGTATTATTGCCGATTACCTTCGCCGCACGGCATTGCTCTCAGAAGAGCTTGCCCCGGTGCTGGCAGGCAAGAGCGTGGCTCTGATCCGCCCGCGGGAGTCACTGGTCCGCGTACATACGGCTTCGCACCGCACAGGCGCTGTGCTGTACCGCGACCTGGGTCTGCCTGCTCCGCTATTCGTCGCAGATACCTCCGACACGGCGTATCATATTTCCGTCGACAGGCTGCCGGCAGTGCATGCCAGCCACTACTTTTGGCTAAGCAACGAGCTGCTGCAGGATAACCTGGCTGTGACCGAGCAGAACGCCCGGGGCTTGCTGGATGCAGATGAACGGCAGCATATATACCCGGTGGATACCGCTACATGGATCGGCTGCTATGGGCCGACAGGCATCAATTGCATTGTGGATCAGGTAGCCCGCGCCTTGCTGGCCTGAGTAGTGCCAATCCCAATAGATTCTATTAGATTTAGCCGGTTGTTGCATCCCTAACACCTGTCATTGGCAGGTGTTTTTTTGAGCTTCTTATATGCGAACGTTTGTGCTACAATACCTTTTGTGAATATATGGAAGGGGCTGCGTGAGTCTATGACAAAGAGGCAATGGGTCATGAAATTTATGCTGATGCACAAATGGGTTTTTCTATGCGGGTTCATGATCACTACGTTAATGACGATGGTCAACCTGATTTATCCGTTCCTGGGCGGGAAGATGATCAATATCGCTTTTTATGATAAGGACATGAGCGCCTTCTTGGATCTATGTCTGGTCTATGCCGGCATACTCTTGTTCAATCAGTTTGTTGTTGCAACGTTAAACAATCTTATTTCGTCGCAGATGATGACCGGGTTTGTCTTCGATATCCGGCGGGCTCTGTTCAACAAGATATTACATAAAAAAGGCAAAGACCTCTCCGGGATGTACAGCGGGGATATGATCAGCCGGATGAACCACGACGCTACGGATATTATGAATCTCGTCTTCTGGAGCGGACTGTGGGGATACTCCAACCTGCTGCATATCCTATTCGCTGTCTGTTTTATGTTTTACTACAATGTACTGCTGGGCGCTTTTACGGTCGTTCTGGTTCCCGCCGTGTTTTTTGCCTCGAAATATTTCAAGACCAGAGCGCAACAGGTCAACAAGGAGCTTCGGGCGGAACAGGGAAAGTTATCCTCGTATTTATTCGAAATTGTGAAGAATCTGCAGGACGTCAAAATCCTTAGCGCAGGTAAAAAAGTAACAAGCACTTATCTAAGGAAAACGGCTGCCATTCATAAAATGAATGTGGAAAACGGAAGAATCGGAGTGACCACAGAAAGGGTGAATGCATTCATCACGCTTGCCGCACAATTGCTCATATTTATTATCTGCGCCTATTTCATTGTTAAAGGCCAAATGCAGCTCGGTGTGTTTGTAGCCGCGATAAGCTATTTCAATATGGCCGTGAATTACTTCAGCTCCATTAACGGCAAAATTACCGATGTCTGGGGGCAGAGGGTCTCCCTGCAGCGTGTCGTGGATATTCTGAATGAGGATGAAGAGGATTACCGGGAAAACCAGCCTCCGCAGCCCATAAAAGAGGGCCTGATTGAATTTAATAATGTCACCTTCGGATACAGCCAAGACAGACAGGTTCTGAACGGGTTCAATCTCCGCGTCGATGCAGGCAGCACGATCGGCATTGTCGGTAGGAGCGGTGCGGGTAAAACAACGATGGGCAACCTGCTCTACAATCTGTATCAAGTGGACAGCGGCGAGCTTCTGATCGACGGTGTAAATGTTAATGACTATAACCTGCATAGCTTGCGGAGCCAGGTGGGGATTGTCCATCAGGAGACTATTCTGTACGATCAGACCTTGCGTTACAATCTTTCATTTACAAATCTTAAGGATAATGATGAAGCCCTGATAGAAGCGATCAAGAAGGCTGCTCTGTATGATGTGGTCATGACCTTCCCGGACGGACTGGATACTCTGTTGGGGACGGGAGGGCAGGAATTATCCGGCGGGCAGAAGCAGCGTCTGGCAATCGCCAGGATTTTAGTCAAGAATCCGAAGATTCTGATCTTCGACGAAGCTACATCCTTCCTCGACAGCCGGAACGAAGCGCTGATCCGGAAAGTAATGCGTGAGCTCTCGCAGGACCGGACGCTGATCATCATCGCCCACCGGTTCTCCACCATCCAGAGCTGTGATAGAATCGCGGTGTTAGCAGACGGTGTTGTCAAAGGCTACGATACTCACGACGTACTGATTACTAGCAATCCAACATACATAGACTTATTCAGCGAACAGTATGCAGGAGGTGAAGCTGTATGAAACGATGGGACACCTATAAGGCCTTAACCCGGGAAATAGACGGTATCCGACAACCGCTCCTTGCGCTGGGGATGTTCAAGATATGGAGCTTAGTATTCGGGCTGATCCCCCTGTTCTTGTACTCGTTATTGGTTAACCGCGTTTTGGTAGATAAGCAGTTGAATGAGCTTTGGCTAATCATCAGCGGGTATCTGGCGGTTTTCCTGCTTACTACAACCGGGATTGCCGTCAGTAAGCGATTTTCTAACCAGTTAATGCTGAAGTATGATCTGAGAATCAAGAATAAACTGCTCAAAAGGCTTATCAGCCTCGATAACGATGACTATAGCCAATATAGCATTGGCGATGTTAAGAGCCGGATTGAGAACGATTCGGCAATTGCCGGGAAATTTTTCGAGACGCATATCTTAGATTTTATCTACGCTGTTGTTTATGCTGTGGCGTTAGCGGTAATTCTACTATGCTATGACTGGCGGATTGCGCTCATCAGTTTTATTTTTGTTCCGGTTTCTTTGGTAACGGTTAATTTTCTGGGAGGGAAAGCGAAGCTTACCGGAGAGGAGCTCTGGAAACTGCAGATTCAGTATGAATCCTTTTTACACTCCAACTTTCAAAACTGGAAGGATATCAAAACCAATAATCTTGAAGACACCCAATCGGCTGAGCTAAACGGACATTACAAGAAGATCAGGCATGTGTGGTTTCTTAACCAGCTCTATATGCATCTGGGGATTACCTATTCGTTCTTCACCAAGAATTTCATTACCCAGCTGTTCATCTATTTTATCGGCGGATTATTTGTCATCAAAGGCTACTCGGAGGTTGGTGTGCTGCTTGTGTTTATCAGCTTTTACGGGCAGTTTTTCGGATACATCGAGAACATTAGTAATTCCATAATGAACTTCAAGAATGACTCGGTGAGTATCGGTAAAGTGATCGGGCTTCTAAATATAGAAGCAGCTAAGAAGCCTTTTAAGAAGATTGAAGGAACAGATATCAATGTTGACCAGCTGAAATTCACCTATGAGGGGAACGATTCATTTGCGCTTGACGGTATATCATTCTCTGTGGGTAAGGGGGAGCATCTGGCGATTGTTGGACAAAGCGGCAGCGGTAAATCCACCATCGCCAAGCTGTTGACAGGGCAGATGGAACCGCAAGGGGGAACGGTAAGCATTGGCGGCACAGATATCTCTTCGGTGAACAGTGAGAGTGTGTCCGACAAAGTGAGTATTGTTGTGCAGGAACCCGTTCTGTTCAATATGTCGATTAGAGACAACCTGCTGCTGGCCAAGGCCGGGGCAACCGACGCGGAATTGATAGAGTGCTGCCGCAGGGCGAGTATATATGATTTCATTGACACCTTGCCGGATCAATTGGATACGATCATTGGAGAAAAGGGTGTGAAGCTCTCCGGAGGCCAGAGACAGCGGTTATCGATTGCGCGTGCTTTTCTGCAGGACAGGGACATCATTATTTTCGATGAAAGCACAAGTGCGCTGGACAGCGAGAATGAGAGTGACATCATTAGCGAACTCAAGAGCCTGTCATCGGGGAAAACCATGATCTCCATTGCTCACCGTCTATCTTCCATTCTGGACTGCGACAAGGTAATGGTTCTGCAAGCGGGCAGGGTCGCAGCCTTCGATACCCATGAGAACCTGTTTAACCGGAACGAAGCCTATAATTTGCTGTTCCAGAATCAGTATAGGGCAGGTTGATATAAGGAGACCCGGATGCGTTCAGCGCCCGGGTTTTTGTATTTTATCTGTATCCTTCAGCATCCGCCGGTTTACCGGCATCTACGACCTCGACCATGTAACGCCAGCAATCCGGCTGGGAGCCGTCCATATCTGTGTACCCGTAGACTTGTGCCAGCTCTCCACTTGAGAGTGACCGTCCGTTCCATCTGGATAATTCGGGGTCTTGAGCAAGAGCAGCGACGGCCCGGCCTACATAACGTGGGGATTCCGAGATGATGAAGTGAGGCTCATTGGCAGCAGCATCCCGCCAGTTATCTTCTTGTATCCCATAGTGTTCGAGCATCATCTCCGAACGAAGCCAGCCTGGTGTGAGTGCTACCGCTGTACAGCCATAAGGCTTAAGCTCCTGGGCAAGAGCCCAGGCCATACGGGTCACGGAGGTTTTGGCCTGATCATAGAACATTGACACCCGGTAATTCTGATTGTTGTATTCAGCGATTCCGTCCGTCATCTCTACAATTAACCCATTCTTATTCTTAATCAGAAGAGGGATCGCAAAATGGCTTGTAATGAGATGGGTATCTATCGCGAGCCGTAACATCCGCAGCCCCTTCTCAAGGGAATGCTCCCACAACGGAACATTCCATTCGATGATCTTTTCGGCGCCCCAGATATCATTCACAAGAATGTCGAGCCGGCCTTGCTCCTCTTCAATGCGATTGACCAATTTCTCTACCTGGACAGGGTCCAGATGATCGACTTGAACCGGAATTCCGTGACCGCCAGCCCGGGTGACAAGCTCTGCCGTTTCTTCTATGGTTTCAGGTCGGTCATATTCGGAGCGTTGGGCTAGAGTTGATCTTCCTGTCACATATACCGTTGCGCCAGCTGCCCCTAGCTCGGTAGCAATCCCCCGGCCTGCTCCCCTGGTAGCTCCGGCTACTAAAGCGATTTTCCCTTGTAAACTCCTCATTCCGTGGTTACCTCCTTTGTTGAATACAGCTTCATTATAGAGTATGGGAATGACATCTATTGTCATATATAGTTTAGTTTTCGCGGTTTAAGTTTGATTTAAGTGTTATGGCTTATGCTTGGAATAAGTCAGGTAGCGTTAATGCTTATTGAACGATAAACAGCCTATAGATGACTACTAACTATACGAGGAGTGTTAATCCATGAAAATCATAAAGCTGAACAGCATAAGTGTCATTGCTCTAGCCGCAGTACTTTCTGCCGCAGGATGCTCTAATGCACAAGAAGGCAGCGGGGTTGCTGCTGCAACCACTCCATCTGTAGCTCAGACCGTGTCACCAAGCGCAACATCCGCAGCAGAAGAAGGTACTGTTGTTGAAACACCGGAAGCAGCCGCTCTAGACACCGCGGAATTATTCAGTGACCGGGACTTGGAGCAGTCGGCGGATCTTACCGCTGCAACACCAATGAATCTGGAAAGCAATCAGGATGTGACACTGAGTGAGGAAGGCGTGTATGTTTTGAGTGGTGATGTGGACAATGTGACGGTAACGGTTGAGGCTGCCGACGATGCCAAAATTCAAATCGTTCTTGACGGTGTGAGTATAACCAATGAAGATGCACCTGCCATTTATGTGAAAGCTGCGGATAAGGTATTCGTTACCTCCACGGACAGTGAGAACTATATGGAGGTATCCGGAAGCTATGTAGCGGATGGGGAGACCAATCTGGATGCGGTTATTTTCTCAAGAGCAGATCTGACCCTGAATGGAACCGGAACCTTAGATATTGTATCGGGTCAAGGAAATGGGATCTCTTCCAAGGATGATCTCAAAATTACCGGAGGCGTGTATACCATAGAGTCCTCTGCGGATGCATTAGAAGCGAATGATGCGATTCTGATCCATGATGGAACGATCACGATTGATACACAGAAGGATGGATTGCATAGCGAGAACGAAGAGGATACTACCCTTGGTAATATTTATATTGAAGGCGGCACCTTAACAATCACTGCTGCTGACGATGCCATTACCGGCAATAACCTGGTGCAAATCGATGGCGGAATCATCAACATTAAGAGTGCAGTAGAAGGTATTGAGGCAAATAATATTATTGTAAATGAGGGTCAGCTTACGTTGTATGCGACTGATGACGGTATAAATGCTACACCCAAAGTTAGTTCCGGCGCATCAATTGTGGTCAATGGCGGTACGATTGATGTAAGTATGGCTAGCGGGGATACGGATGCCTTTGATTCAAATGGTGATATTTATATTAATGGCGGGACCATTAATGTAGAAGCGACTTCCGCTTTTGATGCGGATGGTACAGCTGAATTAAATGGCGGCACTGTCACAGTTAATGGCGAACAAATCACTGAAATCACGGAATCACGCGGAGGCGGGTTCGGCGGTGGAGGTGGCCGGGGGGGCGCAGGCGGCGGTAGAGGGACGGGGCAATAATTAAGGGGAAGTTTCCTGGAATCCCCAATGAAGAGGCTGTCCCCAACTAACATGGCCTGAAGGCCACCATCGTGAACGAAAATGTCTTGGCTTGTGAATCTGTGTCTTCCATAATGGAGGTGCAGGTCACGAGCCGAGGCTTTTTTGATTTATAAGCTGGAATTTATATGCATTTCATGATAAATGAATACACAGCAGATGAACTCGAAGGAGGAAGGGTATTGTATAAGGTGCTGATTGTGGATGACGAAATTTTTGTGCGAAAAGGCTTGATTACGATCATGAATGAATGCTCGCTGGAATTTGAAATCTGCGGTGAAGCAGAGAACGGGGAGCAAGCGCTCGCTCTTATTGAAGAACTAACCCCGGAGCTGGTCATTGTGGATATACGCATGCCTGTACTTGATGGTCTGGAGCTGATCCGGAAGGTCAAAACAGAACAGGAGCATCAGCCGCTGTTCATTATCTTAAGCGGATATCCTGATTTCTCGTATGCCCAGCAAGCCTTAAGCTACAATGTCTCAGAGTATATTCTCAAGCCGGTTGATGAGCAGGAGCTTACCGCTGCCTTGAAAAAGATAGCCTCTACCCTGAATCAGCAGCAGCTTTTATCCATAACACGGGAGAAGCCGCTTGTCGAAACTGTCATCGAGAGCTTACTGCAGACGGAACCCGATGACCAGGTTATGGGGCGGATAGCTTTTGTACTGGAGCTTCCGCTCGCCTCTTCCTATACGTATGTCATCGCAGAAATGCAGGACAAGCTTCCTCATGGCGAAAGGGATTATATGCCCGCATTGAAGGCATCGCTGCAGCGTTATTTTCATCACGAGCTACAGACCTTGCTCATTCATGTACGTGCGAACAATCAATATGGGATTATTGTGCCTGAGCTCTGGATGTACGAGCGGAATGTGCCTGACCGGAGTAACTATATCAACCTGCTGGACACGCTGGAGAGAGAGCTTGGAACGACCGTTGCTTTGTTTATAGGCCATAAGGCAGGTCAGCTGAAGCAGATCGTTGGTTCCGCCGCCAGTGCCGAGAAATGCCTGAATTACCGTTTTGCCGCTGGCTTACAGGGAATCTTTATGGCAGATGAGCTGCTGGAGCAGCCCTTATATTATTTTGATATTGATGAAGGACTGCACAGCAAGCTCATTTATGAGGTCGAAGCCAATACCAAACAAGGCTATAGCTCCGTTGTTGATACTATTTTCAACGTATTTCAGGAACGTTATTTCGCTCCAGGGGCGGTTACGAACACGATCAGGCGGAGTATGATTGCCATCATTAATATTATCCGGCAGCTCGAAGGGGACGAGAATAACCTCTATTGGACGGACGAACTCCTCAACTGGCAGGTGAAATACCGCAATCTGAATCAGCTGAAGCAGGTTTTCCTGCATTTTGTCGGGGAGGCTGCTGAATATATCACCGGGAAACGCGGAGGCAAGAGCGAAGGGAATATTGAAAAAATCAAAAAATATATTGATGGGCATTACAGGGAAAATATCTATTTGAAAGGGATTGCTGCGGATTTCGATATGAATCCGATCTACCTCGGACAGCTGTTCCGCAAAACTTACGGTACGTATTTCAACGAATATCTGCTGTCGCTGCGTATCGAAGAGGCCAAGCGGCTGCTGCGGCAAACGAAGAAACGCATGTACGAAATCGCTGAGCAGGTCGGCTTCCAGAACGCTGATTACTTTGCCACCCAGTTTGAAAAGCTGGAGAATATGACGCCAACCGATTATCGCAACAGCATGATCGGGCAGTAAATAAGGAGGCTCACTTCTGTGTTGAACATTCGCCTGCATCATATGAAGCTAAGAAGCAAGCTGATTGTAATCTACATTGTATGCGTATTCATCCCGATCATATTGACCAATGTGATGTTCTACCAGGTAACCACCGTGAATATCAAGAATCAGAAGACAGCGGACGCAGAACAGGCAATGACCCTTTTACAAGCTGAACTTAGGACTGTTATTGAGGATGCGGCAGGCATATCCTACCTCTATTCTATAGACAGGCAGCTCCTTCAGCATTTAAACACCACCTATCTGTCTAATGACCATTATGTGGAGTCGCTGAATGCCATATCGAATCTGTTCAATCGTACCGACACGGAGAATAAAATAATCAGCTCCTCTGTCATTATGACGGACAATCCGACCGTTCTGTCCTCGGGACATATCATACAACTTGAGGATGAAATGCGGAATCAGGACTGGTATAAACAGATCAGTCAATTCAGCAATACACATCCCCATCTCTACGTTACGCCTGACAGTATCAGTATCATCCAAAGACTCACAGACCGCCGGCTTGAGACCTATGAGCATGTATTCAAAATTGATCTGAATATGAACTATATTAGACAAATCCTGGATTTGTCCAGCTTTAGTGGCGACTTCTATATTCTGGACCCCTCCGGTCAAGCGCGCTTCGGACGTCTCTCCAGCGGACAGCCGAGCGGGCTGATCACACAAGGACAGACCCTAACCCTGGGTGAGATCCCCAGGCCGGATAAGGCAATCGTAATCGGCAAGACCTATCAGAACAATCGTTATTTGGGCGGATGGTCGGTATACGGGGTTCTGGATGAAGAGATCATTTTGTCAGATGTCAGACAATCGGGACAATTTATCCTGTGGTTTGCGGGGATTAACTTCATTGTGCCGACCATCGTCATCCTGATCATATCCCGCTCGATCCATGCACGCATTAAAAGCATTCTGAAGCACATGAAGTCGGTAAAGGACAAAAATTTCGAGTTGATTCCTTATCACCGGGAACGGGATGAGGTCGGTGAGCTTGCCGTGGAGTTCAACCGGATGAGCAAACGGATCGAGAACCTGATCAATGATGTGTATGTAGCGGAAATACAGAAGAAAGAGCTGGAGCTGCGTCAGCGTCAGGCTCAGCTGCATGCGCTTCACAGCCAGATTAATCCTCACTTTTTGTTCAATGCGCTGGAGACGATCCGGATGCGGAGCCTGATGCCGCCCGGACGATTCAGAATATGGCGAAGATCTTCCGCAAATCGATTCTGTGGAAGAGCAGCTTCGTGACGATCCGTGAAGAGCTTGAGTTAATCGAGAGCTTCCTGGAGATTCAGAAATACCGCTTTGACAGCAAGCTTGACTACCACATCGAGGTGGATCAATCGTTGCTGGACATCGAAATACCGAAGATGGCTTTTCTTCCGTTTGTGGAGAACGCAAGCATTCATGGCATCGAAAATATAGCAGGCATCGGGTATATCAATATTCAGATCGCGCAGGAGAACGGACAAATCGTCTTCGTCATTATGGATAATGGCAAGGGGATGGATCAGGAGAAGATCAGGGAGCTTCATCATTACTTTGAGGCGGAGTCTGCCATGGGCGATTCGATCGGCATGAAAAATGTCATTACACGGCTGAGAATATACTACGGCGAATCCTTCTCCTTCACCATTACCAGCGAGTCTGGAGCGGGAACACGCATCATGCTCAGGCTGCCGCTCAATAATAAATAAAGCTTGTTTCTTAATTATTCAAAGACCGATCTAAGGTTTGCCCTGTAACAATGTTAAGCGCTTTCTTTTATAATGAGGGTGTTCTCAAGCACAAAGAAAAGAAAGGGGATATGAAATGCGTACAAAGAAATGGTTGCAAACCGGCCTGGCTGTTGTCATGGCTTCGGCACTCCTCATTGTCGGCTGCTCGAATGGCAATTCAGGGGGAAAGAACAGTGAGTCCGGCGGAAAGAACAGCGAGGTCAGCACCGAGCCGGTTACCTTCACTTACTTCGGGTTCGGGTCACAACCAGATATCATGGGCAGTGAAACCACCATCGGCAAGAAGCTTCAGGAGCAGACGGGTGTGGACTGGAAGATAGAAAACGTGGTTGGGGATGCAAGCACCAAGTCCGGTGTTATGATTGCCGGCGGCGATTATCCTGATGTCATCTCTCCGGTCGGCGAGCTGGCCAAGTTCCTGGATGCCGGTGCACTGATTCCGCTTAATGACCTGATTGAAAAGTACGGCCCCAACATCAAGCGCGTCTACGGCGACTACATGAACAAAATTACGAATGAGGATGGCAACATCTACATCCTTCCCTACACTGCAAATGTAAACGGATACTTATCCCCGCCGGACCCAAGCGGCACCTTCTGGATGCAAAGACGCGTCCTCAAGGAATTTGGTTACCCGCAAGTGAAAACGCTTGACCAGTACTTTGATCTGATTGAGAAATACCAGGCCAAGTATCCTAAGGTTGATGGTAAAGATACCATCGGCTTCGTAACCTTCGCCGGTACAGCCGGTGAATTCTACACCATTACGAATCAGCCGATGCATCTGGCCGGTTACCCGAATGAGGGCGGTGTCATGGTCGACATGGAGACCCATGAAGCCAAGCTGTATCAGGGAACCGACAATGAGAAGCGCTGGCTGGCCAAATTGAACGAAATGAACGGCAAAGGCCTGGTTGACCCGGAGACGTTCACCGCGAACAAAGACCAGTATCTGGCCAAGCTGACCTCCGGCCGTGTACTGGGATATGTCAACTATTCCTTTCAGATTAATGATGCCATTACCAACCTGAGAACTGCCGGTAATGACGATCTGCGTTATGTAGCCCTTCCAATCGTATATGAAGAAGGAATTAAAGATGCTTACGTTGATCCTCCATCCTTCGTTAACAACCGCGGACTGGGTATCTCGGTCAGCGCAAAAGATCCGGTACGCATCATTAAATATTGGGATAACCTGCTGACCGACGAGAATCAGAAGCTCGTGCAGTGGGGTGAAGAAGGCGTTACTTACTCCAAGAATGCCGAAGGCCGTATGGTAATGACCGAAGAACAGCTTAAGAACCGCAACGACAATGATTTCAAGCACAAGTACGGCTTTGCTTATTTCGACTACGAATGGCCGCGTTATGGTGATAACTCTGTGTATGAGGACGGCAACGCCCATGTTCCGTTCAACCAGCCGGAAGTTGCAGCCATCAACTATACAGAAGGCGACAAAGCCTTGCTGAAGGCCTATAACCTGAAGACCTTCTCCGACCTCTACGCCAAACCAGTGGAACGTCCATGGTACCCTGCTTGGAGTATTGAGAAAGAACCGGGCTCCCCTGAGCAGCTCTTCAGCCAGAGATCCGGCGATTTGCAGCAGAAATATTATCCTCGTATGGTGCTTGCCGCACCAGGAGGCTTCGAAGCGGTCTGGAATGAATACCTTGCAGAATACAATAAATTGGACATTAAAGGCTACGAGGAATTTATGACGAACAAGGTGAAGGACCGCATCGACGGCAAATGGTAAGCTGACCGCTTCTCCATAAGCATGATGAACCGGGAAAAGTGAAGCCAGCCTTCACTTTTTCCTTCTATCCTTGTTACGAAAGAGAGAATATGGAGCTAGGAAAGGGGACGGTACAGGTGGGGAAAACCGCTGTGCAGTTGGCAAAATCGAATAATACCGGCACTTCGCGCTTCACAACCTTTTTTAAAGAGCTATCTAAACAGAAAATGCTTATGCTGATGTCTTTGCCCTTTCTAGTCTGGGTGTTTGTATTTAAATACCTCCCGCTATGGGGATGGACCATTGCTTTTCAGAAATTCAAACCGGCCAAGGATCTGTTCGACCAGAAGTGGGTCGGATTGGACAATTTCAAGTTCCTGTTCCAGGAGCAACAGTTCTATCGCGTACTGCGTAATACACTTGTTATGAGTTCCATTAACCTGGTACTGGGTTTTGTAACGGCTATTGTACTGGCTCTTCTGCTGAATGAGCTGCGTAATATCTTCTTCAAGCGCACGGTGCAGACGATCAGTTACTTGCCTTACTTCATCTCTTGGGTTGTTGCGTCCAATATCGTGCAAACGGCACTGGCACCGGAAGGGATCATCAATGTGCTCCTGCTCAAGATGCAGCTCATTGATCATCCGGTTCTGTGGCTTGGCGTCGGCAAATACTTCTGGGGAATTCTCGGAGCAACAGAGGTCTGGAAGAATGTCGGCTGGAACACTATCATTTATCTGGCGGCCATCACCTCTATCGACCCGTCACAATATGAAGCGGCCGAGATTGACGGGGCCTCCCGTCTGCAAAGAATGTTCTACATTACGCTTCCAGGCATCAAACCGGTTATTGTGCTGATACTTATTATGAATCTGGGCCATATTCTGGAGTCCGGGTTCGAGGCACAGTACCTGCTGGGCAACGGTATGAATTTGGACTTCTCGGAGAATCTGGATATCTTCGTACTGAAATACGGGATGCAGATGAACAACTTCGGGCTTGCCACCGCAGCAGGTATATTCAAGACGCTGGTCAGCTTTATCTTCTTAATCTCAGCCAATAATATCGCCAAACGTATGGGCGAAAGCAGATTGTACTAGAAAGGAGGGCACATGTTATGGCTCAATCCAAATCATTCCGCAATTCTTCATTAAGTGACCGGATCTTTGATATATGCAATATTATCTTCATGATTCTATTGGTTATTGTCACCCTCTATCCGTTCTTGAATATGTTCGCTTTATCGTTTAATGATGCGAATGATTCCGTCCGGGGGGATATTTACATTTGGCCGCGGGAATGGACGCTGCGAAACTTTGACTATGTGTTTAGCGGATCCAATATCTTCTATGCAACGTTTATCTCTGCGGCACGGACCATTGTGGGGACTGTGGTCTCCGTATTCTGTACAGCGATGCTGGCCTATACGGTAAGCCGCCCGGAATATAAGCTGAAGAAGTTTGTGTCCGTCACTTTTATTTTCACTATGTATTTCAGCGGCGGTCTGATTCCGGGCTACCTGCTGATCAAAGAGCTGGACATGCTTAACACCTTCTGGGTTTATATCATCCCGGGCATCATCGGCGTTTTCAATATGATTGTCATCCGCTCCTTCATCGAAGCATTGCCTGAAGGGCTAATGGAATCGGCCAAAATTGACGGCGCCGGAGACTTCATTACGTTCGCGCGCATTGTACTCCCGTTGACCGTTCCGGCCCTTGCTACAGTCTCATTGTTTGTGGCAGTCTATCAGTGGAATTCCTGGTTCGACGTATTCCTGTATAACTCTTCCAAGCCAGGTCTGAGTACCCTGCAGTATGAACTGATGAAAATGCTGTCCACCACAAACACCTCCTCTGCAAGCTCGGCAGCCGATGCCTTTGCTAACGCACAAGGCAACAAGGGTGCCGTGACACCGACTTCTATACGTGCAACGATGACTATTGTCGCCAGTGTGCCTATTATTATCGTGTATCCCTTCCTGCAAAAGTACTTTGTCAAAGGTATGGTTGTCGGTGGTGTGAAGGGTTAAAATGAGGTCTTATGCCTGGCGAAAATTAGTATAAAATAAACGATATAAAAACCCTTCTGGCGAAGGGTTTTTATATCGTTTATACTGATTAAACCAATTTATTTCATAGGAGCTGTGCCCAGAACATGATAAAAAAAGAAGCTGCACATATACGTAAGCAATTTAAGATGGACCACGATCAGCTGCATCTGTTCGATATTCTGAACGTGTATATTATGAAGGAAACCAATGAAATCTATCATTGTGAACGCCAGCCGTTCGCCATGCTGGACCGGGAGAAGCAGGAGCTGTATATGGCGAATTTCCGGAAACTGCTGACCGGCGAGCTGGATCATAAACTGTTCGAGCTGAAGTTCCTTGAAGAAGCGGAGGAGCCGTCGCAGGTCATGCTTCACCAGGGGCTGGTGACGGGCGATCCGGAAGAATGGCAGGACCTGATGCTGATGCTGGTGGATAAAATGCTGGTGGACGTCAAGTATGAGAAGGATGCGGTAATTACGTTTGTCCGCGGACAATACTTTCGGCCGACCAAGGCCCGGAATGACGAAGCCGAAGAGACAGGTAAGGATGAGATGTTCTCACATCCGTTCATCCTATGCAGTGTGAACTCCACGGAGCAGCAGCGCAAAACCCTTCTGTTCGATTATGTGGAGCGGGAATTCAAATACAATGTGATGGTTGATCCGATCATCAAGCTTAGCACGCCGGAGCAAGGGTTCTTCTACCCGAGTGTGACGGACAACTATTCGGATATTAATCGTATCCTGTATTGCACAGGGAGCTCGAATAATCCGAACCCGCATTTCATCGAACAGGTGCTGAATGCGGAGCGGTCCGTGACAGCCATGGAAGAGAGATCCATCTTCGAGGATATCGTAAAGGAAATAACGGGCGAACAACTCGATGTGGCGACCATTGCGCAGGTATACGAAAGTATTCATCAGGTCATCGAGGACCATGAGGATGAGGAAGAGCCGCCGAAGCTCGATTACCGGGATGTAGAGCGTGTGCTGAAGGCAAGCGGCGTAGAGGAAGTCACGATGGAGAAGGTAGAGCGCGCGTTCGAAACCATCGTCGACGATAAGAATTATGAGATGAAAGCAAGCAGCGTGATCCCGAAATTCACATCCAAATCGATCAAGATCGATACAAAGGTAGCTTCTATTACGGTCAGCCCGCAGGATCTGAAGTATGTGAGACAGGTAAATTATCAGGGGAAACGCTGTATCCTGATTGAGATTGATGAGGATGCTGTAATTGAAGGGTTTACACTGATGTCGGAGAATCTATCCTGACCTGTACAGATAGATGTATATTGCAAGGGCTATCCCGACGTCTCCTTACGAGAGCGGGAAGCCCTTTTATTTGTGTAGGGTTGGTGCGAGTGCGCACGGGCCGAATGTATGCGAAAAACCGAACCCAATGTGCTAACGCTAAAGCTTCAGCCCGTATTTCGCCCAAACCGCTGCATACTTCTTCTCCAAGATCGCCCAGCGCTTCTCGGCGCCGTATTTCGCTTGGAGCTGCTTCAGGTATTGCTCCGCAGTCTCTGTATCCCCTGTATCCAGCAGGAACCCGAAGGTCTCCTCACTTAAATGCAGTGCTGTCCGCTGCATATAGTATTCAATAATGGCCCTGGCATCGGTTAAGGTGTACAAGAATTGAAGACCCTGATCCAAATGGAGCAGCAGGTCTGCCGTGAACTTGTCCACATCTACCTCCGGCGTCAGGAAGTAGCGTTCCGGGGCGGCGGGGACGATGTTCCTGATCCGGACATAGAAGTGAGGCAAGCCCAGAGACGAAGCAGGCCTATATTGCGCAAGCTCTTCGGAATGAAGACTGTAATTCACATAGAAGCTGAGTTGCTTGTGTGTATTGTACTTGTATTTCTGGATATTGATTTTATAGCTGAGTTGGCCTTCTGTTTTGTAGAAATTCAGATCTTTTGTACGATAGCCCTGTGCGGAGAAAAAAGGTTTCACGTCTTGCTTGATGATCGTCTTAAACAACTCTTGCAAAGGAATCCCTCCCCATCCATAGTTAATTATGATGAACCTCTGATTGATCACATGCCAGGCACCATTCTACTATAGCAATAAATACTTGCAGATGCCAAAAAGAGGAACCAAAAGTAAATGCGGAATCCGATGATAGGGTTACCCCGGAATAGATATAGACATAGGGCCTGGGCATGGATGCTTGGGTCTTTTTGTTATTAAGCAATAATAAAAGTCATGTGAATCAGGCTAATTACTACGATTGTTTGTCGAAAATTAAACTTATTCATGCGAAATGTCGATAAAGTAGACTAAGAGTTTTTGTTGTGCGCTCATACGGAAACGTTATCAATTTATAAAAGATACTCATTCGACAAGGAGGAACGAAATGTTGAAAAAGATAGGCAAGGTAGGCAAAATAGGACTGGCTCTGGTGCTGGTCATTGGGCTGCTGCCCCTGATGTCACTCCGCGCATACGCGGCGATGCCTTCATTCACGGAAACAAAGGACTTTGTTATCGAGCCTCCGGCAACATACAATGCGGGCAAAAATATTTCCACTGCCCAAGGTCTTCAGGACGGAAGTACGGCAGTGTTGCTGAATTCATTTGTCTATGAAGGTAATGTTTTTGTTTCATCTAATTTTTTGAGGGTTTTTGATAGTGCGGGAACGCTGATCACGGATGTGGATCTGAGCAGTTTAATGGACACTTATTACAAAATGACTTATGTGAGTATGCTTGCGCTAAATAACGGTAATCTATTAATTACTTACAATAAAAGCGACTCTAATGACCATAATCTGCAATTGGGGACAGTGAAGGAGAGCACTCCTAACACCTATTTCATGGTACTTAACAAAGAGGGGCACAAAGTAACCGCCCAGACTCAGATTAATACATTTAGTGATGGAAGTCTTCCGCCGCAGCTTACACGTAATGTATCGATAGCAGAATTGTCCGATGGTAACATCGCCTTCTCCTGGCAAAGAAACGACAATAAGAGCACAGTTACCCGTGTGTTCACCGCTGCGGGTTCGCCTGTTACAAGTGAAACACTTCTGGTAGATGCTAATGCGAGCATGTCTTATGTATCCGCCGGAGATGGTGTATATATGGTTGCTTACAATTCGGGGCCCTCGAACGATAATATTTATCTGAAGCTATTCAGCAACAGCGGAACACTCTTAAGAACAATTGATGTAGGAGCAAGAACGAATGAGAGACAGCTGTATCTGTCTACGCTAAATAACGGGAATTTCATGCTCAGCCAATATTACTGGGTTAATGATAGCTCTACGGTCTCCTTATATGATAACGAGGGGAATAGCCAAGGCAGATTTACGATAAGCGGTTCCCTGGGGGAAGCTTCGGCTGCAATCTATAAGAACGGTGCACTGCCGGGTTTTGTAACAGTAAGCACTGATCCCACCTCTAATGAAGCCATCAACGATGCATACAACTACGGTACAGAGTGGTCAGGAACTCAGTATGCTTACCTGAACTACTATGATTATGAAGGCAACCTGGTCTTAACCTCAGATCAGCCTGTAGATTCCGCTCCGGTGGTATTTCAGGGATATGATGAAGACAGCTGGATGTTCGCTGTAGAATATTATCCGAAATTCGCTTTGTATCCCGCCTTCGGCGATAAGGTTGTTCTCATCAAAACAGATAATACGGATGCGAGTCACTATAGAATAAAGGGGAAGCTGTTTGATACAGAGACTTCAACTCCGGTTGTGCTGCTGTCAGCGGTAGCTGACGGCGTAGCCGGAACAACAACATCGACGAAAATTGATCTGACCTTCGATACTGCGATTGCCGGGCTGACGGCAGGCGATATTACAATTACAGATGGCGCTGGTTCTGCTGTAAAAGGAGCTTTGAGCGGGTCAGGGACAGAATGGAGCATCGGTCTTACTTCGGTGATAACTGAAGGTGACGTATCGGTAGCGGTAAATTCGCCAAGCGGGTACAAGATCAGCGGTTCGCCGATGACGGTAGCTGTATCGCTGTTCACGGCATTGCCGGAAGCAACCCCGGCAGCAGAAATTGACTATGCGGCTGAGCAGCTGACGGGACTGGCGACAAGCGGGTCGTACACGATAAACGGTACACTGGCAGTAACGGCGACAGCAGATGGTAAGCTGGCTATAGATAGTAGCTGGCTGGGCACGTCACTGAGCATTGTGAAGAAAGGCAACGGTTCGACGACTATAGATAGCGTGGTGCAGACGGTGAGCATCCCTGTTCGTCCGGCGGCACCTACTGGTGTGGCGGCGACGGATGAGACAGCAATAGGTGCTGAAAATGGCACATTGACTGGCGTAACCCCGGCGATGGAGTACAAAAGAGATATCGCGGGGACGTGGCTTGGTATAACGGGCGCAAGCGTGACAGGGCTTTCGCCGGATACGTATTACGTCCGGACGAAGGCGACTTCGATGGCGTTTGCCTCAGAAGTACAGAGTGTAACGGTTGTGGCGTTTGTGCCAACATCGGAAGCAATTCCGGCCGCAGAGATTGACTATGCGGCTGAGCAGCTGACGGGACTGGCGACAAGCGGGTCGTACACGATAAACGGTACACTGGCAGTAACGGCGACTGCAGCTGGTAAGCTGGCTATAGATAGTAGCTGGCTGGGCACGTCACTGAGCATTGTGAAGAAAGGCAACGGTTCGACGACTATAGATAGCGTGGTGCAGACGGTGAGCATCCCTGTTCGTCCGGCGGCACCTACTGGTTTGGCGGCGACGGATGAGACAGCAATAGGTGCCGAAGATGGCACATTGACTGGCGTAACCCCGGCGATGGAGTACAAGAAGGGCATCGTGGGTAACTGGGGAGATGTTACAGGCGTAACCGTGACAGAACTTGCACCGGATACGTATTACGTCCGGACGAAGGCGACATCGACAGGATTTGTATCGGAAGCACAGAGCGTGACGGTGGCTGCGTTTGTGCCAACATCGGAAGCAATTCCGGCCGCAGAGATTGACTATGCGGCTGAGCAGCTGACGGGACTGACGGCAAGCGGTTCGTACACGATAAACGGTACGCAGGTGGTAACGGCGGCCGCAGATGGTAAGCTGGCTATAGATAGCAGCTGGCTGGGCACGTCACTGAGCATTGTGAAGAAAGGCAACGGTTCGACGACTATAGATAGCGTGGCGCAGACGGTGAGTATTCCTAGTCGTCCGGCAGCACCTACTGGTGTGGCGGCGACGGATGAGACAGCAATAGGTGCTGAAAATGGCACATTGACTGGCGTAACCACGGCGATGGAGTACAAAAGAGATATCGCGGGGACGTGGCTTGGTATAACGGGCGTAACCGTGACAGGACTTGCACCGGACACGTATTACGTACGGACGAAGGCGACATCGACAGCATTTGTGTCGGAAGCACAAAGCGTGACAGTGAATGTTTTTGTGCCAACATCGGAATCGACCCCGGCAGCAGAAATTGACTATGCGGCTGAGCAGCTGACGGGACTGGCGGCAAGCGGTTCGTATACGATAAACGGTACGCTGGCAGTAACGGCGACCGCAGATGGTAAACTGGCTATAGATAGCAGCTGGCTGGGCACGTCACTGAGCATTGTGAAGAAAGGCAACGGTTCGACGACTATAGATAGTGCGGCGCAGACGTTGAGTATTCCTAGTCGTCCGGCAGCACCTACTGGTGTGGCGGCGACGGATGAGACAGCAATAGGTGCTGAAAATGGCACATTGACTGGCATAACCACGGCGATGGAGTACAAAAGAGATATCGCGGGGACGTGGCTTGGTATAACGGGCGTAACCGTGACAGGACTTGCACCGGACACGTATTACGTACGGACGAAGGCGACATCGACAGCATTTGTGTCGGAAGCACAAAGCGTGACAGTGAATGTTTTTGTGCCAACATCGGAATCGACCCCGGCCGCAGAAATTGACTATGCGGCTGAGCAGCTGACGGGACTGACGCCAAACCGGTCGTACACAATAAACGGTACACTGACAGTAACGGCGGCCGCAGATGGTAGGCTGGCTATAGATAGCAGCTGGCTGGGAACGTCACTGAACATTGTGATGAAAGGTAACGGTTCGACGACTTTAGACAGTGCGGCGCAGACGTTGAGTATTCCTAGTCGTCCGGCAGCACCTACTGGTGTGGCGGCGACGGATGAGACAGCAATAGATGCCGAAGATGGCACATTGACTGGCGTAACCACAGTGATGGAGTACAAAAAGGGGACAGCAGGTGAGTGGACCGATGTAGCGGGCACAACTGTAACAGCGCTTGTGCCGGACACGTATTACGTCCGGACGAAAGCTACAGCATCGGCATTCACTTCGGCTTCTGTGCAACTGACAGTATTGTCGTTCACGGCAACGCCGGAAGCGACTCCGGCAGCGGACATTGACTATGCGGCTGAGCAGCTGACAGGTCTGACACCGGACGCGTCATACACAGTGAACGGTACACCAGTAACAGCGGCAGCGGATGGTAAGCTGGCTATAGATAGCAGCTGGCTGGGAACGTCACTGAACATTGTGAAGAAGGGTAACGGTTCGACGACTATAGACAGTGCGTCGCAGACTGTGAGTCTTCCAGCCCGTCCGGCAGCTCCGGTTGGTGTTACTGTTACAGATGTGACGTACAACGGGGCGAATGACGGTACCCTGCAGAATCTGACAGTACAAATGGAGTACAAGATTGGCAGTACAGGTCTTTGGTCAGAAGTTACAGACACAATCATTACTGGCCTTGCACCGGACACGTATTATGTACGGGAGAAGGCCACGTCAACAGCATTCGCTTCTAATATTGCTCAGGTTACCGTTCATGATTCGGATGCAGTCATCCCGGCTGCACCTGAAGTGGCAGCGGATGACCAGAACAATACGATTGTTGGTCTGGACACCAGCATGGAATTCTCAGTGGACGATGGAACTTTCGTACGCTACGACGGAACCAACCTGCCGGACTTGAGCGGTGAACACACCGTTAAGGTGAGGGTTGCGGCCAGCGGATCGGTTCCGGCAGGGCCGGCAACTACACTGGCCTTTACAACTAATGAGCTTATCCCTGCGGGGGGCTTGTCGGTGAGCGCCAGCGATCCAAGTGGTGCAGGGAATAACGGATATACGCAGATCAGTGTTACACCGGAGCCAACTGCAGGACATAAGCTGCTGTACAAGAATTTTGGCACTGGCAGCGTTGTTGCACCTAATGCGGGGGAAACCCTGACGGGATACACCCTTGTAGGAATCGATGGTCTAATTCCTGCAGCTAACGGCGATAGGATTGGAATAGCAGAAGTGGATGCTGACGGCAAGGTAGTGAAGTACGGCAGCGCAACAGCGGTTGTTGTGGCGGCTAATACCGTAACACCAGATCCCGATCCCGTCAGTCCGGGAACCGGAAGCAATCCGGGCAGCGGAACCAGTACCGGTAACGCGGCAAGCAATGTTACCGATGTGATCGTCCTTGTTAACGGCAAGGAAGAGAACGCGGGCAAAGCCACAACAACGACCTCCGGAAACTTGAAGATAACTACTATCGCTGTTGATCCGGCGAAGCTTCAAGCGAAGCTGGATGCGGAAGGGAATGGCGCTGTAGTTACAATTCCGATGATGCTGGATTCCAATATCATCATCGCGGAGTTGAACGGCCAGATGATCAAGAACATGGAGAATGTATCGGCTACCCTGGTGCTTCAGACAACCAAAGGGACTTATACTTTGCCGGCCTCCGAGATCAACATCGGTGCGTTGGCCGAGAGACTCGGAAACGGGATTAAGCTGGAGGACATTACGCTGAGGATTACGATTGGCGAAACCCCGGCATCCATGAACCAGGTAGTGACAGCTGCTGCAGGCAGAGGGGGCTTTACCCTTGTTGCACCGCCAATAGATTTCACCGTTACCGCAACTTACGGTACATTGACAGTGGAAGTGAGCCGGTTCAATGCTTACGTGGAGCGGACAGTAGCTCTTCCGGATGGTATTGACCCTAACCGGATTACGACGGGCATCGTCGTAGATCCGGATGGTACAGTGCGCCATGTGCCGACCAGACTCGTCCGGAATGACGGCAGATATTACGCAGATATCAAGAGCTTGACGAACAGCTCGTATGCGGTGGTCTGGCATCCGCTGACTTTTGCAGATGTGGACAATCACTGGGCGAAGAACGCAGTGAACGATATGGGATCGCGTCTGGTCATTAACGGTGTGAACGAAACGACCTTCAACCCGAACGCAGACATCACCCGTGCAGAGTTCGCAGCGATTATCGTACGCGGCCTGGGATTGAAGCCTGGGGAAGGAACATCGGCGTTTGCAGATGTTGCAGCGGATAGCTGGTATGCAGCAGCGGTGGAAACAGCATCCGAATACGGGCTGATCACCGGCTTCGAGGACGGAACCTTCCGTCCCGAAGCCCGAATCACACGTGAACAGGCCATGAACATTATCGCCAAAGCGATGAAGCTGACAGGCCTGGCAGACCAGACTGGCACAGTGGATACAGCAAGTGTACTTGCAGCCTTTACAGATGCAGGCAGCATAGCTGCCTGGGCCGGGGATAGCCTGGCGCTTGCTGCTAAGGCTGGCTTAATCACCGGCCGTGGAGACAGCAAGCTGGAGGCAAAGGCTAATGTTACCCGCGCGGAAGTGGCAGTACTGATTCAGCGGCTACTGCAGAAGTCGGATTTGATTGATTAATTAAGTTAATTATAGGAGAAGCGAATTCAGACACTGTGCTGAATTCGCTTCTTTATTGTATAGAAAATTATACAATTTCCAGAAATGTCGATCCGGGCATTCGTTTGGCTTCCTAATGCTAATTGATATTGATTATCAATATCAATTATGTTAATATAATTTTGTTCACTAGAGAACAAAAATAAAAAAGTCTATTGCTGACACTGAACTTGGTCTGCAACTACTACAAGAGAGGGGAGATAGCGAAATTGGAGTTTCAAAATAATTTTAAAGGTCACCTTTACGAGCAATATATTAGAATGCTGCATCTGAATGAGTTGTATACAGAACAAGAATTTAATTCGTTTCGGGAACAGGCCAGAAAGTACCAGATTGACATGCTCTCCAACAATATTACTAGTGTACACGTTATTGATTGCATTGGTGATTATGAACCGATAAATCATACCGGGATTGTGGAGAAAATGGGGTTGTCCAAAGCTGGCATTAATAAAATTTGTTCAAAGCTGCTGGAAATGGGCTTCATTATGAGAAGTCAGCTGAACAACAATCGTAAGGAGATTTACTTTAGTTTAACGGATAAGGGAAGACACGTTTATGATTTGCATAAAGAGCTGCACAAAGAAAAAGAAGAAAGGTTTTACCAATTCATTGAATCCTATACAGAGGCTGAACTGCAGACTATTGGAAAATTTATGAGCGATTTGGTGGCGCGTGCCGAAGAATACTCCGAAGGGAAGTTTACGATAAATGACGACATTAAGGATTGAGGAATTAAGATCCAAGATTGAAGGGAAAGAAATTTTAAAAGGGCTCTCACTGGAGCTTCAGGGCGGAGAGATTCATGCGATTATGGGGCCTAACGGGACGGGGAAAAGTACGTTGGCTTCAGCTTTAATGGGCCATCCCAAATATGAGGTTACTGGCGGCAAGGTGACACTAGACAATGAAGATCTTCTGGAGATGGAGGTGGATGAGCGTGCCCGTGCAGGCTTGTTCCTCGCTATGCAGTACCCAAGTGAAATTGCCGGCGTAACCAATTCGGATTTTCTCAGAAGTGCCATCAATTCACGGCGTGAAGAAGGAGAAGAAATATCCTTAATCCGTTTCATCCGTGAAATGGAGAGCAAAATGAAGGGGCTGGAGATGAACCTGGAATTTGCGCATCGTTATTTGAATGAGGGTTTCTCCGGCGGTGAAAAAAAGCGGAATGAGATTTTGCAAATGATGCTGCTTGAACCCAAGTTTGTGATCCTGGATGAAGTGGACTCCGGGCTTGATATTGATGCACTGCGTATTGTGGCCAATGGTGTAAATGAGATGCGCTGCGCGGATAGAGGCTTTTTAATCATCACCCATTATCAACGGCTGTTGAATTATATTACCCCGGATTTTGTACATGTCATGATGCAAGGCCGGATAGTTAAATCTGGCGGTCCGGAGCTTGCCCACCGTTTAGAGGCAGAAGGGTACGATTGGGTGAAGGAGGAGCTTGGGATTACGGATAAGGCGGTAGGCGGGGAAGTTTAAGAGCCGGAGAGGAGGAATAGCAAATGGCTATACAAGCCAGAAATTCAATGAATGTGGATGAATTACGCGCATGGTCAAGCGCTAAGGATGAACCTCGTTGGCTGCTTGAACGCCGGATTCGGGCACTTGAGCTGGCAGGGACACTGGAGCTGCCAAGCGTGGAGAAAATCAAACTCGAAAAATGGGATATCTACGAGAGTGGAGACTACAAAGCTGAGAATGCGTGGTCAGGTTTGGAAGATGCGCCGGAGATTGTTCGAGGTTTGGTTGCTTCTCCAGTGACAGGCGGACTAATCGTTCAGTTCAATTCGGATGTAGTATATACGAAATTGTCCGAGAACTTAGCCGCCCAGGGAGTAATCTTAACGGACCTGCATACTGCGGCAAAAGAGTATGAGCAGTTGGTTCAACGTTATCTCTTTCAGGCAGTGAAGCCGGAAGAACACAGATTGTCAGCTGTGCACAGTGCCTTATGGAGTGGTGGCGTTTTTCTATATGTCCCAGACGGTATAGAGATTGAAGTTCCCATTCAAGCGATCTTTTATAGCGATACGAGCGGGGTTCGTTTTGCTCCTCATATCTTGATTGTGACTGGTAATAACAGCAAGATCAGCTATGTGGATCATTATATATCGAGCAGAGATGATATCAAGGTTTTGCATAACGGTGTGGTAGAGGTGTTTGCAGGGGCAGGCTCCAAGGTGCAGGTCGCTTCTGTTCATCAGCTTGCTGCAGCAACAACGGATTTCACCCAGCGGCTTGCGGTTGTGCTTGCGGATGGCGGTGTAGAATGGATTGTCGGCGAGATGAATAATGGCTATACCGCCAGTGATACCAAGACATTACTCCAAGGCAACGGGTCCATCTCTGACGCTAAGGTGATTGCGATAGGCTCTGGGGACCAGAAATTGAGTTTTACTACGCAAGCCCAGCATTTTGGCAGAAGCTCGGTGAGCCAAATGATCACACGCGCAGTAATGCGTGAAGAAGCTACAGCCATTATCAACGGGATTACAAAAATCGAAAAAGGTGCAACCCATTGTGATGGTCAGCAAACAGAACGTGTACTGATGTTAAGTCCAAATGCGCGCGGCGATGCCAATCCGATCCTGCTGATAGATGAGGATGATGTAACCGCCGGTCATGCTGCATCCGTGGGGCAAGTAAATGCGGAACAAATCTATTATCTGATGTCGCGCGGGATCTCACGGAGTGAAGCCGAATATCTTGTTATTTTCGGATTCCTCGCTCCTGTCATTTCGGAGATCCCGCTGGAGGGAGTGCGTAGCCGCCTGCAGGATGTAGTGGAGAAAAAGCTTGGCAGATCATAGGGAATCAGAGCCAATCAGAGCCAATCAGAGCCAATCAAAGTGATTCTTATGAAGGTTAAAAGGAGCGACACTAATGGCTAAAAAAGCGCCGGATATGGGTGAATATAAATACGGGTTTCGCGATGAGCACCAGTCTATTTTTCAATCTGGAAAAGGTCTGACTGAAGAGATTGTCCGGGAAATTTCCCGAATTAAGGAAGAGCCGGAGTGGATGCTCGATTTTCGGCTGAAAGCCTTGAAGCAATTCTACAAAATGCCGATGCCTGAGTGGGGAGCGGATTTGTCCGGGCTAAATCTTGATAACATCCAATATTACGTTCGGCCATCGGAAAAACAGGGAAAGACCTGGGAGGAGGTTCCCTCCGAGATTAAAGCAACCTTTGACAAGCTGGGGATTCCTGAAGCGGAGCAAAAGTTTCTGGCAGGTGTATCCGCTCAATACGAGTCGGAAGTAGTCTATCACAGTATGCGGAAGGAACTGGAGGATCAAGGTGTTGTTTTCCTTGATACGGATACTGCTTTAAAGCAATATCCTGAAGTGTTCAAGCAGTATTTCGGAACGATCATCCCTCCCGCCGACAATAAATTTGCTGCGCTTAACAGCGCGGTTTGGTCAGGTGGCAGCTTTGTATACATCCCGAGAGGTGTTCAGTGTGAGGTGCCGATCCAAGGGTACTTCCGGATTAATTCTGAAAATATGGGACAATTCGAGCGGACATTAATTATTGCCGAAGAGGGCAGCTTTGTCCACTATGTGGAAGGATGCACAGCGCCTATTTATAGTACCAGTTCTCTGCACAGCGGAGTTATTGAAATTATTTGCCGGAAAGATTCCCGTGTCCGTTACACGACAATCCAGAATTGGGCTCCTAATATCTACAACTTGGTAACCCAAAGGGCTGTGGCAGAGGAAAATGCCACAATGGAATGGGTGGACGGCAACATTGGCTCCAGGGTAACCATGAAGTATCCGGCTGTAATATTGAAAGGAAGGGGAGCTAGGGGGTCCATCCTGTCTATTGCCGTAGCCGGTAAAGATCAGCATCAAGATGCCGGCGCGAAGGTAATTCACCTTGCTCCCGAGACAACATCTACGATTATATCCAAATCCATCAGCAAGCAGGGCGGCAAAGTAAACTACCGGGGATTGTCCAGCTTCAGCCGCGATTCTGCAGGCTCCAAGTCTAATATTAAGTGTGATACGTTGATTTTGGACAATCTGTCATCATCAGATACGATTCCGTACAATGAAATTAAAAATGATCAGATTACTTTGGAGCACGAGGCAACAGTATCCAAAGTGTCCGAGGAGCAATTGTTTTACTTAATGAGCCGCGGACTTACAGAACAAGAGGCCACACAAATGATTGTAATGGGCTTCATTGAGCCGTTTACCAAAGAATTGCCGATGGAATATGCCGTTGAAATGAATCGGCTGATTCAATTTGAGATGGAAGGAAGCATCGGTTGATTCATAAAGGAAGTACGAGGTGTTGGTAATGAAGAAAAAGAATTCGGACAATTCAGAACTAGCTCAACTTACCCGGGAGATACGGAAACTTCAGTTCTACTACAATATGCTGTCAGGATTGAGCGCAAGCTGTGGTGCGTTGATACCTTTAGACTCTGTTTATACGCTTATAAGGGAACTTTCGGATCAAGAGGCCATTCTTAGGCAAAAAGCAAAGGATCACTCAGACTATCTAGGTTGAAAAAGAGAATTGACTGTTGGTAAAACAATGATAGGAGCTGGAATTATGGAGGAGAATGGAATTTTATTCGATGAAGTATCGGAAGTGCTTCTCAAACTACGTCCTTTCTTACTGCGTGACGGCGGAGATGCTGAACTCGTCGAGGTGGAGAACGGTATAGCCAAATTAAGATTTTTGGGAGCTTGCAACGGTTGCCCAAGTGCTACGATTACGTTAAAGGCTGCTATTGAGCGCGCAATTCTTGAGGAAATCGATGAGATTAAAGAGGTTGTACAAGTATTCTAACTTCCTTTTAACAGAAGAGGCTGTTATACAAAAATCCGCATAGAAGGTGTCGCCGGAAAGGAACCTCTTCATGGGTTCCTTATTCAATAATCATACCGTTCTTCATCATGAGGATGACATCCGCAGAGAAAAAATGCCGAATCAATTAAGACATACGAAGGAAAGGATTGATTTAATAATGTTCGAGAAAATTTTCGTGGCCATCGATAAATCTGAAATAACTAACAAAATCCTTGAAGCAACCGTTGAAATTGCACAAAACAAAAATACTCAGGTAACTTTGGTGAATGTCAGCCATGCATATGTAAACAGCGGAATGCCATATATACCAGAGAGCTACTTGGAAGAAATGTTAAATGAGATGGAAAAGATGAGTTTAGAACAGCTTCAACAAGCCCGATTCAAATTAGCGGCTGAAGGGATCTTTGCAGAAACGATTCATCTTAAGGGAGACCCAGCGCATGAAATATTAAATTATGCAAAAAACACCAAACAGCAACTAATTATTATTGGAAGTCGGGGGCTAAGCGGTATTAAAGAAATGATGTTAGGTAGTGTCAGTCACAAAGTTTCACAGTTATCAAATTGCCCCGTCCTGATTGTTCACTAAATTTCATAACGGGACGGCTCCCTTACGGGCAACAGTTGGATAATAACGTCCAAATTAAGATACGTTTATCCAATTACTAATGTTATCAATCGATTGATGTAGCGGGGAAATATCTGATGCCGGGCTGATCATGCGCATGTCCATCTGTTTGCAGATGGTAAGCCGTTCACGTTGCCCGTCAGCGAAGGGCTGCTGCATTTTGCCTATCATCATATTCTGAAACGAAGCTTGGCCGGAGTGTACTGAAGAAAAGAATGAAGCGGAATGCTCTGACCGCACTGTATTCGGGGGTAACCACTATGCGCAGTGTAGGGGAGTTCTTCTATACAGATGTTCAGTTAAGGGATGAAATGAAGGCGAACCAGTATGTTGGGCCTAATCTGCTGGTCAGTGGATGAGCTGCTTGATTCGGTATGGGGCATTCAGGAGTGATCCTCTGCGAGTTTATCCACCTGCTTGTTGTAAGACGCACGTAAACCAAGTTCCCGCATGTACTTTCCTACTGTCCGTTCGCTAATAATATAGCCCTCTTCCCTTAAGAGGAGGGTGATTCTTGGACTGCCGTACTGGCCGTGGTTAGCCTCAAAGAGGTAAGCGACCCGCTTTAGAAGTAAGGCTTTGCGCTTCGCCTGAGGGCTGACTTCGGTGCTTCTCCATTTGTAAAATCCGCTCCGCGATACTTCAAGAATGCTGCACAGCCTCTCTACCGTAAATTCGGAGCTATGGTCTTCGATGAACTGAAATCATTGTGCTTTAGATTGCGGAAGATATACGCGGGTCTTTTTTAGGACGGCAAGCTCCTCTTCTTTTGCCAGCACCTGCTTGTTCAGTTCGTGAATCTTGTCTGCAAGGACAGACTTTTCACCCTTATTATTCATTCTCATACCCACCCCGTAAATTCCAGAATACTTGCCTTCGCCGACTGTGTCTCGGACTGGGCACTCTTACGCCATTCCTTGGGTGACGTGCCCATTAGCTTAGAGAAGCAGCGGTTGAAGCTGGAGATGGAATGAAACCCCACCTTCTCAGAAATCTCAAGAATAGAATCCTCGGTGCTCTTCAGCTGCTTACAAGCCTCTTCGATCCGGGTACTGCTCAGGAAATCGAGAGGGGCGGTGCCCATCATTTCATGGAATTTGCGGCGGAAGTGGGTGGTGCTCAGGTGGCAGAGGTCGGCCAGGAAGTCGATGGTCATCGGCAGCATATAGTTTCTGGTGATATACTCCAGTGCCGGGGAGATGACGAAGTCGCCCTTCAGATTATGCCCTGCTTCCTGATCGGTCAGCGCCTCATTCGTGGAATGGATTCGGAGCAGCTCGATATACAGGGACAGCAATAAGCCATAGGCGCTCTCCTGATAATAAGGCTTCTGCTGCTGCAATTCCTCCACGATCGACGTGGCCAGACTATACACCATGGGGTGCTTATCCTTATTCAGGATACAGTTCTTCCCCAGCACCGCCCACAAATTGGGCTCGAAGTTGCTATAGGCGCTCTTGAAGGAATGCTGAAAGAGGTCCTCCGGCGAGAAAAAGAGATAAGACCACAGACTGGCCTCACCCGGAGAACTATACGTCGTATGCGGAAGGTACCGGGGGAGGAAGGTCACATCACCGGCTGTAAAAGGTACAGACTCGCCTTTGATCTCCATGATGCCGCTATCCGAATAACAAATCCCAATCTCCAGGTGGTTATGGAAATGGAGGTGCTCGCTCTTGATATCGGAGATCTTCCAGCGTTCCCCGCTTAACAGCAGCACTGGGAAATGGATCGGCAGGCTGTAGTGGCGGTACTCGATGACGGGTTTCTTTTTTCTGGGCATATCCGGGGGCTCCTCTATAATATTAAAATAGATAAATGGTCGAAAATGCGCAGTTTTGCTGTGAATATGCTTAGATATAGAATATTTTACTGCTTACAATGGAGTATGTAAAGCGCTTGCAATGAGACGGATAGTAAGCGCTATTGAGGCGCGTGAGACAAGAGAGGGGTAATAAGATGATTCAAGTGGATTTCAACAGGGAAGAGATTCTGAGCATTATTGACAAGGTCACCACCAAAACACTGGCGATGGACTTAACATGGGACTGGCCTTGCGGCGTAGCTTATTATGGGGTATCCAGAGCTTATCAGACTACAGGGAACAAGGAGTACCTGGACAGGCTGGTTCAGTGGGCGGATGAATATATTGAGCTGGGGCTGCCGGACTGGACGGTCAACACTTGTGCCATGGGCCACATGCTGATCACCTTGTATGAAGCGACTGGAGAGCAGAAATATTGGGATATTGCGATGAGCAAGGTGGAATACATCCGGAAGAATGCACTGCGGTTCGGAGACAATGTGCTGCAGCATACGGTATCGATTTCTAATGATTTTCCGGAACAGGCTTGGGCGGATACGCTGTTTATGGCGGCATTCTTCCTGCTGCGTGTGGGCAGTAAGCTGAAGGATCAGGAGCTGATCCAGGATGCTCTTAACCAATACTACTGGCATATCAAATACCTGCAGGATCCTGGCACCGGCTTCTGGTTCCATGGCTATAACAATGTGAAGCAGGATCATATGTCCGGATTATACTGGGGCAGAGCGAATGCCTGGGGTGCGTATACGATGTCGCAGGTGAAGCCGCTTTTGAAGGACTGGTATTTGTATCCGCAGTGTATGGACGTGGAATGTTCGCTCCGTGATCAGCTGGCGGCGCTGAAGCTTGTCCAGACAGATAACGGCTTGTGGCGGACGGTGCTGGATGATGAGGAATCTTATGAAGAAGTATCGGCATCCTGCGGCATTGCGGCGGCGATGATCAACAACGGCAACCCGCTGCACACCAAATACGTGCAAAAAGCGTTAAAAGGCATTCTTGCAAACATCAGCGAAGACGGACGTGTCCTGGGCGTATCCGGCGGCACAGCCGTAATGAAGGACCGCGAAGGGTACCGCAATATTCCAAAAGACTGGATTCAAGGCTGGGGCCAAGGCTTAGCGCTTGCTTTCTTGTCCGATATGCTTAAATAGGAGGGAACCGAATTGTCCAAACCATCAACAGGCGCATTCACACTGCCGGGAGAATCCGGTTACGAAGCGCTAACGCTTGAACTCGCTGAACGCTGGGGTGCCGATGTCATCCGTGACAGTGACGGTACACAGTTATCTGATGAGATTATCAATGCCGGATACGGCATTTATTCTACAGTCTGTATCATCCGGGACCATAATGAATGGGCGTCGCAGAACCCGGATAAGCTGCAGCAGAGCTTCCTTATTACGAATCCGAAGGTGGCTGTGCAGGATTATTTATCGGTCTACCTGATGGAGGATTTCTTCGCTGAACAGTTCAGAGTGAATGATTCCCGTGAGGCGTTCAAGTACTGGCAGGTGTATGACCGGACGACCGGTGAGGAAGTACCGCGAGAGCAATGGAATTACGACCGGGAATCAGGCAATGTGGTGCTTACCGGAATCGTACCTTGGCATAAATACACCGTCAGCTTCATGGCCTACCGGATCTGGGAAGAGATCTCGATGTACAATCACACCACGAACAACTGGAACAAAGAGCATCTGATGCAGATTGATCCTATGTATCAGGACACGCAGAAGTACCTGCTGGACTGGATGGAAGACTGGTGTGTGAAGCATAAAGAAACAACGGTTGTCCGCTTTACTTCCCTGTTCTATAATTTCGCCTGGATCTGGGGCAGCAGTGAGCGTAACCGTCATCTGTTCTCAGACTGGGGTTCCTATGATTTCACGGTGAGTGCCAGAGGTCTGGATCTGTTCGCGCAGCAATACGGCTATTCGCTGACGGCAGAGGATTTCGTGAACGGCGGCAAATACCGCGTCAGTCATATCCCGGCGGAGCAGCGCAAGCTGGACTATATGGCTTTTATCAATGATTTCGTGATCCGATTCGGCAAGCAGTTAATAGATATTGTGCATAAGCATGACAAGCTGGCGTATGTCTTCTACGATGACAGCTGGGTTGGCGCAGAGCCTTACAATGACCGCTTCGGTGAGTTTGGTTTCGACGGAATGATCAAATGTGTGTTCTCCGGATATGAAGCAAGGCTCTGTTCAGGGGTGAAAGTGGATACGCATGAGATACGGCTGCATCCGTACTTGTTTCCGGTGGGTTTAGGCGGCGCGCCTACCTTCATGGAAGGGGGGAATCCGACACTGGATGCCAAAAAATACTGGATCAACATCCGGCGTGCCCTCCTGCGTGAGCCGATTGACCGGATTGGCCTGGGCGGATATCTGCATCTGGTCGAGCCTTACCCGGATTTCTGTGATTATATCGAGAAGATTGCGAATGAATTCAGAGAGATTAAGGAGCTGCATGAGCAAGGCAAGCCATATCATATCAAGACCAAGGTTGCTATTCTGCATAGCTGGGGCAAGCTGAGATCTTGGACCTTGTCCGGCCACTTCCATGAGACGTATATGCATGATCTGATTCACATTAATGAAGCTCTATCCGGTCTGCCGGTTGAGGTGCAGTTCATTGATTTCGAGGATATCCGCCAGGGCGTGCTGCAGCATGTGGATGTAGTGATTAATGCAGGCAGTGCCGGTACAGCCTGGAGCGGCGGGGACTACTGGAAAGACAGCAAGTCTGTAGATGTCCTGACCAAATGGGTGTATGAGGGCGGTACCTTTATCGGGATTAACCAGCCTTCAGCGGTTGAGGGATACGACAGCTACTTCAGAATGGCGCATGTTCTGGGTGTGGATGAGGACACGGGTGCGCGGGTAGCTCACGGCAAATGGGCGTATGAGGTTCAAGCTGAGCAAGGTCTGGTGCCTGATGGCGCCAGCATTACACCGAAGAACGGTGTCCATCTTACGGATGGTTCCGCTGCTGTGATGAGTGAGTTGGACGGTAAGATTACATTGTCTACGAATAACTTTGGTAAGGGTAAGGGAATCTACCTGCCTTCCTTCGAATTCGGCTGGGAGAATACCCGCCTGCTGCTGAACCTGATCCGCTATGCCGGTAAGGAGCTACAGGAAACGAAATATATTCCGGATAACCTCTATACCGAGTGCGCGTATTATCCGGAGAGCAAGATGCTTGTCGTGATCAATAACAGCGACCAGCTGCAAAAGACTACGATCGAGACGGAGTATGGTCCGCAGACTCTGGAATTGGAACCGTTCGATACGATTATTCGGACTATTTGGGAATAGGAATGTGAAAAAGCTCAAGCCTGGGGTGTTATGCCGGGCTTGGGCTTTTTGTGTTGTGTGAGATGTTAAACGGGCCCAATGTATGCGAAAAATCGAATACAATGTGCCGGCGATAGGGTAGATTGGCCCAATGTATGCGAAAAATCGAATACAATGTGCCGGCGATAGGGGAGATTGGCCCAATGTATGCGAAAAATCGAATACAATGTGCCAGCGATAGGGGAGATTGGCCCAATGTATGCGAAAAATCGAATACAATGTGCCAGCGATGGGGTAAATGAGCCCAATGTATGCGAAAAACCGAATACAATGTGCCGGCGATAGGGTGAATGGGCCCAATGTATGCGGAAAATCGAATACAATGTGCCGGCGATAGGGGAGATTGGCCCAATGTATGCGAAAAACCGAATACAATGTGCCGATGATAGGGGAGATTGGCTCAATGTATGCGAAAAACCGAATACAATGTGTTACTGGAAGGATTCCCCTAACCTTTGTGGAATTACAAAGCAAAGACGCTGAAGCTTTCAGCGACAGGCTCCCGGAGGACTTCCCATGGACAAATCCGCCCGCTTCAAACAATCCATAGCCTTCATAGAGGAACGTTTATACGAAGACATCAACCTTGGACAAGCTGCGCAGGCCGGTTACACGTCGCTGATGCAGCTGTATCGTGACTTCTACACCTATACCGGACATTCGGTAAAAGAATACATACGCAAGCGCAGGCTGTCAGCCGCGCTCGGGCTGATCCGAGCTTCGCAGCGTCCGCTTGCTGAGATTGCCTACTCCTGCGGCTATAGCTCCCAGCAGGCTTTGTGCAAATACGTGAAATCCGCAACCCATATGACACCGCTAGAGTACCAGAAGAGTGAAGCCTGCTACTTCTTCCCCAGATTCGACAGTGAAACCATCCGGCAGGTAACGGTCACCGCTGAAACGATCCCCAAGACCTTACGCGCGAAATTCTATCATCCCAAGCAGTACGGCATTGAGCAACAAGCGCTAGAAGCGCTGCATTTTCTAATACCTGAATACCAGGGCAGAATCTTCGGCAGAGACGGGCAGCAGCGGGACGGCTTATTCTGTTATGAGCTCGCTGTGGAGTATGGTGCGGATTTGCTAGACACACTGGCAGACAGTACTTTTCAGGGAATAAAGGTGGCTCAAGAATTCAGTTCAACCTTCGCGAAGACAACCGTTAGGAACGATGAGGCCGAGATCGGGCTGGCGTGGGATTATCTCTATCTGAAGTGGCTGCGAACCAGTATGTTCGTGCAGGATGATGTGCGTTATTTCGAAGAATATATCTGCAAAAGCGGGCAAGTGAGGAAGCTGATTCTGTATCTGCCAGTGAAGAGGCGGACGGATTATGACAAGATCAGTGTGAATTTCTGTGCAGGTCTAGAGTTTCTGGTGTCGTCCCGGGAAGGGGATCAGGCAGAGGAGGAGGCATCTGCTGCGGTGATGAACTATATATCCCTTCATACCCCTGAGGTGATAAGCACAGTAAAGGAGTTCTATGTAGCCCAAAGCGGCTTAAGCTACACCTGCGGTGTGTGTCTGGAACAGACGATAGAGCTTCCCGTGAATAGCAGGCTTAAAATATTGCGGGTTGCCGAAGGCCATTATGCGATGCTCGAGAGGGACAGTTGTAGTGACCGCGGAGTGTTTATTGCTCTTTTGGATACATGGATACAGGAGCACGGATGGAGCAAGGATGAGCTGCCTGCTTTTACTACCTATGAGACCGGAGGTCAGGGTGACCCGGATGCTATCACAATGAGAGTGTGGATCAAGCTGAAAGATGTTAAGAACGGATAATATTTAGTACGCGTTCATCTATAAACTAGATTTATATAGGAAAGGAGCACACAAATGAATCTAAGAAAACAAGCACTGCCGCAGCATGCGCCCGAAGACTACAGCCCCCGCGTGAAGCCGGTAATCCTGAGAATGGTGGAGGAGATGAAGCAGATGGAGATTCCAAGTGAGATTCAGGTAGAACAGATTACGGAGCTGTGCAGTATTGTGGACCGGCCGGAGATGAAAGTGGTGGGCATCGCGCTGCCGGTTTCGTATGAGAGCCGGGGATATGGCGGTTTCCATGGGTCTGAGCATGCGAGCTGTACGTTGAATGATTACTTGTATACCAAGAAGCTGACTTCAGAAGGCGATATCGCGCTCCTCTCCGGTCTCATCACCCAGCAAATCAAAGGTAAAGAGGTTGTTACCGTACGATCAGAGGTGCAGGGTGACGGCAATTATAAAATCATTGTGGGATATGAGGTAAGCAGCTTCGACGGGTTACCCGCACATTTGCCGGAATATACTGAGACGCTTACAGTGCCTGCATGCCGCTATGCCAAAGTCCTGATCAATGAGACAAAGGAGGCTGGACGGATCGGCTATGATGAGCGGATGCATGCAGATGAATATTTCATCGGCCAGTTCCGTAATGACACCAGCTACGTCTATAACCCTTCCGGCCTTAGCTTCAATACATATGATGACTCAGGGGAGATTCTCACCAAATACGAACCCGTTAAGATACCGGGAAATGATGCGGAGCGGTTTGACTCTTTGCGCTTCAAGGCGGTGACAATGCCGGAGATGAAGATCGCCTGCAGCATGACGCTGCCGGATGATGAGGAGTTTGTAATCACGAAATATTTTGACGTGCAGGACCAGGTATTCGCCACTGAGGCGGCTAAATATTATCTGCATGATTATTACGGTTTTCCGGTGAACAGTGAGGAGGAGGGGAAGGTTAACTCCTGCTTCGGCACCAGAGTCAGCACCTTTGAGTCACTTCCTGACTGCGTTGAAAAGATTACGGTGCCCGGAGGCATCTATCTGCACATTACCCAGCTCGAAGTGAATGGTGATAATCCCGGCATGCCGTATGATGTGGCGTTCAATCATCTGGATGAGCTATTCCTGAATGCTCACCCTGAATATACGCGTGACTGGAGCAGGCATGTGATCGCCCGTTTCCGGCAGGCGAACTGTGCCTCCGTATTTGTGCCGCTTGCCAGCGAATAACTAAATAAGATGGATAGAAGAAATAACAAAAAGCGGAAGGAGCGAAGGGGGATTTTGGGAACTGTAGGAGCGGTAATAATCAAGAAATCTGGGGACAACAGCGGCTGGAAGTCCAAATATTCACCGCAGTGACGACTAAGGTTTAAGTTAGTATACTAAGTTAGTATCTTGAGTTCAGCTTATATAATATAAATTATGATAGTATAAAGGTACATTTAGTTTTCCCCGCGGGGGTAGAAAAGGGAGCAGCATGAGGATCATTATATCGCCTGCCAAGAAGATGAAGACGGACACGGATTTCTTGGATTACCGCCAAGTGCCGCAGTTCATCAGCGATTCGCAGACTCTTCTGGCCTTATTACGCAAGTTGAATTATGAAGAAGCCAAAGCGCTATGGAAATGCAATGATGCCATCGTCACGCTGAATATGGAACGGATCCGGGAGATGGATGTCACCAGGAATCTGACGCCGGCTATCTTCTCATATGAGGGAATACAGTACCAGTACATGGCGCCCGGAATCTTTCAGACGGAGGAGCTGGATTATCTTCAGCAGCATTTGCGGATTTTATCCGGATTCTATGGAGTCGTCAGACCTTTTGACGGCGTTGTGCCGTACAGGCTGGAGATGCAGGCTAAGCTGGGTGGTAAGGGCTTCAGTTCTCTCTATGAGTTCTGGAATAGAAGACTGGCGGACCAGCTGTTCGCGGAGAGTGACATCATTCTGAACCTGGCTTCCAAGGAATACAGCAAATGTATCTCTCCGTACATTGGCAAGGACGCTCGAATGATTAGTGTGGTGTTCGGGCAGGACATCGGCGGCAAGGTGGTTGAGCGGGCGACGCTGGTCAAGATGGCCAGGGGTGAAATGGTCCGCTACATGGCCGAGCGGCAAATTACCCGCGTGGAGGATATCAAAGGCTTCGACGGGTTTGATTTCGCATTTGCGGAAGCCTTGTCGGATGAGAAGACGTATGTGTTTATCCAACAGAAGCGCGATAAGAATGAAATGGTAGAGTAAGGCTTGCAACGGGTAATCTTGAAGACGGTTGAATAACCGGATTGGGGTTGCCTTTTTTTTGTTAAGGAGATTATCTAAACTGAATAAAAGAAAATAACAATAGCGCAAATATTCACCGTAGTGACAATTGCGTTTAAGTTAGTATCTCTTAAGTTCAGCCTATAATGAATGGAACCAGAACAGGTTAACGAGGAGGACTTATGATTTTGAGAAGAGATCCATTGGACAAGCAGAGCTTACTTAAAGAACTGGATTCACTAGGTTACTCCGACAGAATCAGAAAAGTAACGACATTGGGCCGTGAGCACCTTGGATCAGCCAAGTACTCCGAATTACTGGCCTCATTACTGGAGGGCGGTGCGTATGAAGCGCGCCTTGCCTTAATGGGTGCCATCGCCACACTGGATGCCCCGGTTATTCTGTCTGCGCTGCGGCATCCCCTGGCAAGTATCAGGAACACGGCTGCGGGCCTATTGGCTAAAGCAGCTTCAGATGAAGAAATAGAACGTGAGCTCCCGCACTTATCACATGATTGCCGCCGCAAGCTGCTTCGCACCATTTCACAGATAGACCGTCAGGAGCTGGCGGAACGCCTGTTACCCTTGGTATACGCCCGGTGGGGTGCGGAGGAGGCAGCAATTATACTGCAGGCCTGCCATGCGGCAACGGTTAGCACGTGGCTTGCGGATATCGGGTTTGCCATCAGAGACTGGAAGAAGTTAGCCAGCCGGCATCTTGATGTAGTAGCGGAATACTTCGCAGCCACGCTGGAGAGCACCCCACTCAGGGAAAAAGGGCATGTCTGGTCGAGGTTCTCGTCTGCTATGGAGCATCTGTGCAATCATAAGGCGGATCTGATGCTTGCGTGTGCACTGAATCACGGGCCTATGGGAATTATACATCCTGCACTCAAAGAACATCTGGGCACACTTGTACGCCAGAATCCGGATAAGGTGTTTCAGCTGCTGACACAAACGGAATTGCGGAGCGATCTGCTGTCCCATGGTGTTCCTGAGGCTGTGCTGAAAAGAAAGAAAGTTCTGTCTATAGACCAGTGGATCGGGATTGCGAAATTACTCGCAGATTACCCTATGCATGTAGCGAAGCTGCTTGAACATATGGCGCCGTCTAACCGCAAGGTGATTTTTGATGCCGTGTATGAGGAGGATAGACGCAAAGAGCGGATTTTCCCGGAAAAATTACTGTATGTATTGCCGCATGCCTTGCGTGATAAGGAGGCTGCCCGGATGTTTGGCCTTCGTGAGATCAAGGATAACCGGGACCGGACCATTCGTATTGCCGCCTGCCGCTCCATTCTCTATTCAAGGGAGCCGCTTGAGCTGGCCACACGGGTATCTGGTGCAGACGAACGTGCTACGGCGCTTATGCAGCTGATAAGAAGTACGGTTCTGTCGAGGCAGGGGATGAATGAAACCCTGGTATATCTGGGCCGGATTAAGAATGACCAGGACCCTGTCCGCAGCGCAGTGTTCAAGGAGCTGTCGGAAAGTCCTGCGTCTGTATACGAGGATGCCCATGTGCAGGCGCTTACTTTACTCGTTGATAGTGTTATCGATGCCAGAGATATCTCGTATGGAACGAAGTTCTCTGTCCAGCAGCTGGCCTTTGCTATTCTGCGGCATAACGCAGGGCAGCCTCACGGTGAGCTGTTCAAGTTTGCGCTAGATACAATCAGGAAGCTGGCTAAGCAGAACGGGCAGCTATCCCTTCCATCACTAGAGAAACTGCCCCAGGGAGTAGAAGAGATGATCTTCGACGGCATATATGCCTTTGCTGCACAGGCCAACCGGACAGAGAACTACTATCTGGTAATGAGCCTGGCGGGTTCTTTTGGCAAAAGAGGTCACGGTATTATTAAACTTCAGAATCTGTTAAAGGAAGCCACGAGGTCCACGGCAGATGCAATAGCTATGCGTGCAACCCGGCTCTGGCTTGAACCACATCAGATGCGTGATGCCAGAGTTAAGGAACTTTTGGCCTCGGATAAATCGTATATTACGATCCATGAAGTGTTCCGGCACCTGCACTTGAAGCGTCAGGAGTGGCTCGATCCATTCATTTCGGGGGCTGTGATCAAAGGCAGGTTCCTGTCAGGCAAAACGATTTATCCCGTGCCGGCGGAGAGCGGATTCTACCGGTGGCTGCCGCGTCAGCAGCAAGCTTACAGTTCCCTCTTAGCGAAAATTGCGGATGATCCTAAGCGCAGTCTGTCCGAACGTGCAAGAGTGATCAGGATTATGGCCGGTATGCCTGATCTTGGCCCGGACAGGCTGCTTGGACTGGTACAGGATGGGGAAGTCGCTGTAGCAGAGGCGGCGCTTCATGCCCTGTCACTGCTGGAAGAGCCGGAGAAGGTGCTCCCCGTGCTGCTGGACAATCTGGATGGAGACCGGGCACGTGTAGCGATGTACTCCATACCAAGGTGCATCCGCAGAGTGAATCCGGTGTTATTGGTTACCTTGCTGAAGGAGCTGCTAAACCGGGATAAGCTGAAGATTACGGTCCGGAAAGAAGCCATCCGCTTGCTGGGCGCGTATAGAAGTGAGGACAGCCTTCCGCTGCTCCTGAACGAGCTCGGCAAACCAAGCGCCCATAAGGATGTGATCATCGCCATAGGGCATGCTGCAAAGCAGCTTTTGGATGATGAACGCAGCTGGGAGATTCTAAGGGCCATCGCTGCTTCCCCGCAAAGTGATATCGCACTAAGCTTATTATCCCAGCAGCCTAATGCTCTTCCGCTTGACTATAGACCGCGCTATCTGGCCTTAATCATTGAGATTGCCAATCATCCGGATACATCCGTTGGCAGGTATGCTTTTGCTGCTATGATTTGGTGGACTAATGTAAATGAAGATGTGATTGCTGCTGCCGCTGCTCAGGCGATTACGGACCTGGAAGACAGCACGAGATGGGAAGCTGCGGTGAACACGCTGATCGAAACCTGCCGCGACGGCAAGGTCAACGAGGTTGTAATTGGTGTTTGCCGGAAGCTGGCCGGTACAGGGATAAGCGGGGATTGGAATGCAGCTGCGGGAAGAGATTTGCCTCACCGGCAGCGCCTCCAGAAATTAATTAACCAGCTGACCTCGTTGCCGAAGAATACACGGATCCATCTTATCCCTTTGTACCTGGGACTGATCGCCTGCCACGCACCCGATGAGACTTTACAGCAGCTTGTGATGAAGTTGTATATCGCAGCCATGGACTGGAATAACGTGGTGGAATCCGCCGCGTATCTGAACCGGTTGGTTGATGGTATGTCAGATCAGCCGCAGCTGTTAAGCGAAGCGTACAGCCAGATCGCCCATAGTATACAAGACAGCGCAGGATACTGGAATCCGGAGATTCTGCTCGAAATTGTGGATGTGCTAGGAGCTGAACAGCGTTACGAATCCCCGTATATGGGACTTTCATTGCTGGAAGTAGCAGGACAGGCTCTACATTGGAGCCCGGAACCGGCAGAGCGTTTGCGGTCGTTCAGAAATCACACGAACCTTGCGGTCCGCTCGCGTGCGCTGAATATTTGGACAGCGAGGGAGTAGAGGTTAAGCTGACATGATCAGAAAGAAAGAGAGGCTACACGCTATGAAAATCCTTATAACAGGCTTCGAGCCGTTTGGCGGAGAGCTTGTCAATCCTTCGCTGGAGGCGGTACAGCGTCTGGAGAATTACATTGGCGGTGCGGAGATCATCAAGCGGTCTCTGCCCGTGGTGTTCCAGAAATCGGTGGAGACACTGATCGGGTATATCGGGGCCGAAAGGCCGGATGCGGTGGTCTGTATCGGACAGGCGGGCGGGGTCAGCGGCATTACGGTGGAACGGATTGCCGTTAATCTGATGGATGCTTCCATTGCCGATAACGAGGGCTGCCAGCCGGAGGATGTGCCGGTCTGCGCGGACGGACCGAATGCCTATTTTTCCAGCCTGCCTGTCAAAAGAATGGTTCAGACGATCAAAGACAACGGCCTGCCGGCCTTCCTCTCGAACAGCGCTGGAACTTATGTCTGCAACAACACCATGTACGGTCTGCTCCATCACATTGAGCAACATTATCCGGCTATGCGCGGCGGCTTCATCCATGTGCCCTATATCCCTGAGCAGGTGCTCGATAAACCGGGCAAGGCCAGCATGGCGCTGGGTGATATTGTTAAGGCTACCCGGATTGCTATATCTGTGATAGCTTCATATGCAGAATAGGCCAAGGCTGGCCTTGTTCATCCCGTTCAGACCGGTCATAGACCTGGAATCCCAGATGCTCGTAGAATCCGAGAGCCTGGGGATTTTGCTCATTCACATCCACGTAGAGTACGTTTAGAGTGTGCAGGGCATAAGTGACTAGCTGCTTACCAATGCCTTGTCCTCTGACGGCGGGGTCTACGAACAGCATTTCAATCTTCTGCTCCTGAACGCCGATGAAGCCGAGATAATGCTCCTGACCGGTATAGGCAAGCAAATGGGAGATATGTCCGATACCTTGATGAACCAAGGGACGTAATCCTTCAATATCCTGTTCTGTTAGGAAAAGATGCGTGGCACGGACCGCTGATTCCCAAATGTCCAGCAGCTCTTGTGATATATTCTGATCTCTATCTGTAATTTTTTGAATCCGGTTCATAGGCTCCTCCTGGCAATTTTGCTATGATTATAGCATACGACAAGGAATGGATTCTGAGGCTGATTTCATATATAACTGAATCGAGATGACGCGGCTTGAGACCAACGGTTAACCTGATTAAGTTTGGCGGAATCACATTCATTCTTTCCGGCATTCTCTTTTTTGCCCAGTATCTGTTTATGATGCCTATGCCTGCTCCCCCGCTGCCGGATGCTTAGCTGTTGTCCTGGCTTCATTCAGGCTCAACCGTTCGCTGTCATTTCTACCCTACTAAATCCTGCACGAAATACAACATTTCTCTATTAATATCAGTCCTATTCGGGAATTGTTGTATAAAAGGCAGGATTTCGCCTTCCAACAGGCGGTTGAGCAGGACAATTCTTGTAATTCATACAACAATTCTGACGAGGTGCCTATTATTTAGGGAGCAGAGTTGTAATACGTACAACATTAGGGTGTTTATGCGGTTGAATGTAATAGTCCAGCTAGTCTAGGGGCCGTAATTCGGACAAAACAACGCAATCCGGTGTGCAAGTGTGAAAAGACTAATGACGGGGAAATAAATACTTGATACAATGACCGTATATTAGTGAAAATATTCACAATTATAACATACATATGATTGCAAAAACGGATGTGATTGTATATTATATTTATATACATTATTAAAGTACATTTATAAAAGTCGGAGGCTATATAATGGCGACACATCGCTTGAACAGTATGGAAGTTAAAAAGATGAACCGGAACGCCATTTACCGATATCTGTATCACCGTGAATCTACTTCTATTCAAGAGATTGCGCAGGCGCTCAATCTAAGCCTGCCTACAGTTACCCAGAATCTTAAAGAGCTGCAGGAAAGAGAGCTGATCGAGGAGACCGGGTTGTTCGAATCCACCGGCGGCCGCAAAGCCAAGTCGATGGCCTGCAACAGTGTGGCGAGATATGCCATCGGGCTGGATGTGACCCTGAATCATGTGGGGATAGTCATCATTGATCTAAGCGGCAGAATCGTTAAGAATGTCAGAAACCATTTCCCCTTCGCGAACAGCGAGGTTTATTTCCAGGGGGTGGGCAAGCTGGTGGAGGATTTTGTGGAAGATTGTCAGCTTGACCGCAGCCGGATTCTGGGCGTGGGAATTGCGCTGCCCGCGATTCTGTCCGATGACCGCCAGACGGTGAGCTATGCCACGGTTATTGATTTCAAGGGGGGAAGTGTCCAGCGGTTCGCGGAATTCATCCCTTATCCTTGTATTCTCAGCAATGATGCGAATGCGGCCGGCTTCACCGAATTGTGGGGGGAGCAAGACATTCACAATGTAGTCTATTTATCCCTTAACAACAGCGTGGGCGGTTCAATTATAGTTAGTAACCAGATCTACGCCGGTCAGAACCACCGTGGCGGAGAGTTCGGACACATGACGATTATGCCTGAGGGCCGTACCTGCTATTGCGGGCAGAAGGGCTGTGTGGATGCCTATTGCTCAGCTAGAATACTATCGGACAGCACCGGGGGCAGCATTTCTGAATTTTTCCGGCTGTTGCGGGAGGGGAATGAGCCGCAAAAGGCTATATGGCAGGAGTACCTTGGCTACCTGGTGATTACAATTAACAACCTGCGGATGCTGTACGATTGCGATGTAATTCTCGGCGGTTATGCCGGAGCGTACATGGAGGAATACATTGATGGTCTCCAGGCGCTCGCGGCCCGGAAGAACACCTTCGAGCAGGACGGCACCTACCTCCGGGTCTGCAAATACAAGCTGGAGGCTACCGCCGTGGGAGCTGCGCTGGAACTGGTAACGGAGTTTATTGACAGCATCTAGATATACCCTTAATCAAAAGAATATCGTGTTCTTCTCCCGCTCCTCCGGAAGAGGGACGGTGCTGCATCTGCGGCTCCGCCCTCTGCCGGAGGCGTTTTTGTATGTCCGCCTTCAGAAAACCGCTAATTGAATGCGTTTCCATCACGCTTTAAGTTTTTGTTGACTTCAATACAAAACTGGCTATAATCTTATTTAGAAGGTTTTATAAAAGTACTTTAGTAACAATTGGAGCAGGCGGGAAATCAGTTCATCATTTGGGGGGAAAGGAATGGAACAGAGCATTAAACTCAGGGTGTCACAGATCGAGAAGTCCTTTCCGGGGGTCAAGGCGTTAGACAAGATTGATTTCAAGGTAAGAAAAGGTTCGGTGCATGTCCTGTGCGGCGAGAACGGTGCAGGTAAATCAACCCTCATGAAGATCATCAACGGCATTCACCAGCCGGATGGCGGGCAGATCTTCATAGACGAGAAGCCCGTCAGAATCAGCAACCCGATTCAGGCACGGAGCCTGGGGATTTCGATGATATTCCAGGAGCTGAATTATGTGCCGGAAATGACAGTGGAAGAGAACATCTTCCTCGGGAATCTGCCGGCGAACCGGTTCGGCAAGGTGGACTGGAAGCAGGTCAGAGCGCGTACCAAGGAGCTGCTGCGTGCAGAGAATCTGCCGTATTCCCCGACTACCCTGCTCAAGGACCTGACGGTGTCCGATATTCAGATGCTGGAAATTATGAAAGCGATTTCGTACAAGTCAGATATCATCATCATGGATGAGCCTACCTCTGCGATTACCCACGAGGAAGTAGATAAGCTGTTCGTGAAGATCAGGGAGCTGCAGGCCCGGGGCGTCAGCATTATCTACATCTCGCATAAGCTGGACGAGATTTTTCAGATCGCCGATGAGATTACCGTATTCCGGGACGGAACGGTAGTGGAGAGCCATCCCAAGGAGAAGCTGGACATTGAGACGGTGATCTCGCTGATGGTCGGCCGCAAGCTTACCAATACCTACCCGAAAGAAGAGGTAGAGATTGGCGACACCTTGCTGAAGGTAGAGAATCTGAGCGGTCACGGCGGTTATGAGAATGTAAGCTTCCATGCGCGCAAGGGGGAAATGGTCGGCTTCGCCGGACTGATCGGGGCAGGGAGAACCGAGGTGATGCGTTCGCTCTTCGGGCTTGATCCCATCGCCTCCGGGCAGGTGTACATCAAGGGCCGCGAGGTCACAATCAAGAACGTGGAGCAGAGCATCAGGCATGGTATGGTCATGCTCTCCGAGGACAGACGCAGATACGGGATCATTCCTATGCGGTCGGTGAAGGAGAATACGACCCTGTCTTCCCTGAAGAGCGTGTTCTACCGCTTCCGGCATCATGCCAAGGCCGAGCAGGATATCGTGTCGGAGATGTTCCAGAAGATGCGGGTGAAGACACCCTCGATGGATACAGTTATCGCCTCGCTGAGCGGAGGCAACCAGCAGAAGGTGGTGCTGGCCAAATGGATGATTCTGGGTCCGGATATTCTTATTCTGGATGAGCCTACCCGGGGCATCGACGTGGGTGCCAAATACGAAATCTATAAGCTGATGACCGATCTGGTCAAGGAGGGCAAGGTCGTCATTATGGTCTCCTCCGAGCTGCCCGAGCTGCTGGGGATGTGTGACCGGATTTACGTGATGGCCAAGGGCACGATTACCGGGGAGATCAGCCGGGAGGATTTCACCCAGGAGCAGATTATGAAGTACGCCACCGGAACGATTACATCAAATGAGGTGAACTGAATTGAAAGAGATGAATTGGAGCCAATTCTGGAGCACATTTAAAAAGACGTACAGCATCTATCTGGTGCTGCTGGCATTATTTATTGTCTGTTCTTTTGCCAACCCGAACTTTCTGTCCATTAATAACCTGACCAACATCTCCACCCAGCTGGCGGTAACTACCATCCTGGCGTTTGGCCAGACCCTGCTGATTATCAGCGGGATGCTGGATTTATCGCAGGGCTCTGTGCTGGCCCTTTCCGGAGTGTTTGCTGTATCCGCTTACAAATCTACAGGTTCCTTTACAGCCGCTATTGTAGTCGGCATCGTGACCGGCGTGGTGTGCAATATTGTCAATGCCGTGATGGTCAGCACCTTCAAGACGCCGCCCTTCATTGCGACACTGGCCATGCTGACGATGGCCCGCGGGGTTGCCCTCCTCTTCACCAAAGGACAGAACATCCTGCAGCTGGGGGATTTCACCGTCCTCGGCCAAGGCTCCATCGGCTTCATTCCTATCCCCGTGCTATTTCTGATTGCCTTTGCCCTTATCACCTGGTACATCTTGCGGCACACCAGGTTCGGACGCTCGCTGTTTGCAGTGGGCGGGAATGAAGAAGCGGCTACGGCTTCAGGTATCAACGTATCCAAGGTCAAATACACCGCTTTTATCATCAACGGTATCTTCGTAGGGGTTGCCGGAATTCTCTTCATGTCCCGGGTGAATGCCGGGCTTCCCAACGGTGCAATCAACTATGAATTCACGGCGCTGACGGCGGCGATCATCGGGGGCACCAGCTTCTCCGGCGGAATCGGTTCGGCGGGCGGCACCCTGGCTGGCGCCTTCATTGTAGGCTTCCTGGATAACATCATGAACCTGACCAATGTCGACTCTTACATGCAGCAGATTATCCGCGGGGCCATCATTGCGCTGGCGGTAATCTACGATATCCGGTCCAAGAACCGCAGAACCAAGAACACACTTGGCAGAATTGAAGACAAGAATGGCAAGAACGGCAAGAGCAGCGGACTCAAGAGGGAGCAGAGTCCGGGAATCGCCAAGTGACCCGGTACAGGTAAGAGGATGTCCAGGCAACCGGATTAAACAGCGGCGCTGTTTAAAATAAATAAAAGGGGAAAAACAATGAGAAAAACATGGATCACCTTAGTTTCGATGCTGTTGGTACTGGGATTGCTCGCAGGCTGTGGCAACTCGAATACGGCAAGCTCATCCGATTCAGGAGCGCAAGGAAGTAACAGCGGTGAGAAAGTATATAAGGTTGCCTATATCGCCCGCGCGCAGTCGGACTCCTTTGCCGCCTGGCTTGCCAACGCCGTGAAGGAAGAAGCCAAGAAATATCCGAACATCAAGCTGGAGGTCTTCGACGGGCAGGCCAGTGACGATAAAGAGAATTCCATGATCGAGAATGCCATCACCAACAAGTTCGACCTCGTCATTGTGCAGCCGAATAACGGTGAGGCCCAAAGACCTTACGTAGAGAAGGTAATCAAAGCTGGTATTTATGCCATCACCACTAATGCACGCATCTCCGGCATTGAAGGAGCATCCACTGTGGATGCCGATCCTTACGAGCAGGCCGGAGTCAATGCCCGCGCAGCGCTGGAACAGATTCCGCAGAATGCCAAGGTCGTAGTACTCAACGGCCCGTCCGGGAACTTCCACGCCGATAAGCGGAGAGAAAGCTGGCAGAAGGAATTCTTCGACAAACGTCCGGATGTGCAGATCGTCGGCGAACAGATCGCGAACTGGAACAAGGATGAAGCGATGAAATATATGGAGGACTGGGTTCAGGCCAACGACAAGATCGACGCGGTAGTTTCCATGAACGACAATATGGCGGCAGGCGCGATTGAAGCGGTTAAGGATAATGCCAAGTTCAGCAGCATGCTGGCTTATGGAGTGGATGGAACGGCTGAGGCGTTTCAGCTGATCAAGGAGGGCAAGATGACCTCCACTTGTCTGCAGAATGCTTTTGAGCTGGCAGAGAAGCTGCTCGATACCAGCAACAAGCTGCTGACCGGCGCGGAGAAACAGATCGACACCGATATCGGTAACCCGCTGATTGCCAAGGATAATGTGGATGAGTATATCGCATTGCTGGAGAAGGCAGAGGCCTTGAAGTAATTCAGATGGTTATACAGAACGCTAATGCCCCTGAGGAGGAGAAACTTGTGAAGAACAGAGCCTTTTATATGACAGAGCTGAAGAAGCTGGAAATGAATGAAATTGATATGCCGGTAGCCAAAGAGGGCGAGGTTGTTGTAAAGCTGGAATATGTCGGGATTTGCGGCTCAGATGTGCACTATCTGGAGTATGGCCGGATCGGTGACTTCGTGGTCGACGGAGATTTCATCCTGGGGCATGAATGTGCCGGAGAAGTGGTGGAGCTGGGACCAGGGGTGAAGCATCTGAAGGTGGGGGACCGGGTTGCGCTGGAGCCTGGAGTGACCTGCGGCCAGTGTGAGTTCTGCAAGAGCGGCAAGTATAATCTCTGTCCGGATGTACAGTTTCTGGCGACTCCGCCTTACCATGGCTGCCTGATGGATTACATGGCTTTTCCGGAGAACATGGCCTTTAAGCTGCCGGACAACGTATCTTCGGAAGAAGGGGCATTGGTGGAACCGCTGGCGGTGGGCCTGCATGCTGCGGCACAAGGTGGAATTAAGCTGGGTGACCGTGTCGTGATCCTCGGAGCGGGGTGCATCGGGCTTGTCACACTTCTGGCCTGCAAGGCGTACGGAGCAACGGATATTGTGGTCGTAGACATCATTGAGAAGCGGCTGGAAGCGGCGAAGAAGCTGGGCGCCTCCCTGGTTATCAATGCGAAGCAAGAGAATGTGTTGGATGTCATCGCTGCACTGACAGACGGTCAGGGCGTGGATAAGGTCATTGAAACCGCAGGAAGCGAGCATACCGTGAAGCAGACCCCTTATCTGGTCAAAAGAGGCGGAACGATTGTGCTCGTCGGACTCGCAGCCAAGGATATCATCGACTTCGACTTCATGCAGATTATGTTCAAAGAAGCCGATATCAAATCGGTATTCCGTTACCGCAACCTGTATCCTGCCGCCATTGGAGCGATTGCCGGCGGTAAAATTGACGTCAAGGGTATCGTGACCCATGAATTCAACTTCGAGGATACCCAGAAGGCTTTTGATTTCGTCATCAATAACAAGGAAGATGTGGTGAAGGCCGTAATCAAGATGGGCTGATGGATCCATAAGATTGCTGATGCAGAGCCGTCCTTTAATGGGGCGGCTTTTTTAATTGATAAGTTATGCCGTCTCGTCTCCATAAGACCTATAAAAAGTGGGATTAAACCTTTAATTTGCAGAGAGAAATGTAAACGCTTACCTTATATAATTTACTCGTGAAGGAGGACAAGTAAATATCTGGGAGATAACTCAGGATAAGTTAGATTCTGCGGACAGAGGCTACGGGCAAGTGAGGGCGGGGAAGAAAGGCTGTACACAACAAATTATTCTTAGGAGGTAATTCAATGTTTAAGCTAAACAAGAAAATTCTAACGGTATTCATGGCAGCCACAATGAGCTTCAGCGCGTTTGCAGCGACCTCAAGTGCAGCAACAGATTATTGGCAGAACTGGACTGATGGCGGAGGTACAGTCAATGCTACGAACGGAACAGGCGGGAATTACAGTGTGAACTGGTCCAATACCGGCAATTTCGTGGTCGGCAAAGGCTGGAACGTTGGATCGCCAACACGAACAATCAACTACAATGCAGGCGTCTGGGCGCCGTCCGGCAACGGGTATTTAACCCTGTACGGCTGGACAAGAAATTCACTCATCGAATATTACGTTGTTGACAGCTGGGGTACTTATAGACCTACCGGAACGTATAAGGGCACCGTGACCAGTGACGGGGGCACCTATGATATCTATACCACTATGCGCTACGACGCGCCTTCCATTGATGGTAATGCCACATTCCCTCAATACTGGAGTGTAAGACAGTCGAAGAGAGCGACGGGAAGCAATTCTGCTATCACTTTCAGTAACCATGTTAACGCATGGAAGAGCAAAGGGATGAATCTGGGAAGCAGCTGGTCCTATCAGGTGCTTGCAACAGAAGGCTATCAGAGCAGCGGCAGCTCTAACGTAACGGTGTGGTAACAGGCGGCTGACAGGCACTAACCGGGTTCCGGTTATTCAGAAAGACGGCTGATCATTGATAGGACTGAGGCCTGCCGGTCACACAGCCGGCGGCCTTAATAAGCCAGCTATATAGGCTGAACTCCACATGAAATCTCTATAACTACTGTGCTTCCTATATAGAGGCTATCAGCAGGTCCGTACCTTTCCCAATCGGTTCAAAGGAGATATATCCATGCGAAAACTATCGATTGTCTTTTTAATAGCGTTAACGGGTATTGCCGCTGCCTGCTCGCAGGAGAAGCCTGCCAGGGAAGAGCGTCTTGTATGGGTCGAGGGCGGTGCCTTTGTAGACACAAAATCCAATTATTACGGAACAGATGTGACCCTCCCTGATTTTTATATCAGTAAGTATGAGGTGACTCAACAAGAATGGCTGGAGGTGATGGGGAATAACCCTTCCCAGTTTCAGGGGGATAATCTGCCCGTAGAGAGTGTAACCTGGTATGATGCTGTGGAGTACTGCAATCAACGGAGTATGAAAGAGGGCCTGAAGCCCTATTACAATATAGACAAGAACACTGTTGATCCGAATAATACAAGCGACAGAGATTTCATGAAATGGACCGTAACGGTCAATGCAGGAGTGAACGGCTACCGTTTGCCGACTGAAGCGGAGTGGGAATATGCAGCAGGTGGAGGACAGATGAGCAAGAGCAGCAGCTATAGCGGAAGCAGCAAGGCTGATGAGGTAGCCTGGTATTGGAGGAATTCCGGGGATCAATTCTTAACCGGGGATTGGAACTGGCCGGCGATCGAGAATAACCATAACCAGACGAAAATTAGCGGCCTCAAGAAACCCAATGAGCTGGGGCTTTACGACATGTCAGGTAACGTGAGGGAATGGTGCTGGAACTGGTACGAAGGCCCGGACAGCAACAGCGGCTCCCTCAGACTGGTGAAGGGCGGCGGGTGGATCGGCGGCGTTAACAATACAGAGGTATCTTTTCGGGGCAAGTTTGAGGGGAGCAGCAGGGGAAATGACCAGGGTTTTCGTGTGATCCGCAGTGAGTAAATAGCCAAACCTGCTTAAACTGTACATCAGATTTCAAATTGTACATATGAAGCTTACCCCAATTTCATTTATGATTGAAATGTACAAAAAAGGGAATTAGGGGGATTGCAATTGAATTTGGAAAGGGGTCACTTCACACAAAGTGTAGTTTTCCGGTTAATTGTCTCGTATGCGGTGATTCTGTGCATACCTGTCATTCTTAGTGTGATCATCTATGGTCAGACGAGAGAAGTTGTGAAAAATGAGATTAAGCTGGCAAGCAGAGCGATGCTTCAGCAGGTAAGATATATTGTGGACGGGGAGCTGCTGCAGACAGAGAGCCTTGCTACGCAGCTGGCCGTTCATTCCGAAGTGAAAGGCTTTCTGTCTTCATCCACACCTGATAACGCTTACAAAATATACGGGCTGAAGCAGGAGCTGGGCAAAATGTTATCTGCCAACAACTTCATTAAGGAGATTAACTTATATTCGAAACCGCTGCAGTCGGTGCTTTCCAGTGAGACCTATATAGAAGAACAATCTTTTTATGAGATGAAGCTTCAGACGGATACGTTCGCTTACGATGATTGGCAGCAGCTTATGGGCCAGCATCATTCGGGTGAATACGTGCTGCTTCCGCTCAAGAATCCGGATAAAAAAGTTACGTATACCCCGTTCTATATCCGTTCGTTGCCGATTCAGGCGACTGCCGAACTAACAGGCGCACTCATCATACCGCTTAATGTGGAGAAGATGATGACGATGCTCGCGAATATCGACTGGGTAGAGCGGGGCCGGGTATTTATTATGGACACAAACGGCCAGATTATGATTCAGAATGCTGGAGATACGCTGATCGAACCTTCGGCTTATCAGGAATGGAATGACCGCGGCACCGGCACCTTTACGAGCACCTTTCAGGGAGTTAAATCGATGATCACCATCGAGTCGTCCGATACGACAGGCTGGAAGTATATCAGCGTGTTTCCGACCGATGTCTTCTGGGAGCATATCGGGGGAATGCGGACGATGAACATGTACGGATTATTGCTGTGCTTTGCGGTAGGCAGTGCGGTTATCTATTATTTCGCCCGCAAAAACTATGATCCGATCAAAGAGCTGGTCAGCGTATTCAACCGCAATCCGGCGCAGGGCACCGGTGAATACCTGGATGAATATACCTTCATCCGCAGGAATGTTCTGGAGACGATCAGGGAACGGGATGATACGAACAATAAGCATGATCAACAGCTGCGCGTGCTGCAGAATTACTATTTAGGGAGGCTCCTGAAAGGTCAGGCCGACCGTAACGTCCCGTTCACGGAGCTGGCGAAGATGTATAAGCTGAATTGGACGACTGATCATTTCGCAGTGCTGCTGTTCTATATCGATAGCGATGACGATGGGATACAGGATCTCGCGTTATCCCAATTTATTGTATCCAATATTGTTGCCGACCTGGTCAGCAATCATTGGACGATCAATTTCACAGATATGGACGGCATGCTGGCGGCGGTCGTGAACGTAGCTCCGGAGCGTGCAGAGCACTGGAAGGATGATATCGAGGATGATCTGGCCCAAGCCTACGAATTCATTACTCTCCGGTACAAGCTCCGCTTCACCACAGTGGGCAGTGAGCTGCAGACAGGTCTGAACGGCGTGAATCTCGCGTTCCTTCAAGCCCTGGAAGCCCAGGAATACCGCAGCGTGCTCGGAGATGAGATGCTGATCTGGTATGGAAGCATCAAGCCAAGCGCCGGCAGTTATTTCTTCACGGTGAATGACCAGATGATGCTGATCAACTTCCTGAAGGCCGATGAATTTGATAAGGCCAACGAGATGATTAATAGTATCTTACAGCAAGCGTTCCAAAGAGAGAGGTCGCATGAAATTTCGAAATGCATCCTGCTTGATGTAGCGGCTACGATGATTAAGGCCATTCCTGATCAAGAGCAGGCCAGCATCGCCTGGGATGAATGGCGGCCGCTCAAGCGGCTGCTGTCCTGCAGCACGAAGCCTGAATTCGAGCAGGAGCTGCTCGATATCTTTGAGCGGGTATGCACGGTGCTCCGCAGTAAGCCTAATCTGCAGACGAGTGCCGGTATCGGCGAGAAGGTTACAGCGTTCGTGCAGGAGAACTACAGCGACAAGAACCTGAGTGTGTCACAGATCGGCGATCATTTCGGATTGACGCCGCAGTATGTATCCCGGTTGTTCCGCGAACAGACAGGGCAGGTCGGACTGCGTGATTATATCAGCCAGAGCCGGGTTGAAGCAGCCAAGGTTCTGCTGCTCGAAGGGGCCAGCATCGACGATACCGCCGAGAAGGTTGGATTCGCCAGCAGCCATGCGTTTATCCGGGTATTTAAGAAGTATGAAGGGATTACGCCGGGGAAATACAAGGCGATCCAGTGAAACAGGATAGTGAAACAGGATAGTGAAGCAGAGTGACAGATGATCTCCGGTTGCCGGAGGTCATCTTTTTTGGTTTCCAGAGCGGAAATACGCGAAACCGTCTATCCGTTTCAAGATGTCAACCGCCATTTGCAGGTTAACGTACATCATTTCCGGTATTGAACATTGATGAGCCGCCGGGTTAGCAAGTACATTGATGGAGCAGAAAGCGATTACATCCGGACGGCCGCGAACCCGCCCGCAAGCGTCAGGCAGCCGTCACTGCTAGAGTGAATTATTCGTGAGGAAGTGATGATGACATGGCAGTTCCTGCTAAAGCCAAGACAGCAGGCATGATTCCACGCAAGAAGGCGGACAGAATTCCCTTATGGAAGCATGTTAAACAAGAATGGAAGCTATATTCGTTTCTGGTCATCCCGGTAATCTACTTCATTATTTTCAAGTATGCGCCGATGCTGGGGAACATTATTGCTTTCCGGAAGTACAGAGGCGGGCCTAATATCCTGGGTACGGAATGGGTCGGGTTTACGTACTTCGAGATGTTTATGAAGGATCCGACATTTTGGCGGGCTTTTTTCAATGATCTTACTTTAAGTGTTAGTTATCTGCTGGTAAAATTCCCTGTTACTTTGTCATTTGCGCTTCTGCTTAACGAAATACGGAGGATCAAATGGAAGAAATTCGTCCAGACGGTATCCTATCTTCCGCATTTCATCTCCATGGTTATCGTCGCAGGGATGATTAAAGAGGTGGTTTCTTTAACGGGCCCCCTGAATAGCGTTCTGACGTCCTTTGGACTGGAAACAATCTCCTTCATCTCCCTGCCGCAGTGGTTTCCGGTGATCTATGTTACCTCCGGCGTCTGGCAGAGCCTGGGCTGGGGAACGATTCTCTATCTGGCCGCGATGACCGGCATCGATCCATCATTGTATGAGGCAGCGAAGATTGATGGCGCTAACCGCTTCAAGCTGGCGAAGCATGTGACCATTCCCGGCATTCTGCCGACGATTATGGTGCTCCTGATTCTGGATATCGGCAGTATTCTGGGTTCCAATTTCGAGAAAATCCTGCTGCTGTACAATCCGCTCACCTACGAAACCGCTGATGTTATCTCTACCTATGTGTACCGGATGGGGATCACCGGAGGGAACTTCAGCTATGCGACAGCGGTAGGCTTGTTCGAAGGGATTATTGGACTGATCCTGGTGACGATTGCCAATACCGTATCCAAAAGAACTACGAAATCAAGCCTGTGGTAGAAAGGAGCCGAACCCGTGAAGCGAACCTCAACCTTTAACTTGTTTAACATTTTGAACAGTATATTTATGATTCTGATTGTCATCTTCACCTTATATCCATTCGTCTATCTCGTAGCCCAGTCCTTCAGTTCGGAAGCCGCTATCTATGCAGGCAAGGTGACCTTATTCCCGGTAGAATTCACGACCAAAACGTATGAGGTGATCTTGAGCAAGCCGGATTTCTTCCATTACTACTGGAACACCATTGTATATTCCGTAACAGGCACTTTAATCGCGGTGGCCGCAACGGCAGTGATATCCTATCCGCTGTCCAAAGAGAAGCTGAGGCTCAACAAATTCTTCATTCCATTCGTACTATTCACGATGTATTTCGGAGGCGGGCTCATCCCGAACTATATTCTGGTGGCCAAAACTTTAGAGATGCGGGATACGATCTGGGCGATTGTCATTCCGGGGGCGATCAGCGCCTTCAATGTCATCCTGATGAAGACGTTTTTTGCCAGCCTGCCTTATGAATTAGAAGAAGCGGGAAGAGTTGACGGTCTGGGGGTATTCGGGATTTTCACCAAAATCATTCTGCCGTTATCGAAGCCCATTCTGGTAACCATTATGCTGTTCGTGATGGTCGGCATGTGGAACAACTGGTTCGGACCGTCACTCTATCTGCAGTCGAAAGAGAAATGGCCGGTCGCCCTATATCTGAAGCAAATCATCGACAACGCGGTCAGTCCGACCGAAATCGGGGCATCCTCCGATCAGACGAGCCAGATTGCGGCTAGCATCAAATCAACGGCCATGGTGTTAACCTCACTGCCTATCATCTGCGTGTATCCTTTCGTGCAGAAGTATTTCGTACAGGGCATGATGATCGGCGCGGTCAAAGGATAAACGGTATAACCGGAGGGGGTTATGGCCCTCTCTGTTATATATAGCTCTATACACAAAAAGGGAGGCAAACAATGAGATTCAGTAAACCACTTGCAATGGCATCGCTGGCGTTGATGTTGTCTATGACAGCTTGTTCATCCGGAAATAAAGAGGCTTCGGGCACCAGTAATTCCACAGCACCGAATGCTGCGGGTACGAATGCCCCTGCAACAGCCGGGGCGGAAGATTATACCTTTGGCGCAGATCAGACCTTCCACTCGAATGAACCGGTAACCTACTCCATGATGTACAGCGACCATGAGAATTATCCATATAATAAAGACTGGCGGCTGTGGAGTGCGATCCAGGAGAAAACGAATGTAAACTTCGATCTGGCCATTACGGCAAGAACCGAATATGAGAACCAGAAATCCCTGCTCGTGAACAGCGGAGATGCTCCTTATATTATTCCCAAGACTTATGATGAATCCGCTTTCGTGGCCACAGGCCAGATTGTACCTGTCAGTGACTGGGTGCAGTACATGCCGAACTATATGAAGGCCGTGAAGGATTGGGGAATGGAGGAGGACCTGAAGGCTAAGCTCAAGGAGGACGGCAAATATTACGTGCTTCCAGGCATGTGGGAGATTGCCGGCGGCGGTTATTCCTACATTATCCGCAAGGATGTGTTTGAGGCTGCGGGAGTGGATGTTGAAGGCCAGCAGGGCAACTGGACCTACGAAGACTTCTATGAAGCGATGAAGAAGGTCAAGGACTTCACAGGCAGCAATTATGTCATCTCTGACCAGTTCAAGGGAGATTCCGCACTGAACATTGCTGCGGTTCAATATGGCGTTACTGCCGGCTGGGGATTATCCAACGGTCTGGTCTTTGACCAGGATAAGCAGCAGTTTGTTTTTGCCGATGCCTCCGATGACTTCAAGGACTATCTGGGTTACTTCAACAAGTTAGTCAATGAAGGCATTATGGACCCTGAATCCTTCACTCAGGAAGATGATGCGGCACAAGCCAAGTTCTTCAAGGGTGACACCTACGTGATCAGCGGAATCTATCAGGTTATGGCCGATTTCAAGAGCAAGATGCAGGTTCCGGATAGCGAGCTCTACATGATCACCCAGCCGGGCGGCCCGAAAGGGAAGCTGCAGGTTGAAACCTCCCGTCTGGAGAACGGAATCATGATCAGCCAGAATGCGCTGGATGACCTGGGCGAAGAAGAGTTCATTAAGATGCTCCGTTTCGTCGACTGGTTCTGGTACTCTAATGAGGGTCAGATGCTCAGCTTATGGGGCGTAGAAGGGGAGACGTATACACTGGATGCAGACGGAAATGTAGTGCTGAATCCGGATATCTATTATAACGGAATCAATGAAGGTGCTGCTAAGCAGCTGAATGTGGATTACGGCTTCGCCGGCGGGATGTTTGCCTACGGCGGCTCTGAGAAGCTGAAGCTGTCCAAGATGACCGATGGGGAGAAAGACTTCGTGAGCCGCGTCCAGTCGACACGGGATACCCGCAAGCTGGCACCGCCGATCATGGCTACTCCTGAAGAGAATGAGCAGATGAAGCTGATCTCGACGCCGCTGATGGATTACGTCAAGACCATGACGCTCAAGTTCGTGACCGGCCAGGAAAAGCTGGACAACTGGGACCAGTATACGGCTCAGGTTGAAGCGAATGGCAGCACGCGGTATACGGAGATGGCCAATGACATTTTTGCGAAGACAAAGAGTCTGTTAGGGTATTAATGATTAACTCGCTTAAGTAAATAGATTCAAGCACGGCAGATCCCCTTCAGGCAGACTTTCCGGCAGCAGCATCTTAGGATGCGGTGGCTGGAGAGGGCTTGGAGGGGATTTCTATGTGTATTCCTAATAGTCAGCATCCATTCTCTATTAATGCTGTCATAGTAGCACAACATATTTGGAAAATATTGCACTTTCCTGATCAGTTATTGCTGATTATTGTCGTTAGGGTGCACGGCTATGCCTGCTCCGTCATAAGCCCCCAGCGAAATTCAAATTTGTCTATGACGGAAGCCATGCAGGAACTATAGGTTGTGCTGCGTAAGGGCTGAAGGATACTCCCCTCCCTCGTTAGAACCTCGTAAGCCAGCTTTACCTGAGCCTCAGCTTCAAAAGTAACCGTGAGAAAGAATGAGCGGCTTCCGGCAGATTGCAGTTCAAGCTCATCTGCCAGCATCAGGCGCTGCTCACCAATATAAGCCTCTGAATGATATACATAGCTGAGCTGTTCGCTGGTGAAAGGGATATCCCAGTCCCGTTTGTCTGCGTCAGAGTAGTGCAGGATATAGTTTGTTCTTAAGTCAAAAGCCTGCGTGTATAAAGCGATCGCCTCTTCACATTGCCCGTTAAAGTGCAGGGTGGGGGTAATTGGCATCGGGGTCATCTCCTGGTAAGAGAATTGTTTTATTATACATATTTTAACATCATAAATCGTGAAAGAAAAACAGATCCAGGAGGCAACCTGAAGGGTTAGTAATATATAATCCTGCACCAAATACAACATTTTCCTCAATAAATTGGCCGATTTTCAAAATTGTTGTACAGAATGCAACATTTCTCCTCCTACTGGCAGTTCAGCGGGGGGATTCTTGTATTTTGTACAACAATTCTCCCAAACACCCGGTTATCTACGACTCGAAGTTGTAATACGTACAACATTATTATTTTCTGAGGGTGAAATTGTGGGATTTACTCTGCTGCTGGGCGGGGGAGCGTGCTATCCAGCTTTATCCATGTATATTGGCGCACCTGAAATTCACCTTAACCCCATCTTCATCTGTTATTCAGGTTCGGTGTTTATACTACTTCTATAAATCAAGGCATGTGCGGATGGAGAACGGACGCTGCCGTAGAGGAGGTTAACATGGTAAAAGGAATCCAGCGAATTTTATACGTCCTGCTTGCCTTTTTCATAGGGCTGTTTATTGCTTCCTCCTTCTTTATCAGGGCGAAATATAACTATGCAATCTATGGTGATACAACAGTGCTGGAGAAACAGAATCTCTTGCTCTTTATCCTGCTGATCGCAGCCGTTCTGGGACTGAGCTATGTGCTGTACAGGCTCTGTCTGAAGCTTAATAAATATAGCAGGCAAATAGTCATCCCTGCGGTCCTGTTATTATCTGCCGCCATTCAACTCGTGATCATCTTCCTGTTCACCCGCATGCCGACGGACGATTCGCAAACGGTGCTGTCGCTGGCGTGGGATATGCTGTACAACAAGGATTATTCATCCTTCCAGCAGGGCGGATATCTGTATATGTTCCCATTCAATTTCTCAATCGTTCTGTACCTGAAGACGCTGCTGTTCCTGTTCCCGGACAATTATCTGGTCATCAAAAGCTTCAATATCCTGTTCTCGCTGGTCACCACGCTAATGATCTACCTGCTCTACAAAGAGCTGAATACCAAGTCCCGATCGAATGACTATGGTGTCCTGGTAATTGCCGCGACCTATATTCCATCCTTGTTTATGAGCAACTTTATCTATAATGATGTGATTGCAACCGCTCTGCTGACCAGCGCTTTGTACTTTGCCGTTACGTTCATCCGCAGAAGATCCATGAAGGATATCGTGTTCGCGGCCATCCTGCTGGCCATCGGCAACTATTTCCGGAGTACCGGCATGATCTTTCTGATTGCCGTGCTCATCTGCCTGCTAGTTAACCTGCGTCATCTTGGGCTGAAAAAAGCCATCGCCTCCATAGCCATAACACTGCTGATATTTAACATTCCGGGCTGGACGCAGAACGCTGCGCTCCAGGCCACAGGTATCGTGGACGAATCGCCGTCCAGCAATGCTGCGCCGGTCTATATGTGGCTGAATATGGGGATCAATCTGGAGACGCTCGGCTTCTGGGATAACCGGGAGAGCTATAATATCTATCAGCAGGATGCCGGATACAATAAAGCGGAGAGTGTGGAGCTGTTCAAAGCGTCCATCAGCAATAAGCTCTCTGAGGCTACTCTAGGGGAGCTTGCCGGAATGTATTATAAAAAGCTCGTATGGATCTGGACCGAAGGAACGTATCAGTTTGAACGGTACGGCATCGGGAATGATGGAACCTCTATCGGCGGCGGGGGACGAAACGGCTTTGTGATGGACCGCTATATCTATTCCACCTCTGCATCAGAGCTGCTTAAGGGAGATTCGAATTACCGGAGCGGGCTGCAATGGGTGGTGTATATGCAGAATTTACTGATGTATGGCTTTATTCTCTTCCGGCTGATCAGTAGTATTCGGGCTAAGCGGTATGCGGAAACCTCTTTGGTGCTGGTGATTCTGGGCTTCATCGGCTTCTATCTGCTCTGGGAGATCAAGGCCCGGTATATTTATCCGGTATATCCGCTGCTGATTGTTTTATCCTATATGGGCTTTAAAGATGTCTATGAACTTCTGACCACGAAAAGGGGGCTTGGGCATGCGGCTCAACATGCGGCTAAAGATGCAGACTAAGAAATTTCGCATCACCTTACTCATTGCTGTGCTTAGCTGTTCGCTGGTGCTCACCTCTTGTGAGGCAATTACTGCCCAGAAGATCTCAAGTGACGATTTCAACTCCAGGTCGGGCGGGTTCCCCGGCATGAACGGCGGCACGAATTTCAATGGCGGCGGCCGGGGGATGGATCAGGGAGGCACGCGCAGAGGCGGCAGTCAGGGGACGGATAGGGGAACGGGCAGCAGCCAGCAATAGAGAGCAATAGCCAGCAATGAGCCGGCCGGGTAGTGGAGGTTATGCCAGCGTGGCGGGGAAATGCTTTTTCCACTTTCTGATCTTCCCCCGGAAGGATTTGAACGGAGCTGCTGAGTTGATGTGAATCCACCGGGCCATGGGCCAGTTGTCCTTGGTTCCGGTCCATTTACGTGAGCCCTGGATGAACAGCTCTTCTTCCGTTAATGTGCTGACCCAGTCCAGCCACTGCTGCTCTGATTGCCGGAATAGGCTGCGCAGTTCAGTCAGTGAATACTCAGAATATGTGCTGTAAAAGGACTGATATAATCCGCCCAGCTCATTCCACTTATAATCCTGGGCGGGCATTAGGAAGGCCTGTCCTTCCAGCTCTTTCTGATCCCAGCTCCTCACCAGCTCCAGCCATCCCAGCTGATAGGCGATGATCTCGGCGGGGGTTTTATCCACTTCAGGAATTCGCGTATCCTTATACTTATCGTCAATACCGTCATACTCGGCGTCCAAGAGCAGGTAGAGGGTATGGATCGTTTCCATCAGCTCCTGTTTGGACGAATATTCATAGCTTGCCATAGCGCTCACTCCTTTACATTGGTTATACCATAGAGCTGTGACAGCAGTCTGTCCAGTTTAACCAGAGTCAGGTCCTGTTCCAAATCCGCTGCACGCCGGTAAGTGTGTCTCCATTGAAGCTTAGCTTATAGATATCCGGCATATCCAGCTGCTTCCAGAAGCCGTAATCATAACGCTTATCCAGCGCATTCATGATTAAGACCATAATGTTACCGTGAGTCCCGATGACGGCGTTACTGCCTTGGTATTGCTGCAATACTTTGTGGAGTGCCTGAACTCCCCTGTCCTGGGCAATCAGGTTAGATTCTCCGCCTTCCCAGGCAAAAGAGGGATTCTCCCATACCTTCGCAACGGCCTGGCCGAAGTCACTGACGGGTCCGCCGGACAATAATCGTTCTCTGAAATCCTCTTCGATTACAGGTTCAAGGCCCAGGGGGCCGGCCAGTCCTTCAATGGTCTGTATTGCCCGTTTATAGGGACTGGAGATCAGGACATGAATATTCTCTTGGATGAGCAGTCCGCTGACCTTCCGCGCATCTGCTTGTCCGCGTTCAGATAAAGGTCTGTTTAATTCATCGGCAGAATAAGCCGAGTGCGCATGCCTTACCAAATACAAATTTGTAACCATTATTTATCACCTCATCTGCTAATATTTGTAATGCATTGTATCATGAATGAAGCGGGGAATTCAGCGATGAATCTTGATTATAGAGAGCGGATCGATAAGGTCATTGCCTACATAGAGGAACACAGCAGTCAGCCGCTTAAGCTCGATACGCTGGCGGAGATCTCCCATTTCTCCAAATATCATTTCAGCAGAATATTCACAGCTATGGTCGGTGTGACTCCCATGGCCTTTGTAAACAGGAAGCGTATACAGCACTCACTGGTGCTGCTGACCGAAACGAATAAGACTATTCTGGAGGTTGCAGGTCAAAGCGGTTTCGAATCGGTATCGGTCTTTAATGCCCATTTCAAACGGTATTATGGCTGTACACCGGGCAGTATCAGGAACAGCAGCCGGAGAAATAGCAATTTCGCATCATCCCTCAGCAATATGCAGGCAGAATCAGCTTCCCTGGCAGATTACAATAGAGCAAGAAGTAATCCGCTGTTAAGGAGGGCTTGGGATAGTATGGTAGAAATCAGGCAGATCCCTGAGGTTGAAGTTGCTTATATCAGGCATATTGGAAGTTACCTGGATACGTATAGCGCATGGGACAAGCTAAGCCGCTGGGCATACCAGCGGGGTATTCATGGAGGGAATCAGCAGTTTATCGGAATATCGTTGGATGACGGGGATCTCGTAGAGGAGTCTGCGTGCCGGTATGATGCCTGTGTCACCCTTCCGGAAGGGTTTGATCGGGAGACGCACCGGCTGCAGGTGGAATTCAAGACAGTATCCGGCGGCATGTATGCAGTGTATTCATACTACGATACGGTGGACAAATTGGTTCTCGCGTATGACAGCATGTTCAGTGTATGGTTGCCCCGCAGCGGATATGAAGCGGACGACAGGCCCTGCCTCGAATTCTGTCTGAATGATCCCATGAAGGATCAGGAAGGCAAGTGTAAGGTTGATTTGTATATCCCCATTAAGCAGCGCGTATAAGTTTCGGAGAATGGAGTGGCGGGAATGAATTTGGATGTTGTATTTGAACGGTTTCCTGTACTAAGATCAGATGAACTTGTATTGAACAGAATTGAGGAGACTCATCTGGACGAGCTGTTTGATATTTACAGCAACGATAGAGTTTTTGAATATTGCGGGATCATCCCGAAGCATAACAAGGCTACAGTCAGCAATATGATAGGACATTTTGAACGGGACTACGCCAAAAGATCAAGGATCAAGTGGGGCATCTTTGCCAGTGGTGAGGAGGGTCGTCTGCTCGGAATTATTGAAGCCTGTGATTTCAATCAGAAGGTGAATATGGTGACGATCGGCTACTTCCTGGCGGAAGCCCATTGGGGGCAAGGCATTGCCTCTAAGGCTGTTGAAATCCTGCTGGATTATATCTTCAGGGAGGTTCAGGTGAACAGAATTCAGGCCGAAGTCATGCTGATGAATGAACCGTCCAAGAAGGTGCTCCTGAAGACCGGCTTCATCAAGGAGGGGATGCTGCGGCAAGCCGCCTTGTGGTCAGGCAAAGGAATTGTCGATCTGGAGATATACAGTATGCTTAGGGAAGATTATATTCAGGTGTGAAAATAAGAAAAAAAAGCTCAGGCCCGTTAATAGGCTTGAGCTTTTTGATGCGTTAAGAACTAAATTTGCGGGGGAGGCTTATGCTTCCATCTTCTGCGCCGTATAGAGCCGGTGGTAGAGGCCGCGGCGGGCGATCAGCTCATCATGCGAGCCGCTTTCCGCAATGCCCTTATTCGAGACATACATGATGCGGTCGCAGTTCTTCACGGTGGACAGCCGGTGCGCGATGATGAACGAGGTACGTCCCTTAAGCAGCTCATTCAGACCCTTCTGGAGCAGACGCTCGGTCTGCGCGTCAATGGAAGAAGTGGCTTCATCCAGAATGAGAATGCGCGGATTGGCCAGCAGGGTTCTGGCGAACGAGATGAGCTGCCGCTGTCCCTGGGACAGCTTGGAGCCGCGCTCATTAACCTCCGTCAGGTAGCCCTGGTCAAATTCACGGATGAAATCATCGGCGCAGACAGCCTTCGCAGCGGCGATGACCTCTTGCTCGGTGGCATCCGGTCTGCCGTAGCGGATATTATCCAGAATCGTTCCCGAGAAGATGAAGCTGTCCTGCAGCATAATCCCCATCTGGCTGCGCAGCGATTTCAGCGTGATCCCGGCAATATCCTGCCCGTCGATCAGGATTCTGCCGCCGGTAAGGTTATAGAAGCGCGAGATCAGATTGACGACCGTAGTTTTACCTGCACCGGTCGGACCGACCAGGGCGATGCTCTCTCCGGCTGCGACATCGAAGGAGATGTTCTCCAGGATGTTCAGCCCCGGATCGTAGGCGAAGGTTACATCGTCGAAGGTAACCCGGCCCTGAACGGGCGGCAGCTCCTTCGCCCCGGGAATATCGCTGACGGTAACCGGCTCATCCAGCGTTTCGAAGATACGCTCTAGATAGGCTACCGCATTGATGAAGTTATTGTACAGCTGGGATAGATTCAGAATCGGCTGCCAGAAGCGGGCGGCATAACTGCTCATCGCGAGAATGACACCAAGCGTCATGCTCTGCGGGTTCAGAGTCAGCAGGCCGACCAGGAAAATCATTGCCGTAACCATGGTAGACAAGTTATCGACAGTAAACGGAATAAGCGTGTTGTAACGCAGCGCCCGCATCCATTCCGTGCGGAAATTACCGGCCAGGCGCGTAAAGACGCCCTCATTGCGCTGTTCCCGGGAGAACATCTGGGTTACACCGATACCGCTGATACTTTCCTGCAGATAGGCGTTCAGATTGGAGCTTTTGTTCGATACCGCCTGCCATGCCCGGCGCTGCCGGGTTTTGATGAGCAGCATGACACCGAGGAATACAGGCAATCCGGCAAGGATGACGAAGGAGAGCCGGACATCAACGGCGAACATGAAGGCAGCGATGAAAATCAGATTCACGATTTCCAGGATAAAGTTAATAATTCCGTTCGACAATACGTCGGATACCGCATTAACGTAGTTTACAACCCGGATCAGGATCTTGCCCTGCGGCCGGTCATCGTAATATTTGAACGGCAAATCCTGCAGATGCTTGAACAGATCGGTACGGATATCGAAGATAATATCCTGCCCGACACTGGTCATAATCCGTGAGCGGATAGTAGCCAGAATTACGCTGACCACAATGGTCGCCAGCATCAGCGCGGACCAGCCGACCAGCGCGCCCATATCTTTGGCGGGAATGGTTACGTCTACCACATGCTGCATAATCAGCGGGGCGGATAGGGCGATAGCCGCTGACAGTGCGCTAAGCACGAATGCGAGAATCATCGGTTTCTTCTTGCGTCTGATATAGACCATAGCCCGCCGGAAATGCTTAATATTAAACGGCGATTCCAGATTCTCATCGACATCGAATTTATTCCTGGCCACTCTCGGTCACCTGCCTTCCAATGCCCTCGTTCTGCAGCATGAATACATCGTAGTAATACCCCCGCTTGGCCAGCAGCTCGGCGTGGGTGCCTTCCTCAATCAGACGGCCGCCCTCTAAGATCAGGATGCGGTCTGCCTGGGCGGTAGTGGATACCCGCTGTGCAATGATAATCTTCGTGCAGGGATACTCCAGCTCACGCAGACTCCGCTGAATATGCTCCTCCGTCTCCAGATCGACCGCAGACGTCGTATCATCCAGGATCAGGATTGGACGGCGGACTGCCAGCGCGCGGGCAAGCGCAATACGCTGCTTCTGTCCCCCGGACAAGCCGACACCGCGTTCGCCGACTACCGTGTCATAGCCTTCCGGCATTTTGACGATGAAGTCATGGGCTGCTGCGAGGCCGGCATAGGCCTGCGCTTCTTCTTCCGTAAGCTCAGGGTCGCCATAAGCGATGTTGCCGTCGATCGTATCGGAGAACAGGAGGACGTCCTGCGTAGCCATCCCGATATTCCCGCGCAGTTCATCAAGCTCAAGCTCACGGACATCTCTGCCGTCTACCAGCACGCGGCCTCCGGCCACATCGTAGAACCGGGGGATCAGGTTGATCAGCGATGTCTTGCCTGAGCCTGTTGCGCCCATAATGGCGATCGTTTCGCCGGGTTCAATCGTGAAGCTCAGATCATCCAGCACGGTAGCGCTGTCATATTTGAACCGGACATGCTCGAACTCAATCCGGCCCTCATAGCGGCGGCTCTCTGTGACATTGTGCTCGTTCACAATAGCGGGGCGGGCATAATAGATATCAACGATTTTGGATAAGCTGGCAAAAAAGCGCTGGATATCATTGATAATAATCCCGATATTGCGCATAGGGTTGGATACCGCCCAGATAAGCGAAGAGAAGGCTGCGAATTCACCAAAGGTGATCCGGCCGTGCATCAGGAAGTAACCACCGGCCAGCATCAGGATGACGTTGAAGGCTTGGGCGAAGGACTCCAGATAAGGAAAGTAATCGAGCCAGACGAGGGCCGCCTTCTTGTTCGCCACAGAGTAGTTGACGTTCTTCTCCGTGAATTTGGCAATCTCAAACTCTTCACGGGCGAAAGCTTTGACTACACGGTTGCCTGAAATGTTCTCCTGGGTCGTCGTGTTAAGCTGGGACAGCCGCTCGCGCAGATCAATGTACATGGGACGGACACGTTTGGCGAAGATAAAGGCCACGACAAAAATCGGTGGCGACAGGATCAGCATCCACAGCGTCAGCTGGACATCGATCGTAAGGAAATAAATAACGGCCGCCAGAAAAATCGTCAGCGATTCAATGATCGTCTTGAAAATCCACGCCATCGAATGCCGGACCATATCCAGATCGCCTGTCATCTTGGTCATAAGATCACCGGTACGGTTGCGGTCATAATACTCCCGGTCCTGCCCCTGAATCTTGTTGTACAAATAAATGCGGATGTTGTACATCATATTCTGGGAGGATATTTCGTACTGCATGGTCGTTAGATAAGCCAGACCTGTACGGAGCAGGGAAAAGCCAATCATGCCCAGGCAGAGCGCGATGAGCAGACCCCTCTCTGTAGCAAGATTCTGCCCTGCATGGTCGCCGGCTATAAACGTATCGACGATACGCTGGCTGAGGTAAGGGTTCACAATCGTTAGACTTGAGCCCACTACCGAGAGACAAAGTGCCACGATATACCGTGCCCGGTTGCCCTCCAGGTTTTGCCACAGCCATTTAAGTTCAAACATCTGATCACCTGCTTCTGTTTTTCTTATTTCGTGTGAATAAATCAAAGTGATTATAACACTATGAAACAAAATGTATAGGTTTACAGCTAATTTTCTTGTTACAATCGACCGAACTTTTGGTGGAGTAATTCTGCATTGCGTTAATGTATGTCACAGCTTACAATGATTCTGACATACTATGATAGTTTTGCGTTCTACATAGGCAAGGAACATATATGAGGGGGAGCATTTTTTTGGAAACGAAACAGTTAACAAGAGGGCTTAAGCCGCGCCATATCGAGCTGATCGCACTCGGCGGTACGATTGGTGTAGGGTTGTTCATGGGCTCTGCAAGTACGATTAAATGGGCGGGGCCGTCGGTGCTGCTGGCCTATCTTTTGGCGGGAATAATCATGTTTTTTGTGATGCGGATTATGGGGGAGATGCTGGTGCTCGAACCGGTCACCGGCTCCTTCGCCACCTTTGCCCACAAATACATCAGTCCGCTGGCCGGATTTCTCACTGCCTGGAGCTATTGGTTCCTCTGGGTGACTGTAGGCATGGCGGAGGTTACGGCAATCGGGATTTACGTGGGATATTGGTTCCCGGACATACCGCAGTGGATTCCGGCTCTGATTGGTGTAGGTATTATTGCGGCAGCCAATCTGGCAGCTGTGAAATTGTACGGGGAGTTTGAATTCTGGTTCGCGATGATCAAGGTGGTCGCCATTGTCGTGATGCTGGTGATTGGAACGGGAGTAATCTTCTTTGGTCTGGGGAACGGCGGACAGCCGCTCGGCTTGTCGAACCTGTACAGCCATGGAGGCTTTTTTGCGGGAGGACTGAAGGGCTTCCTGTTTGCGCTCTGTATTGTCACGGCCGCCTATCAGGGGATTGAGCTGGTGGGCATTACCGCAGGGGAAGCCGAGGATCCTAAGCAAACGCTACGAAAAGCGATCAAAAATATCATCTGGCGTATCCTGATTTTCTATGTGGGGGCAATCTTCATCATTGTAACAATCTATCCATGGAACGAAATTGGCGGAATCGGCAGTCCATTCGTGATGACCTTTGCCAAGGTGGGAATTGTCGGCGCTGCGGGCATCATCAACTTTGTCGTGCTGACAGCGGCCATGTCGGGCTGCAACAGCGGAATCTACAGTGCGGGCAGAATGCTGTACACCTTAGCCCAGAACGGGCAGGCTCCGAAGTTCTTCGGGAAGGTCTCGGCAAGCGGGGTGCCCAGAAACAGTATTATTACAACCATCTCCCTGCTGCTGGTCGGGGTGCTGTTCAACTACCTTATGCCGGATTCCAAGCTGTTTCTCTATATTTACAGCGCCAGTGTGCTTCCGGGAATGATTCCTTGGTTCGCTCTGGCCTTCAGCCAGTTCCGGTTCCGGGACAAGTGGAAGGGCGAAATGGCAGATCATCCGTTCAAGTCGCGCCTGTTCCCGATAAGCAACTACATTATCATTATCTTCCTGTCGCTCGTGATCGTCGGCATGTGGTTCAACCCGGACACACACCTGTCGCTGATTGTGGGGGCTTCGTTCCTGGCCATTGTTGTTGCCGGCTATTATGCCTTCGGCATTGGCAAGCGTGAGCGTCCGGAGGAGGCGGGGGAAGCTTAGATGATAATAAAGAGCCTGTCTCCAATAAACTGGGGACGGGCTCTTTTTCTGGAACCACTTTTATAGAAATGTCGCCGGAATACATCCCGGCAGAATTGAGACTTTTAGGTAAACACTGTATCGGCCTAATGTTGTACGTAATGCAACTGACTTTGGCTCATAGTTACCCGTGTGTTTGAGAGTATTGTTGTACATAATACAAGAATTTTCCCGTCATACTGCCTGAAACTGAAGAAATGTTTCATTTTGTGCAACAATTCTGGTTTACGGCCGATTTTTCGAAGAAAATGTTGTATTTGATGCAAGAATTCCATCACATAACCGGTCTCTGCCACACACGGCAGGCCTATAAATCTAATTCGAAGCAGACGAGGCTGCCGCAGCAGATGCGGCTGCAACCGCAATTGCCGTCTGCTGGGCAATGATGATGTTGGTAAGGCTGGTAGATAACGCGGAAGTGATAATGCCGCTTTTCACGTCGTCTACATACGTATAGGACACCAGTGCAGCAGACAGCAGGAGCAGCTCCTGCTTGTTAATCGACCAATTTCCGAAGCCCTTCCGGGTGCGCAGTAACTCATACGTCTCCGAGACATCGCTTACCAGCTCTTTCTGTTCATAAGGGAGCAGCGACAGGATGCCAAGCGAAGGAAGGGTATATTCCTTGTCCATCCGGATGTCCTGTGCACGGAAGGCCTCACGCAGGCTGAGCACCCGTTCTACAGATCCGCCATCTTCCTCCCCAAGCAGCATTACCTGTGTCAGAGCCTGAACGCTGTTGCCGGAGAAAAACTCAGGCTTCAGAGCTACATAGAGCTGTTCCAGGCGCTCTACTCCGTGCTCGATTCCGATATTGGAAATTCCGAGCATGGCAGCGAAGATATAGTCATCCTGTCCAGTCAGGAAAGGGTGCTTCGCTCTCATACCATCGAAGAATGCCTTCGTGCGTTCGATCACCTGGATATATTGCTCGGATGTAGTGTGGGCAGCAATCTGATAGGCGGCAATAACGAGATAGTCAGAAGCCCTGAATTTGACATCCTTCATCAGCTCATACACGGCTAACGTTTCGGCAAGCTGCTGCTCCGGTTTAGCAGAAAGAGAGAGCAGGGTGGCAATACTGATGGCGGAAGTCCCGCGGAAGGAAGAGAACATCCGGGTGTTCTCCTTGATCAGCGCATGGTGCGCACGGATCGCTTCAGGATCGGCTGTTTTGTTCTCCACGGTGTAGAGCAATGCCGCCAGGCGGTTCACCTGAACATTTTGCCAGGAGAATTCTTTCTTGATTCTCTGTGCATTTTCAGCGAACAATTCAAGTCTTGCCAGGTATTGTTCCTTCATCGGGTACACCTCTCATTTATACTTGGACACTTGGGCTAATTCTACTATACAAACCCAAATGATGAAAATGAATCTAATCTCATAGACTTGCCGTGTAACCTATGAGAGCGTATTCTTGAACATAGAGAAGGTACATCAGCGCATTATAAACCTGGAAGAGAGGCATGAGAATGATAAGAGCATCTGAAGATAACGAGTATTATGAGTTGTCGAGCCCGACAATTCTGCCCAAGGCTTCAGGATTTCTATGGAATGAGCAGATGATGATTCATATGAATTGCCGCGGGTATGCGGTAGCCCAGTTCATGCAGCCCGAGCCTGCCAAGTACTCCTATGCCCCGAATCTGGAAGCCAAGACCTTCATGCAGCCGGAGCAGCCCTATTATGCCCACCATCCCGGCCGGTTTGTCTATGTGAAGGATGAGGAGAGCGGTGAGCTATTCTCTGCCCCGTATGAACCCGTACGTATGCCCCCTGATCACTATACCTTTGCAGTAGGCAAACATAATATTGTGTGGAAAATAGAGAAGAGCGGTATCGCCATCGAGATGACGCTGAGCCTGCCCAAGGATGAGCCGATGGAGCTGTGGCGGGTGAAGGTAACCAATCTGTCTTCTGCTCCACGGAAAATAAGTATCTATCCCTACTTCACCATCGGCTACATGTCATGGATGAACCAGTCCGGCGAGTATAAGGAAGCTTTGCAGGGAATCGTCGCTACAGCCGTTACTCCTTACCAGAAATATCAGGAATACGACAGAATCAAACACCTGAAGGACAAGACCTTCCTGCTGGCTGATCACGCTCCGGCATCCTGGGAGGTGAACCAGGAAGCATTCGAAGGGGAAGGCGGGATCAGCTCGCCGTCAGCGCTGAGAAGCAGTCTGCTATCCCGGGGAGAATCCCGTTACGAATCGCCGGTTGCAGTTCTGCAATATCGGCTCGGCCTCGAGCCAAGTGAAGAGCGCGAATACCGGTTCATCTTCGGTCCGGCTCAGACAGAGCAGGAGATCGCTGATATCCGCCAGCGGATGTTCCAGAATGCTGATGCCGACGGCGAAGACGGATTCGAGCTTGCAGAACGTGAATATGCGGAATACATCCGCGAAGGCAGAGGCTGCATTGAGATCACGACTCCGGATGCGGATCTTGATAATCTGGTCAACCACTGGCTGCCCCGGCAGATGTACTATCACGGGCAGACGAACCGCCTGACGACAGACCCCCAGACCCGTAATTATCTGCAGGATAATATGGGCATGAGTTATATTAAGCCGCAGATAGCCAGGCAGGCTTTTCTGACTGCTCTAAGCCAGCAGGCGGTAAGCGGAGCCATGCCGGATGGCATTATTTTGCATGAGGCTGCTGAACTGAAATATATTAATCAGGTCCCGCACACGGACCATTGTGTCTGGCTGCCCATTTGCCTCAGTACCTATCTGGATGAGACGGATGATTACAGCATTCTGGAAGAGGTTGTCCCTTATGCGGGGAGTGAGGAAACCGGATCAGTCTTCGAGCATATTGACCGGGCGATGCACTGGCTGATTCATGAGCGGGATGAACGGGGTCTGAACTATATCAATCAGGGTGACTGGTGTGACCCGATGAATATGGTAGGCTACCGGGGCAAGGGAGTATCCGGATGGCTGACGATAGCTACGGCTTATGCCTGCATGATCTGGGCGGATATCTGTGATCACAGCGGCCGGCTGGAGGCTGGCAAGGCATTCCGCCTTGCGGCGGATGAGACGAATGCGGTCGTCAATCAGTATTTCTGGGATGGTGAGTGGTACGCACGGGGAATCACCGATGACAATGTCGTGTTCGGAATTAGTGAGGATAAGGAAGGGCGGATCTTCATTAATCCGCAAGGCTGGGCGCTGCTCAGCGGTGCGGCCGATGAAGAGAAGCGGGAGAAGCTGATGAAGTCGGTCACGGAGCAGCTGGAGACACCCTACGGAGTGGAAAAGCTGGCACCCTCCTATACCGCCATGCGGGAGGATGTAGGCCGGGTCACGCAGAAGCATCCGGGCACTGCCGAGAACGGGGCAGTCTATAATCATGCTGCAGCGTTCTATATCTATGGCCTGTATGCGGTAGGAGAGCAGGATCAGGCGTACCGCCTGCTGCGCAAAATGCTCCCGGGACCTGACATCGGGGATATCATCAGACGGGGCCAACTGCCTGTCTTCATCCCCAACTATTACCGCGGTGCTTACAAGCAATTCCCGAAGACTGCCGGACGCTCCAGCCATCTGTTTAATACTGGCACCGTTCCGTGGGTATACCGCTGCCTGATAGATGGCCTGTTTGGACTCCAGGGCATGCGCGAAGGACTGCAGGTGAAGCCGCAGCTCCCTTCCGATTGGCCGGAGGTTACGGTTAAGCGTAACTTCAGAGGTGCCGGGCTGCATATCAAGATGCAGCGTGAAGCGGGGGTTAAGGCGACAGAAGTCTATCTGGACGGCCAGTTAGCGGAGGGTGGTATTCTTAAGGATCTGGAACCAGGTATGGAGTATACTGTGCTGGTCAAGCTTCCGCCTGACAATGCCTGATAGAAATGAATACTAACCGAAGGGCCGGAATCTCAGGAAGATTCCGGCCTTCTTCCAAGGGAGGAATATAGTGAGAGCGAAACTGGCCGCGGGCGGACTGGATAAGTCCATCGCCGCGCTTGCAGGCACAAGTAATCATCAAGTGTTAGCGCTCTGGGCTGCCGACTGCGCCGAGCGCGTGCTGCCTTATCTGGAGGCAGCATGCCCGGAAGACAACCGGCCCCGGCAAGCGGTTGAAGCCGCGCGGGCCTGGGTGCGCGGTGAGCTTAAGATGGCCGCAGCCCGCCAGGCAGCGTTTGCCGCTCATTCAGCGGCACGTGACGCCGGTCCGGCAGAGGCTTGCGCTGCAGCCCGCGCAGCCGGACATGCTGCGGCAACTGCGCATGTCGCCGCCCATGCAGTGCATGCCGCAACCTATGCCGTCAAGGCTGTTCATGCCGCGGCGGCCCCTGACGGAGCGGAACTCGCCGTCACGCAGGAGCGTGAATGGCAGTACCGGCATCTGGCCCAGCTTAACGAGGACTGATTAGTTGAGGGGGAGGACTGGTAGAAGTCCTCCTGCGATCCTTTTGGCGGCAGTCAGTTACACTGACTTGAAATCCTGCACTAAATACAACAATTCCTTGATTAAATCGACCGTAATCAGAAATTGTTGTACAAAAGGCAACATTTCTCCTCTTGCAGGCGGCTTAGCGGTAGAATTCTTGTATTTCATACAACAATTCTCCCAAACACCCAAATATGATTGAATCAAAGTTGCAAAACGTACAACATTTATGATTTATTGCTTTGCCGGCTGCAAAAGATCCCGCGATTCGTTTAAAGAATGAACTCTGAACAAACTGTGTCGTTCCCGCCTGGGCAAATTTATGCCTGATTTCCTACCCGCCCAAGAAAGTATATAATACAGTAGAACTCACATGCGTCGTGAAAACACTTTGGCACACGGGCGAAGTGTCTTTTTGCATAAGGGAAAGTGTTGTAGGGGGCTGGATCATGGCAGTTACGATGAAGGAAGTTGCCGAACTTGCAGGGGTATCCAAAAGTACGGTTTCGCAATTTCTGAACAAGAGATTCAACTATATGAGTGTGGATACGAAGAAGAAGATTGAAGAGGCCATTGAAGAGCTTAACTATATTCCCAATGAGGTGGCCCGCAGTCTCAAGCATAAGAAGACGTTCATTGTAGGTGTGATTTCCTCAACCATTCTATCAAAATTCACTACGGAGGTTGTGCGTGCCATCGAGGATGAATGCCAGCTGAAGGGGGTGCAGGTGATCGTCTGCAACACTGATGATGACCCGCTCAAGGAGAAGAAATACGTTCAGTCGATGATTGCGCGGCAGGTGGACGGCCTGATTATTTTTCCGACGGAAGAGAATAAGAAGATGTATTCCTCGCTGGTTAAGAATGGTTATCCATTTGTATTTGTTGACCGTAAAATAGATGATATCAGCGTGGACACCGTACTGCTCAATAACGAAAAAGCCAGCGAGCTGGCAGTCGAAGCCTTCGTCCTTCATAACCATACCCAAATAGGAATCATCACCTTCCCGCTTGGCAAAAAGGCAATTACCACGCGGGTTGAGCGCTTGTCCGGTTACAGAAATACGCTGGAGAAGCATGGTCTTCCGGTGAATGAGAGCTATATCAAAAGCGGCAGGCTGGACGAAATGCCGGCGCTGATCGGGCAGCTGTTCCATATGGACAATCCGCCTACTGCTATCATCGCCACCAATGACATGATTCTGGAGCAGGTGCTGATCTACGCCAAGAATAACCGCTTAAGCATACCGGAGGATTTCTCCCTGATCGGGATCGATGATGTATCCTTTGCGTCCTTCTACAATCCGCCGATTACGACCATATCCCAGCCAAGCTTTGAAATGGGGAAGAGGAGCGCCCGGCTGCTGCTGGATCTAATTGACCAGAAGGAAGAGGAGCAGGCAGGGCGGCCCGAGCTGGTCCGTTTGAACCCTAAGATTAACCATAGGGAATCGGTCCGCACGCTGGATTGAATGATTAGTAGCATAGATTATTGCTTCGCGTAGCTTACTTTCTTTTGGACCGGAGACAGAACCGGAGAAGGAGAGTAAGTCTTTTTTTGCTTTGGAAACGGTTTTATTTTTTCTGTTGCAAAAAGCAGATATCACGTTATAATGATCGTATGATTCGAGTAATGAATACCCTTGCATTCCTGATTGTTCCTGTTTTTAACAATGATAGCGTGTTCTTTTGAAGAGGGGGAACCGGATGGCGGTTAATGAGTGAAGTGTTTGATTCTGGTTGTGATTTTGTTCACAAACAAACGGAGTAGTTTTATTGCACAATGTTAAGGCATGTTGTTTCATGGTTTACGGGAAGACCAAATTTTTTTGGAATTCTACTAAATCGATTTAGTAACGAGTTTAAAACTATAACTTTGAGAAAGAAGTTGGAGACCCGCCATGCATATGTTTATGAGTATTATCAAAGAGCCATCAATTATTATTGCCATTGTGACGCTTCTCGGCCTCATCTTCCAGCGTAAGAAGATTCCTGAAATTATTACGGGCACAACCCTTTCCTTCATGGGCTTCACCATGATCAAAGTAGGCGGCGGTATCCTGGGCGGCGTGCTCACCAACTTCAGCAAAATGTTCTCATATGCCTTCCACCTCAAGGGTGTTGTGCCGAGTAACGAAGCGATCATGGCGCTGACCATTGATCAGATTGGTGCAGACGCTGCGCTGATCCTGCTGTTCTCCATGATTCTGAACATTGTGCTTGCACGGGTAACGAAGTTCAAATACATCTATCTGTCTCTGCACCTTGTTCTGTTCATGAGCTTCGCCGCTACTGCGGTTATGAAAGGTCTGGGGCTAAGCTCAGTAGTGACTGTTATTGTCGGTTCCCTGGCCATAGGCAGTTACATGGCGGTATTTCCTTATCTGCTGCGCAATGCCAGCCGGAACATCATCAAGTCGGATGAATATACCATCGCTCATGCTTCCATGACCTCCTACATCATCGGTACGTACCTGGGCAAAGTGTTCGGCAACCGTGAGAATGATACGGAGAACATTAAGATTAACGACCGGATCAGCTTTTTGCGCGATCCCAATGTGGCTACTACCTTAACGATGCTGGTGCTGCTGCTGGTGTCAGGACTCGTCGCCGGTGCTGATTTTGTTAACGAATTATCGGATGGCAAGGAATATATCGTCTTCATTCTGGAGCAGGCTGCAATTTTCGCCGCCGGGTTGTATATCGCCAAAGCCGGTGTTAAGCTGTTTACTACAGAAATCGTCCCTGCCTTCAAAGGCTTCTCCCAAGTGTTCGCTCCGGGCGCAATCCCAGGTGTGGATGTCCTGGTCCTGTTCGACAAATCGCCGAATTCCGCTTTGGTCGGATTCCTGGTCAGCTTCTTTACGGGTGTGGCCTGCGTGTTCCTGTTCCCGCTCGTTGGATTGCCGGTAATTGTTCCTGGAATTATGGCCTGCTTCCTGGCCGGCGGTGCTGCTGCGATCTTTGGGAATTCCAGCGGAGGCTTCAGAGGGGCTGTCATTTCCAGCTGTCTGAACGGTTTCCTGCTGTGTCTGCTGCCTGCTCTTACGTTGCCGCTGTTCTCCTACCTGGGAGCTGAAGGGGTAACATTCGCTGATCCGGACTTCACTTCTTTGTCGGTTATCCTATGGGGGATTTTCCGCTGGTTCCATTAATTTTTTTGCACACTAACTAAATCGATTTAGTGACTATTGAATAGGAGGTATTATTTTATGTTTTATCACGATCAAGAGATTCAGGCTGTAACTGTAGACAGCAATACTACCCGTAAGGTGCTCGCTCACAGCGACCAGATTATGTATACGAAGGTGATGTTCGCCCAAGCCCAGGAAGGAGAAATCCCGCTGCACAAGCATGTGCATGAACAGGTTACCTATGTGCTGCAGGGCAGCTTTCAGTTCATGATCGATGACGGTGAAACGCAGGATGTACAGACCGTCAAGGCTGGCGACAGTATCCACTTCCCGTCCAATGTGCTTCACGGCTGTATCCCGCTGGAGGATGACGGCGTTCTGTTAGATGCTTTTACACCGGCACGGGCGGATTTTCTCTAGAAGAGTAATTGAAAAGCAGATAAAGCTGATGAGGGGCGCGGGGAATCCGCGTCTCTTTTTTTGGAAATAATTATAATATGGGGTCTACACAAAATACCTGATTAAACATCGTAGTTAAAGCCACACCTTGCGGGGGTATTTGAAAATATAAGAATTTATATGTTTCACATGATAAATTATCCTTCTATTTCTCGCTGAAACGGTACCGTCCTTTAAAGACGGTACCGTTTCTACTTGGTATGAAAATACTGGTATTGTAACCTGGCCGATTATATTATAATTAGTTCAAAAAACAGGATCTTTGTCGCAAAAAGACAGAGAAGAAGGGCTTTGTATGGGAATTAGTGAAGATCTGCGAATCGCAGCGAAACAGAAGCTTATTCAGGTATTCACCTATCTGCAGGCTCTGCACCAGCTGAAGCAGCCGATAATCAAGCATATATCCGGGCAGTTATGGTCGCAGTCCCTTGCGGATCTGCCGGTTCATTCTAATGTGACCTGTGATTTCACAGAGGGGATAAGTCCCTCTGAACGTATAGACGAGGAGATGCCTGAGGTTCTGCTGCGCGTGAAGCGGCCTGACCGGACCGCCTGTCCGAAGCCGCCGGAGCTGCTGCAGCGCTGGCTGAAGCCGGATTGGGAGAAAATTCATACCCGCCCGGAACGGCTGGAGAGCATGGACAGCTACCGGGAAGCTGCGGATTCCGGGGAATATGAGGCTTATGTTGAACGTTTCGATCAGGACGAAGAGAGAGTGCGGCTCTGGGAGAATTGGACTCAGGAGCGTGAGGCCTGGCAGGAGCGGGAGTGGCCTGTCCGCAGAACGATTAAGTTGTTCGAGGATTTGTACATGCTCTATTCGTGGATTGAGCGGGAGCGGGACGCTGTGGAGCTGATGATCGGCGATGGGATTCTGCACTGGGAGCTTACACCGGAGACGATTCACCATCCGGTGCTGCTACAGAGGATCGAGCTTGTATTCGATCCTGAGGGACCCGAATTTACAGTTATAGCCTCCGAAGCCGCCCCCGAATTTCATGGCTCCTTGTTCAGAGATGTGCCTGAAGTCAGTCCGGGGTCGATTAAGAAATGCACCGCGGATTTGCTCGAGGCTGCATGCTCCCCCTTGGATTTCACGGATACGGATGAATATTTGCGCAAAGTATCCGGATACTTGTCTGCCCAGACTGCGTTTATTCCTTATAATAGAACATCTGCACAACCGGCTCAGGACAAGACAGCAGTGTATATCCGGAGAGAACCGGTTATTTTCCTGCGCAAGCGGTCGGCCGGTTTCGATCATGCCTTCGAAGAGATCATACAGGATTTACAAGATAGAGAGGAACTCCCGCAGGCGATTGCCAGAATTACCGGCATTGATCCGGGGGAGGCTTCGGACGGAACGCAGGTTTTTTCGTATTCGAATTTGAATGTGAATGGTGAGAACGAAGAGATTCTGTTCACCAAAGAAGCGAACTCTGAGCAGCTGGATATTGCTCTTAAGCTGGGCAGATACGGTTCTGTTCTGGTGCAGGGCCCGCCGGGTACCGGGAAGACGCATACGATTGCCAATCTGCTGGGCCATTTCCTGGCGGAAGGCAAAAGCGTACTGGTCACCAGCCACACCTCAAGGGCACTCGCCGTGCTGCGTGACAAGGTGGCAAGGCCGCTTCAGGATCTGTGTGTCAGCATGCTGGATGATGCCAGCGGGCAGAAGCAGCTGGAGAATTCCATCGATAAGATTACTTCCACCTTAAGCTCCATATCCATTGAACAGACGGAAGCGGAAGTAGAGCAGCTGACTGCCGGACGCAAATCCATTCTGGAGCAGATCAGAGGCATTGAAGACAGATTGCGGCTCTCCAGAGAGAACGATTACCGGTCTATTGTTATTTTTGGCACTTCCTTCGATCCATCCGCAGCTGCCAAAATGATCTCCGCAGGCCGGCATACGATGGAGCTGGTGCCGGGAAGGATAGCGGCCGGACAGGCTTGTCCGCTTACCCCTGACGAGCTGGAACAGTTATATAGAAGCTCTGGGGAAATCAGTGCGCTGGATGAAGCGGAATTCCGGTACTTACGCAATCGTATAGAACTGCCTGTCACTCCTGAAATTTTCCATGAGCTTGTGCTGGAATATCAGACACTGTCCACTACAGATACCGTCAGACATCTTCCTTACTTCAAGCCCGGTATGGCTGTACATCCCGGGAAGCTGAACGCCGCTCTCCAGCAGCTGCGTGAGGCGTTTGGTGCCGTTACTGAGGAAGAGTGGAAGCTGAATCTGATCTCGGCAAAAGATAATGATAAGCACGATTGGACCGATCTGCTGGAAGAAGTGGAGAAGTGGCTTGAGCTATACCGCGCCGCCAGAACTGCGCGGTACAGATATGGTTTTGAACATTTGGCCGATACGGATCTGCAGCCGCTGCTGCCTGTACTGGAGGAGATGAAGCGGTATCTGGAAGACGGGGGGAAGCTGAGCACGTTCCAGCTGTTGCTTAAGAGACCGTGGAAGAAGGCCTGCGAGCTTATAGCGCCTCCCGGCAAAGGAATTGAAGAGGTCAACGCTGCCTACCTGGAGGCTCTGCTTACTGTCGGTACGTATCAGGCGCAGCGGGCCAAGTCCGTCATCCGCTGGAAGCGTCAGGTTACGGACGGGGGCGGATATGATCTGGCCCGGTTCGGACCGCAGCCCGAAGAGTATATGGATAACATTATTCAGGAGATCCGCAGCCTGCTGGACTGGCGGCAGACAAGCTTTGATCCGCCGCTTCAATCCCTCGAGAGCGAGGGGCTGCTGTGGAATGTTCTGCTGAACGCCAAGCCTATGACGGTAGGCAAACATATGGATTGGATTCATATGCGGGAGCTGGTAGAGCAAGAGCTTCCTTCTATTATAGGTGCCAATATTAATGCAGAGAAATGGAGAACAGTTAAAGAGCAGATCGCGGAAGCAGGCAGGGCTGCAGAGTCGCTGGCAGATTCGCGTTCCGCTATAGCCTGCCGGCTGCAGGAGAGTGTAGAGCGGCTGGACCCGCAGTCCTATGAGCAAGCGTATCAGGCAGTTCAGCAATTATGGGATAAAAGTGCGCGGATCAGCCAAAGGGAAGAATGGCTGGAGCGGTTGCAGCAGAGTGCTCCGGATTGGGCGGAGGCGCTCAGGCACAGAAGCGGAATCCACGGAGAGCACCGGGCCCCCAATGGACTTGAAGCGGGTTGGCTGCTTAAACAATTGGATATGGAGCTTGATCAGCGGGCGGGTATCTCCGCACAACAACTTCAAGAAGAACTGGTGGAGATTCGTAAAAAGTTCAAAGCGGCCACACTTCAATTAGTGGAGAAGAAGGCCTGGCTGGCGCTTGCCCGGAAAACTACGCTGAAGCAGCAGAACGCTCTTCACGGCTGGAAGCTGCTGATGAAAAAAGCCGGCAAGCGTACGGGAAAAGCGGCTCCCCATCTGCTTGCCGAAGCCCGGAAGCTGATGCCGGTCTGCCAGACGGCTGTTCCTGTCTGGATTATGCCTACGTACAGAGTGGTCGACAGCTTCACTCCGTCCGAGAACCGGTTTGATGTGGTTATCGTGGACGAAGCCAGCCAGGCAGATATTATGGCGTTGACAGCACTGTATCTGGGCACACAAATTGTCGTGGTAGGTGATGATGAGCAGGTGAGCCCGGAGGCCATCGGCCAGCGGCTGGATGAGACCAGAAGACTGATGGATGCCCATCTGGAGGGGATTCCCAATGCCGCACTTTATGACGGCAGCACCTCAATTTATGACTTAGCCAAAACCTCATTCGCGGGCATGACGCAGCTTAGGGAGCATTTCCGCTGTGTGGAGCCGATTATCCAGTTCAGCAACCTGCTCTCCTATAATGGTTCCATTCTTCCGCTCCGCGATGCCGGCGGAGTAACCACGAAACCGTATACCGTGGAATACCGGGCCCAGGGCGGGAGCCGGGACGGTAAACGCAATGAGGCAGAAGCAGAGGCCATTGCTTCGCTAATTCTGTCTGCTATCCAGCTGGAAGAATACAAGGATGCTACATTTGGCGTGATTACGCTGCTTGGCGAAGAGCAGGCCATTCTGATTGACCAGTATTTGCAGAAGTATATTCCGGCAACGGAATACAAGCGGCGGAAGATTCGCTGCGGCAACTCCGCCCAGTTTCAGGGGGATGAGCGCGATATTGTGTTCCTGTCCATGGTGGACGCTTCAGAGGAAGCTGTGCCTCTGCGCCTCATCTCTGATCCGGGGAACCGCACCAAGAAAAGGTATAACGTAGCTGTAAGCCGCGCCCGCGACCAGCTATGGCTGGTGCACTCACTTGATTCCGTAGCCCAGCTCAAAGAAGGGGATTTGCGGAAACGGTTAATTGAATATGTCAGAAATCCGTATGCAGCGGATGAAACGTATAAACAGCAGGAGCCCGTGCTGGAGTCCGAATTCGAGCGGCAGGTTATGCGGCGGGTGCTGGATGAAGGCTATAGAGTACTGCCTCAATGGAAAGTAGGGGCGTACCGGATTGATATGGTTGTTGAAGGCGGCGGGAGACGTCTGGCGGTGGAATGCGACGGAGACAAATGGCATCCGGCAGAGAAGTTTAAGGAAGATATGGACAGACAAGCCATACTGGAACGCCTTGGCTGGAGTTTTGTGCGGCTTCGGGGCGGTGAATATTTCCGGAATCCGGAGCAGGCGCTGCAGCCGCTGTTCCGCAGACTGGAGGAGCTCGATATTCCCCGTGAGCTTCACCGGCAGGAGGCGGATGCGGATGACGGGGATGCCGGACAACCTGCGCTGAAGACGGTTATCGTAAACAGGGCAGCGCAGATCCGGCGGGAATGGCAGGAGCTTGAACGCGAACCTGGTGTTGAAGATTCGAGCTCTCCGGGGTCAGCGGCGGAGCCGGCGGGGTTCATTGCTGCGGAGCAAGTGCACGAGGAGACGGCGGAATTCTTTTATCAGGAAATCAGCCGGCAGCCGAATTTGACGGACTATTGGACGGAAGAAATGCGAAGCAGGGAAGAAGACAGACAGGCGGTGCTGGAGCAGGAGCTTAGCTTGCTGGAAGCGGATGCGGGTCTGGAGCTTCCTTACTGGCAGGGCTTAACAGCGGACAGTGCTGAATTGGGAGAGGACGGGGACTCCGGCTCCGGATTTAACCTGGTGGAATATTTGCACAGCCGGGGTCTGCAGTTTGTAGATACCAGAGATCAGGACGGTGCAGTCTGGATCATTGAAGACCTGAACCTGATCCGCTATTTGCCGGAATTACGGCGGAAGGCTGTACCGTTTAATTATCTGAAGGAAGGGGTGTATGCTACCCGCTGGAGAGCCGCCTGGTATAGCAGATCATGAGAATAATGATATGGGGCTTTTTGATATTACCCTCATTCTCTGCGATAATGTAAGCAACTATCTTAATAGGGAGGCTGCATCATCATGGCAAATCACATTCCAGAAGTAGTGTTGAACGACGGATTGAAAGTGCCTGCGATTGGCTTTGGAACGGCGTGGATTAAAGGCACGGAGGGAGTACAGCATCTGAAGACTGCCCTTGATTTGGGCTACCGCCTGATTGATTCAGCATTTAACTATGAGAACGAAGGCGTTGTCGGGGAAGCAGTGCGGCAGAGCGGAGTGCCCAGAGACCAGCTGTTCATTACCTCCAAGCTGCCGGGACGTCACCACAAGTATGATGAGGCGATCGTGACCGTTCAGGAATCGCTGTACCGCGCGGGACTTGATTATTATGATCTGTATCTGATCCACTGGCCGAATCCGAAGGTGAACCTGTATGTAGAAGCATGGCAGGCACTTATCGATGCCCAGAAGCAGGGGCTGATCCGCTCGATAGGGGTAAGTAATTTCCTGCCGGAGCATCTGGATCGTCTGGTTTAGGAAACAGGCGTAGCACCGAGCATCAATCAGATTGAGCTGCATCCGTATTACAATCAGGCAGAGCAGCGTGCTTACCACGGGAAACACGGGATTATTACAGAATCCTGGAGTCCGTTGGGACGCGGCACGGAGCTGCTGAAGAATGAACAGCTCGGCGCAATTGCCGCAGCGCACAATAAATCCATCTCACAGATTGTTCTGCGCTGGCATGTGCAGCTGGGTGCAGTTCCGATTCCGCGATCCTCTTCGGAAGAGCATCAGCGGGAGAATATTAATATTTTCGACTTTACGCTGTCAGACGAAGAGATGAAGCGGATTGCGGAAATCCCGGCAACCGGACCGCTGTGGGATCAGGACCCTGCGGTGTACGAAGAGTTTTAAGAAGGGTTGAATGGGAAGTGTTAAGCCTCTTGCTTATTTAGCAGGGGGCTTTTTCATATTCCTGGTCATACATAATTCGTTTAGGAAAATGGGAAGCTGGTTACATAGAAAGAGTCAGAAGCCTACAGAGGAGGAATACACAATGAGCGATCAGTATACGATTCAGGACCCTGCGAAGCAGTATGAAAAAGCTACGCCTGAGTTTGAACAGCAGCAGCCGAGTCCCGGCCTGGAGAAGAAGATGCATCCGCGTCCCGATGACGGGGCGGGAACGTACCGCGGCAGCGGACGGCTTACCGGCCGCAAGGCTGTTGTAACCGGAGCGGACAGCGGAATCGGGCGGGCGGTAGCCATTGCTTTTGCCCGTGAAGGAGCTGATGTGGTTCTTGCCTATCTGCCGGAGGAAGAAGCTGACGCGAAGGAAGTTGTCCAACTGGTGGAGGAAGCCGGCCGCAAAGCCGTTGCTGTGCCAGGCGATCTGAAGGACGAGAAGTACTGTGAACAACTGATTGAGGAGGCCGTGGAAGAACTGGGCGGGATTGATATCCTGGCCAATATCGCGGGCAAGCAGCAGTTTGTACCGGATATCGCTGATTTGACCACCGAGCAATTCGATGCAACCTTCAAGACCAATGTATATGCGCTGTTCTGGCTCTGTAAAGCGGCGGTGAAGCATATGAAGCCGGGCAGTACGATCATTAACACTGCTTCCATTCAGGCTTATGAGCCTGCGCCGATTCTGCTGGATTATGCCACCACCAAAAGCGCAATTAACACCTTCAGCAAATCGCTGGCTCAGCAGGTAGCTGCCAAGGGAATCCGGGTTAATGTTGTAGCACCTGGACCTGTATGGACTCCGCTTCAGGTAAGCGGCGGACAGCCGCAGGAAGCGCTGAAGGATTTCGGAGCCAAAACACCACTCGGCCGTCCCGGCCAACCGGCTGAAATGGCCCCGGCCTATGTATTTCTGGCCAGCCAGGAATCCAGTTATGTCAGCGGCGAGACTTTGAATGCTAACGGCGGCATGCCGACACCTTAAATCAGCGTATATGCTCAAACCTCCGCAAGGAGGTTTTTTGTTATATTTGGAAATTATGAAATTCATCTGTAATGGATAAAGTCGGTCGGATTAGGAGCAGATTCGTCTGACGGACGAATGTGTTCTTATAGCAGGATTCCCAGTGAATCCGCCGGAAGTGGGCGATATGGAGAAATCGAAGGGATAAGTCCCTCTAAATCCGCCGAAAGTGAGCGGCATGGGGAAATTAAAGGGATAAATCCCTCTAAATCTGCCGAAAGTGGGCGGTACGGGAAAATCAAAGGGATAAATCCCTCTAATACCGCCGGAAGTGGGCGACATGGGGAAATTAAAGGGATAAATCCCTCTAAATCTGCCGAAAGTGGGCGATATGGGAAAATCAAAGGGATAAGTCCCTCTAATACCGCCGAAAGTGAGCGGCATGGGGAAATTAAAGGGATAAATCCCTCTAAATCTGCCGAAAGTGGGCGGTACGGGAAAATCAAAGGGATAAGTCCCTCTAAATCGGCCGAAAGTGGGCGGTACGGGAAAATCAAAGGGATAAATCCCTCTAAATCTGTTGAAAGTGTGCGATATGGGAAATCGAAAGGATAAGTCCCTCTAAATCCGCCGAAAGTGGGCGGGAGGCGGAAATGAAGAGCAAAAGTGCCCCTGATTTCATCGAATGCAGGCAAAAGGAGAAAATGAAGAGCATTAGTGCCCCTGAATCCGCCGAAAGTGGGCGGGAGGCGGTAGCGTCAAGAAGTTTGTGTAAGAGAGTAGAAGTACCTCCCCGGGTTACGGGTTGGGGGTGCAGGTGTTTCTGGGGGTCGGGGGAACCCCGACCCCCAGAAACTGGATTCATCCGCTATTCTTCTTCGGGTGTGGGCAAGGAAGGGTAGCGTGCTTCAAATAACTCGTTTAGCTTCTTTTTGACGGGTTCCATCCCAAAGCCAGGAACGACCCGCTGCCCATGACGTTCATTGTAGTCAAGCATTTCGAGATACACGATTTTCTCTGCTGCATCCATATTCGTCAAACTGTTCATCGGTTTAAGGCGTTTGCGGATTTCCTTGTTCATTCGCTCAATCGGATTCGACGTATAGATCGCTTTGCGAATGGGCTCCGGGTACCTGTAGAACGTCAGGAGTGTGCACAACTGCTCCTCCCAGGACTTCATTTCTTTCGAATACAGCTTGTTCCACTTGGCTTTGACCGTATCAAAGTTAGCCCGGGCCACGACCTCATCCGGTGCGGTATACACGGTCTTCAGGTCTTCAAGGACATCGGTTTTGTGCTCGATCCGGATTTTGGGGAACGTGGCCCGCACCTTGTGCACCACACAGTGCTGCACATCCGCCTGCGGGTACGTCTCTTTAAACGCCGCATCCAGCCCGGGAAGCCCGTCAAACACACCGAGCAACACTTCCTGCGCTCCACGGTCGTACAGGTCTTTCAGCACCTCCCGCCAGCCGTTCGAACTCTCTTGACCGCCGACGTAGAACCCTAGGATTTGACGTTGTCCCTCTTCGTCAATCCCCATCGCAAAATAAACGACCTCACCGCGGACCGTACCCCGTTTGAGCTTCACGTACAGCCCATCCAGGTAGATCACGCTGTAGCGCTTGCTCAGCGGCCGTTTCTGCCACTGGTGGATGTCGTCCAGGACGGTAGCCGTAATGTTGCTAACGGTCGTTGGAGAGTAAAGGCTTCCAAACATACTTTCAATAAACCGGGCCACATCCCGCGTCCCCATGCCGCTTTTATACATCTGGATGACCGCTTCCTCCAGCCACCCGTCCCGCCGCTGGTACGGCTCAAACATCTGAGTTTGAAACAATCCTTGGCGGTCGCGGGGGACCTCCAGGTCCTCTAGATTGCCGTATTTCGTGTGCAGGTTTCGGGTGTAGTATCCGTTACGGCTATTGCGTGTACCTGCTTCCTCGCTCGCCATGAACGCCTGCATTTCTGCACGCATGATGGACTCCAAGTGGTCTTTCACAAAATCGTTAACAAGTTTTTCAAATAGATTATTCAGTGAGCTTTCGGGTAAAATAGTCATTGGTAGGGTTCCTCCTTGGTGGTTTCGCAATCCTGAGGATACCCTACTTTTTTGTTGCCTGACTAGGCTCCAAATACTGGTACACAACTTATTTTACGCCATCCGGGAGGCGGAAATGAAGAGCAAAAGTGCCCCTGATTTCACCGAATACGGGCAACAGGAGAAAATGAGGAGCATTGTGGAGTAGCCTTTATATCTACATAAGCTGCACAGCCCGCATAACCGCATAGGCTCCAGCTTGATTTAGCCGTTAGGGTAATTTTGTTCTGATTCCGTTATTCCGGCAAGGAACGGGGCACGGGATTGCCGCATAATCCCGCTTTTGTATTTATAGGGGGCTCTTGTGCTAAACTTGAGAGCAGGGCTGCATTGCCGGCATGTATGCCCAAGCAAAGGCGGTTTGTGGAGAAGACAGGAGGAGATGGCATGGCGTTTGTTACTGTGAAAGGCGAATATAAGCGGTATAAGATGGGGGAGACCCTGATTGTAGCCAATGACGGAATTGATTTTGAAATTGAACAGGGCGAGTTCGCTGTGATTGTAGGTCCCAGCGGAGCGGGGAAATCGACGGTGCTTAACATACTGGGCGGGATGGATTCCGCCGACGAAGGCCAGGTCATTGTGGACGGTACCGACATCGCTCGTTTCAGCGCCAAAGAATTGACCGGCTACCGCCGTAATGACGTGGGTTTTGTGTTCCAGTTCTATAATCTTGTGCCCAATCTGACGACGCTGGAGAATGTTGAGCTGGCATCCCAGATCTCTCCGCGTGCGCTGGATGCCCGCAAGGTGCTGGAGGATGTAGGACTTGGAGAGCGGCTGAATAACTTTCCGGCCCAGCTGTCCGGCGGGGAGCAGCAGCGTGTCGCCATTGCCAGAGCGCTGGCCAAACAGCCGAAGCTGCTGCTCTGCGATGAGCCGACAGGTGCGCTCGATTACAATACCGGCAAACAGGTACTGAAGCTGCTGCAGGATACCTGCCGCAATACCGGAACCACGGTTATTGTCATTACGCATAACTTGGCTATTGCACCGATGGCGGACCGGGTTATTGAAATCAATAACGCGAAGGTACGGAAAATGGTGAGGAACGCAACACCGGTATCCGTGGAAGATATTGAATGGTAAGGAGCCGGAGGACATGAAGAAACGGGCATTATGGAAGGATGTTTTTCGGGAAATCCGTCATACGAAAGCAAGGTTTCTCTCGATTTTTGCGATTATTATGCTGGGGGTAAGTTTTTTTGCCGGGATCAAATCAGCGGGGCCGGATATGCTGGATACCGCAGCGACTTATTATAAGGATCATAGGCTGATGGATTTACGCGTTCAGTCCACTTATGGGCTGACAGAGAAGAGTATTGATAATCTTCGGGACATTCCCGGAGTGAAGACTGTTCAGCCTGTGTACAGCTCGGATGTGTTTCTTGGTGAGAGCGGACTGATTGCTAAGGTGTATTCCTATGCTGACGATAATGAACTGAACGGGTACAAGATTACCTCCGGGCATCTGCCTGAGGTATCCGGGGAGATCGTACTTGACGCTTATCTGCTGCAGGAGGAGAAGTTCTCGCTGGGAGATTCAATTACCTTCAGCGGCGAGGCAGGGGATGATCTGGCGGGGAACTTCCAGACATTGAGCTATACCGTGGTCGGCTTCGCGCAGAGTCCGCAATATATTGAAACGTCGACCCGAGGAACGAGCCGGATCGGCAAAGGGACAGCCGATGCGTTTGCTGTCATCCCGGAGGATGACTTCAGCCTCCCGGTGTACACAGAGGCCTATCTCAGCTTCACGGATACGGCTGCAGAAACAGCTTATACTCCGGCTTATGATGCTCTCATCGAGCGGCATCTGCCGGAGACCGAGGAAGCGCTGAAGGATTACCCGCAGCAGCGTCTGGAAGAGCTGAAAGCGGAAGCCGCAAAGCTGCTGGCTGCGGGCCGGCAGCCTATGGACGAGGCGCAGCAACAGCAAACGCAGCAACAGCAGGCGGAGGCCTCAGCAGCGCAGAACCCGCTGGAGCTGCCGAAGGTGTATGTGACAGACCGGACGATTAACCCGGGTTACGCCGAATACAAGGATAATGCGGACCGGCTGTCGGCGATTGCCACGGCGTTTCCGGTGTTCTTTTTCCTGATTGCGGCACTCGTCAGCTTAACGACGATGACCCGTATGGTTGAGGAGCAGCGTCTGCAGATCGGTACTTTGAAGGCCCTGGGGTATGGTTCCATGGATATTATGACCAAATTCCTGGTGTATGGCACACTCGCTAGTCTGGCGGCATCCATTGCGGGCCTTGCGATCGGCTTTACCTTATTTCCGGGCATTATCTACAATGCCTACAGCCAGCTCTATAACCTGCCGGGCGTGATCAAAAGCTTCTATCCCGCCTACGCCATTATTTCCATAATAGTAGCGCTGGTATGTACAGCAATGACGGCGATGATCGCTTCCCGGGTGGAGCTGCGCAGTAATGCGTCGGTACTGATGCGGCCCAAGGCCCCCAAGAGCGGACAGCGCATTATGCTGGAACGGTTCAGCTTTTTGTGGAAACGGCTTAGTTTCGTGCAGAAGGTGACGGCCCGCAATCTGTTCCGCTACAAGCAGCGGATGTTCATGACGGTAATCGGGGTGGCGGGCTGTACCGCGCTTATTCTGACCGGCTTTGGGCTGAAGGATTCCATTGGCAGCATTGCCGACCGGCAGTTCGGCGGGATTATGAAATATAACGCCCTGGTTGCGCTGCATGACAATGCAACAGCCGGAGATAAGGCGTCCTACGCAGAACTGATTAAACAGGAGTCCGCAGTTACGGGAACGCTGGATGTGCTTCAGGAAGCAATGACTGCCCGGGCCAAAGGGGTTAACGATCAGGAGGTACGGATTTTTGTTCCTGCGGCTGCAGATCAGCTGGCTCCGTTCGTTGTACTGAAGGACCGAATAACAGATGAACCGAAGATGCTTACTGACGAGGGCGCAATCATTACCGAGAAGCTCGCCAAGCTGTACGATCTGGTTCCGGGAGACAGCCTGACTGTTCTGGATAGCAACAATGAGGAATATCAGGTCAAGGTGTCGGCGGTTACCGAGAACTATGTGCTGCATTATGTGTATATGACGCCGGCTTACTATGCCAAGGTATTTGGCGGCGGGGCGGTCTATAACACTCAGCTGCTGAACTATAGCGCGCAGGATAAGCAGTGGGAAGACCACTTCGGGGAAAAATTAACCGCCAACGGGCAAGTGGCGCTGGTCAGCTTTTCCAGCGGGGTGGGCGAAGCTTTTGACGGAACCATGAAGAGCATGGACGTTGTTATAGTAGTACTGATCGTGTCCGCTGCTGCGCTGGCCTTCGTGGTGCTCTATAATCTGACCAATATCAATGTGTCTGAACGGGTCCGTGAGCTGTCTACGATTAAGGTGCTGGGCTTCTATGATAAGGAAGTCACCATGTATATATACCGGGAGAATATTCTCTTAACACTGCTCGGGATCATCTTCGGCGGTGCACTGGGGATTCTGCTGCATGGCTTTGTCCTGTCAACGGCTGAGCTGGATGCCACGATGTTCGCTCCGCTGATCAAGTGGCAGAGTTATCTGTACGCAGCCTTGCTGACCGTGCTGTTCTCGGGGATTGTAATGGCGTTCATGCACCTTAAGCTGAAGCGGATTCATATGATTGAAGCGTTGAAATCGGTGGAGTAACGTAGTCACTATTTTGTCAAAAACATAAAAAGAGCAAGAAAATGAGGAAGAAAAACAGGCTGCCGGAAGAGTTCTCCTGGCCTGGTTTTCTTCCTTTTTGTGTATTGAAATATAGAAATCACTATGCGACCAAGCTCGCAAAAAAGATAATCATGCTGAAAGATGTCGAATTAACACGAAAATGATAACATTAAGTCATGAAAACTAACCGTATTAAACATAGTTGAATAGTTTGAAAAGAGGTTTAAGGTGAGTTTTTTTTACTATATTGGAAGGAATTATTTTTTGTACACATAAATAAGATATGAAAGTGATAAAGAAATATATTGACGTAAGATATATTCACATGTAATATAAACCATAATTTATAGGGAATTGTTAAGACTCCCAGCCGGGAAAGTTGCCCCTGCCTCTAATTGACCTGCGGTCTATTTGATCTCTGAATGTCATAGGCATTGCATGTGATGTTATATTACATGAATTGCAGATGTCAGCTGAATTATAGCGGCAGGGGTAGAATCATCCAGAATACCCAGTCTCCCGGAAGCTTTGAAGAGAAGGTGGCGAACCGGACCTGTGGTTCCGGGTAACGCTCACTACACGCACTTAACTAAGGAGGAGTAAAAGGAATGGCGAAAAAGAGAAAATGGTGGTCTAGTTTACTTGTTGTATCGTTGGTAGGGGTTCTATTTACGGGTTGCAGCACCAATAACACTGCAAGTTCTCCAACTAATGCTCCTGCAGCAACAACAGCCGCTGAGAGCGCAGCACCTGATGCTACAGCTGAACCGGCCGCAGATGCACCGGTTGACGGCGGAACAATTGTACTCAGCACATTCTCCGATATTGTTAATATTAATCCTCTCTTAATCAATGACACCTCTTCAGGCGATATTGCCCAATTCGTATTCGCCTCCTTGTATGATCTGGACCGTGGAGGGAACGTAACTCCGGAGCCTTGGTCACTGGCTGCAGAGCTTCCGGTTATCTCTGAAGATGGTCTGACTTATACCGTGAAATTGAAAGATACAATCAAATGGAGTGACGGCCAGCCGATCACTGCCGATGATGTGGTGTATACAATCGAAACCGGCAAAAATCCGGAGACAGGTTCACCGCTGACCAGTGCATTTGACAAGGTGAAGACCGTTGAGAAGGTCGATGACCAGACTGTGAAATTCACATTGTCCCAAATCTATGCGCCGTTCCTGTACGCCCTGTGCCAGGCTATCGTGCCAGCGCACATTCTGAAGGATGTAAAGCCGACTGAAATCCAAACCAATGCCTTCGGTACAGACCCGGCCAAGACCGTAACCAGCGGACCTTGGAAATGGACAGCCTGGAAACAAGGCGAAAGCCACACCCTTGATGCCGATCCGAACTACTGGGGTACTGTTAAGCCGCATATCGCTCAAGTGGTTTACAAAATCTACGCCGATCAGAACACTGAGGTTCAGGCTATCATGAAGGGCGACACGGACCATATCAGTGCGATTCCGGTAACGCAGGTTGAAGCCGTTAAAGCTGACGGCGATATCGACATTATTCAGAAGCCGGGCGCACAGTATGAATATGTAATGTTTAACTTCGACGGCAAGAACTTCCCTGATAACTATGGCCTTTTCGCCGGACAGAAGACCAGACAGGCAATTGCACATGCACTGAACCGTCAAGGTATGGTAGACAATATTCTAAAAGGCGTAGGCGCCCTGATGAATGCCCCATTCCTTCCGGACACTTGGGCTGACCCGGGTGATGCCGCTGTGAACTATGACTACAACGCCGAAACTGCCAAGAAGCTCCTGGCAGAAGACGGATGGGTTGCCGATGCCAAAGACGGTATTCTCACTAAAGACGGACACCGCTTCTCCTTCGAGCTGCAATACAATGCCGGCAACAGCCGCCGCGAGCAAGTAGCCGCTGTTATCCAGCAGAACCTGAAGGATGTTGGTATCGAAGTAACACCTAAGGCGATCGACTTTGCAGCTTGGATTGACCAGAACGTAACACCGGGTAAATTCCAGGCCCTGCTGCTGGCATGGTCTCTGAATACACCGGATCCGGATGCAGAGAGCATTTTCTCCTCCAAATACTTCCCGCCTGCCGGCCAGAACAGCGGCTGGTATAAGAATGAGAAGCTGGATCAGCTGTGGGTGGACGGTTATTCCACTGTTGACCAGGATAAACGTAAAGAGATCTACAAAGAAGTAGGTAAAGAAATTTCTACCGACCTTCCTTATGTATTCCTGTATCAATATGGTCAGGCTATCGGAACAGGACCTAGAGTACACTGGGCAGAGGAAGATGCTCCTGAGCCGTCACTGGGCTACGGACAGTTCTTCCACGCTATCAAATGGTGGGTAACCGACTAACGAACCGAACAAACTGAATAGAATTACGGGAGGTGAAAGAGAATTCTCTTTCACCTCCCCCTTTTGTATGAATGGGGGAGCCTTCCGTAATCTATCGCCTTACCATCTCTAGGAGGATAGCCCATGACAGAATATCTGATACGACGCGTGCTTCAATCGGTATTGGTCATCTTTCTGATTACCATACTGACCTTTCTTCTCATCCATGCTGCTCCGGGCGGACCGACGCAAGTCATGCTTTCTCCGGGCTTATCCCCGGAAATATTTGAACAGCAAGCCAAGAACCTTGGGCTGGATCAGCCTGTTCCGGTACAGTATGTGCGCTGGATCGGCGACCTGCTGCAAGGAGACTTGGGTTACACCTTCAAGAACCATATTGCGGTATCCGATCTTCTCTGGCCGCGTATTGGCAACACCGTGATTCTGATGGGTGCGGCTTGGCTGGTATCACTGCTGATCGCAATTCCTTGGGGAATCTATAACAGTACCAAAGTGTATGGTCTATCTGACCAGACGGCTTCATTCATTTCTTACTTAGGCTTCGCAATGCCAACCTTCTGGTTCGGAATACTCCTCCAGCAATGGTTGTCACTGAAGCTGGACTGGTTTCCGTTGTCGGACATGTATACCAGAGGCAAGGAAGGCAATATAGGCGATTTGTTCATGCATCTGGTGCTGCCGATAACAGTGTTGGCACTTGGTTTCCTGGCCTCTTATATGAAATATGCGCGCGCAAGTATGCTGGAAGTGCTCGATCAGGATTATATCCGTACGGCGCGTGCCAAGGGCGTCAAAGAGCGTAAGGTCGTCTTCCGCCATGCGCTGCGCAATGCACTGATTCCGATTATTACGATACTCGGCCTTGATCTTCCCATACTGGTGGGAGGGGCCGCTTTAACTGAGAATGTATTCAACTGGCCGGGAATGGGCCGTTGGTTTGTTGAGATGGCAGGTGCGCGCGAATATTCGGCACTGATGGCTGTTACTATTGTGACGGCTGTTATAGTCGTTATCGGCAATCTCCTGGCAGATATACTGTATGCCGTAGTTGATCCCCGGGTGAAGCTCGGTAAGCAAGGGGGCAAGACGGCATGAATACAGAGAATACTGAGTTTACCAAAGGGGCTGTATCTAAGCCGTTTGGAACCCCGGACATGAATCCGATGCCCGGAGGGACAGACCCTGAGATTGCGGTAGTGGATTCCAAGCGGCCGCCGGGTCCCTGGAGTGTTTTATGGAAGAAATTCTCGCGCAATCCGTTCGCAATGGGCGGTTTGGTAGTCCTGATTATATTTGTGCTGCTGGCGGTCTGCGCATCCAAACTGACCCAATATAGACCGGAAGCGATTGATCTGATGTTCGCCAATCTGAAGCCGGGAGCAGAGGGGCACCCTCTTGGCACAGACGAGCTGGGCCGCGATATTCTCAGCAGACTGCTGTACAGTGCGCGTGTTTCACTCGCTATCGGATTCTCCGTTGCGTTTGTTTCCGTAGTTGTCGGATCGGTTATCGGTGCCATTTCAGGGTATTTCGGCGGGTTTGTAGATACGGTATTCATGCGTATTGTAGACGTGATGAACTCTGTGCCGACCCTGTTCCTGAACATCCTGATTATGGCGCTGTTCGGCACACAGATTAAATACATGATTCTTATTCTGGCATTTACCAGCTGGATGAGTATTGCCCGGCTCGTCCGGGGGACCTTCCTGCAGCTGCGTGAAATGCAATATGTGGAGGCGGCCAGGGCGATTGGAGTATCCAGCTGGGGCATCATTTTCCGGCATCTGCTCCGTAATGCAAGCTTCCCGATTATCGTAAATGCGACCCTGATGGTCGGCGGTGCGATTCTGAGTGAATCTGCGTTGTCGTATCTGGGCCTCGGCATTCAGGCACCGGCTACAAGCTGGGGGCTAATGCTCAGCAACGCTCAGGAATTCATGCTGGTTGACCCGATGCAGGCAGTGTATCCGGGCTTCTGCATCCTGCTCGTAGTGCTGGCAGTTAACTTTATCGGCGACGGCATCCGGGATGCTCTAGATCCCAGACAGCAAGTGACCAAATCCCGGAGGAGGCTGGAACAATGGCGGAAAAACTACTCGAAATCCGGAAGCTGACCGCCGGCTTTGCAACCGAGAAGGGCCTTCTCAAAGCAACCGACGGCATCTCCATTTCTGTGAACAAAGGCCAGACTGTCTGTATTGTCGGTGAATCCGGCAGCGGTAAAAGTGTAACCTCACTCGCAATTATGCGGTTGATTGATTATGCCGGAGGGATGATTCTTGACGGAAGTATTGATTTTCACGGCCAGGATTTGGCGGCGAAGAGCCAGGAAGAGATGCGGGAAATCCGCGGGAATCAGATTGCCATGATCTTTCAGGACCCGATGTCGTCGCTGAATCCGGTATTTACGGTAGGCGAACAGATTGCGGAGAGCCTGCGGCTTCATCAGAACAAGAGTGATGCCGAAGCCCTGAGGATGGCGGTTGATCTGATCAAATTAGTCGGTATCCCGGCTCCGGAGATCCGTGCCAAGCAGTATCCGCATGAGCTGTCCGGCGGGATGTGCCAGCGCGTCGTCATTGCTATTGCGCTGGCTTGTAATCCTGAACTGCTCATCGCCGATGAGCCGACAACCGCACTGGATGTTACGGTGCAGGCTCAGATTCTGGATCTGCTGCGCAAGCTTCAATCCGAACTCGGGATGTCCATTCTGCTGATCACCCATGATATGGGAGTAGCGGCAGAGATGGCTGACCGCATTGCTGTTATGTATGCCGGAGCCATCGTGGAGGAGGGGACGGTCGAAGAGATTTTCGACCACCCGAGCCATCCATATACGGTCGGGCTGCTCCGGTCGATTCCGGGGTTTGAAGGCGGACGGGGAGGCGAGCTGTATACCATTCTCGGGACGATTCCTCCGATTGGCCAGCTGCCTTCCGGTTGCCGCTTTAATCCGCGCTGTCCCCATGCCATGGATATCTGCAGGAACCAGGAGCCGCCGGATTTCATGATCTCGGACGATCACCGGACGGCCTGCTGGCTATTCAAGGATAAGCCGGTGCAGGCAGATTACAGCAATGAGGTGAAACGCGCATGATGAATGAAACGGCAACCCAACCGGTAAGAGAACATATGCCTTCTTCGGAAATATTGCTGGAAGTTAAGGATGTGAAGAAATATTTCCCGATCACCAAGGGTCTGCTTAACCGCACCGTCGGACAGGTCAAGGCTGTGGATGGTGTTAATTTATCCATCCGCAAAGGCGAGACCTTCGGGCTGGTCGGCGAATCCGGCTGCGGCAAATCCACGTTCGGCCGGGTGCTGCTCCGGCTGCAGAGTGCAACAGGGGGAGAAGTGTTATTCAAGGGGAAGGATATCCATTCCCTGAGCTCCGGTGACATGCGGAAGCTCCGGGAAGAAATGCAGATTATCTTCCAGGATCCGTTCGGCTCGCTGAATCCGCGGTTCCTCGTCAAGGATATTATCGGAGAGCCGCTGCGCATTCACCGGAGCATGTCGGCTAAAGAGATCGATGCCCGGGTAGTGGAGCTGATGGAGCTGGTGGGGCTGGATGCCAGCCGCCGGAACCGTTACCCGCATGAATTCTCCGGCGGACAACGCCAGCGGATCGGGATTGCCCGGGCGATTGCCCTGAATCCGCAGTTTATCGTTGCCGATGAGGCTGTATCGGCACTGGATGTATCGGTACAATCCCAGGTGATCAACCTGCTCATGAAGCTGCAGAAGGAACTCGGGTTAACCTTCCTGTTCATTGCGCACGGCCTGAATGTGGTCCGGCATATTTCGGACCGCGTCGGGGTAATGTATCTGGGCAAGCTGGTGGAGGTGTCTGAGACGGAGGAGCTGTTTGCAGCTCCGCTGCATCCTTACACTGCCGCCCTGCTCTCGGCGATTCCGAAGCCGACACCAAGACGCAAGCAGGACCGCATTGTGCTGGAGGGGGATGTGCCATCCCCTGCTAACCCGCCGTCCGGATGCAGGTTCCATACCCGCTGCCCGTTTGTCCAGGACAAATGCCGCCAGGTGGAGCCGCTGCTTGAAGAGGTTGTTCCAGGCCGTCCGGTGGCCTGTCATTTCCCGTTGCTTCCGAATTCATAGATAATCCGCGATTTCCTAAGGATATCCCGCAGATTAAGGGGGTGACCCCGCAGCCATATCCACAACTGGCTGCGGGGTCACCCCCTATTTTTTGTATCCCTGAAATAGTCATTGCCCTGCATATGTGCTCTATACGAGGGGCTTCAGATAGTCGAGAAACACCCGCTTGAGGATATCCAGCTGGAGCTCTGTTGGAAGATCCGCTTCAAGCATAGGGATGTTCTTCTGCAGCGAGAGCTTCTTCGAGAAAATGCCGAACGTATTAATTAATGTAGTTAAAGTATCCCTCACCTCAAGGTCGGAGCGGACCGAGCCGTCCTCAATGCCATTCTGAATGATCCGGGAATAGACCTGCGAAATCCGGCGGGTCAGAGCATTGAAGTGATGAATATCCTCCAGCGGTTCCGGGAAATGGGCGGCGTAGCTTTCGAAGTCAACCATGAAGGTTGTGCTTAATTTATAGTGATCCTCAATGAAAAAATCGAATAATGCTTCAAGCTTGTCCAGGCATGGCACAGGCAATCCGGCCACATATTCAAACCGCTCCAGCATCGGCTCCAGCAGCCGGGTAGCAATGGCAACAATCAGCTTTTCTTTCTTGGGGAAATACCTGAACAGGGTAGCAATGCCGATATTCGCGTCAGTTGCAATATCCTGCATCGTGGTTTTCTCAATCCCCTTCTGGTTAAATACGCGTTCTGCTGCTTCCAGAATCAGGGATAAGCGCTGCTGTTTGCCGTCAAGGCGTTCCTTCTCGTATCTTGTTTTGGGATCCATAAGAGCTTATACCCTTTCACTATCGGTATTTGAACTACAAGTAGTATAGCTAGTGCTTATTCTTTAAGCAAGGAGGGTTTGAGTTTATCCGCACAAAGTGATATGATAAATATCACAGTGATAGTGTAACTATCACCATACATTTTAATTCACACAACGAAGGGGATACAGCTATGAATCGACTGAAGGATAAGGTTGCCATTATTACCGGAGCCGGCAGCGGCATGGGACGTGAAGAAGCACTGCTTTTTGCGCGGGAGGGTGCCAAGGTTGCCGTTACCGATATTAATGAAGCTGCGCTGCAGGCTGTAGTGAAGGAAATTGAAGCTGACGGCGGTCAGGTTACAGCTTATGTTCATAATGTGGTCTCTGAAGAGCAATGGGTCCATGTGATCGAAGAAGTGATGAAGACTTACGGCAAAATCGACGTGCTGGTCAACAATGCGGGAATTTCGCTTGCAACCGGACTTCTGGATACAACTATGGAGCAGTGGAACAAGGTCATCAGCATTAACCTGACCAGCACCTTCCTTGGGATGAAATATGTGGTTCCGCATATGCAGGAGAATAATGGAGGCTCAATTGTCAATATTTCATCGATCGCAGGTCTGACCGGAAGCAGCGGCGCAGGCGCTTATACAGCCTCCAAAGGCGGGGTCCGCATGCTGAGCAAAGCGGCGGCTGTTGATTTCGGTAAAGATCATATCCGGGTCAACTCTGTGCATCCCGGCTTTATCGAAACGCCAATGAGCGCTGAGTTCGTGAATGACGAACAAAGGCTGAAATGGTTCCTGTCCCAGACGGCGCTGCCGCGTGTCGGCCGTGCCTCCGAAGTGGCGGAAGCCGTGCTGTTCCTCGCTTCCGATGAGTCGGCTTATATCACTGGTGTAGAACTGCCGGTAGATGGCGGCGTTACAGCGAAATAAGAGCCCGAAGCCCCGGCTGCCGGGAGGGACAAACTTGAAATAGATGAAGAGGAGTGCTGCCGGGTTTATGGGCAGCGCTCCTCTTTGCTTTTGATACCGCCGTAAACTAATTATTGTGTAAAAGCCACTTCTATAAGAAAATGAGAAAAAGACTGATTATTGTAATTCTAATCCTAATCAATGCCGCAATGGATGCGGAACCGGAGGCTATGGTGAAAAAGGTCGACAAAGCAGTTTCAGCTCTCTTTATTCTTATAATGATAGTGGCCGTATGGATATGGGCGGTGTCCGTGCATGCGTGGAGCCTGATGGGCACCCTTGCCTCGCTAGTCTGTCTGGGGCTGTTTATCTGGACGGGACTGCGGGCCATTCCCGCTTTGACCGGATACATAAGTTCATGGAATATGCAGGAGCCGGTACGTATCAACAGTCTGCCTGAGGAGCGGCAACGGACATGGTGGAAGATTGTGCTCTGGGTGGTGGCCAGCCGTGTGCTGCTCATTCTGATAGCCTATGTCTTCTGGATGCTTAAAGACGGGGTTTCCGGAAGCTTATTCTCCCGTTTTACCGATACCTGGCATATTCGCGGAATAGACGCCATGTCTTATCTGGGGATCGCTGAGCACGGGTATGTCACGGAAGGAGACTCCCGGTTCCACATTGTGTTCCTGCCTTTATTTCCAGTCATTATTAAGCTGGCGCAGTTTTTTACAGGCAATTATATGGCCGCCGGCTTTGTAGCCGCTAACCTTTGCACCCTTGCTGCAGCGTTGTTCGCTTATGAGCTTGCCAGGCTGGACATGGGACGCAGCAATGCGCTGCGGGTCGTGAAATATATTTTCATCTTTCCTTCGGCGTTCTTTTTCTTCATCCCCATGACGGAGGCGCTGTTCCTGCTGCTCTCCCTGATGGCATTGTATTATGTGCGCCAGAAGCGCTGGCTGCTCGGCTGTCTCTGTGCGGCGCTGGCCGGCTTCACCCGTTCTCCGGGGATACTGCTGGCTGTACCGGTTGTCGTGGAATTTGCCCGGGATTTGGCAGCAGGCTACAGACAGCTGGAGCGGAAGGCTTTTATTAACAGACTGATCCAAGCAGGGGTCTCTCTGGCTACAGTGTCCTTTGGTCTGCTGGCCTATCTCTATATCAATTACAATGTTACGGGCAACGTGTTCCAGTTCAGTATTTATCAGCGGGAGCATTGGTCGCAGCAGTTCTACTTCTTTTTCGATACGGTGAGATATCAGATGGAATATGCCGTGAATACCTTCAAGGATGCGGACTTCCGTTCCTTCCTGGGGCTGTGGCTGCCGAATCTGATCAGTATCTTCCTGGTGCTCTTGATGATGTTCAAAAGCGCGAAGAGACTTCATCCTGCTTATATGGCGTATTTAATCGTCTATTTCGTCTACGTTGTGGGTCCGACCTGGCTGCTGTCCGCTCCGCGTTATTTCGCCGTGGCTTTTCCGCTGGCCTTCGCGGCAGTAGTATTGACCCAAGATAAGAAATGGAAGGATATCGCGCTTACCTCCTTATTCATTGCGGGGAGTCTGCTGTATTTGGCAGTGTTTGTAGCCGGGTATCCGGTGTATTAGAAATTACAGAAATGATGGTGGCTATGCAGATTCAGCTCGAAGATCAGATGATTACGCTCCATGTTCAATATGCCAAGCGCAAGAAAATGTCCGTTCAGATTGACGGATCGGATCTCATTACCGTTAAGGTGCCTACAGGAACAAGTGAAGAGAGTATCCGCACTGCGGTGGAAGGGCTCGGCCCGAAGATACTGGAGAAGCTGCGCAGCAATGCGGCGGCCCGGCAGGTGCCGAAGATCAAGGAGTATCAGGGGGAAGAAACATACCTGTATCTGGGGAAAGAGCACGCGCTGCATGAGCTGATTGCGACCGGCGGTATGAATGCGGAGGAGCTGAAGCTTGCGCTGAAGAAGTTCTATATGGCCAGTCTGAAAAAAATCGTTGCAGAGCGCATTACCCGTTATCAGGCCCAGCTGAAGGTGAAGCCGAAGAGTATCGAGATTGTGGAATCGCGGACCAAATGGGGGAGCTGCAGCTTTGATAAAAAACTGACGTTTAACTACCGCCTTGCCATGGCGCCGCCGGAGGTGATCGACTATGTCATCATTCATGAGCTCTGTCATCTGCTGCATATGAATCATGACCGGTCCTTCTGGCGCCGCCTGGGAAGTGTAATGCCGGACTACAAAGAGAAGGAAGCTTATCTGGCCCGGCAGGGGCAATTCATGACACTCTGAATCCTATGTGATGACGGCGTGGCTTAAGCGATGGATGTTGCCGGAAGTTTGACGTTCGCAGGGTACTGCAGACTGCTCTGATTCCGCACGAACAAACCGCTTGGGCAGCTGCTGCCCGCCAGTTCAAGGTCATCGTCACTAGGCGTGAAGTGGAAGACTATAGCCTCCGTGGCGCTGTCCGCAAGCTTCATTGCGATTTCGCGGACGGCGACGGGCTTCGTGCTGATCAGATCGTAAATCTCTAACCGGCTGCTCTCCTGCCGGCAGATGGCGATGACCTCCTCGTCCTCCAGGTAATATAGATCGCCGCTGAAGACGTTCAGGCAGTAGAACATCAGCAGTCCATCGGCACCGCTGACGCCAAGGCGTTCGGATACCGGCTGCCGCTGCGCTGCGAAGGTGGCGACCAGGCTCAGATCACAACTTATGGACAGATCCAGCTTGCGGATTTCCGGAGATCCGGTGGACCCGGCTGAACCGGGAGGGCAGTTCATGGAGAAGAGCTGCTCCTCCACGGGCTGGAATCCGAACTTGGGATAGAAGTCCAGCACCGTATCGTTGGCAAAAAGATACATGAATTCACACTGTAGTCCGTAATCCTCCAGCACTTTGTTCATCAGCCGGGCGGACAGGCCCTGTCCCCGGTAGTCAGGATGCGTCATCACCGTCCCAAGCTGCACGGCGCGGGACCTCACGCCATTAATAGTCAGCTCAAGCAGGTTCACCGAGACATTAGCAATTACCCGATTACCCTCTGCGTAAGAATAAGGAATGTACCGTTCCCCCCAGAAGCCCTGCTCATACCAGCGCTCCAGCTCAAGTTCAAACGTATCAGCAGCCAGCGCGAAAAAGCTGTTTCTTAGCGGCTCCCGATCTTTATAATTGCAGACAAATTGAAGATTATCCATGGCAGCTGCTCCTTCAGTAATATTCAACCCCGCGAACCTTCGAATAAATCATAGTGTCTCTTAAGGCCCCTTGTACATCTAATTTGTCATTCCGCAGAATGCCTTCCAGAGTGAAGCCTGCACGTTCAGCCACCCGCGCACTCTGTGTATTGCGGGAATCACAGCGGATCTCCAGCCGGGCCGCCTGCAGCTTCTGTACGGCGAAATCGGCAATGGCCCTCACCGCTTCCGTGATATAACCTTGTCCGGCGCAGGAGGTGCGGACCCAATAACCGATTTCAAACTTCCGCACCTGCCAGTCGATCCGGTGCAGACCGCTGCTGCCGACCAGCTGACCGGTCTTCTTATTCACGAGCAGCAGCCGGATATCCTTGCGTTCCAGAAATTGCAGCCGTGACTTCCGGATGGAGGCTTCGGATTCCTCCACAGACGGGATATGCTGTGCCCAGGGCATCCAAGGGCTTAATTCGGCTGTGCTCTCCTGAACGGCTTCATTTACAGCGGCGCCGTCTCCCCATAGAGCGGCACGGATCAGCAGGCGGCGGCTTTCAAAGCTCTCCGGCATGGAGAGGAGGATCGGGTCAATCGGATGAATAGGCATAAGTTCAGCTCCTAGAGAGATATGTAATCTGAGCGTGAGTATTATATATAGCTGCATATAATGAAGCTTTTCAATGAAGCTACTTTTATAGCAACTTATATAGGTCTTCACTCAGCTGCTATATATCATATAACTATTGATAAGTCAATACGCTAAAGGCTACCTAAAAGTACTCTCTGGTACTATTCACAATCAATGGAAAGAACGTTATCTTATATAGTAAGAAGTGTTCATTATTAAGAACGAATATCGAATTCTTAGACAGCTGGAGGTCGTACAATGAGCGCAATCGCCGGGATCTATTCTATGCAGCATGGGCCGCTGGACCCGGAGCTGGGTCCGCGCCTTATGCAGCAGCTGCAGCGTTATCCGGCTGATGATGCCAGGGCCTGGAGGGCAGAGGGACTCTTCCTCGGCTGCCGCTCGCAGTGGATCACCCCACAGTCAAGGAATGAGATTCTCCCCTATTATGATCCGGAACGCGGGCTGGCGATTGTGGCCGATGCAATCATTGATAACCGCAGCGAACTGTTCGGACAACTTCAGGTTGTCCGGGAAGATCGTGATTCCATTCCAGACAGTCTGCTGATTCTCTTGGCCTATGAGAAATGGGGGGGAGAGGCTCCGGTTCATCTGGTCGGTGACTTTGCCTTCATGATCTGGGACGCGCGCAAGCGGACGCTGTTTGGGGCGAGGGATTTCTCGGGTAACCGGACGCTTTACTTTCGCCGTTCCGGCAAAGAGTTCTCCTTCTGTACCGTAATTCATCCCTTGCTGGCCTTGCCTGATGGTCAGCAGGGTCTGAACGAAGGCTGGATTTCAGAGTATCTGGCGAGCCAGGCCCGGAACGATGTGGCTGATATGTTCTCCACGGTTTATCAAGGGGTGGAACAGCTGCCGCCTTCCCACTCGGTTACAGTCAGCGCGAAGGGGGTTACCTTCTCCCAGTATTACACCTTCCGGACTCCGCCTCCATTAAGGCTTCGCGGCAACGGCGAATACGAGGAAGCGTTCCGTGAGGTATTCGGGCAGGCAGTCAGAGACCGGCTGCGGACCCACCTCGCAGTAGGCGCCAATCTGAGCGGCGGACTGGATTCCGGCTCAGTGGTCAGCTTTGCTGCAGAGGAGCTCCGCCGCCGCGGCAAGCCATTATTTACATTCAGCTCTTATCCGCTGGACAATTTTACAGGCTTTAAACTGGGCCAGCGGGTCACCGATGAGCGTCCATATATTCAAGAGACCATCGACCATGTGGGGAACATTCAGCCCAGCTTCTTGAACTTTCCTGACCGGAGCCCTTATGGTGAAATTGACGAATGGCTGGATATTATGGAGATGCCCTACAAATTCATTGAGAATTCCTATTGGCTCAAAGGCATATATGAACAAGCACAAATGAAAGGCGCCGGTGTTCTGCTCAGCGGACAACGGGGCAACTGGAGTATCTCCTGGGGGCCTGCACTCGATTACCAGGCGAAGCTGCTGCGCGAATTTCACTGGATTTCCTTCTACCGCGAGAACAAGCTTTATAGTCGTTCGATGGGGGCAAGCCGCAAGAAAATGCTGAAGATTGTCGGCCGCAAGGTGTTCCCCGGCCTTGGTCAGCTGATCTCCGGGAAGCAGGAGGCCCCTCCAGAGCTGATTCATCCTGAATTCGCACGGCGGACAGGGGTGCAAGAGAAGCTGAGAGAGCTTGAAGGAGTTGCTTCGTCCCAGACGGTGTACGATATCCGCAGACAGCATTTCCAGCAGCCGCATATCTGGAATGTGAATGGAACGGCAGCTACCAAGCTGTCGCTGAAGTACAGGGTATGGGATCGTGACCCTACGAATGATCTGCGTGTCATCAACTTCTGTCTGTCTGTCCCTGAAGGACAGTACGTCCAGAACGGAGTGGACCGGTCGTTAATCCGCCGGTCCATGGAAGGACGGCTGCCGGACAAGGTCAGACTAAACCAGACGCGGCGCGGTATACAGGGAGCAGATGGGATTACACGTATGCTGCCCCAATGGCAGATGTTCCTGCAGGAGCTAAGGGAGATGCTTCAGGACCCCCGGACTTCCTCTTACTTGAATCATGCCGGGCTCGCCGGGTGTTTAGACCGGCTGGGTAGTGAGCCCGCACCATTATTAATATTCAACACGGATTTCCGCCTTCTTACGAGAGGACTGGTGTTCTACCGCTTTCTGAAGCGTGTGACCTGATGGATGTTTCTTGAAAGGGGGTGACAAATATGAAAAAGGAATACAGCAAGCCTGCATTGGAAGTTCTGGATGTTAAAATGACTATGGCTGGACCTGGGATCGCTATTGCCGACTCCTTCCAATCGGATCCGGAAGAAATCGTTAGTCACTCCTAGTTTTGCTTGGCAACATCCCAGCCCTCATCCCTCTTAGCTTGCTGGAGGGGGATAAGGGCTATCCTCACATCACCGGCAGGCAGCCGGGTGAAATTGATAAAGATGGAGTGAACCGTATGGCGAGCACAGTGCAATGCCTGGGGTATAAGGCTTTTGGTCTGCAAATTCTCAGTGAATTCCCCTTGCCGGAACTTCCCCGTACGGAGCAGCCCGGAAGGTTGGGCAGCGTATCTGTTGTGGAGGCTGATTTGTCCGAGCGCTGGGAGGCGATACCGAAGATTTCACCGAATCTGGGTATGGCAGAGCAAGAAGTGATGTTCATGGTTAAAGGCACAGCTGTCTTTTCCATACAGAATGGCAGTACCATTACCGTATCTCCCGCAGTCCATGCCGATCCGGATAGCATCCGCCTGTTCATTCTGGGCAGCTGCATGGGTGTTCTTCTGATGCAAAAAGGCGTATTGGCTCTTCATGGAAGCTCACTTGTTCTGGAGAATAAGGCATACGCGCTGGTCGGGCGTTCGGGAGCGGGGAAATCTACGCTTGCCTCCTATTTAATGGATCAGGGACATCTCCTGGTCAGTGACGACGTTATTCCCGTGTTGGTGCATAATGGAACTCCATTAGCTGTTCCAGGTTATCCGCAGCAGAAGCTGTGGCAGCAAAGCTTGGACTATTTGGGAATGAATTCGTCTGCGTACCGCCCGCTGTTTAAGCGGGAGACCAAGTTTGCCATACCCGTTCATGACCGGTTCCAGGCTGAACCGCTGCCGCTTGCAGGAATATTTGAACTGTCTGTACAGGACGGGCCGGTGTCAGTAGAGGCTATCAGCGGCTTGGAGCGGCTTCATACCTTATATAATCATACCTATCAAAAAGCGCTGGTGGACCCCATGGGGGTCAGGGAATGGCATTTCGGTATGCTGGCCTCATTCGTTAACCGGCTGCCGATGTACCGGCTGACCCGTCCGGAGCAGGGCTTCAGTGCACCGCAGCAGACGGAGCTGATCTTTGAGACGATTACCCAAAAGGTGAAGGAGATGAAAATATGAATATGGATACAGCAGCAGTCCTGTCCCTTGATTCGGTTCTGGTTCAGCGGGAAGGCAATATCGCCAGTGACATGGATGGCGAGAAGGTGATGCTGAATGTGAAGAACGGTAAGTATTACAACCTTGGCGAGGTCGGGGGCGAGATCTGGGAAGCTCTGGCTTCACCGGTGTCCATCCGCCGGATTGCCGAGATCATGCAGGAGATCTTTGAGGTTCCGGCGGAGCTGGCACAGCAGGATGTATTTGATTTTGTGCAGAATCTGCTGAATGAGGATCTCGTCGCCATCGTCAACGGGCCATGATTACCCTCCGGCGCATCGGTTTACTGCTGAAGTATGACAAAGCCGCGCTGGCGCTGATTCCTGAGGCGTTATGGCGGCTTTTCCTGGTTAGAATCCAGCTGCTGTTTCCTTTTGCCAAGACGGCTCCGCAGCTCGGGGTGAAATCCCTGGAGACTCCGGCGGTATCCAAAGACACGGATATTCCCCGCATTCAGCAGATCACGAAGGCCATTCGGGTGATCAGCCGCTATACGCCCTGGAAAAGCACCTGTATGGTCAGAGCCGTAGCCGGTCTGAAGATGCTGGAGAAGCGGGGGATTGAGAGCACACTCTATATGGGGGTGGCGCGGGATAAGCAGGGGCAGATGATCGCCCATGCCTGGCTGAGAAGCGGGGCTTATTATGTCTCCGGTGATGATGCCATGCAGGGATTCGTGGTTGTGGAGAAATTCGCCAAAGTGTTACAAGCTGAGTGATCGAGGTGGGCCCATGCAAGCGATAATCTATTATTTCCGGCAGCTTCAGCGCTTGTCGGGAGCTAAACTATATCTCAACTTGTCCGGTATGGTGATCAGTGGTCTGCTGGAGAGCTCTGCCATATTGCTGCTTGTACCTATGCTGGGTATGGCTGGTATTCAGTTAGGCGGCACAGCCACGGCCGGTCTTCATCTTCCGATGCTTGGCTTCATCTCCGAACTGCCGCAGACCACGGCGCTCCTGCTGGTGCTTGGCGGTTATGTGCTCATTGTACTCTGCCAGAATCTGATCTCACGGTCCGTGGCCATCCGCAATGTGGAGATTCAGCAGACCTACGGCAGACAGCTGCGTTATGAGGTATACAGCGCGTTGCTGCGGGCCGAATGGTCTTTTTTTCTGAAAAAGCGCACCTCCGATCTGATCAACGTGATGACTACGGAACTGGCCAGAGTGCTTGCCGGCATCAGCTGCTTCCTGCAGTTTCTTACCTCGCTGCTGTTCACGCTGGTGCAGATCGGCTTCGCCTTCTGGCTGTCCCCCAAGATGACGCTCTCCGTACTCGTCTGCGCTGTTCTGTTGTCCCTGTTCTCCCGCCGCTTCATCCGTAAGGCTAAGAAGCTGGGCAGCCGCAGCACGGAGCTCGGCAAGACCTACTTGGGCGGAATAACGGATCAGCTGAACGGAATCAAGGATATCAAAAGCAACAATCTGGAGCATTCCCGGCTGGAGTGGCTGCATGCCTTCACCGGAGAGGTGAAGCAGGAGCAGCTGGACTATACCCGTCTGCGTTCGAACTCGCAGCTGCTGTACAAGTTGTCCTCTACACTGCTGATTGCCGTGTTTATCTTCGTCTCCTTCCGGTTCATGCAAGCAGAGGGTCCTAATCTGCTGCTGGTTATTCTGGTATTTACCCGGCTGTGGCCGACATTCTCTACCCTGCAGTCGCTGATGGAGCAGCTAGCCTCCGTACTGCCCTCCTTCAAGCAGCTGCAGCAGCTGCAGGACGAATGTCTTGCCGCTGTGGAGCATGACCGGGTGGAAGGCGGGGAAGCTGTAGCCCCTATGATCTTGAAGCATGGTCTTGAAGCCAGAAATGTTGACTTCCGCTATCATCCGCATGAACCGGAATATTCGCTTCAGAACGTAAATGTCTCGATTCCGGCCCGGAAGATGACCGCCATAGTCGGACGTTCGGGCGCAGGGAAGAGCACGCTCGTTGATCTGCTCATGGGACTGATGCAGCCGGAGACCGGAGAGATCCTGGCTGACGGCGCGCCTATCACAGGTGAGAGGCTGCTGTCCTACCGGAGATCCATCGGGTATGTTGCGCAGGACCCTTTTCTGTACAATGCGACCATCCGTGACAATCTGACGATGATCAAGCCGGATGCGGAGGAAGCGGAATTGTGGGAGGCGCTGGAGTTTGCGTCTTCGGCTGACTTTGTGCGCAAGCTGCCGGACGGACTGGATACGCTGCTCGGCGACCGCGGCGTACGCCTGTCCGGCGGGGAACGGCAGCGTCTGGTACTGGCGCGCGCGATTATCCGCAAGCCGTCCATCCTTGTGCTTGATGAAGCGACGAGTGCGCTCGATACCGAGAATGAGAAGCGGATTCAGGAGGCGCTGGAGCGGCTGAAGGCATCGGTGACGGTCATCGTCATTGCCCATCGCCTGTCCACCATCCGGGGAGCCGATCAGATTCTGGTCATCGACCAGGGACGGGTGATCCAGCAGGGAATATACAGCGGCCTGGCTTCAGAGAAGGGCGGCATGTTCAGCCGTCTGCTTAGCGGGCAGGAAGAAGCAATATAGGGGAGGGGCTAATTAGCCCCTCCCCTATATTGTCTTTAGCCTACGCTGGACATCACTGCGGTGATCTTGGACTTCCGGATGGCTGATGAACTGTAGTATGAATTTCTGGATTCATCCGCTAATCCTTCGCTAATCCTCCGCTAATCATCCCCTGTTCGCGGTAGTGAACCTGTAACTTTATAAAATCCTGCACAGAATACAACATTTTCCTCATGTTACCGGCTCAAATCCAATATTGTTGTACAAAATGCAGCATTTCACCTTATTCAAGCGGCTTTGTTGGATTATTCTTGTATTTTGTACAACAATCCTCCCGCAAACCCTGCAATCCAGAAGTCAAAGTTGCAAAACGTACAACATTTATGCCTATATTGCTTATTTAAGGTTACATTTATGCCCGCATAGCTTACTTAAGAGACTCAATTCTGCCGGAAATCAATCAGAAGTGAGGATTTAAGTGTTTAAGTGTTTAAGTGTTTATTCCGTTAGTCCCGCAAGTCCCGGCAGTCCGACCAGTCCGACCAGTCTGACCAGTCCCGCCAGCGATCGACCGATATTGACCGCAACTCGTGCGGTTGTTGAGGAAAGTGCGGTTCCCGCATCCCGCCCGCTATATCCGTTTCTCTGCACCCGTTACCTTCCGCCAGCTCCACAGGAAAGGACGGAGGGGGAAATACAAGAAATGCAGCGCCTCCGGCAGCGGCAGTGTCTTCGCATCCGCTGCATAAGGGTACATAAAGCCGGTTACATAGAGTACCTGATGCCAGGGGGATAGAATCGCCGGCTGGTAATATTTATAATGACGCTCGACCTCCGGCTCCAGCGGAGGGTTGTGCAGATTGACCATCCGCGCCACATAGAACAGGGCGCGCTGTGCTAATCTGCGGGCTTTGGGTTGGTCCGTCAGAGCGGACAATCCGGGCTCTATCTCCGCGTCCAGCAGACCGGCTGCCAGAATAAGTGCCTGTCCGCCTACAGCGCTGTAATTGTAGCGCCGCAGCAGGCGGGTCAATACAGCGGAGTCCGGCTGCTGCAACAGCAGCATTTTGATGTCCAGCAGCCATCTCAGCCGGGACCATCCATGTCTGGCTCCATGGGCAGCCAGGAACAGGAACAGATCCTCCTGGCCCAGATAGTGGACGTTGCGGCCGAAGGGGCTGCTTGTCCGCGCATGCTTCCAAAGGGTATCGAAATCGGGTTCTTTGGACGGCCCCGGGCTTAATCTCCAGTGTACCTCCGCCTTGATCTTACTGACCGGATGATTGAATGTAGTATGATGCTCCCGCCATTTCCAGTCTCCGAGTATGCTCTCGAACGTTTCTTCCTTCACATACCCCAGACGGATCAGCAGGGCTTCCGTATCCTGCAGCTGCGCCATCGGCACCAGGAAATCAAGGTCCCGTGAGGTCCGCAGCGAGATATCTCCGTACAACGCCTGCGCAAGCACCGGACCCTTGAGGAACAGGCAGCGGATATTCAATTCGGCCAGCTGAGTGCCGAGGTTACTCATTTCACCGCTGAGCTGAAGCATCTGGACGGTATTTCGGCGATACTCCATTTTTATCCGCTCCAGGACGCTGGCAGGAATCACATCCCCATCCATCCGGCTGAGCTTGGGGTACAAATATGGATATACCCGGTGATGTAAGGTAAGCCGCAAGAATACATCCCAGTCCAGGCCTGTGAACAGCTGCGGATTCTGGTGTGCCGTTTCATTGATATTCTCAGAAGTTAAAAGCGCAAGAAGAAGTAATGTTTCCTTAGATAAGCTCCCCTTATCGAGGGTAGGCCGTTCATTCATAGAGACTCTCCTTACTTGGCTTTGAACAGATCCGCACCGGATTTGTTCAAAGATAAGAATATATATGCCTGACGCATTAGAATGTCCTTATCTTTCCCGCTGAAACGGATACCGTTCTTCTCAGGAAGGCTGGCCGTTTCTACTTGTATTTAGAGAATGATATTAGTGAGCGTACCATCGTTAACAGAAATCTGTCAATTTAATCTGGCGATGTAATCCTGATGGGCCATATGCATCTGCTCGGCCGGCAACACTCTTGACGCTACAGTGCCTGTTACCCCTATAATGCTAGGATAAGAGAGAAATTATAGTTGGGGGAACTGCTGAGCGATGGTGCTGTTGGGAGCTTTGGTGAATGGAGCAGCTATTATTATCGGAACAATGCTGGGCAAGTTGCTGGAACGGATACCGGAGAGTATGAAGAATACGGTGATGAACGGGATTGGGCTGGCGATTGTTGTGCTGGGGGTGCAGATGGGCCTCAAAAGCGGGAATTTCCTGATCGTTATTCTAAGCCTCGTGATCGGGGCGGTAGCCGGTGAATGGATCAACATTGAAGACAGGTTCACCCGTGCAGGGAATTGGCTGGAGCGTAGAGTGGGGGCAGGCGGACAGGGGAGTATCTCGCTGGGATTCGTCACGGCAAGCCTGGTGTTTGTGGTGGGTGCAATGGCCATTCTCGGAGCCCTCGACAGCGGCATCAAAGGTGATCATCAGATTCTCTATACCAAAGCGATTATGGACGGATTCATTTCCATTATTCTGACCTCGACGCTGGGAGTCGGTGTTCTGTTCTCGGCGGTCCCTGTTGTTCTATATGAAGGGATTATTGCTCTGCTTGCTACACAGATTACCCGGTTTGTGCCTGAAGCACTGCTGAACGACTGTATTGCTGAGATGACCGCAGCGGGAGGGATTATGATCATGGCGATCGGCCTGAATCTGCTGGGAATTACCAAGATCAAGGTAGCCAATCTTCTGCCCGGTATTCTTGTGGCTGTACTGCTGGTCGTGCTGGTGCATGGATTTCAACTGAATTGAGGCAACCTGGGCCATACGGGATTTCCTCCGCTTGAACTTGTGGTGAGACGGCTAATATTTCTATAATCAACTACCCCCACTTAGCCCATAAAGGGTCTTGAAGTGGAGGTATCCTTGCCTTATATCAGATGAACGGGCATGCGCATTGCCGGACCGTTATTTGATAGTGATAGCGACTTTGCCCTGAGTCTGCCTGCCTTCGCACAGCAGATGTGCGCTGCGCAGTCCTTCTGCAGTGAGCGGGAAGGACTGGCCAATTATCAGCTTCAGCCGGCGTTCGGCCGTCAGCCGGGCCAGCTCGGCCAACTGGAACGGGTCAGCGGCGGGAGTGAGGTACGCTGCCGTGATGTCCCCAGCCGCCGCTTGTACCGGGTCAGGCCGCTCCGCAGTGGAGATCAGCCTCCCGCCGGGTGCGAGAACCGCGAAGCTCCGGTTCAGGATCAGACCTCCGGCGGTGTCGATCACAACATCTATGCTCTGCCCGAGAATAGCGGCGAAATCCTGCTCTTGCCGGTCTATCGCCTGGTCGGCTCCGATGCCCCAGGCCAGATCAAGCTCATCACCGCTTACCGTCGTAATCACGGTAGCTCCCCGGAGCTTGGCGAGCTGGACAGCCAAGCTGCCGATATCTCCCGCGCCGTCGTGAACCAGCACGCGGTCCCGGCTGGAGACCCTGGCACTGGCCAGCGCCTGCCAGGCGGCAAGTCCGGCAGCAGGCAGAGCGCCAGCTGCTTCAAAGGATAATCCCGGGGGAATCGGTGCCAGCACCTGGCCGTTTGCCAATGTATATTCTGCGTAGGCCCCGCCCTCCTTAACCTGCATCAGCCCAAATACCGCATCACCCGGTTTGAACCGGCTTACTCCGCTGCCTGTACTCACTACCACTCCGGCAACGTCTATTCCGGGGATCAGCGGAAAGGCGGCAATATGGCCGCTGCCGGCAGGCAATGAGCCCTCCCTGACCTTCAAGTCCGCCGCATTAACAGAAGTCGCATACATTTCAATCAGTATTTCATGCTCACCCGGAATGGGAACAGGGATATCAATCTCTGTTAAATTTCCAGCGGGGCCGAACTCATGAATGGCGATGGCTTTCATTGATGGTAACCTCCTATACTGCTTGCAGATTCGTTTGTACATACTATACTTTTGCAGATGTATTTAAAAGCTAAGAATTTATATGCTCTGCGCATAAATTATCCTTATCTTTCCCGCTGAAACGGTAGCGTCCTGAAAAAGGACGGCAAACCATTCCTGCTTGGTCAAAATCCATTAGGTAGCGCTGTGGAAACTATGCTAGAATATGACTCTAAAGTGCTGAGAAAGAGGAGGAATCCCCTGACAATGAACACTGACTGGAAGAAAAATATTGCCTTTTTCCTTACCAGCCAGACCGTCTCGCTGTTCGGATCTTCACTGGTCCAGTATGCGATTCTCTGGTATATTACCCTGAATACACAGTCCGGAGTAATGATGACGTTAGCGATTATCTGCGGATTTGTGCCGATGTTTCTCTTGTCGCCCTTTGCGGGGGTCTGGGCAGACCGTTACAGCCGCAAATGGTTGATTGTCCTCTCGGATTCTATTATTGCAGCTTCGACGCTGGTTCTGGCGATATTGTTTCTGCTGGGATACGACCAGATGTGGCTGCTTTTTGTGGTGTCTGCCCTGCGGGCGCTTGGAGGCGGAGTGCAGACACCGGCTGTAGCGGCCATGCTGCCGCAGCTGGTGCCGGAAGACAAACTGACCCGGATCAGCGGAATCAACGGCAGCATTCAGGCAATGGTGATGCTGCTGTCCCCGATGCTGAGCGGAGCCCTGCTGAGCATGGCAAGTATTGAAATTATATTTTTCATCGATGTGATCACTGCTGCAGTGGCGGTTATGACGATGTTCTTCTTCGTGCAGGTGCCGCTTCATGCCAAAGCTGCTGCAGAGCAGACACTCAGCTATTTGAGTGATCTGCGCCAGGGCTTCAGCTATATCCGGCAGCATGCTTATATTAGAAGCTTTTTTATTTTCTGTGCCTTTTTCTTTGTGCTGGCGGCCCCGGTGTCGTTTCTGACTCCGCTGCAGGTTACACGAACCTTTGGCGGGGATATCTGGCGCCTGACCGCCATTGAGATTACGTTCTCGATCGGGATGATGCTTGGCGGACTGCTGATGGCAGTCTGGCCGGGTTTCCGGAACCGGGTTCATACGATGACCCTATCGGCCCTTGCCGTCGGGTTATGCACGTTTGCGCTGGGAGTAATTCCGGTCTTCTGGATTTATCTTGCCGTAATGGGGCTGGTGGGACTGGCGCTGCCGTTCTTCAATACCCCCTCCACAGTTCTGCTGCAGGAGAAGGTGGAGCCGGATTACCTGGGCCGGGTCTTCGGGGTGCTGGGCATGATTTCGAGTTCGATGATGCCGCTGGGCATGCTGGTCTTCGGGCCGTTGGCCGATCTCATACAGATTGAATGGCTGCTGATCATTACGGGGATGCTGCTGTTTATCCAAGGCTTTTTCCTGCTGGGTAATAAGGTGCTGATCGAGGCAGGTAAGCCTGCTGCTGTTCCTGGTGCTGAAGCGGAGAATGCCGGAGGAAATGAGTAAGATCTGCCGGTTGCTCCGGAATCGCATGAATGTTTGTACAAAAGATTGAAATCAAGGAGTACAGTACTGTAGAATTGCACTATGTAAGATAAACGTTCTATATATCAGATTTAACCAAGAAGGGGATTGTATCGTTTGAATAATGAAGAAGTAATCCAAGAGCTGCCAGAGAATTATGAGGAACTGAAGAAAGCCGCCGGCCGCTCCGCGGATTGGAGAGCGCGTCTTGAAGCAGTGGAAGAGCTGGGCCGCTACAACCACAAACAAATTATTGATATCCTTAATCGTCTGATGATCAGCGATCCTGTATATACCGTTCAAGAAGCCGCGTACAACAAGCTGAGAGCCTTCGGCGAAGAGGTCAAGGTTCCGTCGAAGAATAAGGCCGAGCTGTTCAGAGGGGTATCGAAGATTATTCTGCGGATTAAGAAGAGTCTTCCGAAAGACCATTCTTACGAAGAGTTCAAAGAGAAGCTGAAGAAGATGCGGGTTGACGTCTACGATGCCTATGAAGGCGAGAAGGGCGAGAATTTCGATGAATGGCTGGAGAAAATGTGGGTTTCGGCCACCAAATAGGTAGAGCACAGCAAGCGGAGAGATGGGGGAGCCTTCCTTATCGATCCGCTTTTTGATGTGATAAGGGGGAAGGATTATGAGTATTGCAAGAATGCTGGGGATCACCTACCCGATAATCCAGGGGGCCATGGCGCAGATTGCCTACGCCGAACTGGCAGCAGCGGTGTCGAATGCGGGGGGGCTGGGAGTCATTGCCTCCGGCGGGATGAGTGCGGACCGGCTGCGGGAAGAAATTCATAAGTGTAAAAGCCTGACGGCTAAGCCCTTCGGCGTCAACCTGATGCTGATGGCTCCCAACCGGGATGAACTGGCGCAACTGGTGATAGACGAAGGCGTTAAGGTCGTGACCACAGGAGCGGGTTCGCCCAAGAATTACGTGGGGATGTGGAAGGCAGCAGGTATAGTGGTCATTCCTGTAGTTCCTTCTGTGCAGATTGCGCGGAAAATGGAGGCGCTGGGAGTCGACGCGATTGTGGCTGAAGGCACAGAGGCGGGCGGTCATGTGGGCGAGACTACAACCATGGTGCTTGTTCCACAGGTTGCCGATGCTGTAGCCATTCCCGTTATTGCTGCCGGCGGAATCGCCGATGGCCGGGGAGCGGTGGCAGCTTTTGCACTGGGAGCGCAAGGGGTGCAGGTGGGCACACGCTTCCTGGCGACAATCGAATGTCCGGCCCATGAGCAGTTTAAGCAGGCGGTTGTTGCCGCACAAGACGGCGATACGCTGGTAACCGGCCGTTCGCTTGGTGTTCCTGTGCGCAGCATTAAGAACCGTATGACGCTGGAGTACATGAGGCTGGAGAAGGGCGGGGCGGGTAAAGAGGAGCTGGAGGCACTGGCAATGGGCTCTCTGGGCCTTGCGGTCCGTGACGGGGATACAGAGAACGGTTCGGTAATGGCCGGCCAGATTGCAGGGCTGGTACGTGAGATTACCACCGTGCAGGAGGTCATCACCTCCATGTTCACAGAGGCTAAGACCGTTGGCCGCAAAGTATATAAAATGACCGATGATGTTCATACAGGCGCACTACATTAATCCAAGAAAAGGATGATTTCATGCTTACCCATAAATTTCAGGAATTCCTGGAGCTGTCCGCGCAATTGCGGCCTGGCTACACCGCCAGTCTGGGCAAGGCCCCGGCAGGAGGCAGTGCCGCTATTTCAGAGTATGCCCCCGAGGTTCCTCCGCTTTTACAGGCAATCTATGACACCGTTCTGGGAACGGGCAGCAGCGAAGAGGACCCCAGCCTGGTTGAATTCATTCCGGGCTACCGGCTGATTCATATCGGGGAATACGGCCAGGAAGTGGCGCTACTGTCAGGCATCCTGCAGGAGAAGGGCTATGCCCGCGGCGGGGTCGTGCTGCCGCTGCTGACTAACTACGGCAGTGATTTTATCTGCTACTACCGGTCTGAGGATGGGGTCGAGCGGGTATGCGACCTGCTGCATGACTACGGCGATTTGGTGACCATGTATGATTCACCGGGGAAATTCCTGGAGACCCTGTGCGAATTCTATAAGCAGGAGGTATATTTCCTGGATGAAGAGGGTTACCTGGACTGCGATCTGGTAACGGAAGGCGAGGTAGGAGCGGCGCTGAATCCGGATGCGAAGTACTGGTCGGAGTAAGCAGCTGCGGCTCTGGATTATTTTGCATATATTCAATTGTTTTGCAGGGCCCTTCCCTTTCGGTCCGTCTAACGGATGAGAGGATGAGGAAGGGAAGGGTGACTGCACATGCAATTTCTATTCAGGAACCGGAACGGGCAGCTCAGAGCAGGCTGGGAGATTTTATGGGTCGGCGGGGCTATTGCGCTTCTGACGGTAATAGTCTCCTTTGGTCTATCGCTGCGCGTGGGTTCCACAGGACTATTCGATCCGGACGGCTGGGTGCGTGTCTTCAAATCTACAGCCATCTATTCGTTTATTGTCGTGTGTTATACGGTACGAATAATACATAAGCGTCCGCTGTCCAGCATTGGACTGTCCAGGCCTGACGGCAAGCGGTTCGCTGCCGGCTTCGCAGGCGGAGCACTGCTGCTATCCTCCGTTCTGCTGGTGTTATGGGGTCTGGGGAATGCTGTGGTTCAGGGAGAGTGGTCACAGCCCCGGTTCGGACAGCTCGATGCGGCGGATATTGTGATTACGGCACTGCTGGCCGGAATCTGCGAAGAGGTGATCTTCAGAGGATACCTTCAGCATCTGCTGTCCTCAAGGCTCGGTATTCCGGCCGCAGTGGGCCTGACCTCCATCTTCTTCTCGCTTGCCCATATGGCGAATCCAGGATATAGCTGGATCAGTGGACTGAATATCGTGATTATCGCTTTAATCTTCTCTTGGGTGACTCTCCGGACAGGTAATTTGTACGCTGCGATGGCGCTGCATATTTCCTGGAATCTGTTCCAGGGCTACATATACGGCGTTGCGGTGAGCGGGAATACGCCCAAAGGTATCTATTCGGTATCCTTACAAGGAAATGAGCTGCTGACCGGGGGCAAGTTCGGCCTGGAAGGGAGTCTGGTTACCACACTCATTCTTGTCATTCTGTATACAGCGTTGCTGCTTCTGTCCAGCGGCAAACGCGGTACAAGGATACAGAGACAGGAAGGTTCGATTCGTATTCGTTAGAGCTTAAGGCTGTCTTGAGGTAAAAGCACAAAAATCCCCGTTCCTACATCACTGTAGGGACGGGGATTTTATTGTTTCTCCAATTCATTAGGAACTGCCCTTATCGGCGCGCTTCCAGTCAACAGGAGCCAGCCTGCTGCTGCCGGCCAAGCTGCTGCTTACTCTTGCGCAGCCTTCTTCTCCTGCTCACGCAGCTCGATTCTGCGGATTTTGCCGGAGGTCGTCTTCGGCAGATCCGTAATGAATTCGATTTTGCGCGGGTACTTGTAAGGTGCAGTCTGTTCCTTGACATGGGACTGCAGTTCTTTGGCCAGCTCCGGTGTGCCGGCATGGCCGTCCTTGAGCACGACAAAAGCTTTGACGACCGAGCCGCGGATCTCGTCAGGACTGGCTACCACTGCGCATTCCTTGACAAGGTTATGTTTCATTAATGCTTCTTCTACTTCAAACGGCCCGATGGTATAACCAGAGCTGATGATGATATCATCCCCGCGGCCTTCGAACCAGAAGTAGCCGTCCTCATCCTTGCGCGCCCGGTCGCCGGTTACGAAATACTCCCCGTGTGAGCAGTTTGCTTTGCGCTCCGGATCTTTGTAGTAATTCTGGAACAGGGCAGGCATGCTCAGGTGCACGGCGATATCACCTACGACCCCGGCAGGCAGCGGATGTCCTTCCTCGTCGATTACTTCAACAATACCGGGAGCAATCGATTTGCCCATGGAGCCGACACGGATCGGCTCATCCTTCAGCGCCGCGATGATCAGGGTGCTCTCTGTTTGTCCATAGCCGTCGCGGATCGTAATATCGAAGTGCTGCTGGAAGGTGTGAATGACTTCCTGATTCAGCGGCTCACCGGCGGATACCGCACAACGCAGATTCGACAGATCGTACTGGGCGAGGCCTTCAGTCTTGGCCATCAGACGGTACTCTGTAGGTGTGCAGCACAATACCCCGATCTTCTCATCCTGCAGCAGCTGAAGATAACGGTCCGGATGGAAAGGGCCATTATAGACGAAGCCGGTAGCCCCGTTGCCGAGTACAGTGAGGAATGGACTCCAGATCCACTTCTGCCAGCCCGGTGCGGCCGTTGCCCAGACGGTATCCGATTCACGGATATCCAGCCAGAGGGAGGAGGTGATCCGCAGATGCGCATATCCCCAGCCGTGGGTATGGACTACGGCCTTCGGGTTGCCGGTTGTACCGGAAGTATAGGCCAGGATGGCGATATCGTCCCGGCGGCTGGCAACCGCAGGGAAGGAGTCAGATTGTCCGTCCATCAGGCCTTCCAGGTCTACCCAGCCGTTGCCAAGCTCAGCTTCGCCGACAGACAGGCGATAGTCCAGGGCAGGCAGATCTTCGGCGATCTTGTTCACTTCGCCGGTAACCTCCGACCAGACAATGACCGCGCGGGCTTCGGAATGGCGCAGCCGGTAGGACAGATCCTTGGCCCGCAGCATTTCAGAAGATGGAATAACGGCAAGTCCCAGCTTCAGGCAGGCCAGATAGATGACGTAGGCGATAATGCGGCGTGGTACCATAACCAGGACACGGTCCCCTTGCTTCAGACCGAGGCCTGACAGCCCCCCCGCCAGACGGTTAGCCTGAGCCATAAGCCGTCCATAGGTGATTTCTTCGAAATCCCCGTTCTCTTGTAACCATTTAAGAGCAATCTTATCTCCAGGATGCTGCTCCATTTCCGAAGTGAGATTGTAGAATTCAGGTGCGATCCAGCGTTGATTATCCAATTGAACCTCTCCTATGCAAACATGATGATGTATCTGATAAATATAGTATAGCACGTTCTCCTAGTACCAGATGCTAAATCCCCGTAACGATACAGAAGAATGTTCTGTGACAGCTTTTATTTTGAACATTCTAATCTTGAAGGGGAGAACCACATGATTTTCAGAAAAATTCAATTCCCCTTTTCATTAAGTGATATAATCAGACCTGAATATTTGAAAATTACGGAACAGGCGGTCGATAGTTATGCTGGAGGATAAACAGGAGGATAAGCTTGGGCAGCTGCAGAATGTGCTCAGTATGATTCAGAATACGTACCCCGAGGATGCTGCCCTGGTGCTCGCGGATACGGACAAGGTGCTTGCTTATCTTCCCGGTGAGAAGATTGATCTTAAGGTTCCGGTAGGCGCACCTATTGAGAAGTTCAGAGGTACTGTGTCGTATGCAGCCCTGGAGACGGGCAAAGTGCAGCGCGAGGAACGCGGCCCGGAAGCTTTTGGCATATCCTATCTCTCAACGGCAGTCCCGGTCATGCGTGAGGGTGAAGTCATTGGTGTTATTGCAGCGATGGTATCCATTCACAAGGCGGCAAGGCTTCAGGAGGGTGCACAGGAATTGTCCTCCCTGGTGGAAGAAATGACGGCGACCTCCGAAGAAGTGACCCGTTCCTCCATGGGAATTACCCAAAGACTGGACGAATTGGTGAGCAGCTCGAATTCTATGGTTCAAGATATCGAGAGCAGCTTTGAGATTCTGTCCACCGTCAAGCGGATCGCTGACCAGTCCCATATGCTCGGGCTTAATGCGGCAATTGAAGCGGCGAGAGCCGGTGAGCAGGGACGGGGATTCGGCGTGGTGGCGACGGAAATCCGCAAGCTGGCTAATGACAGCCACGCACTGGTGAAGAACATCCACAGCCAGCTGGCAGGGATGAAGCAGTCTATTCTGCAGATGGACCAGTCTATCCAGCACATCATGTCATTCTCACAGCATCAGGGACAATCCATGCAGGAGTTAAGCCGGGCGTTTGAGCATGTGGCCGGGACCGCGAATGATTTATCCAATATGGACTAGGCCCGGACGTATATTATAAACTGCAGCCGCAACAACCCTCAGATGATGCCTCCGGGCATCTTTTTTATATAAGCAGGTCCAGACATGTCTAATGTTGCTTCCCATGAAGTTATTCATACAGGAATTACGGGTAAAATAAAGAGCAAGACGCTTCACACAACAGAAACAGCAGAAAGCGGGCAGCAGAAAATGAGTAATCAGTCGCCAATCAGCGGAACAACCTTTGATGAGATATTCGCAATTATGGAAGCTTCTTTTCCGGTAAGTGAGATCAGAACCTATAGCGGGCAGCGGGCTTTGCTGGCGAATCCGAATTATCACCTGTATACCGAAAAGGATGCAGAGGACCGGACGCTCGCTTTTATGGCCGCCTGGGAATTCCCTGAATTGCGGTTTGTTGAGCATATTGCCGTTAACCCGGATATACGGGGCGGGGGAATCGGCAAGAAGCTGATGAACCGCTATATCAGTCGTTCGGACAAGCCGGTGGTGCTGGAGGTGGAACTGCCTGAGGGGGAAATGGAACAGCGGAGGATCGGATTCTATGAACGGCTGGGCTTTTATCTGAATCCGTACCCTTATGTGCAGCCGCCGCTGCGCGCGGGTCAAGCTGATCTGCCGCTGCGCATTATGACCTATCCCCGGCCAGCTACCCTGAAGGAATTCCAGCGGTTTAGGGATATCCTCTACACCGAGGTGTATCAGATTACGGTCCCGAACAGCCGTTAACACCTGGTGCAGATTCGGAATTACTTCTTTACAATCCGGATACAAGTTAGAAACAAGTTAATGGTTTAATGAATCTATAGCAAGGAACACTACAACAACACACACAAGGGAGACGATATTAATGAAGAGCAAAAAAATGATCATAGCAACCATGGTATTCGGAATGGCTATTACGGGTTCAGCAGGTGTATACGCAGGAACGAATATGCAGAAGATCAGTGCGTACCTGAACCACAGCATCGGCTTCAAAGTAAACGGAGCGGCTTACACGCCGGTAGACGGCAATGGCAAAACACTGTCACCAATTACTTATAATGATACAACGTACCTTCCGGTCCGGGCACTGGCGGATGCACTGAAGGTGCCGGTAACATTCAATGCTTCTACTAACCAGGTCATTCTGGGCGGCGGAAAGGTAACTACAACACCGGATAACGGTTCAGCTATTGCTTTAGCGGCAGTACAATACAGTGCAGCACAAAAAGAAGAGATTACCAAGGCGTTCGCCGCCTACCAGGGCTTTGAAACAGCTTATGCTCCGGCCCAAATGATCAGCGGGGATGCATTCCAGAAGGTTGTGGGCGGAGATGACGGCGTAAGCTTCCTGTTCAATAAAATGCGGGTGAATGTATCCCCGCGTGATTATTCTTACGATTATAACGGAACTACCGTGAAGCTATCCAACGGAACGGAAGCGAAGTGGTACACCCCTTCAGATACGGCTATGCTGACCTTTGCGCTGGCAGACCGTTTTGTGACTATCAGTTCGCCGGATAAATCACTCAGCAAAGCACAAATCGAGAAAGTAGCTGTAAGTGTAGCGAAATTGAGCAAATAATCACTACTGCTTCTATAGAGATAGAACACACAGAGAAATCTTCAGAAGCATATTTATAGAATGTTCTTATAGTAAAAAGGGATGTCCGCAGAGCCAGCTGAACTGGTCCTTGCAGACATCCTTTTTTGGTATACAGCTCCTGGCTGAACGTTGTAGCCTATTTATTGGTGCTGTGCTGTTTGTTCGCCAGGCGGGCACCAGGTGTTCCTTTGCCCCGGTTTCTGTTCTTCAGCGCTTTCCGCTGATTCTCCTGGAATTTCTCCACGAATTCATGAGTGTCCATTGCGGCGGTCCTCCTAATAGTTTGCTCAGCTTAACCTCTGTGAATGTACTTCGATCAATACCCACTTCGGAATCATGAGCTTCAGTGTTATTAAGCATGGCTTTAAAAGCAAACGCTTAAGTTTGGTATGTTTACTTTATCCACTTCGGACCCTTCTCATGCATGGCTTGTTTCTTTCGAATGTAACCAACCTCATAGACATCAGGACCCTAAGAAGCGCAAAGTAAACTAATAGTTTACTTGACTGCACTGCCGTGCAGATTGAAAGGAGGCGAGACTGTGGGAAGCAGCGAACGCAAAATGAAAGAGAAGGAGCTCCGCAGGAACGACATTATAGAAGCTGCGGAGACAGTCTTCTTTGCCAAAGGGTATCAGAATACGACCATGGATGACATTGCCAAAACAGCGGAATTCAGCAAGAGAACGCTATATGTATATTTCAACAGCAAGGAACAGCTTTACTTTGAGATCATGATCAGGGGCTATAGATTGATGCAAGGGATGCTGCAGCAGGAAATGCTCGAGACGAAGACCGCGAATGCCATAGACAGCCTTGTGCAAATGGGCAATGTTTTTTACCGTTTCAGCAAAGTGCACCCGGAATACTTCAAGGCCATTATGGAATACGAGACCGCAGAGATTGACTTCGATAGGGGAATCACGGACGCCTCCAGAGAGGAATGTTATGCCTTGGGTGAGACGATGACAGAGTACTTAATCGGGCTAACCCGCAAAGGGATAGAAGAGGGCGTAATCCGTAAAAGCCTGAATCCAGTCGAAACCGCGCTGGTGCTGTGGTCTTGTGTGATCGGTGTTTTGAATACGGTCCGGAAGAAGGAGAATTATCTCAGGCAGATGCATTCGACAACACCGGATGAACTCGTAATGGCAGCCTTCCATCTGATGGTTGAGTCTATAAAAGTCTAGAGGAGGGGGTCCATTGAAAGGAAAGAGGAGTTTTAAAATATTGAAGCTAATTATTTCGTTTACTGCCGGGCTGGTCCTTGCCGTGTTTGCCTTATTAATGTTCCTTAGCGGAGTCTTCAGGCAGCAGGATTACTTGCAGCCGTGGAGTCAAGGGTACTCCGCAGCTATGACAGATCCCAGAGTGAGACTGGCCGCACATGGTCTGCTGGCCGCAAGCGGGCATAATATGCAGCCTTGGTTAATCAAGCTGGATCAGAAGAACGATAAAGTGTTTACACTATATGCTGACAACAGACGCCTGTCTCCGGCGGTGGATCCTGAAGCAAGACAGTTAATGATTTCGCAGGGAACCTTTCTGGAATATGTACGGATTGCAGGACAACAGCTTGGATATCAGGTAGACATCAAACTGTTTCCTGAGGGACGCTATGATGAGAGCAGGCTGGAAGAGAGTATGGCCAGCAAACCGGTTGCACGTCTTACGCTCAATAGCATAAGTCTGGTGAGCCAGCCGCCGCTCTACAATTATTTATTCCAGCCGGATACCAATAGGGGACCTTATACTTCCGATAAGCTCAGCCCGGTTCAATTGAAGGGACTGCAGAGTATTAATTATATCAGCGGTCTGAAAATGAACATCGTTCAGGATGCCGGCAATATGAAGATATTGGGAGACTACGCCGAGAAAGCGGCAGTAATAGAGGCTGGTGTAGATTCTGTGATGCAGGAATCCGCACGGATCTTCCGCACCAATGAACGGGAGAAGAATCAATTCCGCGATGGATTCTCTGTAGAAGGACAAGGAACTAGCGGTATTATGCGACATATCCTTCAGGGTGCAGTAACTCTGTTTCCATCCCTAAATGAAGGAAAAGCTGCTTCGAAGCAGTTTATCAACTCCACAACTGCTTCGGTCGAGAGTACTCCCGCGTACGTGCTAATTATCAGCAATGACAACAGCCGGGTCAGCCAAATCCGGAGCGGCATGCTCTACAGCCGGTTAACCTTGACCGCCCACCTTCAAGGGCTGGCTATGCAACCATTAAGCCAGGTGCTTGAGGAATATCCGGAGATGAGCAGATTGTACAGCGGGATTCACCGCGAATATGCCGCTCCCGGTCAGACGATTCAGATGCTGGCCCGTGTGGGAACTCCGCTTAAGACAGGGCAGCTTAGCATGAGGCGTGATGTGCTAGAGCTGCTGGACGATAATTAAGGCCGTAATTCTGCTAGAGAGTAATAAGCCTTCACTCTGTGGATATTATCTATCCTGTTGGATTAACTGATACATTGTGTCGGAAGGAGTACTGTGAGTGCGGTTCGCCGCACTCCACGCATTATGGGCACAATCCGTGAAGAATCTGGCGTTCAAGGGAATGCACAAGATAGTTTCAAAATAAAGCTTGCAAAGAATTCCTATACATGATATATTCTATTTCTGGCCGCGAAACATCAACGCCGAGCTCGAAAAGAGGTTGAAAAAAAGAGCTTGCATTGATCGGTTGGATGTGATATATTATAAGAGTTGCTGGTGACGCGGTAAGCGGCGCTGACAACGAGCTTGATCTTTGAAAACTGAACAACGAGTGAGTGGGAATTCACGAAAGTGACTTCCAAAAATGATGAGTTTCACAGCGTCTTGTACGCTTTGGAAATCTCATCGTGAGAATGAAAATTCTCGTCAGATGTTTCAAAATGAGCAATCGCTCTTTCTAAATACAATTTGGAGAGTTTGATCCTGGCTCAGGACGAACGCTGGCGGCATGCCTAATACATGCAAGTCGAGCGGAGTTTGAATGGAAGCTTGCTTCCATTCATGCTTAGCGGCGGACGGGTGAGTAACACGTAGGCAACCTGCCCTCAAGACTGGGATAACTACCGGAAACGGTAGCTAATACCGGATAATTTCTTTCCTCTCCTGAAGAGAGAATGAAAGGCGGAGCAATCTGCCACTTGGGGATGGGCCTGCGGCGCATTAGCTAGTTGGTGGGGTAACGGCTCACCAAGGCGACGATGCGTAGCCGACCTGAGAGGGTGAACGGCCACACTGGGACTGAGACACGGCCCAGACTCCTACGGGAGGCAGCAGTAGGGAATCTTCCGCAATGGGCGAAAGCCTGACGGAGCAATGCCGCGTGAGTGATGAAGGTTTTCGGATCGTAAAGCTCTGTTGCCAGGGAAGAACGTCCGGTAGAGTAACTGCTACCGGAGTGACGGTACCTGAGAAGAAAGCCCCGGCTAACTACGTGCCAGCAGCCGCGGTAATACGTAGGGGGCAAGCGTTGTCCGGAATTATTGGGCGTAAAGCGCGCGCAGGCGGTCATTTAAGTCTGGTGTTTAAACCTTGGGCTCAACCTGGGGTCGCACTGGAAACTGGGTGACTTGAGTACAGAAGAGGAAAGTGGAATTCCACGTGTAGCGGTGAAATGCGTAGATATGTGGAGGAACACCAGTGGCGAAGGCGACTTTCTGGGCTGTAACTGACGCTGAGGCGCGAAAGCGTGGGGAGCAAACAGGATTAGATACCCTGGTAGTCCACGCCGTAAACGATGAGTGCTAGGTGTTAGGGGTTTCGATACCCTTGGTGCCGAAGTTAACACAGTAAGCACTCCGCCTGGGGAGTACGGTCGCAAGACTGAAACTCAAAGGAATTGACGGGGACCCGCACAAGCAGTGGAGTATGTGGTTTAATTCGAAGCAACGCGAAGAACCTTACCAGGTCTTGACATCCCGATGAAAGCATTAGAGATAGTGCCCCTCTTCGGAGCATCGGAGACAGGTGGTGCATGGTTGTCGTCAGCTCGTGTCGTGAGATGTTGGGTTAAGTCCCGCAACGAGCGCAACCCTTGACTTTAGTTGCCAGCAGGTGAAGCTGGGCACTCTAGAGTGACTGCCGGTGACAAACCGGAGGAAGGTGGGGATGACGTCAAATCATCATGCCCCTTATGACCTGGGCTACACACGTACTACAATGGCCGGTACAACGGGAAGCGAAACCGCGAGGTGGAGCCAATCCCAGCAAAGCCGGTCTCAGTTCGGATTGCAGGCTGCAACTCGCCTGCATGAAGTCGGAATTGCTAGTAATCGCGGATCAGCATGCCGCGGTGAATACGTTCCCGGGTCTTGTACACACCGCCCGTCACACCACGAGAGTTTACAACACCCGAAGTCGGTGGGGTAACCCGCAAGGGAGCCAGCCGCCGAAGGTGGGGTAGATGATTGGGGTGAAGTCGTAACAAGGTAGCCGTATCGGAAGGTGCGGCTGGATCACCTCCTTTCTATGGAGAATCGTCACCTGCAACGGTGACATTCAAATCGGAAGTATTACTTCCAAAACGAACCTTAGGGTTCAAACACTCACTCGTTGGTCAGTTTTGAGAGTTTAAGCTCTCATCTTTAAACTGTCTGAATTTTCGAACATCACAGTCGTGATTGTCCCGAAACTTCAGCACCTTGATCCTTGAAAACTGGATACCGAAACGAATTTGCGTTTTAGAACATCTTTTAGCTGAAACTTGTGTAAGCAAGTTGAAATAGTTATTAGTTGCTACAGCGATTTTCCTAACGGAAAACGCATTGGTTAAGCTAATAAGAGCACACGGAGGATGCCTAGGCGCCAGGAGCCGACGAAGGACGTGGCGAACAACGAAACTGCCTCGGGGAGCTGTAAGCAAGCTTTGATCCGGGGGTGTCCGAATGGGGAAACCCAGCTGTGGTAATTCGCAGTTACTCGTATCTGAATACATAGGATACGCAGAGGCAGACCAGGGGAACTGAAACATCTAAGTACCCTGAGGAAGAGAAAACAATAGTGATTCCGTCAGTAGCGGCGAGCGAACGCGGAACAGCCTAAACCAAGGGGCTTGCCTCTTGGGGTTGTGGGACGTCTCACATGGAGTTACAAAGGAATATGGTAGGCGAAGAGGTCTGGAAAGGCCCGCGATAGAGGTAAAAGCCCTGTAGCCTAAACTGTGTTCTCTCCGAGACGGATCCCGAGTAGTGCGGGGCACGTGAAACCCCGTATGAATCCAGCAGGACCATCTGCTAAGGCTAAATACTACCTGGCGACCGATAGTGAAACAGTACCGTGAGGGAAAGGTGAAAAGCACCCCGGAAGGGGAGTGAAATAGAACCTGAAACCGTGTGCTTACAAAAAGTCAGAGCCCTATTAATGGGTGATGGCGTGCCTTTTGTAGAATGAACCGGCGAGTTACGTTTAACATGCAAGGTTAAGGTGAGAAGCCGGAGCCGCAGCGAAAGCGAGTCTGAATAGGGCGATTGAGTATGTGGACGTAGACCCGAAACCGTGTGATCTACCCCTGTCCAGGGTGAAGGTGCGGTAACACGCACTGGAGGCCCGAACCCACGCATGTTGAAAAATGCGGGGATGAGGTGGGGGTAGCGGAGAAATTCCAATCGAACTCGGAGATAGCTGGTTCTCCCCGAAATAGCTTTAGGGCTAGCCTCGGTGAATGGAGTGGTGGAGGTAGAGCACTGATTGGGTGCGGGGCCCGCAAGGGTTACCAAGCTCAGTCAAACTCCGAATGCCATTAACTTCTTGCCGGGAGTCAGACAGTGAGTGCTAAGATCCATTGTCAAAAGGGAAACAGCCCAGACCATCAGCTAAGGTCCCCAAGTGTGTGTTAAGTGGGAAAGGATGTGGAGTTGCACAGACAACCAGGATGTTGGCTTAGAAGCAGCCACCATTGAAAGAGTGCGTAATAGCTCACTGGTCGAGTGACTCTGCGCCGAAAATGTAACGGGGCTAAACACACCACCGAAGCTATGGCTAGATGCTTTGCATCTGGGGTAGGGGAGCGTTGTATGCAGGTTGAAGGTGTACCGTAAGGAGCGCTGGACAGCATACAAGTGAGAATGCCGGTATGAGTAACGAAAAGATCAGTGAGAATCTGATCCGCCGAAAGCCCAAGGTTTCCTGAGGAAGGCTCGTCCGCTCAGGGTAAGTCGGGACCTAAGGCGAGGCCGAAAGGCGTAGTCGAAGGACAACAGTTTGAAATTACTGTACCACCGTAATCCGCTATGAGCGATGGGGTGACGCAGGAGGGTAGTGACGCGGACTGATGGATGTGTCCGTCTAAGCAGTGAGGCTGATGTGTAGGCAAATCCGCACATCACTAAGGCTGGGCTGTGATGGGGAGCGAAAATTGTAGTAGCGAAGGTCATGATCTCACACTGCCAAGAAAAGCCTCTAGCCAGGAGAAGGTGCCCGTACCGCAAACCGACACAGGTAGGCGAGAAGAGAATTCTAAGGCGCGCGGAAGAACTCTCGTTAAGGAACTCGGCAAAATGACCTCGTAACTTCGGGAGAAGAGGTGCCTCGGTAGGGTGAATAGCCCGAGGGGGCCGCAGTGAAAAGGCCCAAGCGACTGTTTAGCAAAAACACAGGTCTGTGCGAAGCCGCAAGGCGAAGTATACGGGCTGACGCCTGCCCGGTGCTGGAAGGTTAAGGGGAGTGGTTAGGAGCAATCCGAAGCTGTGAACCGAAGCCCCAGTAAACGGCGGCCGTAACTATAACGGTCCTAAGGTAGCGAAATTCCTTGTCAGGTAAATTCTGACCCGCACGAATGGCGTAACGACTTGGGCGCTGTCTCAACGAGAGATCCGGTGAAATTTTAATACCTGTGAAGATGCAGGTTACCCGCGACAAGACGGAAAGACCCCATGGAGCTTTACTGCAGCTTGATATTGAATTTGGGTACGATCTGTACAGAATAGGTGGGAGCCGGTGAGGCAGGAGCGCAAGCTTCTGCGGAGGCGCCGTTGGGATACCACCCTGATCGTATCTAGGTTCTAACCTAGTGCCCTAATCGGGTACGGGGACCGTGTCAGGCGGGCAGTTTGACTGGGGCGGTCGCCTCCTAAAGAGTAACGGAGGCGTTCAAAGGTTCCCTCAGAATGGTTGGAAATCATTCGCAGAGTGCAAAGGCATAAGGGAGCTTGACTGCGAGACCTACAAGTCGAGCAGGGACGAAAGTCGGACTTAGTGATCCGGTGGTACCGCATGGAAGGGCCATCGCTCAACGGATAAAAGCTACCCTGGGGATAACAGGCTTATCTCCCCCAAGAGTCCACATCGACGGGGAGGTTTGGCACCTCGATGTCGGCTCATCGCATCCTGGGGCTGAAGTAGGTCCCAAGGGTTGGGCTGTTCGCCCATTAAAGCGGTACGCGAGCTGGGTTCAGAACGTCGTGAGACAGTTCGGTCCCTATCTGTCGTGGGCGCAGGAAATTTGAGAGGAGCTGTCCTTAGTACGAGAGGACCGGGATGGACGTACCGCTGGTGCATCAGTTGTTCCGCCAGGAGCATGGCTGAGTAGCTACGTACGGACGGGATAAGCGCTGAAAGCATCTAAGCGTGAAGCCCCCCTCAAGATGAGATTTCCCAACTAGTAAGACCCCTTGAAGACGACGAGGTAGATAGGTTGGAGGTGGAAGTGCAGCAATGCATGGAGCTGACCAATACTAATCGGTCGAGGGCTTATCCAAATTTCTTAGAGCGCAGATTCGTTTCGGATTCAGTTTTCAGGAATCAATTCCTGAAGCATTTACGCTGTAAATGCCCGTTTGGTGGCGATAGCGGAGGGGTTCCACGCGTACCCATCCCGAACACGACCGTTAAGCCCTCCAGCGCCGATGGTACTTGGACCGAAGGGTCCTGGGAGAGTAGGACGCCGCCAAGCGGACAATCCACACACACTGTGGTATTTTTTTTGCCCTTATTAGTTGCATAGTGGTATGAGAACGGGCCTTTAGCTCAGCTGGTTAGAGCGCACCTCTGATAAGGGTGAGGTCAGTGGTTCGAGTCCACTAAGGCCCACCATATTCCCTGATAGCTCAGTTGGTAGAGCACTCGACTGTTAATCGAGTTGTCACAGGTTCGAGTCCTGTTCGGGGAGCCATCTGGAGAGGTGTCCGAGTTTGGCCGAAGGAGCACGATTGGAAATCGTGTAGGCGCCACAAGCGTCTCGAGGGTTCGAATCCCTCTCTCTCCGTAGCATTACCTTCTCTGTAAAGGGATGAGAACCCTCAGTGGTTCGTTGGAGCATTGGCTTCGTTAGCACAGCTTCGCAATCTCGTAACGAAGTGAAGAGTATCCCTCTCTCTCCGTAGCTTTACCTTACAAATATTTAATCAGCATGGCTCGTTGGTCAAGGGGTTAAGACACCTCCCTTTCACGGAGGTAACATGGGTTCGAATCCCATACGAGTCACCAATTTCTTCTTGGATTTATGGGATGAGAATTCCCTGGGTTCGTTGAAGCATAGGCTTCGTGAGGAATACTTCGCAATCTCGTAACGGAGTGGAGAGTATCCCATACGAGTCATATATGGAGGCTTAGCTCAGCTGGGAGAGCATCTGCCTTACAAGCAGAGGGTCGGGGGTTCGAACCCCTCAGCCTCCACCATCTATCTTTAACAGAATAGATCTTTAACATTGACGCGGGGTGGAGCAGCCCGGTAGCTCGTCGGGCTCATAACCCGAAGGCCGCAGGTTCAAATCCTGCCCCCGCAACCAATTTGGAACCGTGGTGTAGTTGGCCTAACATGCCTGCCTGTCACGCAGGAGATCGCGGGTTCGAATCCCGTCGGTTCCGCCATTTTTATTGTATGAAGGTATCAGGGATTGAGCATCCTATATCTCGAAGTATAGAGTATCCACCCGATTCCGTAGTGTTTGCTAATTATTAATATTGGGGATTAGCCAAGCGGTAAGGCAACGGACTTTGACTCCGTCATTCATAGGTTCGATTCCTATATCCCCAGCCATTTCATTTATGATTGCTTCTCTTATGAGAGCCATTAGCTCAGTTGGTAGAGCACCTGACTTTTAATCAGGGTGTCGAAGGTTCGAGTCCTTCATGGCTCACCATTTTCTTATAAAGTGTGCGCGTGTGGCGGAATGGCAGACGCACCAGACTTAGGATCTGGCGTTTCACGACGTGGGGGTTCAAGTCCCTTCACGCGCACCATGTTTTTGCGGACGTGGCTCAGCGGTAGAGCATCGCCTTGCCAAGGCGAGGGTCGCGGGTTCGATTCCCGTCGTCCGCTCCATATAGATTTTGCGCCCTTAGCTCAGCTGGATAGAGCGTTTGACTACGAATCAAAAGGCCGGGAGTTCGAATCTCTCAGGGCGCGCCATTTATAACTTCATTGAATCATCAAAGTGTCCTCAGGATTCGAACGAGTTCGTTGGAGCATCAGCTTCAATAGCACAACTTCGCAATCGGATGCGAAGCATCCGTATCTCTCAGGGCGCGCCATTATTACTTTGCAGTATAGCTTTTATATTAACGGGATGTAGCTCAGCTTGGTAGAGCACCTGGTTTGGGACCAGGGGGTCGCATGTTCAAATCGTGTCATCCCGATATTTCACCTTTGCGGGTGTAGTTCAATGGTAGAACTTCAGCCTTCCAAGCTGATAGCGTGGGTTCGATTCCCATCACCCGCTTAAATAATAGTTACAGCAACCCTTGATATTCAAGGGTTTTTTTGTTTTTTTAGCATGGGGCGGAAGTATTGCTTACTAAAAATACATAGTATATGCTGGTGGCCGCTCTATGCGCTGGTAATGCTATATTATGCAGACAGCCATGTTTATATAGACCTGTTATATTAGAACTATGGAAGAACAGGCACTATTTACTTGGAAGTTGAGGAGCATTTATTATGACAGACAAAGTAATACGGATCTTCAAGATCATTAACGCCATCCAGTCGAATCCCGGGATTACGGCTGCGGATCTGGCATTCCGGTGCGAGGTGAATATTAGAACGATTTACAGGGACTTGGATGTAATCAGTCATTTTGCACCGGTGATGAATGAGGGGAGAGGAACGGGTTATAAGTTTATGGGGAAATTCTTCTTATACCCGCTGGATTTCTCCGAGCAGGAGGCAATGGCCTTCTCTCTGCTGCCCTCCGTGCTGGCACCCGGCAAAATCCCCCCAGGTTTTCTGTCTGCCTTTGACAAAGTCATGGGCACACATCTGAAGGAGAAATCCAAACAGAATGGAATGCTTGAGAATATTTCAGATATTATCCAAATGGGCAAGCCTGCTTACCGCAAGGAGAGCCGGAATTTCCTGCAGCCGCTGATCGGGGCGATTATGGAGCAAAGGCGGATTCGTACGGTATATCACTCGCAATTGCGTAATGAGACAACGCAGCGGGAGATTGATCCTTATTATTTGATTCCGCGTGACCAGAGATTCTATCTGATTGGCTATTGCCACCTGAAGAGGGCGATCCGGACATTTCGCATCAGCCGTTTTCAGCAGGTAGAGGTGACGGATACCCCCTTCGACAAAGGGGATTTCAATATTAAACAGTATCTGAAAAATACCTGGTCGATCGACCGGGGCAACAAGAATACCACCTTCAAAGTGCGGTTTCATCCGGAGGTAGCGCGTTACATCAAAGAAGAGGAATTGTTCGTGCACCCGCGAATGACCGATGAGGAAGACGGAAGTCTGCTGTTTGAAGTCACCGTCAATAACGACAAGGAATTTATTAAGTGGATTCTGCAATATGGCCCTAACGCCGAGATTCTTGAGCCGGTATCCGCGAGACAGGGACTGAAGCAGCAGCTGGAGCAGTGGATGAATGTGTATCATTAGGCAATATACATAGAAAATGTAAATACGATAATCCCAAGAAACCCCTGACTGATGAAGTCAGGGGTTTCTTGGCGCTGAAGGGTGCAAGTGGAGTTACTCCGGTACCACCAGTCCCAGTCCGTCCGCGATACGCCGTCCAAATTCCGGATCGGCTTTGTAGAAATGGCCAATCTGGCGAAGCTTGATCTCATCCGACTCGACTGGAGTCATCGCGCCTACAATATTGCGTACGAGCCGGGCACGCTCCTCTTCATTCAGCAGACGATAGAGATCACCCGGCTGGGTGTAATGATCGTTGTGATCATAAGGGAGACTGTCTGCTTGACCGGAGACTGCAAAAGCGGCCGGTCTATCCTGCGGCGACTCGGTTGCCCCGCCGAAGCTGTTAGGCTCGTAATACACGGAGCCTCCGCCGTTATTGGTATGATTCAGCGCGCCATCCCGCTGATTATTGTTCACCTCGGCGATGGGCCGGTTAACCGGCAGGTGGTTGTGATTCGCTCCTACCCGGTAACGGTGGGCGTCTCCGTAGGCGAAGAGGCGGCCCTGGAGCATTTTATCAGGAGAGGCTTCTATCCCTGGCACAAATGATCCCGGGGAGAAGGTAGCCTGCTCCACTTCGGCGAAGTAGTTCTCCGGATTGCGGTCCAGCACCATGCGGCCCACCTCAATCAGCGGGTAATCCTTCTGGGACCATACCTTGGTGACATCAAACGGGTCGAAACGGTAGGTGTCAGCATCCTCTACAGGCATGATCTGCACATGCAGTCTCCAGGCGGGGAAATCCCCTTTGTCGATCGCATTGAATAAGTCCTCAGTATGGTAATCCGGGTTGTCACCGGCAATCTGCGCAGCCAGATTAACATCGAGATTCTTGACGCCCTGCTCTGTTTTGAAATGGTATTTCACCCATACTGCGGCGCCTTCTGCATTCACCCACTTGAACGTATGGCTGCCGAAGCCGTGCATATGACGGAGGGTGGCCGGTATGCCGCGGTCAGACATCAGAATCGTAACCTGGTGCAGGGATTCAGGGGAGAGCGACCAGAAATCCCATACAGCGTTCGGGTTCTTCAGATGTGTCTGCGGGTGGCGTTTCTGGGTATGGATAAAGTCCGGGAATTTGATCGCATCACGGATGAAAAAGACAGGTGTATTGTTGCCGACGAGGTCGTAGTTGCCTTCTTCGGTATAGAATTTCACGGCAAAGCCGCGCGGATCGCGCACGGTATCAGCAGAACCCAGCTCCCCGGCTACGGTAGAGAAGCGGATGAACATCGGTGTGCGCTTACCGACTTCAGATAAGAAGGCAGCTTTTGTATATTGGGAGAGATCTTTGGTGACTTCAAAATAACCATGAGCACCGGCACCTTTGGCATGGACAACACGCTCAGGAACACGTTCCCGGTTAAAATGGGCTAATTTCTCCAGCAGATGAACATCCTGCAGCAAAGTGGGTCCGCGGGAACCGGCTGTCATAGAATTCTGGTTGTCACCTACCGGGGCACCCCAGCTTGTCGTTAGTTTGTTATTGCTCTCACTCATGAATACAGTCACCTCGTATTAGGATTTGATTTTAGATTAAGTATAAGTTTTATAATAACAAAAAATTAAATAAAATCAATCCTTTTTTATAATCATTATAATTAACAATATGCGGAAGAAGGTAAAATCATGATAGGGCTGACGCCTCTGGACTAGAATATATCTCGCATTATTAGAAGGCAAGGGCAAGGGCGAGTGAGAGGGAATGGGAATGGGAGGTATGAGCTGAAGCAGTAGGGTGACAACGTCAAAAACCCTCTACGTTAGGCGTAAGAGGGTCTCTATTGCTGCTATCAGTCAGGAATGCGGCCTGTCTCTGATAAGCGCATGTGAGCGTTAATTATTCGTACAGTTCCAGCTCGCCTACAGAAGTGGAATAAGCGCCGTTGTTGGCGGTAATGACCAGCCTGTAGCTGGTATAGTCACCTGTAGAAGAGAGGTTGAAGTAGTAAGAGGAACCCGGATAATAAAGGCCGGACTGGCTGCTCAGAACAACCCAGCTGCTGCCGTTACTGGAGCCCTGAAGGGTCCAGGTTTTTGGCACATTCGCCTGAGGCTGGGATGAGGTGGTGAGCCTATAGCTGCGGACCTTTTTGGAAGTACCAAAGCTGTATTGCAGATATCCTGAGCTGCCGCTGGAAGTGGAGTAATAGGTGCTGTAATCATGGTCAAAAGCTTTGTAGGCTTCATGGAATGCCCATTCGCTGCTGGCGGAGGCGGTACCCGCCGGACTTGTGTTGGAGGTCATCACTGGAACAAGATTGCCGGCAGCACTGGCTCCGGTTAAACTGATCGCGGAAGCCATAAGCAGAGTCCCCAAGCCGATACCTACTTTTTTGAAGCTGCCCATTCGTTGCAATTGCATTTGCCCATCTCCCTTTGTAGTGGTTTTACCTGCTTCACTTGTGCGTGTTTGGCCTAAATAAACTCCCCGGGAACTTCTAGCCGCTCATCGCTTACCTTATTGTGCAAACGTTTGTAGCACACTATCACTGTAACCCAAGTGAACTGAAAATATTGTCGGAATTGGACAAGCAGCCAAAAAAAATTAGTTTGAGAAACTGGTTTCACCAAGAGTAGGATATTTACCCGGAATTCTGCTGGAAAGCAGATTAAATGAAGATGATTAACGTTATTAAAGATAAAGAATATTGACTGAAAACTCGTGGAACCTAAAAATTCCCGCCCGCTGAAGCGGGCAGGAGGGAACGAAGAAAGGGCATATAGGAGGAAGCTGCAGAACTGCGGACGCGAATCAGCCTTTGATGTACATCCGGTTATAGTATTCATCCAGCATGCGTTTGGTGGCGAACTCGGTGCGGGTGGTCTCAATGCTGCGGTGCATCATCTGCACCCACTTGTCCTTGTTCTCATAGAAGGTCGGCAGAACACGGTTCAGGAGTGTATCATACAGGGCATCGCTGTCGTGCTGATCAAGCACCGCGAAGTCCGTAGTCTCAAAGCCGTCCCCGATCTGCCAGCCGTTCTCGCCGTCTATACAGGCTTCCGGCCACCAGCCGTCAAGGATGGAGCAGTTGAGGACGCCGTTCATGGCGGCCTTCATACCGGAGGTTCCGCTGGCTTCCAGCGGTCTGCGCGGATTGTTCAGCCAGATATCGGAGCCGCGGGTGAGCTGGGCACCAATGGTCATATCGTAGTTTTCCAGGAAAACTACGCTTTTCGGGTATTTTTTCATCATGGCTACGAGGTTGCTGACGATTCTCTTGCCGTTATCATCCAGCGGATGCGCTTTGCCGGAGAAAACAATCTGAATTCGGCCGCTCTCCAGGTATGGCTCAATCACCTCAGGCTGGGAGAAGATCAGGTCGCTGCGTTTGTAGGGAGCGGCGCGGCGGGAGAAGCCGATGAGCAGGTTGTCGGCATTCAGGGCAATCCCGGAGCGTTCCTCGATGAAGCCGATCAGCTCCTGCTTGATCTTCTTATGCACAGCCCAGAGGTCGCCGCCTTCTTCAAAAGCACGCGTCATCCGTTCATCCACCCAGGTAGGCGTATGAATTGCATTAGTAATGCCGATGATCTCGGACCGGCCGGCGACCTCTTTCCACATTTTATTGGCGGTATCGGCATGGAGCTGGGCAACGGCGTTCGAGATACGGGACAGGCGCAGGCCTGCCACAGTCATGTTGAATGGCTCTCCGCCGATCCGCTCCATCTGAGCGCGGGTTAAGCCGTTAAAAGCACCCATGTACTCCAGACGGTCGAGCGGATGGGTCTCATTACCTTCCTTGATCGGTGTATGTGTAGTGAACACAACCTCTTCCCGTGTAGCTTTCCAGGCTTCCTCAAAAGTACTGCCGCCGGACATCTTCTCACGGATCAGCTCAATTGCTGCAAGCGCGGCATGCCCCTCGTTGAAGTGGTAGACATCAATCGGAATGCCCAGGGCACGCATGGCCTTGACGCCGCCGATCCCCAGGACAATCTCCTGGGCAATGCGTTCTTCCCCGAACCAGCCGTACAGCTGGCCTGTAATCCAGGCATCACTGTTCTCGGGAATATCGGTGTCCAGCAGATAAAGCGGGCTGTTGCCGAAATGCTCTGTTTTCCACACTTTGCAGACGACATCGGTTTTTCTGACTTTTACCGTAACCTTGACGCCGGTATCTTCAAGGAACTCATACACATAATTATGGTAGGAGTCGTACGGATTGCCGTTTGCATCAATTTTCTGGTCCGTGTACCCTTGTTTCCATTTGAGTCCGATGGGGATGACAGGAGCGCCTATATCCTTGGCACCTTTGATGTAATCTCCGGCCAGAATACCCAGGCCTCCGGCGTACATTTTGAAGTCTGAATGGAGCCCGTACTCCATGCTGAAATAAGCTACTGACGGCAGTTGGTTCTCGTTCACTTGATAAGCCTCCTAAATATGATTTAGATTATTATTGGCCAAGCTGCAGGCTTTATCTAAGATGCAAACGTTTGCTCAAAAGAATGTGTCAGGCTCTGGAAGCGATTGCACACCTATTCTAGCATATTTGTCTTTAAAAAGCACAGCGAAGTTTTGATGAAAAAAAGCTGCCAAAGCTTCTATTCATAAAAATTTGATTAACCCGGCTGAAGGCCATAAGATAAGAGGATAACAACCAGTAACGCCGGTGCCGTCCCTTCCATGGAGAAGGTAGCCTTAATGGCGAAGAAACAATGGAAATAAACCAAGTGGTGGTGTTCATGTTGAGTATAGTCGTAATTGGAAGTCTGAATATGGATATGGTAGTACGCACGAAACGGGCTCCGGAAGCGGGCGAGACGCTGTTTGGTCAGGAATTTGCATTGTCCCCGGGCGGAAAAGGTGCCAATCAGGCCGTTGCTGCAGCCAGACTTGGCGCGGAGGTAACCATGATCGGCAGAGTGGGCCGGGACTCTTTTGGCAGCGGACTGCTGGAGGTTATGACACAGGAGCAGGTTCACACCGGATATATCACGCAGAGTGAGTCACAGGCTACAGGAGTCGCCTCCATTGTGGTGGACGGAGAAGGCGAGAACCGGATTATCGTGGTCCCCGGTGCGAATGTTGAGATGAAGCCGGCCGATATTGAAGCACTTGAACCGGTTATCCGCCAAGCCGGAATTGTCGTCATGCAGCTGGAGACGGATCTGACTATGGTAGAGGCTGCGGCTGCCGTTGCTTCCCGCCATGGAATTCCGGTGATCCTTAACCCGGCACCGGCTCAGCCGCTCGGAGATGAATTACTTCATCATGTGACTTACCTGACTCCGAATGAAACAGAGGCGGGCATTCTGGCCGGTATTTCCGTAGAGAGTGTGGATGATGCGGAGCGTGCGGCACGGATTTTGCTGCAAAAAGGGGTTCAGCACATTATTGTCACACTGGGCTCCAAAGGGGCGCTGATTGTGAATGCCGCCGGCAGCCTGCATGTTCCCGGGTTCCCGGTACAAGCTGTAGATACAGTGGCGGCGGGCGACTCCTTCAACGGGGCGCTGGCCTGGCAGCTTACCCGCGGGAAAACGCTGGATGAAGCGGTTAGATTCGCGAATGCGGTCGGTGCACTGGCGGTTGGCAAAGCGGGAGCGATTCCTTCGCTGCCAAGATTGCAAGAGGTGAAGCAGTTCCTGCAGGAAGCTGCTGATGCCGAGCCGGGCGCACAGTAAATTTAGCGTAAGGATCGTGTAAACGGTCCTTTGAGATTCGTAAGTTCACTCTGTATAGGCAAAATGTTGCAGGTATTACAACTTGAATCCATAAATACCGCGTTGTCCGGACGGATTGTTGTATGAAATACATGAATTGTTTCTTTATTCTGCATGGTAAGGGGAGAATATTGCCTTTTATACAACAATTCCGGATTCTGGTTAATATATTGCGGGGATTGTTGTATTCTGTGCAGGATTGTTTGACCAGATACAGAATGCTGCGGACAAGCGAGCCGGGCGGTTAATTCACAGGCTTAGCCTGATACATAAGGAGCTGAAACGATGAGCGGTACAGTAACCGTTAAGAATGTAACCCTTGGGGAGGGGATGCCCAAAATCTGTGTTCCGCTGGTCGGAACAACGTTATCCGAGCTTCGGGAAGAGGCGGAGGCCCTTAAGGCTCTTGCTCCGGATGTGGTGGAGTGGCGGAGCGATTTCTTCAGCCAAGTGGAGGATATCGCAGCGGTAACGGAGGTATTGGGGGAAATCCAGCAGCTTCTGCCGGAGATCCCGCTGATCTTCACGTTCCGCAGCGCCAAAGAGGGCGGGGAGAAGGAAATCTCCACAGAATATTACTTCCGGCTCAACAAAGCCGCTGTAGAGAGCGGATATGTTGATATTGTGGATGTGGAGTTGTTTAACGGGGAACAGGAGGTCCGCGGGCTGATTGCCACAGCGCATGACAATGCGGTATTCGTGATTATATCGAATCATGATTTCCAGGGCACGCCGTCACAGGATGAAATCGTCTCCCGGCTGCGCAGAGCACAGGAGCTTGGCGGAGATCTGCCGAAGATTGCTGTGATGCCGCAGAGTGCGGGGGATGTGCTTACCCTGCTGGCGGCAACAAACGTGATGCAGGAGCAGTATGCGGACCGTCCGATCATTACAATGTCGATGGCCGGAGAGGGCGTAATCAGCCGGCTTGCCGGTGAAATCTTCGGCTCAGCGCTGACCTTCGGGGCAGCGCATAAGCCTTCGGCTCCGGGACAGGTAGCGGTTGCCGAGCTGCGCAGTGTGCTGGAGCTGCTGCACCGCAGCTTATAACTTCTTGCTGCTGTTGCGTGTGCATACGCAGTAGAAGAGAATGGGGTGTTTCCGAGCCGCTTAAGCGGCCTGGAGCACTCTTTTTTGTTTAATCCGCAGAGAGTGGGCAATAAGCGGGATTTGGCGGTAGGCAGGCAGAATGAGGAAATGAGAGGGATAATTTCCTCTGATTGAGCGAAAGGCGGACAGAATGAGGAAATGAAAGGGATAAATCCCTTTGGTTGAGCGGTAGGCGGGCATGTGGAGGAAGAGGGGGAGGGGGCCTTTGTTAAGGGGATATATAGTTCACACTATTAAGAATAAACTGGAGAATTACGAGGAGCGAGGGGACGGTGGCCAGTTGTAGAGTTTGAATCTGCGCCTGCCTATGCCCTACAATGGAGGCAGCCGGATTAAGAATAAGCATGCATACACGTGCATGCAGGCAGAAAGGCGGAACGCCAATGACAGAATCTATCCTGGTTGTTGAGGATGAGGTGAGAATAGCCCGTCTGCTGCAGATTGAGCTGGAGTGTGAGGGATACCGTGTATCCATTGCCGGCAGCGGCCATCAGGGACTTGAGCTGTATCAGGAGCAGCAGCCGGATCTGCTGCTGCTGGATGTAATGCTGCCCGGATTCAGCGGAATAGAGCTGCTGCGGCGTATCCGGGCGAATGATGCCGATACTCCTGTGCTGCTGCTTACGGCTAAAAGCTCGGTGGAGGACAAGGTATCAGGGCTGGATTTAGGGGCAAATGACTATATTACCAAGCCTTTTCAAATAGAGGAGCTGCTGGCGCGTGTCCGCGCTGCGCTGCGGCTGGCATCAGGACGTAAGACAGCGGAAACAGACTCATGGCTGAGAGCGGATGATCTTGAGCTGAACGAAGCTACACGTGAGGTAATGCGGGCGGGCAGAAGGATTGATCTGACTCCGCGGGAGTTCGATCTGCTGGTGTTCCTGCTGAAGAATAAGCGCCAGGTGCTGAACAGGGAGCAGATTATGACAGCCGTCTGGGGATATGACTATTACGGGGATACGAATGTCGTGGATGTCTATATCCGGTATGTCCGCAAAAAGCTTACGCAGGGTAATCAGGAAGAACTGATCCATACGGTGCGGGGCATCGGTTATGTGCTGAAGGACTCCCTATGAAGCTGCGGAGCAAAATCTATCTGTACTCCAGTGTGCTGTTTGCCGTACTGCTTGTCATCATGAACCTGTTCATTTACCTGATGTTCAGCCGGTTGTCGACAGATAGCCAGCTGGAACAGGCTGCTGCCGAGACAGCCAGGGTCGCTGCTGATATGAGAAGGGCGGGAAGCGGGGTAGCGGCACCGGAGCTGCTCCGGGCCTATGTGCCGATTGAAGGGATGCTCCGGCTGCTCGCGCCGGACGGGAGCGGTCCTGCGCCTGTCACTTCAGCCTCCGAACAGGAGATCAGCCGGCTGAAGCCGGTCTATCATCCTGAGAAGCACACTGGAATTATACAGGCGGGCGGGCGCTCCTATGCATTCGTGAGCACTCCGGTCATCTGGACGGACGGGAACGTCATGAATGTCCAGATGACCAAAAGTCTGGAGAGCACCATGAGTACACTGCGGGTGCTGCGGATTGTGCTTGCCGGAGCCACGCTTGTTGCGCTGCTGCCGCTGCTGCTCTCCAGCCGGTTGCTGTCGGGACTGATTATGCGCCCCATTGTGCAAATGACAGTTACCATGCGGGAGATCAAAAACAGCGGGAAATTCCGCAGGCTTGCGCTGAAGGAGACCTCCGGGGATGAGCTGGTGGAGATGGGGCGTACGTTCAACGAGATGATTGCCCTCCTGGAGAGCAATCATGTGAAGCAGGAGAAATTCGTCTCGGATGCTTCACATGAACTGCGCACACCGCTGACGGTAATTGAGAGTTATGCCAGTCTGCTGAAGCGCAGAGGGCTGGAACATCCCGAGTTGTTCAATGAATCGGTTGAAGCCATTCATTCTGAAGCTGTACGGATGAAGGGGCTGACTGAGCAGCTGCTGCTGCTGGCGAAGCATCATGAGCATTGGGATCTTGAGATGAAGATGATCGATTTGGAAGAGCTGGCCCGAGCTTCGGCCAGGGTATTCCATAATGCATATGGGAGAGAAGTGACCGTCCAGTCCAAGGGCCCGGTTGAAGGCTACAGTGATGAAGCGAAGCTGAGGCAACTGCTGTTCATCTTCCTGGACAATGCCCGCAAATACAGTGATGAGGCGATAACTGTCAGCCTTGAAGCTTCCGGGCAGGAGCGGGTTATAGTCATTACGGACCGGGGGATCGGGATTCCTCCGGAGGAGCTGCCTAAGATATTCGACCGTTTCTACAGAGTGGATGAGGCAAGAAGCCGCGAGGGCGGGGGTGCAGGCCTGGGGCTGTCGCTTGCGGCAGAGATCGCAGGTGCGATTGGTGCCAAGCTGTCCATGAATAGTGCAATAGGTCTGGGAACCTCGGTGATGATCCGGATTGCCGCTGAGAGCAGGGGAGGACAATGAACAAGCAACGTGAGAATACGAAACGAGTGAATAATAAACGATCGACCCAGAGCCTTCTGTATAAGGCGGTCATTATTTTGGCTGTGCTCCTCGTGCTGGTATTTGCTGCACTGCGGATATTCGGTAATGAATCCGAACAGCTGCTGTCCAGGGAACAGGCGGAACAGGCCGTGCTGAAGGAATATGCCGGAACGGTAGAGAGTCTGAGGCTGCAGTCCGGGAAATATGTGGCAGAGCTGGAGACTGCGCAGGGATTATATGAGCTGAAGCTGGATGGAGCAACAGGTGAGATCCTCTCCATAGTGTTGCTGAAGCGCGCAGCAGAGCCAACTGTTCAGCCTACACCCGCAGCCTCTCAAGCCCCTGCGGGCGGAGCAACTGCTGCACCATCACCAGCTCCGTCCCCGTCCGCGCAGCGTGTGGTCTCAGAAGACGAAGCGGTCCGGCTCGCATTGCAGGAAGTAGCGGGGGAACCGGATGATGTGGACACCGGAATCAATGACTCAGGCGCATTTTATCTGGTGGAGATTAAAACTTCAGACGGACGAGAGGCCGTAGTTCAGGTTAACGCCATCTCTGGCAGCATTATGTCAGTAACGTGGGAAGAACCGGATGGAGATAACTCCTGAGCCTTTTTCTAAGTCAAGAATTTATATGTTTTGGGGCCTTCGCAAAATACCTGAGTAAACATCGAAGTTATAACTCCACTTTGTGAGGTTAATTTTCTCATCAAATTCTAATGTTCCTCCCGCTGTCCTCTCATGTTGGACCGTTATAGTTACTACATGAGCAGCACAGATTGAACTTAGGAGGCGGCAAAGATGAAGAAAAAAGTATGGAGCAGTATAGCGGCAGCAGCATTGATTCTCGGAGGTGCCTACGGTATCGGCGAGGTTAAGGGCGGTACTGCGGTAGCCGCCGCATCGGTGCAGAGTCAGAGCAAAACGCTGATCGGTGTAAGCAAAGCCGAAGAGATTGCCTTGAAGGCGGCACCGGGACAGGTAGAGAGCATTGATCTGGATAAGAAACTCAGCGGTACGTATTACGATGTCGAGATCCGGCAGACCAAGCAGGAGATGGATGTCCGGGTAGATGCGTACACGGGTAAAGTGATAAGCGTGCGCAAAGAAACAGACGATGACGACGATGATAACTATGAAGTTGCTGCTACAGCACCAAGCGGAACGCTGATTACAGCGGCCAAAGCGGCCGAAGTAGCATCAGCCTCAGTGAAAGGAACGGTAGCTGAAATTGATTTTGACCGGGATAATGGCGGAGCCGTGTATGAGGTGGAGATCAGAAACGGACGGGTCTCGACGGAAGTGGGAGTCGATGCGTATACAGCCAAGATTGTGTACACAGATGTAGACTCCGACGACGATGATGATTGAGCCATACAGCAGTAAAAAAAAGAGGCAGCCGTGCAATCCGGCTACCTCTCTTTTTTATAAGGGGAACATCACATTACTGCTTCGCTCCCGTATACACATGTACAGCATCCCGCAGGAACCCGGCCAGTCCGGGACGGCGTTTGTCGTAATAGGCGGTAAAGCGTTCATCATCGACATACATTTGCGCTACCCCAGCGTGAGCTTCCTTGGTGTAGGTATCCCAGTAGAAGCTAAGCCACTGGCGGTGCAGATCAGCTGCCTTCTGCGCAAGTTCACCTGCAGAATCTCCTTCCTCCATCGCCTGCTCCAGCGAAGCGAACATGTCCGCTTCAAGCTGCTGGATGGCAGCATACTGCTCCTCGGTCATGTTCTTCAGCTTGCGGTTCGACTTCTCTACGGCATCTTCGCCGTACTTCTCCCGGATTTCCTGCCCGTACTTCTGCTCGTTATCGTCAATCAGCTTCTGCTTAAAGCCTGTGAATTTCTCATCATTGCTCATTGTAATTCTCCCTTCGGTGTGTGCAAGTGTCTGCTCGACGTTCGCGATCAGCCGGTCCAGCTGCTGTCTCCGCTGAAGCAGCTTGTCATGGTGCTCACGCAGCGCGCGGGCCCCATCGAAGGAAGGTGATGTGACAATGTCCCTGATCCCTTCGAGGCTTAAGCCCAGCTCCCGGTAAAAGAGAATCTGCTGCAGCCGGTCTACCTCGGCCTGGCCGTAGATGCGGTATCCCGAGGAATTGATTCTGGCCGGCTTCAGAATCCCGAATTCATCGTAATACCGCAGTGTCCGCGTACTGATCCCCGCGAGCGCTCCCAGCTTCTGAACAGTGTACTCCATTGTCATTTCAGCCTCCAACTCTGTCTTGGCGTGTACAGCTGGACGTGCTCTAGCGTCCCCGCCGTGTAAGCTGCTGCTTACAAAAATTACTGTACACCTTCACGTAACGGCAATGTCAAATCCTAATTTTAGGATAACCCGAGGGCTGGCCGGATAACCGGATAACCTCGCAAACACCAAACAGCAAACAGCGGCAGTCTCCCCGATGAATGTCTAAGGGAAAGCTGCCGCTGTCATGTGCAGGGTAAGCCTTGGAAGATAAGAATTTAAGTGTTTTGGGGTCCCCGCAAAGTACCTGAGTCATCCTCGAAGCTAACGCCCCACTTTGTGGGGGGGATTGTCTATTTCTTGCCGACCTGGGCGGCGAAATACGCCTGCAGTTCCGCGAGCTTCCGGGGGTCGGCCAGAGCATCTTCAGCAGGGAAGTAATGCTCGGCTACAAGCTCCCAGGTGGGAACGATCTTCTGGGAGGTCATGGCTTTGATGGCGATCTTGACGGTCTTGCGTTCTCTGGCGTTGGAGAAGGTGTCGATATAGTGCTGGGAGCGCCCGAAATCCAGCTCGCTGAAGACCGCACGGAAAATATCGGCCGTCATCTTGGCATCATCCAGCGCGCGGTGTGCAGAGCCGGAAGGCTCAAGGCCAAACAGGGCCATAGCGCCTTCAACGCTGATGTCATTGCTTAGGCCGCGGGCGCGGAGTACGCCTTTGAGCAGATCGAAGTAGGTTGCTTCCATCCAGTAGGCGTCATCGATTTTGTGCATCCGCACGTCCTGGATGATCCGTTTCATATCCTCGCCGCCCCAGGTCAGCAGCAGCACGCCGTCCGTGCTCTGGTCAAGCCAGGCTCTGAAGGCGGCTATCACCTTCGGGAACCGGTCGGCGACATCGATATCCTCTTGGGGGATGCCGGTTTTTTTCTTGATGAAGGAATTGAGGGTGGAGAAGTATATGGGTTTGATTAAGGCAGAGAACTCGCCCTTATATTGCAATGAAGCGTCTAGACGGACAGCTCCGATCTCAATGACCTCCATAGGGTGCTCACTGGCAAATTTGCGGCCGTTGAATTCGATGTCCAGAATAATATAATCCACAGGTAATGCCTCCGTTTCAGTGACTGGCGCCGGATTGCCCGTAATTGCGCCGACATTTCTATTTTAACAAAAAAAGTGCTTGTGTGGGGAATTCGGCGGTGAAATGGCAGATTGATGCAGGAACGGCGGCAATCCGGTGTCGAATAGCTCAGTATCAGGTAATGCCGGAGAACAAAGGAGCGGATGTACATGAACAGACAAATCTATTGGATCGGCGGTTCGGCCTGTGCCGGGAAAAGCACGCTCGCGGGGCGCCTCGCGGAGAAATATAATATGACGCTTTACGCATGCGATGAGCATTATGAGGATCACCTGCAGAGAATTACAGGGAAGGCGCAGTCTGCAATGTACCGGGTATCGCAGATGTCGATGAATGAAGTGTTCTTCACCAGGGATGTGACTGAACAGCTGGATGTCTATACCGGGTGTCTGCGGGAGGATTTCAATTATGTGCTGAGCGATCTTGAGTGTTCGGGCGATGGCCCCATTGTTGTGGAGGGGAATCAGCTGCTGCCGGCGCTGGTGGCGCCTCTTCTGAAGCCGATGGATAAGGCAATCTGGGTGATCCCGGCGGAACCGTTCCAGCGGGAGCAGTACAGCAAGCGGGAATGGATTCAGGGAATCCTGCAGGCAACAGAGAATCCGGAGGTTTCGTTCAACAATTGGATGAAGAGAGACGCGCTGTTCGCTGCGAGGATCAGGAGTGAGGCAGGGGAACGGAAGCTGAAGGTGCTGGAGGCAGATGGCAGCCGGACGCTGGAGGAGAATTTCGCTGAACTGGAGCGCTGGTTCGGATTGCAGGGGGATGGCGGGACGGAATCGATGTCCGCTCCGAATTTCATCGTGTGAAATCTAGCCGAAGCGCGGCAGAGGGGCCGGAATTGGGTATTAATCTAAGATGGTCTGTTTTCCGGTAAGGCTTGTCTGTAGAAACAGGAGGGATAGATGTGCGGCTGTATGTTACTGTCAAAAGCCTGGGCAAACGCAAACCGGTGCTTGCCCGGCAGGAATTAGTACTGCAGGGGGCTCCTGCTACACTGCAGGAGCTGATTACTGAGATCGTAGTCCGGCAGGTGCAGGGACTTGTGGACAAGCAGGGGCGGGGAGATATTATTCCTTATCTTACAGGCAATGAGATCCAGGAGCAGGGAGAGAACGGCAAGGTCGGCTTCGCGACCATTTATAACGGTGAACCGCCGGATACCGGTGAAGCGGTTGCTGCTGCACTGCTTGCTTTTGAGGACGGATTATATAAGGTGTTCCTGCAGGAGCGGGAATGTGCCCTATTAGAGGAGCCGCTGCAGATCCAGGACGGGGATGAGCTGGTATTCATCCGGTTCACTATGCTGGCCGGAAGACTATGGTAGGAAGATTAGGTAGAAGGGGGAACAGGATATGGCGGTAAGTAAAACTGAGGATCTGGAAGCACAATGGTATGCGGAGATGGAGAATAAGGCCAAAGGGCTGGATGAAGAAACATCGGGTCTTGCGTCTGTCGTTATTGGACTCAGCCGTTTGAATTATTATGGCGGCCAGGAGGACGAGAGCAAGGCGTGCATGGAACAGCTCAGGACACTGGCCGGCGGCAGGACAGAAGGATTCTATGAACCGCTGCTGACGGCTGTCAGGAAGCTGTTCAGCCCGTATACCGCAGAAGTGATGACTTACATAGTGGAGCATTGTACGGAGTATCCGTACAGCAGGGGATACGTGCGCAGACCTTACCGTACCCGTAATCTTGAGCTGCACAGCGCACAAATTCTGAGCAAACTGAGCTCGCTGATCTTCATGGAGCGGCAGGGTTTCGTCCTTGGAGAGTATCTGCGCAAAAAGGACAACGATACGGATTACAATGTGAGTTACCGCTTCAGGCTGGTCTTAAGCGATGTCATTGCCTATGAGCTGGACCGTGAGGACAGCAGCGGTATGCTGGACGACCTCAAGGAAATGGTCTACGGCGATAACCAGGCAGCGGTGCTGAGCTACGAGGTGATCAAGGGCGTATTCATGAGTCACCGGAAGGAAGCTGTGGTGATGCTGGGCGAGCTGCTGCTGGCTGCCAAGCTGCAGGAGGGGCTGCGCCAATCGCTGGTGGAACGGATGGATGAAGGAACTCTGGATAACAATCTGTACGTGCTGAAGCTGATTCTGGACAATGATTTCATCCGCTACAGCTCTGTCGTGCGCGCGCTGGGCGTGTGGACGGGCATGGGGCTGGAAGCCCAGAATCAACGGGTGGCCAAGAGCCTGATTGAAGGCGCATACCTGGTGCTGCAGGATGAAGCGGTGCGGGCAGCATGGCTGGAGGATGCGAACGCCCATCATGTCTACCTGAGCCTGTGGGCAACAGCTGTGCATGAGGAAGAGGATCTCTATGGACGGATTGGGGTTCTGATGGCCGGAGGGCAGCTCTATCAGAAGATTGTGGCCCAGTATGTGCTGGCGAACAGCCAGAACAGCGAGCTCCGGCTGGAGAGCGCCCGGCAATCTCTGGAGGAGCAGGACCTGGAGCTGCAATACTGGGTTCTAAGTAACTATAGCTACGGCTACAGCAGGCTGTGGAGACCGGACAAGAACGGGCCCAAGCTGGAGCTGCAGCGTTCACCGCAGCTGGGGGAGAAGGCGGCACGAGAGCGGGATTTCACTGCCCTCAAAGCGATGTTCCTGCGCACTCCCCATCGTGAATTAACCGGGGAATCCAAAGTGCTGGATTTCATCCAGGTGAACTACACCCCGGAGCTTCCGGTGCGCAAAATGCTGTACCTGACCGCGTATGATATGGACAGCGCCTGGATTGCCGAGCTGATTGCACTCAAGGATGAGTTCTCGCCGGATCTGCGCGGCGAGCTGCTGGCCAGCTTCATTAGCGACCCGCTGAATCCGGTGCAGCGTGAATTCGTGTTCGCCAGCCTTGGCGATAAAAGCATGAAGAACCGTGAGCTGGCCCTGGAGCAGGCCAAGGAATGGACACTGGATGCGGAGGAACTGGTGCAGGCCGAGGCGCTGCTGAAGCTGAAGACCGGATCGCTGCGCCAGAACGTGACCCGGCTGCTGCTCAGCCAGCCGGATTCGGCGCTTGAAGGCAGCATCCAGCGGCTGCTGCAGGAGAAAAACAGCCTGCAGCGCCTGGCCGCGCTGGAGATGGTGACGGTGCTCTTCGAGGATGAGCAGCGCAGCAGCCTGTATGAGGCGGTGCGTCCACAGGTGGAAGCGATTGCCGAGCCTGCGGCGAAGGAACGGGAGCTGATCGCGAAGCTTAGCCGCAGGAATGAATATACGGCGGCGAGCGGGTTCGGGCTGTTCAACCCGGGGGAGACGGAAGCATGGCTGACCGGGGGGCCGCAGCCCGGAGAATTCAGCTGGGATAAGGTGTTCTCCCTGCCGCTGGAGGAGATCAGGACCTTCCTGCACGGGCTGGATGAGCAGATTCATGGACAGCGGGACACGGAATATGTCAGCGAATATTATTCCGGCCAGAAGGAGACGCTGCTGGTCGGTGCGGTGCTGCGCACACTGAAATGGACTATGGCTAAGGACAGGGACAAATCGGCTTCTCAACTGGAGGAGTATCCGCTCCATGAGCTCTGGTCCGCCTATCTCCAGCAGAGCGGCTGGAATCCAAAGATGCTGCTGGAGCTGAACTTTTACAACCAGCTTGATGATCTGGATGGAACGATGGAGAGCTATTACCGGTACTACAGAGGCTCTATGGATTATAGGGAGCTGAAAAAACATAAGCTGCTGGAGGGCTGGAGAGCGGAATTCACGGAGCAGGTATATCCGCTGCAGACCATCAGGGATGTAGCAGAGCTGTTTGAAGGGCTGCGGTACGGCAATCAGGTGAAGACTCTGATCGGTGCCTTCTATGCAGACAGTGATAAACAGGATAACTTCAGCCTGGCCGCCGGGGCGCTGAATGCGCTGATGGCAGCGATGCCGGAGGATAAGCTGGAAAGTGAGGCGGCGCTGCTGAATGTTCTGGCCCAGCCATGGCTGAGGATGATGCGGGACCGGGCGGACGGGCCGGAGGATTTCAAGGAGCTGTTCAGATCCTTGTATGTCTTCGACCGGATGAACCCGGAGGATGCCGGCACCAGGCTGGAGCTGTACGATTATCTGAAGGCTTACGAAACGGGATTAACCGGTGAAGGTGAATTGTACAAGGAGCTGCTTGCCGGCCATGACAACCGCCATCACATGCGCACCCTAACCGGCCGGAATGTGGAGTGGATTGACGACAGTGAGCGGGTTGCCGGAATCCGCACCGTATTGATTGACCGTCTGCTGGAAATCGAGCTGGCCCGCGGGGAGCTGCCGACCGAGGTAACCCCGCTGGTGATGGGGCTGCAGCGGATCCAGGGAATGGAGTATTTCATCCGTATTCTGGCGGGGCTCGACAAGGAGACCTTCATCCGGGGTTATGTATATGGCTACGGCGACAGTATCACGAAGAAGGAATCATTCAGCCATCTGCTTAAGGTTAGCCATCCCCGGGAGGGTGAAGACTCTGCACTCCTGCGGACGCTGCTGAAGGATTCCGGTATCACGGAGAAGCGGCTGCTGGAAGCCGCCATGTATGCGCCGCAGTGGATTGAGATTATCTCCGGCTATCTGGATTGGGAAGGCATCCGCAGTGCCGCGTGGTATTTCCACGCCCATATCAACGAGAGCTTCTCGGCGGAGAAGGAGACGGTGGTGGCGCATTACTCGCCGATTACCCCGCAGGACTTCAATGACGGCGCTTTTGATATGAACTGGTTCCAGTCGGCGTATCAGACGCTTGGACAGAAGCGGTTCGATCTGCTCTATGACTCTGCGAAGTATATCTCCGCGGGTGCGAACCACCGGCGCTCCCAGCTGTTCGCTGATGCCACCCTTGGCAAGCTGAAGCTGGAGGAAATGAAGCAGTCTGTGGAACAAAAGCGTAACAAAGACCATCTGCTCAGCTACAGCCTGATTCCGCTCCGTAAGGACCGGGAGCAGGATATCCGGGAGCGCTATGAGCTGATCCAGCGCTTCCTCGCGGAGAGCAAGAAATTCGGCGCGCAGCGGCGGGCGAGCGAGGGGCTGGCGGCACGGATTGCCCTTGGCAATCTGGCCCGCAATGCCGGATATGCCGATGTCACCCGGCTGATGTGGGATATCGAAGCCCGCAAGCTGGATGAGCTGAAGCCATACTTCGAGCCGCACGCGCTGGATACCGACACCTTCGCCCAGCTGGTCATTGATGAGCAGGGTCAGAGCGAGCTTGTCATTACCAGCAAAGGCAAGGTGCTGAAATCGGTGCCTGCCCGCCTGAAGAAGGATGCCTATATCGAGGCGCTGAAGGAAACGCGGAGCGAGCTGACGGCCCAGTTCCGCCGGGCGCGCCTGGAGCTGGAGCGCTCGATGGAATCAGGCAGCAGCTTCACGCTGCAGGAGATTACCGGGCTCAGCCGGAATCCTATTCTGGCGCCGCTGCTGCGTGGTCTTGTCCTGAAGAGCGGCAGCGCACTGGGTTACTTCGCGGCCGTTCCGCCTGCGCTGGAGAATCCTTCCGGAGCGCAAACTGCTCTTACGGATAAGGATGAGCTATTCATCGCCCATCCGCTTGATCTGTATAACAGCGGGCAGTGGAGCCTGTACCAGAAGGATCTGTTCGACCGGCAGCTCAGCCAGCCGTTCAAGCAGATCTTCCGGGAGCTGTATCTGCCGAATGTGGATGAACTGGCGAATGGCGGCGTATCCCGCCGCTATGCCGGCCATCAGGTGCAGCCGCGCAAGACGGTTGCACTGCTGAGAGAACGGCAGTGGACGGTCAGCTATGAAGAAGGGCTGCAGAAGGTATTCTATGGCGAGAATCTGATTGCACGGCTCTACGCCATGGCGGACTGGTTCTCCCCGGCGGATACGGAAGCACCAACGCTGGAGACGGTCGAGTTCTTCGACCGGACTACGTATAAGAACGTCATGCTGGATAAGGTGCCGCCCCGCCTGTTCTCCGAGGTGATGCGCGATGTGGATCTGGTAGTGAGCGTAGCGCATGTGGGAGGCGTCGATCCGGAGGCCAGCCTGACGACTATAGAGATGCGCCGGGTGATCGTCAGTGAGTCCCTGCGTCTGCTGAAGATCGGCAACGTCCGCGTGGACGGCAGCTATGCCCGGATTACCGGGACGCTGGGCGAATATGCAGTGCATCTGGGCAGCGGCATGAGCTATAAGCAGGCCAGCGGGGCGCTGCATATTATCCCGGTCCATTCGCAGCACCGCGGCCGGCTGTTCCTGCCGTTCCTGGACGAAGATCCGCGCACGGCGGAGATTCTCTCCAAGGTCGTGCTGCTGGCTGAGGATACGAAGATTAAAGACCCTGAGATTCTGGCGCAGCTGAAAGCTTAAGCAGCTGAGTAGGGGGTGAGTCGTGCGGCTGAGCCTATGCTTCAGCTGTAGAGAACCTATAGCAGGTATGCAAAAAGCACCGGCGCTGAAACAGAGCGCCGGTGCTTTTTACTATAGTGTAAATTGAACAATACCAAAAACGCGGATAACTCCGAAGAAGCGGCTAAAGAAGCCGGGAGCAGCATTGGCAAGGGCTTGACTGCGGATGTGGCTGTGGCTGTGGCTGTGAATGCGGGTGTAGCCGGATATAGTTGGATATTGTCCACTTGCTTATGAACGGAGGGACCCTTGCCGGGCAACAGTTGGATAATCAGCACTTAATAGGCTGCAAATAGATCAGAGCAGGGGAAATGCATGAAATTAAATGACGTTTCTCCAACTAATACCCCCGACTCCCTCAAAACACCCAAATTAAGATACGTTTATCCAATTAAAAATGCTGGGGGGATGCTCCCTGTGACCACCATTTTATAAAACTGCTAATTTTAATGGGAAAGTAACAGGGAACGGTGTTAGCCCCCGGAGAAGGCCTATCGCCGTTCCCTGACATTCGCAGCTTACTGTTTGTTTTTCAGAAACTCGGTCCACTGGGCAGTGATCTCAGCCTCTACCTTCTCGATGCCTGAGGCTTTGAGCTTGGCGATATAGTCGGGAAGGACTTTGTCCGGATCAACCGCACCGGTCTCCAGGGCAGCTTCAAACTCATTTTTGACGGCGTTGATGTTGGCGGCCTCTGCCTTGATCTTATCCTCGCTGTACTGGAAGCCGTTGCTGGCAGGCACGATTGCATTGTTGTTCAGCTCGATGGTCTTCTCCCAGGTATCTGCGGCCTGGCCCGGCTTCAGATAAGCATTGAACTGGTTACCGAACACCCAGTCGCCGTTAGGCGCATAGCCGGAATTCTCAATCGGAGCGATGTTCTGCTCGTCGACCTTGGTGTAATGCGTGCCTTCGATACCGTTACAGATCAGGTTATAGAGATATTGGTCGGTGTTGAGCAGATTGATCAGCATCAGGGCACGTTCAGGATTCTTGGAGTTCTTGTTGATGACCTGAATGGCGCTGGCAATCCCGGTGAAATAGCTGTCAGAGATCGGAGCGTATACGACATCATTGCCGCCGTTAATCGCTTTCTCACCAATCTCTCCGCCCGGCTTCGAGGTGAATTCAATCGCTACAGCCACATTGCCTTTGCTCTTGAGATCATTGATATTCTGCAGCACAGGCGCATCCTGGTTGATGTACCCTGCCTTGTACCAGGCGTTCATCGTCTGGAAATATTCTTTCTTGTTCTCCAGCTGTGTAATCTTGGAGATGAACTTCATCTCCGGATCGTCTTTCTTATAGAATACGGAAGAGCCGTCGGCGCCGACTTCAGTGCGGTCAATGTAGATGCCGTTGGAATTCTGGGCGAGACCGAGCGGTATGATGCCTTTTTCATTGTCCTTCAGTGTCTTGAGGAACGGCTCAATGTCTTTGTACGATTGAATAGACGCGAGATCAAGATTGTATTTGTCGGCAAAACGCTTCTGGATCACCAGACTCTTCTGCTTGGCTGCGATCTGATAGATCGGGAAGCCGTAGACTTTGCCGTCGGCGGCTTTCATGTCCGGCCAGAATTTGTCAGGAATATTGGCGCGGGCTTCGGGTGCATAGCTGCTGATCATCTCATCTGTAATTTCCAGATAAGCGCCCCGGTCAATATAAGGCTGATAGTTGCCGAGCCAGCCCTTGGAGCTGAAGGCAATATCGAAGTCTTCCTGGGCGGCGAGCATGGCATTCAGCTTTGGCTCATATTCGTCAAAGGTCAGCGGTTTGAGCTCGACGGTGGCGTTGATTTTGTCCTTGATGTATTTATTAATCTCATCGTTCACCAGCTGCTGGTCTTTGCCCGGGTCAGCGGCTACCGGATAAATGAAGGTCAGCTTAACCTCAGGAAGCTCGGTGGCGGCAGGTGTGGAAGCGGGATCGGTGCCGCTTGTGGCGGACGGTTCGGTTGTGGCATTGCCTGTGGCTGCTGCGCCGTTGTCTCCATTATTATTGCTGTTGCCGCAAGCCGCGAGAACCGACAGACACAGCAGGAGTACACACAGCAGCACAGCGGTGGATTTCGTGTGTTTGATCATTCATGAACCCTCCATTATTTTAGAATAGAAGCTATTCTTTCAGGGAGCCTACCGTAATGCCTTTGACAAAGTACTTCTGGAAAAAAGGGAAGATCAGCAGCATCGGACCGCTGGCTACAATAGCCATCGCCATCCGCACCGACAAGGTCGGGAAGCTCGCATACTTCAGCTTATCCGAGACCTCCGCCATCGGCGAGTTGGCCAGGAAGTCGGCCTGGGACAGGATGCGCACGAGCAATAGCTGCAATGGGATGAATTTGTCATTATCGATGAAGAGCAGGGCATTGAACCATTCATTCCAGTAGCCGAAGGATATCAGCAGTCCGAGCGTAGCCAGAGCAGGCGTGGACAGCGGCAGGATAATCTGGAAGAAAATCCGGAACTCCCGGGCGCCGTCAACCTTGGCCGACTCGATGATTTCCTTGGAGAGTTTGTCCAGGAAGCCTTTCATAATCATAATGTTGAAGGGGCTTAGCAGACCGGGAATGATCAGCGCAGCCAGCGTGTTCTTCAGATGCAGATACTGGGTCATCAGGATATAGAACGGAATCAGTCCGCCGTTGAACAGCATGGTGAAGAAGACGAAGAAGGTCAGCTGGCGGTTGTAGCGGAAATCTCTGCGGCTGAGCGGATAAGCCATCATGGCCGTCAGCAGGAGCGAGAGCACGGTGCCGATTACAGTAATCAGTATCGTTACCCCGTAACCGCGCAGCAGGGTAGTGGGCTTCTCAAACACAATCCGGTAAGCCTCGAAGCTCCACGCCTTGGGCAGAAGGTTATATCCGAACTGGCTCAGCGCATCCTCCGATGTCAGCGAGATGGAGATGACGAGCAGGAACGGAAGAGCGATCATAAGGCAGACTATGATGAAAAATATATTGATGCCGAAGTTAGACGGTGCGGATTTGGCTGTGTTCATGTTCATGTGTGTGCTCCTCCTGTTCAGAAAAGTGCGCTGTCATCGTCGATTTTGCGGACGACATAGTTGGCAGTGACGACTGTGATCAGTCCGACTACCGATTGCAGGAAGCCGACAGCTGCCGCGGAGTTGATATCCCCCAGCTTGGTCAGTGCCCGGTAGACGTACGTATCAATAATGTCGGTGGTCGGGAAGTTCGGCCCTACGTTGTTCGGCAGGAAATAATGCAGGCCGAAATCGCCGCGGATAATATTACCGAGCCCCAGGATGAAGAGAATAATGATCAGCGGCCTGATCAGGGGCAGCGTAATTCTGCGCATCATCTGTACACGGGTCGCCCCGTCCAGGGTGGCAGCTTCATAGTAGTCCGGGTTAATGCCGGTCATGCCTGCATAATAGATCAGGGTAGAGAAGCCGATGCCTTTCCAGAGTGAGACCAGCGGGAGAATGAAGATCCAGGGGGTCGTCTCCAGATACCAGTTATGCGGGTCGATGCCCACATAGCCGAGCAGCGTGTTAAGATATCCGTTCTGGAAGTCAAAGAAAGCGTTACCAATATAACCGACGATAACCATGGAGATGAAAAAAGGCAGGAACATCGTCGTCTGGTAGACCTTGACCAACCGGCCTGACAGCTCATTCAGCAGCAGTGCGAGCAGCAGGGCGGAGACCGTCCCCAGGATAATATAAGAAAAATTGTACAGCAGCGTATTGCGGATAATGCGGAAGGCGTCCTGCGCCTTGAAGAGGAATTCGAAATTCTGCAATCCTACCCATTTACTTCCGAAGATCCCCTCGTCATATCTGAAAAACTTGAATGCCAGAATCAGACCCACCATTGGAAAGTACGCGATCACCAGCTTGAATAGTATTCCGGGCAAGGCGAGCAGCAGCAGTTCGCGGTTCTTGCGCAGATGCCTGAATTCGCTTATCACCCATCGTAGAACAGCGGGCTGCCTGCGGCCTGTGTTCCCCGGAAGTGTGCTTAGTTCGGCCGGCTCAGGCTTTCCCATCTTCATCTCCTCCTCCGTTCTGTTATGAATCCATCATGCCATGGAGGGAAGAGGGAGGATACAATGTCATGTTCGAAAAGCTGTGCAGCGGGAGTATACAATATGAGAATTCCTGTGTATTCTTGGAATCGGCACGTTCAGGACAGTGATTTCTTAAGCCGGTAATCCTTCGGAGTGGTGCCGAACCGGGTCTTGAACAGCCGGAAAAAGTAACTCTGATTGGCATAGCCGCATTTATCCATAATCTCTGAAATCGTATAATCGCTCTGCAGCAGCAGCTCCTGTGCATGCCGCAGCCGGATATCGTTGATATATTCGGTAATGGATACGCCGCAGCTGTCCTTGAAGAGCTTGCCGAGATAGGCGGAGGTCAGCTTGACGTTCGCTGCAATGGACTGCTGGCTCAGATTAAGGTCGTTGAACTTCTGTTCAATGACCTCTTTGACAGTGCCGATAATCAGCTCATTACGTTCAGGACTGGCCGGCCGCTGGCCTTCACAGATGGTGGCACACAGCGACAGAAGAGCTACGTAAATCTCCTCCAGCGTCTCATGCGCCTGGGGAATCCGGTGAATCTGGTCGATGTCGAGGGGCAGGGAGCCTACCCGGTTGCCGGCAATTTCCGCCGCTGTATTCTGCACCACCCAAGCCAGGTCGGCAACGACACGCCGCATCTCTTCATACTGGAATGTGGCGAGGAGCGAGAAGGCTTTCTCCAGTTCGCTGCCTGCGGCCGTGAGCTGGCCTTTCTTCAGCGCCTCCGACAGCTTGCGTTCAATATCCGGCGGCAGGGTCTTACGTTTATTTCCGAGATTCTCCCGGACATCCTCCGGCAGGATGATCGATTTGTATCCCGAAGCGAAGGTATACAGAGATAATTGATAGGCCTGGTAGTAAGCAGCGGAGAGCTGCGGAAGCTGGGAGATTACGCTGCTGATTCCCCCGGACAACGACAGGCCGTAATACTGGCCGATCGTATCCTGAATCTCCCGGATGAGCGGCTTCGTGCCGGCAAAATCAGATGTGCTGCCGGTAGCTGATACAATTAGCACGATATGGTCGCCCTGAAGATCTACAGCTTCGCAGGGGTAAGCACGGGACATAATCTCCTGGGCGATATTGACCAGGGCGAAGCTGTGCAGCTTCTTGGAAGAAGGCGGCGTCGCCAGGTCATAAGCGGCATAACGTTCGATGCGCAGCACACATACGAGCAGGGATTCCCGGGCGGAGATCTGCAGCCCGTGCTTCTCAATCAGCAGCTGCATGTCATTATGGGAGAAGATCCGGCTGTCCGTCAGGAACTTGCGGATGTAATATTTGTTCACGATCTGCTCGGAGCTGATCTCCTGCAGCTTCTCCTGCATGCGCTGATAATGCCCGCTCATGAGATCCAGCTCGTTACCGTATGGTTCATCCGCTTGCTGCGGATCTGCGGACAGCGGGCGCATCCGCCGCAGCATATTCTCAATAGGGTCATAGAGCTTGTAGGAGAGCCAGACGGATACGGCAATCGACAGCAGCAGGAAGCCGCCGGTAATCAGCAGCGATTTCGTGCGGGCATCGGTCACATCCTTCATGACGGAGGCATACGGCTGGACATACAGGATCGTCCAGTCGCCGATGCCTTCCATATAGGTGATAATGCTTTTGCTGTTGCCGGTATTGCCGGTGACTGAACCGGAGCCTGCGCCGGTCATGGCCTTATGCTGCCGGATCAGTTCGGTAATACCGTCCAGGTCCGGTTGATTACTCTGCGCGAGGTTCTCGCCGGACAGCAGCTGTCCGCCGGAAGTCTGGATATAGATTTGGCCTTGGGCTCTTGTGCCTGCATCATTCAGTTTGGCGAGGCTGTCGAAGACCCAGCCGGATTTAATATAGAGAATGAGTGCAGACCGGTCGCCGGTAAAGGGGATGTAGGCATCGGTTACGATGAAGGCGAAGGCATCGATTCCGCCGTCCGTCCGCTCCAGGCTCACCGGGATCAGGCGTGAGGTCGGATGCGGCTGCGCCGGATGCAGCAGCCACTCTGTCATCCGTTCTTTGGTGACACCGCCGTCGACCAGGAAGTTGCTGGTCGAGCCGTAAAGCTCGTTGCTTGAAGCGTTGTAGACGGCAATGGAGTGCAGGAACGATGAGCTTTTCATCAGATTGGCCATTTCACGGTAACCGCGGATATAGTCCATTTGAGGCAGGGGTTTCGAGAATAGCAGCGGGATTAGCAGATTATCGTTATAAGCGAAGGTGGAGAGGTGGGTAATAATTTCATTCATGGAGGAGAGATTATATTGGGTCTGTGTCAGCACCTTAAGGTTGGAATTCTCCTGCACATTCTTGATCGAACGTTCCAGCACATAGGTATTTACAACGGCTAAGCCGGTCAGAATCAGGGCCATGGCAAGCATGATGGAGAACATGACGGATTGGAAGTATTTTTTCGATTTATAAAATGAGAACGGTTTCATAAATCCAGCCCCTTCGGCGCAGACATAGTTGTGAGAGTAGGTATGATATAGTTTTAAACAAATTTGCCTAGAGGTGCAAGGCTTTTGTCAGACGCCTGGATGATATTCTGTAAAATTAAAGCTTTTGGCGTTTTATACAGTGTGTAAAACATGCTTTTTGATAAAATGAACAGTTTCTCCCCCTGTAGAAGGCATGGCAAGATAAGGAGGAGATGTCCCGGCTCACATTCAGTCTGCCCTGCCGGAAGCATCGGATCATGCGGAAAGCCGGAAGCCAGTCTTGCAGCCGATTCAGAATTGAAGGGGAGGGATTTATGAAGATGACAAGCAAGCTGAAACACGCCTCAAAACTGAAAGTGCGGATACTCTGTATTCTTGGTGCTGTATCGCTTCTCCTGCCAGCCGTGCCGGCAACTCCGGCGTTTGCCGCAACAGTGAATGTAACCGCTTACGGTGCGAACGGCGGGGATACCGCAGACGACAAGGCGGCGTTCCAAAGTGCTGTAGATGCAGCGGTCAGCGGAGACACTGTGCTCATTCCGGCGGGAACCTACTATCTGTCAGGAACCGTCAACAGCAAATCCGGCGTCAAAATTGCCGGGGCCAGCCGGGATTCGGTAATTATCAAGTTCACTCCCGGCGCCACGGCCGCAACCTTCTTCTACCTGCATAATGCGCTGAATGCTGAAGTATCGGACATGACCCTCGATGGAGGCAACAACACCGCAGCCCAGTCTGCCGTTACTTCCGAAGACAGCGACGGCAACAAGATGCGTAATTTGCGGGTCAAGGATTTCGTCGCATCGAGCGGTTTCGGACCTTTTGCGCTATATGCTGTAAGATCGACCCATATTGAGATTTCGGGCAATACAATCACCAACACCGGTGTGAATTCCGACTGGGGAGGCGGGGTACGGGCCGGCTGGGGCTCCAGCTATGCGCTGATTGAGAATAATACGATTGCGGATACGGGCCGGGGCGGGATTTTTGTGAATGATGACAGTCCTTACGCTATCGTCCGCGGCAACACCATCACCGGCACCGGTAAAAAAATGGAGGGCCTCGGCATCGAGCTGCACACCAACGTCGACTATTCGCTGATTGAGAACAACAACGTCGATCACTGGATCAGCGCCGTCCGCTCGAAGTATATTGCGGTGCGCAACAATGTAGTTAAGGCAACGGACGGCTCAGTCGGCCACATGGGGCTGGAGGTTATGGTTGACCATGGTGTCACCTCGGGCAATCTCGTAGACGGGGGACAGCAGGTGGGCATGCAGCAGTCGCCGGGTACGGGCTATCAGCTGTGGAACTACAATACGGTGCAGAACATCGTGATGTGGGGTATGCAGCTTCAGGGTGCCGGCACCGGACAAACCGAGCAGTATCAGTACTTTTACAAGAATATCTGGAAAAATGGACCGGCCGGCAACCCTGCCGCCGCTTATCCGGGGTATGACGGCAATGCCGTGCGGATTCACGGGGATACGCGGAACATTACTTTTGACAGCAACCAGATTCTGAATAACGGCCGGAAGGCTATTGAGATTACGACAGCTTCCGGGGTGGACCGGATCAGCTTTGTTAATAACACCATTACTGGAAACAGTGGACCATCCATTGACCAGTATCCGTCAGCGGCTGCTGATCTGGAGTGGAGCGGCAATACCGTCAGCGGCAACGGTACGAATACGCAGCTTACCAGCCGGGGCTTCAGTGATCCGAAGCCGGTAGCCAATTTCACCGCACCGCTGACCGTTCAGCTCGGCCAGCCCGTCACATTCACCAATACGTCCACAGACAACGGCAGTATTGTGGAGAATCTGTGGGATCTGGGTGAAGGCATTCCGGTTACCACGGTGAGTCCAACCTATACGTACCAGAAGGCAGGCACCTATAAGGTCATACTTGGTGTCTGGGATAATGGCGGCCGGGCCAGTGTGAAGGAGCAGACGGTGACCGTATACGCTGGTCCGCCGGATACTACAGCGCCTACCGCACCCGGCAGCTTAAGCTCGCCTTCCAAAACAGATACCACAGTCAATCTGACCTGGTCGGCATCCACCGACAATGTGGGGGTATATGGCTATACGATCTATAAAAATGGTGTAAGCACTGGAACTACAGTAGGTGCAGGGGCAACCTCTTATACGGTAACCGGGCTTACAGCGAATACAGCCTACAGCTTCACGGTGAAGGCCAGTGATGCGGCGGGCAATCTGTCGGCGGCAAGCAATGCGCTGAGTGTAACGACAAATGGTCCGGATACGGTGGCGCCGAGTGCTCCGGCGAATCTCGCTTCACCGGCCAAGACGGACATCAGTGTCAGTCTTACCTGGAGCGGATCAACCGATAATATTGGAGTCACGGGCTACAATGTCTATAAGGGGGGCGTACTGGCCGGGTCGACCACGGGAGCACTCAGCTTTGAGGTGACGGGTCTTGCGGCAAGCACCGCCTACAGCTTCACTGTCAAGGCGAAGGATGCAGCAGGCAACCTGTCGGCCGCGAGCAATACACTAAGCGTAACGACGCTGGTATCCTCGGCTAACTGGGTTCCTTGTGCCGGTGAGAACAATCCTTGTAACTTCACAGGCACCAAGCAGGTGCGCTTCGGGGCGAACAACAGCTACGCCTACGGCACCTACACCAATACCGTCATGTGCTCGACGAATGCCTTCGGCACCGATCCGGCCGTGGGTTTCTACAAGACCTGTGATGTGAACCAGGGTGGAGGCAGCAACCCGACACCGACACCAACACCGACACCGACAATGATGCCAACACCAACGCCGACACCGACGGCAACGCCAACGGTAGCACCGACACCAACGGCGACAGCGACACCGACGCCAACGGTAGCACCGACACCAACACCAACGGCGACGCCAACAGTAACACCAACACCGACGCCTGGTGGTTTGACTCAGGTCGGGACGATTACCCGTGAATACTGGACCAATGTTACGGGAGGCTCAGTTTCAGCCATCCCGGTAGGGACGACACCAACCGGGGTTACGGCCTTGACGAGTTTTACAAGTCCGTCGAACTGGGCCAACAGCTACGGGGAACGCGTAAGAGGATATATTGTGCCGACGGTTACAGGTGTTTATCAGTTTGCCATTGCCGGAGATAATGACTGTGAGCTCTGGCTCAGCACGACTAACAGTGCGGCCAATAAGGTCCTGATCGCCACCGTAGCCGGCTGGACGCCAGCGGGAAATTGGACCTACCAGCCTTCGCAGAAGTCCGGCCAGATTACATTGACCGCAGGACAGCGCTATTACGTAGAGGCGCTGCACAAGGAAGATCAGGGCGATGACTCCCTGTCCGTAGCCTGGACCGTTCCGGGTGGCGGATCAACGTTCACGGTCATTGACGGGGCGCATCTGGCTCCAATTCAGTAAGGTAAGCAGGATACAGCTATAAGTTACGGAGGCTTTCGCAGGGCTAAAGGCGGCCCCGCGAAAGCCTCTTTGCTGCGGAAATGAATAGTAAATCTCATAAAGTACAGTATGAATGCGGGTAATTGCCATATTGAACAGTAGCGCCGGAGGTGGATTAGATTGCATGCTGGAGACAGGAGCTGAGGCGGTATATCAGGCTTTCGGAGAAGCTATATATCCGTGTGAATATGGGTGAAGAAGGGAAGATGAGCGATGAAGGAAATGATCTCAGCAGAACAGCAAACAGACAGTGAATTGCAGCTATATGTAGACCCGCACAGCGGGAATGATTCCGGCAGCGGAAGCCGGGAAGAACCGTACCGCACAATTCCCGCCGCGCAGAGTGCGGTGCGCGATGCCCTAGCCGGAGGGCACACAGGGCAGATAACAGTCTTCCTCGGGGGCGGTATCTACGAGCTTGGCGAGCCGCTGCGCTTCGGGTGCGGGGATGCAGGGGGTACCTGCTGCCGTGTACTCTACCGCAATGCTGAGGGAGAGAAGTCGGTTCTCGCGGGAGGCGCCGTGCTCTCCGGCTGGGAACTGTGGCAGGACGGCATCTGGCGTACAACGCTGCCGCAGGGAACCCGGTTCCAGACGCTATATGCAGGCGGGGAACGGGTAGTGAAAGCCCGTCTCCCGGCGGCGGGGTATTACGAATCCGCCGCCTCGGTTGAGGGAAGAGAGCATGACGGAATCATTGCCCGGAAAGGGGATGTGCCGGAGCAGCTGGATACGGCGGGACTGCAGATGTTTGTGTGGCCGGGGGAAGGGGAGTGGAACTGGGCCTCGGAGACAATTCCGGTGCGGCGGATCGATCACTCTTCCGGCTGGATTGAGCTTGCGCGGCCCACCATCTGGGGAATTGGCGCAGGCTCACGCTTTTTCCTGCAGGGCTCGCTGTCGTTCCTGCGTGTACCCGGCCAATTTCATCTGGATGAGGCAGAGGCTATGCTGTATTACCGGCCCAAGCGCGGCACTCCGCTGGAGGAGCAGGTTATCGCCCCGTCTGTCCTGCGGCTGCTTGAAATTCAAGGGGAAGATGATTCCCGGCGGGTATCCGGTCTGGCCTTCCAGGGTCTGACTCTGGCCTGCACTGATTTCTATGAAGACTATAAGATGATGCGCAGTGAGCCGGGCATGGATAATGTTGAACCGGATGAACAACGTAACGGAGTGGTCTATATCCGCAATGCGGAGGAAATTGAAATCTCGGATTGCCATATCCGTGAATCCGGCGCCTGCGGCTTCTTCCTAGACCGCAGCGCCGAACGGATTGTGCTGGACGGAAACATTATACAGACCGTTGGACACACGGCCATTTACGCCTCAGGTTATGCCCCGGGGGAAGGCAGCTTCCGTGAAGTGGAGGATGCCAATCAGAATAAAGGACACCGGATCACGAACAACCGGATTAGCCATGGCGGAGAGCTTGTCGGCCATGGAAGCGGAATTGTCCTGTATCAGTGCGGGGACTGCGAGGTCGCGCATAACCGCATCTCACATATGCCCCGCTACGGGATATCCCTCAAAGGACAACGTCATCAGCAGTTGCCGGAATCTCTATGGGGTGTAGCCGTGACGCGGGAGAACCATTGGGATTTCCTCTTTACCCGGGCCAACCGGATCAGCTATAACGATATCTCGGAGGTGATGACCGATAGCCAGGACGGGGGGCTGATCGAATCCTGGGGAATCGGCCGCCGGAACGTCATCCATGGCAACCGGCTGCATCACAGCGGTATCTATTTCTCCTTCGGCTTCGGCATTTATCTGGATGATGCCTCCGATGATGTAACTGTGACACATAATGTGCTTGATCATCTCTACAGCACTGGTGAGGGAAAGCTATGGATGACGATTTTCTCCAAAGGCGTCGGCAATGTCATCCGCAACAATCTGATGGCGGATAATCCCCAGGCGGTCAACGCTATAGGCTCGCAGGAGATGGTAGGGGAAGCGAACCGGGATATTACGGTCGAAGGAAATATCATCTCTAATTCAGGTCATCTGTACTGCTTCGTCAACTGGAGTCCGGAGCGGTTCCGGGCTGCTGACCGCAACCTGTTCTGGCGCGGTGGGGCCGTCCCCCGGATCACCGGCGAGCTTCCGGCAGAGTCTTTCGGCCCCAATAGTGTATGGGGCGAAGAATACACATGGGAAGCCTGGCGTGCTGTACTGGACGGCAAATATGATGCCGGTACCGTCTTGGCCGATCCCGCTTTCGTTGATGGTCCGGCAGGGGACTACCGGCTGCTGCCTTCTTCGCCGGCTTATGCCTTAGGCTGGGAGGATATCGATTTCTCGCAGTTTGGCCCGCGTGACAGAGCTTCAGAAGCAGGTTTGGCGGAGAGAGAAGAGAGGGGGGCGGCAGATGCAGATGCAGATGCAGATGCAGAAGAAGCTTGAGCTGCTGCTTGAAGAAGCCGGAGCGAAGCTGGCTTTCGCTTCGCACACCTTCGAGGAGGCCGAGCCGCTTATGGAATATCACACTGGCTGGGCGGCAGACGCAGGGGATGCAGGAGATGCAAGAGATGCAGGAGATGCAGGAAATGCCGGAGAAGCTGGGCAGACCCTTCTGCCTGCCGGAGAAGCAGCGGCTTGGGAGATTACGCTCGGCTGCGCCGGGATAGGCGGCAGCAGTGATGGAGCCAGGCTCGAAGTGAACTGGTTCCACCGGGGACAGTCGCTGCAAACCGCAGCGGAGGTCCGCTTTGAATTTGCTGCCTGGGACCGCACCAATTATGTGCTTGTTCCCGGCGCTATATATAACGGTAACCGCTTCGATGTGCGCAGCTTCAGCTATCCGCCCTGCTGGAGCAAGCTGCCGGAGCACGGCCCGGATACTCCGGCGCTGATTACCGATGTGCCGCGGCTGTCCGTAGGGCCCGGCCCTTCGGCCTTCCACCTGCTGGCCGGGGACGCAGCTACACCGGCGGTGGGAGTATATGATCCGGTCCGCAGACAGGGAATCCTGATTCTAACCTGCCAACAGACCGGCTGCGGGGAGACCTCGATTCATGTGCAGGAAGCGGAGGACAGAGGCTCTGCTGTTATATCCTTCCGTGCTCCGGGCGTACGGCCGCGGATCAAATACGACATGTGTACCACCGGAGCCCCTTCCCCGGATAGAGGGGCGGACTTCGGGGAAGGCGATAAGCTCAGCCTGAGCTTTGAGGTATACAGCTTCCCTTGCGGCAGTGTAGACGGATTGTTCGCCAGATTCGCCGGGGTGCGCAAGTCGCTGGCGGGAATTCCGGCGCTGTCCTCCAGCCTGCCGTTCTCGGCGGCATGGGCCATTCAGGAGCAGAAATATAACGAACTGAATTGGAAGGAGCCGTACGGCTATTACGCCGTAGGCACCGTGGATATGAAGCATCAGGACTGGCAGCTGGGCTGGGTCGGGGGCGGGATGTCCAGCTATGCGCTGCTGCTTGCGGGCGGCGAAGAATCGGTCCGCAGAGCCGGCCGGACCCTTGATTTCATCTTCGGCGGGCAGACGGAGGCCGGATTCTTCCCCGGTGTATTCTATAACGGCCGCTACTACGGCGATGAGTTCAATGAAGATCCGCAGCGCGATCATCCGGAGCAATGGCATATTGTGCGCAAGAGCGCAGATGCGCTGTACTTTCTAGTGAAGCATCTCATGGCGATGAACACACTGCATCCGAATGAGCCTGTACCGGAGCGCTGGCTTGAGGGCACGCGGCGGCTTGCCGATGGCTTCCTCCGCTTATGGGGCCGGTATGGCCAGTTCGGCCAATGGGTGCAGGCGGAGACCGGAGAGCTGCTGGTCGGCGGCTCTGCCGGAGGTGCGATGGCGGTTGCCGGACTGGCGCTGTTTGGCCAACACCTGAATGAAGAGGTGTATCTGGCGGCGGCGAGGGCAGCCGGGGATTATTATTACCGCCAGTATACCCGGGAGGGTGTGACCACGGGCGGGCCCGGAGAGATTCTGCAGTGTCCGGACAGCGAGTCGGCCTTCGCCCTGCTGGAAGCGTTCATCGTCCTCCACGAAACGACAGGGGAGGAGAAGTGGCTGCAGCGGGCAGAGGAAGCGGCCCGGCAGGCAATCTCGTGGTGTGTGTCGTATAATTTTGTTTTTCCGCAAGAATCGACCTTCGGACGGCTGGGGATTGAAACGGCAGGCTCGGTCATTGCCAATGTGCAGAATAAGCACAGCGCTCCGGGCATCTGCACCCTGTCTGGCGATTCGCTTCTGAAGCTGTTCCGGGCCACCGGTAATCCGCTGTATATGGAGCAGCTCAGGGATACTGCGCATCAGCTTCCGCAATATCTCTCCCGCCAGGACAGACCTGTCATGGGCTGGGACGGGAAGGAGCTGCTGCCCGGTTATATGAGCGAAAGGGTGAATATGAGCGACTGGGAGGGCACGGAGCTGATCGGGGAAGTGCTGCCGCTCTCCTGCTGGTGTGAGGTCTCGAATATGCTGACCTATGCGGAGGTTCCGGGCATCTATGTGCAGCCCGACACAGGGCTGCTGTGGATATTTGATCATGTGGAATGTTCACTGGAGCAGGAGGAGGGGAGGCTGGTTCTCACTGTTGCCAACACCACTAATTATCCGGCTGAGGTGTCCATATTCGCAGAGCTGTCGACCGCAGCGGGAGTTCCGCTCGGGCAATGCGCTTCAGCCGATTGGCCGCGCATTACCTTAGAGCCCGGCGCTGTCCGCAGGGTTCCGCTGGCTTTTCACTGAAACCAAATCGCAGTCTGAGATCGGAGAGCAATTCGCACATTGTACAGTAGATAGCCCCATCCGCTATATGTCATGCTGGTTACAGGCGGCATAATGCATCTTAGTAGAGGGGGGACTGCTGATGTGGCAAGCTTACAGGTCCAGGAAGTACCTGCTGCGCATTATAGGCTCTGTAACACTGCTGATGGTGGCTGTTCTCGCCGGTTCTTCGCTGCTCCTGCAGTATAATGCGGAACGCAGCGCGATCCGGATGCAGCAGGAGGTCAGCCGCAAGGCTATGAAGCAGATTCAAATCAACCTGTCCTATATGTCAGGGGTAATGTATAATCTGGCTGTCTCCCTGTACATGGACCCTAATATTGTACCGCTGCTGAATTTGCGCGATCCTGATGAAATGCTGGTGATCCGTTCGATGAATTCGCTGAAGCAGGCCTACCTCTCCTCTTCGTTCCTGCATTCGATCCTTGTCTATAACGGTTATGACGACCGGACCTATACCGTAGGGGAGCTCAGTCTGAACAAACCGGATGCCCCGATGAGCGGGGAGATTGCCCTGCTGGTGAAGAATAAGCAGAAGCTTCCCCGGATGAAGCTGATTCCGATGAATTTCAGCGGAGCAGACCAGCCCGTTGATTTCTTTTCGCTGGTGATGTATCAGAATTTCACGGACACCGGCACCAGTAAGGAGAGTGCGCTTGTCGTCAATATCAAGCCCGAATGGCTCTATGAGAATCTGCGCTCGTTCAATGACTTCGCTATTCCTGAGCAATCGGGCGTCTATCTGCTGGATGAGGCAGGCAAGCTGCTGCTCTCGGGTAACCCGGAGCTGCTGCCTAGTCAGGGGGAGCTGATCCGGGCGCTGGGCGGGCATACGCCGGGGGATGCCGAAGCATTCGGCACCTTGTCCGGCAGGTTCGGCGGCAGCACCAGACTGCTGGTCAACTATCTGAATATGCAGGGGACGAACTGGAAGGTCGTCAGTGTGCAGCCGTATGAAATTATCCTTCAGCCTATACGGGAGCTGCGCGGCACCTTTCTGTCCGTCATTATTGCCGTTCTGCTGCTGGCTGTGGTTCTGGCTACCCTTGTAGCACACAAGCTCTATAAGCCTATTGGACGTCTGATAGGCCAGCTGGGGATGCAGCCGGGAGGGAAGGCGGCGGCTGGTAAGGCCACGGGGCAGAATATGGAGAAGGGTAAGGAGAAAGATAAAGATAAGGATGAATTATCGGCCGTGGCCAGCCTCTTCAGCACAATGGCCCAGCAGCTGCGGAGCGTCTCAGACGAGCAGGGCAAACAGCGGCATATTATTACAAGCTATTACCTCCGAACCCTTCTCTCCGGTGGCAAGGCGTTGTCCGCGAAGGAATTCGAGGATAATATCAGGCAGAACGGCCTGCAAATCAGCCGCAGCGGCCCTTACCGGGTAGTCCTGATTCAGGTGGACGGATATTCCGGGTTCAGCAGCAGGACCAGCCATGATGAACGCAGCCTGTATTATTTTGCTATCCGCAATATTGCAGAAGAGATCCTGCGTCCCGGACGATATCTCTGTGAGCTGGCAGATATGCGCAGCAGTCATCTGGCCCTACTGATCAGCCGGGCGGAAGGCAGCAATAGTGAAACCGAAGATGAGGAAGCGCTGCATGAGCTGTTCCGTAACATCCAGCAGGTGGTCAGCAGCTATTACCAGCTGTCACTGACCCTGACGGCCAGTGAACCCTGTGGCAGCCATGAACAGATTCCGGACCGTTATGCGGCGGCTGTTCAATATTCGATGTATAAGCTGGTATACGGCCGGCAAAGCATCATTACGAAGGGGCGAGTGGACGGCAATCTCCGGCAGCAGGAGTATAGCTTCCCGGCGGAGCTGGAGAAGAGGCTGGGTGAGAGTATCCGCACCGGTCATCTGCCTGCCATGGAGCAGGCCATCGGGCATATGCTGGCTCCGCTGGGGCATTGCCATTATGATGCCATTGTTCACAGCCTGCTGCATATCACGGGCATTATCAAAACCTCCGTTAAGGAGATTAACCATAACCGTGTTATTCCGCTGAATGTGGAGCTGAGCACGCTCAGCCGCCAGGTGCTGGAGCAGGAGACGCTGCAGGAGACCGCTGAATTATTCGGCAGGGTATGCCGGGATATCCATGATCAGCTGGACCGGACGGGCAGCGGCAAGAATGCGGCTCTGATGGACGCGATTAAGGAAATCATTGAGATGAATTATAAAGAGCCGAACCTCAGTCTGCAGGGGATTGCCTCGATGCTGCATATGACTCCTGCCTACGTCGGCAGAATGTTCAAGCAGAGCGAAGAGGTATCGGTGAGCGAGTATCTGAACGATATCCGCCTTCAGCATGCCCAGACTTATCTGGAGACGAAGAATATCAGCATCAAGCAGATTATGGAGCTCGTCGGATACGTCAATGAGAGTACCTTTTTCAAATTGTTCAAAAAAGCCTTCGGCGTTACCCCCAAGGAATACCGCCTGAAGCGGTCGCTGGAATAGGCTTCATTCACTTGCGGAATCCCGGTTGCGCTGTGCCTCCTGCAGAACGGACCGGGATTTTTGCTGTCTGGAGAGGATATTCCGGTGCCCATCCAGAATAGTAAATGTAAAAAGGAGGGAATTGATGTGACAGCTAAAGAATTGCTGGCAGAGCATATCTGCGATCTCGAGGAGCAGCTGCTGAGCAATGAAGTGCGTACGAATCCTGAAGCGGTGGCGCTGCTGATCGCAGATGATTACACTGAATTCGGAAGTTCAGGCAGGGTATGGCGGAAGCACGATCAGGTTGGCGAAGGGGGAGCAGGTGAGGTACGGATGACCTTGAGTAACTTCGAACTCCATACGTTGTCTGAGGAGGCTGTCCTTGCGACCTACCGGACCTTCAATGAAGATTCCGGCATTCACTGCCTGCGCAGCTCGGTCTGGAGGTTGCTTGAGGGACGCTGGCAGATGTTTTTTCATCAGGGGACGCCTGTGAAGGATTAACATGCTTAAGTAGAAAATTACAACAGGAGGAAGATCAATGTTTGAATACAAATTTGTACAAATGAAAAAGAAGAATACTGGATTTCTCCAATTGCCAACGGAGAATTATCAGGAGATTATACATACGCATGCAGCAGAGGGCTGGCGGTTCGTTCAGTTCGTTATCATGCCCAGCGCCCAGGCTGTGGGGTTTCCGGAATATTATGAGCTCATTTTTGAAAAGAAAATGGAGTAGGCCTATTCAGCGGCTGATCGAGTGGTGCGAAGCGGAGCCGAACGGACTCAAGGTGGAGTTCGGCCACAAGCGTATCCCTTCAATGGGCGGACATTTCTCCCCCGGCAGCGCCTGCCTGCGAGTACCGAAAGCGGAGTGCCTAGCATTTAGTTGTATTTCCTGCAGTTAAAAGACGGCGAAAACCCGGATTTGCCGGGTTAACTGTATTCTGTACAATTAAAAATAGCGGTAAGCCTTCTTTTATGAAATATGAGGATTTTTAATTGTAGAAAATACAACTAAAACCTTCGCAGCGCAATAATCGCTCGTTTTAGTTGTACAAAATACAGTTAAAGCTAGGGCGGCGCAACTCCGGTCATAGGCCAACTACCGGCGGTCCCGGATCACATGCCCAAGCTCCGGCGTAATTTCGCTGAATCCGGCCATGTGGCGGGACTGATAGGTGACTGGCCGGCTGCTGCCAACCATAATAATGTTGCGGAGATCGGCGTTGCCTTCTGCCGGGAGGGCGAAGGTCTTAGTGTGGGGATACACCTCGTTAAGCGTCGTGTGGATCGCACTAATCAGCCGGTCGTTATCGCTGCGGCCCATCAGGTTCATGATAATCGCGCCGTGTCCGTGCAGCTTATCCCGGGTAAGCCCGAAGAACTCCAGCGAAGTGAAATGCGCCGGTGTTCCGGCAGCGGTGAAGGCATCCAGCAGAATGTAATCATAGCTCCGGTCTGCTTCATTCTCCAGCAGGCTGCGGCCGTCACCGATCAGTACATTGTCCTGACTGTAACCAAAGCGGGTTCGGCTGTATTCCACAACCTGCTCATTGACCTCAGCGACCTTAAAGCGCTTCTCCGCAAAATACCCGGCAATCGTTCCAATCCCGTGCCCGATCAGGAACACATCCTCGAAATAAGGATCGCCCGCCTCCATCAGATGGATCATCGCCCGCGGATATTCAAAGATGACCCGGCGAGGATGCTCCAGATCCAGCGCGCCTTGAATCGCTTCACCCGAGAACTGCAGCACACGGAACCGTCCGGTCTCGCCATACAGCTCGGTTGTATCATATACCTCGATTTCCTGAGAGTCATGTGTAGTTCGGGACAGCGGATGCAAGTGATCAGACTCCTTACACAGATGAGATTCGTTTATATTCATTCGGCGTGACGCCGACAACTTTTTTGAACAGTTTATTGAAATAGGCGGGGTCGGGATAGCCGACTTCGGTGCCGATTTCATGGATTTTGAGGTCCGGGGCATTCTTCAGCAGCTGCTTGGCCTTGCGGATGCGGATTTCAATTATATAATCAGTCAGCGTAAGACCGGTCTCCTGCTTGAACAGCTTGCTCAAATAACTTGGCGTAAGATACACCATCCCCGCAAGGGTGTTCAGATCTGCGTGCTGGTTATAGTTGGCTGAGATCCAGCGCTTGATGGTCTCGACGGCGGTACCGGACAACTCCAGCCGGTGGGCACGGATACTGCTTAGAGCAGACGACAAGGAGGAAGCGAACAGCTTTTCCATATCTGCAAAAGCCAAACAGCTCTCCAGCTGTTCCTCCAGCGCCATAGTCACTCCGTTACGGTAGACCGCTTCGAATTCCTGCACTTCCTTACGGGCAAGCTCTTCCATCTCCCGGCACATGCGGAGAATCTGCTCGGGATAAGCACACTGCGATGCAAGCTCCGAGAATAGCTTATGAATTCCTGCAAGTACACCCTCGACATTGAGGATCTGTAAATCATGGACCAGCGGTTCACGATAAGGCGCAAAAAGCTCAGACCCTGCCTTATCCGGCAGGATGAGCTCTTCAATAGTAACATAATGCAGCGGCCGGGATTGGTATATTCCGCAGTCACAGGCATGTTTGGCTTCCAGATAAGCCGTTCTGAGCCTGGCTGCATCCGCGTAGGAGCGGCTTATGCCCACATGCAGAGTATGCCCTGCACTGGCAGCCTGCAGATATCTGCGGATCTCGCTTAATTCAGCAGATTCCAGCGGCTGCGCAGAATACCAGATCCAGACCTGCAGTCCCTGGCGGAGTTCCAGCACATCGAATCCGTTATCCATCTCTTGCCGCAGACTGTCTGTACAGGAGCAGACGGTTTCAGGCGAGTCTCCTTTGAGGACAAACACCGAGAAATAAGGCTGGGGCAAAATAAGGCCGCCGATCAGCACAGCGGAGGGCTCTTCAATATGCAGCATGGAGAGCAGCATCCCGGAGCGGTGCCGTTCTTCCTTCTCACGCAGCAGCGTGCGTTCCTTATCCAGGCTGTAGAGCACGTCGAACAGCTGCTCTTTATTGATCGGCTTCAGCAGATAATCTACCGCCGAGCTGCGGATGGCTTCCCGGGCATAATCAAATTCAACGAATCCGCTCATCAGCAGGGAACGAATATGGGGATGACTGGCTTTGAGCAGACGGATCAGCTCAAGGCCGCCAATCTGCGGCATGCGGATATCGGTAATCAGGACATCGAACTGGAGGGCAGGCAGCGCATCCAGCAGCTGTTTGCCGTCAGGATAAGTGCGGATGACGGCGAAATCGCTGCTCTCCTTGCTGATCATCCGGGCCAGACCTTCGCGGATCAGGACTTCATCATCTACGATCACAATACGCAGCAATCCGGATATCCCCTTTCAAAAGACATAATGTGCAGGTTGCCCTGTTTCCGGTTAATCTTCAATACGGTGGGAGAGATTCTCGATTCTTAGAATGACACGGGTGCCTTGGCCGGATTCGCTCTCTACACGCAGTCCATACGGGCTGCCGTAGTCCAGGCGGAGCCGTTCGTTCACATTGCGCAGGCCGATACCGAATTTCTCGCCGTCAGCTCCCCCCGTCAGGGTATGGTTCAGCGCGCGCAGCGTACCTTCATCCATGCCGACACCATCATCCTCCACGCAAAATACAGCTTTGCCCCCCTCTGCCCAGCCGGTGATGCTGATGGTGCCCGGGCCTTCCTTGGGCTCCAGGCCATGAAAGACGGCGTTCTCGACGATCGGCTGGAAGACCAGCTTAATGACCGGGAAGCTCAGCAGAGCATCCGGCACGTCAATCTTCAAGCTGAATTTGTCCGGGAAACGGATTTGCAGCATATCCAGATAATTACGGGTGTGATCAAGCTCCTGCCCGATGGTCACCATCTCCTCGCTGCGGACAATCCCGTAACGCATCTGCATCCCCAGCAGGTACGTCAGCTTCGCGACCCGGGGATCATCACTGCCTTCAGCCAGCATGCGGATGGATTCAAGCGTGTTGTAGATGAAATGCGGATTGATCTGGTTCTGCAAGGCCCGCATATCGGCTTTTTGCTTGCGTTTCTCCGTCAGCTTCACTTCCTGCAGCAGGTCCTTCACGCGGATGATCATCCGGTTGAAGTGGCTGCCCAGCATTCCGATCTCATCATTGTACCGGGGATGCAGCCATACCTCCAGATTGCCATGCTGCACCTGCTTCATCAGGCGGACCATGGATTTCAGCGGCTTCGTCAGGGCATGGGAGATGAAGGTGGCTACAATCAGGGCGAAGGCGATTATCGCCAGCGTGGTCAGCACCTGCGCGTTACGGGTTTTCTCCACTGGTGACAGTATCCGCTCCAGCGGGATAGAGACCATTGTAGTCCAGCCGGTCTTGGCCGATACAGTATATACCGCGAGATATTCCTTGCCGTCCAGAGTGATCTGGAAATGGCCATCGGGTCCGTTCACCTGCTGCAGGAACTTGTCCGTATACTTCTCCAGCATGCCGGACCCACCGCCTGAATCATCCGGGCTGGCGTACATCATTTCCCCCTTGTCATCAACAATCAGGGTACTCCCCTGGGTGACTGCATTGACCGGGTCCACGATGCCCTTGAACAGGCTGATATTGATATCGAACACAATAATGCCGATCTTCTGCAGCGAGCTGACCGAACTGACGGTACGCAGAATGCTGAATACCTCCCGGTGATCCCCCGCATTTACACGGATCATATGCCTGCCCTGAACTATGGAAGCTACTCCGGACTCGGTGAGACTCTGCCACTGCGCCAGACGTTCTTCCGGGAACAGCTCGCTGATGCCCGAGCTTTTGTCATAATAGACGGAGCCGTATTTATCCACCAGGTATACAGCAACAATCTCTTCTTTCGTATGGTTCAAATAGCTTAGGAACATGGACATGCCCGTATTTTTTTCCCAATCGGTCTGCTCCTGCTCCAGATAGAACTGGACATCGGTATTGTAGAGCGGGAGCGCAGTGTACCTCTTCAGGTCGGCTACATAACGGTCGATGGTATCCGAGGCGCTGTCTGCCATCTGTCCGGCGCTTGCTGTTGCATTAACCAGGACGGAATTGAAGGTGGAACGGGACGATAGATAACTGACATAAGTGATCGGCATGGATATCAGAAAAATAAACACGACAATCAGCTTGCGCTCCATAGGCAGATTGGCCAGGAACAGCCAAAGGGTACGCGGAAATCTCCGGATATAGGATACCACTGTGTTGTTCCTTTCCGTACATCCCCTATTTCACCGCGCCGTTCGTTACGCCTTCAAAGATATAACGCTGCAGGAAGAAGTAGAGGATGACTGTCGGCAGCAGGATCAGCAGGATCGCCGCACAGATCAGGTTCCACTCGCCTGAATTGACCCCCTGGAAACGCATGAGGATCGTCGTTACAACACCCAGGCTCTGCTTGGGCATATAGAGGTAAGGGATGTACATGTCATTGTAAATGCTGATCGTCTTCAGGATGACCAGAGTGGCCGTCGCCGGTGTAAGCAACGGGAAGATGATCGAACGGTAGATTTTGAACAGGGAAGCGCCTTCAACCATGGCATTCTCGTCGAGATCAAACGGAATATTGCGGATGAACTGTAAATAGAGAATGATCTGGATCACATCGGCCCCGATATAGAGCACAATGGGAGCGCCGAGCGTGTTGTAGAGCCCCATATTTTTGATGATGCCGAAGGTGGCGACCTGGGTGGTGATGCTAGGAATGATGGTGGCCACGAGATATGCACCGAACACAACCGGCTTCAGCTTAAAAGAGAAGCGGCCCAGTACATATGCCACCATTGTGCCAAACAGAATGTTCAGGGTCAATGTAATTATAATAATGACGAGTACATTGCCGAAGCCGCTGAGCAGCCCGCCGCGCTGGAAGACAGCGATGAAGTTGTCGAAGTTCAGGAAGCTGTGCGGCAGAGCCATAGAGCTGCTGCTGTTGAACTCATCTGTGGATTTGAACGCATTGACGATCACGACATACGGCGGGAATAACACTACGAATACGCCGATGAGCAGCGTGAAATATTTGAACAGGTCTTTGAAGCGCAATTTGGAATGTTCCATGGCTACTTATCTCCTCCCCGGCTAAGAACCAGCTGTTGAATCAGCAGTACGATGACTACAAAGAAGAGCAGGATAACGCTCATGGCCGAGGCCAGGCCGTAATTGTTGAAGGCAAATGCCGTATCCACCACGCGCTGGACATACGTCTGGCTGGCGCCCGCTGGGCCGCCTTTGGTGAGTACGAACGGAAGGTCGAAGACTTCGAGTGCGCCGGTCACGGTCAGGAACAGATTGAGCTGAATGACGGCCTTCATATTCGGCAGCGTAATTCTCCAGAGGGTCTGCATCGAGTTTGCACCGTCAATCTTCGCAGCTTCATAAATATCACGCGGAATGGCCTGCAGGGAAGCAATATAAATGACCATATTGTAGCCCATGAACCGCCAGAAGCCGGTGGAAGCGAGCGCGTAGTTCACCAGTCCTTCGGTGCCGAGCCAGCTGGTCTGTCCAAGGCCGGTCAGGCCGATGCTGTTCAGGAACAGATTCAGTGAACCGTTGGTAGTGTCGAAGACATAACCGAACATGAAGGCAACGGCGACACCATTCATAATGTAAGGCAGGAAGAGCATGATGCGAAAAGCATTCCGGCCCCGCAGCTTGCTGTTCAGCACAACGGCGAAGTAGATCGCCACTATATTCTGAACGAGACCCATGACGAAGTAGGCGAAGTTATGGGTGAATACTTTGAAAATATCAGGGGTGTTAAACACCTCGCGGTAATTATCGAGGCCGACCCAAGGCTTCTCGGGGCTGTAGCCGTCCCAGTTGGTGAAGCTGTAATAGACCAGCTTCAGCGCCGGATAATAAGTGAATGTGGCGAGGAGGATCAGCGGGATCAGCAGAAAGGAGACTATGATAATAGTTTTCTGCTTGTTGTAAGACAGTGTTCCGAACATCGCATACCCTTCTTTCGTGAAAGCTTAAGTGGGATTGACGACAAAAGGGATTATCCATGAAGGCGATAATCCCTTTTGCGCCGGAAGTTTAGTGCATCTGGCTGCTTAGTGCAGCAGGGTAAATCATTTTATACCTTGAAGCTAAAGCTCCACTTCGTGGGGCTGTTTTAAAAGAATTTATATGTTTCGGGGTCCCCGCAAAGTACCTGAGTCATCACCCGAAGCCAAGCTCAACTTTGTGGGGTTATTTTAGTAGCCGAGGTCTTTCTTGGCTTTGGCCCAGGCTTTGTTCCATTTGTCGAAGACGGTTTGCGGATCTTTGGCAAGCACGAACTCTTGGACCATAGCAGGCAGGTCGAGCTGTGCTTTGTTGGTGATTTCGGTAACCTTGGCGTCATCTACGGTACCTTCCTGCAGGACTACACCCGTCGACTGGAATTCCTTAAGCTGAGTCAGCTTGGATTCTTTGCCTTTGAGCGGGGAGATGAAGCCGGCGAAGTCCTCGTATCCGGATTCTTCGATCATCCATTTCACGAAGGCCTTGGCAGCATCGACATTCTTGCTGTTCTTAGCCACGGCATAGAAGAAGTCCGGGCTGAGCGGAGCCGTCAAAGTGCCCGAGTTGTCATAAGGAAGCGGGAAGAAGCCTACGTTATCGGAAGTGGTACCCGCACCGATCACCTGATTGATGACCCAGTTACCCAGGAAGTACATGGCGAATTTACCCGATGCGATGTCTTTCTTGGATTGCTCCCAGTTGGTGGAGTTGATGTCTTTTTCCAGGTAGCCTTTTTCATTCAGCTCTCTGAGCAGACCGAGCGCTTTGCCGTATCCGTTGTCCATGGTGAACGGAGCATCTTGTGTCAGCTTCTCATTCGGGAAGTCAGGGTTGCCGGCAATCACGCGGGGAACAGCATATACCCAGTCATTAAGCGGCCATTTGTCTTTGAAGTTGGAAGCGAGCGGAACGACACCTTTAGCTTTGAGCTTCTCGCAGGCCGCGAGGAATTCATCCCATGTCTTCGGAACTTCGGTGATTCCGGCATCGGCGAAGGCTTTTTTGTTATAAACAATCCCCGAAGTGGAGTTACCGGTAGTGATCCCGTACAGCTGGCCGTCAAAGGATTTGAAATCTTTGAAGGTGAGCTGGTCATTCAGTCCGAGATCATCGAGTGAGGCGAAATATTTAGGCAGATCGGAGTTCGGAATGTTAGGGACGAACATCACGTCAGGCAGCTCGCCGCTGGCCATTCTAACTTTTGCCTGCTGGTTGTAGTCGGTTTGGGAAGCTTCGAATTCTACCTTGATGTTCGGATATTTCTCATTAAAGCGCTTAACATATTCGTCATACTCTTTGCCGATCATGTCGGTTCTGTTGGTCAGGAAAATGATTTTGCCGCTGATGTCAGCGCCGCCTGCCGCTGCAGGTTCAGTAGCAGGTGCAGCTGTTGCCTCTCCGGCGGCAGTCTCAGGAGCGGTGGTTGCTGCCGGCTCATCTGTAGCCGTCGCTGCGTTGTTATTGTTGTTTGAACCGCAGCCTGTCAGGGATAAAGAGAAGATCATGATGATAACAAAACATAACGAAAATAACTTATTTCTCATTGTGTAGTCCCCTTTTCGTTTATTGTTAGCGTTTACATGATTATTATAGCGCTAAAGTATCCAATGAGAAATGTATTCATTTATTATTTATTGTCTTTATTTGTTCTGTTTATAAGATTATAATTAAGTTATTGCTAACAATAAAATAACAAAATACAATGAGGGTAATTAAAACGTAGGCTATTTAACTTAAAGCTTATGCTATTAAAACTTAAAGCGTATACTTCCGATGCGGGTTCTGTACGAAGCAATCTCAGGGAAGTGTACGCTCACAAAACTTTTAGGAGGACTTATGAAACAACTGCACATCAACCTGACGAACTGGGAATTTAGAGCCTGTGGAGATGAAGCCTGGCTTCCAGCCATTGTACCGGGAACGGTACATACGGATCTGCTCCGGAATGGAGTTATAGATCAGCCCTTTTATGGAACCAATGAACATGACCTGCAATGGATCGACAAGAAGAACTGGGAATACAGAACCGTATTTAAATTAGAAGAGAACTGGCAGACACTGGCGGTTACGGAGCTGGTATTCGCCGGACTGGATACGTATGCAGATGTATATGTGAACAATGTTCATGCACTGTCCGCAGACAATATGTTCCGCTCCTGGACCGTGAATGTGAAGGGCCTTCTGCAGGCTGGGGAGAATGAGATCCGCATCGTATTCCGCTCGGTGGTGACCGAGGATCTGCCGAAGCTGGCCCAGCTGGGCTATGATCTGCCTGCACCGAATGACCAGTCCGAGCTCGGCGGGCTTCAGGAGCAGCGGATCAGTGTGTTTGCCCGCAAAGCGCCGTATCACTATGGATGGGACTGGGGCCCGAGATTCCTGACCAGCGGCATCTGGCGTGAAGCCGTGCTGGAGGGCCGGGACATTGCGGTCATTAAGGATCTGTACATCCGCCAGAATGCGGTGAGTCCGAAGGAAGCGCGGCTGACGGCTGTAGTTGAAGTGGATGCTCCGGAAGCTTGGAGCGGCATGCTGCGGGTGACTGCTGAAGGGCAGGAATGGATGAAGGCAGCTTCGCTGGTTCCGGGCAATCAGGTGGTGGAGCTGGAGCTGGTCATCGATACGCCGCGCCTGTGGTGGTGTAACGGGCTGGGTCTACCTGAGCTGTACCAATTCCGTGCAGAGCTGCTGGAGGGAGAAGAAGCTGTGGCCGTGTCGGAGATTACGACCGGACTGCGGGAAATTAAGCTGGTCCGTAAGCCCGATGAGCGCGGGGCTTCGTTCCATTTTGAGCTGAATGGTGTGCCGGTCTTCGCTAAAGGATCGAATCATATTCCCAATGATAGCTTCATAACTGAGGTTACGGAGGAACGTTACCGCCATGAGATTGCTACGGCAGTGGAATCCAATATGAATATGCTGCGTGTGTGGGGCGGCGGATTCTATGAAGAGGAAGTTTTCTACCGTCTGTGTGATGAGTACGGCCTGCTGGTCTGGCAGGACTTCATGTTCGCATGCAGCATGTACCCGGGGGACGAGCCGTTCCTGAACAATATCCGTGAGGAAGCGGTATATAATGTCCGCAGATTGCGGAATCACCCGTCTATTGCTGTATGGTGCGGGAACAATGAGATTGATTCGGCCTGGTCGCAATTCGAGGAGAATATGGGCTGGGGCTGGAAGGAGAAGCTGAGTGCTGATATCCGTGAGACCTTATGGGCCGCGTATGAAGAAATCTTCCACAAGATTCTGCCTGAGGCTGTTGCCGCGAATCATCCGGGTGTGGATTATTGGCCTTCCTCACCGCTGCGTGAGCTTACCCGCGGTCAGGATCAGCATGCTACGCGGATTATGGGCGAAGGCGATATTCACTACTGGGGAGTATGGCACGGAATCGAGCCATTTGAGAACTATAACCTTAAGGTTGGCCGCTTCATGAGCGAATACGGCTTCCAGTCCTTCCCGGAGCTGAAGTCGGTGCTCAGCTACGCGGAAGAAGAGGATATGGAGCTGGAGTCCAAGGTGATGCTGGCCCATCAGAAGAACGGACGGGGTAATCAGCTGATCAAGGAATACATGGATATGTACCTGCCGCAGCCTAAGGACTTCAGAGGCTTCTTGTACATGAGCCAGGTGCTTCAGGCGGAAGCGATCCGCATCGCAATTGAGAGCCACCGCCGGAACAAGCCTTACTGCATGGGCACGCTGTACTGGCAGATGAATGACTGCTGGCCGGTAGCTTCCTGGGCGGGTATGGATTATTACGGACGCTGGAAGGCGCTGCAATATACCGTGCGCAAGTCCTTCAAGGATGTGCTGCTGTCCATTGACGGTACGGACGGGGATACGCTCAAGGTTCACGCTGTCTCCGACCGGCGTCAGGCGCTGGACGGCGAGCTCGTAATCCGGCTTCATGACTTCAGCGGCGCGCTGCTGCGGGAATGGTCGCAGCCGGTAACGCTGGCTGCGGATTCGGCAGCGGTGGTATTCACACTGCCGGTTGCTGAATTGCTGGAAGGCCGCGAGCCGGCACAAGTGTTGCTGGTGGCTTCCCTGGTGGAAGGCGGACAGGTGCTGGAGTACAAGGAGCATTACTTCGCGGCAGCCAAGGATATTCCGCTGAGCAAGCCGGTAATTACGGTGACGGAAGTGCCGGGCAGCGCCGGGAAGAGCTTCACGCTCAGCAGCGATGTGCTGGCGAGAGGCGTGCATCTGACCGTAGAAGAAGAGGGCATCTTCTCCGACAACTTCTTCGATCTGCTCCCTGGCGAGCCGAAGACGGTAGAGTTTGCACTCAGCGGAAGCGGTGAGGCGGACTTCACGCCGGCGGCTCCAACGGGGCTGGTGGTCCGCTCGATGGCGGATTATATCTAAATATAAAGAAGCGGGTGCTACGCAATCCTTCACGCTGAATCGGATTCCGTCCCTTGATGGACGGGATGGCCGTTGCTACTTTAGGGAAGCGGGCAGGCTTGCGGACTGACAAGACCTTATTGTTTGAAATAAAGCATTATTTCCAGTCTTGCGGACTCAGAAGACCTTAATTCCCGCTCAGAAGGCCGTTTGGACGCTGAAGCGGTGCAATAGGGGCTTCTGAGTCCGCTTGGAAGGAAAAAGTGGCATTTTCAGCGAAATAACGGCTCTCCATTCCGCTTGGACTTGTCTCGTAGAAGCAGGCGGGGCTTGGTGAAGAACAAAGAATGCTGGAGAACGTGGAAGTGGAAGCAGCGGAAGTAGCAGAAGTAGTAGAAGTAAGAGTGGCAGCAGTAGAAGTAGTAGCGGTAGTAGAAGTAGATCACCGCCGAAGACCGGTAAGACCGCCGAAGCTTAGGGTTATCGGTGGGTGACTGGGCGGAGTTCGGCTTATCGTTAGGTGAGAGGCGGAGGTTCGTGCGTGTTGTAGGCTGAAACAAATAGTAAATGGCAGATATTAGATATTAAATATTAGATATTAGATAGTAAGCTGCAGGTTGTAGCTATAGGTTGCAGGTTGCAGATAATTAATCCTTAGGAGAGAAGGAGTCAGGACCATGGCGATATGGGTTCAGGAAGACAAGGGGATATTCCACCTGCAGAGCACAGGGATGAGTTATGTGATCGGACTGGTGAATGGTTATCCAGCGCATCTCTATTGGGGAGGGCGGCTGCGTGAGGGCAGCAATCTGGACGGTTTGCTCCTGCCGGTGGCCCATGGCTCGCTGGACCGGCTGCCGCAGGAATATCCGCAATATGGAACCGGGGATTTCCGCGTTCCTGCCTATCAGGCCAAACTTGAGGATGGAACACGGGTCACTGAGCTGCGCTACAGCGGGTACCGCGTGACGGAAGGCAAACCGGAGCTTGCCGGATTGCCTTCCGTGTATGTAGAATCGCCGGAGGAAGCAGATACGCTTGAGCTTATTCTGAAGGATGATTACGCCAAGCTGACCGTGAAGCTGCGATATACGGTATATAAGGAACGGAATGTCATAGCGCGTTCCGTGGAGTTCTCCAATGACGGCCCGGATACGCTGCAGCTGCAGCGCGCCCTTAGTGCCTCTGTGGATTTCCCGGCGGCTGACATGGATATGATCTACCTGTCCGGTGCCTGGTCGCGGGAGGCCCAGATTACCCGCAGACGCCTGGAGCAGGGCAACTCTGCGATCCAGAGCCGCCGGGGAATGAGCAGCCATCAGCATAATCCGTTTGCTGCATTGGCCAAGGCCGGAGCCGATGAGAACCAAGGCGAGGTGTTCGGCTTCTCCCTGGTATACAGCGGCAACTTTGAAGCTGAGACAGAGGTAGATCCCTTCGGAACCACCCGGTTTACCATCGGTCTGAATTCCTTCGATTTCTCCTGGAAGCTGGAGCCCGGCGGGCATTTCCAGACCCCGGAAGCGGTTATGGTCTACTCGGGACAGGGGATCGGAGAGATGTCGAGAACGTATCACCGTCTATACCGGACCCGTCTCTGCCGAGGACAGTACAGGGACAAAGAGCGTCCGATTCTGGTCAATAACTGGGAAGCCACTTATTTCGACTTCAACACCGACAAGCTGGAGGCGATTGCCGCCGAAGGGGCGAAGCTCGGCATTGAGCTGTTCGTGCTGGACGACGGCTGGTTCGGCAAACGGGATGCGGATAATTCCTCGCTGGGTGACTGGGTAGAGGATCTGCGCAAGCTGCCAGGCGGGTTGGCTGACCTGGCGCAGCGGGTGAACGGCCATGGGCTCAAATTCGGCCTGTGGGTTGAGCCGGAGATGATCTCGCCTGATAGCGATCTGTACCGCAGTCACCCGGACTGGTGTCTGCATGTGCCGGGCCGCCGCCGCAGTGAAGCCCGCTGGCAGCTGGTACTGGATTATACAAGGGCTGAGGTACGGCAGTATATTTTCGAGTCGCTTAGCCGTATCTTCTCTTCAGTTCCGGTAACCTACATTAAATGGGATATGAACCGCTGTCTGACCGAGATCGGCTCGGCGCAGCTTCCGGCAGACCGGCAGGAAGAAACTGCGCACCGTTATGTACTCGGGCTGTACGAACTGCTTGAACGGCTGACGTCGGCATTCCCCCATATATTGTTCGAGAGCTGCTGCAGCGGGGGCGGCCGTTTCGATCCCGGCATGCTCTACTATATGCCGCAGACCTGGACCAGCGATGATACCGATGCGGTAGAACGCCTGAAGATTCAGTATGGAACCAGCCTAGTCTATCCGGCCAGCTCGATGGGAGCACATGTCTCTGCGGTGCCGAATCATCAGGTGGGCCGGTTCACGCCGCTGTCCTTCCGGGGAGATGTAGCTATGTCCGGCAACTTCGGTTATGAGCTCGATCTGACGAAGTTCACTCCGGAGGAGAAGGAGCTGGCAAAGGCGCAGGTGGCGAATTATAAGGAAATCCGCAGCCTGGTGCAGCAGGGCAATCTGTACCGGCTGGAGAGCCCGTTCGAGGGCAATGATACGGCCTGGATGTTCGTCTCGGATGATCAGCGCGAGGCGCTGGTCTATTACTTCCGGGTACTGGCCATGCCGCACCCGCCGCGCCGGATGCTCCTGCTCGGGGGACTGAACCCGGACCTCGACTACCGTATTGAAGGCAGCGGCGAAGTCTACGGCGGGGACTGCCTGATGCAGGCCGGTCTGCTGCTGCCGGAGGTCCAGCGGGACTTCGTGAGCGGCTGCTACCACCTGAAGGCTGAAGGATAAACAACAGGCAGATCATAGGGAATAGGGGAAGCCGGGGAAACCTTGGCTTCCCCTATTCTGTATAGAAAGCTGTAGCATGTGAATAATTAGGGATGCGGCGAAGGGGACGTAGCAGAAGTAGCAGACGTAGCCGGATGTAGCAGATGAGGTAGCATTAGCAGATGAAGCAGACGTAGTAGCAGACGTGGCCAGAAGTAGCAAATGTAGCAGCAGTAGCAGACGTAGCAGCATTAGCAGTCGTAGCCAGAAGTAGCAAATGTAGCAGCAGTAGCAGATGAAGCAGACGTAGCAGTAGTAGCAGTAGTAGCAGATGAAGCAGACGTAGTAGCAGACGTTGCCAGAAGTAGCAAATGTAGCAGTAGTAGCTGTAGTAGATGAAGCAGAAGCAGCAGAAGCAGAAGTAGCAGACGTAGCAGCAGTAGCCAGATGAAGCAGATGTAGCAGATGTAGCAGATGAAGCAGACGTAGCAGCAGTAGCCAGATGAAACAGATGAAGCAGCAATAGCAGACGTAGCCGGATGTAGCAGCATTGGCAGTCGTAGCCAGACGAAGTACTATTAGCAACAATACTCCCTTTGCCGTTATTTGATGGTTTTTGTAAGCTTCCGGTTGGATCTGGAATTAAGCAGGTTAACTGTAAACAGGCTGAACCTTATTTCCCGAGAACCGCGGCTGAGTCGGGCTAATCATCCTCCGATAGATTGGAATTGAAACTTGAACATGTACCTTTCTGTGGAAGCCAGCGCTTGCCAGTTTATTTGGAGTAACCCATATGCAGCGTAAGCGGTTAATTGTATTTTCTGCAACTAAAGAGCGGAAATTGGACCGGATTCCCGGGTTAACTGTATTCTGTACACTTAAAAATAGCGGAAGCACTTCTTTTGCGGAATTTGGGGATTTTTAACTGTACAAAATGCAATTAAAACGCCCGCAGCGCGATAAATGATCGTTTTAGTTGTACGAAATACAGTTAGAACAGAGCTGGAGTAGAGCTGGAACGCTGGTCTAGCAGCGAACTGCTGCAATCCAATTCCAGTAAAACATTTGGTGTGAGTCCCGTGTGAGTCCGGTGGTAATGGGGTGTCGATCCGGAGGATTTCAGTTCATTTTACATAACTGTTAGCCAGGCATCGTTCGGGTTTGGCGTTACTTTCATGTTATATTCAGCTTTTTTCTTGCCGGAAAAGCTAGAATTATGTATAATAGCAATTATTATCGATGTGAATGTACGATATTCTGTTTTCGAAGGTGGTTTCATGGCAGAACTGGAAAACAGCGAGCAGAAGAAGAAGATGTGCCAGATCTACAATGAGATCTCCAAGGAATTGTTTGGTTTCGGGACGACCCTGCTCCGCGTTACTGTCGATCAGCGGGTCATTACCTTTCACGCCAAGCACCGCAGGTCTCCACGGTCGACCGCCCTGGAAGGGGAGGCGCCGGAGCTTAAGCAGGAAGTGGACTTCCGGATGTCGCTGCTGTTTAAGAAGAGATTCAAAGAACGGCTTGAAGCAGAGATGGGCTTAACGATTGAGGTTCTGCTGAGGGATTATGATGCACCAACCGGATGGGCTTTTACCAATATGATATTGGCCGGTGAATGAAGCATTTCAGTCAATGAATTTTGAATATCACGGATTTTTGCTTTTGATCTATCTTAAGCGAAGACCGTCCTTCTATAACGGGGTAGCTCTTTCCTTTGTTTATACAAAGAAAGGTGTTCTTGTTCCTACAAGAATGCTTTTCTTTTTTTTGTGAAAAAATAAGGCAAACCAAGTTTTTATTACCAACAGGGGGTGCTGCTGATCCGTTGTCTGCTGCCGATTGCTTAATGGAAGACTGACAGAACATGCCGTTTGTATAGGATGACCGCTGGAATTGTACCGCATATTTAATTACATTTGGGAGGTTATTTACTAATGAATAAATTAATGACTACAGGCCTTGCTCTTGCTTTGACTTCTCTGCTTGCCGCTTGCGGCAACAACAATACCGCTGCGACAAACGGCGCCGGTACGGACAATGCAGCTACACCGGAAGCAACATCTGGGGGTGCGCCAACGGAATTAGTGGTCTCAACCTGGGGATTCTCGGAGGACTTCTTCAAGGAATCCGTCTACGCTCCATTTGAGAAAGAGCATAATGTCAAAATCGTCGTCGAGATCGGCAACAACGCCGAGCGCCTGAACAAAATCCGTCAGGGCAGCTCCGATGTCGATGTAGTCTATCTGTCTGACTATTATGCGCAGCAGGCTATCAATGAAGGTCTGTTCGAAACGATTGACCGCAGCAATATTCCGAACATCGATAAGATCTATGATATCGCCAAAGCGCCGCTCGGCGAAGAATATGGTCCGGCGTACACCGTTGGGCGTCTCGGAATTGCCTATAACCCGGCACTTGTTGAAGGAGAAGTCGGTTCATGGGCAGATATGTGGAGTAAGTTCGACAAGAACCTGGCGCTGCCGGCGATTACTGCCACAGCGGGTCCAATGATTGTGGATGCGGCATCGCTCGTGTCGGGCGGTACAGAGTTCAATGAAGACGGAGCCTTCACGAAGCTGAAGGAGCTGGACAGCAATGTGGTCAAATATTACTCCCAGACTTCGGAGTATGTAAATATGTTCGGCCAGGAGGAAATTGCCGGCGGTCCGATTATGGAAATGTACTTCAAGGATCTCCAGGCAGCCGTGCCGGATGCCAAGTTCGTTGCACCGTCTGAAGGTGCTTATGCCGTAATGAATACGGTCAACGTGGTCAAAGGCAGTGACAATAAAGAGCTTGCCGAAGAGTTCATCAACTGGCAGCTGAGCCAGGAAGTGCAGGAGAAATCGGCCAAAGCCAAAGTCGATTCCCCGGTAAACACAGAGGTTGTGCTAACGGATGAAGAAGCAGTAGGGGTAACGTACGGTGCAGAGGTAATCAGCAAGCTGCGCAAGCTGGACATGTCCTTCGTGAACGAGCATATCTCCGTGTGGACAGACCGCTTCAACCGTGAGATTGGCGGCTAAGGATGACTGGACGTAAAAAAGTCATTCTCGATGTAGATACAGGGGTGGATGACGCGCTGGCAATTATGCTGGCCGTCACGAGCGGACAGTTCGATATTCTGGGGATTACCACAGTCAGCGGCAACGTTTCGCTGGATCAGGCGACCCTGAATACCTGCAAAATTCTGGAGCTGCTCGGCGTATCCGGGCAGATTCCGGTCTTTCGCGGAGCGGACAAACCGCTTGTCCGTGATACCGTGTTCGAACACCGTGTGCACGGCTCGGACGGCATCGGCGGTGCACTGCGCGACATGACGGTAACGAAGCAGGCGGAAGCAGAGCGGGCGGAGGACTTCATCATCCGCCAGGTGCTGGCGCATTCCGGTGAGGTCACGCTGATTATGACCGCGCCGCTGACCAATCTGGCGCGCGCGCTGCACAAATGTCCGGAGCTTACGCAGCATGCCGCCGAAGTGATTGTGATGGGTGGTGTGGTGCAGGGCTTCGGCAACATCACGCCGACCGCGGAATACAACATGTATGTCGATCCGGAGGCGGCCAAGCTGGTGCTGGCTGCGGGCTTCCCGCAGCTGACGCTGGTCGGGCTGGATGTAACCCGCCGGGCGCTGCTTAGCGCGGAGGATATCGCGAAGCTGCGTATTCCGGCGGTTCGCGAATATGTGGAGCAGAGTACGGCGGACTACCGTACGCGCTATTTTGAACGTAACGGTGTGCAGGCCTGTGCGCTGCATGATCCGCTGGCGGTAGGTGTGGCGCTGAACCGGGAGTTTGTTAATGTGCAGAAGTATTACGTGGACGTGGAAACCCGCAGCGAGCTATGCGACGGGCAGACGGTCTGCGATTTCCAGAACAGGCTGAACAAGCCGGCCAATGCCGGTGTCTGTCTGGAGGTGGACGCGCCGGCTTTTCTGGAGTACTTCATTAATAGCTTGAATCAAGAACCGAAGAAGGACGGGAGTCATGAGAATGAATAAAAGAGTGCTGCTTCTCCTGCTGCCGGGCCTCTTATTCCTGGCGGCCTTCATGCTGGTCCCGATCACGCTGACCATTGCCTCCACCTTTGTGCAGGACGGAAAGCTGACGCTGGAAGGGTATTTGTATTTTTTCCGCGACGGGTACTTTAACCGCATCCTGCTGACTACGCTCCGGGTAAGTGTGGTGACTACGCTGGTCTGCATGGTGCTCGGGTATCCGGCGGCTTATTATATCTCGCGGGCCAGCGCGCGTAAGAAGAGCCTTCTGCTTGCGCTGTCGATTTTTCCGCTGCTGACCAGTCCCGTTGTGCGCTCGTTCAGCTGGATGATTATTCTCGGCAAAAAAGGGCTGATCAACTCGTTCCTGGTGAACACAGGATTGATCGCGAAGCCGCTCGACATTCTGTATACGCCGACCGCGATGATGATCGGGCTGGTGCATCTGTTCCTGCCGCTGATTATTATTACGCTGCTCGGCGTGATGGAGAATCTGGACCATGAGCTGGTCCGGGCGGCGCGCAGTCTGGGTGCTTCCCCGTTTGCCGCGTTCCGCAAAATCACCTTCCCGCTGACCGTGCCGGGACTGATCATCGGCGGGATTCTGGTCTTCGTCGGCAGTCTCACGGCGTATACCACGCCGGCGCTGCTCGGCGGTAAGGAACGGGTGGTCTCCACCTTCCTGTATCAGAACGCGATGACGCTGAATGACTGGCAGGCGGCTTCGGTGATCGCGGTAATTATGATCGTTATTACATTTGTGGTGGTTGGGCTGATGAATGCCTGGGCTAACCGCCTGAATCCGAAGGGGTGAGAATATGAAGGAAGGTAACCGCATGCTGTCCCTGTACACGCTGCTGGTCTTTATTTTTCTGCTGGGTCCGCTTGTGATCATCTCCATTACTTCCTTTGAGCCGGGCACGGTCCTGAAATTCCCCCCGGAGGGCTTTTCGCTCAAGTGGTACAAGAACATCTTTGAGGTCAGCGCCTTTATGGAGACCTTCAGGACTTCCATTGTAATCTCGCTGCTCGGCAATCTGCTGGCGCTCCTGCTGGGTGTGCCTGCGGCTTACGCGCTGAGCCGTTACCGGTTCCGCGGGCGGGACACGCTGAATGCGGTATTCCTGTCGCCGGTGCTGATTCCCGGGATTGTGCTGGGCTTCACACTGCTGCGTTATCTGATTGTGGTGTATAATCTGCCGATTGTGGCGGGGCTGCTGATCGGACATACGGTGATTATGCTGCCTTTTATTATCCGGGTGATTGCTTCGAGTCTGGAGAATTTCGATTTCGCGGTAGAAGAGGCGGCGCAGAACCTGGGGGCGACCCGAGTATACACTTTCTTCAAAGTCGTGCTGCCCAACATCCGGTCAGGAATTCTGGCGGCTATTCTGATCGCTTTCCTGGAGTCGTTCAATAATGTGGATATTTCCGTGTTCATGACAGGCCCGGGGATCAGTACCCTGCCGATTCAAATGCTGACCTATGTGCAAAATTACTTCGATCCCACGATTGCCGCGATTTCGGTCATTCTGATGGTGCTCACGGCAGCGCTGATGTTCATCATCGAGCGGCTGATGGGCTTCGCCTATTTCACCAAACGATAACCTATTCAATGATAATGGGGGCCTAGAGCAATGTCACTACTCAGTCTTGAACATGTATCGGTTGCTTATGACAACCGTTTGATCTTAGAGGATTTCAACCTGTCGCTGCAAAAAGGCCAGCTGCTCTCCCTGCTCGGACCCAGCGGCTGCGGCAAAACAACCACACTGCGGCTGATCGCCGGCTTCCTGAATGCCGAGGCAGGGAATTTCATGTTCTCCGGCAAGGATTATACCAAGGTTCCGGTGGAAAAGCGGAATTTCGGCTTCGTGTTCCAGAGCTATGCGCTGTTCCCGCATCTGTCGGTGTTTGACAATGTGGCGTTCGGCCTGCGGCTGCGCAAGCTGAAGGAAGCGGAGGTCAAAAAGCGGGTGAACCGGATGCTGGAGACGGTCAGCCTGGGCGGTTTTGAATCCAGACTGCCGGGCGCCCTGTCCGGCGGTCAGCGCCAGCGGGTAGCGATTGCCCGGGCGCTTGTCATCGAGCCGGATCTGCTGCTGTTCGATGAGCCGCTGAGCAATCTCGATGCCAACCTGCGGGTCAACATGCGGGTGGAGATCCGCCGTATCCAGCAGGAGCTCGGCATCACCACCGTCTACGTCTCCCATGACCAGGAGGAATGCTTCTCGATCTCCGATCAGGTCGCCGTTATGAATAACGGCAAGATCGAGCAGCTGGATCATCCGGCGAACATCTTCAAATATCCGGCCAGTGAATTTGTGGCCCGGTTTATCGGGTTCGGGAACTTTATTGCTTTTGACGGACGGAATGATGAAGGTTCGGATATTGAGCTGAGCCGTGGTGAGCTGAAATTCCAGGCGGCTAAGCGGCCGGGCGGCGAGGGAAATACCGGGCTGCTGGGTGCGATTCGCCCTGACGATCTGCAGTTGCTTGGCGGCGGCGTGGCGGATACGGGCACAGGCATGGAGGGGAATGTTTTGACCGGTAAAGTGCAGGTCAGCACGTATCTCGGCCGCAGCTACCAGTATCAGGTAGAGACTGAGCTTGGGGTATTCACGGTCAATCAGGAGATGGAGCAGCCGTTCATTCAGGGACAGCAGGTCACGGTTTATTTTCCAAAAGAGAAGCTGGTGCTGGTGCAGTAGCGCGTCATAAGGAGCATACACGATGAATACAGATCAACTTATACTGAACGCTAAGGTCTACAACAGTTACTATAAAAGATTCGAGACGGCGAATGTGGCCGTTAAGGAAGGACGTTTTCTCTACGTAGGTCCTCTTGGTGCAGAGACGTTTGTGGCTGCCGAGATCATTGATGCTACGGGGCAGTATCTGGTGCCCGGCCTCATCGATATTCATCTGCATATTGAGAGCACGATGATTACACCGGAGACGTTCTCCTACGGTATTCTGCAGCACGGGGTAACCACGATTGTTCCCGAGCCGCATGAGATGGCCAATGTGTTCGGGGTAGAGGGCGTCCATGAGATGATCCGGGCCAGCCGGGATTGCCAGGTGGACATGTTCTATGCGATTCCGAGCTCGGTGCCGGCAACTCCGCTGGAGACTACGGGAGGCTCCATTGAGATCTCTGATATCGACGAGCTGATGGAGACGCAGCGGATGATCTGCCTGGGCGAGGTCATGAACTTTGTGGATGTGATCCGTGATCCTGAGGGGAAAAGCAACCGCATCCTCCAGCATGTCCGCAGCCGCTATCCGGGCCTGGTCATTGAAGGGCATACGCCGAAGCTGCTGGACCTCGATCTGCACCGCCTGATCTATGCGGGGATTGATTCCGATCATACCCACCAGAGTATCGAGGGGCTGACCGCACGGATCGCAGCCGGAATGTTCATCGAGATCCAGGAGAAATCGATGACACCTGAAGTCGTGGAGTATCTGATCGGTCATCCGGTCAGTGAGCATTTCTGCTTCGTGACGGATGATGTCATGACCGATTCGCTGGTGCAGACCGGCCATCTGGATCACCTGGTCCGCAAAGCCATCGCCATGGGCATGACGCCGGAGGACGCAGTCTATGCGGCTACGTTCACCCCGGCGCGGCGGATGAAGCTGGATGACCGCGGCGTAATCGCACCGAACAAAACCGCCGATTACCTCCTGCTGTCCGATCTGGACAGCTTCGCGATTGAGGCGGTGTACAAGCGGGGCTTGCAGGTCTTTGACCGCAAGCGCCCGCAGGCACAGGTCATGAGTGAGCCGCAGTTCCCGGCTCACTTCTATAAGAGTGTGCAGCTGGAGCCGCTGGCGGAGGCTGACTTCACGGTGCCTGCTGCGCTACCGGACGGCCGCTATGGCGCCCGCGTCATGATGGTCAACAACGTGTCCACGTTTACCGAGGAGAAGCATGTGGAGGCCGGAGTGAAGGACGGCCTCCTGCAGTGGGAGGAGACCGGCTGCGGTCTCATCGCGACCTTTGAGCGGTACGGCAAGAACGGCAACCGTGCCTATGGCCTGATCGGCGGAGACACGATCAAGCGCGGCGCGGTCGCGACTACGTATTCACACGACAACCACAATCTGCTGGTTGTCGGACATAATGCGGCGGACATGGTACTGGCCGCCAATACAGTGATCGCCGGGCAGGGCGGCTTCTGCGTCGCCTGCGGCGGCGAGGTGCTCGCGCTGCTGGCGCTGCCAGTCGGCGGCATCCTGACCGAAGCGCCGCTGGCCGAGACTGCGGAGCAGGTGCTGGCGCTGCGCACGGCGATGGAATCGCTGGGCTACAATCACTACAACCCGATTATGTCCATCAGCACCCATTCGCTGCCGGTCAGCCCGGCGCTGAAGATTACGGACCACGGCCTGATTGATGTTGGTGCCGGTAAGGTAGTACCGCTGCTGTTCCCGCTCGGGGATGAGTAAGGGGAGCCGGGGATTGAAGCGGGATTAGGCGTAAGAGTTGGCAGAGGGCTAGCGGGGGAGCTGGCGGAAGAGCTGGAGGAGAAGGGTGTCCCGATGGGATGCCCTTCTTTGTTATTCAGCAGTACCTCTGTATTCACCGCCTGAAGTGGGCTGTATGGAAGAATGGAAGGGATAAATCCCACTAAATCTGCTAGAAGTAGGCTGTATGGAGGAATGAAAGGGATAAATCCCACTAAATCCGCTAGAAGTGGGTTGTATGGAAGAATGAAAGGGATAAATCCCACTAAATCCGCTAGAAGTGGGTTGTATGGAGGAATGAAAGGGATAAATCCCTTTGAATCCGAGGGAAGTGGGCTGGAGAGAGGAATGAAGTTCGCCGGAAGTGGGCGTCAGGCGGGAACGAGGGGCAAAAGTGCCCCTGAATCCGCCGAAAGTGGGTTGCGGGCAGGGGTGAGGAGCAAAAGTGCCCCTGAATCTGCCGAAAGTGGGCCTTAGTGGGATCGCCGGTGGAGTGAAGCGGACTGAGATTCCGTTATCTTGTGACTTCGGGCTTAAAATGAGGGATTTCGGAACACATAGCGGAATCTCAGTCCGATTGGCCAGTGATTTCGCCTGATCTGACCAAATAACGGAATCTCATTCCTCATACTAGTCGAGGGGTGGCAAAGCCTTAGCAAGTCCCGCCGTCCCGCCAAATCCGGCAATCCCCGCCGTCCCGCTAAGCCGCAGCTCTCGCAAGCCGCAGCTCCCGCCAATCCCTCACCCATACTTTATGCTTCCGCTAACATCCACCCGCATTTGCCCAACGAGCGGTTTTGTACCTGTACACCCGGGCAAGAGCGGGTTTTAGCATACATAGCTGGCAAGCGAGGTTTTTACTGTAACCAATATTGTATATAATGGAAGCAATGCTTGATTTCGGAGGAGGTGCTTGGAGTGACGGAGACGGAACGGTTGAACGGGCCGGAGAATGTGGAGCAGCCGGGAGAGCGGGGAGGGCCTGGAAGGCGGGGGAAGCCGGAAAAGCGGAAGAAGCTTACGCTGGGCCGGGTCTTCCTGATTATTTTCCTATTGGGGCTTGCGGTTTATCACGTAGGTACGATTGTACAGATGTTCACCTCTTTCGAGGCAAGGGTGTCCAGCCGCATCAGCCTGCAGGATATCACCTCGATAGAAATTACCCGGTCTTTGCCGGAAACGGCTGATGACGTCGTGGTCACGGTGACCGATCCGGCAGAAATCGCGGGGATCATGAATGCTTTTGCCGGCGTGAAGTTAAGAAGCTCTTATGCTTCCCATGATTTCACCAGAAGCTACTGGATTCATATCGATGTGAACAAATATTACCGATTCTCGATTAGAGTGGATGACGCCAAGTATATCTCAATCGGTGACTCCTCCCGGCGAGACAAGTACAGCAGCGGATCTTTTAAAATCATCAACGATTATGACATCGGGTCGATCGACCGCCTGTTTCCGTGAGAATCCGCCGCTTCCGGTTGACTTGCGTAGGACCCGCCCCTATGATGATAAATAATATGTAACATTAGGCTCGTACACAGAGGAGAGAAACAGCATGGCTATGGAGATTGAACGCAAATTCCTGCTGCCGGAATACCCGGAGCGGCTTATTGAAGAAGGACAGCTGAAGGTGCTCACCCGGCACAGCATTGACCAGACGTATTTAGCGATTGAGGACGGGCAGGAGCTGCGGGTACGCAAAATTACCGACCTGGATACGGGCGAAGTTTCTTATACACATACGTTCAAGGATGGCAAAGGCATCAGCCGCCAGGAGATCGAATATTCCATTTCGGCAGGTTTATATAATCAGATGATCGAGGCTGTGAAAGCTGTAGCACTGGTCAAAACCCGCATCACAGGCGTATGGAACGGCACAACGGTGGAGATTGATCTCTATACTCAGCTGGAGCTTACGGTGCTGGAGGTTGAATTCGATTCGCTGGAGGAAGCGGAGAGCTTCATCGCCCCGGAATGGTTCGGCCAGGATGTCAGCACAGAGAAGAAGTACAGCAACAAAACCGTCTGGAAGCAGCTGCAGAACAAATAGTGTCCATAGGCATAATGCGGTGAATAGGATGCGTGCGAAACTTCGCTTTATTTTAAAAATAACGCCAATAATTAACGGACTTTAACGCGTAAACGTGTTACTATGTAAAGTAAAATTAAGCACCATATAAGCTGAACTTAAGAATGATGGCGAGTATTGTTATATGGTCAGTTAATATCAGCTGGTTAAATAAAGAGGGGTTCAGGAGGATGAGACGGGTATGGAGTATGTAAGCACAAGAGGCAAGGTGGAAGCAAGAGGCTTTATTGACACGGTTCTGATGGGACTGGCGGATGATGGCGGGTTGATGGTGCCTTTTCAGATTCCTAAGGTTTCCCCTGAAAAGCTTGAAGAATGGAGAAGCCTCAGCTTCCAGGAGCTGTTCCTTGAGATTTTCTCCTACTATACCAATGATGAAATTCCCTATGATGACTTGAAAGAAATGGTCTACACCAGCTACGGCAATTTCCGCGCTCCGGAAGTCACGCCGCTGCACAAAGTAAACGACTCCCTGTATGTGCTGGAGCTGTTCCACGGGCCTACGTTTGCCTTCAAGGATGTGGCGCTGCAGTTCATGGGTGAGCTGTATTCCTATATTGCCAAGGTACGGGGCGAAATTATCCATATTCTCGGCGCAACCTCGGGCGATACCGGAGCGGCTGCAATCCAGGGCGTACGCGGCAAGGAAGGCATCAAAATCTGTATTCTCCATCCGCATGGCAAGGTCAGCAAGGTGCAGGAGCTGCAAATGACGACCGTGGATGACAGCAACGTGCTGAACCTGTCCGTAGAGGGTAACTTCGACGATTGCCAGAAGATCATCAAGGAGCTGTTCGCCGACCTCGACTTCAAGGGACGGTATCACCTGCGGGCGATCAACTCGATCAACTTCGTGCGTATTCTGGCGCAGACGGTCTATTATTTCTATGCCTACCTGCAGCTTCCGGAGAGTGACAAGAAGAAGGTGAATATCAGCGTGCCTTCGGGGAACTTCGGCAATATTTTCTCAGGCTTCCTGGCGCAGAAAATGGGGCTGCCGATCCACAAGCTGATCATCGCCACCAATGAGAACAACATTCTCGAACGGTTCGTGTTAACCGGCGAATACAAACCGGGCAGCTTCACGGGCACCTACAGCCCGTCAATGGATATCCAGGTAGCAAGCAACTTCGAGCGTTATCTGTATTATTTGCTCGGTGAGGATACAGTGAAGCTGTCCGAATATATGGCTGCGTTGCAGAGTGAGGGGGCCATCACGGTTGACGGCGAACTGTTTGCCCGGGTGCAGGCCGACTTCTCGGCGCTGGGTGTCAAGAATGCGGAATGCCTTGCGACGATCAGCAAATACGAGCAGGAATCCGGCTATCTGCTGGACCCTCATACGGCCTGCGGGGTTGCGGCTTACGAGAAATTCAGCGCCCCTGGTGAGACAAGCATCGCCTTCGCGACAGCGCATCCGGCCAAGTTCGACGAGGCGATTGCCCTGACCGGCATCAAGCAGGAATTCCCGGCACAGATTGCTGCCCTGTTCGAGCTACCGCAGCATCAGGTTGTGGTCGATCATGATAAGGCGGAGATTGTGCGCCAGCTGCAGGCTTTTTACGGTTAAAAAGGTTCGGGGGTCTATACAGGTCCCCGCTCTCTGAATAGGAATAGTACAGCCCCCGCTCTCCTTCTGGAGCGGGGGCTGTTTATGTTCTGTGCTTAGTGTCTTGTAACGAATAGTGCTATAGCCGCCGCGCTGCATCAATGCTGCGGCTAGTCTCGGGGAGACTCTATATAGTTATGAAATCCGGCCAGGCAGCTTCCTGGCTGAGTAAGAGCGTGGGCGTGTGTATGAGTAAGAGGAGGGGGATGGGTAAGAGTGTGCGTGTGTATGAGTAAGGGTAAGCGCATCGCCCATCAAGCCAGCGTTAGCAGCAGAGCGCACCGCCCAGCAAACTTGCTTGGCAGCCTTCGCCGCCTGTCAAGCCAGCATTGGCAGCGCCCCGCCCATCAAGCCAGAGTTAGCAGCAGCTCCTCGCCACCCGGCCAATATACCGGGCCTTCCCTTACCGCAAAGGCAGCGCCTCCTGCTGCGCTTGCTGCTCCCGGGCCTTCTCGCAGAAATCGGCGATTTTGTAGGAAACGTAGTAGGCGAGCATTTTCTCAGAATCGCTGAAGCCGGTCTCCAGCAGTCTGCTGATCTGGTCGAGCTTGTACCGGAGGGTATTCCGGTGAATGTACAGCTCTTCGGAAGCGAGCTGCATATTGCGGTTATGCTTGAGATAGATGTAGAAGGTGTGGTACAGGCTGGACTGATGGGCGGCATCGTATTCCTTCAGCTTCCGGAGCTCCGGATGGCGGTAGCGCTGCTCCCCGCCTGACAGCACCTCTGCAGGCAGCAGCTCGTAGAGCTGGACATCGGCATAATAGGTCAATTGGCGTTCCGGGCAGAGAATCCGGCCGATCCGGATAGCGCTCTGCGCCTGAAGATAGTGCAGTCTGCACTGATTGAGACTGGAGAATATGCTGCTGATTCCCAGACTGACTCCGGTCTGGCCGAGGAATTCCTGCAGCGGCCCGAAGGCGAGCTCCCGGGAGAGGCTGCCGTTATGAATCAGCACAATCCGTCCCTCATAATAGGCGCAGGGACTGCCGGGAAATAAAAGTTGCAAGCGCTCTCTTAAATAGTCATCATAACGCCCCGGATCGACGTATCCGGTCAGATCGAACAGCAGCACAAGCAGGTCCTTCCCGAGTCTTAGGTCAGCTGACTGCAGCCGCTCCTGAAGGGTATTGCTGTCCTGCAGCTGCTGCTCCAGCAGCCCGCAGATGATATCCTCTACTTTTATATTCTTGGCGTTCCGGTAGTAGCTGCTCTTGCCCATTTCTTCGGCAAGCACGGTGGCGGTGAGGGACAGCAGTTCACTGTCTATGGGCCGAAAGGGATGTTTGCAGCCCAGGAGCAGCACATTGCCGATTGGTTTGCCGCCTACTTTTATTTTGGAGATCAGCTTGGTGTTGGAGGTTTCTTCACAGGCCACTTCGTAGGAAGCATCGCTCTGCTTGCCCCGCCGGACACTCTCCATTCTGTTCACAGCCGCAATGAAATCATAAGAGCAGTACCCTTTGCGGATGTTCTCGCTCCAGATGTAATCATCGATATCCTCACGCCCGGAATGGGCGACAATTCTGAAGCTTGCGTCAAAAACAATCACGGGATTACGCAGCAGTCCTGCAGCCGTCTGCACGATGCCGGCAAGGCCGGCCCCTGAGATGAATGCCGTGAACAAGGCTGCGGTGAAATGCTCGGTTTCGAGTCTTTTACGCTGCGGTTCATTTAAGGAAATATCCATTGGTATCGCCCCCTTATTATCATAGTGCACTGTGCACTATAAAGAAGTGATTTTTGGCGCTTGTAAATATATTCACAAAGTCTCGGCGGACTTACACTAAGGGTGGAGGTGCTGAGCAGATGAAATACGAGAAACTGTTTGCAGCAGGAAGAATAGGACGCCTTGAGCTGAAGAACCGGATTGTGATGCCTGCTATGGGCACATCACTGGCTGCGGCCAGCGGCGAAGCCTCGGATGAGATGATTGCTTACTATGAAGAACGTGCTGCAGGGGGCTGCGGTCTGATTATTACGGAAATTACCCGTGTAGACAACGAGACGGGAGTGGGCACACCCAATCAGCTGAACGCAAGCGACCTGCTGTATGTTCCCCGCCTGGAAAAGCTGGCCCGGGCTGTACACCGCCATGACAGCCGGATATTCCTACAACTCCAGCATCCGGGCCGGCAGAATCATGGCCGACTGATCGGCGGCAAGCAGATTGTCGCCCCGAGTGCAGTCATGTCCTCAGCCATCGGTGAAATGCCCCGGGAGCTGGCGACAGAGGAAGTGGAAGTGCTGGTGGGCAAATTCGTCTTCGGGGCGTACATTGCCCAGCTGGCAGGAATCGACGGGGTTGAAATTCACGGCGCCCACGGCTATCTGATCGGTCAATTTCTCAGCCCGCTGACCAATCTGCGGACCGACAAATACGGCGGAGCACTGGAAGGCCGGATGCGGTTCCTGTGCGAGATTGTGCAGGGGATCAAGAAGACCTGCGGAGCAGGCTTCCCGGTCTCTGTGCGGATTGACGGGGATGAATTCGTGCCGGGCGGGATTACGCTCGAAGAAGCGCTGCTTACCGCGCAGCAGCTGGAGAAGCTCGGTGTGGACTGCATTAATGTAAGCGCTGGCACTTATGAGTCGTCGAATACGATTATCGAGCCGATCTCCTATCCGCAGGGCTGGAAGAAGCATCTTGCCGCCGCAATGAAGCAGGCCGTGCAGATTCCGGTCATCGCCTGTGATGTGATCCGCAAACCGGATTTTGCCGAGAGTCTGCTGGAAGAAGGCAATACCGATTTCGTGGCGCTTGGCAGAGCATTGCTGGCTGATCCGCAGTGGGGCAATAAGGCTGCGGAAGGCCGGGAAGCAGAGATCAGAACCTGTATCTCCTGTCTGTATTGCATCCAGGAAGTGATGGAGTGCAAGGTGATCAAATGTGCGGTCAATGCCAGGGCAGGCCGGGAGCTGGAATTCCCTGAGCCGCAGCAGAACGGAGACGGCAGAGTCGTGGCCGTGGTCGGCGGCGGACCGGCAGGCATGGAGGCAGCCCGGGTTCTGGCGCAGCGGAAGTTCAAGCCTGTGCTGTTCGAAGCGCGCGATGTGCTGGGCGGCAGTGTGGAGCTGGGCAGCCGTCCGCCGCTGAAGGAGAAGCTGAACTGGTTCCTGGACAGCATGGAGCATCAGCTGGAACAGCTGCATGTGGATGTGCGGCTGTCAGAGAAGCCAACGCTGGAGGAGCTGCAGGCGCTTGACCCGTACGCGGTATTCGTAGCTGCCGGGGCCCGGCCAATTGTTCCGGCAATCCCCGGAGTGACTGGTGAGCATGTCAGCACAGTGGTGGATGTGCTCAGCGGGGCGGCAGTAATCAGGGATAAGCGGGCTGTGGTAATTGGATCAGGAATGACAGGTCTGGAGACGGCGGAATATCTGGCTGAACAGGGGAATCAGGTCACTGTGGTGGAGATGCAGCCGAGGGTCGGACCCGATGCCTATCTGCCGAACCTGATCGATATCGTCACCCGGCTGAAGAAGAACGGTGTACAGCTGCTGGCCTCAACGAAGCTGGTGGAGGTGCGGGAGGGTGCTGTAGTGCTGGAGAATGTATCAACGGGTGATATTTCCGTTCAGGATACCGATGCCGTAGTGCTGTCCATCGGTGTTAAGCCGGAACGCGGTTTCGTGGATGAGCTTAAGCGGGCGATGCCGCAGGTGAAGGTGCTTGGCGACGCCGCGAAGCCGGGCAGAATTGGCCAGGCCATCCAGTCCGGCTTCGAGACCGCTTATGTGCTGAAGTAATACCAATTCGAGGAGGGATCATGTATGGGGAGTTTTGTGAAAAGCCTGGCCGATATCCGGCAGTACGGAGGCAAACCGACGACCTTTTATGATGCGGAGATGCTGACGGTCTACTGGGAGACGAAGCCGGAGATTATTGAACGGCTGCTGCCGAAGCCGCTGAAGCCTGCGGGCCGGCCGCTGGTGAATGCCTTTATAGCCGATTACCCGGCAACGAATTTCTGTCCGCCTTACCGTGAAGCCGGATTGTTCGTGCTGGCCGATTACAACGGGGAGCTGGGCAACTATTGCCTGTCGATGCCGATCACCAGCGACATTGGCATGGCGATGGGCCGTGAGGTGTGCGGGCTGCCGAAGAAGATGGCGGATGTCCGCATGCAGGTAGAAGGTGACTCCATCAGCGGCTCGATCGGCCGGCAGGGGATTGATTTTTTCAGCATACACGCTCAAATGGGTGAAGTCTTCAATGATCCTGAAGCTGAAGGGATTCTGGAGCAATTCTACGGCAGGGACATCCCGCTGTACAATATCAAATATTCCAATGCGGTGGACGGAAACGGGTTCGACCTTATGCCAATCCTCGTGACCCAGCGTCTGGTCAGCGACGTCAAGGTGTATAAAGCTGCGGAAGCATCGGTTATGTTCCAGGAATCCCCGCATGATCCGTGGAGCGAGCTTGAAGTCGTTAAGATGCTGGGCGCCGTCTATACCGTCAGTACCAATGTGCTGGAGAAGGGCAGGGTGCTGGAGCCGCTACATCCGATGGAGTTCCTGCCCTACTGTTATCTCCGCTGGGACTGGTGGGAGAACAAGCTGCAGCCTCAGGCTGCGGAGAGCTCCGTATAACGGGAAACTCCGGTGCGGGATCAGAGCAGATGCATTCATTGTTATAGGCTAATCTGACAAATTTGAGGAGGATTCTGATGATCAACCTTTTTGATTTAACAGGCAAGACAGCCATTATTGCCGGTGCGTCCAGCGGAATCGGTGTGCAGTTCGCTGACATGCTGGCTGATCAGGGTGCGGATGTGGCCATTCTGGCCAGACGATACGAGAAGCTGGCAGCAGTGGCCGAAGAGCTTCGTGCCAAATATCCGGAGCGGCGGATTATCCCTGTTGAATGTGATGTGAGAAAAGAAGATGAGATTATCGCCGCAGTCTCTAAGGTGATGGAGGCTTTTGGCCAAATTGATATTCTGGTGAACAACGCCGGTGTGGTGGACTCTGTGCCGATTGATGCATTGGAGGAAGAAGCCTGGGACCGCGTCCTCGATACAGATTTGAAGGGTGTCTTCCTGATGTCGAAGCATGTCATCCGCCACATGAAGGATCGCAAATACGGCAAAATCATCAACACCGCCTCCATGCTGGGCCTCACGGCATCGGCTTCGATTCCAACCCATTCCTACAATGCGGCCAAAGGCGGAGTGATCCACCTGACCCGGGGTGTGGCGGCTACGTATGCCAAGGACGGCATTACTGTAAATGCGATCGGCCCCAGCCTGTTCCATAGCGAGATGACGGAGAACACTTTGTTCACCGAGCAGGCGCTGCGGATGTACAATGCGGTCTGTCCGATGGGCCGGCCCGGCAATCCGGGGGAGCTGAACGGGGCGGTGCTGTATTTTGCCTCGGATGCCTCCAGCTACACTACCGGTCAGACTCTGTTTGTAGACGGCGGCTGGACGATTGTATAGAAGCTGCATCGTATAGAAGCTGTATAAAAGATTGCATAAACACTGCATAAACATTGCATATTAGACGAAGCGCCTGCATTTATGCAGGTGCTTTTTTTCACAAGCGGAATCTAGCGGAATTTGTCGGAAATTACGGCTGAAAAGTGGACATACCTACCACGGAATGAGAAAATAGCAGTTATAGATCAGTATGACATGCTGAAACCCTTCTGCTGTCCTGAGTAAGGATGGGATAGGCTCGGCGGTAAATAGAAGGATATTTAATTGTGTTCGGATATATAGTCTTATATTTATAAAAAAGGACGGGATCATTCATGACAATTCGTTTCGGGGTCGTAGGCACTAACTGGATTACTGACCGCTTCGTTCAAGCCGGACTGGAGAATGAGGAATTTATCCTCACAGCCGTGTATTCCCGTACAGAGGAGAAGGGACGGGCTTTTGCCGCAAAATATGCAGGAGCTTCGATCTATACGGATCTGGAGGAGATGGTATCCGGCGCAGAGGTGGACGCGGTCTATATCGCCAGCCCCAATTCGATGCATGCGGAGCAGTCCTTAATCTGTCTGAACCATGGCAAGCATGTCATTTGCGAGAAGCCGGCTGCCTCTAACAGCACAGAGCTGAAGGCAATGATTAACGCGGCGCGCAGCAATGATGTGCTGCTGATGGAAGCGATGAAATCAACCTTTATGCCGAATTTTGGCGTAATCCGGGATAATTTATATAAGCTGGGTCAAGTGCGGCGATATTTCGCCGGTTATTGTCAATACTCATCGAGATACGATGCTTACCGCCAGGGCACGGTGCTGAACGCCTTCAATCCGGAATATTCGAACGGCTCGCTGATGGACCTGGGCATCTATTGCCTGTATCCCATGGTGGCGTTGTTCGGCAAGCCGGACTCGGTGAAGGCAGTGGGCATGATGCTCTCCTCCGGAGTGGACGGCGAAGGCAGTATGGTAATGCGTTATCCGGATATGGATGCCGTGGTCATGCATTCCAAGATCGCCGACTCTTATCTGCCGGCTGAGATTCAGGGTGAGAACGGAACGATGGTCATCGACAAGATCAATCAGCCCTACCAGGTCAAAATCCATTACCGTGACGGGACCATCGAAGAGCTTACGCTGCCGCAGGTGTTCGAGCCGATGTATTATGAGATTCAGGAGTTCATTCATCTCTTGAAGAGCGGCCAGCGGGAGAGCGGAACTAACAGTCATGCCAATTCATTGGCGGTTGCCGAGCTGATGGAGGAAGCAAGAAGCCAGATCGGCCTGCGCTACGCCTCGGATCTATAGCTGTACGGGCTGCATGGCCCGGATTAGGATGTACGATTGAAAAGGGGAGCGGAACTTGAAGACTTTCAAAAAGGTATACATCGAGATTACAAGCGTCTGCAACCTGGCCTGCAGCTTCTGTCCGCCAACCGAGCGGCAGAAGAATTTCATGAAGCTGGAGACGTTCAATACCATACTCGATGAGATTAAACCGCATAGCAATCATATCTACCTGCATGTCAAAGGCGAGCCGCTGCTCCATCCGAAGCTCGGCGAGCTGCTGGATGCAGCGCATGCCAAAGGCTTCAAGGTCAACATCACGACCAACGGCACGCTGATCCATAAGGCGGGGCCGAAGCTGCTGGGCAAGCCGGCATTGCGGCAGATGAACTTCTCGCTGCACAGCTTCGACGGCCATGCGGGCTCCGAGAACCGCGAAGGCTATGTGTCGGAGATTATCAGTTTCGTCCGGGAGATATCCGCCCAGGGCGTCATTGTCTCGTTCAGGCTGTGGAACCTGACGGAGGACAACCGGACGAATCTGGAGAAAAGCCGCAACCGCGAGACGCTGGCTCTGCTGGAGGAGGCCTTCGGGCTCGACTTCCGGATTGAAGAGAAGGTCGTCCCCGGCAGCGGGGTGAAGATTGCCCCGCGTGTCTATCTGAACCAGGATCACGAGTTCAGATGGCCGGCTCTGCACGAGCCGGAGGACGACGGCAAGGGCTTCTGCCATGCGCTGCGCAGCCAGGCGGCGGTGCTGGTGGACGGCACGGTTGTGCCGTGCTGCCTCGATGGCGAAGGGGTAATCAATCTTGGCAACATTCACGAGAAGCCGTTCTCCGAGATTGTTGAGGGTGAGCGGGCGAACAACCTGTTCTATGGCTTCTCCCGCCGGGAGGCAGTCGAGGAGCTGTGCCGCAAATGCGGGTACCGGCAGCGGTTCGGAACTTAGCGGGTTAGCGGGTGCTGGTGAATACAGGAAGCTGCCGCAGGGGAAGTTAAGCTTATTTCTGAATATCATTACAGGCCGGACAATGCGAAAAGAGGGAACGGATGCCTACTATACTTGTTGCAGACGACGATGCGAACATCCGCGAACTCGTCTGCCTATTTCTGCGTAATGATGGATACACAACAGCTGAAGCCGCGGACGGCAAGGAAGCACTGGAGGTCTATGCCAGAGAGCATGTCGATCTTGTCGTGCTCGATATTATGATGCCGGTGATGGACGGCTGGACGTTATGCAAGGAGCTTAGAAAAGCCGATCCCGATCTTCCGCTGCTGATGCTGACGGCCAGAGGCGAGACATGGGAGAAGGTGAAGGGGTTCGAGCTGGGCACGGATGATTATCTGACCAAGCCGTTCGATCCGCTGGAGCTGACGGTCCGCGTCAGGGCGCTGCTCAAACGGTACCGGATTGGCAGCGCACAGATGATCCGGATCGGCAACACTACACTTGACCGGCAGACTTACAAGGTGATCAGCGGGACGGAATCGCTGTCGCTGCCGCTCAAGGAGTTCGAACTGCTGTACAAGCTTGCCGGGACACCCGGACAAGTCTATACGCGTGAGCAGCTGATCGATCAGATCTGGGGAATTGATTATCCCGGGGATGACCGGACGGTAGATGTGCATATCAAGAGGCTGCGGGAACGGTTTACGGCTACACCTGATTTTCGCATCGAGACTGTGCGCGGGCTGGGCTACCGGCTTGAGGTTACCGAATGATCAAATCCTTATATACCCGGGTTGTCCTGACCTTCCTGGTCTCCGTAATCGGGGGGACGGTTATTTCCTTTTTTGTGGCTACATGGCTGTTCAGAGATAAATTAAACGAGAATCTGCAGCTCCCCCTGCTGCGCTTCGGACAGGATATTGTGCGGATCTATGACGCCTTCCCGCTGAGTGAGGCAGATGCGTTCGTACATGGAATGCAACAACTTGAATCCTACCATATCCGGATTTATGAACAGACGGGCCAGTTTCAGTCTTTCGGTGAGCTTAACGGAAATAAGCCGGCTAGAGTGACTATGGAGCAAGTGAGGCAAGTATTGGCCGGGGACATTGTTCAAGTCAATCCGAGCAGGGTATCCACTATTCTTCTGGGGCTGCCGCTCCCTACGGATGCAGGAACGAAAGCGCTGTTTGTAGAATCCACCGGTCCCCCGTCCACCCCTTTTTTGCTGAAATGGCTTCTGAACTTTTCGCTCTATTCGCTAGGATCAGGAAGTCTTGTGATTCTGGTGGCTGCTATGTTCCTCGTCCGGCCGATCAAAAAGCTGACCACCGCGACCCGGCGGATCGCAGCCGGAGACTTCAATGTGAAGCTGAATATTAAGCAGAAGGGTGAGCTTGGTACTTTGGCGCGCAGCTTCGAAGAGATGATGCGTGATCTGCAGCAGCTGGAGCAGATGCGCAGGGAATTCGTCACCAATGTGTCGCATGAGGTTCAGTCACCGCTGACCTCCATATCCGGGTATGCGCTGGCGCTTAAGCAGATGAATATCCCGGAGGGCGAGCGGAACCGTTATCTGGATATTATCATCAGCGAAGCGGAGCGGATGTCCAAGATGAGCGACAGTCTGCTGAAGCTGAGTCTGCTTGAATCGCAGTCACAGCAGCTCCAGCTCACCACGTTCAGCCTGGATGAACAGATCAGACGGGTGATCGTGGCACTCCAGCCGCAATGGTCGGCCCGCAGCATCAGCTTCGAGCTTCATCTGAAGGCCGTCCGGCTGACGGCTGACCATGATCAATTCAATCAGGTGTGGACGAATCTGCTTGGGAACAGCATCAAATTCTCCAGGGATGGCGGTGTGATCAGCGTCAGTATTAAGCAAGATTATAAGAACGTGACCGTGCGGATATCCGACACGGGCATCGGGATCTTGCCTGAGGACCAGAAGCGGATCTTCGAACGGTTCTTCAAGGCCGACCGTTCCCACAGCCGCCAGTATAACGGAAGCGGTATGGGACTGGCCATTGTTAAGCAAATCGTCTTGCTCCATCAAGGTGATATCCGGGTGGAGAGTGAGCCGGGACGGGGCGCGAGCTTCATTGTCACCCTGCCGGTATCTGCACCGGCGGATTAGTCTGTTCATGCTGAGGCAACCTGCTCAAGCTTTGGCTTGTGCAGGTTGCCTCAGCTTTTTTTCATTGACTGGAAAATCATGCTACTCGTCTATTGTGGATAATATGTGCATAATATTGTGGATAAGTTACATTGGAATTTGGAGCAGGAACTGTCTGTAGAGGACGAATTAGTGCTTGTGACCGGAATCCCACTGATTCCGCCGAAAGTGGGCGACATGGGTAAATTAAAGGGATAAATCCCTCTGGTTCCGCCGTAAGTGGGCAGTATGGGGAAATCAAAGGGATAAATCCCTCTAAATTCGCCGAAAGTGGGCGGCAAGAGGAAATTAAAGGGATAAATCCCTCTGAATCCGCCGAAAGTGAGTGGCATGGGGAAATTAAAGGGATAAATCCCTCTAAATCCACCGAAAGTGGGCGGCACGGGGAAATTAAAGGGATAAATCCCTCTAAATCCGCCGAAAGTGAGCGGCATGGGGAAATTAAAGGGATAAATCCCTCTGATTCCGCCGAAAGTGGGCGACATGGAGAAATTAAAGGGATAAATCCCTCTGAATCTGCCGAAAGTGAGCGGCATGGGTAAATTAAAGGGAAAAATCCCTCCGGTTCCGCCGAAAGTGGGCGGCACGGGGAAATGAGGGGCAGAAGTGCCCCTGAATCTGCCGAAAGTGGGCGGCAAGCAGGGATGAGGGGCAGAAGTGCCCCTGAATCCGCCGAAAGTGGGCGGCAAGCAGGAATGAGGGGCAGAAGTGCCCCTGAATTCGCCGAAAGTGGTAGCGTCAAGAAGTTTGTGTAAGAGAGTAGAAGTACCTCCCCGGGTTACGGGTTGGGGGTGCAGGTGTTTCTGGGGGTCGGGGGAACCCCGACCCCCAGAAACTGGATTCATCCGCTATTCTTCTTCGGGTGTGGGCAAGGAAGGGTAGCGTGCTTCAAATAACTCGTTTAGCTTCTTTTTGACGGGTTCCATCCCAAAGCCAGGAACGACCCGCTGCCCATGACGTTCATTGTAGTCAAGCATTTCGAGATACACGATTTTCTCTGCCGCATCCATATTCGTCAAACTGTTCATCGGTTTAAGGCGTTTGCGGATTTCCTTGTTCATTCGCTCAATCGGATTCGACGTATAGATCGCTTTGCGAATGGGCTCCGGGTACTTGTAGAACGTCAGGAGTGTGCACAACTGCTCCTCCCAGGACTTCATTTCTTTCGAATACAGCTTGTTCCACTTGGCTTTGACCGTATCAAAGTTAGCCCGGGCCACGACCTCATCCGGTGCGGTATACACGGTCTTCAGGTCTTCAAGGACATCGGTTTTGTGCTCGATCCGGATTTTGGGGAACGTGGCCCGCACCTTGTGCACCACACAGTGCTGCACATCCGCCTGCGGGTACGTCTCTTTAAACGCCGCATCCAGCCCGGGAAGCCCGTCAAACACACCGAGCAACACTTCCTGCGCTCCACGGTCGTACAGGTCTTTAAGGACCTCACGCCAGCCGTTCGAACTCTCTTGACCGCCGACGTAGAACCCTAGGATTTGACGTTGTCCCTCTTCGTCAATCCCCATCGCAAAATAAACGACCTCACCGCGGACCGTACCCCGTTTGAGCTTCACGTACAGCCCATCCAGGTAGATCACAGAGTAGCGCTTGCTCAGCGGCCGTTTCTGCCACTGGTGGATGTCGTCCAGGACGGTAGCCGTAATGTTGCTAACGGTCGTTGGAGAGTAATGGCTTCCAAACATACTTTCAATAAACCGGGCCACATCCCGCGTCCCCATGCCGCTTTTATACATCTGGATGACCGCTTCCTCCAGCCACCCGTCCCGCCGCTGGTACGGCTCAAACATCTGAGTTTGAAACAATCCTTGGCGGTCGCGGGGGACCTCCAGGTCCTCTAGATTGCCGTATTTCGTGTGCAGGTTTCGGGTGTAGTATCCGTTACGGCTATTGCGTGTACCTGCTTCCTCGCTCGCCATGAACGCCTGCATTTCTGCACGCATGATGGACTCCAAGTGGTCTTTCACAAAATCGTTAACAAGTTTTTCAAATAGATTATTCAGTGAGCTTTCGGGTAAAATAGTCATTGGTAGGGTTCCTCCTTGGTGGTTTCGCAATCCTGAGGATACCCTACTTTTTTGTTGCCTGACTAGGCTCCAAATACTGGTACACAACTTATTTTACGCCATCCCGAAAGTGGGCGGCAAGCAGGAATGAGGGGCAGAAGTGCCCCTGAATCTGCCGAAAGTGAGCGGCATGGGTAAATTAAAGGGATAAATCCCTCTGAATTCGCCGAAAGTGGGCGGCAAGCAGGAATGAGGGTCAGAAGAGCCCTTGAGTCCGCCGAAAGTGAGCGGCAAGAGGAAATGAGGGGCAGAAGTGCCCCTCATTTCCCAGGGACTGCCCAGAAAGTATTCAGAGGGGAGTATTGTGAGGTAGCCGTAGTACCAGCATGAGCTGCACAGGCTGCATAAACACCACCTTGATTCACCCATAAAGGTGATTTTGTTCAAATATAAGAATTTATATGTTTCGCACGGTAACTTATCCTTCTATTGCTCGCTGAAACACCCCGTCCTTATAGGACGGCGTAGCCGTTTCCACTTGTATGCAGCTGTTCATATTCAGTTCATATTGCCGTCACGGGGAGTACATCTTCATTGTGTAAGCTTACCTTATTGGTTCGTAAGGATCTTAATCAAACGATAAGGACAGGTGCATGTATAATGAAAAAATGGCTTAGGGTTACGCTTAAATCTATTGCGGCCATAATGATCGCCATAGTGCTTTTTTTAGCTGTTGTGTTTGTAGTGAATATTATCAGCAGCAAATCGGAGCAGGGGAAAATTGAGTCTTACGGCCAGCTGGTGCCTGTAGACGGCAAAAAGATGAATGTACTGATTCAAGGGACGGGCGAGGAAACTGTGGTGCTGCTGCCTGGTTATGGCACGGGCGCTCCGGCACTGGATTTCAAACCTCTGATCGATGAGCTGTCTCCGCATTACACGGTAGTAGCGGTTGAGCCGTTCGGCTATGGATTAAGTGATGGAACCGATAAGGAACGGACTAACGATAATATTGCCAGTGAAATTCATGAGGCATTGCAGCAGCTGGGTATTAACCGTTACACGCTGATGGGGCATTCCATTGCCGGCATATACGGACTGGATTATGTGAACAAGTACACAGACGAAGTGACTGCTTTTGTCGGAATCGACAGCAGTGTGCCGACACAAGGCGGGATGGATGCTGAAATGCCCATCGGACTGTTTAAGTTTCTGGACAACTCAGGTCTGATGAGAATGCTCAAGAAGCTGAGCGGTGACCCGTATGCCGGACTGCCATATGATGATCAGATCAAGCAGCAGATGAAAATGATCTCGAATAAAAACTCCAGCAACGACACTACTATGAATGAAATGAAACATTTCAATGATAACTTTACAGCGGCTCAGGCTTTGGCATTCCCTAAGGAGCTCCCGCTGCTCCTCTTCATACAGGCTAATAATACAGATGTTGAGGGCTGGCAGACGCTGCATGAAGGGCAAGTGAAGGATTCTGTGCACGGCAAACTGATCCCGCTTGAAGGGGAGCATTACCTACACCACACCCTGTCTAAAGAGATCGTCCAGGATTATAAGGCGTTCATGGAACAGGTTAAATAATAGAAGCTTTGCGCTATATTCTGGTAAACAGAAACAGCGGCAGCCCGGGACAGTAACAAGTCTTGGATTGCCGCTGTTTTGTGATGATAATTGTAGTTAGCTTAGTTGATTATTTACGGGATTAAGAAACCAGGCAAGCTTCTCTTTATAGGCTTCAATGTCATGAAAAGTCTGAAGCTCATGCTCCTGTAACAATTGGTGTAATTCCACCAGCTTATTAATCAATCCCTCCGCAACACGTACGATATTGTCCCTTGTGAAAATGTACTTGGTGAAAGTAGCTTGTTCTGTACCCCAAATGACTGTTTCTTTCTTATACAGAACATCAATATAAAATCCTCCACAACCAAAAATACCACAAGAGCAGGTATACATCGGGATTCTCCCTTGACGGGTAAGGGATTCGAAGAACTCAGTGACTACAAATACTTCACCCTCGTCTTCATTTAACCTAAGTCCATTTACATATAGAGATATAGTTGAAGTAACTACCGGAGCTAATACCCGTTTATGCTTAGAGAGATTCGTATATTTCTTGGATATATCAATCAACATTTCAAAAGTCAGGGTGTCTAAGCTGTTATCTTCTGAAGCAGCCATATATCATTACCACCTTTAGATGGAGGTCTGAGCGGACTGAGATTCCCTTATTCTCCAAAAAACCTCATAATAAGGCTGAAACGGACTGAGATTCCGTTATGTTGTTCTTTTGAGCTTAAAAGGAGGATGATTAGGAGACTTAGCGGAATCTCAGTCCGAATCCCCCGCAATATCCCCAGATCGTGCAGGATAGAGGAATCTCAGTCCGTTTCACAGCTGGATGGGCCATGAGGCCCCGCCGAAGTTCCAGTGGTAGAATGGCTAGCTCCATGCGCAGCCGCTAAGCTCCCTCTTGATTTACCCGTAGTAATTATGTTCGGCAACATACGCCCGGCTTACCTTCCTCAGTCCCTGACAATAAGATCTGCCTGAATCAGGATCTTCTCATAGCTTGTACCCGGATTCAGGATTCTCCACAGCATATGATCTACAGCTCTTGTACCGAGCAGCTGCTTGTTTACATTAACGGTTGCCAGGAACGGCAGGTTGGGGTGCGTATTATCGAAACCGGTAAACAGCAGATTGTCAGGAACGGGCATACCCATAATCTCCATCGTCTCCAGGGCGAACAAAGCGTAGATATCATTAGCACATACAAAAACCTCGGGCAGACCGTGTTCGGTAACAGCCGCAGTGAAGGTTTCCCGGAAATTATCAATCTCCGGCCCGTTAAGGGAAGGGTTCTGCTTAAGTTCGATCTCGTTATCCTCAAGTGAGGCCCGGAAGACCAGGAACCGTTCATAGAAGCTCTGGGCATCACGGATGTTGCCGAGGAACTGGTAGTTGCGGTAGCCCTTTTTGATGACAAGGTTCATCAGTTCTCTCATGCAGGACAGATTATCGGTAAAGATAGAATCGCACGGAAAGCTGGGATCGTAGTGATCCACCATCATGACCGGAATGCCGAGACTCCTGATCTCTGCCAGAATCGGTGTGGAAATGGAGCCGACTGTAATGACCCCCATGATGGCCTCGGGATTGAGGAGCGAGAACATTGAATCATCTTTAGGCTCTGTCAGCGTTAGCACATTAATGCCCCGCTGATCCAGCCGGGTAGAGATGCCGTTGAACAGCGGGCCCCAATATAAGGAGTCCGGATTCTGGTAGCGGATGTTGGGAAATAAGATCAGAATGGTTCCCGACCATTTGCGGGCATCCAGATCAATAAGCTCACCCGGAGGCTGCGCAGCGGTTGAGTCTTTAAAGTATCCGAGTTGCCCTGCGGCTTTGAAAATCATATCTCTGGTCTGTGTGCTTACACCGGGTTTGCCGGATAATGCCCGTGACACTGCAAATTTAGATAGCCCCGTAAAATCTGCTATGGATTGGATAGTTACTTTACGCCGCATGAAATCATCCTACTTTAGTCAGTTTATTTAGTCTCTTCAGAAGAACTACATTCCAATTTTACATGAAGAAGAGTAGACTAACACTTGTTTTTTTAGTTTTCTGAAAATGGTTTTGCCTATGAATCTATCTGTTATTATGATTATAGTTTTATATTATATTTTTGTTTTTATATAATGTTATTTTGTTATGATAAAGATAACACTGTTGTACGACTTCAACAAGAGATAAGCGGTTTTCCCACGTAAACAAGCCTTTATTATGTTAAAATAAGGATTTTTAATAAAATATTATTGACCATATTCCTGCCCGGTGGTAATATTTGTTATGCTAAGAAAAACAAATAAACAATAACAAATAAGGGCGGTGTGAAAAACAAACAAAGGTAAATGGGCTTTTGTTATTTTTTTAACCAGCATTGTAAGCGCTTTATAAGAGATGTGGCAGTACTGACGTATTCATCATTTATCAATTATCATGGGAGGTTTGACGGATGAGAAAGATAAAGGGGTATTCAGTTTTATTATTGTGTTTTGTTTTTTTACTTACAGCCTGCAGCGGCGGCAACAATGCAGCCAATAATACCAAGGCCAATGCGACGGCTGAGCCTGCTGCTACAGAGGCAGTGGCAGAAGCAACAGCGGAACCGACGGCAGCACCTGTTGATATGGGCGGACGTGTAATTAAGGTAGCGGCCTGGTGGGATCTGAAGCCTGCGGGCAATTCCGCATCCGAGAAGGAACGTCTGGCCAAGATTACTGAAGTGGAGCAAAAGTACAACTGCAAGTTCGAATTTGTAAATGTTCCCTTCGAAGAATTCATGCCCAAATTCACGGCAACCGCGCTTACGGGTGAACCTTTTGCTGATATCGTAATTATGGAGTACAACTCGGCCTGGCCTGCGATCCTCAAGGGACAGCTGATGAAAGTAAGCGAATATACAACAGCGGCTTCCAATATCAACAACGAGGCTAATCTGCTGGTGAAGGCGCCTAAAATTGCTAATGAGGACTATGCCTTCGCTGAACCTGGCGTTGGGGGAGCCGGTATTCACTACAACCGTGATTTGTTCAAGAAGCTGGGGCTTCCTGACCTGCAGGAGCTGTATGCCAGCGGACAGTGGAACTGGGATAAGTTCGTTGAAGTTGCCAAGCAGGCCACCAAGGATACGGACAATGACGGCAAAATCGATACTTACGGCTTCTCGGGCTGGGCAATCGATATGCTGCGCAACTTCTCCGCTGCCAACGGCGGCAAGCTGGTGGATGAAGCAACAAGCACTCAGGGTCTGACTGATCCGAAGGTTATTGAGGCGGCTGAATTCATTAACCGTCTGTACAACGTAGAGAACGTAGTCAAAGTCAAAGGCGCAGACAAAGTCGGCTATGACGAGTTCAATACCTTCAAGGATGGCGATGTAGCGATGTTCCCGGCTCCGATCTGGAACCTGGGCGATCTGACCTTCGATTTCGGTGTGGTTCCTTTCCCTAACGGACCTTCCGGATCGCCTGAAGTTACCTATGCCGATAACGGCAAGAATGCATTCTTCGTTCCCAAAGGTGTGAAAGATCCGCAGGCTGTCTATCAGGCTTTTGAAGATACCTATGATATTACACAAACCGGTGATTTCCCTAGCCAGGAATGGCTGGAAAGTATCTACGCACATGAAGAAGATGTCGCTATGATGCATGAACATATCAATAACACAGGCCAGATCCTGCTTGAAACCGCTTACCCGGAATATCCGACTTACGGTTATATGAAGGACATTATTGTAGACAATCAATCGGTTACTGCGACTGCCGAGAAGTATAAGCCGGAAGCAGAAGCTTCCATTGCTAAGCTAGGCAAGTAATAGGAGGGTTCCGGATCGTCATAACAACGGGGGGATGTCTTGGTGACTCCCCCTATTGTATGGATATAAGATTTCCGCTTGTAAGGAGGACTTCTGGTGACAGATAAAAAGCGTCAATCCAAAATAGCCAAGAATATAATGCTTGTTGCTGTAGCATTGCTGATCATGCTTCCGGCAGGCTTGAATGTACAGGCGGAGACTGGCACGAAGAAGGCTGTCTCTGCAGAAGAGCAGGTTCCCGGCGTTACCTCCGGGATTGCGGCGAATACCGGGAATAAATACGTTGCCTATCTGGCTGAACATAAGGACGCTCCCAGACCTGATCAGGAAATTATTCTGGAGGCGGCTGACTATAGTCATGTAGAAGGCGGCGGCTTCGAGAAGTGGTCCGATTACGAAGGTATGGCCGGTGAAGCGCTGTTAACCGGTGAAACCGGCAAGGCCGAGTGGACTGTTCAAATTAAGGAAGCCGGCTTCTATAACTTGTCGATGCTGTACTATCCCGTCGAAGGGAAAAGTTCGGCTATTGAGCGCGCCTTCTATATTGACGGGCAGCTCCCTTTCAAGGAGGCGGCGTTCCTGCAGTTTGACCGGATTTGGGATAATCAGTCGGATCAGCTGATCCAGGACAACCAGGGCAATGATTTGCGGCCAAGGCAGGTGGAGCGGCCGGTCTGGAGCGAGAAGGCGTTTCAGGACTCTGACGGTTATGAGAATGAGCCGTTTTTATTTTATTTCAGCGCCGGCACACATACCCTAACGCTGGAATCTTCAAGAGAACCTGTACTGATTAAGCAGCTGAAGCTGTTCAGGCAAAGTGCGCCGTTGCCGTACGAAGAAGCGAAGAAAGCGTGGGACTCCGAAGGCATTCAGGCCGTAAGCGGCCAGCTCCTGACCGTTCAGGCAGAAGACGCAACGGCGAAATCCTCCCCGACGTTGTACCCGCTGAATGAGCGTTCGAGCCCGGCAGTGACTCCGTACAGTTCTTCTGTAATTAAAATTAACACTATTGGCGGGCTGAACTGGCGGATACCGGGTCAGTGGATCGAATGGGAAGTGGATGTGCCTGAGACCGGATTCTATAAGCTGGCCTTCAAGACGCAGCAGAATTATGTGCGGGGAATCTATTCAACCCGGAAGCTGACCATTGATGGTACCGTCCCGTTTGCGGAAATGGCCAAGGTTCCTTTCCGGTATAAAAGCTCTTATCGGCTGGACATTATGGGCGGCAATGAGCCCTATCTATACAAGCTCGAACAAGGGAAACATGTCGTAAGGCTTGAGGTTAGCCTTGGCGAGTTCGCCCCGCTCATCCGTGAGGTAGAGAACAGCCTGTACAATCTCAACTCCATGTACCGCAAGATTCTGATGATTACCGGAACGAAGCCGGATGAGTACCGGGATTACCAGCTGGACCGGAAGATTCCGGGCCTCCTGGAGGTATTCGCTGCGGAGCGCGACCGCCTGAAGGGGATTGCGAAGGAACTGGTCCGTTTATCCGGACAATCCAGTGATCAGGAAGCGCTGCTCAAGACGATGGCCGAGCAGCTGGACGAGATGATTGAGGACCCGGATACGGTCCCCAAAAGACTTACCGCCTACAAGACGAATACCGGCGGACTCGGCACCTGGGTCCAGACGGCAAGAGAGCAGCCGCTTGAAGTGGATGCGCTCTACATAGCTTCACCTGATCAGAAGCTCTCGAAGAAAGGGATGGGCTTCGGCGCGAAGCTGAAGCATGAGACGGCGTCCTTCTTCACGTCCTTCTTCACCGACTACAACCAGATCGGCAATGTGTCGGATGAGGATGACCAGAAGTCGGTAACCGTATGGATCGGCAGCGGACGGGATCAGGCGAATACGATGAAGGCGATGATCGATGAGACGTTCACCGCAGCCACCGGGATTAATGTCAATCTGAAGCTGGTCAACATGACCACGCTGCTTCCGGCGACCCTGGCCGGACAAGGGCCGGATGTGGCAATGCAGATCGGCAATGATCTGCCGGTTAACTTTGCAATGCGCAATGCGGCGGCAGATCTGACGCAGTTTGCGGATTTCGGGGAAGTGAGCACACGTTTCCGCGAGAGTGCGGTGCTGCCTTACCGGTATGACAGCGGTGTCTATGCCCTGCCTGAGACCCAGACTTTCAATATGCTCTTCTACCGCAAGGACATTCTGCAGGAGCTGGAGCTTGAGGTTCCGCAGACCTGGGATGAGGTATCCACACTGCTCGCGGTGCTCAGCAAGAATCATATGCAGTTTGGCCTGCCCGTAGTGGTCCAATCGGCAGTGCAGGGACAGAACATCCCGCCGAACTCGATGTTTGCCGCACTGCTGTTCCAGAATGGCGGGCAATTCTACCGCGATGGCGGCAAAGCGTCAGATCTGGATTCGCGTACCGGAATCGAGACCTTCAAGCAATGGAGCGAATTCTATACCGATTACAAGCTGGAACGCGAATATGACTTTGCCAACCGTTTCCGTACAGGTGAAATGCCGATCGGCATCGCGGATTATACCTTATATAACCAGCTGTCTGTCTTTGCTCCGGAGATCAGGGGCATGTGGGGCTTCGTGCCGATCCCCGGAACCGTGAAGGAAGACGGTACGCTGGACCGCACAGTCTCCAGTGGCGGCAGTGCAGTCGTAATGCTGGATAAAGCAAAGGACAAGGATGCGTCCTGGGAATTCATGAAGTGGTGGACGAGTGAACAGACCCAGACGGTGTTCGGGCGTGAGATGGAAGGCTTGATGGGCGCTGCCGCACGTTATCCGACAGCGAATATCAAAGCGCTGGACAGCTTGCCTTGGCCGATCGCCGATTACGAGAATCTGAAAGCCCAGTTCGAATGGGCGGAAGGGGTTCCTGAGGTTCCGGGCGGATATTTCACAGGCCGGCATTTGTTTAATGCTTTTTACAAAACAGTGGTCGGCGGTGTGGAAGCCAGGGAATCCATCATGGACTATGTCCAGTATATTAAGGACGAAATCACCACCAAACGCAAAGAGTTTGGTCTATAGCGGTAAGGGGGAGAGTCAAGCGTGCAAACTTGGTGGAGCCTGAAATGGCAGCAGATGAGAGCGAATAAGCATTCGTACATTCTGATGGCGCCGTATATGCTGTTGTTCGCCGTATTTACGGTGCTGCCGGTATTGGTCTCGGTTGTACTTAGCTTCACATATTTCAATATGCTGGAATTTCCGAAGTTCATTGGGTGGCAGAACTACACGCGTCTTTTTTTGGAGGATGATGTATTCCTGATTGCCCTCAAGAACACACTGCTGTTCGCAGTAATTACAGGTCCGATAAGCTATATCGCCTGTTTCGTGTTCGCCTGGATCATCAATGAGCTGTCACCGAAGCTTAGAGCTGTAATGACGCTCGTGTTCTATGCCCCGTCCATCTCGGGAAATGTCTATTTCATCTGGCTGATGATCTTCTCCGGGGACCGGTACGGGATCATGAACGGGTTGCTGCTGAAGTTCGGCTTCATTCTGGAACCGATCCAGTGGCTGAAGACAGAAGGCTATATTATGCCGATCATCATCCTGGTCCAGTTATGGCTCAGTCTGGGAACGGGCTTCCTGACCTTCATTGCCGGACTGCAGACCGTGGATGGAACCTTATACGAAGCGGGAGCCGTGGACGGAATCAAGAACCGCTGGCAGGAGCTCTGGTATATCACCTTGCCTTCCATGCGCCCGCAGCTGATGTTCGGTGCTGTCATCCAGATTACGACCGCGTTCGCCGTAGCTGATGTTTCGATTGCCCTGGCCGGGTTCCCGAGCGTGAACTATGCAGCGGAGACCATCGTGACGCACCTGATCGACTTTGGCACCACAAGGTTCGAGATGGGCTATGCTTCAGCGATTGCTACTGTATTGTTCTTCATCATGGTAGGCACCAACCTGGTGGTGCAGAAGCTTCTTAGAAAGGTGGGTGAATAGAAGACATGAATACCCCCTTTCAAATAGGTTCCAAACGGTTAAACCGGCCTTTACGGATGCCCAAGAAGCGGGTGAACCGCTCTGCCTGGGGCACCTTCTCTTTATTTGCCCTGCTTACTGTATTCGGGGCGTTTATGATTTTGCCGCTGGTGTATGCGATTAATAATGCGTTCAAGCCGCTGGACGAAATCTTCATCTTCCCGCCGACCCTGTTTGTCCGGCACCCGACGATGAACAACTTTATCGATCTGTTCAACCTGCTGGGGAATTCATGGGTGCCGTTTTCCCGGTATATTTTCAACACGGTGTTCATTACCGGTGCTGGGATTATCGGGCATGTCCTGCTGGCTTCGGCGGCAGCGTACCCTCTGGCCAAACATCATTTTCCCGGCAAAAAAGCACTGTTCAGCATCGTTGTCCTCTCGCTGATGTTCACACCGGCGGTGACGGCTATGCCAAACTATATGATCATGTCCTGGCTGGGCCTCATCGATACGTACTGGGCAGTTATCATACCGGCCTTTGCCTATTCACTGGGGCTCTATCTGATGAAGCAATTCATGGAGCAGATTCCCGATGTGCTGCTGGAAGCGGCCAAAATTGACGGGGCGAGTGAATACCGCATTTTCTGGTCGATCGTGATGCCTAACGTCAAGCCGGCCTGGCTGACGCTCATCATTCTGTTATTCCAGATTCTCTGGGGCAGTGACGGCAACGGGTTCATCTACAGTGAACAGCTGAAATCACTGCACTTTGCAGCGGGCCAGGTGGTTGCAGGGGGGATTGCCCGTTCCGGTCCGGCGGCAGCGGTGGCCCTCATTCTGATGAGCGTGCCGATCACGCTGTTTGTGTTCTCGCAGAGCCGGATTATAGAGACCATGGCAACTTCGGGAATGAAGGATTAAGGGGGGAACGCAGTTGATCGCAAAAAAATGGCTGCTGTCACTTATGGCGGCATCCCTGCTGATTGTGTATGCAGCTCCCGCGCCGGCGTATGCAGAATCTGCGCCTTATGAGAGCTACAACTATAACTATTGGGAAGAAGCGGTGCCCGCTCCTGCGGCGTATATCCCTGACCGGACCCTGTCCGGCAAGGATCTGGGGGTAGGTGATTTCCGGGAACCCGGCGACATGGCCGTGGCGGCAAGCGGACTGATCTATATAGCCGACAGCGGGAACGGGCGGATTATTTGCCTGGACCCGGACTGGAAGGTCGTTAAGGTCATTACCGGATTCGATAATCTGGGCACGGAGGATACATTCAAGAATCCATCCGGATTGTACATTACGGAAGACGGCAATTTGTATGTTGCCGATACGGATAACGGGCGTGTGGTGATCCTGTCCCCGGAAGGGGAGCTGCTCGGCATGGTGGAGAAGCCGGCGTCTGATATTTTGCCGGCAGACTTCAAGTTTATTCCCGTGAAAGTGACTGTGGATCAGGCTAAACGTGTCTATGTCATCGCTAAAGGGATCTTCGAAGGGATCATGCAGTTTGATAAGAACGGTGAATTTATCGGCTACGTCGGCACGAACAAGGTACAGCGTGACTATACCGAATATCTGTGGCGGCTGGTCTCAACCAAAGCGCAGAAAGCGCAGATGGCGCTGTTCGTGCCTACAGAATTCTCCAATGTTGATGTGGATGCCAAAGGTTTCCTCTATGCGACGAATATTGATCCGGGCTCGCAGGAGCCGGTCAAGCGGCTGAATCCCTCCGGGGAGGATGTACTGAAGCGGTTCGGATATTTCGACATTAAAGGCGATATCCGGTACCGGAGGGCGGATGGACCGTCCAAGTTCACAGATATTAAAGTGCTGGGGAACGGGATGTACAGTGCGCTTGATGCCAATCAGGGCAAGGTGTTCACGTATAACGATGAAGGTGATCTTCTCTATGTCTACGGAGGCAAAGGCAACCAGACCGGGACCTTCAAAATACCGGTAGCGGTAGAGTTCTCCCAAGGGAACCAGCTCGTACTGGACCGGGGGAAAGGCAACATTGTCGTGTTCAGGCCGACCCGGTTCGGCACAAGCGTCAATGAAGCGGTGGGGTATCACTACAATGGTGAAGATACGCTCGCTGTGCCGGTATGGAGGGAAGTCCTGAAGCTGAACTCCAACTACGATATCGCGTATATCGGCATTGGCAAGTCCTTGCTGATGGACAAAAACAACAAAGAGGCGCTTAAATATTTCAAGCTCGGAATGGACCGTGACGGGTATTCAGTAGCCTTCAAACGGTACCGGAGAGAAGTCATGCAGGAGCATTTCGGAACCTTCCTGACAGCGGTAATGATCCTGGTGCTGGCTTGGCTGTCTTATAAGCTCTTCAGCTTCTGGAGAAGGAAGCGGCGGTTAACCGCGTCCAGGCAGGCTTCGCCAAACCTTAAGGAGGGGAACGCCCATGAGGCAGGATTTCATTAAATTCCCGCTGCACCTCATTGTGCATCCGTTTGACAGCTTTTGGGATATGAAGTACGAAGGCAAAGGGAAGGTCCGGGTCGCGTTGACGATTCTGCTGCTGGTCGTGATTTCGATGATCCTGAAGGATCAGTTTGCGGGTTTCCTGGTGAATTATAACGACCCCCGGCATCTGAACAGCATCACGCAATTGTTCACGATTATCTTTCCCTTCTTCCTGTGGTGCCTCTCCAACTGGGCGATCACCACACTCATGGACGGGGAAGGCAAATTCAAAGAAATTATGATGGCTACAGCCTATGCGCTAGTTCCGATTGTAATCATTTATGTGCCGATGATCCTGGCCAGCCGGTTTATGGCGGAGGAAGAAACAGCCTTCTATTATCTGATGATGACGATATCCTCCATATGGTTCGTCGCGTTATTATTCGTCGGCATTATGACCGTTCATCAATATACCGTGCTCAAAACCATAGTCACGATGCTGCTCACGGTTATTGTCATGGGAATTGTCGTGTTTCTGGGGACGCTCGTATTAAGCATGCTTCAGCAGATTATAGAATTCTTCGTTAACATTTACCGGGAATTAATTTTCCGTACGTAAAGGAGGCCGCACCTGTGAAAAATCGTAAAATGCTGGTCGCGGTGCTCGCCTGTGCCGCAGTCATGCTTATTCTTGCCGGTTCTGCCGTATTCTTCTCCTCACGCGGAGTGAAGGCGGTGGAAGCCTCGGCCTATATGGAAGTAACAGATGAGCTGGAGGCCGGAACCGGGTTCACCGCACTGCCGGATTCGTCCGGGGGTATACCGGGCATGCAGCTTGCAGCAGATGAATCTGAGCTGTCCTTATACTTCAATCCTGAGACAACGGAAATTGCCGTGAAGGATAAAAGCCATGGTCAGATCTGGTACAGCAATCCGTCGGGCCGCGGGCAGGATACCCTGGCTTCGGGATTCGAGAAGGAGCTGCTGTCCTCGCAGCTGAACGTACTGTTCCGCGACTCTATAGGGACGCTTGAATCCTATACGAACTTCGCCCAGAGTATCAGCAGCAAACAATTCACTGCTGAGAGCATCAAGAACGGGCTGCGGATTGTATATACGATTGGAGATACATCGATCGGGATTGATGCGCTGCCTAAGTTCATCAGCAAGACAAGAATGGAAGAGAAGGTCCAGGCTAATCTGGATGCGTCCAGCGCCAAGTATGTAGGGCAGCGTTATTATCCGAAAGAAGGTGACCCGGAAGTTCTGGAACGCATTGATGCCCAGGTCTCGAAGCCGCTGGTGCTGAGCAAAATGACTGCGGCCTTCAACAAATCCGGTTATTCTGCGGAAGATCTGGCCTTCGATAATGAGGAGAACGGAGTGGAGGGCGGCTCCGGAGCAAGCAAGCCGAACTTCATCATTCCGCTGGAATACCGGCTGGATGCAGGGTCGCTGGTAGTAACTATTCCTGTGAACCAGGTCAAGGAGAGCGGTGAATATCAGATTCGCAGCCTGGAGCTGCTGAATATGTTCGGAGCTGCGGATCAGCAGAGCGACGGCTACATGTTCGTTCCGGACGGCTCCGGCAGCCTGATCTATCTGAATAACGGAAAAGTGAAGGAAGAGCAGTATGTACAGCGTGTATACGGCCCGGACCCGAATGATAACAGCTATAGACGCGGGCAGGTCAGCGAGAGTGCCAGAATGCCGGTCTTTGGCCTGAAAACAGAGGATGCCGCATGGTTTGCCGTGATCGAGAAAGGCGATGCCATAGCCAGCATTGCCGCAGATATCAGCGGCAAGAAGAACTCCTACAACTTCATCCACAGCAGCTACACCCTGCGGGGAGAAGATGAGCTTGAGCTGTATACGGGTTCTACCATTCAGGAAATCCAGCTGTTAAATGAAGAGATTTACAAAGGAGATATTGAGGTCCGCTACAACTTCCTCGGTAAAGATAAAGCCAATTATTCAGGAATGGCTGAGCTGTACCGGAATAAGCTGGCGGCGGAGCAGGTGCTGCAGCCTCTGGAGACCGGACAGGATGTCCCCTTCTATCTCGATATGCTGGGGGCGGTCGACAAGCAGAAGTCGTTCCTCGGCGTCCCTTACCGGTCCGAGATTGCCATGACCACCTTCGGACAGGCGGCACAGATTGCTGAACAACTGAAGCAGGATGGCGTTGACCGGCTGCTTATGCGCTATACCGGCTGGTCTGCCAAAGGGGTGAATCATGCTTCACCGGATAAGCTGAAGACGGAAAGTGTGCTGGGCAGTAAAAAGGAGCTTCTAGAATTATCAGAGAAGCTGGAACAAACGGGAGGCATGTTATTCCCGGATATTGCTTTCCAGAAGATTTATCACGATGATGGCGGCTTCACGCCTTCCTCCGATGCCTCGCGGTTCGTGACCCGGGAAGAAGCGGAGCTCTATCCGTACAACCGGGCCTTGAACCGGATGGATATGACGCTAGGAAGCTACTATCTGTTGTCCCCGGCCAAGCTGCCCTATTATGTAGACACATTCATGAGCAAGTATAAAGCTTATGGGTTCAACGGCGTATCCCTGCGGGATCTCGGCAGTGTGCTCAGCTCGGATTTCCGGGTCAGCCGGGTCATTCAGCGGGAGACGGCCAAACAAATTGTAGAAGAGCAGCTGGGCAAGCTGGATCAGAGCATCGGCCGGACGATGGTCGCCGGAGGCAATGCGTATGCATGGCCTTACTCGGATCATCTGATCAATGTACCGACCGCCTCCAGCGGCTTCGTGCTGACGGATGAAGAAATCCCGTTCTATGAAATGGTTGTCCATGGTTACATCAGCTATACGGGGACGCCGGTGAATCTGAACGATGAGCAGGATCTCAAGGTGCAGCTGCTCCGCTCTATTGAGCTTGGGGCTGCGCCGCATTTCTCCTGGTCGTATGAGCCGTCCTCCCAGCTGAAATACACTCATTTTGACGACATGTATGCCACAAGTTATCAGGATTGGTACGGTCAGGCGGTTTCGCTGTACAAGGAAGTCAGTAAAGTGCTCTCTCCGGTACAGAACGCGCAGATTGTGAATCACATACGTCATCAGGAGGGTGTTGTGGAGGTGCAGTACAGCAACGGGATTTCAATCTATGTAAATTACACAGACATGCCAGTCTCCGTACACGGCTTCACTGTCGGAGCCGGACAATATGGGATAGAAGGTGGGCAGTCATGAGGGGGAGCAAGCTCAGCTTAAATCACAAGCGCTCTTGGCTGGGAATCGCCTTTATTACGCCGTGGCTGCTTGGATTCGTATTCATGTTCGCGGCTCCGCTCATTCAGTCCATCAAATTCAGCTTCAGCAAATTAAATGTCGATCCGACCGGGTTCACACTGGACTGGGTGGGCTGGTCTAATTTCAACAATGCGTTGTTTGTAGATGCCACCTTCAACCGCGTACTCACCGAATCCGTCAGGGATATGGTGCTTAACGTTCCGATGATCCTGTTCTTCAGCCTGTTCTCGGCAACGCTGCTGAATCAGAAATTCCGGGGGAGAGTTCTGGCCCGTGCGATATTCTTCCTGCCGGTTATTCTGGCTTCGAATGCGATATCGGCGGCAGAAGCTTCCGGACTGATCAATCTGGTGGGGGATGCCACGGCTGTGAATGAACTCGGTCAATCCGGCTCGCAGTACAACGTCATGGCGATGGTGATGATTCTGAGTGATATCGGGTTGCCGCTGTCGTTCGTGGATTACATTGTGGATGCCATCCTGCGGATTTATGAGATTATTACGAGCTCGGGTGTACAGATTCTAATCTTCCTGGCCGCGCTGCAGTCTGTGCCGGGGGCGATGTACGAGGTAGCGAAGATTGAAGGGGCGACCGCTTATGAATCCTTTTGGAAAATCACCTTCCCGCTGGTAAGCCCGCTTATCCTGACCAATGTGATCTACACCATTATTGATTCCTTCACGGGCAGCAAAGTAACGCAAATGATCTTCACCACCGCGTTCACCACCCAGAACTTTGGTCTCAGTGCGGCCATGTCGTGGATCTATACGCTGATTATTAGCATCGTCCTGATTATTGTAGGATACGTACTGTCCAAAAGAGTGCATTACAATTGATGAATCGCAAAGGAGGATATGGCTATGCAAGCTCCTCAATCTGTTCAGCCTGCTCATAGGGAGGCGAATCACCATAGAGTCCATAAGCTAAAAGGCAAAGCAGTGGATCTTCTATACGCACTGTTCCGCTATGCGCTGGTCATCGGGATATCCTTCATCATTATTTACCCGCTGCTTATGAAGTTCTCCATCGCCTTCAAGGATAAAGCGGATATCTACAATCCGACGATTTATATGATTCCGGTCCACTACACTATGGATAACATCAGAATGGCGATGCAGATTCTGGACTACTTCCCGCTGCTGGGGAATACGCTGCTCTTCGTCGTAGTGACTACGGTGCTGACCACGGCTTCCTGCGCTTTGGCCGGTTACGGCTTCGCCCGGTTCAACTTTCCGGGAAGCAACATCCTGTTCGCGCTAGTCATTCTGACCCTGCTTGTCCCTACCAGCACGCTGATGGTGCCGATGTACCTGCATTTCAGAAGCTTTGACATTATGGGGATTATTCATTTGATTACTGGGAAAAGCGGCATAAATCTGCTGAATACGTATTGGCCTTCAATGATTACATCCGCGACAGCCATCGGACTTAAGGCGGGGTTGTTCATTTATATTTTCCGCCAGTTCTTCAAGGGGATGCCGAAGGAGATTGAGGAAGCGGCGCTGATTGACGGTGCAGGGGGAGTGAAGACATTCCTGCGGATCATGCTGCCCAATGCGGTCTCGCCGATGATTACGGTGATCCTGTTCTGCTTCGTCTGGCAGTATAACGATACCTTCTTCACCTCGCTGTTCATGAGTGAAATTGCACTTATGCCTACGAAGGTCAGCTCGCTGGCCGCGCAGGCCAATGCCCTGCTGCCGGGACTGCTGGGGGTAGGCGGGGGATCGGGTGTCAAGGCAGACCCCAATCATGTAGCGATGATTATCGATACCGGCATCCTGCTGGCGATTCTTCCGCTGATTACCTTGTATATGGTGGTGCAGCGTTACTTCGTAGAGAGTGTGGAACGCAGCGGAATTATCGGCTGATCCAGACGAAGGATGAGCTGCCAAATCTGAGGGACGAGGACGAATTAAGCAGCAGTTGAATGAGCTCGTATATTTTAGAAGTGACTAGGAAGGGAGCCTGAGATGAAGCTGAAACGCTCATTCTTCATTACCTGTATACTGCTGCTGGCTGTCATGGTGACGGCAGTTCCTGCGCAGGCGGAATCCCAAGAGAAGAAGAGTGCCCTGCAGGCTTATGTAGAATCGCTCGGACCGGGCTGGAACCTGGGGAATACCTTCGAGGCCTCCGGGGACGAAACTTCATGGGGGAACCCGGCCGTGACCCAGGCCTTCATCAGGCAGTTGGCGGAGGAGGGCTATAAGAGCATCCGTATCCCGGTTACCTGGAAGCACAGGATGGGCGATGCTCCTGATTATGCAATCCGGCAGGACTTCATGGCCCGGATTCAGGAGGTTGTTGACTGGTCGCTGGCTGCGAACCTTCATGTGATTATTAATCTTCATCATGACAGTAACTGGGTGATGAACATGGCGGCGGAGCATGATGAGGTGCTGGCCAGATTCAATGCCGCCTGGACACAGATTGCCGGGTATTTCAAGAATTATCCGGACAGCCTGATGTTCGAGAGTCTGAATGAGCCGCGGTTCTCCGACGACTGGAGCAAAAACAGCCCGGAGTATTTCACCATGCTGGATGAACTGAATGTGTCCTTTCATACTATTGTCCGGCATTCCGGAGGGAACAACAAGCAGCGGCCGCTGGTACTTTCTACGCTCACTGCTGCCCCTACCCAAGCCAGACTGGATGCATTAGCCGAGACTATCAAGAAATTAAATGACGATAGACTAATAGCAACGTTCCATTACTATGGTTATTATGCGTTCAGTGTGAACCTTGGCGGGTCGACCACGTTCGATACCACGGCCAGGGAGGATCTGATTCAGGCGTTCGACCGGGCTTATGATGCCTTCACGGCCAAAGGCATTCCTGTAATCGTCGGGGAATTCGGCCTGCTCGGGTTCGATAAATCGCTGAGTACGGTCCAGCATGGCGAGATTCTGAAGTTTTTTGAATATGTTACCTACTATGCCTATGAGAAAAAAATGCCGCTGATGTTATGGGACAACGGGCAGCATTTCGACCGGCGCACGCTCAAGTGGGTAGACGAGGAGCTTCATCAGGTGATGAAGCAGGGCTGGAAAGGCCGTTCCTCCAATGCGGAGACGGATTCGGTCTATATTCTAAAGGATGCGGAAATGAAGGATACCGCCATTCCCCTGAATTTGAACGGCAACACGTTCACGGCGCTGCTTAATCAGGAACAGGCGTTAGTCAAGGGAACGGATTATGAGCTTGAGGGAGATAACCTTATCCTCAAATCCGCGCTGCTTCAGAAGCTTATTACGCAGAAGTACGGAATTAATGCAGTGTTGACTGCCAGATTCAGTGCGGGTGCTGACTGGAGAATGAATCTTATCTATTACGACACGCCGAGCTTGATCAGTGCGCAGGCTCCGGAGGGGATATACACGATTCCGGTCTGGTTCAACGGGGACAGCCTGGCAACGCTGGAGGCTGTCTATACGGCTGGCGGTACTGCCGGACCGAATGACTGGACTCCCTTCAAGGAGTATTACAAATCCTTCTATCCGGACTATACCACCGGAGAAATCAAATTCACGGATGAATTCTGGAAAGAAGTGAAGGATGGGGAAGTGCAGCTGAAGATGCATTTCCGCAGCGGTGCAGTTATCCCGTATACGATTACCAAGACCGGCAGTCAAATCGTTGGTGTCTCTGTAGAGGATGCAGAAAAGGCGGCAGCGCTGGCTGCGGAAGAAGCGGACGGGCAGGCTATAGAGGTGCTGGCGGAATCCGCTGAACCGGCATCAACAGATACTGCAGCAGCAAATTCAGTGGAGAATTCTGCTGAAGCTGTCCAGCCAGAGGAAGCCAGCCAAGGCAGCGATACCTTAATGTTCCTGCTCGCTGGATCGGCGCTGATCGTTGTAGCGGCAGCGGTCATGTACCGGCGGAGAGCGGGTAGAAGATAGGCTTAGCGGATAACGAAACAGCAGCAACCATGGACGGGAGAATCATGTCCTCGTTTGCTGCTGTTATTTTTGAACCCATAAACGCATGATTAATGTTCGCTGGTGTTCATTTGACTTTGCAGACGCGCAGCTGTTTCGGCAGTAGCTGTATAAATCATCAGCTTCAGATCCGGATGGCCCTGGGGCTGTAGGGTCATATGTTCGAACTCCAGCTCCCCGATGCCCGGCGCATTCCACTGTTTGTGGCAGTCCGTTACAACCTGAACATCATGCAGCGGCCATTTCTCGCGGAACAGCGGGCTGCTCTGCATAAATTCCCCGATAAGCTCTTTAAACCTTGCATCATTAGGGAAATGTGCGTAATCCGCACGAAAGCGTGCAACGATGACTTCTGCTTTACTCTCCCAGTCCTCTGGATTCATTCTTCGTTTCCCGCCCGTCAATAACAGTCTCATCCAATTGGGACGCTCCTGCTCACCCTCTGAGAATGAAGGAAAGCCGAAAACCAGCTCCGCTGCCTGATTCCATAACAGCAAATCCCAGCATCTCCCGATTACGAAGGCCGGATTAGGCTCCAGGGCCTTAATCATCCGTTCCAGGCCTGTGTTCAGTTGCTGATCTACTACTGCCTGCTGCTGCACCGGTCTGGCAAGAAGATGAAGATGGTGGCGTTCATCTTCGGTCAGCCGCAGCGCCTCTGCTATGTTATTCAGTACATCCTCTGAAGGGTTGATGCTTCTGCCTTGCTCCAGAGAGGTGTACCATGATGTTCCGATATGGGCAAGCTGGGCCACTTCTTCCCTGCGGAGCCCCGGAGTCCGCCGCCTTCCATAAGACACTAACCCGGCTTCTTCAAGAGTCAGACGTTCCCGGCGCGAACGCAGAAATTCTCCTAACGGCATTCTGGAAGAAACCTCTTCCATGTTGAACTCCTCCTTATCCTGACACTGACAGTCCTACGATAAACACAGGAAGGATGCCAGTTACACATTCTATTATACTGCCAGTATAGCATCTATAAACTTAGGAGGATTTGAACTATGAACATATTTGTAACTGGAGCCACTGGTAAAGTAGGAAGCCGTTTTGTTCCGCGTCTGCTGCAGCGCGGTCATCACGTTAAGCTGTTGATTAGGGATGCTGCCAAGGCAGAGGGGCTTAAGCAGCTGGGGGCTGAGATTGTAGAAGGCGAGCTTCTGCAGTCGGACCATTATGTGGAGGCTCTCCGGGGGATTGATGTTGTATTTCATCTGGCAGCTCAGTTCCGCGGTGTAGACGAGAATACCACCTGGATATCCAATTTCGATGGCAGCATCGCTCTGGCCAAGGCAGTGCTGGAGGCGGGGGTGCCAAGGTTTGTTTTTGCGAGCACCAATAATGTCTACGGCTCCGGAAGTAACGCGGGACCCAGTCAGGAGGATGACGAGCTGAAGCCTGCGTTTGCTTATCCGCAGTCCAAAGCCAAGGCTGAGGCAGCGCTGCTGCAGCTCCACCGCGAACAGGGATTAGGCCTGCGCATTGTAAGGCTGCCTTTTGTCTATGGTGAGCGTGACCCGCATATCACAGAATTTCTGCCGCTCGCAGGCAATTGGAATCCGGCGAAAAGAATGCATATGGCGCACCATGCCGATGTAGGTCAGGCCCTGCTGCTCGCAGCTTCCGCAGACGGGATAGATGGCCGGATCTACAACGTCGGCGACGACGCACCGATCTCCATTGCGGAGCTGCAGAAGCTGCATCATTTTGAAACCTCCCCGGAAGCGCAGCAGCAGGAATTCAATCCATGGGAGGGTGTCATTGATACCACCCGGATCAGAGACGAATTACATTACCGCCCGATTTTCCCGTCATTCTATACGGCTAGGGATGCAGGTGCACTTTAAATTGGATTTATCTTCTCCCGGCAATCTGGTATACAATATACAATAGTAGTGCATTTTCTTGACCGCAGGCTTCTCTTCAGAAGCTTGCGGTTTGTTATATGAACAGTGTATTTCTGATTCAACCGCAGCCAGCAGGGCTATTGTATAGAGATCGTTATTACATAGGGAGGCAGGCAAATGCTGAAATCATTGCAGGCTATTGAAACATACCGCGAAGAAGGAAGACTCCCCGGTGAAGGCTGTTTGTGGCTGGAATATATCGTTCAGGCCGAGCAGACGATTGTGAACCTCGAACGGGTAGAGTCGCTGGGGGAACTGGAGCAGCAGAGTCCGGTGCTGGATTACGTAGAGCGCAGCCTGCGCGTACTGGACAGTCTGCCGCTATCCTACTGGATCAGGGAATTGGCTGAAGAGACGCTGATCTGGTCGGAGACTGCCAAGGGCGGTACGATCCGGCAGCGCAGGAGCTGGCAGGAAGAAGGCATTAATATATTTGTGCATAATATTGGTTCGGCACAGCTGTACTTGCGTTATGCAGAGGATGACCGGGAGGACGCAGCCTCTGAGGATAAGCGGCTGATCGTGCACCGGCTGATCGAAACCCACGGGCTGATCGGGCAGCAGATCCGCGGCGAGGTTCCGCCTTCGGTCAATCTTCCGTTATCCGGACTGGTGGAGCAGGGGCTGCTGACCGCAGATGAGCTGGAGCGGCTGCTGTTCGCGCTGAATCACTGCATTATCTCTGCCGTAGCCCCGGAGCTGTGGCAGGAGGTTCGCCCTCAGGTGATGGAGCTGATTGCTGCAATCTCCTCAGGGAATCTGCATGCTGAAGTCCCGATGAAGGAGCGCCTGCGGAGAATGCGCTCCGGATCCATCGCTCAGGGCGAGGATTATGAGACGGAGTGGAGCAGTCTTGTGCAGGAGGGCTTCAATCCTGCTGTACTGGAGCCGCTGCAGCCTGTCACCTTCTGGTATGTGGAATCAGCACTGCAGACCTTCTCGCTGGAGCAGTTCCTCAAAGTAGTAAGCCTCTCCGCTAGCAGTGATTTGTCCGCTCTGAACCATATCAGCTTCGAAGCGGTGATGAATAGCATTTATTATGACTACAAGGGCAGCAAGAAGATCAACGTGTACAAGAAACGGATCATTGAGAAATACTTGTCTGAGCTGGACTGGACTGAGATCTACAGCGGGGAGCAGCCCTCCGGCAATCCGCATCTGTTGCACCGGCTGCTGCGGAAGGAGCATTTGCCCGACACGCTGTTCTTCAACTTCGAATTCTCCCCGGCGGCTGAGAAGCTGATTGAATTCTGCATAGAGGCCGAGAAGTCGGCGCTGTATGAACGGGCGGTGCTGCTGCTGTTCGATCTGTTCGATCTGCGCCGGGATGCGTTCGACCGCTTCCATAACGAGGATACGTATTTAAGCCAGATGAATGATACGGCAGATTATAAGGCGGTTATTCTGGATTACGTCACCGGCCGCAAGGTGCTGGACATCGGGCCGGGCGGCGGGGTGCTGCTGGATCTGATCGAGCAGCGGATGCCGGACGTGATTCCGGTGGGTATCGATATCTCCAGCAATGTCATTGAAGCGTTGCGGCAGCGCAAGCAGCGGGAAGACCACCGCTGGGAGGTGCTCCAGGGCGATGCGCTGAACCTGAAGGATTACGTGGAGGCGGGGACGGTCGACACAGTGATTTTCTCCTCCATCCTGCATGAGCTGTATTCCTATGTCCCGCTGGACGGGAAGAAGTTCAATCACGGGACGGTTGCTGCTGCGTTAACCAGCGCTTTCGGGGTGCTGGCGGACGGCGGAGTCATTATTATCCGCGACGGTATTATGAGTGAGCCGGAGGATCAGCAGCGGAGAGTGCGGTTCCTGGAGGATGACGGAATGGCGTGGCTGGAGCGGTATGCGAAGGATTTTGCCGGCCGGAGTATCCGGTATGAGCAGCTTGGCTTCCGGGAGGTCCTCATGCCGGTGAATGATGCGATGGAGTTTCTGTACACGTATACCTGGGGCGAGGAAGCCTATATACATGAGGTACAGGAGCAGTTCGGATACTTTACACCGGCGCAATATGCCGCGTTCATTGAGCAGACGCTTGGTGATCAGGCGAAGATCGAAGTCTTCCGCCATTACCTGCAGGAAGGGTATACGGAGGCGCTGCAGGATCGGGTCGTGGTGATGGATGAGAGCGGGCAGGCGGCCGCACTGCCGGACAGCACCTGCTTCATTGTAATCCGTAAGGCGGGCTGAAGCCGGGCGCTTGAGTGGAACATAAAAGGGGCATTACCACAGCCGTGTCCGGCGCTGGTAATGCCCTTTTTCGATAAACTGACCGATCAGTTGGTGGCCGGCAGCCTGGATTTCCTGAAGCCGGCCACACTGTAGACAATCAGGGCAACCCAGATGAAGGAGAAGCTGACCAGCCTTCCTTGCGAGAAGGGCTCACCAAGCAGGTATACTGCCAGCAGCATACTCGTCGTCGGCGAGATGTACTGGATGAAGCCGACCATGGAGAGCGGGAGCAGCTGCATAGACTTGGCGAACCAGAACAACGGCATCGCCGTAGCGGCTCCGGACAGCAGCAGGACGATCATCAGCAGGGGAGACAGCGAAGCGAACGTTCCTGTGCCCTGCGACTGAATGTAGATCAGATAGCCCAGCGCAACTGGCATGGCCATCAGTGTTTCCCCGGTCAGGCCGAGCAGAACATCGAGCCCTGCAAGCTTTTTGGCCAGACCATACAGGGAGAACGTTACCGCCAGCGCAATTGCCACCCATGGAGCCTGCCCGTACTGGACTGTCATAATCCCTACTCCGGTGCCTGCCAGAAGAATAGACGCCCATTGCCACGCTGACAGCTTCTCCTTGAGGAAGATGACCGCAAATAGAACGCTGATGAGAGGATTCATGTAGTAGCCGAGGCTGGTCTCCAGCACGTGATTATTGTTCACGGCCCAGATGAACAGGAACCAGTTCATGCTGATGAAGAAGGAGCAGAGGACAACTGCTACGGTGCTTTTGGTGCTTGAAAAGATAGTCCTCAGCCGCCCCCACTGCCGCGAGCACGTAACCAGTACGGCTACAAAAACGAAAGCCCACACAATCCGGTGCCCAAGTATTTCCCACGCGGGCATAGCCTGGAACAGCCGCCAGTAGAGCGGCAGAAACCCCCAGATGAGATAGGATAGAACGGCATAAATAATGCCTTTTTTCATAATGACACCCCTGCCCGAAGAATCAAATGAATGGAAATATTAGGTTCAATCCGTTCATTATATCAGGCATTCCGCATCATGTATTTAGCTGAGCTTCGCTCCGTAAGCACGATAGACGAAATGCTCTGTGTCGAACAACAAAAAGGAGCCGCGCGACTGCGGCCCCTTCACATTATTAATGAAATCTGTATCGCTACTTAAGCGTGATGTTAAGTAAGCTGATTTTACCGCCCTGCACCTTGAACTCGTGTCTGAACAGCTGCGGAGCGGGAACGCGGTTCTTGTTAAATTCCCCTTCCATCTCTGTTGTCACAGCGACGGACTCCCCGGCTTCTTCTATTTCCATGATCGTATAGCGGACCTTGGCAGAGAACAGCTCTGATTCTCCCCAGGCTTGTATAGCCTCCCTGCCCGCAATCTCTTTACCGTTATCCTTAACGCTGGCGCCGGGAGTGAACAATTCAATAAAGGCCTCAGGCTGATATTGGTTAATGGCATTGTAGAACTCCTGTACCTCACTCGGCATAGTGACATGTTGATTCATGGTGATCTGCCTCCTGTAAGTAGAGTAGCGGAAGCGGCATGGCTCCACCCTTACACGTAACTTAAACGTATCCGGGCATCGGTAAGCAGACAATGTAATCTGTACGGAGCTGATCTTACGGATAAAGCTGGCCCTGACCGGCTCCCGGAATAGCATCCTTGCGGAATTCGGAAGGCGAGCAGTTCATCGCTTTGCGGAAGACTTTAATGAAGTAGCTGACGTTGTCGAAGCCGACATCCATGGCGATATCGGAGATTTTGCGGTCACTCTGCTGCAGCAGGGCTGCGGCCTGGCGGATCCGGTAGGAGTTGATATAATCGACGGGCGTCTTGCGGGTCATGCTTTTGAAGAACCGGCAGAACTGCCCCTCGCTCATCGGAATCAGTTCGGACAGATCGCGCGTGCGGATCGGCTCATGATAGTTGTCCTGGATATAGAGGATGACCTTCTTCAGCCGGTCGATCTTCGTGGTATCCGCGCCTGCCGACTGGCTGTAGTTCACCGAACGTCCCGGCGGCGCAATCTGTGAGAGCATGATCAGCAAAGTTCCTTTCATAAAGGACTCGAATCCGGGCATTTTATTATCATATGCCTCCATCATCCGCTCCAGGTGCAGCAGAAGCTCCCCTTGCCAAGGCACGGAGGAGGTGATGTGACGCGGAAAGCTCTGGCGTTTCTCCTGAAGCGGCAGAATTACAGTCTGCTGGATGGTATCATATTGGGCGCTGGCCAGGAGATCGGGGTGAAAGACAAGGGCGCAGAACCGGCAGGGAGTGTCCAGAGCCGCATAGGCGGCATGAATATCACCGGATTCAATAAAGACGGCTTCGCCGGGGCGGAGCGTGAAATAATCCGTATCCACCTGAAAGAGAATCTCGCCTTCAAGCAGCAGGAAGAACTCCGCTTCCTCATGCCAGTGGGTATCCAGGACAGGGGCTCCGGCCGGGAGCTCTATCCAATAGGCGGCCAAGGGAAACATAACATCCCCGTGTTCACGGTCTTCTTTGAGCAATCGCTGCGATGTGCGGTCCATTAAAGCCCTCCTTGTGGGAAAAACATCAAAATAGTGTTATAAATAAGCTATATTATAGTAGTTTTGTGATTTTGTTATCGTTATAATGCAACTATAAACACCAAATTGAAGGGTGGCAAGTGCACACATGAAATTTACAGACGGCCTTTGGCTGGTTCGCGACGGAATCACAATCAATGGTGCAGTTCAGAACTATGCGGTGGAAAAAACTGCAGAAGGTCTGACAGCAATTACGCAGACAACTCCGATTACAGGACGTGCAGCAACACTTAACTCCACACTGCTTACCGTAAAATTCCATTCCCCGCTTCCGGGTGTGGTTGGGATTAAGATTATTCATAATGACGGCGTTATCGACCGCGGTCCTTCTTTTGAATTGACCCAGGGAACTGGCGACCACGTTCAAATCGAAGAAACTGAAGCACAGACCGTGCTGATCAGCGGCGGACTCCGCGTGGTCATCAACAAGGGAACTCACTGGTCGGTAGACTTCTACCGCGGCGACGAGCGCATTACAGGCAGCGGTTACAAATCGATGGCCTATATCACTGATCAGGACGGCAACACGTTCATGCGTGAGGAGCTGGATATCGGCATCGGCGAATTCGTGTATGGTTTGGGTGAACGCTTCACTGCTTTTGTGAAGAACGGCCAGGTAGTTGACCTGTGGAACAAAGACGGCGGTACAAGCTCCGAGCAGGCTTACAAGAACGTTCCATTCTATGTTACCAGCAAAGGCTACGGCGTATTCGTGAACCAGCCTGAACTGGTGTCGTATGAAATCGCTTCTGAGAAGGTGAAGAAAGCCCAATTCAGCGTAGCTGGAGAGAGCCTGGAATACTTCGTTATCGAAGGGCCGACTATCAAAGAAGTTATTACTAAATATACTTCCCTGACCGGCAAGCCTGCGCTTCCACCGGCATGGACCTTCGGTCTGTGGCTGACCACTTCGTTCACTACGGACTACGATGAAGCTACGGTTAACTCCTTCGTAGAAGGTATGGCTGAGCGCGATCTGCCGCTGCATGTCTTCCACTTCGACTGCTTCTGGATGCGCGAATACCAATGGACCGATTTCCAGTGGGATTCCCGTGTGTTCCCGGACCCTGTAGGCATGCTGAAACGCCTGCATGAGAAAGGGCTTAAGATCTGCGTCTGGATCAACTCCTACATCGGACAGCGTTCACCGCTGTTTGAAGAAGGCAAGAAGAACGGCTATCTGCTCAAAAAACCGAGCGGCGACGTTTACCAGACGGATCTGTGGCAAGCGGGCATGGGACTCGTGGACTTCACGAACCCTGCGGCTTGTGAATGGTATGCGGGTTACCTGCGTGATCTGGTTGACATGGGCGTAGACAGCTTCAAGACCGATTTCGGCGAGCGCATTCCAACGGATGTTGTATACTTCGACGGCTCCGATCCGCACAAAATGCACAACTACTACACACAATTGTATAACAAGGTTGTCTTTGAAGTACTGGAAGAGAAGCTTGGCAAAGGCGAAGCAGCCGTGTTCGCACGTTCGGCAACCGCCGGCGGACAGCAGTTCCCGGTTCACTGGGGCGGCGACTGCTACGCTGACTATGAATCCATGGCAGAAAGCCTGCGCGGCGGCCTGTCGCTCGGCCTGTCCGGCTTCGGCTTCTGGAGCCATGACATCGGCGGCTTCGAGAACACTGCTCCGGCGCATGTCTTCAAGCGCTGGCTGGCCTTCGGCCTGCTCTCCAGCCACAGCCGTCTGCACGGCAGCACCTCGTACCGTGTGCCTTGGGCTTACGATGATGAAGCCGTTGATGTTACCCGCTTCTTCACCAAGCTTAAGTGCAGCCTGATGCCTTACCTGTATGATGTAGCCGGACAGGCGCATGAACAGGGCTGGGCTTCGATGCGGGCGATGGTGATGGAATTCCCGGAAGATCCAACCTGCGAAGTGCTGGACCGCCAGTACATGCTGGGCGATTCCCTGCTCGTGGCTCCGATCTTCCAGGAGAACGGCGAAGTGAAATACTATCTGCCGGCTGGACGCTGGACGCATCTCCTGAACGGTGAGACCGTAGTGGGCGGATCATGGCGCAAAGAAAAGCATGACTTCTTCAGCCTGCCGCTGTTCGTACGCCAGAACTCCCTGCTTGCCGTGGGCAGCGAAGACAGCCGCCCGGATTATGATTTTGCCGAAGGCGTGAAGTTTGGCTTGTACTCCCTGGAGGATGGCAAGGCTACAACTGCAACCGTACGCGACATCAACGGCGCTCCTGAGCTGAAGGTGGAAGCTGCACGCAGCGGCAATACCATAACTGTAACTGCAGAAGGCAGCGGCAAAGCATTCACCCTGGCTGTGAAGGATCTCGGCGCTATCGCTTCTGTAGAAGGTGCTGAACAAGCAGATGAAACTACAGTGAAAGTAAACGCCGGAGCCAAATCCGTATCGTTCACTATTACACTGAAATAAGCTTATACCGCCTTATACTCAAGCTCTCTGATGACAGGGGACATTCGTCCCCGGTGTATCAGAGAGTTTTTTGAGGATTAAACAGCGGGTACGGTATTTGAGGCTATTGGAACTTCAAGCTGTTCTTGTCGCGCAAATCTTGCAAGGAATACAACATTTTCCACTTATTATCGATCCAAATCCGGAATTGTTGTATGCAATGCAGCATTTCTCCTTCTCTCGGCTGCTTTGCGGGGGAATTCATGTATTTCGTACAACAATTCTCTCAAACAGCCTGTTATTCATGCATGGAAGTTGTAGAACGTACAACATTATTGCCTTTTTCCATTTATTACAGGTAAGCTGTGAACTAATAATCTCATTTCTGTCAGCAACGATAGGAGAATTGAATGCTATGAACAATAAAGTTAATACCAGTGTGTACAGCCAGTCTGGATTCACTTCAGCAACGGCAGTATCCGCAGCCGCTAATCATATAATGAACTCGCCCGAGCCGTTCACCCATACCTACCGGACCTATGTCCGCCTGCGGGAGAATGGCAGCCTGACACTGAAGTTCTGGCACAGCAATGCTGTGGATTCGACATGGGACTTGGGCGCGGAGTCAGCGGCCAGTGAACCGGGCGGGGAGTGGAGCATTGAAGCGGCATATGTAGCCGATGGCGGAGCCGTGCCGGATGGTACAGTTGTGCCAGGTTCGCAGGTTCCGGTAACCTTCGGTGGCGAAGCCTCGCGGAACGTTGCTCCGGGCGAGCAGTTCTGGAGCGATGAAGCGCTGCTGGAGCTGCCGGAAGGGCATTACCTGGCCTTCACCTGGACGCTGAAGACGGCAGCTGCCGGCAAGTCGATCCCCTTCAATGTGGAGGGCATGCTGGTCTCCGGCTACGATGCGCCGGGCAATCTGGCCGCTCAGGAGACAGCCGAAGCGTTCAGTGAGTCGGACAAGCTGCAGGTACTGCCAAGCTTCCTGGGGTATAAGAAGAATGTAACGAAGAAGCTGGTCTTCCTGGGGGATTCAATTACGCAAGGCGTACGGACCGCGAAGGATGAGTATTCCTACTGGGCGGCAAGAATTGCCGAAGGATTAGGAACGGAGTACGGGCTGTGGAATATCGGCTCCGGCTGGGGCCGGGCCTATGATGTCGCCACCGATGGAGCCTGGCTGCACAAGGCGCAGCAGGGCGATGAAGTACTGATCGTGCTTGGAGTGAATGATCTGGATATCGGGCAACGCTCGGGGGCGGAGCTGCTGGCAGACCTCACGCATATTATCTCCGCGATCAAGAAAGCGCGGCCTGAGACTGCCGTGATTCTCAGCACCGTGCCGCCGTTCAATTTCGAGGGGGAACGGGAAGCATACTGGCGCAAGGTGAATGAGACGATCCTGACGAACCCTCCTGCCGGGGTGGACCGCGTGTTCGATATCGCGGCGGTACTGTCTGTACCTGCTCCGGCAGATCACAGAATCAGACCGGAGTATATGAGCGATGAGTTCGATCCGCATCCGAACGGCACCGCCGGCAAGGCAGTGGCGGATGCTTTTCTGGAGTGGTACGGGAAACAATTGTAACGAACTTCTTGAATGCACTAGGCATACTATGTAGTACTTTATCAGAAGGGTAGTGTGCCTGTAGTGAGCATTCAAGCGGGAGTACCAATGCAGCCCAAAGTGCTGTATCAAGCAGATCAAAATTATATTCAGAGTCTGAAGTCTGTTCGGCATCACTTGCACAGTGTATGCAGACAACATGTGAACCAGATTGTCCGGGTGCAGACGATTGACGGCCAGGTCGTTACTGGGAGAATTCTCGGCTGCGATAGAGGATTGTTATACATGGGGGTACAGAATCATCATGGAGCAGGACGCGCCTTCGGAAGCAGCGATGAAGCCATCCTGACCCTGGTACTGTTCGAATTGCTGGTTATAGTTTTATTGTCTTAACTCAAAAGATAAGAGCCTGCGTAAGCAGGTCCTTATCTTTTTTTATGATTGGTTAGAATGTTTTGAGAATGATCACCAGCAGAATGTAAAGGACTAAGATTGTAGTGGTAGAAGTAAAAAGTCCACCGACATTTCCGCAACCGCTCATCGTCTTACCTCCTTCGCAATATCATCTTTCAGAACCATGATATGCACTTTTGGTCATTCGGGTATAGACCATCGGCCAATTTAAAGCTCAAAGCCGGGTAAGAAATAGAAGCGGGAATGGATAATGTCTTCAATGCATTCAATGCTCCGCCTGCCCCCGGAAATCCTTCGGCGGGCAGCCGACCTGCTTCTTGAAGACCTTGCTGAAATATTTGACGTCGTGGAAGCCGACCATCTCCGAGATCTGCGCCAGCTTCAGGTTGGGATTCTGCATCAGCAGCTTGGCCTTCTCAATGCGGACGCTGCCGATGTAGTCGGAGAAGTTGATGCCGTATTCCTGTTTGAATTTGCGTGAAATATACTCGCGGCTGACATAGAATTTGCCGGCAACCTCCTGCAGGGAGAGGTCAGACGGGTAGTTCTGCTCAATATATTTAACGATCTCCGTCATCGGGTTCCGCTCTTTCATTTGTCTGGCCGAGAGCGTCTGGGACAGCTGCTGCATCAGTGCAAAGGACCAGTCGCGCCAGGCGAACAGGGAGAAGGAATAACCGCTTGGCGGCGGTGAAGGACTCAGCAGATCAGCCTGCTCAAGCTCGGCCAGCATACTGTCCGACTGGTTCCCCAGCGCTTCCCGGACCAGCCGCGAACGGAACAGGAGAGCATCGGCCTTCCACGAATTCAGCATTTGCGGGGTAACGACACCCCGGCGGCTGAGCTCGTGGGTCCAGTGCTGCGCGGCAGCGGATAGAGCTTCTGCTGTGCCGCTGATGACCGCCATCCGCCAGTCCTCCTGGACATCGGCGAAGTTCAGCGGTGCCTCCGCCTCCGTGTTGGCGGAATCACGGCTGTCTGCCGCCATGCCGCCGGCTCCCGCACCCGGGGAGAAATGGCAATAATCCTCATGCCGTAACAGGTTCCGCCGCAGCAGGGCTTCGGCGGCTTCTGTGCGCTGCGCCGGCAGCTGTCCCGGGAACGTGCCTGCGGTGCTGATTCCGAAATGCATGCGGAACTGCAGGGTACGGTAGATCCCCTGATTAATCCGGCTGATCAGCTCGATAACAGACTCCTCCAGATCCCAGAGAATGATGGCAATCTCCGGCGGACCGCCCCAGTACCGGAAGGCAACGCCCTTACGCTGCAGCTGCAGGAATTCATTGCAGATGTTCACGATGGCGTAGTACATCAGCTCACTGTCTCCCCCGAACCGTTTGAGCAGCGGATTGTTGCCGCTGTCCGTCTGCAGAAGGATCAGCCGTGCATCCTGTATACTCTGCGGAATGATTCCATCACCGGTCAGCCTGCGCAGCGAGGCCTCGGCATTGACCTTGTCATCAATCAGCGCGGAGAGCAGCTTCTCCCCGTAGATCGGCTTGATCTCATTCAGCCGGAGGCTCTGGAGCTGACGGTGGCTGCGCTCCTCTTCTTCGGAGCGCCAGGCGGCAACTGCCTTGGACACTGCGTTATTAATCATATCTGCTTCGATCGGCTTAAGAATATAGTCAATGCCGCCGTGGCGGACGGTCTGGCGCACGAAGTCGAAATCATCATGCCCGCTGACAACAATGAATTTGGTGTTGCCTGCGAATTCATCCACCCAGGTCATCAGCTCAACGCCGCTGCCTGACTCCATCATCATATCCATAATCACCAGCGCCGGCTTCTCCTTGCGGATCAGCCCGATGGCTTCATTGCCGTTCCCTGCTTCCAGAATCTCATCAATCTGATGCGCATCCCAGTCCACCAGCAGCCGGACGGCCTTCCGGACTCTTGCTTCGTCATCCACAATAAGCGCCTTCATATCCGTTCACTCTCCACTAATATCTCAATTTCCAGCCGGATGATAACCCCGCCGGTCTCCAGATTATCTACCGTCAGCAAAGCATCATCCCCGCAAACCAGCCGCAGCCTGGCCAATACATTACCCAGGCCGATTCCCGCACCGGGAGCATCACGTTTGCTGTAGCTGTCCTGACCTGAGTTCTTTATCATGTCGAGCTCTTCAACAGCTCTGGGCTGCTGCAGCTCCTTGCGCAGCGTCTCCAGCTTCACGGCCGGAATCGAGAGGCCGTTGTTCCGGATACTGATCTCCATCCGGCTAGGGCTAAGTCTGGCTGCCGTAATCTCAATGAATCCGTCCGTGCGGGCAAGGTTGAACCCATGCTTGAAGTAATTCTCCACAATCGGCTGCAGGATCATTTTGGGCATCAGCGCGTGCAGCAAGGAGTCTTCCATATCGTAGCGGAAACTGAACTTGTTTTCAAAACGTTCCTTCTGCAGCTCAATATACGCTTTAACATGCTCCAGTTCATTCTGGATCGTCACAATCTTCTCATCATTGTACATGCTGTAGCGCATCATCTTGGCCAGTGCCGAGAGCAGACCATAGATTTGCGGCACCTTCAGCTCAAGGGCTAGTGTACCGATAATCTGAAGGGTGTTGTTCAGGAAATGCGGGTTGATCTGCGACTGCAGCGCCCTCAGCTCATTGGTTTTGTTCGACAGCTCCAGCCTGTACTCGCGCAGAATCAGGTTGTTGATCGTGTCCATCATACTGCGGAAATGCTCCGTGACCACACCGATCTCATCTTTTCCTGCCGGACGGATATCAATCTCAAGATTACCGGTCTGCACCTGATTCATGTACCGGGTCAACTGCTTGATGGGGGCGGTGATCCGGAAGGAGATCAGAATCGTCAGGGCGATGATCATACTCATCAGCACGAAGAGCAGAAGCAGGTTAATGCCGGCGGCCTCCTTGGCTTCACGGAACAGATAGGAGACAGGGATTTGCTTGACGAGCGTCCAGCTCAGTCCTATGCTTTCGATCTTTTGATAGATGAACACAGAGTTGTCCTGCTCAAAATGCCCTTGGGTCACCATGCTGTCAGCCATCTGTTTATTGTACCATGCTGCATCCAGCGGTTGGCCGAATGTGCCGGCGTCAGGTCCGTATACGAGCTTGCCGGCGCTGTCCACCAGATAGATGTTTTCCTGATCCTGGTCGTATAGCTGGTCTACTATATCACCAAGAGCTGCGAGCTTGACATCAATCGAGAGATAGCCGAGTGCTTCAGAGGAAGGAATACGCTCAATTCTGCGGTGCATCGTAAAAACAGGCTCCGGTACGAACTGCGTTAGTGGCAGACTTAATCCGTAGGCGTCGCTTAGATGGGTGCTTTGCACTTTTACCGGGGAGCTCCCTGTAATGTTGGATTCCTGGTAGGGTGTGTCTCCCAGCCAGCGCTTGGGTGTCGTATTATCGGTAATCAGTGTAGCTTTACCGTCTTTGACGCCATATAAGTACACCTGTGAGATATTAGGCAGCGAGGTGGAGATGTAGCTGAGCGAATTGTAAATTGCGATGTCGGAGGACAGATCGTCGTGCCCGGCTTCAAGCAGCCGGTAGAAATCCGAGTCAGAGTACACACTGAGTGACAAACGGTTGATCTCCCCAATCAGACTGTTAATGTTCTTGGAGCCCTGATAGAGCAGATTCTTATTCTCGTCGACAGCCCGTGTTCTGAGGGAGTTGGTCGTATAGGAATAGCTGACGAACATAGTAGCCATAATACAGATTAATGTTGGCAGGAGTAAAAAAACGATCAATTTGGTACGGATACTGTTCCATTTCATGAGGCTCGCTTCACATCCGATCAATATTTTACACCCTAAAGATCACTTGCGTAGGTGTAAGGGACTCTGTAAAAAACAGATAATATGTTTAGATCATAAACAAGTGAGTGAGTAAAAGAAAGGGGGACCATTACATGCGCGGCAATAAGTTGTCCCAATTAGGTCAACAAGTATTTTTCGTTGGCCCGGCATTGTTGTTTTTTACCTTGATCACGATTATTCCTTTTCTGATGGGGATGTACTATTCCTTCACGGACTGGAACGGCGTATCGGGTAATGTTAGCTGGGTCGGCTTTGAGAACTTTAAAATGATTTTTACCAATGATCCAGATTTCTGGTCATCCTTCTGGTTCACCGTGAGATTCACGGTCCTTGGAGTTGTATTGACCAATGTAGTGGGCTTTTTCCTGGCCTATCTGCTGACCAAACCTCTAAAAACACGCAATATGCTCCGGACCATTTTCTTCATGCCGAATGTCATCGGGGGCTTACTGCTTGGGTTTATATGGCAGTTCATCTTCATCAAGGGCTTCGCCACAATGGGCGATATGACAGGCTGGTCCTTCTTCAACCTTCCCTGGCTCGGGGATGCAACAACCGGCTTCTGGGCGATCGTCATGGTGTTTATCTGGCAGTCCTCCGGTTATCTGATGGTTATCTACATCGCTTCGCTCAGCAACGTGTCCAAAGAAGTGCTTGAAGCCGCTGAGATTGACGGCGCATCCCGGATGCAGGTGCTGCGCAACATTATCGTGCCGCTGATTATGCCTGCGGTGACCATCGGCTTGTTCCTGGCAATTTCCTGGTCCTTCAAAATGTTCGACCTGAACCTGTCGCTGACCAAAGGCGGGCCGTTCAAATCGACGGAATCTGTTGCTATGAATATCTACAATGAAGCCTTCCTGAACAACCGTTACGGTCTGGGTACGGCAAAAGCGCTGTTATTCTTCGTGATTGTCGCACTGATTACAGTGATTCAGGTCCGTGTTACGAAGAGCAAGGAGGTAGAAGCTTAAATGAATGCTAAATCAAAAGGCAGATGGAATATCGGAATTGAAGTGATTATGATTCTTCTGGCGCTTCTGTTCCTCTCTCCTTTCTATTTCCTGCTGGCGAACTCGGTGAAATCCTTCGGCGAGATCCTGAGCGATGCGGCCAGCTGGCCGCAGACCTTCATGTGGTCAAACTATACTAATGCCTGGAAGCTGGCCCGGTTCTCCGAAGCCTTCCGCAACTCGCTGATTGTTACGATCATCAGTGTGGTGCTGATCTCGCTGTTCAGCGCAATGGCGGCTTACCGCATGGTGCGTGCCAACAACCGGTTCAACCAGGTTCTGCTGCTGCTGTTCGTAGCCGCTATGGTCGTTCCATTCCAGACCATCATGATTCCGATCCTGAAGGTTGTTAACATTCTGCATGTGAATAACTCCTTCACGGGACTGATTATTTCCAATCTGGGACTTAGTATTCCGATGGCGATCTTCCTGTTCCACGGCTTCATCAAGTCCGTGCCGCTGGAAATTGAAGAAGCGGCAACCGTGGATGGCTGTAATCCGATCTCGGCCTTCTTCCGGATTGTGCTTCCGCTGCTGAAGCCAATGCTGATGACGATTATCGTGCTGAATGCGCTAGGCATCTGGAATGACTATCTGCTTCCATCGCTGATTCTTCAGGCACCTGAACTGCGGACCATTCCGCTGGCGACCTTCTCGTTCTTCGGGCAGTATACGAAGCAGTGGGATATGGCGCTTCCGGCACTGACTATCGGGGTTGCTCCCATTGTGATTTTCTATCTGTTCATGCAGCGTTACATTGTTGAGGGAATAGCGGCTGGCTCGGTGAAGGGTTAATTCACCGGGCTCCCGTTCCACATATTAAGCAGTTAACTTATTCAAGGGGGAAATAAAAATGATGAAAAAACGCTCTGCAGTGATGCTGTCCAGCGTCATGCTGATGTCTGTCGTGCTTGCAGCATGCGGCGGTAACAACAATACCGCTTCAAATAATGCATCAAATGGAAGTGCTGGCAACTCCGGTGAAGTGAAAACGGTTAAGATTTTCCAGTTCAAAACCGAAATCGTAGAAGGCCTCAACGAGCTTAAGGTTGAGTTCGAGAAGGAATATCCTAACATTAAGCTGGATATCCAGACTGTCGGCGGCGGCGCTGACTATGCGGCAGCCCTGAAGACTAAGTTCGCTTCCGGCGACGCTCCAGATATTTTCTCCAACGGCGGTTACGCTGAATTCGATCTGTGGGGAGACAAGATCGAGGATCTGTCCGATCAGCCTTGGGTCAAGGATCTGATTCCTTTGGCTGCAGAGCCTATGACCAGAGACGGTAAAACCTATGGTATGCCGATGAACCTTGAAGGTATCGGTTATGTATACAACAAGGACCTGTTCGCGAAAGCCGGTATCACTGAAACGCCAAAAACGATCACTGAGCTGGAAGAAGCGGCTAAAAAGCTGCAGGCGATCGACGTTATTCCTTTCGGCAACGCATATCAGGAATGGTGGCTGCTGGGGATCCAGGGCATTAGCGTAGCTTTTGCACAGCAGGATAATGTAGATGAATTCATCAGCGGCCTGAACGCCGGAACTTCCACCATCGTGGGCAACGAGAAATTCAAGGATTGGAGCAACCTGCTTAACCTGACTGTGAAATACGGCCAGAAGAATCCTCTGACTACAGATGCCAACACTCACTTGGCTATGTTCGCCAATGGCGAAACCGCTATGATGCAAGAAGGAAACTGGGCGCAGACGCTGGTTGATAACATTACGCCTGACATGAACATCGGCATGTTCCCTATGCCAATCAGTGACGATCCTGAGTTGAACGATAAGCTGTCTGTAGGTGTTCCGGCGAACCTGGTCGTAAACAAGGATTCCGGATCTAAGGAAGAAGCTAAAACCTTCCTGAACTGGCTCGTAACTTCTGACATGGGTAAAGAATATATCTCTAAAAAGTGGAAATTCATCCCTGCCCTGTCGACTATTCCAGTAACAACTGAAGATGTAGGCCAGCTTGGTTCCGATGTATGGAACTATGTTCAAGAAGGTAAAGTTTACGGTCTGCAGGCTTCGAAATTCCCTGATGGTGTAACTCAAGAATTCGCAAGCAGCATCCAAGAGCTGATCGCGGGCAAAGTGGATGAAGCCGGCTGGGAAAAAGGCATGCAGGCGGGTTGGGACAAGCTGAAGAAATAATCAGTACCTGCAAGCAAATCATTCTAATGTAATACTAAACAGAGAGTCCTTCTAGGGACCTAACCCGGATAAAGTGGATTTGCCAGGACGCTCCAGTCTATCTCAGCATATGAGGTGAGGCGGGGGCGTCCTTTGGGTTATCCAGAAAACAGGCGGCTGGCTGAGATATACTCTATTTATAAAGTGTCTGTGCATGAATGAGGAGAGGGAGCTGATGGAGGTTATGGAGCTGAACAACTACAGCAAGGTGCAGATCGGTGTGGACTATTATCCCGAGCACTGGGACGAGTCTATGTGGGAGAGCGATATCAGGCTAATGAAGGAAACCGGAGTCAAAGTAGTCCGGGTCGCGGAGTTTGCCTGGAGCCGGCTTGAACCGGAGGAAGGGAAGTTTGATTTCGCCTGGCTGGACCGGGCGCTGGACTTGTTCCATGCGTATGGGATTCAGATTGTCATCGGGACGCCGACAACGACACCGCCGCGCTGGCTGACCTCCGCTTACCCGGATGTGCTGCCGGTATATGCCGATGGAGGCGTGTACCATCCGGGCGTGCGCGGACACCGCTGTTACAACAGCGCATCGCTGTGTAAGTATGGCACCCGGATTGTTGAAGCGCTGGCCCTTCATTACTGCAGCCATCCTGCTGTCACCGGCTGGCAGACGGACAATGAATTCGGCATGCTGGATTGCCATTGTGACAGCTGCAACCTGGCGTTCCGCAGCTGGGTCCGGGAGAAGTACGGCACCACGGAACAAGTGAATGCAGAGTGGGGAACTGTGGTCTGGAGCGGGGAGTACAGCAGCTGGGATGAACTGACGGTTCCTTATGGCGGCTCGCCGTTCCAGAACCCTTCGATGCTGCTGGATTTCCAGCGGTTCCAGTGGGAGGCGGCGGTTGCCTTCCAGAAGACGCAGACGGAGGTGCTGCGCGCGATCTGCCCGCAGCACTTCATCACCCACAATTTCCACAGCTATCCGCAGCGGCTGGATATGCACGGGCTGGCCGAGGATCTTGATGTCGCGTCCTTCGACTATTATCCGAACCCCTCGCCGCAGAAGCAGGCGACCGCGCCATACAGCGGGGCGTTATCCCTGGATCTGACCCGGGGCATCAAACGCCGCAATTTCTGGATCATGGAGCAGCTCAGCGGTCCGCCGGGCTGCTGGTTCCCGATGTGGCGGACACCTTATCCGGGGCTCATCCGCGCGTACAGCTGGCAGGCAATTGCCAGAGGTGCGGATACCGTGGTGCATTTCCGCTGGAGAAGCGCGGCTGCCGGAGCGGAGCAGTTCTGGCACGGGCTGATTGACCACAGCAATGTGCCCGGGCGGAGATTTACCGAATTCGCGCAGCTGTGCAGCGAGGTGAACGGTCTGGCTCCGCTGCTGGAGGGGACCCGGGTTATTAGCCAGGCGGCTATCCTGTATTCGCATGAGCAGATGGCGGCGCTGCGTATTCAGCCCCAGGCGGAAGGGCTGGACTACTATGAGAACATTAAGCAGTACCACCGGGCGCTGACCAGGCATGGTATCGGCTGTGATATCATAGGCTGGCGGCAGCCGCTAGCGGGATACAAGCTGGTGATTGCCCCAAGCCTGTATCTGCATGATGAAGCAGCCGCGCAATTGCTGGAGGACTTTGCAGCAGGAGGCGGTACAGTAATCCTTACCAGCCGCAGCGGTGTTAAGAATATGAACAACATCTGTATGATGCAGCCGCTGCCGGGACTCTTCTCCCGGGCGGCTGGCGTAACGGTGGAGGAATATGATCCGGTCGGAGGCGAGGTCCACTTGCTTCGCGGCTCTGACGGAACCCGGTATGAATGCAGCCAGTGGTGCGACATTCTGCGGCCGGAGGGAGCCGAGGCGATCGCCTGGTATGAGGATGATTTCTTTGCCGGTGCTCCTGCGGTTACGGTGAACCGCTTCGGGGCGGGCAGGGTTTATTATATCGGTACCCATGCGGAGGAGAGTTACTGGTTGAAGCTTCTGGGGGATATCGCACCGGATGCGGGACTAACGCTGTTCCCGGAATTGCCGGACGGCGTGCAGGCCTTCACACGCACAGGATCAAAGGGAGAGCTGCTGTTTCTGCTGAATCTCAGCCGGACGTCTCAGACGGTGGGGTTAGACAGGCTCTACCGCAGCGCTCTTACCGGTACCCCGATATCTGGTCCGGTAGAGCTTGCGGCATATGGTGTAGAAATTCTGGAGACTCACGGCTGAAGGCTGAAGCTTGGCGGGGTGTTGACACTCAGGCGGAAGGATGGCGTCTCTTGTCCAGCATGCGCGAGATCAAGGGGATTACCACTGCTCTGGATTGCGGAGGATTCAATCCTGGCTGCTGTTCCTTCTGCGGAGTCTGAAGCTCTTCTTGCCGGAGCATGTCCAGCAGGTCATAGACCGTTGTGATTTGATTCGTATCTATAGTTAATTCTTTACCATCCGGGTTCCCGGGGATCTTGAAATTCCATTGTTTATTTCCCATCATAATCACTCCTTATTAGTTTGTGCCATCCGGCAGAGGCAGAGTGTTTCTTTTATATTTTCATCATAATCTACGAAGCGGATCATGTATAATGAAGGGAAATGATGGTGGCCATCACTGTGGCTGATGGGTGATCCGGGGGAGAGATGCGGTATGGATATGGGTCTTCTTAAAGTATTTCAGGCGGTTGCTGAAGAAGGTAGTATCTCTAAAGCAGCCCAAAGCCTAAACTATGTGCAGTCGAATGTGACAGCCAGAATTCAGCAATTGGAGCAGGAGCTGAAGACTCCGCTCTTCTACCGTCATAGCCGGGGGATCACGCTGACTTCAGCTGGACAGACGTTCATGGAATATACGGTCAGGATTCTTAAGCTACTGGATGAAGCCAAACAGGCGGTGCTGGATTCGCCGGTGCCCAAAGGCTCGATAACGGTCGGCTCGGATACGACGGCTGCTGTAAGGCTGCCTGCCATCCTATCCGCTTACCGGGTCTGTTACCCTGATGTTGAAGTTCATCTGCAGGTGGGACGGGCGGGGGAGCTTATTGATTCTGTCCTGCAGCATACCGTGCACGGAGCCTTTCTCGACGGACCGGTTGAGCATCCGGAGATTGTCCAGGAGCTGCTCATCCATGAGCGGATCGGACTTGTCATTCCGGATACGATGGATTATCAGGGCATCCGCTCTGTACATGACAAGACACTGCTGATGCTGAATTCAGAGTGCCTGTACCGGAGCAGGCTGGAGAAATGGCTCGCCGAAGAGGGCGGCCGGCTGGGCAAGGTGATGGAATTCGGGACGATGGAGGGACTCCTCGGCTGCGTGAAAGCGGGAATCGGCTATGCGGTGCTGCCTTTATCCTATTTCACCCGGATGAATGTAACGGAAGGCATCCGCATTTATCCGTTCCCGGAGAAGTATGCGGAGGTCCCGACGGTGTTCATCCGGCGGCGCGATCTCTATATGACGAGTGCTTTCCGGGAGTTCATAGAGGAGCTTAAGGCAGGGCTGCCTGAAGCGGTGAGCGGGGCAGATATGACGGCGGACAGCGGCAGAACTGTTAAGTGACAGATGAAGCATACCGCATGTACCTGGTCCATCCTTCTGGAGATTGTGGGCAAGGTGTTCCTTTATCTTTCTTGGGGCTGTCCCAAAAGCCATATATTGGCTTTGGGATAGCCCTCTGTTTTTAAGCAGGATCAACGTGAGCACTTGGATGGACGCTCTGCGAACGGACCGTTGTTTGGGGCGCTGTGCTCTCCAGACTTTTTTTCATTTCACTTAGCGGAGACAATCCGGAGCCTGCGAATGCTTTCGAAATGAGCTTTCCTACAGAAAGCTTTCAGGGGACTCACCTTTGAACCACCTCGTTCGTATAGTGAGTGCAGCCGTCAACCGGCTGAACGACACCCTCTTTGACGTTGCCTATTCCCGGTGGCGGCCGCGACAGCTACCCTCCTGAAAGGCTCACCAAAGTCATCATCTACGCCTATACCCGGCGCACCTATTCGTCCCGCCCAATCGTTTACAGTGACCCGATTACGGTATGGGGTGAGATATGCTTAATTGCACTTCGTACAACTAAATCGTCTGATTTACAACCGATTATCCGTTTAGTTGTATTTCGTACAATTAAACGGCCATTTGAACCTTCATTTTCACCAATCGGGCAAATATAGTTGTACAGACTACAGTTATAAGAGACAAGCATACCTTTTCGCTGTTTTTAATTGTACAGAATACAACTATCACTGAACTTGAACTTGCGACGCGGGATATGGGGAAGATAGAGAACTGGACATACGACGAAGCCGGAGATACGTGGACGTATAAAGCCGGACAGAAGCTTTTTTCGCTATGAGAGTAAGGAGAAACTGAAAATCTGGGGGCTGTCAGTCTGGAAGGGATGCGGTACCGAAATCAGGCCAGATAAATCATATAACCAAAGTGCTTGTCCCGGATTGGGCGGGAGAATTAATGCAGCTTCCTGAACTGCTCCGGCGTAATCGCCGACTGCTTGCGGAACGTAGCCACGAAGTGGCTGACGTCGCGGAAGCCGACGCGCTGTGAGATTGCTTTTACCGTAAGCGCAGGCTGGGTGACAAGGAGCTCCTTGCTCTTGCGGATTCGCAGCCGGACGAAATAGGCATAAGGGGAGAGGCCAAACGTCTGCAGGAACAGGCTGTTCAGATAGCGCCCGGATACATCGAGCTGGCCAGCGAGATCATAGAGACCGACCTCGGGATCGCCGTAGTGGCTGTCCATCCATTTCAGCAGCGGCTGCAGCTTGTCCACATTGCGGGAGATCGCTGTGTTATTGTGCAGCTGCCCGTATTTGTTCAGCGTCAGCAGGAAACGGTAGGCGTCGGTAGATTCACCCAGATTGAACATGTCGCTTGAAGCATCATGGCGGTCGAGCATCTCCTTCAGCATATGGCGGAGCGGTGATTCATTCTCCCAGCGGTACAGAAGATTGGTATTCATCGCGAGCGAATCCAGAATATGCCGGGCTGAAGTCCCGCCGAAGGTGAGATAATAGGTGCACCATACCTCGGAAGAGAGGGATTCATAGCCGTGCGGCATACCCGGCATCAGCAGAATGCCGCTGCCTTCAGCGAGTGTTATCTTTTTGTTATCGAAATGAATGATGCCTTCACCGTACGCGGTTTGCAGCCAGTGATAGGTATGATAGCCTTGCGGGCGGGAGACCTTCTCCTGATCGGGGTTATAGCCCATACTATCCAGGGCAATCGGAAGCTGCTGTCCGCTCTCCTGAGCGAACACGATTCTGCGCACGGTGCTAACTGGCATAAATGTCAACTCCTGTAGTTCCATATTATTATATGATAGGTTTTTTATTTTATATATAAAGCGCTTATTTTAATGCTTAAAATAAGAATATACTTATACTATAAAGGATGTGCAAAGTATGATCAACGAGAAATTGCCGAAGGTTTGGTATGGTGGAGATTATAACCCGGAGCAGTGGGATGCCCCGGTATGGGCAGAGGATGAACGGATGTTCAAGCTGGCAGGTATCGATGTCGCTACGATCAATGTGTTCAACTGGGCAACGCTTCAGCCCGCTGAGGATACGTACGATTTCAGCGGTCTGGATGCATTAATCGACCGTCTATATAAGAATGGAACCTATATATGTCTGGCTACCGCAACCGGTGCGCATCCGGCCTGGATGGCTCACCGCTATCCTGAGGTTACACGGGTGGATGTCCAGGGCAGAAAGCGCAAATTCGGCGGACGCCATAACTCTAATCCGAACAGCCCGGTGTACCGTGAATATGCTGCACGGCTGGCTGGCAAGCTGGCGGAACGCTACAAGGATCATCCGGCGCTGCTGATCTGGCATATCTCCAATGAATACGGCGGATATGATTATTCCGAGCAGTCTGAAGCGGCCTTCCGCGTCTGGCTGAAGGAGCGTTACGGATCACTTGATGCGCTGAACAAAGCCTGGAATACCCGTTTCTGGGGCCATACCTTCTATGACTGGGAAGAGATCGTAGTCCCGAACGAGCTCAGTGAAGAGTGGAACGGCAACCGGACGAACTTCCAGGGGATTTCGCTGGATTACCGCAGATTCATGTCCCACAGCCTGCTGGAATGCTATAAGCTTGAGCATGCCGCAATCAGGGAACAGAGCAAGAGTATTCCCATTACCACTAACCTGATGGGCTTCTATCCGGAGCTGGATTATTTCGAATGGGCTAAATATATGGATGTTATCTCCTGGGACAACTATCCGGCTCTGGACACACCGGTCAGCCATACAGCCATGACGCATGATCTCATGCGCGGGCTGAAGAACGGCCAGCCGTTCATGCTGATGGAGCAGACGCCAAGCCAGCAGAACTGGATGCCTTACAATTCCGTGAAGCGTCCGGGTGTGATGCGCTTGTGGAGCTACCAGGCGGTGGCGCGCGGCGCAGATACAGTGCTGTTCTTCCAGCTGCGCCGGTCTATCGGTGCATGCGAGAAGTATCACGGTGCGGTCATTGAGCATGTCGGACATGAGCATACGCGGGTATTCCGTGAATGTGCCGAGCTTGGCCGGGAGCTGGAGCAGCTGGGCGATGAGCTGCTGGATGCACGCAGTGCGGCGCAGATCGGGATTATCTATGACTGGGAGAACCGCTGGGCGCTTGATCTCTCCAGCGGCCCGACCGTAGCACTGGATTATGTGAAGGAGATTCACAGCTATTATGATGCACTGTATCAGCAGAATATTGAAGCGGATATGATTGGCGTAGAAGAGGACTTAACGAAGTACAAGGTTGTAATCGCACCGGTGATGTATATGATCAAACCGGGGTTTGCCGCGAAGGTGGAAGCCTTCGTTCAAGCGGGCGGAACGTTCATTACAACCTATTTCAGCGGTATCGTTAACGAGAACGATCTGGTTACCGTTGGAGGCTACCCTGGCGAGCTGCGCAAGGTGCTGGGCATCTGGGCTGAAGAGATTGATGCCCTGCTGCCGGATATGCGCAATGAAATTGTGATGAACCAGGAATGGGGTCAGCTTAACCGTTCCTATTCCTGCGGTCTGCTCTGCGATCTGATTCATTCCGAAGGTGCGGAAGTACTTGCACAGTACGGCACTGACTTCTATAAGGGGATGCCGGCCCTGACCGTGAACCGCTTCGGCGAAGGCAAAGCCTATTATGTAGCCACCAGTCCCGATGCTGCGTTCCTGCGCGCATTCCTGGCTACGGTGAGCGCAGAGAACGGCATTGTCCCGCTGGTGAATGCGCCGGAAGGCATTGAATCCGTTCAGCGGGTGAAGGAAGGCGTATCCTACCTGTTCCTGCTGAATCATTCCGCAGAGGAGCTTAGTGCAGATATCGGCACCGGCGAGCGGACAGATCTGCTGACAGGCAAGAAATGCAGCGGTTCCACTGTAGTGCCGGGCCGCGGAGTAATGATTCTGTCGGATAAACAGTAATTTAGAGAAGGCATATTGCAACGCCGCCGCCCGTACGCTAGGGGCGACGGCGTTTTTGCCATCTTATTTGGTAAAGGAGCCGAATTCCGTAATCTTCAGCTCAACATTGATATGAATGGGGGTCCGGCTGAATACATCATCCCAGTGGTCCTCTGACTTTCTCCATAATGCCGGCTTCTGGATACTGAGCCTGTCGCCGAATCCGGCGACATCGGCCTTGTAGTCGGACTGCAGCTTCTGAATCAGCGCCTGCATCATTTGCTCCAGCTTTTCCTTGAACAGCTTTTCTGCTTTTTGTGCGTGCTTTGTGGCGGAAGGGTATTCCTCGGCGTTCCAGGTTTCGCTGAGCCTTCCTTCCGTTGTGATTTTAACGTCAAAGGCCAGATTGCCGCCGTCGGTGACGGCAGTGATTTTACTTTTCATAGCCTTCATTTCATAGGTCATCGGCTGATTGTTCCAGTCGTGGGTTTTGATGACCCCGGTCTTGCCCTCGTTGGTGAGCCAGGACAGACATTCGGTATCCTCCTGGTTCAACGCCCCTACCCAGTGCCCGGTATCTCCTTTAATAATACCTGCACCCGAGAATTCTACTTCGCCATTCGCCGTCACCAGATTTTGTAGCGCAAAGCTTCGCTTGGAATACATCAGGGCATCCATTTTGGATAAAATGACCGGGTCCAGCACCTTGCTTGTCCGTCTCTGATTATGAATCATATCCCTGATATGAAATGAGGGAATTTGATTTTTTTGTTTGGAAACCAGCGTCTGCACTGCCTGGCCTTGACTTAAGAACACCATCGTACTGGGGCGGATGTCATTATCACGAAGCACAAAGTCCATTAACTGATTTATTTTCTCCTGCTTAAGCAGCTCGGTCGTGACCACAATAACCTTAAGGTGATGCCCGATAATCGGCCGGTCCAGGCGGAGCGAGTACTGGCGGAATATTTCCAGCAAAGAATCTCCTGTGCCCGTTACATTCAGATAGGGAGCATCACTGCTACTACTACTGCTGCTCTGACGACCTGTCCCTCCTACGGAATTTGCCGGAACGAGCTGTATGGTGGCTGTAATTGTATTCCGTTTGGGATAAGTCGCCCCCTGATCCTCCAGCGCCTGCTCCGTCACGGTGGGCTCCCCGACATCCAGAGCCAGGCCGGAGTATAACGCCAGATCTTCAATCTCCTTGCTGCTCCAGCAGGAGGTCTGAGTGGCGAGAAGCATCAGACAGCACAGCATAAGGAAGAATCTCCGTCTACACATGCTGCTTCAGCCCCTTCACACGGATGAGCCAGATAACCGAGAGCAGCACAGGCAGCAGCAGGAACAGTACAATCCCCATTTTGCCGATGGCATCCCCGAGTGCGAACAGATCGGTCATGGATTTGGGCAGCATCGCCGATAGGAACAGAACGGGAACCATAGCATAAATAATCGGATGAACCTTAATCTTGAAGATCTGTGAAATGCCAAGCGTGGACTGGAAAAAGAAGCTGCTGAAGTTGCAGAACATCTGCATCAGCCAGATGACCATGAACGGGAATTCCATACGCTCGAAGAAAAAACCGGGCACCTCGAAGCTGCGCATCAGATCGATGGTAGGCCAGGTACTGGTGATGGCGGAATTAACGGAAATGCCCCCGATAACCATGATCACGGTCAGGAAATAGAGCCCCAGCGAGACCGCGAGGCCTCCAAGCATGGCTTTGACCGCCAGTTTGGGCTTCTCCATGAATGCTACAAGTGTCATCGTAACTTCTATACCGGTGAATACGAGCACAGTGGATTTCAACCCTGCGAATACAGGAGGCAATCCGTTGCCCAGCACGGGACGCAGATGGTTGATATCAAACAGCCGTACGCTGAGTATAAAGGAAATGAGCAGTATCATAATGCTAATCGGGAACACAATCGTAAAGGCCCGGGCAATAGAGTTAATGCCTCCGTATACCAGATAGGTGCTGAGCCAGAGAAAAGGAAGGATGACTGCCCAGATGGGGGTTCCCTCCAGCAGAAAAAACAAGGTGACCTCGGCCAGCGTGCGGATTTCAAAGCCGGCAATAATGATGAAATAAAGAACCAGCAGCAAACACAGGCATCCGCCGAATACCCGGCCTGTAATCTGAGCGGCATATTGAAATACAGTTTTGCCCGGGAACTGCTGGCTGATCTTCACCATAATGAATACAACCAGCATCACAATGGCTCCGCCTAGCAGGACGGATATCCAGGAATCAGGGGTTTTGACTGATTCGCTCACACTGCGCGGAAGCGTAAGAATCCCCGCGCCAAGCAATGTATTGTTCAAGAAAACGGCCGCTTGTGTAGCCGTGATTTTATCATCGGTGCGTACGAACATTAAGTCCTCTTCCTCCTTGCGCGCAGGCGCGGTTATGATTTTCGTTTATCCTGTTTGGTTTTCATCATCACCGGTCTGCGTTTCATCAGAGCCATCGGAGCACGCAGGAACAGATCTTTCCAATCACTCAGCCGGAAAGGGGATACCGGCGTCAGATAAGGTACACCGAAGCTTTTGAGCTTGGTGAGATGACAGCAGATTAGCAGGAAGAATAGAATGGTGCCGTACATTCCGAGCACTGCTGCGAACAGCATGCCGGCGAAGCGCAGCAGCCGGAGTGTGATTCCCGCACTGTACATGGGAATAGCGAAAGACGAGATAGCCGTGACAGCAACCACTATGACCAGAAAAGGGCTGACGATGCCCGCCTGAACTGCAGCATCCCCGATGATCAGACCGCCGACGATACCCATGGCCGGGCCGATCGGCTTCGGCAGCCGGATGCCGGCTTCCCGCAGAATCTCGATGGCGACTTCCAGAATCAGCACTTCAATTAATGAAGGAAAAGGCACACCCTGCCGGGTCTTAATGATGCTGATCGCCAGCTCCGTCGGTATCAGCCCCGGATGAAAGGAGATGAACGAGATATACAGGGACGGGGCCATCAGCGCCAGGAAGGCCGATGCAAAACGGAGCAGCCGCAGCAGTGTGCCGGGAAGCCACCGCTCATAATAATCCTCCGGCGATTGCAGCAGCATACTGAAGGTAACCGGTACAATCAGTGCGAACGGTGTTCCGTCCAGCAGAATCGCAATCCGTCCCTCCAAGAGGGCGCTAATGACCCTGTCCGGCCGTTCAGTATCCTGGACCTGCTGGAAGGGGCTGAGATAGTTGTCTTCAATCAGCTGCTCGATATAGCCGGATTCGGCGAGGAAATCGATATCGATTTTGCGGATGCGGTTCGTAACCTCCTCCAGCAGCTCGGGATTGACGATATCCTTCATATAGGCCAGGACTATATCCCGCTGAATGGTGTTGCCTGCCCGGTAGGTCTTCATCTCGAGCTGGTCACTGAAGCCCTGGCGCCGGAGCATGGAGGTGTTCTCGCTTAATACTTCAGAGAAGCCCAGTCTAGGCCCGCGCAGCAGGGCCTCAGAGACCGGCTCCCCAATCGTGCGGTTGGCTCCTCCGGGCAGCTCAATCAGCAGACCACCGGGCAATCCTTCAATCAGCAGGGCCGTGTGGCCGAAGAGGACAGATTTATTGAAGCTCTCCACACTGTCCGCTTCATTAAGCTGGCTGAAGGGCAGCAGCTGGTTGGCAATCTCTGCAGAAGACACCGGGCCGGCGGGTATCTCGTACATCAGGAACTGCATAATCCGCATATTAAGAATCCTGTCATTCTGCATGCCGTCTACGTAGATCAGCGCTCCCCGGCCTCCGCCATTCGCGATCGTGAATTCCCGGATATGCAGGTCACTGTTGGCACCGATAGCGTTCTTCACCGCCAGCAGGTCGGTAGTATAGTTGCCGCTGAAGGGGATTGAAGCCGGTGTGCCAGATTTTGCCCCAGCTGCAGACTGTGCTTGTGACCGGGGAACGGTTTTGGTGCCGTAGCCAGACTGCCCCCGTCCGCTACCTACCAGCAGGTACAATGATTTATACAAGTATCCGAGGACAAGCGGAACGAGCAGCGCAACACCCGCCTGACCAAAGATTGCCCAGCCGGGTATATAGGATACAATGGTAGCAAGCAATCTGATCATCCCCCAGCCGCAGAAATTAAGAATCCGTGTTAATGAAGTTTTCCAAAGTTTGCTTCGATTTAGTCATTTCTCTGAAAAATATAAATAAAAACCGGAGGTGCTCTTGTGGAAGCGCCTCCGGTTTTTATTTAAGATAAGAATTTAATGGAATGACGGGTGCCGCCTTTCCGCCAGGTATCGGACGCCATACAGTCCGTATGAATCGGGAGATGGCTGACGTGATGGCCTCCGGAATTACCGAACACCGGGTCACCGGACTACTGGAGGCGGGCTCTTACCGTCACTTGCCGGTAGCCGAGCCGCTTGCCGCGGCATCGCCTGCCGGTGCCTTGCCTTGACCCCGTCCGCCGCCGCCCATTCCACCACCGCCGAAGCCTCCTGTACTGAGCGTGATTTTCTCTGCCTCGGCAGTATCCGTCTTCAGCGTATACTGGATAATGTCGTCAGCCTTCAGATCGGACAGGGAGAGTGCTGTCTCCGTCTGAGCGCCGTTGTCGAAGGTGACCGATACGTACTGGGTATCACTTCCGGTTGTGATATCGGTGGTCTCTTCGGAGAAGTTCTGCATCATGCCGCCACCCATCATGCCGCCGCCTTGACGTCCGCCGCCCTGCGCAGAGTCCTTTCCTCCCCCGTCTGTGGGCTGTCCGCCTTCAGGGGGAGTACCTTGCCCCTCCGCCTGGGCGCCTGCCGCGTTGCCGGGAGCCGCTGCCCCGCCCTCCGGTGCGGTTCCCTCTCCGCCGTTCTGCTGCCGTGCCGGCATATCAGCGGTGTAGATTGTGATGGTGTTTCCGCTGATGCTCTTGATTTTGCCGATATTCATCCCGGCCCGGTCCATCCGGTTCTGGCCTGCCCCGGCAGTCCCGTCCGGCTGAGCCGCCTCGCTGCCGCTCTGGGTCTGGGCTGTCTGAATGTCGCCTGAGGTTGCTGCCGCCGGAGCTGTATCCGAGCTGCAGCCGGCAAGCAGGATCGCAGCAAGCAGGCTGCCGGCCATCATATAAGGCACATGTTTTTTCATATTCATAGTCCTCCTAAACTGTATGGTGTGTATAAACTTCATCGCCTGTTGTCGTATAATGCTGGCATAAAAAGCCTGGGATTAGGTTTAACACTATCCTGGAGGACAATATATCAGACGCTCCTGAAAACAAGCTTAAAGTTAGGCAGAGCTTTCCCGGAAGTATCGCTTGGTGAAATGTTATATAATGCATAATAGAGTGGATTTGACAGAGAACAGGAATGAAGCGTTCAGGAAAGAGGCAGCACATGAAAACCTTACTGGTAACAGGCTACCGTGCGCATGAGCTCGGGATTTACGACAGCAAACATCAGGGGATTCCTTATATCAAAAAAGCGCTCGCCAACCGGCTCGTTCCGCTGATAGAAGATGGGGTGGAGTGGGTTATCACTCCCGGCCAATACGGCGTCGATCTATGGGCCTGCGAGGTTGTGCTTGAGCTGAAACGGCAATACCCCGGACTGAAGCTGGGGATCATTACAGCCCATGCAGCCCCGGAAGAGAAGTGGAAGGAAGAGAAGCAGAATGAATACCGCCGTATTATTGCCGGAGCAGACTACTACGGAGCTGTGAGTAATGCACCCTATGACGGCAGCTGGCAGTTCAGGGCGAGAGATGATCTGCTGTTCCGCAAAAGCGACGGGATTCTGCTGTTCTACGACGAGGATGCTGCGGAAGGCAGTGCGAAATTCACCAAGGAACGGGCAATGAAGCTGCATGCTGAAGGTGATTATGAACTCTATCTGATGCATGCAGAGGAGATTCAGAACATTGCCGACGAAGAGAGCCAGCGCGGTTACGAATGAGGAGGAGAGCAGGTTGAGTGAAAAGCAGGCTGAAGAGGATATTTGTTATGTAATATTGCTGAGCCCGACTGCACAGGACCGCAGAGATATGGATATCATCCGGGCGCATGTCAGACATCTGCAGGAGCTGGAGCGCAGTGGACAGCTGGTGCTGTGCGGGCCCTTCAGTGACAGTCCCGGCGGAATGGTCATTATCCGCGCCGCTTCCCGTGAAGAGGCAGCAGAGATTGCCGGGCGGGACCCCTATGTACTATCGGGTATCCGCAGCTATGAACTACGCACCTGGGGCCTGTCCCATGAAGGCAACAGGCACATGGGCATAGCCGCCGATTAGGCGGCTTACAAGAAAATTTTAGATGAAGCTCTGCAGCGAAGGCGCCTTGCGGACCTTGTAATTCTGCTCGTAGGCATAAGCCAGCCGGATGAGCACCGGTTCCTCATAAGCCCGTGCCGAGAAGGTTACGCCAAAGGGAGCGCCAGCCGATGTGTAGCCGGACGGTACTACAATGGACGGGTAACCGGCTCTTGACGTGATTCGTGCGCCGAAGTCAGCCGGGAATAAGAGGGCATCCAGCTGATGCTCCCGCATAGTGGCATCGATACCCAGTTCCTTGCAGAGCCGCAGATCCGTCGCACGGTCACGCAGATACTGCGGCTCCGTGAGGGTACCGGAGGTGGTATATTCGGCATCCAGCAGGGTGGCTTGCCCGAACTTCAGTGTCTCTACCGGATGGGCATGATTGAAATCAATGATATCCTTCAGGGTTCGCATGGGAGCGCCCGGGCCCAGTTTTGCCAAATAGGCGTTAAGTGAGGTTTTGAACTCATTCAGCACCACTGAGGAATAGCTGATCTCCCGTGCAGTTGTAATCTCAGCCGGATCAATAATGGTCGCCCCGAGCTCGCGCATTCTGTCCACTGAGGCATTGAACAGCGCGAGCTGTTCGTCTGTAAGCTCCTCGAAATAATAATCCCGCGGAATCCCGATGCGCGCACCCTTCAGGCCGTCTGCATCGAGGAAGACCGTATAATCCGCATGCAGTCTGCCTGTATTCGTACCCATTGCGGCATCGCTGTCGTCCTGTCCAAGCAGGGCATTCAGCAGAAGTACAGCATCGCGGACGGTTCTCGCCATAGGTCCGGCGGTATCCTGCGTATTGGAGAGCGGAAGAATGCCGGAGCGGCTGATCATTCCTACAGTAGGCTTGATGCCGATGACCGATCCAAGGTTGCCGGGATTGAGGATCGAGCCCGAGGTTTCCGTTCCTACGGACACGGCGCAGAAATTGCAGGCAACCGCCACTGCAGATCCGGCGCTGGAGCCGCCTGTCGGCGTGGAGATATTGTAAGGGTTAAGCACCTGACCGCCCCGGGAGCTGAAGCCTGAGGGCATGCCGTTCGTCATGAAATTGGCGAATTCCGTCATGTTGGCCTTGCCCATAAGAATCGCCCCGGCTTCGCGCAGCCTGGTAACAATGAAGGCATCCTCCTGGGCAAAAGAATCCGCCAAAGCCAGCGAACCCGCACTGGTATGCATTTTATCCCCTGTGTTGATATTGTCCTTCAGCAATACCGGTATACCGTGCAGCGGTCCCCGGGGCCCCTGAAGCTGTCGTTCCACGTCCAGGGATTCAGCGATGAACAGCGCATCCGGATTAATCTCCAGCACGGAATTGATCGTCAGGCCGTTTTTGTCATGATCTGCAATGCGTTCAAGATACATAAGGACTAATTGTCTGGAAGTGATTTCTCCGGAATCCAGAGCGGCCTGAATCTCCGGTAGGGTAGCCTCTACGATTTCAAAACTCATGCGGGTTCACGCTTCTTTCCCTCTAGGTTATAGGTTTTCTCCTTCATCTAACCATAGTTTTCCCTGTCTTCATAGTGTTGTTTTTGCTGTCCGGGTTACTCTTACAGTTCATGTTAGTTCTTAAAGAAATGTTAGAGGCGTATCTCCCGTGGTTAATAGTTGACATGCACTAACACATCTTGCCAATAACGATTAGGAGGATTACAACTTGAGAAAATGGACTGCATTATTCATGGGGGTTATTCTGTCTGCTGCCTTAACCGCATGCGGCAACAATGAAACGGCTCAGCCGGCTGCTGATGCTTCTGAAGCCCCGGCAGCAGCTGCCGGTACTACCGCCACTACAGCCCCAGCCGAACAGACATCCGCCGGCGTTCCGGCTCTGGAGGAACTGCTGCAGAAGACGGCTGCTGCACAATCGGAATTGAAGAGCTTCGCCATGAACTCGCAAATTCAGCAGAATATGGTGGTTAAGCAGGGCGAAACCAATCAGGAACAAGCCATTGAGATGGCAGTGAAAGCTGAATATACTAAAGATCCGCTGGAAATGCATCAGGAGATCGTTATGACTCTGGCAGGCCAGGGAGAACAGAAGATGGAGCAGTACGTAACCGCAGACGGTTTCTTCTCGCTGACGAACGGGCAGTGGGTTAAGATGCCGGCTGCGATGACTGACCAGTTGACCGCTGCCATGCAGCAGTCTGCAAATCCTGAGAAGCAGCTGGAGCAGTTCAACCAAATTGCTGACCAGACGAAAATCACCGAGGAAGGTGACAATTATCTGATAACAGCAGAAGTATCTGGCGAAGAAGTCAAGAATCTGGCGAAGAGCTATCTGAACCAGAGCGGAAGTGTAGACAGCCAGATGACTGCGATGATGGAGCAGATGAATATCAAGAGCATGAACATCGCTTACACCGTGGACAAGAAGACTTATTTCCCGACTTCATCGGATGTTAATCTGGTCATGGATATGAGCAGCGGTGAACAGACCGTCTCGATGGATATGAAGATGAAGGCAACCATTAGCGATCATAACAAGATCACGGAGATCAAGGTTCCGCAGGAAGCTCTGGAGGCGCAGGAGGCTCAAATGCCGGCAACCCAGTAACAGGCCCCAATATAAATCATACAGAACAGGAGGACCCGTACACCGGGTCCTCCTGTTTGGTCATGGCAATGCTGATTACATGTTTACAGGCCAAAGGGGGACATGCTGTTGAACAGTCCGTAGGCTGCTCCGGCCAATACCGAAATTACCAGCTTGTAGAATATATATCCGGTTGCAACGTTTGCAGTGGCAATCAGGTATAGGGTATCGATTCCGCGGTTGGAGGTGTTTAGCGGATATTGAAACGCCACGGTGTTGATGCTGACAAAGACGAAAAGAAAGGACAGAATAAGCAGGAGAACCGAGAAGGAATACAGGCTGAGGATCAGCGACAGGATAGCCAGAACCAGCAGCGCTACAGCGGGAACGAGCAGAGTGCCGAATCTTGCGATCAGCAGCTTGAGATCAAAGCTGACTTTCTCCAGCCGGAGTGCGGCATAAGTAGTCCCGCAGCCAACGGCAATTCCTGCAGCCGTTAATAGAAGCGGCTTCAGAAATCCGGGGCCTATGATTGGCGAGATATCCCATTTGATGAACCAGGTGAGAAAATATAGTGCTGATAGTATTACCGTCAGTCCAAATGTAATCAGACTGTTCAATAATTGGGCGGCCTGGACCTCTTTCATCGTACTGTAAGGACGGGTTAGAGCACTCAAGAAGAATCCCCAGTACTGTTTACTGACCTGCTTAGCCTGCCTGACGCGTTCATCCTGGAGCAGATTGTCCCATTGCCCGGATGTTCTGCGCTGGGGCTGCGGTTGCCCGTTATCTGAATTTGGTCCTCCGGGATTCGTAAAGGGCGCTCCGCCTTCCGGATTGTTCATTGCTCATCCTCCTTAAGAAAAATATGGAAATCATAGCATTGGCTATAGTATAAGGGGGTTGCCCTATAAATACTATAAATTTGCCAAAGACATAAACCGCCCATACCGGATTCGTTGCCGGGAGAACCTGGAATTTTTATGTTTCATAGGGTTTAGGCTTAATGGGCTTAATTGTTGTACGTAGTACAACTTAGCTTCCTAAATCCCTGGGTGTTCGGACAGATTGTTGTATGAAATACAAGAATTGTCCCGCTTCATGCTATGTGGGAAGAGGAATGCTGCCTTTTGTACAACAATTTCCGATTATAGCCGGGATTACGAGGGGAATGTTGTATTATGGGCAGGATTTTAAAAAGCCTGTATTCCGCAGATAAAATGCGGTTTACAGGCTTTGCGTTGAATGTACCTTACAGGAAAGCTGGCGGGTAATCAGGAAGTTACTCCTGTTCCCGGACAAATCCCTCTTCCGCCAAATACTCCTCGGCTTCTTCTACGGTTTCGAAGGCCATCTCCAGCTGGAGGCCTGCATACAGGTACCACAGATCTTCCTCGAATCTTAGACTCAGCGTGTGGCCATCCTCATTCTTCCATAGAGATTCAGTACCAGTCTGCGCTTTTTTCTTTCTTTTGGCCGGAGCAGGGGCATCGGGAATGAACATGGATAGAGACGTAATCGAAGCATTTACCAGTTCCCGCAGTTCAGCTTCCGAATAATCCCTGATGTTCACCAGACCTTTGTCATCACTCTCATAGCCACGCAGCAGGCCGGCATAGACGAAGCCGTTGCCGTTCGGGTGGAGATGGGAAGCGACGGTCTTCTTGTCATGCCGGCTCTCCTCGAAGTGGTAGTTCACCCGCCCAAGCGAGACATTCCGCCGTTCCAGCTGGGGGTAGGAATCAAGAATAGCTAATTTCTGTTCAAAAGTAAGCATATGCAGCCTCCGGTTCGCATTTTCGTCAGTTGATTATACCATGCCGGCGGGCAGTGGACTATATAGCCTGCCGGAACTGTTACGGCCCTTAAGCCGGCTCAACCGGCAAGCGGCAGCCGCAGCACGAACGAGCAGCCCTGCTGCGGGGCGCTGCCCAGCTCAAGGCTGCCACCCATGCCTTCGGCGAGCAGCCTGCTGAAGGTCAGGCCTAGCCCGAGTCCGCGCAGCACGCTCTGCTTGGCAGTGCTGCGGAAGAAGGCTTCGAAGATCAGCTCCCGGCTCTCCGGATGAATACCCGATCCGTTATCTGTCACCGTAATTTCGGCGCTGCCCTGAGGCGTGGCCGCAAGCTCCAGCGTTAATTGAAGCTTGCGGTCCTGTGCCTTCGCCTGCACGCTGTTGTTCAGCAGATTGACGATAATCTGCTGGATACGCAGCGGATCTCCCCGCAGAAACAGCCGGCTCTCCGGCAGATGAAGGATGGGCTCGCAGACATCCTCGCCTTGGGTCAGCTTCCATTGATAGAGGATTTCCTCCAGCAGCGGAGCGGCCTCCAGCCTATCATGACGGACAGCAACAATGCCCGCTGTCAGCGCGTTATAGTCGAGCAGATCCGCGACCATGCGCTGCAGCCGCTCGGCTTCGAGTAAGGCGATATCGAGGAATTCCCCGGCCTCATCTCCCTCGACCACACCCTCGCGGACCGCATGAAGCAGTCCTTTAATGGAGGTGACCGGGGTCTTCAGTTCATGGGACACTCCTGCCAGCATGACGGCCCGGGACTGCTCGAACTGCTGCAGCTTGCCCGCCATCTCCTGGAAGGATACCAGCAGTTCATGGATTTCCCGCTCCTTGGCTCCGGTCTCCAGCACGATGTTATACTGGCCGCCGCTGATCTGTGCAGCAGCGGCAGCGACCCGCTGAATCGGCTTGGCCAGCTTGATCGACAAGAGGTAGATCGTCAGCCAGCTTAAAATGATCAGGAAGACAATGATGATCGAGAAGAAGGTGATCTCTTCCTGCGGGATATGACGCAGGGAACGTTTGGACTGCAGGACGATTACCTGCCCGAGCGTTCCCTGATCTCCCTGGATCTGCGCAGCGGCGGCCTTGAATTCCGGGCTGCGGGAATCCGTCAGCGTATCATTCAGCTTATGCCGCATCTCTTCATCCGTCAGAGGAGGCTGGGAATACAGCAGCTCGCCCGAAGGTCCGGTAATGATCACGCACATTTCCATGGTTACCTTGAAGAACCGCTTGCGGGCCTCGACCAGCTTGTCGAGGCCCTGGGTGATGGCGAGCTGTCCGTCCGTGCCGACGCTGCGGTCGGCAATCTCCTGGGCCAGCAGGCCGGTGGTCTGCATCCGGTTGTTCATCGCCTCCTGCTGAATCCACCAGAAGGTTACCAGCGCCGTCAGCAGCAGCCCGATACTGATAATCAGCAGGTAACGGACGGTCCAGTAGGAGAGGATCGAAGTGGGTTTCTTTGTTCTGTTGTTCATGTTGTCCATAATTGATAACCTGTTCCTCTCAGGGTACGGATCTCTCCTTCATTGTCCGGCCAGTGCGAGAGCGCCTGGCGCAGTCTTTTGATGGACAGATCAACGGCCCGGTCACTTCCTTCGTAATCCATTTCCCATACATGCTCCAGCAGCTGGTCCCGGGTGCAGATCTGATTCGGGCGCTCCGCCAGGAACAACAGCACCGACATGTCGCGCGGGCTAAGACTGACCTCGGCCCCGTTCAAGAACACACTGCGCGCAGAGTAATCAATGAACAGGCTGCCGAAATGACGCTTGCGGCTGCCGTCCGACCACTGCGAGGGGCGGCGCAGCACCGCATTCACGCGGGCGACAACCTCCTCGGGGATGAACGGCTTCGACATATAGTCATCGGCACCGCCGTCCAGTCCCGCCAGCCGGTCATTGATGCCGTCCCTGGCCGTGAGCATAATGACAGGACAGCTGCTTTTCTCGCGGATCAGTCCCAGCAGCTCGAAGCCGTCCATGTTCGGCAGCATAATATCGAGCAGAATCAGCGAGGGCGGCGCCACCTCGAAGGCTTCCAGGGCACTCCGGCCGTCGGCGGCACGGGTGACGTGGAAGCCCGCTTTTCGCAGATAAGCACTGAGCACCCGGGCAATCGCCTCCTCATCCTCAACAATCAGAATGGATTTCATCTATTCAGCCTCCTTCTCAGTCCCGGCGGGGAATGCTTCTCCCAGGGCTACGGCTATGTGTTAGTTAAAATTACGACAATTCTACCATACTGCGGGCCGGTGTGCTTTGACTTCTTCCCGACATATTGCTTTGTTAGAATGGGAACCAAGCCTAATAGGGCATACAGAGAATTGGATGGAGGGAATAAGATGAAGAAGAAAACAATCGCCTTAATCGCAGCCGTAGTCGTTATCGCAGGAGCCATCACAGCATTCATGTTACTTAACAATAGCCTGGGCAATAATGTTGAGATCGAATCTGTTATTCCTGCGCAGAATCAGGGAACTGAAACCCAGGAGGCGGGAACTGCAAACGCGGCGGCAGCGACTGGTGCTGCAGTTACGGCAGAGCAGCTGAACGGTGCCTGGAGCATTGCGGATACGTCCAAAGTCTACTGGTCCGTGACAACTTCCAAAGAAACTGTTAACTTCGTAGACCCTTCCGTTACCGGAAACTGGAATGTGAACCTGGAGGATGCCAGCTCGATGACGGGCGAAGGAACCGTAGAGATGAGTGCGCTGGATTCCGGCAACGGCCAGCGGGACGAGCATGTCAAGGGAGCAGACTTCCTGGCAGTGACGGAGTTCCCGGAGTCCACATTTACCGTGAGTTCCTTCTCGGAGCTTCCGGCGGAATGGACGGAGGGCACAGCGGTGCCGGTTGAGCTCCAGGGTACGCTGACAGTCAAGGGGATAGAGAAGGATGTTACGTTTGACTCGCAAGCCGTATACAGCGGCGGACAGCTCATGCTGTCGGGCACAACCATGGTTACCTTTGAAGATTTCGGCATGAGCAATCCGCATTCGATTGTGCTGGATACCGAGAATAACCTTGAGGTCCGCCTGGAGCTTGTACTGAGCAAATAATATAGGATTAGATTGTTAATAAGAAGCTCTCCCCGTCACTGCGGATTCGCGGCTGACGGGGAGAGTTTTTGGTTCGGATATATATACAAACCTAACAGTGGCCGGAAGTCAAACATTCTCTGCAGCCACGGCTAATCCCCACAGTGGAATTTTCCCGGTTCAATCTATATAGTGCCTTTATCTTTATATGGAATGAACCGGACTTAGAATCACTTATCTTGTTTTTTATGCCCGATACGGGGTGTGAACCGTCAATTAACTGAGTCCGTTTGGTTAGCGAATACATCTGATTTACTGGAATAGAGGATTCTCAGTCCTTTTCACCGGCGGATGAGTTGATTTGTTGAACATTTGATGGTGTACTAGAGGAGAAATCTCTATGCCCTATTGCGGGTCCGGAACAAACTCTTCACCCTCCATTTCGAAGGCGGCACTGCCCGGCGGAACAAAGGGAAATTGGTGTGACTGCTGGTGATAATGCTTCACCTCTGAAGTATGAGCTGGCTTCAATGGATTATGTTTGATTCAATGGATTATGATTTGTAGTTGGATTAATCCGCAGATCGTACATAAAAATGTCTATAAATTCAATACATCCCGAAGGAGACAATGAAATTGGCTGATTATCCGAAACTGGTGCGTGACGGAATACCGGCGCTGATTGCGGCGAACGGGCAAACCTGCAGGACAAGAATCATGGACGAGGAGGAATATATACGGGAGCTGCGTGCGAAGCTACATGAGGAGCTGGCAGAGTATCTACGGGAGGACAATGACGGACAGGCGCTCGAGGAGCTGGCGGATCTGCTGGAAGTCATCCGGGCTTTGGCGGTAACCCATGGCGGGGACAGCGGTATTCTGGAACAGATCCGTGCTGACAAAGCGGAGCGCCGCGGCGGGTTCAAGGAACGGATTCTGCTGCTGCAGGTGGAGAACAGGGGCTGATAGTATTAACCCGGCGGACGGCGGGAAGCGGGCAACATGTACACACCAGGCACATTTTGATAGAATCATAGGGACTAAGTTTCATTTAAGAGGAGGATTTAACTAATGACAGAAGATAACGCTTACACGATAAAATGGGGCATTCTCAGCACAGGCTGGATCGCCCATCAGTTCGCTACAGATTTGGCACATGCCAGCAATGGTGTGGCTTATGCGGTTGGATCACGCACTCAGGAAAGCGCAGATGAGTTTGCCCGAAATCACGGCATCCCTGTGGCATATGCCACCTACGAGGAATTGGTCAGCGATCCTGAAGTGGATGCGATTTATATTGGAACGCCGCATCCGTTCCACAAAGAGAATGCGCTGCTCGCATTGCGTGCCGGTAAAGCCGTGCTCTGTGAGAAGCCTTTTACCGTGAACAGTGCAGAGCTGGAAGAAATCGTGGCGTATGCCCGCCAGCAGAAGCTGTTCCTGATGGAGGCTATGTGGAGCCGCTATATTCCGGCCAATGCCAAGGTTAGAGAATGGCTCGCAGCAGAGCGTATCGGCGAAGTGCGGCTGGTCAAAGCGGATCTTGGTTTCCGCGCGGACTGGAATCCGGAGGGGCGTCTGCTGAACCCGGCCCTTGGCGGCGGAGCCCTGCTGGATGTCGGTATCTATCCCATCTCCTTCGCGTCGATGGTATTCGGACCTCACCCGGAAGCCGTCTCCAGCACCGTACATATCGGCGAGACTGGTGTGGACGAGCACTTCTCCCTGCTGCTGTCTTATGGGGATGGCAAGTCGGCTTCCCTGAACGGCGGGATTCGCCTGAAGCTGCATGAAGAAGCCTATGTCTATGGAACTGAAGGCTATATCGTGGTCAAAGGCACGCTGGTAAATCCGAAATCGGCTGAGCTGTATATCGGCGGGGAGCTGGTGGAGACCTTTGAGGATGACCGTGCTTCGATCGGGTATTCTTTTGAAGCTGAGGAAGTGGGACGTTGTCTCCAGGCAGGGCTGACGGAAAGCCCGGTGATGACGCTGGATGAGTCCGTTGCGATTCTTAAGCTGCTGGACGGTGTGCGTGAACAATGGGGGCTTAAGTATCCCGGTGAATAAACTGAACCTGACGCCATTATCCCGCAAGCTTCTGCTTCACACTGTAGTCTATCTTGTATTGTTTCTGGTGATCCCGTATTTTCAAAGCGGCGGTTCCGGGGTAATGGAGGATCTTGGCAGCTGGCTGCTGCTGCTGGTTCTGGTGAATCCCACAGCCGTGCTGATTCTTGCTGCGGATTCGGGACTTAAGCTGGGTTTCAACCTGCTGGTATGCCTGTTGCCGTTGCCGCTGTTCGTGTTATCCATCTACGTGTTGTTTGACGGAAGCGGTGCGTTGTTCTATGGCATCATGTACTCCGTAATCGCTCTAATCAGCAATAGTATAGCTGCAAGCGTAAGAAGGAGGAAAAAGGGGGAAACCAAATGACATTGAATGCTGACCGCTACCAGGGCTGCCTGCAGGGTCTGGCCGCTGGAGATGCGCTGGGAACGACCGCTGAGTTCAAAGCACCCGGAACCTTTGAGCCGCTTACGGATATTGTCGGCGGCGGGGTATTTGGTCTCCAGCCGGGACAGTGGACCGATGATACGTCAATGGCGCTCTGCCTTGCGGAGAGTCTGCTTACGAAGCAGGCATTTGATCCTGTGGATCAGATGCAGCGTTATGTGAAGTGGTACCGCGAAGGAGAGCTCAGCAGTACCGGCGAATGTTTCGATATCGGCAATGCGACACGCGCAGCGCTGCATCAATTCGAAGCCGGCGGCGAAGGGTTCAGCGGATCGGAGGATCCTCATTCTGCCGGGAACGGCTCCATTATGCGGCTTGCGCCGGTGGTCATGTACTACGCAGAGAATCCTGCAGAAGCTATCCGCTATGCGGCGCTCAGTTCAAGAACGACGCATGGCGCAGTTGAATGTCTGGATGCCTGCCGTCTGCTCGCGGCGTACATCCTTGCCGGACTGCACGGGTGGAGCAAGCAGGACATGCTGGCCCCGGAGGCTTACCGTGATTGGCTGAATGAAGACAGCCTGACGCCGCATATGCTGAATATTAAGTATGGCTCCTACCGGATCAAGGAGCCGCCTGATATCCAAGGCTCGGGATATGTAGTAGAGTCGCTGGAGGCGGCACTGTGGGCTTTTCACAAATCCTCCAGCTTTGCGGAGGGCGCACTGCTCGCTGTGAATCTGGGCAATGACGCCGATACCACAGGGGCGGTCTACGGCCAGATCGCCGGAGCGTATTACGGGCTGGATGGTATACCGGCAGAATGGCGGAGTAAGCTGGCCATGCGTGAGCTGATCAGTGACTACGCCGGCCGGTTGTTTACAGAACGGGTGGAATAGAAGGAAATAGGCTGCATGAGACAGGCTGAGCGCATCTATAACGGGCACTCAGCCTTTTTTAATTATGGAAAGGGGAGAATGGATATGGGCAAGGGTTGGCGGAAACTGCTGATATGGCTGCTGATTAACATCATCCTGGTAGTATTGACGGATGGGATGACATTCACATATAAAACCGGCGGAACGATATCCGGCAACGGCAATCCGGGAATTATCATGCTTGCGGCGGGATGGCTGTTTGGCATTATTCTTTTGTGCAGTGCGGGCATGGTGCTCTACCGATTATTCCGGATGAAATCCGTATTCAGCATACCAAGTCTGTTGATTGCCGTCTCAGCGCTTATTGTGCTGCCGCTCGCCATCTGGCTGGAAACCGGATATGTCGATGCGTTGAGAGTACATCTGAGAGGTTTCACCAGAGATGAGGATTCCGTCGTATTCCGCTTCGGCTGGATCAATCAATATACCAACAACCTGTTCTATAATGCTTATATTCTGGCTGGCGGGATCGCACTGGTTATCCTTGTAGCGTGGATTGCAGCACTGCTGCGGCGGAAAGCCGGTACACAGTCACGGAGAAATTCCGGTTAGTCGGAAGCGGAGAGCAGCGGCACTCCTACGTACGGCGATCCTTTCGGCGGGGGCTTAAGAGAAAGACAGGTAGAGATGAGCCGAATATATGCGAAAAACCGAGTACAATGTGCTAACGATAGGGTTGATGAGCCGAATGTATACGAAAAACCGAATACATTGTGCCGACGATAGAGTAAATGAGCCGAATGTATGCGAAAAACCGAATACATTGTGCCGACGATAGGGTTGATGAGCCGAATATATGCGAAAAACCGAATACATTGTGCCAGCGATAGGGTAAATGAGCCGAATGTATACGAAAAACCGAATACATTGTGCCAGCGATAGGGTAAATGAACCGAATGTATACGAAAAACCGAATACATTGTGCCGACGATAGGGTTGATGAGCCGAATGTATGCGAAAAATCGAGTATAATGCATCAACGATAGAGTAGATGAGCAGTACACTTACGCCAAACCTGACATGGTGTGGATGTGGAAGAAGAGAAGTACGCCGTTAATTTTTTCTGAACAAGGCAGTCCACAGAAAAGCTTCACCAAACAGCGCATCCTCCTGATCCATCTGGCGCATGCGTCTGAACTCTATAAGCTCGAAACCGCTGAAGAAGCTCTTAAGCTTGTCTTCGGTGAATCCTAATCCACCCCGGAGGCTCCGCTGCCGGTACACCTCCCAATCAGTGATCTCCGCACCCATGGCGCCAGCCGCGAAGCAGACCAGTCCGAAATGCCCGCCAGGCTTGAGCGTGCTGTTCAACAATTCGAGAAAGGTAACTCTCCGGTGGGGGTAGATGTGATGGAAACATCCGCTGTCATAGATGAGGTCGTAGCTGCCTCGCTCCAGGCTCAGGTCAAAAATATTGCTGCGGGCGAAATTCACCTCCACCTGATGTTTGCGGGCGCGTTCCCTTCCCCAATCTACCGCTGCCTGAGAGATGTCAATGGCATCCACGGCGTAGCCCTGCCGAGCCAGATAAACCGCATTTCTGCCGCCCCCGCAGCCTAATTCCAGCACCTTGCCGGGTGTAATATGCCGCTTGCTTACGTATTCAACCAAATTCTCATCCGGACGATCCTTGAAGAAAGGAATCCCTTTATTCCGGTCCCCGTAGAACTGATCCCACCATTGCCCTTCTTCCCGAAAAAGAGAGTCAAGCATCTTCAGCGTATCCTCATGACTATAGATCGTTTCATGTTTCATATAGCAGCAGTCTCCTTTCATTTCATTCACCCGGTTTAGTTGTTAATGAAGATGGAGAGCCCCGGATATGCCTTCATCAGCTCATGACTGTGTTCATTCAGCCGTGCCTGTTCAAAGCCTGTGCCCAGAAATTCCTGATCCGGCTTAAACGTCACACTTGTCCCCGTATCCTTCGCGATTCCAACCGTCATCAGTCCGGACTGTGGCACACCATGCCTATATTCCTGGCGGTACATTCTGCCGCCGCGCCGGATATCAACGGTAAGTCTGCCGGAGAGGGCGTTGACCACGGCAATGCTGATTCCCTGCTCAGCACCAGGCACCTTAAAAGCTCCGTCTCCATTAAATCTATGAATATCGGTCAGAATGGATTGCGCAGCTGGTATGTTGGAATTCGGTAGAGACGCTACCGGAATTCCCCGTCCATTGTCTGTTACGGTGACACTCCCGTCATCATGCAGGAATATCCCGATTTCGCTGCAATATCCGGCCGCATGCTCCATCACCGGATTCTCGATAACAGCCCACAGCAGATGGTGGACATCGAAATTGTGTGCAGGACCCAGATAAATCCCCGCGTTATTTCTCGTTCTCATCGTGTCCATATAGTCACTTGTATCCTCTAGAGTACTAACCGAAGCCAGCAGCAGGAGGAAGGGGAGGAGGCGGTGGGAAGGGAAGGCATAACGGCCTCCGCTCTCCTGCACTAATAAATCTGCGCCAGTCAATGCTTTGAGATGATGATACAGCTGGCCGGTAGTGCCCATACCCAGACGCTCCACAAGCTCGGTGCCCGTAAGCGGCTCCTGGATGACGGATTTCAGAATGTCCAGCCGTTGCCGGTTGCTTAATGCCGCCAGTACTTTGGCTGATTTCTCGTTGTTCACTTCGAGCAGCTGTTCCATCGGACGCTCATGGGGTTCCCAGCGGTAGCTTTGTCCGTTAAGACGGGCATGGCCGGAATAAAATACAGATCCGCGTCCCGCGCCGGGCAGCCCCGCTTCTGCGGCTGAATTCACAGATTCCGGCGGATCAGCATGGCCTGCCAAGCTTCTCCGCTCAGTGTTCCAATGCTGGACGGCCGCCTGAAGCTCGGCAACCTGCTGCTTCAGCGTATCCAGTTCGCTGCTTAAGTCACGGGTCATGAAGGAAGATCACCTGCTTTCGAAATTATGTAATTACGTAGTTACGTAGTGATTGTAATTCATTAGCGTTATTTTGTAAATATTTAGGATGATATCTTTTTATGTGTAAACTAACATTACATATATTCCGAAATATTAATTAACGTGTTAATTTATCTTACGTAAATTTATTGACAACTCTACCTTTTTATCTATAATGATGTATAAGCGGTGGACAATGATGCAGTTGTTGACGTACTTGTGACATAATGTAACATTCAATAGCTATGAAGGTGTGATCGCAATGATCGCTTCCGCCGGACAATGGAAACAGGATATTTTAAGGATTTATAACGAAATCAACAAGAAGCTGTTTAACGCCGGCGTCAAGCAGCAGAAGGTCGACTTCGTGGGGAACAAGATTATTATTCTATCCATTAACAGCCGGGTGCCCGTACTGAAGGTGCTGGATGCCCATGATGCCACGGCCAGCCGCCAGATTAATCTGGTGCTGCATGAAGTATTCAAGTGTGAAATCAAGCAGGCATTTCTGGATGAATTTCAAGTGAATATCAAGGCCGTTCTTAAAGATTACGATGTGGAGACCGAGTATTCCGGTACGATCATAATTTTGGAGAAGGACCTCGAGCATTACCTGAACGTTACGTTGGAACTCTGATCTTCCGGAGAGCCGGCCTGCCGTCAGTTTTCGGACATTAGCCCTCTGGGGCTGTGTCTAAAACTGGCGGCTTTTTGTTTATCCGGGCTTACAAATGCTGTTAAACCTAATAAGGAGCTGATTCTATGAAAGCAAAGATTGAGATTGCCGGTGTGAGCAAGTGGTTCCGCCGCGACGGCCAGGAGATTATCGCCATGCAGGAGACGAATCTCTCTATAGAGCAAGGCAGATTTGTCAGTATAATCGGCCCCAGCGGCTGCGGCAAATCCACATTGTTCAATATCATAGCAGGACTGATTCCGCCGTCTACCGGCAGCGTGCTTGCTGACGGTGAGGATATAGTTGGCAAGACCGGATATGTCGGATATATGCTGCAAAAGGACATGCTGCTCCCCTGGAGGACGATCCTGGATAACATTATTCTGGGCATGGAGATCCGCGGGGTGCCGCGTAAGGAAGCGGTAGCCCGGGCCCAGCCGCTGATGGACCGTTATGGACTGAAAGGCTTCGGCGGCCATTATCCGGCAGAATTGTCCGGAGGCATGCGCCAGCGGGCAGCGCTGCTCCGCACGCTGCTGTACGACCGGGATATTATTTTGCTGGACGAGCCCTTTGGCGCACTGGATGCCCAGACCCGGCTGACCATGCAGAACTGGCTGCTGGAGATCTGGGAGGATTTCCGCAAGACGGTGTTATTCGTCACCCACGATATTGATGAAGCCATCTACCTGTCTGATGACATCTATGTCTTCTCCGGACGGCCGGGCAGAATCATCTCCAAGATTTCTGTGGATATGCCGCGCCCGAGACATAAGGAGGATACGGTATCTGCGTCATTTATGGAGCTCAAAGCCCATCTGCTGGACCTGCTGTCAGGCGGAGGCGAAGAGCCGGCAGCCCATATCTCGTAGAACTTACAAAACTTACAGAAGGAGAGAACAACCATGGAGAGTGTACAAAAGAAAGGGTATGTGATTCACAAGCTGGAGCCGGCCCCGATCCATTCGGTCAAGCCTGAGAAAATGCAGAAGGAACCCGTCATCGTGGATGAAGAGGGGGCAAGGCGCCGGACACAGCGGATTGTTGGAATCGGGCGGCTGACGGTCGGGTTGCTGATCGTACTCTGCTGGGAGCTGTTTACGCGGATCGGCTGGATGGATTCGTACTATTGGAGCAGCCCGGTACGGATTCTCAGCACAACATGGACACAGATGACGCAGGGTACTCTGCTGGAGGATATCGCTTATACCTCCAGCTCGACGATTCTTGGGTTCATCGGCGGAACCCTGATCGGATCGCTGCTCGGTTTATCCTTCTGGTGGTCACGCAGATTCGCCGGCATCAGTGAACCGTTCCTGATCCTGCTCAATGCCATGCCCAAGCTGGCGCTTGCTCCTGTGCTGGTGATTCTGCTGGGCATCGGATTCTTCTCCAAGGTGGCGCTCGCTTTTGCCATGACGGTAGTCGTTGCCGCCTTGTCGGCGCACAGCGGCGTGCAGAGTGTGGACAAGGATATGGAGAAGCTGATGTATTCGCTGGGCGCGAAACGCCATCAGGTGTTTACCAAGGTGGTCATTCCCTGGGCGATGCCCTGGATGATCAGCAGTCTGCGGATTAATATTGCCCTCTCGCTGGCCGGTGCGATTGTCGGGGAATTCATTGCTTCCAGCCACGGGATTGGCCGCATGGTGATCTACGCCGGTACGATCCTTGATATCAATCTCGTCTGGGTGGGAGTTGTAGTCTTGTCCGTTCTGTCGATGGTGATGTATGCGGGAGTGGTACTGCTGGAGAAATGGCTGTCCAAGGGATACGGGATGAAGAAGGCTTGAGACCTAAGCAATCCTATATAAGATAAAGGGGAGAACCTGATGATGAATGTAACCAAAGTGAAGCTGTCCGCCGTCCTGCTTGCCTCCGTAATGATCCTGCTCTCCGGATGCAGCAGCAAAGGGAATGCGGAAGTTGAAGCCGCCGCTGCCGGCAACGAAGCGGGAAAACTCAAGAAGCTGGTCATTGCCGAGCCGCTGCATTACACAGGTTATCTGCCGCTGTATGTAGCGCAACGCGAGGGATATTTTGCAGATGAAGGGCTTGAGGTTGAAATGCTTCAGGCTGCCGGCGGTACACATGTGACCTCGGTGGTCAGCGGGGATGCCTGGGGCGTCATCGGCGGACCGGAATCCAATGCACTTGCGAATATCGGCAACTCCGACCCGATCGTTTCAGTCAGCAATGTGGTTAACCGTGCGAATGTTTACCTGATGGCCAAGAAAGGGACAGCCCCTGCGGGCAGCTCTGATGAGGAATTGAAAGCCTTCCTGCAGGATAAGAAATTGAATGCCGGACGGCATGGCGGAACCCCGAACCTGCTGACCCAATATCTGCTTCTGGAGCTGGGGCTTGATCCGCAGAAGGATGTGCGGCTGCTCGAGCCGGCGGATGGTTCAACCGTGGTAGCAATGGTTCAGCAGGGTGCGGCGGATATTGCGAACGGCGCCGAGCCGCAGATCAGTGACGGGATCGCCAAGGGGGTATGGGAAGAACCTTTTTACAAGTTCCATGATATGGGCGACTATGCCTACTCTGTGCTGAGCGTGAAGAAGTCGACACTGGAGAAGGACCCGGAAACGGTGCAGAAGGCGGTTAACGCCGTTGTGAAAGCACTGAAAGCCATCCAGGAGGATAAAGCTCTGGCGATGAGCGTCCTGAAGGCTGAATTCCCTACACTATCCGATGAAGCGGCACAAGCTGCGCTTGACCGGGCGTATGCCGATCGGCTCTGGAGTCCGGATGGGATCATTTCGGAGGAGGCGCTGGATAAGGACATGAACGTGATGATTAAGACCGGAATCTACAAAGGCGAATATACCTACGAGGACTTGGTCGATATGCAGTTTGTGAACAAGACAGCAGTGAAATAAGCTAAGCTGAACACCGTACCATAGGCCTTCAAAAACTAAAGAGGTGAAGATGATGGAATTAACTGCCGATCTGATTATGCCTGATAAAACCGCACTTATTATAGTAGATGTGCAGAATGATTACTGCCATGAGGAAGGAGCACTCGCCACTGGCGGAAGTGATGTGTCAGCCGTACGGGAGATGATGCCGCAGCTGCATGGGCTGATCGCGGCAGCGAGAACACAGGGCGTGCCGGTGATCTATATCCAGACCTTCCATGAAAAGGCGACCGATTCGCCCGTTTGGACTTCCCGCTCCGGGCGCGGTTCGCTGGGAGTCTGCCGCAGAGGAAGCTGGGGGGCTGAATTCTATGAGGTGGCCCCGCTTCCTGAGGAGATTATTGTCAATAAACACCGGTATAGCGCTTTTATCAATACCCGCCTCGATTCTGTGCTGCGTTCGCAGCGGATCGAAACCCTGATTATGACAGGAGTGAGTACCAATGTGTGCGTGGAGTCGACGGCAAGGGACGGTTTCATGCTGGATTATCAGATTGTGATGGTTCAGGATGCCTGTGCCTCCTATTCCCGGGCCGCTCATGAGATGACGCTGGAGAACATGAAGGGCTACTTCGGCGTGGTGGCTTCAGCCGCAGATATTGAAGAAAGCTGGAAGATGTGGAATCAGCCCGCCCTGCAGCGGATATTATGAATTCACCGGTACGGTCTTCCGGGGAAGCCGTAAACCATTCGGCGGTCAAGGTGGTCATCTGCCTTGGGGCCTTTCTGTCCAATCTGTCTGCCGGTATGTTCAATATTTCGCTCATCGATATTGCGGCTGATCTGCGGTTTCCGGTGGCCTCTGCCCAGTGGATCGTCAGTATCTATCTGCTGGTGATCTCGGTCCTGCTGCCTGTAATGGGACGGCTGGGAGACAGGTTCGGCCGCCGTAAGGTGCATAATCTGGGCCTGTTCGCTTTCGCGGCGGGAGCCCTGGGCTGTGCGCTTGCCCAGAACGAAGCCATGCTGCTTGGCTTCAGAGTCATGCAGGGAGCCGGCGCCTCCATGTATCAGGCGACCAATATGGCCCTCATTGTCTCTGTATTTCCGGCCGGGCAGCGGGGCAGGGCACTGGGGCTGATGAGCACCTTCGTCGCTGCCGGCTCCATGGCAGGCCCCGGTCTTGGCGGCTTCCTGATCCAGTGGTTCACCTGGGAGAGCAACTTCTGGCTGCTGGCCGGAGTGGCGGCGGGCGTAGGCGTGCTTGCGCACAGGCTGATTCCCCGGGATACGGAAACGGCCGGAGGCAGGCTGGATCTCGCCGGAGCCGCCTGGTTTGCGGCCTGTCTCTCCTCGCTGATGATCGCCTTCGATCTCGGCGGCCGCTCCTCCTTCCTGTCTCCGCCTGTGCTTCTGCTGCTGGCGGCTTCAGCGGGAATGGCGGCCGCTTATACGGCACATGCCCGCTTCTCCCGCAGCAGGGATAAGAGGGGGGCGCTTGGTGAATTCCCGCCAGCGGACAGCGGTGTCAGCCTGTTCACTGACCGGAGCTTTGCCGCCGGCATCGCCATTACGGTTATCACATATATGGCGGCCTTCGCCGCACAGCTGGCTTTGCCCTCGCTACTGCGTATATCCGGGGCTGAGCCAGCCTGGGTGGGGCTGATCATGATTGGATACCCGCTGGCGCTGGTGGTGACCGCTCCTGTCAGCGGGAGCATCGCGGACCGCAAAGGGCCGCTCGGCATCCTGACGGCCGGACTGCTGCTGATGAGTGTCACGCTGCTGGCGCTGGGTTTCGGCTCACCTGTGCTGAGGACAAGTGCCATGGTGCTGCCGGTTATGCTGCTCGGCTGCGCAATGGGGATGATTACTTCACCTAACACAAGTATTGTTATGGGGCTGGCGGCGAAATCGCAGCTTGGCCGGGTCAGCAGCCTGCTTGCCTTGTCGCGCAACATTGGCATGATGTTCGGCACGGCGGCAGGCGGACTGATGATTGGCGGCAGAGGTAGTCCGAACGGGAGTTATCTGGCCGTATTCGTAGTCTGTGCAGCCGCCGTAGGCCTTTCTTCAGTCTGGCAGCTGTATTCTTTCCGTCACAGCAGCAAGCGCAAAGGGGCGGAGCAACTGCATATACCCTATAAATAAGAAGGAGCCTCTGCCCGCCGGGCAGAGGTTTTTGTGCTGAAACAAGAAGGAGGTCCCGCTTCTTAAAATGGTTAGTTCCATCGGCAAATGACCATGTCGGGAGCATCCGGAGCTTTGCGTCCGCGGATGCGGAGAAGCCGGAAGCAGCTAAAGTAATTTTCAGCATTGAAAAGAAATACCGATGTTGGTATGGTGGAATTGCCCGTGTAAATATATGGTTATCTTATGAGATTCATAGCCTGCTTTACATAAAAGTTAACAGTGAACGGCATTGGCTTGGAGGATGGCGGATATTGCGGGCGTTCGGGTGGACTGCGGCTCGCTCAATCAGTTTCAGGTAACAGGCATACATAACAAGCTGGTTTATACCGGTTCAATGCATTCGGTTCTGGGAGAGCCGCGGGTGCAGTGGGTTATTCTACAGGATTGGGAAGGACAGGTGAAACGATGAAGGACAAGGTTTCCATTCTCGGAGTTCCATTCTCCAAGCTGACGCTTGAACAGACAACCTCGCTGCTGGACAGGCACATCGGGGGCGGACAGGGAGGGCTGTTTCACCTGATTACAGCGAATCCGGAGATTACATTGGCTAGTCAATCGGACGGGAGACTCCGCGAGATCATCTGCTCGGCGGATCTGATCGTACCAGACGGGATCGGGATTGTAATGGCGGCACGAAGACAGGGGAATCCCATTCCGGAGCGGGTGACCGGCTACGATCTGCTGCTGAGCCTGCTTGCGAAGGGGAATGAGCGGGGCTGGAGTTTCTATTTCCTCGGAACGGATGAAGTGACCAGCGGACAAGCGGTGGAGAGAATCGCCCTGCGCTATCCGCAGGTGAAGATTGCCGGAAGGCATCACGGATTCTTTACAGCGGCCGAGGAGCCAGGAATTATCGCCGGTATTCAGCAGGCCCAGCCGGATATTCTCATTCTTGCCATGGGCGCTCCCTACTCGGACAAATGGCTGTATAAGCATAAGGAGGCGCTCAGCGGGGTTAAGGTTGTGTTTGGCGTTGGCGGCAGTCTGGACGTAATCTCGGGCAAAGTGAAGCCGGCACCGGCCATCTGGAAAAAGCTGAATCTGGAGTGGGCCCACAGGCTCTTGTTCGCACCCGTTGCCAAAGGCCAGAAATCACGCTGGCGCAGACAATCCGCCCTGCCCAAATTCGTCTACCGGACGATGATCCGCAAATGAAGGAGATCATTCGATTGAAGAGTGTTGAACAGGAAAGGGGCAGAGTTCATGTCTAAGAGCTTTGAAGTGGTACTCAAAAAAGTAGTCGATCACTCTTACACTATTGAGATTGGCGAGGGTCTGTTCGGTTCCCTGATCCGCGATCTGCAGCAGGGACTTCTGCCGGATGTAAGCAAGTTCGCCATTATTACCGATTCTACGGTCGAGCCGCTGTATGGCCGTCCCTTACTGGAGCTGCTGCGGCGTAGCGGCTTCCAGGCGGATTTATTTTCTTTTCCGGCCGGAGAGAGCTCCAAAACCCGTGAAACCAAGGCGCTGCTGGAAGACCAGCTGTTAAACCAGGCCTACGGGCGGGATTGCTGCATTATTGCCGTGGGCGGCGGAGCCGTAACGGATCTGGCCGGATTTCTGGCAGGCACCTTTGGCCGTGGGGTCCCTGCCCTGAATTATGCAACCACTCTGCTGGCAGCGGCAGATGCCTCTGTCGGCGGCAAAACCGGCGTGAATACACCTGTCGCCACGAACCTGATCGGCGTGTTCCACCAGCCCCGCAAAGTGTACATAGACCTGGCAGCATGGCGCACCCTTCCGGCCCGTGAGTTCCGCAGCGGTCTGGCGGAGACGATCAAGCATGCCTGCCTGGCGGACGAGACATTCTTCCGTTACCTGGAGGAGAATATCGGCAGGGTCATCTCAGAACAGGGCGGGCTTATCCTGGATGCGGACGTATGCGGGCATATCGCGCTGACGAACTGCCGGATCAAATACGAAGTGGTAGAACAGGATGAGCATGAGAGCAACCTGCGGCAGATTCTGAATCTGGGGCATACGGCAGGCCGGGCACTTGAGGCGCTCAGCGGCTACCAGCTGCTGCATGGCGAGGCTGTTGCAGTCGGGCTTGTCATTCAGGCCAGGCTGGGTGTGAAGTATGGATATATGACGGCTGAGCAGGCTGATCGTGTAGTCTCACTGCTGAAGAAGGCGGGCTTGCCGACGGAAATCCCGGATTCTATTGCTAACAGGGCGCTGGTGGACAAGATGTACACGGACAAAAAAGTGCGCAGCGGCCGCATCCGCTTCGTCTTCCAGGACGGCATCGGGGAGATGAAACGTTTCGCAGACGGCTCCTATTCGGTTCCGGTTGAAGAGGCGGATATTATGGAGCTGCTGGAGGAAATGCGCGGCAACTGATGCATATTAAAGAGTGCTGCACTTTATTTTAACCGATCGGGAAGCTGCCCCCTCCAATCTGGGTAAATGTAGATAAAGGGAATTTAGGAGGAATCGATATGGGCAACCCGCTGAAGGAATTCAAGAACAGCATCAACGGGCTGAAGCAGTCGCTGGACGGTGTGAAGCAATCGGTGGACGGGCTGAAGGCTCCGGTGGATGAGTTCAAAACGAATGTTCAGGAAACGCTGGACGAGGCGAAGTCGAGATCGGAAGGTGTGAAGTCAGAGCTCGGACGGATGAAGCAGGCTGTGAAGGAAACGCAGGCGGTGCTCACTGAGGTGAAGGATACCCTGACGGCATCGGCGGATGTGCTGTATACCCGCAAACGATATTTACGCTTATTCGGCCGCAAAAGAAAACTGCAAACCGCCAAGGCCGGGCGTGCTTAAGCCAGTCAGCAGTTAGACTTGGGAATTAGGGTTCCCCCAAAAAAGACGCAAGAGACAAACGGCAGAATCACCGTTCATCTCTTGCGTCTTCTGGCATGACCGGAACATCAGCGGCATCAGGGCATCTGAATGCTTAAACTACCAATCGAATCTACAATAAAGACAGGTACATACTGCTCGCCGGCATCCGTCTGAGCATGCTCATAGCCGTTCTCGAACTGGCCGCTGGCGACAGCTAATCCGGTAACCCCGCCGGTTTCGCCTTGAAGGATCAGATAACGCCCGTTCGAGCTGGCGACCGTTCTCCCGGCAGAGCCGATGTAAATATTGCACGAGAGAGTCACCTTCTCATAAGGATGAAGCTCCAGCTGTGAAGCATCTATAGGTGTATACGTAACCTCCCGGTATATTTCCGAGAACTCATACGCGCCGTTCACCTGGCGGAAAATGGCCGTCTGCCCGTCTTGACCGTCGGCGAGATCTGTATCCGATACGCGGATGGAGCCGTCTTCTGCAATCAGCTCATAGCCGTTGCCGGCAAAGCTGAACAGCTGCGAGATCCCCTCGGGCCTAATGGTGTAGGCGGTGAACGTACGGCGCCCGTCCTCTCGGCTGCCTATAGCTGTAACTACAGGTACTTCTGAATAGACAGACAATGACTCGTCAAAAGTAAGCTCTATCAGCGCAGCCGCATCCGCAACCACATCGCCGGTGCGGGTGGAGAGGGTTCCGTCATCGCTCATATCGGCGTAGACCAGCCTGCCGCTGGCGCCCACTCCGGCCACAGCCACCTTAGCGCCATAGCGTCCGGTGACGGAGGCCGTAAGTTTATAGCTGCCCTGGACATCTCCCCCGGGCAGTAGCCGCACAGGTTCAGCGGTATTCCAGGCGAGTGTCGCAGCGGCAACCGCCTCGGAGGTGTCCTGCAGCGGATTAAGATTCCCGTAGAGCCGGATGGCTTCGGCATATTGTCCGCCCCGGACCTGGCGCGCCGCCTCGCGGAGCAGCCTGGTGGTGCTGCTGTCGATCAGCTTCAGCACTTTGGAAGATTTCAGGCCAGCTGACTCTGCATACTTGCGGTAGGCAACAGCGTGTCCGGCGAAGGCGGCGGTACGATCGCCGTCCAGGTCCTTGTTCAGGATAAGTGTGGTACTTTCCTGAACCTGATCCTCAATCCAGTCCGCTGTATAACTATGGCTTTGATAAGCCTCTTCCATAGATAAGGCGCTGTCCAGCATAGGCTGGAAGCTTCCGGCTGCCGCCAGAGCCTTCAGTCTGGCGGTGTCATGAGCTTCGAATTTCGCGGCCAGCAATTCTTCCTTGGCCCCGGCCCCGCCGTAATAGGCCTCGGGGATTTGCAGCAGGCTCCATTTGACGCTCTCTGCGCTTCCGGCGCCGGTCGTGTTATTCGCTGCGTTCTTCTGGCTCTCCGTGAGCCCGGCAAGAAACTGCTCCTTGAACTGCCGGAACCCTGCCGTCATCTTCTCCGAAATGCCTGAATCAGCGGACAGCTGGCGATAATAGACTTCATAAGGTCCTCCCGTAACCATATACTTGCTCTTCAGGCTGAGCAGGGAGGCATAACTCTCCATATATCCGGTGAAATCCTTGACCGTCAACTGGTCTTCCAGGGTTAATACCAGTCCCCTTAGGCTACTGCGTATAGCCGTTATGGGAGCGAGCTCTTTAAGCCGTGCGTTAATCTGTTCTTCCTTGTATAAGATTGCCGTATTTGCCGCTGCCAGCCGGTACTGGTTCTCGGCAGCGATGAGCTCTCCTGCAGCATACAGCCGCTCAGCCTCACGCACGGTCTGAATCTTGTCCTCTATCCCCAGAGCCTTCTGTCCCAGCAGAACCAGCATGAAGATACACAGAATGATCATAATATTCCGCAGGGTTAATGCTTGTTTGATCGTCATATAGTATAGCCCCTTTATTCGGATATAAGGATTGCGCGTGCTGCCAGCTATCATCCTTATACTTCAGGGTCCCACCGGTACTTGAGCTCGCGGATTTCCGCCACCTTGGCATCCAGGCCGTTCCACGGCTCATAGGGGTTCGCAGCAATCAGCCGGGATAAGCGCAGGAAGCGGTCCTTGGGCAGCTCCTGTACATATCTTCCGATCAGCCCGGAATAGAGCAGTGCATAACGCTTCAGGCGTACCGCTGCCCCGGCAACGACAGTCAGAATAGCCAGCCCTTTGTCCATTTCGAGAATCTGCACTTCGTAGTTCTTAACATAGCGGAGGGTGCGGTCTTTAATCAAATCGGGCCGGACCTTGGCGATTTCACCGATATATTCAGCGAGCAGCGGCTCGAAGTCCTTCAGCAGCAGCTGTTCCAGCTCCAGAACCATGTCCTTGCGCAGCTGGAAGCCGTGCAGCAGGGCTACGCGCTGGCGGGAGATCCGGTCTCCGCGCAGCAGAATGGAGATCTCGCGGAGCTTCTCATAAGCGAGGACATCATTCTCGCGGAGGACGGATACTGCCTCCTGGCGGTTAAGCTCCAGATCTTCCTTAATTCTGAGGATGTTCCGGCCCAGCAGCTCATTAAGGGCATACAGATTTTCGTTCTGCCGTACTTTTCGCTGCGTATAGTAGACCAGTCCGGCTATCACGATGCCGCCGGCACCGCTTAGCGCCATCTGCTGCAGGCTTTGGCCGAAATAAACCGAAGCCAGAGTCAGCAGGAGGATGAGCAGCAGCCGGGTATGCATCTTGCGCCCGGCAATGGATACCGCCTGCTTCTCCACGGGAGTCAGTGAGGCACGGCCGCAGCGGGTGCAGCGTTCCTCGCCCAGGGCGGTGTAACGCCCGCAGCGGCGGCAGATACGGAGCTTCTCATAAGAATAGCGGGGAGCCTTGAACGGCCGGAAGGTAACAGGTTTCTTCTTACTCACGGGTAGAGTCGCCTCCGTTCAGTGCAGCAAGGAGCCGCTCGTCTATGTCCTCACGGGTAAGCGGCTTCCGCTGGCGTGAAGCGTATAAGGAGATCTGAATAACGGCATAGAGGAACGTTACTCCGAGTATGACGTATGTAATCATGGAACTCTTCCTTTCTCTCTGGTTACGGTCTTTTAATCAAATATTCAGGAACACGGCGTATACTTAGAATAATCCATCCGCTTCAAGATGGCGATTCTACCAGACGGGAGTGCCGGTCCAGCGGTCACTATGTTGATGTTTACAAGGTTTAATTATATCATAATGGCATACTATTTACAGAATTTAGCTATGCTGCCGGATTTGCCAGATCCGCCGAATTTAACACAAGAGGAGCCCTATTTATGCTTCGTACACACCGTAACCCCAGAACGATCAAGAATAGACTGCAGCGCATTTTTCCTGTATTGCTGCTGATCCTATGCATCGCTGTCCTGCCTTTCGGAGGCGCAGCGGCCAGTGCTGCTTCTGCGGCGCCGTCCCATATTGATGCTGTACTGCTGATTGATGTCAGCAACTCGATGAACAAGAGCGACAAGAACAAGATCGCGAATGAAGCGATGAAGATGTTCATAGATATGCTGTCCACGCAAGGAGACAAGGTGGGGATCGTTGCCTACACCGACAAGGTGCAGCGCGAGAAGGCCCTGCTTGGCATCACCTCTGCCGGGGACAAACAGGATTTGAAGGATTTCATCGACGGGCTGAACCGTGGACCCTACACGGATATAGCGGTCGGAATGGAAGAAGCTGTGAAGGTGCTGGAGAACGGCAGTGATCCCGGCCATGAGCCGATGATCGTGATGCTGGCCGACGGCAACAATGATTTAGATGAAGCCAGCGGCGCTACGCAGGCCCAGTCCGATCAGGAACTGAAGGCCGCTGTAGAAACTGCGAAGCAGAAGGGGTACCCGGTGTATACGATCGGGCTCAATGCGGATGGTAAGCTGAACAAGGATATTCTGTCTAATCTGTCCGATCAGACAGGCGGCAAGGCATTCACAACGGATTCCGCGGATGATCTTCCGCAGATTCTCAGCGAGATTTTTGCCAGCCATCTGAAGCTGAAGGTCGTGCCGGTGCCGTCGATTACGGCGAATGGCGACTATCAGGAAGTGACGGTCAATGTGCCGAACGGCAGTGTACTGGAAGCGAATATTTCAATAATGTCCTCGCAGCCTGTAACCGCGAAGCTGAGTGATCCGTCAGGGAAGGAAGTAGCGATTCCCTCGGATGCTGTGCTGCTGTCCAAGTCGTCTACCTACACGCTGATCAAGCTGCTCTCGCCGGAGCAGGGAGACTGGAAGCTCCAGGTCAAGGGTGTGGCGAAGGACAAAATTGATATCAATCTGGTATTCAACTATGATCTGGAGCTTAAGATCGATGTGCTGCCTTCCCAGTCCTACCGCAAAGGTGACACCGTCGATATCTCCTCGCATCTGTTCAGCAACGGTGCTGAGGTTACAGAGAGCAGCTTGTACCAGGAGATGAAGGCAGTGCTGCTGGCTACGGATGTCGATACGGGGACTGTGGAGGAGATTGCGCTCGACAATTCAGGTGCTGAGTTCAAGGGTGCTTTTGAAATAAAAGACAATCATGCCTATGAACTTAAGGTCCGGGCCGAAGAGAGCAGCTTCTACCGCGAGAGCGATGTGCTGACAATCAACGCCAAGACGGGAACGGTGGCTACAAGTCCTCCGGCCACGGGGGCAGGCACTGGTGAAGAACCGGTTACGGATCAGAAGTCCCCGAGCACTCTTTACTATATTATAGGCGGGATTGTACTCCTGCTGGCTGCCGCCGCCGCATTCTGGCTGCTGCGCCGCAGATCAAACCGCGGTTTTGTCGGACAGCTGGTTGTGGAAGTACTGGACGGCAATACCGGAGAGAAGACCTATCCGCAGTACAAGAAGCTTGCAGGCTTCCGCGGCAAATTCACGTTGCATCAGCTGCTGCAGCTGGCGCCTGAACTGAAGGAGAGCGAGAAGCTGGTCTTCACTCCGGGGAACAATGACCGGCTGATGCTGCGCGGAGGAGAAGGAATCTCAGTGGAGCGGTCAGGGCGCGCCGCCGATACCTCGCGGGGCCTTGAGATGAAGAGCGGTGACCGCGTATCGGTCTCACTCCAGACGGTAGATAAGACGATATTACTCGAATATTTGATATAACAGCAGACTAAGCGTAAGCTCCGAAGTGAATTTTTGAACGAAGCATGTTCAGGAAGAAGCGCTACGCATAACTTTTAGGAGGATAACCTATGAAACCGGTAGTAAGAGAACATATTCAGCAGCTCGATGTATCGCTTGGCGGAGGGATCGTCAGCGACAAAATAAGAGTGGACACCATAGACAACCCGATTCTGATTATCGGACTTGGCGGCACGGGCATCGATGCCCTGCTGCGCTTGAAATACCAGATTAACCGCCGCTTCAAGCTGCCTGAGGATCCGTTGTCCAAGAAGAAGCGGGATAAGCCCGACAATGTGGAATTCCTGGCGTTCGAGACCAATGAACAGGACCGCGGCAAAAAATATAAAGGCATCGGCCTCGACCCGCAGAATGAATTCGTGCTGCTGGCCAACGCCGAGATCGGCGGACTGCTGCAGAACCGCAGCATTCTTGATTCGTACATTACAGACTGGCTGTCGCCGGAGCTGAGTATCACAGACGGGATGAACGGAGCCGCCGGGGTGCGCCAGGCCGGACGACTGCTGCTGTTCACGAAGATTAATCAGGTCGTGGCTGCAATTGATAAGAAGATCAAGACACTGTCGGTCGGCACCAGCAAGAAGCTGATGGTTTTCCTGCTAACCGGCTTGTCCGGCGGAACAGGCAGCGGTGCCTTTCTGGATATTGCCTACATTGTCCGGGGGATTATTGAACGCGACTATGGCGCTGCCGGAATCGACCGCGTGAATACGCTGGGTTACCTGTTCACCCCGGATGTGAATCTGGCGAACAAGAGCCTCAGCGAGCACACCCGCGAGTATATCCGCAAGAACGGTTATGCTGCGCTCAAAGAGCTGGATTACTGGATGAATGTGGACAGCCGGGGAGAACGGTTCCGCCAGCAGTACGGCAATATTCTGAGCGTTAATTCGCCGCTGCCGCCGTTCAATCTGTGTCATCTCATCTCGGCGACGAATACGGAAGGCAAGCTGCTGGAGAATGCCTATGATTACTGCATGAATGTAACGGCTGAGAATATCACCAACTTCATGGCCAGCGAGGAAAAAGCCTCCGGCGAGGAATTCGCCATCCATGACTATATCAGCAACATCCGCACCAACATTGCACAGATGAACAAGACGTATCCTGCGAATTATGAATACAACATTATCGGCGCTTCCTCGGCGGTGCTGCCGATTGAGGAAATGACCACATATCTGGCCTTCCGCCTCTTCGACAAGATGGACAAGATGTTCCATCACGCCCCGGGGCAGGAGGATGTGGAGAAGATGGCACGCAAGCTCGGCATTGATCTCGATACAATGATCAAGACCTTCGAGTCCCGTGTGCCTGAGCCGCTGCCCGGCTATCAGAACAGTGAGCGCCTCAGCCATGCCAATGTGGTCAAGAACCAGGTGGTCAGCATGGATACGGAGCTGGAACAGAACTTCCTCGCCCGTGCGCGGGAAGAATACATCAAAGCGAAGAAGCAGCTGCCGGGTGAAATCACCGGACGTTTCGGCGAGGAGCTGGAGCGGATCTTCCTGCATCCGGAGCAGGGGCCGTTCTATGTATCCCGGCTGCTCTACACGGAGAAGGGCTTCTGTATCCTGAAGCTGATCCAGTCGTATATTGAAGCGCTGCGGGAGAGCCTGCTCCGTCTGCCGCGTGATATCGAGACGGCGCAGGACAGTGCAGAGGAGAAGCTGGGCGATGCGCGCAGCGCTTTTGTCTCCAAGGAGAAGAAGAAGAACGCCTATATCGAAGCCAAGATCAATGAATACTGGCTGCATGCCGATGTGGAGCGCACCGAGCAGATGATCCAGTTCTACGAGGATCTGTACGAGCTTCTGAATGAAGAGAACAGCCGGATCTACGGCGTATTCACAGAGATTCTGACGGCGCTCAGCTCGATCTTCGAGAAGAATGGCGACATTCTGATCAATGGCGAAGAGCAGGCTGATCATAAGGGCAACAAAACCTACTATTGGAATATCGTCAATGTGCCGGATATTTCGGCAACCATCTCCAAGGTGATGGACCAGAAGGACGGCGACGATCTGATCCGTGATTTCACGCGCGAAATGCTGAAGCATTCCGGACGCTGGGTCAAAGAGCAGGAGATTGATATCGTCCGTTCGATCTCTGAATTCCTCAGCGACAAGTTCGGTGATCTCATTACCCGTTCAATGGAAGATTTCCTGGTGATGAAATACGGGCGCGAGGAGCCGCTGGATAAGTTCGTTGAGCGGATTATCGCCGGACGTCTGGATGAAGATGCGGTGCCGATTTTCCACCTTAGCAACAGCTCAGGCAGTCTGCACTTCCCGTCTTGGGGCTTCGTATCCGTGCCGGTGAAGGCGCCGGGTATTCTGAAGGGAATCCGCAATTATCAGAACAATGCGCTCGGCAAATCGCAGTTCACGATCAAGGAAAGCCAGGTTAAGAACCGGATTTTCTGGCTCAATACACGTAACGGAGTACCGCTGTTTGTATATACACCGCTGCGGGTGTTCGAGGAGAACTATGAACGGACCATCCTGGACAAGGAAGGAATTGGCCGCCATCTGGTGATGACCGACAAGGATAACTGGACCTACCTGCCTTCCCCGATTCCGGAGAAGTCATGGGGCGATACCTACGTGAATGCACGGGTCCGTGATTATAATGCCAGAGTGCGTGCGGATTTCTTGCGTGCCCTGGAGGCTGGTGTAATTATCGAGAAAGGCATCGACGAGAATACGAGCAGCCGCTTCTCGGTCATCTTCACGAAGCCGTTTGATCTGGATAAAATGCTAAGCGGCTATGATCTGCAGCTTGGCTCCTCGCGTCCGAATCTGGGCGAAGTGAGAAAAGCCGCTGAAGAGCTCAAAGCGCTGCGCGCGGGCGGCCTGGAACGTGAAGGAATTAAGGACATCTTCGGCAGCATCAACCGTGAGCTGGCCCAGGAGAACCTGATCCGCTCCCCGCAGCTGATTGCCCGTGTCCGTGAAGAGCTGGCGAAATACGACGCATTGTCGGCCAAGGCAGCGGAACTCGAAGTGCTGGTCCACCAGCATCTGGATGAAGACAAGTGGATCGACCAGTTCATTGAGGCGCTGTACACCGATACCATCACCAAAAAAGGTGCGCTCTATGTCTATGACCGTGACGAAGACGAAGATGCCTGGGAGCCGTTCGCGAACCTGATGAAGGAACGCAGCTATGTGGAGTATGCCGTCTACCGCCATTTCCGTGCGCTGGATGAGAAAAGCCGCAGTCTCCTGCTGCGCAAGGCGGCACGCCGGGCCGGAGAGATGACGGCGGCGGAGGATGTGACTCCGCTGCTGTATAAGCTGGAAGGGATGTATGTATCGTTCCTGGAGGCGCGCGACAGCCTGGAATATGAGCGGGTAGAGCATGCGAACGGCGATGAAATGTACGGCTTCTACAAGAGCCTGACCGGCAAGCTCGGCAGCATCCGCAGAAAGCTGAAGTAAGCCTATGATCAGAGATCAGGCCTTACAATATTCAGAGCAGTACGCTGCGCAGGAGGAAGCGCAGCATAACAAGGGGGATGGGCGCAGCAGCATCCATTACCCTGCTCTGTTTCTGTTCCTCGGCGACAAGGTGACCCCGGCCATCGGTCCGGTGCTGGAGCGCTGCGAGCGCAAATGGGACAATGCAGGCGGTGTCATGGCGCTGCACGCGGGTTCTCCCAGCGGCAGCGGCAGTACGCAGGAGAAGGATGGAATCAAGGGATGGATCGGCAGCGGTAACAGCAGCGTTCATGAACGCGTGTTGCACATGGCCCTGCCGAACACGGCGGGCCGTGATCCCCGGACGGTCCGGCGGGAGCTGTACCGTGAATTTCATGAGGACAGCCAGTATCTGGCCGGGATGAACCGGACGCTGCGCCAGTTAAGCAACAGCATAGCAGACTACGGACGGCTGTATTCTTCGTTCGATGTCATCCATCTGTCCATCGTTACGCGGGTCGATGATCCGCTTAATGTGCTGCTGCCGGAGGTTGCCCTGCTGGCCCGCGCCATCCTCAGCCAGTCCTTCAAGTCGGTGCAGACCGATCTGTATGCACTGATCAACGAGCGGGAGCAAGGGGATAACTTTGGCTATTCCAGCTCGGTAGGGCTGGCTTTTCTGCGTGAGCTGGACGGGATGCAGGCGGCGGACTATGCCTTAAGCGCTCCGCTTCTGGTTACGGAGGAAGGACTGTCCATCCCCGTGGGCCATGGTCCCTCCGCGTTGTTCGATCTGGTCTATCTGCTCTCCGACAAGAACGAGCGCGGACTGATGTCCGTTCACGGGATGGACGACAATTATGAGATTATTGCCCATATCAGCCTGCTGAAGAACCGTGTCCGGCCTGCGGCTGATCATGCTTCCGGGCACGGCGGCTACAATAATATGACCTTCAAAAGCGGCATCCGGGGCAGCACGGGCAGACAAGGCTATGCTTCGGCCGGTTTCTCGGCGGTACGCAGGCCCAACCGGCAGATTGCGCTGGCGGTGCTCTACCATGCCCTGCATTACCTGGCTGAGAAGCTGCGTGCCGGCAACAGCCGGAGCCTTAAGGAACGGCAGGCGCTGCTGGGCCTCGGAGCGGATTCCCTGCGTGCCCGCGCGGCGGAACTGCTGCCGGATGATACCGGCCTTGCGGAGATGACCGGGCTGATGAGCCTTGGACGCCCGTCCTACTCGGAGCTCAGGGCGCTGTCGCTGCGCGAAGCCGAGGAACTGCTCTTCGGCGAGGGCGGGCAGGCCTATTTCCGCAGCAACTTTGCGGAAGTGTCCACAAGAAGGACTGCGGCCATCGACCCTGCGCGGGAGTGGGCCGGCGTCCTGGCCGCCGAGGAGCAGGCAACTCCGCCGGTGACCTTCTATCAGCTCGCAGAATGGACCGCTGAGCTGGCAGAGGGCGGAGGGAGTGTGCTCCATGCCCTGCGCCAGCATATGGGCGGACTGCGTTCGGCACTGCTCTCTGCGCAGGAGGAACTGGAACGGCTCTATGCGGAGAGTGTAGAACGCCAGCCGTTCCAGCGGGTGCCGCTGCTGGATAAACGGACTGTGCGTAATTTCATTCATTATTTATTTGATACCGTATATGGTAAGAAATATGAAATTCTCCGGCTCGAAAGCGAGCTTGCCCTCTGCCTCCGCTATGATGCGGCGCTTGAGCAGCTGCATGCGGACAGCAGAGCCAAGGTCCTGGCGATGGAAGCGCTGGAGGAGGAGCTGCAGAGCCTGGCCCTTGCCAGCATCGGCCGCAGCAAGGACACCGTGGATCAGAACATCATGGAGTACTACCGCAGCGTGACGGAAGAGGTCATGAAGGATATCGAGACCCGGCGCGGCGGAAATATCTTCTTCAGTGAGCGGTTTATGGGCAGCCTCTCGGAGCTGCTGCGGCGCGGCCGCGATGCTGTAGCTGAGCGGCTGATTGAGATCTGCCGCCGGGAGCTGCTGACGGCGGGGCCGTTCACGCTTCCGTTCGAGGAAGAGCTGCTGCGGCGTGCCAATGTCGCGGCAGCCTATGAGAACCGGGGCATTGTCTCCAAGGAGGAGCTGTTCAAGCAGCTCTACCGGAGTCTCGAAGAGGAGGCGGCAATGAATGTCCGCCTGTTTGAATATACGCAGGAGCACCGGCATGAGGAGAAATACTTTTTCGGCGACAGTGCCTCCGAATTCCTGCGCTATGCCTTCGGTGCGGACGAGACCACCCGCATCTACCGCTTGGGCTTCGTGCATGAGCAGCGCAGGAGCGGAGTGGAGAAGCTGAATCTGATGGGCGGCTTCCACCTGGAGGATCTGCTCTATTACCGCAACGGCAAGGTATATTATGAGACTTATGCGGGCAACGGCTATGAGCTGCACGGTCTTGCTGAGGAGCAATTGCCGGAGATGAGATGAGGACAATTTCCTCTCATTCTGCTGCAGGAAGTGCAATAGAATGAAATTTCAGACCCTTTTTCCGGCAATCTGTTGTACAGAATACACAAGAATAGAATTAGCAGCCTATTCACCCTGCAGTAGAAACTCCAGCCCCACAGCGCCGGTTTCAAGCGCATTATTATTAAGGTTTTTCCGGAAAGGATGAATATTAATGCAGCGTAAAATCAATCTCCTCCTGCTCCTCTTCAGTCTGCTGGGCGGCGGTGTGGCTTTTGTGCTTGGCGAGCTGCTACTGGACCGCAGGCCGTATGACCTGCCGCCGATTGTACTGGTTGGGATCTATTTTGCCCTTGTCGCGCTCTGTGTCTCGATAGGCAGCGTGGTTGCCGAGACGATCTCGCCCAAGCTGAATGGCCAGTCCTGGAAGCTCCGTTATCTCGGTACGTCATGGAAAATGCTTCCGCTGGCAGTGGTGCTGCTGTTTGGCATAGGTACGCTGACCGAGTTCGTGTATGAACTGAACTTTGGCGGCATCAAGCCGGTCAAGAATGTCATCATGGTCATCGATGATTCCGGCAGCATGCTGGAAAGCGACCCCAATAACAGCCGCTACGAAGCAGCCAGAGCACTGGTGCAGCAGCTGGATGAAGACAACAAGGTGGCCGTGGTCACGTTCAGCCATGAGGCTTCCGTAGTCCAGCCGCTGATCCCGCTCTCGAAGGCGGAGAACCGCCAGAAGGTGTCGGATGTAATCAGCAGCCTGGTGACTACCGAGGGCGGAACGAATATCAGCGGGGCTCTTACAGAAGCGATGAATGTCATCAATGAAGACGGGGCGGACCGCGGAGCGATGGTCATTCTGTTATCTGACGGCTTCAGCCAGTTTGATACGTCAACTGAGCTGACCGCATTTGTAGACCGCGGCATTGCGGTCAATACCATCGGGCTTGCCCTGGATGATCCGTCCGGCTCCAATCTTCTGCAGGATATCGCCAGCGTGACAGGCGGCCAGTATTATGATGTTACAGATGCGAACCGTCTGGGCGAGGTATTCCAGCAGATTTATGACCGTCTGGGCGACCGGACCCTGCTCACCGAGCGCAGTGATAGGGCAGCAGACAGTCCTTATTATGCTGTAGTGCGGATTCTTGCGTTGATCCTGATTGGTACCGCACTGGGCCTCGGGCTTGGCATTATATTCGATAACCGCCATCTGGCCCGCAGCTTCAGCTTCGGAGGCGCATTATCCGGGCTCGCTGCCGGACTGATTCTCGAATTCGGTCTCAACGGGGATACGGTTACAGATCCAATGATCCGCCTGCTGGCACTGCTGGTGCTCGTTGCTATTCTTACATTGTTTACTTATGTAGTACCTGTAGGGGAAGGACGCCTGTCCCGCAAGGGGAGAGCCGCCGGAGCCGCGGCCGCACCTGCGGACGGATTCCCTCCGCCGCGCCGGAACCGCGGCAGTAAGGGATTCTGAGTCCGATGGTTACCTAATGAAAGGAGCATGTTGCCATGAAGTACGCCGAGGTTGATTCTGGTGCACCGGTTATAGCCGAAGTGGTATCCAGAGTGGAAGACCGGTTCTGCACGCTGCGGTGGCGCTGGCCGGATGGCGTGCAGGCGGTATGTATTCATAAAGCCTCTGCGGAGGCACCGGAGGATGAGGAACATCCGCCTTCCGGCATGAAGCTCTACACACGTGAAGAGTACAAAGCGAATAACGGTTACCGTGACCGGCTGGATGAGATCGGGCTGGTGGCGTATACCATCTATGCCCGGCTGGCCGGGAACGGGGAGACGCTGCTGGTGCGTCAGCGGGACGGTGCCAACAAGACACTGGTAAGCGCGGGCAAAGCGAGAATCTATTATTCCGTCCAGCACAAAAAGGGCCTGTTTAGTAAGCTGAAAACCGTGCATATGACAATTACCGCTGAGGTGCCTGTACCGAAGGAAGTACTATGCTACGTGAAGAAGCGGGATGGCCATCCCGCCTCCAGGGAGGACGGGGCGCTTTTCCCGTTCGTGCAGGATTTCGCCCCCGGACGAAATCAGCTTCCGCCGATTGAGGTCGGCAAAGACGACTTCATCCGGATCTTTTTCACGGACGGCCGCAAGTACGGTTTATATTACGAGCTGGTGCCGGAGTGACCGGCCGGCAGGGTGTAAGGAATATTAGTTGGAGCGCGGAGCTCAGCCGGATACGTCCAGATATGGAATAACTGTATTTCATACAGCTAAAGTGGCAGATTTCTGCTGTACGGGATGTTTAATTGTATTTTGTACATCTATATCCCGGGAAAAGCCTCTAATCATGCTCTCTGCTCCGGTATAGTTGCACGAACTGCAGCTATTCGGACGCAAGCGGGCGGAAACGGTAATATAGCTGTACAAAGTGCAGTTATATGCGCTCCAAGAACCGCGTACAAACGGAATGCCGGGGAAGTGCAGTGTGTAAGGCCGGAGAAATTAAGCGAGCGGACCGTCTGCGCTCAGATATAGAAGCAAATTTGTGCGATACCCGTTTTGCGAGCAGCTCGTTCGTTGAGCAGCTGTTGCGGCAAAACTTTAGGCGTATGCTTTCGAAGCCAGTTTTGTCAGCAACTCATTCGCCTGAGCTGCTGCATCAAAACTTGGAGATTATGCTTTCGAAGCCAGTTTTGTCAGCCGCCCATTTACCTGAGCTGCCGGACAAAACGTTGAGGAGGAAGAGAAATGTCTTTTTTTAGCCGCTTCATGAAGAAGAATCAGGCCCCGGCAAGGCCGCTGTATTATGATATCGTCTGCCCGTACTGCTTCTCCCGCTTTGAGCCGGAGGAAGTGGTGTTCCGGGCCATGCACAGCCGTGAGGATGACGAGAATTATGCGCTGGGCGAAGATGATCTGCTGAATAAGTACCGTGAGCGCTTCGGCCTCGATACGGTAGACGATCTGGAAGCGATACTGAACCCGGCGGATATTCCGGAGGAGTATCATCATTATACGGACCATGTGCTGACCGGAATCACCGACCGCTATGGCGTGCTGACCCGCAGACGGCTATGTCCGTCCTGCCATAATGAGCTGCCTGTAACGGCGGGCAAGGTGCCGAGCAATATTATCTCGATTATCGGCGCTTCCCAGGTAGGGAAGTCGGTGTATATGACCTCGCTGATTCATACGCTGCAGCATACGACAGCGGGACATTTTGACGCGGCTTGTATGCCGCTGAATGCCGAGATCAGCCGCAAATTCCGCACCCTGTACGAAGAGCCGCTGTTCGAGCGGGGAGATCTGCTCGCTTCTACCCAGAAGGAGAAGATGCAGGAGCCGTTCATTTTCCAGTTCGTGTTCAAGGATGAATCCAAGCCCCCGCTGACGCTGGTGTTCTTCGATGTTGCCGGTGAAGGGATGGTCGATCAGGACTATCTGGGCCTGCACGGCCAGCATATCAAGAACTCCGCAGGCATTCTGTTCATGGTCGATCCGCTGCAGATCCGCTCCATCCGCGAGAAAATCCGCATCAACTTCGGCGACCGTCCGGGCGAGTGGGTGTCGCAGTACGATGAGCCGCGTGATGTTGTGCTGACCATGTTCGGCGACTTCATCGCTTATCAGGAGAAGAGCAAAACCAATATTCCAACGGCCATTGTACTGGCCAAAAGCGACATGCTGCACTCACTCAAGGATGAGGATGGCGATTACATCAAGTCCAACAGCAACGTGTTCAACAACTATGTGCACCGCAACACGCTGAATCTGGACGAGTTCCACAACATCGACGGTGAAATCCGCCGCTTTATCGAGAAGGTCGACCGTCCGTTCAAGGATACGATGGATGTGTACTTTGCCAACACCGGTTACTTCGCGGTATCTGCGCTGGGCAGCAATCCGGTCAATCAGAAGGTGGAGGGTGTCGTCAGTCCGATCCGTGTGGACGAGCCGTTTATCTGGCTGCTGCACAAGCTGAATTATATTGAGGGGAGCGACGGGCCGTGAACAGATTTTCAGGGTCCATGATCACCCAGCAGATGTATACCCGCGAGCGCCGCGGCGTTTACCGGGCGACAGAGGGATTCGATACGGTAGCGAAATCGGAGAGTCTCGACAATAATTTTGTCAAAAAGATCCTGCATCCCTTCTGCCTCTACGATGCTCCGGCCGAGCTCGCGGCACGCGGTGAGAAGGATGAGGAGCTGTATCCTGACGCGCTGCATCTGTTCCATACGGAGAGCAATGAGACAGTGATTGGCCTGAGCCGCTATCTGGCGGCGGATTTCACGGGGCAGCGGAGCGCTTTTTTTGCCCATAATTTCGTGGTGCCGCCTATCCGCTCGGAGGAGATTGTTGAGGGGTACGGGGAATGGCTGCATGCCGGCTTTGCCCGGAGTTATGAGGGGGAGCCGGGCGGAACACTGCCTGAGCTGGAGTCCATTCCAGTCGGGGTCCGTGAAGAGTCTGCAGACCCGCTGACCGTACTTCGCAGCCTCGGATTCACCGAAGAGCTGTTCAAAGCCCTGCTTCAGGCGGTCATGCTGTCCGTAGCCGGCAAGAAGAAGATCTATATAGCGCTGGATGTACCGATCAGTGAGTTGTCGCAGCGTGCGGTGGAGCTGACGGAGGTCCTCTATGCTTCAATGCCGCATGACTTCCGCCGCAGGCTGGGAGTGATCACTTATGCCAAAGAGCCGCAGAGCCGCAAATATATTCACCTGACCTTTGTGGAGAAGGGCTCGCTGCGCCCGGGGGACCGGAGTATTGAGAAGGATTATATTTTTGATCTGGCAGGCGCGCGGATTCTGAATGCCGATTTCGGGGAGTCCCGGCAGACGTATGCAGACCTGGCCTGGAAGACGCTGGGGCAAAAGGGCGGGAGTCTCAGAGATTTCGCCAGATTCGCCGACTCCCTGCTGCTTGGTGAGAGCGTGGACCGCAAGCTGTCGCTGGCACTCTACAATGAGCTGGCTGTCTTTTATGAGATTGAGCAGGGCAATGAAGATTTATATACTGGGAACAAGAACGCTGTGCTCGGCGGTCTGCTGTCCTATCTGAAGCCGGAGGGGGCGCTGGAATCCCGGGTACGCCTGAATGATATGTTCCTGGAGCGGTTCGACCGTGAGTATGATCTGATCCGCAAAAAAGGGATACCGGCGCCGGAGATTCTGGAGTGGTTCAAGGAGTATTTTGCGATGCCGGGCCATAATTACCGGGTCAAAATTGTGGATTACTTCATCAACGGAATGCTGAACTGCCAGTCGGCGGGACGTGAGGATGCGCTTGCTGCCGCTTACGGTATTATTGAGGGCAACGATGAGCTTAGTGCGGCCTTCTTCAAAAGAGTGCTGGCCCAGCCTATCTTCCGCAAAGCGCTGCTGGAGCCTTATATGGAATCCCGGCTGGCTGACGCGCCGAAATCGGCGGATATTCTGCGGTTCGTGGCGCATTGGGGCCGTTTCCTGCCGGAGGCGCTTCAGCAGGCTTTCGTGCGCGATACCGTCAAGGAATATCTGCTGGAGAAGCTGCAGCGGGACAATGATCCGGTGGCGGCGGTGGCATCGGTTCATGAGTCGGTGCAGAAGGCCGAGAAAGAACGCCGCAGAGGCGGCGGTGTACATGCTGAAGCGCTGTCACTGCTGCAGGAGCTGGGAACCGTTGCCGACCGCTTCCTGCTGAACCGGATCTCGCTGGACGAGCTGACGATGGAGCAGCTGCTGGAGATTTCCTTCCTGCGCTACCGGGATACGGCAGATTGGCAGCCGCCTCTGGATGCAATCGCTAAGTGTAAAGCGAATGCGCTGCGCGCTGCGTACCGCTGGTTCGGGGAGGAGAAGCCGGACGAGGAGATTTTCGCCGGTCTGTCTCCCCGGGAGCTGGATGATGTACAGCTGCTCGGAGGACGCTGGCTGAAGGAGTCGCGGAGCATCGAGCCGTTCGAACGGCTGCCGCTGGCCTTCTACCACAGCAGTGAACGTGAGGGCGGTCCGCTTGATTACGATGCGCTGCTGGAGCTGGTGGCGCGCAAAGCGGGCAATGATAAGGAAACGGTCTACCGTTTCCTGGCCTGGTCGCAGCATAACCGGCTGTTCACCATCTCGAGCAAGAAGCTGTGGCCGAATTACCGGCGGGCGGTGCTGAAGTATTTCCTGAAGAACGACCGCGAGGCGTTCAAGAACCGCGATTTCCGCAAAAGCTATAGCTCGGCCGCAACGCCCGCCATGCAGAATGTCTACAATGAAGCCCGCTCCCAGCTGGCTTCGCCGCTGGCGCGGTGGGTCAGCCGCAGCCGATTTCAGATCCTGATCTCCGGCAGCGTGCTTGGGATCGTACTGATCATAGCCGTCATCGCCATCAGCTGGCTGCGGCCGGATGCGGATACCGCTGCACCGCAGCCGACTGTGAGCCCGATTCGGGGCGATATCCACAGTGCGGATGGGCAAGAGCAAGCCCCGGTCTCTGTACGGCTGGTTGGTGGTGTGGCAGATGCCGGGACAGCCACAGGAACCGGAAATGGTGGAACAGAAGGTACCGGGAACGCTGGCGGGGCTGAAGGCGGCGGAACAGAAGGCAGTGGGAATGCTGGCGGGGCTGAAGGTGGCGGGGAGGCAGGCGTCAAGCTGGTGTTCAGCTTTGCCTCTGTGGCGGAATGCTCCGCCTTTAACCCGGCGGAGATCATCGTGATGTCCGGTAATAACGTTGTGGACACTTACAAGGTTGCAGCAACTGCGAGCAGTTGCCTGGCCGCCGGAGTTGACGGCGGCGCGAATGGGGATGCAGCCGCTGGAAATAGCGGCGGCTCTGATAAAGCCGAAGCCTCCCCGGCGGCGGGTGCATCGGGCGCCGGAAATGACGGCGGCTCTGATGAGGGAGCTGCCGGGACTGACGGCGGGGCGACCGGAAATGAAGCCGTGGGGACTGACGGCGGCGGAGATGCAGCCGCTGGAAATAGCGGCGGCTCTGATGAAGCCGAAGCCTCCCCGGCGACGGGTGCATCGGGCGCAGGAACACCTGCGCGCGTATATGAAGTGACGGTGGAGCTGGAGCCGGGCGCAAAGCTGGCCGCGGGTGATGTGATCACTGCGGGCATCTATACGCTGAAGCTACAGGCTAGTCCGGGGAGCATTCTGGGAAGTACCCCGAGCACTACTCCGGAGACTACACCCGGCACCGGCCCCACTCCTTCCGCCAGCCCGGACACGGATGCGGAATGATTGGGTGAGAGCCTGAATTGGGCGAAGCCGGATGTAAGAGAAGTCCGGCATTTCATCAACGGTGCTTCCGCGTAAGCTGGCAGAGAGGTCATTGTACTTTGTCCACTCAAATCAGGAATAATCAGCCCTATTATGCGTTCTATTGTATTGGGTACATTAGAATCCGGATTTTAGAGCTTATAAGGGGTATATTCCAAAATCAATTGGATTAAATACAGCAGAATGCATTATGGCCGCCTTTTATCCCCATTCTGTTGTACATAATACAATCAACCAGCTGCCGGCTCTTGCCGGAAGCGGAAGCATCACTATTTAAGTCCTGAACAGCATGATATGCCGGGAGAATGCGGCGAGTGTTGTTCAGGACTTTTTGTGCGGAAGGGGCCGGTTGTGCCTATAATTGAAACAGCTTGTCTATAGACATACAGGGGAATAGTAGATATGATTGTTTGTGAATATTCAAATTTAATAAGCTTTGGAAAAAGGTGCGGATTTCCGTAGAAACAGGCGTAGTCATGCAACAGATACCCATGCCGGTTCTACGATTGTAATCTGCTTAAAAGGGAAGTCCGGTGCAAGTCCGGTGCGGTCCCGCCACTGTAAATGCGGAGCGACTCCTGAGAAGCCACTGTCTGATAATAGGATGGGAAGGCGGGGGAAGCAATGAAGCTTAAGCCAGGAGACCTGCCTTTTTCGTTGTTGTTTCTATTCTTCGGGGGTAAGAATGCGGAACAGGTGCAAATATAAGCAGTGGCTGTGTGAGGGAAACTTCATATCAGCTGCATGTATTGTATCCTTCCCCGGCCGCCCTGTACAGGGCGGTCTTTATGTTGCACCCGCATCAGCGGAGGACGCAGGATTCATCTATACCATTCTATTCACAGAAAGAGGTCAAGCAATGAAGAACAATTTATCATCCAAGTTTATCCGGCTGGGTCTGATCGTTGTCATGATGTTCGCGGTTCTGGGAGCGGCTGTAGCTCCGGCGGGACAGGCTTTTGCAGAGACGGCTGCGAGCACTGGGAATAACGCGGCATCTCTACCTTCAGGCACAGCAGTTAGCGTAGCTGAGGCAGTCTATGCCACTTCGGAGTTTGTGCTGAAGGCCGGAGTCCAGTCCGACTGGCAGGCCATCGGCCTAGCGCAGGCGGGCTATAAGGTTCCGGATAGTTATTTAAAGGCGCTTGAGAGTAAAGTAGCCGCAGCCAAGGGTGTCTACGCCAGAGCTACGGACTATGCGCGGATTACGCTTACGGTTAGGGCGCTTGGCGGGAATCCGGCGGATGTTGCCGGCTACAATCTGATTGAGAAGCTCTACAATAACGATAAAATTACCGGCCAGACGCTGAACAACGCAGCCTATGTACTGCTGGCGCTTGATTCCGGAACTTATACTATGCCTGACAATGCGAAATGGACCCCAGCTAAATTGCTGGCTGAGATCCTGTCCAAGCAGAACACTGACGGAGGCTTCACTCTGACTACGGGGGCTAGTGATCCGGACATGACGGCGATGGTGCTTACTGTGCTGGCAGGACATAAGGATGATCCGGCAGTCAATACCGCAGGACAGCGGGCGGCAGCCTGGCTGGCGACTGCACAGGACAAGAACGGCGGCTATGGTGACAGCAGCGAGAGTGTCGCTCAAGCCATTATTGGTCTGTCCTCCTTTGGCATTGACCCGGCAGGGGCGGAGTATACCGTAGGCAATGTAAACCTTGTCAGTAAGCTTCTTAGCTATAGTGCAGCAGATGGCGGGTTCGCTCATACAGCGGGGGGAAGCTACAATCAGCTCTCGACAGAGCAGGCACTGGAAGCATTGGTAGCTTACAAGCTTTTCAGCACAGGCAGCAAGCTCTATGATCTTAGCAATTCACCTGTGAAGAGTCCTCAGGTTAGTGTGTCCGTTGCCATTGAGAGCCCTAACGGAACCCTGGCAGAAGGCACTGTATATGCGGGAAATGTACTTCAAGCACTGGAGAAGGCAGCGGCGGCGAAGAAGGTGGCCCTGGTCAATGAAGCTGGCAATTACGTGACGGGAATCGGCGGCGTAACTGCGGGTGCTTTTGGCGGCTATGACGGGTGGATGTATGTTGTAGCCCGCGGTGGAGCGTGGATCTATCCAAGTGTAGGCATGGGTGATTTCCTTCTTGCGGAGAATGACCGCGTGCTTGTCTATTATGGCGGGGATAACACACAGGTGGTAGAGTCCGTGACGGTCTCCCCTGCACAGCCGCAGCCTGGACAAGATATTACTGTAAAAGTAACTCAAAAGCAGTGGGTATGGAATGAAGCGACCTTCACTTCCGACCCGGTATCCTCGCCAGCCGCAGGGGTTCAGGTATCCATCGGCGGTAAAACTGCTGTTACGGATGCTGCGGGTTCAGCTGTTGTTGCCGGCGGCCTGCCAGCGAATAAATATACGATTACCGTTACCGGATATCTCAAAGACAGCACACCTGCGGTAGTCCGCTATTCGCAGCCGCTGACCGTGGCTTCTGCTGCGGCTGACCGTGCTGCTTTTACCGATGTGAAGTCAATCTCGCCTTGGGCGCTGGAGTCAGTGTACACGGCCTATGACCGCAAGCTGATGGGCGGGGTCAGTGAGAGCAGCCTCGTGTTCGCGCCGAAGCAGAATATTACCCGGGCTGAATTTGCAGCACTGCTGCTGAGATTGACCGGCAACGAGCCGTCTGCGGCATCGTCAGCCCAGAGTTTCAGTGATGTTAAGGCGGATGCGTGGTATTATGGAGCAGTGAACAAAGCGAAGGAACTGGGAATTGTCAGCGGAGTAGCAGGCACAGCCTTCAAACCGGACGGCCCCGTTACCCGCCAGGATATGGCTGTAATGATCGTGAGAGCCTTGAAGCTGGACGAAGCTTCGGCAGCAGCCGGAACCGGAAAATTCACCGATGAAGACCAGATCAGCGCCTACGCATTAACGGCGGTACGTACTGTAACCGGACTTGGAATTATGAGCGGTACCGGCGGCGAATTCGCTCCTGCCACAGCTGTAACCAGAGAAATGGCCGCTGCTGTAGCGGTTAGATTGCCTTAGGAAGGATATGGGTCAAGGAAGAAGAGCCTTGATGAAGAAAAGATCCTAGATAAGCTAAACCTTAAATATGAATATATAACTTAGTCTTCACTGCAGTGAAATTTGAATAGTAGGGCTGCTGGGGCAAGAATCTCACGATTTCAACCCTCGTTTGTGGTGGGAATCCGAATGCTTGTTGAAAATCCTGCACAAAATACAACATTTCAATCAAGATCGCGGCTATAATCGGAAATTGTTGTACAAAAGGCAGCATTTCTCTTCTAACAAGCGTTGTAGCGGGAAGATTGTTGTATTTCATACAACAATCCTTCCGAATGCCTAAGGATTAAGGGAGTTAAGTTGTATTTTCTGCAAGATTTTGCATGGAGCAGCCTAATAAAGCGATAGTGCGGGGTGCTGGTGGGATATATAAGTGGAAAAATGTCACTTAGTTCCCGGTAAATCTCCCGATATGGCGGCGTAGTTGGAAAAACAACACTTAATCTCGCATGAATTAGCGAATGACCCGGCTAGGGGCAGAATTAAGTGTCATTAATCCAACTAGGATCGGCAGTGAAGTCCGTATAGGATAAACAAGTGTCATAAATCCAATTACTGTTCCGGCGGAGGAATGTTTTGTGGAGTTTCGCTCGGGAAGGCATGCTTTCCCGGATTGAGCCGATGATTTAAAATGCTACTGATGCTACTGATGCTGCTGATGCTGCTGATGCTGCTGATGCTGCTGATGCTACTGATGCTGCTGATGTTACTGATGCTGCTGATGCTACTGATGCTGCTGATGTTACTGATGCTGCTGCTGCTGATGCTGCTGATGCTACTGATGTTACTGATGCTACTGATGCTACTGATGTTACTGATGCTACTGCTAGTGGGGCTAGAGCTAATGAAGCTGATGGAGCTATTGCTAGTGGGGCTAGAGCTGATGAAACTACCGTTAGTGGGCTAGAACCAATGAAGCCAATGATGTAATTGTTAGTGGGGCTAGAGCAAATGCTGAAGAAGCTAGAGCTAGTTTAGCTAGAGTTAATAAGCCAATGAATCTACTGCTAGTGAAGTTAGAGCTAATGCTGAAGAAGCTACTGATGCTACTGCTAGTGGGGTTAGAGCTAATGAAGCTAATGAAGCTAGAGCTAATGAAACTGAGAGTATGGTGCCAGCCAGTATTTTAAGCAGCTGATTTTAGCCGATAGAGAAGCTCCTTCGGGTTGCGGGGCTGGATGCTCAGGCGGCCAAGGGGCTGGCTGATGGTGCTTTGCTCAGGATTAGTTTGTATAAGTCACACTAAGAAATCATAAGGTGTTTGGACGGAACGGGGAACAGGCTGACTGCCCCCGTTCTTTTCCCTTTTGTGGAGGTGCTTGAGGTAATGTTCAGTCTATTGAAATCAGGAAGGGCGAGGCTTTATCCGCTGCTCCTGCTCCTGGTTGTCCTGCTGCTCTCCGGCTGCTCCAAGGCGCAGCCGGATTCCGCAGGCGGCGGGCCTGTGCCGCCCGCCAGTTCCCAGGCCGCGCAGACGCCGCGGCCTGAGGGCACTGCCATACCCTCCGCCACGGCGGACGGCATGGCAGCTTCCAGCTCCGGCGCAGCGCCAGCCGGAGCCGCCCCCGGCGTAACGGAGCAAGCTCCCGTTACGCAAGCCCCGGTGCCGGCGGCCACCGCGCCGGCGCCCGGCCACACCGGTGCCGCCGCGCCAGCATCGGCGGCCACGGGCAGTCCCGCCGCGCCAGCCCCGGCGGCTACGGGCAGTCCCGCCGCGCCAGCATCGGCGGCCACGGGCAGTCCCGCCGCGCCAGCCCCGGCGGCCACCGCCAAGTCTGCCGCGCCAGCCCCGGCGGCCACCGGCAAGCCAGCCGCGCCAGCCCCAGCGGCCACCGCCAAGCCAGCCGCGCCAGCCCCGGCCGCCACCGCCGCACCGGTGAATACGGTGACTCTCTCCATTACTGGAGATGAGGAGCACGGCGTTATTCTGGCCCCGGCGGCTTATGAAATAGAGAAGAATGAGACTGCGCTGGAGCTGCTGGGACGGATTACCCGCCAGCACAAGATCCAGATGGAATATCAGGGCAGCAAAACCTTTGCCTATGTGGAAGGTATAGATAATCTGTACGAATATGATCACGGGGCAGAGAGCGGCTGGATGTATAAGGTGAACGGAGAGTTTCCGTCCAAGGCTTCCGGCAGCTGGGTTATGAAGCCCGGAGATACGGTAGAGTGGCTGTATACGCTTGATCTTGGCAAGGATATCGGGGCAGCGTCGCCATGAACAGCGGCTTCCAGTCCATGTATCCTGCCGTAGCCCTGCTGTATTATGCCGGGCTGCTGCTGTTCGCCCTGCTGGGGCTTCATCCGTTGTTTCTGGTTACGGAAATAGCAGGTCTGCTGGCATTGCTGCTGCTGCAGGGCCAAGGGAAGGCGCTGCTGCGCGGTCTGCCTTTTATGCTCCTGATGGGGGTTTCAGTCGCAGTGCTGAATCCGCTGTTCTCGCACAGGGGGGCGCATATTCTCTTCTACTGGCTGGACCAGCCGATTACGCTGGAGGCTGTGCTGTACGGACTTATAATGATGACCGTACTGCTGACAATCTTCATCTGGTTCATTTCATACAATTACACGGTAACGACAGATAAATTCATGTACCTGTTCGCTGCCGCTGCGCCAAGAACGGCATTACTTACGCTGATGGCGCTCCGGTTCGTCCCCTTATTCCAGCGGCGGCTGCGCCAGATTACCCTGATCCAGCGCCTGCGCGGGGTGGATGTCCGCACAGGAAGCCTGCGCAAGCGGATGCAAGACGGCATGACGCTGCTGAAGGTGTTGCTCACCTGGTCGCTGGAGGAAGCGCTGCAGACCGGAGATTCCATGACGGCCCGCGGCTACGGGGTTGCCAAACGCAGCACGTACAGTATATACAAGCCGGATCGGCAGGATAAGCTAATTCTGCTGGTACTGACGCTCAGCGGTATGATTGCATTGTTCTTTTGGCTGCAGGGCTACGGTACGCTGGAGATTTATCCCCGGATGAAGAGTATGGATTTCGGCTGGCAGGATGCCGTGATGTACGGCAGCTTCTGCTTGTTCGTCCTGCTCCCTGCAGGTCTGGAAGGAAAGGAGAAATGGTTATGGAGATCCTCAAAGCGGAACAAGTATCCTTCCGCTATCCTGAAGAAGACAGGGACTCGCTCCATGAGCTCTCGTTCACAATAGAAGAAGGCGAATTCGTAGTGCTCTGCGGTCCGTCAGGCGGCGGCAAAACGACACTGCTGCGCCATCTGAAACGCGAGCTTGCTCCGGTAGGCATGTTCAGCGGAAGCCTGACATATAAAGGGCAGCTCCTGCCGGAGCTTCCCGCAGCCGTTGCCGCCGGGGAGATCGGCATGGTCTTCCAGAATCCGGATGCGCAAATCGTGATGGATACCGTCTGGCATGAGCTGGCCTTCTCTATGGAGAATCTGGGGATGCCGCCTGCAGTGATGCGGACCCGGCTGGCTGAGATCTGCGGATTATTCGGGCTGGAGCCGCTGCTCTACCAATCCGTGCATGAGCTGTCCGGCGGGCAAAAGCAGCTGCTCAATCTGGCCTCGGTGCTGCTGCTTCAGCCCAAGGTGCTGCTGCTGGATGAGCCGACCTCGCAGCTTGACCCAGTAGCTGCCCGGGAATTCATTATGGCGCTGCAGCGGCTGAACGAGGAAATGTCAGTGACGGTAATCATCAGCGAACACCGGCTGGAGGAGGTACTGCCGCTGGCCGACCGTGTGCTGATGCTGGAGGGCGGCAGGCTGGTGGCAGATGCAGGCCCGCGTGCTTTCGTTCAGCAAGCCGGCAGCGCATCACTCGCTTCACGTCAGGCTTATCTTCCGGCAGCTTCGCGGTTATATCTGGCGCTGTCACCGGAAGCGGGAACGGCCGCAGCGGAGAATATTCCGCTGACCGTACGCGAGGGCAAACGCTGGGTGCATTCCAGGGCAGCGGTAGCTTCTACTGTGACAGAAGCTGGAGTATGCGCCACTGTCATTCGTGATCATCCGGCCGCTAATTGCGGCGCAGGATTACCTGCTGCTGTCTCCCGTGAAGAAACTGCTGCAGCTCCGGGTACAGTCACTCCCGCCAATGCAGGTGCTGAGCCCGCTACTTCCCCGTCTAATTCCTTCAGCCAGGTGAGGAATCCTGATTCACCCGTGAAACTTCCTGCACCATCCGCAGAAATTCTGCTCAGCTGCAGAGAGGTTACCTTCCGCTACGACAAGGAAGGCCGGGAGGTGCTGAGGAAGCTCTCGCTAACGCTGAGGCGGGGAGAGCTTCTGGCGGTTATGGGCGGGAACGGTGCAGGGAAGTCGACCCTGCTCCATGTACTGGGCGGCCTGATGAAGCCGCAGCGCGGCAAGGCCGAGCTGTCCAAGGGGAGTACAACCGGGCTTCTGGCCCAGAATCCGCTGCTCTATTTCAGCTATGATACTGTGGCTGAGGAACTGCAGCATATGGCGCAGTATGCCGGGGCATCCCTGGAAGAAGCCGGGCGGGAAATAGATGCCCTGCTGGAAGTCTTCCGGCTCCGCGAGGTGCTGCAGAGCCATCCGCATGATCTCAGCGGCGGCCAGCAGCAGCAGACCGCACTTGCCATGATGATGCTGCTGAAGCCGGATATCCTGCTGCTGGATGAGCCGACTAAGGGGCTCGACCCGGCAGCCAAGGACAGGCTGGCTGCTCTGCTCCAGCAACTGCGCAGGCAGGGGGCCAGTATTCTGATCGTAACGCATGATGTGGAGTTTGCCGCTAAATATGCTTCCCGCTGTGCGCTGTTGTTTGACGGCAGCATAACAGCGGAAGGGGCGCCGGCAGAGTTCTTCAGCAGTAATTATTTCTATACTACGGCAGTCAACCGTATGGTCCGGGACTTACTGCCGCAGGCATTGACAATAGAGGATGTGATTCGAACATGGTCCGGTTCCGCGCCCCCCTGCTGATTGCTTTGGGATTATTCGTGGCTGGCCTCGCGCTAACAGCAGCGCTGAAAGACCGTCATTATGTGCTGCTCAGCCTGGTGCTGCTGCTGGCTGCGCTGCTGCCGCTGTTTCTCCGTCTGGAGCGCCGACAGCTGGCATCCCGTGAACTGGTGCTGCTGGCCGTATTATCTGCTATTGCTGCGGTCAGCCGGATTCCTTTTGCCGCATTGCCTGGGGTCAAGCCCGTGTCTGCCGTTGTCATTCTGTCGGCTTATGTCTTTGGCGCAGAGGCAGGGTTCGTCATCGGTGCAGTGGCGGCGCTGGTCTCGAATATCTACTTCGGTCAGGGCCCCTGGACACCATGGCAGATGTTCGCCTGGGGGATGACCGGACTTACGGCAGGCTGGCTGCGGAATACCTGGTGGATGAAGAAACGGCCCGGGCTGCTGATCTTCGGTTTTATATGGGGATTCCTGTTCGGCTGGATTATGAATCTCTGGGTTATTCTCAGTCTCCCGGATGCGTTCAGCTGGGGGCTTGTGGCAGCGACCTATGGAGCCAGCTTTTATTTTGACCTGGCCCATGCTTTATCCAATGTCTTGTTCCTGGCTATTCTGGCCGGCGGATGGACCAAAGTGCTGAAGAGATTCCGCAAGAAGTATGGACTGCTTCAAGAGTGAAAAGCTGTTTATAGGTCTTTGTTCATATGAATCGATAATATTTTTCTTTTTTCGACATTTTTTTCAGCGAATTATCAACATTTTGGCCTAATTCTCCGATAAATACAGTTACAGCAAGATATCGAGAAGGCGGGATTATAAGAAATGAGACATCTGAAGATTAAGCATAAAATGACTTTGCTGATTGCAGTGATTGTAGTGTTACTCATAGGCATTGGGACGACAGGCATTATGACCACCAGCAGAATGGCGGACAGGTCCCAGGAGACATACGAACAGAATTTGCTGCCGATTTATCTCATTACGGAGATCCGCGGGAATAACCGGGCGATCGAATCTTTTCTTCTGGAGGATCTCATTACCAGGGATGCTGCCAAGAGTCTGGAGCTTAAGGCGGCTATTGAAACGAATATCACTACGAACAATGAACTTTTAGAGCAGCTCAAGACGGTTGAGTTCAGCAATGACAAAATCGCGGCTAATATCAACGAATACCTGCTCCTTCTGCCGGACTACCGCTCCCAGCGTGATAATATCATCCATCTTGCCGACAATAATCTGAATGATGAGGGGTATCAGGTTTTCTCGGGTGGAGCGTTCAGTGAATCGCGCCGGACGATGGTTAACCTGCTGGAGGATACTGCGGCCCTGCTTGTACAGGATTCATCCGCGCATAATGAGGATACTGTAGCAAGCGCCAAAAGCTCCATCACTTTAAGCGGTATTCTGATTACTATTGCCTGGGTTCTGAGTATTGTGATCAGCATCATGATTACCCGGTTGATTACGAAACCGCTCAAGGAACTGCAGCAGCTGATGAAGCGGGCAGAGGAGGGGGATTTGACTGCTGCCGCCTCGTATCAGTCGAAGGATGAAATCGGCCAGATTAACACTTCGTTTAATACAATGCTGGAAGGCCTCCAGAATATGATGCGCGGAGTTTCCGAGAGTGCCGAGATTCTGTCGGCTTCCTCAGAGGAGATGAGTGCCAGCGCAGAACAGACGGCACATGCTTCCCAGATGATCGCCGAGACCTCAAGTGAAATCGCTGCCGGATTCGATGTACAGGCCGAGAGCATCGCACGTACCGCCCGGTCCGTCCGGACGATGACGTATGATATTAACGAGGCCCGGCACAGCGGCAGTGAAATGAACGGTCTGATGGCACAGGCTGCCTCATCAACGGACCGGGGCGTTGAAGCGGTTGAACGGATTCTGGCCCAAATGCGGGAGATTGACTCCAGTGTATCGGCAAGCCAGAGTATTGTCGGCAGTCTGGGCAGCCTATCCGAAGAGATCAACACGATCATCACAACCATCAATGACATTGCTACCCAGACTAATCTGCTGTCACTGAATGCCTCGATTGAAGCGGCCAGAGCGGGAGAGCATGGGCGGGGCTTCGCTGTCGTTGCGGGTGAAATCCGCAAGCTTGCGGAAGCTACCGGAAGAAGCTCGCTGCAGATTACGGAGATTATTACCCATATCCGCCAGCAGACTGAAAGTGCAGTGGAATCCATGGAGCTGGGCTCCGGGATTGTCTCCCATGGCGTAGCACAAAGCGAAGTGGTCTCCGCCGCATTTACTGAGATACAGACCTCTATTCAAGCAGCCAGCGAGCAGATGGAATTGATTACGGAGGTTATCGGACATGTCGCCCAGGAATCGGAGGGCGTAGCCCAGGCGATGGCTGAGGTGGATGAAATCTCGCGTAAAGGCGCCGGTGATGTTCAGGACACAAGCGCAGCGAGTGAGCAGCAGCTGACCGCAATGGGGGAGATGTCTTCCTCTGCCCAGTACCTCGCCACATTGGCCGAGGATCTGCAGAAGCATCTGGCCCGGTTCAAGCTATAGGAATTACTGAAGCCTTGTTCGGCTAAAGATTGCAGGGAGTTTCCTGTTATCTGCAGCTGAACAAGGCTTTTTTTGAATGAATAAGGTCATCCGGCCCTACAACAACAGGCAGCTTCCTGCAACATACGGCTTACTGCTCACGTCTTTAAGGATACCGGGAGAGCAGCTCCGGGGTATTGCTAAGGAAACGGAAGGGCGCCCTGAGCGCGATTCCATGATTCCATGATTGGATGTTCATTCCAGGTTGTGAACCTGAATTCAAGGAGGCGATTCACAGGATGAGGACCCCAATATTCAAACTGGCCCTAGTTCCGGTATTAATGAGCACACTTATTGCCTGCAGTGCAGGTCAGGACGGAAATAATGCCGTTGTCCAGGAGCCGGGGAACAGCACGGAGGGCACGGGTACACCAGCCGGACCTGCGCGAACGGCTGAACCCGTCAAATCTGCCGAACCAACCCGGGAAGCAGCCGGGCCTGGGGTAGCGGCGGGGGAGATCAGGCATTATGAGAATATAGTTATTTCTGACTGGATGGATGAGGATACGGTTGTAGTGTCCAAGGAGAACGACAAGTTAGGTAAAATGAGTCTGGAGGAGCTCGCGGATTCATTGCCCAAAAGCCTGTACTTCTACCACCTGGATACCAAAGAATTTGAATTGATCAAGGAACAGGAAAATGTGTTTCTGGGAGACGCTGTATTGTCATCCGATCACAAGCATCTGCTGTATAATGAATTCTCATTAGGAGATCCGGTCTACTATGTGATGGATTTAGGGTCAAAGAAGACCTTCAGTATCACAGGCGATGACATTGCAGGAGCTATGAGCGCCCGGTGGGCTGATGATGACACCGTTATAGGACCTGCATACAGCGGAGGTGCTTTTACAGCAAATACCTCCGGTAAGATCGCTGCGGTAGAGGGACTTAGCGGTGAAGGACTGATTGTTGTCCGGCAAATCAAAGATAAGATTTATTACACCTCCAATTCCGGCGAATCGCTGCAAACCTTCGATCTGAATACCAAGGAAAAAGCCACCTTGAAAATTGACCGTGTCGGCAGCGTAATTCCTTCACCGGGCGGAGATCAGCTGCTGGTCCAGCAATATAAGGATTCCGCACAAGCGCTGCTCCTCACTGATACAGACGGGGGAAATCAGAAGATTATCGTGGAAGGCGCGGAGCTTGGCGGTATCTCCTGGTCGCCGGACCAGCGGATGATTGCCTACAGCATGTCCGCTGACGGGGACGGTACGGCCTCTACTGCTCTTTATGTCTACGATCTGGAATCGGGTAAGTCTGTCAAGGTTGCAGATGGTACAGGGAATCTGACGACCTCCTGGAGCCCTTCGGGCAAACAGCTGGCGTATACCGAATGGAGCGGGGATGAGAGCAGCAGCAGTGTGGTGCAGTTGCAGGATTAGTGATTTTTTAGCTTTCGGACTTGAATGGACAATACAAGATGGAAGTGACGGAGGGGGAAGTTTAAACATTCACCGCAGTTACGACCACATCAATATTAATTCATGATTTGCACCAAAAAAGCGGCCCGTCCCGGAACATACCGGAAACGGACCGCTTTTATTATGCTGCGTAGAAGAGGCGTTCCCGCCCCTCATAAAGTTTAAGAGTACCAGCCCCACACGAAGATAAACAGGGTTCCGAAGATGGTAACCAGACCCACGAACAGTGCATAGGCGATGTTGATGTACAGCTCTTTCTTGGAGTCGGCCGATTCCCCGATGTGCATGAATACAAACAGCTGCAGAGAAGCCTGGATAAGCGCTGTAATCAGCAGCACGGCCATATTGGCCCCGGAGGAGAGATCTCCGTAGATGACAATCAGCGCAGCGGCAGAAAGGACCAGAGAGGCCAGATAACCCATCACATGGCGAATTGGGAACAGTTGCTTCATCATGTCACATCAGTCCTTTCAGGTAGACGAAGCTGAAGATAAAGATCCAGACAACGTCCAGGAAATGCCAGAACAGGGAGAAGATAAAAGCCTTGTTGGCGGTGGCCGGTGTGATGCCATGGCGCCACAGCTGAATCATGATTCCCGCTCCCCACAGGAAGCCGAAGCTGACGTGGGCACCATGCGTTCCGAGCAGTACGAACAGACTGGAGAGGAAACCGCTGGTTTGCAGGGTCGCACCCTCATGGACGTAAGTGAAGAACTCGTCAATTTCAATGCCGATAAAGCCGAGGCCCATAAGCAGCGTGATGGCCATGAAGACCATCATCGCTTTCTTATAGCCATGCCGCATGGCATGGATAGCCAGGCCGATCGTGAAGGAGCTCGACAGCAGCAGGAAGGTCTCGATCAGCACGGGGCCGATTTTGAACAGCTCGCTGGCGCTCGGTCCGCTGGCAAAGCGGTTGACCATTACGAAGTAAACAGTGAACAATGTGGCGAAGAGAGGAATTTCAGCTCCGAGAAAGACCCAGAAGCCGAAGATCTTGTTACTGTTCTCTTCCGTTGAATATTCGAGCGGCTTGGACGCATCTATTTTCATACAGTCTCACCCCGCTTCAATTTCTTTTCTGTAGCGATAACCTCTTCAGCCGAAATATAGTAGCCGTGATCCCGGTCGAAGGACATGAAGGCCAGCATGACAATGACACCGATACCTGAGAGGATGGCCGGAATCCATAAGCTGAATACCAGGGAGAATCCCAGGATGAAGAAGATCACGCCCAGAATGAACGGCTTGCCGGTATTGCTAGGCATATGGATCTTGGTGATTTTTTTGTCGTCATAGAGCGGGATATTGTCCTGCTTCGCGGACCACAAGGCATCACGGGTCTGCACAGTAGGGACAATTGCGAAGTTGTAGACCGGCATCGGGCTATGCGTAGCCCATTCGAGTGTCCGTCCATCCCATGGATCACTTGTTGTGTCTCTAGGCATATAACGTGTGCTCCAGTAAATATTGTAGACCAGCAGCAGGAATCCGATAGCCAGCCCGACTGCCCCTACGAAGGACAGCATATTCAGCGGGCCAAAGCCTGATTCCTCGGAATAGGTATACGTCCGGCGTGTCATTCCCATCAGACCCAGGAAGAACAGCGGGAAGAAGGTTACGTTGAAGGAAATCACGATCCACCAGAAGGAATGCTTACCGAGCCGTTCATTCAGGCGGAAGCCGAACACTTTAGGGAACCAGTAATGGAACCCGGCGATGACGGCGAACACGGCACCCGGAATGAGCACATAGTGGAAATGCGCCACAAGGAACATCGTGTTGTGATACTGGTAATCGGCACTGGCCATTGCGAGCATGACACCCGTTACCCCGCCGATGGTGAAAATCGGAATAAAGGCGAGCGTATACAGCATTGGCGTTGTGAAGGTAATCCTGCCTTTTCGCAGGGTGAACAGCCAGTTGAATATCTTAACCCCTGTAGGTACGGCAATAGCCATTGTGGTAATCGAGAAGAAGCTGTTGACCATGGCGCCTTGACCCATCGTATAGAAATGGTGAGCCCATACTAGGAAGGACAGGAGCGAGATAATCAGCATACTGAATACCATTGAGGTATATCCGTACAGGTTCTTTTTGGAGAAGGTGGCGATAATTTCGCTATAAATACCGAAGGCCGGCAGAATAACGATATAGACCTCCGGATGACCCCAAACCCAGAACAGATTGGCCCAGAGCATATCCATCCCGCCGTTGGCCATCGTGAAGAACTGGGAGCCGAACAGGCGGTCGAACATCATCAGCGCAAGCGCAACAGTAAGTACCGGGAAGGCGAAGACGATAATGACGTTGGTGATGAGTACGGACCAGGTGAACATCGGCATCTTCATCAGCTTCATGCCCGGTGCGCGCATCTTGAGAATCGTTACGATAAAGTTGACCCCTGTAATCAGAGTCCCGATACCGGAAATCTGGAGGGCCAGGGAGTAGTAGTTGTTACCGACCGTCGGGCTGAATTCAAGACTCGCCAGCGGGAAGTAGGCTGACCATCCGGCATCCGGCGATCCGCCGATAACGAAGGAAATGTTCAGCAGCATGGCCCCCATGAAGAAGAGCCAGAAGCTGACGGCGTTAAGCCGCGGGAACGCGACGTCACGCGCGCCGATCTGCAGCGGAATGATCACATTCATCAGACCGATGATGAACGGCATGGCCATGAACAGGATCATGATTAGGCCATGCGTGGTAAATACCTCATTGTAATGCTGGGCATCGAGGAATTTCATTTCCGGCGCTGCCGTCTGCAGACGCATCATCATCGCGTCCACACCGCCGCGGAACAGCATGAGCAGCGCCGCGAGGATATACATGACACCGATTTTTTTGTGATCTACAGTAGTAAGCCATTCACGCCAGAGGTATCCCCATTTCTTGAAATAGGTAAGCCCGACGAGAATCCCGATGGTGGCAAGTGCAATGCTGACCATGGCTCCGTATATCAAGGGTTCGCCGTGAACCTTAAATTTGTCTAAATCCATTAGGGTGGCTCCTTTCAGTGTGTTACGTTAAGCTCTTGCAGAGCTAGTGGCCATCATGAGTCTCGGCATCTACGGGTGAGCTTGGCAGCGGCTGTTCGACTTCCGGATCAGGTTCGCTGTCAAATTCGGTTCCGCTGGACGGCTCAGGAGAAGGGTGGATCTCTTTGTTATCCTGATGCTCTTCACTGCCGTTGTCCATATCCATCTCACTTCCGTCACCACTCATGTGTTCACTGTGGTCTCCAGGGGGAGGACTGAACTCCAAATGGGTCGAGGAATAGGTTTTGCGTCCGAGGAAGTCCGTGGCGAGCAGGCCTTTGAATTCATCTTCTGTAAGCTCAGGCGCGGTTTCCTTGACGTCATTCACCCATTCGTCATAATCCTTGTTGCTCATAACAAGGGCTTCAAATTCCATGTGGGCAAAGCCTTTACCGCTGAAGTTGGCATTCTTTCCGATATAAGAGCCTTCGGTATCAGCAGAAAGGTGAAGCGTGGTGAGCATGTCGCTCATGGCGTACTTTTGTCCGGCAAGCTGTGGAATCCATAAGCTGGTAATGGTGCCGAATGAGTACATTCTGAATTCAACTGCACGATGCACAGGCATATTCACGTAGTTAACCGTTTCAATGCCTTCCTCCGGATAGCTGAAATGCCACTTCCAGTTGGAGGATGAAGCGTAAATGACCAGCGGTGTCTGATCTTTGTAATCCGCGGCCACGTTCTCAACCTCGGTAGTTGTCTTGACGGTTACAACTGACAAGAAGGCGACGATAATGATCGGGATAATAATCCAGATCGCTTCAAGTACCTTGTTGCCCTCCTCGTGTTCAGGAATGTAACCCTCGTTACTCTTCTTCGCCCGGTATTTCACCAGAACAAAGATATATAAGATGTAGACAACTGCCAGAACACCAAGCATTACAACAATGGAGAGAATGATGGTGTCCGATAACGTCCTTGCAGACGGCCCCTTCGGGTTCAGAACAGCGATCGAGCTGCATCCCGGCAGGAGAAGGATCAGGCTTAGAAACAAAGCGTATAACGGTCCCTTTTTTTTCATATAGAACTCCTTCCTTCAATACTACTTTTCATTCGCCGTTCATTAACGGTCTTACTACTTAACCTGTATCTATAGTAAGAACTACTTACCCATAATGCAAAATACATATTTTGTATATTAGGCTAAAAAAAGACCTTAAAAATGGCGAACAAGTTAAATATGTGTGATCAAATTGTTACAACTACTTAAAGGTATGATAAAGATCACTGTAGTGGCGCAGTTTAAGCTAATTTTAAGGTTGTTCAAACTTTGTTCAAGATTGCACAATTGTTATTAATTTTGTCACATTTATTTTGGGTCAAAAAGATGTGATTTAACCGCATATTGCTTGCTGTGACAGCATTCGACGCGAATTGTCGTATTTCAGAAAAAAAGCTGAATAATCATTTTCTCATTGCAAAAAGGGTAACAATATTTTAGCTTGCGGTTACAATCTCTCAAATTACGTTATATCTATGTGTGATAAAGTAATAGACAAATATACATAGATTGGAGATTGCTGCTGTGCCCATTAAAAAAATAATGCTGTTATTCTTCTCTTTATTCCTGATTACGGGTCTTGTACAGATCCCTGCTAACGCTGAAGGTAAGACTAATGTACTAAAGCTCGGGATCAACGATAAATTGAGCGGTATAGAAGCCGTGTCTGTAAAAGGCACTTACTATGTCCCGCTGCGTGCTCTGGCCGATGAATTAAAATGGACGCTTACCGGCCTGACCGACGGAGTTCTGGTGTCTGGCGGCTCCGGCTCGCTGACCTTGCAGGGCGATGCCGGCGCTGTGCTCAAAGATGGCACAGTGGTGCCTGTGAGCACTTTTTTGCAGGACGGTAAACTTATGGTTCCGCTGAAAGTAAGCGGGTATCTTGGGTATATCATATCCTTTGCGGGGGATAAATATTTACTCCGGGTGAAGGACGGCTCGGCGGGGCTTACGGATGAAGCCTTTGTCACCCAGTATGCAGCAGAGCTGAAGCCGAAGGAAACAGTGCCTGCGGCTCCTGCGCCATCCGCTGAACCCGGCAAGCCGGGACAAACCGTGTATCTTACTTTTGATGACGGCCCGTCGGCGACGACTTCCCAGCTGCTGGATATCTTAAGCAAGTATGAGGTGCAGGCAACCTTCTTCATGCTGGGAAATAATATGAACAAATATCCTTCGCAGGTGAAGCGGATTGTGAAGGAGGACTACGGCCTGGGGCTTCATGGCATGACACACCGCAAGGAGAAATTCTATGCTTCCCCGGCTGCGGCACTGGCGGAGATGTCGGGCGATAATGCTGTCCTTAAGAAGCTGACGGGTGCTACTACAACGCTAATCCGGCCGCCTTACGGAAGCAAACCGTATTTCACCAAGTCTTTCCGGGATAAGGTGCTGGGTCAGGGCTATCATCTCTGGGACTGGAATGTGGATTCGAATGACTGGAGATACAAAGAGGACAGTGACAAGATCTACAATACAGTAATGGAGCAGGTTCACACGCTGAAGAAGTCGAAGACCAATCCGGTTATTCTGATGCATGATCAGAAGGCCACCCTCAAGGTGCTGCCGCGTCTGCTAGAAGCGCTTAAGAAGGATGGCTACACCTTCCAGGTCATTACAAAGGATATGGAGCCGGTGAATTTCTGGAAGGATAAACGGTAATCAGAAGGATTTGAATGCAAAAGAGCAAGCTGCGGGAGGTTTCCGGCCGCTTGCTCTTTTTTGCGGCCCGCCGAATCGCCGGAAATCCTGCATAAAGTACAACAATGCAGGTTCGCGCCGGCTGAATCAGCGGCCAGATGTGTTAGCACGAGAGTAACGGAGGCGCTACTTGTACAGATATTGGACAAGCATATTGACCAGCTCCGACTTCAACCGGTCCACGGCAATCCGCTGCGGGGAGAAGGAAATGACATCGACGATTGCACTCACCGCTTCGAACACAATTACGGAAGCTGCCTCAACGTCTTCAGTCTTCAATTCATCCTGACCCATCTGCAGGTACTTAAGCGTTCTGAGCCGGCCTGTTTCATATTGGGCATCCATCAGCTGCTTGATGACCTCATCACTGTGGTACATGATGCTCAGATCTTTATGATATCCGATAAACGCCTTATGCGAGAGCAGAAGGGTGTCTATCAGATGCAGAATCAGCTCGGAGCGGCCGATCGTTTCGAAATTAATCTCTGACATTGAAGCATCGATCCTGGCCAGAAGGTCATCGCCGTACATATGGAGAACATCGATGAATACGGCTCTTTTATCAATAAAATAGGAATAGAAGCTGCCTGTGGATACCCCGGCCGCCGCTGCGATTTCCTTGGTATTGGTCTGATGGAAGCCCTTGTCCGAGAATAGCTTCATTGCCGCCCGGATAATGGCTTCCTTGGTTCTGATACTGCGCTCCTGCTGCGGAGTTCTAACTTTGTCCTCGATTTCACCCATGTCTTAAGGTCCCCCTTATAGTACGAATTCTAGAGGAGCCGTTTTAAGCTGTCAATAAAAGTTGAACCATGGTTCGTTTTTTGTGATTGACAAATGTGAACTTTGGTTCATATAATGCGAATATGAACTTTATTTCATATTTTGAAGGGTGATGGAGATGGGCGTTAGAACACGAAGAGCGTTATCTTTTACGGCAATAGTCCTGGGCTTTTTCATGGCGCTGCTGGATACGACGATTATTAATATTGCCCTGCCGGAGATGACACGTCATTTCGGCGGAAGTGTATCACAAGTCTCCTGGGTGATGAACGGCTATAATCTGGCCTTTGCCGTGTTTATACTCACCGCCTCCCGTCTGGCCGATCAATTCGGGCGGAAGAAGGTGTTCCTCATTGGCGTGGCGCTGTTTACGCTGAGCTCCCTGCTGGCAGGTTTCTCTACTTCGCTCGGTATGCTCATTGCACTTAGAGTCATTCAGGGATTGGCCGGTGCGGTGATTGTGCCGGTCACGATTCCGCTGACCACCACAACCTTTCCCAAAGAAATGCACGGCGTGATTATCGGCATCTGGGGTGCCATCTCCGGGGTGGCGGCTGCAAGCGGTCCGGCGCTTGGCGGGATTCTGACACAGAAGCTGAGCTGGGAATGGATCTTTTTTGTGAATGTACCGCTTGGGCTGCTGAGTATTGTGCTGACGGCCATATTCATTAAGGAATCGCGGGATAACACAGCGGGCCGTTCCATAGATTACGCCGGGATCCTGGGGATCACCGGAGGGATGTTCTTCCTTACATATGCTCTGATCAAAGTGCAGGATTACGGCTGGAGCTCACGGATTTTCCTAGCGCTGCTGGCTGCGGGAGTATTGTTTGTGGTGTTCTTTTTTATTACGCAGTACAAGGGGAAGGAGCCGATGCTGCCCTTGTCATTACTAAGGATCAGAGCATTCAACAGCACATCGGTTTCTATGATCATCTTAGGTGCGGCGCTGATGAATGTTTCGCTGCTGACCTCCTTTTATCTGACCCGGGTGATGGGGGTGTCGGAACTGAAGGCGGGCCTTGTTCTCTCCATGATGGCAGTCGGCTCCATCGCCAGCTCAGCCATTTCCGGACCGCTGTCTGCGAAATATGGCAGCAGCCGGTTTGCTGCAGCAGGCATGGTGTTGATAGGCGGTGCCACCTATTCCATGAGCGGGCTGCACGCCGGCTCTACACTGGGCGCGGTGATGCTCCGGCTCGCGCTGGCCGGCCTTGGTGTGGGGCTCTCGATGGCGCCTGTGATGTCTTCGGCGATCCGGGTCGTTCCTGAAGATAAGGTGGGTATTGCTTCAGGGGTAACCAATATGGCGAAGTCACTCGGCAGTGTAATCGGCGTGGCCATTATCGTCACCGTGCTGCAGCATAATACAGCCGGGCAGCTGAGAGCAGCGGGCTCCGCTAACATACGGGTGATACCTGGAGCGGATGTGCAGCAGCAGGCTGCCGTAGATGCTTTCAGCCAGACTTATAAGTTTGCAAGTTACCTGATCCTGCCGGGAATCGCCGCAGCTGTATTCAGTGATGAACGCAGACAGCGGCGGGGCAGCGTTTGATAATTAGCATGTCGTATCTCTACAGCTGTTTGTCTGTGCCTGGCGGAATCCCTGAAATAATATTTTTCTTATAACAACGCAAATTAATTGTTCGCGAAACTGGACAGTGATTATTTTGTTCACCGGTGTTCCGAATCGTAGCAATAAGTCCCGGCCCCGCATAAATTGGAACAGGACGAGATGCCGGGCAGCGTTCTCTGCGGTCCCCATCCTGTTCAAGTGCCGGGAGGGATGCTTATGCCACGCAGAATTACCAGTACACCCAGACAAAACGGCTACCGTATGCCCGGAGAATTCGAGCCGCATCAGGGGACATGGATGCTCTGGCCGACCCGGACGGACACTTGGCGGCTGGGGGCGAAGCCGGCGCAGGCTGCTTTTGCCAGAGTGGCGGCAGCGATTGCGGAGTTTGAGCCTGTAACGATAGGCACCATCAGTGCCCAATATGAGCATGTCCGGGCACTTGTGCCACCGCAGGTACGTGTGGTGGAGATCTCCTCGAACGATGCGTGGATGCGGGATATCGGCCCGACCTTTGTAGTGAACAGCAGCGGCGGGGTGAGGGGAATTGACTGGGGGTTCAACGCCTGGGGCGGACTGGACGGAGGGCTGTATTTTCCCTGGGACCAGGATCTGCTGGTGAAGCGGAAGGTGCTGGAGATCGAGAAGCTGGACTATTATGACCTGCGGCATTTCATCCTTGAGGGCGGAGCTGTTCATGTGGATGGAGAAGGTACGCTGATAACTACTGAGCAGTGTCTGCTGCATAAGAACCGCAACCCTCATCTGTCCAAAAGGCAGATCGGGGGTTATTTGCGCGATACGCTGAACGTAGACAAGATTATCTGGCTGCCCCGAGGAATGAGCGATGATGAGACGGACGGGCATATTGATGAGGTGGCCGCTTTTGTGAAGCCGGGCGTAGTGGTGATGAGCTGGACGGACGACCGGGAAGATCCGCAATATGAGGTGCTGCACGAAGCCTATTCACGGCTCATCCGGCAGAAGGATGCCCGCGGGCGCAAGCTGGAGGTTCACCGGCTGCACATCCCGGAGCGGCTGATCATTACAGATGAAGAGGCGGGATGGATCGACCCGGCCAGCGGCAGCTACAGCCGTGCCTCAGGTACAACATTCGCTGCGACTTATGTGAATTTCTATATCTGCAATGGCGGAGTGGTAATGCCGGCATTCGGGGACAGACGGGATGGGGAGGCGCTGGAGACCGTGCAGCAGTTATTCACAGACCGCACGGTGGTGCAGGTCAATACCCGTGAGATCGCCTTGGGCGGCGGGAATATTCACTGTATTACCCAGCAGCAGCCCCGGGGCTGGTAGTTTTGCACTTGCACCTGCACCGGGCTCGAAACGGGCCGGCATATCGTCTAACCCGGGTCCTCTTGTGGCCCGGGTTCTTTTTGTGCATGGAGTGAAACGGTTTACCCGGCCGACTTGCTGCAAAAGCGCTGGTTAAGGTTCAATCAATGCTTGTATGTTAATGATTGACATATGCCCATGACTGTATTAATAATAGTAGTACAGTTAATACACCCTGGCATCCTGTGAAACATCATATGAAAGGAGGACTGTCATGTTCGAACTCGATGTACGCAGCCGCAAGCCGATCTATGAACAGCTGACCGGTAAGGTCAAAGAGATGATTATGCATGGTATTCTGCAGGCGGATGAACAGCTGCCTTCGGTGAGGGCTTTATCCTCGCAGCTTACGGTGAATCCCAATACGATCCAGAAAGCCTACAGGGAGCTGGAGCGGGAAGGTTACATCTATTCACTGCAGGGCAAAGGCAATTTCGTAGCCCCGCTGCAGCACGGACAGAATGAGAGTAAACGGGCAGAGCTGAAGGAAGAGCTGCTGCGGCTGATGGCAGAGGCAGTCTACCTCGGATTCACGGAGAGTGAGATGAGTGCGCTGTACCGCCAGGCGCTGGATAAGAGAAGAGAGGAGAACAGCCATGATTGAGATACGCGGAGTGAGCAAGATTTTCCAGGAGGAAAAGGCTGTTGAAGACATTTCGCTGACTGTACATAAAGGCGCCATTTACGGCTTGCTGGGCTCCAACGGAGCCGGTAAAACAACGCTGCTGAAGACGCTCGCCGGTATCTATCGTCCTGAAACAGGGAGTGTCAAAATAGACGGCCAGCCGGTGTTCGAAGCTCCTGAGGTGAAGCGCAGGCTGATCTTCATGCCGGACAGTCCTTATTTCTTCCCGCAGGCAACTATCAGAAGTATGGCGGCATTCTACCGTTCCATCTATCCGGAATGGAGCCAGAAGAGATACGAGGAGCTCGGGACGGCGTTCCGGCTGGATACCCGGCGCAAGCTCAGCCGTTTCTCCAAAGGAATGCAGCGCCAAGCCGCCTTCTGGCTGGCCCTCAGCTGCAAGCCGGATGTGCTGATTATGGACGAGCCGATCGATGGGCTGGACCCGGTCATGCGCAGGCAGATCAAGAATCTGCTGTTCCAGGAGGTGGCCGAGCGGGAGCTTACCGTGCTGATCTCCTCGCATAACCTGCGGGAAATCGAAGATCTATGCGACCATGTCGGCATTATGCATGAAGGCCGGATGCTGGTTGAGAAGGATCTGGATGATCTGAAGGCGGACACGCATAAGATCCAGGTGGCCTTCCGCGATGAACGCCATGCGGCGGCGCTGGAGGCCAAGCTGCAGATTCTCCATCAGGAGCAGCGGGGGAGTGTCAGCCTGTATATTGTAAAAGGCGACCGGGAGCGGATCGCCCAGGCTTTTCATGTCTACGAGCCTTATGTGTTCGATCTGCTGGCGCTGACGCTGGAGGAAATCTTTATTTATGAAATGGGGGATGCCGGTTATGACGCGCAGCCGATACTTCTTTAACAGCAGCATTATCCGCCAGAATCTGCGCCAGCACGGCTGGATCGGAATCCTATATACACTGGTACTGTTGTTCATATTCCCGCTGCAGATACTCATGAACGGCTATCGTTTTACGGAGCCGATGGAGATACCGGACCTTTTTAACATTGGCATAGATATTGCACCTTTCCTTGTTGCTTTTCCTGTTGGAGCCGGCTTATTCCTGTTCCGTTATCTGCAGTCCAAAATGCCTTCCGACCTGTGGCACAGCCTGCCGCTGCGGCGCTCGCATCTGCTGGCTTCCCATACGCTGAGCGGTTTGCTCCTGCTGCTTCCGCCTGTCTGGATTACGGCTGCGGTTGCGGCTATCATCCGCCCGCTGGACGGCATCATGTATATCTACAACGCAGCCGATGTCTGGGAATGGTGCCTGACCGTCAGCCTGCTGACGCTGTTTCTATTTGTGTTCACGGTATTTGTAGGCATTTGCACGGGACAGACCATTCTCCAGGGAATCCTGATCTTCATCCTGCTGGTTCTTCCCGCTGCACTCCTGCAATTCATCGACCTGCATCTGAACAGATATCTCTACGGGTATCCGGAATGGTCCGGCTTGCAGAATATCCTGAATAACTGGGCACCGCTTCTGCGTATTATGGACCTGTCCGTGGAGCCTTTTACTAGTGTGGAGACGTGGGTATATGCCATTCTTTCCGCTGTGTTCATGGCGCTGTCCTTCCTGCTGTACCGTAAACGCCACGGGGAAAAAGCCGGTCAGGCTCTGGCCTTCTCCTACTTCAATCCGCTGTTCAAAGCCGGTGTGATGCTGTGCAGTATGCTTCTGGCCAGCCTTTACTTCGGTACCGGGCGGAATCAGCTTGGCTGGATCATCGGCAGTGTCTTTATCGGAGGGCTGGTTGGTTACATTGTAGTAGAGATGATTCTCCGTAAAACCTGGCATATTATGACCCGCAGGCTGCCGCTTGAATTCGCGGTCTACAGCGTGCTGCTGGGTCTGCTGCTCTACATTCCCGTGTCAGGGTTAACCGGGTATGAGGACAGGGTGCCACAGGTTGATAAAGTGACTGCGGTATATGCCGGGGGGAATTACGAGTTCTTAACCCAGGATCCACCACAAGGGATTAACGGCATTAAGGAACCGGAGGAAGAGATTCTATCCACGGATCCGCGGTACATCGAAGCTGTCACTGCGCTGCATCATGCGATTGTTACTTTGAGGCCGGATCCCGGGAATGCGCCGAGTTATGATTATACGGGTAACCGGCAGTTCACCCTGGTATATAAGCTGGAGAGCGGGCGGAAGCTGATGCGGACCTACAATGTTCCGGCCAAGGGTTTCGAGCCGGAACTGAAAGCCATAATGGAGAATGCGGACTTTAAGCGCGTGAAATATGTTCTGTCCATGCTGGACCGGAATGTAGACAGCTTCAGACTGAGTAATCTGGATAAGGTGGTCAGTATTTCTGACCGGCAGGAGGTTCTGGAGCTTAAGGAGATTCTGAAGCGGGAAGTATTGAATATGTCCTATGAAGATCAGGTTTCCGGTCAGCTTGAGCGGGCATCCATTGAGTTAGTCAATAAACCGGATTCAACAGGTTATCAGCGCTATTATTCTTATCCGTGGTATCCTTCATACCATGAATTGGGGACCTGGCTGGAACAGAAGGGCTATGCTAATAAAGTTAAAGCAACAGCAAAGGACGTATTGTCAGCTGTAATTTTCAAAGATTACAACAAGGATGGAATGGCTTCAGCGCTTCGTGGCAGTATTGAACGGCGTTTGAATCTGGCCCGCAACGAGGAACGTTCAGTCACAGTTAAAGATAAGACACTTATTGATGATATTCTGCAGCACCGTCAGAATGTCACCGGACAAGATGGCAGGTACGTGGTGAAGATAGAGTACAAAATTGGAATGACGAGTTACATCTCAATAGACGAACAAGACGTAACGCCAGAGCTAAAGGCCCTTCTACCATAGTCATCTTGTCTATTAAAATTAAACCAAAGTCAGACTAATGCCCCCGTATCCGGTGATGTTTCCCGGACGGGGGCATTTTTCTACCGCATCCATGGAATGAACAGCGGTTGAGGCTAATGATTTCGGGATGACTACTCTTGTTTCCGCCCGAAGCGTGCCGGGGAGGAAATGAGGTGCGGATAATGAGGCGCTTGCGTGTCTTAAGCCTCTGCTTGGGTTATGCTTATATAAAGTAAGCATAATGACTCACATGGAGCTGCCGTGTAAGGAGGGAACTTTAATGGAAGAGGTACCGGATCATCTGGATCATGGACTGCAGATCGTCTTCATAGGATTTAACCCCAGCATCCGTTCCGGAGAGCTGGGTCACCACTATGCCAATCCGCGCAATAACTTCTGGCGCATCCTGCATAAGTCCGGTCTGACGCCGCGGCTGTATGATGCCTCGGAGGACGGCGAATTGCTGAAGCTGGGCTACGGGTTCACGAACATTGTCGCCCGCCCCACGGTAGGCGCTGAAGATATAACCCGGGAGGAATACACGCAGGGCCGGGAGCTGCTCCGGGCCAAGCTGGAGCAATACCGTCCGGAGATCGCCTGCTTTGTCGGCAAAGGCGTATACACGGAATTCAGCCGCAGAACCAAAGCGGACTGGGGATTTCAGGAGGGGGTGACTCCGGTGGTGGATGGAGTGCGGGAGTTTGTCACGCCTTCGTCCAGCGGTCTCGTCCGTATGCCAATGCCGGAGATCGTGGATATTTACCGGCGTCTGCATGATTTTACGGAAGAGAAGGAGACTTGAGGCAAGGGCCGCCATATACTTGATTCGTAGTTTCCGCAGGATGGGGACTTCTGAGGAAGCCCTGTAGACCTGAAAGTTGTACGTTTTACAACTTTGATTCATTGAGAGCCAGGTATTCAGGCGGATTGTTGTATGAAATACAAGAATAATCCTGCTAAGCCGCTAGAGAAAGGCGAAATCATGCCTTTTGTACAACAATTCTGGATTTAGGCCCATAGGATGAAGGGAATGTTGTATTATGGGTAGGATTTTATAAAAGGTCACCAGATCTTTGCCCCGGAACGCGGATAAGCGGATAAAGCTGGTAAATTCGAACAATTGCAGTGAACTGCACATCAAACAAAAGCCCCCTCAGCTCAAAGGCTCAAGGGGGCTTACATAGTTAGATCTGAATCAGCAGCAGAATGATGGATGATAACGACAGGCAGACGCTGACCAGATACAGCACAGCAACGACCTGCTTTTGGTTCAGGCCGGCTTTGAGCAGGCGGTAATGAACCTGGGTGGCGTCGGCCTGATAGATGGCCTGGCCCTTGAGGAACCTTTTGACGACAACAAAAATATTATCGAAGATCGGCACGCCGAGCGCAAGAATCGGGATGCACAGGGACAGCACCGTTGCCTGCTTGAAGGCACCGTCGAGCGCAATCACGGCCAGAATGAAGCCGAGGAAGGTGGCGCCGGCGTCACCCATGAAGATTTTGGCGGGAGCCTTGTTGTAGCGCAGATACGCGACTGTGACCCCGATCAGCGACATCGCCATGATGGCCGACGAGGATTGTCCCATGGTAATGGCGACTACGAACAGGGTTACTGCCGAGATCGCCGTCAGTCCTCCGGCCAGGCCATCCATGCCGTCAGAGAAATTAATCACCGTGGTGACGCCGAAGATCCAGATAATCGTCAGCAGGAACTGCAGAATGAACGGCAGTGAGATATAATCTCCTGAGAAGGGATTGATGAATCCCGTGAAGGCATTGCCTGAGAAAAAGACGAGAATCGCTGCGGCGATCTGAACAATGAATTTCGGAAGCGCCGGGAAGTCCTTGCCTTTGGTTTTGTACCAGTCATCAATGGTTCCTATTGTCAGCAGCAGCACGCCGCCGATGAACAGGGCCAGCGTCTCCAGTGAGAAATCCCGGGCAAACAGCAGATATGTAATAAAGAAGCCTACGAATATGGCATAGCTGGCCGTGAGCGGAATCGGCTCCCTATGTATTTTGCGTTCTACATCTTCTCTGGGCCTGTCCACAAAATCAAGGCGGAAAGCGAGCTTACCAAGAGGGGGAATCAGCAGATAAACGATAAAAAATGACACGAGAAACGCTAAAACGTATAAAATGACAATCACCCCGTTGATTTATTTAAAATATAAGAACATATAGGTTTCACACGATAACTTATCCTTCTATTTCTCGCAGAAACGCTACCATCCTTAAAAAAAGGACGGCAAAGCCGTTTCTGCTTGGGCTGGTCTGTCCTAAATTATATCGCAGAAGGTTATACGTTGTCGAACCGGCAAACGAGATGGAGGGAATTATTTTGAAATACGAATGTATTTTATTTGATGCTGATGATACGCTGTTTGATTACGGGATGGCGGAGAGCCATGCCTTGTACCACGCCTTTGCCCATTTTGGCCTGCCGACAGGGGCAGAGGACTATGCGGCCAGCTACAAAGCAATTAACCATTCGCTGTGGAAGGATTTCGAGCAGGGGCGGATTACCTCTGCCGCGCTGCGGGTGGAGCGGTTCAACCGGCTGTTTGCCGCACATCACCTTGAGCTTAAGCCGGATGAATTCAGCGAAGCTTATCTGCGGTTCCTCGGTGAAGGCACGTTCCTGATTCAAGGCGCGATAGAGCTGTGCGGAGAGCTTGCCGGATGCAGGCTGGCGATTATTACGAACGGAATCAAGGATGTGCAGCAATCCAGAATTAAGGGTTCGCCGCTGAGCGAGGTGTTCGAGGCGATTATTATCTCTGAGGAGACCGGGTATCAGAAGCCGGAGACGGGGATTTTTGACTATGCTTTTGAGCGGCTTAAGATTACCGATAAAAGTAAGGTGCTGATTGTCGGTGACTCCCTGACCTCGGATATCCAGGGCGGGATCAATTATGGCATCGATACCTGCTGGTTCAATCCGCTGGAGAAGCCGGGAGATCCGGATGTGCTGCCTACCTATGAAATCCGCAGTTTACATGAGCTGCTGGAGATTGTGCGCTAGGGCGAAGTTTGTGGCAGGCGGGTGAAGTGGCGCGCCAATCCTTCTTGAACTTGGCTTCCGGGAGGTTGAAAGATTCTCCCCTGTGTTAAATATATAAGGACGCTATATTCATCCTATATTGATAACAACACACGGGAGAGGATTACTATGAACAAAAAATGGCTGATTGCCGCCGTGGTCACCGGACTTACGGTAACCGGCTCGGCAGGAGTCTACGCAGGCGCCAAGCTGCAGCAGATCAAAGCCTATCTCAACCACAGTCTCGGGATTGTGGTGGATGGCACTCCTTACTGGCTGAAGGACGGCAATGGCAAAACTCTAACGCCAATCACCTACGAAGGCACCACTTACCTGCCCATCCGTTCGATCGCGGATGCGCTGGATGTGCCGATAACTTATGATGCCGCGAATTATAAAGTGCGGATCGGTACCGGCAGCGAGGTCACTCCTTCACCGGGAACCTCCGCTGGCGGCGGGACTACAGCTCCGGTAGAGGGTACTGCCCGGCCGGTTAATCTGCCGAAGGATTTCCCGATTCCGGCCGATGCCCTGATTGCGACTACCCTTGATACGGATGCTAACGGTGTGAAAAAGGTAGCCTTCAGCTACTCCACGCAGGAAACGCTGGACATGATGGGATTCGTATACAGTGAATATGTGCGGATTAAGCGGCTCGATAATGCCTCTGAGACCGTATCCGCCAGCACGGTCAAAATTACCGGCAGACTCGGTGGTACAAGCCCGGTATCGATCACTGGTAAAGCTTCGACTGCCCGGCCGGGCTTCAATATCTTCACCGTTACCTGGTCAGAGAGCTAACGGAGTAAGTATGCCGTCATACAGCCGTATACAGACTCAAAACTCCGGGCCGCTTGTCGGCCCGGAGTTTTTGCTGGGATGCTGCAGATTCAGGAGGTGCCTGGTACACGGACTTCTGCACCCGGAGACCCTGATTGTCCACTGTCCGTGGGTCCTCTAAGAAGGATAGATGCTGTGCCCGCCAGCCGGGCAGACTCCTTAAGCCTGCTGCCGGGTATCCAGCGGCTTCAAATGGGCTTCGATCTGTGCACGTTTCGACTCCAGGAACGGCGGCAGGGCCAGAGCTTCGCCCAGATGCTCCACCTCTTCATCGGTGGCGAAGCCCGGTCCATCCGTAGCCAGCTCGAACAGGATTCCATTCGGCTCGCGGAAGTACAGGGAGCGGAAGTAGAAGCGGTCGACGAATCCGGAATTGGGCAGCTGCACGGTGCGGATACGTTCGATCCACAGCTTGAGCTCTTCTTCGTTATCCACGCGGAAGGCGACATGGTGTACACCGCCCCGTCCGAGGCGCTCCTGCGGCAGATCCTTGCGTTCCTCCAGATGAATCTCCGTGCCGGACCCGCCTTCTCCGGTCTCGAACACGATGACATCCGGCTGTCCGGTTACCGGCGAAGGATAAGTGCCTGCGCGGCGGAAGCCGAGCAGGTCTTCCAGAATCAGTGCCGTATGTTCGGCAGTCTCCACTGTAAGATGTGCCGGACCCAGTCCAACAATGGCATATTCCGCCGGTACGGGGCTCTTGTCCCAGGGCTTGCCGCCGGCCATGCCCTGATTATGCTCATCCGAGACGAGGATGAGGCGCTGTCCCTCGTGGTCGGTGAAGGCCAGCGTCTTGCGGCCGCCGCGTTCGGTAATCTCATCGTGCTCTACACCAAACACCGTGAACCGCTGGGTCCAGAAGAGCAGCGCATCATCACTTGGTACACGGAGTGAAAGTGCAGAGATGCTGTTGTTGCCGTCGCGGTTGCGGCCGGCGTTCGGCAGCTCGAAGAAGGTAAGCTCCGTACCCGGATTCCCGGTCTCATCACCATAGAACAGGTGATAGACAGAGACATCATCCTGGTTTACTGTTTTTTTGATCAGGCGGAGTCCGAGCACTTCTGTATAGAATTTGTAGTTTTCCGGTGCTTTGGCTGTAATGGCGGATACATGATGAAGCCCTTTTAATGTTAAACTCATGGGAAGACCTCCTAATAAAGTTTTGCCGCTTCGTAAGCAGCAGCTATAATTTTGTGACCTTAAGCGGATGTATTTGAACGTGCCGGATACTTAATGAGTATTTTTAAGTTACTATAATTTTAATAGTTAATAAGAATAAATGCAAGATGTATTTTATAATCCTATATAGTATCCAAGAAAGCGGGGGTAAACATGCATACCCAATCAAGTCTGCTGCGGCAGCTGGAGAACCTGCGAATCGATCCGCGCGGAACGCTGCTGGTTCATTCCTCCTATAAAAGCATCGGTGAAGTAGAAGGAGGGGCGGACACCGTACTGGATGCGCTCTCCGAATATATGAAGGAAGGGCTGCTTGTCCTGCCGGCACATACCTGGTCATATATTAACGGGGCGAACCCGAAGTTCTCTGTTCTGGAGTCACCCGTCTGTGTCGGCATCCTGCCGGAGCTGTTCCGGAAGCGGCCGGGTGTGATCCGCTCCTGGCATCCGACCCACTCTGTAGCTGCGCTTGGAGCAGACGCGGCGGCCTTCACTGCCGGAGACCAGCGCTGGGATACGCCCTGCGCGCGAGGCTCGGTCTACGGTAAGCTGCTGGACCGCAAGGCAGAGATAATGCTGCTGGGTGTGGATCTGCGGAGGAATACCTTCATCCATGGCATTGAAGAGTGGGGGGATATCCCCGGCAGAATGACGGACGGGCATGAACTGCTCTACACTGTGACACCTGAAGGGGAGGAAATCGCTGTTCCTTCACGCAGACATTCCGGGCTGTCCTGGTCGCAGCATTTCTGGAAAGTGGAGCCTGTGCTGGAGAAAGGCGGCGCTCTGCGCCGGGGGAGCTTCGGGGATGCCGGAGTCATGATCTGCGGAACCGTGGAGACCACGGATATCCTGAGCCGCATGCTGGAGGACAATCCGGATTTGTTCTCGGACAATGAACCGCTAAGCGGAGGGGATGTGCCTGAAGCATTACCCAAGACGAAGCCGGGAATTCCGCAGCACCGGCCAGCCCGGGAGCGCTCCCGCCCTTAATCCGGGGCCGGGTATCTGTTCATTCTGGCAAGGCCCTATCAATGTATGGTATATTATTCTCACAAAAAACAAAGTAAGGAGATTGGAAATGACAAAAACTTTGATCTTTGGACACAAAAACCCGGATACAGATACCATCTGTTCAGCAATTGCTTATGCAGCACTCAAGAAGGAACTGGGCTGGGATGCCGAGCCGGTCCGGCTGGGAGAAGTCAGCGGAGAAACCCAATATGCGCTTGATCACTTCGGGGTACCGGCACCGCGCCACGTGGAGAATGTTGCCGCTGAAGCGAAGCAGGTTATTCTCGTTGACCATAACGAACGCCAGCAAAGTGCGAATGATATCGATCAGGTCCGTGTGGTTGAAGTTATCGACCATCACCGGATTGCCAACTTTGAAACCGCTCATCCGCTGTACTATCGTGCAGAGCCGGTAGGCTGCACTGCAACAATCCTGAATAAGCTGTACAAAGAGAATGGTGTAGCCATTCCGAAGGACATCGCCGGTCTGATGCTCTCCGCTATCATTTCCGACTCCCTGCTGTTCAAATCGCCGACCTGCACAGATGAAGATGTTGCCGCTGCCCGTGAGCTGGCTGACATTGCTGGTGTAGACGCTGACAGCTATGGCCTTGCCATGCTCAAAGCGGGTGCGGACCTAAGCGACAAGAGTATTGCCCAGCTGATCTCCCTGGATGCCAAGGAATTCAAAATGGGTGAATACAAAGTGGAGATCGCCCAGGTCAATGCGGTAGATGTGAACGATGTGCTCTCCAAGCAGGCAGAGCTGGAAACAGCCCTTACCGCGATTATCGACGACAAGGGACTTGATCTGTTCCTGTTCGTAGTTACCGATATCCTGAACAACGATTCGGTTGGACTGGCTCTGGGCCGCGTGGCAGGTGCTGTGGAGCAGGCTTACAATGTGAAGCTGGACGACAACAAAGCTGTGCTGAAGGGTGTAGTTTCCCGCAAATCGCAGATCGTACCGGTGCTGACCGAAACGATTGCCAAGCTGTAACAGGCACGCCCGGAACTCATCCGGAACAGTGAATAATCCATAATTTTACATAAAACCGGCTGCAGCATTCTTAACAGGATGAAGCAACCGGTTTTATTTTACAATTGACAGCAACTCCTTCCGGTTTGGCGGGTATAATCAGCATAGGAATATTTGAGGGGGACGGAAATGATGGGGAAGATACGTAAGCTGGCGGTGTCCACACTTGGACTGATGATTATCTCAGGAGGAACTTTGCTGTATGCTGCTGCGGGCAAAGCGGATCTCTCTGTATACATAAATAATGTGCTTCAAAAGCAGCCGGGGATATCATCGGAAGGCCAGACCTATGTGCCGCTGGACCAGCTTCCTGACAATATGCATGCGATCCTGTCTCTGGACGAGTCGGCGGGGACGGTCCGTATCTATAAGCCCAATGTGAACACGGTGCTGCTTGATGAAAAGGGTACCATTTTCGGCAAAGTAAGAACCGCGTCCAGCAGTACATTCTACACCCTGGTGCAGGTGGATCAGCTGAAAACGGATGTTTCCGATTTGAAAATAACAATTACTGACCCGGCCGGCAAAACGGATACTGTGGACAATCAGCAGATTACGGAGAAGAAGGAGAGCTTCTGGTTCAAGTCGGCGGCGTATAATTACACCTTCACAGAGAAGGGCAGCTATACGATCCAGGTCTATTTGAAAGACACTGCATCCAAGAAATGGTTCATCGTTTCCGAACTGCAGATATCGACCACTTAGGGTCTTCATCATGAAGGAGGAGCGGGGAATATGGCAAAAACACGAAACAGCGGAGCTCCCCAATATAAGTCGTTTGGTCTTGTACTGCAGGCATTGGTAATTCTCGCGAAAAAAGGTAGTACCTGTTCCAGCTGCGAAATCGCCGGATTGCTGTCGTCTGAAGCCACACTGTTGAGGCGCCTTATGGCTAATCTGACCCGTGAGCGGATTCTGGTAACCCGCGAGGGGCGTGACGGAGGATATCTGCTTAACCGGGCGCCGGAAGAGTTGACGCTTGCTGAGATTTATCAGGCTATGGAGGCAGGAGAAGGACGCGATAATGGTCACAGTGATACAATATGTGTAAATGCATTGGGGACACAAATGAAGGTAGCCTATGGTGAATTGCTGGACGAGCTGGACCAGAGTGCGCTAAGGGTTCTGGAACGTTATACGCTGGCCGATATGGTGCGCAAAACGGAAGATTGACAGGGTGCTTTTTTTTGAATTATACTGTGCGTAATATTATACAGTTAAACGCTGGCGCTAGAATACAGCGGTTGATGAAGTGCTTATTTGGATCAGGAAGAGGAAGAGGAGGATGAGCGTATGTCAGCAGAACTAAAGGTAGAACAGGAATTCAGCAAGGTGATTCGCGATAGGCATTCTGTGCGGAAATACGATCCATCCTGGACTATATCCGATGCGGAGATTAAGGAGATCCTCGAAGAGGCGATTCTTGCCCCGTCTTCGTCCAATCTGCAGCCTTGGCGGTTCATTGTTATTACCGACCCGGACGTGAAGGCGCAGCTCCTGCCGATCGCCCATAACCAGGCACAGATTACCGAATCCTCAGCAACGATAGCCGTGCTTGGCGATCTGGAGGCTTACCGCAACGCGGAGACCATCTATCAGTACGCAGAAGCAGCCGGTTATGTCACAGCGGAAATAGGTGCGGCTATGGCCAAAAGAAGCTATGACGGCTATTCGGGCATGCCTGCTGAGAAGCTGAAGGAGATTGCGCTGATCGACGGAGGGCTGATCTCCATGCAGCTTATGCTGGCAGCCAAGGCGAGAGGTTATGATACCGTGCCTATGGGCGGATTCGTGCACGACAGCTTCAAGGCGCTGTTCGGGATTACGGAGCGTTATGTGCCGGTGATGCTCATTGCACTGGGCAAGGCAGCTGTAGAGGGACGGCCGACAGCCAGACTTCCGCTGGAAGCAGTTGCGCAATGGAACGCTTTTCAGGCCTAATTCTGAAGGATTAAGCTTCACACTATATTACTGTACCTGCTGTTTTCTGAAGAAACGGATGCCGCCCCAAGGGCCGGTGCCCGTTTCTTCTTGTTTGCGGAGCTTTCTGCTACACTGAAGGTATGCAAGACCCTGAAGTTCATTAAGACAGACCATAACAGCCTTTAGGAGGAGATCACATTGATTACAGTATATCCTGCAGAGTCTGCACACCGGTTCGATCACGGCTGGCTGAAGGGCAGTCATGTCTTCTCGTTCGGCGATTTCTATGATCCTGACAATACAGCCTTCGGCCCGATGCGGGTCTGCAACGACGATACCATCTCTCCGGGAAGAGGCTTTGGTGCCCACCCGCACAGTGATATGGAGATCGTCTCCATTGTGCTGTCCGGCGTGCTGCGCCATGAGGATAACCTGGGCAATGTGGCGGAGACTTCTTTTGGCGGTATTCAGCGGATGTCAGCCGGAACAGGCGCTATTCATACAGAGCATAACCCTTCTGACAGCGAGCCGGTGCGGCTGCTGCAGCTGTGGTTCATGCCGCGTACCCGGGGAACGGCCCCATCCTATGCGACGGGCCGCTTCGATCCGGCGAAGCTGGATGGAAGACTGCTTCCGGTAGTGGCAGCTGAAGCCTCGCCGGAGGTCGTCGGCATTGCCCAGGATATGACCATCTATCTGGGCAGAGCGCAGGCTGGCGGGCTGCTTGATTTCCGGCAGGAGCCGGGCCGGCGGATCTTCGTCTATTTAATCGGCGGACAAATTACGCTGAACGGGGACGCTGTGCTGAAGCCGGGAGATTCTGCCCGGATTGAAGGGGTGAGCCATTTGGAGCTGCAGGCAGACGGGGATATGCTTGTCATGCTGATTGATCTGCCTTAAATAAGGCTTAAACCTAAATGTGGAGGAGGAATCCTTGATGGCAGAGCAGGAAAGAGTACTGGTGAAGCATTCCGTAACAGGGCGTATGCTGATCAGCAGTACAGATGGCATAGGCTATACCTTTGATGAGCAGGGCGGGCTAACCGTGATTACCCTAACCGGAGTTCCGGCTGATAAGGGTGCGGCAGTTGCTGAACTCAAGGCTGAGCTGAATGTATTCCGTTTCGAGGAACCGGCTGGCAGGCCGGTGATTAAGCACTGGTATTACGTAGGTGATCATCCTGTAGTATATGATGCGGCCACGGGCCGTCTGACGATAGCTGTGCAATCCGAGATCGAATACCGGCCGGACCAATACTGGGAATAAAGCTGCAAAGACATCAATCTGACTCTCTAACGCTTCGCGTGAGGTTGATGTCTGGTGCTTGCTGGATTTTGCTGAAAAAAGCTGAAAATGGGACAAAAGATATTGACAACATGTCCTGAAAGGTCTGGCTTTGTTATGAAACGTAACATGTACATAAAGTGGAGACAGGAGAAATGAAGCTAATGGAATTGTTTGCGGCAATGGAGCGGGACGACTACGAGGAAGTGCTGTTTTGTCAGGATAAGGCATCAGGCTTGAAGGCAATCATTGCTATTCATGACACAACACTGGGTCCCGCACTGGGTGGAACGAGAATGTGGACCTATGCTACAGAGGGAGAGGCGGTTGTGGACGCGCTCCGGCTCGCCAAGGGCATGACGTATAAGAATGCGGTTGCCGGGCTGAATCTGGGCGGCGGCAAGACGGTGATTATCGGGGATCCCAAAAAAGATAAAAATGAGGCGATGTTCCGCGCCTTCGGCAGATACATACAGGGCTTGAACGGCCGTTATATTACAGCCGAGGATGTAGGCACTACGGAAGAGGATATGGACATCATCCATCAGGAGACGGATTTCGTCACCGGCATCTCGGCTACCTACGGTTCATCCGGCAATCCTTCACCGGCTACAGCTTTCGGGGTATACCGGGGAATGAAGGCAGCGGCCAAGGCGGCATTCGGCAGTGATTCACTGAACGGCAGAACCGTTGCCGTGCAGGGTGTCGGCAATGTATCCTTCACGCTGTGCAAATACCTTCACGAGGAGGGGGCACGCCTGATCGTCACAGATATTAATAAGGAGGCTGTCAGCCGGGCAGTAGAGGCTTACGGGGCTACAGCGGTGGACCCGGGTGAGATTATTCAGGCGGATTGTGACATCTACGCGCCGTGCGCACTCGGTGCCACCATTAATGATGAATCCCTGCCGCTGCTGAGAGCCAAGGTTGTGGCGGGAGCCGCTAACAATCAGCTTAAAGAACCGCGCCACGGGGATGCCCTGCATGAGATGGGGATTGTCTACGCCCCGGACTATGTCATTAATGCCGGCGGCGTAATCAATATCGCCGACGAGCTGAACGGCTATAACAAGGAACGGGCGTTCAAGCAAATCGCCAAAATCTACGACAGCATCACCCGCGTGCTGGAAATCTCCCAGCTGAGCGGAATTCCAGCTTACGCTGCAGCGGATCAGCTCGCAGAGGAGCGGATCTCGCTGCTGCGTAACAGCCGCAGTACCTTCCTGCGCAACGGGCAGCATGCCCTTAGCAGAAGATAAGGTGAGCAGCCGGGGCGGGAGCGGTGATCCCGCTGCATAATCCGGGTTGCGTTGAATCTGTACATGAACGGCCCTGTTCCGCTAATCGGCGGTGAACAGGGCCGTTTCTTAGGCTGTATAGCAGATCATTCGACAATTCGTTTGCTATTTCATGCAGAATAGTGAGAAATGTAGCAGTAGCCGGCTTGGATAATAAGGAAAATAGAACCAGGAAAGATCTTGCAGGATTGAAAGGTGGAGACACATGGCAGCGGTGAATATGAATGCGGCAATGAATTACGGAAGCAGGGAGTCGTACTTTGACGGGACACTTATCGAGTATATTGGCTGGTGCCTGGCAGGCTGGCTGGTTACGGTGTGTACCCTCGGAATTTGCTATCCTTGGTCTGTGGTGATGATCTACCGCTGGAAGGTGGAGCATACCGTAGTTAACGGGCAGCGTCTGCGGTTTGACGGCAGTGCCGTAAGCTTGTTCGGACAATGGATCAAGTGGTTCCTGCTGTCATTAATAACGCTCGGCATCTACAGCTTCTGGGTAAGAATTAAGCTGGAGCAGTGGAGAACGAAGAATACTCATTTCCAATAATCCGCCGCATGATTTAAGAATACGTAAGACAGACCAAGAGCCATCGTCCGTAACCGGAGGATGGCTCTTGCTTTGCAATTCCGCTGCTGGAAGGGCGGCAGCGGGGTACGGGATAAATAGCGGTTATTGCACCTTTTGCGGCTCCGGATAGGTTACGCCGAGAGTATCGACCGTTACCTTCTTCATCACCGGCGGCTGTTCAGGGCGGTCATTAGCATCACGCGGCAGATTGACGATATCCTGGACGGCTTCCAGTCCTTCGGTAACCTTGCCGAAAGCGGCATAGCTGCCGTCAAGGCTCGGATACGCGGCGGCCATAATGAAGAACTGCGAGCCTCCCGAGTTCACATCCTGGCTTCTGGCCATGGATAGAACGCCTTCTGTATGCAGCAGATTATTGGTGAATCCATTGGCGGAGAACTCTCCGGCGATACTGTAGTCCGGACCGCCCATACCTGTACCGTCAGGGTCGCCGCCCTGAATCATGAAGCCGGGAATAACCCGGTGGAAGATGGTTCCGTCATAGAAGCCCTTCTGGATCAGCGAAATGAAGTTGTTGACCGTGCCCGGGGCAACCTCGGGATACAGCTCAGCCTTAATAATGGCGCCGTTATCCATTTCAATTGTAACCACCGGATGGCTGGCCGTGGCTGAAGGTACGCCTTCCGTAGCTGCAGCAGCATTATCCTGTGGCGCCGTAGTAGCCTCGCTGCCGGCGGTAGTACTATTTCCGTTTCCGGCAGCAGCATTATTGTTCACAGGCTTGTTGCCGCAGCCCGCCAGAATCACGAGCATCAGACACATCGCCGCCAGCAGGATGACGGGTTTTCTAGTAGTAAGCTTCACGGTACAAATCTCTCCTTTTATCTTTGAATAATAGGTGCAGTCTCCCTAGTATCATACCTTCTTTGTCCCGCTTCATGCAAAGCCTGCCCCTCCGGCCGGGATTGGCACATTCTTCAAAGAGGGGTAGAATGGGAGAAGTGCTTCCAAAAAAACGCTGAAGGGATGTGTACAGCATGAGTTTTTCATGGAAGCGGAACCTGATCGTGCTCTGGGTAGGGGTTTTCTTTTGCAGTACGGCATATTCGATCTCGATTCCGTTCCTCTCAATTTTTCTTAGCGACCAGTTAGGTGTTACAAGCCATTTGGAGATATGGTCTGGGGTCAGCTTCGGCATTACGTTTCTGGCCAGCGCGCTAATCTCGCCTTACTGGGGTTCACTTGCCGACAAATACGGCCGCAAGCCGATGCTTATCCGTTCGGGCTTCAGCCTGGCGGCCCTGTATCTGATTAATTTCTTCGTGCATGATCCTTATGTATTCTTAGTCGTGCGGATTCTGCAGGGACTGCTCGCAGGGTTCGTTCCGGCAGCAATTGCTATGGTAGCGACCAACACACCGGAGGATAAGACAGGCTATGCGCTTAGCATCATGTCTACAGCCGGAGCCACCGGCAGCATCATCGGGCCGCTCATCGGCGGCGTAGTCAGCTATTATTCCAGCAACCGTGTTGCGTTCCTGTTCTCGGCTGTTATTGTGCTGGTCTCCGCGCTGATCGCTACCTTCTTCGCCAAGGAAGAGAACTTCGACCGTTCTGCCCCGCGTTCCAGGGTAAGTGATGATATCCGGGAAGCCGGCCAGAACCGGGCATTTATCACCCTGCTTCTGCTTGCGGGCATCAGTACCTTCTCCGTCATGATTCTGGAGCCGCTGCTGCCGATCTATCTGCTGGACATGGGGATTTCACGCAGCAGCGCCTCGCTTAGCTCCGGAATCGTTTTCTCGGCAGTCGGTATCGCTACCGTAATTATGGCACCGCAGTGGGGAAGAATCGGCAGCCGCAAAGGCTATGGCTTTATTCTCTTCATCGGTCTGATTGGCGGAGGGATCGGGAATATTCTGCAGTATTTTGTATCAGGTTATGTAGAGTTTGCTATTCTGCGGTTTGCCTACGGCCTCTTCTATGCCGGTGTGCTTCCTTCCGTTAACGCGATGATAGTCCAGGTCATTGAACCGGGATTTCGCGGACGGGCCTTCGGGCTGAATCAGGCGGCCAGCCAACTGGCAACGATGGCGGGACCGATTATCGGAGGTCTGCTCGGAGCCTTCCTGCCGATCCGCTGGGTATTTGTCATTAACGGCGTCATGCTGCTTGTAGCGGCTGTACTCGTGAAGACCCACAAGCTGGAATCGAAGGTGAATGCCGCGCACGCGGGAATCCAGGTGACACCTTGAGAAGTAACTGCCGCTGTTTCTACTTGTGAAGCTCTTTGACGGCGGCCAGCGTTGTCCCTTCAGGAACAGGGAGCAGTGCGCTTTTGGAGATGCCGATGAGCTGGGAACTGTAGATGCCGCTGTGTCCGGAGAACAGATAGCTGATTACGCAGGCGATGAACATGTATACCGCTCCGCCGGAGCCAAACAGCTCAATGCCCATAATGAAGCAGGCGATCGGTGTATTGACCGCTCCGCAGAAAACGGCGATGAAGCCGAGCGAAGCCAGGAAAGGTCCATAGAGATGAAGTAAGCCGGCCAGACTATTCCCCAGAGTAGCTCCGATGGCAAAGAGCGGGGTCACCTCGCCGCCCTGAAAACCAGTCCCTAGGGTGAAGGCTGTGAAGACCAGCTTCCACAGAAAGGCGAAAGGATGGACATCCCCCGTAAATGAACCGCTGATTAGCGGAATCCCGAGGCCCAGGTAATCCCGTGTACCGGCAATGTACACCAGGGCGATAACGATAAGACCGCCGGTGGCGCTTTTGAGCATAGGGTTACGGATTAGGGCGGTGAAGGTCCGCTTCAGATAATGGGTAAGCTCGCTGAACAGCAGGCTGACCAGACCGAACACAATGGACGCGGCAATTACTTTGACCAGCACCAGCGCATCCATTCCGGGGACAACATCCACCTGATAGTGGATATGGTGCACACCCCACAAGCGGGAAGCGACAAGATCACCGGTGAAGCTGGCAACGAAACAGGGCAGCAGGGCCTTGTGGCTGATCAGGCCGATGGCGATAACCTCCAGACCGAAGACCGTTCCGGCCAGCGGGGTCCCGAAGATCGAGCCGAAACCTCCGCTGATTCCGCACATGAGCAGAATTTTGCGGTCCAGGGAGTTGATCCGGAGCCGTCTTCCCAGCGCATCGGCCAGACTGCCGCCCATTTGCACAGCCGTTCCCTCACGCCCGGCAGAACCTCCGAAGAGATGAGTAATCAGTGTCCCGATAAGGACCAGAGGCGCCATCCGCAGCGGAATCGCTTCATCTCCCTGCTGAATTTGCTCCAGAATAAGATTGTTACCCTTTGCGCTATTCCTGCCGTAACGCATGTACATGCCGCTAACCAGAGCGCCCCCCACAGGAAGCAGGAACAGCAGCCAGGCATGCTCCAGCCGGACCTTGGTCACGGCTTCCAGGCTTTTCAGGAAAATAGCCGAGGCACTCCCCGACAATAGTCCCACCATTCCCCCCAGCACCACCCATTTCACAAATGTACTCCAAAGAGCGAGCTGGCTCTGCCGTGCTGCAAGCTCCACCCACCGTGCATACTTCCTCTTCATCCTGCTATGCCCCCATATCCCGAGTCTGCTCCCTGAAAATAAACAGACTCCTACCAGCGAGTGATCACTGGTAGGAGTCATTAGTCCCGAAGGACGGTTATGGCGAACTCCATCGCCGTATTGAATGCCATTATAGTAAGTTTATTTCGTTCAAATGTCAATACGGTTATGCCGCTTAGTCCTCTTCGCCGCTCGAGCCGTTCAGCACATCGGTTCCGGGCATTGCGTCGGGGTCCGGGGAGACCGGGTCGATCGCGCTGCCGGGATCAATATCGTCGGCATCCGGAATATCCTCCAGCGGAAGCTCTTCCTCTTCCTCCAGCAGCTCTTCCTCATCCGCATAATCAATTACATTGCCGGTCAGGCCTGCCGCGCCGGCAGCGTACAGTGCATCCGATTCCAGGAGCTCGTCCCGTTCCGGCGCCGGAGTCCCTGGCGGAGGGGGGTTCCGGTCTGCACGCGGGCCCAGCCCGGAATCCGGCACATTCAGTCCGATGTCGGCAGCCAGGATATTATCGCCGACCAGTGCCGGATCGGAACCGTCGTCCACCACACCGTCGAAATCTATGGGTGTGAAATTAGCGGGATCGTGGCTGGCCAGAGCAGATTCAAGCGGCCGGTTCCCGGCGGTGTCCACTTCATCACTTGGACTTTGTTCGGTAATCGTGCCGAGCGGACGCAATTCTTCCAGCGGAATATCCTGTTCCGGGGAAATGCCGCCCATTTTGGTATAACGCTCGTACACAAAGTCGGCTTCGGTCTTATTGAATTCATTGCCCATTGCTGTTCAGCTCCCTTTATTTTAAGTCTGCCCCTCTTTGGGGACAGCATGATTAACCGCAGCTTTCTGATCCTTGTCCGGAAGTGCGCCGGGATAGGTGCCTTCCTGAAACAGTCCGGACTCTTCATCAATATCCCGCTCGGTAATCAGGTCCTCACGGTCTTGTTCTTCACCATCAGCAGGTTTCTTATGAGTGTCCATCGCGAGCCTCCTTTACCTATAGTAATTGTATACCCTTTAAACCAGCGGCGAATCTGTTCGGCACCCGGGCAGCCATTCTGTTAATATATTCATTCCACCCGTGGAATAACCACAATTAACGCGTAAATATAAGAATGCATAGGCTTCACAAGCTAACTTATCCTTCTATTTTTCGAGGTTTTTTGCAGGATAAGGCAGGTATAGTGCGAACGTTGTCGAAAATAAGAATCATATGAACTACATAAATACAACTAAGGATTCACTGGGGTGCCACAATGAAGTTGCCTTCAACCAAAACAGCAGCCGCACTAATTATGCTGCTGCTTGTAATTGCCATAATCCCGGTTGGCATTGCCATGGAATGGGGCGGACATAAAGAAGTAACCCTCCCGGCATGGCAGCTTAAATGGGAACATGCAGCTCTACATGATATTCAGGAGGCGATGGCGGCTCCTTCCGGGGAGTGGCGGACTGTACAGGCGCGGGCAGGCAGGCCGCAACCGCCTGCAGGTGCGGATTCAGTCTGGCTGCGGCTTTCTTTGCCGCGGACAGAGGCGAATTCAGCACTCCTGATTGACAAAGTATACGGCGACAGCCTTAAAGCATATATAGACCGCCAGCTCATCTATGATTCCAGTGAGGTGGTCAATTACAGCGGCAACAAGGTGCTAATTCCGCTATGCGGGGAGGACAGTGCCAAGCAGCTGTATCTATGGAGTGCCGGCGGCGGCAAGGATTTCGGCATCGGGGGTAAGGTCAGGGTCGGCAGCTATGACAAGCTGCTGTCCTTCTATGTGAAGCAGGATCTGGTGGATATTGTCATTGGAGCGGCACTGATATTTATGGGCGGAGCGCTGATGATCTGTCTGTTGTTCCTTAAACCGGAATTTTTCTCGGGCGGATTATTTCTGATTCTGGTCATTATATCCTTTGGCGTGCTGCTGATTACGTATTCTCCGTTCCTGCGGCTGATCGTGAACAGCCAGGAGCGGCTTACGGGAATCTGCTTCGATCTGGCACTCTTCACACTTCTGCCGGCGTTTACGATCTACTTTGAACAATTATTTGGACCCGGCAAGCGGGGATATACCACCCGGCTGCGCAATTTCCAGCTGGCTTACTCCTTGTTCTGCCTGGGTGCGCTTGCACTGAATGCCGTGCTCTCATTCCGGCTCGACTACCTGTACTCCTTCCTGACCATCAATGTGACAGGTGTGCTGATTATGGCGCAGTTTGTTTATTTGCTGTATATGTCGCTGACTTATGCCCTCAGGGGCAATAAAGATGCTGTGATTTTCTCGATGGGGTTCTCTGTGTTTGCCTTCCTGTCCCTGAGTGAGCTGCTGATCTATTATTTCTCTTCGGAGAGGTATCATCTGTATTGGTGGAAATGGGGAATGGTTCTGTTCGTTATTTCCCTGATTGTTATTCTGGGAAGACGGTTTGCGGGGAGTCATGAGCAGGCTTTGGAATACTCCAGGGAACTGGAGAAATTCAATAATGATCTGCAGCGGTCGGAGAAAATGGAGATTATCAGTGAACTCGCTGCCTCGGTTGCCCACGAGGTACGGAATCCCCTGCAGGTAACCCGCGGTTTCCTGCAGATTCTGGGAGAACGCTCCGGCAAGAAGGAGAAGGAGTATCTGCAGATGGCCATGGAGGAGCTGGACAGGGCCTCGGTCATCATTACCGACTTTTTGACGTTCGCTAAGCCGGGTATGGATACGGTAGATGTATTTGAAGTCTCCGGAGAGCTGAAGCATGTATCAGGCATTCTGGTGCCCCTCGCCAATCTGCAGGGTGGAGCCATTGAACTGCATCTGCAGGAGGATCTTCAAGTGTCGGGCAGTCCGGCCAAATTCAAGCAGGCATTCATTAACCTGATTAAGAACAGCATTGAGTCATTGCAGGAGGAAGGCCTGATTGTAGTAACCGCCTGGAAGACAGGCAATCATGTGGTCATCAGTGTGCAGGATAACGGCGAAGGCATGAAGGTCAGCGAGCTGGCCCGGCTGGGGGAGCCGTATTATTCCAATAAGACGAAGGGGACGGGGCTTGGACTCATGGTTACCTTCCGGATTATTGAAGCGATGAACGGTTCCATAGAGTTTCAGAGCAGGAAGGGTGAGGGGACAGAGGTTATTGTTAAATTACCAGCCTCAGGTAATAATTAGGAATTATTTTTGTTTATTCCGTTTTTTTGAAGGGATGGGCGGAGGGCGGAGCGAAATACTAACACTAACAGAACTTTGTTTCTGAAACTTTCTTCTGAGGTGCTTGCATGTCTTTGATGTTCAAAAGTTTACATATAACCTTAGTGCTGTTTCTGCTCTCAGTAACCTGTGGACCGTTTCTGGTATCAGCGCAAAGTTACTACCCTGCCAGCGAGATCAGCCATTGGCAGATGAAGTGGCAGGAGGGTCCGGGAGACAGCGGGCGTAAGATTCCTCTGAGGGAAACCGAGGGATGGATGGAAGTTGAAGCGAAGACAGAGATGCCTCAGCTGCCTTCCGGGGTATCCTCCGCCTGGACGAAGCTAACACTGCCCTCATATAGCTACGCAGCCCCTTCCGTCTATATTGATGCGATCTATGCCCTGCATGTCAAAGTGTACGTGGAAGAGCGTCTGATTTTTGAGAGCGACCGCAGCTTTATTAAGGATAATTATTCGCTGCTTGTGCCTCTGGATATGACGGACAACGGCAAAACGATGTATATCTGGACGGAAACCCTGAAGGACCGGATTGGAATCAAGGATAAGATCGTGGTCGGTGAGCATAGTGTTCTGATCAAGGATTATATTAAAAATGGACTTATCGATGTGATCCTGGGCGGCGCCTTTGTGTTCGTGGCGGTGGTCCTGTTTGTCTGCTCATTTTATCTGAACAAGGAGTACTTCCCGGTTGCAGCTTCCTTAGCCATAGTGATAGCCTCCACCGGAGTGCTGTCTATTACCTACTCACCGTTTACATATACCTTCTACAGTTATCTGGGACCGGTCAGCGTGGTGTTCTTTGACGTGGCGCTATTGTCGCTGTTGCCTTCCCTGACCTTTCTGTTTGAGAAAATATTCGGCGGCGGCAAATTCGGCATCATCCGCTCATTCCGCAAATTCGAGTCCGTTTACTCCCTTTTTTGCATCCTCTGTCTGATTATTAATACGCTCTCCGGCGACCGGATTTTGGAATTCTACTATTTTGTCTCAACTAAGATTCTTGGGATCATCATGATCCTGCAATTCATTCTGCTAATCGCCTGCGTGATCATATTCTCCCTGAAGCGCAATAAGGATGCCATCATTTTCGCCATTGGTTTCGGTACTGCAGCATTAACCGGAGCCTCGGAGCTGGTCTGGTATTATGTTAAGGGCGGAAATTATGACCTGTTCTACTGGAAATGGGCGCTGGTTGTATTCATCCTGTCACTGATTGTCATCCTGGGCCGGCGGCTGGCGCAGAATCATCAGCAGGTGGTGAAATATTCGCGTGAGCTGGAGCTGTTCAACAATGAACTGCAGCGTTCGGAGAAAATGGAGATTATCAGCGAGCTGGCAGCGTCTGTAGCCCATGAGGTGCGCAACCCGCTTCAGGTTACCCGGGGGTTCCTCCAGCTGCTCAGCGAGAAGTCGAACGGCGATGAGCGGAGATATCTGTTCATGGCTCTCAGTGAACTGGACCGTGCAGCAAGTATTATCACGGATTTCCTGACCTTTGCCAAACCGGAGTTTGAGCAGATTTCCCTGCTTAACGTGAACGAAGAATTCAAGCATATCCAGAGCATACTCTTGCCGCTGTGCCATTTAAATGGAGGCAAAATGATTCTGGATGTTGAGGATTGCTTATGGGTTAAGGGCAACTCGTCCAAATTCAAGCAGGCGCTGATCAATATTATCAAGAATAGTATCGAATCACTGGGAGAAGACGGCGCGATCCACCTGCTGGCCTATGGTAAAGGGGATAAAGTATACATTCATGTCAAGGATAACGGGGCGGGGATGGAGCCTGCGGTCCTCAGCCGGCTGGGTGAACCGTACTTCTCTTCCAACAAAACAAAAGGTACGGGTCTTGGACTGATGGTTACCTTCCGTATTATCGAGGCGATGGAGGGTGAAATCCGCTTCATGAGCAAAAAAGGAGCCGGAACCGAATCCATCACCATTCTGCCGCGTGCAGAAGGTCCGGATGATTCCAACTCCCTATTAGCTTGATTTCATTAGTGAAAGTTACCAGATGCCGAGCGCAGAGACATTAGTCTTCATCATTCCGGAGGCCGGACTTGGAGGAATAACGAGATAGAACTCATTGGAGCCTTCCTCTACTGTCTTAAGTGTAATGTTATCAGGAAGGGTAATGCCGAGCACTTCTTTGAGGGCTGCTTTCGGATCTGTGAGTAGTCTCTGTTTGAAACTCGGATCTTCCCAGGCCTTCTGAATCACTTGATTCTTAAGAATTGCGTCTGACAATACAATCACCCTTTCAAAATGGTTATATTTTCCTGATAAGCATAACATAGGCCAATCTATAATTCTATTGCTTTTTTATATATTTTATAAAATATTCATATTTTTGGTTAACCAATAATTGAGCCCTCCGCTTTGCAATAATTGCTTCTCGGCTTCGATCGCTGCGGCCATATGCTGCAGGTTCTTCACCAGCACCTGATGGAAGGATAACAGATGGGGAAGCTCCAGCGTGAAGGCTTCCAGTGTGCTGTGATTAACCAGAGCTGTCCCCGCATACGAAGCAAGCCCGCCATTTGTGAAAATAAAATCCTTCACCGATGATTTAGTGAGCGGTACTCCTTCATCCTCCCCATGGCAGCGTGCCAGCGACAGCAGGCAATTGTAATTTCCCTCCTCCAAATCCTGTTCCCAATCCTCATAGTCGTCAAGCATCTGCAAGGTCAGCAGTACGCCATGAATCATCTCTTCAGCTTCAGTTATCAGGTGGGATTGGTCTGAGAGCAGCAGTGCCGCCGTGCTGGTAAGCTTAAGCGGACTGGCTTTGTGGGAGATACGGAGGCGGTCCCTCAGGAAATAATCTCCGCCGGCTTCACCGCTTACACTGTCTGCCCACTCCGAGATATAACGCCCAAAGTATGACCAGAACGGGGAATCCGCCGGGAAAAGCGGACGGTAAATATTCAGAAACTCGACATAGAGCAGATTGGCCAACGGCAGTGCCTGTGCAGCGGAGAGCTCATTACTGTCCATCAGATCATCCTGGAGGAAAAAATAAAGCATAAAAAAGACGTTGCCGACCGACATTTGACGGGTCAGGGGGATACTCAGGCCGCATCTGTCCTGCAGCCAGTAGGGGAGAAGATAACATATGTAATTTTTGTGGCTTCCTGCCCTAAATACGTTAAACTGATCAAGATAGGACAGGCCTTGAGCATTAAGCGGCTTGGGAAACGCTGAGATAACCGTACAGCTCTCCTGAAAAACCAGGCGGAGCTCGTCCTCGTAATCATGAAGCCAATCCATAGGCTTGTCTCCTGTCAACAATGTATTGTTCTTCTACTATTAGGAAAAAAGTGGGTATTTGTCATGATTATAGTCCTAGATTCAGCCTATTTCAATCCAATTTTGGAAATGAGGTCCCTGGGGGTCTAACGGACTATTTAACCGCAGAGATTATAGGCTTGGAGAAGGCTGGAGCAACAGAATAACACTATGTGAGCAGTGCAGAAAGGAAGGATGTTAAGCATGGATATTATCAGGTTCGGACTGGTGGGCGGAGGCTGGCGGGCTGAATTCTATCTGCGGATCGCCAGAGCACTTCCGGAGCGCTTTGCCGTAGGGGCAATGTACGTCCGTAATAAGGATAAAGCGGAAGCATTGAAGAGAATCTGGGGAGTGGAAGTATATACTTCAATCGATACGTTTATTGAAGCAGGCGGCTATTCCTTTGCTGTTATCTGCCTGAAGCGGGAGGCCAGTAAAGATTACATCATTAGACTGGCGGCGGAAGGGATTCCGCTCCTGGCGGAAACCCCGCCGGCGCCGGATCTGGAACAGCTCACTCAGCTATGGAATGCGCTGGACCGTTCAGCCGTTATCCAGATAGCCGAGCAGTATATGTTCCAGCCGATGCATGCAGCCCGGATCAGGCTGGCCCGCTCAGGACGCCTCGGGACAATCAGTCAGGCGCAGGTGTCAGCGGCCCATGGATATCACGGGATCAGCCTGATCCGGCAGCTGCTGGATCTCCGCTTTGAGAATGTGAGTATCCGTGCACAGCGTTTCGGTTCTTCGATTATTAACGGCCCGCAGCGCAGCGGGCCTCCGGCTGCCGAGGAGCTGGTGCAGACCGAGCAAACGCTGGCTGTCCTGGATTTCGGCGGCAAGCTCGGGGTCTATGATTTCACCCGTGACCAGTATTTCTCCTGGATTCGCGCTGGCCGGGTGCTCGTCCGGGGGGAACGTGGAGAGATGATGAACGATGAAGTCTCCTGGCTGCAGAGCTATGACACTCCAGTCTACAGCAGGCTGAGCCGGATTGATGCCGGCCACGGCGGGAACCTGGAGGGCTTATATCTCAGGGGGATTATGGGGGACGGGGAGTGGCTGTACCGCAATCCCTTCATTCCTGCCCGGCTAACGGAGGAAGAAATTGCTATCGCCGAGAGTCTGGACAGAATGCAGCGGCACGTAGAGGGAGGCCCTTCATTCTACAGCCTGGCCGAGGGTAGCCAGGATCAATATCTGGCGCTGCTGATGGAGCAGGCTGCGGCAAGCGGTGAGATTGTCCGCTCTACTACTCAGCCTTGGGCGGCCGAGTGACCAACTGGCGGATGGCGGATGGAAGAGCGGAGCAGGATCAGGGAAGTGCCGGATGTAGTGAACAAACGAGTCCCCATTCCACTATTGTGGATAGGGACTCATTTGTTTAGAGATCATGAATGGTTGGGTACCGCATTCCAGTACAACTTCGATCAGAATTCCTGCACGAAATACAACATTCTTCGAGATATATAACCCTTAACCGGAGATTGTTGTAGAAAATACAGCATTTCTCCTCTTCCAACCGGCTTAGCGGGGGAATTGTTGTATTCCATACAACATTCCTTCTAAAAGCCCGCCTATCAGGAGGTTAAAGTTGTAATTCTTACAACATTTTTTTGCGCTTACCTCTTCTGATCACACTAAGCGCGTGTATAGTCCTGGGACTAGCTCTATCCTTGTACTTCAGCCTCACTGAGCTTGGCTGCAAGCGCAACATACTCTCCGCGCAGGCGGACCAGCTTCGACACACTTTGCTCCAGGCCGCCGAGCCGGTTGCGGCGGGTCCATAGCTGCCGGTAATGATGTAGCAGGAGATCCAGATCATGGATCAGCTCTTGAACGAGTGCCGCATCAATCTGCGGCGTTGCCCCGGCCATCTGTTTCTTAAGCCGGGTCAGCTGCACGGCATGCTTCACAAAGTGAATCCCGTTGCTTAGCTCTTCTGCGACAAGACCGGCATCATCGCATTCCAGGGCGAGCCCTTCAAGCTTTGCTTCTATGCCGGTGATGTAATGCTCAAGCTGCTGAAGCTGCTCTCCGGTCATCTTCTCTGCCAGATGCACATGACCCAGACTGCTGCGCAGCAGCATGGACATTTCCGTATCATTCGGGCGGAGGGTTCCGGATTCGAAGGTATAGTAATTTCCGAGGTCGAGCAGTAATTGCCCGATCGCTCCGGAACGGTCATGGAAGATGGAGGTGTTCAGGTATTCGGCAACATCCGCTTCAAGGTTGCCCTCCACATTCCAGGCCAGTGCAGCCCCGTATACGAATCCGGCGTAGCTGACCGGCAGATGCTGCCAGTGGCCGAAATCGCCCCAGTCTGTAATCAGATAGCCGATTGCACCATTACGTTTGCCGTGGACTGCCGCGCTGCGCAGATTAGCCAGCATATTGTCGGTCCGTCCGGTAAGTGAATTCCAGGAGCTGGTTCCCGGACAGACATAGAACGGAATCTCCGCTTCACGGAACTTCAGGGTATCCGCTTCGAACGGATGAGCGGCGCTGTAGCCCCATTCCATGGCGATAATATCCTTCGGCAGGCGGGGAATCAGCTCCGGATGCTGGATAATGATATCACCCCAGAACTGCATGGTTTTACCGCGCTCCGTAACGAGCCCGTGAATTTTCTCCAGGAAAGAGAGATAGAGCTCGCCTTTACCGGCGGAGTCAGCCTTCGCTTTGCTTTTGCCAAGTCCCAGTTCATAGGTCTCGTCACATCCGACATTGAATAGCTGCGAATGGAAGTAAGGAAGAAGGTCATCATACATTGTGCCCAGAAGCTTCAGTACTTGCGGATCTTCCGTATCGAAGGTTCCGGGATGCATGAACAGCCCGTCGGGATACAGATCGCTGTCATACATATGATCAGGGAGCATGAAGCCTTCGGGAATTTCGGCCAGACTATTGAATTCAGGACGGGTCAGCCAGCCCTCCATATGGCCGAAGCTGTTCTGGTTAGGCACCAGCTCGATATAACGCTCACGGCAGTAGGCATCCAGCAGCAGAATTTCCTCACCGGTAATGGGCGTTTCCAGCTCCCAGACCTGCGGAAAAGACTCATAGGCAAATGGAACTCCTTCTATATATAGCTGTAACTGATTCAGCTTCAGATCGGACATCAGATCAATGATCCGGTACAGGGTTTCCAGCTTGGGGATTTTGTTGCGGCTGATATCGATCATGAGTCCCCTGGCGGCAAAATCCGGCTGATCACGGATAACCAGCTGGGGAATACTTCTGGCATACTGCTCCAGCAGCTGCTTCAGCGTACCGGCCGCATAATAAGCGCCTTCCGGGGAGCCATAGGCAATGGTGATTCCGTGTTCATCAATGTGAATCTCGTAGGCTCCGGCCGCCAGCAGGGCATTATAGCTGAAGGTAAAGGCGGAAACGGTGGAAGGGCGTATCCCCACCGACAGAGACAGACGGAGCTGAACCGCCTGTAGAGTAACCTGTTGAAGCTTGCGTGCTGCCGGGAGTGCGGTTTGATTCCTCTCACCGGCCAGAACAATACTCCCCTTGGCGGGAATGAGAAACTGGCCTTGGGATACTGTGACCTGCTGGGGGTAAGGGAGCAACTGTAAATTACTGTTTTCAGGCATAGCGTGGACACCTCTTATTCATGTAGAATATGATCATCTTCATTACAACCATATCACTCCTAAACAGGTGGAGGAATGCAATGTATGCCCAAGCTCATGGATTATATGATCAGTCCCTATCCGATCCGGATTATCGATCCCAAGGTTGAGGCTTCCAGGCTCCGGCTGAAGTCGATACGGATAGGGCAAGCGGGTCATCTGCCGGGAAGAACGCTTTTTCGTTCAGGTGTGGTGTTCGAGCACTGGGCGCTTGTATACATAGTTTCGGGTGGCGGTTCTTATAGTGAGAACGGAGGCAAGGAGCAGCAGGTCCGTGAAGGGAGCCTGTTCTTTTTCCGTCCCGGCTGCACCTACAGTTTCGGACCGCCTTCAGGAGGGGATTGGGATGAATACTATATTAATTTCGCCGGAAGCCGTGTCACGGAATGGCTGGAGACCGGAATGATAGCCGGCGGGGCTGTCTGTCAGGCGGATGGGGTGCAGGGACTTACGGCCTTGTTTGAAGAGGTTCTGGGGCTAATGGACGGCGGGGCTCCCGGAGATGCGGACCGGGCGGCCATGAAGCTCGAAGAGATGCTGCTGGAATGTTCACTGCGTATCCAGGGCAATAACCGGCTCCTGCAGGCAGAACCTATGTCTCATATCCGCGAAGCGCTGAATGCCTGCATCTATGAGAAGCCTGATCTGCCTAGAATCGCTGCAGGTCTGCACATCTCCATGTCCACACTCCGTCGTACGGTCCGCAGAAGCAGCGGTTACCCCTTGCATGAATATATCCACCGTCTCAAAATGGCAGAAGCCAAACATCTTCTGCTCAACACTTCCCTGCAGGTACAGGAAATCGCGGGAATGCTTCATTATAGGGATTCCTTCTATTTCTCAAGGCTGTTTAAGAAATATATGGGCATTTCTCCGCAGAACTGCCGCAGCAACGTATAAAAACCGACATAATTCTACTTTATTTCTGGATATATGTCGTAATTTGCAGATTATTGTTGACATGCTGAAAAAGACAGTGATATGATTTAGAACATATTAGCAGTTTTTTGAATAGTTCTTCTAGACTATGCCGGAGATGAAGCCATGAGAGAATATTACTGCATCAGTTGCCGCAGTCTCCATAAGGTGGACGCAAGAAACCATACCTTACGTATTCTGTCCACCGGGTATCATATCGTTGGCGAACAGCGTTACCAGATTTGCATATGTAATAAGGCCAAGCAGCAAACAGCCTTGCCGGCGGTGACTGAGTAGACTGCAGATGACAGAATGATCATGACGGTTGTGAATATTATATAACGAACAGCCTGTCCCTCCAGGGGGACAGGCTGTTTGTCTTGTGCAGGAAATCATTGTTAGACCATGAATGCGCTATTATTTGGAATTATGGATATAACTGAGTGCGATTTTGTAAAAAAAGGTTAATGACATGCTTTTTATTTTAAAAGTAAACGCTGTCATTAAAAAGCGAAACTTGTTATTGTGATTTTTCTCATGTATGATGCTTTTAAACATAGCTTAGAATAAGCTCGAATTTTCCACAAACTGGAGAATAGGGTGGTGGGATGAAAATTAAAGCAACAGCCGAAGACAGAATGATCGCCTTTTACAGAACCATTTCTTTGTCCCTCACATCGTTTATGTTCCTCATGGTTCCTGCGGGGCCTTCCGTAATATACAAATCCCTACTAATCATTGTGCTATTCTTATTTGCTCAAGTATTCACTTTCTATTACCGGAGGCTTCGTGCAAGACCGCGTATTCTTATGCTCGTTATCTGTATAGAGCTGGCGGGAATCATTGTGTTGACGCTATTTACAGGGGGATATGACAGCCCGTTTAAGCTGTATGTGCTGAGTCCCGTCCTGATTGCTGCTGGATCGCTATCATACTATTTTGTCTGGAGCCTGCTTCTCGGGTATTTCGGCATCGTTGCCGCGCTATGTTATTTTCTCCCCGGATCTACGGGGAAATCTTTCTCCGAAATCGTGCTTACGAACGGCAACATGTTTCTAGCCCTGGCTCTTGCGGTTATAGTTATGCAAATGGTTAACGGGATAAAGCGGCAACGGGAGGAAGCAAACGCGCGGACCAACGATACCATGGAACATATCAAGTCGCTTTATCACATCGTGGAAACATCGAGCCAGCATGATTTCATGAACATAGGCCAAGTCATCACCGACTACGTTGTAAAGCTTACCAAGCTGGAGAAGGCCTTGTTCTGGTTCGCGAAGAAGAGCGGAGAACCCGCTCCGGAGAGCCGGCAGACGGGCTGGCAGCATGAGGAAGAACGGTTTCTGTTCATGGAGCTGGAGAAGCATGAGCATGAATGGAGGCTGCAGCGGGAACCGGTATTCAAGAGTCTGCCGGGTCTTGGGGATTTCCTGCTGATGCCGGTAAGGATGAGTACACGTTTCGTCGGGATGATCGGCGTGAGGCTGGAATCCTCGGAAGGGCTGGAAGGCCGCAGATGGTATATACAGCAGCTGATGTTCCTGTCGGAGCTGAGTGCGATTATTCTTGAGCGCCATGAGCTGGGCGTGATCGAGAACCGGCTGATCATCACGAACGAACAGAACCGGATAGCCGATGAAATGCATGACAGTGTATCGCAGAGCCTTTTTGGCATTGTATATGCTACGCATTCCCTGAAGCAGTCCTGGCGCAAAATGTCCGAAGGCGAGCTGGAGGAGCAAATTGAGCTGATCCACGATTCAGCCACCAAGGTGGCCAAGGAACTCAGGATCACCATCTACAGCCTCAGCTCCAAGAAGAGCGGCGGCCCCAGCTGGCTTGGCATGGTGCGCTCCCATCTCAAGAGCCTGTCCCGGCTCAACGATGTGGAAATTGAACTGAAAATAACGGGGGATGATTTCAGTCTCCCTTATCCTTACCACAAGGCGCTCTTCCGGATAATCTCCGAAGCGACAGGCAACGCCATACGTCATGGTGCAGCCAGCCGGGTGGATGTTGAATTGTCCCTGAAGCCCAAATGGATCAGACTATCGATTATCGACGATGGCGTCGGATTCGATACGGACTTGATCTGGACCGAGTCCGAGGATAACACCGGCGGACTGGGAATGAAGAATATGCAATATTTGGCACAGTCCCTTGGCGGTGACTTCCAGTTGTCCAGCAGTGAGAATGCAGGCACCAGAATTTTGATCTCCATCCCTGTCGGTGTGGCTGAACTAAAAAATGCATAAACTTTAGACAGGAGGTCGTTCAAGTGAAAATCGTCATTGTTGATGATCACCCTTTGGTGAGAAGAGGATTGGCTGCTGTGATTTCAATGCAGGCTAATCTGGAGTTTGCCGGTGAGGCTACGAATGGCCAGGAAGCTCTTCTCGTTATAGAAGAGATACAGCCTGATCTTGTGCTGATTGACCTGAAGCTTGCCGATGAATCGGGTCTGGACATTATCAAGGCAGCCCGTATACGCGGAATTGCCAGTAAGTTCATTCTGCTTACGTCCTCCGCAAGCCGGGAGGATTTCCTGAAGGCGGAAGAAGTGCTGGTAGACGGTTACGTGCTGAAGGAAGCTTTGCCGGAGGAATTGCTGTTTGCGATTCAATTGGTGCACAAAGGCAGAAAGTATTATGATCCCGGCCTGATGGAAGACAAGATGCGGATGAGCGGCAACAGTCCAACGGATGAATTGACACCGAAAGAGAAGGAAGTGTTGATTGAGCTTGGGCAGGGGGCCTGCAACCGGGAGATCGCTTCCCGCTTGTTCATCAGTGAATTCACAGTCAAAAAGCATGTCAGCCAGATTCTGGCGAAGCTTCAGGTAGCGGACCGGACGCAGGCAGCATTATATGCCAATGCGGTTGGGCTTACCAAATACGAGATGTCGTACGACTAAGGTTACCTCATAACGGATGGTTCATGAACACGGACAGTGATGTCCGTGTTTTTTTTGTGCCCTTTGGTCCCTACCCTACCATGAGCATCTGAACATTTTCTGAACAGTTTCTTTATCTTTCAAAAGCATGAAGTGACACGTGAAGTAGGTAACGCTACCGGAGGCTGTTAGTTATTACCAGTCGTATGGTACTAAAGTATACCATCCCTACCCTCTTAGGGACTAAACGGCATCACACGAAAGTGAAGTGTAAAGGGATGCTATGAGGCATGTGACAAATGTTGCGCGTTGATAGAATAAAAGCAAGAGTTCTGAAATTTTCATGATTGCTTTCAAAATGAACACATGCGGAAGGAGGGTTACTGTGGAAAAGACGATTTTGGATTACATTAACCTGATTAAAAAAAGATTATGGTTAATCACGGTGTTCGTGCTTATCTCCTGCGCCACCACCTTCTATGTCAGCAAAAACTTCGTTGTCCCCGTCTACTCCGCCTCTGGACAGCTACTGGTCAACAACGTCGTAAATGTTCCCGAGAGCAACAATCTCAACGCACTCAACTTCAGTCTTAACCTCATCGAGAGCTATAAGGAAATCATGAAGTCACCAACGATTATGAAGAGTGTGATCGCGGAGCATCCCGAATTCGGTCTGACGGCAGGCCAACTCGCTGCCAAGCTGCAGATCAAATCCTCAGAGAAAAGCCAAGTGATTAATCTGAGTGTGCAGGATGAGGATTACGCCACCGCAGCTACGATCGTAAACGCGGTCTCACAAACATTCATCCGCAGCCTGCCGGCACTGATGAATCTGGACAATGTAACGTTCCTGACCCCGGCGGACCCGGCGAATCAGCCTGGACCGGTCAATAGCGGTTCTACCATGAACATTATCATCAGCTTTGTAGTCTCGCTGATGGCGGCAGTAGGAATCATCCTGCTGATGGAAACGCTGAACGGTACATTGAGATCCGAGAAGGAAGCAGAGTTCGATCTTGGCCTTCCGGTCATTGCCAGTATTCCGGCAATCCGTAAACGTGATTTGGGCAAAGCGGGAAATGCCAAGGCAAGAGTAGGGGAGGGCGCTTATGTTACGGCTGAATAGAAGTTTGATTACGGACATGAACCCGTCCTCGCATATCTCTGAATCCTTCCGCTCGCTGCGTACCTACATCCGCCAGCTCGGTCTGCTGAAGGGCAATGGTGGACAGGTGCTGCTCTTCACTTCTGCGGAAGGCGGGGAAGGCAAGACAACGATTCTCTCCAATCTGGCCGTATCCTTTGTCCAGGACGGCAAGAAGGTTGCCGTTGTAGACTGCAACCTGAGGAAGCCCGGACTGCACAGTGTGTTCGAGGTAGAAGGAAGCCAAGGGCTGGCCGCTTATCTGGCCGGTTATGAGGAAACCAAAGATATTGCCGTATACGGTAGCCTGGCTAATCTGGCCGTAATTCCTGCCGGTATTACCAGTGTCAGTCCCCCGGATCTGCTCGGGAGCGACAAGATGTCAGCCCTGCTGGAAGAACTGAAAGCAAGCTTTGATCTGATTCTGCTGGACTCGCCGCAAGCGGTGGAATTCAGTGACGCCCGCATTCTGGCTCCGCTCTCAGACGGTGTAATCATCGTGGCCAGACATGGCCGGACGAAGCGTGAGTCTCTCCGCAAGCTGAAGGCTCTTATGGAACAGACAGGTGTGAGAATTCTCGGAATTGCGATGAACCAGACCAAATAATGTACTGAAGCGGCAAGGTGAATGAAACTTTTGGGAGGTATGTGTGATGAAAAAGGTCAAAAAGGTAATAATCCCGGCAGCCGGGTTAGGCACACGTTTCCTTCCGGCAACCAAAGCGATGCCTAAGGAAATGCTGCCTATTATCAACAAACCAACGATTCAATATATCGTGGAGGAAGCAATCGCTTCCGGGATCGAAGACATCATCATCGTTACCGGTAAAGGAAAGCGGGCGATTGAGGATCATTTCGATAATGCCTTTGAACTCGAATCCAGATTGCTGGAAGACGGTAAGCTGGAGCTGCTCAAAGAAGTACAGCGTTCCTCAAAAGTGGAAATTCACTATATCCGGCAAAAGGAACCCAAGGGTCTGGGCCATGCCGTATGGTGTGCCAGACGGTTTATCGGGGATGAACCCTTCGGCGTTATGCTCGGCGATGATATTGTAACCGGACAGGTCCCCTGCCTGAAACAGCTGATTGACCAGTATGAAGAAACACAGAATTCAGTGATTGGTGTTCAGGTCATCCCTGATGAATTCACCAACCGCTACGGGATTATCGAACCGGATCTGCAGGACGGACGGCTCTACCGGGTTAACAACTTCGTGGAGAAGCCTCCGCTCGGAACGGCTCCTTCCAACCTGGCGATTATGGGGCGTTACGTGTTCACACCGAAGATCTTCAAGTATCTGGACCTTCAGGAAAAAGGCGCGGGCGGCGAAATTCAGCTCACGGACGCGATCCAGAAGCTGAACCAGAGCGAGCGGGTATATGCTTATAACTTTGATGGTACGCGATATGACGTTGGTGAACGCCTTGGTTATATTTTGACCACACTGGAATTTGCTCTACAGAGCGAGGATTTGCGCTATCAGGTCATGGATGCAATGTCGGAATGGCTGAAACAGGCCGGACAAACCACGCTGAGCAGCTGAACCAACAATATTTAGGAGGAATGAGGAGAGATGAGCATGCAAAAACTGCCGGAAGACTATGAGGCCGTCCTGCCGAAACTTTACATGCTGCATGCCAATGAAGGAAGTAAGGAAATGGATTCCTATCTGGTATTGAAGCGGATTATCGACATTTTTTTCTCCGCTCTTGGCCTTCTCGTGCTGCTGCCGCTGTTCGCGGTGGTGGCTGTCCTAATCAAGCTGGAGGATCCTAAAGGCAAAGTATTCTTCCGCCAGAACAGGGTCGGCAAGGATGAGAAGCTGTTCCCTATGTACAAATTCAGATCCATGGTCTCCAATGCCGAGGAGCTGAAGGCCAATCTGATGGCCTACAACGAGGTGAGCGGCGCAATGTTCAAGATCAAGAATGATCCCCGCATCACGCGGACAGGAAGATTCCTGCGCAAGACAAGTATTGACGAACTGCCTCAGCTCTGGAACGTGCTTATGGGCCATATGAGTCTCGTAGGACCCCGTCCCCCGCTCGTTGAAGAGGTGGCGCAGTATACGGAGTATGACAAACAACGGCTGATGGTTACACCGGGCTGCACCGGGTACTGGCAGGTTAATGCCAGAAACAGCGTTGGCTTTGACGAAATGGTCCAGCTGGACCTGACCTATATCCACATGCGCAGCACTATGCTGGATCTTAAGATCATTGTCAAAACCGGCCTGATGCTGCTCGGCTCCAAAAATGCTTATTAAAATTATGGGAATTGGGTGAATGCCGATGCTTGTACACGGAGAAGTACCTAAGATTTCCATTATCATCTGCACCTACAACCGGTCGGCGCTGCTGGTCAAGACTCTTCATTCGCTGCTTCCGCTGGAGAATCTGGACCACGCCGAAATCATCGTAGTGGATAACAGTTCCAAGGATGATACGGCAGCCGCTATCCGGAGGTTTATTGATACCTATGGTGCTGATATGGATATCCGTTATCTTCTGGAGCCGGTGCAAGGACTGTCGGCGGCCCGGAATACGGGGATTCTGGCTTCCAAATCGCCGCTCATCGCCTTCCTGGATGATGATGCGATACCTTGCCGGACCTGGATTAGTACGATCGTCAGTACGTTTGAGCAGAAGCCGGAAGTGATGGCGATGGGCGGTAAAATTGCTCCGATCTTCGAGAGCAAACGGCCGGAATGGCTGATTAAGCCATTCGAGCTTCCATATACCATAGTGGATCTGGGCAACCGGATCAGGGAATATCCGAAGCGTCTGCACCCCTGCGGAGCCAATATGGCGATGCGCAAGATCGTGTTCGACATCAGCCTGTTTCCGCTGGAGCTGGGGAGAAAAGGTGATTCGCTGCTCTCCGGTGAAGAGACCTGGCTGTTCGGCCAAATCCAGCAGGAGGGGCATTCCATTCTCTATCATCCGGAGATGGCGGTGGATCATTTCGTACCGGCTAACCGTTTGACGGAAGACTGGATTATGAAACGTTATTACAGCCAAGGCATCTCGAACGCGATGAAAAGCGAAGGGATGAAGGGCAACCTGCTGCTGCTGGGTAAAACAGGGGCCAAGGTGATGTACATTCTGGCAGATTCCATTCTCTCCCGCAGTCAGGGAAGAAGGCTGCTGAACAAATGCCGGCTGGAGAGTATTCGCGGAACTCTCCATATGATTTGGAACCGGAAGAGGGAATCCGCAGCGGGGTGAGGGGAGTGCGTGACATGACTAATTTTGAATGGGGCTCCAAAATAAACGCTTTGCCATACGGAATGCTCTATCTCATGTCCGCATTATTCCTGGGGGCAGCGGTCATCTACCAGCCGGTCATAGCCGTAGCTGCTGTACTCCTGATTATGCTGCTGTTCGTCTCCATCTCCCGTCCGGAACTGATCAGCTACTTCGTTCTGCTGACCACCGCAGTCTCGATTAATTTCCTGTTCAGCGGCAGTATGTTCGGTGTTGAGATTCTCTCACTCTACAAACTGGTTATCCTGGTGCTGCTGGTGCCGTGCATTCTGGTCAACGGCCTGAAGTTCCGGCTCAGCCAGCCCCTGTGGGCGATGCTGGCGCTGGTCTTCATCACCTTCACCTTCTCCATCTGGCTGCCGGAGATGAGCTCATCGATTGCAGTCAAAGCTTTTATCGGATTATCGCTGCCCTTCGTATTCCTGCTTATCAATTGGAAGAAGGAGGTGGCTGAGAAGCAAATCCGCATCATCACCCTGCTGCCGCTGGTCAGTGTATTGGCCGGAGTGGTGCTGCAGGCGGCTCATCTGCATTCCTTACTCGACATCGAATTCACCGGCGCAGTACGGATTCAGGGGGCGAATATTCCGGCGCATCTGGCTATGCTGGCGTTCATGGGAGTCGCGATCGCGTTCATTGAAATTAAGCGAAGCCCGCAGCATATCCGCTTTTACTACACAATGCTGGGTCTGAATTTCCTGATTCTCATTGGAACCGGGACAAGGGGGCCGATCCTGGCGCTGGTCCTGATGGTGCTCTATTATTTCTACGACATCTCCCGCCAGTATTTAAAAGGCAAAACGAAATTTCTAATCCCGCTGCTGTGTTCACTGCTCGTGATCACCTCGGCAGTATACCTGCAGCTCGATAACATCAAGAAACGTTCCTTCGAACGTACGACGGAAACGGGGGTCGACCTGTCAGGGCGTGCGGAAGCCTGGGAGTACTTCCTGAACAAAGCGGAGGATTCCCCCTATGCGGGACGGGGTCTTGGAGCGGTGACGGTGGCGAATGACGGATCGCTCTACAAAGGGTTTGTTGTTCCTCACAATGAGTATATCCGCTTCTACTTCGATGGAGGGTATTTCGGCGCAATCCTGCTGCTGCTTTCCTTGTTGGCTGTGTTCCTTCTGGTGTACAGGGCTTTGGCACCGCCGGTCAAACCTTATTATCTGCTCTTTATAGCAGCGTTTCTGATCTACTCATTTACAGATAACACGCTGTCGACGGTCCAATTCATCATTCCGTTCTGTTGGTACCTGAACTGCCTGTATCGATCTTCACAGCTGGCCGATTCCCCACAAAAAGAAGTGATACGATGAACCAAGTGAATATGTTCGATGTCAATTTCGATAACTATGATTTCATGGACCTGCTCGATTACATTGACAAAACGATTCAGGAAAGGAACCAGTCCTACATCCTGACATGCAATGTCGATCATGTGATCAAGCTCCGCAAGGACAAAGAGTTCCAGGAGGTCTATTCCGAAGCCGGAGCTGTTGTGGCAGACGGAATGCCGCTCATCTGGGCTTCCAAAATGCTCGGTAAGCCGCTGAAGCAAAAGGTATCGGGAGCGGACCTGTTCAGCAGGCTGGGCAATGCTTTTGAACAAAGGAAATACCGGCTGTTCTTCCTGGGCTCAGCGGAAGGCGTGCCGGAGCAGGCGACGAAGAACCTGAAAGCAGCTTATCCGGGTATCAATGTTGTCGGCTGCTATTCTCCTTCCTACGGCTTTGAGCACAACGAAGAAGAGAACCAGCGGATTATCCAGATGCTGACCGAGAGTCAGCCGGATATTGTGTTCGTAGGCGTGGGAGCGCCGAAGCAGGAGAAATGGATATACCGTCACTATACCTCTTATCAGGCGCCGATCTCGATCGGTGTGGGCGCAACCTTCGACTTCCTGTCAGGCTCGGTCAAACGGGCTCCGGATTTCATGCAGAGAACCGGAATGGAATGGCTGTGGAGGCTCAGTCAGGAGCCGGGCCGTCTATGGAAAAGATACCTGGTCGATGATGCCCAGTTCCTGGTGCTGCTCCTCAAGGAGCTGCGCAAGCGGGATAAAGTGAAGAACAGCAAATCGCAATAAACGAGAAGCGGCGGAGACGGGAGGCGGGGGAATGAAGATGCTAAGCAGGGATGAGAACAGTCTGAGTCTTCCCTCTAGATCAGCTGTGAAGTCAGCGGCAGTGATGACCATGATCTGCGGCGCAGCAGTGATTCTGCCGCTGCTGATCGGCTTCGCCAGTGCGAAGCTCAGCTCATCGAACAGTCTGCAGGGAGTGATACTGGCAGGAATCCTCTTCCCGGCCTTCCTGCTGGCGCTGCTGAATACACGGATGCTGATTCCTTACACGCTGCTGATCTGGGCGGTTGCCCCGGAGCTGCGGCGGATCGCAGACTGGTATGAAGGGGTGTATCACTCCGTATCACTGCTGAGTCTGGCTCCCCTGCTCACCGGAGCTACCTTAGCCATTCCGGTGCTGAAGGAGATTCACAAGATCCGCAAATCCTCTACCCGGATACTGCTGCTGTTCTCCATTGCGCTGGCCTACGGCGCGATGATTGGCCTCGCGAAGAACGGCATTGGCTCGGTATACGATCTGGCGAATTATATCGTTCCACTGCTGCTGATTCCGTTCTTCGCGGTAACCCAGTACAAACCGAAGGATATCGACCGGCTGCTGTACGCTTTTGCGAATATCGCCGTGCTGGTTGCAGCATATGGAATTGTACAGTATCTGACGGTTCCCCCGTGGGACGCCTTCTGGATGCGGAACGCGGATATGATGTCCATCGGCACACCGTATCCCCTGGAGATCCGGGTGTTCTCCACTCTGAATTCTCCGGGCCCGGCGGCAACCTTCCTGGTCTTCGCACTGGTCCCGATGATTCTGGAGAAAAGATGGCAGGGGACACTGCGCTGGATCGGTGTTCTGCTCGTAGTAGTCTGCCTGCTGACTACGCTGGTGCGTTCCGCATGGCTGGTCCTGCTGGTGATGCTGCTGGTGTACATTGCCTCCTCTCCATCCAAAGGCAAATGGAAAACCCTGCTGCAGCTTGGATTCGTGGCAGCCGCGCTGTTCACGATAGTTCCCAAGCTGCCGGGGGCAGAGGGGCTGGTCGCCCGGATGGAGACCCTCACCTCGGTGCAGGAGGATCATTCCTACAATGAACGTCTCAGCCTCTGGACGAACATGCTGCCGATGGTGGCAGGTAATCCGGTCGGGCAGGGTATCGGCAGTGTAGGACAGGGGACGAAGATCGGCAACGGCGGGGAGCTTGGTGAATACGGGAACATGGATAACGGTGTGATCGCACTGCTGCTTACCTTCGGAGTACTCGGCGCATTGTTCTTTTTCGGAGCCCTGGGGGCCGTCATTAAAGAGATTGCCGTCAGAGTAACCAGCAAGGATCATCTTCAGCCTTATGCCCGCCTGTCGCTGGCGGCATGGATGGGGGCTGTGGTAAGTCTGGTATCGGATAACGGATTTCCGGGTCTTAAGGGTTATCTGATCTGGATGCTGATCGGACTCGGACTCAGTGCCAAAGAGATTACTCAGAGCAGAAAGAAGGGTATACCACATGCAGCAGTTGAACGCAAAATCACTTCCCGCTAGTACAGTCTGGTCCTCCCTCCGGCGCTTCACGAAGAGTAAGGACAACAGTTCGGCTGCCGTCAAAACAATGTTCGTCAGCGTACTGATTCTGCTGGTCAATATGCTGACCGGCGTGCTGACCGCGCGGTATCTCGGCCCGACAGGTCGGGGGGAACAGACCGCTATGGTGAACTGGTCACAATTCCTGGCGTTCAGCATGAGCTTCGGTATCCCCTCGGCACTGATCTACAACGCCAAGAAGAACCCGGATGAAGCCGGGGTGCTGTACAGGGTGGCGCTGCTGATCGGACTTGTGTTCGGAACCATGGCCATGATCATCGGGATTATTGTTCTCCCGTATTGGCTGAAGTCCTTCAGCCATGATGTTGTGGTCTTCGCCCAGTGGTCGATGATCCTGTGTCCGCTGATTGTGGTCTCACAGGTCAATAATGCGGCGTTCCAGTTCAGAGGCGATTACAAAACCTTCAACTGGCTGCGATATCTGATTCCCCTGCTGACGCTGGCCGCGATTGGGATACTCATCCTGACCGGACACATGAATCCTTATACAACAGCGCTGGCCTATCTGGTCCCGTCGGTTCCGCTGTTCATCGGAATGACGGTCTCGCTGCTCCGCACCTACAAAGTAAAGCTGCGGGATGCCTATCTTAACTTCAAAAGATTGTTTACTTACGGTATGGGCTCCTATGGTAATGACCTGCTTGGACAGTTCTCTTATTACATAGACCAGATCATTATTGCCGGGCTGCTCCGGCCGGCCGATCTGGGGCTCTATGCGGTTGCGGTAAGCTTGTCGCGAATGGTCAACTTCTTCTCCAATTCGATTACGGTGGTCCTGTTCCCCAAAGCCTCCGAGATGTCGAAGGACGAAGCGGTAGCCCTTACCTTCAAGGCTTTCCGGATCAGTACTACCTGTACTCTGCTAGGCGCAGTGTTCCTGATGCTGGTTGCCCCGTTCGTCATCCCTCTGCTCTACGGCAAGGATTTCAATACGGCGCTTACCGTGTTCCGCCTGCTGCTGCTGGAAGTGACCATCAGCGGAGGGACGCTGATTCTGGCCCAGGTATTCATGGCGCTGGGCAAGCCGAAGTTCGTATCCATCCTTCAGGGAGTCGGCCTCATCCTCGTGATTCCGCTGCTCTTCCTGCTGGTGCCGAAGTTCGGATTGTTCGGAGCCGGAGTGGCCATGCTCTCCTCGGCAGTGCTGCGGTTCCTGTTCATTATTCTTAATATCAGATACAACCTGAAGGTTAAGCTTCCGCGGCTGCTTATTAACGCCCAGGACCTTCAGTGGCTGAAGACGACGATGAATTCGTATATTCGCAAGAAACCTATGGATGTGTAAGCAGGTAAGTAATTGATTCAGCGAGCCGAGAATACGAGGCGAGCGACTTATCTGCTAAAAAACCAAGGGACGGTGCTTGGAGGAGCGCAGAGAAAATTTGGAGCTGCAGGAGCGTCAGCGTCCGTCTTTGTCTTCTGATTTCAACCGCAAACAGCGGTCCAATCAATGAAATCAGAAGACAACAACGGCCGGAAGCCCAAACTTTTCTCGCAGCGACGACACACACCGGACCTACAAGGCAAAGGAGGATACCTTCATGGATTCAATGACAAGCGTGCTTGGCGGCCGGGGGAGTTACCCGATATCGGCGGTCATCATTGCTCAGGATGACGAAGTTCGAATCTCCGCAGCAATTCAGTCCTGCCGGTTGTTCGCCGACGAGGTGGTTGTAATCGACGGGGGCAGCAAAGACGGGACGGTCCAGCTGTCCGAGAGCCTGGGATGCCGGGTGTATGTTAACCCATGGCCCGGATATGCGAAGCAAAGGGAATTCGGAGTGGAACGCGCCGTCCATGATTGGGTCTTCCTGATTGATACCGACGAAGTGGTCAGTGAAGAGCTGGCGCGGGATATTCTGGAGCGCAAGCCGGGACTTACGGATGCTACCGTAGCGTTCTCGCTATACCGGATTGGTGATTTTCTCGGCAAATGGCTGGATAAGGGTGAGTACCTGGTGCGGCTGTATAACCGCAAGGAGTACGGCATCCGCAACAGCCTGGTGCATGAGATGCCCGAGGTATCCGAGGAACGGACGGTGAAGCTGAACGGAACGCTGTGGCATCAAGGCTTCCGCAGCATCAACGACCACGTGGCCCGGTTCAACAAATACACGGATCTGGAAGCGCAAAGCGCCTTTGAAAGCGGCAAGCCGTTCAAATTGAGCCACCTGCTGCTGCGGCCGCCGGCACGTTTCCTGCAGAAGTATTTCGTGCACGGATTATTCAAAAAAGGAATTTCAGGCTTCGCGGTATCGATATTCTGGGTGATGTATGAATTCATGGTCGGCTTCAAGCATTACGAATTACACAGCTCCGGCAAGCTGACCCGGCATAATGCCATGGGCCAGGCCGACAAGGAGAACAAAGGGGAGAGAAGCTATGTCGTACAATGACGGATTGAACATTATGACGACCGGCCTCAGCTGGCCCTCGTTACAGCCCGGAGGACTGAACACCTATTTCAAATCCGTATGTGAGCAGCTCTCCTCACGGAACCAGGTGCATGCCCTGATCTGTAGTCAGGAGACACCTGCTACCCCGAAGGAACTGATCATCCACAACGCCGGTGATCCCAAGGAGACGATCTGGAAACGCAAGGATGCCTTCCAGCGCAAGGCGGCGGACCTGATGGGAGACGGCAGCGGGCGGATTGATATCCTCTATACCCACTTCGCACCTTACGGCATCGGGCCGGCGATAGAAGCGAAGAAGCGGGGCATTCCGGTGGTTATGACCTTCCACGGCCCCTGGAATGAAGAGATGAAGATCGAAGGTCAAGGCATCAGGCACAAGGTGAAAACAACGATTGCCAAATCGATTGAACATAAGGCTTACAAGCTGGCAGACAAATTCATTGTCCTGAGCGAATACTTCCGGGGTATGCTGCATGATCTGCACGGGGTGCCGCTGCACAAGATCATCGTCATTCCGGGTGCGGCTAATGTGGAACGGTTCGTGCCTTCCACCAACCGGCTGGCGATCCGGCGGACACTGAATCTGCCGGAAGGTGCAACTACCGTGCTGACGGTCCGGCGGCTGATGAACCGCATGGGGCTGCTGCAGCTGCTCGAAGCCTGGAAGCAGGTTGCCGAGCGGTTCCCGAACGCAATTCTGCTGATCGGGGGCAAAGGCCCGCTGCGGGGTGAGCTCGAAGAGAAAATAGCCGATTACGGACTGGGCAACAAGGTCCGGCTCCTGGGCTATATTCCCGATCATGAGCTGGCCTCCTATTATCAGGCGGCGGATATGTTCGTCGTTCCTTCGCAGGCGCTGGAAGGCTTCGGCCTGATCACCGTGGAGGCGCTGGCCTCCGGCCTTCCGGTAATGGCGACTCCGGTCGGCGGCAACAAGGAGATTCTGCAGGGCTTCCGGCCGGAGCTGCTGTTCAAGAGTGCAGGCAGCGACGATATGGCAGAAGGCATGATTCATATGCTGAGCAACCGCAAGCTGCTGCCGGGCCGTGACGAATGCCGGAATCATGTGCTGGAGAAATATACCTGGCAGCATGTAGGCGATCAAGTGGAGTCCGTATTCCTCGAAACTTTGGGAAAGGGTGTGAGCGTAGGATGATCAAAGTCGCTTATATTGATCACACCGCCAAATGGAGCGGCGGAGAGGTTGCCTTGTTCAACATTCTCACCAACATCGGTGAACAGATTAGCCCGCTGGTGATTCTGGCGGAAGAAGGCACTTTGGCCGAACGGCTGCGGGAGAAGGGCATTGATGTCCGCATTATCCCGCTGGATGAGAGCATCCGCAGCCGCGGACGCAATGCCGTGAACCTCGGCGCCCCGGCGGCTGCAATGAAGCTGCTGGCCTACGGCCGTAAGCTCGCTCCGCTGCTCAAAGAGGAGAAGGTCGATTGCGTGCATACCAATTCGCTGAAATCGGCATTTTACGGAGCGGTGGCTGCCAAAAAAGCCGGAGTGCCCCTGATCTGGCATATCCGGGACCATATCGGAGCCCCGTACCTGAAGCCGGTTGTCGCCAAGGCGATCCGGCTGCTGTCACGCCTGCTGCCGAACGGCGTCATCGCCAATTCCCATTCCACGCTGAATGCGCTGGAGCTGCCGCGGTCGAAGAAGACGCTGGTCGTTTACTCCGCTTTTGCCAAAGCGATTGGTGAAGGGATCGGCAAGCGGGACCAGAAGGACTTCAATGTCCTGCTGGTGGGACGCCTGGCTCACTGGAAAGGCCAGCATATTGTACTGGAAGCCGCCAAGGCCTTCAAGCATGACAGCCGGGTGAAGTTCTGGCTTGCCGGAGACGCGCTGTTCGGGGAAGAGGAATACAAACAGGAATTAATTCAGCAGATGCAGCAAGGCAACATTACCAATGTCAGCCTGCTGGGTCATGTAGATGATATACAAGGACTTATGAACAAAGCCGATTTACTGATTCACACGTCGATCACCCCCGAGCCGTTTGGCCAGGTCATCGTCGAAGGTATGGCGGCTGGACTGCCGGTGATTGCCTCCAATGAAGGCGGACCGGTTGAGATTGTAGTTCCTGGTGTAACAGGAATGCTGATCCAGCCGGGAGATGCTACTGTACTTGCAGACTCCATCACCTGGATGCTGAACCATCCCGAAGAGCGTAGACGGATGGCGGATAATGGAATGAAACGGGTGAAAGAGCATTTTGTCATCGAGAATACGGTCAAGGATATCGTCGCTTACTACAAAGGTTTGCTGGCGGTTACCTGACCCTCGTACTTGGACAATGCTTAAGACTTGCTTCACTATCCGTTTCTACCATGCGTTCACTGCTTGATGATGCTGCTCCATAAAACTTTGAGGATGATTCACATGAAAATTGCGATAGCGCACGATTACTTAATCCAAATGGGCGGAGCGGAAAGAGTGGTGGAGGTTTTTCATCACATGTATCCGGACGCTCCGATCTTCACAACGGTTTTTAACGGAAGCCGCCTGACCGATAACCTCAAAGATGCGGATATCCGGGCCTCCTGGCTGCAGAAAATCCCCGGCGTGAAGCGGAATTTCAAAGGGGTGCTGCCGCTCTATCCCATGGCCGTCCGCGATTTGGACTTCAGCGGGTATGATATCGTCCTTAGCTCCAGCAGTGCTTTTATGAAAAGCATCCAGGTGCCTGAGTCTACATTTCATCTGTGTTACTGCCATACCCCCATGCGGTTCGCCTGGGATTATGACACTTACATGGAGCGGCAGTCGAATTCCGGATTATTCAAAAGACTGCTCAAGGTGTATATGCAGCGGCTGAAGAACTGGGACCAGCGTACCTCCAAAAATGTAAATCAGTTCGTAGCCAACTCCTCCGTCGTGAAGACGCGGATTCAGAATTATTATCACCGGGATTCCGATGTGATCTTCCCGCCGATCAATACAGCACGCTTCACCAGCTCCCCTACCATTGGAGATTACTATCTGATCGTATCCCGGCTGGTTTCCTACAAGCGGATCGATCTGGCAGTGGAGGCGTTCAACCGTAACGGTGTGAAGCTGTACATCGTGGGAGACGGGCCGGACCGCAAGCGTCTGGAAGGCATGGCTAAGGATAATATCTCTTTCCTGGGCCGGCTGGAGGATGAAGAGGTGACAGGACTGATGTCGCAGTGCCGGGCTTTTGTTTTTCCCGGAGAAGAGGATTTCGGCATTACGCCCCTGGAGGCGAATGCAGCAGGAAGACCGGTCATCGCCTATCAGGCCGGAGGAGCGCTGGACACGATTATTCCTTACGTCAACGGCGTGTTCTTCCAGCACCAGGAAGTTGATGATCTGCTCCAGGCCATTGATGAAGCAGAATCCTACGCGTGGGATATCGAGCAGATTATGGGCCATGCACGTAAATTTGATGAGCAGGCGTTTATGGTCCAGTTCAAGCAGTATGTGGAACAGGCCTACGTCAATTTCCTAAAAGGAGGATGATTGTATGAAACTCGCAGTAATCGGTACCGGATATGTAGGTCTTGTCTCAGGTGTCTGCTTCACCCTTAACGGAAATCATGTCATCTGTGTGGATAAGGATGAGGCGAAGATCGAGAAGCTGAACCGGATGGAATCCCCAATCTATGAGCCGGGTATTGAGGCACTGATCGAAATGAATCTCCGCGAGGGCAGGCTGAGCTTCTCGGCAGATCTTAAGGATTCGGTCCGCCGCTCCGACATCGTCATCCTTGCCGTAGGGACCCCCTCACTGCCGGGCGGTGAAGCGGATCTAAGATATATCGAAGGGGCAGCCATTGAAATTGCGCAGGCAATGGAAGGCTACAAGGTCATCATGACCAAGTCAACCGTACCCGTAGGCACCAATGAGAAAATCCGCAATTTGATCGCTTCGCACACGAATCATCCCTTCGACATTGTCTCCGCCCCTGAGTTCCTCCGTGAAGGCTCCGCGATCCGCGATACGCTGCATCCCGACCGGATCGTGATCGGACTCGATAATCCTGAGCTTGAGCCGATGATGCGCCAGCTTCATCAGGGCTTCACGGACAATGTATTCGTCACGGATATCCGCAGCGCCGAGATGATTAAATATGCTTCAAATGCATTCCTGGCTACTAAAATATCATTCATTAACGAAATCGCCAATATATGCGAAAAAGTGGGGGCTGATGTAACCGAGGTGGCCGAGGGCATGGGAATGGACCGGAGAATCGGATCTACCTTCCTGCAGGCCGGTATCGGTTATGGAGGCTCCTGTTTCCCGAAAGACACCAATGCGCTGATCCAGATTGCCGGCAACGTGGACTACGAGTTCAAGCTGCTGAAATCGGTGGTCGAGGTCAATAAAGGCCAGCGCTTCATGATCATCTCCAAGCTCCATGAGTCGCTGGGCAGCCTGCGCGGCGCGGTCATCGGTATCTGGGGCCTCGCCTTCAAGCCGAACACCGATGATGTCCGCGAGGCGCCTGCCCGTGAAATCGTTGAAGCGCTGGTAGCCGAAGGCGCCACGGTGAAGCTCTATGATCCGATTGCCGCCGAGAATTTCCGGGCGCAATATGATCACCCGCAGCTTCGCTGGTGCGGGCTGGCGGAAGAGGCTGCCGAAGGCAGCGATGCGGTATGCCTCCTGACCGACTGGAGCCAGTTCAAGGATATCGACCTGCATCTGCTGGCGAAGAGCATGCGCCGTCAGGTGTTGATCGACGGCCGCAATGTCTATAGCAAAGAGCAGATCGAAGGAACCGGCCTGGAGTATCATTCTGTCGGACGCCCGCAGATGGGCGGCCTTAGCGGATTCTCCGCCAGCGTTGCTGGCGCGGTCTAAGCTCTTGGTCTATCAGTGATCCCGCAGCCTCCCACTGAAAGTGTGATGCACGGGGAAATTAGAGGGAAAAACCCCTCTAATTCCGCTGAAAGTAAGCTGTATGGGGAAATTAAAGGGATAATTCCCTCTGATTCCGCCGAAAGTGTGCTGTACGGGGAAATTAAGGGGAAAAATCCCTCTAATTCCGCCAAAAGTGTGCTGTATGGGGAAATTAAGGGGAAAAATCCCTCTAATTCCGCCAAAAGTGTGCTGTACGGGGAAATTAAGGGGAAAAATCCCTCTGATTCCGCCGAAAGTGTGCTGTACGGGGAAATTAAGGGGAAAAATCCCTCTGATTCCGCCGAAAGTGTGCTGTACGGGGAAATTAAAGGGAAAAACCCCTCTAATTCCGCCGAAAGTGTGCTGTACAGGAAAATTAAGGGATGAATTCCTCTGAATGCACCGGATATGGGCCAATGGAGGAAATGAGGGGCATTAGTGCTCTTGATTCCACCGGATGTGGGCCAAAGGAGGAAATGAGGGGCAAAAGTGCTCTTGATTCCACCGCCGCGTAAGTGAACGTAAAACCTTGGAACAAGAGTGTTATGTTTCCCCTTCGCTGCTACAGCGAGCGGAAATCCCTTGGAACAAGATGCATTTAATCCCTTAAATCTCTCACCGCCGCTTAGTTGAGCGGCGCCGCCTTGGAACAAGCGTGAAATGGCTTTGTCCCCGCAAAAGCAGGCGGCAGCAGTTAATTCAATTGCCGCTCAACCAAGCGGCAATAGCCGGATCTTTAGCCGGGAGCTTCGCCTGCGGGCGAAGCGAATAAGCCAGCTGTTATGTAATGGAACGGAGAGGAATTTTGGAACTGTAGGAGCGTTAGCGTCCGCCTTTGTCTCCGGATTTCTACCGCGATAAGCGGTTTAAATCAGGAAATCCGGAGACAACAGCGGCCGAAAGTCCAAACATTCCTTGCAGTGACCCTCATAACAGCCGCTTTTAGGCTTAAGCAAACGCAGCCAGCTCCCAATAACAATCCGATATTTTCGCGACATCATATAAACTTAGGAGGGTTCACTTATGAAACTAGTACTTCTATCAGGCGGTTCTGGTAAACGGCTCTGGCCTTTGTCCAATGATTCACGTTCGAAGCAATTTCTGAAAGTACTGGAAAGCCCGGCAGGTGAACCGGAATCCATGGTACAGCGGGTATGGAGACAGCTGCAGGAGACAGGGATGGCGGAATCGTCCTACCTGGCTACCGGCCGCAGCCAGGTAGAGATGATTCAGAGCCAGCTGGGCAGCGGGGTGCCGATTATCGTTGAGCCGGAGCGGCGCGATACCTTCCCTGCCATCGCACTGACAGCAGCTTATCTGTATTCGGTCGCCGGCGTTTCACCAAGCGAGACGGTAGCCATCCTGCCCGTCGATCCTTATGTGGAGTCGTCCTTCTTCGAAACCGTTCTGCAGCTGGAGAGCACGATGCTGGAGAGCGGCGCCAATCTGGCGCTGATGGGCGTAGTTCCGGAGCATGCCTCCGAGAAATACGGCTATATCATTCCTACCAGCGCCGAAGCGGGGGCGAGCGGGTATCTGCAGGTGAGCCACTTCCAGGAGAAGCCGGACCGCAAGCAGGCTGAGGAGCTGATCAGCCGGAACGCGCTCTGGAACTGCGGCGTGTTTGCTTTCCGTCTAGGTTATCTGCTGGATATTCTGCAGCGCAAAGGACTGCCGCTGAACTATGAGGAACTGCAGAAGCAGTATAAACTGCTGGCTTCCATCAGTTTTGATTACGAAGTGGTGGAAAAAGAAGAGAATATCGTGGTTCAGCCTTACGCCGGATTCTGGAAGGATCTGGGCACTTGGAACACGCTGACTGAAGAAATGACCAGCAATCATGTCGGCAAAGGCTTCGTCACTGCAGATTCCGAAGGCACCTGCCTGATCAACGAGCTGGACATTCCGATCACCGTGATCGGAGCGAAGGATCTGATTATCGCCGCCAGCCCGGACGGAATTCTGGTTACGCACAAGGCGGAGAGCCCGCGCATTAAAGAAGTGCTGAAATCTTTTGAACAAAGACCGATGTACGAAGAACGCCGCTGGGGCCACTACAAGGTAATTGATTATGTGAAATATGCGGAAGGCAATGAGGTGCTGACGAAGCGAATCTTTATCTCTGAAGGTAAAAATATCAGCTATCAGCTGCATCACAAACGCAGTGAAATCTGGACCATTGTCAGCGGTGAAGCCAGCATTGTGCTCAATGAGAAAATGCATAATGTGAAGGCGGGGGATGTCGTACGGATTCCGGAAGGCACCAAGCATGCGATCCTGGCATTGACAGATATGGAATTTATCGAAGTGCAGACCGGCTCTGAGCTGGTGGAGGAAGATAACATCCGAATCACCTTGGATTGGGAAGATATCGCCTTGCAGCAATTCATTTCATAGGTCTAATCTATCTATATAACCAATTGTTACAAATCCAAAACAGGTATTAAGAACCATTTATTAAGAAAATTTCATTTTTGCTCTAAATTAAAACTAAATAGGGACGATACTTACGGTAAGAGGGATTAATCCTTCCAATACGACAAAGGCAAACCTAATCGAAAGATAGGGACGCAAAGCTATAGGGCCTTCGCAAGAGTGGCAGCCTGGCTACCGAAAGGAAGATGGATTTTGATAACTTACCGTAAGTCTCGTTTGCTGTGCACTGTGCTGTCTCTGGCCCTTTTATTGACTGCAGTACCTCTGGGACTCGGCGGAATGCCTTCATCTGCAGAAGCTGCGTCTAGTTCCAAAGCGCCCGTTAATCCGGAGGCTTCAACCGAAGCAGTCAGATTGCTGGATGATCTGTATTCTATCACTGGAAAAGGCATTATTACCGGCCAACATGACTATCTGGAAAGTCCGGACGAATTCAGCAACAAGCTGAAAGGAACCAGCGGACAATATGCTGCTCTTCACGGCTATGAACTGGGCGTAATCAGCGGGCAATCGGAAAGTACAGCAGCGGCGCAACGCAGAAATGTTGTGAACAGCGCGATCAACTGGTATAAGGGCGGCGGCATTGTAGCCATGACTTTTCATGAGAATCTGCCCGGTACCGCATACCTCTGGTCCAATGTTCAGAAACCGCTGAGCCAGGCGGAATTCAATAAATATATTACTCCGGGTACAACACAGTACACTGCATTGATTGCAGATCTGGACAAAGTGGCAGTTTCACTTAAAAGCCTGCGGGATGCTGGTGTTCCCGTACTCTGGAGACCTTACCACGAAATGAACGGTGACTGGTTCTGGTGGGGGAAGAAAAATAACTTTGCTGCGCTTTGGAATATTATGTATGACCGTTTCGTAAACGTTCATAAATTAAACAACCTGCTGTGGGTATGGAACCCCAATGCACCCAATGCCTGGTCTGATCCTTATGCGCTGACCTACCCGGGGGCTGACAAGGTGGATGTACTCGCGGCAGATATATATGAGAACGATTATATGAATAAATATCATGACAGCCTGCTCGCACTTGCGAATGGCAAACCGATTGCCATTGGCGAGAATGGACAAATGCCAAGCACAGCAAAGCTGCAACTCTCACAGAAAAATTGGGTATATATGATGAGCTGGGGAAAAATGCTGTATGAAACCAACACAGTTGCTACCATCAAAGGTTTCATGAGCGACAGCTATACTGTGACCCGGGACGATTATAAAGCAGGCACATTTGCTACGGCGACGCCGAAACCAACAGCAACGCCAACGCCGGAACCGACAGCAACGCCAGTACCAACAGCAACACCAACGCCGGTACCAACAGCAACACCAACGCCAGTACCAACAGCAACACCAACGCCGGTACCAACAGCAACACCAACGCCGGTACCGACAGCAACGCCAACGCCAGTTCCAACAGCAACACCAGCGCCGGTACCGACTGCAATGCCAATACCGATACTGACGCCGCCCCCTGCTTCCAATGATTCTGTGACGGCCCCCGTCGTTCAGAATGGTCTTCAGGGAGAATACTACAAGAACATGACGCTTTCGGGCACTCCGGTTCTGGTCCGGAATGATGCGCTGCTGAACTTTAACTGGCGCCAGGCAGCGCCGGATGCCAAGCTTGGAGTGGATAGCTTCTCCATACGCTGGACGGGTCAGATCAAACCTTCTTTCAGTGAAACCTATCAGATTATCACTACATCCGATGATGGTATCCGCGTCTATATTGACGGCACAGCTGTAATCGACAGCTGGACCAAACAGAGCGGTACCGAGCGTACAGGAAGCATAAACCTGCAGGCAGGCCGGCTGTATGATATCAAAGTGGAGTATTACGAGAATGCCGGCGATGCCAATATCCGCCTGATGTGGCAGAGTCCAAGCCAGGCGAAGGCAACTGTCCCTACAAGCGCGTTATTTGTGAACACGGCTGCTTCTTCAGCCAGCAAAGCAGCTTTGGATGCTCCGGCTGTGACTGCAACACCAGTACCAACAGCAACGCCGTTACCAGTATCAACACCAACACCGGTGCCAACAGCAACGCCGACAGTGGCACCAACGCCGACAGCGGCACCAACGCCAACAGCGGCACCAACGCCGACAGCGGCACCAACGCCAACAGCGGCACCAACGCCAACAGCGGCACCAACGCCGGCAGAAGCTCCATTACCGGAGAATCTTACGGCCGAGGCTCCTGCGGCGAATGGGCTGGTTGCGGAATATTTCAATAATATGACGTTGTCTGGTGCTCCGGCAGTGGTACGTACCGATGCAGTGCTTGACTTCAACTGGCGTCAAGGCACGCCGGATGCCGCAATCGGCATAGATTTCTTCTCTGTACGCTGGAGCGGTAAGCTCAAGCCGCTATACACTGAGACTTATCAGATTTATACCACTTCAGATGACGGCATCCGCGTACGGATCAATGGTGAGCTTGTGATCGACAGCTGGATGAAGCAGAGCGGGACCGAACGCACAGGAAGCATAAGCCTGACAGCCGGTCAGCTATATGATATTCAAGTGGAGTACTATGAGAATCAAGGAGATGCCAGAGCACGCCTGATGTGGGAGAGTTCGAGCCAAGTTAAGGCAACGGTTCCCGCGAGCGCACTGTTTCTCCCTTCCGCTTCCTAAGTTCATACCCCCGCAGCTGTATTCATTATTGGCGCTGATACTGGTTAAGACGTTACAATTCTAAATCCTATAAAGTCCAATCTTAATGGCCCTGCTATTAGCAGGGCTACTAAGCTATAGACCATCCGGTTAATTCATTGCAGCCTCTTAACAGAGAACTGCATACCTGCACGCCTAAGGCGGCAGTGAAACCCGGGGAAAGGAGATTATATTGAACACTTACCGTAAGTACAGGCTATATACAACAATTATTCCAATTATCCTTATCCTTTCACTTCTGCCATGGGGGGAGGCGCGCAGTCTTCCCGTAGCACGCCCCGTAAACACTCCTGCCGCTTCCATCCAACCCGTTAATCCCTCCGCTTCCAAGGAAGCCACCGCACTGTTAAGCTATCTTGCCGATCTCAGCGGCAAGGGCATGATCTCCGGCCAGCATGATTACCTGGAGAGCCCCGATGAATTCAATAATAAGCTTAAAAATGCAAGCGGACAGTATGCCGTTCTGCACGGCTACGAGCTGGGAGCTATTAACAACCAGTCCAAGGAGACCATTGCCAGGCAGCGTCAGGCTGTCGTAGACAGTGCCATTAAGTGGCACAAAGGCGGAGGCATTGTGGCGATGACCTTCCATCAGAATCTGCCGGGAACCTCTCCCGAATGGGCTAATGTGAAAATGAATCTGAGCCAGGATAAATTTGACGCCTATGTTACTCCGGGAACCCCGCAGTACAAAGCTCTAATCGCCGAGCTGGATGAGGTAGCCGGGTACTTGGGTGAACTGCGGGATGCCGGAGTTCCGGTTTTATGGCGTCCATATCACGAAATGAACGGCAACTGGTTCTGGTGGGGGCAAAAGGATAACTTTGCCCAGCTGTGGGATATAGTGTACGACCGTATGGTGAACACGCATAAGCTGAATAATCTGCTGTGGGTATGGAACCCGAATGCACCGAACGAGTGGGCAAAGGCTTACAGCAATTATTATCCGGGTGCCGCCAAGGTGGATGTACTGGCAGCCGATATTTATAACAATGACTTTAAGCAATCCTATTACGAGAACCTTCTGAAGCTGGCTGACGGCAAACCCATCGGTATCGGGGAGAGCGGAGAGCTTCCAGACCCTGTCATATTGTCTCAAACCCAGAGTAAATGGGTATATACGATGACATGGGGGAAAATGCTGCTCGAGAATAATAATCTCCAGAAAATTCAAAGCTTTATGAGCAATAAGTACACCGTATCACGGGATGATTACAAGCTGGCACTGAGTGCTCAGCTCAACGCACTTACAGCGGTATCTCGCAACGGTCTCAAGGGGCAGTATTTCGGCAATACGGAGCTGTCCGGCAAACCGCTGCTTACCCGGAATGACAACAGGATTGACTTCAACTGGCATGGGGATTCACCAGCGCCGGGAATCGGCAAGGACTCTTTTTCCGTACGCTGGACCGGTAAGATCAAGCCAGTCTACAGTGAAAAGTATACTTTTACAGCCTCTTCCGATGACGGCATCCGTGTGTGGATCGGCGGCAAGCTGATCATTGACAGCTGGAAGAAGCAAAGCGGTGTCAGCCGGGAGGGAAGTATAACTCTTACAGCCGCAACTGCCTACGATATTAAAGTGGAGTATTATGAGAATCACGGTGACGCAAGCGTCCGTCTGATGTGGCAAAGCCCGCGCCAGAAGCAGGCGGTGATTCCCCAGAACGCGCTGACTCTTCCTTGAGGAATGAAGCTGGTCATCACGAATGCGGCTCTACGGAAACCGGTACATTACAGCCACCCTGGAAGAAAGTGAGGACAAGGGAATGAGGACTAGACTCAAAACAAAGAGAAATAAACCCATTCATCTACTACTAAAATTTGCAGCATTGATCATCTTGTTTCTGTTGTCCGTTTCTGTCTTCGGAGAGGATGGGACAAATAGCGGCGAGGTGGAAGTTGACATGTCGGAATTATCTGCGGCCAAGGATGCGGGTCCCGCAGTTCCGGAGGGGACTGTGCTATGGAAGCTGGGCCAGCATGACGGTTCAGCCGCAGAGTTTACAGCAGCCGGATCAAACGGGGCCAAGGGGGTATTCAGCGTTGCTTCAACCGCAGTGAAGGCGGCGGAGCTTCAGAGTATCCCGTCCGGGCTGCACGGCGCTACCAATCCTGAACTGCGGATTACCTACAAGCTGGATAAGATCCCGGTTAACGGGGTCTTATTTCGTGTCAGCATCCTTGATGCCTACAAATCCGTACCGCAGATGAGCGTATTCTCTAACCGGCAGCTGTCAGGGATTATTCAGATTGCCGGTGTGGACGGTACGGACAGTAAATACGATTTCCGCAAAACCTATGAGCTGTACATTCCCAAAGAACAGCTCATCAGCGGAACCAACGAGCTGACACTGCGGGCAGCGCGCGGGATCTATTCCTCCGCTGCGGAGGATAAGTATAACTGGTGGACATGGGATAACCTTAGTCTGGAAGCACTGAAGACTCCGGTCAAGGAGCCGATTCACGGGAGCTATACGCTGACCGGAACCATGGTCAACAACAAACAGTTCTATTTTGACAAAGGTGCAGTTACGCATTTGCCTTATATTATGAAATGGCTGGGTTTAGCCTACAGCGGCAACATTATGCGGACCAGCTGTGCCAGCGATGTGGGCAGATCCTGTGAGAATATGGGAGAGTACTACGAGGTCCTGAAGGATTATAATATGCAGGCTGTTGCCCTCTATCTGTACACGGGTGATATCAAGCTCAAGGAAGACGGTTCACTGCCGGATGATGCGGAGAAGAAGCTGACCGATTATTTCAAGCAGTACGGCCAGTATTTCCAGTATTATGAGGTGGATAATGAGCCCGGACTGTTCAACCGTTCCAAAGCAGTCAATCTGGCGATAGCCGACTGGCTGAATAAGAAAGGCAAGACGATCGCACCGCATCTGCAGACGGTGGCCCCGGGCTGGGCATACTGGCCGGGTTACAGCGAAGATTCCTGTGGTAATCAGAAGGGGACGCTTAAGCAGTGCGGAGATCCGGACGGCTGGGAACGGGACCCGGAGCAGCGGAACGAGCTGGAGGAAGTAACGGATTTGACCAATGGGCATTCCTATGGTGAATCCTACATTTTCAGCAATGGAGGCAGCTTTACAGAGAACCTGAAGACCTTTGGGGGAGCTGTAGACGGTCTCAGCAAAAAAATGCTCACCACCGAATTCGGCACCTCGGATTCTCATGTGGATGCCTATCAATACGGCGCGTCCGAGCGGACTGCGGCGGTGTTTGACCGGATTATGCGGGGGCATATCGGATATGCCGATATGTTTGTGCAGCATGCGGCTTTCTTCAAGAACTTCAGTCTGTTCAAGTACGGCTTCAACCTGGAGGAGCATGATCCGGGAGCTACAGAGATTTATTATACCAAAGAAGGTGAAGACTCACGCGTAAGTATTATGCGCCGGCTGGATCTGGCTTATGCCACACACGGGGCGCCGCTGAGCTACCAGATTACGAACAAAGATGATTTGGCTGACAAACTGGTGTATGTGCGGGCGGTAGACACTTCCACCCTTGAGCCTCTGGCAGGCAGCGGAGCCACATCCAACAAGCTGCTTGTGAACTTTGTCAATTTCGAAGAAACCGAGCAGACGGTTAAAGTGAAGGTGACCATGCCGGAGAAGACCGTATATGAGGGTGAACGCTTTGGCCGCGGAGATACTTATGAAGAGGCACGCAGCTATATGTCGGGCAGGAATGCTACGCCTGTGCTGGAATTCACCGAAACGCTGGCTCCGGGTGAGGCGGTGCAGTATATTCTGCAGCCCTCTTCCGAAGTAGCGGATGTGGCGCCGCAAGGCTTCAAGGCCGCGGCAGTCAAAGGGCTGTCGATGCATCTGAGCTGGCTGGAGGCTCCCGGGGCAAGCTATGAAGTGCTCCGGGCCGACGGCCCGGGCAGTGAACTGAAAGTGATTGCGGCAGGTGTGCAGAGCACAGAGTACACTGACAGCAAACTGCAGGAGGGCACATTGTATACTTATGCGGTAAGAGTGTCAGGCTCTGGCGTCATGTCGGAGAAGACGCAGATTACAGCAACCGGACTCGTCCCGCTGGACCGGACCGGCTGGAAGGTTACGTCTAATGTGAACACGGCAGCCTCGAAGCCGGAGAGTGCCATTGACGGGGACCGGCGCACACGCTGGGATACCGGTAAACACCAGGCATCAGGTGAATACTTCCAGATTGATTTAGGTGCAGTACATGCAATAGAAGCCATAGAGCTGATTTATACTTTATCGTCGTATGATTATCCGCGGGGATATACCGTCCAGGTATCCGATGATGCCAAGAGCTGGACACAGGTAGCATCCGGCAAAGGGAAGCTGGAGTTGACAAGAATTGCTTTTTCCCAGGTCCAAACCCGTTATATCCGCATACAGCAGACAGGTTCCGGAGGCAACTATTGGTCGATTCAGGAGCTGCAGGTGTATTCAAGAGAATAAAGGACGGCATAATAAGCTCCGTGGATTTAAGAAGCCACCGGGGTTTTTTGCTGCGAAGTATGAATGGGAAAGGGGTGAACCGGATCGATGACTCATCTTGCAGATCAAATTATTCTGCTGCTGGCGGCTTTGCTGCTGGTAGGCGTGCTGTCCACCAAATTCTCCACCCGTTTTGGAATGCCCGCACTGGTTCTGTTTATCGCTGCCGGGATGGTGCTCAGCCATTTCATTTATTTCAACAATGCTTCATTAACACAGATCGCCGGGATTTTTGCGCTTGTGGTTATTCTGTTTGAAGGCGGAATGCAGACGAGCATGAAGGATATCCGTCCGGTCATGAAGCCGGCGCTGTCGCTGGCTACGGCAGGTGTGCTTGTGACAACGGGGGTTGTCGGTGTTTTTGCCAGATTTATATTAGGCGTGCCGTGGGCGGAGAGCTTCCTGTTCGGGGCGATTGTCGGTTCGACGGATGCGGCTGCGGTGTTCTCAGTACTGGGCGGCAAAAACATTGATAAACGCCTGACCTCCACACTCGAAGCAGAATCAGGCAGCAACGATCCGATGGCGGTATTCCTCACCGTCTCCCTGATCGAATGGATACAGCATCCTGATACTGCAATCTGGAGTCTGGTGCTCTCCTTCTTCTGGGAGATGGGGATTGGTCTCCTGCTGGGGATTCTTATCGGTAAGCTGGCTACATATCTGATCAACCGGATCAATCTGGACTCCACCGGGCTGTACCCGGTGATGGCCATCGGCTTTGCGGTTCTGACCTACGGGGTTTCGGCGATGGTCCACAGCAGCGGTCTGCTTGCCGTCTATGTCATGGGGCTGGTGCTGGGGAATTCCGAGCTGATGTATCACCGTACGATCATGAATTTCAATCACGGCTTTGCCTGGATGATGCAGATTGCCATGTTCATCCTGCTCGGACTGCTGGTCTTTCCCCAGGAGCTGGCGGATATTGCCTGGCAGGGTATACTGCTGTCCGTTATTCTAATGGTAGTAGCAAGACCTGCGGGTGTATTCATCAGTCTGCTGTTTGCCAAGTTCTCCTTCCGCGAAAAGACACTGATCTCCTGGGCCGGACTCAGGGGCGCCGTCCCCATTGTGCTTGCGACCTACCCGCTGCTCGCGGGGCTTCCGCAGGGCCGGCTGTTCTTCAATGTCGTTTTCTTCGTAGTCCTGACCTCGGCGGTCATTCAGGGAACGACCATTTCGCCCTTGGCATCGCGGCTTAGACTGGTAGGACGGGAGGATGCATCCCAGCCGTCGCTGATGGAGCTCGTGGCTCTTGGCAAGACGGATTCCGAATTTAACCACATCGGGATTGACCGGCATATGCCGATTGCCGGGATGCAGATTGCGCAGATCGGGCTGCCGGATGATATCCTGTTCACCGCGATTATCCGCAACAAGAGCATCGTGACGCCGCATGGCAGCACGGTTATTGAACCGGGTGATACAGTATATGTACTCAGCCCCAAGACCAAACGGGACGAGATGCGGGCGATCTTCCGGAGCGGGAAGGGGAAGGCGGCGGAGACAGATATCACATCGGTTTAGGATAAATGTGAGCTTCTCTGCCGGGTGAAGTGATTTGTGTCAATATAGCAGATTTCACAGCATTGTGACCGAAATAATAGGAGGTTCCGAAAGGGGAATGCTAGAATTTGCAGTAACCCTATATCATAAAACAGAGTTGCATTAAGACGTAATCTGTGTTAAATTGTATATAGATTTAGAATGAGTCTAAATACAATAACAAATAAATACACATCCCAGGAGGTTATTAGAATGAGTACACAAGTTAAAAGCCATACTGAATTGCATGCTGCCCTGAACCGTCAGACAGCGAACTGGACGCTGCTTGGAGTGAAGCTGCATCATTACCACTGGTATGTCAGCGGAGCACAATTCTTCACGCTGCATGAGAAATTTGAAGAGCTGTACAATGAAGCTGCCGGTTATGTGGATGAGCTGGCTGAACGGTTGCTCGCCATTGGCGGACAACCTGCTTCCACAATGACACAATATCTGGCTCTCTCCGGACTGAAGGAAGCAACCGGCGGCGAAAGCGCGAAGGAAATGGTAGCGCAGCTGGTTAAGGATTTCACTGCCGTAGCCGAAGAGCTGAAGCAGGCAATCTCTGCTGCCGAAGAGCTTAGCGACCAGCCTACGGCTGACCTGCTGATCGGTATTAGAACAAGCGTCGAGAAAACATCCTGGATGCTGAACGCTTACCTGGCTTAAACCGTAACAATAGTATATAAGAAGAGCGCCCGTGGTATCCGCACGGGCGCTCTTTGCAGTATGGCCGGTTATCCCGGCAGGTTTACTTGATAAATACTCCGCCAAACGGCAACGCCTCGCGCAGGAACCGTTTGATAATGCCGTCTTCATTATTATCCCGCTGAAAACGCCTGCTCTGGCGTCCGGCCTGGAACAGCACAGGCCCGTGGCCGGTCATCTTCCAGTGATAGCTCATATGCTGGCTGGCGAGATGATTGCCGTAGACCGTAAGCTCAAGCCGGGCATTCTCGGGATAGGCAATAATACTGCCGGCATCGACATACAGCGGATCAAACGGGTCAAGCTCGGCTTCACAGACTGTACCTTCTGTCAGAATGCCGATGCTGCCATGACCGGAGAATTTCACCTTGACGATATCCCGGGTAATCAGCATATTCTTCATATTCAATACTCTGGTCTGCATGGTGACTCCCTTACTGTAGAAGAACAGATGCCTGAAATCATAGAGCAGATCGCTCTTGCCGTCGAGCTGCAGCGTCTTGACACGGTAACCGGGCGGCAATGCAGCGACGAACCGGCAGGGACCGGTGATATCCGAGCGGATCAGCTTTCGTTTGCGGTACATGCCCTTCACATCCATCAGCCGGTCCGCCCGTCCTGAAGAGGGGCCTTGATAGGCTATAATCTGCTGCGGATGGAGCACATGAACCTCTTCATTCTCTGCGACGGTAAAAGCAACAGCCTGTCCGCTGCCGCTGTCGCCTTCATCCTGGACATCAACATTCATTCCTTATGCTCCCCTCGTGCAGTGCTGTGTACATGCGCTTCTTCCTCCAGCCTTAACGCAGCCGGTCGCTTCTTCTGGAACGGTGGCGCATGGTGAAGCGCAGCAGCCGGATCAGCAGGAAATAACCCAGGATAAGAGCAAGTCCGGTGATTACCGTCACCTTGATCCGGTTATAGTAATTTTCCCGTGCCGTACGGTCATTCTTCAGTTCATCGACGACCTGGCTGAGCTGGCGGTTCTGTTCCTGCAGCGCGGCATTCTGGGCCTGGTAGGTCGCCATTTGCTGCAGAGACTGGTCCAGCTGGTCTTTTGTCTGCCCCAGCTCGTCCACTGCCGTTCCAAGCTCCGCCTTTGTTTTCTGCAGTTCCTCCGCCGTCTGCTGATAGCTCTCCTGCAGTTTGTTGACTTCACCGGGCAGCTCCGAGAAGCTCTGTAGTCCATTATATAAATCAGTGAAATAGTTGGCTTTGGCCGCAGGGATATCATAAGTGAAAGAAATCCCGAGCAGCAGCAAGGCCGACCCCAGCAGCTTTATCATATTTCTTGTTGCGCGTTTGTTCATTAATGATCACCACCTGTTATAGGCTTGTTGTATTCTTATTTTATCATAGCCGGTCCTGATTTGGGCAGTGCGGGCAGCTTTAGGCATAATTACCCTTCCTGTCTATGCAGGTAACCATATGTGTAATACAGTACAAATCATATGAAGGTTTCTATTATATTGAGTGTGCACATAAATTAACGTATACTTTGAACGGAAAGGAGCTGCTTCGAGTGAATAAATGGCTCAAAACGTTGTTGTTTCTGGCAGGTTCTGCACTGTTGACCCGGTTTATTCCGTTCTCATCCTTATTCCGTAATCTGGATACGATGTTTCACGAATTCGGCCATGCGCTGGTAACCCTGCTGCTCTCGGGGAGTGTGCTGCGGATAGAGCTGCATCCCGACCATAGCGGTGTAACCTATTCAGCGATTGCCGCAGGGGGGAGGGCAATTCTTGTATCGCTGGCCGGTTATCCTCTGGCTTCACTGTTCTCATTGCTGCTCTTCTATCTATATAGTAGAGACAAGCGGCAGTGGGGGCTGATTATGGCCAGCGGTGTTGCGCTGGTGATGCTGGTGCTCTATGTACGGGGCGGCTTTGGGATGATTTGGCTGAGCGGTTTTATTCTGCTGAATGCCGCTATGCTGTTCCTTTGGCCGAAGGTCAGCAAATATTATTATTTATTTCTTGCATTTCTGACTCTGGAGGAGTCCGTAATGGGGACGCTATTTTTGGTAACGGCTTCGGTACTGACGCCTTCCCGTGCGGGGGATGCAGCAAATTTGGCCAGATTAACGCCGCTGCCGGCTATATTGTGGGCACTGCTGTTCTTCCTCTTCTCGCTGCTATGTGCCAAGTGGGCGCTGGGCTTTTTTTTCAGGGAAGAAAAAAAAGCTAACCGGGCAAGAAGCCTATAATGCGCAAAACTGTGTTCGTCATATTTTGACAAAATAATAGACTTTCGCAAAGAGGCAATTACCTTTAGTGGTAGGTTGGCTCTTTTTTTGTCGATATTATAGGACCGAACATATATTCCATGACAAGGAGTTGTCCGCCATTATTGGTACATTAATAGAAGACCCAAAAAAAGAAAGAGGTGGAAATATGCAAGCAAGTATTCAGCCCATATTTACTTGGAGCCAGGATCGGATTTTAGCAGGAGGTGCGAAGAATATTATCCTGCTCGTGGAGTGGAAAGGAGTGTCACAAGGAGAGGAATTCCGCAAGAAAAGCCGAAAGGTTGTAGCCCGGGAAATTGAGCTGCGTGTATGGCTGGAAAGCCACGTTACGGTGACCGGATGCTACGGGTGTACAGCAGAAGAAGGAGAAGGACGCTCACTGCTGCTGAAGCTGGGCAAAATCCATTCCGGGCAACGCAGGTTTATTGCTTTGGAATTTACGATGTCAGGCATGCCTGCAGGCATACATGAGGCGCTTTGGCTGCAGTGGCAATACAGACAGCCCACGGTAGAACGTATACGTGAGCTGCCGCTCAAGAAGCTCGGAATGGAATATTCACATCATACGGATGTACTGGGCGCTCAGTGTTGTTTTCATGTTGAGAAGCATGTAGAACTGCTCAAAATGGAGGGATTATTAGCAGAAAGGGAAGTGGCCAGAGCCCAAAATCAGCAGCAGGTCTCCACGGAGAAGCTGCGGCGTCAGGCGGATAAATTGCTGCTGCTCGCTGCACGTTCCGGCGATATGCAGCTTGTAAAGGAAGCGGAAGCACTCTATAAGCAGCTTGAGGTGGAGATGACTCTCTTGGGAAAGGTTGTAACGAGATAAATGTAAGGAATGCAGCAGGGATACAATAGGCAGTGATCATACATATAGGTTAAAATTTGAATCCAATTCGCAGAAATAGATAACGAATCGTGTAATATATAAATGTGGTAATATAGTAAAATAGTTCTATTATATTTTCTTATCTCGGTTATTACATCCTTGGTTATAGATATATATAACTAGTTTATTTAAAAATAATGGGTCTATTTTACCATGAATCAAGGAGAACTGAAAATGACAGACCGATTAATCCGGCTGATGCGCATTATTACGCTAGTTCAAGCCAAACCGGGAATTCTGGCCCGTGAGCTGGCGGAACGATGCGGCAACAGTGAGAGAACGATTTACCGGGATATGGATGCGCTCAGTGCCATGCATATCCCCATTACCCATATGGGACACGGTAAGGGATATGCTTTTATCGGTAATTTTGCACTGTACCCTTTGGATTGGTCAGAAGAAGAAGAAGCCGCATTTTCACAGTTGCGCAGTATTATGACGGATATCAAACCTTTACTGCCCCCGGATTTCGAAGACGCCTATGAGAAAGTGATGGCCGCAGAATATAAGCAAAAGGCAGAAAGGGAAGAAACGATGGAGAGCGCGAAGAAGGAGGCGGGTCAGCATTGGATGGAGAGAAGCGGATCTCATGGAGATCAGCCATTCTATCTGACCGGCATTCTGGATGCCGTGATGAAGCAGCGCAGTATACAGGCGGACTACAGTGAGAATGCATACGAAGAAAAAGGTATCAAAATTGATCCCTACTGCCTGGTCCCGTTGGAGAATCGTTTTCATTTGATTGGGTTTTGTCATCGCTTCGGGATCATCCGCACCTTTCATATTAACGGGTTTTCCAGTGTGAAGCCGCTGGACAGCTGGTTCTCCAAGGATAAATTTGATTTACAGGCTTTTATGGAGCAGAAGTGGTCTCTGGACCAGGATAGTCTGCAGGTAGAATTCAAAGTCAAGTTCTCGGAACGGATGATGGAGAGGCTTAAGCATGAGGAGATGTTTGTGAAGCCCAGCAGGGTGGACCGCCAGAACCGCTGTCTGCATTTTAAGGTTGCGGTGGAGCAGGATATTGGCTTTGTTCACTGGATTATGAGATACGAGGAAGAAGCTGAGATTATGGAGCCGGTCTACTACCGGGAAGTTCTCAGAAATCAGCTCGAGAAATGGCTGTCGCTATACAAATAGCGCAGTTTTTCTTTTTATATATAGGTATTTACACAGGTTGGGCATGTAATTATTCATACCAAAACACTCGTGTTAGTTATATGTGCAAATTTTCCTTGTCTAGTCGGGGTATATATAGTAAGTTATACATTAAATAACAACAATGTGTATTTAAGCGGATTATTGTAACGTGTCATGTCAGGTATTCGTTAATATATCTAACTTTTTAAATATATTTTCTATCCTGTCATTTGACCTTTGTTCAATTTTTAAGTAGAAGAGAGGTAGAGATTTGATCCAGCCCATTCTAAAAATTGAAAATTTGCACACCCACTTTTTTACAGACCGCGGTGAAGTTCCTGCAGTTGACGGTGTTGATTTGTACATTAATCCGGGTGAGGTTCTGGGTGTGGTAGGCGAATCCGGCTGTGGTAAAAGCGTAACCTCCCTGTCCATTCTGAAGCTGGTTCCGAATCCCCCGGGAAAAATCGTGGGCGGACGTATCCTGCTGAAGGGCCGTGATCTTGTCCCGCTCAAAGAGAAAGAGATGCGTAAGATCCGCGGTGACTCGGTCTCGATGATTTTTCAGGAACCGATGACTTCGCTCAATCCGCTGTTCACGGTCGGACAGCAAATTATAGAAACCGTACGCCTGCACCGCGGACTCTCCAAGAAGGAGGCCCGGGAGCACGCTGTAGAGATGCTCCGCAAGGTTGGCATTCCCCGGCCGGAGGCCATTATTGATGAATATCCGCATCAGCTGTCGGGAGGCATGCGCCAGCGTGTAATGATCGCCATGTCCATTTCCTGCAGTCCGGAGCTGCTGATTGCCGATGAGCCGACGACTGCGCTTGATGTAACGATTCAGGCACAGATTCTGGATCTGATCCGCCGGCTTAACGAAGAACAGGGTACCGCAGTTATGCTGATTACCCATGATCTTGGTGTTGTAGCGGAGATGTGCCACCGTGTTGCGGTTATGTATGCCGGCAAGGTAGTGGAGGAAGGCAGCGTACGTGATATTTTCAAGAATCCGCTGCATCCGTATACCCGGGGGCTGATCGAATCGGTACCGCGGATGGATGAAACCAGAGAACGACTGTATTCAATTCCGGGCAATGTGCCGATTCTCAGCAAAGAAATGCAGGGCTGCCGGTTCGCGCCGCGCTGCCCTGATGTCATGGATATCTGTCGTCAAAGTCTTCCGAAGCTTACGCTCCAGGAGGAACAGCACAGCTGCAGATGCTGGCTGCATGAAAGTCAACAGGAGGATGCGGTATGAGTGAGAGCCTGCTAGAGGTCAAGGGCCTTAAGAAGTATTATCCGATCAACAAAGGGTTCTTCAATCGCGCGCAGGGTTATGTCAAGGCTGTGGACGATATCTCCTTCTCGGTAAGCAAAGGTGAGACCTTTGGCCTGGTTGGAGAGAGCGGCTGCGGTAAATCCACAACCGGCCGTGCCTTGCTTCGGCTGATTGAGCCCACGGCGGGAGAGGTTTGGTTCGAAGGTCAGGATATCACGAAGCTATCTATCGAAGAGATGCGCAAGCGGCGCCGGGAGATGCAGATTGTTTTCCAGGACCCGTTCTCATCCTTAGATCCGCGCAATACCGTACAGCGTATTCTTGAAGAGCCGATGATCGTGCACGGAGTAGGCGATGCCAAGCAGCGCCGGGCCGAAGTAGAACGGCTTGCGGATGTAGTCGGGCTGGCTAAAGCGCATTTGCAGCGTTACCCGCATCAGTTCTCCGGCGGACAACGCCAGCGGATCGGGATTGCCAGAGCACTGGCGCTCCAGCCGAAGCTGATTATCGCCGATGAGCCTGTATCTGCACTGGATGTATCGATCCAGTCACAGGTCATTAACCTGATGCAGGATTTACAGAAGGAATTCGGATTGACCTATATCTTCATCGCCCATGATCTCAGCGTGGTGAAGCATATCTGCGACCGTGTTGCCGTCATGTATCTGGGACGGATTGTTGAAGTCACTGATAAGCATAAGCTCTATGCCGATCCGCAGCATCCCTATACGCAGGCGCTGCTGTCCGCAGTTCCTGAGCCCGATCCTGATATCCGCAAGGAACGGATCATTCTGCAGGGTGAGGTGCCGAGTCCGGCGAATGCGCCGGTCGGATGTGCTTTTAATACACGTTGTCCCAGGGTGATGGAGGTATGCCGTAATGTCAGACCGCCGCTGCAGGAGACAGGGGCCGGACATTTGACCGCGTGCCATCTGTATGATGAGGAAGTCTGTTCCCGGCTGGCCTAATGAAAGAAGGAAGAATTCAATACCGCTCTCTATGCATTGGCCCTGATATATGGCAGCGCTTTGGCGCAGCTCCATATAAACGCTTTAATACTTTTAATGAGAGAAGGGAGTTTTCTAGAGATGAAGAAGTGGAGTAGTCTTGCACTGGCAGTAACGCTGGGGGCGGTATTAACATTAAGCGGCTGCGGGGGTAACAATAACAACGCAGGCACAGAAGCGACTGCAGGCACGAATGCAGCGGCGACTACAGCACCGGAGAGCTCACCTGAAACATCGGCTAACACTCAGGATACGCTGATTCTTGGGCGCGGCGGCGATTCTGCATCGCTGGATCCGGCCATTGTCACCGATGGCGAATCCCTGAAGATTGCCCACCAGGTATTCGATTCCCTGCTGGAATACAAGCCCGGCACCTCTGAAGTACAGGCATCCCTTGCGGACAGCTGGGAGGTATCTGCTGACGGTCTGACGTATACCTTCAAGCTTCATCCGGGCGTGAAGTTCCATGACGGAACGGATTTCAACGCTGAAGCAGTAGTCTTCAACTTCACGCGCTGGAGTGATCCGGCAAGTGAGTTCAAGTTCGAAGGCGATTCCTTTGATTACTATGATTCGATGTTCGGTCCGGACGGCAGCCGTGTAATCAAAGAGGTTAAGGCTGTAGATGCCACTACGGTAAAGTTCACACTCAACCAGCCGCAGGCACCGTTCCTGCAGAATATCGCTATGACCTCCTTCGGGATTGCCAGCCCTGCTGCCATCCAGGAGAAGAAGGAGAACTTCAAGAACGAGCCGGTAGGCACAGGACCTTTCGTGTTCACGGAGTGGAAGCATAATGATTCCATTACACTGGACAAGAACCCGAACTACTGGAAAGAAGGCCTTCCTAAGCTGAACAAAGTAATCGTCCGCTCCATTCCGGACAACTCGGCACGCTTCAATGCCCTGCAGAACGGCGAGATCGATCTAATGGAGGATTTAAGCCCGGATGATCTGTCCACACTTGAAGGCAATACTGAGCTGCAGAAGATTGAGCGCCCGCCGTTCAATGTAGCGTACCTCGGCTTCAACTTTAAGAAGAAACCTTTTGATAATGTGAAAGTAAGACAGGCGCTGAACTATGCGGTGAACAAACAGGCAATCATCGATGCATTCTTCTCAGGCCAGGCTACTGCAGCGGTTAACCCGATGCCGCCTTCACTGTGGGGCTACAACGATGCTGTGCAGGATTATGATTATGATCTGGACAAAGCAAAGGCACTGCTGGCGGAAGCTGGTTACCCTGACGGCCTGCCGGATACAGTAACCCTCTATGCTATGCCGGTATCCCGGCCTTACATGCCAGACGGCAAGAAGGTTGCGGAAGCCATTCAGGCGGACTGGGAGAAAATCGGTGTGAAGACGGTTATTGAATCTCCGGAATGGGCGACTTATCTGGATGACACCAAAGCCGGCGAGAAGGATGATATCTACATGCTCGGCTGGACCGGCGATAATGGTGACCCGGATAACTTCCTGTATACGCTGCTCGATAAGGATGCTATCCCCGGCAATAACCGTACCTTCTATGTGAATGAAGATCTGCACACGATCCTGATCAATGCCCAGAAGGAAACGGATCAGGCGAAACGCTCCGACCTGTACAAACAGGCTCAGGAGATCATCAAAGCGGATGCACCGTGGATTCCGCTTGTGCACACTACACCGCTGCTGGCTGCGAAGGCCAATCTGAAAGGATTCGTTCCAGGCCCTACAGGTACGGAATATTACAGCGAAATTTACTTCGAATAGTATGCTCCATAAGCATTTCCTTGCCGCCGCATGCCGGGCGGCAAGTTATGCTTAAGGACCACTGGAAGGTGAGCCAACTTGAACTCCTACCTATTAAAACGTGTCATGGTTTTATTTCCTGTGCTGATCGGAATGACGATTATCGTCTTCTCCATTATTCATGCCATTCCGGGTGATCCGGCAGAAACCATTCTGGGCCAAAAGGCAACCGAGCAGTCCAAACAGGCGCTGCGCGAGCAGCTTGGTCTCGACAAACCATGGCTGCAGCAATACTTCAACTATATGGGCGATTTGGTGCAGGGCGATCTGGGAACCTCGATCCGGACCAAAACACCGATTGCCAAAGAGATTATGCCTTATCTGGCGGCAACGCTGGAGCTTACGGCAGCAAGTATGCTGTTCGCTACGATTGTAGGAGTGAACGCCGGTATTCTAAGTGCCTGGCGGCAGAATTCCTGGTTTGATTATACCGCGATGATTATAGCGCTCATTGGCGTGTCCATGCCGATCTTCTGGCTGGGGCTGATGGAGCAGATGTTATTCGCGCTGAAGCTGCACTGGCTGCCCTCGATAGGCAGAATGGATCAGCGGAATCCAGTGGAGAGTATAACCAATCTGTATGTGATCGACACGATACTGGCAGGAGACTGGCGCCAGCTGTGGACGGTCATTAAGCATCTGATCCTGCCAAGCATAGCACTGGGCACCATTCCGATGGCAATTATTGCCCGGATGACCCGTTCGAGCATGCTGGAGGTCATGAACTCCGACTATATCCGTACGGCAAAGGCCAAAGGATTGTCGCAATTCCTTGTCGTATATAAGCATGCACTTAAGAATGCGCTGATTCCCGTGCTGACCGTAGTAGGTCTGCAGACAGGTGCGCTTCTCGGCGGTGCGGTGCTGACAGAGACAATCTTTGCCTGGCCGGGCGTGGGAAGATATATATTTGAGGCGATCAGCTCACGCGACTATCCGGTAATCCAGACCGGTATCCTGATCATTGCTTTTATCTTCGTATTCATTAATCTGCTGGTGGATCTGCTCTATGCCGTCATTGATCCGCGCATCAACTACAAGTGAGGGGGGAACCTATGGGACAGGCATCAATTCAAGTAACGCCCCCGGCTGTACCTGCTGACAAGGTTTCCGGGCCTTGGCGGGATGCGTGGAAGGCTTTCCGCAAGAATAAGACAGCGATGCTCGGCCTTGGCATCATTGTGTTTTTTGTGCTGATTGCCCTGCTGGCACCCTTCATCGCGCCTTACGGCTTCAAGGAGCAGGAGCTGGTCAACCGGCTCAAGGCGCCGTCCGCTGACCACTGGTTCGGTACAGATGATCTGGGCAGAGATATGTTCACCCGTATTCTATACGGTGCCCGGATATCTCTCTGGGTGGGCTTCTTCTCGGTTATCGGTTCCATTGTTGTCGGTACGTTTCTGGGGATTCTTGCGGGATTCTACGGCAAATGGATCGATATGCTGATCTCCCGCATGTTCGATATTCTGCTGGCCTTCCCGAGTATTCTGCTGGCTATTGCCATCGTAGCCATTCTGGGGCCTTCGCTGCAGAATGCGCTATATGCCATCGCCATAGTTAATATCCCTACCTATGGCCGGCTGGTAAGGGCCAAGGTACTCTCTCTGAAATCGGAGGAGTACATTACGGCAGCCCGGGCGATCGGAATGACGAATAACCGCATTCTGCTGACCCATATTCTGCCGAACAGCTTAACGCCGATTATCGTGCAAGGGACACTTGGCATCGCCACTGCGATTATTGAGGCAGCTGCACTTGGTTTCCTGGGACTCGGCGCACAGCCGCCCGATCCGGAATGGGGCAAGATGCTCTCGGATTCACGGCAGTTCATTCAGAAGGCACCCTGGACGGTTATTTTCCCGGGGCTGTCCATTATGCTGACCGTGCTAGGCTTCAACCTGGTAGGGGACGGCCTGCGCGACGTGCTTGACCCGCGTATGAAGAATTAACTTCTGTTCACTGATAGCCCTGCAGGCCTTTGGCTTGTAAGGGCTATTTTTTCTGAGTAGCTATACTTACAGCTGGAATTATCACTTGTTCATGTCAATAATAACTAAATATAATCAAACATAATCAAAACGTATAGTAAAACCAAAAAAGATGTGCTAGAATAGCACCAAAATATATAAGATACATACATGGGAGGAATGGAAATGTTCAAGAAGCTGGGGTTAGTGTTAGTGGCGGGATTGGTAGCGGCGGGATTGTCTGCTGCACCTGGTGAACGGGCACAGGCAGCTAAGAAAACTGAAATTATTATATCTGCGGCAGCCAGCCTGCAGGACAGTCTCGACAAGATTGCCGTGACTTACGAGAAGCAGCATCCCGGTATTGATCTTGTTTTTAACTACGGTGCTTCCGGTACGCTGCAAAAGCAGATTGAACAAGGCGCTCCGGCTGATCTGTTCTTCTCTGCAGGAGACAAACAGATGACTGCCCTGGTAGATGGCGGGCTCATTAGTGATAATACGGAACTGCTGAAGAATCAGCTGGTTCTCGTGGTGCCTTCTGATTCGAAGACTTCCATTACTACAATCACCCAGCTTACCGATAAAGCGTTCAAGAAGGTGGCTGTCGGCCAGCCGGAATCCGTGCCGGCCGGGCAATATGCGCAGCAGTCATTGACGGCTAAGAAGGTATGGGATACGCTGCAGAGCAAGCTGGTCTTTGCCAAGGATGTCCGTCAGGTATTGTCTTATGTGGAAACAGGCAATGCAGATGCCGGCTTCGTCTACAAGACAGACGCGCTTACGTCGAACAAAGTGAAGATTGCCCTGACAGTGGGCGGACATGTGCACAAGGCCATTAATTATCCGGTAGGCATTGTTAAGGAGTCCCCGCATCAGGCGGAGGCCAAGGCATTCTACGATTATGTACAGACAACAGCGGCGGACGCGGTATTTACAAGCTACGGCTTTCAATTAGCACAATAATAACTACTATATAAATGGGGTGAGAAGAGATGGAGATCAATTGGACCGATTTTTTCGCCCCGGTCTGGCTTTCGGTCAAGATTTCAGTGATTACCAGCATTATAGTGTTTTTACTGGCTACGCTCGCAGCCAAGAAGATGGCAGGGCGGAGGTTCTTCGGACACAGCCTGGTTGAAACGGTCCTGCTGCTTCCGCTGGTTCTGCCGCCGACGGTTGTCGGCTTCGTCCTGCTGGTGATCCTCGGCCGGCGTAGCTGGATCGGCAGGCTGTATGAACAGTTCACCGAGCATACCATTCTGTTTACCTGGGGCGCGGCAGTCATTGCCGCAGTAGTCGTTGCTTTCCCCTTGGTATACAGGACAGTCAAGGCGGGCTTCGAAGGGGTGGAGAAGGATCTTGAGGATGCCGCTCGGGCGCAGGGAGCCAGCGAGCTTCAGGTCCTGCGCTATGTAACCCTTCCGCTGGCCAGCCGTTCACTGGCCGCAGGTTACGTGCTCGGGTTTGCCCGGGGGCTGGGCGAATTCGGCGCAACGATTATGGTAGCGGGGAACATCCCCGGACGTACCCAGACGGTGCCGACCGCAATCTATGTAGCGGTTGACGGCGGCAACATGACGCTGGCCTGGATGTGGGTATGCTCAATCATTGTCATCTCGGCCCTTATGCTGATGTTTGTTAACCGCCGATCCTGACGGAGTGTAAGCTAAATTACCCCCGGTATCACCAGAAATTCTGGAGATACCGGGGGTTTTTCATTGGGGCATTCCCATACCCATTCTGCGGTAATCGGAAGGGGATACGCCGGTCTCTTTCTTGAAGATCCGGTTAAAGGACCGGTAATTCTCAAAACCGATAGATTCGGAAATTTCGAATGTCTTATGATCCGTGGTAAGCAGCAGCAGCTTTGCCTTTTCAATCCGCAGACGGGACAGGTATTGAATGAAGCTTTCGCCTACTGCTTTTTTGAACATGGAGCTGAAATAAGGCACACTGTAATTAATCGAAGCTGCCAACTCCTCCAGCTTATAGGGATAGCTGAGGTCTTCGCGCATATGCTGAATGATTCTTGTAATCGAAGCATCGATCTTCCGGCCGCCCTCCTGAAGCTGCTGAAGCTTGCGGAAATAATCGCAGGTCGCCTCGTGTACGGAGTTGAAGGTTTGGCACAGCTCCATTTTTTTACGCAGGTCCGCTTCGAGATCCGCACCGCCCTCTGCTCCAATAACGTTATGGCTCATATCCAGGAAGACTCTCAAATATAAGGATTTGATCTGCTCCGGGTCCCAGGATTGCTCCATAGCCTGGCGGTATAAGGAGAGGCGCTCCTGCTCCAGTGCAGCCGTGTTCAAATGCGGCTCCAGCAGTGCTTTCTTGAGTACCTTGCTCCAGAATCGGCTAAGGGGCTCCGGAATCCGCTGGAAACGGGCGATCTGTTCCCAATCCTCAATAGCAATGCTATCGCCAAAGCGGTAAAAGAAAGGATAGGGGGCAGAAGCCAGCCGTTTCAGTGCCTCAGGCCGGGCCTTCAGTCCCTGGCCGAAGCTGCACTGCAGGGCAATGCAGCTCATTTTGAGATTGGCGGCAAAGGAATCCAGCACCTGTTCCGGGAAATTGGGGCGCATAGCCTTTGACGTATCGGTGTATATGGCGAGAAAACGTCCCTTGTCGAGCGCGATGACTTTATTCGGGCCTATGCCGGCCAGCAGCTCCTTGAGTACGTTGACTCCGGCGAATTGCCACAGCTTCAGCTCTTCAAGCTGATCGATCGGGAAGCGAAGGGAATTCCTGTCCAGCTCCAGCAGCAATACCTTGAAGCTTTGTTCGTGAAGCGGGAGCTGAGCGTCCTCCAGACTGCGCAGCCATTTGGCTTCGGCCGCCGGATTCAGCAGCATATCCAGAAAGAGGCTCTGCTCAATCTCCAACTCGCTGAGGCGGACCTGCTGTTCCAGCTGGAGATGCTTTTCCCGGGTTTCATCAAGTGAGTTCACCTGGGAGGCCAGCTCCTCCATCGTCCGGGTCAACAGGCCGGGATCAGAAAGACAGTCATCTTTAATGAGATAGGCTGCAGCCTTCAGATGAATGGCCTGCTGGGCATAATGGAAATCCTGGTGGCAGGTAAGGATGATGATCTGCGGCGGACGTTCTCCGCTTTTCTCAATTTCACTTAGCATCTCAAGCCCATTCATGCCCGGCATGGTGATATCGGTTACGACAAGCTCCGGCTTGTGCTTCAGGAACAATTCCAGTCCGTCCCGGCCGTCTTCGGCTTCGCCGACCAGCGTGAACAAATCGGTACGCTCTTCAATGAAATGCCGGAATACCGTTCTTGCCGGAATTTCGTCCTCCACGAGCACAACTCTATAGGGATTCATGAGGCTCCTCCTTTACAAGAACATTCTCAGACGGCAGCATAATACGGATCGTCAGCCCTTCACCCGGAGCACTGGAGAGCAGAATTTGCGCGTCCCCTCCGAACAGCAGCTTCATCCGCAGCCATACATTCTGCAGCCCGATGTTCTCCGTGGACTCTTCATGGAGCAGATGGAGCTGCAGCTTCTTCAGTTCGGCTTCCGCAAGGCCAATCCCGTCGTCAGTAATCTCAAGGATGATATAGTTCTTCCCGGTATCGGTGAAGACCCGTATACTGATATGCCCTTCCGGCGTTTTACGCGGAAGAATCCCATGGAACACAGAATTTTCGATCAGCGGCTGGAGGCTCAGCTTCGGAATCTGCATACTCTGCAGCGGCTCCTCGATGCTTGACTCCAGCCGGATTTGACATTTATACCGCATATTGAGCAGCCCCACATAATCCGCCAAGTAATCAAGCTCCTGCCGAAGCTGCACGGTCTGCTCGAAATTCTCCATAGAGTACCGCAGCAGCGCGACCAGCCGGCCCATCAGCGAATTGATCTTCTCATAATCCTTCATCATGGCGAACATCCGGATGGTATTTAAGGTATTGTACATGAAATGGGGATTAATCTGCGATTGCAGCGCTCTAATCTCCAGCTTGCGCTTCAGGTCCTCCGAATCATGCAAATCTGCCAGCAGATCCTGAATGCGGACAGCCATCGTATTAAGCATCCGGCCCAGATCTCCGATTTCATTATTGGCAAAATGAGTGACCCGGGCCTCGAAATGCCCTTTCTTAAGCGCATCGACCTGCCGCTTCACGGCTTGCAGCGGCCGGTATAACTGATACCCGAACCCGACAACGCATAGTGCACCCAGCACCGCAAGAATGACCAGGAAATAAGTTACGGTCCGCCGGATAATGTCTGCGCTGGCGGTAAGCTCCTTGGACGGAATCTCCGAGACCACGATCCAGTTGTCGTAGGTGGAGGTCTGTTTTACTGAGACAATGGAAGAGCCGGCTGCGAATTGATCGGGGCGGTTCAGCTCTTTCCAGTGCTTGAGAATACCCTGTACACGCCGGGTATCCTCGGCTTTCTCCAGCTTGCTGGTTGTAGCAATCGTCAGCCCGTCTTCGGTCAACAGCGAAATGGAGCCCTCGCTCCCGAGCTGAATATTCTCGATCTGCCGCTGGTATTGGTTATTGCTCATGGAGATCAGCAGCACTCCCTTCAAGTCCTCATACAAATCGAAGGGAACCCGTGAGATATAATAGGTGGAAGAGTCCAGAATCGCAAGTTCCGGCAAAGAGTGCTTATCCAGAAAAATATTAGGTTTCCCCGAGGCCAAATACGTTTCAATCAGCGGCCGGTAAGGGGAATCCGCAAGGGCAGCCGGAGCCTCCGTAGAAGAGAGCACTTCCCCTGTAATAGCTGAATAGACCTGCAGCCCCTCTACATTCCCGATAATCGCCGAGGCGCTGCTGAGCACGGAGATCAGGTCCTTTTTGCGGACAACCTCTTCAAAATATTGGGCCGACGGTGAAACCAGCGCGCCCTGAATCGACGAAATACGTGAGTATTGCTCGCTTAATTCCCTCAGCCGGGTCATGGTTAATTCAATCCGGTCTACGACCTGATTGACAAGCTGGGCATTCAGACGGTTCACCTGTTTCTCAACGGTTGTGGTGGATACGCTTACAGAGATAATAGACAATACAATCAGCGGAATCACGGAGATGGCGAACATGACGAGAATCATCTTGATATAGAAGCTCCGCCGCAAAAAGCTGAAAAATGGTGAACTCATAGGAACCCCTTCCGTTAACCGGTTTTAGACGCTGGATGCTGGATAGGCTATCCTATAAAGATTATAGTACATTGGAGAATAAGGAGAAACACAGATCCGAGGGAATCTTAAGAATGGTGACACTTTGGCTCGAATCCGGCATGTTCACTACCTGCGGTGTCTTCTATAATCCAAAGTGTAAGAACAATGTAAACGCACTCAATACAAGCGAATGGGGGATAACAATGAATTTTACAAGAAAGCTTGTACCGCTTATGGCATCAGCAGCATTAATGGCAACAGCCCTGGCAGGCTGCTCCGGTAACAACAATTCTGCAGCAGGCAGCACAGCCTCACCGGATGGAAGCGCACAGACAGAGACTGGCGGCAAGCCGGCCAGCATCAAAGCGATGACGATCCTCTTCGGCAATCCGCCGGAGATGGGCAGCAATAAAGCGCTGGAGGATCTGGAAAAACGCGGCAACGTTGATCTGGATGTGACCTTCGTACCCTCCGAGGCCTATACCGATAAGCTCTCCGTAGCCGTGTCGGCAGGTGATTCCTATGATCTGCTGCTCATGGACGGCGGAAAGGATGACAAATTCAATAACCTGGTGAAGATGGGCGCGTTCCATGATCTGACGCCTTATCTGGAGAAGACGGAGAATATCAGCCAGATCGATGATGTTGTCTGGGATGGAATCAGAATTGACGGCAAGGTATACGGAGTTCCCCGGCCGCGCGGCCTGTACGGCGGAGGGGAAGCCAATATCCTGATCCGTAAGGACTGGCTGGACAAATACAATCTGGCTGTGCCAAAGACGATGGATGAGCTGACGAATGCACTTGCTGTATTCAAGGAGAAGGATCCGGCGGGCGGAGGTAAAACCATTCCGTTTACGATCTATGGTTCAGACGGAGTCAACAGTCCCGGACCGTTCTCAGGTGTGCTTCCGATTCAGTTTGCCTTCGGCATTCCTAATGTGTGGAAGCTGGACGGCGGGAATGCTGTGCGCGATTTCCAGACTCCCGAATACAAGGCATTCCTGGAGTGGCTGAGAGATTCCTGGAGCAAAGGCCTGATTGACAAGGATGCGCCGGTGCTCAAGAATCAGGGCCAGGCACGGAGCAAGTTCCTGGCAGGCACAGCTGGTGCTTTTGTGGGGAATGTCAGCGATTTGGGAGAGGCCAATGTGGAGAAGCTGAAGCAGACAGATCCGGATGCTGAAATTGCCATTGTCGACGTGCTCGAAGGGGCAGACGGACACAAAGGTGCTGCTGTACTCGGCGGATACTACGGGCTGTGGGTCATTCCAAGCTCCGTACCGGAAGACAAGGTTCAGCAGATTGTTGATTTCCTTGATTTCACCGCCTCCGAGGAGAATATAGCATTCTCCAAAGCGGGAGTTACCGGCATTCACTCCAGTGACTTCAAAGATGGTGTTGCTGTGCAGACTGAAGAGCAGAAGAAGCAATACGACCTGGATAAGCCGAGCCAATTCGTGCTGGAGAACCGGGTAGATCCATATGTATACGCCAGCTCCAAGGAGCCGGAGATTCTGGCGCAGCAAAAGGCGACGCTGGATATTATCAGCAAGATCGGTGTTGAGAATCCGTTCCTCAGCTACAACTCACAGTTCGCCAGCAAGAATCCGGACAGCTACAAAAAAATGAGCGCCGTGATGACGAAATATGTGCTGGGTGAAGGCACCTGGGAAGATGTGCAGAAGGAGATTGATACCTGGACTAATGGTGCAGGTATGCAGATAGCCAAGGAACTGCTGGATCAGTATAATGCAGCGCACTGAATAAGACACCCATAAATATACACAGAGGCAAAGGAGGGGGCTTCCCCTTTCTTTTGCCCATGGATAAGGAGGTTTAGCCTGTGCAGAGAACTTTGCGCCCTAAACGGTTTAATCAATTATGGCCTTTCTATTTACTGGCGGCACCTGGCATTCTCTATTTTCTGGTTTTTCATTATATCCCGATGTCAGGACTCATTCTGGCCTTCAAGGAGTACAGCCCGTTCAAAGGCATTATGGACAGCCCGTGGGTGGGGCTGGATAATTTCAGACAGTTTTTCGGAACCTCCGATTTCTATATTTTGCTGAAAAATACACTGCTGATCAGCCTGCTGAACCTGATCATTTATTTTCCGTTTACGATACTCCTGTCGTTACTCCTGAATGAAGTGCGGCTCAAAGTGTTCAAACGGGTGTCGCAGACGATCGTCTATCTGCCTCATTTCCTGTCCTGGGTCGTCATTTACGGGATTACGATTTCGTTCTTCGGGCCTTCAGGCGTTATTAATCATTATCTCAGCCAGTGGTTTGACGGCAATGCCAATTTCCTGGTGAGCAATGAATGGTTCCGGCCGCTGGTCATCTTCCAGTCCATCTGGAAGGATGCAGGCTGGGGGACAATTATCTTCCTGGCGGCACTGGCAGGAATCAACCCGGAGCAGTACGAAGCGGCCAAAGTGGATGGAGCGAGCCGGCTGCAGAGCATCTGGCATATTACCCTCCCCGGCATCAAGAGCACGATTGTTATACTGCTGCTGCTCCGTCTGGGCTCCTCTATGGACTCCAACTTTATGCAGATCTTCCTGATGACCAACAGCCTCAACCTGGATGTCTCCAATGTGTTCGATCTGTTCGTCTACCATATCGGTCTGGAGCAATTCAATTACAGCTTCGCGATTACCGTAGGCATGTTCAAATCCGTTGCCAGTCTGATCCTTGTAGTCGGGGCCAATTATGCGGCAAAGCTGCTTGGCGAAGAAGGCATATTCTAGAACAAGAACAGGAGTGGAGACGTTATGAAGCTCAAGGCAACATGGTTTGACACCATTATTGTAGTTATTATCTGCTTAATCAGTCTGCTGGTTATTCTGCCTTTTCTATACATTATCGCGGTATCCTTCAGTCCGCCCGGAGATTCAATGGCCGGGAATTTCTTCATCTGGCCCAAGCACTGGACGCTGGATGCTTACAGCTATCTGCTGAATGCGAATACGTTCCTGACCTCGGTCAAGAACTCCGTGATTATCACGGTAATGGGTACGCTGCTTAGCCTGTTTGTATCGATTACCCTGGCCTATGCCTTATCCAAGAAGTTTCTGCCCGGCCGCCGCATCATGCTGCTGATTATTTTCTTCACCATGATCTTTCACGGCGGTATGATTCCCAGTTATCTGGTGGTCAAAAATCTGGGTCTGATCGATTCCTACTGGGCAGTGGTGCTTCCGGCGGCTTCCAGTGCTTTTAATATCATGGTCATCCGCTCGTTCTTCCAGAGCCTGCCGGAAAGTCTGGATGAAGCGGCAAGAATTGACGGGGCAGGAGAGTTCAGAATTCTGTATTCGGTCGTGCTCCCGCTGTCCAAGCCGATCATCGCCACGTTTACGCTGTTCTTCATGGTGCAGTTCTGGAATGAGTTCTTCTCTGCGGTCATCTATCTGAATGATACATCACGCTGGCCGATTCAACCGCTCCTGCGGCAGATGGTGGCGATCAGCGCCTCCAATATTTCGGCAGAGGCTGCAGTTGACGCACAGCTTGCGGCCAACCTTGGACCCAATGTCCAGAATGCGGCGATATTGCTCGCTATGCTGCCTATTGTAATCGTGTATCCGTTCCTGCAGAAGTATTTTGCCAAGGGAGCCATGCTGGGTTCGATCAAGGAATAGACGCGGATGAGATCCGTTAAACCAATAAAGGTGAGGGTTCAAATGACGATTGGATATAAAGACTTGCGCCATAATCCTATATATACAAAGCCGCAGCTGTCGGATGAAGAATTCCTCGGCACCATGCTGGACTTGAGCAGACCTGAGCTTGCCGGTGTGGCCGCACAGCTGAAGACAGGTGATGTCCCGGCTGCACGGAATGCCTATCTGGAGGTCATTGCAGCAGGTAACAACGGGAGATATTACTTTGAAGTGAAGGATGTTCCCAAGCTTCAGGCGTATGCCGCAAGCTACTACGGCCATGAGGAGGAAGCGCAGCAGACAATCGCTGAGGCAGACCGGATCGTGGAAGGGGATATCCCGCTATTTAAAGGGAAAAGAGTGGTCTTTCCGCGTGGAACCTATGACTGGAACAGCTGGCTGTATGACAGCTCACAGTATCAGCTGCATCTGACCCGGTTCGTATATGTGAAGCATCTGTCCAGAGCTTATGCGCTGACCGGTGATGAGAAATACGCCAAATGCTTCAATGACATGATCAGCGACTTCATCGATGATAATAGGATGCCTGTCGATGATACGTTCCGTTCCGAGCATTCGACCTGGGACCCGCTGTCTGTCGGGGTGCGGCTGTTTATGCTGCCGGAAGCCTTCATTATCTTCTTCAGCTCACCTGCGTTTGAACCTGCGGTTAAGCTGAAGCTGATCAAGTCCTTCCAGGAGCACGGGCAGTATGTGCGCAAATATCATGCCAGCGGCGGCAACCATGTCTGCATGCAGCTGCGGGGGCTGATCCAGACGGCGCTGCTCCTGCCGGAGCTGAAGGATTCCGCAGAATGGCTGGAGTACGGGCTGCGTGAGCTGCCGGGATATATCCGCCAGAACGTATATGCGGATGGGGTACAGTTCGAAGGCAGTCCGAATTATCATCTGATCGTGATGCGCGATCTGTATGAACTGGTGGCACTGTTCCATAAGCTTGGAATTGACGCCGGGGAGTATCGCGACACCTTGGAGAAAATGTTCACCGTGACGATGCATCTGCTGGCCCCCGACGGACAGCTGGTCAAATTCGGCGATACGGATGTGCAGGTGGTCAGTGAGCTGCGCAATGTCATGAGTCTGGGCGCTTATCTGTATCAGCGCGGCGATTTCAAAGCGCTGGGGCATGAGCGGCTGCCGTTCTCGCTGCTCTGGAGAATAGGGCCGGAAGCGGTGCAGCAATATGAGCAGCTGAAGGCGAAGCAGCCTGCCGAAACGGCAGCCTGCTTCCCGATTGGAGGTTACATTACCTCCAGACAGGGCTGGAGCAGGGAAGACATGTACATGGCGATGCGTGCAGGGATTGGAGTCGGCGGACATGCCCATTCGGATGCGCTGAGCCTGGTGCTCTACGCCGGAGGGCGCGAGCTGCTGGCGGATTCAGGCATGGGATTATTCGAGTGGAACAAGGAGCGTAAATATACGGTATCCACCCGGGCCCATAATACTGTAGTGGTGGATGGCCAGGACCAGCATGTCCGCAGCTTTCACTGGAATACGCCGACTACGGCAGCCTGCAGAATCTGGGACATCCAGTCCAGTGAAGCTTATGACTACAGCTTCGCGAGCCATTACGGCTATACCCGTTACGATGATCCGGTCATCCATTCCCGCAAGGTGCTGTTCATCAGGAACAGCTACTGGCTGATTGTGGATCTGTTTGAAGCGAAGGAACAGCACCGTTATGAGCAGTACTTCCATCTGCCTACAGGCGGAGCGAAATATGACTGCCGCAGCGGGGAAGTGTCCACTCAACTGGAGGGGGCTAATCTGCTGCTGCATCTGCCGGCCGGCCACGCTGAGGACCAGCTGGTGCTTGAGCAGGGCCTGATCTTCAAGCAGGGGGAGTATGCTGAGAGTCCGGTGGTGAAGCGTTCGCTAACTGTGACGGGGAGGACGGCAATCGTAACGCTTGCCGTTCCGTTCGGAACGGAGAAACCTAAGGTGACCATTGAGCCCCTGCCTGCACGGATGAACGGGAAAGTGCTATCCGCTGAAGAGGCAACGGCCCTGCGTATTATAATGGGAGATAGAGTGGATGAAATCTGCTTATACCATAATAGTGTAGAGGTAGCGGGCTACCTCGATCACACCGGCAATATCATTGCCGAAGCGCTGCTGCCCCGCAAGGAAGAGCCGGCAGGCTTGGAGTTTGCCGGGGGGAGCTATAGCCGGGATGTTATTGTGATCACGGAATCCAAATCATAGCGGTCTGAAAAGAACAACGTCCATCCTGTACCGGGGTGGTCGTTGTTTTAGTTGTAAATATAAGAATTTACGGTTAAGTGCTCCTTCGAAAGGGAGAGCTTAAAGGAGTGGGAGGGATGAGAGAAGGAAGGGCGCAATACCTTCACAATAGCTCAATGTATTCGATATTTCGAATACATTGGGTCTGGTTACCTTCACAGTAGCTCATTGTATTCGGTTTTTCGCATACAATTGGTCTGGATACCTTCACAGTAGCTCATTGTATTCGGTTTTTCGCATACAATTGGTCTGGTTACCTTCACAGTAGCTCAATGTATTCGGTTTTTCGCATACATTGGGTCTGGATACCTTCACAGTAGCTACAATGTATTCGATATTTCGCATACATTGGGTCTCTATACCTTCACAGTAGCTACAATGTATTCGATATTTCACATACATTGGGTCTCGATACCTTCACAGTAGCTCATTGTATTCGGTTTTTCACATACCTTGGGTCTGGTTACCTTCACAGTAGCTCATTGTATTCGGTTTTTCGCATACAATTGGTCTGGACGAGCCAATCAAGAGCATAAATGCTCTTGATTCCGCCCGAAGTAGGCGAATTCCGCCCGAAGTGGGCTGGACAAGTACCTGGCCGCCTGCTGGAGAGAACGCAAGTGTGTATAAGATACGTTAGCCCGGCACAACGTTTCCCTTTCGATAAATAACGGCACTACGGTCGGCTAGGATCAAGAATTGAAAATGTTTGCGCCGAATCTCCTTGTTGCAACCGTTATCATGTTATAATTTTAGATATAATTTGAATGATAATGGAGGGACTCATGAGGAACTCTTTGGAACTGCTTGAGGATGTCGTGGATACACAGGCGCTGCAGATCATTCAGGACGATCTTGCTGCGGTGACGGATATGGCTGTGCTTACGGTTGATGCTGGCGGCAAGCCGGTGACCCGGCACAGCAAATGCACGGACTTTTGCAGAGCGATGAGATCGGCCACCCAGTCCTCCCGGTTATGTGAGAGCTGTGATTACCGCGGGGGATATGCCGCACAGAGTATGCAGCGTCCCTATGTCTATAAATGCCATATGGGGATTGTGGATATGGCGGTACCGCTGGTAGTCGGCAGCAAGTACCTTGGCTCCATTATGCTGGGGCAGATCTCTATTCCCGCACAGGATACCGGTAAGAAGCTTGATATACTGAGCGCAACCAGCCGTCCAGATCAAAGGGAGCATGACAGCATGCTGGAGGAATATTACCGGAGCCTTCCGGTGATGTCTTATGAACGGATCGAATCCGTAGCCCGTCTGGTCACCCACATGAGCCATTATATAACCGGCAGAGTTAGCGCCAGGAACCGGACTTATGTATTCGGCACTTCTGCAGCTGCTGCGGATGTGAAGCTTACAGAAGAAGCAGCGCAGGTACATGAGATTCCCCGGCAGCAGGTACAGGAGGAGGCGGGCCAGCCGACTGACAGGAAGCAAGCTGCGGGCACAACAGGCGGCAGCCTCAGGCTGAAGCCGGCGCTGGAGCATATGCATGGGCATTTCCGGGAGCGGCTGAGACTGGCGGACATGGCCCAGTTATGCTGGATCAGCGCGGACTATTTCAGCAGACTGTTCAGGCAGGAGACGGGCAGCACCTTTTCTTCCTATATAAATAGCCTTAGGCTGGAGGAAGCGAAACGTAGTCTGGCGGAGGGAGAAGAATCTGTAGTGAGCATCGCGTATTCGCTGGGTTTTGAGGATAGCGGGTATTTCATCCGGACCTTCAAAAAAGCTACAGGCGAAACACCGGCGGTCTACCGCCTGAAGAACCGTGCATAATCCGCGCTGCGCTGGGAGTTTATAGGATGAAATGACGGAATAGTTCTATACAGGATCGTGCAATGCCAAACAGCGGCAAAGCGCTTATACTGAATAGGAAGCGTTTACAAATCCTGCCTAAGGAGTGCTGTGAAATGAGAAAAATACTAACCTCTCCCTCTAAATATGTTCAGGGCAAAGATGAACTGTACAACATCGGGGACTATGTAACGATCTATGGACGGAAAGCGCTGCTGGTGGCGCATAAGGATGATCAGGCCCGGGTTCAGGATTACCTGGACAAGGCAGTTGCCAAAGGCGGCTTCGAATTCGTAACCGGCGGGTTCGGCGGGGAATGTACGCTTAAGGAGATCGGCCGGCTGGAGCAGTTCGCGGCAGCAGAAGGCTGTGATGTGATTGTTGGCCTCGGCGGCGGCAAGGCGCTGGATACAGCCAAAGCGATCGCCAACCGGGCTAGAATTGCGATTATTGTCGTACCGACGATTGCGGCGACTGATGCACCATGCAGCGGCTCTTCGGTGATCTATTCGGAGCATGGCGAGTTCGAATCCTATCTGTATGCGCGGCAGAATCCCAATGTGGTGCTGGTGGATACCGGAATCATTGCCAATGCACCAACGCGTTTTCTGGTGGCCGGGATGGGGGATGCGCTGTCGACCTTTTTTGAGGCGAGATCCTGTGTCAGAGGTTTCACCTATAACAATTCCGGGGCCGTAAGCACGAAGGCAGCGATGGAGCTGGCCCGGCTCTGCTACGAAACACTGCTGGAGGACGGACTGAAGGCCAAAGCGGCCAATGACAGCAAGGTGGTTACGCAGGCGCTGGAGAATATTATCGAGACGAATATCCTGCTCAGCGGGCTTGGATTCGAGAGCGGGGGACTGGCCGCAGCGCATGCCGTGCATAACGGGCTGACCATTCTGGAGGAGACTCATCATTATTATCACGGGGAAAAGGTGGCTTTCGGCACGCTGGTGCACATGGTGCTGGAGAATGCGCCGCAGGAAGAACTGGACACGGTGCTTGGCTTCTGCAAATCGCTCGGATTACCTACCTGCCTGAAGGACCTGGGTGTTACAGATATCAGTGAAGCCCGGCTGATGCCGGTGGCCGAAAGAGCCTGTGCCGAAGGGGAGTCCATTCATAATATGCCGTTCCCGGTTACGAAGTATGATGTATATGCGGCCATTCTGGCTGCGGACCGGCTGGGCGGAAGCGGAGGCGAAGTCAGATGAAGAAGATTATTAACGCCCCTGAAGATGTAGTCGTGCAGATGATCGAGGGCATGGTGCTTGCCCATCCGGAGCTGCTGGAGTGGAACCGGAAATACAAGATTATTACGCGTAAAGAGCTGAACCCGGACAAAGTCACCCTGATCAGCGGCGGAGGCAGCGGACATGAGCCTGCGCATGGCGGATACGTAGGTAAGGGAATGCTGGATGCGGCGGTATGCGGTGATGTGTTTGCCTCTCCGTCGACGATTCAGGTCTACAATGCGATTACGAAGACGGCTTCCTCCCAAGGAACGCTGCTGATTATCAAGAACTATTCCGGCGACTGTATGAATTTCGATGCGGCGGCGGAGATGGCGTTCGAAGATGACGATATCACCGTGGAAAAAGTGTATGTGAACGATGATGTGTCCGTAGCGGACGATGCATCGACGGCAGGCAGAAGAGGCGTGGCCGGAACGGTGTTTGTGCATAAAATCGCCGGAGCGGCTGCAGAACGGGGAGATACACTTCCGGAAGTCAAGGCCATCGCGGAGAAAACAGTGCGCAATGTCCGGTCGATCGGCTTCGCGCTGACTTCCTGTACCGTGCCGGCCAAAGGCTCACCAACCTTCGCGCTTGGAGAGGATGAGATCGAATTCGGTGTAGGCATTCACGGCGAACCGGGTATTGCCCGGGAAAAGCTCGTTCCGGCCGATGAACTGGCCGCGAAGGCACTGCAGGCGCTGCTCGCCGATATGCCGGTTAACCCGGAGGAAGAGGTCGCGCTGATGATTAACGGCTTCGGGGCAACGCCGCTGCAGGAGCTCTACATCCTGAACCGTTCCGTCAGCCTGCTGCTGGAGGAAGCCAAGATCAGGGTATACCGGACCTTTGTCGGTAATTATATGAGTGCGATTGATATGGCGGGAGCATCGGTCACCCTGCTGAAGCTGGATGATGAGCTGAAGCAGGCACTCGACTATAGCGCGGAGACGGCAGCTTATAGATGTTAGGAGGCGGAAGCAATGGAGAAGCTGCTTACAGCTGATATAGTAGTGATGATAGACGAGATGGCGAAGCTTATCATTGAGAAGGAAGTCGAATTCTGTGAACTGGATTCTTTTGCCGGAGACGGGGACTTCGGCATGTCGCTGGCCAAGGGCTTCCGGCAGCTGAAGCTGGAATGGGAGGAGCTGCCGCAGGAAGATATCGGTGAATTCCTCAAAGCCTGCGGAATGGTGATCATTGAGCACTGCGGAGGCGCTTCGGGTCCGATCTGGGGCTCGGCCTTCCGCAGCGCGGCGAAATACGCCAAGGGCAAGACCGAATTAAGCGGACTTGAGCTGGCGGAGCTGCTGGAGAACGCGGTAGAGGGCATCCAGAAGCGGGGCGGGGCCAAGCTTGGCGACAAGACGCTGCTCGATGCACTGATTCCTGCTGCTGAAGCTCAGCGGAAGAGTGCGGAGAGTGGCGACGCCCTGCTGATCAGCATGCGCAAGGGCGCAGAAGCGGCGGTGCAGGGAGCCGAGCACACCAAAGACATTATCGCTTCCAAAGGCAGGGCAAGCTATGTGGGCGAGCGGAGCCTCAGCCACCCCGATGCCGGAGCTACAGCGATAGGTATTCTGTTCACCGGGATTGTAGACCGGATGCAGCAGTAAGGATTGAAGACCCCGATTGAAATACAGATGCAGCGAAAAGGGACGTCCCGGTGGTATATCTCCGCCGGGCGTCCCTTTGCTGTTCCGCTAGTTCAAGTCTCGTATATAATATTCCCTGTTTCGGTAAGGTCATAGCTGTGAATGGACTTCAGCTCGTTCTGGAAGGCGGATGAACGCAGAATATCAAGAACCGTGCTGATCCATTGTTCATTCTCGGGCTTCTTGACCATGACCAGATCGTAGCGTTCCGTGGTGAGCGGAATGAAGTCAATGCCGTCAATAATCTTGGCGGCCTTCTCGGTGCCGATGCCCACATCGGCGCTGCCCCGCGCCACCATGCCGGCTATAGCCAGATGGCTGTTCTCTTCGGTTCCGTAGCCCTCCAGCGATGCGGATGGAATTCCGAGCAGGCGGAGCTGCTCATCCAGCAGCACCCGGGCCCCGGAGCCGCGTTCACGGTTGATCAGGGTCAGCCCGCTCTGCCGGAGATCACTCCAGCCGCGGATGCCTTTGGGGTTGCCCTTCCGCACATAGAACCCGGCACTGCGCGATAGCAGATGCACTACGATATAAGAGAAGCCTACGAGCAGCTTGCGGATATAAGGCAGATTATATTCGCCGGTATCCCCATCCAGGAGATGGGTGCTGACAATATCCGATTCCCCGTGATACATGGCAATCAGGCTGTCCAGACTGCCGGCATACGAACGGAGCGGGCGGGTGGACGGCAGCGTACGCTCCAGATAGGTCGCCAGAATATCAAGCGACATATCCTGGCCGGTAATGACCACATTCATACTGGTGCTTTTGCCGGTATGGGGGGGCGGAGGGGCAAAGGCCTGATACGGAGCCGCGAAGGAAGCGGGCGTCTGCAGCGGCTGTATTTCCTGTAATCCGCTTCCGCCGGGGAGCGGATGCCCATAAGCCCCGCTGCTGCGGGAATTCTGCTTGTATGCCTCCAGATCAGAGAGGTCAACACGCATCTGTTTGCCGACACGGTAGGAGGGCAGCTCTCCTTTTTTGATCAGATCATAGACTTTAAGTTTGGATATTTTGAGTAACCGGGCGATTTCCTCGGTGGTATAGGAAGTATTCTCAGACATGAATTAAACCCTCCCAGGGATGCACTGCGGCAGAAGTCACAGGTAGCCATATAATGCTTATAATGCTCAAGACTACCTTATTTTGTGGACCTGCGCAATCTAAGAAACCCCCGGACCGCAAGCGGAGAGCGGCAGACGGAGCTTCAATAAGTCCCGTGCCGCTCTGTCTTCGCCTGCTGCGCATCGGATAACGTGATCAGCTCGGAGACAGTGACGAACCGGAACCCTTGCTTCTCAAGCTCGGGGAGGATAATCTTCAGCGCTTCCTTCGTTTGCGATTGCCCATGGACATGGTCATGGAACAGAACGATATCCCCATTCCGGGCATTGCGGATCACTCTGCTGGAGATGCTCCAGACTCCCGGGCGGTTCCAGTCGCGGGTATCCTGATGCCAGGACCAGAGCACCGGCTTCAGGCCCATGCTGTTGGACACATCAATCATCGTGTCGTCGTACATTCCGCCCGGCGGTCTGAACAGGCTGCTGTGTTTGCCGGATACTTTGACAATCTCCTTCTCCGTCAGCTCCAGCTCCTCCTGAATCTGCTGCCCGGAGACCGGTTTTTTGAAATAAACGTGATTATAGGTATGGTTCGCAAGCTCATGGCCTTCATTAATGACGCGTCTGGCGACCTCGGGATAAGCGGCGATCCGTTTGCCAATTGCAAAAAAAGTGCATTTCGCATTGTATTCATGCAGTACCTCCAGAATGCCATCCGTCTCGAAGGGGTCCGGGCCGTCGTCGAAGGTGAGTGCAATAACCTTTTGGCTGGTCTGCACCTCCCAGATCATGTCGCCCCGTTCCTCATAATAATAGCGGTTCTTGGCCCTGTTCGGGCTGCCAAGGGCAATGTCTGCAGAGCCGTGCATAAGCGCGAGCGCTGCAAGGGCCGCGGCAGTGATTCGGATTCCTCTTTTCATGCGTCTCAAGTTTCACTCCACACCCTGTGTTTTTATAAGCCGTTCCTGCGCTGCTTGAGCCTTAGAATGCTCCATTTGCCCCGGGAAATATGCATTTTATATAGAGCGAACTGGAAGGTTAATGATAAAGATGAAAGTAACATCTGAACCGGAAACTTATCTGGTCGCATTTTAGAGTGAAAGTTCTGCCGGAAATGACTTATAATGAGATACTAAATACAGAACAATGGAATAGGGGCAGCGGAGATGACACTAATTGAGAAAAGAGAGCATAGGCAATATCCGGAAATTACCCGGCTGGAAACATCCAGAGCCGCATATGAACGCGATTATTCGCGTCTGATCCATTCGCCGACCTTTCGACGGCTGCAAGGCAAATCACAGGTATTCGGTGCAGGCACCGGAGATTATTACCGCACACGGCTGACCCACTCGCTGGAGGTGGCGCAGATTGCCCGCGAAGCGGCCAAGAGTCTGCTGCGTTCTTATCCTGAGGTAGAGACGGGGGCAGCTGAGAATCCGGGATTGGTCATCGATCCGGAGGTCGTGGAATGTGCGGCCATTGCGCATGATTTCGGCCATCCGCCGTTTGGGCATAAGGGGGAAGAGGTGCTGGACAGCCTGCTGGAAGGGCTTATTGCCAAGAAAACAGCGGAGGCTGCCGCGAAGTCCGGGGCCGGTCCGGTACAGAAGCAGACGATCCATGAGAGCATGAAGCGTAAATATGAACATTTTGAAGGCAATGCCCATAACTTCCGCCTGATCATGTTTCTGGAGAAACGGGAGAATATCGATGGACTGAACCTCTCGGATGCGGTGCTGCTGGGCATTAACAAATATCCGTTTCCCGGTACTGTGCTGAAGAAGGGCATGTACCTGCATGAATGGGAATACATCAACGAGATCCGCACCCAGTGGGGGGTTCCGGCAGGCAAGAAGACACTGGAAGCACAGCTTATGGACTTATGCGATGACATAGCCTATTCGGCCCATGACCTCGAAGACGGCATCAAGGCCGGCAAGATAGAGGTACACGAGCATTTCATGCACGACGAATACATTCAGCGGCTGATTGTTGAGAAGATCACGACGCTGGAGGATGCCTTCTGGTCAGGCTGGCAGGCCGAGGCGATCAGCGCCAAGGTGGAGGAAGTGCTTAGCTCATTCCTTCGGGTATGGATGGAGAAAATGCCAACCTGTGAGAATGACTACTCCCGCACGCGCCGTGAAGTTAAAGCTTATTGGGTCAGTACTTTCGTCGCCAGTCTCGGCGTCATCGAGGACGGGGACTGGAAGAAGGTTACATTCATCAAGGAAGGCCAGGAGGATGAGGATATGCTGCGGACGGTCAGTGTGCTCAAAAGCTTCGCCTGGGTAACGATGATCCGCGATTTGCGTGTGCAGCGCCTGCAGAAACGGAGTGAATGGATCCTCCGGCGGCTGTGGGAGGCCTTCCTGGATCCCGAGACCTCGCGGAGTATTATTCCGAGCGACTGGCTGCAGCGGTATGAGAAGGATCAGAGGTCGGCCAGGCCCATCTGGACCTGGGAGCATATGGTGACAGATTATATCGCCGGGATGACCGATGCGTTTGCCGAGAAAATCTACAATGAGCTGTATGGACTAAAGGTAGGCTCGATTTACGATCTGGATTAGGCATAGCTCTGCGCCAATAGTACCTGTCAGCCGGTTTGGCTGGCGGGTACTTTTTTTATAGTTCTGGATATACATATAAAATTTTTTGGGTGTTTTGCCGAAATAGTACTAGCAACCTATTTTTTTTGTTCTTTTATGAAAATGGAATGTAATAGAATGGAATTCCGGTCATGTTTTCGGAAAATGTTTGAGGAGGCGCACGTAGATGGGCAAGGGTCAACAACTGAAAAGTGCAGTTAAAAAATGGGTGAGTGGAACTAAAAAAATGCGCCAGACCGCAGTAGCTAAAGGAAGTAAAAGTATTGGATTCAAGATTGCCTCCGGTTATGCGGCTTTGGCAGTACTGGTTCTGGTTACCGGCGGGGTCTCGCTCTATCAAATGAACGGTATGCAGAAGAACACAGGCAATATTATTGATCAGAGCATTCCCGCACTGGATAAAATCCACAATGTAAATTACCTGACAGAGCATGTTATGGCGATCAGCATGCAGCATATTCTGAGCACGGATAGCGCAGAGAAAAACACACTTGCGGAAGAGCGGGCTGAATTCATCCGCAAAGTGTCAGATACATTGAAGGAATACAAGCTCACCTTGCGGGGAGAGCAGGAGCTGGGGCAATTACAGTCGCTCGTCGGGAAATGGGGAGAGTTCCTGACCGTCAACAATCAGGCGATCCTGCTCAGCAGCTCGAATGACGAGGAATTAGCATTGGAGGTATCCCACAAGGGGATTGAGGCGTTTAATTCGATGCAGATTGATCTGGACGCGCTTGTTGCACACACTCAGGATGAAGCAGCGAGTGAGGGCAAAGTTTCCGAGAAGATTTTCCACACTTCCCTGACGTTGAGTATTGTAACTGTGCTGATTGTCCTGGTAGTCATCGGAATGATTAACATGGTGATCCGTAAGACCATGATCAATCCGCTTAAAAAGGTAACCGTACACCTGCAGCGGATCTCCGGCGGTGATCTGACCGCAGAGGATACCCTGATCGGCAATATGGATGAAATCGGCCAGCTTGCCAAGACCGTTAACGAAACTAACCGTACCTTGCTGGAAATGGTGAACCGGATCAGAAATGTCTCCGAGGTGATTTCGGAACAGGGCGATGAGCTGATGCATACGATTTCCGATACCAAGGAGGGCAGCAGCCAGATTGCCTTGACCATGGAAGAGCTGGCCAAAGCCTCCGGAAGCCAGGCCGAAGCAGCGGTAGATGCTTCTAAGGCGGTGGAGGAGTTAAACGCTATAATTGAGAATTTTGCCGGCAGGGGAATTGACCTCTCGCTTCATTCGGAGCAGGTGCGGCAGAAGGGTGAAAAAGGCAAAGCGCTCATGGAAAGCTCGGTGGCGCAAATGAACCAGATTGCGGACGCTGTATCGCAGTCTATGGACACGGTGGAGGAGCTGAACCGCAAGAACGAGGGGATCTTCCGGCTTGTGGGCTCCATCCGCAGCATCTCCGAGCAGACGCATCTGCTGGCGATTAATGCGGCCATTGAAGCGGCGAGAGCCGGTGACAGCGGCCGGGGCTTCGCGGTAGTAGCACAGGAGGTGCGCAAGCTGTCGGAGGATGTGCAGCGGACCGTAGCGGAGATTACCGGAATTACACAGGGAATCCAGCATGACTCCAGAGCGATGGTTGAACAATTGCGCGGCGGCGTGGCGAAGACGGAAGAGGGCAGCCGGCAGATAGTCGAGACAGGCGAAGCCCTGGCCGATATCAACGGCTCGGTGGGGGTAATGGCGCTCACGGTGGAAGAAATGGCCAAGGATCTGGAGCAGATGACCGGAGCCAGTGAAACCATGAACGAGTTCAGCCAGCATATCTCGGCACTCGCCCAGCAATCTGCGGCCGGTGTAGAAGAGACTTCAGCTTCGGCTCACGAGCAGCTTAGCGCGACTACGGAAGTGGCCAACGGCATCGAGCATCTGAAGCTGCTGCTTACTGAGCTTAAGGAGTCTGTGACGCGCTTTCAAGTGTGAGGGGCTATATAGGCTGAAGCAGTGAAATTCTAATACTTAGGGATACGCCGTGACTGCAGAGAATGTTTGGACTTCCGGCCGCTGTTGTTCCCGGATTTCTTGATTTATACCGCTAGTAGCGGTGGAAATCCGTGAACAAAGGCGGACGCTAGCGCTCCTACAGTTCCAAACTTCTCTTCCGCCACTTCTCCCCCTAATTGTAAATCTCAAGTTCAAACTATATAGTGATGTGGGAATATATAAACAGCCTCTGCTTAGGTTAGCAGAGGCTGCTTTTGTCTTGGTATTGTGCTGGGGGAGCAAAGCTATATTGCTTTTCAGCTTGAACGGGTGATTTTTCAGATGGCCCCGGCTCCTAGCTCGAACTGCAGGCTCGAACTCCTTGGCTAATTGATGACGAAATTCGCGCTGCCTAAGTACTAACTAACTGTATTTTGTGCAACTAAAGCGATCGGTTATTGTGCTGCGAGGACTTTAATTGCATTCTCTGCAGTTAAAATCCCCCATACTCCGGGAAAAAAGACGTACTGCTATTTTAGTTGTACAGAATACAGTTAACCGGGCAAATCCGTTTTTTCGCCGTTATTTAACTGCAGGAAATACAATTAAAGTAATTGCAATGCACTCCGCACTAGCTAGTTCACAATAGACTTGTCCGCGCAGGAGTCTTGCCAGTGCAGGGTTCTACGGAGCAAGGTACTTTCCAGCTCAATCTATAGTCTATATAGTTGAAATCCTGCACAAAATACAACATTTTCCTCAAAAGATCGACGTTAACGGAAAATTGTTGTACAAAAGGCATCATTTCGCCTCCATCCGGCAGATTAACGAGAGAATTGTTGTATTTCATACAACAATTCTCTAGAAAACCCTTTTATCTAACATCCAATGTTGTAATATGTACAACATTTAGCCGCAGGAGGCACCTTTAAACCCGCAAGTTACAAACAGGTCCGCATATCCCACAGCAACCCCGCCAGCCCAGGCGGCGGAGGCTTAATATTGGCGGCTGTAGTCGACCAGATTGAGTGAAGGCGTTCCGGACTCCAGATAGGCCTTCATGTTCTCAACGAAAATATCCACTACCCGGTCCGCGTAACGGTCGGTTACCCCGGCACAGTGAGGGGTCATGATGACCTGCTCCATCCCCCACAGAGGGTGATCCTCCGGCAGCGGCTCTTTCTCGAAGACATCGAGTCCGGCACCGGCAAGCTGTCCGCTGTGCAGCGCTGAGATTAGATCGTCCGTATTGGTAGTCGCTCCGCGGCCAATATTAATGTAATAAGCCCCCTGCTTGGCAGCGGAGAAGATGTCTGCATCGAATATTCCCTGCGTCTCGTCGGTGATCGGCAAAGTGTTGATAATAAAATCGGCGTCGCTCACGGAATCCTTCAGCTGTCCGGTCGTGAAGACCTCATCGAAGCCGTCAACCGGCCGGCCGGAACGGCTCACACCGATCGTCTTCATACGGAAAGCCTTGGCAATTCTGGCGGTTTCACTGCCGATGGAGCCGGTTCCGGCAATCACTGCCGTCTTGCCGGTCAATTCACTCTCTTGTCCATCCGAATGCCAGCGGCGGTTCTGCTGGTTGCGGATAGCGGTATGCATGTTCCGGGTGAACATCAGCATGAAGCTGAAGATAACGGCAGTAATCGGTTCGGCATGAACACCGCTGGCATTCGTCAGCAGAATCCCGCGTTCATGCATGGCTTCGAGCGGAAGTTTCTCCACACCGGCAGACCAGGCCTGGACCCAGCGCAGCGGTGAACCCTGGCGCAGAAGGGTATCACTGGCGCCTTTTCCCCAGCCGATGATAATTTCCGCACCGGAGAGCAGCTCAAGGTCCGGATTCCTGGAATCTCCGAGGGTAAGGGTATAATCTGGTGCAGCGGCGCGGATCAGCTCCTGCTGCCCATCTGATAAATGCTGCATACAAACGATGGATTTAGTCATGTTGGTTCCCTCCTATTCTACATTTCAGTAGAGAAATGGACGATAAGTATAGAATAAGCATAACAAATCTGCCTGGAAAGGTGAAATTAGAATGGAACATAAGGAGCCGGAGCAAGAATTTGAGCGTCTGTTTATCGCGATACCTTTGCCGGAAGCGCTGCGCTATTATCTTAAAAATGAGTCTGCCCGCGTGTCTTCCGGACTTAAATTTGCCAGATGGACACATTTTGAAGATTTCCATATTACGCTGCAATTTCTTGGCGACACTCCGAAGGAGGATATCCCGGCCCTGTTCGCGGCGCTCCGGAAAGTTTCCTCGTCAAGCAAAGGCTTTCAGCTGAAGCTCGGAGAATGGGGCACATTCGGCCTCCCGGACTCGCCAAGAGTGCTCTGGACGGGGGTTTCCGGGGAGCTCGAGCCGCTCAGGGAGCTGCAGAAAAAGGTGGTTTCCGCGACAATTCCGTTAGGGTTCACGGCGGAAACGCGAACGTATAATCCCCATTTGACAGTGGCCCGCAAATACCGTGAGGAGCAGCCGTTTACGCTGGAGCGGCTGGAAAATTTACGGGTAAAGGGACGTCCCGCAGGCAATTTACTTCCAGACTTAGGCTGGACGGTGGATGCTTTTGTGGTGTATGCTACCAGGATGCATGCCATTCCTATGTATGAAATGACCGAAAAATTTACATTTTTCTCAACATAAATCGACAAGAAAGTTTTCAAAGCTTCCATTTTCGGTTACATACAATAGGAGTGTGCCGTAAAATAGGAGGTAAATAATGTTAATATTTAAACAGAGCCGCTGTATTGCGCTGCTGGTTAGCGTAATTTTAGTGTCTTTCTCAGCGATAAGTTTGATGAACCCCGAAGGATCTGCTGCTACCGGGGAGAATGTAATAGAAATGGGTAAATTGAAGTCTGCCGGCCATGAGTCTCTGGAGCCCCGTGTTCCGAAAGCTGCATCTGCTGTATATAGGACAAGCCCTTCATCCAGCACAATGATTCCCATGCTTTACACCACAGCTGCCGAACCGGTCCACACCTGGGCCCGCATGGTAAGCGCCGGATGGTTAAGCCCCGAGAAGCTGCAGCGTCAAGAGGCTGCGAAGACGGGCGCCGTTCAGCCTAAGCCTAAGGCTAAGGTAACTGTGGTGAAAGCAACGCCGTCAGCGGCGCAAGCGCTGAAGAAAGCGGCCAAGGGGACAACGAGCGTAAATAAAGTCAAAGCGGCAACTCAGCAACATCCCCCCGCAACATTGTTCTTCTCTCGGACCAAGCTACTAAGCCAGGAGCAGCAAGCTGAAGCTACCTGGAGCTACGCCGTATCCGAAGAAGACCTGCTACTGCTGCAAAAAATCGTCATGGCAGAAGCAGAAGGCGAACCGTACCAGGGCAAGGTGGCAGTTGCCAACGTTGTTCTGAACCGGCTGCGGTCAGCCAATTTTCCCGATACCATTCATGATGTAATCTATCAAAAAAGCCAATTTAGTCCTGTCGCCAACGGCCGTCTAAAGCGTGTGAAGCCCAACGCAGACAGTATCAAGGCTGTTAATGCTGCACTTATGGGAGTTAAGGAAGTTACGGATGACACGTACTTCTTCTTATCGCTGACGCTCGCGCAGGATCTTACTGTGCATCATTCACGGACACTCCTTAAGACCATCGGCAATCATACCTTCTACAAATAATCACTGTTACATTCTTGCCATCCGAATTCACGCTGGTTGCGCGCGGAGAAGGTTTCCGCTGCATTCTCATCTTATGTAATGCAAAAGAACCTCCAAATCCACGCTTACCAGTGGCTGGAGGTTCTTTATGTTGTTGTTCACCGGGGTCCGTCTACGGGGTGACATAGACGGCCTCTTCATTGCGCACCTGTGAGGGGGAGCTCCACGACTCGGATTCGGCAACAGCTTGGCTGGCGGGCTTGCCCAGCAGCTGGAGCACAGTAGCTGCACAATGCTGAGGCTGCTGGCGTTCAGGGGAAGTCCGGCGTTTCCGCTGTAATTCAAGTCCGGCATATTCATGCAGCAGCATGGAGAACCATTTGTTCACCACTTCCGAATCAAGTACCTCGGCCAGCCCCAGCTCTACAAAATACTGGCTGTTCTTCTCTTCCTGCCCCGGGATGGCGCTGTAGAACAGCATCGGAATGCCTTTGGCCTGACCTTCAGTACAGGTCATTCCGCCCGGCTTCGTAATCAGCAGATCGGAAGCATCCATTAATTTGTTGATCTCGCTGCTGTAGCCGAGAATCTTTACATTGGGATGGTCCAGCAGCGGGTTGGCTTTCATTTTGGCTACCAGCTTGTCATTGCTGCCCATACAGAATATAAGCTGGATCTCATCCATCCGGGCCGTGAGCGAATTCATGATGTCCTTCCCGAACATCAGCCCCCAGCCGCCGCCCATAATGAGCACGGTAGGAATGTCGGCGAGCCCCAGCTCCTTGCGGAGCTGAGTCTTGCTATGGCGCTCCCAGAACTTCGGATGCACCGGGATGCCGGTAACCGTCACCAGCTCAGGAGATACGCCCCGTCCGGTAAGAATCGATTTGACGCGTGAAGTAGAGACGAGATAGCGGTCGGCTTCGGCGTTCACCCAGCTGCCGTGAGCATCATAATCTGTAATCAGCGTGTAGAGCGGGACATCCAGCCCCTGCTGCTTCAATCTGGAGATGACTGCGGCCGGAATCGGATGAGTGCAGATAATCAAATCGGGTTTAAGCTGCTCTATGACCTGTGAGGCATGTGTATAAAAAATCCGGTGAAGAGCCAGCTTAGTCAACCGGTTCAGTGATTTATGATATTGGGTCTTATACATCATGCCGACCAGCTTTGGCTGGCTGCTGACTGTTTTGCGGTAAGCGGAAAGAATCCATGGTGCGACCGTAGGATTGAGGAATTTTCCAAGCTCAATGACCCGGCACTGCACATCCGGACTCAGCAGTCTTATTCCTTCGGCCAGAGCATAGGCTGCCCCTGTATGGCCCGTGCCGAAGCCTTCCGAAAACAGCAGTACTCTTTTCTTTCGCATAAGTTCACCTGCTACTTTCCATCATGGGTAGAATTACGAGTTCTCTTCATCGGTTCATTCGAGATCCCATGTTCATGTTCTATTATATTATACTAGGGTTTTTGCTTCTTTTCTCACATTATACAAATAAGACGTAAATAGAAAGTTAAAACACTGCAATAAAATAAAAAAAGTTGGGCACAAGTATTGCATTGGCAGGAGCATCGTGATAAAGTTGGTCTTGACCGAGTGACCGGATTAGTAAATTGGTCAGAACGCGGACGCAATGATATTTCCTGACGAAAGGGAGTGCACGGGTGGCTGTGGTAGATCGAAGGCAGCAGGTGCTTCAGGCGGCGACGAAATCTTTTTCATTATTCGGCTATAAGGCAACTACAATGGATCAGGTCGCCAAGATTGCCAATGTCGGCAAAGGGACGATTTATACCTTTTTTACGAACAAGGAACAATTATTTGACGAGATTCTGCGAGATGTCATTATTGAGATGAAAAGAATCGCCGAGCGGGAGATTAAACGCGACAAGCCGTTTTTTGATAATCTGCACCGCGTGCTGGACGCCCTGCTGGAATTTCGGAGCGAACATGAGCTATTCATCAAGCTGTCCCAGGAAAGTCGTGATTTCGGAACGCCGCAGGCCGGTGATGGGCTCGACAAGATCGAGAGTGTCGTACTTGAATATTTGGAACGGGAGGTGGAACAGGCAATCCGTCAAGGGGAGATCAAGCCCTGCGATCCCCAGATTGTCTCGGTAGTAATGTTCAGGCTTTATATCGTACTTACTGCTGAACTGAGCAAGGTGCATGTGCCTTTGACCAAAGAGCAGATTAAATGCTACTTTCATTTATTTTTGGCAGAAGGCCTGTCACAGTAGAATTTAAGTCCGGTATAGGGACGGCGTCTGTGAACCTGCGCTTTCCCTGATGTGAACAGGCAAATTTTTTTTGCTCTTGACTGACTGAATGGGGAAAATGGTCAACCAGTGTTACTGTAACATTCACGAAAATATCATTTCAGAGGAATTTATAGCATTTTAAAGAGAGCATATGATTAGAAGGAGAGAACCAGAATGAAATCTTTATCCGTGTTTATCAAGGACCTTGGCGCGGTTTTTAAGAATCCCAAGATGCGTATTTCCATGTTTGCCATTCTGTTCATTCCTGTACTGTACAGCGGATTATTCCTGAAGGCATTCTGGGATCCTTACGGTAAAATGAACGAGCTTCCGGTCGCTGTCGTAAATGAAGATAAAGGTGCTGATTATGAGGGCTCCAAGCTGAGCGCCGGATCAGACCTGGTGGCGGAGCTGAAGAAGACGGACGGGTTCAAGTGGAATTTCGTCAGCCGTGAAGCAGCGGAAGCCGGACTTGCGGACAATACCTATTATATGGCGATTATTGTTCCGGAAGACTTCTCGGCCAAAGCTACTACCCTGCTGGATGCAGATCCGCAGCCGGCCAAAATCATCTACGAGCCGAATGAAGGCTACAACTTCCTGGCTGGCCAGATCGGCGGCACGGCAGTGAAGGATATCAAGACTAAAGTGTCTGCCAAGATCACAGAAGCGTATACCGAATCTGTATTTGATAAAATCACGGATATCGCCAGCGGGCTTGGCGAAGCCGGGGACGGCGCCACCAAGATTGCTGACGGTGCCACCAAGCTGGATGACGGAGCGCTTAAGCTGAAGGACAATCTGCTTGTCCTGACTGAAGGCACCGGCAAGCTGCTCGATGGTGTAGCGCCGCTTACCCAGGGTGTGACGGATCTGAATACCGGAGCAGCGGCTCTGGAAGCCGGCAGCAGCACGCTGGCCGGAGGGCTTCAGCAGTTGTCCGCAGCACATAAGCAGCTGCAGGATGGTGTAACCCAGTCGGCAGCAGGCAGCAAGCAGCTTGATGCAGGGCTGCAGAAGACTGCAGCCGGAGCGGCTTCGCTCAAGGACGGCACACAGTCGGCCGTAGACGGAACCGCCAAGCTGCAGGCTGGCACGAAGTCGGTGGTGGACGGCAGCGCGAAGCTGGAAGCGGGTCTGACCTCTTCCGCAGAAGGCAGCGCGAAGCTCGAAGCCGGTCTTACGGCTTCGAAGGAAGGCAGCGCGAAAGCGGCAGCCGGAGCCAAGGCGGTAGCAGACGGTCTGCAGGCACTGGCGAAATCGAACCCGCAGCTTGCGGCAAGCCCGGATGTACAGAAGCTGCTGGCGGCAAGTACAGCAGTGGCGACCGGCACTGCACAGCTGGACCAGAGCCAGGAGCAGCTGCTGGCAGGAGCAACGGCACTGCACAGCGGCCAGGAGCAGCTGGTGCAGGGAGCGAATCAGCTGCACAGCGGTTCCCAGCAGCTTGATGCAGGTGTAACGCAGCTGCATGCCGGAGCGCAGCAGCTGAACGCCGGCAGCGCACAGCTGCTGGAAGGCCAGCAGCAGCTGGCGGCTGGCGCGGGCACACTTGCAGCAGGCGGTGCTAAGCTGTCGGCAGGCATGCAGCAGTTCGGCGCGAAGCTGGACGAAGCGGCCGCAGGCGGTGCGAAGCTGGCAGACGGCGGCAAGGCGCTTGAAGCCGGTACAGCGAAGCTGCTGAGCGGCGCAGGACAGCTTGGCAGCGGCCTCAGCTCTGTAGCTGACGGCTCGAAGCAGCTGAGTGACGGAGCAGGCCAGCTCAAGGACGGTCTGGATGAGCTGAAAGCAGGCTCCGGTGAGCTGGCCAGCAAGCTGGGCGATGCTGCAACGCAGACTAATGCTGTGAACAAGAGCGATGCGCTGGTATCCATGTTTGCCCAGCCGGTACAGATTGAAGAAGTGAAAGTCAGCAAGGTACCGAACTATGGAACAGGATTCGCCCCTTACTTCCTGTCTCTCGGTTTGTTCGTAGGCGCACTGATCTGTACGATTGTTATTCCGATGCGTGAATCTGAAGTGATCGGAGCCAGCCGGTTCAACCGGTTCATGAGCCGTACTCTTACGTTCTCCATGATGAGCTTGCTCCAGGCACTTCTCGCCATCCTGATTGTTCTGTACGGCTTGGGCCTTGAAGTGCAGAGTGTAGGCTTGTTCTACGCCTTCTCCTTCATCACCAGTCTTGCCTTCATGTGGATGATCCAGGCGATCGTAACCTGGCTTGACCAGCCGGGCCGTTTCGTAGTCATCCTGATTCTGATCTTCCAATTGACTACGAGTGCGGGTACGTTCCCGCTGGAGCTGATTCCTAACTGGATGAAGATCTTCAATCCGCTGCTGCCGATGACTTATAGTGTCAAAGGCTTCAAGGCAGTCATCTCCACTGGCGACTTCAGCTCGATGTGGAATGATGCCGGACTGCTGGCCGCTTACGGCATAGTATTCCTGGCGCTTACCTTCACCTACTTCATGACCCGTGACCGCGGTAATGAAGCTCTGCTGAAAAGTGAACAAGTTTTGACTGTATAATGGAACACATTTTCTTGTAAATATGAGGACACAAAAACGCCCCTGAGGGGGCGTTTTTGGCTTATACAGAAAACTAAATGGGTAAAAAAAGTGCCATACCCATGGCAGGAAAATAAATGAAACGCTTTCAATGCATAAGAACTTATTCGTCTTTTATGCATAATTATGCACTGAGAAGATTTTTTACGCTTTTATCCGCTAAAGCTGCGCTGCAAAAGCATTTGTTAATCAAGCTCATAAAAAAGTTTAAATTGCGCTCATGTCAGGTCGATGATAAAATAATATAACCAATCTGGCTTGAATAATTATTAAGATTTTCCTCTGAAAAATTTTCCTGGAATTCCGTCTACTTTATAATAGAAAGGTTGCGTATGATGAGACACACTGAACTGCCCGGCAAACAGGGCCTTTATGATCCTCAGTTCGAAAAAGACGCTTGCGGCATGGGATTTGTTGCCCATATTAAAGGCAAACCGTCCCATGATATTGTTAGCAATGCTCTGACTATGCTCTTTAATATGGAGCATCGGGGAGGCCAGGGAAGCGAGCCGAACTCTGGTGACGGAGCCGGCATTATGCTGCAGATTCCGCACCGTTTCTTTGCCGGCGAAGCAGCGAAGCTTGGCTTTGAGCTGCCGGAACAGGGCCATTACGGCGTGGGCATGATCTTTCTGTCTCATAACGAGGAGATCCGGACCCGCCATGAGGCGCTCCTGAGCGAGATTATCGCTGAAGAGGGCCAGCAGGTGCTCGGCTACCGCGATGTGCCTACCTTTGACGAAATGCTCGGCAAGACGGCCAAGGCTGCCAAGCCTTATGTGCGGCAGGTATTTATCGGCCGCTCTGAAGGAATTAAGGATGATCTTTCTTTTGAACGCAAGCTGTACGTGATCCGCAAACGTGCGGAGCTGTCGATCCGCTACGGCGGAGCAGAAGAGGGGGAATCCTTCTACGTACCGAGTTTATCCTGCAAGAAGATCGTATACAAGGGCATGCTGACTACTGTACAGGTTGGACAGTTCTACCTGGATCTGCAGGATGAGAAGCTGGAGTCGGCGATTGCGCTTGTCCACTCCCGGTTCAGTACCAATACCTTCCCAAGCTGGGAACGTGCCCACCCTTACCGCTTCATGATTCACAATGGCGAAATCAACACCCTTCGCGGCAATGTGAACTGGATGCATGCCCGCCAGTCGCTGTTCAAGAGCGAAGTGTTCGGAGAGGATCTCGGCAAGATCAAGCCGGTGGTTAACCCCGACGGCTCCGATACTGCGATGTTCGATAATACGTTCGAGTTCCTGTACCTGAGCGGACGCTCCCTGCCGCATGTTGCGATGATGATGGTTCCTGAGCCTTGGAGCAATCATGACAGCATGGACGAGAAGAAGAAAGCCTTCTATGAATTCCACAGCACCCTGATGGAGCCATGGGACGGGCCTGCCGCAATGGGCTTCACCGACGGCGTGCAAATCGGGGCGATCCTCGACCGTAACGGTCTTCGTCCTGCGCGTTATTATGTCACCAAAGATGATCTGATCATTCTGTCCTCCGAAGCGGGAGTCCTAGACATCCCGGCAGAGGATGTACTATACAAAGACCGCCTGAGACCGGGCCGTATGCTGCTTGTGGATACGAAGCAGGGCCGTATTATCTCTGATGAAGAGGTCAAGGCTGAAATTGCTTCGCAGCAGCCTTATCAGGATTGGCTGGATGAGCACCTGATCAGCCTCGATGAGCTTCCGGAAGCACCGGAGCTGCCGAATCCGAAGCATGATAACGTGCAGCAACTTCAGCAGTCGTTCGGTTATACCTTTGAAGATCTGCGCAAGGTGCTGGAGCCTATGGCATCCACAGGTGCCGAAGCTGTCGGGTCCATGGGTTATGATTCACCGCTGGCGGTACTGTCTGACCGTCCGCAGCGGCTCTACAACTACTTCAAACAAATGTTTGCCCAGGTAACCAACCCGCCGATTGATGCGATCCGTGAAGAACTGGTAACGTCCACGGCAACAACGATCGGGCCTGAACGCAATCTGCTCAAAGCAGAACCGGAGAGCTGTCGTCAGATCTCGCTGGATTCTCCGATTCTCTCGAACGAGGATTTCGCCAAGCTGCGTCATGTACGCCGTGCCGGCTTCAAATCGATGTCCATTCCGATTCTCTTCCCGGCAGAGCTGGGGGCGGAAGGGCTGCGTATCGCTCTGGAGCGTATGAATGAGGCGGCAGACCGTGTTATGGCCAAAGGACATAATATACTTATTCTGTCAGACCGCGGGGTAGACCGCGACAATGCTGCTATTCCGGCGCTGCTGGCTGTCTCCAGCCTGCATCACCATCTGATCCGCTCGGGAACACGGACCAAGGTCAGTATCCTGCTGGAATCCGGTGAACCGCGTGAAGTTCATCATTATGCGCTTCTGCTTGGTTATGGTGTCAGTGCGGTCAACCCTTATCTGGCCTTTGAGAGTCTGGATGATATGATCGGCCAAGGCCTGCTCCGCGGAATCTCGCATGAGAAGGCTGTGAAGAACTATATCAAGGCAGCTACGAAGAGTGTTGTCAAAATCCTGTCCAAAATGGGGATATCCACAATTCAATCTTACCGCGGCGCACAGATTTTTGAAGCTGTAGGCCTGAACTCGGAGTTCGTAGACCGTTACTTCACCTGGACACCATCCCGTATCGGGGGAATTGGCCTGGAGGAAGTGGCTCTAGAAGCACTTGCCAGCCATAACCGAGCCTTCACCGACAAAGACGGCAACGACAAGGTGCTGGATTCCGGCGGTGAATACCAGTGGCGGAGTGACGGGGAAGAGCATCTGTTCAACCCGCAGACGATTCATCTGCTGCAGCATTCCGTACGCAGCGGAGATTACGAGATGTACAAGAAATATGCGGCACTTGTTCAGGGCGAAAGCGAGAAACACCAGACTCTGCGCTCGATGCTGCAGTTCAAATCGACTAATGCACCCGTTTCGCTTGATGAGGTAGAACCGGCGGAATCGATCATGAAACGCTTCAAGACCGGCGCCATGTCCTTCGGCTCGATCAGCAAGGAAGCCCATGAGACATTGGCCATTGCGATGAACCGTATCGGCGGCAAGAGCAATACCGGCGAAGGCGGGGAAGATCCGGCGCGCTTCATTCCGGACGCTAACGGCGATTCCCGCCGCAGTGCGATCAAGCAGGTGGCATCGGGACGGTTCGGCGTAACCTCGAACTATCTGGTGAATGCCGACGAGATCCAGATCAAGATGGCACAAGGCGCTAAGCCGGGTGAAGGCGGACAGCTTCCGGGCCGCAAGGTATATCCTTGGGTTGCCGAAGTCCGCGGCTCTACAGCAGGTGTAGGTCTGATCTCACCGCCGCCGCATCATGATATTTACTCGATCGAGGATTTGGCAGAGCTGATCTATGATCTGAAGAATGCCAATCCTCGTGCCAATATTAACGTTAAGCTTGTATCCGAAGTCGGCGTAGGCACCATTGCTGCCGGTGTGGCCAAAGGCCGTGCCGATATTATCCTGATCAGCGGCTATGACGGCGGCACCGGTGCTTCACCGATGAACTCCATCCGTCATGCCGGACTGCCTTGGGAGCTGGGTCTGGCTGAGACACACCAGACACTGATGCTGAACAATCTGCGCGACCGTGTTGTACTGGAAACAGACGGCAAGATGCTCAGCGGGCGTGATCTGGCAGTAGCTGTTCTGCTTGGCGCTGAAGAATACGGCTTCGCTACTGCACCGCTGGTAGCTGTAGGCTGTATCATGATGCGTGTGTGTCAGATGGATACCTGCCCGGTCGGCGTTGCTACGCAGAATCCGGAGCTCCGCAAGAACTTCATGGGAGATCCGCAGCATGTCGTTAACTTCATGACCTTTGTAGCACAGGATCTGCGCGAGATTATGGCTGAGCTCGGCTTCCGCACCATTGAAGAAATGGTCGGCCGCACGGATTGCCTGGATGCGGTTCAGGCTTCGACCCACTGGAAGAAGAAGGGTGTCGATCTGAACAGCCTGCTGCATACACCGGCTATGCCGGAAGGAAGCACACGCTTCCGCAGCAAACACCAGAATCATGGCCTGGAAGAAACGCTGGATATGACTCACCTGCTCGATATTGCCGCTCCTGCACTGGAATCCGGCACAGCAGTTGAAGCATCCCTGCCGATCACGAACGTCAACCGTGCCGTGGGTACGATTCTGGGCAGCGAGCTGACGCGCAAATATGGCGCAGCAGGTCTGCCGGATGACACCATCAAGTTGTATTTCACCGGCTCGGCCGGACAAAGTCTGGGCGCATTCGTACCGAAGGGCATCACGATTACGGTCGAAGGCGACTCCAATGACTATGTCGGCAAAGGGCTGTCCGGGGGCAAGCTGATTATCAGACCGTCCCGTAAGGCAACCTTTGCCGCTGAAGATAATATCATCATCGGGAATACGGCGCTGTATGGAGCGACTGGCGGCGAAGCTTATGTCAGCGGGATTGCGGGTGAACGTTTCGCAGTCCGCAACTCCGGGGCGAATGTAGTCGTTGAAGGCGTGGGCGACCACGGCTGCGAATACATGACTGGCGGCCGTGTGGTTGTTCTGGGTGAAACCGGCCGCAACTTTGCGGCAGGGATGTCAGGCGGTATCGCCTACGTATATGATCCGGACAGCACGTTCATCAAACGCTGTAACCTGGAAATGGTATTGCTGGAGCGTGTGGAGGAGGCGGATGAGATCGCTGAGCTGCATAGCCTGATTACCCGTCATACCGAGCTTACAGACAGCAATGCGGGCAGAGCAATTCTCGATTCATGGGATCAGGCCCTGCCGAAGTTTGCCCGTGTCATTCCGAAGGATTACAAACGGATGATGGAGCAGATCCGCAAGGTGGAGCAGAATGGCCTGACCGGCGAAGCTGCCCTGATGGCTGCTTTTGAAGCGAATATGCGTGAGCTTGCCCGTGTCGGCGGCTAAGGTTTAAGGTTTCAACTTTTAAATGCATCCGGTATTGCCGGTGTGCACTATACGATCAAGGGACAGTATTCTTACCCGTATCAGACGGGGAAGATACTGTCCCTTTTACTATTACTGCATTTCTTTCCTAATTTCAGGAAAAAGGAAAGCTATGGTAGAATATAAAAATGTATGAAACGGGTTGCTGATACAGCGATAAGGTTAATATAGCTTGAACTGAAAGAGACAATATTAAGATGGGAGTAGCGGAGGGGAAGTTTGGAACTGTAGGAGCGGTAGCGTCCGCCTGAAAGCTTTCCGTAGGAAAGCTAGCATCGGAAGCATAAGCAGTCTGCGGATTTCCACCGCAAAAGCGGTATGAATCAAGAAATCTGCAGACAACAGCGGCCGGAAGTCCAAACATTCACCGCAATTACGGCTAACATATGCATTGGAGCCTCTTCAGTTCTTCTATTAGTCACCTTATCCGAAAGCGCAAGTCCGTTTCATCCAAACCGACGAAAGGAAGTGAAGTTATGCCGAATACGGCAGAAGTTGTGAAACCTGTGGCCAGCCTGATGGGGGTTACCAAAAAGATCGGCTCCAAAACGCTGATCAATGACTTGACCCTCGATATTCCGCCCGGGCAAATCTTCGGATTCCTGGGTCCGAACGGTGCCGGTAAAACAACTACCATCCGCATGATGGTAGGGCTTATTTCCATTAGCCGCGGGGATATTCTCATCTGCGGACGCAGTATTAAAGACCATTTTGAAGAGGCGATAGCGAATGTAGGGGCTATTGTGGAGAATCCGGAAATGTACAAGTTCCTTACCGGATACCAGAACCTGCGCCAGTATGCCCGCATGGTCCCCGGTGTGACCAAGGAGCGGATTAGTGAAGTAGTAGAGCTGGTAGGTCTCGGCCAGAGAATCAACGACAAGGTTAAGACCTATTCTCTGGGGATGCGCCAGCGGCTGGGTGTGGCCCAGGCACTGCTGCACCGGCCGAAGCTGCTGATTCTCGATGAGCCGACCAACGGGCTGGACCCGCAGGGCATCCGTGAGCTGCGCGATTATCTGCGCCTGCTGTGCCAGAAGGAAGGTACTACTGTTTTTGTCTCCAGCCATTTGCTTGCTGAAATGGAACTCATGTGTGATAGTGTGGCGATTATCCAGAACGGCCGCCTGATCGAAGTGAAACAGCTTAAAGCTGTAGGCAATGTGCTGGTGCCGGTGGGTGAGACCCTGTTCGAAGTGGATCAGCCTGAAGCTGCGCTGGAACTGATGGGCCGTGGTGTGGTGAAGGACGGGGGTATTGCTGTAGAGGCGGTGCGGGAGGAAATTGCCGAGCTCAACGCAAAGCTGGTGGCCGGCGGAATTAAAGTGTACAGCATCAAGCCGCTGTTCCGGTCACTGGAAGATCAATTCTTGGAGATTACAGGAGGTGAAGGCATTGGGTGAGTTCGCTGCTCTCATACATAATGAGAATATCAAAATTTACAGACGTCTGCGGACATGGATTATGCTGTTCATTCTGGCGGTTATGAGTGCGCTGTTTCCGGCGCTAATCCATTTCACCAGTGGAGGCAATGAGGTAACGATCGGGTTATGGGACAGCTTCCAGACTACCGTAGCGATCGCTTTTTTCCTGAACACCATCTTCACAGCCCTGGTGGCTGCTGACTCCGTTGCGGGCGAATTCACCTGGGGAACGATTAAGCTGCTGCTGATCCGCCCTTGGAGCCGCTCCAAAATCCTGCTCTCGAAATATATATCGATGGTGCTCTTCAGCTTGTTTAGCACTCTGCTGCTGATCGTGTTTGGTTATGGCTCAGCCCTGATTTTCTCGTCCTCGGCCGTGGATTCGATAGGGGGGCCGACGATGGCCTGGAGCCAGGGGGAATACGTTTTTCTGACGATTATGTGCGCCTACATTGAGCTGTTTCTCACAGCAGCCATTGCCTTTATGATCTCCAGCGTATTTCGTTCCAGCGGCCTTGCGATTGTACTGTCGCTGTCCATCATGTTCACCAAAGATATCTTTATCGCCATCTTCAGCCCGGAACGGTATGAGTGGGCTAACTATCTGATTTTTGCCCATATGAATCTAAGCGGCTATCTGCTGTCGGACACCGGCCCCGGAGGCGCTACGTTAGGGTTCGCGATTGCTGTCCTCGCGGTATATTACGTTATTTTCATGCTCGTCTCTTGGGTTGTATTCCGTAAAAGAGATGTCGCTGCTTAATGTGGTACAGGGCTGCACAAGGACTGGAAGCAAGCATATGCGGGGTTATGCCCGCTCAGCCTGCTTCCAGTTTGTTCTGTTTATGGGAACCCCGCTTACCTGCCTTGTCCGTAGAACCATCTGCCTGAAGCCCGCCCGCTGTCTCTGTGGCGGGCTGTTCGGCCATGGCTACGGACCCGTTCAGCACGCTGCCTTCCATAATACTCAGTGCGCCGGCTGCGATATTACCGTGCAGCTGTCCGGTTTCGGTCATGATCAGCTTCTGGTTGGCGGTCACGTCGCCGTAGACCTTGCCGGCAATAATAACCTCCTGCGCCTTAATGCTGGAGTGGACCGTTCCCTGTTCGCCGACCGTAACTGTCCCCTGGCACAGGATTTCCCCGCTGAAATTCCCTTCAATCCGCAGATTGGTATCGCAATGGACTTTACCTTCAAGTGTGCCTCCATGTCCGATAAGTGAATCGGTCGATTTATATGGAGCACTTTGTTTGCGTTTGTTCCACATGCCTGCATTCCTCCTTGTATTCTTAAGGTTTAACATAATTCAGCGGATTCACCGGCTTATTCTGCTTCACAACCTGGAAATGGAGATGGGGACCTGTGCTGCGTCCGGTATTGCCGAGCATACCAATTTGCTCCCCTTTGCTGACCTTGTCACCGGGCGAGACCACCATGCCGTTCAAATGCATATACCAGGTTTCCAGCCCGTTCGCATGCTTGATAATGATATATTTGCCTCTGGCGCCCAGCTGGTCGGCAGAAGTGACCACACCTTCCATCGCTGCGTATACAGGGTCACCGATGCGGCCGGCAATATCGATTCCGGAGTGGTAGGCAGAGACCCCCTTGAAGGGATCGGAACGATAACCGAAGCTGGAGGTGATCACCTTCGAGCCTGTGGGCCAGAGGACAGCCGGGGCCAGTCTCGCTTTTTCTTCACGTGCCTTCTTGGCCTGCAGGTTAGCCTCCAGGGTGTTGGCTTTTTCGGCCTCTGTAATTGTAGTGGAGATACGGCTGACCATTTCCTCCAGCATCGTTTTTATTTCTTCGTAGTTGTCTCTTGTTTCCTGAACCAGCTCCAGCGGGTCATTGGCATATACAGCGATGTACTCTCCGCCGACCTGGGGGGGCACTGTACTTCCTAATGCAGCGGTAACTACCCCGAAACGGAAATCAGCTGCAGACAACGTGCCGGAAGAGGTGTCTGATGGATGCTCTGCAAGGAACGGAGCCGTACTTGAACGGCTTATGGTTCCCTTGACGTCTCCCTTAGTTCCGCTTGCAGCAACTTTGGCTGATGCGGCAATGAACGGCTGGCTGCTTGCGGCAGAAGCTGCAGAGGCAGTGGGTTCATTGTCTGTACCGGAAGAAGAGGTCGTCTCTTTCTCAATCAGCGACTGCAGCTGCTGCTCCAGTTCAGAGACACTCTTCAGCTTGTCTTTAATGCTCTGGGCTTCCTCCGAGAGCTCGGTCACCTGGCTGCGGAGCTGCAGCAGCGCCTGGTCCTTGTCGGCGACCTTGAGCTCCATCCGGATATTCGTCAGCGATAGTGCCGCAGCTTCGGCTTCCAGCTCGGAAATGGACCGGGAGGCATGAATATGCATGGAGGTGACCAGACTGGAGAGAGACAGGGCAGCCGCAGCAGGCAGGGCGAAGGCAAGCGGCTTGGACAGCTGCAGCTGTCTGACCGGCCGTCCGGCCTCACGGACGACGAGCAGCGTAATCTTGTTATGATCGGGCTGACTCTTCATAACATCTCCTTCCTGCGGCCTTTAGCAGCCGCGTGGTATGAACTGAGTGAATCCAACATTGCTATAGAGCGGGGCTCATCCGATTCGTCCTACTACTCTATGTATTCCATTCCTCTGGCGAACATGACAACGGTTTGCTTGAATAAAGAAGGAGAGTTACGGCAAGACCTGTAGTAGATCATCTTCAATAACATAACTTTTAGGAGGTCCGGGATGAGGATATTCGCAGTTATCTTAAGTCTTTTTATCATACAGATTGCCATTATCGTTATATCGGAGTTCCGCCGTCCGCAGAGGGCACTGGCCTGGATATGCATTACCTTCTGCTGTCCGCCGCTGGGGCTGCTGTTCTATTATTTCCTCGGGCGGGATTATTGGCAGAGCCGGAAGCTTGGCAAACGGTGTGTGTCCCTGCTGAGGGAGATCCGCGCCCATGTTGCCGGCAAAATCCATATCGTCAAAAGCACGGCAGATACCGGGAATCCGGGGTTTGAGAACCGTAAAGAACTGCTGCATTTGCTCTCAGGCCTGTCAGAAAGCCACATTACAAGCCATAATCAATGTCAGGTGCTCAATAATGCCGGGGACGCCTATAAGGCGATGCTGGATGTGATGGAGAATGCGCAAGAGCATATCCACATGGAGTTTTATATTTTCCGGGATGATGATATTGGCAGGCAGTTTCAGGAGATTATGATCCGCAAGGCGCGTCAGGGGGTTAGGGTGCGTCTGCTGTGTGATGGGCTTGGGAGTCATCAGCTGAGCCGGAGATTCGTGAATACGCTCAAGAACGCAGGAGTGCAGGTTCACTTTTTTCTGCCGCCGCTTACTTCGCTGCTGGACCGCCGCTTCAATTACCGCAATCACCGCAAGATACTCGTGGTTGACGGGCTGACGGGCTTCACCGGGGGAATGAATGTAGGTGATGATTATCTGGGAAAAGACCCCAAGATGGGCTATTGGCGAGATACGCATCTTCGTGTTGAAGGGGATGCAGTGTATCATCTGCAATATGTGTTTCTCAAAGACTGGAGACTGGCAGCCGGTGACACTATGAGCCATCCGCGGTTTTTTCCTGTTCATGCCTGCAGCGGGCGGGATGCTGTACAGATTGTAGCCAGCGGGCCCGATGGGGCGGTTGATGCCACACAGGAAATGTTTTTCGCTTCACTCTGTGCGGCGAAGGAGCGCATCTGGATGACCTCCCCGTATTTCATTCCGGACCCGGCCATTTGCCGGGCGCTCAAGAATGCGGTGCTCAGCGGAGTGGATGTGAGGATCATTATCCCGGCGAAGCCGGACAACAAGCTGGTGTATAAGGCAACCCTGTCTTACCTTGAGAATCTGCAGGATGCCGGAGTGAAGTTCTACCGCTATACAAGAGGCTTCATGCACGCCAAAGTGATGATTATTGATGACGTGCTGGCAACGGTAGGCAGTGCGAATCTGGACATGCGCAGCTTCTATTCCAACTTTGAACTGACGGCTGTTCTGCTCCGTCCGGCGATTATTGCGGAACTGGCAGAGGACTTCAGCCAGGACCTGAAGCACAGCGAATTCATCGATCCCAAAAAGTTTAGGGAGAGAGCGCATAATGTCAAACTGATTGAGGGGCTCTGTCAGCTCTTATCGCCGCTTTTATGACATAAAAGGTGAAGTAAGCATCGTTTATCGAAGGTTATATCATGTTCCATGCGTTATTTGAGCTTCCTTTATGATATAATAGGAACATAAGAAGCAAAGGGGAGAAAGCGCAGCTGTGAAGTCTGCTTTCGTATACTTCTTAGATATACTATTTATAGGGGGAGTTCTATGACTGTAAGCCAACAAATCTTTACGAGTGAGGAACAGAAGAAGCCTCAGAAATCAGGAGCCTTCAAGACAGCGAAGCTGGCCCAGCGGATTGTGATGATTGTCATCGGAGCGGCCATGATGTCTGTTGCGCTTGAGATTTTTCTTGTTCCCAATGAGTTGATTGACGGCGGAATAACCGGTATTTCCATTATGTTGTCCCATATTTTCAATATACCTCTGGGTATTTTATTGACACTGCTTAACCTGCCGTTTCTGGTGATCGGTTATAAGCAGATTGGTAAGACCTTTGCCTTATCTACTTTATTTGCTGTAGTTGTAATGTCCATTGGGACGCAATTGCTCCATCCTGTGAATCCGATTACGGTTGAACCGCTGCTTGCCGCAGTATTCGGTGGGGTTATCCTCGGGGTCGGGGTCGGACTCGTGGTACGTTATGGAGGATCGCTTGATGGTACTGAGATTGTGGCCATCCTTGTGTCCAAGAGGCTTCCGTTCTCCGTAGGGGAAGTTGTAATGTTCTTCAACCTGTTTATTCTTTCCGGCGCGGGTTTTGTCTTCGGCTGGAATAATGCGATGTTCTCGCTGATTGCCTATTACATTGCTTTTAAATTAATAGATATTACACTTGAAGGTCTGGATCAGTCGAAATCGGTATGGATTATCAGTGATAAATTCCGTGATATCGGTGAAGCATTGACGGAGCGTCTGGGACGCGGAGTGACGTATCTGGATGGTGAAGGCGGATTCTCCGGCGATAACAAGAAAGTTATCTTTGTAGTCATTACCCGTTTGGAAGAAGCCAAGCTTAAGTCCATTGTAGAAGATTGGGATTCCGACGCATTCATCGCGATCGGTAATATCCATGATGTCAAAGGCGGCCGCTTTAAGAAAAAAGCAATCCATTAGCGAGTACGGTATAACCGGAGCGCTTCCGAAGGAAGGTATATTTACGAACGTCAGAGTAATCAATGCGGCGGCCTGTGCTTGCTGCGCCGTATTCTCATATATAATACCTTCCGTCCATATGCTGGACGCCAAATAAGCCCGCAGCCTAGAGTATAGGTAACTGCGGGCTTATTGGTGTCTTCAGGGCCATTCTCAGGGCAGCTTGGCAATAATATCACCCACCGGCTGTGGAGGGACCTGGGCGATAAGATCGCCCATCCGGGCCAGACGCTCCTCAATGTTCAGCAGATGGTAATCGGTAGGCTTGACGTTACGCTGCACTTCCTCCCACAGGAGGGGCGTTGAGACGGTTGCCAGCGGACGGGCCCGCGGGGTGTATGGGGCAGCAAGAGTTTTCCCGCCGTAATGCTGGAGGTAATCGAAATAGATTTTGTCCCCGCGGTTTTTCTTCAGGCGCTCCAAAGTGAACAGATCGGGACGCTTCTCCGTAACATAGCGGCCGACGAAATGGCCTACCCGGCGCAGGCCGTCGAAGGTGACTCCCGGCTCCACCGGAACAATGATCTGCACACCGGTGGCACCGGAGGTCTTGGGCACAGAGGCCAGTCCCAGTGACCTCAGTACCTCGCCCACCGTAGCGGCTGCCTCCATAATACGCGGCTCGACCTCAAGCGAGGGGTCCAGATCAATCATCCATTCGCAGGGGAGCTCACTGCCCGCATAATGCAGCGAGGGATGGAATTCGAGCGCGGCCAGATTGCCCAGCCAGAGCAGCTCCGGGAGGCCCTGCAGCACAATATAGGTAATATTCTCATGAGTTGCTGTATGCACGAATTCCGGCAGCGGCTCGGGGGCATTCTTCTGGTAAAAGGACATCCCCGGAACACCATGAGGGTAGCGGATTACCGTGAGCAGCCGTCCCTGGCAGTAGCGCAGCAGATAAGGAGAGAGCGCGGCCAGCTTAAGCAGATAGATCTGCTTGGTGATGCCGCGTTCAGGCCATAGCAGCTTATCCGGGTTCGTAATGCTAATCTCATGTCCCCCTGCGGTAATGGAGCCTCTGATCGTCTTCGGCATGCGGCATCCTCCTTGTATAGTTATACGAGCTTGAGGCTTAGTCAGGTGAGACTTTAGGCAAGGCTCAGGCAATGCAAGGCTTAGACTAGACATAGTCAAGGCTCAGACAGGGCTCAGGCAAGATTAGGCAGCTCAGGTAAGGCTCAGGCCCGGTGATCCCGTTACTACGTCTGTGTTCTCTGGTCCATGCGGCAGGACAGCGGAGGGAGCTCTACCTGGGATTGTATAACCGGCTGGCGGAAGGTTCCGGAAGTATTCCATTCCAGATAGTGCAGCTTGAACACCAGCTCAGGCTTAATCCAGACCGAGCCTTTACTGCGCTGGGGCAGCTCTGCAAAAGGCATCTGCTCTGTGATCATGCCGCTGATCTGTGCGGTCAAATTCCGCCAGTCCTGTACGGTCATTTTGCCCGCTCCTGCATGGCCGATATAGTGCAGCTTACCTGCATCATCATACAGTCCGAAGAGCAGGGCGTTAACCAGACCGTCACGGAAGGTGACGCCGCCGGCTACAGCAGTGACATCGGAGATGATTTTGCATTTCTGCCAGCGCTTGTCCTTGCCTCCCGGGGCATAGGTACTGGTGAGCTCTTTGCATACAATCCCCTCCAGCCCGCCCTTCAGAGCGGCAGCGTACAGCTGTGCGGGCTGATGGTAGCTTGGCACATTCTGCACATGGGGATGGGGCAGCAGCATTTCACTTAACATCTGCCGCCGCCGGGACAACGGCTGGTCCAGCAGCCAAATGCCATTGCAGTACAGGATATCGAAGACCATGTAGAGCACCGGCACCTGCGGGCTTACCGCCCGGATCGCTGCTTCATTCTTCAGGCTATCCCTCCGCATCACCTCATGGAAGGAGGGCTTGCCGCCGCTGAGCGCAATAATCTCACCATCGAGAATGACGGAACCGGCCCGGCAATACGCCTCCGGTCTGGCAAGCTCAGGATACTGCAGCGTGCGCCGGTTGCCCCGCCGGTTGATCAGCTCGGCATGGCTTCCATCGTAATAGGAGAGCATCCGCACGCCATCCCATTTGATCTGGGCGATCCACTCCTCGCCCTCCGGGAGCCTGGAGGCCAGCACGGGCTCGAATGGAATAACCGGCTGCAGCGTAAGCGGACCGCCAATAACGGGAGGTGCGGATGACCTGCTCCTAGGCACCGGTTACCTTGCTCTTGGCCGTCCGGCGTTTCGGCTTCGGAGCGATGACCGGAATCGGGCCAGTTGCCTCGTTAACTGCCGGAACTCCCGGTTCAGGGGCAGGGGCTCCGGAGGCATTGGCCTGTGCCGGTTTTTTCTTGCCGGCCGCAGCCGCCCGCGGCTTTTTGCCTGTACCGGTTCCTGTGCCGGACAGTGAAGGTCCGGGGTCGGACGGAATATGCTGTACAGCTTCGATACTGGCCTGCAGGGCAGCCATCAAATCGATGACATTGTTCTCCTGGCGTGCCGGAGCAATATGGAATTCCTCACCGGCGATCTTGTGCGTGATCAGGTCAAGCATCCGCTGGCGGTAATCGTCCGTGTATTTAGCGGGTTCAAACGGTGTGGACAGCTGGGAGATCAGCAGCTTGGCCATATCCAGCTCTTTGTCGTTCACGATCCCCGGCTCCGGCAGACCGGGGACCTGCGATACCGGACGGACCTCGTCCGGGTAATAAATGGTTTCAATCGCCAGGCAGTCGGCGAGGACGCGGATCGCAGCCAGACTGCTTTTGGAGCGGATGGAGATTTTGGCGATCCCGATTTTGCCGGTCTGGCGCATCGCCTCCATGAGCAGACGGTAGGCGTTGGCACCGGCCTGATCGGGAGACAGGTAATAGGTCTTTTGGAAATAAATCGGGTCGATCTCCGTCAAATCCACAAAATCCAGAATCGTAATGCTCTTGCTGCTCTCCTCGGTTAGCTGATCCAGCTCTTCCTTATCGAACAAGACAAACTTGCCCTTCTCATATTCGTAACCCTTGCCGATCTCTTCCCAGGCCACTTCCTTCTCGCACACGGGGCATTTACGCACGTAGGATAGCGGGCTTCCGCATTCTTTATGGATGTAACGCAGCGAGATATCCTTGTCTTCCGTAGCGGAGAACATTTTGACCGGAACATGCACAAGCCCGAAACTGATGGCTCCTTTCCAAACGGTATGCATGAGAATCGCCTCCTGAGTATAAGTGCTGTTTATAGTTGCTGTATCATGAGTTCACGATCAATATGGCTTAGTATGACGCGACGGGGCTTTTTCTAGCCGGATGCATTATTTGCGATTCATGGGAAAAAATAAAGCCGTTCAGCATACGCATTGCACAGTGAATGGGACATTCATTGCTGGTCATTGCTGGATAGTCATGCAAAGGGAGGCCGTTATGGAAAAAGAGCGAAACAACTGGAGCGACGTCCTGTCCGAGCAGGATATCCCGGCGGAGGCTGTCGATTGGGAGAGCATTATTGCCGAGCCCGGGGAAGAGGAGCTGTACGGCGAAGCCGGACTGCTGGATGCTGATGCAACCATCGGCGAACTTTCTGCAGAAGATGAGGATGAATAGGGAGGCGACAAAATGGATGTGAAACGTGCGGGGGATATTTACGCCTCCAAGGATAGGATTGCTGTCCATCTCGATGGTGAACCGGTATGGATTGAGCATGTGGATGCCGATAACGGCATGGCCACTGTACAAGTAGGCTCCCGGCCGGATAATACACGAACCGTTGGTGTAGACCGGCTGGAGGAGCAGGGAAGTTAGATAGGCTGATGCCTCCTTAGGCAGTGGCCGGATGGGGTAGAGAAAAGGACGGATAGGAACGAAACGAACAAGAACGGATAAGGCAGATAATAAGAGTATATAAAACCGGTTGAGGAGGTATCCGATCAGCCGGTTTTTTGTAGTTTAGAAATTAAGTGATGAGCAAGTTGCTACGGCAAACCGAGCCAAATGTATGCGAAAAACCGAATAAATTTTGCGACTGCGAGGGTAAGAGAGCCAAATGTATGCGAAAAACCGAATACAATCGGAGCAATGTGTCACTGTGAAGGTAAGAAAGCCAAATGTATGCGAAAAACCGAGTACAATGTGTCACTGTGAGGGTAACCGAGCCAAATGTATGCAAAAAACCGAGTACAATATGCGACTGAAAGGGTAAGAGAGCCAAATGTATGCGAAAAACCGAATACAATTTGCGACTGTAAAGGTAAACGAACCAAATGTATGCGAAAAACCGAATACAATGTGCGACTGTGAAGGTAAGAAAGCCAAATGTATGTGAAAAACCGAATACAATGTGTCACTGTGAGGGTAACCGAGCCAAATGTATGCGAAAAACCGAGTACAATGTGTCACTGAGAAGGTAACCGAGCCAAATGTATGTGAAAAACCGAATACAATGTGCGACTGCGAGGGTAACCGAACCAAATGTATGCGAAAAACCGAATACAATCTCCACAGCCCCCTAATGAAGTTGGAGTCCTCCCCCATAAAAATGTAGACTGAATACAGGAGGAGGATGAACACAATGGGACACTTAACGGGAACAAGAGAGAAGGCAGCGCAAGAGGTGTTGTCTGGCATTAAGGCAGCGGTGGTTGCCCGAAAATATGGGGTGACCCCAGCGACGGTGAATCAGTGGGTGAGAGATTACCGAGGGGCCCATGGGGAACAAGATCATCCGTATCCCCAGGAGCAGGTGGAGGAACTGAAGCGCCTCCTGGAAGTGGAGCAGAAATACGAGAAGGCCGTCAAGATACTCGGCGAAAAGGAGTTAGAGATTGAGATTCTGCGTGAACTGCTAAAAAAGCCAACCCCTGCTTATCCGAAAAAATCGAGGTAGCCGACATGTTCATTAAGCAGGGGAATACCGCAGCTTTGGTACTGCGTCTCATGGGGCTAGCAGAGTCCACGTACTACGACCGTAAGAAACGCAGGTCACTGTCCCCAAAGGCCGTTCAAGGGGGGCGTGGAAGACCCCAGCCAGGCTACTCCTTTAACGAGTCTGGGGAAAAGATTAGTGACGAGGAGATCCAGGAATGGCTGCTGGAATTAATCGCTGGAGAAGAGCACGTGTACGGGTACAAACTCCTGGCCAAGTGCTTGTGAAACCAGCACCGGTTGAAGCTCAATCACAAGAAAAGCTACCGGCTGTGTCAGGAGCTGGATATCCTGCAGCCCCAGCGTCAGAAGCGCTTTAAGCATCCCCGGAAGCTGCCGGAGAACCGAGTCATTACAGGAGCGAGCCAGCTCTGGCAGATGGACATTAAATACGGGTATGTGGAGGGACGTGACCGGCATTTCTTTGTCCTGAGCATTATCGATGTGTTTACCCGTGTCATCGTCGGCTACCACCGGGGATCGTCGTGTGAGGCCAAGCACGCCTGCCAGACGCTGGCGCGCGCCATGGAGCATCACTGCGCCCCTGACAGCGCTCGCCCTGTGATCCGCACCGACAACGGCCCACAGTTCGTCAGCCACCTGTTTGGCGACATGTGTGAAAGCTGGGAAATGACCCATGAACGTATTCCGCCTCGAACGCCGGATTTAAATGCTTTTATTGAATCATTCCACAGTAATATCGATCGGGATTTGTTCCGCAAAGAGGCATTCGAAACGTTCGAAGAGGCCTATGAAGCGGTGGACCGGTACATGGACTTTTACAATAATCGCAGAATGCATACGAGCCTTCGTAACCTGCCGCCAGCTACCTTTGCAGAGTGGGTGCTGACCCTAGAAGACCGCTCCCGCTTCTTCTGGCCGAGAGAAAAAGCGAAATAAAGAGCATATCTACAACAAGTACTGATTTTATACGGAGGACTCCGGGATAAGGGGGTCGCACCGCAATGTGTCACTGTGAAGGTAACCGAGCCAAATGTATGTGAAAAACCGAATACAATGTGCGACTGCGAGGGTAACCGAGCCAAATGTATGCGAAAAACCGAATACAATGTGCTGGAGGGGGCTGGTTGGTGAACATAAAGGGGGATGTCTCTTTAAATCCGTCAGAAATTGGCCAGAGCGTCATCCGGCAAAAAGATCATATTAGAGCTGACACAAAGGTTGACGGCGGACGCCATAACCCCCTATATTTGGGGGAAGAATTTTGACGAAAAGAGATGATAGGCGTGCGTCCCATTTTGCTTGGCGTATGTTCGGCGCTGTTTTTTGCGGTAACCTTTGTGCTTAACCGTAGGATGGAGCTTGCGGGAGGAAGCTGGGCCTGGAGCGCCTCGCTGCGTTATTTCTTTACCCTGCCGTTTCTGCTGGCCCTTGTGGCCGGAAGAGGGCGGCTGAGGCCGCTGCTGGCTGCGATGAGAGAACGTCCGGGGGCCTGGCTGTTATGGGGGACGGTCGGCTTCGGCCTGTTTTATGCGCCTATATGCTTCGCGGCTGCGTATGCACCCGGCTGGCTGACAGCGGGGACCTGGCAGATCACGATTATCTCGGGCTCGCTGCTCGCCCCATTCTTCGGACAATGGGTAAGCGGGCCTTCCGGTTCTGTATACATAAGAGGTAAAATCCCGCTCCGCGGGCTGCTCCTGTCCCTGATCATTCTGGCCGGAGTAGCGCTGCTGCAAGTGGAACATGCGCGCCAGCTGACTCCATCCCAGCTGCTGCTGGGCATTATTCCGGTACTTATTGCTTCATTCGCCTATCCGCTCGGCAACCGCAAGACGATGGAGCTCTGCGGAGACCGGCTGGATGTGTTCCAGCGGATTCTCGGCATGACGCTGGCCAGCCTGCCCTTCTGGCTGGCAGTCGCATTATATGGCCTGGCAGACGCGGGCCTGCCGTCGTCCTCGCAAGCGGGCCAGTCCGTGATCGTTGCCCTATCTTCGGGGATAGTGGCTACCGTACTCTTCTTCCGGGCTACGGATATGGTCCGGGGCAGCATGAGCGGCCTGGCGGCAGTTGAGGCGACCCAGTCCCTGGAGGTGCTGTTTGCCCTGCTGGGTGAGATGCTGATTCTGGCTTCCCCGCTGCCATCCCTCCTGTCATGGGTTGGGATTGCGGTCATTATTGCCGGCATGGCGCTGCACAGTCTGTTCTCCCGGTATCCGGGAGAAGCGGCATCCGGCAGAGAGAAGCGGCGCGGAGGAGCTGAAGTTCCTGCAGCCGGAAGGAAGGTTACATAATGAGAATCCGTGCAGCTAGCTCTGTACACTGGCTCCATATACAGATAACAGCGGCCTGTTGCGGTGCAAGTATCATACCGATATAATTAAAAGTATTGTTAACCGTTAAGGGATATCAAGTAGAAACGGCTACGCCGTCCTTGAAGGACGGTACCCGTTTCAGCGAGAAATAGAAGGATAAAGTATAGCGTAAAACATATCCTTTCTTATATTTTCTAAAAGGTGGTAGTTGCAGTTTTGGACAATAATATTGAAACGGTGTTTACTTACCGTTCCTCCAGCCTTCAGGACACTGAGGCGCTTGCAGCCGCCATCGCAGCCGTGTCGGAGCCGGGGATGGTGATCGGCCTGGACGGGGATCTGGGCGCGGGCAAAACCGCGTTCTCGCAGTGCTACGCCCGCCACTTAGGTGTGGAGGGGATTGTGAACAGCCCTACTTTTACAATTATCAAAGAGTATGAGGGCCGTCTGCCGCTGTATCATATGGATGTATACCGGATTTCCCTCCAGGAAGCGGATGAGCTGGGGCTGGAAGAGTATTTCTACGGCCAGGGAGTAAGCCTGGTGGAGTGGAGCAGTATCATTACGGACCTGATGCCGCCGCGGCATTTGCATATAGAGCTGAAGTCAGCCGGCCCGGAGAAGCGGGAGATTACGGTAACCGGAATCGGGGAGCCTTACGGCGGAGTATGCCGGGCGCTGATCCAGAAGTGGGGTAAAGAAACATGACGAATCTTAATAATGAGCCGCGCAAGCGGTTTTTGGCGCTGGATACATCAACGGCTGTGCTGGGGGTGGCAGTTACCGGGAACAGGGAGCTGTTGCATGAGATTAATGCTTCCGGGGAACGGAATCACTCGGTACATCTGCTGCCGATCATTGAACAGGCGCTGCAGGCCTCGGCTACGGCGGCAGACATGATCGGCGGCATTGCAGTCGGTGTCGGTCCGGGATCGTATACCGGGACAAGGATTGCTGTAACTGCAGCCAAAACGCTGGCCTGGGCCTGGAACGTTCCGGTCACCGGGGTGTCCAGCCTGCATGCGCTGGCGTGGGGCGGTTATCATGCCGCGGCTCTCCAGCAGGAAGCCGGACAGGCTGATGTGACGACCGCGAACGGGACAACGGGTCCGGACTGGATCATCCCGCTGATCGACGCGCGCCGTGGACAAGCCTACACTGCGCTTTTTGCAGCGGACGGGAGCAACCCTCCGCAGCGGCTGGCGCCTGATGCCATCCGTCTGATGGCAGACTGGGTGCGGGAGCTAGGAGAACGGCTGAAGGACGCTGCAGCAGAAGGCGTGATGCCGGGCACCCTATGGTTCACCGGGGACACGGCACTGCATGGAAGTGCAGAATCGCTGGCCCCGCTAGCCGGGGCTGGCATTGTTCAGGCACTGTCTTACGAACTCGAAGGCCGCTGGACCGGATTCTTGGCCGAAGCGGGCATCTATGAGGAAAGCGCAGATATTCACGTATTGATTCCCAATTATACGCAGCTTACCGAAGCGGAGGCTAATCTCCGCCGAAGCAGTGAAGGGAGCCTGAATAAAGGATGACGGTATCGGAACCAGGAAAAGATCAGGGGACTGAGCTTGTTTTCCGCCTGATGCGGCTTGAGGATATACCTGAGATTCTTGTGATTGAACGCGAAGCCTTCACGATGCCATGGACGGAGGAAGCGTTCCGCAACGAGCTGAGCCATAATCATTTTGCCAAATATATGGTAATGGAGCTGGCCGGGCATATCATCGGCTACGCCGGGATGTGGGCGATTGTCGATGAGGCGCATGTAACGAATATTGCGCTGCTGGAGGCCTATAGGGGACGTAAATGGGGAGACCGGCTGCTGGACGAGCTGATGAAGACGGCGGCGTATCTCGGGATGAAATCCATAACACTTGAAGTGCGGGTCTCGAACGAGGTGGCCCAGAATTTATACCGCAAAAAAGGCTTCCGTCCTGCCGGTACCCGCAAGGGTTATTATTCGGACAACCGCGAGGATGCGCTCATTATGTGGGCGGATCTGCCGGAGTACGGGGAGCAAGGGTTGACGGAAGGAAGCGTGGACTTGAAATGAAGACCGAAACGGGCGTACTTAAGCCTGTATATATACTCGCAATTGAAACCAGCTGTGACGAAACTTCAGTAGCTGTAGTCAAAGACGGCTGTGAAGTGTTATCAAACATCATTTCCAGCCAGATTGAGACCCACCGGGCATTCGGCGGCGTGGTGCCTGAAGTGGCCTCCCGCAAGCATGTAGAGGTGATCACGCTGGTTATTGAGGAAGCCTTGAACGAGGCGGCAATCTCGCCGCAGGACCTGACGGCAGTGGCGGTCACCCAGGGTCCGGGGCTTGTCGGGGCGCTGCTGGTCGGTGTCGTGGCGGCCAAAAGCCTGGCGCTGGCCTGGGGCAAGCCGCTCATCGGCACCCATCATATTGCCGGCCATATCTATGCCAACCGGCTGGTCAAGGAACTGCAGTATCCCAATATGACGCTGGTGGTATCCGGTGGTCATACGGAGCTGGTCCTGATGGAACGGGAAGGCGAGTTCAAGATCATCGGGCGCACCCGGGACGATGCTGTCGGCGAAGCTTACGACAAAGTGGCCCGGGCGCTGGGCTTTCCTTATCCGGGCGGTCCACATGTGGACCGGCTGGCGCGGGAAGCAGAAGAAGCCTTCCCGCTGCCGCGTGTATGGCTGGAGCCGGGTTCGTATGACTTCAGCCTCAGCGGCCTGAAGTCTGCGGTGCTCAACGCGGTGAACCAGAGCAAGATGAAGGGGCTGGAGCCGGATGTGGCCGGAATCGCCCGCGGATTCCAGGAATCGGTTGTTGAGGTACTGGTCGAGAAGGCAGTGCGTGCCGTCCGAGAGTTCAGCGCTGGGCAGCTTTTGCTCTGCGGTGGGGTGGCTGCGAACAAGGGCCTCCGTGAAGCGCTGACCTTGAGATGCGCCGCAGAAGGGATCGAGCTGATCATCCCGCCGCCGGTGTATTGCACGGATAACGCAGCGATGATCGGGGCTGCAGCTTATGTGAAATGGAAGCATGAAGGCGGAATTCCGCTGGATATGGTCGCCGATCCCGGCTTCTCGCTGGAGAAATGGTCTGTATCTGCCTATTGACTTCTTTTGGAGAAGCCGGGTATAATCAGTTCAATTCATGAATCTTATATTTGAACAAACGCGATGATTGGAAGCAGTAAGGAAACTCCGGGATAAGAGAGCTGCGGGAGGGTGCGACGCAGTCGAAGGAGACCTGAACTCGTCCGGGAGCGGAGCGGTGGAAGCGGGGAACTCCTTGAACAGGGAGTGCTGGCCGGTGCAGAATGTAGACCGGGCCCTTTTGTACACCGTTACGGTTGACCTCCGTAAGAGGGTTGTTGAGTGGATACCGCAGGCGCAGCAGAAGAGTTGCTGATCCGGGTATCAACAAGAGTGGTACCGCGAGGGTGAACAACCTGTCGTCTCTTGAATGAGAGGGCAGGTTTTTTTGTGCGCTGGTATAGGCACTCATAGAATTACACGCAATGAACGGGAGCAGTAGACGGCCAAGGTGAACAGAGAGCTGCGGGTGGTGCGACGCAGTCACCGGAGGCCGGCGAATCTCGCCCGTGAGCGGAACGGCGGAAAGAGCTTCAGGTACGCCGTTACGGATGTCCCCGTTACCGGACTGTTCGTATCCCCCAGGCTACCCTTACGGGAGCAGGGAGATATGAAGCGGAGCTGGACGCAGCTTGGGCTGCCTGAATGGAATGAGGTTCAGGAGCCTATGCGTCAAAAAGAGTGGTACCGCGGAGGGGTGACCCGCCGTCTCTTTAATTAGAGACGGCGGTTTTTTGTGTTATTTGGAGTGGATCTGGAAGACAAAGCAGGCCGAATGAAACCAATTTGAGGAGGATGAACAATGATTATTCCCGTAAAGAAACGAATTCAGATTTTTGACACGACGCTGCGTGACGGAGAGCAGGCCCCGGGGGCTAGCCTTACCCCGGAGCAGAAGATCATTCTGGCCGGCAAGCTGGCCGAGCTGGGCGTGGATGTCATGGAACCGGGCTTCCCTGTATCCAGTCCGGGTGACTTTGCAGCGGTGGAGACCATCTCCCGCAAGATTCAGGGCGTAGAGATCTGCGGCTTCGCCCGCGCGGTCAAAGGGGATATCGATGCTGCTGTGCGGGCAACGCGGGATGCGGAGCGGCGGCGGATTCATCTGTTCATCTCCTCCTCTGACATTCACCTGCGCCATCAGCTGCGCAAGAGCAGACCTGAGGTAGTTGCCGCCGCACGCGAAATGACAGCCTATGCCCGCCAGTTCAGCGATGTGGTGGAATTCACCGCCATGGATGCTGCACGGACGGGAATCGATGATCTGATCGAGATGGTCGAGGCGGTGATTGAAGAAGGTGCAACCATTATTAATCTGCCCGACACGGTAGGATATGCGTTGCCGCAGGAATACGGGGAAATGTTCCGGCGCGTGCGGCTCGGTGCGAGGGGCGGCGACAAGGTCATCTATAGCGCCCATTGTCATAACGATCTGGGGCTGGCCGTGGCGAACAGCCTGGCGGCGATTGCCGGCGGTGCCACACAAATTGAGGTCACTGTCAACGGAGTGGGCGAGCGGACCGGCAATTGTGCGCTGGAGGAACTGGTTATGGCGCTGGAAACACGGGGGGATTCTATCGGTGCTGAGACGGGCATCCGGCTTGAAAAGCTGTACGATACCTCGCGTATGATCAGCGGGGCGATGCATTTCCCGATCGCCTTCAACAAGCCGGTCGTCGGCCGGAATGCCTTCCAGCATGAATCCGGCATCCACCAGGACGGCTTGCTCAAGGACCGCAGCACCTATGAGATCATGGACCCGGAACGGCTGGGCATCCCGCGCAGCATGATCATCCTCGGCAAGCATTCCGGCAGGCATGCCCTGAAGGACCGCGCAGCGAAGTACGGGATTGCCCTGGATTCAGCGGAGCTGGACGCGCTCTATGAATCCTTCAAGGAAACCGCTGACCGTCAGAAGGCCGTCAGCGATGATGAGCTGCTGCGGATGGTCAGCAGCACCACCGGGCAGCAGGCGCAGGTCTATGCGCTCGGCGAGGTGCAGGTACTGGCAGGCAGCGCGCCGCGCCGCGTAGCCGCCGTATCGGTGCGCCATCTGCAGAGCGGCGCAGAAACCACGCACACCAGCACCGGAGACGGTCCGCTGGAAGCGATCATTGCCGCCATCGGGCAAGGGATCGCTGAGGATATCCGCTTCGACGGTCTGGAGCTGCACTCCCTGGGCAGCGGCGGGGATGCCCAGGCCGAGGCTGCTGTGATGGTGGAATGGAAGGACACCAAGTTCCGGGGGACGGCCATCCATCACGATATCGTAATGGCAGCGGGAATTGCTTACATTGCCGCCTGCAATGCAGCACTGCTGTCAGAATCGGCTGCGGATTCTCCGGAAACGGAAACTGCGGTGAACAGCTAAGCATTACCCTGCATGCAGCATTAGACACTTCATGGACGCGTCTTGCCGATGTCACTCAGACACGGCGGGGCGCGTTTTTTTAGCGGATAACTCCGAAGAAGCGGTGCAAGAAGCTGGGATGGGGTTGGCTGGTGCCGGCGGCCGGAAACAGGTGGATTTTCTCCACTTGCTTATGAACTGAGGAGCTCTTGCCAGGAAACAATTGGATAATCAGCACTTAATAGGCTGCAAATATCCAGGCTAGAGGAGACTGCATGAATTTAAATGACATTTATCCACTTAATGATCTCAAACGCTCCAAAACAGCCAAATTAAGATACGTTTATCCACCTAAATTATTATGCAGAGTGGAGGCCCATCAAAAAGTAAGGGGAATTGTACTCGCGGCAACGTCCGCCAGAAATTTTTTCCGCAGGAAAGTGCACTTCGGAAGCATCAGCAGTCTCCGGATTTTCACCGATAACAGAAAGAAAAAATCTGGAGGGCACGGCGATGGGAACAACGGTTGTATCCCTTAATCAACAAATTTTGATCCATTGCGGCATTTGTCAAGCTGTGGACAACGTTATCCACATATTCCGCACGAGTTGTGTAAAAACCGTGTAAAATCAGCAATAACGCCTTTTTTTCGAAGGCCATAAACAGAAGGTTATACCTTGAATCATTTTTGCAAAAACTGTGGATAATGTGGATAATTCGGTGGATAAAAAGTCCTTGACAAGGAAAATAGCGATTTTACGCATAAAAAAAGCCCCGGAGGGCTATTTTTCAACAGGAGTTATGCACGAAAACTGTGGATGGAGCTGTGGATAACTATTTATGAACAAATCGGAAACAGTTGAATTTTATTTTTTTACTGCCTTTACATTATTCGTCAGCCAGTTGCTCCCATTCGCTAAATAAATCTGCCAGCTGCTGTTTCTTGTCCTTCAGATCACTTTCATGCTCCTGAAGCGCCAGGTAATCCTGATATACCTCAGGTTTGGTCATTTCATGCTCAATTCCGGAGATGGCTTCCTCCAGCCTGGCGATATTCTCCTCTAGATCAGAGATCCTCCGCTGGCGGTTGCGCTCCTCACGCTTGGCCTGTTTGTCTGCTTCATAAGAGAGCGAGGTCCCTTTCTCGGCAACAGCAGCCTCGCTGTCCGCATTCCGGGAGGACTTGGCGGCGGCAAGCTCCGCTTCCTCCTCGGCAATGGCTTCAAGTTCACTTTTTTTCTCGACATAGTCGTCATAGTTACCGAGATATTGATCAATACCGCCAGGATGCAGCTCGAGCACCCGCTCAGCCATTTTGTTCAGGAAATAACGGTCATGGGAAATGAACAGCAATGTGCCTTCAAAATCAATCAGTGCCGCTTCCAGCACCTCACGGCTGACCAGATCCAGATGGTTGGTAGGCTCATCGAGAATCAGCATGTTGGCCCCGCGCAGCATCAGCTTGGACAGGGCGACACGTGCTTTCTCACCGCCGCTGAGCGCGGCTACCCTCTTCAGGACATCTTCGCCGCTAAACAGGAAATTGCCGAGAATGGTGCGGATCCGTGCTTCCTCCAGCATGGGGTAATCGCTCCACAGCTCTTCCAGAACGGTGTTGCGCGGATTCAGCCTCGTCTGCTCCTGATCATAGTAAGCGATCTTCACCTTGGTTCCCCAGTTGACCGTTCCGGCGGATGGTTCACGGGTGCCGGTCATGCACTGCAGGAGCGTGGACTTGCCGATACCGTTCGGACCGATCAGCGCCGCTGTCTCGCCGCGTCTAAGCTCAAAGGAAGCATTGCGGAACAACGGGGCAGCCCCTTCGTTAAAAGCTACCGCGACCTCGCGGACCTGCAGCACTTCCTTGCCGGACATGAAGTCAGGCTCGAAGGAGAAGCTGGCCTTCTTCAGATCGCCCAGCGGCCGGTCGATGCGCTCCATTTTGTCGAGTGCCTTACGCCGGCTCTGCGCCCGCTTGGTGGTGGAAGCCCGCACAATATTGCGTTGTACGAAATCCTCCATCCGCGAAATCTCGTCCTGCTGCTTCTCATATTGCTTCATGCGGATCTCATATTCCGCTGCCTTCAGCTCCATATAGCGGCTGTAATTGCCTGTATATCTGCGGGACTGGTGCCGCTCAATTTCCACTATGGTCGTGACCAGACGGTCGAGGAAATACCGGTCATGGGAGACCACCAGGATACCGCCGGGATATCCGCGCAGATAATCCTCCAGCCAGGTGAGCGTCTCAATGTCCAGATGGTTGGTCGGCTCATCAAGCATAAGCAGATCAGGAGCCTGCAGCAGAATGCGCGCCAGTGCCAGGCGTGTCTTCTGACCGCCGCTGAGCGTAGCGATCGGGGTCCCGGGTGCAAATTCCCCGAAGCCCATACCATGCAGGACGCTGCGAATCCGTGTGTTCATCTCGTAGCCGCCATGATCCTTGAACCAGTCTGAACGTCTGGCGTAGCGCTCGAGCAGATCCTCATAACGCTTCGGATCTTCCGCGAGCGCCGGATCAGCGATATCCGTTTCCAACTGCCGCAGCTCCGCCTCCGCCTCAAGCAGCGGCGCAAAAACAGCGAGCATCTCTTCCTGAATGGTTTTATCGGATTGCAGGCCGCTGTTCTGGGCCAGATACCCTATTGTGGTTTCTTTGGATTTATGAATTTGCCCGCTGTCATACGACATCTCACCTGCGAGAATCTGCAGGAAGGTGGACTTGCCGGCCCCGTTGACGCCTACCAGACCGACTCTTTCCTTCTCATTGACCATCAGGCTGATGCCGTCCAGCACGCTTTGTATTCCATATGATTTCGAAATTCCTGTCGCTTGAAGAAGCATTCTGATGAAACCTCCGCCCTTGCATATTCGCCTTGGCTCATTACGCCCGGCTTGTAATAATCTTATTCTATAGTTTACATGAAAAAGGTTTGCCGCGCGAGGGGGCTGCATCATTCCTGAGGGCCCTGACGGCGGCAGATCAGCTGTCCGGGCTCCCGGCATTTCACGGCGGGACGGTCAAAGACAGTGCGCAGAACATTCTTCTAACAATGTAAATGCCATAGCCTTGGCGAACCGGGGAGAAGAGTGGTAAACTGAGCTTACAAACTATGATAAGCTAGGAACATGTTGAAGAGGAGGCGGCTGCCTATGCAGGACAGCAGCATGCGGCTTGCTCTCCGGAAGCGTGAGCTGCGTGCCGGGAAGGCCGCTCTCCGGGACGGACTATCCATGGAACAGAGAGGCCGGTTGTCTGCTCTGGTATGCAGTCATGCCTTGACCTGGTTCTCTCAGGAGCAAGGGGATTCACTGCTGGCCTATGCCCCGTTCCGCTCTGAGCTGGATTGCCGCCCACTGCTGGCTGAAGCTTGGGCCAGAGGACATGAAGTGCTGCTTCCGAGGGTCGTCCGGGAGAGCGGAGTCCTGAGCATCCATCCGGTCCGGTCCTGGGAAGAGCTTGCTCCGGGAGCTTACGGTATACCGGAGCCCGTAACCGAAATAGCAGGTCACGGCGCTTACGCCGGCAAGAGTGAGGAATCCGGCCTGCCGGATGCCGTATTCGTACCCGGCCTGGCCTTCGACTTGCGCGGCGGGCGGCTCGGCTATGGGCAGGGCTACTATGACCGCCTGCGGGCAGAGTGGGAAGCAGAGCTTCCTGAATCTGCCGCCAGGCCCCTGTGGGTGGGACTGGCTTTTAGCCTGCAGCTGGTACCTGAAGTGCCGCTGGAAGAGCATGATGCCTTAATGGATGTGCTGATTACGGAGAACGGCATTTGGGACTGCCGGAAGGAGAGGAAGACATGGAGTTAACTCATTTCAATGAACAGGGCAGAGCCCGCATGGTGGATGTGAGCGAGAAGGAAGTCACCAGCCGGACAGCGGCGGCGCGAAGCCGGGTGCAGATGGCCCCGGAGACGCTTACCGCCATTAAAACGGGCAGAATCAGCAAGGGAGATGTGCTCGCCGTAGCCCAGGTTGCGGGAATTATGGCTGCCAAGCAGACCTCCGCCTGGATTCCGATGTGCCATCCTTTGCCGCTTACCGGGGTGGATATCAGCTTCTCGGATAACAGCAAAGATGAACTATATATAGAAGCAACCGTCAAGACTACCGGCAAAACCGGTGTGGAGATGGAGGCGCTGACTGCAGTTTCAGCAGCGGCGTTGACCGTATACGACATGTGCAAGGCGCTGCAGAAGGATATGATTATCGGACCTACCCTGCTGGTGTCCAAGAGCGGCGGCAAGAATGGCGATTACGCGCTGGAGGAAGAATAGCTAACAGCATGAGACTTACGCTGAAGGTGCGGGCAGCGGCTGTATCAAGCAGCCGGACTTACATAGTACATAGAGAGGGAGGGACAACCTATGGCGTGGAAAACAGCAATCCTGACGGCCAGCGATAAAGGGGCCAGAGGCGAACGGGAAGACACGAGCGCCCAGGTTATTCGGGAACTGGTGGAAGAAGAGCTTGGAGGCGAGATTGTAGAATACCGGATCGTACCCGATGAGCAGGATGAGATTATTGCTGCATTGATTGAACTGACAGATTATTTCCAGGCGGATCTGGTGCTGACTACCGGGGGAACCGATCTGGCGATCCGCGACGTTACACCGGAGGCTACACGGCGTGTCATTGAACGTGAAGTCCCTGGACTCTCCGAGGCGATGCGCAGCACAGTGATGCAGAAGAACAGGGCGGTGATGCTGTTCCGGGGAATCTGCGGCATCCGCGGCCGGACATTGATTGTCAATCTGCCCGGCAATCCTAAGGGTGTTCATGAGAACCTGGCGGCTATTATGGATCAGCTGCCTGAAGCCTTGCTGATGGTTACCGGACAATACCGGCAATAAGTGCACATGCTCCGGTAACTTCAGCATGATTCGTCACTCTAGACGATGGATGTGTGATATAAGTTATGGTATTATTAATTTATCGTTAACGATATCATGAACGGATAGAGTGATGGGAGGAAACAGTAATGCTAAATGGTATTGGTGCACCCGGAATTATTCTATTGGTTATCTTGGCGCTCCTGCTCTTTGGCCCGAATAAGCTTCCTGAGCTTGGGCGGGCAGTCGGACGTACCTTCCGTGAATTCAAGGACGGGGCGCGGGAGATCATTAATGAACCGGAACCGGCCCGGAAGAGTGAAGTGCCTGCTCCTCCGGCTCCGCAGACTGTAGCAGCAGAACTTCCGCAGGACCGCCGTCTGCCGGAATAATTTCCATCCACTTACGCAGGGGCGTCTTACCCAGGTCTGCTTCAGACTGGGGCGGCGCCTCTTTTTTCTCTAATCGATATAGCCATTTTCATAGTTTATTTCGGGTGGTGTCAGTCATGTCTCTGGAAGCGGAAGAAATGTCTTTGGTCGATCATCTGACGGAACTGCGCAGACGGCTTATCTACGTGCTGATCGTATTTGCAGCCGGACTTGTACTCGGGTTGTTCGTTGCCAAACCGATCTATTTGTATCTTATCAGTGCTGACCCTGCCCAGGGATTCGTGCTGCATGCCTTCTCTTTCTGGGACGGGATCGGCATGTACATGAAGATTGCCATGGCCGTGTCACTGGCGTTCTCCGTGCCGTTTATTGTCTTTCAGCTGTGGGCCTTCATCAGCCCGGGCCTTCGGCCCGTTGAACGCAGCGCAGCGCTGCGTTATGTGCCGTATGTGTTCGTTCTGTTTATTCTGGGCATAGCCTTTGCCTATTACATCGTATTTCCTATGGCCTTGTCCTTTACGATCTCGATTACGCGCAGCATGGGACTTGAGGAGACATACGGCATAGCCGAATATTTCAATTTCCTGTTCAGTCTGGTGATCCCGCTGGCCTTGCTCTTCGAGCTGCCGCTGATTGTCATGTTCCTGACCAAGCTGAGAGTGCTCAATCCGCTGCGCCTGCGCCGGATGCGGCGGTATGCCTATTTTGCGCTTGTATTTATTGCTGTGGTGATCACACCGCCCGATTTCATCTCGGATTTTCTGGTGACAATTCCGCTTCTGGTGCTGTATGAATTCAGTGTATTTCTGTCTGCGTTCGTTTACCGGAGGCAGTTGGCGGAGGATGCGCAGCGGGAAGCACGTTATATTAAGGCGGAGTAATGGAGGGGGCATATTTTGTGCCCTGGTGGATAGAATGTAAGAGAGTGTGTGCCGGACAACCCCTGAAACCATAATTTTCCCCAAAACAAATACGATTTTACGTAAAAGGACTTGAAATCCGTCTTCAAGTTGAGTATCATAAAAATTGTTGTTAGCACTGCAAGCAGTTGAGTGCTAACGCTGTGGAAAATAGGGAATGGGCCGGCGAAACAGCATTTAAGTATGCTGATTCTCAACAGTGCCATAAGGACCGCTAAGATTCCCGGCAGTTCAATCTATGTTTTCAAGGTAAACAACATAATTTCAAAGGAGGCTATTTTTTCATGATTAAACCACTAGGTGAACGCGTATTGGTAGAACCAAGCGAGCAAGAGCAAACCACTTCTTTCGGGATCGTGCTTCCGGACTCTTCCAAGGAGAAACCGCAAGAAGGCACAATTATCGCTGTAGGCAGCGGAGCTTTGAAAGACGGAGTACGTGTAGCGCTGGAAGTTAAAGAAGGCGACCGTGTGCTTTTCTCGAAATATGCCGGAACTGAAATCAAATACGAAGGCAAAGAATATCTGATTATGAAAGAAAGCGACATTCACGCGATTCTTGACTAGTCTGTTAGAGCCTTTCATAAGTTAGACCCCGATTACTTATATACACAAAACTTAAGTTTATGCTTTCGAAGCGAGTTTTGTACGAAGTGAAATTAATGAAGCGAATGCTACACAAAACTTTTAGGAGGTTAACAACACAATGGCAAAAGAAATTAAATTCAGTGAAGATGCCCGCCGCGCTATGCTGCGCGGGGTTGATGCTTTGGCAAATGCGGTTAAAGTTACACTCGGACCTAAAGGCCGTAACGTGGTGCTTGAGAAGAAATTCGGCAGCCCGCTGATCACTAATGATGGTGTTACCATCGCCAAAGAAATCGAGCTTGAAGATGCATTCGAGAACATGGGCGCGCAGCTTGTTAAAGAAGTTGCTACCAAAACTAACGATGTAGCCGGTGACGGTACTACAACTGCAACAGTTCTGGCTCAAGCCATGATCCGTGAAGGTCTGAAGAACGTTACTGCAGGCGCTAACCCTATGGTTATGCGTAAAGGGATCGACAAAGCGGTTAAAGCTGCTGTTCTTGAACTGCAGAGAATTTCCAAGCCTATCGAAGATTCCCAGTCCATCGCACAAGTAGCTGCTATCTCTGCTGCTGACGAAGAAGTAGGCCAACTGATTGCTGAAGCTATGGAAAAAGTCGGCAAAGACGGTGTTATCACCGTTGAAGAATCCCGCGGATTCCTGACTGAGCTTGAAGTGGTAGAAGGTATGCAGTTCGACCGCGGTTACATTTCCCCGTACATGATTACTGATACGGACAAAATGGAAGCTGTTCTGGAGAACCCGTACATCCTGATCACTGACAAAAAAATCAGCAGCACTCAGGAAATTCTTCCTTTGCTTGAGAAGATCGTTCAACAGGCGCGTCCGCTGGTTATCATCGCTGAAGATATCGAAGGCGAAGCTCAGGCAATGCTGATCGTGAACAAACTGCGCGGAACGTTCAATGCAGTAGCTGTTAAAGCTCCTGGATTCGGCGACCGCCGCGAAGCTATGCTGCAGGATATCGCTGCTCTGACAGGCGGCCAAGTGATCACTGAGAAGCTTGGACTTGATCTGAAAAGCACTTCCATCGAGCAACTGGGTAACGCACGCCAAGTGCGCGTAACCAAAGAAAACACTACAATCGTAGACGGAAGCGGCGACAAGGCGGATATCAATGCACGTGTAAGCCAAATCCGCTCCCAGCTGGAAGAAACGACTTCCGAGTTCGACAAAGAAAAACTGCAGGAGCGTCTGGCTAAATTGGCTGGCGGCGTAGCCGTTGTCAAAGTCGGTGCTGCTACTGAAACTGAACTTAAAGAGCGCAAGCTCCGCATCGAAGATGCCCTGAACGCAACCCGCGCTGCGGTTGAAGAAGGTATCGTCTCCGGTGGGGGTACTGCTCTTGTGAACGTATATGCTGCTGTTGCTGCTGTAGTAGCTGAAGGCGACGAAAGAACCGGCGTTAACCTCGTGCTGCGCGCACTGGAAGAACCTGTTCGCACCATCGCTGCTAACGCAGGCCAGGAAGGTTCCGTTATCGTGGACCGTCTGAAAAAAGAAGCTGTAGGTATCGGCTATAACGCTGCTACCGATGAGTGGGTAAACATGTTCGAAGCGGGTATCGTTGACCCTGCGAAAGTAACCCGTTATGCTCTGCAGAACGCGGCTTCCGTAGCTGCAATGTTCCTGACTACTGAAGCTGTTATCGCTGACAAGCCAGAACCTGAAAAGGGCGGAATGCCTGATATGGGCGGTATGGGCGGTATGGGCGGCATGATGTAAGAAACGGAAAAACCCTTGCTGTAACAAGGGTTTTTCTTTAAATATCATTCTGTTGTTAACGATTTGTTAACATTGGAGTCATTTTTTAGGCCTCTCATTAGTTCTGTGAACTTTTGTGAGGCCTCTTTCTTTTTAGGTTTGGTGATGTGTAAGTAAATGGTTTTCGTTATTTTGTCGTCCTTATGTCCAAGGCGTTCCATAATTTGCTCCAAAGATACGCCGGCCTCGGCACATAAAGATGTATGTGTATGTCTTAAGGAGTGGGGTGTTAACTCTAAACTCAATCCGGCAATTCTCAGTAATCTTGCCATTCTTAGTTGAATCATTTTTATTACTTCTGGATACCCCGCGAATTGCCCTCTCTTACAGAAAATAAATCCGTGATCATGATAAGCCTCTTTCTTTATCGCCTTTTCCATCTCATTATATTTTTGTAGATTGGTTATATTATTGATCACTTCTTCGTCAACAATTATTTCTCGAATTGAACTTTTTGTCTTAGGTGTGTTAAGTACGTATTGAGTGGAATTGTTATTTGGATTGTATAATGTTTTGTTAATCTTTATGGTGGACTCTTTTGCGTTTGCTGCGCTATCCATCAAGGCACACAACTCGCCTACTCGTATACCGGTGTATGCAAGAGTATGGAATATTTCGTAATCTCGATCTAGACCGTGTACTCTTGCTGTTTCCAGAAACAGGTGAAGCTCTTCCTTTTCGAGATATTTCGGTATCAAAATTTCATTTTCTCGGATCGGAAGCACCGAGCGTGCAGTCCGAAAGCATTCAAAAAAAGCCCGTCAACCTTAACGGGTCGATGGGCTTTTTTAGATGCTGTAGTTATTTGACAAAAATTCTAATTTGATTTGGTCCTGTTCTAGCCAAGACGCGGTAGCCCTCGGAAGCTGCCGTTGCTACCCCGTCCGAATTAGGAAGGCAAAATTCGTCTTCTCGGCATGTTCCATCATCCCGAACAAGAAGTTTTCCCATTGTTCCTACAGCCACCCATTCGGGACGGTCAATCCGGGAGATATACTCCTGGGTGGGATCATATTCAGAACTTATTATTCCCGATTTCATAGAGTGCGATGGTGTAATAATATTTCCCTCTTCGTCTTTCGAAGCAGGAATTTCTATAACCTCATACTTTATCCGTTCCCACTCATCTAACATATATTTCCCTTTCCAGTTCAAATGATTTGCATCCCCTATAATTGAAGGTCTTGCGCTTATGACCCCAAGAATGTAATTATCTTCTGGCGTTGCTTTTCTGACTTTTTCACCTTTCGTAGTCACGAAATATCCTGGTTCTATTGGCAGCCCATCGACGGTTTCAAATAATTCGGCGTAGTCGGCTGCAGGAGACATTACGGTGCCATTAATATAAATATTGCCGGTAAGGCCTTCGATTATAGCAGATAACGAAGGAGTAAAACTGTCCCCATTGGCTAAATGCCATGAATTAACGTATCGAGTCACTCCGTTGAAACCCATGATATACGATTGTTGATGCATAGCAACAGTACGACGTCCAGCTGCATGTGAACAGTATCCGAAGCTTTCCGTGGCAACTCCTTCTGCATGCGAAGCTACCCCGCTAGCTATAGTGTTCTGTCCTTGGGCATGTGCAGAGCTTCCGCTAGCTACAGTGTACGCTCCTTCCGCATGAGAAGAAATGCCGGAAGCCAGAGTCCGTAGACCCTCGACATGTGAATCATTTCCAGATGCAGTATTACTTAGCCCTTCTGCATGCGAATTTTCACCACTAGCCACAGTGAATTGTCCCTCCGCATGCGAATTTCTTGCTACCGCGCTAGTATTCGTTCCTTCCGCATGGGATGCTTCTCCAATCGCTGCAGCGCCTACACCCTCAGCATGTGATGCAATTCCGCTGGCATTCGTAGCCGCGCCTTCTGTATGCGATCCGTAGCCTGAGGCGTTGGTTCTGGATCCTTCGGCATGTGAAGCCTCACCAGATGCAAGTGTGAAATAGCCTTCAGCGTGCGATTCCAATCCTGAGGCTGTTGTATATGCTCCCTCGGCGTGAGCAGCATCTATTGTCGCCAACGTCATGAAGCCCTCTGCATGTGAGGCTGCGCCCGATGCACTGGTGTAATTTCCTTCGGCATGAGCCATGTCCATACTAGCAAAGCTTTGGTGTCCTTCTGCATGAGATGCCGAAGCGCTGGCCGTAGTTTCATAACCTTCTGCATGTGCAGCAAACCCACTCGCTGTGGTTGAGTTCCCTTCCGCATCTGAGCAAGGCCCAGAAGCATTTTGATTACATCCTTCGTCTGCCATATGTCATTCCTCCTAATTATTTGTCCTACTCTCTAACCTATTTGGGAGTAGAAGGAATGGACACGGCATATACCTCCGGTATAAACGCACTGAAAAACACGGAGAAAAAAGCCCATCAATCTTAACTGTTCGGCGGGTTTTTTTGTACAGTAACTTAAATCCACATATTTCCTCAATAACCCTTAAGTGTATTGTAAATTCCTGTCGATAAACAGACTGTTTGTTCGCCTCTATTTAGTGTAGGCTTACGAAGAAACGCAAAAGAGGGAGAGTATAATATGAAAAGAGTTTTAAAAATGGGAATGCTGTTATTATGCGCTATATTGGTAGTGCTATCTATCTCATTCCCAAAAGCAACTGCAGCCGAAAGTAGCGGAAACTGGTCGATTGTTGCCAATCTACCTCATCCTGTAGCTGGTGCAGCTACGGCCCAAGTGAATGGAAGCATCTATGTCATTGGTGGATCTAGCGGGGATATGTCCTTTAATTACGTTCAAAAATACAATATTGAAACTAAAACTTGGGAAACAAAAGCAAACATGCCTACTCCAAGAGCAGGTTCTGCATTTTCAGTGGTTGATGGAAAGATATATGTTTTTGGTGGATATACAGGAAATTATTATACTGTTAGTAAAGGGATCTTTAGCAATGCTGTAGAAGTTTACGATCCAGCATCAGATACTTGGACAAAGAAGTCTAATATGCCGGTATCTCTCACGGGCCAAACAGCTGCAAGTTACAATGGAAAGATATATCTTTTTGGTGGATTGTCATTCACAGACAGATATATTTCCTATAACTATGTATACGAATATGATCCTGTTAGTGACTCCTGGACGCCAAAAAAACAAATGGATAGAAATGTGCATGTGGCTACTGCAGTAACGTATAACAACAATATTTACTTGGTAGGTGGAAGAGCATTTAGTGGCGGACAAATTTATACTTATGAAACAATGCGTGAGTATAATCCAGTGAATGACACTTGGAGCAATAAGGCCAGCATGAGTTATACTCGTGGAGGTCCGGCTGTTGGCGTGGTTAATGATCAAATTTATGTTATGGGAGGGGTAAGCCCCACTCAGGAAACTAACACAACAGAATTCTATAATCCTTTGCTTAACAAATGGGAGTCCCATAGTAATTTAAATGAGGCTAGAAGCGGGACTAGTGCCATTGTGTACAAAGATCAAATATTTGTCATTGGGGGAAGCGCAAGCACTACTGCAAACAAGAGTATCGGCTCAGTGGAATCTATAACTATTGCAACTCCGACACCCACTGCTACACCCACTGCTACACCAACACTTTCACCGGAGCCGACGGCTACTCCTGTACCAACAACAACTCCTACGCCAGAACAGCCGGCAGGCGACCGGGCTATCCTGGTGGTAACTATGAACACCGGACTTGAAAAAGAATTTGACCTGAGTATGACTGAAGTGAATGCTTTCATTGCTTGGTACGAAAATAAGCAGTCCGGTTCAGGCACAGTCTCATACGCCATTGATAAGCATGATAACAATAAAGGGCCATTCACCAACCGGAAGGATTACGTGATTTTCGATAAAATCTTAACCTTCAGCGTGGATGAATATTCTGCAGAATAGTATCTTCTCTTAGTTCACCCTGCCAGCAATGGTGGGGTGTTTTTATGCGTTCAGGAAAATTTTCCCCCCACATATACATAATGTTCCATAAGATTTATATTGGAAGGAGATTTCAGTCGTTAAATTGTTGTATAGGGGGATTAAAATTGCTTGGAATTTTTAATGCAGCAATACTTATCGTAATCATTGTTGCCGGTATTGTGTTTTTTGTTTTGTCTAAGAAGAAACCGCGGTACTCTCATCATGAAGTTATTGATCCACTCAAAATTTCAATTCAGGATGTAGACCGTATGGAAGACGGATCGGAGTTTGAGGAATACCTATATCGACTATTTTTAGCCTTGGGATATAAAGATGCTTATAAGACTCCAAGAAGTAGAGATTTCGGAACTGATTTAGTTTTTACGGATCGGGACGGGTATCGGAATGTAGTTCAAGCAAAACGTTATTCATATCCCGTGGGATTAGGTGCTGTACAAGAGATCTATAGCTCAATGAGGTATTACCGAGCCAAGAAGTCTATGGTGATCGCATCAAATCAATATACTGTTGCATGCGAAGAACTTGCTGGGTATAACGGTGTAAAACTACATAATAGAAATGATCTTATTGCAATTATGGATTTATTTAAAGCGGGACAGATTGAGAAGGTGAAGGATATCATAGAAGCAGATGCACATATGATTTTTGATTCCTGGGATAACTACATGAATGGGGATAAAGTAATCAAAAAGGACTACAAAGCTGAGAAGCGAATCTTAGCTGAGCAGCAGGTGAAGTGAAAATATGAATACTGCATACAAATTTTTGGAGAGAGACAAAGACTTCTTCACGGCAGCCCTGGCGCAATCCAAAGTATCCGTCTGGTACCGGGAAGATCCAGATCCTATAGGTCACCTCATGGATTATGGAGGAATAGTGGAGGGATACACGCCGGAATCAAACAAAGCCTCCCTTTGATAAAAGAGAGGCTTTGTTTTAGTTGTTATTTAACAAGAATTATATAATACATAGTATTTCCATTTCCAAAATCTGCTGCTACAGTACTTGCCCCTGGTGATAGTGCTGTAATCATTCCGTCTTGCCTAATTTCAATACTTCCATCTGTATGGACTTAGTAAAAGTTGGATCCTGATACCCACATACCATCTCCGACTTTAAGATTAATAATAGCCTGGTAATATTCTCCAGAAGTAGCGACTTGGTTTTTGGTAAGTGAGGAATCGGGAACTGAAGAAGTAGTGCTGGAAGCGAATGATGTAGACCCTAGAGAAAAACACGCAGCAACAGTGAAAAGTCCAAGGCGCAGACGGCTTTTGGCGTGAACCAGGCATTTGGAAACCAGGCGCGGATGGATAGGGTGCACCAGTTGGCAGAAGAGGCACGGGCGAAGCTGAAATCGTTTGGAGTGGATGAGGTCCAGTACCAGGCGGGGAAGGATCTGAGTGTCTACTTCAAGCAGCCGGCAGTCAAGGCATGTATGTATGATCCGTCCATTACGTCTGGTAACGTACCTCTGGTACAGAATGAAGCGTATCTACTGCTGCTGCGGATGGGGATGGAAGATGGAGCTCAGGGCAATTGGGCGAAGGGGCAGCTGGAAGGCATTCATGCTACAATGAAGCAAATGATAGCTACAGGGGTCAATTTAGGCGTACATATGATGTCGAACCAAGGTGCAGAAGCTTGGGGAGACGTCGCCCGGTTAACTTCCTCATTTGCGCAATTAGAAAGCTATAACCTGTTTAAAAGCAAAGCGCCGGATGAACAACCGGAAGCGCCAGAGAAGTCGAAAAATGCTTTCTTAAAATCGCTGGACAGTTTCAAAGAGATTGGGACGGGTTTCATGGATACGTTAAGAATCCGTGCGGATAAAGCCACAGATTCCCCCTATGACTTTGTCAACTGGATAACGTTAGGCATTGCAGGCGATCTTCCCGTAGGGATATACAGGCAAGCCAAAGAGCGGGCGGATCATATGTTGGATTCACCGGAGAAGTTTGCGGATTGGTTGACGCTCGGGACAGTAGAAATGGGGAAGGGGGCATTCCACCCCGAAGAAAGCTGGTCCGCAGAGCATTGGCTGAACAGTTTGGGAGTAGTATCGTTGTTGGTGGGTCCCTTGGAAAAGTCCTTGTTATCTACAGGTGGCGAATTGCCGAAACCGATGATTTCAAAAAATGCAGCTGACAATGGGATGGATATATTCAGTAAAGATAAGGGCGGGCAGGGTATTGAGGGGACGGGAAATTTTGATTACAAAGAATGGGCAGACATGCCTGTTAGCGGTGAAGTCAGAATAACATCCAATGGACAAAGATTAATTAGCATAAGTGAATTGAAGTTGTTTAAAAAAGAAATGAATGGAAAAGGAATTGAACTTATTCCTGATAAAAAAGGAAGTATATTACCGGATGATGTGGCTGCTGCTTTCGATCCAGATACTGGATCGATAATCTTAAGAAAAAACCCAACCTATTTAAGTGCTGTTCATGAATCATACCATGCTGAGCAATGGATGAAGTTGGGAAAAGAAAATTATTTAAAGCAATCAAGACTCGAAAGGGAAGAGTATGTTTTTAACGAAATAATGAAGAACAAAGATAAGTTTTCAGAAGCCGAAATATTATTTTCTATGAAGTATATTTATAAAGTAAGGCATGGAGAATGGCCACCACGAGATTGGACAGGATTCACAGATTGAAAGGAGAACAATTAAGTATGAACTTATCAAGTAAGCAAGCATTGGAGATTGCTTCGGCATATACAGAGAAATACAATTTATCAGGAAAAAATGTAATTAATAATGAAAGAACTGTAAAATCATATGATGGATTTGATGGAGTAGAAGGGATTACATGGATTGTCTTAGTTACAATAGAACCTACAATTTATCATGCGGATAGTGAATTTTCTATTATTATTTCTGATGAAAAGTCACAGGTTGAATACATTATTGATGCAAATGGGCATTATTACGCTCCTCATATAAAAGGAAGTGGCGGTATGACGGATGAAGAATTTGATTCACTATGGGATGATGACAGTGATAGCTAGAATTATTTAAATAGGTAACAGACTCATCATATTGCATCAACTATGGCAGGTTTAGAAAGCTATAATCTGTTTAAAAGCAAAGCGCCGGATGAACAAGCGGAAGCACCAGAGAAGCCGAAAAATGCATTGTTAAAATCGTTGGACAGTTTCAAAGAGATTGGGACGGGTTTCATGGATACGTTAAGAATCCGTGCGGATAAAGCCACAGATTCCCCTTATGACTTTGTCAACTGGATAACGTTAGGCATAGCAGGCGATCTTCCGCAGGGATATACAGGTAAGCGAAAGAGCGGGCGGATCATATGTTGGATTCACCGGAGAAGTTTGCGGATTGGTTGACGCTCGGGACAGTAGAAATGGGGAAGGGGAAGGGGAAGGGGGCATTCCACCCCGAAGAAAGCTGGTCCGCAGAGCATTGGCTGAACAGTTTGGGAGTAGTATCGTTGTTGGTGGGTCCCTTGGAAAAGTCCTTGTTATCTACAGGTGGCGAATTGCCGAAACCGTTTTACAGAAACAAGGTAATATGACTACTGCTGACGTGCAAATATCAGGAATAAAGAAAGAGTTCAATGCACATAGCAGAATGCCGCTAAATCATGAGTAGAATATATCTTAGATTTGAAAATTGATTAATCTTACGTTAGGCAAAGCTCCTTACTTTTCAATGCTGAAGTTATAAATTGGGTGAAAGTGAACTTCATCCAGAATTACAAACGAATAAGTGTTGTATTTATGTTAATTATTCGCTTTTTCAAAACCTTTCCAGGTCTGGCAAGGTTTTTTTTGTTGTGGATACTCACTGAAGAGACAATTTCATTTGTCGGACATCTATCCGCACACCCACCCGCCCCCGCTCTAACAATATACTGCTGCACCCAATCAGAAATGCTTTTGAAAGAGTAGATTACTATGAGGGTGTTGTGATTGGAGCGGTAGTAATGGCTGGTGGCGAAAAAGTGGACAGGGGGTAAGGGCGCATTCATTTCTGATGACAGAATCTAGATTACATTATAGGAACGGGGGGACTACCCATGGATTTCAGTGCATTGACTGGCCTTTTTGTGAATAACAATGGTTCGGTCGTGCTAAATGTCCTGTTATCTACTGCATTAATCTGGAGTATTAAGCAAATTGCGAACAAAGAGAAAGTGATTCAGAATTACCAGAAACGTGATGAAGAGAACGAAAAGCAGCTGAATGAATATAACCGTACGCTCGTCAAGCTGCTAATCGAGAGAGGCACTGCGGAGAAGAAACCTAAAGATGAGGAGGTCGTCAACAAGTGAAGCTCCTCGATATATTCAGAAAACACGAGATGAAGCCCAGCCGGGTCAAGCATGAAATAGATACCTTGGGCGAAATTCAGGAAGCGTATGAATCCAATGATCTGGAGAGACTCATTGATCTGCACCGTACCGGCTTAGGTAGAAGGGGAGATGATCTGCATGGAAATTGTTGACTTGACACTGATCACACTGGAAACGATAGCCTTTATTGCTTTTACTGCTTATGTTATCCGTTACCGCAGGTATTTTATGGGACGAGGCCCCTTGCGGACGTATAATTTGTATCTCCGGAGTGTATGGGTTACCTACGGGGCTGTAGCACTGCTATGCCTCAATCTGTTGTGGGGGCGGCTGAACATCATTCTCGGATATAATACGGACGGCAGCCTATCGGGCATCATGAGGGAGTATGTCCTGATTCTGACCCTCGTAATGCTCGTATTCGCAGGCTGGATGCATAAGGAGCTATGGGATTCCAACCGGCGTGAAGAAAAGAACCGGGCCCGTTCAAACCAATCAAACAGACTCAAATAGGCCTAAATAAGCCCAGAGAGACACAGATTCACATCATAGCTATTCTTGTGCTGGACGGGCTGGCCAACGGAAGGGATCTCCCGGGGAAGTATGGAGCATTCACAGCGTATTCCGCTCTCGTGAAAAAGGATATTCATATATAATAGGGGAAAAGAGTACAAGGAGGCGGTCTGGTTGACTACTAACAATACACTCCAGGTGGCCACCTTCGCCGGCGGCTGCTTTTGGTGTATGGTCAAGCCGTTCGACGAGCTGCCGGGTATAATCTCGGTGGTATCCGGTTACACGGGAGGACATACGGAGAATCCTACCTACGAGGCATTAGGAAGAGAAGCTACAGGGCATAGGGAGGCGGTGCAGATCACCTTTGACCCGGAACGTTTCTCTTATGAACGTCTGCTGGACATTTATTGGCAGCTGATTGATCCGACAGACGGCGGCGGGCAATTTATGGACCGGGGGCGTGCTTACGAGGCGGCGATTTTTGTACACAGTGAAGAGCAGCGGCAGAAGGCGGAGCTGTCGAAGGCGGCGCTTCAGGCCAGCAAGCGGTTCAAAGCACCGATTGTGACGGAAATTCTGCCGGCAGCAGCCTTCTATCCGGCGGAAGCGGAGCATCAGCATTATTATAGAACCCATCCGCTGGACTACAAGCTGTACCAGAAGGGTTCAGGCCGTGATGATTTCACGGAGCTGCACTGGAATAGCCGCGAAGACAAGAAGCAGCTGCTGAAGCAGCTGACAGAGCTGCAATATGAGGTCACCCAGAAGAAGGCTATGGAGCCGCCGTATCAGAACGAGTATTGGAACCACTTCGGGGAAGGGATCTACGCCGATATGATCAGCGGTGATCCGCTATTCAGCTCCACGGACAAATTCGATGCCGGCACCGGCTGGCCCGGATTCACCAAGCCGGTGGAAGAGGGGCTGATCCGCCGAGAAGCGGACTACGGCAGCGGTGAAGTACGGACGGTGCTGCGCAGCAGGCTGAGCGGGGCTTATCTGGGGGATTTATCCTACGATGGCCCGGAGCCGGCGAAGCTGCATTACCGGGTGAATTCCGCCGCACTGCGTTTTATTCCGAAGAATGAGCTTGCGGAGAAAGGGCTTGGGCGGTATTTAGAGCAGTTTGAGCGGGAGAGCCGAGGTTAACTCCGGATGAAGGCTGACTTCAGGACGGAATATCATATGTATTAGGGCAGGCTTCCGGCTCTGGGGGACTGCCCTAACTTGTTTTTAATGGGGATTATTCATGATTAGCGAGTGTAAGGCATATTATATAACGTCAAGAAAAGATGAGATCTCCGGCATGGGAGAAGCATCGGCTTCAGTATGGGGGAAGATGTCCGGCAGCGTGGAGCATGAAGCGGTAGGATTTGGATTCAATCATATCTAGGGATTATTAGCCGTAATATAGCGATTAGTGATATAGAAGCCGGTACCTCTATTAGGGTATGGGCTTTTTCTATTACCCGGGAAGCAGGTGAGGCATATGCCCAACATTGACAATCAAACCGTCATGATCCACGGCAATACATTAACCATTGAGGAAGTTGTTAAGGTGGCCCGGTATTATCGGATGGTGGACCTGAGCGAGGAGAGCTGCCGCAAGGTGGACCGTACCCGCCAATATGTAGAGAAGCTCCTGCTGGAGAAAAAAGTGGTGTACGGCCTCACGACCGGCTTCGGCAAATTCAGTGATACGTACATCTCGCCGGAGGATACGAAGCAGCTGCAGCTTAATCTGATCCGCAGCCACTGCTGCGGAATTGGCGAGCCGTTCCCGGAGGAGGCTGTGCGCGCAATATTGCTGCTGCGGATAAACGCCTTATCCCTTGGTTATTCCGGCATCCGTCTGGAGGTGATCCGGCTGATGGTGGAGATGCTTAACCGGGGCGTAGTTCCGGTGATTCCGGAGAAAGGCTCCCTGGGCGCAAGCGGTGACCTTGCTCCCTTGTCGCATATGGTACTGGTTCTGATCGGCGAAGGCGAAGCCTATTATCAGAGTATACGGATGCCTGGTGCTCAGGCGCTGGCCAAGGCGGGGCTAGCGCCAATTGTCCTTGCGGCCAAGGAGGGGCTGGCCCTGATCAACGGAACACAGGTGATGACCGCTGTCGGCACGCTGGCCTGCCGGGATGCGCTGAATCTGGCCAATTGGGCCGACTGCACGGCCGCATTGACCTGCGAGGCGCTGCGGGCAGTCCGGGATGCGTTCGACCCGGCAACGCATGCGGTTCGTCCGCATCAAGGCCAGCGCCAGGCGGCCGATAATATCCGCAATCTGACAGCCGGCAGTAAGCTGATGACTAATCAGGGGGAAGTGCGGGTGCAGGACGCCTATTCGCTGCGCTGCGCGCCGCAGGTTCACGGCGCAAGCCGTGATGCGCTGGCGTACATCGCAGAGAAGCTGGAGATTGAGATCAACTCGGCCACAGACAATCCGCTGATCTTCGCGGATGAAGACAAGGTAATCTCGGGCGGGAACTTCCACGGGCAGCCGGTTGCGCTGCCGATGGATCATCTGTCCATCAGCGCGGCGGAGCTGGCGGATATTGCCGAGCGGCGGATCGAGCGGATGGTTAATCCGCAGCTGAACGAGGGGCTGCCCCCGTTCCTGACGAAGAACGGGGGGCTGCAGTCCGGGTTCATGATCGCCCAGTATGCGGCGGCGTCTGTGGTGTCCGAGAATAAATCACTGGCTCATCCGGCCAGTGTGGATTCGATCCCCTCCTCCGGCAATCAGGAGGATCATGTAAGCATGGGCACGATCGCCGCCCGGAAGGCGAAGCAGATCGTCGACAATGCCTATGCGGTGCTGGCGATCGAGCTGCTCTGCGGGGCGCAGGCTGCCGATTTTCGGGGGCCGGAGCTGCTCGGGGCGGGCACGAAATGGCTGTATGACCGCTGCCGGGAGCTGGTCCCGTTCGTGGACGGGGACCGGGTCCTGTCCGGTGATTTCGCCACCATCGCCGAGTGGATGAAGGAAGCGGATGTGCTGGAGGAGCTGTTCGCACTGGTTCCGTTTCATTCCTGATCAAGGGCAAGCAGAAACATTCGATTCCGCTAACCGGTTAGTTACTGGAGGACGGGGTTCGGCCGATCAAGCCTTTTGGCGAGTTTTAAACGAAGCAATGGGGCGGTAATGTAACAGTTTGCTCGGAGTTCATGTCTGGAAGCCGGCTGAGAACTTTAGTTCAGCCGCAATAGGCATAATTGTTGTAAATTTTGCAATTTTGATACCTGGATACCCGGGTGTTCAGGGGGATTGTTGTATGGAATACAACAATTCTCCCGCTAAGCCGGTTGGAAGAGGCGGAATGCTGTATTTTCTACAACAATTTCCGGTTACGGCCGATTTGATGAAGGGAATGTTGTATTTTGTGCAGGAATTTTAATCGAAAATGTAATTCGCTACCTTGCGGGATAACGCTGCATTCAACCACGTATGAAAGTTTGCCGCTGGAAGGGGAGTTATCTGCAGCTTAAGCAGTCACAGGATTCCCGGCATGATCAGCATGTTCAATGGAGGAAGGGGAGTTAAGAATATGAATATGGATGAACCAAGAGTCTGCCGCGCGCCAAGAGGCAGCGTGCTGAACACCAAGGGCTGGGTGCAGGAAGCGGCGCTGCGCATGCTGATGAATAATCTCGATCCCGAGGTGGCGGAGCACCCGGAGCAATTGGTTGTCTATGGCGGGATCGGCAAGGCCGCGCGCAACTGGGAGAGCTATGATGCTATTGTGCGCTCCCTTAAGATGCTCGAGGACAACGAAACTCTGCTGATACAGTCCGGCAAGCCGGTTACTGTCTTCCGCACCCATCGTGATGCCCCGCGTGTGCTGCTGGCCAATTCCAATCTGGTGCCGGCCTGGGCCAACTGGAGTACCTTCCATGAGCTGGACCAGAAAGGGCTGATGATGTACGGGCAGATGACGGCGGGCAGCTGGATTTATATCGGTACGCAGGGGATTGTGCAGGGGACCTATGAGACGTTCGCGGAGTGTGCGAGGCAGCATTTCGGCGGTTCGCTGCAGGGGACGATCACACTTAGCGCAGGACTCGGCGGCATGGGAGGCGCGCAGCCGCTGGCCGTCACCATGAACGGCGGGGTATTCATCGGCATCGATGTGGACCGGACGCGGATTGAGAAAAGAATCCAGTCCCGCTACTGCGATGTGCTGGCCGAAACGCTGGATGAGGCGCTGTCGCTGGCTGATGCAGCCCGGGACACCGGGCGGGCACTTTCGGTGGGCCTGCTCGGCAATGCGGCAGAAGTACTGCCGGTGATGATATCCCGGGGCTATGTCCCGGATATTCTGACCGACCAGACCTCGGCCCATGATCCGCTGAACGGCTATGTGCCGGAAGGCTTCACGGTGGATACGGCTAAGCAGCTAAGAATTGAGGACCCGCAGGGATATATACAATTGGCGCGAAAGAGTATCGCCCGCCACGTCGAAGCGATGCTGGAGCTTAAGCGGAGGGGGGCGGTTACCTTCGATTACGGCAATAATATCCGCCAGGTCGCCTATGATGAAGGCGTGAAGCAGGCTTTTGACTTCCCGGGCTTCGTCCCGGCCTACATCCGCCCGCAATTCTGCGAAGGCAAAGGACCGTTCCGCTGGGTCGCCCTGTCGGGCGATCCTGAAGATATCTATAAGACGGATGCGGCTATTCTGAAGGCATTCCCGGATAACGAAGGGCTGCAGCGCTGGATTACTCTGGCGCAGGAGAAGATCTCCTTCCAGGGGCTGCCTGCACGGATTTGCTGGCTCGGCTACGGTGAACGGGCGAAGTTCGGGCGGATTATCAATGATATGGTGGCAGCCGGAGAGCTGTCTGCGCCGATTGTTATCGGCAGGGATCATCTCGACGCAGGCTCTGTCGCTTCCCCCAACCGGGAGACGGAAGCGATGCGTGACGGCAGTGATGCGGTATCGGATTGGCCGCTGTTGAATGCGCTGGTCAATACCGCTGCCGGTGCCAGCTGGGTATCGCTGCACCACGGCGGAGGCGTCGGCATGGGCTATTCGCAGCATGCCGGAATGGTCGTGGTGGCGGATGGAACGAAGGAAGCGGAAGCACGGCTTGAACGGGTGCTGACCTCAGATCCGGGGATGGGCGTAGTCCGCCATGCGGATGCGGGTTATCCCCTGGCTGTGGAGACAGCCAAGGCGCAAGGCATTGTGATGCCCATGCTGATTGACCCGAAAGGAGTCAAGTGATGATCTATATTCAGAACGCTGCGCAAATCGCGACGCTTGGCGGTGCCAGTAATAAGCCGAAGACGGGCAAGGAGATGGAGGAGCTCGGGCTAATCGGGCATGGGGGAATCGTGATTGAAGACGGTATCTTCACCTTCGTCGGCAGTGATGAGGATGCGCGCAGCTATGTGGAGCAGCATGCCGGAGATAAGCAGGTGACGGTGTTCTCAGCGGAAGGAAAGACTGTTGCGCCGGGGCTGGTCGATCCCCATACCCATGCCGTTTTTGCCGGCTCCCGGGAGTTTGAGCTGAATCTGCGGCTGCAGGGCGCTAAATATATGGACATTCTAAATGCCGGAGGTGGAATTCTGTATTCCACCGAACGGACCCGGGAAGCTACGGAGGAACAGCTGATCGCCGAAACCTTGAAGCGGCTGGACCGTTTCCTGGCGCATGGGGTTACCACCATCGAAGCCAAGAGCGGATACGGATTGCGGCTGGAGGATGAGCTGAAGCAGCTGCGGGCGGCCCGGAGGCTGGATGCTTCCCATCCGGTGGATGTGGTGTCCACATTCATGGGCGCGCATGCCGTGCCGGTGGAATATCGCGGCGATGCGGATGGATATGTCCGCAGTGTGATTGAAGAGATGATTCCGGCTGTGGCCCGGGAGGGGCTGGCGGAGTTCTGTGATGTGTTCTGCGAAGAGGGAGTATTCACGGTGGAGCAGTCCAGGGACATTCTGGAGGCAGGCCGGAGCTGGGGGCTGAAGCCCAAGCTCCATGCCGATGAGATTGTCTCCTGCGGAGGAGCGGAGCTGGCCGCCGAGCTGGGGGCAGTGACAGCGGATCATCTGCTGCATGCTTCCGAAGCTGGCATACAGGCGATGGCGGAGAGCGGAGTAATCGCCGTATTGCTTCCGGGCACAGCCTTCTTCCTGATGGCGAAGCCTGCGGATGCGCGGGCGTTGATTAATGCCGGTGTGCCTGTTGCGCTGTCGACCGACCGCAATCCAGGCTCTTCCCCGACGGAATCGCTGCCGTTTATTATGAATCTGGCCTGCCTGACGATGGGCATGACTCCGGCGGAGGTGCTGACGGCCTGTACAATCAACGCGGCACATGCGATCTGCTGTGCGGATGTGATCGGCAGCATTGAGGTTGGCAAACAGGCAGATCTGGTAATGTTCGATGCGCCGAATGTTCTCTACCTCCAATACCATTATGCGGTGAATCTGGTGGATACCGTGTTCAAGAAGGGTGAGGCAGTCATTCAGAACGGAAGGAGGGTATGGTGATGAGAGCCTTGCGGATTAATGCGGAACGTCTGCAGAATAACATCCGGGAGCTGGCCAAGTTCGGCCTGAATGAGCAGACCGGAGGGCTGGACCGGACGACCTTCACTGAGGCCGAGCTGGCCGCCCGGCAGTGGCTCAAGAGTAAGCTGCTGGATCTGCAGCTTAGGGTCAGGGTAGATGAAGCGGCGAATATCTGGGCCACCCGGAGGGGAACGGGACAGGGGACTATATCCGGAGATTCGGATGTTATGGAGTGTCCAGAGGCTCCGGAAGACTTAGAGGTTTCAGGAGTTCCGGATGGGCAGAGGATTTCCGATCCGTCAGGAAATTCCGTAGCTGCCGGCGGTTCCTGTGCTTCCGGCAGAGCACGGGAGAGCCTTCCGGTGATCGCATTTGGCTCCCACATCGATACGGTTCCAAACGGCGGGAAATATGACGGTGCGCTTGGCGTTCTGCTGGCTCTGGAGGTTATGACAGTACTGGAAGAGAACAAGATCAACACCCGTCATCCGCTGGAGCTGGTTTCCTTCAGCGCGGAGGAGCCGAACCCGTTCGGACTGTCTACGTTTGGCAGCCGGGCAGTCTCGGGCAAGCTCAGACAGGATGATCTTGCCGGAGTGCGCAATGATCAGGGGCAGCTGCTGACGGAGGCGCTGCGGCGGGCAGGCGGCGATCCTGAGCATTTCGAACAATGCCGGAGGGACCCCGAGGCGCTTGCGGCTTTTCTCGAAGTCCATATTGAGCAAGGTAAGCGGCTGCTGGACCGGGGCATTCCAGTGGGAATCGTCACCGCCATCACGGGAATTTACCGCGAGGAGATTACCGTCACGGGGGAAGCGAATCATGCCGGTACCACCTTGATGCAGGACCGGAAGGATGCGCTGATGGGCGCTTCCGAGATGATGCTGGCGTTCGAAGCGGTCTGCCGGAAGCAGCCGGCGGATGAAGCCGTGGGCACGATCGGGCGGATCAGCAATGAACCGAATGCCGCCAATATTATTCCGGAGAAGGTACTCTTCCACCTGGAGGCCAGGGGAGCGGACCGCCAGCAGATTCAGGAGATGATAGGGGACTGGAGCCAGCAGGCTGAGGGGATTGCCCGAAGCAGAGCCCTCCGGCTGGAGCGGCGGCTGATTCTGGATCAGGCGCCGCAGCCAATGGATGCACGGGTCATTGATGTGAGTGCTGCGCAGGCAGAAGCGCTGGGGATTCCGGTTCTGCAGCTGGGCAGCATGGCTGGTCATGATGCTACGCATATGGCTTCGCTGACCTGCGCGGGAATGCTCTTCGTACCGAGTCTGGGCGGCAAAAGCCATTGCCCGGAGGAAGAGAGCCGGATAGCGGATATTGAGAAGGCGGGCAATGTCCTGCTGCAGTCTATTCTGGCACTCGATGAGCAACTAAGCCGTTAGGAGGACCAAACCATGCGCGAAATATATTCTGCAGATGTTCTGTACACGCAGGACGAATTCAAGAAGAATGGCGCTCTGCTGGTGGAGAACGGGATAATTACGGATGTGGGAGAACGTGAAGAGCTGCTGGGCCGCTATCCCGATGCCAGGCACATCCACTGGGAGAACAGAGCTATCGTTCCCGGTACCGTCAATTCACATAATCACTCCTTCCAGAGTCTGCTGCGCGGGATCGCGATTGATAAGCCGTTTCTGGATTGGCGGGATCAGGCCCTGTACAAGTACACACCGCTTCTCGATGAAGAGGCCATCTATACCGGCGCGCTGCTTGCCTTCGGAGAGATGCTGCGCTACGGAATCACGACCGTCTGTGATTTCTTCTATGTGCATAACGGCGGAACTGTCTACGATGAAGCTGTGATCCGGGCCGCGGGTGATCTGGGAATCCGGCTTGTATTTGCCCGCACGATGTATGACTGGACCGGGGCACCGCTGGCTTACCGGGAGACGGTTCCGGAGGCTGTAGAGCGGACGAGGTCATTAGCCAAGAAGTATCAGGGTAATCCCATGGTTACGGTACATCCGGCTCCGCATAGCCCGCATGCGGCTTCACCGGAGATGATTAAGGCCGGGCATAAGCTGGCCATGGAGCTGGATACACCTTTTCACATCCATGTGGCAGAAGAAATGTTCGAGGTAGAAGAGATCCAGCGTGACTATGGCCTGCGGCCTGTGTATTATCTGGATTCCCTGGGCGTTCTCGATGAGCGGATGATTGCGGTTCATCTGGTCTGGGTGGAGGATTCTGAGATTGAACTGATTGGCGCAAGACGCGGGTCGCTGGCATACTGTCCGTCCAGTAATATGTTTCTGGCTGACGGGGTGACCCGCATTCCCGACCTGCTGAAGGCAGGCGTCAGAGTGACACTCGGGACTGACGGAGGCTGCAGCAATAACCGGATCAGCGTGTATGAGGAGATGCGCATGTGTGCGCTTCTGCAGAAGGTCAGCCGGCTGGACGGTACCTGCATCACCGCCGGACAGGTGTACCGGATGGGCACCCGGAGTGCCGGGGAGATTCTGCAGCTGCCGGTGGGTTCGCTCGAAACCGGGCAGCACGCCGACTTCGCGGCGCTCGACCTTCAGGATCTGTCGCTGGCTCCGAAGCGGGAATTGTTCGCGAACATGGTCTATGCCATGCAGCCGGGAGCGATCCGGACAGTAGTCGTTGGCGGGAAGGTGGTTTTTGAACAAGGAAAGATCAAGGCAGTATCCGAGGCAGCCATCGGAGGACGGGTAGACCGGTTGTTTGAGAAGTGGGCGAAGTAAAGGGAGGAATGGATAGATTAATGATAGAACGGTGGAGTCCAGGTAGTCAGATTGATGTCAGGCAATTGGACAAATGAATGCCAAATAGCCAGGCTATAGAAAGCCTGGCTATTTGGTGTGGAAATATAATTTAACATACATGTTAAATTGGGCTGCTGCGTGATCTATTCTTCTTCGTTAGCAATTAAACTGAAAATCCAATGTAGATCTTTTATTGCCTGAATGTATTGCTCGGCCGTTGCTTCAGGATTGCTTACAACTACTTCTGCGGCAGTTAGAGGATCGGCAAGGCGATCGTCATTCAGAGTTCGTGCATAGGCAATGGTTTCAGGCAGCGCAGTGAATACGCTTGGAACTGTAATGAAGATTTCTTTGGTAACTGCAGAACTGTCGAGTTTCAACTCCAACGTAATACTATATTTCACCGGCTCTGCAGTTCCGTTATAATCCATGTACCATAAATAATAGTCTCTAAGTAGATATACATCATCAGTAACGGTAGATGGAGCTTGGAAATCCATAATTCTAACATCAAAATCTCTAGGCCACTCGAACGCTGGATCAGCCATATAGACCGTTTGGCCAACAGTCATTGTGCCGGGAAGTACCCGGTCCTTGAAGTTGCCGGCGATGGTTGTAGCCAGTTCTGCATAAGATGCTTCGGAGAGCACCGGGATAGGAATCGCATAGCTTTCAGTACGATTCGGCTTTTTCAGGGAAATATAGATAGTGGTATACTCTTTTCCGAAATCAAGTCCTGTCATTCTAATACTGGTTGATTCACCATACACTGTTGCAGTCTGCAATGGTTCAGCTGTTCCACCCTCTTCTGAGTACACAGAGATCACATCTCCTGGCTCAAGTCCATAAACATTTACAATGTCGTTGGTACCGACATGATTCTCCACAGAAAGGTTGTAGGTATTAGGCGTAGGACTCACATCAACCTCAACATAAGGGGGATTCACTGTCAACATGTTCGTGTCTGTGAAGCTCAGCTCACTGCCTGCAACATTCATATCAAACACATGCCAGTATTCATCGGTGCTGTCTGCAACAGGGATATGGTAAGTTTTTACCGGTGTTGCGTTGCTGCCGTTGTAGATTTCTACTTTGGCTCCGGAAGCAGCTAAGGTTTGCGTATGATCTGCTCCGTTTCCGCTAAAGTTGTGGACGTAGAACGTATATTTGCCGTCGACACGTTTGCGGATGGTAGTAGTCTCCGGACCGTATGAAGAGGTATCATCATGATCCAGATCGGCATACACTACATCATTATTGGAGAATTCTCTGTCACCGTACCAGGTATGGAAGGATTGGTTGCCAGGTGCAGGCCCAATCAGATGCGAATCTTCATCATACGGATACTCGCCCCAGGTGAGAACAATCCGGATTTCGTCGGCAGCCGGAATTTTTATAGCTGTAGCATTCTGTTCAGTGTTCTTATGGGTCGTCAACGAAGCGCCAATCACGTAAGTAGTAATATATCCTGCTTTTGATAACTCTCCGGTATAGATGCCGGGAGCCAGATTGGCAAAATACTTGCCTTCCGCATCCGTAATCACGCTGGCGGCAATGGTTCCGGTTGTCGCTGCAAGACCTTTACGGAAATGGATAGTCATATCCGCTACCGGGTGATTGTCCACATCCGAGATATAACCTTCGAATCCGTAGACCACCTCGGTTACTGCGTGTGAATTGCTGCTGTTTCCGGACACTACCGGAGCGCCAACAACAGCTGAAGCATTATTGCCGTAGCTCACATGTCCCGGAGTCTGGGCGATGGTCGAGCCGCTGGCATTAATCAAGGCAGTGCCAATGGAGCCTTTTCCGGTTACTGAGGCAACAGCATTTAGAATCAGCGTATTGATACTTGCTCCGCTAGCGATATCAATTCTTGTATTTGCGGCACCTGGAGCAAGCGTGAGCTGCCCGATGGAGCCCGAGGTCAGGTTGACCTTAATAGCGGTAGCGAATATATCTACCGTCTCAAAGGTTCCGGCCAAAGCTACTTCTGCACTCGCCGGAATAGCTGCGGAGAGATCGATATTACCGAAGCCGCTGCCGGTTCCGCTGCCTTCTTCAAGCAGTGCACCTGATTGCAGAGTAATCTGTTCAACCGAGCTGGTACCTTCGGTGACAATTCGGATACTGCCGTCCTTCTTATTGACAATGACGGTTACAAGCACTGAATCCACTACATGGATACTGTTCTTTCCGCCGCCTGCAATGGTAGTGGTACCCTTAACCGTGACATTCTTCAGGGTCACATCACCTTTGCCTACAGCTTCGCTGATCACCAGATCACCTGTGATGATGGTATTGCTCAGCACAACTTCGGACGCTTCAATATACACAGAGCCGTTGACTGTGACAACGCCTGTCTCAGGTCCATAGTTACCTGCTTTATCGTAAACGATTGTATTAGCGGAAGAGGACGTTTGGAGTTTCAAGGCCCGGTCCAGCACACTGACAGCTTCTGCCCGGGTAGCCGTAGCGAGCGGTCTGAATTTTTGACCATAACCGTTCATAAGGCCTGCTGCAGCAATGGCGTTAATCTGCTTCTTGCTCCACTCATGGCCTGCAGCCGTATCCGTAAATGAAGCGGCCATATCCACTGCGTTCAGCTTAAGGACAGAACTTACAATGACCGCCATTTCTTCACGGGAAAGTGACTGATTGGGTCTGAAGGTCTGATCCGGGTATCCCATTATGTATCCTGCAGCAGCAGCTTTGGTAATATCCGTATAAAACCAGCTGGATGATTTGACATCCGCATAGGTGATTGCTGCTGTATTCGTATAACCAAAGGATTTGTTGATCAATGCTGTGAATTCGGCACGGGTAATTTGGTGGTCAGGCTGAAGAGATCCATCCTGATAGCCGGTAAGCAATCCTTGCTGCTGCCATTCCGTAAGGACACCCTCCGCCCAATGGCCGGCTGCGTCTTTGCCCACAACGGTAGCTCCGGAAGTATCATGAGCACTGGAAGCAGCGAATGATTGGCCCAAAGACATGAGATTCATACAAATACATAGCAATATAATAAGCGTGTTTCGGCGTAGCCTGTTTTTACTCTTCAATTCTTGACACCAGCTTTCATTAAAGTCTAATTAGGAAAGGTAAATGTTATGTAAAGGAACCTCCTTTGAATGTTAAATACTACTATTGAATGACGAAGAATGTCTATGAAATATTAGTTTTTTTGGAGTAAAAAGTAGTATTTTGTATAAAAATAGGATATTTGATTTAATTAATTGCGTTATTATGTAAATGTTTTTGTAAACCGGGATAATACGTAATAGTGAAATTCTGGTTATATTTAAGGCTGCCGGAAGCATAAGCTTGTCTATAAGTCCTGTCCACAAAAGGGGTTGAAGACTTGGCGAGTGCGTTTCTAGGCAGCTTTTTATCTGCAATGGCTACGGTTCTTGGCGTGATTCCCATCCTGTTCGTGAAGCGGCTGTCTGAGCTGTGGAAGGATGTGCTGGTTGCCTTTACCGCCGGAATTATGGTGTCCGCGACCACCTTCGGACTGATGCCGCAGGCGATCAAAGAGTCGGGAATCATCGCTCTTACTCTGGGTCTGATTACCGGGGTGCTTCTGCTTGATCTGATCGAGAGCCATATTCCGCATATTGATGTGGAGAACAAGCCCGGTCTCAGCAATCTGGATTCCAAAGCGCTGCTCGTGATGATCGCGCTGTTCATTCATAATATTCCCGAGGGTCTGAGTACCGGCTTCAGCTATGCCAGTGAGCAGGCGAGCCTGGGGCCCATGGTAGCTATTGCGATCGGTGCCCAGAATATGCCGGAAGGCCTGATCCTGGCAATATTTCTGATGAATGCCCGTGCGACCCGGCGCAAGGCATTGACTATTGCCGCCCTGACCGGCCTCATGGAGATGGTGTCGGCGGTCATCGGTTATTTTACAGCCAGCTATGTGCAGAATGTAGTTGGTTACGGGCTGGCCTTCGCAGCCGGAGCGATGCTCTTCATTGTCTATAAGGAGCTGATCCCTGAGAGCCACGGCCATGGATATGAGCGGCCTTCGACTTATTCGTTTATATTTGGATTGCTGGCGATGGTGTATATTACAACGTTTTTTGGCGGATGACGGATTTGTTCCATCACTGCCTGGGCGCGGCCGTATGCCAGCGCTGCCCGGAAGCTTGGGCTGATCCTGGGACAAGGCGGCAACAAATTTAATCCGCTGCAGAAGGCTACGCGGGCTGAAGCGGTACAATTGATCTCCAAACTATAGTTTCATTGATCTCAATATTAAGACCGCCTATGGTGTAGACACCAGGCGGTTTTTTGTATTGGCGTGCCCAGAGGCACGCATTATCTAATTGGTGAAAGTCCAATCAAAGGAGGGGCCAAGCCACCTTTGTAGCTAGGATGCTTGCGCATGGCGAAATCTGTGTGTAAAAGCGCATCGACAAAAGTACGGGTCAGAGACCGGGCGAGCAACAACCCAGGCCGCAACATCAAGTGAATCCTGCCGCGTCGTCAAAAAGGCCCTGCGAAGGGGAAGAGAGGATGCCGAGTCTCGCTATACTGGACGAAGGCCAAGGAAACTGTACAGAACTTGGATCAGCAGTGAAGAATCCTCCGGCGTATAGGGAACGGCATGGGTTGAAAGATAATGCAGTGAACTGGGGAGACCCTCCCCCACACGGGATTTTTTTTTTTAGGAACCCGTAAAGAGGCGCTCTATAAGTCCAGAAGACGAAATGAACCGTCTGTGGGAAGGGAGTCCGAGGGGCTCATAGTACCGAAGAACCTAAGGACAACATAACCTTAGGGAGGGAAGGAGCCCTGCTTTGTTTATGCTTTTGGAGGAGGTACGAGTGAGTGAATGCCAAACGGCTAACGACACCCAAGGAAAAAGTTCAAGAACTCCAAGAAAAGCTAGGTCAGGCGGCCAAGGAGAACAGTAAGCGTAAATTCCATGCGTTGTACGACAAAGTCTATCGGTGGGATGTGCTGTGCGAAGCCTGGAAACGGGTGAAAGCAAATAAGGGAGCGGCCGGAGTAGATGAGGTGACGCTTGCAGATATTGTGGAACAAGGAGAAACAAGGTTCCTCAAGGAATGCGAGCGAGCATTGAAAGAAGGCAATTACCATCCGCAGCCCGTACGACGGCACTATATCCCGAAGAAAGACGGGAAGCCAAGACCGCTGGGCATACCCACCGTGCGCGACCGAGTAGTGCAGATGGCAACGAAACTCGTGATTGAACCCATCTTCGAAGCAGACTTCGAAGATGTATCCTTCGGATTTCGCCCGAAACGAAGTGCAAAAGGAGCGCTAGATCGAATCCGGAAAGCCTGCAACCGCAAAGGGAATTGGGTAGTCGACGTCGATATCCAAGGCTACTTCGACAATATTAATCAGGAGAAGCTTATGAAATTGGTACAAATGCGTATTAATGACAGGCGGATCCTAAAGGTAATACGGAAGTGGTTACAGGCGGGAGTCATGGAAGAAGGAAACGTAAGGCGATCCGATTTAGGTACACCGCAAGGTGGCGTCATTTCACCGCTTCTGGCGAACATCTACTTGAACTATTTTGACCGACTGTGGGAGAAACACGGAAGTGGATTGGGAGAACTGACAAGGTATGCAGACGACTTTGTTGTGGTCTGTAAATCCAAAAAGGACGCCGAGCATGCCTATGAGCTCATAGGCAGAATCATGGAACGTCTGGAACTGACCTTACATCCAACCAAAACCCGTATTGTAGGCCTATGGACAGGAGACGAAGGGTTCGACTTCTTAGGGATGCACCACCGAAAAACGAAAGCAGAGACTTCTCAAGGGAAGGTGTACTACACCACGCAGCAGTGGCTAACAAAGAAGGCAGAGGAACGTATTCGAGGAGTGGTCAAAGAAAGATTAGCACCGCCGAGTATGCGCTCAAGATCATTCGTGGAGCATGTGGAATGGCTCAATCCAAAGATTCAAGGATGGAGAAATTACTATTACACGAACTACAGCCAGAAGAGGTTAGCCAAGCTTGACTGGTATATCTTGCAGAGATTCACACGGTGGTATGCGAAGAAGAGACAACGCGGGAGATGGATGAGTTCAGTTTCTGAAGTTAAGTATAGTGCCAAGCAATATGGACTAAAAACGCTGTTGTAATCTGCATGCCCATGAATGACAAACATCGGAAAGCCGTATGAGGGAAAACCTCACGTACGGTTTGATGAGGAGGGGCTGGTTTAAATCCAGCCCTTTACTCTAGAACTGGAAGCGAGACACGATTTGCGTCTGCTTCCCAAAGCAGCTATACTGGCTGTTATCCCAGCGATTCATAGAGCGCTAGCTTGAAGATGGAAGGTGTGATTTGATGGACAGACTAACCTGGGAAGCTTTACTGACATTTGTACTTCTGGTTGCTGGTTTCATAAGCTTGTATGCTGCCATTCACAAACGGACGAACTTTGCCCGTTACAGTATGACGGTTCTGCTGATTGCCAGCGGGGCTCCACTCGCGGTGATGCTGGTGCTGGAGAGCAGAAGAGACGCGCTCGATGCGAATATTGGGCTGGGTATGGCCTTTTTGCTGACATGGCTCATTACTGCCCTGGTATTTGCAGCTTCGGTGATTATATGGATCGTTAAGAAGAGAAAGCACGGTTAACCGGATTTATCGCTGTAATTCAAACTTGTTCCCCGGAGGTATGAAAAAGAAGCTGTCCAATGACTGCAGATTTCCTGCAGCTTCAAAGGCAGCTTCTTTCGCTTTGGAATCATTCAACTCTACAAGTGCACTGTATACCGTCCTGCCTTGCTCACCTTACGGACAGTCTCTAGCTCAAGGGCTGAGAGCGGCGGTGAGGTAGCGGATGCAATATTCTGCCGCAGCTGTGCAAGGCTGCTCGCCCCCGGAATAATTGCGGCAACGGCAGGATCAGCCAGCGGATACTGCAGCGCTGTCTGCGTCAAGGTACGGGTGAGGGTAGTCTGCTGCATCAGCTGGCCGTGCAGCTCTGACAGCTCCGCAGCAGTATAGTCCAGATATGCCCGCTCCGCCTTGCTGCGGCCATGTTCTGTCAGGGTGCCGCTGGCCAGCGGTCCCCGCGCAATCAGGCTGATACCCTCCCGGGCCAGCAGCGGAAGGATGCTCTCCTCCGGGCGTCTGTCGAGAATGCTGTACTGGCTCATCACACTGACTATTCCCGAGCGCTGCACATATTCCCGGATGACATTCGGCCGGATGGAGGAAATCCCGTAATGACGGATTACCCCTTCCTGCTTCAGCTCTTCAAAAGCTTCGATAGTCTCGTCAATCTCATCTTCCAGCGTTCCCCCGTGCAGCTGATACAGATCGATATAATCAGTCTGCAGCCTGCGCAGACTCTCTTTCACAGCCGAGCGGATATAGCTTTTGGAAGCATCCCAGCTCCAGCCCTCTTGGCCGGGAATTCTGCGGTTGCCCACTTTGGTGGCCAGAATTACATCTGCACGGCGGTGCCGGATCGCCTGGCCGACGATTTCCTCATTGCGGCCTTCATCGTAGAGATCGGCGGTATCCAGGAAATTGATTCCGTGATCAAGCGCTTCGTGAATAATAGCAGCGGCCTTCACCTCATCCGTCCCCAGCGTCATACAGCCGAGGCCCATGGCGCTTACATATAAATCAGATTGTCCCAAACGGTTAGTGTTCATCTGACCTGACGTCCTTTCGTTACTGTAATTGTGTCTATTGTATCATCCTGATACGCCAAAACGGCAATCCCGCCGCCGCTGGCTGTCAGCCGGGCGGGCAGGATTGCCGTTATAAGTAAGAATAGATGTTGTCTTTCAGCCTTCCAGACGCCGGATTATCCGCGCAGAATGTTCTCGATCTGCTCCAGCTCTTCTGCGCTGAGTTCAGGCGCATTCAGGGAAGCTACAGCATCTTCGATCTGGCTGACTTTGCTCGCGCCGATCAGGGCGGAGGTCACTTTGCCGCCGCGGAGTACCCAGGATAAGGCGAGCTGTGACATCTTCTGTCCGCGGGCAGCGGCAATATCGTTCAGCTTGCTTACCTTGGCGATCACCTCGGCCGTGATTTCCTTCTCGGAGAGGAACACGCTTGGTCCGGCTGCACGGGAATCTGCGGTAATGCCTTTCAGGTAACGGTCGGTCAGGATACCCTTTTGCAGCGGAGAGAAGGCGATAGTGCCGATGCCTTCTTCAGCCAGCACATCCTGCAGCCCGTCTTCGATCCAGCGTGACATCATCGAATAGTTCGGCTGATGAATCAGGCAGGGAGTGCCGAGACGGCGGAGAATCTGCGCGGCTTCACGCGCTTCTTCAGGCTTGTAGTTCGAAATACCGACATACAGCGCTTTGCCCTGGCGTACAAGCAGATCCAGTGCAGACATGGTTTCTTCGAGCGGTGTATTCGGATCTGGACGATGGTGGTAGTAGATATCCACATAATCCAGGCCCAGCCGCTTCAGGCTCTGATCCAGACTGGATACGAGATTCTTCTTGGAGCCCCATTCGCCGTACGGGCCGGGCCACATATAGTAGCCGGCTTTGCTGGAGATGATCAGCTCATCGCGGTACGCGGCGAGATCCTTCTTCAGAATCTGTCCGAAGCTCTCTTCGGCGGAGCCTGCGGGCGGACCGTAGTTATTGGCGAGATCGAAGTGGGTAATCCCCAGGTCGAAAGCGCGGCGGACCATGGCCCGGCCGTTCTCGAACACATCGTTGCCGCCGAAATTATGCCAGAGTCCAAGCGAAATCGCCGGGAGCAGCAGGCCGCTGCGGCCGGTGCGGTTATATTTCATAGTGTCATAGCGTTCAGGACTAGCGATATACATATTATTCCTCCTACAATTTGTTGGTTAGTGTGTTCTGTGATTAATGTGTACAAACTGGCGCTCCCTATCCGGGGAATGTTAGCGTTTGCTTCTCCGGCCGGGGCACGTTCTTATTGTACCGAATCCGTGCGGATAATCGTATGTCAGCATGGATGATGTTTATAGAACAATGTCAGTATCGGTGTGGCGGATGCGGTATTCTTTGGGGGAGCAGCCTTTAACCTTTTTGAACATACGGGAAAAGAGCAGTGCGTCCTGATACCCGACAGAATGCGAGATCTCGCCGATGGTACAGCTGGTCTCGGTCAGCAACTCGCAGGCCTTGGCAATCCGGAAATTAAGCAGATACTGCTGCGGCGGCAGACCGATCGTCCGTTTGAACAATGTGGAGAGGTACTTGCGGTCCAGCTTCAGAGAAGCGGACATGCTCTCCACGGTGACATTCTCACAATAATGGGCATGCAGGTAGTGGAGGCATTGCTCGACATAGACACTCTTTTGACGCGGAATCACCAGGTTTGCAGTGGCCGGAACCGTGCGCAGCAGCAGGGATAAGAACTCATAGAGGATTACCTTGAGCGGCAGATCCAGCACATCCTGGCAATCGGCGGCTTCAGACAGCCTCTCGAATAGAGAGGGCATCAGCTCTTGATCCATCGGGAACACCGGCTGCTCGGGCGACAGCGAAGTCCGCGACAACAGATATCCGGCTTCTTCTCCGGTAAAAGCAATCCATGAATAGGTCCAGGGACTGTCCTGGTCTGCGGCATAATGCGTCACAACATGGGGATAGGTGAGGAAGGCTTGTCCTGCCCCCAGCGTGTGGCTCGCTTCCCCGACAACGACTTTGCCGGTGCCTTCGTGAATGAAGTGGATTTTGTACAAATCACGGACCCCGGGTCCGACGGAATGGCCGGGTGCGCATTGCTCCTGTCCCCAATAATGGAGATGTAGATCGGGACTGGTGCGGTGCGGACGATGGGAATTATATTTGAATATGGCCATGCTTCAGCCTCTTTCCTGTATAGGGAGTGTTCTTTGCCTAAAAAGTGTATATTCCCCATTATACATCAGTTTCCCCAAGGCTGATCAACCGCAAAATAACCCCACAAAGTGGGGCTCTGGCTTCGATGATTACTCAGGTACTTTGCGGGGACCCCAAGGCAGATCAACCGCAAAAAGTCCCGGCTCCGCTGAAGGGGAGAGGGACCATACGTACATATCTCATAACACAGATGCCGGAGCTTCGGCAGGGTCAGGCTTCCATTTTGAGCATAACGAGCTCTTCCACAGGCACACCGTTCACCAGATGCTCCTCCACAATGCGCGCCACATCATCGGTGGTTACATTGTAGTACCAGATTCCGTCAGGATACACGATGACAAAAGGCCCGTTGCCGCATAGGCCGAGACAGCTGGTTTTGTTGATTTTGACCGTTTTGTTAATCCCGTGTTCCACCATCTGCTCTTTGAATTCCTGCATGACCTCTTCAACATCCTGGTTATTGCAGTGTTCGCTGCAGCAGAAAAGTAAATGTTTCTTGAGCACCTTCAAACGCATATTCATCGCGGTTCCCCCTATAAGATATCTGAGTGGCTGACCTGTCTTATGAGGAGTATAGCCTCTTTTGGCGGTGCTGTAATGCGGTTGAGACCATTGTTCTAAAAGGCTTAATAAATGCCATGAGGCGGATAATTAAGTGTTATCTATGCTGACTCCGAAACGGGGAATATGAGTAAAATGTGTCCGGAATGCAGGAGGAAATCCGCTTGGAAATTATTTCCCGGATTATTTCCTGTTTCATAAATAATTTTGAGGTTACGTTTACAAGTTTATAAAATATCAGTTTCGCGGATGCCTGTTTGGTTAAGTAAGGGATGTGAAAGTTAAAGTGAGACCAATCCTTATTCACAAAATAAGCTACCAGGAGGGAATCGTTATGAACAAGAAAATTGTAGGTGTATTCTATACCGAGCATGAAGCTTCACGGGCCATTGAAGACTTGAAGAGTCACGGGTTTCTGACAGAGGATATCTCAGTGATAGCGAGAAATAAACGGGATGTTGAAGCGATCAGTGATGAGACAGGAACCAAGGCGCCTGAAGGCATGGCATCCGGTGCAGCAACAGGCGGTATACTCGGCGGTGTCACCGGGCTGCTGGCAGGCATCGGCGCGCTGGCGATACCGGGGATCGGGCCGATTATTGCTGCGGGACCAATTGCCGCGACATTGACGGGAGTAGCCGTAGGTGCAGGAACAGGCGGGCTTGTGGGCGGTCTGATCGGGCTGGGTATTCCGGAGGATGAAGCGGAGAGTTACGACAACTATGTGGATGAAGGACGCATTCTGGTCATGGTTGATGCAGATAACACGCGGGAAAGTGATGTATACTCCATTTTCCGCAACCATAATTCAGCGAACGCAGACCGTTATATGGATGATCCTAATACAACCGGCGATGCTGCGGATACCGCACGTCATTCGGTAACAGATACCGTGGATGCCGCGTTCAACGGCTCGGGTCTTGAAGGCAGGGACGATACAGGGCTGGATACGATGAATTCGGCAACGGAGCATGATCTCCCGGGGACAAGAGCACTGGATGATGTGAACCGGCCGGGAATGACGGGAGATGTATATTCCGGTACGCCGAATGGCATAGACGGGGCGCTGGATAGTACACGAACTGGCGGGTTCAATGATCCGGATGAAGACCGCAGGCTGCGTTTGCGTGAAGAACAGCTGGACGTATCCAAGAACAAGGTGCAGACCGGTGAGGTCAACGTACACAAGGAAATCATCGAAGAGCAGAAAACGATCAATGTCCCTGTTACCCATGAAGAGATTGTTATTGAGCGGCGTGCCGTCAATAATGACACAACAGCAGAGCCGGTTGGCGCGGATGAAACGATCCGAATCCCGGTGAGCGAGGAGCAGGTGGAGGTCCGTAAGAATACGGTCGTTACCGGTGAAGTCGAAATTCACAAACGTGAGGTTCAGGGAACCGAGCAGGTACAGGATACGGTCAGACGCGAGGAAGCACGGGTCGACAAGAGCGGAGAAGTGAAGGTGGACGGCAGTGACGAGCTGCTGAGAGACCACAGCCGCAGCCGTTAAATAGCAGGGACGTTATAACATTCTGACAGGCTAGATGACGGGATTTGTCATTAAGGCTAAAGCTAGTGGGAACGGCCTTGCCGTCACTTTAATCATGGAGCTGTTTCAGCGAGAAAATAAAAGGGTTTCCGCGAAGTCCAGCCGGACTTCACGGAAACCCTTTTGTATATTCATTGAACCGGTAATCCTCGGATCAGAATGAAATTCCGCTTGAAGCAGAGGACCCAATCCGGCGAGGCTTTAACTGTATTTTCTGCAACTAAAATCACTGAAAATTGCCCGGGAAGTGCTTTAGTTGCACTTTATACAATTATATTGACCAGTTTCTCTCAAAAGGATCACCTCATGCTATTTTAGCTGTACAGAATACACTTAGCGTAATAAATCTGGGCGTATACCTTGTTATAACTGTATGAAATACAATTGTTATCCGCTGCCTTGATGCCTACATAAAGGCCGCATTGGCTCTGGCCGGAATGACCTCCGGGATGTCCTTGCCCGGCAGGAAATGAATGCTGCGGATGTAGCGGATCGTGCGGCTCTGCGCCCGCATGATCACCGAATGGGTCTCGGCGCGTTCCTTGCCGATGAAGCGGACGCCGCTGAGGAACTCGCCGGAGGTTACCCCGGTGGCGGCGAAGATGACATCGCCGGTGCCGACCATATCCTCCATGGACAGCACCCGTGCCGGATTGTCCAGACCCATCTGCAGGCAGCGCTGCATCTCGAAGGGGCCTTCGGGCAGCAGCCTGCCCTGAAGCTCGCCGCCCAGGCAGCGCAGTGCGGCGGCGGCGAGTACACCTTCCGGTGCTCCGCCGGAGCCCATGTACAGATCTACATCGCTGTCCGGCAGCGCAGCGGCTATTGCCCCGGCGACATCGCCGTGATTGATCAGCTTGATGCGCACGCCTGCTTCACGCAGGATGCTGATTAAGCCTTCATGCCGCTTGCGGTCCAGTACCATCACCGTCAGCTCGGAGAGCGCTTTGCCGGTGATCATGCCGGCTTTGCGCAGCGTTACTTCGGCCGGATCATCCAGGCTTAGCTTACCGGCCAGCTCCGGTCCGCAGGCCAGCTTCTCCATATAGATATCCGGCGCATGCAGCAGGCTGCCCTTGTCAGCAATTGCAATCACCGACTGTGCATTATGCAGTCCGCAGGCGACGACCTCGGTCCCTTCCAGCGGATCTACCGCTACATCGACGGAAGGGCCGTTCCGGTTACCGACACGTTCTCCGATATAGAGCATCGGCGCCTCATCCATCTCGCCTTCGCCGATCACCACGGTTCCGTCAATGGAGACAGAATCGAACATGGAACGGATTGCGGTTGTGGCAGCATTATCTGCCGCATTTTTGTCGCCCCGGCCAATCCAGCGTGCTGAGGATAAAGCACCCAATTCAGTGACCCGTACAATTTCCAGTGCCAATTCGCGTTCCATAATGATTCCCTCCAGTGTAGTTAGAATAGTTAGATTAGATATAACCCATAATGATGCCGGCGGTTTCTTCAATCGCCTTATCCGTAATATCAATGACCGGGCAGCCCAGCTTGGCGAACAGTGTTGCCGCATATTCCATCTCTTCTGTAATACGTTCGAGGCTGGCATACTGCGAGCCGGTAGGCAAGCCCAGCATCTTCAGCCGCTCAGAGCGGATCTTCAGCATGTACTCCGGCTTCATGGTCAGACCGATGATCCGGTTCGGCGGCAGGCTCAGCAGCTGCTGCGGCGGACCGACCTCCGGGACGACCGGATAATTCACCACCTTCTTGCCGCGGTGGGCCAGAAAGATGCTGAGCGGTGTCTTCGAGGTGCGGGACATGCCGAGCAGAACAATATCCGCCTTCAGCATGGCCCCGAGATCACGTCCGTCATCACAGGCGACGGTGAATTCAATCGCCTCGATCCGGCTGAAATATTCCTCGTCCAGCTGATGCAGCAGTCCGGGCCGGGCCTCCGGAGCATCATCGAAGGTATCGATGAAGGCCTGCATCATCGGGCCCATAATATCCACAATCCGCAGATCGAGGCGGACTGCCTCCTCGCGGATCATCTCCCGCAGCTCCGGCTGGACCAGGGTATAAGCTACGAAACCCTGAAGCTGGGCGGTCTCTTCCATTAATTTGCGCAGTTCATCTTCATGTCTGACATTACCGTATCTTCTGATCGTGACACGCTGATTCTGAAATTGGTGAATGACGGCCTGCACGACAGCTTCCGCCGTATCTCCAATAGAATCCGAGCATATCGTAATGTAATGGGTGGATGGCTCCATGCTCTATCGATTCCTCCGTTATCCTTTGGCTTCAAGCTCGAGGAGAAGCTTCACGATGGAAGTCTTCGTGAGCCGCCCTACTACGTCCAGACCTGAGCCGGACCCTTCCCCGCTGCCGGGAACAACTACCGGCAGACTGTCTACCTCGTGGTATATCATGCGCTGCGCGGCGTCAAGCACCGTGTCATCGGGCGAAACAGTTATTACCTTGGGCTGGCGGGTCATGACCATGCTCACAGGCATGGTTACCGCGCCGGGATTACCGAGCGTGACCTTCAGGAAGTCCTTGCGCGAGGCGACACCGGTCAGCTTGCCGTCGCTATCGCAGATGATCAGCGTACCGACATCCTGAAGAAACAGTGTAACTACGGCGTCCTGAATCGTTGTATTCTCGCGGATAATGACCGGGATGCTCTGGATATCGCTAACCTTGGTATCCTGCAGCAGCCCCCGGCTGTTATGGCGCGCTGCGGCTTTGGTACCGGGGAAATAACCGACCTTCGGCTTCGCATCGACATATTCGAGCATAACCAGGATGGACAAGTCCCCCCGGATGGTCGGCCGGCTCAGGCCCAGGCTTTCCGCGATTTGGTCTCCGGTAATCGGCGCTCTTTTTTTCACAATCTCAATAATTTGCAATTGCCGGGTTGTCAGTTCGATCACAGTTTTCCTCCACTTTCCGGTTTACGTTATAGATACAGGCACTCCCTTGGCAGAAAAGGAGCACCGTGCGCCGATTCCCCCTCTTCATTCAGACGTCCTATTTGGAATTAAATCCCCTAACTTGCTTATATAATACGCAATAATGATCATAAATGCAATATATAGTACGTCATATATAATAATTTTCTGAAAAAATAGGTAGCTTAATCAGATTTGCGTTAAGGGAAAAGAAAATATTCTAATATATGGTATTTATTTAATGCTCTTTCCTCACATGTATGGTAAGGTTTGATCAGGCAAGGAGGTGTATTCATTTGAGGAAATCAAGCTTCGTTCTCATTTGCGGGATAGTCATCCTAACGTTGTTATCTGCCGGATGCAGCAAGGACACCCCGAAGTACGCAGAATTGTTCACACAGGTGGAAGAGCACAGGGCTGTGTTCAACCAGCCGCTCGAAGACGGGCTTGCCGTTCTGGGGGTTACCGATGCTGTGGGGGAATATGATCCGAATTTGGGTACAATCATGCAGGATGATGTCCTGACCGTCAATCAAATGGAGTTCATCCAGCAGATTACGGCAGATGTTACAAATGATACAATTATCGGTTACCGGATTGGGACGGTCTTTCCCAGATCGGAAAGCGGTTATGAGGATGCGAGAGAGCTAGTGCGTGCTTTTCTGGAACATTACAAGCCTGCGGATGATGAAGAGGCTGACAAAGTCGAGCAATCGGTTCAGACGATTGACCGGATGGCGCTTCCGCTCATGCCGTCAATAGGCTTTATCCGAGAATCGTGGACATATGGCGAGGGTGAGAAGAAGCTGTATATTACCTACAGGATATCGAACAGTTTTGAGAGCGATGAGGAATTGCCGCTGAATTTGTTTTTCAGCTCTGAGGAGTAGCGTTATCCCCCAGCGTGCTTGAGCTATAGGGTGAAAATAACAGAACAGCCCGGAGCCCTTTGTAAGGGTCCAGGCTGTTTTTGCTAAACAGGGGCAGGATTAATTAATCCTGCGGAAGAGCTTCAATGCTTGTTTTTTGAAGTACGGGTATTGCCGGTTTTTGTTTGAAAATCAGCTGCTTCAGCGCGCCCGCATTCACAAGGACGGTGCCAGCGATTATGGTGAATACACCAAGCAGCGTTACCCACGTTACCGCTTCGTTATAGAACAGGAAGCCCACCCCGACGGCAATCGGCGGAGAGATATACAGCCAGGTCGACGGAAAGACGGGATTCGTCTTGGAGACGAGCCAGTAGAACAGGGTATGACCAACCATGGAGCCGACAACGGTCAGGTAGAGCAGGGAGCCTGCGGTTTTGAACGACAACAGGAAGGCGGGATGCAGCGGCTCGGTAAACAGCGAGATGATGAACAGCAGTGCTCCGCCGTACATCATCTGGGCCGCGTTCAGTGCCACAGGGGATACTCCAGAGAAGGTGGTGGTTACTTTTTTGGAGTAGATCGCCCCTGCCGCATAGCAGATTTCTCCGATCAGGACGACAACACAGCCGATCAGCCAGAGCGGAGTGACATCAGCCGCAAGGCTGGGGAGCACAAGCAGCAGTACGCCGGTGAAGCCGATGATACAGCCGAACAGCGAGTAGGCGGGAGCCTTTTGCCGGAGAAAAGCCATCTGCATCAGCAGAATCATCATCGGCCCGGTTGCCGATAATACGGCCGCGAGTCCGGAGGATACATATTGCTCGGCCCAGTAAAGTGCGGCGAAGGTGCCGAAGGTCAGCGTTGCTCCGGTGAACAGCATTTCCTTGCGCAGCAGCAGCGAGAAGCTGGCTTTGCCTTTCACTACCATGAACAGGAACAGCACCGCCCCTGCCGTGAAAAAACGAAGTCCAGCAGAGAAGAACGGCGGCGCTCCGGCGTCTACGCCGATTTTGATCGCGAGAAAGGTTGTGCCGAAGATCAGACAGACCAGTGAATAAGCTAACATAATCATGTTTCCGTGCCCCTTTGTGGTGGTAATGTGGCAATCTCCTAAAGTATTCTGTTAATCATATCCTCATAGGCGCAGAACAGATTGCAGAACACAGAACAGTTGCAGGGCGGAATGCTGTACAATAGGGCAAAGAGCAGTTGGCGGACGTGTGCGCTGGAGTGAGCGGCGAACGGTGAAAGGTGAATGGCGAGCTGTGGGCAGCGGGACGGTTGCGAGTATATTGTGGAGAGGGCGGGGGTATATGAAGAAGTCAGTGGGAGCAGAGCAAAGTAATCCCTTGTTCCGCCAAGTCTATGAGTTCATGGCGAACCGGATCGGGCGCGGGGAGTGGAAGCCCCACGACAAGCTGCCGTCGATCCGGCTGCTGGCGGATGAGCTGGGTGTCCACCGGCTGACGGTATTTAAGGCTTACCGGGCACTTACGGAGAACGGTATGCTGTATGTCAAAGACAAATCCGGTTATTATGTATCGCCGGGCAGCCGGATGGCCAACTCAGTGGAAGAAGGAGCAGCAGTGCTGGGGTATACGGTCAAGAGTCCGATGTCCGATATTCAGCGGAAGCCGGTGACTTACCAGTTCTCTCAGGCGCTGATTGATCCGGGTCTGCTGCCCAACCTGTTCCTGTCCGATTATGTCAAAAAAGTATTCGACCTCTACCCGAAGGTCATGGGTACCTATTCCACCGTGCAGGGGGATGAGGAGCTGCGTGCAACGTTGAGCAGCCATTTCCATGACCGGTACCGGCTGCAGTTATCAGCCAGCGAGCTGCTGATTACCTCGGGCGCGCAGCAGGCGATCAATCTGATCGCCGGAATCATGCTCGGCCCGATGGATGCCGTGCTGGTGGAGCGCCCGACGTATAGTGTGGCGCTGGATATTTTCCGCCGGGCAGGCGCGCGGCTGGTTCCGGTGGAGATCTCGCCGCAGGGGTATGATCTGGCGGCGGTCGAGGAACTGATGCGCAGGCATAAGCCGCGGATGTTCTATATTAACCCGACGCACCATAATCCGACGGGTTATACGGTGCCTGCTAAGCAGCGCAAGCTGCTCGTTGAGCTGGCGGAGCGCTACCGTTGCCTGCTGGTGGAGGATGATCCGTTCCGTGATATGCACTTTGAGGAGGAGCCGCCGGCGCCGTTTTTTGCCTATGATACCGAAGGCTGGGTCATCTACATCAGCAGCTTCAGCAAGTATGTGGCCCCCGGGCTGCGGATCTGCGCAGTAGCCTGCCGTTATCCGTTCATGGAGCGGCTGATTGCCGCCAAGTCGCTGGCGGACAACGGGACGCCGCTTCTGAATCAGAAGATCTTCCTCCACTACTACACCTCGCCGCGCCTGCAGCAGCATCTTGGCAAGCTGCGGATCGCGCTTCAGGTGCATAAGGAGATCATGGAGGAGGAGCTCGCTGCCGCCGGCTGGGAATGGACAGCTCCGCAGGGCGGTCTGAACCTGTGGGTGAAGCTGCCGGACACAGTGTCCGTAGATGTGCTGTTTGTACGCTGTATGGAGCAGTCCATCTCCTTCGTTCCCGGTGAAATCTGTGATCCGCTGGGCGAGATGAAGTCCTGGCTGCGCCTCAGCTACTCCTTCGCCAGCGAAGCGCTGCTTCGTGAAGGGATGCGGCAGCTGACCGCAATTGCGCGGGAGATCGAGGCGGAGGGTGAACATAGAGAGTGAATTTAGAGAGTAAATACGAAGAACAGATGCAGAAAGCAGATGCAGAAATTAGATGCAGAAAGCAGATGCAGAAAGTAGACGCGGGTAAGCCTTGGGGTTTAGCCTGCAGACATGATGAGCCAGCTGCTATCATATATCCGTCAGGCATAGCTGGTAGCACATGCTCATGATGCAGCCGTTATCACGTAGCTGTCTGGTCGCAGCTTGCTATCACATGCCCGTGACGCAGCCGTTATCACTTAGCTTTTATTACGCTGACTGTCCTATTATACCCGCGTGCCTTTTTGCTGGCATGGGATTTTATGGTTTATAGAGTAACCTTTCTCTGGAAATTTCGTCTGGTGAATAAGGAGAGTGATTATGATGATTGCGATAAAAAGAATCCGGGGCGTCCTGCTCATGTTCCTGTGTGCCCTGCTTGTCTTCATGACACTACTGACCGTACGTCCGCAGGTTACCTATGCCTGTTCTTGTGTCATACCAGCTCCTCCGCTGGAGGCTATGGAAAACAGTACGGCCGTGTTTGAAGGCACCGTAATATCGGTCGCCAAACCATCCGGAATTATCCAATCCAGCGCCGATCCCATGCAGGTTACCTTTCAGGTGGGTGCCCGCTGGAAGGGGGATTTGGGTAATCAAGTGACCGTAAGTACGGCGCAGTCCGGAGACAGCTGCGGCTTTGAATTCGCCGAGGGTGAACGCTACATGGTTTATGCAAGAGGAGCGGAAGCAGATGGAAACCTAGCGAAGGGGAATGAAGAACAGAGTGAGCTGACTACGAGCCTGTGCAGCCGGACTGCCCTGTATGCTGACGCGCAGGAAGATCTGAATGAGCTGGGGCCAGGTACCGGCGGCGGGTCGCCGACAGCGCCGCCGGAGACCGCTGAAGGTGATGCACCTTCAGTACCTGTAGACAACCATTCAGCAACAGCACCATGGCTGCTATATGTGGGAGCGGGTGCGGGGATGGTGATCTTGATAGCACTAGGGCTAACCTGGCAGCGCCGTCAGAGTAACAAATCGCGAAAATAGTGTAAGGCAGATTAAAGCGGGATGAGGCGGAGTAAGATGTGACGGGGGGAAGCGACGTTGGAGGATACCTGAGCAACGCGGCTAGTTTGTTGGAGGAATGGGAGCTTCATATCAATAAGAAGGGAGGCTCATGGCTAAACGCTATAAGTCTCCCTTCTATTATGCTCATAGCGCAGGCGAAGCAGGAGAATGTCCGCACTCTAACTCTAGCGCCAAGGCTGATAGAGCCGGTTCTCCGTAAGCCAGTCTATCATTTCCTCCACACATTCCTCTGGTGTACGCTCTGCCGTGAGCAGCCTCAGCTCCGGGCGGTCCGGAGCCTCATAAGGATCGGAGATCCCGGTGAAGGCCGGGATTTCACCGGAGCGGGCCTTGGCGTACAGCCCTTTGACATCCCGCGCTTCACAGACGGGGAGCGGGCAGTCTACATAGACCTCCACGAACCCCGGCAGCTCCCGGCGGGCATAGCTGCGCATGTCGGCATAAGGGCTGATCACCGAGACCACGGTGACCACGCCGTGCCGGTTCAGCAGGCCGGCAATATAGACCGCCCGGCGGATATTCTCGAACCGGTCCTCGCGGCTGAAGCCGAGGCCCCGGCCCAGTGTGCGCCGCAGCTCATCACCGTCAAGCCACTCCACAGCCCGGCCCTGCTCCTGCAGCCGGTCCTTGAGCAGAGCGGCAAGCGTGGACTTGCCCGCTCCGGACAGGCCGGTGAGCCATATCGTTACCCCTGTTTGTGTCTGAGCATGTAGCTGAGCTGTCATTGCTTTGTCCTCCCGTAACTTTTGGCTTCATTGTAAGCACATTGTAGCCACATTGTGGCCATATTGTAGCCACATTTGCTCTATCCATTGAACGGTACTCTTTCGAAATAGCGGCCTGGGAGATAGAACCAGACTTCTGCTCGAAGCCAAGAACCTCATCCGACAATAACTGTATTTACTACAACTAAAGTCACCAGTCATTGTCTTTCCAGTCTAATAGCTGCACTTTCTACAACTAAAAGGACTGACTTTCCCCAAATGAGCGCCTTAGGCCATTTTTAGTTGTACAGAATACACTTATCCGCACAAATCCGGTGTTTATCCTCCTTTTAATTGTACGAAATACACCTATTCGTGGCCTCTCTGCGTCTGCATTCCCCCACATATAAGAGAAATTGTGTTTGGAACTCGCCCTGCCTTAGCGGTATCTATCCATCGCTGTGTCAATTCTATCGAATCTGCCAACCTAACCCGCCAACCTAATCCGCCAACCCAAACCGCTCACCGCTGAATCCCCATTTTCCTCATTTCGTCTGGGATTCTCTCTCCCGCGCCGTAAGGAATCCGCTCCAGCAATCCGGAGCCGTAAATCTGCTCCAGGCCAAGCTCCGGCATATGGATATAGCCGATGTAGCAGTCGCAGACCTTCATCCGGCAGCTCCGCTGCGCAGCAAGTCCTTCGAGACCATCGCGGTAGAGGTTACCGATGACCGCACGGTCCTTATAGCAGCGTTTCACGAGACCTGCACCTTGCACATAGAACACGTTGCTGCCTGCATTGCAGCTTTTGCCCAGACTGTCGTAGTCAACGGCATTGATCCGGAAATAAGGATCTATCCCGCTAAGGAAGCCTACATCCTCTGGCGTATAATAATCCGGCTTGTCCTTGAAGGCGTTCACCCACAGATAGACATCCTCCGGCAGGGCGGCACGCAGCGAAGCAATAGCGGGAAAAGCACCATGTACACCTACACTGCCCACGCTGAAGGGAATGCCTTGCCCGTATACAGTCCTGCACTGCGCCAGAAACCGTTCCTCACTCACCTGACCGGGATGATAGGTCGCCCAGAAGGCGGCTTTGGCCGGATTCAGCTCTGCGGTGAAATCAAGCCGGGCCGACAAATTCGTCTGGATGGCGACTTTGTCCACATGCTCCAGATGGGATAGAGTGATTAGCGCGTCCCGGTACCAGCGGTGTGTCAGTCCTTCGCCGTAGGGATTGAAGAAAATAGACAGCCGGTGGCCTGCCGCTCCCTGCTCCGACACCCAGCGGACGAAGGCCGTAAGATGCTCACGGTCTTTGGCGAGGGTGGCGGCGCTGTCTTTTGTTTTGCCGAAGGGGCAGTAAGGGCAGTCATAGTTGCAGGAGGAGAGGGAGCCGCGGTAGTAGAGGACCGCCTTCATGGCAGGATGAACCCTTCCATCTGCTCCCTGATCTCGCCGGAAATAAACCAGTCGCCGATGGAATCGGAGTAGCCGAGACCGCCCGGAGTAAGCCGCAGGATGCCCTCTTCACCCGTGGCGAACCCGCTCTGCACCAGCAGACCCAGCTCGGGATGATCTTCCCATAGCGTAGAGCCGAACCGCTGGTTGTAATCCGCCACGGTGAGACCCTCGCTATGCAGGATAGCTTTGAGAATGAAGCGCCGTTTCTGTTCTGCAAGGCTCAGTACAATCCCGTAGTCAGCAGTATCATAACGTTCGGCTGCTACATAGTCAGCGATGATGCTCTCCGTGGCTTTGCGGCTGACGCCGTAGCGGGAGGCATAATGCACATTCCGTGTATAAGAGCGGGCACCGCAGCCGAGGCCGACCATGCCTTCCTCCTGGCAGCTGTAATTGAGAATATCTTTAGCAGTTCCTGCGTTCTCCTTGGCGAACCTGCGCATCGAGTACTGGCGGTAGCCGTGCTCTGCCAGCAGCTGGCCTGCGGCCTGATAGCATTCATGGCGGATATCAGTCTGGCGCAGCAGATCGCCCGGCTTCACAATCGTGTGCTCACGGGTGTAGAGCGGATAGATGAAGATCTCCTCCGGCTCATGCAGCAGCGCCTGATTCAGCGAATACAGCCATGATTCCACCGTTTGGCCCGGAAGCCCGTAGATCAGATCCAGATTGAGGATGGGAAAATCATATTTACCCAGCAGCTCAAGCGCCCGGTATACCACGTCCGGGTCCTGCGGCCGGTAGATGGCAGCCGACTCAGCGGCCACGAAGCTCTGAATCCCCATGCTGACCCGGTCGACGGTATGCTCCTTCAGGATCGACAGCTTCTCCTCTGTCAGTGTCTCGGGTGAGGTTTCGACGGAGATGGAGGTGGCCGCGAGGTCTACACCCATGATATCCGCAGCAATGCCGAACAGCCGGTTCAGCTGCGCGGGAGCCAGCAGGCTTGGCGTTCCGCCGCCGATGGCGAAGCGCGCATAAGGCTTGTGACGGGTAAAAGCAGCCCACTGCTTCGCCTGCCGTTCCAGCGCATCCACGTACTCGGCGTGGACATTCGCTCTTTTGTCAGGCAGGGTGAACAGGTTGCAGAAGCCGCAGCGAGCGCCGCAGAAGGGAATATGCATATATAAGAAAAAACTCTCCGCAGGCTCGTCCCGCCACAGCTCCTCTAAAGAAATGGGGGCTGCGAACTCGCGGTAAGCGGTTTTGTGCGGATAAGAATAAAGATAATTGCGGTAAGGATTGGCCGTAATCTGCCCGGTCCATTCCTGAAGCTCCCCGGAGGAGAAGGGAGGACTTTCGTCATTGCTCTTATGATGAAGGGATTGCCGGATTGACGTCATACGTTCTCCTTCCTTTTGCGGGATAGTACAGCTATATAAAAAATTCGCGGTAAGGAACATTCCATACCGTTTCATGCGCGAGCCGGTGGCCCTGGTAGCCGTCTTCGCCGTAAGCTTCTCCATGATCGGAGAACGCCAGGCAGAACACCGGGTTACCGCGTTCGCGGAAGGCAGCAAACAGCCGGCCTAGTTCACCGTCGGCATAGCGGAGGGCAGCGCGCTGGCTGTCCACGGAATCACGCTTCGCACCCGGCAGGAACATATGATTCGGGCCGTGGATCGCCGAGACATTCAGGAACATGAACAGACGCTGGTCAAGCGGTGTATTATTCAATATTTTGAGCGCGTGATTCACCTGATGTTCGGTCGAGCGCGGGTTCGTCACCCCGAACGTCATCCGCCAGTAGCTGTGCTGGAAGTAACCGGGCAGGACACGGGCGAGGGGAACTTTTTTGCTGAAAAAGATTACCCCTCCTATACACACCGTCTGATATCCCGCCGCTGCAAGCCCGGACACCATATCCGGCGTATCGAACAGCCAGGTATGGGGATGGGTCTTGAGCCCGGTATTCCGGGAATGGAAGAGCCGCACATGCTCAGCCTTATTCGTAGTGGCCGGAGTGGGCAGGAATCCGCCGAAGAAGGCATGATGGGCTGCATAGGTGAAGCTGCCGGGCGTATGCCGCTTTTCCCAGGAACCGCTGCCGCACAGGTTGGGGCAGTTGGCTTCCTCCAGAACAGCGGCATCATAGCGCAGCGTATCGAGCGTAATCATTAAGATATCGTGGGTGCCGACAACGGCATTCATATCGGTCATAGGGCCAGGTTCCTCCCGGATAGCTGTTTCATTTCCCATTCATAGGTGCTGCAGCCGTGGTATTCCACATCGTACAATAAGTCGCCAAAAGGGTTCACATCCGCCGTATACGTCCGCCCGGTGCTCCCCACCAATACATCAATTCCCGCCACGGAGGAACGCGGAAAAGCAGCCAGAGACTGCTCGGCCGTCTGCCGTACCTCTGCCTGCATGTCCTCCGTGAGTCCGGCTTCGGCCGGAGTCATCCGGCGGCTGCGCAGATGCAGGTTCGTAATCGGTGTACGGCTTACCCGTGCAACCGAGTGGCAGGCCACACCGGCAACAACCAGCTGGCGGATATCGAACGATTGCCCGTCCGCGCCGGACTTCGGAATCCACTGCTCGGCGTAGGCGCCGTGGCGGTAGAGCCAGTTGATGATTCCGGCGAGGAGCGCAGAGTCCGTATAGCGCCGCAGCTTACCGGAATTATAATACACCGGGGGACGGGTGATATAGCTCTCGACCCCGATGGTAGTGACCGCCACCTCAGCTCCCGTTGCCGGATTGAGCTGATAGGCAATGACGCCGGATGCGGCTGAGCCGCTGGCCAGCTTGATGAATACGCGGTGCATCCGCTGCGAGAGCATCAGCCCGCGGAGGGAGGCGTAGTCCACGGGGGCTTCTCCGCTGCTGCCCTTAAGCGGCCGGGGAATAGGAACGCCAGCCGCAGCCAGAAGCTGCTGCGTCCGGCGTTTGTCGGTCATCGCGGCGATCTCGCCGGGATGGTTGGTCCAGCGGGCGGCGGGCAGGAGCTGCCCGGCTTCACGCTGAATCCGGGCCAGCAGCCGGCAGTAGCCGCGGAACCACTGGGACGGATGATGCAGCACGCCGGGCATATCCTTGAGTGCGCCGGCCGCCTTGAAGCTCAGCGGACGGAGGTCCGGCTGGCCGCCGTAAGGATGCAGCGAGTCGTCTGCGTCCGGCGCATCCGGCGCGCCGAGCGCGATCAGGGCGCGCTCGGTTTCGAAGCTGCCGCCCGGCGACTCCAGCCGCAGCAGCGGCGGGGCCGTGGCCGGGGCATGCGCTGCGGGGGCAGGTGCGGCCAGCCTGGATTGCCGGCTGCTATCGCGGCCTTGGGCAGCCGGCTCTGTCAGGTCCGGCTGCCTGTCCGGTGCCGGTGAATTAACCTGTGCTTGTCCCTGCAATGCATCCAGCACCCGCATTCCATCAACCCGCTGCCCTGCCTGCCCGGACATTCCGCCCATCGGCTGCTCCAGCAATTCAGCCAGCGGCTGGCCCTGCAGCAGCCCGGCGTACGGAATCAGGACCGCCGGAGGCATGCCAAGGCGGCTTCGCGCCTGCTGGATGCCTTCCGAGCGCCTGTCGCCGGGATTGCAGAACACAATCAGCGGCTCTGCGGGTGGCATCACTCGGTGATCGACGGATAACGCCAGTCATCCTCGTCGTCGCTTTTCTGCTGGTCACTGACATCGGCAGGCAGTCCGCTGTTCTTCCAGCGCTGAATCATTCCGTCAGACATATAATGATGGCTCAAGTTGAGCAGCTTTAGTCCTTTGATCTTCCCGCTGGCGAGCAGCGCCTCGGCGCCGGTATCGCTAAGGGTTCCGAGTGACAGGTCGAGTGTCTCGAGCTGATCCAGAATAGGTGCATCGGCTAGGGCTGCGGCGATTTCATCCTGGATTTCACTATTTTTGAGTCCCAGATAGGTAAGCTTGGGGAACTTTCCGGGGGCGATCAGCGGATACAGGTCTTCCAGACCGCCGTCAAAGCCGTAGTTGTCCACGCCTAGATATAATTCGAGCTTTTGCAGATTCGGCAGATTGGCGGCGGCGATATCGGCGAGGACATTTTTGCCGAGTCCGCCTGTTATAATAACCAGTTCTTCGAGCTTCTCATGCTGCAGCTGGCTCAGCCGCAAGTTCGTGCCGCCCTGCGCAGTCAATGACTGCAGCTCCGGATAAGCGGGAAGCAGCGGCGAGAGGTCAGTTTGGGTAATCCACGAAATTTCACATTCCTCATACCCCATTTCCCCGATAAAAAGCCTGCGCAGCGCAGGGAAACTTGCACTGAGCTTCACCAGCGCCTGGACGGCATCCTCCGAGCTGTTCTCGTAGGCTTGCCCCCAATCGCCAATCGTCAGACTGCTTACTTCAGCGGCTTCGGGGCTTTTGCTCAATTGTTCAATCTCCGTCTCTATCCGCTTACCTTCTTCAAATGCATCGTAATCGATACTGAGCTTCACTGCTGTCATGAACATTCCCTCCCGGAAAATTATGGCTTCCAAATCACCCTAACATTAAGCAGATGGGGAGTCAAATGGCCATGACGGAAGGTTACGGGAGGGGGTTTGTCGGCAGCTGGAGCGGTAGGGTAGGAGGGATATGAGAGTAGGATGAGGGTGTGTGGAGAGTAGCTGTAGAGTAGCTGTAGAGTAACTGAATAGTGGTAGGAGAGTAGCTGGTGAGTATCTGGAGAGTAGGAGTAGAGCAGTAGTAGAGGTGCTTGTAGAGTAGCTGGAGAGTAGGAGAGTAGCAAGAGAGTAGCTGGAGAGCAGATGGAGAGCAGATGTAGAGTAGGAGTAGAGCAGTAGTAAAGGTACTTGTAGAGTAGCGTGGGTGTAGCAAGAGAGTAGCTGGAGAGCGGATGTAGGGTAGGAGTAGAGCAGTAGTAAAGGTACTTGTAGAGTACATGGGTGTAGCAAGAGAGTAGCTGGAGAGCGGATGTAGAGTGGGAGTAGAGCAGTAGTAAAGGTACTTGTAGAGTAGCATGGGGGGAGTAGCAAGAGAGTAGCTGGAGAGCGGATGTAGAGTGGGAGTAGAGCAGTAGTAAAGGTACTTGTAGAGTAGCATGGAGTGTAGCAAGAGAGTAGCTGGTAAGCAGATGTAGGGTAGGAGTAGAGCAGTAGTAAAGGTACTTGTAGAGTAGCATAAGTGTAGCAAGAGAGTAGCTGGAGAGCGGATGTAGGGTAGGAGTAGAGCAGTAGTAAAGGTACTTGTAGAGTAGCATGGGTGTAGCAAGAGAGTAGCTGGAGAGCGGATGTAGAGTGGGAGTAGAGCAGTAGTAAAGGTACTTGTAGAGTAGCATGGGGGAAGAGTGGCTTGAGAGGCTGATTTTCGCAAACTTATGGAGTTTTAGGTATCTGCAGAGTAATTTTAGGCTTTTGCGTGCGCGAAATGAAGTTATGCAGCCCGTATGTAACGCTTCTCCTAACAAATGTTGCACAAATTACAACTTTGAGGTAGAGATAACGGTACATTAGAGAGAATTGTTGTAGAAAATGCAAGAATTTCTACATAAATTCAATGAAAATAAGGGAAATGTTGTATTCTGTACAACAATTTTGATTTTTGCCGCTTATCGCGATGGGATTGTTGTATTTCGTGCAAGATTTTGAAGGGAGGAAGGGGAGGGGGCCGCACAGCGTCCCGCCTGCGCGCCCGGCTCCATTGCCCCGCCCCGTCGCCCCGCCCAGCGTCCCGCCCGCGCGTCCGGATCCATTGCCCCGCCCCGTCGCCCCGCACAGCGTCCCGCCCGCGCGTCCGGCTCCATCGCCCCGCGCCGTCGCCCCGCACAGCGTCCCGCCTGCGCGCCCGGCTCCATTGCCCCGCCCCGTCGCCCCGCACAGCGTCCCGCCTGCGCGTCCGGATCCATCGCCCTGGCTCGTCGCCTCTCTCCATCGCCCGGCTCCCCGCCTTAAGCGGCAGGGAGCCGGGCCAGCGGCGTGGCATCATACCCAGCCGAACAGCCGTGCTGCGGCTGCAACCAGGTAGGTTACCGCGATGGCGATGCCGAGCGGAATGACGGCGGAGAGCACTGCCCACTTCATGCTTTTGGTCTCCTTGTAGATGTTCACCAGCGTGGTGCCGCAAGGATAGTGAAGCAGGGAGAACAGCATCATATTCAGCGCCGTCAGCCAGGTCCAGCCGTGGCTCAGGAAGATATCCTTGATACTGCCAAGACCTTCGATATCAACCATGGCACCCGAGGACATGTAGCCCATCAGCAGGATCGGCAGCACAATTTCATTGGCCGGCAGCCCGAGGATGAAGGCCATGATAATAAAGCCGTCCATACCGAGCAGCTGAGCGAATGGATCGAAAAATGCAGCCATATGGTTAAGCACGCTCTCTCCGCCGACAAACACATTGCCGAGAATCCAGGTGATGATACCAGCTGGAGCGGCGACGACGATAGCACGGGTCAGCACATTCAGCGACTTCTCTTTGGAGGAGCGGACAATGGTCTTCCAGATCTGCGGGCGGCGGTACGGCGGAAGCTCCAGCGTGTAATGGGTAGGCACACCGCGCAGCGCTGTTCTGGACATGACCCAGGATACACTCAGAGTTACGGTAATGCCGACCAGCACGATGCCCATCAGTACCAGCGCTGTGGAGAACGTACGCAGCATTCCTGTTGTCGCCGCGCCGACCATGAACATGGAGGAGAGCAGGATAAGTGTCGGCCACCGGCCGTTGCAGGGCACGAAGTTGTTGGTCAGAATAGCCAGCATCCGTTCACGGGGCGATTCAATAATGCGGGTCGAGAGGATGGCGGCTGCGTTGCAGCCGAAGCCCATTGACATCGTTAAGGCCTGCTTGCCGTGGCCGCCGGATTTCTTGAACAGGCGGTCCATGTTAAAAGCTACACGGGGCAGATAACCGAAATTCTCCAGCAGCGCAAACACCGGGAAGAAAATCATCATCGGCGGCAGCATGACACTGATGACCCACGAGGTTCCGCGATACAGTCCGAGCACAAGGACGCCATGCAGCCAGGCCGGCGCATGAACAGCAGTGAATCCTGCAGTCAGATAACCTTCGATCCAGCTGAAGAGGGAGGCCAGCCAGCTTGAAGGATAGTTGGCTCCGGCAATCGTAATCCAGAATACCAGGCCGAGACCGGCAAGCATGATGGGGAAGCCCCAGAGCTTGGAGGTAACGATATTATCCAGTTTATAGGTGCTGCCCAGCTTCTTCTTATCTTGATAGGTGACTGCATCGCTGCAGATGCCGGCGGATACGCCGTAGATCCCGCTGACAATCTCATCGCGGATTCCCCCTTGATCAGCCAGCTTCTTAGCGGCTGCGAGCAGAGAATCCACCGGGTCGTGACCGTTAATGGCATGCGGTGATTCCATGGCCGACCACCTCCTCACTTACGGGAATATCCTTGCGGCTCATGCGGGCTTTGAGTGAAGTAAGCAGGCTGTGATCACCATCCAGCAGCCGCAGGGCAATCCAGCGGGCGGGGTATCTCGAACCGATGGTCTGCTCAACCATAGGAATCAGCTCGGCAATGCCTTGCTCAATGTCAGAGCTGTAGGTGATTTTCAGCGGCTCTGCCTTGAATGCACCCGTGGCCACGCGCTCGATTTGATCAAGAAGCGCTTCAATACCAATTTTGTTACGGGCAGAAATAGCGGTTACGGGAACGCCGAGCCTCTTGGAGATCCGCTTCAGATTGATATCAATTCCAAGCCGGCGGGCTTCATCGATCAGATTGATGCAGACCACGGCGCGGCCGGTGATCTCCAGTACCTGCAGGGCAAGGTTAAGATTGCGTTCCAGCGAGGTAGCATCCAGGACCACTAGCGTTACATCCGGCTGTTCAAAAATAATATAGTCCCTCGCAGCCTCTTCATCGGCGGAGTTGGAGTAAAGCGAGTAGGTGCCCGGAAGATCCACAGCCAGGTACGTGTGGTTCCTGTGGGAGAACCCGCCTTCGGCGGTGACTACGGTTTTGCCTGCCCAGTTGCCGGTATGCTGGCGCATGCCGGTCAGCAGATTGAACAGCGTGCTCTTACCCGTGTTGGGATTGCCTGCAAAAGCGACCGTGTACTGGCTCATCTTTCACCGCCTCCAATTAATTGACCATAGATTAATGAGCTCTCTTCCCGGCGCAGGGCAATCGTTGTATTGCTTACCCGGAATGCTGTAGGATCTCCCAGCGGGCTGCGCCGCAGCACTTCTACAGCATTGCCGACGACGAATCCCAGATCAAGCAGTCTTCTCCGCAGCACGCCCTGAACTTCAATGCCGCTGATGCGCAGCGTACTGCCGTTCACAGCTTCTGACAATGGAATAACGGCTTCAGCCATAAGATCTCCTTCTTTCGTATGAAATGGAATGAACGAATATATAGCCATAAGTATGGAGTATGCATTTATATAGTGTATTGTGCACGCGGCATAGATTATTGCGGCCTGCCACAATATTAGTATATGTAAATAATTTTGTCCTTGCAACAAGAATGTTTCCCTAGGGAAAGAATAAAATAATCCCTGCTATAAAAGCGGCACGAGCCTCTTTATAGCAGGGATAGCGGAAGAGTAATAAATTAGAAGAGTCTATTCTGTGGTGATACTTGTTTGAATATAACGGAGGCTGTCTGCTGCTTACTCCCGGCTGCCGAAATCCAGGGTGCGGCCGGTTTCTGCCAGCGTCTTCGTATTGCTGAGAATCTGCCACCATGAACTGTTGCTGGCATCGTAGGAAGGGTCGTCCGGATGCCAGTCTCCATGAACCAGTGTCAGCCTGGTACAGCCGCCCGCCGGCTCCAGCTTCCAGGAGATGACAGACTCATAACCCTCTCTATTCGTGAGATAAGAGGGACCGGTCTTATGGGAATAGCGCAGCGTCTGCTGCGGAACATATTCGAGCAGAGTGCCGTAGACATGCACCGTTTCTTCCCCGGCAGCCCCCGGACCTACATACTCCAGCTGTTCACCCACAACAAAGCTGGAGCGGATCACACTCCCGTAATAGATTTGCCGGACCTTCTCCGGGGAGACTAGAGCCTCCCATACCTCTGCAGCGGCAGCACCAATATAGAAGTCATACTTCAATTCTCTCATTCCCTGTTCCTCCTGGCATTATTGGATTCATGAACAATATACACAAGGATCACTGACAGCTGCAGTCAGTGATCCCTCAGGAGATTAAGAATCCTTATAATGTTCGGCGAGATCCGCAGCAACCCTGGACAGCTTGTGCTTGAGGGATGCGGGTTCCACAATGGCCAGCGATTTTCCGTAAGGCAACAGGAAATAAGGGGCGAAGCTGTGTAAGGCAGCCTGATTCAGCAGAAAGCGGGCACTTCCCGTGCTGCGCCGCTCCAGCGTATGCCCGAATAGCCAGTGACTGCACAGATCGTTCAGGGTGGCTTCGGCCGCTTCGATGACCACAGCGGTTAACTCAGAGTCCTGCTCCGTTGCAGCAGGAAGCAGCCTCTGCAATAAGAAATCCCGTGCCGAGAATCCGTCAGGACGAAGGAAGGCTGCCCCTGTCCGCTGCAGTCCGATGATCCGGTCCACCCGGAAGTTGCGGATATCCTGGCGCAGATGGCAGAAGCCGGAGAGATACCACTGGCCCTTCCACATCACCAGACCATAAGGGTCGATGCAACGGGAGGAAACAGAGGTACCGTTCCCCTTACGGTATTCCATCTGAAGAGAGAGACTCTCCGCAGTGCAGACTTCCAGTTCTTCAAGCAGCAGCGAAGGGTGCTCTCCAGGGGAGTGGAGGATCGCAAGTCCGCTCTCATGGCGTTCCATCTGCGACAGCTGGGCCTCATTGCTGTAACGCTTAAGCTTGGCAATTGCCCCGTCGAGCGCATCAACGTAAGGGTAGCCGCTCCCCCTGGCAAAAGCAGATGCCTGTACAAGTGCCCGCCGTTCTCCATCATTGAAGAATAGCGGAGCGGTGCTGAAATGCTCGGGCAGCCAAAAGCCGCCGCCCGGCCCGGCATCGGCCTCTACAGGGACACCGCTGGCGCACAGCGCATCGATGTAGCGGTAGATCGAACGGACGCTTAGTTCAAGCTCGTCTGCCAGTTCGGCGGCCGTTCTTTTGCGCTGCTTCAGCATCCAGAGTATAGACAACATATAATCGGCTTTGGCCAATGGCTTGAACCTCCTAGGCAGAATGACTGATCTAACAGCCAGTTTACCTTCAACAACCCGTTTTGCCAACCTTCTGCAGCGCCGCCGGGTAATGTAGCCTGGCTGGGAACGGCTTACGAAGTGGATCTCTTAAACCCGCTGCGCACCAATATGGAAATGGCCAGCAGCAGGGGGATAGCGACCTGGAACACCGGATCAAGCTTGAGGCTGGGGCCCAGGCCGATGGCGATATGCTGCGTGTAGTCGCGCTCCAGAAAGGAAGCTCCATAGATCATAGCGCCTACCGGAAAGACCCACCATTTGGCCGGTTTGCCGGTTAGCTCCGCAATAGCTTTTACCGAACAGAAATAGAAGAGCATCATCTTAATCAGCAGTCCCAGAAAGAGCTGGATGGTCACCAGGATATCGAGCCGTTCCACAAACTTGAGGTTCGACAAGGTCCGGACAGTTTTGAGAAAAGGCAGCTGGCTGCTCCCTGCTATTGCGGGACCGAGAACAGCCACATTGAGCGCGTTCATGAAAATCAGGAACAGGCTGATCAAGAGATAGGCGTTCAACGTATATTTTACCGGCACACCGGGCTTCTCCCATAAGGACCACAGCATCAGGAATACGATCATCTGCCCAAACGGGAACGAGACGATATCCGGCAGCGCGGCTTTGACGATAGGCATCAGTCCGCCCTCCATGACCGGAGCCAGCCGGCCGAAATCAATCGATCCCATAATTCCCAGCAGCACAACAAGCACAATGTAAAAGAAGATCATCACCGGCAGCAGAACCTCCGGCAGCCGGAAAATAACCTCTGCCCCCTTCCAGATCGCATAGAGGGCAAGAAGCACAAAGACTAACATCGTTACGGCCATCGGGGTTCTTGGCAGCATGGTGATTGCTGTGAGCTCACCTAAATCACGGACATTACGCATGGACTGATAAGCAAAATAGAGGACATAGACCCCGCCGATGAATGAGCCGGCAAACCTGCCGAAATGAAATTTCAGCATTCCAATCAGATCTGTATGCAGAGAACGGTGCTGAATCCACATCAGAAGCAGAAGCAGGATGAATCCGGCGGCTGAACCCGTACACATTGCCAGCCACGAATCCTGTTTGGCCTTGCCTCCAAGCAGGAACAGCGGCGTGCTGCCGATTTCAAACAGCATAATCATGAACGCAATTTGCAGGGAGGACACCTGTTCTTTTTTGGGCATAATCAGCATTCAGCCTCCTAACCAATAGATTATTGCCCTGCCGATAGGCTGAAAGAACGCCGTATACAAGATCCCGACACTAATGAAGGGGGTTCTTGTCATTCCGCAAATATTAATATAAGCGCAATAGACAAGAATGCAGCCCAGCCACAGGCGGTGCAACTGGCGGCCCTTTCCGCGCAGCCTGGTGCTGCCCCATAGGAAGGCAAGAATATAGAGTATAAGAGTTATAGCTATTTTCATAGTGAAGCTCCTTTACTCCTGCTGGACAGACTTGAACGATTTATTGCTGAGGCCTGTCCGTTCAATCTGGAACGAGACATGCGGGCGGATCTCAATCTCCTGAAATACACTGTCCCAGCTTTTATCCTTCTCAATCTGCTTCCAGCGCTTGCGGTCGCTGCGGTGGACTCTTACCGCAAAGCCTGTGACGTCTGCGCCGAGCTTCTTAACCTCCGTCCAGGAGTTATTCACGAGATCGAGTACCTGCCGTTCGAGGGATGCTTCCATTTCACTGATCGCTTTACGGTCATTCAGATCCATAACGCTGCCCAGCTCCGTTAATACCCCGCTGCCCTTGATGTCTATATCCATGATGAAATGGTCTTTAGCCCAGACGGGATGTACAGTAGTCCGGGAATTCTGAAGGATGAACGAGGCGTCAAGCTTGTCGCTCTTCCGGGGCTGGGAAGCGAAGGCGATGGTTGCAGTCTTGATATTGTCTGTCATAAAAGACAAGCCAAAGGCCTGTTTCTGGCTGAGCCAGCCCACAAACTTCTCGCCTTTGATTACACCCAGTCTGCCCAGCGCCAGGCGTGAAGGCAAATCTGTACGGCCGGTCTCGCTGGTCTCATCCATAATATCCGGACCCGTAAGCAGAATCTCCGGCAATACGGCACTCCCGGACTCGGAGGAAAGGGCCATCGCCAGCTCAAACAGGCGTGTACCGGGATAAAAGGACAGCAGCCGCGACTCCTGTTCAATCATGAGCTGGATACCGGCGCCCTGGTTTTTGGTCAATTGCATCAGCTGATCCAGGATATCGCCTGCTTCGCCTTTGGAGATGAACACAAATACGGTTTCCCGGGCATCCTGCTTGCGCAGGAACATATCGATCAGCTGATTGATGCCATGCTTGGCCAGACTTTCCCCGATGACCGTAATCCGCGAATGGGAGAAGAACATCTCACGCGTGCTGGTCAGATTGGTCCGCTCGATCGCCTCCATAATCGTCCGCCCTTTTACCGTGAAGGTGACGAACGGCGGTGAGCTTGTACTGCCTCCTCCGCTGCCGCCCATCCCGCTGGAACCGGATGAAGGATTGATGACCTGATAAGTAGCTTTCCACTCGTTATTATCCCAGTCATAAGCCGAACCTGAGGTAACCCCCAGCTCATTCAGTTCGCGGTCATCCCAGCAGCCGGAGAGAAGGGCGGACAGAAGCGGGAGACAGAGGATGAGATACAATGTCTTTCTCTGCAGGTTCATGATTCCCACCCTTTCCGCTTGGACCTAAACTTCCGTGCCCGGTACAGTAGGATAGCCCCCAGCGGTACGAGCACATTGAACAGGAAGAAGACCACAAAACGTCCTTCCTTGTTATAAACGTTGAGCTTGGCCGAACTTTGCCAGGTGAACAGGCATTCCAGTGCAATAAGCAGACCAAGCGCTCCGATAAAAGGCCGGCTGCTGCTCACCCGGAACGTCTGCTTGAAGCACTCTACTGTCACGAACAGGAAGATCGCGAATTTCAGATAGATGGACAGCACCCAATAGGAAATGAACAGAATATCCAGCTTCTCAATGAACCGTCCAATCCTTATAATGCCCACGGTAGAGAAGCCCGGATAGGTGCTGAGCTTGATGAAATCCGGACCGAACACCATCAGGGCCGAGATCAGGGAGAACATCATAAGAGCGGAGACGAACAGAAGTCCGGTCCACCCGATAATCCGCGCTCTCTTCGGATATTGCAGGTAGGGTGCCAGAAACAGCAGCACGGCCACTTCAGACATCCAGGCAGTCGGTGTCAGGCTGGCCAGCGTTAATTCAGCCAGGTTATGATCGAACATCGGCAATAAATTATGCACATTCAGATCGCTGAATAACCCGAACAGGTACAGGGGGACGAAAACGAAATAGAGCAGGATAACCAGGGTATTCACTCTGGCGATGGATTCGATGCCTTGTCTGACCATATAGATGGTGATGAACAGAATCAGGATCACCAGTATGGTAACCGGGGTTTCGACCAGTACATTGTCCTTGATGAAATTGACGAATTCACGCAGGATCGTTGCCGTGGTATCCAGATAGAATTGCAGCATCAGCAGACCGAGTATGGTAGAGACTACCGGAGAACTTTGCTCCCTGACCCAGTCCAGAAAAGGAGCGCCATTGTTATTCTGAATCACAGTTCCGACAATTGCAGCAATAAGCAGCCCGGCCAAGGTGGACATAATAATCGCCATTGGCGCATCTTGCTCCGCATAGGTGCTAATAATGATGGGCAGCACGACGGTAGCCGTCGGCAGAATCGTATTAACAACCAGCATGGCTGCCTGGGTGGTGCCGATTTTTCCATTCATGCTGGACCCTCCCCCTGAGGCTTCGGCTGTTCTGCTTCTCCTTGATTCGCTCCTTCAACGGGCTGAGGCTTCTGGTTCGGCCCTTGTCTGCGGGTTTCTTTGCCGAGATCGGTCTTGGGACGCATGGTCATGCTCCATAGCGGAACGCGGATGAAGATATCCTTCAGATAACGCGGAATCATCGGCGCTACCGGAGACAGATAGGGAACGCCGAAGGAACGCAGTCCCGCCATATGAATCAGGAGCACCATCATGAAGGACATGATGCCAAACAAGCCAAGCGTAGAAGCGATGAACATCATTACAAAGCGGATCAGCCGGATGGAGTTGGCAATCGCCAGTGACGGAATCACAAAGTTCGAGATGGCCGTAAAAGAAACCACAATAACCATAGCCGCCGAGACAAGCCCGGCCTGAACGGCAGCCTGGCCCAGCACCAGTGCGCCGACAATGGAGATTGCCGGTCCGATGGTGCGCGGCATGCGCACCCCCGCTTCGCGCAGCACATCGAAGGTGAGCTCCATGAGCAGCGCTTCCGCCAGCGCGGGCAGCGGCACCCCCTCACGCTGGGCAGCCAGGCTGATCAGCAGGGTGGTCGGCAGCATTTCCTGGTGAAAGGTAGTGACTGCAATATAAAGTGCGGGCAGCAGCATCGACACAAAGAAAGCCCCGTAGCGGATCAGCCGCAGAAAGGAGGAGATATCGTACCGCTGGTAGTAGTCTTCACTGGACTGAAAGAAGTTGAAGAAGGTAGACGGCGCCAGCAGGGCAAAGGGGGTGCCGTCAATAATAATCCCGATTTGGCCTTCCAGAATACCTCCGGCCATAGCATCCGGGCGTTCCGTATTCTGCATCGTGGGGAAGGGCGTCAGACCGCCGTCCTGGATGAATTCCTCGATATAGTTGCTCTCCAGAATGGCATCCGTATTAATGTTATTAAGCCGGCGGCGGATTTCTGTCAGCACCTGTTCGCTGGCGATGCCCTTCAAATAAATGATGGCGATTCCGGTCTGGGTACGCTGGCCGATTTTATATTCTTCGATCCGCAGATCGGTAGTTTTGAGCCGGCGGCGCAGCATGGAGGTTCCCGTGCGCAGACTTTCCGTGAAGCCCTCCTTCGGACCGCGGATGACACCCTGAGAAGTAGGTTCGTTGATGCTTCTTTTCTCCCAGCCGGAGGTATCCGCAGCCAGTGCTACCTGAAGTCCTTCGAACAGAATCAGCGTATAGCCTTCAAAGAGCATAGCCAACAGCACTTCCAGCGTCTTGCCTTCCTTGACGCCCCCGACCGGCAGCATCTGATCCTTGATCATGCTGAAAGCCGCTTCGGCGGTAATTGAATCTCCTTTCAACGTCACATTCTCCATCAAGGGCTGGAGCACCGTCTGGTTGACAGAATCGGCATTCACCAGGCCGTCAATATATATGAACGTAAGGGAAAGGGAGCTCAAGGATTCATTGGTGAAGTTGCGGATGACGATATCCGAGCTGCTGCCGATCCTCTTTCCGATTTCCTGCAAATTCACTTCAAGTGAAGGGTTCAGGGGGAGCGGTGCGGGTACAGAGGTTTCCACGGGATCTTTACCTGTCTTCCGGCCTTTCTGCTGATTCTGCGGCATCTTCGGGGCTCCTTTCTGCTGGATTCTGGATTCTTTGGCTGTATTATCCCCCGCAGTCGGATTCCTTATTCTGCCTGATTTACGGAATCAGTGGATGAATTTCAGGCTGGTGAACGTGAAAAAGGCATTTCTCCAACCTGTTCAGGATGAGAGAAATGCCTCCATATAGATGCTTATAGCCGGATATTATTTGGTCTGGACGACCAGTGCGTTGCTGATCAGGCGGCCGGGTGTAGTCAGATATTTGCCGTTATAGTATAGGCCGCTGGAAGCTCCGCCATCCAGATTCATCGCCTGGTACGCACCTGCCTGCTTCATAATCTCCGCCAGCTGGGGGATGGTTGCCCCGCCGGAGGTCAACAGAATCAGCTTGTGGTCGCGCGTCAGACCCAGCGCACTGCGGGAGCCTCCGCCTGTCAATATCTTAGGGTCCTTGAAGCCCTCGGCGAGCACATTGAGGGATACCTTGCCGTTCACCAGCAGCCGGGGGCCTGCCTGCAATGCTCCTTGAATGGAGCCGCTGTCGAAGCGGTTCTTGAATTCACTGCCCGGAATCAGCTCAGCCAGAAGGTTGCCGTCATAGGCAAAGACCGTCCGCTTATCTCCGGGGCTGTTCTTCAGCATCTTGCCGCCGCTGATAATATAGCCGTAGGGAGCATAATAGGTGCCTTTGGTGTAGGCATCGAAGAAGGTGCCGTTGATGGCGGCTGCGGCATTGCTGCGCTTAGCGATGCTGGCGAGCGCTTCTGTCTTGCCGACAGTATTTCCGGCAAGAACGGCATCCAGCTTCACTGACGGATGCAGCAGGGAGACCGTAACGGTCTGCACGGAGAAGGAACGTCCGCCGACCTTGTATGTATGTTTGCCGCTGACTACAGCAGGCGTACCGCTTTTGATCAGGGCGCCATTCTGCACGGGCAGGGTGGCTGTTGCCTCGCCGCTCGTGAGCTTGAGCGATGCGGAATCTTTATTCCACTGGAGCTGTATGCCAAGCGTCTGGCTGACGAGAGACAACGGAATATAAGTCATGCCATTCTCGCTAAAGGGACGTTCGCCCAGGGTAACGGGCTTGCCGTTGACGGAGGCTCCGGCCGTGCCTGGAGTGAAGGTAACAGACAAATCATCGCGTGTTACCCGGATCTGTCCTCCGGCAGAGCTTACTACAGACTGGATGCCGGCGAAGCCGTTCAGGAATCTTAGCGGAATGAACGAATGGTTCTCCTTATCTACATAGACGGCAAGTTTGGCTGGTGCCGCCGCAGCGGCCCGGGATTGCAATGGGGACAGAAGTACAGCAAGCAGACAGAAAGCGGTGAAGAGGACGGACATTCTTTTCATAGTAAACGAAATCTCCTTCAATTTGTAGCAGTATAACTGCAGTTTAGGATGAATCTGGAACGGACTCCAGAAAGAAGCACTTGAAATACTATAATATAGCGGGCTCTCTTGACCGTCAATGGAACATGCATAGAGCGGGCTGTTCGTTTATAATGAAAACACTTACGGATATTGGCACAAAGGCGGGAAGCGATGATAACAAGAATAGGCTTGATTCGGCACGGCAGCACACTCTGGAATCAGGAAGGCCGGATACAGGGCCATACGGATAATTCTCTGGACGAGGAGGGCTTCCGGCAGGCAGCCGTACTTGCAGAGCGTCTCAGCAGTGAATCGTGGGATTATATCTATTCAAGCGATATGCTGCGGGCCAGACAGACGGCGGAGGTCATTGCCGGGAGACTGGGGATTCCGCTGGCTGGTCTGATCCCGGGGATTCGGGAAATGAACGGCGGGTTAATAGAAGGGACTACGGAGAAGGAGCGGATCGAGCGGTTCGGCAGCGGGTGGAAGACGATGGATATGAAGCTGGAAAGCCGGGACCTGGCCCAGGAGCGGGGTGTCCGGGCTGTTGAGGAGGTTGCCGCCCGCCATCCGGGGCGCAATGTCCTCATAGTCAGTCATGGCGCCATTCTGCGCAGTACGCTGGCAGGACTTGTTCCCTCACTGGATCTCAGTGTAGTGCTGAAGAATACTTCAATTACCCGTATGATCAGAGATGCCGGCGGCTGGACCTGCGAACTGTACAATGGCGTGGAACATATGAACGAATAGACAGTCTGGACGATTCTGGAATACAAGAGAGTCTCCCGTGCAAAGGGCGGCTCTCTTCCATATGTCCCAGAACATACCATCGCAAATCCTGCAGCTTTTGCCGATAATATTCTTAGCATTTATGCAAAGTCTGGCCTTACCTGCCGGAAATGTTCAGAATATGTTCAGACTAACCCTGTACAGTAGCGCTTAAAAGCGATAAATCATATGATTATCAAAGGAGGGCAGAGTAATTTGGAAGAGGCCCGGAATTATATACTGGCTGTATTATCTATTCTCATTGGAGTACTAACGGTGTACAGCATCCTCAGGCTGACGCGGAATTTCTCCAAATGTCACCAAAGAGCCCGCGCGGTCCGCACGAGCCTGGTTGTACTAGTTATTAGTGCAGGTCTTGGCAGCATGCACGTGCTGGGCAAGAGAACTTTGTCAGGGTTCACCGCTGAAGATAGCAATCTGTTTATTACTATGGCACTCTATGTGCTTACGCTCGCCGGAATATTGTACCTGTTCCTGCGTGTGCGTATGCTCCTCGGAGAGCGCGAGCAGCTGAAAGAACTGGCCTACCGGGATACCTTAACCGGACTGCTCAACAAGAATGGAATGGATCATTTCTGGGATCACTGCAAATCAGGCGAACAGCTTGCGGTATTATATCTGGACCTTAACCGCTTCAAATCGATTAATGATACGCTCGGCCATCATGCGGGAGATTTGCTGCTGGAAGCCGTTGGCGGCAGTCTGCAGCAATTTTCGCGTAAAGGCAAACGACATATATTCAGGGTAGGCGGGGATGAATTCGTCATCATCGCCAAACGCTGCAGCCGCAAGGATGCGGAGCAGCTGGCCCTTAAGGTTCTGGAGAATATCACCCGGAATTATAAGTTGGAGACGCATGAATTGTTCGTATCCGCGAGCGTCGGCATCACTATGAGCCAAGGCAGAATTGACCGGAAGCGGCTGCTCCAGGAAGCTGATTCCGCTATGTACAATGCCAAGCAGCTGGGCAGCGGGCGTTATGCGGTCCATAAGCAGGAGAATAGTCTTCCTCCTGTGAAGCTGGTCAGCAGCTCCAGAGCCCAGTAGCTTGTGAAATCCTGCCCAAAATACAACATTTTGCTCATGAAATCGGCCCTAATCATCAAATGTTGTATGAAATACAGCATTTCCCCTCATTTAAGCCGATTACCGGGAGAATTCTTGTATTTCGTGCAATAATTCTCCCGGACAGCTGGGCAGGTGGCAAGCAAAGTTGCAGTACGTACAACATTAATACCGGGGCCAGCAATGAACCTGGTATGAGGCGGGTACGAGCCAGGTGTGAGACAGGTACGAGCCAGCTACGAGCCAGGTATGAGACAGTGATAGCTTTACGCAGAAACGGATACCATCCCTTAGAGGACGGTATCCGTTTCTGTTTGGTACGGCTGCTGCCTGAGTGCTTCAGACGGCTCCTGATCCGGAAGCAGCAGCCACTCCGGCCTTTTTGCCAATACTATAATCCCTGGGCTGCCAGCAGCCCGGCAAGTACATCCGGGTGATCGGTAATGATGCCGGCCACTCCGGCCTCAATCAGATAGGTCATCTGTTCGGGATCATTTACAGTCCAGGGATGATAGACGATTCCGCTCTCCGCTGCATCGGTGACGAACTCCGGCAGAACGGAAGAGTAATGGGCATGCAGCGCATCCGCCTGAAGCGTAGCCGCATAATCCCACGGACGGTATAAGCCTTCGCCATACAGTATGCCGGTGCGGATCTCCGGTGCCAGCGACTTGCAATAAGCAAGGGAGTAGTGGTTGAAGCTGGAGATGACTACCCGCTCACTCATGCCCTGCTCCCGTACAGCGGCTATTACCTTTTCCTCCATACCGGGATAAAGGAATGTGCCGTTCTTCAGCTCAATATTAAGTACTGTCTCACGTCCCTGAAGCAGATCCAGCAGCTCATCCAGTGTCGGAATCCGCTCTCCTGTGAACTCAGGACTGAACCAGGACCCCGCATCGACCTCCAGCACTTCACGAAGCGTCTTATCCTTCACATATCCGCTGCCTGTAGTGGTGCGGCTAAGATTCTCATCATGAATGATTACTATGGCTCCGTCACTCGTCATCTGCACGTCTGTTTCGATGCCGGTTGCGCCAAGCTCAAGACTCTTGCGGAATGCCGCCATTGTGTTCTCCGGGGCGACTGCGGATGCGCCGCGATGCGCGAAATTAATGATGTTCATGTACTGTAATTCCCTCCGTCTCTTGGTTGTGATGATGCCCGTGTTGGACGGGCCCCCTTGTAGTGTATTCCACATAACATGAAGAAACCCTGTCCGCAAGCAGCGAAAAGGGTGTGATTTCTTGGAAATTACCCTTGCACCGGCAGAAGCCATTAGAATGGGGGATTAATTCCCAGCTCATTCAGGGCCGCAGCAGCAAGCTCTGCGAAATACCGTGCTGTCGGCAGCAGCGCCGATTCATCGACGTCAAAGCGCGGGTGATGAAGGCCGTAAACCCCTTCGGTACCGATGTTGACGAATGCGCCCGGCAGCTGCTGCAGATAAAAGGCGAAATCCTCGCCCCCCATCTGCGGATCAAGCTCAAAGACAGTGAGGCCAAGACGGGCCGCAGTCGCTGCGGCAAACCCGGCCCAGCGGGGGTCATTGACCGTTGCCGGCGGTCCGGGTATCCACTCAAGCTGTGCTTCAGCTCCTGCAGCGGCAGCGACCCCTTCGATAATCTGCCGGATCTGCCGTGGCACGGCTTGGCGGATGGCTTCATTATACGTCCGGACTGTGCCTTCCAGCTCTACAACGCCGGGCAGGACGTTCCAGGTGTTGCCGCCCTGTATCCGGGTTACGCTGACCACCACCGATTCAACCGCACTGGTAAGCCGGCTCACGATTGTCTGCAGCGAGGTGATGATCTGCGCCGCTGTTACAATCGTATCCTGGCCGCGTTCCGGCTGAGCTGCATGTCCTCCTTTGCCGAGAACCTTAATGACAAACCGGTCTACACCGGCAGTAAGTGCACCGTTGCGTGTTCCGAATGAGCCTGCTGGCAGGTCCGGGTTATTGTGCAGTCCAAAAATGGCATCTACTCCGCGGAGCCCGCCGGACTCGAGTACGGCTATGGCCCCATGCCCGGTCTCTTCCGCAGGCTGGAACAGTATTCTGACGGTCCCGGCAAGCTCGCTTTCCTGTGCCTTCAGCAAGCAGGCTGCGCCAAGGATGCCTGCCGTGTGGAAATCATGCCCGCAGGCATGCATCCTGCCGGGAATCACGGAGGAGAAGGGCAGCCCCGTATCCTCTTCAATAGGCAGGGCATCGATATCTGCACGGATGGCAACAACCGGGCCCCGGCCGCTGCCGATCTCGGCAATCAGTCCTGTCTGCAGCGGAAGATCAAGCACAGTAATTCCCGCTTCAGCCAGCCAGCGGCGCAGCTTGTCAGTGGTCTGAAATTCCTCGTTCGACAGCTCGGGCTGCTGATGAAGCTCCCTGCGCACCTGAATCAAACGCTGAGCCAGCTGCTGTTCCTGATCTTGAGTTAATGACGGCATGGATGTACAGCCCCGCTTTCTCCAATTAATCTATCATTCCTGTAGATTCCTGATTAATCCGATTGATTTATTTACTGCGCATAATACCTTTAACGGAAAGGCGCTGTCAATGTGTTATTTAACGATCCGGGGATTTATGAAATATTTCATGAAAGTGATGGATATCTCATTGACGTTTCATTTTTCCCCATGCTATTATACGGCCAATTCATTTAAATCCGATAGAATAACTCTTTATTTAATATTTCGGAGACAATGTGTTGCATCCAGAAGGGGGAGAACATATGGGAGAGTGGTCGAGACAGGAGCGTTTTGCGGCCTTGCTGTCAGGGGAGCGGGCCGATCGGCCGATTGTTAGCGGCTGGCGCCATTTCGTAGACCGGGAGAGTAATGCCGGTGATCTTGCAGACAGTACAGTAGCTTATACGAAGCAATTCGATTGGGACTGGGTCAAAATCAATCCGCGGGCTACGTATTATGCAGAGACATGGGGCAACACCTATGATTTCGCGGATTACCGTACGGTATTTCCCAAGCAGACCCGTGCGGTGATCCGGAAGCCGGAGGATGTCTGGAATATACAGGCGCAGCAGGCTGCAGCCGCAGCGCCGCTGGCCGAGCAGTTAGAGGCTGTAAGCCTTATACGCCAGGGCCTGCCGGATACTCCGCTGACCCAGACCATTTTCTCGCCGCTTACCGTGCTGCTGTTTCTGGCGGGCCAGTCGGCTTATGCCGGTGACACGGTTTATGGCAGCCGTGAGCCGGTGACCGTGGAAAGTCTGCTGGAGGAGCAGCGTGCAGGTGTACATCAAGCGCTGAAGGCCATCGCCCTGACGCTGGCGGATTATGTGCAGGAGCTGGGAAAACGGGGGCTGGACGGGATTTTTTATGCGGTGACCGGCACTGCTCATCCGGGGGTTTTTGATGATGCGGCGTTTCAGGAGCTGTCCCGGCCGTATGATGAGATGGTGCTGGAAGCCGCCGGTTATGGCAAAAGGATTCTGCATACTTGCGGTGCCTATTCGCAGCCGGAAAGGTTCAATAATTATCCCATTGAGGGCATCAGCTGGGATACCGCAGCACCGGGTAACCCCGGTTTGCATGCAGAGCTGAGGCCGACGAAGGTGGGGGGAGTGGATCATGCCTTATTCGCAGCACATGATCCCGGGCGCATCCGTGCACAGGCTGAATTCGCCCTGCGCCTTATGGCGGACGAGCCGTTCCTGCTTGCACCCAATTGCGCGATCCCGATTACCGTGGAAGATCGTTCGTTACAGGCATTACGTGATTCTATTCCGCATGAGTCACATATGAAAAGGGGTTCAAATAATGAAAAATATCGTGAAGTTTAAGAAATTGGCAGCTGTGGTTCTGGTGGGGATGTCGGTCGTGCTGGGAGCCTGCGGGAACAAAACGGCTACCGGAGAAGAGAAGAAGGATATCGTTGTCGGCTTTGGCGTGGGCACCTATGAAGAACAGTTCCGGCTTGGTATTGTGCCGATTCTGGAGAAGGAAGGGTACAAGGTGGAGATCAAAACCTTCTCCCAGAACATGCAGGTCAATCCGGCGATGAAGGAAGGCTCCATTGACGCAAGCATCTTCCAGAGTACGGCTTACATGGAAGGCATCAACGCGGAACTGGATGCGGATATGGCTGTGCTGAACTTCGTGCCGAGCGCACCGCAGGGACTCTATTCCGAGAAGCATCAATCGCTTGATGAAGTGAAGGACGGCTCTGTGATTGCCCTGCCGAATGATCCGGTTAACCAGGAGCGTGCGGTACGAATTCTGGAGGATCTCGGCTGGGTGAAGGTCAAGGCGGATGCCGGGACAACAGACTTCAACCTCAGCAGTGTGGAGCCGGACAAATACGATCTGAAGCTGGAGTCGCTGGATTCGGCGCAGATTCTGGTCTCGCTGGCCGATGTGGATTACGGTGTGGTGAACGGCAACTATATCGCCAATGCCAAGCGGCAGATTACCGAAGCGCTCCAGATTGAGAACACGCCGGAGCAGCACCGGGTAACCGTGACGGTGAACAAGGGCGATTTGGATACCCAGTGGGCCAAGGATCTGAAGGCAGCGTATGAATCGCAGGAGTTCGAGGATTACATCAACGCCCAGGATAAATACGACGGCTTCATCCTTCCGGATGCCTGGGAGAAGAACTGATATGGCAGCGGGCAGAATTCATTTCATCGGCGGCGGGCAAATGGCGGAAGCGATCATCCGGGCCGTTGTTGGCAATGGTACTTATAAGGCTGAGCAGATCAGCGTGGCAGACATTCATGAAGAACGGACGGCTTATCTGAATACTGCCTATGGCGTGCGGGCAGCCGGCAAGTCTCAGGAGGCGGAGCTTGCCGGAGCGGAGCTGATCATTATTGCCGTCCGGCCGCAGGATGATCTTGCAGCTGTTGGCGCGGCCATCTTCAGCTATGCGTCAAGCGGAGCGGCGGTCCTGTCCATTGTCGCCGGAGTGACCATCGATAGGCTGGGTGGTTACGTTGGAGCAGAACGTCCGATTATCCGGGTGATCCCGAATACGCTGACCGATACCGGACTCGGCTACAGCGGGGCAGCTCTGAACGCTTTCGCGGATAAGGAGCAGGTGGAGGAGTTCCTGAACGGGTTCGGCAAGGTGCAGTATCTGGAGGAATCGCTGATTGATATCTTTACCGGGTACGGGGTGGCCGGGCCGAATTATGTCTATTATTTCATCGAGTCCCTGGCCGATGCCGGAGTGCTGGCAGGATTGCCGCGCGAACAAGCCTGGACGACGGCGCTGGAGAATGTAGAGGGGGCCGTAGCCATGCTTCGGCACAGCGGACTGCATCCCCGGCAGCTGCTGGACATCAACAACTCTCCGGGCGGAGTTGGCATTCACGCGCTGTATGAGCTGAACAACAGCGGCTTCGCAGCCGGACTTCAGCGCAGTGTCAAGGCTGCAGTGAAACGCACAACGGAGCTGGGGCAGGTGAAGTCATGAGCGTGCTGCAGTGGGATCATACCGTGCATTATGTCAATGATCTTGAACAGGCCATCGGAGCCTTCAGGGACAATGGCCTGGCCGCTTCCTACGGCGGATCGCATAAGCTGTGGGGGACTCATAACGCGCTAAGCTATTTCGGGCTGAACTACATCGAATTCCTGGCGATTGAGAACCGGGAATTAGCGGCAAGTCTGGATACCCCTAATCTGGTAGTGAAGGACGCCGTGAATCTGCTGCCTGATCATGAAGGGTTCAGCAGGGTAGCGATCCGCACCGATGATATTGAAGCAACCGCATCAGCGCTGGAGAAGCAGGGCCTGAAGCTGTCACCCATACTTGATGGCAGACGGCTGAATGCACAGGGACAGTGGGTTGAATGGCGCATGCTGACTATCGGCGGCCATTACCAGGGTCTGGTCTATCCCTTCATAATCGAGTGGAAGGGAACCGATGCCCTGCGGGAAGAGGAGCTGACGGCAGCGGGAATTATCGTTCCCCATCCGGCAGGAGAAGTGACGGTCCGCCGTGCTGTATTCTCCGTACCTGATCCGGCAGCGGCGGCGGCTCACTGGGGAGAAATCTTCGGCTTGGCGGAAGTACAGGCCGGTTCATCTGCAACCCCCGGCGATAGCGTTTCACTGGCGGTTGGCGATAAGGTATTTGAATTCCGGCGCGGGGAAGACCGGCAGATGACCCGGCTGCTGCTAAGCGGCGATGCTCCGGGACTGGCGGGCCGTACGCTCACTATTGCTCAAGGCGAGTATGTGTTTACAGCCGAGTAATGACGAATTGCAAGCCCGTTGCCTGCGCGTGTTGCCGGCAGCGGGCTTTTTTTGCCGGGAAGCGGTCTATGTGCGGTATTGAATTTCGGCTGGTGTGTTCTTCAACAATCGCTTAGAATAAGTCTGAACTATACCCATAACAGAAAGAAGCGATACACTTGAAGTTTTGTCTCGAATGTGGAAGCCGTCTGGTCCTGAAGGAATGTAACGGAGAAGGGGAGGTACCTTACTGTGAGTCCTGTGCCGCGTTCCGGTTCCCGGTGTTCAGCACGGCGATGAGTACAGCGGTGCTGAACAGGGAGCTGGATAGAATCCTGCTCATCCAGCAGTATAACCGCAAGGATTATATCCTGCTGGCCGGTTACGTGAATAAAGGGGAGAACGCCGAGGCAGCGCTGATCCGCGAAGTGCAGGAAGAAGCAGGGCTTGAGATCATCGCTTATGAATACATGCGCAGCCAGTATTTCGCCCCTTCCAATACGCTGATGCTTAATTTCATCAGTGTGGCTGACACGGAGGACTTAAGCGCAATGAGCGCTGAGCTGGATCATGCGGCATGGTTCACGCTGGATGAAGCTGCGGACGCCATACTGAAGGGCAGTCTCGCGGAGAGCTTCCTGCTGACGATCATCGGTAAGCTAAGACAAGGACGGACCTTGGAGAGCTTCACAGCGGCCTCACGTTAAGCATGATTTCAGGCTGAGACGATATTGCGGATTCTCTCGTGCACCTGCTGCGCCTCCAGAAAGGCTGCGGAGTACTGAAGATCTGTTTTTCGGGCCGGCAGCAGCCGGGGCAGGAAGGGAATCGATACGACAGGCGTATCCGCGTTGTTAAAATAGATTTTTAGCGTCAGCTCGCTGATCTCTTCGGCATTGCTTACGGCTTGGACAGCTTCTGCGAACCCGGGGGTGGCGGCTACACTTGGGCGGATTCTCGGCGCACTGGTCGTAATCCGGCTCGTCTTGCTGACTTTGCTGAGCGTTAAGGCATTCTCGACGATCTCCGCTCCCAGAATGGTGTCGAACGTGTAGATGGTGGCTGTCGCCGGCTCCTGCCTGCCGGGATGCAGCAGACCGATGGCCATAGTCTGGCCCGCCTCATCCAAGGCGATCAGATGGGATTCATCAGGTGTGATGAACCGCTGGGGAAATTTAAGATTGAATGCGGACAAGGCATGGATGGCCTCTTTCCGGCCGGGTGCTTGGGGATGGGACCGTATGAACTGAAGCACCGCAGCTGACAGCAGGAGCGAAACGCCAAGCACAGCAAACATGTACATCAGAATAATAAGCACTGAACCGCCTCCTAAAAGGTAACTATTTAATAGATATGCGGGGAGTACGTGAACAAATACATAGACCGGGCCTGCCGGGATCATATATTATTTGGGTATTCTGCAAGGCGGGGAATAATTCAGAGATTCCAGGGGGATTCCAGGCATGATTGTTGATACACTTAGCCATTTGCTCAAAGATGAGGCTGCATACGGAGAGAAGATCCAGAGGGGGCTGCAGTTTCTGCGCGATACCGATTTCACCGGGCAAGCGGCCGGACGCCATGAGGTCAATGATGAGATGTTCTATTTCATCAACGAATATCAGACCAAGGATGCCGGAGAATGCTTCTGGGAAGCTCACCGTGTGAATCTCGATCTGCATTATATTCTGGAAGGTACAGAGCGGATCGGCTATGCTGCGGTTGAGCAGCTTGATGTGAGAGATGACTACAGCGCAGAGAAGGATGCGATCTTCTTCACCGGTGCAGTAGAATCTACGGTAACTGCAGGGCCGGGTGCTCTTGTCGTGTGTTATCCGCAGGACGGACATATGACAGGGATTGAAGCAGGCAAGCCCGAGGCTGTGCGGAAGGTAGTTTTGAAGATTAAGCTATAGTCCTTAGGACAAGGAGCAACGGCTATGCTGACCCTCAGGGACGGTGTAGCCGTTTCTGGTTAAGCTGCAGGAACAACGCTTCCCGTTGTCAAAAGAAAGTAAAGTTGTAGACTGACGATGCTTTTATTAAGCTTTCGGGCAGGATTGTTAGACCAAATGCGGTGAAGAGGACAAGTAGATCTGTGAGCAGATGAAAGGGTGATATTTCAATGCAATTCAAGTTGTATACGGATGTGCATGAGTTTTACCGTGATACCTATGATGTCCTGATGCGTCATGAAGCACAAAATTTGATTCCTCTTGGCAATATCATCATTGGGCATGAAGGAAAAGACAAAACAGACTGGCGTGACCCTGTAAATTGGGTAATGGCAACTATTTCGGATGCTAAGGGCATACAACTTACCGCCATAATGACACCGCCACACAATATTACGCTTTATGCAACAGACAACATCATTAACCCGGAAGCTATAAACTGTCTGATAGACGGGTTGAAGGACCGTGAAATTCCAGGTGTGACAACCGAAAAAAACCTGGCAGAGTATTATGCCAAAGAATATGCCTTGCGCAAGGGAATAACCTGTAATACAACCATGAGCCAGCGTATATATGAACTTACGGCAGTAAACCCGGACATTCAAAAGGTTGGTATCGTTCGATTGCTGAATGAAAAGGATATTCACTTTTTCCCATACTGGGCTGAAGCATTTTATGCAGCGGGGAGTTATGGCCAAACAGAAATGTCCATCCCGCAAGAGGCAGACCCTTACCTCTACCGGATAGCATCGAAAAAAATCTATATTTTAGAAGACAACGGGATACCCGTTTCTATGGCTGGATATACAAGGGAAATGCAGACGGCTATTGGCGTGGCATTTGTATATACCCCTCCATATGAGCGCGGCAAGGGTTACGCTACTTCAATTGTGGCGCAAATAAGCCAGCTTGCCTTGGATAAAGGGTTTACGAAGTGCGTCTTATATACGGACTTAGCAAATCCCATATCTAATAGCATCTATCAAAAGATAGGCTATATACCAATTTGTGATTCGCTCCAGTTAAAATTTGATTAGTAGAATGAGGCGTACATATGCAGAAAAGATACGGCGGCGCATCATGGTGATGTACCGCCGTTTTTTCGTGAACCGGAACAGTACAACAGGTGCAAGCCGTACCTTTGCCAGAAGTGAAGCGTCTAAGCGTTATGTAGGACTTCGAGCGGGGCTTTCACATCCTGGTGTGTTCCAGAGATCATGTTGATCCAGGCAGTATACAAACGTCCAAGGCCCGAAAGCAGTAACGGCAGCATCAGCAGCAGTACAAATCCCATTCCGCATACGATCCAGGAGCGTTCATCCGGTGTTGTACCAGACAGGAACACGAAGACGTCCGGGTCCAGCATATTCTGGTCATATGAGAATACGGAAGAGCTGACTCTCTGGACTACAGGCGACAGGAGGGCACTAATGGCAACCGAGGGCAGGGCAAGAGCAAGGGTGAATCCCAGAATACCTGCGGGCAGCTGCAGTATGCTGTACAGGATTCCCCGGTACGACTGGCCTTGGCGAAGCTGGTATCCTAATGTCCGCAGACCTTCCCAGCGGAAGGCAGACGGATGCTCTGGCATAATATGCTGCGAGGCTTCCCCTTTACCGTGAGACCAGGCTTCGGCAGCCTTCTGTTCACTGATCATCAACGTGCGGCACCAGGTTAGTGTCAGGGCCAGCAGAGGCAGCCCAACCCATATAATTACCAGAGGCAGACTTACACATAGGCCTGTAATGGCAATAACAAAAGCGATTATTCCTTTGGGCAAAGAAAGCATGAGCATTTTCCACGCGTTTATACTTCGTCGTAACATCAGGGCAACCCCTCTCCAAATTTTACCTTCTTCAGTATAAAGGTTAAATCCATACAATACACGCACCCGGAGGCGGGAATAATACTGGTCTTTGGTCTAGTGCGGCTCTCCTTTACTTTAAGTTGGCATGGGCAGGCATATTTCTCTAAAATGAATATAGAGTACGCAATGATCAATATCCCGGACAAGGAGCCGCGCTTATGAATATCTATCTGGAAATTCCGGATGTAGACAAGCATTTTCCGTTTCGCAGCCTGGTCTGCGGAGGAGATGATCTGACCTATCCGCATTGGCATAAAGAAATCGAAATTATCTATGTAACCAAGGGAAGTCTGAATCTGGGAATCAATGATGTGCCGATCCGGATGGAGCAGGGTGAAGTGCAGTTCATCAACGGCGGAGATGTGCATTATTTCCTGGCGTCACCTGACAGTGAGCGGGTAGTGATACAGTTTGATCTGAATTTCTTTCAGGAGGTTGCAGCACTGGGAGGCAATGACTATCCGCTGCGGGATATGTTCACGGAGATGGAATTCTCCAGCTCAAGCTGGCCGGAAGGGGCCGCCGCCAGTATTAAGGCTCTGATTGAGAGCATTTATGAGGAGGATACACAGCGCCGGGAAGGCTACGCTTATCTGATTAAGGCCAGGATGTTCGAAATGCTGACGGTTATTATGCGGGAGGTGCCGAAGAGCAGGGTCAAGAAGCAGCCCAAGTTCTCGGAAGACACATTGTCCCAGTCCAGAGAGACGCTGGAGCGGCTGGAGCGGATCTTCAGCTATGTGGAGCAGCATTATCAGGAAGCGATTACACTGAATGAGGTGGCCGGATACATGGGCTTCAGCCCGTATTATTTCACCAAGCTGTTCAAGAAGAATACAGGTATGACCTTTGTCGCGTTTTTGACGGAATACCGGCTGAATAAGGCCAAGTGGATTCTGCTTAACGAAGACCTGCCGATGTCAGCTGTAGCGGAAGCGGCCGGGTTCGGCAGCGGGAAGACCTTTCACCATTTATTCAAGGAAGCTACGGGGATCTCTCCGCTTAAATACCGCAAGACAATATCCGGGAATAATTGAGCAAGAATGCAGGAAGAAAGCCTGCTTGCAGATTTGTATGATAGAGGTATAAAAAGTAGTCAAAAAATAAAATTAACCGTAAAATTCACCTTTGAAACAGGAGAGTGTCCATAGTGACCAGAGTAACCGTATGGAATGAATACCGCCATGAGCGGCAGGAAGAACGAATCCGCCAGGTCTATCCGAATGGCATACATGTACAGCTGGCCTCTTTTCTGAGTGCAGCGGGACTGGATACAAGAACGGCAACGCTGGACGAGCCGGAGCATGGCCTGACAGAAGAAGTGCTGAATAAAACTGATGTACTGGTATGGTGGGGGCATGTTGCCCATCAGGAAGTGAGTGACGAGGTAGTGAACCGGATTCATAAGCGCGTGCTGGAGGGGATGGGGCTGGTGGTGCTGCATTCAGGCCACATGTCCAAAATCTTCATCAAGCTCATGGGCACAAGCTGTGATCTGAAATGGCGCGAAGCCGGGGAGAAAGAACGCCTCTGGGTGATGGAGCCCAGCCATCCGATTGCCGCAGGCATCGGTGAATATATTGACCTGGAGCAGGAAGAGATGTACGGGGCGCACTTTGACGTGCCTGCACCGGAGAGTCTGATCTTTGTCGGCTGGTTCGAAGGCGGCAATGTGTTCCCGAGCGGATCAACGTACCGGCGCGGCAGCGGGAATATTTTCTATTTCCAGCCCGGCCACGAGTCCTATCCAACCTATTACAACAAGGAAATTCAGCAGGTTATCATCAACGGCGTGAACTGGTGTGCTCCGGTCAAGCGTGATGTTCCGGTGTACGGCCATTCCGAAGCGCTGGAGCCGATTAGAAGCACAGTAGGCGTATAACCTATAGTCTTGCAGTCGATGAAAAAGTTACCCGCCAGACCTAACGGTCTGGCGGTTTTTTGTGCTGACGCGCTAACAGATGGGTTACGCTGTAGAATCCTGCAGAAAATACAACAATTTCTTCAGGATAGCGGCTCTAATCCAGGATTGTTGTACGAAAGGCAACATTTTCTCTCCTGAAAGCGGCCAAGCGGGGGAATTCTTGTATTTCGTACAACAATCCTTAGGAATCCTCCATTATTGGGAGGTTCGAGTTGCAATACGTACAACATTTTCATTTTGAGGCCGGCCTTCACAAGCCGCATGCCTTTCACCGCTGGCCAACACCATCCTCCGCCACATCTATCATTAGCTGGACTGCTTCCGCTATAAGCTCAGCGCTAGGTTCCCGCACTCCCGCACGTCTCCGGTTAGCCATGACCAACCTTACGCTTGTGGCAGATAAACTAACAATGTTGAATTTAAACCAATTAAGTTGCGGCATATATATGTTAGATATAAATGCTTGTATATCAAGGGTTTGGCTATTCTGCCAAGTCTGGAGTGAGAGGATGTTAAATATTTACTCCGTTATTTTCCATGCAGCAGTCTGCAGAATCCTTTATACTGAATAAAATTTAACGGACCAGGAGGAGAGGCTGATGATGCGGCGGTGGAACAACTTAACATACCAGAGCAAGCTGATGCTCGCCTTCTTCATGCTTGGGATTATCCCGTCGATTGTGATCGGCACGATGGCATATTTCAAATCGGTCAGCACGCTGGAGTCGCGGGTGAACGCCGATCTCGGCGTCATTGCCGGACAGCTGAATGCGGCGATCCAGCGCCAGGTGGAGGATGTGGACCGTTTCAGTACTTTTCCTTATTTCACACCGGAAATCTTTCAAATATTGAACCAGCCTTACGTACCCCGCGACCAGTGGGGTTACCGCGAGATTGAAACCCAGCAGCAGTTCGCCAAGCTGCTCGTGACTTACCCTTCGATTTTCTCCACGATTCAGGGTCTGGTATTCTACAGCACCAAAGGCAATATCTACGGCTACAGGGTTAGTGACCGCTCCTCCATTAATGAAGCCGTAAGTCCGGTAGACGAGGAATGGTATAAGGAGACCCTCAAGCGAAGCGGAGGCGTATTCATCTCCGGGCTGCGGCTGGAGCGGCAGTTCAACAGTGCTCCGTTCCCCACAATTACCGCTTCCCGCGTGCTGCTTAATGATGATTTCACTCCGGCCGGAGTAGTAGCCGTGGATATCCGTCCTGACTTCATGGACAAGATTGTCCGCTCCTTCCAGCTGGAGAGCATGCATGTGATTGTGGCCGATGAGAAGGGGAAGCTGATCTATTCCACACAGACCGGAGACAACGAGCGGTTTCTCCGCGCAGCGGCAGAGAAGTCCTCGCACAGCGGGACAAGCCGCGGCCTGATCAATCTGCCCGATCTGGGCGGCGGGCTGGCAGCGGCGACCGGTGTATATGCGCACAGTGAGTATTTGGGCTGGACAAGCTATCTCATGATTGACCGGGAAGAACTGCTCGGCGACGCGAATGTGATCCGCAACTTTACCGTGGTGCTGGTGCTGATCTTCAGTGTGGCAGCCGCTGTCTTGTCGCTCTTGCTGGCCCGGAATCTGTCGAGGCCGATCCGCAGCCTGATCTCTTCCATGCGCGACGTAGAGCGGGGACTGTTCATCACTCCGGCGGCTCCGCCGGTCCAGGGCGAAATCGGCCAGCTGCATCTCAGCTATGTCACGATGGTGCGGCGGCTCGATGTGCTGGTCCAGTCGATTGAAGAGAAGGAGCGGCAGAAGCGGGAGGCCGAGCTGTATGCGCTTAGAGCGAGAATCGCTCCTCACTTCCTGTATAACACGATTAATTCCATCCGCATGCTGGCCGTGCTGCAGCAGTCGGAAGGCATCGCCCGGCTGCTGCAGTCACTGAACAAGCTGCTGCATGCCAATATGAAGCTGGACAGCGAGCTGGTGCCGCTGTCTGCGGAGCTGGAGCTGCTGCATCATTATGTGCGGCTGATGGAGCTGCGCTACACGAACCGCTTTAAGGTGGAGTGGCAGATTGAAGAGAATATCGGGCAGGCGATGGTCCCGCCGATGATTCTGCAGCCGCTGATGGAGAATGCGATCTTTCACGGCTCCTTCGATATCGAAGGCCCGCTGCTGATTGAGGTGGGTGCCCGGATAACAGGGAACGGCGGGGATGAGCTGCTGATCACCATCACGGACAACGGGCACGGTATACCGCAGGATGCACTGGAGGTGCTCAACGGCGAGAGAGAGCATGGCCCAGCCCCTGATGGGGACGGCAACGCGGGTTCAAGCATCGGTGTAGCCAACGTCCGTGACCGTATCCGGCTTAGGTTCGGACCGCCGTATACCTTGACGCTGAAGAGTGGTCCGGGCCAGGGAACCCGGGCAGAATTATATTTGCCTTATCAACCGGAAGACGGAGATACGTCCCGGCCGCGAATGGAGGAATGAAGCATGTGGAATTTGCTTGTAGTGGAGGATGAGACCATTGTGCGGCTGGGGCTGCGCTATATGCTGAATTGGGATGAGCTTGCCATTGCCTGGAAAGCCGAGGCTGCGAACGGGCATGAGGCGCTTAAGGTGCTGGCCCGGGAGGAGATTCACATTGTGATGACGGATATCCGCATGCCGGGCATGGATGGCCTGGAGCTGGCGCGCAGAATCAAGGAACAGTACCCCAGTGTGCAGATTATCTTCTTCAGCAGCTTTGAGGACTTTCCTTATGTAAAAGAAGCTGTCCGCATCGGAGTCGTTGATTATTTGCATAAGCCGACGATGGCGGCCGAGGAGATTGCAGCGGCGCTGCTCAAAGCAGCGGGGACCCTGGAGCAGCTTCATCAGGCGGCAGTGCCGCAGGTGCCGGGATACAGCGATAAGGACCGGGATCTATTCCTGCAGTCGATGCTTGAGACACAGGCCCCCCTGGAGAATTGGCTGGAGCAGTGGCAGCAGTATGGACTGGAGTCCCTGTATGGAGCGGGCTACCGGCTGGCTATTCTGCGCATGGCCGAGAACGAAGAAATTGAACCGCAGGCAGCGCTGGCCCGCTTTATGTCGTTCCGGTATTATCTGGAGGAATATACTTCCCGGGAATGGGGCGGGATATTGCTCAGCCGGGAGAACAAGGAGCTGGTCTGGCTGCTGCCGCAGAAGGCGTCCGTTGACGAAGCGGGAGCCGGTGCGATGCAGGGTTATCTGGATCAGCTGGAACAAGGGTTGTACAAAATGCTGGGCATCCGCATGGCGTATACCTGCAGCGGACTTCACCGGACAGCGGCGGAGCTGCCGGAGGCCTATAGAAGTGCGGCGGAGCGTGAGCCGGTGAGCGGCGGGAAGCTGAGCGGAATTATCCGGCTGGCAACGGCTTATATCGATGAGCATTTGCTGGAGGATGTGACGCTGGCGCGGACCGCAGAGGCGATTCATGTCAGCGTCAGCCATCTGAGCCGCCAGTTTCTTAAGGAGACCGGACAGCATTTCAATGAATATATGACCGCCAAAAAAATGCTCCTGGCCCGCAAGCTGCTGCGCGAGAGCAACCGGAAGGTGTACGAGGTGGCTGAGGAGCTGGGGTATGCCAACCCGCATTATTTCAGCAAGCTGTTTAAAGATGACACAGGTCTGACACCACTGGAATTCCGCAATCAGTGAGTAAAGAGCAAATATTTGACGGAAACCGCAATTCTCGTCTAGTTGGAGGATCAGTCATCCGGCAGAGCGGTCAAGATAAGCAATTAATAGCTATAAAGCAGCAGATCAACCTGGTAGTTAACCTGACACAAACAGAGTACGATTAACTCATGAAACAAACATAATGTCAGGGAGGCTAACACATGAGAAGAAAAGGCGGGTTCTGGTGGTTGTCGGTATTATGTCTTGGGTTGTTGGTCATTCTTGCAGGCTGCGGCAGTAATAATGCGGCATCAAACGGTAATTCCGGAGCGGCTGCTACAAGCGGTTCCGCTGCAGAAGGGGATGCTGAGAAAGAGCCGGTGGTGCTGAAGCTGACCACATGGAACCCGATCAGCCAGACGGTGGTTGATAAATTCCAGGAGAAATATCCCTACATCACGATAGAGCACGACAAAGTGTATGATCAATTCCGGGAAATCATCCGTACGCGGATTGTCTCCAAGTCCGATATGGACATGTTATGGCTGTTCCCGAATCAGGTGGCCGAATTCTCCAAAGAGAATGTCCTGATGGACATCTCCGGCAGCCCTTGGCTGGATAATTATCTTGAAGCTGCGGTGAAGCTGGGCACAGTGGACGGTAAAACCTACGGCGTTCCCTATAACAGCCAGCCGATCGTAATGTTCTATAATAAAACGCTGTTCGACCAGCTGGGGCTTGCGATTCCGACCAATTGGGAAGAGCTGATGGCGGTGAGCGAGACCATCAAAGCCAGCGGCACCGCACCAATGGTCATCGGAAGCAAGGACGGCTGGGCGACCCAGTTCATCACCACTTCACAGTTCGGACTGTATCAGCATGACAATGCAGACGTATTCCCGCAGCTGGCCAGCGGAGACAAAAAGTGGACCGATCCTGAGTTCACCGGCTACTTCGACGGCATGAAGGAGCTGGCGGATAAAGGTTATCTGCTGGAGAACTCCGTCGGCCTCAGCTATGACCAGGTGGCACAGGTATTCAAAGAAGGCAAAGCCGCTATGTGGCCGATGGGCGAATGGGGCTACAGCGAGAACTTTGATGCAGACTTCTCCGCCTTTGAACTCAGTGCCTTCCCGATTCCGGTCAACCGCGGCGATCAGCCGCTCGTAACGAATCTGGTGTCAGACAACCTGCTGGTTGGCGTATCCTGGAGCAAGCATCAGGAAGAAATCAAGCTGTTCATGGAATTCGTGGCCGAGCCGGAAATGGCTAAAATCTGGTCCGATGAAACGAAGCAGGCGGTAACGGTAAAAGGCGGCACGTCCGAAACCTACAGCCCGCTGGCCGCTTCCCTCCAGCCGCTGATTGACGCCAGCGAAGCCCAGATTTTCCCGAGCATGACCTCGTCCATCGAGCCGGTAATGTTCCCGATCTTCCAGCAGATTCTGCTGAAGCAGGGCGTGGACACCACCAAGCTGCTGGAACAAATGCAAACAGCTCAAGATAAGGACATATAGAACATATAAGACAAACAAAACTATAAAGATTGGGTTTGAAAAGTATACCTTTTAGGGAGAGTGGCGGAAGAGAAGTTTGGAACTGTAGGAGCGGTAGCGTCCGCCTTTATGTTTGGATTTCTACCGCGATCAGCGGTCCAAATCAGGAAATCCAAACATAACAGCGGCCGGAGGTCCAAACATTCTCTGCAGTCACGGCTGAACCTAAATGGGAGGAGTTTCAGGCACAATCTTTATAGAACACACACAACACAAGAGAATAAGCGAAAGCTCAGATCAAGGACAACTCTGTCTTTCGCTTAGGTTTCTTTTTTTTTACCCAAATTTGGGGTGAGGGATGGAGGCAGAAGATGAAATTCATGAATTTTCGCAATTACCTGCTGTTTATCGCGCCGGCGCTCCTGATCTACCTGCTGTTTTTTGCCGGACCGATCTTCAGCGGCTTGTACTACGGCTTCACCGACTGGAACGGCTTCTCATTCAAGGCCGACTGGGTCGGGCTGGAGAATTTCCGCGAAGCCTTCCGTGATCCGCTGCTCCTGACGGCGCTGAAGAATATGGCGATTCTCTCCGTTGTAGTCATCGTGCTGCAGCATAGCGCATCAATTCTGCTGGCCGTACTGCTCGACCAGAAGCTTAAGGGCATTGTGTGGATGCGGGCGATTATCTTTTTCCCGGTTATCCTGAACACCGTTGTAATCGGCTATGTGTGGAGCTACATGTATGCGCCGATGGTCGGATTTTTGCCGAAGTTTTTTGCCGCAGTCGGGCTGAATGGTCTGGCGCAGCTGGACTGGCTCGGTGATCCTTCCCTGGCAATCTACGCGATTGCACTCGTCATGGTCTGGCAGTACACAGGCTATTCGATGATGATCTACTTGGCTGGACTACAATCCGTTTCGGGTGAAATATATGAAGCCTCAAGCATTGACGGCGCAGGACCGTGGAACAAATTCTGGAAAGTTACACTGCCGCTGCTGATTCCTTCGGTCATTGTGAACACAGTGCTGTCGGTGATCGGCTGTATGAAAATGTTCGAGCATGTCTTCATCATGACGCAAGGCGGACCGGCCAATTCCACGCAGACATTCGGGATTATGATCTATCAATATGCCTTCAAAACCTCGCAAATGGGCTACGGCACCGCGATGGCGATGATCCTGTCCGTGATGATTCTGGTTGTAACCTTTGTGCAGATGAAGCTGCTCAGCCGTCTGGAGGTGGCGAATTGACGACTACATTACAGAAAACCTCTATTTACACCGTGCTGATTATCGCGCTCATTATTGTACTCGTTCCGATGGCGGTCATGATCTCGGTTTCGCTGCAGACACCGTCAACGATCAATCCGCTCAGCCTGCCCAAAGACCCGCAGTGGAGCAATTATACCGAAGCGTTCCGCACCGGCAATCTGCTGCCGTATTTCGGGAACAGCGTTCTGGTGCTGGTGATGACAACCGCTGCCGCCATCGGCGTCTCGGTGCTGGCCGCTTACGGTCTGCATCATGGCAAAAGATATAAATCGGACGCGATGTCGACCTTCTTCCTGATGGGGCTGATCCTTCCGGCCTTCTCCGGCACGATTCCGGCGTTCCTGGTGCTGCGGGAGATCCATCTGCTCAACACGCATGTCGGGCTGTCGCTGATCCAGATTGCTTCCGGGCTGGCCCTGCCGATCTTCCTCTATGTGAATTTCTTCAAGACCGTGCCAAGTGAAATTGAGGAGGCGGCGCTGGTGGACGGGTGCGGACCTTGGCGGACCTTCCTGAAAATTATTTTTCCGCTGACGCTGCCGATTACGGCGACCTGTATTATCGTGGTGGCGATCAACTCGTGGAATGACTTTTTCAATCCGCTGGTCTATCTGTCTTCGCCGGATATGCGTACGCTGCCCGTGGGCCTCATGGCCTTCAAAAGCCAATACAACACCAACTGGCCGCAGATGTTCGCCGGTGCTGCACTTGTGGCCCTGCCGATCATCATTCTCTACCTGTTCGTCCAGCGCTTCATTATTAAAGGTCTGGTGGGCGGGGCGGTTAAGGGCTAGGAGGCTGGATGGCTAAGGTGCAAGAATGAGAGAATGTTAAGAGGGCAGCCGTGTGATACGCGAAAATGATATGCAGGGAGGGTGAGCGAGGTTATGGGAAAAGGTTCAGGGAGTCTCATTCCCTATCAGGGTCTGGTCGTATCCTGCCAGGCGCTGGAGGACGAGCCGCTGTTCGGAAGCCATCATATGGTGGCGATGGCGATGGCGGCGAAGGAAGCGGGGGCGGCCGGTATCCGTGCCGGAGGGCTGGCGGATATCCGGGCGATTAAGGATGCCGCCGGCTTGCCGTTGATCGGACTGGTCAAAATACAGCATGAAGGCAGTGAGGTCTACATTACGCCGACGCTTGAGGATGCACTTGCCGTCTATGCGGCCGGGGCCGATATTGTGGCCATCGATGGTACCGGACGGCTCCGGCCGGACGGGCGCACGTTGGAGGCGACCCTTGCCGCGCTGAAGACTGCGGGGATACCGGTGATGGCCGATATTTCGACCTTCGAAGAAGGGGTGCAGGCGGCCGGATGGGGCGCGGATTACATCTCGACTACGCTATGCGGTTATACCGCAGAGACGCTGGGAACTCCGCTGCCGAATCTGGATCTGCTGGAACGGCTGTCCGCTGTCCTGGAGGTGCCGGTAGTCGCCGAAGGCGGGATATCCGAGCCGGCGCAGGCGGCTGCGGCGCTGGAGCTGGGTGCGGACTTCGTCGTCGTGGGCTCGGCGATTACCCGTCCGCAGTGGATAGCCGCCCGTTATGTGAAGGCGATGAAAGAGAAGGCGGGCGGCGCAACAACGGAGGCCGAAGGATGAGCCGCTATTATATCGGGGCCGATATCGGCGGAACCGGAATAAAGGCGGCAGTGGTGGACGGGCAAGGGGAGATTGTTGCCCGCCGCAGTACCGCTACGCCTGTGAACGAGGGGGCAGCAGGGATTCTCGCTGCGCTGAAGAAGATTATTGCAGAGCTTGTGTGCTGCGGATACGGGCTCGGCGGCATTGGCATAGGCACCGCCGGGCGGGTAGAACCGGCTGAAGGCGTAGTCCTCTATGCGACGGAGAATTTGCCGGGCTGGACCGGCATGCGCCTGGCGGAAGCAGTGGAGGAGGAGTTCCCGCTGCCTGTGTCGGTTGGCAACGATGCCAATGCAGCCGCTCTTGGCGAAGGCTGGCGCGGGGCGGCTGCGGGGCTGGAGCATTATGTAATGCTGACGCTGGGTACAGGTGTCGGCGGAGCTGTTATTCATAATGCTGAGGCTATCTCAGGCAGACAGGGCGGGGCCGGGGAGATCGGGCACATGGTGCTCCATCCCGGAGGAATTCCCTGCAGCTGCGGGCAGCGGGGCTGCGCCGAGCATTATCTGTCCGGCAAGGCGCTCAGCCGGCTGGCCGCAGAAGCGGCGGAGGGCTGGGACGGCCGCAGACTGCTGGCAGAATTCGCCGCAGGCAGCGCCACAGCGGCTGCACCCATGAAGAGATATATGCACGACCTGAGCCTGGCCGTGCATAATATCCAGTCTTTCATGGACCCGGAGGCGATTATTCTTGGCGGCGGAGTCGCGGAATCCCATGCCTTATGGTGGGATGCCTGGATGAGCGGGCTTGCCGCCGTGTCACCGCTGTCCATTAAGGTGCTTCCTGCCGAGCTTGGCAATGATGCCGGAATGATCGGCGCGGCACGGATGATTATGAACAAGGAAGGGAAGTAGAGTGAACTATGCTGTTAGAGGTTATAGCCACGACAGTAAGTGATGCAGTTACCGCTGAACGTTATGGAGCGGACCGGTTAGAGCTGATTACCGGAATCCGTGAAGGCGGATTAACACCCAGCCTTGGGCTGATTGAAGCGGTGCGGGAGGCAGTCAGCATTCCCGTAAGAGTAATGGTACGGCCGCATGCGCGTTCCTTCCGGTATGACCCATCAGACGCGGAAACGATGCTGCGCGATATCCGGCATATTGCCGGAGTGGGCGGATTGTCCCTGGTCACGGGCATGCTCCGCAGTGACGGGACCGTGGACGAAGAATTGCTGGTCCGGCTGCTTGATGCTGCGGCCGGGATGGAGGTAACGTATCACCGGGCTTTTGATGAGGTGCGGGATCAGCTTGAGGCGCTTGAAGTCTTGAAGCGGTATCCGCAGATTACGGATATATTGACCTCCGGCGGCAGCGATAAGGCTACTTCCGCTGAGGGTATGGCGAGGATTGCCGTATTGGAACGGCTGTCCGCCGGTTCTTCGCTCTCCATCCTTGCAGGCAGCGGCTTGAATGCTGCAGGCCTGAAGGATTTCATCTCCCGGACGGCTGTCCGCCGGGTGCATTTCGGTTCGGCTGTCCGGGAGGACGGCGATCCGCTGAGGCCGGTTGACCCCGGGCGGCTGGAAGCCGTCCGCAAGATTCTCAAACCATAGAAGAGGTGAGTTCCTTGTCAAAACCATCGCTGCATGAGCTGCGCAGACAGAAGAAGCTGGAGATCAAGGATACTGTAGAGAACGGCCCGTTTAGAGCTGAGTGGAAGTCTCTGGAGGAGTACTCCGTTCCCCGCTGGTACGAGGATGCGAAGTTTGGGATTTTCATTCATTGGGGTGTGTATTCTGTTCCCGCCTTCGGGACAGAGTGGTATGCGCGCAATATGTACAGGGAAGGCACAGAGGTGTATGAGCATCATCTGAAGACCTATGGCCCGCCGGACACATTCGGCTATAAGGATTTCATTCCCCAGTTCACGGCGGAGAAATTCGATGCCGAGGAGTGGGCTGCCCTGTTCAAGCGCGCCGGTGCCGCGTTCGTAGTGCCGGTTGCCGAGCATCATGACGGCTTCGCCATGTATGACTGCCCTTATTCGGAGTGGACCGCTGCCAGGATGGGTCCGCGCAGAGACATTATCGGCGAGCTTGGCGCAGCCGTGCGGCGGCATTATATGACCTTCGGCGTCTCCAGCCACCGTGCGGAGAATTGGTGGTACTACAACGGAGGCCGCGAGCTGCCTTCAGATGTGCAGGACCCGAAATACGCGGAATTGTACGGTCCGGCGCAGCCTTGCTACGGTGATCCGGCGTATCCGCTGCCGATTCTGCCGCCGAATGAGGAGTTTCTGGACGACTGGCTGGTCCGCACCTGCGACCTGATCGACCGTTACGGCCCGCAGCTGGTCTATTTCGACTGGTGGATCGAGCAGCCGGTCTTCAAGCCTTATCTGCAAAAGCTCGCCGCCTACTATTACAACAAGGCTGCCGAATGGGGCCAGGGGGCAGTCATAAACTATAAATTTGATGCTTTTGCCGAAGGAACCGCCGTCTATGATATGGAGCGGGGCCAGCTGGCCGATATTAATCCGGAGGTCTGGCAGACCTGCACCTCGGTAGGTGAAACCGCCTGGTGCCATATTGCCGACCACAAATATAAGACCTCGGGAGTTATACTCGGCGACCTGGTCGATATAGTCAGCAAAAACGGCGTCATGCTGCTGAATGTCGGGCCGCGTGCGGACGGGACCATTCCTGAAGAAGAGCAGCAGCTGCTGCTGGAGGTAGGGGACTGGCTGGCGGTAAACGGGGAAGCGATCTACGGAACGCGGCCCTGGAAGGTATATGGCGAAGGGCCGACCCAGATCGTCAGCGGAACATTTAACGATACGAAGCGCAGCCCGTTCACCCCGCAGGATATCCGCTTCACCGCCAGAGGCGGGGAGCTGCTCTATGCGGCGGTTATGGGCTGGCCCGAGGGCGGAACGACAGTGATCGAGACCTTGGGCATCCGCTCCAAGCAGCTTGCCGGAGAGATTCTGCAGGTGGAGCTGCTGGGCTGGAAGGGGGAGCTGAAATGGAGCCGGGCCGGAGAAGGCCTGATTGTAGAACTGCCCTCTGACATGCGCAGCCGGGGCATTCTGGTATTGAAGATCAAGTATTCTACTCCTGAAGCGGCGAAATAGACATTTGAGCTGTAAAGGAGCGGGCGCAGGAGTTACGGGACTGCTCCGGGTGAATCCGGCAAGCTTCATATTCCGGCCAAGTTGCATATTCTGGGCAAGCTCCGGGTCGCCGGCATGTTTCGAACAAATTCCAAACCAGCTGCAAACCGGTCCAAACCAGCTCCAAACCAGCTGCAACAAGCTCCAAACTGGCTCCAAGCCACTCCGGACTAACCTCACAGCCGGCTGATCGTATTTTGTACAACAGAATCGGGGTTTTAAGGGTCTGCAAAGGCATTCTAATGTATTTACTGCAACAGAATTTAGGGATCGTCCCTAATTGTGGCTGAAAGGAAGAAATCTATTGTACGAACTCTGCCGAGGTACGAATTCAGGCGATCTAGGGCAGCTCCTGGTGTAGCGTCAGATTTATTTAGTGAAAACCATTTTGGTAAATCGCTTGCTAATGGCCTGAGATGATCCGATTACGGTATATGCCTAGGTGTGTGCGGTAAGCGATATGCATAAGTGCACTTTGTACAACTAAATCGTCTGATATACACCCAATTATCCGTTTAGTTGTATTTCGTGCAATTAAATAGCTGTTTGTAGATTGTTTTCACTCATTTGGGTAATTTTAGTTGTACAGATTGCACTTATATGAGGCAAGCCTCTCTTTTCGCTGTTTTTAATTGCACATTATACAACTATCACTGAATTTCCATTTGGAACGGAATACAGCAGTTACTGCATTGTTAAATGGACTCACTTCTTTAGTTCTGATATTGTACCAGGTTCCAGTCACTCTGAATTCCCGAACCCGCCTACCCGCCCGCTCCCCCCAGCAGCCTGGGCAGCAGGGTCAGCAGCCGCTCGCGGGTCAGGGCATCGCCGGAATTCCATTTGGCGCCGTCGAGCATATAGACGCGGCCCTCCTGTACGGCGGGCAGGCTGTTCCACAGCGGCGTCAGCAGCAGCTGCTCCATGGCTTCCCGCGAGTCTTCGCGCTCCGGGATGAGCATGAAGACGCGGTCCCCCGCGTAGCTGTGCAGCTTCGCCGGATCAACCTCGCCGAAGCCAAGCCCCTGGTCCAGCAGGCCCTTAATCTCTGCCGTCGGCTGCAGGCCGCCGGGAGCATACAGGGCCGTGGACAGTCCGGTCATCGCCATAGCGAACAGGCGGTTGCCATGGTCGTAGACCAGCGCGGAGGCGGTTTCTCCCGGCTGGAGCCCCTCTGCGTACAGACGCTGCCACATGGCAGCGTTTTTGGCGTGGTAGGCCTCCAGCCAGGCTTCCGCTTCGCGCTGCCTGCCGAGCCACCCGCCAAGTATCCGCAGCCGATGCTCAAGCGGCGCGAACGAATCGAAGGTGAGGGTCGGGGCGATACCGGAGACGCGCGTATAGGCGCGCTCGTCCGAATTCGCGATAATAATCAGGTCAGGGCTGATCAGCCGGGTCAGCTGCGGGTCCAGCGGGAAGCCGACATTGGCCAGATTCTTGACCCGGTGCTTATAGACGCTGTTCCGGGCAAAGGCCTCATCGCCTCCGGCAGGCTTGACTCCCAGCGCCAGCAAATCTCCCAGTGTCTCCCCGTGGTAGACAATCCGCTTCGGCCGCTCCGGAATTTCCACTTCATGCCCCGTCCAATCCTTGACGGTAACTTTGCGCTGCTGGGCCTGGGCATACTGCCCGGGCGTGACTCCCGTCTTCTGCCGGAAGCGGCGGCTGAAGTAATATTCATCGGAGAAGCCGACCAGCCGGGCGATTTCGCGCAACGGCTCGGCCGATTCCAGCAGATAGTTCTTGGAGTGCCCGATGCGCAGATCGGTCAGATAATCGAGCGGCCGCTTGCCGGTCAGCTTCTGGAAGATTGGGGTGTATTGCCAGGGAGAGACCTGTGCCAGCTCCGCAAGCTGCTTCACCGTAATGCTCTCCATATAATGATCCTGCAGGAATTGGATCGTACTCTCCACGGATTGCGCGGGACTGGGCAGCTGGCGGGTGGAGTAATTATGTTCAAACAGCAGGAGCAGCAGCTCCTGGAACTGCAGCTGCTGTCTGAAATACTGGAGCTCGTCCCCGCTGCCCTGGTTCGCAAGCAGCTCTTCCGCGAGCCGGATCACCCGGGTGAAAGGGTGGACGATTAGTTCTTTCCGGCCCGGCAGCAATTCAGCTGTATGGGAAGCAGGGGAATCTCCAGCCGTAATAGCGGCAAAGGATATCAAATAATAGTATAGTGTCATTTCCGCGTTATCCGTACTGTAGGAAGTTCCGGGGGACAGCAGACAACACTTGTCTGCATGTACTGAAAGGGCCGGCTGCTCCCCGATACAGAGTTCACCGCGGCCTCCGGTAAAGATCAGAAGTGTATGCTGACCGGCAGTCTGCACAGCGGACACAGTGTCGGCACTCTGGATTACCAGCTCAATGCCCTTCAGCTGAAACAGCAGGGAGCGGAGCGGAACTGCCGGCAGGGCCGGAGCCGCTGCAAGTGCGGGGGCAGGGGGGAGTCCCGGGTTCAGGGCATTCTGTCTCAAGGCTCGGCACTCCTTTCAGGGGATCAATTGATGTACATACTGAGAACGATTATCAATAAACCTCATTGTATATAAAATAAAGCAGCTTATCAACATTAGTTGATAAGCTGCTTTTAATATTCGTCCTGTCTGCATGCGTAATCGTTACTTATTCAGCATTGCGGGGATTTCGCCCAGCAGCCATTCTCTGGTGGCGGCATCACTGGAGGTTTTCATGATGTCCTGCGTGTAGACATAGCCGTTCTTAACGGCCGGCAGGCTTTTCCAGACTGCACTTTCCAGCAGCTTGTCGGTCGATGCTTTGGCTTCGTCAGCTACCGGCGTCAGAAGGAAAATACGGTCCCCTGCGTATTCCTGGATAACCTCCATCGAAATCTCCTGGAAGCCCATGTCGGCGTCAAGCACCTTTTGGATCGCCGGAGTAGGCTTGAATCCGTTCTCTCCATACAGTACCTGTGACAGGCCGGTTGTAGCCATTACAAACAGTCTGTCGCCCGGATAGTAAGTGAAGACTGCGGCGGTTTCGCCTTCCTTCATGCCTGAAGCTCTAAGCTGGGCCCACATGGCGTCTTCCTGCGTCTGGTACTGGGCCAGCCAGGCTTCTGCTTCTGTTGTTTTGCCCAGGATACCGCCGATTTCCTGCATCCGTTCCTTCAGCGGGGCGAAGGTATCGAAGATAATGGTTGGAGCGATTTTGGACAAGGCATCGAAATCAGCCTCTTCAATTCCGGCATAGATGATCAGATCCGGCTGAAGCTCAAGCGTCTTCTCCAGGTTGATCGGGAAGCCGACATCTTCTACCCCGGTCAGCTTGTCCTTGAACACCTGGCCTTCAGCCATGGAGAGCGGATAGCCGATGGCCTGTACGCCCAGGGCAATCAGATCGCCGTAAGTTTCCCCGGAGTAGATGATCCGCTGCGGGTTCACAGGAATCTCAACCGTATGGCCTTTGTAATCGGTGTAAGAGCGTGTTGTAGCTGCCGGTTCTGCAGTAGCTTCTGCGGTTGGAGCGGCGGTTGCAGCGGTATTGCCGGCAGCAGTGTTAGCCGCAGCGTTGCCTTCATCATTCTTGGTGCTGCTGCAGGCGAGCAGTAAGGTGCTCATCAGGAAGATGATGCACAGGATTGCGAAAGGTTGTCTTGCCTTGTTCATTGTAAGTATGCCTCCCATGTGTATATCGATTACCAATAATGATAATCATTCTCGTTGAAATGATCATAGATGATAACCATCCGTTACTCAATGGACAAAACGCAAAGCTGGAATTTAGTTTGTGCAAAGAAGAATCGAGTTTGTGCAAAGGTGATTAGAGTTTGTGCAAAACCGGATATCCGCTGTGAATTTTCAGGTTTTAAAAAACGAATGAGGCTATTCAGACTACATTCAGTTTGGGTTGTTATGATGCATTCAGCCTATCTCTTGAGCAGGGTGTATTTAGAGGTGTTCTTTTTCTGCGGATTGTGTAAATACATAGATAAATAACTGATTTATTATCGTTGTTATAAGAAAAAAGTTAAGTCTTTAGTACCTGAATTAAAAGCCGGGATATGTCGATAAGAGATTCAAATCATAATTCACCAAGGAGGATAACAGATTGAAGAAAAACAGCTTTTTCCGGTTTTTGCTGATGGCATTGCCGCTGCTTCTGGTATTGACTAACGGGGGATTGGCGCTGGCAGCCACCACGGTAACGGTCTCCAAAATTGTGCTGAATGTAAGTGAACTTACGCTTGCGGTGGAAGAGACTTCGGCTCTAACAGCTACTGCGGTCTATTCCGACAGCGCCTCAGGCGACGTGACGGTTAACAGTGACTGGTCCAGTGATAAGCCGGCGGTAGCCACCGTATATAACGGGATTGTGACGGCCAAGGCGGAAGGGACAGCCACGATTGTTGTGGTATTTACATATAGTGACGGCACGAAGTTCTCCCAGGCCGCAACGGTTACTGTAACCAAGAAGGTTAAAGCGCTGACGCAGAATGTCCAGAGCCTGGATCTCCGCAAAGCCGAATCGGGCAGCATTATTCTGACCGCAACGTATTCGGATAATACAACGGACGCCACGGTGGCGAACAAGGCAGTCTGGAGCACAAGCGATGCTGCGGTAGCTACCATGGTGAACGGTACAGTCAAAGGGATCTCCTCCGGGACAGCCACAATCACAGGCGTATATGGCAAAAAAACCATCACCGTCACAGCGAATGTAGAGGTAGCCAAGCGGATCGAAGCGGATCAGCCCGAGCTTGCGCTTTTGCTGAAAGACAGCTCTGCTGTTAAGCTTACAGCTACTTTCCAGGATGGCACGCAGGAGAATGTAACGTCCCTGGCCGCCTGGTCCTCCAGTGATGAAGCGGTTGCCGATGTCCTTAAGGGCGTCATTACCGGCTACAAGCAGGGAACGGCAGTTATCACCGCCAAATACGGCACCAAGACTACCACAGTAGAGGTAACGGTTGACCAGACCAGCAAGCTGGTTGTGGATGATCAGAGTGTTTTTCTGAAGACGGAAGAAGCTCAGCAGCTTAAACTCACCGCCGTCTACCCCGATGGGACGACCAAAGATGTGACCGGCACCGCAGTCTGGAGCTCGAGCGATTCCAGTATCGCTTATGTATACAAAGGCAAGGTTTACGGCTATACAGCCGGAACGGCGACGATTACAGCAGCCTATGGCGATAAGTCTGTACAGGTGGATGTGGATGTTGCGGTGGCCCGGTATCTGGATCTGAGCGAAGAACAGCTTGGCCTGAAGACAAGCTCCACCCATGCGCTTACCCTGACGGCGACCTATGCCGATGGCAGCACCGAGGATGTCACTTCTAAGGCGGCATGGAGTTCGAGTGATGAGCTTGTGGCTTTTGTCAAAAAAGGATCCCTCACTACTTATAAATTGGCTGGAACCGCAACAATCTCTGCCGTCTATGGCACACTTGAAACGTCGACGGAGGTGGAAGTTGGAGCCGTAAGTAAACTGGTAGCCAGCGATGATAATGTATTCCTGCAGATCAGCGGGACGAAGCAGCTTGTGCTGACTGCCGTAGCAGGCGACGGGTCCTCATCGGATATTACAAGCAGTGCGGTATGGACCACAAGCGATAAGAGCATCGCTCTGGTCAGCAAAGGCCTGATCACCGGTTATTCCGTAGGTACGGCGACCCTTACAGGAACTTATAATGGAGCGGCGGCCACGGTTACCGTTGATGTGGGAACAGCAAGACATCTGGCCTTAAGTGAAACCAGTCTGAATCTTGCGGTGGATGCTGCTAAGGTGCTTGTGCTCAAGGCGACTTTTGCGGACGGTACGGTAACAGATGTAACCAGCAAGGCAACCTGGACCTCCAGTGATGAAGCTGTGGCTTATGTGGATAAAGGAAGTATTACAACCTACGCAGAAGGCAATGTGACGATAACGGCGGTCTATGGCGGGAAGACAGTCACTGCAACAGCTGCTGTAGGTAAAAGCAATAAGCTCAGCGTCGATAACGACAGCCTGAACCTGCGCCTGAACGGAACTCATCAGCTTGTGCTGACCGCCCTGGATGCAAGCGGCACCCCAAGCACGGTGACAGACAGCGCAGTCTGGACCACCGCTGACGAGAATATCGCTATCGTGAACAAAGGTCTGGTTACAGGCTACAAGTCCGGCAAAACTACAATTACCGCCGTTTATGGCGGCAAAACCCTCACCATTGCGGTGAGTGTCGAAACAGCTGCGCGCCTGAATCTTACGGTCAGCAAGCTGAACCTCGCCAAGGACCAGAGCAAAGCGGTAACGGCTATGGCCAGTTATGAAGACGGAACGTCACAGGATGTCACAGAGAATGCAGTGTGGAGTACGGATAATGCGGATGTAGCTGACGTTAGCAAAGGAACCATTACCGCCTATGCCACAGGCAGTGCTGTAATTACGGCCTCTTACGGCGGCAAGACGGCAACGGTCAAAATCACGGCAGGCACACCGGACAAACTGGCGCTGCAGGCCAAGACCATTGAACTGAAGGAAGACGAGACTTATCAGGCCGAGGCTACCGGCAGTTACAGTGATGGCAGCGACAAGACGATCACCAGTGATGTGGAGTGGAGCTCCAGCGATGAGAAGATTGCCGAGGTTAAGGACGGTCTGATTACCGGCCTCTCTGCAGGAACAGCGGTGATTACCGCCAAAATAGGTACGGAGAAGGCGGCCATTACCGTGAATGTGGGCCTTGTGGATGAGCTGGCTGCCAATGTGAGCCTGATTACGATGTCTGCCGGAGACAAGGAGCAGATTACACTGACTGCCACGGATTCCGCAGGTGTAGAGAGTGATGTAACGGCTGATGCAGACTGGAGCTCGGCCAAGACTACAATCGCTACGGTCAAGAAAGGTCTTGTAACCGGAGTGCTGAAGGGCAAAACGGCGATCACCGCCTCCTATGGAGGGCAGAAAGTGACGGTCAACATTGAAGTGGATCAGATCACTGTCATCGAAGCATCGGTGACCAACCTGGCGATGAAATCCGGCGATACGGCCAAAATCGCAGTAAGCATCACTTATAGCGATGGCAAAACGAAGGATGTGACGGACAAGGCGGAGTGGAAAAGCGGAAGCTATAAGATCGTCACAGTTACCGGAGGCTCGGTCAAGGCAGTGGCTTACGGCAAATCCTATGTGACGGCCAAATACGGCGGCAAAACCGTCAAAGTCCCCGTAACCGTTGATGTGCTGAAATATCTCGAGGTCAGCCAGATGAATCTTACGCTGAGTGCAGGCCAGTCTGTGCAGCTGGCGGCAACGGCTACTTTTGAGGACGGCAGTGAATCGGATGTATCCAAGACAGCAGTCTGGACTTCCACCAAGGAGCTTGTAGCTACCGGCAAAAACGGCCTGATTAAGGCCAACAGTAAAGGTACTGCGAGCATATCCGTGAAATACGGCGGCAAAACCGTGAAGATAAAGGTCACTGTAAAGTAACTTACTTACACCAAAGCAAGAGAGGGGCGCAAAGGAGGGGGATTTTGGAACTGGAGGAGCGGTAGCGTCCGCCTTTGTCTACGGATTTCAACCGCTACTGCGGTAAGGATCAAGAAATCTGTAGACAACAGCGGCCGGAAGTCCAAATATTCAACGTAGTTGCGTTTGACTCTCTTGCATTCCACCGCCTCATTTTCCATTTTGGAGAGTGAGGTGTTTTTTTGCGGATTTTTGTTATTGACATATTGATAATATCATCAAAGTCTGCTAAGATGTTGTTAATAACAAATTAATAATAACATTTCGTTAATATCAATCACTAAAATAAACAACAGGAGGTAATGACCATGTTCGGATTCCGCTTCGTAAAGTTCCAGCCCAGTGAATATGTCCTTAAGGTGAAGAACGGTAAGGTAGTGCAGGAAGGTGTAGGACTTTCTTTCCATTATTACGCGCCTACGACCTCGGTTGTAGTGGTGCCGGTCTCTTCGATTGATGTACCGTTCATGTTCGAGGAAATTACGGCTGATTATCAGACGGTGACCGTGCAGGGGCAGCTGACCTACCGGATCGTGGATTACCGCAAGACTACACAGATTCTTAACTATACGTATAATCTGCGGAAGAATTCCTACCTCTCCGATGATCCGCACAAGCTGGCCCAGCGGGTGATCAATATCGCCAAGGTGCTGACCAAGAAGCAGCTCGGGCAGCTGCCGCTGAAGGAAGCCATTCAGTCGAGTGAACGTCTGGCTAAGACAATTACGCTCGAAATCGGACAGAGTGCGGAGATAGAGAAGCTGGGCATCGAGCTGATGGGGCTGTCCATTCTGGCAATCGTGCCGAATAAGGAAACGCTGCGCGCGCTGGAGGCGCAGGCCCGCGAAGAGATTCTCCGCAGCGCCGACGATGCGCTCTATGAACGGCGCAATGCCTCGATTCAGCAGGAGCGGCGGGTGAAGGAGAATGAGCTGAATACGGAGATCGCCGTGGAGACGAAGAAGCGGCAGATCCGCGAAACCCAGCTCGATGCCGAACGCTCGGTGAAGCAGAAGCAGAATGAGATGAAGGAAGAGCAGCTCAGCTTCGATACTGCGCTGGAGGAGAAGAAGCAGGAGCTGATTGAATTGACAGTGGCGAATCAGAGAGCGGAAGCGGATGCCAAGGCCTACGAGTTATCGGCGGTGATGAATTCGCTCCAGGGCGTAGCACCTGGTGTACTTCAGGCACTGACGAATGTAGGCATGAATCCGGATAAGCTGATTGCCATCGCGTTCCAGGAGCTGGCTGAGAATGCCGGGAAGATCGGGCAGCTCAATATTACCCCGGATCTTTTGCAGGGAATTATGGCCGGGTCGCCGGGTAACGGAGCGGGTGCGGCAAGAGGAGGCAACGGACGATGAGCAGCCCGGTATCCGAGAACAAGATTATTCTGATCAAGCGCAAGACGCGCCTGGAAGAACTGGTGGTCCGCTACAATACGATCCAGCAGGCCCAGTTCTATATTGAACGGCTGGGGGCCGATTTCAGCGATTATCTGAGCGAGGACTTCACTTACCGCAAGGCGGTAGAGGCTGCTGTAACCGAGCTGAGCGCGGTAGGACGGCTGCAGCTTCTGGACCGGCAGCATGTGCCTAACTTTATATTTGGAGAGCGGGATACAGTAGTTGTGCTGGGGCAGGACGGTCTGGTTGCCAATACGCTGAAATACCTGCGGGAGCAGCCGCTGATCGGTGTAAATCCCGACCCGCAGCGCTGGGATGGTGTGCTGCTGCCCTTCACGGTTAAGGACCTGCGGCAGCTGGTGCCGGAGGTGCTCCGCAGCCAGCGGCAGGTACGCGAGGTTACCCTTGCCAGGGCAGAGCTGAATGACGGCCAGAGCCTGTACGGTGTCAACGATCTGTTCATCGGCCGCCGGACCCATGTCTCGGCCCGTTATCAGCTTGAACTGAACGGCACACTGGAGCAGCAGTCCTCCAGCGGGATTATTGTCTCTACCGGCATGGGCTCCACCGGCTGGCTCAAAAGCGTTCTCGCCGGAGCAGCGGGAATTGTCAGCCAGGCGGCGCAATGGCAGGCAGCGGAACAGGTGACGGTAACGGCGGGCTTGGAAGCACATGCGTCTGTACATGGGGGCAGACCGCAGGAAAACGGGGCGGCGCTCAAGCTGGCCTGGGATCATCCGGAGCTCTACTTTACGGTACGGGAGCCTTTTCCCAGCCGGACGACTTCGGCTGGTCTGGTATTCGGCAGGATCAACAGCCGTATGCCGCTGCGAATTACTTCGCAGATGCCGGAGGACGGGGTAATCTTCAGTGATGGAGTCGAGAGCGACTACCTGGAATTCAACTCCGGCGTAGAGGCGACGATTGGCCTCGCGGAGAAGAGGGGACGGCTGGTAGTCTAACATGCATATGTATGAATGCCCAGGCGCGAAGTGCAGATGCAAAGAAGGGGTTCTCCGCAGTGCCGCTGGTACGGCCTGAGAGACCCCCTTTTGTCTTGAACCGCGTAGTCCGGCTTATATTACTGCTGGAAGCTGCGTCCCTGATTCATCGGTGAACCGTAGGAATGGTTAGTCTGCATGGGTGTATGCAGCGGCTGCGGGTTAAAAGAAGAGTTAATTGAAGAGTTAATTGGGCTATGCAGTGAATTTACCGGCTGGCTATTGGAAGTGAAGGACGGGCTGAAGGAAGAATTATATCCTCCGGAGCCTGTGCTGAAGCTTTGATTTCCAGAGTTACCAGTACTGAAGCTTGGGATTCCTGTATTAAAGCCCTGTTGTTCGGTATTGAATCTTTGAATACCGCCTGTATTGTAGCCGGCAGTCTGCGGAATCTGCTCCAGCTGTCTGATTAACTGTGAGACCTGCTGCAGCTGCTGCATAGCGGTCTGATGGCCCTGTAATGCCTGCTGAATCATCTGAATGGCCTTATTGCTGTGCTGGCTGAGCTCCTGCAATTTGGCGGCATGCTCCTGCTCCTGCTGCAGAAGCTGCTGATAATTCTGCGTGCCCTGCTGGGTCTGTGTCATCAGCTGCTGGATGATTTGCTCGCTTTGGCTGATCTGGCTGGAATGGTTTGAATTCAAAGTAAATGGCCTCCTTGGCGGGTGCTGTAATGGTCATGCGGGCTTATTATCTCTGGCGGAGGCACTTAATATTCATCCTCATGAAACCGCACGCGAAGCACCGCTTGAACGGTTACAATTGTGCAAACTCTGCTTCAAATCCGCAGGGACGAGTTGATAAGAATAGGTACAAGCTGCTGTGCAACTAATGCGGCAGACTGACGTCTATGTAGAAAAGAGTTTCCAGTATCACCCATAACCTGGAGGTGGGGCAACCATGAATCTGCGTGAGCGTATCAGCCTGACTACAACTTATGTTCCAAGGAGCATCAAGCTTATGCTTGTGTTCGCAGTGCTGTTCACAGCATGCTTCACAGGATCAGCCGCAGCAGCGTCATCATCATCCTCAGATCTGATTATTGTGAACAAAAAGACGAATAAGCTGGCCTATTTCAGCGCCGGTAAGCTGGAGAAGGTTTTTCCGGTCGCCACCGGCAAGACCAAGAGCCTGACGCCTGAAGGCAGCTTCAAAATTGTGGTCAAAATCAAGAACAGACCCTATTACAAAGAAAAGATTCCCGGAGGCGATCCGGCCAATCCGCTGGGCGACCGCTGGCTGGGGCTGGAAGTGAACGATACCTACGGCACGACTTATGCCATTCATGGCAACAATAATGAAGCCTCCATCGGTAAATATGTCAGCGCCGGATGCATCCGGATGCATAATGAGGATATCCACTGGCTGTATCCAAGGGTAGCCAATAACACTCCCGTGATCATTACTACTTCAGGACTTGATATGGCAAGCATCGCAGTGAAGAGCGGCTATTCCACCGGGCCGACAATGATTGCGGGCGTCTTTATCATCAATGGAGAAAAGCTGGAGGTTAAGGATTCTTTCCTGCTGGAGAATTCACGGGTATTCGTTCCGCTCCGAGAATCGGTTGCCCTGCTGGGGGGAACCTTGAAGCAGGAAGCGGGAACCGGAGCGCTTATCATTACTATAGGTGAGCATATCGCGGTCCATCAACCGCTTAGCGAAACAGCGAAGGTGAACGGCAAAACGGTGGCCATGCTGGCCTCGCGGACTGTAAACGGGCGATTGTATATTCCCTTAGGCAGCTTGACGCCGCTCTTTGGCCTTCCCGTCATATGGAACGCCAAAGAGGCGGCTGTGGAGCTGTGATGCGCCTATACTAGAAGCTGCCAGATGAAGGTCTATCCGTAGCAATCACGCGCTGCGTATATGCTCACTGAGGCAGCTTGCTGCTATGCTGCAGCCGGCTGATTATATTTTCGGTGACCGGCTGGCCTAATTGCTCCAATGCATATAGGATAGCCCCTGCTTCGGGCGGGAGCTGTGGCGTTACCACCTTATACTGTTTGTTGGCCCCGTTCTTCAGTAAACTGCGTAATTCCGATTGAAAATACCTGCTGTTTGCCACACTGCCGATGAAGGCTACCGGGACGGTCTGCTGCGCAAAAGAAGAAGCCAGCAGACCGATGCCCGTCTTAATCTGCTCTGCAGCCCTGCCGCATACCCGGACGGCGGTGGAGCTTCCCTGCTCCGCTTCTTCCGTAACTATAGGAGCAAATTCTCCAAAGCGTCTGTCCCGGGCTTTCCGGTCATCGTCAAACCCTTCACTTGCAAGCATATATAGTTCAGAGGCTGCAGCAACGTTCCAGTGCGCAAGCATCCGGGCGACAAGCAGCTCATCGCTTGAATCTGTGTGACCGGCCAGCACTTCAAAGACGGTATCATATGAGAGGAGCCGGGCGGCACTTGCGGCATAATGATGGAAATCATAATTGCGTAAATAACGTCCGTCTTCATTAATGGCAATAATGATGGAGCCAGTTCCCGAGATGACAATAATGCCGGGCTGCGCAAGCAGTGCTCCGTAATGGGCGATAAGCGCGTCATTGACGTGCCACCTCGGACAAGTCAGCTCCGGAACCCCGGTGAGTGGCAATATCCAGTTCAAATCCTCCGGCGAGTCATATCCGGCAACCCCGGCAGCCATGCCGATGACCCTGCCGGGCTCGATGCCGCCGCTTTCCAGCGCTTCTATAATCGCTGACCTCACGTTATGCTGAGCGGCAGAGTCCCGGTATGCGGAAGCGCTTCCCTTTTTGCAATAGGCTAGTACATTTCCCTCAATATCGGCGGCTATAACCCGCGTATGAGTTCCTCCTCCATCGATTCCAATTACAACATCTGTTCGCTGCATTCCGGACACCTCTTCACGTTCTTTTCTACAGAATACTATAATCACTCCAGCGTTGGATATAACACAGGCAGATACTGCGAGGGGATAATACTCCTTCACGGCAGCAGCTATACCGGGAGCTTGCTGTTGCTGAAGCAGGATTAACAGGGTAAATATAGAAGTTATAGAAGAGCACTGGAAAACGTTGATTCGGAGGACAAAATGAGTAAACTCGCAAGTTTTATGGCAGAAATGCTGCGTTTAGTGGTTCTGCTGGTTCTGACACTAGGTGTACTCGGGGGTGTGGAGCAGTGGATCTTCAAAATGTTATATGGATGGACCGGGTATTTGTATACTGCAGTAATCGGTAATTTTCTCATATTCTTAGTGATGTACCGGAACTATTGGCAGTTCAAGGGCTGGTACAAATCGGAGAAGAATCAGAAGCTGAAGCCGGTGTGGACCCGGAGTCTGAGTGTCGCCGCGCTGCTGCTGATTCTTGTTCCGTTTGCGGTACCGATCTGGATGTAATTAGTTTTGTACAGAGGATGATGATTCCCCTGGTATTTCAAAGAACTCATTTAGATTCATATTTTGTTGCCCGACCGTTCTGGAGACACCCGTAGCATCAATGAATCCATAGGTTGCCTCCATAACCGGAAGCATCAGATGATAGAACGCGAGGCTTCCCTTATAGGAGGGCATTTTTCCGGCCTGATCCACAATTTTGTACGGTATAAAGAAGAGTCCGGCGGAGGATGGGGCACTATAGTCTATTTTGGCAGACCAGATCTCTTCCGCATAATTACCTGTAATTTCATAATACGAAATACCAGGCCCGCCTTGAATGAAGAAACGGGCCGCTGTGCCTTCCGGGAAATAATAGTCCTGATTCTGTGACTCATTAATGATAGGGATTTGCTTAAGCGTGCTGACGCGGGGAAAATGAAGGGCTGCTGTACGTGCTTCCCCCAGATTCGCAGATTGGAGTTGAGTGATCAGCGCCTCATCTGCTTTGGCGACGTACACAATCCGGGTGGCAGCATTCCAGGCTACATGCGCATCTGCGGCTTCTGCTATGAAGCGGATCGGCACCATGACTCTGCCTTTAAGCAAAACCGAGGCGACAGGCAGTGCGGTTGGTTTGCTTCCAATCAGGGCAGTCTTGTGACCCGCAACCAGTGTGATTGTTTCCCCGCTGCGGCCAATTGTAACCGTCTTGGTGCCATTGTTCCAAGCGACAGTAATCCCCGGGATATGCTTCACTACATTTAGCGGGACCATGGTTGTGCCTTGTGTGAGATAAGGGGGAATGTCCGTGCTTATCGTGGAGTTGTTTATTTCTACTGTAATAGTTGGAGCTGAAGCAGGGGCGGCCAGGGCAGTGCCGGACAGCAATATTAACAGCAGCAGCGGCAGGCAGATAAATTTGATGACTTTCATCTTGAGTAGTCCTCCTTCGAAAATTTTGTTGGTTTACTAAAATTATACAGTTATAGACGCCGGATCTATTTGAAAGTTGCGTATATGCCAGTTGTACTCCAACAGCTCATAGGAGTTGATAGAAAAGGGGGAGAGCTTTGACCCGGAAATCATGGATAGTGTCAGCAATAACAGTACTGATCGTAGCATCCCTGGGCTATGTATGGTTTCGTCCGCAGCATGTGGAGCGGGTGTACCCTAGTGTGATCTACTCCAATAATGAAGTCGTGAAGCATAGCGCAATCGGGCTGAGGGGTGAAGTATGGAGAGGTGTGCCCGGAAGCAGTGAGTTTACCGGCGAGCTTACACTGGATGGAGGTCTTCATTATGATGTGAAGCTTAAGGATGGCGGCGGATACTACTTGGGAATTCTGACGGTCCTGGATGCAGACCGGTCACGGCGTTCGATTGGCTCTATTATAGCGTCTCAGAAGCTGGATAAGTTCTGGATTATGCTGACCCATCTTGATGAGCGCTACGGGCTTGCAGCCGGAGAGGGATATATCTCGGGTCCGGCTAATACGCTAGAGGAGGCCATACAGACCGGGAAGGATATTATGGGTTCAGCCAGGAATAGCAAGTAGAAGCACTGAGGGGGAACAGTATGGAGCAGCGGATAGAGGAACAGCTCGATTTGGATGACTATGTAGGTTTTTGGAAAAGAGTACTGATCAGCTTCATTGATTTTCTGATTTTGGCCATTCCTACGTATTTTTTGAACAGGTTTTGCGTCTCTGCCGCAGAGTCGGCGGAGTCGGCGTTTCCACTTTTTATTCAGTTTGTGCTGCTGATAGGCTTCAATGTGTTCATGGTTGTCAAATATGGAGGCACTCCGGGCAGACTGCTTCTGGGGGTAAGGATTATTAACGAGGACGGGAGATATCCGGCGCTGAAGCAGGCTTTGATTAGATATCTCTTCTTCATCGTCAACGGCTTTCTTGCGGTTATTGTGAGTTTGAACACTGAGGAATTATCTGCGGTTTCCAGCAGTCTGGCCAACTGGACCCCGCTCGCTACGATTTTGAATGTGTTCTTTGGCTGGGTCGTGGTCGCCGATTGCCTATTCGTTGCATTCACCCAACGCAACCGGGCGCTGCATGATATGATGGCCGGAACCTATGTGGTTAAGAAGAATGCACTGGACCGTCTTGTTTGAGCCAAAAGAATAGAATAAGCCAATTGTAAAGGGGATAGACCAGGCGGCGCTGCCGCTCCTGTTCTATCCCCTTTACCCTGTTCTGGATGTGGATTAGTCCACCTCCAGAATAGCCTTCATGAACGTCTTGAGCGCGTAATCCCCGCTTTCTCTGGTCCATTCCCTGAGCTTCCCGGACCTTGCTGTGTATAGCTTCAGCATCTGTTCCAGCTCCCGGTCAAAGAGCTCCGGCTGTCCCGTACGCTCTGCCTTCATCAGGGTTATCAGCTTCGCCCAGTTAACTGGGCTGGAGCCGGGACTATGCTGGGGATAACGCTGAGCAAGCTTTAGTACGGCATCGAGCGGCTGTCCCGCCGCCAGCTCTGCAGCCAGATAGCTGCCGGTGAAGCGGTGGCTGCCATCCTCCTCCAGTGAGGCGACGAATTGCCTGCGGGCTTCGTCCAATTTCCCCTGGTACATCAGCGCGGTAGCGTTAATTCCCTGATCATAGCTGTGCGGATTCTGATCACGCAGCTCAAGAAACCAGGAATAATAATGATTGTAGCTTTTCCAGTCGGACTGCTCATAGTAGTAATGCGCCAGGTTGAAGACATAGTCTGCAGTCGGACGCAGCTCTACAAGCTTCACTAGCAGAGGTATCGTTGCGGCCTCTAAGGATTTGTCTTTAGTATAGGAAGCCTTGGCTGTCATGAGATGAACCAGCATCTTGAGGGCATGATCATCCTGCGGATCTCCGGCATAGTCGTGGCGGTACGCTTCCAGTGACTGCTCAAGCTTCTGCGCTTTAACCAGCTGATCGGCAGCGGTAAGACTGCGTGAATGTAAATAGAAGAAAGGCAGATTGCCGACGGTGTCCTCGTTCAGCCGGTAGCCATTGCTGCGGGTAATCACCCGTCCGGATTCATCATAGGCTTCGATGCTCCACGAGAAGCGGCCGCTTGGATCGGCGAAGCCGAGCAGAGACGAAGGCTCAACCGATTCCCAGCCTTCTCCGCTGCTGCTGGTGGAGAAGCCGCCGCTGCTATACAGCTCTGTTACTGGGATGGAAATCTTATTACCCGTGATATGCTGGCGGATTACATAACTGAAGCTGCTGCCTTCCGCTGAGACTGTGCCGCTGAGAGTGTATGAGGCGGCATTCCGGACACTTTCCCACTCGAATTCTACAGAATCTCCTGTAAGGATCTGCGAATTTACCGGTGATTTCAGCTCCAGCAGAGGCTGAAGGATAATATTATTAGTCAAACGATCATTTGGTTTGATCTCGATCCAGTCATCAGTCTGCACAGGCCAGGTCCAGCCGTCGATCTGCTCAAAGCTCAGGCCCAGAAATATCTGATAATAGCCGGGAATGACTCCTGAGAAGGAAAAACGGCCCTGTGCATCTGTGACGATTTCATACGGCTCCGAGCCATATAACACACTATGATTAACTTCGCTCTCCGGCCGCAGGAAGATGCCTGCCCGGGAGACCGGAGTGCCGTCGCTGTAGGTTAGTGTCCCTGACAAGGTGGCAGGAGCAGAGTTTCCTGCTTCCGCAGCGGATAATAAAGCGTTCTGCATCAGGAGCAGTTGCCGCTCTGATTCAGAATGTGGCTCCTCCAGAAACTGTGAAGCTGCTGTAAAGGATTCCGGTGCGGATGCAGAGTCCCCCGTGGAGCCTTGGAAGTCTTTGGAGTCTTGGGAGTCCCCGCCACTCCCATCGTTCATCTCCTGATACTTCCGGTCACGGACCTCCTGGTAATTCTCCAGACCGTTGTTTATCAGCTTCAGCGCTCCGCTGCTGTCTCCCTCTGCAAAGAGCAGCCATGCATTCAGCCAGGCTGAACGGGCATCTGATTCTTCTTCGCCATAATGCCCCGGGGAGTCAGCCTGCACGAGCAGCACTTTTGCAGCCGCCCAATTCCCTGCACTCAGTGCCCGCTGTGCCTGAAGCAGGAGCAGCTCTCTGGCCAAAGTGGATTTGCTGCTCATTCTTGCAATAGCCTCTTTAAGGATATTGTCTCCGTCACTTCCGGTGCCAAGCACATCATATTCATAGGCCAGCTGTTTAGCCGCAGTAAGCAGATAGCGGTCTATAGGGCCTTCTAGCACATACTCCTTCAGGAACCGCAGCTTATCCCCGGGAAGCAGTAGGGAAGGGGGTTCTTCGTTATTGTTCTGGCTCCACTGGCTTGAGGAAGAACCGATATATACATTGTACTGATATGGAGGCCTCGCATTGCCGGGCTCAATGATCCTGGTACGGATGAGGGTCTTTCGTTTGCTACCGCTGCTGGCATTCAGAGTGTTCAGCAGTTCCTCGCGTGCCTTGGACACGGTATTTGCAGCTGCGGAGGTTTCAGGCTGAACCGATGGCGCTGCTGCCTGCTGAAGAACACCCGGTAATAGCATCAACAACGTAAGCGGAAGCAGGACGAACAGCACCAGCTGTTTGACCTTAATTCTAATTTTCATGGCGTCTCACCGCCTGTTCATAAATGTCTTTCCAGTACGTATTGCCGCCGGCTTCAATCAGTTCCCGCTGGCCCTGTGCCGGCAGTGTACGGGCCTCATGTTCCGGGGTCCCGCTCTGCGGGTAGCAGAGGATCAGCGCACCTGCGATTAACAGTGCAGATAGCGCACCCAGTGGCTTGAGTGGAATTTCCAGCTCCATATTCCATAGTGCCCGCAGGCGGGCCAGCGGTACGTTAGGGTGAGTCTGCTGCAGAACCCGTTCCTGTCCGCTGAAGGAGAGGCTGCTCAACTCTTCATCCAGACGGCGTTTGATGTGTTCTTGTTCACTGCTCATAGAACATGCCCCTCCTTCTCCAGAATCTGCTTTAGCAATAACCGTCCCCGGGATAACCGGGATTTCACGGTATTGTCAGGTAATCTCAACTGCCCGCTGATCTCACGGATGCTCATCTCATGGTAATAGTACAGCGTCAGGCATTCGCGGTAGATGTAATCCAGACTTCTTACAGCTTCACTTAGCTGCAGATTATGCCATTCTGCTATAAACAGCTCTTCTGCGCCTGCGGAGGCGCCTGCTTCATTCTGTACCCAGGCCCCGCCCTCCGGCGCAGGAAAAATATTTCGCCAGCTCCATGTCCGCTGCCTCATCCGGCAGCGGTTAACCACAATGGTGATCAGCCAGGGTCTCAGACGCTGAGGGTCCTTCAGCTGCCCGATTTTGGCATAGGCCTGAATGAAGGTATCCTGTACGGCTTCCTCGGCAGATTGCCGGTCACGCAGCAGCAGCCAGGCGGTCCGGAACAGCATATCCCCATATTGCTCCATCAGCTGGCGGAGAGCGGACTCATCCCTGGCTTTGATTCTCTCTATAATATCCAGATGAAGCTCCCCTCCCTTTATTAGTAAGATGCGTGCTGCGGGAGGAAGGTTGCGTGCCGCAGGGAAATAATTCCTGAATTAAAGGGCTTGAGCAGCGAATATGCTTCTCAATTGCAGAAAGTGCAATAGAATCGAATTCCGGGTAATTTTTAGGGAGTTCTATTGTACTAAATGCAACAGATCCGGTAATGCAGCTTTGGGGGCGTTCTGCGGTGAGAGCAGCGCTGCAACTTCACGCGGCAGCATCATTCCCCAGCTGCTCCATGCCAAAAATGTTCTATAGAAGGAGCAGCCTGAGAAGGAGCATCGTGCAACCTTTAACGGGGACACTGCGTCATAGGATAACAGTTTAAACTTTAAAAGATGGTACCTATTACGAAGGAGATGGCATCATGATCACATCATTCAAAACGATAGCAGGCATAATTCTACTCGGCGGAATGCTCAGTCTAACGGCTTGTAATTCCGGTAAGCCGGATGCGGCGGATACCGGAGGGGCGGCTGCGCAAGCCTCGGAGCTTCCGGCGTCTGCACAGCCGGAAGGGAGTCCCGCCCCGGCGGCGGGCACGGAGCCGGCTGAAGCTGGCGGCGCTGCAGCAACAGCTGCGCAAGGCGGCACTGGCGCGGCCGCTACGCCGCAGGAGCTGAGCAAGCAGCTGAAAGAGCTGCTGCAGCTAGCCAAGCAGGGCAAGGTGCCCGGCGTGGAATATGCTGCACACAGCGGACTTATTGACGATGTGGAAGCAGCATGGGGAGAGCCGGACACCAAAGAATCGGCAGGCAAAGGCATTTATTCCACGTATGCCGGCAAGCACGTGGTAATCGGCTTTAACAAGGGCAGCCAAATCTTTGATGTGCGTTCAAGCGCCTCCGACTTACAGAAGCTGACGCTGAAGCAGATTGAAGAAGTCCTCGGCAAGCCGGACGCTACCTCCGTGAACGGCAGTGATGACATTTATATATACCAGGCGGGCAAGCAGTATCAGCTCAAGTTCATTATTCCGGATTCAACGGGTACCGTGGATCATATCTCTGTATTCTCCGAACAGGATTCATTCAACAATATGGCAGGCTAGATCAGCCTCTATAGGTGTCCGGATTTACGGCAGCCGCTGTCACATAGGTAGAGCAAGTTTAAGAAGAGTCCCTTCGCAGCGGCAACTGTAGAGGGACTTTTCTCTTCTTGATCATTGGATACAAGTACCGGGCATTTGCCCTTCATGAATGCAGCTGCTGCTATCGTGCGCAGAACTTCTTGCTGATATAATCAGTTTATGGGTTGATCTGTAGAAAGAAGAGAGGCACAGCTATGCATCTGGAGTTGAACGGAAGCGAATATAAAGTATCTGCCGGCGGGTTAACCATAGAGCTGCTGCCCAAGGAGTTTGCGCTTCTGCAGTTTCTGTACCGCAACAGGGGGCGGACCTTCAGCCGCGAGCAGCTTCTCGATAAAGTGTGGCCGATGGAGTATCCGGTGGAACGGACCGTCGATGATCATATCTACCGGCTGCGCAAGAAGCTGCGCGGGCTGGGCGGGATTGATATCAAGACCATCCGCGGGTTCGGTTATAGCCTGGCCGTACCGGGCTCACCGGAAGGGGTAGCAATGACCCCTGCAACGAATGATCCGGAGCTGCGGGATACCATGAGTGAGGTATTCATGAAATTTCATATCTACGGTCAGGGCAAATCGATGCTGACCCTCGCGCGCCAGCAGGATATTCTCGGCTACGAGCTGGACCCGCATTATTCCATGGTCGTTCATTTCGTCCAGGGAGATTTGGAGTGGCTGATCTACACGGATGAGGTTCCGCTGAAGGACCGGCTTTTTTACCTCAACCTGTTCTACTTCTTCATAGGTGACCCCAAGGTGAAGGTGGAATACGCCGAACGTCTGATTGAGCGGAAACTGCTGAACCCCCCTGAACAGATGGAACTGGAGATTCTGACCATGCTGGATCTCTACACATTGGCAGGCCAGCCGGAAAAAGCGCTGGAACGCCTAAAACGTTCCTATCAGGTAATATCCGAACCGGATTATGAGAACTTCGTTCCGGCGACGCAGATTACGGAGCTGTTCATTCATCTGGTGGCGGGAACCGGGGATGAGCAGCTGGATCGTATGGATGAAACCGTCAGCCGGACACTGAGGGGCAAGCCTTTTCTGCGGGAGATCGGCGGTTACAAAGTAGTAAAGGGACTGTGGGCGCTTCGGCGTGCACAGTGGGCAGAGGGAGAGAAACTGATACATGAGGGGTTGCAGGTGCTCGATATGTCCGGCTTTGTGCCGCTGCGCTTCTATTCGATGTACCGGATTTATCATTTCTGCCGGATGTATCTGGCCGGGAGCTCCTTGGCGCGCAAGTATGAGAGCCTGTTTACAGCAGAGCTTGAAGCTTTTGGTCTGCTAAGGCTGGAACTGCCTCTCGAAAATCTGCTGCTGCCGCTGCTCGAATCCCCCTGATAATTCTCTGACAATTCTCCGTTACAGTAGGATCATGAATGTTTCGCACATTCAATGATATTACATGTAACCTGGAGGAATGTCAGATGGAGCTTACAACCAAGCAGGGAACCAGCCTGCTGCATAACAAAACGTACATGCGGGTATACAGTGCATTCGCCACGGCAAGCTTCGGCGACTGGTTCGATGCACTGGCTATTCAGGTGCTGGTCGGCTACCGCTGGCAGGCCGGGCCGCTGATGCTGGCGCTTATTCCGGTAGCGCTGGCGCTGCCGAGCATTCTGTTCGGCTCGATTGCCGGAGTAGCCGCCGACCGGCTGAACAAGCTGAAGCTGATGCGTGTCTGCGATCTGCTGACTGCGCTGCTGACTGTACTGGTGCTATTCGCCCCGAGCATGTTCTGGCTACTGCCTTTGCTGGCGCTGCGTTCAGCGCTATCCACGCTGAATATGCCTGCCCAGCAGTCTTTGACCCGCAGCCTGGTCAGAGAGGATCAGCTGCTGCAAGCCTCGTCGCTCAATGGGCTGGTTAACCAGGGCTCCAAAATTGCCGGCCCTCTGCTCGGAGGTCTGGCGCTCGCCTTCCTTACGCCGCAATGGTGCATACTGATCAATGCTTTGCTGCGCGGCTGTTCTTATCTGCTGCTGCTGTCCGTTAAGAACATCCGTACAGATGAAGAGGACAGCAAACAGCCAGAGGCGCCGGAAGACAAGATTCCGCTGCATACGATGTGGCGGGAAGGCTGGAGCTTCATGCTGCGCAGCCGGATTTTGCTGAATACTATGCTGTTTGGGCTGGCCGGGGCACTTGTACTTCAGGTGGTCGACTTCCAGTTCACCAGCCTGTTCCGGGTATTTGCACCGGAGCGGGAATCCCTGCTCGGCTGGATGGTGGCCGCTACCGGAGTAGGAGCTGTGCTGATCATCCTTCTGCTGAACAAGCTGAATCCCGAAACGGGATATAGCTGGAGGCTCGGCTCGGGATATGTACTGATCGGCGGTTCCATTGCTGCACTTGGATTGCTTCAGCCCGGCGCTTCGATAGTATGGGTTCTGCTGATCGGATTTGTACTGGGGATCGGAAACGGGGTATTCATGGTTACGTTCAATTATTGTCTGCAAAAAGAAACCCCGCCGCATATGACCGGCCGTATCTTCGGCATCCAGAACACCGTACTGAGCACGGTACTTATTGTTGCACCTTTATTAGGCGGCATGCTTGTCCAGTATGCAGGTCCTGCCCGTATTTTTGTCAACACCGGTCTGCTGCAGCTCCTTCTGGGTGTGGCGGGTCTGCTCTTCGGACGGCTGCTCTGGCCTGTGGCCAAGCTCAAGCTGGAAGGTGTACAGCCAGCAGCTGCAATAGAACAGGGGTAGCTTAAAGGCAGACAGTAAGTTTAAGATCAAGCCCTTCGGGGCTTTTTCTGCACTGCCACATTACATATTCAGGAGGAACCAATGACGACTTATATTTACATGGTGAGACACGGGGATTCACTCCGGACCGGGGTGGACGAATGGACGCGCGGCCTATCTCCTGCAGGGGAAGAGGATGCCCGCAGAGTAACAGCATGCCTGCGTAATGAAGGCATTAACGCGCTGTACAGCAGCCCGTATCTCCGGGCCATACATACGATTGCCGATTTGGCAAAGGTACTTGGGCAGGAAATTACCCTCAAGGAGGATCTAAGAGAGAAGGTCTGGATGGAGGGCAACCGGCAACTGCCGGACGAGGATCTGCTTGCTTCACTTCAGGCGATGTATGCCGATCCGGACTATGCCCTGCCGGGCGGGGAATCGAACCGCGAATGCCAGGCAAGGGCGGTAGAAGCGTTGCAGGAAATCCTGCAGGCACATGAAGGAGAAAGAGTTGCCATCGGTACCCACGGGCTCGTAATGGCGCTAATGATGGGCTATTTTGCCCCGGAATATGATCTGGACTTCCTGCTGAAGACCACCAAGCCAGATATTTATGTCATGGCCTTCTCGGCAGGCCAGCTGACCGGGGTGGAGCGTCTTATAGTTAAGGGATGAGCATGGAGAATGGCCGGAAGAACGTACCAAGCCGCGGATGGGCTGGGTGCGTTCTTTGGCGCGAGGGAGGAGAGTGAGCATCTTAAGTTCGCTTGCATAAGCAAAAAAGTTGTACAAATTGCAACTTCGATCCATAGATATCCGGGCAATCCGGAGGATTGTTGTATGAAATACATTAATTGTCCCGCCAAACCGCCTGGAGGAGGAGAAATGCTGCCTTTTCTACAACAATTTGAGATTGCGGCCCATTTAATGCGGGAAATGTTGTAGTTTGTACAGGATTTGCTGGCGGTCGCCGCGGCACGGCGGAGTCCATCATTCACTGGGGTACGGTGACGGCTAAGCTACAGTCCGTAGAACCGCACCGTATTCGCTGTTAAAATAGCCTTCGCCTCGCTCCCGGTATAACCATGCAGCGCTCCCCAGGCGGCGGCAACGTCATGCACCATCGACGGATGGGTGGTACGCCCGGTGAATGGGCCTTCAAAAGGCCACGGACCATCGGTCTCCGCCATGACCAGCTCCGGCGGGTAGCGGCGTGCGAGATCCTGAATCTCCTGTTCATAGAGAATATCGGGAGTGAACGAGATATAATAGCCCCGGCTGATCATACGGTCGACAGTAACTCCCGGGCCCTTGAACCAATGGAAATGGGCCCGGGTAATGTGATGCTGTTCAAGCAAATCACATACGGTCCAGGCATCTTCGTAGACGGCATGCAGCACCACTGGTTTGGCTAATCGTGCCGCCAGACCAAGGAGTCTGTCCAGAAGCCGGATATAAGGTTCCATATCCCATGCTTCCCCGCGTTCTATAGCTTCGGTCCGGGAATAGTAGGGAAGCCCGATTTCACCTATAGCGGTCATATCCGGGGCATGGAGCGTGATCCAGTCCAGCAGCGCGGCCAGATCCTCTTCCGGCGGCAGCGGCTGCTCGGGATGGAAGCCGTAGGCGGGTCTCACCAGCCCGGGATAACGGGCTGCTATCCCCTGAGTACGCAGACTGGAGGCGAGGTTCATCGAGACAGCAATCAGCGCCTCAATGTCCTGCTCTGCCAGGTTCTGCAGCAAAGAGGATAACAAAGTCTCTTCATATTGGTCCAGATGAATATGGGCATCAATCATGCGTAATTGCTCCTTCCTCCGCAGGTTATTTCACTACAAATTGCTGAGTGGTATCATGCGGTTCAAAGGTGATGGATCCGAGCTCCATCCCCGCTGCGCCTGCCTTGTATACCAGCTTCAGCGTCCCCATGCTCTCGGTCATTCCTACCATTAGGCTGGTATCCGCTAACAGCCTGCCGTCCTTCACCGAGTAATAGGTAACCGCACCAATACCGGCAGTCTTGCCGAAATATTTCAATGCTTCTTCTGCACGGTCCGGAATTCTCATTGTTACTTTGGACGGGGTTGCTCCTTGGAGCTCAAGCTTCAGCAGCACATCGTTCTGATCTATTGAAATGCTGGAGGATACTACAGCAGAAGCCGCTTGGTCCGCTGCAGGCACGGAGAGCTCCTTCCATTGTTCAGGCTTGACCACATGTACTTCCTGCACTACCAGCGAAGTTCCGGTACCCACTGTGAACACAACCGTTACTTCAGGCTTCCCGTCAGAATCTATATCAGCATAGAAGAGCTGGGGCGGATTCGAGAAATCTCTGTCTACGGTCCAGTCGAAGCTGTGCTTCTTGCCGTTCACTTCCAGGATGAATCCTTTGTAGGTGTTGCCGTCCTTCAGCGAAGCATACAGCTTGACCTTGGCATTATCCCCGGCCACAACGAGGGGTTCAGCGGGAACCCTGACCGTTGTGCTGAGACTGCCCGGCGTAATCGCAACCCGGGTTCCTCCCGCTTCCAGCTCTGTGGTAGCACCCGTAAGCGAATTCATACTATCTGCCGGAATATATACATGTCCGGCCTTAAGAATAACAGGGGCCTCCAGGCTATCTTTATAACTTCCATCTGTTTGTGTATAGCGGACCTGGATAGAGGAGCTGCCGGGGGTAAGGACTTTATTATCCCAGCCAGTCGTGAGAGTAAGCTGCTTGAGGACATTATTCCATTGCAGCTGGACAGGGTAAAACTCCATCAGGGCAAGAGCCGGTACATATAATATCCCATTGGAATGAAATGGCGGAACTTGGGGAAGAACGGCTTGTCCGTCTACCTTAAGGGATATAGGAGCTGCAGCAGAATGGGCAATATTTATGGATGAAGCCGCCGCATGGCCTGCTAGGAGCAGGGCGATAGCGGAAGCGGCAATTAATTTTTTCATAAGATAACCTCCGGAGTCTGGAAATTCCAATCCATTTTATTATAAATGAAAAACTCCGCTAGCGGGTCACGTTCTGTTAACAAAGATAAGACAAGCCTGTTACGGTTACCTGCTCTGCGCGCTAAGCGTATGACAAAGACCCGCAGGAGAAGGAAGCGGATGCTGTCCTTTTCTTGCGGGTCCTTTAAGATACAGTCTATTAATTTAGTTATACGGAACGTTTCATAGCCTGAACGGGAGCCAGAGGCCGGGCTGCGGGAGTATGATCCTTCTTGTGGAACAAGCTGCGCAGGTAAGGGAGGACCCAATAATCAAGACCGATTCTGCCGGCATTGGCCGCCGAGACCACAATGATCATTCCCATAAGCAGCAGCTGGACGTTGGTGCTGACCGTGCCTGAGAGCAGGTAGGCAGAGTTCATAACGATTCCCATCAGAGCGGCGAAGGTAGTGAAGGTGCCCAGAATCAGGCCAAGTCCGACCAGAAATTCACCTGCAGGAACCAGCAGATTGAAGAAATTGACACCGGGAAGCGCCGCATGCTGCAGGAAGCTGCCCCACCAGGCTTGTACAGTGGCATCTTCACCGACACTTTTGGCAATGGCCCCTTTCAGGAAGCCAGAAGCATCGAAACCGCCGGTAAGTTTGTGCCAGCCTGCTTCAATCCATTGATAACCTACATATAGACGTACTATTGTGAGCAGCACCATAGCTGCTTTGTTTGTGCGAAACCAGTTGTTGAACATACTCTCCACTCCTAAAGTTTAGTTAGCATACCTTCTGCAAGTCACGTCGTTCATAACTCACTTCGGAAGCATTGGCTTAAGTTTTATTGGCTAACTGTCTGTGAGCTACCTATCCTGAAAATCTTTATCTGTGTATCGGATGATCATCTTCGATACCTTAATTTTAAGTGATTTTTTTCACAATTAGTGTGATATAAATCACAAAATCCAAATAAAATTTTATATCAAACTAAAATTTGATTAATATTTCATAAAATTTTCAATACCCGGATTATATATACTTTTAGAGGGCTGGACGAAGCCGCTTGACACCTAATTTATATAAATCTACCATATAAGATATGAATGAAAAAAATGTATTGGCGGTCATTGGCCGTATTCACCGACGCGGAAATAAGTTCATTGAACAGGAATTGAAAAAGCATGATATTCACGGCATCGCTCCATCGCACGGAGATATTCTGTATCAGCTGTTTGCCCGGGAAGCTCTTACAATGAACGAGTTGTCCCGTGGGATTGATAAGGATAAGTCTACGATTACGGCATTAGTGGACAAATTGCTGCGGCTGGATTACGTGAGACGGGAGCAGGACCAGCAGGACGGACGGATATTCAGATTATCTCTTACTCCAAAAGGACGGGAGCTGCAGCCGGTGTTCGAGGCGGTATCCGAATCGCTGCTGGAAGCGGTCTATGAGGAGTTCGCTCCTGAAGAGAAGCAGCAGCTGATGAGCCTGCTTACCAAGATTAAGCTGTAATACAAGTGCATGCCGGAGAAGCAGGGTCTTTCGAGAACGAAAGGCTCTGTTTGCTGTGAAGAATAAGGGGGATATGCTCCGCCAGATATGATCTATCTACCAGAAGAGACAGCCGGTAATTCCGTATAATTAACACTAAATATCTATACATATACGCAGGAGGGATGGAGACAATGTTACGGACCCGAGGAATTATTATGGCCTCCGGCGGAGCGTTATTATGGGGAGTATCGGGGACGGTAGCCCAGCATTTGTTCCAGCAGGCCATGCTGCCTGCGGCCTGGCTGGTGACCCTGAGACTGCTGGTATCGGGAGCGCTGTTCCTGATGTTTACACTCCGCAAGGAGGGCTCGCAGGTATGGAAGCTGTGGCTGGACCGGAGATTCGTTCTTCAAATGCTGCTGTTCGGGCTGCTGGGCATGCTTGGGGTACAGTACACGTATTTCGCTTCCATTGAGTCAGGCAATGCTGCAATCGCCACACTGCTGCAGTATTTAGCCCCGTTGTTTATTCTCCTGTACACTGTTATCCGGAGAAAAACCAAGCTGGCTCCGCTGGATATCACCGGTGCGCTGCTCGCGCTGGGAGGAACGTATTTACTGCTGACCGGCGGCGATTCCTCGGAGCTGACCGTTCCTCTGAGAGGCTTGATCTGGGGGATTCTATCCGCAGTGTCCTTGACGTTCTATACACTCTATTCCGGTCCGCTGCTTAAGCTGTACAGCACTTCACTGCTGATGGGCTGGGGGATGATTGTGGGGGGAGCGGGGATGAGTCTGATTCATCCGGTCTGGTCCGTACCGTCTGCTGATTGGTCGCTGTCTATCATTCTGGCTATACTATTCGTTATTCTGCTAGGAACATTAGCCGCCTTCTATCTATATATCGGCAGTCTCCGCCACATTGCTCCGCATGAAGCCAGCCTGCTGTCCTGTACGGAACCGGTCTCAGCTATTGTCTCCTCCGTAATCTGGCTGTCCGTCCCCTTCAATCTGTACCAGGCACTGGGAGCGGGAATGGTTGTACTTATGACTGTAATGGTTTCTTTGAAATCACGGACTACAGAGACCGCGAAATAAATCGAACGAAATCCCTGAATCCTTCCAATAACCATGCACAAAATCAAAAACCACCGGATGGGGAAGATTCCCGTATATCCGGTGGTTTTTTTATAAATATAAGAATTTATATGTTTCACATGATAACTTATCCTTCTATTTCTCGCTGAAACGGTACCGTCCTTACAAAAGGACGGCAAAGCCGTTTCCACTTGCCATACTGCATTGTACGGAGTACCCTGCAATTCGCCATATCCTTATAAAATATTTGCAGGAGGGAAGATAATGGATCATTTGGAAGCTATACAAAAGCATATCGAAGCAGAGCGGACCCGGCTGAACCAGATGGAAGAGCAGCACGGCCGCCTGCATCCCAGTGTAATCAGACAGTCCCAAAAATTGGACGACCTCATTAATGAATATCATAAAGCGGATGCCATCGATAAAAACCGCGATCCTAAGCGTTAAACTGCAGTCAGGCCTGAATTCCCTCAAGCGCCAGCAAGACTAAGTTCCGGACAGATTCCTCGTTCAGTGCATCTCCCGTCAGCAATAACCGGTAAAAAATAGGCCCATAAATCAAGTCGATGCTGCTCCCGATGTCGAGCTCTTGCTTCAATTCTCCTCTGGCTACTCCCCGTTCAAGCAATTGCCAGGCCTCCTGGCGGCGCGGACCGAAATATCTGCTGCGGTAAGCCTCAGCCAGTCCTGCGTCAAATTGCCCTTCACCGATCAGTTCAGTAATGACTTTGCCTTCCCGGCTGGACAGGAACATGGCCAGATTTCCCGCATGAATCAGCAAGTCCTCCTTCACAGAGCCGCTGTCCGGTATAGGCAGCCTGGCGGTTGCGGCAAAAAGATATCCGTCCATCACTACCGCAGCTTTATTCGGCCACCATTTATAGATGGTCGCTTTGCTGACCTGAGCCTGTTCCGCGATTTTCTCCACCGTCACTGCACCGAATCCCATCTCCAGCAATAAATCATATGAAGCGTTCAGAATGGCATTCTTCGCCTCCGTATTGCGCGGCCGGCCTCTCTTCTTATCCATGGCTCGTTCCTCCTAATAGATTACTACATAGATAACCTGCTACATCCAAACTTAAGATCGATCTGTAACTGGAGTATAACATAAAAGTGCCTATTTACAATACTGAACGTTTAGTATATTATTTGGTCATAGGAATTACTAAACTGTACGTTCAGTATTACAAATTGAAAGGTGGAGTTACTAATGAAACAACAAGCAGTATCCGCTATGAATCACAAAGCCGTTCCCGGTTGGATCACATTTCTGCTCGCAGTATCCTGCGGACTGATTGTGGCGAATCTCTATTATGCACAGACGCTGGTCGGACCGATCGGGCAAGCCATTCATCTGTCTCCCGGAGCCACGGGGCTGATTGTGACGCTGACACAAATCGGTTATGTTGTCGGGCTGCTGTTCATTGTACCGCTCAGTGATATTATCGAGAACCGGCGGCTAGCTGTAACGTCACTAATTCTGGTTGTAGCTGCACTGGCAGCTGCGGCACTTGCACCGAATGCACCGCTGTTTCTTGCAGCCTCCATGTTCATCGGGCTGGGCTCGGTAGCTGCGCAGATATTGGTGCCGTATGCTTCCTATCTGGCAGCAGAGGAAGAACGCGGCCGTGTGGTAGGCAATGTGATGAGCGGACTGCTGCTGGGTATTATGTTTGCCCGGCCGGTAGCAAGCTTCATGGCCGGACTATGGGGCTGGAAGTCTATATTTGTGGTCTCAGCAGTTGTGATTGCGCTCCTGACCCTGCTTCTGTCCCGCATACTTCCGGCACGCAAGCCAGAACCTACGTTGAATTACGGCCAATTAATCCGCTCTCTGGGTACACTGTGGATGCAAACGCCGGTTCTACGGCGCCGGGCGATTTATCAGGCCAGCTTATTCGGTGCCTTCAGTCTGTTCTGGACGACAGTTCCTATGTACTTGTCCAGCTACTATCACCTGTCCCAGCAAGGAATTGCCCTGTTTGCACTGGCCGGTGTGGGCGGAGCAGTGGCAGCCCCTATTGCGGGCAGACTGGCAGACCGGGGCTGGACTAGACTGCTTACAGGTCTGGCCATCTCACTTGCCGCCGTATCCTTTATCTTGGCTTATCTGCTCCGGGATGATTCGAATCTAACACTCGGCCTGCTGGTTCTAACGGCCATTCTGCTGGACATGAGTGTATCCGGCAACCTGGTGCTGGGGCAGCGGGCGATTTATTCGCTCGGCAATGAAACAAGAGGACGGCTGAACGGATTGTTCATGGCGATATTCTTCGTAGGCGGAGCAGTAGGCTCCTCGCTGGGCGGCTGGGCTTATGCTTACGGCGGCTGGAGTCTGGCTACACTGATCGGGCTGGCCCTGCCGGTGCTGGCTCTGGTGTACTTTTTGACCGAGAAGAAGAATCTGGTTTAAGACCGGGAGCATGGTGTTCAGCAATAATCCGCATAGCCGGATATTTCGAATATAACTAAAGTAGGCAGGGGAGCTTCGATCCTCTGTCTTTTTTATTTTGCCGCGTGATGTAATGGAATCGGGATGAAGAGCGTACTAGCTCATGTAAATTACTTGGCCAAGTAAATTCAGCCTGGAAGGGAGGGCATCTAAGGATGCAAGAGCGCGCATTGCTGCCTTTGATTCACGGAAGAGTTCAAGAAAAGACGGAAACCGAGCTGGAGTTCACAGCGGTTTTTGAAACCTACTATAAACGGATATTCAATTATATTGCCTACCGGGTGAACTGCCGTTATACCGCTGAAGACCTGGCCAGCCAGGTGTTCGAGAAGACATTGTCCAAGCTGCCCGGCTACTCTCCGGAGAAAGCTCCGCTGGAGGTATGGCTGTTCGCCATTGCCAGGAATGTAGTGAATGACTATTACAGAAGCCGCGCCAGGCACCGGTTCTTCTCATTGGATGCAATCCGGGAGCTGGTATCCGGCAAAAAGGAGCCTGAAGACCTGATTCTCGAAGGCGAGCGAAGTGACAGGCTCAAGCTGGCGCTGGATACGCTCAGTGAGAAGGAGCGGAATATCATCGCGCTGAAATTCGGGGCAGATCTGAAGAATACGGAAATTGCGCTGGTCACAGGAATGACGGAGAGCAACGTTGGGGTCATTCTCTATCGCAGTATGCGGAAACTGAAATCTGAAATAGGGAGTGTGGAAGGGCTATGAAGAACAAGCAGGAGACAGCGGATTCGCTTGAGCTGCTGGAGCTGGAACAATTTCTGGCACAGCAGGACTTTTCCCGGGACTCCGATAAGGCAGCCATTCTCCGCCAAGTGAGAAGCCGCTCATTACAGGAACAGGAGGAATTAAAGATGAATATTAAACAACGGTTTAGACGTCCGGCCATGATCGTGGCTTCCCTTCTGGTGGCAGGGATAGTAAGTGTTTCCTTCGTCAGACCTTCTTTCGCGGAGGAGATGCTGGAGAGGGTGCTAATGTCGGTAAATCTGGGACACATTGAGGTAAGTCAGATGGATGCGAGCGTTCCGCCGGTGTTCCCGGATGCCTGGAAGGGCAAAATATTTGATCAGGAAGGCAATCCGGTCAATTCCTTCCGCCCCATGCCGGAAGCCATCTTCAATGCAGCCGGTGAGGCCATAGTGGATTTTGACGGGGATCAACTGATTACACTGAGCGAGCAGGAGCAGCGGGAGAAAGAGGAGGCAGCGCATAAATTTGCTGTCAAGGAGCCTGCGGAGCTGGACAAATACGCCCTCTTCAAAGTAAAGCTGCCGGAATATCTGCCTGAGGGCTTCGCCTTCGACCATGGAGAATTCTTCAAGGGCGAGGAAGGCGTGAACGGTCAGGTTGTTGAATTATTCTTCTCCAGCAAGGAGAAGGGGAAGCGGATCTGGATGCAGCTGCGCCTGGCCAATGAGGACAACGCCTTTGCAATGTCGACAGAGGGTACGGTAGAGCAGGTGAAGATCAAGGGAACCGATGCGGTTCTAGTCAGTGGCAGAGGTCTGGACTGGGAAGCAAACGGAGTACTGTACGGCCTCAGCACCCGCGGCCTTGACCGGGCTGAGGTAATGAAGATCGCAGAGTCCATCAACTGGTAAGCAGGCAGGAGCAGAGAAGGGAACAGGTACCAGGAACAGGATGAATCACAGCACCAGACTGCAACCCCCGAGCGTAGCGGGGAACGCGGTCCGGTGCTTTTTGAAATAGCGTTTCTATTATATAAGAAGTAATAAGAGGAACCATACATAGATTGTAAGATTCCCGGGAGGCCGGAGCGGATTCGGGGCCGGATGAATACTTCTCCGCCTGCTTGTCATGCCCGTCTGCATATTGAGGCCAAGTCCTTCATAGACATGTACTAATCAATGCATTCAAAACAGGTTAAGGGGATGATGTCATGCGCCGGATAACATGGGTACTCGCGATCATTATGAGCGTGGCCTTAGTATTGACGGGGTGCGGGAAGAAGGATGCCGCCTCTGTGGTCAAGGATTTGAATAGTGTGTCTGACAAGCTGGAGAGTAAGCAGGGAGCTTATCAAGGCTCAGGCACGATGACCTTGTACACCGGGGAGCAGCCGCAGGAATACAAAGTGGAAGTGTGGTACAAGAATCCGTCCTACTACCGGATCAGCCTGTCCAATGTCCAGAAGGATGTGAAGCAGATTGTGCTGCGCAATGATGAGGGCGTATTCGTTCTGACACCAAGCCTCGGCAAAAGCTTCCGGTTCCAGAGCGACTGGCCGGACAGCCAGGGACAGGTATATCTGTACCAGACGCTGCTCAAGGGAATTGTCTCTGACAACAACCGCCAGTTCGTAGAGGACGGGGACAATTATGTGTTTGAGGTAGCAGCGAATTATCAGAGCAGCGCGCTGGTCCGCCAGAAGATCTGGCTCGCCAAAAAAACCTATGAACCAAAGCAGGTTCAGGTATCGGATTCCGAAGCCAAGGTTGTCGTTAACGTGACCTTCGACAGCTTCAAGTTTGATCCGGAATTCGCCGCAGATTCTTTTGATATGCAAAAGAATATGGCCACGGGCTCACCTTCGGAGAGCACTGTAGCTGAGGTGGATGAGAACGGTAATCCGGTAGTGGCGGAAGACGGGGAACAGGCCGTCCAGCCGGTTGCGGCAGAAATGGGTGACTTCGGAATCATCGAGCCGGATTATGTTCCGGCAGGCGTGAAGCTGAAGGATACGAACAAAATTGAAGGCAGCAAGGATCATGCGGTGCTTATCCGTTATGACGGCATCTACCAGTACACCATTATGGAAGCCCGTCCGCTGGACCGTGCGGTATCGCTGGCTCCAGGCAGTGTAATCGATCTCGGGTTCACTTGGGCACTTCTCAGCGGAGACGAGCAGCAGACATTGACCTGGATGAATGAGGGTGTCGAGTACCGGATCACGAGCGATAATCTGCCAGTTACGGAAATGATGCAAATTGCCGCTTCTATGGAGGAACAATCGGGTAAATAAATATCAGTAGGCGGATACTGCGCAACGTGGGAAATATTCCTCTACACGCAGTATCCGTTTTTTTGCTGGTTCTGCTCACATTGACAGGGGCCTTCTCTAAGCATTACCATTGCAGTAAGACCCCAAGTTCTATGCGATTTCAGCGTAGATGTTTTACTACAATGTAAGAAGGTGAACCTGAAGTGCAAGCAAGCTATCGACCGACAGTAGCCGAGATCAATCTGGATGATTTGCGTGCCAATTATGAGGCTTTCCGGGCGGCACTGCTGCCGGAGACCAAATTCATGGGATGCGTCAAAGGAAATGCGTACGGACACGGTGCCGTGGAAGTGACCCGGGAGCTGGAACGACTTGGAGCGGATTATGTTAGTGTCGCCTTTTTGGATGAGGCATTGGAGCTGCGTCAGGCGGGAATACTAATTCCTATTCTGGTGCTGGGCTACACCTCCCCTGAAGGAATAGCCGTTGCCTGGAAGAATAACGTTACCGTAACACTGTTCACACCGGAAGTACTGGAAGCTGTTAGAGCGCTTCCTGTAGAGAAGGAGCACCGGCTGAAGGTGCACATCAAGATTGACAGCGGGATGGGCAGGCTGGGATTATTACCGGCCGATGCACCTGCTTTCATTGCTGAAGTGCATTCAGTAGCGCAGGCGGAGCTGGAGGGCATGTTTACTCATTTTGCTAAGGCAGACGAACAGAACAAAAGCTATACACTGATGCAGCACCGACGTTTCATGAGCGTGGCGGAAACGCTTCGGGACATGGATATTAAGATCCCGATCATACATACGGGCAATAGCGCTACGGCCATTGATACACCTCTCTTATCCAGCAACATGGTGCGTGTAGGCATAAGCTTGTACGGATTCTATCCTTCAAGTGAGGTGAACCGCGAGCTGGTGGCTTTACACCCGGTAATGACGCTGAAGACGCAGGCTGTCTATATCAAGACCCTGCCGCCTGACTCAGGCATCAGCTACGGCACCCGGTATTTCACGGACAGCGATGAGGTTATCGCTACGCTTCCCGTGGGATACGCTGACGGATATTCCCGCATGCTAACGGGCAAAGCGGAGGTGCTAATACGCGGACGCCGCGTTCCTGTCGTCGGAACAATCTGCATGGACCAGTGTATGGTATCACTCAAATCTTTCGCTGAAGAAGCGGAACAAATCAAAGCTGGCGAAGAGGTTGTACTCATCGGCCGCCAGGGAGCCGTGTCGATCACGGCAGACGAACTGGCGCTCCATCTTGGGACGATTCACTACGAAGTCATCTGTATGCTGGCTCACCGGGTGCCCCGCGTATATGTACGCGAAGGCATGTTACCCAACCTCGTGAATCCCTTGCTGCAGACTTGAAGCCCGGATCAGGGGACCTTGTGCAGGAATTGAAAATAAGGACTAACCCGTATAGAGCGTGTGACTTATAGTCTATACGAACCGCCATTTCTAGTTTATAATGGGATGCAGCATACTTGATATACTGGCGGCATATATTCCTTGTATAAAATTCCTTGTATATTGTAACACTGGAACACAAGGGCAGAAGGTTTGTGGGGGTGGAAGAGAAGGTGGCCAATTTGCAGAACACCAAAAGAATCATGATCAGCTTGCCCGATCATCTCTTGCAGGAAGTGGATGGGATCGTTCAATTGGAGAACTCTAACCGTAGTGAATTGATCAGGCAGGCCATGAAGCTGTACTTGACCGAACGGAGGAAACGTACCATCCGGGAGTCGATGCAGCGGGGATACATGGAAATGGCTAAGATTAATTTGACCATGGCAAGCGAGGCCTTTCTCGCAGAGGAAGATGCAGACAGTACTCTTGGCCGCTTAGTAAGCGGGGTGTAAATATTGATTGTTAAACGCGGCGACGTTTTTTTTGCCGACCTTTCACCGGTCGTGGGTTCAGAGCAAGGCGGAGTTAGGCCGGTACTGGTCATTCAGAACGACATTGGCAATCGCTTCAGCCCGACTGTAATCGTGGCAGCTATCACTGCCCAGATCCAGAAGGCCAAACTGCCGACGCATGTGGAGATTGATGCGGCTGCCCATGGCTTTGACCGGGATTCCGTTATATTGCTGGAGCAGGTTCGGACCATTGACAAACAACGCTTAACCGATAAGATCACCCACCTGGACGATGAGACCATGAAGCTGGTGGATGATTCGCTGCAAATCAGCCTGGGTCTGATTGACTTCTGAACCTTATAGGGCTATGACATCAATAATTGTACTAAAAGGCATGCCGGAGATTGTATCCGGTATGCCTTTTTTACAAGGATAAGAATGAATACGTTCGGGGTCAACGGAAAGTAGCGGAGTAATGCTTGAAGATAATGCCCCGCTGTGTGGGTTATTTGGCAGTTCCACCGGGTGTTGTGCAAGGGCTTGACCTTATGTTACAATTAGACCGGTCAGTCGGTCTATAGGGGGGATACATATCAAAGGACGCTCGGATGGAGAAGAAACCAAGAACCGTATTCTGCAGAATGCTTCACATTTGTTCGCGCATAAGGGTTATGGTGCGGTAAGTATGAATGAAGTCTGCATAACTGCCAAGGTCAGCAAGGGCAGCCTGTATCACCATTTTCCCAGCAAGGATGAACTGTTCCTGTATGTGGTGGAGGATGATACCCAGAAGTGGCTCTGTGAGTGGGAGGAGCTGCGGAGCAAGATCACCGGGACGGAAGCCAGGCTGTTCGCGCTGGGAGATCATTACGCGAATGACTTCCAGAATCCGCTGATTCATGCACTTGAGGAATACGCCAGATCCCGTACGCTTACCGATGATATGCGCCAGCGGCTCTCGCAGATCTACGAATCTGCTTCACAGGCCTGCCGTGACCTGCTTCAGGAGGGTATGGATTCCGGATATCTGATTCCAGGCAACCTGGACAACTATGTGACCATCGTCAGCGGGATGCTGGAAGGGATCGGCAGGGTCAGCGAGATTACAGCACTCGCCAAGGGGCCTGAGGATATCAGGGAATATTACCGCGGGGCCATTCAGCTGCTGCTTCAAGGACTGCGTACCCGGGAGAGCTGAACGGTAAACGGGATTTTTAATCCACAAGCAGAAACGGCTAAGCTTCATTCATAGGAGCTTATGCTTCCGAGGCATCGATATTGCATATCGCTTTCAGGCTGTTTCTGCGTGAAAGCTAGGGATAATTTTTTGCGTTGCGAAGTGTATAAATTATTATATTTTAAATAGACCGGATGGTCGGTCTTGTCCACGGCGTTATGCAAGCAGCTGTACCCGCGCCGTTATGAGTTCTTCGCCCGTTAATGGGAGAGACTGTTATTACATGAAATGAAGCACACCTGGAGCCTGAAGATTTGCCCGGGAATTACGGAGGGATTTACAATGTCATTATTACTAAGAAACCGGGGCGCGATGCTGCTCCTGATGTTGAATATATTTTTGGCGTTCACGGGAATTGGTCTAGTTGTCCCTATTATGCCGACCTACATGAATGAGCTGGGCATTGGCGGGAGTGTTGTCGGACTGCTGGTGGCCGCTTTTGCCCTGACGCAGCTGCTGGTATCACCGTTTGCCGGGAACTGGTCGGACCGGATGGGCCGCAAAAAAATCATTATCGCCGGACTAATTGTCTTTGCCTTGTCGGAGCTGCTCTTTGGTCTGGCTAATGTGCCTTGGCTGCTCTTCGTATCCAGAATGCTCGGCGGTGCGGGTGCGGCGATGATTATGCCGGCGGTTATGGCTTATGTTGCCGATACGACCTCTTCTGAAGAACGCGCCAAAGGTATGGGCTTGATCAATGCGGCCATTACTACGGGATTCATCATCGGGCCGGGAATTGGCGGATATTTGGCTGAGCTCGGCATCCGGGTACCCTTTTTCGTCGCTGCCGGAGCGGCTGCCGTTGTCGCACTCATTACTTTTGCCGTTCTGCCGGAATCACTGTCTGCGGAGAAGCGTGATGTAGCGAAGTCTGATGAGGGTAACAAGGAGAATCTGGGAATGCAGATGCTGCGCTCTTACCGCGAGCCTTATTTCTTCGGTCTGGTGATCATATTCGTGCTCTCCTTCGGGCTGGCTAATTATGATACAGTGTTCGGGCTGTTTGTGGATCATAAGTTCGGGTTCACCCCCAAGGATATTGCGTTCGTCCTGACGTTCGGTTCCATCGCGGGTGCGGTGGTTCAGGTTACGGTGTTTAGCTGGATTTTGAACCGTTTCGGCGAAAATAGAGTGATCTCCATCTGTCTGCTCATTGCCGGACTGTCTATCTTCCTCACGCTGTTCGTTCACGGGTTCGCAGCTATTGTTGCAGTGACCTTCATCGTATTCTTGGCGATGGATATTCTCCGCCCCGCCGTCGGTACGCAGCTCTCCAAGATGGCGGATGAATCGCAGCAGGGGTTTGTCATGGGGATGAACTCTGCCTACACCAGTCTGGGCAATATTGCCGGCCCGATTGTTGCCGGAATCCTGTTCGATATGGATGTGAATTTCCCATATGCGGCGGCTGCGCTCGTCATGGTGCTCTGCTTCCTCATGTCGCTGAGTTACGGGCGGCGGAAACGGAGCCGGCGGAGTGCGGTGATGCGGTAAATGGAGGGGAAGGTTGGTTACCTATACAACCATGTCCAAGCGTTAGAGGTTATGAATCGGCTATACTGTCCCGCGAGGGACGGTGTAGCCGTTTTTTGTATAACTCCGCTGGGGCGGGTAAAGACACCGGAAACCTCCTCATTAGCCAGGGGATGCTGCAGGGGGGCAGGGAGTTGGATTTGTTCCACTTGCTCATAAGTGGAGAAGCCCCTCTGAAACAGCAGTTGGAAAAACAGCACTTAATATAAGGCATATTAGCCAAAGTTGAGGAAGTGCATGGAATTAAATGACGTTTATCCAACTAAAACACTCGAATGCTCCAAAACAGCTAAAATAAGATACGTTTATCCAGCTATTGTTGCAGAGCGGGTGGGTGCCTGAGGGAACCTTAAACGGGAAAGGTAAAGGTATGCAAGGTAGGGTCCAATTAACTTTGGTAAGCTGTATATTTCGCCTTCCGGGCGGAATATGCTTTGGGGTCCCCGTAAATCTGCTGAGTTATCACCCGGTTGGTAGCTTGCGTTGCGGGGGTACTTTACCGTGCCAAACTTTGGTCCTGCGGCAAACTGTGATAGTATTTTAGTAGAGAGTTATGAACTCAGACTGCGTATAGAAAGAGGGATATACTTGAGCGTTGATACTAATGGGGCGGGTAAAGCGGCGGAAGATGCGGCTGCCCGCCAGGAGCAGGAACTGATTACTGCAGCAATTGCGAAGGAACTGGGCATTAGCCTGAAGCAGGTACGGACTACGGTGGGGCTGCTGGATGAGGGCAACACAATTCCGTTTATCGCCCGGTACCGCAAGGAAATGACCGGAGAGCTGGATGAGAACGCGCTGCGCGATATCGAAGAACGGCTTGGATATCTGCGCAACCTCGGCGAGCGGAAGAAGGATGTCATCCGCAGCATTGAGGAGCAGGGCAAGCTGACCCCGGAGCTGCAGGCGCAGATCATGAAGGCTGTGAAGCTGCAGGAAGTGGAGGACTTGTACCGTCCGTTCAAGCAAAAGCGCAAGACACGGGCCAGTGTTGCCAAGGAGAAGGGGCTGGAGCCGCTTGCCGATTGGATCATGGAGCAGCGCCGCCAGGGCCATCCTTATGAAGAAGCGGCGAAATATATAGATGCGGATAAAGGTGTAGACAGTGCGGAGCTTGCTGTCCAAGGGGCAATGGATATTATTGCCGAGAATATTGCCGATGATCCGGCCATCCGTTCCTGGGTGCGCCAGTATACGGCAAGCCAGGGGATTCTGGTCTCTGAAGCGAAGGATGCGGAGCAGGAGAGCGTATATGAGAATTACTATTCCTACCGTGAGCCTGTGCACAAAATGCCGCCGCACCGTATTCTGGCTATCAACCGCGGGGAGCGGGAGAATGTGCTGAAGGTCGGCATTGAGATTATTGCCGACAAGATTCACGCTTTCATTATCCGCAAGCTGGTGAAGGGTCCGTCCCCGGTCAAAGAGCTGCTCGAAGCTGTGACCGAGGATGCCTACAAACGGCTGATCGCACCTTCCGTCGAGCGCGAGGTGCGCGGGGAGATGACGGAAAAAGGCGAGGCGCAAGCGATTTCCATCTTCTCCGGAAATCTGCGCAGCCTGCTGCTGCAGCCGCCGGTGAAGGGCCGCCATGTGCTGGGCGTAGACCCGGCCTACCGCACCGGCTGCAAGCTGGCCGTTGTGGACGATACCGGCAAGCTGCTGGAGGTAGCGGTCACATATCCGACGCCGCCGAACAACAAGAAGAAAGAGGCGGCGGCCAAGTTCAAAGAGCTGATTGCCAAATATGGCATCCAGCTCATCGTAATCGGCAACGGCACCGGCTCGCGGGAGACGGAGCAGTTCACGGCCGAGGTCATTGCCGAGGTCGGGAATCCTGAGCTGGCCTACCTGATCGTTAACGAGGCAGGGGCCAGCGTGTATTCGGCCTCCAAGCTGGCGCAGGAGGAGTTCCCGGATCTGGATGTGGCGGAGCGCAGCGCCGCCTCCATCGCCCGCCGCGTGCAGGACCCGCTCGCGGAGCTGGTGAAGATCGACCCGAAGGCGATCGGTGTCGGGCAATACCAGCATGATGTGTCACAGAAGCATCTGGAAGAGAGCCTTAAGGGCGTCGTAGAGTCGGCGGTTAACCACGTCGGTGTCGACGTGAATACCGCTTCGGCCTCGCTGCTGTCCTATGTGGCGGGAGTCAATGCGACGATCGCCAAGAATATTGTGAAGTTCCGCGAGGAGAACGGCAAGTTCGCCACGCGCAAGGCACTGCAGAAGGTGCCGCGCCTGGGCGCGAAATCCTACGAGCAGTGCATCGGCTTCCTGCGTATCCCCGGAGGGGATAACACGCTGGACCGTACGCCGATCCACCCGGAATCCTATCCGGTGGTCGACCGGCTGTTCCGCGAGCTGGGCCTCGATGTGGAGAAGCTCGGCAGCAAGGAAGTAGCCCAGCAGCTGGAGGTGCAGGATGCCGCCGAGCTGGCTGTGAAGCTGGATGTCGGCGTGCCTACGCTGCGCGACATCCTGGAGAGTCTGCAGCGCCCGGGCCGCGATCCGCGCGAGGAGCTGCCGCTGCCGATCTTCCGCACGGATGTGCTGAAGATCGAGGACCTGGTTCCCGGCATGGAGATGCAGGGAACCGTCCGCAACGTGATCGATTTCGGCGCGTTCGTCGATATCGGCATCAAGAACGACGGGCTGGTCCATATCTCCCAGCTGAGCGGCAGCTTCGTGAAGCACCCGATGGACGTGGTCTCCGTGGGAGACAATGTCACCGTCTGGGTGATGGGGGTCGACCTGAAGAAGGGCCGCGTCAGCCTGACCATGCGCCAGCCGCGCGAGGCGGGCGGCAGCGTGAAGTAGGGCCAGCGGTATCGCTGGCAGGTTGAAGCAAGGGCAGACGGTATACGAGGCTGGCTATGCGAGAAGTCAGACCGGCGCTGCAAGCTGGGCGGCAGCGTGAAGCAGGCCGGCTACATCGTCTGGCAGGTTGAAGCAAGGGCAGACGGTATACGAGGCTGGCCATGCGAGAAGTCAGAGCAGCGAAATAGGTGGCCTGCAGCGCGAAATAGGGCCAAGAAGCAGTCGCCGGGGCCGGCACAGACTCGTGGCACAAGGGAAGCCGGGCCCATTGGGCCGGGCTTGCCGAACACGCGGAAACTGACCCGTCTGAGCTCTGTTGCACGAACTGTTGCGGACTCAGATGACCCTATTTTGCGGAAATCAGCGTTTTGATCGTGGTTGCGGACTCAAAGGCCTCTATTTCATGGCTCGAGGCCTGCTGGCATGCCCGAAAGATCAAATAGCGTCTTCTGAGTCCGCAAGGGGAGCAGAACAGGCTATTTTCGCAAAATAACGTCTCTGGAGTCCGCAAGGAAGAATGCCGACATGTACACTGGAGTGGAGCACCCGGGCAACTGGATCTTGGATAGTCACTATGGAGCTCCAGCAAACTAACCTGTTAATAATGACCAGCCCGCGAATACAGCAGCAGAAGAAACGAATACGAAGCACCACGGCTAATGACCAATCAAGACAGAATAAGACCCAAATCAGCATCAACCCAAGAACAACCCAAGAACAACCCAAGAACAACCCAAGAACAACCCAAGAACAACCCATATGACCAGCCGGACGGCTGCGCTTCCTTGACCAGGACGGCGCAGCCGTTTTTTGGCAACCCCAAATAGCAGATGTAACGCTCCGGGCCAAGCTGCGGTAGAGAATAGTTATAATTGTTAATGATCTTAATCCCTCTTCCACACAGTGTTATGATGAACAAAAACAGAAGGTGGCGGACCGGTATTGAGCAATAGAGTGATCAGGAATTTCGGACAGAACGATATGGCGGCGCTTGGGGAAATGTATGCGCGGGTGTCGGCACAGGAGGATGTGCTTTTTTGGTGGGTAGGGGAGGAGAGCAATTGGGAGAATGTAATCTGTGCCTTTGAAGGGGACAAAATGGTGGCCAAAGGCCAGCTGCAGATCTTCAATGTGGTTCCCCCGGGACGTCTGCCTGGAAGCAAACATAAGATTTTTGTGAACCTGAAAACACTGCCTGGGCGTGAACAGGATACCGGACTGCTGGATGGTGTCTACTCCCTTCTGCTGGAACGGGCGCATGAACTGAAGGGGACACTGCCCCGGGAATACGGAACGGTTCTGTGTACGGGGAATTACGCCGCGGAGGAGAGCTGCAACTCGTATTTTGGACAGCATCTGGGTTACCTGCCGCATAGCCGGCTATATACGCTCCACCGTGACTTGAACGAACCTATACCTGTGGTTGAGCTTGCGGCAGGTCTTGAATCAGCGTGGGTTCAGTTGGATTCACCGGAGCAGAGAGAAGCTTATCTGGAACTGGAGGCGGAGATCTGGCCGGATACCCCGCTGGGCGTGGAACGTCTGCTGGAGTATCAGGAGCATCCGCTTTGGACATCGGCTGTTGTACTGGATGAAGGCAAGGTGGCCGGCAGTCTGATGGTCTGGCAGGAGGATAAGAACGGCATTATCGAGGACGTGTTTGTCCGTGAGCCATGGAGAAGACGCGGGATCGCCAAGGCCCTGCTGGTCCACGCCCTGGCGTATCTGAAGGAGCACGGGCTGGAGCAGGCGCAGCTTATCGCCATGACCACCAATGAATCGGCACTGTCCCTGTACGCATCAGTGGGTTTCCAAACGGGACGGCAGGAGATCAGATTGTATACGGAGCTGGATTAATAATCACTTAAGATGAATTCCTCTACACAGTGATATCCGCGCAGTGAAAGTTGGGAGGAAGTTCGTATGGCAGTTGAATTAAAGCCAGTGTGTATTAATAATTGGTATGAATGCACCCAGCTTACGGTTAAGCCGGAACAGCTTAATATTTTTCCTGCACCTGTGGTGTATTGGATTGCCGAATCTAAATATGTGCATGAATTTGAATTGCGTGCGATTTACTCAGAAGAGGTCCCAGTCGGATTTCTCGTATTTTGCACACAACCGGACAAGGATGATAACTATTGGATTCCTGCCCTAATGATTGATCACAAGCATCAAGGCAAAGGGTATGGCAAGGCTGCAATGGAAACATTGATTCAGTTCATGAGTAATTCCAGTTGTACAAGAATCATGATTGGACACCGGCCAGACAATCTGATTGCGGGAAGAATGTATGAAGCTTTAGGGTTTCTAAAAGCCAGTGAAGAAGTAATCGACGGTGAAATCGTTCGTCTGCTGCAAATCTGTTAACTAGCCCCCTCCCACCGCTTGCCTCCCCAAGTGACAGGCGCCTTGCAACTATATCTTGCCGGGCAGCGTCTACAAGGGTAAGAATGGCAGCATGAGGAGGGATATCATGTATAAGGCAAGATCAATTGGATTCGCCGCGTTGACGGCCGGAATGTTAATGCTTGCAGCCTGCAACCCAGCGCCGGAAGCGGAGCCGGGGACCACATCCACACCGGAGCAGACTCAGACCTCTGCCCCGGCGACTACTGCGGCCGTACCATCACCATCTGCATCCCCGGCAACGGTTGCTCCAAGTCCTGCGGCTACGGAACCAACTCCGGTAGCGGAAGACCCCGGGCCGCCGGAGGAAGGCACACCGCCTACAGCGCTGGAAGCGGCAACTACAGTAATGCGGGCGCTGAAGAGCGGGAATATGGAGACGCTCGCCTCGTGGGTACACCGGGACAGAGGGGTCCGCTTCTCCCCTTACGCTTATGTTGATGTTGATAAAGACATTGTGTTAAGCCAGGAAGAGCTGAAAGCTGCAATGCAAGATCCGGTAAAGCGTGAATGGCGTGAGTTCGCCGGTACCGGAGAGCTGATTAAGCTGACCTTTGCGGACTATTATAAGCGGTTTGTGTACGATGCGGATTTTTCCGGTAAATCTGAAGTTGCACTGAATCAGGGCTTGGGCCAAGGGACAACTCTAAATAATCTCAATGAGGTGTATCCCAAGGAGACCCATGACTTCGTAGAATATCATATCGCCGGTATCGATCCTTCCTTAGAGGGCATGGATTGGCGCAGCCTGCGGCTGGTCTTCGAGAAGAATGGCCAGGACCATATTCTTGTAGGGATCATTCATGATCAGTGGACACCTTAACGTAAGGACTGAAAGCGCCAGCCAGTTATTAGTAAAATCGCAAAAAGCCGCATCCCTTGGTTATCCCAACGGCGATGCGGCTTCTTTTGACGAATATGCGTTTATAAATTTCTCACTTACATCCCTGCGGAAGAAGCGGCAGCAGAAGCCGAACCTGTTACGGATTTGGCTACCGCTGTATACCCTTCAGGCAGGTAAGTCACCGCTGAGGCGGTAGAGATGACCTGCAGATTCATGGAACCGGAAGGCGGCGCAGTCACTTTGAAGTAGATCACTGCTGTTTGGTTAGCGCCGAATTCAATCCGCTCAATCGACAGGCCGTAACCTGAGGTAGGCAGATTCTCAACTGTGACAGTGGCTTTGTTTACACCAGTAGCCGCTTTTTCCAGTGTAACCGCTGCTTCATAGTCATTAACCGGAGCAGTGGCGCTGTCATCCGGAGTGATTACCTCTTTGGCGAATTTGGCTGCGTCATAGATTAGGACAGCGGCTTCCGCACGGGTAACCGGTTCATTCGGACGGAAGGTGTTGTTCTTCTCCAGCGTGATCAGGCGGGTATTGACCAGAATCTGCAGACTGTTCATCTCCGCTGTAGACAGCTTGCCGCCATCCGTGATATTCGCATACATCAGCGTAACCGGGAAATTCCCTTTACTCTGCAGCGCCTGGGTCAGCAAATGAGCGAACTGGATCCGCGTCATTGCCGCGTTGGGGTCGATGGACTTGTCCAGAGACAATCCGCTCTGCTTGGCAGCCACGAATGCGGAGGCATACCATGCGTTATCTTTTACCTTGTCGAAGTAATCGCTGGCTTTGCTGCCGGTTGTATTCTGTGGGGACAGCTTAAGGCCGCTGACGATGAACTGCAGGCCTTGGGCGTAAGTCAGCTTGGATTTCGGTGCGAACATATCACTGGTAATTCCGTTAATGATGCCATTTTGATGGAGTGCATTGATTTTGGATTCGGCAGCATTGCCCTTCAGATCCGAAAAGGCAGAAGCCGATGCTCCGAATGATACTGTTGCTGCCAGAATGCTGCACGCTAGAGTGATTTTTGTAGCGCGCTTCTGGAATGATGATTTATTCTTCATTGTGCCTCACCTCTTATACTCTTAGATGGCCAAAGGGGCCGAAATGTTGCAGGCAGTTCTGTATAAGCTGAAAAAATTGTTGTTGGGCTGAGTAATGTGCGTCTGTCACCAAGTAACCTAATTGCAGAAGGCGCATTGTTGTTAGTATCAGCAGACCGCGGGGCCGTCATCCGGGAAAGTGCTTACCGATTGAACATTAGCGGCATTTGGCTGTACACTTGAAGTAGAATCAGTAAACGGATTCAAACACTATCAGGCATTCATACATTCGGCTTATGACAGGAGAACATAGATGATTCAGCAGCAGAGGGTTGAACGGATCAACGTGGGGATTTTTGCTCATGTAGATGCGGGGAAGACGACGACGACGGAGCATATATTATATGAGAGCGGGCGGATTCGCGCACTTGGCAGTGTCGACAGCGGAACGGCGTTGACGGATTCCATGGAGGTGGAGCGGCAGCGGGGGATTTCTGTGCGGGCGGCTCTGGCTTCATTTACGTGGCAAGGAGTGCAGATCAACTTGGTCGATACCCCGGGACATGTGGATTTCCTGTCCGAGGTGGAGCGCAGCTTGCGGGTGATGGATTGTGCGGTATTGATCCTGTCAGCAGTGGAGGGCGTGCAGGCACAGAGTGAGATGATCTGGAATGCGCTGCGCAAGCTGGAAATTCCGACGCTCATCTTCGTGAATAAAATGGACCGGATCGGCGCTGATCCAGCCGCTGTGCTAACTCAGGCGCGGACCTATCTGTCCGGGGATATTGTGCCTGTGCAGCAGCCCTTATATAGGGAACGGGAATACATAGGGGCGGCGGATTTGTGGAGTGAAGGTGCGGACGCGGCGGCGCGGACAGAACTGCTGGAAGCGCTCGCGGAGCGGGACGAGGAACTGCTGGAGCTGTATATGGCGGGCGGTGCGGCAGAACTGGCGCAGTGGAAAAGAGAGCTGGCCGTTCGGACGGCCGCAGGAAGAATGTATCCGCTGGTGTATGGCGTAGCGGCCAAAGGTCTCGGTGTCACGGCGCTGCTCGATGCCATGACCCAGTATTTCCCCCGCGCGGGCGGGGATGCGGAGCAGCCGGTGTCCGGCATCGTGTACAACATCCAGCGTGACAAAAGCATGGGCCGCATGGCCTTCGTGCGCCTCTATCAAGGAACTATCCGCAACCGGGACACGGTGATGAATTATACGCAGGAGGTTCAGGGCAAGGTGACGCAGATCCGCAAGGTCGAAGGCGGACGCACCGAGGATGTGGGGGCGCTGGAAGCGGGTGACATCGCTGTAGTCTATGGGCTGTCTGGCGTGCGGATCGGCGATGTACTGGGCCAACCGGAGGCCATTCCGCAGGAGGCGAAGCTTGCCGTGCCGCTGCTAACCGTACGTGTCTTCTGGGGAGCGGATGCCGACGATCATAAGGTGATTGCCGCATTTCAGGAGCTGGCCGACGAGGACCCGCTGCTGGATACCCAGTGGCTGCAGGAGGAGCGGGAGTTGCATATCAAGGTGATGGGGCCGATCCAGCTGGAGATTCTGGATAGTGTATTGCAGGAGCGATTCGGGCTGAAGGTTACCTTCGGCCAGCCGTCGGTGATCTACCGGGAAACGCCAAGCCGCGCAGGTGAAGGCTACGTTGCGTACCTGATGCCGAAGCCGTGCTGGGCGATTCTGAGGTTCCAGATAGAGCCGGGGCCGCCGGGCAGCGGCCTCGTCTATGAATCATTGGTGCGCAGCTCCGATCTGCTGCCGCAATACCAGAATGAGACGGCCCGCCGCGTGCCGGAGGCGCTGCAGCAGGGTCTGCGCGGGTGGGAGGTCACCGACCTCAAGATCACACTGGTGGAGGGGAACCACCATGTGTGGCATACCCATCCGCTGGATTTTGCCGTGGCTACGCCCATGGCCATCATGGATGGGCTGGCCCATACCGGCACCAGCCTGCTGGAGCCGATCCTGCTGGTGCGCATCGTCGTGCCTGAGGAGAACGGCGGCCGCGTGATGAACGACCTCGTGCAGATGCGCGGCATCTTCGAGCCGCCCGTGCTGCAGGGCGATCGGATGATCATCGAAGGCAGGCTGCCGCTGGCAACCTCGCTAGATTATCCTGTGACCTTAAGCTCCTACACGAAGGGGCGGAGCACGTTTACTTCCTTTTTTGCCGGCTATGAACCGTGCCCGCCGGACGTCACTGCCGAGCGTACCCGCCGGGGCGTGAATCCGCTGGATCAGGCGAAGTATATTCTGAGCGTGCGGAAGGCGCTGCAGGGGTAGGATGGGTAAAGAAATAGGCAGGGCATGAGAATCAGTAGCATAGTATAACGAGAGAAGCAGCAATGGAGAGGAGAGAACCGCATGTTCAGAAGCCTGAAGCGGCGAATCGACAATGCGAACCAAATGCAGCGAATGCGCAACGAGAATCCAGAGGAGTTCCGGCGGGCACTGGAGAAGCATACCCGTGAACAGCTAGCCGCTGATAACACTCCCCCGGTACAATCCGGACCAGCTATCCGAATTGCCCGCTGGTTTCTGTATTTGCTGACCGCGCTCATCCTACTGGTCATATTCCTTGGTGTGCCCCAGGCGGATAACCCCATATTTTCACTGCTTAGCTTCGGCCTGTTGCTGTCTCTCCTGTATATGGCGGCTGGTCTGGCCCATCCCTCTATTGTATTTTTCCGGAAAAAACGTTCCCGAATGTTTGCACTCGAACTGTTCGGGCTGATCAGCGGTTTGCTGATTCTTCTGATGACGGTTTTTCATACGTAGGAGGGAATTAGATTCAATATAAAAAACCAATATTTTCGAACTGTTCATTACTGCTTTTTAGTAATGAAACCTCCATTTGGAATAATTCGTATGTTTTATGGGGGGTGGCCATTATGAACCAAGAAAGCTTAACTTGTAAAGCTTGTGGAAGCACTACCTTTACTAAAGGTGAAGTGAACGCTGTGGATGCTAGAGTAATGCCGATTGGTAAAACATTTTCTTTTGGTTCTCCGGTTATTTACACATTCTGCAAAAAATGTGGGGAAGTAGCCTCAATTAGAATTAAAAATCCCGATAAATTTTGAACTCTAAAACGAGCTCCTTTAGAATCCGCTAGTAAGTGGTCTGCTTTTTACTGGCCTCCTCGTACTGCGTATTACTTAATCACTTTGTGTTAAATATATTTTAGATTTTGGTAATTTTGTTTTAGAGAGGAATGAATGAAGTGAAAATATCTGCCCGAGCAGGTTTTATCACTATGTCTTTAGTATTTGTAATAACCATCATAACAAAGAGCTTTCGAGTGATTTTTTCATCTTCAGTACTTGATAAATCACTAAATATTGTAGTAATTGTTCTTCTTTCTGGTTTTGTTGGCGCCTTAATAAGAGAATTGCTTCTTCCAAAAGAGAAATAGGTTACTATAGCTAGATGAAAGTAGTCCTTCGCAATATGCGTCTACTGTTTAACATGGAATGCGTGAAATGAAAAACAGATCATGTCCCTGAATGCAGGCATGATCTGTTTTTCATTTGCTTGTAACCTTACAATAAGTCTTTATCAAGAATCACTCAACATCGGTTGCCGGCTGCAGCCAACGCGAACCCATTACAGGCTCTGCTGTAGCAGTGTAGCCTTCGGGCAGATAAGTGGAGACCGTCCCTTTGGTGATGACTTGCGGGTACATCATATCCGGATCGGGCAGGGTTATTTTGAAGTAGATCACTGCTTTGGTGGGACTGGTGAATTCGATGCGCTCTACCGCCAGGCCGTAGCCGGGATTAGGCAGATTATCGACGGTGATGGTGGCTTTATTGATGCCTTCAGCAGCTTTTTCCAGGACAACATTGGAAACGTAGTTATTAACCGGAACTGGTTCTGGTTCAGAAGGCTCAATTACTGTATCGTCTTGGTTGATGGCCCGTGCTGCAAATTCAGCGGCATCATGAACCATAACAGCAGCCTCGGAGCGGGTGATGATATCGGCCGGGCGGAATTTTCCGTTGTCCAGCGTAATAACCTTCGTGTTCAGCAGTATCTGCAGGCTGTTCATAACATCGGAAGAGAGCTTGTCGCCATCCTCGACCATGAAATACATTTCGGTAACCGGGAAATCACCCTTGCTCTGCAAGGCTTCGGTTAACAGATGAGCGAATTCTGCGCGGGTCAGGTTTGCGTTCGGATTGGCATTCTGTGCCAGAGTCAAACCGCTCTGCTTGGCGGTCAGGAATGAGGAGGCATACCAGGCATTGTCTTTTACATTGTCAAAAAAACTGCTGGCCGTAGAAGAATTGCTGCCCGTATCTGTCTGTGGCGTCAGCGCCAGCCCTTTGACGAGAAATTGAACACCTTGCGCCAGGGTTACTTTAGCGTTGGGAGCAAAAAGGTCGCTGGTTATACCGTTAATCACACCGGCGTCATGCAGCGCATTGATTTTGGTTTCGGCAGAATGTCCGTTCAGATCAGAAAAGGCAAAAGCGGATGCTCCAAACGACAAGCTGGCAGCCAGGATTCCGCACGCGATGCTCATTTTTTTTGCGCGCTTTATAATATTAGTTGTTCTCATTGTGCATCACCTCTACCTATTAAGATGGCTTTTAGGTGAGAAATGTTGCACCCGGCGAAGAAAAATTCCTGTATGCGTATGCATTGAGAGCAAAGAACTGAAATTATGAAAGTTGAAATGGGGGAAAGCTGTTTTTGTTGTTAGTGTAAAACTGTCGGGATCTTAATGTGGAAATATGAGGATATACTAATGTGGAAAAAAGGGAATGATGCTGTAGTAGGCCAATTACGAACTTTTCTGTTCTAAGGAATTATTGAAGATTATTTTGAGGTGACTCATTGGGTAGAAGAGTGTTGAGATTCATTCCATCTTTTAAGCCTTGCTTGTACATTAGCGTTTCTGAAATACTTTGGAGTAGAACGGTACTAGTCTCATAATGTTGTAGACGAAGTTGGCAGTCTTGGGGAAGCAAGGAAATCAACTCTACAAACAACTGATTGCATTCGTAAATTAAATGCTTATAGTCATCAGAATTAGATAGTATAGAACTTCCTATATACTCCATACGTATGGAAAGAAACTTGTTAAAGGCATGCTCCACATCTGTCATGTATGCTCCCCCGATAAAAAATATGATATAGCTAAAATTATAAGGTGACATCACTTAGGTGTCAATGTGAATCTATGAACGTTATTTTCACAATGATAGAATAATGACATCACTTTTAGGGAGTACAAACATATGGCAACTGATAAAAGAGTATTTACTTTACGTTTAAAAGATGATAATTTCAACAAAATTAAATATATCGCAGATAAAAATAAGCGGTCTATTGCTATGCAGATCGAATACTTGATCGAGCAACACATAGCAGATTTTGAAAAAGAAAAAGGAAAGATTGGGACGGAAGAATAAAGCATGTTTGGAAGAAGTAATGGCCTCCAGAACTCACAATTTGGATGGTCATTTTTTATTTGCTTTTTGATATCCCGCCTATGAAATTCCTAGCTCCTTCGTACCTTAGAATTTGTCAGACACACAAGGCTCCACTAGGGCTGACATTCGTAACTTCCCTCACTATATGTAGACGCATTAACCCCCAAAAAAATCAGTACATATCCCGTAAGTGAGTATCGTACCCGGGGCAAATCATGTTAAAATAATAGAAATGTGTTGATCAAATCTACATGCAGCGGGTGAATGGTTTGAGATTAAGAGATTTCATGGGCCCCTCGGATACTTCCGCACAGCGGCAGGCCAAGTGGATCAAGCGTTTTTTGCGTACCTATTGGCTCGTAATTGCTCTGCATTTTGCTGCGCAGCTCTGGGCTTTTTTATTTCTTTCATATCCAATGGGCCCGCATGAATTTTATTATGATGTCCTGCTCTATCCGACGCTGCTGATGAGTGCGGTTGTCGGGGGGACCCAGTTCGTTGATGCAATTGCGCCAAAATATTCCTTTGTCCTGCTGTTTGTGTCCGGGACCATTATTGCCATGATGATTATCCATCTGAATATGGATATCCGGATTATCGGGGCGCTGATGCTGCTGCCGATTTTTGCTTCAGCGATCTTTTTCCGGCTGGATCTGACCTTATTTACGTCTGCCCTGCAGGCGGCTGCGTTCTTCATTCTCTACCGCTGGGATTACTGGTTCAAATATTATCTGAATGATTTCGATCTGATTGCCATTCCGCTATTTCTGCTGGTGGGCACGCTGGTAGCCAGCATTATTATTATTAACGGGCGGGAGCTGGCGAGTGATCTGGAAGCGACACTGACGGCCAAGCAGAATCTGATGATCGAGAACGCGGTGATCCGCAAGCTGTCCACTACGGATGCGCTGACCGGCCTGTACAATCATATCTCCTTCCACGAGTTCTACGACAAAGCGCTGGAGTACGGGAATCAAGGTGCGCCGTTTCATCTGGCCTTGATTGATATTGACAATTTCAAGCGGATTAACGATAAATACGGCCACCGTACCGGTGATGCAGTGCTGGCGCGGGTCGCCAAGGTGATTAAAGATAATATCACTCCAACGGATATTGCCTCACGTTATGGGGGCGAGGAATTTGCGATTCTTTTTTTTGAGAAGACCTATGAAGAAGCCTACGAGCTGGCAGACAGGGTACGTCAGCAACTGTCGGAGACTCTACATGAAGAGTTGGAGAATACTGCAGTGACCGTCAGTATCGGACTCAAAAGCTACTCCGAAGGAGCCACCAAAGAACAGTTGTTTGAGGAAGTGGATGAACTGCTCTATACTGCCAAAAAATCCGGCAAAAACACAACATTGACTCCGCTTCAGCAGACCCGGCATTTGCAGTCTGTCTAAATGCTAGTCCGGCAGATTTCCTTCATCCTCCGCAGCCTTCTTGCGCGCCCGGAACCGTCTGACCTTCATCAGGTTCCCGCAGAGCTTGTCGTCGCAGTAGCGCTTCGAGCGGTTGCGGGTATCGTCGTAATAGACCCAGAGACAATCGGGATTTCCGCAAATCCGGAAACGGGAGGCTTCCTTCTCCAGTAGTGCTTCGGCAAAAGAGGCCGCTATCTCCGCCATAATCTGCTCCCAGTCTGTACGCTGGGGAAGCAATGAAATCCCGGCTTCGCCGCCGGTACCCCAGACTACTTTCCGCAGAACAGGCCCGTTACCCATATATTGATTCAGCTGTTCCAGCAGAGCGCTTTCCGTAGGTTGTCCCTGCACCAGCCGTTGTACCTCGTCCCATAATAATCCGCGCAGCTGCTTCAGCCGCTCCAGTTCAACCGGCAGAATCGGTCCTGCCGCAGGTAATTTCTGTGCCGCCAGCCATTCTGCCAGCCACTCCGGTTCATCCAGCCTATCCCGGTCCTTGCTCCGGTCGCCTGTCCGCCAATTCCGCCAGTAGCTGTTAATGAAATCCTCCCACAGCAAGCTGCATCTTTCCTTTCACCACGATGTTTCCTTTGATTGTAACAGTTAAAAATAAGTTTTGCTAGTTACTTGAAGCGCTCCGGCAAATATGCTACATTTCTAATGTAACCGTTATTTTGGTTGTTTAATCGTTACCAAAGTCAGAGAAGAGGATGTTCCATATAACTTTAGGAGGGTGAAATATGCAAAATAAGATTAGCGATGTTCTGGTGGAGAACTGGGATTATGTGATGGATGTTGAGGATTGGCAGCCGCCGCTTAAAGACGCGCTTGAAGGGGTGACTAGTGAACAGGCAAGCTGGAAGCCGGAGGGGGCAGCGGGCAATTCCATCTGGGAGACCGTCAATCATCTGACTTATTATAAGGAACGTCTGCTGCGCAAGCTTAAGGGTCTGGAGAAATTGCCTGATCTTGAGAGCAATGATGCTACGTTTACGGTAACGGAGAGCGGGGAAGAGGCGTGGAACCAGGCAGTTGCGAAGCTGAAGTCTGTTCATGCCTCTTTGCGGGAGATTATTGTGGCCCTGGAGGAAGGCGCTTATGAATGGGGCGGCTCCGGGCATGCGCCGGGCGAAGAAGTGATGAGTCTGATTCTGCATGATTCCTATCATACAGGACAGATCGTACTGGTCCGTAAGCTGCAGGGCTCCTGGCCGGGCCAACGCAGCTTTGACTAAAAGCTGATTTCCTGTAGAAACGGACGCTGTCCCTTAGGGCGGTGCCCGTTTCTTTTTGTTTCAGTCTGAAATACGGGGGTTAATGGATGACATACAGCTAACGAACCGAGAGGAGAGATTGAAGATGGAACCGAATTACAAGGACAGAAGTGTTGAAGTAGAACGGACAGAGGTGCACAAGAAATCGGATTCCAGTCTCGTCGCATCCACCTTTATTAAATATGCCGCATATATCATCATCATTTTTGGACTGCTGTTCTTCCTGGTGAAATATGTATTCCCGATGTTCTAAGCAACAGAATCCGGCCGGGATATATATGTTAAAGGGAGTGCCCCACAGCCATGAATTCTACGGCTGCACGGGCACTCCCTTTTGGCGTTTGCGGATATAATGCGGAATAATACCTATACGTCTTTGGTGATGAATTCACGGGTTTCGGCAGAATTCCGGTAAAAGAACCAGCATTCATTCAGCAGTTTGATCTGACGGCGGTCTTTCTTGAAATAAGCCTTCATGAGCTGTTGGCAAAGCCACTGCGGCAAGGGTACCCCTCCTCTGGCATGCATCCTATGTACAGATAGCATATGGGGAAGGCCGCCCAAAGGTGCGGCAGCAGCATTCATTTACATGTGGTAATTAGCCTTACAGCTCCATCCATACAACTGCCAGCTACTGCACACTTTCCTCTTCCTCTTCATACCATTGCTCAAGCTGGGCCTGCAGCGCGCGGATTTCCGTTAATAGCGAGATCAGCGGATACTCAGTCTCTTGTATAGAGGCAAAAGCATTTTCCAGACGGTTGATATATGCCAGCCCGGACTCCAGGTGATGCTCCTCACGCAGCAGCTCCAGGGAATCGCACTCGGCAATCGCCCGCGGCAGACCGGGTACATTCTCCGCAGTCAGCTTGTCAATTTCTTTATTCAGGCGAAGATTGAGGGCGCTCAGCTGGTAAGCATACTCCTCCGGCATCTCCACGAACTGCAGTTCCTGATCCTGCTGCAAAATTACATACCGCATTTTCGGCATAACTCATTCTCCCTCCGGACTTGTCTTCCTTCTTGACAGTGTAGCCTATGGGCAAGTTACAATTCAAGTAGAGATCTTATTTCCTTAAGGAGAGGAGCCGTGAAGGAGCGCTATGATAAGTATGAGTAACGAAGAGCTGCAGCAGTGGATCGAGCAGGTGTCACTGAACAGCTTCGGCGTGCCTTTCCGGCATACAGCCAGCTTTAACAGCAGACTTACGACAACGGGCGGACGATATTTTACCAAAAGCCATAATATAGAGATCAATCCCCAGCAGCTTGCCATCCACGGCCGGGAGGAGACGGAGAAAATCATCAAGCATGAGCTCTGCCATTACCATCTGCATCTGGCGAAGCGGGGATATATGCACCGGGATGCCGATTTCAAAACACTGCTCGCCCGGGTCGGGGGCAGCCGCTACTGCCAGACACTGCCGGGAGCCAAGGCGAGGAAGCCGCAGCCTTACCGGTACAAGCTGGTGTGCGTGGCCTGTGCCACCGAATATCTGCGCAAACGCAGAGCCGATCCGAAGCGTTACCGCTGCGGGAAATGTTCGGGCAAGCTGAAGCTGGTCACCCTGGAGGCAGGTGCGGGTCCGGCTACTTAATATTTAATCACCAGGCCCAGCAGTCCGGCGAAAGAAGCCGCCTGCTCCGCAGAGATTACACAGCCGTCCAGGTCCTGGAGGTCCACCACGAGGCCGGTGAACTCGCAATCGCTCAGATCGATATCCTTCAGCTTGCACCCGGCCAGTGTGGCCTGATCCAGATTGCATTCCGAGAAATAGAGGCCGCTTAAGGTGGACTGATAATAATCGGCGCTGATCAGCGAGCTGCGCTCGAAGGAGGCTCCTTTGAAATTAGCAAACCGGAACACCGCGAACTCCCCGATGCACCCGGTCACCGATACATTTTGAAGCCTCGCTCTCGTGAAGTCCGTGCCAATCAAACGGCAATCCCTGAATTCTGTCCTATGCATGAAGGCATCGCTGAAATCGACATTGGACAGGTCACAATGATCGAAGATGACATCGGTTAGCTCAATGCCGTGCAGAGAGGATTCAGTGATCGTTACATTTTTGAAAATAACCTTATCAAAGGACACTCTGGCAGCATCCTGGTATTCAATTAGCGCTCCGGAAATGAGACAGCGGCTGAATTCGTCCTTGGAAGACAGAGAGTGAATCTGCTGCGGCAGCAATAGCTCCGGTTCCGGGATTCGGGGTTGTTCGATCTTGTTATTCATGAATGCCTCCGTAGAATTAGTTCCATCCGTTCAAGTATGGACAACTTGGCGGCTGAATGAGTTAACTATCCTGCGAACCGGGGCTTTTGTCAATTACAGCGGCTACAGCCCGCCTTAAGCATGTACGTACAAATACACCTGTGGATGGATAAAATCACACATCGTTTTGTAAGCGTTACCAAACTAAGATGAAAAAGAAGTCCATTTTAGTTAGAGGGGGCGCACTTATGAAACGATTCAGGTCCGTGGTCGCGGGACTGCTGGCGCTGTTGCTTATTTTTCCGAACCTGTCTCTGGCGGGAACAGGAGGTTCCGTCCATGCAGAGGGTGTCCTGGGAACAGGCGCAGCGCAAATTCCAGCGGGTACTGTTCTGATTAAGAACAAGTGGAAGAGCAATTTTTTGTATGAGACAAGCGAAGGCGTTGTCCGCTACGGAATGACTAACCCGGCGGATACCTCTTCCCATTGGAATGTGGTCACGGAGGGCGGCTTATCACGGATTCAGAATGTGAAGACCGGCCATTTCATTACGCTTGAAGGCAATGCGGGCAAAGAGGATTCACTCAAGGCAGCTGCTGCCCCGGGCGGGGGGAGCACCGCTGACCAATGGCTGATAGATACTTCAAACAGAGCCGGCTATATGGTCATCCGCAGTGCGACGGCTCAGGAGAGCAAGCTGGTCATCCATGAGGAGAATCAGCTGGGGTATGCCCAGGCCAGTGCGGATATCAACATTACGTTTGAGAGTCCGCAGTGGGCTTTTGTGAGTCTGAATGCAGCGCCTGTCCGGATCGAAAGTGTGATGCGCCCGGGCAACGTCATGTTTGAGAATGAGGGGAAGGTACAGCACGGTGCACAGCCGCTCAGTAATGAGGCAGCACAGTGGTTTCTGGAACCGGGTACAGATTCCGGGACACTGTTGATCCGCAACCGGGCGACCGGACACTACATCAAGCAGAATGAAGAGCATTGGTATGGGGTCTTCTCGGCTGAGATTGATCCGGCCAAAGCAAATCTGAGTGAGTGGGTCCAAGAGCCGGCGCCAGGCACCCCGGAGGCAGGGCTTGTAACCTTCCGCAATCAGGGTCTGACCGACGGCGGGAATGCATTATGGCTCAATCCCCAGTATGACGGTGACAGCGATGTGCGCTCCAACAATTGGCCGGGCTGGGGAGGCAATCCAAGTGCGCAGTGGCGGATCGTCACGGTTAGCGAGCTGCAGCCGGTGCGGATTGCCACCTATACCGATGCGCAAGTAGCAACCGATTTCCTGTATGAAGCTGCAGGCGGCGAGCTCCAGCATGGGGTTATCGCCCCGGATGCAGCAGATGAGAGTCAATACCTGTGGTACGCCGAGGACTATGACGGCCATAAACGCATCCGCAATGCAGCAACAGGACATTATCTGAACTATGCGGATGGTGCCGCTGCTGCCGTGACGATGAATAGTAGTCTGCCTTCCGATCAGTGGGATTTCAATGAATCGGATGATTATGATGACTACCAGACGATTGAGAATGTAGGGACTCCGGGAAACTATCTGTCTCTGCTGGGAGGCGGACATGCCGGCGCAGGCTCTGATGCAAGCTCGCTGTCTGCCCAGTGGCAGCTGCTTGATCCGGACGTCCCGACAGACGGCTCCCTTCATTATTACCGGATTCAGAATACCTGGCAGTCCTTCTACTGGTATGAGAGCAGCGACGGTGTGCTGAAATACGGCAATATGCAGGAGGACGGGTCAGACCAGTGGCTGATTGAGAAGTACAATGGCCGCAAGCTTTTTCAGAATAAAAAAACAGGCCACTACATGAATGTAGCGCAGATGCCGGATGGTCATATTTCAGTGGCTCCGCTTGACGGTAAGGATAATGTGGATCCGGCGTACATCTGGACCGGCAGAAATACCGGCGACAGCACCTATGTGATCGCGAGTGTGCTGGATAAGGAGCCGAATAAGCGTCCACTGAAGTATATTTCTTTGCAGAATCTGACCAAATATGCCGAATATGGGGTGATCAATCCCGATTGGGGCAGTCCCAAGTGGAAGTTCGTACCCGTAACCGAGAAGAAACATGATTTGTTCCGCTTCAAGCTGGATGGAGTGAACGGGGCCGATCAGTATCTTAAGGATGATGCTGTTCCTGCTCCTGTGCTGAAGGTTACACTTCCGGTTAATGACGGTACAGTTACAGCGGATGTGTATGATCCGCAGGATCAGGCTGTCGGAGACCTGGAGGATATAGCGGAGAAGGCTGCTAAAGAGGAAGAGGCATTGCTCGCTCTGGATGCAGGTGATACTGCAACTGCTGGTGCGGGTGGCGGTGGCGGTGCTGCTGATCCCACGGTCGGTCAGGCTACTTACGGAGAGCTTATTCCCGGAGACGATTCCTTCGTCTGGCAGCTGATCGACATACCGGGCAGTAACGGTGCGGTAAAGATTAAGAATAGAGGGACCGGCAGGTACATTTCCCTGGAGAGTCTGGCAGCGGTCATTGAACAGGAAGAGCCCGCGGGCCCCGTCCGGACGGAGCAGACGGTATATGACGTCTGGGCAAGCATCAGATGGATAGTTGATATGCAGGAATCCGGACGTCCTACCTTCAAAAGTGCCTGGGCAGGCCATTACCTGTATGGCGCCGCTGATGATAACGGCTATCCGGTAATCCGGATTAGCAAGGCTGCGGATGCTGCCGTCAGGGACAGTGCGCAGTTTACTGCTGAGCCTGTTTTCGAACCGGTACCGCCGCTTCCAGCCGCCCCTGTCCGGTTCAAAAATGCAGGCACCGGAGATTACCTGTATGAGAACGAACACGGAGTTGTGCTGTACGGCCAGCCTGCTTCAGATAATGGTTACTCGCACTGGAGTATCGTTACGGATGCAGGGCAGCAATATATCGTGAATCGTGCCACGGGCCATTAGATTACTCTAAATAGTGATTACTCCTTCCTGGAGAGTACCGGCGGTGATCCGGCGGATACCGGCGCTTCAGCATGGGATGTCAGTCTCGCTGCAGATGCCAAGCATTACACCATCCGCAGTCTCTACGGTGAATATAACGATGAGTACATCCATTTGCAGAATAAGACGGGGTATGCTGAGCGCGCATTGCTGCTGGACACTGAGAACTCAGTGCAGTGGACCCTGGAAGCTGCGCCGCAGGACTTTAGCATGCCGGAAGGCGAAGCCAGAAACACGGATACGGCTACACCGGTCCAGAACGACACGAATATCATTACCATTGCACCGCAAGGAATGGACGGCACGATAGTGGCGGAAAAGGACGGCAAGCTGGTTTATGCTGATGCTTCCGTAAGTCCTGCCCAGGCGCAGTGGCTGGTGCAGGATTTCAATGGCCGGAACCGGGTGATGAACGTTCAGACGGGCCATTATCTTGCGCGCGATCAGGAGGGCGCTGTTGTCCTCGTGGATTCCGGTGACAAGGAAGATTCGCAGTGGAATATCAAGGATAAACTGGGATACCGGCTGCTGTTAAGTGCGGATAAGCAATCTGCTCTTGCTCACGGGGAAGCAGGAGTTCAACTGGGGGCTGTTGAAGCACAGGACGCTCTGTGGAGCTTCATTCCCGTAGCTCAGGATGCTGTGTATGCCGGGCAAGAGGCTTTTCATGGGGACGGGGTGCTGCGGTTTGCCGTGAATGCTGATGTAGCGGGGGAATACGACGTTGTGCTCCGTTACCGGAATGCTTCCGCCGCTGCGGCTGAGCTGGAGACCCTGGTCAATGGTCTTAAGCAGGGCGATGTAAGCCTTGCTGCCAGAGCCTCCGCTTCCGTATGGCAGACGGCTGAGCTTACGCTTGACCTGCGGACAGGAATCAATACGGTTTCATTCAGTAACGCAGAAGCGTCATCGAGCGGGATCACAATCGATAGCCTGACTGTCAAAGATAGCATCAATAAAACCTACCGCGGAGCTACGCTTCCTTATATCAGCTATGAAGCGGAGGATGCCGTTACGAATGGAACGCTGGTCACGCCTTCACGGAAATACCGCAGTCTGGCTTCGGAGGCTTCAGGACGCGAAGCAGTCATCCTGAAAAACACCGGCGAGTATGTGGAGTTTACGCTGGCCAAACCTGCGAATTCAATCGTACTCCGTTATTCCATACCGGACAGTCCGGATGGGGCGGGAGCAGAGGAAACCTTGTCGCTCTTCGTGAATGGGGAACGCCGGGTGCTTAATCTCACGTCAAAATACGCCTGGGAATACGGCAGCTACCCATGGTCGAATGACCCGCGTCAAGGCAGCGGACACCGCTTCTATGACGAGATTCATGCGCTGATCGGTGAGGCTCCGGCAGGAGCAGTAATCCGCCTTGAGAAAAGCGCGGATGATCATGCCGCCTCTTATGTAATCGATCTGGCGGATATGGAGCAGGTTGCACCTGCGCTGGCTCAGCCTGAGGGCTTCCTGTCTGTCACTGATTTTGGAGCCATTGCCGGGGATGATGGCGATGATACTGCTGCATTTAAGGCTGCACTTGCCGTAGCCGAAGCTCAGGATGCAGGCGTCTGGTTCCCGGAAGGCAGCTTCAATGTCGGCAGCGGACTGCTGGATCTGGACGATGCGGAGATCCGCGGCGCAGGCATGTGGTACACGACGCTGAACGGCGCCAAGTTCTACGGCCACGGCGGCAAGACCGGCGTATACGATCTGCTGATTGAGGGCGGCATTAACGTGCGTGACGATGAGGCGGTTACGAATGCTTTTCACGGCGCCTTCGGTCAAGGTTCGGTCATTCAGAATGTATGGATTGAGCATACCAAAGCAGGCTTATGGCTGACCCAGCCCAAAGGTGAGAAAGCGCGCACCAATGGCCTCTATATGGCCGGGCTGCGTATCCGCAACCTGATGGCGGACGGGATCAACTTCGCTGTAGGTACAGGGAACAGCATGATGGAGCAGAGCGATATCCGCTATCCGGGCGATGATGGTATCGCCATGTGGTCCTTCACCGATGCCGGGCTGAATGATGTCAACGGCAGCGAGCGGACGCCAAGCTTTAATAATACGGTACGCTTTAACAATGTATCTCTGCCGTGGCTGGCTGATAATATCGTCGTGTTCGGCGGCAAGGATAATAAGATCCAGGACAATATTGTGAAGGACACGGTGACGAACGGAGCGGGGATTGCTGTATCCACACGCTTCAGCGCAGAGCCGTTCCAGGGCACGACCGTTGTGGAGCGGAACACCCTGCTGCGTACCGGCAGTTATGATTCCGGCTATGGTGTGAATCTGGGGGCAATATGGCTCTATACCGGGGAAAATAACATCAACAGCAATGTGCTAATCCGCAATAACATTGCGCTGGACAGCACCTATTCCGGGCTCATCGTCCACGGTAATCTGAATATGGACGGAATCACCCTAACAGATAACGTGATCGATGGAGCAGGCACTAACGGAGTAGAGATTACGAAGGAGATGAGAGGCAGTCTGCTGGCTGATAACCTGATTATCCGCGGGGAGCGGATGAATCTGGTGGCGAACACCTCGTCAACATTTACGGTTCTGGAGAAGAATCAAGGTATCGCAAGCAGCGTCAAGCCATTCTCGATCAAGCTTGGGGATGGACAGACCGGACCTGTGGTATTAAAAGAGGGAACCAGCTCCAAGCTGCAGGTACTGGATCAGAAAGGTACAGATATCACTGCACAGGCAGTCATCAGTATTGCAGGCAGCAGCCTTGCCACTGTGGAAGAAGGGAAGCTGCAGGCAGTTGCTAAAGGGAACACTACCTTTACCGTGTCTGCCCTTGGCAGCACAAGAGTGTATGATCTTGTGATATCGGCTGCTGACCCTGTCGACCCGGTTGATCCTGTGGATCCGGGAACTCCAAGTCCGAGTCCGACTGCGGCTGCAAGTCCGACTCCGAGTCCAACGGCGGCTCCAAGTCCGACTCCAAGTCCGACGGCGTCTCCGAGTCCGAATGCGAACCCGAACCCGCAGGCAACTCCTGCGGCTACCCCGGCGTCCGTGATTGTGCCTGCGGCTAATAACGATGCGCAGCTCAAGAGTATTGCCGCCGGGCAGAAGGTAATTGAAGTGGCGGCTAATGCAGAGGGTTCCGCACGCTTCAGCGGGACTGCCTTGCGGGCAGCGGCAGCGGCGAGTCCAGACGCTGTACTGGTGGTGCGGAGCGGGGACGCGTCCTACCGTCTCCCGCTGTCCCTGGCGGACAGCGTTCTGAAGGGCGCGAAGCTGCCTGATGGAACGCTGGAGTTCAAGCTCGCGCCGCAGACAGGCGCGGAGCTTGCGGGGCTGCTTGCCGCTGCAGGCAAGCAGAACTATAAGGTGAAGGGAACGCCGGCAGGCTTCACCTTGAATGTTACGGACGGCAAGACCTCATTGCCGGCCGGAAGCTTCGGCACTGTACATGTCGAGCGTACATTCACCATTAACGAAGTAATGGACGTCAAGACAGCAGTGGCGCTGGTCTATAATGCCAAGGACGGAACCTTTCGTTACGTTCCGGCAGTATTCGAATCCGGGGCAGGTGTGACCCGGGTTACCGTTAAGAGCAGCTTGGCCGGAGGTATAATGGCCGTTGCCGTGAATCCGGCAGGCTTCGGCGATATCTACGCTCACTGGGCCAAGGATGAGATCAATCTGCTGGCCAGCAGATTGATTGTGAACGGCCAGTCGGCCGGTGTCTTTGCGCCGCAGCGTACCGTCAGCCGGGCGGAATTCGCGTCCATGCTGGTCCGCTCGCTTGGCCTGCAGCCGGATGCGCTGCCGGCTGCAGCCGTCGCTTTCCGCGATGTGCAGGCCAGCTCCTGGTACGCCGCTGACGCGGAGACCGCCGTATTGTTGGGGCTGGTTCAAGGCTACGCGGACGGTTCCTTCCGTCCGGATGCGATGATCACCAGAGAGCAGATGGCGGTCATGGCCGCCAGAGCCTGGAAGCTGCTTCACGCCAATGCAGCAATTAATGAAGCAGCTTCTGCGTCAGCACTGCCGGGGCCAGGCACATTTAAGGATGCTGCCAGTATCTCTGCTTGGGCTAAGGAAGCTGTAGACACATTAACCGCCACCGGCATTATGAACGGCCAATCCGCCGGATACTTTGCGCCGGACAGCAACACCAGCCGTGCAGAAACCGCCGTTATTCTGACCCGCCTGCTCCGTGCGGGCAAGCTGCTGAACGAGTAGCCGCTAGTCGTTACGGCTTAACGAACAACCTACAAGCCGCCGCAAAGGAACGCGGGATTTCCCCCGTCTTCCTTCGCGGCGGCTTATTTTTATCTAGGCCAGGAGGCAGTGCTTTTAATTCTCAGGAAGTGGACTAAAGAGGAAATCGAAGCGCAGACGTGTCTTTGAATTAGCTGAAAGTCGGCAGAATGGAGGGGAGGAGATGCAGAAGTGTTGTTGATCTCACTCGAGGTAGGACGGAGACGCAGACGTGTCTTTGAATTAGCTGAAAGTCGGCAGAATGGAGAAAAGGAGAGATGCAGAAGTGTGTTTGAAAATTAGCTAAAGTTGGCAGAAGGGAGGGAGGGAGACGCAGAAGTGTGTTTAATATCGCCCGAAGCCGGCAGATTGGTGGGACAGAGAGGTGCGAGACGGCTGAAATCTTGCAGGAAATACAACAATGTATGGTTCAAAACTACCTACTTACCAGAAATCCTGCAGAAAATACAACAATTTGAGGCTCAAAACTGCCAACCCGTCAGAATTCTTGCAAAAAGTACAACAATGTGGGTTCACAACCGCCAAACCGCCAAAAATCTTGCAAAAAGTACAACAATTCCGGATCTGAAGGTAACAATTCTCCAGTACTCCCGCTCATATAGGAAGAGTAGCTATAATTTTACCCAAAGTCGGCTGAGCGGGGCATACAGAGTGGAGAGTGTTTTAAATTTTCATCTGCAGTTGCAAATAATATTTTCGTCGAAATTTTTGCTGAAGTTTTCCTAGGGCGGTCTCACTGCTGATTCCATAGCTACTCCCACTGCTGGTTCCATAGCTACTTCCGCTGCCGGTCTTATGGATGATTCCATACGTAGTTCTATCGTGAGCACGTTCGCGGGTGCAACTCCTAGAGAACCAATTAATTCGCAGCCCGGATAACTTGTTTCTAACTATGACTTTAACCTCGCCCCCTATCCGCAAGGAAGGCAAGCCTTACAAAAGGTTCGCTCTGTTTGCCTTCTGCTGCCCTCTGTCTGCCCTATACCTGCCCTCAGCCTGCAACAGAACTACTTGATCTGGCCCATATCCAGGTTGACCCGGTAATTGCCGTACCTCAGCAGCTCATCGAGAAAAGCAGTCAGCGCTTCCTGATTCACGGTACGTACGCGCATCCAATAGCAGCCCTCCCCGCTGATGCGGTACAGCTCCGCGACACTCGTATGGTTCTTCGCAAAGTTCTGGAAGGGCAGATGAGCGGCGTTGGTGCTGAGAAAAACCGTAATAAAAGCATGCATATTCTGCCCGATCCGGAGCGGGTTCCAGCGGATAGTGTAGCCTTCAATAATCTCCAGCTCCCGCATTCTGCGGATACGCGCGCCAACGGCTTGGCCGGTCAGGTGAACTTCAGCTCCGATATCTTTGTGGCTTAATGTAGAGTCTTCTATGAGAAGCTGTAAGATGCGGTAATCCGTATCGTCAATGAGGTAGGGCATCATAAGTGTAATTTCCTTTCCGGGTGAAAGTAGAACAGGCTAATCTCTTTCGCGGCACAATGTATTCTTATCTGCGGCCGATTTATAATTAATTGTAGCAGAACCCAAGCACAAGTATAAGAAAGAGGTGTTTATTATGAAAATCCAACTGATCCGCCACGCCTCATTATGGCTGGAATACGGCGGCGTAACCTTTCTGGTTGACCCGATGCTGAGTGCACAGGGAGTCAATCCGCCAATTATAAATACCACGAATGAGCAGCGGAATCCGCTGGTTTCTTTACCGGGGCTTGTAGAGCAGTGGCTGGAGCCGGATGCTGTACTCGTGACGCACCTCCACCAGGATCACTGGGATGCAGCGGCGGCAGAGCTTTTGTCGCCTGAGCTTCCGGTACTATGCCAGGAGGGAGATGGAGAGAAAATTACAGCGCAGGGCTTCGCCCAAGTAACAGAGATTAAAGACAGTGCGGCAGCTTCTGTGCGTGGAGTAACCCTGACGCGTACTGATGGCCGCCATGGAACGGGAGAGATTGGGGAGAGAATGGGCAAAGTCTCCGGTTTCGTATTCCAGGCGGAAGGAGAACCCGATCTGTATCTGGCGGGAGACACAATCTGGTGCGGCGAAGTCCGGCAGGTACTTGATGATTATCACCCGGAAGTTATCGTCGTGAATGCCGGAGGAGCAAGCTTCGTAAGCGGAGGACATATCACTATGAACGAACAGGATATTGTGGATGTATGCCATGCAGCCCCGGAAGCATCCGTGATTGCCGTTCATATGGATGCCATTAACCACTGCCACGTTACCCGTAAACTGCTGAAGCTCCGCCTTGAACAAGAGGAACTGCTTAACCGTGTCGCTGTACCTTTGGACGGAGAATGGGTGTAGTCCCAAGGAAATTTGTATAGTTTGTAAACGTTCTTACAATCTCTTTCGCTAAGCTTGACTAACCTAAAGAATCATGATAAATTAATCCTTGTTCATGTTAATGTTCCCTGATAGCTCAGTTGGTAGAGCACTCGACTGTTAATCGAGTTGTCACAGGTTCGAGTCCTGTTCGGGGAGCCATTACTTGGAGAGATACCCAAGTGGCTATAAGGGGACCCTCTGCTAAGGGGTTAGACTGCGTAAGCGGTGCGAGGGTTCGAATCCCTCTCTCTCCGTATGATATACTTCCCTGTTAGGGATGAGAACCCTCAGTGGTTCGTTGGAGCATAAGCTTCGTTAGGGATTCTTCGCAATCTCTCGCGCAGTGAGAGTATCCCTCTCTCTCCGTTCCTGCAACTATTCATACGTATTAATACAGAAGGAGCTCATTTTGAGCTTCTTTTTTTGCGTTCATCCAGTCAGAGCGATGTGAAGCCTTGAAGTATGCGGGTTCCTTTTTGATGTCGTAATTACATATAGTTATTGTCGCATTTATCTACTAAAAAACCTGCATGTTATATGATACCTTATAGGTAATGTCAGAATAATATATATGGAGGTGCAAGAGAATGAGCATTAGGATTGGCAAAATCAGCTTTTGGCATGTGCATGCCTGGGATTATACGAAGCAGGCGCAGGAACATAGTGATACTGAAATCGCTGCGGTGTGGGACGAGGATGCGGAGCGCGGCAAGAAGGCTGCGGACAGCTTGAATGTTCCGTTTTTTGATTCCTTGGAAGACCTGCTTGCCCGGAAGGATATAGATGCCGTTATTGTCGACGCGCCAACCTGTCAGCACCGGGATATCATCATTGCGGCTGCCCAAGCCGGCAAGCACATCTTCACCGAAAAGGTTGTGGCTGCAACGTTGAGTGAGGTCAATGAAATCCTGTCAGAAGTCTCGGGTCATGGGGTGAAGCTAACGGTTTCCCTCCCGCGTCTAAATGATGGTTATACTTTATCGGTTCAAGAAATTCTAAACCAGGGACTGCTTGGAGAAATAACGTATGTCAGAGTCCGCTTATCTCATAATGGTGCAACTGCAAACTGGCTTCCCGAACATTTCTTTAGCTTGGAGCAATGCCAGGGCGGTGCCTTAATTGACCTTGGCTGTCATCCCATGTACCTGACCAGGCTCTTTCTGGGTCAAGAAGTGACCGGTGTAAGTGCGAACTTTGGATATGTAACAGGCAAGGAAGTGGAAGACAACGCGGTGGCGACGCTCTATACCGATTCAGGGGCTATTGGTGTGGTGGAAGCCGGATTCGTGAATAGCTACTCACCGTTTACGATCGAAGTGCATGGAACGGAAGGAACCCTTTTATACGGAACGCCTGAAGAGAAGCTGCTCGTTAGAAGTACTAAAGCGCCAGACAAAGGGGATTCCTGGATAGATGTGCCTCTGCAGGGCCACCGGGAGAGTGCATTTCAACAATGGGTCACCCACATTCAGAACAACACGATTGCTGCCGAGAATATTCAAATCGCAACTGAGCTTACAAGGTTAATGGAGGCGGCGAATCTCTCCGCGAAGGCAGGCCGTGTTATCCGGTTAGACGAATTGAACGCCTGATCACTCATCCATGAAGAGCTTAGCTTAAGCAGGAGGATTATAATGAGCCATTTTCCTTTCGGGATTATGTTTGAGAAGCAGGATATGCTTGAAAGACTGGATATTTCAATCCTGTGGGGACATTATGAAATTTCAGTTCTCCGGTTTCATTTGACCTCTTTTCCGCCGGGAAAGGTCATTGATTTCCATAACCATGCTGAATTTGAATTTCATTTCATACCACGGGGCAAGGGAACGGTCATTCTTGGCGAGCAGGCGTATGCTTTAACGGAAGGAATGCTCTACTTAACCGGACCGGGAGTGATGCATCGTCAGGAAGCGGACCCGGAAGAGGCGATGGATGAGTTGTGTCTGCATGTCAATATTGCGGAAAAGCTCAGAGAAGATGCGGATTCATGGGAGGTTGCGGAAGCCGAGGAATGCGTTGAGAAGCTGAGGAAGCTTCCCCCTGTACCTGCGCAGGATTATCACAAGGCTATGAGATGCTTTCTTGAAGCGTATGAGGCCTGCGACGGCAAGCTTACGGGATATTATACTTCTATTAAACATCTTGTGATCAGTATTTTATTGAAGGTAACCAGAGCTTACGATGCAGGCGGGATGGGAACCTCGGCACCGGTCCGGGATATGTTGGCCTACCGCTATCAATATGCCATTCAATACATGGAGGCGAATTCTTCAGCAACCGTGACCCTGGAGAATGTGGCTGAGAAGCTGAATATCAGCTCCAGGCAGCTGCAGCGGATATTTAAACAGATCGATCCGGATAGAACGTTCAGCCGGATTCTTGAAGAGATAAGGTTGCAGGCCGTATGCAGCAAGCTTGAAGCTAGCACCCTGCCGATAGAACACATTGCTGAGTCCGAAGGGTTTACAAATGCGACCTATCTGCATTCGGTTTTCCGCAAGCGGCTCGGGATGACTCCGGCGGCCTACCGCAAGTCCAAAAAATTAAATTAAAAGTGAGGATGAGAGGATATGAGCAAAGTGTATCGTGTTGGAGTTATCGGATGTGGAGGCATTGCGAACGGGAAGCATCTTCCGAGCTTGAGCAGACAGGATAAGGTCCAGGTGGTTGCCTTTTGCGACATTATTAAGGAACGGGCGGAGTCGGCTGCAGAACAATATGGAAACGCGGATGCTGTTGTCTATACGGATTATCTGGAATTATTGAAGGATGCTTCTATTGATATTGTCCATGTGCTTACTCCAAATGATGCGCATGCGGATATCTCTATTGCGGCATTAGAAGCGGGAAAGCATGTGATGTGTGAGAAGCCAATGGCCAAAACAGCGGCAGATGCCAAGCGTATGGCCGAGGCGGCGAAACGTACAGGCAAGAAGCTGACGATCGGTTATGACAACCGGTTCAGACAAGACAGCTTATATTTGAAAAAGGTTTGCGAAGCAGGGGAGCTTGGCCATATCTATTATGCGAAAGCGCATGCGATCAGACGTAGAGCGGTTCCGACCTGGGGTGTTTTTCTGGATGAGGAGAAGCAGGGCGGAGGCCCGCTTATTGATATCGGAACCCACGCGCTTGATCTGACGCTCTGGATGATGGACAATTATAAGCCGAAGGTTGTACTGGGTACCAAATACCATGAGCTTTCCAGGAAAGAAGAGGCTGCAAATGCCTGGGGACCCTGGGATCCGAAGAAATTCACCGTGGAAGACTCCGCCTTCGGGATGATTGTGATGGAGAATGGCGCAACGATTACGCTGGAAGCGAGCTGGGCGCTTAATTCGCTGGATGTGGATGAAGCCAAGTGCAGCTTAAGCGGAACGGAAGCAGGTGCGGATATGAAGAATGGTCTCAGAATTAACGGGGAGAAGCATAGTAAGCTGTACACGAATGAAATTGAGCTTGATGCCGGAGGAGTAGCTTTCTATGAAGGGAAAACAGAGAAGGCTACGGATGTGGAATTGAGAAAGTGGATTGAAGCCATTGAAGAGGATAAAGATCCGGTCGTGACTCCTGAACAGGCTTATGTGGTCTCACGGATTCTGGAGGCTATCTATGAATCTGCACAGACGGGTAAGGCGGTTTATTTGGACTAAACGTTAGACGGTCTGCAGAGTATATCAGGCAAATAAGCTGGACCTCCCGGTGTAAGAGGTGCCAGTTTATTTGCTTTCTAGACAAATTACGACAAAAAGTCTGCCGGTTCAACCCGTTACCCCTTTAATAAATTGAAGGAGTGATGCTGTAAAGAGACAAATGTTATATTAATTGCGTGAAAATAAAGTATTGTATAAGAAAAGGAAACAAATCCTAAAACTATCCTGCTTTAAAATCCTCTGTTTTACTCCCGTTTTCTACGAATTTTTCGAAAACTAACAAAAACCTACCGAATACTACACATACCATGTTATGTAACATAACATTAAATCTTGAATTTTATATTAATTCACATAAAAATTAGTGACGACACCCAACCCTTGTGTTAATATAAATGACATCATAAAGAAATAAAAGAGAGGCAAGGCAGAGAAAGGGGAATTTTGATTATTATGGGGAAAAGGGGATGGCGATGGAGTACTTCATTCAGCAACTAATTAACGGGATTTCCGTAGGCAGTATCTATGCTCTGATCGCCCTTGGTTACACTATGGTTTACGGTATCATCAAACTGATCAATTTTGCGCACGGCGATGTATTTATGGTAGGTTCGTTCATCGGACTCTACAGTGCCAAATATCTGGCGAATGCCGGATTGCCGCCCATCGTTGTCCTGCTCTTGTCGCTGATCATTTCGATGACCATCAGCGCATTGCTCGGTATCACAATAGAGCGTCTGGCTTACAAGCCGCTTCGCAAGTCAACCCGGATTGCCGCGTTGATCACTGCGATTGGTGTATCCTTCCTGCTTGAATATACCGGAGTATTGATTCTTGGGCCTCAGGCTCAAGGCTTCCCGGATATTATGGAGAAGAAGCAATATCATCTGTTCGGTTCTTCCATCCAAGTGGAATCCAATCAGATAATGATTCTGCTAACAACGATTATTCTAATGCTTGTCCTGCAGTATATCGTCCGTTATACCAAAACCGGTAAAGCAATGCGGGCGGTATCATTCGATGTGGAGGCGGCGCGATTGATGGGGATCAACGTAGACCGCACCATTTCAGCTACATTCGCAATCGGCTCAGCGCTCGCTGCTGCTGCCGGAGTCATTTTTGGAATGACGTATAACTCAGTCGATCCTTTGATGGGCGTTATGCCTGGACTCAAAGCATTCGTAGCTGCAGTGCTCGGGGGAATCGGAAGTATTCCTGGTGCCCTTGTAGGCGGGTTGCTGCTGGGAACGGTAGAGACAGAGATTTCTTCACTCGGGTTCTCCTCATGGCGTGACGGCGTGGCATTCGCGGTACTGATTCTGATCCTTATCTTTAAACCATCCGGACTGTTTGGCAAGAATGTCCGGGAGAAAGTGTAGGAGGGAACTACCGTGAAAAATATAAATAAAAAGTTCTGGATGGGCATTATCGTTGCCCTTGCGTTCTATGGAGTCGTTAAAGTTCTTCTAACAACGGGAGTACTAAGTGATGTAAACCAATCTATGCTGCTTCTAATTGGTGTTAACATCATGCTTGCCGTATCGCTCAACCTGATTACCGGGATTACCGGGCAGTTCTCCATTGGTCATGCCGGATTTATGTCCGTAGGTGCATACACTTCGGCGATCCTTACCCTTGACTACAACGTGCCATTCGTTCCAGCCATTATTGCAGGCGGACTCCTGGCAGCGGTATTCGGCGTATTGATCGGAATGCCTACCCTCCGGCTTAATGGTGACTATCTTGCCATCGCCACACTGGGATTCGGTGAAATCATCCGGATTGTCATGCTGAATACAGAATTCGTCGGCGGGGCTTCAGGGCTCAGCGGTATTCCTGCCAAAACAACATGGACGATGTTATTCTTCTTCACCCTGATTTCTGTGGTTCTGATTAATAACTTCATTAGGTCTACACACGGCCGGGCATGTATTGCTATCCGTGAGAATGAAATTGCCGCAGAGGCTATGGGTATTAATACGACACGCTACAAAATTATCGCTTTCACCATCGGTGCCTTGTTTGCCGGGATTGCTGGCGGGCTGTCAGCTCATACGTTCTACGTTATCACGCCGGGCAGTTTCAACTTCCTGAAGTCGTTTGAAATAATCGTTATGGTTGTTCTCGGGGGACTTGGCAGCACGGCTGGTTCCATCGTCGGAGCGGTGTTCGTTACCCTGCTCTACACCTACTTACGTGAATTCCCGGAATGGCGCATGATTATTTACTCCATCGTGCTCATCCTGATGATGATCTTCCGCCCAAGCGGCCTGCTGGGCACAACCAAATTCTCATTCGGCAAGTTCGGCAAAAAGGAGGCTAAGGCAAATGACGCAATCGAAGGCAGCAGTGCTCCTTGACGTTAAGGAAGCCAGCCGATCCTTTGGCGGACTTAAGGCAGTCAGTGAGGTTTCCCTTCATATTAATAAAGGTGAACTGATCGGTCTGATTGGACCCAACGGCGCCGGCAAAACAACATTATTCAATCTGCTGACCGGGGTGTACCCCCCTTCATCAGGCAGCATTCTTCTAAATAACGAATCCATTGGCGGTATGAAGCCTTATAAAATTAACCATAAGGGTGCCGCCCGTACGTTCCAGAACATCCGCTTATTTACGGCTATGACTGTGCTGGAGAATGTCAAAATTGCTTTTCATCAGCATGCGAAACACTCATTGTTCTCTTCTATGCTCCGTTTGCCGAAGCATTTCAAGGGAGAAGACGAAATCACTCAGAAAGCGATGGATATCCTCAAAATATTCAATCTTGCCGATCAGAGTCATGAGGTAGCCAGCAATCTGAGCTATGGTAACCAGCGCCGCCTTGAGATTGCCCGCGCGCTTGCTGCCGGACCCAAGCTGCTGCTGCTCGATGAGCCTGCGGCCGGGATGAACCCGAACGAGACACGTGATCTGATGAATCTGATCGCCTGGATCCGTGAAGAATTCGACCTTACCATTCTGCTGATCGAGCATGATATGTCGCTGGTTATGGGTGTCTGCAACCGGATTTACGTCCTGGACCGCGGAATCCTTATCGCTGACGGAACTCCGGTGGAAATCCGGAATAATCCGAAGGTTATCGAAGCGTATTTGGGACAGGAGGCGTAGAACTATGCTTACAGTACAAGGAATCAATGTTTATTACGGAGCTATTCATGCCTTGAAGGATCTCAGCATCAACGTGAAGCAGGGAGAGATCGTTACACTGATCGGTGCCAATGGCGCCGGCAAGTCAACGCTGCTCAAGACGCTTTCGGGGCTGCTTAAACCCAAGACAGGAAGTATTGAATTCCTGGATAAATCGATTGTCAATCAAAGTGTTCAAGCGATTGTTAAGGAAGGGCTAATTCATTGTCCTGAAGGACGCCGTGTCTTCGCGAATATGTCCGTTGAGGAGAACCTGGAGCTGGGTGCTTATCTGCAGGATTCCAGCAGCCTGGCAGCTGACTTCCAGAGAGTCTACAATACCTTCCCCCGTTTGCTGGAACGTAAGAAGCAGCAGGCCGGAACGCTGTCCGGAGGGGAACAGCAGATGCTTGCCATGGGGCGGGCGATTATGGGACACCCCAAGCTGCTGCTGCTAGATGAACCGTCCATGGGGCTGGCGCCGCTGCTGGTCCAGGATATTTTCAAAATCATTAAAGAAGTCAATGACGCGGGAACCACTGTGCTGCTGGTTGAGCAGAATGCACATCAGGCGCTCAAAATCGCCGACCGTGCCTATGTTCTGGAGACAGGCAGGGTAGTGCTTGAAGGAGACGCCAAGGAATTGGCCGATTCCGATGAAATCAAAATGGCTTATCTTGGTCACTAAACAGATACGCCTACTACAGCAGCATCACAGAAACAACATATAAAAATTAATTAATCGGGAGGCTGGGAGAAACAATGAAGAAAATTGGGGCCATTATTTTGTCGACAGTACTGACTGCGGTATTAGCATCGGGCTGTGGCAACAACACAGAGAACAGCGGTAACTCTGCAAGCGGCGGAAATGCTGCCGCAGGCACAATCAAAATCGGGGCTGACCTTGAGCTCACAGGCGGTCAAGCTTCTTTCGGCGACTCCGCATCGAAGGGCGCGAAGCTGGCTGTTGATGAGATCAACGCAGCAGGCGGGATTCTTGGTAAGCAGTTGGAACTGGTAATTGCCGATAACGCTTCGAAGTCTGAAGAAGCAACGCAAGCAGCACAGAAGCTGATTACCAATGATAAGGTTGTTACAATCATTGGTGCTTCCACTTCTACCAATACGCTGGGTATCGTTCCGGTTGCTACCGAGAAGAAGATTCCACTCGTTGCAGTAGGTGCCACCAATCCTAAAGTTACTGTAGATGAGCGCAGTGGCAATGTGAATGAATATGTGTTCCGCGCAGCCTTTATCGATCCATTCCAAGGTGAAGTGATGGCTAACTTTGCAATCGACTCCCTGAAAGCCAAAAAAGCAGTAATCTATACAGATACTTCGAGTGACTACTCCAAAGGTCTGCAGAAGTTCTTCGAAGAGACCTTCAAAGCTAAAGGCGGCGAAGTGCTGAGCCAGGAGTCCTACCAACAGAAAGACTCTGACTTCAAAGCCGTTCTGACACGTATCAAAGCAGCTAACCCCGATGTAATTTACCTGCCGGGCTACTATGAAGAGGTTGGTAAAATCGTGAAACAGGCCCGTGAAATGGGTATTACCGTTCCATTCCTGGGCGGCGACGGATGGGATTCTCCGCAGCTGGCTGAAATCGCTGGTGCAGAAGCCTTGGAGAACACTTACATGTCCAATCACTACTCGCCTGAAGATACAGCTACTGAAGTAACGAGCTTCGTTGAAGCTTACAAAGCAGCTAACGGCGGTGCAGTTCCGGATGGTATGGCTGCCCTTGGTTACGATGCACTGAAGCTGGTGGCTGATGCCATCACCCGTGCCGGTGAAGCTGATCCGGCCAAAATTACAGAAGCTTTGGCAGCAACCAAAGATCTGCAGCTCGCTACAGGCAAAATTACCCTGAACGAAACACATGACCCGGTTAAAGCGGCTGTCGTTCTGAAATTCGTTGACGGTAAACAGACCTTCGAAACAAAGGTTAATCCTTAAGAAGAAAATCCGCATATACTAAGGTGAATGGAATTGGGGTTCTAAACCGCAGGAGGCCGTGCGGCCTCCTGCATCACCTTAGCTGAGAAGAGAAAGGCTCAATTCTGAGCCTTTCTTTTCTCATATCACTATGCTCACCAAACTTTGCCTGTGCTTCCGAAGCGAGTTTTGCCGATGTTATATCAAGGAAGGTTATGCTTACAAAACTTTGAGGGGGAATCAGCATGATTGTTGGCGTACCCGCAGAAATCAAGAATAATGAGAACCGCGTCGCCATAACCCCGGCCGGGGTAGAAGCACTCCGGAAGGCGGGGCATGAGGTGTTCGTCCAGGCCTCTGCCGGCACAGGCAGCGGCTTCGAAGATCAAGAATACCTGGATAAAGGTGCTGAAGTTCTGGACACCGCTGCGGAAGTCTGGGGCAAGGCGGAGATGATCATTAAAGTGAAGGAGCCTCTGCCGGAGGAATATGCTTATTTCCGCAAAGGCCTGATTCTCTTCACATATCTGCATCTGGCGCCGGAGGCGGTTCTGACCAAGGCGCTTGTGGAGGGCGGGGTGACGGCGGTAGGGTATGAAACCATCCAGCTTGAAGATGGCTCCCTGCCGCTGCTTATCCCGATGAGCGAGGTTGCCGGACGGATGGCTGTGCAGATCGGTGCCGGGCTGCTGGAGAAGCCGCAGGGAGGCAAAGGCATCCTGCTGGGCGGTGTGCCGGGAGTTCAGCCTGGAGAGGTAGTGATTGTCGGCGGCGGTATTGTCGGCACCAATGCGGCGAAGATTGCCCTGGGGATGGGGGCACGCGTGACAGTCCTGGATCTGAATGCGAACCGGCTGCGGGCTTTGGATGATATTTTTTGCGGTAGGCTCATTACTGTGATGTCGGATTCTTATCATCTTGAGCAGGCTGTCCGCAAAGCCGATCTGCTGATCGGGGCTGTACTGATTCCCGGTGCCCGTGCGCCGAAGCTGGTCAAAGAGTATATGGTGCAGCAAATGGCAGAGGGTTCTGTGATCGTGGACGTGGCGATTGATCAGGGCGGCTCGATTGAGACCATCGACCGGATTACAACCCATGAGAACCCGACCTATGTGAAGCATGGCGTGGTGCACTATGCGGTGGCCAATATGCCGGGGGCGGTCGCCCGGACCTCTACACTGGCACTGACCAATGTGACGATCCCTTATGCGCTGCAGATTGCCAATCATGGCATTCATGTGGCTGCGGTCAATAATGCGGCGCTTGCCCGCGGCTTGAATGTGGTAGCTGGACACGTAACGAATCCCGCAGTAGCGCAGAGTCTGGGCTATGAATGTGCCGATGGAATCCGTGTCCTAGCTGCCGCTGGCGGACGTAATTAAGAATGGGAGAATATAGTTTCTGTCCTCGCGAGAAGGTGGGGCTGGGATGGGGAGAAGCGGAGGCTGCACGCCCGACTCTCCCTCATATTTTCTTGAGAAAATAAGGCTTGTCAAATTCATTAAGGTTTGATATACTCATTTTTGTTGTGACAAACACACAAAATTATCATCTGGCTCGTTGGTCAAGGGGTTAAGACACCTCCCTTTCACGGAGGTAACATGGGTTCGAATCCCATACGAGTCACCAATATGCGGTAGTGGTGGAATGGCAGACACGCTATCTTGAGGGGGTAGTGGGTGTATACCCGTGGAGGTTCGAGTCCTCTCTACCGCATAATTGTAATGGACAGGAAACCCTTGATGATTCAAGGGTTTTTTTGTTATATAAATAGAGCGTTTAGAATAGCGACTTGTCTCCGGATGAGTTGCTTTTTTTTGTTGTTGTGGGTACATCCATTGATGGCGCCTTATGTTCTGTTATACCTGCATATTATATTAGACATCGACAGGAGCGGGGGGGGTGCAATGGATTTTGTAATTTCGGTCATGCTTGTGGATGATGAGCCGCTTGCACTGGAGAAAGTATACGATATGGTGCCCTGGGCCTGATTGCTTATGTTATGGAAATGAAGTGGTTCCACCTCAACAACACCCATGCGCCGCTGATTCTGGCCGGACTGAACAACGCCTTCGGCGTATTCTTCATGACCCAGTTCATCCGCTCCTCAGTCCCGACCGAGGTCATCGAAAGCGCGCGGATCGACGGCTGCTCGGAATCGGCCATTCTCACAAGAATCGTAGTTCCGTTCCTGGTGCCGGGCATCAGCACCCTGGGGCTGATCTCCTTACGGATTATTCGGCAAGTATCCTGGGTCTGACCCTGGGCACGCTTCCGCTGATCTCCTCTTCCTCTTCGGCTTCAAAACATTGGTCCGGAGACTTACTGGCGGTGCGGTTAAAGGGTAAGGACAAAAAACGGATATGAAATCAAGCAGAATACCTGAACCAGGTTCAGCAGCAGAAGAATAGGCCGCCATTTTGGCGGCCTATTTGTTTTTGAGTACTACAAAACTTGAGGTAAAGAAGTAAATTCCCGCAGGTATTTTATTTTAATAGGACAATGGAATAGTTTTGACACAGTCATTATTCATAGTATTGAAGTCCTGAAGTAGAGAAGCCGGCAGTTGGCTGATAAATAAATAAAAAAGTTTGACGGGGGTGTACTAACGAAAAAAATACATTTTAAGTAAAGATAGAAAACGGATGGTAAATATAATCGGGGTTAGGTAAAAAAAGTAAATATGCCATTATGCATAATTCCGGTGCTTGCAGAAATGAGCATAGTGGCTATTGAACTATATCTTTATGCTCTGTTAATTTTAATACGTTAAAGAGAAGGGTGACTAATTAGGGATTAATGAACTATATTAACAATAAATGTTATGGAAAATATAAACTATTGTCGAGGATTACCGATAATGCTAAATATAAATCCCAAATTAATGAAATTTTATATTTTTTTATTAAAAATTTTAAATTAAATGAGCTTGGTAATCCAAAATTCCTATCCAGTGGTGATGAAAAAAATGAGCGTACAAGAAATGCTAACCAATCAGGTACAAAGAACCCCTAGAATTAAACCTAGCTATCCGGAAGGCGAACTGGCTCTGGAGGATCCTGCCAAGCCTTCGGGCAAACCGACCTTCTCCTGGCTGACTATTATTATTCCGCCGATCGGGATGATGCTGATTGCAATTTTCATGTCAACCTTGACCAGGTCGTATACGATGCTGATCTCGACGATGAGTATGACGTTTCTAACGGTTATGATCTCGGTGATGAATTACAAATCCAGTGTGAAGAAGCATCTGGAACAAAATAAGAAGCTGGAGAAGAAATATCTGAATTATTTATTCCAAGTCCGCAATGAGCTACAAAATGCTGCCAGTACGCAGCGCGAGGCTTACACATACATACATCCGGATATCTCCAGCTGCATTGAAATCGTCCACGGCAGAAGCAAGCAGCTATGGGAGAGAACGGCAATTGAAGATGATTTCTTGAATACCCGGATCGGAGTGGGGATACAGCCCATTTCACTGGTACCTACATACAGCTCCAGAACCAAAGCAATCGACGACGATAATCCGCTTGAAGAAATCGCTACCAAAATCTGCGAAGAAATGTATTTCGTAAGAGATATTCCTGTGTACATTCCGCTTAGCAATATTAATACGCTTGGCATATTCGGCAGAAAGCGGGAGGTTCGCGATTTTCTGAATGCAGCTATCGTTCATCTGACTACACATCAGGGCTACGATGACGTAAGAATCGTATGTGTGATGCAGCCTGAGGATCTGGAACACTGGGCATGGCTGAAATGGCTGCCGCATACATGGGACAAAGGCCGGAGATTTAGAAGTCTGGCTACGACCTCTTACGAAGCCTCTAATTTTGCCGATGAACTGCTCCCGGTCCTTAGAAAAAGAGAGGAAAGCGGTCAGAGCGGCTATGGCTTGCAGGCGCTGCAGACCCCACATTATGTATTCCTGGTGTTTGCTCCTGAATTGTGGGACAGCACAGAAATGATGAAGGTTTTGCTGTCCAATAATTCCGTGCTTGGTGCGACGAGTATTTTTATCTCTGAGAAGATAGATGTTGCGTTGCCGCTGAACTGCCAGGCCATTCTTGAAATCAGGGACGGTAAAGGAATGGTCCGCAAAGATACGAGGCAGCTATTAAATCATTTAGCAGATCATTTTACAGTTGATTCTCTGGATAAGCAGCATTCAGAGTTTTTTGCCCGTTCGTTATCTCCGCTTAGAATCAAGGAGGGGCAAAATAACAGTTATATTCCGTCAATGGTCACCTTCATGGAGAGCTTTGAGGTAGAGCAGGTGGAGGAGCTGAATGTGCTACAGCGCTGGTCTAAGAATCAGGCCAACCGGACGCTGTCTATTCCCTTGGGACTCGGGGCGGGCGGGAAGTCCCTGCTGTTCGATATGCATGAAAAAAGCTACGGTCCGCATGGATTGGTTGCCGGAACCACCGGTTCAGGGAAGAGTGAGCTGCTACAATCCCTGCTGCTGGGTCTGGCGGTAAATTACCATCCTCATGAGGTTGCTTTTGTCCTGATTGACTACAAGGGCGGGGGAATGGCCAATGCGTTTCAGGGGCTACCCCATCTGGTAGGAACGATCACGAACCTGGGCGGCAACCAGATTAACCGTGCACTCGCATCCATCAAAAGCGAATTGCTGCGCAGACAACGGCTGTTCAGCGATGCCGGTGTAACCAGCATTGATAATTACATCATCCTGTACCGCAACAAGGAGGCCAGTCTTCCGTTGCCGCATCTGATCATAGTGGTGGATGAATTCGCGGAGCTGAAATCGGATCAGCCGGAATTCATGAAAGAGCTGGTCAGTGCGGCGCGGGTAGGAAGAAGCTTGGGTATCCACTTAATACTGGCAACCCAGAAGCCATCCGGAGTAGTCGATGAGCAGATTTGGAGTAACTCGCGTTTCAAGCTATGTCTGAAGGTGCAGACACCATCGGATAGCCAGGAAATGCTGAAACGCCCTGAAGCGGCAGAGATCAAAGAGAAGGGCCGCGGATATTTGCAGGTGGGCAATAATGAGGTCTTCACCCTATTCCAGTCCTCCTGGAGCGGAGCACCGTACGCTGGTGGTGATTCGGCGGGCGATGAAAGACCTCAGATGGATATTGTCACCCTGGGCGGTGAGCGGAGATCCCTGCTGCCGAAGGTGAAGAGTGGTGAAGGGGCTTCGCAACTAAGTGAGCTTCAGGCAGTGGTTAATCACATCGCTGCCCTTTCGGCCGAGCACTCCATCCGGGAGGCCTTCCAGTTGTGGCTTCCTCCGCTTCCGGAGACTCTCCTGCTTACGGAAGTGCTGGAGCCGCAGCAAATCTGGAATGGAATCCACTGGCAGCAGCCAACGGATAATCTGACGGCAACCGTAGGGCGGGTAGATAACCCTGCAGATCAGGATCAATACAATCTGGACATTAATTTTAACCAGAATGGACATTTGCTTGTGTACGGGGCACCGAGCAGCGGCAAAACCATGCTTTTGAAGACCATTATTATGTCGCTTGCCCTGAAATATGATCCTGAATACGTGCATTTCTACATATTGGATTTCGGTACACGGACACTGGGTGTCTTTCATGAGCTGCCTCATCTGGGAGATATTATTTATCCAGAGGAGGAACAGAAGCTTGCTAAACTGATCAGCTGGCTGTTGTCCCAATTGGATGAACGCAAACGTAAATTCTCGCAGCTTGGCATTAGTAATCTGGTGTCTTATTGCGCAGCATCTGGTGACAAGGTTCCATACATTGTTATTCTCCTTGATAACTACACCGGATTTGCGGAAGCATACGATGACCATGTATTAGATCTGGCGAAGCTGGTACGTGAAGGCGGTAACTACGGGATTTATTTTGTATTTGCAGCCAATGCTGTCAGCTCCTATCCCTACCGGATCAGCCAGAATGTCAAGCAGGCTCTGGTGTTCCAAATGTCTGACAGGCTGGATTACAGCAGCATTTTGGGCCGAACGGACGGGATGGAGCCAACGAGCACTGTGGGACGCGGGCTGCTCAAAGATAACCGGATTCTGGAATTCCATACTGCACTTCCGGGGGAAGGCAGCTCAGATGATCAGATTGCAGCCTCACTCCGCAGGATTAGTGCAGAGATGAAAGCTGTGGCCGGAGAGATTGAACCGGTAGGTATTGCCGTAATTCCGGACAAGCTTTCGCTGGAAGAGCTTCTGGAGTGCGCCTCCAAGGCACAACCGGAGGATGGAGAATATCTTGTACCGGCAGGGTTGGATTGGAATACCACACTTCCGGCAGCGATCAATATCAAGCATGTCAGTAACTTTGTTGTATCGTACACCGGCTTGCAGCAGGTGGATTTCAGGTTCAACTCATTAGTGCAAACTTTTCATGATTCGGCAAACCAGGTCACTAAGGAATTCTATCTGCTCGACAGCGGTGTGGCCAACTTGGCGGGCCTGAGGGCCAACCCTGTGCTTACCCGTTATATGGACACGGCTGAAGCGTTCCTGGAACTTACACAATCACTCATTGAACAGCTGCAGCTGCGAAAAAATGATGCCAGGCAGGCCTTTGCCGATTCTCCGGAGCCTGGGGCATTTGACGAAGCTGGTTATATTCTGTCCAAATACCCGCTTCTCGTAATTCTGATGCCGCATTTCAAATCAGCCTTTGATCTGATGGACAATGAATCCCTGGATCACCTAGAGCGGATTGCGAGATTTGGCGGCAAGCTGGGTGTGCTCCTGATGGTCGGCAGCAATGCTGTTGAGCTGAGTAAAATGCAATTAACCACTGAACTTGCGGGTGAACTGATTAACAGTGGAAATGCGCTGTTGTCGGGCGGAGCACCAAGTGATCACACATGCTATGCTGCCGTGATGGAACACCTTGATTACGACGAGCTTAACAGGGGAATGGACGCCAGTGAGGCGATGCTGCTTACAGAAGGGGTAATCCGGCGGCTCAAAATGATAACAGAACTATAGATAAGCAGGTGAAAGAAGCGATGAAACCAGCTCGTGAGGTGTTTGAATTGCATGCTCTGGAAATTATCTATCTGACGGCATTAACGGGAGGAAACAGCTTTCCGGGACTGGATACGGATCTCAAGGCGGAGTCTGAGCGCAGTCTGCGCGCCCTTATGGATGCACAGATGAGATCGCTTGAAAGGAAAGGGTATCTGGAGACTGATTTTATGGGGAACGCGCAGGTGAAGGAAGGGCTTCATGAATTTATCCGTATCGCCTCAGGCAGTACGGCATATCTGTGTCAGATTATACAAAAGTATCAGCAGACGCTTAAGGTCTACTATTTCTTCCGGGACGGCACCTGGTTTGAGCTTGAACATCAGCCGGATGGCAGCAGCTATAAAGTGCAGGAAATTTATGCGTGGCATGAGCTGGTGTTCCAGGTAGTGAACAGAACCCCGTTAGTGCAAGGTCTGGGTAACTCAGAACAATTTCTTGTTGCAGATAAAGAGTCTGACCTGGAAAAATGGGTGGAACAAATGCTGTTGGCCGGTGCATCAGTACTCTCTCTGGCGGAAATCCAATGCACTGAGGAGAAGGTACAAGTACAACGTGAACTGAATTTGCTGATACATGAAGATCATATGTCGCTGCTGCAACGCGGGACAGAAGAACGAGTCATGAGAACTCCTGTTCATTTTGCAGCAGCGGTAGAGGGAATGATAGCTTGGCTGCAAGAAACACATCGCTCAGAGGAGGCCGTATATGTCGACAGCATTAACAACATTTCAGTTTAAAGGCAAAGGAGAGAAGGAACTCGATCTGGAGGTGTCGCTCTTCCTTACGGCGGGGGAATGTGTGGAGCTTCTGAAGCAGGCAAACTGGCTCCCCGATGATTGGGAATTCAAATGTGAGGTCAGCAGTACCGGAGAGGGATGGTCGGAGCTTGGACTGCAGGTGCTTCTGGCAGATGTAATTCAGGGAGACGGGTCAATTATCCGGATATTACCTTACTAAGCGGGTGAATTACCCGAGGAGGTTTCTTATGAAAAGCGTACATTTAGTTTGCTCACCTGAACTCATTATGCTTCTGTCAAGGGCGCTGGAGCATGAGGGCTACGTTATTTCAGGTAAGCACTCCACCTTACATAGCTTTATCAGCGGGTTCAGCAGTAAAGAGGTCGATCCTTCCTCAATCGTAATCATGGAGGGCGGAGCGGGTCTGGGTACACCGGTTAAGGCTGCTGATATTACCGGATTCATGACACTGATCCGCAAGTATCTCAAGCATACAAGACTGATTGTACAGCTGGACCCTGCGCTGCGTACAGATATTGAGTTCATCCGGTCTATGGTAAATATGAACATTCATGATCTGCAGTTCACCACCGAATTCCAGGGCGATGATCTGCTGAACTGGATTAAGGAAAAGAAAACAACAAGGGATTACTATCATATCCTGGGAAAGAAGAAGGGGCTTTTCTCCTTTAGAGGCCAATCGGCAGCAACTACCTCTGCTCCGGTAAGGGAAGAGCTTCCGCCCGCTCCCGTAAGAGCGGTCCAGTCGCTTACCCGCCCGCAGCCCGCAGCCGCTCCGCAAGCTCCGGCAGGTAACAACGGGAGGGCTGCCAATGCTGCGCGTCCTGCCACAGCGGCTACTGCACCAAGGTCAAGGCCTCCGGCAATAACAGAGTCTCCGGCACCTTCCGTAACAGGAACGCTGGAAAGCCTGGAGCAATCCCTACCGTCTGAGGAGCAAACTGCGCCTGTAACGGGTCAGAGAATACTGGGCAGCAATGTTCCCCTCGTTATTGGGGTGTGCGGCGTTGGCGGGGAAGAGGATGTAGGTGCGGCTGCTTTTCTGGTTGCGGCAGGACTGGCTGAATTGGGCTGGAAGCCACTGGTCTGCGGAGATGACCGGCCGGAAATCGGCTCACTTGAACAGATTGTATTTAAAGGTGAGAAGGAAGACTCCGTGTCCACTATGTTTGAATATGAAGGCGTTACGTTTTACCGCCGCGGATATTCCTGGGATATGTCCGAGCTTCTGGCCAGCGGCTTCACACATATCATTCTTTGGCTCGATATTCACCGTGAACGGAAGGGGACTGGCGGGCTGGAGCTGTGGTGGAACTCACAAATTCCAATGATGATAGGCAACGGGGCTATGTGGAAATATGAACTGCTGAAAGAGAAGCTGAATACCCTGAATCCGTTTGAACGCAAGCGATGCAGACTGCTGCTGGAGAACGGGCATCAGGAAGTGCTACAAGTGCTGAAGAAGGATTTTCCGGAAATTGAAGCAACATTGATGCCGGCGCATCAGGACCCGCTCTATCCGGATAAAGCGGCTGTCGCATGGGTTATGAAGCTGTTGACCGTCCAGAAGAAGCTTATCCGTAAGCAAACGCTGTTCTGGATCATCGCAGGAACGGTATTATTTGTGACTTTGCTGTTAATAGGTATCGGTTTCTCATTTGTTCCGGAGAGCCGTTAATTCATAACTAGGAGGCTGCTATGAATTCAGGTTTGGTTAGAAGTATGGCTTTTAATTGCCATCAGCTGCTTGCTCCTGCCCAGGAATGCAGCGACAAGATGAGTACTGCGATCGGAGGCGTATCTGATTACTGGGTAGATATGGGCGGTGAGGAGTTTAAGCAGCATTGCACAGAATGGATTAAGAAAATGAATCAGTTCAAGGCCGCCATTGTCCAGATTGAATCAGAAATGATGAGTTATGCAACTGAATTACAGCGGACAGAAGAGGCGGAGGCTGCAAGAGTGAAGGAAGCACAGCGGCAAGCCAGTGAAAAGGCTGCGGCTGAAGCAGCAGCTGCAGCTGCAGCGAAAAAGACAGGGAAAATCAAATAGGGATGGAAATGAGGTCATGAAGTGGCAGTACGCAAGCGGAAAAAAATGTTGAGATACACGATAATTTCAGGTTGTCTTGTTGCCGTCGCAACATCCGGGGTATGGTTCGCAACCTACCGTCACTACAATGCCAGGCTAATTGATGAGCGGGCCGCTTATGAAGCACAGCTGGCGGACAAGGATGATGTCCTGCAGCGGTATATGGACCAGTCCCAGACAGCCTATGTTCTCGTCTCCGCCAAGCTTGCCGGTGAGGCAATTACCGCAGAGGATGTAATGGCAGAGAAGCTTCCCAAATTCTCTTCTCCGGACAATCTGATCGGCGATTCCAAGGGAATCGTCGGCAAATACCTGAAGATCAATGCCATGCCGGGGACAGCGGTAACTACTGAGATGGTGCGTGATGAGGCGAGACTTGAGCCTTCGGAACGTAAGGAAGAGACAGAGTATATCAAGCTTCCGCTGCGGCTGACCAAACGGGATGTTGTCGATATCCGAATCGTATTTCCTAACGGTGAGGATTACATAGTTGTTGGAAAGAAATCGCTCGAGGATGTTGACCTGGGGAATCAGTATACATTCTTCAACGATAGTGAAGAAGAAGCGCAGCTGCTTCAGGCAGCCTTAGTGGATGCCTATATTAACAATGCTGAGCTGTATATGAAGCAGTATGTGGAGCCTGAGCTTCAGCCGGAGCCAGTAGTGAATTATGTGCCTAACCTGGATGTATTGAAAGTCATTAAAAGCAATCCCTTTATTATTGATCAGGCCAAGTGGAGCCTGGCTGAGGATCTGCGTAAAGAGCTGGAGAAACGGCTTGAAGCCCTTGAAGATGAAGATAACATACGTGTCGGGGCCGACGCCCCTAGCGGCAGCGGTGTAATTAAGCGGAAATCGGAGCAGGGAGCTGCAGCCGCTGAGGCTGCCCAAGTGGACAACAGCCAATCGGTTAACGGAATCATTGACCAGAGTAATCAGGCACCTGTGGATTCCAGCGCAGACCAGAGTTCGGCGGGCGGGATGAATACAGAAGCTACAGGCGAAGACAGTCTGCTGGAAGGAGAGTGACAGATTTGAATATTGTTGTCGCCGGAGATTGTGAGAAACATGATTTCATCCTGGTAGCCGCTATTCTGTTAAAAGGCTATTACAACAATGACGTCATGATCATTTCGGACAATCACAGGCATTATCAATATTTCGATGGAGAAGTATCGGGGATACAGATACGGGATGCTGAGCCGGATGTGGCTGACAGACCGGATATTGTCCTGTATGACTGGCATCATGGTTATCCGGAAGGACTGGAGGATGAGCAGATTGTGTTTGCAACCAGCTACGAGCGCCAGGCTATGGAACATGTGGATAAATTGCTGGATCAAAAGCATATGCCTGCTCTTCTGGTTGTTATCGAAGAGGAATGCGGGCTTGGACTGAAATATGTGGACCGGTATTACCCGGTAATCACCTCCAAGATTAGTTATATTACCAGCGCAGAGCGGAGAATTGACTGGGTTCATGATGGACGGGTGAATCTTAAGGTGGATAAGGATTTTGCCGTGGCTGTAAATGATTTTTTAATTGAAATCGGCAATGTGCCTAAGAATGACATCAAGAAATTATGGCAGTATGCGAGGAAACGGGGGGAGTAAAGGTGCTGGTAGCGTTTTGGGGGCCTGCCCGAGGGCAGGGGAGAACAACTTCAAATATGGCCGTTGTGGCGGCAACGATTGCACTGGATCATCATATCCGGGTGCTGATGACGCACACGCATTTGAAGCAAGGGGTGCTTGAACATGTATTCTCTCAGACAAGGGCGGCTGCTCAGGCGGCGACTTCCGGGGGGATGGATGCCATTGAGCGGCTGGTGCAGTGCGGGATGCTTACCCCGAGGGGATAAGAGATCATGCGGAATCTATTCTTAAAGACCGCCTGGAGCTGTTAAGCGGATCTTTGAATACAGAGAAGCACACGGCCAAGCTTTTACTTCCGCATATTTTCAAAGATTACAGAAGATTTTATGATCTTCTGTTTGTGGACCTCTCGGCCGAAGATGACCCGGAGGTGGTATCACTGGTTATGGAGCAGGCGGATTTGATTGTTGTGAACCTGAGTCAAAATCAGGTGAGCCTGAACACCTACTTTGAGACAAGCGGAAGATCGCCTGTGCCGGGCGACAAGCAAGTGCTCTATTGCCTGGGTGCCTACGAGCGCAGCTCAAGGATGAATAAGGAAAGAATTATTAAACAATACCGGCTGAAAAAATCTGCTGTCGGCATAGTTCCTTATCATACCGGGTTCATGGATGCACAGAACGAGCGCCGGACCGTGCCGTTCCTGCTGAAAGCTAGGGAGGTCCGGACCCGTTTTCTGGAATTTAGTGAAGACGGAACTTTCACTGCTGCAGTGCGGGGGATGGGCCAGCTTATTCTTCAGACGCTGGAAATATCCGCCTTGCCGGAATTGGAAGCTGCAAATGATTAATCTTATCCTGATATTTATAGTCCTGATTATTATTGGAGTATTCCTGTTCTTATGGCTGGGCAGACGTAAAAACTCGGCTCCGCCATCCGTGCAGCTGAAATACGATATGAATGAAATCGTGCTGTTTCTGAGACGTGCGTTCGAGGAGATTATCGCCTCTTCCCTCTATGAAGGCAGTCCGAGCGAAGAAGAATATAACCGCCGCAAAGCACGGCGCAGAGAATTGCAGAAGGCACTTAGAAGCTGCATGCATGGTGATTTATCCGCCAAGAAATACGTCAAGCTGTACATGAAGGATCTGCTGGTGCAGACCTATGGTCTGGATGAAAGAAATGTGGACAAGATCATCAGCTTCGGCCATGCGGGCCGTCTGACTTCACAGGATTGCTTCGATATCCTGCTCCATGTCTTCAAGAAAGATCACGGGCAGGATGCCTTTAATGTAATGGTAAGCAAATATAGTCTGGATACTCTGCAAAGACTGCCTGACGGTTCCCGGGGATATAAGATTACAGAAGAGCAGATCCGCCACATCTATCAATCGGAGCATCCGGGATTGTCCATGCAGGACAAGATTGAAATTATTGTACAACGGGCCTATCAAATTTATAAAGGTCTTGGGGTCATTGATGAGCTGCGGGATCAGAATATCGACGGTGTGAATGGCGGAACAAGCGGGATGCCTCCGGATGTCGTGCAAACCACTGATTTTCTGGAATATACCAAACAGCAGCATTTCATTCCGCAATCCTATGATGCGGTATGGACGTTTTACCGGGGGAAATCGCTTCATCTGGAATTCTTGAGCTTCGGTTCCGAAAAGGAGCTGAAGCGGGTCTGCCAGAACATTTACGGCTTCGGCAATCCAGGCCAGCTGAATGAATCCAAGGGTTATATCATCAACGATATGGCTGACGGTAGCCGTGTCGTGGTGGTGAGGCCCAAAATGGCAGAGAGCTGGGCGTTCTTTGTCCGCAAATTCAATGATTCACTGGTAGAACTGGACCAGCAGATCAAAGATCAGGGTGCGCCGCTTGCTATTCATATGCTGGTCTACCTCATCCTTGGTCATCAAGTAACTGCAATTACAGGAAGACAGGGATCGGGTAAAACAACGCTGCTCAAAGCGCTAATCAAATATATTGATGCGAAGAATATCCGGATTCAGGAGACCTCTTTTGAAATTTGGGCGAGAAAAATGTATCCGGGTAAAAATATCCTTTCTTTTCGGGAAACGCCCTCGGTCAGCGGTCAGGACGGGCTGGATGTACAAAAGAAAACAGATGGTGCGGTTAACATTGTCGGCGAAGCCGCCACTCACAGTGTGGTCAGTTATGTCATTCAGGCAGCCCAGGTGGCCTCTGAGTATACCTTGTTTACCCATCACGGCAAAACACTGGCGAATCTCGTCAGTGCACTCCGCAACAGCCTGATTGCCTCGGGAGCATTCAGCAATGAAAAAATTGCCGAGGTGCAGGTGGTTGAGGCGCTGGGCTTCAACGTCCATCTGGTGCTCAGAGCCGGCAAACGTTATATTGAGCGGATTACAGAGATTATTCCGGCCGACCCTCAGTTCGAATATCCCCGGAGTTACGCGGAGCGCGCTGAAATTACGGACAAGCTGGATGCTTTTATGGATACCATGACTGAATATTTCGGGCGGATGACTGACAGGCGTTCTTATGATTACAAGGATATCATTGTCTGGGAAGCCGGAGAATACGTGGTCAAGCATCCAATCAGCAGCCGGAAAATTGATGAAATGCGCAAAAACATGGATGAGGATGATGCGGCGGAGTTCACTGCATTTATTGATAAGTACTGGGGGCAATCTGCATGAGTCTGCAAAATATAGTGCTGATTGTTCTCGTTACATCCGTCATCCTGCTGGCTCTCCTGCTTGTCCTGCTCAGCATTGTGCAGCGTAAGCTGAAGGGCACGCAATATCAGGAGCAAAGGCGCCTCAAGGCACTGCTGCCTACACGTACCAAGGACAAAAGATGGCTGGAACAAGCTCATAAGGCCTATCCGGTACTTGATGAACTTCCGGTCATCAAAAAACTGCTCCACCGGATGCGGTCCCGCCTCACCTTAATTCATGCCGGAAATGAAATTATGATCAGAAGCCGTGCAGCTGCACTGACTCTAATGATCGTTGCCTGTATTCTGCTGATCTCGCTGCTGTCCTTTCTCTGGACCTCTTCCTGGGTCAGCCGTGCAACCATTATGCTGGTTTCCATTTATCTGGGAGGAATTCTAAGCGACCTCTTCATAGGCCGTCTGGCCAAGCAGATGCTGTATGACCAGTCTTCCATGATTCTGGATATCCGCCATGAATATCATCAGACACATATGGTGCAGGTCAGCCTGGAGAATTCTGCAGAGCGTTCCAAGCCTATGGTGGCTATGCATGCCAGACAGATTGCCGGCATTCTTGCAGCGGTGGACCCGGAAGATGAGCTGCAGCGGTATTATGAGGTTGCACCTAACCGGTATATGAAGCAATTGGCCGGAGTGAGCTACAAGATAGGTGAATATGGCGATGCGGATATTCATAAGGGCGAGCGCTCTATCTATCTGTCCATGCTTGGCAATATCAGAGAAGAGATCCATATGGATATCAACCGCCGTGAGCGGATTGACCGGTTGTTGTACGGGATTGTCTTTGTAGCGGTGTCACCGGTATTCATGCTGGACCCGATCCGTAAATGGGCAGAGAGCATGTTCCCGATTGTGACTAATTACTATAATTCCGCTTGGGGATTGTATTCACTGATTCTGCTGTACATTACGTTTATTGTATCGTTCGTTGCCTTGCGGATTCTGAAGGGTGTTGATGAGGATACGCAGGCTATTAAGGATGAAGGCAAGTGGTTAAACCGGCTATTGAAGAACAAGTGGGTCTACAGAGTAACGGACCGGATTACTCCGGAAGAGCATGAACCCGTCCACTTTAAGGTAGCGGGTGTTCTGAAGGATGCCAACTCCGGCCTCTCCCATCATGCCTACTACTTACAGAAGACCCTGGCTGCAGTGGGCATATTCCTGCTCGTAGTGATTATTCAGTTCTCTATCCATGTGAATATCAGACATAACCTCCTCCATCCCAATGTACTGATTACGACGGGCGGGAATCAGACGGAATCCCAGAAGATGCTCAGTGAGGAACGGTATGCCTTCGAGCAGTCGCTGATTGGAGAACTGGTAGCGAGAGATATTACACCGGATCAGATGCTGCTATATATTCAGGAGCAGGCCGAGCATAAGCCGTTTCTTCAGTCCAGCCTGGACCAGAATGCCTATGCACAGCAGCTGATGAACAGAGTGGAGCAGTACCACCGGGAATATTACAAATGGTATGAGCTGCTGCTGGCATTCGGGCTGGCTGCGGCAGGCTTCTTCCTCCCGGATGCTTACCTGATTATCCGCACCCAGCTGCGGAAATGGGAAATGCAGAATGAGGTGGACGGCTTCAATACGCTGTCGATGATGCTGTCGCAATTTCCGAATATCAGCGTGTATGAAATTATAGAGTGGCTGCACCGTTACAGTTATATCTTTGAGCGGCAGCTGCTGCGCTGCATGCTGGATTATGAAGCGGGAGGCTGGGATGCCATTGAGAAGCTGAAGGAGGATGCGCGTTTTGTTCCCCTGGAACGGCTGGCTGACCGCCTGCAGGTTGCTGCTGATCTGATTCCGGTAAAAAAAGCATTCGATGATATGGATGCCGAAAGAGCGTTCGCGATGGATCAGCGCAAGGAGCACTACGAGAAGGTAATCAGCAGGAAAAGTACACTGGGCAAAATGTTCGGGTTCTTGCCGATGCAGGCAACGTTCACCTTATATTTACTGCTTCCCTTCGTCTATATGGCCTTCCAGCAGCTGGGCGACCTGACTGTTGTGACCGGCAAAATGTGAAGGAGCTACAGGCATGGAGAATATAGCAAGCTTTTTGAAAACAACCATATCCATTCTGATCACGCTGGCCATTATATCCTCCGGCCTGTTCCTGTGGGGGAAAACACAGCCTGTAGTTGAGCTTGCGAACAGCCAGGCGGCGGCTCAGGCGAGGGCGTTGTCGGAGCAGCAATATTCCGCCTTCGACAATCAGCTGGTCAGCGGCTCGCAGATTCTTACGGCTTACCGCCGCTATGAGTCACAGCCGGGCTTCTGCCTTTATGTTCAAAGACCTTATGTCTACGGTCAGGATGTATCCACCAGGGAATTTAGTATGAATCCGAGCGGGGAGGGCTCCTGCCGTAATTTTAATTATTCAAGCGGGGAGTTCAAGGAAGGGACCAGTATTAGTTATACCCGGACAGATGAGGAAATTTCAAATGCCTCCGGCCCGGTTTACATCAGCCCCCAATCCAGGTACAGGGCTAAGCTGATCAAAGACAAGAACGAGCGGATTGCGGCTATTTATTTTCAGGCACAGTAGTGTTGTTGGACTGACAGTATATAGAAGCAACCTTTCAATATAAAGTGAGGAGGAGAACTTCATGGAAAATATTTCAACGGGTCTAAAATGGGTCATCGGCATTATCGTTACCATTCTAATCATCGCCGCAGGTGTAAGTATTTACCTGATCATTAACAACTACTTCATCCGCGCCCAGGAGCAGACACTGGCTCAGACCCAGATGATTAATCAGGCGGAATTTAACAGCTATGACAACAAGGATGTGTCCGGCCAGGATGTAATCAATGCGGCGATGCGGTACAAGGGGCGTCCGCAGTTTGCGATTAAGATCATTACCGGGGAAAATACTACAGGGTTTTATGCAGAGAATACATATGGGAAGAACTATACTCAGCCTACTGATATAAATAAGCCTATTGTTGATTTGACGAAAACTGAAAATTCCGATGCAGGCATCGGTGTTTCAGAAATGCTGGATCAGACCAAGATACCATCCTCCTACGGAGATAAAAATCATTTGGTAAATACGCTATCCGTCTTTAAAGCTGTTGTTTACAGGGACAGTAATCAGGAAGTGCGTTTAATTGTGTTTACGCAGAAATAAATATTCAGGAAGGAGTTATTGAAGATGGAGAATATTTCAACGGGTCTGAAATGGGTTATCGGTATTATTGTTACCATCTTAATTGTTGCTGCAGGGGTAAGTATTTATCTGATTATTAACAATTACTTTATCCGTGCCCAGGAGCAGACACTGGCCCAGACCCAAATGATCAATCAGGCGGAATTCAATATGTATGATAACAAGGATGTGTCCGGTCAGGATGTGATTAATGCTGCTATGCGGTATAAGGGAAGACCTCAATTTTCCATTCTGATTAAGACAGGCGTCAATAAGAAAGGTTTCTATGCCCGGAATACATACACAACTTATTATGTGCCAGCGAAAGCGGCTGTCGAAGGAACAGCGGCTACAGAGCTTAATCTTTCAGATATAAACGATGATGCTGACAATTATTCCGTATCCCAAATGCTCGATCAAAGTGTAAATGCGGCTAATGATTATAACTGCAATATTAATACGCTCTCTATCTTTACAGCCACATTGCATAGGGATAAAAACGGTGAGGTCCGGATTATTGAGTTTAATCAAGACCCTGTGAAGTAATGAAAACCGCCACCCAATTCCTGCTAACCCTATTCGCCTGGATCATGTTCGTAATTGGCGGCTTTACGTTTCTGCGCCTGGAAGCTGACAGCACTGTTCAGGCCAGTCGGCCGGAGCAGCCTACAGTTGCATTAGCCCCCTATACAGGGACTGGTGATTTGAAGAAAGTCTCAGGAGAGCAGCTAATTGGTATGATTCCTCAGGCACTCGAAGGGGATTACATTTTAGTGATAGACGGCATTGTATTTAATGAAGAAACAGACCTTGATGCAGTGGATCTGCGGGGTGTGCCTGGTGTTGCTTATGAGCTAAGGGTTACGCGGACTAATGAGATGGTTACGGAAATCTCTGCTGCCCGCTGAGAAAGGAGGAGCCGCATGGCAGATGCGCTAAAAGGTGTAATTATCGTGATTCTGCTGGCATTTGTGTTTGGAGTCTACCCGGCCTTCCGCCAATCAGAGGTAGTAGAGAGGAATACGAAGCTTGCAGCGAATGCGGCTATGGTGGAGTTCGTAGATACGGTTCGTGCCAAAGGGTATGTGGATGTCGGAGATTATGAGAGGTTTCTTCATACGCTGGATGCTTCATATGCAGTATTCGATGTTCAAATGGAATATTACAAAAAGAACCTGGAGCCTCTATACACCAATCCTGATGATTATTCGACCTTTCAGAACAGCTTCAGTGTCAGGTATGACGGATATTTTAATAAGGATATATTGGGAGTCCTGTATCCTGGATCAGCAGCTTCGCTTGCTGCAGATGCTCCCGGCAGAAGGTTCACCATGCATGTCGGTGATCTGTTCAATGTCCGGGTGGAATCCGCAGGGACGACACTGGCTTCGCGGATGCGGTCCATGTTATTCCATAGTGAGCTGATTCCGCTCAATTTGAAGTACGGGGGAATGGTGCGAAGTGAAGCCCCTTAGTGTAGTGCTTGTTTTTCTGATTATAGTAATACCGCTAGTGCTTATTAATGATACTAGAGAAGACCTCCGGGTCTTTAATGAAGACCAGTACAAACGTTATTCCGATGATTTTCAGGCCGCAGTGGATGATGCCGGAGACTATCTGTCCCGGCTGGAAATGCAGCCGACGATAACAGCAGTCCATTATGGCCGGGAACGCCAGCTGAAGCTGGATCAGGATGTGCTGAGTGTGTTCTACAGTAACCTGGCGCTGAAATTCGGACTGGAGAATAATAGGACTGAATTGAACAATCTGAAAATGCATATGCCGGCCCTTGTGATGTTCGGTTATAGCGGATATACGCTGGTTACGCTCGATGATACAGCCAGTAATGGAGGAGAGAAGGAGCTTAAGCCTGTCAGCTGGCCGGAACGGCCCTACTACTATAAGCTTCAGAATGGTAACTTGCTCTATTTCACTTTGGACGATAATGCACGGGTATACGACACTGGGACCAATGAATTCTATGAAGGAGAGTATGCGGAGCTGGCTGCAGAGACGAGTCTCGCACCTATCAACTCACTTGAGCTATTCCGTGAGATCCGCCAGAGCACGATCACTTCACTGGTCGAACAGGATCTGGCCACGGCCATTAACAGGCACCTGGAGCTGGTGAAGCGGATGGGCTTGTCCATCCAGTTCACACTGCCGCGCGGTCTTCAGGAGCAGTCGATACAGGATGTGGGGATGATGGCTTTTATACAAGGCTATCCGCTTCCCGGCGGAGAGCTGCTGGATGCTTATTCCCTCGGCAGCGGCGCGGTCATGCGGCGCAAAGTGCTAATCGGAACCCGGAAAGCAGGCCGGCGTACAGCCTACGGTGAAAGCTGCTTGCCTGCCGGAGCAAATGTGATTGAGAGCCTGTTCGATCCCGAGGAGGCTGCGAGGAAAGGGTATTTTGTGGAGGATTGTGCGGTTAGGTGAAATCAAATGAATGAGTTCAATCCAATAGAGGAGGGACAGGATGAAAAAAATAATACTTAACAGCCTATTAATTGTTTCTATGGTATGCACAAGTTTGTTGGTGCAGAGTCGTCCAGTGCTAGCAGCAGAGCAGTCTGCTACATTTACGGACATTAAAGGACATTGGGCCAAAGCAGCTATCGATACGGCGGTAAAAAATGGCTACTTCAAAGGTTATGCTGACGGCACATTCAAACCGAATGGATCAGTAACCCGGGCAGAGTTCGCGGCATTGTTGGCAAGGGCGTCGAAGGCACAGCCTGAGACAACACAACCGGGAAATTTCCCGGATCTGGCAGGGCATTGGAGTGAGACTGAAGTGAACCGGGCAATTGGACTGGGGTACATTAATGTCAGTGATTATCCGAATGGGTTCAAGCCAAGCACGCCCATTACACGGATGGAAATTGCCAAATGGATGGCATCCGGACTTGCGGCAGCCGATCCAGAGTATAAGCAGGCCTTGCAGGACACAGTTACAACGGTGCTTCCGGTAAAAGAGTATTTTAAACCGGGAGTCTCACAGTCCCAAGCTCCGTATATTGCGGTTTCGCTGGGGACCAAGCTGATGAGCGGCTATCCGGACGGATCCTTTGGATTAACTCAAAAAGCGACACGAGCGGAAGCATCCGCTATCCTGCTGCGTTTGAATGAGGTCGGTCAGCAGCCGGCAGCCAGTTTCGTGGGATTAAATGAGCTGCGGGAAGTGGGAACCAAGCGGACGAATATGGAGAGCATCAGTCCGTTTACGACGGGTAAATCTTCCTTTAATGATGCTGCTGAGAAAACATTCACATTCAAAAATAAAAGCTGTATTGTCAAATTAAATCATTTCATTTTTGTGAATGCACAGGATCCCAAAAATCCTAAAGGGATTTATGCACCTTTGTTTTTCGATGAAAGTGAAATAATAGCTGAACAAGATAAACCTGGAGTATATAGGGCGTATGTTGAAGTTACTATTTATCCGTTGAAAAGTCCATTCTCCATAGGTGATTATTACAGTGATCATGATAGTGGTTTATTTACAGGAAATAGAACAAGGACTGATAATCTTAAAAATAAATATGGATATAATACTTTACCCTATGATGAACCTCAGCAATTCTTTGCAAACTATATGGACGGAAAAGGGGTTACTTTATGGCAGGTGCAATTCATAGAAGTTGGGCAAAGTAAAAAGGGTTTGACGATGGATGACGGATACTGGCTCTATTATAAACCGAAAGAGGAATAGGTGAGGCGGTATGAAAAAGTGGGGCGTAGGTTTACTCCTTCTAGCTTTAATACTTGCTCTATTTCCAGTTCCGTCTTATGCAACAGGATTTAATCAGGGATACCCGGAGGGGGTCCTAGACATTGATGTAACTCCGCAAGGTCTGGCACCCATGCAGACTGTGAAAGTAAAAGTAAGAGGTGAGAAAGAGGCACGTCCCAAAGTCGTATGGGTGCAATCAGATGGTCCCGAATGGACAGCAACTTATACAGGCGGGCCAAAAACAACTTTAACGAATGGATCTGGAGACTCTGCGGTTCCGAAGAAAGAACGTACCGATTTTATTTTGGATATGAGAGATTATGCCCCTGAATCCATGAAAGACCAAAGAGAAAATGCATTCCCCATATCTGAAATCAAAAATCTGGAAATATCAGATATGGCATGGAAAGCAGTTGGGGCCACTTATACGCCAGCTGTGGCTGGCGGAAATCCGGAGTTTCAGGCAGGTACAATGACAGCTAACATCAAGGTCTATACGGGCTATCCGTTAAATTATAATCTAAAAACAAAATTTGGTACTAGAGCGGATGGGGCGAATAAATATACAGCAGAATACTATATTCCAATGGATGTAAAATACGAAGGATATGTAGTTGAAAAGAAACAAATGCGTGTACTCCAAAATGCTACTCTTCAAGTTAATGATTCGAAAAATCTGCAGGCTCAGGTGCGGACAATGGCTACTGATATGACCGATTTCTCCAACAATTGGAACGATGTGACATCGGCGACAACGAATACGATCTGGAGCTCAGATAATTCAGCAGTAGCTACTGTAGACCAGTATGGGAAAGTAGTGGCCCATGCAGAAGGAACTGCACATATCACAGCCAAGTGGAACAAATATCCATATTCCCTATATGGAACTGCTACCATAACCGTAGGCGGGGGAGAAGGCTCCGGCTCAGGCGAATGCACCTACACCATTCAACCTCCGAACAAGATTGCGGCTCCGCAAGCATCATTTATGGACCCGGCAGCGAGCGGGGTCATTCTGGGTGATGATGCAGCGAATGGGATACATTTTGATGCACCGACCGGAATTCCTACCTCAGATCATTTATACGCCAATGCGTGGGGAAAGAATTATTTGTTTGAACATACCTTTGCCAATATGGCAGGGCAGATACGCTATTCCTGCAGTGTGGATGTTACCTATCCTACTAAATGGGAGGAAGCGCAGCCGGATCTTCCGGGAGAGGATGGTGGAGATCCGATCCCCCAAGATCCAATTCCCAAAGATTCATCCTTTGACAAAACCTATACCTTTGAACTGACGCCTAGAGAATATGCGTACTGGCAGATCGATCAGTTATCTGTCTATCAAATCGACCGGGCACTGATGGAGAACTATGCACTGCCGGATGGTTCAGTCACACTTTACCCTAATAACTATAATCCTCCAGCGCTTGAACTTGCCAATAGCACAGTGGTGGAAGAGCATGTTGTTCCCCAAGAGACAGGAACCCTATCGTTTACGCCGGAGGTGGTTGATGGTGGGGACCATGAACCTGGCCCGGACGATGTTGATGATTCAGCGGAGCTTAAGAGTCTTGCAGAATCGCAAACGAACGATCCAAAGGTGCAGAATGACCGGCTGGTATTCAACGGACAGATAATTATGGATGACACTGTCTCTACAAAGACCGGGCCCGTTCCGGGAAGGATTGCCGATCCGCAGGATACCGGAGGCGATGTACTTTATCAAGGCCAGTTGATGATTAACCGGAGTCTGCTCAACCGGGCAAATGCGGCCAGTTCTGGCTCAATATATTACACGATGCTGCCCGAGAATGTGGAGGGACGCGGAGACCAGTCGTATCCGATCAATGGTATTAACTCCGTAACCGTACACACACCAGTCGTCAACTATTCGCTTCTCCCGGATGATAACCGTCCTTACGACCAGAGGATGGATCCGGATTACGACCGGACGGTGCTGATTCTGGACCGGCCCTTTACTGTTCATTTCACAGAGAGCGGGCAGCACCTGAACATTCCCGGCTACGGCAACCGGGATTATGGCAAGTACACGCAGAACAAACGCATCCAGTTTCCGTTCGATGTGTTCCAAGAGGGGCAGTATTACCCGGAAAACACCTGGATCAACATCCCTGTCGGGACACCGTACATGAACTTTACCATGCCTACTTGGGTTAACGAAGGGGACTATACCATTCATACACAATCCTGGGCAATTAATGCACCTTCAGACGGGGCGGAGTTGTGTCAGGTAAATCTGAACGGTAATCTGGCGAATTACTGCGCAGCGGAGAGCTTCAATGTCGGTGTGGTCGGCCGGCTGTTCGATTTTCGGATCTGGGATATCGGGGATTTCCGATTTGAAAAAGTATTCCGCACGGGAACGGGCAACCTTGACCATAGCAGCGCAATGTATTATACGGGCGGGAACGATGAGAATGGTGCACCAACGGCTTTAAGCGGACAAAGACAGTGGCATCACCCTATCCGCAAAGGTTCACATCCCACGGAGCAATTGACCATTCCGCATAACGGCTATTCGTTTCTATTCGACTTTCGGACCATCGGGAATCTGTGGCAGCCGGGAGAGGGAATCCGGATTGAGCCAAGCTTCTATTTTATTCCGAAGACTGGAGGAAGTGCAGCGCCTGTTGATCTGTATTATGACGTCTCGGGTTCGGGCAATAAGATGATCGGCGTCGGCTCACCGAAGGACAAGCTGAGCTATACCCGCACCTACCGCTTGGCCGATGGCCTGCGAAACATATCGGGCGGCGAGTTATCCACGGCGGCCAGTTATGAGTATAACTATATCCTCACGGAGGCAGAGCGGGGACAAACTAATTGGCTGAAGTTCTACGAGCAGTATGTAAAGCGCAAAACCGAGATTGCCGAAGGTTATAACCTGGAAATTCTGCCTTATACATCCCGTACCTTAGTCGGTCCTACGAATATTCCGAATGGAGTAAACCCCATTGCCGCAGTACGCAGCGTGCAGCACTGGTACGGAGAATACAACCTGCCGATAGCTCCTTACATCCTGCCCAAGGGGACTAACATTGTGACTTTGGCGAATCATTATGGAGGCGCACTGGACGGCCATGAACAGGAGTTCATTACCGGCGGATATATCCTGGTGAAGTTCGAAATTTATACGGTCAAAAATAGTGATGCCGGCACCCGCATTCTGGGCTACAAAGCGCCTGAAGCCAATATGTGGGCGATTGAAGGCCAGATGACTGCAGACACAGATGAAATGGGGCAGACCTTTTCCTTTACCTCGGGAGATATAATCCTGTTCGAATCGGATTTCTCGGTGCGGAATGACTATCAGGGGCAGGGGAAATGAAGATAATTTAAATTAAGGTAAAAAGTTCTTTTAAAGGAATAAAATATAAAATAATTTACGCGTTTATCCGATAAATAAATTAAGTGAAACCTGAGTTATACTAATGAACTTGAAATTCCTTCAAATTAATAATTGTGTTTTTCAAGTTCATTTTTATATAAAAATATGATTTATAAGGAGCGATTTATAATGGCAGACAAAGTAACAGTAAACTATGATGGTTTGAAAACACTTGCAGAGAATATTATAAAACAAAAAGGAGAATACGATAATTTAATGAAAAAAATTACGACTACAGCTACGACGTTGAACAGTATCTGGGAGGATACTGCCGCAAGAGAGTTTGCGGAAAAGGTGAAAGGAATGGATAAAACTTTTACTGCATTTGGCCAAGCTCTTGAGAATATTGGAATTCATATGAGAAATGTTTCGAACAGTTATGAAACTCTTTCTAAAGAAATTAAAGCTGCTCAGAACAAAAGTTTCTAAATAATTTTCTTTATCCAAATAAACAGCAAGAGTCCCACTACATAAGAATGCAATCAGCTATGCAGCATACTGCATAGCTGATTTTATTAGAAACTAGCAGGGGGAAGCCATGGCGACGACGAAACTATTGTTCAATGTCGATGAAGTAGAGCGCCTGCGGACGAAGATTGGACTGGTCAGCCAGGACACAAACCGCCTGCATCTGCAGTTCAAGGGAAAAGCCTCGGACTGGGGCGGCATCCCGCTGGGGCAGGAGCTGCTAAAGGCTCAAGTGCTCATCAAGGAATTAACCAGTGAAGCTGAGAAGCTAGAGGATCTGTTACGCAGTGCCGTCCAGGGATTTCAGAGTGTTCAAGCCGAGAATAAGCGGCAGGCAAGTCAGCTCAGCCAGCAGCTGGGTGTACTGGCAGGGCTATTCGGAAGCGCAGGCAGCCGTGGGTCATTCGGTCCACTTTCTATCCCCTTCCTGGCACAGAAGGCCGTGACCAGCCTGATTCGTACGTTAACGATCCTGAGTGCCCGGGATGAATGGAGCAGCGATCCGGTGGTGCAGAAGCTGCGGGGAATGATTCAGCAGTCAGGCCTGGTAAGCATCGATGGACTGGCCGCGGAGATGAAGCTGAAGGAAATCTACGAAGCACGGGAGCAGATTGGAAAGTCACAGATCGCCTACGAGGTGTACAAGAACTTTGGCAATCAGGCACAAATGGAGGCGGCCCATCAGCAGGCGGAGGAAGCGCGCAAGAAGCTGAAGTCGATGGGGATAAGCGAAGTCCAGTATCAGCCCGGGAAGGACCTCAGCGGATATTACAAGCAGTCCGCGATCAAAGCCTGTGACTACGATCCGAGCATTACAGACAAAAGCGTACCGCTGCTGGAGAAGGAAGAATATGCGCTTTTGCTGCGGATGGCGATGGAGCCGGGAATACAGGGGGAGTGGGCAAAGCAGCAGTTGGCCCTGATCCAACCGGAAGCAACGATAGGGCCGGTAGACCCGCGTAACAGCGTGTCAGAAGCGGATATCCTGAACCGGAACGATCCGGCGGTGATCGAGCGGCTGAAAGGAACGTACTGGGTTACTTTACCAGCTGAGGAACAGGACCGGATATATGAAGAACTCAAGGCGTATTACGAGAAGCTGGATAAGGAAGCAGCAGATCAAGACCGTTTGGCGAGAAGCGGAGTAGGGAATCAGACAGTGGCGAACATCCTAATGGGTGGAAGCAATATGATGGTCCAAGCCATTAACACGGCCACATTTGGACTCCCAAGGATGCTGGGGGACTGGATTGCAGGTCCAATGCCGGAAGGCTATGTGAACCCAATGGACGATCCGTATGGAAAAAAAGCGGGACAAATAGCCGGAACCTTCATTAGCATCGGCCTGCCCTGGAAGTTCTTGGGCGCAGTGAAGACACCAGGCGTGGTAGGTAAGTTCTCGCCCACCTTACTTAAATCGATGGTAGCCGGAGCGATCAGCGGAACCCTTGAAGAAACCATGGACGCGATCAACGATTACCGGGATGATGGGAAGCAAAGCGTGGGAGAGCGCTTAATCTCGGTAGGTGTGAACACGACAATAGCGGGAGCGGGAGATGCGTTATTCACCGCCGCCAGCAAAGGGCTGGCGAGTGTAAAGAAGCTCGTGAACGGGTCTATCCGTGAAGTGAAGTTTAAAGAGGTGGATGGCACCGCTAAGGCCAAGGCGGAGATTGATGGGAAGGGTAAGGAGCTTGAGGAGGTTCGGGTTGGGGGGAAGGGAAAGACTGGAGTGGCAGCAGCACTCCAACAACGAGTTGATGAGATAAGAAGTGAATTACCAAGCTCAATCAAAAAATCTGGCAATCTAGGTGTTGCCAAGATAGAAATTAGTGGACTTCCTAATGAATTAAAAGCTCACAGTAGCGTAAACTTTGCAACTGATAAAGGTTCAGACGGTTTTATTTTATTAAAATCAAAAGAGCAAAGGAGCTTTGAAACAATTAATGTCGATAAGGATGGATATGTTGGAACAGAAAAAGCTTATAGCCGGGAATGGGATACTGAAGTTAAAATATTGGAAGACGTAGCATATAGACTTGGGGAAAACACACAAGCCACTGGAACTATTGACTTATTTACTGAACGGTTGGCCTGTGCTAGCTGTAGTGATGTTATCTTGGAATTTAGAAGAAGATATCCCAATATACAACTGAACATTTATACTGGAAAGAAATAATTCTATTAAGATTGAATGAAGAGAGGATTCCAATGGAGATTTGGAGTTATGAAGAGGCTAGTGAAATAGTTCGTGAAAATTTTGACCAATCCTTAGCTCTTGGACTGAATGTCACCCAATCAGTTGAAAGAGCGCTTTATGAATTTGAAACAGTAATTGAAGCAAATGAATTGGAAAAACTAATGATTTATATTATTTTGGTGAAATTAAGCGTTGAGCATAATGAAGTTCGACCCGATGTTTCTGATGAGTTTTTTAAACTTACAGAAGCCGATATATTATTGCACACACTAAATCAATTTGAGGATGCTGAACTAAACATTGTGAAAAAGGAGATAGAAGAGATACGGAGGCGGCTTTTCAGAGTAACCTAATTAAGGGAATATGTTTTTTAAATAGAGCTAAAAATGAGTTATCTTTAGTGCTGTGACTATCTGATTGATGGTAGATGGTAGATAGATGCATTAAGTGCCGTATGAACTATCGCAATTTTAGTTTGATCAGGTGGAGTAAACAACCTTGATTGACTTCGTGCTTTTCAAAGTTTTTCTTTGTTGGGAAGCTACACAGAGTCTGAATGAAAGCATCAGTCAACCAATAATAATGCCCGGATAAAGTTTTTACTATTTTGATTGCACGTACAAAGATACTTTAATGTTGTAGCCCGAATAATGCTATTCCGTTACCGAAGCAGGCCAATTATAGTCAAAAACGACATAATTGGCCTGTTTTCTCATTTCAGTATTATTGTCAGACCATCCTAGCAGGGTCAAACCATCAGAAAGCCAGTTGCTCATCAAGGAATTAACCAGCGAGGCTGAGAAGCTGGAGGATCTGATCCGTAGTGCCGTTCAGGGCGTCCAGGGTGTACAAGCCGAGAATAAGCGGCAGGCAGGTCAGCTCAGCCAGCAACTGGGTGTACTGGCAGGGTTATTTGGAAGCGGAGGCAGCCGTGGGTCATTCGGTCCACTTTCTATCCCCTTCTTGGCACAGAAGGCCGTGACCAGCCTGATATGTACGTTAACGATTCTAAGTACCAGGGATGAATGGAGCAGCGATCCGGTGGTGCAGAAGCTGCGGGGAATGATTCAGCAGTCAGGCCTGGTAAGCATCAATGGACTGGCCGCGCAGATGAAGCTGAAAGAGATTTACGAAGCACGGGAGCAGATTGGAAAGTCACAGACCGCCTACGAGGTGTATAAGACCTTTGGCAATCAGGCACAAATGGAGGCTGCACATCAGCAGGCAGAAGAAGCGCGCAAGAAGCTGAAGTCGATGGGGATAAGCGAAGTCCAGTATCAGCCCGGGAAGGACCTCAGCGGATATTACAAGCAGTTAGCTATCAAAGCCTGTGACTACGATCCTTCCATTACAGACAAAAGCGTACCACTGCTGGAGAAGGAAGAATATGCGCTCTCAAATAAAAGATCCTAATGTTAAAGGGCGAATAGATTTGTTTACAGAACTAGATGCGTGTCAAAGTTGTTCTAATTTAATTATGGGGTTTAGACGTAAGTTTCCAAATATTGAGTTGAATGTCTATTCTAAAAATATGAAATAAGGACTGATGATATGAATATGACAAGTTATGAATCGATAAAATCATCAATAGGGCTAGATTTTGAGGAATACATTGAAGAAGAAGGTTTAAATGTGGCTCAAGTTTCAGCAAAAACCTTGGAAGAAGACTGGAGAAGAGTAAACGATAGTTTATTTACTAAAACATTATATTTTATTTCTATTGCCATAGAGAGTTTAAAATATAAAGAAATTGCTGATTTTATATATTACAAGCTGGATATTTACCTTGAAAACGTTGAATTCGAAGAAAATATAGATAAAAATGACATTGAAAAGCTGGTGCAAGATATTCAAGTATGTAAGAAATTAATTGATAGTAAAGATGAGTATAAAATTAGGGAGACAAGCTTTGCTACTAAGTCAAGAGTAGAATACATCTTAGGTTTGAAAGTTGATTGACGTTAGTGTTGTAAAGGTGGTACTACGAACTTAAACAGGTGGAGGCTACTTAGTGCCGAATGAAAGCATCAGTCAACAAATAACAGATATAACCATGTAATGCCCTTATGAAGATTTTACTATTTTGTTAGAAAGCACGGGAATACTTTAATGGTGTAACCGAATAACGTTATTCGTCACCGAAGCAGGCTGATTATGGTTAGATACGACCATGATTAGCCTTGCTATTCATTTCAGTATTACTGTCAGACCATCCTAGTAATGAGAAGCTGGCTTCAATGGATAAAGGCGCTTCAGCAGTTACGTGCCAAGAGTGACCGTCCTCACTGGTATTGAGCCTAACGGACACTACTGGTTAAATCTGGGGTATATTTGTCACAGCAAGGTATTCCTTCGGAATTGAATCAAGCTATGGAGAACGGAAATCCTTAGCGATAAGGGTTTCCGTTTTTTTGCAATAAAATGCTACAATACTCGTAATGACAGCCTGCGAATGCTTGCTTTGAATCATAAATTCAGGGGAGTGCAGGTATGAATAGTGACCGGTTTACCGATAAAAACGAAATGCCAACGGAAGACGAGCTGTATTCATCTCTTGGAAGTGGGGCGAAGGATGCCTGGGTTCAATTAATGAGCTTTGCAGAGGAGCATTACGACCATGTAGCCGAATGGAATTATGGCGGCAAGAATTACGGCTGGAACGTCAGGTACCGTAAAAGTGGAAAAACCCTATTTAACATGTTCCCGGAGAAAAACGGATTTACCGTCCTGCTTGTCCTTGGAAAAAAGGAGATTGAAGGATATCAGGACAGATGTGCAGAGTTCAGCGGCGCTTTCCGCTCCGTGTATGATTCTGCAGCCCAGTATCATGACGGGAAATGGTTATGGATAAGGGTCGAAGCTGCCGGACAGCTTGAGGATATCCAAAGGATGATTCTGATCAAGAGGAAAGCGAGAGTCCGCCGATGAACTGGACGGTTGAACGTATTCTGCATTTTGAAGAGCGGAGCACAATTATCGACGGATACTGTCATTTCGGTTTTCACGACGGTCAGGGGAACCGGTTCATACTGGATCATGATACACATTGGCTGGGGAAAATAAGCAGGAGCAGCAATACGCTCAGCTGGACGGCCGGGAAGTCACCGGTGAGGGCTGGAGTCCGGCATATCCATGTTGATCTGGCTAACCCCACTTATATGACTACAATAGATTCAGATACAATCATGGTTGTAAGCAGCGGGAATAACAAGGTATTCCGGATAAATCACTTTACAGGCAGTTCGCAGCTATTGATCGCCGGAGACGTATGGGGGCTGAAGGACATCGGCAATTGCGAGTATGATCCGGGCGGTTTCTTGTGGATTAATGAGGTGACCGGATGCAGAGTGCACAAGTTCGACCTTGAAGGCCGGCTGCTTACCACTTTCGGTAACGGTGTACCAGGGGTTGCGCAGGATAAGGCAGCAAGGGATGAAGTGCAGTTTAATTGGATTTTTGATCTGCGGCGCGGGCCTGATGGCAATATCTATGTTCTGGATAGCGGGAATTATTGTGTACGGATGATTGATGTTAGCTGTGATGTAGTAATACGAGTGGCAGGTACGGGGACAGGTGGTTATTCCGGAGATGACGGCCCGGCATTAGAGGCAACCTTCGGATCTAATCAGGATGAGCACTTCGATGGGCCCTGGTCTTTGGCGATTGATGAGGCGGGCAATCTATTCATTGGAGACACACAGAATCATGTGGTTCGAACGGTCGAACACGAAACGGGGCGGATAACCACGATTGCTGGCCGTACTTCAAGAGTCCCTTCTTACATTAATGATTCAGCTATATCTATAAATCCGCTTGCTCTGCAGCTACCCAAAATTTGCAGTCTTGACTATTATAACAACCACTTGTTTATTCCCGAATGGGATGGAGAATTAATTATTCTGGCAAGGTCTCGCTAACAGAGCTTATTAACAGGATTCACCACTTCAGAGCCGCCGCATATTTCGGATACAGCTCGCGGATACAGTCCGGGCAGATATCATGGGTGAACTGTAAAGAGAGCTGCAGCTTCAGGAAACGTTCGATGGTGATCCATTCCTCCTGGCTGTTCCGGACTGACTTGCAGGCTGCACAGATGGGCACGAGCTGGGGGGTTGTATGAAGATGGACGACGCTGGGGCTCTGGGTTACAGGGGCAGGACCGGCAGATTCCTTTGCATTAGGGGAAGGGCCGATATCTCGAAGTGTAAGGACGGCGGTCTGATGCGCGGGTGCTTGTTGTTCAGTAATGAGCGGGAAGATATCCAGGTGAAATATTCTGCTGCTGCCACTGCCGGTCAGGAGAGTTACTTCAACACTGGAGGCAAGGCGGATTCCTTCAAAAATATCGCGCATGAGCTGCTCCAGCTTCACCATCCCGTCCGGATCAGCCAGCTTGTGCCGAAACAGCTCCAGCACATTCAATTCGAGCCAGTCCCCAGCACTTGAGAAGCCGTACAGCCGGTTAAAGTCTTCCCAGTGATCGCTGGCGAAACGGATGTCCCCAGTGCTGCCGATTACCAGCGAGTTATGCTTCATGGCATTCAGGGATTGAATGATGGAAGAAGAGATACTGTCCGGCAATGGTAATCGCTCCTTGGGTGGTGCAGGAATGACAAGCTAGGATGGCGGGAGGTTCAGCAGTTCGGCGACTTGGCGGCGGTAGCGGTCGGCTTTACGTGTGCCGTGAATCAGGTTGGATAGCCGATAGGGTGGGATGCCGTGTAACTCACAGAATTTCTTCTGGTCCAAATGCAGTTCTGTCAGACGCTGTTTGATAGCCCAGCCATATGGAGTAATAGGTCGTTTGCTGTTCAGATCACTCACCTCTTATCGACTATCCAGCCGCTATGTTATAATTAGGAAAAGACATAATAATAGTTAATTATATACTTTTTTACGTCATTTTACAATAAAAAATAACGTTTTTACGTATAAAACATTTTGGCGGAAGGCGGGTTACCGAATGCACTCCATTTACGAACGAATTGAATCTCTCATCAAACGGCAAGGACTTACGAAGAAAGCTTTCTGTGAGCAGCTGAATATCAGCACCGGCAACATGGGAGACTGGAAGCGGGGCAAGTCGACGCCCGGCACGCATAAGCTGATTGAGATCGCCGCATTTTTTAATGTGAGCCTCGATTGGCTGATTCTGGGCAAGCGGAGTGTGGACACGGTGAAAGAAAGCGGAGAGGATTATTTTTTTGGCCAAATACGGCAATTGAATTGCCAAACGGATGAACTGCTGCAGAAAGAGAAGGAGTTTATCAAGGAATACATTGAATTTACAGAGTACCGTAAGCGCAAGGCGGATGACGGGAATTCTAATTAAATAAGCGATGCTCTGACAGGAGTGAAAATTCTTAAAAGGGCATCTTTACTTTTTGCGGCAATGGATTTATAATATTGAATGTTGGCCTCAAACAAAGCTTTAACATTTGTTCACACCGCGCGGTAGTGGTGGAATGGCAGACACGCTATCTTGAGGGGGTAGTGGGTGTATACCCGTGGAGGTTCGAGTCCTCTCTACCGCATAACATGTAACAGCAGAAACCTGAAATTCCTTATCCATAAGGGACTTCAGGTTTTTTGCTGTTTATTTGGGTTTGCAGCTGCAGGAGCATGGAGTGAAATCAAATAAGAAGGGGATGAGGATGATGTATACCGGACGGAGTAAAGAATGGAGTGGGAAGCGGAGTCTGAACGGGCGCTGCCTGATTATTACTGCGGATGATTTCGGCATGTGCCACTCTATGAATGAGGCGATTATGAAGCTTTGGGACACGGGGGACATTACTTCCGCCATGATTATGATGCCAGGGCCCTGGGCTAAGCAGGCAGCTGACTATGCCGCACATAACCGCGAAGCGAATATCGGTGTGCATCTTACGCTTACTTCCAGTTTCCCGCAGTATAAGTGGGGGCCGGTGACGAGAGATGGAAGGGTTCAATCGTTAATGACTCAAGAGGGGTACTTTTGGGGGACATCGGCTGAAGTGGCGCTTCAGGCTGCTGAAGAAGCAGTCAGGACTGAAGTACGCAATCAGATCGAAGCCGCCATACGGATGGGGATTGATCCGACACATCTGGACAGTCATGAGGGCAGTCTATTGGGACTGGCGGGCGGACGCGATTTTCTGGAGCTGGCCTTCGACTTGTGTGAGGAATACCGGCTGCCGTTCAAGCTGCCCCGGAACATTGTGAACCAGTCTTTTTTATCTCCGCAGATGCGGGAGTTGTTCCAGAAGAGAATTCATTCGGCAGACCGCCGGGGAATCCCGCTGATTGATGATTTAATCATTCTGCCTTATGAGCAGGAGCAGGGGGAAGGTTATCCTGATGTGAGGCGGCAATTATCGCAGGCCATCCAAGAAATGAAAGCTGGAATAACGGAGCTGGTCGTGCACCCTTCAAGGGATACTGCCGAAATGCGCACCCTTACCCCCTCTTCGGCCAAAAGAGAAATGGAATATAACTTCTATATGGACAAGGAATTCAGACAGCTGCTGGTGGACGAAGAAATCCGATTGATATCCTGGAAGGACGTACGTGAACAGATGCGCTTGGGCTAGATAAGGCAAGGCTTGCGCCGGGGTTAATTACAGGAAGTTACCGGTAAGCTTAAGATGAAAAAAACACCCTTTACACCCGGCATTCATGCGGGCAGTAAGGGTGTTTGTATTTTGCGGCAGACAGATGAATTAGGTCGCTCTACTCCAGCAGCTTGGCGATGTCTGCTTCAATCTGGTCCGGTGTGGTTTGCGGTGAGAACCGCTTCAGCACGCGGCCTTCCTGATCCACCAGGAACTTGGTGAAATTCCATTTCACGCTCTTCGAGCCGAGTACGCCGGGTGCTTCTTTGGACAGATATTTGAACAGGGGATGAGCTTCGCTGCCGTTAACATTTATTTTCTCATACATAGGGAAGGTTACACCGTAATTAATCTCGCAGAACTCGGCGATGTCTTCACTCTCGCCCGGCTCCTGTTTGGCGAATTGGTTGCTGGGGAACCCCAGAACTTCGAATCCGCGGTCTTTGAATTTATCGTACACTTCCTGGAGACCCTTATATTGAGGAGTGAAACCGCATTTGCTGGCTGTGTTCACGACAAGCAGTACTTTACCTTTGTATTTGGAGAGTGATTCTTCCTGGCCCTTAAGGGTGTTGGCTTCATAATCATAGACACTCATGGATAATTCCTCCCGAACATTGATTTATCACAATTTAATTGTACACTATTCACCGTCAGAAGCAACCCTCCAGGTTGTGACAACATTGCATAATCGTTTCAAAATGCAGGGGATGTTTAAGTTAAAGGTATGTGTCGGTACAAAATCCGCTTGAAAAAGGAGAAGATCAAAGATGACTGCAGTGCAACTGAAGGCGTTATATACAGCTACAGCAACCGTTCGCGGGGGCCGCGAGGGTTCAGTGGAATCATCGGATGGAGCCCTTAAGCATGACCTCAAAATTCCGAAGGAGCTTGGCGGTCCCGGCGGTGCCGGTACGAATCCTGAGCAGCTGTTCGCGGCAGGATATGGTGCCTGCTATGAGAGTGCGCTAGCCAACATTGCCCGTAAGGAGGGCGTGAAGCTGCAGGATGTGGAGATCACTTCCAACGTGCTGATTGGCAAGGACGAGAGCGACGGAGGCTTCAAGCTTGCGGTTAAACTGGATGTGAAGCTGCCGGGTATTGAACGGTCTGTAGCGGAAGATCTGGCGAAGAAGGCTCATGATTTCTGCCCGTACTCGAAGGCGACCCGCGGAAATATTGAGGTTGAACTGAACGTACTGTAAGGTATGGTGAAGTTATATCATTGAAAATGATATGTTCCCGTATAAGGCCGGACAGCCGATGTCCGGTCTTATACTATGTGGAGCCGCAGAAACAACGGGTAGGAATGAACAAAGCTGGGAATAATGGCTAAATAGAGTCGGAGAAGGTTAGAAGTGCAATAAATAGCGGGCGCGAGCTTGCTGTTTGGTTGACATCACCCCGGAAATTCTTTAATATGTCTAAGTATCTGTTAATGTCGCGTGTGCTATTAACTACCAAAAATTTAAATAATGGGTGATGAAGATGTCTTACAGACCGAATATTACGAATGTGACTAAAGCCAGCAGCAATGATAAGGAAGGATTGTACGAGTTCATTATCAAGCTTGCTGACGGAACGGAGTGCCGCGCGTTCTACAATCGGTTTCCGGAATGGAAAATGACGAACATCAGCCGCCTGCTCAAGACGCCATGTCCGGTATGCCGCAAAGATTTCATCTGCAGATGCATGGATTCCTTCACAGCTGATTTCGAAGGGCAAATGATCGGGGACGAGTGGATTAACAAGGCAATTGCTGAATAATTACACGTACGGACGTTGTAGGCGCGGGAGCTATCCCGCGTTTTTTGTTTTTTTTCAGAAGAGGATATGAAGGGTACACTATGATTAAGAGGAAGGGGGCGGCGAAGTGGCTGAAGAGTACAAGGAAATGCAGGGTAAATCCATTGTGCTGATTGATGGAGTCTGTCATCTGTGCCAGGGGCTGGTCCGGTTCATTGTTCCCCGTGATCCCCGGGCGAACTTCATGTTCGCCTCCTTGCAGAGTGAGGCGGCCAAGGAATTGCTGAGGGCTGGCAGCCTGCCCGGCAATCAGTTAAACACTGTGGTGCTTGTGGAGAACGGCTGCTATTATACAGAGTCGGCTGCAGTGCTGCGGATTGCCCGCAGACTGCGGTTTCCGTGGCCGCTCGCATATGTGTTCATCCTGGTGCCGAAACCGCTGCGTAACGCCTTGTACAGGCTTGTGGCAAGGAACCGCTACCGCTGGTTCGGCCGGGATGAGCAGTGTCTGCTCCCGTCACCGGATCTGAAGCGGAGATTCCTGTAACCGGAAACCGGGTTTAATACAAAGCAGTGCCGTCCTCTGAGGGCGGCGCTGCTTTTTGGGTTGCAGATTATTTTGACGCAGATGAATTCAATGTTTCCTGAGCAGTTCCTTACGGCTTCAAAGGTTCCGTTTTAAGCATATAGCTCTGGGAAAGCTTCCATTTGCCGTCAGCAGACTTCTTCAGGGTTGTCACAGTGGTGGAGCGGCTATCCGGTAACGCAGGACCGCTTAGTTTCTTGGTCGTCTGCACCAGATATACGGAAGCTTCATCGGCTGTATAATCAATGATCTTGGAAGACTCGATAGCGGAATCCAGATCATAGACCTGGAACATCTGGGCATACACCTGTTTGGTCTGAGTATATGCGGGAGAAGTCTCGTCAATGGTCGAGAGCAGGCCGTCCAGGTTCTCTTTGTTGGTATAATCAAAATTAGCCTGAACCACAGCATTGATCAGATCTTCCTCAGCTTTGGGGACCGAAACTGCTGTTTCGAGTGTCCCCTCCGGAAGGGAATACTCTATTGCTTTGATCTGCAGATTGCTGATCTGCCACTGTGTGCTGCCGGTACTCCGGGTCAGGGAATAGATGTACTCAGCTTTGCTGTTCAGCATAAAAGCACCGCCGAGCTTCTTGCTGGTTTCGATCGTCTGCACAGTTGCTTCACTCTTCTGCACATCAATAATGTTCAGCTGCTCAATGGTGGTCTTGGTATCATACTCCGCCATTTGTTCCTCAAGCTGCGGACCAATCGCGGTTAGCGGAGACTGCGGATCGATAAGCGACACGAAACCTTTGGCATTCTCATTATTCAAATAGTCGGCGTACTTATCGAACAGGGCTGAGATTTCTTTGGTGGATGCAGCAGTGTCTGCTGCGCTGGTAATCGCTACGGTATTAGTTTTGGCATCCCAGCTCACCTGGTTGCCGGTAGCTTCACTGACGAAGCGCAGCGGGACATACGTCACATTATTAATCATCCGGGGAGCGGATACCAGCGACTTGACCGTTCCATTCACGCTGGCTTTTTTGCTGCCGATCTGCAGCTTGATGCTCAGGCCTTCCTTACTGGCGGTGACGGTGCTGGTCTTGGCATCCCAGGTAAGGTCCAGGCCCAGCTTCTCGAAGATCGGGCGCATAGGCACGAGGATAGAATCGTTGTCTTTGACCGGCGAGCTGGAGCTCAGGTTCAGCTTCTGCTGATCAATCAGGACTGTAATAGGTTGTTCTGCTGCGGCAGCGGATAAGCTGACTGCACCGGATAAGGCAAGAACGGCAAGGAATCCGGGAATTAGTTTCATAATTGTAAAACTCCTCTCTTAATCTGGACTAACTTATGTATGTACGAATGTATTATAAAGGTACGCGGAGAATGATCACATATCCCTTGCAGGACATGTAAGGTAGGGGGATTCTGGGAGGTTCACTCGGATATTGGTAAAAAAGATATTGCTGAGCTCTTATATATATGCTACTATAGCTGTAAATTAAAGGAACAGTAACGGAAGCACCGTTCAATGACCGTATCCCACGGTTATTGGCGGTGCTTTTTTTGCTGCCATTTTTGCCAATATTCTGAGAGGAGAGTGATTTCATGACGGCAAGAATTGTACTTGCAGTCCGGGAGAGCGAGTACATTGAACCGCTGCTGCATTATCTTCACCATAGTGAGTATGGGGAAATGCTGAGGATCACAGCGTTCAGCAGGCTGGACACTTTTATGGAATTTATGAAGGGAGACGAGATTCCGGATGCCGTTGCCGGTGATCCTTCCTTCATTGAAGCCTGGCTGGTGGAAGGAAGGAGCACGGTTCCGTGGGCAGTGTTGAGTGATGCGGGAGATCTGCCGAATGCCGGTAATGTGGCAGGAGGAATGAGGATTGCCAAATACCAGGCGCTTCCCTCGCTGCTGGAGTCCGTTCTCCAGCTGTGTGATCTGAAGCGGGTCAGGACTGCTGCTGCTCCCAAGGAGCAAACACTGCTGCTGGGGGTTGTCTCGGCAAGCGGCAGCAGCGGCAAAACAACGCTTGCCCTGAATATGGCGAAGCAGCTTGGTGCACTCGGCCTCTCGGTGTTCTACCTCAACCTGGAGAGTGTGGACAGCAGCGGATTATATCTGCGGATGCCGGGCGGTAATGCTCCGGGCTTTGAACGCCTGCTCTACGAACTCAAGGCTGGGGGAGACAACAAGGGAGGGAGGGGGAAGCCCTTATGGAAGGAATATGCGTTCAGGCATGATAGCCTGCGTTGTGATGCATTCAGACCTGTGGAGAATTTCAGGGAAATGCTTCAGATGTCACGGCAGGATACGCTGGAGATATTAGAAGGTCTGGCTGCGTCCGGAAGCTATGATGTGATCATTGCGGATACCGGAAGCATTGAGGAGGAGCGGGCTCAGGCTGTATTACACAGATGCGGACTCCTGCTGTGGGTACTGAAGAACGAGCAGGTAAGCCGGCACAAGACGGAACGCTGGCTTACCTACTTCGACAGCCCGCATTCCGGCATGCCCACGGAACTGAGAGCCAGGAGCAGATTCGTGATGAACTGCTGTTCGGATGCGGTGAATGACAACCTCGCGGATGCCCGAACCGGGCTGGCGGGTACACTTCCGTATATTCCTTCCTGGGAGATGCAGCATTACGGAGAGCTCTGCCTGAGCTCACCCCAATTCATAGCGGGAGTACAGCAGCTCTGCAGAAGCATTATTGAACCGGCATTGCCAGGCGTATTTACCGGGAGTTCTGCATGAATGAAGAAATGTTCAGAGCACTGCGCAGCGACATCCGGGCAGGGCTGGACGTTACTTCGGCCATAGGAAACCATGAGCTTGCCGCTTTTATTGAACGGATTATTCTAGGACGGGATAATTTGCAATTTTTGACGGCCAAGGAGAAGCATGAGCTGGTGAAGAAGCTGTTCGACTCCTTCCGGGGGCTGGATATCCTGCAGCCGCTGATAGATAATCCGGCCATTACCGAGATTATGATCAACAGCCATGAGGAGATCTTTGTGGAGGAGGACGGGATGATCCGCAGACTGCCGCTGGCTTTTGAATCCAGAAGCCGGCTGGAAGATATTATCCAGACTGTAGTCTCAGGTGTTAACCGGGTGGTGAATGAGTCTTCGCCAATTGTAGATGCCCGGCTGCAGGACGGTTCGCGTGTCAATATCGTGTTGCCGCCTGCTGCGCTAAGGGGCCCGGCAATGACCATCCGCAAGTTCCCTGAGACACCTATGACCATGGCCGAGCTGGTGACGCGTGAAGCGCTCAGTCAGGAAGCTGCAGAGCTGCTGCAAATTCTGGTTGCGGCCAAGTACAACATCTTCATCAGCGGGGGGACAGGCTCGGGAAAGACTACCTTTCTGAATGTCCTGTCGCAGTTCATACCGCCGCAGGAGCGTGTGATTACGGTAGAGGATTCTGCGGAGCTGCAGATTGTCACGGTCCCGAATCTGGTCTCGCTGGAGACCAGAAATGCCAACACGGAAGGAAGGGGTGAGATTACCATCCGCGATCTGATCCGCACTTCACTGCGGATGCGGCCGAACCGTATTGTTGTTGGTGAGGTGCGTGGAGCAGAATGCCTGGATATGCTGCAGGCGATGAATACCGGCCATGACGGAAGTTTATCAACAGGCCACTCCAACAGTGCGCATGATATGGTCAGCCGGCTGGAAACTATGGTCCTCAGTGCTGCGGAGCTGCCGGTCGCTGTAGTCCGTCAGCAGATCGGGTCAGCAATTGATATATTCGTACATCTCTCACGGCTCCGGGACCGTTCACGCAGAGTCATGGAGATTTGTGAAGTTACGGGTCTGCGCAGCGGAGAGGTTGAGCTGAATCCGTTATATGAATTTCGGGAAACCGGGGAAAGGGATGGCCGGGTACTTGGCGGCCTTGCCGCCTGCGGCAATCCGCTGCTGCATATAAACAAACTGCGAATGGCCGGAATCAGTGATTATTCATTGCTGCGCTTCAGCTCAGCCAGCCGGAAGCCAGAGGAGGTTGTGTCCTGAATGCCTTGAAGAACAGAAGCCAGAGTGTACCCAAAGCGGATAGAAGGATATTCGCGAAAGGAATAAAGCCGGTTCAGCCGCCTGGCGGATCTGCTGCGGGCGAGCAAGCAGTGCTTCCGGATTATACCCGGTACGAATTGAACGCCATGCAACGAATTCTGGTCATTCTGACAGGGGGTGTACTGTTATTTGGCCTTGGTTACCTGTTCTATCATCATCTGCTTCTCTCTGTGCTGCTTGTGCCGGGCAGTGCAGCCGGCCCCCGCCTGCTGCGCAAATATCTGCTCCAGCGCCGGCGCTCAGCGCTTAATCTGCAGTTCAAGCAGATGCTATTCTCGCTCTCTTCATCGCTATCTGCCGGACGGTCGGTAGAGAATGCATTTCGCGAGGCGGTGCTTGATCTACGGATGCTTGACCCTGAGGGAAGCGGTGACATGATCGCTGAGCTGAATATTATCTGTACCCGCATGGAGTACGGGGAGCCGGTAGAAGAGGCGCTGTATGATTTCAGCAAAAGGGCAGGCATGGAGGATGTGGAACGTTTTGCAGATGTATTCATGGTCTGCAAGCGGACGGGCGGGGATCTCGTGGAGATCGTGCGCCGCACTTCTACAATTATTGGAGAGAAGCTGGATATTCAGCAGGATATTGCGGTCAGTATTGCCCAGAAGAAATTTGAGGCCAAGGCCTTACTCGTCTCTCCGCTGATGATGGTGATGTTCATGAGCCTGACAGCGGGAGACTATATGCAGCCGATGTATACAGGTGCTGGAATAGGGGTCTCCACGCTGGCGCTGATTGCCTTATTTCTCTGCTATCTCTGGACCTCCAAGATCATGGATATTCCATTGTGAAGAGGAGGGAGGGTTGACATGTCACTGTTATGTGCTGCAGTCATGCTTATCTTCACCGCCGGCTGGATGATTCTGCGCTTCAAATGCAGCGGCCGCTACGCAGCGCTGCGTGAGCTGCCCATGGCAGGGCTCCGGCTGCGGTGGCTGGGCGAGCCAATCCTGCTGCTTGTGGAGAAGGGGAAGGTCGTTAGCCTAATCCCGGCAGTAATGTTCAAAATTCAGAGCTCACTGCAGCGGATCTACGGCATGCGCCATAGCGCAGAAAGAACTTTGCTATTCATTGGAGAGATGTTCAGCTACAGCTGGCTGTTGATCACAGGAGGCAGCGCACTAACCTTGTTTACGGGTGAGCAGGCGGGAATCTCAATTGGCGGCCTCCTGGCAGTTCTACTTCCGGTTGCGATGGTCAGTGACCTGCACAAGAAGGTGCGCCTGCGGGAGCAGCAAATCCTGCTTGAGCTGCCGGAGCTGCTGAATAGCCTAGTCTTGCTTGTTGGTGCAGGCGAGACGGTGCAGCGGGCAATCCTCCGCTGTGTCAACAGCCGCCAGGGAGACAACGCCCATCCGCTGTATGCTGAACTGCTGAAGATGACAGCGGAATGGGAAGGCGGCTATTCGTTCCAGCAGGCGTTTGAGAACTTCAGCAAGCGTTGTGCGGTGCAGGAAGTCTCCATCTTCACAACTACAGTACTGCTAAATTACCGCAGAGGCGGAGCTGACTTTGTTCTGTCGTTGCGTGATCTGTCGCGGATGCTCTGGGAGAAGCGGAAGGCTATCAGCCGGACCCAGGGGGAACAGGCTTCCTCAAAGCTGGTCTTCCCGATGGTGGTTATCTTCTTAATTGTGATTGTGCTGGTGGGGACACCGGCGCTGATGATGTTAAAAATGTAGGAGGTAGAAGCATATGATGATGCTGATTGCAGAAGGTGTGAGGAATTTTTGGAGAGATGAAGATGGACTGGGCACGCTCGAGATGATACTGATTATTGCGGTGTTGATTGCGGTAGTGCTGGTGTTCCGTGAAGAGATTGTAAAGGTAGTTAAGGACTTGATTAGTACTGCCGGGGATAAGAGTCAGGAAGTATTTGAGTGATCCCTCTGCAGGAGGAGGAGGGAAGCTTCACAATCGAGGCTTCGCTTCTGCTGCCGATCATTATGTGCATCACAATGCTGCTGCTGTTTTTCTCCCTCTACAGCTATCAGAAGTCGATGCTGCTGCAGGTGGGCTCAGCTGCAACCGAGCGTGCGGCCTATAATTGGGAGAATAGCAACAGGGCGGTGGATGGGGAATTCACGGCAGGCAATTATGATCCGCTGTACTGGAGAATCAGCGAAGATGGATTATTGGGGTCCTTGTTCGGAAAGAGTGCACAGAATGGAAGTGAGGTAATTGTACTGCCTGGTGAGGCGGAGGCTGGGGGCGAATTGCCCGTAGTGAAGCTGCGGCAAGCTTCGAAGATTGTCCCGTTGAATCTGACGGGAGAGCTTAGCTACACTTACGGATTCACAGGCCGCAAGATCAGTGCTGAATTAAAGAAGGTGCTGAATTTACCTGTCTTGGATGAATTATTGGCGGATGAGGCGGTTCCCGAGATATCTGCCAGCTCCTATGTTACTGAGCCTGTTGAGTTTATTCGAACCGTAGACCTCATGCGTTACTACGGGTCCAAGTTCAAGAATCATTCATCCGGCAGCAAGGAGGACACGGGCATGGAGAAGAAGAACGCTGCCCTCATGCTGGACAAGCTGCACTAAGCTGCCAATATCTCGGCGGGACTGGTTCAGGTGATGGGGCTGGAAGGAGGTGATAACGGATGCTGCATTCCAAGGAATGCAAGTTGTTCAGCAAGCTTCCTAGCCCGGGCCGCTGCCGGAATTACGCAAGGCGGAGCGGAACTAGGAACAGAAGTAGCAACAGAAGTAGCGATATTAATAGAACCGGAAGGTTAGTTAGGTGTACTTTCAGATATCTGCATACAACTGAAGGATCTGTCTCCATTTTTCTGATTATGATACTGGCTTTCGTATTTCTTTTCACCACTGTGCTCATAGATTACGCACGGATAGCGGCTGTGAATGTGCAGGAGGAACGTTTGGCGAGAGCCGGGGTCCGCTCCGTAATGTCCTCTTATGATATTACTTTACGGGACCGGTACGCTCTGTTCGCCTTCGGCGGTAACGACGGCAATCAGCTGCTGTCCAAGGTGCTGAACGATAATCTGTATGAGAGTGGACGGGCGGATGCTTTTAATCTGCTGCCTGTAAAGCTGGATTCCTCTTCGCTGAACTGGAGCCGGCCGCTTGGCAGCTATGATATCTTCCGGCGGCAGATTATAGAAGAAATGAAGTATAAAGCACCTGTTGATTTCGCACTGGAGCTGGCAGGAAAGCTGAAACCCCTGTCTGCTGCAATGACGGAGGCTTCACAGGCAACACAGATACTGGGAGACCTGCAGCCTTTATATACTCAGCGTGAGGAAGCATTGGAACTTATGCTGCAGAAGAGAAGGGAGGCCGCTGACAGTACAGGGAAGCTGCAGAAGCTTCTGATGAATCCTCCTGCTGATCATATATATCCTACTGAGCTGGGCTCCATTACTTCAGCAGCGGATATCCCGGCGATGTATAACGATTATTTCGCCAAGTATTACGAGGATTTGTTCCGGGATACTAAAAAATCGCCGAAGTACTCAGGTGTTCTATCGCTGTATAGAAATCAAGTATCTGATTTGATCAGCCGGATACCTGGTGTTCTGGCTGAGGTTCAGGCAGATCATAACTCCCGGTTACAGGAGGCCAGATCAGCACTTACGAAGGCTGAGGATTTAAACCGGCAGATGAAAAGCATGCTCGATCAGTCAATGGCTGCCGCAGATACTGCCGGAAATGATCCTGCGCGGAACTGGGACATCCCGGGGAGCGTGGAAGAAATGAATTCAGAGCCGCTCAGGAAGCTGAGGGAACAAGCAGCAAGCCTTATTCTCCCTTCATCCGAGTTCAGTACTATGGACAATAACTTAGGGGAACAGGAACAGGCTGCAATGAACCTGGAGCCGGCAGTATCCGGATTACCAGCCGTATTGAGTGCATTATCAGGATCATCTGGAGAGTATTCAGGCATGGTTACAGGTGTTCTGAATGCTTCAGGGACAATTCATAGTTATATACAGAATTATGGCGAGCATGGATCCATTATTACAGCTGAGGCCGCGCAGATTGACGGCCGCCGGACTTCGGACAGTGGGCGCAGGCAAACGGAACAACAGGCCAAAACCAAGCTCGGGGAGGCCATGAAACTGCTTAATGAGATCCGCGGTCTGGGTGAAAGCGCAGAAGAAGCCGCGGAACGGTACCGTAGTCTGCGTCAATACTACGAGGAGAATGTCTCTTTCAATGAGGGTATAGAGCAGGAAGCGGCAGTTACCGTGAATAGCGGTGATCAGTATACTGCCGGAAAATCATCGATGAAAAATATGGACGGTTTATACTCAGCGATGAGCAGTGTTCTGGAAGGCGCCAGGGACAGATTGTATCAAACAGAGTATTCAGCAATGTATTTCCGTCATTTTGATCTATCGGCGCTGACTCCGCTGGCTTCCGGGTCTGCAGAAGGATTCGGAGAAAAGCTCGGGGAACAACTTGATCCTCAGGCTCAGGAGCTGGAGTATATTCTGTACGGCTTCTATAATCCTGCCGGGAATGTAGCGGCGGCATATGGGGAGATCTTTGCCTTGCGCCTGGCCGTAAGGACTATGGAGGGAATGATAGAGAAAGCCAGTCTGGGCAATCCGCTGGCGGTCCTGGCTGCTGCACTTTTGTATGGAGTTGAACAGGCTGTTCAGGACATGCTTCTGCTCTGCAGGAACGGGGAGATTCCCTTATCCAAATATATGACCGCGAAGCTTACCTATCGTGATCATTTGCGGTTGTTTCTTCTGCTTCATGGAGGAGGGGAGGAACAATTGGCCCGGATGCTTGCACTTATCCGCCTGAATACCGGCACTGATCCGGCGGGGAAGTTCACATATGCCTCAGCAGAGCTCACAATGGGCATGCCGCTGTGGTTTCTCCCTGGAGTAGTGAAGCTGGTGGATTATAGTGCAGGACTCTCGGGGGACGTCCGGGGTAAGAATTATTTCAGGAAAGTAGGGGCCGACTTTTCTTATTGAAGGAGGATTGGCCGAATGAAGCTCTGTCTGCGGAAATCACCGGACCCGCGTGATGAAGGCAGCATGGTTGTAGAAGCGGCGCTGGTTCTACCCATGTTTCTGTTATTTGTCCTGTTCCTGATCTTTATTGTGCAAATGACACTATATTCCACGGCGCTGCAGAGCACGGTATCCGATACGGTTAAAATAGTCTCGGCGCATATGTATCCTGCGGCTTTGGCCGCACAGCAATGGGATGATGCAAGTGAAGCAGAGAACACAGATTCGTCCGCTGGCTCTGCCTCCCCGGGTGTATGGAGTATTCCGCGGTTGTCGATTGCTGAATGGAGCGAGCATTATGTGAAGGAGCTTCCTGAGCCTATGGAATCTTGGGTCAGCGCTGCTATCCAGCAGGGAGAAGGGCCGCTCCAGAAGGTGCAGGCCGGGGCTTCCGAGGCCGTATTGGATATAGCACTTAAGCCTATGCTGAAGCCGTATCTGTCTTCGGACTGGCTTAAATACAGCCGGATTCATGTGTCTAATGTAACCGTTCCTGATCTGAATAAAGGAACACATCCTTACTTCGGACTGGTAGTCAGCTATGACTTGCCGATGAAAGTTCCGTTCCTGAATCAGAAGATTGTACTTGAGGCCAGTGCAGTCGAACGCTTATGGATCGGCAACACAGATGTATCCGGAGATGGCGGTGCGGCCGGACCTGATGAAGAAACAGGCACCATTGTCGTCCTGGAGAAGCCTAATCCAGGCGTGGCGAACCATCAGGGCCTGATAAAGGTTAAGGTGCCTCCGGGTGCTTCGGCGAACCTGGCCATTTTTTACAAAAGCGGTCAGAGCACGGCCAAATATCTGGGCTGGAAGCAGGCGGATGAGAACGGATATATCGAATGGGAATGGAAGATAGGCGTAAATACAACACCGGGGACCTGGCCCTTCGTCATTTGTTTGGCTGACGGCACCTCCTTGGAGGCTACTTTTACAGTTGTGAAATAACTGAAGTTTACGGGAAGGGGAGTGGGGATGACAGAATGGGCTTTTTGGGGCTGCCTGCCGTTCCTGACAGCAGCATTAATCACAGATATACGCTGGATGAAGATCCCTAACTGGATCACATTGCCTGCACTGGTTGCAGGAATATCCCTGCAGGTGATTATGAGTGGCTGGCATGGACTGCTCTTATCTCTGTGCGGTGCAGGTTCGGGGTTTCTTCTGCTGCTGATCATGTATTTCATCGGGGCAGTGGGGGCTGGAGATGTTAAGCTTTTTGCCGGAATTGGTGCCTGGACTGGTGTATTGTTCTCCCTGCAGGTAATTGTGTATTCAGTGCTGTTGGGAGCCGTTGTCGGCTGGAGCATGATTCTCTTCAGGCGGGGAGCAGGCCGGAGGGTACGCGGTATATTAAGCAGAAGTGCGGGATTCCTGCTGCTCCGTAATACGGATATGTTCAAAAAAGGACAGGCGAGTGATCTGCTCCGGTTTCCGTTTATGCTGGCTGTTTTTCCGGGATTTATCTGTGCGTATTATTATTTCTGACTTGAGGTTTGGAGTTATAACAGCTCAGGAGGTGAAGCTGCTTGTTTGGACTGGAACGTGATTTCGTGCAGCAGGATGGGATAACGATGCTACTCGGCAAGCCTGAGGGATTGGCGGCAGGAGAGCTTAACATGGTTCAGGCCCGCATGCTGATGAACACCGGCATTCCGCATCATCTGCGGCTGCTTCTTAGAGAGATAGACCTGCAGGTGACACTGGAATATACCGTATCAAGACGAAAAATGCTGGGGGCTCTGCTCAAAAGTGAGAGGCTGAGTATGCTTGAATTCTTCGGGCTGCTGCTGCAGATCGCTGCAGGAATGGAGGAGGGGCGCCTGTATATGCTGCGTGCAGAGCAGTACGCGTTGCATGAAGACTACATCTTCATTGAGGGTCCGTTAAACAGTGGAAAAGTGTTCCTTACCTACCTTCCACTGCAGCATACAGAATCAGCTGTAAGTCCGGGGGAGTCACTCAGATCACTGATCATGGTTTTTATGGCGGCCATCCATGAGCTGTCCGGTGACGGAATGCAGCGGCTGCTGCAATACTGCGGGGAGGAGGCTTTCAGCCCTGCAGGGCTTAAGGAACTATTAGCAGAATTGCTGACAGGGGCAGACCAATACAGGGCTCCTCCTGAAGCCATGGGGCTGGTTCAGGGGAAGCTGGCAGGAGCGCCGATTCGGTCAGCAGACAGAATGGAACAGCCTCCGCTCCTTAATCTGGAAGAGCCAAAGACGGCTTTCCCGGGGAGAGCAGCCTTCGCGTGGGAGCAAGGAGGTAAGGAGAGTGTGCCTCCTGCTTCTGGACAGGCGCCAGATCAGGCTCCATGGATGAGCGGCGCACCGCGGCTGAAGCGGAAGGATGGGGGAGCAACCGGAGAACAGCTGAGGCCTGATATGCCTGAACAAACCCTCCAAGCTGCTGTGGACGGAACATCATCGTATCGGACGTATATTGTACTTGGTGCAGTGCTGTGCGATGCGTTGTTATGGAAGTTTCTCTATTTAAATAATCCCTTGACGCTTTGGCTCGCGGTCTGTGCAGCAGTAACTCTGGGGCTGGCAGTTGTATGCTGGATGGTGTGGAGCGGTAGGATTACCCGGGGCGGATCTGAGGAAGAGGAAGAATTTTTGGAGGAGGGGATAGAGGACAGGAAGGGTACAGGCCGGAAGCTGAGGAATGAGCTGGAATGGGATTTTGGCAGAAATCCGGTAGCGCCGTTCCGGACTTCAGCTCCCGCTTACATGCGTTCAGAACAAGCATCATCTGCTGAAATCTCTTATCTTAGGGGGACAATGGCAGGCGGACAGGGTACAGCCCCGGAGATTGCCGAGGAACGGCTTCATGTGAAAGAAGCGCCTGCTGCTGTAGCTGCCACGGCGCTGCTTATCCGGGAACCGGAACCGGTTAAAGGGGGTGGGCTCCCATCAAGCGGGCGGGCAGTTCCTTATCTGGAAAGAAGCGAGGCGGATGACGGCGGAACTCCTGAGAGAATTGAACTGAACCGCCCCAGCTTCATTATTGGCCGCTCTTCAGAGGTCGCCCAGTATATAGAGACATCTGAAGGGGCATCGCGGGTGCATGCCGAAATTTCCAGAAGCTCCGGCGGATATATCCTGAAGGATCTGGACTCCAGGAACGGCACGCTTCTCGCTGGTGAGGTTATGGTTCCTTATAAAGAGTATCCGTTGACCGAAGGAGCGGTGTTCACGATTGTTAAGGGCTGCTATACGTTTCACACTTGAGATTTCAGCTGTTCAAGTGCCGGCTGCAGGGTTGGATAGGTGAACGTGAAGCCGTTATTCACTGCTTTGGAAGGAAGTACGCGCTGTCCCTCAAGCAGAATTTCCGACAGCTCACCTACGGCAGCCTTCAACAGAAATGCCGGGACGGGGAACCAATGCGGACGATGATAGACTTTGCCGATCATGCTTCCGAATTGTTCGTTCGTAACCGGCTGCGGTGCAGTGGCATTGACAGGACCCTCGATCTCAGGATGAAGAATGCAGAATTCGATTAGCCGGACGATATCCGTCAGGTGAATCCAGGACAGCCACTGCTTGCCGCTGCCGATTCTGCCGCCGAAGCCAAGGGAGTACGGCAACCTCATTTTGGGAAAAGCACCGCTCTCATTGCCCAGCACAACGCCTGTGCGCAGTTTGATCAGCCGGCAGCCCGAATATGCTTCATCGGCAGCCTCTTCCCAGGTCTTGACGACTTCTGAAGGGAAGTCTACAACGCGGGTTGGAGAAGATTCATTATAGGTATCCTGCCGTGAAGTCCCGTAAATGGCGACAGCAGAGGACTGGACGACTACCTGGGGCTTATGCTGCAGCGACTGCAGCAGCTTCCCTGCTGCGGTAACGGTTTCCAGCCGTGATTTCATAATCGCCTGCTTGCCGCTTTGAGTCCAGCGCTGGCTAAGGGAAGCTCCGGCAAGATTAACCAGTGCATCTGCGCCTTCGGCAGCTTCTGGATTTGATTTCAGACTGTCCCAGGTAAGATAGCTCAGACCCGGATGAGCTCGTGGGTTCGCCGGAAGCTTGCGGCCGACACTGATGAGCTGATGCCCGCTTTGCAGCCAATATTCGGTTAGTTCGCTGCCGATGAAGCCGCTGCCTCCGCAAATGATATATTTCATAGGGGTGCTCCTGTTCTGGACGCCTGACCATGGCGTGACCTGATTAGCAGTTATTTGACTAAATGTTTATAAGGTGTGTAGTCGATGCCGTTCTTTTCCAGGAAGGTAACCAGAAAGCGGTTATCGCGCCGTGGTGTGGCTATAATATAGCCTTTGATGCAGTGCTCGCGGGTTACCTCCGGAGCGTTGCTCTCCACAGCAATTCTGCCGATCTCGGCAGCAATGGAATGTTTGGCGATGTCGCGGAAGGGGCCGGGTACCGGCTGAACCAGCTGGTCCAGAAAAGCCTTCATCTCGTCGCTCCATAGTGGACGGCTGCGTTCTACCCAGTAATTCTGCCAGTCCAGCTTGGACTTGCCGTCAGCCTTGGGCAGTACCTTAAGAAATTTGCGGAACATAAAATAGCCGCCGATGCACATACAGCCCAGCAGTAAAAAGGTCCAAAATGCGATGGAATTCATAAACCAGTTGCTCGGAGCTGCAGATAACAAGCTTGAGGGTGAATGAAAATGCATGTATACACCGCCTTTGACAATGATGATTGTCACTTTCCTTTTACTCATCTAAAGTATAGCGTATTTCCAAAGTTTTGCGAAGCGGAAGCAGCCTTCTGGGGCTTGCCTAGATTTATTTTCCCGATCACGGTAGAATAAGGGTTAATTCGTGAAGGAAAGAGGGAAATAGGCATGCTGAAAATAGGTTCACATGTGTCCTGCGCGGACAAGGGTCTCCTGAGCGCGGCCAATGAAGCAAATGAGTACGGATCTACCTCGTTTATGATATATACGGGAGCGCCGCAGAATACGCGCCGTAAGCCAATTGAATCGATGTTCCCTGAGGAAGGGAAGCTGGCTATGGCGCAGAATGGCGTCGAAGAGATTGTGGTTCACGCCCCATACATTATTAACCTGGGCTCCTACAAGGAAAGCACCTACCAGCTGGCAGTTGATTTCCTGCAGGAGGAGATCCGCCGTACCCATGCGCTCGGTGTTAAGCATATCGTCCTGCATCCGGGTGCATTCACTGACAAGGATGCCGAATACGGCATTCAGCGTATTGCAGACGGACTAAATGAAGTGCTGGGCGGTACGAATGAGACGGAAGTGCATATTGCTCTGGAAACAATGGCCGGCAAGGGAACAGAGGTCGGACGCAGCTTCGAGGAGATTGCTTCCATTATCGATAAGGTCGTACATAATGAGCGGTTGTCCATTTGTCTTGACACCTGTCACATTCATGATGCCGGATACGATATTGTGGGCGATCTGGATGGCGTGCTGAAGAAATTCGATGATACCATCGGCCTGGGACGGCTCGGCGTTATCCACATTAATGACAGCAAGAATCCGCGGGGAGCGGGCAAAGACCGTCATACTCCGATCGGCTCGGGCTATATTGGTTTTGAGACGATCAACAATGTCGTACATCATGAAGCGCTGGCAGGTCTGCCGTTCATTCTGGAGACCCCGTGGATTGGCAAGGATGCCAAGAAGCTTCGTCCAATGTATGAAGTGGAAATTGCTCTGCTGCGCGGCAATGTGGCTGAACGTTTCGGAGCGGAGTTCCTGCAGGAGCTGGAAGAGCTGCATGCTTTTTTTGCCAAACAGGAGCTGGACTCCCGCCGCTATGTGCTTGATGTATGGGAATTGCTGAAGAATGATGCCAAAGCCAAAAAAGCCGATCCCCGTGAACCGCTGGAACGGCTCTATGACAATGTAATTGCCGCCGGATTATTCCCTCAGCTTAGTGAGGAAGCTGTCAACCAGCGGCTGATCGCCTGGCTGGCAGGCAAGCAGCTGCTCGTGAACGCTTAATCCAACAACAGATTGCGCAAGCAGATGAGAGGATGGACGGAGAAATATGGAGTTACATGTGAAAAGAGATCATTCATCAGGCGGACAATATCCGGACCGGGCGCGTATGCTCATTTCCTGTCCGGACGGGCCGGGAATCGTAGCGGCAGTGTCGCATTTCTTGTACCAGCATGGTGCAAACATTGTGCAGTCGGATCAATATACGATGGACCCGGACGGCGGAATGTTTTTTATGAGAGTGGAGTTTGACCTGCCTAAGCTGGATGAACGGCTGGAAGAGGTGCGTACGATTTTTGGCGGCGTTGCCGAGCGCTTCAAGATGAACTGGCAGATCTTCAATGTAAGCCACAAGAAGCGGCTGGCGATCTTTGTATCCAAAGAGGATCACTGTCTGGTGGAGCTGCTCTGGCAGTGGCAGGCCGGTGATCTGGATGCGGATATTGCTCTCGTGGTCAGCAACCATACGGACATGCAGGCTTATGTCGAATCCTTCGGTATTCCATTCCATCATATTCCGGTAACGGCAGATACGAAGGAAGCAGCCGAGAAACGTCAGCTTGAGGTGATTGGTGATGATATCGATGTGATCATTCTGGCCCGGTATATGCAGATTATCTCGCCTTCGTTCATCGAGCATTACCGGCACCGGATTATCAATATCCACCATTCGTTCCTGCCGGCATTCGTCGGCGGCAAGCCGTACGCCCAGGCGTATCAGCGCGGGGTCAAGATTATCGGCGCTACTGCCCACTATGTGACTGAAGAGCTGGACGGCGGTCCGATTATCGAGCAGGACGTGCAGCGGGTCAGCCATAGCGATGATGTGAACGAGCTTAAGCGCATCGGACGCACCATTGAACGGGTAGTTCTGGCCCGTGCGGTGAAATGGCATATTGAGGACAGAATCCTCGTGCATCATAATAAAACAGTAGTTTTTAATTAAGCAGCGAAGCATTCCAGTTAACCTTTACAACCACCCCGGTAAAAGTCAGGAATCACACGGAACGCGGATGTTCATAACATCCTTCCGGCCTGATTTTTACCGGAAACATCTTCAGCCGGGAGCTTCTCCCGCAGCCTCAAGCTATACAACAACCTCACAGTAATAATCTAATACACTTCTCACCACTATAGGTAAAAAAGCATTTTACCGGCATTTTGGATCTTAAGCCAAAGTGTATTTTGTTATGTGCAGATTTCACATTCAAAGGGGGTAAAGGGCTTGTCATCGCAACGCGGACATTTATTAAAACGCAATTACATCTTTGCCTTTCTCATCCTGACCACCGGCTTCGGCGGACTGCTTGGCTATGATCTCTATTTCAAACCCTATGTACTCTCTCAGACTGTCGTCAAAATCAAGGTGGATGGCGGAGGCTTTTTACCGAAAAATTATGAGCTGAAGCCCGGAGATCTCTATCTGGATTCCGTGCAGACCAAAGACATTCCGGCTGGTGTTATCCGAAGCCTAAATCAGGTGGAACGGAAGATTACGAATGTGAATCTGACGGATGGCAGTATTCTGACCGAATCACTGATTGATGTGAGCAATCTGGAGCCGCAGCAGGATGAGGGGATATTTCCTATACCCAAAGAGGCGATCTATGCCATTAACGGTTCTCTCCGCAGCAGAGATAAGGTGGATATTTATCTGGTAGAAGGGGATTCGCCGGTTAAGGACCGGACAGGCTATAGCCCGGCAGCCGGGGCAGCAGATGCTTCCGCAGGCGTGAAGGTTTCAGGACCGGCATCTGCGGTGGATGAGGAAATTCAGCCGGCGCTTCCCGGCCGCAAAGTATTTCTCAGCGGAGTAACCGTGAATTATGTGCGCACTGAAGACAACAATGATGTGCTGGATTCGGAGAATGGCAACAACAATAACCGCTTCACCTCGACCGGGAAAGTAGCTACGCCGGAGCTGAAGCTGAAGAAGAGCGACGGGGAGCTGCTGGGGGCATTTTTGGAACAGGGCAAGAAGCTGTGGATCGTAAGAGTGGAGTAGGAGAGTGGAGCAGACAGGAGGAAAGATGAGCTTGAAAATATTCAGTCTGGGTATGGATCAGCTGACCATTAATGAAATAAAGCTTGCCGGATTTACGGTCATCGCCCAAAGCGTGCTGCCTGAGCCGGCGCAGGCCGGAGGACATCTGCTGATGGTGACAAGTGAGCAGGTACCGGTATCCGGACTCAGCGGGCTGCGCCGGAGTTATGCGGATTCCAACATTTTGTATGTATATCTGCAAAAAGGAGTGAGGGGGTATCAGGCCATTCATATGCAATGTGAGAGCCTGGGGATTTTCTTCATGCCTCCGCGTTCCACCTCATCAGCGATCATCGATAAGCTGCGCTACATGCTTGAGGATGAGCAGGCAGAGCGGGGAAATCTGATCGGATTCTTCGGGTCCGGGCCGGGCATTGGCTGTACAAGTGCAGCTAAGCTATTCGCCAGACGGATTGCGGCTTCGGGGCTGCGGGTGATCGTGCTGGGTCTTGATCTGTACGATCCGGGTTATGACCGTAAGACAGCAGTCAGTCTGGACAGGCTGCGGCCGCGGATTACCGGCAAAATGCTTCACGATGAGGACTTTGCCGGGTTTGTGAAACAGGAAGGATATTCGTATCTGCCGGGCAACTTCGATTATTTAAGCGCTCAGGACTATCAGGAGGAGGAGATCGAGTATTTGCTGGCCAGAGCAAGTGACAATGCCGATGTAGTGGTGGCTGATTTCGGGTCCATTCCGGAAAGTGCCGCCTGGTATGTGGGTATGCAGAAATCCGTGCTGCGGATGATTGTAACGCATCCCCGTCATGAATACAGGCTGCAGCCTCTGATGGAGCTGGCCGGGCATATGGATCTGCATCCGCAGGATTTCCAGTGGATCATTAACCGCAGCAATGTAGAAGAGCTGACCTCCTCCAAGAATCTGGCGCTGCGCTTTGGCAGTGAGATCCTGCTGGAGCTTCCGTATTACCAGCCTTTCCTGGAGAGCCTGCCGCTCGGCAAAAAAGAACTTCAGCATGTAGACGATAAGGTTCATGCATTGTTGGTTTCACTGGGTCTGGCCTTGGAAGTCCGAAAGAAGGGAATATTTCAATGATTGAATATCCGGATGAAGCTTGGCCGCTGAAGCAGGGGCGAATTCCATCAAGATGGACTCCGCTAGACCCTGAGCATGGAAGACGGCAGGAAGAGGAGGACGGGAGCGGACAGGCACTGCCTAGATTAGCGAAGGAGACAGAGGACATACGGCTTTTCTCACTGAAGCCGAGCGTGCTCCGTACCAGTAAACCCGGCAAGGAAGACTTCTACGGCTTTCTGCAAAAAATGAAAAGTGAAATGAACGCCGGACTGGAGCGTGAGGATGACAGCTATTTCGAGCTAAATGCCAAGGCGTTGATTGGTGATCCGCAGGCAGTCAGCTTTTTCATGAACGAGATCGAAAAATATTTGCGCCGTACCCCGTTTACGGGCAAGGTGCCGGAGGCTTACCGTACAGCCGCTGAAGCGCTGTTTCATGAATGGAAAGGGTTCGGACCTGCGTACCGCTGGTTTACGGACCGGGCTTATAGTGAATCAACCGGTCTGCAGATGATCGGACGGCAAATTTTCTATAACCACCAGGGCAGGTTTGTAGCTTATCCGTATGAGATGCCTTCGCTGGATCGTGTAGAGCAGCTCAAGCGATCCCTTTTGAAAAGCGATCCCAACAAAAAGCTGAACAAGGATAACCCTTCGGTGGAATTCAAAATGGACGATCCCCTCTGGCCGGGCCGGTTCATCCGGTTAGCCATCTGGGTGTCGCCACGGGTCTGGGAAGGCTTCACCACCATATCGCTGCGCCGCCAGGTCGTCGAATTCCTGGATCTGGATGATCAGGCCGGCACAGAATGCATCCCTGCGGAAGCGATTGAACTGATCCGTGCGCTTACGGGGACGTTTCGTAATACGATTATCGCGGGTGCCGTAGGCTCGGGCAAAACCACTTTTGCCAATACAATTGTCGGAGAGCAGCTGCTCGGTTCCTCCTCCTGCATGGGTGTGGTGATGATTGAGAAGCATCCGGAGTCAATTCTGCCGTATCAGATCAAGGGCCACCGGATCATTCCAATCCAGGCATCCAATGAGGAGCTGATGGAGGTCGGCGTGGAATCGCTGCGGCATGACCCGAACATTCTCTATATGACGGAGATGCGTTATAACGAATGGGAATTCTATCTGTGGAGCGGCGAGAAGGGCTACGACGGCATTACCGGAACCTTTCATACGGTGGATTCGGAGGATATTCCTTACCAGGGTGCATTTGCCGTATCTACACGGATTGGCGGCAGCCTGAAGGGGCATTTAATCTCAGCGCTGAAATCCTGTGAGCTGGTATTTATTCTGGAAAGTGTGCCCGATGGGAAGAAACGGCTCGCGCGGATATCCGAGGTTTTTTATGAGGAAGCCAGCAACTCGGTATTCGCTAATGATCTGATGCGCTGGGAGCCGGAGCAGTCGGCCTGGAGCTACAATGACAAGCTGACGCCGGGACTAATGCTGAAGATGAAGAAGAAGAATGCACGGGCCACGCGGATTATGCTGCAGGAGCTTGGACATCTCGCTGCTCAGAAACCAATGGTGGACCCGCTGAAGGAAAGCTTGAAATCCAGGATTGTTTTGAACGAATGAGGGGGGGAGCCTGTGGCGCTGCTGTACTATATCATCCAGTTTGTCTTTCATTTACTGGCCGCGGGCGGATTGTGGCTATTGGTGAAGCCGCTTATTGAGCGGCATTTATCGCAGTGGGGACAAAAGATGGATTTCCGGATGAACCTGAGGATGAGTCTGTTCGGCAAAAGGGTAAGCATGATTAATAAAAGAATGTGGCTATACCGCCATCTGGATGATTTGCTGTATTTTGCCCATAAGAGGTATGAGCCGGGAATCAGTGTTATGCGTTTTGTCACCCGTTCAGGCATGCTGTTCACGGGGGTTTTTCTATCGGGTCTGCTGACTCTGCGGGAGCTGCCGGGACATATGAGCTTTAATAATCCTTTCCTGGAGGGGATTGTGTTAAATGACGGTACAGCTGTGCAGGACGCTTGGCGGCTCCCGCTGTTTCTGGCAGTTCTCTCGGCAAGCATTCCATATTTACGGATGAGGTATACCTATGCTCAGAGGAAAGTGCGGGGGAGCTACGATCTGCTCGATGTGATCAAAATCGCCACCAAATTCACTCATTTATCTGCGGATTCCATTTTGTCGAGAACCAGTGATTTGCTGGCCGGGGATAATGTGCTGAAGACTCCCTTGAAGCTTCTTGGAGCGGCGTTTGCCAATTACAGTAATGAACGGGAGCTGAATGAGGAGGCGGGGCGTTTTGCCGGAGCGATCGGAACTACCTTTGCCGTAGAATTCGTATCGGATCTGCTCTATTGCGAGAAGGAAGGCACACGTTATCTCAAAAGCTCGCTCATGATGCTTAACCGCTCCATGGAGCAGCAACGGGAGACGATTCTGACGGTCAAAGCAAGCAGCAGGGATGCGATTAGCCTGGGACTGTACGGAAATCTGGTTGTGCTGGTTTCTTCGGTTGGAACATTTATGTACATGCTGAAGCCCGACGTCTATTTCAAACTGCAGTTTGAGACTACCGTTGGTCTTACATTTATGATGGTCATCATTGCGGGAATGTTCATCTCGTTCATGATCAGTACCATCCTCGCCAGGCCCAAGCTGGACTACCACTAAGGTGATGAATAATGGATAGATTACTACTTTTGATAGCCGTAACAGGTATTGTGTATCTCGCTCTATTGGTTTTTGTCAGCAGCAGCAGCCGTCAGGAACGTTATGTGCTCCGTCTCGGCGTGAAATGGAAGGCCTTCGGGGAACGGGTGCAGAATGAACGGCTGCAGCACTTGCTTAATCAGAGCGGTCTGTCTATATCAGCAGCCAAAATCACAATGTTCCGGTACTCGGCGGCTCTGATTTATCTGCTGGTTCAGACGGCAGGTGACTTCGTACGTTCAGAGCCTTTATCTGTTTATGATCCGCTTATTGCTGCGCTTATTCTGCTGATTACCAGTCCGCAGCGGGTTCTGCCCCTTGGCTGGCTGCTGGTCTGGCTGCATCAGAAGACACTTATTCAAAAAGACGGGGAGCTGATTTCCTTCATCCGTCTCTATGAGAATAACCGGCTGCGTAAGCGCGGGTATGTGGAGTTTGGCGCTTTTTGTGCAGGGACAGCCAGTCACTTCAATTATATCCGTCAGGATCTATATGAGCTCTCGGAAAGGGCGGTAGATGAGGGAACCGAACGTGCGATTGAATGGTTTTGCGGCAAATTTCCAGAGAACCACGCTTTCATTAATGATATCCGTTCGATTCTGCTGGCGACAGAGGGCATGGATGATGATCATGAAGCAGCGAATTATTTAAGGGAGCAGGGCAAGATTATCACCAAAATATCGAGCGACCAATATCTGAAGAAATGGTCCTTCATCGGCGATGTATCGACCATCATTAATGTAATTCCGTCTATCGCTACCTTCCTGATGATTGTATGTCTGGCTATGCAGTACATTATGCTGATTAAGGGCAATTTTAGCGGTGTGGGGATGTTTCAATGAGTGAATTTTTGTATATTCAAACAGCACTTAAAAATATAAAATAAAAAGGGAGATATTAACAATGAAAAAGGACGCTATTTCTACTGGTTTATTTATCGCTATCGGATTTCTGTGTGTGGCTATCGTAATCGCAATACTGATTCCTGTCGTACGGGACGTAATTGACGATGCAGATGATAACAGACCGGTCATTCCGGCGGTTAGCCTGGTTGAGCCGTCAGGCTCGGGAGAAGCAGCCGTAACGTATACCATCGTTCCTCCTTTGGTTTAACGGAGATGAAGAAGGACTCGATTTCCGTCGCACTGTTTCTGGCTATTGGCTTTGTGATTGCGGGCATTTTTATCGCCGGGGCAACAAGCATTATCGGCGGCAGCCAGGATGATATCATTACCCATGTCAAAGCAGTTGAACAGTATTAAAAGGAGGCGCTGCGCTTGAAGGCAACCGTCCTCCGGGCATTGTTTATGTGGCTGGTGCTGTTCATTATCCTGCAGCCGATTTTTACGTATATTGATTATCTGCTGGATTTGCAGGTCAAAGCCAACACATCCTATATCACACAAAAGGCCGCAACCGAAGGAATGGTTACAGCCTCTATGAGAGGCGAGGTCATCTCGAACCTGAAGGCTGTCGGTTTTCCGGAGAGCTCTATTGAAATTACTAGCAGTACGGAAATGATTCTTGAGCGCAAGCAGCGGATAGATGTGTATGTAACAGCGCCAAGGGTAAACCTGTTTCCCTACAATTTCTCCGGCGTCTCCCAGCCGACACGTTATTATGGGCACGGATCGATCATGAGTGAATATCTCGATTAACTAAGGGATGAAGCTGACCAATGGATTATATTATTAAGCTGGCATTTGTCCTGCTGATCTTTATCTACTCCTGGTTTTTTCAAATTCAGAATCAGGAGTGGGACATCATGCGCAGTATGCTCAAGGATGCCAACAATATGGCGGTTCACGATGCATCACAGGAGTTGAACGAAGCAGCGCGGGCACAAGGTAGGTTGATTATTGACCCATCTGCGGCGTATGAGACCTTCCGCCAAACGCTGCAAAGTAATCTGGGACTGGACGACGGCTTATCCCCCTTAGCGGGGAGCCGGCTCCAGGCTCAAGTGAAGATCGTCAAGTTCGACATTGTGGATGAAGCGACGGGTAATACGTTTCCCATGCTCTATGAAGACCCTGCTTACGGCATCACCAAATACATACAGGGCCCTTCGGTCATCGCAGTTATTGAAACAGAGCATCCGGCCCTGATCTCCAGAAACAAAGTACAAGAAGCAATTACTGTGCCGGCGGTTCAAGAATATAAGCTGAATCATTAGCCATATGAGCTTCGGCGGGTTCTGATCCAACTACTACAATTAAGGGAGAGTACGATTATGAAAAAGACGATGCTCAGCAAAACAATGATGGGGAGAACAGCTGTAAAAGTTTTACTGGCAACAACATTGTTAGCCGGTGTAATTGTAGGTCAAGTTGGGCCTGCCAGTGCAACAGCTGCAAAACCGACGGCGGCTCCGATTATGAGGGATAATCTTTCGAAATATGGGTTGGTGAAGGATGTAGAGCTTCCGGTAACAGTTGAGGCTGGGGGACTTAGTTATACGCTGGAGAAGATTATGATTTATGATATTAAGTCCGAAACGGCCCAATCATTGATAAAGAAATATGAGTATAACAACTATGGAAAATATTTTGTTTGGACAAAAATTACACTGGAAAATAAAGGAGAGAAAACAATCGAAGTTAGCTCTAAAGACCCTAATCCAAAATGGATGATTCGAGTGGGTGATGGAGCTGTGCTCGATCAAGACATGCCGGGAAAGTTGGTTCGTGAAAAAAACAGTAAAGAAGCCTTGTGGACTTATAGTTTAAAGCCAGGGCAAAAATTGAGTACATATCAGGGACTGCTTTGTTATGGATCAAAGCTTGATCATCTTGTAATAAGTTTAGATGTTAAAGGAAAATCGGCAATCAAGTATATTGTAAACCGCAAAGAGGGTTAGATGGAAAATATGAAAATGAAACTCAGCCTACTCTTACTATGTTTTTTGCTAGGGTTAACTATTTTTACCGACTCGGCCGCACATGCTTCTGGGTCAAAATCAGCCTCTATAAGTATTCCGGTTGCCAATGGATTAACTGGGGCGAATAATGGCGCAAAGACTTTCTACCTAGACATGCCCAGCGGAGTGAGCAGCTCAATGATTAATTCAGCTACACTTAAATATAATGGTAATAACAGTGTTGTGGGAACGATTGCTGTGGAAAATGGGAAAATAAAGATCACACTTAAAGGTAAAGAAAGTGTAGAGAAGTTATCTAATGTTCAGGGTTTTTATAAGGATTATGGAACCCCTTATAGTACAACTCCTGGTAATTCCATTTGGTTATATTCGGATGGACGGCGATGGCAGATCAATGACTACAAAGCAACAACCAATACAATGGACTCCTATGATGTAAATGCCACGGACGGAAAAATCCCATCGCTAGATCCGCCATTGAGATTAATTACGACCCAATCCATTCTCGGAATAGATGGTCTTTCCTGGTATAATAATTCTGCGAAAATGGCTATAGATTCAGGTTCTATTATTCAATCCACAGTTAAAGTATTAGAATTTTCTAATGATTTTTTCAAAAGGACTCCAAACATTAAAGGAATATCCTTTAAAAATCAGCGAATTATCATAGATTACTTTATTCCACAGGCCAGTAATTCTAGTTTCAAAACGAAGTGGACTCCAGAACAAGATGATGGACACCACGATCTGTCCGGACATGCAGAAGGTCGGCGGTATCAAGTAACAGGCTATTATTATTATCTGGCTGACGCAAACGTCACCACCTACAGCTACGGCGGCTTAGTCACCTTCGACTACAACCTCCCCGATGAAGCAACCCTAACCGGTGCAGCAATTCTTGAAAAGCCTTCACCCACTCCGGCAAAGTTCGAGGATAAAGACGTGCCGGTACAAATTAACCTAAAAGGGGAGCTGTTGGCATATAAAGATTCGTCTAACATCGAGGAATGGGTGTTTTATGCCAAAGAAAAAGGCAATGACAGCACGCTGAAAACGCTAAAGGATTATTCCAAAACCCTTACGTCAGCAAAAAAGATTGATTTTACTATTTCAAAATCAAAAGTGAAGGCACCTAGTATCACACAGGAATACGAATTAAGTGTAGTCGTGAGGTTCAAGAAACCCGTTGTAACCAAAACGGGAACCATCACTTCATTGAAGGAGTCCTACACCGTGAAAGCCGGAGTGTATACAACTCCAACTCCTCCAGGCGGGGATTTTCCAGGACCAACTTCTCCTCCGAATCCTCCGCGAGAGCTGAAGCCGCCGATTGCCCTTATCTCAGCACCAAAGACGATTAAGGCAGGACAAGAATTTGAAGCCAGCGGCGCAGGCTCCTACGATCCGGATGGCTTTATCAAAAGCTATTATTGGGACACGCCGAATGCTATAGGAGAATTGACAGATCAGCCGCGGGGGACCCTTTGGTACGATAAAGAGCACTTAGGTGAGCAGTCGCTGGCACTCACGGTTTTGGATGATGATTCAATGGCCGGGAGCACCAGTACTGAAATTACGGTCATTGAGCCGGTCCCGAATGCATCTATTTACGCTGAAGGAACCTTAAAACAGAACCGGAAGGTCATTATCCGCAGTTATAGCAGCAGCCCTACACATTACCCGTTGGTAGATTCTAAAACTAAAATCACCATCACTGCCGTTTCTGGCTGTACCAACGCAGACATTAAATACAGCGGGTCGCTGAATGACGTGCCAAGTAAAGATGTACTGTTTAAAAAGCCCGGCAGATATAAAGCAACAATCTATGTCGAGAATACCCTGGGGCTGTCTGCGAATAGCGAAGTGTCGTTTGATATTGTACCGGATGAGAAGCCCTTTGCTTACTTCACACTTCCTGGCTCTGCGTATCGTAACCCTGCAGATGGCAATCAGGCGACGATCTCTATCGATGACATGTCCTATTCTCCGGATAAGGATATTGTGGCCCGGAGGCTATGGGAATATCGCTACGATTCGAATAACAACGGGAATTTTGCAGATGAGAGCTGGGTCATCTTTAGTAACGAGAATTTAGATCATCTCAATTTTAAAGTGCGGGATGTTGGGCAGTACCAGGTAAGGCTCACCGTATTTGAAGAATTTGGTCAGCCCACGATTGATGAATTTGTTACCCAGGATGATCGCCAATCGAACAACTCAGACATCACACAGAATGCTATTGAACGAATCTTTAAGGTTAAAAATCAGGCACCAGATGTGGATTGGTCATGGTAGAAAGGAAAGAATATGCAGAAATTTAACAAGGTACTCTCAATATTCATGGCTGCTGTGTTATTGCTTCTAACCTGTCCTGAAGCTTTTCCGGGAAAGGTGCGGGTAGCTGCTGCGGGTGATCCCAATGTAATTAACTATATCGACATACATGTAGAGGCATTTAGCGATACTAGGTATTGGGAACCATATATGGGGGAAATCGGAGATGTAACTCTTGATATGCCAAGTCTTACTCTAAAAAATGTCCGATTTGACCTAACAACTCTTAACTTTGAATATGACGTCGTTCTGGATTCACCAATTATAATGAAATCGTCAAATAAGGATTGGTATTTTGACTACTGGAGAACTAGATTTGTGAGCATTTCCACAAGTTTTAGTTCGCCAACAAAGAGCGCTACAGTTAATTATAGGGAATGGTTAGTAAATGAGTTCCCGGCTACTCAAACATATAATACATTGAGTCTATCAGGACCACCTACGAGTCAGGTGAGTGTACCATGGGATCGGGAACTTCCTACCAAGTTAGATATTGTGGTCTGGGCAAGAGATAGTCATTGGTATAACACTCCCATGAATGGTTGGGCGAATGCCGCCCAACGTTATTTTTACGATGTGCCGTTAATTATCAATTCAGCTCCAAGTCTAACCGTAACGACTCCGAGCGAACAGCAGCTCATTAACGAGCCGGGCTTCAGCGGGATGAACATTGAAGGATATGTACGCGATGTGGACAATAACGATGTGGTGGTCAGTGCGGAGATCCCGAATGTTTTCTACAAGAAAGTAACCATTCCGCAGGCATTATATAATAAACCATTTTCCATACCCATAGACGTTTTGGCAGACGGGATACCTCCTGGACGGCATACGATCACTGTCAAAGTCGTAGATCCATACAACTTCAAAGACGAGAGGACACTATATGTAAATGTGTCCTATAGGTTAAGGAATAAGTCTTTTATCTTAATCAATACACCTGTAGACATCACGACATCCTATACAGATTATGAAGGGGACCCGAAGTATCAAGACAGGTACCGGTATGATCACGATCCGAACTTTTTTGACAATTCGATGGGGATCATTGGTGACAGTGGTCTATGGCGGAATTCCCAGTATCAGTCATTCCCCTACAGCGGGGTGTATGTGGCCACCTTCCAGGCTCGAGATAATCCAAAAAGTGATGATCGGTTCGATGATTACCGGCTATGGAGCCGCGATAATTTATCATCCATGACGTTTCACGTACACCGCAAGCCGATTGCTCTGTTTAGTGCGAAGCTAACGGGGGGATGGCTCCAAATCACAGATAGCTCCTACGATCTTGATCATATTAAGGCGTATAACAAGGGCTTGATGGATTGGCAATGGCAGTATAAAATAACCGAATCTGAAATGTGGATGGACGGGCAACCGCCTGCGCAGCTGCCGACATCTGATCAATATGATATCCGGCTGCGGGTGCGTGATGTGGACGGAGAAAATGGAGCAGGAGTTTGGAGTGACTGGTGTGTGCGTACTGTTGGCAATGGGGGGAATCTCCCACCGGTTGCACTCTTTACGGTAGATCCCAACATTGTATCCTATCGTAAGTCTACGACGGTCACAGACAAGTCCTTTGATCCGGATAATGATCCGCTTGATGTGTATAGCTGGACGGTGGTTAAGGACGGCTGGCAGCAGGTATGGAGTCATTGGGGCGGGGCAACTACACCTCCGAATATTGCCGCCTACGGAGTGGGGACTTACCAGTTAACCTTACAGGTCCATGATAATCGGGGGCTTTGGTCAGAACCCTACAGCCAAACCGTGCAGGTCATGAATCATCCACCTGCAGCTGCATTCTATATGCCATCTGAAGTGTACCGGGATACGGTAATTCCGCTGGAAAATTTGACGCCCGATCCGGACGAGGATGGGGACAGACTGAGTTATGGCTGGAACGCACGGATCAATAACTCAGGCTATTATTATACCAGCGGTAATCGGAGTCCAGTGATAACGATCCGTGATTTAATTTCAAACTACGGGATATCACAGCAGCAGGCCATCTCTGATGGGTGGGAAATGCGGCTTACAGCATCGGATGGATTGCTGAGTTCGAATGCCACTCGGTTGTTTACGGTCAAGAATCATGTTCCAACGGCAGGAATCAATGGACCAGCGGTTGTATACCAATATGACAACAAAACCTACTATGGTGTGGATACGGATGAAGACTCGTCGGATGCAAGCAGCTTACAATACTACTGGAAGGTTACCAGCAGCGATGGAACCACAACAATGTACCGCACAGCCAATATAAATATAGATTTCCCGGACACAGGGTCCTACACCCTGGAACATTGGGTAGTGGATCAAATCGGTGCAAAGTCAAACGTGGCTAAGCTAAAGATTGATGTCATTGAAAACCAGGCTCCAGCTATCACGCTTACGGCTCCGGCAGGTACGGTTACAAATCCGACTGTTCTGGATGCAGAGCTGCAGGGCGATCCTCTCATTGGGTGGAACTACAGTGATCCGGAGAACGATCCGCAGGAGAAATACCGGCTGGAGTTCTTCGCGAAAGACGGACAGTTGGCCAAAACAGTCGAGAATACAGATTCTACCGGCGGATTGCGTCAGTATCAGGTGCTTAATCCCACCTTTGAACGGTTCGCGATCTTCAGCCTATACGCCCGGGCTTATTCAAAAGGCTCCTGGTCGGAAGTCTCCAATGAAAAAGCCTTCATCATCGATAATCCGCCGCATGCCGGTTTTACCCTGATGACGGATACGGGCCGCAATGCAGCAGCGGTACCCATTTACCGGACGGATGTACTGCAGATCACTGGCACTGCAACAGATGCGGATATCCCGAAGGGCGACAGTATTAAATATCAATATTTCCTTAAGCCTTCAAGCGGGAACGAAGGGTTGGCCAGCATACAGGAGAGCTTCACCAAGCAATTCACGTCAAACGGAACCTTCGCGCTGCGGCAAGTCGTCACGGACAGTCTGGGACTATACCGGGAGCTGTCGCAGAATATCACGGTCGTGAACCGGATTCCGGCTGTGAATATTATTTATCCAACCAGCACCAGCCCATCCAGTCCAACCATTGTTAGTACACTCACCCCTGTGATTCAGTGGGATTATCAGGATGAAGACGGCGATGTGCAGCAACGCTTCAAAGTACGTATTATTAATCTGGCAAGCGGGGCGGTAAAGGCCCAGTCCGGTGAACAGGTATCCGGCGCTAAGCAGTGGAAGGTTCCTTCCGGCATGCTTGCTGAGAATGAGAAATATGCTGTGGAAGTTGAGGGGGATGACGGGTTCGGCTGGAGCAGTGTGTCTCCGCGCAAATATATGATGGTCAATCTGCTCAGCATTAAGGGGGCTGTCCAGCACACAGAGGAGTGGAACAGCAACCGTCAGGCTTACAATTTGAATAAAAGCGGGAATGCGGAGAGTCCGCGGGGGTATACTGTTTATTGGGCGGGGGAGAAATTCGTGCTGCAGGGCACGGCAACCGGATTGCCGGATACCGTTCAGGTTACAATGAGCGGAGGGTATACAGCGCAGCTGAGTCCGACCGGAAGTGACAAGACCAAGTGGACAGGCGAATTGGCAGACCCGTCGTTTGAACAGCTGCCGGATGGTCCGGTTACGTTCACTTTTACCGCGACTAATGAATTCACCACCAAAGTCGATTCAGTTACGGTAACCATTCTGGGGGATTGGTCAGAATATTATCAGAGTCATCGCGTAAAATAACGGAACTTAGTCACTCAGCTACCGGTATCTTATTCTATCTGTTCATATCACGCAGCATCCTACGGGCGGAGGGAGATCGTTCAGACGATCCCCTCAGTCCGTTCTTCGTTTAAGCGGAGCATTCGTGCGGCAACCGCCCCCGGAACGGGTGAACTGGTGGTATGTAAGCTGGATGTGAGGAGAGCCACACGATTATTACGGCGCATATAATAGGAAAGTTTGCCGCTGAATATCTTGTGGGCACACAGGGACGAGGCGAAATCCTCCGGAGTTACGAAGCAGGAGGGCTTGGCCACCGGATGCACGGCCGTTTCTTCAAATACAGAGGCTACAAATTGTGAGCAGAAAAAAGCATCCTCCCTGTCGATCCGGATATTCAGCAGCACACCCACCAGGCCTAGCAGATGATATTTATAGCGCTCCTGATTCTGCATCATACCTTGGACATGGTTGTACATGGTGTCATACTCTTCGGCACTGACTCTAAGCTGATAGATGGCACAGTCTGCACTGCTGTAGAACGGATGGATAAAGTTCTCATGGATCAGTCCGGCGATAAACGGATTGTGCACTCTTTTTCTCCCGAAGCTGTAGACCTCGCGCAGTTCACTGTCAAAGGCGATCGAAGCATGATTCAGCTCTGCTTTGGTGAACCATTTAATAATTCCGCTGAAGGCCGTACCCGTTCCGGTAAGCACAACATAGATATCTCTATTTGCAGTCATCTTCGAAATCCCTTTCTGCTGGAAGTAATGGATAATCCGGTAAAAAATATTGCTGAGGTACTTCCATCTTACTGTATAAATCAGCTTTGTAAAACAAACTTTAGTCTTAGATAGAAACTAGACTTAAGGCTAAGTTCCTCCATCCCAGTATTGCATCCTCCCCAACCCTTCCGAAACTCTGCGAAGCTGGTGGTAGAGTGCATAGACCTGGCAGAAGCCGCTAACTATAAGCTGTAGCAAAAACAATTGGAAATGCTTCCACTTACGTGATACAATAATAGTCAAAATGACATTCTTGATTTGAGGAGGATTATTTTAATGACTGAACAAGCAAAAAAAGATCAAGCCATTCATAAAGAAGAAAACTCGACGGTGGACAACCTGGCCATCACTACGATCCGTACACTTGCTATTGATGCGATTGAAAAAGCAAATTCCGGACATCCCGGCATGCCAATGGGTTCCGCACCTATGGGATACCAGTTGTTCGCCAAGACGATGAATCATAACCCGGATCACCCAACTTGGGTAAACCGTGACCGTTTTGTATTGTCCGCCGGACATGGCTCCATGCTGCTCTACAGCTTACTTCACCTGAGCGGCTATGATCTGCCGATGGAAGAATTGAAGCAGTTCCGCCAATGGGGCAGCTTGACACCGGGACATCCGGAGTTCGGCCACACTGCAGGTGTAGATGCGACAACCGGTCCGCTTGGACAAGGTATCGGTATGGCTGTAGGTATGGCGATGGCTGAAGCGCAGCTGGGTGCTACTTACAATAAAGACGAACATAATGTAATTGACCATTACACATATGCGATCTGTGGCGATGGCGACTTGATGGAAGGGATCTCTTCCGAGTCCGCTTCGCTTGCCGGCCATTTGAAGCTGGGCAAACTGATTGTAATGTACGATTCCAATGATATTTCCCTCGACGGCAAGCTGAACCTCGCGTTCTCCGAGAATGTGGCCAAACGTTTCGAAGCTTACGGCTGGCAGGTTCTGCGCGTAGAAGACGGCAACGATCTTCCTGCACTCGGTAAGGCTCTTGCCGAAGCTCAAGCAGACAGTAGCAAACCAACATTGATCGAAGTGAAGACCGTTATCGGCTACGGCAGCCCGAACAAACAAGGTAAAGGCGGACATGGCGGTACTCACGGTTCCCCGCTGGGTGCTGATGAAGCGAAGCTTACGAAGGACTTCTACAAATGGGTATATGAAGAAGATTTCTTTGTACCGGACGAAGTGCGCGCCAGCTTTGCTGAAGTGAAGGCCAAAGGAATCGCGGCTAACAAAGCATGGGATGAGAAGTTTGCAGCCTACAAGAAAGCTTATCCTGAGCTTGCAGCACAGCTTGAGACTGCACTCAGCGGCGAGCTTCCTGAAGGCTGGGATGCCAATCTGCCATTCTACAAAGCAGAAGACAAAGCAGTGTCCACCCGTGTAGCTTCCGGTAATGCGCTGAACGGTTTGACTGCCGGTATCCCGCAGCTGGTTGGGGGTTCTGCTGACCTTGAGAGCTCGACGATGACTCACTTGAACGGTCTGTCCCAGTTCACTTCGGAATCTTATGACGGCCGTAACATTTACTTCGGCGTCCGTGAATTCGGTATGGCTGCGGCTATGAACGGAATTGCACTGCACAGCGGTCTCAAAGTATTCGGCGGTACGTTCTTCGTATTCACGGATTACCTGCGTCCGGCTGTCCGTCTGGCTTCCATCATGAAGCTGCCGGTAACCTACGTGCTCACGCATGACAGTATCGCTGTCGGTGAAGACGGCCCTACCCATGAGCCGATTGAACAGCTGGCTTCCCTGCGTATCATTCCAGGCCTTACGGTGCTTCGTCCGGCTGACGGTAACGAAACTTCAGCAGCCTGGGCTTATGCTATGGAGAACACTGCAAATCCGGTAGCGCTGGTACTGACCCGTCAGAACCTGCCGATCCTGCCAGGAACAGTGGAAGGCGTACGTGATAACATCAAACGCGGCGGTTATGTAGTATCTGATTCCAAGAACGGTACTCCACAGGCTCAGATCATTGCTACAGGCTCTGAAGTACAACTGGCTGTTAAAGCTCAGGCTGCTCTTGCCGAAGAAGGTATCGATGTTCGTGTAATCAGCTTGCCGAGCTGGGATCTATTCGAGAAACAGGACAAGGCTTACCGTGATTCCGTAATTCTGCCTGAAGTGAAAGCCCGCCTGGCGATTGAAATGGCACAAACCTTCGGCTGGGAACGTTATACAGGCGATCAAGGCGACATCCTGGGTATCACTACCTTCGGCGCATCCGCCCCTGGCGATACAGTAATCAGAGAGTATGGCTTCACCGTGGAAAATGTAGTCAGCCGCGTGAAAGCCCTGCTATAATAGACCGATTAACCTTAAAGGGGAGAATAAGCATATGAGTCAGTTCACCAATGCGACAATTCAAAAAGCAGCGAACATCTATTACGACGGAAAAGTTACCAGCCGTACAGTTACTTTAGAGGACGGCACCAAGGTGACACTCGGCATTATGCTGCCTGGAGTGTATGAATTCGGCACAGAAGGTCCAGAGACGATGGAAATCCTCTCCGGCAATCTTAAAGTACTGCTTCCCGGTACTGACGTGTGGAAAGACATCGACGGAACAGAAACGTTCCATGTTCCCGGCAACTCCAAGTTTGCGCTGGAGGTCTTCGCATTAACTGATTATTGCTGTTCTTACCCGATTGTGTAATTCAAAGCACTGAAATGAAGAAGTATTCCGGAGCCCTTGCTTCCGGGGTGCTTCTTTTTTTATTCCACTATTCGACAAAAGAAGAATATATTTAATCCATTATTGACGAAATAGATACATTCTCATATACTTCCACTATCAATTTGCCAACTGGCGCTTCTGCTAGTAAAAAGATAGAGGAGATGGGGATGTGAGCAAGTCAGGCTTTTGCAAGGAAATACATAAGGTTGCGCTATTATTGTTCAGTTGTCTATTATCGCTACTGATATTTGTACCTTCAGGGACAATCTATGCAGGGGCAAATATAGTGAATCCCAATCAGGTCTATTCCTATACCCTTATGCAAAGGGATATTGAGAGATTAGTAGCGGAATACCCCGACCTGGTATCATCCGAATCTTTGGGGGAGACTCCGTATGGACGTCAGCTGTGGGCTGTGAAGCTGGGGCGGGGAGAATCTGCGCTGTTTCTTAACGGTTCCCATCATGCCAGAGAATGGATGACCAGCAGCCTGTTGATGAAAATGACCGACACTTACGCCCAGGCTTATGATAATAATGAGACGATAGGCGGCTATAACGTACGCAGTTTACTGAATGAAGTCAGCATTTGGATCGTACCGATGGTCAATCCGGATGGGGTTGCCTTGTCCCAGCAAGGGACGGCAGGACTGCCGGCTGATTTGGCCCAGATGCTGCGTAAATATAACGGGAACAGCAGCGATTTTACCCGCTGGAAAGCAAATATGCAGGGAATTGATCTTAACCGCCAGTATCCGGCGAACTGGAACAGCATTAAGAATGCAGGTTCGTATCCATGGTATCAGAATTATAAGGGAAAGATGCCGGGGGAAGCTCCTGAAGTGCAGATGATGATGAACTTTACGCAAAGAATTGATCCGGAAGTAACGATTTCTTATCATAGCTCCGGTGAAATTATTTTTTGGCACTTCAACACACCCGGCAGCAATGTGAACCGCGACAAAGCCATGGCCAGATCGCTTGCCAATCTGACCGGATATTCTCTGGTCGCTCCTGAGAAGAATCCTTCGGGCGGCGGATATAAGGATTGGTTCATCCAGGAATACGGCCGTCCAGGATTCACGATTGAAATTGCAAGCTATGCAGGGGAGAGCAATGTTCCGTTAAGACAGTTCAGCGGCATCTGGTCTGAGAACAAGGTGGTTGGATTGTATTCTGCAGGACAGTCCTATTCCTTGTGGCTGAATAAGCAAAAGGCGGAGTATCTGCAGCAATCCATGAGCCTGCTGGCGGGCACGGAGCTTTATACGAAGATAGGGGCTTCTGCCGGAGGTATCCCTCTGCAGCCGCAGCAGCTTCAAGTCATTGCCAGGAAGGGTGACTGGTATCAGGTTCAGGCAACGGAAGGACTGGGATGGATTCATCCGTCCCCCGGGAAGCTGGCCATCATCGAGGAGATTACGGCAAATGCCGGATGGAGCGAACGTATACCTGCTTATCAGTATCCGGATGCATACTCGCCGAAAGTAACCTTTCTCGATCCGCAGACCGTCCCGGTATCGGGAAGATGGGGGACCTGGCTGCTGGCTTTGACGCCGGGCGGGAACCTGTGGATTGACGGGCGTAAGGCAACGATTACCTGGCCCGAAGAGGAGATAGTGCAGGATCCGGCAACAGGTGCCGGGATAACCGGAGGAGAACAGCCGGAAAGTGCTGCGGGTACTCTTTGAACAATGATAGGATCTTTACACTGTGATATTTAGCCTTCCGGGGGGCTGCTGTTGTCACAGGAATCTCTCGATCAAAGAGCTCAGGTAACTTTTTTGAAATCCTGCCCGGAATACAACATTTTCCTCATTAAATCAGCCCGAATCCATTTCATACAACAATTCTCCTGTACACCCAGGTATCGAGGAATCAGAGTTATATAACTTACAACATGTATGTCTACAGCGTTACTAAGACTAAGAAGTCTACATTCTGCAGGCAACGAATTAGCCTTTATAATTATGTATTTACAGATGCTCCGCTAATTAGCGGGGCTTTTTGGTGTGAAATAGGAAGCGTATATTCATATGTTAATGCTTGCCATATAACCGGAAATTTGTTACCATTATATAAGAACGTATGTTTGCTAATGGTTATTTAGGGTTGTTCAGAGGAGTGGAATATATATGCGGTACTCAGATAATTACATAAGCTTCAACTATGAGGAAGCCGGGAAGGGCAAGCCATTGCTGATCATTCACGGTAACGGTCCGGATCACCGGATGATGGCCGCATGTATGGAACCACTGTTCACAGAGCAGGATCACTATAGGCGGATATATATTGATCTTCCCGGAATGGGCATGTCACCAGGAGCAGACTGGATCAGATCCTCAGATGATATGCTGCAGGCGGTGAAGCTGATGATTGAAGCCTTGATTCCCGGAGAACGTTTCATACTTGCCGGCCAATCCTATGGCGGATATCTGGCGAGAGGATTATTACGGGATTACGCGGAGCTTATTGATGGCTTGTTGCTGCTCTGCCCATGTATCATTGCTGAATCCTCCAAGAGGACGCTTCCTCGCCATGAAGTGATGGAACATGATGAAGAATTGCTGGGAGAACTAAGCGCAGCGGACAGGGAAGAATTCATTTCCATTGCAGTCGTTCAGAATAGAGCAATATGGGAGCGGTTCGAGCATGAGATACTAAGCGGACTGAAGCTGGCAGATGAGGCCTTTATGGAACGGATAAAAGCGGCAGGCGGATATTCGTTCAGCTTTGACGTGGATGCTGTCCCGCGCTTTGACAAGCCGGCTCTAATTATAACAGGAAGACAGGATTCGCTGACAGGGTTCAAGGATGCGTGGAAGCTGCTGGATGTCTATCCGCATGCGACTTTCGCCGTGCTCGACCGTGCCGGCCATAATCTGCAGCTGGAACAGGAAGAGCTGTTCGCGGTGATGACCAAAGAATGGCTGGCCAGAGTAAGCAGCGGCAGTTAGCGGCAATTAAAGAGAAGTTTGTTTTATATAATGCTGCATTTAAAAAGCGCAGCCAGAAATCCGGCTGCGCCTGCAGGAATTGTTGATTGAGTATGGTTTATTATTTCTGGTCAGCCTTGCCGCCGATCTTCTGGCCGATCCAGTCTTCGTAAGATTTCACCACAGCAGACAGGTCTTCATCCCCGTAGCCGTGATTGAAGCCCGCCTGGAACATACTCTTGGCGACACCAAGCATAGGCGAAGGTACGCCGGTAGAATCGCTGAGCGAGGATGCCAGCTTGAGATCCTTGAGCATCAGAGCAAGGGAGAACTGGTTGCTGAAATCATTATCAATAATCTTCTGTCCCTTCAGCTCAGCCTGCTTGCTGCCTGCCGATCCGTTCTTCACCAGCTCGAGGAACTTATCTGCGGGAACACCTGATTTCACGGCGATGGAGAAGCCTTCGGCGAGGGCGACATTATGAATGCCGACCATGGCATTGTGAGCGAGCTTGGCTACGGCACCGCTGCCGTTAGCACCCATATGCAGCAGCAGTCTGCCCATGGAGTCAAAGATATCACGGTGCTCTTCAATCACTTCGGCGCTGCCGCCAACCATGAAGACCAGTGTGCCTTCGATGGCAGCAGGTTTGCTGCCCGTTACCGGAGCATCGAGGAAGCTGCCGCCCCGTTCTTCTACAGCTGCGGCAATTTCCTTTGCGAGCCCGGGGGAGATGGTGCTTGAATCTACGACGGTTGTTCCCGGCTGGAGGACAGCCAGAATACCGTTATCACCGTAGAATACTTCCCGGATCGAATCATCATTGCTGATCATGGTGATAATAACATTCTTGCCTTCAGCCGCAGCCTGCGGAGTTGCGGCAACCTTCGCGCCTTCCTGCTCCAGAGGTCTGCATTTCTCTGCTGTGCGGTTGTACACCGTAACCTCAAAGCCGCTGCGCAGCAGGTTAGACGCCATAGGCGCTCCCATCGTTCCGAGTCCGATAAAGCCGATCTGTTTCATTTCATTTCCACCTTTGCTCTTTGAGATCATAATATAGAAACTAAGTTTGTCTACATTCTATCAGAAGGTCCTGGCATGTTCCACAGAACAGGTTTCCGGTTCCGGGCAGTAAACGCTTCCATGAAATTTTCATAAACATGGTTCCAAAGCCGGGGATATGCCTTAAGACCTTGCCAGTCAAGGCAAATTAAAGTATCCTAGATAATAATGTTGCAACAAACGGTGTCAAATCTAAAGAGATAAACAGGAGGCTACCATTACCGATGTCCAAGAAGATTAATTTTGACTACACCAAAGCCCTTTCCTTCTTCAGCCAGACTGAGATTGACTATTTCGCCGCTCCGGTGAAACTGGCCCACGAACAGCTGCATAACAAGAGCGGAGCCGGCTCCGATTACCTGGGCTGGATTGATCTCCCTACAGCGTACGACAAGGAAGAATTCGCCCGTATTCAGCAGGCTGCCAAGAAAATCCAAAGTGATTCCGATGTACTGATCGTTATCGGTATCGGCGGATCTTACCTGGGAGCACGCGCAGCTATTGAGGCGCTTTCGCATTCGTTCTACAACAACCTGTCCAAGGACAAGCGCAAGACTCCGGAAGTTTATTTTGCCGGCAACAACATCAGCTCTACCTACATCACACATTTGCTTGATCTGGTAGAAGGCAAAGACTTCTCCGTGAACGTAATCTCCAAATCGGGTACGACTACTGAACCGGCTATTGCCTTCCGTATCTTCCGTGCAGCACTGGAGAAGAAATACGGCAAGGAAGAAGCCCGCAAACGTATCTACGCAACTACAGACAAGGAGAAGGGCGCACTCAAGAAGCTGGCTAACGAAGAAGGCTACGAGTCGTTCATTATTCCTGATGATGTAGGCGGACGTTATTCCGTTCTGACACCGGTAGGCCTTCTGCCAATCGCTGTAGCTGGAATCAACATTGAAGAAATGATGCAAGGGGCCGCAGCTGCAGCCGATGAGTTCAACAATCCGGATGTAGCTACGAACCAGAGCTATCAATATGCCGCAGTACGTAACGCACTTTACCGCAAAGGCAAGACTACGGAAATCCTCGTGAACTACGAGCCGTCCCTGCACTTTGTATCTGAATGGTGGAAACAGCTCTACGGAGAAAGCGAAGGCAAGGATTACAAAGGAATCTATCCTTCCTCCGTTGACTTCTCGACAGACCTGCACTCCATGGGTCAGTTCATTCAAGAAGGTAACCGCAATATCTTTGAAACGGTTATCCAGGTAGAACAGGTACAGCACCATGTATCGATCGAGTCTGATCCTGATGATCTGGACGGACTGAACTTCCTGACAGGCAAGACGATGGACTTCGTGAACAAGAAGGCCTTCCAGGGAACCATGCTGGCGCACACAGACGGCCAAGTGCCGAACCTGATCGTCACTATTCCTGACCAGACGCCTTATACTTTCGGCTATCTGGTGTACTTCTTCGAGAAAGCCTGCGGCATCAGCGGATACCTGCTGGGTGTGAATCCGTTCGATCAGCCGGGCGTTGAAGCTTACAAGAAGAATATGTTCGCATTGCTCGGTAAACCGGGCTACGAGAAAGAAAAGGCAGAGCTGGAAGCCAGACTTACTGAGTAGTTGTAACCATACGCGCAGATCATTCATACTAAATGTAAGTCATCAGGGAGCAGTCCATAGGTAACCATTACCGGGGGCTGCTCCTAATATATATCAAGTTATCATATGTATATTAAGGAATGGACAACAAATGCTGGAACAATACCGGACGGTACGTGCTCCCGGTTCACGGGAAGTCGTAATCCGTAAATCACGCTTCATCGGACATGTAATGCCGGTGGAGAGCGAAGAAGAAGCCGTGCTATTCATTGAAGACATCAAGAAGCAGCACTGGAACGCTACACATAACTGTTCTGCTTATATGATTGGTGAGAGGGATGAGATCCAAAGACAGTCGGATGACGGTGAACCGAGTGGAACGGCCGGGAAGCCGATTTTGGAAGTAATCCGCAGCCAAAAGGTTAAAAATGTCGCTATTGTAGTTACCCGTTATTTCGGAGGCATTATGCTGGGCGCAGGCGGACTGATTCGTGCCTATACAGACGGCGCAGTGCTGGCACTTGAAGCCGGAGAGGTGATCACCCGTGTGCTGAGGCGGGAGGTGTTCGTGGAAATCGAATACACCTGGCTGGGCAAGGTGGAGAACGCGCTGCGGGGCAGAGGCATCCAGACTGGCGAAACTTTATTTACGGATAAAGTTACGCTGCTATGTCTTCCGCGCAATGATGAAGGTGACGCATTTATCGCATGGATAACCGATCTTACCGGGGCGCAAGCCCAGGTTACGGAAGGGCGGCGGCTTTACTACAGCGAAGGGGAATAAATTTATGGCAAGAAGAGCAGTGGAGCAGGAATTGTCGAGAGAAAGGATATTGGAGGCGGCGAGGCATCTTTTTATAACCAAAGGGTACCGGGCCATTTCGATGCGCAGCATCGGCCAGCATCTGGGTTATAGTCACGGTTCTCTCTATTATCACTTCAAAGAGAAGGCTGAATTATTCTACGCAATCGTAGTCGAGGATTTCAATCATGTGGCCACACTGCTGAATCAGGCAATGAGCATGCCCCCTGAAGAGGGAATGACCCGTGTTGAACAACTGATCATGGAGTTCATCCGTTTCGGGCTGGATCATCCGTACCAGTATGAGATTATGTTCATGATCCGCGATGAAGAGCTGCTTGCCTATTGTAGAGCAGAACAGGGCCGATGTTTCGAGTTGTTTGCAGGTATTGTCCGCCGTCATATGAAGGAAGAGGGATATGTGTCGGAAGACTGGCAAAGTGTGCCGCTGACCCTGTTCTTGTCTGCTCACGGATTTATTTCATATTATATTCAAGATAAGGTGCTGTTCGAAGATGTGAAGCAAGCCGCACTTACGCATGTCAAAGTACTAAGCCGCAGTTTATAATAGCTGTTTTTTTTAGCAATCCGCACTTTAGAGCGTTGCATTGGTATAACATTGATTGGTGAAAGTGTTATAGAAGCTATAAATAATATAGAAAGCAGCTCCGCAGGAACCGGCGAAGCTGCTTTTCTATAAGCTTTTATACGGAATAACGGACTACCCCCCGATGATTTTCAGATAATACTGCCGGTGTCTTGGACCGTCGAACTCACAGAAATAGATCCCCTGCCAGCGGCCCAGCAGCAAGGCTCCATCATGAATAATAATGGTTTGGGAAGGGCCTGCTGTGATTGACTTCAGATGGGAAGCGGTATTGCCCTCGGCGTGGCGGTATTTCGGATGTTCCCACGGATAGACTTCATCCAGGCGCATCAGCACATCATGTTTCACATCCGGGTCGGCGTTCTCGTTAATCGCAATCCCCGCGGTGGTGTGCGGACAATACACTACAATAATTCCGCTTCGCACTGCGCTTTTCTTCACATAAGCTTGGACCTCGCGGGTGATATCCCGTAACTCATCCCGTTTGCTGGTGCTGATCTCCATAGTATGAAGCATAATGAACTCCCCTCTCTTACATAGGCAAAATGAATGTTATATACTTTAACCCAAAAGCTACGAAAGTAATTGACGGCAGCAAGCGGTCTTTGGTAAAGTAGTGATAACTTTAAACCAAGTATATTAATAGGAATAATTACAGCTTTAAAGACGAGTATACCGACCGGATAGCCGGAGGTGGGAGGCTTAACCATTGAATTCGTTGATTAGACACAAAGGCTGGACCTGGGGATTCCGTACAACTATTTTACTTTATTTTGTAGTGCTGATCGTGCTGCCGATACTCGGTGTCTATTACAATTCATTCTCGCTCGGTATTGGCAGTTTTGTCGAGAGTATTATGGATCCGATTGCCTGGAAGTCGGTTTTACTGACGCTTAAGCTGGCGGTTATCGCCACACTCATTAATGTGCTGCTGGGGACGATGATTGCCTGGGTGCTTATACGCTATAAGTTTCCCGGCAAAGCGCTGCTGAACAGCCTGGTTGATCTCCCGTTTGCCCTGCCTACTGCCGTTGGAGGCCTAATGATCCTTCTGCTGCTGGGTCCAGGGAGCCTAATCGGCGGTCTGGCGGAGTCGCTGGGGTTCGAGATTGTTTTTCACCAGCCGGCGATTGTGATTGCCATGGTCTTCGTCACTTTTCCCTTCGTGATCCGGGCGGTGCAGCCGCTGCTGGAGGAGCTGGACGCTTCTGAAGAAGAGGCGGCGTATACGATGGGGGCTAAGCCCAGCCGGGTCTTCCTGCAGGTCATTCTGCCGTCGATGTCACCGGGTATGATTGGCGGGGGGATGCTGGCCTTCTCCCGGGCGCTCGCTGAATTCGGAGCGGTTGTGCTGGTGGCGGGCAATATTCCGGGGCGGACGCTGGTGTCATCGGTATTTATTTTCGGCGAAGTTGAGAGTGATAATCCGGTGGGGGCCGCAGCGGTCTCGATTATTCTCCTGACCTTGTCCTTTCTTATTCTCTGGCTGATTAGTCTGCTGCAGATGCGGGGGAGAAGATCATGAGAAGACTCTGGATTACACTGACGTATCTCGTATTCTTCCTGCTGATTGCCGCGCCGCTGGGTAAAATGACGATCGGTGCCTTCAGCGAAGGCTGGGGCGGCTTCTGGAATGCCCTGACCCGGCCGGAGGCGCTGCACGCGCTGATGATGACCGGATTCGTGGTGGTCGTAGTCACGCTGCTGAATACGCTGTTTGGCATCATGATGGCTTTGTATCTGGTGCGGGCGAACTGGCTGGGACGGCGCCTGAAAAGCCTGCTGAACAGCATCGTTGACCTGCCTTATGCGGTATCGCCGGTGATCGGCGGTCTGATGATCGTCCTTCTGCTGGGGCCGGACAGTGCGCTGGGTGCGCTGTTTGAACAAATCGGAGTGAAGATTGTGTATGCTTTTCCCGGAATGGTCATTGCCACATTGTTCGTGACCTTCCCGCTGATGGTGCGTGAGGTGATGCCGGTGCTGCAGGAGATTGGCTCCCAGCAGGAGGAAGCGGCTTCGACGCTTGGTGCATATGGATGGACCACCTTCTGGAAAGTAACCTGGCCTTCGATCCGCTGGGCCGTGATCTATGGAGTGATTCTGACGGTGGCCCGTTCGCTTGGTGAATTCGGTGCGGTGCTCGTTGTGTCCGGCAATATTATGAACAAAACGCAGACTGCGACCACGCTGGTCTATCAGGATGTCGAGAATTTCAATGTTACGGCTGCGGGCGGTATAGCGCTGGTGCTGGCCGCGTTCTCCGCGGGTCTGCTGCTGTTGATGGAATGGAGCAAGAGAAGAAAGGGTGTGCACTAGTTATGCATGTAGAGGTCCGGGGACTGAATAAGCATTTTGGAGATTTCCACGCCGTGAAGGACGTCAATTTCGGGATTACCAAAGGTCATCTGATCGGGCTGCTCGGCCCAAGCGGAGGCGGCAAAACCTCCATCCTGCGCATGCTGGCGGGACTGGAGACACCGGACAGCGGGGAGATTATTTTCCATGGCAAAACTGTGAATAACTTGCCGCCCCAGGAGCGTGAGATCGGCTTTGTGTTCCAGAACTATGCGCTGTTCAAGCACATGACCGTGTTTGAGAATATTGCCTTCGGGCTGAAGGTGAAAAAGAGTTCGAAAAATGCCATCCGTGACCGCGTGGCCGAGCTGGTGGAGCTTACCGGGCTGAAGAGCTTCGAGAAGCGGTATCCGCATCAGCTGTCAGGAGGTCAGCGCCAGCGGGTGGCTTTTGCCCGGGCGCTCGCGCCTGAGCCGCAGCTGCTGCTGCTGGATGAGCCGTTCGCGGCGATTGATGCCAAGATCCGCCAAGAGCTGCGCTCCTGGCTGCGGGAGCTGATTGAGCGTGTCGGCATAACCTCGATCTTCGTTACCCATGACCAGGATGAAGCGATTGAGGTGGCGGATGAGATTATGATCATCAACCAGGGCCGCCTGGAGCAAAAGGGTACGCCATGGGATATCTACAAGGAGCCGAAGACACCGTTCGTGGCGACCTTTATCGGGGAATCGACGCTGATTGAGAGTGCCTCCGAGCTGAAGGGCTTCAAAGGGGCAGGCGGCGGCAAACCGACCAAGGCACTGATCCGTCCCGAGTATATCGAGGTAGGCCACCTGCATGAATTCAAAATGGCTTCGGCCACCGAGCAGGGCATCGTGAAGCATCTGCATTTCCGCGGCAGCGAATGGCTGGTGGAGGTTGAGGTGAACGGTCATAAGCTGGTAACCTATCGCTCGTTGGAGAAGGAGACGCTGACTCCCGGGCAGGAAATTTCCGTGCTTGTGCACCGCGCCTACCTGTTCAATGATGAACACAGCTGGATTCAGGAGAACGGGCTGAAGGAAGATCCGATGCCTGTATTTATCTAGAAATATTTAAAAATATAAGATGTAGGATGTGTCGCCGGTATGAGGCTTTTCAGAAGGAGCAGACAACTGCACGGCTGGCTGGCTGTCTTAATGCTGGCGGTGCTCACACTGACCGCCGCCGGCTGCGGAAATGAACAGGAAGGTTCAACAGCTGCTGCGGCGCAGCAGGGGGATTTGACCCTGGTGGTCGGTGCGTACAGCGTAGCGAAGGATGCGATGGGTGAAATTCTGCCCTTGTTCGCGGAGGAATGGCAGGCTAAGACCGGCCAAAAAATCGTATTCCAGGAGTCCTATGAGGCTTCCGGAACCCAGGCGCGGGCGATTGCCGGCGGATTCGAGGCGGATGTCACTCTGCTGGCGATGGAAGGCGATGTTGAGAAGCTGGTCAAAGCGGGCCTAGTGGAGAAGAGCTGGAAGGAACGCGGCGAGGCTGGAATGGTCACGCGTTCGGTTGTGGCCTTGGGTACACGGGAAGGCAACCCCAAGGGCATTCATGATTTTGCCGATCTGGCGAAGCCGGGTGTGAAGGTGCTCTATCCGAATCCGAAGACGTCCGGCGGTGCGCAGTGGGACATCAATGCGATCTACGGGGCGGGTCTGAAGCTGTCTGAGGCGCAGGAGGGGGCGAAAGACCCTGCTGCCGCGAAAGCTTTTCTGGAGAGCATACACGCCAACGTGGAGTCTCTGGATAAAAGCGGACGCGCTTCGATGGCGGCCTTCGAATACGGGGTAGGCGATGTAATCGTCACTTATGAGAATGAGCTGCTGGCGCGGATAGCCCAAGGGGTGAAGTATGAGGTGATCATCCCGCAGAATACAATCCTGATCGAGAACCCCGCTGCAGTGGTGGACAAATATGCGGATGAGCATGGCACCCGCGAGGCATCAGAGGCGCTGGTGGATTATCTGACCACGCCGGAGGCGCAGGAGGTCTTCGCCAAATTCGGCTTCCGTCCGGTGAACGAGCAGGTCTACGCGGAGCATGAGAGCCAGTATCCGGTTCCAGCGGGACTGTTCGATATCAGCTACCTTGGCGGCTGGGAAGAAGTCCGTACGACCCTCTATTCCAAGCGTGGAATCTGGTATCAGGTGCTGGCCGGGATTTAGTTGGGAAGTTCGGACGGATACGGTATGACAGATGGTTGCTTATGGGAATCGCAAGATTCGTGATTCCTGCTTGCGGTGAGATGCGGGCGATTATGAGAGCTGGTCTGCGGCGGATGCTGCCGGACGGCTCTTTGTTTTTGTATCGGAATCCCTCTGAATCCGCCGAAAGTGGGCGGTATGAGGAAATTAAAGGGATAAATCCCTCTGATTCCGCTGAAAGTGGGCGGTATGAGGAAATTAAAGGGATAAATTCCTCTAATTCCGCTGGAAGTGGACGGTATGAGGAAATTAAAGGGATATATCCCTCTGATTCCGCTGGAAGTGGACGGTATGGGGAAATTAAAGGGATAAATCCCTCTGATTCTGTTGAAAGTGGGCGGTATGAGGAAATTAAAGGGATAAATCCCTCTGAATCCGCCGAAAGTGGGCGGCAGGAGGAAATGAAGGGCAAAAGTGCCCCTGAATCCGCCGAAAGTAAGCGGCCTATAATCTACATAAGCTGCACAGGCTGCATAAGCCGATGAGTTTGTTCGTCTTCGTGTTGTGGGAGGGGGAGCGGCGGGAATCGGGATGCAAAGGGACGGCTGCTGTTTTATAATATACAGATTGAGATACTCTGAAATATTGCACAATGAAGGAGGGCGGGCTTATGGATACATTGATTTTTGGGGGAACAGGGGATGCCATGGGCGTACCCCGGGTCTATTGCGACTGTGAAACCTGCACGGAAGCAAGAACGAGCGGCCGAAATAACCGGCTGCGTTCTTCTGTCTTTATAGATAACGGCAGCGGCTTTCTGACGATTGACTGCGGACCAGACTGGCGCAAGCAGATGGAGCTGCTGGGGCACCGCAGCATGCAGCGGTTGCTGGTGACGCATGCTCACTTTGACCATATCGGCGGATTGCCGGAATGGGCGGACAGCTGCCGCTGGATGGGCTTCAGGGGGGAGCTCTACGCTCCGGCGGAGGTGATTCCCGTGATCCTGCGCCAATACCCGTGGCTAAGTGCTCATATCGACATGATTCCCTGCGATGACGGCATTACACTGGACGGCTGGCAGATCAGCACGTGGCGGGTCAACCATGGCAAGAACGGCTACTCTTACGCCTTCCGGCTGGAGAAAGAAGGTTATGTCTGGGTCTACTGTCCGGACTCCATCTCCCTCACACCGGAGGAAACCAAACATATGCACGGAGCAGACCTGCTGGTGCTGGGAACAAGCTTTTATTACGAGGCGGCAGAATTGTCTACGCGTTCTGTATATGATATGACAGAAGCAGCAGACCTGCTGGAGATTGTGCAGCCGCGCCGCGCGGTATATACGCATATGTCCCATGATGTGAATCTGGAGAAGGATTATATTCTGCCGGAGAAGGTCACCCTTGCCGTTACCGGGATGAGGCTTCCGCTGTATCGCGAGGAGTCTTGAACAGCCGGATCAGCGGGTGACTTCAGCATGAACGATCCGTGTATATACAAACAAAGAAGCTCCGGATCTCCCGGAGCTTCTTAACATGCAACCCTAATTATTCTTGCCCAAGCAGCTTCTCTGTTTTGGATAAGAAGGTATCCAGTGCTGCAGCGAAGTCAATATTCATCCGTTCAGCCAAAACCATCAGCCACCACGCACATTCGCCAAGCTTATGCTCCAGTTCAGCTGCAGTATCCCCTTGAGCCAGCCAGCGCCCCTGCTGTGACATGGTCAGACGGCCCACCAATCCGGCATCTGTCAGGAATGCCAGTGCATCCTCTTCGACTGTCCACTCCTTATCATGATGCTGCCGTTCCAATTGATGATAGAGCTGTCTGATTTGAGCGGAACGTAATGCCGCCTCGTTAATATTCATATCTATTGCACTTCTCCCCTATGGCAAGTTAGTATATCGCCTGCCCAATATAGCACGCCTAATTAGACGGCATTATGTCATATTAGAATATGACTCCTGCTTAATATGACATAATGTAGTCCTGTTACAGGGCGTATAGTGGACTTGTGAACTTGGCCGGTAGCCGGGCTGGCAGCGAAGATGACGGACAGGAGTGAGTATACTAATGAGTCAAAATGAACCATCAATACCACAGGTTATTATTGATTATATGGATGCTTCCAATGCACACGACGTCGAGGCCTACATGAATACGTTAACGGCAGATCTGCTGTAAGCGCGGGTGAACATATACATGACAACACTGCAGCATGATTTTGAGCTGGATAATGCAATTTTTTTCGGCAGCTATGTTCTGGTTATAACAGAGGGGAAGATGACTGGCGGAGGGCGTGTGAACGGGTATGATGAGAATGAGGTAGTGGTGGGAGGACGGCAGCATTCGCGGCGCACCTCAACGTTCATTCTTACGCAGCCTCCGCAAATTCAGATAGACTTTATTTAATGCTTAGTCAGAAGGAACTCCGCTTCAGAACTCGAATATCTAACGTAATCGGCTAGCTGACAATGTGATGATGGAGAGGAGTCGGATGCGATGATAAAAGGTTTCGGAGGAATATTCTGGAGAACTACTAATCTTGAGTCTGTAAAAAAATGGTATAGTGATGTGCTGAAGCTTGAAATCAACAACTGGAATGGGACTGTGATTAATCCCCAATCCGGGGATGAGACGATCTTTTCGTTCTTTGCGGAGGATGACAGTTATTTTCCAACCGACCAACAGGTGATGCTGAATTTCCAGGTGTATGATATAAACGAGACTATTCAGCACTTCGAAACAATAGGCGTACCGCTTGCCAAGGAACAAGAGAGCAGCGAATACGGCAAGTTTGTGTGGATTAAAGATCCTGACGGGCGGCTGATTGAGCTTTGGGAGAAATAGAAGGTAGAAATTCAATTTCATACGGCGAATCTGTTAAAAAGGGACTTCACCCGGCGGCGCCTGCCGCAGGTGAAGTCCTTTTATTGTAATAATAAATTTGAAAAGTTATCAGGGTCCATGAGAGGCCCCGCTTTATGGGGGGATTGCGTTAGTTCATCGTCATGCCGCCGGTGACATTGATTGCCTGGCCGGTCATGTAGGAGGCGAGCGGGCTGGCGAGGAACAGCACTACGTTCGCTACATCCTCCGGCTCAGCCGTCCGGCCGAGCGGGACCTGCGAACGGTCCTCGGCGAGAATATCCTCCGGTGTCATTCCGCGCAGGGCAGCACCTTCCACACGCTCGCGCTTCTTCATGTCCGTCTCGACGATCCCCGGGCAGACCGCGTTCACGAGAATCTGCTCCCGGGCCAGCTCCAGCGCCATGACCTTGGTGAAACCAAGGACCGCATGCTTGGAGGCTACATAATTGCCCATGCAGCGGTAGCCGTTCTTGCCCGCCTGTGAGGCAATATTGATGATCCGGCCGCCGCCGCCTTGGCGGAGCATCTGGCGCGCCCCGGCCTGGGAGACCAGATATACGCCCTTGGCGTTGATATCCATTACCTTATCCCAGTCTTCCTCCTTGATGTCAACGGCAAAGTCCATCGTCGATGTCCCGCTGTTGTTCACCAGGAAGTCGATCCGGCCAAAAGAATCCACCGCACATTCAACCAGCCGCGCGGCATCCTCACTTGACGTGACATCGATGCGGATCTGCACCAGCCGCTCATGGATCTGTTCCACGCCAGGCTTACAGGCGATATCGCCAATCACGACATTCGCACCAGCCTGCAGGAATAAATCGGCAATGCCTTTGCCGATTCCGGTCAGCCCCCCGGTGACTACCAGCGTTTTTCCAGTAAAATCGATGTTCAGCATGGCAGCAGGCTTCCTCTCATTCTAGCTTCTGAAGGGATCATCGCTGATTCCGGCATCCAGGACCTGTCTGGCGTACTCTTGGGCGCTGAATAGGGAATGGTCTCTATAGTTGCCGCATTCCAGTGCAGAGACCGCAGGAACAACCTCTGTATCCAGTACTTTATGCAGAACTTTGGTCAGCGCGGCAGCAACATCGGCAGGGTTATGCTCATCCCAGATAATCAGATAGAAGCCGGTCCGGCAGCCCATCGGCGAGATATCAATAATGCCCTCCAGCTCATCACGCAAATAAGTGGCCAGCAAATGCTCCAGGGTGTGGACAGCGGCAGTAGGCAATGCATCCGCATTCGGCTGCAGGAAGCGCAAATCATATTTCTGGATGGTGCTGCCTTTCTCATTCTTCTCCGTACCTGCAACCCGCACATAAGGGGCCTTTACCTTCGTATGATCCAATTGGAAACTTTCAACCTTCGCCATGTTATTCCTCTTCCTTTCAAGCTTTTCATATCAAACTATCACAACGTATAAAAGATGTAAATAGACAAAGCCGATTAATCCAATCATCTTAATTAAAATGTGTTGACATGAATATTAATGCATTGTAACATATGAATCAACTTAATTCTGATGCTTTTACTAGGTTTAATTGTCGGTTGTTGTTGCCGGATCGTCTGGCTTGGGTTTCTGCAGAAATATCTACATTGGGGGAGAAATTACATGTTGAAGAAAAAATGGATTCATTCCGCGCTGTTAGTCATTGCCACCACTTTGGTTATCGCAGGCTGCGGTAATAACAGTGAAGCTTCCGGTTCAGGCAGTAATTCCTCCGAACAAGAGAAGAAGACGCTGCGCATCAGCTTCAATCCCGGACCTTACAGTGACCAGTTCAAGAACGGTGTTGCACCCTACCTGGAGAGCAAGGGCTACACCATTACTTATAAAGAATTCACCGATGGTATCCAGCCCAATGTTGCCGTAGCGAATGACGAGATTGACGCCAACGTGTTCCAGCATTCGCTGTACCTCGAATCTATCAATGAGCGTGAGAAAATCGACCTGGTAGGTGTGGTGAAGGTGCCTACTCCGCCGATGGGCCTCTATTCCAAAAAACACACCAGCCTGGATGAAGTCAGCGACGGCGATCAGGTCAACCTGCCGAACGAACCGGTGAATATGCTCCGCGCGCTTAACGTCCTGAAGGATGTGGGCTGGATTACACTGAAGGAGGATATTGATCCGCTGCAGACTTCACTGGCAGATATTACATCCAATCCCCACAATCTGAAGTTCATCGCCACTGAGCCGGCCCAGGGCCCGCGCGCACTGGAGGATGTGGATTACGCTGCTATTCAGGGGAACTTCGCCGTCTCCAATAATATTAAGCTGACCACGGCATTGCAGCTGGAGAACATGACGGACCCGTTCACGAATATCGTGGCGGTCGACAGCAAGAACAAGGATGCCCAATTTGTCAAAGATATTATCGAAGGCTACCATTCTGCTGAGTTCCAGGAGTACATCACGTCGAATCCGGATTATGAAGGCTACAAGCTGCCGGACTACTTTACGAAATAACAAACCATTATAGCGCTGCCTGGTGATCTGTCATTTCCCTGTCTGGGAGAAGTGGCAGATCGCCTTTGTATATTCCAGCCTGAAGCTTGAAGTCTCAGAGATCTTGTGAAGAGGTGTAAGTGTATGGATTTTGAACCCGCTAATGTTGTAAAAGAGTTGTCCGGGAATTACTTTAACGCGCTGAAAGCCAGAATCGCCGATTACCGCAGCAAAGGGATAGACGTGATCGATCTGGCCAGCGGCAACCCGGATCAGCCCACGCCGCAGCCCATAATTGATGCCCTGAAAGCGGCAATCGATAAACCGGAGAATCAGGGCTACCCGCCGTTTTACGGTAAAAAAAGTACGCTAGAAGCCATCGCCGTCTTCTATGAAAGGGAGTATGGCGTTGAGCTTGACCCGGAGCATGAGGTCGCTGTGTTCACTGGCTCGGGCATTGGGGTGGTCGGCATCCCTCAGAGTCTGCTGAATCCGGGGGATCTGATGCTTACCGCCGATCCGGCTTATCCGGCCTATCATGCCGCTGCCCAGCTGGCGGGAGCCCGGGTTCATACCCTCTCTGTCTATGAAGAGGACGGCTACCTGCCGGAGTACGGGCGTGTTCCTGAAGAGATCCTCCGGCAGGTGAAGCTGCTGATGCTGAACTATCCCAATAATCCGACCGGGGCGGTGGCTACGAGGGAATTCTGGGAACGGACGCTGGAGCTTGCCGCCCGCTATAAGTTCCCGGTGCTGAATGATTTTGCCTATGGCGCGTTCGGCTTCGACGGCCACAAGCCGCTTAGCCTGCTTCAGCATGCGGACGGCAAAGTCTATGGAATTGAAACCTATACTGTGTCCAAAACCTACAACATGGCAGGCTGGAGGTTCGGCTTCGCCGCCGGCAACGCTTCGATCATTGCTGCCTTGAAGCATTATCATACGCAGGCGTACAGCACCGTGTTCGGTGCAGTGCAGGATGCGGCAGCGGCGGCTCTGCTCGGACCGCAGGATGCGGTGAGGCGGCTGGGAAGCCTGTATCAGCGGCGGCGCGATGTGCTGGTAGAGAGACTTCGGGGCATCGGCTGGGAGGTTCCGGCTCCGCAGGGCACCTTCTTCGCGTGGTTCAAAGTGCCTTCAGGCTATACAGCGGAAACCTTCGCCCAGCGGCTGCTGGATGAAGCGCAGGTGGCTGTGGCGCAGGGGGAAGGCTTCGGAGAACAAGGAAGGCAGTATGTGCGGCTTAGCCTGGTGAACAGCGAGGACAGGCTGAACGAAGCGGTAGACCGGATAGACGCGGCGGGTATTTTCAAGCAGACGGTGGTCACGGACCTGAGGGGGGCAGCTCAGCATGATTGAGCTAAGAGATATTTATAAGACGTTTGAACGGAAGGGCCAATCCATTGAAGCTTTGCGCGGGGTAAGCCTGCATGTGGACAAGGGTGATATTTACGGGGTTATCGGCTACAGTGGTGCAGGTAAAAGCACCCTGATCCGGCTGGTCAACTATCTGGAGCGGCCGACAAGCGGTGAGGTGCTAGTGGAAGGTGAGCCGCTGGCGGAGTACAATCCGGCGCAGCTGCGTGCGGCCAAGAAGAAGATCGGCATGATCTTTCAGCATTTCAACCTGCTGGAATCCAAGACCGTATTCGACAATATCGCGATTCCGCTGGTGCTGCTGAAGCGCAGCAAGAAGGAGATACAGGACCGGGTCACCGAGTTGCTGAAATTCACCGGGCTGGAGGATAAGGCGAAGAGTTATCCCAAGGAGCTGTCCGGCGGCCAGAAGCAGCGGGTGGGCATTGCCCGGGCGCTGGCTACCAATCCGTCGATCCTGCTATGTGATGAAGCGACCTCGGCGCTTGATCCGCAGACGACCAAATCCATTCTGGAGCTGCTCAAAAAAATAAATAAAGAGTACAACATCACCATTATGATCATTACGCATGAAATGGCTGTCATACAGCAGATCTGCAACAAGGTTGCCGTGATGGAGCAGGGGGAGATCATCGAGCAGGGCAAGGTGCTGGATGTGTTCGGCAGTCCGCATCACCCCACTACGCAGAGCTTCGTGCAGACGGTTATTCATAACAGTGTGCCGCAAAGTGTGCTGAATACGCTGAAGGCCGAACCGGGGCGGCGGCTGTTCCGGCTGAAGTTCGTTGGAGGCACAGCCTCGGAGCCGATTATTAACAGCCTGATCCGCAGATTCGAAGTCAATGCGAATATCCTGTTCGCCAACATGACGGAAATCCAGCAGACAACGCTGGGGACAATGATTCTGCAGCTGCACGGCGAGCATACAGTGATTGATCAGGCGGCGGCTTTTATCGTCAGCCAGGGTGTGGACATTCAGGAGGTGGAGGTTTAATGCTGGATACAGTGATTACCTCGGAGCAGCTGTTTCAGGCGCTGCGGGAAACGGTGGTTATGGTTGGGGTTTCGTTGTTTTTTGGAGCGCTGCTGGGGATTCCGATCGGTATCATCCTTGTTATTACACGTCCGGGCGGTGTGCTGCCGAACAGAATCATCTATTCGGTGCTTAATCCGATCATTAATATTGTCCGTTCCCTGCCATTTATCATCTTGCTTGTAGCTATTATTCCATTCACGCGGCTGCTTGTGCACACCTCTATTGGCACCAGCGCAGCGATTGTACCGCTTGTTGTATACATAGCGCCTTATATTGGACGCCTGGTCGAGAACTCTCTGCTTGAGGTTAGCCCGGGGATTCTAGAGGCTGCGGAAGCGATGGGAGCGACTACGTTTCAGGTGATCTGGCATTTCCTGCTGCCGGAGGCGTTCGGGTCGCTAATCCTGACGATGACCACGGCGATGATCGGACTCGTCGGGGCCACAGCAATGGCGGGAACGGTCGGGGGCGGCGGGATCGGCGATCTGGCGATCTCGTATGGCTACCAGCGGTTCGACACCTTCGTCATGATCGTTACCGTGGCCATTCTAATTATTTTCGTTCAGGGCATTCAGTCTGCAGGGAACCGGCTGGCTCGTAAGGCGCGGCGGGACTAGGAATGAGGCTGAGGTGGTTGTTAGGCTGAGCGTAGGATTACAAAACTTAAGCGGATGCTTCCGAAGCAAGTTTTGTATGAAGGTGATTCAAGAAGCGTAGGATTACAAAACTTTGAAGGAGGGTCCATTATGGCGGAACGTCTTATCGTGCGCGCGGCACCGCAGGAATTCGTCTGCCGGGAGGGCAGCTGGAATGACCTGGAGGAGCATCTGCGCAGACGGGGAATTGAGCGGGTACTGGTGGTGCGCGGTGTGAAGTCCTGGGCGGCGGCCGGGCGGTATTGGCCGCAGCTTGACGGAACGGAGATCCATTATCATGTCTATGGCGGAGAATGCACCTACGGGGAGCGTGATGCCATAGCCGGTTACGCGGCCGAGCATCAGCTGCAGGCGATTGTTGCTGTAGGCGGCGGGAAGATCACGGATGTGGTCAAATCTGCTGCAGCCAAGCTGAATCTGCCGGCGGTTATTCTGCCGACGCTGGCCGCTACCTGCGCCGCCTGGTCCTCACTGAGTGTGATGTACGATGCTCAGGGCGCTTACATCCGCTTCGATGTGTTCCCGCGCAGCAACGCGCTGGTGCTGCTCGATCCGGCCGTCATCGCCGCTTCACCTCCAGAGCTGCTGGCAGCCGGCATTGGCGATACGCTGGCCAAATGGTATGAGGCTGACGCCATCATCCGCCATCTGCCTGCGCCTCCGGTTGAAGTGGAGCTGGCCTTGTTCACGGCGCGTAAATGCCGTGATCACCTGCTGGAGTACAGCGCAGCAGCGCTCGCGGCCGTTTCGGCGGGAGTGCTGGATGATGCGTTGACCCGGACGGTAGAAACGATCATCATGGTGGGCGGTCTGGTCGGCGGCTTCGGTGAAGATTACGGCCGAACTGCCGGTGCGCACTCCGTCCATGATGCGCTTACGGCTATCCCGGAGGCCCACAGCCTGCTGCATGGCAGCAAGGTGGCTTACGGTGTGCTGGTTCAGCTTGCGCTGGAAGAGAACTTCGCGGAGATAGAAGAACTGCTACCGTTCTACCGGCAGATCGGCCTGCCAGCCAGTCTGGCGGATATGGGGCTGGACTTCCTGACTCCGGGCGATCTGCTGGAGCTGGGAGAACGTGCGGCGGCGCCGGAGGCCTCCATTCACAGGATGCACGGCGTGATTACTGCCGCGCGGATTGCGGATGCGGCGGCTGAACTGGAGCGGTTCGTTGGCAGCTGGCGCCGGGATTCCGCCGGAGGACCGGGACGGGCGTTAGGTACCGGTGAAGTGGCTCAGACAAACGATACTGCAGGAGCAGGGTATGTGGACGAAGCTGGCTGGAAAGTGGACACGGACGATAGCTATCAAAGAGGGCAGACGGCGTCCGGTGTGCGTCAACAAAATATCATGGTCAGGGGGCAGTAACATCATGAGTATTGCGATTATCGGCGCAATGGAAGAGGAAGTAGCGCTCTTGCTGTCACGGATGACGGGGGTGCGCAGCCTGAAGGCAGGCGTGGGAAGAATTCATTCCGGCAGGCTGAACGGGCTGGATGTGGTTCTGCTGCAGTCCGGCATCGGCAAAGTGAATGCGGCAGTAACTACAACGCTGCTGCTGGAGCGGTTCCACTGTGAGCTCATCATTAATACCGGCGCTGCCGGTGGCTTGGCTCCGGAGCTTAGGGTTGGCGATGTGGTCATCGCCGAGGAACTGATCTACAGCGATGTGGACGCAACAGCATTCAGCTATGCCTATGGGCAGGTGCCGCAGATGCCGGACCGTTATCCGGTCGCGGGCGATCTGCTGGCTGCGGCGAAGCAGGTGATTGCCCGCACTTCCAGGGCGGAGGCAGTCGTCACCGGACTGATTACTACGGCGGATTCGTTCATCAGCCGACCGGAGCGGGCCGATGAGATCCGCAGCCGCTTCCCTGCAGCTAAGGCTACAGATATGGAAGGTGCAGCGATTGCGCAAACCGCCTACCAATTCGGTGTGCTGTTCCTTGCTGTCCGTGCGATCTCCGACATAGCCGGATCAGAAGCGGCCGGATTATTCAAGTCGCATCTGGAGCTCGCCGCCACCAACTCGGCGGAGATCGTTACGGAGATTCTGGCACTGTATACGGCGGCGGAGACTCGTGGCGCGAAGTGAGTGCCTGATAGGTGACTAAATTCTAAGTGACTGAATACTAAGTGACTAAATAATAAGTGACTGAATACTAAGTGGACGGACCAGTAACAGTGAGCAACTGGCCTGAGCAACTACTATCGGCCAATTTACTAAGAAGAACAACTACTATAAACCGCACTATTGATCAAAACCAAAACAAGTATCCGGTCAACACTAGCAATTGTTGTACGTATTACAACTTGGCTCCCCAGAAAGCAACATGATTGGACAGATTGTTGTATGAAATACAATAATTGTCCCTTTAAACCGTTTGGATGAGCGGGAATGATGCCTTTTATACAACAATTTTGGATTTCGCTCGATATTAGGAAGGAATTGTTGTATTCCGTACAACATTCACTGAGGAAAGGTAAGTATGCGTAAGTATTCAAGTTCAGCCTATAGAGTTGAATATAATAAACTTGTGTAGCTTGAATTGAAGAAGACAATAACAGATGAGAATAACTGAGGGGGATTTTGGAACTGTAGGAGCGCCAGCGACCGCCTTTGTCACCGGATTCTACCGCTAAAAGCGGTAACAATCAAGAAATCTGGTGACAACAGCAGCTGAAAGTCCAAGTATTCACCGCAGTTATGAACAACATCCCAATTGGAATAATTTCAAGTTCAATCTACCCGGAACCGCCTGTGAGTACTGAACGGAGCTGCTGAAGAGCTTTGTTCGTGGCTTTAAGAGCGGTTTTTTGCTGTGTAATAGTTACATTTTTCAGCCCCAAGACCGACCCGCGAATCCGCCTGCCGCCGCTGGGCGCTTTCCCGCAAGCTCTGTAAACTAAAGGCATCCAAGCACGGAATGTAAATAAACAATGAGCCCGCCTTCCAATTTTAAGCAACTAATGTGTATTTTTCATTATTTCCAAGAAAAGGAGGACGCACTATAATATAACGATATTCGATTATAGTGGAGGATGAATTTGGTATGAGTGAGAATTTGCTTCCAATTCTACTGGATATTCCAGAGAGCTTTGAAACGGAGCGCCTGCTCGTCCGGGCTGCGCGGCCGGGAGACGGGGCGGAAATGAATAAGGCGATCGGAGAGAGCCTGAACGAGCTGAAGCCGTGGATGCCTTTTGCCCAGAGCATGCCGGCGGTGGAAGAGACCGAGGTCTATGTCCGGGAGTCGCGGGTAGCGTATCTGAAGCGCTCGACACTGAATATGCAGATCTACAGCAAGGTGGACGGCACATATATCGGCAACATCGGCCTGCATCATATCGACTGGGATTGCCGCCGTTTCGAGACAGGCTACTGGATTAGGAGCTCCTGCGCGGGCAACGGATACATCACGGAAGCGGTGAACGGAATTACCGCCTTCGCAATACGAGAGCTGGAGGCCAGCCGGATTGAGATCCGCTGCAGTGCGCGGAATGCCAAAAGCGCTGCTGTCGCCGAGCGTGCCGGGTTCACGCTGGACGGCATTTTGCGCCGGAGCACACGCGAGGCGGACGGGGAACTCCATGACAGCAAAGTGTACGCTAAGGTGCGGGGTGTTGAATTCTAAAGGGAGATGATGATGTGAAGAAGAAGAAAGGTGCTTTTGCCAGATTAAGTACATACATGCTCAGACATAAGCTGATTTATAGCATATTACTGCTAGTTACCCTGTTTAGTATTGTCCTTGATCTGACGATGGCCTGGTTCCTGTCCCGGATTACGGATGCGGCGGTCCGTCTGGACGTAGAGGCTTTTACAGACCTTGCCTGGTTCGGAGTTATATTCTTGACGGTCGCCGGAATCAACACCTTTCTAAGTGTGTATCTCAAAACCAATATCTCGGCCAAAATCAGAAATGAACTGCGCCAGGACATGATGGGACATACCCTGGCTTTGCCGCAGTCTTATTTCGACCGCAATCATTCAGGCGATCTGTTGTCCCGGTTCACGAACGACAATCAGTCGGTCGGTGAAGCCTGCGGACATGTCATGATGGACCTGCTGCGCAATCCGCTGCTGGCGGTGGCCTCCTTCGCTTATCTGATCTATATCAACTGGCTGCTTGCGCTGATCTGTCTGTCCGTAGGGCCGCTGCTGTTCCTGACCGGCAAAATATTCGGCAATGCGATGCGTGCCAACAGTGTGCGGGTACAGGAAAATATGAGCAGAACGACGGCTTTTCTGAATGATATCCTGGGCAGCAGCATGGTGTTCAAAGCGTTCTCGATTGAGCGCAGGCTGCAGAAGCAGTATATAGAATATAGTGAGAGCATTGCCTCCGGGGAGAAGAAGAAGGCGAGAATCGAAGGAGCAACGGGGGCGATCTCCTCTGTACTGGGCAACCTTACCTTCCTGCTTGCGCTGGTCATTGCCGGGTGGTTTGTGGCCAAAGGTTCGCTTGAGGTCGGGGCGATGATTGCCTTCATCCAATTGATGAATTATCTGGTGGGGCCGTTCTCGGTACTGCCGGGCCTGGTCGCTTCCATGCAGCAGTCGCTGGGTGCGGCGGAACGGATTTTTGAAGTGATGGATGCTGCTCCCGAGGTTGAGGTACTGCCTGACCAGCAGATGCAGCAGCCTGATTTCAATGTGCTACAGCTCGCAGACCTGTCATTCGGATATCCGGAGAGTGAGAAGCAGAGTCTAAGCAAGGTTAATCTGGAGTTAATGCGCGGAAAGCAGATGGCCGTGGTGGGCCCGAGCGGCGGCGGTAAATCAACGCTATTCAAGCTACTGCTCGGTTTCTATAAACCGGATGCAGGTGAGATTTCAATTAATAATCAGGCGATTGCCGGGATGCCGCTTGAGCAGCTGAGAAGTTATTTCGCCTATGTGCCTCAGGAGTCGGGTCTGTATACCGGAAGCATCCGTGACAATATCGGTAACGGCAGACCGGGCGCTACGGAAGAAGAGATTATAGAAGCGCTGCGGCAGGCGAACGCTTATGATTTCCTGATGGAACTGCCGGAAGGCATCCACACCGATATTGGTGAGCATGGTTCGAGATTGTCCGGAGGGCAGAGACAGCGTCTCTCCATTGCCCGAGCGATGCTGAAGAACGCGCCGATTCTGCTGCTGGATGAAGCTACGGCGGCTCTCGACAATGAGTCGGAGAAAATGGTCCAGCAGGCGATCCGCAAGCTGATGAAGGATAAAACAACGCTGGTCATCGCCCACCGCCTCTCAACCATCCAGAATGCCGATATTATTCTGGTGATGGAGAACGGGGAGATTGTGGAGCGGGGCGGACATGAGGAGCTGCTGGCGGCAGAGGGACGGTACTTCGAGCTGTATAATTCCCAGCTGGAGCAGGAGGCTGTGGAGGAAGGGCAATATTCTTCTTTGGGCGGTGAGAGCTTGAGCAGCGGCGGAACGGCCCCCCTCAAGCAGGAGACAGCTGCAGCAGGTACGTTATAATAGTCTTCTTCAGCTATGTTCTTGGCTTTCAGCATGCGCTACGCGCTACTTGGCAGAGAGAGCGTCAATCGCTTGAACAGCCAGCTTCAAGGCTTGGAGTCTTCTTTCTAAAAGAGTTTGTTGTGGACTGCGAGCCTTGGATTTTGCGTAACTATGTTCAACAGATGGAGTTATTTCAATCAGAACTTTGCGGGCTTCTGCTATATCTTCATGGGAGTACTGATGAGGTTGTTGATTCCAGACGTTCTCCAGAACCGCTAAGCCGATGCGTGAAGCATTGAGCCGTTTCTTTACCAGCGTAATGTTTGTGCCTTTTTGAGTCATTTGAGCAAAGGCATTTTCAAGTTTTTTGATGGTCGATTGCCAAGATTTAATGGATTCGAGCTGGTCCGCAGCAGATACTTCTTCCATGGATGACCTTCCTTTCTTCTTGGATTATAAAAGGTGGCTTACAGCGGTTCAATAAACTGAACCGCTGTAAGCCACCTTTGTCATATAAGATATCCGCTCAGAGAGGTATGCCTGTTATTCTGCACCGAGAATGAATTTATCGATGGCGAATTTCACGCCGTCCTCATTGTTGCTGAGGGTAACGAAATCGGCAATTTCCTTCAGGGCAGGAATGGCATTCGCCATAGCGACACCGAGGCCGGCGGCTTCGAGCATCTCGTGATCGTTCCAGGAATCGCCGACAGCGATGGTCTCGGACAGCTCGCAGCCGAAATGCTTAGCCAGGAATTCAAGCGCCAGGCCTTTGGTGCCTTCGTGATGCATGATTTCCAGGAAATGCGGCTTGGACTTCGTGATGTGAACCGAATCACCGAGCAGGTTGCGCAGGATCGGGGACAGCTCATCCAGGAAGGCCGGATCGTCGATGATGAGCATTTTAGGTGTTTTTTGCGGGACCAGCTTCTCTTCCCAATTAGGCTCAATGTAGTACTGGGTCTTGTTCAAGGCAGCATAATCGATCAGCTTCTGGTTCTCCTCACGGGCATACAGCTTGTCGTCGATGTAAGTCTGCAGATGCAGGTCATGCTCCACACAATACTGGAACAGCTTGCGCACCGCATCCTGCGGTACATAACGCTCATAGAGCACTTCCTCGTCCAGCAGATTCTTAACGAGTGCCCCCTGATAGGTGATGATCGGCACATTCAGTCCGGTCTGGCGGGCAATCGCCTGGGCGGAAGCATAAGCGCGTCCGGTAGCGAGGGTAACCACAACGCCAGCGGCAACAGCCTGTTCCAGCGCAGTTTGGGTGGCAGGGGTAACTTCCTTGTCGTCATTAATCAGGGTGTCGTCAATATCGATAGCAATCAATTTGTACATTTGGGTTCTCTCCTAAAAGGTTGGTTTAGTCCGGCTTTCCGGGGAATCTTCTATAAGAAGGGGAACGGAAGCACGACTTTTTGTCTGAAGCATGTAACTATAAAATGCTGCTAGCCCTCCGCCTGCGTCCGCGCCGGATCAGGACTCAGCTCCGCCATCAGCATGGCGGCAAGAATGCATCCACAGCCTAGCGCAGCAGACAGGCCGAGTGTCTCTCCGCCGAAGAGCAGGCCTGTTACTGCAGCGAATACCGGCTCTGTGGCATAAATAATCGCCACCCGGGACGGGGTGGTGTATTTCTGGCAGGCGGTCTGAATCCAGAAGGCGAAGGCGCTGGTCGGGCCGATGGAGATTAGCATGGCCCAGAGCACTTCCGGCTTCGCGAGCAGCTCCCCGCTGTGCATAAGCGGTGCGGGGCCATCCACCAGAAGGGTGGCCAGAACGCTGAACAGGCCCACAAAGGCAAGCTGCAGCGCGGCCAGCGGCAAGGCCGGATAACGCGGCGCATATATGCCGGTATACACGATCTGCAGCGCAAAGAAGGCAGCGCAGAGCAGGATCAGGCCATCGCCCTTATTAAGGGAGAACGCAGAGCCGGTGAAGGTCAGCAGATACAGGCCAACCGCTGCGAGGCCGGCACTGAACCAGGTGTAACGGGATATGGCATGCTTCAGCAGCGCCAGAGACAGGAAAGGTACAAGTACCACCGACAGTCCGGTAATGAACCCTGTATTGGAGGTGGTGGTATACAGCAGTCCCATGGTCTGGAAGCCATAGCCCAGGAAGAGCAGCAGGCCCAGCAGCAGAGCATGCAGAACCATACGTAAGCTTAGCTTCTTCCATTCCTGACGGTAGAAGACGGCGGTAATTAGTGCAAGCAGCAGGGCGGCGCCTGTAAACCGGATGCTGTTGAAGGCAAGTGGCGGCAGTACCCGGACGGCAGATTGCACAATAAGAAACGTACATCCCCACATCATCGCCACCAGCAGCAGACTTAGATCGGCGATTCGGGAGCGGTTCACAGGGTGTCATCCTTTCAGGGCCGTATGAGTTGTCCAAATTGTATCCTAAATCAGGGGGCAGGACAAGCCGAAACTGCGTAGCGGCCGTGTCCGCACGGGATGAAGGAGGCCTGTAACCCGTTATACGCTGGACAAAAAAGGAAAGCCTTGGTATACTTCGATAACCGCACACTTGTTCTTATTTCGGGCATCCAGAATCATTATACTCTCATATGAAGGAGCGGATTCACCATGATGGGCAAATCCCATTTAGTTATCAGCACCGGGGTTACCTTGTCCGCCATGAGTTTGCTTGGGCTTGAAATCACTCTTCCGGCCGTCGCCGTTGCGGTGGTCAGCTCGCTGCTGCCCGATATCGACGAGCCGAATTCACTGCTGGTACGCAAGGCAGTTCCCGAGTTTCTGCTGCGTATCCTTCAGGTATCCCTGATCGGGGCAGCTATTTATCTTTATTTTGCCGGAATCGCTGCTCCGCCGTGGAATATTGCCCTGGCTCTGCTGGTCGGCAGTGTGTCTTTCCTGCCGGGCCGCAGGCTGAGGCATCTGGTGATGCTGCTGATTGCGCTGGCGCTGTTTGCTTTTGCCGATGCCTATGATCCATGGAACTATATTGCCGCCTGTGTGCTGGTCGTAGCTTCCGTTGTCCCGCACCGGGGAATCACGCATACGCTGTATGCCGTGGCCGGCTGGGGGGCGCTGCTGTATTTTGTATCAAAGGGCATGGATGACGGCGGCAGTCTCTGGATTGCCGGGAGTATGTCCTACGGCCTGCATCTGCTGGCCGATTCCCTGACCCAGCGCGGAATTACGCCGCTGCCCCCGCTGCCGGTCAAGCTGCGGCTGAAGCTGATGAGCACCGGCACGAAGAAAGGTAATGCAGTGGAGAAGGTGTGCGTAATGCTTACGCTGGCGCTGGTTGTCTATGTTTTTGTGCTTACGCCTTCTTTGGTGTAAAGGGCAAGCAAGAGCTGGGCAGCAGCTTAAGAGATGAACAACGAGATAAGAGATGGACGGCAAGACAAGAACCCCACGATCAGCTGCGCAGGATGCGGCAGGATAGCGGGGTTCTTTTTACTGTATAAGTACCTGCTTGCCGGAGTGGTGTCTGCGGTGCAGAGCCCTACTCCTCAAGAAATACCAGACCGATGAAGTCCTCCGGCTCAATGCGGCCGAAGTAATGCTTCAGATCGAGATCAGCCAGTGCCTCTCTGACCTCAGCTTCCGCATAACGTTTGCCGCGCAGCGCGTTCTCCACATCCGCCACATCGCCGACACCGAAGAAGTCCCCGTAGATTTTGATCTCGCGGATGATGGAATCCTCAATGTCCATGCGGATATCCACTAGACCGGCCGGGAATTTGCGGGTGTGCTTCACATTGCTCTTCGGCGACAGGCCGTAGTTCCAGTCCCAGTTCTGGTAGTGTTCCTTGGAGATTTCATTGATCCGTACCCAGTCATCCATTGTCAGCTTGTACTGGGGAACCTCGGACGCCTCCATACCGAAGATGGAACGCAGCAGACCTTCGCGGAACTCCTCAATCGTCATATCGGGGTTGCCCAGCAGCTCCTTGATATTGGCTACACGGCTGCGTACGGACTTGGTGCTCTTCGACTTGAACTTCTCGGGATTTACGTTGAGTGAAGCCTGCACATCATCCAGATTAAGGTCAAACATCAATGTGCCGTGGCTGAACATGCGTCCGCGTGTGGAGAACTGGGCATTGCCGGAGATTTTCTGCTCCCCGACCTGAAGATCGTTGCGTCCACTCAGCTCGGCATTCACTCCCATCGACTGCAGATAATCAATCACAGGCTGGGTGAATTTGAGGAAGTTATGGAAAGACTGTCCGTCATCCTTGGTAATGAAGCTGAAGTTCAGATTGCCCAGATCATGATAGACTGCGCCGCCGCCGGATAACCGCCGTACGACCTGGATATTGTTGTCCTTCACATATTCCTGGTTGATCTCTTCGATGGTGTTCTGATGCTTGCCGATAATAATCGACGGGCTGTTGATATAAAAAAGCAGATAGCTCTCGTCCATCGGCAGGTTCTTGAGTGCAAATTCCTCAATTGCCAGATTGACCGATGCGTCTGTAATTCCGGTGTTATCGATAAAAAGCATAGTGATTCCTCCGCTTGGCCATAGTAAACTGCTGTACTTATTCTAAACTAAAAGAGAGATTTCCACAAAATCGAAAGTTTAACTTATCCGGCTGGCGTTACGCAAGGGCCGCCAGTTTACCCTCCATTGAGGCTGCAAGCGGACTTCTGCCGGCAGAATAAGCTTCGCCCGGTACTTCTCCGCTTGATAAGTGCCAGGGATCATCATGCCGGGCGCACCTGTGCGTTGCTGTAAGAGCATTGACGTACTTCCGGCAATAGGCCGATAATTGGGTGAAGGATTGCTAAGTTTCACACAGATTGTTGTATGAGATACAAGAATTGTCCTGCTAAACCGCTTGGAGGGGACGAAATGCTGCCTTTTATACAACAGTTCTGGATTATTGGCGGGATCATGCGGAGAATGTTGTATTATGGGCAGGATTATTGCAGCGGCTGATCCGCTACTCAAATAAGTGTAGTTCAATTAAATTAATGAAGTAATGATTGAGCGTAAAGGGAGTGTACTCATGCTTGAAAAATACGGACACGGCGGCGATCTGCTGACAGCGGCCGAGCTATACGGGGAGAATAGCGGCGGCTTCCTGGATTTCAGCGCCAATATTAATCCGCTGGGCCCGCCGCCGGAGGTGCTCGCGCTGCTGCGGGATGCGGTCTCCGCGATTACAGCTTATCCTGATCCGGGACACCGGAGGCTGAAAGCGCTGCTCGCGGAAAATCTGGGAGTGGGCACGGACTGGATTACCGTTGCCAATGGAGCCGCCGAGTCGATGGCCCTGCTTCTGCTGGCGTCGGCCCCGCGCCGCGTAGGCATCGTCGAGCCCTGCTTCTCCGAATACCGCCAGCTGGCGGAGCAGTTCGGTGCAGAGGTTTCATCCGTTCAAGGGACCCGCGGCAGCGATTACCGGGCCTCCGTGGACGAGATCTCCGGCCTGCTGGAGCAGACGGATCTGCTGTTCCTCGGCCAGCCGAATAATCCGAACGGCGTCCAGTATCCGCTGGACGAGCTGCGGGTGCTGGCCCGCAGGGCGGAAGCCTGCGGGACGATTCTTGCCGTGGATGAAGCGTTCATTGACTTCATCCCGGAGGCGGACCGGCAATCCCTGCTGCCGGAGCTGGGGGCTTACCGTCATATGGTGCTGGTGCGCTCGATGACGAAGTTCTTCGCCATTCCCGGGCTGCGGCTGGGCTTCACTGCCGCACATCCGGAGCTTGCCGCGGCAATGACCGGCAAGCAGGTGACCTGGAGCGTGAACGGCCTGGCCCTGCTGGCCGGGGAAGCTTGTCTGCAGAGCGGCGACGGCTACGTGCAGGAGACGCGCGCGCTGATCGCAGCAGAGCGGCAGCTGCTGCGCCAAGGTCTGCTTGAGCTCGGCTGCGAAGTGCCGCCGGGCGAAGCGAACTTCCTGCTGCTGCGGCTGCCCGCTCCGTGGAGCGCGCAGGAGATGCAGCGGCGGCTGGGCGCGGGCGGCATTCTCGTCCGCAGCTGCGCGATGTACCCCGGCCTTGAGCCGGGGCATATGCGCGTCGCGGTGAAGGGCCGGGCGGACAATGCCCGGCTGCTGCGGGAGCTGGGGGCGCTGTTGCGGGCGGGGATCTGAGAGCTGCAGCAGTTGAGAGCGTGCCAGCCACCAGCAGTTAGCGTGCCCAGCCACCAGCCGTCAGCGTGCCAGAAGCCAGCCGCAGGGGGCCAGAAGCCAACAGTTAGCGAGCCAGCCGTCAAAGGTTCTCCGACTCACTTCGCTCGGTGTGCACGCAGCCTCTCCACAAGAAATAAGTGGAAAAAGAGCATTTATTTAGCCTGAACCAGACAATTTCGGGACAGCAGTTGGAAAAAGTACATCTATTCGTCCCGCATCCCCGTTTGGAGGCGGAATCAAGAGAATTAGATGCCATTTTTCCACTTAATAAATGCATATACGGTTAAATCATATAATTAAATGTCATAAATCCACTTATTTAGCCGGCTTTAGCACGGAACGGAACCCGTCTCTTACCGGAAGGGTCCATCATCAACCTAATGTACAAAGAAATCGCTCCTTTTGAAATGGCGGGTAGTACCTCCATTAATTACAGGAACGGTTTTTTTTGTGTTGTTTTGAAGTATGTATGTTACCGGAAAGTTAATTCGCCACGTGTTCACCCCGCAGACTTGTTACTAAGCGTGCATGAACCCAAACATTATGTTTACCCGGATGGCCGGGCCGTAAAGAGGTAAAAAAAGTCGGCTGGATGTAAAGATATTCGTATGTTTAAATTTGCCGGGTTTTTATATGCTTAAATCAAATACACAAGGAGGTTAAAGAATGCTCAGAATACCCTTACGAAAAATCCCCATCTTGATATTGCTGGCTTCACTGGTCCTATCCTCAACCCCGCTTGGCCAGCCCCGGGCCGCCTATGGAGCAGACGGTGCAGACGCCGCAGATGCCGCTGTAAGCTCCTCCGCACTTGATATTACCCAAAGTAAAGTAGAAGGTGAGTATGCGCTGGATCTGTCGGAGATTGGGAATGTAGACTGGCTGCATCTGAAAGGCAACGGCCCGGATGACATCATTCAGATTAAAAAGGCCGTTCCCAGCTCTGTAACCTTCAGCGTGTACGGGAACGGTACGACAGGTACCGAAGGGAAGCCAGATAGGGGCAATGACGGGAATTATTTGTCCTATTCCTGGAATGACGGCATGGCAGGTTATGAAAGGGCTGTCAAGGATACCGGATTCGGCGTGTTTTTCCCCAAGAACAGAGATTCGGGGATATACGGGGATGTAGGCTGGACCTTCCAAGTTGTCCCGCAGCCGCAGGAGTCAACGGTCGTCTTCGGCATCGGGTTATGGCAGGCGAAAGCTGCTGTGAGGATCTATGCAGATATGAACCTCATGGAGACGAAGGAGATCAGTGCGGGTGGGACTTCGGAAGTATATAAGTATCAAATTAAGGTACCCGCCAATGTGCAATTAAAGGTTGAGGGTCTGCAGGCAGAAACCCTTTCACGGTACGGTAACATGTCCCTCTCGGGACTTGCGGTAAGCAGCAAGGAGGTAGCCGATAAAAGCATGCTCCAGCTTGCCTATAATCGAGTGAAGGACAAGCTCCAAGGCGTATACACGGATGAATCCTGGCAGGAATTTGCCAAAGTAAGGATTCAAGCCAAGGAGGTTCTGGACAAGCAGGATGCCCTACAGGAGGAAATCGACAGCGCCCTGTCGCTTCTGGAGCAGAAGCAAGCGGCTCTGGTAAGAAGAGAAACCAATCTGATGATCGATTACACAGGTGCTGCGGAGAATGAATACGAATTCGGCAGCAGCGGGGATCAGCAGGACAGATATCAGACCTTTACGGCTCAGGAGAGCTTCGAGATGCAGTACGCACAAGTAAATGTGAGAAAAATGTCCAATAGCGTAAGCGACTTGACCGTGAAGCTATATGGGACAGACCCTTCCGGCTTCCCGGCAGGTACTCTTCTTGCAGAAACAGTGGTCAGCCGTGACCGTGTTGCGGACGGTGAAATGACTACGATTCCACTCCGTTATAGTCTCGCCGGAAATACACGGTACGCTCTGGTTTTATCGCAGAAGAATCTGTCCGCCGGCAAATACCGCTGGATGGTCATGAAGAAGAACGGGGAAACGGCAAGTGAATTTTTCGGCAAAAGTGTCTCCGGTGCCTTCCAATCCGAAGCACATCTGGGCACCGGCATCTTAAGAATTATTAAGAATACGGATGTGGACAGAACCGCCTTACAGGTCTTAATCGATGATATTGCCAAATCTAACTACAACAGCAGGCTGTACACCGTGCAGTCGTGGTCTGCACTCGAAGCTGCGTTGGCTAATGCCGGCCTGGTTTTGAACGATTTTGACGCTGACCTGGAGGAGATCAATGCAGCGCTCAGCCATTTACAGGCGGCAAGGGGCCAGCTGGAGATTAATATGGATATGGCGGCGATTGCCGGGCAGATCGATCTTATTAGCCGGGCCGTCATCAAAGGCTACACCCTCAGTTCCCTGAACACCTTGAATGCAGCTGTGCAAGCCGCCAAGGCGCTGGATGTTAACGCTCCGGATAACGAGAAGCTGACCGCCTTCTCCACTGTTTTGGAAGCGGTTCATAATTTGAAGACCGCAGGCAAATACCAGTACGATACGCATGCGCAAATGACAGCAGCCTTCGGCTTCGAAGGCGACAAGAATGCTTCGCTTGCTTTTCTGGACGGATCATATCAGATCGGCGGAAGCCGTCCGGAGCAGCATGGTCCGGTAGCCCCTAAGCAAATGGTCACGTTCGGAGTTGCAGATACAAGCAACATCCAGTGGACCAAGGGGGAAGGTTATTTACCTGTAATGATCAGTGAATATACGAAGAATAAAGTAGACTACAAGATTGAGACCTTCGCCAACAAGCACACGGTGGACCAGAAGGATTATGTCGTCAACTATTCCAGAGTCACGGCTACGAATCATTCAGGCGAGCTCATGCTGCTGCCGGTCGTCTCGGGCAATCTGGTTCCAATCAATGCGGACGCTGTAAATATGTACACCGTTCAGCCGGGCGGGAGCGTTGTCAGGGAATATGCAATTGAAGCTGATAAATATGAATATTTTGACAAGAACGTGACCCGGTTTACTTCCTTGACCAAAGAGCAGGTGGCGGGTCTGGGAACCTTCGAAGCCAACTACAGTGAGATGAAAGCTTATTGGCTGAATAGACTCTCCGCAGTAGTGGATATCGGCTTGCCGAACCGGGAGCTTGAGAATGCGTTCAAATCCGGCTATATCGATACGCTGATTATTAAAGATGATACGTATCTGCATGTGGGTGAAAACGGCTATGCCCGGTTATTCTCCCATGATACGCTGGGCATTCTGGTAAATCTGATTCAGAGCGGGGATTTCGCTCATGCGCAGGATTATCTGAAGAGTATCCCGCTGACAGGCGGAATCAACATTGAGACGGGTCAGGTGGACAGCAATCTGTATTGGGATACCAACTGGAAAATTCCATGGGCCTACGCTGTTTACTTAAGTAAAACCGGTGACGCCTCTATCTTCGATGAGCAGATGACCGCCGATGACGGCTCTACCGGCACCGTATTTGAGAAGCGGGTTAAATTCGGAGCGCGAACCATTGAGAGTGACCGCAACGCTGACGGAATTATGAAAAAAACGTATGCGATTGATTCCGAGGGCAACTGGACGATCGACAATTACTCTGCCCTGACCGGTCTGACCGCTTATGAATATGTAACCCGCGAACTCTACCGTTTAAAAAATGATGAAACCTATTTGCAGGAAGCGGAGTGGGCAAAAGCAAGGTATGACGACTTATTGGCCAAATTCACAGCCAAGCTGCAGCAGACGATAACCGAAGAAGGGCTTGATTATATTCCGGCATCGGTCGTTGAGACCAATGATGAGAACCGGATGAGAGACTCCAGAGATGCGAACTGGGCCTCCATGTTCCTGTTCGGCAGATGGCACTGGGACGGGTATCTGTATGGGGCAGAGCAGCCCGAGGATAATATCAACCTGAAGCTGCTGGATGATACGTATTCCTATGGAATCAACCGGCGTATCCAGGAGGATACGACAGATTCTCCTTACAATTTCGGGGGTTATCCGCATGGCTTCTACTCAAGCGCATATAATGCTGGTTACGGAAGCGCTGCACTGCGCGGAGAAGAATACCGGGATATGGGCATCAAAGCGTATGAATTCATGATTGAAAATTCGATGAGCGGGCCGTTCAGCTGGTGGGAAGGGATCAATTATCCTGTCGCAGGAAGCCCTTGGGCACAGACGAATGATCAGCTGAACCTTCAGAATACACCGGGCGGCGGCGGATCGGCCCAGCATATGTGGGGACAATCCGTGAACTCCAAGGTGCTCATTGATTCCCTGATTGCCGAGCGGATTTATGATCAGAATCAGAAGGCTGAGATTATTGTAGGCCGCGGGATCCCTAAGGAGTGGGTCAAGGACGCTGCCAAGAACAATAATGTGGTGGCCAGTGTGCAGAATTACCCCGCTCTGCAGGGCGGCAGAGTCGGGTACAGCATTGTAAGACAAGACAATCAGCTCGTGGTGACCTTCAGCAGCGATTTGAGTCAGGCGAAGGTAGAGGCCGGAGGGGCCAGCTTCAGTGTCCAATTGCCAAGCATGGTGAACAATATTACGGATGTATCTGCAGGCATAATGGATAACAGCAAAGGTATCGTTACGGTCCCGTTAAATACAGCCTCAGTAACGATAACTTTAGGGGATTTACCGAAACCGCTGGCTGTTAACTTAGATAAGGATAAGCTTGAAATAGTTTATGCTGATGGAGACCTCCAGACCTCGGTTACGAAAGATGTTATTTTGCCGGCAGCAGGCGAACATGGAAGTGAAATTACCTGGACCTCAAGTAATCCCGATATCATCTCCAGTAAAGGGGAGGTTAAGCGTTCGGCGAGCACAACCGGGGTGACTTTGACGGCCACTCTGAAGAAAGACGGGGCAGAGGCCCAGAAAAGCTTCGTATTGACGGTGCTAAAGGCAGACACCAAGCCTGACGGAGGCACGGATACAGGGAACAATGGCAACAACGGTAACAACGGTAATAACGGCAACAACGGCAATAATGGGAATGCGGGTAACAACACAGGGAATACCGGTACTATCGGCACTATCGTAACCACCGGCAATACGGGCAGCATAGGCGGCGCAGGAAATACAGGCGATGGCGGTATGGCTACTCAGCCTGCGTTCAAGGATGTAGAGAAGCACTGGGCAAAAGAGAGCATTATAACTGCGGCGCAGCGCAAGCTGGTGAACGGTTATGCAGACGGAACCTTCCGTCCGGACGGAGCCGTTACGCGCAGTGAATTCGCGGTGATCCTGGGTCGCGCCTTACAGGTGGACCTTGCGCTATCCGGACTTTCCTTCACGGATGAAGGCAGCATTCAGCCATGGGCGGAGCCGTATGTTGCCGCTGCGGTTAAATCCGGCTGGATTACAGGCTATACGGATCAGTCCTTCCGGCCCGGCGGAAAGATTACCCGCCTTGAGATGATTGCCATGATTGTCCGGGCGCTGGAATGGAAGACAGACTCCAAGGCTAAGGCAGCTTTTGCTGATGCGGAGCTTATTCCTTCATGGGGTCAGCCGTATGCGGCAGCCGCCTATGAAGCGGGTCTGGTTGAAGGCCAAGGCAATAACCGGCTGGCTCCGAATGATCAGGCAACGCGGGCAGAGGCAGTAACCCTGATTCTAAGACTGTTAGACATAACTGAACAGCAGTAGCATACGGCAGAGCAAGCTGGCGTCCGGATTTCCGGCGTCAGCTTTTTGTTTGCAGGCTACAAACATTGATACAGAGAAAACGAGATACTATATAATGATATAGTCGGTTTAGGAATAGTTTACTGCGCGAGAGGAGCGGATGTATTGTGAAAAAAGTGAATGTGAACCTACCCTTTAATCTTGACGGTGGATTGGCGGTGTACCAGAGCAGGGTCTGGCAGGGACTAACGCTGGAGTGGCGGGAAGGCCATCTGCTGCTGGAATTTCCGGCTGAGGTAGACAGTATATCAAGCGCAGTGTATGGCGGAGGAACAGGCCGCCTGAAGCGGGCGGTGAACCAATATGTCACCCGGGACTACGAATGCAGCAATCCGGTACGGGATATGGAAAATAAGCTGCAGGAGTGGGGTTATCCGCTGGAAGGCTGTGCCGGACTGATGACGGCAGTTCCGCTTGAGCATGCTGCAGTTGCCGAGGAGAATACCGGCTCTGCGGGGATAATGTGCTGCGTGACAGCGGCTGCGGGCAATGCCGCCCGCGCCGGATCGCAGCGCAGCGTGCTGGCGGCTTACCGCCCGGGCACGATCAACATCATGCTTGGCATTGACGGCTGGCTGTCGCCGTCTGCCATGGTCAACGCCGTGATGACGGCCACGGAAGCGAAGGCTGCCGCACTGGCGGATCTCGGAATCACGGATTCCGAGAATGGGCTAACCGCAACCGGAACCACCACGGATGCGATCGTGCTCGCGGTGAGCGGAAGCCGCCGCTACGCAGCGGAGCATGTCTACGCCGGAACTGCGACTGACTTGGGCGGAGCCATCGGCAGGCTGGTGTACAGTGCGGTGACGGAAAGTCTGAGTTCGGTGAAGGCGGCAGAGGCTGCGCGGAGAGCGGAACTAGCTAACTTGGCGCAGGCAGAGCAACTTGCAGCTTCTGCGGAAACTGGGCAAGCTGCGGGTGGAGAAGAAGCAGTTGCAGTCGAAGCAGTAGTGGCAGCTGAACTGTTACCGCCTCAAGAAGCACTAAATGGGCAGCCCGGCCATCTGATGAAGGGCGGCCGGGAATAATGTCTGGAATGATGAAGAAGGACCGCCAGGAACCGCAGCGGGGTGAACCAAGGTGAAGCTTGCCATCATACTGTTGGCCGCTTATGTTGTGGACCGGATTGTCGGCGATCCGCGTAATCTTCCCCATCCCGTTGTCTATATGGGGAAGGCCATCAGCGCGATAGAGCAGCTTATCCGCCGCTTCGCATCGGCGCCCCGCGCCCTGAAGCGGGCGGGGCTGCTGCTTCCGCTCCTGGTAGCAGGAGGCGCATGGGTGCTGACAGCGCTGCTTGTCATGCTACTCTATAAGATATCCCCCTGGCTGTCCGGGGCTGCCGAAGTATGGCTGATCTCCACAACGATTGCCTCCAAAGGGTTGAAGGATGCAGGGTTGGCGGTATTCGCAGAACTCCGCCAAGGAGATATTCCCGCTGCCCGCAGAGCGCTGGGAATGATCGTCGGCCGGGATACGGCGCATCTGGAGAGCCCGGAGATCGTCCGCGGCACAGTGGAAACAGTGGCGGAGAACATCGTCGACGCGATCATCTCGCCGCTGTTCTTCGCCCTGCTGGGCGGGGCTCCGCTGGCTATGGCTTACCGTGCGGTGAACACGCTGGATTCCATGGTCGGCTACAAGAACGACAAGTACCGCGACCTCGGCTGGGCATCTGCCCGTCTGGATGACGTGGTCAATTACATACCGGCGCGGATTACAGCGCTATTGCTAACCTTGTGTGCAGCTCTGCTGCGGCTGGACTGGCGGAGATGCTGGCGTTCCGTGCGGAGGGATGCACGTCTTCATCCCAGCCCGAACAGCGGCTACCCGGAATCGGCAGTTGCCGGAGCACTGGGCATCCGCCTGGGCGGAGAAAATGTATACCACGGCGTAACCTCCTTCCGCGCTTACATGGGGGATCCCCTGCGGACAATGGAGCCGGAGGATATTATCGTGACTTCGCGGATGATGATGCTGTCTTCAGCCATATTTGTCTGCCTGTGTGCAGCGGTTGCCTTGTTATGGCAGGGGATGGGGGGCTGAGCGGAGTGCAGATGGACAAGGACGAGGGTAAGGATACGGACAAGGACAATGACAAGGACAATGACAAGGGCAAGGGCAAGGGCAAGGGCAAGGGCAAGGGCAAGGGCAAGGGCAAGGGCAAGGGCAAGGGCAAGGGCAAGGGCAAGGGCAAGGGCAAGGGCAAGGGCAAGGGCAAGGGCAAGGGCAAGGGCAAGGGCAAGGGCAAGGGCAAGGGCAAGGGCAAGGACAAGGACAAGGACAAGGACAAGGACAAGGACAAGGACAAGGATGCGGACAATGACAAGATAAGCCACTTGAAGGATTCGGCTCTGGTAGCTCGCAGCGTTCTAAGTAACCCGGCACCGCAGCAGGAGTTGGGGCTGGGGCTAGGGCGGGAGTTGGAGCAAGAGCTGGGGCTAGGGCAGAAGTTGGAGCAGGAGCTGGCGCGGGAGCCTCAACATGAGCAGGAACTGGAGCAGGAGTTAGAACTGGAGTTGGAGCAGGAGCAGGAACCTCAACTGGAATTAGAGCTGGTGCTTATCCGCCATGGGCATACGCAGTGGAACAAGGAGCGCCGTTATTTGGGCAGCACCGATCTGCCGCTGCTGCCGGAGGCGCGTCAGCAATTGTCCGCACTAAGCGACCAGTCGGCGCTCGGCGGGGAATTCTGGCGTGTCTATTGCAGTGACCTGCTCAGGTGCAGGGAGACGCTGGCAGCTGTGGCTCCACACCTGGAGCGGCAGGCCATCTATGATTCGCAGCTGCGCGAGCTGGATTTTGGTGCTTGGGAAGGCGGCGATTATGAGCAGCTGAAGGATAACGGGCATTACCGCAGCTGGATTGACCACCCCGAATTAGTAACACCGCCGGAAGGGGAAGCGTGGGAACAATTTGAAGCCCGGGTGGATGATTTCTGGACTCAGCTGGAGCAGGAACTGGAGCATACAAGCATTAACAGGGGGATGCCCTGGATTGAAACCAGCGAACCAAGGGTGGTTCCACCAGCGGTAGTTCCACCAGTGGCAGATTCACCAGTGCCCATTTCATCTGTGATAGTTCCACCAGTACCAGATTCACGAGTGCCGATTCCATTTGCGGCAGTTCCACCAGCGGCAGATTCACCAGTACCAATTTCATCTTCGGCAGTTTCACTAGTGCCAGACTCATCACCCAATCCCCCGCCTCCGCGCGTGCTGATTGTGACTCATGGCGGCATCATCCGGCTGCTGCTGGCGCGTCTGACCGAAGGAGTAACCTTCTATACAGTAGCTGCACCCGCTCCGGGTGAAGTCACTGTACTGAATCTTCGGAAGGATGAAGGAGCCTGGCGCATGATGCCACGCGAAGTGTAGCTACCGCAGCTGGACTAGGGACCGCTACAACTCGGGTGCGAAAAACCGAATACAATGCGCCGCCGATAGGGTTAATTAGCCAAATGTATGCGAAAAACCGAATACAATGCGCCGCCGATACGGTTAACGAGCCAAATGTATGCGAAAAACCGAATACAATGTACCGCTGTTCGGGTTAACAAGCCAAGTGTATGCGAAAAACCGAATACAATGCACCGCCGATAGGGTTAACGAACCAAATGTATGCGAAAAACCGAATACAATGCGCCGCCGATAGGGTTAACGAACCAAATGTATGCGAAAAACCGAATACAATGCGCCGCCGATACGGTTAACGAACCAAATGTATGCGAAAAACCGAATACAATGCACCGCCGTTCGGGTTAACGAGCCAAATGTATGCGAAAAACCGAATACAATGCACCGCCGTTCGGGTTAACAAGCCAAATGTATGCGAAAAACCGACTACATTATCCCCCTTAGAACCACAGCCGGAAGAAAATCCCGGGGCTGTGGTTCTTTTTTTACGGCGGCGTCTGTGCCATGATAGCTATGGGGGCGATAGCGGTATGTTTAAGGATTTCAAGCTCATTGCCGGACGTCCGGTATATATCCAGGTGAAGGATTACATGAAGCATCTTATTATCAAAAGCGCGCTCCAGGGCGGGCAGAAGCTCCCCTCAACACGGGAACTCAGCACACTCCTCAAGGTCAGCCGCAACTCGATTATCTCGGCTTATGAGAGTCTGGAGGATGACGGCTTCGCGTATACGGTGCAGGGCCAGGGGAGTTATGTCTCACATGGCGCAGCAGCGGGGCACGGAGATCCGGAAGCGGCATCCTGGAGCGTGGACTGGAAAGAGCGGCTCAGCGGCCAGGCGCTGCTCGCGGAAGAGCTGGACATTATGAAGCGGGGAATCCGCGCGGGGAAAGGAACGATTTCTTTTACCAGTATCGCGCCGGATGAGAGCCTCTTCGATCTGGATCATGTCCGAAGAGCTTTTCTGGAACGCATGTCCGTGGAGGGCAACGTTCTGCTGAATTATGGATATGCCAAGGGATATAAACCTTTAATAGATTATTTGCGGCAATATATGGAGCACAAGGGCGTGGATATGCGCGGGAAGGATCTGCTGATTACGAACGGGTTCACGGAGGGCTTCGACATAGTGTTGTCTGCTCTGGGTAAGCGGCATGGCGCTGTGATCTGTGAGAACCCGACGCATCATACGGCGATCAAGAATCTGAAGCTGCACGGCTTCGGGATACACGGGGTAACGATGGAGCGGGATGGCATCCACCTCGGCGAACTCAAGCGCGCGCTCGAAGAGCGGGAATACGACTGTGCGTATCTGGTCCCCTCCTACCACAATCCTACCGGAATTGTGATGTCTCCCGAGAAAAGACAAGGCCTGATGAAGCTCATGTCGGATTACAAAGTGCCGGTTATCGAGGATGGTTTCAACGAGGAGCTGCGTTATTCGGGTGCCCATGTGGCTCCGTTAATGGCGGCGGCGGGCAGCGGGAACAGTGTCATCTACCTCGGCAGCTTCTCCAAAGTGCTATTCCCCGGACTGCGGGTGGGCTGGGTGCTGGCGGATCAGGAGCTGATCTATTATCTCGAAAGTGTCAAAAGGGCACGCAGCATTCATACCTCAACGCTCGACCAGTCTATTTTGTACCAATATCTCCTGGGCGGCAATCTGGAGAAGTATCTGAAGAAGGCCCGGCTGGAGTATAAACGCAAATACGAGCTGACGCTGGCCTGCTGCAAGGAGCATATTCCGTATGCCTCATTATCGGGGGACGGGGGGCTACATCTGTTTGTAACGTTCGCTGAAGGCTTCAGCACAAGGGAATTGCTGGCGGCGTGCCACGGGCAGGGGGTTATTTTTACGGCGGGGGACATCTTCTTCACAGACGGTACAGGGCAGAACACGCTGCGGCTGGGCTTCTCCAGAGTGGCGGATGAGGATATACGCAGAGGGATCGAAATTATCGGCAGGACAGCACGGCAACTTATGGGATGAAGGGGTGTACGGATATGATTAGAGTGGGAGTTATTATGGGCGGCGTATCGTCTGAATATGAGGTGTCCATGAATACCGGCAGGGAGATGCTGAAGGCGCTGGATCCGGCAAAATACACCGGGATTCCGGTTCCCATCACCTCGCGTAAAGAGCTGCTGGAGGGAGTCGTGGGGCTGGACTTCGCTCTGCTCGCCCTGCATGGGACTTACGGCGAGGATGGCACCGTACAAGGTGCGCTTGAAACGCTAGGCATTCCTTATTCGGGGAGCGGCGTGCTGTCCAGCAGTCTCTGCATGGATAAAGGGCTGGCCAAGACGGTTATCCGCAGCAAAAGCATCCCCACACCCGACTGGCTGTGCTGGGACAATATCAATGAATATGCACCTGAAGCCGTGGACCGGCTGGGTTATCCGGTGATGGTCAAGCCGAATTCCGGCGGCTCCAGCATCGGCATGACCAAGGTGAATCATCCGCAGGAGCTGCGCGGGGCGGTGGAGAAGGCTTTTGCCGCTGACTGTTCGGTGCTGATTGAGCGTTATACAACAGGGCAGGAGATTACCTGCTCCATTCTCGGTGGAGAGCTGCTGCCGGTAATCGGGATTCAGTCGCTCGGTGCCGACTGGTTCGATTACAGCGCCAAATATGAGCAGGGCGGGGCGGAGGAACAGATCATCCAGTTGCCTGCGGAGGTCGAGGAACGGGTGCGTACGGCGGCACTTACCTGCTACCGGGCGCTGAAATGCGCGGTGTATGCACGGGTGGATATGCTGCTGAAGGACGGCATTCCTTATGTGCTGGAAGTGAACACGCTGCCCGGCATGACCGCAACCAGCCTGCTGCCGCAAAGTGCAAGGGCGTCTGGCATCTCCTTCACCCGGCTGCTGGATGAGATTATCACCGGATCGCTGCGGGAGCGCGGAGGTATGGGTGGAGCAGCGGAAGCACCAGAAGCACCAGAAGCACCAGAAGCACAACTGGCACAGCAAGGGGGTGGCAGGTTATGAACAGAAAACAATCTGCTTTGCCTGTGGACCGCCACCCCCGCATCCCGAGCCTCACTGGCATCTCCCTGCACAGCGACCCCATTACTCCGCGCTTAAGGGAGATCCCGCCTTCGGGCATCCGCGCTTTTTTTGATCTGGCTGCGGGTAACAACGATATTATTTCACTCGGGGTTGGTGAGCCCGACTTCGCTACTCCTGAACAGGTCAGAGCGGCCTGTATCCGCGCCCTGGACCGCGGGGAGACGATGTATACGCCTAACAGCGGGAGGATGGAGCTGCGGGAGGAGATTGCCGGGTATTTGCAGAAGGGCTTCGACCTGCAGTACGATCCTGCGGACGAAATATTGGTTACTGTAGGGAGCAGTGAAGCCGTGGATCTGGCGCTGCGCGCCTTCATCGCACCGGGCGATGAGATTCTGATTCCTTCCCCGGGTTATGTCGCCTATGCGCCTATCGCCTATCTGAATGGCGGAACGCTGGCCACGGTGGAGACGACTGTGGAGCAGGGCTTTAAGCTCACGGCCGAAGCACTGAAGCGGGCAATCACTCCGCGATCCAAGCTGCTGATGGTGAATTTTCCAAGCAACCCTACGGGGGCGGTAATGACCTATGAGGACTGGCTGCCGGTAGCTGAGGTGGTGAAGGAGCATGGGCTGATCGTGATTTCGGATGAGATCTATGCCGAGCTGACCTACGACAGCACACATGTAAGTATTGCCTCACTCCCGGGCATGAAGGAGCGGACGGTGGTGATCAGCGGGTTCTCGAAGGCTTTTGCCATGACCGGCTGGCGGGTCGGATATGCCTGCGGGAACCGCGAACTGCTGGCGGCTATGCTCAAAATTCATCAATACACAGCCATGTGTGCGCCTGTGCTGGGACAGATCGCCGCTGCCGAATCCCTGCGCAGTGCTCTGCCGGATAAAGACCGGATGAAGGCCTGCTTCAAGGACCGCCGGACGCTGTTTGTGGAGGGGCTGCGCGATGCCGGACTGCACTGCCATATGCCTGCAGGGGCATTCTACGCCTTCCCGTCCATTGCCCACACCGGCATGAGCTCGGAGGAATTCGCCTTAAGGCTGCTGAAGGAGGCGGGAGTCGCAGTGGTTCCGGGCCATGTGTTCGGGGCTGGCGGAGAAGGGTATATCCGCTGCTCCTATGCGGCTTCTACAGCGAAGCTGACCGAGGCGCTGGAGCGGCTGGAAGGCTTCATGAAGGTAAAAATCTAATTGTAAGATCAATCTATATCACCTATAATCCTTTAAGGAAGAAATAGGGATATGTTAGAATTCAATTGGCTTGCAGCCAAGTCAGCGGAAGCTCCCTTCTTCAGAGCAGGGGAGCTTTTTTTGTGTTCTGATGACAGTATGCAGAGCAGATAGAAGTGGATTATTTTCAGTAGATTGTTTTCAATAGAATATACAATAGATAACAGGAGGTAATATCATGATCACAGCCATACAAGAAGTAACCGGACGGATCGCTCCGCCTGATGAAAAAGCGACCTTACGCGCGGTGCTCCGCCTGAACAGCCTGACCAAGCCGCCGGGAAGCCTCGGGCGGCTGGAGGCGCTGGCCGTCCGGCTGGCCGGGATCTCCAAAGTAGAACAGCCCTGTTACAGCAAACGTACGGTAGTAGTTATGGCAGCGGATCATGGGGTCTGTTGTGAAGGGGTCAGTGCTTTTCCGCAGGAGGTTACAATGCAGATGGCCTATAACTTCCTGAGCGGCGGCGCCGCAGTGAATGTGCTGGCCCGCCAAGGCGGTGCAGAGGTGCAGTTCGTGGATATCGGCATTAACGGTGACATCAGCCATCCGCAGCTCATCGACCGCAAAGTGCGCCGCGGCACGGACAATATGGCGGCAGGTCCGGCCATGAGCCGCGATGATGCGCTGCGTGCGATTCTGGCCGGGGTTCAGGTGGCCCAGGAAGCGGTGAAGAACGGAACGGAGATTTTTATTACCGGTGAGATGGGAATCGGTAACACTACGGCCAGTGCTGCGGTGCTGTGCGCACTGGAAGGTATTCCGCCAGAGACGGCAGCCGGACGTGGAACAGGCATCGACGACGAGCGGCTGCGCCACAAAATATCGGTGATCGAACGCGCCCTGAAGGTTAATGCGCCGAATCCGGCTGACCCGATCGATGTACTCTCGAAGGTAGGCGGACTTGAGATTGCCGGCCTGGCCGGTCTGATTCTGGGAGCGGCTGCGCTGCGGATTCCGGTCATTCTGGACGGTTTTATTTCCGGAGCGGCAGCTCTGGTAGCAAAGGCATTAGCGCCGGAATCCACGGCTTATATGATTGCTTCCCATGTCTCAGGCGAGCAGGGGCATAAGCTGATGCTGGACCGCCTCGGTCTGGAGGCCCTGCTGGATCTCGGACTGCGCCTCGGTGAAGGCACCGGCGGCGCGCTGTGCCTGCATTTCATTGAAGCGGTCTGCCGGATTATGCGGGAGATGGCGACCTTCGAGAGTGCGGGGGTCTCCGGGTCGGAGAGCGTATGAGCATCCTTGTAACCGGAGGGGCACGCAGCGGGAAAAGCGGCTTCGCCGAGCGCTTAACCAAGAAGCTGGCAGACCCGCAGCAGGCGGTCTATGTGGCGACCGGGCAAGCGTTCGATGAAGAGATGAAGGCCCGGATTGCCCTGCACCGGCAGCAGCGGGAGGAGGGCGGCTTCCGCTGGGAGACTCTGGAGGAGCCGCTTGAACTGTCGGCGCTGCTCCGGCGGCTGTCCGGCAGCGGCAGCGGTCAGACAGTCTTGGTGGACTGCCTGACGCTCTGGCTGTCCAACCAGCTGCTGGCTGTGGAGGAACGCAGTGACCGGCAGCAGCTGGTGGAAGCTGCAATTGCCGGACTGGAGCAGAGTGTCTCCAGCTTCCAGGGAACGCTAATTTTGGTTACCAATGAAGTAGGCGACGGCATTGTGCCGGAGTATTCACTCGGCCGGCTGTACCGTGACTTGGCCGGACGGATGAACGCGCGGCTTGCCCGGCAGTGTGAGCAGGTATTCCTGGTTACGGCCGGAATACCTGTTGAGCTAAAGAGCCGGGAGTACCTGCTGTGAGCGCGCGGGGGGATGCCGCTGCCGCGTTTCAGTTCCTGTCGCGGTTTCCGGTCAAATACAGCCCGGATTTCTCGCCTGAGCTGCTGCGCCGCAGCGTGGTCTATTATCCGCTGGTCGGCGCAGCCATCGGCCTCAGCGCCGCGCTTGGCGGAGCTGCCGCCGCCTGGCTGCTGCCGGCCTGGCCTGCCGCTGTCATCACCCTCATCCTCTGGGTGGGGCTGACCGGCGGGCTGCATCTGGACGGCTGGATGGACAGCGCCGATGCGCTGCTCAGCTACCGCTCGCGGGAGCGGATGCTGGAGATTATGAAGGACAGCCGCGTAGGCGCTATGGGCGTGCTGGCCTGCGTGCTGCTCCTGCTGCTGAAGGCCTCGCTGCTGGCGGCATTGATTGAAGGCGGCAGCTACAGCATGCTGCCGCTGCTCCTGCTGCCGCCGGTCTGGAGCCGCTGGTACATGGTGCGGGCCATGGCCCGCTATCCGCTGGCCCGCGGCAATGAAGGGCTGGCCGCCAGCTTCGGCGGGCTGCCTGCCCGGCTGGAGCGGCGAGCGCGTCTAACCGCCGCGCTGCTTACGCTGGCCGCTGCCGCGGCGCCTTTGGCGCTCGGCGCGGGCAGCGGGGCCTGGCCGCAGCTGGCAGCGGCGGCCGTCCTGGCGCCGGCGGCTGCGGCAGCCTGCGGCATGCTCGCAGCGCGGCGGATCGCCAGCCGGCTCGGCGGGCTCACCGGCGACGTCTACGGCGCGCTGGGTGAGCTGCTGGAGACGGTGGTTCTGCTGGTGCTGGTGCTGCTGCAGCACAACCTGTAGCGGACAGCGTCCGCCATGCACTTAGGGCAGCGCCGCACAGCGCTCCAATAGGCCATAGGGCTGCACCGCCCTGAACACCGGCTGCAGCCAGAAAGCGAGGAAGATCAATATGGAAGATACAACTGCATGTAAGGCTGCCGCCCAGGCCGCACCGGGGCCTGCGGGTGAAGCGGATAAGCAGCAGCCAGTTACCGTCCAGGCAGCGCCGGGGGTTGCAGATGGACGCGGCAAGCAGCACCCCGCCGCTGTGCTGATGGTGCAGGGAACTGCCTCCGATGTCGGCAAAAGCCTCGTCACCGCCGCCATCGGACGGATTATGACCCGGGACGGATACCGTACGGCACCGTTCAAGTCGCAGAATATGGCGCTGAATTCATATGTTACAGCAGACGGCAAAGAAATCGGCCGCGCCCAGGGGATGCAGGCGGAAGCCTTCGGTATTACGGCTACCAGCGACATGAATCCGATCCTGCTGAAGCCATCTGGTGAGATGAGCGCGCAGATTGTGGTGCATGGTGTGCCGCATGCCGCGCTCAGTGCAAGAGAATACCGTGAGAAGTTTCTCCCCGAAGCCAAAGGGACGGTGATGGATGCGCTTGGCCGTCTGCGGGAGGCCTATGATGTTGTGCTGATGGAAGGCGCAGGCAGCCCCGCGGAGATCAACCTCAAGGCGCGGGATATCGTCAATATGAATCTGGCAGGCTGGGCGGATGCCCCGGTGCTGCTGGTTGCCGATATTGACCGGGGCGGCGTGTTTGCCTTCATTGTAGGCACGCTGGAGCTGCTGGAGCCGCATGAACGGGCCCGGGTCAAAGGCTTCATTATCAATAAATTCCGCGGCGATGTCTCGCTGCTGCAGCCCGGGCTGGACTGGCTGGAGGAGCGTACAGGCATTCCGGTGCTGGGGGTGCTGCCGTTCCTGCCGCAGCTGCGGATTGAGGCGGAGGACTCCGTAGTTCTGGAAGGAACCTCAGGCCGCGTGCACCAAGAATCCGCCAGGGAACTTGATATTGCCGTCATCCGTTATCCGCGCATCTCCAATTTCACCGACTTCGATCCGCTGGAGGATGAGCCGGATGCTGCCGTACGCTATGTCCTGTCGGCAGACGAGCTTGGAACGCCGGATGTCATTATATTGCCGGGCACGAAGAATACAGCTGCCGACCTGCAGTATTTGCGGGAGCAGGGGTTCCCGGAGGCCATAGAGCGTGCACTGGGACAGGGGACGCAGCAGCTTGCCGGAATCTGCGGCGGGTATCAGATGCTGGGGTTGAAGCTGCTTGATCCTCATGCGGTTGAGAGTGCTGAACCGGGTGAGAGTGAGGGCCTCGGGTATCTGCCGCTGTCAACGGCGTTCCTGCAGCAGAAGACCACAGTACGCGTAAGCGGAACACTGACTGCGGATCATCCGCTGCAACTAAGCACACAGGCGCCTGCCTCAATCGGAGAGATGCCCATTACCGGCTACGAGATACATATGGGAACGACGACGAATCATGATGATGCTTCGGTACGCAGCCTGTTCAGTCTGGACGGACCGGAAGGGCAGGCTGTGCCGGAAGGCTGGGGAACCCCGGACGGCAGAATCTGGGGCAGCTATCTGCATGGCTTGTTCCACAATGACGGGCTGCGCCGCAGCTGGCTGGACGGATTGCGTATTGCCAAAGGACTCGCACCGCTATCCGTAACCTTCTCGGCTGCTGCGCTCCGTGAGCAGGAATTTGACCGGCTGGCGGATGCTGTAAGATCACATCTGGACATGGAAGCCGTGTACAATATTATGGGCTTGCGGGGAGGAGGTGAATAGGGATGTTTATTGCGGTTCTGCTGTTTATTGTTGCCGGACTGGCCGAGATCGGGGGCGGGTACCTGGTCTGGCTCTGGCTGCGGGAATCGCGGCCGCTGTGGTACGGATTGGCAGGCTCTGCCATCCTGATCGCGTATGGTATTATCCCGACGCTGCAGAAGTTTCCTTCCTTTGGCCGGGTATATGCCGCCTATGGCGGAGTATTCGTCGTGCTTGCTGTGCTGTGGGGCTGGCTGGTGGACCGGAAAACACCGGATCTCTACGACTGGATCGGCGCCGGCATCTGCGTGATTGGGGTCTCTGTCATCTTGTGGGCACCGAGACACTGAGCATGGTCCTAATCAGTTATCGCACGAATCCCTCTATTCTCATCCACGGATTGTGATGGAACCTTGTTATTCTATGAATCCTGCCCAAAATACAACATTTTGCGGATTACATCGCTTTTATATTCAAAAATGTTGTACGGAAGGCAGGATTTCTCCTTTTCTAAACAGGGAATCAGGAAAATTATTGTATTACATACAACAATCCTTCTAAAAAACCTGGTATCTATGAAGCGGAGTTGTAAATCGTACAACATTTATGCTGAAATGGCGTGAACTTAACAAACCCAATTTGCCGGTTACGAATCAAATTTGAGGAATTGAAGGATTGTGCTTGTCCCTATGCAAAAAAGCAGCTCCAACAGCCACGAGGCCTTTGGAGCTGCTTTTTATATTTTACTATTAAACAGCTTTATAGATTTGATTGAACAGAAACTAGCTAAATCTTAAACTGCTCGACAGCCTTCTGCAGCTTCACGGCCTGCTCATGCAGATGCTCTACGGTCAGCGCGTGGCCTTCCAGCTCCTGGTGCTGGCGGGCAGAGTTGCCGGCCAGCGTATCGGCGCTCTGCTGCGACTTGGCTGTAATCTGTGCCGTTTCTTCCACCGAGGCGCTGACTTCTTCGGTGCCTGCCGAAATCTGCTGGGTAGCGGCAGATACGGACTGGATGCTGTGGTTGATGCTCTGGATAAGAATCAGCAGATGATTGAAGGCATTGCCTGCTTCCACCACTTTGTTCATACCTGAAGCTACTTCTGTATTTACGTGGTTCATCTCGGATACCGAGTGGTTCATATCTTCCTGAAGTCCGAGCAGGAATTCGCGGATCTGCTCATTGGATTCCTTGGACTGCTCAGACAGCTTGCGCACTTCACCGGCCACGACAGCGAATCCCCGGCCATGCTCTCCGGCGCGCGCTGCTTCAATAGATGCGTTAAGCGACAGCATCTGAATCTGCTTCGTGATTTCGGTAATGCCCTGCACCACTTCCCCGATCATCAGCGAGCGTTCATTCATGATACGGAATTGCTCCAGCGACTGTACTGAGGCCTGTTCCACCTGGCGCATCTGCTGCACAGCACTCTGGGCAATGTCATTACCGCCCATCGCTTCGGCGGAGGCTTCACTGATCTGCTCCGTGACCTCACCGGCGGCGGAAGCGATATGCTGGATGCCAATGTTGATCTCATCCATGGCCCGGGAATTATCGAGTGCGCTGCTCGCAATCGTGGTGCTGCCTTTACCGATTTCCTCTACAGAGACAGCGGATTGCTCAGCCATATTGTTCAGAATCTGAACACGTTCCTTCAGATCATTGGAATCGGCAACTACTGCGCCCGATGTATCCAGCACATGTCCGATCATCTCCTTGAGCCGCTCGCTCATGATCCGGAAGCTCTCGGAGAGCTGGCCTACTTCATCGTTGCCTTTGATCGTAAGTGCTTCGGTGAAATCGCCTCCGGCCAGCTTGTTGCTGTAGGCCGCCAGCAGTTTGATCGGACGGATGATTCTGCGGCTCATCAGTGTGGCGCCGGAGAGCCCGATAATAAGTGCCAGCAGGGTGATTCCCGCACTGGTCCACAGAATGCTGCTCATCTTTTCTTGGATAAAGCCGACATCCGAGCTTACGCCAACGAGCATGGTGGTACCGGGAACGCCAACAAATGCACTCTTATGTATACCATGACTATCACTATAGATTTCACTAAGTCCGGATTTTCCTTTGGAGGCTTGCTCCATGGCAGGCAATACCTCAATGGACTCTTCACGCTGAAGCTTGGCGCTATGATCCGCGACCAGAACAGTAGCTTTGCCTTCCTTCAGGTCAATGAGGAAAATGGTTTCAACATCGTGCTGCTTCCGCTTTTCCTCGAAATAGAATTCTACATTGGTCCCCGCCTGTTCATTCTTGTTAAGGGCCTGCTGCGCGCTTGTAGCATTCAGATTCTTATATACATCCTGGGCTGAGGCAGTCAGAGACTTGTTGATCTGCGGCATCACATAGCTGTCGATGATATTAATGGATATGAAGTAGAAGCTGATGCTTAGCAAAAGAGAAGTGAGTAACAGAACGACAAACAGCAGAAGCGTAAACTTGCGGCTAATTGATTTTTTGAAACGGAACATTTCTTTCTCTCCTTTTCTGTCAATTGCATCTGAATATCCCAAGCCAGACAAAGAGCCAGGCAAGCAGCAATATATTCCATTGGTGTAGGTCATATATGAAGCTATCTGTGAACGGGAATTGTGATTGATAACTATTCTATAGAATTAACCTCAGGTTGAATAGTGAAAGTTTGCTCTATACTGCATTATTTTTCAGAAAAAATTGAATATTTAACGAGTCTATCACCAATTTACCGAAAAAAATGAATTATACGCTGTTTTCATGAAAATTTTAAATTTCATAGCATGTTAGCTTTTTCTGTGGTAGAGTATTAATGTTTTGTTTCTATAAGAGTGGATAGCCGCGGTTCGTAACCATCCCGCGTAACCAAAACTAGGAGGAGTTAACCGAAATATGTTTAATTTGTTGTGGGGGATTTTGTTTGTTGTTGTTAATTTTGTGTTTTTTCTGCTCTGCTACCGGTTGTTCGGTAAAAAAGGCCTCTATGCCTGGGTCGGCATGGCAACCGTGGTCGCCAATATACAAGTCGCCAAGACAATTGCGATGCCTTTCGATATTGTAATGACGCTTGGAAATACGATGTATGTCACGTTATATATGACCAGTGACCTGCTGAATGAGAGATACGGGCGGGCTGAAGCGCGGAACGCCGTCTGGTTCGGATTCTTCACTCTGCTGATGACTACCGTCATAATGCAGATGGTGCTTGTATTTGAGCCGCAGGAGACGGATATTGCCCAATCCTCACTCCAGACGATCTTCGGCCTGATGCCGAGACTTGCACTGGGCAGTCTTACCGCATATTTTATCAGCCAGTTTCTGGATGTGCGCTTATACGCATGGATCCGCAAGTACTACGGCAGCTCACGGCAGCTCTGGATCCGCTCTAACGGTAGCACCATGATCAGCTCTTTTGTTGACACTTTGATCTTCTGTACGATTGCTTTTGCCGGAACCTATGACCTGAAGGTATGGACAGAGATTCTGCTGACCACCTATCTGGCCAAATTCCTGCTTACAGGTGCAGGCACACCGGTGCTATACCTTGCCCGTTCCTTTAAGTTCGCTGAAGAAGAGCAGACCGTCCCCTCCCAGGAGACCAAGCGCAATATTTCATAGAATAGTTTTATATAAAAAAGCCCTAACCTCCAGTGATCGGGAGATTGGGGCTTTTTTGGATTTCTGAATTACAGGCTCAGCACTGTCAATTCTTTGGGGAAGCTGGTCAGCGTCTGCGGGCCCTCTGCCGTAACGAGCACATCATCCTCAATGCGCACGCCGCCAAGATTCGGCACATAAATCCCCGGTTCTACTGTGAAGACGTTGCCGTTTGCGATAATATCCGTGTTGAGTCCATGCAGTGATGGATATTCATGGGTATCCATGCCGAGACCATGTCCGACGCGGTGCATGAAGTATTCGCCGTAGCCGGCGGCTTCAATAACGTCCCGGGCAGCCTTGTCAACAGAACCGAAGGTGGCTCCGGCAACAGAAGCGGCAATACCAGCTTCATTGGCAGCAAGCACAGTATTATAGATATCTGTCAGCTTGCTGTCGATTTCGCCTACAGCGAAGGTGCGGGTAATATCGGAGGCATAGCCAGCGGCGTATACGCCAAGATCGAACATCAGCAGATCACCCGGCTGGATGATGCGTTCACCCGGTACGCCATGCGGCAGGGCCGTATTCGGGCCGGAGAGCACCATGGTGTCGAAGGAGGGGCCGGAGGCTCCGGCTTTTTTCATCAGGTATTCAAGCTCCGCTACCAGCTCATTCTCGCTGACACCGGCTTTGACATGCGACAGGCCCCGGCGGAGAACTTCCTCCACAAGTTCGGCGGCATGCTTCATAATGCGGATTTCTTCAGGCGTCTTCATGGCGCGCATAGCGCGGAGCAGATGGCCGATGTCGCTGAATGCCCCCGCTGGGATGGCGTCTGCCAGCAACTCATAGCGGCTGACGGAGAAGTGCTCCTTCTCTATGCCGAAGCTGCCCGGAGCAGCGCCGCCGAAGCGGGATTTGAGCAGCTCGTACGGGTTGTCCGTATCGCTGTGCGTCAGAATAGTCTTCACCGAGGAGGCGGCATGCGCCGCTTCGGCGTCCAGCGCCGGAACGATCAGCACAGGCTCCCCGCCGCGGATTAGCAGCAGGCCCAGAAAGCGTTCATGCGGGTTGCTGGCGAAGCCGGTCAGATAGTATACATGCTTGGGATCGGTTACGAGGAGAGCATCCAAGCCCCCTTCTGTAAGTCCTTGCTCCAGTTTAAGCAGAGCTTCATTCATTGCAATAATTCCCCTTTCATATACACGCGTGAAACAGCATTATTCTCATTATAATTCATAATCCGGGAGGCTGCACGTCCCTCGAGCGGATGCTAAAGGGGGTTTAGTGAAGTTAAGCACCGGGTAATAGTTGCCACAATCATTTCTGGTTTCTATTCCCGCTTCACTTAACAGGAGGTTATGAATATGTCCGGTACATCAGTCCTCTTCCGTACATTTCTGCTGCGCGGAACTTTGGTCCTGCTGATGGGCCTGCTGTCAGCCTGCACCTCTTCTGAACAAGATACTATGCAAGGGCAGCTGACAGGAGAGAATCCGCGTCTTGACGCACAGCCTGCCGGCACTGCTCTTCCATCTTCGATGACTACGATGACCGAAACGCCGGTGACAAGAACACCGGGAGCGTCTGCGAGTGCAGGAACGGGTGCGCCGGTTGGCGCAGCATCACCTGGTGCTTCTGGAAGCACACAGGCACCGGAAGTAACGGCTGCCGCGCCGAAGCCGCCAGTTTCGTCAGCCTTCCCTTATACCGCGCATACGCTGGCAGACGGATTGAATGTGCCTTGGGAGATGGCGTTCGCTCCGGACGGGCGGATCTTTTTCACCGAACGGCCGGGCAGCCTGCGGGTCATAGAGAATGGCAAGCTTCGTGAGGCCCCGCTGCTGGAGCTTGAAGCCCCCTTTATCAGTAAGGGAGAGGGCGGGTTGCTGGGACTTGCGCTTGATCGGGAGTTTGAGAGCAACGGATTGGCGTATGTATATCATTCTTACCGCAATGCGGAGGGCGGAGTGGCAAACCGGGTCCTGCGGATTAAGATTGGCAGCAGCAAAGCGGAGATCAAGCAGGTTCTGCTGGATAATATACCAGGGGACACCAATCATAACGGCGGACGGGTCAAGCTGGGACCGGACGGCTACTTGTACATCACCACAGGTGAACGCTATGAGCCTGAGCTCGCGCAGGATAAGACCAGTCTGGGCGGAAAAATACTGCGGATTACCACCAGCGGCGGCATCCCTGAAGATAACCCGTGGCCGGGGTCTCCGGTCTATAGCATGGGCCACCGCAATCCGCAGGGTCTGGCCTGGCAGCCGGAGAGCGGAGTCTTATACAGCTCGGAGCATGGCCAGTCGAGCCATGATGAGATCAATCGTATTCAGGCCGGGACCAATTACGGCTGGCCGCTGATTGAAGGCGATGAGACCCGAGCCGCTAAGCTGAAGCTGAAGGCTCCGCTGGCACACAGCGGTGAGGTGACCTGGGCGCCGTCGGGCATGACCTTTATTACGCAGGGGCCATGGAGCGGCGAACTGTTGGTTGCCGGTCTGGCGGGGCAGCAGCTGCTGCGGGTATCTTTGTCTCCTTCGGGCGGCAAGCCTAAGATTACGGCTTTATTCAAAGAGAAGTATGGCCGAATCCGCAATGTGGCGGAAGGGCCTGACGGCACCCTGTATATTATGACCAATAACCGGGATGGCAGAGGCAACCCGCGCGCACAGGATGATAAGCTCCTTGCGCTGCGGCCGAATTGGAAATAAGGGCTGTTAGCTGAATTTTCCGTGTACTTCCTCCGGCACTTTACCAGGCTATGCTAATGGAGAAGGGATTTCTCGGCCATCCGCCGCTGATGCGGACTGAGAAGCCGTTATTTTCGGATAATAGCCCGGTTTCTGTCCGTTGCGGACTCAGATGACCTTAATGGCTCAGTTTTACCGTGTTCGGGTCTATAATATTCCGAATAAGGGCTTCTGAGTCCGGATAAACGTCAAAAGTAACCTTTTCCGCAAAATAGCGTCATCTGAGTCCGTTTCACTCTATAACTCTGTAACTATGTAACTATGTAACTATGTAACTATGTAACAAACAAAGGCTGTCCTCCTTGCAGATCATCTGCATAGAGGACAGCCTTTCCTGTTATGGGCTTGCAGCGTGTAAACCCCGCCTACAGCCCGCCCGCAAGCAACCGATCAGGACCTGCGTGCTGCTTACATACCGTGCACCATGGGTAGCAGACGATATTCTGTACCGTCAGGTCTGCGAGCTTACGAGACTACGCAGTGCAAGCGGCTTACCCGGGGTGGCCGGTTCAGCGGGTCCGTTACGCGATCGGCGTTCCGTTCGGAACCTGCTGCTCCGGAGCCAGCAGGATCACATCGCCTTCCTCCGGCACGCCGCCGAGGACGAGCACTTCCGAGAGGAAGCCGGCAATCCGTCTGGGCGGGAAGTTCACGACAGCGGCTATCTGCCGGCCGATCAGCTCTTCCGGAGTGTAATGTTTGGTGATCTGCGCACTGGAGGCCTTAATGCCGAGTTCCCCGAAATCGATCTGCAGCTTAATCGCCGGTTTGCGTGCCTCAGGAAAAGGCTCTGCGGACAGAATGGTTCCTATGCGTATATCCAGCTTCAAGAAATCTTCAATAGTAGCCATGTACTCGCCCCCTGTAATTGATAAGTTGCTTCTAACCGGGAATAAACTTCTTGAGAAGTTATTCCATGCCCAGGGGCTATTTTAACCCTCAGAAATGATGTAACATTATCATAAAACATATACTCTGAAAAGGCTACGCCATGCCCCGGCCTGGCTGGCCCGCAAGAGAGGGGAAGATGTCCATGAAAGGAAAGACCGTGCTTGTCACCGGTGCGAATTCCGGCATGGGACTGGCTACGACAGTGGAAATGGCCCGCAGAGGAGCCCATGTAATCATGGCCTGCCGCAGCCGTAAACGCGGGGAGGAAGCTCTTGCGGAAGCAGTGCGCCAGAGCGGCTCTGATCAAATCCGGCTGATGCTGTGCGATCTGGGATCGTTCGCAAGCATTCGCGCTTTTGCAGAGGAATTCACGGCCGGCTACCCGGTGCTTGATGTTCTGATCAATAATGCTGGCGTAGTCGCCATCAGACGTGAGCTTACTTCAGACGGCTACGAGCAGGATTTGGGCGTGAATCATCTGGGTCATTTTCTGCTCACCATGTTGGTATTGGATAATCTGAAGCATGCTGAACAGGGCAGGATTGTGGTAGTGGCTTCAGGTGCTTACAAGATTGGCAAGCTGCATCTGGAGGATCATACGCTGTCACGCGGCTTCAACCCGGCTAAGGCTTACGCCCGTTCCAAACTGGCCAACATCCTGTTTACCCGCGAGCTGGCTGCTCAATTGAAGGGCACCAGGGTTACTGCGAACTGTGTGCATCCGGGAGCGGTGGGGACGAGCATCGGAGTGAACCGGGAGACAGGCTTTGGGCGCTCGCTGCTGAAGCTGCTGTCCTACTTCTTCCTGACGCCTGAGAAAGGTGCGGACACGGCCATTTATCTGGCGGCTGCGCCGGAGCTGAGCGAAGTTAGCGGGCAGTATTATTACCGCCGCGAGATCAAGGAATTATCGCCAAGGGCGAAGAATACAGAAGAAGCCGCACGGCTGTGGAAGTGGAGTCTGGAACAGACAGGGCTGAACTAGTTTGGAACTGAGGAGCGGTAGCGACCGCCTTTGTCACCGGATGTGGGCCGCGAACAGCGGATTAGATCAAGAAATCTGGTGACCATCGGCCGGAAGTCCAAATGTTCACCGCAGTGACGACTAAGCTTCAAGTTCGAATCTTTAGTGTGGCGTAAATGGCTTGAAATTTAAACACAACTTTTAGGAGGAATCATAGCATGGATTGGCAAGGTTACAGCATAGAGGATGCAGCAATTGAGGATTTGGGAGCGATTGTGGAGATTTATAACACGACGGTTGCCGGAAGAATGGTGACAGCGGATCTTACGCCGGTAGCCGTGGAGGATAGGGTGAAGTGGTTCCATGAGCATAACAGCCATCACCGTCCGCTCTGGGTTCTGCGGCAAGGCGGCGAAATTGCGGCCTGGTTCAGCTTCCAGTCATTCTACGGGCGTCCGGCCTATAATGGAACGGCAGAGATCAGCGTCTATGTAAGTGAAAAATTCCGCGGCAGCGGCGCAGGAAGTATCCTGCTGACCAAGGCGCTTGAGGAATGTCCGCGTCTTGGTCTGCAGAACCTGGTCGGCTTTGTGTTTGGCCATAATGAGCCAAGCCTTGCACTGCTGCGGAAGTTTGGTTTCGGACAATGGGGCCTGCTGCCGGGTGTCGCCGTGCTGGACGGCATTCCGCGTGACCTTGTTATCGTAGGCCGCAAGCTGTAAATTTATATAAGGCTTTCGCAGAAACAGTGTGTGAAACTTATTGCGGAGGAGCGGCTGAAGCAGACCGGCATTCCTCTTCCGTAATCCAGTCTTCCGACCATACCTGCAAATCACGGATGACGGATTCCAGGGCCCGGCCCTTGTCAGTTAACGAATACTGGATTCTTACAGGTGTTTCGGGAAAAACCTCGCGCAGGACGATACCCTCCTGCTCCAGTTCCTTCAGCCGCTCGGACAAAAGCCTGCCGCTGACGGGCAGCGAAGCTTCAATGGTGCCGAAGCGCTGGGGACCTTGCAGAAGCTGATAGATGATTAAGCCCGTCCAACGTCTGCCGATAATATCCATGCTTTTTTGTAACCTTGGACATAACTCTGTGGATTTCATTAGGCTCACCTCTTACTGTACATTATAAACGAAAAGACCTATAACTAAAACAAATTTGAACTATTTGCACTACTTGAAAGGATGATTCCCTTGGCTAAAAAGAAGAAGATAACTCCGGCTCCGCGCCCTGCTGCGGCCGATGCTCCGGCAACGCTCAAAGACCTGCTCAGCCGCGAGGTGCTGGACAAGCTGAAGGCGCAGTCCGATGCGCTCAAAGCCGAAGAGCAAGGCAAGAAAGACGCCGCCCTCAAGGATGCGGAGGACAAACGCAAGGCAGAGCAGAAACGTCTGGAGAATGATTTCGGCCACCTGCTGGAGAACAGCAATCAGGACTGGTCGAAATTCAAATAAAACAAACTTTACCAGATTCAGGGTTGACAATCTGCAGCAGCGCCATATATTATTGGGTTTATCATTTAGAGAAGGGAGGCCGATGGGTCATGATTGGAACAAATGGTTTGAGAACGCCGCACAGTCACATTACAACCGCATATGAACAATCTGATCTCATCGCCTTCGTCCGGAAGACATAATACGCAGCGTGCTTATTATGTCACAACTGCATACGGGTGTCCCGGCTTGAATTCGAAGCTGCACCCAGCGCTCCGGGAGCCGCATGATCAGAACTGATCTGCGGCTCTTTTTGCGTACCACAAAACTGGAAATTATCTTACCAACCTGAGAGGAAATGAAAACATTTATGAATAGCATGAAGCAGCAAGCGGGGGAGATATCCCGCTACAAACATGAGGTAGCCCTTCCGGGCGGCGACCTCAAGGTATATGCCAGTGAGCAATTATTTGGCTCACTTGATTACAAGGTCCTGGAAATGGCTAATAACAATCTGCAAATCCCGAATATAGAATATATGAGCTACACTCCTGATGTGCATGTAGGCGTCGGAACCTGCATCGGGACTACTGCGGTCTGGGATGCCGCGTCAGGTTATGTCTCGCCGTCCATTGTAGGCAGCGATATCGGCTGCGGCATGCGTGTACATCTGACCAATCTGCATATGGATGATCTGCGTGAAGTGAAGCTGCGCCGGAAGCTGGTCCGTGCAATTGAGAAGTATCTGCCGATGGAGGCCCAGCAGCGCGGCCACTACAGCGATATCCGGCTGGAGAATATCGTGCGCAAGGGCCTGCACGGCCTGCCAAGCAAATATGTTCCGGACAGCTACACTCCGAAGAAATCAAGCGCACTGTCCCATGTGGAGATCAGCAAGCTTGCCTTCGATGACGAGATTCTGAATGAGCTGCCGGATATGGCCTGGCACCGGGGGCACCGCCAGCTCGGCACCCTTGGCGGCGGCAACCATTTCGTTGAGATCCAGGCGATTGAAATCGCCGAGGAGCAGCGGGAGGTGGCTGAAGCGTGGGGCCTGAGAGACGGGCAGATTGCCGTGATGATCCACTCCGGCTCCCGGGCCTGGGGAGGCATGGTCAATCAGTTCTGTACCCCGGCCTTCGCCAAGGTCATGGGCCAGCTTGGACTGGGCAGCGCTGACCCGCGCCTGATCTATGCGCCCCTGTCACATCCGCAGGCTCAGCGCTATGTTAATCTGATGTACTCGGCGCTGAACTATGCGGTGGTGAACCGCCATCTGATCGCTTATGGTGTACGTGAGGGCTTCCGTGACGTCTTCGGCACGAAATGCGAGCTGCGCACCCTCTACGATCTGATGCACAATTATGCGTGGGAAGAGGAGACCTCCTCAGGCACCAAGTTTGTTCACCGCAAAGGGGCGACACGCGCCCTGCCTGCAGACCATGCGGATAATCCGCGGGCTTACGCGGCGACCGGGCATCCGGCGCTGATCCCCGGCTCGATGGGCACCGCTTCCTACATCATGGTCGGCCAGCCCGGAGGAGAAGAGAATTATTATTCGATCTGCCATGGTGCCGGACGCATCCGCTCGCGCTCGGCAACGAAGCGTCTGGTGTCTGTCCATGAATTCTCCCGGTCGATGAAGGTGGGGACGGCAGACGAGATTGTAGTGAATCAGCATTCCCTGGAATCTATCATTGACGAATCTCCCCAGGCCTATAAGAATGTAGATGAGATTATAGAAAGCGTTACGGGCGCCGGCCTGGCTGCTGTTGTAGCCAAATGCAAGCCGCTCGCAGCGATAAAGGGGACGAAATAGGATGGAGCAGGAGATTAAGAAACCTACTGTAATCTACGAATACGATGAAGACAGAGCCGGAATCATCAAAGGTTATGATGTGTACGCACGCCTGGTTGACGGCATACTTGAAGCGCTCTACAGCCGCTACGGCGTACGTTATGAGCTGTATGCGAGCGATGATCCCAACAGTGAATACTGGAAGCTGCTGGAGAACGATGTGCAGAGCGGGAATGCCGGGGTGGAGCATGTGGCGCGGATTTTTGACCGCCTGGAGGACCGGACATTTGTGTACGACGATGATAAAGAGCAGCCGGAGTACAATATCCATCTCTCGATCCGCAATAATGTGCTGGCGTATCCTGCCATGGGCATTGCTCTGGCGCGGGTGCCTGTGTTCCAGGAGAACGGCATCAACTTCCAGGACTATGTGTTCGCGGCATCTGACGCGCAGCTGCAATTCTTCCTGGCCAATGTGCGTACCCGGCAGCGGGAGCAGAACATCAATAAGGTGACGGTGTTCACTGACCGGCGTAACGGAATCTTCCGTGAGGATGAACCCATCACCCGCTCTGTCGGGCGTGAGGAGGTCGTGCTGGACGCGGGGATCAAGAAAGAAATCTACCGTTCGCTCGACCAGTTTTTTGATTCGGACCGCAGCTTCTACGTCACTTACGATATCCCGTACAAGCGGGGCATTCTGCTCTACGGGCATCCGGGCAACGGCAAGACTACGCTCGTCAAATCGATCGCCGGAAGTGTACCGGGACCTGTGATCTACTGGCAGATTACCGAATATACGAGCAGCGAGTCAGTGAATGAGGTGTTCGAGGCTGCGGCCCGGCTGGCGCCGATGGTACTGGTGATTGAGGACATCGATTCCATGCCGCAGGAGGTCCGGTCCTTTTTCCTGAACACGCTGGACGGGGCTACTTCGAAGGAAGGCATCTTCCTGATCGGCACCACCAATTATCCGGAGAAAATCGACCCGGGCCTCATGAACCGCGCCGGACGCTTCGACCGGGCCTATGAGATCAAGATGCCAAATGAGGCGCTGCGCCTCGAATATCTGCAGCTGCGCGGGTTCTCCGCCTTCGCAGGTGAAGAAGGTACGGCCACCGCTGCGCGCCTGACAGGAGATTTCTCCCTGACCCAGCTTGGCGAGCTGTATGTCAGTGCGGCACTGGAATGGCATGAGAATGGCACGGCTGATGTCGAGTCTCTGGTGCGCGGCATGCGCGGCGAACTGGACAAGGGGCGCAAACGGGAATGGATGAAGGATGCTTCGTCCAGTATCGGATTTTATTAAGTAAGAGAGAAGCGACTGTAAAGGGAAGGTTTGGGGAGCCGTGAGGCTCCCTTTTTGCGTGGGGATGCAGATAAATCTGCTATAGTAAGATGGATGATTCCTGAAATTTCTGGCTGGAAGCTGTAACTTTTGGCATTCTCATACGTGGATGGATTAAGGGGGGAGGAGATGGAGCCGAATACGCTGGATGATCTATATGAGAATTATGTGGCGGACATCTACCGCTATCTGTGCTCCCTCTGCCATGACCACCATGCGGCCGAAGATCTGATGCAGGAGACCTTTTACCGGGCATATCTGTATCTGGAGGATTGCCGGGAAGAGCGGATTAAGCCGTGGCTGTTCCGCGTGGCTTACAATGCCTTCGTGGACTTCAAACGCAAGGAAAAGCGGAGTGTGTCCAAGGAAGACGGGTTTTTCAGCAGGCTGCCCCATCCCGAGACCACGGAGGGGACTTTGCTGCGTCAGGAACGCTGGGAAGAGACAGCGCTGGCACTCAGCCGTCTGCCGGAGGGGCAGCGCCATGCGCTGCTGCTGCATGATTATCACGGGCTGACCTACAAGGAAGCTGCTGGCATCATGAACGTAGGTTTGTCCCAATACAAGATATTGGTATTCCGCGCCAGGCAGAAGCTGCGTGAGGCGGACCGGAGGAGGAATGAGCATGAGTGAGGAGTTCAAAGAACAACTGAGGAAATACAGTGAGGGAACACTTCCGGAGGAAGAACGGGAGGCGCTGGAGAGTGAACTGGAGAAGCTGGAGGCTTATCAGCTGTATCTGGAGGAGCAAATGGAGCGGGAAGAGCAGACCAGCGGACGGTGGACCAAGGCGGACACGGAAGGAGGGGCAGCTACAGGGCTCAAGAAGGCGAAGAGGAAGGCGAAGCGAAGAGAGAAGTCCATTATCCGCCGCGGCAAATGGAAGGCGCGGCTCGTGAACACCCTTACTGTATTTGCGGCCTTCATTGTCTTCATGATCATCAGTAATATTATTACTATAGTATTCTACAGCACCGGGAACCGTGGTGAGACCTATAGTGATGTTGTATCCTCGGCGATTGCCGTGACCCGGCCCAACACAACCACATATCTTTCCAGCAATGCGAAATCGGTCTTCCGGATGAATCTGACCGGTAAACTGCTGAAGCAGGTAGGCGGGGAGAAGGTTCAGATGGGTAATTACAACCAGACCTTTCTCCTGGGGCTATCCTATCCCGGAGTGTTCAACTGGATGGATGACCGGAATGCGAGTAATTACATTTTCTACTATCCGTCAGCAGATGGTTCCGTCAGCAGCGGGGATAACAGCGATGAGTGGAACAAGCTGGATAAGCTTCCCGAGGGTACGGTTGCCGAAGCTTATCTGTCGTTCGACCACTTATACACCACGGAGGAGCTGCTCAAGGAGTTTGAGCCGCTGAATATCCTGCCTGTGTGGTTCGGAGCAGATACGGGTCCGTCTACCCACGATGAGGTGGTTACTTCTCCGCTGGGATTTCCCTATGATCCGATCTGGCATGACGATGATATGTTGAAATCAGAGGTCACCACCCAAAAAACAGGCTGGTTCAGCTCGGTCTCCTCCTACAGCAGCGTATCGCCTTCTGTTGAACCCTATGGGGATGGGGCACTGCGTGATGCCAACTTCATCAAAACGCTTAAGCTGCTGCAAAAGCATCGGTCACTGGCCAGGAAGGCAGCGCCGTTTATTGAACTGGATACTTCGCTCTCCTATCTTCAGGAGCACGGAGTTCAGATCTATGGAGCCGTTGCTACAGGGCCGGTCAAGGAACTGCTGAAGCTGCGCGAGGCTTCCTGGGTCAGCTATATGCGGGTGGGTGAAGTCCGGCTCTGGAATTGGCGGGAATGAGGCTTAGGCCGGGCACGGCTTGCTTCTAAGTTCTGCAAATCGTACAATTATAAGTACGTAAACTTGAGAAGGTTGATGTGAAATGGCTGAGGAACGTTGTTTACAGCGTTTCTCGGCTATTTTACTTCCAGTATCTTGGGTCATTTTTGAACACTTGGAATTACAATGGAAATCTACCGGGGTGCCGGCAGGATGACTATAAGAATTAGGAGCTGAAGCAGATGAAGATTGGAGTAGTATCGGATACACATCTCTCAAGCAGGGCCAAGGGGCTGCCCTCCGTGCTTATGGAAGAATTCAGCAAGGTGGATATGATTCTGCATCTGGGCGATTGGGTATCGCTGGAGATCTATGATCTGCTGGCCGGGCTTGCTCCGGTAGAGGGAATTGCCGGCAATAACGACGGATATGAGATCATTCAGCGCTTCGGAGAGAGCAAGCTCCTTACGCTGGAGGGCATGCGTATAGGAATGATTCACGGACATGCGCCGTATTCCCGTAAAGGGACAGATGGAAATGCGCTGCTGGCCTTTGAAGGCCAGGAGGTGGACTGTATTCTCTTCGGCCATTCCCATCAGCCGCTGATGCGCCGGGAGAACGGTATTCTGCTGTTCAACCCAGGCTCGCCTACGGACAAACGCCGGGAGAAGCAGTATTCCTTCGGACTGATGGACATTGAAGACGGGAAGATCACAGCCCGTCATGTCTTTTATGACTCCAAGGAATAAAGGAAGCTGGTAGAAGGAGGGGAGAGCCATGTTGAATTTTCGTTTTGAACGGGCAGGTCTTGAGGATGTGGAGGAGCTCGCTCCGCTGTTTGATGAATACCGCAGCTATTACGGCCAAGTCTCTGACATGGAAGCTGCGCGGGAATTTCTGAAGGCGAGACTGTCCAATGATGAATCTGTAATTTTTATAGCAGCAGCCGGTGAGGGTGCGGACAAGCGGACGTATGGAATGGCACAGCTGTACCCTTCCTTCTCCTCCATTACAGTTCAGCCCGTATGGATTCTGAACGATCTGTTTGTGACGGAGGAGCAGCGCGGGCATGGACTTGGCTCACTGCTGCTTGAAGGCGTGCGCGGATTTGCGCAGGGTACTGGTGCGAAGGGACTGACGCTTTCAACGCTGACGCATAATACCGGCGCACAGCGTCTGTATGAAGCCCAAGGCTACATCCGGGACGAGAGCTTTTTCACTTATCATTTATATTTCTAAAGATATAGTTAGGGGAGTTTACGTGGAGACAAGCAATAAGCTAGCCGTGTTTTTTGATCTGGATGATACGTTGTACGACCATTTGGTGCCTTTCCGGGAAGCGGTGCGCGAGGTGCTGGCGCCAGACGAAGACAAGCTGGATTATGCGGAGCTGTTCTACACCGTCAGGCATCACAGTGATTTACTATGGCCGAAATATCTGCGCGGGGAGCTTGAGCTGGAGGAGACCCGGGTGATGCGGCTGGAGCTGGCTTTTGCCGAATATGGCCTGCCCTTGAACCGGGAGCAGGCAACCAGAGTTCAGGCCTCCTATATTGCCCGCCAGTATACGATCGGGATGATCGAAGGCGTGGCGGAGCAGCTTCAGCGCTTTATTAGCCTGGGGCATCCGGTAGGCATTATCACCAACGGCCCGCTGGAGCACCAGATGGGCAAGCTGCGCGGGCTGGGTATAGATAAGCTCATTCCGCAGGAGATGATCTTCATCTCGGATGCTGTCGGTCTGGCTAAGCCCGACCCGGCCATCTTCGCCCATGTCAATAAGATGACGGGAACTGCACCTGAGAACAGCCTCTATGTAGGTGATACATGGGCTAATGATGTGGTCGGTGCGCTTGCGGCAGGCTGGAAGGTATGCTGGTACAACCCGCGCGGCCGGCAGCCGGGTGGAGATCACACGCCAAGCTATATTTTCACCAATTATAAGGAGTTCAGTGAGCTGCCGCTGGTATGACAAAAAAGGTGCCCTCCCCCAAAGGAAGGCACCTTTTCTGCTTGCATACGATGCTGCACATCCATCACTGCGCGGTATCAATCAGCGAAGCTGTACGTAGGATCGGTCAGATTCAGCCGTTCTCTCAGCGAAGAGGTGGCATAAATCTTGTTGTCGTCTGTGATGAAGAAGGCATCGACCTTCTCCGGGAGCGCTTCTAGATACTTCATGCCGTCTTCGAGACCCATCAGGAATACACCGGTTGACAGGGCATCCGCATCTGTTGCGTTCGGACTCATAATGGTAATGCTCTTCAGCCCGTTCTGGGACGGGAAGCCCGTCCGCGGGTCCAGAATATGATGGTAACGCACACCGTCCTGCATGAAGAAACGTTCGTATACCCCGGATGCATCAATAACCTCGTCAGAGATTTTGATTGTACCCAGCTGGGTACCGCGGCTCTGATCGGGGTCCTGCAGGCCGATATTCCACGGCGAGCCGTTCGGCTTGTTGCCAAGCGCAATAATACTGCTGCCGCCGAGATTGATCATCGCACTGTCCAGACCTTGCGCCTTGAGATAGTCGGCGATCCGGTCAGCGGCATACCCTTTGCCGATCCCGCCCATATCCAGCACCATGCCTTCTTTGGCCAGCTTCACCGTCTTCGCGGCATCATCCACAATAACATCCTTGTAATTGGTCAGGCTGCGGGCTTTATCAATCGCTGCCTGATCGGGAACATGCTCTCCGCCTTCACCGATTGCCCAGAGGTCAACGAGCGGTCCAACAGTCGGATCATATAGCCCGTCCATTTCTTCGGCATATTTGAGGGAAAGCTTCACGATATCTAGCGTTTCGTCGGATACGGCTACGGCTTCTTTACCGGCTGCCTGATTCACAGCGTATAATTCCCCGTTCTCCTTGGTGCGGCTGAACTCGATGTCCATCCGTTCCAGCATCGCCTGAATATCATCCATATTCTTCTGCTCTACAGTATCACCGAAGACCTTGATATTCACGACCGTATCATAAATATAAAACGTCTGTTCCAGGGACTTCGTATCGCCATCTTTTGTGACCGTTGCACCGCCGGGGGTTTCAGTAGTTGTGCTGTCTTTTCCATTGTTGCCCACCAAGAGCCAGATGCCCACAGCTGCGACGATAACAATGACGAGAGCGGCCAGAATAACGCCGGATTTCTTGTTCTTAAACATATTCCACCATCCATAAAGTTAGTTTCTTGATCACATCTTTATTATCATACCCCAGAAAGAATGGCAAGGGATACTAATTTCATGACATTTTGTGCAGAAGAGCAGCTTGCAGAACGGAAGCGGATTGAAACTTTTATCAAAAAGTTGTCTTCTTCCCGGGGACATGGTAAATTGATTTGTGACTTAGTGACCAAAAATTAAATTCAGTCAATTTATGGTCGTACAGAAAGAAAGGAGTTTTACTATGTCCATTGACCGCAAGGCTTTGATCCTGCAGGCAGCGACCCTGTCCTTTGTACAATTTGGCTATAAAGCTACGACTATGGATCAGGTATCCAGAATCGCCAATGTGGGCAAAGGCACGATCTATACTTTTTTCAAAACCAAAGAAGAGCTGTTTGAGGAAATTCTGGACAAGGCTTCGCAGGAATTAATGTCGGTGATGAACCGTGTAGCGGCGGAACAAACGACCTTTGTGCATAATTTGCTTAATCTGCTGGATTCCATTCTGGAATTCCGGTCTGATCATGAGCTATTTGTGAAGCTCGCCCAGGAGGTGCGGGACATCGGAACAGCCCAGGCGCTGGAAGGTGTTAAGCGGATGGAGGCATACGCGCTGGATTTCTTGAGACAGCAGATTGAGGAAGCCATCGGCAGCGGTGAAGTGAAGCCCTGTGATTCCAGTGTTGCGGCATTTATGATTCTGCGAATGTACCTGGCGCTCACCACGGAATGGAACAAATCCCATGAGCCGCTGGACAAAAACCGGATTAAAGAGCATATGATCCTATTCATTTCTACAGGGATTTTACTATAGTATGGTGGACAAACTAGAGAATTATTGTAATAACTTAACAAAGTCCGTCTTTCCCGGTTGAGCGTAGTCCGCCTCCCGTCTATAATGAGAGCGTCTTCATATATACCGGAAAGCGAGCTGATCCAAGTGAAGGGCAATAACATTGATTTTACCGGCGGCAGATTGGAAGGTCCGGCGGCCCCCAAAGATCCGGAGGAGAGAAGAAGCGGCTTCTTCGTCATGTTCGAAACAGCGATCGAGGCGACAGCCAGAGCGGAGGGCAGTCCATCCCAGGAAGTGTATCTGGAAGGCAATTATCTGACGGATAAGGCAAGATACATAGGCGGGATTACGGATGAGGGGATGCTGGCGCTTCTGACAACCTGGGCGGGGTTCCGTGAACTGGTGCATAGCATCGGGGTGTCCGTGAAGACCGGTACCGGCAGTGAAGGGGGAACGGTCTCCTTTCTTATGCAGAACTGGGGCAGAAGCAGCAAGTATGAGACAGGAACGCAGCTGCGTGTCCCCTGTCCGGGGGACGGGACGGAGGTATTGCTGAAGCTGGAGGAGGTCATGTGGTCCGGGGACGATGTAAGTCCCGGCAAATTCGCTTTTGAATTTGGCCGTGAAGGAGAGCTGGCAACGGCGAGTATTATTTTCTATTTGAATGATGGCTATACTGCGCCAGAAGCTACAATGGAAGCTCCGGTTGACTTCGGTTCACTGGAATACCGCGCAATGATTGCTAAGTCTCTGCTGCATTCGGGCAATAATTACCGGCTCAGAACAGCAATAGACAAGGCAATTAAGGGTGAGGATGTCACCATTGCTTATATTGGAGGATCCATCACCCAGGGTGCAGGGGCTAAGCCGACCCACACCGGATGTTATGCCTACCAGTCTTATTTGCAGTTCAAGGAGCTGTTCGGTAAGGACGGTGGAGAGAATATCCATTATGTGAAAGCCGGAGTAGGCGGGACGCCTTCTGAGCTTGGAGTAATCCGTTATGAAAGAGATATTCTGCGGGAGGGTGCGGTAACGCCGGATATCGTGGTGGTGGAATTTGCAGTGAATGACGAGGGTGATGAAACGAAGGGCAATTGCTTCGAGAGCCTTTGTCTAAAAATCCTGTCTGACCCGGCCCGGCCCGCCGTGATTCTGCTGTTCAGTGTGTTTGTGAATGACTGGAACCTTCAGGAACGGCTCGCTCCTGTGGGCAGGCACTATAACCTCCCGATGGTCAGCATCAAAGATGCGGTAACCGGACAATTCCGTCTGAGCAAGACTGAGGGGAACGTCATATCGAAACGGCAATTTTTCTACGATATTTATCATCCTGCTAATGACGGACACCGGGTAATGGCAGACTGTCTGGGTTATTTATTCTCCGAGACCTGCCGGTCGCTCCGGGACGAAGAGGATATTACAACCGCTAAACGGCCGGTTCTCGGAAATGATTACGCGAATATACGGCTGCTTGACCGCAAGAGCCTGACTGGTCTCAGTGATATCGGAGTGGAAGCTGGCGGTTTCGGGGCGACCGACACGGATTTGCAGCGGGTAGAGCTGGATGCCGATCCCTTCGGCACCCCGGAATTTCCGCATAACTGGCTGCATACGGCAGCATCCGGTGAGGATAGCTTCAGGATGACCCTCACCAGCAGCAATCTGATCCTCGTATACAAGGATTCGGGCAGCCCTGAGTTTGGCAGAGCAGATATCTTCGTCGATGGCAGCCTTGTGCTGACTGCTGATCCGCATGTGAACAGCTGGACGCACTGCAATCCGGTCATTCTGTACCAGAATGAGCAGAGTCAGCAGCATGTCATTGAGATCCGCATGGCGAAGGAAGATAAGGACAAATGCTTTACGATACTGGGCTTCGGTTATACAGTGTGATGGTTTAAGAACTGGCACACAACAGGACTGAAGAAGTGAGTTCATTCAAACAATGCAGCAACTTATGTATTCAGTCCAAGTGGAAATTCAGTGATAGTTGTATTATGTACAATTAAAACCTGCGAAAAGGGTTGTTTCCGTCTTATAACTGCAGTCTGTACAACTAAATCCGCCCGAATCGGACAGAACCCTCTACAACCGGCATTTTAATTGCACGAAATACAACTAAACGGATAATGGGTTGGTAAACAGATGATTTAGTTGTACAAAGTACAATTAAGCATATCGGATACCGTAATCCGATCACTGTAATCCGGTCACCGCAAACCTTCAGTAGTGGCGGAGGAGAATTTTGGAACTGTAGGAGCGACAGCGTCCGCCTTTGTCTGCGGATTTCCAACGCGAACAGCGGGTTAAATTCAAGAAATCGGCAGACGGGCAGCGGCCGGAGGGTTAAACATTCTCTGGAGTCACGGCAATCCCATAATAGAAAAAATACAAGTTCAATCTATATAGGTTGAATCTGGCGCTGCTAGTCCAGCATAAATTCCCTGTATTTATCCTTGCGGGGGTTCAGTACGAAGAGAATTCCGCTGGCATAGCCCGAGACGGCATTGAAATTCCGCTTGAGGGTAGCTTTGCCGGTTAAATAGGTCAGTGTCCACAGCAATGCGGCATAATTCTTCACCGGTGCCTTGCGCAGATTAAGCAAATAATAATGATTCACTGCAGTAGCCCGGGCCACCCGGCCTGCCTTATCGCGGGAGCTGGGAGATTCATGATGCATAATCTTCATCTCCGGGTTGATGACAAGCTTGCCGTATCTGCTGGCCAGATGGCACATATAGATATCGTCAGCCACCGCGTAGCTGGTCATCCAGGGGTAAGGCTTCATATCCTGCAGCGCAGACGTCCGGAAGGACATATTGCAGCCATGGAAGAAATCCGTCTCGAAAATATTCTCGGTCTCCCCCCACAGCAGCAGGGAGCCTGCCAGTGTGCTTGCCGACAGCCTGCCGGGTGAAGCCGACATCTGGCAGGTCAGCCTGCCGAGCAGTTTGCCGGACTTGCTGCTGGAGAGGCCCTTGGCGATGCCGCCAACTCCGGCAATGGACGGGTCCGAAGCGTAGGTGTCCAGCATCCGGCGGATGTAGAGCGGATCATCCAGCTCGGCATCGTCATCGAAGCTGAGCAGAATCTCACCGTCGATAAGCCCCAGGGCTTCATAGCGGGAGAGCCAGACGCCGGGTTTGGTTTTGCGGTAATAGCGCAGCTCGGCTTGAGGCATACGCCCCAGTACCTTGCGGAAATACTCCAGCACTTTCTCCTCAATCTCGCCGTCATCCACAATCAGCAATTCAATTGAAACATCCTCCAGCTCTGTCTGCCTGCCGATGGATTCAATGCACAGGGTCAGATCGCTGATCCGGTTGCGTGTAGGAATTACTATAGACAGATCATGCATACCGCTGACTCCTCCCGGGACGTCCTAGACTGTCCGCTTTATTTTTAGATTACAATGCACCGAAAGTACGTGTTGATCTAATTTTACTCCCCCTTTTGTAGGCCGTATATACCACTTTGGTTTACTTTTATTTAGTACAGTTGCGCTTATAATAGAATTAATTTCAGAATGTATATGCTTTCAAAACCTAAGCGGATGCTTTCGAAGCAGGTTTTGTACGAAGTATCATCTGAAGAAGCAAAGCTAACAAAACTTTTAGGAGGGGACGTTATGCATGTCGGGATCTTTATGCATACCAATTACTTTGAAGATTTCTTCGTAAAGGGTCTGGGTCTCAGTGAAGAGGAATATGTACATTCGTATCATAACGATTTTTCTTTCGACTATGCGCGTCTTCTGCAAACCAAGGGGATCCGCACGACCATCTACAATTTCACCAGGATTGGGAGTGAGGTCCGCACCTATCAGCACGGAATCGTGGATTGTACGATTAAGTTTATCCCGGTGGGCATGCTGTATAAATGGTATTCCGTCATTCCCTTGTCCCACCGGACACCGATCGGCAAATTCGTATCACAATATATATCCACGATTCAGAGAGACCTGTGTGATATTCTACGGGGAGACGGAGTCAGCCTGATTTATGCCCAGGAATATGCTTCCGGACGGTTTGAGCGGCTGGCTGCCGCTGCGAAGAAGCTGAGCATCCCGATCATTGCCGCTTACCACGGGGGCAGCATCCATAAGTGGATTCTGCCGATCAAGAAGCATACGCTTCATAAGGCAGCATTCATGACTACGCTTAACGAAGATGAGCAGAACAGCATGGTGCGCCACTTTCCGCATCTGGAGGGGCGGATCCGGCTGCTGCCGAATTTCGTGAATTCGGCGATCTTTTACCGGCGGGATAAGGATGAGGCGATAGCCGCATTGGGGCTGGACCCCGGCTGCAGATATATCATTACCGTTGGACGGCTGTTTGAACATCAAAAGGGCCATTCGCTGCTGGTGCAGGCCATGGAGCAGCTGAAGCAGCACCCTGACCTTAGAATATTGGTTGCCGGCGGCGGTCCGGATGAACAGAGTCTGAAGGATCTGATCCGGGCCAAGGGGCTGGAGGACCGCTTCATCATGCTCGGTACAATTCGCAACAAGGATATGTTGGCCAGCTATTACAGCGTCTCTGAGCTGTTTGTGCTGCCTTCGCGTTATGAAGGATTGCCGCTGGTTATCCTGGAAGCGGGAGCCTGCGGTCTTCCAACCGTTGCTTTTAATGTGATGGGGGTCAGAGGTCTGGTACGCCACGGGGAGAGCGGACTGCTTGCTGAAGGGCTTGACCCGGCTAAACTAGCTGCATCCCTGGATCAGCTGCTCGGCAATCCTGATATGTGTCGGGAGATGGGGGCAGCAGCGCTACAGATCGTCCGTTCCGAATATTCGGAAGAGATTATCGGAGCCAGACTCTACAATCTGCTTCAGGAGAGCTTGGGGCTTGATCCGTCCGTACCGCTCTTCGGTGAGGGGTATGCTTCGGAGTTAACGTCTCCCTTGTAGACCGCTGTCTTATTGTTGTGCCGTTGTGACTGAGGCCGCGGCTGCCGAAATACGGCGGATGGTCACTCCTCTAATTGGCGAACCCGTTGCAGATCCGATGCTCTGCGACTACATAGAAGCCTATAGCTGCTGTATACCTGGATAGAGGCCGATAGAGGCTATACAGGCATACTGCAGCTTGTTGCGGAACGGGGCGATTATTTTGGGATAGCTGCCGCATATATAAACAGACCCGCTATAAGCAAGCATCCAATCTGCGGATGATCACCCCGGAATCCTCTCTGAACAATGGAACGCCTCCCTAAATACATCTGCGGACTTGATATGGAATTCACCTGCCGTCTAATCACCAATTAGTCAATGTAATGATCCATAAGCACCGGAACAACGCCATCTGTATCCCGGCAGAAAGTTTGTTTGTAATTTTCGGTTTTTAACTATATAATAGTAAGTGACATGTAAGACTCGTCGATTGTAGTACAGCGTTGCATCCAATACATTTCAGGAGGAATTCCCATGAGAATAGATATATGGTCCGATTATGCCTGCCCGTTCTGCTATATCGGCAAAAGACGGCTGGAGCACGCCCTGAGCCAGTTCCCGGACCGTGACAAGGTGGAGGTCGTATTCCGCAGCTTCCAGCTGGATCCGAATGCGCGCACCGACGAAACGAGAGATATTCACGATATTCTGGCTGCCAAATACGGCATGACCCGTGACAAGGCTAAAGCTACGAACGCACAGCTCGCCGAACAGGCGCAGGGTGTGGGTCTTGAGTTCAACTTCGATACGGTCCAGTCGACCAATACGTTCGACGGTCACCGCTTAAGCCATTACGCGGCTACAAAGGGTAAAGCCCCGCAAATGACCGAACGGCTGCTGCGCGCGTATTTCACCGACTCGCTGAATCTCGGTGACCGCAAGGTACTGGCTGAGCTGGCCGCAGAGATCGGACTCGATCAGGCTGAGACGGCTGCGGTGCTGGAGAGCGACGCTTATGCTGATCAGGTGAATGCAGATATTGATGCGGCCCGGCTGCTGAATATCACCGGCGTGCCGTTCTTCGTCTTCAACAACAAATACGCGGTGTCCGGCGCGCAGCCGGGTCCGGTATTCACCGAAGTCCTGGACACCGTATGGGCCGAAGAACAGAATGCTCCTGTGCTCCAGGTAGTCGGCAAGCCGCAGTCCAAGGCAGAAGATGCTGACGGCTGTGATGATGGCTCCTGCAGCATCTGATTCCGCTTAGGCAGACTGCACACAAATACCCCGCTGTATGGATTCTCTCCATGCAGCGGGGTATTTCGTTTGCCTATTCCGGGCCATATAACCGTACTATCTGAACGAAGTCACAAGGCTCGATAACAGCGTGCGCACATCATGCTGGTATTCCTTGATCGGCTCCACCGGACGGTTAATGCCGAACAGGGTGTAGACAGCGATTCGGGCTGCACGGACGGAATATTCTTCCGTGAAAACCACATCGTCCGGGATTTCGCAATATTGGCCGACAAAGGCCAAGTTGGTGGAGCCTTCAGGCACAACCTGCGGCCGGTCGCTGTTCAGTCTTGGCATGAACTGGGACGTAATGTACGGCATCATGCAAGGAATGCAATTGGCAGTAGCCATAATCTCTTCCTTATGCGCCTCGAAATGGAGATGGCCAATCAGCTCCTGCATGATCTCTTCGCCGGTACAGTCGCACATTTTCTTGTGAACATAATCGCCGACCTTGTCCGGATACAGTCCGTAACCCCAGAATACCTTGACATGCTCCGGCTGGTTGCGGAAATGCGGCTGGAAGGCCAATACAACGGACATCAGCCAGCTGGAATCCTTGAAGGTCACGAGTGCTCCGGTGCCGGCCCGGTTGCGCGTGAAGTCTTCCATCAGGTCGAAGAACTTCGAGTCCTGGAAGGTAACCGTGAAGGATTCCCACTTGGACTCGTCCACATGATCGTCGAAAGACGAAGGATTGCCGAGACCCGGCTTCTTGGCGGCGATATTCTCCCACAGCTTCCAGGAGCTGCCCTTGCCGTTCAGACGCGGCGCCGAGGTCATCGAGCCGAGGCTGGAGCCTTCGGTCATCGAACCGTTGGTGATAATCACACGGTCGCCTTCGTTAATCTCGATCACGTCTTCCACGCCTTGGCGGGAGACCTTCATTTTCGTAACGGTAATGCCGTCGCCTTCTTTGAATTCCAGATCAGTTACCGTACATTTTAACGTGAAATCTACGCCAAGCGGTTCCAGATACTGGTGCAGCGGCAGAATAATCGAATCATATTGATTGTAAGGGGTGCGGGTTACGCCTTCGAGCGTCTGAATTCTCGGGAATTCATGAATGAAGCGGATCATATAGCGTTTCAGTTCAACCGCGCTATGCCAAGGCTGGAAGGCGAAGGTAGTCGCCCACATATACCAGAAGTTGGTGGTGAAGAAATGCGGGCCGAACCAGTCATTGATCCGTGCTTTGCCCATTTTGGCCTCCGGAGTAATGATCAGCTTGCCGAGAGCCAGGCGGTCAGCCATATCGAAGCCCATCGAATTGACATCCTGAATCTCACCCTTACTGTCGACCAGGCGGGCCTTGGAGCGGGTGGGATTGGCATCATCGAACTGGGTGATTTCTTCCCGCAGGCTCAGCCCCGGCTGATCGATGGATGGAATCGTATTTAAAAGTTCCCATAGGTTCTCATAGGTTTCGTCGTTCAGCATCCGGCCGCCCCGGATCACATAGCCGTGCTCCTCATTGCCTGAGCCGTCATTGCTGCCGCCGAGGATCTTCATCTCTTCAATAATGTGAATGTTCTGTCCGGGAAAACCACAGTCTCTGACGAGGTATGCCGCACCCGCAAGTGATGCAATTCCGCCTCCGACAAAATACACCTGCTCGTTACCGTACTCTTTTTTCACTGATTGTCGCCTCCATAGGTTTGCTTGATTGCTGTACCTGAACCGAGTGTAATATAGCGCCGCTGTGGAAGGTATCATCAAAAGTCCGCGAGTGTATGAAATTTGGTCATATGGAGCAAAGTGTATAGTTTTTGGACAGGAAAATAACCCCAAAACATATTATTTCATTAAAAAAGCCGCAACCCGGAGGGTTACGGCATCGCCTGTTCGTATTTATGCAGCGCTTTGAGGAAATTTCCCTCGATCAGCACGCTGAGCTTCTCAATCATATGCTTCGGCTGATCCTTCATACCGTCGCGCATCCACTGAATCACAAGCCCGGTGAAGGCCAGCGTGTAGAAGTTAGCGATAAATTGCTTATCCTCCAGCCTGATATCCATCCCGGCGGCCAGCTCGTTAATGACCCCCATGATCAGATCATTAGTTACTTCATACAAGTAGGCATCGAGATGTGTCCGTCCCAGTGAGTCCAGCGTGTTGCAGCAGAAGGCTTTATTGCTCTCAATATAGCAGAAAATCCGGTGAAATCCGTCCGTCCACGTGCTGTAACTGCGGTACTGGGCAATGCTCTCAACCGCCTCAGTCTTATAGATCCAGCCCAGGAGGTCGAAGATATCCTGAAAATGATAATAAAAGGTCTGCCGGTTCACTCCGCAGTCGTCGACCAGATGCCTGACGGAGATTTTGTTCAGCGGAATATGTGCCATCAGCTCTTTCAGGGAGCGGGCGAGCGCATTTTTGGTCAGCAAGGAATTGGACATCAGGGTCATCAGCTCCTCTTGTAATCCTGTATAAGGGTAGAGTCCGGCCAGCAGAAGGCATCAGCGTCTGCGCAAATATTGAACAAGCAGCCGGCTGCCTTCCACAAGCAAACCAAGGACGAAACCACCCGCCGTGAACAGGAGAAAAGACAGAAAGCCCGCAAGATCCTCCCAGCCTGACATATCGCGGGAAGTGTAAATGAACATCAGGCTGATCCCGAGCACAACGCCTGCGGTCGAGAATATCCACACCAGCCGGGCGCCATACCAGCCGAAGCTGTTAATAATACCGGAGAGCACGATAGAAAGAGCAGCCCAGCGAAGTAAAATCAGAAGATCGAAGCCCTCGCCGAGCAGCACGAACCGGTGCAGAATCAGCAGCAGCCACACAATCAGCGCATAACTGACATACCACCAGAGCCAGCGGCCCGTCCTTGCAGGAGGCAGAAAATTCATATGCAGTTCACCCCGCCTTAAGAATTATACCTCCTCCAGTTCCCCGGCGCTTTGCAGCAGGAACTTCAGAAGGTTCGGAATATCTTCCATCTGTTCTTCAGTGATTTGTCGTTTGAACTGCAGTTCTATGCAGTTATTGTACGTATCGCCTTCCTGGCCGTAGCGGAAGCTGAGGGACTGGACAGGCTGGAAATCCGGCCCCCAGATCGTAGACAGAATCTTCTCCGCCGCTGGACACTGCACATTCACATCGTCAATCTCCATATAAAAGCGTAATAGAAGAGTGCAACCGGGATCACTCCCCGGTGTTTCCATAATTTCGTCGCTCAGATCCTTCACCGAAGATTGCAGCATAATTTCGGAGGTTACATTATTGCCTTCAGTCAATTTGAAAGAGAGACTGAACTCCCGTGACATCAGCGCGAGGTTCAGCAAATCCGACCGGTCCGTCACGACAAGGATTCCATCCAGATTATCATAGTCGTAGATCTGGTTCTCAAAAGCAATTTTAATATTGTCAAATACAGTAGGATGGAACAAGAGCGGCACCTTCTAACGTTTCTCTGTATTGTACCATGACGCGGAAAAGAGTGAAAATTAAGAAAACATAGTTGACAAGTAGGCATTATGTGAATAAGATGATTACCACAGTATGTGAGGTTTTTGTAAGAATTTTAAATAGTTTGGCAGAATTGTACATAGGGCAATCATCGTTGCTCACAAAAATCCAAAGGCGTCTTAAGCCGCCTATAAAGTGGGGTTTTCACATTTGAATAGTTAGTTTTAGCTGCATTCATGGGGGATTTTATTTACAGACAAAGGGTTGTGAATGGTTATGAATTTGGATTGGGAGTTTATCGCCGAGAGCCTGCCGCTGTATGGTGACGCAATGTGGCTGACCTTGAAGCTGGCCTTCTGGGCCATTCTGTTCTCGCTGGTGCTGGGACTGATATTCAGCGTTATCCTGTATTACAAAGTGAGGGGCATCAGCTTCATTATTCAAGCTTATATCGAGCTGTCGAGGAATACCCCGCTGCTGGTACAGCTGTTCTTCCTATACTATGGCTTGCCCAAGGTTGGCCTTCGGATGAGTGAGGTCACATGTGCCATTGTCGGGCTGACCTTCCTGGGAGGCAGTTATATGACCGAGGCCTTCCGCGGCGGAATGGAAGCTGTAAGCAGGACACAGGTGGAGTCGGGACTTAGTATCGGATTATCCCGGACCCAGCTCGCCAGATATGTTATTCTTCCGCAGGCTTTTGCCATCAGCATTCCTTCACTGGGAGCGAATGTGATTTTTCTGCTCAAGGAGACCTCCATTGTCGGAGCAATCGCCTTAATGGATCTGATGAATGTGGCGAAGGATCTGATCGGCATGCATTACAAAACAGCGGAATCCCTGCTGCTGCTGGTGGCCGCTTATCTCATTCTGGTGCTTCCTCTGTCGGTTGTGCTGAGCTGGCTGGAAAGGAAGGTAAGATATGCAGAATTCGGGGATTGAGGTACTGTTTGAAGGCTCGAACTTCGAGCGTCTGCTCGGCGGTCTGCTGGTCACCATTGAAATTTCGTTTGTTTCCATTGTGATCGGGACGGTGCTGGGCATAGTGATGGGGCTGCTCCGGACGCTGAACGTGAAGCCGCTGCAGGCATTGCTACGTTTGTATCTGGAGGCCTTCCGGATCATACCGATTCTGGTCTGGCTCTACGTTGTGCATTTCAGCTTCACACCTCTATTAAATATCGACATTAGCGGTGAGACGACTTCCATTCTGGTGTTCAGCCTGTGGGGAGCGGCCGAGATTGGCGACATTGTGCGGGGTGCGCTGCAGTCCATGCCGAAGCATCAGGAGGAATCGGGTGCAGCGCTGGGACTCAGCCGGGGGCAGCTGTACCGGTATGTTCTTATCCCTCAGGCTATCCGCAGAATGGTGCCTGGCGCAATTAACCTGGCGACACGGATGATCAAGACCACCTCGCTCGTTGTGCTGATTGGAGTGATAGAGGTCGTGAAGATCGGGCAGCAGATCATTGAGCTTGGGGTCATCAAAGCGCCAAACGCTTCGTTTTGGGTGTATGGCTTCATCTTTATCCTGTACTTTGCCGTATGTTTCCCGTTATCCCGTATTTCCCGGAGAGTGGAACGCAGATGGCAGAATTAGCCGTTAGGAAGGAACGATAATCATGATAAATACCGGCGAACTGTTGCTGGAGGTAGAAGGATTGCAGAAAAGCTTCGGAGAACGGCTGGTTCTAAGCGGCATTGATCTGCAGGTGGTTAAAGGGGAAGTAACAGTTATTCTCGGCCCGTCCGGCTGCGGAAAAAGCACGCTCCTGCGATGTCTTAACGGGCTGGAGCCCGTGCAGGGCGGAAGAATCAGCTACCATGGCCAGGATCTGGCCGGACCCCAGGTGAATTGGCGTGAAGTCAGGCAGCGCATCGGGATGGTGTTTCAGAATTATGAGCTGTTCCCGCATATGACGGTGCTGGACAACATTCTGCTCGGACCTCTCAAGGTGCAAAAGAGAGAACCGAAAGAAGCGCGGCAGCAGGCAGAGCAACTGCTGGACCGGGTCGGGCTGCTGGACCGCAAGGATGCTTATCCCCGGCAGCTGTCCGGAGGACAGAAGCAGCGGATTGCGATTGTACGGGCGTTATGTATGAACCCCGAGATTATGTTATTCGATGAAGTAACGGCTTCGCTTGATCCTGAAATGGTGCGCGAAGTGCTGGATGTTATTCTGGGACTTGCCGAACAGGGCATGACGATGATTATCGTGACCCATGAAATGGGCTTTGCCAAGTCTGTAGGTGACCGGATCGTATTTATGGATCAGGGCAGCATTTGTGAGATCGCGGAGCCGCAGCAATTTTTCACCAAACCAGCGACAGAGCGTGCACAGCACTTTCTGGATATATTTCAGTATTAAAAATCATAGAAAACAGGGGATGAAGAGGAATGAGAAAAGGATTGAAGTTGGCAGGATCACTTATAGCAGCGGGTTTATTGCTGGTGGGCTTAACCGCTTGCGGTAATTCGGATAACAAGGACAATAGTGCAGGGTCGGCATCATCCAAGTTTGCTTCTATTGAACAGCTGAAGAAGGACGGCAAGGTCCGGATTGGTGTTTTTGCGGATAAACCGCCATTTGGATATGTGGATGCTGACGGCAAGAATCAGGGCTTCGACGTCTATATCGCCAAAAGATTCGCCAAGGACCTGCTCGGGGATGAATCCAAGGCGGAATTCGTTCTGGTAGATGCGGCCAGCCGCGTCGCTTACCTGGAATCCAATAAAGTAGATATCATTATGGCTAACTTCACCGTAACGGATGAAAGAAAAGAAAAAGTGGATTTTGCCAATCCGTATATGAAGCTGTCCTTCGGGATCGTATCCCCTGACAGTGCACCGGTTACTTCGATTGACCAGCTGAAGGAGAAAGGCCAGAAGCTTATTGTTGCCAAAGGAACTACAGCAGAAACTTACTTCACCAAAGAGTACCCGGACATTGAGCTGCTGAAATTTGACCAGTACACAGAGATCTTTGCAGCACTCAAAGACGGACGCGGTGCAGCGATTGCCAACGATAACACCGAGCTGATCGCCTGGGCGAAGTCCAATCCCGGCTTCACGGTAAGCATCCCGGCGTTTGGGGGACAGGATACGATTGCCCCGGCAGTAGCCAAAGGCAACACGGAGCTGCTGAACTGGATCAATACAGAGCTTGAAACCATCGGCAAAGAGCAATTCATTCATCAGGCCTATAGCGATACATTGAATGAGGTCTATGGAGAAGGCTATACTGACGAGCTGGTAGTTGAAGGCGGTAAGGTAGAGTAATTTAGCCGCGCTATGGCGTCAGGTCTGAGGAACTGGTACGAGATCAGATAGTGAGCATGAAAAGGCACCCTTGCGGGTGTCTTTTTTAGGTGAAAGAGGATTTCACAGGATGGTAATAGAGTTAAGCAGACTAATCCTATATACTAAGTTTAAAATTGGATGATAGTGAATCGAAAGAGTGTGCAAGAAACACTGTAGACATAAATGTTGTACGTTTTGCAACTTTGATTGATGGATAGCCGGGTGATCGGGAGGATTGTTGTATGAAATACAAGAATAATTCTGCTGAGCCGTTTGAAAGAGATGAAATGCTGCAGTTTGTACAACAATTGTGGATTTGGGCCGGTATGAGGAGGGAAATGTTGTATTATGTGCAGGATTTCATAGAATGGTGCCGGATCTCTGCCTCAAAAAGCGGATGAATCGGGGAATTCCCGAAAGCGACAAATGAGAGGCATAAATGCCTCTCATTTTCCTTTAATTACGCAAATAAAAGTGTCTGGAGTGGAATCAAACTCTAGTAATTGACAAAGAAATTACCCAGCTTGTTTAGTTCGTCGGCGCAGGTGCGGTATACTTCAGGAATGTCTTTGGAATAGGACTCTCAAAGGTGAGGATTTCCCCGGTAGTCGGATGAACGAACGAAAGTACGCGGGCATGCAGTCCGAGACGGCCGACAGCTTTGGTCTCGGCGCCGTATTTCTTGTCGCCGGCAATTGGATGCCCGATGTCTGACATGTGGACACGGATCTGGTTCTTCCGTCCGGTCTCCAGGTGGACTTCCAGCAGGGAGAAATGCCGGTTGGCCTGGATCAGCTTATAACGGGTTACGGCATGCAGCCCGTCCCCTTCATGCGGACTGGAGTACATCTTCAGCGTAGACGTCTCCTTCAGCCAGGAGCTGATGGTGCCTTCGGATTTCTTGACTGCGCCTTCCACCAGCGCCACGTAGGAGCGTTCCTTGACGGTCTCTTTCCAGCTGTTCTGCAGGGACTGCTGAATCGCCTCGCTTTTGGCAAACATCATGACTCCTGAGGTATCACGGTCCAGGCGGTGTACCACAAAGACGCGGTTCTTAGGATTCGTCAGGCGCACATGCTCCATCAATTGGCGGTAAGCTGTCAGTTCATTGTCTTCTCCGGTAGCAATCGACAGCAGTCCGGCATCCTTCTGAATGACGATGATATCATCATCCTCATGGACAATGGTCAGCCCGAGCATTTCTTTGGCTTCTGCATGCTTCTCCTGATCAATAGTCACGGTCTGACCGGGATGGAGCTGATGGTTATGCTGGGTTACCGGCTTGCCGTTTACCGATATCTGTCCCCGGGACAGCATCGACTTGACCGCATTCCGTCCCTTATTCGTAATCGTCTTAAGCAGGTAAGGCAGCAGCTCTGCGGGCTCGGACACCGTATAGGATTTTATCTGTGCAGGTGTTTTGGTTGTTGTTGTGGCAGGTGCTCCCGGTCTTGCCCCCGGTTTATGGTTAGAGGTCTTGTTCCCCTGATTTCTGGTTCCTGATTTAGGCTGAGCCTTGGAGGCTGCTGCGGGCTTCACGCCCCGCTTGGAACCCTCTTTCGGATTTCTTCTTGTATTCATGCCTGCATTCTCCGTCCTGTAATATTGTACTCCTCAATATACCATGGGCCGTGAAGAAATACTACGGAGGGTGCCGGGACAGCTATACATAAATGATCAGCCCGATAAGGATAGCCAGGGAGATGACGCCGTAGGCCCATCCCAGAACCATAGCGTATTTTTTCTCCCGGAGCCAGCCTTTGCTGTTGTAAATCCGGGCATCTACCGCCAGCAGCATCAGTGTGGAGATTAACATTATGATAACCAGACTTCCGAACAGGCGGACCATGCGGATCGCTCCCTTTTAAATATAGATACATGAACTTAATTACTGGTTATTGGTCTTTCAGTCCCACTCTCCGGATATGAAGCTTCATTTGAATGTCTATCTCAATGCTGCCATACAGGCTTTCCCAGTCATCTTTGTCATGGATATGCTCTTTCCAGTAGGCAGGATGGTGACTCCGGATCATTTCGCCCATGCCAAAAATATCGGAGTGATCCTTCTGGGTCTGCTTAACCAGTCCGGTCAGTATGCTTCGGACCTGTTCCTCGAAATCCCGTTCAATTTCCTGCAGCTTGGCGGATGAGTCGACAGGGATATTGCTGCCATATTGCTCATCGAGATCGGCCTCCAGGAAGACCTGATACGACAGAACGGGTTTGCCGTCCTTGATGTAGCTCCGCGTCCGGGTGAAACGCTCATTGATTTTGGTCATGACGATACCCATCTTATTGGTATGAAAGAGGGTAGAATAACCTCCCGGGTCGATTCCCTGGAGTGCCATGAAGCCGCCGATTTCAATCGGAGCGGTCTTGTTGACCATTCTTCCGCCGCTGAAATAAGCCAATCCTTTGATCAGGATATTATCTCTATTGCGCAGTGCGACATAAGGCAAGTACGCGCTCTGGCCCCACTTGGTATCCGCCGACCAGAATGTGCCGATATAATCCCGGGGGAACTTCCCGGAGGACACCGACTTCTCCATCATGGACAAAATATAAAGTGTGGGCACACGCTGAAGCGGCGGATTCACATCCATGAAATCAGAAGCTTTGCCTTCGGATACCAGCAGCCAGGTCCTGCGCCGGATTTCCGGATTGCGCCGGAGATAGTCGTTGAGTTCTTCGAGATTGCCCCGGGCGATATCCTCGCTGATGATAATGATCCGCAGGTGAACCAGATAACGCGGGTCGGCAATCTGCTGCTGCAGATTATTCATGGCATCGTCGAGTGAAATGCCGCGCACGCTAACTACCCAGACCGGGCTGGTCTTGGCGTCACCCGGGTTGCCTCCTCCGCTTCCGGGACCCAGGGGAACTCTGCCGGGAACCGCAATCTGTGCGGTCACACTGATCATTTCTGCAGGCAGATTATCATGGTTAATATGGGTGACTTCGTCTCCTTTCTCTGCCTCTTCGGCCGAGATCTTATCGATGGACAACCCGAGTACAAGCGCCCGGTCTTCAATTTCTACCTGATCCCAGCAACCGCTTAGAACAGGGGCAGCCATAGCCAGCATTAGGATTAGGGCGAATGAGCGCGGAAGCCTTCTGATCATGAGGAGGCCTCCTTCCCGGCGCGCCGGATGAAGTAGGCCATCCATAGCAGCAGCGGATATCCAATCATCAGTACCATTCCCGCATTGCCCAGGTGAAGAATCCATTCATAGGCCTCGAAGACATTGGGGGGCAGCATCGCCAGAGCAAAGATCAGCGGCAGCAGTATACTTGCGGCCATACTCTGATCACGGAGAGCGAACAGGTTCTGCATCAGGTAAGCGGATATGTAATACGTAGTGTACACCGTTGTATAGACCGAAATGACCCAGATAATGATGAAGATGGCATCCAGCCGTTCAAGAAAACCCTCACCAAATGCTGCGGAACGCGCCATTTCCAGCGTGGGATAGATCAGCAGCTTGGTCTCCTCCGCACCAAACATTCCCACAGAGGCAATCACGATCAGTACATAGATGGCACCCGACATGATTATGGCCAGCGCGCCCGCGCGGAATGCGTGCTTCGGCTTTTCCATGAAAGGAATCAGCAGTGTAATCACGAAGGAGCTCTGGAACAGATAGCTTGCCTCCCGTGCACCATTCCAGAATTCGAGGGTAGGTGACATTAGAATGGGCTGCAGATTAAGCAGATCAACGCTTTTCAGGGAGATGAGGATCGTGAGTACGATGGAGCCGACAATCAGCGGCAGGTAGAAAAAATGGATATACGAGAACTTCACAACATTGCGTCTGGAGGAGAGCAGGCTAACGAGCAGCATCAGAAAAATGGTGGCTTCAATTGGTGTTTTTTTATACAGCACGGTTGTGGCGACATCTCCGAACTGGCGTGTAGTGATCCCTGTCAGCGTAATAAACAATATCAGAATTACGGCGGTGAAGACGGTGGCTAGCGGACGTCCGATCAGCCTGCGGCTGAACACAAAGAGGGACTCTTTGGGGAAACGCTGGCACAGGGAGGCGAGCAGCCAATAGCTGAGGAAAGACAGGATGACGCCGCTGAATGCGATGAAGGGCGCGCTGCTGTTCCCGGCTAAAGCCATGTAACGGGGGAAACTGAGAATCCCGACACCGATAATGGTGCTACTGATGACAGCGGCTGCGCGTAGCGTTGTGATCTGCCGGAGACTGTTCACTGGGTTCACCTTCCTGCCTGAGGATCTGATCTACATGTACTGCGGGAACATTGCGGGACAGCCTGTCACTATTCTGGGCATGCAGGAAGCTCGGACGGCGGCGCATCCACCACAGCGGCACACGTACCAGCGTATCCTTCAGGTCACGCCATTTGCCGGGAATGAAAGGGGACATATACGGGACGCCGAAGGATTCCAGGAACAGCAGATGGTTCAGAATGAGAATCGTACCGATCATCACACCGTAGAGACCGAACATTCCGGCCAGTATAATCAGCGGAAATCTTAGCATCCGCAAGGCAATAGCGGCATTATAGGCTGGAGTGGCAAAAGAACCGATGGTCGTCAGCGCCACAATCACCACGGTAATCGGACTGGCGAGTCCGGCACCTACTGCTGCCTGTCCAATCACGAGAACGCCCACGATGGATAAGGCGCCGCCGATCATCTGCGGCAGACGGATCGTAGCTTCACGCAGCACCTCCATGGAGACCTCCATGATCAGCACCTCCAGAACGGCAGGAAACGGCACACCTGCTCTTCCGCCCGAGATAGCCACAGCGAAATCCGTCGGCATTAATTCGGGATTAAACGAGATCACAGAAACATATAACGCAGGGAAAAAAAGTGAGAAAGACAGCGCGATGAGACGGATTATACGGATCAGGCTGCCCATAATGAAACGCTCTGTGTAATCATCTACCGTCTGAAAGAACTGGTTGAATAGAGCAGGGACGATTACAGCAAAGGGAGAACCGTCGACAAGCATGGCAACCCGCCCTTCCAGCAGAGCGGCAACCGTCTTGTCGGGCCGCTCTGTGCATTGCACCTGCGGGAACGGGGACAGCGGCTGGTCTTCAATGAACTGCTCAATGTATCCGGCATCAAGAATTCCGTCGGTATCAATCATTGAGATTCTGCGCATCGCTTCAGCAACGAGCCCGCTGTCGGCAATGCTCTCGATATAGCATAAGGCCACCCTCGACTGGGTACGGGTTCCGATCGGGCTGATTTCAATCCGGAAATCTGTGCTCTGAAGCCGGTAGCGCAGCAGGGACAGGTTGTTCTCCAGCTTCTCTACGTACCCTTCACGGGGGCCGCGGATGACCTGCTCGGTCTGCGGCTGCTCCACGCCGCGCATATCAATCTGGCGCATATCGAGCACAAGGGCTTCGGGCACTCCCTCTATCAGCAGAATCAGCTCACCCTTCACGGCAGCGTCCGGCAGCACAGAAATGTCTGTAGTGGTTGTTCCCTGAGTTACCTGGACGGCTGTGCTCCAGATATAATGGATCATACCGGCCATATGCTCCGGAATTTCCTTATGCCCGGTGGGCCCGGCCATTAAAGGTTTAAGGACATGCTCGCGCACCTGCTCCGTATTAACCAGTGAAGAGAAGAAGAGCATTACGGCCTGGTGGGCTCCGAAGAGCTGGAAGTCGCGGACTACGAGGTCGCCGTTGTCACCAAGCCGTGCCTGCAGCGCTTGTAAATCGGCCTGCAGATTTCCTGTAAGCGGACTTTTGTCAGGCTCCGGAGGAGAAGCTTGCTGCTGCTTATGCACATAAGCGGTATATTTATCTTTCCAGGCTTGCAAATGGCGGCCTCCTCAGCAGTACAATTCGAATGTATTTCTATAAAGTGTTGCTTGATCGCGTGATTTTTATGTAAATTTTATGTAACAGGCCCAAAAGGAGTGCGAGGATATCTGCTTCAAGCGGTTGCCTAAGTACCCTGTTGCCCGGTAAACTAAAGGTAGAAAGTCTTAAGGAGTCAGAAGAGATATGAAGATGCAAGGATCACTAATGGAGCAAGCGCAGGCTGAACTGCAAAAATATTACGGGTATCCCGATTTCCGGGAAGGCCAGAAGAAAATTGTGAACAATCTGCTCGAAGGCCGCGATACGCTGGGCATCCTGCCTACCGGAGGCGGTAAATCGATCTGCTATCAGGTTCCGGCACTGCTGCTGCCGGGACTTACACTTGTTGTATCCCCGCTGATCTCGCTGATGAAGGATCAGGTGGACGCCCTTACTACTGCCGGGATTCCGGCTGCCTATATCAACAGCACCTTAAGCGGCAAGGAAGTGAATGACCGGATCCGCGCCGCCCGCCGGGGCGAGCTGAAGCTGCTCTATGTGGCGCCGGAACGTCTGGAGCTGGACTGGTTCCGCCTGGAGATGGCAGGGCTGTCGATCTCCTGCGTGGCTGTCGATGAAGCGCACTGCGTATCGCAGTGGGGCCATGATTTCCGTACCAGCTATCTGGCGGTGTCGCCGTTTGTAGAGGAGCTGCCGCAGCGGCCGATTCTGGCTGCTTTTACCGCTACCGCTACACCTGAGGTTATGGAGGATATGGTCCGGCTGCTGCGTCTGCGCGATCCGGGCGTCTTCATGACAGGACTTGGCCGTGATAATCTGGCCATGCAAGTGCTGCGCGGAGAGAATAAGCGTGAATTCGTACTGGACTACACGGCGCAGCATTCGCATCAGCCGGGTATCGTCTATGCCGCCACCCGCAAAGAGGTGGATGATCTCTATCAGCGGCTGCAGGCGACGGGAGTCGCCGCCGGCCGCTACCATGCCGGGATGAGCGACCAGGAACGGGCCGAGAGCCAGGAAGGGTTCCTGTATGACGATATCCGCGTCATGGTTGCCACGAATGCTTTTGGGATGGGGATCGACAAATCTAACGTTCGTTATGTCATTCACTACAATATGCCGAAGAATATGGAGGCTTATGTCCAGGAGGCCGGACGTGCCGGCCGCGACGGGGAGCCGAGTGACTGTATTCTGCTCTTCAGTGCGCAGGATATTATGACGCAGAAGTTCCTGATTGAGCAGAATCCGCAGGACACAGAGCGCAAAGCCAACGAATACCGCAAGCTGCAGCAGATGATTGATTACTGCTACACCACCCGTTGCCTGCGCAGTGCACAGCTGGATTATTTCGGCGAGAATCATGACGATGATCCGTGCGGCATCTGCAGCTCCTGCACCGATGAACGGCAGCTGGTAGACATGACGGTGGATGCGCAGAAGATCTTCTCCTGCATCCACCGCATGCGTGAACGCTACGGGGTGGCGCTGGTATCCTCAGTGCTGAAGGGCTCACGCAATCAGAAGGTGCTGCAGTACGGCTTCGAGAAGCTGCCGACCCACGGGGCGATGTCCGGCCGCAGCGAGAAGGAAATTACCGAGAGCATCAATGTGCTGATCTCGGAGGGTTATCTGGCCTTGTCCGAAGGCCAGTATCCGGTCGTGCGGCTGCAGCCGCTGGCAGCCGAGGTGCTGCGCGGCCAGCGTGAGGTCCACCAGCGCGTGGCCCGCACGCTTGTCACCTCCGGCACGCGGGACCGCAGCCGTACGCGCGACCATTCGCCGTCGGCCGTCAACGAGACGGTCTTCGAGCAGCTGCGCCTGATCCGCCGCGAGCTGGCGGGGCGCGAGCATGTGCCGTCCTACATCATTTTCAATGATGCGACGCTGCGCGAGATGAGCGTGGTTTGCCCGCAGACGGAAGCGGAGATGCTGAGGGTGAAGGGTGTCGGCGAAGTGAAGTACCGTAAATACGGCAAGGCATTCCTGGAGTTTTTTCAAAATGAAATGTAAAGAAGGTTATAAGGCATGAGAATCATCCTGGCCACATTAAATGCCAAATATATTCATACGTCGCTGGCGATCCGGCTTCTGAAGGCGTACAGCGAGCATGAATTCGAAGATATCCTTTTGGCGGAATACACCATCAAAGATCCCTTGATGAATATCGTGTCGGACCTTTTCCAGAAGCAGCCGGATGTGATCGGCTTCTCCTGTTATATCTGGAACATCGAAGAAACGGTCAAGCTGGTCGCGATCCTCAAGCAGGTGATGCCGGAGGTGAAGATCGTACTTGGCGGGCCGGAGGTGTCTTATGAGCCGCTGTACTGGATGAAACGGGAAGCCGGAATCGACTTCGTAGTCAACGGGGACGGGGAGGAGACCTTCCATCATCTGCTGCAGGAGATCCGGGATGAGCACAAGTATCATTTCGTATACGGCGCTGCCTACCGCAAGGGGGAGGAACTGATTGTCAACCCGCCGCGTCCCAAAAGCGACCTTAATACCCTGCCGACGCCCCACCGTTTCGCGGAGGATCTGCCGGAGCTCAGCAAGCGGATTGTGTATTTTGAGACAAGCCGGGGTTGTCCCTTCAATTGCCAGTTCTGCCTGTCCAGCATCGAGGTAGGCGTGCGTTATTACGATATTGAACGGGTGAAATCCGATCTGCTCTATCTGATTGAAGGCGGGGCCAAGGTGATCAAATTCCTCGACCGCACCTTCAATATCAACCGCAATTATGCGATGGAGATGTTCCAGTTCCTGATCGACAATCATCAGGGCTGTGTGTTCCAATTCGAGATTACAGCGGATATTATGCGTCCGGAGGTGCTGGATTTCCTGGCGCAGAATGCGCCGCCCGGAGTTTTCCGCTTCGAGATCGGTGTGCAGTCGACCAATGATGAGACCAACGAACTGGTCAAACGCCGCCAGAACTTCACGAAGCTGTCCCGCACGGTAATGAAGATCAAGGCCAGCGGCAATATCGACCAGCATCTCGATTTGATTGCCGGACTGCCGATGGAGGATTACTCGACCTTCCGCAAGACCTTCAATGATGTATTCGCCATGGAGCCGGAGGAGCTGCAGCTGGGTTTCCTCAAAATGCTCCGCGGCACCGGGCTGCGCGCCCAGGCAGCCAAATATGACTATACGTACATGGAGCATGCGCCGTACGAAATTCTCAGCAGCCATGTCATGCCGTTCTCGGACATTATCCGGCTGAAGCGGCTGGAGGACGTGCTGGAGAAGTACTGGAACAGCCAGCGCCTGGCTCATTCGGTCAAATATCTGATCCGCCATGTCTTCCCGTCACCATTCGATTTCTTCCAGGAATTCGGCGACTACTGGGAAGCGAGGGGCTGGCAGAAGATCGGGCATCAGCTCGAGGATCTGTTCACCCGGCTGCATAATTTCCTCACGGACCGGGGGACGGCGTCCATGGACATCATCACCGGACTGATGAAGCTGGATTATTTCCTCGGCCACAAGTACAAGCCGCGCAAAATCTGGTGGGATGAGGTGATGGGCAAGTCAGAGTGGGCCAAATACCTGAAACAGATTGCCGGGCAGCCGGAGCTGATTTCGGCCAAGCTGGCCGAGGCGGGCTTAAGTGAGCGTGAGCTGCAGAAGTACATCGTACTGGATGTCCTGCCGTTCCGGCTGGAGCCGGTGCTGGATTCGATCAGCGGGCTGCGATTTGACGGCTTGGCTGGTGCTGAAGGCGAAAACGCTGGCACGCTTGAGAGTTCAGCGGACAGCGCGGATAGCAAGCCGGGAGCGGGAGCTGCAACAGAAACAGCAGGTGGCCTCGCGGATAAACGGGCGGGAGCTGCAACGGACATAGCAGGCAGCCATGCGGATAAAGGGGCGGGCAGTACGGCCGTAGCAGAAGCGGCAGAGAATGCGGCGGTAGCTGTGGCCGGGGACATAGTGCCGGCTGTGACGAATGCGCATCCCGGTTCCAGTGGCGGCAATACGCTGCTGATCGTGCTCTATCAGCAGGACGAGAGCCAGCGGGCGCAGTATTACACGCTGCCTATATAGCGGGAAGCCAGATGCTGAATCAGCATAAACTTGCGGCTATATAACCCGCACTGGGGACTACAACCCAATCAAACAAGTAACTGATCAATCGCTTCGGCTATGGGACAAGCCGGAATTGCCCGACTCCTCAGTTACTGATTCCCGGATTGGTTGCTGGCAGAATTAAACTTTTTAAGTTCGCGCTTGTATCGGCATAAAAGTTGTACGTTTTGCAACTCGGATTCCTAAATACCAGGGTGTTCAGGCGGATTGTTGTATGAAATACAAGAATTTTCCCCGTAAGTGCTCTGGAAGAGGAGAAATGCTGCATTCTATACAACAATTCTGGATTGAGGCCAGTATTATCAGGGAAATGTTGTATTTTGGGCAGCATTTCAAGAAAAGTAATAGTAAACAGCTTAAGTTTGGCTCATGGGAAAGATGCTGTTTGGGGGAGGGATGTAAGGATGAGGCTGGATCAGCGCATTACATTGTTCAGGTATGAAGAGAAGCATGAGGAGACATTCAAGGACCAGTTGCTGAGCTTTCAGCTTCCTCCGGAGCAGGCGGAATTTACCGGACTGCCGGAGCAGACGCTGCAGGATGCCTGCACGGATGCCGGCAAAATGGGAGTCGTCATTGCCCAGGGAGACCGGGCGGTAGGCTTCTTCGTTCTTCATACAGGCGAAGGTATCGCAGACTTCTTCCAAGACTACTCCGGCGCAGTGCTTCTGCGCGCCTTTCTGATGGATTTTGCCTGCCAGGGACAGGGCTTCGCCAAAGCAGCGATGGCCCTGCTGCCTGATTTCGTCCGCCGCCATTACCCGGAAGCACAGCAGATTGTGCTGGCCGTTAATGAGCGCAACATTCCTGCCGGACAGCTGTACGCCCGCGCAGGGTTTCAGGATTACGGGCTGCGGCGCAGCGGGAGCAAGGGAACGCAGCTGATTTTACAATATGAGCTGGCTACTGAGCCCGTGGCTCCGGCTGCCCATGGATGAGGGGGAGATCCTTCACAATCGTCTGACGGAGCTGTTCTCCCGCAGTGCGCTGCTGATGGATATTTTCAAGCGTGCGCAAGGGCTGGCACCTTTTCCTTATTATATTGGAGCAGGGTGTCTGGTTCAGTCGGTGTGGAACGAGCTTACCGGGCGGGATCCGGATTACGGAATTGGTGATATTGATATAATCTACTACGATGGGCATGATTTGAGCTATGCTGCGGAGGACCGGATGATCGCCAACGGACGTGAGCTGTTTGCAGGTATTTCTATTCCGGTGGATCTCAAGAACCAGGCCCGGGTTCATCTGTGGTACCGTGATAAGTTCGGTGTAGAGCTGGCACCCTACGCTTCCCTGGAAGATGCAACTAACAGCTGGCCGACAACGGTCACATCGCTGGGGGCGAGACTCAGCAGCGAGGGGGAGTGGCAGGTATACGCACCGTTCGGTCTGGAAGATCTGTTTCAATTAGTCCTGAGGCCGAACAAGGCGTTAATCAGCGAGGACGTCTACTTGAATAAGACACGGAAATGGAAGTCGAAATGGCCGGAGCTTACGGTTGTCCCATGGGGGCAGTGAAGCTTCGGCTTTTTGCTGTGTTCATGACGTTCTACTACATCAGCAGATGCGATATGAAGAGCGTGGCAGGCTTCCATTAAGAAATACGACCGGGTAGGATTGTGTAGCAGGAGGAGCGAATAGATTTAGTACCAAAAAAAGATGCAGGGGGATTTCAATGACACAGTTTTATCTCATTCGGCATGGTGAACCCGAGTGGAACATCAATGAGCAGTACAAATTAAAGGGCCATGGCCGGGATCTGGTACCTCTTACGGAAGCAGGAGTGAACCAGGTATATTGGACAGCAAAGGATGAGCGTTTAAAAGAAGCAGAAGTGATTGTCTCTTCTCCCTACACGAGAGCACTTCAAACGGCCGCTATTTTATCCAAGGAACTCGGTTTAGACATAAAGGTTGAATTGGATTTAAGGGAATGGCAGCCTGACTTAACCTTCGAATATGATTCCCTGGAGCGGCTTGCAGAGCTGGGGAACGATTATGATACTAATCATGGAGTGTATCCTCCCGGGGTAACCAAGCTTTGGGAGTCCAAAGAACTGCTGAAGAACCGCATTGAGAAGGTAATTGACAGATATCTCGGATATAAAAAAGTGATCATTACCGGACACGGCATGGCTTTTCGTACCCTGGTAGGAGAGGTGGAAGAAATTCCGCATGCTTCGATTACCGGATATAATAAAACGCAGGCTGTAATAGAAACAACGCAATTGTAATTGGTGGTATCCGGTGTTAATATCAGAAATGAGATGCCTATAAAGGAGCATAAACCGTATCATGTGGATGACTCTGTAAAGATTAACAAGTCTAAAGAATGCCTGTGATAGTGAACGCGCTATTGTATTAGGCATGTCTTTCTTTAATCTTACAGGGTATGCAGGATAAGGTGTATCATAAAGCCACTTCTGCGGATACCTTTGGGTATCCGCTTTATTTTTGAGGGAATAACGCATCTCCCTTGATTCTTACCTGCCTATCCTCCTGAAAATGAATGGAGGAACTACTATATGCAAACTAAATTGATCTTAATTGAGGGCTTACCGGGCTCCGGGAAATCAACTACGGCTCAGCTGGTGCAAGAAATTCTTACGGAGAGAAATCTTAAGGCCAGGCTATTCCTTGAAGGAAATTTGGATCATCCTGCTGATTATGATGGAGTCGCTTGTCTAGATGAAGTTGAATACGATGATCTATTGAGCGCCTATGAGGAATTTAGGGATTTATTAAGCCCATATACATGGAATCAAGGAAATAGTTATTTCGTGGAATACCGGAAACTAATCAATGAACACGGTTCAAGTATTCCAAATGAAATGCTGGATACTTTGGTGAAGCATGATGTGTATGAATTGCCGCTAGACCGAAACAGGGAACTGATTACGGCAAAATGGAAGCAGTTTGCGGAGAGTACCTTAAATGACGCAGACCTTTATATTTTCGATTGTTGCTTCATACAGAATCCTGTAACCATGGGAATGATCAAACATGATGCCGCCAAGGAAGACGTCACAAGTTATGTTATCGAACTGGCAGCCATTGTAGAAGTGCTGAATCCGCTTCTGATATACGTTGACCAGAACGATCTTGATTACTCCTTCGGCAAGGCTGTTGAAGAAAGACCCCGGGAATGGTCAGACGGGTTTATTGACTATTACACCAAACAAGGGTTTGGCAAGAAACAGGGGTATATCGGGTTTGAAGGAACTCTGAAGGTGCTTAAGGCAAGAAGGGGACTGGAAGAAAGGATCTTTAACGGCGTAAATATAGCTAAGACAAAAGTGAACAATTCTTCATATGATTTAGATGTGTACAGAGAGGTTTTAGTGAAGATATTATCAGAACATTTTGGCCTGGAAAAAGAATCTGTTTAGTACGGCTTAACTTAAGAGCCATCAGACTCGTGAATCTATTGCAGAAAGTCCAATCAGGGATGACCGATACCGTTCTCAAGCAGAGAGCCTAGCAAATAATTGTATTTCGTGCAGTTAAAATACGGCGAAAAGCCGGATGAGCAGGGATAACTGTATTCTGTACAATTAAATTAGAGAATAATGCGCTTTTATGGCATAGGAGCATTTTATAAGTGTATAGAGTGCAATTAAAACTCCTTCTGCGCAGAAAAAGATCGTTTTAGTTGTACATTTTACAGTTAAAGCTTGAGGGGGAGTCTCATACCGGGATGCGCAATTCCGCGGGGATCCTGCAGAAAATACAGCAATAGTTGCTGCTGCAATGTCAATCAGGTGGAGACACCCTGGGTAGCAGCAGAACTTTGGCAGCATAAGCGAAAGCGAGGTACGCCGTCAGAGACGTCGTACCTCGCTTTATTTTGGATACATACCGATTTAAGCTACTGACATTTCTCAGCATTTTCACTGCGGGTTACACGAATGGTCAGCCAGGTCACCAGAGTCAAAGCTCCATTGAAGCTAATTCGCCGTAGGCTGAAGCCGTATGGAGCCGGCAGGGAGGTGGCGGGCAAGCCAGTCCAGCACATCGGCGGTGACCTCATCCCGGTTGACCTCGTTCAGCATCTCATGCCTGCCTTCAGGGTACAGCTTGCACTCTACGTCCTGTATTCCCTGCCTGCGGTACAGTTCGGCCAGACGCTTCACCCCTTGACCGTTCATCCCCACGGGGTCTTTCTCCCCGGCGAAAAGATAGACAGGTTTATCTCTGCACAAGGTTCGCAGGGTGGCCCTGGTATGAAGCTCCCGCAGCATATGGAAGAAATCCCGGAAGAAGCGGGTAGTGCAGATCGCCCCGCAGAACGGGTCGGAGATGAAGTGGTCCACCTCCACCGGGTCTCTGCTAAGCCAGTCAAAGGCGGTCCTGACAGGAGAGAAGGCACGGTTATAAGCGCCAAAGACAATGCCGTTCAACAATACGCTGCGATGGTGGTCTCCCTGCAGCCTTAGCTGCATTGCCGACAGCGATTCTGCCAGCCGCAGCATGCTCCGCGGACCGTTGGTACCGCTGAGAATGAAGCCGCTGTAAATTTCATTACCTTCTTCGCACATCAGCTTCTGGGCCAGGAAGGAGCCCATGCTATGGGCGAACAGGTAAATCGGCACATGCTGATGCCGGGAGCAGGCGATTCCCGCAAGCTGCAGCAGATTGCGGCGCATCCAGTAGAAACCGTTCTCCCCGGTATCGCCTAGCAGATTGACTTGGCCGGCGGTGAGGCCATGGCCCCGGTGGTCATTGGCATACACCGCATAACCGGCTGCGGTGAGCGCGGACGCAAAACGGGCATAACGCGCAGCCGTTTCACACATGCCGTGAGAGATCTGCACGATCCCTCTGACGTCAGCTCCAGCTTCCGGCAACCATTCATAGACATGGATTTTGACACCTAGTGGATCGGTCATCGTAAAAGTGTTCTCTGTCATCGCCGTCCTCCTGAAAGTTAAATTCAGCAATCCTAGCGTAAGAGTACTTCGTTAAACTAAATCTGCCCGGTATACCAGTTATGGTTGCTTACGGCAGATAAGAGCGGAGAACCGTGGACATGCCTTCGATGCCGTAGGCGCCGAGGCTGGACGGGAGCAGGTAGCATTCGCCTGCTGCATAAGGCTGGGAGCCGCCTTCCCAGATCAGGTGGCCGCTGCCTTCACAGATCACCAGAATAGTGAAGCTGTCGTCCGTGGTGGCAAGCTGCCATTCACCGGCGACCACACCTTTTTCAACGATGAAATAAGGGGAGGAGGCGATTTGCAGCCATTCACCGGCCACTGCACCGTCTGTCTTCATCGAGGTCGCGCCTGCACCTTCATAGGCAGTAACATTCAGGGAATCCTCAATATGCAGCTCGCGCGGTTTGCCGTCCAGGCCGGGACGGTCGTAATCATAAATCCGGTATGTAGTGTCGGAGTTCTGCTGGATTTCGGCTACAACGACACCTGCGCACAAGGCGTGAACGGTGCCTGCGGGAATATAGAAAGAATCTCCTGCCGCTACAGTCACTTCCTGAAGGCTGTCCATAACGGTCCCGTTCTCAAGTGCATCCTGCAGAACCTCGCGGGTTACGCCTTCTTTCAGACCGTAGATAATTTTGGCGCCCGGCTTGGCATCCAGCACGTACCACATTTCTGTTTTGCCCAGTTCGCCCTTGGGTAATCCGGCATAATCATCAGTAGGGTGTACCTGTACGGAAAGATTGTCATTGCAATCGAGCAGCTTGATCAGCAGCGGGAATCTTCCGCCGTCTTCCGTAATGCCCTTGCTGCCGAACCATTCATGTCCGAACTGCTCACGGATGGCATCCAGACCTAGTCCGGCGAGCTCGCCGTTCACAACAGAAGAGGTTCCGTTCGGGTGGTCAGCGATCATCCAGCCTTCGCCGATATGGCCTTCAGGCAGCTCCAGGCCGAATTTCTCCAGCGCACGGCCTCCCCAGACACGTTCTTTGAACTCCGGCTGAAATTTCAGAGGATATGGTTTTGTCATTACAACATCTTCCTTCCTGATTATAGAATGTTTAAGACTTAATATTTAAACGGTACATCGGACTATAACCCAATAAGTAACCGGTCAAACGCTGGTCAGACCCTGGTCAATCAAGCCGGATCATATGTGACACGCTTAAGCTCACACATTATTGGCAGCATCATGGTTATGTTGTACTTATTACAACATTGATTGAGCGATACCAGGGTGATTGGCAGCATTGTTGTACAAAATACAAGAATTTTGCCGCTAAAATACTTGCAGGAGGAGAAATGCTGCCTTTTGTACAACAATTTGGATGGGAATCGCTATTTATGAAGTAAATGTTGTATTTCGTGCAGGATTTGTAGGACTGTGCGCCGGCTGGAAGAACTCAAGCTTCTCGCTGTCCGGTCCCTCGAAGAAGAAATAGCGGCTGCCGTTCGCGAGCTCTGAAATACCGGTCAGTGCCGGGATGCCGAGTCCGGCAAGTCTTCTGTGCTCTTCCTCAATGTCATCGACTGTGAAGGCGGTATGGCTTACCCGTCCTTCCTGCGGCAGACCCTCGAATGCCCGTTCAATCAGTTCAATCTCAACACTGGCCTGTCCGGGGAAGCTGAGAAAGGCGAGACGCACTTCATCTCCAGGCTGGCCCAGAATACCCTGAAGCGTCAAGCCGATGACCTCCTGGTAAAATTGCAGTGAACGCTCAAGAATGTCCACTTTAATGCCGACATGCTCCATTTTGGTTACTGCCATTTAGTGATCAGCTCCTTTTTTCTTCTCTACAGCTACAACATACGGGGCAGAATCGCGCTGCAGCTGGCGGTACACGATGGATTGCGCGTCCGGCTGGGCCAGTCCGGCGGCCCAGGCTTCCACGGCGGCAGCTTCACGGCCGCCGCCTTCGTGGCCGGGATACAGCACGGCCGTGATGATCCCGCCCGGGCGCAGCAGCAGCAGCGCGGCCTCCAGCGCGGCCAGCGTGCTCTCCGGCTCGGTGATGATGGTCTTGTCGGCATCGCCCGCAGGCAGATAGCCGAGGTTGAACATCACCGCCGAGACCGTTCCGCGCCAATCGGGCGGAACGGCTTCAGCCATTGCTGCATGGCTCCGCTGCAGCAGCGTTACGGGAGACAGCGCAGCAGGCGCTTCCTCCCGGGCCAGCCGCAGGCGCTCTCCGGCAAGAGCCAGCGCCGCGTGCTGGATGTCGAAGCCGTAGACCCCGCCGCGCGGCCCCGCCGCCTTGGCGAGGAACAGGGTGTCGCTACCTGTGCCCACGGTGGCGTCAATGGCCCGTCCGCCGGGGGAGAGCCGCTCGGCGGTTAATTTATGAGCAAAGCTAAGGACGGACATGAAGCCCATTAGCCCTTCCTCCAATACTTACCCTGCCAGGTATCACGGGCAATCAGCTCGTGGTCAATGGCATTCAGAACTTCCCACTTCTTCAGGCTCCACATCGGGCCAACCAGGGAATCACGCGGAGCATCGCCGGTCAGGCGGTGGACAATCATGTCCGGCGGCAGAATCTCCAGCGAGTCGGCAATCAGCTTCACATACTCATCCTGCTCCAGGAATCGCAGCAGGCCGGCTTCGTACTGCTTCACCATCGGCGTTTTGCGCATGAGGTGAAGCAGGTGGATTTTGATCCCCTGCACGCCCATGTTGGCAACAGCAGATACAGTCTCCAGCATCATCTCATGCGTTTCCTGCGGAAGCCCGTGAATGATATGGGTGCAGACCCGGATACCGTGACGGCGGAGCTTCGCAACGGCTTCGGTATAACAGGCTGTATCATGCGCCCGGTTAATCAGATCGGAGGTGGACTGGTGGATGGTCTGAAGACCCATCTCCACCCACAGATAGGTGCGCTTGTTCAGATCGGCAAGGTATTCGACCACATCATCGGGCAGGCAGTCCGGCCGGGTAGCAATGGCGAGACCGACCACACCCGGCTGCTGCAGGATAACCTCATAATATTCCCTTAGCTCCTCAACGGGAGCGTACGTATTAGTGTAGGCCTGGAAATAGCCGATATATTTGGCGTTTGGCCATTTCAAGTGCTGGCGGTCACGTACATTGTTGAACTGGGTAACCAGATCATCGCGGCGGCTTCCGGCGAAATCACCAGACCCTCTGGCGCTGCAGAAAGTGCAGCCTCCTTTGGCGATGGAACCGTCACGGTTTGGACAGGTGAAGCCGGCATCCAGCATGACCTTGAACACCTTGGTATCCATCTGATCACGCATTTCATAGTTCCAGGTATGGAACCGTTTATCCCCCCACAGAAGCGGAGAGGAGGTCTGTAGAAGATTAGACATGTGCAGCTCCTTTCATTAACCTTCCCATTGTATCAAAAATCAAAGAAGAGCGTAACAATTACTCCCGGAAATCCGGCGGAAAAGAGCTAGAAATAGGCAGGAAACAGCCGGGATTTCGCTTGTAAATGCTTACACAATATGTTATATTTAAAGTGTAAAAAAGCCGCTGCAGCAACCACAATCACATTTTTGAATTCATAATTTCGTGTCGTCCGGTCCATAATAAACCATAGAGGTGATAACGATGAATTCTCCAACGGTGTTTCCCGATAATAAAGGTTCGATTGATGTGCAGCTGACTCCCGATGAGGCCCTTGCCCTGACAGGCGTGGAATTTAACGGCAACCACAAGATTAAGACCGAAGCGCAGCGCAAGATCCGCAGTGCCTTCGAGAAGACATTTGATTTTAACGCTCCGGCAAGGTAGACTATGTACTGTTGAAAAGTGGACCCCAATTCCAAATACAACAAAAAGGGATTTTCCAACCGGCCTTTTTAAGGCTGGACGGGGAATCCTTTTTTTTGAATTTTTGCAGGGATATTTTCAGCTTCCTGCTTAAATCCCTTTACTTTTGACGGCAAGTTCGGCACAATATTGCAAGTGGCAGTTATCCTAGAGACTGCGACGAAATAAAGTACCGCTAATTTGTTGACAAAACTCCCAAAACCGTGGAGATTTTGTCAACAAAAGCGGGTACTAATTTCCTCGCAGCTCCCTATTCACAGATAATGCAATAAGAGATAAGCGGAGGAATACCTAATGCGTTTACGCGGAAGAAAAGGAATACGTGAAAGCCTTGAGGAGCAGACTGACCTGGTCATCCTTGATCCACGCAGCCTGAAGGGCCGTTGGTCGGAGCTTTTCGGCAATGATCATCCGATTCATGTGGAGTTCGGAATGGGCAAGGGGCAGTTCATCAGCCAGATGAGCTTCAAATATCCCGGTATCAATTTTATCGGCGTTGATATGTACGATGAACTGGTCCGGCGTGCAGCCGAGAAGGCCAGAAATGTGTGGGAGCCGGCAGGGGAAGAGACGCCGCCGAACGTCAGAGTGGCACTGGCCAATATCGATTATGCGGAGGAAGTATTTGCTCCGGGTGAACTGGAGCGGATCTACCTGAATTTCAGCGATCCGTGGCCGAAGAGTAAGCATGCCCGCCGGCGTCTGACGCATCCGCGTTTTCTCGACAAATACCGCGGGCTGCTTAGTCCGCTTGGCGAAATCCACCTGAAGACGGATTCCCGCAGCCTGTTTGAATTCTCCCTGAATGCTTTTGCCGACTATGGTCTGCAGATGAAGAACATTTCCCTTGATCTGCATGAAGGCGGCGTGATCAATGAAGAGCATGTCATGACGGAATATGAAACCAAATTTTACGGACGCGGTGTGAACATTCAGCGCTGCGAGGCCATTGTCGGGGAAGAGGCGCTGAAGCAGTATCAGGCCTCCCGGCTGGACAAATACCGCCTGTAGTCCTTTCGACATTATTAGCTGTATAGTGCAAATGGCAGTCCGGGGAATTCTCCCTGGGCTGCCATTTGCCGTTTATCATCCAATATAAGGAGGTGTATGCCTTAGGTCCCATTGTTCTATAAGAATGCGGGGGCTATTCCAGCATGTCAATGATGCTCTGGGCGCTTTGCAGCGGGTTGAACCGGGAAATCTCCTCCAGATGGGCTTGGCGTTTGGCCCGCACATCCCCGTAGTCGCCCAGCAGCCGTTCCATCCAACGGTCGACCACATCGAGGGAGCTTATCGGTTCCCCGAAGCCGGCGGCCGTGAAATAACGGCAGTTTTCTTCTTCCTGCCCCGGCAGCGGTGAATGGAAGAGCATAGGGATGCCCTTGGCCAATCCTTCGCTGCAGGTCATTCCGCCGGGCTTGGTGACCAGCAGGTCCGAGACCTCCATGAGCTTATCGACTTCACGGGTGAAGCCCAGCAGCTTGATGTTGGGGTGGCTGTAGCGCGGGTCTTCCTGCATTCCGCGCAGCAGCTTGTCATTCTGTCCGAGGCAGAACACAAGCTGCACCTTCTCCCGCCAGCCGGCGAGGGCTTCGTTCACCACCTCATCGTTCATCATGCCCCAGCCGCCGCCCATGACCATGACCGTAGGCATGTTCCGGAGGCTGAACTGCTTCTGGATCTCTTCCCGGCCGGGATGTTCCCAGAAATCGGGATGTACCGGCATACCGGTTACCCGGATTTTGGCGGCAGCAACACTGCGGCGGCGGAGCTTGGCCTTGACCTCCGGTGTAGAGACCAGATAACGGTCTACTTCAGGACTGATCCAGCTGGCATGGGCGTCGTAATCCGTGATGACTGTGATCAGCGGCGCTTTCAGCGACGGGTCCAGCCGTTTCAGCCGGGAAACCACAGCGCCGGGAATGAAATGAGTGCAGACGATGATGTCCGGCTTCAGCTGCTTCACAATATTTTGCGTATGCGTATAAAATATGCGGTGCAGGGCAAGTGTGGTAAGACGATTGAATGATTTCTGGTGCCGGTAGACATAGCCCATCAGCCGGGGCTGGGAGATCACCGTTTTGCGGTAGGCAGAGACAATGATCGGCGCCATCTTGGGATTGAGGAAGCTTCCGAGCTCCAGCACCTTCGTCTGCACATCAGGCGACAATTTGCGCAGGCTGCTCGACAGCGCGTATGCTGCCTGGGTATGCCCTGCGCCGAAACCTTCCGACAGCAATAATACTCTTTTTTTGCGCAATGTATAGTTCACCTGTTCTTTAGTGGTATTCAGGGGTCCGCAGCCGGGAGGGCGTCAGACCCATAGCGCAAGCGTGCCTGCGGCAACGCCGGAGCCGATTACCGCACCAGCGATGACATCGGACGGATAATGCAGCCCGAGATAGATCCGGGAGAAGCCGACCGTGCAGGCGAGCGGAAGCAAGATATAGGTCAGGGCAGGGTAGGCCATCATATAAGGAACCGTAGAGGCGAAGATAGCTGTAGTATGGCCTGAAGGAAAAGAATGATCCTTAAGCGGATTATGAAACGTATTGGTGCCCGGCAGCGCCAGATAAGGCCGCATGCGCGGATAGAGCTTTTTGGCAACGGCAACGGGCAGATGGCTTACAGCCAGTGCTGTCAGTGCCTGCAGTCCTGTAGTTCTCCATGGCTGTGGACACAGTGCCCAGATCAGAATATTGATACCGATGGAGCTCGTAGCTCCTCCGAGATGAGTGAGGTACCAGAGCCAGAAGTTCAGAAAACGGTTGTGCAGCCGTCCGTTAATCCATTGAAAGAGAAGCCGCTCCAAGAGATGCAGTTTCTTGAAAAAAGGTCTCATATCTTGTCCCTCCGTTAGTCCGGCTAAAGATATTTGGCGCAGCTTAAGCAGCAGGTTCCAAGACCTGAAGCTGTCTTTATCATACTTTTTTAAGGCAGTCCATTTCAAGAAAAAGCTCGGAATCACTCGAAAAATGCCAGTTTTGACTTGTGTACCCCAATGCGTCTACAATGATTCAAGCAGGAAGATCCCGTTTATAAGGTAACAGAGAAATAAGGATTCGGCCATGATCCGGATACCATGTTCATATCTTAGGAACGGGGCTATATACAATTCGGAAGCCTGCCCGAGAAAAAGGGATAATTCTTGTCTGCTGTAAGGGATGCAACAAAAGGGTCAGAAAGAACGTTAACAAGCCTGAGAGAGAAAGAGAACATCTAGACTTGGAAAAGGGGGCATCAAAAGATCATGACAGACGCATTGTTTGTTACGCTCCAAGTGATCTTGGCGGCAATTGCAGTTTATCAGTTTGCATTCTCACTGTTTGGGCTGCACAAGAAAAAGAACAAGGTTAAGTATGCGCCGCAAAAGTCATTTGCCGTACTGGTTGCCGCGCACAACGAGGAAGAAGTAGTCGGCGCGTTAATGGAAAATCTGAAGCAGCTTAATTATCCCCAGGAACTGTACGATGTATTTGTCATCTGCGATAACTGTACGGATAATACAGCAGCCATCGTACGGGAGCACGGCATGAATGCCTGTGTACGTACCAACACGAATCTTCGCGGAAAAGGTTATGCTATCGAGTGGATGCTCAAGGAGCTGTGGGCGCTGCCCCGCCAGTATGATGCTGTCGTGATGTTTGATGCCGACAACCTCGCGCATACCGAATTCCTGACCGAAATGAATAATGATCTATGCTCAGGCGGCCGTGTAATTCAAGGTTATATCGATACCAAGAATCCGGAGGATTCATGGATTACCGCTGCTTACGGCGTATCCTACTGGTACATCAACCGGCTCTGGCAGCTGTCGCGCCATAATCTGAATATGGCCAACTTCCTCGGCGGAACAGGCATGTGCTTCGAGACGAACCTGCTCAAAGAGATGGGCTGGGGGGCCACAAGTCTGGTGGAGGATTTGGAATTCACCATGCGCAGCGCTTCTAAGGGTGTGTATCCAAGATTCAACTATGATGCCAAAGTCTTCGATGAGAAGCCGCTTACGTTCAAGGCTTCCTCCAGACAGCGTCTGCGGTGGATGCAGGGGCATTTCACAGTCGCCCGCCGTTATTTCTTCCCTTTGCTGTGGCAGAGCATCAAAGAACGCAGCCTGACGAAGTTTGACTTGGCGCTCTATGGAGCGAACGTCTACATTGTGCTGCTGACGTTCCTGATGACGGCGGTAATGTGGATCGACAACTCCATGTTCGATGGTCCGCACATTGCTAATATTTACGGTCATTTGCCGCTCTGGCTGAGCTACTTTGCCATTGGCGCCAATATTCTGACCTTCCTGCTGGCCATGGCGCTGGAGAAGGTGAAGTTCAAGAAGGTATATCTGTACCTCCTGGCCTTCCCGGTTTATCTGCTCTCGTGGTACCCCATTACGTTCTACGCGTTCTTCACGCAGAACAACAAGCAATGGAGCCATACCAAGCACACGCGTGTGGTGCGGCTTGAGGAAGTGCAGAGCAAGCAAGTGTAGTATAATGCCTGATTGTTATCTAAGTATTTTTTGGGGAAGATATTGACACCGTTCGCTCAGTGTTGTATAGTATTCAAGTATGCAAAACATAGGGATTGCAAGCAGAAGCACCGGCTTCTCACCTGAACGGCTAAATTGCCGGCTGGTTTTGATCTCAATGCTTTATGAATGGTTATAATTCATGAACGTTGATCAAACGGGGTGTCGGGGAGTTACCGGCATCCCTTTTTTATGGAGAACCGCATTACAAGAAGATCCGGAGGTGGAGTATTATCAGTAAGGAACATATGATCAATGATGAAATTCGGGCCAAAGAGGTCCGGCTGGTTGGAGCAGAAGGTGAACAAATCGGGATCAAACCGATCCGCGAGGCGTTGCAGATGGCGATCGATCTTAATCTTGATTTAGTCAATGTAGCACCGCAGGCGAAACCGCCGGTATGCCGCATCATGGATTACGGCAAGTTCCGTTATGAAACGCAGAAGAAAGAGAAGGAAGCGCGCAAGAACCAGAAGATCGTGGATATCAAGGAAGTCTGGTTCCGTGCTAACATTGAAGAACATGATTATCAGACCAAGTTCCGCAATGTTATCAAGTTCCTGGGCGAAGGCGATAAAGTGAAGTGCTCCGTTCGTTTCCGCGGACGTGAGATTACCCATGCGAGTATCGGCCAGAAGATCCTGGAGCGTGTGAAGAACGAAGTGGAAGATATTTCTGTTGTTGAGCGCCAGCCTAAGCTGGAAGGCCGCAGCATGATTATGATTTTGGCTCCTAAAGCCCAATAATCCTGGAGTCACTTGCACAGCAATTTGGCGCCGCATAATATTCAAGGAGGAAACACCATGCCTAAAATGAAAACACATAGCAGCCTGAAAGGCCGCTTTAAGATCACTGGAACTGGTAAAGTATTGCGTTACAAAGCTCACAAGAACCACTTGCTGTCCCACAAATCGAAACGCGCAAAACGCGTATTGAACGGCAATCCAGTAATGGCCCCTGGGGATGTAAGACGTTTGAAACAAGGACTTGCTAACTTGAAATAGTTAATTACACATTTTTGGGAGGTTTATTAATATGGCAAGAGTTAAAGGCGGATTTGTAGTTCGTCGTAGACATAAAAAAGTATTGAAACTGGCAAAAGGTTACTTCGGTTCCAAGCACCGCATTTTCAAAACAGCTAAAGAGCAAGTAATGAAATCGATGGTTTATGCTTACCGTGACCGTCGTCAGACTAAACGTAACTTCCGCAGACTGTGGATCGTTCGTATCAACGCTGCAGCGCGTTTGAACGGTCTTTCCTATAGCAAGCTTGTATACGGCCTGAAATTGGCTGGCGTAGAAGTGAACCGTAAGATGCTGGCTGATCTGGCAGTGAATGATCTGAACGCATTCAACTCCCTGGCTGTAGTTGCCAAAGAGAAGATCAACGCGTAAGAATGATATAAACCGAAAAGCACCGCCTGCGGGATGTCCCGCGTGACGGTGCTTTTTTGTGCCGTAAGGCTGAGCTGCTGCTCCCTGCTATATTGAAGGAACAGAATTCCGGAGAGTGCTATTCCCAGTACTTTGTTGTGCTAAGCTGTGAAGCCAGCTTCTTGCTGCTGGCGCGTCTGATCTTGCGCAGCTCCGAACGCTCGTTGGCCGATTGGCAGATCAGCTTCTCTTCCTCAGTCTCGGCAATGATGGCCGGAACAGGGGATGGAGTGCCATCTTCATGGACTGCAACGAAGGTAAGGAACGATGTAGCCGCAACAGCACGTTCACCTGTATAGAGGTTCTCCGAGATGATTTTGACGAATACCTCGATGCTGGTGCGTCCCGTCCAGGAGACGAAGGATTCGAAGCAGACAGAATCAGTTGGCCTGATCGGTAGAAGGAAGTCTACAGAATCAGCGGAGGCGGTTACCACATTCGTACGGCAGTGGCGCATGGCCGAGATAGAGGCAACTTCATCAATTGTGCTCATCAGTTTGCCGCCGAACAATGTTTTGTGGTTGTTAACATCATTCGGGAAGACACGGCCGGTTTTGAATACGCGGGATTCGTGGCAGTATTTAGAGGCCGGTACAACTTGAGGTTTGTTTTCTTGATCCATTTCAGTAACTCCCTTTGCGAACAATATGTAAACATTCATGATAATAGAAAAGCCATCACTGTGCAATAATAACGTTAATGCGCGGGTATCACAAGATGAATTTCGAGGTTTCCTGACACCTACCATACATAGCGGTTACATGCCATGTCATGGTAAGCGGTTTCTTGTTGAAAAATGCAAATTATTATTGACCTGAGGTCATTAATAGACTGGATTTTAGCTTTTTTTGCAGGTATAATTTGTTCTAATGGTATGTCCAAGCAGAACACAGAAGACATCCAATTTTCTAAGGGGGATCACATTCGATGAAGAAGTTTTACCAACTATCTTTAGTTATGGTTATGGCATTCACTGTTATTTTGGCAGGATGCGGAAACAATAACAACGCAAACACCAATGCTGGAGCAGCAACTACTGCACCAACCACAGATGCAGCAGCAACAGAAGCACCAGCAGCAACTGAGGCTCCTAAGGCTGTCAAACTCGGTCTCGTAACTGACGTGGGCGGCGTTAATGACAAATCCTTTAACCAATCCGCTTGGGAAGCCCTGCAGGCTCTGGAAACAGAATCTGGCGCTGAAATCAAATACCTGCAAAGTAAATCCAATGCAGACTATGAGCCAAACCTTAACCAATTCGTTAAAGGCGGCTATGATCTGACTTGGGGTATCGGTTTTGACCTTGGCGATGCAGTATTGAAGGTTGCTAATGAGAACCCGACTGCTAACCTGGCAATCATTGACAGCGTAGTAGAAGCTCCTAACGTTGAATCTGTTACGTTTGCTGAGAACGAAGGATCCTTCCTGGTAGGTGTTGTTGCAGGTCTGACAACCAAAACTAACAAAGTAGGCTTCATCGGCGGTATGGAAAGCCCGGTTATCAAACGTTTCGAAGTTGGCTTCAAAGCCGGCGTAGAAGCTGTAAACCCTAAGGCAGAAGTGAAGATTACTTATGCAGGTGCTTATGACAAGCCAGATACTGGTAAATCCCTGGCTGCAACCCTGTATGATGCAGGCAATGACATCATCTTCCCGGCTGCCGGCGCTACAGGTAACGGCGTATTCAATGAAGCTAAATCCCGCAACAAAGCTGGCGGTACTAAAGTATGGGTTATCGGCGTAGACAAAGACCAATCCCTGGAATTTGGCGACGACGTAACTTTGACTTCCATGATCAAACGTGTTGATGAAGCGGTTAAGAAGGTTTCCCAACAAGTGGTTGACGGAACATTCAAAGGCGGCACTACAACTGTTCTTAGTCTGAAAGACAACGGCGTAGGCCTTCCTGAAACATCCAAGGCTAACGTTTCTGCAGAAATCCTGGCTAAAGTTGACGAGTACAGCAAACAAATCATCGATGGAACAATCACTGTTCCTTCCGAGTAATTCTTTGCATCACCTTTACTGGATTTAACCATATCAAGAAACAAGGCCGGTTACTTGAGCTGGCCTTGTTCTCTGTTACAACATTTGTTATAGGTATACACAGCGGTACCGTCCTGCATAGGGCGGTACAGCCGTGTCTATAAGGCAGTATTATATATTCTGTGATGAGGGTGATACCATGAGTGCTGCGGCTCCTGTCGTAGAGTTGAAGCAAATCACAAAACGCTTTCCCGGTATTGTCGCGAATGACTCTATCAGTCTGACGCTGGAAAAAGGCGAGATACATGCACTGCTTGGTGAGAATGGGGCAGGCAAATCAACCTTGATGAATATCGTATTCGGACTGTACCAGCCCGATGAAGGCAGCATCGAAATCGACGGGAAACCGGTTATTATCGATAACCCCAATAAGGCTATTGAGCTTGGCATTGGTATGGTTCACCAACATTTCAAGCTAGTAGAGCCTTTTACGGTAACCGAGAACATTGTTCTTGGCATGGAACCGAAAAAAGGTCTTAAAATCGACTATAAATCCGCTGCGGAGCAGGTTCGTAAGCTATCGGAGCAGTACGGTCTTCAAGTCAATCCAAATGCCAAAATTCATGACATTTCGGTAGGCATGCAGCAACGGGTAGAGATTATGAAAACCCTGTACCGCGGAGCGGATATACTTATATTCGACGAGCCTACCGCTGTACTTACGCCCCAGGAAATTACTGAACTGATGGCGATTATGAAGCGGCTCGTTGCCGAAGGCAAGTCCATTATACTTATTACCCATAAGCTGAAAGAAATTATGCAGATTTCCGACCGTGTAACCATTATCCGGCGGGGCAAGGTAATTGATACCGTTAAGACCTCCGGCACGAATCCGAACGAGCTGGCCGAAAAAATGGTCGGACGCGGTGTTACCTTCAAAGTAGACAAGCAGCCGGCACATATTGGTGAAGGCATCCTGAAGCTGTCTGATGTCAGAAGTAAAAGCAAGGATGGGGTCCCTGTGCTGAATGGCCTCAGCTTTGAAGTGAAAGCGGGCGAGATTCTGGGGATTGCAGGCGTCGACGGCAACGGACAAAGTGAGCTTATTCAGGCGATTACCGGTTTGCGCAAGATCGATTCCGGTTCAATTACAGTTTCGGGCAAGGAAATTACCAACCTCTCTCCGCGTAAGGTGTCTGAAATGAATGTCTCCCATATCCCGGAAGACCGGCACAAGCATGGACTGGTACTTGATTTCACTGTAAGTGAGAATATGGTGCTGGAAACGTATTATAAGAGCCCGTACAATCAGAACGGATTCTTGAATAAGGTTGTTATCAACAAGCATGCAGAAGATCTGGTGAAGCAATTCGATGTGCGTACGCCTTCAATTGAGAACAAAGCCCGGTCATTATCCGGCGGTAATCAACAGAAAGCGATTATTGCGCGGGAAATAGACAAAAATCCGACGCTCCTGATTGCAGCACAGCCTACACGCGGCCTTGATGTCGGAGCCATTGAATTTGTTCAGAAGCAGCTGATTGCCCAGCGTGACCAGGGCAAAGCCGTATTGCTGATCTCTTTTGAACTGGACGAAATTATGAATGTATCCGACAGAATTGCCGTTATTTATGAAGGGCAGATTGTCGGAGAAGTATTCCCGCAGGATACGAATGACCAGGAACTGGGTCTGATGATGGCGGGCAGCTTGAAGCGGGGAGGCCACGCGGATGTCTAGAATCAAAAAAATATTCGCTACAGACACCTACATTATTCCGCTTATTGCGATTCTGTTGGGTTTCCTGGTCGGCGCTATCGTTATGCTGATTGGCGGATACGATCCGGTTGCAGCCTACTCAGCGTTATTCAAACGTGTATTCGGCAGTCCATACGATTTCGGTGAAGCTGTGCGCGAGATGACTCCGCTAATGTTCACAGGTCTCGCGGTAGCCTTTGCTTTCCGTTCAGGGATGTTCAACATTGGCGCGGATGGCCAGGTGATGATCGGCATGACGGCTGCCTCAGTAGTCGGCATCAAGCTTGGCGGCGTATTGCCTGCATTCCTGCTTGTACCTCTTGCGGTGATTGCAGCGGGTGTATGCGGCGGACTTTGGGCGGGGATTGCCGGTTACCTGAAGGCCAAACGCGGAATCAACGAAGTTATTACTACGATCATGTTGAACTGGATTGCGCTCTTCCTGTCGAACTATATTGTCCGGACCTTCCTGCTCTTACAGGGACAGAACCGTTCGGAAGATAACCCGGCATCGCTGTCGATGACCTTCCTGTTCTCCACATTCGACAATGCCCGTCTGCACTGGGGAACGGTTATTGCCCTTGCAGCAGCTACATTCTTCTACGTCTATTTGTGGAAAACCAAGCAAGGTTACGAAATGCGTGCGGTAGGTTTAAACCCGCATGCTGCAGAATATGCAGGTATGAATGTAGGACGCAATGTGATCAAAGCGATGTTCATCAGTGGTGTGTTCGCCGGATTGGCGGGAGCTGGTGAGGTACTGGGTGTGTTCCATTATCAATCGGTATTCGCGGCATCACCTGGTTATGGATTCGATGGTATCGCTGTGGCTCTGCTCGGGCTGACTCATCCGCTCGGCGTCATTCTCGCTGCTATTCTATACGGTACGCTTACGTATGGTTCTGCAGGGATGAGCTTTGGTGCTGATGTACCTCCGGAGTTGATCCGAATTGTCATCGGTTCAATTATTTTCTTCATTGCTGCGCAAGGCATTGTACGCTGGGTGCTCAAACCGTTTTACTTCAAGCGCAAGAAAGAGAAGGTGTTATAGATGGAAGTCTTAGGCCAACTGCTCAATACAACGCTTGTTTTTTCCACGGCGCTTATATTTGCCGCCCTTGGCGGCATCTTCTCTGAACGATCCGGTGTCGTCAACATCGGACTTGAAGGCTTGATGATGTTTGGTGCATTTGCTGCAGCAGTAGGCGGGTACTATGCTCAGGAAGCAGGAATGGGTGAATGGGCGCCATGGGTTGGTGTGCTTAGTGCCATGGCTGTGGGTGTGATTGGTTCACTGATTCATGCGGTGGCTTCGATAACCTTCAAGGCCGATCAGACGATAAGTGGTACGGTCATCAACTTCCTTGCCGCAGGCAGTACACTGTACATGGTTAAGCTAATCTTCGACGGATCCGGTGAAACTCCGCTGATCGACGGTTTTAGCAAAGTAGCCATTCCCGGACTTTCCAAGATACCAGTGATCGGAGAAGGGATTTTTAATTCCTATCCAACGACCTACTTAGCGATTATATTGGTAGTTGTTATTTATTTCGTCCTGTTCAAAACTCCGTTTGGACTCCGTCTGCGTGCAGTCGGTGAACATCCGAGTGCAGCAGATACACTTGGTGTAAATGTAAACAAGATGAGATATATTGGTGTAATGCTTAGCGGCCTGCTGGCTGGTATCGGCGGAGCTACGATTACTTTGACAACTACCGGTACGTTTGCACACAATACCATCTCCGGACAAGGCTTCATTGCCATTGCGGCGATGATCTTCGGTAAATGGAATCCGCTCGGTGCTTTCGGAGCAGCCGTATTCTTCGGTCTGTCCCAGGCCATCCGTAACTATGTGCAATTGTTTGAATGGTCCAAGAGTATCCCGCAGGAATTCATTTTCATGATTCCTTATGTACTAACCATCATCGTCCTGGTCAGTGCAGTCGGACGTTCTTCGGCACCTAAGGCTTTGGGGGAACCATACGATCCGGGCAAACGCTAGGGTCGGTATCTCCTGTTTAATTCTTTTTCGTTGCAGAGCGCATTTCCGGTTATCCGGAAATGCGTTTTTTTGTTAGCGGTGATGCTGCTCCTTCATGATTCGGGCAGGACAGATGTACAGGCAAATACCGGCCGAGGCGAATAGACTGCTTAAGAAACTCATTAGGAGGGATATTATGGCACAGCCGGTTACGAAAAAACAAGTCATGAAGCTGGTGGGTAAAAATATCGTTGCAGTAAAAAAAGACGGCTCCAAGGTGATGGGCAAGTTACTCCGTGTTTCGGGCAACCGTCTTGTTCTACAGCGTATCAGTGGTAAAAAAGTACAAACCAAAGCATTGATTCCGCTTGTATTGTTTGATTTGCTGGCTATAGGTACGGCTCCATATGGCTATGGCGGTGGAGGCTATGGCTATGGCGGTGCCCCTTATGGAGGCGGTTATGGCTATGGCCCAGGGCCTGTTCCAGGTCCTTACGGCGGTTATGGTCCAGGTCCCGCTTATGGTGTTCCACCTATTGGATTCTTTTAAGCTGTAGAACGGCCTGAGTTCATCAGATGAACTGTTTTTCAAGCTCATAACAGTAGTTTTGCGGTTGATAACGGGCTACGCTGTAGCCCAGTTTTTCATAAAAGGCAAGGCCGGCTGTATTCCCGGTATCCACAGAGACCTTGGCCCGCCGGCATGCGCGTGATAGTGCAAACCGCTCCGCTCTATCCATCAGCATATTCCCGTAACGCCTACGCCTTGCATTAGGCGCAATGGCGAGCATATCGATATATAACAAATCTCCATGCAGCATAAAGTGTACGAACCCCAGCGGATCACTCTCATAGTCAGGACAAGCCACGAGAGTAACGCCTTGCCCCAGACGGCGGGGCAGATCTTTTCTGACCTGATTGATAATCGTCTGTGGAAGATGGGATAGCGGGACAAGCTGCTTTTCAATCAAGTCAAAAATGACGGTGTCATCCTGCTTGGGTCTGCGGTAACGAATCATAAAATGCCCCCTTTCCACGCATTGTCGTACATCATATGCCCTGCCTGGTGTGGGCGTTCCGGTAAGGGTAGAACAACATTTTGTGAAGAATTTAATATATATCCGCAAGATGGGTATTGACTTACCGTGTGAGGAAATCATATAATGTGTCTAAACATTTTAACGAACATACATGTATCGGCGATGAAGAGGACGAAGTTTTAAGGGCTCTTTTGTTCAGAGAGTGAGAGGAACTGCTGCAACCTCCACCAAAATCCCTTATATACGAGCTCACCTCGGAGCTGTTTCCCTGAAAGGTCCATCAGCAAGAGCGGTGGAATTATTAGGGGGAATCGTTTGGTCCGCGTTAGGGACTTCAGGTTACAGAGATTTGGGCCCTGCCTACATCGATGGATTTTTGTATCCTGATAAGGCATTTCATCGTGAGATGTAATGCAAACATGGGTGGTACCACGGAAGCTAAACCTTTCGTCCCTCACGCGCTTATTCTGCGCGTGGGAGGCGAGAGGTTTTTTTGTTGAATAGGGAGGATTTACAGCCTGTTCGTCAATATTAAATGTTGTATAAAAGACGTCCTGTCATTTGAATAATGAATGTGAACAATCGAAGGGAGGAATACTGATGAGCGCGCAATTACCGGAAGAAGTGCGGTCTATAGAGCAGTTACGTGAGAAATGGAAAAATCCTGAGGTGATTACAGGTTCCGAAGTCCTGCTGCGCAGTCTAGTACTGGAAGGTGTGGATACTGTATTCGGATATCCGGGCGGGGCTGTACTCTATATCTATGATGCTCTTTATGGATTCGATGATTTCAAACATATTCTGACACGCCATGAGCAGGGAGCGATTCATGCAGCTGACGGATATGCCAGAGCGAGCGGCAAAGCAGGCGTATGTATCGCCACTTCAGGCCCGGGGGCAACTAATCTGGTAACAGGAATTGCTACTGCATTCATGGACTCTGTTCCGCTGGTGGTAATCACCGGGAACGTATTCTCCAGCCTGATCGGCACAGATGCTTTTCAGGAAGCGGATATTACCGGCATAACGATGCCGATTACGAAGCACAGCTATCTGGTACGGGATGTTGAAGACCTGCCGCGAATTATTCATGAGGCCTTCCATATCGCGAATACGGGGCGCAAGGGTCCGGTACTGATTGATATTCCGAAGGATGTATCTGCTGCTAAGACATTGTTCACGCCGGTTCAGCAGCAAGGCGTTAACCTTCGCGGCTACAACCCGCGCACTGTGCCTAACAAGCTTCAGCTTGATAAGCTGGTGAAGGCCATTGCTGCTGCAGAGCGTCCGATCATTATTGCAGGCGGCGGGGTCATTTACTCCGGAGCGCATGAAGCGATGTATGAATTCGTGAAGCGTACAGAAATTCCTATTACTACAACACTGCTGGGTCTGGGCTGTTATCCGAGTGCGGAGGATCTGTGGATGGGAATGCCGGGCATGCACGGTACCTATACAGCGAACAATGCGATTCAACAATGCGATCTGCTAATTAATATTGGTGCCCGGTTTGATGACCGTGTAACCGGTAAGCTGGATGGTTTCGCTCCCAAAGCCAAGATTGTTCATATCGACATCGATCCGGCGGAGATCGGCAAGAATGTATCGCCTGATATTCCAATCGTTGGCGATGTCAAAACCGTGCTGGAAATGCTGAATCCTGATGTTAAGCGGGCCGCGAATGCGGATGCCTGGAGAACGCAAATCGCCCAGTGGAAGCTGGATCAGCCGCTGCGTTATAAAGATTCAGAGTCAGAGCTGAAACCGCAATGGGTAATTCAAATGATTAATGACACCACTAAAGGCGAGGCAATTGTTACTACTGACGTAGGACAGCACCAGATGTGGGCTGCACAATATTACAAATTCAATCACCCGCGCGCATGGATTACTTCAGGTGGTCTTGGTACAATGGGCTTCGGCTTCCCTGCGGCAATCGGAGCGCAAATGGCACATCCGGAGCGGCTGGTAGTCTCCATTAATGGTGACGGCGGCATGCAGATGTGTTCACAGGAACTTGCGATTTGTGCGATTAATAAGATTCCGGTCAAAATCGTTGTAATCAACAATCAGGTACTGGGAATGGTCCGGCAATGGCAGAATCTCATCTATGAGAAGCGTTACAGCTATACCGATCTTGCCGGCAGTCCGGATTTTGTGAAATTGGCTGAAGCTTACGGAGTTAAGGGTCTGCGGGCTACGAATAAAGAGGAAGCCGGAGCTGCGTGGAAAGAAGCCCTGGAAACACCTGGACCCGTCCTGGTAGAATTCGTTGTCCCTAAAGACGAGAATGTCTACCCGATGGTAACCCAAGGGTCAACCATTGATCAAATGCTGATGGGGGATGAATAGCGGTGATGAGACATACGATTTCCGTGCTTGTAAATGACCAGCCAGGTGTGCTGCAGCGGGTATCCGGACTGTTCGGCCGCCGGGGGTTCAATATTGAGAGTATAACTGTAGGCCAGTCTGAAGAGATTGGGCTGTCCCGGATGGTTATCGTTACTCTTGGAGACCAGCATACGCTTGAGCAGATTGAGAAGCAGCTCTACAAGCTGATCGATGTCATCAAGGTTATTGATCTTGGCTCCAAGCCCATGGTTGCCCGTGAGCTGGCGTTGATTAAGGTCAAGGCTGATCCGGCTGAACGGCCTGAGATTATGGGTGTTGTCGAAACCTTCCGGGCCTCGGTAGTGGATATCGGAACAACAAGCTTACTAGTACAGGTGGTTGGAGAGACCCAGAAAATTGATGCTATGATTGAGCTGCTGAAGCCTTATGGCATTAAGGAACTGTCACGAACAGGTGTAACGGCGATGATCCGCGGTAATGCGTGATCGTCACAATTTACAGCTTTAACGAATTACTGCTTGCTTGCATTAATTTATTAAGATATGGTTAGGCTTTCCCGCGAAAGAGCGGGGGCTTGAGGAGCACGGCAATGCATAGGTAAGGAAACACCGCGCTCTTGAAGCACCCGCTCTTTACGATGGGTCCAAATTAAAGGAGGATATTGACAATGGCAGTTACAACGTACTATGAACAGGATGCAGAACTTAGCGTATTAAAAGGAAAGACAATTGCAGTAATCGGGTACGGAAGCCAAGGGCATGCTCAGGCACAGAACTTGCGTGACAGTGGACTTCAGGTTGTCATCGGCCTGCGTGAAGGCAAATCTTTTGAAACTGCCAAGAATGACGGTTTTGAAGTATTGTCTGTAGCAGAAGCAGTATCCCGTGCAGATGTAGTGCAGATTCTCATGCCGGACGAAACACAGGCATCCGTATATAAGAATGAAATTGAACCGAACCTGAAGAACGGCGCGGCTCTGATGTTCTCCCATGGCTTTAACGTACATTTTGGTCAAATCGTTGCTCCTAAGGATGCAGACGTGCTGCTGGTAGCACCTAAGTCTCCGGGCCACATGGTTCGCCGTACTTATGTTGAAGGCTTCGGAGTTCCCGGCCTGATCGCCATTGAACAGGACGCAACCGGTAATGCCAAGGCGATCGGACTTGCATATGCCAAAGGTATCGGCTGTACCCGTGCAGGAGTTATCGAAACTTCCTTCCGCGAAGAAACAGAAACAGATTTGTTCGGTGAACAAGCTGTCCTCTGCGGCGGTGTATCTGCACTGATCAAAGCCGGATTCGAAACACTGACAGAAGCCGGTTATGCTCCTGAGATGGCTTACTTCGAGTGTCTGCATGAAATGAAATTGATCGTGGACCTGGTGTATGAAGGCGGACTTGCCACTATGCGCGATTCCATCAGTAACACAGCTGAATACGGTGATTATGTAACCGGACCACGCATCATCACGGATGAAACCAAAAAAGCAATGAAAGAAGTGCTGTCCGATATTCAACAAGGTAAATTCGCCCGCGACTTTATCCTTGAGAACCAATCCGGCCGTGCCTTCCTGACAGCTACCCGCCGCAACGAAGCCGCTCATCCGGTAGAAGTGGTAGGAAGCCAGCTGCGTGAAATGATGCACTGGATTAAGAAATAGGACATATACTTAAGACTACATGAACCATAGGTGATTCTCAGATGCGGCCGTAATTTTGCGAGCCGCATTTGGGGATTTATGGACAATTTGCAGGAGGTGCTCAGCATGCGGAAAATATATGTGTTCGACACGACGCTGCGTGACGGAGAGCAGTCACCGGGTGTGAACCTCAACACGCGCGAGAAGGTGGAAATCGCCTATCAGCTGGAGAAGCTGGGAATTGACCGGATGGAAGCCGGATTCCCTGCGGCATCGCCCGGAGATCTGGCTGCGGTTAACGCAGTGGCCAGAGCCGTGAAGAACGTCACTTTGATTGGCCTCTCCCGTTCCAGAGAGAGTGATATCGATGCGGTTAAGGAAGCGCTGCAGGGAGCACAGGATCCTTGTATTCATATTTTCCTTGCTACATCACCGATTCACCGCCAGCACAAGCTCCGTATGGATAAAGCACAGGTACTGGAAACTGCGCAGTCGGCTATCCGTTATGCCAAGAAATATTTCCCCAAGCTGGAGTTCTCTTTGGAGGATGCCGGCCGGACAGAACGTGACTTCATGGCTGAAATGGTGTCGATGGCGATCCGTGAAGGGGCCAATGTGGTGAACATTCCTGATACTGTGGGCTATCTGAATCCTTCGGAATACGGAGCGATTTTCAAATTCCTGAAGGATACGGTGCCGGATATCGAACGGGTACAGCTCAGTGCACATTGTCATAATGATCTGGGGATGGCTACCGCCAATACGCTTGCTGCCATTCAGAATGGCGCGGATCAGATCGAAGGGACCATTAACGGCATTGGTGAGCGGGCAGGAAATACGGCTATTGAAGAGGTAGCGCTGGCGCTGGAGACCCGCAGCGAATTTTTTGACGCCAAAACTTCACTGGTCCTGTCGGAAATATCCCGTACCAGCCGCTTGGTCAGCAAGCTGACCGGGATGGTAGTGCCCGGGAATAAGGCCATCGTCGGGGCCAACGCCTTCGCGCATGAATCTGGTATTCATCAGGATGGCATGCTGAAGGAGAAGACCACCTACGAGATCATGACACCTGAAACGATCGGCCTCAAAGAAAGTAAGCTGGTGCTGGGCAAGCACTCCGGACGCCATGCCTTCCGCGACAAGCTCAGTGATCTGGGCTATGACGTCCCGGAGGAAGAGCTGAATGCCGCTTTTGCCAAGTTCAAGGATCTGGCGGACAAGAAGAAGGAAGTCTCGGATGAGGATATTCTGGCTCTTCTGGAAGAGAAGCTGATCGATACACCGGAGACCTTCAGCCTGCAGACAATATATGTGACTTATGGTAATGAAGCTACGCCAACGGCCAAAGTTATTATTAACGGGCAGGAGCCGCAGCCGATTGTGGCAGTTGCCGAGGGTAATGGTTCCGTAGACGCGATCTATAACGCCATTGATCAGGCTACTGGTGAGGAAGTCACCTTGGGCGACTATTCGATTAAGGCAGTCAGCAGAGGTAAAGACGCACAGGGTGAGGTTCATGTTGTGCTGTCCCAAGGCGAGATCGCAGCGCAGGGCCGCGGACTCAGTACCGATATCCTGGAAGCGAGTGCCAGAGCCTATCTGGATGCACTGAACAAGCTGATTGAGAAGCGTAAGACGCTGCTCCCGGCCGACCAAGCCAGCCTGTAAAACGGTATATATAGAAGCTTTCCACTAAAGTAAAACCTGAGTTTAAGCCATTGGGCCAGCAGAACATTCTGCTGGCCCAATGGCTTTTTTGTTTTTCTTAGGGGGATTTATGAGTTTATCAGCCGTTTGTCAGTGATTTATCAGTGACTTTAGTTACAATTTATCTTGTCATAATCACACCTTTTGGCACTTTCTTTGTCAATACTAAGCGGTTTATAGGAAATTGGAGTGAGAAATGGAGAAATTACTTAGCTGTTCAGAAATTGTTCATGTCACTGCTCTAATGTCTTATCTGATCATTCCACGACTGATGTAAGAACAAATTATACATATGAAAGAGGGAGAGGTCTTGAGATTAATGAAAAAGAAAAAATGGGCACTGGGGCTTGGAATAATACTGTTCGTAACATCATTCGCTAATGCAATGGGTTTCTTCACCAATGTCAATGCGGATGCAATGAACACAGAAATTACCGAAGATATTGTTAAAACTGTAACACTCTCGGTATACGAAAATGGGACGCAGGTTACGGATAGTGTGTACAAGCTGGATTCTATGGTTAAGCTGAATTTGACTTATGAGCTTCCGGATGCAAAGTATGACGAAGGCGCTACGTACACGTACACCCTTCCTTCCCAATTAAAAATTAATCAAACGTACTCCGGTACGCTGGTTAATAGTGAATTCGCTAATGGAATTGGTACTTATACTGTAGGTGCAGATAATAAAGTCGTATTTGTTTTTAATGAAAATATTGAAGGGCTAATGGATATAAAAGGCACTTTTTGGGTTGAATCCACCCTAAGCTCAACTACAGTTACCGGCAGCACAACGCAGGTGCTCCATTTTCCGATAGCGGGAAATGCCAATAACTCAATTACACTCCAGGTTCAACCCAGTAACGGCAAAGCTATCACCAAAACCGGAACACCCATGCCGCAAAAATATAATGCCAGCAGTATTGACTGGACGGTTGATGTAAATACGCTTTTGAACAAACTTGATAATGCTGTAATTACGGACCCCATGCAGACAGGCTTGGAGCTGGACCCGGCTTCTATTGCTGTATATGCCTTGACGGTGGATGTTAAAGGAAACTTAACCCTTGGCGGGCAGGTCAGTTCTGCACTCTATGACACGACCGCAAGCGATCTGACCAAATTGGATCTGAGATTCAATAATTCAATAAATGAAGCCTACCGGATAAAGTTTACTACCAAGAACATAAGTACTACAGAGCAAACAAAGTTTAATAATACAGCTACACTGACTGCTAATGGCTCACCTCAAACTGCCTCTGCAGAGGTTAATATTAACTTGGGCAAAACGCTGGAAAAATCATCTTTGGGTTATAATTCAACTTCAGAGGAAATTACTTGGCAAATCAAATATAACTATAATGAAAAGGTAATAACAGCGGATAAAGCTGTTCTAACCGATACTTTCGACATCACTCAGGATTATGTTGCCGGATCAATGGAAATTTATAAAGTAAAGCTGGATCAAAACGGAAACGGTACGGATGATGGCGCAAAGTTGATATTAGGTACGGACTATACCGTAACCCAACTGGCTGACACTACTTCCAAAGCTGGGTTTGAGCTTAAATTCATTAACGACATACAGTCTGCCTACCGGATTGTATACAAAACAAAGGTAGCAGACCGCGTCTATACTACCGGGAATGTTACGAATACAGTCACCTATAACGGGGTGCCCGTAACAGCTACGACTTCGCTTACCCAACGTGTTTTAACTAAACAATCACCGTCAAACATAGATTATTGGAACAAAACCGTTAAATGGACGATTAAAATTAATGAAGACAAAAAAACAATGACCAATCTGGTATTGACTGATAAATTCGGAAATGCCGGATTGCAGCTGATCGGGAAGCCGGTTATTTCTCCTGCGCTGGTTGAGGGTACCGATTATGAGATTACCAATCTGGGAAATAGTGACTTCAAAACAAATGATGGTTTCGAAATTAAATTTTTAAAACCCATCACTCAGGCGTATACGATCACTTACAGTACCAATTTCGATTATTACAAGCTGAAAACTAACGCAACTACTTTCACTAACACTGCCTCGGTTGTATGGCAAGAGAAGGCTGTTGGCACACCAGCACAGACGTCCTCAGCTACTTTTGATCCGAACGTTAAAGTCAAGAATAATGGATTCAAGGAAGGCTCGTACGATACAGCCAGCAAGAGAACCACCTGGAAAGTTGGAGCCAATTATAACAAAAGAGAACTGGCTGCAGGTGCAGAACTAGTTGACACGTTTCCGGCAAGCCAACAGATGGCTGGAGGAGATACTGGGACTGTAGAGGTATATGAGTTAAATTACAATGCAAGTGGAAATCCTGAACAGGGAGATCCTGTGAGTCCTGCTGATTATGATGCAAGTGTAACTGCCGATGGACTTCAGCTGAAGGTTAAATTTAAGAAAGCTATTAATTATGCCTTTTATGTAGTTTTCAAAACAGAATTTATAGCAGGAGATGTTAGCGAGGGGACTCTCACCAATAAAGCCACCTTGTATAATGCGCAGGGCACGGCAGTCTCGGGAGTGCTCCAGAATTCCCCCCTCACTATACCGAATGGTGGACAATATGTAACTAAAACAGGTGTGGTTGATAGTTCAGATCAAACGTTAATAAATTGGACGATGACCATTAACGCTAACCAATCCGCAGTGAGCAATGCAGAGATTGTAGATACTCCGAGTACCAATCAGGTGTTATTGCCTGCAAGTTTTCAGGTCTTTAATACTACAGTTAACGCGGCTGGAACAGTTGCTGAGACTGGCACGAAATTAGTTCAGGGTACAGATTATACGCTCCAATTCACCACAAACCCAAGCGGGGTAGACATCTTTAAGCTGGCGTTTACGAACTCCATTACCAAACCCTATATTCTCAAGTATCAGTCTGTTATTACAGCAGTAGGAACTGTAGCTGTAACCAATAATGTTGCATTTAGCGGAATGGGTGCCAAGCAGGTAAGTAAACCTTTTCCATTCACCCAAAGCTTCACCATTGTTGATACCGGAGGTACGGGCAGCGGTGTGAAAGGCTCGCTTAAGGTGCTGAAAACAAATGCAGACCAAACTAAAAATCTCCAGGGTGCTGAGTTCTCCCTGGGTCGTATTGTAGGTACAGAACTGAAGGATACAGTGAAAGCAACCAGTGATTCAGCTGGCAATCTGGAGTTCACTAATTTGCGGGCCGGTAAATATGTTCTAAAGGAAACAAAGGCACCCACCGGATATGCACTGGATACTACAGCGCGGACAGTAACCATTAATTCTTCTACACCTGTTCTGCTGACCGTTACGAATGATTATAACGGCTCGCTCAAGCTGACTAAGGTTGCCCAGGATGATTCGTCCAAAAAACTTGCAGGTGCAGAGTTTGAACTGTATGATGCAGCAAATAAATTGGTAGGAACGGGAACTACCGATGCAAACGGCGTAGTGATTTTTACGAAATTAATGGGAGGAAGCTACACATACAAAGAAACTAAAGCACCGGCTGGATATAAGCTTAATGGTAATAGTGTTCCCGTAACTATTGATCCGGCTCAACAAAATGCTGTGACGGTTACTAATGAAGCACTTCAAGGTTCGCTTAAACTAATAAAGGTAGATAAAGATGATGCAACGAAGAAGCTTGCAGGAGCAAAGTTTGAGTTATACAATTCCAGCAATACTCTAGTGGCAACATCTACTACCAATGCCAGCGGGGAAATTGTATTCAGTAATTTGAAGTTCGGAACCTACTCCTATCAGGAAACTGCTGCTCCGGCCGGATATGAACTGGATTCAACAAAGCAGAGCGTTACGATCGACTCGGATGTGCAGAAGGCTCTGGAACCGATCAAGAATACAGCAACTCTGGGCTCGCTCAAGCTGGTTAAGGTAGATGCAGCTGACAGTACGAAGAAGCTTGCCGGAGCGAAGTTCGAGTTGTACAATTCCAGCAATGCCATGGTGGCAGCGGCAACTACTAACGCCAGTGGTGAAATTATATTCGATAATCTAAAGGTTGGAGCATATACCCTGGAGGAAACCAAGGCTCCGGCCGGATATGATTTGGATTCCACGGTGCGCAACATCACAATTAGTTCGAAAGTACAGCAGGTGCTGGCTCCAATTACGAATAAAGAAACCTTGGGTTCGCTCAAGCTTGTTAAGGTAGATGCGGCGGACGGAACGAAGAAGCTTGCCGGAGCGAAGTTCGAGCTGTACGATTCCAGCGATGCTCTGGTGGCAACGGCGACTACCAGTGCCAATGGTGAAATAGTATTCAATGATTTGAAGCTTGGAGACTATACACTGAAGGAGACCGGAGCTCCAACCGGGTATGAATTGGATGGAACGGTGCGTAATGTCAAGATTGATTCGAAAGTACAGCAGATTCTGCCGTCAATCCCCAATAAAGCAACCACAGGCTCACTTAAGCTTATAAAGGTGGATGCAGCGGACGGAACGAAGAAGCTCTCAGGAGCAAAGTTCGAATTATACAATTCCAGCAATGCTGTGGTTGCGGCAGGGACTACCAATGCCAATGGTGAAATTGTATTCGATGATTTGAAGCTTGGAACGTACACACTGGAGGAAGTCAAGGCTCCGGCCGGATATGATCTGGATGGAGCGGTGCGTACTATCAAGATTGATTCAAAGGATCAGCTGGTGCTGGACCCAATCAAGAACACCAAAACCTTGGGCTCACTCAAGATAAGTAAGGTAGATTATAATAATGTGAATAAGAGGCTTGCCGGAGCAGAGTTCAGACTCACGAGTACCAGCACAAATGTGGCGGTAACGCGTGTTACGAATAACGATGGTGAAATTGAATTCACAGATCTGAATCTTGGGGACTATACCCTGGTGGAAACCAAGGCCCCCTACGGATATGATTTGGATGCAAGGGTACGCAATGTCAAAATTACTTCGAAGGATCAGCTTGTTCTGACCCCGATTACGAATATAGAAACCATCGGCTCGATTAAGTTTGTTAAGGTCGATGCAACTGACGCGACGAAAAAGCTTGCCGGAGCAGAGTTCAAGCTCACGAATTCCAGCAAGATTGTTGTAGCAACGAAAACTACCAATGCGAACGGTGAAATTGTGTTCGATGATTTGAAGCTGGGCACGTACACGCTGGAAGAAACAAAGGCTCCGGCCGGGTATGAATTGGATTCAACGCCGAAGGACGTCACAATCACTGTGAAGGCCCAGCAGGTGCTGGCACCGATTAAGAACGTGGAAACACTGGGTTCACTTAAGCTCATCAAGGTAGACGCTGCTGACGCGACGAAAAAGCTTGCCGGAGCAGAGTTCAAGCTCACAAATTCCAGCAAGATTGTTGTAGCAACGAAAACTACCAATGCGAATGGTGAAATTGTGTTCGATGATTTGAAGCTGGGTACGTACACACTGGAGGAAACCAAAGCTCCGGCCGGATATGATCTTGATGGGACAGTGCATAACATCACAATCAGCGGGAAGGCCCAGCAGGTGCTGGCACCGATTAAGAACGTGGAAACACTGGGTTCACTTAAGCTCATCAAGGTAGACGCTGCTGATGACACGAAAAAGCTTGCCGGAGCAGAGTTCAAGCTCACAAATTCCAGCAAGATTGTGGTAGCAACGAAAACTACCAATGCGAACGGTGAAATTGTATTCGATGATTTGAAGCTGGGCACGTACACGCTGGAAGAAACCAAGGCACCAGCCGGGTATGAATTAGATTCAACGCCGAAGGACGTCACAATCACTGTGAAAGCCCAGCAGATGCTGGCACCAATCACGAACCAAGAGACCTTGGGTTCAATCAAGCTCGTTAAGATCGCCGAAGGTAACGCAGCGAGAAAGCTCGCCGGGGCTGAGTTTAAGCTTTATGATTCCAGCAAGAGCGTAGTGGCAACTGGGATTACCAACGTGAATGGTGAGATTGAATTTAAGGATTTGAAGCTTGGAGTATACACATTGCAGGAAACCGTGGCTCCAACCGGCTATTATTTGGATTCAACGGAGCGCAGCATCATCATTGATTCGAAGGTACAAAAGGTGCTGGCCCCAATTACGAATAAAGACATACCGGCACCGACAGGAGCACCCGGAACGAACCCGGTGGTTACTCCAACACCTACTCCGGTTAGTACGGTAACGCCAGGTGTAACTAGTACACCAGGTCCTTCCGCAACAGGAGTACCTGGCGTGACGTTTACACCGGGACCTACACCAATAGCGACCTTAAGTCCTACTGCACCTGCAGTAAGCAGCGCACCGACGCCACAGGCTACGTCAGCAACGACTGTTGAGGATATTCCAATCGATGGGGAGATTCCGCTGGGCGGCATTCCAAGCATTAGTGTGGAACCGTCACATGGTACAGTAGTCATTACACCAGACGGCAAATGGACTTATACTCCTGATCCGGGATACACCGGAAAGGATAAGTTCACCATTACTGTAACGGATGAAGACGGCAATGATCAGGATATCATTATTGAGGTGGGTGTTGACGAGGTGCCGACAGGTACGGTAACTGATACAACCTCCGGTGAAGATGGCCTGCCTGGAGATCTCCCTAAGACAGGGGAAGAAAGCCCGCTCCCATTGTATCTGATGGGTGGGGGACTGATCGTTCTGGGGATTATCCTGGCACGCAGATTCAAGACACGCAATAAACCGGAGTAATCAGAGATAGCATAAATAAGGTTATACTGGTATACAGACAACCCGCCCGAAGCAAATGCTACGGGCGGGTTGTCTTGTTCTTATATTCAGCAGAAGAATAAGATTAATTCACAGACTTCTGAAATTATGCTGCTTCCATTCCTCGTACCAGCGGGTTATATTTGCCGGCAGGCCGATTCCCAGTTCCCCGTTCCAAAGAGCTGTCATCGTGTTATATTGCTCCTCGACCCCGGAGCGTTCACCGATGATATCATACGTTTTCATAAGTCCGAAATATCCCTGTTCGAAGTAAGGCTGAAGACGGACAATACGCTGATATATCGTAACAGCCTCCGGGAGTTTGCTGGTCTCTATATAGAACGCTGCCAGACTCAGCGCATGATGCAGCCAGATCGTCCGGAGCCGCTGACGTTCACTCTCAGCCCACAAATAATCGTAGTCGGCCAAATAATCACCAGTGTAGAAATCCAGCAGACGCTGATGCTCTTGAATATTGCCTGCGCTGACCGGCTCCAGAGTAAGAAGGCCTTTCTCCCATTCGTAGCTGTCAATTAAAGCGCCCCCGGTCTCCAGGGTATAGCCTTCTCCGCCGCTGACATTATTGATGGGGAGATCGATTTCTCCCTGCTTCAAGCACTGCCTTACCTGATAAATGGTAGTGTACAGGTGGGTTGAGGCTTTTTTGAGATTGAAATCAGGCCACAGGAGATCGATCAGGCTGTCCTTGCTGACAAACCGGTTACGGTTATGAAAAAGATAAGCAAACAGCTCCTGGGCTTTCGAGGTACGCCAGCGAATATTGCTTAGCGGCTGTCCGCCGCGCTCGAAACGCAGGGACTGGAGGCTGCGGATCATGATTTGATGATCTGTAATTTTATTGTCGGGCTCCAGCTCGATCCGTTCCTCCAGACGCTGAATAGTCTTCACCAGCCTGCTTCTGCTTACCGGCTTCAATACATAATCTAGTGCGTTTAGCTCAAAAGCATCTACAGCGTAGTTATTGTATGCAGTCACAAATATGATTTTGGCACGGGGGCAAAGATTCTGCAGGATTTCACCAGCTTGAACTCCATTCATCTCGGGCATATCAATATCCAGGAAAATAACTTCCGGGTCCAGCTCCGGTGCTGCTTTTACCGCTTCATAAGGGTCTGTAAAGGCGGCAAGGATCTGTACTGACGTTAATTCTTCAAGCATGAGCTGAAGTTTTATAAGTGCAAGACGTTCATCATCCACTAGCATAGCTCGAATCATTTCTGTCCACCGCTTTCCTTATCTTTATCACTGAAACGCATACCATCCTCTTAAGGAGGAGCAGCCGTTTCTATTTGTATGCTGCCTAGCCATGATGATAAATGAATTCGACAAGAAAAAGGAATTCCCTTTCTGTAGAGGATAAGCCCCATGTAGGATATAGTAAAGTAAAATAGACTGCAAAAATTATTTTTTAAAAATTTCGCATGTCCTGCAGGGGGATCAGCCTGCCCGGCGTCTAACGTTATGTAACTGAAGGAGGGAAGAATTACTTGGAAGAGACGGAGTGGATTACTGCTGTGCTCAGCGGAGAGCATCAGGCCTTCGGGCACCTGGTGACACGCTATCAGGGCATGGTATACAGTGTATGCATCAAAATCACAGGAGAAGCCGAGTCGGCCAAGGATATGGCCCAGGAAGTCTTCATCAAGGCCTATAAGGCTCTTCCCTCCTTCAGAGGACAGTCTTCATTCTCCACATGGCTGTACCGGATTGCTTACCGGACCTGTCTGGACTGGAAACGGGCCAATGACCGGGAATGGCGGCACCGGAGCACTGCGGACTACACGGAGAATGATTGGGTGACTTCGCAAACGCCTGAGCAGGCGGCGCTCCGCAAGGAAGCCTCCCAGGAGCTGGGTGAGAATTTGAACAGTCTGACAGAGCCGTACCGGTCGGTTGTGCAGCTGTACTATTTTCAGCGACACTCGTATCAGGAGATTGCCGATCAGAAAGGGATTTCGGTCAAAACGGTTGAATCGCAGCTGTATCGGGCCAGACAGATGATGCGCAAAAGCGGGGAGGAATGGCGATGAATTGTGCAACAGTAAAAGAATGGATGCCGCATTATATCGATGGCCAGCTACCGCCTGAGGCGCAGCAGACAATCCGCCTGCATGCCGAGTCCTGTCCCGACTGCGCGCAATGGCTGGAAGAGGCACGCGGTCTCGCGGCGCTGTGGAATGAGATGGAAGCCGGGCTGGACGGCCTTGGCCAGGAAGCAATGCAGCCTATGGACTTCCCTGATCTTACAGCGGATGTGATGGCTAAGATTGACCGTATGGAGAATGGCCGCAGGGAACGGGTGATTAAAGCAACGATGTCCAGACGGCGTACCGCCCCGGGAACCTCCTGGATGCATTATGGCGTTGCCGTGGGGCTGACTTTTCTCCTGCTGCAGTTCGGTGTGTTCGAACACCTTGCCTACGGCATTACCGAAATTAATGGGCAAATGTCCACTTCAGTCAGCGCCTGGTTCGGCCCTCAAGGCAAATAATCCAACAATCCGCAGGGGCTATTCCGGCTAATTCATACTAATTAAAACCTGCGTACGATAGAAGCAGCTTTGCTGCAAAGAAGATTTCGAAGAAGCGGATGTTCCGCAAAACTCAGCAGATGCTTTCGAAGCAGTTTTGCTGTAAAGAGAGTTCGAAGAAGCGGATGTTCCGCAAAACTTTTAGGAGGGTATTATATGATTAAGAAAAGACGCTGGCTCACTTTTCTCCTGGCGATGGTTCCGGGACTGGGCCATATGTATTTAGGCTTTAAAAAACTGGGTCTTGAGTATATGCTTGGAGCATCGCTGTGTATTATGTTCATTCCGTCGATGCCCACCGTATTTCCGTTCGCGCTGGCAGCACTCTGGTTCTATCAACTATTCGATGCGCTGCAAAAAGCGGCCTGGATGAAGCTCTCTGCGGCTGAGCATGAGCGGATGATGTTCCATCCGGACAGCTTCGGGGCACCTTGGACTATGGGAATGCCGGCACCTCCGGTGTATCCGCATGATGATGTTAATCCGGTATGGGTAGGCATAGGCTGTGTCATAGCGGGTATTATGCTAATGCTCATTACGGTATTTCCAACCCTCTGGAGAATACTCAATGACATGAACATCGGGGCGATCGTGCTGTCTCTTGCCTTGATCGGATATGGACTGAGAATGCTGAAGAACAATTCTAAAGTATAGTGAAATGGGGAAATGAATTATGGGGAGATGGAAAATCGGCAGCTTTACCGCCGCAATAGGCTGCATTGTGATTGGGGTCATTGTAGTACTTGCCCAGTACGATGTAATCACTTACGAGGCGCTGGGCTATATCTGGCCGGCACTGCTTATTCTGTTCGGGCTGGAGATGCTGCTTAGGCTCTTCATTAAATCGGATGTCAAGAGCCGTGTTAGCGGCTGGGCGATTGTGCTGATTATCGTGCTTGTCGCGGCAAGCGGGGCACAGACGGTGCTGGCCGGCGGCTCGCTGAGCAGTATCTTGGGCAATACAACGCTTGTCCCGGTAAGCGGGACGGTAGAAGTGAATCAGGAAATTAAGAATGTACGGATTGAATTGCCTGACGGCAAGGTTAAGATTGAAGGCGTACAAGGAAACACCCTGGAATATGAAGGAAAGCTGGAGCTGCCGGGCAATACGGACAGTGAAGCAGCAAGCGCACTAGAGCGTAAATGGAAAGTGACGACCGAAGGCGACACGCTTGTCATGGAGCTGGAAGGAGATTCCGGCTGGCTCGCGAACATCCAGTTCGGAATTAATGTCAAAGCTCCTTACCTTAATGTTAGCATTCCGCAGAATTTAGCCGCCCAGGTAGAGACCAGCGACGGATCCATCGAAGCTGCCGGTCTGACAGCAGGCATGGATGTGGACACCAGCAACGGGACAATGGATATCCATGATATTACCGGAGGCGTGGAGGCTCACACCAGCAATGGTACAGTAACCGTGCAGAATATACAGGGTAAAGTGGAGCTGGTCAGCTCGAACGGGGCGATTACACTGGGCAATATCGACGGCTCCTTATCTGCCAAGAGCAGCAACGGCAAGATTACGGTCAATTCTGCGGTGACAGGCGACTGGGAGCTGAAATCCAGCAATGGCAAGATTATAGTGGGCCTGCCGGCTGTTACGGATGCGACAATCCATGCGGATACGAGCAATGGTTCGCTTAAAGGGAATGTTACCTGGGACGGCGATGATGACAATGGAACAGCCGTGCTTGGCAGCGGAACCCATGAAGTTACATTGTCCACCAGCAATGGTTCTGTGACGGTGGACACCGCACAATAAATTGCACAAAGAGCTGTTTACCGGATAATTGCCGGTGAACAGCTCTTTCTATGACCTGGTATAGAACAGAATACGAATCAGATATGGCTTCTTAAACTCTGCTTACCAAGCATAAGCCTTCGGAGCAGCACCGCCGGGTCCCGGGAAAATCTCATCCAGACGTTTCAGCACGGACTCGTCCAGGACGATCTCCAGGCTGCGCAGCGCGCTTTCGAATTGCTCCAGCGTACGCGGTCCTATAATCGGAGCCGTCACCGCAGGATTGGCCAGCAGCCAGGCCAGTGCGATATTATCCTGCGGTTCGCCCAGCTCCAGACTCAGCTCCGCAAAGGCTTCCAGCTGGCTCTTATGCTGCTCTACACGTTCTGAATTGCCCCCGCTCCGGCTGCCTTCGATCTTCTTCAAGGCATTGCGGCCGAGGAGTCCCCCGTCAAGCGGGCTCCACGGGATAATTCCAAGACCGAGATGCTGGGCAGCAGGCAGAACCTCCAGCTCCGGCAGACGGCAGGTGAGGCTGTATTTATGCTGCTCCGATACCAGACCCAGGAACCCGCGGGCCTTCGCTTCCTGCTGGGCTACGGCAATATCCCAGCCGGCAAAGTTACTGGAGCCGACATAACCGATCTTGCCCTGGCTGACAGCAAGCTCAAAGGCGCCCCACAGCTCGTCCCACGACACGTTTCGGTCGATATGGTGCATCTGGTAGAGTTCAACATGATCGGTCTGCAGACGCTGCAGAGAGGCTTCCAGGTGCCTGCGGATAATATAGGAAGAGAGGCCGGCCTCATCGTTTGGACCATCCAGCTTGTCACTCATTGCGCCATAGACCTTAGTGGCGAGCACAACCTTTTCACGGCGTCCGCCGCCCTGCTTGAACCAACGCCCGATAATGGTCTCGGTCAGGCCGGAATTCTCACCCCAACCATACACGTTAGCAGTATCAAAAAAGTTGACTCCGGCGTCCAGCGCAGCATCCATGATGCGGAAGGCTTCCTTCTCGTCGGTAATCGGCCCGAAATTCATCGTTCCCAGACAGAGGCGGCTAACCTTCATACCGGACTTGCCAAGCTTAGTATATTGCACCTTAGTATCACTCCCTCATTAAGATGGACTAACGGTTATATACAACAATTGCATACTAATTGTAAACAACTTAAGAATCAAGAGCAAACTGCGGTGCAGTTTTTATCTGTGCAAGATACGGTAACCGTACTCCTATAGGCTTCGCCTATCAGTTCAATAGAATCTATATCTTTGTCCTTTGTCTGTTGTTATGATACAACAATATACAGAAGAACTATGTCTGCGAGCAGCAGGACTACCTAAGGAGTGACAGGAATGAGCGAGGTTAAGAAAATCGCCGTAATTGCCGGGGACGGTATCGGACCTGAAGTTGTGGCAGAAGCGGAAAAAGTATTGAAAAGAACGGAAGAAGTGTTCGGCCTAGCATTTGAAACGGAGCATGCCCTCTTCGGCGGGATTGCCATTGATGAGAGAGGAACACCGCTGCCGGAGGATACGCTGGAAATCTGCCGCAGTGCAGATGCCGTACTCCTGGGAGCCGTTGGCGGACCGAAGTGGGACAACAATCCGAAGGAGCTGCGTCCGGAAACCGGACTGCTGGGTATCCGCAAAGCACTGGGTCTGTTCTCCAATCTGCGTCCTGCAGTTGTCTTCGACTGCCTGAAGGATGCTTCAACGCTGAAACCGGAAGTACTGGAAGGCACGGACCTGATGGTGGTGCGTGAGCTGACAGGCGGTATTTATTTCGGTGAGAAGCTGCGCCGTCAGGGTGAACACGGGGAAGAAGCTGTGGATACCTGCGTATACAACGTAACGGAAGTAGAGCGCATTGTACGCCAGGCGTTCGAGATAGCCGGCAAACGCCGCAATAAGCTGGCCAGTGTCGATAAAGCCAATGTCCTGGAGACCTCGCGCCTCTGGCGTGAGGTAGTGAACAGATTGGCGCCGGAATATCCGCAGGTAGAGCTGGAGCATGTACTGGTGGATAACTGTGCAATGCAGCTGCTGCGCCGTCCTTCAAGCTTCGATGTCATCGTTACTGAGAATATGTTCGGAGATATCCTTAGTGATGAAGCAGCGATGCTGACCGGTTCCATCGGTATGCTGGCTTCGGCTTCACTTGGAGAAGGCAGCTACGGCCTCTATGAGCCAGTACACGGCTCTGCGCCTGATATTGCCGGCCAGGGGCTCGCGAATCCGATCGCGACGATTCTGTCGCTTGCGCTGATGTTCCGCATGACCTTCGGCTACGAAGAGGCAGCGGCTGCCATAGAAGCAGCTGTCGCTGAGGTGCTCGATGCCGGCCACCGGACCAGCGATATCGCTGTAGACAAGAGCAAGGCAATCAGTACTACAGAGATGGGCGATCTGATTGTTGCCGCTATCCGCAAAGCCTAGTTCTACCACATATGCCCTCCTTTGACGCAGAAAGAAGAAAAACTTCACAAAATGTTGCTTATTTATAATAATTATAAAAAAGTAATCAATGTAATATTGACTTTGATTTTGTACGATGATAACATTTGTTCTGTAGCAGCAACAATGTAACCATCCCATCAAAATCAAGAAAAGCATATTGCACCGGCTAACGGCACCGTAGTTGTTTTTCTTACATAATCAAAGGAGGATTTAAGCAATGGCAGAACGTTTGGTAGGTAAACCAGCCCCTGATTTCTTCATGGAGACAGTAACGGGCGACGGTAAGGATTTCGGTAAGGTTAGCTTGTCCGACTATCGCGGCAAATGGCTTGTATTCTTCTTTTATCCGCTTGATTTCACATTTGTATGTCCGACCGAAATTACAGCACTGAGTGATGCTGCGGCTGATTTCGCAGAACTCGATACAGAAATTCTTGGTGTGAGCATCGACTCCATCCACAGCCACAAAGCCTGGTTGACAACCCCTAAGGATATGAATGGCCTTGGTCCGGTTAACTTCCCGCTGGCGTCTGATATCACGAAGAAGGTTGCCAGCGATTACGGCGTCCTGATCGAAGAAGAAGGTATCGCACTCCGCGGATTGTTCATTATCGATCCTGACGGCGAACTGAAATATCAAGTGGTTAACCACAATGATGTAGGCCGCAGTGTGGAAGAAACTCTGCGTGTACTGCAGGCCCTGCAATCCGGCGGGCTGTGCGCTATGAACTGGAAACCGGGCGACAAGAATCTGTAAGCTGCCGGTCCTCATCAGCTGCGATCTTTGATATACGAAGAGAACCTCCTTGCGGGAGTATTTCCCGGCAAGGGGGTTTTTTGCACCAAAACGGCCCATCCTTAGCGGACAAGCCGTTTGAAAATGGGCGTAAAGGTTAATATATAGCTTCAAGGAGAGGAATCTCTCCTGCCATTGTGTAATATAATAATAGGAATTCAACGGAAAAAATCAAGGAGGGTGAACAAAAATGAGCTTTTGCTGTGGAGCGAGTATGGTTGGAACTAAGGGGACCCTAAAGCATTATCGCACGCAAGTCCATAATGTTCCCCTGCTTTTTTGTCCGGTATGCCACCGGGTAGAGGTACATTATAAAGTCGAAAATGAATATGAAATCCTGGCAGAATATGCCCATGGCGACGGAGTTACGGATGTTGATTTCCAGGATTATGTAATGGAAGATGAGGAAGCAATCTTCGAGAATGTGATAAATATGGAGAGTGAGGATCCGCTCGCTATTGTGCGCAGCCAAATCGACATGTCGCTTGACCTGCTGGCCGTAGCCAAACAAATTGGCGATACCAAATGGGAACGTGAACTGAAGAAGCGTCTGGCGGTTATGAGTCAGCGGCGCCACCGGCTGCAGCAGAAAGCCTGAATACCAAGCTTATTGCTTCCACGGAATGTCATAAAAGAGGAGAGTCTTCGCGAAATGCGGAGGCTCTTTTCATTGTATTTGCAGGAAACGAAACATTCTAACGATATTTAATGTGTCTTAAGAATCATTTTAAGAATATTTTTATCATTCGACAGTTTCTCCGATTGCGTTGTCTTCTTCTCTTGGATATGATTGGAATATAGTTGAAACGGTTGGATAATATAATACGATTTCCGAATGTTCTGGCGGCTTCGTCATATACTCATATACATAGTAATTTGATGTCGCTTAAGCGTCTTCGTCAATTGCAGTAAAAGGGGGAACTTCGTATCGTGATAAGCCAATATCAGGAAAGCTTGCTTTTACCGGCAAGAACGTTTCAATCCGGACCGATGGATACTACATATGAGGATGTACTGGAGCATATCGACAGCGGGATTCTGCTTTTTGATGAAGAGGGAGTTCTGACGTTTGTAAACAAGCAGATGTACGGCATATTGGAGCTGGGCCGTCATTCTCTGCTTGGCTGCACCCTGACTCATTTGATAAGCCATATTCAACTAAGCCGTTTTAAGAAGAAGCTCGTTTTGCGGAGCTACCGTGAAATGGTGGTCAAAGGTAAGCCAAGCTATGAATTTGTAGATGAATATGGCCGTTACTGGCGCGCCTCTCTCTGCAGCGGTGAGCAGATGAAGGGCTGCTACCTGTTCACGCTCAAAGAGATCTCAGACTTCAAGCTGATTGAACAGACAGCATACCAGAACGACAGTCTGGCGATGCTCGGCAGATTATCGGCTTCAATTGCTCATGAGATCCGCAACCCGCTGACTGCGATCCGGGGTTTTATTCAATTGCTGCATCCCCATCTTCACCTGCTCGGCAAGGAGGAGTATGCGAAGATTATATTGGCTGAGATTGATCGTGCCAATGACATTATTCATGAATTTCTGACTTCCTCCAAGCCTTCGGTGCCACAGGTCAGTATGATTCCTGTCTCGGCGCTCCTTAAGGAAGTCGTTCTGCTTACGGAGAGTGAAGCTCTGATGAAGGGCTGCCAGATTAATCTGCAGGTGCTTCAGGAAGATCTGTTCATCTCCGGAGACACGAAACAAATGAAGCAGGTCGTCTTAAACATGATTCGGAATGCTATGGAAGCGATCTCGGAGAGAGCGGATGATTCCATGGGCAGAATAGAGGTCGGAGCGCGCAAAGAAGGAACAGAGGTGCGGATTTTTATCTCTGACAATGGCAAGGGCATGGATATCTGCACACTGGATAGGCTGTTCAATCCTTTCTTTACCACGAAGGAGAATGGTACGGGATTAGGACTCTCGGTCAGTGACCGTATCATCAAGAATCATGGAGGCTGCATCTCTGTCAGCAGCCGGCTGAATGAGGGAACCCGGTTCGTGATTTCGCTTCCACTCATTCATTAATCTCACAATAGACTCGGTATTTTCAGGCTTCCGGGTTATAATCAATATATTAAGGGCTGATTCCTGCAGTGCACGGTCATGTGCGGGAGATCGGCCTGTCTGCGTTATTTGGAATAATACAGTGAGTCAGTGGAGGGGTGCAGCATGAATATTGAATGGAGCAGCGGTTCAGAGGCAGCTTCGCTGCAAGGCGATGCCTTATGTTTCATAGTCTCGGAGGCACAGGCGCAGGGAGAAGGACTTTCGGCGGAATGGGCGGAGAGGATCAGCCTGTTGTCCAGGGCAGGGCTGTTTAGCGGCAAGCTGGGGCAAATTCACCTGCTGCCGGTGACTGGCCGTCCGGAGCTGCCGGTTGTGATTCTGGCCGGAAGCGGCAATGGCAGCGCATCAGCCCATGACCTGCGGCTGCTGATGGCACAGGCCGCCAGGGCGGCTCACAGACTGAAGGCTGCTACCCTGATCGTGCAGATCCCCGATCAGCTGAACCAGCTGCCTGAGGCCCTGAAGGCAGAGACAGCAGGCCAGGTCCTTGCAGAAGGCCTGGTCCTTGGGGCCTACCGCCGCAGACAATACAAGCTGGAGCAGCCGGGCTACGCCGGCTTAAGCGCCGTAAGGCTGCATATGGAGCGTCAGACCGAAGAGTCAGAGGATGAGCGCTGGAAATCAGGCGTGTTGCGGGGGCAGGCTTTTGGGGAAGCGACGAATCTGGCCAGGGACTTAACCAATCTCCCGGGTAATCTGCTGACCCCTTCAGAGCTTGCGGCAGCAGCCATAAAAGTAGCCGAACGCCACGGCCTTCCTGCTGAGGTGCTGGATGAACGTGAGATTGAGCTTAAGGGAATGGGCGGATTACAGGCCGTAGGCAAAGGCAGTGTGAATCCGCCGCGTATGATAGCCATTCGCTATCAGGGAACCAATCAGTGGGAGAATGTGGTGGGGATTGTCGGCAAGGGCATCACCTTCGACACTGGAGGTATTTCGCTCAAAAGAGCTCCTGGGATGGAGGATATGATCAGTGACATGGGCGGTGCAGCCGCAGTACTCGGAGTCATGGAGGCCTTGGGGCGTTTGCGCCCCCGGATCAACGTGGTCATGCTTATTCCGTCGGCGGAGAATATGCCGGCAGGCAATGCTTTTAAACCTGGTGATATTATAACCTCCCTCAGCGGAAGAACGATTGAAGTGCTGAATACCGATGCGGAAGGCAGAGTGGTTCTGGGAGATGCAATCACGTACGCGCGGGAGTGGGGAGCGGAACGGATTATTGATGTCGCCACGCTAACCGGGGCCGTCTTGTCCATTCTGGGCGATGTGGCTACGGGCGCTGTAACGAATGATGAAGAGTTCCTGGCGGAGCTTCTGGAGGCCTCCAGGCTGTCAGGCGAGCAGATATGGGCCCTGCCCGTCTATCCAGAATTCCGCGAGATGCTAAAAAGCGAGGTCGCCGATATCCGCAATGCTGCCGGAAGATACGGCGGAGCTACTACAGCCGGATTATTCATCGGCGAATTTGCCGAAGGTCTGCCATGGATTCATCTGGACATTGCCGGAACGGCATTTTTGTCGAAAGAGCGGGGAGTGAACCCCAAGGGGGCAACGGGTGTGATGGTGCGTACGCTGCTGGAATATCTGCTCCGCTTAGCTCCTGGCTCTGGATTCGAGGCAGATACTGCACAGTTCTCTTCATAAACTTGTTATGACCCGTATGTAGCTAAACAGCCGCAGTCTCCGGATTCCCGGGACTGCGGCTGTTTAAGCTTGGACTATTATTGAAAGAAGCGAGTTTAGTTTGAGTTACATCCTATTTTCTGGCTTTCATCTGTGCAGTAAAGGACTGGACCCCATTCATGATCTTGTCCCGCGTATTCTTATTCTTCAGCAAGTAGGCTGCTCCCAATGCTACCGTAGTAAACAATGTCTTTTTGGTGTTCATGGTAATTCCTCCTTGGTATGGTCTGGCTGTAATTGCTTATAACTAACATACCCGCATGCCAAGGATTCTAAACGAATTGTATTCTTTTCTCTAGAGACGCAGACGGATCTAGTGTTTGGGATCGGCTGTAGTTCCGCAGCAGGACAAAGGTGAATCCAGCGATGCGGCCGAACAGGTTTTGCTTTTGTCACAGCCGGCACAGGCGCCTTCTTTGCCCTTTTGAACATGACGGTACAGCATCCAGCCGGAGTACCCGAAGATAAGCGCTACAATCAGAATATTGACTATCATTGCTGCTCTCGCTTCCTCTCAGTAAATCTTGGACTTGCTGCCTCTACGACCATCCCAACAGCCGGCCGCCCTGGAAAATAACCAGTGACACGGCATACGCCAGTACCAGTGAATATCCCATGGAGAAGAAGGTCCATTTCCAGGATGCCGTCTCTTTCCTGATTACTCCGACCGTGGCCAGGCAAGGAATATAGAGCAGGATGAAGGCCATGAAGCTGATCGAACTAAGCGGTGTGAAGACTGAAGCAATTTGTCCTTCCAGCCCTGCGCTATCCGGCGCATGGTAGATGATATTCATGGTGGAGACCACAACCTCTTTGGCGAGGAAGCCGGGAACCAGTGTGGAACCGGCCTGCCAGGTGCCGAAGCCGAGCGGCTGCAGCAGCGGTGCGATCAGCCCGCCGAATTTGGCCAGGAACGAGTGGTCCATCTCTACATTGAATCCGGCAGGACCCGCGTAGGACATCAGCCAGATAATGACCGAACCGGCAAGAATGATGGTTCCTGCTTTACGCAGGAAGCCTTTGCCCTTCTCCCAGGTGCTGCGGCCTAGTGTCTTGAACTGCGGCATCCGGTAAGGCGGCAGCTCGATGATGAAGATGGAGGATTCATTCTTGAACAGATGTTTGGAGAATAATTTACACAGAATCAGGGCGAAGACTACTCCCATCACATACATCGCCAGCACCGCAGTTGCTTGCCGGGCCGGGAAGAAGACCGCTGCAAACAGCAGGTACACCGGCAGCCGGGCTGAACAGGACATCAGCGGCATAAGCAGTGTTGTCAGCATCCGGTCTTTGGGCTGTTCGATACTGCGCGCAGCCATAATCGCCGGCACGTTACAGCCGAAGCCGATAATGAAAGGGATAAAGGCTTTGCCGTTCAGGCCCATCCGTTCCATCGTGCTGTCCATCAGCAGGCAGACGCGTGCCATGTAACCGGAATCCTCCAGGAAGGAGATCATCAGGAACAGAATGAAAATCTGGGGAACGAAGACAAGCACGCCGCCGACACCGCCGATAATACCATCGACAATCAAAGCATGAGTAAAGCCTGATGCACCGATCGCCTGCAGCAATGAGTTGGCTCCGTCACTGAGAGGGCCCCCAATAAAGCCGTCCAGAAGATCCGATAAAGGTCCGCCTGCCCAGTCAAAGGTCGTTTTGAACATAGCATACATAAAGACGATAAACAGAGGCAATCCCAGAAAACGGTGAGTCAGGATGGAATCCAGCCGCTCCGTCAGATTATGCGGCTTCTGCTTCGTCGCATCGATGGCCGCCGCGCATACACTGCGGATGTAGTCCATGCGGATGGAGCGGATCCATTGCGGGAGGGTAAGCGCCAGCTTCTGCTTTTGCAGCTGGGTCTGGCAGGCATCGCAGAGGAGCATCAGCTCAGAAGTATCCATACGTTTCTTGAGCAGCTCCAGTACTACCGGATTCTGCTCCATCAGCTGCAGGGAAACCCAGCGCAGGTTAGGCAGCCCGGAGATCTGCTGCAGTTGATTTGAAATAGAAGCTATCGTCGCTTCAACGAGTTCACCATAATTCAGATGGAAGCTCACAGGCGGAATATTAGCCGGCTTCTCCAGAACGCTGAGCACCTGGCTGCTGCCTTTGCCTGTTCTGGCAATCAGCGGTAACACGGTTATCCCAAGCTGTGCCTGCAGTACTTCAGGGTTGACCTGAATTCCGCGGGCATTGGCAACATCGATCATGTTCAATCCGAGTACAATCGGCTTGCCGTATTCGAGCAGCTGCAGGGTAAGCAGCAGATTTCGTTCCAATTGTGATGCATCGACAATATTGATGAGTGCTTCGGGTGATTCTTCGATCAGATATTGGGCGGCTACGCCCTCATCGCGGGAGAGCGGATGAAGTGAATAGATTCCGGGTAAGTCGATCAGCTTGCCGGCTCCGTTCTTCAGGCTGCCGACCTTCTTCTCAACAGTAACGCCTGCCCAGTTCCCGACATATTCATACGAAGATGTGAGTGTATTGAAAAGCGAGGTCTTTCCGGTGTTTGGGTTCCCTACAAGGGCGATGGAGCTCATGAAACTTTCACCTCAATCATCGAAGCTTCCTTCCGGCGGATAGCGAATAATTGACCGTTGCATTCCAGCGTAATGGGGCCCATAAAAGGACCTTTACCCTTCAGGCGGATCATTACACCTTCGGATACTCCCAGATCGGCAAGGCGGCGGCGCAAGATGGGGTTCATGCCTTCGATTCTATAAATAGAGCCGGTAGTGCCCGGTTGTAAACGCAGCAAGGAGCAGGATGCAGAAGCCATTGTAATCCCTCCGAGAGAGATTGATAATCAATCTCAATTATTTCTTGTACTGTAGCATTTTGTTAGGAACTTTACTGTGACTAATATCATTGTATTGATCTCCTGAAATCTATATGGAAATTACTGAAATTTTCTTTACAATTTATTCTTCATTAAAGTATGATTGAACGATAATGTAAGCATAGTAAGTTTGTGGCCTTGTTTATTATGAGGATATAATATGAAGCTAAGCCCGAAGGGAGAACAGATTGTGAAGACTAATCATAGCAAAATTGTCGATTGTACCATCCGTGACGGGGGATTGGTGAATAACTGGGATTTCAGTATTGAATTTGTTCAGAAATTATACGCTGGTTTGAATGAAGCCGGTGTTGATTATATGGAAATCGGATATAAAAACTCACCGAAGCTGCTGAAAGGATCGGAGGGTGCCGGTCCGTGGCGTTTTCTGAATGATGATTTCCTGCGCAAGGTTATTCCGCAAAAAGGCCACACCAAGCTGTCGGCACTGGTCGATATCGGCCGTGTAGACGTGAATGATATCCTGCCCCGCAGTGAGAGTATGCTGGATCTGATTCGTGTAGCCTGCTACAGCAAAGATGTGGACAAGGCGCTTGAGCTGGTGCAGACCTTCCACGATCTGGGGTATGAGACTACGATTAATATTATGGCTCTATCCAATGTCATGGAGAATGAACTGCTGGAAGCGTTCGAACAAATCCGCGAAAGCGTTGTTGATGTTGTATATATCGTAGATTCCTACGGCAGTCTGGATCACAATGACATCCATTACCTGGTAGAGAAGTTCAGAACACATTTGCCGGATAAGCGCCTGGGTGTACATACGCATAACAATTTGCAGCTGGCCTTCTCCAACACACTGATTGCAGCGGAAAAAGGTGTCGAACTGCTGGACGCTTCCTGCTACGGCATGGGTCGTGCTGCCGGCAATTGTCCTACAGAGCTGCTGGTTACCCATTTGAAGAACACCAGATACACCCTCCGTCCCGTTCTGGATATTGTTGAGAACCTGATGATTCCGTTGCGCGAGAAGGAAGAGTGGGGATATATCATCCCATACATGATTACGGGAACACTGGACGAGCATCCGCGCTCGGCGATGGCGCTGCGTTCTTCAGCCGATAAAGACAAGGCGGTTGACTTCTATGACAAGCTGACTACACCTGAGGTTAATTTCGGGGATAAATAAACGTCCGGAAGAAGAAAGCACTGACCTCTATTTAGAGGAAGGTGCTTTTTTTCTGCCAGAGATGGCTTCTTTATAATATTGTAGGATGAACGATGTAACTTTACGGGGGTATTCAACCGATATTTATACATAGGACATAATACACATCGACTAGTTATTATAGATATCATTTTTAGACGCGAGGGACTTATGAGACAAGAAGAGAGAAAGACCATTCATGCGGCGGTTATAGGGGCTGCGCTGTTCCTTCTGATCCAGATTTTTCGTACACCGCTGGGCCATATAGAGGATAAAGATTTACTGCTGGCATTCTATCTTATTTCGGGCTGCTGCACTGTGGCTTTCGGCTTTGCGATTTTTGCCCAGGGCAGGTTGTTATTCTCCAATAAATTATCCAAAGCAAGACTTTATACATCCGCGCTGTTTTTGGGTGTAAGCATCTTTGATTTCCTGCATGTTCTCAGTTTTGTAGGCATTCCCGGAGTTGCCTCTTATATTAGTCCCGGACAGTCCCTATGGCTGCTGACCTTCTCGCGGCTTGCCAGTGCGCTGGGGATCGTACTTATCTTCTGCAGGGCAGATCGGCCGGTGTCGGTTGACAGCAAGCACAAGGTATTCCGGAATTCATTTATGTTAATTCTGCTATCTGCGGCAGCGTTTGGCGCCGGCAACCTGATTATCCCTGGACTGGCGGGTTATCCGTGGGTGGAGACCGTAAGAGATCTGGTGAATATGGCCGTGCTTTTCGTTTATCTGCTTGGAGTGGGAATTATTGTATATCCGGGCAAAATTGAGAAGTCGGCTTCGTTGCTGATTATTATCCGCTCCCTTGTATTCTTTGCACTGGGCCAGGTCTTCTTCATGAATCTGTTCAGTGTCGGAGATATGGATTATCTGTTCGGGATGCTCAGCAGCGGAGTGGCTTATTATCTTCTGCTCACAGGTGTCTACAGGTTGACGATAGAGGAGCCCTTTGAGGAGAACCAGCAGGCAGAGGCCCGGATTAATTATCTGGCCTTCCACGATGATCTTACAGGTCTTCCGAACAGACGCCGCCTGATGCAGCGTATGGAAGAGATCGTGATCCAGAGTGAGAAGGACAAAAGCCGCGGATTCTCGGGCCTGGTCATCATGAACATCAATCATTTCAAGAATATTAATGACTCCCTCGGACATTATGCAGGAGATTTGCTGCTGCAGCTGGTCGCCCAGCGGATCGGGAATCAGGTTAGAGTGAATGAAGAGCTCTATAGTATGGGAGCGGATGAGTTTGCTTTTCTGATGACAGAACGGACCGGTCTTGAGAACTGTCTGGTCCGGGCGAATGAGCTGCTGCGGCTGTTCGAGACACCCGTAAGCCTCGAGTCCGGAGAATATCACATTTCGCTTAGTCTGGGGATGAGCATCTTCCCCGGAGACGGTGATACGGCAGAGCAGCTAATTCAGAACGCGGATACTGCTGTGCACAATGCCAAGGAGCAAGGGGTGGATATCCGCCGCTATATTCCGGCTATGCAGATGAAGGCGAAGGAACGCCTCAAGCTGGAGAATGATCTGCGCAGAGCCCTGGAGCGTAACGAATTCTATCTCGTCTATCAGCCTCAAGTACTGCTCGAGACTGAAGAGATTGTCGGCATGGAGGCGCTGCTGCGCTGGAATCATCCCAAACGCGGACTCGTCTCTCCCGTTGATTTCATTCCAATCGCAGAAGAGAGCGGGCTGATTGTTCCAATCGGGGAATGGGTGCTCAGAACGGCCTGCCAGCAGAATAAAACATGGCAAAATGCCGGTTATCGGCCCATTTGTGTCTCTATTAATCTATCGATGCGTCAGTTCCTGCAGCCGAATCTGGCTGGTAAGATTGGGGCAATTCTGCAGGAGATCGGTCTCGATCCCAGCTATGTTGATCTGGAGATTACAGAGAGCATGACACTGGATAAGGAGACTGCCTTTGACCAGTTGAACCGCCTGAAGAGACTTGGCGTATGCATCAGTATTGATGACTTCGGCACAGGCTACAGCTCATTGCATTATCTCAAGAACATGCCGATTGACCGGCTCAAGATTGACCGCTCCTTTGTCTCGGAAGTGATGGAGGACAGCAACAATGCGGCGATTGTCTCCACGATAACGTCCATGGCTCACCACCTGAAGCTTAAGGTAACTGCGGAAGGCGTTGAGAATAAGGAACAGCTGCAATTCCTGCGCCAGCAGCATTGCCATGAAGCCCAGGGGTTTCTGTTCAGCAAGCCGGTCAAGGCAGAGGAGTTCGAACTGTCTTTTCTGAAGCCGCTGCTGGAAATGCCATCGTAATGTGATCTTGGAGATCCTGCTAGGGTTGCAATTTATTCGTAGTAATGCTACAATGTTTCTTGTACTCAATTTGAGTTGCGGGTGTAGTTCAATGGTAGAACTTCAGCCTTCCAAGCTGATAGCGTGGGTTCGATTCCCATCACCCGCTCCATATTTATATTTCAAATCCTTGTCCGCAAGGGTTTTTTTGTTGTTTGTTTTCGTTATACAACAGGCGAGAATAGGATTATAGGGCAGTCATACGTATCACGTATTATGATCCTCAAAAAGCCAGGGTCCCGATTCTCCGGGAGCCTGGCTTTGCTGTTGCAGCTATTGTGGATCAGCTTGGAAATTGCTGTGCCGGATTATACGGTCTTCAGGAACTCCACAATCGTCAGCAGGCCTTTATCGAAATTCTCCAGATTGAAATGCTCATCCGGAGCATGCAGGTTCTCGTCGTCGAGGCCAAAGCCCATCAGAACCACTGGAGCCTTAAGGATGCGGGAGAAGCTCTCCATGATCGGGATCGAGCCGCCGTCTTTGGTGAAGAGGGCGCGGGTGCCGTACACTTTGCCGTAAGCATCTGCAGCAGTCTGCAGAATTGGATGAGAAGGATCGATGTTGAAGGCGCGGGCTTTCTCCATCTGCTTCACATGCACTTTCGCGCCGCTCTGGATATTAGCCTGCAGATGCGCTTCTACAGCATCCAGGATATGCTGCGGATCCTGGTCGCCGACAAGACGGCAGGTAATTTTGGCATGGGCTTCCTTCGGAATAACGGTCTTGCTGCCTTCGCCCTGGAAGCCGCCGTACACGCCGTTCAATTCAAGCGTCGGACGTGCGCCAACCCGTTCTACGAAGCTGTAGCCTTCCTCGCCGTATAATTGCTCCAGGCCAAGGCCTGCTCTGATTTTGTCTTCATCTACGCCCTGCTTGGCGAATTCCTCACGCAGCAGCGGAGAGAGCGTAGGCACGCCTTCATAGAAGCCTTCAACGGACACACGGCCCTTGTCATCATGAAGCGAGCTGAGCAGCGACACCAGGGCATGCAGCGCATTGGGAACGCCGCCGCCGTAAGAGCCGGAGTGAAGATCTGTCAGTGCGGTATTCACAGTGACTTCAAGTGAGCACAGTCCGCGCAGTCCGGTGCAGATTGCAGGGCGTCCGCGTTCCAGCAGGGAGGTATCCGAGACAAGTACGGCATCTGCCGCAAGTTTGTCCTGGTTGGCTTCCAGGAATGGAGGCAGGTTCACGCTGCCTATCTCTTCCTCGCCTTCGATGCACAGCTTGATGTTGACCGGAAGTGTACCTTCCTGCTTGAGAATGGCTTCGATGGCTTTGATGTGCATAAACACCTGGCCTTTGTCATCAGTGGCTCCGCGCGCGTACAGCTTGCCGTCACGGATCTCCGGTTCAAACGGAGGGGTAGTCCACAGATTCAGCGGATCAACCGGCTGTACATCGTAATGTCCGTACACCAGAATCGTCGGCTTGCCCGGGGCATGAAGATAGTCTGCATATATAACAGGATGGCCTGCAGTGGGATGCAGCTCAATATTGTCCAGTCCGGCACGCTTCAGGGTCTCTACCAGCCAGCCTGCGGCGGCGTTCACATCTTCCTTGTGGGTAGAGATAGCCGAGATGCTGGGAATTGCCAGCCATTGCTTGAGTTCGGTTAGCTGAGCCTCGCGCTCAGTCTGAAAATAAGTTTCGTAAGACATAGTAATTATGTACCTCCTTGGAATCGCTGCATAATGCCGCCAAGACCCGTATCATGCCAGGGCAAGATAACAGGTCCGGACGGCTTAGGTTCGGCAGTGTAATGCATCCATTATACTGGAGATATCAAATGGGATCAAAAAGGATTGTTCAAGCCCCTTACCAGAGGATGGTGGCCGGTGTAACACCTTGGGGGAATGTACCTTCGGCCTCGGTTCCGGCAGCGTACAGATTGTACCATGCATCGGCAATCAGATCCGGATCGGCCGCAGTTCCCGGCCTGATAAATGCGCCGATAGCCAGATGGGCTACATAAATGCCCTGCGGGGCCAGATCCGAGTGCAAATTCATCGCATAGTTGCGCAGCCCGCTGAGTGCGATTCCCATATTGCCCATCATAGGGATCGGGTACAGGGAAGACAGGCCGGTTGTGAATAAAAGAGCGCCGGTTTTCTTCTCCAGCATCTCCGGCAGTACCTGCTCCACACTGCGGATCGCGCCGATGACTTGTGACTGGAACGCGTCAAGGGCAATTTGTTCCGTAACCTGCGTTGCCGGAGTCGGCGGATAGCTGCCGCTGGTTGGACTGAACTCCAGGACATCAATGAAGCCGTAGTTGTCTTTGATGTCCTGGAAGGCAGCGGTCAGCTGCTCTTTATTGTAGATGTCCGCCGGAAAGGCAGCAGCTTCAATGCCCAGTGCTGCGAGTTTCTCTACTAAATTATTTAATTTGTCCGCGTTGCGGGCGATCAAAGCGGCACGGAAGCCGTGTGCGCCAAACTTCTTGGCAATGGATAACCCCAGACCCGGTCCTGCGCCTACGATAGCGATTGTTTTCATGGTTCACCAGTTCCTTTCAGGTTGTTGATTACTAACAGTAACCATGATAGACTTAGTTAGCTTAAGCGGCAAGAAGGCACTATTAGCTGCTTAGGTTACATGGAGGTAACTACCTTGAACAATCAATCGAATGATGGATTACAAGCAGTCTCTCAACTGACTATGCTGGAGGATTGCACGGTTACCCGGCAGATCCTAGACCGTGTTGGCGATAAATGGAGTATGCTGATTATTGTGAACCTTGGTGTGCAGTCTTTGCGTTTCAAGGAACTGCAGCGCCGTTCGAGCGGTATCTCTCAGCGTATGCTGACCCAGACGCTCCGCCATCTGGAACGTGATGGGCTGGTCTGGCGCAAGGCCACACCCACAGTCCCTTTAACTGTAGAGTACGGTCTTACAGCGCTAGGTGAATCTCTTCTTGGCCCGCTGACTTTACTGGTAGAATGGGTGAATGGAAACCGTGGCGAAATCGCCAAGGCAAGGATCAACTATGATAGCGGGCATGAGGATGTTGAACCGGCCGATAACCCGGAAAAGTTGAGTATAGAATCAGAAACAGAAGCGCCGCCAGCGGCGGAAGCGATAGGAGCGGAATAACAGTGTCAGCGAATGTACCAGCAAGTCTTGAATATGAAGCACAAATGCCCCAGTCCGGAAACAGGTCTTATATCTATACGTACGCCCATTCTGAGGATGAGACATCCCTATGCGGTATGGAGCTGCGCTGCCTGTTTGGACGGGAGATCCCGCCGGCTATATTCTCAAGCGGGACCCGGGTGGACGTCAGCCGCAGCCCTTTTATCAAAGAGCGGATTGATGTGATGTATGAAGGGGACACGCTCCCGGAAATCTACCGGCAGACGGAGCAGGTGGAGCTGGAGGGGAAGACCTTTAAGGTTATTTTTGTGAAGACGAATGATCTAACGCCGGAGCATAAAATTGAATACGACGAGCGCAGAGTGATTGAACGGGAAATCGGCATGCGGATTGAAGGCGAGGCGGATGTGAATCATCCGGAGCTGGTGTATGGAATTGTTACGGTGGGCGGACGCTGGTACTTCGGCGCTTATCATAAGAATAAAGCAACCTGGTTCCGGCAGATGAAAAAGCCGCGCAGCTACTCCATAGCACTCAGCACACGGGTGGCCCGGGCGGCGGTCAATATGGCGGTTCCCCGCATAGCCGGAGTGAAGATGATAGATCCCTGCTGCGGGATTGGTACAGTAATGGTTGAGGCACTGTCTATGGGGATTGATATTGTAGGACGTGATATTAACCCGCTTATTGCTGCCGGAGCGCGGACGAATATCGCCCATTTCGGCTTCGAGAGTGAAGTCACGCTCGGGGATATTGCCGACATTACGGAGCATTACGATGTTGCTATTGTGGATATGCCTTATAATCTGTATTCGCGGATTACCCCTGAGGAGCAGTTTGCCATTCTCACCCATACCCGCCGGATTGCTGACCGGGTTGTGATTGTGGCGATTGAAGCGATGGATGAAATGATTCACTCCGCCGGCTTCACGATCATCGACCGTTGTATTGCGAAGAAGGGCGCGTTCTCCCGTCATCTGATGCTGTGTGAGTAGCTCTAATATTAATATAATGAATGGAGCTGCTGGAGTTCTGTAAAAGTATGTTCTATCCCATATCTGATTAAAGGCGGTGTACTTATGGAACAGAAATGGTTAACCTGGGCCAAAGAAATACAGGGGATTGCCCAGACCGGTCTGACCTATGCCAAGGATGTATATGATATCGAACGTTACCAGGCGCTGCGGGAGCTGAGTGTAGATATTCTGGCTAACTATACGTATGAGAGCAAAGAACGCATCCGGCTCTCCTTCGCGGGAGAGGGCGGATACAGCACACCAAAAGTGGATATCCGCGGAGTGATTTTTCAGGATAACCAAATTCTGCTGGTACACGAGAAGCTGGACGGTAAATGGGCATTGCCCGGAGGCTGGGCGGACATCGGCTTGTCTCCGAGCGAAGTGGTTGTGAAAGAGATTGCCGAGGAATCCGGCTATCAGGCGGAAGCCGTACGTCTGCTCGCTGTGCTGGACAAGAAGTTTCACCAGCATCCTCCGGAGCCTTATCATGTCTACAAAATGTTCATCCTGTGCCGGATTACCGGCGGGGAAGCGGAAGCGGGTGTGGAGACAAGCGGGGGAGGCTTTTTTGCCGAGGATGCCTTGCCTGAACTGTCTGAGGAGCGCAATACGGCGGAGCAGCTGCACACACTGTTCCAATATCTACATAATCCTGAAAAGGCAGTACTATTGGACTAAAGTACTGCATATAATAGATGACCAGGAATTTATAAGTTTTAAAGTAGACAAAAATTGGTTAATATTATTTATGTAAGCCTTTGCATTAACAATCCGCTGAGCCTTTATATCTAAAAATTTTTCAGAAACACAACTTTTTGGGCCAGGCGGTCTACATTTTTTCCTCTGCTGTGTCGATAACAATTTTAGGAGGGGATCGCATGGAACAAGAAGAGTTAAGACTTCCGCTGACGCAGGAAGGTGTAACACGTCCTGCAGAAGGTAATATTGCCACAGGCCTGGTATGGGGCATCCTAATCAGTATTCCATTATGGATCTCGGTTATCGGCTGGATTACGGGCATCTGGAAATTTTAAGATTCAACGCTAAAGCTCTAACCTTATACTAACGTGCAACTATACAATGAAGGCTGCCTCTTCGGTTACGAAGAAGCAGCCTTTTTAAGTGCTAGGATTTACAGTTCTTTATTGATATGCACCAGTCGAAAGGTCTCGCAGATGACCCGCATACCCGGGTCGAATGGCTTACCTTCACCCTCAAGCTCTCTGGTGAAGAACACTTCATGGTTATAGCGCCACGATTCGAGGCTGCGGTCATCCTCCCCTTCAGAATACGCGAACTCAGCCGTTACATCCGCAAACGGAACAATCTCAACCTTCGTAGTCTCGATGATTCCGCGCGGCTGCCCCGTACTGTCCAGCAGCACGGATAGCCCGCCCGCAAAGGGCAGAGGCGTACCGCGTGCTTCATTTAACTCATAATTTTGTGCCGTTCCGGTCTTGATTCCAGCCAGGACCAGCTCAAGCAGTTCATCGGCCAGCCGGGGGTTGTCGCCAAAAGCCCAGGCGCTGTCGAAATTCTCCGCTGCCTCAGGATGGTCTTGCAGATAAGACTCCCAGTACTTTGCTATCGCCGGGGTTAATGTCACCTTGCTCACCTCTGTTATGGGATTAGAAATCAGTCTAAAGAATAAATGCAAAAGAATTAACATAAACGAATTAAGAGTTATCCGCTTCGCTTAACCAGCTGCTGTACAAGTCATCCAGCTTCTGCTGCGCGGCATCCCGTGCCGTCATAAGCTCAGCCAGCTTCCCGGAATCGCTGGCAAACTGCGGGTTCAGCATCTCGCCGTCGATAACACTGAGCTGAGCCTCTGCAGCAGCAATGTCCTGTTCCCAGGAGATGGCTGGACGGGGCTTGCGGGAAGGAGCGGCGGATGCGGCACCACCGGATGGGCGGGGCTTAATGACGGCAGCAGCCATACTACCTGCTGCAGCTGCAGCCTGCCGTTCGGCAGCCGCGGCTTTCTCAGCCTGCTTCTCCTTGTAATATTCATAATTCCCGGAGAAGGATGAGAATTGTCCGCCATCAATATTCCATAGCTTTCCGAAGCAGCGGTTAATGAAATAACGGTCATGCGATACAGCCAGCACGGTCCCGGGGAACTCCTCCAGCGCCTCTTCCAGCGCTTCGCGGGAATCGATATCGAGATGGTTGGTCGGCTCATCCAGAATGAGCAGATTCGGACGGCGGTGCATCAGCACCGCGAAGCGCAGCCGTGTCCATTCTCCGCCGGAGAGATTGGTGATGTTCTTGAATACATCACTGCCGTAGAAGAGAAACCGGGCCAGCTGCCCGCGGGCCTCGCCTTCTTCAAGTCCTGCTTCCTCGCGGAAATAACGGAGCACGGATTGGCCGTTCTCCTCCGGTACAGCTTCCTGGGCCAGGTAGCCGACAACGGCTCTGGAAGCCAGCGTACAGCTGCCGCTGTCCGGGGCTTCCTGCCCGAGAATAATCCGCAGCAGCGTGCTTTTGCCTGCGCCGTTGCCGCCGATCAGTGCCGTAGTCTCTCCATATCTGAGAATGTCACTGGCTGCCGAGAAGAGCTTGCGCTCTCCGAAGGCTTTGCTAATCTGGTCAAGGATTACGACCTGATTGCCGGTCCGGTCATCCTGCTCCAGCTGCAGATCCATGGACTTGCGCTCCAGAACCGGACGTTTGACTCTGACCATCCGGTCCAGCGCCTTCTGCATGGAGGCTGCGCGGCGGGGGAACGAAACGTTCTGCGGATTCAGCTTTCCCCATTCAATCAGCCGCTTGATGCTCTCCTGCATCTGCTTAATCTTCTTCTGCTGCTCCTGATAGTCAGCGAACTGCTGCAGGAGTCTGGCCTCCTTCTCGACCTGATAGCCGCTGTAATTCGTATGGAAGGTGAAAGCTTCCCCGTCTTCGATCTCAATGACCTTTTTAACGACGGCATCGAGGAAATAGCGGTCATGGGAAATGGCCAGCACAGTGCCGTCATAGCTCTGCAGGAACTGCTCCAGCCATTCGATAGCATCCATATCGAGGTGGTTGGTCGGCTCATCGAGCAGCAGAATATCTGGACGGCGCAGCAGCAGCTCGGCGAGGCCAACCTTGGTTTTCTCCCCGCCGGAGAGGGAAGAGAACCGGCGGTCATACTGGCCGCTTCCAATGCCAAGGCCGGTGGCAATACGGCTGATGGAGGATTCAATTTCATATCCGCCAGCGGCTTCGAATTTCTCCTGCAGGTTGCCGTATTCCTTAAGCAGCCGGTTCCAGGCCTGTTCATCTTCACTTGCACCGGAAGCGGACATTGCCTGCTCCAGCTCCCGCAGGCGGCGCTGCCACTGCAAGGGCTCCGCGAAGCTGCGCTGCAGAACCGCATATACGGTTTCATCGTCACTCGCCTCCTGGATCTGCGCGAGCAGTCCGATGACGCTGTTCCGGCGGATGGAGATCTGTCCCTGATCGGGACGTTCTTCCCCGCTCAGCAGATGGAAAAGGGTGGTCTTACCGCAGCCGTTGCGGCCGATCAGGCCGATTTTTTCGCCTTGGCGGATATCGAAGGTGATGTTCTCCAGAACAAGCTGGGCACCGTGGTATTTTTGGACATTTTGGCATGAGATGATCATAGATATTCTCCTTTTATAGGAACGCCCTGACTACTACAAAACAACATAAAAAGGCCGCAGGGAAATTTCCCCGCGGCCTGAGTATTCTCCGGTTTATGAGATCCGTTGAAGTGTAGGCGAGAAAGGCATTTCACAATGTTGTAGTGTTATTAAGTTCGTGTAAATGGACAGAGTTCTCCCGTTGTGGGCATTTACATGAACGATGCCAGCCATAATATTAATCAGCCGGCTGCTAACACTATTGGTCCGATTGTGATCCATTCTCCTACACCTCCTTTTCTAAATTTAAAGTCATTTTAACCAATAAGCCGGGAATAAGCAAGGGGGAAATCCCCTTACTCTGGTATAAATCCATAAATCCGCAAGTAGTATGGACTATGGCGGAGGAGGAATTGCTGCCAATCTATTATAGGAAAAGGGGATTATGATGGCGATTTTTAACGGATTGCTGGGCAATGCTTCCCAGGTCCCGCTGGAAGATGTGAAGCGGGAATATGCGCAGATTCTGGCCCCGCAGGAAACGATCGAACGCGCCTACAAGCTGATCCGGGATATGTTCATTTTTACGGACAAACGCCTGATCCTCGTAGATAAGCAGGGGGTGACCGGCAAGAAAACGGAATATCATTCGATTCCCTACAAAAGCATCACCCATTACTCGGTGGAAACGGCCGGACATTTCGACCTCGATGCGGAGCTGTGCCTCTATGTGTCCGGTGCGGCGGTCCCGCTGAAGAAAACCTTCAACAAGTCCGTCAATATCTATGAGGTGCAGGCGGTGCTGTCGCAATATATTCTGAAGTGAGCGTCGGCTGCGGAGAAGGTTGTCAGCCAGGGGGAACGTGAGAGTCAGCTAGACCGTGTACTGCAGCACCAGCCCGCCATAGGCAAAAGCAGCGAGAATAACCAGCGCGGGGTGGAGCTTTAAGTGCTTCAGCGCCCAGAAGGCTATTGCGGCAATGATCAGGGTCTGCCAGATGCCGATGGAATCTGCCGGGCCTTTGGCCATTTTGAAGGTAAGCACAACCATCATAATGGCGATAACCGGCTGGACAAGCAGCGTCATGCCTTTGACGACAGGCGACTGCTTGTATTTCTGCATCACGTTCAGCAGGATGATCAGCGCAGCAGCGGAAGGGACAATCGTCGCCAGCAGTGCAGCGGCCAGTCCGGGCCAGCCATAGACATCGTAGCCTACATAAGCAGCGATTTTGGTGGCAATCGGCCCAGGCAGCGCATTGCCGAGCGCCAGCATATTGGAGAATTCTTCATCGGTCAGCCAGCCGTAATGCGGCACAATCTCTTCGTACATTAGCGGAATGGAGGAGGGGCCGCCGCCGTAGCCGAGCAGGTTGGCCATGAAAAAACCGTAGATCAGCTTGAGCCATTCCATTAGGCGGTCCCCCCTTTGTTCTGTTTCGCGAGTATCCGGTAATGGACCGTTCCATAACCGAGGTATAGCACGATGACTATGGCTGGATGCAGATGCAGCACTTCAAGCAGCACCAGGGCAAGCAGCAGGAAGCCAGCCCCGATCATTACACCAAGGCCCTTAAAAGCCTTACGGGCAAACTCATAAGCCATCATTCCCAGCATAACCGCAATCACAGGGGAAACCGCAGCAATCATTCCGGCTACAACCTTGGAACCGCTTAAGTAATTTACGGCAGATAACAACGCGATCATCGCAATTCCGCTGGGAAAGATATGTGCCAGCACGGAGAGGATGGCTCCCCGGACGCCTTTTAGCTTATAGCCGAGGTAAGCGGCCATTTTGGTAGCGATCGGACCCGGCAGCGCATTGGCAATGGCAAGCGTCTCGCCGAACTCCTCATCGCTCAGCCAGCCATAGCGGGTTACGGCATCATGCCGGATCAGCGGGATGACGGACGGTCCGCCGCCATAGCCGAGGATGCCTGTTCTGGACATAGCCATAGCAATCTGGATGTATTCGTTACCGGTAGTTTTCATTAGAGGATAGGCCCCATTTCGTAAGTGGATTCCGCAGCGCGGAATGGTGCTTGGCCGCTTGATCAGCTTATTCTATACAATTCATATGCCCGGTTCTATATTACAGGCTCTTATAGACGTAAATTTTGTGCATGGCTCACAAAAATAACAGCGTGAATTTACGGTTTCCCGGAACCGATTGACAAAGGTTTCGAGCGTACTGTTAAATGACACTAACTTGAACGACATCGGAATGGGAGATGGTCAGCTTGACGACAGGACCTGTAATCGGCACGAAAACGATGGTGGTCAGTCCCCATTATCTGGCATCCGCCGCCGGAGCACGGATGCTGGAAAAAGGCGGCAACGCCTATGATGCGGCGGTTGCAGTCAGCGCCGCGCTGGCTGTAGTCTATCCACATATGACCGGGCTCGGCGGCGACGCCTTCTGGCTGGGCTACAGCGCCGGTGAAGGGCGCGTCCGGGCCTACAACGGCAGCGGACGATCCGGCTACGCCGTCCGCAGGGACTGTTACGCGGGGGAGATGGCCATCCCGCGGCGGGGTGTACGCAGCGCCATTACGGTACCCGGAATGGCGGACAGCTGGGAGGCCGTCCAGCGTGAGTATGGACGGCTGACCCTGGCTGAGGTGCTGGAGCCGGCAATCGGCTACTGCGCCGATGGATTTCCGCTGTCACCGGACCAGCACGGTGGCAGCGTTCTGGCCGGAGCCGCGCTGTCTCCTGAGGCAGCGGCGATCTATCTTCCCGGCGGCCGGATTCCGGCGGCGGGCGGGAGGTTTGTGCAGCGGCAGCTGGCCGGGACGCTGCGGGCCTTGGCCGCCGGAGGCCGGGATGCTTTTTATAAGGGAAAGATCGCGGAAGAGATAAGTGAGTATATGCAGGCGTCGGGCGGATATCTCACCCGGGATGATTTCGCCGATCACCGGGGGAACTGGGAAGAGCCGCTGTCTACGGACTACCACGGGCACAAGGTCTATCAGGTTCCGCCCAACTCGCAGGGCTTCACAGCACTTATGGCACTCAATATACTGGAGCGTTATAACTTTGCCGACATCGGGCACGGCTCGTATGAGTATTATCATCTGCTGGCGGAGGCGCTGAAGCTGAGCTTCCGTGACCGGGACCGGGTGCTGACCGATCCGGCCTTCAGCAGGATTCCGCTGGATCAGCTGCTGGATAAGGGGTATGCAGCACAGCTGGCGGCATCCATCTCCCCGCAGCAGGCGCTGGCTATCGGCAGTGAGCCGGTCGGCCGGGATACGGCCTACGCAGCAGTCGTGGACGGGGAAGGCAACGCGGTTTCGTTCATCCAGAGCCTGTACTTCGAATTCGGCTCCGGGGTTGTGGCCGGAGATACGGGGATTCTGCTGCAGAACAGAGGCTCTTTCTTCTCGCTTGATCCCGGTCATATTAATACGCTGGAGCCGCATAAGCGCACGTTCCATACACTGATGCCGGCGATGGCCTGCCGGGACGGCAAGCCTGCCTATCTCTATGGCACGCAGGGCGGCGAGGGTCAGCCACAGACCCAGACGCTGCTGCTGACCCGGATGCTTCATTACGGTATGGACCCGCAGACGGCAGTGAATGAACCCCGCTTCGTCTGGGGCAGAACCTGGGGAGAGCCCACCCAGGAGCTGAAGATAGAGAGCCGGGTGGCAGCAGGCGTGCAGGCCGAATTGGCAGAAGCGGGGCATCTGGTCCGTGCGGTCGGAAGCTATGATGGTGTTATGGGCCATGCCCACGCCATCTCGATTGACGGCAACGGCTACCGCAGCGGCGGTACGGACCCGCGTTGTGACGGTTCAGCCATCGGCTGGTAGCGGATTAACGGTAGCTGTAAGGAAACAGAGGCACCCGGTCCGTCCGGGAAGAAAGGTGGGAACAGCATGGCTCTACATAATCATCACGGTGCGTTCAGAGTTCCGGAGCTTGCGGTTCCCGGCAGCGGACACGGAACTCTGTATGGCTTAAGCTTCACCGTTAAAGATGTATTCGCGGTAGCCGGACACCGTTCATCCGCCGGCAACCCGGACTGGCTGCGCACCCATGAACCGGCGGCTGCCCATGCTCCGGCTGTGAGCAGGCTGCTGCAAGCCGGAGCTGCGCTGCGCGGGGCGGCCCATACGGATGAGCTGATGTACAGCTTGGGCGGGGAGAATTATCACTACGGCACCCCGGTGAATCCGCACGGGGAGGGCCGGATACCCGGCGGCTCGTCTAGCGGTTCAGCGGTGGCGGTGGCCTCCGGCAGTGTGGATTTTGCTTTAGGCACAGATACCGGAGGCTCTGTCCGTGTCCCTTCTGCCTATTGCGGTGTATACGGCTTTCGGCCAACGCATGGAGCGGTTGATATAGAGGGTGTAATCCCGCTGGCCCCGGGGTTTGATACGGTAGGCTGGATTGCAGGCAGCGCGGAGTTGCTGCTGAAGGCTGGTGAGGTGCTCTTGGGACAGCCCGTGAGCGTGGAGGATCAGCCTGGTGAGATCCAAATGGGCAAGCAGACGGATGCTCAAACCGGTGAGCCAGCCGATATGAGGAACGGTATGAGGAACGATATGAGGAACGGTAGGCAAGCCGAGCCGCACAACATTAAGCCAAGCGGTACGCAAACCGGCAAGCAAACCGGCAAGCAAACCGACAAGCAAACCAATACGCACAGGCTGTCCCGGATGTTCATCCCGCCGGAATGCTGGTCATTAGCCGGTCAGGAGTGCGGCGGCTATCTGAAGCTGGGACTGAATAGGCTTCAGACAGGTTCCGCATTGCAGACTGCCGTGATGGAGATTGCCCCGGAAGGCTTGAAGACATGGATGGATGTCTTCCGTGAACTTCAGGGCGCCGAGATATGGGCAACGCATGGCGCGTGGATTGAGCGGGAGCGGCCGGTCTTCGGACCGGATATTGCCGCCCGGTTCACTTGGGCGGCGGGGCTGGCCGGAGCGGACCACAGCGGGGCCCGCTCCTTGCGCAGGGAGTTCACGGAGCGGCTGCGGGGGCTGCTCGGGAATGACGGCTGCATCGTCATCCCGACCGTGCCCGGCCCGGCGCCGCTGCGCGGCGGAGATCCCGCGCAGCTGGAGCTGAACCGCAGCGGCGCCATGATGCTCAGCTGCATTGCCGGACTGGCCGGGCTGCCGCAGGTTACACTGCCGGTGGCGGGACCCGGCGGCCTGCCGCTTGGACTGTCCATTATCGGCGGGTATGGGCAGGATCTCGAACTCCTGTCATGGGTGCAGGAGGAATGGGAGCGGTGATACTCTGAGTACTGGGAGAGTAAGAGAGTAATAGAGGAATAAGAAGAATGTGCTGACCATGTGGACGATACTTAAGCAAACGGGCAGCCGCAGAGTGAACCGGACTCAGAAGACCCTATTTTTCCCAAAAACCTGTTATTCTGCCGGTTGCGGACTCAGGAGCCCTTATACTCTGATTTGGAGCTCAAAATGAGGAGAAAGTGGTTACTTAAGGGCATCTGTGTCCGCATAACCTGTGAAATGCTGTAATCCGTCCCGATAAAGGCTCTCCAGTCCGTAACGCTTCACGGCTATCGGTTTCAGACCTTTAGCTAATTGGCCAAACCGGTGTTATTGCCGCCGGATCATCCTGGAGGCAGCGCCAGCGGCTGCGTACAGCCCAAACATAAGCCATATTAATATGGCACTACACATAGAGCAAGCTCTAGTTCTCCCTGACGGAGAATCAGGGCTTTTTTCATATTGAACATCCTATCAAAATCTTTACTGAGGCCTTACAGATGGCCATTCACCGATAATTTGGTTTTTTACCAGCAACCCAATCGTTAAAATTCTGTGACTTACGTGATATTACCTAACATTCATGGTTTATATTTTCACTTTCCTCTTTCCATGAAGGGTCATTTTATCTATAATGTTACATAAAGTAACATAAAGAAGAATTGAAGAAGATGAACCTATAGAAGGAGGGATGGCATGCATCTTACGGTTGAAGAAGCGTTGTCCATTTATCCTTTATCTGAAGCGAAACTCATTGCAGGCTCCAAAGGGAAACACAGGATTGTCAAATCCATCAACGTGATGGATGCCCCGGATATCTCGGATTGGATCAAAGAAGGGGAAATGCTGCTGACTACCGCCTATCTGATCAAAGACAGTCTCGAGGATGCCTCGGCACTGCTGCAGACGCTGAACCGCCGCGGATCGGCGGGTCTTGGCATCAAGCTGGGCCGTTTCTGGGATGCGGTGCCGGAGAAGCTGATTGCCGAAGCGGAAACGCTGAATTTCCCGCTGATTGAGCTGCCGTTCCAGTTCACCTTCTCCGATCAGATGAACGGCTTGTTCCGCGCCGAACTCTCGCGCAGCACAAGTGTGCTGCAGGCCATTATGGAGAAGCAGCGCAAGCTCATGCGCTTCGCCCTGCGTTCCGGGCGCAGCCGTCCGCTGCTCGAATCGGTCTCTGAGGTTATCGGCTATCCGCTGGCGGTGATCAGCGTCCGGGGCGCTACGGTCTTCAATAACTCCGGTTATTCCGACAGCCAGCTGCTGGAGGGCTGGCCCTGGCAGAACCGGAATCAGCGCTTCCGCATGGGTGAGTGCTCGGGATACCGGATTCCTCTGATGCAAGGCGAGAAATGCTCGGGTTATCTTCTGTACTGCAGGATTGATCCATTGCTGCTGCCGGTCGAGGAAAGCCTGTTCATCCAGGGTGCTGAACTTATTTCATATCATATCCATGCCGGGTTTGAGGATTATTTCGAGCATGCCGAGCACCGGGAATTCAGCGGGCTGCTGCGGCGTTGTCTGAACGGCGGGCTGTCGTGTGCGGAGCTGTCCCAGGCGGCGCTTAAGCTGGATGTGCAGCTGCTGCAAGCCCCGTTCCAGCTTCTGCTGACCGACGTAGCCGCTGCTGGGGAAGCAAGGCAGGCTGAGCTGCTGCGGCTGAAAGAGGAATATCTGGAGCATCCGGTGCTGCATGGGCTGCAGGCGGTTCATTTGATAATGGAAGAGGGATTGCTCTCCCTCTATCCGGCAGGCCCGCTAGCCCCGGAGCAGTTCCGGGAGCTGATTAATGAATGTTTTCACAATCTGAAGTTTGATAAAGGCTATTATCCGCGGGCTGCCGTCAGCGGGGTGAAGGTGAAGCCGGAAGGGCTGAAGGAAGCTTTTGCCGAGATTAAGGAATGTATGGGGGTGGTCCAGCAGTGGGGGGCACACGGAAATGTGGTGCATTACCGGCAGCTTGAGCTCCATCTGTTGCTGAACCAGATCCCGGCGGAGACGATGGAGAGATACTGCAGCGGCAGTCTGCGCGGTCTGCTCAGCCGTGAACCGGAATACGTCAAGGAAATGCTCCATACGCTGGAGGTCTATCTGGATAATGACGGCCATGTGAATGAAACTGCGAAGAAGCTGTTTATCCACCGCAATACCGCCACTTACCGGATTGAGAAGCTTAGTGAGCTGCTGGATGTCGATTTCAAAAAAATCAATGATCTCATGAGGCTGAAGCTGGTATTCCTGTTCCGCAGAATGCTGGAACGTGAATAGCTGTAGTATGCCTACAAATTAACGGAAGGAGTGGAGTGCACTTGAAAGTAGCCGGAATCTATCTGGCGGCAAGCCGGAGCAAGGAAGCAGTTGCCGGGAGTGGTTCTCTGAAGCAGCCGGGTGGAATAACGCTTGGAGCAGCCACGCTAAGTGAGCTGGAGCGGTGCGGTCTTGATCCGCTGATTGTGGTGGTCCGGGCAGATGATCCTCTGAAATGGATGCCTCCCGCCAGTTCCCGGAGCAGCAGACGTACGGAGACCTGCCTGACGGCTCATTTAGGGCTGTCCTTCTCTCTCCGTTGCGGCCTGAATGCCATTTCATCGCTGCAGCCTGATGCCGTTGTCATCGCTCACGCGGATCAGCCGTTTATTCCTGCGGCGCTGGTGAACCGGCTGACGGATGCCTTTGAGCAGAATCCCGGACTCGACTATGTGGCAAGCATAAATGAAGGTGTGGTGAATCCCCCTGTGCTGTTCGCACAATCTGTGTTTCCGGAGCTTCAGGCACTGGACGGCGATAGGGGGTTATCGGCTATTTTTCATTCTCCCGGCTACAAGGGAATGATGCTGCAGAGTGATTCCGAACGGGATTTCACGGATGCGGAGCTGCCGGTCAGCTTTGGGGAGATTCGCAGAGAATGGAGTGTGCCAAGGGACAACTGACAGCAAAATCGCCATTTTCCAAAATTATGTTAGGGAATATCACATATTTTAAGCATAATTCAAGGTATCCTAGTGCACAAAACACAAAAACGACAGCGATTCTTATAAAATGACACAAAGCTATGTTATATAAATTTACGTAACTGCTGTGTCTCAGTATAGTAGAGATACATTAATGGCTGGAGCCATTAGGAGAGATATCCTGGAGGAGGAGAATTATGAAAAGAAGGGGTCAGGGATTTAAATTCAGCCTGGTAACCATGTTCCTGTTAGCGGTGGTTCTGACGGGGTGCGGCAACAACAATACGGCGCCCGACACGAATGGGGCGGCTACTGAGGCGCCTGCGGCAACGAATGCGGCAGCAGCCACAGAGGCAGCGGCAACAACAGAGCCGGCAGCAGAGAAGCCGACGGTTGCTTTTGTATACATCGGGCCTCCGGGTGACGGCGGGTATACGTATCAGCATGATCAAGGCCGCCTATACATGGAGAAGGAATTGGGCATTAAAGCGGATTTCGTGGAAAATGTACCGGAAAGCGCCGATGCGGAACGCATCATCACTGAACTCGCCCAGAATCATGACATTGTCTTCACCACAAGCTTCGGATATATGGATTTCACCTTGAACGTAGCCGGTAAATTCCCTAACGTGAAGTTCCTTCATGCCTCCGGTTACAAAACAGCCGATAACATGGGTACTTACTTCGGCAAAAACTATCAGGCAAGTTATCTGTCCGGTATCGCGGCAGGCAAAATGACGACAAAAAATCATCTTGGTTATGTTGGAGCCTTCCCGATCAGCGAAGTTATTTATAACCTAAATGCTTTTACCCTGGGAGCACAAAGTGTAAACCCTGATGTCAAAGTGGATGTAGTATGGACCAACACCTGGTATGACCCTGCTACTGAACGTCAGGCGGCAATCAGCCTGCTGGATAAAGGCGCAGATGTTCTGCTGGCTTACCAGGATTCACCGGCTACGCTGCAGGCTGCTGCAGAACGCGGAGCTTTTGCCGGAGGAAATGACTCTGACATGAGCAAATATGCACCGGACAACTATTTGACCAACCCTGTATGGAACTGGGGCCCTTATTACGTAAAAGCCGTTCAATCCGTTATGGATGGAACCTGGAAGAGCGAGCAGTACTCCGGTGATATGGCCGATGGTATGGTTGAGCTTGCGCCGTTCGGCAGCAAGGTTCCGGATGATGTGAAGCAACTGGTGGAAGATGCCAAAGCCAAAATCATCAGCGGAGAGCTGGATGTATTCACCGGCCCGATCTCGGACAACAAAGGAAATGTAGTGGTTCAAGACGGCCAAAAGCTGACGCTTGAAGAAGTGCTTTCCATGAACTGGCTGGTTAAGGGTGTAGAAGGTACCATCCCGCAATAACAGCAGCTTTGAATTGAATACAGCACGGCCTTATGGGTGGGGCGGGTTCCGTATGTCGGAATCTTCCCCACCCGTACTACAACTATAAAGGAAAGGAGCTTCCCACAATGCAGGACCATTCGGTTGAAATGCGCGGGATAGTGAAGAAGTTCGGTTCTGTAACGGCCAGCGATCAAGTCGATTTTTCGGCAAATGCGGGTGAGATTCACGCGCTGCTTGGTGAGAACGGAGCAGGAAAAAGCACAGTCATGAGTATGCTGTCAGGTGTGTACAGGGCGGATGCGGGGGAGATCCTCATTCACGGCAAACCAGCCAAAATCCGTTCTCCGAAAGATGCGGCACTCCTCGGGGTAGGCATGGTATTTCAGAACTTCAGACTGGTGCAAAGTCTCACGGCAGCGGAGAACATCGTGCTTGGCGAAAAGTCGTCTTTCTGGCGTGGCAGCAAGTGGATCAAGCATAAACATGAAGAGATTGAGGCGCTTGGAGAACGGTTTGGCCTCAAATTTCCGGTTGACCGGCCGATCTGGCAGTTGTCTGTCGGTGAACAGCAGCGTGTTGAAATCGTCAAAACCCTGTACCGGGGTGCAGATATTATTATTCTTGATGAGCCGACCTCGGTGCTGACACCGGGAGAGGCGGAGCAGCTGTTTGAAACCCTCAAGGTGATGAAGCAGACGGGGAAGACGGTAATCATGACGACCCATAAAATGAAGGAGGTCATGGCTTCCTCCGACCGGATCTCGGTGATGCGCAAAGGGAAAATGATTGCTACTCTGGAGACGGCCAAGACGGATGAGCTGGAGCTGGCCCGGCTGATGGTGGGCAGAGAAGTCACGATCAGCCGTCAGGAGCGCGAGGCTACAGCAGGGGAACCGTTGCTGGTTGTTAAGGACCTGGATGTTGCTGCCGATCACGGGCGCAAAGCGCTGGATGCTCTGTCGCTCACCGTACGTGAAGGCGAGATCGTAGGGGTGGCCGGTGTCGCCGGCAACGGTCAGAAGGAGCTGGCCGAGGTACTGACCGGGCTTAGAACGTGGAAGACGGGCGAGATTATTTTTGACGGCAGTCCTGTAAAAACAGCCTCGGTAAGAGGCGCCATCGATTCGGGAATCTCGCATGTGCCGGAGAACCGGATGAAGAGCGGTCTGGCCGGACGCCTGGGCTCCGTCGATAATCTGCTGTTCAAGTCCTACCGCAGTAATGAGCATTCGAAATTCGGCTTCCTGAAGGCTGCGAAGAACCGTTCCTGGTCACAGGAGCTGGTCCGCCGCTTCAATGTGAAGACACCGGAGCTGGATACCCCGGTGCAGCAGATGTCGGGCGGAAACCAGCAGAAGCTGCTGTTCGCCCGCGAGGTCAGCCACCAGCCGAAGCTGATGGTTGCCGTTCATCCGACCCAGGGGCTGGATGTCGGCGCTACAGCCGGTGTCCACGAGCTGCTGATGGAGCTGCGGAGCTCCGGCAGCGGCGTGCTGCTGATCTCTGAGGATCTCGATGAGCTGCTGCAATTGTCTGACCGCATTCTGGTCATATACAACGGTTCAATTATAGGTGAAAGCGATCATGAGCATGCGGACCGGGAACAAATCGGACTGATGATGGCCGGAATCCGGAACATGGAGGGGAGCGCCGTATGAGTCCGGATACTGGAAGCAATACTGCAGTGCTGGAGCCCTCACCGGGGAAAAGCGGGAAATGGTACTCCCTCAGGCTGGAATACGATTCAAGCCGTACCCGTTCACCGTGGTGGACGCCTGTTCTGTCAGTTATTCTGGCGCTGCTGCTCTGTGCGGTGTTCATTGCCGCCAATGGCATGAGCCCGCTTGTGGTATACGAAAAAATGTTCCGCGGAGCCTTCGGAACCTCCTACGGCTTCACAGAAACCATGGTAAAAGCTATTCCGCTATTGCTATGCGGACTTGGTATCGCGGTGGCCTACCGGATTTCCGTCTGGAATATCGGGGCGGAAGGCCAGCTGACTGTAGGTGCTATGGCGGCTACAGCGGTAACGATTTATTTCCCTGATCTGTCTTCGTTCTGGTCAATCACACTAATGCTGGTCTTCGGTACGGCGGCCGGGGCATTGTGGGGTCTGATGACCGCCGTTCCGCGGACGCATTTCGGTGTCAACGAGCTGATTACGTCGCTGATGCTGAACTATGTGGCTCTGCTGGCTCTGGACTATGTGGTCTTCGGACCGTGGAAGGACCCGAAGGGCTTCAACTTCCCGGGTTCACCTATGTTCACCGCTGCACAGTCGCTGCCGGTTCTGGGAAGCACGCGGCTGCATATCGGGCTGATCTTCGGGCTGGTGGCCGTCCTTATCTATTATCTGATGATCAAATTCACCCGCTGGGGTTATGAGCTGCGCCTGATCGGTGCCAACCCAACAGCTGCCCGCTACGCGGGGATTCATATCAAGAAGCATATCATTATCGTCATGCTGATCAGCGGCGGCCTGGCCGGTATTGCCGGCATGGCTGAGGTCTCGGGGGTTACACATAAGCTGATGCAGGGGATATCACCCGGTTATGGCTATACGGCAATCATCGTGGCTTGGCTTGCCAAGCTGAACCCGCTGGGTCTGATTGTCACCTCCGTTCTGTTCGGCGGCCTGATCGTCGGCGGGTATAGTGTACAGACCATCGGACTGCCTTCGTCCATATCGGAAATGCTGCAGGGTGCGATCCTGTTCTTCCTGATTGCCGGCGACATGATTCACCGTTTCCGCATCCGCCGGAGCGCATAACAGCATTCGCTTAGAGAAGGGAGTTTACCCATGGATTTCACTACACAGTTATTAATAGCCGCCATATCCGCCGGAACACCGCTGCTGCTGGCTACACTGGGAGGCATTCTGACCGAACGGGCCGGAATCATTCAGCTCGGTGCGGAAGGGCTGATGCTGATGGGGGCGGTGACGACCTGTATCGTCTACATACGCAGCGGGAATCTGATCCTTGCCCTGCTCGCAGCTGTGGCCATTACTGCGCTTCTGGGTATGGTACATTCCTTCCTTACAGTTACCCTCCGGGCGAACCAGACAATGTCAGGTCTTGCCATGACGCTGTTCGGCAGCGGACTCAGCGCCTATCTCGGCAAGTCTATCAGCGGTATTCCGCTTCCGGGCACTTCACCCAAGCTGGATCTGGGGGCGTTGAAGTCGGTTCCGGTGATCGGGGATATTTTCGGCCGGATGGATTATCTGACCTGGTTCAGCCTGCTGCTTGTGCTGGTGCTGCATCTGCTGATCCACCATACCTCATGGGGGCTGCATCTGCGGGCAGTCGGAGACAATCCGGCTACAGCGGATGTCATGGGCATCCGTGTACAGCTGATCCGCTATGGCTACGTTACAGCCGGAGCTGCACTGATTGGTCTTGCCGGGGCAGACATGGTGCTGGCCTATGCACCGACCTGGAATGAAGGCCTTACGGCCGGCCGGGGCTGGATCGCCGTCGGGCTGGTGATTTTTGCCAGATGGAATCCGCTGCGTGCGCTCTTCTGCGCATATTTCTTCGGGGCACTCGATTCCCTGGGCTTCCGGATACAGCTGCTGGGCAGTGTGGTGCCGTCTTATTTCCTCAAAATGATTCCTTATGTCGTTACGATTCTGGTTCTGATGTATCTGGGATACCGCAACCGCAACAAGCCTTCCGGCACGCCGGAATCGCTGGGAACACCTTATGTCCGTGAACAGCGGTTCTGAGTTGCTGAATGCTGCATAGAAGGTACAATATAAGATAGTAAGTTTACGCGAGCAGGAAGTACTATAACTATCACGCGGATTTATGGAGTAACACAGGTATGGTCCATTTCATGCAGTTCGAACATCTTAAATCACTGAGAGATCGGTACTTCAGGTGCTGATGGCAAAGTAGATGGCTTGAATGCGGAAATGGGCTTTTTTTACCCTAAAGAATGTTTGAATTTAAACTATGCAAATTAGATGGATGGAGGATGAGCCATTGAATACACCTGCGGATATTGTGACACTGGAACAGATCAACAGCATGGGACAACCGGAATTTGTAGAGAGCCTTGGAGGTATATTCGAACATTCGCCCTGGGTTGCGGAAGGCGCCTATAGTGAGCGTCCGTTTGAATCCGTGCAGCAGCTGCATGACACTATGGTTGAAACGGTGCGTAAGGCGGATCGTAGCCAGGTACTTGCGCTGCTTAGAGCCCACCCTGATCTGGCAACAAGGCTGCAGGTCACTCCGCTATCGGCGGCAGAGCAGCAGGGGGCCGGTCTGGACCGGCTGACACCGGAGGAATTCAAGCAGCTTACGGAGCTGAATGCCGCCTATACCGAGAAATTCCAGTTCCCGTTCATTCTGGCTGTGCGCGGCAAAAATAAAGATGACATCATTAACGCCATCCGTGATCGGGTGGACCGCAGCCTGCAGGAAGAATGGGATCAGGCGCTGCAGGAGATCGGCAAGATTACCCGTTTCCGGCTGGAGGATCTGCTGGCGGAGGCATAGGACATAGTGCAAGAGGCCTCATATCCGATCCGCACTCTACAGCATACTTGCTTCTAACAAATCAGCAGGAGGTGTCGTTCATGACCGGAACCAGCGGCTTAATCCTTAGTATGGAGAGAAGAATGAACAAAAAAATAAGCAAAAGGCACAGCAGTCAGTATGCGGGAAAAAACGCAGAAATGCTTCTGCCGGAATCGGAAATCCGCTGCTTCAATAGATGCAGGCTTGGAGGATACCTGTCATGAGCGGGCGGTTAACGACTCATGTGCTGGACCTGTCGCTAGGGAAGCCTGCAGCGGGCATGTCGCTTCAGCTATGGAGATTCGGTGAGGTAATGCCCGCGCTGATATGTGAGGCTGTCACGAACAGTGACGGCAGATTGGACGCTCCCCTGCTGGCAGGGGAAGAGCTGCTGGCCGGAAGCTACGAGCTGGTCTTCATGGCCGGCGACTACTTCAGGAGTGCTCAGGCGGGTGCTGGCGGTGAACCGGTAGGGAGTGGCAGCATGTTCCTTGAGCATATCCCGATCCGCTTCAACATTCCGGACCCGGCAGAGCATTATCATGTGCCGCTGCTGGTTGCACCGGGAGGATACAGCACATACCGCGGCAGTTAAATGTAACGATACAAATACGAATACCATTACGAATACCACTAGACTGGAGGTGGCCGTTTCATGGAGGAATCCTATGAGCTTATTATCAGGAATGGGGATGTTGTACTCCCCGGAGAAGTCCGTAAGCTGGATATCGGTGTGAAGGACGGCAGAATCGCTGCCCTGGGCGAAGCGCTGCACGGCTCACCTGCCACTACAATTATTGATGCAGCAGGACAATATGTGCTCCCCGGCATGATTGATATGCACGTTCATTTCAATGAGCCGGCGTTCGGCCATTGGGAAGGCTTCCGCAGCGGATCGGCTTCCCTTGCCGCTGGAGGCTGTACCTGTTATGCGGATATGCCGCTGAATGGTAATCCGCCGACTGTAAATATAGAAGCACTCCGCTTGAAGACAGAAGCTGCAGCCGGGAATTCGGCGGTGGATTATGTGCTGTGGGGCGGACTCGTGCCCGGCAATCTGGAGGACCTGGAGGAGCTGGCGGCGGCAGGTGTTACCGGCTTCAAGGCGTTTATCTCGAATCCCGGCGGTGAAGGCGAAGGCCGGTTCCGCGAGGTGGATGACAATACCCTGTATCAGGGAATGGTCCGCATCGCCGCAATCGGCGGCATTCTCGCCCTGCATGCGGAGAGTGAAGAGATGACCTCGGCGCTCGGAGCAGCTGCACTCCGCGAGGGGCGGAGCACTGCGCGTGATTTCGCCGCCTCCCGCCCGCCCGAAGCGGAGCTTGAGGCTGTTGCCCGGGCACTCCTATATAGTGAACGGACCGGCTGCCGGCTGCATTTCGTGCACATTAGCACCTCCGCAGCCTTGGAGCTGATTCACGAGGCCAAGCAGCGGGGGCTGGATGTGACAGCGGAGACCTGCCCTCATTATCTGATTCTGAACGAGGACAGCATGGAGGAGCTGGGGCCGCTGGCGAAATGTGCTCCGCCGCTGCGCAGCAGCGGGGAGCGGGAACGGCTGTGGCATGCGGTGGCTGCGGGCCTGGTGGATCTGATTGCTTCGGATCATTCCCCTTGTCCGGCGGAATTGAAGCTGGCGCCCGGCTTGTCTTTTTTTGAAGCCTGGGGAGGGATATCGGGGGCGCAGAGCAGTCTGGAGCTGATGTTCCACGAGGGTGTCCAGGTGCGCGGCCTGCCGGTCACACAGATCTCTGCGCTATTGTCGGAGCTGCCTGCCCGGCGTTTCGGGCTGGAGCAGTGCAAAGGCTCCATCGCTCCGGGGCTGGATGCCGATCTGGTGCTGCTTGACCCGAATGCGAATTATACCCTGCAGGCGGAAGATTTATATTACCGCCACAAGCATAGTCCTTATGCCGGTATGACCTTATCCTGCAAGGTAACGGCAACCCTCTCCCGCGGCAATGTGGTTTATACCGCCGGAGAAGGCCTTGTTGCAGCGGATGGCGGTGAATGGCTGCGGATCTCCAGCCGCCAGCCGGCCCGGTGAAGCTGCCGGTCCGGCATGTCCCGGCCGGAGAGATGCTGAAGCTGCTGGATGAACTCGCAGCCTTCAGTGCTCCCGGCCCGGGGGTTACCCGGCTGCTGTACACGCCGGAGTGGTACCGGGTCCAGCATTTTTTGCAGGAGAGAATGTCTGGATTCGGACTTGAGGTCAGAACGGATGAGGTCGGAAATGTATACGGCAAGCTGGCCGGATCAGTGGTAACGGATAAAGTAATTCTAACCGGCTCACATATCGATACGGTGGTGAACGGCGGACGTTATGACGGTGCTTACGGAGTAGCTGCTGCTGTAACTGCACTGCATTATCTGCAGATGACCTTTGGCCAGCCGCTGCGGACGCTGGAGGTGGTGTCCTTTTGCGAGGAGGAGGGCAGCCGCTTTCCGCTGACGTTCTGGGGTTCCGGCAATGTTACAGGGCTCTACGACGGGAGTGAGCGCGAGAATTGTGCAGACGGCGAAGGGGTAACGCTCGGAGCGGCGATGGCTGCCTGCGGTCTGGGCGGCAGCATTGAAGCCTCCGGAGCTAGCCATTATAATACTTCAGAGAGTGGCGGCACTGCCTTCGGACACAGTCCGGTCCGCAGTGATATTGCCGCCTACGTTGAACTGCATATTGAACAGGGGATTATTCTGGAACGGTCGTTCCAGGAGATCGGGGTGGTGCAGGCGATCGCCGGTCAGCGGAGATACAAGGTCAAGGTGTGCGGCACAGCCAATCATGCCGGAACAACGCCGATGGGATTGAGGCAGGATGCACTGGCAGGCAGCGCAGAAATGCTGCTGGCACTGGAGCGTTCCGCTGTGGCAGAAGGGGACCCGCTGGTGGCAACAACGGGCAGGCTGGAAGTCTATCCGGGGACGCCGAATGTCATTCCGGGCGAAGTGCAGTTCACGCTGGATATCCGGCATAGCGAAGCCGTGACACTGGAGCGCTTTTGCTTAGGGATGCTTGATAAGTTCACAGCGATTGCCGGCAGGCGCGGTCTGATTCTGGAGGTGCTGCCTCTGCTGGCTACAACTCCTGCACCTATGGATACGGAGCTATGCCTGTCGCTGGAACAAATCTGTGTGGAGCAGGGGCGGTCGTACCGGAGCATGGTCAGCGGGGCGGGGCATGATGCCCAGCTGTTCGCACCGCGCTGCCCGTCGGCAATGATATTCGTGCCCAGCCGGGGAGGGGTCAGCCATTCTCCTGATGAATATACGTCACCGGAAGAGCTGGCTGCGGGACTCGAAGTACTGACGGCAATCTTATATAAAATGGCTTATACAGAGAACTGAAGCTCAGGGGGTTCATAAGAGGGTGGAATTCCGGAGATTCAGGAGATTCAGGAGATTCAGAGAGACGAGAGGGGGAGAGAGTGATGAAGCGCTACGAAGATTTGTCGCCGTCCTTGCGGTGTATTATGACTCCGGGACCGGTAGAGGTTGATCCGCGTGTGCTGCGGGCCATGTCTTATCCGGTACTGGGTCAATTCGATCCCGAGTTTACAGATATTATGAACGAGACGATGGAGATGCTCCGGGAGCTGTTTGCCACAGGCAATAAGTGGGCCTATCCGGTGGACGGTACATCACGCTCCGGGATTGAAGCGGTAATGGTCAGTCTGATTGCTCCGGGAGACCGGGTGCTGATTCCGGTCTTCGGACGGTTTGGACATCTGCTGCATGAGATTGCCGAGCGCTGCGGTGCTGAGGTGTTCACTATAGAGCAGACCTGGGGCAGCGTGTTTCCGCCGGAGGATGTGATCGCGGCGATCCGCAGCTTCAAGCCGGATGTGGTGGCGATTGTCCACGGGGAGACCTCTACGGGACGTGTGCAGCCGCTGGCCGAGATCGGGCGGGCGTGCCGTGAGCAGGATGCCCTGCTGATTGTGGACGCGGTGGCGACCATTGGCGGGGTGCCTGTGGAGACGGATGCCTGGATGCTTGATGCCGTGGTCGGTGGAACGCAGAAATGTCTGTCTGTCCCTTCGGGCATGTCCCCGGTCACCTATAACGAGCGTGCCGAAGCAAAGCTGCTGAAGCGCAAACAGGTGGAGCGGGGGCTTAGAACCGGCGGCGATGAGGCAAGCGAGCTGCCGGTTGTCCGCAGCAACTACTTTGACCTCGGCATGCTGCAGGACTACTGGAGTCCCCAGCGGTTGAATCACCACACGGAGATGACCTCCATGCTGTACGCATTGCGTGAGGGGCTGCGGCTGGTGCTGGAAGAAGGGCTGGAGGCCCGTCATGCCCGTCATAAGCATCATGAGCGAGCCCTTGTAGCTGGCCTGACCGCAATGGGTCTGGAGCTGTACGGTGATCCGGAGAGCAAGCTGACGGTAGTCACCTGTGTGCTGATTCCGGAGGGAGTGGACGGGGAAGCGGTGCGTTTCATGCTGCTGAACCATTTCGGGATAGAGATTGCCAGCTCGTTCGGTCCGTTAAAAGGCCAGATCTGGCGCATCGGCACGATGGGCTTCAGCTGCCGGGAGAATAATGTGCTGCGTCTGCTTGGAGCACTGGAGGCGGCGCTTGTACGCCACGGATTCTCCGTTCCGGCCGGCCAGGGCGTTCAGGCGGCACTTGACGTATACGAGTCAAAAGTAAGATAATCATAAAAATGCGCTAAGTGGTGAAAGGTAAGCAGCACAAGTTGCGATCCGGAGCAGCCGGACGGCTTGTATTTTAGCTAAGTACCTCTGTATAAGCATCGTTAAGCTCCGCTTAGATTAGCAGTCAGGTCTATCCTCCTGGCGGTAGTTCAAACAACGGCTTGCGACCCGTGAGGGGCGTCAGGGCCGTTTTTGCTAAATAGAATATAAATATAGGAAATCATTAACCGGAAGGGAGTGTGTATTATGACTTATACAAGAAAACCACTCGCGGACTGCGTGCCCGGGCTTGTGGCTACAGCCCGCGGCGACCAGCTGGCGACACTGGTGATTACTGGCGGCAAACTGGTCAATGTATGCTCCGGAGAGATTCTGGAGGGTATGTCTGTAGCAGTACAGGGTGGACGCATTGCCTACGTTGGCAAGGATGTCTCGCATACGATCGGTGAGGGGACACAGATCATTGATGCGGCGGGCAAATACATTGCCCCGGGTCTGCTTGACGGGCACTGTCACATCGAGAGTACACAGTTGACGGCGACTGAGTTTGCCCGTGCAGTGCTGCCTATGGGCACGACCGGCGGATTCTTTGATGCCCATGAGATCGCCAATGTATTCGGGCTGAAGGGCATTAAGCTGATGCTGGATGAGATGCGTGAAACTCCGCTGGCGGCTTATATGCAGGTTGCCTCCTGCGTGCCTTCAGCAGGAGCGGAATTCGAAACGACCGGCGCATCGATCGGACCGGAGGAAGTAGCCGAGGCTTTTACCTGGGGCGAGGATGTCATTGCGCTGGGCGAAGTGATGAATTTCCCAGGCGTGGTGTACGGCGATGAGAAAATGCTCGGGGAAATTCAGGCGACCCTGCGTGCGGGGCGCTATGTGGACGGTCATTTCACCTGGCCGGCGGATGACTGGAGACTCCCGGTCTATGCCGCCGCAGGAGTAACCGGCGATCATGAGTGTGTGACGGCGGAGGATGTAATCGAACGCGTCCGTCTTGGGATGTATGCCAAAATGCGCCGCGGCTCCGCCTGGCATGATGTGGCGAAGACCATCACCGCGCACACCGAGCATGGGCTCGACCCGCGCCGGATGATGCTGGTGACCGACGACCGCAGCTCAGAATCGCTGCGGGATGAAGGTCATATGGATTTTGTCGTGCGGCACGCCATCTCCCAGGGCCTTAAGCCAGTCACGGCTTTTCAAATGGCAACGATCAATACCGCCGAACGGTTCGGGGTAGCCCGTGATATCGGCTCAATTACTCCGGGCTCCTGTGCAGATATCATTCTGCTGGACGGAAATCTGGCTGATGTTCATGTTGTCATGACGATTGCGGCCGGAGTGGTCGTAGCGGAGAACGGGATCATGACCGCTGAGCTGAGTCCGTACACCTACCCGGAGGAAGTGCTGGCTTCCGTGCATCTGCTGCAGCCTCCGACTCCGGAGGACTTCGTGATCCATGCGCCAATTGCTGAAGGTACTCTGGCCACACGGGTCATCAAAGTGATCGAGAATCATGTGGAGACCGGGGAATTGATCATCAATCTGCCGGTGGCTGAGTCCAGGCTGCTGGTTCAGGAGGGCTTGTGCAAAATCGCCGTCCTGGAGCGGCATAAGGGAACCGGCAACAAATCGGTTGGTGTGGTTGAGGGGATCGGCTTCCATGAGCCTGCTGCGATTGCCATGACTGTAGCCCATGACAGCCATAATGTGCTGGTCATCGGTAATGATGATAACCTCATGGCTAAAGCTGCGGGTGCAGTAGCTGAAGCTCAGGGCGGTGTTGCGGTTATTACCGCTTCCGGAACAACTCTGTTCCCGCTGGCAATTGCCGGACTGATGTCGGCAGAGCCGTTCGAGATTGCGGCAGCCCAGTCTGCGGCCATCAGCAAAGCGCTGTATGATGCAGGCTGCACATTGAATTATGCTTTTATGACCTTGTCGCTGCTTGCACTGGCTGTCATTCCGACGTTGCGGATCTCGGATAAAGGGCTGGTGCGGATTTCGCCGGAAGAGGGGATTCAGCTGGTTCCATTGTTTGTGAGCTAAATCCTGCGATCAGAAGCCGGCAAAAGTCTTGCCGGATCATACAGACATCACCGAAAAGGGATGCTGCCCGCTCATTACAGAGCCTGGGCAGGATCTCTTTTTTGCATGTGATTTCTCTTGTCAGAATAGCCTTTACTGCTAAAATAATGACATTAATCCGGTGCGGGGCATATAATTAACCATTTCATCACAATTAGAAACATATTTTTTTAAAATTTTAATGAAAAACATTAACAAATTGTGAGAAATAGTCGATAATACTTTTAAATTAGTTAAAATTATTGTCGAATCGTGTATTTGCGGAAAAATACTGAAAGTCCAAATATAAGGAACGGGGTGTATGAGATGATGAGATTAGAAACACAGGACATCGTGAATATCACCAAGAAGCAAATTACCGGTATTTTTAAAATGGAGCCGGTGGAACTGAGATTTGTCAACGACTTTCAGGGTGAGCAGTATCTCTTGACCAATGATAAGCTGCATCTCAGCAACCAGCATTATTGGGCCAAAGTAATGGATTGTGTCTTCGACAGTCATGTCAGACCTGTATTGATGTGCGAGGTGCTCTACTTCCTGCGGAATGAGTTTCTGGAGAGTGATATCAAGCTGAAGTTTTCATATGACTTTGCGGATGGGGCAGATGGGTCAGCGGTTGCTACTGCTGAAATCAGCTTCAATGATTCGCCGGAGCTGCAGCCGGGAGAGATTGCCGAATTGATTGATTTTGCGTTGACATTGCAGGATAAACAGTGGTTCGAGGAACTGACTGCCAAATATAAACAGCTGACCGCTTAAATTTATGCGGAAGGATAAGCTGACTGAATACAATTCATAAGATAAAGCCGTCCGGGCCGCAGGGAAAGTTAGCCTGCGGACCAGGCGGCTTTTCTGTTGTATAGGAAATGATGATATTCGTCTGTTGGGGGGACTTAAAGGGATAAATCCCTCTGATTCCGCCGAAAGTGGGCGGTTGGGTGAAATTAAAGGGATAAATCCCTCTGATTCCGCCGAAAGTGGGCGGTAGGGTGAAATTAAAGGGATAAATCCCTCTAATTCCACTGTATGCTGCCCAAAGGAAGAAATGAGGGGCATTAGTGCTCTTGATTTCACCGGATGCTGCCCAAAGGAGGAAATGAGGAGCAAAAGTGCCCCTGACTCCGCCGGATGCTGCCCAAAGGAGGAAATGAGGAGCAATAGTGCCCCTGACTCCGCCGGATGCTGCCCAAGAGGTAGTCTGAATGGAGCAATGCGAAGCGGCTTTTAATCTGTATAAGCTGCTCAGGCAGTATAAACTTGCACAGGCCGCATAAGCTCCGGCTTGATTCACCCGTTAGGGTGGTTTTTTCTTTAAATATAGAAGGAAGTATGTTTACGCCATACTTTATCCTTATATTTCCCGCTGGAACGGAAGCCTTCCCTCAAAGGACGGCATAGCCGCTTCCTCTTAGGTAATGAACGTCTCCGGAGTGGATGATTCCGCAGCTTCTGCAGCTGGGAACCAGCCTAACGCTGTGCGGTTCACCATCCGGGCGAGGAAGTCTATCCATTCCGGGTGGTCATTCAAGCAGGGGGCGACAGTTAAATTCTCAGCTGTTCCACCGCCTGAAGCGAAGAGTTCCCGGCCTTCTACAGCCAGCTCATGCAGCGTTTCCAGGCAGTCGGTTACAAGCCCCGGGGAGAAAATCATAGGCCTCCGGATTCCGCGTCCGCTGAGCTCTTTGAGCGTATCAGCAGTAGAAGGGCCGACCCATTTCTCGGGTCCGAAGCGGGATTGGAAGGAAATCTGCCAGCGTTCCGGTGCCCAATTCATAGCCTCTGCAAGCAGGCGGCCGGTCTCATGGCATTGCTGCGGATACGGATCCCCAGTCTCGGCATAACGGCGGGGAATTCCATGGAAGGACAGAATATAGTAATCCGGTTCTTCGTCCAGCTCGCCAAGCTTCCGGAGCAGCAGCGACTTCATCGCCGAGATATAGTCCGGCGCATCATGATAGGCTTCTATGAAGCGCAGAGCCGGCACGAAACGTTTGGAGACCTGCCCTGAGCGGCTATGCCGCCCCAGTGCGGCATAGCTTGCAGCTTCATAGACCGACGCAGTTGTGGTCGAGGAATACTGCGGGAACAGCGGCAGTACAATGATCCGTGTAATACCTGCAGCCTCCAGCTTGCGGAAGGCTTGCTGCATGCTTGGCTCACTATAGGCAAGACCTAATTCCACTTGGTAGCGGCTGCCAAGCAGTGACTGCAGCGCAGTCTGCTGAGCCCTGGAGTGGACGAGCAGCGGGGAACCTTCCTTCATCCAGATCTCCTGATACAGCTTCGCAGACCGGCGCGGCCGGGTGCGAAGGATGATGCCGCGCAGCAGAGGCTGCCAGAGCAGCGGATGATAATCAATGATTCTGCGGTCAGACAAAAAGCGCTTAAGATATGGACGAACCGCCTTGGCGCTTGGCGCGTCAGGTGTTCCGATCTGAGCAAGAATAACTCCTACGGGAGGCTGATTCATGAGCAGCAGCGGCTCCTTTCCATGAACATGACATCGTTTAAAAATATCACATATAGAGGCAGAGTTACTATGTGTTGTATCACATTATTATCATATGACGGTGTAAATGGGAGAATTTGAGAGTTAGAAGAATTGTAGTTTTGAAGTTAATTGCGAAATAGTGATGTTTCTTATAGGGTGTGTGATTTTATATACAGAGAAAAGTGTTTCAATTTTGATACCATCAAGCCAGAAATTACCGATAGCAGCCTGAAATCATCTTATGTGAATTTATTCACCTTTTTATGTGAATTGTTTCACCTTTTAAAAGATTGTATAAATGGATGCATCTTTTTTGCACACGGGATGGGTCGCGCAGGAACGGGAAAGGGGGGATGACCTCTTATGAAGAGTCAGGGTACTCTTTGTAAGAAGGAATGGAATGAACGGGAGAAACGGTTTACAAGAGCTACATACTACTGGGGATATAATAAAGGAGAATACGCATTTGAAAAAACTAATTGCTTTGACTGTAAGCGCAGCCTTGCTGCTCGCGCCAATCGCCTACACGATTAACGCACCGGCCTTGAACCTGAAGGTGGATGCGGTTTCAGCAGCTTCGGAAGAAGCTCCGGCAGCTACTGCTAAACCAGCTCCTAAACCGACTGCCAAACCAGCTCCTAAACCGACTGCAAAGCCTGCAGCAACACCTAAAGCTACTGCTAAACCGGCAGCAACACCTAAAGCAACCGCAAAGCCTGCAGCAACACCTAAAGCAACTGCTAAACCGGCAGCAACCGCTGCACCTGCAGCATCCGCCAAAGCATCTGCTAAACCAGCAGCAACAGTTAAGCCAGCTGCTACAGCTAAGCCTGTTGAAACAGCAGCACCGGTTACTGTTAAAGAAGCCGTGTATCAAGACGGAGTCTATGTAGCCTATGGCGATGCTTACTCCAAAGGTACTGAAGGCGCTAAAGTTACAATCAAAGACGGCAAAATTGCCGACATCGAGCTGCTGAGAACCAGCCCAAAAATTATCGACCGTAACGCCCGTGATAATTACAGCGGCGTATGGGTGGCATACGGTCTGATGAAAGACAGACTGATCGGCAAAACAAGAGACGGCGCAGCAGCTGTTGATGCTGTATCCGGAGCAACCCGCTCCAGCAACGGCTGGAAATTGTCGGTTGACAGAGCGTTCGAAAGATCGCTGCAGGATAAACCGGCTGATGCTACTTATTTCGCCGGCGACCACATGGGTGTAGACCCTGAAGCCAAATACGCTGTATTCGCAAGCTATGATGCGAACAAGCTGACTGCAGTTAAGCTGTATCCGCTGACTGCAACTGGAGATTTCGCAGATGAGAAGACTTATACTGCTGAACAAACTGCAGCGATTGCAGCAATTACACCAGTGCTGTTGGCCAATGGTTCTGCGGCTAAGCCTGTAGCCGGCTTCGAAGCTGAATCCAAAGCTGCCATCAACGCATTCTGGGATGCTGAACAAAATGCCAGCATCAACAACACTTCCGCTTATGTGGACGGATTCTACTCTTCCTACGGTACAGCAAGAAGCGTAGGCGTTGAGAGAGCTGATGTTGTAATCCGTAACGGCAAGCTGGTTGATGTGAAATTGTTCAGACTTGGCACTAACCTGATTGACAGAGGCGCAACTGCTTATGCTGAAGTAGTGAAAGCTAATGCTCCTATGACTGCTAAATTGCTTGCTAACGGTTCTTATATCGCTAATTATGATGAGAAGGTAGACGGAATTTCCGGCGCTACTGAGAGCAGCCACGGCTGGAACCAGGCAGTAGAAAGAGCTTTCGAGAAGGCTCTGAAGGTTTCGCCAGAAGGTAAATACTTCGACGGAAAATTTGCCGGAGTGGATAACCAGTCTAAAGCTCTTCTGCTGGTAGATGTTGCTGACGATCAAGTAACAGCTATCAAACTGAGCATGTTCGGTACAGACGGCAAGATTATTGCTGACGATAAGCGTACGGATGCACAGAAATCCCTTGTGGATCAACTGACAGCCGGATTGCTTGCAAACGGCGTGGACACTGCTGATATCGCTGGCCAGGAAGCTGTATCTGCTGCAGCAAAGGCAGCCCTGACTGATGCCCTGACCAATGCTTCCAAAGTACAAGGCACTTATAAAGACGGCACGTTCACCGCTTACGGTGACGCTTATGACAAGGGTACAAACAAAGCTGACGTTACCCTGCGTAACGGCAAGATCGTAAATGTTGCTCTTTCCCGTGTAGGAATGAACATGGTAGACCTGGGTAAAGCCGCTTACGCTGAAGTTCAAAAAGCAATTCCGGTGCTGACAGCTAACTTCCTGGCTGCAGGCACAAGAGAAGGTGTAGCACAAGTAGATGCTGTATCCGGCGCTACCAGCAGCAGCAATGCACTTAAAGCTGCCGTTGACAGAGCTTACGGTAAAGCTGAAGTTGTTGAAACCGAAAAGGCCGCATATTTCGACGGGATCTTCATCGGTGCCAGTGCTGACAAATCCGTAAATGTAATGGTTACTACTAAGTTCAATGTTCCAGTAACTATGGTTGTTTACTACCTTGATGATAAAGGTAAAGTAAGATACAACCTGACGGAAGACGAATTGCTCGTGAAATACGAAATCGAGAATACTTCTAACGGCAAAGGACTGCACAAGTACGGATACCGTGCTGCAGCATTCGGAACGAATGATGCTCAGAAAGCAATCTCTGCCAAAGCTATTGAAGCTATCAAAGCAGCACTTGAAGCAGCTGGCAAATAATTGAATCTAACCACAAAGGGGCGTCCTCGACCATGCAAATGGTTGGGGGCATCCCTTTTTTATTTTTGCACGAACGGGCTGCAAGGGGGGATGGACATAATTAAGAATGGATATCGTATAGTAATTTAAAGGGATTTCGGATGTGAATGTCTAAACTTTAATATACACCGCAGGTTCAAAGCCTGTAAGTAATAGGAGGCTCTTCATGACATTAATTAAACAGCTATCCCCACAGGATGAATTCACCGGCTTCTATCTGCTTAGGGAACTGGTGCTCAAACAGACAAACGGTACTCCTCCAAAGGATTATTTTGATATTGTACTTGGTGATTCCAGCGGCCAGCTGTCGGCTAAATATTGGGATGTAAGTGTAACGGATAAAGAAACTTTTTTCCCGATGGCCCTGGTGAAGGTCCGCGGGATTGCCCATACTTACCGGGAGAAGCTGCAGGTCAAAATAACCAAAATCAGACTGGCGGATGAGTCCGATGGCGTGTCGCTTACCGAGTTCATCCGTTCAGCCCCTGTGCGTCCTGTGGATCTGATCCACGCGATTAAGAATGCAATGGCCAGTATAACCGACCAGGAGGTCGCATCGATCGTATCCTTCTGTGTAGGCAAGGTTGAAGAGAAGCTGATGCACTATCCTGCGGCCAAAACGCATCATCATGCTTATTTCGCCGGACTGGCTTATCATATGGTGCGGATGCTGGAGATCGGGGATTTCCTGTGCAAGCAGCGCCCGTTCCTGAATCCTGATCTTATGAGAGCGGGAATTATCCTCCACGATATTGCCAAACCGGAGGAAATGATCTCACAATTCGGCATAGTGTCGGATTATAGTGTGCAGGGCAAGCTGATCGGGCATATATCGATGGCGTCAAGCTGGATTACAGAGGCAGCAATCCGCACCGGCATTGATCTGGAGTCGGAGAAGGTATTGGCCCTGCAGCATCTGGTCCTATCACATCATAATCTGGGTGAATGGGGAAGTCCGGTGCAGCCGCAGACCGCAGAAGCAGTCGCTTTGCATCATATAGATGCCATGGACGCCAAGCTACAGATGGTGGAGGATGCTCTTGATACCACTCCGGAAACTGAGGAATGGACACCGTTCATCCGCGGGCTGGAGAATAAGGCAGTATACCGGATGAAAATTTGAGGCTGTGCTGTAACGCATAAGAGAATAACAAACACCCCCAAGCCACCATTGCGGCTTGGGGGTGTTTGTTCATGCCATAAGGGGCATGAATTCTATGATTTGCGGGCAGACGGAGGAATGCTGCCGGCTGTTCGTACTATTTCTGCTGTTTCTATTGTTGCGGCTGATTCAGCAGCAGACTCAGCCGCAGCTTCAGGAGGTTCCACCTCAAGACCATAATGATTACACAGGGCACGGAGTCCGCCCGGGAATCCCTCTCCAATGGCAACAAATCTCCATTTGTCCTTGTGCCTGTAGAACTCGCCTATGACTACTGCCGTCTCAAGGTTTAAGCCCAGGCCAAAGGGAAAAGAGGCCAGCCTGGTTCCCGTCTGGGAATCAATTAGTGAAGCGGAGGCGTTATTGATCTGGCCCGGGTTCTGGCCGGAAGCCTCCCCATAGAGTGTGAAGGTCAAAGCGATCCGCGTAATGGACGCAGGCAGCTTCGCCAGTTGAAGATGCAGATGTCCCGCGTTTGGAGCAGGCTTCGAGTAGAATACAGAACCGCTGGGGTCTTCCATGTTTCCATAGAAGACAAAATCCTGATCCTGTCCGCAGCGTCCTGTCTCTCGAAGCAGGAAAGCAGAGGTGTCCGGCTCCATGGCGGAAAGCGTTGAATCCCACTCCACAGACATGAGAATTCTCGAAGCACTGAGCTTACCGCCGATATCCACCCGCTGGCCTCTCACCAGCACGGGTACAGCTTGAACTTCAGGGGCAGACGGTGTTGCAGCCGGGAGACTTGCAGAAGAAGTCAGACGCTGAGTGGGTACGAGGGGAGCTCCGCGATCCGGTACAGCCGCGCTTACGGGAATTTCCGTCTTTGCTGCAGCAGTCTTCGGGGCCGCCGGTTTCTTGGCGGCTTTCTTGGGGGATGCCTTGAAGGCAGTATAACCGCCCGCATACATCGTGCCTGCCTGGTAGCCCTGGCTGCCGGCTAAGAGGAGGGGATCGAACTGCTGCCATTGCTCCATCAATTTCAATAGAATGAGTGCCGAAGCTCTGGCATCATCCAGCGCATCATGGTGCTTCAGCCTAATGCCGAAATGCTCGGAGACTACATTCAGTTTATGGGAGGGCAGCTCCTGAAGCATTTTTTTGCCCAGCAGGTAGGTACACATATATTTGAAATCCGGATAGCTGAATAACGAATCATCCAGGCAATAACGCAGAACACTCATATCGAAGGAAGCATTATGCGCAATCACAATCTCGCCTTGCAGCAGCGGTTCAATCGTGGGCCACAGCTCTGCGAAGGTAGGTTTGCCTTTAACCATTGAGGGCGTAATTCCGTGTATCGCGATATTCATTCCGTCGAACCTCTGCCGCGGGTCAATCAACCAGTCATATTCTGCGGTGACCACACCATTTCTAACCTGAACAAGCCCCAATGCGCAAGCGCTGGAGCGGCTGGAATTGGCTGTTTCAAAGTCTATTGCTGTAAAATCCATAGGTAAAGCCCCTTATCTATCATGTATAAGGTTCATATTAAAGGAGCGCAGAGAGAATTACAATCCAGCAGAATGTACAAAACGCAGCGGATATGGTATGCCTTATCTATGAACTGCTGGAATATGCTGCTATAACGGGGAGATGAGAGACTTGCAGCTGTTAAAAGGCCAAAAAGTAGATATCACCAAGGGAAAGGGCGTCCGTGATCTAACTATCCGGTTGCGCTGGAATACGGAGCATGCCGGAATCAGTGTGGATGCAGCAGCCTTTTTGTTGTCGGGGCAGAACCGGTGTGAACGGGACGAGGATTTTATATTTTACGGTAATCCGGTATCAAGGGATGGAACGGTAAGTCATACGGCAGAGGGGGAGAACGAGGAGAGCCTCTTGATTTCATTATCCGGAATTCCGGAGCAATATGCCCGGATTGCGGTGACGTTGACGATCTACGAGGGGGAGCAGCAGAATCTGCGGATGAAGGAGCTGTCCGGACTGCAGCTGTCACTGATGGACCACAAGAACGGTGAGGAATTATACCGGTTCGATTATGGAACGGATCTGTCCGACGAGACAGCAGTGGTGGCCGGGGAGCTGTACCGTCATCAGGGAGAGTGGAAATTCAGCGCGGTCGGCAGCGGTTTTAACGGAGGATTAGCTGCGCTCTGCAAGAGCTATGGGCTTGAGGTTGAACCGGAGGCAGGCAACGAAGCAGCAGCTACAGCCGAACTGGTGGAGAAGACGGAGACGATCGAGAAGGTATTGGAGAAGGCGGAGGGGGAGGTAGATGAAGTAGAGAAGGCGGAGAAAGTAGAGAAAGTAGAGAATGTAGAAAAGTCGGAGACCATCCTTCCGCAGACTGCACCGGCCGCCGATGTCAACGTCCTGTCATCCATAGATTTGCGCAAGAAAATTGTCGGGTTCACCCTGGTCAAAAAACAGCTGACCGATGTAAAAGCCAGAGTGGGAATTGTGCTGGACATCACCGGCTCCATGAGAAACCTCTATTCCAGCGGTATCGTGCAGGAAGTAGTGGAACGTATTCTGGCCGTAGCCTGTCAATTGGATGACAACGGTTCGCTGGATGTGTGGGTGTATGATACGGAATTCAGCAGGCTGCCGCCGGTAACGGAACGGGATCTCGGGAGCTATGTCTTCACTCATATTATGAACAACGATTCAATCCATAAGTTCGGACGCAACAATGAGCCGCCGGTGATGGAGGATGTGATTCGGAAATACACCCGCGAGGAGAAGGATACAACCCCGGTTTTCATTATCTTTATTAATGACGGGGGCGTAGTGAAGCCAACCAAAAAAGTAATTATGGCGTCTTCCTCGCTGCCGATCTTCTGGCAGTTTGTGGGGATCGGTGATTCTGATTTCGAGGTACTGAAGCAGCTCGACACGATGGGCGGAAGGCTGGTGGATAACGCAAACTTCATCCATCTGGACCGCATAGAAGAAGTGAACGACGAGCAGCTCTATGATCAGCTGTTGAATGAATTCCCGCAGTGGCTGAAGGCGGCGAAGGCGAAGCGGATTCTCTAGCAGCGAACACCAGTATGGCGTACGCCTGTATGGTGTTTACGCAGTATAGTGTTTATCTATAGCCGTCCTCACCTGTATGGAGCTCACACTGGATAGCGTTTATTCATAGCTATTTACCCGTATGGCGCTCACGCTGGATAGCGTTCATTCATAGCTATTCACCCGTATGGCGCTTACGCTGGATAGCGTTTATTTTAGCCGTATATACCACTTAGCGCTCACCAATATTACCTTCACACTGTATAGGCATTATTGTTGTACTTTTTACAACTTTATCTCGCAGATAGGTGGGCGTTCGGGAAGATTGTTGTATGAAATACAACAATCTTTCCCGCTAAGCGGCTTAGAGGAGGAGGAATGCTGTATTTTATACAACAATTTTGGATTAGGGCCGAGATTATGAGGAAAATGTTGTATTTTGTGCAGGATTTTTTAAATATCCCGGATTTCCATCATAATTAGCGGACTTGCATCATAATTTGATCCCCACCATAATCACTGGACTCCACTACTATCAGCGATTACATATCTGCGGCTAAAATAAACTAAACCTCCCCGCCTGGGCGGAGCTATAGGCTCTTGCTCAAATTAAAAGTCTGCCTGTCAGCGCCGCGCCTATCAGCCCCGCCGCCTATCAGCCCGCCGCCTATCAGCTAGGCCGCCCATCAGCGCTGCGGCCTATCAGCGCCGCGCCTATCAGCGCCGCGCCTATCAGCGCCGCGCCTATCAGCGCCGCGCCTATCAGCGCCGCGCCTGTCAGCGCCGCGCCTGTCAGCGCCGCGCCTGTCAGCGCCGCGCCTGTCAGCGCCGCGCCTGTCAGCGCCGCGCCTGTCAGCGCCGCGCCTGTCAGCGCCGCGCCTGTCAGCGCCGCGCCTGTCAGCGCCGCGCCTGTCAGCGCCCGCCCGCGCCTGTCAGCGCCGCGCCTGTCAGCGCCGCGCCTGTCAGCGCCGCGCCTGTCAGCGCCGCGCCTGTCAGCCCCGCCGCTTATCAGCCCCGCCGCCAATCAGCGCCGCTGTCTATCAGCCCCGCCGCCTATCAGCCCCGCCGCCAATCAGCCTCGCCGCCAATCAGCGCAGCTAAGTACTCCTGCTCGGGTTTTATCTTGCAGGCGGGTTTCTTTCAGCACAATCCCCGCATACTTTATCCTTATATTCCCGCTGGAACGGTTACCGTCCCCTAAAGGACGGCGGGACGTTTCCGCTCAGGCTGTGGAGGTGGAGGTTTGTTGCGTCTGCAGGCCGGCGGAGACGGGAAGCTCCAGGCGGTATCCTTTGACCAGCGTGTCCCCGTTCTTAATATCCGTTTCATAGGCCCGCCGGAAGCCGAGCTTCTCGTACAGCCTGATTGCGGATGCCATCATGTCCGAAGTGTGGAGATTCAGGCTGGCTGCTCCAAGCAGCACCGATTGTCTGGCGGCCTCGCTGATCAGCAGCCTGGCAACCCCGCGTCCACGGACAGCCGGAGAAACAGCGAGCAGACGGATGATCGGCGTATGGATACCCAGCTCCGGTCTGCCGTAAGCGGCCTCTGAAGAGGTGAACAGCAGCACACTGCCTATGATCTGCCCATCCAGCTCCGCTACAATCCGCGAGACCGGAGCCTTGCCATGGACGGAATCAAGAATGGAGTCGCGGTACTCCACCCAAAAAGGTTCGGGCAGCACGGCTGAATATTCGCTGTAAGCCTCAAGCAGAACTCCTGCGATAGCCTCGCGGTCAGCCTCTGCGGCTTCACGGATTACAATTTGTGCTGAATGATTCATCGGGTACCTCCTGTTCAGAAATGGGATGTGACGCTTATTATAATCCATAATTCCGATGAATATAAGAGGAATTTAACAAAACCGATTAACAGATAGAAAAGTTCTATCTGTTTTTGTGATCTATGTAATGGTTTTTGCTGTATATTACACGATAAGTCAGTTGACAAAAAAAGGGCCGGTGACTAAGATATAAACAAAATCTATACACCCGTACGGCATTAATTCCTTGTTAATCAATTGGAATAGTTAATTTAAATAGAGTTGTGGAGGAGGACTACGCTTGAACATCGAGAATATTGAAGCCTTTGTCTACATCAACCACTACGGAAGCTTCAACAAAGCGGCAGATGTACTCTACATCTCCCAGCCGACCGTGACGGCCCGCATCCAGTCGCTTGAACGGGAGCTGGACTGCAGAGTGTTCGACCGGCTGGGCAAGCAGATTAACCTTACGGATAAAGGCCGCCAGTTCCTTCCTTACGCGCAGCAGATTCTGCAGGTCTACCAGAACGGCAAACATCAGATCCAGTCGAAGGGCCAGATCCCGGATGAATTAAGAATCGGCAGTACGGTATCGGTCTCTAATTATCTGATGCCGCAGCTCCTGCAGCACCTGAAGCGGAAATATCCGCATATCCGCTTTAAACTGACGACCTCATCCACCGATTCATTAATTGAGAAGCTGAAGGCGAAGGAGATTGATCTCGCTTTTATCCGCAAAGTGGTCAATCCGGCCATTCAGTCGTTCCCCTTCTGTGAGGATCCAATCTCGCTGTATGTATATGCCGGTCATCCGCTGGCCCGCCAGGGCCGTGCCTCTATCCAGGAGATCCGGGAGGAGACTCTTGTATTCTTCGAGTGCGGCTCGCTGGACTGGATGCGCCTGCACCGGGTATTCGAGAGCATGGAGCAGCCGCCGGACATTGTGTATCAGGTGGATAATCTGGAGACAGCCAAGAAGCTCGTGCTGAGGCAAGCGGGGATTTGCTTCCTTCCGGCCCTCAGTGTACAGGAGGAAGTGGAGGCGGGAACGCTGATCAGGGTGGATATCGCTGAGACGGAAGGGATTTCCCTGCGGACCAGCCTGATCTCGCTGAACGGGGAGAATGCGGAATTCATTGAGTCGCTGCTGGAACTGGCGGTGGGCCGCAGTAAGCCGGATCGACTTCTTGTATAACAGTATTAAAAAACTCTATTAGCGCATAGCTACATGCAGTGATAAAGTTAATTGCATATAATCACCACTAAACAGATAGGGATTATCTAAATTGAGAAACGGGGGCATGAAATGAGCGAGGTATACCGGCAGGCCGTAGAGAAGGACGCCCAACAGCTGCTGGATGTGACCTATCGTGCCTATCAGCTGATCCGCGAGCTTGGACTGCACTGGCCGGCGGCAAACGCCGATTTGGCTCTAATTCAGGATAACATCGCCACCAATGAGTGTTATGTGCTGGAGATCGACGGCAACGTGGAGGCGACGATCACCCTCTCGAAGAGCGGAGAGGTCAAGGCGGTAACTGATCTGCCTTTTGTGAAATGGTTCGCAGTGAATCCCGAGCGCAGCGGCAAAGGTTACGGCGGCAAGCTGCTCGACTGGGTGGAGGAGCATATTATTCACGGCAAGCTGGGTGCTCCCGCTGTAACCCTGGCTACGGCACAGAAGCATCCCTGGCTGGTTCCCATGTATGAACGCCGGGGGTATGAACGGATTCTGGAGCTGGATGCGCAGAATGGCGACGGCATTATGTATTTGATGAGAAAGACACTTACCGCTCAACCATACTACAACCTAAAGGGGATAGAGAGATGAAGAAGACCATTTCGCTCACAACTGCATTGGCATTGACGCTGGTGATCGCCGGCTGCGGCAACAATAACGCTGCAAACAGCAGTAGCAGCGGGAATGTGGCGGAAGCAGCACCGCAGACCAGTGCGGAGGCAACGACTGCAGCCGCAGAACCGGCAGAGGTGACCAAGATCGTGGTGGGCACAGGCACCGCTTTTCCGAATGTCTGCTTCATTGACGAGAACGGCAAACTGACCGGGTTTGATGTAGAGCTATTGAAGGAAATTGACAGCCGTCTGCCGGAGTATGAGTTCGAATTCCAGACGATGGACTTCAGCAATCTGCTGCTGAGCCTGGAGACCAAGAAGATTGATCTGGTAGCCCATGTTATGGAGAAGAACCCGGAGCGGGAGCAGAAGTATTCTTTTAACAAAGAAGCTTATGCCCACTGGAGAAACCGCATTATTGTAGCCAAAGGCAATGATTCGATCCAGACGCTGGACGATCTGCAAGGTAAAAAGGTGCTGACAGGCGCAACCAGCGCACAAGCGCAAATTCTCGAGAATTACAACAAGGAGCACGGCGCGGATTCGATCAAAATTGTCTATCAGAACGGTGCAGCCAACGATACGGTGAGCCAGATTGACTCGGGCCGTGTGGATGCCACGCTCGCTGCGGATTTCGTACTGCCGATTATTGATCCGCAGAGCATGCTGCAGGCAGTAGGTGCTGAGCTGTCCTCCGCTGACATTCTGTATGTGTTCCGCAAGGATGATGCCCCGTCGCAGAAGCTGTCGGATGCCATCGACGGAGTGGTCGCAGAGCTGAAGACAGACGGCACGCTGGGCAAAATAAGTACACAGTGGCTGGGGGCTGACGTCACCACATCCGCGGTTCAATGATGAGGCTGCCGTTATAGCGGAGAAGGAGGGGCAGGATGGGTGCACCGTTTGATCTTAGTTTTGTATTCTCTTTTCTGCCTAAGCTGCTGACTACGCTGAGCACAACACTGCTGATCGTAGCCTGTTCGCTGCTGGCAGGTGTGATTGTCGGATTTATCATTGCCCTTCCCCGCCTGTACAAGGTGCCGGTCCTGAAGACCTTAGCCGAGGTGTACATCTCATTCTTCCGGGGAACGCCGATTCTGATCCAATTGTTCCTGTTCTATTACGGTCTGCCCGAGGTGCTGAAGCTGGTCAATCTCGATATGACGCGGACGCCGGTGCTGGTATTCGTAATTCTGACCTACGGGCTGCATACGGGGGCTTTCATGTCGGAGATGATCCGCGCCTCGGTAACGGCTGTCGATAAAGGCCAGGTGGAAGCGGCTTATGCTACGGGGATGACCTCTTATCAGGCTTTTACCCGGATCGTATTACCCCAGGCGCTGGGGATTGCCATTCCGGTGTTCTCGAACCTGGTCATTGCGCTGCTGAAGGATACTTCGCTTGCGTTCACGCTGGGCGTGATGGAGATGACGGGTAAGGCGCAGACTTTGGGCAGCGTGACCCAGCATTTTATTGAAACTTATATTGCACTTGCACTCATCTATCTCGTGATCAGCTTTACGATCGAGAAGCTGCTGCTGGTGGCGGAACGCCGGTTACTCCGGCATGAAGACCAGGGCAGTCCGGTGAAGCGGAAATTCAGCCTGCAGAAAAAAGCGTCCTACCGCCATATCATTGCGGACATGGGACCGGGTAAAGGAGGCGGCGCGTAATGAAGCTGGACCCATCGTTTATCTGGACGGCGTTCCTGCAGATTCTGGGAGCCATTCCTACAACGCTGTATATCACGGTGGTCTCGGTACTGGCCGGTTTCGCGATCGGAATTGTGGTGGCACTGGTCCGGATTTATAAAGTACCTGTCCTGTATCCGCTGGCGGTGGGGTATGTCACCTTCATCCGCGGTACCCCGATGCTGACGCATCTGCTGCTGATCTATTTCGGGCTGCCGATGATTATCGACGGGCTTGGCGCATATTTCGGCTGGAGCTTCCGCTCGGTGTCGATTCCGATGATCGGCTTCGCCTACATTTCTTTCTCCATTACAGCAGGAGCCTATATGTCCGAGGTCGTCCGTTCCGGCCTGCTGGCGGTGGACCGCGGTCAGATCGAAGCCGCCCATTCCATAGGGATGAGCACTCCCCAGGCGCTCCGGCGGATCGTATTACCCCAGGCGCTGGCGGCGAGCCTGCCCAATCTGTCGAATTCCGTGATCGGAATGCTGCACGGGTCTACGCTTGCTTTTACCGTATCGGTCGTGGATATCAATGCCCAGGCGCAAATCGTAGCTTCGACAAACTGGAAATTCTTCGAGGCGTATCTGGCGGCGGCGCTGATCTTCTGGGGGCTGACCTTCCTCATTGAGCGGGCCACCGCCTTGATCGAAAAACGGATAAATCTGTATAACCGGGGTGGAGTCGCATGATTAAGCTGGAACGTATATCGAAGTCTTTCGGGCGCCATCAGGTGCTGAACAATATTGATCTGAAGGTGTCCAAAGGGGAAGTTGTCGTCATTCTCGGCCCCAGCGGCTCCGGCAAAACAACCCTGCTGCGCTGTGTGAATTATCTGGAGAAGCCAAGCGGCGGCGAAATCTCGATCGGTGAGTTCAAGCTGGACTGCCGGCATGCCCGCAAAAAGGATATTCACCAGCTGCGGCAAAAAACGGCCATGGTCTTCCAGCAGTACAATCTGTTCCGCCACAAAACGGCGCTGGAGAATGTGATGGAAGGGCTGCTGATCGTCAAGAAGCTTCCGAAGGAGGAAGCACGGAAGAGAAGCATCGCACTGCTGGAAAAGGTCGGCTTAGGAAGCAAGCTGGATGCCTATCCAAGCCAGCTGTCCGGCGGGCAGCAGCAGCGGGTCGGCATAGCCCGGGCACTGGCGCTGGAGCCGGAAGTGATTCTGTTCGACGAGCCGACCTCTGCACTCGACCCGGAGCTGGTAGGCGAAGTGCTTGCGGTGATCCGCAAGATTGCCAAGGAAGGGATAACGATGATTGTGGTGACGCATGAGATGGGTTTTGCCCGCGATGTGGCGAACCATGTGGTGTTCATGGACGGCGGCGTGATTGTCGAAGAAGGCACACCCACCGAGGTGTTCAACCATCCGCGTGAAGAAAGAACCAAGCAGTTCCTGAAGCGGATTACGCCGGAGCTGAACTATTCCATCTAGGAGGCATAACTATGGCGATTACAATCAGCGTTTTGGATCAAAGCCCGATTTATCCGGGAGAGACGCCGGAGGAGGCCTTCCAGCATACAGTCCAGCTGGCGCAGCTGTCGGAGCGTCTCGGCTTCCGCCGGTTCTGGGTATCCGAGCATCATGATTCCGAGCAGGTGGCCGGATCTTCACCGGAGGTGCTGATCTCGCATCTGCTGGCCAAGACGGAGAGCATCCGCATAGGCTCCGGAGGGATTATGTTGCAGCATTATAGCCCGTACAAGGTGGCGGAGAACTTCAACGTGCTGGCTGCGCTGGCCCCGGGCCGTGTAGACCTGGGCGTCGGGCGCGCTCCCGGCGGGCTGCCGCGCAGTACGCAGGCGCTGCAGCAGGGGGGCGGTGAGACCCCTTCATTGACCGATAAAATCATAGAGCTGGAGAAATATGTACATAACCGGCTGGAGGAGGATCATCCGCTCACCGGGCTGAAGGCTGGCCCGCTGCCGGGAACTCCGCCGCTGCTGTATGTACTGGGTGCAAGTGTCGCCAGCGCCGAAATCGCTGCGGAATTGGGGCTGCCGTATGTATTCTCTTTGTTCATCGGCGGCGATCAGGCCGTTGCCCTGGAAGCGGTGCGTGCTTACCGCAGCGGCTTCAATATCAGCAGCGGGAAGGAGCCGCAAGTGATCATCGCGCTGGCTGTAATCGTGGCCGATACGGAAGAGGAGGCCAAAGAGCTGGGCGGAGCGCATAAGCTGATCCGCATTCACCTCGCCAGCGGGAAGAAGCTGACGGTGGCTACCCGCGAGCAGGCGGAGGAGTTCACCCGCCAGAGCACGGAGCCTTACACCCTGGAAGAACGGGAGCCGGAGGTTACGAAAGGAACGAAGGAATCGGTCCGCGGACAGCTGCAGGCGTTGGCTGAGGCGTCCGGGGTAGAGGAGTTCATTGTAACGACCAACGTGCAGCCCTTCGATAAGCGGCTGCGTTCCTTCGAGCTGCTGGCTGAAGCGCTCGCCGGGGTTCCGGCGGAGGCCTCATCATGACAAGCACAGCTGCAGAGTCCGCTGCACAGGCAGTACATGAACTAGCATGGAATGATAGATTGGCCCAGATCCGCCGTCATCTGCACCGGCATCCTGAACTCTCCAATGAAGAATATGAAACTACGAAATATATTACCTCCCTGCTCAAGCAGGCAGGCGTGAAGGTAGTGGATTACGGGCTGAAGACCGGAGTGATTGCCGAGATCGGCGGCTTGCAGGGCGGTCCGGTGATTGCCCTCCGGGCCGACATTGATGCATTGCCGATTCAGGAAGAAACCGGCCTGCCGTATGCCTCGCTGGTTCCGGGCAAAATGCATGCCTGCGGGCATGACTTTCATACGGCTGCGCTGCTGGGGGCGGTATATCAGTTGAAGGCGCAGGAAGACAGCCTCAAGGGAACGGTCCGCTTCTTGTTCCAGCCTGCCGAGGAGAAAGCGAAAGGCGCGCAGCAGATTATCGCTGCCGGAGGGCTGGAGAATGTCCGCGCAGTGATCGGCATGCACAATAAGCCGGATCTGCCGGTAGGAACCTTCGGCATTAAGGAAGGTCCGCTGATGGCAGCTGCTGACGGCTTCATAGCGGAGGTCCGCGGGTTCGGAACCCATGCGGCAGTGCCTGAAGCCGGTATAGACCCCATCGTAGCAGCTTCCCATATCGTTACGGCGCTGCAGTCTATCGTCAGCCGGAATGTGAGCAGCCTGAACAGTGCTGTCATCAGCGTTACGCAGATTCACAGCGGGAACTCGTGGAATATCATCCCGGAGATGGCGGTGCTGGAAGGGACGATCCGTTCTTTCGATGAAGCGGTGCGCGGCAGAGTGCTGAAACGGTTCGAAGAGGTGGTGGCAGGTGTTGCGGCCGCACTGGGGGCGGAAGCCAGCGTGCGCTGGATCGGCGGGCCGCCGCCGGTTATCAATGATGTGCTGCTGGCCCGGCTGGGAGAAGAAACGGCTGCGAACCTGGGCTACACCTCCGTGAAGCCGGTGCCCTCACCGGCCGGGGAGGATTTCGCCTTCTACCAGCAGGCGGTTCCCGGTTTATTTGTCTTCACCGGCACGGCCGGAAGCCGGGAATGGCATCACCCGGCGTTCGATCTGGACGAAGCGGCTCTGCCTGTAGGTGCCGGATTCTTCAGCAGCCTGGCGGTACGGGTGCTGGAGCATTTCGCGGCTGAAGGGGGTGCGGATCATAGCTGACCATCCCGTATATGATGTGATTATTGTCGGTGCAGGCTCGATGGGCATGAGCGCGGGTTATCATCTGGCCCGGCGCGGCGTGAGGACGCTGCTGATCGATGCTTTTGATCCGCCGCATACCGAAGGCAGCCATCACGGGGAGACCCGGCTGATCCGGCATGCCTATAGCGGAGATCCGGCCTATATTGACCTGGCACTCCGTGCCCAGGTGCTATGGGAAGAAGCCGAAGCGGAGAGCGGGACGGAGCTGCTTGTCCCTTCGGGCGTGCTCAATCTGGCAGACAGCGGCGTCTATTCCTTCGCCGGCCGCCTGGTGGAAGCCCGGAAGCGGAAGGTCCGGGCCGAGCAGCTGGATGCGGACGAAATCCGCCGCCGCTGGCCGGTGCTGAACGTTCCAGAATCCTTCGAGGCGATGTATGAGCCGGATGCGGGTTACCTCTATAGCGAGCGGTGCATAACAGCTTACCGGCAGCTGGCGCTGGCTCACGGTGCGGAGCTGCTGACGAATACAAACGTGCTGAATGTGACCGCCCGCGAAGGGAGTGTCACGGTTCATACGAAGAACGGTGATTACCATGGAGCGGCTGCTGTTCTCAGCGCCGGTGCCTGGTTTAAGTCATTATCACCCTTTGTCAGCCTGCCGATTAAAGCCATCCGCAAGGTAGTGGGCTGGTTTGGGAGTACGCCGGACTTCGAGGCCGGGAGGTTCCCCGGCTTCACGCTGGGTGCTGAGGAAGGCGGGTTCTACGGCTTCCCCGGCATCGGCGGGGCGGGACTGAAGATCGGCCGCCATGATACAGGCGAGGAATGGAGGCCTGGCGAACCGCTGGCACCGTTCGGCAGTCTGGAGAGCGATGAAGGCGACCTTCGCCGTGTGCTGGAGGCTTACATGCCCGGCGCAGCAGGGAAGCTCCTTAGAGGGTCCGTCTGTAAATATGAGCATACACCGGATGAGGATTTCATTATTGACCGCCACCCGGCCTACAGCAATGTGCTGCTGGCCGGAGGCTTCTCGGGACATGGCTTCAAATTCTCCAGCGTGGTCGGGGAGATCCTCGCGGATTTGGCCGTGCAAGGACATACGAAGCTGAATATTGCGCCATTTGCGCTGTCACGCTTCCCTGCCGGGCCTGACCAGCCGCAACCGAAACTTATATTGGAGGAGATCGAATGAGCAGTGTGGAGCTAACAGAGTACTTGAATACGCACGGGCAATTGGTGCAGGCACTGGAAGGCTTATCAGATGAGCAGCTGAAGTGGAAGGCGGAGCCGGCCAGCTGGAGCGTAACCGAGGTGCTGTCACATCTGGCTGATCACAGCATCGTGGTCTCCTTCCGTATCCGTGATATTCTGGCGGATACGAAGGTGCAGCTTCCGGCATTCAATCAGGATGCCTGGGTCAGCGGGCAGCACAGCAATCAGGGTAAGGCGACAGACAGCCTGGAGCTGTTCCGCAGCCTGCTGCATTACAATAGTCTCCTGCTCGGAAGACTGAGTGCCGCAGAATGGGAGAAAAGCGGGATTAATGTCAAGGGAGACACCATCCGGATTGCTGATATTGTCCGCAGCTTCACCGCCCATGTGCAGACCCATCTGGCCCAGATCCAACGGATCAGGCAGGGAGCGGAAGCCGGTCTCTCTGCACAGCAAGCCACTTTGTAATGAATACACAACCTTGAGGAGGAATGAACATGACTAAACCGAGACAATTGAAGCTGGGGGCACTGCTGCACGGGGTTGGAGGAAGCACCTCCATGTGGCGTCATCCCGATGCGAAGCCTGATGCCAGTGTGAACTTTGAGTTATACAAGGAATGGGTGCGCAAAGCAGAGGAAGGCAAGCTGGATCTGATCTTCATTGCAGATGGTCTGTTCATCAATGAGAAGTCGATCCCTCATTTCCTCAACCGCTTCGAGCCGCTAACGATTCTTAGTGCACTGGCGGCGGTCAGCAGCCGCATTGGTCTGGTAGGTACCTTGTCTACCTCCTACAGCGAACCGTTTACTGTGGCCCGGCAATTTGGCTCGCTGGATGTCATCAGCGGCGGACGGGCCGGCTGGAATGTGGTGACCTCACCGCTTGAAGGCTCAGCTCTTAACTACAGCAAGAAGGAGCATCCCGATCATGGCAAGCGGTACCGCATTGCCGCCGAATATCTGGAGGTAGCGCGCGGGCTGTGGGATTCCTGGGAGGATGATGCGTTTGTCCGCAATAAGGAGACGGGCGTCTTCTTCGATCCGGAGAAAGTGCATACGCTGGATCACCAGGGTGAATTCTTCTCAGTGAAGGGGCCACTGAATATCGCCCGCTCGAAGCAGGGGCAGCCGGTTATTTTCCAGGCAGGGTCCTCAGAGGTCGGCAAAGATTATGCCTCGAGCGTAGCGGATGCCGTCTTCACGGGTCATGACACGCTGGAGTCTGCCCAGGAATTCTATAAGGATGTGAAAACCCGCGTAGCTTCGTTTGGGCGCAATCCCGAAGAAGTGCTGATCTTCCCTGGAATAGCACCGATTCTGGGAGCTACCCCTGAGGAAGCGGAACGCAAATACCAGGAGGTTGCCGGTCTGGTGACGATCGAGAATGCGCTGAACTATCTGGGCAGATTCTTCGAGCATCATGATTTCTCGCAGTATCCGCTGGATGAGCCCTTCCCGGATGTCGGTGATCTGGGCCGGAACAGCTTCCAGAGCGGTACGGACAAAATCAAAAAGGATGCCAAAGAACAGGGCTTAACTCTGCGGCAGGTAGCCTTGCAGTCTGCTACGCCTCGCAGCAGCTTCATCGGCACGCCGGAGCAGGTGGCTGATCAGATTCAGACCTGGTTCGAGGCCGGAGCAGCCGACGGCTTCATGCTGGCAGCCGCCGTGCCGAACGGACTGGAGGAATTTGTGGATCAGGTCGTTCCGATTCTGCAGGAACGCGGACTGTTCCGCACCGAATACGAAAGCGATACGCTGCGGGGTAATCTCGGACTGCCAGTTCCGGCGAACCGTTATTCTAAGGCTTCTGAACCGGCAGGGCAGGTGTGACGCAAATGCAGTCCGGTGCAGACCGTCTGAAACCGGATCTTGAAGCCATGATGAAGTATGCCGGCGGGCTGGAGGCGGAGCTGATCGCGATCCGCCGTGATCTGCACAGCCATCCGGAGCTGCTCTACGATGTGGCCCGCACTTCCGGCAAGGTTGCCGAACTCCTCGAATCATGGGGCATTGAGGTGCGGCGGAATGTGGGCCGGCATTTCGGGATGGGAGTCACCGGGACGCTGCGGGGAACGGCAGGGAGTGGGCCGGTGATTCTGCTGCGGGCGGATATGGACGCGCTGCCGATTAGTGAGCTGAATGAGCTGGACTATAAGTCCAGGAATCCCGGTGTAATGCATGCCTGCGGGCATGATACCCATACGGCGATGCTGCTCGGGGCCGCGCAGACCCTGGCGGCATTCCGCCATCAGCTGAGCGGCACGGTGATCTTTGTCTTTCAGCCGGCGGAAGAAGGAGCAAGCCGCAGTCCGCTGGACGGGCGCCTGCTCTCCGGCGGCAGGGATATGATCGAAGACGGCATTCTGGAAGGTGTGGACCAGTGTTATGCGCTGCATGTGATGCCGGAGCTTGCCGTTGGTACGCTGGGCATTCATCCCCGGTATGCCATGGCGGCTTCCAGCCATTTCACCGTGAAATTCCGGGGCACCGCCGGACATCACAGTGCGCCGCATGAAGCGGTAGATGCTATACAGATGGCGGCACGGTTTGTTACCGAGGTGAACGGGCTGATGGCGAGTGGGATCAATCCGTCGGAAGCGGCGGTGCTGGCCTTCGGCACACTGCGTGCTGGAACAGCAATCAATGTCATTGCTGAGCACAGTGAGCTGACCGGCACCTTCAGAGCCTTCACGAAATCAACCGTCAGCCGGATTACGGAAGGACTGAAGCGCCACGCTGCAGCGATAGCCTCGGCTTATGGCGGCAGCAGCAGCCTGGAGCTGCGCGAAGGCATTGCCGTGGTGAACGACGGCTTGGCCGTTCAGCAGATGCTCGGCGCAGCGCGCAAGGTGCTGGGAGATGAGCAGGCGTATCTGCTGGAGCAGCCGAGCCTGGCCGGGGAAGATTTCGGCTGGTATCTCGATCAGGTGCCCGGGGCGTTTGCCTTTATCGGCTGCGGCAATGCGGAACGGGGGATAACCCATGCGCTACACCAGCCCCGGTTCAACATTGATGAGGCTGTGCTGGTACAGGGCGCCAGAGTATTGGTGAGGCTTGCTGTCGAGAGAGATTAAATCAGGTATATACAGGAAAAAGGCTGCTCCTTTCGCCAATACGGCGTTAGGGGCAGCCTTTTTATTTTTCCGAAAGAACGGGTTACATGTCCTTGGTCAGGTAATTGCCCGAACGGATTGCCTTTCCACAATGGAGTGGGTACAGATTTGACTCTTCGCAGGCTCCCCTGTTTCAATCATGCCGATCAGCTTCTCGGAAGCGATCATTCCAATGTCATATAGCGGCTGGCGCACGGTAGTCAATGGCGGATTGACCATCCGGGCTAACCGGAGATCGTCGTATCCCATGATGGAGATATCTTCAGGCACATTCATTCCATGCTTCGTAACGGTGGAAAGGGCACCAATCGCCATTTCGTCACTGGCCGCGAAGACAGCAGTAACCTCCGGTGTTCTCCGTAATATGGCTTCCATGGCTCTACAGCCGCTTTCGTATGAAAAGTCTCCATATACGAGGTAACGGCTATCAAAGGCGATACCTTGTGCTTCCAGCGCTTTGCGGTATCCTTCGATCCGTGGAGTTCCGGCGATGGGATCGCCCTTGGTTCCGCTGATCATGCCGATTCTGCGGTGGCCTTTGGTGATCAGATAATGGACAGCGTCATAGGCCGCCTGATAATCATCGACCTTCACATAAGGTACGTTGGCAAAATCCGTTTGGGAAGAGACCAGCACCACTGGAACTTTCATGCTCTCCAGCATGTCATAATATTCTTTCTTGAGCACTTCACTGGAAAAAATAATCCCGTCAACCTGCTTCTCGCGCAGCAGCTGCAAATACTTCAGCGTACGTTTGCCGTCCTGATCGGTGTTACAGACCATCACACTGTAATTGCGGTCATGGACGAATTCGTCGATTCCGTGGAGCAGATCGGAGGAGAAGGTGCTCGACACATCAGGAAATAACACGCCGATGGTTTGGGTACGCTTGTTAATCAGTCCGCGGGCGATAGCGTTTGGCTGATATTTAAGCTCTTTGATGGTCTGATCTACCTTTTGCTTCGTTTTATCTGAATATCCGCCTAAGTTATGCAGAACCCTTGAGACGGTGGCAATGGATACGTTCGCCTTTTGGGCAACATCTTTAATTGTGGGATTCATAGACTCTCCTACCTGTCGTTTAGCAGTAAACGCTTACTGAAAATATAAGTTCTTGCTTTTTCTTTGTCAACCGGAATTAAACATTATGTAAAATAAGCATTGACAAGGAAAAATAAACGAGATAACTTTTATAGTAAGCGTTTACGTAATGGGGATTTAGGATTGTAGGTACAAAAATACATAACTTACATTCAAGTGAACGTATAAATTCACACCATAGATTTTTTTGGAGGAGGTGGGGAAGATCTTATAAAGGTATGTTTTTTGCATATTTGAGTAAACGTTTACGTTAAAAGAAAAACAATTCTTGTGAAAAAAATTCATAGGATAAGGGTCACTGAGGTGACTCTTTCTTATGTTAAGTTATAGAAAGGAGCATTATGAAAAACAGGAAAAACTCACTGGGTGTAAAACTGATTCAGCTGTCTGCTGCAATAACGATTCCGCTCCTCGCCGTTCTTTTTGCCGGGGGATATTATGCCAAGGGAATTGTGCTCGACCAGGTATCCAGATCATATCAGAATCTGGTCAACTCCAATCTTGAGATGATGGAGAGCAGTCTGGAGGACATAACAATTAATCTGGTCGATATTGTTGATCATGATGTGAATTTTCTTCAATTGAACCAGCCGGGGCTGACAGAATCCGAATATTATTTTGCCCGTATGGGGATTATGCAGAGAAATCAGGCCTACCAGGCCTATTACCATAGTGTGGACATGTTTTATCTGTACTCCGGCGTTAATGATACCTTGACACTATCCAATGTATTAGGAACGACAGAGGATGATATGGACCGGATAAGAGATTGGATTACGAGAAACGTTCAAAATGAAGATCATCTGGAGCCGCTTCAGTACAAATGGACGATCGTTAAAATTGCCGGAGATTACTATTTAAACCGGACCGTCAGCAATAATCTGGGCAATACCGCCTGCATTGGCGCTCTGATCCGAATCGACTCTATGCGTTCACCGCTGGGCAATCTGAACCTGCAATCGGGCGGTGATGTGCTTATTGTGGATAATGCAGGGAATATCTTAACCCGTCCTTCGGCATCCATGGGCTACGACTTCAAGCTGCCGGGTGAGAAGATGAATCTGAATTCTTCCTTTTCTTTTACACATGATGGCCTGAAGTGGTTTGTGGTGTCCAGCCAGTCATCCGCCCTGGGAATCAATCTGTCTGTGGTCATCCCCGCTTCCGAGCTGCTCCAGGGACTCAATACCTTCCAGACGATTATTAATGTACTGCCCTTTATTATTTTGCTCATTTTACTGGTTTACTTATATTATTTCCGCCGTATGGTCATCCGCCCGATTCTGGATCTGCTGAGCGGCATTCACCGGATTCGCAACGGCGCCATGGAAACCAAGCTTCCCGATTCTAACCTGGTGGAGTTCCAGGCGCTGAATCAGGCCTTTAATAATATGGTTGTAGAAATTCAAGATCTGAGAATTGATATCTATGAGGAACGGATCAATGCGCAAAAAGCTGAAATGAAGCATTTGCAAATGCAAATTAATCCGCACTTCTTCTTGAACACGCTCAATATTATTTTTCAGCTTGCCGATCTGAAACGTTTCGAATTGGTCAAAAAGACAGTACGGCATCTGGTGCAGTATTTCCGCTTTATGCTTCAGGTCAAGGATAACCGCATTACTTTGGGTCAAGAGCTTGAACATCTCCGCAATTACCTGGAAATTCAAAAGTTGCGCTACCAGCAGTCGTTTGAGTTTCAGATCACCATAGCCGAAGAGCTTAGCCGTGCCTCCATACCCTCCTTGATGGTACAGCCCTTTGTAGAAAATGCCATGCTTCACGGCATAAGTCTGAAAGCCGGGATCTTTCATCTGGAGATTTCGGCTGGTCTCTCAGCAGAAGCAGCCGGTACCATGATCATTGAAATCGCGGATAACGGAAAAGGCAGCAGTGCAGAGAAGCTGCGGGTGCTGAATTCGCCGGATTACAACCCGGCCACAGATGAAGGGCATATCGGGATCTGGAATGTGAAACAAAGGCTGGCGATGATCTATCAGGGGAGAGCCGAAATTCACTTCAGCAACAATCAGCCGGCCGGATTCCGTGTGCGGCTTAGCCTGCCTATTGAATATACAGAAGGAGAACATTGAGAGATGCGATTATTGATTGTAGATGATGAACAATTCGCTGTGGAGGGGCTGCTCTACTGCTGCGACTGGAAGGCGTATGGGATTGAAGAGGTCTTGACGGCGAACAGGGCCGACAAGGCAAGGGAGCTGCTGAATAATCACAGAATAGAATTGCTGGTTTGCGATATTGAAATGCCGGATGAAGACGGACTTTCCCTGGTTGGCTGGGTGAGGGAGCACTCTCCCTGGACGGAATCGATTTTTCTGACCTGCCATTCCGAATTCTCCTATGCCAAGAAAGCTGTTAACCTCGGGAGCTTTGATTACTTGCTGAAGCCTGTTGACACGGATGAGCTGTTGTCTGCCGTATCGGGAATGATGGCTGCTATCCGCGAGAAGGAAGAGTATGAGTCCTATAACCAAATGTATCATAAGTATCTGAATCTGTGGCAACAAGAAAAGCCGAAGCGTGTGGAACGTTTCTGGCAGGATTTGTTGTCCCGCAGCATCCTGTCGTTCGGGGATTTCTTTGATAGGGAGCTGGCGGGTGCGGGGATAGGGTTGAATCCTGAGGATCAGGTACTTCCGATTCTGATCAGCATTGAGGAGTGGTCCAAACCGCTCAGCCCGCGTGATCAGGAAATCATGGAATATGCGGTGAAGAAAGCAGCGGAGGAATGTTTCACAGAAGAGCATCCGGGGGAGGCCGTCACCGATAAAAGCGGAGTTTTGTTCATTCTGCTGTATGCCGGAGGTGTGGAGGGAGAGCATGCAGCTAAGAAGGTTAGCATTCAGCAGCTCACGGCCATAGGTAAACGTTTTATCAAAGCTTGCCAGGAGTTGTTCTACAGCATCGTAACCTGCTATGTCGGCTCGTTCAAACCCCTGCAGGAGCTGCCGGGAATGTGCGAAAGTCTAAAGATCATGGAGCGTGACAATATCTCCCGGACCCAATCCGTACTCTTATACTTACCGCAGGACCAGATATTATTATCACCTGATTCTAATTCGGAGGATATCCTGCTGGATGATCTGATCTCTTATATGCTGAACGGCAAACGTGAGTCCGCTGTGCAGTTCATTCATAATCTGGCAGAGAAGCTGGAAGCCAATCCTTGCTTTCAGGGAAGACATCTGGACGCCCTGCATCAGGATACCCTGCAGATTATCTACCACTTCCTGCAGGTAAGAGGAATCAATGCGGGAAGCATAGTCCTGTTTACAGACTGGACAACCGCTAGGATACGGGGACTGCTTCAATACAGGCATTGGGCGGAAGGGATCGTATCGGCGGTCATGGAGGCGGAATTCGAGCGGCAGGAGAAGGGCGGTGTGATTGAGCGGTCCATCCGCTACATTCAGCAGCATGTGGAGGAAGAGATCTCCAGGGCCAGTGTCGCTGATTATGTGGGCTTGAACCCGGCTTACCTCTCCAGGCTGTTCAAGAAAGAGACCGGCCAGATCCTTATCGATTTCCTGATTTCAGTGAAGCTGGACCGCACCCGCGAGCTTCTGGACACCACGGATATGCCGGTCAGCGCAATCGCGCAGCAGGTAGGCTACAGCAATTTCTCTCATTTTACCAAAATGTTCCGCAAGCAGTTCAACGTCAATCCACAGGAATACCGCAAGGTCACAAAACGAATAGACTAAGGTTATAAAAACGGCAGAGCAGCTGCAGGCAACTCCTTATAATGAAGCCATAACCCAATAAGAAGGTGTGGAACTATGGCTTCGGAAAGCAACTCAAAATGGAAAAGCATATGGAAGTACAGGGCCTTGGTCGTGCTGGCTCTGCCTGGTGTGCTGCTGATGCTGATCAATAACTACCTGCCCATGTTCGGTATTTTCCTGGCCTTCAAGGACCTGAATTATACGGCAGGAATATGGGGCAGCAAATGGATCGGACTGGACAACTTTAAGTTTCTGTTTGCTTCGAACGACGCTTGGCTGATCATCAGGAATACCTTGCTGTACAACCTTAGCTTCCTGATCATCAATACGATACTCGCTGTGATGCTGGCACTTCTCCTTAACGAGGTCAAAAATAAGTTCGCCTCCAAGTTCTTTCAGAGCACAGTAATCCTGCCCAATTTCATTTCCATGGTCATTGTCGGCTATATCGTCTATGGATTTCTGAATCCGGAGCTGGGATTCATCAACAGATTCATTCTGGAGCCCTTCGGGATAGATCCTAGAAACTGGTATGCGGAAGCAGAGCATTGGCCTTATATCCTGACCCTTGTTAACACCTGGAAGGGTGTGGGTTACTCGGCCGTCGTCTATCTGGCAGCCATTGTCGGAATAGATTCTGAATATTATGAAGCAGCCGTCATTGACGGGGCCACACGCTTGAAGCAAATGACGAAAATTACAATTCCGCTGATTGCACCGATCATTATCATCATGACACTGCTGGCGATCGGCCGGATATTTAACGCTGACTTCGGTCTGTTCTATCAGGCAACCATGGCCTCCGGCATGATCAAAGAGACAACGGATGTTATCGATACCTATGTATACAGGGCGTTAATGGTTACCGGTGATACGGGACTCGCCTCCTCGGCAGGGCTGCTGCAATCGGTGGTTGGCTTTACACTTGTCATTACTGTCAACCTGGCCGTCCGTAAATTCAGCAAAGAAAATGCTTTGTTCTAAAAGGAGAACACCATGGAGAAAAAACGAACCAATCCCTTTATCCTTATCGTCCTGTCATTGTTCAGTCTTGCCTGCCTGATCCCGTTCTGGCTTGTATTTATGATCTCGGTTGCTGATGAAGACTGGGTGACTGCGAATGGATACAGCTTCTGGCCCGGCAAATTCAGTCTTGTCGCATATCAGTATCTGTTTGAAGATGCCGGGAAAATATTGCGGGCTTACGGTGTGTCTGCCTCGGTAACGCTCATTGGAGTTGTCATCAGTCTGTTTGTGACTTCGGCCATGGCTTATGCATTGTCACGGAAAGAGTTTCCGCTTAGAGGTGCCCTGAGCTTCTACATCCTGATCACGATGCTGTTCTCGGGCGGCTTGCTGCCCTGGTATCTTGTCTACACCCGGTTCCTGCATATTCAGGATACGCTGATGGCGCTTATCATTCCGGGTCTGATCGGCGGCTTCAACGTTATCATCATGCGGACCTTCTTCACGAACAGCATACCGCCTTCCCTGATTGATTCCTCTCAGATCGACGGGGCAGGTGAATTCCGGACATACTTTAGCATTATTCTGCCGCTGTCCTTGCCTGTAATGGCCACAATCGGGTTATTCACCACCGTATCCTACTGGAACGACTGGTTTACAAGCCTGGTCTTCATCCAGAATGAGAAGCTGTTCTCGCTGCAATATCTTTTGACCAAAACCTTAATGAACGCTTCGTTCCTGCAGACGATTGCCAATAAGGCTTACAGCTCAACCGCACAGGTCACAACGCCGCTTGAATCCATCCGGATGGCGATGGCGATGATTGCAATCGGACCGCTGGTGCTGGTATTCCCTTTTCTGCAGAAGTATTTCGTCAAAGGACTTACCGTAGGCGCTGTGAAAGGCTGATCCCGGTATATGACCGGATTAGTATAAGCAAGTTCAGAATGATGAGGAAGAATACAGAAGGATTCCAGGGAGGTCTACTATTTATGAAGTGGTTGAAAAAGAGTTCTGTTGTATTGACATCGCTTGTGCTGACTTCAGTTGTAGTAACCGGCTGCGGCGGGAATAATGGTGCGAATTCACCGGCGGGCACAGTCCAGCCGGGAAGCGAGGCCAGCTCCGGATTGAAGCCTTACGAAGTTGTAATGGTATTCCCCGATGCGCCGCAAAATGATAATCAGCGGGTACAGGATGCGATGAATGATTATCTGAAGAAGACTTATCCGGAAATGAACATGAAGGTCAAGCTGAATCCTATCGACTGGGGTGCCTGGAGTGATAAAACGAACCTGATGATGGCCTCCGGCGACAAAATGGACCTGCTGTTTACGGCGGATTGGCTCGGGTTCCAGCAACAGGTGACCAAGGGAGGCTTGCTGCCGCTGGATGAGCTGCTCGCTAAATACGGCCCGGACATCGAAGCTGTAGAGAAGGACTATCACGGGCCGGCTAAACGCGGCGGCAAGCTATACGGTATTCATACCCACCAGGAGCTGGGCGGTGCACAAGGGGTCTACTTGAACAAAGAGCTTGTGGACAAATATAACTTTGATCTGACTGCACTGAAGTCTGGTAAAGTTGAGGATCTGGAGCCTATGCTTCAAACCATCAAGGAGAACGAACCGGGGATTACGCCTTTAGTGGCACCGAGCTTTCCTCTCGAAGCTTACTATTCATCCACGAATTTGGATTCTATAGTGAGTATTGCAGCGATTAACACCGTGGGAACAGCGGCAGATGATTATACAGTCATCAACTCCTACACGACTCCGCGGTATCTGGAGCTTGCCAAGCTTACCAACAAATGGTACAAGGCAGGATACATTAACAAGGATGCACTGACACCTGGTCTGGACGCCTGGAAGAAGATTCAAGCGGGGAAAGGCTTCGCCTTTGTCTCTGATATGGATATTATCGCGGATATGGAGATCGGCAAAGCAGCCGTATCACCGAATGGTTCGATTAAAGCGGGCCGTGAGATGCTGCAAATTCCGCTCAATATTGACCGTTTGCAGACAGGCAAGATGACAGCAACCATGTATTCGATTGCAAAAAGCTCTGAAGATCCGGAACGTGCCATGATGCTGCTTAACCTTTTCTATAAGGACAAGGAATTGCTGACTCTCTTCAACTTCGGGATTGAGGGAACCCATTATGTGCTCAAAGACGGACAAATTGCGCTGCCGGAAGGCAAAACTACAGATAATGTCGGCTACTATCACGATATTATGTGGCAGCTCGGCAATCAAATGCTCAACTATACCCGTGTAGGCGAGGATCCGGATAAATACCAGAACTACGAGAAGTTCAACGAACAGGTTTCTTCTAATCCTTCGCGGATTTTTGGATTTGTCTTCGATCCGGAGCCGGTAAAAAATGAATTGATCTCGATCGACAACGCCAACAAAACCTTTGTTGACGGTCTGAAATCCGGTCAGCTCGATCCGGAAGAGTCTCTTCCTAAAATGCTGGAAAAACAAAAAGCGGCTGGAGCAGACAAAGTACTCGCGGAAGTGCAAAAGCAGCTGGATGCCTGGCTGGCTGAAAACGGCAAGAAATAAGCGGAATGGCTAAGCTCAATCTACATGGAATGGAGTATTCATATGGACAATGGCGTATTGACGCATATAGATATATATCCCGATCAGGCCCAGTACAAAACCGGTCAATCCGGCAGCATTATCATTGAAGTGGAGACCCGGGAGAAAGCGGCCCTGCAGCTGGTTGTCGGCTTCTACAAGCTGGAGCAGCAGGTTGCTGAAGAAAGACTTAGCATCCTTACGGAACCAGGCTTGAGACAAAAAGTGTCCGTTCCCTTGTTCACTGAAGCTACAGAGTGGGCGGGTTATGGGGTCAAGGCTGCAGTTCTCTGCAATGAAGCTGTAGTCTCAACCGCATATACCTCATACGATATTGCCGATCATTGGGGCCGGGCGCCGCGGTATGGATTTCTAAGCGATTTCCGGAGTGAAGAATCCGGAAACACCCGTGACGTCGACAGCATGAACAAATTCCACTTGAATGTCATACAGTTCTATGACTGGATGTACCGGCATGATGATCTGGTTCCAAAAGAGGATGAATTTATTGATCCGATGGGCCGGACGATGTCCTATAAGGTGGTCCGTGAAAAGGTCACAGCCGTACACGATAAAGGGATGGCGGCCCTGGCCTATGGAGCGGTATATGCAAGTCTTAAGGACTTCTTGCAGGCGCGTCCGGAATGGGGACTGTATAACCGCCAGGGAGAACCGTTTCAATTAATAGATCTGTTCTATATTATGGATATTACACCGGATTCGCCTTGGACCGATCATATTGTTGAACAGTTCCGTCAGGCCGTACAGGCTGGATTCGACGGAATTCATATGGATCAATATGGTTTTCCGAAGAAAGCTGTGCGCCGGATCGGGGGGAAAGAAGAACAGGTCGATTTGGCGGAATGTTATCCGGCATTGATCAACCGGACCCATGCGGCCGTAAAGGAAATCAAGGCAGAGGCCGGGGTTATTTTCAATAATGTGGGCAATTACCCTATCAACAAGACGGCTTCGGCGGATCAGGAGGCGCTTTATATTGAAGTATGGCCGCCTGTAGTCCGGTTGCGTGAGCTCAAAGGACTGATAGATAATGCGCGCTCACTGGACCCGCACAAGCCGGTGATCCTCTCCGCCTATCTGCCCTCCTTCTACCCGGAAGCCGGACATGACAAGGAATGGGCTGAGAACGGAGCGCTGCTGACGATGGCCTCCATATTCGCCAGCGGGGGATATCACCTCTTGCTGGGTGAGGATCATGGAATGCTGACCATGCCCTACTATCCCGATTATGCAGTGATGCGGCCTGAATTTGCCATTGAGGTCAGACGTTACTATGATTTCATCGTGCGTTTTGGAGTGCTGATACATGATGCGCAATTGGAAGATGTGTCTTATACCTATACCGCCGGGGTTAACACCGAGATTACCTTCGAAGGCAATGTGCCTTTTGCACCGAACGGAGATATTGATTCTGTCTGGACGATCATTAAGCGCAAGCCGGGTTATCAGATCCTGCAGCTGATTAATCTTGCCGGGCTTGAAGATGATTATTGGGAGCATGGCAAGAAACAGCGGCCTGAAGCTCAAAATGGTGTAGTGTGCACACTATTAATCGAACAGCCGATTGAATGCATTTACACGGCCAGCCCGGATGATCAGGCCCAGGAAGTGATTGTCCTGGATTACGAGGTGGTTCCGCACGGGCAAGGACTTGCGGCCAGATTCACTTTGCCGTCCCTGCGCATCTGGTCCATGGTTGTAGTTAAATTTAGCATACAGGAGTGAATGGGTTGAACAATACGAAATGGTGGCAGACCGCTGTAATTTATCAGATATATCCCCGAAGCTTTCAAGACAGCGACGGGGATGGAATCGGCGATCTCCGGGGGATTATTAGCAGGCTGGACTATCTGGAGCAGCTTGGCATTACCGCAATCTGGCTTAGTCCCGTATACAAATCACCCAATGACGATAACGGCTATGATATCAGCGATTACCAGAATATTATGACCGAATTCGGAACCATGGATGACATGGATGAATTAATCGAGAAGGCCAGGCAGCGCAATATCCGGATTATTATGGATCTGGTCGTCAACCATACCTCGGATGAGCACCCATGGTTCATTGAGGCCCGTAAAGGAAGGGATAACCCGTACCGTGACTATTATATCTGGCGTGACCCGGTCAACGGCGGCGTTCCCAACGCCCTGCGTTCAACCTTCAGCGGATCGGCTTGGGAGCTCGACGAAGTCAGCGGCCAGTACTTTCTGCACTTATTCAGCCGCAGGCAGCCGGATCTGAACTGGGAGAACAGCAAGGTCCGTCAAGAGGTATGGGACATGATGAATTTCTGGCTGGATAGGGGCGTCGGCGGATTCCGCATGGACGTGATTGATCTGGTCGGCAAAATTCCCGATCAGGAGATCACAGGAAATGGTCCTAAGCTTCATGAATATCTGCAGGCGATGAACCGGGAGACCTTCGGAGCGCATGATGTTCTGACGGTGGGAGAGACCTGGGGGGCGACTCCGGAAGTAGCCAAGCTCTATTCCAATCCGGACCGCAAGGAGCTGTCGATGGTGTTCCAGTTCGAGCACATCGGTCTGGATCAGCAGGACGGGGGAGAGAAGTGGGATCTGAAGCCCCTGGATGTAAGCGAATTGAAGCAGGTGCTGGCGAAATGGCAGACCGAGCTGGGGAACGAGGGCTGGAACAGTCTATTCTGGAACAATCATGATTTGCCGAGAATTGTATCGCGCTGGGGCAATGATAAACAGTACCGTGTGCAGAGCGCCAAAATGTTCGCCATTCTTCTGCATTTGATGAAGGGCACGCCTTACATTTATCAGGGCGAGGAGCTCGGAATGACTAATTATCCGATTCAGGATATCAGCGAAGCGCAGGATATTGAGGCTATCAATATGTATCATGAACGGATCGGTCAAGGCTATGCCAAGGAAGCTATCATTCATTCCATTAATGCGAAGGGAAGAGATAATGCCCGGACCCCGATGCAATGGGATGTTACCCGTAATGCAGGATTTACAGCCGGAGAGCCATGGCTGCCTGTACATCCGAATTATAAGGAAATTAATATGGAGGCAAATCTGAAGGACCCGGATTCTGTGTTCCATTGCTACCGTAAGCTGATTGAACTGCGGAAGAACAACCCGATTGTGGTATGGGGTGATTTCGAACTGGTGACCGGCGTGCCGGATCAAGTGTTCATGTACTTCCGCCGCTATGAAGGACAGACCTGGCTGGTGACGGCCAACTTCAGCGGGGAGCCAATCACGCTGGAATTGCAGGAGCTGGGTCAGGCCGGGTTCATCATCGGCAACTATCCCAGAGATGATGTGGACTTTAAACAATTGCAATTACAGCCTTACGAAGCTTTTGCTGTCATACTCGCATAGACACCAAACAAGGATGCGCCCTTATGAAAAGGGAGGCATCCTTGTTGTCTTTGTTGTCTTGCTGACCTCACACCGTCAGCTTATTTGTGGTTACGCAGGCGCTCAAGCTCAGCCTCAACCGCGCTATTCAGCGGAGATTCAGGAGCGGCAGCAGCAGCTGCTGCCAGTCCGGATTGCTCAGCAAGGGCTTCCTGCATAGCAATCTTGTCCTCCATCCGTTCGAAGCCGCGGGATGCGCTGCCGGCGTTCAAGACCTGGCCGCGGCATCCGGCCGGGGAACCAGAGGCGCTTGCTTGAGCCGCCTGCTTAATCTCTGCCGCTTTGCGGGCACGTTCCGCCAGCTCTGCTCTTTTGGCCTTGAGGCGTTTATGTTCTTCCTTCACATTCGCCAGTTGAACCTCAAGCGAGGCGAGTGTGGCCTGAGTCTCCTGCAGTCCGGCTGTGCATTCCTGTCCGCTCTCCGTATAGCGCAGTTTAGCCATTACTGCAGCGCGGGCTGCCGGCTCATTGCCTTCGCTCATGGCTTGAACGGCTTCCGCTTCGCTGCGCTCCGCAAGCACCTGATATTCATAGATGCGGCGCTCCAGCACACTGGCAGCGGCTTTGAATTCACGCTGTTTGCTCTCGGCATCGGTGATTTTATCCTCCAGATCCCGCAGATATTGTCCGGTAAGCAGCATCGGATCTTCCAGTTTGTTCAGTCCCTCGTGGATAGCTGCTTTGGTTAACGTTGTGATTCTTTGGAATATACTCATGGTTATAATCTCCTTTTTAGTTAGGGTTGGGTATTCTGGAACGAGTGATTAGTAGTCGAAACCGTCAGTGAAGCCGCCGTAGGATTCCTGAGGGATAATGAGACTGCCGATGATATAGAGAAAAATAACAGTACCGAAGCTGAAAAACGTAGCGGCAACAACAAGCAATCTTACAAGGGTCGTATCAACGTTGAAATAGCGTGCCAGTCCTCCGCATAAACCTGTGAGCTTCTTGTCTGTTACGGAGCGGGTTAATTTTTTTGTCATAGTGATATCTTCCTCTCTTCTATGGTGAGCGCCGGTTCGCGGCGTGTTCACTGCGTTGTCTATGTATGTATTGTACGAATTTATCCTGCGCAGCAAAACAGCCTGCAGACTGTTCTTTGTTCCCGACCTTAGTCGGGGATGCTGACCGCAATAGGACGGGGAGGGACCGGGAAATCACGGATGAATCGTGGAATACACGGACTTTTTACACAAAGAGGTCTTGTTGTTCATTCGGGGTTAATACTAGAGGATTAAACTGTACTCTAGCGGAGCCTATCATAAACATACGGGAGGACTGGCCTCATGGGAATTCACAAGTATTTTCGCTCACTGAATGAACTGGAACGCATTATCCGCTGTCCGGGCAAATTCAAATTCGAGGAGCACAGCGTAGCGGCCCATTCCTGGAAGGTCGTACAATACGCCAAAACACTGGCAGATATTGAAGAGAAACACGGTGCGGTGATCGACTGGAAGAAGCTGTACGAGATTACGAGCAGCCATGATTACGGAGAGATTTTTATCGGGGACATCAAAACGCCGGTGAAGCACTCCTCACTCCAGCTAAGGTCGCTGATTCAGCAGGTCGAGGAGGGCATGATCGACAACTTCATCAAGGAGCATATCCCGGATGAGTTCAAAAGCATCTTCTACCATCAGCTGCGCGAGGGCAAGGACGAGTCGATTGAAGGCTTGATTCTGGAGGTTGCCGACAAGATGGATCAGGTATATGAAGCTTTTGCCGAGCTGCAAAGAGGGAACACGGAGAAGGAATTTGTGGTGATGTACCGTAATGCCCTGATCAAGATCAAGAACATTGAGCTGAGATGTGTGGATTACTTCCTGGCAGAAATCCTGCCGGATATGGTGAATGAAGAAACATTGTCATCCATTGATATTAAAAGAATTACGGAAGAGGCGCTGGCTCTGTAGATGAGCTGTGGCTCTTTTTTTCTTATACATAAATGAATATGTGCCAGGCTGGATGCTGCTTTATATTTGGGTCATGGTATTGTAAGATAAAAGGGTATTATTTAAAATTTAAACTATACAGCTTGATGGACGGAGAAGGAGGTTCAACTTTGATTCAGAGCAGCTCTTCAAAAATTAACGAATCCCTATTAAATGTACTCAATGTAAGGCACAGAGCGATAGCCGAGAATATAGCCAATGCAGACACCCCCAACTACAAGAAGAAAACCGTTGAGTTCCAGGAGGAACTCAGACGCGCTATCCAGAATGACACTCAGGAGGACCTGGAAATAAAGCAGACCCATCACAAACATCTGCAGATCAAGGATGCGGATGCCCCCTTAATCCCTTACCGCATGATTACGAACAACCATACGGCGATGAATAATAACGGCAATAATGTGGACATGGATATGGAGATGGCGAATCTTGCGGAAAATCAGCTAATGTACAATTACCTGGCCGATCGGGTAAGCGGTCATTATTCCAAGATAAGAACGCTCATGCAGGATCTTAAATAATTGTTACTTCAAAAAAGAGTCAGCTGCGCGAGATGCGGTTGTACTCTTTTTTTGCATTTTATATGAAAAAGACAGCAATAACGCAATAACGCATGATTCCAGCAACAGCATAAGTGGTTACCCTCCGGTAGTAGTGAAAGTGTGTTCAGAACAATAATGAAGGAGACGAATGTTACGGCAGGGAGAACGGCCGGAATGCTATGGTTAAGGAAAAATAAGGATGGTGTTTCGTTCTTGCAGTATTTCAATCTGATACCATTTTCAATTACACTAACCTGGTTTAGCTTGCTGCTCCTGATCGTGTGGACGGTAGACTTCCTGCAGGGCGGCTCCCCGGTTCAGCTTCCGGCGGGCAGCCTCAGAGAGCGTACCAAATCCATACTGGCGGATATTCTTATCTTTGCCGGAATTAACGGCTTGCTTCTGTACGTTCTTCATCCGCTGAGGAATCCCCTGCTTATTTCGCTGGCTGCCGCAGGACTGCTCGTTACGTATTGTCTGACATCCGGTATGCGCAAGCAGAGTTCGCCTTACCGGCCTTGGATTCTGCTGATACATGTGCTGCTTGGCATAGGCTTCTATCTGCTGTTCGGCATGCTGCTGATGGGTAAGCTCATTGTTACCTATAACCTGAATATGACGGATCAGTTCGATATCCTCTATTTCGTCTACGGGCAGGACCGGGCAGTAGTGTATGCCCTGCTGCTGGTCATGGTTACACTCTATTTCATAATCGGCAAACTGCTGATGCGGCCGCTGTACAGCTGGTATGCCGCGAATTATTACCAGGCCTCCAGAATGAACATTAAGCTGACCGGGGGAGAGGTTCTAACCGGAGTGTATATGCTGCGGGATACGGATAGAAGGTTCGTGGCAGCGAGTGACAGCCTCAATCCGGGCCCGGACGATAAGCTCTACAGAATCAGCCGGGAGAAAATAGAGTACATGGAGAGAGACGGCAGTGAACGTTGACTCAATCTACTAACATAAAGTGGCCCCTGGACCGTAATGACGGCCGGGGGCCGCTTTGCTGTGGTCATATCTGTTTATAAGCGAGTGCTGGATTACAATGGAATTACAGAGCATGGAGAAAAAAAGGGAGAAAATAATTATTGATTTTATAACATTATATGGTAAAAAGACTTGACAGGCATATGCTACAATTTATTTATAGGTGATTATTATCAAATGGCCTGGGAGCCGCAGATGAACTGAAATGGCCGGGTTTCCGGTCAATACTGGAGGACTACTATTGCATCAATATATAACGATAAGCGGAGCAAGAGAAAATAACCTGAAGAATATCAGCCTTAACATTCCGCGTAATCAGTTAGTAGTGTTCACCGGAGTGAGCGGCTCGGGTAAATCAAGCCTGGCTTTTGATACGCTCTACGCCGAAGGACAGATGCGTTATGTGGAATCTTTATCATCCTACGCCCGGCAATTCCTGGGACTGATGGGCAAGCCGGATGTGGATGCCATTGACGGGCTGTCACCTGCCATCGCCATTGAACAGAAAACTACCTCGAGCAATCCGCGTTCCACCGTAGGAACGGTAACTGAGATTTATGACTATTTGCGGTTGTTATGGTCTAAGATCGGAACCCCGCATTGTCCGTCCTGCGGGCGGATCATACAGCGGCAATCCGTGGACCAGATTGTAGAACAGATTGCGGGGCTGCCGGAAGGAACCAAATATGAGGTGCTGGCGCCCATGGTCCGGAACAAAAAAGGTGCGCATCAGCATATATTCGAGCAGGCTAAGCTGGGCGGATATGTCCGTGTCCGGGTGAACGGCGTGGTCCATCATGTAACAGACCCCATTTCCCTGGACAAGAATAAAAAGCACTCCATCGAAATTGTTATCGACCGGCTGATCGTGAAAGACATGGATGTTCAGCGGCTGGCCGATTCTCTGGAGCATGCGTTTGCCCTGTCCGGGGATTTGGTGATCATTCACCAGAGTGCCAGCGGTGAAGAGGTAACGTATTCGCAGAGCTACGCCTGCCCGCATTGTGAAGTGTCTTTGCCGGAGCTATCCCCCCGCATGTTCTCTTTCAATAACCATGAAGGGGCTTGCCCGGCCTGTACAGGTCTGGGTTCACATCTGAAGGTTGATCCGGATAAAATCATGCCGGACACCAGCCGCTCCATCCAATCCGGCGGGATTATCGCGAACGGCTGGAGTAATGTGAAGACCAACTCTTTTTGCAAAATGTACTATGAGGCCTTGGGTGAAAAGTACGGCTTCGACTTCAGCACACCACTGCAGGAGCTATCATCAGAGGCCATGAACGTGCTGCTGTACGGGACTAACGGCGAGAAGCTTGAAGTGCACCATCCCGGTGATGCGCTCCGGAAATATGTCAAAGAAGCCTTCGAAGGAATCGTCAATAATCTGGAGCGGCGTTACCGGGAAACTCCATCCGAAGCGATGAAGAAGGAACTGGAGGAATACATGTCCGTTCTGCCTTGCCCCCATTGTCACGGTGACCGTCTGTCGCCTGTTGTGCTTGGTGTGAAGGTCGGCGGTAAAAGCATTGCAGAGTTCTGCCATTTACCGGTGGAGGCTGCAGCAGACTTTATTGCCGGGCTTAGCCTGACTGCGGCGAATGCGGAGATTGCCGGTACCATCCTGCAGGAGATTGATGCCCGGTTCCGGTTCCTGAATAATGTCGGACTAAATTATCTGACGCTCTCGAGAGCTGCCGGAACGTTATCAGGCGGTGAAAGCCAGCGCATTCGTCTGGCCACACAGCTGGGTTCCGGTCTTATGGGCGTCCTCTATATTCTTGACGAGCCGTCGATCGGCCTGCATCAACGGGATAATGACCGACTGCTGCTGGCTCTGAAGAAGATGCGCGACCTCGGCAATACGTTAATTGTAGTGGAGCATGATGAAGATACGATCCGCCAGGCGGACTGGATTGTCGATATAGGTCCAAATGCCGGAATACACGGCGGAGAGGTTGTGGCGCAGGGTACCCTTGAAGATATACTGGCCGAATCCCGCTCGATCACCGGCCAGTACCTGTCCCGGAGCAGACAAATATCCGTCCCGGAAGAGCGGCGGAGCGGGAACGGCAAACAGCTGACCATTACCGGAGCTGCCGCCAACAATCTGAAGGGGATTACGGTATCTATTCCGTTAGGCACGTTAACCTGTGTGACCGGGGTTTCCGGCTCAGGCAAATCCAGTCTGGTCAACGAAATCCTGTACAAGAAGCTGGCTTCTACACTTAATCGGGCTCATACGATTCCCGGGGAACATCAGAGCATCGACGGGATAGAGCATCTCGACAAAGTTATTAATATCGATCAGAAGCCGATCGGGCGTACTCCGCGTTCTAATCCTGCCACCTATACCGGGGTATTCGATAATATCCGCACCTTGTTCTCGCTGACGAATGAGGCCAAGGTTCGTGCCTACGGCCCGGGGCGGTTCTCCTTCAATATCAAGGGCGGCCGGTGTGAAGCCTGTGCGGGAGACGGACTGATCAAGGTGGAGATGCATTTTCTGCCGGACGTGTATGTGCAGTGCAGCATTTGCAAAGGACGGAGATACAGCCGGGAGACGCTTGAGGTGCATTATAAAGGTAAAAGCATCGCGGATGTGCTGGACTTGACCGCTCAGGAAGCCGTCCAATTCTTTGGCAATATTCCGGAAATCCGTAAAAAGCTTGAGGCTCTTTGCATCGTTGGCCTCGGTTATATCAAGCTGGGCCAATCCTCCACGACCTTGTCAGGCGGCGAGGCGCAGAGGGTGAAGCTGGCGGCAGAGCTGCTTAAGCCCGCTACCGGTTCCACGCTATATGTGATGGATGAGCCAACGACCGGACTGCATTTTGCCGATGTGCACCAGTTAATTGATGTCCTGCACTCCCTGACCGATGCCGGCAACACCGTAGTGGTCATTGAACATAATCTGGAGCTGATCAAGAATGCTGATTACATTATTGATCTCGGCCCGGAGGGCGGCGCGGACGGGGGAGAGATCGTCTGTACAGGAACTCCTGAAGAGGTTGCGGTGCATGAGACGAGCTATACGGGCAAATATCTGAACCAAGAGATGGGGAGAAGATGAACTTAATCCAGATGCAGGTTGAGCATAGCAAATATGGAGCGGGAACTGTCGTAGGTCAAGTGGAAGAGCGGATTATCATTGATTTCTCCGGAGATACGGGCGAGAAAAGCTTCTTGTACCCGGAGGCTTTTGAGCAGCATCTGCGCCTTCTTGATCCGGTGCTGCAGGCTCAGATCGGCAAGGAAGTGCAGCTAAAAGCTGCGCAGCGGGCAGCAGATCAGCTCGTGAGGGAACAGCAGCGGGAGGCAGAGCATGCAAGACTTGCTGAAGAGAAGCTCCGAATAAAGAATGATAAGAGCAAATCGCGGCGGAAGGCTAAAAGCGTTCTATAATAGAGACGGAACATAATTTTAATAAGTGTCGGCGGTCTTTTCCGGGGAGTTCTCTGGTGAGGGCCGCCAAGTTTTTTGTACACAATAAATACTATATACCGGAGGGTTAACCCATGTATCAATATAAAGACCGCGAATTTACCCGTGTCCATTTTGACGGGCAGGATTTGCGTTATGGTGAACTGATCAGCTGCACTTTTGAGAAATGCACGTTTATGAACACTTCTATGGAGGAGATTGATACCAGCTACTGCCGGTTCATTGAATGCGACTTCAAGGGTGTCAGCCTGAACTCTTCGATTCATAACGAGTCCGCGTTTGAGAATTGCAAGTTTAACGGCGCGAATCTCTTCGTCTCCAAATTTATCGCCTGCAAAATGACCGGCTCGGACTTCTCCGGCGCCCAGGTGGACGGCATTACCATTGACGGTGGAGACTGGTCGTACACGAATCTGCGGCATGCCAATCTGAGCAAGCAGGACCTGCGCGGAGTGCGCTTCTTCGAGGCTGACTTTACCGATACCGATCTGACGAAGGCGGATCTAAGGGACTGCAATCTGGAGCGGGTATCACTGAGCCGGGCCAAGCTTGCAGGGGCCGACCTGCGGGGAGCGAATCTACAGGGTGTTGACCTGAAGGCACTGGATGTGAAAGGCGCGCGGATGGATCTGGAGCAGGCTGCTCTGTTTATGCGTTCCTACGGGGCGAAGGTGGATTGAACCTCGAACAGCAATTTTGTGCTATTTGTGAATCAATTTTACGGTGGAAACAGACAGGAATAGCCGATACAATGATTCTGTATCCACAATAAAATACAATTCATTCACAAATGGAGGTCACATAACTTATGAATCATTGGGAATTTGCCCCTACACCGCCAATGGGCTGGAACAGCTGGGATTGCTATGGTGCTTCGGTGACGGAGGCAGAGGTACGGGGGAATGCTGAATACATGGCCCGCAACCTGAAGGAGCATGGCTGGGAATATATAGTGGTTGATATTCAGTGGTATGAGCCCGGGGCCGTGTCGGACCAGTATCGTCCTTTTGTCCGGCTGGAGACAGACGCATATTCCCGGCTGATTCCTGCGGTGAACCGTTTCCCCTCGGCAGAAGGCGGTCTTGGGTTTAAACCGCTTGCTGATTATGTACATAGTCTTGGCCTGAAGTTCGGAATTCATATTATGCGCGGTATTCCCCGTCAGGCGGTTCACGACAATACACCCATCAAGGGAACGGCGGTGACTGCACGCGATATCGCACATACCTGTTCCTTCTGCGGCTGGAATACGGATATGTATGGTGTAGATGCTTCCAAGGAAGGTGCCCAGGAATATTACAATTCTTTGTTCGAGCTGTACGCGTCATGGGATGTCGATTACATCAAGGTGGATGATATCGCAGATTCCTGGTTGCATGGCGGCCCCCATCTGGCCGAGATCGAGCTGATCCGCAAAGCCATTGACCATACCGGCCGCAGCATTGTGCTGAGCCTGTCGCCGGGACCTGCACCTGTGAAGCATGCTGACTTCTTGGAGAACCATGCGAATGTATGGAGAATGACGGATGATTTCTGGGACCGCTGGCCGCTCCTCCTGGATATGTTCGACCGCTGTTCCACTTGGGAAGGCCGGCCTAAACCCGGCTGCTGGCCGGATTGCGATATGCTGCCGCTTGGGCGTATCGGAATACGCGGTGTGCAGCATGACCGCTGGACGAACTTTACGAAGGACGAGCAAGTAACGATGATGACCTTATGGACCCTCTTCCGTTCCCCGCTCATGTTCGGCGGTGAGATGCGCGATAACGATGAATGGACGCTGTCTCTTCTGACGAACCAGGATGTGCTGAACATGCACCGTCACAGTTATGGCGCCCGGCAGATCAGCCGTCGCGGGGATCAGGTTGTGTGGCTAGCCGAAGGTCCTGAAGGCGAGCGGTTTGTAGCTTTGTTCAACACAGGCGAGCTACTGGCGGAAGTGTCTGTAGCTATTGCCGATCTGGGAGTGGGCAGCGGGGTTAAGGCCAAGGAGCTGTGGACCGGGAAGCAAACCGGCCTGCTTGCAGATACACTGAGTGCAGCCATTCCGCCCCATGGAGCAGCTTTGTTCCGTGTTGCCGCAGAGTAAGCGTATATAGCAAAAGGTTTCACATTACGAAGAGACGCAGCAGGATGCTGGTCTCTTTTTTTGCGTGACCGGGTTAGATAGAGAAAGTGTATAATCATATAAACATAGAATCTGCTAGGAAGGGCGGGAAGGTCACGATGGAACAAGAGATATTTAATTTCAGCTGGGTCGGCAGTAATGAGATGCATCTTGATAATCCGGTAACAGTTACATATAAGAGTACGGTGATCGGCCGTTACGGCGGGAACACGGCAGCAGGCGCTGATAAGAATGAGGATGGTGCTTACGTATTAAATGAACCAGGCGGCGGCTGGGAATTTGTCATGCTCCTGGATGCCCATAACACTGCAGAAAGCGCGGAACTACTGATCCGCACAATCGACAGTGGAGCTGGTGAAATCATAAGGCTGCTCTCGCTGCCGGTTCATCAGGCGTTTCATGCGCTGGAGGAATTTCTATTGTCTATTTTTAAGTCGGAGGATTTCATAAGGAAGTGCAGGCAGGTTACAGGGGAGACCGCGTGTCTGATTAGCGTGCGTATGGAGAATTACATCTGGTGGTTCTCTGTAGGAGATAATTCGCTATTCCTGCTTCATCCGGATCTGGCCGACCGCGGGCAATATGCTTTGAACCAGCGCAATTACTATGAATGGATCGGATTCGTGAACACCTTCGACCAGCCGGTTGCCTGCTACTCTTCAGGAATCCGTGAGCTGCGGCAGGGCCACAACGTAATCGTGATGACTACGGACGGTCTGTTGGAGGTGGGAGCAAGAGTACTTGAGGACCCGCGCAGGCTTTATGTTGCTTTTGCAGGGGAAGAGGAGCTGGAGAAGTGTGTACAAGATGTATTGGCAGATGTGCATCAGCAGTTAGGCCGGGACAGCGCCACAGTTGTTGCCTGGAGTTATGATAATGGCAGGAAGGGTGCGATGCCTAGTGATTAGCTATAAATGATGAAGGTGAATTTTATACTGAGAAGGTGATTATTATGAAGATTACTATGAGAGCAATTAGAGACTTCTGCGGGACTGACTTTTATAACCGGGGGAAGTCTTATTATGAACAGGGGTGTGTCCGCAGCCTTACCTTTTACCCGGACGATAGCAGCTATGAAGCACAGGTGAAGGGAAGGAAAGTATACGAGGTGAATATTGATATTCATGATCGTACCGACACCTTCAAAGCAGACTGTTCTTGTCCTGCCTATGAGAACTATAGCTGCTGTAAACATGTGGCGGCAACACTTATTGCTATACACATGCAGCAGATTAAGGAGCCTGCCGATACACAAGCTGCTGCTTCCAGACGAGTAAACAAGTCCAAATACAACCAGACGGAGCAGCTTATTTCTTCTTTTCAGAAATCGGTTCTTAACCGTGAGAGTGAGCCTGTGCTATTCGGTCTTGCAGAGGCGCTGCAGTTTGAGTTCACGCTTAACGTTAATGGTTACAGCAGCAGTCCGCGATTCTCCGTTGAAATGCGTGTGGGAATCAAACGCCTGTATGTAGTGTCCAAAATAAACGAGTTTCTAGAGCATCTCGAGCAGCGTAAGCCGTTATACTTCAAGAGTATATTTACCTTTGATGCTGAAAACCAGCACATTAATCCTGCGGATATGAAATTCCTTGAACTGCTGATTCTAATGAAAAACACTGAGAAAATTTATAGAAATGATCTCCCCAGCTATTATAATAACTCCTTAAAGGACGGGAAAACAATTGTCGTTACCCCGCTGGCCTGGGACAAGCTTAAACTGCTTTTTCCGGAGGTGAATGTCATTATGGGGGGACCGGGGAACCCGGGAATTCGGGCTGAGCTTGCAGAAGAGGCGCCTCCGCTTGAATTTACGATTGGACCAGGGAAGAGACAGGACTATGTTCTGTCAGCTTCAGCACTGGATCATCTGATGCTGTTTCCGGACTACTCCACTGTGATCATTAACGGGAAGATATATTCAATGCACAGTGATGTTATAAGCATGCTTTCACTATTAAAACAGCAGTTTTCGGCATCGCAGAATATTGAGATCGCTCCCGGACAAATCGAATCGGTCGTTCAGCAGGTACTGCCAGCCTTAAGAAAGCTAGGGAAAGTAAGGGTGGAGCAGGCAGTAAGCGAGCGGATTGTGGAACCGGACATGCAGGCAAAGCTGTATCTGGATTATGCGGATGGCATATTGACGTTTCGGCTGGAATTCCATTATGAGGAGATTATTATCAACCCGCTGGAAGAGAAACCTGATGACGCAGTCCGCGAGCAGAAGATCCTGATCAGGAATGTTCAGCAGGAAAATAAGATCATTGCGGTTCTGGATAATTCTCCACTCAGGCGGGAGCGGCAGCACTGGGCTTCAATAAGTGAACCGGTTCTTTATGAGGCGCTATATGAGGTTATTCCAGTGCTGGAAGACTATGCAGAACTATTGGTTACCCCGGCTGTTCAGGGACTTGTGCTGGCGCGTAAATCTTATCCCAAAGTCAAAGCGAATTTAAATGAGGGCCTGGACTGGCTGGATATCTCGTTTGAGCTGGAGGGATTGGATGAACAGGAGACGGTTCGCGTCATGCAGGCTATTGTGGAGAAAAAGAAATATGTCCGGCTTAGCAGCGGGGCCTTTCTGTCCCTTGCAGATGAAAGCTTCAGCGAATTCGGTAATGTGGCCGAGCGGCTGAATCTAAAGCGGAAAGAGCTGAAGCAATCCGTGATACGCTTGCCTTCCGTTCAGGCGCTGCAGCTTCCGGAGCGGGGGCAGGGGTTCAAGCATACGAAGTGGGGCAAGTCTCTCCGGGTATTCCTGGAGCAGCTGCGGGAACCGGACAGTATGGAGTTCGAGCTGCCGGCAGCGCTTAAGCCTGTGCTCCGTGACTATCAGGCCAGAGGCTTCCAGTGGATGAAGACGTTGTCGAAGTTCAGATTCGGCGGAATTCTGGCGGATGATATGGGACTGGGTAAAACCATTCAGAGTATCGCTTATATCTGCTCCGAACTGGCTGAGCCGGAGACTGAGGTGCAGGTGAAAGCTCCGGTGCTGATTCTCTGTCCGGCATCCTTGACCTATAACTGGGGGAATGAATTTGCCAAGTTTGCTCCAGAGGTTAAAGTGCTGGTAGCGGCAGGGCAGAAGGAGGAACGCAGCGGACTGCTGGAGAGTAAAGCCATGGAGGAAGCGGATGTAATTATTACTTCGTACCCGCTGCTCCGGAGAGATATTGACCTGTATTCCGGCACCAACTTTCATGCGCTAATCCTGGATGAAGCCCAGGCGATCAAGAATTCAGCTTCCCTAACAGCCCAGGCCGTTAAATCTATTATGGCTGGCCGGAAATTCGCCCTGACTGGAACACCGATTGAGAATTCGGTGGATGAGCTGGAAGCTATCTTCAGTACAGTATTCCCGTCGCTGTTTGCCGGACGCTCGACCTTTAAGGAGCTGCCTGCCGGACGCATCGCCAGTATCGTATCTCCCTTTATTTTGCGGCGGCTCAAAAAAGATGTGCTGGAGGAGCTGCCGGACCGCATCGATACCGTGCAGCGCACAGAACTGCTGGATGAGCAGAAGCAAGTGTATCTCGCATACTTATCCAGGCTCCGTGACGATACCGAACAGGATTTGCTAACTGAAGGCTACCAAAAGAGCCGGATGAAGATTCTGGCGGGAATCACCCGTCTGCGGCAGATCTGCTGCCACCCGTCATTGTTCATTGAAAATTATACGGGCGGCTCAGGCAAGCTTGCGCAATTGCTGGAAACCGTGCAGGAATGCCGCGATTCGGGCAAAAGAATGCTGGTGTTCTCGCAGTTCTCCAGCATGCTGGAGCTGATCCGGCAGAGCCTGGTGGATGCGGGTGTGGAGCCCTTTTATCTCGACGGCTCCACTCCGGCCAGGGAACGGGTAGAGCTGTGCAGGCGTTTCAATGAAGGCGAAGGCGAAGTATTCCTAATCTCGCTCAAAGCTGGCGGAACGGGCCTTAATTTGACCGGCGCGGACACCGTTATTTTATATGACCTGTGGTGGAATCCGGCAGTAGAAGAGCAGGCCATCGGAAGAGCGCACCGGATGGGGCAACGGAATGTGGTGCAGGTGATCAGGCTTATCACAGAAGGCTCCATCGAGGAGAAGATTCTAGAGCTGCAGCAGCGCAAAAAGGATCTCATCGAAGAAGTCATCGAAGCTGGAGAGAACAAGACCACCCGGCTGTCGGAAGAGGATATCCGTGAGCTGCTCAGAATGTAAGGGAGCCCGTACCTATTTTACCCGTACATGCACTTCTAGGCATCTACCCACATACAATAAAAGGACCATGAACCCGTAGTTCTCGCTTGCAGATCGGTTTCATTGTACATGTGCGGGAGGTGTCGCCAAGTTGCCTGGAATCATAAGCACGATTGCGCTGCTGATCAAAGAACTGACGCTGCTGGTATCTTACGTAAGGAACAATGCTTTTCCCCAGCCTCTATCGGAGCAGGATGAGAGCAAATACTTAGGGATGATGGCCGAGGGGGACGCCAAAGCACGAAATTTGCTAATTGAGCATAATCTGCGGCTCGTTGCCCATATAGTAAAAAAATTCGACAACACAGGCGAAGACATGGAGGATCTGATCTCCATCGGTACGATTGGATTGATTAAAGCAATTGAAAGCTACCGTCCGAACAAAGGCACGAAGCTGGCTACTTTTGCTGCCCGCTGTATTGAAAACGAAATCCTGATGCATCTTCGCTCGCTGAAAAAAACCCGCAAAGACGTGTCCCTGCACGATCCGATTGGGACAGACAAGGAAGGGAACGAGATTACGCTGATCGACATCCTTGGCTCAGAGGCAGATGATGTCATTAAAGAGGTGGATCTTAAGATCGAGAAGAGCAAGATATATCGGAACCTGGATATATTGGATGAACGGGAGAAGGAAGTCGTGGTGGGGCGGTTTGGGCTAGACACCGGCGGAGAAGAGCGGACGCAGCGGGAGATTGCGAAGGATCTGGGGATCTCGCGGAGTTATGTGTCGCGGATTGAGAAGAGGGCGCTGATGAAGCTGTATCATGAGTTTTATAAGGCGAAGCGGTAAGCGCAATGGGATAACTATAGGAATACTTCATAAAATTAAACGTATAGATAGCGACTTGTCTGCGGATGAGTTGCTTTTTTGTCTTTTTAAATTTGCTTTTTGAGAAAAGAAATATACTAGAGGAGCAATATAATGACATACAAAGATGTATATGATCTCCATGTTAAATTGCTGCATACATATGAAAAATACGAGAATCATCAAGGCCAATATCAGAGAGAGATCAATTATTTTTAAAGACAATTTTTCTTGACGGAAGATGTAGTGCAGCGGATTGTGTTAAATCAACTTATAAAAATACATGGAAAGAGTAGAGAACAGGTAATAAAATATTGCTCAGATAAATATTTTAACTGATGCCTAGTTTTCATTGCATTGATTATGTAGGATGCGGTAAGGATTAACTAATTTAGATATGTGGAGGATGGAAACGTGGAGATCTATGGGGAAGGTATGAGAAAAGAATTGTCGAGGATTATTGCCAAGGATTTAATCCCCAAAGAAGACTTCTCAGGAAAAAAGGAAAGTTTTCAAGAATGTCTAAAACAAGTGAACAAATAAAGTTTAATAGCAAGAAAGAATGAAGTGGAATTCTTAATTGAGATGTATGGATTAACTATATACTGGTTTTTTAGATTACGGGAGTCCGATGGGCCCCCTTTGTTACAATGTTAGTTCTCGCCATGTTGGGAAAGAGAGGACTCAGGGAGCCTAGAGAGGATGCTTATGGTTTTACCTCCTTATTTAATGGAAAAGTATGGATTTTAGTATCATAATAGAAAAACCATATTTGTCCCAAGTGACTTGGTGGCAAGCCTCTTAAAGAATGTATCCTTGCAGATCCTATAGGAATTGATAAGGAAGGCAATGAGATCACGCTGATCGATATCCTCGTTTCTGAAGCCGACGATGTGATCAAGGAAGTCGATCTAAAGATCAAAGAAGAGCAATGTTTTTTTGAAACTTCGACATTCTAGATGAGGGAGAAAAGGAAGTCGTTGTAGGACGATTTGGGTTTGATACAGGTGGTGAGAAGCGGACGCAGCGGGAGATTGCCAAGGAGTTGGGCATCAGCCGCAGTTATGTATCAAGAATTGAGAAGCGAGCGCTAATGAAGCTGTATCATGAGTTTTATAAGGCGAAGCGTTGAGACTATAAGCTGCAAGGTAGTAATAATAACAAAGAGTGCATTATAAGCGACTTATCTTCGGATAAGTTGCTTTTTTCAGGTTTAGGTGTTCATAACCATCCTATTAAGAAAATTCTATTCTAATTATTGATAAAAATATATCTGAAATTTATGCATTATTTATGCGCGTTTTCACCATATATCCATTAAAATGATAATAAATGTTATCTTTTGGAAGGGGGCATGAATTTCAGATGTGGGGAAATTCTTTACTACTTAATAGAGGGCTTGGAAAAATGGGAATTGTCAAAGGATAAGATTCCGGAATCCCTTCAAAAAGGTCATCGGTTGTTCTCAAAGGCCCTCATGGAAGAGGGGGGAATCCTCCTCCAGCTGAAATTGTAACGCTGCTTAAAATATTGCAAAAGCCTCCAAGAGAATGGGGGTTACCTGATGCAGCAAACCTTTTAGGTGATTAGCCTCTTGTCATACCCTATGTAGGACTTTCTGCATCTGCTAGAGAATTTAAACTAATTTATGAGTCTCCAGAAGAAGCACACGTTAAGGAAGTTTTGGCTATTCTTCAATATTGCCGTAATAACGCTCCTCAGTTGGACGAACAGTATCGAAAGATACGTATGTTTCTTATAAAACACTCTGTTGTAACACTCAGTGAATTTCTCTCTTTTAGCCTCACGTTGGGAGATGGTGCACTACTTAAGTCCGTTCGAAATTGTTACCAAGATTTCACCCAAGAGGCGTCACGTTATCGCAAATGTCCAAGATGTGGTTAGACACTGGAACATCGAAACCATCCATGGCGTTGTGGGATTGAAGATATTTGCGGTCAGATTGAAAGCCGTGAACAGCATCTGCAGGGTTGGAACTCTAAGGAACCTTTGTTTCGCTTACGTTTTGGGATTTACCGGTATACAATGCTTCCCAGGCTAGCCGAAGTTAGAGCTCATGATAATTTATTGCAACACGGATATAAAGTTGTGATGTTTCTTGATGTTGATCGGTTTGATTTAGAGGTTAAAATGAGTCGTTGTTCAATTTATTTAGACATGAAAGATTTTAGCAATCTTTTTTCTTTGGCTAAATTCTTTAATGAACAGATAGTTTATCAGCTCCAAAAATATAGCCAAGATGAGGTTTATGGAGAGCCGATGAGATTGCAAAAAAACTAGGAATAATAGTAAGCTTAATGCATTGAGTCAATCAAATTTAGAGTTGTTTTATAAAAAGAGAAGTACGCATGAAATGCCAGTATATATAGATTCATAGTTCGTATATGTAGTTATTTTGCTTCAATCGTTTGAGTTTTTTTAGTTCGAATTCAGTAACCTTGGTGATATTTTTATGCTTTATGCATACTTACGATTACATTTGGATGGAGGAAAAATAATGGAAAGAATGTCGGAAAGATTATTAGCTGAAAATCCTCGGGAAATGATAAGACTGAGATTAAATAGATTGCGGAGTGTAAAACTTAACGAAGCCATTTTAAAAGAGAAAAACGATAAGCTTGATATACCACTGGATGATTCAATTATCAATAAAAAGGCAATCGGATTATCTTCCGCCATCGACTCAGGGCTCGGGTTTTGGAATAACGAATCTGATAGTTTGAATGCTAGAATACTTTCTCGTTATTATGCTTTGCTTCAAATGACTATTGCGGAACAAGTTAGCTCCGTAAAAAACAAAGACGGTCTTGCTGAAGTGCAAAGGCACACGGAATACGGACATGGACTCGGGAATATTCGTGATCAATCTAGCAACAATTATCTATTTGATCACTATGTATATATTTTACGTTCAGGTCATTTTTATTCTTATGTTAAACATTTGGGTTATGACTCAAAAATATTCGATTTTGAGAAAAGACCTAAAAATATCGACAGTTTGCCGGATGAGAAAAAGGCGCACTTGGTTTCCATTGTTGATTTATTTAGAAGAGTCCCTGAACTCCAGCCAGTCATTCGAGAATATACGGGATTAGAACCTTTGTCATTTCAAGTAACACTAGCCACTTTCAATTATTCACAAGAACTTCGCCAAAGAAGCCCTATTGAAGAAGCTGTGAAGACCTCGTTTTTATCAATAATTCCTGAGTCAGATGAAGTGACACTTGACTATATGCGCTCTCTCAATTTGCAGGTAGAAAACTTAACGGAAGAGAAAGACAACTTCACTAAACAGAAGTTATTTGTAGGTGAGTATAAACACCCTTCTGAAAATTATTGGTGGTATTACATGGATACGCACAAATCATCTCATTCCGGCACCTCTGTTGTTCATCCTATTTTTGGTGAATGTCGTGATCAAATCGTTATTCATTTTATGTTACTTTATTCATTAAGTATCTTGGTTCGTTATTTACCGGATTTATGGCACGAGATTATAAATGGTGAACTGGATAATATAGGTTCTTTAATTGAGTACTATTTGGCTATGTTCGACAATGTTGTACCACTAATGATGTTAGGACGAATAACTGAAAGAAAAATATATATTGATATACCAGGTGGATTTAATGGAAGAGTGTAATTGATAAAAGGTGACGAATATGATCGGGCGGAGAGCGTGATTGCGAAACGGATGTTATTACTACCCAGATCTGATACGACAGAGAATCACCAACGCATAAAGCGAAGTGGGAAGAAGACTGGATATGAGAGTTGATTTCTTAGAAGTGGCTAAACTTCTGAATGAATAAAGAGAATTAATCATCTTGTTAAGTAACAGGCACACTGACAACTCAGAAAATGACATAATGTCGTGTCTACAACCTCACCTCGGTTCGGAAACCGACGCTGTCATCAAGGAAGTAGATCTGAAGGTTGAGAAGAGAAAGATTTATTGTAAGCTCAACATTCTCGATGAACGCGAGAAGGAAGTCGTTTTTGGCCGCTTCGGCCTGAACTTAGGGGAAGCGGACACAGCGGGAGATTGCGAAAAATCTGGGGATCTCGCGGAGTTATGTTCATGAATAGAGAAAAGGGCCAGATGATATGAGTTTTATAAGCAAAGCATTAAGTTTAAAGATCACAATGCGTTATTTATTAACAATCTAGTGTAAAGGAAGCGACTTGTCTGCGGACGAGTTGCTTTTATCTTTTTTTTTTAAAATTTCTGAGAAACGGGATTCTTTAAAATAAAGATAACTCTACTACAGGAGCAATATGATGACATACAAAGGTGTATATGATCTTCATGTTCAGCTGCTGCATACATATATAAAATGTGAGAAGTATAGAGTTCATTCAGAGAGACTTTTGATTGAATTTGTGGAAGATGTAGTACAACGAATATTTGTTTTAGTTCTAGATGAAGTTCATTTCGAGTGTGCGATGAAAATTTATATCAATTTTCAATAGGACCTTCTTTGAATTTATTGTTGTTCAAAGAAGGAATATATTGGTTTTTTGTCGAAAAGATACATAACTACAACAATCTAGGTGGAGGGAATTACGTGAATATGCGTATTATTGGAAATAAATTCATAGCATTGTCTCAGTTGGGTGAAAACAGGTCATCGTTCAGTAAAGTGTATCTTGCAAAGAACATTAAGAATGATCAAGCTGTTGCTCTGAAAATCTTAACGTTTTCAAACGATGATGTGAAGCTTAATGATGTTAGTGAATTATACAAACGCGAGTCTGGAGCTTTATCGGTTATTGATCACCCCAATATAATAAAATTTGTTGATTCTGGTGTTGAAAATAATACGTTTTATATTGCAACTGAGTATTTTTCAGAATTTACACTGTCTGATTACATTTTGAGAAGCAACCCTGATTTGGGGGACGTTCTAAAAATTATTATTCAAATTGCTGAGGGCATATCTGAAGCTCATACTAAGAAGATAATTCATAGAGACCTAAAGCCTTCAAATATATTGGTTTCTCATGATGGTATCGTAAAAATAATAGATTTCGGAATTAGTAAGGTTTTGGGTATAACCTATAATCAAAAAGATACTTTAAAAGATTACATGACTGCTTCATATACTTCGCCTGAACAGTTACTTAGAAATAGTGTAGGAAATGAAAGTGATATTTTTTCATTGGGTTGCGTAATGTATTTCTGTCTATCAAGAACTGACCCATCAGAAAATAAAAGCGAATTAGGAAATGATATTCACGCACTAGACTTTTCTGAGGAAATAAAAGCTGCTTTGAAGAAAATGACAGCATATGATCCTAAAGAAAGATACCAATCTATTTATCAGGTGATTAGGGATTTAAAAAAGATCTATTTATCTGGATTTTCAATCAGCAAGAAATACCATATTAAATTATTGAGTAGTTCAATTAAGTATTTATACGAAATTGGAAATATCCCGTATCAAGGTATGGAGCATGCCCTTGCATTTTTAGAAAAAGACTTGCAAAGGAGCAGTGTATATAAGCAACATAATAACTTTATCGTCGTTGGAACAAATAATAAATATACATGTCAATTGTCTTACGATGAAACTCACTTATGCATAACAAAAATACACCATTTGGAAGATTATATTGATAGAGAAGCTGAATATAATAAGGGAATTCCATGTGAATTTAAATGGATAGTGGTTTCTGAAACTCAGTATTTTGAAAAAAGAGATGATATTAAAGAATTTTTGGATGAAGTAAATGAGGTGAAGCTTCGTAACCAAGCAAGACAGGCAATGGAAATGAAAGGTACGAAGTTAATTGAAAAGTGGGAACAATTTTTGGATGATGAGTTAAAGATGAATTTATCCAAACGTTATATAAGTTCCTACAGCGATTTTGATTACGAGGTTTCTCAGAATAAACTCATAGTTACAGTAGAAGACTTTGAACACGAAATCCAACAAGGTGATATTATCCAGCTGACAAGCAGAAAAGATAAACAAATTTCTATCGGAACATTTGAAGAATATGAAAATGATAAATTGACCATAGATTTGAATAATGATGTTAACATAGATGAGATATCGAAGGTAGGCAGACTTGGAATTGATATCGTACAGTCAGAAAGTAATTCAAAGCGACTTAGAAGAGCAATTAGGACTTTAAAGATGGGCAAATCTATAAACAAGAACTTGCTTGATATATTAAGTAATCCAGATGTTGTTGAAATGAACAGTGCAAAGTTTATTGATGCCTACACTCAGACAGGTTTAGATTCTTCTAATCAAGAGGCAGTTAAAAAGGCATTATCAACAAAAGATATTTTCTTGATACAAGGACCTCCGGGCACAGGGAAGACAACAGTTATTACTGAGATAGTATGTCAAATTCTCAAGGATGACCCAGCATCAAAAATATTACTGGCATCTCAATCCCATGTCGCTGTAGACCATGCAGTAAAAAATATTGATTATCAATTAAAGAATGACAACTCTGACAAGGTAATCATTAGAGTGGGAAGAAGTGAACGGATCTCGGAAGACTCTAAGTTGCTTTTACTGAATAATCAAATGCCTAAATGGATTGAAGCAGTGAGAGGAAGATCCACTAATTCATTAATCTCATTACTAAAATTAAAATATGAAATTACTTCATCAGAAGAGGAGCAAATAACTCAATTTATAGCTGGTAAGGCTAAAAATAACGATGTAATAAAAACAAATATACTCGATATAGGAGATCCAAGAAATAGTGCAATTAGAAAGATTTCTTCAATTGTCTTTCAGTGGCAAAAACGGCTAAAAGCCTTAGACGAATTTGATGAAATTTTCGCACAAAAAGCGTCGGTGGTTGCTTCTACCTGTGCGGGCATAGCTTCAAGGCATGTTTTAAACGAAACATGGTTTGACTGGGTAATAGTTGACGAGGCTGCGCGTGCAACTGCTCCAGAATTACTTGTACCAATAGTTAGAGGGAAAAAGATTATCTTGGTTGGAGACCATAAACAACTCCCACCAGTAGTAAATAGAAATGAGGATAGAAAAAAGCTGATTGAGGAACGGATTAGTCAAAGTGATCTTTCAAAGAGTTTATTTGAAGAACTTTTCGAAAAAATGCCTAATAATTCAAAAATAATACTTACCGCACAATTTCGAATGCATCCATCTATTGCTGAGTTGATTAATGAGTTGTTTTATCCATCTACAAAGATAATAAGTAAAAAGTCTGCTAATGAACGTAAGCATGCTTTACCATATTGGCCTAAAGCTATAGTGTGGTTAAATACTGAAAATTTAGTAAATAACAATGAACAAAGACATTTTTCTTCTAAAAGGAATGAAGTTGAAGCGAAAATTATATTACAACAGCTCGAATTGATAGAAGATGCGTATAGTAAAAAAGGTACAATTGTAAGTGTTGGTGTGATATCAGGATATGATGCACAAAAAAAATTATTGAGCAATTATATTAACCCAAGTAATACGAGGAAATGGAAATCCACGAAGATATCGATTGATAACGTAGATGCGTTTCAAGGGTCAGAGACTGATATTTCCATATATAGTCTTGTGAGATGTAATCCTGAATATAAATTGGGTTTTCTAAAGGATGCACGAAGGCTAAATGTTGCATTATCAAGGGGAAAGACATTGCTCATTATAGTTGGAAATGCAGAATTTGCAAAGAAGGCAGCTGTATTTTCGGAAAACCCTTTTGCTAATATATTAACTTATATAGCTAAAAATAAAAATGCGTGCTTGTTGGAGGATGCTAATGGCTATTGAGGATTTACTGTTAAAATCAAGTGATCTACCTGATCACAAATTAGTTGGGTATGTTGAAATAGGTGTTCCAATTTTCAAGCGAAATTTGCACTGCCTTTTGTTACAAGAAAAGAACCTACATGTAGTCGAAGAGTTTGTTTTAAGATTATCGGAACACAATCTGTCACTAAATGAAATAACGAATCTTTTAGGTTTAGATCCACAACTCGTAGAAGCTTCTTGGTATAATCTTATATCAATGGGTTTTATTGAACCGCTTGAAAAGTCAATAACAGAACAAGGCATAATTTACATACAGGATAACAAAATCGATAGTTATGACAAAACTGATATCCCAGTTGTTATTGATGGTTTAACTGGTGAGATAAAAGCTGATCGTAATTGGATATCCGCGCAAAACATACGTGAGTTAGGAATCCAAGTTGTAGATCCTTTTATTGAAACGCCTGATAAAGAAGATTTAATTAACTTTAGTGAAGTAAACAATGTTCTACATGCAATAAATAAAAATGATGATGACGACGAAAGCTCAGCTGGTAAACTCCTAGAAATACTAAAGATAAGACCAAAGAAAACTCAATATAAAAGGATATGTATTCTTCTTTATTCAGACACTAATAATAACGTAAGGATAATGGCGTATGATGGAAATGAGCATAAACAAAAATATGAGGCTTCACTTATAGGGCTTGATGAACGTGGTTTTTCTATATATAAAATAAACGAGGAGTTATATTTTAAACAATATTCTAATATTAAATATGAATCATTACTAAAAAGTGATAATGAGATAGTTGGTCCAGGGAAATTGTATTCGTATATGTATGATTTGATGGATGAAGCAAAAACCATTTTAGACATAAGTATTCCTCTTGTTGAATTGCATATCCCAACAGATAAAATGATTTCAAAGATAGTTGAATTATTAAAGAAAAAAGTAAAGATAAACTATATTGTTTCTGGAAGGCAGTTCGCAAGCGAACTGCAAAAGAAGCAGTACGAGAAACTTTTAGAGCTTAGAAATAAGTACGAGGGTTTATTTAAAATTCAAAATATCGCGGAATATACCAATAAGTGTATCCTCATAGATACAAAAAAAGGGCTTGTTTCAAAGCTAGTACAACATAGTGTAGGTTTAGCTAAAAGTAACCTTACTATGACTGAAGAAGGTTTTTTAATAGAGCAGCATTCAGAATTGCAAACTTTAAAAAACTTTTATTTTGAGGAGACAAAAGAGAACATAATTATAGAGTTGATGGATAAGAAGGAAATTGAAACTAAATTAAAGGGCATCGCAGAAATGGTTGTTAATGTTGATGATCACCTATTATCCGTTAATGGAAAGGGCTGGATTGGTGGTGGAGCAATTCCTAATTTACAGAGGTTATTAAGTATACCAGTTGCTACAACCGAAGAGAAGTTTGAAAATTTTGTGAACACGGTAATGCAATCATTAATAGAGGTGCTGAATAAGGGGAATAGGAATAGCTACTTTTTTGTTGACTTTAAAAATTACTTTCCTAAAATTCAAAGAGTTCTTCATAAAATTAGAGTATATAGAAATGCGGGACATCATTTAAAGCTAGACGATCAAGTTAAAGAAAATTATTTTTTGTTTTTAAATGAAGATTTAAATGGGGCATTGCCGATATTTGTGGAAAACGGGTATCATATTCTACAGACGAAATTAATACGTGATCTTTATGATGTACTAATTGCAGAAGTAAACAACATTCGCTCAGTGTTTAATAGTTTGTGAATGCGATATTATTATTGTTAAACATGCTCAATAAATCAGGAAAGATAAAATGGTTAGAGAATAATTTTAATCAACTTTATTATCCAACCTCAAATTATGTCTGGTGAAATAAATGAGCGGAACCAGCGACAAAACAACGAATTACTAATTTTAAATTAGTATATTTAGAGAATTTGATTTGATAAATTTAAGTTTTGCCCTGAGGTCAGATGATATAAAAATGTGAATTCACAATACGGACAGCATGAGCCGCTCTGAGATTATAAGTGCGGCTCTTTTCAATTCTAGGGTAAGATGAATCCAAAGATGGTGGAGTTAATGCCATTGCTTATAACCCGCGCTCTGTTTTTGGTGGATAATATATGATGAAAAAATTTTATCAAGGTAACCTGAAATAGTGAAGTTTAAGATACTGTAAAATGAACATTAACTGAGAACTCTCCAACAGTTACTTGGAGCATTTGATTGGAAAAGAATTTTTACCTTTAAAAAATTCCAAAGTGGAGGGTAAGTATGTATGGAAACCTTTTTAAAGATCGTTCTGGCTAGTAGTAGTGTGCTTGCTATAAACTTTGTCTCAAAAACTCTAACGTCAAATAGCTTTGATAGATTACTTATTCCAAAATACCAAAAAATGTTGCAAACGGTTTGTGCCTTTATTATTTTAGTTGTTCTTTTTGTTGGTTATGGTGTACTTTTTGGTGCCTTTTTTAGTCAAATCAAAGATTTCAAACATACAGATGCAGCTGTGTTCCTTCTTTTCCTCGCATATGTTATTGGATTAATGGGTATAGGATGTGGTTGCTTATTGAAACTACGAAAGGAAAAGAAGACAGGCCTGGAATTAAATTATTCTGAGAAAAAGGTTGAATATATTATCGTTTCATTAGTTTTTCTGAATATTATTGTATATGGGTATTTCTTAAACGAGTTTTACTTATTGCTTGGAGTTAAAAAGGAACAGTATTACGGAGATATTGTTACATGTATTCTTGTGTTTTTTTCCATTACTTATCTTTTATTAAAAGCACAACTATACTTGCAAGGTTATAGGAAAAAACGTTGGCGTTACGTATTGTCCCCCACTCCAGAAAAAATAGAAGAAAAACACCTATATGTATTGTATGCAATATCTGCTACTCAACTTGTTCTATCAGAAGAGGATGAAAATGTACAGGATCCCATAAGTATTTATCTTTTTGATATGACTAAGCAAACTTATATGCATTTTGAAAGGGTATTAACCATAAAGAAAGAGGATGTTACAAAAACCATTTTTCTAAAAGGTTAGCCAACCTTGAAGGTAAAGAGCATTAGTTTGGAGTTAGTCCTACGAGTCAAGAGGAGCAAATCGTGGTTTGAGTGAGATGAAGTATTGGACCAAATAGTTAAAAAATTTGACTATGGAGGGAGGCGGGAGGTTGCGTCTTGAGGTTCTATATACGTTTGGATGTCCATGGTTCCGCAGGCTTTATCAGCTAAAACAACACTTCTGGACAGCGTTACGCCAGAGAGGAATTGGGGCACTATTCAATCATGGATACTTCATCATGTTTGAAATAGGAGTAACGAATACCCACCGCATCCACTGCTGCATGAATTTTGGTGTTTCGACCCACCTAAGGAAAATCCGTTCTCTTAGTTAGTTTCTACGTTTTTTCAAACTACTCCTTTATCTTCTTCATCTGCGCCTGCTGCGCTCTTATTCCTGTATAATGCTAAGCTGATTATATGTGAAATAAATTTCATTATTTTTTGACATCGCATCGTGTCCACAACCTCAAAAAATTCGACAACACCGGCGAAGACATGGAGGACCTCATCTCCATCGGCACCATCGGGCTGATCAAGGCTATTGAGAGCTATCGCCCGAATAAGGGCACGAAGCTAGCGACTTTTGCGGCCCGTTGTATAGAGAATGAAATCCTGATGCACTTGCGTTCGTTGAAAAAGACACGTAAGGACGTGTCCCTGCACGATCCGATTGGGACAGACAAGGAAGGCAACGAGATTACGCTGATCGATATCCTCGGTTCCGAGGCGGATGATGTGATTAAGGAAGTAGATCTCAAGATTGAGAAGAGCAAGATATACCGTAACCTCGACATTTTGGACGAGAGGGAGAAAGAGGTAGTCGTCGGTCGCTTCGGCCTGGATACCGGAGGAGAAGAACGGACGCAACGGGAAATCGCTAAGGACCTAGGGATCAGCCGTAGTTATGTATCGCGAATCGAGAAGCGCGCGTTAATGAAGCTTTATCATGAGTTTTATAAGGCAAAGCGATAACTTTTAAAAGCGACTTGTCCTCGGATGAGTTGCTTTTATTATTTTAATAATGCAGGTTATGAGTTTGAGTACATCTCAGTATAACCGATAAAAAGGAGAGTTTCATAACAATGAGCTACAAAGAAATATATGATCTCCATGTTCAATTTTTACATACGTATGAAAAACACGAAAAGCATCAAGGTCCATATCAGAGAGAAATAAATCATTTCATAAAGACAGTTTTTCCTGACGGAGGATGTGCTTCAAAAAAATTTTGTGTTAAATCAACTTGTAAAGATACATGAGAAGGGAAGGGCGGAGATAGTGAAATGGTTCAGAGAATTACTTCAAATGAGAATAAATATTAGAGAAGTACAAGTGGGCTTTCTTGAACTAAGGAATAATTCTTTTTTAACCTGTGCCTTTGTCGGAATGCATTGCCAAGATACTAACGGAAAAAGTCAGCCTGTTGATTCAGATTAATTTGCTACAAGGAACTTTAATTACCTATAATGCCATAAGTCATGCCGCTCACCTCGAGAGAGTTGGCTTTACGTATACCTTTTTTCCCAACTATGATCTCTGAAGGGGCACTAGCCAACAAGAAACGCTTTCGGTATTGCGTTAATGATAGTTTAGCGATACGTATGTATTATAGTATTCATAATGTGCTAATTAGGGAATTAAGACTGTTTTTATCAAGGATAAAAAAAGTCTTAAAATGGGAGACGCTATAAAAAAACCGACTAATCCCAATAAACCATTATGCGGCGAAAGGAATTAAATATATGACAATAATTAAAAACCTTATTCCTGGGGGACTGACCCCATAACGTGAGACAATATCAGAACACCTTTCAAGAAAACGGAACCCTGTCGTAAGATAGGGAGATAATCTTGGAGGTGTTTTTGCGTTGGCAACTAGAGTGAGTGGCTTACAGTATAGCGGACAAGCAAGACACATCTTTAGTTTTGGATACGCTGAATCAACTTCCAAAATGGGCAAATATGCTGCTTCATTGTGACCAAGGCAGCGTATACACGTCTCAGATGTACCAGACTGCAGTCAAAGGAAAAGGCATTACCATGAGCATGTCCCGCAAGGGAACGCCCGGCTAAAGTATAAATATGGGAATCGAAAGTTTTGGGTGGAGGGGTAATATGTGAGCACCGTAGGTTTAAATGAAGTCACCGTAGCTAAGTACATTCGTGAACAAGAAGCACATGACCAGGCGATAGATAAACCGAATGTAAAAGAGTACGAAGATTCATTCTGTGACAAAAGGAACAAAAAGAAATAAGCCTGTTTAACGGTTAAGTGAAAATTACAAATTACACTGAGCCTGAACAAATTTGTGGTCAGGCTAACGTCTTTAGGCGCAGTAGCGCAACAGGGGGTTATACCCCAAGAGCAAACCACCCGTTGGTCGGGTGGTCCTGATTGTCTTGCGAGGAAAGAGTCTGCACAAACGTCCGGATAGCATCCCCAAGAGGTCCGGATAACACGGGCAAAACGATTTATAATAAAAATGCTTTCCAAAAAGATACTTTTTGTCTTCATGCAATACAGGTAACGGCTCAGATTCTTACACACTGGAGGGAATGAAATGTTGAAAAAATTAAGCATCCGTAAGTTACTGGTGTATGTGCTTGTCCTGGCCCTCGTGGCACTGCAGTTACCGGGCGCCCCGAGGGTCTCGGCAGCAGCACAGACCTATGAAGCGGAATCCGCAACACTATCAGGAGGGACAGCGGCAGCTTCCGATCATACCGGTTACACCGGGACGGGATTTGTCGGCGGCTATACGGACAACAATAAAAGTAATGCTTCCGTGAAGTTTACTGTAAGCGTTTCCTCAGCGGGCAATTACACAGCAGCTCTAAGATATGCCAACGGTACCGGTTTCGCGCAGACCTTGAGTCTGTATATTAACGGCACTAGGCTGAAGCAAATTACGCTGCCGGCAACTGCGGACTGGAATACTTGGGGAGCGGCTGCCGAAACGGTTTCCCTGAATTCAGGCAGCAATACCCTTATGGTCAAATTTGATTCAACAGACAGCGGCAACGTAAATCTGGATAATCTCATGGTGGACATCTCCCTGGGCACCAATCTGGCCCTGAACAAAACTATAACTGCGAACAACACGTATTCCGGTTATCCTGCCGGAAATGCAGTGGACGGAAATGCAGCTACTTACTATGAAGGCGCGGCTAACAGCTATCCGAATACATTAACTGTAGACCTCGGAAGTGTGCAGAGTGTGAATACAGTCGTGCTTAAGTTCCCCTCCACCTGGGGGACAAGAACCCAAACGCTGTCCATACTGGGCAGCACCAACAACACATCTTACAGCACGCTGGCTGCTTCACAGACCTACTCTTTCAATCCGGTCTCGAACAATACGGTATCTATCTCCTTTACAGCGGCTTCTACGAGATATGTCCGGCTGAATTTCACAGCCAATACCGGCTCAACTGCGGGCCAGGTGGCGGAATTCGAAGTGTACGGCTCTGGCGCAGTTACACCGACAGCCACACCAACAGCAACCGCTACACCAACTCCAACTCCAACTTCTACACCTACACCGACGTCAACAGCTACACCAACCCCGTCCGCTGGAACCTATGGGGCGACTATGCCTTATGACACCTACGAAGCGGAGAATGCCTCGTACACCGGAGCGCTCATCGGCCCGCCCACTACAGCCGGCGAGCTTGCTTCCGAAGCATCTGGCCGAAAAGCGGTGAAGCTGACCTCCGCAGGCCAGTATATGCAAATTACCCTTGCCAAAGCTGTACAGGGTGTCACGATCCGTTATGCAATCCCGGATAATGCAGCCGGAACGGGCATTGATTCCGCGATCAGTATGTATATTGGCGGAACGCTGTTCAAGGATATCAGCCTGACCTCCAAATACAGCTGGAACTACGGGGAATGGGGGACTGAAGGCGGCGAGATCCGCTGGTCCAACAATCCCAATGCGGCTTCAACTACACCTGCACATATGTTTGATGAAGTATCCGTTGTACTGGATAAATCGTATCCAGCCGGAACGGTTATTAAGCTGCAGCGAAATGCCTCTAACCTGAACTTCAGCACTACCGCCTACGTAACCGTCGATCTGCTCGAAACGGAAGCGGTCCCGGCAGCACTTACGATGCCGTCAAATTACGTCCCGGTCACCTCGTATGGTGCAATAGCTAACGATGACATCGATGATACTACTGCTATCAATAACGCGATTACTGCCGTTAAAAACTCCGGCGGTACCTACAAGGGCGTGTGGATTCCCGCAGGAACCTTTACCTTGAACAACGGCATCAGAGGCGCCGGCTATAACGAAAGCGGCACAAGACTCTACCTCGATAGCGGCGTGTCCGTCAAAGGGTCTGGGGTCTGGTATTCCACCCTGTCAGGCATTTATGCGGGCTTCTACTTGAGAGGCGGCAATGTTACCCTGTCCGACTTTAAAATTAGCAGCAATGACCTTATCCGTGACGACTACAACGGTGTGACCGGAGTTGAGGGAAACGGTACGAATTCCACCATGAACAATCTGTGGATTGAACACGGAAAAGTAGGCTTCTGGTTCAATCAGACAGATGGCGTTACCATTTCCAATTCCAGGGTCAGAAACGTCTGGGCTGACGGCATCAACCTGCATAGAGGGACTTCGAATTCTACCGTTACGAATAACTCGATCCGTAACAGCGGCGATGATGGCATGGCCATGTGGTCGGATACCTACCTGGATACCAACAATACGTTCAGCTATAATACCGTACAAATTCCTACACTGGCGAACAACATCGCTATTTACGGCGGCAAGGACAACAAGGTTATCGGCAATTTGCTCACAGATACCGTGCGGACAGGCGGAGGAATCTCCTTCGGCACTAACTTCAGCCCGCCGTCCATGACCGGAACGTTAACGGTTCAGAATAACAAGCTGCTGCGCACAGGCTCCGCCCACCGTGACTATGGCTATCAGATCGGCGCGATCTGGGCCTACTGGCTGAACAACAGCGGTAAGGCGCAGAATCTCGCGGTCACCGTGTCCGGCAATACGATTCAGGACAGCACGTATTCCGGGATTTTCATTGAAGAACCGGCCCCGAATATTTCAGTGACCTATGCATCCAATACGATCCTGAATGCCGGAACTTACGGCGTATATATCCAGAGCTCCGCAGCCGGAAGCTCGGTGTTTAACAGCAACACGGTTACAGGCGCACCTTCAGGCAAATTCCTGAATACTTCGAGCAGTTTTACCGTTTCGGGTACGGGGAACAACTGGTAGACTTCGGAAGTAGACAGTACAAATAATAAAAGTTTTTTAAGCGGCCTTGGTCCTGAATTCAATGAGACTGAGGCCGTTTAGCTTTGCCCGCAACCGTTCGTATGCAATTAGGGGCGGACCATTATTATTCAAAAAATATATCTGAATCCTATGTATTGAACAAATAAGGACGTTGACATTATTTCGTTTAGAACTTGTGATTATGAAATGAGTATTGATGAGAATGGAATAATTTTGACCTGGAATATTTGGATGTGAGAACGCTGCATCTTTTATATGAGCATAAAAGGATAATGAATATAAGACTTAGCTATTTGAGTTTAAACGTAGTGAACATTTCTCCTGAAATATTGACCCGATATAGCAAATTAGAAAAAGAATCGTTGATTCTAAGAAATCTGAGTATTAAGTGTGGATTTACAAAAAGTTATAAGACATTTGATACAATCACATATCGATTTAAACAGATGATTGATGAAGAAGAAGAGATATTAACTTTGCTGCCCGCTGTATTGAAAACGAAATCCTGATGCACCTTCGTTCGCTGAAAAAAACCCGTAAAGATGTGTCCCTGCACGATCCGATTGGGACAGATAAAGAGGGTAACGAAATCACGCTGATTGATATCCTCCGATCCGAGGCGGATGATGTGATTAAGGAAGTTGACCTTAAAATCGAGAAGAGTAAGATCTACCGCAATCTCGATATTTTGGATGAAGGGGAAAAGAGGTCGTCGTCGGCCGCTTCGGCCTGGACACCGGCGGGGAGGAACGGACGCAGCGGGAGATCGCGAAGGATCTGGGGATCTCGCGGAGTTATGTGTCAAGAATAGAGAAGCGGGCGCTCATGAAGCTATACCATGAATTCTATAAGGCGAAAAGGTAAACTCATAATCACAAGGTAATATCCGTTAACAATAGAGCATTTATAAAGCAACTTGTCTGCGGATGAGTTGCTTTTTGTTTTTCAAACTTAATTTTGAACAGGTTTTGTTTTACGGATATATCGTCCTGGAGATACCCCTTCTGACTTCGTAAATTGTTTGGTGAATGAATATATATCCCCGTAACCAAGACTAACGGCTACGTGTTTGATGGGAAGTCCGGATAGCAGCATCATTTTTGCCTGTCTCATTAAATGTTCAGTGTGATATCGCTTAGGGGAAATCCCCGTAGTCTCTTTGAAAAATTTCCGAAAGTTCTCGTAGCCCATATTCACGGCAGATGCCACTTCCTGAATATCAAAGTGAGTATCATTGGAGACACTAATCAGCTCGCAGGCTTTTGTTATTTTACTTTCATTTTCATTGCTATGAGCATTATGAATGCTACTGTGTAATCTGATAATCAAATCCTGAGACTTCATTAGCAGGGAGGGAAGACTTTCATCTGTTGCACTTTTCAAGGCTTTCAGCAAGGAAACAAAATCAAAGAAAAAATCATTCGTATGCAGTGTCGATTGGACTTCCTTATCGGAATTAATAATTCCAAGTGTCTTTAAGTATGAATAGACAGGATACCCGACACTGATATAAAACTCGATCCATTTACCATCTGGTTCAATTGCAGTAGAGTGCAAACGTTCAGGTAAACGTTGAACAAGATCACCTGCTTGCATATGAGTAACGGTACCGTCCGTAGAAATAAACGTTCCACTGCCTTGCAAGACTACAAAACAGCTGTAATATCCTATCTTAAAATCATATTGAGAACGCTCTGCTGATCTTTTCCGCATAAAGCCGCAAGATACAATACCCTGATTAAAATCTTTGCCGATACATCGGTAGATTACATCATTTTCATTAATGTCTTCAAAATTCATGTATTCACACTCCTACCAAAATGGATAAATGTAATACCAGAATCAACATTTAATATAAGGGATTTTCCTTATATTATAGGGGTATCTACATTGAAAGATCAACCAATTAGAACAATGGACGGGAGTGTTATTTAAGCCGATGAAGCTAAGCAGAGATTGGGAAAATCAATATGTTACTCAAAAAAACCGTTATCCCATGCATGAGCCCTACGGAGTATACGAAACCGTTGAACAGGCTTTAAGCGGAGACCGGAGAAAGTCTAAATACGTAAAAAGCCTGAATGGAATGTGGAAGTTTAAATGGTTCGGATCTCCCGGTGAAGTAACGGATGAATTCTATAGTCCTGAACATGATGTGTCCCATTGGGATAATATTCCAGTCCCTTCCAATTGGGAGCTTTCGGGGTATGGAAAACCTGTATACACCAATATGTTGTATCCCTTTGTTCAAAAAGGGGAGGGCTCACGTCACGAAATTCAACTCAAGAATAATGAATACATTTTGAATCCGCCTCATGTGCCAGAGAGTAACCTTACCGGTTGTTACGTCCTTACGTTTGAAGTTGACGAACAGTTTAACGAAAGGGATATATTTATCGATTTTGGAGGTGTAGAATCATGTTTTTATCTTTGGTTAAACGGAAAAATGGTTGGTTATTCTCAGGACAGTAAGCTTAACGCTTCTTTTGATATCACGGATTACATTCAAAAGGGACAAAACCGTATAGCTGTTCAGGTTATGCGGTTTGGAGCCGGGACTTATCTGGAGGATCAGGATTACTGGCATCTCTCGGGGATCTACCGGGATGTTCTCATTTATGCAAAACCACGTATGCGCATTCATGATTATAAGATCGAAACCCTCTTTTCAGGGAATTACAACAATGCCGAATTAAGAGTGACGGTTGCACCTAATAATCAAGCGAATGGTTATGGTGAAGCCCATGTGCGGTTGTCCCTGTATGATAGCGAACAGAAATTGGTTACTGAGTTTGAAACGCCAAAGTTTGCGGATTGTGATTTCTACCTGCAAGAAAAATATGTAGCAAAGGTTACGAAAACCATTTCAAATCCTCAATTGTGGAGCGACGAGAGCCCTTACCTCTATAAATTGGTATTAGAAATGATTGATTTGTCTGGAAATGTAATTGATATTGAGAGTGCGAATGTCGGCTTCCGTGAAGTGAAGATCGATCGAAAAGGGGTTCTGAGAATTAACGGGAAGCGTCTCATTATACGGGGAACCAATCTTCACGCCTTTTGTCCTGAATCAGGACGAGTCGTAACAACAGAATATATGCGTGAGCAAATCCAGGTCATGAAATCGCTGAATATCAATGCGGTAAGAACAAGTCACTATCCGCACGCAATCGAATGGTATGACCTGTGTGATGAACTGGGCATTTACCTGGTGGATGAAGCCAATATTGAAACACACGGTCTTGGCGGCCAGTTAAGCGCATCCCCCGAATGGACACATGCGTATATGGAACGGGCTACACGGATGGTTCTGAGAGATAAGAATCATCCATCCATTATTCTCTGGTCTCTGGGTAATGAATCCGGTTATGGAGCGAATCATGCTGCGATGTACGGCTGGATTAAGGAGTATGACAAAACAAGGTATGTTCAGTATGAGTCTCTGAATCCTCCGGCAAATATCTCCGATATTATGGCGCCTATGTATCCTCAGAAAGATTGGATCCTGGATGTCATGGCGGAAAGCGAAGATTTGCGTCCTTTTATTATGTGTGAATATGCGTACGCGAAAAGTAACAGTAACGGGAACTTTAAGGAATTTTGGGATCTCATTCATAAATTCCCGCGGTTTCAAGGAGGATTTATTTGGGATTTTCAGGATAAAGCGCTGGTTAAGCATGATAAAGACGGGAATAAAAAGTATGTCTATGGCGGGGCATTCCAGGAAGAGGTTACAGATCCTGCTCCTGATATGTGCCTGAATGGTATTGTTTTCCCTGATCTCACTCTCAAGCCGGCTGCGAATGAAATAAAAAATGTACAATCTCCTATCCAAATAGATTACATGCCTGGGAATAATGGTTATCGAATTTATAATCATTACACGCATCGGGATTTAAGCCATTTGAATATGACTTGGGAGCTGGTTTGCGATGGCAATGTGATGGAAAGCGGTAGTTTGCCTAGATATCACACAGCACCCGGATCCGTTGATAAGCTTCAAGCGCCATACGATTCGTCTAAAGTCTCCGGGGAAGCTTTTCTTAATTTCTATGCTTATTTGGACGAGGACACCTTTTATTCTAAGAAGGGAACCTGTATTTATGCCTGCCAGATAGAGATTAAAGATTCTGTTAATAAAGTGCATACCGGAGATATTGAAAAGGATAGCTTGAACTATGATGAAACGACAAATGAAATTCGTATCTATAATGAAAATACAACGGTTCTTTTCTCGAAAGAAACGGCAGAGTTCATTTCTGTAAAATACAATCACAAGAATTATTTCACGGGAGGAACCAATAACTTCTATCGCCCTCCAACAGGAATTGATGGAGGTATTCATCTTGAATCGTCCAATTATGCAGATGAATGGAAAGCTCTCGGGCTCCATTCCAATGAGAAAGAAATCAAAAAGATTCGGGTATTTGCAGCACCGGCTGCTGTTATCATTCAAGTTCATGGTGTATATCATGGATGCATTGAAACCAAAACCAATTATACCGTCGGCGGCAAAGGTATAGAAATCACAAATACAGTTGTGAACAATGCCAAGGTCGACACCCTCCCGAGAATTGGGCTTAGCTTTAAGTTCTCTGATGCTTGGAAGAAGATGAAATGGTACGGCCGCGGGCCATGGGAAAACTACGCGGATCGTAAATCTGCCGCATTCGTTGGAGTATATGAAAGCACTGTAGAACAGCAGCACGTACCCTATATCTTACCGGTAGAATGCGGTGGTAAGGAGGATGTCCGGTATTTATATTTGTCATCCCAAGAACAAGCAGTAAAAGTATCGGCAGCGGGACATTTCCATTTTGATATTCATGGGCACAGTATTGAGCAATATGACAACGCCGCCTATGAAGACGAGCTGGGAAATTCAGATTCTGTTTATCTTAATATTGATTACAAACATGCAGGTCTTGGCGGAGATACCGGCTGGACCAAAAATATTCACGATCCATATAAAATTAAGAAAGGTATCTATGTTTATACGGTAACTATAGAAATCATTTCTTAAAAATCGAAATAGAAGCATCCGCTGAAACCATTGTTTAAACCAGACTAGAATGAAAGATTCACAGGTTTATCTCAAATAACCGGTATTCTAACTATGTAGGCAAAAAAAGCGCAGAAGCCGAATTCCGGTTTCTGCGCTTTTACTTAAGCTTAAGGGAGCAACGTGGAATTTCTCAAAACGAAATAGCTTAGAGGAAAATGAGATAAATATAAGGACTTATAAGATAGAGGTAATATTTATGCCCTTTGATACTCATTCATTAAATTGTCGATAATCTGCTGTACGGACAAAATCTCTTTAATCTCATGAACTCTGGACCCGGCAAAAACCAATCCGTTCTTAACATCTCCTCTAAGGGAAGTAAGCAGGGATTCCATTGTACAGAAGCGATGTGAACAAACCTTTAGACAATCATAGCATTTGGCTATCTTTAATTTGGCATCATTACTGATCCGGTCTGTAAATTCATTTCGAATCGCTCTTCCTTCCAGACCCACAGTAGACTTGATTAGGACAGTATCTCCTTGCTGAGCATCTACATACCTTTGCTTGAAGGCTAAGGGAGCATCACACTCATGGCTTGCCACAAAACGGGTACCCATTTGAACACCAGATGCGCCCATCCGAAGGGCTTTTGCGATATCATCCCCTGTCAGAATTCCACCCGCAGCAATAACCGGAATCGAAACGGCCTCTAAGACTTCAGGAAGGATATCAAACATGGGTCTGTCTGTACCTAAATGTCCCCCGGCTTCGAACCCTTCCACAACGACTGCGGAGGCACCAAGTCTTTCGGAAATTCGGGCTAATTTGGCGGATGAAACAATAGTTACGACAGGAGTACCATATTCTCTACCCCAAGCATAAATATCTCTAGAAATTCCGGCTCCGGAAATAATAAAGTCAACCTTTTCTTCTAAAGCAACCTTCATTTTCTCGGCAAAGTCCTTCACTGCGAATAGTACATTCACACCGATATAGCCAATTCCTTTAGAGAGTTCTCTTGTTTTGCGAATATGCATTCTCAGCTCTTCAGCAGTGATCCCTGTACCAGAGATGGTGCCGATCCCGCCCGCATTGGCTACAGCAGCGGCTAGTCCACTTAAGGATATGCCTACACCCATTCCACCTTGAATAACAGGAACTCTCGATTTAATATGTCCGAATTGGATTGTTGGAAGTTTCAATTACACACCTCTTTCGCAAGTTGAAGGAATACGATATATCGTAACACAGTTAAGTCTTTCCCGGATGTGACTGTAAACATGCTCAAACTATGTTAAATATCATGTCTTTCCACTTGTGATACAATATTTTAAATTGAAGTATTGCTTGTTAATGATGATATTCAAAGGAGATTTAGAATGAAACGCTTTCGCTGGAGCATTGCAGTTTATTTCGTGCTGTTCGTGTTTTCGGGAAGCCGTTCCGCATATCCGCTATGCTGATTACCGGGCGTACTATGAAGCGGTTCTGCTGTTGGGGGAAGGGAAGGGTGCACAAGCGCGGGAACATCTTGAGTCAATCAGGAAGCAATGGATGAGATCAGCGCTGCTCGCAGAAATTGAACTCCAAGCAGGTAATAGCGAAACTGCTATCACTCATGCCAGGGAAGCAGTAAGCGCTTCGAGAGGCGTCCAGCGTTATGTGTTACATAAGGAATACGAAAGAACGTTACCGCAAGCGGTTGAAGCTGTAACATGAGTTTTACAAAGTAAAAACGGGTATCCTCTTCATTCAAGGATGATACCCGCTTCTGTTAGTTAGGATGCCAGTCTCACTGTCCCAAACAAAGCCGGATCAGATCATCGACATGGGCGGTAGCCAGACATTCTACGGTATCGGCGGCTCCGTAATAAATTTTCACTTCGCCATCGTCCTCCAGGATCATGCCGCCGGGGAAGATGACATTATTGCGGAAGCCTCCGTCTATTTCGTAGGGGGCTTCAGGTGCAAGCAGCGGCGAGGCACTCATCCCGAGAATCTTCTTCGGATTGTCCAGGTCAAGCAGCATAATACCTGCGGTATACCGTTTCTTCCAGGACGGCTCCCAGCCGTGCTTCCCTCTGTCGGGATCGATATCCACCGCATGGAAGGTGGTGAGCCAGCCTCGATCCGTCTTGACTGGCGGCGCTGCCGGACCGATCTTGTCATTGGCGAACGGTACCTGCTCTACCGCCAGCAGCAGATCCGAACGTCCCCAATAGATCAGATCCGGCGACTCCGAGATCCAGGTGTCGAACCGGTCCTTGCCTCCGCGGCTGTATACAGTGAACGGCCGTTCCAGCCGCACATAGTTGCCGTTGATCTTCTCCGGGAACAGTACCATATTCCGCAGGTCCGGCGTAGACAAGCTCAATATTTCAAAGGATTCGAAGTCATCCGTGACTGCGACCCCTCCCCGGATACCATGACGTGTATCTACAGCGAAGCACATGTAGCAACGGCCGTCGATTACCGTCAGACGCGGATCGTAAGCGCGCACAACCTCTTCGTCATGCAGCTTGAATACCGGCTTGGGCCCTGCCGTCCAGTGAATGCCGTCTTCACTGAAGGCGATACCCAGATCCGTTGTATTAGTCGGTTCAAGGGTCTGCTTGTCGAGTGAGCCATAGTCATTGCGGAATACCATCACATACCGGCCGCCGAACTTAACCACTCCTGCATTGAACACAAGTGCGGTGGGATAAGGGACCCGGGCCGCATCCAGTACAGGGTTGGCCGGATGACGGTGAATGAGCGGACTGGATGCCAAAGCTCCTATGATGGATGTATTTGTATTAGTCATCGTAGAATATCCTCCTTGGATTATGAACTGCGTGCTAGACAATGCTTCCATAGGGTGCGAACGGATAGTCGATCGTAATACGTCCGGCCTGGCAATCACCAACGCCGCTGTACAGATCAGCCTTGCCGTCCCCCCGCATCACGATCCCCGAAGAAAAGACGCAGTCCGTCAGATACGGTGTCTTGGCGGGTCCCGGCGGGTAGCAGGAACGGCTGCCAATCAGATGCAGGTCATGGGATTCCCGGGTGATGGGATCGAAGATAAAGGCCATATTCAAATATACCTTGATTTCCTGTCCGTTCTCATCCTTATGCTGATAACAAATATGGCCGATAATCCCGATCTTGCCGCTGTCCAGCAGATAAGCCTGATTGACGCCTCCCCATTCGCCTGCACCAAAAATACCATGAATGTAAGGTGCATTCTCAATGACGTCTGCAGTCAACTCTTCCAGCTTGTCAATAACGGTGAAGCCTATCATGGATTCGCTGCCGTATTGGCCTCTCATCTCGCTGCCCCGCGGGCGCGAGAAGACACCAATCCTGCCGTCCGCCAGAGCAACAAGGCGAATATCTTTCATTTTGTTAGGACCGGTAGTGAAGTAGTACAAATCGTGGAGGTCAGTCCCCCGGTAAAAATACCCGAAAAACGTGCTGTATTTGCCGCTTTGATACTGCACATGCGTTCCGCCCAGGACAAGCTCATCACCGATTTCACTGATAAACGGGTCCTCCAGCGTATAAATCATGCTATTATCTACCACGGTCCACTCATCGTGACCGGTCTCCTCGAAGAGGCGGACCCAGGAGCGGGCCCATTCTTCGCGGCGTTCTACCCGGCCGAACAAGTAACGTTTGCCATCCCGTTCAAAAGGAATCGAAATATTATAGACATCAAACCCTTCCACGTTTTTAAATGATAAGGTTGCGCTTTCATAAATGGTTTTTGACGCTTCAAATTCTTTTTTTTGCTGGTGCAGGCTCAACATTTCCCCACTCCTTTATTGTATCAGCTCTTTTTATTGAAGAGAAGATTGATACTCCTGAAACTGTTTTTGGTATTCCGCAACTACCTTGTCCAGACCCGCTTTCTTCATTTTGTCCAGCGCTTCCGGGAATGCCTTATCGTAGTCCAGCACACCCATATAGATCGGAGTGATGCTGGCTGAAGCTTCTGAGAGAATATTGGTATATTCCGTTCTCACATTCGTTGGATCAAAAATAAAGTTGGCCGCAATACTATTGACCGCTTTGGGATTTGGCTCAAATAAGACTTTGTTATTGTCAGGAATACTATTCTCCAGGTCAAAGCGCATAAAGTTCACATTCCCGTTCTGCGAATCGGAGCCCCTGTACCTTGGATTGTTATTGTTATTCGGATCTTTGATCGGCTTGAGGCCCTTTTCGCCATCTTTGGTGTAGTGCTCACCCTCTATGCCATATTGAACCAGATCATAATTGTCTTGGCTGGCCAGCATCCAATCCATGAATTTCACGGCTGCCTCCGGATGTTTGCTGTTCACCGGTACGGCATTTCCGTTCTTGAAGGAGAGGGGCCGCAGATATTCTTTCTCCGGGTTAAACCATACTACTCCGATATCGTCTACTGTAGCTTTTGGATTGTATTTCTGGAGCCCGTTCAAGCTTCCGCCGGTTCCCAGGCGTACGAACCATTCCCCGCTGTCGAGCTGAGCATCTACCTGCTCCTGCTTCATGACTAGGATATCAGGATTCGTAAGTTCTTTGGTGTACAGCTCGCGCATGAAAGCAGCATCCTTCTTGAATTCTTCCGTCTCTATCCAGGATTTGACCTCTCCGTTCTGATTGACATAAAAGAATTTATCCTTAACAGTGAACGGGAAGCTGTCATAACTCCGGTGTAAGATGGAGGTATGCAGGGATATCGGGTCAAAGTCCGCCCGGGTGCCCAAATAGGGTTTGTTTTTCCCTTTCCAGTTCTTCATCACAATCTCCCAGGCGCTAATCAATTCAGCCGGAGTTGTCGGTTCTTTCAGATTGTTCTCGCGGAGAATGTCGCGGCGGATATTGAATTGCCCCTCGCTAGCCATTTCAACCCAGTAGGAGGGGACGATATAATATTTTCCGCCGATGGTTGCCCCGTTGAAGATATCCTCCGGGATATGCTTTTTGAGGTTTGCTCCAACCTTTTCAATTTCCTCTGAGATATCTGCCAGCGCACCCCGGGTATAGTAGTTAGAGAACGGAGTGCGGTCCTGCATGACATGAAACAAATCAAAATCTTCACCGGTGGACAGCATCAGGTTCAGCTTCTGGTCCCACGCATCCCAGGGGATGAAGATTTTCTCCACTTCAACGCCGACACCATCTGCAGCCAGCTTCTCATTGACTTTTTCGAACACCTTTTGGTAATCTTTGGGCTCGGTGCCGGGAACCACGTATTTGATCCGGACGACCTCAGAAGTATTATTATTGTCCGACTTCGGGGATGAAGCATTATTCTCCCCGTTTGCAGCCGGGCTGTCGGACGCCTTGCCGCACCCGATCAGTGTAGAAAGGGCAAGCACCACAGCACATAGAATGGCGTAATGTTTTTTCATGAATAATATAGACCTCCTCTTTTTATGCCTTATTTATGTTAACCCCTAAGGGATGACATCAGCCTTTAACTGAACCTATAACCAGACCTTTCACGAAGTACTTTTGCAGATACGGGTAGAGGAAGATGATCGGTCCGATCGTCACGATGGCTGTCGCCATCTTGACCGACTCCGAAGGAAGCGTAACGTCGCTTGTGCCGGCAAGCATGGCCATCTCGTTCAGCATGCTGATCTCCGATTGCATCTGCAGAAGCATAAATTGCAGCGGATACAAATCTTTGGTGTCAATCAGCATGATCGCATTCCACCAGTTGTTCCAATAATCCAGTCCATAGAAGAGGGCAATCGTCGCGAGTACCGGCTTACATAACGGAAGGTAAATCCTAAAGGCAATCACAATATCACTCGCTCCGTCTATGGTGGCTGATTCCCGCAGCGAGTCGGGAATTCCGTTCATGAAGTTACGTACAAGGAAGAGGTTGAACGGGCTGAACAGGAGCGATGGAATAATCAGGGCCAAGATATTATTAGTTAATCCGAGCGACCGGTTCATCAGATACCAGGGCACAATCCCGGCTGTGAAAATCATGGTGATAAAGAAGTAAAGGGCCAGCAGATTGCGGTTTTTCACATTTTTGTTCGCTAGTGTATAGCCTGCCATAGAAGTAATCAGAATAGCCAGCGTGGTACCGACGACCGTGACAAAGATAGAAATTCCGTAGCTCTGAATGACTTGGGAGCCGCCCGTGAAGATCAGCTTATAGGCATAGAGAGAGAATTTCTCCGGAAAGAGGCTGTAGCCGTTCTTAAGAATAGCATCCTCATCCGTGATGGAGATCATCAGCACGAGCAGCATCGGAAGCAGGCAAAGCGCCGAATACACCGCAGTCAGCGTGTACATGAGCGTCTTGCTGATTGACATTTTTTTCATAGTTACTCCTCCGGATTTAGTATAATGCGCCATCTTTGAAGAACCTGCGGGTAATGGCATTTGTCCCAAAGACAAGGATGAATCCGATGACCGACTGGAAAAGTCCAACAGCCATGGCTTCGGAGGGGTCGCCAATCTGCCGCAGGGACCGGAATACATACGTATCAATGATATCCGTGGTCGAATATAGGGTGCCGTTGTCACCGATGAGCGCATAGATCATTCCGAAATCGCCGTACATAATTTTGCCGACAGAGAGCATCGTCAGGATAATAACCGTGGGCATCATTAGCGGAAGCGTAATCCGGAAGCACATCTGCAGGCGGTTAGCCCCGTCAATCTCGGCTGCTTCATACAACGTCTCGTCGATACCGGTAATGGTCGCCAAGTAGATAATGGCACTCATTCCGGCTCCCTTCCACACATGCATGACCGTGAGAATCGCTGGCCAGGACTGCGCCTCGGTATACCAGTTCACTGAGGACATGCCGAGCTGGTTCAGCGTTTTGTTCACAATTCCCATATCCATTGAGAAGAGCGCATACAGCACATAGCTAATGACGATCCATGAGATGAAATTCGGGAATAACATCAGGGATTGACTGATCTTAACAAACAGCTTTTTGCGCAGCTCGTTTAGAACCAGTGAAATGGCCAGTGCCATCAGCGTACCAAAAATAATAAAGAGTAAGTTCAGGTAAATGGTGTTAAAGGTGACCGTAAGCGCTTTGTTGGACCGGAAGAAAAACTCAAAGTTTTTGAATCCCACCCATTCGCTATGAAATATTCCCTTGGTATAATTAAAACGCTGGAAAGCAATGACCATATAAGGATACGTCATATAGCCGAAAATAAACGTGTAGGCCATTGCCGGCAAAACCAACAAATAGGATGTACCATTCCTGCGGATGTCAGAAAGAATGCCTAATCCCGGACGCCGTTTTTTTCTCAATTCCTGTTCCCCCCATTTGTTATAAATGACGATTGCCTTGATTCCAGATTAGCCATCGCATCACAAAGTGTCTATTTCAAAACCAGGATAACGCTTTCAAATTCAAATTCAAGGCTTTCAAAAAAACGGAATGGCTTTCATTTTGGCCTGATTCAGTACCTTTTCGGCCCAAAATGTACTATAGTTTAGAAATGATAACGAGCAGTGTTGGGAGGAATTCAGCATGCGGACAACCATCAACCGGCTTGTTCGATACAAGGCATTTCAAAAGCTCACCATCTCATATTTCCTTCTCGTTCTTCTGACCGTAAGCCTGCTATCCGGTGTACTTTTCTCCCTGTTCTCCAGAAGTGCCATAAAGGAGATAGAACGTAATTCCCGGGCGATGTTATCCCAGGTTACCTACGCCTCCGATGTAGTCTATAATCAGGTCATCACTATAGGAAATACACTGCTTATTCAACCGGAAATCCTGTCATTTCTGAATGAGACGGTGGAGGACAAGGTAAGCAATTATCATATTTTTCAGCAGATCGAACAAATTACAAATGTGAACCCATATATACACAGTATCGGAATACATCGGCCTTCTACAGGAACTACCATTGATACAGCCGGGCTTCCGTTTGATTCTTCTCTTACCACCCTTAGCGCGAAGCAGTATATGGAGTTCAATCCGCGCAGTCTGAAGGCCCCGGGCCGCAACAACGGGAAGTCATTACAGTTCCTGACCTTCTTGCTGTACCCGAATTTCTCACCCCGGACCACAGGCAATCCGCTGATCTATATCAATGTGGAGGAGCAGTCGATTTTGACGACCATCCGCAAGATCAGCAACGCGGACGCCGCTAATAATGTTTTTGTAATCAATAATGAAGGTAAGGTGCTGTCTCATACCGATTCCAACCTGTTTCTGGAGGATTTATCCGAAGAGGAGTATGTGCGGAAGATATTAATCGAGAACCATAAGGAGAGCAGCTTCACCACAACGATTTCAGACCAAAGGAATCTGGTCACTTATGTAAAGTCAGAGGAACTGGACTGGTATTTTGTAAGCGTTTCACCGTATTCCGAGCTCATCTCTAACATTGACCAGCTCCGGGGGATTACGCTGCTGGTTACAGCCGGAATTGTACTCGCAGGTCTATTGCTCTCTGTCCTTTTGACCTCCAACATGAATAGACCCTTATCGGCACTGCTCGAAAAAGTCATGCCTAACCCGGCCAATCCGGCATCCGGTTTGGCGCCTATTGATGAATACAAGCTGATGACCGAGGTGTTCCAGTCCTATCATGAACGTGAGAAGTCGATGCAGTTTGTAATTACCCACTCGTCCCGGACCGTCCGGGAGCATTACCTGCATGCCTTGCTGCGTGGTCATTCACTGGAGCACTCGGTTTCGAACGAAATTATTAAGGATATCGGCGAGGAGGTAGCAGGGCCTTATTTTGGCGTTCTGGTATTCAAAATCAATGAGCTTGAACCACTAGGGGAGGGGATAGAGGGGAAACAGCAGTCCTTGCTGCGGTTCGCACTTGGGAATATCGCAAAAGAGATGCTGGAGCATATCGGCCCATGTGATGTTCTCATTATGGGAGGAAGTGAAGCTGTTGCCATCCTTCAATACACGGACAATCAGCTCCCGGAAGAACTGGGGCCTGCCTTGCGCAATATTCAAAGCTTCCTGAATCGCTACTTCAAGGTGACGGTATCTATAGGGATAGGAGATATATCCTGTGGAAAGGGGAATATTCCGTCCTCGTACACTTCTGCACAGCAGTATGTGAAATACCGGCTCATCTATGGGAAGGAAGCGATTCTGGATGCTATAGCGACACGCCGCCATGTGTTGACAGCCTTGAGTTACCCCAGCGCCTACGAGAAGAAGCTGATTGATGCTGTACAGGACGGCAAGCCGGAACCAATGGTTAGCGCAATCGAAGAATTTATAGATAAAATATCCAGCGGTTCCGTTCATCAGGTCATCACCTTTAGCACTCAACTCATGTTGTCTTTGCTTAAACATTTTGACTATTTACAGCATGTGCCGGAATCTAATTTCAATGATTACCTGCAAGCAATAACCGATATTGAACGGGCTGAAGATCTGACGGAGATCCGTAACCTATTCAACCGCTATTGCAGTACCATCTGCACATTAATTGAAGACAAGAATCACTGGCTGAATGCTCAAAAGCATAATATTCTCATCGAAAAAGCACAGAATTACATTCATGAACATTATGCCGAGCCTAACATCTCCCTCGATCTGGTGTCGAGCATCGCCGGACTGTCACCCAGCTATCTGGGGAAATTGTTCAAAGGAGCGACCCGGCAATCCTTCAGTGAGTACTTGAACAACACCCGGCTGGAAAAAGCAAAGGATCTGCTTGCTTCTACCTCTGAGACTGCGGCCAGGATCAGTGAATCGGTAGGGATATACAACATCACTTACTTCTCCACCTTGTTCAAGAAAAAGTACGGGCTGACACCTTCTGCGTTCCGCGAACAGGAGGCGATGAAAAGCACTATGAGTGATGAGGAGTGATATAAAAAACATCTGCTCTTCAGCAGATGTTTCTTCACTTGTTTACGGCTGCTCCGCATATCTCCACCAGGCAAATGTTCCGGCTATTCCGATTATCCCTGTATACGCAAGTATCAATATACTGCTGAGCTGTAAGGAACCGGTGCTTTGAAATACCGACGGGATGGTCCAAGGGAAATACGGTATAATCGCCAAACCTTTTGTGCACTCCGTCAATTAGTTCCCTTAGCGGTTAAAATCCGGAGACCAAGGCGACCGCTGCCGCTTTTCCGCGGGTCGTTCCGTCCTCTCCGCTGTTTAAGCGGGAAAAGGTTCTTCAAATCTTTCTAAAATCACAAAAAGAAACTGTCCTTTGGTAAAATGGAGGTACCACCCAATCACTTCAAAAGGAGCGTTTTCTTTGAGCAATGGGACCAAAAACAGAAAGCAGCGATTCTCCAATAACGGGAGAATCGCTGCTTTTTTAACGTTTGAAGCTTTTGAGAAATTTGAGAATCTGACTTGTCAGTAGAATATCTGCTTTTGGGACAGCCTCTTGTCTTTTATTCCTTGAGCTTCTTAATTCGCAGTCTCCAGTAATCTGGAGACCATTGTTGCAAACTCTGCTCTGGTAATATCTTTTCCAGGCTTAAAGGTACTATCCTCGTAGCCAGTAATAATATTATTGGATGCGAGTGCATCAATGGAATCATAATACCATGCATTTCTATTAACATCTTTGAAGGATGTGTTTCCAGTACCTGTAAGCTTAAAGGCTCTAGTGATCAGTGCCGCTAATTCACTGCGGCTTATCTTGCCGTTCGGACGGAAGGTTCCATCGCTATATCCGTTCATCAGGCCTGCTCCGGCTGCTGCGCCGATATACGTATTAGCCCAATGTGTTGGAGATACATCTGTAAAGCTGCTAGCCTGTCCTTCCAGCCCCATGTACGTTGCAATGACCTTGATGGATTCGGCACGGGTCAACCCTGAATCCGGACGGAAGGTTCCATCAGAATAACCCGTAAGTAATCCCTTGGCTATAAGCACATCAATGCTTGCTTTTGCCCAGTGATTAATGGTATCTGCGAAACTGACAACTTCCGGCGTAGGTGTTGGTGCTGCTGGTTCTGCAGGTGCTGGTGTTGCTGTAGGAGCCGGTGTTGGTGTGGGCGTTGCTGTTACCGGGGGAGTTACGGTACCTCCTCCAGGACTTGGATTGCTTGGTTCATTATCTACTGGATCAGGATTAGTAGGGTTAGAGACGTATTGAAGTGCTGGAGCATAGGCTGTAAGCAGTCTGGCTTGACTTTGTTGCTCAAGAGCATAGCCCATACCTAGAACTTTGGCATCGTCCCATGCTCTGCCAACAAGCTGCATGGAGATGGAATATCCGCTGTCGTTCGTTCCTACAGGAACAACTACCGTAGGGAGGCCGACATTAGACGTTAATACGCCCGTGTTGCGGTCAGAGCTTAATTGAGAGGCTGCTGCGTCATTGTTATATACGTCACTGATAAAACCTGCGTAAACCACAGCATCCACGCCATTCTCGTCCATCCAGCCTTTAATAACTTCCTTATAGTCCGTTCTATATTTGATGTAATCTTGTACAGCTTGTTCAGTCATGCGGGTAGGCTCTGTATATCCTCTTTGATTATAGATAAGCACCTTATCTGAAGCCAGTACACTTGCTCCATCAATGTAAGGGAAGTTCTTATGAAGCTCAATATAGCGCGCCCAACCTTCAGTAGATCCATTAATGCCTGAAGGACGGCTAGGCGCTGACGGTATTTTTGACATTTCAACCATTGTCGCACCCGCTGCCTGAAGCTCGGAGAACTTATTCATTACGGCTTGTCCGGTATCATCATCGGCATAACTAGAGACAAAGGAAGCAGGGATATATCCGATTTTCTTTCCTTTCAATGCATTAGTATCCAGAGATTCCTTCCAGTCAGCCGGACGCTTATGGTCTGCATCGGCAGTCACTGTGAAGATATCCTGTGGATCTGTACCCGTTGTAGCATTCAACATGATGGCCAGGTCAGTTACTGTCTTAGCAATGGGACCTGCATAATCCTGTCCCCAAGTGAGCGGCAATACACCTGTAGTACTTGCCATGCCGTCTGTACCACGGAAGCTTTTTAAGCTGGCGCCTGTAGTTGGTGCATAGAGAGATACCCCTGTCTGTGATCCCATGGCTGCTGCTGCAAAATCAGCTGCAACAGATACTGCCGAGCCGCCGCTTGAGCCAAAGGAGGTTTTCGATGGATACAGGGCATTCCATGTCTGCTGCCAGCCGCTCTCGCTAAAGCTTCCGCTGTTGGCGAACTCGGAAGTATTTACTTTACCAATAATGACAGCTCCAGCTTCCCGCAGCTTATTGACCTGGAATGCATCTGAATCAGGCCGCCAGCCTTCAAGCGCTTTGCTGCCGCCGGTAGTAGGCATATCCTTGGTATCATAGATATCTTTTATCGCAATGGGAATACCGAGCAAATCCCCCTTTGCACCTTGTGCGCGGGCGTTGTCAGCAGCTTGTGCCTGGGTAAGCGCAGTTTCAGAGACATGCAGGAAGGCATGGAAGCCAAGCTGGCCTTCATCGTATACCTTGATTCTATCCAAATAAGCCTGAGTAATTTGCACGGAAGTAGTTTTACCGCTAATCATATCCTGCTGCATTTGTGCAATGGATTTATTCGTAACATCATAGGGGGAAGAAGTGATGAATGCTTTAGCAGCAGGAGCCTCAGGAATCACCAGGGGATCTCCAGTATCCAGTCCCTCTATAGCAGAGATATCCCAGTTACTGATTGAACGGATTTGTGCGTTGGTTAATCCGGATATATCCAGCTGGCTATTAAGCCCGTTTAGCATCGTCACCAGATTCTTCAGGCCTTCTTCACCGGCTTCGCCCACTTGTACATAATGCACCAGGGATTTCGACTGACCCGGCTCAATATTTAATGTATTAATGAACCCGTAGAAATTCGCATCATTTCCGGACTTAGCTAATGGTGTTGTGAATGGATTCTGCTGCTGATTGCCTAAGCTAGTTAATCCATTCTCAAATGGATGTGGAGACCCGACTGCAACGCCCAGCGGCTTATTGTCTTTGGCACTGCTGTCTACAACAATCCATGAATCATCCGTAGTCACCTCCAGATCATTGGAGTAGGTTGCCTTGACTACTGAAGCATTTGCTGCTGTACCATACCCCAGAGAGCCGCCGAAAGAGACATCAACCTTTACGTTCATATCATTTTTATTAGTAAAAGTATCAAAGAATCTCGTACGATTATTTATAGTATCGACATACACATCACGTGTAACAGTTACATTTCCCAGATTTACAGACTGAGTCGAAGTGAATCTATTCACACCATCGTATTTCAAGTCAAACCCGCGCATCATTTGACCATTCATCAGTGAAGCTGTAGGCGACGACACTTTAACGAAGATATTACCGAAGCCTTGTACTTGTGTAGTACCAACGGTACGTAAACTTCCTGTGTCTAAGCTAGGCGCAAAGACATCATGAATCTCCCATACTGTGCCGCTTGCTGAAGTAACCCGAGTTAAAGCATCAGCGGTCTGAAACGGAATGACACTCGAAGCGATAACAGATAACGCAATGGACGTAGCTATAAATTGCTTTTTACTCCAATTATTTTTTGCTGGTGAATATTCGGAGCGGGGGGAACCAGAATGATTTCTTTTAGTTTTACTTAGACGTTTCAGCTTATTCATTTCAGTAATCTCCTCTTCCTGTATGTATATTTATTAATTAATGTTAGGAAATATAACATCATTATTTCTATCAGTCAATAACTATTAAAAATTTAATATATTTTTAGAGTTCTGATATAGATTAAATACTATATTTATTAAAATCTATAATATATATGGTAACTATCAGATATATTAACTAACATAATATGATACGTATGGTTCTGAATACCGATGTACCTCCGTTCGCTGAAAGAGACCCGAAAGGACGTGTCACTGCACGATCCGATTGGGACCGATAAAGAGGGCAACGAGATTACGCTGATTGATACTCTCGGCCCAGAGGCAGACGATGTGATAAAGGAAGGGGATCTGAAGATTGAGAAGAGTAAGATCTACTGCAATCTCGCTATTCTCGATGAACGGGAGAAAGAAGTCGTGGTAGGGCGGCTTGGACTGGATACCGGTGGGGAAGAGTGGACGCAGCGGGAGATTGCGAAGGAACTGGGGGGCTGGCGGAGTTATGTGTCGCGGATTGAGAAGAGGGCGCTCATGGAGCTTTATCATGAATTTTATTATTTTATAGATTAGGGGGCTTTATGATGACTTAATAAATATAACTAAATTTGAGTATCAAGCAAAAAAACCACTTATGCTCGGAAATCCCAAGCTTCTTAAGTGGTTAATCGTGCTTTTAAATTTTAGAACAACCTTAAATTGTCGGGTTCAATGCCCCTTGGTACTCATTTATTAAATTGTCGATAATCTGCTGTACGGACAAAATCTCTTTAATCTCATGAACTCTGGACCCGGCAAAAACCAATCCGTTCTTAACATCTCCTCTGAGGGAAGTGAGCAGGGACTCTATTGTACAGAAGCGATGTGAACAAACCTTTAGACAATCATAGCATTTGACTATCTTTAATTTGGCATCATTTCGGATGCGGTCCGTAAATTCATTTCGAATTGCTCTGCCTTCCAGACCCACAGTAGACTTGATTAGGACTGTATCTCCTTGCTGAGCATCTACATACTTTTGCTTGAAGGCTAAGGGAGCATCACACTCATGGCTAGCCACAAAACGGGTACCCATTTGAACACCAGACGCGCCCATCCGAAGGGCTTTTGCGATATCATCCCCTGTCAGAATTCCACCCGCAGCAATAACCGGAATCGAAACGGCCTCTAAGACTTCAGGAAGGATATCAAACATGGGTCTGTCTGTACCTAAATGGCCTCCAGCTTCGAACCCTTCCACAACGACTGCGGAGGCACCAAGTCTTTCGGAAATTCGGGCTAATTTGGCGGATGAAACAATAGTTACGACAGGAGTACCATATTCTTTACCCCAAGCATAAATATCTCTAGAAATTCCGGCTCCGGAAATAATAAAGTCCACCTTTTCCTCCAAAGCAACCTTCATTTTCTCGGCAAAGTCCTTCACTGCGAATAGTACATTCACACCGATATAGCCAATCCCTTTAGAGAGTTCTCTTGTTTGGCGAATATGCATTCTCAGTTCATCCGCAGTGATCCCTGTACCAGAGATGGTGCCGATCCCGCCCGCATTGGCAACAGCAGCGGCTAGTCCACTTAAGGATATGCCTACACCCATTCCACCTTGAATAACAGGAACTCTCGATTTAATATGTCCGAATTGGATTGTTGGAAGTTTCAATTACACACCTCTTTCGCAAGTTGTTGACATTATAAAACTCCTCTGGAGGAATAAGATATATCGTAACAAAGTTAAGTCTTTCCCGGATGTGACTGTAAACATGCCCAAACTATGTAAAATATCATGTCTTTCGACTGTTTTATTTATGATGTTGATATTAATTGAGGATTCAAGAAACAGTCGTGGTCGGACGGTTTGGTTTAGATACCGGCGGGAAGAGCGGAGGTAGCGGGAGATTGCGAAGGATCTGGAGATCTTGTGGAGTTATGTGCCGCAGATAGAGAAGAGGATGCTCATGAAGCTGTATCATGAGTTTTATAAGGGGAAGCGTTGAAGAAGAACTGCACCGGGCAGCTCTTCTTTTTTTTCTAAGTTTGAACCTTTGTTGGCGACGCCAGCATTTCGACCCGGTAATGTTTGGGTGAGGAGCCCTTTAGTTTCTTAAACATTTTGGAGAACAGCAAGGCATCATTGTAGCCTACGGACCTGGAAATATCAGCAATAGACAGTCCGGTGTTCCCCATCATTTCGCATGCCTTATTAATTCTATGGCGGATTAGATACTCCTGAATGCTGAGTTGCATACTCTGTTTGAACAACGAGCACAAATAGCTTCGATTGAGTCCGATAAATCGGGCAATATCCTCAACGGTAAACTTATACGGATAATTCATTTCAATGAAATTCTGTACTTTCTCGATGTAAATCTCTGTCCTTGATTCCATGTATTCTGGGGAAGTCACCGGACTGGACTCAATCAGAAGAGACAGCAATAAATAAAGCAGACCCGTCAGCTTGGTTTCCTGAGCTTTACCTAATCCTCCCGATTCAATCATCATCTGTAAATACTGTTCTATCCTATTGTCCCGGTCATAGCAGAAGATAGGGGAGCTCTTCGATAAACCTGCTTGCTTGAGAAGCGGTTCTGCTGCTGTCCCGTCAAACCCGAACCAACAATAAGACCAAGGGTTCGCGGTTCCAGCCTGATAATATGTGATTATATCCGGATAAATTAAAAAGCCTTGTCCTCTCCGCAGCTCATAGCGGGTACCGTCAACCTCATAGAACCCTTCCCCATCCAAAACATAATGGAGTAAATAGTGGCTCCTTACCGCCGGGCCGAAAAAGTGACCCGGTAGGCAATCCTCATTACCAAACTGAGTAAGATGTAGTCCCATATGCTGTTTACTGCGGGGCAAATATTCAATCACAGCAAAACTCCTTTGAAATTAATATCCAGCATTATAACATAATTAGTGATCATCATGCTATGTACTAAATGTGTATAGATAGTATATCCTTTTAGGGACAAACACCATTCGGTTAAGGATTAATCAAGTATTAAACCATGAATGGATGGGGTTTGCTTATCGAAAGAAGGGAGTTTGGTTATGGGCATCATCGTTCAAGAACAAGCAGGGTTGTTTCATCTGCAGTCCATGGGTATGAGTTATATCATTCAAATTATAGACGGGTACCCAGTACATATCTATTGGGGAAGCAAACTGAATCACCGGGAGCCAATGTCCAATATGCTTATCCATACCCCGGATACAGCCGGATTAGACCGCTTGCCTCAAGAATACCCGCAATATGGAAGCGGAGACTTTCGGAACCCGGCGTACCAGGTTGAGCTTGTGGATGGAACACGTATTACGGAGCTAACATACACGGGTTATCGGGTGACTAAAGGTAAGCCGTCTCTGACTGGACTTCCGGCCGTATACACCGAGGATAAGGCGGAGGCGGAGACGCTGGAGTTGGAATTAACCGATGCGTATTCGAGTCTTAAAGTGACACTTTACTACAGTATCTTCGCGGACCGGAATGTGATCGTTCGCTCGGCACTTTTCAGCAATGCAGGCGGACAGAAGTTACGGCTTCGCCGCGCCTTGAGTGCAAGTGTCGACTTTCCAGGCAAACGGGATTATGAGATTGTGTATCTTTCCGGCGCCTGGGCCAGGGAAGGGAATATTACCCGTAAGCCGCTTCATCAAGGAGAAACCCGGATCGACAGTAAAAGAGGCATGAGCAGCCACCAATTTAATCCTTTTGCCGCTTTGATCACTCCCGAAACGACGGAAGCTCAAGGTGAAGCTTTCGGGTTCAGTCTAGTTTATAGTGGCGGCTTTGAGGCGGATGCCGAAGTTGATTCCTTTGGCTCTGTACGGTTCAGCATGGGTATCAATTCCTTTGATTTCGCATGGCTGCTTAGTCACGGTGAAAGCTTTCAGACACCGGAGACGGTTATGGTCTATTCCGGACAAGGACTCGGAGAGATGTCACGGACGTATCATCGTCTGTATCGCACCCGGCTGTGCCGGGGAAGACACCGGGATGAAGAACGTCCTGTTCTGGTTAATAACTGGGAGGCCACCTATTTTGACTTTAACGCGGACAAGCTGGTATCGATAGCGGAAGAAGGAGCGAAGCTGGGGATCGAGCTGTTTGTGCTGGATGACGGCTGGTTCGGTAAACGGGATTCAGACAATTCCTCTTTGGGCGACTGGTTTGAGGATCGCCGGAAGCTTCCCGGCGGACTGGCAGATGTTGCGAAACGTATTAACGGCCTGGGACTAAAGTTCGGACTCTGGGTTGAACCAGAGATGATCTCTCCGGACAGCGAGCTGTACCGCAAGCATCCGGACTGGTGTCTTCATGTCCCTGGACGCAGACGCAGCGAAGCCAGATGGCAGCTGGTTCTCGATTACACCCGCCAAGAGGTGCGCGATTATATTTTTGACTCGCTTTCTGCTATATTCTCCGGCGTTTCTGTATCTTATGTGAAGTGGGACATGAACCGGTGTCTGACGGAGATAGGTTCAGCCGAATTACCGCCGGAACGGCAATCAGAGACCGCCCACCGCTATGTTCTTGGATTGTATGAGCTGTTAGAACGTATCACAAAGGCGTTTCCGGATATCCTTTTCGAGAGCTGCTCCAGCGGAGGAGGCCGCTTCGATCCGGGAATGCTCTACTACATGCCGCAAACCTGGACCAGTGACAATACGGATGCGGCGGAACGGCTGAAGATTCAATTCGGCACCAGCCTGGTTTATCCCATAAGTGCAATCGGGGCTCATGTATCGGCCGTACCGAACCATCAGGTTGGAAGAATAACTCCGCTTGATTTTAGAGGCAATGTTGCTATGTCCGGAAATTTTGGATATGAGTTGGATTTGACGAAATTCACTGACGAAGAAAAGGAAACGGTTCGGCGCCAGATCATTACCTACAAAGAAATTCGCGGCTTAGTCCAAAAAGGGGATTTATACCGGCTGAAAAGTCCTTTTGAAGGCAACGAGTCCGCCTGGATGTTTGTATCCGGGGACAAGAAGGAAGCCTTGGTCTACTATTTTCAAGTTACAGCGGTGCCGAACGCACCCCGGAGTTATCTGCAGCTCGCCGGTCTTGAACCCGAATTCGGATATGAAGTTCTGCCGGAGTGCAGCGGGTCTAGGTCTATTTATGGGGGAGATAGACTGATGAAGCTGGGACTGCCCCTGTCCTATCAACAGAAGGACTATGAAAGCGGCTGGTTCAGAGTCCGGGCTATAGATACGCTGAGGGATTGACCGCAATGAATTCATCATAATTTCGAATAGTGACTGCCCCTTTCCTATGAGAAGGGGGCATTTTTCGTGAAGCGGCCAATAGGGCCCGGGAGGATGAGCGATGTTTTTTTTTCGCATGATGAACGATATGAAAATGAAAAAGAAATTGGCCCTTACCTTTATCTCCGCTGCCGTTCTTCCTTTGATGTTATCTGGTCTGTTCTTAACCGGGAAGCTTCGGGAGATTGTTATCAAGGATGCCTTAACCCAAATTTCAAACAATGTGGAGCGTGTTCAAAAACGGACGGAAGAGCTGCTTAAGGTGCCGCTGGATATTTCTTACCGGCTGACGGTTGATAACAGGATGAAAAGAGTAGCCGCCCAAAAATACGAGGATTACGCGGAGGTTATTCAAGCCTACCGAGAATATACGGATATCCGGGACTACATTCAGTTGTACAAAGAGATATCCGGCATTCGTGTGTATGTCGTGAATCCGGGGGCACTCAATAACTGGGAGTTCATTCAACCGGATGAGAGGATCATGGCAAAAACATGGTACAAGGAAGCCATAGAACAAAAAGGGCTTGCCGGTTGGAATCTGATCAGAGACGAACAAAGCGGATCGGAGCAGCTCAGCCTGATCCGTTCGTTTCCGGCTGACTCGCTTGGACGTAAAGGCGTCCTGACTATTAACGTAGATCAACGGCAACTAAGCTCTATTCTGGATCAGGAATCCTTTATCACAATGCTTGTGGATAACAAAAACCGGATTGTCGGCTCCAATGAGGCCGGTTATTTGGGGAGGAAATTATCAGTAATGGATGGAGACCCACAGATTCTATCCGGACAAGAGGGAAGTTATGACACGGTAATCAATGGCAGAGACTCTAAAGTAGTTGTCGCCAGCCTGGAACCCGAAAACAGCTGGAACGGGCTTCGCATTATTTCGATTTTTACTTATTCAGACATTATGAGGGATGCCAACCGGGTTATTCGGCTTGGGGCCATTGTAATAGCGGCTAGCCTGATTTTTGCAGTGGTGCTTATCTATGCTTTTGCATCTCTGCTGTCCGGGAGGCTTCTTCGTTTAAGCAAGCATATGACAAGGGTAGGGTCCGGTTCCTGGGAAGCTTACCTCCATATTGATGGCAAAGATGAAGTGGGGTTATTGTCCAAGCAGTTTAATTCGCTTATCAGAAGTGTGCATGAACTGGTTCAAGAAGTTCAGGAAACGAATAATCAAAAAAATCTGGTAGAGCAGAGACAGAATGAGATGCGATTCAAGATGCTGGCGAGTCAGATCAATCCGCACTTTCTTTTTAATTCGCTGGAATCGATCCGCATGGAAGCCCATATACGCAAGCAGGATGATATCGCAGAAGCGGTATGGCTTCTGAGTACGCTTCTGCGCAGCAGCCTGGAGGCCGGTAACGGGAGTATTCCTCTGTGCAAGGAGCTTGAGCGTGTGCGCTGTTATCTTGATATGCAAAAGTTCCGGTATGAAGACCGCTTGGAATACCGCCTAGTGTCTGATCCTGATCTGGATACCATGCCTGTCCCTCCGTTGATTATCCAACCGCTGGTGGAGAACTCAATCATCCATGGTCTGGATAACCGCGAAGAGGGAGTAACGGTATGGGTTGAAATAAGCAGGGTCCCGAAGGGGGCCTCAGTTAAAGTGAGTGACAATGGAGCAGGCATCACGCCGGAACGGCTTGCGGGTATCCGGGCGGAGCTTGCCGAATCCATACATGAGCAGGAGAGCGAGCGGATCGGTATTCGAAACGTGAACGACCGGCTTGTGCTGCTGTACGGGGGAACGAGCGCCCTGAACATTGAGAGCACGCCGGGACAAGGCACTGTCATTACATTTTATATTCCTGGAGGTGTACCTGTTGATTAAGGTCGTTATCGTGGACGATGAGCCAAAACTCAGGCAAGGACTGCAGACGCTAATTCCATGGGGAAGCCTGGGTTATACCGTTGTGGCTGCCGCAGGAAACGGCAGAGAAGCCTTAAAGATCATTGAGGAGGAAGCTCCGGAAGTCGTTGTAGCAGATATCCGGATGCCCGTTATGGATGGCTTGCAGCTCATTGAGCAGGTAAGAGCGGCTGGTCATAACACGCAATTTATTATTTTGAGCGGATATGCGGATTTTGAGTATGCCAAGCAAGCGATCCGGTACGGTGTGGCCGGATACCTGCTTAAACCGGTGAATATCGGTGAAATGTCAGCTACTTTACAGCTTGTGAGGGAACGGATTGAAGAGGAAGAACGTAAGCGGACAAGCCCTCAGGCAGAGACACTGGACCGGGACTTATACCTGCATCGTCTGCTGGTCCCTCAGGAGAAGCCGGGAGAAACGATAAGGCTTGGTGCCGGCATAGGACAACCTGATTTGTTATGGAGCGGCAGCTACGAAGTCGTGGTTATTGTTCCGCGTGTTCCGGAAGCGGAACTGCCGGATGCGCTCAACCGGCTGGCGGCTGGGCTCAAGGTAATGGCAGAGGAGCGGAACCTGGGGGCTGTAACCGTCATTTCTCCCCATGTGGTGCTTCTGCTCAACACGCCGCTGCGCGGATCGCAGCGGCGCGATAACCTGTATGGCGAGATCCGGAATATTGCCGCCGGAATCCGGTTTATTGCGGCAACCGGGGGGGCTGTTACCGAAGCCGGACTTATTTGTAATTCTTATTCGAAAGCCAGAGAAGCGGCGAAGCTGTCTTTTTTCAGTGATAGAGATCGTCTCCTGGAGCCGGATTATCCCCCTGTCTGCCCGCCGGTACCTGCCGGTTTAACCGAAGACAGCAATGAAGAGTTCATGAGGGATTTAATCCTCCGCCTGTATTACTGCCTGGATGTAGGGAATAAGGCCATGGTAGCGCAGCTGCTAAATGAGGCGGCAGCGATGTATTGCGGGCAGCGGCAAGATGAGAATCACGTTAAACAAGCCTTCTTTTTTCTTTGCAATGGAATCATTCATAAGCTTGCCGCCGACTCCCGTTTAGAAGGGGAATCGATGGAGAAGGTCTCACGTTTCTTGAACGGGATCTATCAGCATGACCGATTACAGCAGCTAATAGAGGATATCCGCCGCTTTCTTCTGGATTTTGTGGAGGAATCTGATACACAGGGCAAAGAGCATGAATTCAAGAGAATGATCGACTTTATTCATAAACATTATGCGGAAGACTTGAAATTATCAACATTGGCCGGGCTGCTGAACTATAGTACCCCTTATTTGGGTCAGTTGTTCAGAATGAAGACCGGAGAGTATTTTAATACCTACCTGGACAAAGTACGTATCCGGAAAGCCAAGGAACTGCTGGCCCAAGGAATGAAAGTGTATGAAGTGGCAGAGCAGGTGGGTTACACGAGCGTAAATTACTTTTTCAGCAAATTTAAAAAGTATGAAGGCCGGTCGCCGTCGGATTATAAGAATCCATAATTTCTAGATGATTTTTCCCGAAATCATTGGTATAGGAAGCCCCTCCTCTCTAATTTATGATAGTTATGAAGAGAGGGGAGGAAGTATGAAAACGATAACGTTGAATGCGGAAAACGTATACACAAAAAGAAAAAAGAGCGCTTGGAGGGAGCTAATAAATCAGAAGTATCTTTACTACATGTCTATACCTTTTGTTCTTTGGGTGTTTGTCTTCCAGTACTTGCCTTTGTGGGGCTGGACGATGGCCTTCCAAAAATATAGACCCGGAGTGAGCTTTTTCGACCAAAAGTGGGTGGGCTTTGAGCATTTTCGTACCTTGTTCAAGGATGACCATTTTTATCAGGTGCTTCGAAACACGCTGGCGATGAGCTTTATGGGGCTGATTGCCGGATTTATCGTGCCGGTCGTTTTTGCATTGCTCCTCAATGAGGTTCGTGTTCAGGCATTGAAGAGGTTCGTCCAGACCGTTTCCTATCTTCCGCATTTTGTTTCCTGGGTAGTTGCTGCAGGGATCGTTACCAAAATGCTATCCACGGACGGCGGAATTGTAAACGATATCCTTCTCGGCCTGAACCTTATTGATCAACCGATTCAGTTTATGGCACAGGGGAACTTATTCTGGGGAATCGTGACCGGTTCAGATATATGGAAGGAAACAGGGTGGAACGCCATTATATACCTTGCCGCCATTTCCGGGATTGGCCCGGAATTATACGAAGCGGCCAGGGTGGACGGAGCGAGCCGTCTGCGGCAAATATGGCATATTACACTGCCTGGCATCCGGCCGACCATCATCGTTCTTTTAATTATGTCGATTGGACATTTACTGGGTACTGGGTTTGAGAAGCAATTTCTGCTGGGGAATCACCTGGTCATTGATTACTCTGAAGTGCTGGATTTGTATGCGCTTAATTATGGTTTGGCTATGGGCAGATACTCCTTCGGAACGGCAATCAACATTTTCAACTCGGTGATCAGCCTGCTTCTATTGTTTGCTGCCAATGGTATATTTAAGCGGTTTACTAACGAAAGCATCATGTAGATAGAGAGAGAGGAGGGGTTCCAAATCAACCACCGTTCGAAATCAACACAGGACCGGATACTGGCATTCGTAGTTTATCTGTCTATGATTGTGGTAACCGTATTGACGATATATCCGTTCTTGAACGTACTGGCGATTTCTCTTAACAATTCAGTAGATACCGTCCGGGGCGGGATTACCATCTGGCCGCGGGAGTTCACGCTGGATAACTATAGCCTGATTTTCACTTATGGAAGCTTAATAACCGGATTTAAAATATCCGTACTGCGGACGCTTATCGGTACTATAGCAGGTCTGATCAGCGGTTCAATGCTTGCTTACACACTTGCGCGCAATGACTTTCAGGCGAGGAGATTTATATCCATCTTTCTGGCGGTTACCATGTACATCTCCGGCGGTCTGATTCCGGGATTCATATTGATGAGAGATTTGAACCTGATCGGTACCTTTGCGGTATACATTCTGCCGGGACTTGTAAGCGCCTTTAATGTCTTCGTGATCCGCTCCTTCATTGATGGACTGCCGTATGCGCTGCAGGAGTCTGCGAAGCTGGACGGAGCCAACGACTTTACGATTTACTGGCGTGTCATTTTACCGCTGTGCAAGCCGGCCTTGGCTACCGTAGCCCTTTTCCTCGCGGTAGGACAATGGAATTCCTGGTTCGACACGTATCTGTTCAATGGGTCGGACGAAGCATTAACAACACTACAGTATGAGTTAATGAAAATTCTGCAAAGCACAACGACAAGTGCAACGAATTCCCAGGACGCGGCGAATATGGCTGAGCGGATGTCACAAATTTCACCGGAATCCGTCAAAATGGCAATCACGATTGTCGTCACTGTGCCTATTCTTGTCGTATATCCCTTCCTGCAAAAGTATTTTGTCAAAGGAATGACGCTTGGAGCTGTTAAGAGTTAGATCGTTCTTGTTCAAATAGCATTTTATCCATTATCTAGGGGGTTAGCTTCATGAAGCCAGATAAAAAAGGACTGATACTGTCTTCCGTGCTTGCGCTGACGTTAACGACGACGCTTGCTGGCTGCGGAGGGAATAACGGCTCCATTGCCGGAGAGGACAGTAACAAGGAAGGTGCTTCCGGTTCGGATGTAAAGCCGGTCACGCTTACTTATTTTTCAGAGGACAGCAGTACCAATTGGAATAACATGCAGGATGAAGTAGGTAAGGTTATTGCCGAAAAAACCGGTGTGACACTGGATGCCGAGTTTGCAGTGGGTGATCCGGTTCAAAAAATGTCGCTGATTGCGGCAACAGGCAATTATCCTGATTTGATCGCCGCAAAGGCGGATGTCGGCAAGCTTGTTGATGCCGGAGCTGTGCTCGATTTAACGGAATTGATAGACAAGCATGCACCTAATATTAAAAAACTGCTCGGTGATAAACTTGTCCGGACCAAGTACAGCTTAGATAACCAAGCAATCTATGCGGTTCCCACATGGTCCGCCGTAGATGAGAGGAAGTTTAAAGCCGACGGAGGCTTTGAACTGCAGCACCGTGTTGTCAAAGAAGCCGGTTATCCGGAAATACGCACAGTACAGGATTATGAAAAAGTCATCCAGGAGTATATCACCAAGCATCCGACGGACGAAAACGGAAATAAAAATATCGGCCTTTCCCTGAACGGAGACGACTGGCATATGTATCAGGTCACCAATTCGGGATTTCAGACGACCGGAGGGCCGGATGACGGGGAATATTTCATTGATCAGGAAACACATCAGGCAACGTATCACTTCCGCCGTCCGGAAGAAAAAGAGTATTTCCGCTGGTTGAATCACATGAACGATATCGGCCTGCTCGATCCGGAGAGCTTTGTGCAGAAGACTGACCAGTTCAAGGCGAAAGTCGCCTCCGGCCGGGTTCTGGGTCTGGCTGATCCTGAATGGGATTATGGAGATGCCCAAAATGCGCTAAAGGCTGCCGGGAAATTGGATCAGACCTATGGGCATTATCCGGTCACGATGAGTGAGAAATACAAGGACACCAGCTTCTGGCCGGCAGGCTTTGACGGAGGGTATGGTATTTCAATCTCAAGCAAATGCAAGGACCCGGTGCGTGCGATTCAGTTCCTCGATTACCTTGCCTCGGAAGAAGGGCAAATCCTGAACAACTGGGGAATAGAAGGGAAACATTACACGGTTGAAAACGGTAAACGGATGGTTATTCCGGCTGTACAGGAACGCATGGATAACGACAATGCAGCCTTCCAAAAAGAATCCGGTGTCGGCCTCTACTGGAATCTGATGGTCCATTACGGAGACGGTATTAAAGATTCAACCGGAAATTACTTTACCCGCAGTTACCCGGAGCAGCTGACCGCAAGTTACAGTGCACCGGAGAAGGAAACGCTGAAAGCTTACGGCGCCGAACATTGGAAGGATCTTTTCCCGTCAGAAGATGAATTTAAGCCCAGAGCTTATGGTGCGGCTTACACGATGTCACTCGCCAGCGACGATCCTGCTGTTATCCTGGGAGCCAAGATGAAGGACATCACCTGGAAGAGAATCCCTGAAGCCATTATGTCCAAGCCGCAAGAGTTCGATCGAATCTGGGAAGCCTATATGGCAGATCTGGATAAGGCCGGAGTGAAGGAAATGGAAGAAGCGTATACCATGCATATTCAGAACCGTATCAAGCTGTGGTCTACTAAGTAAATTGTTGATCAAGCGGGCTCATTCCCAGCGTGACAGGAGGGAAATGAGCCCGTTGTTCTGTGGAGAGGACTCATTAGACACAAACGAGTGAGAGAGCACAACATTAATGTAAGCGGTTAATATTATAAAAAACCGTGCTGCAATTTAATCTGCCGGGAGGAAAGCTGATGCGGTTAAACATCATCGCTTGGTACAAGCGCGGCGGGATTGTATCGCTGTGTTGGAACTCAAACGATTCAAAGACCCTTTTTGATTAAACTCCAGATGCGTTCAAATCTGTCTTGGTAGTCTGGAAGATTCCAGGATTCTTTGAAGGACGGGAGGCTAAACACCGCAAATGCGGAGAGAATTGCCTCTGCCCGTTCGAAGCGGGGATCGTGATAGTCCATGAAGCCGTCAATAATTTGATAGGAATCCCATAGAACATCGCGTAACACCAGGGGATTGCTATCCACATATTGTGTATTCAAGGCGAACATTTTGGGATTTTCGTTATAGGCGCGTTTTTTGGCGTTAGCAAATGCCCAGAGCCAATCATGGAGCAGGTCCTGTGCATTCATCAAATTTGTATTATCTAGTTTTATTTGTTCTGAAATCATCCGGTTGAACCAGTTTTTAGACACGGCTGCCCAGAGCTCTTGCTTATTCTTAAAGTGTTTATAAAGCGCGGCATGGGTGATATTTAATTCATCCGCAATTTGTGAAAGGGTCACTTCGGATTTTTCCGTGCGTTCAATTAATGCCTCCGCTGTTTCAATAATGAGCTCTTGTGTGATTTTAGCCACCGCGCTTCCAACCCTTCTTTCTTCGATAAATTCCTTATCAATCGTTTATACACCTGTCTCTATTTTATCATATAAAATGTTGGGTAACAATTGTTGACTTTTGTAACCTTTGATATTATGCTTGATGCATAAGTTACAAAAACAATAAAATGTTACTTATTACTCAGCGCATAGGAGGCTATTAATTATGAAAGCGGCGCAGATTACCAAGTATTCAAAAAAGTTCACGGTAGAAGTCAATGATATTCCAGTCCCGGAAATAAGTGAAAACGAGGTTTTGGTCAAGGTGAAAGCAGCGGCGGTTAATCATTTGGAATTGCTCATCGGGACCGGAAGCGTCAAGCTGATTCAGGATTATGAGTTTCCATTAGTACTCGGTAATGAGCTGACGGGTGTTATTGAAAAGGTCGGTAAAAACGTCCGGGGATTTGAAGTTGGTGAGGCCATTTATTCACGCCTGCCACTACAAAAAATCGGTGCCTTTGCAGAATACGCGGCGATTCATGCGGATGCCATCGGGCACTTGCCCGCTAATCTGGATTTTGTGACCGGTGCTGCTGCTCCATTAACAGGATTGACTGCTTATCAAGGTTTGCATGAAGAATTGGCTGCCAAAGCTGGAGAAAGCGTGTTTATTCCCGGGGGTTCTGGTTCATTTGGCCAAATGGCCATTCCTATCGCCAAAAGCATGGGGCTGAAGGTCATCGTTAGTGGAAATCCGCAAGCACGTGAACGGACAATGGCGGCTGGAGCAGACCAATATATGGATTACACGATGGAGAACTATTGGGAACAACTTCGTGATGTTGATTATGTGATGGATACCTTGGGACCAAGCGAATTTGATCATGAACTTTCGATTATAAAAGCAGGCGGTCGCCTTCTTTCCCTGCGGACCGGCCCTAACAAACGTTTCGCCGAGCATATGGGCTTGCCAGGCTGGAAACAAAAGCTCTTCACCATTGCCGGGGCCAAGTATGATCACAAAGCGAAGAAAAAGAAGATTCAATATCATTTCATTTTTGTTCGCAGCGATGGCGATCAATTAAAGAAAATTACGAAGATTATTGAAGATAACGGGATTGTTCCAGCGGTGGACCCCACAGAATTCCAAATTGATGATATCAATGAAGCACTAAAGCTTGTTGCTACAGGTCATCCCAAGGGAAAAGTCATTATCCGATTTTAAGGGGTGTTACCTTATGAAGGCTGCACAAATTTCGCGGTATTCCAAGATACTGGAAGCACAAATTAACACAGTCGCTGTTCCATCCATCACACCAACACGGGTTTTAATCAAGACTAAGGCAGCAGGTGTTGATCCACACCTTGTCTTGGCGATTACAGGCAAAGTTAAGTTGTTTGATCATTACGACTTTCCATTGACTCTGGGCAACGAGCTAGCCGGAGTAGTGATCGAAGTCGGAGCCGGTGTCATGGATTTTAAGGTAGGGGATCACGTGTACACCATGCCATCGTTAGATAAGATGGGGGCGTTTGCCGAATATGTCGCAGTAGACGCGGCGATTGTGGCTAAGATGCCAGCTAATCTTTCCTTTAAAGAAGCAGCGGCCGTGCCATTGTCTGCTTTGACGATCGTTCAGGCGCTAGCTATTTTAGATACTCGTCAAGGCGGCAAATTATTTATCCCCGGCGGTACGGGAGGCTTTGGTCAGATGGCCGTTCCTTACGCGAAGTCACAAGGGCTGTTTGTGACCGTTAGTGGTAGTGGATCAGCACGTGCCTTGGCGGAGCGACTCGGGGCAGATGAGTTTATCGACTATGCAACGCAGGACTATACTGACATACTGACAGGCTATGATTATGTTATTGATACGCGGGGCGCCGGCGAATTTAGTAAACAAATTAAGATACTGAAGCCTGGCGGCAAATTACTGTCGTTAAATGCTGGTCCCAATGCCCGATTCGCGAATCAAAGCACAGACTTGGCAACGGCGAAGAAGATTCTCTTCAGTTTACTGGGAGCACCTTTTGATGGAATTGCCAAATGGCAAAAGAAAAGGTATGACTTCTTATACGTGCAGTCGAATGGTCAGCAATTAGCAGCTTTCACACAGTATCTTGAAAAAACAAACATAAAGCCGGTGATTGATTCCGAGTACCCCTTTGAACAAGTGAATGCCGCGATTGCTAAGATTGCGACAGGGCATAGCCAAGGGAAAGTCATATTGAAAGTAGATGATGCAGAATGAAATTAAAAAATAGAACGATATTGGTGACAGGTGGGACCTCCGGGATTGGTTTTGCTTTTGCTAAAAGTTTTCTCGGCATGGGAAATACTGTGATTATCACGGGGCGTTCACAACAACGCATCGACCAGATAGTAAAGAACAATCCCGGACTTATCGGGATGACGGCAGATGTTAGTAATCCCAAAAGCGTTGAGCAGCTTGCTAAAGACCTGACGATTCACTATCCGAAACTGGATATTATTTTCAATAACGCTGGTATTATACACGAATTTGACTTGTTTGATGAAACTATTACCTACGAGCACATAACCGCAGAAATCGCCACAAACTTGAATGGGACAATCTATATCACCAAGGCTCTGTTGCCACTGTTAGCCAAACAACAGGAGGCAATGGTTGTTAACGTTAGTTCACTACTTGCTAATATTACAGTTGCCAACGCACCGACTTATTCTGCAACGAAGGCTGGCATCCACATGTTCAGTGATGCATTACGTGAGCAAATCCGGGCCAAAGGAAAAAACATTCATGTGATGGAACTTTGTCCACCTGTTATTTCTGAAACTAATCTCACGGACACTTTTGACGAAGGTTTCATGAATAAGGTGATCTCTTTGCCATTAGCGAAGCTTGTTAAAGTCGGTATTAAAGGGATGGAAAAAAACAAAATACGCGTAAATGCAGGTTTTACTAAGGTTATGCGCTTTTCCATGAAGTTCGCTCCGGATTTCATTACGCATACTTGGGGTCAAATGCTTCTTAAATCAAATTAAACGAGAATAGTGTGAATTAGTAGGGATTCTTAATGGTTTTTACCATTCATAAAATTCTTTACCGATCGTTCTCAATATGTTATATTGATTAACAGGGAGGGAATAGAATGGCAAGAAGCAAAGAATTCGAAGAGAACGTGGTATTAGAAAAGGCGATGAAGCTTTTTTGGGAACAGGGTTACGAGAAGACATCTATGACGGATCTGGTCAAGCAGATGGGAATCCATCGGAGAAGTTTATATGACACTTTTGGCGACAAGCATACGCTGTTTCTAAAAGCAATGGACCGATTTCGCGATAAAGTAAGTGCTGAGCTTGTAGGAGAAGTTAAACGCTCTAAGACTGCAACTGAGGCACTTCAGCTTATTTTTAGTTTCGTGATATGTGGTGAAGAAGATTCACCTTCAGGTTGTTTGATGGTGAATTCAGCGGTGGAATTGGCAATGCGTGATGCTGAGGTGGATGTAAAGACCACAGAATTGTTTACATTATCAGAACAGCTGTTCAAAGATATTATTCTGTGGGGACAGCAGGATGGAGAGTTTCGCTCAGATTATAATGCCAACGATCTAGCGGAACATCTGCATGCAGTTTATGTAGGGTTAAGGGTAATGACAAGGACCTCCATACGTAAAGAAAAATTACACCGTCTAGCCAATTTATCGATTAAACTTTTATCTAAGTAATTATTTATACTTAAGCTAATTTGAAGATTCAGCCTAGAAAGATATTAGTATAATTGCCTGTGTTTATTCTAGTATGATCGTTCTAGAATGAGAACGCCGTTCTATCCCTTGAATGAAGAATTGTAATCAAAACAAAAAGGAGCTAATACAATGAACATTTCTGAACAAGTAGCATTTGTCACTGGAGCAAACCGGGGTCTGGGCCGTCAGCTTACTCTTGAACTTCTATCCAGAGGGGCTAAAGTATACGCTGGTGCAAGAAATCCGGAGACCATTGATATTCCTGGAGTTACACCTGTAAAGCTTGATGTTACAAAACCGGATGAGGTTGCAGCAGCAGCAATCCTTGCTAAAGATGTTACGCTTTTAATCAACAATGCAGGATCATCTACAGGCGCTTCTTTGCTGGAAGGAGATGTGGGGAAAATACAATTGGAATTTGATACGCATTTCTTCGGTACGCTGTCCATGGTTCGTGCTTTTGCACCAATCATTGAAAAAAACGGGGGAGGATCGATTTTGAATATTCTGTCCGTACTATCTTGGTTTAGTATGGGAGCTTCCGGTGCGTATACAGCTGCGAAGGCTGCAGCATGGGCATTGACGAACGATTTACGTTTAAACTTGTATCCTCGTAATATTAGAGTAGCTGGATTACATGTAGGCTTTATGGAGACAGATATGACAACCGGTATAGATGCTCCCAAATCCAACCCTTCAGATATCGCAAAAATAGCTATTGATGGCATCGAATCTGGCAGCTTTGAAATTCTTGCTGATGATAACAGCCGAATGATACAAGGTGGACTTGCAGGTGGTGTTGCTGCAATATACCCACATCTTACTTAATCATAATTTCTTGTTAAACAAATTTAAAGAGGAGTGTTAATAATGGAAAAACTGTGGACTAAAACAAAAGTTGGCAATCTGGAATTACCGCATCGCTTGGCGATGGCACCAATGACACGCAGCAGAGCAGAGGAAGATGGTACACCGGGAGAATTAAGCTCCCTGTATTATGCTCAAAGAGTATCGATGGGACTTCTTATTACAGAAGGTGCACAACCATCCGATGATGGTCAAGGTTACTTAAGAACACCTGGGATCTATACGGAGAAGCATATTGAAGGGTGGAAGAAAGTTACGGATGCAGTGCATGAAGCAGGCGGGTATATTTATATTCAATTAATGCATGTCGGTCGTGTGTCGCACCCTGACAATACGCCTCATCACCGGCAGCCCGTTGCACCCTCTGCAATTGCACCAGGAGTAGAAACGTTTACGGCTACAGGCATGCAGGATATCCCCGTACCACGTGAGTTGAGTAAAGAAGAGATTCAAATAACCATTGCAGATTATCGTAAAGCTGCGGCCGCTGCTATTGAAGCAGGCGCTGACGGCGTTGAAATTCATGGAGCAAATGGTTATCTAATCAACCAATTTATCGGTGAAAATTCCAATAAACGTACGGATGAATATGGTGGATCAATAGAAAATCGAGCTCGCTTCGCGATTGAAGTAGCAAAAGCCATCGTTGACGAGATCGGGGCAGAGAGAACCGGCTTCCGCATTTCGCCAGGGACCCCTCTTGGCGGGATTCAAGATGGCGAACAAGGTCCTGATCTTTACCGTTACTTAACGCAAGAATTAGCGAAACTGAATTTAGCGTATCTTCATGTGATGCACCTCGGCAATGAAGAATTGCTTCAGGATATACGTTCCTTGTGGAAGAATCCGTTGTTAGTCAATCGGGCTGGACGGGGACTGGAGAATATTGGTGTTGATATCGAGAGTGGTCTTGCTGATCTGGCACCTATTGGGGTATGGTCATTGGCTAATCCGGATTTTGTGGAACGACTTAAAGCAGGCGCTCCATTAAATGAAGCAGATCCTGCAACATTTTATGGTAGTGGAAGCAAGGGTTATACGGACTATCCTACGTTGAAAGAATTGGAATTGCAGAAGGGCTAAGGATATATTGTAGAAGTATCTATGATACTTTTGGTTATTTGAAAAGCAAGAGCCTGTAAAGGAATTAATCCGCCGGTTTCTGGAGTCCTTGATAGGAATTTGAATTATGATTCGAAATATTATCCGTTATTAATCAAGATTAAGTAAGCAACTTATCCGCGGATAAGTTGCTTTTTGTTAGTGAATTCGGATTACTATTGAGGTTCTGAATTCTTCTGATTGGGCTTGAGAAGTAGACTGAGCAATGCTCCGGCAAGAGCAATACAAGCAGCTAACATGAAAGTGTCGGAATATGCACCCAGTCCGGCTGATGCACTGCTCACAGTTTCAGTTTCGCGCATCGTGGTACGCATTAAAAGGAAATTATTAAGACCTGCGATAGCGAGGGGAATCACTAGATCAGCACTGGCTGAGGTCATCGGCGTAACTCGGCTGATGGATTCAGGAGGTGCTGATTGCAGAATGTAAGTGTTAAGTGACATCATACATAATCCCATGCCAATACCCATCAATCCTACTATTCCGCCAATCATCATACCGCTTGTATCCTTATTCATTTGAGATAACAGTAACAAGGCTAAACCGATTACACTGAGCCCTGATCCAGCAAGCGGACGAATTCCAATGCGATCAAACAACCTGCCGCTAACCGGCATTAGAAGTCCTGAGGTTACCGCTAACATACTCATGACTAACCCAGCCTCGAACGGGCTATAGGCTCTGAAGTTCTGCAAGTATTGAGGGATGAATACGAGCGAGCCGTTGAGCGCTATATACTGTATCCAGCTGATCAGCATCCCTCTTCTAAATCGTACTTCACGAAAAGCACGCACTTCGAGAATGGGATGGGGATGTCTCAGTTCATGAAACCATAACCAAACCAGTAGCAGGAAACCAGCTCCTCCCATCAGCCATCCTGCCCAAAGGCTGGATTTAAGATTAATGCTTAGTGCAAGCAGAACAAATGCAGAAGGAGCCAAGAAGAGGCCGAGCGCATCCAAGGATTTCTTTTCTTTGGAGATAACAGATATTCGGGGCGGATTTTTTTTCAATAAGTGACGGCTTGCTAAAGCTAATGTAATCATTCCGATCGGGACATTAATCCAGAAGATCCAATGCCAGCTTATGGCCTCCAACAGCCAGCCGGATAAGACGGGGCCGGAAGCGGGAGCGAGCAGCATCGGAATGCCAAGCATCCCCATGATCTGTCCCTTTTTATTGTCAGGAGCAAGACGGAAGATCATAGCCATGCCAATGGGCTGGATCATCCCCCCACCCAAGCCTTGTATGATCCGGAAGACAATTAACTGATGTACATCCTGGGCCATTGCACACAGCACTGAGCCGATAACGAAAAAAGTGACTGTAACCATAAATGCTCTTGCTGCACCGATTTTGTCTGAAAACCAGCCCGAAAGCGGAATCGTAACCGACATAGCCAGCATATAACCTGTAATCACCCACTGCAAAGTGTCAAAAGAGACATTGAAATTATGGCTTAGATTGGTAATTGCCACATTCATTGCGGTACTGTCAATCATCACCATCATCATGCCGGGTATAATTGCCATTAGCATAAAAATAAATGTTTTTCTGGGTAAAGCGGTATTCTCTCTCGTAGTAGGTTCGTTAAGATAAATAGGTTGTTCTGCCATCTCTTTTTCTCCTTTTAGTGAACGTCGTGTTGATTAAATCTTTGTAGATGATTATAATCAAAACGTATAAAAATTCGATGAACATTTCCCGGATCTGTGTTTATTAATCAACAGCCGGAATTGAAATGATCAGTAAATCCTGTTTTTTTTAGGAGGAGAGGCAGTGCAAGAGAAAACAGACCGTCGTATTTTGCGAACCCGGCATCAATTGCGGGATGTGTTGCTTGATTTGGCTATGCAGATGCCTCTGGAGAGCATTACTGTAAAAATACTAACAGAACATGCCGGATTAAATAGAGGTACTTTTTATCTACACTATCAGGACATCCATGATTTTCATGAACAACTAAAGAATGATATCTTAGAGGAATTTCAGGCAATTATAAAAAAAATTAGTCATCCTATTGGAAGTACTCAGCCTCTTATGGAGCCTCCTTCCGGTTATGTACGGCCATTCGAGTATGTCATAGAACAAAAAAGGTTTTTCCAAGTTTTTATGGGGTCAACAGGAGATAATGTGTTTTCGTTACAACTGACAGAATTATTAAAAAAACAATTTCTCCATGCTTATCTGTTGCAGCATAAGCAGATTAAGCCGAGCGATGTTCCCGATAAACAGTATTATTTGTTTGCCTACCTGGCTTCAGCTTATGTGGGGACCATGCAATTTTGGATTCAACAGGATTTTCAATTATTGCCTACTGAGATGGCTATTTTATTTTCACAAATCTCGAGACTTGGTTCTGCTCATGTTCGTTTTTAATCTGTTGATCTTAGGCGATAAGGGAACTAGCTGGAGAATTAAAGATAACCAGCAGGAATGAGAGATTGAAGTCTCAATCCTGCTGGTTTTTTGTGTGATCATTAATATTGGGCTTTATTTCAATTAATTAATCTACATAATCTTCACAATTTCTACGAATTGCTTCTAGGAGAATCGTAATAGAGCATGCGCAAGAAAAGGACATGCCTCTACATGGTACAGATGATATGATGGAACTAAAGCTGTATTGAAATGAATAAAGATAAGGCTGAGAAACGGAGTAGATCCTCAAGATGAGAAAAATGCTGATGGGCCTGATTATAGTGGGCCTCGGATGTTTTGCTATATTATTCGGCCTAGTGAAAGCCTCTGATCATAAAGCCCAGAACCCCGCTCCCGCCCGGCATGGTGTACTGGATTTGAGCGCATGGAATTTTCAGGGAGAACAGGTCGTTTCGCTGGATGGACAATGGGAATTTTATTGGGATCAGCTGCTCAGGCCGGGGGGGACACCTTCTGTTTCTCCTGGATATATGCAGGTACCCGGTTTTTGGAAGCATGCGAATGAAGACGGGGGTCTAAATAGCCAAGGAGCCGTTACCTACCGTCTGAAGGTTAAGCTTGAGCCTTCGGCAACGATGTATGGGCTTAGAATATCCAACATCCGCATGGCCAGCGAGATCTACGTGAACGGGGACAGGGTTGCCGGCAGCGGTAAGCCCGCGGAATTCGAAAGCCTGTATAGGTATGAGAATAAACCGTACAATGCCTTTTTTACGGTACAGGGAGATACGGCGGAGATCATTATCCATGCAGCGAATTATGAGAATTCGCAGGGCGGGATTCCTTATAGCCTTTATTTCGGGAGCGCCGGGGGAATTCTTAAGCTGAATACCCATACAACCATTCTCAATTTAATTCTGATTGTATCTCTCCTTATGCTCGGGTGTTATCAGCTTAGTGTGTTTATTATACGGAGAGAGGAAAGAGGACTTCTTTATTTCGGACTCAGCTGCATTATTATCGCCTGGTCTTTTGCCAGCAACGGTGACCGGATTCTGGTTGAGTATGTGAATCTGCCGCATGAGATTTATTATAAGATTCAAGCCGTATCGCTGTATCTCTCCCTGATCACGATGGTCATGTTTATTAAGACTATGTGTAAAAGCATGATTCCTGAGTGGTTAATTAATAGTGTTGTCGGTGTGACGGCATTGTACATCGGCTTTGTGCTGCTCACGCCGTTTCAATGGTATTCGCGTTTCAATGCGGTATTCAGCTATCTGCAGCTATTCATCTATGTCATCATTCTGGGATTGATGCTTCATTCATACCTGAAGGGCAGGTATGGAGAATTCAGCAAACGGACACTGCTCCTCTTTATATTGGCCTTAGGCGGATATGTAATAGGGCTGTTTGATTACGGGTTGTATCTGAGCAGCCTGACACCCACTTACACCATAGGATACTGCTCCATATTGATTTTTTGTTTTCTGGCCTCCTTCCTCCTGTCTTACCGGTATTCGGAAGCGTATAAGACGATAGAAGGAATGGCTGTAATGCTACAGCAGGCGGATAAGCAGAAAGACGAGTTCCTGCTGCATACCTCTCACGAATTCCAGACTCCGCTTCACGGAATCATTAATTTATCCCAATCCATGCTGGAGACAGGAGCCGGAGCAGAAGCAGAAGCCGGAGAACTCAGCGCAAGCCATATCCAGAATCTGTCCCTGATCAGAGATACCTCCAGAAGGCTCTCGGGACTGGTTCATGACATTCTGGATATGGAGAAAATCAAACGTAACGAGCTAAAGGTTCAACTAACCGGTGTGGATGTCCGTGTGTCTGTCTCCCTCGTATTCGATTTATTCCAGGGTTTGATTACTGGTAAAAAAATCAGATTTGTCAATGCCGTACCGGAGCATCTGCCCCTCGTCTATGCGGATGAGAACCGGCTCAGGCAAATCCTCCACAATCTGGTCGGCAATGCGGTGAAATTTACTCATGAGGGTATGATTACGATTCATGCTCAGGTGATAGAGGGTCAGGTCAAAGTTGTGGTGGAGGATACCGGAGTGGGGATGAGCTTATCTGACTGGGAGGCTATATTCCAGCCCTTTGAGCAAGCACACTCTCCAGAGGAGTACGGGGGAACAGGACTGGGGTTGTTTATCTGCAGGAAGCTGCTGCATTTGATGGACGGTACCATCAAGGTAGAATGGTCAGAGCCGGAGCAGGGGACGGGCATCGCTTTTACACTTCCGGTTGCCGAAGCAGCCCGGAATTCACTCCCGGATTACGAAGCAGCCAAGGAATCTGCCTCCATAAGCGAAGAATGGGGCATGGCGGAATTACCAGGCCGGAGCAAGAGCACCTTCACGCTGCTGGCCGTTGACGATGAACCATCCAATCTCCAGGTCCTGTCCCGGGTTTTTGCCAATGAGCCTTATCAGGTTATCTGGGCGACCAACGGGCTGGAGGCCTTGGAAATGTTGAAGAAACGCTCTGATATCGACCTGGTTCTGCTCGATGTAATGATGCCCAAAATGTCGGGGGTTGAAGTCTGCAGAGAGATCCGCGGGCAATATTCCCTATTTGAGCTGCCTGTTGTATTGCTGACGGCGCGTTACGGCAATAGCGATATTGCTGCCGGCTTCAAGGCAGGGGCGAATGATTATATCATCAAGCCGTTTGATGCTGCAGAGGTCAGGGCCAGAACGGAAACGCTCCTGAAGCTTAAGAAGTCAGTGGAAGAAGCTTTGAAGGCAGAGGTGGATTTTCTCCAGTCGCAGATCAAACCGCATTTCTTGTTCAACTCCTTGAACTCGATTATTGCCTTATGCCGGACAGACGGCGCGCGTGCAGAGAAGCTGATTATGCATTTAAGCTATTACTTAAGAAGAAGCTTTGACCCGAAGCCTGACAGCTTTGTCCGGATCGAGGACGAATTACAGCTGGTCGATGCTTACGTGCAAATTGAGGAAGCCCGGTTTGAGGAGAGGCTTACGGTTGTATATGATGTGGACCCGCAGGTACTGAAGCGAAAGATTTTGCCGCTGACGATACAGCCTTTGGTAGAGAACGCTATCCGGCATGGGGTAACGAAGAAAATGGAGGGAGGAACGGTCAGAATCTCCATCTCCCTGGACAAGGATACGGTTTATGTGGAGGTGTGGGATAACGGGGGCGGTATTAGTGAGACGGGAATCCAAGCCTTATGGACAAGCGAAAGGGCTTCTTCCGAAAGAAGGGGAGTTGGACTCGTAAATATTCAGCGGAGACTGAAGCATTTCTATGGAGAAGCATTACAGGTATCCAGTGAAGAAGGGGAATGGACAAGCGTTCGGTTTCAGTTCAAAATTCAGCATTACGCGTAAGCCTTAGAAGAGGGAAGGGTCATTCATGAGAGTTGCAATTGTTGACGATGAACGGCTGGCGGTCCAGCGGCTTGTGCAAATCCTGGAGTGCCGTGACGATGTCGAAGTGGTTGGGGCATATACCAAATATACAGAGCTGCTGCATGAATTCACCCGGCTAAGACCTGATGCAGTCTTTCTGGATATTGATATGCCCGGAATGAACGGGCTGGAATTGGCCGCTTCCTTAATTGAGCTAGACGAGCACGTGGAAATTGTATTTATTACGGCTTATGATCAATATGCACTGGAGGCCTTCCGCGTAAATGCTGCCGATTACCTGCTTAAGCCGGTTGACGAGGATGCTTTGGCACGTACCCTTCAACGGCTCAACAATTATATTACAAAAGATTTTCCATCGGTCGCAGCAGGAAAATCAATTGACTTGGACTCAGGTTTATAAATTATGAAACTGCAGATCAAACAGCAAAAAGATATAATAAGAGAAAACTGCCAGGATGATCCGGTTCGGGTTGTTCCTAATCCATTGGAGGCTATTATGTTTCAAGTAACGGAAGCAACAGGGTGTCCTTTTGACAGAGGCTATTTAATGAAGGAAACGCATACATTTGATATCCGCAATTATGGGGCGGGTACGGAGAATGCGCCTGTGGAGAATACCAAGGCGATTAACCGCGCTATTCAGGCAGCATCTGCAGAAGGCGGCACTGTGATAATTCCTGAAGGCAGCTTCAGGGTATACACGATTCGTCTCTTAAGCGGCGTCAATCTGTACTTGTCGGCAGGCAGCGTACTTTCTGCAGCAAGAACGGATATCCGTCATTCCTATGAGCAGCAGAACGGGGAAGGCGGCAATTATGAAGAGCCTGAGGTTAATTTATATGCTGGTCTGCAGGATCACGGTCATACGTACTTTGCCAACAGCCTGATTTATGGCGCGGATATCCGGAATGTGATGATTTATGGGCCCGGGCTGCTGGATGGAAGTTCTTTGAATGATGAGGGAGAACTGGAGCAGGTTCTGATGGGCGGGGACCCGCATGAGCCATTGCGCCGGGACGAGCCCGGTCACCGCGGTGAATGGTTCGGCAATAAGGCGATTGCGATGGTGCGGTGCGAGAATGTCGCATTCTGCGACTTTTCTATCCTGGCCGGCGGCCATTTTGCCATTATAGCAACCTGTGTGAAGAATCTGCATGTCGGGCATATTCTTGTGGATACGAACCGGGATGCGTTTGATGTGGACTGCTGCGAGAATGTGACCATTGTTCATTCCACCTTCAATTCATTAACCGACGATGCTATTGTGCTGAAGGCCTCCTATGGCGGTGGAATCTTTATGCCGCTCCGCAATGTATTGATTGAAGACTGTGTGGTTAGCGGCTACGACACAGGCTCCGTATATGCGGGAACGTATACACAGGACAAGCTGATTGCAACAGACCGCTGCGGTCCTACCGCCCGCGTCAAGCTGGGTACGGAATCTACCTGTGGTTATGATTGTGTCACGGTCCGCCGCGTAGCGTTTAAACGGTCGAGAGGTTTTGCCCTTGAGGCCGTCGACGGGGCGGACTTAAGCCATATTATTTTTGAGGATTCCACGATGGAGGATATCAGCAGCTCGCCTATTTTCATCAAAATAGGAGACCGGGGACGTTTCCCGGTCACGGGGAATAGCACCGGGGAAGAGTTGATAGCGGCACGGGATGCAGCACCAAATGTAAGATTGGACCAGCCTAACTGGGTGCTGCCGGCCAAGGAACCGTATCAGGTGTATCCGGCAAGGCGCTATCTGCCAGCCTATAACAGAACACGCAAGGTTTCTGTGGACAGTGTGTCTGCTTTTAATGTTGTAGACCCTGAGCAGCCTTGCCGGTTGAACCCTGCTAACTATCATGAAGAGGGCGGCAAATGGTTTGCTGTCCGCTACGATGAGCACTCGAAGAAGTATGTGCCTGACTACACTAAGGAATTACAGGAAAGCGAGCTGCAGCTGTATGGCAATGCCAATGGTAGCGGCCGTATAGCCAATGTTCACGATATTATCATCCGCAATATTACCGCTAAGAATGTCGACCCCCGCTATCCCATTGAACTGATGGGGCTGGTAGGCAACCGGATTAAAAATGTCTCGATCTCCAATATTCAAGTGGAGTACCGCGGTGGTCTAAGTCTGGAGCATGCGGTGGAACAGCGCCAGCTGAATACGAACTGGGAGTATACCCGGTACGGCAGTCCGAAGCGCAGCATTCAGTTGCTGCCGTGGCTGGTGAACACCTTTTTCCTGAAAAATGAAGGGTTATTGCCCCGGGTGGAATGGAATCCGGAAGCAGGAGCGTGGAAAGATGCGCCGTTCAATGTACCAGAGCTGCCGGAGGTGTATCCTGAACCCAGCAACTGGGGAATCCTGCCGGCTTATGGTCTGTACGCCAGGCATGTGGACAATCTGTATCTGAAGGAGATTCAGCTGCGCTATATGACGGAAGATACCCGGTATCCCATTGTGCTTGATGATGTTGTAAGTGGCGCTCTTGAACATATCCATGCCAGCCATGCGCAGGGGGTAGAAGAAGTCGTACTGGTAAGCAGCAGCTTCAAACGGCCCGCAGGCCTGGAATATGTGCCGGATTATCCGTATCAGCAGACTGCAGTTGAGAATGTGACAATGGACAGCAATCTGTCCGTCAAAAGGATAGAAGTGGAGGCGCCTGCTCCAGGCACGCCGAAGGACAGCTTGTATCCGTATGAAACTGTTGCAATTCCCGAAAACGGCTATACATATCCGTCTGCAACCGAAGATTATCCTTTGCCTCAAACGGTATTCCGGCCCTTCTTCACAGTTGTTCCGGCACAGAGCGTGAAGGCAGGTGAGACGCTATCCTTTGCTGTTGTAGCCAGACAGCCTGCATTCGAGACTTCGTCCCGGGAGACCGATGGCAGTATTTATAACGAATACAGTCCAGATAAGGACCCGGCAGTTCAGGGGATTGCTGAGCCGATGACTGTAACAACGGGCAATCTGCCTGAGGGGACAACTTTTGACACTGCCTCTTTTGTACCAGGCCAGGCTTGTATGTTTAGCTGGACTCCTGCCTCTGCTGCGGTTCGTGATGAACCTTACACTGCCACTTTTATTGCTGATGACGGGATAATCCCGGTCAAGATGAATGTCAGCATTAAGGTTGTAGGATGAACTATATGAAAAGATATATGAATTCAGTAGACCCCAAACGATTGATCATTATGCTTATCGGGAATGTGTTTCTGGGGATGGGCATCAGCATTTTTAAGCTGTCCGGAATGGGGAATGATCCCTTCAGCGGAATGGTGATGGCACTTGCAGACTCCAGCGGGCTCGCCTATGCGAATTTTCTAATCTTACTGAACCTGGTGTTGTTTGTAATCGAATTTATTACCGGACGGAAGTATATTGGAGCCGGAACTTTCGTAAACGCCATTTTGCTGGGTTACATCGCTACCTTCTTTCATAGTACCTGGCTGGAGCTGCTCGGCGAACCTCAGCTATTGTGGCAGCGGGTGGTTACAGTGGCGATTGGTGTGGTGATCTGCAGCTTCGGGGTATCCATGTATCAGACGTCGGATGTGGGAATCGCTCCCTATGACAGCCTGTCCCTGATTATGAGAAATAAGTTTCCGGCAATCTCTTATTTCTGGCACCGGATGTTTACAGACGCTTTTTGTGCTTTGATCTGCTTCCTGTTCGGAGGCATCATCGGTTTGGGGACGCTGGTGTCCGCACTGGGCCTTGGCCCGATCATTCATTTCTTTAATGTGAGTTTTACGAACAAGCTTCTGGCAAAAAAAGGTCCGCCAGCAAATGAAGATTCTATTTCGCTGAGTTAACATTAAACAAGGGTAGCCCGGACTCTGCAAAATATTGCAAGCCCGGCTACCCTTTTGTCGTATACTCAGTCCTTGGGTTCCCGTTTATCCTTGTGATCCGGTGCAATACCGGGAGCCGACACCTCCGGATCATTACCCATCAGAGCACCCACAATTTCGTCCAGCTTGCCAGAGGCCCCTTTTTCATCGTTCAGGCTTGAATCGGCTTCAGGTATAGGGTGAACGCCCGGCCGGGTGAACCACCAAATTCTGCTTTTCCCGATTCACATCCTCCCGTTAAAAGCTGGTCACCTTTTTGGTTTTATGAATATCTTCCGTACCGCTGTCTAAGGCAGTCTTATAATAAGAGCATTTATGTTCGATGACTTCCATCGTTTTCTTCAGCTCCTCCATCTGTGCTTCAACTGAGGCTTTCCGCTCCAGGAACATGTCATATCTCTGCTGCAATGTGGAATCTCCCTCAGAGCACCACTCAATGAAATGTTTGATTTCCTTAATCGGCATCCCGGATGATTTCAGACATTCAATTATTTTTAGAGCTTCCATATCCGCTTCCTTGAACACGCGTCTTCCGCTGGAGGTCCTTTCGATAAAGGGCATCAGACCTTCCTTGTCATAGTAACGCAGAGTATGCGGTGTCATATTGAAATGTTCTGCAGCCTCAGTTATAGAGTATGTCTTCATCACGAATCTCCAGTCTCAATTGTATTTTGTGCTTGACTTAGAGTTAACTTTAAGTAATATCATATGGTTTGTAAAGTCGTCCTTACGGATTCTACTATGAACAAGAAGAGAGGTTACACCATGATACAAGTTAATGCACGCGCTACATTCAGCCAGGAAGGCCCGTTCAAGCTAACGACCATTGAGCGCCGGGAGCTTCAGCCGCAGGATGTTCTGATTGAGATTAAATTCGCCGGGATCTGCCACTCGGACATTCATACCGCCCGCGGGGAGTGGGGGCCAGTCAAGTATCCGCTCGTTCCAGGCCATGAGATTGCCGGGATTGTCAGCCAGGTCGGTTCCGGAGTTACAAAGTATTCCGTTGGTGACAGGGTAGGGGTGGGCTGTATGGTCGACTCCTGTGGAGAGTGCAGTAATTGCCATAAAGGCGAGGAGCAGTATTGCCTGCATGGAAATACGGGTACCTATGGAGCTACCGACCGGTACGGTCACTATACACAGGGCGGGTATTCCACCCATATTGTGGTGACAGAGGACTTCGTGGTCCGGATTCCAGACGCTATTCCGCTAGACGCTGCTGCCCCGCTGTTATGTGCCGGAATCACAACCTATTCACCGCTTCGCCATTGGGGAGCCGCTCCAGGCAAAAATGTAGCTGTAGTAGGTCTTGGCGGACTTGGACACATGGCTGTGAAGATCGCTCATGCTATGGGGGCTGAGGTTACGGTTCTGTCACAGTCACTGAAGAAGAAGGGAGACGGTTTGCAACTAGGGGCGGATCATTATTATGCGACTAGCGATGCGGAGACATTCAAGCAGCTTGCCGGTTCGTTCGACCTGATCATAAATACGGTAAGCGCGCAGATTAATATCGATGCTTATCTATCGCTCCTGGCGCTGGATGGTACCTTGGTCAATGTCGGTGCGCCTGCTGACCCGCTGGCCGTTAACGTATTCTCGCTGATCGGCCACCGCCGTTCATTTGCCGGATCGATGATTGGCGGAATCCGTGAGACGCAGGAGATGCTTGATTTCTGCGCCGAACATAACATTGCCTCTGAGATCGAGGTTATCTCTGCCGACCAGATTGATGAAGCGTGGGAACGTGTACTCGCCTCCGATGTCCGTTACCGGTTTGTCATTGATATCAGCACGATGGGTAAGGAATAAGGGGCGTATTGTTTAATAATATGTATCTTTTCTGCTTCAGTTAATATAGCGGCTGCATCCTTGCTGGGCAAGGGGGCGGCCGCTTTTTTTGTACGTTTAAGCAGCCGTATTCATTCATGCTAACTGTCATAATATTTACCTAGAGTTATGGGTTTATTGTATAGACTTGGATATTTGTTTATTATATGATTCTATTGGATCGATGGACCTAATTTAAGATTATCTAGTCTGTCGGAATCACAGGGGGGAATTATGAGGAAAAGAATTTTGAGTGTTGTGTTAGGGATGATCGTTCTAGTGAATTTAGTTTTTGGAAGTCAAGGAATTGCACTTGCTGCTGCACCACAGTCAACTGACAACATGACTGATATTCATGGCAGTTGGGCAAGCAGCCAAATTTCTAGATGGCTAGATAAGGGTTTGATTTCGGGATACGTAGATCATACGTTCAAACCGAATGCAAGCATTTCAAGGGCTGAGTTTGCTTCGGTTGTCAATAAAGCGTTTGGTTTTAAGAACGAGTCGCAGGAAGCTTTTAAAGATGTAAGTTCAGATAAATGGTATTATTCCGAAATTGGAAAAGCGAAGTCAGCCGGGTATATTTCCGGATTTGAAGACAATACATTCCGGCCTGAGGCAGCAATTAGCAGGCAGGAAGCCGCAAAAATGCTGTACATGCTGCTGCAGCTTAAGGGTTCTAATGATGATTCAGCAATAAAGGCGTTTAATGATTACGGCGTAGTACCGGCATGGAGCAAAACCTATTTGAATGAAATTGTGAGTAAAGGATACATAAATGGTTACCCGGATGGCACATTAAGACCTATCCAGACGATTACGAGGGCAGAGGCTGTTGCCATACTGGATAAAGTAATGGGTACTCTTGTTATGGACAAAGGGACCGTTGGCGGAACAGAATTAACAACAATATCGGGAAATTTAACTATTAACACGCCAGGGGTTACCTTGAAGAATACCAAAATTGAAGGGGATTTACTGTTAACAGCGGGTATTGGTGCTGGTGAAGTGAACCTCGATCAGGTGACTGTATCGGGAAGAACAGTTGTAGCAGGCGGCGGGGAGGATAGTATTCATCTGCTGGACTCCCAACTAAACCAAATGCTTGTGAATAGGCAGCCGGGGAGAGTCCGCATAGTAGCTCAAGGCAATACCCGGATTGGTACAACAATTGTAAAAACAGGAGCCAAGCTGGAGGGGACCAATAAAGAATCCGGCTTTGAATCCATTGAACTGGATCTTTCAAAGGCAGATGAATTTGTTGATTTAAGCGGCAGCTTCAAAACTATAGCAATAAAGAAACCTTCAATAGTTAATGTTCTTGAGAAGTCTGAGATTGGTGCGCTCGAGGTAGCCAAAGAGGCGGCGGCGAGTACGTTGAATTTAGCTGAAAGCAGTGTGCTGAAACAATTAACCTTGAATGCTTCTGCCCTAGTAAAGGGAAAAGGCACGATTGCAAAGACATTCATTAATGCCAGTGGTTCTAAATTCGAACAGGAAATTAAGGATTATGTTGTGGCCAAAGGCTTTTCGGTTGTTATTAACGGCAAAGAAGTAGGCGCGGAGCAAGCTGCCGCACAGCAGCTTGCCTCAAGCGTACAACTGCCAGCTGCCCCAGCAGTAGGCGGTGGCGGTGGTAGCGGCGGTGGAGGGGGTGGCGGTGGCGGAACAAGCCCGAGCCCTACTCCTCAGCCGCAGCCCGTTGAACTTCCAGAAGTGCTGGGAGTGTTCTTGGTTGAAGATCAATTGTATGCCAGGTTTGAGGAAACTGGTAACTATAGTAAACTGCAATGGGAGTTGTTTGATGATACTGCTGAAACAGGTTATGAGACAACCTACAAGAATACGGCAGAACAAGTTGGGGTCTATACGGTAAAGGGAGGCACTCTCCCTCCGGCTGAATATATTGCTGCCATTTCCAATGATGAATACGTTGACTTTTTACCTACTCTATTGATTAGCAAATCACTTATGAATGGGTCCTATTATCCTGCTGTTTATTACACAGGGGTGCTCGATGTCCACTTCCAAGTAAATCAGAATGGTATTGTCCTGCATTCAGCTCAGGCTTCTGCGGACAACACTCCTTTGGTGGATGGTGATGTAATTAAAGTATTCTACGGGGATTATCTGGTTATAAAAGCAAAATGGGATGGTTTGGGCAAAAAATGGGTTTATCAGGGGATTGTGAATAGTTTACCGGCCCCGGCGCTTGTTTCCGCAACTGCTTCCTCCAAAACAGATATCAAAATTAAGTGGGATGCAGTGTCTGGAGCTGAGTACTACCATATTTTCACCAGCAGTTCAGTAGATGGAACTTATAGTCCTATTAGGGATAATTCAGGAGCCAATGTTCAGGTAACCGGAACCTCTTATACAGATAGCGGGTATGCACCGAACACAACGGTTTACTATAAAGTAATGGCAATGGCAAATGATACTGCATCGGCACTCAGCAGTTCCGTTTCAGCTACAACGTTTATGAATGAGCATATGCAATTAGATTTCAATGTTACTGATAGCGTTCAAGACCCGAGCAAACCAATTATATATGCAACAGACAAACAAAATAAGAAACTAGTTGCCATTAACTATGAGACCCGGGAGACAACTGTTATTCCGTTTGAATTGCCTCCCGAAAGTATAGCGTATGCGAATGGCAAATTGTATGTGGGTCTGTTGAAAGCGGAGCATTCTCCGTACATTTTTGATGAACAGCAAAAAGGTGCTGTCGCTGTTGTGGATACGGCAACTCTCAGCTTAAGCCATATCTACGATATCAATTTGGACCCTTATAGCATTGCAGTGGACCGTGAAGGCTACGTGTATATTTCATCCGGCTCAGGCCAGTGGACGAAAATCCGGTCTTATTCTGGAGATTCTTTTACACCCATCGGATCTTCTACCATTAGTCATGCAACTCACATTCTTATGCACCCGACAATGAATAAGCTGTACACCGTTAATACAAATTCGTTTCCAAGAGATATTGGAACATTTACTGCCAAATATGGCGAATTCATAGGCAGTTATGATTCTCCTTATCACGGAGATTACCCGCTGACGACGAAGATTCATTTATCGCCGGACGGAAAGTATCTTTTCAATGGTGCAGGAACTATATTCTCAACCACGTATGACAGATTTGGTGATATGAACTTTGTGTATAAACTGGATGGGAATTATGAGGATATGGTGTTCGATTTGAAGCATGACAGGTTCTATACTGTTCAAGATCATCTAATCAACTCTTATGACTACAGTAATTTCAGCAAAGTTGAGACTATTCCAGTAGATGGAGCCGGCCAGCGGATTTTTGACGGAAACAATCAATTGCTCGCATTGACTACCTTAGAAGGTAAGACGATTCTTGAATTTGCTGATAAACCAACTACGGAGGAAGTACCGCCGGTAGGTACACCGGGGATTTATTTGGGCGGAACGGTTGTAGACGCTGTATACGACTCTGCTGACACTAAGGTTTATGCTATTGATCAAGCGTTCAGAAAATTAATTGTAGTAGATACTGCAAGCCAAACCGTTATAGAAAAAGTATCTCTACCTTATAAGCCGGCAGGGCTGACTGTATCAGAAGATGGAACAAAATTGTATATCGTGAATAAGGACGCTGATAATCTGGTTACTGAGGTGAGCTTAAGTGATTATTCAGTCACCCGGACTTTGGTGTATCCGAATCCTCCGGATTCCCGGGACTTCTCAGATCGCCATATTTATAACAAGTCAGGCCATCTGTATATCGTATTAGGTGACTGGTCTCCAACGCTGTTGGTTTTTGATGAAGCGACTTTCCAGCTAAGCAGAGATAATATAATAACTGATGATGGTATCGGAGATATGGTATTCACCAGTGATAACAGCAAATTCTATTATTGGAGTCAGTATGGATGGGATGCCGGATATGCCGGTTCAGATGTGTACGCCTACTCCATTAATGAAGATGGCAGTATCATCAAGGTTGATGAGTCCATTCTGGAATATCCGGGCCTAACCAGAGAACCGATGGATGCGCCGGCCTTATTAGTGGAAAGTCTGGGAATGATCATTGTGAAGAACAAGGCTTTTAATAAGGATAACTTGCAGGAAATTAAGGGGACATTCCCGGAACCAATTTATGCAGTGGATGAAGCGAGTAATACGGCACTGGGGAGAAACGGAATCTATGACCTTACAACCTTCCAAAAGGTCAAATCCATTAATTTAGCCGGTGCGACCAACATCTTCTATGATGATAAGGGAAACCTTTATTATTTATTTGATAACACTTTATTTATCAACTGAATTCAAATAACGGAATGATGAACCAACTGCAGTATTAAAAGCCCCTCTTATAGTGATATTGGAAAACTCTTTGAGTTATCTGATGGAACTTTAAGGGGCTTTTTTTGTATGCACAGCAAATGCTATTGACAAACCGGCCATGAAGTCATATATTCAATATATCGAAACGATATATATCAATGTATTATATATAAACCCGCTATATGTCGTACTGAAGAAGGAGGGAATGAATGCTTATATATGTAATACTCGGGTTTCTGTGTGAAAAGGATATGACAGGCTATGAAATCAAGCAGAAGATGATACGCAGCACCTCCAACTTTATTGATGCCAGCTTCGGCAGCATCTATCCTATGCTCAAGAAAATGGAGAAGGGGGAACTGGTCAAGGCTGAAGAAGGGGTAGAGGAGGGCAGATTCAAGAAAGCCTATGGGATCACGGAAAAGGGGAAGGGTGAGTATATGGAATGGCTACAGACACCCTGTACATTTTCCCCGTTCAATTATGAGTATTTAAATAAGCTGTTCTTCTATAAATATCTTGACGAGCATGAGGTTGCCCGGCTGATTGCCAGCTTCCGCACCACTGTCGCCAGTGAATACAACAAGCTTACTTTAATAGAAGAGAAGCACATTCAAGAGATGGGTGTATACGAACACGCGACGTTGAGGTTTGGCAAAGAATATTATCAGATGATTATGAATTGGCACGAGGAAATCATTAGCGAAATTACAGGAAAGAAGGAAGATAACAATGAGAATGACGAAGAAATTTAAATTGCAGATTGCAGCGGACAAGGTGGATTTGTACAAATGGGTGACGGAGATGACTCCAGGTGAATATGAATCATTCTCTAAGGGCCACAAGGCAATGGGCAGTTATTTTGAAGAAGGTGAGTTCTATATGGTTAATGTGGAGAATATGGGGAATGAGATGATTGTTCAGCACTATCAGTTAAAAGAGCATGCAGAGGATCATTTGCGGTTCTACTCTGACCGGACAGAAGCCTATATCATGCGGTGGATACCCGCCATTGTCGGAGTGCCATGGGAAATGAAGATTACGCCTATTGACCGTAACTCTTGTGAATTCAGCTGTACGATTGGTGCAGACTTCCCCTCACGGTTGCTGGCTATGGCAGCTTGGATAAACGGCCTTGGGGGGTTCTTTATGAGACAACATTTGGCCGGTGAGGGCGTGAAATTTGCTGAAAATATTGAAAAGAAGTTTAACAAAGCCAGTACACGCTGAGCTTGGGAGATAGTACATGTGTACACATACAATGTTCGACAATCTATGAGCAAATGACCAGACCGAGAACCCTATTTTATGGTATTATCATAGAACAGTATTTACGCAGGTAAGCTACTCTTCATCAATCTAAAGGTATAAGCAGAGAAGCCCAGTGTATGCGGGGCTTCTTTATTTTAGATAAATTTATCGTAGGAACAGGGGGCACACCATGAAAAAAACACCGATGATGCTACAGCTGGCATTGATTCTATTCTGTATCATGGCCATTCCGGCAGCGATCTTGACGTGGTATAGCGGGGCACAGATCATAGAAAACTCAGAGACAGCCATCGGTGAATCTGCACTTGCCGGTCTCAATGCCAACCGCAAGTTAAATGAGAATGCACTGGCCAATCTCGCCCAGGATACGGCGCGTCTGGCTGCAACCAATGTATTTGAACGCATCCGCAGCTTCGAGACGTATGACGAGGTGAACGCAAGCTACACTAACGTGACCAAGGCCTTGTCTGTGATGAATGAACTGCTGAACCTGAACCGCCGTGTAGACGGTGTTTATTCCTCATATTTTTATCTGAATAACTCCGATTATGTTATTTCTACAGACAATGCGGTTACGAAGCTGGAGCGGTATGAGCAGGTAGGCTGGACATCCGAAGCTCTGGCAGGCCAGAGAGGAATCAGCGGTGTGTGGGTACCCCGCGTGCTGGGCACGGGCGATCATGTGGTGTCCTATGTGTACCCTCTCAATCGTCTCTCCTCCACGACGGACGGATTGATTGTCGTCAATATGCGGGAGAGTCAGATCGGCAAATATCTGAATACGGCAGAGGCCGGGGACGGCCATTCCCTGCTCCTTGGATCTGACGGAAAAGTAATATCACACAGTGACAAGTCGCTGCTGCTCACCGACGGCTTTGAGCAGCCCTTCCTACAGGAAATCCTGAATCAGGATTCAAGCGAGGGCTATACATTCCGCGAGCTGGACGGCAACCGGATGGTTTACGCATGGAGCCGCTCGGCATTGTCCGGATGGTGGAATGTAAGCTGGAGCTCGATGGATAAGCTGATGACCAAATCACGGGATATGCAGGGGAATATTATTTTGCTTACCGGAGCTATTATTGTGCTGGGAACGGTACTGGCGGTCTTTCTCGCTACCTGGATGTCCAGACCACTCCGGCAATTAGTCCGGATGATACGCTCGAAAAGTAATCTGGAGGTAGTCAATAAGAATGAGCTTGCCTTTCTGAATGTGGCGTTTAAGCGGATGCAGGAGGAGGAGGAAGGCCTGTTCCAGCTGCTGCAGGAGCGCGAACAGGACACCCGCAGCTTCGCCGTTCACCGCCTGTTGCGCGGAGAGATTCCGCCCCGGATTACGGAAATCTTCCCTGAGCTGTATTACAGAATAGCTGTGGTCTCCATCGACCAGTACAGAGTGTATGTTGGCAATACGAATCTCGAGACACGCAGCTACCACGGATACCTGCTGAACGCGAAGTACGAGAGCCTGTTCCCGGAGGGGGTTCTGGCCCGTTCTGTCTATCACAGTGACGGATGTATTGTGATTGTAATCAACTTTGCTCCGGGCGGGGATGAGCAGAGTTGTGACCGGATCGATCAGGCGCTGGACAGAATCCGGGAGGAGTCGCTAGAGCTGTTGGGGCATTCTGTCACCATAGGGGTAAGCGGCTTGGCAGATGCACCCGAAAGGGTAGCCCAGCGGTTGTTCGAAGCGATGGAGTTGATTAAGCAGCGGATGATTAAGGGAGCCGGAAGCGTGATGTACTGGCAGGACGAAGAGGAGAACAGCCGTAAATATATGGATTCCGAGAGCAGCGAGCGGCGGATTCTCAACTTCCTGGATGCCGGCGATCTGAACGGGATACTTAAGGAGCTCCAGGTCATCCGCTGCCAGATCGGTTCAGCAGAGAATATTTCCTACGATAACATTATGTTCATTTATCACCAGCTGCTGGGTGCGACGATCAAGCATCTCCGTGAGAATCATATCAGTACCGGAAGAATGATTATGGGGAAAGGCAACATCTACACTCTTCTGGCATCGATGGATACGCTGGATGAGCTTGAGGAATATTTGCACGGGTTCTTCCAAGAAATCGTGCAGGACCTGGACCGGGGTACCCGTGAAGCCAATCATGGGGAACGGATCATTCAATATTTGCAGGATCATTACCGTGAAGAAATTGTATTGAAGGATATGAGCCATGATTTTGGCATCAGCTATTCCTATATGCGCAAGATTGTGTATGACTTAACCGGCAAGAGTATGATTGATTATCTGAACCAGCTGCGTATCGAGAAGGCCAAGGAATTGCTGCTGGATACCGACCTGACGATCAAACAGATTGCGGCAGAGGTGGGCTACTTTAATGTACAGAGCTTCAACCGGTTTTTCCGCAAATACGAGGGCATGCCGCCGAGCAGCTACAAAACAGCCAAGACCAAAAGCTCTTAAGGGCCTGCTTCTGGCCGTAATTATTCCATTCATGACTCTTAATGAAAACGTTTTAGCCTATCATATTTGATCATATTGCTGCTGCGGAGGCCTTATAAACCGCGTGGTTGTCAGTTTTAATGGCCAGCAGCATTACTCATCGTATTCAAAACCGGCTAATGGAGATAGCATAGAGCTCAGGCCGGTGGATGCAACTGGCACAGAGATAAAATGATGTAGGAGGTGAGACTTTGAAAGTTGCAAACGCTTCAAAGACAAATCAAAATGCTCTATTAAGAAAGAAACAGGGGCCCGGGTATTTTTTAAAGCGTGACTGGCAGCTCTATTTCCTGGTATTGATTCCACTGTCTTTTGTAATCGTATTCAAGTATCTGCCGATGACCGGACTTGTAATCGCTTTTAAAGACTACAAAATTGCAAAAGGCTTCTGGGGCAGTGAATGGGTGGGCCTCCAAATCTTCCAGGATATTTTCGCCAAGCCTGACTTTGCTCCTGCCGTCCGTAATACGCTGCTGCTGAATATTCTGGATCTGTGTTTCAGCTTCACGATGCCGATTCTGCTGGCGCTGCTGCTGAATGAGGTCAAAAGTATCCGGTTCAAACGCATCAATCAGACGCTGCTGTACTTGCCGCATTTCCTGTCCTGGGTCATTATCGGGGCCATCGCATATCAGCTTCTTAGTGAAGGCGGCGGTGTGATTAACAATCTGATTGAACTGATGGGCGGTACCCGCGTTCCGTTCCTGCAGGAAGACACGAACTGGCTGATCAGCTATCTGGCTATCGGTGTGTGGCAGAGCATGGGCTGGGGCACGATTATCTATCTGGCGGCGATGAGCGGGATCAACCCGGAGATGTATGAAGCGGCTACGGTCGATGGAGCAGGACGCTGGAGAAAGGTATGGAATATTACGGTACCTTCTATCCGTGCAACCATCGTAACCCTGCTGATCATGAATCTGGGGAAAGTAATGGAGGGCTCGTTCGAGCGCATCTTCGCTCTGCAGAACAAGGCTACCACAGAGTACACAACAACCATACCGGTTCTGGTATACCGCTGGGGGATTGAATCCGGTAATTTCAGCCGGGCGACCGCGCTTGGATTATTCCAATCTGTTATCGGAATTATTCTTGTAATAACGGCAGATCGCGTCGCTAAAAAGCTCGGTGAAGATGGAATATTATAGAAAGGAGGGAAACCATGAGAGCATCAACAGTCCGTTCGGCCTCACTAAGTAAAGGACGTTTGGACATCTGGGATGTGCTGATCCGCATCGTCTTAATTGTTGTTTCACTAATTTGTTTGCTGCCGTTCCTGCATGTCGTGTCGAAATCCCTGAGCTCTGACTCCTTCGTCATTGCCAATAAGGTCTTCTTGTGGCCGCAGGGCTTCACCATCGAAGCGTATAAGAAAATCTTCGCGGATGCCAGCATCCTCCGTTCCCTGTACATCTCGGTAATTGTAACCGTACTGTTCACGATTCTGGGAATGATTCTGACGATATGCGCTGCGTATCCGTTGTCGAGAGCCCAGTTCAAGGGCCGCCGGGTTATCACCTTCATTTTCCTGTTCACGATGTACTTTAGCGGGGGGATCATCCCGGATTACATGAACATTAATAATCTGGGACTGATGGATACGATCTGGTCACTGATTCTGCCCTTGTCATTCAGTGCCTTCAATTTGCTGATTATGAAGACATCGCTAACGCACGGGATTCCGGTGAGTCTGGAAGAATCGGCGCGCATCGACGGTGCCGGTCATTTCCGGATTCTGTTCAGCATCGTCCTGCCGTTGTCCAAGCCGATTATGGCGACACTTGCCCTCTTCTACGCAGTTGGGCGCTGGAATGCTTACCAGGATGCACTGTTCTACATCAAGCATGAGACTTCGCTCCGGCCGCTACAGCTGAAGCTGTATTATCTGGTCATTCAGGCGAGTGAAAGCTTCCAGCTGGAAGCCACCACAGTATCACTCAGCAACCCGGAAGTGCTTAAAGCATCCGTCGTGGTGTTTGCTACCCTGCCGATTCTCTGCGTGTATCCTTTCGTTCAGAAATACTTCGTGCAAGGAGTTATGCTAGGAGCCGTTAAGGAGTAGCCGTATGTTCCGCAAGCAGCAGTAAATAGCACCCGAAAATTAAAAATGGGGGAATTACGATGAACAAAAAAGGTTTTGCTTCATTAATGATGGCATCTGTCATGACAGCCGGCATGCTTGCCGGATGCTCCGGCGGAAATAATAAACAGAGTGCCGGAACGGACACGCCTGCAGCTTCCAGCAACCAGAGTGAGGGCTTTGCAGATTATTCACAAGGCTTTAAAGAGAAGGTTGCGATTGATATTCCGGTCTATGAACGCGCTTTCGAGGGCTGGAATGTAAGTGATAACTATTACACCCGCTGGGTTCAGGCGGAGTTCGGTGACAAATACAATATCGATGTTAACTTTGTACCTATCTCCCGCAGCAGTGAAGTAACTGATTACGAGCAGCTGCTCGCATCGCATAAGGCGCCGGATATTATTTTCCACTACGATATGCCTCAAGCGCTTACTTATTACGGCGAAGATGTGATGCAGGAGCTTGACTATTCAGAAATAGAAAATTATGCTCCAACTTACTGGGCAAATCTGGGTGAAACGATCCAGCAGTACGGCAAAGTGGACGATAAGAATACCTTCTTCTTCGCTGCACGTCCTGAAGCCGATAACTTCGTCAGTATCATCCGTAAAGACTGGGTGGAGCAGGTTGGCATGAAGGTGGAGGATTTGACCTCCCTGGAGAAGTATAATGAGATGCTGGCGAAATGGAAAGAAGCCGGACTTGGTGTGACTGCGGGGAATCTGATTAAGGACTTCTACAGCTATAACTATGCTTTTCGTGAATGGCCGGTGGATCAGGCATATCGTGCCCTGTATTCGGATGTAAGTGTTGCTGACTTCACCAGCGCTGATACCGAACGTTTCCTGCGCAATCTGAACTATCAGTACAATAACGGTCTCGTGGATAAAGAGTTCTATCTGCGCAGTGATGATAACAAGATCAAATCTGAATTCGTTGCCGGCAAAACGGGTAACTACGCATTCTATCTGACCAACAATGCCGATGTCTTCGCAGCTACGCTGGCCAACAACCCGGATGCCGAATTTGCGGTAATTCCTCCGAATGCAATGGTGCCGGAAGGTTACAAGCCTCAAGGACGCGCTTACTGGCCGTTCGGCTTCATCATGGGCATCAACTATGAGACTACGGATGAAGAGCGTGCTGCCGTCTGGATGTACCTCGAGTGGCTGAGCCAGCCGGAGAACCTGTTCAAATTCCAGAACGGTATTGAAGGCGAGAACTATACACTTGATGCTGAAGGCATTGCTGTGAAGAACCCGGATTACAAAGGCGAATCTGTCCTCTCCACGAACAACAATAAAGACTACTGGGGACTAGTGACTGAAATTGCACAATATCCGGATGCAGAGAAGACCCTCCAGTCGAATCTGCGTAACTGGTCACCGGCCGGCTATGAATATCTCGCCGAGGATATGGTGAAATACTACAACGAGGTTGCGGAATTCCGTACACCTGATGCCATGTTCAGTGTAGTGCTCGAAAAGGTTAATGAATACAAAGCGGATCTGAACTCGCTGTTCCAGGATCTGTATGTGAAGACCGTTCTGGCTCCGGAAGCTGAATTCGATGCAGCCTATGCAGATGCCAAGAAGAGCTTCCTTGATGCTGGATATCAGGAAATCCTTGATGAGAAGCAGGCAGCTATCGATGCGGGCCAGTTCCGTTGATTTGAAGTTATAACGACAAAAAGAGGCTGTTCCAAAAGCCATGAAATGGCTGCTTGGGACAGCTCTTTGTTTTGGAGTAGGATCAACGTGAGCACTTGGGTGGACGCTCCGCGAACGGACTGTTGTTCCAATCGCTGTGCTCTCCAGATTTTTTTCATTCCCCTTAGCGGTGAAAATCCGGAGACCAAGGCGAACGCATTCGCTTTTCCACAATCAGTCCGTCCTCTCCGCTGTTTAAGCGGGAAGCGTGTCTGTAATTTCACAATGCCTTCGTCATAAACACACTGTAAGGATCTTCAATGTAATCCGCAAACGGGCTGCAGGTCTCAAACCCGAATCGTTCGTATAATTTCCGGGCCGCCTCGAAGCCTTCCGTCGATCCGGTTTCCAGACTCAGCCGCACATAGCCTTGCTGCATAGCTTCCTTAAGGATGTGGGCAAGCATTGCAGAAGCGACGCCTTTTCTGAGGTGCCTGCCAGAAGTCCGCATGGATTTGATTTCACCATGATGGTCCCCAAGGTCTTTAAGCGCCCCGCAACCTAATAGCTCGCCGTGTTCCCAGGCACTCCAGAAGGTGATTTCCGGTGACCGTAATTTGTCCAAATCCAGTGCATGTACACTCTCCGGCGGGGATTGCTCAAACATGCTCTGTAAATGCTCGCTGATCAATGCTATGATTTCAGTTCCAGTCAAATTATCGATTCTAATCTCCATGTTATTCACTCCTGAGTGTAAGATGACGATCCAGGGCCATTCTACATTTGTTTTTTGTGCCAGAAACGCCATAATGAAATAACGATATTCATTAGTATATATAGATTTATTATTGTTGTAAATACAACATTATTGGACGGGCAGGTGATCAAGTGAAAGAGATACTGCGTGAGGTTGGAATGATTGCGAGGGCACTGGATTCTATAAGTAATATAGAGTTCAAGGAATTAGATCTGACTAAGGGGCAATATTTATATCTCGTCCGCATCTATGAGAATCCGGGAATTATTCAGGAGAAGCTGTCCGAAATGATCAAGGTAGACCGGACAACCGCCGCACGTGCAGTGCAGAAGCTTGAAGTCCAAGGCTTCATTGAGAAGAAGGATGATGAAACAAACAAAAAAATCAACAGGCTGTTTACAACTGAAAAGGGTGATCAGGCTTATTCTTTTCTGAAAAGAGAAGGGGATCATACGGACAGGGTTGCCTTAGCAGGGTTCTCCGGACAAGAATCAGAACTATTATTTCAGCTTCTGCAGAGAGTCCGGAAAAATATTGAGGTTGAATGGGAGTATGTGAAGAAGGGGAATAAAAGAGAGTACTAATTTGTCCGCCCGAGGGGAATTGTAGAGATGAGAACTCTCAAATTCGAATCAGGATGAGGACGGAATTCATGAAGCAAACCTCCAGTAAAACCGAAGAAGACAAGAAGCTTAAATGGTGGCAGCTCAGTTTATTGGGCACAGCAGGGACTATAGGAACCGGATACTTTTTGGGCTCGGGACTGGCCATCTCCATGGGCGGTCCTGCTGTGCTGCTGGCCTACATTTTGGCGGCTGGCGGAACCTATGTTGTATTTGATGCGCTGGCAAGGATGACGGCAGAACATCCGGAGCAGGGCTCCTTCCGGTCCTATGCCAAGAAAGCGTTCGGCAGCTGGGCAGGGTTCGGAAGCGGCTGGGTATATTGGTTCTCGGAGCTGCTGATTATGGGAAGCCAACTTACAGCGTTATCCATCTTCTCGCGTTTTTGGTTTCCGGCCGTACCGATGTGGGTTTTTGCTGCCGGGTTTGCCGCAGTGAGCCTGTTGATTGTGTTTTTCGGGAATAAGGGATTTGACCGGGTTGAAAATATACTGGCTGTCATCAAAGTGGCGGCGATCCTGATGTTTCTTGTGATTGCTGCTGCGCTTCTGGCAGGCTGGATCGGTGGGGGGAAGTTCACACCGAAGGTACCCCTTGGGTATAAGGCATTGTTTCCGTCAGGAGGTATCGGACTATGGTCGGCCTTTATTTTTGCTTTTTATGCTTACGGCGGCATTGAGGTGCTGGGGATTATGTCTTACAGGCTCAAGAAACCTGAGGAGGCTCCAAAGGCGGGGAAGGTCATGCTGCTCGGACTGGCTGGGGTGTATGTCCTGTCGATCGGACTTGCGGTGATCATGGTGCCGTTAAGCGCCTTCAACCCGAAGGAAAGTCCTTTTGTTCTCGCACTGAGCAGCGATCATCTGGCCTTTGTGCCGCATTTGTTTAACGGGGTGCTGATCATTGCCGGATTCTCCACGATGACAGCCTCGCTGTATGCCATTACCTCAATGATGATCACTCTTGCGCAGGAAGGCGATGCGCCCAAGTTATTCTCGAAGAAATGGAAGGATAAATATCCGTTCTACGCACTATGTCTGATTGCTGCCGGTCTAATAGGTGCTATCATGATGTCCTTGTGGCTGCCGGGAAAAGTATATGAATACATTACCACGGCTGCGGGCCTCATGATCCTGTATAACTGGTCCTTTATCTTACTCTCAGCCGGCCGGCTGCTTAAGCCCAGTCTTCTCAGCGGAGTGAAACGCTGGACGGGCCTGGTGCTGATTGCGGCTGCTGTAGCAGGGACACTGTTTCATGCGCTCAGCCGTCCGGGCTTCTACATCAGTCTGCTGATTGTTTCACTGATTGCGCTGAGTGACTGGATTGTTCAACACTATCGCGGCAAAAAAGGCGGTACCCATGAATCCCATTCCCTGCAGGGCGGTCCTGAGTTCCGGATCACAGGGATCAGGCTGCGCAAAAACAAGGTTTAATGAAAAAAGAGCAGCCGTGCAGCCTGTACACCAAAATAAAAACCAAAGCCAATCAGCGACAGGCCGGACAGTACGGAGATCACCTGTAATACCCTGACCGTCAGAAACTTACGGAAGAGACTGGAGGCGGCCGCCATGGTTACGTCCCAGAGCAGAATCCCGAGGACGATTGCCCCGCTGTAGATCAGCAGCTGCTGCATCGGATAATTACTGGCAGCCTCAGCCAATATCGAGCCGTATATCCCCAGCCAGAACAGGATGGACAGGGGATTGAATAAGGACATCAGAAATCCCGACACATAAGACCTGGACAGTGAGGCATCGCTTCCCCTTAGGCCGGCCACTGAAATGTCTCCTGTATTCTTGATGCTGTCCACCCCTGTATAGACGAGGACAAAGAACCCGAACAGCCACAAGAATACTTTCACAAACGGATCGTCCAGCAGGTGAATTAGGCCGAAATAGACAAGCAGCATATAGATAATATCTGCGCTGACCGCCCCCAGGCCAACAGCCCAGGCAGGCATGAATCCTCCGCGGAGTCCCTTGTCCAGCTGTGCAGCATTAATGGGCCCCAAGGGTGCGGAAAGAGATAATCCCAGAAAGATATAACCTATAAATACGTTAATGTTGTCCTCCCCCTTTATACAGATAGCATATTCTGGTAAAGGCGGATATAGGACAACCAAAAGAAGGCCCGCGAAAGATCGCGGGCCCTCTTTATGGGATGTTGAGTGTAAACAGTTTACACTCTAACGGTTTCAGGTCTTTTAGTTAGAAGAGGCGGTGGAATCAGCCAGCCCTTCTTCTTATTCAAATGCAGAATTTTAACGCCTATGGCTGCTTTGGTAAGGTGGTATTTGGCAAATAAGGCCCCGATATCTTCGCGGATGGATTGCCCCATAGCCTGACTGCATGCTACCAGTCCTGTAGCGGTATCAGCAGCAAGTTTGGCAGCTATTTCAGGATCTGTGAACCGTGCCCCCACAGGGATATCCTCAAGCTTGGCATCCGGCCGGTCTGGCATTACCGGTGCAGAGGCAAGACCCTGCTCGGTGAGCAGAGTATCGCACTCACTGATTTCCAGCTCTGCCTGATCAATTAATGTTCCTAATATTTTTTTGAGATCGTTATCGCCAGCGTGATACATATAAGCTCTGTAACACGACAATGCTCCCTTGGCTACCATCGAGGCTTGCCAGACCGTGAAGATTTCTCCATAGTGCATCGGTTCTTCTTTGGGGTTACCGCCTAAAATTCCTGTCATAAATAAACTCCTTTATTGTTGGATTTGAACAAGAACTAGCATGCCCGCAAAGAACATGGATGTTGCAGCATTTTCACCGATACAATCTAAATTCATAATATTGCTACATAATCTCAGCCGGACCTCCCTTTTTTGTTCAATGAACAGCATCAATATCTCCCTGCAGGGTGTATAAATAATGCTGTATGAACCACAATAAGCAGGATGTGATTACAAAGAAGGTGGTTCGCCATGAAAGGTTCAAAAGGAGCATTAATTGCACTTGCTTCCATCCCGTTAATCATGACACTTGGCAATTCCATGCTGTTGCCTATTCTGCCGCAGATCTCCAAAAAGCTTGGTATCAATGCTTTTCAGGTCAGTATGATCATCACGGTGTATGGCCTGATCGCCATCTTGATGATTCCGGTTGCCGGTTATCTGTCAGACCGCTTTGGACGTAAAATCGTTATCCTGCCCAGTCTCATCCTTGCGGCCATAGGCGGAGCTATTTGTGTTGCCGCTGCCTGGTTCTTAACCGGAGTAACTGCCTACTGGGTCATCCTCGGAGGGCGTCTAGTCCAGGGGATTGGAGCCGCAGGAGCCTTTCCGATCGTCCTTCCCTTCGTAGGCGATCTGTTCAAGGATGAGAAAGAGGTTAGTAAAGGATTGGGAATCATTGAAACCTCCAACACCTTCGGCAAAGTATTAAGTCCGATCCTTGGCGCGTATCTCGGTACATTGCTATGGTATGCACCCTTCATCGCGATTCCGGCCTTGTGTCTGATTTCCTTTGCGCTTGTTGTGTTTCTCGTCAAGAAACCAAAGTCAGAGGAGAAGGCCGAAAAGAAAAGCATCGGGCAATTCTTAACCGGCATTAAAGAAATCCTGCATGAAAGGGGCCGCTGGCTGTATGCCATATTTGCGATAGGCGGAATCTGTATGTTCGCAACCTTCGGCGTGCTGTTCTATTTATCGGAGACGCTGGAGTCGGAGTATAACCTGCATGGGGCCTCCAAGGGATTTGTACTGGCCATTCCCCTTGCACTTCTGTGTCTGGCCTCTTACGGAAGCGGCAAAATCATCGGCAAAAACAAGCTGTTAATGAAATGGCTCGGTTTCGGAGGTATGGCGGTGCTTACAGCAGCTATGCTGATAACAGGCTTTAGCCAGAATATATACTTCATGGTAGGCTTCTTAAGTTTAAGCGGTGTCGGGATTGGTGTGGTTCTGCCCTGCATGGATGCGCTGATCACGGAGGGGATTGAAAAAGAGAACCGTGGTACAATCACCTCCTTATACAGCAGCATGAGATTTATCGGGGTTGCACTGGGCCCGCCGGTCGTGTCACTTCTAATGAACCGGGGACATTGGGTTTTATTCGGTACTATGGCAGCCGTAGGGGCGGCTGGCGGGCTTCTGTCCTTTTTCGCCGTTACTCCAAGCAAAGGAGAGGCTGGAGGCGAGAACAATCTGAAGCAAACCAGCATGAAGCATAAAAAAGCAAATCCGATGCGCCAGCGTGTCCGTTAGAGCGGTTGATATCAAATCTTATCAAATTTCTCCTGTACAAACTTCTCCAGCACCCTGAAATCCTCGGTAACCCGCTTGAAGGGCAAAGCTCCCAGCACCTTATCCCGGTAGTCCTTACGGGCTCCGGCGGACAGGCGGGAATCGAGGATACTGAGCACACCCAGGTCCGTTTCACTGCGGATCAGACGTCCCGTGCCCTGCCTCAACCGGAGTAGCATGTCCGGGACGAATACGTCTTTCAAGGGGTTCTCAGCCAAAGAGGCCTTATATTCATAGACCGGATCGGCAGGGACCGGGAAAGGGAGCCGGACCACAATTAACTGCGATAAATCGGAGCCTGCGATATTTACGCCCTCCCAGAATACCCCCGTACTCAGCAGAACGCCTTTACTGGCCCGGAATTCAGCGATTACCCCATCCTGGGACGAGCCTTCCCTCTGCACATGCAGCGCCCAGTTAAGCTTCTCGGCGCTTAGCTTCTGATGAATGTACTTCATATCCTCTTTGGCCGAGAAAAGCACCAGTGTCCGCCCGTCCGTCAAATTGCAGAGTCTCAGCATCTCCTTGTACGCTGCTTCCAGATAAGCTTCCCGGTTGTTATGGTTATAGTAGGGAACGTTCCTGGCAATGTACATCAGGGTGTGGTTATCGTAATCAAACGGTGAAGCCTGGCGCTCCATATAATCTCCCCGGTATCCGAGCGACTCTGTCAGATAAGCATATTGTTCCTCCAGCGTATCTCCGGTCTGGCACAGGGTTGCTGACGTTAAGATGACAGAGGTCTTTCCGTTAAACAAGCTGTGTTTCAGGAACTGGCTTATGCCTTTGGGACAGATGCTGACCGTGCTCTCCCCCCGCGTATGGCTTGCCCAGATCAGATAGTTGTCCTCCGCTCCGGCGAGTACAGCAAAGAGGCCGATAAGTCCGTTCATGGCTTCAAAAGCATTGTCAATCTCCCGCTCACGCCGGGAAGTGAGGACGGACAGGCTGAGACTGAACTCTCTCAATACCTGAATTCCCCGCTGCAGCGGGACTCCTGTAATCTCCGATACTTTGATCCGGTCATTGTCCTGCTTGGCTGTGTGCAGCAGATCCGCCTCTACCTGTCTGAAAATATCCCCGGCGCATCTTTTTATGAATTTATATTGTGCCATTAGCTCCTTATCTGCGGATTGCCTGAAAAGAATCTGTAAGGCGTCCTCCAGTATGCGGCAGGTTCCCCGGAAGGTGAATTCGAGCGTTCTTGCATCTCTGACCTTTGCTTCGAGATTATGCGCTTCATCTATTACGATCAGCGCCGGCCGTTCCGCAATTAAGCCCTTGGTTCCTTCCTTCTTCTTAATCAGGTCACGGATAAGCAGGTCTTGATTAACGATGATGAAATCCATGTCGCCGGGGCCGGCATTAATTTTGGCCCTCATCTCGTAGAACGAGCAGGTGCTCCGGTAATGGCATTGCTCAAATTTGCAATCATTCACACAAACGCCGGACCATACCGCGTCACTAACACCGCCCTCAATATCTGCCCGCTCATCGATCCCGTAATTCACAATACGTTCGGCAAGCGCAGACAGGGGGGAAGCAGCAGCATCCGGCTTGATTAGTTCAGCTGCCCTGTACCGGCAGGCATATTGCCCCATACCTTTCCCGACTACGGAGCGGACTGAAGTGAACCCGAGCCGGCTGCCGATGAACCGCAGATCTTTATGGATCTGTTCGGAGAGCTGGATGGAGGAGGTGGCAATAATGACCGGCTGCCGGGAGATCTGGTTAATGAGCAGGCCGGGGATAAGGTAGGCAAAAGACTTGCCGATTCCGACTCCGGCTTCAATCATCGCATTGCGGCTATGTACATAAGCATCCGCGATATCCAGAGACATATCCTGCTGGCCGAGCCTCTCTGTGAGGCCGATCCTCGGAAACCGGTCGTACATCCGGAAGATGGCATTGACCAGAGCGGGTTCGATGTCCTTTTTCAGCTCCCGCTTCTGTAATTTATAGAGATCATTTAACCAGCTGATAACGACCGCCCCTTTTCTATAATCAATGATGTGCCTGTCCCGAATCTATTTGGGTGAGGTTGTTATTATCATAGATGAAGCGCTAACAGTCAAGGGTTAGAATGTAACAGATTCGCGGAATGCTCCAGTCTCTTTGTCAGACAGTTCTTGAAAACAAAAGGCGCGCCTGCTACTGTTACTGTTATAGAGCGGGAAGGAAGGTTTAAAGATGACAGAACACGCGCAAGTATTCAAACCTGCGGAGACACATGTGAAATTGACCGGCCGGACGCATTACAGCAATGATGTGCTGTGGCTGGCACTCTCCGGCAGCGGTATCGAATTTTCATTCTATGGCACCAAAGCGGAGATTACATTGAAAGCTGATACTATTGCCTTAACCGGTAATAATCTGGCCAGGATTGGCATCTGTGTAAACGGAGTACGGGTCATTGACGACCAGCTGGACACGCTGCTTAGAACGTATACGATATTTGAGAGCGAGACGGAGCAGGAGGTCAGGGTAAAGGTCACCAAGCTGTCTGAGGCGGCAATGTCCACGGCAGGGATTCAGGAGATTGCTGTCCATGCAGCGGATGGAATCAAACCCGCTCCGGCAAAAGTACATAAGATCGAATTCATCGGCGATTCCATTACCTGCGGCTACGGCGTGGATGATGAGGACGGGCTGCATTCCTTCTCCACAGCTACAGAAGATGTCACCAAAAGCTATGCTTATCTGACGGCCCGCCATCTTGATGCGGACTATAGTATGGTTTCGTATAGCGGCTATGGCATTATTACAGGATACACGGAAACCGATCAACGGCTGCTGACACATCTTCTCCCGGATTATTATGAACGGGTAGGCAAGTCCGAGGGTAAATTTGACGGCGTTCTGCTGCCCCAGGATATTCGTTGGGATTTCAACAGGTTTGTGCCCGATCTGATTGTCATCAATCTCGGAACGAATGATGATTCCTACACCAGAGACGATACCGGCAAGCAGACGGAATATGCCAGGGAGTATGCTGAATTCCTCAAAATGGTCAGACGCAATAACCCCCGCACACCCATTCTGTGTACGCTGGGCATCATGGGAGACAGATTGTATCCTTATGTCGAACAGGCAGTGAAGGGATATATGCAAGAAACAGGAGACAGCAATATTTCTGCCATGAAATTTGACGTGCAGGAGGCAGCGGATGGATACGCCTCCGACTCCCACCCTTCCCAAGCTACGCACAGTAAAGCTGCCCGGAAGCTGACGGCTCATATCAGGGGGCTTATGGAGTGGTGATAACAGAACTTTAATTTCGTCTTAGTCATTCAACGTTACCCACCACTTCGGTTTCGAAGAGGTGGGTTTTTGTATGAGACTATAGGTTGCTTTTTTTCTTATAATTTGGTTACATCTGAACATTAGATTCTTTTTTTGACACAGACTATACTAGACCCTAATGAAGGTCATCATTTACCAATCCATTAGCTTAGGGGGACGTCTCATGAATATCGAGAATATGGAGGCCTTTGTATTTGTAGTTCATTTGGGGAGTTTCAATAAAGCTGCTGAAGCCCTTTTCCTGAGCCAGCCTTCCGTTACGGCACGGATTCGTTCACTGGAGAATGAAATGAATGTAAAGCTATTCCACCGCAATGGAAGATATATTCAGTTAACAGAAGGCGGGAAAAAGCTTATTCCGTATGCGGAGAAAATTCTGCAGTCCTACCGGGAAGCCACCTATAAGATGAATCAGCATATCGCTCTGCCGGAAGAAGTCCGGATTGGCTGCTCTATATCCATATCTAATTATTTGCTCCCGGGAATACTGGAGAAGTTCAGAGTGAGGTTTCCGGATACCCGGGTTAAAATTTTATCCTATCCTTCTGAACAGATCATGACCCGTATTCTGGATGAAGAGGTGGATTTCGGCCTGGTGCGCACGACCACTCATCCCCGGATGGTGAGCAAGACTATGCTGTCCACTCCCATCGGCCTGTATTGTGCTCCCGGTCATCCCCTTGCCTTACGCAATGAGAAGATTAAGGCTGAGGAGCTGCGTGAGCATGAAATTATCTTTTATGATCATTTGTCTGAAGAGTGGCTGCTGCTTGTCAAAATGTTCGAGTCCATGCAGACCCGTCCTAATATTATTTTTGAGGTGGATAATATGGAGACTGCGAAGCGGCTTGTCGAGATCGGAACAGGTGTCTGTTTTTTGCCGGAGTATTCAGCAAGGATGGAGATTCAGAGCAAGGCTCTATATCAAATCCAAGTGGAGACAGAGGCAGATATTCATGCCAGAGTATCATTAATGTATTTAAAGGAAAAAGATGAAAATCCGGTTCTGGAGTTTTTCTCTGATAAAGACTTATACCAATGATGAATATATAACATATAGATTACTTATAATGTAACATCTAAATAGACAGTGTTTATAACAAACAAGATAATGTCTATTTTTTTTATTTAAAAAATCATGTTAAGGTAATAAACAAGAAATATACACATTTCCGTGTTAGGAAATCTAACCTTATGGAATGGCTGATTGCAGTGCATACCACAACATTTTGAAGGGGTGTTTCGTAATGGTACAAATTAAAAAGAGCTTTAAGTCTCTAGCGGTGATTACAATCCTGTCCTCATTGCTCGCAGGTTGCGGGAACTCTGCCAATAATGCTTCTTCAACAAATGCTGAGGCTGCAGGATCAGGAGAGGGCGGAACTGGTGTTAGCCAGGGCCTGGTGGATCAGATTAAAGCCGATGGCAAATTAAAAGTCGGTACGGATGCTACCTATGCGCCGTTCGAGTTTGTAGAGGATGGTAAAATTGTCGGCTACGGCTCTGAAATTCTGGCTGAAGTCGTTAACGGCCTTGGGGTTACGCTGGATCAGCCGGATACCCCGTTTACAGGAATACTGCCGGGGCTGGATGCTAATAAGTTCGATATCGTTGCCACTTCCATGACGATTACTCCGAAGAGACAAGAAAATTATCTCTTTACAGTTCCGATTGCCGAGGGAACGGCTGCGGTGATGAAACATAAAGGGGACGATTCGATTCAGACTATCGATGACTTGAACGGCAAAATTGTAGGTGTCCTGATTAACTCAGGCCCGGTAGATGCACTGAAGAAATATAATGAAGAATTAAAAGCAAATGGCGGCGGCTTCAAGGAAATGAAGGAATATGTCAGTTATCCTGATGCGTATCAGGATTTGGCTGCCAAACGTGTGGATGCAGTGGTCCAAGCTCTGCCGGCCATGTCGCAGCTTGTGAAAACCCGGCCTGATACGTATGAGATCGTCGGCACAATAGGTGAGCCAACCTATCTGGCCTGGATGCTCCGCAAAGGGGATACAGATATGCAGCAGTATTTAAACAGTGTGATTATCGGTCTGAAAGATAGCGGGAAGCTGGCTGAGATGCAGCAGCAATGGTTTGGATTCGAAATGGAGGTTCCTGACGAAATGTATAACGTCCAGGAGTAGGGATTAGTGAATCGAGGTGTGCAATGTTCGAATTTGAAACGGTTATGAAGTATTTGCCTAATTTGCTGCACGGTGCGCTATTAACGGCAGGAATATCGGCTGGTGCCATTGTACTCGCCTTTCTGGGAGGGGTTATTCTCTCGCAACTGAGAATGAGCGGTAATAAGATTCTGCAGTGGCCCGTCCGCGTGTATGTCAGCTTCATCCGGGGGATTCCGTTTATTATTCAGCTGTTCGTGATCTATTATGGAATTTCCCTGATTGGGGCGGATATGCCCACCTGGCTCATCGGCATGCTTGCACTGGCCATGAATTCAGCGGCGTATCAATCCGAATATTTCAGGGCAGGGCTGGAATCTATTCCGCCTGGTTATATCGAAGCGGCACGTTCTCTCGGAATGGGCAAGCTGCATATCCTGCTCCGGATCAAGATGCCGCTTGTGTTTGCCAAGCTTGTCCCGCCATTGACGAACGAATTCATTCTGGTCCTGAAGAACTCGGCGATTGTGTCAACGATTTCGGTGGTGGAATTGCTGCGTGTCGGCCAGCAGATTATTACGACCACCTACAGGCCAACAGAAATTTATATTATGGTTGCGGCGATCTATCTGACGATTAACTTAACGTTAATGTTCCTGATTAATATTTACCGTAAGAGGCAGTCGGTGTGGACCGGCAGAAGCGGGGGTGGCAGAGCATGACGGTGGATTTTTCCATTATTCTGGAGTATTACCCGACGCTGCTCCGCGGTCTCTATAATACACTGCTGATTTGTGCAAGCAGTCTGATTCTGGGGCTGCTGCTGGGGATGCCGGTCTGCATGCTGAGAATGTCCGGCAATTCCGTCGCCCGTTTTATCGGCAAATCTTACATTAATATCGTCCGCGGGACTCCTTTCCTGGTCCAGGTCTATCTGCTGTATTACGTGGGGCCTTTATATGGGTTAACGCTAAGCGCATTTGTATGCGGGGTAATTACCTTGACTATATTCGGGAGTGCCTATTTCTCAGAGATCTACCGCGCAGGGGTGGAGTCAGTGCCCAAGGGGCATCTGGAGGCAGCCAGCTCACTTGGAATGTCGCGGTACCAGACGTTTATCCGCATAACTTTTCCGCAAATGATGGCGCTTATTATTCCAATGCTCACCAATCAGCTGGTTGGTCTGGTTAAGGAATCGGCGATTCTCTCCACGGTGACCGTCCATGAGCTGACCTTTGCCGGAACCCGGATTATCGGTGAGACCTTCAGATATTTCGAAGTGTACATTGTGCTGGCGCTGCTGTACTGGGTTCTTAACACACTGCTGGCCGCATTGGCCGACAAATGGGAAGCGTATTTCACGAAATATATGAAGCGAAACAAGAAACCGGAGCTGTTCTAGAAGCTAGAGTTCTCAGTTGGGAGGAAATCCATATGACAAGCACTGTGGCTGTGGAAGTAACGGGGCTGCAAAAGAAGTTCGGCGATCAGCTTGTGCTCAAAGGAATTGATATGCACATTGAGATGGGAGAGGTTGTGGGGATTATTGGACCCAGCGGATCAGGGAAAAGCACACTGCTCCGCTGCCTGAATTTGCTTGAGACCCCAACAGAGGGAGTGATCCGGATTCAGGATGAGCTGTTATATGCCAAACATGCGGGACAAGCACAACCCTCCAAAATAACCAAAACCAAACCGAAAACAGGTATGGTCTTCCAGCAGTTCAACCTGTGGCCGCATATGACCGTTCTGGAGAATGTGATTGAAGCCCCGCTCCGTGTGAAGAAGGCCGATAAAAGGGCAGCGGTTCTGAAAGCGGAGGCGCTCCTTGAAAAGGTAGGCTTGCTGGAGAAGCGGGATATGCATCCCATTTATTTGTCGGGCGGACAGCAGCAGCGGGTAGCTATTGCCCGGGCGCTGGCCATGGAGCCGGAAATTATGTTGTTTGATGAGCCAACGTCTGCACTCGATCCTGAACTGGTCGGCGATGTGCTGAGAGTCATGAGAGATCTTGCCGGAGAAGGAATGACCATGATCGTGGTTACACATGAAATGGAATTTGCAGCCAATGTCGCCGACCGGGTCATTTTCATGGATCAGGGGGCCATTGTCGAGCAGGGAACTCCGGACGATGTGTTCCACCGATCTCAAAGTCCAAGACTGCAGCAGTTTCTGTCTAATACAAGCTTTACGACATTTGGCTCAGAGAAAATTTACTAAAAGGGGACTGTACATTATGGAAATTACGAGATACCGCAAGTTTTCGACCCAGAGCTTCTATCCTGCACAAATGGGAGAACCGGAGCATCATATTCAGAATGATTTCTGCATGGCTGTCCGTGCCGGGAACCGTATTTTTCTGAGAGGCCAGACAGGATTTGATCTGGATGGAAATTTCCGCGGAGTGGATGATGTGGCGGAGCAGACGGAACAGGCTTGCTTGAATATCAAACAGCTTCTGAGTGAAGCTGGGGGTTCTATAGAAAGTGTATGCAAAATCACTGTGTATCTAACCGACCGTGATTACCGGAGTGAGGCTTATGCAGTAATCGCCAGACATTTTCAGGGTGTATTTCCTTGCAGTACCGGTCTTGTTGTCAAAGGTTTGGCTCTGCCTGAAATGTTTGTTGAGATTGATGTGGAAGCGATTATAGCTGAATAAGAGCTAGGGGAGGATATCAGATGACGGCAACAACAGCAAGATTCAGAAAATTCAAAACCGGGGACTTCTACCCATCCGGGATGGGGGCATCAGAGCATCATGTGCAGAACGAATTCAGTATGGCGGTCCGCAGCGGGAGAAGGATTTTTCTTCGCGGTCAGACGGGGTTCGATCTGGATGGAACCTTCCATGGAATCAATAATGTGGCCGAACAAACGGAACAAGCCTGCCGGAATGTTAAGCAACTGCTGGAAGAGGCAGGGGGGACCATGGAGGATGTATGCAAAATCACAGTGTATCTGACAGAAAGAGAGTACCGGAGTAGCGCGTATGCTGTTATTGCTGAGCATTTTCGCGGCGTATTCCCCTGCAGTACAGGTTTGATTGTTGAAGGGCTGGCGTTCCCGGAGCTGCTGATGGAAATAGATGTTGAAGCCGTGGTCAGGGGGGAGTAGTGAATACGCGAAGCACAGACGTCATTTCGTTGCGGAGGGATTTCCATGCCCATCCGGAGGTGGGGTTTACAGAGTTCAGAACAGCCTCCATTGTGGTAGGGGTATTATCATCGCTGGGCTATAAGACCATTTATGGGCAGGAAGCGCTGGAGGGTTCAGTCAGAAAAGGGGTTCCCGCTGCAGAAGACCTTGAGACTGCTTATGAGCGTGCGTTGAGAAGCGGGGCAGATCCGGAAATTATCAGTAAAATGAAAGGCGGCTATACCGCTGTCATCGGTTTACTACAAGGCAGGCAACCGGGCCCCACGCTCGCCTTTCGGTTTGATATGGATGCTCTGCCAGTGGCGGAAAGCACGAAAGAAGACCATGTTCCGAATGCTGAAGGATTTGCTTCCAGGTACAGCGGGTTGATGCATGCCTGCGGGCATGACGGACATACGGCTATTGGATTGGCTCTTGCTGAGAAGCTGGCCCACGGACAATTTGCCGGGACGATTAAATTGGTCTTTCAGCCTGCAGAAGAAGGCGTCAGAGGAGCGGAGGCTATAGTTAGCAAGGGCTGGCTGGATGATGTGGATTATCTGTTCTGTCAGCACCTGGCTACAGATGCAGTCACAGGACAGCTTTTTGCCGGGGCGCTCGGATTTCTGGCCACGACCAAACTCACGGCTCATTTCAAAGGGGTGTCTTCACATGCAGGGGCGGCCCCGGAGCTTGGACGAAATGCGCTTCTGGGTGCAGCGACAGCGCTGCTGAATATTCATGCCATCCCCAGAAACAGCAAGGGACAGACCTATCTTAATGTAGGGGTGCTTCAAGGGGGGACAGCTGCCAATATTGTACCTGAATACGCCAAGCTGGTTATTGAGTGCCGTTCAGATTCCATGGAAATTAACAGCGACCTGGAGAGTAGGATCAGAACAATCACCCAGCACAGCGCCGGCATGCATGGTCTGACTTGTGAAATTGAAGTGACCGGTGCAGCCATCCCCATTGAGTGTGACGGGGAAGCTGTGTTGATTGTGGCAGAGGAAGCCGCCAGACTTAAAGGGTTCACATCTATTGCGGAACGTGCGGTAGTGGCTATAGGCAGTGAGGATGCCGGGTTTATGATGCGCCGTGTTCAGGAGCTTGGGGGCAAGAGCACTTATATGATTATTGGTTCTGACAGACCTGCTGCCCACCACCATCCTGAATTCGATATTGATGAGGCATCTCTGCCGCTGGCGGTTGAATTGCTGGTAGGTATAGCAGGGCGGCTGCTGGTGTGAATGGTAAGCAGAATATATGTGAACTATAGCATATAACAGAGTTTCAGCCTTCCGTACAGACGACTTCTGAGTACATTGGGAGCCGTCTGTTTTACAGGTTGTACGTTGAAGCGGCCCGTCTCCGGACGAGCGCTTTTTTTGTTTTCCCTTCACTGCTGCATACATAGAGAACAATGGGAAAGCTATAAGAGTAAAGGGAGTTTCGTTATTTGAAATTATGGGTATATAAGCTATATTTTCGAAATATAAACGTCAGCAAGCCACAAGTCGGAAAGTGAGGGTCCTCATGGATTTCCCAGTCAACATCCTTCTCGTAGACGATCACCCCGAAAACTTGCTTGCCATTGAGGCCGTTCTAAGCGGAGAACCCTACCATCTGTTCCGGGCATATTCCGGGGTAGAGGCTTTGCGCTGTTTATTGGAAGAAGAATTTGCTGTCATCGTAATGGATGTGCTAATGCCGGGAATGGACGGGCTGGAGACGGCACGCCTCATCCGGACCCGGGAGAAAAACAATTACGTGCCTATCATCTTTATGACAGCGACCAGTAATACAATGGAGGATATCTTCGCAGGCTATTCGGTCGGCGCTATGGATTATATGACGAAGCCCTTCGTCCCGCAGCTGTTTAAATCCAAAATCGAGGGGTACGTCAGCATGTATGAAGCTAACAAAACCCTGCAGATCCAAAGCGACATGCTCAAGAAACAAGCGAAGCAGATGGAGAAAACGAATCAGGAGCTCAGAGAGGCTAAGGAAGCGGCGGAAATCGCCTCCCGTGTGAAATCGGAATTTCTGGCCATGATGAGCCATGAAATCCGGACTCCGCTGAATGGGATCATAGGCATGTCCGATCTGCTGCTCACCTCCGATCTGCCGGAAGAATACGCTGAGATGGCAGGAATTATCCACACGAGCAGCAATGCACTGCTTTCGGTCATCAATCCTATTCTCGATTATTCCAAAATTGAATCCGGGAAGATGGAAGTGGAAGAGGCGCCGTTCTCCCTTCAGGACTGCCTGGCTGAAACGATTGATTTGTTCACAGCCAAAACCAGGGAACGGAATCTGGAGATGGCTGTGACCGTAGATCCTTCGGTTCCGCCTTATATAACGGGCGATATGACCCGCCTCCGCCAGGTATTGAATAATCTGGTGGGCAATGCAGTGAAATTCACCCATGAAGGCAGTATATACATAATGGTTAACAAGCTGTCCGAAGAGGCGAATACGCTTACGCTTGAATTTACAATTAAAGATACGGGGATCGGAATTCCCCCGGATAAGATAAACGAGCTGTTCCAGCCCTTCTTCCAGCTGGATGCCTCTACAACACGCAGGTTCGGAGGCACAGGGCTTGGATTATCGATCAGCAAATCTTTAGTTGAATTAATGGGCGGCAGCATCCGGGTAGAGCCGTCGAATGAACCAGGCGCCACCTTTGTTTTTACAATTGCAGTCAAACAATTCCAAGTAAATAATGCATAAGGGGCAGGGTTGATACTATGAGCGATCAGAACCAAAGCAAAGAGATAAGCGGAGATCAGATTGATGCCGGCGAATTGCTCAACGCCTTAATGGCGATGAAGAAAGGAAACTTCTCCCACAGAATGCCCTATGACCGCACGGGAATAGCCGGTAAGGTAGCAGATACCTTCAACGAGATCATGGATATTCAGGAGAGTCTGGTGAATGAAGTCCAGACAGTAGCCAGAGTGGTCGGTAAAGAAGGTAATCTGTCGCGCAGATTCGTGCAGAAGAATCTGGGCGGCTCCTGGGAGACCATTACCGATTCGCTGAACGGGATGGTTATTGACTTGATTCAACCGACCAGCGAGATGGTCCGGGTGATTAACGCCGTAGCCAAAGGCGATCTGTCCCAGAAGGTGGAGCTGGAGATCGAAGGGCGGCCGCTCACTGGTGAATTCCAGCGGACGGCAAGCAATATTAACATGATGGTGAATCAGCTTAGTACATTTGCCTCCGAGGTTACCCGGGTAGCACGCGAGGTCGGCACGGAGGGCATTCTGGGCGGGCAGGCAGATGTCAAAGGAGTATCGGGAACCTGGAAAGACTTAACAGACAGCGTGAATTACATGGCGACTAACCTTACGGATCAGGTGCGTAATATTGCGGCGGTAACGACTGCTGTGGCGAACGGTGATCTGTCAAAGCAAATTACAGTAAATGCACGGGGAGAAATCCTTGAGCTCAAAAATACGATCAACACCATGGTGGATCAGCTCTCCATGTTCTCTTCCGAGGTTACTCGTGTAGCGCGAGAGGTTGGCACGGAGGGTAAGCTTGGCGGGCAGGCAGACGTGAAGGATGTATCGGGTACATGGCGCGATCTAACCGAAAGTGTAAACTACATGGCCTCCAACCTGACCAACCAGGTGCGTAACATCGCGGTTGTGACCACTGCGGTCGCAAACGGCGATCTGTCGAAGAAGATTACTGCCGATGTCCAGGGCGAAATCCTTGAGCTCAAGAACACCATCAACACGATGGTGGATCAGCTGTCGACCTTCGCTTCCGAGGTTACCCGGATGGCGCGTGAGGTCGGTACGGAAGGGATCCTTGGCGGACAGGCAGATGTCAAAGGCGTATCCGGCACCTGGCGGGATTTGACGGAAAGCGTAAATTACATGGCCTCGAACTTAACCAATCAGGTGCGTAACATTGCCGAAGTAACAACCGCTGTCGCTAAGGGCGACTTATCCAAGACGATAACTGTCGATGCGAAAGGCGAAATTCTCCAGTTGAAGAGCACCATCAATATTATGGTGGATCAGCTCAGCAACTTCGCCTCTGAGGTGACACGGGTGGCGCGGGAGGTCTCCACGGAAGGAATTCTCGGCGGTCAGGCGGATGTGAAGGGCGTATCCGGCACCTGGAAGGATTTAACGGACAGCGTTAACTTTATGGCGGGTACCCTGACCGATCAGGTGCGTAATATCGCTGAAGTGACGACGGCGGTGGCCAAGGGCGACCTGTCCAAGCAGATCACGGTAAATGCGACCGGAGAAATCCTTGAGCTCAAGAACACCATTAACACGATGGTGGAGCAGCTCTCTACCTTCGCTTCCGAGGTTACCCGTGTGGCGCGTGAGGTGGGTACCGAGGGCATGCTGGGCGGACAGGCCCAGGTTAAGGGCGTTGCCGGGACCTGGCGGGATTTGACCGAGAGTGTAAACTATATGGCCTCAAACCTGACCAATCAGGTGCGTAACATTGCTGTTGTAACGACGGCAGTAGCGAACGGAGATCTGTCCAAGAAAATCACTGCCGATGTCCAGGGCGAAATCCTGGAGCTCAAAAATACCATCAATACGATGGTGGACCAGCTCTCGATGTTCTCCTCCGAGGTGACGCGTGTGGCCCGCGAGGTAGGTACAGACGGCAAACTGGGCGGACAGGCGCAGGTGAAGGGCGTCGGCGGAACCTGGAAAGACTTGACCGAGGGCGTAAATAATATGGCCCGGAATTTGACGGACCAGGTGCGGAATATTGCGGACGTTACGACGGCGGTAGCCAAAGGGGATCTGTCCAAGAAGATTACCGTAGATGTCAAAGGTGAAATTCTGGAGCTGAAGAATACGATCAACACCATGGTGGACCAGCTCTCGATCTTCGCCTCCGAGGTTACGCGTGTGGCGCGCGAGGTCGGTACGGACGGCAAACTCGGGGCGCAGGCGGAAGTTAAGGATGTTTCCGGTACCTGGAAGGATCTGACCGATACGGTCAACTACATGGCCAGCAATCTGACCATTCAGATGCGCAACATTGCCGGTGTTACGACAGCGGTAGCGAACGGCGATCTGTCCAAGAAGATTACGGTAGACGTTAAAGGCGAACTGCTTGAGCTGAAGAACACGATTAATACGATGGTGGACCAGCTGAATTCGTTCGCTTCCGAGGTTACGCGTGTGGCGCGCGAGGTCGGTACAGACGGTAAGCTGGGCGGACAAGCCCAGGTGCGCGGCGTCGGGGGGATTTGGAAGGATCTGACCGACAACGTTAACATTATGGCGACCAATCTGACGGATCAGGTGCGCGGGATTGCCAAGGTTGTGACTGCCGTTGCGAACGGTAATCTGAAGCAGAAGCTGACCGTGGAAGCCAAAGGTGAAATCGCCGAGCTGACCGATACCATCAATAATATGATCGAGACGCTGGCGACCTTCGCCGACCAGGTGACCACGGTGGCGCGGGAGGTAGGCGCCGAAGGGAAACTGGGCGGACAAGCCAGTGTGCCTGGAGCAGCTGGAACGTGGCGTGACCTGACCGACAACGTTAACTACATGGCGAGTACGCTTACCACGCAGGTGCGGGCCATTACGAATGTTGCCACGGCGGTAACGAATGGCGATCTGTCACGGGCCATCGACGTATCCGCCTCCGGGGAAGTCGCGACACTCAAAGATAATATTAACGAAATGATCCGGAACCTGAAGGAGACGACCCGGATCAATACAGAGCAGGATTGGCTCAAAACCAACCTGGCCAAATTCTCACGGATGCTGCAAGGGCAAAGAGATCTGTATGCGGTGAGCCGTATGATCCTGTCCGAGCTGGCTCCGCTTGTATCTATGCAGCATGGGGTCTTCTACATCAATGAGCCTTCTAACGGTGAAGCGGTTCTGAAGCTGTTCGCCAGCTATGCTTACCAGAGCCGCAAGCATCTGGCCAATGAATTCCGGGCCGGGCAAGGGCTGGTCGGCCAGTGTCTGATTGAGAAGCAGCGGATCCTGCTTACCAATGTGCCGGGCGACTATGTTGTAATTTCGTCCGCATTGGGAGAAGCTACCCCGCTTAATATTATTTTGCTGCCGATTATTTTCGAAGATCAGGTGCTGGCGATACTGGAGCTGGCCACCTTCCGCCCTTATAGTGATATCGACATCGCCTTCCTGGATCAGCTTACAGAATCCATCGGCATTGTGATCAACACCATGCAGGCGAACCAGCGTACGGAGGAATTGCTGATCCAATCACAGTCGCTCACCGAGGAGCTCCAGAAGCAGCAGATGGAGCTGCGGAGTACGAATGACGAGCTTGAGGATAAAGCGAAGCTGCTGGTGCTGCAGAAGGCGGAAGTGGAGAGCAAGAATCATGAGGTAGAGGTAGCCAAGCGTTATCTGGAGGAGAAAGCGGAACAGCTTGCGCTCACGTCCAAGTACAAATCCGAGTTTCTGGCCAACATGTCGCATGAGCTGCGAACCCCGCTGAATTCCCTGCTGCTCCTGGCAGAACAGCTGGCCGAGAACCCGGATGAGAATCTTCATGAGATTCAGGTGAAGTTCGCGAAGACCATTCAGGACTCCGGACTTGAATTGCTTAACCTTATCAACGATATTCTGGATCTGTCCAAAATCGAATCGGGCACGATTACGCCGGATTACAGCGAGGTTTCTCTGGCAGAGCTGACAGACGGGCTGGACCGTACCTTCCGCCATATGGTGGATGCCAAGAAGCTGGACTACCGGATCATCATTGATTCCGGCGTACCGGCCAGAATAGCAACGGATTTCAAGCGGCTGCAGCAAATTCTGAAGAACCTGCTGTCCAACGCCTTCAAGTTCACGGAGCAAGGGCAGATCATGCTGCAGATCCGCAAAGCAGGCGAGGGCTGGCATCCGGAGAATGAATCGCTGACGCGGGCCAAAACGGTGATCTGCTTCTCTGTAAGCGACACGGGAATCGGTATCCCGCCTGAAAAGCAGCAGATTATCTTCGAAGCCTTCCAGCAGGCGGATGGCAGCACGAACCGGGAATACGGCGGGACAGGCCTGGGGCTTGCCATATCCCGCGAGATTGCCGAGATGTTAGGCGGAGAAATCACCCTGTACAGTGAAGCGGGCAAAGGGAGCGTCTTTAATCTGTACCTGCCTACTGAAGCGGAATTCACCGAACCGGAGATCCCCAAGGCACATGTTCCGGAGGTGATCGATATCACCCCATCCAAACGCAGAAGTAATCTGGCTAAGCCGGCAGATGATACGTTCCTTGATGACCGGGATCAGATCGTGCCGGGAGACCGTGTCTTCCTGATTATTGAGGATGACCAGAAGTTCAATGAAATTATGCTGGATATGCTCCACAAAAAAGGTATCAAAGCCGTGATTACATCCAGCGGCTATGATGTGCTGGAGCTTGTTCATAAGTACCAGCCGATTGCTATAACGCTCGATCTGCATCTTGGCGGAGACGCCGACGGCTGGCTGGTACTCGAGCAGCTGAAGAACGATATTGAGGTGCGGCATATTCCGGTCTGTGTGATGACGGTCGATGAGGATGAGGTACTGCTGTTACAGCGGGGCGCTCATGATTACTTCCGCAAACCGGTGACCAATGAAGAGCTGGAGAATGCGCTCGACCGTCTGAACCAGTTTGCGGATAAGAAGACCAGGAATCTGCTGGTGGCGGTCCAGAATGAGGAAGAGCGCAAGCAAATCATTGAGCTGTTAAGCAACCCTGATATCAGTCTTACGGCAGTGGACACGGCACGCAAAGCGTTGAACCAGATCAATACCAAAGAATTCGATTGTGTGGTACTGGACAGCAGCCTGCCGGAGATGAATCTCATCCGGTTTATCCGGGATATGTACAAGAACGCGAAGAACAAAAAGGTTCCCGTCCTGGTCCACATGAGCAGGAAGCTGACACCGGCGGAAGAAAGCGATTGGGATGAGCTGGTCAAAATGGCGGTGCTCAAAGAGGTGAAATCGAATCTCCAGCTGATCGATGAAACGACCCTCTTCCTGCACCGCAAGGCGGAGAACCTGCCGTCCGGTTCAAAGGATAAGCTGGTTAAGCTGCATCACTCGGATGAAATGATTGAGTCTAAGAAAGTGCTTGTAGTGGATGATGATATCCGGAACATCTTCGCACTCACTTCCATTCTGGAACGTCATCAGATGAAGGTCATCCCTGCGGAGAACGGGCAGGATGCCATCACTCTTCTGGAACAGACGCCGGACATCGAAATTGTCCTGATGGATATCATGATGCCGGGGATGGACGGCTATGAAACGACCCGTGCCATCCGGCTCAAGCCGGAATTCAAGGACCTCCCCATTCTTGCGCTGACGGCGAAAGCGATGAAGGGAGACCGGGAGCTGTGCCTCGAAGCAGGCTGCTCGGATTACATTACCAAACCGGTCAACAGTGCACAGCTGTTATCTATGATGCGTACTTGGCTGGATAACGATATCTAAGACTTATAAAAACAGGAGCCGACCCCAAAGCCGTGAAAAGGCTGCTGGGGTCAGGCTCCTTTACCTGTTTCAAGGGGGAACATAGCGATAGTTGTATAATGTGCAATTAAAAACAGCGAAAGGGTATGCTTGCATCTTATAACTGTAATCTGTACAACTAAATCTGCCTGAACGGGTGAAACAATCTGCAAATGGAAATTTAATTGCACGAAATACAATTAAACAGATAATCGGTTGAAAATCAGACGATTTAGTTGTACAAAATACAACTAAATATACCGGAGGGATATACCTTTATCGGTTCATTGCAAGCCCTCAGCAAGTGATTTGTCAAAGTGGTTTTTATTGATTTAAATCTGACGTTATACCAGGTATAGCTTAGAATCTGCGGCAAGCTAACGGCACCTGTGCTGCCTAATCATCTGGAGCAGCTGATCATCGAGGGCGATAAGGCCACAGTGAAGCTATACAGCAGCGGCACCATCAGCGTGATTGATAACAAGGGTGTGGAGACTATAGTTTCGGAGAACAACGGCCTTGATTTCGAAGAGAGCCACTACCGCCTGCAGTCACATTTCATTCACTGCCTGAATACGGGCGGGGAATTCCAGACGAGCGGAGAAGACAATTTGAAGACGCTGGAGCTTGTATTCGAAACGTACAGAAGCGCTGAGGAACATAAGGTTATACATTTTTGAACAGCTTTAGCGCCTTGATGTGTTCATTATAAATGTAAAGAGGCCCGCAAATAGAGAAAATACAGACGCACTGATTCCAAAAAGTAATACTAGCCGTATAGAAGCCTGGACATTATTCGCAGAATTGATTATGAGGATGAATACACCCAGTATGGCTCCAATTATGAAATATAACAAAACATGTGTAATCATGTTGCGGTGTTTGATGGCTCTATCTATATACAATGAAGCAGGAGTTACAAGGATATGATCATTGTGAATACAATCGACAGAAGTAATGCAGAAAGTAAAGAAGCGAGGAGTCTGATCAAAGCAAGTAAATCCTCCTTTAACTGAAATTGGAAAAGTATAATTATGATCGTCTATTAAGATTTTAAAGTATCCAGAGGATGATTACCAACACCCCAAACTACTCCGCCTAAGCGGAAGGCTTGGGGTGTTCTATATTTATACAGATGTATATTTTAAAATTGAAATAAATATGGATTTGCTTTATTTTTAAGCAGGAAAATATAAACATATATTGAATACATCAAGCAAAGAGGGAGGATGGAAATGGGATACAGTGAAAATCAGTTGCGCTCGTCATTAACACCGGCAGTTTCAATGATTCTGAACACTCATTATCACTCTGTAATCATGAAAAACCCCCAATCCGCCTGGTTCATAGAGACGCATAAGGAATTGCTGGATGCAACCTTCACTATGACCTTAATGTCTATAATAGAAGCATTGTTCCTGGGGCCTTCTGATTATGAGCAGTACCTGCACACACAGGAGCAAGAGGGGTTTGCGCAAGGGGCTTATACTGCAGAGATATTTGGCGACCATTTTGATATTCTGCTTGAAATGAGCAAAGATTTGAACTTAACCGCCCAGAATATGATGTTCCGGACCATTGAAGTGCTTGTGGATGATTCGGCGAACCGGCTGTTTTTCTATAATCGGCTGATGGAATCCAACTGGACCCGGTTTACCGGCTTCGCTCAAGGTTATTTGTCTAATAAAAACCAGCAGATCGACAATCTGCATGAACAAAAAATTGCGGTTATGGGACAGATGGCCGCAGGTATGGCACATGAAATCCGTAATCCGCTGGCTTCAATCAAGGGCTTCGCCCAGCTTGTGAATAATAGGCTTAATGAGCCTGAGATCAAAGCTAATGAACTGCGTGCCTACATGGATATTACAATTAAAGAGATCGATACGCTGAACGGCTTAGTTACGGACTTCCTGATGCTGTCGCGGAAAGGGGATCATGCAAAGAATAGCGGCGTAGTGTTTAATGTAATCGAGGTTATACATAGAGTGAACAACATTGTGAATCAGCTCATACTTAGCGGCGATATTATTCTGGCAGTGGATTATTCGGATGAAACTATTCTGACTTTCGGAAATGCCTCACAGTTGGAGCAGGTCTTCCTGAATATTTTGAAGAATAGCATTGATTCCTTCACCGCATGCCAAGGCAGGATAGATATTACAGTGACCACGGCGGATGAGACCCATGAAATCATGCTGATCTTCAAAGACAATGGCGAAGGGATACCGCCGGATAAATTAAAACGGATCTTCGATCCGTTCTATACCACTAAGCTAAAAGGGACAGGCATCGGCTTGTCCATCTGTAAACAATTAATTGAAATGTACGGCGGCCAGATTAGGGTGGATTCGGAACTTCAGGCAGGAACCAGCGTGAGGGTAACTTTGCCGTGGGTGTGCGAATCCAATGAGCATGTGGAGGGTGGTCTGTTGAATGCCCAGTAGGGAGCTTTGGTGTGTTGGCTGCTTTTAAAAAAATAACATAATTCGACAAATTCCTATGCATTCATGTGGTATTCTTTGTAAGGTGATTTGGCCGCTGATAAGATTACTAGTTTGAAAGGGGAATTTGATGAATAAAAAATTTATTATCTTTATACTGGCTTGTCTGCTGTTTATGGTTGCCCCGCAACAAAGTTCTGCTGCTGCAGAATATCCAGATGTCAACATCGCGGTTAATGGAGTTTCGCTTGCTGGTTCAGAGCCTTTGTATGTGGAGAAGGGGAACACGCTTGTGTACTACCGGTTTTTCTTTGAGTCACTGGGAATGACCGTGGATATGAATGTGGAATTAGGAAGAGTTTATGTTTTTGACAGTGGGGAGGAAGACGCCAAACCGCTGATTACCTTATGGCTGGGCAGCAAAAAAGTAATGTATAAGGATAAAGAGGTGACACTCCCGGCACCTGTGCGGCGAATCGGAAATCTTACATATATGCCTGTCCGTTCAATCAGTGAAATGTTAGGATATCAGGTAAAATTCAATGTGGACGAACAGACTATTCTTCTAACGAAGACAATAACCGATGAAGGAGACAAGATCCGTCCTTTATTCGACAGCTTCTTTAAGGAGGGTCAGATCAATCCATCGCGTGAGATATTTACCGGTCAGGGATGGGATATTTATACCACTATTGATTCGGAGATGGGTGTAGATTTCAACTTCCTTCCTTTAAAGGACTCCACTGTCTCAGTAGATAAAATTGGATATCTCTCAGATAATAAAGCTGTCGTCAGAGTAGCCTATAAATCAGCATCCGCCGCATTTAAACGGGAGATTGACTTTATATTCACCGTCACCAAAGAAAAAGAGGATTGGAAGTTAGCCCGTTTATATTTGGAAGGCCCCAAATATGAGGTGGCCGAGGAGGCAACTGCAGGAGGTACAGTCAATGCCGGACAGGGCGGTGAGGCTGCAGCAGTTATGTCGGGTTTGGATGCATATAATCAGGCATGGGCAAATGGAGATGCAGCTGCAATCATTCAGTCAACATCACCGGCTTACATAAGCGAATTTGAAAGCGAGACTGGCCTGCAATTTGAGGATGAGATGGCCCAGCAAGCATACGGCTCTGAGAAACAGAAAGTGGCTGGAACCTATATTCCTTATCTAAGCGCTGATCATGCTGTCGTGTACGCAGCTGAACTGCATAAGGAATGGGATGATAACGATAATCTCGTGGAAGTACCGGTTGACGTAATGTTTCGTATGGATAAAACCGCAGACGGGCGCTGGACAGTACACAGCTTACTGGAACTGGTGGATAGTGAAATGACTATAACTTTACAGTAAATATTATTTATATTAGCGTAATGGATTTCTCCGGGTTGAAGGACCGGTTAGCTGCTGCTGACCGGTTTTTATGCTGCTCCCGGCATGGATTAGCTCAATAGTATGTTTTGGCGTACACTGGAAGGATAGAGCAATTATCGAACTGAGCTGCGGGGTGAGTGGAATGGAGAAGCTGATAGAACGGATCAAGGGTGAGTTATTGGCACAAGCAACGATAGAGAGTGTTGATCCACTGGAACCCGTAAAGGTCCGCAGCGTGCCGAAGCCCTGGAAGGTGCTGGGAACCGGGAATTACGCTGCCGTATTCTATCATCCGGAAGCTCCCGGTTATGCAGTGAAGGTGTACGCCCCGGGCAGGCCGGGCCTTACGGAAGAAGCAGAGGTGTACCGCCGCCTCGGCCGTCATCCGGCATTCTCCGAATGCTATTACAGCGGACCGGACTTTCTGATCCTGAAACGGCTGCAAGGAGTTACCTTCTATGACTCGATGAAACGGGGAATTCTCATCACCGCGCAGGCCATAGAAGATATTGACAGCGCGCTGGGTTATGCCCGGTCCCGCGGACTCCACCCGCATGATGTCCACGCCAAGAATGTGATGGTTCAGGACGGCCGCGGCCTGATCGTAGATATATCCGATTTCCTGAAGGATGAGGACTGCAGCATGTGGGAGGATTTCAAGAAGGCGTATTATCACCTGTACCGGCCTGTTGCCTCCCGCTGGATGTTTCCGGTTCCCCGGCCCATTCTGGAGATCGTCCGCAAGGGCTACCGGTTGTGGCGGCGGTTGAAGGAATAAGCTGGGCGGTCACTTATTTCTATTACCGGAGGATGGAGTAGTAGGCGACCGATTCGTCGATCAAGCGGGATAACGTCAACTCACGGAAGCGGCTGTTTACCGGGTATGGAGTAAAGGCGGCATGAGAGTTTACCTGATGCGCATGTCTTCCGTGCTCCGCGGTAACAGGAACCCTGGCCTGAAGAATGCCGGATAAGGCGGATTGCAGCAATCCAAGCTGACCTGTTGCCCACTCCTGCTCCTTGCGGCGCAAGGTTACCACTATCTCCTCCACTGTTGAATGGTGAATACATCTCAGAGGAGCCCCCCATTTCGTCAAATCAAAGGATTGTCCACTTCGTGTAATCTCGATCTCGCATGCCCCGTAATGAATTTGTTCTCCCCAGGTGAGCCGCAGCAGCAGATATAATGAACCGGCCCGGACCGGTCTGTTGGCGAACGAAGGAGTGGTATCAAATGCAAAGAGTTCAATCTGCGATAGCTTGTTACTATTCATGGATACTGCCCTCCTGAAGTTCCATAGGCACTATTGATGTTAAATGATGGGTTTGTTTCGCCCGGTCCAGATACCCCGTAAGCTGGGCTTCATTCTCGCAAACGGCCGCATGCTCCAGCCAGATACTATATTTAGTTTTACGGACAACAGACAGATGCAAGGGGAATTTGTCACGGGACCGGAGGACATACCAGCCGTCAGGCATACTTTTCCAGGGTTCCTTGAAGGCTGTCCACAAAGCCAGCCGCTTGCGCGTCTGCCAGTCACGTTCCTGCTGCTTGTCTCGGATGCTAGTGTAAATATTGTACAGCACCTGTTCATTCGAACAAGTGAAGGAGGCTGAGGCTCTGCAAAAGTGAAACAGCGTTTCGATCTGCTCTGCCCCAAATCCGTAACCTACAACATACCGTTACTTGCCCTCTTCGTACCACAGTACCCCAAAGCTCGTATACTCCAGACTTACCGGATCCAGCATATGCGGATGAATGCCCAAATAATAGGTTTTCGCTGTCTGTATCTCTGCCACTCTTCAAGACTCCCTCCAGTTGCTCACAGGAACTCAGCATAGGTGTTAATGGGAATCATACACGCAGTTCTATTCCATGTAAAAAGCGCAACCGGCCTTAAAGGTCAGCCATAGCACATATCCCGGCAGAAAGTGAGAATAATCCTGCTTATTCTTGGTGTCACCATGGTTTTTCTTCCGTATACGTTAGTTTGTTGCCTTCTTAACGGGATCTTAACTGATGGCAGAATAGTCTTATAAGTTCTTAATCCCGCCGCTTCACCGCCGTGATTTCCGGTAATCCCGGGGCGGGAGGCCGGAGATCATCTTGAACACCTTGCCGAAATGGGTGAGGCTCTCGAAGCGGGCAATGTCTATATTCTCCTAATCGGGTGACTTGAAAATTAAGGTTTGATATAGCCGGCTCCATTTACAATGGTAGGGATAGTTACAGCTAATTGAAAATGGACAGGAGCGCGGCCAATGCAATATACCAACCCCGTAATCCCAGGATTTCATCCCGATCCCAGCATCTGCCGGGCAGGTGACGATTATTATCTGGTGACCAGCACATTTGAATATTATCCGGGAGTACCCATTTTTCACAGCAGGGATCTTGTTCATTGGCGTCAGATTGGACACTGCCTTACAACGGCCGGACAGCTGCCTCTGGAGAATGCAGGGAGCTCCGGCGGAATATACGCCCCGACGCTCCGCTATCATAACGGCTGGTTCTATATGGTGACCACCAACGTTAGCGGAATGGGCAATTTCTTCGTCAAGACACAGAACCCGGAAGGTCCCTGGTCACAGCCGTACCCGGTTGCGCAGAGCGGCATCGATCCTTCCCTGTTATTCGATGAGGACGGACGCGTCTACTTTCAGTCCGCCCGGGACGGTGAGCAGGGGAACGGGATCTACCAGTGTGAGATTGATATCGAAACCGGGTGTATGCTGACAGAGAGTATGCTGATCTGGAAGGGAACCGGCGGCGCTCATCCCGAGGCTCCGCATGTCTACCGGAATAACGGCTGGTACTATTTGATGATCGCCGAGGGCGGAACGGAATACGGGCATATGGAGACTATCGCAAGAAGCCGCCAGCCTTACGGGCCTTATGAAGCTTGTCCGCATAACCCGATTCTGTCCAACCGCAGTATGCACAGCAGCATACACGCTACGGGTCATGCGGACCTGATTGAAGCGCAGGACGGCAGCTGGTGGGCGGTTTGCCTGGGGATCAGACCGGTCTCTTATCCGATGGGGCATCATTTGGGCAGGGAAACTTTTCTGGCTCCGGTGACCTGGACGGCTGAAGGCTGGCCGGTGATTGGGAACGGCGGCCACATCGAGCCGGTTATGGACTCGCCGCTGCTGCCGGAAGTTCGCTGGCCGGAGAAGCCTGTGCGGGACCACTTTGACGGCACCGGGCTTGGCCTGGACTGGACTTTTCTGCGCAATCCCGCAGAGGGAAGCTGGTCGCTGGAGGAACGGCCGGGCCATCTGGTGCTGCATGGCCACGAGGCCACGCTGAATGAAGCGGCTGCGCCTGCTTTTGTTGGCCGCCGGCTTAGTCACTTCACGGCCAATATAGCAGCAGCGCTGGATTATGAGCCGCAGCATGAAGGAGAAGAAGCCGGGCTTACGGTGTATAAGAATGAGAGGCATCATTATGAGCTGGTCCTCCGCACTGCGAACGGCCGGAGAGTCGCCGTGTTCCGGCGGACGGTCGGTTCGCTTCGGGTGGAGCATGTAGAAGAATGTCCGGCCGGACCGGTTATTCTGAGGATTAAGGCGCTGCCCGGCAGCATAGAAGCCTCGGTTCAAAGCCCGGAGTCCGGGGTGACGGAACTTGGCAGCGGAGAGACACATCATCTCAGCACAGAAATCTCCGGAGGATTCACAGGCGTATTCGTTGCGATGTATGCAACGTCAGGGTCTGGGCTGGCTACTCCGGCGGCGTATGACTGGTTCGATTATGAGCCGCTGGATCAGCCCGCGGTATAGAGTATGGAGCAGCGGTTCATGCATATCTGCTGTATGGACCGCTGCAACTGCTGCCTTGGCGGCGGGGTCACCCGTCCCCGCTGGAGTTTAAACTATAACTGATTGAGCTTGCTTTCAGGCTCTTCATCATTTCCTACACGTTTTATATTATTTATGAAGAAATCATATCTTTTTTTATGGAATTTTCGGCCATCAGGCATTCCTGCTGTATGAGGAGTAAGGATCACATTACCCAGATTCCGGAGCTCACTGTCAATGGGAAGCGGTTCCGATTCAAACACATCCAGGCATGCGCCTGAAATATCCCCGTTTTTTAAGGCATCTATCAAATCTCTTTGATTGACAATCCCGCCCCGGGCTGTATTGATGAAAAGACTGGTATTCTTCATTTTGCTCAATGCCGCTTTGTTGATCAGCTGTTTGGTTTGCGGAGTCAAGGGTACATGTACACTGACTATGTCCGATGTGCTTAGAAGAGTATCGAAATCTGTCATTTTCACCAAACCGTCAGATTGAGGAGCAGCATGTCTCGCATAAGCCAGCACATTCATATCAAAAGCCCCGCAAAACGCAGCTACTTTTTTGCCGATAGCGCCCAAACCGATAATCCCAATCGTTTTACCGTTTAATTCACTCCCTGTATAGTCCAATTGATGTTCATCCAGCTTGTTTTTCATGAAATGATCAAGAAACGGTATGTTTTTATAATAAGACAATATCAGTGCCATTACGTGCTCGGCCACTGCCTGTGCATTCACTCCTGCAGCATTGGCCACCCAAATACCAAGCTGTGTACAGGCAGGGATATCTACATTATCAAATCCTGCACCCGTCTGTACCAATTTTAGTTTTTTGGCGTTAGCAAGCAGGCTGTGATCCACTTTAATATGTTCAGGGATGAGTACCTGGCAATCTTCAATATGATGCAGCATTTCTTCTCCGGGCGGTACAATAACCACGTTCCAGTCTTGCGGAAAATACCTTACAATATTTGATTTTGCGGTCTCGTTAAAATAGCCAACGATGAGAATCTTCATTACTTAACCACCTTTCATATTTTTAAACATACTGAATAATTTTGTAAAACACAAATACTACTGCTGATTGCGGTAAGCCTTCGGGGACCTGCCGTACGTTTTTTTGAAGAGTCGGGTGAAGTAGTTGCTGTCATTAAATCCGCACCTATAGGAGATTTCGGTAATGGGGTGTCTGGTTTGCCTGAGCAGAGAGCAGGCCTGTTCCAGCCGGAGGCGCTGAATATAAGCAATCGGTGTAGTCTGATAATACGCCTGGAAGATCCGGTTCAAATGCCGGACAGAGATATCGGATTTGGCGGCAATGGAATCAAGGGTAACCGGTTCATGATAGTGATCCTCGATATAGGAGATCGCACTGGCGAGGTGCATCAGGCTGTTGTCCACGCCCTTCTCCTGAGTGTCATAATGTCTGGACAGATAAACGACAAGCTCCATGAATCTGGAGGCGAGCATGGTCTGATAGCCGTGGTGCTTCTGCTCATATTCGGTAATCATGCCGGCCACAAGCGATGACACATATTCCAGGCTGACGATGGGGAGGTTCATTTTGCTTTTATAGGTGTTAATGCTGCGGTAAAAGGGTTCTAATACAAACAGCGCCTGATAGCCGTTCAGCGTTCTTAAGTCCGGTCCGGCCAGCTTGAGCATATCGGCTTTGTACATAATGTTGCAGATCTTGAAATCATACGGGTCCTTATACGCATGCGGAGTACCGCCGTTAATGACGAATACATTGCCTTTCTTGATAAAGGCTTCCTCATCATTGACGATATGCGAAGCATGCCCCTTCAGCACAATCACAAGCTCCGAGAAATCCGCATGCATATGCAGATCCATATCTTCCTCATGGCCGCCGTATTGAATAAAGAACGGGAAATGCTCATCGGTCGTGAACCAGTTCAAATATACATTGCTCATAAAGCTCCCACCTCTGAAATACGTGTTTGTCTATATAATGCTAGTCTGCGACTCGAAAATCAAGGTTATCCGCCAACATCGGCGCTAAAATGAGACTGTAAACGCATTCAGCAAAAGGGGATGAGAGAGATGAAGGCAACACTTTCAAGAAAACTAGGCACGGCGCTTCTGGCAGGCACGCTGCTCATTTCGGCAGGCTGCAGCAGCAATGCGGGCAATAACGCCGGGGATGCTGCGAACGGGAATACCAGCGGAAATGATACAGCTCCGGTCACCTTTACCTTCTTTGGTGCAGATGCCAGTCCGAACTGGAACAAGATGCAGGATGATATCGGCAAAGAGATTACTGCCAAGACAGGGGTTACCCTGAATGCGGAATTCGATGTCGGCAGCGGCGGCGGTCAGGACAAAATCTCCATGATGGCAGCCAGCGGGGATTATCCCGAACTCATCTATGCCAAAGGCGAGCTGGGCAAGCTGGTGGATGCGGAAGCCGTCCTTGATCTGACCGATCTGATCGACAAATACGCGCCTAATATCAAAAAAGTAATGGGCGATAACATGAACCGGATGAAATACAGTAACGACAACCAGGCCATTTACTCGATCCCGACCAATGTCGGTGTGGATAACCAGAATTTTGATGCAACCAACGGCTTTCAGATTCAGCACCGCGTATTGAAGGAGCTTGGCTATCCGGAGGTCAAAACGGTGCAGGATTATGAGAATGTGCTTAAGGAATACGCGGCCAAGCATCCGACCACGGACGGGCAGCCGACCATCCCGATGACAGTGAACGCGGACGGCTGGAAGGTTATGATTACCGTCACCAATCAGGGGGATGTCACTACAGGCGGAACCAATGACGGCGAATATTATGTGAATCCGGAGACGTATGAGACGATGCTGCATTATAAGAAACCGGAGGAGAAGGAGTACTTCCGCTGGCTGAACCATATGTATAATGAAGGGCTGCTCGATAAGGACTCTTTTGTCCAAAAGGATGATCAATACAAAGCCAAAATCGCCAGCGGCCGGGTACTGGGTCTCACTTCTGTAGAATGGGAATATCAGGATGCGGAAAATGCCCTCAAAGCGGCTGGCAAAGATGAGTATACGTATGCGCACTTCCCGGTGACGCTGAGTGAGAAGTATAAGGATCATGCGATGCAGTCAGTAGGAGTGGACGGCTATGGCATCAGCATCACCACTGCCTGCAAGGATCCGGTCCGCGCAATTAAATTCCTGGACTGGCTGTCCTCGGAAGAAGGCCAGGTGCTGAGAAACTGGGGCATCGAAGGCAAACAATACAATGTGGACAAAGGACAACGTGTCATTCCTGCTGATATTCTCGACCAGAAGGTTAACGATGCCGCAAATTTCACCAAGAATACAGGGATTGGCTTATATTCCATCCTGGGTGTCCGCTACGGTGACGGGGTGAAGGATTCCACGGATAATTACTATACCACGAACTTCCCCGAACAGATCCTTGCCGAATATTCGGATGCAGAGAAGGAAAGCCTGGCCGCTTATAAAGCGACAACCTGGAAGGATCTCTTCCCTGCGGAGGATGAATTCCCGGTCAAAGAGTGGGGCGCGCTGTACAACATGCCGGTGCCAACCGATGGGGACTACCAGGTCATCTATCAAAAAACACAGGATATCGTCCACAAGCGCATACCGGAAGCCATCCTCGCCAGCACAGCCGAGTTCGATACAATCTACGATGATTTCATTGCAGAGCTGAACAAAGCCGGTGCTGAGAAGATGGAGAAGGAATATACGGAGCTGGTAAAAGCGAGAGTGGAGCTGTTTACCGGGAAGGATGTTGAGTAGGAGCATATGAAGAAACAGCGGCAATCCGGGACGGGGAAATAAGGTCCCGGATTGCCGCTGTTTGATTTAGCTGCCGCGCTCAATTTCTATGGCTGCGATTTATCGTTTAGAAATTTGACAACCTCTTCATAGGCGATTTGCGCAGGCCCCGTCTGTAGTTGGTAGATATAATCATGAGGCAATTTATTTCCGCTGCCTGTCCAATAAACACTTGTAACGTCAACACCCTTAGCTCTGAGAACGGCGTCCATTTCGTAGGTTTGAGGTTCCAGAGGATCAGCATCACCTGCGGTTATAAATGTTGCCGGATATTCGGAGGTGATATTTTTTACAGTTGAAAGCTCGTCTAATCTGGAGTAGTTTTCGTAATCTTTCTGTCCAGTGTAACTCCAGGCATATTTTCTAAACCCGGGGAAGTTATCCCGTGCTACAGTATCAAAGTCATATACACCATTCAATAACAGTAAGCCTTTCACGTTTGCAGCCGGTATATCCAAATTTACCCCGACTTGCTGTTCAAGAGTGGGATTAGTAATCATCGCTCCCAGCTGACTTGATATTTGCGCACCCGCTGAGTTACCGCCGATGAAGAGCTTTGCAGGATCTGCATTGTATTCCTCAGCATGAGTCTGCAGATAATGGATTGCTGCTGCGGCCTGCTGTATGGGAGCCGGATATCTGTACTCAGGAGCGAGCGAATAATCCAGGGAAGCCACAACATATCCTTCCGACGTTAAGAGTTTCGAGAAGGAACCCACTTGTTTCGCAGTACCTACGGTCCAGCCGCCGCCATGTATGAATAAAATCAGGGGCTTAGGCTTGTCTGATTCAACGCCAAAGGTATACATGGTTATCTGCGCATCGGGTAAACCCTCGACAGGAATACTGATTACGTCACTTTCTTCAACATCTATGATTTGTTCAGCGTACGGACCCACATTTACAGCATTCTCCTGGGTACTAATTAATGCTCTAAAAATAGCCACAAAAGGACGCGGTGTTAGCTGGTTTACAACGACAATTGCGATGATCAGGATAGCTATAATACTTAATGTGATTCCGGTTTTCCTGCCGATCCTGAATTTTTGAACTGATATGTTCATGGTGCCCTCCTAATGAGATTTCTTTGGGTCGAACCGGAATTTAAAAGGTACATTAATCGTTGTGAAGGAATGTTAGCCCTTTGGTATTTTCCGGTAGCTTGAAGGAGAGAAGCCCGAAATCTTCTTAAAGAGCCGGGAGAAATAATAAGGATCATGAATACCCACGGCCGAGCTGACCTCTTTAATGCTCAGTTCAGTAAGATCCAGAAGATGACCTGCCCGCTGGATCTTGAGCCGCAGGAAATATTCAATCGGAGAGACTCCGGTTTCGGAATTAAACAAATAGATCAGATGCTGTTTCGATACTCCTACATGGTTAGCCAGCTCAATGAGTGAAATGGAGCCGCCCATGTGTCCATTCATGTATTGAACCGCCTGCTCCAGATAAGTTTCGCGTTTCTTCTCTTGTGCGGATTTCCCGGCGCTCAGGCCAATTCCGGAGAGCAGCTGCCTTACGGTCTGCGCAACATGTATATGTGTAGTCAGGGCATAAGTCCGTTCGGCCAGCATCTCAAAGGCAGGGACGAACCATTCAATTAAACGGGCTTTACCGCTTGGTGATAATGAGAGGGGAGCATTAGATAAACCGAACAGCTGCACCAGTCTATTCGCGTGGCTTCCTTTGAAATGAAACCAGTAGATACTCCAGGGGTTCTCCTGCATTGCCCCATACCTGTGTGCGGTTTCGGGAGGAATAATCATCATGTCTCCCTGCTGCAGGTGCATGCGTTCTCCATGATTCAGCTCGATCCAGCCCGCTCCGGCTTCGCAAAAGATAAAGATATGCGACGGGCTGCCTTCCAGGCGTTCCCTGAAATGATACTGGGCGTTAGGGAAATAACCGATGTCCGTAATAAATAAGGAAGCAGTCAGCTCCTCCTGCTCCAGCTCCTTCATCCAGTATTCCGGAAGCACATATAGCTTCTCCTCGACAAACCCTTCAGGCTTGCGAATATGGTCATGACTCATTTCTGCTGCCCTCCCCCTGTTAAGGGAATATATAGAATCACTAAGCAATAAACGAAAAGCGAATAGGAACGGAGGGGGAATTTGGAACTGTAGGAGCGGTAGCGACCGCCTTTGTCACCGGATTTCAAACCGCGGACAGCGGCAATAATCAAGAAATCTGGTGACAACAGCGGCCGGAAGTCCAAATGTTCACCGTAGTGACGAACACGCTTTAAGTTTAATGCTTTTGGGCTTCTCATATATTTTCGAATAAGAATATAATCCATCACTTCCCGCATTTCGTCAATTGGAACCTTCCCCGGCAGACGCTAAAGTATAACTATCAAGACTAGGGAGGCAGTTCAAGCATGAAGCAAGAAGCTGTAGAGCATACATTGGAGGCGTCTCCAGCCGGATCTGGCCAAATCCAAGTTCGGGTGTGGGAGACAAGTGTGTTGATTCCTACGTATGAGGCGGGAGAAGCTGACCCCAATCCTATGTTTCTGGAGAAAAGAGTCTATCAGGGAAGCTCAGGCCGCGTGTATCCTCACCCGGTAATCGAGTCCATCTCGGATGTGAAGGCCGATAAAAACTACAAGCTGGTGATCCTGGAGAATGAATATGTCCGGATTGAAATTATGCCGGAAATTGGCGGCAGAATCTACCGGGCACTCGACAAGACCAATAATTACGACTTCGTCTACTATAACCGGGTCATCAAGCCGGCACTCGTTGGCCTGGCCGGGCCTTGGATTTCCGGGGGGATTGAATTCAACTGGCCGCAGCATCACCGCCCGAATACCTTCGGTCCGGTAGAATACCGGTATGAGCAAACCGAAGATGGAAGCGCTACAGTATGGGTCAGTGAAATTGACCGGATGTACGGCACCAAGGTTACCGCCGCCTTCAAGCTATATCCGGGCAAAGCTTACCTGGAGATTAATGCTCAAGTTTACAACCGGACACCTCAGCCGCAGACCTTCCTGTGGTGGGCGAATCCGGCTGTGGCGGTCAATGATCATACGCAATCGGTGTTTCCTCCGGATGTAACTGCCGTATTCGACCATGGCAAGCGCGATGTATCCCGGTTCCCGATCGCGACCGGCACCTATTACAAACAGGATTATTCGGAAGGTGTAGATATTTCCCGCTACAAGAATATCCCGGTTCCGACTTCTTATATGGCTTATAAATCCGATTATAATTTCGTCGGCGGCTATGATCACGGCGTAGAAGCTGGGCTGCTGCATGTGGCGAATCATCATGTTTCGCCCGGCAAGAAGCAATGGACCTGGGGCAATGGAGAGTTCGGCCAGGCGTGGGACCGTCAGTTGACCGATGAGGATGGCCCGTACATTGAGCTTATGACTGGCGTATACACGGACAACCAGCCTGACTTTACCTGGCTGCAGCCTTATGAGGAGAAGACCTTCACGCAATATTTCATGCCTTACAAGCAAATTGGGGTCGTGAAAAATGCTTCAATTGACGCAGCTGTCAACTTGGAGATTGATGCTGAATCCGGTCAGGCATTGGTTAAGGTGTATGCGACCTCAAAGCTGGAGCAGGCAGTCGTAGAACTTAGCGGGGCAGCCAACTGCTACCTGCGTGAGACGGTGGATGTGTCCCCGGTGGATGTGTATCAGACAGTTATAACACTGGAGAACGGTGAGCAGGAGCATGACTTGAAGCTGTCCGTCCGGAATGCGGAAGGCCGACTGCTGATCTCCTATCAGCCGAAACGTCCGGATATTGAGCGTATTCCCGATGCTGCCAAGCCGCTCGCGGCGCCGGAAGAGCTGCGTTCAGCAGAGGAGCTGTATCTGGCAGGCCAGCATCTGGAGCAATACCGGCACGCTACGTTCGAGCCGGAAGCCTACTATCTGGAGGGCTTGAAGCGGGACAGCGGAGATATCCGGCTGAATGTGGCATATGGAATCCTGCTGCTGCGCCGCGGACTTTACAAGGACGGTGAGCAGCATTTCCGCAAAGCGATCGAGCGGTTGACCTGGCGGAACCCTAACCCTTATGACAGCGAGGCTTACTATCAGCTGGGTGCCGCACTTCGCGGCCAGAACCGTTTGGACGAGGCCTATACTGCTTTTCACAAATCAGTCTGGTCGGCAGCCTGGCAGGATGCAGGTTACTTCTCTCTGGCGCAAATTTCAAGTCACAAGGGAGAGTATGCGGAAGCGCTTGACCAGGCGGAACGTTCGCTGATCCGCAATTCACGCAATTACAAAGCCCGTAATCTGAAGGCAGCTATGCTCCGCAAGCTTGGATTATTGGAGCAGGCCAAGGCATTCGCTATGGAAACTATGGGTCTGGATATCGCTGATTTCGGTGCCTATAACGAGCTGGCGCTGGCACTGCGTGCACTGGAAGACACTGCTGGTGCTGAAAAGGTTCTGTCCGAACTGCATCTGCTTATGCGCAGGGACGCACACAACTATCTTAATCTGATCTCAGACTATATGGACAGCGGCCTGCTGCCAGAAGCCATTGAGATTGGCGAAAGAGCTGTTCCTGCCGGAAGCTCCGTGTATCCGGTGCTGCATTACGTTCTTGGAGAGCTGTATGCACGTACGGGGCAGCTTCAGAAGGCAGAAGAGCAGCGCCGTGCCGGCCAGTCCGCAGATCCAGCCTATTGCTTCCCTAACACTTTGTTTGAGCTGGCACTGCTGGAGAGCACCGTTGAGGCCAGTCCGGAAGATGACAAGGCGCATTACTATCTGGGCAACTTCTTTTATGATAAAAAACGCCCGGAGGAGGCTATCGCAAGCTGGGAGCGTTCACGGGAGCTTCGGGGGGATTACGCTACTGTTCACCGTAACCTGGGACTCGCCTATTTCAACAAGCAGGACAACCCGCAGGCGGCCATGGCTTCGCTTGAGCAAGCGTACGCCTGCTCTCCGGAAGATGTGCGGATACTGTTTGAACTGGACCAGCTCCGCAAGAAGCTGGCCTGGACCTCAGCAGAGCGCCTCGCCATTCTTGAAACGAAGCGCGGCCAGGTGGAGCGGCGTGATGATCTTTTCGTCGAATATGTTACGCTGCTTAACAATCTTGAACGGTATGATGAAGCTCTCGTAGCCTTAAGCTCACGGAATTTCCACCCTTGGGAAGGCGGGGAAGGCAAAGTAACCGGACAATACAAGTTCGCCCATACGGAGCTTGGCAAACAGCATCTGCAGGCTGGACTTTACGGGGAAGCGGTTGCCCGCTTCAAGCAGGCTCTCGTCTATCCGCTGAATCTGGGTGAAGGCAAGCTGGAGGGTGCCCGGGAGAACAATATCTACTATTACCTCGGTATGGCCTACGAAGCTCTGCAGCAGAAACAAGAAGCCATCGCCAGTTATGCCATAGCTTCACAGGGACTGGATGAACCGGCAAGCGCGATGTTCTACAACGATCAGCCGCCGGAAATGATTTTCTACCAGGGGCTGGCGTGGCTGAAGCTGCATAATGAGAAGGAAGCCAAACGCCGCTTCAATAAACTGATTGATTATGCGGAGAAGCATATTTTTGATGAGATCAAAATGGACTACTTTGCGGTGTCGCTGCCGGACTTCCTGGTATTTGAGGATAACCTGGACCGCCGCAATGTGATTCACTGCCGGTATATGCGCGGACTGGGATTGCTTGGACTCGGACGTACCCTAGAAGCTGCTGAGGAGCTGGAAACGGCTCTATCCATGGAGCCTAATCATCAAGGTGCGATGATTCACCGCCGCTTATGTGTACAGAAGTGAAGGGTCAGATCGGGTTAGAATACACAGGTGAAAGGACGTGGGTATCCTGATTAATGAAGGGCGTTACACTGCAAGACTGGAAGAGGGCTGGAAGTTCCAGCCCGGTCCTGTAACCCGAGGCGAGCAGGAAGGATGGCAGGCTTCAGGCTTGCCGTCCCCGGTTACGGTCTCCGTTCCGCATACCTGGAATGTACAGGAGGGTCTGGAGGAATACCGCGGGGCAGGCTGGTATGAACAAATGTTAACAGTCCCTGACGAGTGGAAGGACTGCCGGATACGGCTTTCCTTTGAAGGGGCTTACCGCGATACGGATATCTGGGTTAATGGTGTAGAGGCAGGCAGCCACTACAATTCCGGCTATACCCCATTTGAAGCGGATCTGACCCCATATATTCATGCGGGAGGCGGGAACCGGCTTGTGATTCGAGTGGACAACAGCAACAGTGACGTGGCGTTGCCCCAAGGCAACAGCTTTGACTGGGCCGATGACGGCGGGCTGATCCGGCCGGTAACGCTTGTCGTCACAGGATTGGCGTCCATTCAGCAGCTCAAGGTGGAACCGCTGGTCATCTTCGCTGACCAAGGCGGACATACGGACGGCAAGCTATCTGCACGCATCAAGCTATGTGAACCATCAGCCGTTGCGCTCAGTGCAGACATTGCCGTCTACCGCAAGGATATCCGCATTTGGCAGGGAACCGAAGAGGTCACAGGCGGGGCCTTATCCTGGAGCTTCACAGACATCCTGCTGCCGGAGGTTGATTTGTGGCATTTTGACCATCCGGACTTGTATGAGCTTGAGATTGTACTGCGCACAGGGGATCAGGTCCAGGACCGGGTAGTCCGCCCGTTTGGCTTCCGGGAGATTGTTGTTAAGGGACATGAGCTGTGGCTGAACCGCGAACCGGTCCGGCTGATGGGTGTGGAGTGGATGCCTGGCTCGAATCCGGCGACTGGAATGGCTGAGAAGCAGACAGATCTGATTGCGATGCTTGAGCGGTTGAAGGAAGCGAATTGTGTCATTACACGATTCCACTGGCAGCAGGGAAATGATTTGCTGGACTGGTGTGACCGCAATGGTCTGCTGGTTCAGGAGGAAATTCCGCATTGGCAGCAGCCTTCAGAGCCGGGGAAGGAGACCTTCGCACTCGCCCTGTCTCAAGCCAGGGAGATGATTGATAGTCATGCACATCATCCGTGTATCTTTGCCTGGGGGATGGGGAATGAGCTGGATGGCCAGTCTGCAGTGACCCTGCATTATATGGAGCAGCTGAAGGCGGAGCTTCTGCAGCTAGACCCGAGCCGGCTGATCAATTATGTAAGCAACAGTGTTCTTTATCAGCCTGACAGGGATGCCACTGGTGCGGGTGATCTGCTCATGTGGAACGAATATATCGGAACGTGGCATGGAGATTTGGATGAGCATAAGGTCATCCGGCAGATTATTGCCGATTATCCTGATAAGCCCATTGTTGTGGCTGAATATGGGCTTTGTGAACCGGTGTTTGAAGGCGGGGACGCCAGAAGAACCCAGTTGCTTATCGAAAAAACAGAAATCTACCGCCAGTATCCCCAGTTCGCGGCATTAATCTTCTTCAGCCTAAATGATTACCGTACGCAAATGGGCGAAGAGGGTGAAGGGAAGCTGAAGCAGCGGATCCATGGTTCTGTAGACATTTATAACCGGGTGAAGCCGTCGTTTGCTGCCTTGCGTGAGATTTCTTCACCGCTCATGCTGGTAGAGTTACCAGTCTGGCACGACGGAGCGCTTGAGGTAACCCTGACATGCCGGAAGGATATTCCCAGCTATGCCGTGCGGGATTATTATTTAACGGTGTCCTCAGCAGGCGAGGAAGGAACCAGATTAGTCATTCCAGATATGCAGCCGGGAGATCTCCTGACCTTGAACCTCCCTGTGCAACCAGCGCCCGGACAGCAGCAAGTGCTTACCGTGTATCGGCCGAACGGGTACAGTGTAGTTGAACGGGAATTGAACTAAGGAGAGTCAGACCTTTATGAAGAACTACCCGATCAAAGTAAACGATGATAAAAAGAATATATTCTCAGGTCATATTAAGCTTGGCGGCGTGAACCCTTCGGGCGAACGGATCAGCTTTACGAACTATTATATGGAGAAGAACGGGGAGCCGTTTTTTGGTGTGTGCGGTGAATTCCATTTCTCCCGGTATGATGAAGCCTACTGGGAAGATGAGATTATTAAGATGAAGATGGGTGGCGTTAACATCGTCACGACTTATATTTTCTGGAATTTGCATGAAGAAATCGAAGGCATATATGAATGGGCAGGCAATAAAGACTTGCGCCGGTTCATTCAGCTATGTGATAAGCATGATCTGTACGTCATGATCCGTATCGGCCCTTTCTGTCATGGGGAAATGCGAAACGGCGGGATGCCGGATTGGCTGTTCGGCCGCCCGTTCGAGGTCCGCTCCAATGAAGAAGGGTATCTGGCCTATGTGCGGAGGCTGTATGCGGAAATCGGTTTGCAGGTGCAGGGCTTGCTGTACAAAGAGGGAGGGCCGATTATTGGCACCCAAATCGAGAATGAGCATAATCACTCTTCGGCACAGTGGGGCCTGACGACCGGCATCAATAATATGTGGCTGAATGGCGGCAGTGACGGTAACGAACATATGCTGCTGCTGAGAGATCTGGCGATTGAGGCAGGAATCGATACGCCTATTTATACATGTACAGGCTGGGGCGGTGCTACGACACCAGTACCAGATATGCTGCCATTGTGGGGCGGATATGCGTATTGGCCGTGGATTTACTATGAGACGGACCGCTTTGACGGGATTAAGGAGCATCCGGCAACGCCGGAGTATATTTTCCGCGACAAACATAATAACGACCTTCCGAAGAGCTACAATTTCGAGCCCTTCTACCAGCCGGAAGACTATCCGTATGCCTGTTGTGAGATGGGCGGCGGGATGGTTCAGTTCTATAAATACCGGTTCGAGTTTCCGTATAACAGCGTTCCGGCCATGTCTGTCATGAAGACGGCGGAGGGCTGCAATATGCTCGGATACTATATGTACCACGGGGGTAGCAATCCTAAGGGAAAGGTGAATCCGTTCACGAACGATCTGGCGACACCGAAGATTTCCTATGATTTCAATGCGATGATTGGTGAATTCGGACAAGTGCGCGAATCGTACAAGCGGACGAAGCTGCAGCATTATTTGTTCACCGGGTTCCAGAATCAGTTCGCTTTGACCAAGACGATTCTGCCGGGCGACACCTCGGAGAATGATCCGTACGATGTGAGTGAATTACGCTATGCCATCCGTTCACATGAAGGCTCCGGCTTCCTATTCCTGAACAATTTCCAGGATCATGTCGAGAATCATGATTTGCAGGATATGAACGTCAGCATTGAGCTTCCCGGTGAGACGATTACGATTCCGGCTCAAGGAGAGCTGACGCTGGGCAGCGAGAGCTTTGCGATTCTGCCGTATAACTTCGATCTGGCCGGTATTACGCTGAAATATGCAACCGCGCAGCTGATTACGAAGCTGGATGTGGAAGAAGAAGTGTATTATTTCTTCTTTGTGCCGGAAGGAATGAAGGGCAGTTATGCGCTGCAATCGGACGATGTGGCGGGTATTGAGACCGAAGTCGGTCATACCAGGCAGCTTGATGATCTGACGATCATTGAAGTGGAAGAGCAGACTTCGGGCATCGTGCGTCTTGTGTCTGCTGCAGGCAAGAAAGTTGTCATCTACACTATGACGGATAAGCAGAGCCTCGGGTTCTGGAAAACCGAAGTCCGCGGCAAGCAGCGTGTCCTGTTCACGGACTCGAATCTGCTCGTATCGGGGGATGAGATTAAGCTGGAATCCACGGATCGGGAGGAAGTCACGCTAAGTGTGTTCCCTGATTTTGAAGCTGGTTTAGGTTCGGTATCGGGCGGAGAGCTGGTGGAAGCATCAAAGGACGGTTTATTCACAACCTACAAACTGCTCGCACCGAAGAAAGATATTGCTTTTACATGGACGAAGGTCAAGGAAGAACGGGCGGTTCTTGAATTCGCATCCGGCTCTCTGGACGGTGTCAAAGAAGCCTTGCTCCAAATAGATTATACCGGCGATATCGGCTATGCCTTCATTGACGGTGATCTCATTAATGATAACTTCTGCAACAACACGACTTGGGAAATCGGACTCAAGCGGTTTGAAGAGCGGCTGGTTGACAAGGGAATGTATCTCTATGTATCACCGATCCGCAAAGGTACTGTCGTGACTAGTAATACGACGATGGCAGGCTGGAATGAGACCGCTGCTGAGCTGATTGCCTATATTGCTTCCATTCGTGCAGTTCCTGTGTATGAGCTTGTGATTAGAACGGAATAAGACGCGAATCCCCAAATTAGGAGTGATAATAATGAATTCAGTCATTCAAAAGTTACCGCGCAAACTGACCATCACCATGTGGGATTTCTCCTGGTACACGATGACCCTGCCCGGCGAGCCTTATCACGATTTGGCCGCACGCTTCCAGGAAGCGGTGGATAGAGGCTACAATACGGTCCGGATCTGTGCGATGCCGTTCTTATTGTTCACGGCGGAAGGTAAACGGCCGGGACTGCTGCATTTCGGCAGCCTAGGAGAAGTAGGGCAGCGGACACGCTGGTATAATTGCCGGGGCGGTGCCGAGCTGGACGGGCATGCCCACCTGCTGGAGCTGTTCAGGCAGGCCAAGGCACATGGCGTCTACATCATGCTGTCTTCCTGGGAATATCAGCAGAGTCCGAGCTTCCTGGCGTATCCCGCGCTGCGCGACGAACTGGCCGCTATCGCTCCTAAGGAACGATTTATGGCAATCGCCAGCTCCATGGATCAGCTCATCCGGTTGGTTAAAGAAGAAGGCTTCGCCAGTCAGATCGTCTATGCCGAGCTGCATAACGAGGTGGAATTCGGACAGCTTACCGCTGTCGGCGTGGAGCAGGGAATCGGAGAGACGGATACGCCTAAGCTGGTAGAAGCGATGCAGCCTTACATAGAAGAAGCGGTGGATTATCTCCGGGCACAGCATCCCGACATCCTGATAACGGCCAGCTATACGCTGAATGAAGCCTATCCGAAGGCTTATGTGGCCCGCAATATGCAGGTCGCCCATTATCATCTCTATATTAAAGGCGTATTAAATGAACTCATGGATGCAGCCGGATTAAATGATGAACAAATGTCATTTCCGAACGCCTTTGTCCGGTCTTTATTAAGAGAGGATGCACCTCCCTTTGAGAAGTGGACACTGCCGGCAGGGCAGGAATGGCGGATGGAGGGCAATCCGGTCGGGATGAAGCTCATCTACCTGCATGATTGGGCCGATCCGGACCGGTGGGACCTCTATTTATATGACCGTTACGGTGCCCATAAGCTGGCTATGCTGCAAAAGGCGGATATGCGCCTGGAAGAAGCCCATGAGTGGGCCTCGCATTCCGGCATACCGGTCGTTATAGGTGAAGGTTATGTCGGTTATACCCCGCTGCATGCAGGTTTCGAGGAAGGACCGGTCGGCAAATTCATTGCCGAGTATTCGCTGCGCAAAGGTATGGCGCTGGGCTTCTGGGGAATGACGTTATGCTCCAACTGTGCACCGCATCATCCATTCTGGAACGACATCGCCTGGCAGCAGAAGTGGAACCGTTTCATTCTTGAGGCGGAATAGCTGCTGCATATGGGCAGCCCTGCCTTGCTTGCTACGGTATTGCAATCTTATGGACAGCCTGTCACTGGCAGGGCAATTTGCCCCATGGTATATTGAGTGTACTAAACAACGGTTCGTTCCAGTATGGGTAACAGGAGGGAGACTAGATGTTGGAGCATTCCTGCCGGAGGTCAGCTGACCTTCCTTACTCTATATATCTTAAGCGCGTTTATGAGCCGGCGGCTCCGGGGGACGGGTACCGGATACTGGTGGACAGGCTATGGCCGCGGGGAATTACGAAGCAGCAGGCTGCCATAGACGAGTGGATGAAGGAGCTTGCTCCAAGCCCCGGGCTGCGCCAATGGTTCGGCCATATACCAGAGCGGTTTGCGGCATTCAGTAACAGCTATATCCGGGAGCTGGAGGAAGATCCGGCGCGGGGAAGACTTGCTGCGGAGATCGCAGAATTGGCGCTGGCGCAGGACGTTACACTGATATATGCCGCGAAGGACCCTATACACAATCATGCGCAGGTACTATATAAATGGCTGCTTTCCCGTCAATAAGCACACGGACCGCCCCGAATCGTAATGATTTGGAAGGCGGTCCGTGTGCTTTTTGGTATACCGGGTTCATGGGCTGCGTACTTAGCCCGCAATCTATCTGCTGCTCAATTGAAGTGCCGGTCCGAAGAACTCGTAATGAATCTGTGATTCTTCCATTCCGAGCTTGAGTAATTCTCCGATCATCGCTTCCATAAAAGGTACAGGTCCGCAAACATACGCATCGCCGGTAATGTCCACATAACTCTTCAGAATCTCACCTGTAATGACGCCGTCCGGACCGCCGGAGTAGAAGAATCTGGTCTTGACGCTGCTCATGGCAGCCGCATGTCTGTCGATATCCCGGCGGAAGGCGGCAAGCGCCTCGTTCCGCGCGGAATGGAGGAATACCGCCGGCCGGTCCGGTGTTACTGCGGCAACAGCCTCGAACATGCTCATCATGGGGGTAATACCTACGCCGCCGGAGATGAACGCTACAGGTGTGGTTTTGGTAACATCGAGCAGAAATTCGCCTGCCGGAGCGCTGACTTCAACAATGTCTCCTTCGTTCACCTGGTTATGAAGATAGACGGATACCGCACCATTCGGATCATTCGTCTCTTCACGTTTCACGGAAATACGGAATTCATCTGCCCGGGGAGCCTGCGACAGGCTGTATTGGCGGATCATGGTGTATTGCTCTCCGGGAATCAGCACACGGATAGAGATGTACTGGCCCGGCTTGTAATCCGGTACGCCTAAGCCGTCCGCCGGCTTCAGATAGAACGATGTAATACTGCCGCTTTCCTGAACTTTACGCACAACGGTAAAAGGCTTGAAGAAATTCCAGCCATTGTCCTGTTCGCGCGCTTCCTTATACATGCTGTCTTCGATGCCGATAAAAGCGCCTGCAATAACTCCGTATGCTTCTTCCCAGGCTGTAAGAATCTCATCCGTTGCTGCCTCGCCCAGCACTTCCTTGATCGCCTTCAGCAGAAATTCCCCGACAATCGGATAATGCTCCGGCTTGATGCCGAGGCTGACATGCTTGTGTGCAATCTGCACTACCGCGGGCAGAATATTCTCAAGATTATCTATGTGGACTGCCGCTGCGTAGACCGCATTGGCCAGTGCCGCCTGCTGGCGGCCTTGCGCCTGGTTGGCATGGTTAAATACATTCAGCAGTTCCGGGTGGGCTTCGAACAGATTCCGGTAAAACACCGTTGTAATAGTGGTGCCGTGTTCCGCCAGGACTGGCGCTGTGGATTTGACAATGTCACGGGTTTGTTGTGATAAAATAACGGTCATCCCCTCTCCATATAGTACAAAATTAATATATACGCTTTTTAAGATAAAAGATATATTTAAAATACCACTTTAACAAAATAGACAAAAAATATGATATCATCTGTAAATAATATCACTTACATAAGGCGGAATCAGCGTTCTCTTTCTTCGCTTATGGATAAACAGCACTTAAATAATCACAATTCTTCCAAAGAGGCCAAACCGGCGTTATATAGATGCTGTTTTTCCACTTGCTTGTTTTGTTGCCGAGGGGACTTGCTAAACTTCCTTCTTGCTTGGACGTTGTATCTGTCCGTGTGACATCGAATTTCCTTGTAAAAGGCCGGCAAAGCCTGTTCTGCTTGATGGAAGCCGCTGTTCGCGGCAGCAATCCGTTGACTGCATTGCATTTGTAAACAGAATGGAGAGAAGAGATGAGGCTGACGTTATATACCGACTACTCCTTGCGAATCCTCATGTATCTCGGAGCGAAGCAGCGGGAAGAGCTTACAACTATACAGGATATCTCCAGCGCATATGGCATTTCCAAGAATCATCTGATGAAGGTCTCGCATGAACTAGGCAAGGCGGGCTATATTGAAACGGTCAGAGGGCGCGGGGGAGGGATCAGGCTTGCGCTTGCGCCGGGGAAGATCAATATCGGGGAGGTCGTACGCCGGATGGAGGATGATTTCTATCTCGTCGAATGCTTCCATCCTTCAGGCGGCAGTTGTCCGATCTCCCCGGTGTGCGGACTCAAAGGCGTGCTGGGCAGAGCCCTGCAAGCTTATCTGCAGGTACTGGGCGAGTATACGCTTGAGGACCTGTTGATGAATAGAGATGATCTGCGTGCCATTCTGCAGGAGAGCAGCAGCCGTGCTACTCCGCGAACAGAAGACGTTCCTCATCCCGGCTATGAACCGCGTTCACTACCAGCAGTGCGTGGAACTGGTGAACAACCTCAGGAGTGAGACCTTCTTCTGCCAGCATTACTTTGACATCCTGAACTATAATCCGCAGTAAATCATGATCACGTGCAAGCCGGAGAACTGCGTCTTGCAGGCCGGGATTCTTCCCGGCCATCTCCTGATAGAATCCGTCCTCCTCCGCATCGGCGTGGCTGATAATCCGCGTCTCCCAGTACTCGATTAAATGCTCGGCGGCCTGGTGCGCCACTTCGAATTCCTTCGCTTCCAGCAGTTCCTCCATTTCTTCCGTCTTGGCTATAGCGCCGGAGAGCCCGCCCTGATGAATGGCATGGTGAGCGTGCAATTGGCGCAGTGAGGGTCCTGGCATATTGCTTCATCCTCCCGTTTTTGTGTCAGTATAACACAGAGATTTGTAATGTAATTCCCGCTAAGGCATTCCCCGGACAAGAAAGAGGGAAGTCCCTAACAGGCCCCCTGCCGGGTACAATAAACGGCCAGAACCAAGCTTTTCTCCTCAGCGGGAAAGGCTTATTTGCATTGGATTCAGATCAAGGGAATTCCCGAGGTTCAATAGGTGTTTCCCTAATGGGAAGCCGGGCCGGGGAGATCCATAATGGACTTAACTGAATAGATTTTGAAGGGAGTGTTCCTGAGCGATGAAGAAGAAATTCGGCCTTAACTTTTTTAAACCGGTGGAGAGCTATTCCGGGAACTGGTCCATTCTTGAAGAGAAAAACAGAGATTGGGAGAATATGTACCGCCAGCGCTGGTCTCACGATAAAGTAGTGCGCACCACTCACGGTGTCAACTGTACAGGCTCCTGCAGCTGGAAGGTGTTCGTGAAGAACGGAATCATCACCTGGGAGAACCAGCAGATTGATTATCCTTCCTGCGGACCGGACATGCCGGAATTTGAGCCGCGCGGCTGTCCCCGCGGAGCTACCTTCTCCTGGTACGAATACAGCCCGCTGCGCGTGAAATACCCGTATATCAGAGGGAAGCTGTGGCGGCTGTGGCAGACGGCGCTCCAGGAGCATGACAATTATGTCGACGCCTGGGCCAGCATTGTTGAAGACCCTGAGAAGGCAAGCCAGTACAAGAAGGCGCGCGGGAAAGGCGGCCATATCCGTGTGGCCTGGGACGACGCGCTGCGGCTTATCTCCGCACAGCTGATCTATACGATCCGTAAATACGGCCCCGACCGGATCGCCGGCTTCACCCCGATTCCGGCTATGTCGATGGTCAGCTACGCCTCGGGGGCGCGGTTCATCTCCCTCCTCGGCGGTCAAATGCTGAGCTTCTATGACTGGTATGCCGATCTTCCTCCGGCTTCGCCGCAGATCTGGGGGGAGCAGACGGATGTGCCGGAATCTTCGGACTGGTACAACGCCGGTTACCTGATGATGTGGGGCTCTAATGTACCGCTAACCCGGACGCCGGATGCCCACTTTATGACGGAAGTACGCTATAAGGGAACCAAAGTCGTGTCGGTCGCGCCGGATCTCGCCGAGAACGTCAAATTCGCCGACAACTGGCTGGCTCCGAATCCAGGCTCGGACGCTGCGCTTGCCCAGGCCATGACGCATGTCATCCTGCAGGAGTTCTACCAGGAACGACAGGAGCCGATGTTCCTGAATTACGCGAAGCAATATACAGATATGCCCTTCCTGATTCTGCTTGACCCTCATGAGGATGCCCTGAAGGGCGGACGTTTCCTGCGGGCGAGTGATCTAGGAGATACCTCCCCGCACTCGGACTGGAAGCCGGTCATCTTCGACGAAGCAGCGGGTGAGATGATGGTTCCGAACGGTACGATGGGGCAGCGCTGGGAAGAGGGCAAGAAGTGGAACCTGATTCTCGAGCGGGAGGACGGCAGCAGGGTCGAGCCGGCCCTGACCATTGAGGGCCATGGGGAAGAGTGGACGGAAATCGTGTTCCCGTTCTTTGATAATGCGGGCAACGGCACGTTCAGACGGATGATTCCGGCCCGGACCATACGGCTCGCCGACGGCACAGAACGTTATGCCGCCACAGTCTATGATCTGATGATGAGCCAGTATGGCGTGGCGCGTACAGACAGCCCGCTTAATGCCAAGGGGTATGAGGATGAATCCTCTCCGTACACCCCGGCCTGGCAAGAGAAGATTACGACGGTGAAGGCGAGTGTCGTCGTGCAGATTGCCCGCGAATTCGCCCAGAATTCGCTGGATACGGGCGGGCGCTCCATGATCATCATGGGCGCAGGGATCAACCACTGGTTCAACAGTGATACCATCTACCGTTCCATTCTGAATCTGGTGGTGCTGACCGCTTCCCAGGGTGTTAACGGCGGCGGCTGGGCGCATTATGTCGGCCAGGAGAAATGCCGCCCGATTGAAGGCTGGTCAACGGTTGCCTTTGCCAAGGACTGGCAGGGTCCGGCACGCCAGCAGAACGCGACATCCTTCTTCTACTTTGCCACAGAGCAATGGCGTTATGAGGAGAGCGGCACTGATTCGCTGAAATCACCGACGGGCGGGGATGTAGCTTACCAGCATCCGGCGGACTATAACGTGCTGGCTGCACGTCTCGGCTGGCTGCCTTCCTTCCCGCAATTTAACAAGAACAGCCTGCTGTTCGCCGAGGAGGCTGCGCAGCAGGGCAAGAAGACGAATGCAGAGATTATCAGCCACACCGTGGAAGAGATCACCTCGCGGAAAACACGGTTTGCCGTGGAAGATCCCGGCGCACCGGAGAACTTCCCACGCTCCCTGTTCATCTGGCGCTCAAACCTGATCTCCAGCTCTGCCAAAGGGCAGGAATACTTCATGAAGCATCTGCTTGGAGCCTCCGATGGTCTCCTGGCCGAGCCGAATGAAGAGCAGAAGCCGGAGGAGATTGTCTGGCGCGGGGATGTGGAGGGCAAGCTCGACCTGATGGTTGCCCTGGATTTCCGGATGACCACCACACCGCTCTATGCGGATGTCGTGCTGCCGGCCGCAACGTGGTATGAGAAGACTGACCTGTCGTCCACCGACATGCATCCGTTTGTGCATCCGTTCAATCCGGCCGTGAATCCGCTATGGGAATCCCGTTCCGACTGGGATATCTACCGCCAATTGTCAGAGGTATTCTCCGAGATGGCGAAGTCGCAGCTGCCCGGCGTCTATAAGGATGTTGTGATGTCACCGTTGGGCCATGACTCCATCAGCGAAATTTCGCAGCCGATGGGTCTGGTCAAAGACTGGGCCAAGGGCGAAGTGCCGGCCATTCCGGGTAAAACTATGCCGAACTTCACCATTGTGGAGCGGGATTACACCCAGATTCATGACAAATACACTTCACTTGGACCGAATCTGGCAACCGGCAAGGCAGGCGCGCACGGCATCAGCTTCTCTGTCGCTGAAGAATATGAGGAACTCAAGAAGATCAGCGGCGTGCATTACGATGAATCGATTAAGAACGGACTGCCGAAGCTGCTAACCGCCCGTCAGGCCGCAGATACCATCCTTCATCTGTCTTCAGCCACCAACGGCCGCGTCTCCCAGAAGGCTTATGCTGCAGCGGAGAAGGATTCAGGTGTAGAGCTGAGGGATATCTCGGCAGACCGGGCGGCCGAGAAAATTACGTTCCAGAGCATTACCGCACAGCCGCGCGAAGTGATTCCGACCCCGGTATTCAGCGGCTCGAACAAGCAGGGACGGCGTTATTCCCCGTTCACCACGAATATTGAACGTCTCGTTCCGTTCCGGACCCTGACGGGAAGACAGCATTTCTACATTGACCATGAGATCTTCCAGCAGTTCGGCGAAGCGCTGCCGGTCTACAAGCCGACGCTGCCTCCGATGGTCTTCGGCCCGCGTGACAAGGCAGTGAAGGGCGGAACCGATGCCCTGGTTCTGAGATATCTGACACCGCACGGGAAATGGAACATCCATTCAACCTATCAGGATAACCAGCACATGCTGACATTGTTCCGGGGCGGTCCAACGGTGTGGATCAATAATGAGGATGCTGCGGCCCATCAGATTGCTGATAATGACTGGCTCGAGGTCTATAACCGCAACGGTGTCGTAACGGCACGCGCGGTAGTCAGCCACCGGATGCCGAGAGGTACCATGTTCATGTACCACGCCCAGGACAAGCACATTCAGGTGCCGGGTTCTGAAATTACGGATACGCGCGGCGGAAGCCACAATGCGCCTACCCGGATTCATCTGAAGCCTACCCAGATGGTCGGCGGATATGCACAGCTCAGCTACGGCTTCAACTACTATGGTCCGATCGGCAACCAGCGTGATGTCTACGTAGCCGTCCGCAAAATGAAGGAGGTCAACTGGCTTGAAAATTAAAGCGCAAGTGGCAATGGTAATGAACCTGGATAAATGCATCGGCTGCCACACCTGCAGCGTGACCTGCAAGACGACCTGGACGAACCGCAAGGGTGCGGAATATATGTGGTTCAATAACGTGGAAACGAAGCCCGGTATCGGTTATCCGAAACGCTGGGAGGACCAGGAGCTCTACAAGGGCGGCTGGCAGCTGCGCAAGGGGAGGCTGGAGCTGAAATCCGGCAATAAGCTGTCCAAGATCGCACTCGGCAAAATCTTCTACAACCCCGACATGCCGGAGATGAAGGATTATTATGAGCCGTGGACGTACAACTACGAGCATCTGACGAATGCGGGGGAACAAAAGCATTCCCCGGTGGCGCGGGCCCATTCCGCTGTAACCGGCGAGAAGATGGATCTGGAATGGGGACCGAACTGGGAGGATGATCTGGCGGGAGCCCATGTAACCGGCCCGCTGGACCCGAATATCCAGAAGATCGAAGAAGAAATCAAATTCAACTTCGAGAAATCGTTCATGATCTATCTGCCGCGCCTCTGTGAGCACTGCCTGAATCCAAGCTGTGTCGCCTCCTGTCCTTCCGGTGCGATGTACAAGCGGGATGAGGACGGCATTGTCCTCGTGGATCAGGAAGCCTGCCGCGGCTGGAGATACTGCATGACCGGCTGTCCGTACAAAAAAGTATATTTCAACTGGCAGACCAACAAAGCAGAGAAGTGCACCTTCTGCTTCCCGCGCGTGGAAGCCGGGCTGCCTACAGTATGCTCCGAGACCTGTACCGGCCGGATCCGCTATCTCGGGGTACTGCTGTATGACGCCGACAAGGTTCTTGAGGCGGCATCCACGCCGGACGAGAAGGATTTATACAAGGCGCAATGTGATCTGTTCCTGAACCCGCATGATCCGGAGATTATGGCGCAGGCGAGAAAAGACGGCATCTCCGAGGATTGGCTGGAAGCCGCCCAGAACTCGCCGGTCTATAAGCTGGCGATTGAGCACAAGCTGGCCTTCCCGCTTCACCCGGAATACCGCACACTGCCTATGGTGTGGTATGTACCGCCGCTTAGCCCGATTATGAATTATTTCGAAGGCAAGGATTCGCTGAAGAATCCCGATATGATCTTCCCGGCCATCGAGGAGATGCGCACACCGATCCAGTATCTGGCGAACATGCTGACGGCCGGCGACACGGAAACGGTCAAAGAAGCCCTGCAGCGGATGGCGATGATGCGCTCCTATATGCGCGCCCAGTCCACCGGCCGGGAATTTGATCTTACCCGTCTGGACCGTGTCGGCATGACCGCACAGCAGACTGAGGAAATGTACCGGCTGCTCGCAATTGCCAAATATGAAGACCGTTTCGTCATCCCGACCTCCCACAAGGAGCAGCACATGAATCCTTACCGTGCCCAAGGCTCGGCAGGTTACGGCAGCGGGATGGGAGACATGGGCTCCGGCTCCGGCTGTGACGGGTGCGGACCGGCCAGCCCTTCCGGCGACACCATGAAGACCGGCAAGGAAATGTATGAAGAGAATTTCTACGGGGGGATTTGGCGTGATTGATCTGATCAAACTGCATGATTACAAGGAATCCTTCGGTTATTTCGCCCTGCAGCTGATGTATCCGGAGAAGCTGGACTTTCATCCGGCTTTTCTGGAAGAGGCGTTTGACAGCACTCATCCGGGTTATGCCCACGTGCATGCCTATTGGAAGCAAATGCAGAGCTTCAGCCTGGATGAGATTCAGGAGAGCTATGCGGCCACCTTTGATTTTCAGAAGGACTGCGCGCTGTATATGACCTATTTCAAATTCGAGGAGGCCAAGGAACGGGGGCAGATGCTCGCCAAGCTGAAGCTTCTGTACGAAATGTTCGGCCTTGCCATGCCGGAGGGGGAGCTGCCTGATTATTTACCGCTGATGTGTGAATTTATATATGCCGCGCAGTGGCTGGAGGTCCCGGGAGCGCCGGAGAATTTCAGGATGCTGATGGCGATTCTTGAGGACGGCACCTACCATCTGCTCAAGGCGCTGGAGCGGAATGAAAGTCCCTATTACCATCTGGTTAAGGGATTGCGCGAAACCTTCAAAGCTTGTGTTGAACAGGAGGCCCTGAGTCAATGAATATGTCAGGTCAGTTTTTATGGGTCATTTTCCCCTATATGTGTCTGGTGGTCTTTATCGGCGGCCATATCTTCCGTTACCGTAAGGATCAATTCAACTGGACAGCTAAATCAAGTGAATTTATTGAAAAGAAACAGCTGAAATTCGGCAGCATTCTGTTTCATCTCGGCATTATGCCGGTTATTCTGGGCCATATCGGCGGGCTCGCTGTCCCGAAATCTTGGCTGGAGGCCGTCGGTGTGAGTGATCATCTCTACCACATCGGCGCGGTATATATCGGGGGAATCTTCGGCGCAGCTACCCTGCTCGGGATGCTGATCCTGACCTCGCGGCGCTTTACGCTGAAGAACGTCCGCCGGCTCAGCAGCGCATCGGACCTGATCGTCAACTCCCTCCTCCTGTTCATCGTGTTTATGGGGATGTACTCCACGATTGTAACGAATGCCGTACAGCCTGAGTTTGATTACCGTGATACGATTTCTGTCTGGTTCCGCGGTTTATTCATGTTCCGGCCGGACCCGTCGCTGATGGGTGAGGTGCCGTTTTCCTTCAAGCTTCACATTCTGTCAGGGTTTGCGATCTTTGCCTTTTGGCCGTTCACCCGGCTCGTCCATGTATGGAGTGTTCCGTTGAATTATGTAGGCAGAAGTTATATCCTATACAGAAGAAATAAATCGAATTAACGGAAAGAGCCGGGTGAATTTCTTTCCCTGTTCAAATGAGGAGAGAAACGATGAACAATAAGGTGGATTACCAAATCGAGCTTGACCGGATGCGCATAGCTTTGGGATATGACTTCATGTCGCTGGCTTTCGCTGAACCGGCGGAATATGACTATGTCATCCGGTGGAAATACGCCTCAGGGAACACAACGGACCGTTACAAACGGATTGTTCTTCAATCCGGCAGAGGGATTGCCGGCATCGTGTTCAAGACCGGCAAGCCTTTCTTAATCCCGTCTGTGCAGACAGATGTGCAGCCGGACACCTTGTTTAACTATCCCATTACCAAGATGGAGAATCTGAGCAGCATCGGGGCTGTGCCGGTGTGGAATGATGCCCGTGTCGCAGGCGTGCTTCTTGGCGGTTTCAGGGGCGAACGGCAGGTAAGCCCTGACATGCTGGGGGACCTGGACAGGGCAGCGCGTAAGGGGATTGGAGACTTGAACGGAAAGGAATTGTTGCTCAGTTGATGACACCCGGAACGGATCTGCAGAGTCTGCTCATGACAAAGCTGTTTGAGAACAGCTCGGAGGCGATGTTCTTTTTTGACCGGCAAGGGAAAGCCCTGGCCATGAATCCGGCTGCCGAGAACATCGTGGACAAGGATATTCTGAAGCAGCTGTATCAGGGGAATCCTGAGGCGCTTTGCGGGACCTGCCGGGGATACACGAGTGAGACGGAGCTCCGTACCTGCCTCAATTGTTATTTTCATACACCGGACTCCGAGGAGTTCACCTCATACCAGGTATATCTGGAGACGAAGGATAAGGGGATTGTCCCTTATGCCGCCACCTTTCACACCATAGATGACGAGAAGGGTATCAGAGTATTTATGCTTAGGGATCTGACCAGACAGTTCAAGACGCAAGAGAAGTTCTACCAGAACAAAATGATGAAGCATATCATTGAGGCGCAGGAGAATGAACGCAAGCGGATCTCCCGGGAACTGCATGACAGCGTAGCCCAGGAGCTGATGAGTGCCGTGATTGATCTGCGTGTGCTGAAATATATGACAGCGGATGAGCAGCTGCTGAAGAAGATGAAGCAGACCGAGGTCTCCATGACCCGGCTTCTGAATGATATCCGCAACCTTTCGGTAGAGCTTAGGCCGGCGGCCCTGGATGATTTCGGTCTGGAGGCCGCATTCCGGTCACACTTCAAGCGGGTGGAGCAAACCTATGGCCTGGTGATTGATTATGAGTCCCGGCTCTCCGAGAAACGGTATGGGAGTGAGATCGAAACCGTCATGTACCGTGTGTGCCAGGAGGCGGTGCTGAACGCCCTGAAGTATGCGCAGGTTGACAGTGTTAAAGTTTCCCTTACCGAAAAGGACGGCGTACTGCTGCTTCGGGTAGAGGATAAGGGAACCGGCTTTAATCAGGGTGACGAGCCGGATGGAACCGGACTTGGCCTGTTTGGCATGCAGGAGCGGGCGGAGCTGGTGGGCGGCACCTTCAGCGTAGATTCAGAGATAGGCAGGGGTACGGTGATTATTTTACAGGTGCCTGTATGATTTGCGCGAGGAAAGGAATGAGCTTCTGATGAAGATCGTCATTGCAGACGACCATGCGATCGTACGCAGCGGATTCTCCATGATTCTCAATTTTCAGAATGACATTGAAGTGATCGGGGCGGCGGCAGACGGCAGGGAAGCTTACACTATGGTCGCCAAATTCCGGCCGGACATTCTGATTATGGATTTAAGCATGCCCCCGGGAGAGAGCGGGCTGACCGCTACCGGCAAGATTAAAGAGGATTACCCCGATACCAAAATCCTGATTCTGACGATGCATGATGATGATGAATATCTCTTCCATGTGCTGAAGAACGGGGCCTCCGGTTATGTGCTCAAGAGTGCGCCGGACGAGGAGCTGCTGCTGGCCATCCGGACCATTTATGAAGGCGGCACCTATATTCATCCCAAGATGGCAACCTCGCTGGTCCGTGAGTTCATTAAGCAGGATAAAACGGCAGGCACAGAGGATCTGTTCGAGCTGTTATCCAAGCGGGAGCTGGAGATCCTGCCGCTCATCGCCAAGGGATACGGGAACAAGGAAATCGCCGAGAAGCTGTTCATTTCAGTGAAAACAGTGGAAGCCCACAAGGCGAAAATTATGGAGAAATTAAACCTTAAGAGCCGGCCCGAGCTGGTCGAGTATGCTTTGAGGAAAAAAATGCTGGATTTCTGACCGGCGAATGGAGGTAAGCCTTGATGCCGGAACATGCAGGGCTCAAGTTTACGGTGCCCGCCATGCGCATTCTTGAGAATGAACACCGCTATTTATCCTTTCTGATGGAAGAATGGCATGAGATCGTACTTTGGTTTGAGGGGGAGCAGCCCGCTCCGGAAGAAGCCAGAGCTCAGCTTCATAAGCTGCGTAAGGCGGTTCTGGAGTTTACGGGCCCGCTGAAGAAGCATACCGTGAAGGAAGAAACGCATTTTTTTCCGCTGCTGGGCCGTTACATCGGTTTTGAACAAGGGCCGCTGGTCGGCCTTCAGGAGGAGCACCGCGAGATTGAAGGGTATATTGGACATTTCCTGCATCACACAGAGGGCAATGCCGAACTGATGACGCTTGAGGATATCCATGCTGCGGTGAAGGATGCAGGGGAAGCTTTTGAGGTGCTGACGGTACACTTTGTCAAAGAAGAGACGGTTATCTTTCCGATGGCTGAGCATCAGCTTAGCGCGAAGGACAAAGAGCGGTTAAGCCAACAGCTGAATACGCTTATTACGTGAGAATGCATGAACAGGCTGCTCCTATGTGGGGCGGCTTTTTTTGTGCACAGCAAATTAGACAACAAGAAATGTGGATAAATCGGGGGAGGCAGATTAAGTCACTTGTAACAGCATGGGTTAGGTTTAAATGCAGCTTCTTCCGAAAATAATTGGATTTTCTCCACTTGTTAGTGAACAAAGCCTACCCTGTCAAACAGCAGTTGGAAAAACGGCACTTAATATGCTGCAAACAGTCAGATTAGAGGAAATAAATAAAATTAAGTGACGTTTATCCAACTAATTCCTTTACATGATCCGGAATAATAAAATTAAGATACGTTTTTCCAACTAATGTAACAGAGGCCGAAGTCCGAAGAAGGCGAAAGAGAATATGTAAGATGTTTCGTTTGTGGCAGGAGTTGCAGGAGTGAATCAGGTCTGGAGCAATGCCCCGCTGTGCGGGGTTATTTTTTTTAGGGTTTCCCCTGTCAGGGAAAGGGGACTCCCCTATATCTGAGCCGGGGGACCGGCGGATACAATGAGTACAGGAAGTATTCATACGAATAATCAAGAGAATAAACGGCGAAAAGGTGAGTCGAATGATTAAAAAAGTGCAATTGCCGCTACAAACCTTAAACTTGATTACCGGATTCATGGTGTGGGTGATCATCTCTTCCCTGATGCCCTTTATTTCCGAGGACATCAGCATCCCTCCGGGAAGACTTGCGATGGTCACAGCGATTCCGGTGGTGCTTGGCTCGATTCTAAGAATTCCTTTGGGCTATTATGCGAACATTCTGGGAGCACGCATTATTTTTATGTCCAGCTTTATCCTGCTGTTGTTTCCGGTCTACTTCATCAGTGAAGCGTCCACGGTTACTCACTTGATTATCGGAGGCCTGTTCCTTGGAATCGGCGGGGCCGTATTCTCGGTGGGGGTGACCTCTCTGCCGAAATATTTTCCCAAAGATAAGCATGGTCTGGTCAACGGGATCTACGGAATCGGGAATATCGGCACGGCGGTCACAACCTTCTCGGCTCCGATGGTGGCGGCACAGATAGGCTGGGCCCCTGCGGTGAAAATGTATCTGATTCTGCTGCTGGTGTTCATCGCCTTGAATTTCTTCTTCGGGGACCGTCATGAGCCTAAGCTCAAAACACCGATTATCGAGCAAATCAAAGGCGTATCCAAAAATGAGAAGCTCTGGCTGTTCTCCTTGTTCTATTTCATTACCTTTGGCTCCTTTGTGGCCTTCACGATTTATCTGCCTAACTTTCTGGTATCGAATTTCGGTCTGGACAAGGTGGATGCCGGGATGCGCACAGCCGGCTTCATCGCCGTTGCGACCTTCTTCCGTCCGGTAGGCGGCTGGCTTGCCGACAAGTTCCAGCCGTTGTTCCTGCTTACCGGCACATTCAGTATCTATACAATTGCAGCTATTATCCTGGCCTTTATGCCAGATATGGGATTATATACAGCCGGATGCCTTGCGATTGCGTTCAGTGCAGGAATCGGTAACGGAGTCATTTTCAAATTAGTTCCGCTGTACTTCAATAAGCAGGCGGGTGTCGCGAACGGAATTGTATCGATGATGGGCGGCCTGGGCGGCTTTTTCCCTCCGATCATGCTGTCGGTGATTTATTCGGCGACCGGGCAATATTCCATCGGGTTCATGCTGCTCTCCCAGGTGGCGCTGGCCAGTCTGGTGCTGGTCGTGTGGCTCTATTTCCAGGACCGGCTTGCGCTTACCTCTGAAGTGTTCAATTCTACCGGACAGGGGATTCTGGTTACCGATGTTTCCGGTTTGATTAAGACCGTCAATCCGGCCTTCACGAAGCTCACCGGCTATACGGAAGACGAGGTTCTCGGCAGACAGCCCAGCATTCTCAAGTCAGGCCGCCAATCCAAAGAATTTTACCGCGTTATGTGGGGGGAGGTCAGGGACAAGGGAATGTGGCAGGGGGAGATCTGGAACAGGCGCAAGAACGGGGAAGAGTATCTGCAGTGGCTGAACATCAGCGCTGTGAAGGATGACACCGGCGAGGATGTCCGGTATGTAGGCACATTCAGCGATATTACGCAGAAATAACCGGAGGAAGTGGCGTTGAACCGCTGCAGCCAATCCCTTTCCATACAGGACGGCATAGCCGGTTCTACTGGGTCCGGCATCAAGTTAGGAGCAGATGAAGGTGGAAAAGACCAGAAATCCGGTTACCGTGGCGGAGGCTGTATTCCGGGTAACCGAAAGAGTGTGCTGCACAGGTACAGAAAGAGTGCCGCTTGCCGCAAGCTATGGACGCATCCTGGCGGAGCCGCTGACGGCAACCCATGATGTTCCGCATTTTACGCGGTCACCCTATGACGGGTATGCAATTGCTTCGGCAGATTCAGTTGGTGCTTCCGGCAACAGCCGGATCAGCTTCACGGTTGTAGATCATATCGGCGCAGGGGAGATATCTCAGGTTACGCTTGGGGCATTCGAAGCCGTCCGTCTGATGACGGGAGCCGCGCTGCCGGCGGGTGCAGATGCGGTAGTCATGTTCGAACAGGCCTCGGAAGCGGGCCGGACGTTTACCATCCGCAAAGCCTTTGCCCCGCAGGAGAATCTGTCCCTGCAGGGTGAAGATATGCGGTCAGGAGAAAGGATCGTTCCTGCAGGCAGCTTCATTCATCCCGGAACTGTGGCGCTGCTGGCTACCTTCGGGTACGGGGAGGTGCGGGTCGGCAAGCGGCCGGTTGTAGGCATATTGTCAACGGGAACCGAGCTGCTGGAGGTGACGGCTCCGCTCGTACCCGGTAGAATCCGCAACAGCAACGGGCCGATGATCGCTGCCCAGCTCGCCCGGATGGGGATCCCTTACCGGATGTACGATACGGCAGCGGACCAGCTGGAAGAATGCCTGCTGACGGTCCGGCAGGCGATGACAGAAACAGACTGCCTGATCACCACAGGCGGCGTATCTGTCGGCGACTATGACTACTTGCCGGAAATATACAAGCGCCTCGGGGCCGATGTACTGTTCAACAAGGTGGCGATGCGTCCGGGCAGCGTGACTACAGTCGCGGTTGCCGGGGAGAAGTGCCTGTTCGGATTGTCCGGCAATCCGTCGGCGTGCTTCACAGGCTTCGAGCTGTTTGTCAGGCCCGCCCTGCTCACGATGATGGGGGCAGATAAAGTCTATCTGCCGCGTACGACAGCCGTACTGGCAGAGGATTTCCCGAAGGCCAATCCGTTCACCCGGTTTATCCGGGCTGTTCATGACCGGACCTCGGTGCGTCCCGCCGGCTTCAATAAATCGAATGCGGTATCTTCCATCGCACGCGGGAATTCGCTGATTGTGCTGCCGGGCGGGACAAGAGGTTATGCTGCAGGGGATCCTGTTGATGTACTGCTCCTCGGCGTTGAAGAAGGTACGGACGAATGGGTGCTGTAAGCTTACCGGAAGGGGGATAGACATATGACTGCTCATCCATTGCAGGACCAGCTGCGGCGGCCGATTCATGATTTGCGGATTTCGGTAACGGACCGGTGTAATTTCCGCTGTTCCTACTGCATGCCGAAGGAAGTGTTCGGAGAGGATTATGCCTTCCTCCCGGCAAGCGGGCTGCTTACCTTTGCTGAAATTCTCCGGCTGACGAAGCTCTTCGTCTCCCTTGGCGTAAGCAAAATCAGACTTACCGGAGGCGAGCCGCTCATGCGGCGGAGCCTGCCCGAGCTTGTTGCCGGAATCCGTGCTATAAGTGGTGTCGAAGATATGGGGCTGACGACGAACGGGGTACTGCTGGGCGGGCAGGCAATGCCGCTCTATGCTGCGGGACTCCGCAGGCTGAATGTCAGTCTGGATGCTCTGGAGCCTGGGCTGTTCGGCAGAATGAACGGGCGGGGTTACAAGCCTGGAGTGATTTTAAGGCATATTGATTATGCCATAGCAGCCGGCTTTGAGGTCAAAGTAAACATGGTGGTACAAAGAGGGGTGAACGAATCGGAGATTGTGCCGATGGCGGCCTACTTCAAGGATAGAAATATAACGCTGCGCTTCATCGAATTCATGGATGCCGGCAACGACAACGGCTGGAGCTATGAGAAGGTCGTTACCAAAAAAGAAATTCTGGAGCGCCTCCAGGGTACATTTGTGCTGGAAGCCCTGGAGCACGATTATTTCGGCGAGGTGGCGCAGCGTTATGGCTACAAAGGCAGTCAGGCGCAGATCGGCTTTATCACTTCCGTATCCGAATCCTTCTGCTCCTCCTGCACGCGGGCCCGGCTGTCTTCCGATGGCAAGCTGTATACCTGCCTGTTCGCAACGGAGGGCTTTGATCTCAGGGCAATGCTCCGCAGCGGTGCGGATGATCAACATCTGCTGGCTGCCATTAGAGACGTCTGGGAGAAGCGCGCTGACCGCTATTCCGATGAGCGGACAGAACAGACCGCGGGGAACAGAACCAAGATCGGCATGTCCTATATTGGAGGTTAAGCACAGAACGCATTATTCAGCGGTTGAGCGGGCAGGAATGCAGCCTGTAACTACATTATATATGACGGGAGACGAACTGAACTTATGAACGGAGCACAGCTGCTGATTGAGATGCTGATCGAGAAAAAGATTGAGACCCTGTTCGGCTACCCCGGCGGTGCCGTATTGCCTTTATACGACGCGCTGTATGATTGTGACCGGATTCAGCATGTGCTGGTCAGACATGAACAGGCTGCGGTCCATGCTGCGGACGGATACGCAAGAGCGACGGGACGCCCGGGGGTAGCCCTTGTTACCAGCGGTCCTGGAGCAACCAATGCCGTCACCGGAATTGCTACCGCCTTCATGGATTCGGTTCCGTTAATTGTCCTTACCGGCCAGGTATCCACCGAGCTTATTGGTCTGGACAGCTTTCAGGAAGTGGATATTTACGGGATGACGATGCCGGTTACGAAACACAATTATATCGTAAGGGAGATCAAGGAGCTTCCAAGAATTATACATGAGGCGTTCCATGTGGCGACAACAGGGCGGCCCGGTCCGGTTCTGATCGATCTGCCGAAGAATGTCATGAATGCGGAATTCACTGCAGCAGGTGACTTCTCCGTTCAGTCCTCCCCGCCGGTTATCCGGGGGTACCAGACCGATTATTTCATAGATCCTGCGGATATTCAGCTGGCGGCAGAGCGGCTGAACCGTGCGCAGCGGCCGCTTGTGCTTATTGGCGGAGGCTGTATTCAAGGGGAGACCCCGGCACTCCTGAAGGAATTCGCCGAGCAGCTGGGACTTCCTGTAGCCAGCACGCTGATGGGCCTCGGAGCTTTCCCGTCCGGACACTCCCTGCATCTGGGCATGGTCGGGATGCATGGAACAGTGGCTGCCAACCGTGCACTCCAGGGTGCTGACGTTGTGCTGTGTCTCGGTGTGCGGTTCAGTGACCGGGTAACGGGCAACCGTAAGGCGTTCTCGCCGGGTTCCTATAAAATTCAAGTAGATCTGGATACCTCCGAGCTGAACAAGAACATTCCCATAGATCTTGCGGTCACCGGTTCTTGTGCAGATTTCCTTAGCGGATTACGGGGACAAGTACAGGCAGCGGAGCATTCCGCCTGGGATCAGCAGATCATGGCCTGGCTGAAGCGTCCGGTGAAATCAGGCAAGGGCCAGGATGCCAAGATGACTCCCCAGGAGGTTATCGGATGCATTCAAAAGGCTACAGCGGGCGATGCGATTATAGCCACAGATGTCGGCCAGCATCAGATATGGACGGCTACGCATTACGAGTTCTCGGAAGCACGGTCGTTCCTGACCTCCGGCGGACTGGGCACCATGGGGTACGGCTTGCCTGCTGCAATCGGCGCCGCTGTTGCTTTTCCTGACCGCCATGTGGTTTGTATTACAGGCGACGGAAGCTTTCAGATGAATATGCAGGAGATTATGACGGCTGTTGATCATGGGCTGAACGTCAAGGTTGCGATCTTTAAGAACGGGTATCTGGGGATGGTAAGACAGTGGCAGCAGCTGTTTCTGGGCCGGCGGTATTCCTCGGTGCGGATCAGCTCGCCGGATTTTGTCGCTTTGGCGGAGTCCTTCGGCGCCCACGGGTTCCGGGCACACACGCTTGCTGAAGCGGAGCAGATTATTGAACTTGCGCTGCATACGGAGGGGCTTGTTGTTATGGAGTTCGATATTACCGAGGAGAGCAATGTATACCCCATTGTGCCGCCGGGATCGAGCAATCAGGATATGATTGTGGAATAGCATTACGCAGCAAAAAGGAAGCTCCTCTACCGTGATTACCGGCAGAAGAGCTTCCTGATTTTATACGTTTGGGGTTATTTTATACGCTAGAAGTAGAGCACAAGCACAGACACATATAACATAACGGAGAAGCCGATCTCGATGATTCCGGTACGTTTGGCAGTGATGCCCGTCTTAGGCAGGATGGCCGCCCGCAGGAGCAGGATCAGCAGCGGAACCAGCAGAGACGGAAACAGGAAGAGTCCGGCTGCTGCAACCAGCAGATGATAGAGCACCGAGCCGTAATAGAAGCGGATATTGTTCCGTTCACGGATGACGGTTTTGACATATAATGCGGTTCCTGTGAAGTACAGCACGGCCAGCACGAACAGCTCGGTCGCAGTCTGCCAGCTCCCGCCCTGACCGACATAGAAGACCGGATAGATGATCAGGCAGAAGGCCACTATGGCCGAGATGTCATTGAGCAGGGCCCGTTCATTTTTGGTTCTGGCATAATAGAGATTCACAGCGAACAAAGGCACGAGCGGCAGAACAAACCATAACAGCACAGGTTCAGCTGCCACCAGATAGATGATCAAAGGGAGCAGCAGAATGCCATACAGCTTCAAGGGCTGGGCATAACGCTTGAATTTCCTTGTCTTCACCCCCTGCAGCAAAGGAAAGCTGAACAAATAGATCAGCAGCCAGCAGACAAACAGCGGAATATGTATAAGCTGCCCCCGGGATGCGGCTACCCCGAACAGAAAGGGCAGAACGAGCATCGCCCAGGCGCCGTGTTGGTTAGGGATATATTTCTTCATACTAAACATGACCTCCTACCCTGAACTATCATGGCATGTGAGGATGCCAGACTCCTTAACTATACTTTTTTTGATGGGGGACGCGGGTGATTTGAAGCACAAGATATGCGCTGCTCCCCAGGGTTATCACTGAACGTTATTATGACGAAGGAGAGGCTGCAACGTGACTATGGAATCTCATCATGCAGCAGTACGCGGACCGGTTCCTGTACTGCAAATTGTCGGTTATAAGAATAGCGGAAAAACAACCCTGGCCTGCCGTTTAATCCGCGCCTTATCCGCCCGTGGGCTGCGTGTCGGGTCGGCCAAACATGATGCCCACCACTTTGAATTGGATGATCCGGGCACAGACAGCAGCAAGCATCTGCTGCACGGTGCAGTTGAAGCTGTACTGACCTCGTCAGAAGCTACAAGAATCATGCGGAAATCCGAAACCTCATTGGAAGATATCGCAGCGTCTATGTACGGTAAGGTTGATCTGCTGGTTGCAGAAGGCTTCAAGTCTGCGGATTATCCCAAAATCGCATTGATCCGCAATGCAGACGAGATGAGCCTGCTGCGAAACCAGACTGCGAATATATGCCTATGGCTGAGCTGGGAGGAGAACGCGGTTGAGCATCGTGCAGCCTCTCCGGTCAGCCCGAATACTATCCCTGTACTGCCGCTGCAGGATCAAGTGCTTGTTGATGAAGAAGTTCTTTCTCTGGCTTATTCACTTCTCTAATCAAATGGAGCCGGAATACTTACGGGAGGTGCTTGATTTGCTGACTGGAATCATACTGGCAGGCGGACAGAATTCCCGGATGAAGGGCCGGAATAAAGCGCTCCTGACCTATCAAGGGGAGCGTTTCGTGGATAGACAGCTGAAGGAAATGCGAACCGTCTGCTCTAAAATAATTGTTGTTACGAACGATGCTTCTCCGTACATGGACTACCCTCCCCAAGGAGATATCCGGTATATTCCGGACATCTGTGCGGGGCTTGGACCGCTGAGCGGGTTTCATGCTGCTTTTGCCGGGGTGGAGACGGAATATGCCTGGGTTGTGGGCTGTGATCTCCCTAAGATTTCCGCTCCCGCCGCTTCGTGGATGCTTACCCGGCTCATGGAAGAGGACTATGAGGCTGTTCTTCCCCTGATGAATGGCAAACATCAGATGCTCCATGGAGTATACTGGCCGCACCGGATCCTGGCAGATATTATTGAAAGACTGGATACACGGCAGTACCGGCTATCTGGATTATTAGATTCGATGCACTGGTTAGGGGTAGACAAGGACGATCTTGCTGGTGCGGGTATACATGAGGATTTCACTGCAGATATTGATACACCTGAGCAATATAAGGACTTGCTGCACGCAGATATGGAAAGGGAGTGATCACTTGGGCAGTGCATTATTCGAAATTACAGACAACCCGATTCAGCCGCAGGCGGTCTCTGATAAAGTTCTGCGGAGAGAAGCGGGAGCGGTCACTTTATTCATAGGTACGGTAAGGGAGCTCACGCAGGGTAAGCGGACATTATATCTTGAATATGAAGCGTATCCGCTTATGGCGCTCACGCAATTGGAACGCATCGGGCAGGAGGTCAGAGAACGCTGGCCGGATACCAGGGTTGCTGTGACACATCGGGTAGGAAAGCTTGAAATTATGGATATCGCTGTGGTGATCGCTGTATCTTCTCCGCACCGTAAGGCTGCTTACGAAGCGAATGAATATGTGATAGACCGGATTAAACAGATTGTACCGATCTGGAAAAAAGAAACGGGCGAAGACGGCAAAGCATGGATTGGCGACCAGCTGAATCAATGTGCTTATCCGGAAGGGCGGCCCCTCTTGCCGGATATTCCTGTGGAAGACAGGAAGTAAAGAAGCCGCAATTCACTATCTGATGAACTATCGGATCGCTGATCTGAATGCATTAAGGGAGCTCCCGTAACGGGGCTCCCTGTTTTTGGGTATTCCGGATATACACAAAGCGGTGCAGAGATAGAGCGCGGATACCCGCAGGCTCTGCTTCTGCTTGTTACACATACTCGCACTTAAACTCCGTGAACTCCGCCGATGAACCTTCCCCGCATGCATACAGTCCGATCAGGACACCCGTGAATCCTCCGGCAACCTCGGAAGAGAGGTATCTGGTCTGGGCCGACCCGAGGGGGATTTCCCCGTGTTCATTACTAATGAAGAAGCTGTAGCGCTCCTTACCGGATTTGATCAACAGCGTGGCCTGATTGCTACTGCCCAGAGCCACTTCATGCTGGATGGATTTTACATCTCCAATATTGAGGCGCTCGATCACCCGGTACTGCGCTTCGTCTTGGCGGATTGCCAGATCATAATGATGATTCTCGTCCATATAGAGCGTGATGCCGGCTTCTCCGCCTGTCAGCGTTATGTTGCAGGTAATCACCGCGTCGAAATCCCGTTGGCGGAGGCCTATAAAGGTCGGGGATGCCGGAACATCCAGCGTTACCTCTGTACCTCGTAACGTCAGCTTGTCTTGTCCCAGTAGATAATTCTCTGTGGCCGGATGGCGGAGATAAGCCCAGTCCAGATTCCAGCCGGTATTCTCAAAAGTATAGCTCTTCTTCTCCTGCTGAACCACCGTGTCCGGAATGCGGTCAGTCTCGAAGCTCAGAAGCACCGTTCCGTTATGCCCGGCTGTGAACCAGCCGTCTTCGCCGAAGGTCACCGGAGTCAGGAACACTTCCCGGCCCAGATGGTGGTAAGTGAGCCAGCGTCCGGTTTGCCGGAATCCCAGATGCAAGAGCCACCAGTTCCCTGCGTCATCCTGGATCAGATCGCTGTGCCCGACACCCTGCAGCTCGTAACCGCCCAGATTGCGGTTGGTCAGGACAGGATTCTCCGCATAGGCCTCGAATGGGCCGGAAGGGGAAGTCCCCCGCGCATAAGTCGCCATATGTCCGTATTCGGTTCCGCCTTCGGCTGCGAGCAGGTAGTAGTACCCGTTGATTTTATAGAGATGAGGGCTTTCCAGATAACGTCCGCCCGTTCCCTGCCAGATAGACTGGCTCGGCGATAGCTTGCTGCCTGTCTCAATGTTAATTTCACACTGAATCACACCTGGAGTGCCGTTATCGTCCAACCCGTTGCTCATAAACAAAGTCTTGCCGTCTTCAAAATACAAATCCGGATCGATTCCGCCCTGATCGACATAGACCGGTTCCGACCATTCGCCGTAAATATCGTCCGTCCAGACATAGAAGTTCTGGCGGGTCGTGTCATTGGTAGTCACCATGTAGAAGCAGCCGTTATTGTGGCGGATGGTAGGGGCGAACACGCCGCCGGAGCTGCTCACCGTACCCAGCTGGATCTGGCTCTCGCGGGTCAGGCAATGGCCGATTTGCTTCCAGTTAAGCAGGTCTGTGCTCTCGAAGATAGGCACTCCAGGGAAATACTGAAAGGAGCTGCAGACCATATAATAGATGCCGTCTACTTTGCATACGCTGGGGTCAGGGTAGAAGCCTTTGATTACGGGATTGTTGTATTTCATACATACACCTCTTCTATAAATTCATATATATATAAATTCAATATGATCACTTCTAAGGAAATTAAACACCAACTTGAGATTCATAGCAATAGATTAAGCTTGTCTGCGGGATTTAAATCGGTTAAATTAATAGAAATATGAATTCAGTGATCAGGAGATAATCATGATGATAAAAGCGGACGGGAAACCGGAGTACATGCCTTTATACGAGGCGCTGGCCAGTGAAGTCAGGTGGAGAATTATGAGCCTTATTGCCGAGCGTGAAATGAATGTGAAGGATATCGCGGATAAGCTTGCGCTCAGCCCGTCCATCGTCACCCTGCACATCCGGAAGCTCGAAGCCGCCGGGCTGACGGGGAGCCGCAGGGTCCGGCTGAACGGGGGAACGCATAAGCTGTGCTTCCTCAAAGCAGCAAGCATTGATATCCAGCTGCCGTCTGCCCGCAAGGACGCGAAGATGCTCGAGCAGAGTATTTCTGTGGGTCATTATACGGCGTTTGAAGTTCATCCAACCTGCGGGCTGGGTACACATGAGATGGAGATCGGGGTGTGGGATGATCCGCGTTATTTTTTGGATCCCGAGCGGGTTAACGCCGCTATTCTATGGTTTGGCAGAGGATACGTGGAGTATAAAATGCCCAACTATCTGGCCGCCGGACAGACGGCGGACTTCCTTGAAATTTCCATGGAGCTGGCTTCGGAAGCGCCCGGCTTAAGGGACGAATGGCCGTCGGATATCGGCTTCACGTTTAACGGTGTGTTCCTTGGAGCCTGGACGAGTCCGGCGGATTTCGGCAGAGCGGCACGCGGCAGATACACGCCCGAATGGTGGCACCGGAATGTGAATCAGTACGGGCTGCTCAAGACGATCCGCATTGACGCTTCGGGTACTTTTATAGATGGAGTGCAGATGTCGGAGGTGACCATTCAGGAGGTGAAGCTGCAGGAGCCGTTCTGGACGCTTCGGTTCACTGTGGACGAGCAGGCAGAACATGTAGGCGGATTGACGCTGTATGGAGCGGGCTTCGGCAATCATGATCAGGATATTGTGGTTCGGGTGTATCTCCGGTAGGTTGCGGCTGCGCGAACCGTACAGTACAATTTCAGTAGCCGGTTATGCCGGTCAGGCTTAAGGGATTACTTTGAAGAGAATACTTCGGATAAAGGGAGTGTTATATAATGAATGCAGAAATGGTCATGCAGGAGCTGGAAGAGCTCGGCAAGGAACGAACCAAGAAAATATACAGCTCGAATGGCGCGCAGGAACCGCTTTTTGGTGTAGCTACCGGGGCGATGAAGCCGATTTTCAAAAAAACTAAAATTAATCAGCCGCTGGCTGAAAAGCTATATGCGACGGGGAATTATGACGCGATGTATTTTGCCGGAATCATTGCCGACCCTAACGGGATGACGGAAGCCGATTATGACCGGTGGATGGACGGGGCTTATTTCTATATGCTGTCTGATTTCGTGGTGGCCGTAACTCTGGCGGAGGCGGATATTGCCCAGCAGGTTGCCGATAAATGGATCGCGAGCGGGGAGGACCTGAGAATGTCGGCGGGCTGGAGCTGTTACTGCTGGCTGCTGGGAAGCCGCCCGGATAAGGAATTCTCTGAGAGCAAGCTGGCGGGTATGCTGGAGCTGGTGAGCAGGACGATTCATGACGCCCCGGAGCGTACCAAATATTCAATGAACAACTTCCTGTACACCGTAGCCGTATCCTATTCGCCGCTGCATGACTTGGCGAGTGAGACAGCGAAGAAAGTAGGTCCGGTAGAGGTGGGCAAGGACAAGCCTGCAGGCAAATCCATTAATGCCTACGACAATATTCAAAAGGCGGTCGAAAAAGGCCGCGTCGGATTTAAACGCAAGCATGTGCGCTGCTAGGCGGGTATCCGCTGAATCTGGTACTTTAATTAACATCTGCCTCTTAACGTGGGCAGGTGTTTTTTTTGTTGGCGCGAAGCTCACGATTGTATGCTGTCTGCAAAATACATTCCACTAATGTTTAACTAACGTTCCACCACGTCAACCCTTTTCCACCCACGTCAACCCTGTTCAGCACATGCTCAACCCACGTTTAACCTGTTTTTTGCGCAGCTGGAATCCGGTTGCCTTAATAATCTTGCACAGAATACAACATAATCCTCTTAATCCCGGACATAATCGCGAATTGTTGTATAGAATACAATAATGCTCCTCCTCCAAGCGGCTTTTCAGGAAAATTCTTGTATTTCGTACAACAATTCTCCCGAACTCCCCGGTTTTTGGGCGTCTGAGTTGTAGAACGTACAACATTTCCGTGCTAAGCTTCGGCGGCCGCAGCCATTGTCCGAAAGGATGGACGGATTATGCCTGCGGCCGCTCGCCCCGGGAACCGGGGAGCCGCCCGTGTAGTGCTATGGCTGGACCGCTAGTTGTAACGCATGGTTTTTACATAACGAGATCAACAGAGTCTTATCTGTTGGTCTCTTTTTTAACGCCTGAAACGGAAAAAAATGTCACGCAATCCCCTGCTCAAGTGTTATATCTATATTGATAGCAGAAAGGAGACAAACGTGGACTCTATAGAAGAGAAGATCAGGCGGATACAGGCTGGGGAAGCTTCCCTTTTTTCGGATATTATCAGGCTGTACCAGCAGCGCATTTACCTATACTGCTTCCGCTTGCTGAACAACAAGGAAGAGGCCGAGGATGCAGTGCAGGATGTCCTCATCAAGGCTTATCAGAACATCGGGCAGTTCAGGCCGCAGGCGGATTTCGTCTCATGGCTCTACAAGGTCGCTTATCATCATTGCTTAAACCAGCTGCGCCGGCAGAAATTTCAGCATCAGCTGCGGAAATTACTCAGGCAGGAGGTTACGGTGACAAGCGCCGAACAAACACTAGAGAACCGCCTGTTCAGTGAGCCGGTCTCAGCCGCTTTGGAGCAGCTTAATATGGAAGACCGGAATTTATTGATTCTGCGTATTTTTGAAGATAAATCCTTTGCGGAAATCGGAGAGATTCTGGGTGTCAGCACAGCTACGGTACGCAAAAGATATGAACGGACCAGAGGCAAGCTTAAAAAAGCTATCGAGCGGAGGGAGAAACAACTATGGGCAAGGGCGAATTGACCTCAGAAGAGCAATTTGTAAAAGATGGAGATCGTTCTGCTGAATTTCCGCCCGTTGATGTCCATGACCCTGTGATGGAAGCCATCGGGTTCGGTAAGGTACGCCTTACTGCCGATCTGCAGGCATCGCTGCATGATGGGGACGCTCCTGAGATTATGCAGAGGATAGAGACGGTAACCGGGATAAAGCGCAGCCGTAAACGGATATTACGGATTCCGGTTAGAGGCTGGGCAGCAGCGCTAATCCTGATTGTCTTATTGGGAGGCGGCTATTCCCTATATTCCTCCGTTCCCCGGCAGGCAGCCAAATTCCAATATGAAGTGCAGCCCTATGAGCCGCTTCAGGCGACGGAGGAAGGCGGAACGATAGAAATAATGAAAATGCCTTTAACCCCCGGGCCTGATCTTCCCCAGGCGGAGCCTAGTAAAGAAGATGAGCTGATGAGTGCCAAATATAAGGAAGGCTACGAGGCGATCGGGAAATTATTGCTTCCCGGAGAATACGCTACATTCGTATTAAGACATGAAGGCGGGGACGGACGTTCTCAGATTGGCATATTTAGCCCGCTGATGATATTTACTGACTATTCCAGTTATGTGACCAGTGCAGAGAAGCACACAGCTCCGATTTTGAAGCAGCCTGGATATATGGCGGACGGATATACTTTTGACCAGGCCTATGTTTCCCCCTCGTTCAAACAGATGAATGAGGAAGAACTGCTTGCCCTGTCCGGCGGAATTGAGCTTGAAGGCGGCTTCCGGGTGACCTGGAGACGGGAGCCTGCGGATAACATTACTTTTGATTCCGCTGCATTGGAGTATAAGAATGGTGAAAGTAAGGTAAGAATTAGCGCCAAACGTATGAAGCAGAATACCGGACCTGTAGAAACTCTGATGTGGACCAAAACTACAAACGTAGAGACCATTCATGTCAACGGAAAGCAGCTGATTTATCTTGAACCCTCCAATAACGAAGATTTCAAAATAGGCTATAAGTATAGACTTATCTGGGCTGATCCGGAAACGCGGATGATCTATGATGTGACTGCCCCACCGGAGAATACCACATTAACCAAAGATGACATTATCCATATTGCTGCCGGTATGATGAATTAAGTATTTGCAAATAGAGAAAGGTGGAATCTTAATGAATTACAGAAAAACAATCATGGCTATGACGAGTGCAGCGCTGTTGCTGGGTATAGGGTACGGGGATTCCGGACAGGCATTTGCTGACCCTTCCAGGCTTCAATCTGCAGCAGCTTTGCCTGCCGTCCAGGCGGACACTAAATATATGGCGCAAGTCAGTCAGGAGGAAGCCAAGGCGAAAGCGGAGCAGGAGCTGAAGAAATTCAAGAGTCTCCTGGACCAGCAGAAGAAAGCGTTAAGTGGTACTTATCAGCCTGGAGAGATCAGGTATGTGTACATTAATGACAAGGAATACCAAGCCAGTCCCAGCAGCTCGCCCTATGCGAGTAACTCTTATTCGCTTATATTCAGAAATTATGATGAATACACCAAGAAGAATGCAGCCGGCAAGACCGCAATGCCACTGGAGCTGAAAGAGCTCCCGCATGGCTACAACTTTACTCTGGCAAGAATTGCCCCCTATCAAACATCTTCCGAACAGAAGAAGATGTTCAACCAGGTGATTGCTGAAGGGAAGGCATCCGGCAAGAAAATATATGTTAAGAAGCTGCAGGAGAAGCGTATTTCCATAGAGCTAATCTATACGATGACCGCTCCGGTCAATGGAATAACAGGGGTCCTCGCTATCAGAGCCGAGCCCGCAGGGGCTGCAGGGAAGGCGGTTGAATCGGAGCCGGTACAGCCGCAGTCGGAGAAGCTGAAAGTCGATGGGCAAGAGGTGATATATACCGCTAACGATAAGCAGGAGCACAAGTCGGTGGTATGGATGAATGCAAAAACACATGTCAATTATATTCTCCGGGAAGACCGCGGGCATCTGAACAAGGAGGAACTGCTGGCTTTGGCGGGACAGGTTATGGAGGCATCGAAATAGCCGCAGGCTCTGCTTGCTTGACAATCACCCGCTCCGCTACGTGAAGACCTGCCGGATAGCACCTTCAAAATTGCCCCCTATCTCTAGGATGGGGGACAGCCTTGGAGGTTTTTTTGTGTGCACGCAGACTTCATTTCCGGGAGATTTTATAATAATTCGTGCATTGCTCTTATATGAACTTCAAATCCTAATTGTTACTATAACAATGTAGTAAGAGAATACAGATTTATACAGGAGGGTTAAAGATGTTGAAATGGAAGCGTTCTCTTTCGGTGTTGGCCATGACAGCTATATTGGGTACACTGGCTGCCTGCGGCGGCGGAGGGAATGGAGCAAACAATGCAGGAGCTTCTACTGCGGCACCTGCCAGTACTTATGCTGCGGCAACTACAGCTCCTAGCAGCGGTAGTGGTGAACCTGTCAAACTCCGGATTATGTGGTGGGGCTCCCAGCCGCGCCACGAGGCAACCTTGGCTGCGCTGGACTTGTACACGAAGAATAATCCGAATGTAACGTTTGAGCCGGAGTATTCCGGGATGGACGGATATCTGGACAAATTATCTACCCAGGCTGCGGCCAATAACGCTCCGGATATCGTGCAGCTCGATCCGGGCTGGATGCCGGACTGGATGGCCCGCAAGCAACTCACTGAATTGGCGCCAGAGGTGGATGTCAGCAAATTTGATGAGAAGCTGCTGGCCGGCGGCCAGCTGGACGGCAAACAGTATGCCGTTCCGCTGGGCTCGGTAGCCTTCGGTATGGTTTATGATAAAGCCGCTATGGATAAGCTGGGGATTGCCAATCCGGCCAACGGCTGGACCTGGGATGATTTCTTTGCCTTAGCCAAGGAATCCCAAGCAAAGCTGCCGGACGGCCAGTATTTCACCCTGGACTATGCTGGGAACTACTTCATGTATTCGGCTTACCAATACGCCAGGGGGAAAGGGCAGGTTATCACGGATGAAGGTCATTTCAATGTGGATGAAGCCACGTACCTGGAATGGACCCGGAAATTTGAGGAGCTGCGTAAAGAAGGCCTGGTTCCTCCGGCGGATGTGAATGCATCCGATAAGGAGAATGATCCGCAAATGGACCTGCTGGCAGCAGGGAAAGTCCTGTTCCGGTACAGCTTCTCTAACAACCTGGGAACCTGGGACAGTATTAAACCGGGGGCTTACGCCCTTGTAACGATGCCGCGTGCCGAAGAAGCCGGAGGCTGGCTGAAGCCGTCCATGTTCCTGGCCGTTTCGAAGAATTCTAAGCATGCAGAAGAAGCCAAGAAATTCATCAACTGGTTCGTGAATGATCCGGAGGCAGCCCAAGTCACCCAAACCTTCCGCGGCCTGCCGGCCAATAAGGATAATGCCGCCCTTCTGGAAGCGAACATGAGTGAACTGGATAAAGTAGGGTTAGGACTCCTTCGTGCTACCGAGCCGGATGGCCAGACCTGGTCGGCCGGAGCCGGAGGCTGGACCAACTTCGTGGATAAAGACTGGGTGCTTGTCCGTGACCAGCTCAGCTTCGGGAAATCCACGCCGGAGGAAGCTTATAAGCAGCTTAAGGAAGCAGCGCAATCCTACGAGAAATAGAAGGATTATTGATAGCATAAGGCATATAAATTCTATAGTTGAACGAAAAGCCCGGGACAGCCCTGTCCCGGGCTTTATTCCGGACTATTTTGTTCCCTGGAATTACCGTTATATTTTGAAAGAATTCGAGCATTCCCCTCATTTAGCCGGGTGTGGGCCAATTATATACTTGAGTTATCCAAATTGACCACAAGAGGTGACCACAGATGAACCGTTCCACAACGACTTTAGCCGAAGCGGCTCCATTGCCGAAAAAAAGCTCCTACTTTCGCAGCAGATGGAACGCTCCGCTTGCGGGCTATTTGTTTATTGCGCCCTGGCTGATCGGGTTTCTGGCGCTGACGGCGTATCCGTTATTCTTATCGCTGTACTATTCGTTTACCGACTACACTTTGATGCAGCCGATGCAATGGATCGGGTCCCGCAATTATGAGCGGATATTTACAGCGGACCCGAAATTTATACAATCTGCCAAAGTAACCGTCATGTATGTGCTTGCATCTGTGCCCCTGAAGCTGGCAGCCGCTCTATTCGTTGCCATGATTCTCAGCAAAGCAGTGAGAGGAATTAGTGCTTACCGTACGGCTATCTATTTTCCGTCGCTTATCGGCGGCAGCATCGGAGTTTCCCTGCTCTGGCGTAACATTTTCGGGGTAGAAGGGATTTTTAACAAGCTGATTGCTGTGTTTGGAATAGAGGGTAAAAGCTGGATTACCAATCCCGACACAGCTCTTGGCACATTGATTCTACTGACCGTCTGGCAATTCGGCTCCACCATGGTAATCTTTCTGGCAGGACTGAAGCAGATCCCGAATGATCTTTACGAGGCGTCCTCGGTTGACGGGGCCAGCAAGAGAACGCAATTCTTCAGAATCACCCTGCCGATGCTGTCACCGATCCTCTACTTCAATCTTATCATGGCTGTTATTGGCGCCTTCCAGATGTTCACTTCCGCTTTTGTGATTACGAACGGAGGGCCGATGAACTCCACCTATGTCTATGCAATGTATCTGTATGAGAGGGCCTTCAGCCGTTACGAGCTGGGTTACGCTTCCGCACTGGCCTGGATCATGCTGGTCGCCATCGTTGCTGCAACCGTCCTGATCTCCTACACCTCGAAGTATTGGGTATTCTATGAAACAGACACTGGAGGGAAACAACGTAAATGACAACATTGAAATGGAAGCCGGCAATCCGTCATCTGTTCATGATTCTCTTCAGCTTCGTCATGGTCTATCCGATTGTCTGGTGGATTGGAGCATCGCTGAAAGACAGCACCGAGCTTGGCTCACCGGGGATCTTCCCGGCGGTCCCGCATTGGGACAACTTCACCAAGGGCTGGAATTCGGTTCCCGGCCATACCTTTACGGACTTTTATCTCAACACCTTCGGGCTTGAAATTGCTGTGATTATCGCAACCCTGTTATCCTGCACGCTGGTTGCCTTCGGTTTCGCGAGACTGGATTTTCCGCTGAAGAATTTCTGGTTCTCCATTCTGATGCTGACCCTGATGATGCCCGGACAGGTGCTGATCATCCCGCAATATGCCTTGTTTTATCAGCTGGGCTGGGTCAATACGTATTTACCGTTTATCATTCCCCATCTGCTGGCGGGCGGGGCGGGCGGGAGCTTCTTCGTCTTCCTGCTGATCCAGTTCATCCGCGGGGTTCCAAGAGAGCTTGATGAATCAGCCAAAATCGACGGATGCTCCTGGTTCGGCATCTTCTGGAGAGTCGTTATGCCGCTGGCTTTCCCGGCGATTGTTACGGTGACCATCTTCTGCTTCCTGTGGAACTGGGATGATTTCCTGGGCCATCTCCTCTACATCAACACGGTGGATAAGTATACAGTAGGCCTTGCGCTGCGCATGATCAACGATTCCCAATCCGCGGCGGAGTGGGGCCAGCTGCTTGCTATGTCGCTTGTATCCATTCTTCCGGCTACTATTGTCTTCATGTTCCTGCAGAAGTATTTCGTAGACGGGATTGCGACAACAGGGATAAAGGGATAAGATGTAAAAAAACATCCGTCACATAACGGTAAAGCGCCCGAGCCTCATTCGCAGCTTTACCGTTTCTTTCGTGTGAACCGGAAGTGAAGGAAGGTAAGGACTTGACCAATCCTTTTAAAAAATTCAGGATCGACCGCCTGTTTTTCCACAGCTTTGCTATTGTGCTCATTCTAGTAATCGCAGTTACAGCATGGACAAGCTACAGCAATTCATCCAAAGCCCTCGTGCAGACGACCTCCCATTACCAGCAGCGGCTGCTGGACGAACTGAATAATGAAATCACAACGCGGCTGGATATGATTGAGCAGATTTCACTGTCCAGCTCACGGGACAACGAACTGACCACTTTTCTCCGGAACAGGCAGGATGATTTCGAGCGCTACCGCAGGCGTGTAGGCGTAGAAAGTGCGCTCGCCAATCTGACCTATGCCATTCCTTTAATTCAGGGAATTGATCTGTATATGGATGAACCTATGCCGAGTGAGAGCCAAAGCTACATCCAGTTCCGGAATATTATTGATCTGGATAAGCAGGAATGGTCCAAGCGTCTGGTGAAAAGCGATTTCGCCTGGTCCGGGGAATATACCATTCCCAGCTTTCAGGGGGACGTCCCGGTGCTTAGCTTCGCCCGGAAAATCATGTATGAGAATGACTATCTGGGCGTGCTGGTCGTCCATATTAAGGCCAAGGAAATCCGGCAGCTGCTGACCGGCAATTCCTCCGGGTCAAACCGCATCATGGCCGACAGCGAAGGGAAGCAGATTCTGAGGATCGGGGAGACGCTCGAACAGAACGAGTGGTCTAAGTGGATCGATCTCAAGAGTAAGAAGTCGGGCTATGTGCATATTCCGGGCAAAGCAGGTTCCGGCAACACTCTGCTGGTCTATTCCCGAATGGATAACTCCATCTGGACGCTGATCGAATTCACGTCATGGAAGCAGATTACGGCAAGCAGTCTGAAGCTCGCAGAGTGGATTGGCCTGATCGGTATCGCAGCGATCCTGCTGGTGCTACTGCTGACTCACTATCTGAGTAAGCGATTTACCAAGCCGATCAAGCAGCTTGTAAGCGCTATGAAGATGTACTCTGTTGGAGGGCATAAAGAGGAGCTGCCCACAGATTATGAGAATGAATTCGGTTATTTATTCTCCGGCTACCGCAAGCAGAATGAGCGGATTGAGGAGCTGTATCTCTCGCTGGAACTGCGTTATGAGCAGCAGCGGAAAGCCGAGATTGAGGCGCTGCAGGCCAATATCAATCCCCATTTCCTCTATAATATGCTGGATCAGCTGAACTGGATGGCAATCGATGCCGGGCAGGAGGAGCTCAGCCGGATTCTGGAGCTGATGGGACAGATGTTCCGGATCGGCTTATCCAACGGGGCGAGCTTCATTAAGATCTCTGAAGAGCTGCTGCACATCCGGTGTTATCTCGAAATCCAGCAGCTCCGCTGGGGGGAAGGGCTGGAATACAAGATAGAGGCAGCCCCGGAGCTGCAGGATGTGTACATCCCGAAGCTTACCCTGCAGCCGTTCGTGGAGAATTCAATCGTACACGGCTTTAATAAGCAGAGCAGCGGTGTTGTATCTGTCTATATAGGCAGAGCGGAGGAGGCGCTGCAGATTATTATTGATGATAACGGAGCAGGCTTGAAGCAGCCGGAGGAGCGGCCGCGTAACCGCCATACCGGCGGCTATGGCATTCGCAATGTGCGGGAGAGAATTGCCGGATATTTCGGCAATGACTATGGGGTTACGCTGAAGGAACGTGAAGAAGGCGGAACCAGAGTAGAGGTGAGTCTGCCTCTGCTTGCAGAGGCCCCGGGGCAGCGGCTAAGCGAGCATAGAAAGAGCTAAGTGGAAGGCAGAAGTGGCAGCGCTTCCCTTGCTGTGCAGGGCAGATAACGTTGCAGCGGATAGTGATAGCAAGGAAACTTAAGGAGGCATAGACGATGTGGAAAATCGCCATTATTGATGATGAGCGCCAGGTCCTCCAGGGGATGAAGCGGGCGATCCCATGGGATGAGCTGGATGCAGAATGGGCCGGGGAAGCACTTAACGGGGAGGATGGCCTGGAGATGATCCGCGCAGCCTGTCCGGATATTGTGATCACCGATATCTATATGCCGGTGATGAGCGGCCTTACGATGATGGAGCATCTGAGGAAGGAAGGCTTCAAGGGCAAGATTATTATTTTGAGCGGATATTCAGACTTTGAGCATGCCAGGCAAGCACTCAGGCTTCAAGTAAGTGACTATGTCTCCAAGCCGATCAGTCTGCCGACGCTTAAGTCGATACTGGGCAAGATCATTGAGGAGCTGATCAAGGAGGAGGAGGAGCGGATCAGACAGGGGGAGCTTGAGCTGAAGATGCTGCTGTATGAGCCCTTTGTCGAGAAAGAATGGGTTCGTTCCGCAGCAGTCGGCACCTTGGACCCCTCTTACCGGAACAATACCCACCTGCCGCCTTCTTATCAGTATTGGCTGGAACGCAAGCATGCCACCATCGGTATTGAGCTGATCCGCGATGAGCGGGCCAGCTCCTTCTCTGTCTCCGACTGGAATCTGTTTCGCTTCGCCGTCAGCAATATTGCCTGTGAGGTTGCGCGCAGGTTTTTCACGGACATGGAATATACAGAGCTGAACAGCTATAGGGCATTATTAATTATTCATCCCGGGGAAGAATGTGCGGAGCAGCTGGAAGAGCTTGGAACCCGGCTGATCGATAGCATCAGCTCGTATCTGAGACTGGTAATACGTATCGGAATCGGAGGACTGAAAGAAACGTGGATCAAGATCCCCGAATCGACGGAAGAGGCCTTCCGTGCGATGGATCAGGGAGCCTTGCGGATGAATCCGGCTTATGAAGTGTATCAGTACCGGGAGAGCAGCAGCGGCGGGCAGGAGAGGGGGGCGTTGTTTCCGGTCAAGTTCTCCTATAAGCTGGCTGCTGCGATGAAGGCTACACAGGAAGCCGAAGCGCAGCAGCTTGTAAGCGAATATGTCACCGAGCTGCAGAAACAGCAAGGGGTCTCAGCCGGCTACGTGCAGATGCTTGGCAGTGAACTGTGGGGGATCATAACCTACTCGCTGTATGAATCGGGACTGGTGCTGGATGATCTGTTCACCAATGACCAGATTGCCAAAGAGATCGGCAATCTGGCAGTGCCCGACCAGCTGGCAGGCTGGTTGTCCGCCAAAATAACCGTGATCTGCGCCAGCCGGCAATGGAAAGGCAGCAGCAAACACAGGCAGGTTGTTGATTTCATGACCAGTTACATTCATGAGCACTATGCGGAAGAACTTACGCTGGCCGATCTGTCAGATAAGGTATACATCTCGCGGAATCATCTGTCCATTATATTCAAGAATATTACGGGTGAAACCTTCAACAATTACCTGACCCGGGTGCGGATTGAGAAAGCAAGAGAGCTGTTAATGGAACGGAAGATGCTGGTCTACGAAGTGGCGGAACGGGTAGGCTACAAAAACATCCCTTACTTCAGCACGCTGTTCAAGAAAATTACCGGCATGAACCCTACAGAGCTGATCAACTAAGTAAAGAGTAAATGTAACATTTGGAAATTCGGGAGCGTGAGAGATTATGATTCGCATAGCTATAATCGGTACGGGTTCAATAGCGGCTGTTCATCTGCAGGCCTTCACCATGTTTGCAGACCGCTGCACAGTAGTTGCGCTGGCGGACAACAAGGAAGAGCGGGCTAATGTGCTCCGGGACCGATTCCGGCTGGAGAGCAGGTTTGTACAGGATTACCGCGAATTGCTTAACGATGAGGAAGTGGATATGGTGTCCATCTGCACACCCCCTCATTCCCATGCGCAGATTGCTGCCGACTTCCTGCGGGCTGGCAAGCATGTGCTGGTGGAGAAGCCTATGGCACTGTCGCTTGAAGAGTGCGACTGCATGCTGGCGGCGGCAGCTGAATCGGGCCGTATCCTGTCCGTCGTCGGACAGAACCGTTTCCTGGATTCCAACAGGAGATTGAAGGCTACACTGGACTCCGGAATATTGGGCAGGATTGTGCATGCCCAGGCGGATTCCTTCTGGTGGAGAGGGCAGAGCTACTATGATGTATGGTGGAGGGGAACCTGGGAGGCAGAAGGGGGAGGCTCGACGCTGGGTCATGGAGTACATCAAATGGATCTGCTGCTGTGGATGATAGGCATGCCGGAGACGGTTCAGGCAGTCATACGGAATACCTCGCATGACAAGTCGCAGCTGGAGGATCTGTCAATCGCCATTCTGTCTTATCCGGGAGGCGGTTTGGCCCAGGTTACCAGCTCCATCGTTCATCACGGAGAAGAACAGCAGCTGGTATTTCAGGGGGAGAAGGCGCGTATCTCAGCACCCTGGAAGGTGTATGCCTCTACTTCGCGTGAAGATGGATTCCCGGAGCGGAATACCGGGCTGGAGGAAGAGATCGGGCGGTATTGCAGCAGCATAGCCCCCCTGCAATATACGGGACATGCCGGACAAATGGACGATATGCTGAAGGCTATCGGGGACCCGGCGCGGCGTGTTCTGATTGACGGGCATGAAGGAAGGAAGACGCTGGAGCTGGTCACCGCCATCTATGAAGCCTCGATAACCGGGCGGCCGGTAACTCTTCCAATAACTAAGGACAGTATGCTGTATACGAGGGACGGTATTCTCGCCAATGCCCTGCGGTTCCCTCTCGGCAGCTGATAAGGGAGGTAAGATTATGACAGTGAAATTCAGCATTATCGGCGGAGCGGGCTTCCGCGCACAATATTTCCTCAGAATCGCCCGTTCCTTGCCGGAACGCTTTCAGATTAGCGGGCTTGTGGTAAGGGATGCTGCCAAAGGCAGAGCCATGGAAGAAGCAAGGGGGGTTCAGACTTACCGTTCTCTTGAAGAGTTGCTTATGAGCGAAACCCCGGATTTCGTGCTTGTCTCGGTCAGCGGCCGGGCCTCTCTGGATTATTTGTACCGCCTGGCAGAGAGAGGCATCCCGGCGTTGACGGAGACGCCGCCTGCCGCAAGTCTGGAGGAGCTTGTGCAGCTGCACAAGGAACTGACTATGCACGGAGCGCGGGTTCAAGTAGCCGAGCAGTATCCTTATCATCCGGTGCAAGAGGCGCGGCTGTCGCTGATCCGTTCGGGCAGACTCGGACGGATCACGGAAACGACGGTGTCTGTTTCGCATATGTATCATGGAGCAAGCCTGATCCGCAGGATGCTTGGGCTCGGTTTCGAGGAAGCTAACATTAGAGCCATGCGGTTCGGGTCCCGCTGGGTTAACGGCCCTACCCGCAGCGGCCCTCCGGTTGAAGACAAGCTGATTCCTCTGCAAAGGGATCTGGCCTGGCTGGATTTCGGAGACCGGCTGGGGATTTACGACTTCACCAAGGATCAGCACCGCTCCTGGACGCGTTCGAATCACCTCTCCGTGCGCGGAGAACGGGGAGAAATCTTCGATAACCGTGTGCTGATCCAGCAGGATAACCTGGTTCCGCTTCAGCTGGAGCTGAAGCGCATTAACAAGGGGGAACAGGAGAATGCCGAAGGCTATTATCTTCAAGGGATAATCTGCGGGGAACAATGGCTCTACAACAATCCGTTCACCCCTGCAAGACTGTACGATGATGAGATCGCGATTGCGGCTTGCCTGGACAAGATGTCCGCCTATGCCACCGGAGGTTCCGGATTCTATGGACTGGACGAGGCTTCACAGGACGTGTACCTCGGGCTGATGATTGAGCAGGCAATACAGACCGGTGATACCGTGAGAACTGAGCGGCAGTGCTGGGCGGTTGAGAGATAACACGAGTTAACTTGATTCCACAAAGTCTGTATCAGCTAACCTATTCAATAAGAGATTTCCTTGCGCGGGTGTTGTAGCAATTTCCGCCCTGCGGGAATCTCTTCGTATTTTTAGGTCTGCCAGAGACTTCTGGTTGGCCTATTTTATTGTACTTTTGACACTGGTAAGATGCCTCTTTCTTAGCAAAGTGATTAAGACTAAAGAGTGAATCTGCGGTTAATCCAAAATTTTATATTAAATTTACAATTTCAAAGGAATAATTATCCAGAATAAGATATAATATGATCTGTGTTATATTTCTCATTTAATAAGATGTGGAGGTTGAAATGATGAGGAGAACTGTCGATAAATGCATCCGTCTCTCTTTAATCGGAATCCTTATTGCGGGTGCAGCCAGTCTGGGTGTAAGTACTACGAAGGCCTATGCGGCGGATTATGCAGCGGATAACTTCACCCTGGCAGCAGGGAATAGCTCTGCCTTGTCCGTGACTCTGTTCGCTCAGCCGCCATGGCCGCCCAATGTAACTGCGGATGATGTTGCGAACACCATTACAGGTGCGAACGAGAAGATGGAGTATTCCACCGATGAGGGCTTGAATTGGACTGCCTATGATCCAGTCAACCCGCCGGTCTTCTACGGTGCGGTAAAGGTGCTGGTGCGGATAGCGGGAGACAGCGTGAATTACATTCCGGCAGGGTTCATCACAACGCTGACCTTTACGCCGGATTAATATCAGCTCCCCATCTAGTTCAACGTGAGACCCTCAAGTTCGACGCTCATTGGAACAGATTTCTGCGATACCGGAGCAGCCATAAGGTGATAATGCTCTACCCAAAGAGATTGGCAGGCTTTATCTGCTGATCTCTTTTTTTGCGGAGTAAGCAAGGATTTAGCCTTAGAAATTACTGCCTCAAGCACCATATCCCTAATCCGCAGCGGTTGCTATAATGTGGAAGCAGAGGATAAATTAAAATGTATTCACGAAAGGATAGATCAGATTGAGAACAATCAAACTGGTGGTTGCCGGACTGATTGCGGGTACGATTGCGGGTGCCGTCACACCGGATTATCCGGTTAGAGCGGATTCAGTGAGCTATGAGGAAACAGCGGATGACAATGACACGGGAGTCACCTCTCCTATTTTCCCGGATATTCAAGGTCATTGGTCGGAGCGGTGGGTACGCTGGGCGCTGGGGAATCAGTATATAACCGGTTATTCAGACCTGACTTTCCGGCCGGACCAGCCGATTACGGAAGCTGAATTTCTGAAGGTGTACTATCTCTCCTTCGGCTATCCGAAGGCAACGATCTTTGGGGAAGAGTGGACCGCTGGACCTTATCGAATGGCGAAAAATTGGAAGCATCCCATCCCGGGTCTTCAGGACCCCCAGGCACAAGCTGCGCCTATAACCAGACAGACAGCAGCGCAGTTTATAGCTTCTGCTCTGGGCAAAAACTATAGTGAAAGGGATTCCATTATTTTTCTGCTTGGAAATCAGCTGCTTCCGCTTCCGGAAGAGCCTACTGTGGAGGGATTCAAGGGGAACACAACGTTAACCCGGGCAGAGGCGTTGGAGTGGATCAGGATGTTGAAGCTGAAAGGAAATATATTGAAACCCCGGCCGCAGGAGCTGTCAGAACCAGAGTTGCTGCCCCCATTACCGGACAAGGGTACGGGATTAAAGGATTTCACAGCGGTACCTGTTACTGAGGCGGATTTCGGGATAGGTGATCCGGACGGGAAGCTCATTATGGAATGGAGCAGCCCGAGGTCTCTGGTTGAACAATATTATGGAGCCTCCACCGGACAAGATGTGTTTAATAATGAGATGTATAAGGATGTATACGTCCATTATGATTCGTCAGGCAAGATGGATTCATGGTCGGTAAAAGCAGACGAAGATGCTGGGGAACCGGCTTTGACCGCTACCTTGCAGCATATCCGGCCCGGAGTAAGTACGCTGGAGGATGTACTGAAGGTGTATGGTACATATGCAGAAGTAAGCAACACATATGGAGTTATTCTAAGCTACACATTTGAGAATATGGACGGGGTGTTGATCCCGCGCCTGCTTCGAGGCGATAAGGTCAATTCCGATAGAGGATATGTCATGGCGTTTAGCTTCGATGAGGAGACGTTAAAAGTAACACATATGAAATTATCTACGCTCCAGCGGGCCATATACCCTGACGATAACTGATCAGCGATTCCGGCTGTTACCGGAGGCCGACGAGTTCATTGACGCCGGGAAGCAGCAAGAACTATAATCTATAAAACGGATGAAGCACATCCCGTACCCATGGATTTTTGGGTGCGGGATTTTTTGTGTGCGATACTCCGCCAGAAACTATAGGTTCTGGAGTCTACGCCGAGCAACCGGGCAATCAAAGAAGACAAGGCTCCTCTTTGCGGGGGGCGGGGGATTTTGCAGAGGAGGAATAGAGGAATGGGGTTCGCTGAAGAGCATCACCAATGGCTGGAGTATCACAAGAAACGGAGAACCGGGGAACGTCTGGACCGGCTGGAACGGGGACACCGGCATGGTGAGCAAATGTTTGTGGAGCGGGTGTGGTGGCCGATTTTTGGTAATATGGACGATCTTCACCCGGAGTATGAGGTAGCGGATTGGCGGGGAAGACCTTATTTTGTTGACTTTGTATGGAAGCCGGGTCAGGTTAAGATAGCTATTGAGGTGAAAGGATACGGGCCGCATGTTCAGAACACAGACCGGACCAGATACCGCCAGGAACTTAATAGGGAAACATATCTGCAAATTGCCGGGTACCGTGTGGTTGCGATCCCTTACGATGATTTGGAGTCTACACCGGAGCTGACAATCTCTCTGCTGAAAGCCTTACTTACTCCATGTTTGTTGAAAAATACGGATGAGGGAAGCCGACAATTTACGAGGATAGAGTTGGATATTCTGCGGATTGCCAGCCGTAAGAACGGGTTCCTCCGGCCAGTGGAGGTGGTGAACGAACTTGCGATTGATCAACGTACAGTAAAGAAATATATGAATTCTCTATGTGAAAAAGGTAAGTTTAAACCTGTGTTGGTGCAGGGGGGGGACAGAGTGTGCCGGTATGAGCTTATTCCATCTTTTATGGACCTAGAGTTATGGTAGAGTACTAACGCTAGAGGGATAAATCCCACTAATGCTGCCCCAAACGGGCGGAATGCTGGAATTAGAGGGATAAATCCCACTAATGCTGCTCCAAGCGGGCGGAATGCTGAAATTAGAGGGATAATCCCACTAATGCCGCTCCAAACGGGCGGAATGCTGGAATTAGAGGGATAAATCCCACTAATGCTGCCCCAAACGGGCGGAATGCTGGAATTAGAGGGATAAATCCCACTAATGCCGCTCCAAACGGGCGGAATGCTGGAATTAGAGGGATAAATCCCACTAATGCTGCTCCAAGCGGGCGGAATGCTGGAATTAGAGGGATAAATCCCACTAATGCTGCCCCAAACGGGCGGAATGCTGGAATTAGAGGGATAAATCCCACTAATGCCGTCCCGACTGGGCGAAATGCTGGAATTAGAGGGATAAATCCCACTAATGCCGCTCCAAGTGGGCGGTATAGCGTAAAAGAGGGGCAGAAGTACCCCAGAGTCCGCCGAGAGCGGCGGTCAGGTGACACTGAGGAGCAACTGCTCCGCCGCTACCCTCCTCTTCCCCCGCTCTCCCCTCCTCTTCGTCTGCCGCTCCCGCTCACTCTCCCGCAACCGGCAGCTTGATCGTAAACGCCGAGCCTTGCCCCGGCTCGCTGCGCACCTCAATGGTTCCCTTGCTTAAGCTGATGATGCGCGCGGTCAGCGGCAGGCCGAGGCCGTTGCCTCCGGCCGCGCGGGCGGGGTCGCCCTGGTAGAATTTCTCGAAGATATGCTTACGCACCTTCGGAGTCATGCCGATCCCGGTGTCGGAGATCATTACGGAGATCCAGGAGCTGTCCGCTTGAATGGAGACCGAAATTTCACCGCCTTCCGGCGTGAATTTGATCGCATTGCCAAGCACATTGAGCCACACCTGCATCATCAGCTCTTCATTTCCATAATAGCGCTGCTCCTCCAGGTCGAGATTAAGATTAAGCTGCTTGGCAGACCAGAGGGACTCCAGCAGCAACAGCGCCTGGCGGAGCTGCTCATCCAGAGGGTATTCAGCCAGCTCGGTAAGCATTTCCTGATTTTCGAGCTTGGATATTTTGAGGATATTGCCGGACAGATTGGACAGCTGACGTGAGCTCTCGATGATCATCCCGGTGTATTCGTCATGCTCCTCTTTGCTCAGGTTCTCTTCCTGCAGAAGCATGGCGTAGCCTTCGATAGCTGCAATAGGGGTCTTGAACTCATGAGACACATTGACAACGAAATCATTCCGCAGGGTCTCGATGCTGCGCAGCTCCTGGACCATGAGGTTAAAGTGATGTGCCACCTCACTGATCTCATTGACGCGGTGCGACTCATTCAAATAGATATCGAAGTTGCCGCCTGCGATCTCCTTGGCCGCTTTGCTGAAGTCCGTAATCGGGGACAATATTTTGCGGCCTACCATAATGCTGATGGTGGTCCCGATGACCAGACTGAATAACACCATAGTCAGAATAGGCGGGAAGGGGTTCCCGTGCTCCCAGGTGTTATTTTCTACCCGGAAATACAGGAAGGCCAGCACAGCCATAATGAAGACAAACGACAGAATGATGATAAATACCATGGATACAAAATACCACCACAGGCCGCTGTTTTTGCCGCTCCTCATCCCCGTTTCACCGCCTTATAGCCAAGCCCCCTGACGGTGACGATTTCAAAATCAGCGCTATCCCTGAATCGCTCACGCAGGCGGTTAATATGAACCACCACCGTATGCTCATCGGATTCGGAATCCATCCCCCATATTTCATCCATCAGCTGCTGCTTGGTGAAGATTTTATTGGGATAAGAGATCATTTTATAGAGGAGATAGAATTCCTTCTGCGGAAGCAGGATACTCTCAGGGCCCTGAATTACAGTTAACGTATCATAATCCAGCACGGTTTCTCCCCATTCAATTTTGCGTTCGCTGATGATTTTGGCCCGGCGCAGCAGCGCCCCGACACGCAGGATCATCTCATTCACATTGATCGGCTTGACCATATAATCATCGATTCCGACGAGGAAGCCCTGCTGCTTATCGGCAAAATTCTCCCGTGCGGTCACCATAAGAATGGGAAGCTGCTGATTGTTGTCCCTAAGCGTCCGCGTCAGCTCGAAGCCATCCATCCGGGGCATCATAATATCGCAGATAATCAGATCAATATATTCCTTATCCAGCACGTCCAGCGCATCCTCGCCATTCACGGCCGGCAAGGCCTGGTATCCATTTCTGGTGAGCACGGTACAGAAAAGCTGGCGTAACTTGGCATCATCCTCAACCACAAGAATATTAAACATAAGGTCTCCTCCTGGAACGGTTCCATGTTATTCAACGTATAGCTTGTTTATATGGTTATGGGTTCCCCGCAAAGTACCGGAGTAACCCTCGAAGCCAAAGTACTTGTTTTAGTATACCTCATCAAGATCAAGCCAGTCTCAACTGGGAGTTTAGGTTTAGTTTATATTGGGCGGCTATACTGGGGTACAGTAAGACTAGAAGATTTCAGAGAGACTAATGATTACAGGGATGGAAAGGGAGATCGGACAATGCTGCAATTAAAAAACATCACCAAGAGCTACAAGACCGGCGAATTTACACAGGTTGCACTGGATAAAGTGAATCTCAATTTCAGGGAAAGCGAATTCGTTGCGATTCTGGGCCAAAGCGGCTCGGGCAAGACCACGCTGCTGAATATCGTCGGCGGGCTGGATCAGTATGACAGCGGAGAGCTGATCATCAACGGCCAATCGACAGAGCGCTTCAAAGACAGCGAGTGGGATGCGTACCGTAATAATAGTGTCGGCTTTATTTTTCAAAGCTATAATCTGATCTCACATCTGAGCATTACAGACAACGTGGAGATGGGGATGACGCTCAGCGGGATAGCTTCAGCCGAGAAGCACCGCAAGGCGCTTGAAGTACTGGAGAAGGTTGGACTGAAGGATCATGTGCACAAAAAGCCGAATCAGCTGTCAGGCGGACAGATGCAGCGTGTAGCGATTGCCCGTGCGCTGGCGAACAATCCGGACATTATCCTGGCGGATGAGCCTACAGGCGCCTTGGATTCAGAGACCAGTGAGCAGATCATGGAGCTGATCAAGACCATTGCGGAGGATAAGCTGGTGATCATGGTTACCCATAATCCGGAGCTGGCAGAGAGCTATGCAGACCGCGTCATCCGCTTCTCGGACGGTCATGCGATCTCGGACAGCAATCCGCTGGCCACGCAGAAGACCTCAAGTGCTTATAAGCTGAAACAAACGAGCATGAGCTTTTTCACAGCACTGAAATTATCCGGTAAAAATATCGCCACCAAGAAATGGCGTACGGGGTTGACCGCTTTTGCCTCAAGTATCGGAATTATTGGCATCGCGCTGATCCTGTCCTTGTCCAACGGCTTCGATAAACAGATCAGCTCGTATGAAACCGGGGCCTTGTCCAACTTCCCGATCTCTATTAACCAGACGGCGATTAATTTGCAGAATGCAGGTCCTCCGGGTCAAGAGTCAACGGAACTTACCTCATATCCGGCAGATAAAAAGCTCTATCCGTATGACCCGACCGTAAACTCAGCCATGCATACGAATGTATTGACCAAGGAGTATATCGAGTATCTGGATGGAATCGATCCTAAGCTGATTGACGGCGTCTCTTATACCCGTACCGTGAATATGAACTGGCTGGTTATGGATGGGGACAAGGCAACCACGCTGGATAAAAGCAATATCACTGTAGCCCCATATCCAAGCAAACAGGGCAGTGCCTCGGGAAGCTACCTGGAGCAGTACTATGACCTGCTGGAAGGATCATTCCCTACAGAGAAGACCGATCTTGTGCTCATCGTGGATGAATACAACCGTCTGACCGATGCAGCAGTGGATGCTCTGGGGCTGGATTATAAAGCTAAGAGCATCAATCTGAGCGATCTTGTCGGAACTCAATTGAAGCTGGTAATGAACAATGATTATTATAAGAAAAATGGCGAGCAGTTTGTTGTCAATGGAACAGCTGCTGATCTGACCGGTCTCTACAACAGTCCTAATGCCGTGACGCTGAACATTGTTGGTGTTCTCCGCGGGCAGGAAGGTTCCAGCATTTCTACGCTGTCTCCCGGCATTGTCTATTCTGATGAGCTGGCCGCAACGTTCATTGCCGATGCACAGAAATCTGAGATTGTACTTGCACAGGAAGCCGCAGATATCAATGTGTTGACAGGGCAGGCCTTGTCAGAAGGGGTAGCCGGCATGGGTTCAAGCGGCGCAATGGGCGGGTCACCACTCATGAACGCTGGTATGGCAGCAGCAGGCAGTATGGCTTCCTTGACAAAAGACGATGCACTTGCCGCTCTGGGGGCAACTGAAATTCCAAGCGCAGTCTCGCTGTACCCGATTGATTTCAGTGCCAAAGAATCCGTTACAGCCTATCTGGACAAATGGAATGAAGGGAAGGCAACGGAGGATCAGGTGCAGTATACCGATCTGGCGGCTATTGTCACCAACATTTCCGGCGGGATTATGGATGGAATTACGATGGTGCTGATTGCTTTTGCAGCGATTTCCCTCGTGGTCTCACTGATTATGATTGCGATCATCACTTACATTTCCGTTATGGAACGGACGAAGGAGATCGGCGTACTGCGTGCGCTGGGTGCCCGCAAGAAGGACATTACACGGGTCTTCAATGCCGAGACCTTCATTATCGGGGCTTGCTCGGGGATTCTGGGGATCGGCATTACCTATCTGCTGACCATTCCGGTTAACGCGATTCTGTATAACCTGACCGAGCTGAAGAATGTGGCTCAGCTTAACCCGCTGCATGCGCTCATTCTAGGCGTGATCAGCGTCCTGCTGACCATGCTCGGCGGTGCGATTCCGGCCAAGATGGCAGCAAAGAAGGACCCGGTTGCTGCACTGCGCAGTGAATAACCAGGCTTAGTCCTGAGCCATCTGAATGAAATGCTGAAGAACCAAGGGAATCCGTTCCTTTGGTTCTTTGTGCGTTAATTGCCATTAATCACAGACAAGCAAGAATTGTATGGGATAAAATAACATAAATGAGAGTTATTTAAGTGCACAGGAGGGATCGAATGAAAACGAGAAATATCATCCAAATCATTGCGTGTTTTGTTGGACTGGCGGCTGTGATTACAATGCAGGATATGTTCAAGAATCAGAATCTGAGGATAGTGTTGTCTTTAGCCATCGCTGTTGCCGCTGCCTACCTCATTTCAAGAAGCGCCATTCCGAAGCAGGTATCCGCCAGAACCATGACCGTGGTATTAGCGTCATTTTTTGTATTTACTTGTCTGTATCATATCCTACTCTCCGCAGCATTAGGGCAGAGTATATTCGCTAATTACTTTTGGGGTTTCTTATGCGTGATCTATTTGCTGGCCTGGCTGCGTGTCCGGCAAGACCAGAAGGGGTAACTGCCGGGCTCTGGTTAAACCGATCAGCCAGGAAACGGGCTATTCCGCAGGCGGCAGCTGGGCGCGCGTGGACTTCTTTTTGTTAATCTCCTTGGACAGCTCTAAATGCTGCTGGGAGATTTTTTTGAGTTCTGCCTGTAATTTGGTGATCCGGCTCATTTTGCTGCTAAGTGCGCTGGGGGAAGTGCTTAATTTGCAGTCTTTTTCGATCTGGGTAATTTTGAGCCGGGTCTTGTGGGTCTTCTTCTGTAGCTCTGCTATACCCGATTCCATCTCTGTAATTTCCTGATTTAAGCGGTTAAGCATAGATTTCGTGAAGCTAATAGCCATCCGGGCACCTCTTACTCTTCTTCTATATTGTATAGCCAAGATATTATTGTACTACAAGCGTTTGGTTTATGCGAGGAGGCAGGCAGTACCTACTGTGACGTCAACAAAAAAGGGGCTATCCCAAGCAGCCATTTCATGGCTTTTGGGATAGCCCCTTTTGCATAACCTAGACTTCCTTGGCAACAACCGTCTTCAGCTTCATTTCGGGTTCTTTCTCCGAGGCCTGGCCTACCTTCTTGATGAAGAAGGAGAGCAGCAGGCCGATGATGCCGATACCCACGATGACCAGATACGCATCATTGATCCCCTGGATGGTAGCTGCTGTAATCATGTGTTCTTTGGTGTCTTGCACGCCACTGACCATCATATCCTTCATGTGGGTAGTGGTACGGCTGGTCATTACGGTAACCAGCAGGGAAGTACCCACAGCGCCAGCCACTTGTCTTACAGTATTCGAGATGGCTGTACCATGCGAATTAAGCTTGGATGGCAGCTGGTTCAGGCCCAGGGTCTGAATCGGCATGAGCAGCAGCGCCATTCCGATCCGGCGTCCGGTGGACATGAGCATCAGATAGGCATAGCTTGTCGAGTCGGTCAGATTCACGAAGCTCAGGGTAGCGAGGATCGTGATCAGCAGGCCGATAATGGCCAGCCATTTCGCACCGAAGCGGTCAAACAGCTTGCCGGTAACCGGCATGAGCAAGCCCATAATAACTGCGCCGGGAAGAAGCAGCAGGCCGGATTCCATCGCCGTGAAGCCGCGTGCGTTCTGCAGGTAGAGCGGCAGCAGCATCATATCTGCATACATCACAATCGTGACCATGACACTGATAACAGTGGTCAGGGAGAACATATTATATTTGAAGGCCCGCAGATCCAGCAGCGGGCTATCCGAAGCCAGCTGTCTCCATACGAACAAGCCGAGGGAAATCACACCTGCAGCAAGCGACAACAGCACCTCTGCGCTCGACCAGCCTGCGCTGGCCGCCCGGCTGAAGCCGTACAGCAAGGTTCCGAATCCGATGGTGGACAAGGCCACGCTGGTTAAGTCGACCTTTGGATAAGAACGCTCTGCTACATTTCTCAGATAAATAAATCCGCATACGATAACGATGACTGTGAGTGGAAGCATGCCGTAGAACATAGTCTCCCAAGAGTAGTGTTCCATAATATATCCGGCCAGAGTTGGGCCGATCGCCGGGGCGAAGATAATGGCGAGCCCGACCATACCCATGGCGGCGCCTCTTTTCTCACGCGGGAACAGGGTTAAAATGACATTGGTCAGCAGCGGCATAATAATACCGGCACCGGCTGCCTGAATCATACGTCCGGTAAGCAGAATCGGGAAGCTTGTCGCCATAGCGGAAACGACCGTTCCTGCGAAGAAGATAAACATAGATGCCTGGAACAGCTCACGTGTAGTGAAACGCTGCATCAAATAAGCTGTGATTGGAATCAGTACACCGTTAACCAGCATATACCCGGTGGTCAGCCACTGGGCCGTTGCAGCCGTGATGTTGAAGTCATGCATTAACTCCGGTGTGGCAACGCTCATTATCGTCTGATTCAGTGTGGCCAGAAAGGCACCGAGAATCATTACGAAAAGAATAGGTCCCTTTTTGATGGAACTGTCTTTAATGTCTGTCTTGTTACTCACTATTCTCCATCCTTTCAAATCGCCGAATCATGGACTAAATTTACAGTGTGTTGTATAGTTTACAATGTATAAAGTAGATTATAGATGAAATTTTCATGTAATCAAGCAACGATTTCTGAAAAACTGTATATTAGTTTACGATTAAGACATTAATGTAGTTTATATAGGTGATAAACGACATTTTATTGAAAAGTGTAGTCTGCGATTTGAACGTTGAAGAATGGAGTGGTTAAAATGACGAAAGCTCCCCCGCACACGGACCCTCGTGTCCTGCGTACACGCCAATTGCTGAGAGAGGCTGTAATTGATCTGATGGAAGAAATGAGCATTGAGAAAATTACGGTCAACCGTATCGCGGAACGGGCCAAAATTAACCGGGTGACCTTCTATCTGCATTACCGGGATATCCCCGATATGATGGAGAAGATGGCGGATGATATGGCCGAGGACGTGCTTCAAGTGGTAAGCGGTTATATGGAGAATCCGGAAGCGGCAGAAGGAGAACAATGGCCGATGCTGGAGCGCCTGCTGACGCATATTGCGGAGAATGCCAAATTCTATAAAATTGTGCTAACGTCGCGGAAGAGTACGATATTCACCGATCGTCTGTTCAGGCTGATGGCGGATATCATTTCCACCCGGGTGGAGAGAAGATTGGCTACCCGCAACGCTTCGGAAGTAACGGTTCAGAAGGATATTGCCGTATGGTACGGCTCAGCAGCCCTTATCGGTACGATCATCGCCTGGCTCCGGGAGGATATGCCGTATTCGCCGCAGTATCTGGCCAAACAGATCACTTCGCTGCGTTCGAGCTAAGGAAGGTTCATCGGTCCAAGAACCGCCAATTCATTCCGCATATATATAGTAGATATCACTGTGCATCGCGAATCTATTGATATGAGGTGGTTCCAAGTGAAGAGGCAGACAGGTCCAAAACGGAAAAGGGTGCTTCCTGCAAAGCGCCAGGCTGTGCCCGGAGTGAAACGCAGAATAAAGGCTCAGACCGTCGAATTTGCGGTGTTTGGCGACAGCCATGTAGGATACGGAAACAGCTTGAGTATTTTTAAAAGTCTTTTGCCCAAAGCAGTGAGCAGCGGCAATAAGCGCTTTTTCATCTTTGGCGGAGATAATGCACAGGCAGGAGCGGATCACGGGAACAATGCGAACGCGTATTACAAAGACTTCAAAGATTCAGTAACAAGCACACTTGGAAGCATCCCGTATAAGGCCTCTATAGGAAATTGGGAGGCAAGCACCCGGTCCCTATTTACGCAATACTTGGGGGCGGTTACCGGACAGATGAATTTCCCGGGCACACAGGGGAAGGTGAAATATGTATGGCTTGATTGTGCTCTGGGACAATTCACTCCGGCAAGTATCACTCTGCTGCGCAATCTGGATGACCGCTATTTCTATATTATTGATTTCCACTGGCCGCTAAGAGTGCAGGGAATTACGGTTGAATCCAGTCATGTGCTCAGCGCTGCGGAGACATCCAGGTTCTTCTCGGCGATTCCGGTAAAAGCCAGAGACAGGGTCCTGGCTATCTTCACACATCATGGACATAAATTCTACCGGAAGCTTAGCAATATTAATCCGGGATACCCACGGACGAAATTCTTCGTCTGCGGCTGCTCCGGGGATTATAAATGCAAGCCGGATGGAAACATGGGTTACTATAATGCCAAATTAACCAGCAGCGGCTCGGGATATAAAGTCGACGCTTATATTGCACACTGAGTCTGTTCCGGCTCCAGGTTATATTTAGAATCGAAGAGCTACCGGGCGATGATCAGCGAGATGAAGGTATGTGAAGGTATGTGAAGGTATGTGAAGGTATATATAGAAGAGAACTTCGATAATCCCGATCTTTCGCTTAAGCATCTAAGCGACCGGTTCCAGATCTCGGGCAAATATGCCGGCCATTTGTTCAAAGAGGAATTTAATATGAAATTCGTCGATTTCCTGACCCAGCTGCGGATGCAGCGCGCGGAATATCTGCTCGCCACAACCAGCGATAATCTGCAGGATATCGCCCTGAAGCTGGGCTATACCAGTTCGATTACGTTCGGCCGGGTCTTCAAGCGGGTCGTCGGGGTTACACCGGGCGACTACCGCAAGCACCGGATGAAGCCGGGAGCGGAGGATTAAGACAAAGGATAAGGGTGTCCGGTGCATCGCACGTAAGACTATAACCAGCAAGAGTACCAATCCATAGGTGATGGGAGAAGTCGTGCGCCTTATATAATTTGCTGATAATGAGGGCCTCTCAAGTTGACGACTGGAGAATTGTTGTATAAATTGCAACTCTAGCCCGTAGATTCCGGAGTATTTGAGCAGATTGTTGTACGAAATACAAGAATTGTTTCATTAATCAGCTTGAATGGGGAGAATTGCTGCCTTTTGTACAACAATTCCCGCTTACGGCCGATTTGACGGTCAGAATGTTGTATTCTGTGCAGGAATTCAGAGCGGCTCATTACTTTAGTCGGTAGTCACCGGGTCTCCGGCACATCCGGAGGGTTAAGTCGGTGATTCTTGCGGACAGTCACTTGAAGTGCAAGGATTTGCTGCTCTGAAGAGCAAAATCTGTTGTCTTTTACGGGGAGTCATCTCTGTGCCAGGCTTGACAGCCCTTTCATCGTTTGGGTATGGTAGTCTGGTCAGATAGAAGGAGGTATAGCCTGATGTCAGGATTGCTTGGGAATCACTTCATTACGCAGATTGGAATTCTGGTGAACGATATCGAGAAGGTAAGCGCGGCGTATGCGGACTTCTTTGGCATCGAGAAACCGGAGATCGGCATTACAGATACGGCAGATATTGCTCAGACTAACTATAATGGCGGGGCGACGGAGGCTCGGGCGAAGCTCGCTTTTTTCGATATGGGCTCTCTGCAGCTGGAACTGATTGAACCGGACCATCAGCCGAGCACATGGCGCGACTATCTGAATGAGCACGGGGAAGGGCTTCACCACATTGCTTTTGCAGTAGAGGGAATGAAGGAGAAGATTATGCTGCTCGAAGGCAAGGGCTTCCCGCTTCAACAGAAGGGGGAGTACACCGGAGGACGTTATGCTTATATGGATACGTTCAAAGAGTTGAAGGTGATCCTGGAGCTGCTGGAGAACGATAAATAAGTAAGAGTGTCATAGAGGAGGGATGATCTTATGAATATACTGATTACAGGAGCCGGACGCGGACTGGGGATTGATCTTGTTGCAATAGCGCTGGAACGCGGACATTCAGTCATTGCCGGTGTGCGTGATCTGAGCCGGGGACAAGAGGCATTGTCCGGGCTTGCCGCAGATTATGGAGACAAGCTGACGGTGGCTGCGCTCGATGTTACGGACGAAGAGGGGATCGCGGCGCTTGCTGCCAGCCTCAAGGAAGAGGGGCGGACGCTGGGCTCCATTGTTAATAATGCTGCCGTGCTGAATGCCTCGGATACTCCGCTTGAAGAGCTGGATATTGCCGAGATGCAGCTTGCGCTCGATATTAACCTGTATGGACCGATGCGGGTGGTCAAGCACTTCCTGCCGCTGCTTACAGAGCCGGATGCGTCGATCATCAACATCTCGTCCGAGGCGGGCAGCATTACGAATGCTTACCCGGGCAACTACCCGTACACCATCTCCAAGACAGCACTTAATATGTTCTCGCAGAAGCTGCATGTTACCCTGAAAGAGCGTGGTGTACATGTACTAAGCGTGCACCCCGGCTGGATGCCCACCGATATGGGCGGAGCGAAAGCGCCAACGAGCCCGCGTATCAGTGCCGAAGGCATTATCAGCCTGATTGAGCAGCGCACCGCGCCGGAGGGGCACTTCATGTTCGTGGATTACACGGGTAAGGATATGGAGATTTAGACTTATATATATATTGAAAAAGAGATCAGCGGATCGTTCACCGCCGGTCTCTTTTTGTGTCCTGCCGTAATTTTAGGTCATATCATCTGGTCTGAGCGCTGGAGCTCCGCTTGTTCGAGATAGGGATGATCATAACCGCCGCTCATGCCTGCTGATCCAAACAGTACTTCTTCCAGCGCACCAAGTTCAATAGGCTTCAGCAGAGAATCGATGCCCCCCTGGCAGAAGGCTTTCAGGACAAATTCATGGCTGCTGGTGACGATGATTCTGCCGTTTGTCTGCTGATCATACCACTGGTCGAGCGGCATATCTTCGCTAAGCAGCAGCAGCCTGGCATCTGTAATAATGAGTTCAGGCCTATGCTTCTGAATAAGCCGCAGGGCTGAAGGCTCGCAGCCGGATTCCAGAATATCCGCCGCTTCGGGGAAGAGCAGCTCCAGCATGTGCTTCAGGCGATCACGTACATGAGGGTTATCGTCAATGAGTAGTATTTGCATAGGAATTCCTCCTGTCAGGATGCCATCTGATGGGTAATCTTCTCTTCCGGGGAACGCTGCGGCCATAGCAGCAGTCCCAGTGAACATACAATAAGGATCAGGCACAGCCAATAAGAATGCCGGTAGCCGACCCACTGTGCGGCTGCTCCGCCTGTCAGGCTTCCGGTCAGTCTGCCAATCGTTGTAGCATTGGTATACAGCGTTGATGCGTAGCCCGGGAGGTCCGGCAGCAGGTCCTGGATATAGCTGATTCCAATCGCTGAGATTACGGCTACGAAGAAAGCCAGCAGCACCTGTCCGGCAATGAGCTGCCACAGCTCTCCGGCTCCAAGCACCAGCAGGTAATAGACTGCGCCGAGCGCGATTCCCCAGCCCATCAGCAGCTTGTTAGAATATTTGGCGGATAACAAGCCAAGCATGAACATGAATGGAATTTCCAGCAGTGCGCATATACTTGCAACCGAAGCCACATTCTGCGTATTGCCTCCAAGCGTATTGATGATGAAGAGTGAAATGTTCAGGTTGTTGGCCCAGTGTCCGGCATAGAGCAGGGTCAGGACGAGAAAAGGCACCAGCACCCGGGTATTCCGGTGCAGCCGTACCGGCTTGTGTACACTTTTGCTGGCCTGTCTGACGGCTGCAACTGCGGATGAACGTACGAAACTAAATACAAGCAGCGCATTGAGTAAGAAAAATATGGTGGTAGACAGGAACACACCCTGATAACCGAAATGGCCCAGCAGAACGGCTCCTGCCAGGGGACCGCTGATGAATCCGAGTGAGAACATAGAGCGTAAGGTAGAATTAGCAAAGGCATGGTCAGCGGACGCGCTGGCGTTCACAGCTTCCCTGCTACTAGCGAATAATTGCGGCATCGCCGGGGCACCGGCTGCGGTGAACACAGTCATATAGATCAGCAGCGGGTAGAAGTCATGAATAAATATATATCCGGCAAAAGCGATGGCATTAAACGTCATGCAGATGACCATAAGCTTGCGGCGGCTCAGGCCGGTATCCGAGCGTTTGGCAATTAACATACTTATAACGACACCGCTGATGAGCGTCACGGCAGTGAAGATTCCGAAGGTTCCGGCGGATACGCCAAGCTCTTCCGTGAAGTAGACCGCCAGGAACGGGGCACTGATCGAAATGGCCATTCCCTGCAGCAGCATGCAGAGCATGAATATCGGATAGGTTGGAATCAGAAGCAGGGCATAGGTTCTTTTCAGCATGGAGGCAGTGAAGTTCCTTTCGGCATAAGCTTGCAGACTTATCTTTGATTTGGTTATAGTATAGTTAATTATTTAGGAATATTGAATGTTTTATTTGATTATAAAAATATACTATTTGGCTGGGATGGTGACGATTGTGGACGTGAGACTGCATGCCTGCGCGTATTCTTTTCATACGCTGCCCTTCAAAACCTCCTTCACTCCTCCGCCGTTCTTCCTCTTCCGGCTGCAGGTGGTGGGCAGCTGCAAGGCGCTGGTCAACGGGAGAATGACTAGTATTCAACCCGGGGATTTGCTCATCTATCAGCCCGGAGAGCCTTATCATCTGGTGGTGGAGGAAATGGACGGCAGGATTGAGAGCGGCGATTATTACCTGCTCTGTGAGGGCTCGTGGATTCAGCAGTGGTGGGAATCGCGGCCCCGTCTGCTGCATCAGCGGATCCATCTGGATGCCGGCATGCTGTCCCTGTGGCAGCAGCTCAGCATGGAGCAGCACCGGATCGTCCAGGACAGCCCCGAGCTGATCCGCCATCTGCTCTGCGCGCTCTGCCTGTCGCTTGACCGCTTGTCGGTGGAAGCCGCCAATGTTGAGGATGCGCCGAAGCGGTCCAATGAAATGGTGATGAGAATGCGCCGCTACATTAACGAGCATGCGCTCAGTCCGCTACGGGTAGAGGATGTTGCGGATCATGCCGGGCTCAGCGTGTCGCGTGCGGTGCATCTTTTCAAGGAGCTGTCGGGGTATACCATCATTCAATACACGCAGGAAATCCGGCTGTCGAACGCCCTGGAGCGTATCCGTTATACCGACTTCAGTCTGGAGAATATTGCGAATGCCTGCGGCTTCGCGACCTATTCCTATTTCCACAAAGTATTCAAGGCCAGGTACGGCATCTCCCCCAAAGAGATCCGCAAGCGGCCGCTGGAGAACAAGCCGGAAGGGGATTATGTAATTACGAGCGGGGACCTTAAATTTACCGGATTGTCGGCCGATGCGCTGAAGTTTCATTATCCGCACGGAGATCCCCCGCAGCCCGGCAACTCCTGATTTCAGCTGATGATTCTCTAATTATGAACTGATTTTTATGTCAATTGTTCAGGTGTTGCTGTAAGCGCTAATCTTTTATGATGGGGAAGGATAGAACAACCGGGCTGTGCGGAGGATTGTGAACGCCTGGCTTTGGATGAGATGAAACCGTTATCATAAAGGTTGAAGGAGCGATTATTAATGGAAACAGCTACATATCCGTTTAGACAAATTGAAGTACAGCTGAATGAACGTGTTCAGGATCTGCTCTCCCGGCTGACGCTGGAGGAGAAGGTAAGTCTGATGCCGCAATATCAGGCGGCGATTGACCGTATTGGTGTAGGCGGTTACAAGCATGGTACGGAAGGGGCGCACGGGATTTCGTGGCTGGGCAAAGCAACCTCATTCCCGCAGCCAAGCGGACTGGCCTGTACCTGGAACCCGGAGCTGCTGCAGCGGATCGGTTCGGCGATCGGTGATGAGGCCCGGGCGTTCTACCGGAAGAATCCAACCGTTAACGGCCTGACCCTATGGGCACCGACCGTGGACATGGAGCGGGACCCGCGCTGGGGCAGAACAGAGGAAGCCTACGGGGAAGATCCTGAGCTGACGGGACAGCTGAGCACCGCACTTGTCAAAGGCATCCAGGGCGATCATCCGGTGTATTTGAAAGCGGTAGCAACCCTTAAGCATTTCCTCGGCAACAACAATGAAATTGACCGCGGTGTGGCTTCATCCAGCATTGATCCGCGGAATATGCGTGAATATTATCTGGAAGCCTTCAAGCCGGCCTTCAAGGAAGGCGGAGCACAATCCATGATGACCGCCTACAACTCCGTGAATGGCGTGCCGGTTATCCTGCACCCGGCCGTGATGGAGATTGTGAAGGGTGAATGGGAAATGGACGGGTTCATTGTAAGCGATGCCGGGGACCTGTTCGGGATTGTGAAGGACCATAAGTATTACGATTCATTCGCCCAGTCGATGGCTGAGTCGATCAAGAACGGGATTGATAGTGTAACTGAAGAGACGGAGGAGACCATTAAAGTCATCCATGAGGCGCTCCGTGAAGGCCTGCTGACCGAGGAAGATCTGGACCGTGCGCTGGCGAACACCTTCCGCATCCGCTTCCGGCTGGGTGAGTTCGATCCGGAGGAAGGTAATCCCTATGCGGCAATTGATGATTCCGTCATTCTCAGTAAATCGCATAGCGACTTGTCTCTTGAAGCGGCCAAAGAATCCATTGTCCTGCTGAAGAATGACAACGCAGCCCTCCCGCTGAGTGCATCCGCGCTGTCCAAGGTAGCCGTAATCGGCCCGCTGGGGGACGAAGCCTTCAGAGACTGGTATTCCGGCACACTGCCTTATGCGGTGACACCTCTGCAGGGAGTGACCAAGAAGCTGGCAGGCAAGCAGGTCTCCTTCGAGAGCGGCAGTGACCGGATTCTCTTAACCTCAGCGGCCAGCGGCCGGACGGTGGGCATCACCGGTGAAGACGGACGATTGGCGGCGCTGCATGACAAGCCGGAGCGCGGTGAATTGTTCCGCCATACGGCTTGGGGCTGGACCGCTAATACCCTGGAGGCTACAAGCAGGGGGCAGTATGTCACCTTGACGGATGCCGGCACACTGACAGCTTCCGCTGATGAGATCTACGGCTGGTATGTGAAGGAGTCGCTGAATCTGGTGCCGGAAGCGGAAGGTACGGTATCGCTGCGGACCTGGAACAATAAGCCGCTATTTATTAGTGATGAGGACGGAACCATTCGCGCTGCTGAAGAAGAAACATCTGCCGCAGCTGAGCTATTCCATAAGAACGTTGTAGTGAACGGCGTAGAAGCTGCGGTAGAAGCGGCCAAAGCCGCCGAGGTTGCGGTCGTATTCGTCGGCAACCATCCGCTGCTGAACGGCAAGGAAGAGATTGACCGGCCGGATATTGTACTGCCTGAAGGGCAGGAGAATCTGGTTAAGGCCGTCTATGCTGCTAATCCGAATACGGTGGTTGTAATCGTGGGCAGCTACCCGATCTCCTCCACCTGGATCGATGAACATATCCCGGCGGTGCTGTACACCTCCCACAGCGGGCAAGAGCTCGGCAATGCGGTGGCAGATGTCCTGTTCGGCGATTACAGCCCGTCCGGCAGACTGAATATGACCTGGTACCGCTCTGTGGATCAGCTTCCGGAATTTATGGACTACGACATCATCAAAGGCAAAAGAACCTACTTGTATTTCGACGGGGAGCCGCTGTATCCGTTCGGCCATGGTCTGGGCTATGCGCAGGTGGCTTACAACAAGCTGTCGCTGGAAGCAGAAGAAGTGCAGGAGGATGGCACGATCAGCTTGACGGTAGAGCTGGAGAACAGCGGCAGCGTAGACGGCGCTGAAGTGGTTCAGGTGTATGTGCAGTCCTTGTCGACCCGGATCAGACGCCCGCTCAAGCAGCTGAAGGGTTTTGACAAAATCTATCTGGCCGCAGGACAATCGCAGACCGTAGCCTTTACTCTGCCGGTGTCTGATCTCGCCTTCTGGGATGTAAGCCGTGAGCAATACTGTGTGGAAGATGGAGAATATAACATTCTCGTGGGCCGTTCCTCCGGCGATATCAAGCTGTCGGCCAAGATTAGAGTACACGGTGACACTGTACCGGCGCGTAACCTGTACACAGCCGTCAAAGCCGAGAACTACGATTATTATGAAGCGGTATTCCTGGATGAATGCAAGGCAGGCGGAGCTTCGGTACATCCGGTGAAGGATGGGGCCTGGATTGCCTTCAATAATGTACAGTTTGCCAAAGGCGCAGCTGGCGTCGAAGTGCTCGTGTCCTCCGTGAAGGGCGGCAGCATTGAAGTCAGAACCGGAAGCCCTTCAGGCAAGCTGGCAGCAACGCTGGAGATCCCGGCAGGCGAAGCCCAGAAATGGCATAGCCAGTCCGCGATTGCGGGTGTAGATGCCGGAACCGACGATGTGTATCTGGTATTTACTGGTGAGGTATTGCTCAGCCGCTTTCAGTTTACTTTGTAAAAGGCAGCAGTTGGCAGATTATTACAGCTTAAGCTAACTATTATATGTGATGTCCAAAAAGCTTCTGAATTGCCTTCGTGCAGTTCGGGGGCTTTTTAATTGGATAGTAATTCCTTCCTTAGGGTACCCCTGTTCATGGGATAACTGTAATTTGTACAACTAAATCGAGCTATTATTGCTTCGGGGGAGGTTTAATTGCACTCTGTACACCTATATAACTCTCCTGTGCCATAAAAGGACACTTTTCCGTTTTTTAGCTGTACAGAATACAGTTATCCCTGCTCATGCGGTTATTCGCCGGTTTTTAGCTGTACGAAATACAACTATCCGCTATGCACTCCGCAGTGCCAGCTCAAGTACACCTTGCTTCCCAGTGGCCTGTCACTCATGCCCGGTACATTTTTAAGTCCCCCCAATTTAGATATATATATTAGGAGATAAGTCACTGACTGTACAGAACGTATGTTCTATTATGGAGTGGTTGGATTAACTTTCCGGGAGGATGATAGTTATGATGGACAAGATCAAGTTTCTGATGGAGGCCAAGCAAGCAACCTATGCAGGTAAGGGTCCGGAGTTAACCCCGTCCCGTCCGGCGTCTCATGATCTGGAATTTGTGCGCGGGAACTTGAAATACATAGACACCTACCTCGGTTCGGAGAAGTTTGCCGGAGAGGAAGCCTTGTGGGAGGATGACCAGCCGCTGTGGGCGATGAATTACGCCGGGCGTGTGACCGCGGAAGGCTTCAGCGGAGACTTCCTGAAAGCCGCATTGTTCCTGGTGCCGGAGGATAAACCCTTCCGCGGTCCGGAGCATTATACGGATGGCCATCTCATCTATAAATGCTCAGTAGACGGGGACTTCTCCTGGTTCAACGGGTCAGAGGTGATTTGGGCCGGAGATATAATGGTCTATGAATGTATGTTTCATGGCGGTGTAATTAAGGAGTAGCACGCGGAACGTCCTTTCCTGCCAAACGCCCGCCCGAACCATCATGCTCATACACAAAAAGCCTCCCAAGCAGCCCATTCATGGCCTAGAGGAGACTCTATTGTTCAGTCAATCGCCGCCACCGCCGCCGCCGGAATCGCCACCACCGCCGGAATCGCCACCACCACCACCGAAATCGCCGCCGCCATGTCCTCCATGACCGCCGCTGTCCCAGCCGCCGTGGCCGCCGTGATGGCTGCCGCTATCCCAGCTGCTGCCGCCATGGCTGTGGTTGTGATGCCCGTGGTGATGGCTGGCTCCGCTGTGCCCGTCATTGTGACGGTGATCATCGCTGCGGCTGTCCCCGGCAGAGTTGTTCAGATCTGGCCCCGGAAAGAAATAATTATCAGCGGAATTATTTCTGTTCCCGTAATGCCTGTTCTTGCGTTGAAGACGATTACTGTGATTAATCCCCAGCACAGCGACATATACAACTACTCCAACAAATACAATGCTACCGATCATGCTGAATCGCTCCTTTGTAAGAAAGTATAAAAGCGTCCTTAACCGGATCATACCATAATTTTGCAAATCTATGCTGTGATTGTACGGAAAGGCAGAGCGCAGGCGCGGAATAACTCGGAATAATCAGAAGCTTATTTCAGCTGTCTGCTTAGGTGAAGCGGGAGAACCGCTCTGAATCCTGCTTGTATTGTCCGGGAGTGAGGCCCGTGTATTTCTTGAACACTTTGGTGAAATAACTCTGGTCGTTGAAATGCAGACGGGAGGCGATGTCCGACAGCGTAATGCCGGGCAGCTCCATCAGCCGTTTGGCTTCTTCGATCCGCTCCTGCCGGATATAATCGCTGATGGCGGTTCCGGTCTCTTTTTTGAACAGCTGGGACAGATAACTGGCGTTCAGTCCGGTGAATTCGGCCAGCCTGCTGAGCGGAATCTCTTCATATAAATGATTGTATATATAATTCTGGCACAGCGCGGAGATGCGGGAGAGCTTCGAACTGCGGCTGCCCAGCACCTGGTCGGCGAAGTCACAGAGAGCGGCAAGCTGGGCGCGGTCCACGGCCGGAATATCGTGAAGCTCTTCAATATGCTGGATGTGAAAGTCGCTGAGGGTATAGGCAATCTCCCAGAACAGCCCGCCTTCGATCGCTGCGCGTGTCGCAAGTGTAATGGAGGAGACGGCCAGATTTTTTTTGCTGCGCAGCTGGCTTTTCTTCGACAACCGTCCGTAGCTCTCTTCCGAAAAAGAAGCCTGGGTCCGCAGCAGCCCTGCTTTGTCCCCGTTCCGGATATAGCGGAACATCTCCCGCTCCAGCATCGGATCATGGTGCAGCCAGGTGTTCTCGCGGCGGTAGGACAGGTCCAGATCCGGGCTGTCATCCGGCTGCGGGCCAGACTGATCCGCCTTGCCCGCAGCCAGCAGCAGCTCCGTAATGGACAATGCCTCACCGGTAGCGAGGGTGTAGAGCAGCAGCGCTGCGTGATACCAGCGCATCCGGCTGAGCACGGGCAAGCTGCGGTAATACTGCAGCCAGCCATCCTGCTGCCCCGGCGGAATGTTGTAATCGCGCATCAGACTGGCCGCGTTATCTCCGGTGACCGGTGCGCTTAGTACCGGACCGATGACGATGGCCCCACCGGTGCGATCTGCTTCAGGCAGCTGGAGAATGATGAAATTCTCCAGGAAGCCGGTGGTATGCAGATACGGCGGAGCAGTCATGCGGGCAGCCTTCCCGGCAGCCGTTGCCGCATGACTGCTCCTGCGTGCCATATCCATGACCTCGAGAAGCAGGCCGTGATCTCCCTGGACGGCCTGGCGGCATTCGAATGCTGGAGGCAGGGTCAGCTGGGGAGTGTCTGCGGCATCCAGCCACATGACCGGAACCCGGTAAGCCTCATATATCAGCTTGCAGATATATTCTATTCCTTCGCGTTCTTCCATGTCCTCGGGCATAACTAACACTTCCTTTTCTCATATAACCAAATTACCAAAAATCCAATTAAAATGCCATAAATTCCGGAACAAGTCGTTTAAAATAAAGAAAAGAAAACGCATTCTTAGGAGGGCTACATTATGGCAACGGCAACAGCGGCGGATATCCGGCAGCTTATTTCACAAATGACACTTGAAGAGAAAGCCGGACTTTGCTCCGGACATGATTTCTGGAATACCAAAGGCATTGAACGGCTGGGCATTCCTTCACTGATGGTAACGGACGGGCCTCATGGTCTCCGCAAGCAGCAGGGAAGTGCGGACCATCTGGGCCTGCATAACAGCGTACCGGCGACTTGTTTTCCGTCAGCGGCGGGTCTGGCTTCTTCCTGGGACCGTAAGCTGATTGCCCGGGTAGGCGAGGCATTGGGGGCGGAATGTCAGGTCGAGAATGTCGCTGTTCTGCTCGGGCCGGGCAATAATATCAAGCGTTCACCACTGAATGGCCGGAACTTTGAATATTTCTCGGAAGATCCTTATTTGGCTTCGGAGATGGCCGCGTATCATGTGAAGGGAGTGCAGAGCCAGGGTGTCGGCACTTCACTGAAGCATTTTGCCGCCAATAATCAGGAACACCGCCGGATGTCCGTGGATGCCGTTATTGATGAGCGGACCCTGCGCGAGATTTATCTGGCCAGCTTCGAAGGCACGGTGAAGCAGAGCCAGCCTTGGAGCGTTATGTGTTCCTATAACCAGGTGAACGGTGAGTATGCTTCAGAGAGCCACAAGCTGCTGACGCAAGTGCTTCGCGACGAGTGGGGCTTTGAAGGCTTTGTTGTGTCCGACTGGGGCGCGGTCAATGAGCGGGTGAAGGCGCTGCAGGCGGGTCTGGAGCTGGAAATGCCGTCAAGCGGAGGCATCGGCGACGCCAAGATCGTAGCTGCAGTGAACAACGGGGAGCTGTCCGTGGAGACTCTGGATCTTGCGGTAGAGCGGATGCTGGCCTTTATCTTCAAGAGTGCGGACAGCCGGGACGAAGAGGCAGTCTTCGATCAGGACAAACATCATGCGCTCGCACGTGAGGTGGCCCGGGAGAGCATGGTGCTGCTGAAGAATGAGGATGGCATTCTGCCCCTCGCGAAGAGCGGCACACTTGCAATCATCGGTGAATTCGCCAAGACACCGCGCTATCAGGGCGGCGGCAGCTCGCATGTGAATCCGACGAAGCTGGATGATGCTTTCATCGAGATGCAGGCGGTTGCTGGTGATGCGGCAAGCTTCCTCTACGCACAGGGGTATGAGCTGGCCAGCGATGAGGTTAATGAGGAGCTGCTGCAGGAAGCCCGGGATACAGCAAGGAAGACGGATGCTGCCGTGCTGTTCCTCGGATTGCCTGACCGCTATGAATCGGAAGGATATGACCGCAGCCATCTGTCGCTTCCGGCGAGCCATCTGGCGCTGATCCATGCTGTGGCTGAGGTTCAGAGTAACATTATCGTGGTGCTTAGCAACGGATCTCCTGTAGAAATGCCTTGGCTGCCGCAGACGAAGGCCGTGCTGGAAGGATATCTCGGGGGGCAGGCTTTTGGCGGCGCGGTGGCCGATCTGCTCTTTGGTGAAGTAAGCCCAAGCGGCAAGCTGGCGGAGACGTTCCCGCAGAAGCTGAGCGACAATCCTTCATTCCTGAACTTCCCCGGGGAAGGCGATACTGTGGAGTATAAGGAAGGTTTGTTTGTAGGCTACCGCTATTATGATAAAAAAGAAATTGAGCCGCTGTTCCCGTTCGGCTTCGGACTCAGCTATACAGAATTCGAGTACAGCAATTTGTCGCTGGATCAGACCAGCATCAGGGATACGGACACCGTACAGGTTTCGGTCACTGTTAAGAACACCGGCAGCAGAACAGGTAAAGAAACCGTGCAGCTCTATGTCAGCGATGTAGAGAGCAGCGTAATCCGTCCGCTGCAGGAGCTGAAGGGCTTCGACAAGATTGAACTGCAGCCGGGGGAAGAGCGCGAGGTAACCTTTACACTGGATAAGCGCTCCTTTGCCTATTACAATGTGAAGCTGGCCGACTGGCATGTGGAGAGCGGAGTGTTCACTATCGCCGTAGGCTCATCCTCACGGGATATCCGCCTCACCGCAGAGCTGGAGGTAGTATCGACGACGAAACTGGCCGTAAGGTTCCACCGTAACTCTACGGTTGGTGATCTGCTGGCGAATCCGCTCACTGAGGGCAAAGCCAAGAATTACGGCAGTATCTTCGGGATGGAAGAAGCGATGGGAGATAATCCCGAAATGTTCCTGGCCATGATGAAATACATGCCGCTGCGCGCGCTGATCGGCTTCGGCCAGGGAAAATATACCGAAGCCGATCTGGCTGAGGATTTGCGTGAATTGAACGTGTTGGCCGGACAGGAGTAAGACGCAGCAGCGGTGCCGGAAGAATATAGGGGTTGCTTTTCGCAGCGCAATTTGCTAACATACGATGTAACTTAATAATGCTTTATTTGTTCTCTAGGGTTCCGCAGCTGTTGTGCGATACTGGTCTGGTCCGAGGGAGAACGCACGGAGTGTACCATGGCCGTGTATACACGGAGGGATAAAAGCCCGGGAGGTATCGTCATACGACGATAACCTTCCGGGCTTATTTTATTTTCAGGAGGCAGAAGAGAAATGAGCAAAAATAACAACAGCAAGTCATGGGCAATGATTGCAGGTGCCGCCTGCTTTGAAGTGGTATGGGTAATCGGGCTGAAGCACGCTGTGGCCCCCTGGGAATGGGCGATAACGATAGTAGCAATATTGGTCAGCTTCTACGCCCTCATATGGGCCAGCGGCAAACTGCCGGTCGGTACAGTCTACGCTGTATTTGTCGGGCTCGGGACTGCGGGAACCGTTCTGGCCGGAGGAATCCTGTTCGGTGAGCCGCTGCGTCCGCTGAAGCTGATATTGATACTGGTGCTGCTGGCCGGAGTCGTCGGTCTGAAGCTGGCCACGCCTGCGGATGGGCCGGATAAGCAAGCAAAGGAGCTGAATTAATATGGCATGGGTAATGTTGATTGCTGCCGGGTTATGTGAAATGTTCGGGGTGGCCATGATTGGTAAGCTGCATAAGAACCGCAACTGGCAGTCTGCAGGCCTGCTTGTGCTCGGTTTTGGTGCAAGCTTCCTGCTGCTTTCACTGGCGATGGAGAGCCTGCCGATGGGGATAGCTTACGCAATCTGGACAGGGATTGGCGCGTCTGGAGCGGCGATTATGGGTATGGTGTTCTATGGTGAGGCCCGCGATCCGCGGCGCATTTTCTGCATTGTGCTGATTCTTGGAGCTGTAGCCGGGCTAAAGCTGATCGGCTGATTTCGCTGCCTCTGCTGAAAGTTTATGATTTGGACACTTGCCGGATGTTTCGGGAAGGTTAATATGGTAAGTATAGTAAGTAGCAAGCCACACCATTCATCCTATAAGGAGACTTCCATTATTATGAGCAAACCTGTATCTGATACTATCCTTATGCCGGACGGAGCTGTGCTGCCCAGACTGGGCCAGGGAACCTGGACCATGGGCGAGCATGCAGCAAACCGGGCTGAAGAAATTGCTGCATTGCGCCACGGTGTTGAGCTGGGAATGAATCTGATTGATACTGCTGAAATGTATGGAGACGGCCGTTCCGAGGAGCTTGTCGGTGAAGCGGTGCGGGGAATCCGTGACAAGGTGTTCCTGGTCTCCAAGGTCTATCCGCATAATGCTGCAGGAGCCGCACTAATCCGCAGCTGTGAAGCAAGCCTGAAGCGGCTGGGCACCGATCATCTGGATCTGTACCTGCTTCACTGGCGGGGGACTCTTCCGCTTGAGGAGACTGTAGAGGGAATGGAGGCTCTGGTCGCTTCCGGCAAAATCGCGCGCTGGGGCGTCTCCAATTTCGATACGCCCGACATGCAGGAGCTGCTGCGTATTCCCGGCGGCAATCACTGCGCAGTGAACCAGGTGCTCTACCATCTCGGCTCCAGAGGCATCGAGCATGAGCTGCTGCCATGGCTGAGCGGACACAAGATTCCGGTAATGGCGTATTCTCCGCTGGCCCAGGCGGGAACGCTGAGAAAAGGATTGACGGAGAATGAAACCGTGCAGAGGATTGCCCGGGACCATGAAGCGACTCCGCTGCAGATTCTGCTCGCCTGGAGCATCCGTGAAGCAGAGGTGATGGCGATTCCCAAGGCGGGCACCCGCCAGCATGTGGAAGAGAATGCAGCCGCCGGCAAGCTTGTGCTTACGTCGGATGAGCTTTGGCAGCTGGACGATGCTTTTCCGCAGCCGTCATGGAAGGTTCCGCTGGATATGATTTGAGAACGAGAACTAAGTATGATACGCATGACAAACATCACAAGACAAGGCTGTCCTCATAAAGGGGGCAGTTTTTTTGTTGTTTGGAAATCATGATATTCTGCGAGGGTAAACGGGCCGAATGTATGCGAAAAATCGAATACAATGAGCTACTGCGAGGGTAGCCGGGCCGAATGCGAAAAACCGAACACAATGAGCTACTGCGAGGGTAACCGGGCAAATGTATGCGAAAAACCGAATACAATGTGCTGCTGCGAGGGTAAACGGGCCAAATGTATGCGAAAAATCGAATACAATGAGCCGCTGCGAGGGTAACCGGGCAAATGTATGCGAAAAACCGAACACAATGAGCTACTGCGAGAATAACCGGGCCAAATGTATGCGAAAAACCGAATACAATTTGCATCCCTAGAAGAAATGAGGAGCATAAGTAGCAACTGGCAATCCAGCAACTTTGTGCGGTTATTTTGTGCGGCGAGGCTGGCGGATATGATAAATAACGGTATTCGGGTGCATCCTAAAAGGGGAATGCGGCGGACAGAAGGTTTTGTCAACAGAGCGGAGTATCCTTATTAACAGGCCAGCAATAGGTCATTCGGAGTAGTGAAAACACCATACTTAAGCCCCTTGGCAGGAACTCTTAAATGATGTCAACAACATTCATGACGAAACCGTGTTTTCAATTTGGTGACAAAGAAAGCGCTTTGATTTACGATGTGTTCATAGGAGATAACCTTTCACAAAGAAGTAAACGAAGGGGTCTCATTCAATTAATTAGGGGGGCATTTTAAATGGCCACAACGGCAACTCAGCAAACTTCATCCGGTGGTGCGCGGGTAAAAGTCCAGCAATTCGGACGCATGCTCAGCGGTATGGTTATGCCGAATATCGGCGCATTCATCGCATGGGGGTTAATTACAGCATTATTTATTCCAACCGGCTGGTATCCAAATGAAAGCCTAGCAGCTCTGGTTGATCCAATGATCAAATATTTGCTTCCGCTGCTGATCGGATATACCGGCGGTCAGATGGTTCACGGCAAACGCGGCGGTGTTATCGGGGCAGTAGTTACAATGGGGGTTATTGTCGGATCCTCTATTCCGATGTTCCTTGGAGCTATGCTGGTCGGTCCGCTGGCTGGCTGGGTATTGAAGCAATTTGACAAAGCGGTTGACGGCAAAATCAAAGCCGGCTTCGAAATGCTCGTTAATAACTTCTCACTTGGTATTATCGGTGGCCTACTATCCGTTGGAGCACTTAAAGGTATTGGACCTCTGGTTGAAGGCTTGACCAACATATTGTCCAATGGTGTTGAGTTCCTGGTAAATCATAATCTGCTGCCGCTCATCAATATTATCATTGAGCCAGCCAAAGTATTGTTCCTGAACAATGCGATCAACCATGGTGTACTTGGACCAATCGCGCTTGAACAATCACAACGGGTAGGTAAATCTATTCTATTCATGCTTGAATCGAACCCTGGTCCAGGTCTTGGTATCCTGCTTGCTTACTGGCTGGTTGGTAAAGGCTCTGCTAAATCTTCCGCACCGGGCGCAATCATCATTCACTTCCTGGGCGGTATTCATGAAATCTACTTCCCTTACATCCTGATGAACCCGCGTCTGATCCTTGCCGTTATCGGTGGCGGTGTATCCGGTACATTCACCTTCCAGATGCTGGGTGCAGGTCTTGTAGCTTCTCCTTCTCCAGGCAGTATCTTTGCATACTTCGCGATGACACCTAAGGGCGGATATCTTCCAATGCTGGCCGGGGTTATCGTTGCAACCGTCGTGTCCTTCGCTCTTGCAGCCCTGTTGTTGAAGACTGTTAAGAAGAACGACGAAGAAGAAATGGATATTGAGGAAGCAGCAGCCAAGGTGAAAGACATGAAATCTGCCGGAACTGCAGCTCAAACTGCGGCAACTGCAACTACTGTAGCTGCTAATGTACGCACTAAAGCCAATGTGAACAAAATCGTCTTCGCTTGTGACGCAGGGATGGGTTCCAGTGCGATGGGCGCTTCCGTCCTGCGCAAGAAACTGCAAAGCGCAGGGGTTAACATTACGGTTGTGAACTCTGCTGTCAGTGAAATTCCTGCGGATGCCGACATCGTAGTTACGCAGAAGACACTTACTGACCGTGCCATTGCCGTGAATCCAAACGCTGAGCACATCTCGATCGACAACTTCCTGAAGAGCCCGAAATATGATGAGCTCGTGGAACGTTTGAAGTAAGACGCAGAAGTGTAAGATAAATTAATAAGCATAATGTCAAATAAGGAGACGCTGGCCGCCAAAGCCAGCGTTTGTCCCCAAATATAAGAAAGTATATGTTCCACTATACTTTACCTTATATTTCTTGCTGAAACGGATGCCGTCCCTTAGAGGACGGCATAGCCGTTTCTACTTGGTGTAGGGCGGAGGGTGTTCGCGGAATATGAGGAAAATTACCGCCAGACAGCGCCAGATTATATGGCTTCTGCTCGGAGTCAGCGGAGAAATTACGGCTGCTGAAATCGCTGAGGCTACCGGTGTGAGTGTAAGAACCGTTCACCGGGAGATGGAGGACATAGAGTCTGCGCTGAAGAATTTTGGTGTGAATCTGATCAAAAAATCGGGAAAAGGCATACAATTGAACGGCCCGGAGGCCGGTCTTGCGGAGCTGCGCCTGTTTTTGCGGGAAGAGAAGCCGGCGGAATATTCTGGAGAAGACCGCAAGGTGTATGAGCTCTGCGCCCTGCTGGAGGCGGAAGAGCCGGTGAAGCTGTTCACGCTCGCGCATTCACTTAAGGTAACAGTCGCTTCTGTAAGTTACGATCTGGATGAACTGGAGCAATGGGTCCGTAAATTCGGCCTGGAGCTGGTCCGCAGAAGAGGCTACGGCGTTGAAATCACCGGCAGTGAGATCGATAAGCGCCGGGCGATTGGCCGGCTGGCCGCCGAGCATCTGGATCTGTCTGATCTGGTTGGCCATGGCTCCCAGACCGAGAGCAACCCGGTCTTCCGTGTTCTGTTGTCTACGGTAGGGAAATCCAATCTCATGGAGGTAGAGAATACCCTGTGGGATATGGAATGGAAATGGACCGCTGAGCTTCCGGAAATTGTCTACATGGAAATGCTGCTGGGTCTAGCCGTGACGACCAGGCGGATTGAAATTGGCCGGAGCATTGACAGCGGTGAAGAAGCGGGGTATTCCAGAATGTCTGATCACCGCAACATTGCCGGGTCCGAGAACTTTGTCCAGCAGCTCGGAGCGGCGCTTGGGATGGAAATTCCTCGGGCAGAGGTCTTGTATATCGCTGGATTATTCGACCGGGTGCAGGATTCATTCTCTTCTGCCGGCTTTGCCTACGGCGATATTGAGTTAATGGAGATCGTCTACAAGCTGACGGAGAGTGTGGTCAAACGGACAGGGCTTCCTTTCCAGAGTGACCGTTCCCTGCGCGAAGGATTGCTGGAGCATATCGATCCCGCCCTGAAGCGGATTCGGGAAGGCACACGCATCCGCAATCCGCTGCTTGGGCCGATCCGCCGGGATTATGAGTATCTGTTCAACATCGTCCGTGCCTCCGTAGAGGATATGCAGCTTGAGCTTGAAATTCCGGATGAAGAAATCGGATTTCTGGTGATGCATTTCGGGGCTTCCGTCGAGCGGCTTAATCAGCTAAGGCGTAATGTCAGAGCCATTCTGGTCTGTGCCAGCGGACTCAGCTCCTCCCGTCTGCTGGCTACCCGGCTGACCAAAGAAATGCCGCAGATTGAGATTCTCGGCAATATTTCCTGGTATGAAGCCGCACGGCTGCCGGATGTGGACTACGACCTGATTATATCTACCATTGATCTGCCGATTGATAAGGAACGTTATATCAAAATCAGCCCCCTGCTCACAGGGGAAGAGATAGAGAAACTGCTGAATTATATTCAGAATACAACGCTGCGTGAGCGGGAATCAGGCCCATTAGGTGAGCAGGACCGGACTATGCGGGATGAGGCTTCACTGGAGCGGCTGAAGAGCTACAAGGGGATTCTTGATGAAATGGTCAGCCTGCTGGAGCGGTTCCGGTTCCATCCCATTGACAACAAGGATATGGATTTGTCTGCAACACTGGTGGAAATGCTGGCACTGCTGAATGGAAGCGGCGTAATTGGGGATGCGGACATTGTGCTGGAGCGCCTGCTGGAGCGGGAGCGGATGACCAGTCAGGTAATACCGGACACGGGGCTGGCGCTTTTCCACACCCGGAGCAGCCATATTCATCTGTCATCGCTTACGTTGTACCGGCTGCGCCAGCCTGTGATTCTGGAGGGAGACACTGAGGTTAGAGTGATTCTGCTTATGCTGGCTCCGCGCAGACTGTCCAAGGAGAGTCTGGAGGTGCTCAGCGAGATCAGCGCTTTGCTGCTTAATTCCGAACTGGTACAATTGCTGGAGGAGCGTACGGAGCCTGAGATCCGGGGATATTTGTCCTCGGAGCTGCTTCATTTTTTCCAAAATAAAATTTAATTTGAAAGTGAGAGAAACCATATGAGTATACTGTCAGAAAATAAAGTAATTATGCACGGTGCCGCTAAAGATAAATACGAAGCGATCACTATGGCGGGTAAGCTGCTTGTCGATGCAGGACACGTAACGGAAGAATATATTCCCAAGATGCTGGAGCGCGAGGAAGTGGTGTCCACCTACATGGGCGGAGGGCTGGCGATTCCCCACGGTACCAAGGAAGCACGGCCGTTCATCAAATCCACAGGACTGTCTGTAATCCGTTTTCCGGACGGTGTGGATTTCGGCGGGGATGAGCCGGCATTCATAGTGATCGGTATTGCTGCCGCAGGCGACGGGCATATGGAGGTCCTGACCAACGTGGCGATGATTTTCACAGAAGATGATGCCATTGAGCGCGTAATGAATGCTCCAACGGCTGCTGATGTGATCGCGATCTTCGAAGGAGGCATGGAATAATGAAGGCTGTCCATTTCGGAGCGGGCAATATCGGCAGAGGTTTCATCGGACTGCTGCTGTCGCAGGCAGGGTATGAAGTAACTTTCGTGGATGTAAATGAGGCGTTTGTATCCCAGCTTCAGGAGCGCGGCGAGTATCCGGTAACGCTGGCCAGCGATGGTCAGGAAACGGTAGTCGTCAAAAATGTAACTGCACTCAGCAGCGTAACTCACGGTGAAGAAGTTGCCGCAGCCATTGCTGAAGCCGATCTGGTTACCACAGCTGTCGGCGTGTCGATTCTGAAGCATATTGCGGGGGTTCTGGCTGATGGCATCAGCAGACGGGTAGCGGTCTCTTCCGCACCGCTGCATGTGATTGCCTGCGAGAACGCGATTGGCGGCAGTGCCCAGCTCAAAGAGCTGGTGTATGCCAAGCTTGATGAAGCAGCCCGCGCCAAAGCGGACGCTTCTGTTGCCTTCCCGAACGCAGCTGTGGACCGGATTGTTCCATTGCAGCAGCATGAGGATATTCTGAAGGTAGTCGTAGAGCCATTCTATGAGTGGGTCGTAGATTCCTCCCAGATGATTCCGGGCTATACACCGGTTGAAGGTGTGCATTACGTGGATAACCTGGAGCCTTATATCGAGCGTAAATTGTTCACCGTGAATACCGGACACTGCTCCGCAGCGTATCTTGGCTTCCTGCGCGGGTACGAAACCATCCAGCAGGCTATGGCAGATGAAGCTTTGACTGCACAGGTCCGTGAAGTGCTGGAAGAAACCGGCGCAGTGCTGATCCAGAAGCATGGCTTCGATCAGGCAGAACACAGCAAGTATATCGACAAAATCCTTGAGCGCTTCCGCAACCCGGCGCTGACCGATGAAGTGTCCCGTGTAGGCCGTTCGCCGCTGCGCAAGCTGTCGCCGAATGACCGTCTGGTGTCACCGGCTCTCCAGGCTTATGACAGAGGGCTAAATTATGCTGCCCTGACCCGCTCTATGGCCGGCGCATTGCTGTTCAATGTCAGCGATGACCCGGAAGCAGTGGAACTGCAGGCAGCGATTGCCGAGCTAGGCGCAGAAGCTGCTCTGGCGAAGTATACCGGCATTGCTGCTGACCATCCGGTTCATAAGTCCGCGATGGAGCAATATGCGAAGCTGAAATAAATCAATAGAAGTACAGCCGCAGGGGCAACCTATCCCTGCGGCTTTTTGCGCTTCCGGTGCGTATAATCACGGCATAACAAATACGGCGCCCCCTTTGTAAGAGAGGCACCGTAGTAAGTAAGGCTGGCATAACCATACCCGCCGAATTAAAGCACTGCTTAGCTGTTTTCAAGAATCGTCTGCAGTGTAGTGCGGTCCAGGCCTTCAACCAGCTTGACCAGCAGCTCCTTGGCTGCTGCATAATCATCGCTATGAATAATGGAAGTAGCCGTATGGATATAGCGTGAACAGATTCCGATAACCGCCGAAGGAATGCCGATCCCGCTGACATGCACCTGACCGGCGTCCGTTCCCCCCTGGGAGACGAAATACTGGTATTTAATCCGGTGAGTGTCCGCCGTATCCTGAACGTATTCAATCAGCCCGCGGTGGGTAATCATCGTAGGATCGAAGATGCGCAGCAGCGCGCCTTGTCCCAGGTGGCCGAAGGCCTGACGGTCGCCGGTCATATCGGCAGCAGCACTGGCATCCAGGCCGAAGAAAATATCCGGCTGAAGCAGATTGGCCGCGGTCCGCGCACCGCGCAGTCCGACTTCTTCCTGGACAGTGGCGCCGGAATAGACGGTATTCGGTAATTTTTTGCCATGTAATTCCTTCATTAATTCAATCGCCAGACCTACGCCATAGCGGTTGTCCCAGGCTTTGGCCATAATCTTCTTCGGATTGGCCAGCGGGGTGAACGGACAGACCGGCACAATCTGCTGCCCCGGGGCAACGCCGAAGCTCTGAGCTTCCTCGCGGCTGTCCGCTCCGATATCTATGTACATTTTGCCGATATCGCCGGTCTTGCCCCGCTCTTCGGCGCTCAGCAGGTGGATCGGTGTGCTGCCGACAACGCCATTCAATGTACCCTTTGGGGTAACAATCTGCAGCCGCTGCGAAGCCACAGCCGAAGCAAGCCATCCGCCCAGCGGCGTGAACCGGATCATTCCGTTGTCCGTGATGCCGGTAACCATGAATCCCACTTCATCCAAATGTCCGGCGACCATGATCTTGGGGCCGTTCGCCTCACCGCGCAGTACTCCGAACAGGCTGCCCAGGCGGTCCTGCACGAATTCATCGGTGTAAGGCATCATCGCCTCTTTGACGTAAGCGCGTAATTCACGCTCGAAGCCGGGGGCTGAAGGAAATTCAGTCAATGTTTTGAATAAGTCGAGTGTTTCTGGATTCATACACATATCGCTCCTTTTTACACTTATATAGGATGAACTTAAGTTATCGATAAAAGATAAAAATTTATATGCTCCGCGCATAAATTATCCTTATCTTTCTCGCTGAAACGGTACCTTCCTAAAAAGGACGGCAAGGCCGTTTCCACTTGTCAGGATCAGGTGTTATTGCAGTTCCTTCTCGCTTTTGGTTATTTTCTTTTGTTCATCTTACCCAGTATGAACATTGTTACGCCGATTGTCCATGGCAGGAGGGCATATGAACACAGTGACCCGGGAAGCGAATACTATGTTGTAAGGGCTCTGCAGGCAGGAGCCGGGAAAGGAAGCGAGGAGAATGTGGCTATCAGGAAGCGTAGCCGCAGCAGGCAATCGGGGAGTGCCCAGGAAGGTGCAGGCCCGCGGGCTGCACAAGCGGTACCCCCGCCGGTACCGGCGGGACAATGAAGCTGTGCTGATACTGGTGCTGTTTATGCTGCTGATTGTTGTGCTGCTTTATTTTTCCTGAGCTTAAGGGGACATAACGGGGCCGCCTATAGTGAACAATAAGGAAAAACATTGTATTGAAGCACAACCCGGAGGGACGGGAAATGCGTATCCCGCTGCCCGCTCCCTTTCGTATCCTACAGGAGGTGTCTATATTGCCGGCGAAAACAAAGAAATCAGGCGTCAAGCTGCGGCTTGATACTTTGACCCCGCAGGATTATCAGGAATTGGCCAAGCCTTATGTGCCATCCCGTCCTGTATTCAAGAATTGTATGCGAGCCTTCCTATCCGGCGGCTTGATCTGTGTGCTTGGACAAGGCATCCAGGAAGCATTCATGGCAATATTCGATATGACTTCCCGCGAAGCAGCCAGTCCAACAGTTGCTATTCTGATTCTGCTCTCGGTCATTCTCACCAGCTTCGGTGTATATGACAAGCTTGCCCAGTGGTGCGGTGCGGGTTCAGCGGTGCCCGTCACAGGTTTCGCCAACAGTATGTGCTCCGCTGCTCTTGAACACCGGGCTGAAGGGCTCGTACTCGGCGTTGGCGGCAATATGTTCAAGCTGGCCGGATCAGTCATTGTGTTCGGTGTGGTTGCCGCATTTGTTGTAGGTGTAGTGTATGCCGTTATGGGCTGGGGAGGTGCACATTAAACGATGAAGCAGCTCGGCAGTCAGACCTGGGAATTTACCAACCGTCCGGTCATTCTAGGCTCTTCCGCAGTAGTAGGTCCGGAGGAGGGAGAGGGCCCGCTTGCTTCAAGCTTTGATTTTATCTACGACTCACTGGAAATGGGCGAGAAGACATGGGAGAAGGCAGAGCGCGCATTGTTCGAAAAAGCTTCCAAGCTCGCGCTCATGAACGCGAATCTGGAGCAGGAGAAGCTGGAGTTTTTTGTCGGCGGTGATCTAATGAACCAGATCATCAGCAGCTCCTTCGCCGCGCGGAAGCTTGGCGTGCCTTATCTTGGCGTCTTCGGCGCCTGCTCCACTTCCATGGAGAGTCTGGCTATCGCCTCCATGATTGTCGACTCCGGCGGCGGCAAGTACGCACTGGCAGGCACATCAAGCCATAACTGTACGGTGGAGAAACAATTCCGTTATCCTACAGAATACGGCTCCCAGAAGCCCCCAACCGCCCAATATACCGTTACAGGCTCAGGTTGTGCAGTAATTGGTGTTAATGATGGTACTGTAAAGGGCCCTCTTGTGGTATCAGCGACGCTTGGGCGTATTATGGACCTTGGCCTGAAGGACCCGTTCAATATGGGAACCGCCATGGCACCGGCTGCTGCTGATACCATTACAGCACATTTCAGGGATACGGGATTGTCGCCCGGCCATTACGATCTTATCGTGACGGGGGACCTTGCTTCCGTTGGTCTGCCGATTGCCAAAGATCTGCTGGCCAAAGAGGGCATTCCCATGGAGCAGACAGTCTTTAACGACTGTGGTCTTATGATCTATGACCTGGACAAGCAGAAATATGTCATTGCCGGAGGAAGCGGCTGCGGCTGTTCTGCGGTAGTGACCTACGGGCACATTCTGAGCCGGTTGAAAAAAGGTGAATTGAAACGGGTACTGATTGTGGCGACCGGAGCACTGCTATCACCTTTGTCTTATCAGCAAGGGGAGAGTATTCCGTGCGTAGCCCATGCGGTAGCCCTGGAGAGCGGAGGTGAAGGAGCATGATTTATTTGTGGGCTTTTCTGGTCGGGGGAGCCATTTGCGTTATCGGGCAGCTGATGTTCGATGTGCTCAAGCTGACGCCCGCCCATACCATGAGTACGCTGGTCGTACTCGGTGCGGTGGCCGATGCGTTCGGGATTTATGATCCGCTGGTGAAGTTCGCCGGTGCGGGGGCGAGCGTCCCCATTACCAGCTTCGGGAATTCCCTGGTCCATGGCGCGCTGACAGAGCTGGAGCGGGACGGATGGGTCGGGGTAGTCACCGGGATCTTCGACGTAACCAGTGCGGGGATATCCTCCGCGATTGTTTTCTCATTCCTGGCGGCGCTTGTTGTCCGGCCGAAGGGCTAGGGTGAACGGAAATGGTTTTGGGATGAGGATAAGTGAGAATAGGAAGGCCGCCTTTGGCGGTCTTTTTACTTTGGCATTAGCCTGTAAACCTGAACAAAGTCAACTGATTTTAAAGATAGTAACTATAAATTTGCGGTATGCGATTGCGGTGGAGAGTGGGTGGAATAAGGGAAGGGAGAGAGTCGCTTTGATATTCCGGGAAGTAGAGGTACCTTTGAGAGAAATTGAGATAGGCTAAGTGTTGGTATGTGAGGTGTAAGTACGTCTGACTGTGAGCTTGAGGTATAGGCTAGATGCTGGAATGTGAGGTAGAGGTAACTTTGAATTGGATTCAATAGGCTATTAGAGAAAATGAGGTGCCGCTGAAAGGGCTGGAAGTTGGCTGAGTGCGAGAATGAGAAGTGCTAATGAAAGGGCTGGAAGTTAGCTGAGTGCGAGAATGAGAAGTGCTAATGAAAGGGTATGAAGTGAGCTTAGCGTGCAAAAGTGGATATAGCAGTAACTCTGGACCGGCAGGTTAGCGGAGCGCTAAGAAGAACCGACAGAAATCTTTCACAAATTACAACAATTCAGAGATCAAATCTGCCGAAACGCAAAAATCTTGCAGGATATACAACAATACAGCGCTCTAAGCCGCCAAGTCGCCGGAAATGTTGTAAAAAGTACAACAATACCGGATTTGCCCCCTCTAAACGCGAGAAATCCTGCAAAAAGTACAACATTATCTATTTGCCTACGAACACACCAGCTCCCGAACACCCTAGCTCTACCCAACGCACCAGCGCTCCAAACAGATCACCCTCGAACGAACCAAACCAGCCCTACCCAACACCTCAGCCCCGAACGCACCAGCGCTAACGCACGTACCAGCCTTCCCGAACACCCCCAACTCTACCAACACCCCAGCCCTACCTAACACCCCAGCCCCGCCTGCTAATTCCGCCATGAAGTCAGTATTTCTTCGAACTCGGTAAAAGCGGGCAACCGCAACTAAATGAGAGATAGCTGTGACGCTCACCTTGCCAGTGGCTTCCCGGCGGGCTCTCCTCCGGGCTATTTGTCAGCAGCCGCCCTGCCGGCGGGACTGTCATCAATAGCAGACACTCAGCACGGGAAATGCCGCAGACGGAAGATGCTGTGTTTTGCTGCGCCCCATAAGTGTTTCTTTTTGACAAATCTCGTAAGCCGCTCTATAATTTCACGGCCCCTAACATGTACTTTCACTACTCGAATCATGTAAAATGTATATATTACTGCTTATTCTGACATAGGAGGTTTACCATATATGCCCGTACGTCAAGAATCTACGCAAATTATGAACGCTGTCCGCACTAATCTGGAATCCTGTATACTCGGTAAAAGCTTCGAAATCGAACTGCTGCTCACGGCACTCCTTGCCGGCGGACATGTCCTGATTGAAGATGTTCCGGGGACTGGCAAAACGCAGCTAATCCGGGCGCTATCCCGTTCCATGTCTGGTGAATACCGCCGGATTCAGTGCAATCCCGATATTCTTCCGAGTGATATTACCGGTGTATCTGTCTATCATCCGCGCGATGAGATGTTTCACTTCCGCCCGGGGCCGGTCATGACCAATATTCTGCTTGCCGATGAGATTAACCGGGCGACCACCAAGACCCAGTCCGCACTGCTTGAGGTCATGGAGGAGCGCAATGTGACGGTCGACGGGGAGACCTATCCTCTGCCGCATCCGTTCATGCTCTGCGCAACACAGAATCCGATAGACTTCGAAGGCACCTATACCCTTCCCGAGGCCCAGCTGGACCGCTTCATGCTGCGGATCAGCCTTGGTTATCCCGATGCCGAGACGGAGAAGAATCTGCTGATTACCCATCAGCAGGGCCAACCGGTGGACAAGCTGATTCCGGTCACCGGTATGGACACCATTGCCGCCATTCAGGAGGAGATCCGCGATATTTATATCAGCGATCCGGTCCTGAACTATCTGCTTGATGTAGTCCGGCAGACGCGGGAGCACCCGCTTGTACTTCTAGGCGCAAGCCCCCGGGCATCCCTGTCATTCATGATGGCATGCAAGGCTTATGCTTTCCTGCAAGGCCGCGATTATGTTCTGCCTGACGATGTGAAGACCCTTACACCTTATGCGCTGGGACACCGCATTCTGCTGCGGCCGGAATCACGCCTTGATAATGTCAGCGTGGATTCCCTGCTGCAGAAGCTGCTGCAGAGCATTCATGTGCCTGTAACCATGAGGCAATAAGATGAGAAGCATCCTAGCGGGGGCGGCCGCTGTCATTCAGCCAAGGAAGTTCATGGGCGTGCTTGCGATCTGGGTCATCACACTGCTCTATGTGCTGTTTCAGGGCGGCAAAACCTCGTTCATGCTGTTCATTATGGTATCGGTTCTGATCCTGTATCTAATCATTGGGGGACTGGGCGGAGTCCGGCGGGCCAAAGGCACCCGCAGCCTCTACTCGGAGCAGGACAAGCCTGATCTGCTCTACGCAGGCGGTTATCTGCGGGTGAAGCTGAATGTTAACATTCCGGGTTTTCTGCCTTTGCCTTATGTGGTGGTGCGGGAAATTCTGAAGCGCCATAACGGGGAATCCTGGGTGTTCGAGGAGAGTCTGGTCCCCAGCCTGAGAGGGCGGGGAGAGCTGCTGTTCCAGACACCGGTGCTGGAGCGGGGCTGCTACACCTTCGAGAGCACGGATATCCTCAGTGAGGATATCTTCGGACTGATGGAGCACAAAGGCACATTCAAGGCCGAAGGACGGTTCCGCGTGCTGCCCCGGGCAGTCGTAGTGCCGCGCTGGCAGCTGTATGAGCGGAGAGCGCGCCTGTCCGGGCCTCAAGCCTCGCTGCTCCAGTCCCGGCGCGAGACCACGCAAATCAACGGTGTCCGTGATTATGTCTACGGAGACCGGCTGACACGGATACACTGGAATGCTACCGCGAAGACAGGGGCCTGGAAGTCGAAGGAATTCGAGCATGAATCGGTCCCCCGGACCATTCTGGTGCTCGATGGCAGTGCAGGTGCATATTACAGCTCAGGACAGTTCGAGCTGGCGGTTTCGATTGCGGCGTCACTGCTCGGGTTCGGCATACGCGAGCGAATCGGGATCGGCCTGTGCTGCCTGGATAAGGATACGAAGGTGTTCAGTCCGGCAGAAGGCAGTGCCGAGCGGCAGAAGATGATCCAGTATCTGATTGATATCAATGCGGAGGGCCGGGGGCCGCTGATTACAAGGCTGGACAAGGCTCAGCGGATGTTCCCCAAAGGCGCATACTTTGTGCTGATCAGCCCGCAGAGCGGCAAGCCGGTGCTGGATACGCTGCGCTGGGCAGACAGCCGGGGGCTGACCCCTTCGCATATTCATGTCCGCAATCCTGCTGCGAAGAACCGGGGGGAAGAATGGGCCGATGTTCTCAAATCACGCGGGATCACCTGCTATAATGTCAGCTCGCTTCATGAGCTCCCTGCGGTACTTGGAGGTGATCCTATACGATGAAGCATTGGATGAACGGAGTCAAATCCTCATGGCATCACGCGTTGACGCTGCTCTGGCTGATGATCATCGCTTTACAGTGGATATCCTACACTGAGCCCTTCTGGCTGGAGGAGACCACAGCCGCTGTATTGCTGACTCTTGTTGCAGTAGCCTTAATTGAAATTATTATACCTGTTAAATGGATTTACCGCCTCATGCTTGAAGGTGTGGCGATAGTGTATCTCGTGTATCGTATTCTTCTGCATTACGGGGAATATGTTCCGAATCCCTGGCTGCCCACACTTCGTGAACGGCTGCCGGATATCATCACACATATGAATCCGTACATCTGGTTTGCGCTGGGTGCCTGGGCGCTGATGCTGCTGTCATCCTGGTGGGTGAATGGCAAGGCGCGGATTCTGATGTTCATCGGGATGAATATTACGGCGTTCGCCGCGCTGGACTCTTTTACAACATCTGTATTATGGCAGGAAGTAGCCTGGACCGTGTTTGCCGGAATGGGCTGGCTGGTCACCAGGCATTTAAGAAGCTTCCAATTGCATTATCCGCGGGGCTGGACCTATCTGCTTCAATATCCTTTCAAAGTAGCCCTTAATATAGCGATCATCTTCTCACTTGTCATTATTGCCGGAGTAAATATGCCGGATGTACGCCCTACACTAACTGACCCGTATACGGTTTGGCAGGAATGGAGCGGAAATACACCTTCCTCCGGAACTTCCGCCGGCGGCAGCGGTGAAAGCTCAAGCGGTGAAGGAACGGGAGGAGCAACCACCTCCGGCTACAGTCTGAATGATGATAATCTTGGCGGCGGCTTTAACTTTGATTATTCGCCCGTAATGACCGTCACCTCCGATTTGCGCACCTATATGCGCGGAGAGATCCGGAGTACGTATTCCGGAAAAGGCTGGAGTGACGATGATACATTCAGCCGGGGAACCTTCAGGACAGTCCAGGTAGGAGAGCCGCTGGAGCCTGTCGCGGCCCCTAAGACAGAGACCCGGACACTGACGCAGACGGTTAAGCTGCTGGGCGGCAACAACTATCCTGTGCTCTTCGGCGGCTACTCGATTGTAAAAGTGAATTCTGTGGATGGAGTAGCGGAGAGCAACGGGCTGTCATGGCGGGGTGAAGACAGTGAACTGCTGTGGAACGCGGCGGGCAGTGCACGCTCTTACCCGCAGACCTATGTGGTGACCTCGGAGGTGCCAGTGGTACCGTTTCAGGAGCTGAGCACACAGACTTATGAACAGCTGTACGGAGATCTTGTTCTTGACCCGTATCTCCAGCTGCCGGGTAACTTCCCGGAGCGGGTCCGTGCGCTCGCGGAGGAGATTACTGCCGGAGCACAGACGCCGTACGAGAAGGTCATGCTGCTGCAGCAATATCTGCAGCAAACCTTCCCGTACACGAATCAGCCGGATGTCTCACGCGCAAGAAGCAAGGATATGGTTGAGAGCTTCCTGTTTGAGATTATGGAAGGCTACTGCGATTATTATTCCACTGCACTCGTCACAATGGTGCGTTCCCTGGATATCCCGGCCCGCTGGGTCAAGGGCTATGCGCCCGGGGAACAGGCAGAAATCCCGGATAATCTGGCGCTTCAGCAAGGCGGTCTGGTGAATAATAACTATACGATCACGAACGCAGATGCCCACTCCTGGGCAGAGATTTATTTCGGTGACTATGGTTGGGTTCCGGTGGAAGCCACGCCCGGCTTCAATGTTCCGGTGCTGACCCAGACGGAGGAAGACAATGTAGAAGAACCTGAAGTACAGGAGGAAGAGCAAGCGGAGCCTGAACAGGAAGCGGCAAATACGGCCGCCGGAAGTGAAGGATTCCATCCTGGTGTCTGGGTAGTAACAGGAGCGGCGGTTGTTCTTCTGCTCTGGAGCGGCTTCCTGCTCTGGCAGCGGCGCATGAGTCTGCGGTTCCTGATCACGCGTCTGCGCATCGGCCATCAGCTGACTCCGGTACAAAAAGTTGTGGCAGAAACGCAGCGCTGGGTAAGGTATGTCCGAAGTAAGGGTATGCTGAAGAAAGAGCATGAAACTTTGCGCGAATCTGTGGAACGCTGGAGCCTTGAACGGCCTGCGGCGGCGGCAAATCTGTCCACACTCCTGGGCATGTTCGAGCGGGCGAATTACAGCCCTGAGGTTATTGAAGACAAAGACTGGCACAGCGTGTATACTGAAGCTTTGCGGCTGCGAAAAAGCATGAAATCCGGCAAGTAATGCTCCAGTATCATAAAGTACCGCTAACAGGTGGATTTTGACAGTTGGATATAGCGCTGGATACAAGTTTTACGTATGAAAATGAGGTGAAAGTATTGTTTGAAAGGTTAGTTCCCAAACTCCGGGTAAATACGGTATTTGATATTGATCTGGAAGAGCTGTTCCGTCAAGGATACCGCGGGATTATTACGGATCTGGATAATACGCTGGTCGGCGCCAAAGCGCCTCTGGCTACGCCTGAGCTGCTGCTCTGGTTCACGAAGGTGAAGGAGCTTGGCTTCAAGCTGATCATTGTTTCAAATAACAATATGGACCGGGTGTCGCGCTTTGCAACGCCGCTAAATATTGAATTTGTACATCAGGCCCGTAAGCCGAGCAATGCCCCGTTTCTGAAGGCGATGAAGCTGATGGATCTGAAGCCGGAGCAGACGGTGGTGGTCGGCGACCAGATGCTTACAGATGTATACGGCGGCAACCGGCTCGGCCTGTATACGGTGCTCGTGCTGCCGATCTCCGTCAAGGATGAAGGTGTGGGTACAAGAATCAACCGCAGGGTGGAGCAGATTGCTCTGACACGTCTGCGCAAGCAAGGATTGTGGCAAGAGGAGGATAAATCTTAATGAATGTAGTGAACGACGACAAGACACGGCCTGAGAAATGCAGCGGCTGTGGTATCAAGCTTCAGACTGTAAACAAGGAGCTTCCCGGGTATATTCCGGAGACCGCTTTTGAACGTGAACCCGTAATTTGCCAGCGCTGTTTCCGGATTAAGAATTACAACGAAGCTTCTTCCGTATCGGTGAACCAGGACGAATTCCTGAAGCTGCTCAGCGGAGTGGGCGAGAAGAACGCACTGGTAATCCACATTGTGGATATTTTTGATTTCGAAGGCAGTCTGATCTCCGGGCTGCAGCGGTTTGTCGGCAATAACCAGGTTATTCTGGCGGTCAACAAAAGCGACTTGCTCCCTAAGGTGACCAATTGGAACAGAATGCGCAACTGGATGCAGCAGCGCTGCAAGGAAGAGGGACTGCGCACGGCGGAGATTGTGCTTGTCAGCGCGAAGCGTAACCAGGGCTTCGACCGCCTGCTGGAGGCAGTAACCGAGCTGCGCGGACAGCGTGATGTCTATGTCGTCGGAGCGACCAATGTAGGCAAATCTACGCTGATCAACCGGCTGATCTCCGATTACAGCGACCTGGAAGAGGAACTGACTACCTCTCGTTACCCGGGCACAACGCTGGATATGGTCAAGATTCCGCTGGATGACGGCCATTACATTATTGATACTCCGGGGATTGTCTATCCTTGGCGGTACAGTGAACTGGTTGAACGTAAGGATCTGGGCGCTGTAATGCCGGAGAATCCGCTCAAGCCTGCAGTGTATCAGCTGAATGAGGGCCAATCGCTGTTCTTCGGCGGACTGGGACGTTTCGACTTCGTTCAGGGCGAACGCCAATCCTTCACCTGCTATATCAGCAGTACGCTGAAGATTCACCGCACGAAGCTGGAGCGCGCCGATTCGCTGTATCAGGACCACCGCGGCGAGCTTTTGTCGCCTCCGGGAACGGCGGATATGGATAAGCTGCCGCAATGGCAGCGTCATGAATTCCGCATCGCCAGGAATAGTGAGACGGACCTGTTCATCTCCGGCCTGGGCTGGATCAAGGTGAACGGTACGGCAGGTGCGGTTGTGGCCATACATGTGCCGCGCGGCATTAAGGTGCTTACCCGTCCTTCGCTGATCTAACTTAAGCGGATGCTGACAGAACCTGCAGGAGGGCGATACTATGGCTGAGACAGGCCTGAATGGTAAGGATGGAAACCCGGAGCTTCTGCTGGGCGTAATGGGCGACCCGATTGCCCAGTCCAAATCTCCGCTGATGCACGGTGCGGCGCTGAAGGCGCTTGGACTCTCCGGCGCTTATGTGCCGCTGCATATCACTCCGGACAAGCTGGGGGATGCCGTGCAGGCGGTCAAGACCCTCGGCTTCCGCGGGGTGAATGTAACCATTCCGCACAAGGTTGCGGTGATGGACTATCTGGATAAGCTGGATGCCAGCGCGGTGGATGTCGGTGCGGTCAACACGATTGTTAACGACAACGGTGTGCTGACCGGCTTCAATACGGATGGAATCGGATATGTCCGTTCGCTCAAGGCGGAGGCTGCACCCGAACTCGCAGGCACCCGTATTCTGGTGATTGGAGCCGGCGGGGCAGCCAGAGGCATTGTCTCGGCACTGCTGCAGGAGCGTCCGGCGTCTATCCTCATCGCCAACCGTAATGAGGAGCGGGCCCATCAGCTGGCAGATGGCTTCCGGAATAGAGGAAACGTAGCCGGAGCCGGCATGGAAGCCGTTCCTTCCGTCATTGGCAGCATGGATATTGTGATCAATACGACCTCAGTAGGCATGTACCCCCACATGGAGGAGATGCCGATAGATCCGGCTTGGCTTCATGAAGGAATGATCGTAAGCGATCTGATATACAATCCGCTGCACACCCGGCTGCTTACGGAGAGCCTGCAGCGGGGCTGCATCATTCACGGAGGGCTGGGAATGTTCGTCTACCAGGGTGCTTATGCGCTGGAGTACTGGACAGGACTCGCAGCACCCGTAGATATCATGCGGCAGACTATTGTGGATTGCCTCGGCGGGAGTGCCGGGGAAATGATTTCGGCGAGGTAAGGTAATAATATATGTTAATTAAGGAGTTTGTTCATTTATGTTAACTGGTAAACAAAAACGCTATCTCCGCTCTTTGGCCCATCATCTGGATGCTGTATTCCAGGTCGGCAAAGGCGGCGTCAACGATCATCTGATCCGTCACATTGAAGAAGCTATTGAGAAACGCGAGCTGATGAAGATCAGTGTGCTGAACAACAATGCCGATGATCCTAAGGAAATTGGTGCCGCGCTTGCCGAGCAGTCCGGTTCGGAGCTTGTTCAGGTAATCGGCAAGACGATCGTTCTGTACAAGGAATCACGTGATAACAAAACGATTGAGCTTCCCCGCTAAGGATTGATGCCGCAGCTCCCGCACCTGTGCGAGAGTTGCAGCCGGATGAAGTTCATCGGATAATAGGGGGAGGTAACCTCTTGAAAGTAGGAATAATGGGAGGAACCTTCGATCCTCTGCATATCGGCCATATGATGGCCGCGGAAACCGCGCGGGAGAGCTACGGTCTGCAGGAGGTCTGGTTTATGCCTTCGCATATTCCGCCTCATAAGCATGAGGCCGGAGCAAGCGGCGAGGACAGGCTGTCTATGGTGCAGGAAGCGGTTAAGGACCATCCTGCTTTTGGCATTCTCGACTGGGAAGTGGTCAGAGGCGGAGTGTCCTATACCCTGGAAACGGTGATCAGCCTGCAGGAGGAGTATCCGCAGCATGAGTTCTTTTTCATTGTCGGAGCGGATATGGTTCAGTATTTGCCCAAATGGCAGGGGATTGAGGAACTGGTGCAGAGGTTGACCTTCATCGGTGTCGGGCGTCCCGGGACTCCGCTTGATCTTGGGCTGCTGCCCGGTTTCATTGCGGAGCGGGTAGTGCTGGCGGATATGCCGCTGGTGGACCTCTCCTCCACAATGCTCAGAGCCCGGGCTGCCGAAGGGAAATCCATCCGCTATATGGTGCCGGACGCTGTGTTTGATTATGTTCAAAGGAGTGGATTGTATGGGGTACAGCCGCGAAGCGCTGATTGAAGCGGTCTCTGACCAGATGCCGGACAAACGCTGGAAGCATACACTCGGCGTAATGGAATCCTCTGTGAAGCTGGCGCAGCGTTATGGCGCTGATCCTGAACGGGCCGAGACAGCGGCAATTCTGCATGATGTCGCCAAGTACTGGCCTGTAGAGCGGATGCGGGAGATCATTGAACAGAACGGGTTATCCACCGAGCTTTTGAAATACGACAAGCAGCTATGGCATGCTGAGGTGGGCGCTTTTGCCGCTGAGCATGATTATGGAATTACGGATATTGAGGTACTGGATGCCATCCGCTACCACACCTCGGGACGGGAGAACATGAGCCTGCTGGAAAAAATCGTCTGTCTGGCCGATTATATTGAGCCTGGACGGGATTTCCCCGGTGTGGATGAGATACGCAGGCTGGCTAAGGTCAGCCTGGAGGAAGGGCTGGTAGCGGGACTGGATTCTACCATCAGCCTGCTGCTGGAGAAGCGCCGGATCGTGTTCCCGCTTACGGTGCTGGCGCGCAACGATTTAGTAAGAATACTGGAGGATAAAATATGAGTGTACAATCAAACAAACTTCTGGAGCTGGCGCTAAACGCCGTTCAGGACAAAAAAGCAATGAACGTGGTGGCACTGGACCTGCGCAGCGTGTCACCGATCAGTGATTATTTCATTATCTGCCACGGTAATTCGGATACCCAGGTGCAAGCGATTGCTACTGAGGTTCGCAAGGTAGTTCATGAAGCCGGAGGAATGATCAAAGGCATCGAAGGTATGGACGCAGCCCGCTGGGTACTGATGGATCTTGGGGATGTTATCGTCCATGTCTTCCACCGCGATGAACGCGAATATTACAACATCGAGCGTCTGTGGTCTGATGCCAAGGTTGTGGAAACGGTATGAGTCTGATAGCTGGAACTACGGTTACGCTTGAAGTGATGCGGGAGGTATCCCCTTACGGGTACTTCCTGAGCGCCGGTGACCAGGATATCATGCTTCACTACACCGAGCTGGTCGGCAGCAAGCCGAAGATCGGTGACAAGGTTGAAGTGTTCATCTTCTTCGATACCGAGGACCGTCCTGCAGCTACAATGAAGACGCCTTACCTGACGCTGGGTGAAATGGCGCTGCTTGAAGTGGCCGATATTCATCCGCGTCTGGGCTGCTTCCTGGAGATGGGGCTTGGACGACAGCTGCTGCTGCCGATCGGCGAGCTTCCGGAGCTGGTGGAGCTGCGTCCGCAGATCGGTGACAAGGTATTCGCCATTATGGAGCATGACAAGCAGGGGCGTCTTCGGGCCAAGCTGGCCGGAGAGCAGGAGCTGGCGCCGCTGGCACTGCCCGCACCTGAATCATGGCAGGGCCAGACTGTAACTGCGCGGGTATACAAACCTCTGCAGATGGGGACCTTTGTGCTTGTAGATGCTGGTGTACTCGGCTTCGGCATCATTGGTATGGTTCATTCCTCTGAGCGCAGCCGGCTCTTGCGTCTGGGTGAAGTGATTGAAGCACGGGTAGCGCATATCCGTGAGGATGGCCGCGTCAACCTCAGCATGGGCCACCGCAAGGAAGTGGGCCGTGATGTGGATTCAGCGGCACTGCTGGATTTCCTGGCTACCCGTCCGGGCGGCGGCATGCCGTATTCGGATGCAACGCCTCCGGATATTATCAAGCAGCGCTTCGGCATCAGCAAGTCAGCCTTCAAGCGTGCGCTGGGCAAGCTGATGAAGGAAGGGCTGGTTACCCAGAAAGAGAACTGGACCTATCTGGCCGGCAAGGAAGAGGCCGATTCGGAGCCTGAATCTGACAACCAATAGTTTATAGAAAGCGGTGTACGCAGTGTCTTCCTATGGGAAATTTGCTTATGTATACGATGAGCTGATGGCGGATATGCCGTATCCGGATTGGCTGACCTTCGCAGAGACAGCATGGAGTAAATACGGCAAGCCGCGTACAGTAGCCGAACTCGGCTGCGGTACCGGCAGCCTGACCATTCCGCTGGCCGCGGCAGGTTATCATATGACGGGGATTGATCTCTCTTCGGACATGCTGGCTGTGGCGCAGCGCAAGCTGGAGCAGCAGCCGCAGGGGCGGCGCTTTTTGCGGGAAGGCAGTGTACGCTGGGTTAGACAGAATATGAAGGAATGGGAGATGCCGGAGCCTGTGGATTCGGTTATTTCCTTCTGCGATTGCCTCAATTACGTACTGGAGGAACAGGATGTCAAGGACGTATTTGCCTGTACCTATGCCGGACTTAAGCCGGGTGGAACCTTCCTGTTCGATGTACATCATCCGAATACGCTGACGCGCTACGAGGAAGAACAGCCCTTCGTGCAGGATGAGCCGAACGTATCGTATATCTGGACCTGTGAGCTCGATGTGCCGCGCCGTGAGATTGAGCATCACCTGTCTATCTTCGCCCGTGAAGAGGGCCGCCAGGATGTGTACCGGCGTTTTGAAGAGACGCATACCCAGCGCGCCTATGATCCGGACTGGATGAAGCAGGAGCTGCTGAAGGCCGGATTCAAGGACGTTAAGATCTATGCGGACTTCGAGTGGATCGAAGCTGACGATTCCGCCCAGCGGCTGTTTTATGTAGCTGTGAAATAAACGTTATGTATACAGTGGTCCTTACCCGTAGGAGGGTGGGGGCCTTTTTTGGTTGTTTCCGTATATTGTGATAAAAGGAACCGGCCCGCAGCATCGTGCGGGCCGGCATCTTCCAATGTGCTTACCTGTGTTCGAACAAATCGATGGTGCCGAGTACAATATGCGCCAGACCAAATCCAAGAATGCCTGTTGCAGCCATTTTATATCTGCTGCCTAAAAAAGCTGCGCTGGAAGCAGTTACTACGGTTCCAAGAACGGCGGGTATCAACCCTTCACGCATTCGAAACACTCCCTCACGGTAGTTTGAAAGACATTCGTTAGTGTGGGTTACGGAGGGGACAATTATACGGGGAGTTCCTTACCCGGCCGGGAAACTGCATTTGTTATGAAAAAAAGACCATCCACCGCCCGGGAGGATAGTCTTGCTGATTGCAAAGCCAGTCAGTCTATGGCCCCCGCCGTTGTCACAGGGCGGGAGGGATCGTCCACCTCATGCACATTATAGAGCACACGTGCCAGCAGATCCTGGCTGTAATTGCCGAAATGCTTGCCGTAAATGGTCAAGCCGCGTTTGTTGACCGGCTTGTCGGTGACGGCAATGCGGAAGGTCAGCTCGCTTTTGTAATCCAGCTTGATATCGTCAAGGGTGATGTCCGAGATGCGGCAGCCGTCAATGAAGCTTCCTTCATTGTTGATCCGGATCAGCTTCAGCATGCCGTACTGGTTAAGATGAGGCGGCCACCAGTCGGGATTGAAGGTACCGCGGGCATCTCCGAAGTCGCCGGGGCTGGTCCAGAAACCGATTTCGATTCCATTCACATAGAAGTACAGGTCTGAAGGATAGTTGTCGTTGAATCCGGGAGCCTCAGAGCCAATCTCCATGGAGAATTGAATCTCACGGAAGGTCTGGTTGGCTTTGAGATAGTTCGGAATCCGGTATTCCAGGAACCCTTCGGCCATCCAGATAATCTCGGAATCAATCCGCTGGGGATCGGCGAAATAACGCGGCTCGTCGAAGTCACCGATAATGCTGTCTTTGGTGGCCAGTCCGCAGGTAGGGACCGCCTGATAATTGCTGTAATGGCCAACCTGGATTTCGACCTCGTACAGATTGTCGACATCCTTGCTGCGCAGATCCACCATCAGCTTATCCTTATTCAGATAGCAGACCTTCTGGATACCATGCTTGCCTACCGAGGTGTTGATCTCGATCAGGCCGCTCTCCTCCAGCTTCTTGATATGCATCGTAATTGCACCATTGCTGAGTTTAAGCTTCTTGGCAATTTCATTCAGGTTCAGCGCCTGGTTGGTGGCCAGCAGCTCGAGAATCTGAATCCGGATCTCGGAGCTGAGCGCCTTGAAAATATCAATCCCGCTCATCAGATCTTTAATGTAAATCATATTTAGGATACCTTCTTCCAGTGAGGTCGTTTAGAACAAACTATTTTATAAAATTATAAACCATTTGAGTTAAAAAGGAAAGATTTCTTCCTTTATTTGTAGTTTATAATTAAAAATCAGCTAAATATGATTTGAAATATACCTTTACTTTATATTTATTCAAATGAATTAAGCGGTTTTATTACAAAAAACGAGGTTATGTTTCAGAAAACGCGCCATTTATTGATTTTCGTTTGTATATATATAAATAGATTTATACTTTTATGTTTACAGAGGTCTTTATATATGTTATTTTATACCTGTAAGCGAATACATTCAAATATTTTCTAATTATTTCACTATTATATGAAACGGTTGGTGATGATATGACTTCTGGTGCATTAAAGGCAACGCTGATTGTAGATAAATCCTTTGTAATTGCTGAAGTGGATAAGCGGATCTACGGCTCATTCATAGAACATCTGGGGCGGGCGGTCTACGGCGGAATATACGAGCCCGGACATCCCACTTCAGGCGCTTCCGGCTTCAGAGCCGATGTGAAATCACTGGTGAAGGAACTGGATGTGCCAATTATCCGATATCCCGGAGGAAATTTTGTATCCGGTTACAATTGGGAGGATGGTGTAGGTCCGGTAGAACAGCGTCCCAGACGTCTTGAACTGGCCTGGAGGACGGTTGAGCCTAATGAGGTAGGTACCAATGAATTCATGAACTGGGCCAGAGAAGCGGGTTCAGAGGTCATGATGGCAGTCAATCTCGGAACACGCGGAGTAGATGCAGCACGTAACCTGCTGGAATATTGCAATCATCCCGGAGGAACGTACTGGAGTGATCTGCGGAGAAGCCACGGAGTAGAGCAGGCCCATAAGATCAAGACCTGGTGTCTGGGCAATGAAATGGACGGACCCTGGCAGATCGGTCAGAAGACGGCTGTGGAATATGGGCGGCTGGCTTATGAGACAGGAAAGGCGATGCGCCTGGTAGACCCGGACATTGAGCTTGTCTCCTGCGGAAGCTCAAGCTCGGCGATGCCGACCTTCCCTGAATGGGAAGCGGTTACTCTGGATCATACCTACGACGTAGCCGATTATGTTTCACTGCATCAATATTACGGAAACCGTGATAACGATTCGGCGAACTTCCTGGCACGCAGCATGGACCTGGAGCATTTCATCAAGACGGTCACAGCCACCTGTGACTATATCAAGGCGAAGAAACGCAGCAAGAAGACGATGTATCTCAGCTTCGATGAATGGAATGTATGGTACCACTCGAACGAATCAGATACGAAGATTGATCCCTGGACCATCGGTCCGCCGCAGCTTGAAGATCACTACAACTTCGAGGATGCCCTGCTGGTCGGCAGCATGCTGATTACGTTCCTGAGACATGCAGACCGGGTGAAGATGGCTTGTCTGGCCCAGCTTGTCAATGTAATTGCACCAATAATGACGGAAGCAGGCGGTGCTGCCTGGAAGCAGACCATCTTCTATCCTTATCTGCATGCTTCCAAATATGGACGCGGTGTTTCGCTTCAGCCGATTGTGAATTCACCGAAGTACGATGCACAGGATTACACTGATGTTCCTTACCTGGACAGCGCGATTGTACATAATGCGGAGCAGGGGGAGCTGACTATTTTTGCGGTGAACCGTCATTTGGAGGAAGGCCTGCACCTGAAGGCCGATATCCGGGGCTTCGAGGGGTATACCCTGCTTGAGCATATCGTTCTGAAGCATGATGACCTGAAAGCTGTGAATACGCCCGCAGAACAGAAGGTACAGCCGGTGCAGGCTGCCGGTACCGTATGCAAGGATGGTTACGTAGACACACTTCTCTCCAAAGCTTCGTGGAACGTAATCCGGCTGAAGAAAAGCGCAGGCTTGTGAGCCGGACTGTAAGAGCAGTTCTTATATAACTGATATTTTGTACACAAATAAGGGAGGTTTAAGGATGAAGAAGAAGGGGTTTCTCGCATTAATGGTAGTGGCTATGGTAGTATTCCTGGCGGGTTGTGGAGGGTCATCGAAGGAAGAGGGCGGAGAAAGTTCGGTACTTAATGCCGGTGCCGGCGAGAGTGCGACTGAACTCTCCTACTGGACATTCGTTGAATTACACGGCCAGCATTTTGAGAAAATGCTAGAGAAATGGAATGCGGCCAATCCTGATCGTCAGATCAAGCTGAATGTTACAGTAATGCCTTATGACGATATGCACAACAAGTTATCGATTGCCGTGCAGACGGGCGTAGGCGCACCGGATATTGCCGATATTGAATTGGGTAAATTTCCTGACTTCCTGGCCGGAACACCACAGCTGGAACCGCTTAATGATGTAGCTGAGCCTTTCAAGGGTACAGTTGTGCAATCCCAGCTGGATTTGTACAGCAAAGAAGGTAATATCTACGGCCTGTCTACTCACGTAGGGGCAACCGTTGCCTTTTATAACACAGAAATTCTCGAACAGGCAGGAGTCGATTACAAGACGATCGTAACCTGGGATGATTTCAAGAAAGCCGGCATGCAAGTGTACGAAAAAACCGGCAAATACATGGGTACCGCTGACACAAGCGCTATCTGGCAAGAATCGCTCCTTTTGGCACAGCAAGGCTCTGACCTCACTGATGAAGCCGGCAATCCAAAGGTGAATTCACCGGAGCTGGTGAAAGCCCTTACTATGCTCAAGGATCTGCAGGACAACAATGTAATCTCCACCATCGCCGGAGGGCAGCCGGATACAGAAGAAGCTTATGGTGAATACAACTCCGGTAACTATGCAGCAGCCTTCATGCCGCTATGGCAAATGTCGAGATACACGAACTACATGGCGGACTTGCAGGGCAAGATTGCCATTGCTCCGCTTCCGGTGTTTGAGAAAGGAATGCCAAGATCGTATGGCGGCGGCGGAACCGGTACTGTCGTAACCAAAACAGCCAAAGATGTGCAGCTGGCTAAAGACTTCATTGCTTATGCGAAGCTTTCCCTGGATGCCAATATCGAAATCTGGAACACTCTCGGCTTTGACCCGATCAACATGAGCGTATGGGATATGAAAGACGTGACTCATAATCCTGAGAATCAGTTTGTGAAGTATTTTGTCAACAACCCGTTCGATGTATTAAATGAAATTAAAGACGAAATCCAGCTGATCAAATCCACATCGGCTTCACCGACCATCAATAATGTTCTTTGCACAGTTACCCTAAATGAAATCTTCGAGGACGGCAAGGATGTACAGAAGGCGCTCGATGACGCACAGGCACAAATTGAACAAGAGTTGAAATAACCGGATAGTTAAACTGGGAGAGCTACTCTGCGGGCAGAGTAGCTCTATTTAAAAATATAAGAATTTATATGTTTCACACCTTAATTTATCCTTCTATTTCTCGCTGAAACGATACCGTCCTTATGAGGACAGCAAAGCCGTTTCCACTTGAACTAAAGCACTATCCAAGTTCCACCATGAAAGGAGTAGAGCAATGTTTAAAAACTTTCTGTACTCGCAAAAGGTCGCTCCTTACGTGTTCGTGCTGCCCTTTGTGCTGGTGTTCCTCATTTTTTGGGTATATCCCCTGCTTAGCTCGTTCGGTATGAGTTTTCAAAAGGTAACACTAGGCCAGGAGGCGCAGTGGGTAGGAATCGATAATTATACTAAGCTGATGAGCGACACGATCTTCTTCAAGGCCGTCCGCAACAGCGGCGTATATATGATCCTGACACTGCTTATTCTCATTCCTTTTCCAATGCTGTTCGCGGTCCTGATCAACAATAAATTTATGTGGGGACGGGAATTCTTCAAATCCTCCTTCTTCTTTCCGGCACTGACCTCGGTGGTTGTAGCCGGTACGATCTTCAGATTAATGTTCGGTGAAATGGAGGGCTCATTGATCAACAGCCTTCTGGGCGTATTCGGTGTAGAGCCGGTTAAATTTCTGAAGGGGCAGGTCACGGGATTTATCGCCCTGGTCGCCTTGGCCAGCTGGAGATGGATGGGGGTCAATATGCTGTATTTTCTGTCCGGCCTGAAGAACATTCCGGATGATTATTATGAAGCGGCATCGATTGACGGAGCGTCAGCTTTTCAGAAATTCACAAGAATCACCATGCCTTTGTTGAAGCCTACAACCATATATGTACTGACGATCAGTATTTACGCCGGTCTGGCCATGTTTATTGAGAGCATGATGTTATGGAACGGCAATAATTCCCCGAAGAATATAGGCCTTACCATTGTCGGGTATCTGTACCGCCAGGGAATTGAAAAGAACAATCTTGGATATGCGGCTGCGGTGGGTATTGTGCTGCTCTTGATTACCATGGTGATCAACCTGACACAACTGGCCTTTAGCGGCATGTTTAAGAAGGAGGATTAAGATGAAAAAAGAAACTGCAATCAAAATCGTCCTCTTTGCCTTCTTTACGGTAGTATGCATCCTGATCCTGATACCGTTCTATGCAGTAACGATTGCCTCCTTTAAGCCTGGTGAAGATTTGATCCGATATGGGCTGAATCTGAAGTTCGACCTTTCGGTAATGAATTTCGATAACTTCGTGTACCTGTTTACAGGCGATCATGCCTACTTTACATGGTTCTTCAATTCGGTGGTGCTTACGCTGGTGCAGGTAACGTTGACCTTGCTGGTAAGTGCCACAGTGGCTTATGGTTTCTCGGCATATGAATTCAGAGGGAAGAACTTCCTTTTTATATGTGTGCTTCTTATCATGATGGTTCCATTTGAGATTCTGCTGCTGCCTCTGTATACCTTGACCAATAATATGGGGCTGATGAACAGCTACTCTGCAATTATTCTGCCGGGGATAGCCGGTGCAGCGACGATCTTCTTCTTCAGACAATATTTAAGCGGAATTCCGAAGGAAATCATTGCTGCCGGCAGAGTGGACGGGGCCAGTGAATACGGGATTTATTTGCGCCTGATTCTGCCTATTATGAAGCCTTCATTCGCCGCAATGGCGATCCTGAACGGTATGAACAGCTGGAACAACTTCCTCTGGCCGTTCATGGTGCTTAGCAGTGAGCACAAATATACCCTGCCTATCGGACTCAAGACACTCCTGACTCCATATGGCAACAATTATGATTTACTTATTGTCGGCTCTTTTTTCTCCATTCTTCCCATTCTGGCCTTATTCCTGGCCTTCCAAAAGTATTTCATCGACGGGATGACCGCAGGAGCGGTGAAAGGGTAAGGCTTGCCTGTAATGTTCTTAGATGAATTCTTAGATAAAAAGATCAGATTAAAGGAGAAACCATGATGAGCACAAATAGAGAGTACAGTAATCCGCTTGTAGAGCAGAGGGCGGACCCTTGGGTGTACAAACATACAGACGGCTATTACTATTTCACGGCTTCCGTACCGGAGTATGACCGGATTGAAGTACGCAGAGCTGCAACAATTGAAGGGCTGAGAGAAGCGGTACCAGTCGTAGCCTGGCGCAAATATGAGAGTGGTCCGCTCAGTGCCAATATCTGGGCTCCCGAAATTCATTACATTGACGGCAAATGGTATATTTATTTCGCTGCCGCCCGGACCACCGAAACGAAGGAAGGGCTGTTCGACCACCGCATGTTCGTGCTGGAGAATGCTTCGGCGAACCCGCTGGAAGGGGAATGGGTAGAGAAAGGCCAGATGAAGACTGCCTGGGAATCCTTCGCCCTGGATGCCACTTCGTTCGAGCACAAGGGAGTGCGGTACTATGTATGGGCGCAAAAAGACCCCGATATCGAGGGGAATTCCAACCTGTATATCTCGGCCATGGCGAACGGCTGGACGTTAACAGGTCCGCAGACCATGATCGCCACGCCGGAGTATCCGTGGGAGATTATTGGCTTCCGGGTGAATGAAGGCGCAGCAGTGCTGAAGCGCAACGGCAAGATCTTCATGAGCTTCTCCGCGAGCGCCACTGACTACAATTACTGCATGGGCCTGCTCACGGCGGATGAGGACAGCGATCTGCTGGACGCGGCCTCCTGGACCAAACATCCTGAGCCGGTCTTCAAGACCAGTGAGGAGAATGGGCAATACGGCCCGGGGCATAACAGCTTCACAGTGGATGAGAACGGTGAGGATGTGCTGATCTACCATGCCCGCAACTATAAAGAGATTACCGGAGACCCGCTGTACGATCCGAACCGCCACACCCGGGCCCAGCGCCTGCATTGGAATGAAGACGGCACGCCGGATTTCGGCGTGCCTGTGAAGGACGGCGGGAAGTAACGGACCGGTTCCCGTCCCGGAGCCGCAATGGCAGATGACGGGCCTGCGGATGCAGAAAGTTTCTGCTATATAGAGTGAACTTAAGTTCAGCTTATGTAGACACAAAAATCCCGCAACCCTGATAGGGGAGCGGGATTTTTTGCGTCTTGCTTTTAGTTGATGGGTTATAACTGTATTTAGTACAACTAAAGTCACCAGTTATTGCGCGGTAAGTATTATAGTTGTATTCTCTGCAACTATATTGACCTTTGTGCCGCATAGGAGCACTTTTCTATACTTTTAGTTGTACAGAATACAATTAAGAGGCCGAATTTGCTTAGGGGCCGTCTTTTAAGTGTACGGAATACAACTATCGGTGAGAGTAGCTACTCTTAAGATATTCTTGATAACCTGACGTTTGTGTGAGTGCTCTGAGTGGTCTATTGAATTCATGCGAGATCATGCACAAAATACAACATTTTCCTCAGGATATTGGTCCTAATCCAAGATTGTTGTATGAAATACAGCATTTCTTCTCCGCCAGACGGTTTAGCCGGATAATTCTTGTATTTCGTACAACATTCCTCCCAAACATCCGGATATACAGGGGGCCAAGTTGTAAAACGTACAACATTTATGCCTAGGTGAAGCTCTGTGCCGCGAATTGTGGATTGAACACCGAACACCGAACACCGAACATAGGAAGCTCACTCCACTCCTGCTGCCCGGCGCGGCACTTCGGAGACAATAGTGTATTTCTAATGTTTCTTGCCATCTATAGGAACTGTAATGGTCTTGTTATAAGTCTTAATGTAGTGGTATCCATCCAGCAGCAGGAACTGCGGCGCATCCTCCGTATTGAACGAATAGGTCCGTTCCCACAGGATGTTGCCGTTCTTCAAGTCCCACGGACGGGACTGGGATATAGAAGCAACGGGAACTGTGGTTCCTCCGGCTTGAACAGCTAAAGTCTCTGTGTCGAGGAAGGTGAACTGCTTCCCGGCGATCACGATATCATAGCCGGTACCGGTCCGGGTAACACTGCGGATCCAGAGCTTCTCCTCGCCAAGCAGAATGGAGCGGTCAGAGGGTGCGGCCAGGGAGACAGGCTGTTCTATTTGCTCATATCCGGTGAAATTATCGAGTACCAGTTCAACGCTTTGCAGCTTGTCTGTCGGGAGCACATCGTATTCGATTTCAAAATCCGTGAGTCCCGTTTTGCCGGAACGTGCCGAACGCATGGACCAGTAATTCACTTCAATCCCATTCACATAGAGCTTGGTTACAGCCGAGAATCTCGGAGTCTCCCCATCTTCCAGTTCATAATGCCCCTTCACAAGGGTTGAGGTCGGAGAAGCTGTAATAGAATCATAGTGGACAGTTCCCTGATCAACCGGAACAGCTTGGGATATATCCGCTGTGAGCAGGCTTTTCATGGCTTGGTTCGCTTCAAATTTGAAGGAGACAGGATAGTGTGCCACTGTTCCATTCTCCAGCCACTCGCTGAATGTAACGGTCAATGTTCTGGAGAAGGGGCTGGCCGGCTCAAATTTGTATACTCCCTCGAAACGGGTACCGTCTTTGCTGCTGCCGCCGCTCCCCCCCAGGGGATCTGAATCCGTCAGGAACCCTTCCAGTTTATCTACTCCGTAACGGAGAGAATAGTTGCCGGCAGGGAAGTCGCCAGTATATACACTGCCTGAAGCCGGATCAATGCTGTAATACATCGTCAGGGCGTTGTCGTCCGCAATTACCCCGTTAATGGTAATAACCGTTCCGTCATCTAACGTTTTGCTTTTATGGACGCTTTGACCGTATCCGTGATCCGCCAATTCAGTGAAGGCCATGGTATCCAGTTCGCTTTTACTAAACAGCTTCCCGCCGTAATAAGCAAATGCAGGATATTGATAGATGCCCACCGTCAGAATAAAGGCTGCAGCTGCTGAGGCAACCCAGGTTCTCACTCTACTCCGGGTTCTTGTCTTCACAGGAACACGCTCAAGCGCTGTTCGAAGTCTGCCCTCAAGTTCTGATGGGGTCATGGTCTGCTGATGCTCCTGTAATCTCTCCTCGATCGTTCTCATAACGGTCACCTCCGATCATGGCTTTTAGTTTCTGTATGCCCTGCGAGATTCTTGACTTGATTGTACCGACCGGTGAATCGGTCATATCGGCAATTGTCTGATAGGGAAGATCATGAACATAGCGGAGTTCAATCGCTTCCCGCTGCCGCGGGTTCAGGTGAGCAAGCAGCGCCGACATGTCCATCTCAGACTCCGTATAGCGGTAGGGGTTATCTGCAGTCCATGCGGCAAGTGAAGGCTCCAGGTCGTCTTCACCGTCCAGAGGAAGATAACGCTCCTGCTTGCGGAGGACGGTCTTGCAGCGGTTCACGAGTATCGTTTTGCTCCAGCTGTAGAAGGCCTCCCTATTGTTCAACTGCTCCAGCTTCTCGTAAAGCGTAACAATCATATCTTCCATGACATCCATGGCATCGTGCTCATTGCCCATATAGCTGTAGGCAAGCCTGTAATAAGCGTCCTGTTCAGCTAAAATTAATTGTAATAAGGCTTCTTTGTTACCCCGCTGGGCTTGTCTCACAAGACGGCTTACATTCATGTTCTCACCTCTTTCATAGATAAGAGTCCGCAGAGGTTCTAAAAGTTCATCATGCACAAAAAAAATCTCCACAGCCTGTTCTCGGGGGAATGAGTAGCCCCTGGGAAGCCGCGGAGGAATTAGTATGATGAGCTTTCTTAATTCATTCGTAGAACAGCAGACGTTTGGCATAAGCGTTGCGGAAGTCGGTGGGGGTGAGGCCGACGATCTTTTTGAACGATTTCATGAAATTATGGCAATCCTTATAGCCGAGCTGCAGCGAGACTTCACTGACATTCTGGTTGGTGTCGGCCAGCAGGAATTTCGCCAGCTCCATCTTCTGCTGCAGAATATATTGCTTCAGGGAGATCCCGGAGATCACGGTGAACAGATGGGAGAGATATTTCTCATTGTAGCCGAAGTAGGCGGCGATTTGCGATACCTTGATGTGTTCACTGCGGCTCCACTTGATGTAGTCCACAATATCGTTATAGAGCTGCTCCTGCTTCGTCTTTTTGAGCGGGTCAGCATCGGCATTGCAGGTCTGGTTGTACAGCTCGCATAGAATCACAGTAGCCATGTAGTTGTTGAGTGTAGTCTGATTGTAGCCCCGCACCGAATCCTGCAGCTGCTTCATCATTACGATGATTTTCTCCAGGCTCCGGAGGGTTCCGTACTGGGGCAATAGAATCCGGTTATCTTCCTTGTCATAGGTGCGCGGGGAGAGATCGGTAACCTGAATTCCGCTGGTGGAATGAAAGTGCAGCCAGTAGAAACTGCATTCAGAGGGTTTGTACCCGTATTGCTTGGTGAGCGGAGGGAGGAGCAGATATTCCCCTTTGGAGACCACGAATTGCTGGTTGTCACCGGCCAGGTAGAGCACCCCTTCGGTCATAACGATAAGCTCATAATCCTGCAAAATCCTGCTCAGATGGACCCATTCTGCAGAGGGGGCGACAAACTTGCCGGTAATCTCCAGATTCACTGGCTTATCCACAATCAGCTCGAAGGCAGTCATTTGCATGTCCCCTTTTTTCTGACTTTAGTACACTTCTTCTAACCTTTATTATTCCTTAATCCCGGCATGAAGTAAAGCGCTTCCCAAATAAAAAGTTTAGGTAATGACTAACCTTTTTACACATATTCGAACATTAAACTATTTATCCGAATTTGAAATAAGGGTAAGCTGTAGATAAGACAAACAGACAAACTTAACCCATATTCAAACAAAGGAGATGAGGCAAAAAGCTTGTGAAATATGGCATTTGCGCTACAAATGGCGAGGGCATATTTTTTTAGAGTCTTATGTAAGCGTATACATTTTTGTGCGGGCAAAAAGCCGGAAACAAATTGGATCAGAAATGTGTGAGGAAAAATCCGGAAAAACAGAAGCGGTTTCGGTTAATTTTAACAAATGTTGAAATATATCTTGCTTGACCATAGAGGCGGACAGAAAAAGGGAGGATACAAAATGAAGAAGTTACTAACGGGTATGCTCGCGCTTATACTCGGTGCGGCGGCGTTATCGGGATGCTCCGGCGGCAACAATACAAATACAAATACAAATACAAATACAAATACAGATGCTGCCGGTGGCGGAGATACGGGCAAGAAGGTGAAGCTTACAGCAATTATGACCAAACATCCGCTGACCCAGGAATTCTCCAAAATGCAATGGCTGCAGGAGGCCGAGGAACGCGCCGGCGTTGAAATTGAGTGGCAGGAGGTAACGGCGGACTGGGATCAGAAGAAGGGCACACTGCTTGCCAGCGGCGATATTCCTGACCTGATTGTAGGCGTGAATTCCATTACGGATGCCGACTTCTCGCAGTTCCCGGGCCTCTTCGAGGATATGACCGGACTGATCAAGGATTACGGCCCTAACGTGCAGGCGATGTTCGATGCCAAACCGGAGACCAAAGTGATTGCCACACAGCTGGACGGCAAAATCTACGGCCTGCCCAAATACCAGAGATTCTGGCCGGAAACCACAACACGCCAGTTCATCAACCAGAAGTGGCTCGACAATCTCGGCCTGCAGATGCCTACGAACTGGGATGAGCTGTTCGATGTGCTGAAAGCATTCAAGGATGAGGATGCCAACGGAAACGGCGATAAGAATGACGAAATTCCGATGGATTTTGCCCCTACAGGAACTGTGGCGTTCGGAGCCTTTATGCCGACCGTGCTGATGGGCAGCGAAGGGATCACGCTGACGGATAACAGCGGACTGGGTTATTTCGTCGAAGACGGCAAGGTGAAGAACTTCTTCACGGATGAGCGCTACAAAACACTGGTCGCGTTCCTGAACAAATGCTTCAGCGCCGGACTGATCAATCCTGAAGTGTTCACCCAGGACTATACCAAATACCAGTCCGTTGCCCGCGGCAACGGTGAGACAGCAGCCGTCGGCTTCACCTGGGGCTGGGAGGTCACGGACAGAGTCGGTAATACGCTGGCTCCGCAGTATGCCTCGATGTCCCCGCTCAAAGTATCGGCTGATTCAACCAGCAAGATTTCCTGGAGCTATGATTACAACTCCCTGAACTATGGGGTGAATGCAGTACAGATGTCCGCCCAATCCAAACACAAGGAAGCGGCCATGAAGTTCATCAATGAATTGTATGATCCTACTGTAAGTATGCAGGTGCTATTCGGCTCCCTCGGAACGAATATCGGTGACAACGGAGACGGCAGCTACAGTATTCTGCCTCCTGCGGATGCCGCGATGGACCCTGGTACCTGGAAATGGACCTCCTCCTGGGCGGATAACGGAGCTATGTATATTGCCGATTCCCTTAAGCTGACGCTGGGTACGGATATGCAGTCTGTCGGCAGCCAGACCGAGCCGCTCAAAGCAGCGCTGGACGGGATCAATAAGGATACGGATGTGCTGCCGAGCATGTTCATCAAGTACAGCGCGGCGGATAACAACACGATGAGCTTGAATAACACCGGTATGATGTCACTCGCCCTGTCGAAATGGTCGCAATGGATTACCAAGGGCGGCATTGATGCCGAGTGGGATGACTATGTGAAGAATATCGGGAAGACCGGTGTGGACAAGAATATTGAGATCATCCAGAAATATTATGACGATTACAAAAAGAATCAGTAAGCGCAGATAAGCACCGTAAGTGCTATAAGAGAATCCGGGACCGGAAGAAGCGTCAGCGGACAATCTGGCTGAGACTGCTTGTTCCGGCTCCTTGATGGAAGGGGTGGTTCTGATGATATCGAAGAATCTGTATGAGCATCCGGCTCAGCCAAGGGCGCATAAGAAGCCCACCGTACTGAATACCTTCAAGCGGGATCATCAGCTGTGGATTATGATTTTTCCGGCCATTGTCGTGATCTTTATCTTCAACTATATCCCGATGTACGGCATTCAGCTGGCGTTCCGCGATTATGATTTCAGCAAAGGGCTCACCGGGGGCGCGTGGAGAGGACTGTTCTATTTCCGGCAGTTTTTTGACAGCTATATGTTTGCCGATCTGATGAAAAACACGGTAGCGATCAGTCTCGCCACTGTAATTCTAAGCTTCCCCGCGCCCATCATTCTGGCGCTGCTGATCAACCAGGTGCGCTGGAAGCGCGCCAAAAAAACACTTCAGACGACCGTGTATCTGCCGCATTTTATCTCCATCGTCGTTATGGTGGGTCTGCTGAACGTACTGCTCTCCCCGAATTCGGGGGTAATCGGACATATCCTCAGCTCGGTCGGATTGGGTGATGTCAATCTGCTAGGCTCGACGGGGACGTTCGTTCCGGTCTATGTGCTCTCGGAGATCTGGCAGCATTGCGGGTGGAACAGCATCATCTATCTGGCCGCACTGTCTACTGTGGACCCGCAGCTCTATGACTCCTCCAAAATCGACGGGGCCAGCCGCTGGCAGACGATCAAGCATGTCGATATCCCGGCGCTGATTCCGACCATTATCATTCTGTTCGTGCTTAGTATGGGGAATGTGCTCAGTACAGGCTTCGAGAAGGTATTCCTGATGCAGAATGCCCTGAACCTTCCGGTGTCCGAGGTCATCGCAACCTATGTCTACAAAATCGGGATTATCAGCAACCAGTTCAGCTATTCCGCCGCCATCGGGTTGTTTAATACCGTGATCAACTTTGTGTTCCTGTACGCGATGAATATGATTGCCCGCAAGTCCTCGGATATCAGCCTGTGGTAGCAGAGCTTACGGAAGGAGTGGAGCAGCATGCAGCTAATCACTAACAGTAAAGGTAAAAATAAAACCGACATCCTCTTCGATGCTGTCGTATATCTGGTCTGCCTGCTCATCTTTTTGAGCATTGTGTACCCGCTGTATTTCGTCATTATCGCCTCTGTCAGTGACTCCACGCTGGTGTCGACAGGTCAGGTGACGATTTTCCCCAAGAATATAAGCTTCTTCGGCTATAGTGAAATCTTCAAGGATTCGCGGATCTGGACAGGGTATAGCAATACGCTGCTCTATACGGTGCTCGGGACGGCCGTGAACCTGCTATTCACCCTGCCTGCGGCGTATGTGCTGTCCAGACAGGAGTTCCGGGCCCGGCGGTTTCTGATGCTGACGTTCGTAATCACACTGTTCTTCAACGGCGGACTGATTCCAACCTACCTGCTGATGAAGGATATGCACATGACGAATACGATGTGGGTGTTCATTATCCCGTTCTGCGTGAATGTCTATAATCTGATTATTGCCCGCTCGTTCTTCGAGAATTCGATCCCGCGGGAGCTGTTTGAGGCGGCTTCGATGGACGGGTGTACGCATTTCAAATTCTTCCTGAAGGTCGCCCTGCCGCTCTCCAAAGCGGTGGTGTCCGTTATCGGACTGTATTATCTGGTCGCCCACTGGAATGACTTCTTCACCGGACTGATCTATATCCGCAGCAATAACCTGCAGCCGCTGCAGATAGTGCTGAGAGATATTCTGCTATCCAACCAGGTATTCTCGCAAGGGGCGGGAGCGGGCGGTTCTGCCGGAGGTTATGCCCAGCAGTATGCGGATCAGGTGAAGTATGGAGTCATCATCGTATCTACCCTGCCGATTCTGATTGTGTACCCGTTCATCCAGAAGTACTTCGATAAAGGGGTCATGATCGGCTCGGTCAAAGGTTAAAGAGGAGGATGAGTGATGAACACAGATACGAATAATAATGCGGCAGTAAACTCAGGCATGCTGTACCAGCCGGGTACGGTAAAAATAACCCCTGCTATGCAGGCCTTCGGCTACAGCCATGTCGCGCTTAAGCCCGGCCACTGGAAACAGCAGCAGGATGAGACCATCGAGATGTATCTGGGCATTCCGGATGAGGATCTGCTGCATATTTTCCGGGTCAAGGCGGGTGTGCCCTCGGAGGCTGACGGTTTAGCCGGCTGGTACGGGGCGGGGGCAAGCACCTTCGGCCAGAAGCTGGGGGCGTATGCGAAGCTGTACCGGGTGACCGGGGATTTCAGACTGCAGGAAAAAGCAGAGCTGCTCGCAGATGAGTGGATCGCCTGCGCCGAGCAGTCCGCTGAATTATTCGACAATGATACTTATGTCTATGAGAAGCTGCTTGGTGGCTTCCTCGATCTGTATGAGTACCTGGGCTATGAGCGAATTCTCCCTTATGTGCTGAAGCTGACGGAAGCTGCGATGAACCGCTTCAAGCAGGATATTGCCAGGGACGGGCTGCAGGACCACGGGCTGTGGTCCAGTCATATGATCGAATGGTACACGCTGCCGGAGAATCTGTACCGTGCGTATCAGCTGACCGGAGAAGAGAAGTACAAGGACTTCGCCAAGGTATGGGACTACGATTACTTGTGGGATAAGCTGAACAGCAGGGATTTCGCGATCGGCCCGCGTCATGCCTACAGCCAGGTGAACAGTCTATGCAGCGCAGCGCGCGCCTATGAAGTGACCGGGGATGAACGTTATCTGTCGGCGATGAAGATCGCTTACGATGAGCTTACGGCCCATCATATTTTTGCCACCGGCGGCTATGGGCCTGCGGAATGCCTGTTCACGGAGAAGGAGGGCTACCTGGGGGATTCACTGAAATCCACCTGGGACTCTACGTTGTCGAGCCTGACCTATACCAATTTCGCCGGGACGGAAGTCACCCGCAATGACACCTGGGGCAGCTGCGAGGTCTCCTGCTGTGCCTGGGCCGTGTTCAAATTCAGCAGCTACCTGCTGCAATATACCGGGGAAGCCAAGTACGGCGAATGGGTGGAGAAGCTGTTGTATAACGGAACGGGTGCGCAGCTCCCGGTGAAGCCGGACGGAAGAGTGATGTATTATGCCAACTACTTTCTGGATGGTGCGGTGAAGACGGTAGAGGACCGGAGACTGCAGGAGGGCGGACATAACTTCGAGTGGCAATGCTGCACAGGCACCTTCCCGCAGGATGTAGCGGAGTATAGCAATATGCTCTATTATCACAGCGAGGATAGCCTGTATGTAACGCAGTATCTGCCCTCCCGGGTGAAGTGGGCCAAAGACCTCATGGATATTACGGTGGAAAACTATTCGCAGTATCCGGAAGTGGAGGGGCCGGTCAAGCTGCGGATCAGTCTGGAGGGAAGGGCGGAGTTCGGGCTGAAGCTGCGCGTTCCGGCCTGGGCCACAGGACTGAACAGCTTGAAGATCAACGGGGAAGAGGTGGAGACGGCGGTTGTGTCCGGTGAGTGGGCTTCAGTCCGCAGGGAGTGGAATGATGGAGACATCGTAGAGATCGACTTGCCGTTCCCGCTCTATTTCAGAGCTGTGGATGCCGCGAATCCCGGCATTGCCGCCTTGAACTACGGCCCGCTGGTGCTGGTAGCCGATAAGATGACCCGGTTCATCGGTGACACCGCCGACCCGTCCGGCTGGATACACCCGGTAGAAGGGCAGCCGTATACCTTCGAGACGGACAAAGGCCATGTGGCAGGATACACTCACCTGACCCGCAGCTTCCAGCCGTATTACAAAATCGGAGAAATGCAGTGGTATTATATGTATAACGAAATCCAGCCGCGTTAGCGGCTGGATTCTTTGTTGTGGTTATGAATCGTAATACGAGCGTTGCTAGATAAGCTGAACATAAAACTTTAACATGAAACCTGAAAAAACTTTAACATAAAACTTTAACATAAAACTTTAACATAAAACTTGAACATGAAATTTTAACATAAAACTAACCTTCACCTTGTGAATATTTGAACCTCCGGCGTAGCGTCAAGAGGTTTGTGTGAAAGAGTAGAAGTACCTCCCTGGGTATGGGTACGAGTATGGGTACGAGTATGGGTAGGAGTATGGGGATGGGTAGGGGTATGAGTACGAGTATGGGGATGGGTAGGGGTAGGGGTATGAGTATGAGTATGAGTATGGGTATGGGTATGTGTGAGGGTACGGGTTCGCCTGTTGTTGCAGGAAGCCCTTGATTCATCCGCTTTCTGTGGCAGAGATCAGCTGACTTGCACCGACTTTTATAAAATCCTGCACATAATACAACATTTCCCTCGTCTTATCGGCCGAAATCCAAAATTGTTGTATCAAATGCAGGATTTCAGCTTTTCCCGGTGGTTTAGGAGGATTATTGTTGTATTTCCTACAACAATCCTCCCGGATACCCGGCTATCCATCAATCCAAGTTGCACAACGTACAACATTTATGTCTACAGTCCCTCCGAAGAGGTCTCTATTCTTCTGCAGGTCACGAATTAAGTACAGGGCATTGACGTATTCCGCCAGCCTCGCTGTGACTGACCGGTAACCTGCAGGTGTGTTGTCTAAAGTGCAGCTTATATAGCGTACTTATTCTTTCACGATTGTAATCACATATTCCTGCTCCGTCGTATGATCCTCTGCCTTAACCGTGAGGTTCAGCGTCGTGCGTTCCTCAGTCAGCTTAACCTGGCGCGGGAGCGAGTCCTCGATCAGAATTCCGCCCGCATAGACCAGGGCATTCTTATGCTCTGGTGTGACATTCAGCTGTACACTGCCGGCCGCTTGCGGAACGGTTAGGGTATAAGCGGTTACGCCGCTGCTGAAGGGAGCCGAGAGCGTGCCTTCGCTAAAAGCAAGCTGGCGCAGCCCTGCGCTACGGCTGTAGCCGGTCATCATGCGCAGCAGATCGAATATACCATTTTCCTGCCCCGGAATGACGAATTTGACCTCCACTTCGGTCTTGCCGCTGATGACTTCAGCCGGGATAAGATAACTCCGGTTGTAGAAGCTGCGCGCCTGATCGGTGTGCAGAATTTCGCGGCTGATCAGTTCACCGTCCGCATAAATAGCGAGCTCCTTGCCGTTGCTGCCGGAGAAATAGGTAACCGAGAGGTAGTTGTCACTCTGTGGTGCCACCTTCAACCTGTAGCTGAACCAGCCGGCATTCTCCGCCTTGCGGATATTGTATCCGTCCCATGTAGCCACAGAGGTATTCTCCCCTTGAATTCCGTGCTCCAGCTCGTATTGGTCATTGCCGACAGGCAGACTGTCAAGGGTGGCATCCTGCACACGCTGCAGGATTTTTCCCTGCAGAATATGCTGCTGCAGCTCCGCCGAATCGGCTTCCACCAGCCGCCAATAGATGCCGTAACGCTCATTATGCTGCTTATAATGGGGCGTAAATACCAGCCGGTTGTCTTCATCCGTTCCCTGAAGCGCAAACGCCAGTTCATTCTGCTCCAGGCGGACACAGCGGTCTGCCAACTTCTCCAGCCACATCTCCGGACTCTCGTTCACCGTGGTGATGAAATCCTTCACCAGCATATTGCGGGTCGGCACACTGACATCCACACCTGTGGCAGACACAGCCAGATCACTCCGGCCCAGTGCGGCGCTGAGCACTGCCGGCCCGTATTTGAAGGCTGCAACATGCCGGGCATCCGGGAGATTGAAGTAAGCAAGCTTCATCGGCAGCCGGAGCTGCAGAGTATCGCCGTCTTCCCATACTCTGCCCACTACAGCATATGTTCCGCTCCCGTTGAATACAACATTGACCGGTTCCCCGTTCAATAGGAGCTCCGCTTCCCCGGCCAGCCAGTCCGGCAGGCGCAGCTTGAGCGCAAGGGGGCTGGCCTGAGGCTGCAGGGTATTTATTGTGAATTGTACAGCATCGCTATAAGGCAAATTGGCCGATTGTGTCAGCTTCAGCCCGTGTTCACTGGAGTGGAGGGTGGAGCTTAGGTACTGATTGACCACAATGCTTGCGGCATCATAGAAATACAGGCTGTCATTCAGCTTGGTGAAGCTCTCCATGCCGGTTCCGGTGCAGCACCAGAAATGCTCAAACGGTGAGCTGTATACTTTGAAGTAACCCGTTGCCATAGGCTGAAAATACATCGTCATCCCGGTATGCGGATGCTGTGAGGACACGATCGCATTCAGGTAGGTATTCTCGTAAAACTCAGCGTATTTGGAGTCTCCGGTGATTTTGAACAGCTCTCGTGTCAGCTTCAGCATATTATAGGTGTTGCAGGTCTCCGCTGTGAAATTGGAGCGTTCCCGGTCCAGCATATCCGGATCGCCGAAATGCTCCCACTCGCTGTTGCCGCCGGTAATGTAGCTGTGATGATGCACAACCATATCCCAGAACTGCCCGGCGGCCTCCAGATAAAAGACCTCACTCTCCCCAAGGGTCCGGTAACGGTTCAGCGCCCCGAGGAACTTCGGAATGGTTGTATTGGCATGTTTGCCTTTGAGGATATCTTTGCCTTCATGGACTGGAGTGAACAAAGTCAGCTCATCAAAGCTATGAGCGGCGCTTAAGTGGTTAAAGTTGCCGCTGACTTTGTACAGCTCATAAAGGCAGTCGTTCATCCCGCCATATTCGACGGATAATACGCGCTGCTGTATTTCGTCAGACCAGGAAGCCGTACGGTTGTACACCCAATCCCCCAGCTTGTTCACTACGCTATACGCTGTTGCGCTGCCGGTGGCAGAGTAGGCGGCGGTGAGTCCGGCGATAATCTTGTGCATTGTGTACCAAGGCACCCAGGCAGGCTGTTTATTCTCGATATTATCGAACAACTGCTCATCGAACGCTGACAGGTAACCGCTCTCATGCTGGCACAACGCAAGCTCACTGAGCAAGTATTCCAGTCTGAGCGCAAGCGCATCATCCTGGGAGGTGGCATAAGCCTGGGACAAGGCAGAGAGATAATGGCCCAGCGTATGCCCGCGGATTTCGGTATTCTCCCAGCCCGGATACTTCTCGCTCTTCTTCGGGAGTCCCCGGTTCTCACGGAAGCCGGCCAGCAGACGGTCAGGTTCCAAGCTGGTGAGGTACGCTACTTCTTTGGCAAAGGCGTTGACGATATACGGATCGGCGATGGAAACCTGATGCATGCGGTACTCCTGATACATGGGTTTGCCCTGAGTCTGGGCCGCAGACTGCGTTTGGGGTGTAATTGTCACTTTTTATCACCATTCCTATGGATTCTATAATGTTAAAGCAAGGCTGGTATCCTATGAATAAGCTTATATTTAAAGGGCTTGTCGGTAAATAGTGATAGGTTCGAATATGTGTGAAAAGGTTAGATTTCCGAGGTGGAGTGGGACAAGAGAAAAGTACCCCCGAATCCCCAACCCCTGATGTTTGCTACTGCGGTGTCATCGATCGTTGGAATATGGGCATCCAAAACCCTATGTGGACTCCAGAGCCGTTATTTTCTTGAAACTAGCTATTTTCAGCCTGAAGCGGACTCCAGTTCCGTTATGCTCCAAATCATCGTCCAAATCTCTGTTTCCAGAGAAAATAAGCGATCTCCAGTCCGCGTGGAGGTGAAAACAGCGAAAATCAGCTGAATAAGGGATTCTCAGTCCGCTTCCCTGCCGATTCAACTCTTCGGAGCCGATTCGTGAATCCGTGGGGCGGAAGCTTTTTGGAGGTCAGGCTTTCTGTTCAGCCCTTCCGCAGAATCGTTAGGGCCGCTGATTGATCTAGCCGGCTAAAAAGCACACAAAAAAACCGCAGCTGCTGCTTAGGGCAACAGACTGCGGCTTGCGTGTGATAGACAATAAAGCTTATTGAACCCATATGTCTTACTTAAGGTGTGTACTGCTGCACGATGGAGACGATCTGTCCGTTCTGGATGGTGATGTGGTAAGGAGATTGGCTTAGATCGAAAACATCAGTTTTGGCAAATTCCTGAGTGAACTGCTGCAGGCTGAGCGCCTCGTTCCAGTTAATGTCCAGTTCCTCAATATTACCAGTGTGGTCGTAGATCTGCATAGTTACTTTAGCATTAGGGGCTACCGGGTAGGAAGTCAGCGAATCGCTGTCATTCACGATATAGTAACCGTCGGGTACACCGCCGATTTCGGCTGCGGCTTCAGGCTCACGTTCAGCGAAGATAGCATCGGCCGCTGCGCCTTCGTACCATGTGATTTCGTCTCCGGTAAGGGTGGTTTGACCCTTATTGGTGTCGAGTGCGTGTATGTAAACCGTCAAGTGCTGGATATGATCGCTACTCTGGGCTTCTGCGGTCTTCATGGTCGTGCTGGCCGTAGTCACGAGGGAGAGGAACAACAGGACCAATACAGGAAACAGATAGACATTTTTGTTTTTTAACATTGTGGAATTTCCCCCTTGGCATAATATGACACGGTGTAAGTCTATATACCTAATTACCCTTCGGTATAGTTCTCAAACGTGTTCATACCCTAATAACGTTGATTTTCAAAAAATGTTGCAAATATATTTTCAGATCTCCCTGCAGGAGCCGATCCAATTATTGGGTTGCTTACCTCCAGCATCATCGCGTTGCCAGTTATCGTCGTATAAAGCCTTAATCCGGGGCATATTAAGTTATCCAACTATCGGCTGAGAGGTGACTGGGATTGAAGGAGATCTGGCAAATATACAAGAGGGATTGGCTGAGGCTGTTCAGGATACCTGTGGCCATGCTGCTGATTGCAGCGCTTGTTGTGCTGCCCTCAGTCTATGACTGGGTGAATGTGGCGGCCGTATGGGACCCGTACAGCAACACCTCCGGGATCAAAATCGCCGTAGCCAGTCTGGATGAAGGTGCGGCCGTGCAGGGTACAAGCTTCAATATCGGTGCGGAGGTACTGGAAAGCCTGCGGAGCAATAAGTCACTCGGCTGGAGGTTTACAGATGCGGAGGCTGCGGTGGACGGGGTGCGGCGGGGGGATTACTATGCGAGCATTGTGATTCCGGCGGACTTCTCTGAGCGGATGACCGGAATTCTTGAAGGTAAGCTGGAGAAGCCGGAGATTGAATATACCGTTAATGAAAAAATTAATGCGATTGCTCCAAAAATTACAGCCAAGGGTGCTTCCACGATCACCACGCAGATCACCGAGCACTTCACGGAAACGATCAGCAGTACGGTTCTGACCGCCCTGCGCGGGGTAGATGAGGAATTCCAGTCCGAGCTGCCCGCTATCCGCAGAGTGGAGGCCGGGCTGTTCAAGCTGGAGGCGGAGCTGCCGGAGATTGAGCAAGCCGGCAGGCTGGTACTGAAGCTGCAGCAGGATTGGCCGGAGATCTCCTCTTCTGCGGAGCGGATTGCCGGACTGGCCTCCAGGCTCCCCGAGATAGAGCAGGCGGGAAAAGCCGTGGAGCAGATCGACGAATATTGGCCGCAGATTACGGCTGCCGCAGGACATCTGGAGGAGCTGCAGGAGAAGCTGCCCCGGTTTGAGCGTGCTGCCCTGCTGGTATCCGAGCTGGATTCGAACTTCAGCAAGGTGGATGGTGTGCTGGACCGGGCAGAGGCCCGGTTGGAAGAGGCCGCAGCCGCAGTGGACACTGCGGCCAAGGTTCTGCCGCAGGCTGACCGGATCACCGCTGCCGGCAGCAGCTTCGGGCTTGCGCTGCAGCAGTTCCTGGCCGGGAACGGCACAGCCTTTGCGGCTGTCCCCGGGGCCCTGCAGCAGAACTTGTATCTGCTGCAGCAGGCCGGGGAAGCGGCCGTGCAGTTGACCGCGCAGCTGCGGCAAGATGCCGCGCAGCCAAGCGAAGCGCTGCAGCAAGACGGCGCGCAGCCAAGCGAAGCGCTGCGGCAAGATGCCGCGCAGCCAAGCGAGGCGCTGCACCAGAGTGCGGTGCAGCAGGAGCCCGCGCAGCGCTCTGCTGCGCGGCAGCTGCAGCTTGCCTCGGCCCGGCTGGCCGCGGCAAGCGAAGGGCTCGCCCACACAGCGCAGCTGCTGGGCGCCCTGAACACACTTGCGCCCGGGACCGCGGGCGCAAGTGATCTCCGCGCCGTCGAAGCGGCGCGGAAGCCCTATGCCGCCGCAGCTGCGCAGGCGGCGGCACTGGCACAGGCTGCGCAGGCAGGCGCGCAGCCCACGGAGGCTGAGCTGGACCAGCTCAGCCTAGCGGCAGGGCAGGCGGGAGCTGCCCTGGAGGGGGTCATCCCGCGGTACAACGCGGGAATTCTGCCCGCAGCGGAGCAGGTGCTGCAGCAGCTGACTGCGGATGCGGGGAATGCTGCGGCAGCGCTGCAGCATATTCCGCAGCGGCTGGCCGCGCTGGACACCATACTGGAGGAGGCGGGGACCGCCATCCAGTATGGACAATCCGGCCTGGCAGCCCTGCGGCAGGATTTGCCGGCCATCCGCGAAGAGGTGCATAACGCAGCGGGGGGCATGACAGAAAAGATGGCGGCATTCAGCAATCTGGTCACTAACGTACTTCCGCGTATTAAGGAAGGACTGCCGGGGGCCGGGGCGCAGATTCACGAAGCGGCCGAATTTGCCAGAACCGGACTGCCTGCGGCGGAGGTGAGGTTCCGCAAGGCAGCGGATTTCATTACTGCCGGATTGCCGCGGGCAGACCAGGGAGTGGAACGTGCGGCGGAGCTGGTGCGCAGCGACTTGCCTGCGCTGATGGCATCGGTCCGCAAAGCGGCAGCAACACTCCGCGATATCAAGGAGGAGGTTGATCTGGAGGAGATTGCCCAGCTGCTGGGCGGCGATATCCAGAGCCAGAGTGATTTCCTGGCGAATCCGGTTGTACTGAAGCAGCAGACGTTATATCCGATTCCCAACTATGGATCGGCCATGACGCCTTTTTATGTCGTGCTGTCCCTATGGGTAGGCGGTACCCTGCTGATCTCGCTGCTGCGCACGGCTGTAGATACCGGCGGAATCCGCTACCTTGGGTATCAGCTCTATTTCGGACGCCTGCTGACCTTTCTTACAGTCGGTATTCTTCAGGCGCTGGTGGCAGTGCTGGGCAATATCTTCCTGCTAGGCTGTTATGTTGCTGATCCGGTATGGTTTGTCCTGTTTGCCGTACTGATCAGCGTGGTATTCGTGACGATTGTCTTCACGCTGGTCTCGGTGTTCGGCAGTATCGGCAAAGGGATTGCCATCGTATTTATGGTGCTGCAGTTCTCCAGCTCCGGCGGCACCTTTCCTATTAGTACCACCGGACACTTCTTTCAGGTACTGAATCCGTTTATGCCCTTTACCTATGCGATCAGCCTGCTGCGTGAAGCTGTAGGCGGTCTGCTGCCGGAGGTAGCGATCCGTGATGCGCTGCTGCTGGTCTTGTTCGGCGTGCTTGCGCTGCTGCTGGGTCTTACGCTGCAAAAGCCGCTGCAGGGCTTCATCCGCAAAGCGGCCGCGCAGGCAGAAGAGTCGAAGCTGATTTCGTAGATAAAATGGGGATATATAACATTTATTCCGTCTTTGTCAACCTATTTTGAACCGTTCAAACCGGATTGACCTGTATAATTGGGGGACTTATTATATAGGAATATCTGGATTAATATTCGAATATATGGTTTTTTGAGGGGCGGTATTGGTTTGCATCATAAGACTACAATTCAAGCGGAACTGGCCGCTTTCCTAAGAAATGAAGGAATGACGATTAATCAATTCGCAGGGGTATCCGGCGTTAACTCCGGAACACTGAGCAGTATTATTAACGGCAACCGTCCCATTGCCATGCAGCAGCTGGACCGGATTACCTCCGGGATGGGGCTGGCTGAAGGGGCGTTTTACGAACTCTATATAGATGAATGTGTCATTCATTCCACTCCCGACTGGCGGCGTCTGGGCCCATTCCTCCACCGCTGCGCGGAGCTGAACAAACTGGAGTGTATCCGGCAGGTCGTCCTTATTATAATGGACAATATTACATATGCCCCTGTGCTGTTTGATACAGCGGAGCAATTCTACGGGCAAGGCAACTATCAGGCGGCGGCTCTGCTCTATGAGGGCGTTGCCGATAGTGAGAAATACCAGCATTCGGAGCGTCTGGCCTTATGCCAGTACCGGCTGTTCACCATTAGGGTCGGCCAGGACCGGGAGGCGGATTTCCGTGCAGCCACGCGGTTCGAATATTTCGTGGAGCGGCTGGATGAGAGCGATCAATTAGGCGCTTTGCAGCAGCTGGCCGATGTCTATCTGTCATTGCAGTACTGGGATAAGGTATGGCTGCTGGCCGAAGAGCTGTACCGTAAGACAGCGATTCAATATGAGATTAAGCATCACAAAGTCAGAAAGCAGAAAGAGCTGAAGGAACCTCCGAAGCCGTTATGCTTCTATATTTTATACGCCTACTGGTTGCAGTCCGTGGTATGTGACGGGCGGGGCGAATATGAGCGTGCTTTGCATTATGTAACTTTATATTCAGAAATGGACTGGATTGTGGAAGATTCAGAGGAAGTCCGGCAAATTAAAGAGTATTTCAGCAGTCAGGCAATAGTTAATACTTATCTGTTCCGTTTAATGTGCGGAGATTTGGAAGTGCTTCATAACTATGTGGAATATATCGGCACGGGCGGCACCGGCCTGCTCCCCGGAATGCTGAAGGCCGTTCAGGCAGCCAACCGGTTTCACTGGAATGTGGATGAGCTGATCGGGCGATTCCTGCCGCAGGTAGAGCAGGAGTGGTCTGCCCCGGGGCATGGCAAGCCGGGAGCGGACCTGCGGGATAAATACGCGGAATTGCTCTATGAACTGGCGGGATATTACCTGCGTGCCGGAGAACAGGAGCAAGGATTCCGCTACTTATTCCTAAGCCTGGAGGCTTCGGCGGAACTGGGCAGCGAGACCTGTGTGATCCGCTGTGTGCGATTGTTTGAGCAATATCGGCCGCAGGCTTCGGCTGCGCAGCAAGAGGATTATAAGCAGCTGATCAATAAAGTACAGACAGCCCATGCCAGCAGACACCTCGCGCCGGCAGGCAAATTGTAAGAGGAATATTATCCGCTATAGGCTTGCAACTACTTAAAAGCACCGTCCCATTTCGCGGACGGTGCTTTTAAGTGCAGGTATTTGCTGCAAATTGAATTGCAGGGCGGGCTATGCCGTATAAGAACACAATATGACATCTTCTCCTCCCGCAGGTGCTTATCTTGCAGGTGCAAAATCAGCCACCTGCGGTCATTCACACCATCGCCCATCGGGAAAAACACCTTGGTGCTAAGCACATAATCCGACCGTGTATAGGAGCGCAGGGCGGCGCCGACTGCTTTTTCACCTTCACCGCAGTTATAGGCATTAGCTGTATCAAAGAAATTGATACCGCATTCAAAAGCTTTGGCAACACAGGCATTCTGCCGCCTTCTGTTCCGCCGCCGTGCCATAAGTATGCCAGCTGCCCAGGCCGATTTCACTGACTTTAAGTCCTGTATTGCCCAGTTTTCTGTATTTCATCTTCTTCCCATTCCTTTCATAGTTTTTTTGTGCACTTTTTTAGGTTGTCTCTGTGTTTTTTCTGTTATGATGAGGACCAGTCCAGTTGATCGTAACATATCCTCTTAATTAAGAGTAAGAACATAGAGAGTTTCCTATCTAACTTATCCCAATGGCTTATAATGCCGGCTCTGACTGGACAATCGGGCAGTGCAAGATGAACGGTGACAAATAGGAATAACGGGCAAAGTTCATACACTGTGGAAATTAAAAATAAGTAAAATAGTAAATATGGATTTTGGAATGGAGTTCTAGAAAGATGATGGAGAAGATGAATACCCGGAGTCCGGTCATTTGCAATTTAGAGGATGCTGCAGACCGGATGATTGAACTGCTAAGCCAGATTTTTACGTCAAATACGATTATGATTACGATTCACGGTTTAGGCTTGGTTCCCCTGCTGCGGACCTTCAACCGGGAAGCGCCTATCATGAAGGAGGAGGACAATTTCGCCCTTCTTGATCCTATTCGCAGTCTGGTTATTCTTAATGACAATAAGCCGACACTGGTCGCTGACACGCATAATCATCCCGGGTCCACTGCCCTTGAATTTATACATGCACGGGGCATACACTCGTTCATTGGCGTTCCTCTGATCACGGAGCAAGGGGAGTCTGTGGGGACGATCTGTCTGATGGACCCTGCAGCCGGCCTGCATACGAAGGAAGACCTGGATATAATAAGCGCCATGGCCTATTTTTTCACCTATATTATGAATTTGGAACGAAAAGTTGAATTCATAGAACGGCAGAGCCAATCCAAGCTGGACCTGTTTGCCATGCTCAGTCATGAAATCCGCACCCCGATGAACGGCATTATCGGCATGACCGATCTGATGATGACGACTGAAATGGACGAGCAGCAGCAGTATTACATGGAGATCATTGAGTCGAGTAATGCCAAGCTGCTGCAATTTTTGAATGATGTTCTGGATTTCAGCAAGATGGAAGCGGGCAAGCTGGTCATTGAAAAGGAACCGTTTGATATTATTACCGCACTGGAGGAGAGCGTCTATTTGTTCTCCACCAAGGCTTTTGAGAAAAATCTGGAAGTCATTCTGAATGTGGATTCGGAAATTCCCCTGTATGTTCTGGGTGATGCCCCCAAGGTACGCCAGATCATCATGAATATAGTAAGCAACGCCCTGAAGTTCACCCACGCCGGGGAAATCCTTATCGAGCTGAAATCGTTGCCTGTCCGCGGTGAAGAAATAGGGATAAGGATTACGGTGCAGGATTCTGGAATAGGTATTGCGGAAGACAAACTGAAGCTGCTGTTCAACAAATATACCCAGGTTCACCAGAGCAGCGAGCTTCATCATTACGGAGGCACCGGACTGGGACTGGCAATCTGCAGACAACTGGTGGAGCTGATGGGGGGAGAGATCTCCGTTGAGAGCCGGGAAGGGGTAGGGACGAAGCTGGAAGTCACTCTGTATCTCGAAAAATATACAAGCCTGCCCTCGATTCCCTTCGAGAAAGATGTGCTTGACGCAATTAAAATCCTGGTTGTTGATGATAATCAGACCAGTCTGCATGTCATCTCTTCGGTACTAGAGGACTGGAGTGTGGCAGTTACTTCCGCCGAGACTGCCAAGCAGGCAATGGACTTTTTGGCAGCTAACAACGATTATGATCTGATCCTTATGGACAAGGATATTGAGGGCACAGAGGCTACAGAGATTGCCAAGCAAATGCGTCAGCTTGCTCCGGACAGGAAGCTGCCCGTAATTCTGCTTGCTCCCCTGGGAACGAATCTGGACGAGGAGACCAAAGCGCAGTTCGCCTCCATCATTATCAAGCCCATCCGCAAGGTGCATCTGCTCAATAACATATTGGCTTTGCTGAAGCACAGTAAGCCGGAATCCTAATTGCGCATTCTCCTGATATAATTGAATCAAATTATAAGGCGAAAGGTGAGTATACATGTCTATATCCATTTCCGGAGCTAACAAGGTATTTCTGTTTCAAGGGGATTCCATTACAGATGGCAACCGTGACCGGGGCAATGATCTTAACCATATCCTCGGGCACGGCTATGCATACATAGTTGGCAGCAAATTAGGCAATGAGCTGGCGGAGCTGCGGCCGGTATTCCATAACCGCGGGGTGAGCGGAGACCGGATCTCCGATCTGTATGCGCGCTGGAACGAGGATGCGATCTATCTGCAGCCGGATGTGCTCAGTATCCTGGTCGGGGTTAATGATATCTGGAGAACGATGATGGGCGACCCGGGCGGCATCACGGACCGCTTCGAACGCGCTTACCGCCATGTACTGGAAGAGACACGCGAAGTGCTGCCGCAGACCCGGCTTGTACTCTGCGAGCCCTTTCTCCTGAAGGTAGGGGCACCGGCAGAGAATTGGCCGGAATGGCTGAAGATCCTGACTCATTATCAGGAGGTTGTCCGCAGCCTTGCGGAGGAGTTCGAGGCTGTGCATGTACCGCTTCAGGACGTTTTTGAGGCGGCCGCAGCAAGAACGGATGCCGTATACTGGGTCTGGGACGGTGTGCATCCAACGGCGGCCGGGCATGATCTGATCGCTGCAGAGTGGCTGAGAATTGTGGGGCAGAGCGGGATTCTGCAAGGGTAAGCCAGCCCGTTCTCAGCTCCTCTTAGACAAATTCGGGTTACAGCGACAATAGTGACAACAGAAATAAGAGTAGCTCCAGTAAAGGCAAAAGTAAGAGTAAGAGTAAAAGTAAAATAACAGTAAAAGCAAAAGTAAAGTAAAGTAAAAGCAATTGTAGGGTATTTGCAGCAAAGTATACAAATACCGCAGCACTAGAGCCTGTTTGAAGCCGGGATGTTACCGGAATTCAAGCGGGCTTTTTGGTTAGGTTACTGTAGGGAATCATGAGTTTCGCCTGTTGCGGATAAGTTTCATTGGGATGTGGAGCGGATCTGCCAGTCAAAGGGATAAATCCTTCTGAAGCCGCCGAAAGCGGGAGGCAGACGGGAATGAGGGGCATTAGTGCCCCTGAATTCCCGAAAGCGGGTGGCAGGCGGGAATGAGGGGCAAAAGTGCCCCTGAATCTGCCGAAAGTGGGCAGCAGGCGGGAATGAGGGGCAAAAGTGCCCCTGAACCTGCCGAAAGCGGGCGGCAGGCGGGAATGAGGGGCAAAAGTGCCCCTGAATCCGCCGAAAGCGGGCAGCAGGCGGGAATGAGGGGCAAAAGTGCCCCTGAATCCGCCGAAAGCGGGCAGCAGGCGGGAATGAGGGGCAAAAGTGCCCCTGAATCCGCCGAGAGCGGGCGGCAGGCGGGAATGAAGGGAAAAAGTGCCCCTGAATCCGCCTAAAGCGGGCGGCAGGCGGGAATGAAGGGAAAAAGTGCCCCTGAATCTGCCGAAAGTGGGCAGCAGGAGGAAATGAGGGGCAAAAGTACACTTGATTTCACCGGCGGCTGCCCGGAAGTAGTCTGTCTGGAGTGGAGTGGCGTGGCGTGGGTGGCCTTAATCTACTTAAGCTGCACAGGCTCCATCAACTCCATAATTTTATAAGCTCCAGCTCAATTTGCCTTGCGGGTGATTTTTTTTCTTTGCCGGGCAGAAGCTGGCGAAATAAGCTAGTTGCTAGTTACTTGTTACTTGTTACTTGTTACTTGTTACTTGTTACTTGTTGCTTGTTGCTTGTTGCTTGTTGCTTGTTGCTTGCTGGTTATTGGCTACTGGGTGCTGGATGTTGCTTGCTGGTTGTTGGCTGTTGGTTGCTGATAGTTGGCTGCTGATTGTTGGCCGTTGCTTGTTGCTTGCTGGTTATTGGCTGCTGGTTGCTGGCTGGCTGCTGTTTGCTGTTTGCTATTTGCTGGCTGTTGCTTGCTGGTTGTTGGCTGTTGGTTGTTGGTTGCTGGAGCAGGTAAGCGTACCGTCAGCAGATGAAGCGGACTGAAAAGACCCTATTTTCCGGAAAACCCCTTTTCTGAGGTTTAAGCGGACTGAGAATCAGCTATTTTGTTCATTTGGGCATGAATTGGGCGGCGGGCCCATTAATGGAATCTGAGTCCGCTTAGCCAGCAAATCTGCCAGATTTGGGCAAATAGCGGATTTTCAGTCCGTTTGATTAGTTGGTTGTCCGGGCAGATGGGCTTTGATAAGCTCCGCCAAGCACTTGCAGAGAACATGCGGAAGTGCTAACATGCAAATCCGCTTCAGCCATAAAACCTCATACATTAGGGTGCCAACTCGACTTTATTTTTCAGAAAGAGGCTGCCTGCCGAAAGGAGAGGGAGAAATCCCTCTGAATCCGGCTGGGACGGGGAACTGGTGGAATGGGCGGGAACAATTCCCTCGAATCGGGTTGGAGCGGAGGAAATCCCCTCGAATCAGATTGGAGCGGGGAAATTGGTTCCCCTCCCCTTGTACATACGGTAAATCCATGCTCCGCATACGGTGATTTCACTGTATCTTAAGCCGCTTATTGCCCGGCCCCGGGTCCGGGTGACATAATCGAAGAGCAGGCATGTACAGAGGAAGGCGTGAAGAACTTGGACTATTTCCGGAAGCAATCGTTCCGCAGTAAATTAAAAACCGCATTCCTGGCTGTGATTCTCCTCTCTGTGCTGATGACCGGTGGACTGTCCTATTCCATCTCGGCGGCGATCCTGGAGAAGAATGCGCTGAAGCTCACCCAGGATACCGTCGTCAAATCGGCACAGATCATCGACGAGAAGCTGAACAAGCTGACACTGATTATGATGACCTTTATGATCAGCCAGCCTTTTCACGATATGATGAGGGATGTCGTCTCCGGGGACACAGGCAGATATTATACCCATCTGAATGATCTTGATAACGTTTTCTCGCAGGCGCGGATTGCCGAGCCGCTGATTCAGTCCATCTATGTGTCCACGCCGATCGGGGAGTTCTACCCGTCGTCGATGAACCGCAACCGGCTGACGGAATTCAAGGATACGTTTCTATATGAGCGCATTGAACAGGAGAAGAAGAACCTGTGGATCGAGGGCCATGAGGATATGCTGTTCTCCGGCAAGGACCGGGTGATCTCACTGATTCTGGAGCCCATATTCGATACTCCGGTCAGTGGTGTCTATATCGTAGTCAATATCCGCGAAGACGGCTTCCGCAAGCTGGTAAGCGGAGGTACCGGGGGCGGGGCGCGCAGCTTCCTGCTGAACGCTTCAGGTGAGCCTGTGTATTCTGTGAAGGACCCGCTGGTCCGGCAGGCGGTGGAGGGCGGTCATCTGACCGGTAGGATCAGCAGCAGCCGGGATCTCAGCAATACGTTTAAGCTAGGCGGTGAATCCTATCTGCTGAACTATGCTCATCTGGGCATCGCAGATTGGACGATGACCACAATCCAGTCCAAAGCCAGCGTGCTGAAGGATATGATCTATGTCAAGTGGATGCTTGTGGTGGTGGCCCTCGCCGCCTTTACAGTCACAATGATGGTATCCGGCGCATTTACCCGTTATCTGCTGAGGCCGCTGCAGGGGCTGATGAAGGTGATGAAAAAGGTGGAAAGCAACGATCTGACCGCCCGGTTCGAGAGCAGCAGCGGGGATGAGCTGGCTCAGGTCGGTATCCGGTTCAACCGGATGCTTGAGCAGATTGTGGTGCTGATCGGTGAAGTCACCGAGGCAGAGACGAATAAACGCTCGGCGGAGATCAAGGCGCTGTCGGCGCAGATGGACCCCCACTTCCTGTACAACACGCTGAATACGATCTACTGGAAGCTGAATCTGAAGCAGGTGGAGCAGTCGCAGCGAATGGTAGTGTCACTGTCCCGGCTGTTTCAGCTGGGGCTGAATAAGGGGCAGGAAATCACCACGCTGTCCAAGGAGCTGGAGCATGTCCGCCAGTATCTGGAGCTGCAGTGCAGCTGCTATGAAGGGTTGTTCCGTTATGAAATCCACGTAGAGGATGAAGCGCTGAATACACTCCCTATTCCGCGCATTCTGCTGCAGCCGCTGGTGGAGAACAGCATCCTGCATGGTTTCTGCGATCTGGAGAGCGGCGGAGTGATTGATATAGAGATATTGGATGAGGGAGAACGCTGGTGCCTTACTGTCCGCGACAATGGAGCAGGCATGGAGGAGGATCAGGTCCGTGCGCTGTTCTGGCGGGAATCCGATAAGGGGTATGCCGTGTCCAATCTGATCCGCAGGCTGCAGCTGTATTACGGGGACGGTGCGGTGTTCCGGGTGGACAGCGGGCCAGGCAGGGGAACGGCGGTCATCATTTCTTTACCCAAGAGAGAGGAGCATCAGGATGGACGATAATGGTGTGATCAGCTTGTGCATTATAGACGATATCAAAAGCGTAGTCGCAGGACTCACCTGCATGAATTGGGCGCAGCAGGGTATCCGGGTGACGGGTACGGCAGCCAACGGGGAGGATGGGCTGGACATGATCTCGGAGCTGCGCCCGGATCTTGTCATTACGGATATACGGATGCCGAGGATGGATGGACTGTCCATGCTGCGGGCCGTGCTGGAACGCCACCGGGACTGTAAGGTGATTCTGATCAGCGGCTATGCCGATTTTGAATATGCGCAGCAGGCTGTCCAGCTTGGTGCTTTTGACTTCGTCGTCAAGCCGTTTACGGAAGAGGATATTATGACGGCGGTGCTGCGGGCGAAGGCGGAGATTATGGAAGAACGGTCGAAGCTGCTTACCCTGCGGGAGATGGAAAAAAGATTGCGGGAGAGTCTGCCGGTACTGCGGCAGGAATATTTCGCCCTGCTGGTCAGCCACCGTACAGCCTGGGAGCAGGCGGCGGCCCGCTGGGAATTCCTGAATATCGATCTGAACCCGCAGGGGTTTGTGGTAATGCTGCTTGAGATCGATCACTTTCAGGAGCGGGCAGCCGAGCTGTCCATCCGCGAGGTGGAGCTGATCCGCTTCTCGCTGCTCAATATCACGCAGGAGACGATTGCCGAATATGCGCGCTGCGTAGTCTTCCGCGCCAGACATAACCGCTATCTGGCGGTTATGAATGATTGCAGCGCGGTCAGTGCAGTGGAGATTGCGGAACGCTGCTGCCGGAATATTGAACGCTACACCAAGTTCACCGTATCGGTCGGGGTCGGAGGCAGGGTGGAGGAGACGAGTGAGCTGCCTGATTCCTATCTGCAGGCCAATCGGGCGCTGGCCTATCATCTGTTCACAGAAGGCAATGCAGCCATCCGCTATGACGATATTCTCCCGGCCGGCAGCCAGGAGCCGCTGTCCCTGGAATACAAGGACGAGCTGCTGCTGGCGCTGCGCTCCGGCAATGCCGGCAAGGCAGAGGCTATTCTGGAGGATATCTCGACAAGCCTCCAGAGTCTGGTCTCCCGGCAGAATCCGGACTATCTGCTCAGCCTGTACGATGAGCTGGCTGCCTCGGCGATCCGGAGCTTCTATGAGCTGATTCCTTATGCGGATATCCAGCCGCTGATCCAGAGGTTCAGGGCTGTTCAGGGAACAGCCGGACTGCCGCTGGCTTCACTCCAGCGGCAGCTGCTGGAGTTATGCGTGGAAGGGGCCGCACTGGTGCGCAAGAACAGCCTGTCCGAGGGGCAGAAGGTCATCTATGCCTCACTCGATTATATTCAGAGCCATCTCTCTGAGGATATAACGGTAGGGGATTGCGCCGCTCACGTCCATCTCAGCGCGAGCTACTACTCCAGTCTTTTTAAGAAGGTGACCGGTATGACGGTCACCCAGTATGTGACCATGGAGAAGATCCAGAAGGCCAAAGCGCTGCTGGTAGAAGGGATGCCGGTGCAGGAGGTCGCCCTTGCAGCAGGTTACGAGGAGCGGCGGTATTTCAGCGAAATGTTCAAGAAGATCACCGGGCAGACACCTTCGGAATTCAGGGCAGGCTATCATCCTGACCGTCCGGAGGAGAAACCTTACCGATGACGAAGCCAGATCCGCATCGTTCCGGCGTCATTTATGCTAATTATTTCGCACACACGAAGCCCCACTCCGTTAAGTACGAAGAGGGGCTGACCTACTATCTGTTCCGGTTTCAGGCGGAAGGTACCTGCCGGGCGCTGGTGGCGGGCAATTACGAGACCATCATCCCCGGAGACCTGCTCATTTATCCTCCCGGTCAGCCCTACGGACTAAACGTTCAGCCCCGAAACCTAACAGCATCGGGTGAGACTCAGCCTGCTTCGGACTATTTCCTGGCCGGCAAGGGGGAGTGGCTGGACTCGTGGTGGGCTAACACAAGCCTGCCCGTAAAAACGAATATCGGTTTTGACGATACGGTGCTTACGCTATGGAAGCATATCATCAGCGAGAAGAGAAAAATGATGCAAAACCTGGACGAGATCATGGACTATCTTCTGAGAACGTTTTGCCTGACCCTGGAGCATGTGATTGGGGTCAGTCCGCGCACCAAGGGAGCGGATACCGCGTACAAGCTTAAGTTATTCATAGACAACCATGCCCATGAACCGCTTAGCCTGGAGCAGATATCGGCCTCGGCCGGGTTAAGTGTGTCCCGCTGCTCCTATCTGTTCAAGGCTGCTTTTGGCCAATCCATGTTCGCCTACTGTATCAGCGTCAGACTGAAGCTTGCGCAGCAGCAGGTGCTGTACAGTGGTCTGACGCTTGAACAGATTGCCGACAAAACGGGCTTCCAGAGCTATGCCCATTTCTGCCGGATGTTTCGGGGACACTTTGAACATTCTCCGGGAGAATACCGGCGCAAATTCGGGTTCCGGTTCCATCCGGATGGATGCACAGATTAGACGTCTGTATACAAAACCTGATTTTCTTGAAGCAGGATGGAATGCAGCTTCTCCACCTCTACATTCTGAACAATCCCGTCCGCATCAAGCGCCAGCGCGGCAGCCGCAGCAGCCGATTGCCCCAGGATCATGAAGACCGGCTCCATACGGATCGAGCCGTAGGCTGCATGGGTAGCAGATACACATACCGGTACGATCAGATTGGTGCATTCCGTCCGTTTCGGCACAACCGCCCGGTAGCTGATCGGGTAAGGGGCAGCCAGCCTCACATAGAATCCGCCCTCTGTGCTTACATGACCGTCTTCGTTCACATAGTATTGGGTGTGGTGCGAGTCCATGGCGAAGGAGCCCATTCCGATGGAATCCGGCACCGGGTTGTCCAGTCTGACATCATGCTCTGTAACCACATAATCGCCGATCATTCTGCGGGATTCCCTGATATATAATTGGGGCGTCCAGTGGCCGCTGTCCGTGAATTCATCAAGCGGCAGCCCCCACGGCTTGTAGACCGCCCGGATGTCCTCCGGCACCCGCGGATGATTCTGCAGAGTCCAGACATAACCTTGCTGATAGATGCGGTGGGCCTCCCATATTGCTTCTCTTGCCGGATAATCCGCCTCCGCATAGCAATGGTTCATTCCATTGTAATCCGTTGAAATGCCGCTATTGTTATTGGAGTCCGTCTTCTCTGCAGTAACCCGGTTTAATTTGAAGAAACGGGAGCGCTGTCCCTGCTCAATGGCCCGGAACAGAATTTCATAATCGGGCTCGTTATACCCCTCAGGCTTTCCAATCTCCAGGCGGTTGCCGGGATTGTCCGTCAGGCACATGCGGAAGTTATATGCCTGAAGCTTGTTGTCACCGTCACCGATGCCGCCGCCGCGGGTAGCATTGACACGCGGAAGCAAGCCGCTCGCGGGTACTCCTTTAATGATATAGGGATCAATACCGGCTGGAAGCTCGTTTAGCTCGTCGCCGGGCTGAATACCGTTTAGTGTCTCTCCGTAAGCTGAATTCGGCTCCCGGCCGACAGTATAGGATACACCCGATTTGCCCATCAGATCGCCTTCATACGTAGCGTCAATAAACATCCTGCCCCTATAGGTGTTCCCCGATTCCATGCGTATAGAAGTGATTGTCGTGCCTTGTCTGGTCACCCCTTCCTGAAGCTCAAGCCTATCACCGCAGACAACTTCGATATTGTGTTCGGCCACCATGTCCTGCAGTACTTCGAGCGCCACTTTGGGTTCGAACAGCCAGCGTGCCCCGTCCTGATTATATTTCCGGGCTATCCGCCGGTAGAATTCCAGGGCCAGGCCGCCGACCGCCTGCTTCATTCCCACATCCGTATCTCCCAGACCTCCGCTGGTCAAGCCCCCAATACGCTGTCCCTGCTCGATTACCACCACGGTTTTGCCCATGTTTGCGGCTTGGACAGCAGCTGTAATCCCTGCAGCGGTTCCGCCGTAAATGACAATATCATACACTTGTTCCCGGTTCATAGTATGCCTCCTAATGCCTGATTTCACCTGCAGAAATTATCATAACCGCTGGCCGGCCAGGCGGGAATGATGGATCTTCCTTTTTGATTTGACGGATCTTACTGTTTTCATCCGGAAGCTGTTTTTAGAGCAAAAGGCTTTTGAAATCAGGGGTTTCGTATGATAAGGTGATTCCTGAAAAACGGGAAACGCCCTTATCCTATGATGTATAACAGGAGGAACTATGAAACTATGAAACCGAAGAAACCGAAATTCCGCTATTTGGACAAACCGGCGCTTGAGCCTGTACCAGGCTGTGACTGGGCGGATAAAATGGTGTTGAATCCGGCTATTATTCAAGACCCTGATTCTGATGAAATCCATATGCTATTCCGGGCCACCGGACCATGGACGCACAAAAGAAGAGAGGGCTGTCATGATCCGTATCCGATTTTTCTGGGTTATGCGTGCAGCAGGGATGCGGGAGAAACCTGGGAGGCAGACTTCTCTAGACCCGCTCTGGCGCCCGCACTGGGATATGAGGAGCACGAGCTGTACATCACGGATATTTACGGAAATGAAGTGCGGAATTATGCCAATGGCTGTGTGGAGGACCCGCGTATCTTTTATGTCGAAGAGGAGTTATACGTCACGGTGGCCTGCCGGCCGTTTCCCCCTGGCCCCTATTGGCTCAGCAGCCAGCAGCCTCCGGTGCAGACGCGGTTTGAATATGTTCCCGATTGGATTTTTAACGGAGATGAGGCAGACCCGTTCATTCAATCGGCCCGGGCCAATGACACCGTCAGTGTGCTCTACAAGCTTAATCTGGATAAGCTGAAGCAGGGTGAATATGAAAGCGCTTTTCAGTATGTAGGTCCGCTCACTGAGGGACAGGTCAGCGATAACCGCGACGTGTTTTTGTTTCCCCGGAAAATGAAGATTGCCGGTAAAATGCAATATCTTATGCTGCACCGGCCGATGAATGTCCTCCCCTTTGAAGGGGGAGAGAAGGCGGGTAAGCCATCGATTTATATGGCAGCAGCGGAATCCATAGCGGATTTGGCCTCGCCCAAAGCGGTGCACAGACTGCTGGCTTATCCGGTCTTTGATTGGGAGGAGAACCGGGTAGGCGCCAGCTGGCCGCCGATAGCCTTGGGGAATAGAGAGTGGCTGGTACCCTATCACGCGAAGAAAAATGTACAGTTCGGGTACACGCAATCCTTCATGATCCTCAGGGAGCAGGATAATGATTTCCCGGCTGTTATTCACCGGTGCTCCGACCGTCTGATGTATGCCGAGCGGGATTGGGAAATGCCGGAGGATTACCCGACACCTTGCCTGTTTACGACCGGAGGCATTGTCTTGGGCGAAGAATTAATCATGTCTTATGGCGCGGCAGATCAGAAGGCGGGGATATCGTGGGTTAATTTTGCAGAATTGCTGGCGTATATCCGGAAATACGATGAGAACGGGAACCTGACCGGATAAGGAAGCTTCAGCAGCTAAGAACCATGGATTTCTGTCCCTAGAGAGTGAGACTGCCGCACTCCTTTTGCGGGGGAGGGGGCTTATAATGAGAACGAGCTCACAATACAAATGTTAATCAAAGGGGTAGAACGTATGCAGAAAAAATGGTTGGGTCTCAGCTTGAGCCTTATGCTGGCGGCAGGAATCGCAGGCTGCGGCGGCGGGAACAGCAACAAGGGTGCGGCAACTGAAGCACCTGAAGCGGGTACGGCAGTTCCCGCAGCAACGGCTGCTGCTGGCGGCAATACTGCCGCAAGCGAGCCTGTACAGCTTAAATACTGGACGGACGACCGTCATGACCAGGAATATATCAAAGAGCTGATCAACAAGTTCAATGAGACGAACGGCGAGAATATCCAGGTGGAGCTGACGGTGATGTCCGAGAACTACGCGCAGAGCGTCGATATCGCTTTTACCAGCAATCAGGCACCGGATCTGCTCCGTCTGAAGAGCGGCAATACAGCCGAATTTGTCAAAAAAGGATATCTGGCACCGATTGACGGTTATCTTACCGATGACATCAAAACGAAATTCGGCAGCGTAATCATCGACAATGTTAACCGTTTTGACGGCAAGGTGTACTCATTAGCTAATACCGGCCTCACCTTGCGCCTGATCTATAACAAGGACCTTTTTGCTAAAGCGGGTATTGACAATCCTCCGGTATCGCTGCAGGAAATGGTCGATGATGCCAAGAAGATTACCGAGCAGGGCAAAGGAGAAGGTGTGTATGGCTTCGCGCTGAATTTCAAAAGTCCGAAATCGGCTTTTGACCGTTCGATCCGGGAGATTCTGTCCTTGAGCGGCTATCAGGGACTCGGCTTTGACCTGAAGACAGGGCAGTTTGATTTCGCACCTTACTCGCAGACCATCGAGTACTTCAAGCAGATGTATGAAGACGGCAGCATTCTGCCAGGTGCAGAGACACTGGACATCGACCCGCTGCGCGCCCAGTTTGCGGCAGGCAAAATCGGGATGTACCTCTCCTTCTCGACAGAGCCGGGCGTGTATCAGGACCAGTTCCCGACTGAAATCAACTGGGCAGGTGCCCTGGCTCCAACACTGGATGGACAGATTAAAGGAACCTCTGAAATCGTGTCCGCCGGTACCTGGCTCGGCATCAGTGCCAAATCAGCGCATCAGGAGGCGGCCTGGAAATTCATGCAATACATGTACGGTGACGATATTCTGAAGACGTATCATGAGAAGGGCTTCGGGATTGCCGTAGTGCCAACCATTGTGGAACAGGCCAAAAACCCTGAAATTAACGGCATGGAAGGCTTCCTGGTCGGCGAGCATGACTCTCTCTGGCCCGCAGTGCCAAGTGTTACTCCTGAGGGCTCTACCTATGCGGATGCTTTCTTCAAATATATCCTTGCAGGCGGAGACGCCAAGGCCATTACTGAAGATTTGAACACAAGATACAATGCCGCCTTGACCAAAGCGGCAGAGAAGGGCGAGGTTACCGTTACGCCGGACCCTGCCTTTGATCCGCTGAAACCGCAGGGAGAATAACAGGTTAGGAAGGGGCTTGTACGGGATTCCCGGCGCAGCCCCTTTGCTTTCCCCGAAGGAGGACCACATATGATTTACAAATGGAGAAGGCTTGGGGAGAACTCCCTGTTCCTTGCGCCAAGCATTATTCTGACGATTACTCTTGGCATCTATCCGCTGTTCTGGATGCTGCGCTATATGTTCTATGATTATGCCGGATATGGCGAGGCACTGTTCATCGGGCTGGACAATTTCCGCCGGCTGCTGCGGGACGCCCTGTTCTGGGAATCGGTCCGCAATACCTTTGTCTTTGCCGGAGGCAAGCTGCTGCTGACCCTGCCGCTGTCCCTGCTGCTGGCGGTTATTTTGAATGGCAAACTGCGCGGGTCTAATCTGCTCAGGGGCATCTATTTCATGCCGACCGTGATCAGTACGGCAGTGATCTCCGTTGTTTTTTATAACATCTTCAATTCATATAACGGGATGGTTAACACGGTTCTGATGAAGCTGCACCTGGTCTCACAGCCGATTGACTGGCTTGGTCCGAAGCATGCGATGCTGACGGTTATCATCGTGGCGGTCTGGGGTGCGGTCGGCAACTATATGCTGCTCTTTCTCGCCGGGCTACAGAGTATTCCGCAGGATCTGTACGAGAGCGCGGCCATTGACGGGGCGAACGCCGGAAGACGCTTCTGGAATATTACGCTTCCGATGCTGGCTCCGGTTGCCCAGATGGTCATTATGCTGGCGATTATCGCTTCCCTGAAGGGCTATGAGAGCATCATGGTCATTACAGAAGGCGGACCGATCGGCAAAACCGAGGTCATGTATCTCTATCTCTACAAGCTGTTGTTCCCTGTATCCACCGGTTCGCCGGTAGCGCAGCAGCTGGGCTACGGCAGTGCCGTGGGCTTCGCCTCCGCCGTTATTGTCGGAGCGGTTACCGGACTGTATTTCTTCTTCAGCCGCAAAATGAACAAGGTGTATTAGGAGGTTGATTCAAATGAATGAACATGTGATATCCAAGCAGCCGGCCGGGCTGAAGCAGTCCGTCCCCCGGGAGCCCGGCGGCCATGCCGGAAGAATAGCGGTCCGGACGGTGATGTGGCTGTTCCTGCTGGCAACAGCGCTCCTGACCCTGTTTCCGCTGCTGATGACGCTGGCAGGCTCGCTGAAGACAGGGGCAGAAATGATGACCGGCGGCAGCCTGCTTCCGGCGAAGCTGCAATTCGCCAACTATGCGGAAGCCTGGAAACAGGCCAACTTCGCCCGCTATACCTGGAACAGTGCTTTTATGAGTGTAATGGTTACGGTGGGGACGCTGCTGGTAGCCTCAATGGCCGCCTATGTGGTGGACCGGCGTGAGTTCCCCGGCAAACGGATATATGTCACGGTGCAGGCGTCCATGATGTTCATCTCGGTTGGTGCGATTGTGCTGCGCCCGCAGTTCGATCTGATGGTTGCGCTGCATTTGAATACGACGCTGTGGGGAGTCATACTGATTCTGGTCAGTGCCCATTCCAGTACCTTCTTCATGCTGCAGGGCTTCTTCAAAGCGATTCCGAGAGAGCTGGATGAGGCTGCCATGGTCGACGGCTCCGGCTTCATCCGCACCTTCTTCCGCATCATTCTGCCGCTGCTGACTCCCGGCCTTGGTGTAGCCGGATTATTCGCTTTCCGCCATTCCTGGAACGAATACATCCTGCCGCTGGTATTCACGATGACCAATCCGAAGCTGCAGACGCTGACTGTCGGGCTGGCGAATCTCCGCTACGGCTCCTCGGCCGCGATGCAGATCCATCTGATGATGGCCGGGGCCTGCCTGTCCATTCTGCCGATGCTGCTGGCATATATTCTGGCGAACAAGACATTCATTCAGGTTACGGCCGGTTCGGTGAAAGGGTAGCTATAATCTTGTATGTGCAAAGGAGAATCTTCCATAATGAACGATCTGACGATAGGAACACTTACCTCAAGTCCGGTGATGGTCCGGCATCCGCTTAACCCCATTCTGAAGCCTGCGGATGTCCCGTACGGGCCGGCCATGGTATTTAACGCAGGAGTGACGAAATTCAAGGGCAGATATGTAATGGTATTCCGCAATGACTACGGGGATCAGAGCAAGGGGATCGTCGCTCCCCACCATACAACGAATCTGGGACTCGCCTTCAGCGACGACGGAGTAAGCTGGGAGGTGCAGCCGGAGCCGTGCTGGTCCTGGCATGATGAGGAAGTGGTCCGGGTGTATGATCCGCGCCTGACCGTGATTGGCGAACGCTGCTATCTGTGCTTCGCGGTCGATACGCTTCACGGCCTGCGCGGCGGGATCGCCGTGACGGACGATTTCCGCTCCTTCGAGGTGCTGAGCCTGTCGCTGCCGGATAACCGCAATATGGTGCTGTTCCCGGAGAAGATCGGCGGCAAATATGTCAGGCTTGAGCGTCCGCTGCCGGTCTACAGCCGGGGAGGACTGGACCGCTTTGACATGTGGATGAGTGATTCCCCGGACCTGAAGTATTGGGGGAGTCACAAGCTGCTGCTGGCTGTCGAGAATGTGGCGTATGCCAATGACAAGGTGGGTCCCGGCGCCCCTCCCCTTAAGACGGACAAGGGCTGGCTGACGACATTCCATGCCGTGGATCTTGACCGCAGCCGGGGCAAGAACGGCTGGGAAGACAGCTGGAAGAAGCGCTATACCGCCGGGATTATGCTGCTTGATCTTGAAGATCCGGGCCGGATCATCGGCCGGGCGGCAGCGCCGCTGCTGGCACCGGAGGCGCTGTATGAGACCTCGGGCGGGTTCCGCAACGATGTGATTTTTCCCGGCGGGATGATCCTGGAGGATTCCGGGGAGGTCAAAATTTATTACGGTGCTGCGGATACGGTGGAATGCCTGGCGACTGCGCATGTAGATGACCTGCTCCGGCTGTGTCTGGAGAAGGGGACTGAATAACTAAACCGGCCTTACAAGGAGGACGATTATGAATCAGGAACATATGAATTACGGAGATATGAATTACGGACAGATTACCCTGCCATCTGCAGCTGTGCCGGTCTCCCGCGAGGTAGATGTGCTGGTGATCGGCGGCGGGGCGGCGGGCATTGCTGCCGCTATCTCCGCTGCCGAAGGCGGTGCAAGCACCATGATCGTGGAGCAGCGGGGTTATTTTGGCGGCATGGGGACTGTAGCGCTTGTACCTGCCTTCTGTCCCTACACGGACAAGGTCAAGCCGATTATCCGCGGCCTCGGCCTGAAGCTGATGGAGCGGATGAAGCAGGCCTGCGCGCCTGGCTATCAGGAGGAATACCGCGAAATGCTGGACTGGGTGCCGATTGATCCTGAGGTACTTAAGCGCGTCTATGACGATGCCATTCTTGAGAGCGGTGTGACGCCGCTGTTCCATACCTTTGTCTACGATGTTGTGCTGTCCCCGGATGGACAGAGTATCGAGGGCGTGATTATTGTCAATAAATCGGGTCGGTCTTTCATCCGCTGCCGGTATATTATCGACTGCACGGGTGACGGGGATATCGCTGCCCTGTCGGGCGTTCCGTTCCAGAAAGGCGGCGGGGAAGGGGAGCTTCAGCCGGGCAGCATGTGTTATCTGCTGGCGAATGTGGACCGCAAGGAGTTCAGCCGGTTCCTGGAAGAAACGGGGGATACGGGGCAGCTGCACCGGACGGTTGAGCAGGCTATGGCTGAAGGGGCACTGCCGGAAGGCCGCAAGTCCATTTCCGGCCTGGCCTGGGTGAGTGATTATCTGGTCGGGGTCAACTTCGGCCATGTGTTCGGGGTAGACGGAACGAAGGCCGAGGAGCTTACGCGCGGAGCCATCGAAGGCCGCCGGACCGTGCTGCGGCAACTGGAATTCTTCCGCAAGTATGTGCCGGGCTTCGGGGCGGCACATCTGGTGGCGAGCGGTGAGCAGCTTGGCATCCGGGAGACGCGGCGGATTCAGGGCGATTACATGCTGACCGTAGACGACTTCATTGCGGCGCGTTCCTTCCCGGATGATATTGCCCGCAATGCCTATTACATTGATATCCACCTGGCTACCAGCAAGAGTGATATGACCTTCAATCATCTGCCGCCGGGCGTCTCCCACGGCGTGCCTTACAGGGTCATGCTTCCCGTAGGCATCCGCAATCTGTGGGTGGCCGGACGCTCCGTGTCCTCGGACCGGGCGGTTCAAGGCTCCCTGCGGGTGATGCCGAACTGCTTCTCGATGGGCCAGGCCTGCGGAACGGCAGCATCGCTGGCGCTCCGGGATGGCGCGGATTCCCGCAGCATCTCGATCCCTGAGCTTCAGCAGCGTCTGCTGGATCAGGATGTATGGCTCGGGGAGGGATTCGTTCCGGGCACCGGTGCGGCGGACAGCAGGGAAGCGGGGGAAGGGCATTGAAGAACCTTCCTCTGACGGATGAGTGGTTCCACGGCGCAGTTTCACTGGAGCACCGGGAGGAGGGGATCAAGCCCTGGCGTATTCCTTACCGGGATTATGAGTTGTATCCGCCGGACGGGATCGATGGCAAGGCGGAAATCTGCTCCGGTATCCGGCTGCGGCTGGCCACCGGCTCCAAGGCACTGGCCTTGTCGTTCAGTCCGCTTGCGGAGGCTGCCGCACTGGACTGTCTTATTGGCGGCGTGCTGTTCCAGAAGCTCCGGCTTGCTGCGGGCGGCACGGAAGCCTTATTCACCGGGCTTCCGCCCGGTATGAAGGAGCTGGAAGTCTATCTGCCGCAGAATACCGGCATTACACTGAGCGGCTTGCGGATCGAAGATGAGGCGGCTGCTGAACCGCTGCCGGATCACCGGCCAAGGTGGATCACCTATGGAAGCTCCATCACCCAGTGTGTGGCAGCATCCAGCCCTTCGCGCACCTGGCCGGTCATTGCCGCCGGGGAGTGCGGCTATCATCTGACCAATCTCGGCTTCTCCGGCAACTGCCTGATGGAGCCGATGGCGGGCCGGCTGATCCGGGATTTGCCGGCTGAACTGATTACCTTGTGCGTAGGAGTCAATATATATGGTGCAGCAGCCTCCAGCCCGCGGATGTTCAAGCCGCTGCTGATCGGCATGCTCGAGACGATCCGTGAGAAGCACAAGGAGACGCCACTGGCCGTCATCTCTCCGATCTACGGGACGGAGCGGGAGACTGAGGAGAACAAGCTCGGCTTCACCCTGCCGCTCATGCGGCGGCAAATCGTAGAGACAGTGAAGCTGCTGCAGGAGCGGGGAGACCGCCATCTGCATTACCTGGATGGCCTGGAATGGTTCGGCCCGGAAGATGGGGAGCTGCTCACGGATGGCCTGCATCCGGGAGCCGAAGGCTACGAGCTGCTGGGAAGCCGTTTCGGCAGCAGGCTGGCGGCAGCGCTTCAGGTGGGGCGGGTGTAGCCAGGCGATGGAGCGCCTGAGCGGATTCATTGGGCGAGTATAACAGCAGGTGAAAGACAACTATAAAAGGCAGCAGCCTTCCCGGTTAAGGGATGGCTGCTGCCTTTCCTGTTGTATAGGAAATTCTGATATATGTCAGTTGTGGACAAATAAGTCCCTTGGAATTAGGAGCAGATCCGTAATCCCATTGAATCTCCTGGTAAGCGGGCCAAAGGTTGGCTAATGTACGCGAAAAATCGAACACAATGTGCTACTGTGAAGGTAACCGGAGCAAATGTATGCGAAAAACCGAACACAATGTGCTATGCGAAGGTAATCAGGCCTAATGTATGCGAAAAATCGAATACAATGAGCTACTGTGAAGGTAACCGGGTCCAATGTATGCGAAAAACCGAACACAATGTGCTATCGCGAAGGTAATCAGGCCTAATGTATGCGAAAAACCGAACACAATGAGCTATCGCGAAGGTAACCGGACCAAATGTATGCGAAAAACCGAACGCAATGAGCTATCGCGAAGGTAACTGGACCAAATGTATGCGAAAAGTCGAATAGATTTTGTCCTTGTTAAGGCAATTGCATCATTTGTCGCTTGAACAATTGCTGATCACTCACACCTGCCAATGAAGCGGACTGAGAGGACGCTATATCTCCCAAAAGCCACTTTATGAGGCTGAAGCTAAAGTTCTAGACTGAGAAAATAAAGTATTAGACTGGCAATACTTCATTAAGCTATACCAGCTAATAGCTTGTCAACATTACCAGTAAAGTGATTCTAAATCATGTGGTATAGTTAAAATGAGGCATGCCAAAAAACCCTCCAATTTTCTTTGTGTCTTGGAAGGTTATGCCAATAATATTTTTTAAATTGGACGAAATTCCTTTTTATTTTTTAAGATCGCATAGAGCCAATGGACGAGTTTATTTGCACATGCGATTAGAGCTACTTTATGTGGTTTTCCTTCAGCTCTCTTACGTTCATAGAACGCTTTGATTCGCATATTTCGGGAGCGTATAAGTCCACACTGAACAGCCATCACCAGTGCGTAACGCAGCTGCCTGGAACCACGTTTCGTGAATCGGTTTCGAGTCGCTGTAAACTTACCGGAAGCAAAGACACTCGGGTCAATGCCTGCGAAGGCGACTAACTTCTTAGGATGATCAAATCGTTCGACTTCTCCTATTTCGGATAAAATTGTTGCAGCAATTTTATGCCCAATCCCGGGAATCGACTGAATTAATTCATACTCTTCAATTTCTTCAGCCAGAGCATCTATGTTCTGTTCCAGTTCAGCAAGATGCTCTTGGTATTGAAGAATAAGGGTAATAAGAACTCTCATATTGATTAAATGACTTGCATACATGGTTTGCTGAAATGGATTTTGTTTTGCCGCATCTACTAATCGTTGAACCCGTTGGTTAATCCAGTCCTCTGAACGCCCCCGTTTCGAAGAAAGCAGTTCTTTCATCTTAGCTCTAAGTGTATCTTCATCCGTCTGTAAAACTAAATATGAGGTTGGGAATTCACTTAAAAACCGCAGTGAAACACCGGAATACATAGCTCCAAACACGCCTTTATAACCCGGGAAAACCTGATCTAAAACAGCTTGGAATTGCAGTTTAGTCGATACACACATCTTTGAAAGAGTCTCATATTGCCTTGTAAGATAGCGCAGATTGAGAAGTTGCACACCTCTTTTCTTAAAAGGTTCAAACTCTTCCCTGTAGTACAACTCACCCAATAGGTAAGCGTCAGCAGCATCCGTCTTTACTTTACGAAGCTGAGACTTTCTAAGCCGATTGGAGATTAGCGGGTTAATGACAATGTAAATATAGTGATGTTCCTCTAAGAACTGAACAACAGGGCTTTGGTAATGTCCTGTTGCTTCTAGAATAAGCAAAGGACGTTGTTTGGATACCGATTCAACGTCCTTTAAAACTTGATGTAGATTTGCTAGGCCATCACGAGTGTGCTCGAAGTGGAATGTCCCTCTGAAGAGCTTTCCGCGCGCTAAAAAGGCTTGTCCATGACTTTCTTCTTTTGAAATATCTAGACCGACAACTGGATTCATTTCATCTCATCTCTCCCTGTAAGTTTAAATTCACCGGCATCCCTACGGTTCTTCTTGTCGCTCCATAGCATCGCTTGTTATACGGGATCTTACGTCCCAACCAGCCTCAATCATGGTCATGACAAGTAGGGTGAACATTATAGCGCTCGGGATCAAGTCCCACGGGCAGGTACGTTCGACCAGGCTACTTTAATCCTCTATGCAAATGAAAAAAGGATCAACCAGAAAGAACTGGTTGATCTCATAATACGAAACGGGCAGGATAGTTGAATGATTACGCGAATAACTTAAGTCATGACGAATTTACGAAGTTAGCAAAAAGATGTTAGCCGAAAGAAGTTCTTAGTTTAGGAGGAGTCTATATGATATTAGAAAAAGTTATAAATAGAATTGTAATACAAAGTGAATATAAGGATTTTGTTGATAAGTATATAGATAATATACTTACCGAATTTAAAGATAAGATTCATAGCATTTATATGTGTGGTTCGATTCCAAAAGGAACTGCTAAACCTTTTAAGTCAGATGCAGACTTTACTATTGTATGTGTAAATCCCAAAGATATTGATTACGAAAAATTGTCAAATATTAAAGACAGGCTTTTGGAAGAATATCCAGTAGTAACTAAGATTGATACGATAATTTGCCCGATTGACGATGTATTAAGTAAACCAAATGAGTGGGGTTTTTGGGTAAAGATAATTTGTGTTTGCATATATGGTCATGACGTTGGTGAAAAAGTGCCACCGATAATTATTTCTCCAGAGTTCATTTTAGACTTAAATACAGAGACCAAGGAGGAAGTAGCTCGTATACATAGTTCACTTTCTAATGCTAGTGATAACACAATGAAAGCTAGATATATTAAAGGTTACTCTAAGAGATTAATTCGTGCATTATACTCTTTGGTTATAGAAGATACAGGTGTATGGCAAGATGACATTTTTAAGATGAAGAATGCCATATTAAACTATTGTGAGATTGACTCCGCTTTAGTTGATTATCTGTATGCTTGTTACTTGGATAGTAATGTACTTGTTGAAGAGTTTCTGGGAGTTGCAGATGAAGTATATAGCTATTTTGAGAACGCCTTAAATGCAATGGCTGCTTCCAGAACTTCCTTCGGCTAAAACCATATTGACGCTCCGGGTCACTCTGAGAAGCGAGTGACCACATCCAGCCCCCTAAGCCCGTCGGGACGTCACTGCGTTAGGTGTTCGGCAAGCCTCACAGCTATAAGCAGCGACTCTAATTAAAACATAAGACGATTAAGCTAACCGGAAACGTTAGTCGAACGACAACAGCGGCAGTCTAAGACTTTATTTATCAAGTCTTAGACTGCCGCTGCTTTTATTAATGGATCAGTCTAAGACTTTATTTTCACCGAACAACCGGTACGTTGACTATCGATGCGTAAGAGTGATTACTGGGGCATTAGAGTGATACCGGCACTGTTCCCTAGTTCGTCAACTGGTGCAGCACCATAGCGCAAGCGCCTGCTGCGACCGAGCGTTCACCCAGTCTGCTGCGGGTGAAGCGGACGTTATACTGCTCGCGGTAATAGGTCCGCTCAAGGGCGATCCGGGTCGCCTCCTGATAGAAATCACCGGCCGCGAGGAATAGCGGGCCGCCGAGGATGACTTCCTCGGGATGGAGGATATTGATCAGATTGGCCAGCCCGATGCCGCAGTAGACAGCCATCTCGTGGAACAACCGGACAACCTCGGGATCACGGGCATGGAGCGCTTCTATTAGATGGGCGAATTCCAGCTGTTCTGCACTCTCGGCCAGGCTGCGGAGCAGCCCGCTGCTGCCCAGCCGCCAGACTTCACGCGCCTGTCTCTCCAGGGTGTGGATGGACACATAGCTCTCCCACGCACCGGCGTTGCCGCCGGGAATATGCGGCGGCAGCCCGGAGCCTTCGATGATCATCTGTCCGACAGCCCCCTCGGTATCAATCATGCCATAGAGCAGCCGTCCATCATTCATGATGGCGGAGCGCAGGCCGATTCCGGCATGGAGGTAGAGCAGATGATGCTGCATCCGGTTACTGCTGGCCCAGTATTCGCCCAGCAGAGCCGTATTGGCTCCATTGTCCAGATATACCGGCACAGCCAGCCGCTGTTCCAGCAGCTCCTTAATATGTACCTGAGACCAGCCCGGCGCAGTGAATCGTGCCGGATTCAGGATAACTCCGGCCTGGCGGTTCAGCGGGCCGACTGCGCCGATGCCAAGTCCCGCGACCCGGCCAAGATCAATGGAGGCTGCAGCTAGCATCTGCAGTGCCTGACTATGTAAGGATTCCATCAGATGCTCCGGGGTAAGGGCGGTATCCATGTTCCAGGTATATTCGCCCAGCAGCTGCAGATGAAAGTCCATCAATACGAGCTTGGCATGGGTACGGGAGATCTCCAGTCCCAGCAGATAGGCATAGGCCGGATTAGTCTCATACAGGGTGGGGCGGCGGCCTCCGGTAGATTCGCCGAAGCCGACTTCAACCAGCAGCTCCAGGGACAGCAATTCATCCAGTATGCGTGTTAACGTGCTTATGGTCAGTCCGCTTTCGTCCAGCAGACTTTGTTTGGAGACGGTGCCGTGTTTTCTTACAGTGAAATAGATTTCCCTGGCTTTGGGATTGGCGATAAGTTCATGAATAAGCAGCAAAGACGGTTCTCTCCTTATGAATATACTAAACCTGATGAATAGACAAGACCTGCTTTTACAATGACACAAAAAGCAAGGTGCCGCAACTACCCCAAGGAGAGAATAGACTTGCAGGGTTCCATCCGGTTATAGCGGTAAATCCCGTCGTCTGAACAGCTGTATGCCGATCGTGAAACAGGCCAGCCCAATCATCAGCAGCCAGATGGAGACCTCTGCCCAGGCTGCTGTTCCCTGGACAATCTCGCCGGGACGGTAGAAGCTGAATAGGGTGAAGAAGCGCAGCACATCCAGCTTATCACTGATTTTGCCGAGAATATCGAGGGTGAAGAACCCGAAAGTGACCGCCCCGGAGATTCCGAGCGCCTTCTTCTCGTCATTGCAGGCACAGGAGACCAGGAAGCAGAATCCGCCGATGGCGAAGAACAGCAGAAATGCCACCAGGTTAAGCTGGCTGAACCGGGCAATTCCGAACTCGTAGCCGCTGCCGAGGAACCAGGCTTTGCCTGCGAAGCCGGATAGTGTGGTCACAGCCATTATGATGAACAGGGAGGTAACCAGCACCATCGCCTGGGTGATGGCCACCTTGCTCCGTGTTGTCGGTGTAGCCAGCAGGTAGGCCATCGAGCCGCGGTCCACAAGTTTGGCCACCAGCTGTGTGGACATCTGTACGCAGACTATAGCCAGAATCAGGACGAGAATCAGCCCGTAATATTCGCCCGAGATGAAGCCCTCCGCGCTTGAGAAGCCGTTATTCAGCCCGAAGGCCTTGCCTACGCCTTCCGGCATCGCCTGCACCAGATCGTTCAGCGCCTTCGTGTTATCTGCCAGGCCGGGGTAGAGCCAGATCATGAACAGAATATAAAAAGCCGAGCCCCCGGCGTAATTCATAATCCCCCGCAGGTTGACACGCATCATTTCCTTATATAGGGCCAGATTCATTGCACCTTCGCCTCCCGGTCATAATAGTCCATGAAGATGTCCTCCAGGTTCTGGGTAAAGATATCCATACTGCGGACCGGATATTTCGCAAGCTCAGCGGTGAACGGATTATAATTGCCTTGCACGGCAATCCTCACCCGGTTGCCTGCGATAGAATCTATTATCAGGCCGGAGGCGGCGAACCGCTGTGCGTCTTCCGGGGTCTCGAATAGGATTTCAAACAGCTTGCGCTGCATGGATTGCAGCTCATGAATATTCTTCACAGCGACGATGCTGCCGTCTTTGATAATCGCTGCGCGGTCGCAGGTCCGTTCAATCTCCTGAAAGCTGTGTGAGGACATCAGGAAGGTGGTTCCGGCTGCTTTTTCCTCCAGCACCAGCTGGGTGAAGATCTTCTGCATTAGAGGGTCCAGGCCGGAGGTAGGCTCATCGAGAATGATTACTTCGGGGCTGTGCATGAAGGCGGCGACAATGCCGACCTTCTGCTTCATGCCCTTGGACATTTTGCGGATCGGGGTGGCCGCATCAAACTGCAGGCGCCGGATTAGCATCTCCCGTTTGGCTGTGTCCTTCACGCCCTGCATGGAGGCCATAAACTGCAGGAAGCTTGCTCCGGTCATGCCGTCGATGAAACTGATCTCACCCGGCAGATAACCGGTATGGCGCTGCACCTGGCCCTGACCCTTCCAGGCATCGAGTCCATTGATCGTTACCGAGCCGCGGTCTGGACGCATGAAGCCCATAATATGCCGGATCGTTGTGGATTTGCCGGCGCCGTTGGGGCCGAGGAACCCGAATACCTCACCTTTATTCACGGTAAATGAGACATCGCGAATCCCCTTGCCGTTTGAAAATTGTTTCGTTAAACCTTCCACTTGCAGCATGCTGCCACCCCCGACAGAAAATAATGAAATAGTATTGAATGGATATTTCAGATGTTATAATAGTCCCAGGCTACGCCTAAGTCAATATAATTATGAAATGAAAACATTCATATATTTCATTATTTTTTCGGGTAGGGAAACAGCCCGGCTACAACGTCAAGTTAGGGTGAAGGAAATGAACGGTTTTGAGAAGCGCACGGCTCTAATCAAGGACAAAATCATGAAGACAACGATCTCCATGCTAAACAGCTGGGAGCCGAAGCGGCTGAGAATTGCGGACATTGCCCGGGAAGCCGGCGTGTCACAGGTAACGATTTATAATTATTTCGGGAGTAAAGAGGCGCTGATTAGCGAATCTTTCAAGGATTTTATCCAGCAGGCCATTGATGAGTTCAGGGAGGAAATGAGGCGGCAGCAATCGCTCAAGGAACTGATTGCCTATAGCCTTTTTAAAGAGAAGGAGACCTATTCCAGCCTGCCGCCGGCGTCAATCAAGGAGATTATGGTTGATGATCAGGAGATGTACGTATATATTCAGCGGCAATATGAGGAGCAAATTGTACCGCTGATGGTACAGATGGTGGAAGAAGGCAAAGCCCGGGGAGAAATTTCGGATAAAGTGTCAGTGAAGGCGGTTCTGCTGACCATACAGTTATATATTAAGAGCTCGGGAGAGATGCTGGGCAGCCTGGCAGGGCATGAGGATAAGGATGCGTTTCTGGAGGAGCTTATTCACATCTTCTTCTATGGGCTGTGCGGCCGGGAGCCGCAATAGACGCGGCGCCGGCAACAGTCCGGTAAGGCAGCTTGCATAGCAGAATGCAGAATACAGCAGAACACAGCAGCTGGCTAGAGCAGAGCCTTGAAGGAATGGCGGATCACATCGCCGCGGCTGATGATGCCGACCAGCACACGGTTACGCTCAACGGGGACCTTTTTGATCTGCTTTTTACCGAGAATGGTGGCGATCTGTTCAATGTCCTCTTCGTAGTGCACAGTGACCACCTTCTTCTTGGCGATGGCCATGACGTTCAGATTGAGCAGCTTGCGCGTCCGTTCTTCGAACTCATCATTATCCCCGACGAATACATTGATCTGGAAAAAAGAATCCACAATCAGATCCTCATGCCTGCCGATATAGCGCATAATATCTCCGTCGCTCAGATAAGCGACAATCTCGTTCCGGTCATTGACTACAGGCATGCCGCTGATCCGGTGGGTGATGCATTTCTCAATAAAAGTCCGTACAGTGTCTTCCTGCTTGACCTTGTAGACCTGGCGGATCATGAACTCATGGGCTTTCATATAGGTTCCCCCTGAAAAGTATCTCATGCACAAATAAGTTGCATAATGAAAGTATATACTTGTATTATACAAGTGGAAAGAACGATGTCAATGAAGAAAGAGAAGAGGATGGGACTGCATGGAGAAACGTTCAATAGAGACGATAGAGCTGGAAATGGCGGTTCTTGTCCGCCGTCTGACCTCACTTACCACGTACAAAAAAATCGGCAATCTCGACCGGGCGGCCTATCTGCTGCTGCATCAGATTGCTTTCAATAACGGAACTGCCGGAGTGAAGATGCTCTCCGATGAATTCCAGCTGGATATCTCCACCGTCAGCAGGCAGGCAGCTGCACTGGAGAACAAGGGATATATCATCCGTGTACCGGACCCTGTGGATGGACGGGCCTATACATTGCAGATTACGGAGCTGGGCGGAGAAATTCTGGATGAGAACCGGCAGATGCGGCAGGAAATTATGGGCAAGCTGCTGGCGAACTGGTCGGATGAAGAGGGAGATTCCTTCGGGGAGCTGCTGCGGAAATTCAATGCGACCTTTCTGGAAGAGGATTAACCAGGGCAACGCCGTTTCCTGAGTGGAGGGTTTGGGCTATTTTGGGCTATACTTAAGTTAATAAAGCTTATGGGGTGTACCGATGAACGAAGATAAATATGAACATATTGATGATTTAATAGAGGCTTTTCAGCAGTTTGCCCGGATGAATTGGCGCAAGACGACGCTCTGGGGACTGAAGCCGAGTGAAATCCGTGTGCTGGTCTCGATCAAGAAGGGCATGGAGCAGGAAGGCAACAAGGGGCGGACGGTTTCCGATATCAGCAAGCTCCTCAAGGTGACTTCTCCGACGGTCACGCAGATGGTGAACAGTCTGATTGCCCAAGGGTACGCTGTCCGCACGCCAGATAGCCAAGACCGCAGAATCAGCGACATTACATTAACGGACAAGGGAGCACATCTTGCCGATATGGCGGTGGCGAAATCCCGGGAGACCTTCCAGGGGATGATTGATCATCTCGGCAAAGAACGAAGTGAGACCTTAAGCGAGCTGCTGAACGGGGTATACGAATATTTCGAGCAGCTGAACAGCCAGCAGAATGATTTCTGAACAGTAATATTGAGCATTGTATACAAAAAGAGATGTCCCGCAGCTGTAGCTGTTCCGGGACATCTCTTTGTTGTTTATAGGATTAACTTGCGGATCTGTTAATGCCCTGCAGGCGCAGTTTCCTTCCGCAGCTTGCTCCCCGCACCGGCTTCCTCTGCGGCAGCCTCTGTCTTGGATTCGCTGGAACGCAGCGGAATCTCCTTCAGGAACAGAACAAGGACGGCTGCAATAACGAGCAGCGCAGTACCGCTCAGGAACACTACCGTCAGGGAGTCGCTCAGCGCCCCGCGCAGCATCTCAATCAATTGATTGAAGAGCGGCCGGATCTGCTCCGGCAGCGTTGTATGCAGCTCTTTCAGCTTAGGCTGGTCTAGCAGCAGCTGCGGATTCATGAAGGCTGTAAGCTGCCCCGCGGCTTCCGGATCAAGCTTGGACAGGTCGGGACCTTTGCCGGAGGCCACCGCAGATTCCAGCTTATGCGTAAGGGTTGTATTCATTACGGTACCCATAACGGCAATCCCGATAGTACCGCCAAGGTTACGGAAAAGAGTTGTGGTAGCTGTAGCTACGCCTAGCATCTGCGGAGCCACGGCGTTCTGCACGGTCAGCGTGAATACCGGCATCGCCAGCCCGAGTCCGATCCCGAACACGATCATGCTGGCCACAGCCATAATTATGCTGTTCATGAAGGCCATCATGATCATGGCGGCGACCATAAACGGCATGCCGATCATGGCGTAGCGCTTGTATTTACCGGACTTGGAGATCCAGCGTCCGGCCAGTGTGCTGAGCACAATCATCATCAGCGACATCGGCATGTTGATGAAGCCGGAATTGGTCGGGGACACGCCTTCTACCCCCTGCACGAAGAACGGCAGATAGATCATGGCGCCCATCATGCCCGCATTCATCAGGAAGCCGATAATCATCGAGATGGTGACAATCGAATTCTTGAACAGGGAGAGCGGCAGCACCGGACTCTTGGCTTTGCGCTCAATCAGAATCAGAATGACTGCACCGGCAATGGCTGCCGCGAACAGTCCGAGAATCTCCGGTGAACTCCAGGCATATTTGGTGCCTGCCCAGGAGAAGCCGAGCAGCAGGGCGACGATGCTGAGGGACAGGAAGATGGAGCCCGGATAGTCAATCGTTTCGGAAGCGGCGCGCGTTCCTTTCGGGAACATTCTCCAGATCATGATGAACGCTACAATCCCGAGCGGCAGGAAGATCCAGAAGATCCAGCGCCAATCCATATGATCGACCATGAATCCGCCGAGGGTAGGGCCGATTACGCTGGAGAAGCCGAACATGGCCATCATAATTCCCGTCCACTTCGCCCTTTCCCGCGGAGCGAACAGGTCACCTACGGCAGTGACGGTGGCCGACATCAGAATTCCGCCGCCGACGCCCTGTATCCCGCGGTAGGTGATCATCTGATAGATATTGTCAGACAATCCCGACAGGAAGGCCCCAATGATGAAAATAACGATCCCGGCGAGCAGGAAGGGCTTGCGGCCGTAAATGTCGGATAACTTACCGACCAGCACCGTGGCAATGGTGGAGGTCAGCATATAGATGGTGATGACCCAGGTGTAATGCTCAATTCCGCCCAGGATGGCAATAATCCGGGGCATTGCGGTGCCGACAATTGTCTGGTTGATCGCCGCGAAGAACATAGCCGCCATTAAGGCGATCATAATGGTTACTTTCTTTTTTTGCGTGAGATGCTCCATGGCAGGGTACTCTCCTTTGATCCTGTACGTATTATAGTTTGGCCTTTTATGATATTCTAATTAGGTAGCCAAACTACCTTTTATGTATAATACACAACTATTTTAAACATCACAATAATTTTATTTTTTATCGGAAGATAATAGCGGTTTGTATTGATTTTCACATGTTAGGTAGGTAATCTAATGATATAGAACGGAGGTGTCTCATGAGTATCCAGGACAGTCAGGAAAGGCAGCTGCTTATCACACTGGAAAATATAAAACGCCTAACCCCCCGTCAGCAGAGCATGGACTCTATCCCGCATGGAGAATTTGTAACGATGTTTGTCATACATGCAGCTATGAAGCAACAGGAGGCGGATCAACAGGAACGGGGAGGCCCGTGCCGCGGCCTGATGGTCTCCAGATTAAGTGAGCTGATGCAGGTCAGCCGGCCGACGGCTTCACAAATGGTCAGTACGCTGGAAGAGAAGGGCTACATTGAACGTGTAATGTCCGAAACCGACCGCAGGGTTATCTATATCTGCCTTACGGCCAAAGGCCAGGCGGTATTCGGCAGCAGAATGGACCGTTATTCGGATGTGCTGGCCGAGATTATCGATAAGGTGGGCCGGGAGGAGATTGATCAGCTGATCTCAACCTGCGGTCGGCTGATGGAAGCCGTGAACGAGGTACGGCCGCGGGTAATGGGGAATGCGTCCGAATGAGCCGTAATCCGGGTAAACTATAAACCTGTAAACTGTAAACATGGAAGCTGTAAACCTGTAAACCTGTAAACCTGTAAACCTGTAAGTGATGAAGACTTTAAACCATAAATTCCACTTTTGCTAACCGTCTGATTTCAGGCGGTTTTTCTGTTGCTTGATGTCCCGCAGATTGTGCCAATGTCCTCTCCACAGCAGGCAATCTTTGTTTTGGCCAACGCAAAGAGAAGAAGAGAAGAAGAGAAGAAGAGAAAGCCTGCTAAGTGGAAAAACGACATCTAATATTGCAGAAACCTCTGTATACAGTAAATTAGTTGGAGAAATAGCACTTGCTGCTACACGGATCGGAGAAGAACGAGGGAGGAGGGAAAATTAGGTGGAAAAAATCCAACTAAAATCGGTAACGCTACCCGTGAGGCCTTAGGAAGTGGAGAAAATCCAACTAATCCCTGGGGCGCCATTCACCATCACAAGGAGCAATAACTGCAGGAAATCTGGATGCCCGCCTGAGTTTTGTCCCCTGCAAACAGGGACAGCTGTACGCCGAACACCGCAGATGTACCTATCCAAGGAGGGCGGCAACCGCCTATGATCAACCCGTATGGAAAGCGCTGCCATTATTCGCCGTTCCACCATGGGTAAGCAACGAGCATGCAATGAGCATGCAGTGAGCAAGTTGCGGCAGAAATAGAAAGCGCTTTATAAATTGCCGAGGGGAGCTGGGATATTTGAAGTCTTTGGGTAAGAAAATCGGCTTGTGCCTGCTGATGCTGATCATGACAGCAGCGCAAACCGGACTTGCGGGAACCAGGCAGAATGTGGCGGAGGCAGCTGACAAGGAGCTGGCACAGAAGCCTTATATGGGCTGGAGCAGCTTCAGTATGCAGGTGTATGAGCCTTCAGGGAACTGGATATCGGCGGACAGCATCAAGAAGCAGTCGGATGCCATGCATGAGAAGCTGCAGTCGCACGGCTATGAGTATATTAATATTGACGCTGGCTGGAACGGAAGTATGGATGAATACGGCAGGCCTATTCCAAGTACTGAGCGTTACCCGAACGGGTTCCAGGAGGTCATCGACTATGTCCACAACAACGAGCAGAAAATCGGAATCTACCTGATCCCCGGCTTGTCTATCGATGCCTATAATCAGAATCTGGAAATCTACGGAACTGCCGGTGAATGCCGGATGCAGGACATTGCCGTGCAGCCGCTCAAGATTGTGGATGCCTGGAATGCCTACAGCTACAAGATCGATTTCAGCAACCCCTGCGCGCAAAAGTATATTGATTCCATCGCCGATATGCTTGGCGAATGGGGGATCGACTTCGTCAAATTTGACAGCGTGACTCCGGGGTCGGGAATCAACAATCTGAGTCTTGATGCACGCGGTGATGTGGAAGCCTGGTCCAAGGCTTTGGCCCGGCATGACATATGGTTTGAGCTCTCCTGGGCGCTCGATCATAATTATGTGGACTTCTGGAAGAAATACGCCAACGGCTGGCGGATCCAGTGGGATGTTGAAGCCTACGACAGCAATGTGGGATTAACCCAGTGGGCCAATATCGCCCGGCTGTTCCCGGATGCTGCCCTATGGTGGCGGGATGCCGGTCCCGGCGGATGGAATGACTTCGATTCGCTCAATGTCGGAAACGGGGCAATGGACGGTCTGACCAAGGATGAACGGCAGACAGCCATGACCTTCTGGGCCGTATCTGCGGCGCAGCTCTATATCGGCAACGACATGACCCGGCTTGACGACTATGGCCTGCAGCTGCTGACGAATGACGAGGTCATTGCCGTCAACCAGTCCGGGCGTCCTGCCCATCCGGTGTCGATGGATACGAAGCAGCAGGTCTGGTACGCGAATAACGGCGACGGTACCTATAATGTGGCCCTTTTTAATCTCGGCAGCCGCAGTGCAGCAGTGGATGTGAAGTGGAGCGATATCGGACTCGAAGGCCCCGCTTCTGTCCGCGATCTCTGGAGCCACACTGAGCTTGGAACCTTCGAGGACGGTTACAGTGCAGGTGCGCTTGAACCGCATGCTTCGCGGATGTTCAAGGTGACAGCCAAGGAGGGCACCTCGATTGTTAATGATGATGATACCGGGCTGCGCTACACTGGCTCCTGGCAGCGTAATGGCGGGAAAGAGCAGGTTCCCGGCAGCCAGGATATGAATATCAGCATCACTGATACATCTCCGGCTCCGGGTGAGGGAGATCCGGGGGACGGCGGGCAACAGGGGGGCGGTGCTGGAGCAGATCCGATTGATCCGGGAACAGGCAGCGGAGCATCGGTTACCCGCTCGGTCTATGTCAATGACAGCAATCCGGCGATTGCCTACAGCGGCTCCTGGTCTTCCTCGACCGGCAGATCTGCCGGGGACCACAGGGCAGATGTGCACTATACGGAGCAGAACGGTGACTATTTCCAGTATACCTTCAGCGGTACGGGAATTGAGCTGCTGACGGAGAAGGACCCCGCACAAGGCGATATACTGGTGTATCTGGACGATGCCACAAGTCCGGACCGGGTGAGCACGTATACGTCCGGGGATAAGGAAGCCCAGCAGATCGTATATAGCGCTTCGGGGCTGGCGGAAGGTGAGCATACTCTGAAGGTGGTCAAGGACTCCGGCCAATATATGCTGCTTGATGCGCTGCGGATTACGGCAGGCCAGCTGATTAATCCGCAGGCAGGCAGCTTCGACAAGGCCCCTGGCAGCCAGGCGGATCTGGAGCTTGCACTGGCAGCCGGCAGCGACTCGCTGCTGGCAATCACGAATAATGGCGTTGCCCTGCTGCCGGGCGCCGATTACACTGCTGACGGCAGCACAGTCATCCTGAAAAAGGAGTATCTGTTCAACCAGCCATCCGGCCTTACGGAGCTGGCGCTTAGCTTCGACGGTGGAAGCAGCGAGCTGTTCACTGTCCAGATAACAGGCTCCTCTACAGTGCGCTACGAACAGATCAACAATGATGATCCGGGAATCACCTATAATGGCTCCTGGTCGCGCAGCACAGGAAGAAACATGGGAGACTACAAGGATGATGTGCAGTACACCGAGCTTAATGGTGATTCCTTTGAGTACGCCTTCAACGGGACAGGGATCAGTCTGTATACCGAAGTAGACAGCTCGCAGGGGGATATGGATATCTATGTCGATGGAGAATTCAAAGAAACCGTAAGCGCGTACCGGAACGGGCGGCTGGCCCAGCAGAATCTGTACAGTATTTCCGGTCTTCCGGAAGGCATTCATACATTGCGGGCAGTGAAGAAGTCAGGCCGGTTCATGCTATTGGATATGCTGAAGGTGGAAATTCCCGACCTCGTTAATCCTGTGGAAGCTGTCTTCGACAAGGCAGCTGCGGCTCAGGCGGATATAGACGTGACGCTGCTCCGGCAGCCGGGACTGTTCGGCGGCATCCGCCAAGGGTCTTACACGTTGGTAGAGGATACGGATTATACGCTCTCCGGCAGTACAGTCACGCTTGCGAAGTCCTATCTGGCCGCTCAGCCGGCTGGAACACTTACGCTGATCTTTGAATTCAGCGGTGATTATCAGAATGATGTGCACTACACGGAGAAGGATGGAGACTATTTCGAATATGCCTTCACGGGTAGCGGGATTTCGCTTGTAGGGCCAACAGGCCCGGAACTGGGAGACATTGAGCTGTACGTAGACGGTGAACTGCGGCAGACAGCCAGCGCCTATAGCGCGAACCGGCAGATCCTACAGAGTATTGCCGTCATTACGGGACTGGAGGCGGGCCCGCATGTGCTGAAGGCAGTGAAGAAATCAGGCGGTCTTATGCTGGCCGATCAGGTAAGAATCACCTTGCCGGCTGCTGACGAGGGTCCGGGGGAAGAGCCGACGGCAACACCGGCTCCAAGTGCAACACCGGAACCTGCTGCAACGCCGGAAGCTACAGCCACACCACAGCCCGGAGCCACTGCGCAAACCGGAGGTAATCCGGCTCCGGCTGCAACCGCTTCGCCTGCAGTAACTGTAGCACCATCGCCGACATCTGCGCCGGTTCCATCTTCTACGCCGGGCATTGCAGAGGAACATCATTCCGCATATGCCAAAGGATATCCGGACGGCTTATTTAAGCCGAACCAGAAAATTACCCGCGCCGAGATGGCATCGCTGCTCTTCGCAGCCATCACACCGGAGGCCGGTGGAACAGCGGCATCGTTCAGTGATGTAAGCGCAGATTACTGGGCAGCGGCGGCGATATCCGCTGTGGCCGAAGCCGGGGTGATGACCGGCTATAGTGACGGCAGCTTCAGGCCCGGGCAGTTGATTACCCGTGCCGAGATGGCGAGTCTTGCAGCCGTACTGATACCGGCAGACACGGCATACACGGCCGCAGGCCGCGGATTCCCGGATATTGCCGGGCACTGGGCAGAGGCAGCCATCCTGAAGGCGCAGGGTGCCGGAATACTGAGCGGCTACAGCGACGGCAGCTTCAAGCCCGGCAATCCGTTAACGCGGGCAGAGGCGGTTACGGTGATTAACAGACTTACCGGCAGAGGACCATTACGCGGGATGGCAGTTACCTCGTGGCGGGATGTTCCGCTTACCCACTGGGCTTATGCCGATATCATGGAGGCTTCGGTGAATCATGCCTGGAAGCCTGCAGACGGAGGCGGTGAGCAGTTCAGCGGCTCCTGATTCCTGGATTTCTAACATCTGACTAATGTTAATCATCCGCTTGCACTGCCGCTCGCGCGAATCTCGCGCCGGGCGGCAGTTGTCTGCAGCGAGATCGGAATTACTAATAAAAAGCAGTGATGCCCGCCTGCATCGCTGCTTTTTATTAAATTCCCGATGGCCGCCGCGCGGAGGCGCAGGACAAAAGCTTGACTGGACGGCAAATTGTTTTAAGCTAATATTATGATAGCGCTACCAATAGAGGGGAGAATCTTACCATGCCCAAGTACTCCAAGGTGTTCCGCAGATTTCTGATCTCCTATCTGGTCATCTTAATTATTCCCAGCATTGGGGGCTATATGTCGTACCACACCTCAATCTCTGTAACCCAGTCCATTTCGATTGAGAACAGTGTGACCCAGCTGGAGAAAAGCCAGGAGATTCTGGAGCGCCGCATGGCTGAGGTTGAAGGGCTTACCCGGCAGCTGGCCATTAATCAGGAACTGAATGTTTTGATGAATGAACAAGGCCGTGAAACGAATGTGTTCGGGATCTGGAGAGCGATGCGCAATGTCCTGACCTTCGGACAGACGAATGATTTTTTGCAGGACTATTATATTTATCTGGCCAATTATGATCTGGTGCTGACTGCCGGCTCCTCCTACCGCCCGGATCATTATTACGAGATCTATCACTACAAGGATCTCCCGCTGGAGGAGTGGAAAAAGGAGATTCTGGACCGTACGCACCGGAGTGAGATTAAGCCGCTGAGCGCTTTTGTGAGTAAGGGTACACCTACCTCGGTAATCACCTATATGCAGTCCCTGCCGCTGGATAGCTTCAATAATTCTTCGCCGGCTGTCGTGGTGGTTAATATTGACGAGAAGATTATCGCCAGTCTGCTGTCCGGGCTGACCGAGCGTGACGGCGGCTGGGTGCATATCAGCGATGCGGACGGCAATACCATAGTGCTGCAGGGGCAAAATAATGCTTACGTGGATAAGCTGGCTGCTGATCCCTTTTTTGACGCGGATAAGGTAAGCCAGTTCTACAGGGATGATCTCGTCATAACGACCCGCTCCGGCACGAATGGCTGGGTGTACCAGGCGGGGATTCCCCGCAGTGTGCTGATGGAGAACGCCAATAAAATTAAGCATATGACCTGGCTGATTACGGCTGGCGCCCTATTCCTCGGTCTGCTGGCCGGGCTTGTGCTTGCCTACAGAAACAGTATGCCGATTAACCGTCTGCTGGCCGTGATGAAGGAGCAGTTCGGCAAGGAGGACAGTCCGGAGCGCAATGAATTCGACTTCCTGAGCGGGAATATCGCCGACATGATAACGAAGAACAAGCTGCTGGAGACCGAGCTGAACCGCCAGCTGCCGCTGGTCCGGGATGCTTTTCTCAAACGGCTGATCGCCGGGGAATTCGAATCCAGGGAAGAGATTGTCTCGGCAGCAGAGCAGGCGGATATCGGACTGGGTGAAGGAACCGGGTATGCGGGAATTCTGCAGATTAAAGGGTATACCGGTATGGACAGCGTTGAAATTCTCAATGAGCTGAATGCGGCCCGGCTCCTGCTGAAGCAGACATTTGCCGAGCTGGCGGGTCCGCTCCCGATGACGGATATGGGCTCGGACAAAATAGTCATCCTGTTCTTCTCCAGCACAGCTGACGGTGGCCCGGCGGGCAATGAAGATGGGATGGAACGCCTGATGGATCAGGGGGTTCAGCGGGTGTTTGAGGAATACCGCATTTCGGTGCAGGGCGGCTTCGGGGAGTATTTCTCGTCGGTTACTGAGGTTAGCCAGTCCTTCGAGCAGGCCAGACAGGCGCTGGAATATGCAGTATATACGAACCGTAAAGGAGTCTTGCGCCATCAGGAGGTGCAGATTGAGAATACGACCTATTATTATCCTCTGGAGACGGAGCAGCGTCTGATCAGTACGATCCGCGCCGGCGAGCTGGCCGAGGCGGAGCGGATTATGGAGGCTACTTTTGCACAGAATCTGGGGCCCCGCGAGCTGTCTATGGAAATGAAGCATCAGCTGATCGGGGAGATGAAGGGCACCTTCCTCAAGCTGCTGGATCAAAAAATATTCATGGAGTCCCCGCTGGGGGAGAGCGTCAAACGGCAGATTATCGACATTGACACCTCGGCGCCGCTGGAGAGAATCCAGACGGAATTCCTTGAGCTGACCGGAGAGCTGTGCGGATTCATCACCAACAAAAAGAAGGATGCACACACCCAGATCATCAAGCAGATGTACCAGTATACTGCAGAAATGTACGCCGATACCGAGCTCACCCTGTACCGCGTCGCCGAGCATGTGGAGCGGCCCGAGAAATATATCTCGCAGCTGTTCAAAGAAGTGACGGGGGTGAATTATTCGGATCACCTGATTAAGGTGCGGATGGATGAGGCGGCAATCCTGCTGAGAGAGAGCCGGTACACGGTGGATGAGATCGCGGCCAGAGTCGGCTACAACAGCTCACATTCTTTCCGGCGGGCGTTCAAGCGGCTGACGGGCATTTCGCCGAGCACCTACCGACAATCGCATGGCGAATAGTATTGATTTCACATGCTTAAGCGGCTGCAGCTGTCCATGGTCCGGACGCGCGGCCGTTTTTTATTGTCTGGTAAAGTACATCGTTTAGAAAAGAACACCATTAGGAAAAGAACACCATTCAGATAAATGTTGATAAAACAAATTTTCTCATTTTAAATTAGTACCAAGTTGAGTTAGCCGGAAATAGCAGCTGCCTTTAAATGCGCCGGAAAGTGGGCGGGACGGGAGGGTAAGAGGGATAATCCCTTTGAATGCGCCGGAAGTAGGCGGGACGGGAGAATGAGAGGGATAAATCCCCTTAAATGCGCCGGAAAGTGGGCGAGACGGGAGAATGAGAGGGATAAATCCCCTTAAATGTGCCGGAAAGTGGGCGAGACGGGAGAATGAGAGGGAAAAATCCCTTTAAATCCGCCAAAAGTACCGGGATGAGGAAACGAGGGGCAGAAGTGCCCCTGAATCCGCCAAAAGTAGGCGGGATGAGGAAACGAGGGGCAGAAGTGCCCCTGAATCCGCCAAAAGTAGGCGGGATGAGGAAACGAGGGGCAGAAGTGACCCTGATTCCGCCAGAAGTGGGCGGGACGAGGAAATGAGGGGCAGAAGTGCCCCTGATTTGGACAAGGTATAAGCGGAATGCGGGATGTAAGCGCATGCAATGGACCCCGGAATCCGGGTGAACTGTACGCAAAATACGGAAATGTACCTGTTCAAGACCCGCCGCAGCACCTTATGATCGAGTCGTGGAGAAAGCGCTATCACACAATTTAGCCAGTCAAACCTAAACACCTGCTTCCGCAGCAAGTTCTGCTTGAAGCAATCCAAGTGAAGCAACTTAGCACTACCAAGTACCTGCTTCCACAACAAGTTTTACGCAAAATGAACCAACGGAGCAACACGAAAACCAATCACACGCTTCCGCAGCGATTTTTGCACGAAGTACAATCATGGGCACAAACCAACGCAGTACACGCTGGCACAACTTTAGGGGGGATTAATCTGGAGAAAAATCTGATATTAAACAACAAGCCGGCGCCCCGGAGGAAAGGCCAGAGCTGGCTCTCTAACGCCGGAAAAAGCATGCTGAAGCACTGGCAGCTCCATCTGCTGGTCATTCCACCTCTGCTGTTTTTTCTGATCTTCAAGTATTATCCGATGGCGAATGCGGTTCTGGCGTTCAAGGATTATAACGTCATCAAAGGCATATGGGGCAGTCCATGGGTAGGATTCAGGAACTTTGAACTCTTTTTCGAGAATCCGATGTTCTGGACGCTGGTGAAGAATACCATTCTGCTGAGCGGCTTCCTGCTGCTGGCGGGGTTCCCGATTCCCATCCTGCTGGCACTGATGATCAACGAAATCCGCGGCGGACGGTTCAAACGGTTTGTCCAGCTGGTCTCCTTCGCACCTTATTTTATCTCGACGGTGGTCATGGTATCGATTATTATGCTGTTTCTCGCTCCGCGCCTCGGCTTCGCCAATATTGCCCTGAATTTCTTCGGGCTGGAGTCGGTGAATTTCCTCGGGGAGCCCGGCATGTTCCGCTCGATTTATGTCTGGTCCGATATTTGGCAGACCGCAGGCTATAGCGCCGTCATCTATCTGGCCGCCCTGGCCGGCATCGACCCTACGCTGTACGAGGCAGCCAAGGTGGACGGAGCTTCACGGTTCCAGAAAATCCGCCACATCGACCTTCCGGGCATCGTGCCGACAATTGTGATTATCCTTATTCTAAATGTAGGCAATGTGATGGCGATCGGTTTCGAAAAGGTATATCTGCTGCAGAATCCGCTGAATATCGTCAATTCCGAGATCATCGCTACGTATGTGTACCGGATCGGTCTGCTGAATGCCAATTACAGCTTCGCCACCGCCGTCGGCTTATTCAATTCCTTAATTAATCTGGTCCTGCTGCTTACGGTTAACGGCTTGGCCAAACGAATCACGAACAACAGCATCTGGTAGGAAAGGAGTGCTCGTATGGCCGCTTCGGCAGCAGTTTCCCAAAAAATCAAAGAATCCACCGGTGACCGGATCTTCCTCACTGTGGTCTATGCGGTGCTCATCCTTGTGGTGATAGCCGTCCTGTACCCGCTTATCTTCATTATCAGCAGCTCCATCAGCAGCCCGGCGGCTGTAACCTCCGGCCGTGTGTGGCTCTGGCCCGTCGATATTTCCTTCAAGGCGTTCAAGGTGCTGTTCAGCACGCATGAGATTGTTTCCGGTTATGCCAATTCAATTTTTTATACGGCGGCTGGCACACTGATCAGCGTAACGCTGACGGTAATGATTGCTTACCCTTTGTCGCGCAAAGCGTTTTTTGGACGGAATGCGTTAATGATGGTAATTACGTTCACGATGATCTTCAGCGGCGGGCTGATCCCCACCTATATGGTGGTCCGGCAGATGCACCTGATCGATACCCGCTGGGCGCTCCTGATTCCAAATGCCATCTGGGTGTGGCAGGTGATCATCGCCCGTTCTTTCTTCCAGGCCTCAATTCCAGAGGAGCTCCTTGAAGCCAGCGAGATTGACGGCTGCAGTGACATGCGGTTCATCCGCAGTGTAGTGCTTCCGTTATCCAAGCCGATCCTTGCGGTGCTGGTGCTGATGTATGCCGTAGGCCAGTGGAACTCCTATTTCGACGCACTAATCTATCTGAAGACGGCGGATCTGTTCCCGCTTCAGCTGGTGCTGCGCAGTATTATTATCCAGAACAACAGCTCCGGAGCGATGGATGCAATGGCGATGGTGGAACGGCAGCAGATGGCGGAGCTTCTGAAATATGCGCTGATTGTTGTGGCTACGCTGCCTGTGCTGGTGATTTATCCTTTTGTGCAGCGTTATTTCGTTCAAGGGATGCTGGTCGGGTCCGTTAAGGGCTGAGGCCTGGCATGTACACCTGCAAAGGGGGTGAGTTCATCAGCCGGCAGCAAGAAATATCCACCCTGTTCAACTCAAAAAAAGGGAGTGATTGATTTTGAAGAAAAGCCTTATTAGTTTGTTAATGCTGGTAACGGTACTTACAGTTGTGATCAGCGGATGCTCGGGCAAAAATACAGACAGCCCTTCGGGCGCCCAGGCCACCAGCGGGAATGCAAGCGGAAATACACCGGCTGCGGCAGCACCTGTTGAAGTCAGCGTCTTTGCTGTCCAGGAATCGGGCATTGATATTCCAACCAATAAATTCACCACCTTCCTTCAGGACAAATTCAATATTAAGTTCGACTGGCAGATCAACCCGTCCGACGGGGCCAAAGAGAAACGACAGATCTCGCTGGCCAGTGGCGACTATCCTGATGCTTATCTGCTCACCGCTTATATTGATGAATTCTCGCAGGGCGATGTGCTGAAATACGGCCAGCAGGGCGTTCTTGTGCCGCTGAATGATCTGATTGACAAGTATGCACCGAACATTAAGGCAGCAATGGAAAAAACACCTGCACTGAAGACGCTGAACACAGCGCCGGACGGCAATATTTACGGGCTGGGTGCTTACACGGAATGCTTCCACTGCTCTTATCCGAATAAAATGTGGATCAACACCGAATGGCTTAAAAAGCTGAATCTGGAAGAACCGAAAACTACCGAAGAGTTCAAGCAGATGCTGGAAGCCTTCAAGACACAGGACCCGAACGGCAACGGCAAGGCCGATGAAGTGCCACTGAGCGGTTCCACTGAAGATTTCGGTGTACGGATTATTCCTTATCTGATGAACAGCTTCGTCTATGACGATGACCGCAATTACCTCAACCTGACACCGGACGGCAAGGTCGAATCGGCAGCCATCAAGCCGGAATGGAAAGAGGGCCTGACCTATATCAAATCCCTGTTCGATGCCGGGTTGATTGATCCGGGGGCTTTTACCCAGAATGCTGAAGCGTTCAAAAAAATCGGCGAGAACGCCGATGCGGAAATTCTTGGCGCCGGTGCGGGCATGCACCCTGCCATCTTCATCAATATTGACCCGGGCAACACGCGTTCAGCGCATTACAACCCGCTTGCTCCGCTTACCGGTCCTTCCGGCGTATCGTTCGCCACCCATGATGCAGGCGGTGTATCGCCGGGAGCCAAGTTTGTCATTACCAACAAAGCGAGTGAAGAAGCACAGATTGCTTTGATCAAAATGGTCGATTATATGTTCACCCCGGAAGGCCAGACCAACTCGGCCAGCGGAATGAAAGGCATTGACTGGACCGATCCGGGTGAAGGCGATGTGGCACTCGGCAAGGATTCGAAGCCGGTGATCAAGCAGATTCCGATGGCAGAAGGCGAAGCGCCGCGCAATGCGGGCTGGAGCGGAATGGGTCACTTCTATATGCCGAAGGAGTACCGCGATACTTTTGTCCAGGGAACAGATATCTATGCTTCCAACGGATATGAACGCAGACTCTATGATGCTACGCTGCTGTATGAGGGCCATGAACCGAAGGACCTGTTCCCGCTCTGGTCGATCTGGATTGACCCGAGTGACATCGACGAAGCCAGCATGCTGCAGACGAACCTCAGAAACTACATTGAGCAGAACGAGCTGCAGTTCATTACGGGCAACAAGGATCTGAACAAGGACTGGGATGCTTATGTAAAAGGTCTTAAAGACCTGAAGCTGGACCGCTATCTGGAGATTCTGCAGAAGGCTTATGATGTGTCAGCGAAATAAAGCCGGATAGCGCGGAAACGCGGGCGGCCTAACCGCTGCAAAACGGATGCCGGCCTCCTTGGCCGGCATTGCTGTTTGTAGGGACGTTCAAACACGTTCAAGTATTCACCGCAAGTAAGGCTAAGGCCTATTCATTTGGTAAAGAGGTGGAATTATGCAATACCAGAACAGCGGAGGCATTCCGGGTATTGAACCGCGCCGGGGACTGCCCGGGATGAGAAGCAAGCTTGCGGGGGCTGCCCCGCTTACAGCCGCTTTTCTGGGCGGCTCGATTACGGAGGGGGCCGGCGCTTCGGATGCGGATACCACAAGCTGGCGTGCACTGACCGGAGCGTACCTGCAAAGGTTATACGCAGGCCATCCCGTGCGCTGCATCAATGCCGGGGTCGGCGGGACCACCTCCACCTTCGGTGCACACCGGTTGCAGGAGCATGTGCTGCGCCACGGGGAAATAGACCTGCTGTTTGTTGAATTCAGCGTGAATGACGGGGAAGACCGCGGGGAGTCCATCCGCGGTATGGAGGGAATTGTCCGCCAGTGCCGGCGTCTGTCACCGGAGACGGAGCTGATCTTCGTGTACACGGCAGCCGACAAGAATCTGACCGGCTACAAGCCTTTTAATATCGCCGTGCATGAGGAGGTGGCTGATCATTATGGCATCCCGTCGATTGACTGTGCGGCGAAGGTGTATACCATGATCCACACAGGTGAGCTGAATTGGAAGAGGTTCGCTCCGGACGGATACCATCCGCTTGATGCGGGGCATGCGCTGTATGCAGGGCTGGTGCAGGAGTACTTGCAGCAGGCGATTGTGCCATGCGGCGTTCAGCCGGGATGGCTGGAGGAAGCAGGGCCGGAAGCGGGGGTGCCTGGAGAGGAAGCAGAAGCACAAGTGACGGCGGTGCTGAAAAAGGAAACGGGGCGGGAAGCAGCAGTATCTGGAGAGGAAGCAGAAGCGCAAGAGACGGTACAGCTGATACAGGAAGCAGGAGAGGAAGCGCTGCTGCCCATTCCGCTGGATAGCCGGAATTATGAGTACGGCGGATTGCTGGATTACAGTGCCGCCGCCTATTCCGCAGGCTTCCGCACCCAGGAGCTGGAGCCCGGGGAGCCACTGATGAATTGGCGGTTCTCTACAGAGCATGCCTATACTGATGATCCGCAGGCAGAATTCAGCTTCACGGTGACGGGACAAGGTGCCGGACTGGTGCTGCTGTACGGGCCGGACTCGGGTATTGTGGAATATTCGCTGAACGGCGGGCCTTACGCTGAAGTCAATCTGTTCGATGACTGGTGCCTGAATGCTTACCGTCCAATCCTGGCGTTGTTCCCGATTCAAGAGAAACGCGGCGTATTGCAGGTTACAATTCGCAATACAGTGCACAAGGACAGCCGGAGTACCGGGACCGGTCTGCGGGTACTTAAGCTACTGCACAACTGATGCAGCACCGCAGCTGAGCAGTCCGGCAACTCATGAGCCGTCTGCTTCATAACCATTCATCCGGGAGGTGTTTGATATTCATCACGAAGTTCATCCCGTAGACGATGATCAGCCGGTTCACCGGACGGTGCTGTGCCTCACCGATTTCGGCGCCGTCCCGGATTCGGACGGGGATACCCAGCCTGCGATGCGGCGGGCGATAGAAGCCGCAGGCAGGCTGGAGGGTCCGGTGCTGCTGGACTGCCCGCAGGGCTGCTATCATTTCTACCCGGACGCAGCGCTCCGGGTTCCTTATTACATTACCAACACGGCCAGCGAGGAAGAGCTTCCCGATGTGACCAAAACCGCCGGGCTACTGCTGAAGGGGCAGCGTCAGCTGACACTGGACGGGAACGGCTCGCTGTTCCTCTTCCACGGGAAGCAGACGATGCTGATTCTGGACGGCTGCACGGACATGGAGATCCGCAACCTGCATCTGGATTATGTCCAGCCTACAGTAGCCGAGATGACCGTGGAGCAATGCGGTGCGGACTTCTGCGAAGTCACCGTGCACTCGGATTCACGGTATGAGCTGATTGGCGGCAGGCTGGATTGGATAGGCGAGGGCTGGCGGTTCCGTGGAGGTCCGATGCAGGTCTATGATCCCGTGCAGAACATAACCTGGCGGACGGATAACTGGCTGGCGGAGGCGCGGCTGGTCGAGGTGATCGGCCCGCACAGTCTGCGTTTCAGTTTCGGTTTCAGGCCGGATGTTGCCCCGGGGACAGTCCTGCAGGTGCGGGACGGCATTCGCGATCAGGCCGGAATCTTCATCACGGAGTGCTCCGGCGTGACGTTTCAGAACGCAGGTGTGCATTTCATGCACGGGCTGGGGATCGTGGGCCAGTTCAGCCGGGATCTTGTCTTCCGGCAGCTGGAACTGTCGCCGCGCCCTGAAACCGGGCGGACTGTGGCCGGATTCGCCGATTTCATTCATCTGTCCGGCTGCAGGGGACAGCTTCTGATCGAAGACAGCCGCTTTAGCGGGGCACATGATGATGCAATCAATGTGCACGGCACCTATCTGCGGATTGCCGGGCAGCCTGCCGGAAACACGTTGAAGGTCCGCTTTATGCATCCGCAGTCGTATGGGTTCATGGCCTTTCACACGGGCGATGAGATTGAGTTCGTCCGTGCGGAATCCCTGACGGCGTATGCAGTCAGCCGGGTTGCCGGTGTCCGGCAGTTGAATCCGCGTGAACTGGAGTTAACGCTGGAAGGGCCGGTTCCGCCGGGCATCGGCGGAAATGATGTCATTGAGAATGTCACCTGGACTCCTGAGGTGGAGATCAGGGGGAATGTTTTCTCGCGGATTCCGACCAGAGGGATTCTGGCGGCTACGCGGCGCAGAACAGTAATCCGGGATAACGTATTCGAGCGGATGCAGATGAGCGCCATTCTGGTTGCTGCCGATGCGGAGTCCTGGTATGAGTCTGGTGCTGTCAGAGATATGACCATTACCGGGAACACCTTCATTGCCTGCGGCAGCAGTGAAGCTCCAGTCATCCACATAGCCCCGGAGAAGAAGGAAGCGGACAGCGGGGCGCCTGTGCACCGGAATATCCGCATAGAGCACAATCTCTTTGAGACTGGGGATACCCCCGTTCTCAGTGCCAGAAGCACGGAGGGATTAACGTTCAGGCATAACCGTGTGGTTGTTGCGGCGGCAGATGCGGGAGATCGAAACAGGAAAATGGGCAAAGACAAGGACAAAGACACAGACAAGGACAAGGACAAGGACAAGAGCATGGACGAGGAAAGGTTCTCAAGCCTTGAGAATGCTGTCCGGCTTACAGCCTGTAGCGGGGTAGACGTGACAGCGAATTCTTTTTGCATAGAGGAACAGTGAATGTAAGCGTGCCTTGAACCTGCTGGAGGCGGGCAGATTATGACAGACAGGAGAATGCGGTATGAATGATTTCAAATTATGGTATTCTGAGCCGGCAGTGAGCTGGGCCCAGGGATTGCCTCTGGGGAACGGCAGATTAGGGGCAGTCGTGATGGCTGCTCCACACCGCGAAGTATGGAGTATGAGCGAGGTCACCTACTGGTCGGGGCAGAGCGACCCGGTACCTTCCTCCGGAGGGGGTAAGGCTGCGCTGGAAGAAATGCGCCAGCATTTCTTCAGCGGGGATTACGAAGGGGGCGACCGTCTGGCTAAGCGGCATCTGCAGCCTAAGAAGCAGAATTTCGGCACGAACCTCGGACTATGCGAGGTGGTGATTGATTTTGCGGAGCAGATGCAGAACCGGGAGCAGGAATCAGGAGATGGCGGACAATTCCGGCGGGAGCTTGATCTGACGAATGCGGTGGCCGGAGCGGTGCATCAGGGTAAGAGTTCAACGCTGCACCGTGAGGTTTTTGCCTCGCATGCGGGTGATCTGGTAGCGTCAAGGATCTGGGGCGGACTGCCGGGTACAGTGTCCTTTTCGCTCAGTCTGGTGAACGGGACGGGGCAGTTTAGAGCGACAGCCGTGGAAGGCGATATGCTGGAATTCAAGAGCCAGGCAACAGAAAATATACACAGCAACGGCACTTGCGGAGTCTATGCCAAAGGATGGGTCAAGGTGGTGATATCCGGCGGTTCGATTCATAGCGGTGACGGCCTATTGACTGTCAGCGGAGCGGATGAAGCCTGGATTTACTTCGCCGTCAGCACGAATTACCGCCGTACAGATGCGGACTGGGAATCAGAAAGCCGCAGCACCATTGATCAGGCGGCAGGCAAGGGCTATGAACTGCTGCGAGAAGAGCATATTGCCGATTACCGCAGCCAGTATGACAAGGTGAATATTCACCTGGGGCGCTCAGATAAGGCGGATCTCCCCACCGGTCAGCGTATTCAATCCCTGGCCCGGGGCGGCGGGGATGATCCCCAGCTGTTCGCACTGTTCCTGCAGTACGGGCGTTACCTGACGATCGCCGGTTCACGGGCCGATTCGCCGCTGCCTATGCATCTGCAGGGGATCTGGAATGACGGGGAAGCCTGCCGGATGGGCTGGAGCTGTGATTATCACCTGGACGTCAACACCCAGATGAACTATTACCCTACGGAGATTACGAATCTGGGGGACAGCCATCTTCCGCTGATGCGCTATGTTGAAGAGCTGGCACAGGCGGGAAAATCAACGGCAGGCAATCTGTACGGCAGCAAGGGCTGGGTTGCGCATGTATTTTCGAACGTCTGGGGATTTACGCTTCCCGGCTGGGAGACTTCATGGGGACTTAATGTTACAGGCGGACTATGGCTTGCCACACATCTGATACAGCATTATGAATATAGTCTGGACCGTGAGTTCCTGGCGCGCCAGGCCTATCCGGTGCTCAAAGAGGCGGCCGTATTCTTCCTCGATTACATGTGTATCCACCCCAAGCATGGCTGGCTGGTTACCGGACCGGCGAATTCACCGGAGAACAGCTTCTATCCCGGTGATCCTGGCGATGGCGCGCAGCAGCTGTCTATGGGTCCGGCGATGGACCAGATTCTGGTCCGGGAGCTGTTTGAATTCTGCCTGATGGCGGCAGCGCTTCTGGACCGGGATGAAGCGTTCCGGCAGATGCTTCAGGCGGCTGCAGCTAAGCTGCCGCCGCTTCAGATCGGCAGGAAGGGGCAGCTGCAGGAGTGGCTGGAGGATTATGAGGAAGCCCAGCCGGAGCACCGCCATCTGTCCCATCTGTTCGCACTGTATCCCGGCAATCGGATTACTCCCGGCCGGACACCGGAACTCAGCAGGGCAGCCAGAGTTACGCTGGAGAACCGGATGCAACAGAACGAGCTGGAGGATGTGGAGTTCACGGCGGCATTGTTCGGACTCGGGTTTGCCCGGCTGCATGACGGGGAGGATGCCTATAAGCATATTTCTCACCTGATCGGCGGCCTGTGCTTCGATAATCTGTTCACCTACTCCAAATCGGGTATTGCCGGAGCGGAGAGCAATATTTTCGTCATCGACGGGAATTTCGGCGGTACAGCGCTGATTGCTGAGATGCTGCTGCAGAGCCACGCGGGAGAGATTCATCTGCTGCCTGCCCTTCCTGCGGCATGGAGCACTGGAGCGGTATCCGGCCTGCGGGCCAAGGGGAATGCGGAAGTGGATGTTGCCTGGGATAACGGCCAGCTGACTGCAGCCGAGGTCCGTACCTTTTCTCCGGGAATGGTGACGGTACGATGGGGTGAGGTACGAACAGTCTTCCAGGCGGAAGCGGGCGGAAGCTACAAATTGGGCAGCCGGCTGGAGCTGTTGGCGTAAGAGAAGCGGGGGCGAATTTCGCCCCCGCTTATTTGCTGCTTTTGCACGATAACCGTGTGTTCTTGGCGGGAATGAAGCCTTAGGGGACTATGGCGCTATGGAACTGTCGACTGAATCGTACTACATCAGAGCTAGAGTAGTGAGTTCATTCAAACATTTCATACATGCAGCAATTGAGTATTCAGTTCCAACGAATTCCGTGATAGTTGTATAATGTACAACTAAAAAAGGCGAAAAGGGCTGCTCGCCTCTTATAACTGTAGTCTGTACAACTAAATTTGTCCGAATCGGTAAATACCACCTAAGTACGGCAGTTTAATTGTACGGAATACAACTAAACGGATAATCCGTTCTAAATCAGTTAATATAGTTGTACAAAGTGCAACTAAGATTAAGCCTGCCGCATATACCGTAATCCAGTCATTGCAAATCCTCAGCAAGCAAGTTGCCAAAGTGGCTTTTCCTAGTTTGTTCTCTGGCGATTGATTTGTTTAGGAGCTATCCCCCCGCTTTAACGATGCGGATAATTTCCCCGGCAGAAGTCTGCATATCCGCGGCCATACCTGTGAAGGTCTGCATCTCCCCGGAGGAACGGGTACATTCGGCCCCTTGCTCCCAAGGAATATAGAAGGATAACGGAGCTCCTGCTTCACTGAACACCTCGATTTGCTGCACTTCACCTGCCCGGATGGACGCACTGACGAGGAAGCCGCCTACCGCGCGCAGGCTGCGGAATTCTGCGCTGTCATGCTCCGGCCAGTTGGGGAAAAAGCGCAGCACGCCGTTATAACTCTGGAGCAGGCATTCGTTGATAACGGCGGGCAGTGCGAAATTCTCAAACCAGATGCCCATGCGCGCCATGAAGCTGAAGTCGTCCGTATCGGAGTAGCGTCCGCCGCTCATCAGCACTTTATTTGTGCAGGTGCCGTTAGGCAATAGGCAGTACCGGATCTGCCGCTTGAACCGCTCCAGATCAAGGATACCGAGCCGTGCCCCGGCCAGGGGCTGGAACACCAGCTCATTGCCGCCTTCATTGAGATGATTGCGGTAAGTATTCACCGCCGTCTGATACTCTGCCGGAGGAGAATGCAGACCGTGTTCTTCGCCGGGGAAGACAGTGGTCAGCGGAACCGGAACATTGTAGATGGTGTCCGGATTTTCGCCAGCTACGGATACAAATACACGGCCCGAAGCGGATTCGGCTTCCGGATACTCCGGAAAGTGATTCAGGATATCCTGTACTTCAGTCAGCAGGGCTCCTTCTGCTTCAATCTCACCCAGAACGGTACAGGCACTGATGAATGCCCGGAAGATAAATTTGGTCAGCGTCAGATCGATCAGGCAATCGCTGTTGCGGGCGAATCCCGGCGTGATCTCATACAACTCAGGCACCACCGTCGGGAAAATATGATAACACCCGTCCTTCCAGGGCTGACCATAAGCTTCGGGACGTTTCATATAAGCCGTCATGAACAGGACGGCTTCCTTCATAGGCATGAAGGCGCGGCTGCGCAGGAATTCCTCATCCATTGAATATAGATAATGCCACCATAAACTCTGTACAGTCCATGGAGTCTCGCATATTTCCCAGCCCCAATGCGGAACAGGGTAAGGCATCATGCTCATTTCTACAGGGTAGGCAGAATGCGGAAAATAGGCGCCGGGCAGTCTGTAATATTCGCGTGCCCATTTGCGGCTGACCGGCAGTACATGATCCACCATGTCTGCGTAGGGCAGATGCTTCTCCAGATGGTTGCTGGAGAACGTCACCCAGAATGGCTGCTGGGTGTTGTAGTTCATATGATAATCTCCGTGCCAATCCGCTCCGATGGAGCCGTAGCTCCAGTTGGCGAACAGGCCGGGGCAGGTTATTCCCGCTTTGACGGAGCAGTTCAGGAAGTAGAGATTGCGGTACCAGATCTGCTCCAGGAATTCATCCTCCAAGGTGATGAAGGAATGCCCCCAGTATTCCCGCCATGCTTCCCGGGTCTGCGCCAGCGCGTGGTCGTAACCGGCGCGTGTCGGCGCGTTCATCCTGGCAGATGCGCTAGGTCCAGGTTGAGCACCGATTACAGTTCCTGTGTCAGCTAAAGTCGCTATCTCCGCTGCCGGTCCCTCCCGCAATTCTGCGCAGGCCAGAAATCCGCCGGATTTCCCTGAGCTATCCAGACGGGCAATGCTGCCGCTGCCAATGAATTCTGCTCCAGGCAGCCGGACCGCCAGCCGGAACGCCTTGTCCCGCTCATGCGGAAGGTAAGGCGAAGCGGGGAACTCCATGTGCGGCAGAATTTGTGTAAAAGACATCAGGCCAGCACCAGCATCGTTTTCCCAAGACGCCGGAGGGAACTCCTGCGGTGTCTTGGGATCGGGGATGAGCCTGGCCTCATGGAACAGCGGAACCTGCGAACCGGTCGCCGTATCTGTTACCGACATCCACACCCGGTCCTGCTCCGCCTCCACAAACAGCTCGAACACCGCCGGTTTGCCGTTGATCAGGAAATCAACCGTGCAGCGTCCGTCGCCAATATGCACCGTGTGGCCGAGTACCTCCGCGCGGCGCCGGTCATACCGGAGCAGCAGCGAGCCGCAGGGCATCGGGCGCGGGTAGGGCTTGCTGTAGTTGTCTCCGGCCATTTCGCAGTATTCGCGGTACCATGGGTTGTCCGTAAGCTGGCCGAGATCAGCGGGAAGCGAAGCGAAGCGGTCGTACACTTCCTTGAAGGTCAGAATCTCCTCCCCGTGATGCTCGGCAATCCGGATATCCCAGACATTGTTGTGTCCGAAGTGCAGCATGACCGCATCCGGCCGGGTGGTCACCACCACACCAAGCCCGCCGTTGCCCAGCAGCGCCCCTTCGAAGAAATCCACCGCCGGACCGCTGAAGGTAATATTATGCCGCCCGGCCTGCTCTTGGGCATGAAGCAGACTACCTGCCGCTGCATAACCTGCTGCTGGTCCCGGTTCCGTCGCCGCTACCGCCTCTGCCATCTCAGTCACCGCTCCAATCACCTCCACAGTTTCCTCCACCACCATAGGGTCTGCCTCCATCACCGACGATACCGCCTCCACCATCTCCGTCACCGCCGCTACCGCCCCAGCCATCTCGAGCTCCACCATCACTTCCGCCTCAATCGTCTCCACCTCTGCCTTCGCCTCCTCCGCACCCTCCGTCACCGATGATACCTTAGTTTTTTTCATCTTAGTTATGCCTCCTCCAAGCTGTATTGACCTGTTTTTATAAATGCACTAAACCGTCTATAGGGTTTACCTGTAATAAATCGTAGGCGAATCCCGCAGGAAAGTATTTAGCGGAGGGTCCGGTTGTTGCACGATCGGCGGGTGAATTAACGCTGGACTGTCACGCCCGGTCTGAACGGGGGAAAGGTACCCTGCTGCCGCAAGTGTACCTTTACGCTGAAATATCCTCCAGCTTATATTCAGCATAGAAAGCGCTATCAATAAGCGGTGTTAATTTTATCTAGGGGGATAAACAGCAATGGCTAAATCGAAGGTAAAACAAACAAAGAAAAGTTCCGGTTTCGCAGTTCCGGTCATCGTAATCTGTGTGATGGTGCTGGCTGTATCCGTAGCGTTCCTTAACCGGACCAGGGCGGCGGGCGGGCTGGACGGACTGCCCAATTATACGGAAATCCGCGGAGACTTCGATGCGAATGGCCTGAAATATGAGAAGCAGCCGCATCTCGGCAGCACCACAGCCAAAGCCAAGGTGATTGAATTCGCCGATTTCAAGTGTCCTGCCTGCAAGAAGTGGAAGGAGACCTATTTTGAACAGTTCAAACAGGAATTCATAGATACCGGCAAGGTAGAGCTGTTCTTCATTAACTTCGCCTTCATCGACCGGGATTCGATTATGGCAGCTAGCGCGGGTGAAGCGGTATTTGCCCAGGACAACGATAAATTCTGGGAATTCATGAGCAAGCTGTACGACCATCAGGGGGATGAGACGAAGATTTGGGCTACCCCGCAGTTTATGCTTAATTTCGTGAAGGACAACATCAGCGGTATTGATTATGAACGCTTCGCGAAGGATTTGCAGGCGCGTACTTACATGCTTCCGGTCAAGGAGGATTTCAAAACCGCAGGAAATTACGGGGTGAACGGGACACCGAAGTTTATGGTGAACGGCCAATTGCTGCCGGGTTCATCTTACGAAGAGCTGGCAGCTGCCATTGAAGCCGCGCAGGCTTCGAACGTTACAGAGTAACCGCATCAACGAAAGGAAGGGAGGGGAACCGGTATGAACTTTTCCGCGATACATCCTTACGTCTATCTGGCTACCCGCTATCCCTTTGCCAAAGGGCAATCCAGCTCACCGAGAATTTGCTACATGAGCTCGGTTTACCTGATCAGCGAAGGCTACGGGACGCTGTTAGCCGGCGGACAGTCCCACCGGGTCAGTCCGGGAATGCTGATCCATCTCCCGCCCGGGAAGCTTCATGAATGGCGTGCTGATGCTGCCGAACCCATGGTTCATCTGTGCTGCTATTTCGATTGGCATCTTGTGGACCGGGAGGGTGTCTTCGACTGGGCCTGCCCGATCTGCTATAAGCCGGAGCAACTGAAGGAGGAGCTGCTGGGACCTCTTTTCCCGTATCCGCTTCCGCTGTCCATGGATGTGGGGCTGCTGCGCGGGTGGACAGAGCGGTTTCAGAAGTTCTATAAGGCAGGAGAGTTCGATAATGAGCAGACCTTCATCCGCAATCTGACGATTCAGCGTCATTTCCAGGAGTTTATTGATGATCTGCTGCATCTGCTGCTGAGCGGCCAGCCCATTCCGGACCGGAGGATCAGCTCACTGCTCGAGCAGATGGAGCAGGATCTGCTGCATGATGTACCGAAGCCGCTGGAGGCATATTACAGCAGTCTTCAGCTGAGCCGGGGGCATTTCTTCGAGCTGTTCCGCAAATCTACCGGGGCCTCACCTGTGGAGTATATGAACCGCTTCCGGGTCAACCGGGCCAAGGAAGACCTGCTGCATAGCCCGCTGAGTATTACTGAGATTGCCGAGAAATACCACTTCAGCTCACTCCATTACTTCTCCCGCCTCTTCCACCGCCAGACCGGCCAGACTCCACGGGAGTTCCGCACGCGCTGAGCTAAGCTTCCGGACTGAAGCGGAATAGCGAGTCCAGAGGATATCCTGCCCCTGTAATGGGGCGGGATATTTCGCTTTGAAACGATCCCGCTGAAACGATCCCGCTCTTTATAAGGTCGGCAAAGCCGTTTCCACTTGTTCTGCGGGGATAAGCGCCGCTTATACCCGTATAAGCAACGTCTATTTAACAAGCGCACTGGCTGCCGTCTATAATGACCACAGAGATTAATTCCTAGTTATCTCATAGGAATATCTAAAAATCCCTGGACGGAGTGAGGTTATGGCAAACGGCAAAGACGGTGCTCACGGCAGCAGCAACAACAGCAACAACAATAACAGCAAAGCGAAGAAGGTAATGCTGCTGGGTCTTGACGGCGCAGATCCGGCAGTCATCCGCAAATATGTGGCAGAAGGCAAGCTTCCGGGCTTCAAAAGAGCGCTCGATGCCGGTGTAACCACCAGCGATCTGGGTATGCAGAGCGTGCTTCCGGCGATAACGCCGCCGAACTGGGCATCCATTGCTACGGGCGCGTATCCGGCGACCCACGGCATTACCTGCTTCTGGAACCATACGCTCGGCAATGAGCTGGATGTGCTGGATTATGGCTTTGACTCGGGGCTGCTGAAGGCGGAGACGATCTGGCAGGCTTATGCACGGGCGGGCAAAAAGAGTATTATTTTCAACTATCCAACGTCCTGGCCGCCGCAGGTGGAGGATGCAATCTATGTGGACGGAACGAGCATCTACACCAATCTGCGCGGTTACATTGACTATGAGAAAGTATATGAAGGCCGCGCGGAATATGCCGAGCTAATTGAAATCCCCCATGTCGTGGATAATACCGGGGCCAACTGCCGGTTTGAAGGAGAAGAAACGTCGCAGAAGGCCGAGATCAGCAAGGATACTTACGAAGGCTATGGCTATACCCAGCCGGGGCTGGTCACAACGACCCAGGATGGAGAGTTGTCTGCAGATGTGCCGACTGCGGATCAGATTTATACGCCGCTGAGACCGGCTGAAGGCTGGACTTCTGCTCCGGCAGGAGCGCGTGAGTTCGCGGTTCCGGTAAATAACGGGCAGGCCAGACGGTACGGTCTGCTGGTTGCCGATGATCAAGGGGATTACAGCCGGGTTCAGATTTATGCCTCCAAAACGGCAGCGGTGCCTCTCGGTGAAGCCGGACCCGGAGAATGGAGCGGCTGGATCTATGACACCTACAGCATTGAGGGCGCGGACATTCCAGTCGCCTACAAAATCCGTGTGCTGGAGCTGGACCCCGCCGGTAACAGCTTTAAGTTCTACGCCTCATATGTGCTCGATTTGAAGACGGGCAAATACTTTTATCCGCAAAATATCGGGGAGGAGCTATACAGCAAAGTCGGCCCGATGCTACAGCCCTCCAATTACAGCCGTCTGAATCCGCAGGCGGATCAGGTGCTGCTGGAATCGATTGAGGAAATGTACAGCTGGCATGTGGATGCGATCAATCATCTGCTGGATAACAATGAGTGGGATTTGTTCTACACTCACATGCACGGTATTGATATGTTCAATCATTTCTACCTGGACCATACGCTGCCCGCTGCGTCTGCGGAGTATGAACGTTATCAGGAGATTATCTATAAAATCTATGAGATCAGCGACCGCTTCATCAGCGCTCTCTTGGACCGGCTGGACGGCGGGACGGCGGCCTTTATTGTCTCCGACCATGCGGGAGTCGCGAAGAACCCCGAGACTGATCACCCGCTGATCGGCGACATGTGGGGCATCAACGTCGGCATTCTCGGTGACCTCGGGTACACGCAGCTTAAGGAAAACGGAGGCAGCTATGAGATTGACTGGAGCCGGACGACAGCTGTTGCTCAGCGCGCTACCTTCATTTATCTCAATGTAAAAGGCCGTGATCCACAGGGAATTGTTGATCCGGCAGACTATGACAGCACGGTAGCGAAGATCATCGATGATCTGTACAGTTACCGTGATCCCAAGACAGGCAGAAGAGTCATCAGCTTCGCGCTGAACCGCAATGACATGGAAGTAGTGGGTCTTGGCGGAGAGAACTCCGGCGATATTTTCTACATCCTTGAGGCTGACTTCACCCGCTGCCACGGCAACGGCCTCAGCAACCACACTCTGCTGGGGTACTCCATGAGAGCTTTGTTTATTGCCCTGGGAGCCGGGGTGAAGAGCGGGGAAGTCATCGGCCGCAAAGTCAAAGTCGTTGATATCGTGCCGACCATCTGCCATCTTACCGGGTCCCCGGTACCGGAGAATGCTGAGGGCGGGATCATCTATCAGATTCTGGCCGGTTCTGCGGAGGAAGAGATCCCGGCGGCAGGAAAACCCGCAGAGGCGGGAGAGCCAGTGACAGCAGGTGCGGGGGGCGGAGTGTAAGCATGCGCCCGGAAATTCCGCGCAGGCCGGTCTCCCATATTACGGACAGTGAATTCGAAGCGCTCGCTTTCGGCAGTGAAGGTCCTGTACTTGTCTTCTTCGGCTCCCGGCGCTGCAAAATCTGCAGGCAGCTGTTCCCGGTAGCCGAGGCCATAGCCCATGATTTCCAGGGCCGGATGAATGTGTATGGCGTAGATGCCGGCAAATACCGGCTGTTGTTTCAGAGTCTGCGCCTGCGGGGCATCCCGCAGCTGGTGCTGTTCCTGGACGGCGAGGTCAAGCTGCGTCTCGGCGGGTATCACCCGCTTCCGGTACTGGTGGAGCAGCTGGAGCAATGGGTGCCTTGAACATCGGCGCAGCAGGACGCATCAGGAGATGAAGTAGACTTTTTTCCTAGTAGTCACATTGGTTTTATAGTTATATAATGAGGCTATTAAGAATCAAGAGGGAGAAGCCATGCGTCTGGAACAGCTCTATCATATTGTGGCGATAGCCCAAACGGGCTCCATATCGACGGCTGCCGAGCGCTCCTACATTTCCCAGCCTGCGCTGAGCTCATCGGTGTCCAAGCTTGAGGTTGAACTCGGCATTCTGCTGTTTAAGCGGACTAACCAGGGGGTTCAGCCGACCGATGTCGGTCGGGCTGTAATCCAGAAGGCGATGGAAGCTATCGACCTGCTGGAAGACATCAAGGCACTGGCTGAGGAGAATACGCAGGCCATGACCGGGAGTATCCATCTTGCGGTGGAGCCGTTCATCAGCAACACGATCATGGTCAATGCGCTAACTACGTTCAAATATAGGCATCCGGGTGTCAATGTGCTGATGAAGGTCGGGGAATCGAACAATAATCTGCGCGACATTGCGGCCGGCAAGGCGGACTTCGGTGTCGTCATGAAGACCTGCGGACAACCGGAGGAGAAGGATCTCTGCATCAAAGAGCTGTTCCGCGACCGGCTGGTGCTGCTTGTCAGCAAGGATTCAGAATTGGCAGGCCGGGGGGCAGTTCCCTTGCAGGAAGCGCTGGCCCAGCCGCTGGTTCTGTATAATACGGAGTTCGCTACCGACTGCTGGGTGTCCGAGCTGCTGCAGAAGCACGGAGACTACAACGTAGCCTACCGGCTGGACAGCTTTCCGATGCTGGAGAATGTGATCGGCCAGAACCTGTGCGCCGCTTTTGCCCCGAAATTCATGAGTGATTATTTCCTGAACAAGGGCAGCATTGTGCCACTCGATATTGCCGATACGGAGCTGGATGTGTCGATTGTCCTGGCCTGGACGAAGCGGCACCATCTCTCCTTAATGGAGAAAGAAATGATGGAAACGATCAAATCCTTCAGCTCCATGCTCCAGTTCATCGGCTAGACGGATAAGGAGAAGCACAGATATGAATGTACTGAAACAGACTTCTGCATTGCAGGACCGCAGCATGTCGGCCTGGTTCTATGTTGTTGCCGGAGGACTGGTGGATATCTTCTGGGCCACCGGGCTGAAATACAGTCAAGGCTTCCGCTTGTTCTGGCCGAGCCTGCTTGTCCTGTGCTGCATTGGAATAAGCTATACCTTATATGTAAAAGCCATGATGCGGCTGCCTGTTGGAACCGCATATACCGTATTTACCGGCATCGGGGCGGCAGGCACTGCCGCTGCCGGAATGCTGCTGCTGAACGAGCCCGCCGGGTTCTGGCGGATCTTCTTCATTCTGCTGCTGCTCTGTGGCATGATCGGCCTGAGGCTGACGGCTGGGGATGAGAGTGAGGCGCAGGAAGGCGGCGGTGAAGCAGATGCAGCGCTTCGGGGCGGTGAGCCTGGCCGGGCACTGAAGAAAGGGCACTTCCTGCCATTGTCAACGACGTCCCCGGCAGACCGTGAACAAGGAGGCCTGCGCTAGTGGGCTGGCTGCTCCTGATCATTGCCGGATTGTCGGAGGTCGCCAGTGTTCCTCTATTAAAATATTCCCGGGGATTCCGGCATCTCTGGCCCTCTGTTGCCGCAGTTGCCGCCCTTGCACTTAGCTTCTATTGCCTGTCGCGCTCGGTAATGACGATACCTGTCGGGACGGTCTATGCCGTGTGGACGGGCATCGGCTCCTGCGGAGCGGTCGTGCTGGGGGCCATGGTGTATAGAGAATCGCTTAGACCGTCCAAACTGATATGCCTGGCCATCATTATTATCGGCATGATCGGCTTAAGGCTGACATCGTAACGGGTTCAGAATAATAAATTCATAAATTCAGGTACAAGCCTACCGGACAGCCGGAGGCCTGATTAGCCGGAGCAAGGGCGGAAACTGCCCTGCTTGCCGGAGTCAGGCCTTTTTGTATGCCGGCAAGAGAGAGGAGACCCGCAACATGCAGAGCAATACACCGAAGGCAGCGCGTCCTGAGGAAGGGCAGAGTATCAGCGTTAGCGAACCAAAGGGCAACGGCCGGAATCCGGCTGAATCAACGGCATCCGCGTTACCGCCTGCAGCAGCAGGCTGGTCCAAAGAATGGCTGTACCGGGGAATCTCGGTGGCTTCCCTGCTGGCCGCACTGCTGCTGTGGTGGCTGGTCAGTGCCAGAGAGTGGGTGAATCCGCTGTTCCTGCCGGAGCCGCAGACCGTATGGGCAGCCTTCACCGATGTTCTGCATGAAGGGTACAAAGGCCAAACGCTGCTGAACCATATCGGCACCAGCATGCGCAGGCTGTTTCTGGCGCTCGCCGCAGCCTTTGTTACGGCTGTGCCGCTGGGAATTCTATGCGGCCGTTACCGGGTGCTGCGTGCGGTTATTGATCCTTTTATCGAATTCTACCGGCCGCTGCCGCCGCTTGCCTACTACACTTTGCTCATTCTCTGGTTTGGCATTACAGATGTGTCGAAGGTGCTGCTGCTGTTTCTCGGGGCTTTCGCTCCGCTCTTCATTACGGCTGTGTTCAGTGTGCAGCGGCTGAGTCCGGACCGGATCAACGGGGCCAGATCGCTGGGCGCACGGGGCTGGAAGCTGTATGCCTTCGTGATCTTTCCCTCGGTGCTGCCGGAGCTGTTAACCGGACTGCGGACCGCAGTCGGGGTAAGCTATTCCACGCTGGTAGCTGCGGAGATGGTGGCTGCAGTATCGGGAGTCGGCTGGCTGGTGCTGGATGCGAGCAAGTTCCTGCGCAGCGATATTATGTATCTGGGCATTATCCTCATGGCACTGATCGCCATCGTGATTGATCTGATTATCCGCAGTTTAATCCGGCGTGTATCGCCTTGGACGGAGCAATGAATAACTATGGTTTTCATAAAAGGAGAGTAGAAAATATATGAAACAGCTTCATTCAAAGTTTCGCTTAGGGACCCTTCTGGCAATATTCGCTTTGCTGGTGGTGATATCCGGCTGCGGCAATTCTGCCAGCAATAGCGGGAACAGCGGCAATACAGCGAAAGCGGCGGCTGCCACAGAGAACGCCAACGCTACGGAGGCAGCTGCGGCGGTGGCTGAGGAAGCTACGCCCGCACCTGCCGCGGCGGAAGAGTTGCCGACGGAAATCCGCATAGGCTATCAGGTCTCACCGAACGGAGAGCTGCTGGCCAAGTCCCTCGACCTGCTGGAGAAGAAATATCCCGATATCAAAATATCCTGGCTCAAGTTCGATTCCGGCCGCGACGTGAACGTGGCGATTGCCAGCGGCGGAATCGACTTCGGCCTGCTGGGTACCCCTCCGGGAGCTTCCGGTGTGGCCCAAGGTCTGCCGGATCAAATCTATTATATTCATGATGTCATCGGCGAGAGTGAGGCGCTGGTAGTCAAGAGTGCTGCCGGAATCAGCTCCCTCGCCGAGCTCAAAGGCCACAAGATCGCTACCACCTTCGGCTCCACCTCGCATTTCAGCCTGCTGTCGGCACTGAAGCAGGAGAACATTGATCCTGCATCCATTACCATACTTGATATGCAGGCTCCCGACATCGTTGCCGCCTGGCAGAGAGGCGATATCGACGGCGCTTATACCTGGCAGCCGAGCCAGTCGAAGCTGGTGGAGGATGGCGGCAAGGTCATCATCACCTCAGCCGATGTGGCGGCCAAAGGCGGCATTACCGGAGAGTTCGGCGTGGTGCACAAGGATTTCATCGGGAAGTATCCGAATGCCGTTAAGGGCTATATCGCTGTGCTGGATGAAGCGGTGAAATATTACCGGGATCACCCGCAGGAGTCGGCGGAAGCGATGTCTGCTGAGCTTGGACTTAGCGCCGAAGCCACCCTTAAGGCGATGAATGAAATTATCGTGCTGGATGCCTCGCAGCAATCAGCCCCTGAATATATGGGCACGCCGGATCAGCCGGGCGCATTCGGACAGCTGCTGAAGGACACGGGTGATTTCCTTGTAGAGCAGAAGTCGATCACCGATTCACCGGACCTCTCGGTCTACCAGCAGGCTTTGCGGAGCGATTTGTATACCGGTAATTAGACCAGCAATGACAAGGAGGCGATGGCGCGATGATCTTGGAAGAAAAACTGGACGGTCCCGGTGGTACAGGTGTACTGAGTGCCGGGAATTACGGGGAGAGCGGACGCAGGGGGGCGGCTTCCGGTATGGCCGGAGCTGCTGCAGTACCGGTAACCTCCAACGGCAGCGGACAGGGTATCCTGCTGGAGAGCATCGGCCTCACCTATGGCAGAGGGGCCACAGCAAGGCAGGTGCTGCAGGAGGTTAATCTGCAGCTGACACCGGGCGAATTCGTTGTAGTCCTTGGACCTTCGGGCTGCGGCAAAACCTCCTTGCTGAACATTATCGCCGGGTACCTGAAGCCTTCGCATGGCAGCATCGCCATTAACGGCAAACGCCATACCCGGCCGGATTCCGAGGTCGGCGTGGTGTTCCAGCAGGCGAACCTTTTTCCCTGGCTGACGCTAGCCCGTAACATTGAGTTCGGGCTGCGGATGAAGAACCAGCCCAAGGCTGAGCGGAGGGAGCGTGTCGCTTATTTCCTGGAGCTGATGGGCCTTACGGCTTCAGCCAGGCTGTATCCCCACCAGCTCTCCGGAGGCATGAAGCAGCGGGCGGCCATCGCCCGCACTCTGGCTGCCGAGCCGGAGATCGTCCTGCTCGACGAGCCGTTCAGCGCGCTGGACGCCCTGACCCGCGAGAATATGCAGATTCACCTGCGGGAGATCTGGCGCAAGACCGGGAAATGCATGTTCTTCATTACCCATGATGTGGATGAGGCACTGCTGCTGTCCAGCCGCCTGATTGTCATGCATCCCGGACCGGGCAGAATTGTCGAGGACTTCGCCAATCCGCTCACTGAAGGCAGCGTCAGCCGCTCCTTCGCTGACATCCGCAGCGGCGGGGAGTACAGCAGCCTGCGCGAGTATCTGGTGTCGCGGATGGATGCGCCGTAGGAAACAGCAGGCGCCATGGACACAACAAAGTCCATGGCGCCTGCTGTTATTTTATAGAACATGATCAGGTTCTTAGAATTCCTATGGCCTTTTCTTTCAGATCATGACAAACACAACTTCATTTCCATCAGGATAGGTGTACATCATTCTTGCTCCTGTATAAATGGAGAGTAGATTATAGTGATTGACCTCAAGTCCGGTTTCTTCTTTAACTTCTCTAATCATGGTCTCTTCAATCGTTTCTCCGGCCTCCATTCCCCCGCCGGGCAATCCCCAATCCCCGTAATCAGACCGTTGTTGTAATAATATCCGGCCGTATTTATCTTTAATAATGGCTCCGCCTGTAACAATAATACTTCTGGTCATGATCTCAGTCCTTTTATTCGTAGTAGGCTGCTTCTTGCAAGAATCTCACATACAGTATCGTTTAGCGGCCTTCTTGTTCACAGGGGAAAAGTCACAGTTGATTATGGCAGGAATCATTTATGATAGGGGCAAGCGATTAATCATCACGCTATTTTCAGCATCATCAGAGCCTTAAGCCAATCCCAATAAAATGGAAATGGAGATGAAACGGGACTATGCTGACAATAGCCAAAGCCGGGACAGAGCATCTGGAAGAAATGTGCCTGCTGCTGCAGGAGCTGTTTGAAATGGAGCAGGACTTCGCCGGTGCGGCTAACCTGGACAAGCAGAGGGCGGGACTGCGGCTGATTCTGGCGCATCCGGAACGCGGTCAATTACTGCTGCTCAAACAGGGAGATAAGGTGACCGGTATGGTGAATCTGGTGTTTGCGTTCAGCACGTTTGAAGGCGGGCCGGTAATTATGCTGGAGGATTTCATTGTAGCAGCTGAAGAGCGGAGGCAGGGCAGCGGCCGCTTCTTCATGGACGGCATAGTGGCTTACGCCAAAGAGCACGGATTTCTGCGGATCACCCTGCTGGCCGATGCGGAGAATGCGCGGGCGCTGCATTTTTATGAAGCGGCGGGCTATGAGTACTCTAATATGAGATGTCTGCGGCTGGCGGTGAAGTGATGGAGAGCAGGGGACTTGCGCTAAAACAATTGCTGATAAGCATTCTGGTACTTCTCGGATCAGCGGCTGTGCCTTATGGGGTTCTTCAGTTGTTTTTAATTTTCTTTGCCGATTTTTATCAAACAGGTTTTTTGACCGGTATGTCACATATATTGTATTGCATGGGAATCATGTTCATTCATGCTATTGTAAGCCTCTCATTAATGAATAATTTCTGGAGAGAGAAGAATAACGGATTAGATGGAACAAGGTTTATCAAATATCTGCTCATCTATCTGGCCATCGCTTTATTCGTGCAGGTTGGTCTGAATATTGTTACTGAGAATCCGTTTAAAGATCCGCCTGCCCCGTCATTTTTTTGAATGTGCGCAGCTCGTGTTCAGACAAGTTAATGAGAATGAGAGGATACATATAAATGAAGCAGATGTTAAAAAGCATATTTCGCGGTCCCGGATCAGCGGGTTGGTACGCGGGGCTCCTTGCCATTCTTCTGTGCTTATTGGCGGCAACTCCCGCTCAGGCAGCAACTCCGCTAAGTGCTTCTTATGCCGGAGAATGGGCAGATTCTGAGTTTGCGGGGGATTATGTAACGCGCACTATTCAACTGACTATCAGCGAAGTCAAAGGACAAACAGCCTATATTGAAGCAGCGAGCAGCTATTTCAGCGCTTTTATGTCTACTAAAAAGAACTTTGATGCATCGACCGGCAGATTCCGCGGCAGCCTGGTCGACGGGACGGTTACTTTTAACACATCCGGTATAGCAACGCTGAAATATAAAGATGAATATAACGATGGTGTACTAACAATCGGGCTGAGTAAGGGCAGCATTGCCCTTACCTGGACAGGTGAAGAAATCAGCGAATATTCATTCCTGCCAGGCAGCTACACCATATATCCAGAAATAAATCTAAGCGAAGCAGAGCAGGGGAAACTCGGATTGTTTCTCAGTAATTTTACCGAGCTCGGAATGTACAAACTGGACAGCAGCCAATTAAAGCCGGCAGACCTGATCCGGTTCGGCATTTGGCATAACTATATCAATAATTACAAGTCTGCTATATCCAGCACCAAAGGAAACAAGCTATTTATTTCCCAGGAAACGGTGTCTGCCTCCATCAAGAAATATTTCAATCTCTCGTTCACGAAGCATGCTACAGTTCCGGAATACCAGTATAACGGCAAAGGATATGTGTTCACTGGAGCAGACGGCGAAACCCCTGTGTATGTCAGAGCCCATGATGTATACCAGATTGCTGCCAATCAATATAAAGTAGATGGGAGCATGTACAATCCAGATAGCAGTGATGAAGCAGGATACGGATTTGTTAAAGCTACGGTGAGCAAAGTTACGGAGAATGGGAAGAGCAGATATGTCCTGCAGAAAATCGACGCCAGATAATGGCACAGAAGTTTTTTCTGCTTAGGAGAAAGGTGCCCCGGCAGGCAAGCCTGCATGCAAAGCAGGAAATTAGATTATTCCTGCCGGGATACTCTTTATTCTATCAAGCCCTATCAGGCAAACAACGGGTTCCCCTTCATTCCCACCCACAGCGGTGATTGTTCCAAGCAAGCGGCCAGCTGGAGCAGCAGGTCCTCACGGCCTTTGGAGGCCATGACCTGAACCCCGATCGGCAGCCCCTCTGGTGTGAGATGCACAGGAACACTCATCGCCGGCTGACCGGTCAGATTCGCCAGCTGGGTGAAAGGCGTATAGGCTAGGCTGGGCTCGAACATCTCGTAGATCATCCGCCGCTGAGCGTCTTTGGACAGACTGCTGACTTCCAGCAGCTGCTGAATCTCCTCAGGCGTCTGGGTCAGCTCCCCGATCTTCGGTGCGGAATCCGCATTCGCAGGCGTGATGTACAGGTCGAACCGGTCCATCAGCGCCGCCATCTGCGCGGCGGCCACATCCCATTCATGCAGACTGTGTACGAATTCTGCAGCTGAGACCTGTTTACCAGCTTCGGCCAGCACCCAGGTAACAATATCCACTTCGCTTGCCGCAATCGTACGGCCCATACCGCTCTCGAGCGACAGGAACATTGCCGATACCTCTCCGGCATTCATTGTATAGTAGTTATCCATCAGTCTGACCCCGTTAACCGGACTCAGCTTTTCCTCGACTGCATAGCCTTCCGATTCCAGCCACTTTACAGTGTTCATCACAGCTTGTACAGCTTCTTCCGATACCGGTGTACCCACCGGCGAAGCTGTAGTGTACGCAATTCGCAGCTTCCGCTGCGCAGGCTTCAGCAGATCATCCAGATAGACCCCCGGATACAGCGGGGTCTGAAAAGCAGCTTCCGGCTGCACCACCTGCAGCAGATCAAGCATCGCGGCACTGTCGCGCACAGTCCGCGTCAGGGCGAAGTCGATCGACGCGCCCTGCCACTGGCGGCCGACGCCAGGGCCGACCGGCGTGCGCCCGCGCGTCGGCTTCAGTCCGAACAGGCCGGTGAACGAGGCCGGTATGCGGATGGAGCCGCCGCCGTCACTGGCTCCGGCGGCCGGAACGATCCCTGCGGCAACGGCCGCAGCAGCACCACCGCTGGAACCGCCGGGGGAATAGGCGGGGTTCCACGGATTACGCGCCGGCCCGTGGAGCAGGGGCTCGGTAATATTTTTGAGGCCGAATTCCGGGGTATTCGTGTGTCCCAGCGGTATGAAGCCGCCGCGGCGGATACGGGCTACGTAATTGGAGTCCCGCTTGGCAATATTGTCCTTCATGAGCAGGGCACCCGAAGTCAGCGGTTCTCCGCCGATCGCCTGGGAGATATCCTTCAGCAGGTAGGGCACGCCGGCAAACGGCCGGGAAGTGTCATCATCAAGAACCGGCATCTCATCCGCTTCCTTCAGCGCTGCCTCCCGCCGGGTGCGGACTACTGCATTCAGCAGCGGATTCATTTCATCGAGCCGGGCAAAGGCGGTTTCCACGAGCTCGCGGGGTGAGACTTCACGTGCCTTGACAAGGGCGGCAAGCCCCAGAGCATCATGAGCGGAATAAGAAGACAACGACATGTGAACAACCTCTTTCTGGCAGGGTGTGCAGGCTATAATCGCTATAGATGCGTCTGCGGATAGTAATAGTTGGGACCAGCATCTCTAGTATACTTCGGGAGCGTCAGACTTCCCAATCGGCTGCTAGAATTCACCTGGGTCGATGCTTCTTCGCACAGCCTGGATATCCTTGAGCGGCGGGAGGCCGAACAGTCTGCGGTATTCGCGGCTGAACTGCGAGGCACTCTCATAGCCTACTTCCATGGCAGCAGCCGTGGCACCCATGGAACCGCTCAGCATGAGCCGTCTGGCTTCCTGGAGGCGCAGCTGCTTCTGATACTGCAACGGTCCCATTGCCGTAATGGCTTTGAACTTATGGTGCATGCCGGACACGCTCATATTATTGGCATCAGCAAGCTCATGGACGGTGAAGGAGCGGCTGTAATTCTGGTGAATCCATTCGATGGCCTGGCCGATACCTCCGGCTTTCTGGTCAAAGAGCACCTCCTGCAGGAACAAATGCCCGTAATCGCCGGTCAGCAAATTGAAGATCAGCTCATGCTTGATGAGTCCGGACAGATAGACGGCTTCCCGGGGACTGCCGTTGCCTGTGAGCTTCAGCAGCCGGCTGAACACCTCCAGAAGGCTGGAGTCGGCTTTGCCAATAAAGGCGGCATTATTCACCTTCTTGTTTCTGGGCTTTATGCTGATTCCAGCCTGCGTCATTACAGAGGCGATTTCCTGTGTAGTGATGTCAATGCGAAGACCGATATAAGGCATTTCCCTGGAGACCCCGGCAATTTGCGCGAAGGCAGGGAGATGGATCATGGACACCATGTAGTCTCCCGGCAGATATTCAAGACTGGTTGAGCCGTAGTGCAGCTTCTTCATGCCTTGTAGGATCAGACAAAAGGAAGGCGTTAAGACACTTGGAATCAGAGGGGTTATCCGGCTGTTGCGGGAAATCGAAAGATACGGGATCACAGTGGGATGGCGTCCGTCCGCAAGGGTGATTTTCTCAGTCTGCGCGATGATCCCGGCGATCTGCTCCTGATGATTACCGGTACTCTTTCCAGAAGCGGCGCGGGTCTCGAGCTGTTGCTCTGTCATTGTACATCCCGCCTTCCTGTTTATATAGGTTCAGTTCTCTCTAGCCTGTACTGTTAGTGTACAGTATAGCCGTAACTTGTACGGAAGCAATAGGCAGAATGGGGTGGTAAAAGATCGATTGCAGCTTTAGGCAAGTTTTAGGCAGAAACGGTCTATTATGTCCATGGCGGGCAAGTGATAATAGCCTTGAGATGTTATTCAAGGAGGTCATGGATCATGACAGTTAACCAGCAACAACCTATCGGCTCCGGTTTTGGAGCCTCCACAACTGCCGAGGAGATTCTGCACGGCACAAACCTCAGCGGCGTCACTGCCATTATTACCGGCGGGTACTCCGGGATTGGGCTCGAAACGGTGCGCGCACTGGCTTCCGCCGGTGCAGAGGTCCTTGTCCCGGCGCGGGATACCGCCAGAGCGGGAGCTGCAATTGCCGGAATAGACAATGTCAGAATTGAGCGGATGGATCTGATGGACCCGTACTCCATTGATGATTTCGCAGCACGGTTTCTTGCGACAGGCCATCCGCTGCATATACTGATTAACAGTGCGGGTATTATGGCTGCTCCCCTGGTGCGCGATAAGAGGGGATACGAGTCTCACTTCTCTACCAATCATCTGGGACACTTTCAGCTGACGGCCCGTCTATGGCCCGCTCTGCGTCAGGCCGAGGGGGCTAGAGTCGTCTCGGTATCTTCATGGGGACACCGGCAATCCCCGGTCATATTTGAAGATCCGAACTTCGTACACCGCAGCTATGACCGCATGTCCGCCTACGGCCAGTCGAAGACGGCCAATATTCTGTTCGCGCTGGCGCTGGACAAGCGCGGCAGGGACGAAGGTGTGCGCGCCTTCTCCGTTCATCCGGGCAGCATCGCCGGTACGGGCCTCGGGGAGCATCTGTCCTTCCAGGAACTTCAAGCCGCCGGTGTGATTGACGGAGCTGGCAAACCTATTCTAGATCCTTCGCGGAATCTCAAAACAGCACAGCAGGGGGCAGCGAGCAGTGTCTGGTGCGCGGTAAGCCCGCAGCTGGAAGGGATGGGCGGCGTCTACTGTGAGAACTGCGATATTGCCCCGCTGGTGGAGAATACCGAAGCTGTCACCCGTAACGAGGCTGCCCGCCGTATAGGCTCATTGGCACTTGGCGTGATGCCGCACGCAGTCGACCCTGAAGCGGCGGACCGCCTCTGGAGTCTGAGTGAGCAGCTGACGAATGTGGATTTCACAATTAAGGGAGAGCAATAATGACAGCGGGGTATTGACCGGGCGCTTGAGATTCAGACAGCGGCGCTTACCCGGTATCTCGGTATATGGAACGGTAGAACAAACCCCCTGCAGAGAGGCTCGCGCAGGGGGTTTACTATGCTCAATAACACTATGTGTCCATCAAGTCCGCTCATCCGTAAGATATTTCTTCACCGGAGGCGGGGTATAATCAGCGAGTTGCTGCAGAATTCCCTCCGCAGTCGTATCGTTCAGCATGATGGAATGCTGTTTCTCCTGCATGAACTTCTCCTGGACCATGTTGCCGAACAGGGCAATCAGCGGATCGTAATAACCGTTGACGTTCAGCAGCCCGCAGGGCTTCTGGTGCAGACCGAGCTGCGCCCACGTGAAGATCTCGAAATACTCCTCCATCGTGCCCGGCCCGCCCGGCATGGCAATGAATCCATCGGCAAGCTCAGACATCTTCAGCTTCCGTTCGTGCATGGAGTCCACCATAATCAGTTCGGTCAGACGGGTATGCTCGATTTCTCTTTTCTTGAGAAAATGGGGCAGAACCCCGATCACGCGTCCCCCCGCCTGCATGACGCTATCTGCAATAGCGCCCATTAAGCCGACAGTAGCTCCGCCATAGATCAGCGTGATGCCCCGTGCAGCCAGCTCTTTGCCCAGAGCAACAGCATACTCTTTGTATACGGGCGAAGCGCCGTCATTCGAACCGCAAAAAACAGCGATACTCTTCATATTATGCTGACTCTCCTTTGCCTAAGTATCTAGAAATAGCTTCATGTATGATATTGCACCTGTATCTACATCAAAGATACCACACGATGTCGTGTGGTAGAAGGATATACTTAATGTTTAAACTCTGGATTACATTCAATTTACATAAGAGTCTTATGTACAACAGGAGCCAACAGAAGTTGTTGGCCCCCTTGCGGATGAGCTTAATGGACGGGCGTTAATTCGGCGACTAATTGTACGGCTTTAGCAGCATCGATGCGTCCAAAGCCATAACGGTCATGCCAGCTGCCCGACATAGGTCTTGCGGATTTGCGGAGAATCTCGTGAATTTCTTCACTGGATAAGGAAATGCCGTGGGCCAACGCTTCTGCGAGCATCAGGGCAATAATGCCGGTTACTGCCGGGGCCGCCATGCTGGTGCCCATCATAGGAGTAACACCATCTATTGATCCCGATTTAGCGGCCATAACTTTGAATTTCACAGGTTCATCTTGGGTTTCATTTCCTCCAGGTGCGCTGATCTCGGGCTTTTGTCTTCCGTCCCGTGTCGGGCCGGCGCTGGAGAAGAAGGAAAGTGGTGTGCCTGCTTCTTTGGCGCTGTATGAACCGACAACGATTGTTTTTTTGCCGCAGCAGATTGAACCGAGGGTATGGGTATTATCCAGTGGTTTTTCAAAATGGGACTGGCCAAAATCATCCCGTTCAATCCAGGCATGATATTTCCCCGACCGGATATTCTCTCCGCGCAGTCTAAGTGTCCATGCACCGGCCGGTAAACCTCTCTCCATGAAGATATTGATGACGTTGTCACCGTTGTTCGGATCTTGTTTCCGGTGGGAGATGAAGATCAGGATTTCATTCCGGTTCCCGACCGCCTGGTGAGTCGTGCCGAGCTTAACCTCACCGAGGTTCTCCCCATCCGGAGTAATTAACTGGCAGGAGAATTCATCTGCTGCATCGTACCAAAGTTCGATTTCATTAGAGGTACGGTCTGACTGTTCCACGATCCAGCGGAGATCCTTCAGCTCATTCTGGCGGATTATGCCACTGGCGTGTATACCATGGGTATAAGAGTTGCTGGCGGCCAATACGATGGCCCGATTGTTAGCAGCAGTAAGGAGTGTATCGAATCCTACCTCAACCAGAGAAGTGCCGTCATGCGGTCCGCCATTGGTGCCCAGGCTTATATTGGTGACACACGGCCGGTTTCCGGCGAGCTTATAGATGTATTGCAGAGCCTCCAGCAGATGCGCCGAACTCCCAAAATCTCCTTTTACCGCGTCCGGTCCCGACCATGGAACATCCTCGGCATTCAATTGCACAAATACGATATCTGCCTGAGGGGCAGGACCGGGTGTATTGGTTCCGTTACCGTTGCCCGCAGCAGTATCCATAACGTGGGTTCCGTGCCAATCTTCAATATCATCTTTAGGGTCAGGAAGGTGTAACGCCGCGAACGGAGCATCTGTTTGCAGAGCACGGCTTAATTGCGCTTGTGAAAAGACCTTGCCGTATCCAAACTCGCTATTACTGGAATCAGGAAGCGTCTGATCCCAGTAGCTAAGAATACGGCTTGTCCCGTCTGAATGGATGAAGTTCTTATGGGTAAAGTCACATCCATCATCCACAATCCCGATGACGATACCTTTCCCGCCGTTGCTTTTAGTATTTTGATTCAGCAAATCCGCCCGGGCTTTAGTTTCTTCAATGGTCTTAAAGAGCTGGGGCTTTAACAATTGTGATGCCTTCAAGCTCATTACGGCCGGTGATTTGCGGATCTGCTCAATTTGGTCTGCGGCAATCCGGGCGGTGACGAGCCGTACATTCTCCTGCTCCTCAGGCACGCTGCCCAGGTCGGCAATTTGCCGGACTCCGGACAGATTTTTCCACGCCTCAATATCCTTTACCTTGGCGATAACCGCGATTTCACGGGCATCCGCTGTCTCCGCTGATTCTGCGTTGAACAAATGCGGATGAGCCTCTTTGTGTTCACTTTGATTGAAAGCAATGACCCGCTGCAGTCTTGGATCAAGGTTAGCGGGGATTTCATTCGTGGTTTCTTTGAGTTTCATGTCATGTCTCCTTTAGCTGGCTAGTGTGCTGGAAAATACAACGTCCATATACTTTCACTAATTTGAATTTTTATAAAATCCATTATATTCAAGCAGAGACGTCATAAGGGGTGTGATGAGTACAGCATGAAAATTATGGCCCTTTATACACGGTCATTCTGATTAAATACATAAGTAGATAATGACAAACAAACAAATATGTAAATAAAAGCAAGTATCGTTGAGTGAACGTTTTCACATAATAGCTCCATTCCTTTTTGGAGGTACCAGAGAAAATATAAACAGTAAGCATCAACAATTCATTACTCTGTTCAAAGAGGCTAAGCTGCTGCTTGAGCAGGATATGTCCATAACCAAATGGGCACTTGAGCGGTTGAAGCAAGCACATACAACACAAACTACACACTAAAAAGGAGCGATTATTATGCCGCTTAATCCATACGGAGTGTTAAAAGGAAAGATCATCAGAGGAATACCTGCACCACCCACAGGTGACAGCACCCCGCATTATCATGCAGTAGTCAAGGCTGACGGCAGAGAATACAAATTAGCCATCAACGTTCAATCCAGAGAGCAGCCTTCAGAGCTGTTATACCTGGTCAGAGATAAATGCCGCCAATTTCACAGCTGAGTCGGTGCGGGGCGGTTATATGACTGTGGACGAAATCGATAACACATTGCTGCAGCTTAGCCGGCAAAACCCGGGGCTGGGCTCGCTGATCACTCTTCCCAACCGGACGTGGGAGGGGCGGATATGCCGTGCCGTTAAGCTCAGTGCCGCTCCACAACAAGCCAGAATGAAACCGGTCATTCTGATTACAGGCAATGTGCATGCGCGCGAGTGGGGTGGTTCTGACATTTGCATTAACTTGTTAACCAAGCTCACCCAAGCCTATACAAGCAGACAGCCCATCCAGTATGGGAACAAAAGCTTTACTTATGAACAAATTAAGCAGGCGCTGGAATCTGTGGACCTGATTATCTTTCCGGAGGTTAATCCTGATGGCAAGGTGTATTGTCAGGAAAACCATGAGCAAGATTCATTGAATGATCAGCTGGCGGGTAATGGCTTCTGGTGGCGGAAGAACCGCCGGCCTGATGAGAACGGGAGACCGATGGGCGTTGATTTGAACCGGAATTTTGATTTCTTGTGGGGGAGTACAATCGGTACCTCAGCAGATAAAAACAGTCTGATTTACCTTGGTCCAGCCCCATTCTCCGAGCCGGAATCGCAAAATATCAAGTATCTTCTGGATACGTACAATCAAATCCGTTTTTATGTGGATATTCACAGCTTTGGAGAGAAAATTATGTACAACTGGGGAAATGATAATAACCAAACCACTGACCCCGGCCAGAATTTCTTGAATCATCAGTATGACGGAATGCGTGGAACTACTGAGTTTATGAGGGACCGCTACAAAGAATACATTGCGCCGCAGGATGAGAAGCTGGAGTATGATCTAGGGAACCGGATGAACGGAGCTTTACAAGCCGTACGGGGCAAATCCTACAAGGTTGAAGAGTCAGCCCAGTTGTATTATACCAGCAGAACGACACAGGATTATGCCTACAGCCGTCATTTAAGCGACCCTTCCAAGCCTAAGATTTACAGCTACACCTTTGAATTCGGTACCACGTTTGTCCCTCCTTATGAGGAGATGCAGCTTATCATTGCTGATTTAAGTTCTGCGTTGACAGAGCTGACTTACGCGGTATCCCAGATAAATGCACTAGAGCCTGTTCGCCCGGGTGATTAGAACCCATTAAGCAAGACCCTGCGGCTCAGTCCGCAAACAGGGTCTTGCTTTTTTTACAGTTAAACCGTCAATAATGTATTACGGATTTCCGGTTATGTACCTTCTTTCTCCGCAGCAGCAGAAGAATTCCGATAGCAAAGCCCATACAGGTAAGCGAAGCCGTTGTGGCGTAGCTGTTAGTCCAGATCACCAGATTCACATTCAGCAGCGAGTGGACGCCGACTACGATGAACAGATTCCGGGTCAGGACATAGAGGAGTGCAAACAGCATCCCGAGAATAACCAGCTGGATAAAATCATACACAAATTCCATTCCGCTAAGTCCGCCGTAAATCCGGTTCGGGATATGCATGAGGGCGAAGACCGTTTGCGAGATGAGCAGCGCCTTAACTATGCGGGAAGAAGGCTTACCCGTTCCAGACAACCAATGATGGATCTGCACAAAAAGGAAGCCGCGGAAGATGATCTCTTCCAGCAAGGCATTGCCGAACAATTGCCCGAGCAAAGCGCCCAGAAACAGATTTGGAAAGTCGGCAAGGTCCTGATTCCATGTAAGTGCTGTACCGGTTATGAGATTGATGCAGGCACTCATTACATTGACAGCCAGCCAGAACACAAATGTCCATAGGCATCCGGCCAGCAGCTTCTCCCGTCTCAGTCCCAGATCCCGCAGCGGAATCCGGACCATTGCCCATAAATAAATAATGACAATTACCATGAGACCGAGCAGCCCCGCGCATAACGTGGCATTTATCCACCCGTGGGTCAGCCGGTTAATGTCATCGAAGGTCCCCTTTTCAAAGAAAAGGAGGTTCACTGTCATCGCGAAAATAATCTCCAGAATAATAAGGCCAACGATAAACCTGGCTGAAATACGTTTTCCTGTAAAAATCCCTGCATGTTCCCCTGTCTTAAGCTGCACCTAAGTTACACTCCTTTGGATGAAGAAATATTTACCAGTAAATCCCTCACTATTACTATATTGGCTATGAAAAGGATTCACTGTCACAGAAGTCACAACAGTCACAGAAGTATTGAAGTCACACCGCTGCACTGCCATAATCCTGCCAGTCATAAAAAGTGCGCTGCTATGGGCATAATTAGCAAAGCTGATTTCTGATACTGACGGTTGACACCGTTTTCAGCTTATGTTAAATTGTTTCCGAGGCTTGTTACCGGTAATGCGGGCAAAACCACAATGGGAATGATTGATTCGTTTCCGTTGTTGTTTTGCCCTTTTTTATTCCTCAAAAGCAGGTGGGCTGAAAGTGATAATCAAACAGATTTTCAACAATAATATCGTCAGCACCGTAGATGACAAGGATCAGGAGCTGCTTATCCTCGGCCGGGGTATCGGTTTCCAGTTCCGGGCAGGGGACCCCATTGACGAGGCACGGATTGAGAAAGTCTTCCGCCTTCAGGATTCCTCCATCTATGAGCGCTTCAAGGCGATTGTTACGGAAATGCCGGTTGAAATCCTGCAGGTGACAGATGATATTGTAAGTCTGGCGCGCATGCAGCTGAATAAGCAGATCAGTGACGGGATTTATGTATCACTGTCGGATCATATCCATTTCGCTGTGCAGCGGATGGAGCGGGAGCAGATTGTCCGCAACCCTTTATCCTGGGAGGTACAGCATTTCTACAAAGCCGAGTACGATGTTGCGAAGGAAGCGCTGACGATTCTGCGGGAGCGGCTGGGGATCGATTTTCCCAAGGATGAGATCTGCAATATCGCGCTGCATTTCATCAATGCCGAAGTCAATGATTCGATGAACGATGTGACGCATCTGATGCAGCTGCTGCAGGAGATTATGAACATTATCAAATATCATTTTGGCGTGGATTTGGACGAGGACAGCGTCAACTATTTCAGATTCATTACGCATCTCAAATATTTTTGCCAGCGGGTCATCACCCATACCAGCCATGACGATACCGAGGAGTATTTGTACAAGGTGGTTAAGAAGAATTATCCGGACACCTTCAAATGCATCCGTAAGATTGAATCTTTTATCCTGAAGAACTACGAGTACGTCATGACCCATTCCGAGCAGCTCTATCTGACACTGCATCTGGAGAGGCTGATGAAAACCAAATAACAAGGGGCTTGTTACTGTTCAATCAGGCAAAACCCGAATGAAAACCGGCATGCACTTCTTTACGTATGCACGTGTTCATTCGGGTTTTTTTATTAGATTTTATGACCTACAATTTAGGGGGAAAGACGAATGAAACATCAGGAAACAGCACAGCAAATCGTCAAGTCGGTGGGCGGAGTATCCAATGTGAAGTCGGTGTACCACTGTGTAACGCGTCTGCGCTTCGAGCTGAAGGACAACAATAAAGCGGATCAGGCCGCGCTCAAAAAGCTGGATATGGTAATGGGCACCAACATCTCGGGCGAGCAATTCCAGGTCATTATCGGCAATGATGTGCCTAAGGTATACGACGAAATGGTTAAAGAGTACCCGGCGCTCAAGCAGACAGCGGAAGGAAATAAGCAGGCGGACGGGAAGAAACAGAATGTAATTCTGAAGATTTTTGAGACAATCGCCGGTGTATTCGCACCGATGCTGCCCGCAATCACGGCTGCCGGTATCCTGAAGGGGCTGCTCGCTCTATTCGTGACCCTGGAATGGCTGTCAGCGGGAACAGACACGTACCGTATTCTGTCTGCGATTGGCGATGGCGTATTCTACTTCCTGCCGATGCTGATCTCCTTCAGCGCAGCGCGTAAATTCGGCAGTAACCCGTATATAGCAGTTGGTGTCGGCGCGGCGCTGATGTATCCGGATATGGGCGCACTATTGTCCAGCGGTAACCCCGTATCCTTCCTCAGTATTCCGGTAACAGCGGTCTCCTACGGATCTTCCGTAATTCCGATTCTGCTCGCAATCTGGATTCTTTCTTATGTGGAAAAAACAGTGGACCGCTTCATCATACCCTCTCTCAAGCTGCTGCTCGTTCCGCTGATCTCCCTCCTGGTGATGGTTCCGGTCACGCTGATTGCGATTGGACCTCTGGGAACCTTCGTCGGAGACGGATTGTCCGGCGGCATTAACTGGCTGCTGAATGAAGGCGGCCTGATCTCCGGGATCGTGCTTGGCGGGGCGATGTCCCTGATTGTTATGACGGGTATGCACTACGCACTGGTCCCGGTTATTATCAGCAACCTGGCTACACTCGGCTTCGATAAGTTCCTGCCGCTGACCTTCATCTCCAATATGGGTCAGGCGGGCGCTACTCTGGGCGTATTCTTCCGGGCTAAAGACAAGAAACTGAAATCCGTTGCCCTGTCCACCAGCTTCACCGCACTTATGGGTGTTACTGAGCCGGCCATGTACGGTGTCAATATGAAATACAAAAAGCCGTTCATCGCGGCGATGATTGGTAGTGCGGCAGGCGGCGGCTTCGCGCTGGCGTTCGGCGCCAAGGCATACGCCCTGGCTGGTAACGGCGGTATCCCGGGTCTGCCGGGATTGGTTGGACAGACCTTCTGGTACGCTTTCGGCGGGATGGTCATTGCCTTTGTAGTTGCGGCGGTTGTTACAGTGTTACTTGGCTTCCAGGAAGAGGCTGATGATGCGGAGCAGATTTCCGGCAGTATCGCCGCTAAACCGGCAGATGTGACCCCGGCAGCTCCCGCACCGGTAGAGGTTGAGGTAGAACCGGCATCCGCTACCGCAGACAGCACAGCTTATGCCCCAATGACTGGCAAGGCAATTCCGTTAAAAGAAGTCAATGATCCTACCTTCGGCGATGAGCTGATGGGTAAAGGCATAGCCTTCGTCCCTACGGTCGGCGAGCTCGTATCTCCAGTCAGCGGTACCGTAATGAATGTCTTCAAAACCAAGCATGCTATGGTTATCCGCAACACTGACGGCATGGAACTCCTGATCCACGTCGGGATCAACACCGTGAAGCTGCGCGGCCAATTCTTCGAAGCGCATGTGCAGGCCGGCGATCCGATTCAGGCCGGCGACAAGCTGCTTACCTTCGATCTGGCGCAAATTGCCCAGAATTATGATATTACGACCGCTATGGTCGTGACTAATACGGCCGATTACAAGCAGATTCTGCCGCTTAAGCTGGGCGAGGTTGCTTTCGGTGAGCCGGTGCTGAAGGCTGAGCTGTAAGGTTGCCGGTTTAGCTTTGGTCGCATCTTCGGTCTTTTATGGGAATTAGCTTGGATCTTCGATTTGGACTTTCGATTTTGGTTTTAGTTTTCGGTTTTAGTTTTTGGTCTTAGTTTTTGGGTTTAGTTTTTTGTCTTAGTTTTTTGTCTTAGTTTTTTGTCTTAGTTTTTGGTCTTAGTTTTTGGTCTTTGATTTTTGTCTTAGTTTTTGGTCTTTAATTTGGATCTTAGTTTTTGGTCTTCAATGTTGAGCTTAGCCTGAGTTATTTCCAGGCGCCAGCTCCGGTTTTAGCCTGAGTTTGAGCTTAGTGATTTCGGAACGAAGCGATCGGGTTGGCTTAGAATTTTGTCACCTCCGAATCCGCTTCATCCAAACAAAAGGCTATTAGTAACGGAGGGAAGTTTGGAACTGTAGGAGCGATAGCGTCCGCCTTTGTCTCCGGATGTTATCCGCTAATAGCGGTACAATTCAGAACATCTGGAGACAACAGCGGCCGAAAGTCCAAACTTTCCCGCAGTTACGGCCCGCCTTTTAGCATTCGATTTTCAAAAAATGAGGAGATGACAAAATGACCACTTTTCCACATGGATTCCTATGGGGCGGAGCAATCGCCGCTAACCAGGCAGAGGGCGCTTTTGACGCAGACGGTAAAGGATTGTCCACGGCAGATATGGTGCCATACTACAAGAAAAAAGATTACACCAACCTCAAAGAGCTGATGCACGTCACCAGTGAAACGATCGAGCGCGGAATGCAGCATGCCTCAGCGGAAGGCTACCCGAAACGGTATGGGATTGATTTCTATCACCGGTTCAAAGAGGATATCGCCTTGTTCGGCGAGCTGGGCTTCAAAGTGTTCCGCATGTCGATCAACTGGTCACGGATCTTCCCGAATGGGGACGATGCCGAGCCTAACGAGAAAGGCCTGCAGTTCTATGATGACATGTTCGACGAGATGCGCAAATATGGTATTGAACCGCTCGTCACCCTCTCCCACTATGAGATGCCGATGTCGCTGGTGCTGAATTACGGGGGCTGGAAGAACCGCGCGGTGATTGCGTTTTATGAGAAATATGCTGAGACTGTCATGACCAGATACCGCGACAAAGTGAAATATTGGCTGACGTTCAATGAGATCAATACTACCATCATCGAGCCGTTTACCGGCGGCGGGGTAGTAGAGGATACGGTGGATAACATCCGCGAGGCGTCCTATCAGGCGCTGCATCATCAATTCGTCGCCAGCAGCCTCGCGACCCGCAAAGGGCGGGAGATTAATCCGGAATTCCGCATCGGCTGCATGCTCGCGCGTATGATCCATTATCCGGCGACCAGTGATCCGGAGGATGTGCTGCAGGCCCAGATCGATAATCAGCTCAACCTGATGCATACCGATGTGCAGGCGCGGGGAAGCTATCCTCCGTTCATGAAGCGTTATTTTGCCGACAATCATATTCAGCTTGTGACTGAACATGGCGATGAGCAGCTGCTGCGTGAGAACACGGTGGACTTCATTTCCTTCAGCTACTATACGTCGCTTATTTCCACAGTTACTCCTGAGAAATATGGTGTTACCGGCGGCAATCTGTTCAGCACCGTGAAGAATCCGAACCTGAAGATTACCGAATGGGGCTGGCAGCTGGACCCGATTGGCCTGCGGATTGTGCTCAAAGAGCTGTACGACCGTTACCAGCTTCCGCTGTTTGTGGTGGAGAACGGGCTGGGTGCAAAGGATAAGGTCGAAGAGGATGGTTCCATCCAGGATGATTACCGGATCGATTATTTGCGCAAGCATATCACTCAGGTCAAGGAAGCGGTTCTGGACGGAGTCGAAGTCATGGGCTACACCGCCTGGGGGGCGATTGATATTATCAGCGCGTCGACTTCGGAGATGTCCAAGCGTTACGGCGTGATCTATGTGGACCAGGACGATGACGGAAACGGAACGCTTGACCGGAAGAAGAAGAAGAGCTTCTACTGGTACCAGAAGGCAATTGCCAGCAATGGAGCGGATTTGGAGTAGGCAGTTCCTGGCTGGTGCTGCCTCTGCATTGACAACGATTTTAGAAGCGGCTATACTTTCTGTAATCTTATAGTTGGTATACGTTGAACGAGCCAGTAGCAGACTTGTCCCTGTTCCCAGAAAGCCGGGGGTTGATGGAACCCGGTATATACAATGGACTGCGAATTACACCTCGGGAGTATCTTGGGTAATGCCAAGCGGAGCTAAGCGAACGATAACTCGCGGAAGAGTGGTACGGACATGTTTGAATGTGATGTCTGTGCAATTTGGGTGGTAACACGGTTAATGATAATCGTCCCTGTGTCTATATAGACAAGGGGCGATTTTTTGTTGCCCAAATTCGGGAATTGCAGAGTTACCCGGTAAGCTGGCTGTTTTTCAATGCATACCAATTACACACAAAACAAACCAAAGGGGCTGTACATGTTGAACATTATCGACGAGTTGCTGTGGCGCGACGCCATTAACCAGCAGACAGATGCGGACGGGCTGCGTGAATTAACGAATAGTAAGGCTGTATCGCTGTACTGCGGCGTGGACCCTACAGGCAACACTATGCATATCGGCCACCTGATTCCTTTTATGATGCTTAGACGCTTCCAGCTGGCAGGACACCGTCCGGTCATTCTGATCGGCGGGGCTACCGGAACGATTGGTGATCCGAGCGGACGCCAGAGCGAGCGCTCCCTGCAGACGCTGGAGCAGGTACAGGAGAATGTGGATGCGCTGACGGCCCAGATGAAGAAGCTGTTCATTACTGAAGGCGACAATCAGGTGCGGATGGTTAACAACTACGACTGGACCAAGGACATGAACGTCATCGAATTCCTGCGCGACATCGGCAAGAACTTCAGCATCAATACGATGCTGGCCAAGGACGTAGTCTCCAGCCGCCTGGACAGCGGAATCTCGTTCACCGAGTTCTCCTACCAGATCCTGCAGTCCATGGATTACCTGCATCTGTACCAGCATGAGGATGTGCAGCTGCAGATCGGCGGTTCGGACCAGTGGGGCAATATCACCAGCGGCCTGGATCTGATCCGTAAAAAAGAAGGCAACGAAGCCAAAGCCTTCGGCCTGACCATCCCGCTGATGCTCAAGGCAGACGGTACCAAGTTCGGCAAATCCGCCGGCGGCGCCATCTGGCTGGATCCGAAGCAGACCACACCTTACGAGTTCTACCAGTTCTGGGCGAACACCGATGACCGCGACGTGGTGAAATACCTGAAATACTTCACCTTCCTGAGCAAGGAGGAAATTGAGGCGCTTGCCGAGAAGGTGGCGACGGAGCCGCATAAACGCGAGGCCCAAAAAACACTTGCCGAGGAAATGACCCGCTTCGTCCACAGCGAAGAGCTGCTGGAGCAGGCTAAACGCATCAGCGCAGCGCTGTTTAGCGGGGATATCAGCTCCCTGACTGCCGATGAAATCGAAGAAGGCTTCAAGGAAATGCCGACCTTCACCGCCACTAAGGAGTCGAAGAACATTGTCGACTGGCTGGTCGACCTGGGCATTGAGCCATCCAAACGCCAGGCGCGTGAGGATATTACCAAAGGTGCAATCTCCATTAACGGCGAACGTGTCAACGAGCTGGAGACAGAGATTACCGCTGAGCTTGCCATCGGCGGCAAATTCATCATCGTCCGCAAAGGCAAGAAAAACTACAGCCTGGTGAAATTGGGCTAAGCCCTAGCTGCTGGCTGGGAAGTCCTTAGGTAAACAGGTAAATAGGTAAATAGGTAAAAAGGTAAATAGGTAAATCATAAGAGGCTATCCCGCTGTGTCAGCAATGACGGGGATAGCCTCTTTTTTATAAGGTGATTTATTTGTTTTAGGGTGCCTGCAAAGTACCTGAGTTGTCAGCGTGATAGGGAGTATGAAGTGGCGAGTATGGACGGGGCGGGCAAATGGAAGCAGATCCGCAACATCACACTGCCAGGGATCAGCCCGACCATCGTCATCATGCTGATTCTTGCTATGGGACGGGTGATGGAGGTAGGGTTCGACAGTAGTCAAACAGTAGTCAGCGTGGCAGGGAGGAGGTAACTAGTAGTCAGTGCGGTAGTGGGCAAGTAATTAGTGGTCAGCGTGGTAAGGAGGAGGTAACCAGTAGTCAGGGTGGTAGTGAGTGAGGTGATCAATTATCAGCGTGGTAGGGAGCGAGGTAGTCAGCGAGCAAAAGCCCCGCTCTTGTGGGGATAATTGGTTGGACTCGCCGGGCGGACAGTGCCTGCTGGGCGAGAATCCTGCACAAAATACAACATTTTCTTCCTATGTCTGCCTCAAATTGAGAATTGTTGTATGAAATGCAACATTTCCTTTCTTTCCGGCGGCTTAGCCTGACAATTGTTGTATTTCATACAACAATCTCCTCAAACTCCTTGGAAACTAGGGGGCAGAGTTGTAATACGTACAACATTTCTGCCTGGACAAGGCTGTAAAGTGTAATCTTTGCTCAAAAACTCATTCGCTGCCGGGCAGAACGCTCGGAATAACGCTCAGCACGCCCCCAGCACTCAGCACACACAAAACGCCCAACACACACAACGCCCAGCACACACAACGCTCAGCACGCACCCAGCACTCAGCACACACAAAACGCCCAACACACAAAACGCCCAGCACACACAACGCTCAGCACGCACCCAGCACTCAGCACACACAAAACGCCCAACACACAAAACGCCCAACACACACAACGCCCAACACACACAACGCCCAACACACACAACGCCCAACACACACAACGCCCAGCACCCACCCAGCACCTACCCAGCACTCACCCAGCACCCATCCCGCACTCACCCAGCATACCCAGCACCCATCCCGCACTCACCCAGCGTACCCAGCACCTACCCATCACACCCTAGCACACCCAGAACAACCCCATATTCCCCGCAGCAGCCAGAAGCCCGGCACCGAATGACTATCGGTTTGCTTGAGAAATCAGGTGCCTACTGCGGCGCTGCTGGAATCTACATCTTTTTGTCATTGATAATCATTATCACATGATCTATTGTTAGAGATAGAATCGAGAAGTGACGGTACTAAAATAATCGGCTTAGTCAGGCTTAGTCAGGTGTAATCAGGTGTAATCAGGTGTAATCAGGTGTAATCGGCGTAATCAGATGTAATCAGGTTTAATCCTCAAGCAGCGCCAGCTCGTCTTCGAGTTTGGCAATTTTCTCGCGGATAGCCTCTGCCCGGGCTTCGTCTTGCGCCTTTAATACCACCGCCAATTTTTCTGCAGCTAATTCGATCTGGTATTCCAGATAGGTGTAGTCCGATGCGGCAGCAGGGTGACTGGAACGCTGTGAATAAGTCATGGTCTCACACTTCCTTTCTATTACTAATGTGATGCCCGGCTCTGGGCATCGTATCCATCGTTCAATCGTATCTACAGTATGTTCATGATACAGCCTTTCTGTGAGCGGCTCAACCTTAGTCACCCGTGAAAGCAGTATTTTTGCGCCGGAAATAAGGCTTTGCCGATGGAATTGCGACATTATTCACAGACAGTAGGCCCGGTTCTGGTTTTACCATAAGAAGTATTGAAAATTAAAGCTTAATTTTTCAGTAACGTTTGCAGGGAGAGATCCCGCGAAGGAAGGTTGATATACATAATGAAAGCTTTATCTTTTAACACACCGGGCGAAGCCAGGCGGTATCTGGAACAACTCGATAGCAGCAGAGGCTTGGTGCTGTTCGCTTCCGCTGCGGCAGTCAGCGAATTGTCCCGGTATGCACCCTCCCGGGCGGTATTGTGCTCGACCAAAGGCGAATATACTCCGCAGGGCTACCGCAGCGGCGTAGTCACAGGGTTCGAATACGAATCAGGGATAGCCGATATTGTGGAGATCCTGCATCCGCCCGTGCTTAGCGGCAATATACTACGTGCCTCATATCACAAAGTCCAAGGCAACGCTAATGCCTTTCTGCTGCTGCTATGTGACGGTACAGGCGCGATGGAGGAGACGCTCCTCTCCTCGCTGTTTTTCATTGCCCCGGAATTCAAGATTATCGGGGGAAGTGCAGCGGATGATGAGCATGGAGAGACTTATATTTACATAGGAAGCCGCCGGGTGCGGAACCTGGGAATTTTTTTCAATATGCCGGGCCGTACCGCACTGGTTAAAGAGAATATTTATGTTCCCACCGGGACAACGCTGCTGGTGACAGAAGCCGATGTGTTCGGCAGAACGGTGTATTCCTTCAACGGACGTCCTGCTGCGGAAGAATACGCGCGCGTGCTTGGTATCCCGGAGGCGGACCTGGAAGAGCATTTCCTGAGCAGCCCGCTGGGCAAAAGATACGAAGACGATCTGATCATCGCCTCACCGATGACAATTAACCCGGATGGCTCTGTCACGTTTTACAGCCAGGTTATGTCTAGTACTTATGTGGAGGTGCTGAGCGCGGCAGATCCGCTTGCTGTGCTGGAGGAGACGCTGGGCGGGAGCCCGTACAAGCCATCCTTTGTGCTCAACATTAACTGTACGCTGCGGGATCAGCTCTTCATCCGGGACGGTCTGTGGGCGGATTTCGACAGGACGATGCTCGGATTCTGCGGCAACACTACAGGTTTCATCAGCTACGGAGAGCAATATTATAAAAAGCATGCCAACCAGACCATGATTCTGCTGCTGGTTGAATAAGGGAGAGTAGATTGATTATGCAGTGGATAACCAGATTACGCACTTCATGGGGCAAAAGCACCTCTGCCGGAGGTGTTCAAAGTCATAATACACTAGCCGTTCTTGAAAAAACGGACAGCTCCGGACAATCAGCCGGGACGCTAAAGACAGCTGGAACAGCGGCAAATGCTCCTGAGCCTCCAGAGAATACTGGCGGGATAGCTGACGCTGCCCCCGCTTCGGCCACTGAATCCTATGGGATGCACGCCTATACCCTGGCAGGACAGATCCGCCGCGAAACTGACGAGATTCTCAAGGAAGAGGCACAGCTGGTAGAGGAGTTTGCGGCTTTACGGGCGGGCAGCGGTGAGCTGATCAGCCAGATCGGCGGGACCCAGCAGCTGCTGGAGCATCTGAAGACCAACAGCGGGCAGACCGAAGATCTCATCAATGAAATGTATGGCAGCCTCTCTTTTTCCTCCAATAAAATTGAATTCGCCAAAGAGTCCAATATCCAGATCTCGGCTGAAATGCAGAAGGCTTCGGCGGTATTTACTGAATTTGTCACCTTGAATGAGGACCTGCGGGGGCATTTCCGGAGCATCGAGCAGCTGGCGAAGATCATTACGGATATTGCTGAGCAGACGAATCTGTTGTCGCTGAATGCAGCGATCGAGGCGGCGCGGGCCGGAGAGCACGGACGGGGCTTCTCGGTGGTTGCCACAGAAATCCGCAAGCTGGCCGACAGCACGCGCAGTCATGTGAAGGAGATCATGGGCTCCCTTTCGGGGATGACCCAGGTGATGGAGCAGCTACACAGCAAGTCCGGTGACGGGACAACAGCGATGACAGAGACGAATGCGAAGATCAGCCAGTCCACGGTATATATGAACGAGATCGTGGAGGCGGAGGAAGAGGTGTTCCAGCATCTGGAGAAGATTCAGGAGTCGCAGGAGAGCAGCATGGAGGATGTGGAGCAGATCAATGGCGATCTCCTGCGCATTCTGGAGAAATCGGGACAGGATGCAGGGCAGTTCCAGAAGATGGTGCTTACCGTCCAGAAAAAAGCCGATCACTATCAGCAGCTGCTTAATCATCTGCACCAGATAGAGCAGCTGCAGCAGCTTGATGAAGCACAGAAGATGGGCGTATAAGCAGAAGCAGGTATCCGATAAAAAAGACTACACCCGGCAGAGGGTATGCTGTGGTGTAGTCTTTCGTATGATTAGGTCAGCCAGAACCTTCTGGCTGGCCTTTTTGGTTATCGGGCAGAGGATTGCGAAGATAAGGTACAGTGTGCTGGAGCAAGTGGTCGTCAGCAGAGTGAAGTGGACTGAAAAGCGCTTATTTCCCGGAAAACCCTAATATTGAGGCCGAAGCGGACTGAGAATCACCTATCCTGTTCATTCGTGCCCAAAATGATGGCCAGCTGGCCCATTAACTGAATCTGAGTCCGCTTATCCCGCAATTCAGCCTGATGGGCCCGATTAGCGGATTGTGAGTCCGCCAGAGCAGCTGATGTGCGATTAGGGCCTGGGCCTGAGGAGGCTGAGGAGGCTGAGGAGTGGCAGTAAACTCTGTTGCTTACTGCCGGTCTCAGATAGGAGCAGCTCCAGCCCGGATGAATTCTCCCCCGCCCGCTTGGCGCCCTTGCCTACAACGCAATAAGTCTGTAGCCGTAAGCACCGACCATCAGCGGACCGGCTGGCACGTGCTCATCGCTCAGCACATCCTGTCCGCCCCGCGGCAGGGTTACACTGCCTCCGAGTCCGTCCATGTTCACGATCGTCCATAGTTCACCGGACGCTCCGTGTCTTGGACAGACAACCGTCCCCGCGGTGACATCGCTCCGCAGAGTCACACCGGCCCGGGCTGCATAATGATCGATCAGCGCGCACAGCAGCTTGTCCCCCGCTTCTCCGGAGGGCAGGGAGCCGAGCATTACGATGGCTCCGCGGCCATAGGGCTGCTCGGTCAGGAAGGCCAGGCCCGGCGTCCGGCCTGCCGTGATCCTGCCGGTCACGGTTGCACCGCCCGGCAACGGCTCGAATACCGCACTCCACAGGGACAGCGGCGCGGAGATGCCGAAGGCCTCGCCAATGCTGCCCGTTCCCTCCATCGGGTAGACATATCTGGTGATTACCCCGGCGATGCGCTCCAACCCGCCCAGTGCAGCATCGGTATGCAGGGTATGGTCGGCCGTGCGGCCTCCGCTCAGCGGACCGGCGATCCAGATGCCGCCAGCCTCTGCAAAGCTGAGAGCCTTCTGCATATATTCCGGTGACAGATAATGTACAAAAGGGGTGAACAGCAGCTTGTAGCCGCTAAGCTCTCCGCCTTCGGGCAGCAGGTCACGGTGTATGCCCATATCGAGTACCCGCTTGTAGTAGTCCCCCAGCAGGGAGCGGTAGCTTAGCTTCCGGTGCGGCTCCGTCGCCAGGTACGCCTTGGTCCGGTCCGAGTAGGTAATTGCGACCTCGGCCTGCACCGGCCGGGTAGCCAGCAGGTGCGGCTCGATCAGCAGACGCGCTGCGGAGGCTTCCCGCACATTGTCATAGCCGAGCGCAGGCTGCCCCCAGGCGCTGATGATAGAGCTGTGCGTCTGCTCGCTGCCGGTGCGCTGCTGCCGCCACAGCCAATAGCAGAAGGCTCCTGCCCCCAACGCATAGGCAGACACAGCCTCAGCGGTGAGATAGCCGTCCGGATGGGGTTCGCCGTAGCTCATGAGCGAACCGGCATAGGCCGGGCTGGTCTCCAGCAGCCAGAAGTCCCGCTCTGGCTTAATATTACGCCACAGATCACAGTTCAGCAGATAGGCGTGCTTATTGGTCTGGGAGGCGTAAGTGTCGTACGAGGCGAAATCGAGCTCCCGGAACAGCTGTTCATTGTCCACGTGGAAAGCGACGCTGCTGTTATGGGTTATGGGAGCTGGCGAATAGCGGCGGAGAACCGCTGCCTGCTCAGCCGCGAATCCGGCGGTTGTCTCCATCTGAAACAGGCGGTACAGGGTTACAAGAGATGAGTTATGCAGGAAGGGAGTAGCCACCGGCTGCGGCACCTGATCAAATTGCTGATAGGTCTGGCTCCAGACTCCCGTTCCCCAGGCTTCATTCAGCTTCCCGATATTGCCGTAGCGGCTCTTCAGCCACTCATGCCATAGTGACTTGCAGGTCCCGCACATGCATTCTGACACATGTGCCTTGAGTTCATTATCGAGCTGCCAGGCGACCAGACCCGGCAGCTGCCCCAGCTCTTTTGCCAGCTGTTCGGTGATTATCGCAGCCCGCTGCCGGAAATAAGGGTGATTCGTGCAGACATGCTGCCTGGACCCATGGCCCATAACCGCCCCGTCCGCCCTGATGACCAGGCGTTCCGGGTGCCCGTGTGTCAGCCAGACCGGCGGAGTGGCCGTCGGGGTGCACATTATGGTGTCGATGCCGTAGGCATGCAGCTGCCGGATATGCTCAGCGAAGGGCCGGATATCAATGGAGCCTTCCTCCGGCTCCAGCTCCGACCAGATGAACTCACCCATCCGGACGAGATTGATGCCGGTTTTATTCATAAGCTGAAGGTCATGCTTCCGTTCAGCTTCCCCCCAGAGCTCGGGGTACCATGCAGCGCCGTAATATAGCTTATGATTCACTTGCTTTACCTCCCGGGGAGCCCATTATGAGCGTTTTGGTCTCCCGGCATCATAGTTGCCCCCCGTGCAGCAGGCAATAGTAAAGTTTTGCCGGCTTTGCACTTTATTGTAGCGGAGCGGATCAGGGCAGGACAGGCCCCTGTCCAAAAAGTCCGATTGCCGGAAAAATCTGCTGAAACCATAATAGGAAGCGCAGCCAAGGCACGGCAACGCAAGGCTGCTTATCTATGTGGAGGTGAATGTAATGAAGCAAGGAGCGGCAATAGGGACAGCAGATATACATGCTGCTGCAACCTACCGCAGCAGGCGGGAGCTGCGCTTCAGACGTCTGAAGCGGGACAAATGGCTCTACATCCTGCTGACCCCGGGACTCCTGTATTTTCTCGTATTTAAATATGTACCCATGTGGGGAGTGCTGCTCGCGTTTAAAGATTATCAGCCCTTTCTGGGCTTCTGGAAAAGTGATTGGGTCGGTCTTGAGCATTTCCGCACGTTTTTCCAGAATCCTGACTTCTTCATGCTGCTGCGCAATACACTCGTGTTGTCGCTGTATAATCTGGTGTTCTTTTTTCCGGCCCCGATCATACTTGCCCTGCTGCTGAATGAAGTCCGGCTGTCCTTCTATAAAAGGACGATTCAGACGATGATTTATGTACCGCATTTCATATCCATGGTCATCGTCGCCAGTATATCGTATGTATTCCTGACTACACAGGGCGGTGCTGTCAACGAATTCCTGTACTCCGTGACCGGGAGCAAGATCGATTTCCTGGCCAGCCCCGACTGGTTCCGCCCGCTGATCATCCTGCAGACCATCTGGAAGGAATGCGGCTGGGGGACGATTATCTTCCTGGCGGCGCTGGCCGGTGTTGATGTTGAGCAATATGAAGCAGCCGTAGTGGACGGGGCCAGCCGCTGGCGCCAGACCTGGCATATTACGCTGCCGGCGATCCGCAGCACCATTGTCATTCTGCTGATTCTGCGGATGGGAACCATTCTGGATAATGGGTTTGAGCAGATTTATCTGATGATGAATGCGCTGAACCGTGAGGTGGCCGAGGTGTTTGATACCTACGTATATGCACTAGGGATCACACAGGGGGCGTTCAGCTACAGCACCGCAGTCGGACTGTTCAAATCGGTGATAGGGGTTGTACTGGTGCTCGGCACCAACTGGCTCGCCAAGAAATCGGGCGAATCGGGACTTTATTGAGAGGGAGGCTGTGTGCGTGGCTAAACATTATAAGAGCCCCGGAGAGATTACGTTTGACGTATTTAATTATTTTGTATTGGGAGTTATCGGAATTGCCGCAATCCTGCCGTTTCTGTTCGTGGTCTCCGGTTCATTCGCAACCGAGGCGGAAATTACGAAACGCGCTGTCTTTCTGATTCCGACTACGATCTCGTTTGATGCCTACCGGTTCATTTTCTCCACGGATACCATTGTAAGAAGTATCGGGGTATCGCTGTATGTGACGGTGATCGGTACGGCGGTCAATCTGTTTTTCACAGTAACCATGGCGTATCCGATGGCCAAACGTTATCTGATGGGCCGCAATGTAATCCTCAATCTGGTTATTTTCACCATGCTGTTCGGGGGCGGGATGATTCCCACCTATCTGGTGATCCGCGAGCTGCAGCTGCTGGATACGCTGAATGCGTTAATTCTTCCGGGTGCGATCAGCGCCTTCAATCTGATTATCGTCAAAAACTTCTTCCAGGAGCTTCCGGTCGAGATTGAGGAGGCAGCCCGCATCGACGGCTGTACCGAGCTGGGGCTGCTGTGGAAAATCGTACTGCCGCTCTCCAAGCCCGTGCTGGCGACGTTCACTCTCTTTTATGCGGTCGGGCATTGGAATAACTTCTTCTCGGCGCTGCTCTACATTAATGATCCGTCCAAGTGGCCGCTGCAGGTGATGCTGCGCCAGATCGTTATGCTGTCCCAGTCGGCAGCTGGTGATCTCAGCTCGATGGACCCGAATTTCGTACAGCCGCCTGAGCAGTCGATCAAAATGGCAGTTATCGTGGTCGGCACACTGCCGATTATGTGCGTCTATCCGTTTCTGCAAAAACACTTTGCCAAAGGGGTGATGCTCGGTTCGGTTAAAGGGTAAAAGGGTATGCCAACATACAAAGGGAGGCTAAGTAATGAAGATTGCGCGTAAAGAAGGTTCCATACATTTGAAACGATGGTTGTTTATGTTACTAGCTGCTATTATGATTTTAAGTGTATTCACCGGCTGTGCCGGCAATAAGGAGAATAATGCTGCAGGGCAGAAGGAATCTGCCTCAAGTGAAGGAAATGCGCCTGGCGGAGCTGAAGCTGCAGAACCGCTGGATCTGACGCTGATGCTGCCGATTTTCAAAACGAATTATCCGAAGGACGGCAGTCCGGTTGCCGCTAAGCTCGAGGAGCTGACGAACACCAAGATCCATTTCGAATGGGTGCCGAACGCTTCCTATACCGACAAATTTAATATCACGCTGGCTTCCGGCAAGCTGCCTGACATTATCTATGTGGGCGATGTCAAAGCCTCAAGTTTCGTGAATGCGGCAAGATCGGGCGCTTTCTGGGAGGTAGGTCCGTACCTGAAGGATTATCCGAATCTGAGCGGAGCGAAGGAAGTTATTCTGAGCAACTCAGCCATCGACGGCAAGAACTATGGAATCTACAGAGGACGGGCGCTGGGCCGCAACGGCGTGGTTTTCCGCAAGGACTGGCTGGAGAAGCTGGGGCTTGAAGCTCCGCAGACCGTGGATGATTTCTACAATATGCTAAAAGCGTTCAAAGAACAGGACCCTGACGGCAACGGTCAGGCGGATACCTACGGCATGGTGCTGGTGAAGTGGACCGGCGGATGGGCCAGCGGCTTCGATACAATCAAGCTGTGGTTCGGTTCCCCGAACAAATGGGGCGTACAGGATGGCAAGCTGGTTCCTGAGCATGAATATCCGCAGTACTTGGAAGCGCTTAAGTTTATGAAAAAGCTGTATGATGAGCAGCTGATCAACTCCGACTTCGCGGTGATGGACAGCTCGAAGTGGAATGATCCGGTGGTCAACAACAAGGCCGGTGTCATTGTCGATGTGGTGGACAACGGGGCACGGCTCGATGACAAGATTCATGCTGCACTCCAGAAGGAAGGCACGGATGAGCCTGACCGTCATTATATGGATGTCATCGGCGGTGTGACAGGAACGGACGGAGCACTGCATACCCTTCCGACTTCCGGTTTCTCCGGCATGCTGGCTATACCGAAGTCGTCGGTCAAGACTGAAGCAGAGCTGAAGCAGGTGCTGACCTTCCTGGACCGGCTCAACGAAGAGGATCTGCAGACGATGCTGAACTACGGAATTGAAGGTGTCCATTATAATCTGGTGGACGGATATATTGAACGCTCAGGCGATACGGTTCTGCTGGAATCGGAAGTGGAAGGTCTCAACCAGATGCTGCCGTTCATTCCGGAGGACAAGGCGAAGCTGGTGAAGCAGACTGCCCTGCGGCTGAAGCAGACAGAGGTACAGAAGGCTAATGAAGCGACGATTGTGACCAATCCTGCCGAAGCGCTGATCTCTGCAGTATATACGCAAAAAGGCTCGCAGCTGGATAATGTAATCAATGATGCGCGCATTAAGTTCATTGTCGGCCAGATTGACGAAGCAGGCTTGAAGTCAGCTTTTGAGGTATGGCGGAAGACAGGCGGGGACGAGCTTGTGAATGAAATGAACGAACTGTACTCGAAGACGGGCAAGTAAGTCCGGCACTGCTCCAGGCACCAGCCGGTTTATACCCGTTATAGCCGTAAGGCTGCAACTCTAAACTATGGATTCGGCTGGTGAATGATATGGAGAATGGAACGGCAGGGGAACGAAAGGGATATACAGGGGGGCGTACCGGCCGGAAGGGCCGGTATTACCGCAATAATCTCATTATTGTGCTGATCGTTTCGTCTATCCCCGGCCTGATCATCGGGTCTCTGGTGTACTTTATGGCAGGGGGCAATCTGGAGAAGGAGCTGCTGGGTATGCATAACCGCCAGATCGAGCAGCGTGCGGACAACATTAATGACCAGCTGTCCAATCTGGAGCTGATGCTGGCCCACTGGGCGTTCGAGCCGAAGTTCGACTACAGCCTAAGCAACATGGATTTCACCCTGAATCATGAACGGGCCTGGGATATTACCAAAACCCTGGTGGTCATGCAGGGCTCGAATTCGATGGCGCGGCAGGTGGAGCTGTACCTGGCGGGCGATCAGCCGGTGCTGTTCGGCACGGAATACGGGACACTGGCGCCCGAAGAAGATGCAGTGTACGGGAAGCTGCTGGAGCAGGAGCGCAGCACCTATTGGACGGAATGGGCGTTTGATCCGGCCAAGCCGGAGCAGAAGGAGCTGACACTGGTGCATCATATTCCCGGCGGAAGCCTGGAGCCCTTCGGGGCACTGCTGCTGCGGATGGACACAGAGAAGGTATCCGCCATGCTGCGGACCATGACCCCGTACAACACGGGGGAAGTATTCATGCAGCAAAAGTCCGGGGGCCTGTTCATCTCCGGGAACGGGATCGATGCAGCCACACCGTTTGTTACTGCGCTGCAGAAGGCGATAGCAGACAGAGGCAGTAAAGACAGCACATCGTTCCTGTATGACTGGGACGGAGTTACTTTCGCGGTGACCTACGGCGATTTCTCCCGGATTGCGAATGAATGGATGTATGTGTCGGCTTCTCCGATATCCAGTGTGACTTCACCGGTGGTGGGGTTATCCCGGATGATCATCCTGGTCAGCTTGTGCGCGCTGCTGCTTGCGGCAGTCCTCTCCTGGATTGCTTCCCGCAAAATCTACTCGCCTGTCCGCCGCCTGCTTCAGACGCTGCTTCCCGAGCATGCGGCCTCCGGGGGCCGGGTGGACGAGATGACGCTGATTGAGCGGCACTGGCAGAATCTTCACGGGCAGCGGCATGCCCTCCAATACACGCTTTCGGAGCAGCTTCCGCACGTGCAGCAGAGCTTTCTGCATCAATTGTTCCAGGGTTATCTGTATGCTTATTCCGAACAGGATCTGCTGAGCCGGATGAAGCAGTACAAGTGGGAAGTGGACAATTGCGTTTTTGTGGTGCTGTATATTCAGCTTACAGGAATCTCCAGCCTGGAGGCCAAGTTCCGCAGCGGTGACGAGAGCCTGGTGTCCTTCGCGGCGGTGAACATTATCGGCGAACTGGCTGCTGAGCATTTCGGGCGGGCTGAGACCGTTAATCTGCATGATCTTACGTCGGGCATTCTGCTGATTGAGCAGGGGAGCGGCCCGGAGCCGGAGCGGGTTCAGGCTTTCGGTGAGGAACTGGCAGCCACGATTAACCGGATGCTTAAGCTGCAGGCAACTGTAGCGTACAGTGCAGAGGTGAACAGCATCTCCGGCATTCCGCGCTCGTTCGAAGCGGCGAAGCAGGCAGCCAGTCACCGCAGATATGGAGGCGGGAACCAGGTGATCAGCCTGGAGCAGCTGGAACGGGAAGGGCAAGGCACGCAGCTGCCGCAGTATTCGTTCGCGCTGGAGCGCGGCCTGATTCAGGCGCTGCGTACCGGCGAAGCGGAAGAGGCGGACCGGCTGCTGGAGGAGTTCCTGAAGACGCTGTCCGAGGGCGGCGCGAAGGTCATTGACGTGCAGCAGGGAATGCTGCATCTGCTCGGCGCGATCCTGCATGCGGTGCTTGAGGCAGGGATTGCCCCGAATCAGCTGTTCAAGGGCAAGAACCTGTATGCAAGCCTGTCACAGATTCATGAGCCGGGCCTGATCCTCTCGTGGTTCCGCGGGCATGTGGTGGCCCCCTTCCTGAAGGAGCTGTGCGAACGTTCGGACGCCGGCATCCGGCGGACGGTTGAACAGGCCATGCTGTACATTCAGCAGCATTATATGGACAATATTTCGCTGGACAGCTGTGCGGATTATACGGGAACCAGCCCTTTTCTGCTCAGCAAGTCCTTTAAACGGGTAACCGGAATTAATTTTATTGATTATTTAACAGAGCTGCGGCTGGACAAAGCTAAGGAGCTGCTGCGCGATACGGATCTGAAAATGAACGATGTCGCCCAGCAGGTCGGCTATCAGCAGAGCTATTTTAACCGGATATTCAAAAAACAGGAGGACATCACTCCGACACGCTACCGTGAACTGAGCCGGCATGAAGGGGAGAAGGAGAACGGAATCAGGTGAGACAGGTACCAAAGGGCTTCTCATTTGCCGTACACGAATAAGCAGCTTTCTCCGGCTCGGATCATTAGTCTCTGTGATCGGTGATGTCACATAAGGAGATGACCGTTTTGTCCTCAGCCATGCCAATACAATTAAGGTGGTTGAATCAGCCAACAGCTGCTGCGGGGGTTACCTGGGGTGTACCCTGGTCCAAGGGAGAACTGAAGCGCGGGGACCTGTCCGCCCTATGTCTTAACGGGACGGGTGAGGGTTGCAGTCTGCCGCTGCAGAGCCGCCCTGCCGCTTATTGGCCGGACGGCAGCATCAAGTGGTCGTTTCATTCGGCCGTATGCCCTGACGGGAGTACGGAGGGTTATACGCTGGAGCGGTCTGCAGTGCCGGGGGATATGCCGGCAGCCCTGCAGGTGTCCGTTCAAGAAACAGAAGAAGCCTATTTTATCGATACCGGCACCATCCTGTGTACCGTGGGCAAGCGGGGGGCGGGACCAATCTCCCGGATTATCCGCCGGTCTCCGGAGGAATCCGGAGGCTCTGGCAGCGATCATGGATATTCCGGAGCTGCGGAGGCTGGCGCAGAGCAGCTCCTGTGCAGCGGAAGTGAGCTGGTCTGCCTCCGCGAGCAGCGCGATACGCTCAGCGGTGAGCTAACACTGCGGCAGGAACGCTTTACAGGCGTGACCCGCAGGGCAAGCCTGGAAGAAGCCGGACCGCTGCGTGCTGTGGTTCGGCTGGAAGGCAGGCATAGAAGTGTGAGGGGAGCCAGAGAATGGCTTCCTTATACTTTGCGGCTATACTTCTATGCCGGGCTGGATTCCATCCGGCTGGTGCATACCTTTCATTATGACGGCAATCCGCAGCAGGATTTCATTAAGGGGCTGGGCATCGTGTTCAAGGTGCCGCTAAGCGGTCCGTTGTACAATCGCCATGTCCGGCTGGGTGGCAGTGAAGGAATCTTCAGCGAGTCGCCCAAGACGCTTCATACCCGCAGGACCAAAGGCAAATACGCTGTCATGTTCGCCGGGCAGCTGGAAGGAAAGCTCCAGCAGTTTGACCCGGGGGAGGATGCTTATTTCACGGGACTGCTTCAGGATTCTGCAGTATGGGACAGCTTCAAGCTCGTTCAGGATTCGTCCGAGCATTATGTAATCCATAAGCGGACAGGGGCGGGCTGCACCTGGATTAAGGGGGCAGAAGGCCGGCGGGCAGGAGGGCTAAGCTATGTCGGCTCGGAATGCGGCGGTCTGGCCGCCGGAGTGAAGAACTTCTGGCGAAAGCACCCGTCCGGGCTGGAGATTACCGGAACCTCCGGCAGTGAAGCAGCGTTAACGGTCTGGTTCTGGTCGCCGGAGGTTCCGGCCATGGACCTGCGCCACTACGATACGAAGACGCATGTGGAGTCCTCCTACGAAGGCGCAGATGAACTGCGTGCTACACCGTACGGTATTGCGGGCACCAACGAGCTGACCTTGTGGTGCACCGCGGAAACGCCGGGAACTGCACAGCTGCTGCAGATGCAGCAGGAAGCGGATGAACCGGCGCTGCTGGTCTGCGCTCCGGAGTATTATCACCGCAGCCGGGCGTTCGGCCTGTGGAGCCTGCCGGACCGGAGCACACCGGCCAAGGCCTGCCTGGAGGACCGGCTGGACGGCATCCTCTCCTTTTACCAGTCGGAGATCGGGCAGCGGAAATGGTACGGCTTCTGGGATTATGGCGACTTCATGCACAGCTATGATCCGGTCCGCCATGTCTGGAATTACGATCTGGGCGGCTGCGCCTGGCAGAATGCCGAGCTGGTGCCGAATATGTGGCTGTGGCTCAGCTTCCTGCGGACCGGGCGCGCAGATCTATTCCGTATGGCGGAAGCGATGACCCGGCATACCAGCGAGGTGGATGTTTATCATTTCGGGGAATATGCGGGCCTTGGCTCACGGCATAATGTCGTGCACTGGGGCTGCGGCTGCAAGGAAGCACGGATAGCTATGGCCGGACTGCACCGCTACTACTATTATCTGACCGGCGATGAGCGGACCGGCGACATCATGGACAGTGTGAAGGATGCGGATTATTCCACGGTGACGCTGGACCCGATGCGGGCTTATTTTCCGAAGGATGAATTTCCGACCCATGTGCGGGTAGGCCCGGATTGGGCGGCGTTCAGCTCCAACTGGATGACCCGCTGGGAACGGTATGAAGATACGGCCTACCGCGACAAAATCATAACGGGAATCAACTGCATCAAAGCGGCCAATCTGCGGCTGATCTCCGGTCCAACCTATGGCTACGACCCTAAGACGGGAATTCTGAGCGCTATGGGTGATGACAACTGGGGACGGCATCTGGCGATCAGCATGGGCGGGCCGCAGGTATGGTTCGAGCTGGCAATGATGCTGGAGGACCCGGAGTGGGAGGATATGCTCGCGGAATTCGGCGTGTTCTACAACCTGCCTCAGGAAGAGAAGGATGTCATTACCGGAGGAGCGATTACAGGCAGGCTGCGGTTTGAGCATCCGGTGCTGAGTGTGGCTATTGCCGCCTATGGCGCATGGTACAAGGATGACCGGGCTACTGCTGAACGCTGCTGGGACATCCTGCTGGAGAATCCGTTCGGAGCCGTTGACCTTCAGGCAGAGCAGACGCAGGTTACTTATCTGGAACCGATCAATGAGATCGGCTGGATGAATACGAATGAAGCTTCGCAGTGGTCGCTGAACACGATCATTGCCCTGGAGCTGATTGCTGAAGCTCTTCCGGAGCGGGGAGCAGGAGCAGAGGCGGATGCCGGAAAGGCGGTGGCGGCTGAGTGACTGCGCAGCAGGACTTGACGCTGATTCCGGAAGGCTGGCGGGAGATCTACCGCAATACACTGGAAGGACCCGGGCATGTGGAAGGTTTCCGGATGGAAGGCGACGGCATAGCCACCTTTCCGCAGGGACGTTTAAGGCTGGAGAGTAAACGGGATGCAAAAGAAGGGCAGCAGGCGAATGTGGTCTTCTGGTGCCCGGAGGTTTGTCCGGCGGAGCTTGCGGTATCGTGGAAGTTCCGCCCGCTGCGGGAACCCGGACTGGCTATTCTGTTCTTCGCTGCTGCCGGCGCCGGGGGCAAGGATCTGTTTGATCCGTCCCTGCCGGTCCGCACGGGGGAGTATGACCAGTACCATCATGGGGAGATGAATGCTTTCCATATCTCCTATTTCCGCCGGATGTGGGAAGAGGAACGGTCCTTTCACACCTGTAATCTGCGCAAAAGCTACGGCTTCCACCTTGTCGCGCAAGGCGCTGATCCGTTGCCGGATGTTGCCGATATGACTGGAGCCTACCGCATGCTGGCCGTGAAGCAGGGTCCTGCGGTGACCTTTGCCGTGGACGGATTGCCGCTGCTGCACTGGGTGGATGACGGTTCGTCCTTCGGCCCGCTGCTGGCAGGCGGCAGAATAGGCTTCCGGCAAATGGCACCGCTGATTGCAGAGTATAGTGATCTGGTTGTCTATGCTCCTTGATTGCCCGGAGGAACGAAAAGAAAAAAAGAGGCGATAGGGGAAATTTCGCACTGCAGGAGGATTGAACCGGTAACCTTTCGTATTAGCACCGGGTTCCTTGCTTGAAATGCTGGCTTTCTGTGACGCTCCCTTAGGGCCTAAGCTTTAACTGTATTTTGTGCAACTAAAGCGATCGATTATTGCACTGCGAGAGCTTTAATTGTATTTCATGCAGTTAAAAGTACACATATTTGGAAAAGAAGACGTTTCGCCATTTTTAATTGTACAGAATACAGTTAACCCGGCAAAACCCGTGTTTTGCCGTCTTTTAAGTGCAGGAAATACAACTATATAGAGTGAGCTTAAGAATCTGACTTGCTGCATGGACGAAATCCTTGCTCCGCAAGGGGGGGGCGTCCATCAACTGGCCATCATTCTATAACTGCTATCTGCTCCTCATTATTACACTCAACAGACCTGCTAGCGCAAGGTTCTGCAGAGGAAGTCTTTTACAAGTTCAAGCCATATAGTTCAGATCCTAAGTGTGTCTTATATAGATCATTCATTCTCATATGCAAAGGAGGCTTAACCGTAATGTCCGGAGTGTATTACTGCTATCCGCAAGGCCGGCATAAGGCGCTGACGATGAGCTATGACGACGGCAGACGGGCAGATGAACGGCTGGTCGGCCTGTTCAACATGCACGGAATCAAGGGTAGCTTTCACCTGAATTCGGGACTGCTTGGAGAAGGGGACCGCATTCGGGCAGAGGAAGTCGCCGCCTTGTACCGCGGTCATGAAGTCAGCGCGCATACGCGGAGCCATCCAACCCTGGCACGCTGCCCGCAGGAGTATATCGTTGAGGAGATTATGGAGGACCGCAAAGTATTGGAAGGGCTAATCCGCCAGCCGGTCCGCGGAATGTCTTATCCGAACGGGTCCTATACGGCGGAGATCAAGGGGCTGCTGCCCCATCTGGGCATCGAATATGCCCGTACTGTCCAGAGCAGCGGCGGTTTCGCCCTCCCGGAGGACTGGCTGGAGTGGCAGGCCACCTGTCACCATAACCGGGATTTGCTTGCCCTCGGCGAGACTTTTATAGGACTGCATAAGCGCCAGTATCTCTATCTGATGTATGTGTGGGGCCATAGCTACGAATTCGACAATGATAACAACTGGGAGCTGATGGAGCGCTTCTGTGCCATGGCCGGCGGCCGGGACGACATCTGGTATGTGACCAACCTGGAGCTGGTTCATTATATGAAGGCCTGCCGGGGTCTGGTTTTTTCTGCCGCACGGGATTTTGTATACAATCCGGGAGCTGCTGCCGTCTGGCTGGAGGTTGCCGGAACTGTGGTCGGGGTGCCTGGAGGACAGACTGTGGAGTTAGGCTGATTACAGGACTGGGATAGAGATAAGGAGGAATTACTGTGAAAAAAACGAATCAATCGCTGCACCGGCTGGCCGGAATCGATATTTCAGCCGCCGGTCCAAGATGTAAAATGCTGCTCGGTGATCTGGACGGGGACGGCAGGGCAGAGCTGCTGCTGGTTCAGCCGGATAACCGCCAGGATGTCCGTTATATTCCGCATCAGGTGCAGTGCCTGACTGCCTATGACTTGGAGGGCCGTCTGTTGTGGCAGACCGGGAGGCCGGATAAGGGTGCAGGCAGCTCAGGGTCGGATTATCCGGCCCAAATCTTCGATATTGACGGAGACGGCGCGCTTGAGGTGCTGTGTGTGATGGATGACCGGCTGCAGATTCTGGAGGGGGCGACGGGCAAGGTCAAGTCGGTCCATCCGCTGCCGGCCAAGGAAGCCCATGACTGCATCATTATTGCCAACCTGAAGGGCAGCGGACATCCTTCCGACATTATCCTCAAAGACCGCTATCATCAGCTGTGGGCACTGAACTCCAGCTTCGAATTGCTCTGGACCCATCAGGGCAATGTGGGGCATTATCCGTGGGTGTACGATTTTGACGGAGACGGGCGTGATGAGGTCATGGTCGGATATGATCTGCTGGATGCGGACGGAAAGCGGCTGTGGAGCTGCCATGATCTGGAGGATCATGCGGATTGCCTGTGGGTCGGCGATGTGAATGGAGACGGAGTGCCGGAGCTGGTGATCGGCGGCAGTGTGACGGTGATGTATGACCGTGACGGGCATGAGCTGTGGCGGTATGAAGGCTCCATTGAATCGCAGCATCTGGCGCTCGGACGGTTCCGTCCCGACCTGCCGGGTCTGCAGATTGCCGGTCTCGACCGTATGGTCCGTGAAGATGACGGCAAGGGCCTGCGCGGTAAAGACGCGATGTTTCTGCTGGACCAGTCCGGTCAGGAGCTGTGGAAGGAAGAGCGCACCACGGACGGCTGGCTGACGATCGTTGAAGCCGTAAGTCATTTCTGGAAGGATGCGCCGGATTATATTCTTGCTTACCGCCGGGGCGAAGCTGTGCTTCCCGCGCTCTATGACGGCTATATGAATATCGTTGCCCGGTTTGCCGAGCAGGGATACGCCGTGCATGGGGACCTGCTGGGCAGCGGGACCGAGCAGGTCATTATTTATACGGATGAGCTTGCGGCCGTCTATGCCGGCGAACCGCTCCCGCTGCAGGCGGTGCATCCCGGGCGGCAGCTGCCGCAGCCCAAGCGGCTGTACAGCTCCACCCTCTATCCCGGCGGTGAGGTGGCGTTGTGATAGGCGGTGAGGCAGGCAATGGAAGGGTGACGGTGAAGAGTGGTGAGGCAGCGAAGAGCGGGCATACTGTGGAGGCTGGCGGGACTGTGAAGAACAGCAAGACTGTGGAGGCTGGTGTTCCGGCATATTTTGATCCGCAGAATTCTATCGTGCGTACGGCTGGAGAGCATACCGAATCCGTGCTTGCGATCGTAGCCAATCGCTATATCGGTGCCAATCCGCCGCAGCCTCCAGTGTACCGGGTGCATCTGGAGGACAGCTTTCCGCGGCTATCCGACTGCCGGTATGAGATGAATCTGAAGGAACGGCTGCCGGAGCTGCAGGACGGGGAATTTGTCTATGTCTGGGGCAAGCTGTGGAGCGAAGCAGAGAGCGATATCCCGCTGGCTGTCAGCTGCTTCGGTCCGGTAACGGTCTATGTCAATGGCTCCGCCGTGTTCCAGTCCAATCTGAACGACGATGTATTTCCGGACCGCAGGGCCTACTTCCGGACCGGGCTAAGCCAGGGCTGGAACCATGTGCTGCTGGAATTCACCGCAGTCGGCACGGGCTGCGGCGGCATCTTCGGCACGGGCAGCGTGAAAGGCGCGCCGCTGCATTTCCTGGCCCCGACAGCCGGGCGCAGCGGCTGTGAGGGCTGGATTTACAGCGCGCCGCAGCAGAGCAGATGGATGCTGCAGCCGGAGTGCGAGCGCGCCGGCGTTCCTCAAGGAGGAACAGCAGCACTCCAGGCGGAGCCGCTGCAAAGCGCATTCCGCAGCGGCGCGGACGAAGCGGCGCTCGCGTCCCGCTGTGCCTGGTATCCGCAGGCCGGATGGCCGGATACCGTGGCCTGCGCCGGGAATCTCGCGCGTATCTTCGGCGAGGTTCCCGGCGCGAAGGCGCTGGCCTGGAGCCGGCTGGCGGTGACAGCGCCGGGCTTCACTGACACCCGGCTGAGCCTCCGCAGCCGGGACGTGGCGGCACTCCGGGTCTATGTGGATGGCAGGCTTGCCGCCATCCAGCCCGGGGGGAGTGCCGGGCTTGAATGTGTGCTGCCGCTGGGCTTCGGCAGCCATGATCTGCTGGTCGAGGCCGTCTGCGGCGGCCCGGACTGGGGCTTCCGGCTGGAAGCGGCGGACGCAGGGGGAGAAGCGGAAGCGGACACCGTGAACCTGGTCTTGCCGCATCCTGTGGAAGGGCAGGCAGGACCCTGGCTGTATCTGGGGACCTTCCTTGCATCGGCTGCACCGGAGGCTGCTGCGGCGGCTATGATGGATACTCCCTTTGGGGAAGGGGCGGAGAGCTGCTTCTGGCGGGTAGACCGCCCCGGCGGAGCGGTCAGGCCGTATCTGGAGAGCACGCTGTACGGACGCTGGAATTATCCGCTGGGCGTGACGTTATACGGGCTGCTGTGCACAGGGACAGTGCTGGATGATTCCCATTACACCGCTTATACCAGAGGCCATATTGAGCAGTGCACACGGCTTCATGAATATTCACTCTGGGACACGGGCCGTTACGGCGCTCCGGGAATTAATCAGCAGCTGGCGCTAATCGACTCCCTGGATGATTGCGGCTCATTCGGTGCGGCGATGCTGGCAGCGCACAGCGTGCAGCCGCTGCCTGGAGCAGCCGGGGCGGCAGAATACATTGCCCGCTACATTCAAGGGACACAGTCCCGTGACGAGGCGGGTGCGCTCTACCGCACCCGGGGCACGACCGATTTCATGCAGGGAACAATGTGGTGTGATGATTTGTATATGAGCACCCCTTTTCTGGTCCGGTACTATCAGCTGACCGGCAATGCTGCCTATCTGGATGACGCCGTGGCCCAGTTTCTGCATTACCGCGCGCGGCTGTTCCAGCCGGAGCTTGGCATTATGCACCATGTCTATGACTATAAATTCGGCAAGCCGAACGGTGTGCCTTGGGGCAGAGGCAACGGCTGGGTGCTGTTCTCACTGACCGAGCTGCTGGAGATTCTGCCGGAGCAGCACCCGCAGCAGCCGGAGCTGCTGGATTATTTCCGGGAGCTGTGTGAAGGGTATCTGCGGCTACAGGATGCAGCAGGGCTATGGCATCAAGTTCTGACGGATGCTGAAACCTATGCGGAGGCATCCTGCTCTTCAATGTTCGTGTATGCCTTCGCGAGAGGGGTACGCAGAGGCTGGCTGCTCAAGCCGCAACCCTACGCCGCTGCAGCAATACGCGGCTGGCACGCCCTTGCCGAATACTGCATCGACAAGCAGGGGAATGTCTACGGCGTCTGCCGGGGATCAGGCTACTCCTTCAATAAGCTCTATTACAAGGAGCAGCTCACCTGGCAGCTCAACGATACTCACGGAATTGGCATAGTACTGCTGGCCGGTATTGAAGCGCTGGAGCTTACGCGGGAGCTGGAAGCACAGAAACGATAAAGAAATTATACTGTATTGATAATATTTGCCGGCCGGGGCTGTCTAGTAAGCAGATTCACTGCTTACTAGACAGCCTCTTTGCTATGTAACAGCACTGCTCCAGAGAAACGGAGCAAGAAGGAGTAAATCATCGGCCGCTTAAGAACGAAAGCAAAGAATACGCCTTCATTCATGCAGGGACGGCATTTTTGGCTTCTTTTGTCAACCGCAGCGTTTTACATTAAATGGCTGCAGGCGTAAGATTCAAATCAACAACCGAATGAAATTTAACTGTTCTCAAATGGCTGAATTCCAGTAATGGGAACGGGGGAACCAACGGTGATTACGGCTTTTGCTCAGATAGCGGCCGCTCACCTGGGGTGAATCCTTGCTGCATGCTGTAACGGTGCTCCGGCAAGGTAGGGCAATCTCGCTGCCCGAATCCGTCAGCTAACCCCGTAAGCCTCGAAGAGAGAGGATGAGCGCCATGATCGATTAACCGACCACGGAGAGCCCTGCTGCTGCTGTGGTCTTTTTGCTGTGCAGGCAGTGGGGGAAGACGGTCTGAATCAAGAATAACAATTCATATAACAACGTAAAAAGTATCTTTATAATGTGATCTGAACTGCCTAAGGAGGTGATCGTTATCTTAACTATATTTATCGTGTGCTTCTGGGTCGGACTGCTCCTGCTCCTCAGCGGCGGACTTCACGGGCATAGCCTGGCGGGTCATCTGCATGCGGGGGGCGGTGACGCCGGGGGTCCGGGCTTTGTGCCTATACTCCCGCTGATGGTGTTTGTAACAGTCTGGGGCGGCTCTGGTTATGTGCTTATCCGCTTCAGCGGAATGAGCGTGCTTGCAGTAGTGCTGATCTGTACCATGATTGCCTTGCTGACAGGGTGTCTGATGTATGCAGTGCTGGCCCGGGTGATGACCCGGTATGACAGCAGCATGAATGAATTGGATTATGAGCAGGCAGGGCAGCTTGGATACATCAGTGTGCCTGCAGCGGATGGGGCAGCCGGGGAAATGAAATATGTGCTGCACGGAACGATGCGCTCCATTGGAGTGCGGGCAGCAACCGGCCAGCAGCTCGTGAGGGGCGACAGGGTGATTATTTTGAAGGTGGATAAGGGAATGGCGGAAGTAACCCTCTTCGAGAGGGAATTCGGAGAAGTATAAATGACGGGGAGTGTCGGACCAAATGGTTATTCTTTATTTAATCTCAGGCATTGTTGTTGTTATTCTGCTGGCTTTGTTCAGTATCGTGACCGCTTATAAAAAAGTCCCGCCCAATCAGGCGATGATTGTATACGGTCTCGGCGGTAAAAGAGTGGTGCAGGGCGGCGGGACGTTCGTCATCCCCGGCTTCCAGAACAATAAGACCATCTCGATGATGCTGATGAGCTTCGATGTCATTCCGGCGCAGGCGATGTTCTCCCGGCAGGGCATCAAGCTCAACCTGGAGGCGGTCGCCCAGATAAAAATCAAAAGCGATCCCACCGCTATTCTGACGGCCAGTGAGCAGTTCATCGACCGGCCGGAAGAAGACCGCGAGACGATTATCCTGCATTCGGTGGAGGGCCACCTGCGCGGCTTAATCGGGCAATTGACGGTGGAATCCATCCTAAAGACGCCTGATGAAATCAACAGCAAGATGAGGGAGACCTGCTCGGAGGACCTCGACAAGATGGGGCTTGAGGTCGTCAGCTTCACCATCAAGAAAATTACGGATGACAAAGGGTATATCGACAATATGGGGGTTCCGGAAATTGAGCGCATCCGCCGCGATGCCAGCATTGCCAAGGCGGAAGCGGAACGCGACATTCAGATCAAGCAGGCCGAGGCGGAGAAGGAATCCTCCATTGCCAAAGCCAATGCGCATCAGGCCACCATTGAAGCGGGAACCGCCGCCCGCGCGAAGGAATCCCTGTTTGAGAAGGAACTGAACATCAAGCAGGCGGATTTCAAGCTGGAGACAGAAGTGAAGAAGGCACAGGCGGATCTTGCGTATGAATTGCAGCAGAACAAAATTAAGCAATCGCTCGTTACCGAACAGGTCAAAATCACGCAGATGGAAGCGGAGGCCAACCGCACAGTCCGGGAAATTGAAGTCGAGCTGAGACAGCGGGAGCTGGAGGCAACGGTGATCAAGCCTGCCCAGGCGGAGAACCAGGCTACGGTCATGAGAGCGGAAGCCGCCAAGCAGCGGCAGATTCTTGAGGCGGAAGCCGAGGCAGCGACAACGACCAAGCGCGGACTGGCCACGGCGGAAGCTGAGCTGGCGAAAGGGAGAGCGAATGCGGAGATTGTCCAGCTGGCCGGAGCGGCGGAAGCGGGAGCCCTGGAGAAGAAAGCCGAAGCGTACAAACAGTTCACACAAGCTGCGCTTACCGTGGAATTCCTGAAAATACTGCCGGAGCTGGCTGAGAAAATTGCTTCCCCGCTCGCCAAGGTGGATAAGATTACAGTGATTTCCCAGGATGGAGCTACCTCAGGCGTGAACAAAATTACCGGTGATATCGCCAAAATAATGGCCCAGGTTCCTGAGTTGACCCAGACGCTTACCGGTATGAATGTGACCGAAGCGCTCAGCGGACTGCTTGGCCGGGATAAAGAGCAGTAATTCATATACAGCAGCAATAAAGCCGCCGTTCTTTCGTTAATGGAGAATTGCGGATTTATTGCTTTTTTGTGTGCCGGTTATTCTCACTGGTCACAGACGTGAAGCTGGATTTGTAGTAAACTGGAAGGAATGTACTGTCTGCTCGCAATTATTCTACAGAAAAGAATGTGATATATTTATGCAGCTTCAGGCTCGACTGCCGGCCAAAAAATGGCTGGAGAAGTACCTTTCCGGGGAAGGGATGGATTACCGGCAAATTGTAGCTTTATTTATTCCGATCCTGATTGACCAGGCTTTCATCATCGGGCTTAATCTGGTAAACACTGCGATGATCAGCTCATCCGGCATGGCGGCGGTCAGTGCGGTGAATATGGTAGATTCACTGAATATATTCCTGATCAACGTATTCGTTGCCATTGCTACCGGCGGGACAGTGGTCGTTGCGCAGTACAAAGGCAGCGGCAACGACCGGATGGTATCCCAGGCTACGGCGGGTTCGGTTACCTCGGTATCGCTGATCGCCGTGGGAATCGGACTTCTGCTCATGGGCTTCCACACGCCGATACTGAACCTGCTGTTCGGAACAGCTTCCGCCGATGTGCTGGATAATGCCCGGATCTACATGATCGGCAGCAGTATTTCTTATCTGGGGATCGCCGTGGTTCAGGCTGTGTGCGGTGCGCTGCGCGGCGTCGGCAGGACGCGGGCTTCGCTGATGCTGTCGCTGATCATGAATCTGCTGTACGTACTTCTGAACGTAGTCTTCATTAACCTGCTGCACATGGGTGTGCTGGGGATGACGCTGGCGGTCAATATCGCGCGGTATGCGGGCATGATCTTTGCCCTGGTGTACCTGTTCAAGATTGACACGGTACTGCGTGTGCGGGTCCGCGACCTGTTCCATGTTCCGGTCTCTATGCTGCGCAGAATTATGTTCATCGGCGTTCCATTTGCAGCTGAGCAGATGTTCTTCAATGGCGGCAAGCTGCTGACCCAGATTTTTATTGTTAGTATGGGCACCTATGCGATTGCGACCAATGCTATTGCCGGCTCGCTGGCGATGGTGTTTCAGATACCGGCCAGTGCGTTGTCTCTGACGATCGTGACGGTGGTGGGCCAAAGCATCGGGCGGGGGGATGTGGCAGATGCCAGAAAATTCATCAAGTCCTTCCTCTGGATCGGTTCAGCCTCGTATGCCTTGGTCGCCCTGCTCCTGATGCCGCTGTTCCATCCGCTGGTGTCAATCTTCTCTCCGCCTCCTGAGATCATTGACGACTTGTTTGTAGTCCTGCTGGTGAATGCTATTGCCCAGATTCCGCTGTGGGCGGTCAGCTTCATTCTGCCGTCCGCGCTGCGGGCAGCGGGGGATTCCCGCTTCACCTCTATCACCTCCATGCTGTCGATGTGGCTGTTCCGGGTCGTATTCGGTTACATTCTCGGGATCGTCCTAGGCTACGGTGTGCTGGGGGTCTGGCTGGCGATGAACTGCGAGTGGGCCGTCCGGGGATTTGTGTTTCTATGGCGCTTCAGAGGCGACAAATGGTTTGCGCATAAGCTGATATGAACGCTGTGGCTGCTGATCTAAAGGCTGTCCCGTAAGTAGTTTTCCCATAAATGTAAGACAACAGAGCAGCGTTGCCCGTTATTAAGTGGCGCTGCTCTGCGTTTTTTGTATCGCGTGCAGATTCCCTGCACGTGGTGTAATGAAGTGAAGGCTGGCGCGATATGATGTCGAGCCGCGTCGGGCTGTCCAAGTGTTCTCCGGTAGGAGTGGCTTCTTCAGGCCAGCAAGTGGAAAAACGTATCTTAATTCGTCAATTTCTGAGCGATGTGCGGAAGCAAGTGGAAAAACAACATCTAATAGGGGTAGTTTTCACTACTTTGGATGAAATGGAGTGATTTAAGTGCTGTTTATCCAACTGCTGATTAAGCAGGGGGACATTCGCTCATCAGCAAGTGTAGTAAATCCAACTGCTACTAATCCGGCCTCTATAGCATCCGGCTTATAAAGTGGCAAACAGGTGCTTCTTAGTTCTGACACTCCAGTGAAATGAACTATAAAAAGCACGGTACAATCTTTAGTTTCGGGTAAGACGCTTTTTTTGCATTATGCTACGATTTGGGTTGAGAAGGGGGGCAGCTTTCACATAACTGTAAGCGCTTAACTCAAAAGAAACCCAAATTCATACAGAGGAGTGCAATGCATGAAGCGAATAATCAAGCAAGTCTCTCTCGTATTACTGGCAGCCGTCCTGCTTCTTCCGGCAGGCGGGTATATTCCGGCTGCTCAGGCAGCAGAGGCCCCGGCCACGGTATACCACGAAAGCTTTGCGGGCGGCACAGGCAAGGCAGTCCAATCCGGAGGCGCCAGCCTCAGTGCAGTCACGGGAGTTTCTTTTGACGGAAATGCCGATGGGGCAGCGTTATACGTAAACAACCGGGTAAATAACTGGGATGCGGTTGATTTTAATTTCTCGGATGTCGGCCTCAAGAACGGGCACACGTACACCGTCACTGCTGTCGTCTACGTTGATGCAAATGTAGCGGTCCCGGACGATGCGGCGGCGGCGCTCCAGACAGTGAAAAGCTATGGGAATTATACGGCAGTACCCTATGTGGCAGGCCAATCAGTCACACTAAAGAAAACATTCACTGTGGATACCAGTGCCGTGGACCCCGACAAGAAGGATTATGCCTTGCGCATCAATTCCAACGAGGCCGGGGCCGCAGTGCCATTTTATCTTGGAGATATTCTGTTCACTGAAGAGGGCACTCCAGGCGGCGGGGAAGAACCTGTCCGGGACCCGGCTTTACCATTCAATACGATCACCTTTGAAGACCAGACGGCAGGCGGCTTCACCGGCAGAGCGGGAACTGAGCTGCTTACGGTGACCAATGAAGCGAATCATACGGCGGATGGTTCCTACGCGCTGAAGGTTGAAGGCAGATCCTCTACCTGGCACGGGCCTTCCCTGCGTGTGGAGAAATACGTGGATAAGGGCAGCGAATACAACATCTCTGCCTGGGTCAAGCTGATCGATCCTGCCAGCTCGCAGCTCCAGCTGTCTACGCAGGTGGGCAATGACAGTGGTGCGAGATATGTGGCCCTGTCCCCCAAGACGATCAGCACTGCTGACGGCTGGGTGAAATTTGAGGGCAGCTACCGCTATAACAGTGTGGGCGGCGAATATCTGACCCTTTATATTGAAAGCTCCAACAACACAGCAGCCTCCTTTTATATCGACGATATCACTTTTGAGCATACAGGCACCGGCCCGGTGGATATTCAAAGGGATCTGGTTCCTCTAAAAGCAGCCTATCAGAATGACTTCCTGATCGGTAACGCTATTTCAGCCGAGGATCTGGAAGGTGTCCGGCTGGATCTGCTGAAGCTGCATCACAACGTTGCTACCGCAGGCAATGCCATGAAGCCGGATGCGCTGCAGCCGACTAAGGGGAATTTCACTTTTACAGCGGCAGATGCGATGGTGAACAAGGTGCTGGCGGAAGGGATGAAGATGCACGGGCATGTGCTGGTATGGTACCAGCAGTCGCCTGACTGGATGAACCTGACCACGGATGCAGCAGGCAATACCGTTCCTCTGGGACGTGCCGAAGCACTCACCAATCTTAGAACTCATATCCGGGAGGTTATGGAGCATTTTGAGGGCAGGGTGATCTCCTGGGATGTAGTTAATGAAGCAATGAATGATAACCCGTCCAACCCGTCCAACTGGCAAGGGGCTCTGCGTCAATCCCACTGGTATGATGCCATCGGTGCGGACTATGTAGAGCAGGCTTTCCTGGCGGCCAGAGAGGTGCTGGACGATCATCCAGAGTGGGATATCAAGCTGTATTACAATGATTACAACGATGATAACCAGAACAAAGCCCAGGCCATCTACAGTATGGTCAAGGAAATCAACGACAGGTACGCTCTTACTAACCCCGGGAAGCTGCTGATTGACGGTGTGGGGATGCAGGCACATTACAATATCAACACGAATCCCGATAACGTCAAGCTGTCGCTGGAGAAATTCATCTCGCTTGGAGTAGAGGTCAGCATTACCGAGCTCGATATTCAAGCCGGAAGCGACAATAAGCAAACGGAGAAGGAATTGGTCGACCAGGGCTATCTGTATGCGAAATTGATGGATCTCTACAAGGCACATGCCGCCAATATCGAGCGCGTTACCTTCTGGGGAATGGATGACCGTACCAGCTGGAGAGCTGTCTCAAGTCCGCTGCTGTTTGACAGGGATTTGCAGGCCAAACCGGCATATTACGGCGTCATTGATCCGGCAAAATATATGTCAGAGCATCAACCGAACACGACAGAGGCTAATGTGTCTGAGGCCGTTTACGGCACACCGGTCATTGACGGAACAGCGGATGCAATCTGGTCCTCAGCGCCTGAGATGGCAGTGAACCGGTATCAGCTGGCCTGGCAGGGTGCAAGCGGAACCGCGCGTACTCTGTGGGATGAACAGAATCTATATGTACTGGTCCAGGTCAGCGATGCCCAGCTGGACAAGAGTAACGCGAATGCGTGGGAGCAAGACTCGGTTGAGGTCTTCCTGGATGAGAATCTGGGCCGCACCACCTTCTATCAGGACGATGACGGACAGTTCCGGGTCAATTATGACAATGAAGCCTCCTTCAGTCCGGCAGCCATCGGTGCAGGCTTCGAGTCGGCAACCAAGGTAGCCGGAACAAGCTATACCCTTGAAATGAAGATTCCGTTCAAAAAAATCACCCCGGCCGGCGGCACCAAGGTCGGCTTCGACACTCAGATTAACGATGCCAAGAGCGGCGTCCGGCAAAGTGTTGCCGCCTGGAATGATACCACCGGGAACGGTTATCAGGACACGTCTGTGTACGGCATATTGACTCTCAAGAGCAGGGATGAAGAGCCGGAACAGACAACGGCACCAACGCCGACACCAGCAGCAACGACACAACCAACTGCGGAACCAACAGCAGAACCAACACCAACAGCTACACCAACCCCGGCACCGGTATCTGGCGGAACAAACTATGTCAATAGCACACCTACACCGAAGCCTGTGAATCTTGAGAGTAAGGACGGCGTGGTTACGATCAGACCGGAAATCAAGAATCAGGGAGGAGAGGCAAAGGCCACGGTTACGGGCGATATTCTGCGCAAAGCGCTGGAGCAGGCAGTCCCGGCAGCAGACGGCATGAAACAAATCGTGATCGACCTGCCGAAGCAGACGGGTGCAGCCTCATACGAAGTTGAACTGCCGCTGCAAAGCCTGAAGGGGCAGGCGAACTTCGTGCTTGTGATCAAGACAGGCCCTGCAACGCTCGCAATCCCAGGCGGGCAACTGGCTGGCATTACAGCAAACAGTGAATACATCTCCATTCATGTAAAAGAGTCCCCGGCAGCCAGTCCGGATGCGGCAGCCCGCAGTCTGACCGGCAGTCGTCCGGTAGTGGAGCTGAAGTTGTCGGCCGGAGGCCGGGAGATGGCCTGGAGCAGCCCGGATATGCCTATAACTGTTTCAATTCCTTACAAGCCGGCAGTGGAAGAGCTGGGTTACCCAGATTCACTGCTGGTGCGCCATCTCCGTGAGGATGGCCATATGACTGCTGTCGTGAACAGCCGTTATGATGCGGCGAACGGATCACTTGTGTTCCAGACATCAGAGTTTGGCACTTTTGCAGCGGCGTATGCTCCATTGACATTCACGGATCTGGGGAATCTGTCTTGGGCTAAGCAGGCTGTCGCTGCCATGGCGGCGCGTGATCTTGTGAAGGGAACCTTCAGCGGTAATTTCTCACTGGCTGTTCCAGTGAGCAGAGCAGATTTCACCGCATCCCTTCTGAAGGTGCTTGAACTCAAAGCTGCTGCTGAAGCAGGTGCTGGATTCAGCGATGTCGGGAATAATGCGGAGCATTTCAAGGAGCTTGCTGCCGCGAAGCAGCTCGGCATCGTCACCGGCTATGCAGATAACACCTTTAAGCCGGACAGCACGATTTCACGTCAGGAGATGATGGTGATCGCCGCCCGCGCGCTGAAGTCAGCCGGGATAGCGGCACAAGGCAGCGGAACTCTGGATGCTTACGCGGATGCAGAGCGGATCTCCGCTTACGCCAAGGACAGTCTGGAAGCTCTGCTGAAATATGGAGTTGTGAACGGTAAGAACGGCAGGCTTGCCCCGGATGATACTCTTACCCGGGCGGAAGCAGCGGTCATTCTGTACCGGATCTGGAAGCTGTAATTAGGACTTAGAATTTTCTTCTGATTGAGCGCAGCAACAGCCAGCCGCCGGGCGGATCCCGGAGGCTGGCTGTTCATGCTGCAGGTTTATTTTTGTTTTTAAGTATGCCGGCAATCAGCGTCCATTGTAATTCCGCACAAGTTCATCCATCACGCGGCTGGTACGGATAGCGGTATCGCCGGTGCTTAGAGCGGTGCCGCATCCCAGAAGCTCATCTACAATGGACTGGATCAGCGGCTGTTGGATATGGGGCGGGTGGGCGATAAATTCAGGGTACTCCCCGTTTTTGGTCCGGAGAATAACCGGCTGCTCCGCAAAGGTGGAGAAGGTGATACTGCCACGGCTGCCGATAATTTCAGTAACGTCTTCGTTAGCAAAGGCATTGAAGCACCAGATGCCCGTCCCATGAACGCCTGTCTCAAAGCGGTATCTGCCGGATACGGTATCCTCAGGTTTGTAGGGGCTTCCAAAGTTGGACGCATGTCCGTTGACATCTTCAATCGGGCCAAGCAGGAAATCGAGCAGGTCCAGCGTATGGCTGCCCACATCCAGCAATAACCCGCCGCCGGAAATTTCCGGGTCCACCCGCCAATTCTCCACACTTACCGCTGCGAGCGGCTTAGTCATATGCAGGGTGCGCACAAACCGGGGTTCACCGATCGCTCCTGTGTCCAGCCACTCCTTAACCTTGCGGAAGCGCGGAAGCCCTCTGCGGTAATAAGCGACGTACAGCGGAACCCCCGCCTGCCCGCAGGCAGCAATCATGGCTTCGCATTCCGCCGTATTAAGACCCATGGGCTTCTCCACATAGACTGGCTTTCCGGCCTGCGCTGCCGCTAAGGTGTATTCCATATGGGTGGACGGCGGTGTAGCGATATACACGGCATCCACGCCAGGGTCGGCTATCAGACCGGCTGCCCTGTCGTACCAGCGGGGTACCCCATGCCGCCGCGCATAGTCGGCTGCAAGTTCTCCGTTGCGCCTCATGACGGCCGCGAGCTGCGATCCTCCGGCCTTTTGCAAGGCCGGACCGCTCTTAACCTCGGTTACATCCCCGCAGCCGATAATGCCCCAGTGAATGATTTTGCTCAACTCAGTATCCTCCTCCGCATCTAGTCCTGCTTTTGGGTTTTGCTTTGAAATCCTGCATTAAATACAACATTCTCTTCATTATATCAACCATATTCCTGAAATGTTGTACGAAAGACAGCATTTTTGCGCCTCCGAGCGGCTTGGCAGGAGAAATCTTGCAGTTTCTGCAACAATTCTCTCGGACACCTGGTATCTATGAATCAGAGTTGCAGAGCTATACGAAATAATGCCCTTCTTCCAGATCGGCAATCAGTCCGGGCTGTACCGGCTGCCAGCCCAGAAGCTCCCGCGTTGCCAGGCTTGCCTGCGCAGTGTTGTATAAGCTTGTGATGTCGATTGCCGCGATAGCACCAAGGAAGCCGAAGTGGGCGGCGGCTTCTTCAGGGGTTATGCTGGCCGCCGGCACACTCAATTGCCGCCCGATGACTGCGGCGATCTCGCAGAGCGGAATGCCTTCATCGCCGGCGCCCAGCAGCCGCGAGCCCGCCGGGGCGGCTTCCAGCGCCAGGCGGTACAGCACCGCCGCATCCAGGCGGTGGACTGCCGGCCAGCGGTTACTTCCGTCGCCGATGTAGGCGGCGAAGCCCTTCTCCCGGGCGATGTCGATCATCATCGGCACAAAACCCCGGTCGCCTTCGCCGTGCACAGACGGTGCAAGCGAGACGATGGATGCCCGGATGCCCCGCTCTGCCATTGCGAGCACTGCAGCATCTACGGCATGTCCATTTGCGTGAGCCGTGGTAATAAACGGCTTCCCGGAGCCTTCCAGCGCCGCTCCCATAGCTTCAACGGCCCCCAAATCCAGGGCCAGCGCACCTTCAAAGTCGGAGAAATCATTGGTGAACGCCAGATGAATCACGCCGTCCGCAGCAGCAGCGCCGCTGCTCAGAGTCTCTAGATCATCCAGAGTACCGTACAGCGCTGTGGCTCCCGCCGCCGTTAGTCCCGCTGCTTTCTCTTCAGAACGGCAAAGACCCGTCACAGTATGTCCCGCACTGATCAATTCCTTGACAACCGCGGAACCGATATACCCCGTTGCTCCAGTAACAAAAACATGCATAATGATATCCTCCTTCATAAGTTGACTGCCTGATCATGTTAAGCATAAACTATGAAGTGAACTCTAGGGCAAGCGGTCCAAAGGAGAAATAATGATGAAAATTCAGGAACTGGCAGACAAGATGGGACTCACGATCCATACGATCCGTTTTTATGAAAAGGAAGGCCTGCTGGATGAACGGCATGTCCGGCGGGAAAGCAACAATTACCGCAACTATTCGGAAGAGGCTGTCTAGCGGCTCAAGCTCGTCAAGAAGTTCCAATCCATCGGCTGTTCACTGGCGGAACTGAAGGAAGCTCTGCAGGACCACGATTCCAATGCGCATACGAACCAGCAGATCATAGATTGGATTCGCAGCAAGAAGAGGGAGATCGAACGCAAGAAGGAAGAATACGACCAAATGCTGAATACCCTGAACTGGATGCTGGAGTACCGGATGTTGCTCATGACAGATCCGCAGCAGGCGCAGGAGATGATGAAAAGCTGGCAGGCGGGCTCATCTGATTGAGCGGCGGAGACATCAAATTGTATGTTGAAATCAGGCGAGAGTGAGATTTACGGCGAATTATTGGCGGCGTATCTCCTCTCGTTTTTCTATTTAGATAGGGTAATCAACGCTTTAATACGAGCGGCAGGAACACTTCGTCCACAATATTGGCAATGGTCTCCTCGGACATTGGTTTGTTATACAGCATTAGCTCATGGCGTGCCAGATCTGCCGGCAAAGTAAGCATCCGGGGCGTAACGGACTCGGCCGATACCTCTCCCCGTTCAACGGCCCGCTGCAGTACAATCGTCATTGTCCTGTTTTGACGCCCGTCTGGGAATATCAAGGAGGCAAGCGGCATGGCGCCGATTTCCGTTACAAGCCCGTAGAAAGCCTTCATCATCACTTCGATATTGTTCTGATTCATGGACCGGAGCACACCGCACACATCGTCCCTCAAATTCCCGTTATCGGGTACCTCCTCCAGCGGCAGAGGCACGCGTTCCCGGACCGCCGCCAGTACAATCTCAGCACGGTTGGCCCATCGGCGGTACAGCACGGCTTTGCTTGTTCCTGACCGCTCCGCTACTCCATCCATCGTTAGATTAGAATAGCCTTGTTCATGCAATTCTTCCCGTACCGCCTGCAGTATAGCCCCTTCCAGCTCTTTGCCTCTGCGTCTGTTTTTCAATTTATCCTGATGTTGAGAAGTAGACATATGGGTCTCATACTCCTTTAGAAATTTTCGTTGCGTTTCATATGGGGATAGTATATCATAAGCGCAAATAAGAAACTTTTTGTTTCTTATTTCTCGATCTAAGGGAGGGAATCTATTTTGCAAAAACAAGATACTGCAGTGCTTGAATCGGCTGAACAGCAGGCAGCCGCGAAGAAATTGATGTGGATTCTCATGCTTGGTATTCTGGCCCCGTTATTCGACACGACGATAACGAATGTGGCTATTGATACACTGGTGCGGGAATTTAACACCTCGGTGTCAACCATTCAATGGGTGATGACCGGTTATCTGCTTGCGCTTGCAATGGTCATTCCTATTAGCGGCTGGGCGGTGGAGCGGTTCGGGGGCAAGCCGATGTGGCTATTTTCGCTAGGCATGTTCTTGCTCGGTTCTGTGCTGTGCAGCATGGCGTGGAATGTGGAGAGCCTCATTTTTTTCCGTACCATTCAAGGGATCGGCGGGGGATTGCTGATGCCCATTATGCAGACCTTGGCCGTACGCGCCTCCGGAGGACAGAATATGGGCAAAAGAATGGCCACGGTGGCTCTACCGGCGCTGCTTGGGCCGATACTCGGGCCAGTGCTGGGAGGCCTTATCATCAATCATCTGAGCTGGAGATGGATTTTCTTTGTGAATATTCCGCTCTGCATCGTTGCCATCCTCATGGCGTGGAAGGGATTGCCCGATGAAGAGCGCGGAACCCGGACACTGCGGCTGGATCTGCCGGGACTGATGCTGTTGTCCCCAGCTATCATTCTCATTATTTATGGTCTAGGAGAGGTAAGCTCGAGCCACGGTTACGGTCATGCCGCTGTTCTCGTTCCCGTTATAGCCGGGTTAGTGCTTTTAGCAGTGTTTGTTATTTATGCTTACCGCAAAGGAGACGAAGCCTTGCTTGATGTTAAGCTGTTTCGGGTGCGTCCCTTTACGGTATCCTCGACACTGCTATTCCTGTCCGGTCTGACTACTTACGGGGCGATGCTGCTGCTGCCGCTGTACTTCCAGCAAGTCCGCGGCGAATCCGTGCTAATATCCGGTCTGCTGCTCGTTCCGCAAGGAATCGGGATGCTGCTGACAAGATCACTTGCCGGCAAACTAACGGATCAGATCGGTTCGAGACCCGTCGTTCTTGCCGGAACCCTCCTTACCATACTTGGAACATGGCCGCTTACGCAGCTTAGCGGAGAAACGAGCTATTACTATTTGAGCGCAGCATTGATCGTGCGGGGGGCAGGATTAGGGGCTGTTTTTCTGCCGGTCATGGCTTCGGCCTATATTGGCCTGTCTTCGAAGCAAATTCCGCATGCCAGCAGCACCACTCGTATTATGCAGCAGATCGGCGGCGCCTTTGGCGTATCGGTTATCGCTATTATTTTGCAGAACGAGCTTAATTCAGTCCTGTCCCATGACCCGGCAGCTATGGCTGTTGCGTTCGATCATACGTTTATCTGGTCGATTGCCTTCGCTACACTGGCGCTGATTCCGGCGGCATTTCTGCCGAGAATAAAAAGATAAATCCGGGCTAAGTCACAATATAATTACGGTCAATTCATTGTCTCCTCCCGTACAAATCGTTTGTTTCGGTTCGTATTGGAAATAATGGAGGGAGGAGGGATTGCGCTATGCATGCTTATATGGATATTCTGGTCCGCACGATAATTTCCGTCATTCTGCTTTTGTTTATCCCTAAGCTGCTGGGCAAGCAGATGATATCGAACATGACTTCTCATAACTTCGTCACCAGCATCATGCTGGGGTCGATAGCCGCCAACCTGGCGTTCAATGAGAGCCTGAAATCGGTCTATTTGATTCTGGCCCTTGTCGCTGTTGCCGCCCTTTCTTTTCTGCTGTCGCTGATCGCGCTGAAAAGCCATAAGTGGAGAGCTTGGATCTCCGGTTCGCCCACGGTACTGATTGAAGGAGGAAAGATCCTGGAGGGCAACATGCGCAAGCTTAAATATACGATGGATTCACTGGATCAGTCGTTGCGGGAGAAAGATATTTTCGATATAGAAGAGGTGGAGTATGCCATTCTTGAAGATAACGGAAGGTTGTCCGTCCTGAAAAAGGAGGCCTTTCAGGGAGTACAGAAGAAGGATATGAAGCTGCCGTCCCATCCGCAAGCCTTCCCGGTGGAATTAATTATGGATGGCATCGTAATGGAGGATAATCTGAAGAATTACGGACTTACGGCACAATGGCTGGAGAACGAGCTAAGACGCAAAGGAAAACATATCTCCGACGTGTTCTATGCAGTGAGAGGAACGCAGCAGCAGCTCATTTTCGATTTCTACAAGGATGATATCCGCAATCCGCTGGATAAAGAGTGACATCATATGCATATCTAATTATTCCGTTCCCAGTTCTGGTCTTTGATTTCGTGGCGTCTTAGCGCCTTTACAAGCTCCTCGTGATTTATGCTATGGTTATGCTTCGCAATTGCCGGAATAATCAAAAATAAACAACGCCGTTCAGCTTTCCAGATGGAGGATGAACAGCATTGTTTATCATAATCCTTCTCTCCAATAAAGCCTCAACTTGCTCGTTTGTGGCTGGCTGGATTAACTGGCAGCCTGAATTGAAGGTACTCCTTTATGTGGAGAAAAAGATGTAATTGCCTTAATTGGTTAAGACTCATGCATAAACATACAAAGGATGATCATAAAGAGTCCAAACAAAAAACCCTTATAAATCAAGGGTTCCGGCACTAACTGTATGGTCGAGACGACAGGATTCGAACCTGCGGCCTCTTACTCCCGAAGCAAGCGCTCTACCAAGCTGAGCTACGTCTCGACATTTGAAATTAGTAGAATCTGATGCATAAAATACAATTGCTCCAATTCTTTGAGCATTCTCATATCACCAATAAACCCTAGGTATCCAGTTCAGCAATGTTCTAGCTATATTATTAAATAATACGCTCGTATGTAAGCGCTGTAAATATCATTTTACATAAGTTTCAGCTCCCCTTCCTGCAATTTTCCTGCCCGAGATTGATAGTGCCAAAGCCGCTGGATATACTGGAAATGTTAAAAATCAACGCAGAAAGCTAATTTCGGAGTGCGGGGAACAATCCCGCCGGGGGCACCCGTTAACAGCCGCGCAAGGCGATCGTCTGCTACAGTCCGTGATTCTGCGGAACAAGGCGAAAACCAGGGTTGTACCGCAATAATCATCGTCCCTGAATTTCATTCAGGGGCGTTTTTTGTTTTTGATTTTGGGTAACGTCAAGAATTACGGCCGGAGGGCCGCACTAATGATGAGACGGGAGCTGTACAAGAAGAAAGCAAGTGAAATCTGTTCCAAATGGCTGCAGTTTTTCAAGAGTAAAGGGCACCGCATTGAGCCGAGCGCCTCGCTCGTGCCGCACAACGATCCGTCGCTGCTGTGGATTAACGCAGGCATGGCACCGCTGAAGGCTAACTTCGAAGGCCGGGTGGTTCGGGACCTTGTACTCGCCCTGAGCGGGATCGTGCTGCTGCGGCTGCTGGCGTAGAATTCAGAAGGTTGTAACAATAGGCGCTACAAAGGGGCGTTACACCAGAATGGACAAGAGTCCCGTTCTGGTGTAACGTCCCTTTCGCACTCGCAGCACGTTAGTTTGAATCCAACTCTTCATCCCCGTCCGGATCCGGCTTCGGATGAGAGGTCACCTCCTTGGCAGCTGCCACACCTTCTAGATCGAAGGCCTCCAATTTACCCAGATAGGCTTCGTAGAGCTTGTCCAATTCCGATGGGAGTGAAGCGCTGCCGGTTTGCGCGGTATAAGCAGCTCTTGCCACAAGAATCAGATCGGGCTGTTTGTTTATGATTTCAACTAATTGTTCCATATATATTTCTTCATTTTTAAGTACTAAGACTCTAGCGAGACATTCTACGGCATCATTCAGCTCAACTAAATACTCATGGATGAGGAATTTATTCCAGAGTGAATCCGGATCTTTGGGTTCAAGCTCCAATGAAAGATTGTAATCATCAATCGACTTTCTATATAGGGCTTCTTTAGTAACTTCACTCTCTTCCGATTCAGCTTGTTCCTGAAGACAATAGGCTCTTCTAAAATATAGTTGCTTACTGTTTTCAAGAGATCTGCGTTTCCGTTCCTCGATCGCCTCACTTAATGAATAGATGGCTTTTTCCAGTATTGCATAATAATCATCCGAGTTATTTTTTAATATTTGGAATAATTTATAGCAAGAAAAACCTATATTTTGCTTATAGATGTGGTACCGATTCTCACCATGAAGTGAATTTTCAACAGCCTTCTCACACATCTCAATAACTTTTTCGTAATACTTCATATTCGCTTGATCATCGTCTTGATTATGGGCTTTAGCATAATAGCAAATCCCGATCAGATTATAATTGGATGCGGATATAAATTCCGAATTCGCCTGGTCCTCGGCGTGATTTGCAAATTCAAAAGCTTTATCATACATTTCCGCATTCCAGCAGGCTCTCCCCACCTTAAACAACCACTCACTATCGACGATGCTGGATTCCAGCAGCAGTTTCCCCTTGGCCTCCAGCTTGTTCAGATCCGGCTCATCCACATTAATGAGGTCAATCATCTCTTCGGCAGTGGCCAGCAGCAGGTCTTCGTTCTCATTCTCGGGAATCAGATTAACCATGCCGTCTTCGGAAATGATCGCAATGACACATTTCTGGTCACCGTTATCCTTAAGCTTATGCAGATAGCGATGGGCCGAGTTGAAGCGGGCGCCGCGGCTGGGATCGCCGATGTCCGGTTTGGCATTGCCGTCCAGAATCACTCCAAGCGCGTGGCACCGGGCTTGGGTGTCGAAATAGATCGCGCCGTCAATCGCTGTCAGAAATTTAACATGATCCGGATGAATTGCTTTTTCCTCAATGGGCGTGGATTGTTTGCTTAAGGTGGTAAGCTCCTGCTCGGCCGTATCGGGATTTGTAATAACGACCATAGTTCCGTGCTTCTGTTCCCTGGCCTTTCGGACAATCAGGTCCAGAGCTTTAATGCTGGATTGGTGGGCAGCAGTGGACTGCCCCTTCCAGAACGTATTCTCCAGCAGCTTCATGAACCGTTCAGAGCTGTAGCCTTCTTCGCCCAGTCTGGGATTCTTGGAGCATAATGAAATCAGCGGTTGCTCCACCATGGCAAGATCTGAACGGTAGTAACGCTTGTCATTCTCTACAATGAGTTCCCCGCCTTTGGACAATTCAGCTTCGGTGTGAACCAGAACCAGCTTTAATTTGGATAAGCCGTTGAAATCGAGACGAACGGCAAGGGTGCTATGCTGCAGGTTCCAGTTCACTTCGCCCAGTCCGTAAATATGCCTATGGTCCGCAATGAGATACAGATCCTTATCTTCATTGGTCAGCTCCAGCAGCTTACGGATACGTTTGGCATCGTCCAGCAGAATTCGGCCCGTCTCCTTGAACTGGATGCTGAAGCGGATCAATCCCGGCAAGTCGATGGCCTGGCTGTTCAGAAACAGGATGGAGCCGAACGGGCTTGCATTCTCATAGGGGAGGCTGGAGATTTCGTCCATCTGTTCCATTAGGCTATGTATAGAATAATCAAACTTTAAGTCATTGTTGAATTCAGGAACGTCAGCAGATTTATTGCTAAGGATGTACTCCTGCATTTTGCCAAAAAATAAACGTGACATTCTTCGGTTGAACAGCAGGGGGTCCTCATCGAAGCGGCTCTGGATCTTGTTGTCTTGCAGTGTAATTTCTCCTTTGGGATTCATCGAGAAATAGTTACCGAAGAAATAGTCCAGCGACATCCGGAGGAACGAGAACTGAGGCCTGGAGAAGAATAGCTCCCGCGACACCGCATCCACATTCCTTATTTCCAATAGGTAAGAAAGCGTAACTTGTGTATTCTTGGCCCCAAGGTATTGAAAATGATTAGCATAGAGTAGCCTTGTATCTTCACTCTCTGGCTGCGCCTTGACCTCGCTTTCCTCTGTTTTGTCCTCGGCACTCTTCTGTTTGTAATCCGCCAGGGACTTGTAGCATTGTTTATCCAGAAAGCACTTTAAGACCTCAATTGTAGCGGGCAGTTTGCCTTCATCGGCTGGAAGAATACGCAGCTCGTCAAATACCGTCTGCAAGTCCACCTCCGGGAATATATCCTGGGCAACGCCAGGCTCACCATTGGAAGCGGGTACTGTTTTTTTGACACGAACGATTTTGGTGAGCTTGTCATTGTTGTCATACACCAGCGCATATAGCTTGAGGTGAATGCGTTTGTTCAGCTTCTTGAGCCATAGGTCCATATTCTTATAAATAATCTCATTGACCGTTGACAGTTCTTTTTTACTGATTTCCAAGAAAGCTCCCCCAGTGACAAATGGAATGAATTGCTAAATAATAATTTGATTATATTCGGACATGGAAGAGCTGTAAATCTCTTGATGAAGATTGACAGAACCAAAGCCGCTGGCTATACTGAAAATGTTAAAATGCAAATCGGACAAAACGTTGATGAAAACAAGTACGCCGGAGAATGGCTCCATCAGAGAACAGGTTCCTTTGCGGATTCCCCGCAATTGGCTGTGAGAACCTTGAAGACAGGCCGGCAGAAAGCTAGTTTCGGAGTGCGGGGACAATCCCGCCGGGGGGCACCCGTTAACAGCCGCACAAGGCGATCGTCTGCAATAGTCCGTTTTCTCACGGAACAAGGCGATAACCAGGGTGGTACCGCGATAATCATCGTCCCTGAATCTAATTCAGGGGCGTTTTTTGTTTTTGATTTTTCGGGTAACTTTTGGGGCAACAATGAGATTTCCGGCCAAAGTGCCGCATTAAATGATGAGACGGGAGCTGTACATGATGAAAGCAAGTGAAATCCGTTCCAAATGGCTGCAGTTTTTTGAGAGTAAAGGTCACCGCATTGAGCCGAGCGCCTCGCTCGTGCCGCACAATGACCCATCGCTGCTGTGGATTAACGCAGGTATGGCGCCGCTGAAGGCCTACTTCGACGGCCGGGAGATTCCTGAGAATCCCCGCCTGACCAACTCACAGAAATGTATCCGTACCAATGATATTGAGAACGTAGGCAAGACGCGCCGTCACCACACGTTCTTCGAGATGCTGGGTAACTTCTCCATCGGCGATTACTTCAAGGAAGAAGCGATTACCTGGGCTTGGGAATTCCTGACCGGCAAGGAATGGATCGGCTTTGACGGCGACCGGATTTCCGTTACCGTGTATGCAGAGGACGAAGAAGCGTTCAAGCTGTGGAATGAAAAAGTCGGTCTGCCTGCAGAACGCATCATCAAGCTGGGCGACGAGAACTTCTGGGACATCGGTGAAGGACCTTGCGGCCCTTGCTCGGAGATCTTCTATGACCGCGGCGAGGCTTACGGCAGTGATATGAGTGATCCTGAGATGTATCCGGGCGGCGAGAATGAACGCTGGCTGGAAGTGTGGAACCTCGTGTTCTCGCAGTTCAACCATAACAAGGACGGCAGCTACACACCGCTTCCTAACAAGAATATTGATACCGGCGCAGGTCTGGAACGCTTCGCTTCCATTCTGCAGGATGTGGACTCCAACTTCGACACTGACCTGTTCCAGCCGATTATCCAGAAGACTGCCGGACTTGCCGGTGTAACCTACAAGGATAATGTTGAACAGGATATCGCGCTCAAAGTCATTGCCGACCATGTGCGTACCGTTACTTTTGCAGTAGGTGACGGAGTGCTTCCTTCTAATGAAGGACGCGGCTACATTATCCGCCGTCTGCTCCGCCGTGCCGTGCGCTACGGCAAGACTCTGGGACTGGACCGCCCGTTCCTGCATGAGCTGACAGAGACAGTGGGCGACATCATGGGAGTGTATTATCCTTCCGTAGTGGAGAACCGTGAATATATTGCCAAAATCATCCGGTTGGAAGAGGAACGCTTCCACGAGACACTGTCCGACGGTCTGGCTATCCTGGGCGAGATCAGCGCCAAAGCCAAAGGGGACGGACTGAGTACCATTGCCGGCGCTGATGCGTTCAAGCTCTATGACACTTACGGATTCCCGTTTGACCTGACAGAGGACTTCGCTTCCGAGCAGGGGCTTACGGTAGACCGTGAAGGCTTCGATGCTGCGATGCAGGAGCAGCGTGACCGCGCCAGAGCAGCCCGCCAGGACAGCGCCAGCATGAAGATTCAGGGCGGAGCACTTGCCGAGCTGACGGTTAAAAGTGAATTTGTTGGATATAATGACACGGTAACCGAGTCAAAAGTGCTGGCGATTGTAGTTGACGGCGCACTTGCTGATGTCGTCAGTGAAGGCGCCCAGTGCCAGGTTATCCTTGAAAAGACTCCGTTCTATGCGGAAAGCGGCGGCCAGGTCAGCGACACCGGACTATTGACCGGCGGCTCTGTGACTGCCAAGGTTACCGGACTCTTCAAAGCTCCGCATGGCCAGCATGTGCATCTGGTTACTGTCGAAGCCGGGGACCTGAAGGTTGGAGACACGGTCCGTGCGGAAGTGAACCGTGCCGAGCGTGAGGATATCGTGAAGAACCATACGGCAACACACCTGCTGCACAAAGCGCTGAAGGAAGTGCTTGGCAGCCATGTCAACCAGGCAGGTTCTTTAGTAGAAGGTTCACGCCTGCGCTTTGACTTCTCGCATTTCGGAGCCATCACTCCGGAGGAGCTCAGCGATATCGAACAACGCGTGAACGCCCAGATCTGGCGCGGCCTCGATGTTGTCATTGAGAACAAGCCGATTGATGAAGCCAAAGCTATGGGAGCGATGGCGCTCTTCGGTGAGAAATACGGCAATATCGTCCGTGTCGTGCAGGTCGGCGACTACAGCCTGGAGCTGTGCGGCGGATGCCACGTAGCCAATACATCGCAGATCGGAATCTTCAAGCTGCTCAGCGAGAGCGGCATCGGTTCCGGTGTGCGCCGGATTGAAGCGGTGACCGGCCGCTACGCCTACCAGTTCACGGAGAGCCAGCTGGATCTGCTGAAGCAATCGGCAGCACTGCTGAAGTCCTCGCTGGGCGATGTGCCTAAGCGGATCGAAGCCCTGCATGCCCAGGTTCGTGAGCTGGGCCGCGAGAACGAATCGCTGCAGTCCAAGCTGAGCGCAACCTTTGCAGCTGAGCTGACCAGCAGTGTAATTACAGTTGGCGGCGGCACACAGCTGTTGGCAGTATCCGTGCAAGCCGGCAATATTGATGCTCTGCGCTCGACTGCCGATGAACTGAAATCCAAGCTTCCGGATGCCGTACTGGTGCTCGGCGCAGTAATGGATGACAAGGTGAACTTTGTGGTTGCTGTGCCGCAGGACCTGGTGAAGAAAGGCTTCCACGCCGGCAAGCTGGTCAAAGAAATCGCTGCGGTCTGCGGCGGCGGCGGCGGCGGACGTCCGGACATGGCACAGGCTGGCGGCAAGGATGCCTCCAAGCTGGGCGAAGCCTTGAAGAAGGCCGAAGAGCTTGTAGCTGCATTGGCTTAACGGATTGCCTGAAATAGCTGAGAAATTCCCCGGATAAAGATACAGCGGTACTGAGGGCAACATATCAGTACCGCTGCTTTATTCACAAAATGTATAATTTTTGGGGTTATTCATTATTGACCCGGGGCTTGCAATAGCTTAAAACCCAAAAAAACATCTATTTTTGTAGATAAAATACCAAAAAAAGCGCTTTTACAGTGGCAGGATTTCCTCGTTGGGCCATGAATATGTTATGATGAAGGCAGCAAGTAAGCTGTACAGCAGCAACTTTGCGAAGCCGCCCGAATAGGGGTGATTTTGCAGAAGGAAGGTGTCACAAATGGACTCCATGGACAAAACGGTCAAATTCAATGTGAAGGGCGACGAAAAGGAAGCTTCTCCCCAGGAAATTTTACTCGCCGTGTACGACGCGCTGGTGGAGAAGGAATATCATCCGATCAACCAGATCGTAGGGTATCTACTTTCCGGAGATCCGGCTTACATTCCGCGCCACAACAATGCGAGAAGTTTGGTCCGGAGAAAAGAACGTGATGAGCTGATTGAGGAACTGGTCCGGTTCTATCTGGCCAATCATCGGGTGGACCAGCCGAAATGATGAAGAAGCTGGGACTGGATTACGGCGACCGCAGAATCGGTGTCGCCACAAGCGATATTTTCGGGTGGACAGCGCAGGCTTTGGAGACTATTGAGCGGCGCGGAAACGGCAACGAATTCGACCGTATCCGTGAACTGGTCAAGGAGTACGAAATCGGTGAGATTGTCGTTGGGCTGCCGAAGAATATGAACGGCTCAGTAGGACCCCGTGGTGAAATTTGCATCGAATTCGCAGACCAGCTGCGGGAGCAACTTGATTTACCCGTACACCTTTGGGATGAGCGTCTGACGACGGTATCTGCTGAGCGGGTGCTGATTGAAGGGGACGTCAGTCGGAAGAAACGCAAGGGGATTGTGGACAAAATGGCCGCAGCCCTGATATTGCAAAATTTTTTGGATGCTAACAGTAAAAGGTGAGGGGTGTGCGGATATGACAAACGAGCAGATCGGCCAAGAAGAAGAACCGGAAATTATCTATATTCCTGATGAGGAAGGTAATGAAGAGGAATTTGAGGTCATCATGAAGTTTGAAGTCGACGGATCGGACGCGAAGTATATGATGGTGGTTCCACTGGATTCTGAGGATGAAGAGACTGATGAAGTCTATGCGTTCCGTTACGAAGAAGACGGCGACGACTTGCAGCTGTTCATGATTGAGAATGACGAGGAATGGGCTATTGTAGAAGAAACCTTCAATACTTTGGTAGACGAGCTGGATGGAGGAGCGGAGAATGACTGATTTTTCCGCTGATCAAGCGGTATGGACTTCGAAGCTTAAAGAAGTATACGGAGAAACAGTAGAACTGGAAGATGAGCAGGGCAAGTCTTCCGTTTACGATATTATTGCTGAATTTGCTGTCGGTGACCGTGCTTATGCTGTTTTGGCCGGTTCAGGAAGAGCTGCGGAGCAGGAAATTCTGCGGATCGTGGTTTCCCCTGACGGGCTTCCTGAGCTGGAGAGCATTATGGACGATGAAGAGTGGGAGGATGTTTCCGAGCTGTACGATGAGCTTACCTTCCCGGCTGAAGATACCGAATAAAGTCATAGCATTAGCACGGAAGAGGGCGGATTTTTTTCCGCGCTCTTTTTGCTTGGAATGCAGGAAATAAAAAAAGTGTTGAATTTAAGACAATACAATTTTATACTTTATAGTCGGAAAGTGAGGCGTAACATTTGAAAGCCGTGATCCGCACTGTGCTTATTATAATCCTTGTCCTGGCAGCTGCTGCAGGGGGAGGAGCATGGTATATCTGGAATGGAATGCAGCCGGTGGAGCCCGCAGGGCCGGCCGTGACGGTTACGATAGAGAAGGGTATGGGAAGCTCGCAAATTGCCGACCTGCTCGAAGAGAAGGGAATTATCAAGAAAGGATTATTTTTTAAAGGGTATTTAAAGTGGGTCCAGGAAGGCTCCAGCTTCAAGGCAGGAACCTATAACGTGAGTCCGGGCGACACTTATGATACCTTGATCAGCCGGATGAATGCAGGGGATGTCGTGAAGGAAGATACCGTTGTATTCACGATACCCGAAGGGTATACGGCGACTCAGGTTGCAGATAAGCTGGCTGAAGCGTGGAACCAGAAGGCAGAGGTTTTCCTGCAGTTGATTGACTCAGGTGCGGGCCTTGAGGCAGTAGGGACTTTAGGAATCCCGGAGAATAAGGAGCTGCGGCACCGTCTTGAAGGGTATCTGTTCCCGGAAACCTATGAGCTGGCCAAGGACAGTACTCCGCAGGAGGTCATTGAAGCCATGCTGGAGCAGCTGGTGAAGAAGCTTGACACGATCCCTGAGTGGAAGGCGAAGCTGGCGAACCGTGGACTTACATTGCATGAGCTGATGACGGTTGCTTCGCTCGTAGAACGTGAGGTGGTAGTGAACGAGGAACGTCCGCTGGTCGCCGGTATTATTTATAACAGACTGGACAAGGGGCAGAAGCTGGAGATTGATGCTACGGTCCAGTATTTGCTGGACAAGCAGAAGGAGCGGCTCTACGAGAAGGACCTGAAGGTGGACAGCCCTTATAATACGTACAAGCAGGAAGGATTGCCGCCTGGACCGATCAGCAGCCCGGGGCTTGCTTCTATTGAAGCCGCAATGACTCCGGAGGTATCGGAGTATTTCTTCTATGTCACCAAGAAGGATGGTTCCCAGGCGCATTTATTCGCCAAGACCTACAAGGAACATTTAGCCAATATCGAAAAAAGCAAACAAAATCAGTAGGAAAAGAGCTACAATAGTATTGATGCGATAGGCACAGGAGGTAACACAATGAATAACAAACCGGAGCTGCTGGCGACAGCAGCCTCGCTGGAAGAAGCGGCAGCTTTGCTTGCGGCAGGCGCAACTGCGCTGCTGATCGGAGATGACCGTTTCGGCATGCGGCTCGCCGGGCATTTCTCGCTGGAAGATACTGCAGCAGCTGTAAAGCTTGCACATGATGCAGGCGGTAAGGTGTACGTAAGCATAAACGGGCTGATCTCCAATAAAATGCTGGAAGAGCTGCCGGCTTACATCAAAGCAATCGGCGAATTGGGTGTAGACGGGGTCGAATTCGGAGACCCTGCTGTCCTGGCAGCCGTAAAGGCGGAAGTACCGGAACTTAAGCTGCACTGGAATGCGGAAATGACCTCCACCAATTACGCCACAGCCAACTATTGGGGCAGTAAGGGAGCTTCGCGGGTCGTCTTGGCACGTGAGCTGAATATGGATGAAATGACCGAAATGGTACCTCATCTGGAAGTCGAAGCCCAGGTGCAGGTGCATGGCATGACGAATATTTATCATTCCAAGCGTAGGCTGGTAGCCAGCTATATGTCTCATCAGGGGCGTCCGGGTGATGGCGGCAGCCTTGGCAAGGAGCGCGGGCTTTTCCTGATTGAAGCGGAACGGCCGAATGAGAAGTTCCCGATATATGAGGATGAGAACGGAACGCATATTATGAGCTCGGACGATATTTGTATTCTTGAGGATCTGCATTTCCTGCTGAAGGCTGGTGTGCACAGCCTGAAGATTGAAGGGCTGCTGAAGCCGGTGGCTTATAATGTAGCTGTGGTTAAGGCTTACCGCCATGCCATTGACTTGTATTCCGCTGATCCGGCTGAATATGCTTACGATGAGGCCTGGATGGATGACATCCGGGCGCTGCAGGACCCTGAGCGTGAACTGTCGTTCGGCTTCTTCTACAAAGAACAGGTATATTAAAATATATAAAAAGTATTGTCTCAGCTTTTGCAATGGATTGTCTAGGCTACATTATGGTGTAAGCAGCGGAGGGGAAGTTTGAACTGGAGGAGCGCCAGCGTTCGCCTTTGTCTGCGGATTTCAACCGCTAAGCGGTATAAATGAAGAAATCTGCAGACAACAGCGACCGGAAGTCCAAACATTCCCCGCAGTTGCGCCCTCACACCAAATGCCGGCCGTTCAATCTTGCAGCAGCTGAGACAATTAGGAGGGAGAACAGGAATGGGAACTATGACCAAGCCCCAATTCAAGGGCAAACGTTACCGTCTGGACAAACCGGAGCTCCTGGCTCCGGCAGGAAACTTAGAGAAATTGAAATTCGCCGTGCATTATGGTGCGGATGCAGTATATATCGGAGGACAGAAATACGGCCTGCGCTCGGGAGCGGATAATTTCACTTTTGAGGAAATGCGCGAGGGCGTTGAATTTGCCAAGAAATATGGCGCCAAAGTATTCGTAGCGACGAATATCTATGCTCACAATGAAGACATCGCCGGGATTGAAGAATACCTGCGTAACTTATATGAAGCCGGCATTGCTGCCATTATTGTAGCGGATCCGGTAATTGTAGACACCGCACTCCGCCTGGTACCGGGTCTTGAGGTACATCTCAGCACCCAGCAGTCCACGCTCAACTGGCAGGCAGTATCTTTCTGGAAGCAGGAAGGACTGCCGCGGGTCGTGCTTGGCCGGGAGACCAGCCTGGAGGAGATTGCCGAGATCAAGCAGCATGTGGACATCGAGATCGAGAGCTTCATCCACGGTGCAATGTGCTCCTCGTATTCAGGACGTTGTGTATTGTCCAATCACTTTACAGACCGCGATTCCAACCGCGGGGGCTGCTGCCAGTCCTGCCGCTGGAAATACGACCTGTTCGAAGATGGCCGTCCGGAAGGAACCTGGGTATCGGAAGAGGACCAGGCAGTGGCGCCTCAGGCATTGCAGCCTGGCGTAACCCAACTGCCGCTTCATCAGCCGGAGGATAATCCGTTCTCGATGGGTTCGAAGGATTTGTGCATGCTGGAGAGTATTCCTGAGCTGATCGAAGCTGGGATTGACAGCTTTAAGATCGAAGGCCGGATGAAGTCGATCCATTACGTGGCAACGGTGGTCAATGCCTATCGCAAAGCGATTGATGCCTATATGGCGGACCCGGAAGGTTATGTGCTGAAGCCGGAATGGCTGGAGGAGCTGCAGAAGGCGGCTAACCGACCGCTCAATACAGGCTTCTTCTACGATACTCCGGATCATGAGGATCATATTTATGAGCCGGAGGAAAAAGCGGCACCTTATGATTTCGCCGGCCTGGTGCTGGAATATGATGCGGAGAGCGGCATGGCACTTGTCCAGCAGCGCAATAACTTCAAGCCGGGCCAGGAAGTGGAATTCTTCGGACCGGATGACACCTTCTTCAAGCAGACTGTCGGCGAGCTGTGGGACGAGGCGGGGAATCCGCTGGACGTTGCCCGTCATCCGCTACAGCGGGTGCGAATGAAGGTCGACCAGCCGGTAGCTTACTTTGACATGATGCGTAAAAGAAAATAAAGTCATAAGAATGATTTAAAGGGATGCCCTTCTTCTGGAAGGGCGTCCTTTTTTGCGTATATTCCTTGGAATCCGCCGGAAAGCAGGCTGGTTCTGAATAAGGATGAATGTGGAATGAACTTTTCCGGCTGCTCTCCCGGGAGTAGAATGCTTCCTCTTCCTGAACCCGGACTGAGATGCCGTTATTTTGCTGAAAGCCTGCCTAATCTGGATGAAGCGGACTGAGAATCCTTTATCTTGTTCTTCTAAGCTTCAAATGAGCTGATTCAGAGCAATTAACGGAATCTCAGTCCTCCTCACAAGCCGATACGTCCATGGAGCGTCTGCCAGGTTCCGGCTGGAAAATCATGCAGCCGGGGAGCTTCATACGCTCCGGTTCGATTAACCCGTAGGGGGATTTTAGTTCTAGACCAAAATACTTATGCAGTTCGACAAAAACATAAAAATTCTGAAGTAATTTCTATCAAATACTAAGAAAAATGAGCCTTTGTGCCGATATATATCACAGGTAACGCTTACATACGTCTTCTAATCTAATTGGCAGGTGATTGTAATGGGGGCTCCAAATCCGGAGAGCGACAGAGACAAACCGAAAGAGAGAAGGATTAAAGTGGGAAAGAACAGTAAAAAGCCTAAGGTTATACAAAAGGCTGAGACAGGCCAAGCAGGTGATACCCAGTCAACAAGTAAAGCGGCAGTTCAAAAACTAACTTTAAAGAACGTACTGAATGGTTCAGTACGCCAGGTTAAGAGAGTTAACCCGCTGAAATCAGTTGGTGTTAAGCTTTTCCTGATATTCTTATCTTCTATTGTGATTGTTGTACTGTTCCTGGGGATTCTGTCTTACAACAAAGCCAAGAATACCATTAAGGATAATGTTTCCGAAGCCAACCGGCAGACGATTATCCAGACTTCCGAGAAGCTTGATATTACCTTGAAGCAGTATGAAAATTTGGCACTCCAGCTGTATTTCGATACGCAAATGCAATCGAATCTGACTGAGCTTGCCGCTGCTGCGAGCAGTTATGATAAATTTGTGGCTACAGATGCCATCAGCAAAAAGCTCTCGAGCCAGACTACAACAGATTCCAATATCGTAGCGATCTCACTGATTCCAGAGGATCCTGCGATGACGATCATATCGAGCGGGAGCTCCGGTCTTACCGTGGACGGCTTAAGAGATCAGGAATGGTACAAGACTGCTGTCAAAAATTCAACCTCATATGAGCCATACTATACCTCGGAAGCGAAGTCCGCACAGAACTACTGGTTCCCGACTTCCGTTGAAGGCGATGGCGGCAAGAATATCGCAATGGTCAGATCGCTCAAGAACCTGGGCTCCAATGCAGGTTATGTTGTTTTGCTTGAGCTTAAGAGCACTCTGCTTGAAGAAGCCTTCGAGAGCGTGAAGCTTGGGGACGGTTCGCGGATTCAGCTGGTATCACCGGAAGGAATGGTAGTTGCTTCTTCCGTACCGGCAGAGGACGGCAAGGTCTCAGAGCTTAACTTTATTATGGAGAGCAAGAAGAACAGCGAGAGTCAGGAAGCTAAGGATGCGAATGGCAAAGATGTCCTGGCTGTCTACAACCCGATGGAGAAGGCGGACTGGAAGCTTGCAGGAGTTGTTCCTACCGGCCAGCTGGTTAAGGCTGCCACTCCGATTCTGTTCACAACATTCATAGCGGCTGGAGCTGCAGCTCTGCTTGCCATTCTGGTCGGCTTCTGGATGGTACAGATGATTGCCAAGCCGTTGGCACGTCTGAAGGATCTTATGGTTCAGGGGGCTCAGGGTGACCTTAGCGTCCGTACAGAGTATGTCTCGAAGGATGAGATTGGAGATCTGTCCGCCTCCTTCAATCTGATGATGGGACGGATCACCGAGCTGGTTGCCCAGACAACGGAAACTGCGCGCGAGGTGCTTGAAACAGCCAATGATCTGGGCGACGCTTCCCGCAAGACGGCGATTTCTGCCAAGGAGATTGCTGCTGCTACGGAAGAGATTGCCGGCGGTGCCGGAAGCCTGGCGCAGGAAGCGGAACGTGGCAATGAGCTGACGGATCTGATTGCTACGCAGATGCAGAGTGTTATTGCTGCTAATGCCGAGATGGACCAGGCCGCCCGCGGAGTAGGGGAAGCCAGCGGACACGGTGCCAGCCAGCTCGAAGAGCTGCTGGAACAGACTGGCCGCACCGGTGAGATGACCAGCGCACTGGTGGACCGGGTCAACAACCTGAAGGACACGGTATATTCGGTGATTAAGGTACTGGATGTCATGAAGAATATTACCCAGCAGACGAATATCCTGTCTCTAAATGCAACGATTGAAGCGGCAAGAGCGGGTGAAGCAGGCAGAGGCTTCATGGTGGTTGCTGGTGAAGTCCGGCAGCTCGCTGACCAATCCAAGCAGTCTATCGCCCTGGTTGCCGGCATTACAGACAAGATTATGGCTGAAATGGATGAGACAGTAGCCGTATTGTCAGAAGTGGCCCCGCTGTTCAAGGAACAGATGAGTTCAGTCAAGAGTACCAGTGATATCTTCGTATCAGTGAAGGGACAAATGGAAGACTTCATTACCAGCCTGGAATCGGTCACCGGTGCCATCGACAGCCTGAATCATTCCCAAGGCGTATTGTCCGATGCCATGAGCAATGTAAGTGCGGTTGCACAGCAGTCTTCTGCTACTTCTGAAGAAGTTGCTTCCCTCAGCAATGAGCAGCAGAATGTTAGTGATCAGCTCGTATCGCTGTCCGGTAAGCTGCAGAGTGCATCGACACAGCTGGAGAGCAAGCTGTCACTGTTTAAGATATAGTCAGGCGGCAACGTACAATAACAAATTAAATCGTTCCGGGCATATATCCGGGCATATAAATTACTGCATTCCGCCGCTTCTTTCCATCCGGGAAGGAGCGGTTTCTTTATGCTTGTGCATCGGTTCGCGACCCCGTATAATTATTTTGTTAGCTAAATGTTATGATTTCCGAAAAAGTTAGCAACACTGAATAAAGCTCGTTATGCGAAACCGTGAATAGTATCTGGAGGTCTTATATATGGCTAAGAAAGTCACTATGCAAAAAATCGCCGACCATCTCGGCGTTTCCAAGTTTGTCGTGTCCAAATCCCTGTCCGGCAAAGGCGGCGTCAACGAAACTACCCGGGAGCGGGTCATTCAGGCGGCTTCGCAATTAGGCTATTTCACTCAAAAGAATGCCTATGTTCAAAGCATCAAACGTCCTCCGCAGTCTGCGGACAGTGACCGGAACAAACAGTCTGTGCTGGTGCTGATGCCTAATATCCGTTCGCAAACCCAGGATTCCCTGTATTGGGGGAAGATTGTAGACGGCATTGCACTGGCGCTGGACCAGGAAGGTCTGGGTATGGTCATAGTCTCTGAGCACCGGACGGATAACTTCGTCAATATTCTCAACCCTAACGGACTGCTCGGGCTGATTGGCGTGGGCCAGATCTCGACCTCACTGCTGCTGGAGGTGCACCGCATCGGCCTGCCGATGGTGCTGATTGACCATGAAGATCCGCTTATTCCAAGCGATACCGTATTCGCCAATAATACGGATTCCATGACCCGGCTCAGCAATCACCTGATGGGCACGGGGCATACAGAGCTGCATTTTATCGGAAATATCCGCTATTCCCGCAGCTTCCGTGACCGTTGGATCGGCTTCCGCAGCGCCCTGGAAGAGAATGGAATGAAGACGCCTGCCGGCGATGATGAAATGCTGCAGCTGGAGGGAATGGATGATGGAACTTTTGATGAGGGCTTTAAGCAATGGCTGCAGAGACGCAAGAAAACCAAAAGTCTGCCAACCGCACTAGTGTGTGCCAATGATTTCATTGCGCTCACCATTAGTGATGTGCTCAAAGCAGAAGGCTTTGTCATCCCGGGTGAAGTTTCGGTAACCGGCTTTGACAATATTGAGGACGCCACACGGGGGGTTCCCCCGCTCACTACTGTTCATGTTCCGAAAGAGGCAATGGGCCGGGCGGCTGTAGAGAAGCTGCTGAACCGTATCCATAACCCTGCCGCACCGCTGGAGAAGATCCTGATTGCTGCCGACATTGTCCACCGGGATTCGGTGGCTGGACCAAGAGCATAGTTGGAATTATATTGTATTTCGTGCAGGATAATCGAAGGTAAAATAGGAAATGTCCCGGTTATAGTTTCTCTTTTTGACCTGAGCACACGCCTATATAATTTGGACATCAGTTAAGAGAAGGGTGTGACGTTACACATGGCTGCGATTCCGCAGAACGAGCAGGCTCTGCACCGGTTCATTTCAATAATCTGTTCACCGCTGTCCATCGTTCAATATGTCCTTACGAAGCGTGATGCTCTAACCTACAAGCCTCCTGGAGAAATGATTCCTGTGCAGGATGCCTGCCTTCATGCCCATGTTATGGGAAAGGGAGAACACACCGTAATTCTGGAAGCGGGTATGGGCGGATCATCCCTGGACTGGTCAATGGTGCAGCCGGAGCTGTCGCTGTATGCCAAGGTAGTCTCGTATGACCGGGCAGGCCTGGGCTGGAGCGGGAGCGGCAGCCAGCCGGAAAGTGCAACCTGCAGGAAATACGTCCGGGAGCTCAGGGAACTGCTGAAGGCAATGGACTGCAAGCCTCCCTATATTCTGGTGGGACATTCCTATGGAGGCATGATTGTGAGATGTTTTGCGGGGGAATATCCGGATGAAGTGGAGGGGCTGCTGCTGGTTGATGCTGTACATGAGAGCCGTTATCTTACGGATGAAATGAGCAACCGCCGGAAACAGCAGCGGGAGGCGAACAGACGGCAATATAAGCTGGGTTATCTGTTGGCGCCTGCGGGGATTCCCCGCTTGCTTAGAAGGCCTGTAGGAGGGCGGAGACTCCCGGCAGCTATCCAAAAAAACGCCTCAAGTCTGGGATACCGCAAGAGTGCTTACCGGGCCGCATATGCAGAACTGCTCTGCGCGGAAGAGAGTGCCCTGCAGCTGAAGGCGGCAGAGCCGCTAAGCAGCAAGCTGCCCATTACGGTGCTTAGCGCAGGCAGTCCGGATGAAGAATGGAAGCAGGGCCAGCAGCGCTTAGCCAGGCTGACCCCAAATGTACAGCATATTACCGAAGAAGATCCCCGGCATTCCATTCCCATTCACAGACCGGAGACGGTCGTTAAATACGTCACCGAATTATTGAATACCTTATAGCCAGCGGCTCAAACGAATAAAAGGCAGTACCGGCAGAGCATTCTGCAGGTACTGCCTTTTTACTGGTATAAGCGCTTCGTGCAATCTGCCCTCAGACGGATATTACAGCTGTAATTACAGCTGGAGATTCCGGTCAATCAGGGCAATGCGCTGCTGGACACAGGCATAAGAGCGGAGCGGATCTTCAGGAGTATTCAGCACATAATCAAGCATTTGATCTACCGTAGTGGTAGCCACATGAATCCGGGTGTCGGAGGAAGCGTAGTAGATATAGATGTCCCCGTTGTCCCGGGCGATTATGCCGTTGCAGAATACAACGTTGGATACATCGCCGACGCGTTCTTCACCGTCCGGAGCGATGAAATGTCCGCCGGGAGCATGGGTAACCTTGTTCGGCTCATCCAGATCGGACAGGAATGCGTACAGTACATAACGCAGTCCCGCAGCAGTGTTGCGGACACCGTGGGCGATGTGCAGCCAGCCTTGAGGGGTTTTGACCGGCGCCGGGCCCTGGCCGTTTTTCACTTCCTTGATCGTATGATAATAACGCTGATCCATAATGGATTCGCTGGTAATTACAGCATTCTCAATGGTATCGGACAGTCCCCAGCCGATGCCGCCGCCGGAGCCTGCATCAATGAACCCATCCTGCGGGCGGGTGTAGAAGGCATATTTGCCGTCTACGAATTCAGGATGCAGCACTACATTACGCTGCTGGGCAGAGCCGGTCTTGAGGTCAGCCAGACGTTCCCAGGTCTTCAGGTCCTTAGTGCGGGTGATTCCGCACTGGGCAACTGCACTGGACAGATCGCCGTGCGGGGCAGCGGGATCTTTGCGCTCGGTGCAGAACAGGCCGTAGATCCAGCCGTCGGCATGTTTCACCAGACGCATATCGTAGACGTTGATATCCGGTTCTTCAGTTTCCGGCAGGACAACCGGATGATCCCAGAAGCGGAAGCCGTCTACACCGCTGTCGCTCTCGGCTACAGCGAAGAAGGATTTGCGGTCATTCCCCTCGACACGGGCCACAATGTAGAACTTGCCGTCCAGCTCAATGGCTCCCGGGTTGAAGATGCCGTTCACGCCGATCCGTTCAGCGAAATAAGGATTGGTTGCCGGGTTAAAGTCATAACGCCAGATCAGCGGCGCATGTTCCGCTGTGAGCAGCGGGTATTGATAACGGTCATAGGTACCGTTGCCAAAGGGAACCTTCTCATTTTTGCGGCCAATCAGTGATTCATATCGTTCTGTTAACTGCGCCTTGCGTTCTGTGAATAATGTGCTCATTATTTAGTCTCCTTTGAGGTTGTTGTCAGTCTTCCGATCATTTCAAAGCAGGCTCTGCTGTTATGATAAGGGCATTTCCAGGCACTGACCTTGGATGCATGCGCCAGCGGCTGCAGGGATTCATCAACGGCCCAGAACCACTCGCCTAATGTATGATCGACCATGTAGCTGTTAGTGAACGTCCAGGCTGCCTCAGCAGCATCGCGGAACCTCGGATCTCCGGATAGCTGGTAGGCATTATAGAAGCCGACGATCGCTTCGGCCTGCGGCCACCAGTCTTTATTCTTATCCAGCAGCCCGTTCGAATCCGCCTCATTCCAGATTCCGCCGTCAGCGTCAATGCCTTCAGCCAATGTTGCTTCGGCCATGGACAAAGCCACACTGCGCACCCGGTGCAGCAGCTCCTCATCCCCAAGCACTTCAGCCGCTTCGACCAGGAGCCAGCTGCCTTCGATATCATGACCGTAGGAGATATGGTCGGACTTGATATTCCACTCTTCATCCAGGAACAGATGGAAATGCTTGCCCTCCTTATCAATGATGTGGAGGAGCATGACCTCAATCAGCTCAGCCAGCCGGGTCCGCAGCTCTTCGGATTTCCACACACGGTACAGGCCGGTGTAGCCTTCCAGCACATGCAGATGGGTGTTCATCGATTTCTTCTCATTCATGTCCTTGCTGCTGAGACTCAAATTCTCTGTCATCTGCCACTGCTCAGAGAGGGCTTCGATATAACCTTTATTAAGCGGATCATAGCCGTATTGCTCGACCATACGGAACAGTGCCACAGCCTGATCGAGTGCATCCTGGCGTCCGGTAGCATGATGGAACTCAGCCAGGGCGTAGATGGCGAAGGCCTGGCCGTAAATTTGTTTTTTGCGTTCGGAAGGGGCGCCCAGCGCATCTACCATCCAGTAATAGCCGCCGTATTCGGCGTCGGTGAAATATTGAAGCAAATAGGCGTGGGCCCGTTCAGCCATAGTCAGGTATTCAGCGTTGCCATACATGCGGTAAGCGCTCGCAAAGGTCCACAGAATCCGCGCGTTCAGCACCAGGCTTTTTCCGGCCTCCGGATTGATATTCATCTGGTTATCTATTTCACCTACGAATCCGCCATGCTTGTCATCCAGGGTATGCTTCATCCAAAAGCTGAGGATATTATCTTTCAGCTCTGCTTCCATTTCATTCCGCCAAATCTGTGGCGATTTCGTCATATGGTTGTTCACTCCTAAACAGTAATGGTAGATATTGAAATCAAGGCTATAAGGTAGGCGGGGATTTCGTCTTGGAACTGTAATACTCTTCAATAATGCCTGCCGCCGGCTTGCCGTACATGCAGTAATCATCGTTGCCTGCTGCTTCGTCCAGCGGATAGAGCTGTGCCGGCCAATCCCACAGCATGAAGCCCTGTACCCAGTCCCGCTTCCCGCAGGCGCCGAACATGGCAAGGTAGAACCGGCTCTGCTCTTCAAGATCCGGGCCGCCCTCGAGACTCCAGTCATTCGGGATGGCGGCACTGCCGGTCCGGCTGGGGCATCCCGCTTCCATGAAGAAGAAGGGCTTGCCGTGTTTCGTGACCACCGCCTCAATCCGGTCAAGCTGTACTTCCCAGTCCTGCTCGGGATAATAGCCGCTCGAAGAGATTACATCAAGCGCATCCCACCAGCTCACGTTATCCTCCTGATACTTATCGCAGTTGTAGGTGATTACACCGCTGTATACCTTGCGGACTTCGGCAATCAGGGCACGCCATTCTGCGGCCCGCCGGTCCGTCTGGACCAGCTCACAGCCGACACAGAACATCTCGCAGCCGCTCTCTTCGGCAAGCACAGCATAATGAAGGATAAAGGCTGTATAGGAACGGAACCACTCTGACCATTTCGGCTCGCAGGGAACATCCTTGTCGAAGAAGTTGATATGAGCCCGCCATGTGCCGTCTGCACAATTCACAATGGGCTTCAGGCAGACCTTCAGTTCAAGTGATTTTGCCTGGCGGATGGCCCAGCGTACCTCTTCATCACTGACCGTGGGTTCTGACCAATAGGGGATTTCTGTAGATTGCGGGGTAGCTTGAAGTGCGCTGAATGCGATGGCGGTCCAGTTCGCACCGGTAGCCCTTTTCATCAGTTCCATGGAAGACTCCGCTGCATCATTGGCCCAGGTTCCCCGTCTGCCCATGAACCCCCAGGTTACGCCTCCGATATACTCGCTAAGCAGTGACATGTGGTAACCTCGCTTTGCTGTAGAATGAACAAAAAAATATAGTGTATAAAACAAAAATAATAATTTATTTGTATTTTGTTATTATGTTATTGTTATTTAACGATAACAAGAATACAATTAAGTTATAACGCTTTTTATGAATGTTTTCAAGGGGGAATTGTGCGGGAAGCCTGAAACCGGCCTCTATGTATGTCCATTCTGCGGAGTGGACGGAATCATCAGTCAACTGCAGCCGCGGCTGCGCCAATCTGAAGGGAGACTATTGCTATGAGAGAAGTTCAACTGACCGGAAGTAACATTCCGAATATGCCTTGGCAGGACAGACCGGAAGGAAATGAGAATCCGGTATGGAGACACAGTGACAACCCGGTCATCAAACGCAATCCGGCCAAAGGGGTTGCACGTATTTTCAATAGTGCGGTAATTGCCTATGAAGGAAGCTTCCTCGGCGTATTCCGGGTAGAGGATAATACGACCCGCCCTCATCTGCGTATGGGCCATAGCCATGACGGACTGGACTGGAAAATTGAAGACGCTCCCATTCCATTCATTGATGAACAAGGCAACCCCTACATGCCGAGATATGCCTACGATCCGCGTCTGGTTAAGGTTGAAGATACGTACTATATTATCTGGTGTACGGATTTCTACGGCGCCGCCATCGGTGTAGCCAGAACGCAGGACTTCAAGACCTTCGTCAGCCTGGAAAATCCATTCCTGCCGTTCAACCGCAACGGTGTGCTGTTCCCTAAGAAACTTAACGGCAACTTCGTGATGCTCTCCCGTCCAAGCGACAGCGGTCATACCCCGTTTGGCGATGTCTTCCTGAGTGAGAGTCCTGACTTCGTCTACTGGGGCAAACACCGTCATGTGATGAGCAGAGGCGGACAGGGCTGGTGGCAGAGCACCAAGATTGGCGGCGGTCCCGCCCCGATTGAAACCTCCGAAGGCTGGCTCATGTTCTACCATGGTGTAACTGGAACCTGCAACGGGCTGGTGTATAGCATGGGTGCGGTTATTCTGGATAAAGACGAGCCGTCAAGAGTCAAATACCGCTCAAGGAACTTCGTGCTTACACCGGAAGAATGGTATGAGGAGAGAGGCTTCGTGAACAATGTTCTCTTCCCGTGCGCGACCTTGAATGATGCCGAAACGGGCCGCATTGCCATCTACTACGGGGCGGCTGACACTTATGTAGGTGTTGCGTATACGACGGTGCAGGAAATCGTCAACTACGTGATCGACACTCATGAAGAGGTTGGCGATGATGCGGATTTAGGCAAAATCTAGGTCGAATAAGGCAGCAGAGGCCTTTTCACCTGACACCGTTGGTCTGCATTCTATGCTACTCATCTCATACAACAAAATCACAGCGTTACAAGATCTGATGGTATATTATTAATACTGGCCTTGTGCGGAATCATTCCCTACAAGAATACAGCAGATCCGGCGGTGATTTTTTGAGCAAGTCAACAGTTCGCGGTAAAAGTATTCTTACTCGGCTGCATCCCTCCAAGTCGCTGGGGGTGCGGCTCTTTCTCGTGTTTTTCGTTGCGACGATGGGAATCGTCCTGTCTTTGGGCTATACATCCTACTCTGTTGCCAAACAAACAATCGAGAACAATGCACTGTCCGCTAATCAGCAGACAGTCGAGCAAACGGCAGAGAAGCTTGATGTAACTCTGCTGCGCTTTGAAGATAATCTGGGCCAGCTGTTCTACAATAAGGATATCCGGCAGGCAGTCTCGGAAGAAAGTACTGCTGCTGCAGGCGGGGGGACGGAACAGGCCGCTGTGATCAGCGGCCAATTGAACCATTGGCTCTCTGCAGTTACTAATGTGCAAGCGGTTTATCTGATTCCTCTTAATGAAGCGCTGCCTGCCGCGTCAGCGGGGGCTGTGGACAATGAATTCCTGGCGGGTGTCCGCGAAGCTTCGTGGTACAAGCAGCTGCAGGATAAGCCGCAGGGCTTGTGGATTACTGAGGCCCTGAAGCAAGGGGAAGCAGAAGGCGTGGTCCATTTCGCCAAGTCCGTAGCGGGGGAAGAGGGAAGCTTAGGATACATAGCGGTCTGTGACATCAAGACTACGGAGCTGGCCAGCCACCTCAGCAAAGTCGATCTGGGGATGGATTCTTATATCCAGCTGCTGACTACCAAAGATGAGATGATTGCCTCTTCCCAGCATCAGGAGACAGACACTTACTTGCGTCTGGGAGGGACCCTGTTCAAGGGACTCAGCGAGAGCTCAGGCTCCCTGCCGACCAAGGATGAGAAGGGCAAATCCATTCTTGCCGTGTATGGTACACTGCAGAGCTCGGGCTGGAGACTGCTTGGCGTTGTCCCTTCCGAGAATCTGATTAAAGATGCGGGCCGTATCCTTAACACCACTTACATAGCAGTGGCTGCCGCTGCCGTCATCGCTATTCTCATTGGCCTCTGGATGGTAAGGATGGTCTCACGGCCGCTGTCGCGTCTGCGGGACCTCATGTTCCAAGGGGCAGAAGGTGACCTGCGTGTGCGTACAAAGGTAGTCTCGCATGATGAAATCGGCCAGCTGTCAGGCTCCTTCAATATGATGATGGAACGGATCACAGAGCTGGTCGTGCACACCAATGAGACTGCACGTGAAGTACTGGAGACCGCAGATGCCCTGGGCAATGCATCCCGTGAGACCGCAGTGGCCGCACAGGATATTGCCGCAGCAACTGAACAGATTGCCGGCGGTGCAGGAAATCTGGCGCTGGAAGCAGACCGCGGAAATGAGATGACCGCCCGGATCTCCGAGCGGATGGATGCGGTGATTGCTGCGGCCCAGGAGATTGGCGGGACCGCACATAACGTACAGGCGTCCAGCAGGGAAGGTGTCGTCAAGCTGCAGGAGCTGCTGGGCAGAACGCATGAGACCGGCGATAGGACAGGGAAGCTCGTCATTAAGGTCAATGAACTGAAGGATACCACCTCGTCAGTCATCCGGGTGCTTGAGGTCATGCAGAACATTACCCAGCAGACTAATATTTTGTCGCTTAATGCTACTATTGAAGCAGCCCGGGCAGGCGAAGCAGGCAAAGGCTTCACCGTGGTCGCTGATGAAATCCGTCAGCTGGCTGAACAGTCCAAGCGTTCCATTGCAGTAGTTGCTGAGATTACCGACAGAATCATGAATGACATGCATGAGACTGTAGCCGCATTATCCGAGGTGGCACCTTTGTTTGGAGAACAGATGACGTATGTTCAGAGCACCAGCGAGATCTTCGTCAGTGTACAGGGGCAAATGAATCATCTGATTACCCGGCTGGATTCCGTGTCAACATCCATTGACGGACTGAACCACTCGCAGAGAGTGCTGTCCGAGACGATTGGCAATGTCAGCTCGTTTGCGGAAGAATCCTCTGCCGCCTCCGAGGAGGTTGCATCCCTCACCGGTGAGCAGGAGAGCGTAAGTGAATATCTGGTCAATCTCTCCGCCAAACTGGAGAATGCATCGTCCAAGCTCAAAGAACGATTGTCTAAATTCAGCGTGTAAGCTGCAAGTGTATTAACCGCTTTTCCTTCGGGGGAAGCGGTTTTTTTGCGGTTTGGGGTGGGCATAATAGAACCCATAGTTCCGCAGCCCACTTGATGGAGGAATAACACTTGCAGAAGCTGGTTCACAAACGTATATTTTGGAGTCTGCTGATCCTGTCTGTGCTCGTTGCAGGCTTGATCATCAGACTGGCCTGGGTCCAGCTGCTGCTGAAGAATCAGCAGGTAAGCAGCAGCGGGTACACGATGGCACAGATGGCTGAAATTCAGAGCGAGCGGGAGACAGTGCTGGACAGCGGACGGGGCCGGCTCTATGACAGGAACGGAGAACCGCTGGCCGGAGAGACTGTGTGGACAGCGGCGCTGTTTCCGCAGGAAGAGTCACTTCCGCTGCATACGGTTACCGGGGAGCCTGCCGGGGATAACCAATTGCACCGCCTGGCAGAAATCCTTGGGGTCAGCTACAACAAGCTGCAATCCAGACGCACAGGACTTAAGGAGCCGCTGCTATGGCCCTCCGGCAAAGGGAACATTCCGCTGGCATTGTCGTTGTCAGAGGCCCGCGAAGTGGAAGAGCTGGGAATTGAGGGGGTTAAGGCGCTGCCCTTTGCCCGCAGATATGATGGAGCCGCTTCAGGGCGGCAATGGCTTGGTTATTTGTCTGAAGCTTCGGGTGAAGCCCTCCGGCAATCACCGACTGGTCTGCGGATTCCGCGTACAGGTACGGACGGGCTGGAGAAAACACTGGAGCCGCTGCTGCAGGGAGTGGGGCATACAGAGGCGGTTGCCCAGGTGGATGCCAGGGGCAACCGTGTTCCAGGCAGTCCGATTGTAGTCAAAGCACCGGGGAATCCTTATTACCCGCTGTCTTTATATACCACGATTGATAAGAAACTACAGGAGAGTATTGAGCAGCTGGCCGCAGAAGCAGGCGTGAAGGAGGGAGCCGTTGTAGTCCTGGATAGCCAGAACGGCGATATTGCCGCGATGGTCTCCTTGCCGTTCTACAACCCGGAGCAGATCTCGCCGCAAGGGGGCGAATGGAACAACCGGGCGCTGCAGGCAGCGGTACCCGGGTCCATCTTCAAGATAGTCACTGCCGCTGCTGCCCTGGAGGCCGGATTAACTTCACCGGAGGAACCGTTCTATTGTAAAGGAGAATACGGGAAATACGGATTAACCTGCCTGAACGGCAAAGGACACGGCGCCCTTACGATGGCGCAAGGGTTCGCCGTGTCCTGTAATACCGTGTTCGCCACGCTTGCCGAGCGGCTTAGTGGAGCACAGCTTAATGCTGCTGCTCTGGCACTGGGCCTTGGCCGGGACATCGGCTGGCAGGCGGAGAATACGCTGGGCCTGCCGCTGCTCCGGCCGCTCTCCGGGGAGCAGGCGGGGACGATCTTCACCACGCTGCTGCCGGATGACGGCGGGGTCAGGGTGCAGACTGCAATCGGCCAGCGCGATGTGCGGATTACACCGCTGCAGGCGGCGAATCTCGTAGTCACGCTGCTGCATGGCGGGGAGGTTAGAGCGCCGCGTATTCTGCAGCGGGTTGCTTTTGCCAACGGCCAGACGCTGAAGGAGCTTCCGGGACATTTGGCCCCTGCGCCGCAGGGCAGAATATCCGGGGCAACCGCCCGCGTGCTGCTGTCCATGATGCGTAAAGTGGTGACAGAAGGAACAGGCCGGACGCTGCAGGGCCTTGAATGGCCGGTCGCCGGCAAATCAGGCACAGCGCAGACTCTGGTCAAAGGCGTGGCCCGCAATAATCAATGGTTCATCGGCTATGGCCCGGTAGACCATCCGAGATATGCTGTATCCGTTGCTGTCGAGAACGTGGCTCCAAGCAGTCCGCAGGCAGCTGCCAAATTATTCGGTCAAGTATTTGAGCTGCTGTCCGGGTCAACGGGGGCTTGAGTACCGACTGTGCCTGCTGTACCAGCCGAAGCTGTACCAGCCGTATTACCCGGTACAGGGCCGCCGGCTGTGGAGGGTTCAGAAGCGGCAAACGGAGACACGATGAATTCCTCCTGCGGCAGATAGATCCAGCGCTGCAGATACCCCTGCTGAATCAGCTCCTTGAGCAGGATCAGCAGGATCGGCGACAGAATAAGGCCAGCGATGCCAAATACAGAGGAAGACAGAATTACGAAAGATAACATCAGGAACGCCGAGGAGACGCCGATCGAATTTCCGGTGATTTTGGGCTCCAGCAGCTGCCGTATAACCATCACCACTGCCAGCAGAATGATCAGACCAATGGCAAGTGAGGTATTGCCGACAATGAACAAATAAATAATCCAGGGGATCAGAATCGCCGGTACTCCAAGTAGCGGCAGCAGGTCGAACAAGGCGCAGATCAGAGCCAGAGTAAGAACATTTCCAGTCTGCAGAATCAGCAGTCCGGCGAGAACGATCACGAAGGTAATGCTGATCAGAATCAGCTGGGCTTTTAGATAAGAACCTATAGCCTTGAACACATTCCCCTGCAGGAAAGCGTAAGCCGTCTTAAAGGTCTTGGGCAGCTTGTCATGGGCGATCCGGCGCCAGTCCTTAATCTCCATACTGAGGAAAAAGGCCAGAATAATCGCAATGCCGAAATTAGCCATAAAAGAAGAGAAGGAGCCAAGCACACCGATCATATATTTAAAGAAGGTGACCATCCACGTCGAGAGGACATTGGTCGCATCGGTGAAATAACCGTTCAGTTTGTCTGTGAGATCGGGCGGGAGCGCATCAATTTTTTGCTGGAGATAGGTGGTAGCCTCAGTAAAATGCTGCTGGACTATGTATGTATATCTGGGCAGATTGTCCTGGAATTGAATGACCTGAGTCGTAATCAGCAGTCCGGCAGCAAATAATGCGCCAAGCAGGATCACTAAGAAGAGTACCACGGAGATAGCGGAGGCGAAAGGCTTAGCCATTCCCTTGCGGTTCAGGAACCGGGCCAGCGGCTCAATCAGCAGGAAGACAAAAAAGGACAGGAACACAGGAGCGGCCAGCTGATACAGCTTACTGAATCCCAGCATCACGAGATATAGCGTCAGAATAACCAATCCTATGTCGAAAAAAGTGCGCCAATATTTATTGTACAGCGGCAGCATAGAGATAAACGACTCCTTTTTTAGATAAATTTACAATAATCACTTCAATTCATTGTACACGATTTTAATAAAAAAGCGTCTATTTCTTTGGCAGCTGTGTTAAAATAGGGGGTAACGTTTTTTTTGAATGTACTACTTGTCGCCACAACGGTATTGTCCTCTTGCAGGACAGCAGACGCTTCTACTTACTCTACTTGGCCGTATCACATGTAAGACGAGCCAAAGTCAACTCTGGAAAAGCGGGGAATTTACATGCAGACTTTGCTGCTCTGGCTATTTTACATTTCTACCTTTTATGCTTTCATTCCTGGAATGATCAGCCGTATATTTGGTTATCGTGTCTTTCGGAAGGGAATCGGGCGCACGGATTATGGCCTGACCTTTGATGACGGACCTGACCCGCATTATACACCGTTATTGCTGGATTTGCTTAAGCGCTATGGAGCTAAGGCGACTTTCTTCGTGGTAGGTGCTCATGCTGAAGCGCATCCGGAGATTATTAAGCGTATGCATGATGAAGGGCATCTCATCGGGATTCACAATTATGTGCACAAGACGAACTGGCTGATGCGTCCGGCAACGGTGAGGAAGCAAATTCAGCGGACCGATGATATTATCTTCAAAATAACCGGCGAGCGCAGTACCTATTACCGTCCGCCGTGGGGAATTGTGAACCTGTTTGACTTCTCGAAGCGGCGGCAGGTGCAGATTGTACTCTGGTCGGCCATGTTCGGCGACTGGAAGGAGAAGCTGGGGGCGGAACGTCTGACCGACAAGCTGATCTCCAAGCTGGGCCCTGGTGAAGTCATGCTGCTTCATGACTGCGGTACTACGCTCGGTGCCGATCCGCATGCACCGGAGCATATGCTTATTGCCCTGGAGCGGATGCTTCAAGAAGCGGATAGGCGGGGGCTGCGAAGTATCCGGATTGACAAGATGATCAAGGCGGTGCAGGAATCACCTATCACGCGTCTGTCTTTCGGCAAACGGCTGGTTGTCGGCTTATGGCTGGCCTGGGAACAGGTATTCCAGCTGTTGTTCCAGATCAAGACGATCTCACCGGCAGATCCGTTCCTGCATTACCGGCTGCGTAAGTATCAGGGGAATCCCGTGCAGATGGATAACGGCGAGACCTTAAGCAAAGGCGACAAGGTGATAGAGCTGCATATCGACAACAGGCAGCTGTTCGAGCTGGGGGTGCATTCACGTTCCTCTGCACAGCTTGCCATCCGCATGATCCGCCGTATGGAGAAGGATCTCCCGGTGCTTGCGGAGCGGATTGCCGGTGATGTGGATCTGGCGGAAGCCAAGGCACTCTACGGTGTGAGCATGCTGAACCGCGGGCCGGAGAAATTCGGATTCATGGTTCTGGATCTGCCAAGCGGCCTGTTCGCAAGTTCCACCAAATTCTATCTCAGTATTCTGCTCAGCGTCATTCATCCGTCAGGCGGAGCGAGACTTAAAGTCCGCAGTGAGCTGCTGGTACCAAAAATGATGCTGATGCCCGTGTCGCAGCTGCTCGACCAGATGAACCAGCAGCGGCCGCAGAAGCCGGTGAAGCAGCGGGAGCGGATGCGGGAAGAGGAGCATTCCCTTGAAGCTGAACTTGAACTACCCGGAGCAACGGTTGTTCATTGAATGCAGCAGGCAGACAGCACTTATAAATTTTGATATTTATCTATACCGCAACTGAAGCTGCTTCTTATGCTCCGCTGGCCTGAATGGGCTGGCGGGGCTTTTTATATATCTGGAGCTATTGCCGATATGTTTGCTGCCTGTGTCGGACGGAGATCCCGAGACCTCCATCCTAAGTCGAAATCCTGCACGAAATACAACATTTCCCGAGTTAAATCGGAGATTACCGGAAAATGTTGTATGAAATGCAGGATTTCACCTACTCCAGGCGGCTTAGCGGGAAGATATTGTATTTCATACAACAATCTTCCGGAACAACCCGTTATCGATGAATCAAAGTTGCAGAGCGTACAACATTTCCCTAGCGAACAGCGATAGAGACAATTTGGGTGGTCCCTACATCTGCTGGAACTGTGCAATTCTAGTCGCAAATCGGTCCTTACATGTCAAAAAGAGCAGTCCCGCCGCATTAACGGAGGAGACTGCTCTTTCAGTTCGTTCTTTCTATCTCAGGCTGCGGCCGATTAGATCTTCAGCACGCCGCCTTTGCTTGCATTGGTAACCAGCTTGGAGTAACGGGCCAGGTAACCGGTCTTCACCTTCGGTTCGAAGCCTTTCCAGCCGCTGCGGCGGACAGCCAGGACTTCTTCTTCAACCAGCAGCTCGATCTTGCGGTTGATCAGGTCCAGTTCGATGATGTCGCCATCCTCGACAAAAGCAATCGGTCCGCCCTCAGCCGCTTCCGGCGAGATGTGGCCGATACTGATACCGCGGGACGCTCCGGAGAACCGGCCGTCGGTGATCAGGCCGACCTTGGCGCCAAGACCCATACCGACGATCTGCGAAGTCGGTGCCAGCATTTCCGGCATACCCGGTCCGCCCTTCGGACCTTCATACCGGATAACAACGACATGGCCTTCTTTGACCTTGCCGTTCGCGATCCCTTCCAGCGCCTGCTCCTGGGAGTCGAAGCAGATGGCAGGGCCCTTGTGGTAGCCGCCAACGGAAGCATCTACGGCACCAACCTTGATGATGGAGCCTTCCGGAGCCAGGTTGCCGTAGAGTACAGCCAATCCGCCTACCGGGGAATAAGGGTTGTCTATTGTATGAATAACCGACGTATCCTGAATCTCATGACCCGTGACATTCTCGGCCAGAGTCTTGCCGGTTACGGTCATGCAGTCGCCGAAGATGGCGCCCGGCTTCTTCAGCAGCTCGTTCAGCACAGCGCTGACGCCGCCCGCCCGGTCCACATCCTCGATGAAGATATCGGATGCCGGAGCCAGCTTGGCCAGGTAAGGCACGCGGTTGGCTACTTCATTGATGCGCTCCAGCGGATAGTCAATTTCAGCTTCCTGAGCTAGTGCCAGGGTATGCAGCACAGTGTTGGTGGAACCACCCATAGCCATATCCAGCGCAAAGGCATTGTCCAATGATTCATGGGTTACGATATCACGCGGCTTCAGATCCAGCTTGATCAGCTCCATTAGCTGGGTAGCTGATTTGCGGACGAAATCTCTGCGTTCTTCGGCAACAGCCAGAATGGTGCCGTTGCCCGGGAGAGCAAGGCCCATAGCTTCAGCCAGACAGTTCATGGAATTGGCTGTGAACATACCCGAACATGATCCGCAGGTTGGACAGCCGAATTGTTCCAGTTCAAGCAGTTCAGCGTCATTGATCTTGCCGACCTGATGGGCGCCAACGCCTTCGAACACGGATGTCAGGGATAGCTTCTTGCCTTTGCTGTCTACGCCGGCCTTCATCGGTCCGCCGCTGACGAAGATCGTCGGGATGTTGACGCGCAGTGCGCCCATCATCATGCCCGGGGTGATTTTATCACAGTTGGGAATGCACACCATTCCATCGAACCAGTGAGCGGAAACCATCGTTTCCACAGAATCGGCAATAATCTCGCGGCTTGGGAGCGAATAGCGCATTCCGATATGTCCCATGGCAATACCGTCATCTACGCCGATGGTATTGAATTCGAACGGAACCCCGCCGGCTTCACGGATAGCTTCCTTAACGATTTTGCCGAATTCCTGCAGATGCACATGACCCGGTACAATGTCGAGATAGGAATTGCAGACTGCGATGAACGGCTTGCCGAAATCCTCTTCCTTAACGCCTGCGGCCCGCAGAAGGCTGCGGTGCGGAGCACGGTCAAAGCCCTTTTTGATCATGTCTGAACGCATTTTCTTGTTTGCCATGATGAAATTTCCCCCTAAAAGTAATGTGAGCCTAACCTCTTGGAACGGTGAGAACAAATATAGTGCCGCATTAACGCATTGCAATCCCAAAAGCTGCGTGTCTGCGGTTTATAGAAGGTACAAGGTCCAGCTTCCTGCAGTGAACAGAAGTAGGGCGGAGCCGTTTCTATAAAACAAGCGGATTGGATACGAACGTTAATAGAGAGTCTATCACAAAAAACCTCATTTTTCTACCGGGCAATGTGAAGTTTGTCGCAGTCATCTCCCGGCTGACCCATGGAAACGGCTACACTGTCCTCCACAGGAATTCATACACAAAAAGCCTATCCGCGGCGGGACAGGCTTCTACATATTAATAAGGGAAGAGGTTTCTGTGAATAATTACTAAAGTGAACGCCGGATGGCGGCGCGCTGGAGTGAGAGCATCCAGTCTACAGACGGCTCCACCAGAGGGTTCAGCATACGTCTGACAGCGGGCTGGGCCAGCAGCACCGTGCAGGATACTGCGCCTGCAATCAGAAGAGCGGCTCCGGCAGCATTTCCGATATAGGCATACAGGCCGGAAACGGCAGCCGCCCGGACAATGAATCCGTGAAGTAGGAAGACGTAGAGGGTCCGGCGCCCCAAGTCTGTGATGCGGCTTAACCCGTAAGGGACCAGGCCCAGAAATGCCAGGGAAGCGGCAAATTGCAAACCATACACAGCGAGCCGGAACACCCCCGCATACCATTCATGAGCACCGAGCTGCATATAGGTCATACTGCCGAACAGCCAGCCCATCGGGAGACCGCGTCCCGCTAAGCCCATCACGATAAGCAGCAGGATTGAAGCTGCAGCGGCAGCGGTTTTGACATATTGCTGATACAGCTTAATGAAAGCTCCGAATGAGAAATGAAATCCGATGACGAAAAAGGGCAGATAGACAAAGGTGCGGCTGATGCTGAACCAGATTCCATCCAGCTGCAGATAACCTACAGCCACACCTGCGGCGATAGCAAAGGCAAACTGGGCGCTCTTGCTCCAGCGGCTCATCCCCAGCATGAGCAGACGCCAGAAGGCGTGGCTGGCCAGGAACCACAGCAGCAGGTAAGGAGCGAAGAAGGAATGCTGTATGTTATTTACATGGAATAAGGAAATGTCGAGTGCGGAGTAGAGGCTCTGAAAAATAATATATTGCAGTCCGATCTGCAGCAGCACCTTACGGCCGGCCGCGCCATTTAAGCTTTTACGGGCAAAGTAACCGGTCACAAGCACAAACAGCGGCATATGAAAGCTGAAGATCCATTGGTACAGGGTGTGGAGTCCGCTCATTTCAAGAATCAGGGGTTCGATCGCATTGGCCACAAAGACAGTTACAATAAGCATGAAGCGCAAATTAAGAAAAAACGTTTCTCCACGCGTGTCGAGCGAGCTTTCCCGGTTCATGACGTTACCTCCAATAAATGCGGTTTGCGCGATGCTTAATACTTTAATTTTAAAATACATGATTTCCGGTAAATAAATTGTGAAATACATCACAATGGTAAGCGCTCTCATGGCCGCCAGATGTGGCGAAGTGTTGAAGGTTGTTTGATTTCATTGATTACACTATAATTTTCTGTATGCAGTATCCGGGAGTGAATTCTATTGAGAAAAAGCAGTACCAAACGTAATGTGCTTATAGGAATTGTATTGATTCTGCTGGTGGCAGGGGTGTTTATATGGAAGTACCTGACTCCGTATCAGCCTGCTGAAAGAGCCGAATCCGCACTTGTCTCTGCCGGGGGAGTTACAGTAGAGCAGAATGACAACTGGATCTCGTTCGAGCCATCGGTTGCACTCGGCACCGCCGTGATCTTTTATCCCGGCGCACTGGTCGAGGCGGAAGCTTATGCTCCGCTTGCCAGGAAAATCGCAGCAGCCGGCCACCCGTTCTATATCGCGAGAATGCCGCTCAATCTGGCCGTGATCAAGGGGAATGCTGCCGAAGAGATTATCCGCGTGCATCCGAAGCAGTCCTTTGTGCTTGGCGGACACTCGCTTGGCGGGGTAATGGCCTCGCGCTTCGCCGCAGATCATGCCGACCAGCTGGAAGGCGTTTTTTTTCTGGCTTCCTACCCGGATGAGAAGGGCAGTCTGAAGGATACTACGCTGTCCGTATTGTCGGTGCTGGGTACGGAGGACAAGGTGGTTGATCAGGAGAGCTATAACGAAGGCCGGGCTTATCTTCCGGGCAACACTGTATACACGCCGGTCAACGGCGGCAATCATGCCCAGTTCGGGAGCTACGGCCCCCAGAAGGGTGACGGCATAGCCACGATCACAGAGGAAGAGCAGCAGGCACGCACTGCGCGGGCCTTGCTGGATTGGATAGGGAATCTGCGTCAGAGCAAGTGAGCACCGAATGACGGAAGTAACTCCGCCTGGGAGAGGAGTGTCAGTCTGAATGCCTGAATTGCATATTAATGAGATATCCGTTCCGTGCAGGGGCATCTTGTTCGACAAGGATGGAACGCTGCTGGATCTGCTTGCCACCTGGGGAAGCTGGGCTGATCTGATTCTGGAGAGGCTGGGCAGCCAGCTGGCATTCATCGGCGGCCTGCCGCGAGCCGGGCCGGAGCTTGCTTCTGTGCTGGGTACGGTTCATGATGCCAACGGCAAGGTGACCGGCTATGATCCCGCCGGGCCGCTCTCCATGGCGACCGCCGAAGAAACGACCGGGATTCTGGCCTGGCAGCTGTATGCTGCCGGCGTTCCCTGGAATGAAGCGGTAACGCGGGTGAATGCGATCTCCAAGGAAGCTATGAACGAGCTGCGCCGGCGGAGGGCGGCGGTGGCAATACCGGGGCTGCCGGATTTCCTGGAGCAGTGTGCGGCCGCTTCGCTGAAACTCGGTGTAGTGACCTCAGACAATATGGCCACTACCCGTGAGCAGCTGGAGTGGCTTGGGATATCCGGTTATTTTCATTCTGTCGTCACCAGAGACAGAGTGAAGCACGGCAAGCCTGCACCGGAGATGGCCGAGACGGCCTGCCGGGAGCTGGGCCTGCTGCCCGGGGAGACGGTCATTATCGGTGACAGTAATGCGGATATGCAGCTTGGCAAGGGAGCCGGACTGCGTCTTGCTGTGGGTCTGTCTCCAGACGGGGCCGCAGCCCACCTGCTGGATGCGGATATTGTTGTTTCCGGCTATCCGCAGCTCCGGTTAACATTCTGATTTCATTTCTGTACAGAGAGGAAACGTGTGGACTCTATGGATCAATTGCAGCTACTGGCTTCCTGGATCAAAGACAGCGGGAATATTGTTTTTTTCGGCGGCGCCGGAACATCAACGGAGAGCGGCATACCGGATTTCCGTTCGGCGGCCGGTCTATACCAGACTCAGCACAACTCTCCTTATCCGCCTGAAGTCATGCTGAGCCGCAGCTTTTTCATGTCCTCGCCGGACATTTTTTTTGATTTCTACCGCAGCAAGATGATACATCCGGAGGCGAAGCCGAACGGAGCCCACCGGCTGCTGGCTGAACTTGAAGCCAAAGGCAAGCTGAAGGCAGTCATTACACAGAATATCGACGGTCTGCACCAGCTGGCGGGAAGCCGCCGGGTGCTGGAGCTGCACGGCTCGATTCACCGCAATCACTGCATGGACTGCAATACCTATTACGGTCTGGAGCAGATTCTGGAGCAGACGGCTGCTGTACCGCTGTGCCCGGAGTGCGGCGGCATCATTAAGCCGGATGTGGTGCTCTATGAGGAAGCGCTTGATCATGATGTGCTGGTCGAAGCAGTGGCGGCGATTGCGGCAGCAGATCTGCTGTTGATTGGCGGCACCTCGCTCACCGTCCAGCCGGCGGCAAGTCTGATCACCTACTTCGGGGGAAGGCATACGGTGCTGCTCAACGGCGATCCGACACCGTACGACCATCAGGCAGATCTGATCATTACGGACCGGATCGGCGATGTGATGGGCAGAATACAAGGGCTGATCGGATGAGGATTTCAAGCTTTTCGCCGGGGTGAAGATTACAAAGTCTGTACGGAGTTTAAAATAGGGTATTGCAATAACTGAGGAAACGAGAGGCAGGGATAATCAATGGTATATGTGGCTAGCGATGAACGGTATGAAGTCATGCGTTATAACCGCACCGGCAGGTCGGGCCTCAAGCTTCCGGCAATTTCACTGGGCCTGTGGCATAATTTCGGCGGCATCGACACTTATGAGAATGGCCGTGAGATGATCACCCGCTCTTTCGATCTCGGAATTACCCATTTCGATCTGGCTAATAATTATGGCCCTCCGGCAGGCTCGGCAGAGGAACTGTTCGGCAAAGTTCTTGCCCGTGATCTCGCTCCGTACCGTGACGAGCTGGTAATCTCCACCAAGGCGGGATATTATATGTGGCCCGGCCCTTACGGCGACTGGGGTTCACGCAAATATATACTATCCAGCCTGGACCAGAGCCTGAAACGGCTGGGACTGGACTATGTGGATATTTTCTATTCCCACCGTCCGGACCCGGAAACACCGATGGAAGAAACGATGGGAGCACTGGATCATGCCGTGCGTTCAGGCAAAGCGCTCTACATCGGCCTGTCCAACTACACGGCTGAGCAGACGGAGCAGGCAATTGGCATCCTGAAGAAGCTCGGAACACCGCTTCTGATTCATCAGCCGCGGTATTCCATGCTCGACCGCTGGATCGAAGGCGGGCTGCAGGATGTGCTGCAGGAGCATGGCGTCGGCAGTATCGCCTTTACACCGCTGGCGCAGGGCCTGCTGACCAGCAAATACCTGAACGGCATTCCGGGCGATTCCCGGGCCGCCGGGCCATCCGCCTTCCTGAACGAGAGCCGGATTACGCCGGAGGTGCTGCGCAAAATCCATGCGCTCAATCAGATGGCGGTAGCTCGCGGCCAGAGCCTGGCCCAGTTCGCGCTCCTCTGGACGCTGCGCGGCGGCAAGGTGACCTCGGCGCTGATCGGCGCCAGCCGGGTAAGCCAGATCGAGGAGAATATTGCCGCTCTGGCGCATGGCGATTTCTCGCAGGAAGAGCTGGAACGGATTGAGACGATCCTTGGAACAGAGGATGAAGCCTGAGTAATCTATAGAATTGACAAGCAACAGCCCGCTTCCGGAACAGGAAACGGGCTGTTGGCTTAAGCGGAGTTCTGGTAGAACGCCGGATGCTCTCCTGAGCCTATTTCTCCCCGGGATTGGCAGTTGCCTGCCGGTAAGTGCTGGGAGACTGGGCACAAAATCGTTTGAACTGCCGGGAGAAGTACAGGGCATCGGTCAGGCCGACGGAGGCTGCGACCTGCTCTACTGACAGCTCAGGGCGTTCGCGCAGCAGCTGGCGGGACTTCTCAATGCGCAGCTTCAGCAGATAGGTCACCGGCGAGAGGCCGGTCTCCTGCTTGAAGATGCGTGACAAATAAGCGCGGTTATAGCCCAGGCTGCCGCACATCTGTTCAATGGAGACCGGATGGGCATATTGTGATGTCATATAGTTGATCATTTGCTTCACTGTGCGTTTGACCTGCGACTCCGCCCCGGGCGACCTTAAGGAGGAGATCAGCAGACCGGATGCTTCGCCGATGATCAGGTAAAGATAGCCGAGCGAGGTCAGATGCGCGCTCTCCTTGCCCGCATAGAAGGCGGACATCATCCCGGCGAGTGCACCCGGGATCAGACTGCCTTCAGCCGTGGTCAGGACCGGCTTCTCCGGGGAGAAGCCGGCCTGCAAGGCGAGCTGCTCCGCCTCCGTTCCGGTGAAGGCAGCCCAGCGGTACCGCCAGGGCTGCTGCTGATCCGAGATGTAGCTCACCAGCTGGGCCGGGTGGATCAGGAAGCAGTCTCCCGCCCCCAGTTCATATTTGCGCTGCTCGGTCCGGAAGACACCGGAGCCGGACTCAATGTAGTGAAGCAGATAATAATCGTAGATCTTGGGGCCGGCCTGATGCAGCGGAAGCGTCTGGCTCTCCCCGGCGAACAGCACATGCAGAGACTGCTGATCGAAATACACGGGATTTGATCCTACGGAATAGGTATGTTCCAACGGCCATCCGCCTTTCTTGAATATAACGCTATCATAGCTTAGCATGAGGGGAAGCGCAGAAATGAATCTTTATCTCCAGTATATCCTCCCGGCTGCCGGAAGTCACATTTGTCCATGTATTGCACACATGATTGCATTATCAGGGCAAGTCTGATTTTATTATAATGTAAGCAGAAGGAAGCAAGTTGGAAACAAGTTGAAAGCCCAAGCACAAGCAGCGAAAGGATGGAGTGGCAATAATGAGCGTACAGGAACTTAACAGTAAATTTATCGAGAAATACGGGGAGAGCAGCGAAGAGGCGCGGGTATTCTATGCACCAGGCCGTGTGAATCTCATCGGAGAGCATCTGGACTACAACGGCGGTTATGTGTTCCCGGCAGCACTGGACTTCGGAACTACCCTTATCGTACGTCCGCGTTCGGATGGCAAGGTTCAATTCGCATCAACGAATTTCCCTTATGAAGCCTCTATCGACTACAGCGAAATCGGCAAAGCCAAAACCGGCGAGTGGGTTGACTATCCGGTTGGTGTTATGGTCGAGCTGGCCAAGAAGGATCTTCCGGTATCCGGAGGGTATGACCTCTTGTTCCACGGAGAGATTCCGAACGGCTCGGGCTTGTCCTCTTCCGCTTCCATCGAGGTAGTAACAGGTTATGCCTTCCTGACGCTGCTTGGCGGAGACACGGATACTGTAGAGATCGCCCTGCTGTCCCAGCGTGCGGAGAACCAGTATGTGGGTGTAAACTCCGGCATCATGGACCAGTTCGCTGTCGCCAACGGCAAACGCGACCAGGCCATCCTGCTGATGTGCGACACCCTGGAATACAGCCTGGTACCGTTTGTGACCGGCTCTTATAAGCTGGTTATCGGCAATACGAACAAGAAGCGCGGCCTTGTGGACTCCAAGTACAATGAGCGCCGCAGCCAATGCGAGGAGGCTCTGGCTATTTTGAAGCAAGAGGTGCCAACCCTGTCTTACCTGGCCGAGCTTAAACCTGAACAATTCGAGCTTCATCAGCATAAAATCACCGACGAAACCGTCAGACGCCGCGCCCGCCATGTGGTGGAAGAGAATCAGCGTGTGCTCGATTCGGTTGAAGTGCTCAAGAACAATGACCTGAAGCAATTCGGACTCTATATGAACGACTCCCATGTCTCCCTGCGTGACCTGTATGAAGTCAGCTGCGAAGAGCTGGACATCATGGTTGAAGAAGCACAGCGTATTCCGGGAACACTCGGCTCGCGTATGACAGGTGCCGGATTCGGCGGATGTACAGTATCTCTGGTGCATGAGGATGATGTGGAACGTTTCATTGCCGAAGTCGGCGAAGCTTACAAGAAGAGATCCGGTCTGACGGGCGAGTTCTATGTATGCACGATCGGCAACGGCGTTGAAGAACTGAAAGGAGTGAAGTAAGATGGCGATTCTGGTAACGGGCGGAGCAGGATATATCGGTTCCCACACAGTGGCGGAGCTGCTGGACCGGGGCGAAGAGGTTGTAGTTATCGACAATCTGCTGACAGGGCACCGCGAGGCGCTGCTGGGCGGCAAGCTGTATGAGGGAGACCTGCGCGACAAGGCACTGCTGGCCAAGCTTTTCTCCGAGAACAAGATTGAAGCGGTAATCCATTTCGCAGCGAGTTCCCTGGTGGGCGAGAGCATGAAGGATCCGGTAAAATATTACGACAACAACGTGTATGGTACACAGTGTCTTCTCGAAGCGATGCAGCATGCCGGAGTGGACAAAATCGTCTTCTCCTCCACAGCCGCAACCTACGGCGAACCGGAAAAGGTGCCGATTGAAGAAACGGACCGCACTGAACCTGCGAATGTGTACGGGGAGACCAAGCTGACCATGGAACGCATGATGGCCTGGTTCGACAAGGTACTCGGCATCAAATACGTAGCGCTGCGCTACTTCAATGCTGCAGGTGCACATGCCAGCGGCAAAATCGGCGAAGACCACCGTCCGGAGAGCCACCTGATTCCGCTGGTGCTCCAGGCTGCACTTAAGCAGCGGGAGAACATCGCGGTCTTCGGCGAAGACTACCCGACAGAAGACGGAACCTGCGTACGCGACTATATCCATGTCAGCGATCTGGCGGATGCGCATGTCCGTGCGGTAACCTACCTGCGCAGCGGCAGTGCAAGCAATATCTTCAACCTGGGCAACGGCCTGGGCTTCTCCGTCAAGCAGGTGATTGAAACTGCGAAGAAGGTCACCGGCCTGGACATTCCGGTTGTAATCCAGGAGCGCCGCGCCGGTGATCCGGCGGTACTTGTCGCTTCTTCGGCCAAAGCCCGGACGATCCTGGGCTGGGACCCGCAGCATGCCGATCTGGAAGGCATCATTCAAAGCGCCTGGAACTGGCACTCCGCGAATCCGGAAGGGTATGGCGGCTAAGCCTGCCAATGTACTTTGTTGTGAATAGTACGGAAGCCTGGCTTGAAGAATAAGCAATCCTAAGATGAACAAAAGAAAAATAAAAAGCCAGAAGGATAGAAGGGGGATTTTGGAACTGTAGGAGCGTTAGCGACCGCCTGAAAGCTTTCCGCAGGAAAGCTCGCTTCGGAAGCATCAGCAGTCACCGGATTTCTACCGCAATCAGCGGGTCAATCAAGAAATCTGGGGACAACAGCGGCCGGAGGTCCAAATATTCACCGTAGTGACGTCTATGGCTTAAGTTAATATCTTAAGTTCAGCTATACAGGTTGCAGCAAATAAGGAGAATTGAAATGCAGAACGATAATATTACGGTTGCAGCCTCTGAGAAGGCATTGTATGCAATTGAACAGCTGGTCCTGTTCGCGCAGCACAAGGGGCTGATTCAGCCGGCTGACGTTGATTACAGCCGCAATGAGCTGCTGGACCAGTTCGGCTTCAGTGAGCCGTATGCCGGTGAATTCACTGAAGGTCCGCTTGAGAGTCCGCAGGCCCCGCTGGATCAATTGATCGACTACGGGTTTGAGTCCGGGCTGATTCCGGAGAATACGGACACATACCGCGATCTGCTGGACGCCAAGATCATGGGCCTTCTGATGGCCCGGCCGTCTGAGGTAAATGCGGAGTTTGCCGCGATCCAGGCGGAGCAGGGCATTCAGGCGGCCACTGACCGCTTTTATAAGCTGAGCATTGATTCCAACTATATCCGTATGGACAGGGTGGCCAAGAATGTATATTGGCTTCAGGAGTCGCCTTACGGGGATATCGAGATGACGATCAATCTCTCCAAACCGGAGAAAAGCCCGAAGGAAATCGCCATGGCCCGGCTGCTCCCGCCGCCGGTCTATCCCAAATGCCAGCTCTGCCGCGAGAATGTCGGCTATGCCGGACGGGTCAATCATCCGCCGCGCCAGAACCTGCGCGTGATTCCGCTTGCAATGAATAATGAAAAGTGGTTCTTCCAGTACTCGCCGTATGTGTATTATAACGAGCATTGTATCGTGTTCCACCATGATCATGTGCCGATGAAGCTGACGAAGGATACGCTGAAGCGTCTGCTTAGCTTTGTTGAATCCTTCCCGCATTATTTCATCGGCTCGAATGCCGATCTGCCGATTGTCGGCGGCTCCATTCTGACCCATGATCACTTCCAGGGCGGACGCCACACCTTCCCCATCCAGAAGGCGCCCAAAGAGGATAGCTTCACCCATGCTGCATATCCAGGCGTTAGCCTAAGCATTGTGAAATGGCCGATGTCTGTGCTGCGGATGCACGGGGCAGATCCTGCCGTGCTGCTGGAAGCAGGCAACAGTATCTATGAGGCCTGGAAGACTTACAGCGATCCGGCAGCTGATGTCCTGGCCTTCAGTGAAGAAGCCGGGGAGAGCGTGCCGCATAACACGGTTACACCTATCGTCCGCCGGGCAGAAGACGGCGGCTATGAGATGGATCTGGTGCTGCGCAACAACCGGACCAGCGAAGAATATCCCGAAGGGATTTTCCACCCGCACCGGGAAATGCACCACATCAAGAAGGAGAACATCGGCCTGATCGAGGTTATGGGCCTGGCGATTCTGCCGGGGCGCCTCAAGGAAGAGCTCGATGCTGTCGCTGGCGTTTTGGCCGGAGACACCGCACTGCTGGAAGCAGTCCAGAGCCAGGGCGCTGATCATCCGCTCGCGCTGCATGCCTCCTGGATCGCGGAGCTGGCCAGCCGTTTCGGCACCTCCCTGAGCCGCGAGGAAGCGGTGAAGACAGTGCAGAACGAGGTAGGCACCAAGTTCACGCATATTCTGGAGCATGCGGGAGTCTACAAACGCACACCGGAAGGCCAGGCGGCATTCCGCCGGTTCGTGAACAGCAGCGGGTTTAACTAAGACCGCTGTGTCTTGTAAATGAGATGTCCCTGCCGGAGTGTCGGCGGGGGCATTTTTTGTTGCGCGGGAAACTACGATGCAATGATGTGTCCGCCGGAAGTGGACGGCAGGAGGAAATGAGGGGCAGAAGTGCCCCTGATTTCGCTGAAATCGGGCGATGGGAGGAAATGAAGGGCAGAAGTCCCTCTGATTCCGCCGAAAGTGGCCGGCAAGCGGAAATTAAAGGGAAAAATCCCTCTGATTCCGCCGAAAGCGGGCGGCATGGGGAAATTAAAGGGATAAATCCCTCTGATTTCGCTGAAAGCGGGCGGCAAGCGGAAATTAAAGGGATAAATCCCTCTGAGTCCGCCGAAAGCGGGCGGCATGGGGAAATTAAAGGGATAAATCCCTCTGATTTCGCCGAAAGTGGGCGGCATGAGGAAATTAAAGGGATAAATCCCTCTGATTGCGCCAAAAGTGGGCGGCAAGCGGAAAATAAAGGGATAAATCCCTTTGAATTTGTGCTAGGCAGGCGTTAAGGGAACGCCGTGTCTTTTAAACACGATACCGACCTTTTGCCGCTCCTCTGTAGTCATTTGAATGCGGCAAGCCGGAGGTCTATAATATACAAGTGCGTCACATTCATATACTCATGGAGGTTTACCCATATGCGTAAGTTTGAGTTCTATAACCCTACCAAGCTGATTTTTGGACAAGGGACATTGCAGGCACTCCGCACCGAAGTGCCGAAATACGGCAAGAATGTACTGCTGATGTACGGCGGCGGCAGCATTAAGCGCAGCGGCCTGTACGACAATGTAATTGCTGAGCTGAATGCCATCGGAGCTGTAGTTACGGAATTGGCCGGAGTGGAGCCTAACCCGCGCCTGTCTACCGTACATAAAGGCGTGGATTTATGCCGCGAGAACGGGATCGAACTGATCCTCGCCGTCGGCGGCGGCAGTGTGCTGGATTGTGCCAAGGCTGTAGCTGTCGGTGCGAAATACGATGGGGATATGTGGGACTTCGTGGAGCGCAAAGCGGCGCCTCAGGGAGCTCTTCCGCTGGGGACTGTGCTGACTATGGCGGCTACCGGTTCGGAAATGAACAACGGCTCGGTAATTACGAATGAAGTGACCAAGGAGAAAATGGGCTGGGGCAGCGTGCATGCCTATCCGGCATTCTCGATTCTTGATCCTGAGAACACCTTCTCCCTGCCGCGTGACCAGACGGTCTACGGTATGGTGGACATCATGTCCCATACACTGGAGCATTATTTCCACACAGACGGCAATACGCTAGTACAAGACGGCTTCTGTGAAACCCTGCTTCGTACAGTAATCGAGACTGCACCGAAGCTGATCGAAGATCTGAACAACTATGAACTGCGTGAGACCATCATGTACTGCGGCACCATGGCACTGAACGGGATGGTCAGCATGGGCTTTGCCGGAGACTGGGCTACGCACAATATTGAGCATGCCGTATCCGCCGTTTACGATATTCCGCATGGCGGAGGATTGGCGATTCTGTTCCCGCAATGGATGAAATACAACCTCAGTACGAATCCTGCCCGTTTCCGCCAATTGGCAGTGAACGTATTCGGGATTGATCCGGCTGGCAGAAGCGATGAGGAAGTCGGTCTGGAAGGCATCGAGGCGCTTCGCAGCTTCTGGGATTCCATCGGAGCTCCGAAGACGCTTGGTGATTATGACATAGATGACAGCGAAATCGGCAATATGGCGGACAAGGCTGTCCGTTTCGGCCCGTTTGGCAACTTCCGCAAGCTGCAGCGTGAGGATGTTGTAGAGATTTACAAACTGGCTCTGTAAGCTGCATTTACAAGCAGTTAACCTTGTAAGCCGGTCCTGCAAGGCAGCTGGATAGACATACCGGCAATGGTTAACCATATTTGCTGCACCCAAAGATCAGCCGCTCCCGTTCACCGGGAGCGGCTTTTTAACATGGAAATCCCTTAATGTTCTCTCTCCGGAGATACAATAATGAGATTAATACCCAACTTTGTGAAACCAAGGACATGGTTTCTGCGTTTAAACTAGTATGACAGTCCGGAAGTAAAGACGGGAGGAGACCAATATGCAAACGCTGTATTTGGGCTGTTTGGCGCTGGGCATTATTTTTGCCGTAGTCAGTGTACTTGTAGGCGACCTGATCGGAGGCGCTCTGCACGGGGTTTTTGACTTCGTATCCTTTGATTTCGTCAATCCTGCCATCTTGGCAGGCGGAGTAACAGTGTTCGGCGGAGCGGGGGTGCTGCTTAGCCGCTACAGCGGACTGGAAGATGGCGCAATTCTTGCCTTGTCCCTGCTGATTGCGGCTTTTATGGGAGTGGTGCTGCATCTTGTTGTAGTGAAGCCAATGAGGAACAGCGAAATGTCGAACGGGTTCTCCATGAACGATCTGCCGGGAAGAATCGGTGAGGTTATGGTTCCGGTTCCTGCATCAGGCTATGGTGAGATTATGGTGAAATTCGGTGCAGGCAACAGTCTACATACCGCAGCCAGCTTCGAACAGCATCCGCTGCCGGCCGGCATTAAAGTTGTGGTGGTAGAGGTCCGGGAGGGCGTAGCCCTTGTGTCAGAATTCGAAGACAGAAGAGGAGTGGATTCTTAATGTTCGGTATTCCTGATTTTTTGTTTATTCCCGCAGTCGTTGTGGCTGTATTATTTGTACTGGGGATTGCATTCTGGGCCCGTTACAAAACGGTAGGACCTGATGAAGGTATGATCGTCACCGGTTCCTTCCTGGGCAGCAATCATATCTCAGATGACGGCTCCGGCCGCAAAATCAAAATCGTCCGCGGCGGCGGTGCATTCATCCTGCCGGTCTTCCAGAAGGCCGAGTTCATGTCACTGCTCTCCCACAAGCTAGACGTGACGACCCCGGAGGTCTACACGGAGCAGGGCGTTCCGGTCATTGCCGATGGAGTGGCGATCATCAAGGTGGGCAGCTCGACCGAGGATGTGGCGACGGCAGCCGAGCAGTTCATGGGCAAGCCGATTGAGGCGCTGAAGAGCGAAGCCCAGGAAGTGCTCGAAGGCCATCTGCGGGCGATTCTCGGCTCGATGACCGTTGAAGAGGTCTACCGCAACCGGGACCGTTTCGCCCAGGAGGTTCAAGGCGTTGCGGCCCGTGATTTGAAGAAAATGGGGCTGCAGATCGTCTCGTTCACCATTAAGGATGTGCGTGACAAGCACGGCTATCTGGAAGCGCTGGGTAAACCTCGGATTGCCGCAGTGAAGCGGGATGCAGAGATTGCCGAAGCCGAAGCAGTGCGTGACGCGCGGATTCAGAAGGCCAATGCCGAAGAGCAGGGGCAGAAGGCAGAACTGCTGCGTGATACCAACATCGCCGAAGCCTCGAAGGAGAACCAGCTGAAGGTAGCGGCGTTCAAACGTGATCAGGATACCGCCAAAGCGGAAGCGGACCAGGCGTACCATATTCAGGAGGCGCGGGCCAAGCAGACGGTGGTTGAAGAGCAGATGAAGGTCGAGCTGGTCCGCAAGGAACGCGAAATTGATCTGCAGACCAAGGAAATCCAGGTTCGCGAGAAGCAGTATGATGCGGAAGTGAAGAAGAAAGCGGAAGCGGATCGTTACGCGGTGGAGCAGGCGGCGGAAGCCGACAAGGCCAAGCGGATGCGTGAAGCCGATGCGCTTCAGTATAGTATTGAGAAGCAGGCTCAGGCTACCTCCGAGCAGAAACGTCTGGAAGGGCAGGCGGTGGCCGATGCCGAGCTGGCCAAAGGTAAAGCGGAAGCGGAAGTTATCCGCCTGCGCGGTCTGGCCGAAGCGGAAGCCAAAGAGAAGCTGGCGGAAGCCTTCCAGAAGTTCGGCGAAGCGGCGGTACTCGATATTATCGTCAAAATGCTGCCGGAGCTGGCCGGAAAGATCGCCGAGCCGCTGGCTTCTATCGATAAGCTGACTGTTGTGGATACCGGCAACGGTGAAGGTGCGGCCCGGGTCAGCAATTATGTGACCCAGCTGATGGCGACAGCCCCCGAGATGCTGAAAAGTGTGTCCGGCATTGATGTTGAGGCTCTGATTAAAGGGCTGACCCAGACTAAGGGCAAGCCGGAGCTGGCGGCAGCTGCCGAGTATACCGGAGCGCCAGTAACCGCCCTCCCAAGCAAACCGAAACCGGCCGTAATACCACCGGCCGCCCCGGTTGAACAACCAGAGGAATAATAGCGTATCACCGAGGTATGGCCGGCAGGTTTAACCGCCTGTCATACCTTTTTTATAGAATTAGGGCAATAGGAAACGGAGGTGCAGGCATGGAGCTCATTTTGGATAATATACGGAAGAGCTTTGACGGTAAGGAAGTGCTGAAGGGAATTGACTTCACCTTCGAGCAAGGCAAGATTTACGGGCTCCTGGGACGCAACGGTGCCGGCAAAACCTCACTGTTCAACTGCCTCAGCGGTGAGATACGCATGGACAGCGGCGGGGCTTTCCTGCGGCGGGAGGAAGTGAGTCTTCCGCTTCGCGAAGAGGAGATCGGCTATGTCTTTTCCCTGCCGATTCTGCCGGATTTCTTAACGGGGTATGAGTTTGTGAAGTTCTACATGGATATCAATAAGGATAAAATTGAACCGGGCAGAAGTATCGAAGAGTATTTTGATATCATCCGTTTTGAGGAGGAGGACCGTCACCGCCTGATCAAAGGCTACTCCCACGGGATGAAGAACAAGATCCAGATGCTCTGCTTCATCATTTCCCGGCCGCCGCTGATTCTGCTTGATGAGCCGCTGACCTCCTTTGATGTAGTGGTCGCGCTGGAGATCAAGAAGCTGCTGCGTGAGATGAAGCAGAAGCATATTATTATTTTCTCCACCCATATTCTGCAGCTGGCTGCCGATCTCTGTGATGAGCTGGTGATTCTGAATAAGGGCTCACTCCGTGAGATTCCCGCGGAAACGCTGCGCAGTCCGGAATTCGAGGAGCAGATTATCGCGCTGCTGAAGGATGGAGACCATGATTAGCACGCTGAAGGCGATCATGGAGATTCGCGGGATGTCCGGCGCTAACCGGCTGATATTCTATTTCAGAAAAATTCCCGTTATCGGCAAGCTGTTACCGGCCTCGGCCTATGCTGAGACGGCGCTTAAGCGGACTTTATCGGTAATTGTCTATATCCTCAAAGCCATCTGGGCTTTCTTGTCCAAGTTTGCCTATTTGGGGCTTATGGTTTATATGCCCGTCAAGCTTGCAGGCAGTGAATTAACCTTAACGCTTTCAGCACAATATCAGCTGTACCTGCAGGTCCTGCTCTGTTTAAGCTTTCTGGTCGCTGCAGTTTCCAGCGCGGTTATTCTAGAGCCCAAACGGGACAAGTATATCTTCGTGAAGCTGATGAGGCTCCCCGCGGAGAGATATATGCGTGTTACGCTGACGCTGCGCGGGATCAGCTTTGCGGTAACATTTATCCCGGCGTTGATGGTCTTCGGGAATCTTCTGGGGGCTCCGCTGTGGCAGGGAGGTGTTCTTGCTCTGCTGCTGACCTTCTGGCGTATTGCCTGCGAGGCCCTGCATTTGTGGATTTTTGATAAATACGGCATTGTCGTAGTCAAAAAAACAAGCTGGGTCTGGACCGCCATTGGTGCTGGTTACCTGCTGGCTTATGTGCCTCTGCTCCCGGGCTTTGCGTTGGTGGACAGTCACATGTTGTTCAGTCTGCCTCTGGTGCTTGGTGTCACTGTGCTGGGAGCCTTATGTGCGGTCTACATCGCCCGTTATCCGGATTACCGCAATGCAGTGGATGCCGTTACCAAAATTGATGATCCGCTGCTGGATATGGGACGCATGATGAAGGAGGCGCGGGTGAAGGATGTCGCAACCCGGGAGCAGCAGTACACGGCGGAGCAACTGAACCCCGGACAATTCGCAGGTAAAAGCGGGTATGCTTATCTTAATGCGATTTTTTTCTCGCGCCACCGGCGGTTACTCATTCATCCAGTGCAGCGGCGTCTGGTAATTATTGGCGCACTCTTCGCAGCTGCTTTGCTGACGCTGCTCTTCTCACAAGCAGCTTTTAACAGAATGGCCCATTATCTGATCAGTGCTTTGCCGACCTTTCTGATCCTTATGAATTACACCTCCATCGGTGAACGTGTCTGCAAGGCTATGTTCTACAACTGTGATCTCAGTCTGCTGCGTTACGGGTTCTACCGTGAACAGTCGGCGATCCTGAGCAACTTCCGGATCCGGCTGCTGCGCATCAGCCTGCTTAATCTGATTCCGGCTGCAGCGATCTGCCTGGCGGTGAATCTGCTGATCCTGCTGTCGGGTGAGAACTGGGGCGCAGCGGATGCGGTTATCTTTTGCGTGACGATTGTGGCACTGTCCCTGTTCTTCTCGGTGCATCATCTGTTCATGTATTACATCTTCCAGCCGTACAGTACCGAGCTGAATGTGAAGAATCCGTTCTTTACGATTGTGAACAGTATCGTGCTGGCAGCCGGTTTTATAGCCATACAGTTCAAGAGCGAGCCAGGGATTTTTGCTTTTATCGTAGTACTCTCTGCTGTTGTCTATATGCTGGCGGCCCTGATATTGGTCTACAAATTCTCAGGGCGGACGTTTCGGGTGAAATGAGCCTCCCGGCTCTTTGCCGCACACTTCTAATTTGAGATTCTTGATGTTATGATAGTAGCTCAAGGTTAATTTTCACATGCTGATACGTGTATCGTGCTGCCTTAATAGATCGGGTATTCAGAATTAAAAGAGGTGTCGCAAGTGAGCAGCAGCATAACAGTGGCCAAGGTACTGAATAACAACGTTATCATTGCCGAGCATCCCCAGTATGCCGAGGTAGTGGTCATTGGCAAGGGTATCGGCTTCAACCGTAAGACACGGGACCGGATCAACCTCTCTTCTGTGGAAAAAATGTTCATCCTGCGGAGCCAGGAGGAGCAGGAGCAGTATAAGCAGCTTGTGCCCCAGGTGGACGAGAAGCTGATTGAGGTGGTCCAGGAGATCGTCCTGCATATTATGCAGAGCAGCAGGCAGGCACTTAACGAGCATATCCATATCGCGCTCACTGACCATATTTCCTTTGCCATCCGCAGGAGTGAACAGCATATAGCCATACATAATCCTTTTCTGTACGAGACCCGGGAGATCTATCCGGAGGAATACAGGCTGGCCGAATATGCAGTGGACCGGATTAACGAAGCCATGAAGGTTTCACTGCCGCCGGATGAGATCGGATTTGTGGCACTTCACATTGTCAGTGCACTCAGCAACCAGCATATCTCGGAGGTTAAGCAGCATTCGCAGCTGATCGGGGACATGGTGGGACTGGTGGAGGATAACCTCGAATACCGCATTCCGCGTGACTCCCTGGACTATTCACGTCTGGTGACTCATTTGCGTTTTGTGCTGGAGAGGCTGCGCCGGGGGGAGACTGTACGTGAGACTTCCTCCCTTGACGGGCTGATGAAACGTGAATATCCCGAGATGTATATGCTTGCCTGGAAGCTGACCAAGGTTATCGAACAGCGCGTGCATATCCCGGTATATCCTGCCGAGGTGAGTTATCTGACGATTCATCTGCAGCGTCTTGCCCAGAAGAAGGAAGATGAATCCGGTATGGAACAGCAGGACAGCATTTAGCCTGTTAATTAATGCTTGCAACTTCAAATTATCAGTGCTACAATGATCCCTGTTATTAACAAAACAGAATACAAACGTGTAACTGATACGATCAGGCATGAGTGATTTACAGTATTATGGTTGTCTTGCCCCAACTCGGGGTACTCTAACGTTAGCGTTAGACGACAATCTGTGTGCTGTATTGCTCATGCCTTTTTTGGCTTCTGTTTTGAATGAAATTTAGGATTAGGAAGTGACCTCAATGTTCAAAAAGTTATTCGGCGTTTTGCAGAGAGTTGGTAAAGCGCTCATGCTGCCCGTTGCCATTCTGCCTGCAGCAGGGCTGCTGCTCGGGATCGGGAACATGCTCGTTAATCCGGATTTCCTGCAGTATGTGCCGGCACTGGAAAATCATGTAGTTCAAGCTATTGCTACCGTATTGATGAACTCGGGGCAAATTGTATTTGATAATCTCTCCTTGCTGTTCGCAGTCGGCGTAGCCATCGGGCTGGCCGGAGGTGAAGGTGTAGCGGGTCTGGCAGCTATCATCGGATTCCTGGTTATGAACGTAACCATGGGTACGGTTGTTGGCGTCAACGCCTACGTCCTGACCTGGAAAGATTTCGCCTACTCCAGCGTGCTGGGGATTCCTACGTTGCAGACAGGGGTGTTCGGTGGTATCCTGGTGGGGATATTGGCCGCATCCATGTACAAAAGGTTCTTCCGTATAGAGCTGCCGTCTTATCTCGGCTTCTTCGCGGGTAAACGTTTCGTACCGATCATGACTGCGGTAACTTCCCTGATTCTCGGTCTTGCGCTCACACTGGTATGGCCGCCGATCCAGCACGGCCTGAACTATGTATCGCAGAGTATGATCAACACCAACCTGACGCTGTCGGCCTTTATCTTCGGGGTCATCGAGCGTTCCCTGATTCCTTTCGGCCTGCACCATATCTTCTATTCGCCGTTCTGGTACGAATTCGGAAGTTATGTGGACAAGGCAGGAGATCTGGTCCGCGGTGACCAGCGGATCTTCATGCAGCAGCTTCGTGACGGTGTGGATTTCACAGCCGGTACATTTACCACTGGTAAATATCCGTTCATGATGTTCGGACTTCCGGCAGCCGCCCTTGCGATCTATCATGAGTCCAAACCTGAGAACAGACGGGTTGTCGGAAGCTTGATGATTTCCGCAGCGCTGACTTCGTTCCTGACAGGTATTACCGAGCCGCTGGAATTCTCATTCCTGTTCGTGGCTCCGCTGCTGTTCGCTGTACATGCGGTATTTGCAGGTCTTTCCTTCATGACCATGCACATCCTTAATGTCAAAATCGGTATGACCTTCTCCGGCGGTTTCATCGACTATGTGCTATTCGGCGTCATTCCGAACCGTACAGCCTGGTGGCTGGTTATTCCGGTAGGTCTGGTGCTCGCGGTGATTTACTACTTCGGATTCCGCTTCGTGATCCGCAAATTCAACCTCAAGACTCCGGGCCGCGAAGATGCATCTGACGACGAGGAAGAAATAAGCACAGAGAGTGTATCGAAGTCGGGCGACGATCTGCCGCGCAACATTCTGTCCGCTCTGGGCGGCAAAGAGAATATTACGCATCTGGATGCCTGCATCACCCGTCTTCGTGTTGAAGTCAAGGATAAAGCGGGCGTTGATAAGAACCGGCTGAAGAAGCTGGGTGCTTCTGGAGTTCTGGAAGTGGGTAACAACGTACAGGCGATCTTCGGTACCCGTTCGGACACCATCAAATCGCAGATTCAGGATGTCATGAACGGAAGAACACCGGCTGCTGCTCCTGTAGCGCCGAAGCCGGAGCTTGAGAAGCAGGCCGGCGAGCAGGGTGAGGCTATTATCCCTGAGGATATCGTATCCCCTGTAAACGGCGAGCTGATGGATATTACACTGGTTCCTGATGCGGTCTTCTCGCAAAAAATGACCGGTGACGGCTTCGCCTTCCTGTCCGATGACGGCAAGATTGCCTCGCCGGTATACGGCAAGGTGTTCAATGTCTTCCCGAGCAAGCATGCAATCGGCATTATGTCCGACGGCGGCAAGGAAGTACTCGTGCATATCGGTGTCAATACCGTTAAGCTTAAGGGCCAGGGCTTCACGGTTCTTGTAGAAGAAGGCGATCTGGTAGCTGCCGGACAGCCGATTATGGAAGTGGATCTGGAGTATGTGAAGGCCAATGCACCTTCCGTCATTTCTCCGGTCATCTTCTCCAACCTGCCTGAAGGCTCTTCTGTCACCCTGAAGAAACCGGGCAAAGTATCCATCGGTGATAAGGATATCATCACCATTCAGTAAAATGTGCAAAGGCGAAGCGCTTCCATTATAATTAAAGGGAGCGCGGCCTTCACCATAAGCAACTATCCTAATTAATAGAAAGCGAGTTGGATATTATTATGCAAACAACTTTCAGAATCATTGACGAAGATGGAATTCACGCACGCCCGGCAACAGCGCTGGTAAATACAGCTACAAAATTCAAAGGCACTGAGGCTTTTGCGGAAGCCAAAGGTAAAAAAGTAACCCTTAAATCCATCTTGGGCGTTCTGTCCCTTGGCCTTGAAGCAGGAGATACCCTGACCCTTATTACTGAAGGCAGTGAAGAAGCTGAAGCCCTCAGCGCACTGCAGGAGATCATGGTTAAAGAAGGGCTGGGAGAAGTTCATGAGTAAAATTTCAGGAATCGCGGCTTCCGCAGGTATTGCAGTAGCCCGTGCCTTTATCCTGGAACATCCGGACTATACCATTACCAAAACAGCGGTCACTGATGTGGACGCTGAGCTTGCGAAGCTGACTGACGCCCTGGACAAATCCAGAGGCGAACTGCAGAGCATCAAAGAGCGGACACTGGCAGAGCTCGGCGAGAAGAAAGCAGAGATCTTCGAATCCCATCTGCTGATTCTTGATGATCCCGAGCTGATCACGCCTGTAATGGATAAAATCCGCGAGGAATCGGTTAATGCGGACTATGCCTTGAATGAAGTAGCTAATCAATTCGTGGAAATGTTCCAGAACATGAAGAGCGCGTACCTGCAGGAGCGTGCAGCCGATATGCGTGACGTAACCAAACGCGTACTGAACCATCTGCTTGGCATTCACTATGTGAGCCCGGCTGAAATCAGTGAAGAGGTTATCGTTATTGCACTCGATCTGACGCCTTCGGATACAGCACAGCTTAACCGTAATTTCGTAAAGGGCTTCACGACCAATATCGGCGGACGTACTTCCCACTCCGCAATTATGGCCCGTTCCCTGGAAATTCCGGCTGTAGTAGGAACTAAGAACGTATTGTCTCTCGTCAAAGCCGGCGATCTGATCATTGTTGACGGTCTGAACGGCGATGTGCTGATTAACCCTACTGAAGCTGAAGTAGCTGAATACACCGCGAAGCAGGAAGCTTACAATCTGCAGATTGCCGAGTGGAAGAAGCTCCGCGACGAACCAACCGTGTCGGCTGACGGCAAGCATGTAGAGCTGGCTGCCAATATCGGTACACCGAATGATGTAACGGGTGTAATCGAGAATGGCGGCGAGGGCGTAGGCTTGTACCGTACAGAGTTCCTGTATATGGGCCGCGACAAGCTGCCTTCCGAAGAGATTCAATACAATGCCTACCGCAGCGTGCTTGAGAACATGCAAGGCAAGCCGGTAGTTGTGCGCACGCTGGATATCGGCGGCGACAAGGAGCTGCCTTATCTGGATCTGCCGAAGGAAATGAATCCGTTCCTAGGTTTCCGTGCCATCCGTCTGTGTCTGGACCGTCAGGATATCTTCCGCACCCAGCTGCGTGCCCTGCTCAGAGCCAGTGCCCACGGCGATCTGCGGATTATGTTCCCGATGATCGCGACTCTTGGCGAATTCCGTGCAGCCCGTGATCTGCTGCTGGAAGAGAAGGCCAAGCTGCGTGAAGAAGGCAAGGAAGTATCCGATAACATCCAGCTGGGCATCATGGTTGAGATTCCTTCGACAGCTGTACTGGCTGACCAGTTCGCCAAAGAAGTGGATTTCTTCAGTATCGGTACCAATGACCTTATTCAATATACAATGGCTGCGGACCGTATGAATGAGCGGGTATCCTACCTGTATCAGCCATATAACCCGGCGATTCTGCGTCTGGTCAAAATCGTCATTGATGCAGCACACGCCGAAGGCAAATGGACCGGCATGTGCGGTGAAATGGCCGGCGACGCTACAGCGATTCCGCTGCTGCTCGGCCTTGGCCTGGATGAATTCAGCATGAGTGCAACCTCCATCCTTCCGGCACGCAGCCAGATTGCCAAGCTGTCTGCTGCTGACATGAAGGAAATGGCTGCCCAGGCGCTGCAGCTCGGCACTGCCGAGGAAGTAGCCGCACTTGTGCAAAGCCGTGTGAATTAATTCGTTTTTGGTTTTCTGTTTGAGGCAATTCCACTTTTCCAACTACTTTAGCCGGTCTCCGTTACAGGAGGCCGGTTTTTTTTGAATTGTGAGCATGCATCCACTTCAGCAAGAACGGAACCGCCCTTTCCGGCAGCATTATATATAATGAGTCCATTACTTCCGAAGGGTGGAACCATTTTGCAGAAGTTCAGTGCCTCGCAGCTGTATATGTTCATGGTTTTTATGATGTCTTTAGCGGGCAGCACCATATTTACAACCTACAGCATTTATTATGTTACTGAGCTAGGGTTAAATCCGTTTCAGCTGGTGCTGGTCGGGACGGTACTGGAGATAACGGTGCTTATATTCGAAGGAATTACCGGGGTGGTTGCCGATACATACAGCCGCAGACTGTCGGTTATTAATGGAATGTTTGTGCTGGGAAGTGCATTTGTGCTGGAAGGGAGCATTATCTGGATCATGCAACCTGCTTCCTTTCTGCCCGCATTTGGGTGGCTGGTAGTCTCCCAGATGCTGTTTGGAATCGGCTGGACGTTCGTCAGCGGGGCAGACACAGCCTGGATTGTAGACGAGCTGGATGAGGAGCAGACGGGGGCGATTTTTATGCGTTCCAAAGTATTTGCGCTAAGTGCATCTCTGCTGGGCATTGCTGTCAGTGTAGGATTATCACTGCTTGCGCCTAATATGCCGTTTCTGGCAGGAGGAGCTGTCTATTTCATGCTTGGGCTGGTATTGATCCGTTATATGAAGGAAACGGGCTTTATCCGGCGTGAGCGGGAGCCGCACACCTCACCAATCCGTGAACTGGGCAAGACCTGGGTAAGCGGCGTATCCGTACTCAGACATCACCCGCTGCTTCTGCTGCTGACTGTTGTAACATTATTTAACGGGGCTGCGTCTGAAGGGTATGACCGCCTGTGGCAAATCCACCTGATCGATGAAATCGGCTTCCCGGATGCCTCCGTGTCAATGGCGGTATGGTTCGGCCTGATCAGTGCAGCGGCTACAATGTTGGGGATGCTGGCCGTGCGTTTTGCCGGGAAAAGAATGGACCTGCTCCTGGAACGAAAGCTCTCTGCCACTTTGTTCATACTGACCTGTATCCGCATGGGCTGCATCCTGCTGCTTGCGCTTGCGCCGAATTTCTCGGCCGCGATCTTTGCGGTGCTTCTCCTGGGGGTGGCCGGCTCCGTGAGCGATCCTATCTACACTACCTGGCTGAACTCGAAGCTTCCAAGCCGGAACCGGGCCACAGTCTTGTCTATGATTAGTCAATCGGATGCACTCGGCCAGTCCGCAGGCGGTCCGGTTGTTGGTTATATAGGCAGCCGTTTTTCGATCAGGGCCTCCATTCTGGCTGCCGGATTCCTGCTGCTTCCAATTCTGGCGTTGTTCGGAAAGGTCATGCGTAAGCGCTAAAGGAAGCAAAACAACATTTAACAGTTGTTATTTGGCAGCAGGACAAGTATACTTCCGGGTAGATTCGCAGCGGTCACCTCATGAGCTTAAATACCCGGGACTTCATGCCGATATAGGATATAGCAAGCAGATGCAATTCTACCCTGTAACCCAAACCTGTGAACATAATGTTACATATTATAAGATGAACCGTAAGTAAGAATTCTCAGCAATACCCGCTTGCAGAGCCGTGCAAGTATTAGATTGGTGATATGTGGAAATAGCTTGGTTGTAATAGAGTGATCAGTTTTCGGCCGGATGGCAGAGAGCATTAGGATGGTGAATATGAATGAGCAGCAATTATATAAATGCAGAATCAGTAATGGAGACCTATGAAGGCAAAGACCTCGGCTTAACGTATTCTGCGGAGTACAGTATGTTTAAAGTCTGGGCGCCGACCGCGTTTGCAGTATCGCTGGTGCTGTATGCTACCGGCGGGAATGGCATCTCAGCCGGTCATACCGGAGATTACAAGGACAGCGGCCGGATTATCAACATGCAGCGCTCAGACGGCGGAATCTGGGAAGTCAGGGTTTCCGGTAATCTTAAGGGCAGGTATTATATGTACCGGGCTGTATTTGCGGACGGAAGCATCAACGAAGCTGCAGACCCTTATGCAACGGCTGTATCGGCTAATGGTGTGCGGACGGCGGTCATCGATTTGCAGGATACGAATCCGGCTGGCTGGGATCAGGACACTTCTCCTGCTCTGCCGCATCCGGCTGATGCTGTAATTTATGAGCTGCATGTACGTGATTTCTCGGCTCATGAGAGCTCGGGTCTTACCCATAAGGGGAAATTCAAGGCGTTCACTGAGTTGGGACTGAGGGATGCTGCGGGTCATGCACTGGGCATAGACCATCTGGCTGAGCTGGGGATTACGCATGTGCATCTGCTGCCGGTATTCGACTTCCAGACGGTGGATGAGCTGAAGGCTCCCGGTGAAGCACCGAGATCTCCGCTATTCACAGACTACAATTGGGGCTATGACCCTCAGCACTATAATGTACCTGAAGGCTCATACAGCACAGACCCGGCCAGTCCGCCTACCCGTATCCGTGAGTTCAAGGAGATGGTGCAGGCCCTGCACAGCCGTGGTATCTCTGTCATTATGGATGTGGTCTACAACCATACGTATTCTATAGAAAAAGGGCCCTTCCAGCCGCTGGTGCCGGATTATTACTACCGCCATGACTATAGCGGACGGCTCTCCAACGGCTCGGGTGTCGGCAATGAGCTGGCTACCGAGCAGCCGATGGTCCGCAAATACATTAAAGACTCCTTGTCCTACTGGGCATCAGAGTATCATATCGACGGTTTCCGCTTCGATCTGATGGGATTGATGGACAGTGTGACCATGCGCGAGATCACGGAAGAGCTGCGGCTGGAGATTAATCCGAATCTGCTGCTCTACGGTGAGCCCTGGACAGGCGGAGACTCTCCGCTTGCCACCAAGACCCTGAAGGGTGTGCAGCGCGGCAAAGGTTATGCCGTCTTCAATGATAACTTCCGGTCTGCTATCAAGGGAGACAGTGACGGCTGGGGTAAGGGCTTCGCTACCGGAGAATACGGTAAAGAAGGTGCGGTTGCTTCCGGGATCAAGGGGGCCATACATGAGTTCACCGATTCGCCTGTAGAGACAGTGAACTATGTAACGGCACATGATAATCTCAATCTGTGGGACAAAATTCTCGCTACCCAGGGATTACGCCAGGAAGCGCGTTTACTGGAGCTTGAGAATGGCAGGCTGCGGAGCGGCGGGGATCTGGAAACCGCTGTGGAGCAGGCTGACCCGTATTTCGCGATTGATACCCTTGATGTACTGGAGAATGAGACTGTACGGCGCTCTCTGCTGGCTAACGGGATTATCCTGACCTCGCAGGGAATACCGTTCCTGCACGCCGGTGATGAGCTTCTGCGCAGCAAATACGGGGACCATAACAGCTACCGCAGTCCTGACTGCATCAATGCCATCCGCTGGGAGAACAAGAAGAAGTTCATTCCCGTCTTTCAATATTACAAAGGACTGATTGAGCTGCGGCGGGGACATCCGGCTTTCCGTCTGCATGGACGTCAGGAGATAGAGCGCAGCCTTGAGTTCCTGCGCTGTGACAGCGGAGTCATTGCCTATGTGCTGAAGAATCATGCCGGCGGCGATGGTTGGAATAATATTGTCGTGATTTACAATGCAAATATGGGACCGGTAACCCAGTGTCTGCCTGAATCCTCCGGCTGCTGGAATATCGTTGTTGATCATACCCATGCAGGAGCGGAGGCATTCCGGCAGACGGAGAACGGCAGTATTGAAGTGGCCGGGCTGTCGATGATGGTGCTCTACGATAAATACGGCGAGCCTGAACCGAGATCCAAGGTAGTTGAAGTTCATTATGAACGGCCGGACGGCGATTACCGGGGCTGGAATCTCTGGGTATGGGGTACAGGCATTCAGGATGGACAACGGGACTTCCAGCACATGGAGGACGGTCACGCAGTAGCGCGGATCGAGGTGCTGCCAGGCACAGCATCTATCGGGTACATCCTCCGGCTGAATGACTGGGAGGAGAAGGACGGTACCGGAGACCGCTTCATCGACTGCTCCGGCAGCGAGGAGCAGGTGCTGAAAGTAACCATACGGGAACGTAAGCTGGAGCACGACGGTGAAGCGGCTGATCCGCTGCAGCGAACCAGTTAGATAGAATAAGAGCTGATCTGTATCGTCCCCCGGGGGACGGCAGATCAGCTTTTTTTATAAGGCACCCATGAAAATTCACTTATCAGGGAAGTCTGTCAAATTTATTTTCTTGGGCATCGATTAAGGCGAGCTTGTAATTGATCTTTTCCAGCATTTTTATCATCCGTGTTAATTGTTCCTCCACTTTGCTCTTTTGGGTGAACAGCATCGTTTTTCTCAGGTGCAGTGTACGGTCTCCGCGCTTGTACAGCTCAACGTATTGTTTTATTTCTGACAGCGGCAGCCCTGTCGAACGAAGAGCCTGAACCGTCTCAACGCACTCGATGTAGTGATCGTTGAATTGGCGGACCCCGTTTGTATCCCGGTCAACAGCCGGCAATACGCCTTCCTTCTCATAATAACGCAATGTATATGCAGTAATGCCCGTTTTCTCAACGATATCCCTAATCGTATAAGCCATAAGATGTTTCACCGCCTATTGAATGTTAGAGTGACTCTAGTATATTCTACAATCCGGACTTGCCTCCAGTCCATATTATCCCTATATAAAAGGCTTGAATTGATAGATTTGACTTAGAGCCGCTTCAATCCGCTAAGCTGAGAGAGCAGCAACAAACTAATGAGGAGGATGTTCAATGCCCAAAACAGTGTTGATCACCGGGAGTTCGACCGGACTGGGAAATACAACAGCGAAGAAATTTGCGAAGGAAGGATGGAATGTGATCGCGACGATGCGCAAACCGGACCAGCGCTTGACTGAGGAGAATCCCGAACGGATTTTCGTCACCGGGCTTGATGTTACTAAGCCCCCTTCCATCGAGGCGGCCATTGCGGCAGGGATCAACAGGTTCGGCCGGATCGACGCTGTTGTGAACAACGCCGGAGTCAGTATTCTCTCGATATTTGAGGCAACACCCATGGACATTACCCGCGGAATTTTCGAGACGAATGTCTTCGGTGTCATGAACGTCATTCAGGCAATCACCCCTTATTTCCGCGAAGAAGGCGGCGGCACAATCATCAATATCACTTCAAACGTAGGTTTTGCCTCCAACCCGCTTCTGGCCGTATATGTCTCAACCAAGCATGCCATTGAGGGGCTGTCCGAATCACTCTCGTACGAGCTGGAATCACAGAATATCTCCGTCAAGCTTGTGGAACCCGGAGCCATGATCACTACGAATTTCTCATCGAACACCATGGCCGCAACTCAAAACCTGTCCGTTCCGCAAGCGTACCAGCCTTATTACGAACATATGATGAACTGTATGCTGGACTATCCGTTTGAGAGTTCAGATGAGAATCAGGCTGCAGATCAGGTGTATGCCGCTGCATGCGATCCGTCTGACCGGCTGCGCTATCTGGCAGGTCCGGACGCTGAAGAAACAGCCGGGCTGAGATGGTCCCAGTCGGAAGAGAAGTACATGAAGACCATGCGGGAGCTGTTGGGGCAAACGGCGTGGCGAAATGGACAAGCCAACATTCAATAAGGAATAATAATCTGCTTCACAAAGGATGGTTGGAGAATGGAGGAAAAAGTACATCCGGAACTTCAAAATATGTTTTCCGGCTTACCAAAAGTTGTATATACGCGAGAGAATTTGGCAGTGCATAGGAAAGAGATGCAGGAGTTTACTGCCGGAATGGCGGCATCTCTGCCCTTTAATGATGAAGTGCTGATCTCAGAAAGAAAGGTTCCGGGTGCAGAAGGAGCGCCGGATGTCCGCATCAAAATATACGAGCCCAGAGTGAAAAATCAATCTCTCCCGGGTGTCTTATATATTCACGGCGGAGGATATATTCTGGGGTCCGCCGATATGATGGACTTTACCCTGCAGCAGCTGGTATCAGAGCTCGACTGTGTCATTGTTTCTGTGGATTACCGGCTGGCTCCGGAGCATCCGTTTCCGGCTCCTCTCGAAGATTGCTATGCTGCACTCACCTGGTTCTCCGAAAACGCAGAATCACTGGGAAGCGATTCATCCAGAATCGCAGTATTCGGCCCAAGCGCCGGCGGCGGATTGACGGCTGCTCTCTCCCTGCTGGCAAGAGATAGAAACGGCCCTCCGATTATGTTTCAAATGCCCCTCTATCCGATGCTTGACGATCAGCTCCTTACAAGGTCCAGTAACGAAATAACAGATGACAGAGTATGGAACAGAGCCAAAAGCCAATTGGCTTGGGAAATGTACTTAGGAGAACAAGGCCAAGAATCCCCGTATGCCGCTCCGGCACGGGCAGACGATTTGTCAGGACTTCCGCCCACATACACCTGCGTCGGTGACTTAGATCCGTTTCGCGATGAAACGATTCAGTATGTGTTAAGGCTCACGCAGGCGGGTGTGCCGACTGAATTTCATTTGTACCCCGGATGTTTTCATGGGTTCGAAGAATACTTTCCTTCTGCGGAGATCAGCCAGAGAGTTGTGCAAGAATATTACACGGCTCTGAAGCATGCCTTATACAAATAAACAGCTGATTTCTTCAGCATAACAGATAGAGGGGGCGCATTCGCTATGGAATGCGCCCCCTCTATCTAAGGGCTTAGGCTATTTCGGCTGGCGGGTGTATTTTTCATCCACATTCTCGCTGTACAGATTGGCCTCATTGCCGCCATGATTCTTGGAGCGGTACATGGCCAGATCGGCGGCGCGGAGCAGATCATTGATGCTGCTGCCATGCTGTGGATAGAGGGCTACACCAATGCTGGCAGAGGTATGGAAGCTGGAGCCTTTGTTGACCGACCAGGATTTATTGAACAGCTGGAGCAGACGCGCCAGCATTTCATCTAGCATTTCCGGACTTGTGAACCGGTGCAGCACCACCGCGAATTCATCACCGCCGATGCGGAACGCCTGGCCTGAGCCCTTAACGGTCTGCTGCAGCTCCCGTGAGAGCAACTGCAGGAATTCATCGCCTGCCAGATGGCCCAGCGTATCATTCAGCTGCTTGAACCGGTCGCAATCCAGCAGGGCTACGGCAATCTCCTGCCGGCGCTCCTCCGGCTGGTTAATCAGATTCTCCATGTACATTTTGAAATGTGCCCGGTTGGGAATGGCAGTCAAATGATCATAGAAGGCCAGCTTGTGCAGCCGTTCCTCATATTGCTTGCGCTGGGTAATCTCACGCGATACCAGCATGAATTGTGCAGGGAAAGCCCGGCTTCCCGGAATAGGTGTGACTTTGGTCTCCAGCCATACCCAGTGCCCTTCTGCCGAACGCATACGCAGCTCGGAAATCCGCGGTGAAGCCTGAACGACACTCTTCAGCTTGGCCCAGGAGATCTCGGCTTCGCGGATATAATTGGAGAGAGGGGCGCCCTTGCTTGGAACATACCCAAGTACACTTGAATGTGATGGGGATGCGTACAGGATCAGGCCATTGTGATCGGTCAAAATAATGAAATCGGACATGGTTTCGCCGATCAGCTGGTATAGTGATTTCTCTTCCAGCATTTCATTCTGCAATGAGATGAGTCTGCGGCAGAGATAAATAATAACCAGGACCAGCAGGAACAGGAATACTGAATAGACGGCAAACAGCGAGCTTTTCAGATTCTTGAACTCGAGAATAACCTGCCGGGCATAGCTGTCAATCAGACCCTCGGCGGTATCCAGCGTCCCCCTTACCTGGGTGAGCTGGGTATGAACGGCCAGCGGGGAGTAGGCCGCGGGGTTCCAATCACTCTGGACCCGCTGCGAGATCAGTTCCCTTCCGCTATCCTTCCAGAGCTCTAGTGAGGTCTCGAACTGCTCCAGCTCACTTCTCAGCTCACCCAGCAGCAACTCACTCTGCTTCATTCCATTGTATGGACTCTCTACAGAATCCAGATTATAACGGGCAGTACTGACCCGCTGCTGCGCCTGGGCATTATTGTCCTCGAACTCCTGCGAGAGCACACTGCGCTGCGCATCGGTTATATTGCCGCTGAGCGAAGTCTGAAGCGCGATGGCAGACTGATGCAGATCACGGTCGGCATTCAGCACGAGCTCGGAGTTCTGGTATACATCACTGTATAAGGAATCCGATAGTTTATTCATCGTATAATTCAGATATAACAGGGAGGCAACGCTGACGCCAACCAAAAGAACGGAGATGGATGTGAATAATAGGATTAATCTGCGTGTACTTGTGATTTCGGAAAAAACTGCCACTGTCATCCTCTCCCCGCATAGAACTTTGCGAATCTCATTGGTGTACCTTGGGTGCATGCGGAATTTATCCTTATGCGGCAAATGGCTGTTTGCTGGCATGATAAAGAGAGTTTATGTTAGCGAGTCCTAAAAGCAGGGGAAGAAGGAGGGAAATGAAAGAAAAAATCCCGGTTTAACCGCGGTTTCTTTTCACCAGTATATAGGACTACCTTCATGCAGAGCAATTGCTGAAAAAAATAATAAGCCTCATCATCTCCTGCTGCCGGGTTTACGGGTCGTCAAGCGAACCGGGAAACCGGGAAGGAAATTGCTTGAGACATATAACGTGCTACTTATACGAAGATTTATGTATAACTGACTACTATAAGTATTCTACCCTTGAGACCTATTACCCACATTTATTGCAAACGATACCCTCCCGGGATCAATTAAAAGTTAATTTTGCTGAAACAGCTCCAGTTTACCCGGAGGGGTTGGATGGAACAGGAAAATCCGCCAGCCTCAACCAAATGTGAGACGGACGGATGGAGTAAATAAGATATAAGGCTCGTTAATACAGGAATGCTAATCGTTTCGCAGCGCGTAGATAGGCCGCATTCTGGCTGCCTTGTTAGCAGGGATCATTCCGAAGATAACTCCGATGATCAGGGAGAATGTGAAGGAGATCAGGACCATGTTCCAGGATGTCGCCACATTCATGGTTGTATATTTCCCCACGGCCCAGCTGGCACCAAGCCCCAGCCCGACTCCGATCAGGCCCCCTGTTCCGCTTAAGACTACAGACTCAATCATGAATTGCATCATGATGTTGATTTTTTTGGCCCCGATTGCCTTGCGGATTCCGATCTCCCGCGTCCGCTCGTTAACGGAGACAATCATGATATTCATGATTCCTATGCCGCCGACGAACAGGGAAATGCCGGCAATGCCGCCAAGTGCCATAGAGAGCGTATCACTGGTCTCGTTTACCGTTTCCAGCATTTCCTGAGAATCGAAGACAGAGTAGGAGTTCTCCGCACCGCTGAATTTGGCATCGAGCGTAGACTCCAGCTCGGTTTTTACATCCTCCACATTATCGTTGGAAGTAGTTGTGATGGTAATCGAGCGGACCCCCTTACTCTGCAGGAACCGTTCAGCGGTTGAAATAGGAATCAGAATCTTCTCGTCGCTGGAGCCGCCGCTGGTTGAGCCTTTGCTCTCCAGCAGACCGACGATTTTGAAGCTGCTTCCGTTGAGCTGTACCTTTTGGCCCACAGGGTCATCCGTGCCGAACAGATCCTCAGCCGTATCTGTTCCGATCAAGGCTACCTTTTGACGGTAATCTGTATCAATCTCCAGCAGAAACCGTCCGGATTGCACATGGAAATCCTGGACTTCCTCATAGGCAGGTGTTATCCCTTCAACGGATACTGAAACGTTCTCGGTCCCATTCTTGGCGGTAACATTCCCCGTGATTACGGGAGATACATTCTCCACCCCTTCAATCTCTCCAAGTGCCAGAGCTTCCTCGTAGGTTAAGGAAGTCGTTGCCCCGCGTCCCATAATGTTAACCGTCAGCTGGTTGGTTCCAAGAGAGCTTAAGGATTCCGTAATCTGCGAAGTCGTACCCTGTCCTACCGAGACGAGGGCGATTACGGAGGATACACCGATAATGATGCCCAGCATTGTGAGGAAGGCTCTGATTTTACTGCTGAGAATACTTTTAAAAGCCATTTTCATGCTTTGATACAACATCATGAGTGGGACACCTTCCGATCCTCAACGAGATCCCCGTCCTGAATCCGGATAATCCGTTTGGCCTGCTGGGCGATTTCAAGGTCATGCGTGATTAGAATAATAGTATGTCCCTGTTCATTAAGCGCCTTGATCATCTCCAGAACTTCCTTGCCTGTCTTGGAATCAAGCGCACCAGTCGGTTCATCGGCAAGCAGGATAGGGGGAGTGCCGGCAAGGGCGCGGGCGATTGCCACACGCTGCTGCTGACCCCCGGACAGCTCGGACGGACGATGATCAATTCTGCTCTCCAGGCCTACCCTGACCAGAGCATTGCGGGCAACCTCTCGGCGTTCCCGGTGAGACATTCCCCGGTAGATAAGGGGCAGCTCCACATTCTCTACTGCCGATAATTTCGGCAGCAGATTGAAGTTTTGAAAGATAAAGCCGATTTTCTCGTTGCGGATCTGGGCCAGCTTGTTGTCTGACAGCTTGCGGATTTCCTGGCCGTCCAGGAAATAATCACCTTCATTAGCAACATCCAGGCATCCCAGCATGTTCATTAGGGTCGACTTGCCCGAGCCTGAGGGTCCGATGATCGCAACAAACTCACCATAATCGATGTTGAAGGTCAGGCCCTTGAGTATCGCCATTGATTCTCCGGCCATTGTATAGCTGTGCTGCATGTTCTGAACCCGGATTAACGGTTCGGAGGTGCTCATCGTCCGCCACCGCCTCCGGAGAAGCCGCCTCCGCCGCCCGTCATTCCGCCCCCAGCACCGCCGCCAGTGAAGCCGCCGGTCATTCCGCCGCCGCCGAAGCCGCCGCCCATACCGCCTTGCATCTGTGTCTGCTGGGTGGAAGTGTTGCCTGTAGAGATCACAGTTGGAATGATCACTTCATCACCTTCATTTAAGCCGCTCACGATTTCGATGCTGCTCTCATTGTGGATGCCTACCTCTACGGCAACCCGTTTCTGGCCGGATGCTAAGCTTGCCGCGGTTCTGCCGCCGGATGCGCCACCCGGGAACTCGCCTCCGCCGTAGCCGCCACCACCACCGCCGCCGTAACCGCCGCTGCGCATGCCCCGGCCGCCGGTCTGGCCTTCTCCGCCTTGCCATTCACCGCTTGGAGGGCCGCCTGCCACATCACCGCTCGGAGCCTGACCGCCCGCCGCATCACCGCTAGGAGCTTGCCCGCCTGCCGCATCACCGCCCGGAGCCTGACCGCCCGCCGCATCGCCGCCCGGAATCTGGCCGCCCGCCGCACCGCTGTCCGTTGCCGCAGATTCTCCGCCTTCGGTCACAGGTACATTCACGTAGTATTTGCCGTTCACTTCGGATACCGCCTCGATCGGCACGGTCAGAATATCATTTTTCTCTTCAATGGTAATCGCCACTTCTGCGGACATGCCGACCAGTACTCCCTCAGAGTTATTCAAGCCTACAGTGACATTGAACAGGGAGACGCCGTTTGAGGAGGTTCCTTCCTTGGCGATATCAATAACCTTGCCGGCAAACTCTTTATCCTCAAGCGCATCCAGCGTAATCGTTGACACCTGATCCAGCTTGATCTGAGGAATATCCAGTTCATCCACCTGTACAGTTACGCTCAAATTAACGTAGTCAGTCATGGTGAACAGCTCTGTACCATTCTGAGCCTGTTCGCCGTCCGTAATATTTACAGCTGTAATCGTTCCGTCGATAGGAGCCGTTAACGGATCTGGCGGAACCATATCCTCATAGATGGCAGCAATGGAATCCTGTTGATCGGCAATATCGCTTTTGGCTTTATCAATAGCTGTTTTTGCCGATTCCAGCTCTTCATCTGTAGCATTATTCATCGCGATCGTTTTGTAGTTTTCCTGCTTGTTCGTAAGCTCGGTTTTGAGGTTCTCCAGCGATTTGTTGGCTTCCTTCAGCTTGTCGTCGAAATCGCCCGCCACAAAGGTAATCAGCACATCGCCTTTTTTGACGACATCGCCTTTTTTAACCATGACTGTATCCACTTCACCGGCTTCTTTGGTGCGGATGCTCTCACTGTTGATTGCCGAAACGGAACCAGAGCCGGAGACACCAACGAGGATATTTCCCTTGGTCACCGTTGAGGTGTTCATGGGAGCGGCATTGACCTGCGGGTTCTGATCCGGCCATAATACATAGCCCAGAATACCTGCAATAGCAATAACAACAACGGCTGAGGCGATAATCATTTTCTTCTTCTTTTTCATTCCGATCCTCCATCTTACTCAAATAATATAAGGGGCCAGGTGTACCTGAGAATCCTAAGAACCGCTTGCTTCGGTGCTGCCATTGCCTGCGGCCGCTGTAGTGCCGGTATCCGTAGTTGAAGCTGCTTTGGTCACAACATCGACGGAGTAGACCTGTCCGCCAAGCTCTGTCCGCTGGCCTTGGAATTCGTCGTACAGAGTGAGCTTGTAAGTGCCTCCGCTTAAGTTCTTGAACAGTGAGTTGGTAATGGTCGTTGTGTAGGAGCCATAAGTTCCTACTGCCAAATCCGTTCCAAGGGACAGCGTTTTCTCGAAATATTGTCCATACGGGTCAGTAATGTGCAGAATCAGCTTATGGTCGAATGCTCCCATCTGGTAAGTTGTATCACGCGAGAGATTGTAGTTAAATGCCAATGCAAGACTGGTAGTGCCTGATGTAATGGTGCCTGTAGAATTTGATATGGCCAGCGTGTAAGGATACAGGGACACAGAAGTCAGGTTACCAGCAGGCGTAGGCACCACAGGAGCCAGTGTCAGTGCTGATGTATTCACATAAGCTGTAGCCGCGGTTCCGGCTGAAGTCAGCTTACCGTCTGCAATCTCCTGGCTGACATACAGCTGGAGGCCGTTTGTGTCCACGGCAGCCGGTATATTAGCCCAGAAGTTAACCAGAGTCTTGCCTGCCGGACTTGTGGAACTCTCCGACTGGATCGCAGTTGCCTCGAAATACTGTCCGTCTGCGGTTTTGAATTGTCCATACAGCCGGGAGAGGTCAGTCTGCCGGGTTTCTTCACTGTTCATTTCTACTTCACTGTATATGAGGTTATTGCTGGTTCCGCTGTATACAAGGGTTGAACGTTCCTTCACACTGGCTTTTTTGCCGGTCGATGTAATCTTGAACGATTCACCCACAGCCAGAGGCGTAATACCGCTGCTAAGCCCATCCGTTGTGCCAAGGGAGAGGAACTGGGTAGTGCTGGTGCCGGAAGTTTCTTGAAGAATGATCTGGGCCTGGCTGAAATCGAGCGTATAAGGCACGCGGGCAAGAACCGAGACTTGCGTGCTGGCTCCAGGAGCAAGAACCGTGCTGGTACTCTCCGTATATAGCTGTGAGGACGAGCTCAAATCCGTCAGGTCCACTTTCAGCACACCGGTAAGTGCAGGCAGAGTAATTGTTTTGGAGGAATGATTGCTGATGGTGACCTTAGCCTGTACGATATCTTCGCTGCCCCACGGCAGACGCTGCAGGGAATTCAGTGTGACGCCGAAGGTGCCGTAGCTGTTGGTAATGCTGTTCTCTGTAGTGATATGAGTGTTGCCCGCCAGGGAATAAGGGATTTTGAAATAGGCTACAGGCAGTATTACTTTACTTGAACTGGTGCTGGTCTCACTGCTGCCATTGCTGCTGTTGCTGCCGGTGCTACTGGTGTTACTGGTGCTGCTGCCCGCAGGGGCAACCATTTGCAGTTCGAGCGTATCCTGAGCCAGCTCAAGCGGAACGCTGGCGGTTAGTTCAATCAGCTTTTCTTCCAGCGGCTTCAAGGTAAGGGAGCTGAACGCAGTCGTTGTTACCGGGAAGGTATAACCTTCAGCGGATTTGACAGCAAGCTCATACGCAGGCAAAGTCACTGCTTTGGTGCCGGCATTTTTAAGGGTGAGCTGATAACTCCATACGGCATTGCCATTGTCTGCATGCACACTTGCGTCCGCGAGCTTCATGTCTACAATATTGCTGTCGATGGAGATCTTCTTGGTATAGCCGGCCGCCACGGTGAAATCAGCTGTACCCGCAGCAGGAAGGGAATAGGAGGAGACCGGAAGATAGAGCTTCAGCCCTTCATCCAGCTTGGCGATCTGCAGTGTCATCTTGGTGACGTTCATGTAGGAGGGAATCTCAGTCATATAGTAGAGCGTCTTCTTCTCCTGGGGCTGAACCTTGTATTCAGAGCTGCTGTCATCCAGCGCTAGCGTGAAGGTAGAGCCGCCCGAGGATTTCAGGTACAGGCTGTAGCCAGGGTCTGTGAGTACTTTGGTGCCCAGATTCGTTATACTGAGTCCAACCTTGGCATAGACCTTGCCGTTATATTTGTAGATTTGTGCAGACTCAGCTTTGGTGTTGACCGGTATGCTGCCAAGTTCAACTTTGCGGGTCTCACCCGTAAGGGCGGACAGCGAGTAGTTAGAAGGAACGGTAAAAGTGCCTATGCGCTGTTCATAATTGGCGGCACTGAAGTTCCAGCCGTACATGTTTACTTTAAGCCCTTTGGCCGAGGCGGCTGTTCCAATATTCGCATAATATGTAATGCTGGTGCTCTGCTTAGCAGCGATCTTTTTGACAGCACTGTCTGCGCTGACCGGGATTCCCTTAATGATGCTGCCGCCGGCAGTCACGATTTTGGAGAAATAATTGACCATATTGACGCTGCTGCTTGCATTGTTAGTATAGGTGAGTGTATAAGTAAGAATATTTCCGCCGGTTTGGCTCTGAATGCCTACATTGCCCAGCTTCACACTAAGCGTGGTGCCGAGCTTGATTGCGCTGAGGCCTGTAAGACTGGAGACTTCCGTTACTGTGGCAGCTGTTTTGGCAGTGGTTGTACTGGCCGAGGCAGCAAACGCCGTGGTTCCCGCGCTCCCCGCGAGTTGACTTGCAGCAAATGTACTGAGTAACAGCAGAACAAATGCTTTTCTTCGTTTAAGCATGAATTTCCCTCCCTGTATAAAAGCCGATACTATCCAAAAGCCGCCCTGTTCTAATGAGGACAGCCAGGCTTATCTCAAAAGGGAAAATATCAAATTCGGCTGAACGTTCGCTGAAAAAAAGCCCCCAAAACCGCGCTGAAGCTTAAAGGAAGCTTAAAGGAAGATAAAAATTAACCTAAAATTGTGCAACTTGTCAAAAGCGCCGTTATTGCATATAATAAATAGACATATCTTCCGAACTGGAAGATCGAATGTATTTGACACAATCCGCATAAATGCATTGATGGAGAAGAGTACGCAGTGCCTGGCTTACAGGGAGGAAGCGCCGCAGATTGAGAGCGTTTCTAAGAGAGCAGAGCTGCCGAAGTTCACTCCGGAGCAGTTCCCTGAATTCCATTCAAGGCTTCCTTGAGGGACACAGTAGGGGATACCGGCCGCAGACCGTTATTTCTGTTAAAGTGAGACAGGTCTCCGCCGGTCCGAAAGAGGGAATATTGCTCTTAAGGGAAGCGTCGCAGCCGTCTAACAAGGGTGGTACCACGGTCTTTTCGTCCCTTTACCGGGAGGAAAGGCCTTTTTTTGTTGACAATACGAGATTTAAGGGGGCAGTACAAAGCATGAAAGAGAAATTGGAAGCATTGAAGGCCGAGGCATTGGCTAAGCTGCAGGAGGTAACCGATCCGCAGATTCTGAATGATTTGCGCGTCAAATACCTTGGCAAAAAAGGTGAGCTTACGGAGGTTCTGCGCGGTATGGGCGGACTCAGCGCGGAAGAACGCCCGGTGATCGGCCAGGTGGCCAATCTGGTGCGCAGTGCCATTGAAGAGGTAATCGGCTCTAAGCAGGAAATCTTCCAGCAGCAGGAGACACAGAACCGCCTGAATGCGGAGAAGGTCGATGTGTCGCTGCCGGGCCGCGGCCTGCCGCAAGGCGGTATTCATCCGCTGAACCGCGTAATTCAGGAGATTGAGGATATTTTCATCGGCATGGGCTACCGGATTGAAGAAGGTCCGGAAGTAGAGACAGACTACTATAACTTCGAGGCTCTGAATCTGCCGAAGAACCATCCGGCCCGCGATATGCAGGATTCCTTCTATTTAACAGAAGATCTTCTGATGCGCACACAGACTTCTCCGGTGCAGGTCCGCACCATGCAGGCTATGAAGGGCGAAACTCCGGTCAAAATCATCTGTCCGGGCAAAGTATTCCGCCGCGATGACGACGATGCGACCCACTCCTTCCAGTTCCATCAGATTGAAGGCCTGGTTATTGGCCGCAATATCCGCATGAGCGACCTGAAGGGCACCCTGCTGCAGTTCATGAAGGAGATGTTCGGTCCTACAGCAGGCATCCGCCTGCGTCCGAGCTTCTTCCCGTTCACCGAGCCGAGTGTTGAGGTAGACGTGAGCTGCTTCAAATGCGGCGGCGAAGGCTGCCGTCTCTGCAAGCAGAGCGGCTGGCTGGAAATCCTCGGTGCCGGCATGGTACATCCGAATGTGCTGCGGATGGGCGGCTACGACCCTGAGATTTACAGCGGCTTCGCTTTCGGCGTAGGCGCAGAACGGATCGCGATGCTGAAGTATGGCATCGATGACATCCGCTACTTCTACACGAATGATATGGGTTTTGTGAAGCAGTTCAAGGGGATTTAGAGATTTGGCGGGTGTGCGTGGTGCGGGATTGGAAGGGTTGCAGTAGATTTTGAGTTGCTGTTTCTATACCTGTTAAAAATGAACCGGAGGGGAATTTTGGAACTGTAGGAGCGGTAGCGTCCGCCTTTGTGTTTGGATTTCTACCGCGAATAGCGGTTTGAATCAGGAAATCCAAACACAACAGCGGCCGGAAGTCCAAATATTCCTTGCAGGGGCACTATTAACAGAGAGTTTTGAAGCAGGAAGGAAAGATCGTGCAGCGGCTTACTGGCAAGCGCGTCAAGCACTGACGGCATGGAGATAAATACATCTGAAACAAAAGGAAGTGTGCGAAAATGAAAGTATCAACCGCCTGGCTGGCTGATTATATATCGCTGGACGGGGTGACCGCTGATGAACTCGCGGACAAAATCACTACCGCCGGCATTGAGATTGACGGAGTTGAACGCCGTAACAAAGGGATTTCCGGAATCGTAACCGGCTATGTGAAATCCAAAGAAAAACATCCGGACGCCGACAAGCTGAACATCTGCATCGTGGATGCCGGACAGGGCGAGGATCTGCAGATTGTCTGCGGTGCCAAGAATGTCGCAGCGGGACAGAAGGTTCCGGTCGCACTGGTTGGCGCTAAGCTGCCCGGACTGGAAATCAAGAAAGCTAAGCTTCGCGGCGTGCTGTCGCAGGGGATGATCTGCTCGGCCAAAGAGCTGGGGCTGAACGACAAGCTGCTGCCCAAAGAGCTTCAGGAAGGCATTCTCGTATTGCCTGAGAATACGGAAGTCGGCCAGGATATTCTGAAGGTGCTTGGCCTGAACGATGAGATCCTGGACTTCGATCTGACCCCTAACCGCTCCGACTGTCTGAGCATGATCGGTGCTGCTTATGAAGTGAGCGCAATTCTGGGCCGTGACCTGCAGCTGGCAGATCCGGCGGCAGAGCTTGTGGAAGCAGGCGGACGGGCAGCGGATTCCATCACTGTCAATATTGAAAATGAAGAATACTGCAGCCATTATGCAGTGCGTTATATTGCCGGAGTGAAGACAGCTCCATCCCCGCTGTGGATTCAGAACCGCCTGATGGCGGCCGGGGTACGCCCGATCAACAACATCGTCGATATTACCAACTATGTGATGCTGGAATACGGACAGCCGCTGCATGCGTTTGACGGCGATCAGCTGGCAGGCGGAACGATTGGTGTACGGTTCGCTCATGAAGGCGAGCTGCTGACAACACTTGACGGCCAGGAGCGCAAGCTGGAGCCGCAGATGCTTGTCATCGCTGACGGGTCAGGAGCTATCGGCCTGGCTGGCGTTATGGGCGGATTATCGACTGAGGTTACTGCAAATACCGTCAATATCGTATTGGAATCCGCCAAATTCGACGGCGGGACTGTACGCAAGACCTCGCGTCAGCTGGGTCTGCGTTCTGAAGCTTCCCAGCGCTTCGAGAAGGAAGTCGATCCGAATGCCGTCATTCCTGCACTTAACCGTGCAGCTGCTCTAATCGCCCGCTATGCCGGCGGATCTGTGCATGAAGGTATTGTTCAGGCAGGCAGTGCCTCTGCCGGGGAGAAAGTACTGACCCTGTCGCTGGAGAAGCTGAATCAATATCTGGGTACCGAGCTGTCTTTGCTGGAAGTGAAGACCCTGTTCGGCCGTCTGCACTTCAAGTGCGGTGATGCTGCCCAGGGAATCGTTGAAGTTCAGGTTCCCACGCGGCGAGGCGACATCAGCTATGATGTGGATCTCATAGAAGAGATTGCCCGCCTGTACGGATATGACAACATCCCGACAACCCTAATTGAAGGGACTACTACACCGGGGGCACTCACCAGAGAGCAGTTCCTGCGCCGTGAGCTCCGCCGCCTGCTGGCTCTTGGCGGGTATCAGGAGGTTATGGGCTATTCCTTCATCCAGCCGGAACAGAGCAAGCTCTTCCCGGCACTTGCGGACGGCAAGCTCTCCGTGAAGCTGGCGATGCCGATGAGCGAGGAACGCAGCGTGCTGCGTACCAGCCTGCTGCCGCAGCTGCTGGACATTGCCCTCTATAACACCAACCGCCGTCAAGGCGATCTGGCGCTGTTCGAAATCGGCAATGTTTTCTTCACCGATGAAGAAGTGCTCACCCGCCAGCCCGGTGAACTGCCGGTACTTGGACTGCTGCTGAGCGGCACGCGTGCTGCCAAGCAGTGGAACGTAGCGGCTGAGCCTGTAGATTTCTTCGATCTTAAGGGTGCGCTTGAAACTGTATTTGCCCATCTTGGCCTTACGGACCGCATAATCTATGAAGGGGATGCTCCTGAAGGCTACCATCCGGGACGCTCTGCTTCGGTCTACCTGCTGCAGGCTGAAGGCCGCGATAAGATCGGTACCATCGGACAGCTGCATCCGGAACTTCAGCGCCAGATGGATCTGGAGGATACTTATGTAGCTGAAGTGCTGCTACAGCCGCTATATGATGCGGCGCGTGCCCAACTACAGTACAGTGAGCTTCACCGCTTCCCTGGGATGGAACGGGATATTGCGGTAGTTGTAGACGCAGAAGTTCCTGCAGGGCACCTGATAGCTTCCATCCGTGAACATGGCGGAACACTGCTGCAGAATGTGCAAGTGTTCGATGTCTACACCGGCGGCAAAATGGAAGCTGGAAAGAAGAGCGTAGCCCTCTCGCTGCTGTACCGTCATACGGACCGTACACTTACCGATGAAGAGGTTGTGGAAGTGCATGACAGAGTCGTTTCTGCTCTGGAGCAAACTTTTGGCGCAGAATTAAGAAAATAGCAGGAATTGTGCAAAGCCGCAGCGAATCCATTTAGAAACCGATTCGCTGCGGCTTTGCTGTACCCTTGTGAAGTACGGAGTCCGGTTTAAATCTATGAAATGAACACGTTTTTTTTGCCAAAGGTTAAGGAATAACGCTACAATAGCAGTAAGGAAATCAGCTTAGAATCCGCACACATACAAAGGAGGGCACAACTGTGGCTATGGACCGGACTCGTGTCGCCGTGGAGATATACGGAACTTCCTATAAACTTGTCGGAAGCAGCACTGAATATATGAAGCAGGTTGCCCGTTATGTCGATGAGCATATGCGTGCAATATCCAAATCACATTCCAGACTGGATACCCCGCGGATCGCGGTGCTTGCAGCTGTACATATGGCAGAGCAGGCTATCCAGGTTCAGGATTTCAAGAATGAATTGAATATGCTGACCGGTGAACGTACCGAGCTGCGCGTGGAGGTGTCACGCCTTCAGGAGGCGCAGCGCGAACGGCAGGAAGAATACGAGAAGCTTGAAGCGGCTGCCAAGGAAGAAGCGGCGCGGCTGATTGCCGCCGTGGAAGAAGAACGCGCAAGGCATCTGGAGCTGCAGGAGCAGGAGCGCCAGATGCACGCACAGCTGCTGGAGGAAGAGAAGCAGGCTGCTGCTTCCAGCCGCGGGCAGCTGACAGATGAACTGCAGGCGCGCGAAGCGGAGCTGAAAGCGCTGCGGGAGACTTATGAAGCAGAGCAGGCTGTAAGCCGTGAAGCTGCAAGACAGGAGCTGGAAACGGCTGAAGCGTTACGGCTGCAGCAGCTTGAAGAGCTGAAGGCTGCTCATCTGCAGGAGCTGGAGCAGCTCCGGGAGAGACTGACCCGTGAGAAAGCGGAGACGTTGGCAGGTCTGGAGCAGGAGCTGATCCAGACCCGGGAGTCTATGGGCAGTGAGATTGTTGAGATCCGTACCACCTTGAGCAAGGAGCTCGCCGATACCAAGGCAGCGCTCACCAGTGAGCTCAGCGGAGAGCGCGAAGCGCTTGAGAAGGAGCTGGCCAAGAATAAGGAGCTGCGGCAATCCCAGGGGACGCAGGAGCACAGGCACAAGCAGCAGCTTCAGGAGCTGGAGAAGCAGCTTGGTGAGCTGCGCGGCGGAACCGGGCAGCTGCAGTCCCGGCTGCGCGCGGCGGAAGCCGGGCTCAAGGGCGAGCGCGATGCGCGCCTGACGCTGCTCGCGCAGTACGAAGCTGTGCTGAAGCGGGAAGAGCAGCTTGGCGAAGAGCTGCGCCTTGCGGCAGAGCAAGGGCAGCAGCATAGCGCAGAGCTGGAGGAAGTGCGCCAGCGTTACGTGCAGGCGCAGGATGAAGCGGCGGGACTTAACAGTGCGCTGCAGGAAACAGCGGACAAGCTAAGTGCAGCACTGGAAGAACTGCAGACTGCCAATGAGCTCAGCGGTCTGCTGAATGATGAGCTGGAGGGGCTGCGCCAGCGTTATGAGCTGACGCAGGAAGAAGCGTCGTCTCTCCGCAAATCTCTGCGGGAGACGACGGATAATCTGAGCCGGACACAGGCGGAATTTGACCGTACCGCGCTTGAAGCAAGCTCCTGGCAGGAGCTGGCGAACAAGCATATGGAGGATATCGGCGAGCTGGAGATGAACCTTCTGGAAGCCGGGGAGAAATCGGCAGCGCTGCAGCGTGAAGTCGAGACCCTCCGCGGACAGGCGGATGGAATGGTGCAGCAGCTTGACCTGGAAGCCCAGCTTCGTGCTGAGGCAGAGCAGGAAGCTGCCCTTCATCAGGAAGCGGCAGAGGCAGCCCATAAGGAACTGGCGGCGCTGCGCGGCCGCTACGAAGAGCTGATCGCCCAGTATGATGAAATTCTGCAGGATGGCGAACAGCTGAAGGAACGTTATGAGCTGCTGGAAGCCGAAGGCGAGGAAGCTGCGCGGCGTCTGGAAGAGCTGTACGAGGCGGGCCGCGAAGCTGCCGCAGCGGCGGCGGAGCAGCAGGAAGCGCTCCGTGAGACCAGGGAGTACGAAGCTTCATGGAAGCAGAAGTACGAAGAGCTGCAGCAGCGCGAGCAGCAGTGGAGCGAGCAGGAGGCGAAGCTGCGTGAGGAGATTGAGATCTGGCAGCAGGAAGCCGGGGACGCTGAAGCCCAGGCGGAATCCGTGAGCCGCTCGCGCAGCGAGACCGCGCAGCAGCTTGGGGAGATCGGCGAGAGCTACGAGCTCGTCCAGGGCCAGTTGCGTCTGGTTCAGGCCCAGTTCGAGCTGCAGCAGGGTGAGCTGGACAAGCTCTCCCAGGAGCACCGCAGCCTGCAGGCGGAATATGCCAAGCTGCAGAGTGAATATAATGAATGGATTCAACTGATCGAACAGGACAGTTGAATGGCGGATGCATTAACGAAAGAGCTGTTTTAAGCAGGGTGCTGCTTGGAACAGCTCTTTTGCTGTTTAGGGGGGAGTCCCACCGAGTCCACCTGAAGTGAATGGTAAGGAGAATCAAAGCAACCTTGATTTCTTCAGAAGCGGACCAAAGGGCGGGAATGAAGAGCCAAAGGGCACCGGAATCCGCAAGTAGATAGGCGGCAGGCTAAGTAGATGAGCCGAATGTATGCGAAAAACCGGGTACAATGCGCCTCCGAGAGCGTAGACGAGCCGAATGTGTGTGAAAAACCGAGTACAATGTGCGTCCGAGAGAGTAGATGAGCCGAATGTATGCGAAAAACCGAATACAATGCGCCTCCGATAGATTAGATGAGCCGAATGTGTGTGAAAAACCGAGTACAATGCGCCTCCGATAGAAGTAGATGAGCCGAATGTATGCGAAAAACCGAATACAATGTGCGTCCGAGAGAGTAGATGAGCCGAATGTATGCGAAAAACCGAATACAATGTGCGTCCGAGAGAGTAGATGAGCCGAATGTATGCGAAAAACCGAATACAATGCGCCTCCGATAGATTAGATGAGCCGAATGTGTGTGAAAAACCGAGTACAATGTGCGTCTGAGAGAGTAGATGGGGCGAATGTATGCGAAAAACCGAATACAATGCGCCGCCGAGAGGGTAAACGAGCCGAATGTATGCGAAAAACCGAGTACAATGCGCCTCCGATAGAGTAGATGAGCCAAATGTATGCGAAAAACCGAATACAATGCGCCTCCGAGAGGGTAAACGAGCCGAATGTATGCGAAAAACCGAATACAATGCTCCTCCGTGAGCGTAGACGAGCCGAATGTATGCGAAAAACCGAATACAATGTGCGTCTGAGAGAGTAGACGAGCCGAATGTATGCGAAAAACCGAATACAATGCTCCTCCGTGAGCGTAGACGAGCCGAATGTATGCGAAAAACCGAATACAATGTGCGTCTGAGAGAGTAGACGAGCCGAATGTATGCGAAAAACCGAATACAATGTGCGTCTGAGAGAGTAGATGAGCCGAATGTATGCGAAAAACCGAGTACAATGTGCGTCTGAGAGAGTAGATGAGGCGAATGTATGCGAAAAACCGAGTACAATGTGCGTCTGAGAGAGTAGATGAGCCGAATGTATGCGAAAAACCGAATACAATGCGTCTCCGAGAGGGCAGAAGTGCCCCTGAATCCGCCGGAGGTAGACGGTGGAGGGGACTGAGGAAATCACAAATCCCTTTTGACTCTCGTAATGGGCAAGTGGAGATAAGCCAAACACTGGTGTGCCGCTTATTCCGTCATCGGGCGGGTTTGGCCGCGATTAGGCAACTCCCGCAATTAATGATTATGAATGTATAGGTTTCACATAATAAGCTATTCATAAATTAAATATTGCAACCGTTTTCAACTCGGGGTAGGATGTTGATTGAGGTGAGCATGATGGATAAAAAATGGGTCAGCGGCGCGGGGGTTATTGTGCTTTTTCTGCTGCTGGCATATCTGTTTATAGACTTTGCCAATCATTCAAGCCGGATGGGCAATATTGTCAATGAATTAAGCGGGCATCCCGGCGGGGATAATTCCGGCTATCATATTGTGCTGATCGAGCAGGAGCGGTACCATCCGTACTGGGAAATGGTCGAGAAGGGTGCCAAAGAGGCTGCTGCAAAATACGGGATTGATATCGAGTTCACCGGCCCGGTGCGCAATAACATGGAGGAGCAGATCAGCCTGCTGGAAAAAGCGATTGCCGCACAGGCGGATGCGATCATCGTGCAGGGGCTGAACGACGAGAAGTTCACCCCCGTAATTGATAAAGCCGTGAACCGGGGGATTCCGGTAATCACCATTGATACAGACGCTCCGGCGAGCAGGCGGCTGGCTTATGTTGGGACCGACAATGTTGCAGCCGGCGAGGCGCTGGGCCGGATGGTGGTGCAGACGACCGGCGGTAAAGGGAAGATCGGCGTGATCATCGGCAGCGAGCTGGCCAAGAATCAGGTTCAGCGTCTGAACGGCCTCAGTAATATTGTGAAAAATTACAGCGGCCTTGCAATTGTGGATGTCCGCAGCTCCAACATCTCGCATATGGAGGCAATCCAGCAGGCAGCCGATATGCTGCGGCTTCATCCGGAGATTGATGTGATGGTCGGCACCAGCTCAACCGATGCGCTGGGAGTACTGCAGGCCTCCAAGAGCCTGAAGCGTGTTCCGATGACGATTATTGGCTTCGATAACCAGGCAGAGACCCTTGCTGCCATCAGCCGCGGGGATATCACGGCCACAGTGGCACAGCAGCCTTATCTTATGGGGGCTACGGCCGTGCGGCTGCTCCATGAGCATTTTCAGGGATTGCAGCTGGAGTCCAAATACTTCACCGGCGTGAAGGTGCTGGACAAGTCTAATGTGCAGGAGGGAGAGAGCCTATGAGTATCCGCCATAAGCTGCTCATCTGCATTCCGCTGCTTGTGCTGCTGATGAGCTCTGTCTCTTTTGTGCTTTTTGAGAGCGGAAAGAATGTGCAGGAGAGCTACCATCTGATGATGAACCGGATCATGCTGTACAAGGAAGTATCCTATGAAGTAGGGGAGAATATGCGCTCTCTGAACCGCTTCATTATGCAGGTGGACGCGGACAGCTTCCCGGAGGTGCAGAAGCATCTGAGCGCTGTGCAGGAGCTGCGGGCGAAGCTGGACGGAATGGCGACCATCGGGGGAAGCGGCCTTCCGCTGATGAACTACAGCCATATCATTGATACGTTTCTGGAGCAGGCCGGGCAGATGATTACAGAGATTGATGGTCAGGACTCCAACACACTGGCCGGTGCCTATATCGAGGCGGAGCAGACGCAGCGGTTCATCCGCGAGGAAGCACAGGAGCTGGTTGACCTGGAACTGGACCAGTACAAGCCGATCTATGCGGAGATCATGTCCACGACGGCCAAGCTGAACCGGCTGGGGAGCCTGCTGGTAATTACCGCTGCGCTGCTTAGTATCTGTATGGCGATCTGGCTGTCCGGGAGCATCACAGGACCTATCCGCCGCCTCGTGGCCACCGCCAAGCAGATCTCCAAGGGGAGGATGGATACGAAAGCGCCGGAGAGTGTTAACAACGATGAGATCAGCATCCTGTGCCGGGCTTTTAACGGAATGATCGATAATATCCAGGAGCTGATGAAGGAGAATATCAAGAGCGTGGAGAAGGACCGGCTGGTCAAGGAGCTGGAGCTGAAAATGCTGCAGAGCCAGATCAATCCGCATTTTCTGTTCAACACACTGAATTCTATCGCCAAGCTGGCGTATCTGGAAGGAGCGGCAAGGACCAGCGATCTGACGGTATCGGTATCCCGCCTGCTCCGGTATAACCTGCAGAAGCTTGACCAGGCTGTACCGCTGCGCGAGGAAGTAGAGCATGTGAACGAGTATATTAACATTCAGCGGGCCCGCTTCCGTGACCGGATCGCTTTTGAGATGGATATTGATGAGCAGGCGCTCGGCGGAATGATTCCCTGCCTGACCCTTCAGCCGATCTTCGAGAATGCTTTTGTCCACGGGCTGGAGCAAATGGAGGAGGGGGCGGTGCTGTCACTGTCGATCCGCTACCGGAGCGGACTTGTAGAGATTGAGATCAGTGATAACGGTGTGGGCATGAACCGGGAGACTGTAGCGAGGCTGATGGGATCGATCGAGGAAGAGGCCCCGCAGTTCAGCGGCAAAGGCCAGTCCACCGGACTGGGGACACATAATGTGTTCAAACGTCTGCATCTGTTCTTTGACGGGCAGCAGCTGATCGAGATTGACAGCAGTGAAGGGCAGGGGACGGCGGTGCTGTTCAAAGTACCCTTCCGCACGTCTGCCTGAGCCGCAGGTGAGAAAGGAGATAGATTTACTATGTACAGACTGCTGATCGCCGATGATGAGGCGCTGGAACGGGAAGGGCTGGAGCTGATGATCCGCCATATTTTCCCGGATGGTTTTGAATTTCTGCATGCCGAGAACGGACGGAAGGCTATTCAGCTCGCGGAGGAGCACCGGCCTGATATTATCTTCATGGACATTAAGATGCCGGGCATTCAGGGACTGGAGGCCGTACGGCAGATTCTCACCAAGCTCCCTTCCGCGCAGATCGTGATGATTACCGCTCATGATTACTTCTCCTACGCCAAGGAGGGGCTGCTGCTGGGCGTGCGGGATTATCTGCTGAAGCCGGCCAGACGGGACGAAGTGGCGGATGTACTGAAGCAGCTGATGGCGGTGATCCAGGAGGAGAAGCGGCGCAGGAATGAGCAGCTGGAGCTGCAGGAGAAGCTGGCCCACCTGCTTCCGCTGGCGGAGAACGAGCTGACAATGATGCTCATGCTGGAGCATGTGCAGGACCTGGAGCTGGAACAAGTGGCCGGTCTGCTGGAGCTGCAGTGGGCCAAAGGCTATGCGATGGTGCTGTCATTCCCGAGGCATTCTAGCGCAGCTTGGGAAGAATTCCAGCAGGGCAAGCGGGAGATCTATGAGGCGGTCAAGCAGGTTGCCAGAGCAGGGCTCGGCTGCCTGTCCGGACCGCTGATCGGGCATCAGCTGGCGTTGTTTATTCCCTTGCCGCCGGGGCGGACCGGTTACTCACAGCGCGTCAGCTCCATGGATTGGGGGGAGCGGCTCCGCAGTCTGATAGAGCAGCGGTTCGGTCTGCCGGTCAGCATAGGCATCGGCTCGATCCGCGAGGGCTGGGACGGGCTTAGCCGATCCTACCGGGAAGCGGTCCGTGTCTGTGCGGATCACCATGATTCCTTCAGCGTGCACCACTATGATGATATCCTCCAAAGCTCCGGGCAGACGGCCGTATCCCTGGATGAGGAGAAGCGGCTGCTGGATGCACTGTTGCAGCGGAGCAAGCAGGAAGCCATAGAACGCTTCGGAATTCTGTATGCTGCTTTCGAGCAAGGCGGCGGGCGGCCGCTGCCCGAAGTGCGGGGAGAGGTGACCGGGCTCCTGCTGTTCCTCGCCAGAGGCGTTCACTCCGCAGCCGGAGCGGAGATCCTGGCCTCCTTGCATACAGCAGAGGATCCCATATCGCTCAGACTGAGCGCAGAATCCTGGCTGGAGCGGCTGATCCACAGTCTGGAGCAGGAACAGGAGCATAACCGTTCCCATGTCCATCAGCGGGCGCTGCTCTACATCAGCCAGAAATATAAAGAAGACATATCTATGGAGCAGACGGCTGAATATGTGAATTTAAGCCCGCATTATTTCAGCAAATTGTTCCGGCAGCATGCGGGTGAAACCTTCATTGATTACGTCACACGGCTAAGAATCAACGAAGCGAAGCGCCTGATCACCGGAGATCAGCTGAATCTCAAGGAGATTTGTTACGAGGTAGGCTATAAGGACCCGAATTACTTCAGCAGGGTCTTCAAAAAAGCGGCCGGCATGACGCCAAGCGAATTCCGGCAGCAGCATGAGAAGCAGGGTCCTTGCTGACAGAGCAAGGACTTTTTTGTGCTCCGGCCCCGGATAATCCTATGAAAGCGGCCGGGAAGAATTACATTACAGGAGAGGAGGATGGAATGCAGGCGGAGAGCAAGAAAGTGCTGGGAATAGCGGCTCCTGCGGCGGATGATCCATGCTACACTTTTTTTGTAAGCGCAATCAAATATGCGGCTAATGAAAAGGGGCGAAGGGCAGAGTGAGAAAATACGGAAGAGCAATTTCACTGGGGATGGCAGCGTTAGTGCTGGCAGCGTCAATGGCGGGCTGTGGGGTGGTCTCAAACGGTGATAATCAGAAGAAGGAGACATCCGGCGCTGCGAAGGACGGGGACAAAATTGTCATCGGCATGTCGATGGATACCTTGAAGGAGGAGCGTTGGCAGAAGGACCGGGATATCTTTACGGCAAAAGTGGAGGAGCTTGGCGGTGAAGTGAAGGTGCTGGCTGCAAACGGCGATGATGCTACCCAGTTAAGCCAGGCGGAACAGCTGATCTCCCAGGGTGTGGATGTGCTTGTGGTTATTGCCCATAACGCGGAAGCAACGGCTCCGATCGTAGAGAAGGCTCACAAGGAAGGCATCAAGGTCATTGCCTATGACCGCCTGATCAATAATGCCGAGGTAGACTATTATATTTCGTTTGATAACGTGCGTGTCGGAGAGTTCCAGGCGCAGGCGGTCATTGATAAGGCTCCTAAAGGCAATATCGTCTATATCGGCGGTGCCGATACGGATAACAACGCCCATATGTTCAAAGAAGGGGCAATGAATATTCTGAAGCCGCTTGAAGAGAAAGGCGACATTAAGATTGTCTACGACCAGTTCTCCAAGGACTGGAAGCCGGAAGAAGCGCTGAAAAATATGGAGAATGCGCTGACCGCGAACAATAATGATGTTCAAGGTGTGGTAGCAGCCAATGACGGGACTGCAGGCGGTTCGATTCAGGCGCTCACGGCTCAGGGCATGGCCGGTAAAATACCGGTATCCGGCCAGGATGCTGACCTTGCTGCGGTACAGCGTATCGCTGAAGGCACGCAGCTGATGACGGTCTACAAGCCGATCAACGCGATTGCAACCAAAGCTGCGGAAATGGCAATAGCAGCTGCCAAAGGCGAAAGTATTTCGACTGAAAAATCAGTTAACAACGGTAAAATTGATGTTCCTTCTGTGCTGCTCGATCCGCTAGCGGTCAATAAGGATAACCTGGACGTACTGATCAAGGACGGCTTCCACAAGCTTGAGGATGTCTACAAGAACGTTCCGAAGGACCAGTGGCCGAAACAATAAGGGCGGCCTGTCCGTCAAGCAGATGCGGCGCCTGTGGCGTTACCGCATCTGCTTGCAGGTTTAAGGGCCGGAAGGAGGAGCGGAAGGCATGAATGTACTTGAAATGGTAGAGATCAGCAAGACATTCCCCGGTGTTAAGGCGCTGGACCATGTGAACTTCAAGGTCAGGCAAGGGGAGATTCACGCCTTATGCGGCGAGAACGGCGCTGGTAAATCCACGCTGATGAAGGTATTGAGCGGACTATACCCTGCAGGGACATACGGCGGGGAAATCCTGATCAATGGGGAGAAAAAGTCTTTTCATAGAATAACGGATGCGGAGAAGGCCGGTATCGCGATTATTCACCAGGAGCTGGCACTCGTGAAGGAAATGACGGTCGGCGAGAATATCTTTCTGGGGGCAGAGCCGGTGAAGCGGGGGGCGATCCAGTGGAATGAGCTGTACCATCAGGCTTCGCTATGGCTGAAGAAGGTCGGGCTGAATCTGTCTCCGGACACGAAGATCGGCAATCTCGGCATCGGCCAGCAGCAGCTGGTCGAGATCGCCAAGGCACTCTCCAAGCATACCAAGATTCTCATTCTGGATGAACCGACGGCAGCTCTGACCGAGAGCGAGGTGTCTATCCTGATGGGCATTCTGAACCAGCTGCGGCGCGAAGGGGTAACCTGTGTCTATATTTCACACAAAATGCCTGAAGTGTTCGCACTGGCTGATTCCATCACCGTGCTGCGGGACGGGCGGACGGTAGCTACACTTGACCGCAGTGAGACAGATGACGACCAGATTGTATCCCTAATGGTTGGCCGTGAACTCACGGAGCGTTATCCGCGCGTGGAGCATTCGCCTGGGGAGAAGGTGCTTGAGGTCAGAGATTATAATGTATGGCACCCGGAGAAGCGCCAGCAGAAGGTGCTCCGCGATATTGAATTCAGCCTTCGTCAAGGTGAGATACTGGGTATTGCCGGGCTGATGGGCGCCGGACGCACGGAGCTTGTCAGCAGCCTCTTCGGCGCCTATGGGGGCCGGGCCGAAGGAACGGTGCTGATTGAAGGCAAGGCCATTAAGATCCGTTCCATAGCCGAGGCGATCAAGGCGGGGATTGCCCTGGTTACAGAAGACCGTAAACGCCAGGGGCTGGTCATGGGGATGGATGTCAAACGTAACACCACTTTAGCCACACTGGGCAAAGTCGCAAGGCTGGGGGTCATCAATGAGAATGAGGAAATTAAGTGGGCAGACCGGTACGTGCAGGATCTGAAGACGAAAACAGCTTCGCTGGAAACGCTGGTAGGCACACTGTCCGGGGGGAACCAGCAGAAGGTGGTTATCGGCAAGTGGCTGATGTCAGACCCCAAAATCCTGATTATGGACGAACCTACCCGGGGCATCGACGTCGGGGCGAAGTACGAAATATATAATTTGATGAATCAGCTGGTAGAGCAGGGCGTTGCCATTATTATGATCTCCTCGGAGCTTCCGGAGGTACTGGGCATGAGCGACCGGATTCTGGTGATGTGTGAAGGACAGTTCGTACGGGAATATGATTGGCTGGAAGCGACGCAGGAGAATATTATGCTGGCCGCTACGGGAGGTAGATAGAGATGCAGCTGCAAAAAGAGCTTAGGGAACCTGAAGCGGTTCCGGCAGCCGGAGGATCGCGCTTACGCGGCTTGTTCGGCAAAATGGATATGCGTGCCTATACGATGGTGGGTGCATTAATACTGATCTGGGTGCTGTTCGGAGTACTGAATCCGACCTTCCTGACTTCGCGGAATCTGTCCAATCTGTTCACGCAGATGTCGGTGACCTCCATTCTGGCCATCGGCATGGTGCTGGTCATTGTGGCAGGGCATATCGATCTGTCTGTCGGCTCCATCGTCGGACTGACCGGCGGCATGGCAGCTATTCTCAGCAACTGGCTGGAGCTGCCGGCTATTGTAGTCATTCTTGGCACACTGGCCGCAGGTGCGGTACTGGGTCTGATTCAGGGCTGGCTGGTGGCGTATAAAATGATCCCCGCCTTCATTGTCACCCTCGGGGAATGATGGTGTTCCGCGGGGTGCTGATGGGCGTGACCGAGTCGATGACCATTCCGGTATCCGACCCGGTGCTGGCCTTGCTCGGCAATGCTTATTTTGCCCCGGGCTTCGGGATCATCCTTGGTGTGATCGCAGTAGGACTGCTGCTCTGGAGTGCGTTCAATAAACGCCGTTCCCGCAGGAAATACGGCTTCGAAATCGCCCCGCTGGGCCTGGACGTCGCCAAGGTGGCCGGACTTGCCCTGCTGGTGGTGGCTTTTGTAGCCGTGATGAACAATTACAAGGGCATTCCGTTCCCGATTATTTTCGTAATTGTCCTGGCGGTCATCTTCTATTTCCTGTCAACCAAGACGACCTTCGGCCGTCATATCTATGCAATAGGGGGCAACATTGAGGCGGCACGCCTCTCCGGTATTAACATCAAGCGCAAATCCATGCTGATCTTCGTGTTGAGCGGATTGCTGGGCTCGATCGCCGCCATCGTGCTCACCTCACGCCTGGCCTCGGCCACCATCACTGCAGGTAATATGGCTGAGATGGATGCTATCGCCGCTTGCGTCATTGGCGGCACTTCCCTGATGGGCGGAGCCGGCACAGTCATCGGTGCCATTATCGGAGCGCTGGTGATGACCTCGCTGGATAACGGAATGTCGCTGATGGGACTGGAATCCTTCTGGCAGTATGTCGTCAAAGGCTCAATCCTGGTCATTGCCGTCTGGCTGGATATTTCCAATCGCAGCAAGGGTGTGAAGTAACGGCAGCTTCAGCCGGTTAACAACTTTCAGCAGAACAACCAAAAAGCCGGTCAAGGACAATGGGGTCAGTCCCACAGTTGTCCTTGGCCGGCTTTTTTGCTATGCGTATAGAGCTGCCTATTCAACGATAATCTTGGCGCTCATTCCGCTGTGGCCGGAGCCGCACATGATCGCGCAGGTGACCTCGAAGGTTCCTGCCTCCTCGGGGAGAATCACCATGGAGGAATCTTTGGCATCCAGCCGCAGCTTCATCTCAGGCACAAGAATGCCGTGGTTGCCGCTCTCGTTTTTGAAGATGATTTTGACAGGTACGCCCTTCTTCAAGTGGTATTCTTTCTGGTCAAAGCTGTAGTTGGTTGCTGTAATGACGATTTCTTCTTCCGCCGTAAGATTGGTGTCAGCAGCCGGGCTGTTAGCGCTGTCAGAATTGCTGCTGCCCCCGCCGGCTCCGCAAGCCGTAAGCAGTAGTGCAAATACAATGGAACAAAGAATAGCCGCCTTCCTGATCATAAGCATCCTCCTAAAAGGTTCGTGATGAATTGTGATAACAGATGACATTAGCATAGCTCAAATCCTGATAGTTGTCTTGGATAATCTGTGAGAAATTGTTTGACCGGAAGCTGACTCCAAACTTTGTCGAAAAATGCAAAAATATGATGCAAAAACAATTAAAATTTATTATAATTAAAGCTATTATAATTTTAACTTTTATATTATTTGGTTAGAAGTAGGGGATCCACATTATTTTAGCCCACGAATCGCAAAGTTCGGAGAAATGGCACCGCAGAATATTAACCGGATACTGGATTATTGTGCTCTGTATGCTGGCAGCCCAATTTATTTTTATGCTGTCCTCCCATTCCACTGAGACTAAGACCATCCTCATCCCCAGTAAGGGCCACTTGTTCATCGCCTGTAATCTGATGATCATTATAGCTATGGCTTCCGCCGAGATTTGGCTGCGTAAGATGCAGCATTATCATAAGCAGGCCGTTGTGATCTGCGGATTCATCGTTTCTTATCTGATGTATTTTGTGCTGGAGCCTTTTGTAGACGGTGCCCAGATGACACTTATGATGCCGATTATGATTGCCCTGATCTATTTCGACCAGCGGCTGCTATACTATCTCGGGGTATTCAGCACGCTATTCTATAGCGGGATTTATTTCGGGCTGGAGCGGCCGCTGCTGGACAAACCGCTGCTGGAATTTCTGATGGTGGAATGTGTGTTTATTGTGTTCGCCGTGATGGCGCAGGCTGTCATTGTCAGGGCCCGTGAGACCCGCGAATATCTGGAACAGTTGACCAAGTCGGAGCAGGGGCTGATGGTGGAACGGGCGATTTCCGACAAGCTGCTGAAGATCGATGCGCTTACCGGCCTGTACAATCACAAAACCTTTCATGAATATCTGGACTCCCTGCTGGAGCAGTGCGAGAGCAACGGGCTGAGGCTGCAGCTGGCGCTGTTTGATATCGACAACTTCAAGCGTGTTAATGATACGTACGGACACTGGGTCGGCGATCTCGTGCTTAAGGAGGTGGCAGCAAAGGTGAATGGTCTGATCGGGCTGAATGATTTCGCGGCGAGATACGGCGGGGAAGAGTTCGCGGTGATTTTTACGGATAAAAGCTTTCAGGAAGCCTATGCTGCCGTCGAGGAGATGCGGGTAGGTATAGCCGCTATGGAGCATCCGTATGCCGGAGGCAAGCCGATTACGGTCAGTATCGGATTCTGCGATTATCAGCTGGGGGACGGCAAGGAAATGCTGTTCCGTAAGACGGACGAAGCGCTGTACAGCGCCAAGCGGGGCGGTAAAAATGCTGTCGTCACGGCTGCTGTCACCCATGGCGATGATCCGGTTGTGTCCTATGCGTAATTTTTAGTTATAAAAATTTTTTAATTACAAAAAACCCCCAGTATCCGGTATAATCCGGGGATTGGGGGTTTCGTTGTGCGCTGAAACGGATACCGTCCCCTAAGGGTGGTTCAGCCGTTTCTACTTGGCCGCTTCAAACGGAGTGGATACCGGCAGGAAGAGGTCGATAATACCAATGACCAGGGCTGCGAGCAGCGCTCCGAGAATGGTGACACTGACTCCGCTCACAATGAACTGGGCAATCCAGATCACCAGGGCACTGACCAGGAAGCCGACGATACCGCGGCCGAAGGGTGTTGTTTTTTTGCCGAAAATGCCCTCAACCACCCAGCCGAGCAGAGCGATAACCAGCGCAAGCACAAGCGCGCTCCAGAACCCCCCGACCGTGAATTGCGGGACAATCCAGCCGACCACCATCAGAACGATTGCCGCGACCACGAAACGTACCACATGACCTAAGAATCTCACCTAACTAACCTCCTTTGGCGTTCGCGTAAGGATATGTGCGTTGTTATTGTGGCCCGCAGCCGCTTTTCTATGCCCAGAAATCATACCCAAATAGCGAAAATGGGCTAAATTAGGTATAATGTAACCATCTATGAAGGGAGCTGTGACAGTAATTGGACGACAAAATTTTGCATACGCTTGAATATCGCAAGATTTTAAATAAATTGATGCAGTATACGCAGACACCGATGGGACGGCTGACTGCCGAATTGCTGAAGCCCTCCGGGGATTTCGAAGGAGTGAAGCTGCTTCTGCAGGCTACGGATGAGGCTGCTAATGTTGACCGGCTGAAGGGAATTCCTTCCTTCCGCGGTGTGACTGACATCAAGCCCGCCCTGAAACGCGCTTCGATCGGGGGAATGCTGGGCACCACTGAACTGCTCTCTGTCGGCAACACGATCGGCGGAGCCCGCAGAGTGAAGCGGTTCCTCGGGGCGATGCACGAGGATGAGAAGATCCCTACCCTCTTCGCCCAGAGTGATCTGCTCTCGGAGCAGAAGCATGTGGAGGATGCCATCCGCCTGTGTATCGACGAGAATGCGGATGTCATGGATTCGGCCAGTACAGAGCTGGCCTCCATCCGCCGGGAGCTGCGCGGCGGCGAGACCCGCATCCGCGAGAAGCTGGATTCCATGATCCGCTCGTCTTCGGTATCGAAGATGCTGCAGGATCAGCTTGTGACGATCCGTGGTGACCGGTTTGTCATTCCGGTCAAAGCGGAGTACCGTGCCCATTTCGGCGGCATTGTTCATGATCAGTCCGGCTCCGGGGCGACGCTGTTCATTGAGCCGGAATCGATTGTGGCGATGAACAACAAGCTGCGCGAGACACGGCTGCGCGAGGAGCGGGAGATCGAGATTATCCTGCACCGCCTGACGGCACTTGTCGGCGATATTGCCGAAGAGATGGCTTATGATATCGATATTCTCGGCGAACTCGATTTCATCTTCGCCAAAGCGCGCCTGGCACGCGACATGAAGGCTACCCAGCCGCGTATGAATGACCGCGGCTACCTGCGTCTGCGCAAAGGGCGCCATCCGCTCATTCCCGCAGAGCAGGTTGTGCCGCTGGATGTGGAGCTGGGCAACCAGTACACCTCGATTATCGTGACCGGCCCGAACACCGGCGGTAAGACAGTTACCCTGAAGACCATCGGTCTGCTCAGCCTGATGTCGATGTCGGGACTGTTCATTCCGGCAGAGGAAGGCAGCCAGATGTGCGTCTTCGATGCGATCTATGCCGACATTGGCGATGAGCAGAGTATTGAGCAGAGCCTAAGTACGTTCTCCAGCCATATGACCAATATCATCTCCATTCTGAAGAGAATGACGCCGAAGAGTCTGATTCTGCTCGATGAAGTTGGAGCAGGAACGGATCCGGCGGAGGGATCGGCCCTGGCGATTGCCATTCTGGAGAATATCCACCGTACAGAATGCCGGATGGTGGCAACTACGCATTACAGTGAGCTGAAGGCTTATGCGTATGAGCGCAAAGGCGTCATCAATGCCAGTATGGAGTTTGATGTGGCCAGTCTGAGTCCTACCTACCGGCTGCTGATCGGTGTGCCGGGACGAAGCAATGCGTTCGCTATTGCCGAGCGCCTCGGCCTGCCGAATGCCATTCTTGAGCATGCGCGCGGCGAAGTCAAGGAAGAAGACATGCGCGTCGAGCACATGATCGCTTCCCTGGAAGAGAACCGCCTCACCGCAGAGAATGAGCGTGAACGGGCCGAGGGCCTGCGCCGCGAAGCGGAAGAATTCCGCAAGCGGCAGCAGCTGGAGCTGGAGAAGCTGGAAGGCCAGCGCGACAAACGCCTGGAGAAGGCAGAGAAGGATGCCAGCGATATCCTCGCCAAGGCGCGTAAGGAAGCCGAGGAGATCATCAGTGACCTCCGCCGCCTGGCAATGGAGGAAGGGGCGTCCGTCAAGGAGCACAAGCTGATTGAAGCGCGCCGGAGACTGGATGAAGCGGAGCCTGCACCGCGTAAGAAGGTTATTGCCCGCAGCAGCACCAAGGCGCCGCGGAAGATTCAGCCCGGGGATGAAGTCAAGGTGGCTAATGTGAATCAGAAGGGCCTTGTTGTAGAGCTTAGCGGTGCCAAGGAAGCCGTGGTGCAGTTCGGCATTATGAAGATGAAGGTCAACCTTGCTGATCTGGAGTTCCTGGCCTCTGCACCGGATGCGCCTCCGCCGGCTCTGCGCCGGGCTACGACAGTCAAGCGTACGCGGGATGAGAATGTCCGCACCGAGCTCGATCTGCGCGGGGCCAATCTGGAAGAGGCCATCATGGAGACCGACCGCTTCATCGACGAAGCGTTCCTCGGCAACCTTGGGCAGATTTCGATTATCCACGGCAAAGGCACGGGGGTATTGCGGACGGGGATACAGGAATATCTGCGCAAGCATAAGCATATCAAAAGCTACCGGCTCGGGAATTACAACGAAGGCGGCGCGGGTGTAACCGTGGCTGAACTGCAGTAGCGTCCGGCAGAAAGAGGGAGAAGTATGCAAGATAATATTGATCTTTTGCTGGATCATCCGCTGGGAGCGCTGCTCGGCTACTTCACTGTGGCCATATTGGGTCTGGTGGTATTCCTGTCCTTCTTTGAAATGGTGACTAAATATAACTGCTGGGAAGAAATCCGCAAGGGGAATGTGGCCGTAGCGATGGCAACCGGAGGCAAGATCTTCGGCATCTGCAATATTCTGCGCTTCAGCATTGAAGCGGGAGCATCGATCTATGAGACGATGAAATGGTCGGTTGTGGGTTTCCTCCTGCTGCTGCTGGCGTACTTCCTGTTTGAATTTCTAACCCCCGTCTTTTCGATTGATGACGAGATTGCTGCGGATAACCGGGCCGTGGGACTGACAGCACTGCTGATCTCCGTTTCATTGTCCTATGTCATCGGCGCCGCTATATTTTGATTTAGGGAGCAGGAAATTATGAAGATTCTGGTTCGGGTTCTGTTCATTTCCGCTCTGGCGTTTATAGCGGCCGGGATTATTTATTTAATGTTGCATTGAAAGTGAACCTAATGTGAGGAACGAAGGAGATTATACAGATGGAAACGACAATATGTCCTTGGTGCCATACCGAGATTGTATGGGATGAGGAGTTTGGCCCGGAGGACACTTGTCCTCATTGCAATAATGAGCTTAGCGGTTACCGCACAATTACAATAGGCGCTGACGATCTTGAAGATGAAGAGCTGGACACTGAGGACGCTTCCGTACAGGAAGAGGTCAGCGACGAGGATCTGTGGGATGACGACGGTGACAAGGATAGTGTGGTTCCCATATTTAATACGCTAATCCAGTTCGGTGATGACTATGATCTGACGCGTTATGAGCAGAGTGTCGCCAGCTTGCTGGCCGCGCAGCTGGAAGCACCGGAATGTCCGCAATGCCATGAGCTGATGCTTCACTCCGGCACTCAGCAGGTAAGCGGATTTACCCCGGCAACGCCGGAAGCGCTGGGCGGCGGACCGGTACTGAAGCCGCCGTTCTCGCTGAATCTGTTCGTATGTCCTTCCTGCTTCCATGTGCAGCACAGTCTGGCACAGGAAGACCGCATTCAGCTTGTGCGCAATCTCAGCACTGCATCGGAGTAAGCCTCGGATTCATGCTTTCCCTGTAATTTGGACATGTTATGTTTACATGAGATGTCCAGAATAGCAGGGAGGTATAGCATGAGGAGGTTATTACGGAACCAGGCGGCGCTGCTGCTCGCTGTGGGCGGGCTTTACCTGCTGGCTACGGTGCTGGCAGGTACTTTTTTGAACGTATATTTGTGGAAAAGCCGGCAGAACTTCGCCATGATCGGCTGGTTTACGGTTGCCCAGCAGCTCGCAGTCGGACTAAGCTTCTGGCTGGGCGGCAAATGGGTGAAGGAGCATAACAAAATGAATGCCCTGCGGCTGGGAATTGCCGTTTCGGGCTTTTTTTATTTGCTGGTGCTCTGGCTGCGCGGAGAAGCGGTGCATTATATCTGGCCGCTGGGACTCATTCTCGGTCTTTCCATCGGGTTCTACTGGCTGGCTTTTAATATTGTTTTCTTTGAGATTACCGAGGCGGACAACCGCGATTTCTTCAACGGCTGGATGGGACTGCTGGGTTCGCTGACGGGCATTGTAGGTCCGTGGGTGTCGGGTAGTCTGATCTCCTTGTGGCATGGGGACAAGGGCTACCGTATTGTGTTTATCCTGTCCCTGTGCATCTATGGAGTGGCTGCTGTACTCAGCTTTGGGCTGGAGAAGCGGCCGCGCGGCGGAACTTACCTGTGGCTGGAGCCCTGGCGCGAGCTTAGCCGCAAGGAGAGTCCCTGGCGGCCTGCTGCGGCGGCGCTGCTGTTCCAGGGAGTACGGGAGGGCGTATTCTCGTTCCTGATCGGACTGCTGGTCTATATTGCCGCCCGTGAGGAGAGTAAGCTTGGGCAGTTCGCGCTGATTACCTCGGCAGTTTCTTTGATCAGCTACTATGCGGCCGGCAAATGGTTCAAGCCTGGAACCCGCTTCAGGGGGATGCTGGCAGGCAGTCTGCTGCTGGCCGTTTTCATTCTGCCGCTTCTGTGGAAGGTGAATTACGCCACGCTGTTAATTATGGGTATTGGAACCTCGCTGTGCATCCCGCTCTACATGCTGCCGATGACGTCTACCAGCTTCGACCTGATGGGTGTCTCTGAAGAGAGTGCCGGCAAACGGGTGGAGCTGGTTGTGCTTAGAGAGCTGAGTCTGATGACCGGGCGGCTGATGGGGCTGCTTGTGTTCATTGCTGTGCTGTCGGTCAATCAGTCCCCGCAGGCTGTCACTTGGCTTATGCTGCTGCTGGGAACGGCTCCGCTGGGGGGCTGGCTGGTGCTGCGGCGGTTGCTTGATTTAAATGTTCACAAAAAGAACAATGTTAACTGATTTGCTGACGCACTTAAATCAAGGGGATTTTCATCAAGTGATTTAAAAACCATTGTGTTTGGAAAGATGATGCAGGAAATATATGAACGTTGGATTATCGAAGATTATCCGCATTTAGAATTGCCGGTACTGAAAAATACCAGTACAATGGGTTACTAAAAAAATGGTTGAAAGTAAAAATGGAGTAATATAACAAAAAAGGTGTAAATTAAATTGAATGGAAATGGACGATGGAATTAATCTTGCGATACAGTAGGAGGGGAACATGGAATTATATAATGAAATAAAAAAAGTTAGTGATAAAGATCTTTTTACAGAATTTATTGGTATGTTAATTAAGGATTTTAAATTAAACCCTGATGTTTGGGAAAATAGAGACATTGAGAGTTTTCTCGAAGGAATAAAGTCTTGGGTAGAGGATATGGAAGGTTATTATGAAAATAACAATTTACAAATACCTCAAGTTATAGATTGGAACTTTCTTGCGAATTTATTTTATGTCGGGAGGGTGTATGAATAATAAGTGCTAATAAATGTCTGTTTAATCTTGATTGGCTCACAGCCTTTCAAGGTACTTCTTTGGTGGAGTCTATCGATTACCGAATGATGGATTGAAAAGATATGTAAAATATATAGACTTAGCACCAGATGGTTCAATAGTATCGTTTGAGGAAGGTAAGGTGAAATCTGTGGATGATTGGAGAAATATAAAAATACCAGGTATTGTATCGATACGAAAGTGTGCATGAAGATGATTTTGAAATAGCTGACCCATATGATTTTTAATAAAACTGAAACCTTAAATGGCTTCCGGTCTATCAAGGTTTCTTTTTGCCTATTTGTCGTAAGGTCAGTCACCATGATGGCCTTTTTTTGTTATCGTATATCCAATCTTTTTTCCTAGCGAAGCAGTGAGAGGATATAAATAACTAATTGAAACTTCTGTAAGTCATCTAAAAGATTGAAAGATAAATTCCCTTCATGTACTGTTATTAGATCGGTAAATTCAGAATAGCGTGATCCAGTTTTCTAGCTTACCTTAAATAATTCTAGTCTTTGTAGCAGTTCATTGAAGATGAGGAGGCATGGGCATCCTTGGCCAAGAAAAAAAGCTATAGCCTAAGGACAACGGTAGCGGTGATGGTATCTGCTGTTGTAGTCCTGGTGCTGCTGGTCTTATATATTATATTCCGCAATCAGATTATTCCCCAGACCCGGCATGCGCTGGAGGATAAGGCCATTACGATTGCCCGCACGATTGCCCTGATGCCGCTGCTCTCAGAGGGCTTAAGCGAAGGGAACAGCAAGGGGATTCAAGCCTACACCTCCAAGATTACACGCCGTAATGATATATTGTTTGTAGTGGTGATGGATATGAACAGCATCCGGTATTCGCATCCGGATGCCTCCAAGGTAGGACTGCCCTTCGTGGGAGGCGGGCAGGAGGCTGCGCTGCGCGGACAAGAGAGCATCTCCGAAGGAACAGGGACGCTCGGGAATTCGTTGCGGGCATTCGTGCCGGTCTATGACGGCAGAGGGCATCAGCTCGGGGTCGTAGTAGCTGGACTGTCAATGGACAGGGTGCAGCGTCTGGTCAGGCAGAATGAATGGACGATTATTGCCATTCTGGTCTCAGGCGCGCTGTTTGGAGCCGGAGGCGCCTTTGTTCTGGCGAAGAGGATCAAGCAAATGATGTTCGGTATGGAGCCTGCCGATATTTCCAGACTCCTGCAGGAACGCAGCGCCATGCTGGAATCCATTCGCGAGGGGATTATTGCGATTGACCAGGAAGCGCGCATTACGCTTATCAATATGGAGGCGCACCGGCTTCTCAAGGCGGCAGGGATCAACGGCGCCGTTGTAAACCGGCAGATTGCCGATTATTGGCCAGAGCTGCGTCTGGAGCATGTGCTGGCCAGCGGGGAAGGCAGGCAGGACCAGGAGCTGGAGCTGGGCGGTATCTCCCTGCTCGTAAGCAGCCTGCCGGTCCGCGTAGGCGGCGAGATTGCCGGAGCCATCGCTACATTTCGTGACAAGACTGAGCTGGCAGTTCTGGCCGAACGGCTGTCGGGTATTTCTGTCTATGCAGACGCCTTGCGGGCAGGTGCCCATGAATTCATGAACAAGCTGCATGTGATTATGGGCATGACGCATATGGGCTTATATGACGAGCTGCAGCAGTATATTCTGGGAACGGCAAATAACTACCAGCAGGAGATCGGGGCCATCACGAGACAGATTAAGGACCCGGCTATGGCGGGTTTTCTGCTGGGTAAGCTGAGCCGGGCGCGCGAGACGGGAATTGAACTGCTGCTGACTGCGGACAGTTATCTGCCGGAATCGGCAGATTCGCAGGTTATTCATGAGCTGATTACGATTGCCGGGAATTTGCTGGACAATGCGATGGAAGCGCTGGGCGGCCCGGGACCTGATGAACACAGCAGCGATGTATACAGCAGAGATGTACACGGCAGAGATGTACACAGTAATAAGCGGATCGGGCTTGCTTTTCACTATGAAGAGGGAAGGCTGCTGTGTGAGGTTAGCGACAACGGCCCGGGGATTCCGGAGGCACTCCGGGAGCAGATATTCGTCCAGGGCTTCTCATCCAAGGGGGAACACCGGGGAATCGGACTGTATTTGGTCAGGAAGAGTGTAGATAAACTGCAGGGACATCTTCAGATTGCCGCCTGCGGCGGCGGGCAGGGAACCACGTTCATCGTTGATGTGCCATATGCTGCAAAGGGTGAGGAGAGCCAATGAACATTAAAGTGCTGATTGTAGAAGATGACCCGATGGTAGCGAAATTCAACCGCCATTATCTCGAACAGGTCCAGGGCTTCGAGTTCGCGGGCTGGGCGGCTTCAGGAGATGAGGCCTTGAAGATGCTGGCGGAACAGGAGATCGATCTCCTGCTGCTGGATATCTATATGCCCGGTACCAGCGGGCTTCAGCTGTTGTCCACGCTCCGGGAGCAGGGAAGCAAGGCGGATATCATTGTGATCTCCGCCGCCAGCGATAATGCAAGCATCCGCAAGGCGCTGCAGAACGGGGCTGTGGATTACCTGATCAAGCCATTTGAGTTTGCCCGTTTTCAGGCGGCTTTGTCGGCATACCGCGAAGACTTTCGGTTAATGCACAAGGAGCATCTGAGCCAGGAACAGCTGGATAAGCTGCTGCGCCATTCCGCTCCGGAGGCTGAAGAAGACAAGAGTGGGGCGCAGAGCCTGCCCAAAGGTCTTACCGAAGGCACACTGGAGAGCATCTGGGATACGATTAAGCAGCTGCAGAACCCGGTATTCTCCACTGAAGATATCAGCAGCCAGGCGCCGATTTCGCGGATTTCCGTCCGCAAATATCTGGCTTTTCTGACCGAGGCAGGCATTCTGGAGATGGAGCTCAGCTACGGCGCGGTAGGCAGACCGGTATATATGTACAAGGTGAAGCCGGAGGGGAAGGACTATATAAGTAGATATTTATAAGCGGCAAGCGTGTTAGCGGGGACCTTCGGGTCCTTTTTTTATTATTGCGGGTTCAGGTACGCGGAAGCTTCCCTCCATACTGCGCCCGCAGCTGCTGGAGCTTGTCAAGATTGCTCAGGTTATGATCCCGGTTGACCAGTCCTACACCGAGAATCAGATTCTCAATGATATAAATAGGGCCGACCATTGAATGAAACTCCCAAACCTCGCCTCTTCCGGCATACAACACGATATCTGCATCCTGTGAACGGGGATATACAAGTCTGTCAGTGATCAGAATGACCTGATAAGCTGCCTCCCGTGAATGGTCCAGAATCACCTCGATTTCAGGTAACAGCTGCACAAATCCAAAAACCAGTACCACATCCTGTTTGTCAGCATGCATTAGGGTCTCCAGCAGCTCATGGCCGCTCGGAGCCATCCGCTTCATCTGAAGACCAAAGCGCGCCATCCGGTAGATCATCAGTTCAGCCAGTCCGCCGCAGGGGCCGGGACAATAAACATATACAATCCGTGCAGCAGACAGACTGTATACCGCGGACTGCAGCGACGTCTCATTCAAATAACGGTGTGTCTCCTGCAGATGGTGAAGGGAATTATTCAGCAGCAGCTGGGGGAGTGAACTATCATCGGATCGCTCCATTGCGTCACGCATTTTAACCGAGGGCGTAGATTCGAACCGGAACCGTAGCCGGTTTTTGAAATCCTTGGCATGCTTGTAGCCGGCTGCTTTCCAGAAACGTGAGACGGAGGCGATGCTCAAATGGAGCTCGTCAGCAACTTCCTGCTCTGTCATATAGACAACCCGCTGCTCATTCTTCTGGATAAAATCGGCGATGATCCGCTGGTTGGGTGAGAACGGGCGGTGATTCCAGTCTTTATACATATGCGTTTCCTCCGGATGTGCTCTTTTTACACAATATAACGCTTGAAGATGTTGTAAATATTTTTACAGCGTTAAAAATTCTGAAAAAAATATTACTCCGGCTTAACAAATGGAAAAACCTGTGCTGACATGGCCTTTTTATAATAAAGATAAATTCCTGTAGGGAGGCCAACTGTTTATGAGCACGTTAAAGACCCGCTACACGCTGACCCAATCTCAAAAAATGATGATTTTTGTGCTGTCGATGTCGCTGTATGGTTTGTCTAATATGTTTACGGAGCTGGTGCCTAGCATCCAGTTGGGTCCGGTTGAATTGTCGATTGAATATTTCGCTTTCATTCCTCTGACCTTATGTATGCTGTTTCACCCGTTGTATGCAGCTGTTGGAGCGGCTGTCGGCGAAGTGATCTTTGGTGAGCTGATGCTGGGTCAATTCGGCGGACTGGGCGAACTGGAGAAATTCATTACCTTCTCTCTTGCGATGTATACAGCCGGCCTTATGGTATCCGATCCGAAGAACCGTAGACAGGTAGGCGCAGCCGCAATTACCGGAGTGGCGATTCACCAGTTTTTTAGCTCAGCGGTAGATATCTTGAAGGTATGGGTCGGTGTGGAGGAACTGGAAGCGGTTAAGGGTCTGGCGGAAAGTATCGTCATCATCGAAGGTGTCGGATTTCTGAATGATGTGCTGTTCTCGGGCATTCTGTTCGCCCTTCTGCCTACGATGTATCTGGTTCCCCGCTTGTACGGCAAGATTGAGCCGCTGCTCGGCATGAAGCCGCGTGAGCGGAATATGAAATATGCATCCGGGGTCTGGCTGTCGCCAAAGCTTGTCATTTCAGGTACGATTCTGATCATGATTGCGCTAGGTTCTGAATTGTTGTCGGAATCAGGCTGGAACATCGGTGATTTTGAATTTGCCTGGGCTGAGTCAGGTGAGGAAAAGCTGATCTGGCTGAGCATGCTGGTTGCCGTCATCATTGCGGTTGTGACCATTCTATCGCTAATCCGGCGTGCTGCACGCAGGCGTCAGGAAGGAGGACAGGCAGATGCATGAACTGGTCCTGGAGCTTAGAGGAGTGTCCTTTACTTACCCGGGGGCGGAACAATCTGTACTGCGGGATGTATCCCTGCAACTGGAGAAAGGGGATTTTGTTGCCGTTATCGGCAGCAACGGATCCGGCAAATCCACACTCTGTAAATGCTTCAATGGATTAATCCCGCATTATTACACAGGAGATTTCGCCGGAGAAGCGGTGATTTGCGGTCAACCGGCGGAAGGGCGGAGTGTCGCTGAACTATCCAGGCATATCGGTTATGTCTATCAGGACTTCGAGAACCAGCTGGTGCGTCCGACCGTGCTTGATGATGTTTCTTTTACCCCGCTGAACTATGGTTTTGCGGACTACAAGGAACGGGGAGAACGGGCGCTGGCGTTGACCGGACTTAGCGAACTGAGAAATGAATTTATCTGGCAGCTTAGCGGTGGGCAAAAGCACTTGCTGGCTCTTGCGGGAGCACTGGCAATGGATCCGGAAATACTGGTCATAGATGAGCCGGTAGCCCAGCTTGATCCGCAGCATGCACGTCATATCTATGATATCCTGCGGCAATTGAATGAGCTGCACGGGAAGACCATCGTAGTCATTGAGCACCATGCCGAATTTATAGCAGAATACTGCAGGAACGTTATCCTAATGGATAAAGGATCCATACGCTGGCAGAAGCCGGTACGTGATGCTTTGTCCTCTGTACAAGAATTGCTGGAACTTGGCATTTATCCGCCGGATGTGACCAGAGCTGTCTGGATGCTGGAGGAGAATGACCGGAATGCAGGACAGTTCCCTTTGACCCCTGAAGAGGGGCTTGACCGGATGATCCGCCGTAAAGGGCCGGCTGGGCAGGCCGGGTCCGCCTATCCAGTCTGCGGGCAGATCCCCACAGGCGTAGGAGATGTGGATTCTATCGTTAAAATGAAGGATGTTCACCTGTCGTACCGCACGATTCACAAGACACTTCATCCTGTTCTGAACGGGGTAAAGCTGGAGCTCAAACACGGGGAATCGGTTGCCCTTATCGGTAACAACGGTGCAGGGAAATCATCCTTAATGAAACTGATTTCAGGTATTGCCAGACCCTCCTCAGGAACGGTTAATGTGAAAGGCATAGAAGTCAATGGTGTGCCGCCCGAGCGCCTGTCCGGTACGGTTGCTTATGTATTTCAGAATCCGGAGGATATGTTTATCGAGGATTCTGTACGTAAAGAAATCTCCTATTATCTGAAGGCCCGGAAGTTAGCGGATACAGACCGGAGAGTAGAAGAGATGCTCCAGGCGTTCCGGCTTAGTGAGCTCGCTGAGCGGGATGCCCGTCTGCTGAGCGGCGGCCAGCAGCGGCGGGTATCCCTGGCAATCGGTGCCGCTGTCCGCCCTGCAGTTATGCTGCTTGACGAGCCCACCGCGAATCTGGATATTTCGACCAAGCAGGAAATGGTTAGCGTTCTTGAGACATTGCGGAGCCATGTGGAGACGGTGGTAATCGCCACTCATGATATGCAGCTTGTGTCTGAATGGGCCAGTAGAATTATTGTTATGCATCAGGGACAGATCATTGCTGACGGAACGAAGGATGAAATATTTGCTGACGGAATGCTCTTGAGGCGTGCCGGATTGGCAGAGACACAATTAATGAAGCTAAGCCGCATACTCGGCCTGCCGCGCATTTGCTGCAGCCTGGACGAGTTTGTGAGCCAAGTGGAGCTACAGAAGGAGGTGGCCGGAATCTATGGAGGCTGTTAAAAAAGCGCTGGACCGGATCTCTGTAGAACAGATCAAGCTGGAATTACTGGGGACCGCGTATAACAACAGCGCTACCTTTCTGGGCAGGCTTGACCCCCGGACACTGCTGTTATGGTATTTGTTTTTTGCCATCGTGCCCTGGTTTGTGCATAACCGGACAATCTTATTAGGAATGTTCGTGTTCATGGTCATAACAACTGTCCTGTCACGGGTTAGTCCGCTAATCATCTGTATCCTGTGCCTTGGCCTGACCGGCCAGATCGGCTGGATGTTCGTGCTGACGCTTTTTTTCGGAGGGGGGAGTGAATCCCTGCTGCCAATGTTAACGCTGACGCTGAAGCTTTCTGTCATTTCACTGGCGAGCATCACTGTATTCTCCAGTCTGGATCCCGAACGGCTTAGTGACGGACTTTTATCCTTAGGCATACCTGATGCCTTTGCATTTAGTTTATCTTACGGTTATCGTATTCTGCCTACTTTGCTGGAAGAATTCCACCAGATATTGTTGTCCTTCAGACTCAGGGGGCAAAGACCGCATCGTCACGGGGTGTTCTACTGGAGAACAGCTGCGTATTACTTGCGGATTGTGGTGCTGGTCTTCTACCCGCTCATGCTCAATACAGCCAAACGGTCGCGAACCACGATTGAAGCACTGGAGACACGCGGATTCAGCTACGGTCTCAGCAATCCGAAGGTGAAGAAGATCAAGCTGTCCTATTTGCGGATGAAGAGGCCGGACTGGGCTTTTTTATCCGGTTCAACGATTTACATTATACTGCTGTTCTGGTTTGGAACCCTGTACCCTGAGCTGGTGTATTAACCTAATCTGCAAACTTAAAAGGAGCCTAACCTATATGAATATTGATCTGCACACACACGGCAAATTGTCCAAGAAATCAGCATTTTCCCCGGCGTATTTCGCAGAAATGATGTCGGAAGCTAAAGTGAACGGACTGCAGGCAGCCGCTTTGACAGAGCATTTTAATACTTCTAATTTCTTCGCAATGTACGAGGCACTGGATCAGATGTATCCGTATAACGGACATTACTATGATGTGGACGGGCTGAAGCTGTTTCCGGGAATGGAAGTGGATATTGCCGAGACAGGCCACATCTTGCTGATCGGGCTTAAGGAGAATGTTCTTGCTGTCCGTTCTTTGCTGGAAGATTACACTGCTCAGGGTAGCTTTATTCCTTTCTTGAGACTGCTGGATCTGGCGGATGAATTCAATCTGTGGAAAATAGGGGCCCATCCGTTCCGCACCTCTACTCCACTTCATCAATTGGACCCTCAGCTGCTTAAGCGGCTGGATGCGTTTGATTTCAATGCTAAAGACATTTACGTGCAGGGGGCTGAAGCCTACAAGAACCTGATTACGCCATTTGCAGAGAAGCTTGGCGTTCCTGTGGTTGCCGGCAGTGACAGTCATCAATGCCTGCAGTATGGCAGCGTAATGAACCGGCTACATGTATCCTGCTCTACAGTTGAGGAATTGAAGGAGGCTATTAAGCAGGGGGACTATGAGATGAAGCTTTCACCGTGTCTCCATACCAAGGTGAAGGCTTCGGTCATGATGAAGAAGCTGCTGAAGCAGCTTGCCGGCGAAGCGCCTTCCAGAGATGAAGCGGAGATTGGCTATCTGGCTTAAAGCGGCCCTAAAATACTATGAAGTCATGTCCGGACTCCTCCGGCCATGACTTCATAGGTAATGTCTTCTATGCTTCCGGGGATGATTTACGCTACGCCTTGCGGTTTTAAGCAAAAGCCAGATTCAATGCCTGCGGATGGAAGGAACCCATAATTTTATAAGCTTTTAAATGCGGATTGTTCATATCATTATCGTAAATAATCATATGCTGCCTGCCCTTGAGAATGATATCAAACCGCTGCTTCCGGTCAGCCTGTACGATGGTAATATAATAGCTGTATTTGTTGTCTGTGCTTACATTCCGCGCTGATTTCATTAACCGGACGTCGGCGAAATCATCACATATTTGTTTGATGGCCTCCGGCTCCGTAACCACAATATCCTTCTGTTCACCGGGAACAGAGGACAGACGGGTAATTTCAAGGGAGGCGATATCCTCCAGCCGGATGGTTCTGGCCACCACTTTTTTGAAGGAAGTGTAACGGTTTGCTGTATAGGTCATTAGAGAAACACCAGCTGCGGTCAGGATGGCGCCGGCAAGCATATATTTTTTGCTTTTGTCCATGGTTCAGTTCCTCCTAGTCATACGATTGTGTAAGTCCCAATTATAAAACTATAAACATCCGCACGCAAATTCACTTACTTTAGTTACTTAATGATTTCTTTAATTACGTAAGCTTCCAAGGACAGCCCTTTTGCGGATATGATAATTGTGAAAATATGCACAAGGGGGCAAGCGTTACTATGAAAAAGAGATATGCAGCGACTCTTATACTCGTTCTTTCCGTTATGCTGGTTATCGCAGGCTGCGGTAACAACAATGCTAACGGCAGTGTGAATGAGAGCAAGGGTAAGAACAGCGCAACCACAGAGCCTGCAGCAACCACTGCACCTAAAGAGACAGCCGAAGCCGTATCGGGAGCATCCGAAGCGAGCTATACACCGTACGATCAGTTAAAAGATAAATATGATATCATCATTGTCGGCGCAGGCGGTGCCGGAATGTCGGCGGCGCTGGAAGCCAAGGCTAACGGCATGAACCCGGTTATTTTGGAGAAAATGCCGGTTGCCGGCGGTAACACCACCAAATCCTCCTCGGGTATGAACGCTTCGCAGACGAAGTTCCAGAAGGAGCAGGGCATCGAGGATACCAATGATCTGTTCTATGAAGAGACACTGGCAGGCGGCCATGATACGAACAACAAGGAGTTGCTCCGCTTTTTCGTGGACAATTCCGCAAGTGCCATTGACTGGCTGGATTCGATCGGAATCCGTTTGAACAATATTACGATTACCGGCGGAATGAAAGAGAAGCGCACCCACCGTCCGGAAGACGGCTCAGCAGTCGGACAATATCTGGTTGCCGGACTCGTAAGAAATGTACAAGAGCAAGGGATTCCCTTGTTCGTTAATGCGGATGTGAAGGAACTTACAGTACAGGATGGCAAGGTGAACGGCGTCAAGGTGCTGTTCAACCAGGCCGATGAGAAAACAATTACCGGATCAGCAGTGATCGTAACAACCGGCGGATTCGGCGCTAATATGGAGATGATTACCGAAGTCAGACCTGACCTCGAGGGTTATGTGACCACGAACCAGATCGGCAGCACAGGCGACGGCATCCGGATGATTGAACAGGCTGGCGGCACAACGGTAGATCTGGATCAGATTCAGGTACACCCGACTGTACAGCAGGAGAAATCCTACCTGATCGGTGAAGCGGTCCGGGGCGAAGGTGCAATTCTGGTGTCCAGCGAGGGCAAACGTTTCGGCAACGAAATGGATACTCGTGATAAAGTGACAGCTTCCATCAATACACTTCCGGAGAAATCAGCGTATCTGGTGTTTGATTCCGGCGTGAAATCCCGCGTCAAAGCGGTGGACCAGTACATCAAGATGGGTGTAGTCAAAACAGCGGATACCATCGAATTGCTGGCAGAACAAATGAACGTTCCGGCAGATCAGCTGAAGAAGACCGTAGATACCTGGAACAGCGCAGTGAAGAATAAGTCGGATGCGGAATTCGGCAGAACAACAGGCATGGATAATGATCTGTCCGGCGCACCGTATTACGCGATCCAAATCGGCCCGGGAATTCACTACACCATGGGCGGTGTGGTGATTAACACCAATACAGAGGTCTTGAACAAAGACGGCAAAGCGATCACAGGACTTTTTGCAGCAGGTGAGGTAGTCGGCGGATTACACGGCCAGAACCGGATCGGCGGGAATTCTGTAGCCGAGATTATTATCTTTGGACGGCAGGCAGGGATCAAATCTGCTGAATTTGTAAAAGCACAATAAGCTATTATTCCATATTGTCAGCTTTATTATAAAAAGGGATGCTCCGCAGCCATCAGGCTTGCGGAGCATCCCTTTCCTGCGTGTCCTTGCTGCTGCTCCTGCCGGATGCAGCAAGGCTCCCGCAGGCTCAGCTGCTTACGCCTGAATTGCCGGAGACGGCGCAGGCTTCGTTGTACGGGTCAGCGAGAACAGCTCCAGCTCGGGGCGCACCTTGCCGGCAAGGGTATCTGCGAGCAGTTCGGCCGCGATCATGCTGTAGACGGTTCCGTTGCCCCCGTAGCCTTCAATGAAATAGCAGTGCGGGTACTCCGGATGCGGCCCCATATAAGGCAAGCCGTCACGGGTAGAGCCGAAGACCGCTCCCCAGGAGTATTCAGCCTCTATTCCCTGAAGCTCCGGGAACAGGGCCACAAGCTCCTCCAGCAGCCGCTGGCATTGGGAGAGCACACGGACATCGCGGCGCTCGGGACTGGTGAGCTGTTCATCCTTGCCTCCGGCAATGATCCGTCCGTCCGGTGTGGTCCGGAAGTACAGATAAGGCCGCGCTGTTTCCCAGAGCAGACTTTGCTCATGCCATTTGGGGAAGTCCGTAAGAGGCCTCGTCATGATGGCATATGTATTGATCAGCTCCGCGCCCCGGTCCTTTTTCATATCCTGCGTTTCATACCCCATGGCAAACACAACATTTTTCGCAAAAATCCGGCCATTCGCTGTATGGCAGACCACGCCGTCAGCACTATATTCGTAATTAAGGGCTTCGGTATGCTCATAGACCCGGACTCCGCCGGAGTGGGCTTTATCGATCAGGCTGTGCACGGTCCGGAACGGATTGGTCTCGGCATCGCCCCGGGAGAAGAGCGCAGCCGGTTTGGAGAAGGAATAATGCGACCGTACTTTATCCTCATCCCAGAATTCAGAATCAAATCCATGCCGGATCAGGTTTTCATTTTCCAGCTTCAGGGCGGGTACATCTTCAGGGACGCTGGCATACAGCAGACTGCTGCGTTCTATGATCTGCGGATCAATATCCAGCTTGCCCGGCAGGTCGAGAATCGCGCGGACGCCCTGCTGGCACAGCTTATAGAACAGCACGCCGTTCTCTTCCCCGAAGGTATTCATGCAGGCGGTCAGCGACTTGTCGTTCGCGATCTGCAGCAGTCCCGTATTGGCGTGGGAGCTTCCGCTGCCCACTGCTCTTTTATCGATGAGAACGGTATCCGCTCCGCTGAGGGACATACGGTAGGACATCGTCGCCCCGCCCATGCCGCCGCCTACAATAAGACAGTCACAGGTAATATCTTCATTTAGTACCGGATACACCGGCGGTTGAAGCAGTGTATTCTCCCAGGGCAGCTGCCCGCTGATGAGTTTCATGGTATGGTCGCTCCTTTATATAATCCAGGTAAGGTATTGTTTGCAGTTTGGCAGCCGCTCATGCGCGGTATATAAGGTGTTAATCCGATTTTTGCAGAAGCAGCTTTGCGCTTATTGGCACATAAAGTGTTCTGCTCTGCGGCATACTAAGGAACGCTTGAACATCCAGAAGGAGGGAATACTGAACATGCAATCTAACCAAATGCAGGCGCTTAGCGGAAAAGAACTGGAATATATCGCAGATTCCATTTCCAACGAAGATTTGCTGATTAAGCAGCTGGCCGCTACAGCCGGAACCACTCAAAACTCCACGGTGCAGGGAATCTGTGTACAGCAAATTCAAAGTCATACCCACCATATGGATATGCTTGTACAGCTGCTGCATCAGCACCAGCAGTATGCACCAACCCAGCCGCAATAATTATTACTGGCCGCAACACAAATTTGATGCCGGGAGGCATATCCCACAAACTTTAAGGAGGTTTTACTGTGTACGCACAAAACGGAACGCCATTCATGGCAGATGAGGATTTACTGAACACGGTTTTGGCTGATTTGAAGCGGACAGTCCGTGAATATACAACAGCAGCTACAGAATCGAATTGTCCTACGGTACGCCGGGTATTCAATGATCTGACGATGGATACGCTCAGACTTCAGGGAGAGCTGTATAACCAAATGTCACAAATGAACATGTATACTGCTCCGGGGAAAGCTCTGCGTCAGGATGTAGACAAGCAGATTCAGACTGCACAGCAGACCCAGCAGAAATGCCAGCAGTTCGTGCGTGAGAAGACAGGCGGAGCCGGTGCCTACAATCAGGCCTCCAATGTTCCGCTGCATCAGGCCAATGTCCAGCACAATAACGGTTCTTACTATATGTAACCCTCACGCGGGGCGGATGAAGCATAGGACTGCCGTCCGCTGGTGTAGAGAAACACAAATTAAAAGATCCATTGTAACCCCGCCCAGGCGGGGTTATTTTGTTTGCAGAACTGTCATTTTCGTGTCATATTAATACTAAACTCTTTTCGCAGGCGCTCTGCCCTGATGCAGGGGTACCGGACTGGCGAACTATCCGGAGGGAAGGCATGAAGGAAATGAATGATTTGAAGAGGAAAGTGCTGGAACTGCTCAAGGAGGACGCGCGAAGCTCTACAGCTTTAATGGCAACCCTGCTTGGTGCGGAAGAAGAAGATGTCAAAACCGTAATTGCACAAATGGAACAGGATCATGTCATCGTGAAATATGCGACTGTGGTTAATTGGGATAAAGTGGACGATGAACGCGTGACTGCGCTGATCGAGGTTCAGATTACACCGGAACGCGGCCGGGGCTTCGAAGGCATTGCCGAGCGGATCTATCTGTATCCGCAGGTCAAATCCGTCTATCTGATGTCCGGCGCATACGATTTGCTGGTCGAAGTGGAAGGCCGCAATCTGCGGGAGGTCGCCAATTTCGTCTCCGAGAAGCTGTCGCCGATTGATGCGGTACTCTCTACCAAAACTAACTTTACGCTCAAAAAATACAAACAGGACGGTATCATTTTTGAAGAGCATGAAGAAGACAACCGTCTGATGATATCTCCGTGAAGGATGTAATGCCATGATTACGAAGTCGATGAATTCCTATTTGGCCCCGCTGGTCCAGCAGATACAGCCCTCGGGCATCCGTAAGTTTTTTGATCTGGCGGCAGGCAGCAAGGATATTATTTCACTGGGTGTCGGGGAACCGGATTTCAAGACTCCCTGGCATGTCAGGGAAGCCTGCGTCTACTCGCTGGAGCGCGGCTTCACCGGTTATACCTCCAATGCCGGCATGCCGGAGCTTCGAGAAGGCATTGCCGAATATCTGCAGACCCGCTTCGCGGTGCAATATGATCCTGCGAACCAGATTATCGCCACCGTCGGCGGCAGTGAAGCGATAGATCTGGCGCTCCGGGCCTTGATCTCACCGGGAGACGAGATTCTGATTCCCGAGCCTTGCTATATCTCTTATTCACCGATAACAGCAATCGGCGGCGGGATTCCGGTCGGTATTGAGACCTTCGGAGAGAATAACTTCAAGCTTACGGCGGCAGATCTGGAAGCCAAGATCACCCCGCGCTCCAAGATTCTTATTCTCTGCTATCCGAGCAATCCGACGGGTGCGATTATGAGCCGTGAGGATTGGGAACCGATTGCCAAAGTGGTAGAGAAACATGATCTCATAGTAATTTCCGATGAAATTTATGCTGAATTGACCTATGGAAGCAATCATGTAAGCTTTGCCTCCCTTCCGGGCATGATTGACCGGACCATTCTGGTCAGCGGCTTCTCCAAAGCCTTCGCCATGACCGGCTGGCGGATGGGATATGCCTGCGGTCACCCGGACCTGATCTCCGCGATGCTGAAGATTCACCAGTACACAGTCATGTGCGCGCCTTCGATGGGCCAGGTGGCTGCTCTGGAGGCATTGACCAATGGAATGGAAGAGAAGGACCGGATGGCGGATTCCTATAATCAGCGGCGCCGGCTGATCGTCAAAGGGCTGCGCGATGCCGGGCTGGACTGTCATGAGCCGCAAGGCGCGTTCTATGCTTTTCCGAGTATTCAGCGCACCGGGCTGACCTCCGATCAATTCGCCCAGCGCCTGCTTCTGGAATATAAGGTAGCTGCGGTTCCGGGCAGTGTATTCGGTCTGGGCGGTGAAGGATACCTCCGCTGCTCTTATGCAACCTCGGTATCCCAGCTGAACGAAGCAGTTGAACGGATTGGGGCATTTGTCTCACAGCTGGCCCGCGAGCGGGCAGAGTAATGCAAACAGAATGAAGTAAATTGAACTATAGCCGATCACTCTTCTATATGGTATTATTTTACTCTAAGGACAAGAAACACCTGTAATACACTTACATGGAGGTCTTATTCTAGAATAGGGCGCAGAGTCCGGATAGGAAGAATTCAGTATCAGGTATCCGGATATCACGCAATAATACATTAGGAGGGATGATTGTGCTGAGCGCAGATTATTACTTACCTTCCTATGGCGGGGAATGTAGTTCCGGAAGCGGGATACATCCTCCCAGGGGTGATGCAAATGCACGCAGGCTCTCGCTGGAAAATGAAATACAGGTCCTCCGCAGCAGAATGGAACAGCTCTTTATACAGGAGAATTCCTTTACCTCAGATAATGTAATTGCCATCAGCAGCTTGCTGGACCTGAAGATTAATGAGTATATGAGAGGCCGCCACCGTAAGAACGATTAACCGGCTGATTTATATTGAAACGGACATCTCCCTTTGCGGGAGGTGTCCGTTTTTTAGTGCGCCTCACAGTCGCACCGTGTAGGTGATTATGATTTTCGTAATTGGAAGCTATCCATCCGAAGGACAGAACTATTCTTGTATCAGGAATCCCTTTGAATCCGCCGAAAGTGGGCGGTATGGGGAAAATAAAGGGATAAATCCCTTTGAATCCGCCGAAAGTGGGCGGGATGCTGAAAATAAAGGGATAAATCCCTTTGAATCCGCCGAAAGTGGGCGGGATGCTGAAAATAAAGGGATAAATCCCTCTGAATCCGCCGAAAGTGGGCGGGATGGGGAAAATAAAGGGATAAATCCCTTTGAATCCGCCGAAAGTGGGCGGGATGGGGAAAATAAAGGGATAAATCCCTTTGAATCCGCCGAAAGTGGGCGGGATGGGAAAAATAAAGGGATAAATCCCTTTGGATCCGCCGAAAGTGGGCGGGATGGGGAAAATAAAGGGAAAAATCCCTCTGAATCTGCCGAAAGTGGGCGGTATGGGGAAAATAAAGGGATAAATCCCTTTGAATCCGCTGAAAGCGGGCGGTATGAGGAAATTAAAGGGATAAATCCCTTTGAATCCGCCGAAAGCGGACGGCATGCGGGAAAGAGGAGCACTTCACAGTTTGCACGCAAAAGGAGGAAATGAGAAGCTCTGGCGTGTGATTTCGCCGAAGACTGCCCAGTAAATAGTCTGAGTGAAGCATCGCGATGTGGCCTTAATATCTACATAAGCTGCACTGGCTACATTGGCCGCATAAGCTTCAGATTGATTCACCAGTTAGGGTGAGTTTGTACTGAATATATGAATGAACTTATTTGCTGGATGCTATAACTTTTCTGCGGCAAAGCAGGTCTACTCTTTTAATTTACATAAATATCCTTTCACAGTATAATGAATGAACAGTCATTCATTATAAGGGAGATGGGAATCGTGAGTGATAACAGCAAGAGTGATAACAGCAAGAGTGATAACAGCAAGAGTGATAACAGCAAGAGCGACAACGGCAAATTGCTGGAACGTAAATTCATTGAGGGCTTTGAGCTATTGGCTCCGGACAAGGCGATCCGGCAGATCATTTATCATGCTGTCGAGGTCTTCTCCAGGAAAGGCTATGCCGGGACCAAAATCAAGGATATCGCCGCCAGTGCAGGCTTCAGCCAGGGGTATGTCTATATGTATTTCAAATCCAAAGACGATATCTTCACCAGAATTGTTGAGCTGGCTTCGGACGGAGCAGGAATATCGGTGCAATATGCAGCAGAGCTGGACGGAACCCCGCTGGAGCGGATTACCTGGCTGACCGAGGCATTCCTGTCGCAAGGCAGTATTGCCTTGCAGCACTTCCGGCTCATTCTTCTGCAGACGGCAACCTCGGAAGCTATTCCGGAGGCGGCTAAGCTTGTTGCGAAGGAGAAGATTATGAAGCCATTCGAGCATCTCGTTCCCTTGATCATCGCCGGGCAGGAGGCAGGGGAGATTATCCAGGGTGATCCGGTGGAAATCGCCGTCGCCTATTTCTCCTTCATCCAGGGGCTTGGTATAGCGAGGATACAGACCACAGCTGCCGCTCCTTTTCCCTCAACCGAACTGGTTCTGCGCTTCATGAAAAGAGATCATTAGCCCATCCCATATCCGAAAAGGTGGAATTAGCCATGGTCAAGGTATTTAAAAGTGATGCCGGCAAGGAACAGGTTCTCCGTTCCTATGATGAGCTGCTCGGGGACTGGGGGACGAAGGTTCGGGAGCTGGATATCGAGACTCCTTACGGGACAACACATTGTATAACGGCGGGAGAGGCCGGTTTGCCGCCCCTGCTCCTGTTCCATGGGGTAGGCGATAATTCGGCGGTGATGTGGCTGCTGAATATACGGGAGCTGTCCCGGCATTTCTGCTGCATTGCGGTGGATACGCTGGGAGGGCCTGGGAAGAGCCTGCCGGGTGCCAGGTTCAATAATCAGAATTTTAATCAGGTAGATTGGATTAACAGCGTAGCTGATGGATTGAAACTGGAACAATTCTATGTGGCAGGTGTATCGAATGGAGCGTACATGGCCTTCAATTATGTGATTAACGAGCCTGGACGAGTTCTTAGGGCAGTCTGTATGGAAGGCGGGATGGTCACGGCTCCGTTAAAAAGCATGATCCAGACGCTGCTGATGATGTTCCCGGAAATCATGGTACCTACGCGCAAAAATCTGCTTAAGGTATTTAATAAGCTCAGTTCGCCGGAATCACGACTTGTAGAAAAACATCCTAAACTGGCCGAGCATGTGGTGCTGCTCATGAAGAATCATAACCAACAGGCGATGTTTATCCAGAGAACTGAGCTCTATGACAAGGCCCGCGCGGCTATAGTCAGGGATAAGCTGTATTTTCTGATCGGGGATTACAAGCTGCAGCATAAGAAGGATTTTATTGGCATACTTCAGGACGGGGATTTCCGCTATAAGGTGATCGGGGGCTCAGGCCATGGCATCAATATGGAACAGCCGGAGCGGGTCAACCGGGAGCTGATACAGTTTTTGCAGGGACAGGGGGGAGTGCGATGATTCCAGAGAGTATCCGGCAGCAGGTGTTCACAGAGCTCGGCTGTCCTCCTGAAGCGGTCAAGCATCTTGGAGGGTATAATGACAATGTATTTGAGCTTGAACGGGCAGGAGCCGAGAATATCGTCGTCAAAATACTGGATCACAGCGTGGTCCCCAAGGAACACATTTTGCCGGAAATGGAATGGCTGAACTACCTGCAGGAGAGTGAAGTGAGTGCGATCCGCCCGCTGTGCCTGGAGTCCGGGAAGTATATTTACCCGGTGTCAGAGCCTTTTTATTATATTCTGTTCCATAAGGTTAAAGGTACACATGTGAATCGGGAAGATAAGACGGTTTGGAATCCGCTGTTATTCGAGCACTGGGGAGAGGCGATGGGAAGGCTGCATTCCTGTGCCCGGAGCTACCAGGCAGTCCATCCGCATCCACATGGGCAGGAGAATATAATTCTGCTGGCGGAGAGGATAGAAACAGACGCTCTTTTGTTGCAAAAGTGGAAGGTATACCAGGAAGAATTCAGCCGCCTTGGCACCTCCGGGAATGAATTCGGCCTGATTCATGGCGACCTTCATCCGCATAACTTCCTGGTGCATGACGGCTCGCTGACAGTGATAGATTTCGGGGATGCGGAATATCACTGGTTTGCGTATGATATTGCCATTGCCGTCTATCATATGGCCCAGACTGTGCCGGAAGATGCGGGCAAGAAGGACGCTGTGCTGGCATTTTATCACGCTTTTATGGAAGGCTACCGCAGGGGTAACACAGATACCGGGTTCATGGCTCAGATCGGCTACTTTATAGATTACCGGCATCTTTATTCGTATACCTATCATATGGTGCACACAGATCCGGGCGCGCTTACGGACGGCCAGAAGGCATATCTTGCCCGAATGAGGCGGACGATCGAAGCCGGGGAACCTTGCCTGGGGTTCAGGCTGCTGTAATGCTTGTACGTCCCGGGGCGGAGGAGGAGGTGGACCCGGGGCCCGATGGAGGACTCCTGCGGCAGGGATATAATGAATACTCACGATGATTCTAAAGGTACGGGCTCTTCTGCAGCGTACCGGAAAAAGAGGATGATATTCATGTTACAAGCCGATATACTGCGGGACCCCTATACGTATGATGAGCTGAAGCTCGAAGGAACGGGAGCCGTTAATCCGGAGAGCGGGCGTAAGTACCCGTTGAAGCAGGGCTTTCTCGCCTTTTTGGGAGAAGCGGATGCCGAGGGCAGCAACAAAAAGTACCTTGAGCTGTACAACCGGATAGCCCGTTTCTACCGGCTGTCCAACAAAGCTTATTTCGCCCTGAAATTCGGCGGGGAACGAAGCTACAGAGGACAGTTTCTGTCTTCGCTTGAACTGCGGGAAGGTGACCGTGTGCTGGAGACCTCGGTGGGCAGCGGCGATAATTTCCCCTATCTGGGTGTACAGGCAGAGCTGTACGGACTGGATATCTCCAGCGGAATGCTGAAGCAGGCGGTGCGCAATCTGCGGCGCTGGAAGCTTCAGGGACATCTGTTCCAGGGACAGGCGGAGAAGCTGCCTTTTAAGGACAACGTCTTCGATTGTGTCTATCATGTCGGCGGTATCAATTATTTCAGTGATCCGGGAGCTGCGGTACTGGAGATGATCCGGGTGGCGAAGCCGGGCACCAGACTGATGATTGCCGATGAGACAGAGAAGCTGGTAAAGGGAACGTACGGGAAGGTGCCGGTGGTTAAGGGGTATTTTCAGCAGGGGGAGGAGTTGCCGGGGGTGCTTGGACTCATTCCGCAGGATATGCTGGAGATCGAGTATAAGGAGGTATGCAAAGGCCTGATGTACTGTATTACTTTCCGGAAGCCGTAGGCGGGGTGGGGATCGGGTACATTCCATATTAGCTCATTAGGGAGTTATTTACATGTCAGAAATGCTGATCTTTGTTTGCCTACATACATAAGAACGATTACACTATTACTATGTGATTTGCAACTTAGGAGGGAAATACTATGGCGATCTATACGCGTACGGGGGATAAAGGGGAAACCTCAGTCATCGGCGGCCGTGTGGGCAAGGACGATGTCCGCGTCGAGGCTTATGGCACCATAGACGAGCTGAACTGTTTTGTCGGCCAGGCACGGAGTCTGATGGAGGATGAACGGTTCGCGGATGTTAGGGAGCAGCTGCTGGAGATTCAGCATGAGCTGTTTGACTGCGGTTCGGACCTGGCGTTCGTGAAGCTGAGCGAGAACAAATATAAGGTGAAAAGCGAGATGGCCGCGCGTCTGGAAGGCTGGATCGATGTGCTGCAGGCGGAGAATCCGGTACTGGAGCGCTTCATTCTGCCCGGCGGAAGCCAGCTGTCCTCGGTTCTGCATGTCTGCCGGACGGTCTGCCGCCGTGCGGAGCGCCGGGCTGTGACCCTGGGACGCAGTGCAGATATTAACCCGGAGGCTGTTGTCTATCTGAACAGACTCTCTGATTATTTCTTCGCGCTGGCCCGTGCCGCCAATACACGGCTGGAGGTTGCTGAGGTAGAGTATGTGCGCAGCAAAAAGGTGTTCCGGAACAAATGACCAGCTACTATCCGCCGATTACCTATATTGTGCCGCCGGATGAAGACGGCTGGCTGCTCAAAACCATCCTGCAGAAGCGGATGGATGTCTCCCGTAAGCTGTTGTCCCGTCTGAAGATGACAGACCTCGGGATTACGCTGAACGGAGAGCGTGTCTATATCAGCGTCAAGGTAAGCAGCGGTGACCGTGTAGAGATCCGGATGGAGGAAGAAACGTCAGAGGATATCCTGCCGCAGCCGATTCCTTTTGAGATTCTATATGAAGACGGCCATCTGCTAGTCGTGAACAAAGCCGCGGGGATCATTGTCCATCCGACCCATGGCCATTACACGGAGACGCTCGCGAACGGAGTGGTGCATTACTGGGCGGAGAAGGGGGAGCGGGTCCGCTTCCGCCCTGTCCACCGGCTGGACCAGGAGACCTCCGGTGTACTGGTCATTGCCAAGAACCCGTACAGCCATCAGCATATCTCCGAGCAGATGATCGCCGGGACGGTGGACAAGCGGTATGCTGCTTTTGTGCACGGGGTTCCCGCTCTGCAGAGCGGCGACATCGCCGGTCCGATCGACCGCGACCCGCTGGAGCCGCACCGGCGGATTGTGACGCCGGATGGTTATCCTTCCTTGACCCGGTACGAGGTCAAGGAGGTCTATCCGCGCGCGGCTTCGCGCGTGGAGCTGAAGCTGGAGAGCGGGCGCACCCATCAAATCCGGGTGCATATGAGCTCGATCGGCTGCCCGCTGATCGGTGACGGCATGTACCGTCACCCTTTGTATGCCCGCGGGCAGGCGGCAAGCGGGCTTTTTCCGCCGGGCAGCGGAGAGCGGGAGGCCGGGCTGGTGCTGCCCGGCGGCGAGACGCAAGAAGCCAGGCTGACGCTGCCGGGCGGAGAGAGCAAAGAGGCGGAGCTGTCGTCCGTGGAAGCGGCGCAGCTGGCAGAGATCGCGGAGCTGGACGCGTCCATTCCGCGCCAGGCGCTGCATGCGGTGCGCCTGTCCTTCCGGCATCCGGTCACGCATGCCGATCTGGTCTTCGAGGCTCCGCTGCCGCCGGATATGGCGCAGCTGCAGGCGAAGCTGCGTGAGACTGGTGCAGGGCAATAACTGTCTCAGCAGCCTGGCCGTGATATAAGGGGATGCTGAAGATTTCGCTGGCGGGTACAGCCAGGCGCCAGCGTGAGATTGTGAAATAAGTGCGAGACTGCACTTATTCTTAGCTGTTTCGCCACTCTAAATCCAACAAGTGGAAAAAGTACAACTAATCTAAGAGGTTTGGCCGAAAAGTATCGAATGCGCTCAAATTAAGTGTTGAAAATCCAACTAATTCCTATTAAGCTGCTAATTCACGCTAAATAAATGTACAATTTCCATCTATTTAGATTAAAACGGGAAAATTCCACTGTGGGGATTAGCCGTGGCTGCAGAGAATGTTTGACTTCCGGCCCATCCGGCCCGTGAACGCGGCTGCGCCGGCAGCCCTAATAATCAGCGTACTGCAACATTGCCGCTGCGCTTATAATAAAAGGAGAACCATATGAGTCAATTGAAGGTGTATCAATATCCGAAATGCAGCACCTGCCGCGCCGCAGTGAAATGGCTGAAGGAGCAGGGGCATGAGCTGGACTTGCAGCATATTGCCGAGCAGCCGCCCACAGTGGAGGAGCTGCGCGTCCTGCTGAAGAACAGCGGACTGCCGCTGAAGAAGTTTTTTAATACGAGCGGTGAGGTCTACAAGGAACTTAATCTGAAGGACAAGCTGGCCGGTCTCAGTGAAGATAAGCAGCTTGAGCTGCTCGCCAGCCACGGGATGCTGATCAAGCGTCCGGTTGTCACTGACGGCAAGAAGGTTACAGTCGGCTACAAAGATGAGCAGTACGCTGAAGCCTGGAGCAACACCTAAAATTCGGTGCGATCCAGACGATTAATGCAGCGTTCCATAAGATTTCCTTTTTTATTTCTTGTTTAAGCATTGCAGCAATACTGGATCCCATATCATGTTTATGTTTGGCTGCCCTTTCTTGTCCCCTTGCTTCGTATGATCACCGGAGCATCAAAAAGCAGCAAGGGGAAGATAACGGCATACGTACGGAACCTCCAGAATATCCCTTAGAACCAGTCCTAATTCCATTCGGAAAGTTGCAGGATTGCTATTGTAATAGTCTCCAGTCCCCCTGTTCGAAGCCATATACATTTTTGAAATTCTTTCCACACTTTGCCGCGCTTATATTGGATATCTTCCTCCAGCCCAAAGAAATCCCATTCCTTGTTTATGGATTCAGATCCATGCCCTCAAAGACTTATATATAAATTTTGATGCAAATTGTTTGTCTGCATATGAGCAATCCTGAATTTATTGCAAGGGTAATATGTATTTTGTATTAATTTATCAAACAGAAATTAAATAGCATATAAACATGTTATATAACAATTTGGATTTATAGTTAAAACAATATAGATTGTACTTGAGATTTTAGAGTGAAGAATCAGTCGCCACTGCGGTGAATATTTGGACTTCCGGCCGCTGTTGTCTGCAGATTTCATGATTATACTGCTGTTCGCGGTGGAAATCCGCAGACTAAGGCGATTGCTATCGCTCCTTCAGTTCCAAAATCCCCCTTCGTCAATCCTTCCTCCTCCTCAAGTTTCCAAGTTCAATCTATACATAGTGTCAATGATATTGAATGAATGGGGCGAGGAAATGACAGTACGGCGATTATTACCAGTAACGGATACAGAAGAAGTCGGAATTGTTGAGTTTCTGCTAGGCAATGATCTGTATTGTACGTATGTGCAGCAAGTAAGGGAGGTTATTAATACTATTCCGGTTACTCCAGTTCCATTAGCACATCCTTACATGGAGGGGCTGATTCAGTTTCGTGGAGAAGCCATTGCAGTCATAGACCTGGCTAAATGTTTCGGGTATCCTTCTGCAAGGAGAACTGGACAGATACAGGGCAAATATATTATTGCTGAGATGAAGAATAATAAGGCTGCCGCGTTTCATGTCCATGAGGCATTGAGAATCAATCAGTTTAATCCGGCGAAGATGAATCAGACTCTTGAGGCCTTACAAGTGCAGCGCGGGTTTAGTCAGAGGATTGTGCAAGTCGAGGGGAAGCTGCTTGTTCTTCTGGACTTTGAAAAAGTGATAGAGACTATATCTGCTGACTAAGTGTTTGTAAAATATCAAACAAATGTTGAAATATGTGGCATTTTGTCGAACGGTGTATATTGTTCGACATTTTTTGTATATAATCATGTTGATCTTAAAATTGCCAAATACAAACCAATAATGTATTTATAAGGTGGTAGTGAGTTGATTCGTGATTTGATTCTCAGTTTTTGCCTGTTGACGATTTTTACGTTTTTTTTCGAGCACTTTATGATGAGGGTAAACATTAATCTGAGGGTTTTAACAGGCTACACTTGGAAAGTGGGGATATACCAGGGCCTTGTGGGCGTCATTCTAATATATGCTGTTAGTCATCCCTTTAATAATTGCCTGATTGCGGACCTGAGTACCATCCCCATACTCATTGCTGCTTCCATTGGCGGCCCATTCGCATCAGCATTGGCGGCTTTGTTAATTATCCTTCCCCGTCTTATTTATGAGCCATCCATAAAGATGATGATAGTGGGGATTATTGATGTGTCCATCATTTTTATTGTTTGCAATATAACCATCCGCTATATTCACTCCTTCTGGAAGCAGTGGATCATCTTAGTCACCGTGACCAATCTTCTGTTGATATTATTTTATAATTATATTGACAACTCACATTCTTTATCCGCCAGTCTGCAATTTTTGGCCGTGTATGAGGCATCCGGGTTATTTATCGCGGCAAAGTTATTCTATATGTGCAATGCCCAGAGGCTGAAGCAACGGTTCGATGAGATGCAAAGCGATCTGTTAGAGATTCTTCATCTGCAACCTGGATTTATCTATAAATTGACCAGAGAAAATGAAGAATTCAAATATAAAATTGCCGGAGGTGCCTTGTGTGTTGAACTGGGGATTTCCTCCAGTGAACTCGTCGGCAAGACACTTGATAGACTGGATTTATTCCCTGAGGATCTAAGTATTTTTATGAAGATTCAAAAGGAAAAGGCCTGGGCCGGAGAACCGCAGACATTTGAAATATTATTTAAGGAGCATACGCTGCTTATCAATCTGAATCCAGTTTTCTATGACAACATCGTTGGCGCTATCATCGGCTCTGTTATAGATATTTCCCAGCGCATGGAATCAGAGAAGAAGCTTAAAGAGAGTGAGGAGTTATACCGTTCGCTTGTGGAGAGCACCCAGGATTTCATAGTGTGGTTTGATGTGCAGGGACGAATTACATCTGTAAATAATAAAGTGGCCGAGACGCTTCGAATATCGCCTGAGAGCCTGATTGGGACAATGATAACAGAACAGATGCCAGCGGGTGAGCATGTTGAGCAATGGCTCTATTACTTCAGACAGGTCATCTCAAATGGAACGATGGAGAGATTTGAATACAGCTTTAGATCAGCCAGGAGAGAACATCAATATGATGTCACTTTGTCTCCGTTCTTTAACATGAAAGAGGAAGTAATAGGGGTTATAACCACTGGGCATGATATTACCCATGTGAAGAAAAGCAGGGCGGCTGACGAAGCTAATAAGGCAAAAAGCGAGTTTCTTGCCCGCATGAGCCATGAAATACGTACCCCGCTTAGCGGAATCATAGGTCTCACGGAGCTTTTGACTAGACAGGAAATGTCTCCGGTGCAAAAAGATTATTTGAACAAAATTCTCTCCTCGTCCCATACCTTGCTTGGTATTATTAATGATGTTCTTGATCTCTCGAAGATTGAGGCCGGTAAAATTGAACTGCAAAAGGTTAATTTTAATCTGCATCAGCTGATGCAGGAATTATCGGATATTCTTGCCGTGCTTCTCGGATCGAAACAGCTAAAGTTCATTATTGATACATCGGCGGATATTCCGGAGATGCTCTATGGTGATTCTCTGCGCGTTGAACAAATTCTTATCAATATGATAAACAATGCCATTAAATTTACGGATAGGGGGCATATATACGTCAAGGTTGAACCCGTAAGATATGAAGAAGATATTATTCATTTGGAGTTCTCGGTAGAAGATACGGGCATCGGGCTTACGAGCGATCAGATCGATCATCTGTTTGAACCCTTCATGCAGGTCAGACATTATTCCAGACAGATGGGTGGAGGAACCGGCCTGGGACTTCCGATCTGCAAATACTTTGTTGAACTGATGGGAGGAGATATTGAAATCAGCAGCGAGCCGGGACAGGGCAGTAAGTTTTCCTTTACCATTCCCTTTGAATATGCACGACCGGATGAATTGCTTCAGCTGGAGGAGCGGATGGAATTTTCACAAACCAAAGTTCTTGTCATTGAGAACAATGCTGCGGTTAGAAACGGGTTATGCTCTATGCTGGAATCAATGAACTTTGATGTTGCGGCATGTGAACAATCGGATCTTGTTTATTCTCATCTGCCTGTTGAAGTGATTGTGGTTGATTTAAGTATGAATGAGCGGGAAGGGTTGAACGACTGGCTGCAGCTTCAGAAAATACATCATACACATCCCGTTCGCTATGTTGCAATTTCAACGGCAGAGGTACGTGATGGGATTTCGAAATTGCCTGCGAGTCTGCAGCCGGATGCTCTAATTCTAATGCCCGTTAGCCGTAACGGCCTGTACCAGGCCATGTACACCTTGTTCAAGAATGAACCGGATTCACCGCATGAGATTAAGGGTAGCGGGAAGCTTTCCTTACCCGGGATTCAGCGGAAAATTCTGTTAGCAGAAGATAACGAAATTAATCAGCTTGTTGTCACAGAGCTTCTGACTTCATACGGCTTTGAGGTAACCGCAGCAAATGATGGTAAGGAGGCTCTGGCTTTACTGGAACATGGGGGATGGGACTTGCTTTTACTGGACATTCATATGCCTGAACTTAGTGGAATTGAGGTGACGAAGAAGATACGGCAGAACCGCGAGTATGACCACCTGCCCGTCATAGCCCTGACCGCAAATACTGTAAAGGAAGAGCATGAAATGTATTACCGCATTGGGATGAACGGTGTATTGACCAAGCCGCTTCAGGTCGATGCACTAATTGCGTTACTGAACAGACGTGTCAAAGGAATAGATTATCAATTGCTTTTGCAAAGAGTTAGCGGAAAAGAATATATTGTACGTTATATGTTCACTGTGTTTATTCGTGACTATAAGCTTTTTGTTGAACAACTGCGGGATGCCCTGAACAATGACGATTTAACTGGATATCATCGGATGCTTCATACCTTTAAGGGTGTGGCAGGGAATCTGTGTGCCGACCGGCTGCTGACAGCTGCAATGAGGCTTGAATTAGAACTAGAGCAGGATGCTGATCTCCAGAATGGATTGGACAATTTGGAGGATGAGCTTCTGGGGATCATCTCTTCTATACAGCACTATTTAGATAATGCATATCCTGGTGACAGCAAGGATGTACTTGATCATGAGAGGGTTTTATTATGAAAGTAATACTTATTGAGGATGACATGATTATCGGTGACATGATAAAGATGTATCTTGCAGAAGAAGGCAATATTGTTTACAGAGTAGATACAGGAACCGGAGGACTTGCTCTTATTGAGGAAAAGCAACCCGATCTTGTGATCATTGATTTAGTGCTGCCTGACTTAAACGGCATTGAGGTTTGCAGAGAGATTCGTAAAGAATCTGTGGTGCCCATCGTAATTATTTCTATGAATACCGAAGTCATGAGCCGTGTCGAAGCCTTAAACGCCGGGGCGGATGATTATTTATGCAAGCCCTTCAGCATGAAGGAGCTGTTAGCCAGAATGAATGCCATTTTACGGAGAGCGTATCAGAGATCAAATTATAAAGAGGCTGATGGAAGTCATTCAATTTCCAGACCGGAAGATAAAAGCATTGTTATTGAACATGAATACCGGTCTATTAAAGTTCAAGGGAAAATAGTAGAGACAACCTTTACCGAATTTGAAATTATGAAACTCCTTTATAACCATCCGGAGCGGGTGTTCTCGCGGGAGGAACTGATCATTTATCTGCGTGGAATCCATACATTAGTGAATGAACGCTCAATTGATGTGCATGTTATGAAGCTCAGAAATAAAATTGAACTAGATCCAAAAAATCCGAAATATATTAAAACAGTTTGGGGAATAGGCTATAAATTTTCGCTGAATAAATTCAATGAATATGAAGAAAAGACATAGATTCCTAATACTTTTACAAGAAATGTTTTAATACCTCTGCTCTATCATGAAAGGGAGATGTAAGTGATAGGAAGGGGATAGAACTGTGCGTAATCTAAAAGTAGCAACAAAACTGTTTCTGTTGATCGGAGTCTTTATTGTAGCCATGGTTGCACAATCTGCTCTTGGATATGTATCGTTGACAAAAATTGTTGATAATTCTAACGCGATGTATTTCGATCAGATGGTGCCGGAAGCAGATTTTCTAAATTACCGTACCGGCAACCGGGCGATGGAAAGCATTCTGTTCCAATCCATGCAGACTAGTACAAATCAAGAGGCGAACGAATTAAAAATAAAATTCGATAGCCTAGTGAATGCGAATTCAAATATTCTGGATAGAATGCTTGTGAATGGGATCACCGAAGAGGAGAAAAAGCTTGTAAAAGATATTAAAACTGAATTTATTGTATACATCCGTTCCATGCAGGAAGCCTTTGCTTTGGGGGCTGTTAATCGCAATGTGGAAGCCTATGAATATTACAAAAATAATGTTGTACCCACAATGAATGTAATGCTAACTTTAGGTGACACATTGGAAAACAAACTTAAGGATAGTGCCGCTGCCATTAACACTTTGGTCCGCGAACAAGGGGAGCAAAGCATTCTGTTATCAAACATCCTGTCCATCGCTTTTTGTCTGCTCTGCACTGTTGTCGGAATTATCATCATAAGGATGATTGTAAAACCGGTGCAGGCTGTACAGAAGCTTATGAAAGAAGCGGAGAACAGAGATTTCACCGGAGAAGCAAGTTATCGTTCCAGAGATGAACTCGGGCAACTGACGCATTCTCTCAATACTATGCTCGAGGTATTAAGAAACCTGTTCGGGCAGATTACAGAGACTTCGCAGCAGGTTGCGGCGTTCTCTGTGCAGCTTACGGCAAATGCAGAACAGACCAGCACAGCCAGTGAAAATATTGCGGCAAACGTTCAAGAAGTAGCGGGAGGTGCAGATCAACAGGTTCATGCGGTTGAAGTAACGGCCAGAACAATGGAACATATGAAGGACAGTATTCAGCTTATTGAACGGAATGCTCAGAACATGTCTGAAACAGCCTCACAGACTTCAGATCTATCATTGGAGGGAAATGAAGCGGTCCATACAGCTGTGAGTCAAATGAGTTCAATCTATACGGCGATTGAAGAGCTGAACAGCATTATTCATGGTTTAGAACAGCAGTCAGAAGAGATAGGTCAGATTGTAGACACTATATCAGGGATTTCAGCACAAACCAATTTGCTCGCGCTGAACGCAACAATCGAAGCGGCCAGGGCTGGAGAACATGGCCGGGGATTTGCGGTTGTCGCGAATGAGGTCCGCAAGCTGGCTGAGCAATCAGCAGGATCGGCCCAAAAAATATCTGTCCTGATCAGTACGATTCAGTCGGAAACAGGCAAAGCTGTCCGATCCATGGAACGCACGTCTAAAGAGGTTGAGAGCGGGATCGAGATTGTGAATTCGGCAGGGCAAGCATTTGCACAGATTGAAGAGTCTGTGGATAACGTCGCCGCCCAGATCAGGGAAGTCACAAATGAAGTTCAGGATCTGGCAGCAGGAACAGAAATAGTGTTTCGTTCGGTGGAAGAGATCAATACTTCTGCCAAAACTTCTGCCTCCGGCACGCAGAATATTGCAGCAGCAACAGAAGAACAGCTAGCATCAATGGAAGAAATATCAGCATCCTCAGCTTCCTTAGCCCAAATGGCCGAGGATTTGTACGACAATTTAAACGGTTTCAAGATTTATAGGAATTAAGGTAAAGAATATGCTGATAATAATTCTGAAATTCATTGTATCCGCCGGTATTTGTATTTATCTTTTTTTACGAGTAACTGCTTACAGGAAGTCATCTCGGAAACTTATCAGCAATGTCCCAAAAGCAGAGGAGCCTCTTTATCGGCAGCAGCTTGAGAAAGATTTACACCATGCGCTCGAAAATGAAGAATTTTTTCTCGTATATCAACCACAGGTCGATGTTCCCAGACAGAAAATTGTGGGCGCTGAAGCATTGCTCCGTTGGGAGCATCCCACATTCGGAATGATCTCCCCCGAGATTTTCATTCCTATCCTTGAAGAGACGGGGCTCATCTGTCCGATTGGTGAATGGGTGCTCCTCTCTGCCTGCAGACAGTTGAACAAATGGGAGGAGCATTTAACGTCAGCAATTCGTATTTCAGTAAACCTGTCCGTCAGGCAACTGATGATGGATGATATTCCAAGTATCCTCTCTGGAATTATACGTGAAACCAACGTAGATCCTCGCAGGCTGGAACTTGAAATTACAGAAAGCGGATTTCTGACACATACGGAGAGCATGATAGCAACTGTAGAAAGTATCAAAGCAACCGGTGTGAATATCGCGATAGATGATTTTGGAAGCGGACAATCTTCTTTAAGTTATTTTAAGTATTTTCCAATAGATACACTCAAAGTTGACCGGATCTTCATTCGTGAAATGATAAGCAGCAATTGTGATCAGGCGATTGTATCATCTTTAATCTTCCTGGCACACAATCTGGGTATGAAGGTCATAGCTGAAGGGGTGGAACGAATGGAAGAACTAGAGCTTCTGTCTGATTATAAATGCGATGAGATTCAAGGATTTCTGTACAGTAAGCCCTTAGCGGTGAGAGACTTTGAAGATTTACTGGCGTCCGAAGGGATTTTTAACTATGATTTGGTGCTACAGTAGTTAATTCCGGCCGGGCCTCCCAATGATTGGAGCTGTGGGAATCTGGATGCACTCTTATAAGATTACTAGTTTTCTGATAGAATACTCCTAGAGGCGCAATGCAAATTGTATGCACAAGGAGAGGTTACACATGAGCACAGTAACAGAAACTAAGGGCCGGGTAATGATCGTGGATGGAATGGCTCTGCTGTTCCGGGCTTTTTATGCTACCTCTTATGGAGGATATATCCGCAAGACCAGCGCCGGGCTTCCGACGAATGCGGTGTATGGATTTTTGCAGTATTTTTTCGACGCGGTGAGTACGTTTGAGCCTTCACATGTGGTCTGCTGCTGGGATATGGGCAAGGGTACGTTCCGTACGGAGAAGTATGACGGCTACAAATCGAACCGCATTGATGCGCCGCTGGAGCTGATTCCGCAGTTTGACCTCGTGAAAGAGGTAGTGGCCGAGCTGGGCGTGCCGAATATCGGTCTGGTTGGTTATGAGGCAGATGACTGCATTGGTACATTGGCTTCGTGCTACAGCGGGGAGTCAGAGGTCTATATTCTCACAGGTGACCACGATATGCTGCAGCTGGTGAATGACAGCGTCAAGGTCGTGATTATGAAAAAAGGCCGCTCCAACTATAAAGTGTATGATCCGGCGGAGCTCCTTGCTGAACGTGGCCTCACCCCTGCACAGGTGATTGACCTGAAGGGCTTCATGGGAGACACCAGCGACAATTATCCCGGCGTTAAGGGCATCGGTGAGAAAACAGCCACCAAGCTGCTGACCGAATACGGCACCGTGGAAGGTGTCATTGAGAACCTGCATCTGCTGCCCAAAGGCGTGCGGGCCAAAATCGAGGCTGACCTCGATATGCTGCATCTCTCGCGGGAGCTGGCGGAAATCCGCTGCGATGTGCCGGTGGTCTGCGAACTGGCGGACTGTCTGTGGGCACTGCAGCGGGATACTGCGGCACGCAAGTTCAATGAGCTGGAGTTCGGCAGCCTGATGCATCTGATCGGCGGGATCGCCGAGGTCCGGGATGACCGGGGAATCGTACAGATTGAACTCGGAGATTTGGGCTGAGAAGAGCTTAGTTATAGGCTTAGGCAGGCCAGAGCCTCCTGAATAAGCAGAAGACCCCTCGCGAAAGTCTCGCGATAGGGGTCTTTTTGTGTTATCCCTGACAACTGAATACCATATGCCGGGCTCAGATTACAATTCCGTCGCAGTGATCGATCTCATGCTGAATGATCTGCGCCGCAAATCCGGTGAAGGTCTGCTTCTGCGGTTTGAAATTACGGTCGAGGAACTCTACCTCAATGGAATCATAGCGCATAGTTCTGCGTACGCCATCATGTGAGAGACAGCCCTCCTCAGCCTCATAAGGACTGTTACGCCCCGTGATGACCGGATTAATCATGGGGACATTCACTGGTCCGATACTGAACGCGATGATGCGCTTATTGACACCGATCATATCAGCCGCCATGCCGACACACCGGTCTGCATTCGCGCGCAATGTATCCAGAAGGTCATCTAACACCGGCAGATCCTCTTTAGTTGCCGGAGTGGACCGCTGGCTCAAAATCATCATATCTTTGCAAATAGGTCGGATCATTATACTCTCCATGTGTTTTATTTTGGTGCCACTGTCATAATATCATCTTTTGTATCGACAGTGAAATGAATCTGGCTTCATCCTCGTATGCAGGCTCGAATTTCCTTTTCTGCAGTCTATAAATACATAAATGTTGTACGTTTTATTTAAAGATTGACGAACCGGCGGAAGCCTGACTATAATATTAATATAAGTGTTAAATGATTAACAAATATATTAACTTAAAGAGGAGCGTTAACCGAAATGGCAGAACGCATTGTATTGAACACTGACATCCGCAAAGGCACAATTAACCGCAACATCTATGGACATTTCGCTGAGCATCTGGGACGCTGTATCTATGAAGGCATCTGGGTAGGGGAAGATTCGCCGATTCCGAACACGAAGGGTATCCGCAACGATGTGGTGGAAGCGCTTAAGGAAATGAAGATTCCCGTATTGCGCTGGCCGGGCGGCTGCTTCGCCGATGAATATCACTGGAAGGACGGCATTGGCCCAAGTGAAGAACGCAAGCGCATGATCAATACCCATTGGGGCGGTGCGGTTGAGAACAATCATTTTGGTACACATGAATTCATGCGGCTCTGCGCCATGCTGGAATGTGAGCCGTACATCAACGGCAATGTAGGGAGCGGAACGGTACAGGAGATGTCCGAGTGGGTTGAGTATCTGACCTTTAACGGTGTATCGCCGATGGCTGAGCTGCGCCAGAAGAATGGACAGGAAGAGGCCTGGAGTGTAGCTTACTTCGGCGTGGGCAATGAGAACTGGGGCTGCGGCGGCAATATGCGTCCTGAGTATTATGCTGACCTGTACCGCCAATATCAGACTTATGTGCGCAACTATGGGGATAACAAGATTCACCGGATCGCCTGCGGTGCGAACTCGGATGACTATAACTGGACCGAAGTACTGATGCGCGAAGCCACCCGCTTCATGGATTCGCTTACCCTGCATTACTACACCCTGCCGACTTCGGATTGGGCTAATAAAGGTGCGGCTACCGGCTATGGAACGGATGAATATTTCAACACATTGAAGAAGGCGCTGTTCATGGATGAGCTGGTTACCCGCCACAGTGTCATTATGGACAAATACGATCCGGACAAAAGAGTGGGCCTGATCGTTGATGAATGGGGCACCTGGTATGATGTGGAACCCGGTACGAACCCTGGATTCCTCTACCAGCAGAACACGATCCGTGATGCGCTGGTTGCCGGTCTGACCCTGAATATCTTCCACAAGCACAGCGACCGTGTACGGATGGCGAACATTGCCCAGACTGTAAACGTGCTGCAGGCTGTAATTCTGACCGAAGGCGAGAAAATGCTTCTGACTCCAACCTACCATGTATTCAATATGTATAAAGTACATCAGGATGCGGAGCTGCTGGATCTGACGATCGACAGCCCGGTTTACAGCTATGAGGGCGTGGAGATTCCTGAAGTATCTGCTTCAGCTTCCGTAACAGCAGAGGGCGTCATTCACGTCAGCCTGTGCAACCTGAATCACGCTGCACCGGCAGTATTGCCGCTGGAGCTGCGCGGACTGGCTGGACAGTCAGCAGCCGTAAGCGGCACTACACTTGCAGGGTCTTCCATCGAAGCCCACAATACCTTCGGGCAGCCGGAAGCGGTAGTACCGCAGCCGTTCACCGCCTTCCAGCTTGAAGGCGACACGCTTACGGTTGAACTGCCGCCAATGTCGGTGACAGTACTGGCAATTACTCCGGGAGCTTAACGGGAGGGAGCGCAGCATGACTACAACCTCAGCATGCAAGGGATGCCGGGAAGAGTACAAGGTGACGGAAGCGCAGATTGCCCGGATTCTCGCCTCCTCCATGTTCAATCCGGAGAATACAGCCCCGGACGAAGTATACGCCGAGCGGGTTGCCCTATGCGGAGCTTGTCCCAAGCTGCAGGATGGCGTAACCTGCATTGCCTGCGGCTGTATTATACCGGTTGTAGCCCGGCTGAAGGCACGCGGCTGTCCGCTGCCGGGCGGCGGCCTGTGGCAGCCGGTGACTGGTTAAACTGCAAAGCTGTCCTGCAATACACCCGTAACCACAACAGCGGCAGCGGGGGACCTGAGCTTAAGGTCTCCCGCTGCCGCTGTTTGCTGCACCATCCTGTTTGGGTCATTCCGCCAGACTGGCACTTGCCGAAGCATCAACTGCATCTGTATAAAAGAGCTCAAACACAAGATCCTCGTTATAGTTGCCGAACCCCTTGCCGAATAAGGTAAGGCCGCCGATATGCTCCGCATCCTCTTCCACAGAGACCTTGAACGTCCACTGCTTATCACGGATACCGACCTGCTCCAGTGTAACCTCTGACAGCTTCTGACCGTCCATGAACGTGCCCGCCGGAGTAATCCTCAGCTGCTTAAGCAGTCCATATTGGTTGGTGAGCGCAGGCCACCAGGCAGGAGTGTATTTGCCCGGGCTGTCCCCGTAGTCGCCGGGGCTGGTCCAGAAACCGAGCCGCTGTCCGTTCAGTGTGAAGGTGATGTCGGAAGGCCAGTTATTATTGATGGACGGGGCTTCGGAGGCAATCTCCATCGTGATGACCAGCTCCTCAGGCTTCTGGCTGGACAGCAGGAAGTTCGGGATTTTATATTCCACGAATCCTTTGCCGAACCACAGGATGCCTGCATTCACCCGCTCCTGATCCCAGAAATACCGCGGATCGTCAAAGTTGCCGATTACCCGCTCGGTTGTAGATAATCCGCAGGTCGGTTCAATCTGGAAATCAGAGTAGTGGCCCACGGGTATTTCCTTACGGTAGCCTCTGCGCTGTGTTCTGGCTTGTCCAGGGAAAATAATCTCAGCACTCTCGGCGGCCAGTGTACAAATCTTCTGTAGTCCGCTGCGCCCGGGAGCCATGTGGCTGCGGATCAGTCCGGCAGCTTCCAGCTTGCGCACATGCATCGTCATAATGGCACTGCTGAGCTTCAGCGCCCCGGCCAGTTCCTTGACGTTCATAGGCTGTTCGGACAGGAGCCGCAGCATCTGCAGGCGCACAGCACTGGATAACGCTTCGTACACGGGTAAAGATTGGTCGGTTAGATCAAGTTTCATGCGCTGCCTCCACGTTCAGGTTATATAGTTAATAATTATATTACTCAAATGACATTCTTACAAGCAAATGAACGCTGCCTTACAAGCAAATGAATACTGCGCCTCGCAGCCGCTCCAATTTTATCACAGACATGCAGAGCCTGTTCCGCTATGATGTAGGATGGATTAGCGATGTAACAAGGTGCTCTTGCCGGATCAGGCAAGGGATAACAGGGAATCGGGTGCAAGTCCCGAGCGGTCCCGCCACTGTAAGGAAGAGCTGAACTTCATGATGTCACTCGGGGAGAACCCCGGGGAAGACGAAGGATATAGCGCCCGTATTCCAAGCCAGGAGACCTACCTTGATTACGCACACCACGACTCTACGCGGATAGGAGCGGTGTACGGATAGGTTAATGAGATGAAGCGATGTGCCTGCAGGACCGGAGGGAATCTTGAAGATCAAGATCAGAGCCGGTTCAATGTTATGCAGACACAGCGTTGAGCGGCCCATGCGGAGCGACCGGGTGCAGAACCCCTTGTTGGCGCACGGCAGTGCTCTCTATCGAATCATACCTGCGTACATACACTCCCACCCTGAAGGGCGGGAGTTTTTTGGGTTTGCTATATTAAAGAAACTTGGAGGCTGACAAATGAAGAAACGCGGATTTTGGAGTTTTGCGGCGCTGATTGCCGGATTTACAGTGTACTTTATGCTGAATGAACCGGGAACGGCCCAGGCTATGCACATTATGGAAGGGTTTCTGCCGGTAGGCTGGGCCGTGTTCTGGTGGGTGGCGTTCTTACCGTTCTTCATACTCGGGATTATCAGGCTTAGATCGATGACCAGGGAGAATCCGGAGCTGAAGCTGCTGCTCGGTCTGGCAGGGGCGTTCACCTTCGTCTTATCGGCGCTCAAAATGCCTTCCGTTACCGGAAGCAGCTCGCATCCTACAGGTACCGGACTTGGCGCAGTTATGCTGGGACCGTTGCCGATGGGCGTGATCGGCTCGATCGTGCTGTTGTTTCAGGCGCTGCTTCTGGCGCACGGGGGGATCACTACGCTGGGGGCGAATGCGTTCTCGATGGCGGTCGCGGGGCCTTTTGCCGGATATGCAGTCTATAAGCTGATGATGAAGCTGCCGGACCGCGAGAAGCTGGCCTTATTCTGTGCAGCGGCGGTTGCCGATCTGATGACTTATGTAGTGACTTCCTTCCAGCTTGCGGTGGCTTTTCCGGCTGCGGATGGCGGAGTCCTGGCGTCTTTTCTCAAATTCGGGGGGATCTTTGCCGTGACGCAGATTCCGCTGGCCATCAGCGAAGGGCTGCTGACCGTATTATTGTGGAACTGGCTGAAATCGTACAGTCCGAATGAAATGTCGCTCCTGAAACGTAAGGTCAAAGGGGGAAATGCATAATGAGCAATAAATGGAAAAATGGATTGATGCTGCTGGCTGTTGTCCTGCTGTGTGTCTTGCCGCTGCTGTTCGTGAGTGGTGATTTCGGCGGGGCCGATGATGCTGCCGAGGGTGTGATCACAGAGATTAACCCCGAATATGAACCCTGGTTCAAGCCGCTGACCGAGCTTCCGGGTGAGACGGAGAGTATGCTGTTCGCATTGCAGGCGGCGATTGGCGCCGGGGTGATCGGATATTCACTGGGGCTGCTGAAAGGGAAACAAGGCCAGGCGAAGCAGAACAGCATCAGCAAGTGATCAGACGAATTGATGTCCTTTCTTATAATAATGCCTTGAGGCAGCTGTCTCCCATGTGGAAAAGCTCGTTCGCGGCACTGATGTTCCTGCTCTCCTATACCGTGCATCCGGTGCTGCAGCTTGTGATTACGCTGTGGATGATGTCCTGGTGCATCCTGCATGCCAAAATTCCCTATCGCGCCTACGGGCTGTTGTTTGGCACGGCGCTGCTGTTCTATTGCCTTAGTGTACCGGCGCTGCTCGTGGAATTCGGCCACCCGGCTGCCGGGGAAGCTGGCATATTCCGGATTTCGGGGCCGCCTCTTCCGGTATATATCACGGCAGCAGGGCTGGAGCGGGCCGGTGAACTGCTGGCCAGAGTCTCGGCCTGCATGAGCTGCTTCTTCTTCCTAATGTTCACCACCCCGTTCAGCGAGCTTCTGCAGGTGCTGCGCAGGCTGCGTATGCCGCAGATTGTGCTGGAGCTGATGCTGATCATGTACCGCTTCCTGTTCCTGCTGAATGATGCGGCGCACGGGCTGATGCTGGCCCGGAGGCTGCGCGGCGGCCGCAGAGGGTATAAGGCCAGGCTGCGGGAGACTGCGGCCATGACCGCGGCCCTCTTCGGCAATACGATGCACCGTTATTACGGATTGTCGCAGGGGCTGCTGACCCGCGGGTTCACGGGGGAGATCATTCTGCCGCCGTATACCGCGCGGCCTGTGCCGCGGCGTTATGCGGTCCGGGCGTATGCCGGGATCGCTGTGCTGGCGCTGGCGCAGCTTTGGCTGTGGCTGCGGGGTTGAATTTAAGATTTTAGTGCAGGAAATCTGCTGGCTTTGTTGAAATCATGCCCAAAGTACAACAATTTCCCCGGAATATCGGATGTATTCCAAGATTGTTGTACAAAAGGCAGCATTTCACTTCATTTAGTTGGCTCTGAGGGAAGATTGTTGTATTCCATACAACAATCCCCCAGAAGGCCGGAGTATCCAGGATTCAAAGCTGTAAAACGTACAACATTTATCCGATACCGCTTTGCCAAATCACATTAGAGGAGTACGTCATGGACATGGAATATAGTCTGGCTTTTGACGGGGTGGTGTTTCATTACCCGGATACGAAGGAAGCCGCGCTGCGTGAACTAACCATCTCCATTCCCAAAGGCCGCAAAACGGCGGTGCTCGGCCACAATGGTTCGGGCAAATCGACCCTGTTCCTGCATGCTGTCGGCATTCTGCGTCCACAGAAGGGTACGGTTCAGCAGGGAGGCAGGACATTGTCCTATGCCAAAAAAGAGCTGGCCGCGCTGCGGCGCAGTGTGGGTCTTGTTTTTCAGGACCCGGAGCAGCAGCTCATATTGAGCACACCTCTGGAGGATGTGTCCTTCGGGCTGCGGGGAACGGGGATGGACGAAGCCGCAATAGCTGAGCGCTGCCGCAGTGTCATGGAACTGCTGAACCTGACGGAGCTGAGTGACAAACCGGTTCACCAGCTTAGCCTGGGGCAGAAAAAACGCACCGCACTCGCCGGAGTAATGGCGATGGAGCCGGAGCTGATCCTGCTGGATGAGCCGACCTCGTATCTGGACCCGTTATCCGAGACACAGATGCTCCAGGGTCTTGATCTTATACATGAAAAAGGCACAACCGTAGTTATGGCTACGCATGATATGAACTTGGCGTACCGCTGGGCGGACTGGATTATCGTACTGGATCAGGGGAGGTGCCGGGCTGAGGGGACGCCGGAGGAGATTTTTGCCGGGGCGGAAGAATTGCAGGCCATCGGCCTCGGTCTGCCGCTGCTGGCCGACTTGTGGTACAGCCTGCCTGCACGGCACACCGCCGGCCAGCCAGCCCCCCGCACGGCGGGAGATTTCAAAGCTGTACTAAACAGGCTGCTGAATAGTTAATACAGGTATTCATGAACGGGGGAAGAAGGATGAAGAAACAAGGCAAGCTGCTGATTATCGGCTTCGGTCCCGGAGCGCTGGAGCATATTACCGGCCGGGCGCTGTCTGCTCTCGAAGAGAGTGAGGCTGTAATCGGCTATAACACTTATGTGGATCTGATCAAACCGCTGCTGCGGCATCAGGAGATTGTCGGCACCGGCATGACCGAAGAGGTCAGCCGGGCGCAGGAGGCCGTCCGCCGAGCCGAGGACGGCCAGACCATTGCCGTAATATCCAGCGGCGATGCCGGTGTATACGGCATGGCGGGTCTCGTCTACGAGGTGCTGATTGAACGGGGCTGGAACCGGGCTGACGGAGTAGAGGTCGAGGTGATCCCCGGAATATCGGCGATCCAGTCCTGTTCTTCCCTGCTGGGAGCGCCGATCATGCATGATTCCTGCACAATCAGCCTCAGCGATCATCTTACCCCGTGGGAGAGCATTGCCGCGCGTGTAGAAGCGGCGGGCGCTGCGGATTTCGTGATCGCCTTCTATAACCCTCGCAGCGGCAAGCGGACGCGCCAGATTGAAGAAGCACGCAATATCCTGCTGCGTTACCGTGATCCTTCCACGCCGGTCGGCATTGTCAAAAGCGCCTACCGTGACCGTCAGCAGACGATCGTCACTACGCTGCAGGAGATGCTGGAGCATGAGATCGGCATGCTCTCTACGGTTGTCGTCGGCAACTCCGCGACGGTGGTCTACGAGGGTCTAATGGTTACGCCGCGCGGATACGAGCGCAAGTACAATCTAGGTGCACAGACGCAGGCGCTGAAGCCGCATGAGCGGCTGCGCACTGCGGCCGAACCTTGGTCGCTGGCTGCGGCGGAGAGTGTGGCGGCTGAGGCGGGACGGTCTGAAGGGACAGCGGTGGAGAGTGTGGCTGCTGAGGCGGAGCGGATAGATGGAGCAGTGGCACCGGGTGCAGCTGCCGGTGAAACCGGACAGGTAGAGCGATTGGTGTCAGAGAGAATGGCTCCAACTGACGGGGGACGGACGGAGGAGGCTGCGGTGCTAAGCCTGGCAGCGTCTGCGCGCGTGGAGCGTCCACGTATTCCTGCAGTTCAGCTGGCGGAACACGCTGATGAAACCTTCGAGCTGGAGGTTTCTCCTGTCATCGGCAGCCGCAGATTCAGCGGTATCCAGATGAAACTGCTGGCGGAGCTGGCAGGCGATGAGGGGCAGCTGATCTATACGAAGGACGGACATTTTCTGCTGCGGAGCCATCCGGGTCACCGTGCTGAGGTGGCGGCGAAGCTTACAGAGGCAGGACTGAGCGTTAGTATACCCGGTGATTATGTGAAAGTAAAAACCTGCGGGTTCTGTGAATTGCGGAGAAGCGGCGCTTTAAGCGCGGCGGTCTGCCTGCATACCCTGCTGCACGGGCTCGCTGTACCCAAAGAGCTGCATATCAGCGTGGCGGGCTGCGGAATGGCCTGCAGCTCGGCTGTTCTGGATGACATCGGGCTGGTCCTTTCGCGGGGCAGCTATGAGCTCTATCTGGGCGGCAAGAAGTCGGGCCGGGGAGCGCATGCCGGCACTCTGGTCCGGGAAGGTATGGATGAAGATGAAGCCGTGGCTGCTGTAGCAGCGGCAGTAGAGCATTATACTGCGCAAGGCCGGGAGAAGGAGCGGTTTCATGCTTTTTATGAACGGATGGGCAGTATTGAAGAACAGGTGAACAGCACTGCAGGAAGTATAGATAATAATGACAGCATAGAGGGAGTACGCATGATGAGAACCGTATTACTGGTTGGACACGGCAGCCGGATTCAAGCGGGAAATGATGAGCTGCTGCAATTCACCAGCCAGCTAGCCGCCCGCAAGCCGGAGCTTAAGTTTGAGACCTGCTTCATAGAGCTAGCCTCACCTTCAATCGCGGGCGGAATTGCCAAATGCGTGGAGGGCGGTGCGACGCAAATTTATATTGTGCCGATTATATTGTTCGCGGCGGGCCATTCCAAGCTGGATATTCCTATGGCGATCGATGAAGCCAAGCTGAAATATCCGGGGGTGGAGTTTGTATACGGGCGTCCGCTGGGTGTTCAGGAGCGGGCTGTCGATATTGTGCTGGACCGGATACGGGAAGCTGAACCGCTTTCTGCTTCTGTGAAAGACAGTAATGAAGCCGGAGCTGCAGACTTGAGTTTGCAGGAAGCCCAAGCCTGTACAACATCTGCAGCAGAGGATAAGGATACCATCGTGCTGCTTATGGGGCGCGGGGGCAGTGATCCGGATGCCAACAGTGATTTCTATAAGCTGGGCCGGCTGCTATGGGAAAGAACGTCTTACCAAAGCGTTGAAAGCTGCTTCATCGCCATCACGAAGCCGTCGCTTCCGGATGGGCTTGAACGCTGCCTGGCACTGGGTGCGCGTAAGATTATAGTTGTGCCGTATCTGCTGTTCACCGGAGTGCTGATGAAGCAGTTCGCAGAAATGGTTTCTCATTTCGCCGCAGAGCATCCGGAAATTGAAGTGCAGCTCGGCCGCCAGCTCGGCACGCACCCGCTGCTTGTGGATATGCTTACAGAGCGCATTGAGGAGACGATGGAGGGACAGTCTTTCAGCAATTGCGATAACTGCAAGTACCGTGATGAAGCGGCATTGCACCACCACCATCATCATCACCATGGTGAGGAGGGGCATGGACATGGGGATCATGGGCACGGGCATCACGGGCATGAACATCATGGGCATGAGCACGGGGAACATGATCATGGACACCACGATCATCAGGAACACGATCACGGGGATCACGCACATGGAGGACATGGGCATGAGCATCACGGACACGGGCATCACGGTCATGGGCATCATAGGCATGGGCATCACGATCGCGCGGATCATGACCATGGGCATCAAGACCGGCATGATGTAACCGGAACAGCGGCTCCGGCAGACAACCGGGATCTGCGCCAGCCGCGATGATCTTCATGCTGTGCGGCACCAGCGATGCCCGGGAGCTGGCCCTGAACCTGTCGCGACAAGGCCTGCCGCTGCAGGCCTCTGTCGTAACGCCCAGTGCGGCTGAACGGCTGGAAGCCGCAGCAATCCGCTCCCGGGTCGGCAGGCTGGATAAGCCGGCCATGATCTCGCTGCTGCAGGAGGGCGGCTATCGTGCAGTAGTGGACGGCAGCCATCCTTTTGCGCTGGAGGCACACGCCAATGCTATGGGCGCGGCTGCAGCGCTGGGCCTGCCCTATTTTCGCTACGAGCGGCAAAGTCTTATCTATGACAGCCACCCCCGGCTGATCGTTGTGCATTCCTATGAAGAGGCTGCGCGCAAGGCCAGGGAACTCAAGGGTTCCGTTATGCTGACGACCGGCGGCAAGACACTTGAGGTGTTTGCGGAAGCGCTGCTGGGAGATCCGGATATCCGGCTGACGGTCAGACTGCTGCCCTGCCTGGAGAATATGGAGAAATGCCTGTCCCTTGGCATTGAGCAGCGGAATATTATTGCGCTTCAGGGCCCTTTTAGCAGAGAGATGAACGAGGCACTTTACCGGCAATATGGCACACAGGTGATGATTACCAAAGAGAGCGGGGCGGAAGGCTCGGTGGATGAGAAGCTGCATGCCGCGCTGGATATGGGGCTTTACGTCATTTTAATTATGCGGCCGGAGCTGAGCTTTGGAGAGAGCGGGAAGGTGTTTGACTCTTTTGACGAGATTACGGAGGCCGTGAGAACTGCGCTGCAAATGAACAAGGAGGGGTAACTGTGGATTTTGGTACGGATTTCAAGCCGGTGACAGTACAGCCGCAGGAAATAGAAGGTCTGAGTTTTCAGATGATTACTGAAGAGATTGGTGAACATTCCTTTAGCAGGCTGGAGTACAAAATAGTACAGCGGATCATTCATGCTTCTGCCGATTTTGAGCTGGGGCGCAGTCTTGTTTTTCACCCGCGGGCGATTGAGGCGGGGATCAGCGCCATTCTGCAGGGCAAGCCGATTATTGCCGATGTGCGGATGGTGGAGGCGGGCATTGCCAAGGAGCGGATTCAGCGGTACGGCGGGGAAGTCAGGGTTCATATTTCTGATCCGGATGTGATGGAAGAAGCGAAGGCGCTCGGGACTACACGGGCCATTATGGCTACGCGCAAAGCTTGTGCACAGGCTCCGGGAGGGATCTATGTGATCGGCAACGCGCCGACTGCCCTGCTGGAACTGATTCGTCTGGTAAAAGAAGGCACAGCGCAGCCGGGTCTTGTCATCGGCATGCCGGTCGGATTCGTCTCGGCAGCGGAATCCAAGGATGAGCTGCGCAAGCTCGACATTCCTTACATCACGAATATCGGCCGCAAAGGCGGAAGCACAATCGTCGTTGCAGCGGTCAACGCACTGAGTCTGCTGGCGGTCCGCCGGGCTGCGGGCGAATTAAATTAGGTCTGCGTCAGGTATAAGCGGGATCTGCGTTAGCGCTGGGCCAAAACTCTATAAGGTTGGGTCTGAGCGGGTTTTGAACAGGATATGAACAAGTTCTAATCCATATGTCTAGGCTTATGAGGTATGCTTAACTGCACTTTGTACAACTAAAACGTCTGATTTACAACCAATTATCCGTTTAGCTGTATTTCGTACAATTAAACTACTGTTTTTTGCTTGTTCTCACCCATTTGGGCAGATTTAGTTGTACAGAGTACAGTTATAAGATGCTAGCCTACCTTTTCGCTGATTTTAATTGCACATTATACAACTATTATGGAATTTTCACTTGGAACTGAATACATCAATGACTGCATTGTTGATTGAACTCGCTTATTTAATTGTTGGCGTGTCTAAATATATCTACGATGCTCCAAATAGGTTGCATATCATCACAAAGAGGGATTGCCATGAGCGAGGAAACAGCAGACAACCGGGCAGATCAGAATAGGAGGAAACGGAGGTGAAGCATGATAATGAGTCCGCGGCAGAGTACACTGCAAAGCGGGCGTCTGAGAAGAATGCGGAGTACGCAGCGAATCGCGAGCCTGAGCATGATGCGGAGTACGCAGCGAATCGCGGGCATGAGCATGATGCAGAGTCCGCAGCGAATCGCGGGCATGAGCATGATGCAAAGTATGCAGAAAAACGAGAATCGGAAAATATTGAAGAATACTGCCGTACCCTTGCAGGAGCTGAACCGCAACCCCAGCTGCAATCGCAACCTCAGCTGCAATCGCAACTGCAACTGCAACTGCAACTGCAACCGCAATTGCAACCGCAACCTCAGCAGCGACCGCAAGCACAGCCAACATCTCCTGCCCTATCCCGGCTGGCAGGGACGGACACAGCTGCGGAGTCCGGCGGTGACTCAGGAGGTGCGGAACCAGGCGGTCTGTCATCGTCACCTTCCGCTGCTCCTGCCTCCTCAACTCCTGCTGCCCCTCTGCGCAGGGGCTACACCACAGGTGCTTGTGCCGCCGCCGCAGCCAAGGGTGCGGCACTGCTGCTGATTACAGGCGACAGGCTTCCCGCTGTGGATATTGATCTCCCGGCGGGCTTCCGGCATTCCTTTGAACTTACAGGCTGGCAGTGCGAAGGAGCGGACTCGGCAATCTGTGCCACGGTCAAGGATGCCGGAGATGATCCGGATGCGACGCATCAGGCCTGGATTGAAGCAGCGGTGAGCTGGCTGGATCACCCCGGTGTGGAGATCGACGGCGGCCGTGGCGTCGGCCGGGTGACGAAGCCTGGGCTGCCGGTGCCCGTCGGAGCAGCGGCGATTAATCCGGTGCCGCGGCGGATGATACTGGAGGCGGTGTCCGGTGTGCTGGAGGAGCATGGCGCGGCGCGGGGGATGCGGGTGGTCATCAGCGTGCCGGAAGGCGAAGCGATTGCCCTAAGAACGCTGAACCCGCGGCTCGGCATCATCGGCGGCATTTCTATCCTCGGCACGCGGGGCGTGGTTACCCCGTTCTCCACCGAAGCCTACAAGGCGAGTGTGGTCCAGGCGATTTCGGTTGCGGCCGCGACGGGGAACGGGCAGATTATTCTGACCACCGGCGGCAGCAGTGAGAAATATGCGATGGCGATGTTTGCCGGGCTTCCGGAGGAAGCTTTTATCCAAATGGGGGAGTATGTAGGCTTCTCTTTGGAGCATGCCAAGGCCTATGGGATCAAGAAAGTTACCTTTGTGGGCATGGCCGGTAAATTCTCCAAGGTCGCTCAAGGTGCCATGCTGATCCACTCGAAGAACGCACCTGTTGACTTCGGATTTCTGGCAGCCGTGGCGGCGGAGGCCGGGGCAGATGACAAGCAGGTGCAGGAGATTGCCGCCGCCAATACTGCCTCGCAGGTGGTGGATATGATGACCGAGGCGGGGAATTCCGCTTTTTTTGAGAGCCTGTGCCGGCATGCCTGTGAACAAAGTCTGAAAGCTATGAACGGGGGCATGGCTGTGGAAATGGTATTAATGACGATGAAGGGCCGAGTGCTAGGAAGGGCGGAAATCTGTGGGTAACCTGATCTATGTTATCGGTATCGGTGAGGATGGCGCCGGCGGCCTGACACCGGATAGCTTAAGCAAAGTGAATAACAGTGAGGTGCTGCTCGGCGGAGAACGGCAATTGAATTTTTTTGGCGGATATACCGGTGAGAAAATCATTCTGCAAGGCGGGCTGAAGCCCTTTACAGATAAGCTGGAGGGATTGTGGAGGGAGCGGCGGACCGTGGTTCTGGCCTCGGGGGACCCGCTCTTTTTTGGCATCGCGGGGTATCTTGTCCGCAAGTTCGGGCCGGAGCATGTTGAGGTTATTCCGCACTATAGCAGTGTGCAACTCGCGTTTGCCCGGCTGGGGGACAGCTGGCAGGATGCCGAGCTGATCAGTCTGCACGGGCGCCCCATCCAGGGACTGGCCCAGCGCATAGACGGCAAGCACAAGGTGGCTCTGCTAACGGACGAGAGTAATACGCCTGCGGTGATTGCCGCTTATTTGCGTGAGTTCGGGATGATGGAATATGAAGCGTTTGTGTGCGAACGGCTGGGGGGAGCGGAAGAAATCTGCCGCTTCTGGACGCTGGATGAGATGGAGACCAGTGAATTTGCGGCGCTGAATGTAGTTATCCTGCGCAGAAAGCCGGGAACCGGCTCAACTTTGCGGCGCGGCTTCGCTTATCCGGATGAGCAGTTCCAGCAGCGGAAGCCGGAGAAAGGCCTCATCACGAAACGTGAGGTCCGGGCTCTCGTCCTGTCGGAGCTCAATCTGTCCGAGGATGCGGTGGTATGGGATATCGGCTCCGGCTCCGGTGCGGTTGCGGCGGAATGTGCGCGGATTGCCCGGCTCGGCAAGGTCTATGCCCTGGAAAAGGGAGCGGAAAATCTGCCGAACATGGAAGCGAACCGCCGGAGGTTCCGCGCCGATTTCCAGATCATACATCAAAAAGCGCCGCAGGGCCTGGAGAGTCTGCCGGATCCGGATGGAGTGTTCATCGGCGGCAGCGGCGGGGAGCTGGCGGATATTATCGCGCTCTGCGCCGCGAGACTCCGGCCGGAAGGGCGGATTGTCGTTGGAGCGATCACCATTGAGACGCTATATGGAAGCATGGAGGCGTTGAAGCAGGCAGGCCTGGATTGCGGGGTAACTATGCTTCAGGCATCACGCGGTAAGCCGATTCTCGGCATGACCCGGTTCGAGGGTATGAATCCCGTGTATGTGGTTAGTGGACGGAAGAGCTGAGGCTGATCAGAACAGAACAGATTAGATCAGATTAGATTAGATTAGATATTCAGATATAAGGAAGCAAGAAGCGAGCAGAAATAAAGGAGGAATACGCGATGAAGACCCATGTAACGGAGGCGAGTCAGCAGGCAGTACAGGCTGTGGACGGGCAGGAAGCACCTGAGGGAGAAGGAATTGCCGCTGAAACGCAGCTGGCAGAAGCGGCGATGCAGGCCGCAAGTGCGCTCTATGATGCTATGGATGAGGAAGAGCTGAAGCTGGAGGAAAGGCTGACTCCCCGGGCGATCGGGACGTTGTACGGTGTCGGTGTCGGCCCCGGTGATCCGGAGCTGATTACACTCAAGGCCTGCCGGCTGCTGCGGGAATGTCCGGTGATTGCCTACCCGGCAACCAAAAAAGGCGGCAAATCCTACGCCCACGAAATCATCGAGATGCATGTGAAGCCGGATGAGAAAATCATGCTCGGACTGATCTTCCCGATGACGAAAGATCCGGTGCTGCTGGCAGGCGGCTGGAACCGCACTGTGGAGCTGTGCTGGAGTGAGCTGAAGCAGGGCCGGGATGTGGCTTTTGTGACGGAGGGTGACCCTAATCTGTTCAGCACCTTTATTCACCTGGCCCGGTTAATGCAGGAGCTGCATCCCGGTGTACCGATCGTCTCCATACCGGGGATTTCCTCGGTGCTGGGTGCGGCTGCTGCCCTGGAGCAGCCCTTGGCGGACGGAGATCAGCGGGTGGGAATCATCCCGGCGACAGATGACCGTGAGGCACTGAAGGAAGCGCTGCTGCATCACGAGACGGTGGTATTCCTCAAGGTGGCCAAGGTGCTGGATCTGGTGCTGGATGTGCTGGATGAGCTGGGACTGTCCGGCAAAGCATCCGTCGTTACCAAGGTAACCTCGCCTTATGAAACGGTATGGCGCGATGCGCGGGATCTGCGGGGCAAGGAGCTGGAGTACTTAAGTCTGATGGTGGTGAGCAAATGACAGATATCGTGCTCGAACCTAAAGTATACATTGTGGGTGCCGGACCCGGCGATCCTGAGCTGATTACGGTAAAAGGCAGCCGGATTCTGCGCTCAGCGGACCTGGTGCTCTATGCCGATTCTCTGGTCAGTGAGGAGCTGATCCACAGTGCGAAGCCCGGTGCAGAGGTACTGCGAAGCTCGGGGCTGGATCTGGAGCAGCAGGTGGAGCTGATGGCGGCAGCAGTACAGTCTGGTAAAAGCGTAGCCCGCGTCCACACGGGCGACCCGTCCATGTACGGCGCGATTCTGGAGCAGATGTCACTGCTGAAGCTATGCGGCGTCCGCTATGAAATCGTGCCGGGTGTAAGCTCGGTCTTTGCATCCGCTGCGGCGCTTGGTGCAGAGCTGACCGTGCCTGATCTGACACAGACGGTAATTCTGACCCGTGCGGAAGGACGCACACCGGTGCCGGAGCGCGAGCAGCTGCGCAAGCTGGCTGAGCATCACTGTACAGTGGCGCTGTTTCTTAGTGCCTCCCTGGCCGGGCATGTGACCGGGGAATTCCTGGCTGCCGGCTGGAGCCCGGATACACCGGTAGCTGTAGTGAAGCGGGCGACTTGGCCGGATCAGCAGATTCTGCGGACAACGGTGCAGAATCTGGAAGCAGATCTGCGTGGAGCGGGCATCACCATGCATGCCATGATCCTGGCCGGCTGGGCGCTGGACCCCGGGCTGACAGACCGCGATCAGCACCGCTCCAAGCTCTATGACAAGGCATTTACCCATGGCTGCCGGGAAGGAATTGGCTCTGGTGAGTAAGCGGCGGTATGCAGCGGTCGCGATCACGCGAAACGGCATCGGGCTGGCGCTGAAGCTGGGAGCGATGCTCGGGGAGACGGAGGTCTTTTGTTATGCCAAGTATAGCGGCGGGCTGGAGATGCGGGCTGGGGAGATATCGCTTTTTGAGGGGCCGGTAAAAGATTTACTCCCCCGGATCTTCCGGGATTATGAGGGGGTTATTCTGTTCTTCTCACTGGGCGCCGCGGTCCGGCTGATTGCTCCGCTGCTGCAGGACAAAAGAACCGATCCTGCCGTCATCGTCATTGATGAGCGCGGGGAGCATGTCATCAGCATGCTGTCCGGCCACCTCGGGGGGGCCAACAGACTGACGCTGCAGATCGCCGGGCTGCTCGGCAGTCATCCGGTAATTACAACGGCTTCCGATGTGCAGGGCACCTTCGCTGTGGATCTGCTTGGCCGGGAATACGGCTGGCGCGCAGACAGCTTTACCGGTATGAAAAGTGTCAGTGCTGCGCTCGTCAACGGGGACTCGGTAGCCTTTGTCCAGGAGAGCGGAGAGCCGGACTGGCTGCCGCCGGGGGCAGTGCTGCCGGAGCATGTACGCGTATTTGCCAGCAGGGATGAGCTGCGAAGCAGCGGCTTCCGCTTCTGTGCAGCGATCCTGGTGAGTGACCGGCTGCCGGATGAAGATGAGCCGGAGGAGGCCGTGCTTGCTGAATGCGCTGTAGTCTATCGTCCGCGCAGTCTGGTGCTCGGTTTGGGCTGTAACCGCGGAACCTCTGCGGAGGAGCTTGAAGCTGTAGTGCTGCATTCGCTGGCAGAGCTCAGGCTATCGCTCTACAGTGTGCGGAATGTGGCGACAGCCGGAATAAAGGGAGATGAGGCTGGACTGCTGGCTCTGTGTGCCAAATACGGCTGGGAGCTGGCGTTGTACTCACCGGACCAGCTGAACACCGTCACTCTGGACAATCCTTCGGAGGTAGTGTTCAGAGCAACCGGAGCGTACGGGGTCTGTGAGCCTGCCGCACTGCTGTCTTCAGGTGCGCAGGCGCTGCTGCAGCACAAACATAAAAGCGGAAATGTGACAATCGCCGTGGCGCGGGTTGTCTATGCCGGTTAGAGCGGGGGAGAAGCGGTGAGAGAGACATGGAATGAAATGAAGGACCGGGAGCCGTTCTTGCAGACACGCCCGCGCTTTGTAGTAGCAGGCACGGGCAGCGGCTCCGGCAAAACAACGGTCACGCTGGGACTGATGCGGGCGTTTGCCCGGCGCGGCCTGAAGGTACAGGGCTTCAAATGCGGGCCTGACTATATCGATCCTGCGTATCATACTGCAGTCACTGGCCGTTCTTCCCGCAACCTGGACTCCTGGATGACTTCAAGCAGCTATCTGCAGGAATATTTCCTGCGCGTATCGGAGGATGTGGATCTGTCAGTCATCGAAGGTGTGATGGGGCTGTATGACGGCAAAGAGGACACAGCACTCACCGGATCAACGGCAGAAATCGCCATCCTGACGGACAGTCCGGTGCTGCTTGTAGTCGATGTCCGCAGCATGGGACGCAGTGCTGCGGCCATTGTGCTCGGCTTTCAGCAGCTGGAGCCGGAGCTGCGGATTGCTGCGGTTATAGTGAACCGCTGCGGCAGTGAGGGCCATTACCGGATGGTCCGGGCAGCGATTGAAGCGGCCTGCGGCATTCCGGTCATCGGCTGGCTGCCGCGCGACGGTGGTCTCGATATCCCGGAGCGGCATCTGGGTCTGCTTCCCGCTGTGGAGCGCGGAGAGCTGGAGCCTTTGTTCGAGCATGCCGCCGACCTGCTGGCGGAAGGCACCGATCTGGAGCGGCTGCTGGAGCTTGCCGCTGCTGCGCCTGCATTGCAGTATCCGCCGGAACCGGTTGCGGCGCTGCAGGCGCAAGGGCCCTCGCAGGGCTGCCCGGGTATACTGGAGCCGGGAATGCCGGGGTTTACGGCGACTGAGACTCCGGGTTTGGGCAGCACGCCGGCAATGGAGCCTGCATCACAGGAGCGGCCTGTGTCAGCAGGGCCAACCTTGTCTTCACCGGCAGCACGGATAATGCCGGCGGATACGAACAGGCCGGCACACCGTCCTGTCCAGCCGGTTATAGCCATAGCCCGGGATGCGGCGTTCAATTTCTATTACGCCGACAATCTGGAGCTGCTCGAGCGCGCAGGTGCGCGGCTGGTTATGTTCAGCCCGATGAGCGGAGAGGGAATCCCGCCGGAAGCCGATGGAATCTATATCGGCGGCGGGTTTCCGGAAGAATTCGCTGCTGTGATTGCAGCGAATTCGCTCTTCCTGGACGGCGTAAGAGCTGCAGCTGCAGACGGAATGCCGCTGTATGCGGAATGCGGCGGCTACATGGTGCTGGCCCGCAGCCTGACCGACCGCTCCGGCGCTGTGCATGAGATGGCCGGGATCATTCCGGCGCACACCGTAATGCAGGAACGCCGCGCCGCGCTCGGGTACCGTGAGGTGACAGCCCTTCACGATTGCCTGCTGCTGAAGCAGGGCGGGCGACTGCGCGGCCATGAATTCCATTATTCCGGCATGAGCTACATTCCCGGGGAAGCCAGAATTTATGCCTATGAGAGCAAAGGCAGAGGGGGGAGTCAGCCGGAAGGGTATATCAGCGGCAACATTATGGCTGCTTATGCGCATATTCATTTGGCTTCCCATTTCCCGGCCGCCGGGCGGCTGGTGGAAGCCTGCCGCACTTATCGGGAACAGAAGAAGCAAGCGGAGCAGCGGCTCAAACTTTAGCCCCATCTCTTCTACTCTAATAGATATAGATGGCTGGGGATTACCTCTTTTCTTTCTCGGATGTTGGTTTTTCAAGCTATATCTTTGGGGATTTTGGGAAGTTCTTCTTTTTATATGCTAAAAAACCAGTATAAGCAAGGCATACATTCCACCCGGTTGGCTTTACGATGGCGCAATGTACTTAGTTTTTTCGCATACATTCCCCCCGTTTGGCTTACGATGGCACAATGTACTCGGTTTTTCGCATACATTTTACCCGTTTGGCTTTACGATGGCGCAATGTACTCGGTTTTTCACATACATTCCCCCCGTTTGGCTTACGATGGCACAATGTACTCGGTTTTTCGCATACATTTCCCCCGTTTGGCTTGACGATGAGGTAGCGTCAAGAAGTTTGTGTAAGAGAGTAGAAGTACCTCCCCGGGTTACGGGTTGGGGGTGCAGGTGTTTCTGGGGGTCGGGGGAACCCCGACCCCCAGAAACTGGATTCATCCGCTATTCTTCTTCGGGTGTGGGCAAGGAAGGGTAGCGTGCTTCAAATAACTCGTTTAGCTTCTTTTTGACGGGTTCCATCCCAAAGCCAGGAACGACCCGCTGCCCATGACGTTCATTGTAGTCAAGCATTTCGAGATACACGATTTTCTCTGCTGCATCCATATTCGTCAAACTGTTCATCGGTTTAAGGCGTTTGCGGATTTCCTTGTTCATTCGCTCAATCGGATTCGACGTATAGATCGCTTTGCGAATGGGCTCCGGGTACTTGTAGAACGTCAGGAGTGTGCACAACTGCTCCTCCCAGGACTTCATTTCTTTCGAATACAGCTTGTTCCACTTGGCTTTGACCGTATCAAAGTTAGCCCGGGCCACGACCTCATCCGGTGCGGTATACACGGTCTTCAGGTCTTCAAGGACATCGGTTTTGTGCTCGATCCGGATTTTGGGGAACGTGGCCCGCACCTTGTGCACCACACAGTGCTGCACATCCGCCTGCGGGTACGTCTCTTTAAAGGCCGCATCCAGCCCGGGAAGCCCGTCAAACACACCGAGCAACACCTCCTGCGCTCCACGGTCGTACAGGTCTTTCAGCACCTCGCGCCAGCCGTTCGAACTCTCTTGACCGCCGACGTAGAACCCGAGGATTTGACGTTGTCCCTCTTCGTCAATCCCCATCGCAAAATAAACCACCTCGCCACGGACCGTACCCCGTTTGAGCTTCACGTACAGCCCATCCAGGTAGATCACGCTGTAGCGCTTGCTCAGCGGCCGTTTCTGCCACTGGTGGATGTCGTCCAGGACGGTAGCCGTAATGTTGCTAACGGTCGTTGGAGAGTAATGGCTTCCAAACATACTTTCAATAAACCGGGCCACATCCCGCGTCCCCATGCCGCTTTTATACATCTGGATGACCGCTTCCTCCAGCCACCCGTCCCGCCGCTGGTACGGCTCAAACATCTGAGTTTGAAACAATCCTTGGCGGTCGCGGGGGACCTCCAGGTCCTCTAGATTGCCGTATTTCGTGTGCAGGTTTCGGGTGTAGTATCCGTTACGGCTATTGCGTGTACCTGCTTCCTCGCTCGCCATGAACGCCTGCATTTCTGCACGCATGATGGACTCCAAGTGGTCTTTCACAAAATCGTTAACAAGTTTTTCAAATAGATTATTCAGTGAGCTTTCGGGTAAAATAGTCATTGGTAGGGTTCCTCCTTGGTGGTTTCGCAATCCTGAGGATACCCTACTTTTTTGTTGCCTGACTAGGCTCCAAATACTGGTACACAACTTATTTTACGCCATCGACGATGACGCAATGTACTCGGTTTTTCGCATACATTCCATCCGTTTGGCTTTACGATGGCGCAATGTACTCGGTTTTTCGCATACATTTCTCCCGTTTGGCTTGACGATGACGCAATGTATTCGGTTTTTCGCATACATTCGGCTCCTCTGTCTATTGTTTCCCTTCAATCCACTAATCGGGGGGATGGATCAGAATAAATTCTGGCCACAGCCGTCTTTGATTGGTTATGCAGTGACCACAAAGGGCTCAAATTGTATAATCTTTTTTAACGGCATACAGTGTGTCAACCGCTTGTCATACATCTGTAAGCCTCGTATAATAGGATCAAGAGAGCGCTTTATTACCCTGCTGGCAGGTTACCGGCTTATTTTTTATCAGGGGATAGATTGGATTATATGCTGCTGAATTTCAAAGTCTGGAAGCAATCACTTAATGATGGTAATGGAGAAGGGAGCACGCTGCAGTGAAATTGTTGGGAGCGATTGAAGCAGGAGGAACAAAGTTTGTATGCGGAATCGGGAATGAGGACGGGACGATTATCGACCGGGTGAGCTTTCCGACCACAACCCCTCAAGAAACGATGGGGCTGGTATTAGATTACTTCTCCGCTAAAGAGGTGGAGTCCATTGGCATCGGTTCATTCGGACCGATTGACCCGGTGATCGGCAGCCCTACTTACGGATATATTACAACCACACCGAAACCCCACTGGGGTGGATATAATCTCGTTGGAGCCGTGACGGAGCAGCTTGATGTTCCGGTAGGTTTCGATACAGATGTGAACGGAGCCGCCCTGGGCGAGTACACTTGGGGAGCAGCCCAAGGGCTGGATAGCTGCCTCTATATCACAGTAGGCACCGGCATCGGCGCCGGTGCAGTGGTCGGCGGGAAGCTGATCCATGGGCTGTCCCACCCTGAGATGGGACATATTCTGGTCCGCCGCCATCCGGAAGATCACTATGAAGGCTTCTGCCCTTATCATGGCGATTGCCTGGAAGGCCTGGCGGCAGGTCCGGCTATCGGCAAGCGCTGGGGCAAGCCTGCGGGCGAGCTGCCATCGGATCATCCGGCCTGGGCGATGGAGGCCCACTATCTGGCCCACGCCCTGATGAACTATGTGCTGATCCTATCGCCGCAGAGAATCGTGATGGGCGGCGGCGTGATGAAGCAGAGCCAGCTCTTCCCGCTGGTCCATACCAAGCTGCAGGAATTGCTTGGCGGATATGTGCAGCATCCGGCGCTGAATGAAGCCATCGGCAGCTATATTGTCCCTCCTCAGCTCGGGGATAATGCTGGACTCTCCGGTGCGCTTGGCCTTGCGAAGCTGGCGCTTGACGGACAGTAGAATATCCTATAAAAAGGCATTGACTGTTTCGCAATATGTGGTATCCTAGGTTTTAACAGTATAGCATTTAAGAGGAAGCACCTCTTTCACGGATTTTCGTGGGAGAGGTGCTTTTTTTTGTGCAAAGATAAGAATTTATAGGCTCCGTGCAATAAATGTTCCTTATCTTTCCCGCTGAAACGGTATCGGCGGGGGCAGGTAATCCGGTCCGCACAAAGCTCATGCATACTGTAAGACGATGAAGGTAGGGATTCATATGCAGATCGTATTTATGAACCGTTTGTCCAGAATGTCAGGTGTGGATCAGGAGGTATTTGCCCAATTGTGGATTGGAGAGGAGGAGGGGGTGTGGCGCCTGGGCTGGCGCGACTTCTCAGGAGAACAGGAAATGGGTGACAGCTTATGGTATGAAGGCGGTTCATGGAATGAAATGCTGTGTGTGTACCGGCATGAGCTTGCAATGAAGATGGGAGACGGTTACCGCCCCCTGATTGATGGTGTATTTCATGAAGATGAGCATCTTAACAGCCGAGGTCAGGAGCAGCTTAAGCTGCAGTATTACAGTGAGCAGTACGCCAATGAAACCGTATATGAGGAGCTGTGCTCCTGGCGCAGGGGGAAGGCTTCCAGCGAACGCAAGGCACCTTACATCCTGGCCAGCAACCGTCTGCTGCGGATGATCAGTGCATTTCTGCCCCATACGGCGGAAGAGCTGCTGCAGATTCCCGGCGTAGGTGAAGGTAAAGCCTCGCAATATGGCGCCGACTGGCTCAGTATTACCTCCGGTGTGCAGCGTGAGCATCAATATCCGCTGGGCTGGGTAAGTGATTCGATCGACGAAGAGAGCTTTGTTTCCTGGCTGTACAAACAGAAGGAACTGAAATACAAGAAGCAGCTGGAGCGGCTGAGACTGCGGCGTGTACTGCTTCAGGGGATTGAAGAAGGGCAGGGAATGGAGCAGCTTAAGGGGCTCAGCGGGGTCTCCCGCCGTGAAGTTCTTGAAGCTGTGGAGGAACTGGAGAAGGACGGTTATTCCGTCGAGAAGCTCATTGCTCTTGAACTCAGTGAAGTTACTTCCCAGGAACAGAACAATATATGGACAGCCTATGAGCTGATCGGTGATACCTTCCTGAAGCCCGTCCTCTATAAGGCCTATGGCGAGGATTTCTCCCCCGCAGAAGGCCTCGATATGTACTATGAGCGTCTGCGGCTGATCCGTATCCGCTTCCGCCGGGAGCAGCCGGCCGGTCTGGGGCTGGCGACGAACCTGTAGGAAGCAGCCTTCTTCCCGGAGCTTACCCTGAAGCGCGCTTCCCCCCTTCCCGTGAGGAAGTGCGCTTTAGGGTTTTATCTGCGGCCGGCAGTGCCTGCAAATTATTAGGAGAAAGGGGCGATTAGCGGTACTATACTTGTATGCAGTTAAAAAGGAGTGGGACATATGATAGTAACGTTGACGGTTAATCCTAGCGTTGATGCCAGTACGGGTATAAGTAAGGTTGTTCCCGATCATAAGCTGCGCTGCCGTGAAGCCTCGTATAAACCGGGAGGCGGCGGTGTGAATGTATCGCGGGCGATCCATAGATTGGGAGGGGATTCGCTGGCACTGTATGCCTCAGGCGGACTTCATGGTCAACTGCTGCACCATATGCTGGAACAGGAGGGCGTAAGGCATCAGGAGATTCCGATCAGCGGGCAGACCCGGGAGAATCTGATTGTCGTGGAGGAATCCACCGGGCAGCAGTTCCGGTTCGACATGCCGGGCCCGCGGTTCATCGAAGGCGACTGGAAGGAGTGTCTTGAGCAATTAACGGCGCTGCCGGATAAACCTGCTTATCTTGTAGCCAGCGGCAGTCTGCCCCCGGGCTGTCCCGCTGATTTCTATGCGCGTGTCATTGAAGCTGCGAAGCCCTGGAAGGCCAGGGTTATTATCGATACTTCCGGCGAAGCGCTGCAGCTTGCGGCTGATGCCGGTGTATATCTGCTGAAGCCGAACGCGCGTGAGCTGGAAGAATTGGTAGGGCATGCAATAACCGGTGATGAGGAAGTGAAGGCAGCCGCACTGCAGCTGATTGAAGAAGGCCGGACGGAAGTAGTGGTAGTCTCACTGGGCGGGGACGGGGCGCTGCTGATTACCAAAGACGGCTGCGAGCATCTGCTGGCACCTGAAGTTCCTGTACTCAGTGTAGTAGGCGCTGGCGACAGTCTGGTTGCGGGACTCGTGTACAGTCTGGAACGGGGCTGGCCGCTGCGCAGAGCCGTTCAGTTCGGCATCGCCTCCGGAGCTGCAGCTGTCATGAATCCGGAGCGTCAGCTCTGCAAGCGCGAGGATACGGAGCGGTTGTTTGCCGGCATGGATACCGGCGCAGCCGGACACATGTAGTTTTGTGGCCGCCATATACCAAAAAGACGAAGGCTTCCCTATACCAAGAGGTATCCGGTGCCTTCGTCCTGCGTATTCGTCCGTTTAGTTTCATAGCCAATCCTTCTTGCGGAAGATCACCAGCATTCCGCAGCCGAGCGTCACCATGACGGCGATGACTCCATAATAGCCGTACTGGGAATGGGTCTCGGGAATATTGTCAAAGTTCATACCGTAGATACCGGTAATAACGGTCAGCGGCATGAATATCGTAGTAATTGCCGTAAATACTCTCATGATTTCATTGGCGCGGTTAGCAATACTGGACTGATAAGCTTCACGTAAGTTGCCCATGAGATCGCGGTACGTTTCAAAGGTTTCAGAGATCTTGACCGCATTTTCATAAATATCGCTGAAATACTTCTGCAGCTGATCGTCGATCAGGCGGAGGTCTTTTTTGTTGAGCGTGTTGATAACTTCCTTCTGCGGGCCGAGCATCTTCTTCAGCCAGAGAATCTCACTGCGCAGACCGATGATCTCGCTGAGATGTGATTTCTTGGTGTGCATGAGGATATCCTCTTCCAGCTTCTCGATCCGCGCTTCAATCCGGTCACCGACCGAGAAGAAGTTGTCAACCACAAGGTCGATTAACAGGTACAGGAAACGGTCCGGTTCACTGACCTCCTGCTCCCACAGGACGGGCTTCAGGACGCGCAGCTCATGGATCTTCTGCTTCGTAACGGTAATGATGAAGTGTCTGCCCAGGAATACGTTGAGCGCGCGGAGGAAGATTTCCTCGTCATCAAACCGGATGCTGTTGACTACGATGAAATAATGGCTCTCATAGATCTCCAGCTTCGGGCGCTGATCCTCTTCACTGAGACAGTCCTCGACAGCCAGATCATGCAGATTGTACAAAGGCTGAAGCTCAACAAGATCCTGGGCATCTGCATCAATCCAGTAGAAACCCTCAGCGGGTGCGGTAAGTGTATCCTCAATATTGTCAATAGTCGTAAAAACCCCTGCGTTCACCAGCCGGATTTTCATCTGATTCACTCCTTCTGTCCCTGGTCTTCTCCAGGGATATGCTAATTAAAGCACAGAGAAAAAATCAGCTTGGCCGGTGGTACAATCATGGATGAAGGCCAAAAGACGGTCCGAGAGCATGAAGAAGAACTGCCCCCGCCGCCGGCAAGCTGATGTTAATCCTGTGTGGTTGTTCTTTCTGCACGCTTATTCGCGAGCCCGGGTCGCCTTCCATTCTTCTCTCACCTCTTCTTTTCGCCGTTTATGGTTGAAACACTTGTCTAGTATAACGCCGGGGTATGGCTCTTTCAAGAGAAATTCTTTTCATTCTCCAGGCCCCTTAAGCATTGTATGGACTTGACGAAAAGGAGGTTCATGATTTAAAGTGAATTTTAAGAAAAGTATCCGCGGATGCTTTGGAATAACCCCAACTGAATACAGCTAAATCTTATCAAGAGCAGGTGGAGGGACTAGCCCGATGAAACCCGGCAACCGGCGTGTGAACGCACGGTGCTAATTCTTGCGGAAGCTTTGCAGGACGTTATTCGTCCGGCGGAAGTTCTCTGGCAGATGAGAGAGGCGCATATGACTGCAGATATATGACCTTTCTCGCCCGAGAAAGGTCTTTTTTCGTTGTTTTACATCAGATTTAACCGCCAAGCGGAACCTAATTTCAGTTAAGGAGTGGAAACAGCAATGCCTATTAAAATTCCCGACAGTCTTCCGGCCAAAGAAGTATTATCCGGTGAGAATATTTTTGTAATGGATGAAAGCCATGCCTTTCATCAGGATATCCGTCCTTTGCGGATCGCCATCCTGAATCTGATGCCGACCAAAGAAACCACGGAAACGCAGCTGCTGCGCCTTATCGGGAACTCACCGCTTCAGGTGGACGTTGTTCTGCTGCATCCCAGCTCCCATACCTCGAAGAATACTTCGGCAGAGCACTTAAAGAGCTTTTACAAAACCTTTGATGAAATCAGTGACCGCCGCTTTGACGGCTTGATCATCACCGGGGCTCCGGTGGAACAAATGGAGTTCGAGGATGTCAACTACTGGGAAGAGCTGAAAGTGATTTTTGAATGGAGCAAGCAGAACGTAACCTCGACCATGCATATCTGTTGGGCCGCGCAGGCAGGACTGTACCACCACTTCGGCGTGCGTAAGGTGAGTCTGCCGGATAAATGCTTTGGAGTGTTTCCGCATACGCTGAGCCATAATAATGTGAAACTGCTGCGGGGCTTCGACGAAGTATTCCATGTGCCGCATTCCCGTCACACCGACGTCTCCCGTGAAGATATAGAGAATAATCCGGATCTGCAGATTCTGGCGGAATCAGAGGAAGCCGGTGTGTACCTGGTTTCTGCGCATGACGGCAAGCAGATTTTTGTAACCGGACATTCAGAATATGATCCGTTCTCCCTGAAATGGGAGTATGACCGCGATATCGCCAAGGGCATGGATATTGAGATTCCGAAGCACTATTATCCAAAAGATGATCCCACCCGTACACCGCCGGCCGTCTGGCGCGCCCATGCTAACTTATTATTCGCTAATTGGCTCAATTACTATGTATACCAGGAGACACCCTACGATATCGGAGCGTTTATTTAAAAAAATTATTTATATATAGAAGCAATGGTTACACGCACAAAACTTTTAGGAGGCAATGGAAATGGACGAGAAACTGAAAATTGAGAGCAGACTGGCACAGATTGGTTCGATGGAGGACCCCGCGACAGGGGCGATTAATTATCCGGTGTACAACGCGACGGCATTCCGTCACCCGAGACTCGGACAGAGCACGGGCTTTGATTACATCCGCACCAAAAATCCTACCCGCTCTGTGCTCGAAGATGCGGCAGCGGTACTGGAGTCTGGAGATGCCGGCTTCGCCTGCGCCTCGGGTATGGCTGCACTGACTACTGTGTTTGCTTTGTTTGGACAAGGTGATCATCTCGTTGTCTCGCTCGACCTGTACGGCGGAACGTACCGTCTGCTGGAACGGATTCTGTCCAAATACGGCATCAGCGCCTCCTATGTGGATACGAATGATCTGGATGCTCTGGAAGCTGCGCGCCAGCCGGGCACCAAGGGTGTATTCATTGAGACACCAACCAATCCGCTGATGATGATTACGGATATCGAAGCGGTATGTACATGGGCCCGCCGCCACGGGCTGCTCACGATTGTCGACAATACGCTGCTGACCCCGTTCTTCCAGCGCCCTATTGAGCTTGGAGCAGATATCATCGTTCACAGCGCGACCAAATATCTGGGCGGACATAACGATGTCCTTGCCGGACTTATTGTGACCAAAGGCGCTGAATTGTCTGCAGAAATGGCGATTCTGCATAATTCACTGGGCGCTGTCCTTGCACCAAACGACAGCTACCAGCTGATGAAGGGGATGAAAACACTTGCCTTGCGCATGGAGAGGCATGAGAGTAATGCGCTGGCTATCGCCCGTTATCTGCTGGAGCATCCGGCCATAGCCGAAGTCTTCCATCCGGGTCTGCCGGATCATCCGGGATACGAAATCCAGAAGCGCCAGTCCTCCGGCAACACCGGGATTTTCTCCTTCAAGGTGAAGGATGCCAGATACGTGGAGCCGCTGCTCCGCCATATCCGCCTGATTGCATTCGCTGAGAGTCTTGGCGGTGTGGAATCGCTCATGACCTATCCGGCGGTACAGACTCACGCCGATATTCCGGCGGAAATCCGGGATGCGGTTGGCGTAGATGACCGGCTGCTGCGTTTCTCGGTCGGCATCGAGCATGTGGACGATCTGATCGCTGATCTTACGCAGGCACTGGAGGCCGCGCGCACCGAGCTGGAATAGGCATCTTGGAACCTTAGCAGCCAGATAGAATCACTGTATACATTGAACAGCAGCGCCAACGGGTGCTGCTGTTTTATTTGGCGAAAGATTTTTCAAGCTCATCCGATTGTGATACGATGGGGGAACGAGTTTGTTTATTTTTTAAATTAAATTCATCTACTATACTTCATAGGATTAAGAGGAGGCTGCGAACGTTGAGTGCAATTGATCTTATTCTGGATAAGACACTTAAAGGTGAACGTCTTCAATTAGAAGACACAATCACGCTGTTCGAAAGCAATGAAATTGAGAAAATGGGCGCGGCTGCGGATATTATTATGAAGCGCTGGCACCCGGACCCGCTGGCTACATTTGTAATCGGCCGTAATATTAACTACACCAATGTATGTGATGTCTATTGCCGCTTCTGCGCCTTCTACCGCAGACCGGGTTCGGAGGAAGGTTATGTGCTTCCCGATGAAACTATCTATCAGAAGATTGCCGAGACGATCAGCGTGAACGGGACTGAAATTCTGATGCAGGGCGGAACGAACCCGAATCTGCCGTTCAGCTATTACACGGACATCCTGCGCGGAATTAAGCAGCGGTTCCCGGAGATCACCATGCATTCCTTCTCACCGGCAGAGATCATGAAGATGGTCGAGGTCTCCGGACTGCCGCTGGAGCAGGTCATGCGTGAGATTCATGCCGCAGGCCTGGATTCCCTGCCCGGCGGGGGAGCGGAGATTCTCGATGACCGCACGCGCCGCAAGATCAGCCGGCTCAAAGGCTCCTGGCGGGAGTGGATGGATGTCATGCAGACCGCGCACCGGATCGGCATGAACACGACAGCCACGATGGTGATCGGTCTGGGTGAGAGTATGGAAGAGCGGGCGCTGCATCTGCTGCGTGTCCGTGAAGCCCAGGACGAGTGCATAGCGAACAAATATGACTCCGAAGGATTCCTGGCCTTCATCTCCTGGACCTTCCAGCCGGATAATACGAACCTCAAGCTGGACCGGCAGACACCGGAAGAATACCTCAAGACCGTGGCAATCAGCCGTCTGGTGTTGGATAATATCAAGAACTTCCAGTCCTCCTGGGTCACGATGGGCCCTGAGGTCGGTAAGCTTTCCCTGCAATACGGCTGTAATGACTTCGGCAGTACGATGATCGAGGAGAACGTAGTTTCCTCGGCGGGCGCAACCTACAAGGTCAACATCGAGTCCATTACCCAGCTGATCCGCGAAGCAGGCAAGATTCCGGCGCAGCGCAACACGCGTTATGACATCCTGCGGACGTTCGAGGACGCCAATGCTAAGATTGACAATGACTTCATCATGCAAAACTAGAGGGTAGAACAACACCTGATGTGTTGTTACCCTACTAAGGTGAGAAAACGGGTAAAAACTACACTTTATGTAGTTTTTACCCGTTTATTTTTATTATTTTAACTACAACATTTGTTCAATTGAATATGCGTTCTTTGTCGTCTGGAAAAGGTTCGATTATCCATACAATCAATTATATGTTAATATTTGAATGTGAAATCACTTAAATAAGCTCATGGGAGGCTGAAGATGAAACGGATATCATTTGAACGCCCAACAGATCACTATGATGAAGGAATTACCGATATCGATAAAGAAATTTGTTCTTTGATAAAGCGAAGGAAGGAAATCTCTGGTAATAATCCAGGTTATCCTCCGTTTGAGTATATTTCTAAATGGTCAGAGACTTATGGACTCTATGAGGATTTCTTAAAGTCGTTATTTGGAAGTATGATGAATGAAAAACAATATAAACCATTAATTGAACCAGCGGGATTTAGACAACACATTGCAATCCTGAAGTCAGTCGTGATAGGGGAGCGGTTCTATACTCTAACTTCTATACGGCAATACACAAATGCAAGTGTACTAACACTTAGTATAGATTGGGACAATGAGCCGGAGATTGAATCCAAATCTCATCAACATAGCCACTATGAGCTATACATTAGCGAACAATATGACTCCCGGATGATTAGTGGGGGGAGCAGATCTGATCATGCTGCCTATAAATACGTTGTCTCCCCGCCATTACCTGACGATGCTTCAGGATTGCAATTGAGGTTCACACAATACATCAACCCTTTCAAGAAGAGCGAGACAGGCGACGAGATAGTATTTGAGATTTAGTAAAAGCGAAAGATAGCCCTTCAGCACATTTTAGATGTGTAAGAGGGCTGTTTATCAATGTCTTTTTTCCATCTATTCCACCGGCACCGCTAGCATCAGCTACGGGCGAGCCAATTGTATTCGAATTTTCGCATACATTCTGCTCATTTAGCTACGTGGAAGCCAATTGTATTCGGTTTTTCGCATACATTCTGCTCATTGAGCTACGTGAGAGCCCATTGTATTCGGTTTTACGCATACATCAGGCTCATTTAGCTACGTGGAAGCCAATTGTATTCGAAATTTCGCATACATTATGCTCATTGAGCCACGTGCGAGCCTTCGCTCAGCTTTTCCGGTAGTGGCACCAGCCCCCATCAACTCACCCAGACCTTAAATATAGTTTGACCTTCCCGGTTCTCTTCATCAGCATAGATATCATTAAAAGAAGCGTGGCCCAGAGTCTTCAGGCGTGTCAGGTTATAGACCAGCGCAAACGCCAGCTTAGGATCACCAGTCCAATAGCCGTCAAACTGGTCTCCGCCAATTTTATTATAGGCATCACTCATAACCCATTCTTCCGCTTCCCGTAAAGTATCAAAGGTGAGCATTTCCTCAAACCAGCGGATATCTTTCCGGTTAGTGCTCCGGTTCTCGTCTTTGATCCAGAATAATTCTTCATGTGTGTTCTTTCCCTCGTCCATAGTCAACCCTCTCCTTATAAAAATATGAATGCAACATATCCTTTTTTACATTTTACACAATTCACAATTCTAGTTAACCCAGTTTGATAGATAGGAATAAGTTGATATGTTACGCTTTGACGGTCAATTTAAAGAGATTAACTGGGAGGGTATAAGATTCTATGGTACAAAAACGTTGGAATAAGCCTATTGCTTCAATATTGGCTACCGCTGTGATTACAGCGCAGGTGCTGGGCGGAGTCGTTGCCGGTTCAGTACTGGGAGCCGGGAAGGCAGCAGCTGAACCTGCGTCAGGCGCAATCAACCTGCGGCTGATGAGTACTACAGATGTGCATACCAATGTGATGGGCTGGGATTACTTTAAGAACCAACCGTCTCTGACGGTTGGACTGGACCGGACGGCTACGCTGGTGAAGCAGGCCAGAGCCGAGGAGAAGGGTGTTAATAACCTTTTGCTCGACAACGGAGATTTGATTCAGGGTACACCGCTGGGTACGTACGCTTCGAAGCAGGTTGATGCAGACGGCAGGACTACACAGATCAATCCGATGATTGCAGCTTTGAATACCATGAACTATGATGCTGCGACACTCGGCAACCACGAATTCAATTATGGACTTCCTTATCTGGAGAGCATTACATCTGCGACTTCAGCCACATATGAGTATACAGATATTCCTTTTATTAATGCGAATGTGTATGCCGTAGACGGGGACGAGGATGATTCCAATAACCCGAACTATTTCACTCCTTATAAAATAATCGACAAGGCAGTTACCGACAGCAACGGAGCTACACAACATGTTAAGGTGGGCCTGATTGGTCTCGTTACTCCGCAGATTATGGATTGGGACAAGGTCAACCTCGATGGTAAAGTCATTACTAAGGACATCGCCGAAACGGCTGCTAAATTCATTCCTCAGATGAAGGAAGACGGTGCGGATATTATCGTTGCGATGGCGCATACCGGATATGATAATAATGCAGTACCCGGAACCAAATCTGAAAATGACATCAAATCACTAAGTCTCGTGCCGGGGATTGATGCGATTACGTTCTCGCATACCCATAAGGTATTCCCGGCTGCGACTGTGGAAGCGCTGGACGCATCCTTCAAGGATTCTACGGGTAAAGCTGTACTGCCCGGCATCGATAATGCCAAAGGCCAGATCAACAATGTTCCAGCCGTTCAGGCGGGATTCGGCGGCGCCAATCTGGGTCTGATCGACCTGGCAATCGTTCCGGACCCACAGCGGAGCGGACACTTTATGGTGGACAAGAGCGCTTCGGTTTCATCCACCCGTTCAATCTACAGAACGGAGAACAAGGTTAATATTGCAAACGTAGAGCCGGATGCTGAGCTGGATGCAGTGGTTGCCGCTGATCACCAGGCTACGATTGCTTATGTCAATCAACCCCTTGGACGCACGGATGTACCGATGAACAGCTTTTTCGCTATGGTGCAGGATGATCCGACGGTTCAGATCGTAACCTATGCCCAGAAAAACTATGTCGAGAAGCTGATCAACAGTGATCCTAACCTGGCAGCTTACCAGGGAATGCCCATCCTGAGCGTTGGCGCACCCTTCAAGGCCGGACGCAATAACCCGGATGAGTATACAGAAATCGAAGCGGGAGATCTGACCATCCGCAGCGCAAGCGACCTGTATCTCTATGACAACACGCTTAAGGCCATTAAGGTCAAGGGTGAGACTGTAAAAGAATGGGTTGAAATGAGCGCTGGTGCCTATAACCGTATTGACCCAGCAGTGACTACGGAGCAGCCGCTGCTGAACTCCGCATTCTCCGTATTTAATTTCGATGTTATCGACGGGATTAAATACACGATTGATGTCACCAAAAATGCAAGATACAAGCCTGACGGCACGGTGAATGACCTCACTTCTGAGCGGGTTACCTCCATTACCTACGATGACAAGCCGCTGGATATGAATCAGGACTTCATCGTAGTGACTAACAATTACCGGGCAAGCGGCGGCGGGAATTTCCCGGGTGTCAAAACCGGTGCTGCCGGTCTTACGATGGTGCTGGATACCCTGGAAGAGAATCGTCAGATTCTGATGGATTACATCAAGGAAGCAGGAAACGTTAACCAGCCGGCCGATAATAACTGGTCGATCGCTCCGGTCAAAGGCGATGTTAAGGTTACCTTTACTTCTTCACCTAAGGCTAAGAATGCACTTCCTAAACATGATAATATTACCGATACCGGAACCCAGAATCTCCGGGGTGACGAGATTTACAATCTCGACCTGAGCGGAAGCGTCAAAGTCCATCTGCTCGGCATCAATGACCTTCATGGACAATTGGATACGACATCCTTTGTAACTGTGGGTACTGAGAGCAAGCCTGTAGGAACTGCGGCGATTCTGGCAACCTACCTGAAGAATGCCCGTGCCAAATACGATAACACCCTGCTAGTCCACAACGGGGACTCCGTCGGTGCTTCGGCTCCGGTATCTTCCATGGAGCGTGACAAGCCGACCCTTGAATGGATGAACATGATGAAAATCGATGTGGGAACCTTGGGTAACCACGAATTCGACCAGGGTGTTGAAGCATTGAAGGCACAAATTTTCGGCGGTGCGGACCCGGTTAACCCGAGCATTGTCCATGCACCTGTGAATTTCGATTACATTAATGCCAATGCGATCGACATGAAGACTGGAGAGCCGTTGATCAAGCCTTACACGATTAAAGAAATCGGTGGTGTAAAAATCGGGTTTATCGGCGTAGTAACCAAGGCAACACCAAGTAAGGTATCCCCAGCCGGTACAGCCGGTGTGAAATTCCTGAGTGCTGAGGAAGAAGTAGCTGCCATCGAAAAGTATGCTGCAGAGCTCAAAGGTAAAGGGGTCAACACGATTATCGTGCTTGCCCATGATCCGGCAACCACGAAGGTTGATGCTGCAACGAAGAAAAATGTATCCACAGGTGAGGCTGTAGATTTGGCGAATGCCCTCCCGGCTAATTCTCCGGTAGATGTTATTGTGGCTGGTGACAATCATGCCTACGCTAATGATATGGTGAACGGCAAACTGGTTGTTCAGGCCTACTCTTACGGTACTGCCTATGAAGACATCCGCCTGGCTATCGATCCGGAGACCGGAGAGGTTAAGAGCAAATCTGCTGAAGTAATTACTACCTTCCAGGAGAATGTGACGCCGGATGCTGAAACCAAAGCACTGGTTGATCATTATCTGGCTCTGCATCCTGAGCTGGCTAAGCCTGTAGGGACTACAGATGGCACAGTTACCCGTACAGATGTATATCTGAAGGAAGCTCCCCTGGGCAACCTGATTGCGGATGCTATGCGTCAGGCTGATTTCAAAGACGGTGCTGCTGGTCCTGCTGACTTTGCATTTATGAATCCGGGCGGTATCCGTGCCGATCTTCCTAAGGGGAATGTTCTTTTCGGTGATCTGGCCAAAATCCAGCCCTTCGGCAATACGCTGGTGAAGCTGACGCTTACCGGTGAACAGATCAAAACCTTGCTGCAGCAGCAATGGGCAGTTAAGGCTGATGGAACAGCAGACATCAAGACACTGCAAATTTCCGGCCTGAAATATACGGCCAATATGTATCTGCCGGTTGCCAGCCGTGTGGCTAACCTGACCAAAATTGATGGAACACCGATTGAAATGTCCAAGAGCTACACAGCTGTCGTCAATAACTTCATGGCTGCAGGCGGAGACAACTATAAGGTATTGACCCAGGCAAGTAAATCGCTGGCCGGACCAATCGATCTGGATGTATTCTATGATTATATTGTGAAGAAATTCAATGGCGGAGCTATTACTGCTGCAATTGAAGGACGGATTACCAACAAAGCTGCTCCAGAAACAGATCCAGGCACTAACCCGGGTACTAATCCTGGTACTGGCACAGGGCCTGTAGCAACGGCGACACCTAAACCGACTGCTTCACCATCAGCTTCTCCTAGTCCAGCCGCATCAGCTACTCCGGCTCCGGCTGCAACCACAGCTCCAACACAGAGCCCGGCCGTTCCTGTTACTGCATTCAAGGATTTGGGTAAGGTAGCGTGGGCTGCAGAAGCTATTAATGCACTGGCGGCTAAAGGTATTGTAAAAGGCATCGACGGCACGAACTTCGCACCCGTGAAGAGTGTAACCCGTGCTGAATTCGTAACTATGCTCGTTCGTTCACTTAACTTGAGCAATACTGCATCAGCAACTACTTTCACTGATGTGAAACAAGGTGTCTGGTATACAGATACGATCGCTGCTGCCGTAAACGCCGGTTTGGTGAGAGGTTCAGGCAACGGTAAATTCGAGCCGGGCCGTGAGATCACCCGTGAGGAAATGGCGATTATGATCGCTAATGCCCTCAAGGATCAGCTGCAGCCGGTTGATCCTGCTGCTCTGAATAAGTTTGCTGACAAGGCCAAGATTGCAGCTTATGCGCAGCAGCCTGTAGCACAGCTGACCCAGCTGGGGATTGTCAACGGTGTAGACGCGCAGAAATTCGCGCCTAAGAGTATCGCGAACCGCGCCCAGGCAGCGGTCATTATCTACCGGATGCTGGAGAACAAAGCTTCCTGATTTCTATATGAATACAATTGAATAAGGCAAAAGGCCCGTGCACATTGTGCGCGGGCCTTTCCGTTTGCGAGGATGCTCAGGCTTGTCCAGCCCAGACCATAATACGTCCCGTTATTTCACTGCAGCTTCCCATTTGCAGCGGATAGGGGAGACGATCGCATTTTCTTTTTTGAGCTCGGTGAAGGCCTTGTCGACCGCTTTGCGTTCCAGTCCCGACAGCTTTTCAACTTCACCTGCAGTTACAGGAGCTGCTGAAGCTTTAATGATTTCCAGTACTTGATCCTTAACACTCATGAGTTACACTTCCTTTGTTCATTGTGATTTGGTCCATTCTTATCTTCGTAACATTCGTAATGTCAGACAAATTATAAAAGAATAACGGTAAAGAGGCAGTGATTTTTTTACAATATCAGTTTACAGTTGTATCCAAAAGTGATATCATAATTATATCAAATACATATCTAATGGAGGCATCTTTATGAAAGAGAAAACATTGCATCCTGTCAGCGGATTCTGGGTTGTGGCTCTAATTGCCATTTGTATCGGGGGCGGGATTTACGGTGCCGTGCAGGAATACGTGGCATTGCCTGTCATCCTGTTTGTTGCAGCCGGTATTCTATGTACGAGTATTACCGTCGTTCAGCCGAACAAGTCAGTGGTCGTGACCTTCTTTGGCCAATATGTCGGTACGATTGCAACCAGCGGGTTGTTCGCTGTCATTCCGTTCAGCATCCGCAAGACCGTATCGCTGCGGGTCCGCAACTTCAACAGCGTGAAGCTGAAGGTCAATGATGTGGAAGGTAATCCGATTGAGATTGCTGCGGTGATTGTATTCAAGGTCATTAATTCGGCCAAAGCGCTGTTTGATGTAGATAAGTATATGGCGTTTGTGGAAATTCAGAGTGAAACGGCGCTGCGTCATGTGGCAAGCAAATACCCTTACGATAACTTCAATGAGACCGGCATGTCCCTGCGGGCCAATGCCGATGAGATTGCCAAAGAACTGGCGGTGGAGCTGCAGGAGCGTCTGTCCTTATCCGGTGTAGAAGTGATTGAAGCCCGCCTGACCCATCTGGCCTATTCCACAGAGATTGCCAGTACGATGCTGCAGCGCCAGCAGGCTTCGGCCATTCTGTCTGCACGCCAGATCATCGTGGAAGGTGCTGTCGGCATGGTGGATCTGGCGATCCGCCAACTCAAAGAGAGCGGTGTAGTTGAACTGGACGAAGAACGCAAGGCGGCGATGATCAACAATCTGATGGTGGCGATTGTGTCGGAGCGCGGTGCGAGCCCGGTCATTAACGCCGGCTCGTTGTACTAAGGCGGTAATATTATGGCGGCCAAAAAAAGCTTTCCGCTGCGGATCGATCCCGAACTGCACGAAGCGCTGGAACGTTGGGCGGGAGAAGAATTTCGCAGCGTAAACGGACATATCGAATACTTGCTGCGTGAGTCTTTGAAGCGCGCAGGCCGCTTGCCGGGTAAGAAACGCCGGGAAGAAGAATGAACAGCCTGGGGCGGCGGCGCTTCAGACTTGTATGACATGCCGGTTCCACTTGACGGAAGATAAGCTGAGATTTATAATTACCCTAATTCACGTTATCAGCTTCGACAAAGATATGAATCGATGTTCAGGACCGCTTCAGAGAGAGGAAACCCCAGGCTGCAATTTCCTCCGGTACCGGCTTTTGATTTACCCCTTTGTAGCTGCGGTTATGAATTCCTGGGATGTCCGTTTGCGGACATCATTACGCAGGATAGTAAGAACCGCCGGTTCATGGCCGTTATCTCCATGCTGACGAAGGATTCTATTCTGCAATGCCGCTGCTCTGCAGCAGCTTTTGCATAATGGTATCGAATTTGGGTGGAACCACGGGTGCAATCACTCGTCCCTTTGCGGGACGGGTGTTTTTTGTGTGCAGAAGCTAACTTTTAGGAGGAAGAAAAATGTCAGTAAATATCAAACTTCCGGACGGTTCGGTCCGGGAATATGCCGATGGCAGCAGCATTGATGATGTAGCAGCCTCGATCAGCAGCGGACTGCGCAAGAATGCCGCAGCAGGTAAAATCAACGGAATCGTCGTGGATCTGTCCACTCAGCTGCAGGAAGGCGATCTTGTAGAAATCGTTACCCTGGATTCCCCGGAAGGCCTGGAAGTGATGCGTCACAGTACAGCTCACCTTATGGCCCAGGCGGTAAGACGTCTGTTCGGGACTATGGAAGTTAAGCTCGGAGTAGGTCCGGTCATTGAAGACGGCTTCTATTATGATATGGATCTGGAGCATCCGCTTAATCCGGAGGATCTGCTGAAGATTGAGAAGGAAATGGAACGTATCGTTTCAGAGAACCTGCCGATTGTCCGCCATGAGGTAAGCCGTCAGGAAGCACTGGACAGATTCGGTGAGCTGGCTGATCCTTACAAGCTGGAGCTGATCCAGGCGCTGCCGGAAGACAGTGTGATTACAATCTATGAACAGGGCGAATTCTTCGACCTCTGCCGTGGTCCGCATTTGCCGTCCACTGCGAAGATCAAAGTGTTCAAGCTGATGAACGTAGCCGGTGCCTACTGGCGCGGAGACAGCAAGAACAAGATGCTGCAGCGCGTATACGGAACAGCCTGGATCAAGAAGGCTCAGCTTGACGAGCATCTGCGCCTGCTGGAGGAAGCGAAGAAACGCGATCACCGTAAACTGGGCAAGGAACTGGAAATCTTCACCTTCAACCAGCTGGTTGGACAAGGCCTGCCGATCTGGCTGCCTAAGGGCGCCAAGCTGCGCAGCATTCTGGAGCGTTATATTGTAGATCTGGAAGCCAGCCTTGGTTACCAGCATGTCTACACTCCTGTACTGGGTAATGTAGAGCTGTACAAGACTTCTGGACACTGGGAACACTACCAGGAAGACATGTTCCCTAAGATGACGATCGATAATGAGGAGTTCGTGCTCCGTCCAATGAACTGCCCGCATCACATGATGATCTATAAGAGCTCGATGCACAGCTACCGCGATCTGCCGATCCGTATTGCCGAGCTGGGTATCCAGCACCGATATGAAATGTCGGGAGCCCTGACAGGCCTGCACCGTGTCCGTTCGATGACGCTGAATGACTCCCATATCTTCTGCCGTCTGGACCAGATCAAAGGCGAGTTCATCCGCGTGCTGGAGCTGATCAAGCAGGTATATAGCGACTTTGGGATTGAAGATTACCGCTTCCGCCTCTCTTACCGGGACCCTAAGGATACAGAGAAGTATTATGCCAATGATGAAATGTGGGAGACTGCACAGCGCATGCTGCGTGAGGTTGTCGAAGAAGCCGGCCTGCCGTTCTACGAAGCCGAAGGCGAAGCTGCCTTCTATGGTCCGAAGCTGGATGTTCAGATCAAAACAGTATTGGGCAAGGAAGAAACACTGTCGACTGTACAGATCGACTTCCTGCTGCCTGAACGCTTTGAGCTGGAATATGTCGGTGATGACGGACAGAAGCACCGTCCGGTTGTCCTTCACCGCGGGATTCTAGGAACAATGGAACGTTTCGTAGCGTTCCTGCTGGAGAACTTTGCCGGATCACTGCCGCTGTGGCTGTCGCCGCAGCAGGTGAAGATTATTCCGGTATCCTCGGCCTTTGATGAATATGCGAAGGAAGTGGCTGCCAAGCTGCTGCGCAGCGGCATCCGCGCCGAAGTCGATTTGCGCAATGAGAAAATGGGTTACAAAATCCGTGAAGCACAGCTGGAGAAACTTCCATATATGTTCGTGGTAGGCGAGAATGAAATGAATGCCGGCAGCGTGTCGATCCGCAAACGCGGAGAAGGCGACATCGGCGCCAAACCGCTGCAGGAAGTCATCGATTCGCTTGGACAGGAAATTGCGGGACGCGTAATCTAAAGCATACACAAGCTGTTAATAGTACGTATAATTACCAATAAATAACCTCTGTTATAAGCCGCATGGGACCGCTATTATCCGGTTTCAGGTATAAAATTTTGTGAAACGGGAAACCTTCGCTATATGGGGAGGTTTAACTAATGAACAAAATGGGCTTATACCAGAGGTTTTGGTGTCTTTTCGTCACCATCGTGCTTCTGCTGACAGCAGCCGGGATCTACCCGGATTATTCGCGCAAATCGGCACAGGCAAGAGGGACGGAAGACACTGCAGGACAACTGAGTGCAGTCACCACGAATTCTCAGGTTCAGCGTCAAGAAGCAGGTTCGGCATCCCGTCTGGGAGGCTCTTCGCGGTTAAGACAGCCGGTTACCGTCCAGGCTCCTAAGCCAGCACAGGTGCCGGAAAGTAAGCCGAAGGCGAAGGCAGCCGCCAAGCAGCCGGATTCGGTACCGGTAGCTGCACCTGCGCCGGAGCAGATCATCACTTCAATGAAAGTAACAGCGACCGGCTATACGGCCGGATACGAATCCACAGGCAAGACCGCGAAGCATCCGCAGTACGGAATTACGTATTCGGGTGTCAAGGTACGCCGGGACAAGAATGCCGTATCCACCATTGCTGCGGACCCGAAAGTTCTGCCTTTGGGAAGTATTTTATATATACCGGGTTACGGATATGCTATAGTGGCCGACACCGGTTCGGCGATTAAAGGGCGGAAGATTGACCTGTACTTCAGCACCACCAAGCAGGTGTATAAGGAATGGGGCAAGAAGACTGTTGTCGTCCAGCTCATCAAACGAGGCAACGGAAAATGTACGGAGAGTATGCTGAAAAGTCTTGGACATGCAATCCAGACCTATAACGCAGTGCCGCAATATTTGCTGGAAGAGGTTATTTAAGGGTTGGGCTGGCCTCACTGAGTTTGAATTATTTTTCACGTAAGCATGCATAATACGGTGTCACATTTCCCATAATATCGACTGGGGCAAAGCGACTTGCCTCTTCCGATATAATCTTTTTCGTCAGCTCTGACGGGCTGTACTGAAGGAAAAGGGAGGTGATTTCCGTGGCTAATTCCAAGAAACCAAAGGTACAAGAGAACTACAAAACACCGAATGAAAAATACAATGCTGAGTTTGCCGTTGAGAACGACGGTGCAACTACTAAGAGCAACACGTTCTCCAAACCGGTACAAAAACCGCAGCAGTAATGCTGGGGTTGCCGGTATGAGCATTTGAAGCGTCAAGGCTGTCCTCTCAAGTCCGGATTATGGGCTGGAAGGGCAGCTTTTTTATGGGCATCATACAATTAACGGAATATTCCAGCCGTCTCGGTCTGGAGACTGAGGCCTGTTTCCTTCTCACGCCGCTGTTCCCCGCAGCTTTCTTCCTGTAGACTAGGACTATAAGCGTGAAGAAGCAAGAGTTACACTAACTACTGGGGGGAATGACATATGAAACGACGGTTCACCAGCCAGGTTCTCGGCGGACTGATCCTTATCGGTCTCGGAGGCCTGTTCCTGCTAAGACAGATGGGCTACACTGATTTCAGCCTGGGTTCACTGATATCTACGTATTGGCCGGTTATTCTGATTATATTAGGGGTTAAACGCTTTTTGTCCCCGGACGATGAGCATTCGAGATTCTCTGCAACACTTGGCGGATTTTTCTTTCTGGCCATCGGCGTGTTTTTTCTGGGACGGAATTTAGAATGGTTTGACTTCTCGGCAGGCGATTTCTTCAAAATGCTGATCCCGGTTATGCTGATCGGCGGCGGTTTAGCTGTTATTTTCAAGCCGCGGGGTACAACGCCGCCAGTTCCTCCTGCACCGCCTGCACCACCGAATTTCTATCCGCCCGGACCGGGCAAAAGCCCGCTGGATACGAAGCCTCCCGCACCGCTGGAATCGACGCTCGATGAGCAGTTTGAGCAGAAGTTCGGCAAATCTGCCGGTGCCGGCGGGCGGGACTGGAATGATTATCTGCACAAAGACACTGAGGATGAAGCCGGAGAACAGGGAGTACCCTCCTCTTCTGCGGATGCCCGGTGGCAGGAGAAGCAGGAACGCCATGAACGCAGACGCCAGGAGCGCCAGGAACGCCATGCCCGCCGCCACGGCGAATGGCATGAGGAGTTTCAGGATTCCGGGCAGGACAAAGAAACGACGAACCGCTCGGCTTTTATCGGAGATGTCCATATGGGACGTGAGCATTTCCAGCTAAAGCAAACCAATATTTCGCAGTTTATCGGGGATACAGTGCTGGATCTGACCAATGCGCAAATTCCTTACGGTGAGACCAAGATCAACATTTCCGCTTTTGTCGGTGATATTAAGGTTTATATTCCGGATGATATGAATCTTGGTGTATCGGTTATCGGCAGCTCGTTCATTGGTGATATGCAGGTGCTTGAGCAATCGCGCAGCGGGTTCATGAGCAATGTACAGTGCAAGACGCCTTATTATAAGGAAGCAGGTAAAAAAGTCCGTATTAACGTCAGTTGCTTCATCGGTGACATTAAAGTCAAAACGGTGGGCTAAATGGGGACGATCTTCAGCAATACCAAGTGGATGCTGCTGGTGTATTTCCTGCTTAGCGGCGGAGTAACTGCCGGACTGATGTATGCCGGGACATGCCTGGGCTATATCCGGGTGGTGGATACCAGCATGTGGCTGTACCTGTGTCTGGGCATTGTGCTCTTCACCGTGACTATCGGCTATATTGCCGGACAGCGGATTCAGCGGCGGATCGACCATCTGGACCTGAATATGCTGCAGGTAGCCAAAGGTAATCTGTCCGTACGGATGCCGGAGAGCGAAGACCAGTCTTTTGCCCGGGTATATCACGAATTCAATATCATGATGGATACTGTGGAGAAGAAGATGAAACTTCTGCAACAGCTGGGTGAACAGGAAGTCATCGAGAAGGAAAAGGCGGCGGAGAGCGCGGTACTGGAAGAGCGGAGGCGTATGGCCCGGGATCTGCATGATACGGTGAGCCAGCAGCTTTTTGCGATTCACATGTCCGCTTCTTCGCTGCCTAAAGTGCTTGAACGGAGCGCAGAGCATGGGCAGACGGTCATGGACCAGCTGATCAGCATGTCCCAGATGGCGCAGAAGCAAATGAGGGCATTGATCGCGCAGCTGCGTCCGGTGGAGCTGGAGGGGCGCAATCTGTTCGAGGCGCTGGAGAAATGGTTCCCGGATTACTGTCGCCAGAACGGGCTCAAGGGAGTAAAGGAGCTTGAACTGCAGGGTGAGCTGTCCGAGGCGATTGAACATCAGCTGTTCCTGATTATTCAGGAGTCGATGGCGAACATCGTGAAGCATGCCGGAGCACGGGTAGTCAGCCTGTCGCTGCGCGAGGTGCCGCGCCAGGTTGTGCTGAGCATCAGCGATGACGGTCAGGGCTTCGAGCAGGTGCAGCATAAACAGGGCTCCTATGGACTTACCACCATGCGCGAGCGTGCCGAGAAGCTCGGCGGCCAGGTAGAGATTATCAGCCGCAAGGGGGCGGGAACTACGATCCGCGTACATATACCAAAGTTTGTGCAGGGCATCCCGGAGCCGGTTGATGCCGAATCTGAGCCTGATAGGGGGAGTACAGAATGAGTCTCATTAAAGTGCTGCTGGTGGATGATCATGATATGGTGCGGATGGGTCTCAAAACATATCTGATGCTTGATCCGATGTTTGAAGTTATAGGTGAGGCAGAGAACGGGCATAAGGCGCTTGGCATGCTGCGTGAACTGGGGCATGAGGCCCTGCCGGATCTGGTGCTGATGGATTTGATGATGCCGGTCATGAACGGGGCGGAGACAACGCGCGCAGTGCTGGCCGAATTCCCGGGTCTCAAAATTGTCATCCTCACCAGCTTCCTGGAGGATGATCTTGTTGTAGACGCGATCGAGGCGGGGGCAGTCAGCTATGTGCTCAAAACCGTCTCGGCAGAAGAGCTGATCTACGCGCTGCAAGGCGCGTACCGCGGCATGCCGGTGATGACCGGCGATGTCTCGCAGGCACTGACCCGGGGCATCCGCCAGCGTACCGTACAGGGCGACTCTTCCGGCTTGACCGAGCGGGAGAAGGAAGTGCTGCTGCTGATCGCTGAGGGCAAAACCAATAAAGATATCGGCGAGGAGCTGCATATCAGCATCAAGACGGTGAAGACGCATGTCAGCAACCTGCTGATGAAGTGTGAGCTGGATGACCGCACCCAGCTGGCTATCTACGCCCACCGTAAGGGCTGGGCGCAGAGTTAGCTCCTTCAGTTCAGTGAATCCTGCACAAAATACAACATTTTCCTCTATATATCATCTATAATCGAAAATTGTTGTACGAAAGGCAGCATTCCACCTCTTTCGAGCGGCTAAACGGGGCAATTCTTGTATTTCGTACAACAATTCTCCCTAACACCCCTGTTATCTAGAAGCAAAGTTGCAATATGTACAACATTCATGCCTATTGTACGTATGCGTGAAGCGGTAACCTGCAATACCCCGGCGCTATAGCGCCGGGGTATTTATTTGTCCTCTACGTTCACCAATTGCCTCAACGGCCTCAACAACCGGATTTCCTGCGGTTCTCCCTCATATTCTCTTTTAATTGTTCATATCTTTTATCTCCGCTTAAATTGTTTTTAATGTGACCTTAAGGTTTAAAGTACAAAATAAGAACAAGAAAACAAATAACACTTTGCCGGATGCGGCAAGGCGCGGGAGGAAAGAAAACATGGACGATAACAAAAACAACTACAATCGTGAGAACAACTTTAATCGTGATAATGAACCGGGACCGCAGCGGGAATGGGACAGTAATGATAGCAGTAACTTTAACAACAATGGCAGTAACAACAGTAACAGTAACTCATCAACCGAAGCAGGATCTTCATACTACTATTCCTATGGGCCGTTCAAATCCTTGAACAATGATGAGATGAATGGTGAAGATCCGCAGCATTACAACCGCCGGGAGCCGGAACGTGTAGAGATTTCACCTCCGCAGCCGGTCAAGCCTTTACCATACAGCACTTCGCTCCGCACAACCGGATATGACGGAAATGGCGGAAATGGCGGACGCGGCGGTAACCCTCCTGAGGGAAGTAATGGCTGGCAGTATAACCGTAAGCCGAAGAAGCCGGTCAAGGCGGTACTTATCTCTTTTCTTGCCGGAATGATTGTATTATCGGGTTCGATGTTCATGGCGGACCGGGGCAACTGGTTCACAGGCGATCAGGCAGTTACAGCAGCCGTTACGAATACAGCAGCTAAGACAGCGAACGGAAGTGCTACCATTACGCCTTCCACTTCCACAGCAGCACTGGTTACCGGATCGGGTGATGTATCCAGCGTAGTGGATGGGGTGGGACCGGCAGTTGTCAAAATTGAGACGCTGGTTAAATCAAGCAGCAGAAGCAGCAGTAATCCGAATATGAGCGATCCGTTCTCCCAGTTCTTCTTCGGTGATCAGTTCGGCGGCAGCGGATCTTCCGGCTCCAATTCAGAATCCCAGCCGGAATCAAACAATTCGGATTCATCCCAGCTTACTCCTTATGGAATCGGCACAGGCTTCATTTATAATTCAGACGGTTATATTCTGACCAACCAGCATGTGGTGGATAATGCAGATGTCATTCAGGTTACGGTTGACGGCAATACCAAACCTTATGAAGCGAAATTGCTCGGCTCCAGCAAAGATCTGGACTTGGCAGTGCTCAAAATTGAAGGAACGGACTTCCCTACAGTGGCGCTCGGTGATTCCGACAGCATTAAGGTAGGTTCAGAAGTCGTAGCGATTGGTAACCCGCAGGGCTTTGATCACACCGTTACAGCAGGTGTACTGAGTGCTAAGGGCCGCAGCATTGATATTAATGAAGAAGACGGAAGCGGCACACGCAATTACAAGAACCTGCTGCAGACGGATGCTTCGATTAATCCCGGGAACTCGGGCGGGCCGCTGCTTAACATGAACGGTCAGGTCATCGGGATGAATGTGGCGGTTAGCACAGACTCCCAGGGTATCGGTTTTGCTATCGCGGTCAATACCATTAAAGAAGTTGTAGAGAAACTGGAAGCCAATCAGGAAATTCCGAAAGAACCGGTACCATTCATCGGCGCTTCGCTGATGACCATTACCGATGAAGTCGCTAAGCAAATGGGCACTGACCTTAAAGAAGGCTCCGTAGTCGCCGAGATTGTCTTCAAATCTCCAGCGTATACCGCCGACCTCCGCCCTTACGATATCATCACAGGTGTGAACGGTACGAACTATGCCACCAGCCAGGATCTGATTACTTACATCCAGACGCTCAAAGTTGGCGATCAGGTGACACTGAATGTGGTTCGTGACGGTAAGAAGCTGGATCTTCCGGTAACAATCGGCAACAAAAATGATTTTGATACGACTCAAACTCAGAAGCAATAAACACACCGGACGGTGAGCAGCGCAGCGGAAGGGGAGACCCTTCCGTTTTTGCTGCATAGGCTGCGGATAAACGGATTCATGATACAATATAGATATATGAACTGAACAATGGGGGCTGCTTGATGCGACCGAATATTTTAATTATTGATGACGATGAGAAAATTATATCCATGCTGCGCCGCGGGCTTGCCTTTGAAGGGTATGATGTCAAAACAGCCGCTAACGGGGCAGATGGGCTGCGTGCTGTTCTGAACAGTGATCCGGATGTGGTTATCCTGGATGTAATGATGCCGCAAGTGGACGGGTTCGAGGTCTGCCGCCGTCTGCGTGAGGGCGGAAGCAGTGTTCCGGTACTTATGCTGACGGCCAAGGATGAGATTGAACACCGGGTCAAAGGGCTCGATCTGGGTGCGGACGATTACCTGGTGAAGCCGTTTGCTCTGGAGGAGCTGCTTGCCCGGGTACGGGCACTGCTCCGGCGCAAAAGTGAGCAGGGCGGAGGCTCGGATCAGGCGGTTTCCTATGAGGATATCACACTGGATGTAGATTCGCGTGAAGTGACGCGTGCAGGCAAACGTCTGGAGCTGACGGCGAAGGAATTTGAACTGCTGCATCTTTTCATGCAGAACCCGAAGCGGGTGCTGTCCCGTGATCTGATTATGGATAAGATCTGGGGTTACGATTACAGCGGTGAATCCAACGTGCTGGAGGTATACATCGCAATGCTGCGCCAGAAGACGGAAGAGCATGGCGGCAAAAGGCTGATTCAAACGATCCGGGGAGCCGGCTACATCCTAAGAGGTGACTAATATGTCTATACGTTTGCGGCTGACTGCCTGGTATTCAGGGATTCTGGCCATTATGCTGCTGGCTTTGTCTGCTGCAATTTACGGGTTTGTATATTTTTACAGCTATGGTGACATCAAAGACCGGCTTAAAGAGCAGTCAAACAAAGTTGTTCTGGGACAGGCGTGGAGCGACGGAAAGCTGAAGCTTGTGATTGGCGGTCCGGAAGGGCAGAATCTGTTCGCACAAATGTATATATACGACTTGGAACGATTATTTACCAATGACAATATGGAGAATATCGAGCTTAAGTTTAAAATCCCCGACCAGACTGCAGTTAAGAATCAGCAAGGGTTTATAAAAGCGAGCTATGAGGGCAATCCCTTTCTGATCTATCAGATATCAACTGATGTGAGTACGACCGATGGAATGCTTCCTGCTGTACTTCAAGTTGCTGTATATACGGGAGAACAGGACCGGCTGCTGCTGACACTGAAGAATATCCTGCTGGTAGGCTCCTTTGCCACATTGTTTGCAGCCTTTACGTTCGGCTTATTCCTGGCCCGCAAAGCAATGAGTCCGATCGGCAAGGTCATTGAAGCTGCGAACGGGATACAGACGGGAACTGACCTCAGCTCGCGGATCGTATATGACGGTCCGCAGGATGAGATCGGGCGGCTGATTGAGACGGTGAACAGTATGCTCGGGCGGATGGAAGGCTTCTATACGGGGCTGGAGGAGGCCTATGCCACGCAGCGCCGCTTCGTCTCGGATGCTTCGCATGAGCTGCGGACACCGCTTACAACGATTCGCGGAAATATTGATCTGCTGGAGAAGATATGGGAGATGGAACCGGATGACAGCCGGATGACCGAGGCGGAAATCCGCCAGCTCTCCATTGAATCGGTGAAGGATATTGCCGATGAATCCAAGCGTATGAGCCGGCTGGTGGCGGATATGCTCTCTCTGGCCAGAGCGGATACAGGCCGGACCTTTGATATAGAGCCGGTAGCGCTGGAGCCGATGATGACCGAAGTAGCACGCCGTGCTTCCTTCCTGCCGCGTCAGGCGGAGTGGTCTGTGGGCGAAATGGGCCAGTTGAACGGCAAATATATTCTTGGCAACAAGGACTATCTGCAGCAGATGCTGTTCATCTTCATTGATAATGCTTTTAAATACACGCCTGCGGGTGAGGTTACGCTGGATGCCGTCTTTTATCAGAACCAGGTGGGAATCCGTATCTCGGATACCGGAATCGGGATGGACAAAGACGAAGTGCCGCATATCTTTGACCGTTTCTACCGTGCGGATGAATCCAGAGGAATTACCGAAGGGATCGGTCTGGGACTGTCCATCGCCAAATGGATAATTGATGAGCACGGCGGTTCTGTAGAGGTGGTCACACGGCAGGGGGAAGGGACGACTTTTGTGATCTGGATGCCGCTTCTCTTTGCCCCGCCGCTGGAATAGGGTATAATTAAACGGTTCCTATTACAGCAGTCATTGACAGCAGAAAGCGGTGAATCATGGAAGTCATCAAAATTTCTCCCCGGGGCTATTGCTACGGCGTCGTCGATGCTATGGTAATGGCACGGCAGGCCGCACAAAATCTTGATTTGCCACGGCCGATTTATATATTGGGCATGATTGTGCATAACAGCCATGTCACGAACTCCTTTGAGGATGACGGAATCATTACGCTGGACGGGCATAACCGTCTGGATATTTTGGATAAAATAGAAAGCGGGACGGTTATTTTCACTGCTCATGGTGTGTCGCCCGAGGTACGCAAGATAGCACGGGCCAAAGGGTTAACCACAGTCGATGCCACTTGTCCCGATGTAACAAAGACTCATGACCTCATCAAGGAAAAGGTTGAAGAGGGCTACGAGGTTATCTACATCGGCAAGAAAGGTCATCCTGAGCCGGAAGGTGCGGTGGGGATTGCCCCTGAACATGTCCATCTGATTGAGAAGGAAGATGAAATTGCCGGTCTCTCGGTCCCTTCCTCGCGTATTGTAATTACGAATCAGACCACCATGAGCCAGTGGGATATTAAGCATATTATGAAAAAACTGCTGGAGACCTTCCCGGGAGCCGAGGTCCATAATGAGATCTGTATGGCGACCCAGGTCCGCCAGGAAGCGGTAGCGGAGCAGGCAGGCCAGTGTGAGCTGGTCATTGTTGTCGGTGATCCGCGCAGTAATAACTCTAACCGTCTGGCACAGGTGTCGGAGGAAATTGCCGGCGTACCGGCTCACCGGATCTCAGATGTATCTGAGCTGAATAGGGATTGGCTGAAGGGGATTACCAAGGTGGGAGTAACCTCAGGTGCGTCTACGCCAACACCGATTACCAAGGAAGTTATCAATTATCTGGAGCAGTATGACGAAGCAAATCCTGCGACCTGGGAGATCATACGCACCGTGAATATGGCGAAGCTTCTACCGCCTGTGAAGAACAAGAGTGCGAGTGCTACCTGACTTGATAGCAAAAATGAACTTATAGAATAGGTATAGCGGCAGTGCGGCCTGTATTCAGGTGTGCTGCCGTTTTTTTCGTCCCAAAGCGGTTTTGTTATATATAGCCTATTGGGGTTGACTGGAACAGAAACTTGCGGTAAAATCACTTTAGTGCTTAAAAGCGTACACGCGTCGTAGCGAGATAGTATTAAATTTGATTGATTATACCCGTTTATAAGAATAAGTGTCCAAAAAGGGGAGCTATAATATGATCGTTATTACATCCAACCAAACACCGCAGGATCAGGTAAATGATATTATTGCCGTAATTGAAAAAGAAGGCTTGCAGGTACATCTCTCAAGGGGAGCAGATCATACCGTAATCGGTCTTGTCGGCGGCGTGACCCCGAAGCTGGCCGAGCATCTGCGCCAGATGAAGGGCGTCGAGAACGTCGTGAAGATTACCAAGTCTTATAAGCTGGCAAGCCGTGATTTCCATCCGGAGGATACGGTTATCGATATCCGCGGGGTGAAGATCGGCGGAGAGAATCTCGTCATTATGGGCGGCCCTTGTGCCGTGGAATCCCCGGAGCAGATTGATGAAATCGCACGGCTGGTTAAAGCTTCCGGCGGCCAGGTGCTGCGCGGCGGTGCTTTCAAGCCGCGTACCGGACCTTACAGCTTCCAGGGTGTAGGCGTGGAAGGTCTTACGATGATGGCCGAAGCCGGCAAGCGCCACGGCCTGCTGACCATCACGGAAGTGATGACGCCGGAGTATGTGGATATCTGTGCGGAGCATGCGGATATTCTGCAGGTAGGCACACGTAACATGCAGAACTTTGACCTGCTGCGCAAGCTGGGAACCTGCGGGCGTCCCGTCCTGCTGAAACGCGGTTTCAGTGCGACTTACGATGAGCTGCTGAACGCAGCGGAATACATTCTCGCCGGGGGCAACCGTGATGTTATGTTATGTGAGCGCGGAATCCGGACTTTTGAGACCTACACACGCAATACGCTGGATCTCTCAGCTATTCCTGTGCTGCAGAACCTCAGCCATCTGCCGGTGATTTCCGATCCAAGCCATGGCACCGGACGCCGTGAGCTGGTTGCGCCTATGGCCAAGGCTTCGGTTGCTGCGGGAGCCAATGGTCTGATCATCGAGATGCATACCGACCCTGATAATTCCATGACAGGTGACGGTGTGCAGTCTCTGTTCCCGGAACAGTTCGACAGCCTGCTTAGAGATCTTGAGAAGCTGGCGCCGCTTGTCGGACGCAAGTTCTCTCCTTCACTGGAAGCAGCCCCGGTAGTTTAAATTTCTGAGTGCGAAATTAGCTTCTTACAGGCTCTCTTCTCCCGCTTTGGGCGGAGGAAGGGGGCTATTTTTATTGAATATAGGACAAAGGTGACATGGGAATCGGATGAAGGGAGTTTTTTCACCAAAGCGTCAGAATATCTTACATTGTCGTAAGAAATACCTGACATAAGCATTGACGATGTTAGGTTTGAGATTTATAATGACGACAGCAAAAAAATAAAAACAAGAACATTTGATACTGTGAGCGGCCTAATGTTCGGAACTTGGGGAGGAATAAAGCATGTCGGTTGAAAAAGTATTGCAGACGATCAAGGAGAACAATATCGAATGGGTGGATTTCCGGTTTGTAGATTTGGGTGGACGTGCTCACCACATCTCACTGCCAGCATCCGCAGTTGAAGAAGAAACATTTGAGAATGGTGTAGCATTTGATGGTTCTTCCATTACAGGGTTCCGGGGTATTGAAGAGTCGGACATGGTAATGATGCCTGATCCAAGCACTACATACATCGATCCTTTTACAGCTCACCCAACGCTTAACATCATGTGTGATATTTTCACACCGGATGGCGAACGTTACGAGCGTGACCCGCGCGGTATCGCTGTGAAGGCTGAAGAGTTCCTGCAATCCAGCGGTGTAGGTACAGCGGCATTCTTCGCACCTGAGTCTGAATTCTTCATCTTCGACGATGTTCGTTATGAGAGCGGAATGAACAGCTCTTCCTACTTCGTTGATTCCGAAGAAGCAGCTTGGAACACTGGCCGTAAAGACGAAGGCGGCAACCTGGCATTCAAAGTTGGCGTTAAAGGCGGATACGTGCCTGTAGCTCCAGTGGATTCCCAACAGGATATCCGCAGTGAAATGTGCCGTTTGCTTGCTGAAGCAGGCCTGGAAATCGAACGCCATCACCATGAAGTGGCGACTGCAGGGCAGGCGGAAATCAACTTCCGTTTTGACACCCTCAAGAAAACAGCTGATAATCTCCTGACTTACAAATACATTGTGCAGAACACTGCACGCCAATACGGCAAGGTAGCAACCTTCATGCCAAAACCGCTGTTCGGTGATAACGGTAGCGGTATGCACGTTCACCAGTCGATCTTCAACGGCAGCGAGCCATTGTTCTACGAAAAAGGCTCTTATGCTAACCTGAGTGAATTGGCTCTGCACTACATCGGCGGTATCCTGTATCATGCTCCTGCATTGATCGCGCTGACTAACCCAAGCACCAATTCGTTCAAACGTCTGGTTCCTGGTTATGAAGCACCAGTTAACCTGGTTTACTCCAAGGGTAACCGTTCCGCTGCTGTCCGTATCCCGGTAGCTGCTGTAACACCTAAGGGCTGTCGTATCGAATTCCGTACACCTGACTCCACGGCTAACCCTTACCTGGCATTCTCCGCAATGCTGATGGCGGGTCTGGACGGAATCAAGAAGAAGATCAACCCTGAAGAAATGGGTTACGGTCCACTGGACAAGAACATCTACGAATTGTCTGATGCTGACAAAGAGAAGATCCGCAGCGTACCAGGTACACTGGACGAAGCACTTGACGCTCTGGAAGCTGACTACGAATTCCTTACAGAAGGCGGCGTATTCACTAAGGACTTCATCGATAACTACATCGCTCTGAAGCGTTCCGAAGCTCAAGCCGTTGCGATTCGTGTTCATCCGCATGAATACTCCCTGTACTTTGATGTATAAGATAAGTTAACTTGAATAGAGCTTGATGAAGAAGCCTCCGGGATCATTGGATTCCGGGGGCTTTTTCTGTTGTGTTCTGGATACCAAAGCTGTACCTGTCCCGCCTACCATTTGTGCCGAGCTATTCTGTATCTATACGGGGAAGTAACTGGTATGGCCACAAATGATTGTAGGATAGCGGCATTGCGGAAACAGGGCGGTTGCAAAGGCGGGTTGCTGCAAAAACTGGGTTGCTGATCGGGCCGGGGCGGAGGATCATCAATGAACTAACGCGGACTGAGAGGACGCTATTTCGTCAAAAAGCCACCTAACGGGGCCCAAACGGACAGAGATTCCGTTATGTTGTTCATTCGTGACTGAAAGGAGGAGGAGATGCTAATTTAAGCGAATCTGAGTCCGTTTGACCGTGAATCCCCCGGATTTGTTCAAATAACGGATTCTCATTCCAGCTCACTAACTTAGGGAGCGTGGAGATCCCAGTCCGGCATGGTCTTATGAGTGGTCGTGATTTCGTGATTTTTCGTGTTATTTAATAGAATATATCCTATAAAATCTCAACTAGATTATATATAGCGCTTACATTTTGTATGTATTTTAGATGTGTAAAATTTCAGGCGTGTTTGTACTATGTTTAAGTCAGATTTATATAATATATAAGACCGATAACGAAAGTGGTTTCGTGAATAGTGGGATTCAAATAAAGGCTGTAATATCAGCTTTTATGGTAACAATTTTGCACATCAAAGAACATGAAAAAAACCTTTACAAAGATTTATAACGATGCAATAATGAAAAACGAAACCGATTTCGGAAAGTTCCATTAAAATGCAATCTATCTTTGTAGTAGAGAGAGGATGAATACAGTGAATCACGATCACAAGATAAAATCAGGCTGGAGCTTCACCGGCAATAATGGGGATTTCAGACTGGAGCAGCCGGACCGGAGCAGTTTTTTATATTTTCCGCTGGTGAATGAGGGGGGCATGATGTCCTCGGTCAGCCCGAAGCTGCATGGTCAGGTGACTTCAGGTCATAATACATTCCTTACTCCGCCGCTCTCTGTGGAGGATCTGCATAATTCCCGCGCTTCCCGCAATTTCTGGGTATATATCGAAGGACAAGGCGCATGGTCAGCTACGGGAGACTCCGCCCGGCAGAATGCCGCAGTATATGGCGAGGGTGCTGATGAATCTCTGCTGGAAGCCGGACTGTTATGGCATAAAGTGACCCGGGGCAATAAGGAGCTGGGGGTAGGAGCACAGATCACGAGCTTCGTACCCTGCGGCAATGACAAAGTAGAGCTGATGAAGGTTGTGCTGACAAACAGCGGCACGAAGGAGCTCACGCTGACTCCAACGGCTGCCATTCCGCTGTATGCGCGTTCTGCAGATGATCTGCGGGATCACCGTCATGTTACTTCGCTGCTGAACCGGACTTATACTTCCGCTTACGGAGTGGAGGTACAGCCGGCACTTTCCTTCGACGAACGCGGACACCGGGTGAATCATACCTCTTACGGGGTATTTGGTGCTGCGGAAGGCGGAGCACAGCCGGTTGGCTTCTTCCCGGTGCAGGAGGAGTTCATCGGTGAAGGCGGAAGCCTGGACTGGCCGGAAGCGGTGGTGCGCAATCTGGCTCCGGAGATTGGTGAAGGGGGCGGAATACACAAGGAAGGGTATGAAGCGCTTGGCGGACTGCGTTTTGCCGAGATTACACTAGCTCCAGGACAGAGCCATTCCTATGTAGTTGTACTTGCGATTGAGAATGACAGAATCGGCGTGCCGGCTTTGATGGCCAAGTATGGCTCAATCGCTGCTTTTGATGCGCTACTGGAGGAGAATAAGACCTTCTGGGCAGAAAAAGTGAATACGGTAGAGTTCCATACGGGAGATCATGCTGCTGATGAATGGATGAAATGGGTTACTCTGCAGCCCGTGCTGCGCAGACTGTACGGCAACTCCTTCCTGCCTTATCATGACTATGGAAGGGGCGGCCGCGGCTGGCGTGATCTCTGGCAGGACTGTCTCGCTCTGCTGATCATGGAGCCTGCTGATGTGCGCAGCCTGCTGCTGAACAATTATGCCGGTGTCAGAATCGACGGCAGTAATGCAACGATCATCGGGCAGCAGCCTGGTGAATTCATAGCGGACCGTAATAATATTCCCCGCGTCTGGATGGATCACGGCGCATGGCCGTTCCTTACTACGATGCTGTACCTCGATCAGAGCGGTGATCTCGACTTCCTGCTGCAGGAGCAGTCCTATTTCCGGGATTCCTTCATGAGCCGCTGCAAGGAACGCGATACGTCCTGGGAGCCCGGAGCCGGCAGCAGCCTGCGGACTGCAGCAGGTGAAGTGTATACAGGCACCATTCTGGAACATATCCTGCTGCAGAACCTGGTTCCATTCTTCAATGTGGGTGAGCATAACAATATTCTGCTTGAAGGCGCAGACTGGAATGACGGCCTGGATATGGCCGCCCAGCGGGGTGAGAGTGTAACCTTCACCGCCTTCTATGCCAGCAATCTGCTGGATCTCTCCCGGCTGCTGATCACGCTTAAGGAACGTACCGGGGGAGACACCCTGGAACTCGCGGAAGAAATGAAGCTGCTGCTGGATTCGCTTGGCGAATCTATTGATTATGAATCTATCCCTGCCAAACACGGGCTGCTGGACCGCTACTATGCCGCAGCACCGAATAAGGTTAGCGGAATCCGTGCCCAGCTGAAGCTGGAGCAGGTTGCAGCGGATCTGGCCCGCAAAGCGGAATGGATCTTCGATCACCTGCGCCGCAATGAATGGGTAGAAAGCGGTCATGGCGACGGCTGGTTCAACGGCTATTACAATAATGACGGGGAACGTGTGGAGGGTGAGTTCGCTGAAGGTACCCGTATGACGCTGACCGGGCAGGTCTTCCCGCTGCTGGGTCATGCTGCTGCACCGGAGCAGATTGCAAGCATTGTCTCGGCGGTAGAGCGCAATCTGTTCGATGACAAAATCGGCTACCGGCTGAACAGCAACTTCGGCGGTATTCAGCAGAATCTGGGCCGTGCGTTCGGCTTCGCCTTTGGCCACAAAGAGAATGGAGCCATGTTCAGCCATATGACTGTAATGTACGGCAACGCACTGTATAAACGCGGATTTGTTAAAGAAGGCCGTAAAGTACTCGATTCGCTGTACAGCCTGAGCGCGGACTTTGAAGTCAGCCGGATGTACCCCGGTATCCCGGAATATATCAACGAGCAGGGCAGAGGGATGTATACGTATCTGACCGGTTCGGCAAGCTGGATGCTGCTGACGATGGTCACGGAAGTATTTGGTGTCAAAGGCAAGCTGGGCGATCTGCTGCTGCAGCCGAAGCTGGTTAAAGAACAGTTTGATGCCGAAGGCCGTGCTTCTATCAAAACTATCTTTGCCGGACGCGAGCTGAAAGTCGTCTATACGGCTTCAGGAAGCGCTGAATACGGAGAGTACCAAATACATGCTGTGAAGCTGAACGGGGCTGAGGTAACGCTTCAGCGCGTCTCAGAAGGAGTTGTGATCTCGCGTAGCCTGCTGAGCGCCCTGCCTGAAGGCCAAGTCCATCTGCTGGAGGTTGAACTGGCGTAACGCCGGACGATAGGAATTTAAGACGCCTGCTCTGCCGGTCCGCCGGGAGCGGGCATTTTCATATGAGATGCCCTATAAACGGTGCAGTAGCTGCGGACAAGAGCGTAATTTCAGGAAACCTGCAGGAAATTGCAGCCGGAAGCTTGTGTATTCCCCGTAGTAACGGGTAAGCTTAGAATCCATAGGTTAAGCATAGGTCGATCATAGGCCAAACATAGAAAGTAGAAAGGAAGGGCATTAAGTGGCACATATTCTATCAAACGGAATACTTACAGTGGAGATAGCAGAGCCGGGAGCATATAGCGGCACCCGGTTTGATTGGAGCGGTTTTATTACAGGAGTGACTCTGGAGCAGGGGGGGCATACCTTTTGTGTGCCGGAGAGTCTGGTTCCGGGACAGGGCAGCGGAGGCATAGGCCTGTGCAATGAGTTCGCCATTTCCCGGGCAATCGGCTATGAGGATGCCGCTGGCGGTGAGTGGTTCCCGAAGCCCGGGGTCGGGCTGCTGCAGAAGCAGAGCGATGAAGCATACGATTTTTTCGGGAAGTATCCGCTTATTCCCTTCACCATAAATCAAGAGCTCAGCAGGCATTCGGTCACTTACACCGTCCAGCCGATGGAATGCCGGGGCTACAGTATGCGGCTGACCAAGACGATTACGCTGAATGAGGACCGGCTGGATATTGCCTACGGGATTGAGAATGTAGGGGACAAGCCGCTGCGCATAGAGGAATATATTCATAACTTTGTCGGAATCAACGGCGCGGCTGTCGGGGGGGAATATGAGCTGAGGCTGCCGGGAACACTCCGGATTGCAGCGCCTGAATCCTCATATACTGACAATTTGCTGAGCCTGTCCGGTAACAGTCTTACATGGAAGGAGGCGCCGGACCGTCCCTTCTATTGCCGGCTGGAGGGCTGGGAGAACGCGGCGGCTGATCATTATTGGGAGCTCATCCATAAGCCAAGCGGCGCCGGAATCCGGGAGAGCGGGGATTTCACGGCGGAACGGATCATTCTATGGGGGGAGAAACATGTAATTTCTCCCGAGGTTTTTATTGACATCACCATTTTACCGCGTCACAGCAAGGGTTGGAAGCGCAGCTATCAATTTTTTGCCTCCTGAAGCCTGTCTAGCTTACCTCCTATGTGAATAATTATACTTGCTGCTGTTTAATGTTATCTGCTATCATAGCGATATCCATATTCATAGGAGAGAAAGGGTGGGAGTAATTTTGAGCAAGAGAGCATACAATTTTAATGCCGGGCCGGCGGCACTGCCGCTTACAGTATTGGAACGTGCACAAGCGGAGTTTGTTGAATTCCGGGAGAGCGGAATGTCTATTATGGAGATGTCGCACCGCGGAGCTATATACGAATCCGTGCATAATGAAGCTCAGGAACGCCTGCTTTCACTCCTCGGCAATCCGCAAGGCTACAAGGTATTGTTCATTCAAGGCGGAGCAAGCACACAGTTCGCTATGGTTCCGATGAACTTCATCTCTGCAGGCCAGGTCGGCAGCTATGTCATGACAGGAAGCTGGGCTGACAAGGCCCTGAAGGAAGCCAAGCTGACAGGCGGCGGGCATGTTGCCGCATCCTCAGAGGATAAGAAGTTCCTGGCGATTCCGGAGCTTAGCAGCATCAAAGCTGCTGACAATGCCGCATATCTGCATGTTACCTCGAATGAAACGATTGAAGGGACACAATACGCAGAGTATCCGGATGCCGGTTCTATTCCGCTAATCGCAGATATGTCCAGTGACATTCTGAGCCGTTCCTTCGACATCAACAAATTCGGTCTGATCTATGCAGGTGCGCAAAAGAATCTGGGACCTTCAGGCGTCACTGTAGTGATCGCCAAGGAAGAGCTGATTTCCAGTTCTCCTGCGAATATTCCGACGATTCTGCGGTATGATACACATTATAAGAACAACTCTCTCTACAATACGCCGCCATCCTTCTCTGTATATATGGTTAATGAAGTGTTAAAATGGATTGAGGAACAGGGCGGGCTTGCCGGTACCGAAGCCAAAAACCGTGATAAAGCAGGTCTCCTCTATGACTATATCGACGGCAGTGACGGCTTCTACCGCGGAGTTGCGGAAGAAGGCAGCCGTTCCATTATGAATGTAACGTTCCGGATGCAATCGGAGGAGCTGGAGAAGCAGTTCATCAAAGCTTCCGAAGCGGAAGGATTCGTTGGCCTCAAAGGCCACCGCAGCGTTGGCGGCTTGCGTGCCTCCATCTATAATGCGGTTCCTCATGAGAGTGTTAAGGCACTTGCCGATTTCATGAAGCATTTCCAGCAAACTCAAGGTTAATGAAAGAACGCTCCTGACCTTCCGCCTGGCGGTGGAGGGTCTTCTTCTTGCCCGCAGCTCAGGATTTCCGGGCTGCGCCTGTGCCTGGAACCATCATCAAGAATTCATTACAGGGCCAAGTACGTCTTTAGGACCCTACAGAGAGGAAGCATCCGAATTATGGCATTACACATTGTGCTCGTAGAACCGGAAATTCCGGCGAACACAGGCAACATTGCCCGCACCTGTGCGGCTACGGGAACCCACCTCCATCTCGTGCGTCCCCTCGGTTTCCGTACAGATGATGCAACACTGAAACGTGCCGGACTCGATTATTGGCATGCGGTAACCATTGAGTATCATGATTCCTTCAGTGAAGTACTTGAGAAGTATAAGGAGGGCCGTTTCTTCTACGCCACCACAAAGGCGGAGAAGCGTTATACGGATTTCACCTTTCAGGATGGTGACTTCTTTGTGTTCGGCAAGGAAACCAAGGGACTGCCGGCAGATATTCTGGAAGCCGGCAAGGAAACCAGAATGCGCATGCCGATGAGCGAAGCAGTAAGATCGCTTAATTTATCTAATTCTGCAGCGATTATTGTTTATGAAGCACTCCGGCAGATGGATTTCCCGCAACTTTTCTAAAAGTTGACATCAATTTTTATTTTTTTCAGCAGGATTCGACATTTTAGTAACGAAATAGTTAATTAGTGCCGAAATAAGTAGTATAGAAAGTGAACTTAAGAATGAAAGTTCTCATTCTTAAGTTTATCTTAGCAGCTACTAATTATCAGTTGAACAGGAGAGTGTAAGTTAGATATGAAACCTGCTGGCGTTGTACGTAAAGTAGATCAGCTGGGTAGAATTGTTCTGCCTAAGTCCCTGCGTAAAAGGTATTCAATGAATGAAGGCGACCCTGTAGAAATTCTGGTTCAGGGCGATCATATCATTCTGGAGCGTTATCGTCCGAAGTGTGTCTTTTGCGGAGGTATGGAAGGCGTAAGCGAATATAAAGACCGTTATATTTGTGCAAGCTGCCTTTCGGAAATGACTCAATTGCCAAGACACGCGTAAGTGCAAAACAGCATTACTATCTACATAGGAGAAGCGCTGAACGGCGTCCTGTAACAGGCTGCTGATTGGGTAAGGCTTTTCTTCACACCAAAAAGAGCGCCGCACATCAGTGCGGTGCTCCTTTTTTTGTAAACGCTCAGCGGACTCTTATAAGCCCTTGGTCTTGTCGTCGTTGTAGGAAGAAGTAAGGATGCCGGCCAGAAACAGCAGAAAAACCAGGGTCACGATCCAAAAAGTCAGGGAGAACGACATGCTGTGCACCTCCGTTAGTGACTGTTATTCGTTAATCTGATTATACGCTTTCATTCCGCAAAAATAAATGAAAATGTGATTTATGGCATTGACGAACTCCAGCTACTTACTTGAAGAACAGGAAGTTCGTCGGTACACGCCGCAAATTGCCGTCAGAAGGGTTATTGATGACCTTCCCCCGGAAGATCAGCGAGGAAGATCCGCCTCCATCGAGATTGTAGGCATCAATGACGCCAAGGTTATACAGCTTGTCCTGAAGCTCTGCCAGAGTAGCCCCGGAATTGCCGTTCTCGTCATAACCGTCGGCCACCAGAATGAGCAGCTGATCATCCTTGAAGTTGCCGATCACGGTGCGCGGTGCACGCTTAGGAGTGAGTTGCCATTTCTGCGGAATCACAGTCTTGGTGTGATTCTTCAGCAGAACCGGGACGAAGGTGGCGCCAAAAACGGGCTCCAGCTGATCCAGCTGTGCCCGGCTGCTGAACTTGCCGCCGATCAGCTGCCCGGACTTATTCAGGCCGACGAAGCTGAGATCCTTGTAGCTGGGTTCGAAGCCATACAAATACTGGCCGCCGACAATGGTTGTAGACAGCGGATAACGCTTGCCGTTCTGATCGGCGAACCCGCCGGCGTTGATGCCTGCGGATGCACCATAGCGGTTCACGGCCTGCATGGTGGTCTCGGATGCGCCAGTGCCGTCACCGGCCAGACTCATCTTCATGGCGGCAGGATCCTTCAGCCTGATCTTTAACGCGTATGCTTTATAGTTTCCGGGGTTCAGCCGGTACAATTCAATAGTAATCCGGTCACTGGTAATTACATCGGCAGGTATGCCCAGCCGGGAGGTAATCCTGTTATTGTAGATCCGCTCCGGGCGGGAGGTCTGGGCTGCGGCCGTACTGACCAGCGCATTCATGGCGTTCGTGGTCTGCTTGTACAGCAGGGCACTGGCGCTGATCGAATCGATGGTGTAAGACGCATACCTCTTGGCTACGGCCAGATCCTGCTTAAGCTTAGCGGTCTCACTAACAGGGCCGGAGACAGCAGTAAAGGGTCCGGTATCGAGCTTGAGGTCGAGCGGCGGCTGATACAGCCACAGGCAGAGCAGCAGTCCGAAGAGCGGCGCGGTCAGGAGCATGAAGAAGCGGTTTACTCTTTTGACAGGAGTCATCATTTGAGCAGATCCATCTCTTTCTTAAGCGCATCCAGCTGTTTCTTGACCTCGCTTAATTGTGTATACAGTTTGTTGCTGTTGTCCGTCTTGTTGCTGGCGTTATCTTTGGTGAAGGTCAATAATTCATTAAAGGTCTGCACCGTGCTCTGCAGTTCCTTCACCTGTTCGGTCAGGACGGCGATCTTGGATTCGTAATCGGTCTTCAAAACGGTAAGCTGCTGCTGGCTTTGTGATCCAAGCTCGCTCAGCACCTGATCTTTCAGATGGTTCGTGTAGCTGTACACGGCATAAACGCCGAGTGCAATCATCAAAATCCAGAACAGTAGAAACCATTTTACGGAAGGTCCGCTTCTCTCTGCGCTCCGGCGCGAGTGTACCCGGGTCGATTCCGCTAGCGGTTGCATTTCATCACCTCAAGCCATTTTTTTTCAAGTCCCCATTCTATCAGACTTTTACTATTTTCGCAAAAGTGAAAGAGCTTGTGAAAACAAGAAAAAGTAATTGCATCCTGTTAAACTACTGCGATACAATTTCTATAGATTGGAATATCTGAGGGGCGTATTCAAGGTAAAAGTAGGAAGAACAGACAAGACATCATAGTTCCTTGCTTGCGTGTTAACCGGAAACGCTTATCGCGCTTTCCATTCTGGTAAATTATATAGATAGCAGGAGGTCTGGGCATTGATGAAAGTCTGGCGGGTGGTCATCGTGGGATGTCATCCCACAAGTATGTTGGGAACAAAATTGATTCTGGAAGAAGGGGGAGAGCTGGAGGTTGCAGGTATGTATTCCACCTGGAGCGAATGCGTTTCCATGGTGCGCGATACCGGGCCGGACCTGGTACTCAGCGATTATCAAATGCCGGAAGGAACGGTAGAGGATGTTCTGCCAGAGATGAAGAAGAGCTCACAGAGCTCCCATTTTATAATTATGACCGAAGAGAATGATAAAGATATGTTTCAGCCGCTGATTGAGCTTGGGGCCAGCGGAGTGCTGTCCAAAGGGGCGACTCCGAATCAGCTGCTGCAGATGATTAGCGGAATCCGTGAAGGCTTCCTCTCCATTCCGCTCGAATGGATTGAGAAGGGGTTACGTCCGGTGACCTCTTCCAGAGGACTGGATGCTGTAATGCAGCTGACACAGACAGAGATGTTTATTATGGAACGCATTGTGCAAGGAATTACATACGATAAGATCGCCCTGGAGATTGAAGTCAGCCGCCGCTCGATCGATAACTATCTGCGCAAGATTTATGTTAAGCTGGAAGTATCTACGAGGGCACAGGCGATTGAGAAATTCGCCCTATTCTCAAGACAGAACAAGCAAATCTACGCCTGATCCCCGTATAACGACATAATGCCGTCCGGGCTGGAATATTCTTAAACCAGAGTAAAGGGGGGAGCGTATGAAGTATGAATTCTCTGCGCGCGCACATACGTTGTTGTCATCACCACTGCTGAGCATCCGTAAACAGACGCGGCGCGGCACGCTGATCTCGCTGGCGGAAGAGCTGCCGGCGGAGGAGTTATTCCCGTTGCCGCTGCTGTCTGAAGCGGCGTCGACGGTGATATCGGCAGATGCCGGAGCTCTGCAGTACGGCGATCCCGAGGGCTATGGCCCGCTGCGGGAGTGGCTTACCGGAGATTGGCTGGGAGGCAAAGGGGTAAATGTGGCCGAAGGCGGAGTTCTTCTGACAACGGGAAGCCAACAGGCCATCGATTTGCTGGCCAGAGTCTATATAGATCCCGGTGACCGGGTGCTGGTCGAGAATCCGACCTCTCCGGGCATTCTGCAGGCGCTGCGGATGCAGGGTGCCGTGATCATTCCGGTGCAGGGGGATAAGGACGGCCTGCTGCCCGATCATCTGCGCAGCGGAATCCGCCAGCACCGGCCCAAAATGCTGTTTGCCACGCCGAGCTTTACCAATCCGAGCGGTGTGCTGTGGAGCCTTGCACGGCGCAAGGAAATTCTTGAGCTGTGCACCTCGCATAACGTGCTGATTATAGAGGATGATTCTTACGGTGATCTGCATTTCCAGCGATATGATGAGCATCCTTCCCTGAGATACCCTTCCCTCTACGCGCTGGAGAATGTCAGCGAGGGCGGGCATGTGCTGTATATCGGTTCATTCAGCAAAACGGTTGCGCCGGCGCTGCGGACGGGCTGGGCGGCGGGAAGCCGCGAGCTGATCGGGATGATGACCGCTGCGAAGCAGATGGCGGACTGGCAGTCCAGCTCGCTGAACCAGCGGCTGCTGCATCATCTGCTTAGTGTAAGCGCCTTTGATCTGCGGGAGCATATCACCCTGCTGAACCGGGAATACAATACCCGCCTGAAGCTGATGGCCGAGCTTCTGAAACGCCCGGCCTGGAAAAGCAGCGTGTATGATATGCCGGTTGGCGGGATGTTCCTCTGGGTGACGCTGCCGGAGGGGCTGGATGCCATGGCACTGCTGCGTGCCTCATTGGCTAAAGGCGTAGCCTTTCTGCCCGGACCGCTCTGCAGTGTAAGCGGAGGCTCGGACCGGATCCGGCTTAACTTCAGCCACCCCGGCCGGGATGAGCTGCTGCTGGGCATGAATCTGATGAGTGAAGCGGTATCGGAGTTTACGGCGCGGAGCTGAGAGTGACGGGAATAACCGGAGCATGATATAGAAGAAGGATGACTGCTTGCCATGGAATGGCGGGCGGTTGTCCTTCTTTTTTTGAACTGAATTTACAAAGATGTCTTTAGAATCGGAAAAATATGAAACTTATCGTGTTGTAGAAGGAACTATACTTGGGCTGAGTGTCAAATTTATTCCAAACCCAAGGAACCGGAGCTGAAAGAGAATGAAAATAAACAAAACATATAGGTTGGCAGCTTGCATTGCAGTATTGCTAATGGGAGGATGCAGCAGTAATCCGGAACCACCGGATGCGGCTGTACCCACCGAAACCGCTGAAGCCGCAGGACCTGCTGCTGGCAAAGGGGCAACGGGCCTTACGGCTTTAGATACTCCTGTATGTGAGGAACCGGTCAACAAGCTGCACTACAGCCGGAATCAGCTCCAGGAGATCCGGGAAGCGGCGCAAAAAGCAGGCTTGGCGAACGTATATATTCCTGAGATTGGCGGCGGTCCGGATGATTATTTTGAAGAGGCCAAGGTGGACGGAAACCGGTTGACCCTTCATTTCATCCGGATGGCGATTACTGAATCTATGGAGGAGCTGGAGCCTGGGGGCGGAAATAGAATGGTTACCAAGGTGCAGCTGTCCCCGCAATTGGAAGGAAAGTGGATTAGCGAGGAGGAAAGTACGGTGGAATATTTGTATGGTGAAATAGATAACACCCATTTTGAAATCTTCTCAGCCAGAATGTTTGACCGGAAGGATTTTGAGGATGCAGCGAAATCAATGATTCTGCTCCAGCAGAAATAACACACCTGTAAGTTTCCGATGAGCAGGAGTGATGTAATGGAGAACATACTGGAGTGCAGCAATTTGGCCAAAGGATACAGAAGGAAGGTTGCACTGGACGGCCTCAGCCTGGCCCTTCCCAAGGGGAGAATCGTAGGGCTGTGGGGACCGGATGGGGCGGGCTGCCCGCAAGCTAGGCAGTGATATGTACATTGCTGCAGCAATAGGGGCTGCGATTCTGCATCCAACGGTACTACGCTGCTGGGGTCTGGGGGGACGTTCTATCCATGTCCACAAGTATTACGGCCTTTATGGGGATTAGAGAGCCTGCTATGTATGGCGTAAATAGGCGTCTTAAGAAATCGTTTATCTCTGCCCTGATCGGCGGAGCTGTCGGCGGTGCGTTCCTCAGCTTGTTCAAAGTCAAAGCTTATGTCATCGGCGGACTTGCCGGGCTCTCCCGGATTCCGATGGTTATTGGAGCGACCTTCGTCTATTCGGTCATCAGCTTTGCAATTGGTGCTGCGGTTGCGGCTGTCGTCACTTATATTTTGGGCTTTGAAGATGAGCCTGAAGCTGCTGCAGCGCCGGTTGTGGAAGCAGCACCTCGGGCAGCAGCAAGCGTGACGGCTACGTCTGCTGTAACGCGGGTTGAACCGACGATGGTTAATGAAGAAGTGTTCAGTCCGATTGCAGGTGAAGTGAAGCCGCTGAGTGAAGTGAATGATCCGGCGTTCTCCGAAGAAATTATGGGTCAGGGTTTTGCCATTCAGCCCTCCGAAGGCCGCGTGGTATCGCCGGTCAACGGAACGGTGTTCTCGCTGTCGAAGAGCGGCCATGCGATTGGTCTGGTCAGTGACAGCGGAGCCGAAATGCTGACCCACATCGGGATCGACACCGTGAAGCTGAAGGGACTATATTTCTCGCCTAAGGTTACCGCTGGAACCAAGGTGTCTGTCGGCGATCTGCTGATGGAATTCGATCATGTTGAGATCGAGAAGGCAGGCTACAGCACAATTACGCCGGTCATTATCACGAACATCCAGCAGTATAACTCAATCCTGCCTTCCGGCCGCTCCTCCGTTAAGGAGAAGGAGCTGCTGTATACGGTGCTTGCTTAGGCACGGTAGCTGGAAAGCTGAAAAGTTAGATAGCCGAAAAGCCAAAAGCATAAGGCGGGTGTGACTGCAAGGTGTGGGAGGATGTAGGGCTGAGACTTGTAAGTCTGGCGCGAAAGTAATGGAAGAACGACTGGAAGAACGACTAGAAAAACGATTACAAGAACAAGTGAAAGAACTAGGTTGGAAAAAAGGAGTTGTCTCGCCACGCAGGGGGTCTGCGTACGGGATGACTCCTTTTGTATCTGTATCTGTATGCGTATGCGTGCCTTTTTGCTCTGCCCAATTCTGCTCTGCCCTTCCTCACGGAATAGGTGGAAAAAGAGCATTTAATTCTTCTGAAACTGGAGATTTCAGGAATTTAAATGGAAATAATACATCTATTGATTCGGAATCGGCCATTCGATTCGAAATCAGATCAATTAGATGCTTTTTATCCAACTAAACCGTTCTGACGGGATAAAGTCATGAAGTTAAGTGCTATTATTCCACTTGTTGGGTGGCTGTAGAATAGGAATGAGCCTTCCTGCGTGAATTCTAGGCGCAGAAGCGCTGGAATAAAGCCGCAGCGTTAGGACGAAGACATACAAGCGCGAGCTTGGCGCTCCGTCCGGGATTGTTCAAGATGCTAAGGACGGCATCGCTGCTGCGGCGGGGCCGGAGGGTGGAGCGGTAATCATGGATTCGCGACTCCCCAGCCGAGGGTGAGCTGCGAATCCATAGTCCCCGCTCCAGCGGGGCAAGCCGCCTACAGCTTGCCTGCGCTGATCTCCGCGATCGCGGCGTATTCGATCAGCGCTGCAGTGCCGGCGGCCGTGAGCGTGTAGCGGCCGCGCCCGACCCGGAAGAACCACGCATAGTAGTTCTTCTGCAGGTAGGCGGCGGCGCCCGGCACGCCGCTTCGCTTGCGCAGCGCGGCGGGGGTCACGCCGCGCGGAGCCTCAGGCGCGCCGCCCAGCGGGGCGCGCCCGTCTGCGAGGCCGGCCGCGCCAGCAGCGGCTTCGGCCTCGAGGGCCTGCAGCGCGGCGGCCACGCGCAGCGCCTTCTCGCGGTAGGCCGTCACGAGCTTGACGCGCGTGCTGCCGCCGGTGTTGTAGTCCCCGCTGCGCTCGCGGAACTCGTAGAGCAAGCGCTCGCGGCGGCGTACAGCGCTGCGGGCCCGCGGCGGCGCCTCGCCCGGCTCCGCGAGCACCTCGACGAGCGGGGCCTTCGTCTTATAGAAGACGACGGTGATCAGCCCGAGTCCGAGCCGGCGGCACAGCCCGCTGAGCTCGCCCCAGCGCTGGTTCACCGCGCCCTTCTTATCCCGCACGCGTTCCACGGCGAGATAGACGTTAGGGCTAAGGCGCAGCCGTTCCACCCCCTGCAGCAGCAGGGCGAGGTTGAACGATTTTTTCATCTCCACGATCAGCGGCTGATCCTCGTCTTCCCGGATGCCCACCAGGTCGCAGGTCCGTACCTCACCCTTGATGTCATAGCCCTGCCGCTCAAAAAAACTCTTCAAAGGAGCATACAGCTCCGTTTCCTGTTTGATCGCCATTGTACTCACTCCTGCGCTCTTAATGCAGCATAATTATTTAAGGGAAATCATGATTCTCTATTATAGCACAGCAAAAAAGAGGTCAACTATTCCGGGCTCGCCGCATAGGTATGTAATACACTTTCTAAGCTTGGTGGAGCAAGTAGGAGCGCAAGAGGAGGCAGCGAGCCATGGATATTTTTGAGCGTATAGCTTCGTATCGGGCTGAGAACGACCGTTTGGCGTGGAGCGGCACTTTCAAGGACTATATAGAACTGCTGAGACTAGATCCCTCTCCCGCAAAAACGGCTCATTCCCGCGTATACGACATGATCAAGTCACACGGCGTCGAGGACATCAACGGACGTAAACGGTATAAGTTTTTTGAACAGGAAATCTTTGGGCTGGACCGTGCGGTGGAGAAGCTGGTGGAGGAATATTTCCATTCCGCCGCCCGGAGGCTGGATGTGCGCAAACGGATCCTGCTGCTGATGGGACCGGTCAGTGGAGGCAAGTCAACACTCGTCACCCTGCTCAAACGCGGACTGGAGCAATATTCGCGTACGGATGCAGGTGCGGTATATGCCATCGCGGGCTGCCCGATGCACGAGGATCCACTGCATCTGATTCCGCTGGAGCTGCGTCCGGAGATCGAGCGGGAGCTGGGTGTACGCATCGAAGGCAACCTCTGCCCATCCTGCCAGATGCGGCTGAAGAATGAATACCAGAGTGATATCGAACAGGTTGGAGTTGTCCGGGTGCTGTTGTCGGAGGAAGAACGGGTAGGTATCGGGACCTTCAGCCCGTCCGATCCGAAGTCGCAGGATATTGCCGACCTGACGGGCAGTATCGACTTCTCGACCATCACGGAATTCGGCTCGGAATCCGATCCGCGCGCCTACCGCTTCGACGGGGAGCTGAACAAGGCTAACCGCGGGGTAATGGAGTTCCAGGAAATGCTGAAATGCGATGAGAAATTCCTGTGGAATCTGCTGTCGCTGACCCAGGAGGGTAATTTCAAGGCCGGGCGCTTCGCGTTAATCTCGGCGGATGAGATGATCATTGCCCATACCAATGAGACCGAGTATAAATCCTTCATTTCCAATAAAAAGAATGAGGCTCTCCAGTCGCGCATGATCGTCATGCCGGTGCCTTATAATCTGCGGGTCTCGGAAGAGGAGAAAATCTACGCCAAGCTCATCGGCCAGAGTGATATGAAGCATGTGCATATTGCCCCGCATGCGCTGCGGGCGGCGGCGATCTTCTCAATCCTGACCCGGCTCAAGGAGAGCAAGAAGCAGGGCATGGACCTGATCAAGAAGCTGCGCATGTACGACGGCGAAGAGGTAGAGGGCTACAAGGAAGCCGATCTCAAGGAAATGCAGACCGAGTACCTGGACGAAGGCATGTCCGGCATCGACCCGCGTTATGTCATCAACCGCATCTCCAGCGCTTTGATCAAAGGCGACCTGCAGTGCATGAACGCATTGGATGTGCTGCGGGCGATCAAGGACGGCCTGGACCAGCATCCTTCGATTACGAAGGAGGAACGCGAGCGTTACCTGAACTTCATTTCCATTGCCCGCAAGGAATACGATATTCTCGCCAAAAGCGAAGTGCAGAAGGCATTTGTGTATTCTTTTGAAGAATCCGCCAAAACACTGTTCGAGAACTATCTCGACAATATTGAAGCCTTCTGCAACTGGTCCAAAATCCGCGACCCGCTCACGGATGAGGAGATGGAGCCGGATGAGCGGCTAATGCGCTCCATTGAAGAGCAGATCGGCATTTCCGAGAATGCCAAGAAGGCATTCCGCGAGGAGATCCTGATCCGCATTTCCGCTTATTCCCGCAAAGGCAAGAAGTTCGAGTACAACAACCATGACCGGCTGCGGGAAGCGATCGAGAAGAAGCTGTTCACCGACCTGAAGGATATTGTCAAAATCACCACCTCCTCCAAAACGCCGGATGAGAGCCAGCTGAAACGCATCAACGAAGTCAGCCGCCGCCTGATTGATGAGCACAACTACTGCCCGATCTGCGCCAATGAGCTGCTGAAATATGTCGGAAGCCTGCTGAACCGCTGACGGGGACGCAGCTTGACGGAACTTGGGGACTGCCGGAAGGTAGTCCTTTTTCCTGTCACGGCTAAATATGTGCTGTTCGTATAGAAGGGAATACCCGGCCATAATCATGACTTCGCTCGGATATTCCCCTTATAAAGATAGACTGGGCCCGGCTTACTCCTGAAGCTCCTTGGCCTCCTGATTCTTGCCGCCAATAGTAAAGCCTAATTGTCCGTTATATTTGCCTACCTGTCCGGTAACGCCTAAGCCTGCGCCCTGACCGCCGCCGAGCTGCGCCTTGGCCTGGGCACCGAGCCCATTGTCACCGCCGAGCTGCAATTGGGTCTGGAGTCCGGCACCTTGACTTAAGCCCAGATGGCCGCCGGCCTCTGCACTCAGACCATGTTCACCTCCGGCTTGCGCCCCCGTATGAAAGTTGGCTCCCTGGCCGCCGCCCAGCTGGGTAGCTGCCTGGGCAGCCAGCCCGTACTTGCCGAAGGCCTGGGCATCTGCATTAAGTCCAAGACCCTGGCCGCTGTCCAGATGGGTGTTACCTTGCGCCTGGATTCCATAAGAAGTGTTGCCGATGTGGCCGTCTGCATGCATACCAGCACCGGTGTATTTAACATTGCCGCCGGCATTTACACCGATGCCGTGTTTACCGCCTACTTCACCTCCGGCATCTACATGAATCCCTTGCCCGCTGCCGACATCTGCGTTCATATGCCCTTTTACGAATTCATTTTTTACACTTTGGTTTTCTGTTGCCGGAAGGGTGTGACCGGGTTCTGAGCGGACCAGATGGTGGTAGTAATGCGAGTAAGGGAAGGAAGTGTTACGCGGAGAATAAGGATAGGCGGATGGATAAGCTTGACTGTTCGGATATTCGTTATCAAAGGTCATAAGGGTACCTCCATTATTCAATTAATTACAACAGCCTATTCATCTCACCCTTGAAGTGATACGATTCAGGGGACTTAAAAGTGTGTTGTAATGACAGCAGCGCTGTGCTACATTATGAATGAATTTAATATTATTCACTCAGGCGCGGAGGGCTTACAGATGGAAGATAAGAAGGCTGAGATTTTCAGATGCGGCAAAGAGCTGTTCAGCTCCAAGGGCTTCAAGGACACCAATATTTCCGACATTACCAAAATGTGCGGGTTCGCCGTAGGCACGTTCTACAATTATTACGCCTCGAAGGAGAAGCTGTTCATCGATATTTATCTGCAGGAGAACGAGAAGCTGAAGCGGAGCATCCTGCAGTCTTCGGTCAATCTGGATGACGAGCCTGCCAAAGTGCTCAAAGAAATCATGGCGCTTAATTACAGCGGGATCCATACGAATCCAATCCTGAAGGAATGGTACAACAAAGCTCTTTTCAGCAAGCTGGAGAAGGAATTCTATGAGCATGGCGGTATAGAGGGCATTCATGAAATGATGAACAGCGGCACGCTGGAATTAATCCGGCACTGGAAGACCAAGGGGAAGATCAGAGAGGATCTGGAGGACGGCATGATTCTTGCCTTGTTCAACTCCGTGCCGTATATTGACATCCACAAGGAAGAGATCGGGGTTAGCTATTTCCCGCAGATTCTGGATTATTTAGTCGAGTTTATCATGAAAGGCTTGACGGATACACAGCATTGACAAAGGTCTCCGGCTTCGTTTGGCCGGCGGCAGAATACACTATTAAATGTTCAGTGGATGTACTGGGCATTTTATTCCGGTTTGAAATGAATGAATATAATTATGTTCATTCATATTTTAGTACGCCCAGCATGGGCGTCATCTTTAGGGTGAAAGTCCCGAACGGGGGCTGGCGAGCGCCTACCGTTAGCCAAGGGCAAGGGTGTCCACCGTGAGGTGGAATCTGAAGGAAGCCGGAGGCAAAAGCACGGGCCAAGGTACACGAACTGGATTTGAGGCTGTGTCAGTCGGATGAGTCACCTAAACATGACGAAATCCAAAGCCGCCAAGGGCTGGCGCGGTATACTCCAGTGGTCGCGGGCAGACAGATGACGTTCTTATCTGGGGAGACCTGTCAGATAAGCAAGAAAAAAAACTTGTAACCGTAGCTGAGAGGCTGCGCTGAACTGGCAGGAGTCAGCAGAAGCCATAGTACGTAAGCTGTTGCAACAATTTACGGAAGGGCTGAACCGAAAGGAGAGAGGAAAGCGATGCGTTCGCATGAAGAGCAACGACAGCAGAATATCTCGCAAGGGAGCTTGCGGCAAAGAGAAGCGGTGAAGCCGTCAGGGTATGCCGGAGCGCCGAGTTCTTCGTCGGCACAAGTCGTCCCTTCCTCTCGCGAAGACCAGAACAACTTGCTGGAGCAAATGCTCAAAGGAGATAACCTTCGACTCGCTTACAAACGAGTGGTGCAAAATGGAGGAGCGCCCGGTGTGGACGGTGTAACGGTAGCGAATCTACAAGTTTACCTGAATACGCACTGGGCATCGGTGAAAACTGAACTTCTGACGGGAACTTACAGACCTGCGCCAGTCAAACGGGTGGAAATCCCCAAACCTGGAGGCGGTGTACGGCAGCTAGGCATCCCGACTGTGATGGACCGTTTCCTCCAGCAAGCACTTTTACAAGTCATGAACCCGATCTTTGACGCACAATTCTCGTGGTACAGCTACGGCTTTCGGCCGGGGAAGAGCGCGCATGACGCCGTTAAACAAGCCCAAAGATATATCCAAGGCGGCCTCAGATGGGTCGTGGATTTGGATCTGGAGAAATTCTTTGACAAGGTAAACCACGACATGCTAATGGCAAGAGTGGCGCGGAAAGTGGAGGACAAAAGAGTGCTGACGCTAATCCGTGCTTACTTAAACGCCGGAGTTATGGTGGATGGAAAATGGGAGCGTAGCCGGGAGGGAACGCCACAAGGCGGTCCGCTTAGTCCGCTTCTAGCAAACATTCTATTGGATGATCTGGACAAGGAACTGACCGGGCGAGGTTTGCGATTCGTACGCTACGCGGACGACTGTAATATCTTTGTGGCGAGTAAACGAGCAGGCGAGCGTGTCATGGAATCGGTAAGTCGGTTTGTAGAAGGAAAGCTAAAACTGAAAGTAAACGGGGAGAAAAGTGCGGTAGCGAGACCTTGGCACCGAAAGTTCTTAGGATTCAGTTTCCTGAGCCAGAAACAGGCAACGATTCGGATTGCTCCGAAGAGTCTCGCAGCTTTTAAAGGGAGAATTCGAGAGCTAACGAAACGTACCTGGTCCATTTCCATGGAAGAAAGGATTTACCGACTGAACCGCTATCTGATGGGTTGGCTCGGTTATTTCCGTCTAGCCTCGGCGAAGACACACTTCCAAACACTGGACCAGTGGATTCGGAGGAGACTTCGAATGTGTCTGTGGAAACAGTGGAAACGAGTACGTACACGAATCCGCGAGCTTCGAGCACTCGGGGTTCCAAAGTGGGCTTGTTTTAAGATGGCCAACTCGCGGCGAGGCGCGTGGGAAATGTCCCGGAACACGAATAACGCCCTTTCGACTTCCTATTGGGAAGCAAAAGGGCTGAAGAGTTTACTTTCACGCTATCTGGAACTTTGTTAACCTTTTGGAACCGCCGTATGCGGACCCGCATGTACGGTGGTGTGAGAGGACGGGGGCTTGCCGCCCCCTCCTACTCGATAATATAACGAATTGAGGCGTCATTATGAAGACTATCATTATTTACAGATCAGGCCGCAGCATGAACACTCAGAAGATTGCAGCCGCTATGGCTGAAGTGCTGGGTGCAGATTTGGCCAAAGTGGAGGACGTTAAGCCGGAGATGCTGTCCGGATATGACCTGATTGGCTTGGGTTCAGGCATTTACGCCTCCAAAATCCACCGCAGGATGTTCAAATTCATCAAAAAGATGCCGCTCCGGGACAAGAATGTCTTTATTTTCTGCACATCCGGATCTGGGGTATTCAAGAATCAAGCGCTGGTTGAGGCAAAGCTGGCGGCTAAAGGCTGCAACGTCATCGCTGAGTTCCACTGTCCCGGGGAATTCAGTCCGCTGGGCTTCAATCTGGACAAAAAAGGGCATCCCAATGTGCAGGATTTCGCGGCTGCCCACAAGTTTGCAGCTGGATTATTAGATAAAGCTTCCTTAATCAGCTAGAGTAATGCAGCAAATCTGGAACAGACCGGCTGGCTGCCGGTTGTTATAATGGAATCAGCTTTGTGTTAGGGAAAGGCTGGTGGAGCACCTGAATTACAGCAGGGAGATCGAGCGGAGTATTGATTATATTGAGGAGCATCTGCGGGAGAACCTGACGGCAGAGGAGATTGCCGCACAGGCGGGGTATTCGCTGTATCATTTTTGCCGGATGTTCAGCCAGTGCCGGGAGATGCCGGTCATGGAATATGTGCGCAGCAGGAGGCTGTCCCTGGCAGCAGTAGAGCTGTTTGGCGGGCGGCGGATTACGGATATTGCGCTGGAGTATGGTTTTGAGACCCCCGGCGGCTTCGCCAAAGCCTTCCGCAAGGCCTTCGGCTATAGTCCCTCGCAGTATGCGGCACGGATGGACGGGTATCTCCGGGACAGAACAGTGTACCAAATCGGGGATTATATCAGGGAGCCCGTGATGGTGAGCAAACCGGCGTTTAGGGTGGCTGGTTATGGCATCGAAACGAACGTGGAGGCCGGAAGCTATACGCAGGACGTCGCTTCTTTCTGGTATTACTATGACGGAGACAATCTGGAGGATAAAATGTACGCCAAGCTGAACCCGCTGAAGCACGGGGAGGTTGGCTTATGTATTCCGGCAGACGATGGCGGCAACGCCGTCTACCTGCTGGGGGTTATAGTGGAGGACTTCAGCCTTGTGGCTGAGGAAATGCTAACCGCTGTTGTGCCTGCTGCGCAGTATGCGGTATTCACGACACCGCCGGTGGATCTCAGCGATGAGGAGAACCCGGATACTTTTGCCCAAGTGGTGAAGTCTACGTGGCAATATATCTTCGAGGAATGGTTCCCGGAAAGCGGTTATGTACATGACGAGGACAAGCTGAACTTTGAGTACTACGACGAGCGGTGCCATGCGCGGGTAGATACGGTGATGGAGATCTATGTTCCGGTGATTGAGCGGCGGGGAAAATAGGAGCTAAATACGGCGGAGGCAAAGGCTGTGCGGTGAAGGCGTAACTGCGGGGATTTTGGACTTCCGGTCGCTGCTAAGATTGGATTTAAACCGCTGGGCAGCGGTTTAAATCCAATCTTAGCTTATGCTTCCGAAGCGAGCTTTCCTATGGAAAGCTTTCAGGCGAACGCTATCGCTCCTACAGTTCCAAAATCCCCTCCGTTACTCCCACCGCCCAGTCTTTGCCTGCTTATTAGTCCTGTTGTTCCGGCCGCTTGGTGGTGGCGGCCGCAAGGAAGGCCCGCAGCGCACATTCCAATGTGCAGGCGGGCCTGGATTTTGTAAACCGGTAAACCGCGGCTACACCCGCTGGCACTTCGTACAGGGCGGGTGTGACCACAGCCACAACCAAAACTACAACCAAAACTACAACCAAAACTACAACCAAAACACCAACCACTAACCACTTTATCATGGGAAATTAGCCGGAACTGACTGAATGCCAGCAGTTATGTGTTAGCACAGGTCATCACGCGAGCAAATTCCCCGCTGGGATTCCACTTTTACAAGCTGGTTGTACTTTGTACATTAGAAACCCCTATATTTGTTACTGAACTGCATTCTGTTGTATTTCGTGCATTAGATTTCTGCGTTTAGAGTAAAAAACAGCCTATTCTCTAAATTCAATTGTACAAAGTACAATAGATGCTGTTTTTCAGAGGAATTAGCATTATTCTACTGCACAAAGTACAATTGCTAGTATTGTAATACATCATAGAGTACTCTCCGGACTCAGGTTGAGCTGTGCTAAGAGGACACGCTACATAAACTTCCGCTGCACCTTTTTGCCGTCATAGGTAAAAAGGGCTTTTTTGTCTTCCACAACAGTTTGCAGATGCACGGTGCGGCCCCACAATGAGTAGATATGCGGGAGGGTGCGTTCCAGGTACTTGAGATCCAGCTCGATGCTCTCGTAGCGGTGGGCGATCAGCAATTCGCCGTTACGCTCATAGTCGGCATCCTGGACAACAAGGTACGGTGAACCGCCGTTAACCCGGGCCAGCACAAGCTGGTCACGCACATTTTCCCAGGCTTTGTCGGTGATCTTCCATTCCGGGCCTTTTTTCTCGAAGACATAGAGGTCAAGGTCGTTAACCAATTGCTTCGACAGGTAGCTGCGGATAAAAGAAATGTCGGAATCCAGCTCGCGCACCTCGAACATTTTGTCCCGGTCCCAGCGGCGTTCGATATCCTCGAAGATCTTCAGCCCCAGGTAATAAGGGTTCAGGCTCTGGCGCGAAGGCTGGACTACGGATGAGTTGAGCTTGGCGTATTCCACCGTTTCCTCGGCCGTCAGATCCAGCTCCCGCATGATCCGCTGATGCCAGTACGAAGCCCAGCCCTCGTTCATGATCTTGGTCTCCATCTGCGGCCAGAAATAGAGCATTTCGTCATGAAGCATGGTCATGATATCGCGCTGCCAGTCCTCGAGGGCGGTGGAATATTGCTGGATGAACCAGACGATGTCCTTTTCCGGCTCCGGAGGGAAGGTTCGTTTGCCTGCAGTTTCCGGCGTTGGCGGGGCCACATCGCTCTTCTCCAGATCCCACAGCTCACTGTAGGCATTCGCAGGACCGGGACCGCCGGGAGGGGAGTCCTTGCGCTCTTTCATTTTGGCTTCGAGCAGGTGGGTCTTGCCCAGCTTGCGCGGCTGGATCAGGCTGGGATCAATATGCTCCTGAATCGCCAGCACAGAATCGATGAAGTTCTCCACCGTATCGGTTCCATAGGTAACCGAATAATCGGCGATCCGGTCAGCGGTGGCCGACATGCTCTCGACCATATCCCGGTTGGACATCGAGAAGCGCATATTGTTCTTGAAGAAGTCGCAGTGCGCCAGCACGTGGGCGACAATCAGCTTATTCTGCACCAGGGAGTTGCCGTCGAGAAGGAAGGCGTAGCACGGATTTGAGTTGATCACCAGCTCATAAATTTTGCTCAGGCCGAAATCGTATTGCGACTTCATTTTATGAAAAGTCTTACCGAAGCTCCAGTGTCCGAACCGGGTGGGCATCCCGTAGGCACCGAAGGTATAAATGATATCCGCAGGACATATCTCATAACGCATCGGATAAAAATCGAGGCCGAACCCGGTAGCAATCTCCGTAATCTCGGCAATCGCCCGTTCCAGCGCTTTAATCTCATCACCGGGCATGCATCCATCTCTCCTTCCAGCTTGTGAACCGTTCTTCTTATGTATATGGGCGGAGGGGAGGGAGTATGATGGGAAGAGTGCGGCATGAGAGGGCAGATGAGTTATTGTACAAAAATAGCCTAACCCACAGCGAATATGCTAAGAGGTTAGGCTATTTATTCGTTCTGGGTCTTGTTCAGTAACTGGGCAAACTCCTCTTCGCTGTCACTGTAAGTGGAAATTCCATCTCTACGATCCTTTTGAGCTTGTTGAAGTTGAGAGAGGACACCTTCATCTTTGAAGATAACCGAAGTCATTTGCTTCTTTTGTTCATCTGTAAGTATTCTGGTCATTGGAGCCACTCTTGGTCTACTAGAAGCACGAATCTCAACCTTCAAATCATCATTTCCGGTATGTGACACAATCACGCCATCCTTAGATTGTAGCTGCTCCTTAGTCGCTTCTTGGGGGTCTTGAATAGCACGGATCAGTGCGACTTCATCCACAAACTTAGTGTTGCCTTCGGTATGTGATGCAAGGATTTGCAGCTTAACGTATTGATTGGGATAAATCTTCCGAACCTCTTCCCATTGCATGGGCTGGCACCTCCAATTTGGTTTGTCCTTATATTGTATCAGAATATGATCCATAAAAAAGTTCTCCAAAACGATGTATATCGTTCATGGAGAGCCTTTTTGTGTAAGCACCTTAGAGATTCGAAGCCTATATAAGAAGCACTAAAGAAACTAACAAAAGCAAAAGAAGCGGAGTGGAAATTTGGAACTGCAGGAGCGGTAGCGACCGCCTTCGTCACCGGATATCCACCGCGAAGAGCGGTATTAATCAAGAAATCTGGGGACAACAGCGCCGGAAGTCCAAATGTTCACCGCAGTGACGATGAAGCTTCAAGTTCAAGTCTTAAGTGCGTCTTATATAGCCTAAACATTCATTATTCTGCTTCGGTATAGAATATTTTAAGTAGAATATTCTGCGAATAATTTCCAAAGTGCTCCCCGAAAATAGTAAGTCCACCTTTGTTTTTAGAATGATCATCAATACTAATCTTCAACTTGATGAAGGGGGAATCTTCGATCTTTAAATTGGCAAGTGTAACCGATGATATTTTTTGACCGTCTATTCCGGTATCATTCTTGGTGACTCTTAAATGTTTTAAAAGGCCGTACTGGCTAAGTTTGTTATCCCACCAGGTTGGTGTTAATTTTCCGCGTACATCTGAAAAATTTCCTGGAGCCGTCCAGGTGCCTAAAAAAACATCGTTTATATAAAACGCGATATCACTTGGCCAATTATTGTTGGATTCAGGAAACTCTGAAGAAAGCTCCAGGGATAACTCTAATAATTCTGCAGTAAAATTTTTGTTAAAATCATTCGGAATAATATATTCAACGAAGCCCTCCGCAAACCAAAGTAATGAAGCATCGATCCGGTCATTGGATACGAATGCCCGTTGATCATCTAACTTTCCGATTACTTTAGTTGGGCTAGCTAATCCACATGTAGGGGTGACTGAAAAATTAGAATAGTATCCAAGCTTGATTTCATTAGTAATCACATTAAAAGGAAGATGAAGTTTTTCTGGTAAGTTGATGGAAATATGATCAACAGCAAGAATAAAATTCTTCTTTCTGCTATCGGTAACCTCTAAGTTTTCCTGGAGCTTGATTATCTTGGCGTCCTCTAGTAATCGGATATGGCGTGAAACGATAGCTTTGCTTAATTTTAGTTTTTTGGCGAGCTCACTAACATTAAGAGGCGTATGTAACAATAATTTGAGAATTGAAGCTCTTGTGTCAGATGCCAGTGCTTTCAAAACAGAAATACCATTCTCATCGAGTTCTAAGAACATATGTACCTCCTCACTCGGATTTACTAGCGGAATCAATTCTCATAAATCTAGCTTCTAGCGGCTGTTGAACATTATAACTCACATTTCGTACCCCGCCAATACTTTCCGTATCTGAAAAATCAAGTGTATAACATATTGTTAACTTTTTTGTTTACAATAAAAGGTCTAGTTAAGCGGTGACTTTTTTTTGTATACCACAAAGTTGAAAATCAGAAATAACGTTGATACAAGCTTGAAAGAACGTTTTCATCATGATAGTATTTGCTTGCTTGGACAAGTAAAACAAAGAAAAATAAGTTATTTGGAGGAGGGTTTACTGTGAAACACACAAAAAAGTTAACTATTATTGTTGCGGGACTATTAGTAGTTTCACTTCTTTCAGGGTGTGGGAAAACCAGTGATTCAGCTAGTAATGGTGGAAAAGAAAGTGGCAAAAAAGAAGAGCTTCGCATCAGTTGGTGGGGAGGCGATTCGCGTAATAAAGCTGTGCAAGAAGCTATAAGTAAATTTGAAGAAGAAAATCCTAATATTAAAGTTAAGGCGGAATTCGCCGGATATGCTGGTTATCAAGAAAAAATGACTACCCAATTGTCTGGAGGGACTGCTCCTGATGTTATTCGTTTAGATTCCATGTGGGTGGATCAATATGTAAATCAATTATCAGATTTGAAAGAGTTGGGCGAAGAACTGGGTCTTTCTAATTTTTCACAAAATGTGCTTGCGCCCTTAGAAAAGGACGGTAAACTGTTAGGGCTTCCCCTTTCAACTGTCTATAGACCGTTACTATATAACAAAACGGTGACTGATAAATATGGAATTGAAGCACCCCAATCTTGGGATGATCTTTTTGCAATGAGAGATAAGTTGCCAGAGGATCATTATCCGATGGCGAATTTGGTAGGGTCAAAATATGCGTCCCCGATCGTATTTTTCTCAATTTTAGCACAGCAAACCGGACTTCCGCTTTCTGATGATAATGGAAATTTAAATTACAAAGAATCTGATTTTGAGAACATGCTATCTTTCTATCGCGAATTGGTAGAGAAAAGAATTATGCCATCCAAAAAAGAAGTGGATAACTCAGGGTCAATAGAAGGTGCGACAGCAACAGAAATAATGGAAGGAAAGTGGGTTAGCTTATTCGAGTTTACATCGAATACGAATACCATACAAAATCAGCTAAAAGAACAAGGCTTTGATTTAGAGGTGGCTGGCTTTCTTTCAATGAAAGAAGAAAAATCTACGGGTGTCTGGACGAAGCCTGCCATGGTATATTCCATTCCTGAAAAAACAAAACACAAAGAAAGTGCTGCGAAGCTAATTAACTTTTTAATGAATAGTGAAGAAGCAAATAAGATTCAAATGCTTGAAAATGGTGTTCCCGACAGCAAAGCGGGAAAAGAGGTGCTTGAAAAAAACAATCTGATTACTCCGTTAACAGCTGAAATCACAAAATTAGGCGATGAAAAAAATGATAGCAAGCTTTCTACTATGTTCAAATGGGATACAGCAAAGTTGAATGATGTGTCACTGGATGTAATCACTAAGCTGGATTATGGTGAGGTCGATACGAAAGAAGCTGCAAAGGAACTGTATGCGGCTTACAAGGAACAAGAACAAAGCTTTAAAAAGTAAACATAAATGAACACAATCATTTAATGCCCAAAATTATTTACATAAGTTTATTCCAATTTTGGGCGTTGAATGTCACGAGAGGAATGCGAATAGCCATGAATAAAAATAGGTATACAGGCTTATTCTATTTAACACCATGGTTAATAGGGATTTGTTTCTTTGTAATCTACCCATTTATCATGTCACTGTATTACAGTTTTACAGACTACTCCCTGCTGGATAAGCCTGCTTTTATTGGACTGGATAATTATTCACGGATGTTTACAAGTGACCCCACCTTCTGGACCTCGGTGAAAGCCACGATCAAATTTGTATTCTTTACCGTGCCATTTAAATTAGCATTTGCACTGCTTATTGCCTATATTATGAATGCTAAATTAAAGGGAATCGGATTTTTTAGAACCGCCTATTATATTCCATCTATTTTAGGTGCAAATGTAGCTATTGCAGTATTATGGCAGTTCTTATTTAAAAGTGATGGGTTAATCAATATGGCGTTAAATATGACCGGTCTGGAAAGCATCGGGTGGTTCTCTAGCACAAGTGGAGCAATGTTTACTATTGTTTTATTACGTATTTGGCAGTTTGGTTCTGCGATGGTGATTTTTTTGAATGCGTTGTCGGAAATCCCGCAAGATTTATATGAAGCAGCTTCCATTGATGGAGCTTCAAAGTTTAGACAGTTTTTTTCAGTGACAATACCCCAGCTAACCCCAATTATATTCTTTAATTTAATCTTGCAGCTTGTGCAAGCCTTCCAGGAATTTGAGGGGCCATTCTTAGTTACGGGTGGAGGTCCAATGAAGAGCACCTACCTATTACCAATGTATATATACGATAGTGCTTTTAAAAACTTTGACATGGGATATTCCGGTGCTTTGTCCTGGGTGTTATTTATTATGATTATGATATTCACGGCCATCCTGTTCAAAACGTCAAGTAAATGGGTGTTTTATGCTGACGGAGGGAAATAACATGGAGCAAGCAATGAGAAACAAAAATAACAGAAGTGAGTACCATAAAAGAAAAATCGCTTTATATTTCAAATATTTCTTTTTGATTATAGGGACCTTAATTATGCTTTATCCGATTCTCTGGTTATTTGGGGCATCTTTTAAGAGTAATACAGAGATTTTTAAATCAATATGGTTTATGCCTAAGTCTTTTGATTTCACACCTTATATCGAAGGATGGAAGACTTCTAGCCAGTATACATTTGGAACCTACTTTTTAAACTCTTTTTTGATTGTAATTCCAAAAGTGTTATTAACCTTGATTTCTTGTATTCTGACTGCATATGGATTTGCAAGATTTAACTTTCCTATGAAAAAAGTGCTGTTTCCGGTTATGATCGCTACTCTTTTTCTTCCAGGAATCGTTACTAGAGTACCGATGTATATTTTTTGGAAGAATGTAGATCTTTTGGACACTTATATCCCTCTAATTGCCAATTCTGCATTTGCTTGTGATACATTTTTTGTATATATGTTGGTTCAATTTTTAAGAACGATTCCCGGGGAGCTGGACGAGGCAGCAACAATAGATGGGTGTAACTCTTTTAATATTTTAATTAAAGTATTGCTCCCTATTCTAAAACCTACCCTTATTACAGTAGCTTTATTCCAGTTCATGTGGACATTTACTGAGTTTCAGGGTCCTTTAATTTATATTTCTTCAGTCGAGAAGTATCCTGTTTCAATTGCGCTTCGAATGGCGATGGATACGACATCTGTTGATTTTAGCTGGAATAAAAATATTGCTATGTCAATTATAGGGTTAATACCTTCGATTATTGTATATTTCTCTGCTCAAAAGCACTTTATTGGCGGTTCTACAGCAGGCGGAATTAAGGGATGATAACAGATAAAGAACTGACCAATGCAACAACATATAAATGGATAGGAGATGAAGCTAGATGTCACATCGGATGGAATATCCGCGTCCACAGTTAGTTAGAGACGCATGGCTTAACTTAAATGGAGCATGGCAATTTGAATTTGATGACAGGAATGTTGGAGCTGCACAGCGATGGTTTGATCCAAGTGAAAATTTTAGTCAGACCATTCAAGTTCCTTTTGCTTTTCAAACCCCTGCAAGTGGAATACACGATACCTCTTTTCATGACTATGTCTGGTATAAGCGTAATTTTACACTTGATCCAGGTTGGTATAAGAAGCGTGTTGTTGTATTACATTTTGGAGCGGTAGATTATAGAGCTTGGGTGTATGTGAATGGTCATTATATCGGCATGCACGAGGGAGGACACACTCCATTTTCTTTTGATATTACGCATGCATTAACCGGGCAGGAGGAACAGGTGACTGTACATGTTGAAGATCCTTCACAGGATGAAACTATACCCCGGGGCAAACAGTTCTGGTTAGAGAAGCCAGAAAGCATCTGGTATACCCGCACGACAGGGATTTGGCAGACCGTGTGGCTGGAGGCGGTAAACCCTGTTTATATTCATCAGGTGAAGTTTGAGCCCGATTTAGATCAAGGGAGCATTGGAATAGAAGTTAAATCTGAGGGATATGGATCAGAGGAATTAGATTTGGATATTCGTATTTCTTTTCGGGGAGTACCTGTTATTCAGGATCAAGTACGATTGTTGCAGCCAATAACACGTAGAACAGTAGAGCTATTTGGTTTGAAAACATTCCGGACAAACTTTCATCATGCCGGCTGGACATGGACTCCGGAAACTCCTAATTTGTTTGATGTTGAAATGAAGCTGTACGATCATGGGGTTGAGGTGGATTGTATACAATCGTATTTCGGCATGCGGAAAGTTCATACAGAGAATGGTATGGTCTATCTGAATAACAAACCTTATTATCAAAAGCTTGTACTCGACCAAGGTTATTGGCAGGAAGGATTACTTACTGCGCCAACGGATGAACACCTGAAGAAAGATATTGAATTAGCTAAAGAATTAGGGTTCAACGGTTGCCGTAAGCATCAAAAGGTAGAGGATCCGCGGTTTTTATATTGGGCAGATCGAATAGGGTTCCTTGTGTGGGGAGAATGTGCTGCGAGCGCCTCTTTTAATAGTGATGCTGTGGCCCGGTTAACCAAAGAATGGATTGAAATTATTGACCGTGATTTCAATCATCCATCTATTGTTGCATGGGTTCCGCTTAACGAAAGCTGGGGAATTCCGATGGTGAAATCGAATAAGCAGCAGCAGTACCACAGCTTAGCCATGTATAGTCTTATTCATTCATTGGATGATACCCGATTAGTGATATCGAACGATGGATGGGAAATGACACGAACTGACATTTGTGCGGTACACAATTATCAGCATGGCAGAGCAGATGAGCCCGATAAGTATGAAGAATTTAAGCGGATTCTGTCCACGAAGGAAACGATGCTTGCTTCAAAGCCATCAGCCCGCAGTGTATATGCAGATGGTTATGAGCATCGGGGAGAGCCAATTTTGTTAACTGAATTTGGTGGTATAAGCTATAAGGCTGGCGCTGACGATGGTTGGGGATATACCAGTGCACAATCTTCAGAGGATCTTGTTCTAGAATATGAAAGAATTATGAAGGCTGTATACGCTTCTAAGATTATTTATGGTTATTGTTATACGCAGTTAACAGATGTTGAGCAAGAAATTAACGGTCTATTGGCATATGATCGAACACCCAAATGCGATATGTCGTTAATTAAAGAAATTAATAGTCAATGGCATCTACGGACAATTTAATCGGAATAAATTTAATGATAAGGAGTTTATGAATCCATGACAAATGAAAAACTGCTTCAAAAAATTGGACTGGTAGTAGACAAGCTTATGAATCTGGGCGGTAGCGACTATGAAAAGGATAAAACCGTGGTTCAGGCCGATACGAAATTAGGGATTGTACAACGGGATTTCGGAATTGAAGAATGGGACTGGCCGCAGGGCGTCGGTCTTTATGGTCTTTACAAGCTGCAGAATTATTACGGCGATCACCGCTATAAGGAATTTTTTCAGAATTGGTATACCCGTAATCTGGAGGTTGGGCTGCCTTCAAAAAACATTAATACAACAGCTCCTTATCTGGGTCTGGTTCTGCTCCTGGATCAACTTGAGCCTTCCAGCCAACTGGAACAGCTATGCCGGGAACATGCGGATTGGCTCCTTCATGAGTTGCCCAAAACTAAAGAAGGAGGCTTTCAGCATACGGTCACTGCCATTGGCAATCGGGATGGAATTCACTTGCACAATGGACAGTTATGGATTGATACGCTCTTTATGGCGGTTCTGTTTCTGAACCAGGCCGGGCGCAAGTTTAACCGGCCGGAGTGGCAGCATGAAGCTGAACACCAGATTCTGCTCCATATCAAGTATTTGTTCGACAAACATACCGGCCTGTTCTTCCACGGCTGGAGCTTCGAACGCAATGATAATTTCGGCAGTATCTTCTGGTGCCGCGGCAATTCCTGGTTCACCTATGGCATCGTCGATTACCTGGAAACTTGCCAGGATACGATTAGCCCGGGCATCCGGAAATTTCTGGTGGATACGTATAAAGCTCAGGTCAATGCCTTGGTTTCACTTCAGGCAGCTTCCGGTCTTTGGCATACAGTCCTGCAGGACCGGGCCAGCTATGAAGAGGTATCCGGGTCGGCCGCAATTGCCGCAGGTATCCTAAAAGGCATTAAAGCCGGTATTCTGGATTCCTCATATCAGGCTGCGGCAGACAAGGCCATTCAGTCGGTATGTCAAAATATTAGCGGAGATGGAACCGTACTGAATGTGTCGGCCGGAACCGGGATGGGAATGGATAAGGATCATTACAAGAACATTACCCTCATGCCGATGGCATACGGACAGTCCTTGGCTCTTATTGCCTTGTATGAAGCTTTAAAATAAACCCTGCGTAAACTCATTTATTCATCTTTTCTTGGATACAAATAGCCTAATCCTTGAGCATTTACGCCAAAGGATTAGGCTGTTTTATCTTCTTTACCCAGTTACTCGTAAACCCGCACCTCAATAATCTCTGCATACTGGCTTCCGTTAGTCGCCCCGATCACAACGCGCAGGCGATCAGTTGTTACAGCTTCGGCAAGTGTGTGCACATGCTTGCGCTTGTGATTGTCACTTCCTGCGGCGACTGCCGTCCAGTTGCCGTCCATGTAAGCTTCAATACGATAATCCTTGACGAGCGTTGGCAGGATTTCGTAAGGCGTGATGTGATGATGCAGATTGATCAGGTCCTCATTCACATCGTCATTGAAGGTGACTTGCACCTGGCGGATGGAGGCAGGTGCGCTCCAAGAAAGCTCAAGCCATTCCGGGCGGCCGGAGTTCATTTGGTCAGAGGACCACAGGTGCGGACCGCCGTAAGGACGGAGGTATCCGTCCGTTGCTTTGACCGCAGCGAAGGCTTGTGATGGCGCAGACAGGCGGATGCATGGTGCGGTGTGATCGAATTTCTTTTTGTCCCACAGCACTACAGGCTGTGCGGGCTGATTCTGGAAATCCAAGGATACTACAGGTGTGTTGCTATGCCCATAAGCGAGCATCCCTGAAGTCGGCTGATCTGCCATATGCAGGGTGATTGCCGCATTAGCCTTGATGATCAGAAAAGCATTGCGCGGCGTCTCCGGCTGCCAGCGCAGGTCAAGCTTCACCCATTGCTGCGTCCCGGAGTTGACAGAAGCCGATGCGGATTGCAGATGCGCATACGGAACATAATTCTCGGGCCGGCCGGTCTCCCATAGCTGGACGGTCAGCTCCGCTGCTTCGCTCGCATCGATCAGCAGCTCAATTCCGTCAAGCAGAGGATCAACCGGAAGGGTGATGCCGATGTCAGTCGTAAGAGGGACACTGAATGCCGGATGCTCTACTGCGAACCGGCTCCGTTCGCTGGAGGCACTGACGGCTGCCTGGAGCGCCAGGTCGGATTCGTCTTCATTGCGCAGGCCGAGAACGGATGCATCCTGGCGCAGCATGGTCTGCTGCAGGTCTTGCAGGTGGTTCGCATGCAGTTCACGCGGCGTAATTCCCCTGGCCGCGCAAAGTGCAGCGCCGGTGCCTGCAGCTTCGCCGATGACCGCGCAGGTAGCCATAACGCGTGTCGTCCCGAACGCGACATGCGATGCGCTGATGTCGCGGCCGGCCATCAGCAGATTGTTCACATTCACTGAATACAGTGAACGGAACGGAATGTGGTAGCTGCCGTCGGAATACATATGCTTCGAGCCTGATTCGGTAGCATACACACCCTGCGGCGGGTGCAGATCGATCGACCAGCCGCCGAAGCCAATCCGGTCCGCGAATTCACGCTGCGCAAGGATATCGTTCTGGTTCAAGATATAATCGCCTACGAAGCGGCGGTATTCCCGTTTGCCCGGAAGCGAACCGACCCATTCCAGCGTCATATTCCCGGCATCGAATTTACCGGAATTCTTAATATAGTCCCAAATCCCGTAAATGATGGACCATAGCTCGTCGCGGATGGCCTCGTTATCATGAACGGTATCCTGTTCGCCGCCGAACTCAATCCACCAGTATGCGCAGCCATTGTCGCCGCTGCGGATGATGCGGTTCTCGGTGATTGACGTTTGTGTAATATCGATGGCCATAGCCGGAGCTATATATTTGACCGGATGACCGGCATCCTTGGTATAGAAGAGCAGGGTGCTGCCGAGAGTGATATCATCTGCAACCAGCGGTGCCCATTCTTCGCCCAATTCATCGCGCGCTTCGCGGCCCATCCGGAATTCTGCACCAGCCAGGAAGCCGACCAGCCCGTCTCCGGTGCAGTCCAGATATACCGGGCTCTCAAAACGGATGCTCCGCTCTGATCCCATCATCCATCCGGTAACCGACCGGATCTGCCGCCCGCCGTCCGCTTCCTCACCGGCCTCGGCTTCATGCACATCCGTGTTCAGAAACAGCTGGATATTCGGTTCAGCCTGCACGGCCTCAAGCACAACCATATCCCATAAATATGGATTGCCGTCTTTGTTGCGGTACTGGTTCTCTACAAACAGCTCCCCCATTATCCCCGTCTCCCGGGCATACCGGTGAATGCCGTGTGAGGTAGCGCCGCACACCCATACCCGCACCTCACTGCTGGAGTTGCCGCCAAGCACTGGACGGTTGTTGACCAGTGCGACCGTCTGCCCCAGACGTGCCGCTGCAATCGCCGCACATACTCCTGCCAGACCGCCGCCTACAACGGTTACATCCGTTTTTACCGTTTCTTTCCGCATGGTTGAATCTCTCCCCTGAGTTATGATAATATATCCGTAATTTCATAATAAATCACCTGTATATCAAATAACATGCATATAATTTCTTTTGATATATACTTTATTTCATTTCATTTACTGGTTGGAGGGAGAGCAGTGCATGCGAATTAATTGGTCAGTTCATCCAGTAGCCTATACGTATTGGGAGAAGAAGGAACAGTTCCTGCTGGAGTATGACACGTATCCTGTGTGGACGATATTTGCGGTGGAACAAGGGCAATTCGCCTACCGGTTCGGAGATCATGAGGGAGAAGCCGGATGGGGGATATCATCGTATGTCCGCCGGGTACGGCCTTTTACCGGAGAACGGTGACAACTTTAACCTTTCATTTCATCCAGTTCGAATGGGAGGAGAAGCCGGGGCTTGAAGAAGCAGCTGCAACGCTAGGCGGAAGGTGGACGGTCAGGGATGTGGAGCGTCTGCTGTCGACTTACCGTTATATGAGGAACATCGGAAGAAGCATTCAGGAGGAGCCGGGCTTTGGACGAATGAAGCATATGCTGGAGGATTTGTGGAGACTCCTTGATATCGAGCGCAGCTTTGCGGCGGAGGAAGAGCAATCCGAAGGGGAGAGTTCCGATCAGGATATGCAGAAGGCAAGGCAATGGTTGCTTGAGCATGCCTGCACCCCTATGACGATGCAGGAGCTGGCGGCCGCGCTTAGTATCACACCGGTGCAGTTAACACGGCGGTTCCGGGCAGCTTATCAGGCGACACCTTCAGAATTTGTGACCGGAATCAGGCTCCAAAAAGCCTGCCTGCTGCTTGAAGATTCCACACAGTCCATTGAAATCATCGCCCAGCAGTGCGGTTATGAGAATGGCTTCTACCTGAGCCGCGTGTTCAGCGCGAAGCTTGGTTTAACCCCCTCGAAGTACCGCAAGCTGCACCGGCTATAAGAATTCACCAAACAAACGCGACAAACGCGCCTCTCCGAATAAGGAGGGCGCGCTGCCGGTAGTTCATATTAAGGTTGTCCTAATCAGACAGCAGTAGAGCACAACTATACAACTCGAGCCGTATTCTATTGCTGCTTCGCATACCATTCAGAGAACTGCTTCTGGTATTCGGCGATGTATTTGTCGATACCGGCCGCTTTTAACCGCTCAAGGGCCTTAGGGAAAGCAGAATCATAATCACTGAAGCCGCTGCCGATCGGGGCCAGGTATTCGGTGAATACGCCGTTCAGCTTGGTTTCTTCATTCTTGACCGGAGTATTGTCGAAGTTGAAGCCTGCGCCCTTGGAGATAATTGCTCCATCATCCCATGCTTTGTAATCGGCAATGAAATCATCCGGTACGGTGTTGTCAAAGCGCATGAAGTTTTTGTTCATCAGCAGCCAATCGGGAATCAGTGAATCGGTATTGATTTTGGTCAGACGGCCGTTAGCATCCAGCGTATAATCGGTGCCTTCAATACCATAGGCGAACAGGTCGTACAGCTCCTGTTTTTTTTGCAGCAGGTTGAAGAACATGACATAACGCTCAGGGTCCTTGGCTGCGGCAGAGACGAAGAAGGCGGTGCTGTAGGTGCCTCTGCTGATTTTTGGACGGCCGGTGCCCAGGAAATAATTGACCAGCTTGGCTTCAGGCACTGCCTGCGAGATGGTAGCTGCGCCTTCGAACGGACGTGCTGCGGTTCCTGCCCAGAACATTGCTTTGCCGGAGTTCCAGTCAGACTGCAGCTGAGGCACATTCGTTGCGGCGTATTTCGGAATGATCCCTTTCTCGTACCACCCGTGCATCAGACCGGCATAGGTCTTGAATTCTGGGGATTCGAACCAGTTGATAATCTGATCATCCTTGGCCGACTCATCGAGGGCGATGAAATCATTTTGCCAGTACAGATTCTTGTCGGTGAAGTCATATTGCAGCATTCTGCGGGCGTCCGTGTTGGCGTATCCGATCAGCTCGGGATGTAGCGCATGGACTTTATCATAAAATTGCTCAAGCTCCGCAAGGGAGGAGACCTGTGTCATTCCTGCTTCCTCCAGCAGATCCTGCCGGACCAGCACACTATAAAATTCAGCGGAATTCGGTTTGTTGCCTACAGGTACCGCATATTGTTTCCCCTCTAGCTGGAAGGCCCGGAAGGAAGCCTCGTCCACTGCCGCACTCAAATCCGCTGCTGCTGCAGAGATATAGGGAGTGAGGTCCGTGTAGAGCCCTTTGGCGACAGATTTCACCATATAGTTGGCATCCGTATAGGTCGCGAAATCTTCGCCGGTCGACAGCATCAGGTCCGTTTTGCCGCCGCCGTATTCCGTCCAGGGCAGGAACTGAAATTCAACCTCGGCATTGATTTCTTTTTTGATCACATCATAGAACTCCGTCTTGGCCAGCTCCTTCATCCGGTTCGACTCGTCCCCGTACAGTACGATCTTCAGCTTGGCCGGCGCCAGAGCCGTGCCTTCAGTCCCGCTGCCCGCCGCCGTTGCCGGTGCTGAGCCTCCATTGCTGTTGCTGTCCGTATTACCAGGGTTAGCGCTTTCATTATTGCCCTGCGAACAGCCGCTTACCAGGAATACAGTTGCCAGGAGCAAACTTAACCAGCCTTTTTTCTTTGTCATGATGAACACCCTCCTGAATTAGAATTAATCTGTGAGGCTTATATTGCCAAGGCGGTACTCCCGTAAGCTTATTGTACAACATGTCGGAGCATGGGAGCACACACCTGATGCAACCAATATTAGGTCAATGTGTCCGGAGGATCAGCCTTTCACCGAACCCACGATAATACCTTTAACGAAGAATCCCTGGAGAAAAGGATACAAAATAGCGATCGGCAGAACGGTCAGACAGGTCATCGCCATCTTCGCAGTCTCCAGCGGCGGGGCAATAATAGCGCCTCCCACCTGTGCGGCATTGCCGGAGGCCAGGAACTGAATGTTCGCCATCATGTTGTACATCAGGTATTGGATCGTATAGAGATCCTGATTGTTAACCAGCATCAGCGGCAGATAGAAGTCATTCCAGAACTGGAGCGCATAAAAGAGTGAAATCGTCACCAGTCCGACCCGGCCGAGCGGAATCATAATACTGAAGAAAATCCGCAGATGGCCTGCCCCGTCGATCTGTGCCGACTCGACAATCTCATGCGGGATGCTGCGGAAGTAGTTGGCCATCAGGAACATCAGGAACACACTTAGCACATAGGGAATGAACAGGCCGAGCAGCGTATCGCCAAGGTGATAGTATTTGGTGCTCAGCAGATACCACGGCAGTGTGCCGCCGCTGAACAGCATCGTGAAGTAGGCAAAGAAGGCGAAAAAGTTCTTCAGCCGGAAATTCCGGACGGAGATGACGTAGGCATAAGCAGTTGTCACCAGTACAGCGGTCAGCGTGCCCAGTACTGTTACGACCAGCGACATGGAGTAGGCCCGCAGAATCTGCTCTGCTTTTGAGCCAAACAAGAATTGATAGGTTTCGAACGTGAACCCCCGGGGCCAGAAGGAATAGCCCTCCGCAGCAATTCTCGACTCTGTAGATAGAGAACCGGATACCGCCAGTACGAACGGCACCAGACAAATGACCGAGAATACCGCAATACAGACATAGAAGAAAATAACCAGCCCTTTGTTTTCAGTAGTTTGCATCGTATCGGTCTCCTAGAATAGTTTGCTGTCTTTGTCATACCAGCCGGCCAGCTTGTTGGCTACCAGCACCAGAATGAATCCAAAGACGGATTGATAGAGCGTAATGGCGGAAGCGAAGCCGAATTCACCGGAACGGATGGCCGTGCGGTATACATAGACGTCGATAATATCGGTAGTGGGCAGCAGCAGCGGATTGAGGAACGTTACGCCCATGATCATACTCAGATCGCCCTTCAGCATGCCTCCGATTCCGAGCAGCGTCATCAGGATGATTGAAGGAATCAGCATGGGTATCGTGATTTTGGTGATAATCTGCCAGCGGGAGGCACCGTCGATCCGGGCCGCTTCATAATAGGAGGTATCTACTCCCTGCAGCACCGCATAGTAGATGATCGCGCCGTAGCCGGCACTTTTCCAGATATTCGCGAGCACCAGGATCACTACGAACAGCCACGGGCTCGAATACCAGTCCATTTGCGACAGGCCAAGCGATTGCAGCAGCTGGTTGAGAATCCCTTTGTCATAGTCGAGCAGGGAGAACAGGATGGCTCCGATAATGATCCAGGAGATGAAATACGGGAAGAACATGACACTCTGGGTGATTTTGATAAACCACTTGCTGCGCAGCTCGTTCAATATAATGGCGATAGCCACCGAGAAAAAAGTGCCGGTCAGCATGTACAGCGCATTCAGCATAACTGTGTTGCGGGTCGCCCTCAGGGCATCCTCCATACTGGAGAAGAAAAACTCGAAGTTGGAGAAGCCCGCCCACGGGCTGCCGAAAATTCCGTCGTTAAAGTTGTAGTTTTTGAAGACGAGAATCAGTCCGCTCATCGGCAGGTACGCAAATAAAATAAGAATGATGATGCCCGGCAAGGCGAGCAGATACAGCGAGCTGTCCTTCCTCAGGGATTTGCGGAAGCGCCGGGCGCTGACAGTCCGCGTAGCCGGGACAAGCTGTCCCGGTGTGCCGGGTGTTGCCTCTTGCGTCATATACAGTCCACTCCTTTATGCTAGCGTTATCATTTCATCCCGTGATTCAGGAGAACGCTTTACAAGGCAAATCATAATCCGGCGCAGAATGTAAACGCTATCATAATAAACGGGAAAAAGTTAAAAAATGCGGAATGAGCGGGCTTAAAAAAACAGAAAAAGCAGAAGTTTTCTGAATTGGGATGGTTAAATGCCTGATAAAAGCGGGGGAATAGGGATGTGAAAGGGGGGAAGTGCCTTGTATGGAGATAAATACAACATCAGAGCTAAAGAGGTGAGTTCGTTCAATGCAGCAATTTATGTATTCAGCGTTCCAACTGAAAATTCGGAGATAGTTGTATTCTGTACAATTAAAACCAGCGAAAAGGTAGGCTTGCATCGTATAACTGTATTCTGTACAACTAAATCAGCCCGAACGGGAGAAACTATCAACAAGTGCCAGTTTTAATTGTACGAAATACAACTAAACGGAGATTTGGCGGGGAATCAGACGATTTAGTTGTACAAAGTGCAGTTAAGTCTAATGCATACAGGTAGCTGGTTACTTTAAACCGCAAACCGCAAACCGCAAACCGCAAACCGCAAACCGCAAACCACAAACCCTCACTAGGCAATTTGCCAATGTGGTTTTCATTAATTTATTTCTGACGTTATATTAGAGGCGAAGCTGTGGAGAATGAAATGGTGGATTGAAAAGTTAAATGATAGACTTGAGGAAGAAAGCATGGGGCTGGCGCGAAAATCCTGCATAAAATACAACATTTTCCTTAAAATCTCGGCTGTAAATCAAAATTGTTGTATAAAATGCAGCATTTCTCCTCCTCCGGGCGGTTTAGCAGGACAATTGTTGTATTTCATACAACGATCTGCCCAAACACCCGGGTATATAGGTCGCCGAGTTGTAATATGTACAACATTTAAGTCTTTACAGACCTGTACCGTGTAAAAGGTATGAGAGTTAGTTAGGATAAGCCGACAGATTTGGGCAAAATCCACAATCGTTCATAGGGAAATAATCCTTTTACGCATAGAAAAAGATAAATAATTTCAATTGTTTTAATTTGAAGGGAGATAAAATAATGAGAGGTCGTGTGCATACAGAGTATCGGCGTTTAGGGATTTTTGCTGTAGAGACTGAAGACCATGATTTCTCCATAATAGAGGTTCGGAGCGGGCTCCCATCCTTAGGTGACGAACTGGTTGGCGAGCTTAATTCACTTGGTGAAAAGCAGCTGTACAATGATACAACTCTAGAAAAATTGGATGTGTCTATTAAATCTATACATTTAATCCGTGATGATGTGAAGAGAGCAATTATAGATGCTGTAAGAGGGAAGTAGGAAGAAGACTCACATAACTGAAGTGTTTGTAATAGAAATTTGATCAAGAACGCAGCTTTGGATCTGGCTAAGAATGATTGGAGTTTGGATAAGAAGATTATGTTGCAAACGGAGAATTTCCAATAGGTGATGAATATATGAAGAGGATGACCCAATCTCAGGAAGTCCTCTGCTAGTTGGTGCTCACTTAAAGAAGACGGCCTCGGATGATATTGAAGATTTTAACTTAAATTACCCGGGAGTAGTGAAGCAGTTTATAGTGTATGGTCTGGAAAATGGGTGGAGTGGATCAAACAGAATTGAGTTCAGTGATGGGTTAGAAATACTCGAGAATATGGGATATGACGTGTTATGGCTTAAAGCTGGACCTAGTCCGTAATAATTAATGGGTACTCTTATGCAGGAGGGCACTAGGATCATCGGATATGCAGAGGTAACACAAATTTTCAATGAACTGTTGATAAAATCAGATTGATTCGTTGAGCAATTATCATAAAGAGGTGAGGATGATTAAAAAATCGGAAATTGAATTTAAAATGCGTATAAGGGATGGTTACCCGAGACCCATACGTTTTGCGGACTTTATAGTTGACGGACATTCCTTATATGATAGGTATGCTAAGCATTATGACTTTGTATCATGTTTAGGGTGGGGCAGTGAGGATTTTCAGCAAAAACACATTTCAAGGTTGATATTATTGAGTCAGCCAGATTTCCCCAATGGAAAGAATTCAATATATATATGCCCTGCATGTGCTGATCTGGGGTGTGGGGCAGTATATTCATTTATTGAAATGAATAAAGACATTGTAACTTGGACTTTCATTGACGGCAGAGAACAATTAATGAATAACTCAAAAACGTTTCACTTTGATAAACAAGATTATATTAAACAAATTAATAGTACATATGGATTAGGCGGGTTTAAATTCCCTTGGGGAGAGTAGACCTTATTCACAAGGAGTAAAAAACTTAGCTCAACAACCAGCGGCAGTCCAGGACCTCATCCGTCCTTGGCTGCCGCTGTTTCATTTCCCCCTATCCATCCCTCTTTAGCCCCCGCTACTCCTGCTGCTGCAAAATATGATTCATTCTCCATTTGGACGGTGTGACGCCATAACGTTTTTTGAACTGGGTTGTAAAATAAGTGCTGCTGTTATATCCGACCCGGCCGGCAATCTCGCGGATATCGAGCGCAAGCTCGGTGACCAGCAGCAGCTCTGCCTGCTCCAGCCGCAGCTGGTTGACGAAATCCGGGAAGCTGCTGTCCACCTCTTCGGCAATCAGCCTGCTGAGGTAGGCAGGGCTGACTGACAGCTTCTCGGCCAGCGCATTAAGCGACAGGGCGGGGTCGTTATAATGCTCCCTAATATAAGCGGCAGCCTCAGCGGCAATGCTCCGGGTCTGCACCGCACTCATGCTGGCAATCCGGCCCACGGCTGCGCCGCAGCTGTATTCAATCCACTCGCGCAGCTTGTCATAGCTCTGAATCTGCCAGACCTGCTGATAATCATCCAGAAAGCCGGAATGGCGGTTGCCCCCGCTGCTCAGATCTGCCGTACGGTTCAGCTCAAAGGCAAGCCTTGATACAGCAACGGTAGCAGACTCTGCACGGTAGCTGCAGGCTACCGCCAGCAGTCTTTCCACAGCCTGCGGGATGTGGCTGGCCAGCTCCGGCTGTTTTACCGCCTGCAGTACCGGCTCAAGCGCACTGTCTGGAACCGGGCTGCTGTTCAGATGGACGGTATCGTCGGCGAATATGATATTCTGCTGTGCATGGAATTTAAGATACTGCATGCAGTCTGCCGCTTCAGCGTATTTGGACTTCAGCAGGCCCAGATCACTTTCCAGCCCGCTGATGCCGAACGCGCAGCGGCCGCCGGACTTAAGGCATAGTGCAGCGAGCTCCTCCCATGTACTGCGGTAATGGGCATAATCCCCGAAGCTTCCGCTATAGAGCTCACTCAGAATAAGGACGGCCGACCCTTGATGGGGGCGGAAGATTTGAACCTCGGCCAGCTCCGAGAATGCAGTTTGAATCCGGTGAATGACTTCCTGGACAGGTTCCGGGGCATTCCCGGTCTGTCCCGGTTCCAGCACGGCCAGTACACAGATACAATAAGCACCTTCCGTTGCGCCGATGCCCATCATCGGGAGGACGCCGGAAGGGTCTGCCGCACCGCGCGGGGAGAGCAGCCAGCGCATCAGGGCACTGCCGTCGCTCTCCTTCTTGAGCTGTGCCAGCTTCACACCTATAGATTCCAGCTCCAGATTCACGGTATCCAGGTCACTGCCGGCCTTCAAGGCTTCTTCATTGCCGGAGATATTAGCGATGCTGCCAAACAGCCTGCCGATCGGTTTATAGATCTGCCGGGAAATCAGGTTGGCAGTTAGAGCAGCAGCCAGTATTAGAGCCAGGCAGAGGCCAATCATCAGATTGCGGGCATTTGCAAGCTCACGGATGCTGTCTTTATAGTACATCTCTGATACAAACCACAGCTTATCCTGCGCGGAATACACATAAGTAATCAGCTGCTTGTCTCCGTTGCCCTTATAGACGAAGGAGCCACTTTCAGAGGTGGAGGCAGCGACCTGCTTCAGCATCTCCGGATGTAAGGTGCTGCCGGAGAGTGTGCTGTGCATGAGAATTTCGCCATTCCGGTCAATGACGGCATAACGTGTAGTTCCGCCTTCTTTTTGAGTGAACAGATTGTTCTGGAGCTTGGCGAGATTGACGGTCAGCGCAACTGCGCCGTAATATTCGCTGTCTGCAAAGGCCCGGTCGTTATAAAAGACGGTCAGCAGAGTGACAGGCGTGCCGTTGTTCTGGGTGGTTTGCCACACAAAGGGAGATTCAATAATACGGCTGCTCCGCATCCTCCGGGCCAGCTCCAGCTTGGCTTCCGGGCTTAGCGGCATGTTCTCATAGATGACAGAAGGTTCCTTCTCCCCGAAGATATAGGCGTTCTCCAGATACTGGTTAACGACCAGCGCACCGCGAATCTGGCTTAAGACACTGTAGAGCTGGTCACTCCAGTCCGTCTCTCCGCTCCGCATCAGGGCACTGATGTTCGGGTTGGCATAGAAGTCCATCGTATAGTTCTGAACAATTTCCTTATAGTTCGTGAATACGGTTTCAGTATTTAACAGCACATTCTGGTTAGCCTTGTCGACATTATCAATCGAAATATTCCGGTACCAGTAGAATATCGCCATAGCCAGTACCAGAATACAGCAGACAGAGATCAGGGTCAGGCTCATAAAAAAGCGGGTATACAGTTTCTTTCTCTTTCCCAAGATGATCGCCCCTTTATGTAAATCCTACTACACCTATTCTAGTGGGACAAGCTATTCATTGACAAGAAGGGAGATAGACCCAAATAGCATGAAAGTATAAAAAACGGGAAAAAGAGCATAGAAAGAGCAAGAAAGTTAAACTTATACGAACTATAATTGGTTATGCTTACATTTTGCTCGTTTGAAGGAGGATTTCTGTATTGAGAACTTTCCGCAATCCGGTGCTGCCGGGCTTTTACCCTGACCCTTCCGCTATCCGCGTAGGTGAGGACTATTATCTTGTCACGTCGAGTTTTGAATTTTTCCCCGGTGTTCCTATCTTCCACAGCAAGGACCTGGTGAACTGGCGCCAGCTTGGCCATGTGCTTGACCGTCCGTCCCAGCTTAATCTGGACCACACGATTCCGTCGATGGGCATTTGGGCCCCTACCATCCGTTATCATCAAGGTCTCTTCTATATGATTACAACCTACGTGGACAATAATAAGGATCAGCATAATTTCTATGTGACTGCCGCCGATCCGGCCGGAGACTGGTCAGATCCGGTCTGGCTGGAGGATGCACCGGGTATCGATTCCTCCCTGTTCTTCGATGAAGACGGCAAGGTATATTACACCGGCAACCGTGTTCCTCCCGAAGGCCAGGATTATCCGAAGCATATGGACATTTGGCTGCAGGAGATTGACCTGGAGCAAGGCAAGCTGACAGGTCCGAAGCTCAGCATCTGGCAAGGTGCCCTTAAGGTGGGGCATGCGCAGGAGGGACCCCATGTCTACAAAATCGGCGGCTGGTATTATGTGCTGATTGCCGAAGGCGGCACCGGCCATACCCACGCTATCACGATTGCCAGAAGCCGGAACGTGACCGGCCCTTATGAAGGCCATAAAGCGAATCCTATTCTGACCCACCGCCATCTCGGCAGAGAATATCCAATCGTGAATGTCGGCCATGGAGAACTGGTGGAGACGCAGCATGGAGACTGGTGGATGTTCTGTCTTGCTTCCCGGACCTGCGGCGGCTATTACCGCAACCTCGGGCGTGAAACGTTCCTGACCCCGGTGAAATGGGAGAATGAATGGCCTGTAGTGAATCCGGGCAAAGGCGTGCTGGAGCTGGAAGCGGCAGCGCCTGATCTGCCGGAAACGAAGTGGCCGCAGCTGCCTGCGCGTGATGATTTCGATGCAGCCGGACTCAGTCTCATCTGGAACTTCCTGCGGACACCGCGCGGGGAATTCTGGAGCCTCACTGAACGTCCGGGACATCTGCGGCTGCAGCTCAAGCCGGAGCAGCTGACAGAGATCAGCAATCCGTCTTTCATTGGAAGACGCCAGCAGCACTTAAGCTTCAGAGCAGAAGCTGAAATGGTCTTCAAACCGGGGGCACCAGGTGAAACCGCCGGACTTGCCCTGATCCAGAATGCGGACAACCACTTCCGCTATGAATTGAAGCTGGAGGACGGGAAGCAGGTGCTGCAGCTGATTGTGCGCAGCAGAGGGGACGAGCGGCTGCTGGCATCGGCGCCTTATCCGCAGGACAAGGTGCAGCTTAAGGCAGAGGCCAGAGGACAGGACTACAGCTTCTATTATAGAGCCGACGAATTCGGCTCATGGACGGCATTACATGAACGGGCTGACGGAAGAGTGCTCAGCACGGACCTGGCCGGAGGATTCACAGGGGCGTACATTGGCATGTATGCCAGTTCCCAAGGGGCGCCAAGCACCAATTATGCCGATTTCGACTGGTTCAGCTATGAAGAAATTGAATAGACGGGAAGGAAGAAGCCTATGAACAGCCTGCAGGATTCCAATCCTTATCCTGTACCTGAACTGCCGCGGATTCCGGAGCGGACGTTCAGGATTACAGATTATGGCGCAGCAGGCGGAGAGCTGCTGCGCACTGCTGCCATACAGGATACGCTTGATGCCTGCGCTGCTGCAGGAGGCGGAACGGTCATCATCCCGCCGGGAATATGGCGTACGGGACCGCTGACGCTGCACAGCCGGATTAATCTGCATGCCGAGCGCGGGGCACTCGTATGTTTCGAACCGGACTTCGCGCTGTATCCGCTGCTCTTCTCCCATTATGAGGGGAATGCCGGCTGGCGCTGTCAGGCTCCGCTGGATGGGGAAGCTCTCAGTGATGTAGCCATTACCGGCGAAGGGATATTCGATGGAAGCGGCGAGGCCTGGCGCCCGGTGAAACGCTTCAAGATGACGGAACTCCAGTGGCAGAGCCTGATTGCCTCCGGGGGAGTACTGGATGAGCAGAATGAGATGTGGTGGCCTTCTGGAGAAGCATTGGTGGGAGAGGCCTACTACCGGCGGCTGCTGGAGGAAGGGCAGACTGAAATGGAAGCTTATCTGCCTGCCCGGGCCTATCTGCGTCCTGCACTGCTAAGCCTGCGGAACTGCAAGCGGGTGCTGCTGGAGGGAGCCACCTTCCAGAATTCACCTGCCTGGTGCCTTCATCCTATGGGCTGTGAGCAGGTTACCGTCAGGCACATCCAGGTGCGTAATCCATGGTACTCACAGAATGGGGACGGCTTGGATCTGGAGTCCTGCAAACATGCCCTTGTGGAGCATTGCCGGTTCGATGTAGGGGATGATGCCATCTGCCTGAAGTCGGGCAAAGACGAGGAAGGCCGCAGAGCAGGGATGCCCTGCCGGTATATTACGATCCGGCATTGTACGGTATATCACGGACATGGCGGAGTGGTGATCGGCAGTGAAATGTCGGGCGGAGTGCATGCGGTCAGAGTCAGCGATTGCCTGTTCATCGGCACGGACATCGGGCTGCGCTTCAAAAGCGCCCGGGGAAGAGGCGGCGTAGTAGAGGATATCCGGATGGAGAATATCCGGATGACAGGCATTATCCATGAGGCGGTTTCTTTCCATATGTTCTATGCGGGAGTTGAGGGCTCTGAAGGCTACGATGAGCAGTCCTTCCCCGTTACGGAGGAGACTCCGCAGTTCCGGAATATCACACTCCGGAATATCACCTGCCATGGTGCGGCAACTGCGCTGCTGGTGAACGGATTGCCGGAGATGCCGCTTGCTGAGCTGACGGTGGAGAATTTCAGCGCCATAAGCAAGCGGGGAATGGTTCTGCGGTACGCCAGCAATCTGAAGCTGGACCGGATCCGGCTAAGGACAGAGGAAGCACAGCCCGTGAAGATGCATAAATGCAGCCATGTAGAGCTCATCCGGTCCGGAGAACTCGTGATCACGGAGAGCCCAGGCTAATGTCCGGGAGAGGCGCGCTATTCTTCTATCCTTCATTCAGACTTGGACGACGCCCGCGACCTGGATGCCTTGCGGTATTGGAGCGGAGTCAGCCCGGTTGATCTTTTGAAAGTTTTATTGAAGTGGGACAGATGCTCGAAGCCGACTGTGGAGGCGATCTCCTGAATCTTGGCGGAGGTTCCGGCCAGCAGGTGCTGGGCCTCACGGACTCTGACATGAACAATGTATTCACGGAAATGAAACCCGGTCAGGCGGTGAAAGACGCGACTCAGGTAAGACGGGCTGATGAAGAAGTGTCCGGCAGTCTCTTCCAGCGTAAGCGCTTCGCGGTGATGGCCCCGGATGTAAGTGGCGACATCGGTTACCAGATGATGCAGCGGGTGCTTCGTTCCGCCGGCCTGTGTCGTACTCTCCGAGCGCTGGAGCAGAATCATCAGCTCGGTGAACAAAGTTACGATGATGGCTTCATACAATGGCCGCTGAACACGTGCTTCCTCCAAAATACGGTTCAGCAGTGTCTCCGCCTCATTCTGTTCGCGCAGGGTCAGCCTGAACAGACGGTAGCGGTGGTTCTGAAACCACAAGGCTTCACCTTGCAGCACAAGGGGCAGCAGATCAGGGTCGTAATTGATCAGAATCCGTTCGAATTCGGCCATTTCGGAGCTTGCAGTAGCATGCAGCTCCCGGCCGGGAATCAGAATCAGCTCGCCCTTGTGAACCGTAACGACCCGGTCATCCACAAAGTATACGCGCTCACCCTCTGTCAGATAGTACAGCTCGGTGAGTTCATGGCTGTGGGGGCGCGGCATCGCAGTGATGCCTTTGCGCTTCATATGCTGAATGCTGAACCGTCCTTCTTCTATATGATATTTCGGATTAGGGCTAGTCACGCTGGTCATAAATCTCCTCTTCTCATATGAACCGTTACGGTTATTATAGAATAAATAGAGGTCGCCATGAAAGGAGCCGCACATGTTAATTACAGTATCGAAGAGTCCGGGGGAAGGATACAGCAGTCTGCAGGAGGCGCTGGATTCCATTCCGCCGCAGCAGAAGCAGGCCGTAACCATCCGGATCAAGCCCGGCATTTATGAGGAAAAGATTACAATCGTCCGTGAAGCCCCGCCCATTCTGCTGCTGGGGGAGGACCCGCATTCCACCGTGATTACCTGGAATGATAATGCCCACACTCTGGGAGCGGACGGTGAACCGCTCGGTACCTTCCGCAGCGGCACCCTGAATGTGTTCGCGGAAGGCTTCACAGCCGAGAATCTGACCATCCGGAACGCTTCCGGTCCGGGAACCGGACAGGCGGTGGCCGCCTTTGTTGATGCCGGACAGGCGGTGTTCCGGCGTGTTCGTCTGCTGGGTGACCAGGATACACTCTATACAGGGCAGGGCAAGCAATACTACAACGACTGCTATATTGAAGGCGATGTTGATTATATTTTCGGTGCCGCCACGGCGTTGTTTGAGGGCTGCCATCTGCACAATAAGCGGTCCAGAGGTTATATTACAGCCGCTTCAACACCGGAGGGAGCTGCATTCGGCTATGTATTCCTGAATTGCCGGATTACCGGCGGCGAAGGGGTCAGTGAGGTGTATCTCGGACGGCCCTGGCGGCCTTATGCACATGTAGCCTTCATCCGTACGGTTATGGACGAATCGGTTACCGGCGAAGGCTGGCATAACTGGGGGCAGCCGGACAGGGAGCAGACCAGCCGTTATGAAGAATACGGCAGCAGCGGGCCAGGGGCCTGTCCCGAGAGCCGCGCTGCATGGTCGCGCCAGTTAACTGCAGAGGAAGCTGCGGAGTACCGGGTTCTGACCGTTCTGGACGGCTGGCATCCTGAAGGCTATTAAGAACCAGGAGGAACCCTGATGGAATCATTGGAACAATATATGAAGCAATTGACCGCTTCCGCAGCGCAGGACGCTGCCTTCCGTGAGGACATTCCACACGGGGAGTGGCGGGCAAAGCTTACTGCAAGCTTTACCGGACGGCTTGGCGGCTTTCCGGAGGAACGGGCAGCGCTTGCACCTGTGCTGCTTGAGCGGGTAGCCTGTAACGGATATATACGTGAGCGTGTGGAGATTACCACGTATGAAGGACTTAGAATGGCTATGTATCTTCTGATTCCGGGGCAGCCGTTATCCTCTCCCTGCCCGGCTGTTCTGGCTATTCATGGGCATGGCTACGGCAGCCGTGAGATTACCGGCCTCAATCCGGACGGCTCGCAGCGGCAGGGTGACCCGGGGCTGCATAAGGATTTTGCCGTCTCGCTGGTGAAGCAGGGCTTCGTGGTCGCAGCGCCCGAGGTGCTCGGCTTCGGAGACAGACGGCTGGCAGAGGATCTGGAGAGCGGTGAGCCCGGGCGCAATTCCTGCTTCCGCCTATCCTCTGCGCTATTGATGGCGGGACAGACGATGGCAGGCTACCGGATCTATGAAAGTATGCGGGCGCTCGACTATCTGCTGACGCGGGAAGAGGTTAACGGTGAACGAGTAGGCATTATGGGCATATCCGGCGGCGGGCTGGTCGCAGGCTTCACGGCTGCAGTGGATCAGAGGCTCACCTGTGCGGTCGTCAGCGGGTATGCCAATACGTTTGCGGACAGTATACTGACGCGGAATCATTGTCTGGATAATTATATTCCGGGCATTTTGCTGGAAGCGGAAATGCCTGATCTGCTTGGGTTAATTGCACCTCGCGGCCTGTTCCTGGAGTCGGGAGATGCCGACCCTTTGTTTGGTCCGGCTGGCGCGAAGCAAGCCCTGGACCGGCTGGAGGCGATCTATAACGCAGCGGGGCATGGCGGACAGGTGGAGGCGGATTTTTTTGTTGGAGGGCATGAAATACACGGGGAGCCGGCGTATGCCTGGCTGCGGAAGCAGCTTGCCGGTGCCTGAGCTCAGACTTAGGCTTGGAACATAAGCGACAGGAGGAATAATGATGTCTATCACAGAAACAACAACGTCAGGTTTGTCCCGCAGAATCGCGGATACCTTCATCAGTCAATGCAATGAACACGGGGAACATGAGTATGTCCTGGAGCGCTGGGCCTATGTGCCCGGTATGCTGCTGATGGCAGTGGCCCGCGCCGGTGTGCAGCATGGGGAGTCCGAATATCTCTCCTTCATGCAGCGGCATATGGATAGCTTCATCGGGGAGGACGGCTCGATCCGCTCCTATTCGCTGGAGGAATATAACCTGGATCAGATCAACCAGGGCAAGAATCTCTTCTACCTGTACAGGCAGACCGGGGAAGCGCGTTACGCTGAAGCGGCTCATCTGCTGGCGGCGCAGCTTATTGGGCAACCCCGAACTTCAGAAGGGGGATTCTGGCATAAGAAGGTGTATCCTTTCCAGATGTGGCTGGACGGACTATATATGGCTTCGCCGTTCCTTGCCGAATACGGGGCTGTATTCCAGCGTCCTGAGCTGATTGATGAAGCTGCTCATCAGCTGCTATTGATTGAGCGCCGGACCCGTGATCCGCGGACCGGCCTGCTCTATCACGGCTGGGATGAATCCAAAGAGCAGGAATGGGCGGACTCGTCCACCGGCCTCTCTTCCCACTTCTGGAGCCGGGCGATGGGCTGGTACGCCATGGCCGCCGTGGACTGCCTGGAGCATTTCCCGGTCACCCATCCGCAGCGGGGAACGATCATCGGGATTTTCCAGCGGATGTGCGGTGCACTGCTTGAGGTTCAGGACCAGGAGACCGGCCTGTGGTATCAGGTGCTTGATCAGGCAGGGCGCAAAGGCAATTACCCCGAGGCCACCGGCTCCTGCATGTTCGTCTATGCGATGGCCAAAGCCCTGCGGCTGCGTTACCTGGAGCCTTCCTTCAAGGAAGCGATGCTGAAAGGCTACGGGGGCATCCTCGCGCATCTGGTTACCGAAGACGAACAAGGTGTTCATCTGCATCAGATCTGCCACGGGGCAGGCCTCAGCAAGGACCGGAACGGTTCCTATGATTACTACATTTCTGAGGCGGTAGTCTCTGATGCGCCGATGGGTGTTGCGCCATTATTGCTGGCTTCCCTTGAGGTGGAGAAGTACCTTGACGGGCAATAGGCTACTGCTGTCGGAGCAGACGAATACTTGAATACCGGTGAATTGAGCGTCAACATCGTTATAATCGCAGCCGATCCCGGTCCGCCTTTTGTGATAGTATAGGATATTGGATACTTCTAACAAGGATAGCGGAGGAAATTATGGATCAGGAATTACACAGAATAGCCAAGTGGATTGGCGGTCAGGCTGCGAGGGTCATCGTGGGGATTTCGGGTCATGGGGCATCGGGAAAGACGACGTTTGTTCATCATCTGATTAGTCTTTTGGGGCAAGAGAATGTGAATGTTCTGAATACTGACTCCTACATTATCGGATCTGCTCTTAGGCGGTACGCAAGGATTGACTACGAATATAACAATGAACAATATCGTGACAAAATGACCGCCTGTCACCCTGCCGCCCATAACGTGGCTGCTTTGGAACGAGACATCCGTATGCTGCGGGACGGCTTGGACCTGTATACCATCGGCACGCATTATAGCAAGAGTACGCTGTTATCTTCTGACAACAAGATTAATATTGTAGAAGGCATGAGCGTGGCTTTTACGGACCCCAGTCTGTATGATCTCAAAGTCTACTTATATACGGATGGGGAGACCGAGCTTAGGCGAAGGGGAATCCGTGATGTGGCTGAGCGGGGGACGGATATTCAGTATTTAATGAAGTCCCATGAACAGCGCAGAATTCAGTATGAATTATTCATGCATCCGCATCATGAGAAGTTCGATATTGTAATCAGGAATCAAGATTAAGCTTAGTTTCGGCGAAAAGAAAGTCATACACAGCTACGGCCCCAGCCTTCCGGTGAAATGGAGAGTTGGGGCCATTTTTTGCTTCTTGGAATGGAAAAAATAAAATCCGAAAATATTACCAATCATTGACCGGAATCATGCTATAATTTTAACGGATTAATAGGTCTTAAGTAATAGATGAGGGAAGGTAACTTATAATTTGTGCGCTTTTATAACTACATAGTCGGGGGTATTAGCTTGTTCATTCAAAAAAGGGTAAGGAAAAAAGTAATCGCAGGAGTACTAGCTGTATGTCTATCCATACTGCCGGCCGGCGCAGCTTTTGCGGGTAATGAATCGGATCTCAGCGGAAACTGGGCGAAGGAGCACATCAGTAAGTGGATGGATCAAGGTCTGATCTCCGGCTACCCGGATGGTGAATTTAAGCCGGATCATCCGGTCACGCGGGCTGAATTAACGGTTTTGATTAATAGGGCTTTTGGATTCACTGAGACTAAGAAAGTTAATTTCAGCGATATCTCCAGCAGTAAGTGGTATTATTCAAGTATTTTGCAGGCCAATGCCGCGGGTTACGTTCAGGGCTATGCGGATGGGACCTTTAAGCCGGACCAGAAGATTAACCGTCAAGAAATGGCTGTTATCATCAGCAAGTTGCTCAAGCTGACAGCATCGGCTGCGGCTCCTGAGTTTAAGGATATTGCCGGAAGTCCTGATTGGAGCAAAAGTGCTATCCGGGCTGTAAGCGAGCAGGGGATCATGACAGGCTCCGGCGATGGGAATTTTCGCCCGCTTGCTTATGCAACCCGTGCGGAAACGGTAGTCATCCTGGATAGAGCTTTATCCTTGCCCGATGCAGATTCCGGGGAATATGTAATCATCTATGATTCGCCGGGTACATACGGTCCGATGTCGGGAATGTCCGAAGTAGACAGTGATGTAGTAATTAATGTGCCAGGTATCACACTCCGTAATATGAACATTACTGGAGATCTGCTGCTGGGAGAAGGCATAGCTGAAGGCGATGTGCATCTCCTGAATGTAACGGTAGGAGGTAACACCGCGATTGAAGGCGGCGGGGCGAATAGTATTCATCTTGCGGATTCGACACTGGGTTCTGTGCGTATTGACAAGAAGGATGGCAGTGTAAGACTGGTTGCTGAAGGAAAGACCCAAATCAATGATATTCAGATCAAGTCCGCTGCAGCCGTAGAAACACTCACCGGAGCTGCAATCACCACCCTCACGTTATCCCGTGAAATTCCAGCGGATGCCCGTATCCTTTTGACAGGTAACTTCAAGGCTGTGAATATTCTTGCATCACGTCTTAACATTGACATCAGCGGGGGCACTGTGGAGTCAGTCAATGTTGATAAAACAGCGGGCAGTAATAAATTGAGCAATAGCAGCAGTATCAAGTCTATGATAATGAACGCCGGTATACAAATTTCAGGTAAAGGCAACATCGGGAATGCAGTCGTCAACGCTTCGGGCATTACAATAGAGAATGCGCCAGGGAAAATTACCGTGGGCAGCGACGTTCCGGCAGATGTGAAAATCAATATAGCCGGTTCTGATAAAACGGCTGCTGCGTCTTCTGTAACTCCAACGGCGGCCGTATTAGTTGGCGGCGGGGGTGGAGGCGGAGGCGGAGGCAGTGCGGCAGAAATGCCGGCGCCAACAGCAGCACCAACGCCTGAACCAACGGCGGAACCAACCGAAGAGCCAACGCCGGTACCAACGGTGAAGCCAACGCCGATAGCGACAGTGAAGCCAACGCTGGTACCAACAGCAAAGCCAACGCCGATAGCGACAGCGGCAGCAACGCCGGTAGCGACAGCGGCAGCAACGCCGGTAGCAACGGCGGCAGCAACGCCGGTAGCAACAGCGGCAGCAACGCCGGTAGCAACAGCGGCAGCAACGCCGGTAGCAACAGCGGCAGCAACGCCGGTTTCATCAGCTACACCAACAGCAGCGACTTCGCCGTCATCGTCACCATCGCCGTGGCCGATAGTTACACCGATATCCACACCGTGGTCAACGGTGGCACCCACACCGCCCATTGTAGATCATGGGGTTGTACAAGGGGTCATTGAGCGTGCAGACGGGAAGGCTGCCGATTCCGGTACCTTGTATTTGGAACGGGACAGCGATCATATGATTTACAGCACTGTACTAACGAATGGTGAATTCTCTATAGATTTGCCGGACGGGCCCTACAAGATTTACTCCATGCGTTCCACAACTACACAGGAGATTATTTCACTCTACTATATGTTTTACGTTATGAATGGCAAGGCAGATAGAGAGGTGCATATCCTCATTCCTGAGCAGCAGGCGGGCACGATGCAGTATTCGGACGGGACCGCGGTGGAGAATGGAGAAATTATTGTAAAGCGCTTAGACAGCGGACCGCTTGCCTGGTATAGTGCCGAAATCCAAGCAGGTAAGTTTAACTTATATTTGCCGGACGGTCATTATAATGTAGAAGTCTTAATCTATGGCGAAACTAACAAACAATTAACCATTAATCATTCATTTGAGGTCATTGACGGGAAAAGCAATTTGAATATAACATTGCCACCCAAAATTGAAGGAAGTATTAGCTTCGTGGATGGTTCCCCGATGCACGATGGCTGGCTGGAAATAAGTAATATGGGTGCAGTGAATACCGGGCTTTATAAGGTTGATGTTACTGCTGGTAAGTTCAATCTTTATTTGCCTGATGGCGACTATAGCATACAGACGCTGAACACTAAGGATTCAGAAAGTATACCTTTACGTACACAGATAAAGATTGTTAATGGTGAACCTGCCTCAGGGCCTATTGATATCAAAGTACCTTTAGCAATATCAGGCAAGATCTATAATGAGGACGGAACTCCATATGTTAATGGTATATTAGTGATCACAGAGGTTGGCACTGCTTCACCGCTTCTGTATGCAGCAACGATTAAGAATGGCCTGTATGATTTCTATTTGCCTGATGGCTCATACCGGGTACTTATTTTAGCGGAAAAAATGTACTCCATCTACAATGCCAAATTCCCGTATTATAGTTTCTCGGTGCTGGACGGGCAGTCTGATCCGCAAGAGCTTGTAATTCATTTGCCATCTAATAATGTTACCGGCACTTTGAAATATGATGATGGGACCCCGCTGCCGGACGGCTATATTGAATTAGGCAGTGGTCTTGGCGGTAAGGATTATCTCAAAACAGTTGAGCTGAAAAATGGGGTTTTCGGTGCTGATTTTCCGGATGGGGAATACGATGTATTCATCTATTGGGATGCCGAGCATCCTAATAGAATCGAAATAAATTGTAAATTTAAAGTTGAAGAGGGCCTGCTTGTTGATCCCCTGGACGTTACTTTGGCTAAGGAATAATAAACGAATACAGCAGTCTATGAAAAAACAGAGCAGCGCTTCCCGTCACAGGAGAGCCGCTGCTCTGTTGCGTGTAGCATTAATTCAGTATACAAACTTCCGCTGCGCCCAATAGCTGAATACGAAGACCGAGATTTCTGTCAGAATCTTGGCTGCAACCAGCGGGATAATCAGCTTCTCATTATAGAAGTAGAGCAGCCCGTAATTGAACAGCAGCACAAGGACTACGAGGGAGAAGTACTTGGGCAGTGACTGGAGGCGCGATTGTTGGCTGCCGCTGAATACATACTTCCGGTTTACCGAGTAGTTGAAGACTGAGCTGCATAATCTTGCGGCCGCGACAGCCAGGAACAGGTTATGGGTCAGGCTCTGGAACAGGAACAGCAGTACGAAGTCCAGCAGGCCTGAGATCAGCGAGGAGGTGCTGAACATCAGAATCGGCAGATAGATCCGGAAGGAGTCGATCAGCGGCCGGAAGTGGGAGGATTTATTATCCTCCAGATAGACGGTATCGATATACTCCTCAGTAATAGTATAACCCTCTTTGTGGGCGCTCAGCAGCATGTTCATCTCATATTCGAACCGTTCGCCGGGAATCCGGCACAGCCAGTCCAGCATCTGGAACGGGAAGCCGCGCAGGCCGGTCTGGGTATCATAGATTTTGGTGCCGGTAGTTAGTGCGAAGACTGAGCGTGTCACGGTGTTTCCGAACCGGCTGCGCAGCGGAATGGTTCCGCTGAACCGGCGGCTCCCGAGAACAATGCCGGGTTTGCTCTGGAGCAGCAGCTTTTCGGCAATCCGTTTGATGTCATGGGGCAGATGCTGTCCGTCACTATCAGCGCAGATCACATTACCGTGCAGTCCGGTTTCCTGGATATGACGGAAGCCTGTTTTGAGGGCGGCACCTTTGCCGAGGTTGGTCCTATGGGTCAGGAGGGTGCAGCCGAATGCCGCAGCCCGCTCGAAGATTCCCCGGTAAGCCGGGCCGCTGCCGTCATCGACCAGTATAATGGGTCCTAGCGGATATTCGTTCAGCTGCACAATTAAATCCAGCAGCCGTTCATCTGGTTCATAGGCGGGGATTAGTACAGTCATCCGGGTTCACTCCTTAATATAAAGTATGTCGCTGACGCCGCGTTCCTGGTTTTTGCCCAGCGGATTATTCACGACCCGGCCCATGAAGTACATGGTGGAGGAACCGCCGCCGTCCAGATTGTAGGCTTCTGCAGCTCCGAGGCCTTCCATCACATCAGCAAGCTCGGCAAGGGTCATCCCGCGGCTGTAGCCTTCCTTGCGTCCGTCAACTACAACGAACACGTAGTGGTTCGGGGCGATCATGCCAATGGCGGTCCGGGGATTCGCATCCTGAATCGAACGGTTGCCGAAATTGTTATCGATTTTGACACTGCTGAAATCACTGACGATCTTGCCGTCCTGAATCAGAATCGGTCCGAAGGACAAGGTGTTCGTAACCCCTTCAGCCAGCAGCTCAGACGAAGAGACTTCCTCCTCATCATAGGTCTGCATCGTTCCGTCTCCGAACAGAGCCATCGCATCCCGCACCGGATCATCCCGGTACACGGTTCCATTGCGGATAATCACGCCGTCTTCACGGAAGCCGTAGTAATCTCCGTTAATGGCGAAGATCGCATTATTAGCGGAGGCAATCACCGAGGTGTCCTCCGTAATATTCGTACCGAAGCTGTTATCGGCAAAAGCGGACCGCAGGCTGCCGGCATCCTTCAGGACCACATCTGCGACAAAATAAGTGATCTGGTCTGACCCGCTTCCCGTCTGGACCTGATCAATCTTTACCTGGATATCGTCACTGCTGTAGCTCCAGTCATCCGATGTTGCATTCACGTCAGCTGTTGTTGCTGCTGCTGTTGTTGTGCCTGTGCTGCCGGTACCAGCGGTTCCGGCGGTATCGTCTGTGACGACGACCTCAACATGCTCAATCAGATAACGGTCTGCCAGACGATATACCACTGCGCCAAGGCACAGGAGGATGACGAGGATCATAATCAATAATTTTCGTTTGCCGGTACGGATTGCAGTGTTGCCTGTATTGCCTGTATTGCGTGTGTTGCGTGACTTCATACCGAAGCACCACCTCTTCAATTAAGTTCTTAAGGCTCATGATAAGTGCCATTCCTTAAATGAATCTTAACTGGCGGTATCTGCGGGGAACGGAATGTGCGAGTAACCAAGGGTTGATCTGTTGATGATGTGTTAATCTGTTGAGCTGTATTTGCATTAATGTTGTACGTACTACAACTTGGCATTGCAAATAGCTGGTGTTCGGGAGGATTGTTGCAGGAAATACAACAATTGTCAGGATAAACCGCTTAGAGGAGGGGAAAAGCTGCATTCCATACAACAATTCCGGATTACGGCCGCTTTTATAAGCAAAATGTTGTATTATGGGCATGATTTTATAAAAAAGTAATGTAGTAGAATCGCGCCCGCAGCATTGGTATACTTTAACAAAAGCTCCATCCGATCATGATTTCAGGGAGGTCATCAGCCGTGAAAGTAAAGCCTGTCTCAAAACTGCTGTGCAAGCTGAGAATAATGGTTGTACTGTTCAAAAGGTTGTCCAGGGCAGCTCTTCCGGCGCTACTTCTGCTGGTTCTGGTTACAGGCTGCTCGTTATTTGATGGTGGCGGCTCATCCGCCATCAGTCACAAGATTGACCAGCAGGAGGATGTCATATCCTCTAACGGCGGCGTAATCAGCAATTTGGACAAGCTGGACAGTTTCATGGAACGGGGAAGCGGCAGCCAGCGGATAGTGCAGTATACGATTGAAGGCGATCCGATCTTTATTGAAACGCGGTATAAAGGCGGACGGCTGGAGCTGAGTTATGATACCACTGAGGATGCCTTCGGACCCCGTGAAGTGAAGACTTACAGCTGTGATGAGCTTGTACGGACGGAGGAGAAGCATCAGTTGAAGTACTCCCTGAAGGGCTGCGAGGGAGAGGCCGTGAATCAGGATTTACTCACTGTTGACTTCGATCTGGGCCGGCAGGATAAGTTTGAATTTATCCTCAAATACGGGTTTAATCACAGGAATGAGATCAATACGGTGAAGCAGTCCCTGGTAAAAGATATGTTGAACGGTACTGCCATCGAAATCAGCGATTTCTCCCTGCCGCAGGCAGACCGGCAGAGCATCTACCGGAAGCTGGTGCTGGCCAATTATCTTGGGGAGAAGGAGCTTAGTACAAGCTGCAACCTCAAGCCGTATGAGAGCTATGATCTGACGGTGCTGATCAATAGTGCCGAGCGGCATTATGCCTGGAGCGAATGTGATACCGGCAGGGATGGCAAGACCATGACGGAGGCCGCAGATTACATTATCGGGCTTGTAGAAGCCGGGGATAGTTACTTACAGCTGCCTGCTGCTACAGGCGGCGTCAAATAGGATTACAGGAGGTTCAATATGCTGCAGCGGGTGCTGCTGATTGAGGACGATGAGGCAATCAGCGAAATGGTAGGTTCATATTTGACTAAAGAGGGCTATGAGGTGGAGACAGCATTTGACGGGGAGGCGGCGGTGAAGAAGTTTGTGGGCGGTCCGTCATATGATCTGGTACTGCTGGATCTGATGCTGCCGAAGCGCAGCGGTACGGATGTGCTGCAGATGATCCGCAGCGGGAGCCTTGTGCCGGTGCTGATTATGTCAGCGAAGGACAGTGATGTAGATAAGGCGCTGGGGCTTGGCTTCGGCGCTGATGATTATATCACCAAGCCGTTCTCGATGATTGAGCTGGCAGCGCGGGTGAAGGCGGCGATCCGCCGGGCCGGGTACGCAGCGCAAGGGAGCCAGGCTGCCGCCGGCAGTCAGGCGTCTGCCGGGGAGGAGCCGCAGCCGGCATCGAAGGTGATTAAGCTGCGTGGACTAACGGTCGATCTGGATAACTTCTCGGCGCAGAAGAACGGGGAAGAAGTGAAGCTGACCGCCAAGGAATTCCATATCCTGAAGCTGTTTGTCAGCAGCCCCGGGCGGGTATTCACCAAGGCGCAGATTTACAATCTGGTCTGGGAGGATGACTACTTCGGGGATGAGAATGTAATTAATGTACATATGCGCAGACTGCGCGAGAAGATTGAGGACGATCCCTCTCATCCGGAATATATCAAAACGCTGTGGGGCATCGGCTATAAGCTCGGAGATATGCAGCAATGACAGCCTTGTTCATTATCATCATTGCGCTGCTACTGCTGGTCCTTGTCCTGCAAGTAATGCATTCGCGGCAGCATGCACGCCAGTTGAAATATATTCATACCAAGCTGGAGAGTATTGTGGAGCGCGGCTCGCATGAACGGCTGCTTCTGATGAGCAGCAGTCCGGAGCTGCAAATCCTGCTGACCGATCTGAACCGGCTGCTGGATGTCAATCATAAGGGAGCTGTAGAACGGGCCAGGCTGGAGAAGTCTATGCGCAGTATGCTGGCTAACATCTCCCATGACCTGAAGACCCCGCTGACGGTGGTGCTGGGGTATATTGAGACCCTGCTGCATGATAAAGACATGCCAGCGGAAGAGCAGGAACGTATTCTGCGCACCATTCATGCCAAAGCGGGGGAAGTCATTACGCTGATGAACCGTTTCTTTGATTTGGCCAAGCTGGAGTCAGGGGACCGGGATATCCCGCTGTCACGTGTGGAGCTGGGCGAGGTCTGCCGCAGGAATATTCTTGCTTTCTACGATATTCTCAGTGCCAAAGGTGCTGATGTGCAGATCGAGATACCGGATGAGCCGCTCTATATGATGGGCAACGATGATGCGCTGGACCGGGTGTTGTCCAATCTGTTGTCGAATGCTATTGCCTACGGTGATGCCGGAGGGGCCCTGGGGCTGAAGCTGTACAGCGATGCCGGTCAGGTGTGTATAGAAGTGTGGGACCGGGGTAAAGGCATTGCCGAAGGCCATGAGGACAAGGTGTTCGAGCGGCTCTATACCTTGGAGGATTCGCGCAACCGCGACTACCAGGGCAGCGGCCTGGGGCTGACCATCACCAAGCGGCTCACCGAGCAGATGAACGGCCGTATTTCCTTAAGCAGCAAGCCGTACGTCCGGACGGCATTTACGCTTTCTTTTCAGCGGCTGACCTTCTGAAATAATTCCGGTTCTGGCGGGGCGGTCTGCGTATCCTTACGCAGCTTAAGAATTTCGTAAGATTCAAGTAATAAAAAAGCAAACTCCGCCCTGTAGAATAAATACCAGGAAGACAAAGAAGAAGTCAAAGGGGATAACGGACATGACAACGATACTCCGGACATGGGATTTAACCAAAGTCTATGAGGATAAGGAAATTGTACGCAGCGTGAATATGGAGATTAAGCAGGGTGAAATTTACGGGTTCCTGGGACCCAACGGCGCCGGCAAAACGACGGTGATGAAAATGATTACGAATCTGGTGAAGCCGACGGCGGGCGAGATTGAATTTTTCGGAGACAAAATGACCCCCCGCTCTTATGAAATGCTAAAGCGCATGGGCAGCATCATTGAATATCCGGTCTTCTACGACAAGCTGAGTGCCCGCGAGAACCTGGCGCTGCATGGTGAATACATGGGATATTATGATGTTCAAGCGATGGAGGAAGCGCTGGAGCTGGTGAAGCTGAGTGCAGTGGACAAGAAACCGGTGAAGCAATTCTCCCTGGGGATGAAGCAGCGGCTGGGCATTGCCAGAGCGGTGATGACCAAGCCGGAGCTGCTCATTCTGGATGAACCGATCAACGGGCTGGACCCGCTCGGCATCAAGGAGCTGCGCGAGGTGTTCCGGATGCTGAGCCGGGAATACGGCATGACCCTGCTGATCTCCAGTCATATTCTGGGCGAGATCGAACAGATTGCCGACACGATCGGCGTGATCCGCGAAGGCGTGCTGGTGGAGCAATTGGCGATGGATACGATCCGTAACCAGAATACACAGTACATTGAGCTGATTACAGGCGAGTGCACCAAGGCCGTCTACATCCTGGAGCATAAGCTGGGCTTAACCAATTATAAAGTGCTCGACCCGCGCACCATCCGGATCTATGATGATATTCCGCAGCTGGAGCTGAGCAAGGCGCTGGCCGAAGCAGATGTGGAGCTGGAAAGTATGAGCAAGAAACATCATTCGCTGGAAGATCATTTTGTAGAACTGATGGGAGGTGCCCACAATGCTTAAGCTAATTCGTTTGGAGCTGCGTAAGAACAAATTCAATTTTCTCAAAAGTGTGCTGATTGCCGATCTCGCCATTCTGGGCTTCATGGTCCTTATCGCCTTTACATCGCTTAACGAAGGGGAATTCAGCACGTATCCTGATTTGTTTGATGGTGTGTTCGTTTTTGTAAAAGCAACATTTATCATCTTCGCCTCCGTATTGATAAGCAAGCTGGTAATCGACGAGTACAAGAATAATACGATCACTGTGCTGTTCATGTACCCGGTTCCCCGCAAGATGCTGCTGGCTGCGAAGCTGATTATCGTCTTTCTGTTTACGTTCCTGAGCATTTTCCTGTCTGATATTGCAATCAGCAGTATCCTCACCGGCATTGATTATTTCATGTCTGACGTGATTCAGGGTACTGTATCACAGGATCTGATCACCGCAAACCTGCTGAAGGCCGGAACGGATGCGCTCTACGCGGCAGGCATTGCACTGATTCCGTTATACTTCGGGATGCGCCGCAAATCCGTACCGGCTACCATTGTCTCCGCCGTCCTGATTGTCATGCTGATCTCATCCGGCTTCGGAAACGGGAGCTTCCGGATGGGCAATCTGATCTGGATTTCACTCTCGCTGGCGCTGGTCGGTGGGGGAATCGCGTATCTGTCGATCCGGAATATCGAGCATCAGGATGTTGCCTGACGGGCAAGGCTGAGCCGCTGTGATTGTATGAGATGAATGCCGTCCCTTCAGGGGCGGCATTGTTTCTGTTTAGTTGAACAAGCGCTCCAATCCGGCGTTTTTGTGGCGACCTATAGCGGTTTTTTTGTTATAATAGTAAATAATTCAGAGATTTCTACATAATCAGAGTTTCTCCGCAATCTACGGTCCTATAATATAGCAGGAATGAAGCAGCAGAGGAGGTGGGCCATGCATAAAGATTGGGCTTCTATCCTGGGCCGGGCACTTTCTGAAGAAAGTGCTTATAGAGCGTTGTTCGATCATCATCCGGATCTCATTATCGTGCTGGACAGACAGGGGCGTTATGCCGACAGCAACCGGACCTTAAGTGCAGAGGATGCAGCCAGGCTGATCGAATGCCGGATGCATCCTCCCGGCGAGGGCTATTTCGCATCTGCTCTGGCCGGTATTACATCCAGCTTCGGGTTAATGGTGGAAGCGGATGAAGAAAGCGGAGTAAAAGCAGGGAATTCCGGGGGTAATGCAGTTTCTGTAAGGTATGTGCCGCTTCATACAGATGAAGGCATTGCCGGTGTATTTGCCATCATTCATGATACCGGGAACCGGCCGCTCTCTCTGCTGCTGCAAAGCTGGGAACGCATGAGCAGACAGGAATCTGCCGGTGCTGAACGCATTGGACTTGAGTGCGCGGACTTCCCTCCCCTGACGGACGAGGAATTGCTGACAGAGGAGGAACTGCCGGTTTCAGAGTTTATTTTTGAGATGGCGGAGGATAGACGGCTTAGTCTGATTCTCAATTCCGTCTCGGCGGGAATCTTCGGACTGGACACGCTGGGCCGGACGATCTTCATCAACCGTGAAGGGGCCGAAATGCTGGGCTATGAGCCTTCAGAGCTGGCCGGACTGCCGATGATGGAAATGATTCACTATATCCGCGGGAGTGCAGCCCGGCATTCACCGCTGGAATGTCCCATCCGGCTCACCATTCAAGATGGCGTTACCCGCAGCAAGGCGGATGAAATCTTCTGGCGCAAGGACGGGACCAGCTTCTTCGTGAACTACCGGATTGCCCCGCTGCTGGATAAAGGCATGATCTGCGGTGTGGTCGTCTCCTTCAGTGATATTACGAACGAACGGGAGATTCTCCGGGCCAAGGAATCAGCTGAGCAGGCTGCACAGGCCAAGTCTGATTTCCTGGCGATGATGAGCCATGAGATCCGCACCCCGATGAACGGCATGATCGGGATGGCTGATCTTCTGCTGGAAACCAACCTGGAGGAAGAGCAGCGCAGCTATGCCGAGATTCTGCGCAGCAGCAGCTACAGTCTGCTGCAGATCCTCAATGATATTCTCGATTTCAGCAAGATGGAAGCCGGCAAAATGCCGCTGCAATCGGAGAGATTTGATCTGCGTGAGATGCTGGAGGGCATCATTGATCTGTTCACTCCCAAGGCGGAGGAGAAGAAGCTCGCCCTGCGCTGGTGGGCGGATACCAGCGTGCCGGATATTGTCACGACCGATCCCAGCCGCTTGCGGCAGATTATCGTCAATCTGGTCGGCAACGCGCTGAAATTCACCGATCAGGGCAGCGTGACTCTGTCGGTGAAGAATATTCCGCTGCCGGCCTCGCCGGAATACCTGCTGGAGTTCTCTGTCCGTGATACAGGGGTAGGTATTGCTGACAGCAAGCTGAACCTGCTGTTCCAGTCCTTCTCCCAGCTGCATCCGTCCATTAACCGTAAATATGGCGGCACCGGACTAGGGCTTGCGATCTGCAAGCAGCTGGTAGAGCTGATGGGCGGAACGATCTTCGTGGAGAGCGAAGAGAACCGGGGATCGATCTTCCGGTTCATGCTTCCTTTTGTGAAGGAAGAGGTTGAAGCGGAAGCGGGAGTTGAACAGGCTTAACCTAACAAACAGCAAGCCTCCGGGAGGAGACTTGCTGTTTGTTTTTGCGGCCGGCTTGCTAGCCTGATGTTCCAGGATATAGCGGGTTCAGCTGCCCCTCAATATGATCCGCAATCAGCGTGTAGAATTCAGGGAATCTCGGGTCCCCTGGACTCCTGATTTCTTCAAAGGTACGGATATATAGCCCCTGAGAGGCTACTGAAGTGATAATATCGCCCACAGTCCAGCCCCGCGTCACCACTTGTGCTAATCCGGACCGTTCCTCTTCGGGAAGCAGCTTGGCAAAGGCAACCTCACCTTCCTTGAGTGTATCGTCAAAATAATTACCCGTAGGATGCTGAAGATTCCGGGTTGTCATCCATGCCCTGGCGAACGGGTGGAAATCCGTCAGCATGAGCCGGCCGTTTGCCGTTAACCTTCTGCTGACCACAGAAAAAATAGCATTTAAATCCGTAAAGTAATGCAAAATCCCGAACTCCATCAGGACAACGTCGAAGCTTCCCAGAGCTTCCTCACCGGGGATATTTAAGACATCTGCACAGATGTAGTTCAGCTTAACACCCGCCGCTGCCGCTACTTCTCTGGCATACAGCCGGTTCTCTTCGGATATATCCACGACAGTCACCTCAGCACCCAGCAAAGCGAAACAAATCGCCTTCATTCCGTGAGAACCGAGCAGGTTCAGTACCTTCAATCCTGCCGGGTTGCCTATGTACTTCAGCCAATGCCGCAACGGGTGCCTTGGATCCTGCTTCAACCGCCCGGCAAGCTCCTCAGGTGATCCATGGTGCTGTATCCAGGCCTGATATGCTTTCGTTTCCCAAGCCGTCTTATTCGCACGTGCCATCTGCTCCTGCATATAATGCCTCCTTGATAAAAATGGAAATTGCTGCTTTCTGATTTTACTATACTTTTTTTACTATGCAACAACTAAAAACGAATCCTTATCTGCATTAGCTGCAGATAAAGATTCGTCTAAGGTAGAGCTTAATTATTCTAGTGCATATACATGAGACCCACTGTAGCAGGCCCGCAGTGGCTGCCGATCACGCAGCCGGCATGGATTACGGCAATTTCATCCACACCTGTCTGCTCTCGCAGTGCCTTCTCCAGATACCGGGCATCCTCTTCAGCAAGGGTATGGGCAACAATGAGCAGCTCCTTGTCCATGCCGGCTGCATTCGCAAGTGCGTGCTGAAGCATCTGTTCTACAGCCTTTTCCTTCTTGCCGCGGATTCTGGCAACGGGTACAATCGCCCCGTCCACCAGCCGCAGTACAGGCCGGATCTTCAGCAGGCTGCCGATAAAGTTCTGCATGCCTGAGCAGCGTCCGCCCATATATAAGTAATCCAGCGTATCGACGACAAACTCGGATTCCACCCGTTCACGGGAGGCTTCGATCATAGCGGCGATGTCGGCCGCACTGTGGCCTTTGGCTGCGGCGCGGGCGGCTTTCATGACCAGCAAGGCGATCCCGCCGCATAACGTCCGGGAATCCACAACATGTACCCGGCCTTCAGGGAACTCGCCTGCGGCCAGCAGGGCATTCTGATATGTAGAGGATAAAGAAGAAGAAAGACTGATATAGACGATATCTCCGCCAGCGCTCACGACCGGCTGAAAAGCGGCAATGAAATCAGCCGGGGAAGGGGCTGCCGTCTTGGGCAATGCACCATTTGCGGCGACACGGCGGTACACTTCTTCGGGTGTAATCTCTACACCATCCTTGAAGGTGCCGTCTTCAAAAACTACATATAACGGGACAATGCCGATATCATACGTTTCCTTCCAGCCTTGCGGCAAATCGGAAGTGCTGTCTGAAAAGATTTTTACGATAGACATGAATATCTCCTTCACCAATCTTGGATGACAATACACTATATTAAGACCCTATAATCTGTTTATTATACCAAGCCTACCTGGAATCTCAAAATAAAAAATGCTAGCTTGTGAGGTTTGCGGGGATACCGCTTCTTCAGTAGCCGATCTCAACTAAGCCTCCGCACATGCAAAAACGGCCTCATCGTCCTTGTAGGGACAACGAAGCCGTTTCCGGTACAGCCTGAACAATTATTTCTTCATTACAGGAATCCATATTTCGCAGACATAATCCTCTGCTGATGTATCGCCTGGCGGATACAGCTCAAATTCGGGTCCGCCTGTATGCTCGTAGCCCGTTCCCGGGAACCATTCCTGGAAAATGCGCTGCCAGACCCCTTGAATTGCATCAGGCATAGCTCCTACGGATTTGAATACCGCCCAGGTCGCAGCCGGAACCACTGTAGTCTCATACGCCTGCGGGTCAGTGGACGCGTCTGCTTCAACTCCGATCCAATAAGACAGCATTTCCGTCTCCATATTCATATTCATACAGATGCCGAGCCATTCTTCGCGTAAGCCGAACTCAATCAGCTTATCTGATGTGCCGTCTTCATTGCATTCATTCCAGAACTGCGGAATTCTGCGGAAATTCTCCCCGTCCTTGCAGGTAACCTCCATTGATTTGCCGATAACGGTAAAAGCTTCTTTATTCACGATTTTGTAATCCATTTCCTGATCTCCCTTCAATGACAGATGGAAAGAGAGGCGCGGGAAGGCTTTGAGCTGTACCCCGGGTTCGCGCGCGGCAGAGGGGGTAAGCCCATGCGCTTTGCGGAACGCTTTGGCGAATGACTCCGGGGAGTCATATCCGTATTTCAGTGCGACATCCAGCACCCGGATGTTTGAAATGGCCAGCTCTTGAGCGGCCAGAGTCAATCTGCGTTTGCGGATATAGTCTGCTACGGTGACGCCGGTCAGCATGCTGAACATGCGCTGGAAGTGGAAAGGGGAGACATATGCCACTGCGGCAATCTCTTCGATCCGCAGCGGTCCGGTCATTCTGCTCTCCATATAATCCAGCGCATTCTTCATTCGGATCAGCCATTCCAAGTTTGCCATCTCCCTTTAAGTTCATATTATCACGCGGCCTACGGGCTGGTCCTGTTATTCTCTGCTCATCTGAGACAGGTACAGTCAACGGCCTACAGTCTATGATCCTATGATGTCATATTTCAAGGGGTTTGTCAGCTTCCGGCAAAACTAGCCTAACCGGCAGACTCTCGCTTCATACGGACGCAGCGTACTGCGGTCCATGGGCGCCGGCTCCTCCGGATAGTTACCAATAATCGTTTCGGTTACGGCGTTCAGCTCGTCAGGCAGCTCTACAGTCTGCGGTGTGTCACAGAAGTTCAGCAGCACCAGCCATTTCTCACCGCCCAGTGTCCGGGTGTACGCGTAGATATATTCATGCTCCGGCAAAAGCAGCTCATATTCACCATACACCATGATCAGATGCTGCTTGCGCAGGCTAATCAGCCGCTGATAATAGTAGAATACCGAGTCAGGATCGGCCAGCGCCTGTTCCACATTGATCTCTGTGTAGCGCGGATTGAGCTTGAGCCAAGGTGTGCCAGCGGTGAAACCGGCATTCGTTGAGGCGTCCCATTGCATGGGGGTACGGGCATTATCGCGGCCTTTGGTGTGAATCGACTGAAGAACCGTCTCATGATCTCCGCCGCCTTCCGTAACCTTTTCCCGGTACATATTGAGAATCTCTATATCCTTGTAGTCCTCCAGCACAGGGAATTTCACGTTGGTCATGCCGATTTCCTCACCCTGGTAGATATAAGGTGTACCTTTGAGCGTGTGCAGCAGGGTAGCGAGCATTTTGGCCGAAATCACACGGTATTTGCCGTCATCCCCGAACCGGGAGACCATCCGCGGCTGATCGTGGTTATTGAGATAGAGGCTGTTCCAGCCTTTGTCCGCCAAGCCTACCTGCCATTTGTGCAAAATATCGCGCAGCCCCTTCAGTGTCCACGGAACCACATTCCACTTGCCGCCCGGGCCGGAGTCGACATCCATATGCTCGAACTGGAACACCATCTGCAGCTCATGCCGATCTTCGTCAGTATAGAGAATGGCGTCTTCTACAGTTGCTCCCGGCGTCTCGCCGACGGTCATTACATTATATTTGGAGAGAACTTCACGATTCATTTCCTGGAGATACTCATGAACCCGCGGTCCATTCATATAATACTCTCCGCCACCGGCCAGCTCACCGGGAGCCAGGCCCTCATGGTGTGCGGAAGGGAGCCCTTCTACTTTGGAGATCATGTTGATGACATCCATCCGCAGCCCGTCTACACCTTTGTCCAGCCAAAAAGCAATCATTTTATAGAGCGCTTCCCGCAGCTCCGGATTCTCCCAGTTCAGATCCGGCTGCTTGCGCGAGAACAGATGCAGATAATATTCGCCCGTCGCCTCATCCTTCTCCCAGGCCGGTCCGCTGAAGATGGAGCTCCAGTTGTTCGGCAGCGCGCCATCCGGTCCGGCGGGACGCCAGATATAATAATCGCGGCAGGGGTTATCCTTGGAGGCGCGGGATTCCGCGAACCAGGCATGCTCGTCCGAGGAGTGGTTAATCACAAGATCCATCATCAGCTTGATGCCGCGTGCATGCAGTCCGGCCAGCAGCTCCTCCCAGTCCTGCAGCGTACCGAATTCATCCATAATATCCTCGTAGTTGCTGATATCATAACCATTGTCATCGTTCGGTGATTTGTAGACCGGCGACAGCCAGACGACATCGACGCCCAGCTTCTGGAGATAATCCAGCCGGGAGATGATCCCCTGCAGGTCCCCGATTCCGTCTCCATTGCTGTCCTGGAAGCTGCGGGGATAGATCTGATAGACTACGGCTTCTTTCCAAAAGGCTCTATTCATTTGGGTGGGCTCCTTTGAGATTTTATTTAGAATTTGACCTAGAGATACTCCAATGCTGATGTTGGCCGTTACTGCGGTGATTTTCGGACTTCCGGCCGCTGTTGTCCCCAGATTTCCTGATTAAACCGCTGATCGCGGTAGAAATCCGGTGACAGCACATGCTTCCGAAGCGAGCTTTCCTACGGAAAGCTTTCAGGCGGACGCTACCGCTCCTACAGTTCCGAAATTCCCCTCCGTTACTTTCATCTTTTTATTGTCTTCACAAGTTCAACTTATAAAAAAAGCCCCGAAGAAGCTTAATGCCTCCGGGGCTGGGGAGACAGAGACTACACAGTTACCGAAGAGCCGTCAGCAGTCACACTGCTCAGTCCGTTCACCGTATACTCCTTGCCATGAATCGTGAGGGATGCCGGAACATCGGTTTCATTACTAACCGTAACCTGTACATCGGTAACTGTGACCTTCAGACGGGAACCGCGGAACATGATTTTGAACGAATAAGAGGTCCAGTGTCCCGGGTTGGAAGGGTTCAGGGTCAGCCGGTCGCCCAGCACCCGGAGTCCTCCGAAGCCGTGTACGATTGACATCCATGTACCCGCCATGCTGGTCGTATGGCAGCCGTCTTCCGTATCATTATTGTAATTATCGAGATCCAGCCGCGAAGTGCGCAGATACATCTCATAAGCCTTCTCTTTGTAGCCCAGCTCGCAGGCCAGAATGGCATGGATACAAGGGGAGAGGGAGGACTCGTGCACGGTGATCGGCTCATAGAAGTCGAAGTTGCGCTTTTTGGTATCCAGATCATAGCGGTCTCCCAGGAAGTAGAGCCCTTGCAGCACATCCGCCTGTTTAATGAAGCAGGAGCGCAGGATGCGGTCCCAGGACCATTTCTGGTTCAGCGGCAGGTTTTCCGGCAGCACATCCTTCACCTGGATAATCTCCTTGTCGAGGAAGCCATCCTGTTGCAGGAAGATGCCGCGTTCTTCATCAGCCGGGTAGTACATTTTGGCGATAATCTCGTTCCACTGCGCCGTTTCGCTCTCCAGCAGCTCCAGCTTGTCGGCCAGCTCTGCATAACGTGTGCCTTCATTCTCTTGCAGGTACGCCAACGCTTCCAGGGTATATTCCATGGTCCAGGCGGCAATCCGGTTCGTATACCAGTTATTGTTGACATTGTTCTCGTATTCATTCGGGCCGGTTACACCGAGCATTACATATTTGTCCTTATGCGGCACATAGTGCACGCGTTCTTCCCAGAAGCGGGAGATCTCTACCAGCACCTCAAGCCCGTATTGGCCGAGATAAGCCTTGTCGCCGGTATAGTTCACATAGTTGTAAATTGCGTAAGCAATCGCGCCGTTGCGGTGAATTTCTTCAAACGTAATCTCCCACTCGTTATGGCACTCCTCACCATTCATCGTCACCATCGGGTAGAGTGCGCCTTTTTTGTAACCGAGCTTTAGGGCATTCTCTTTGGCTTTCTCCAGATGCTTGTAACGGTAGATCAGCAGATTGCGGGCAATCGAGGAGTCGGCGGTACTGAGATAGAAAGGCACACAATAAGCTTCCGTATCCCAGTAAGTGCTGCCGCCGTATTTTTCCCCGGTGAAGCCCTTCGGTCCGATATTGAGACGGTCATCTTCGCCCGTATAGGTCTGATTCAGCTGGAAAATATTAAACCGGATTGCCTGCTGCGCCGACACGTCACCCTCAATAATAATGTCGCTTTCCTTCCACTTATCGCCCCAAGCCGCAGCCTGTTCGGTCAAAAGCGCTACAAATCCGGCTTCACGCGCACTCTGCAAGGCGGTCCGTGCGGCGTCTACCAGCTGGCCCAGCCCGTAATTGCGGGAGGTGACATTGGCGGCATACTTATAAATAACCACCTGATCGCCGGACTGTACCGGAATCGTTACTTTGCTGCCTACATATTTCTCCTGCTCGATAGATTCTGCTTCTGCGGCTGTTGGTTCGCCGTTGACCAGAATGTCATAGACATAGGCTGAGGTTACGTGAAAATCAAGCTTTTTGGTCTTCAGGGTGAGGTGTCCGCCCGCCGGTTCCGCTTTCTTCTCGACCTCGTTCCAGAACTTCTCGTCGTAGTTGGAATCCTTGTTCTTGATATCGCCATCCAGATAAGGAGTCACGGTAATCTCACCGGAGAAATTGAGCGGCTGGATGGAGTAGCGGATCGCGCCAATCTCATGGCGGACCATGCTGACGATGCGGATGCTCTCCACTTTCACTTCTTTGCCGTCTGCGGTCGTGGCTGTGAAGCTGCGGGAGAGAGTGCCTTCCTTCATATTAAGTACACGGCGGAATTCGCTGACTGTGCAGGCTGCCAAATCGAGCGGAATGCCGTCAACTTCAACGTTGATGCCGATCCAGTTGGTGCTGTTGAGGACTTTGGCAAAATACTCCGGATAGCCGTTTTTCCACCAGCCGACCCGTGTCTTGTCAGGGTAGTATACACCAGCCATGTAGCTGCCTTGCAGGCTGTGCCCGCTGTATTGTTCTTCGAAGTTGGCTCTGCCGCCCATGTACCCGTTCCCGATGCTAAATACGCTTTCGGAAATTTCCTGGGTCTGCGGATCAAAGGATTCTTCGATGATGGACCATTCATCAATTTTGAGGTATTGTTTCATTGTTATTGGCTCCTTTTAGATGGGGGAATGAGGTATATAAAATGAACTAAACCTGTTGTACTAAAATTACGGTGCCTCCGTCGCCACTGCGCGGAATGTTTGGACTTCCGGCCGCTGTTATAATCAGATTTCTCTATTAGTAAGCGATATTCAGCTGATGAAATCTGATTATAAAGGCGGACGCTAACGCTCCTACAGTTCCAAACTTCCGCTCCGCGGCTTCATCCCCATAATTTTAATGACCATTTTCAGTTCTTTTATAAAGAGTAGGGCAGAAGACAAGGAATCATATTACGCAGCAGCTGTTAATATTCGTCAAACAGAGGCAAAAGATTCCCTTAGTGCGGCAACGCTGATCTGCTGCAACGAAGGGACCACCAGATTCGCTGCGCCCAGCGTCTCGGGCGAACCGATGCCGACGCTGCGCATGCCGGCACGGGTGGCGGCCAGGATGCCGGCTTCAGCATCCTCGAAGACTACGCAGTGTTCAGGAGCGATATTGACTGCCTGTGCTCCCAGCAGGAAGACCTCCGGATCAGGTTTGGCTGCGCTGGTGTGCGTGCCGTCAATGATCGCATCGAAGTAGGGGGTAAGGCCGGTATTGTTCAGGATGGTCATCGCATTCTTGCTGGCGGAGCCCAGGGCTACCTTGATGCCGTGTTCCCGGCATTCCTTCAGGAAGTCCAGCGCGCCGGGCAGAATCTCTGAGCTGTCCATCTTGGCGATGTATTCGACATAGCGGTTGTTCTTCTGCTCGGCTAGTCTTGCTTTCTCATCTTCTCCAGGCTCGATACCGCCGATCTCCAGCAGGATATTCAGGGAAGCGGCCCGGCTGACGCCTTTGAGCCGCTCATTATCGTGTTCGGTGAAGACGAATCCGAGCTCCTCCGCCAGCTCTCTCCAGGCAATATAGTGGTATCTGGCGGTGTCGACGAGTACACCGTCCAGATCGAACAGGCAAGCTTTGATTTCTGACATAATGAACCTCCTAAAATGTAAGTGGATATAATCTATTTTGAGAATCGCGCCGAATGGGCGCGTCACAATAAATGGGTGGGAATGCTGCACTACGTACAACAATCATCGGTGGAGCGCCTACGGCTGGCAGAATTGTTGTACCACGTACAACAATTCAAAAGAAAAGTTGGTTAAATTGCGGAAATGCTGCACCAGATACAACAATTCGTCAGCGAAACGCTCCAGTTGGGCGGAAGTGTTGCATAAAGTACAACAATCCTCGGCTGAGCGCCTACGGCTGGCAGAATTGTTGTACCACGTACAACAATTCAAAAGAAAAGTTGGTTAAATTGCGGAAATGCTGCACCAGATACAACAATTCGTCAGCGAAACGCTCCAGTTGGGCGGAAGTGTTGCATAAAGTACAACAATCCTCGGCTGAGCGCCTACGGCTGGCAGAATTGTTGTACCACGTACAACAATCCAAAAGAAAAGTTGGTTAAATAGCGGAAATGTTGCACCAGATACAACAATTCGTCAGCGAAACACTCCAGTTGGGCGGAAATGTTGCATAAAGTACAACAATTCGTCAGCGAAACGCCCCTGGTGGGCGGAAATGTTGCACTACGTACAACAATCCTCGGCCGAGCGCCTCCGGCTGGCAGAAATGTTGTACTACGTACAACAACCCAAAAGAAAAGTTGGTTAAATTGCGGAAATGTTGTACCACGTACAACAATCCATCTGCGAAACACCCTCAGCGCTCCCGGCGTGGGCTAAAGCTTGGCTAGGGCGGAAAATCCTATCCAAATGTGGTGCGATTCTATTTAGCGCAAACGTTTGTACAAAGCTCCAAAAAATAAATGAAGCGTAATTAGCTTCATTTATCTGCATGTAAAATCATTGCTGCTTGTGCATCATTGCTGCGTGTGAAATCACTGCTTACCCGGAGTATACATCGATGACTCCCGTACGATTAAACGGTGGGGAATGACAAAACGGTTAGTATATCCGTCATGATTATCCGGCTTCTGAATACTCTGAATCAGCACCTGTGAGGCCGTATAGCCCAGATGATAGATTCCGATATCAATACTGCTGATTGGCGGGCTGGACAATTCCGAGAGCGGAATATTGTTAAAGCTGACAATCGCCAGATCCTCAGGGACCTTGTATTTCAGCTCATTCAGTCCGCGCAATACCCCGAAAGAGACCATATCATCCACCGCAACAAGTGCCGTCGGACGGTTCGGGAGATTCATGAAGAAGGACATCGCCCGGTAGCCGCTGTCCTGCAGAAACTCGCCTTCGACAATCCATTCCGCCTTCATTTCAAGACCTTTATTCTGCATTGCCTTACGGTAGCCTTCCAGACGGTCGCGCGAAACGATAAGATTCGGCGGGCCGCTGACGAAGCCAATGCGTTCATGACCCATGGAAATAAGGTGGTTCGTTGCATCATAAGCAGCCATGATATTATCATTGTCGACTGACAATATATCCTCATAGCGGTCGCTTCGTCCAACCAGCACGAAGGGATAGCCGCCTGATTCCAGAAAATCGATCACCGCATCATCTTTACGGGAATACAGCAGAATAACGCCGTCCACGCGGCGTCCTTTGAGCAAGCGTGAGACGGCTTCAAGCTCTTCCTTCTCATTTGCCCCGGAGCTGATCAGCACATCATAGCCGGAACGGCTGGACTGGGTGACGATCCCGCGGATTAATTCCATAAAAAACAAATTGGAGAACAGCTCTTCAGCCGGTTTCGGAAGAATGATGCAAATACTGTTGGTTGTCTTGGAAACGAGACTTTTGGCCATCATGTTCGGGGTGTAGCCCATTTCCTCCATAATCACTTTAACCTTACGGGAAGTTTCTAGGCTGATTCTGGGATGGCCTGACAACACCCGGGAGACCGTGGAGGGAGAAACTCCCGCTTTCTTGGCCACGTCCTTAATGGTAACTGTCATAGAAACCTCCTTATGGAACCGTTTGCTTTACACAGTAATATTAATCGAAGTGCTGATGATTGTAAATAGATAAACCCGGTGTGTTGCACAATACTGGCATAGAAAGTGATGAAATGAACATTTTTTCTGCGCAGGCCACAAGCTTTCCACAGGGATTCACTGGATGTTTATGAATGGAGTGGTTTCCGTGGGGGGAGGCAGTTTGGAGGCATCCCGGACATTGCACCAAAACTGTGCAAACGTTGTTAGATTGATGCAGATGATGATATATCTAATTTATTTTCAATATTCCTTTATAAAATAAGGATTTATTTAGACTTTCTCAGCCTTTTTGTTATTAACGAAAGCATGTGGATGAATATGAAGTGTGCAAATTAATGCAATTAATGACTTAATTATTGTGCAACTATAAGCAAATATTTGAGAATATTCTGGAAAATTACTAGTTGACAATAACTTTACCGGCGGATTAGTATGAAATCGAAATGAAGCAAGCGTTTACAAAGTCCGGGTTTATGCAGAATATTTATGTCGCTGCCCTGAGTCAATGGATAAAGGTTTGTGCACAAATGATTGCAAACGTTTGCACAATGGGAAGGGCGAATTGAGGGCGTGATGGCACGATTTTGGAATTTGACAAGGAGGATCGGGGTCGGTTGGGCCTGACAAGCCATCTTTACAGCAGACATCCTGCAACCGGAGATTGGGATTCTGCCGTTCATGCGGTTGAAGTTCATAACATTCATGGGGGGATTGACGGAATGGAATTTGCTTTACGGATAAAAAAGGCTTTTGCAATCTTGATGGTTATCGCTCTTGTATGCTCGGGCTTTGGCATAAACCTGCCCAGAGTCAGCGCAGAAACGACAAAGGTTGTGCTGGTTGGTGACCTGCAGAGTAAGTTCACAGGGCTGGACCCTGCTGAAACGGCGGACTGGAACGAGAAATCGACCGTAACCCAAATGACTTACAGGGGGGAGGGTCTGTACACCTTCACCGGCATGCTGCCGCAGGGGACCTATCAATATAAAGTGGCTCTTAACGGTGCGTGGACGGAAAACTACGGATATGGCAGCTACACTAATCCCGCCGGGACAGATGCTGACGGCAACATTCAGATTACATTAAGTGAGGAGACAAGTGTAACCTTTTATTATAATGACATTACCAAAGCGATTGCAGATTCCACGTATTATTCACCGGTGCCTGCGGACCGTTTACCCCGGGTGACCGGCAGTCTGCAGACTGCGCTTGGAGATGAGCACAATGATTCCCCGGCAGATGCCCGTACACTGTTAACCGATCCTGACTTCGACGGGGTCTATGAGCAGATGGCCTTACTTCCTGCCGGCAGTTATACGTACCAGATTTATCTTCCGGGCGCTGACCCATCGGGTGGAGTCTCCTATCCGGATACGGCGCAGGAGCTTAAGCTTCCCTCCGCATTACCTGTAACATTCAAGTATAAAACGCAGGACAACAGTGTGTCTGCCCATTACACGGTTCCTTCTGAACCGGGTACGGCCGTGCCTGTTCCTGCCGGACATATAAGAGTTCATTACCACCGTGCTGCCGGTGATTATGCCGGTCAGGCTTTATGGACATGGGGCGATGTTGTATCGCCGTCCGTGAATTGGCCTAAGGATGCCGTTCCTTTCCCTGATGGACAAACCGATGCCTACGGCGCTTATGTCGATCTGCCTGTGAAGGATGGGGCGAAGACGATCTCGTTCCTCGTGGTAAACCGGACTACCGGGGTTAAGGAAATGGAGGACGGGGACAAGACCAGCATCATCAGTACTCCGCAGACCAATGAAGTCTGGATCACGGAAGGCTCGAATAAAGTAACCCCTTATGAACCGGTGGAGCTTCCGGCGAATACAGTGCGGATTCATTACATGCGTTCCGACAACAATCAGAGCCAATACGGCCTGTGGCTGTGGGATGATGTTGTGACGCCGTCTAATGTGTGGCCCAAAGACGCAACTCCTTTTGCGCCCGAACACAGGGATTCCTTCGGAGCCTATGCGGATATTCCGCTGAAGGAGAATGCCAAGGCTATCAGTTTCATCGTTATGAAGCCTGCAAACGGAGACAAAGACGGTCCGGCGGGCAATGAGAACAAAAGCTTCGCTTTTCTGGACCGTTACAATCAGCTGTGGGTGAAGGAGAATGACCCGAACGTCTATACTTCACCTTTTGGCGAGACACCGGTTGGGCTGTTATCCGCAGATATATTGTCCGCAAGCAAACTATGGCTCGAGTTTACGTTAACGGACGGGCTCACGGCGGATGCTTTAAAAACAGCCATTTCTATAAAGGACTCGGAAGGAGCCTCTGTTCCTGTTACAGGTGTGGCGGTTACTGGCGCAACTTCGGTTGAAGTGACTACCGGTGCATTTGATCTGAAGAAAATCCCGCTGAGTGTAACGTATGCAGGCAAAACTGTATCCGCTTCCGCCGGCTGGAGAATGATGGATGAGCTATATAATTACACAGGTGACGATCTCGGGGCCACGTACCATAAGGCCGGCAAGTCGGCAACCCTGAAGCTTTGGGCACCGAAAGCGAGCTCAGTAACTGCGGTGGTCTACGATAAAGCTGACGCTAATCTCACCGTAGGCCGCGCCGGACTGACTCTGGGTGACAAAGGAGTCTGGACGGCGGAGCTGACTCCTGCTGATCTGACCGGTGCACCCGGCGCAGAGGATGTCAGAGACTTCTATTACCAGTATGAAGTGACCAATGAGGGAGTAACTAAGCAGGTGCTTGATCCCTATGCCAAATCCATGGCTGTATTCACCGTGAATACGGCGGGAGAGGCAGGTGCAGGCGGTGATACGGTGGGCAAGGCAGCCATTGTGGATTTAAGCGCTACGGATCCCGAGGGCTTCCAGGCTGCAGACATTGCCGGCTATGAGGATCGTGAGGACGCCATTATCTATGAGGCGCATATCAGGGATTTCACCTCCGATCCGGCTATCCAGTCGAGTCTCGGCGGGGAACGCTGGGGGTCTTATGCGGCTTTTGAGTCGAAGCTGGATTATATCAAATCCCTGGGTGTCACCCACATTCAGCTGCTTCCGGTGATGGCCTGGTATTACGGGGACGAGACCGGGATGGAAGACAGGGAGCTGGACTATTCCGCTCAAGGCAATGAATATAACTGGGGTTATGATCCGCACAGCTATTTCTCTCCGGACGGGGCGTATTCCCGCAATCCGGCAGATCCGGAAGAGCGGATCAAAGAGCTGAAAGGCTTGATCGATGCGGTGCATGAAGCCGGGATGGGCGTCATTCTTGATGTTGTGTACACCCATATGGCCAAAAAAGAATTACTGAATGACATCGTGCCTAATTATTATGCCTTCCAGGACCCGGCGGGCAACTTCATCGGCGGCTTCGGCAACAATCTGGCAACCAGCCATAAGATGGCCGAGAAGCTGATGGTCGATTCCGTAAAATACTGGTTCCAGGAGTACAAAATCGACGGGATGCGGTGGGACATGATGGGCGATGCCACAGCAGATGCGGTACAGGCTGCTTATGACGCAGCGGCTGCCATTAATCCTAAGGCGCTGTTCATCGGGGAGGGCTGGATTACCTTCGGGGGCGAGGCTTCGGATCCATCCCTCAAAGGCAAGGCTGCTGATCAGAAATGGATGGATAAGACGGACAGTGTCGGCGTATTCTCCGATGAATTCCGCAATGAGCTGAAATCCGGGTACGGCTCCGAAGGAGATCCGCGGTTCATTACGGGCGGAGCGCGCCCCTTGACGACGATCTTGAACAATATCAAAGCGCAGCCTTCCAATATTCCGGCAGATGATCCGGGAGATATCGTGCAATACATTGAAGCGCATGATAATCTGACGCTCCATGATGTCATTGCCCTGGCCCTTCACAAGAATCCGCAGAACGCGGCGAATGAGCTGGAGATCCAGAAGCGGATCAGGCTCGGGAATATGCTGCTGCTGACTTCGCAGGGTACCGCATTCCTGCAAGCGGGTCAGGAGTACGGGCGTACCAAGCAATGGTTGGCTACGGGGATTCCCGAGCAGAAATATACCGAAGTCCGCGATGCGGCTGATCAATCGGTCAGTTATTTCATCAACGATTCCTACGATTCGTCGGATGCGGTCAATGCTTTCGACTGGGCCGCAGCAACGGATGAAGTGAACTTTCCGGTGCAGAATGCGACCAGAGAATACACGGCCGGGCTGATTAAGCTCAGAAAGTCTACCAACGCTTTCCGGCTGGGCGACATCAGTCTCGTGAATTCCAATGTCAAGCTTATCGAGTCACCTGAAATGCAGAAGGATGATCTGGTGATCGGTTATACAAGCAAGGCAACGGATGGAACCGGGATCTATTATGTCTTCATGAACGGTGACAGCAAGACAAGAACACTTTCTTTGCCGGAGAATTTGAGTGACGGTACTGTGCTTGCCGACAATGACGAAGCCGGGACCGATGCGATTTCTGCTGCGGACCAGAGCGGATTCAGCCTGACGGCGGATTCCATCACCCTCGACCCGCTCACATCTGTAATTATCCGCAAGGATGCAGCCGCAGCAGTAGTGTCTCTGCTGGAGACTGACCAGGCCAGCTATTCGCTGAAGGAAGGGGCCGCGCATCAGACTGTGGTCACGGCCAAATATGCGGATGGCACTTCAAGCAAAGTGACCGCCAAAGCGCTGTATGTATCCGATAAACCGGAAGTAGCCACAGTGACAAGCAAAGGGCTGGTGAAGGGGATTAAGGCTGGAACAGCGATCCTTACCATTACCTATGGCGGCGTGTCCGCGAATGTGACTGTAGAAGTAACCAGCCCGCCAGTAGAAACCAAACGGTATGTGCAGTTCACTTACACCCGGGAAGACAGGATTTATAAGGATTGGAGTGTATGGCTGTGGTATACCGGGGCAACAGACGGTGAGGTGAAGCTCCCCGAGCCCGCAGGAGATTCAGCAAGCTCGATGGTTCTGATTGAAGTAGGCAAAGACGCAACCCAGGTAGGCTTTGTTCTCATAAAAGGTCTGGAGTGGCCTGACAATAAGCAGGATATTTCAGATGACCGCTATATTGCTCTGACTCCCGGAGAGGCCTTTACCAAAGTCCATGTAACCAGCATGGTCAAAGAGCTGGAAATCACTCCGGGCATCAGCGGTCCGCTGATGCAGGATGAAGCCATAACCTTCCTGTACCGTGATGACGAGCTGTTCCGCGGCGGCGATGTGTCTGCGATAACAGACATTAAAGTGAAGGTGAACGGCAAAGAATATCCGATGGAGTATGATCCGGCCAAGGAATGGTTCAGCTACCGGCTGAGCGGTCTGGAGGAAGGCATTTATAAGTATACCTTCATCGTAACTAAGGACGGAGTGACCCGCGAGTTCAGCGACCCGCACAACACGGTGGGCGGAGAATCCTCCCTGTACTATCACAAACCGGAGGTTAACATTACGGCAACGGTGAATCCGACGGCTGTAACCTCCAATGAGAATGCTGTAGTAACGGTGAAGGCTGTCTCCACAGAGGAAGTGTCCTATAAAGACGCTTATCTGGATCTTACCGCTCTGGGAGGACCAGCCAAGGTCAAATTCGATACAGAGCTTATGCAGCAGACCGTAGCAGTGAAGGATAACGTGCCGGCGGGTATCAAAAGCATTCCAATCGTGCTTGTAGACCAGTATGGCAATCTGCACAGACAGTCTGCTGAAATCGAGGTGAAAGCCAGAACCTACAGCGGTTCCAAGCTTGATTTCGACTGGGATGAGGCGCGGATCTATTTCGCACTGACCGACCGCTTCAAGGACGGTGACCCTGACAACAATGAGAATGTGGACAAGGCACATCTTGAAGCCTATCATGGCGGCGATTTCAGGGGGATGATCGGCAAGCTTGATTATCTGCAGGAGCTGGGCATCAACACGCTCTGGATCACGCCGGTTGTAGACAATATTGATTTCAACCAGGGGTTAAGCTTTGGCGGCAAACAATATGCTTATCACGGGTATTGGGCCAAGGATTTCACTAAGCTTGATGAGCATCTTGGGGACATGGAGACCTTCAAGGAGCTGATCGAGAAGGCGCATGACAAGGGCATCAAGATTATGGTCGATGTAGTGCTTAATCATACAGGCTACGGGTTGAAGGAGGATGACGTCAATCCGCAGGTGGCTGCAGAGGACAAAGCGCGTTTTGCGGGAATGCTGCGTACGGACGGCGTTCAAGCCGATACGGATGTCATCAAAGGCGAGCTCAGCGGATTGCCGGACTTCAAGACGGAGGATCCTGCGGTACGCAAGCAGATCATTGCCTGGCAGACAGGCTGGCTGGATAATGCCCGGACAGAGCGGGGAGATACAATCGACTATTTCCGCGTTGATACGGTCAAACATGTGGAGAGCGCAACCTGGAAAGCATTTAAAAATGCGCTGACGGCTATAGATCCGGGCTTCAAAATGGTCGGCGAATACTTCGGCGGAACCGCCGATAATGACGGCGGCATGCTGCAGAGCGGGCAAATGGACGGTTTGCTTGATTTTAGCTTTAATGATCAGGCCAAGCTGTTCGCAGACGGCACCATTAATGCTGTGGATGCTTATCTGCAGGAGCGCGAAGCGAAGATCAGCAATACCGGGGTGATGGCACAATTCCTCAGCAGCCACGATGAGGATGGTTTCCTTACAGACTACGTGGACGGGGACAAGGGTAAGCTCAAGATCGCTGCCGCGCTGCAGATCACGGCCAAGGGCCAGCCGGTGATTTACTATGGGGAAGAGCTGGGCCGGTCCGGTAAAAATGCCGGGGATATGGCAAGCGGCGAGTTCAGCGAAAACCGGGGCGATATGCCTTGGGATCAGCTTACTGCAGAGCAGGGACTTCATGATCATTATCAGAAGCTGCTGAACATTAGGGCGGAATATTCGCAGCTATATGCCAAAGGTATCCGCACCAAGCTTGCGGGCTCCGATGATCTGGGATATCTGGCCTTCAACAAGCAATACGGGAACGATAACGTGGTTACGGTAATCAACACGAAGAAGGAAGGTCTGAGTGCAGAGATTCCCGTGCCTTTTGCGGCCTTGTCTTCTGTGAGAGATGAGTACAGCGGTAAGCTGTATAAGGTATCGGTTGACCGGAAGATTAGGATTGATCTGCCGGGCAGAGATGACGGGGGGACGGTGATTCTGGCGGCGGAGACAGTTGTAGTACCGCCAACACCAACACCAACACCAACACCAACACCAACACCAACGCCAACACCAGCGGCAGAATCCGAAACTAGTTCCGTTGTAAAGCCAACGGTAAAGCCAACACCAACGCCAGGGCCAACGGCAGTTCCGGCAGGTACACAGATTATAAGTGACCAGGATCTTCGAAATGGCAAGGATGGCAGAGTAGAACTCAGTCTGGATCAGGGCAAGACTTCCGTGCTGCTGCCGGTCCAGGCAGCTAAGCTGCTGGGGAATAACGGGCTGGTTATTCACTCGGAGGGGCTGTCCGTTACAATCCCGAATGCTGTGCTGGCTGATATTCAGGCCATGGTTACAGGTGCGGATGCGGACAGTTCACATATCCTGCTGGAGCTGACTCCGCTTAGCGAAGCTGCAGCGCAGGATGCAGTCAAGAGATTCAGTAAGGAGAACACGGCTGCTACTGCTGCATCCGGGGTATACGACCTTAAACTGCAGATTATCAAAAAAGACGGGACCAGCCTGCCTGTTACAACGTTCAAGCAGCCGGTTACTTTGACGCTTAAGCTTCAGGGCAACCCGGTTAAGGGTTGGACAGGTGTGTTCTATCTGGGAGATAACGGTGAGCTGAAGTATATTGGGGGCGCAGCACCAGCGGATGGTTCACTTACTGCTGCAGTTACACATTTCAGCAAGTATGCAGCACTTCAGATAAATACAGTGTTCAAGGATGTGCCTGATACCCACTGGGCTTCTGCTGCCATTAAATCACTTGCAGCCAAACAGGTGGCAACAGGAGTATCGGCTGCTGAATTTGAACCTGCAAGAAACGTGACGCGTGCAGAGTTTACAGCATTGCTGATGCGTGCACTCGGACTGTCAGGGGAAGGGAGAGTGTTATTCGCTGATGTCCGGGCGGATGCCTGGTACTCCTCTTATGTAGCCGCTGCCGTCAAATCAGGCATTGTTAACGGGCGCAGCAGCACTGCCTTTGCCCCGGATGCTACAATCAGCCGTGAGGAAATGGCGGTGATGATTATCCGTGCTCTGGAGTTCAAACAGGGCAAGGTTCTGGCATCCTCAACAGGCCAGGTCTTATTCGCGGATGCCTCCAGTATCAGTGAATGGGCACATGCTTATGTGAATGCTGCCGTAGAGCTTAAACTTGTGCAAGGCAGAGACCATCATCTCTTTGCGCCGCAAGGACAGTTAACCCGTGCAGAGAGTGCGCAGGTGATTTACAAGCTGCTCGGCAAATAGCACGCGCAACGAATCAGATCAGAACATAAACAGGGTATTCCGCAAGCCATAACGGCTGCGGAATACCCTGTTTGCTTTGCCTGGAATATAACTCAATCCAATGAATGGAGCTCCTGAGACGGAGGCTAGGCCATATTAGCCTGCAGTACTGCATAACCGTAAGCCGGAAGCTTGAGCGACAGCTTGCCGCGTTCCGCACGGAGCGGTTCGCCGGTGAACAGGTTCTTCCAGGAGCGTTCCTGTACGTCTGCCCGGAAGGTCTGCGCGGTCTCCTCAGTATTGATCAGCACGAGAATAAGATCATCGCCCAGGCTGCGTTCATAAGCCAGCTTGGTGCCCCCGGGTCCGGCTTCCAGGAACGTGAAGCTTCCTGTGCGCAGTGCCGGATGGCTGCTGCGGATCTCGATCAGCTTGCGGTAATAATTGAACAGGCTGCGGTCCTGCATCGCCGGATTCCACTCCATGCACTTGCGGCAGTCCGGATCGCCTTCACCATCCATGCCGATCTCATCCCCGTAATAAATGCAGGGAGTTCCCATGAAGGTGAACTGGAACAGCGCAGCCAGCTTCAGCTTATTCTTGTCCCCATCCGCGAGCGTCAGCAAACGGGGGGTGTCGTGGCTGTCCAGCAGGTTGAAGGCAACCTCGCTGGCCTGCAGCGGGTAGCGCGACAGCTGTTTGCCGATGGAGTTGGCGAAGCCCTCCGCATCGAGCTTGCCATACACGAAGAAGTCGAGCACCGCATCCGTGAACGGGTAGTTCATCACTGCATCGAACTTGTCTCCTTCCAGCCATGGCGCGGATTCATGCCAGATCTCACCTAGAATATAAGCCTCGGGATTCGCACGCTTCACCACCTTGCGGAAGTCGCGCCAGAATTCATGATCGACCTCGTTGGCCACATCCAGGCGCCAGCCGTCGATGCCGACCTCCCGGATCCAATACTCAGCGACTTTCAGCAAATATTCCTTAACCTCAGGATTCTCCGTATTCAGCTTCGGCATCAGCGGCTCAAAGGCAAAAGCGTCATAATTCGGAATGTTATCCACTACCTGAAGCGGGAACTCGCGGACATGGAACCAGTCTTTATAAGCGGAGGCTTCCCCTTTCTCCAGCACATCCACGAACGGGGCGAAGGTACGTCCGGCATGATTGAATACAGCGTCAAGCAGCACACGGATACCGCGTTCATGGCAGGCGTCGACCAGCCTTTTCAGCGTCTTCACATCCCCGAAATGCGGATCAACCTGCATGTAGTCTTCCGTGTCATATTTATGGTTGGTGGTAGCTGTGAAGATTGGTGTGAAATAGATGCCCGTGATACCCAGCTCAGTAAGATGATCCAGATGGTCAATGACCCCCTGCAGATCACCGCCGAAGAAGTTGTCAGGCTTAGGAGTGCCGCCCCATGGCTGTACATTGTCCGGATTCAGACTGGAATCGCCGTTCGCGAAACGTTCAGGGAAGATCTGATAGAAGACAGCATCCTTCACCCACGCAGGAGGAATGAACACGTCACCGCGGTTGATATAAGGGAACTCAAACAGCCGGTTTGGATTGGCGGGACGTTCGGTTTGGAAATCGCTTTCGGTCATCCAGATGCGCTCATGGCCCTTTTGCAGCAGGAAGCCGTACTTCAACCGGCGGTAAAGGGGGACGGACTCGCACTCCCAGTAATCGAACATCGCATCCGAAGTGAAAAGAGTCATAGGAATCAACTCCTTGGTGTTGTCCCAGGCGTACTTGTCCCCGGCCCAGGCGAATACCTCGGTTAAATCCCCTTTCTTGGCACGCAGACGCAGGTGGATCGTTTCATGATCGTAGGCATAAGACCAATTGAGGCGCGGACGATGATACACAGCTTCTAACAACATACTAATTCCTCCTAAGGTTTAGTGAACCAAACACCCCTGAATAACACCGGGCAAACCAGCGCTGGCTCCGGAAGCAAGCATTTTACAAACACAGTCCTATATCTGGCAAGTGCATGATTAGCACAGCAGCTGTGCCACAATCGCACTAATCATTCAGATTCTGCGCATACCAAACAGGCACAACCGGCGCCGGGTAGCTTGTCCGAGGTTGTACCCAATTGAAGTAACATTGCCTTTGGATTATGTGAAGAACAGGGGCGTTCTTAATGTTTTGGATTATAGCATGGAATAAATTGAGGTTCAATATGTTTGTACAAACATTTGCACAAATACCGACAGGCAGGAAACCGATTTCCAAAGCCTGGAAAATGAGATTATATGGAAATTAAATTACATAATTCGCTAAAATACAGCAAAAAATGCGGTTTGTAAATTTTATTAATAAGATATACAGAGATATTTGAAGAAATCCTGTGAAATTAGAAGGAAATAACAAATCATATACATAAAATCATTGAATTTGCTTAAATACACTCTGTGCAAACGTTTTAACAATCTTGCCCGCTGATGTATTATGAATTCAGGAATGAAGCGCTTTCTAAAACTTGGCGGAGCACATAAGGAAGGGTCAATCTGCAAAACTTGAATTTTTTTTGAGTCTTCTGAAATCGTTTGCGCAAAGTCGGAGGCATCATGTTCAAATCAAGTGATATACAAATCGGGAGGGGTTAAAAGCAATGAATTTGAAAAAACTCATGGTTCTCACCGCATCGTTCTCTATGGCAATGTCGATTACGGCGTGCGGCTCAAACAACAATAACGGGGGAAATGCAGCAGCAACCAATGCTCCTGCGAATAATGCAGCAGCAACAGACAACGCTGGTACAAACGGCGGGAATGCTCCGGCAACAGATGAGATTGTACCTGAAGACGGCGCATCACTGGTGATCTGGGAGAGTAAAGAAGAAAGAGCATTTGCTGAAGAAATCGCCAAGCAGTTCACCGCGCAGTACAACGTTCCCATCAAAATTGAAGAGGTAGCACCGCCCGATCAGGTCGGCAAGCTGACACAAGATGGCCCGTCAGGTCTGGCTGCAGACGTTGTCCTCATTCCTCACGATAATCTGGGTAAGGCTGCAAGCGCGAGCCTGCTGCTTCCAAACGATATTTTCGGTGAGCAGACCAAAGCTGAGAACACAGAAGCATCCATCGTAGGCTCGTCCTATGAGGGTGAACTGTATGGTTATCCGAGAGCGGCAGAAACCTATGCCCTGTTCTACAACAAATCCCTGGTCAAAGAAGCACCTAAATCCTTCGATGACGTGATTGCCTTCAGTAAAACGTTCACTGATAAAGCCAAGAACAGATACGGAATTATGTGGGAAGTCGGCAACATGTACTTCAACTATCCGTTCATCGCTACAACCGGCGGTTACCTGTTCGGCAAAGACGGTACGGATAAAGACGATATCGGTCTGAACAATGAAGGCGCGATCAAAGGTCTGAGTGAATTTGTAAAGCTGAAAGAAATATTGCCGATTAAGAGCGGCGACATTAACCCGGACATCAAGCGCAGCTTGTTCAACACTGGCGATGTGGCCATGGATATCACTGGACCTTGGGAGCTTGCCGGTTATAAAGAAGCTCTGGGCGACAACCTCGGAATTGCTCCGATTCCTACCATCGACGGCAAAACGGCAATTACTTTCTCCGGGATTAAAATTTTCGGAGTCAACGCTTATAGTCAGTATCCGAATGCGGCTAAATTGTATGCCCGCTTTGCTTCCGGCAAAGACGCTCAGCTGACATTGAACAAATTGGTCGGTTCCGTGCCTACGAACAACGAAGCGCTGCAGGATGCGCAAATCACCGGCGACCCGTTCATATCCGCTTTTGCTGAACAGGCCAAGAACTCCCAGCCAATGCCTTCGATTCCTGAAATGGGTAACGTATGGAGCCCGGTAAATGCGGCACTTCCTGAAATTTGGGATAACAACGCAGATCCTAAGGCAGCTATGGACAAAGCAGTAGAACAAATTAAGGATTTGAATAACGGGGCATCTGCCCAGTAAAATCAGCTCTCCGGCAGTGTAATCATCAGCTGCCCTTGAGGCAACAAACAACCATCAGCACACAGTGGAATCAAATCGCCCGCCGCATAGCTCGCGGCGGGCAGTTTCCTGAATTCCGCGCGGAGAGGAGAACGGAAGGGAAATGCAGCGATACAAAGCTAGAGCCGCAGTACTGTCGGCCATTTTTATGGGATTGGGACAAATATATAACCGCCAATTCATCAAAGGACTTATTTTCATAGCTGTAGAAGCAGCCGCACTATTCTATTTCATTACCAATTTGGGCAGGGCCTTCTGGGGCATCACCACACTCGGGGAATCTCCAAGCCGCCTTGAGAAGGTTAAGGGCATCGCAAAAATGGTTCCCGGTGATCATTCCATCGTCATTCTGATTGAAAGTCTGATTACCCTGCTGTTCTTGGTTTTATTCCTGATTGTCTGGTACATGAATATTAGGGATGCCCTTAAAATCGGAGCAGAACGCGAAACCGGTCGTCCATCGAATACATTCAAGCAATCCGTACGCTATATTCTGGATTACAAATTTGCCCAGAGCTTTTTGCTGCTTCCGGGTATCGGTATTTTGTTCTTTACCATCATGCCGATTATTTTTATGATCATGCTGGCCTTCACTAACTACGCCGCACCCGATCACATCCCGCCGGCCAGGCTGGTGGACTGGGTAGGCTTTGAAACCTTCCGTAACCTGCTGGTGCTGAAATCCTGGAGCCAGACCTTTTATGGAGTACTTACCTGGACAATTATCTGGGCGGTTCTATCGACTGTAACTACTTACTTCGGCGGGATGCTCGTTGCCCTGCTGATCAATCAAAAGGGGATCCGCTTCAAGGGACTGTGGAGAATGATTCTGATCGTCCCTTACGCCGTCCCGCAGATGATCTCCCTCCTGCTGATGCGCAACCTGTTCAACGGGCAGTTCGGCCCGATTAACCAATATCTCAAATACTTCGGACTTGGCGGACTACCGTGGCTGACTGATCCGTTCTGGGCGAAGGTCACGGTTATCATCGTCAACATGTGGGTCGGTATTCCGGTATCTATGCTGCTCATCATGGGCGTGCTGACCACAATCCCGCGGGATATGTATGAAGCAGCCGAAGTGGACGGGGCTACGAATTATCAGAAGTTCCGGATTGTCACCCTGCCGATGATTCTGTTCTCTACCGCGCCAACGCTGATTATGCAATTTGCCGGAAATATCAACAATTTCAACGCGATCTACCTGCTGACCGGAGGCAGTCCGGTGAAAGGTGACTATCAGTATGCCGGGTCAACGGACCTGCTGGTAACGTGGCTGTATAAGCTGACGCTGGATCAGAATAAGAATAATATGGCTTCTGCAATAGGCATTATACTCTTCATCATTGTTGCCGGGTTCTCCCTGTATAATTACCGCCGGACCAAATCATTCAAAGAGGAGGATATGATTCAATGATCATCGGACGCAAGCTTACGGGCTTTATTCGTTTGGGCCTCAGCTACATCATTCTGGTTATCCTGGCGATTGCTGCGATCTATCCGGCACTCTGGATTCTTCTGGCATCCTTCCGTCCGGGCAAATCCCTATACAGCAAAACGCTGATTCCCGACCATTTTACACTGGCTCATTACAAAGAGTTGTTCACTTCACCGGTCTATATGTTCGGAACCTGGTACGCAAATACGCTCAAGATTGCCGTGTTCTCCATGCTGATCGGCGTGGTGCTGACGCTTTTGACCAGTTACGCCTTATCCCGGTTCCGGTTCAAAAGCCGCAAGACGACCATGTCAACCCTGCTGATCCTCGGGATGTTCCCGGGCTTCATGAGTATGATTGCAATCTATCTGCTGCTGAAGGAGTTCAATCTGCTGGATACCCATCTGGCATTGATTATCGTGTACGCTGCCGGAGCACCGCTCGGAGGGACCTTGATTGCCAAAGGCTTCCTGGATACGATTCCGCGTTCGCTGGATGAAGCCGCGCGGATTGACGGGGCGAGTAACTTCGGGATTTTCACACGGATTATCCTGCCGCTGTCCCGCCCGATGATCACTTATATGGCACTGACCCAGTTTGTCGGCCCATGGGTGGACTTCATCTTCGCCAAGCTGATTCTGCGGACCAAGGAGAACTGGACCGTCGCGGTCGGAATGTGGGATATGGTCAATACGATGCAGAATTCCAACTTCACGCTGTTCGCAGCGGGTGCAGTATTGATCTCTGTACCGATAATGATTCTGTTCGGCTTCCTGCAGCGCCTGCTTGTTGATGGTCTGACCGCAGGGGCGAGCAAGGGGTAAGCCTTTATGGAATTAGGATAATAAGAAATGCTGATCTCATTATGAATAACAGGTGCGGCCTTTATGCAGTCAACGAAGGGCTGCACCTGTATTTTTTATCGAACAAATAAGGGGAGAGCGGAATGAACCGGCAGCGGAAATTAAACTTCAGATCGGTTGGCGTCAAATTATTTGTGATTCTGTTCTGTACAATTGTGCTATTGTCCTCTGTGCTGGGCTTAACCTCCTATTATGCTGCTAAAAGAATCATTACCAACGAGGTAGCAGCGGCATCCTCACAGTCTATTGTGCAGGCGGCGGACAAGCTGGACTTCCTGTTTGCTGAATATGAAGCGCTTTCAAGACAATTCGCAGTAGACTCTGCACTAAAATCAGATATGGAGACCATCCATAATCCCGGTGCCGGAACGGTAGCCAAGGTGGCAGCTGAAGACCGGATCCGCCGTAAGCTGGATTCCGTCCGGGGCTCCGATGAGCGCCTGCTGGGCGTCCGGCTGGTCGCAAGAAGCATGGTGGATGCTGAATCCTACAAATCAACAGGCATCAGTGGTGTGCGCAGTGATGAAGGCGTTCTTGCCCGCATGAAGGCGATCGATAACGGCAAAGGCAACCCCGTCTGGTTCCCCGCACGGGCCAAAGGCTTCTTCGATGCTTACAGTGAGTCCTCTATGACAATGGGCCGTCTGCTGCGGAATATCCAGAACCCGGCAGCGGAGTATTATATGCTGATTGAGCTGAAGGGTAAAGCTCTGACCGACGTATTATCCAATCTGCATATCGGACTTGCCGGGGAGATCCGCATCCTTGACAGGGCCGGCAATATTGTGTACGGGGCGGATAACGGGCTGCTCGGACAGCCTTCTTACATACAGGCAGCGGATACCGGGGTTGAAGGGCAGAAGCAATCCTTCACTGCGGCTGATGAGCAGGGCAGCTCACAGCTTGTGGTCTATCAGCCGCTGGTGACAGCTGACTGGACACTGCTGGGTTATGCGCCGGTGAGTGATTTCACTAAATCGGCAGACCGGCTGCTCTATATTACACTGCTGGTTGTGCTGGCTGCGGCTGTGATTGCGCTGGTGATTGGTTATGTGCTGGTGCGGCTGATCGGCCGCCCGCTCGGCAAGCTGGCCCGGCTGATGGAGGAAGGCGAACAGGGGAATCTGCAGGTGCGGACGAGCTTCAAGGGCCAGGATGAGATCGGGCGGCTGGGACACAGCTTCAACCGGATGATGGAGCAGATCTCCCGGCTGGCCGGCCAGAGCAGCAGTTCGGCGGCGGCGGTGCTGGCCACGTCCGAGCAATTGGTGCTTGCTTCGGGTGCGACCCGTACTCATGCCAGGGAAGTGGCTGCCGCAACCGGCGAGATCGCCGGCGGGGCAGCCAGCCTGGCGGCAGAAGCGGAGAGCAGCAACCGCAAGGTGGAGCTGATGGGAGACAAGACGGACGAAGTAGCGGGGACGAATGCAGTCATGGCTGATTCCGCAGGAAAGGTCATGGCGGTAAGCGATCAGGGAGCGGAGCTGATGAAGAAGCTGGTGGATCAAAGCGAATCTGCCCTGAAGATGATGAATCTGATTCAGGAGAACTCGGCCATGCTGCGTGACAGCATGGTGCTGATCCGCAGCATTCTCTCCCCGATGATTGCCATGAACAAGCAGACGAATATTCTGGCTCTTAATGCTTCTATTGAAGCTGTACGTGCGGGGGCTGCGGGGAGGGGCTTTAATGTCATTGCCGATGAGATCAGGGGACTGGCTAACCAATCCAGCCAGTCAATTGCGTCTGTCTCCAGAATTACGGAGGAGATCAGCGGCCATATCGAGAACACGGTTAAGGTAGTGAGTGAAGCAGCACCGCTGTTCAGCGGGCAGATAACCTCGGTCCGGGAATCTTCGCTTATCTTTGAAAGTGTGCGGGCGGAGATGGAAGTGTTCAGCGGTTATCTAAGCCAGTCTTCGGCGGCGGTTAAGGAGCTGACCGGTTACCGGCAGCAGCTGGGGCAATCCATGGCGAGCGTAATCTCGGTCGTGCAGCAGACCAGTGCCTCAACGGAGGAGGTGGCCTCGATGTCTTCACAGCAATTCATAGTGAGCGAGGAGCTGGTGGCTCTGTCAGGCAAGCTGGAGGTGTTAGCGGAGAAGCTGAAGCAGTCGATGGTTTCTTTTCAGGGATAAGCCGGTGTGTAGTTGATAAAGTGAAGTACTATTGCCAGAACTTACACTTGTCGTTATAGTTGTCTGTAAAAAACTGAAGGTGATGTCATGGATAAGCACTTATTTCTGAATGGCGGGGGCCCGCCGTTTACGCCGGATCTGGCAAGAAAGTTTAAAGATATAGTGGGTGAAGGCGCAGGTCCTGTTGTTGTATTATTCGTGGAGCGTGGGGAGAGCTGGGAAGATTACGTGCCGGTCTATACGCGTCCGCTGGCTGATGCAGGGTTAACAGAGTTCCGTTATCTGCCGCTGCCCGCTACACCTGCGGATGTTGTTGTTCAGAGCATAGAGACCTGCTCGGGCATTATCATCGGAGGCGGGGATACGGACCTGTATGCCGATTATATTGTAGATACCGCGATCGGCGGCGCTATTAAACGGAGGTATGAGTCTGGCGTTCCGGTTGCGGGGTTCTCGGCGGGAGCTTTAATCAGCCCTGAACTATGTATTATTTCCGCTAAGGATAATGAGAGCAGGTTGTTTGATCACCGCAAGGGCTTGAATCTGATCCCTGAGCTGCTGCTGTCCGTACATTTTACCCAGTGGGATGACGAAGATCATTTAAGAACCGCCGTCCGTACGTTCGGTGAGCTTCCGAATTACGGGATCGATGAAGAAACAGGGATCTACCTGTTGAACGGAGCGCTGGAAATGGCGGAGGGCGGCGGAGTGTATAGCGTGGTGAATGATGTTCTGACTAAACTTCATTGATGATCGAAAACAAGGGTAGGGATAGACACTTAGATAGGATTATTGAAAACAAGAGTGGAGCGCTTCGTGCCTTTGTTCTTGTTTATTCTGCGTTCTTCTCTCTGCTGCACATAAAAAATAAGCGAAAATCCTGCACGAAATACAACAATCTCCTCATCAAATTAGCCTGAATGGAAAAATATTGTATTAAATACAGCATTTTATCTAATCCAATCGAATTAATGAACCAATTCTTGTATTTCATACAACAATACTCCGGACAACTCCCGGCTATATGAACTAAAGTTGTAATACTTACAACATTAACGCGAATAGAGAGTACTGAAAAAATTTGATTATCTGCGAGGCGGGAGCTCTGAATCTATGTGATCCTCACCTGAAATTCTAATTTACATACAAGAATGATTAACTTATAAAGATATTTATTCCAGTATTGGACTTCGGCCAGCTTCTTGTCCTGGCGGAGCTCAAGGGATACACTTGTGCTATGAATACTGGCGAAGGAGGCATGCGGGATGCCGGAGTTGAACGGAAGTCTTTTTCAGCAGGCCTTGCTTGACGGGGATTACAGCCCGCGATTCCTGGCCTACTATTACAAGCAGTGGAGCAACTACACAATGGCCTACCATCAGCATAATTCCACCGAAATTATGTATCTCATCTCAGGCAGCTGTGTGGTCGAGGTGCGGGATGAATCGGGAGGCCATACCCCCTTCCGGCTGAAGCGGGGAGAAATGATTCTCCTGGATGCGGGCGTTCCGCACAGGCTGATCGTCGAAGACGGGTCCTCCTGCCGGATGCTGAATGTGGAGTTCGCATTCACAGAGTACGTCGGTGTAGCCCCCTCGGTAGGCAGGCTGGCCCGGGAGGAGGAGACGCTGGCGGATTTGCTGCAGAGTCCCTTCGATAGTCTGGTGCTGTCAGACCAGGAAGAGGTGTTTCATGTACTAAAGGCATTGGTGCTGGAGCTGGATCAGCAGGGCAAGAGCGGAAACAGTATGGTTCAGCTGCTGTTCTCGGAATTGCTGCTGCGTCTGTCCAGACTGCGGCGGGAATCGCTGCCGGCCAGCCAGCAGCCCTCACAGCTCTATGTACGGCGCGCGGTAGAGTTCCTGCACCAGAACTATGACCGGAGTATTCAAGTCAAGGAAGTTGCGCTCACTGTGAATGTCCACCCGGGTTATCTGCAGCGGATCTTCAGGACAAATACCGGCCAGACCTTAACCGATTACTTGAACAGGCTGCGAATGGAGAAGGCCCGGATGCTGCTTGGGCAGAGTGAGATTCCAGTCGCGGAGATTGCCGATTATGTGGGCATTAGCAGCAGGCAGTATTTTCATCTCCTGTTCAAAAAGTATACCGGCTGTACTCCGGTCGAATACCGCAACTCGCTGGACCGCCATTCCTGGAGTGAGGAATAGATGGGTTTCTGGATCTAAAGGTGAGAATTGTTGACACAATAACGGCAAAGTGGTCATGATATTGGTTACGCTTCCCGCAGCCTCCTTGCTACAATGGACAGGAACCCACTATTCTTTGCCGGAGGATGATAACGATGTCTTTTAAAGTAACCTTTATCGGGGCGGGCAGTATCGGATTTACACGCGGGCTGCTGCGCGACCTGCTTACAGTACCGGAATTCCGGAATATTGAAGTCTCATTCATGGATATAAACAGCCATAATCTGCAGATGGTCACCGAGCTGTGCCAGCGGGATATTAAGGAGAACGGCCTGGATATTGTGATCGCTCCCACTACGGACCGGAGAGAAGCGCTGAAGGATGCCAGGTACGTATTTTGCACTATCCGCATGGGCGGCCTTGAGGCGTTCGCCACCGATGTGGACATTCCGCTGAAATACGGCGTGGACCAATGCGTAGGTGATACGCTGTGTGCGGGAGGGATCATGTACGGACAGCGCGGCATGGCCGAGATGCTGGAGATCTGCCGGGATATCCGGGAGACGGCTGCGCCGGATGTGCTGCTCCTGAATTACTCGAATCCCATGGCCATGCTCACCTGGGCCTGCAATAAATATGGCGGTGTGCGGACCATCGGACTCTGCCATGGCGTACAGCACGGACATCATCAGATCGCCGAAGTCTACGGGCTGGAGAAGTCGCAGGTGGATATTATCTGCGCCGGAATCAATCACCAGACCTGGTACATCTCTGCGAAGCATGAGGGCAAGGATCTGACGGCCGGACTGCTGGAGGCCTTCGAGCAGCATCCGGAATTCAGCCGGACCGAGAAGGTGCGGATCGATATGCTCCGCCGCTTCGGCTACTACAGCACGGAGTCGAACGGACATCTGAGCGAATATGTTCCCTGGTACCGCAAACGCAGCGGCGAGATTATGGACTGGATTGATCTGGGCAGCTGGATCAACGGAGAGACAGGCGGATACCTGCGGGTCTGCACAGAAGGCCGCAACTGGTTCGAAACGGACTTCCCGAACTGGATGAAGGAACCGGCTCTGGAGTATACCCGGGAGAACCGTGGCGAGGAGCATGGCTCCTATATAATAGAAGGACTTGAGACGGGCCGCGTGTACAGAGGTCATTTCAATATGGTGAATAACGGGGTCATCTCCAATTTGCCGGACGATGCCATTATTGAAGCTCCGGGGTATGTAGACCGCAACGGTATCTCGATGCCGCTGGTCGGCGACCTGCCGCTGGGCCCGGCGGCTGTCTGCAATGTAAGCATCTCCGTGCAGCGGCTAGCCGTGGAAGCAGCCGTGCATGGCGATGACAAGCTGCTGCGCCAGGCCTTCATGATGGACCCGCTGGTCGGTGCGGTCTGTAATCCGAAGGAGATCTGGCAGATGGTGGATGAGATGCTGGTTGCCGGGGAGCCTTGGCTGCCGCAGTACAGCGCGGCTATCGCTGAAGCGAAGGAACGCCTAGCTTCCGGTAATCTGATCCCGACGAATGCCGGCAACGAAGGCGCTGCCCGGCTGAAGGTGAAGACCGTGGATGAAATGATGCAGGACCGTGAGGCCGCGAACAAAAACGCCGGGGAGTCCGATAAGGGCAAGGATAGAGAGAAGGTGCGTTAAATAAGTTAATTCGGCCGGAAGCAGCGCGTTTGCTTCCGGCTTTTTGTTGATGTTCGGGGACGTGAAGGTCACACAATTTAGATTGAAGCCGGAAATGAAAAAATTGGGGGGAGAGGCGGAAGAAGCGGTAGTGTAGGGAGAGGCGTGAGAGGCGGGAAAAATCGGAAGAAGCAGAAGATGCGGATGTGGCGGGAGGGCGGGAAAAAGAGAAAGAGGCGGGAGAGGTGGTAGTGGCGCAAGTGGGGGAGTTACTGGTGCAGATGGCGTAGTCGGAATGAAGCGGACTGAGAAGACGCTATTTTGGTCAAAAGCCTCATATTGCCGCTGATTCGGACTGAGATTCCGTTATCTTGTTCAAATGAGCCACAAATGAAGCCTGATCGGTCAATTAACGGAATCTCAGTCCTTTTCACAAGCTGAATGGAGCCGGAGTGGGGAACGCGCTGTTGGAACGCCCCGCCAACACCCGGATCATCACCGCAGAACGCCCCGCAACGGTCGAATCGTCACCGCAGAACACTCCGCCAACGCCCGGATCATCACCGCAGAACGCTCTGCGGAGTATTAAGGCTCACTCCCGGACCAGCTTGTCATTTTGCAGCTTGGTAATCTTGCGGCGGATAGGCATACTTAATGAAATGAAGAACAGGGCCAGAACGATGAGCAGCAGGCCCATAATAAGGTTGATTCTGTTGAGGGCGGTGGGATTGTTCACAAACATCAGGGATATATTAAAGACGCCAATGATCAGCTCCGCCACCGCGAGCGAAATCCATAACCGGAATATTCTCTGATAATGCTTGATTTTGGATTCGGTATCCGAATAAATGGTGAAGGCACCCTCCGCTGCTTTTCTTCGAAAGATTACCCAGCGCGGGTTGACATATACAGTCTTGCCCGACGGCTTTTTGCCGGCTGGCACACGCTCGGCTCCGGTCTCCTCCATGAACTGCAGGTATTCGGCAGACTTGGCTTTCTTCGGATCTTCCTCCAGCAGCTCAAGCCTGTAGATGTATTCCCCCGGGGCGCTCTCTTCAAATACATAACGGGCCCAGGAGTATTCGACAAGCGCAAGACCTTTGGCAGACATGTCATTCAGCCACTGCTCTTCCTTCTCAAAATCCGCGAAATATTTGCGTACCACATGACTCATTCCGGTTCGCCTCCTATTAGCTTTCTTCCATTAGACAACAGCTCATCGAGCCTGGTCATTTCGCTCAGCAGTGCAGATCTGCCTGACTCCGTAATCCGGTATTCCTTCTTGCGGGAATCCTGCCCGCCCGCCAGCGGCTCAATCCAGCCCCGCTCCACCAGCGTGCCAAGCGCGCCATACAGCGTGCCGGCGCCAAGCTCCACGCGCCCGTTACTCAGCAGCTTCACATTCTGCATAATTCCGTAGCCGTGCATCGGGGTGAACAGTGACAGAAGAATATAATATACGCCCTCTGTCAGCGCCCCGTATTCATTGCTTCCTGACAAATGCCTCACCTGCCTTAGTCTAGTATTAACGATTCGTTACATCAACTGACGTTATAGCAATCACCGTTACATCGCCTGACGCTATATCGTCAACCGATATACATATTATATCGGTCGCCGATATAGCAGTCAAGAGTATTTTGCGGAAAATACAAGCAAGCAAAAAGCAAAAAGCATCCCCTTGCGATGGATGAAAAGCTCGCAAGGGGACGCTTTTTGGCCTGGATAGCAGATGGAAGGGGGAAACAATGCCGGAATAAGCGTGCTGCATGACGTTGACAACTTCTTGTTGCTGTAAGCCATGGGAAACATCTTAGCTTATGCCCCGGTAGTTTTTTTACCGAAAAACGTCTTCAGCGCCTGATAGACTTCCTTCTTATCCTTAATGACATAATGCATGAACTGCTCCTGCTTCAGGTGGCGGTAGGCGGACATCAGTGTGCTGCTGCGGTTGTACTGGTTCACTTCACCATAGCCGAACATGTTGCTGCGCTTCAGTAGTTCACCGATCAGCTTGACGCAGCGTTCATTGTCGGAGGTCAGGTTGTCGCCATCCGAGAAATGGAAGGGATAAATGTTGTATTTGGCCGGCGGATAGCGGCTGTCGATAATCTCCAGCGCCTTCTGGTAAGCCGAGGAGCAGATGGTGCCGCCGCTCTCGCCGCGCGTGAAGAAGTCATGCTCGCTGACCTCTTTGGCCTCGGTATGATGAGCCAGGAATACAATATCCACCTTCTCATACTGGCGGCGCAGAAAGCGGGTCATCCAGAAGAAGAAGCTGCGTGCGCAGTATTTTTCAAAAGTACCCATGGAGCCTGAGGTGTCCATCATCGCAATAATTACGGCATTGGAATGGGGGACGGTAATGTCATCCCATGTTTTGTAGCGCAGATCGTCCGGGCTGATGCTGTGAATTCCCGGATTCCCGCTGCTGGCGTTGCGCCGGAGATTCTCCATCAGTGTGCGTTTTTTGTCGATGTTGGACATCATGCCTTTTTTGCGGATATCGTTGAAGACAATGGATTTGACCTCGATTTCTTCCTTGTCCTTCGGCTTCAGGTGGGGAAGCTCCATATCCTGGAACAGAATATCCTCCAGATCCTCAATATCCACTTCGGCTTCGACAGTATCCTGCCCGGGCTGATCCCCCGCCTTGTCACCTTTGCCCGGCTGGGCGGACTGCGAATCGCGGCCGAGCACATCGCCTACCTGACTCTCCCCGTCCCCCTGGCCGACATGCTTCTGCTTGCGGAAATTATAGATAATCCGGTATTCATCCAGACTGCGGATCGGCACCTTCACAATCTGCTTGCCGCCCGACAAAATAATGTTCTCCTCAGTAACGAGATCCGGCAGATTGTCCTTAATGGCTTCTCTGACCTTTTGCTGGTGACGCTCCTGATCCTGATGGCCTTTGCGGTGAAGGGACCAGTCTTCTTTAGACACAACAAAGGCGTATGGACCGGTTGGCTGGGGCAAGGATGACCACCTCCCATGATTCTCTGAAATTGGTACAGGCTACGCTTGTGACGGGTGCGGCTGGTTGTAACTAAAGTATATTCATGGGGATGGGGGATATGTGAGCTGTATTATTCACTGATTTCCTCAATGAGCAGTTTATAGCTGTTCGAGCGGGCTTCGCCGGAGTATCTTCGTCCGTCTATCGTGAATAAGTATAGGGCGGTCGAGGATCCCTGAAGCGATGTGCCCATATAATCAAGGTTGATTTTCACAAAATAAGTGAGGGTGACGGTCTGCCCGGGCTGTAGTGTTCCCAGAGCCACAGTTCCGCTGTACGGGGTTTCGGGTACAGTGATGGCGCTGATGGTAACGATATTCGGATCAATTACTGCTCCTTGCGGCACAATCCGGACCACAGAGACCTCTGCGGGATAATTCCCGCTGTTGGTGACAAGAATCCGGAATTCGGCAATGCTTCCAGGCTCGACAACCGGCGGCTCTCCTTGTATTTGAATGGAGACGATTGGCGAGAACAGCAGCGTAGTCACAGCATTGGTCCGGGTGATCTGCCGGACATTGCGTCCATCCGGAAGGGTGAATGTGTATTGGACACTGCCCTGGTTCTGAATGGCCGGAGTCTGGCGGATATCGGTGGCGCCCGGAATGGATACGAGACAATCAACCCTTACCGCCGAGCCTGCTCTTACCGTTCCGAGCGGAATGCCGTCCGCAGGCCGTATTCCCTTCTGGGGAACACCGTCAATATGAATGCTGTCCCAGATGAATAGAACACCTGCCGGAATGAAGTCGGTCAACAGAGCCTCTACAGCCAGATTTCCGTTGTTGCGCACGGTGAACTCATACCGCAGATTATCGCCGGGAGCGGCGCTGTAGAGATCTACCTTCAAGCTGGCGGATACTCCCGGCTGGACGATCGTTATGAGGACTGTATTGCTCTCAGCGGTATTCCTGTTGTCATTGACCTCATAGGTGACCAACGCCTTCGCCGGCAATACCGGGTCCGGAGGGATTGCGGCCACCCGCACACGGAAGGAAATCTCGGCAGCCGAGCCTGTACTCAAGGAACCCAGCCTGATGCCAAGGGCCGGATCGGCCTCGGGCTGGTAGACCCCGCCTGCAATGACGCTGCCGGGGATGAATATAGCACCTTCCGGAACCGGAATGGTGGCGATAATCACGGCCAGCGGCCGGGTGCCTTCATTTCTGAGCTGCAGTGTATACGTCACGGCATCGCCGACAAAGGTAGTGGGTGTGCTGGCAGAGAGAAGCGTGGACAACTGATAAGACAGCAGGGAGACAATCACCGGGTTGGAGCGGACTTCCCCGCGTACCGTTCGTCCTTCGGGTGTGGAGAAGGAATAGGTGCCGACTGCCCTGTTATGCAAGGCCAGAGAAGGCGGGAGCGATACAACAATGACCTGGAAGGCGATCGTAACTCCGGAATGCGGAGAGAGAGTGCCTACCGGTATGCCGGAAGACGGAGTGACCCCCGGAAGGGGGACTCCGTCTCTAAGCACGCTGTTGGCAATAAAGGATACACCCGCAGGAAGGACATCAACGATGGTGACCAGTGCGGACGTATTGCCGCTGTTCTTGGCGAATACGGTGTAGACGAGCGTCTCCCCCAGGGAGGCGCTCGTGTGATCCGTAAGCTTGAGAAGGGATAGAACAGGGCCCACGACGGGAGTATTGACGGTATTGGAATAGGTGATGGCGTTAATACCCTCTGCCGAGCTGAATAGGACCATAGACTGGTTGCTTACGACAGGTTGAAGCCGTGAGCCTTCTGTCATATTACAATGACCTGAACCTGGAAGGTTACTGTAGTGGACGCCCCGGCGGCAATCGTGCCGATGACTATACCGGCAGCCGGGTTCGCACCAGGGCGGAAGACTCCGTCTACGGCAACACTGCCAACGACAAATTGGCTGCCTGCCGGAATCGGGTCAACCAGTACAACATTGTTGACGGGAACGATACCGTTATTGGTCACAACAATGGTATAGGTAATAATGTCGCCTACTACCGCATCGATTGCAGGAGTGCTCTTGACTGCTGTTACGTCCGGTGAAGAGACAGGGATAATCAGCGTATTCGACAGTGCAGAACCTGAGAGCAGACGGCCATCCGGCGGTGTGAAGGTGAAGGTGGCGGCGGCCTGGTTCACGAGCTGCTGCGGAGAAGGCAGGGAAGCTACCGTGACCTGCAGGGTGACTGTCACGAGGACTGTAGCTCCGGCTGCAACGGTGCCGAGATTAATGCCGGTAGTCGGGTCTGCACCCGGAACAGGCTGGCCGTTGACCAGTACGCTGTTCGGAATGAATACAGCTCCCGGCGGGATAGAGTCTGTTAAGGTTACGACAGCTGGCAGATTGCCTGAATTGGTAACGCTGAAGGAATAGGTCACGGTATCCCCAACCGTCGCATTGGCCGTATCCGCAGCTTTTACAATGCCGATGATCGGCTGGAATACCGGAGTAATGAGATTGTTGGAATAAGATGCGCCAGAGAATGCACCGGAAGTGAAGCTTACCGAAGCCTGGTTGTTCAGGATGGCCGGATTAGGCAAGGAGTTGACCAGAATATTGAATGTAACCAGGACCGTCGCGCCCGGGGCCACTGTTGCCAGTGAAATCCCGTTAGCCGGATTCGCTCCCGGCAGCGGAGTACCGTCCACAACTACGCTTCCGGCAACAAAGGAAGAGCCGGCCGGAATCGGGTCACTCAGTACAACATTATTGATCGGCGCTATGCCGCTGTTGGTAACGCTGATGCTGTATGGAACGGTATCTCCCGGAACTGCATCGGTTACAGTAGTGCTTTTGACAACGAGTACATTTGGCGATGATACCGAAATCTGATTGATGTTCGAGCTGGCCGACTGGTTGAAGGTCCGTCCGTCAGGAAGCGTATAGCTGAAGGCGATGATGGCCTGGTTGCTGAGCTGCTGGCTGGCTGGCAGTGTGGCAATGACGACAGAGAATGTTACCGCCAGCGATGCACCTGCAGCAACCGTACCCAGAGGGATTCCGGTGGCGGGATCTGCACCCGGTGCTGGGAAGCCGTTGATCAGCACGCTGTTAGGAACAAGCGTTGTACCTGCAGGAATCGTATCGGTCAGAGTGGCAGCAGCCGCATAGTTACCCGAATTGCTGACATTGACAGTATAAATAATGGTGTCTCCAACGGTTGCATTTACAGAGTTAGAGCTTTTGGCTGCCGCAATAATCGGCTGGAAGACCGGAGTGGTCACAATGTTCGAGAAGGCAACACTGGACAGTGCCCCGGAAGTGAAGCTGACCGATGACTGATTGTTAAGCACTCCCGAGACAGGGAGGGACGTTACAGTCACACTGAAAACTACAGTTACTGAAGCGCCTGGCGCGACGCTGCCAATGGTTACCCCGGTAGAAGGTGAAGCAGCCGGACGAGGGACGCCGTCTACCACTACACTGCCGGGAACGAAGGCCGTTCCTGCAGGTAAGGCATCTGTAAATACGACATTGTTAACGGTAGCGATCCCGTTATTGGTCAGACTGACCGAATACGTAATCGTATCGCCAACATTGGTAGCGGTGGTTGTGGTCGATTTGACGACCGCCAGATTCGGATTCGAGACAGGGATGGTCAGTGTGTTGGTGAGCACCGATCCGCCAAGGGTTCTTCCGTCAGGTAAGGTGAAGCTGTAGGCTGCCGTCCCCTGATTTACCAGTGTTTGCGGTGTAGGCAGTGAAGTGATCACCACCGAGAATGAGACAGCAACGGTTGCGCCCGGAGCGATGCTTCCGGCAGCGATGCCGGTGGTGGGATTGGCCTGCGGCAGAGGCAGCCCGTTGATCAGAACACTGTTTTCCTCAAAAGTAGTCCCGGCTGGGATGTTGTCCGTTACTGTCAGGCTTGCTGCGTAGTTGCCTGTATTGCTGACAGTTATAGTGTAGGTTACTGTATCACCCACCGTTGCGTTCGCGGTATTGGCGGTTTTGACAGCGGCGATATTCGGCTGGAAGACGGGAACCGCCACGGGGTTCGAGAAGGTGGAGCCTGTAAAGACACCGGAGGTGTAAGTTACAGTCGCCTGATTATCAATCGAAGTATCTGCTGGTACCGATGTTACCGTAACACTGTAGGAGACAATTGCGGAAGCACCGGATGCCAGTGTGCCAATGGGAATTCCTGTAGAAGGATGGGCATTTGGAAATGGCACGCCATTTACAGATACGCTGCCCGGCACGAAGGCTGCCCCATCTGGCGTTGGATCGCTGAGCACTACATTATTAACCGGGTCTATTCCGTTGTTCGTGATGCTTACCGAATAGGCGATAGTATCGCCCAGTGCCACCGAGGTTGAAGTCGTGCTCTTAACAACCGCCAGATTAGGAGCGGAGACAGCGATCGTTACAGTGTTGGAGACGGCGCTTCCGTTCAGCAGCCGCCCGTCCGGCGGTGTGAAGGTGTAGGTGGAAGCCGCCTGATTCACCAGCTGCTGCGGTGATGGCAGGGAGACAATGAAGACGGTGAAGCTGACAGAGACGCTGGCGCCGGGAGCGACAACCCCGACAGCAATGCCTGTATCCGGTGCCGCACCCGGCTGAGGGAAGCCGCCGACAATGACACTGTTTGGATCAAAGACGGTGCCGGCTGGAATATTATCGGTTAACGTTACATTGGCTGCAACGTTGCCGGCATTGCTGACAAGAATGGTATAGATGACCGTGTCGCCGACAGTGGCGTTCAGGTCGTTGGCGCTTTTGACCAGAGAAATTTGCGGCTGCGTTACCGGTGTGGTAGTGACGTTGGAAGATGAAGAGCCGGAGAAGACCCCGGAGGTGAAGCTGACGGTTGACTGGTTATTGACCTGTGAAGGAATCGGCATTGTTATCCTCACCTCGAATGTTACGGCAATTGAAGCCCCAGGGCCCAGACTGCCGATTGGAATGCCGGCGGACGGAACTGCCAGCGGCTGGGAGACGCCGCCTACAATTACGGTTCCGGGAATGAAAGCCGCATTCTCAGGCAGAGGATCGCTGAGAATGATATTGCTGACAGATGTAATACTGTTGTTGGTCAGCGCGGAGGTGAACGTAAGAATGTCGCCGGTTACGGCATCGATGGCATTCACGCTTTTGACCACACTGACATTGGGGGCAGAGACGGGAACAGTCAAAGCGTTCGATACGGTATTTCCGCCGAGCTGCCGTCCGTCCGGCAGCGTGAAGGTATAGGAGGCGGCCGCTGAATTGACCACCTGCTGGTTCGGCGGCAGTGACGTAACGGTAACCAGAAAACTGACGGTGACGCTGTCTCCGGGAGCAAGCGGGCCTACCGGAATTCCGGTCAGCGGGCTGAAGCCGGGCAGCGGCGTTCCGCCTACGCTTACACTGTTGGTCTCGAAGACCGTTTGCGGCGGCAGAATGTCGGTCAGATTCAGGGTTGCGGCAATATTGCCGGTATTGCTGGCGAATATGGAGAAGGATAGCAGACTGCCCACCGAGGCTTGTGCAGGGCTGGAGCTTTTGACTAGCCCAATCACCGGGGTGAAGACTGGAGTAAGTATAGTGTTCGAAAGAGCTGTTCCGCTGAATGCACCCGCTGTGAAAGAAGCACTCGCCCGGTTGTTCAGCTGAGGCGGGCTTGGAACAGAAGTGGCGTTGACCTGGAAGACTACAATACTCGTTGCTCCGGCAGCAAGCGTACCCAGAGCGATCCCGGCATTCGGATTCGCAGACGGTACAGCAGCCCCGTTCACCGTGACGGTTCCCGCTACAAAGGCGCTCCCGGCAGGGGCGGGATCGGACAGAACGACATTGTTAACCGCCACACCGCTGGGGTTGGATACCGATACGGTGTAGGTGAGATATTCCCCTACTGCTATAGCGGTGACATTGGCGCTCTTGAGGAGCGTGATGTTAGGTGCAGATACCGGAATGGTAACCGTGTTCGACACACTTCCGCCGGACAGGGCACGTCCGCTGGGCAGCTGGTACGTATAGCTGCTGCTTCCCTGGTCGGTCAAGGTTGCCGGAGACGGCAGAGATTGAACCGAAGTCAGAAAAGTCACCGTAAAGCTTGCTCCGGGTGCTACTGACCCCAGCGGGATTCCGCTAACGGGTGAGTCTGCCGGGCGGACAACGCCATTCACCGTAACACTTCCGGCAACGAAGACGGACCCGGCCGGAATCGTGTCGGTCAAGCTCACCGTTGCGGCGATATTGCCTGTGTTCCTCACTACCAGCGTATACTGCACATTGCCCCCGACCGTCGCGCTGCCCGGACTCGCGCTTTTGACGATACCGATTACGGGTTGAAATACAGGGGTTAGGGTTGTATTCGATTGGGTGATTGCATTAAATGCTCCTGAGCTGTACGAAGCAGACGACTGGTTGGAGAGCTGGCCGCTTCCCGGCACGGAAGTGACATTCACCTGGAACGTAACGGTTACACTGGCTCCGGGAGCGATGGTTCCGATGGTAATCCCGGAAGCCGGATCAGCAGTCGGCCGTGCACTACCTGCTACAGTGACACTTCCCGCCACAAAGGTGCTGCCGGGGGGGATCGGATCAGAGAGTACGGTATTCGTGACTGCGACAATTCCGTTGTTAGTGACCACCGATGTATACACCAGGGTGTCACCTACGGCCACATCCGGGAAGCTGGCGCTTTTGACAATAGCAACACTCGGCAGCCTGACCGGTATGGTCAACGTATTGGAGGCTGCCGTTCCGGGAACGGTCCGGCCGTCGGGAACGATAAAGGTATAGGCTGCCGTGGCCTGATCGACCAGCTGCGGAGGCGAGGGCAGACTGTTTACCAGAACACGAAATTGTACAGTTGAGGTTCCTCCGGCAGCAATGGTGCCAATAGGGATGCCGGCGGCGGGATTGCCTGCAACCGGAGTGCCGTTGACCGTAAAGCTTCCCGGAACAAAGGTGCTGCCCGCAGGAATATTGTCAGTGAGTGTTGTTGTGGCGCCGATATTACCGGTGTTTGCAATCTGGAGCGTATAGATAATCTGATCACCGACGGTAGCGTTGGTCGTATTTGCGCTTTTGACGATGCCAAGAACCGGAGAATAGACCGGCAGCGAGCTTGTATTGGAGGGAATAACCCCGCTCACAATCGGGCCGCCCGCTACGCTCTGGAACGTAAATGCGGCATTGGCTGTGTTGGCGACAATTTGTGTGCTTGGCAAGGATGTAACCCTGGCTTGATATGTAATCGTGATTGAAGTACCCAGGGCCAGAGATCCGAGAGGGATGCCGGATGTTATGTCAAAAGCCGGCCGGGAAACCCCGGCTACCACAACGCTTCCGGCCACAAAGGTCAGGCCTGGCGGCAGCGTGTCTGACAGTACAACACTGGCTGCGCTTGCCGTGCCGGTATTGCTGACGGTAACGGTGTACGTGACCAGATCACCAACGATTGTACCGGCGACATTGGAGGCCTTGGTTAATGAGATTCTGGGTGCATTGATATCAATCTGCAGCCCGTTAGCATTAACGACGTATGCATCGCCAGACGTAGTCAGTGTCAGCAAAGCCGAGGACTGATTGTTAACCAGGCGCGCGCCAACATCCACGTTCGTGATATCCCAGCCCTGCCGGCCGCCGACAATGTTGGAGCCGGGACTGCCGTTGGTCTGGTTGCGGTTTCCGAACGTACCGGTGGTATTCAGGTTGCCGGTATCATTATTGATCTGTGAAGCGAAGAAGTTGTTGGCAAAGTTGTTCGGGCCTGACAAAGCGACCTGGGTCGCGGAGGTGGGCCCGAAGAGCGCCTGATCTCCTGAACGGTTGGCATCTCCTTCCTGGGCACTGAACATGATGCGGCCGCCGAGTGCTCCTGTGACAGGTGTGGCAAATCCGGTAATCGTTGTGACAACCGGGGCAGAGGTGGACTGGACAAGTACGGCCCCCGCCCGCAGAGACATGTTGCGGAAAGGGAGTGACGGATTCTGGTAGATGACAGCAAGCGTCCACCCCGCATGATTAGCAGTAGCGTCACCGTTGATAACGATGGTGCCGACTACGCCTCCGGTGATATAGGTTCCGGCTCCAGAGGCTTGAATAATGCTGGTCACATTGGCGGAACGGACATAGGCGAGCGCTCCGCCTCCCAGATCTACGGAATTGGCAGTGGCTGCGTCGGGGGACACGCTGACCGTGTTACCGAGCGGTGTTATGAAAGAAACGGGATTGTTGATCGCCGCAGTGAGGTTGACGTTCCCGTTAACATAGGAACCGCCCCAGATCAGTTCTGCATACAGGACCGTGCTCCCCGCCGGAAGCACCAGGACCGCTGCTGAACTGTTGCTCTGGTACAGATTTGTAGTGCCAGCAGGATAAGTGCCGAATATGGAGGCTGTATTCACCGTGGAGAAGGCCCCGATACTATCCTGGGTACCCGGAACCCCAAGCGTATCGGACCGGCTTAACCCCAATGTATTGCCTGTAAAAGTAATGGCACCTGTTGCATTAACCGTAGACCGAACGACTAGAGGAATGATTTTCACCTCCTTTTGGGAGTGCTGAATTCAAATCGGAAGACAACGAAAAAAAGCAGACCGACTCCTGCTTGAGGTCGATGTGCCATCTTTCTTGTGTGGTATTAGCCTATGTGCGGTGCAAGGCATTATTGTATGTCCATTTGCGATTCTTTTTCATTAATTATGTCTGTTCTGCGACTGGAGCCGGCGTTCGAACAGCGCGCGCGGTTCCGGATAGACTTTTCTGCTCATGGCTTCCAGCTCTTCCCGGCTGATCTCCCGCTTAATTACGGCAAAATGATACATGATTTCATGGACGACATTGGACTGCAGCGTCTTGAGCACCTCCAGCTCCTCCGTCTCATAGAGCGAGTCGTCAAAAGGATACTGATAGAACAGCTCCATCCGCAGCAGTCTGAAATCAAACGGCGGCGCAGGAGCCGGATAGTCCGGAATCTCCGGGGAGATTGGGCTGAGAGAAGGCTGAAAAAAGCTGCCGGTCAGATAACGGGGTGTATATTCGTCAAACTTCTGTTTGAACATAGGGTTGGAGATATGCGGAAAACTATGGGCATAGGGTGAGAGAATGCAGATGACCGCTTTATGCGTGCTGATTCTGTGAATCTCGGACAATGCTGCAAACAAGTCGTTTACATAGGGCATTACCCGGCTGGCCATCACGAATTCGGCGGTATTATCAGGCAGGGGAATGCCCTCGCAAATATCGCAGACAATATCCACACCGGGGTATAACTTGCGGTCGATTCCCAGATAACCGGATTCTTTGCCGGGACCGCAGCCGATATCGATTCTCAGGGGAAATCACTCCTTCAAGGTGCTGAATAAGGCTCTCCATCATTGTATTAAATCTGCGGTTCTGTGCGTACGGCGGATGCCCAGCCCCGTCCGGCAAGTTTATGCCCCCCGGCCTTTGGGGTAATCGTTAATAAGGTAAGCAGCACACTCAGGGCTTACCGCGAGATATGGAGGAGGTAAGGCTATGAGATCACAACGTTCGCTGCCTGCTATCGCAGCAGTCGCTGTACTAATGCTGGCCTTAACCGCCTGCGGCGGGAATCATCCGGCTGAAGCGCCGGGGCTACCCTCAGCAGGCCCGTCATCTGCACCTGTAGAGAGCGCAGCTGCGCCGAGCCCCAGCCCTGCTCTCCCGCCAAGTCCTACCGGAGCTGCAGAGGCACAGGTTATTCAGGGATCCGGCGTATATATCGGACAGATTGATAATCATTCCGTAGAGATTGAGACTGAAGAAGGACCCACAGCCTTTGAGCTGGGTGCCGGCACGGAGGATGCGCCGGAGCTGCTCGAAATGGATGATGCCGTTGTTTTTGCGTATGTGGAAAAAGTGGTCGGAAGCGATGGGACCGCGGTCCAGCGTGTGTTGTCCAGCCTGTCCAAGGCAGAGGGCGGAGGGGCCGCACCGGCGGCCAGTGCGCTCCCGGATACTCAGACCTTCAGGCTGACACTGGAAGGGATGGAGGAAGAGAAGACGGCGGCACTTGCCGAAGGAGAAGGGTACTCCCTGTATGTATTCGATATCTTCAGCTTTGACGCGGCCAGCGGCAAGCTGGCGATGAAGGTAGACCCGGGGTATTACGCCGAAATTATCAAGCTTCCTGCCGATTTCGATCTGGATGCCATAGAGCAGGAGGGGAAGGCTGAACTTGCGGCTACAGGCAAGGTTACGGCGCTTACCCGGGAAGAGCGGGACCGGCGGATGTCCGGCATCCGCTTGTATCTTACCGCAATGGGCTCTGGCCTGACCCGCCAGGTTGCCGTGAAGGAAGTTGATGGCCAAGGCTATCTCATCAGGCTGAACATTCCGCAGCGGGAAGCTTCGGAAGGCTTCGGGCCGCATGTGTATGCTTCACTGGATTCACTGGTTAATCAGTGAAGCACGGAGCAGCGAAGCGGCAACGCCAGCTTACAAGATAAGAATGCATAGGCTTCGCGCCATCCATTATCCTAATCTTTACCATGGAAACGGTAGTGTCCTTATTAAAGGGGCGCTACCGTTTTCACTTGCCTGCGGCATGATTCAACCTCCAAAAGATTATTTTATTGTAACCGGTTTGCGAGAAACTTTTACCCGTGATCTTACGTCAAAGAGATAGAAATAGATGAGATTTTTTTCCTATCTGGGAGGATGAGTTTGTGAAGAAGTTATGGATTTCTATTGTAGTGGGGTTGCTGATAGTTCCGTTACTATTTCAAGCCCCGGCCAAGGCGGCAGTCACACCGATCCGCATCATTATTGACGGAGTCCAGTTGTCTACGGATCAGCCTCCGGTAATGGTGAACGGACGGACGATGGTGCCGCTGCGTGCAATCTTCGAAGCCTTCAATGCCGCTATCAAGTGGGATCAGAAGACGCAGACTGTAACGGCGGTGCAGGAGGATACAACGGTTATATTGAAGATCGGCTCTAAGACAGCTACGATTAATAATCGGTCTGTAAGCCTGGATGTGCCCGGTCAGAATTTGAAGGGCAGAACTATGGTTCCGACGCGGTTCGTAAGTGAAGCGCTGGGCCGGGAAGTGGGCTGGAATCAGACCACCAAGGTTGTGACGGTAACCACTCCGGTACCGGCCGGTGTTAATACTGCTCCGGTATCCGGCGTAACCACGCAGGATATCGGTGATTTCGGTGACGGACGCGACCTGCAGATCAGCTTCAACCGGGTGGCCGATGAGTCCCTGGTGGACCATTACCGCGTTCTGATCGTCAAAGCGGGAAATTCGCTTGATCTGTCGTCAGCACTGGCTATACCCGCATCTAATTACTCCTCAGTTATGGTAACAGGCGCCAATCCTGTGGTTAAACTGACAGCTGCTTCGAGAACGGCAGATGGAGAAGTAATTAAAAGCAGTCAAGGGTATAAAGCTTATGTCCTTACGGTAGGCAAAGGAAGTAACCTCAGCGCGCTTTCCGGCAGTTCTTCCACCATTACTCTGACCAATAATATTGCACCGGTAATAAGCAATGTACAAGTGACCGATAATGGCGATTACGGTGACGGGCGCGATCTGTCCGTCAGCTTCAACAAGCTGGCAGATGAGACCAAGATAAGCTCTTACCGGATATTTGTGGTTAAAGCGGCGAACTATTCAGCCTTTAATCTGGCCAAAGCCAATTCTGTCGTCAGTGCCTATTACACACAAGTCACCAAGACAGGTGCTAATCTTACCCAGATTCTTTCCTCAGGAGCCAGGGATACAGACGGAGCACTGATTCAGACAGGGGTAAGCTACCGGGTATTCGCCATGGCTGTTGACAGCAGCAATACCGCCAATAATGTGTTATCCGCTGCTTCGTCTCCGGTTACCCTATCCAGCATCGGGATCTCGAGCCTGTATGTCACTGACGTTAACGACTATAATGACGGCCGTGACCTCAAGGTGTCCTTTACCCATGCCGCTGACGAAACGTATATCAGCCAGTACCGGATTCTGGTGGTGCCTACATCATACTACAGCAGCTACAGCCTGTCTGAGGCGAATAATGTATCGGGAGCCAACTATACTGCTGTGAGCACTTCCGGTTCTTCTACCAGTCTAGTGCTGACCTCGTCCACCAGAGATGTGCGCGGGACGCTGCTGAAGAACGGAATCAATTATAAAGTGTATATTTTATCTGTCAGAAGCGGGGGGAATGCAGGGTCCAATATTCTTTCTCCTGCCTCTGCCGAAATTACGCTATGGAATGATTTCAGCATGAGTGCTGTGACTAACCTGAGTGTGACTGACGTTAACGATAATGGGGATGGCCGCGATCTGAGGGTGTCATTCACCCATGCCTCAGATGAGACTTATGTCAGCCAGTACCGGATTCTGGTGGTGCCTACATCCTATTACAGCAGCTTCAGCTTGTCTGACGCGAATAATGTATCAAGTGCAAATTATTCCTCAGTAGGTACATCGGGCTCCACGACCAGCCAGGTATTAACTTCCTCCGCCAGAGATGTGCGCGGGAATCTGCTTAAGAATGAGATCAGTTACCGGGTGTATGTATTATCTATTGGAAGCGGAAGTTACGCGGGGTCTGGTGTACTTTCGTCAGGTTCATCGGTAATTACGTTATTGAATTCCTCAAGTGTGAGCGCAGTTTCCGGCCTAGCTGTCAGCGATGTTACCGATTTCGGTGACGGCCGTGATCTGAAGGTGTCCTTTACTCATGCTTCGGATGAAACCTACATCAGAGAGTACCGGATTCTGGTGGTGCCTACTTCCTATTACAGCAGCTTCAGCTTGTCTGATGCGAATAATGTCTCCACGTACACTTCAGCGGGTACATCCGGCAATAGCACCAGCATAATTTTAGACGCCTCAGCCAGAGATGTGCGCGGTACTACAATCAAAGATGGAATCAGCTATAAAGTGTATGTGTTGTCCGTCGGAATTGCGAATTATGCAGGCCCGAACGTTTTGTCTGGAGAATCGTCAGTAATTACCCTGGCCGGCAAAACCCCGCTCACCTCTGTTACGAATGTAACTTATAGTGTAGACAAAGGTAACCTTCTGATCGGTTTCACCAAATCATCGAACGAGGCTAATATCCTGGAATACCGGGTATACGTAGTCCCTTCCAAGCAAGGGTTTGGTGCAGCGGATGCGCTCGGAGTGCCGGCTTCACAGTATAAGGCGGTGGCTCCAAACGGATCGAATCCGACAGTTGCAGCTGCAGCCAGAGATGTGAACGGAAATGCAGTTGCGAGCGGGATTAAGTACAAGGTGTACGTTCTTGCCGTAGCCAATAATTATGGTGTGCAGAATGGCGGTCTTTCAGATTCAAGCGAGGAATTTGAGCTATAACTGCCCGGTTCTAAGCTGTAAATAAAGCTGAAAAACACAAACACAGCACGTCTCCAGTAAATGGGGAGGTGCTGTGTTTTTTGAGTAATTCATTACGCCTGCCTAGGCAGCGCCTGCATTCACCAGAACCATGGAAATCAGCAGCATGAACACCAGCAGGATAACGGCGTTAATGATGGTCCCGAGGACTGCGAATACCTTACGGCGTCTGCGGAGTGTAAGCCCGACAATGCCGGTGACAGCTCCAATCACATTAACAGCAGCCAGGATGAGCACGGATAAGCCCAAATACATAATCGCTTCCGCTGAATCGGCAATCAGCTTATTATTCTCATTCATGATGGAGGAAGCCTGTGCACCGACATACACAAACGCAATTGCATAACATACCAGAGTAAACAGAGCGATGACAAAAGAAGCGATGCCGGGACCTGAGTGCTTGAAGTCGCGTTTGTTCTCCTGATACACGTATGCTGGATCAGCATGTATTGGCTGTTCTGATGAGCCCCATTCTGCGGGCCGGGATGGTACGGTTTCCGGTTTGGGTGGAGGATTATGGTCCATGGGCTGCACTCCTTGGGATAAAAGATTGATAGTACCACTTTTCCATAAGATGGCTCTAAAAGCAAGTATTACGGCAGAATTATCCGTAAATCCTGCTGCTGGAAATCAGCCATGCGGATACGTTAAGATAGGAGGAGTTCAAGAGACAAAGGAGCTGTATATCCATGCAACGAAGATTGGTAGCCTGGGGAGCTGTGCTGGCTATGCTGTCCGTGGGAATCGGAGCGTTCGGCGCACATATGCTGAAGGCTGTGATCAGTGAAGAGTACCTGAAAGTGTACGAGACCGGTGTCCAGTATCATATGGTTCACGCACTGGCTCTGATTCTTATCGGCCTGGCAGCAGGCCAGTGGGGAGAGAGTGCCCGGCTTGCCTGGGCAGGCCGGCTGATTGGGGCGGGAATTATTCTGTTCTCCGGCAGCCTGTATATCCTCAGCACCTCCGGGATCAAAATTCTTGGAGCCATTACACCCATCGGCGGCGTATGCTTCCTTGCCGGCTGGATATGCTTTGCCGTGGAGGCTTTCTCGCGTAAGGACTAACAAACAAGCACCCGTTCCCGGGATCCCGGGCGGGTGCTTGTTTGGGCTTGCTTACAGGAATTCGTCGATTTCATTGAGATTGAAAGTGTACACCTGCTTCTCGTCAACATGGTACACGCTTAGCGAGTTAGCGCCTTCATCAAAGTTCAGAATACGGCAGGGCATTGATACCTGCTTCCCGTGCCGGTTCGCTCTCAGCCGGACCAGCTGGTTATTCTGAATATATTGCCTGATCTTGCCGAACACGTCTGCCGGCGTTTCCGCCGGTGTCACAACAGGCGGTTTCTTGACGGGAGGTCTTTCGGCGGGCTTGTCCGCAGGCTTCTCTGGCAATTTCACTGAAACCGGCGTTGGAGTGTAAGATTCGTTTTTTAGAGCCAGCTTTGCCGAGCGCAGCAGAGTGTCTATAGTTCTTCCAAGCTCCAGACCGGAGTTAATGTTGAAATCTGTGATTTTATCGCTGTTGTTCAACATTTCAAGTAAGTATTGCAGTGCAAGCGGGTTAGTACGGGCATTAATCAGGATGTCAACATTGAAGAGATAGTTGCCGTCGGTGTGTTGTAGTTTCTTGTCCATTAATCCCCCAGCTTTATCGTTTAACACGATTCATTAAGTATTTATAAAGTATATAAACTATACCATTAAACAAGCAAAATTTATATACCCTCCGGCAGAGAATTAAGGACTTATGACCCCTCTAATTTATAAAGGAACTAGGACCATCGTCCACACGCCGTTGTAGCAGGACGCATAACTTAGATCGTGGAACGTGATAATAGGAGGTGCTGCAAATGGTAACATTGGAGCCTGTACAGGTGGGCGATTATGTCCTGGTCGGGGTTGAAGTGAAGCTGCCCAAAACTACGCTGCTCAGCATCAGCACAAGCCGGGGATATATCATGTGCGGGGCGCTGGATATAGGACTGCTCAATAATACGCTGAGTGACCGGCAGATTATTGCTGCACGGGCAGTAGGGGTGCGCACATTGCCGCAGCTGCTGGCTGCCCCGCTGGAATCCGTTACAATAGAGGCGGAGAAGCTTGGCATCGTTCCGGGAATGACTGGGGCGGAAGCCCTGCTTCTGATGGTGTAGGACAGCAGACTGGATTAGTGTTCAGCAGGGGGGCCGGCGGCCCTCCTTTTGTCTGAGGATAAGAATAATAATAATTCCGGTTGTTTCACATGTCCCGGAGCATAAGGCAAGGACTCTTGGCTCATCCTACGGGTTAGGACCGGAAGCGGCAGGACGCGGCGGGGAAAAAGCTGCTTGTCCCGTGTCCTCCTTTGTTTCGCCCTGCGGGCAGAAGGGTAAATGGAGAATAGACTACTGCATAGCCGGATGATGGACAAGCAGCCGGCAAAATATATGGATAAGGAAGGGATCAACTCATGGCTAAAGCATCAAACAAAGTAAATACCGCTTCATTGGAACAAGTACTTAACCGTCAGGTAGCTAACCTCAACGTTCTATATGTGAAAGTGCATAACTATCACTGGTATGTGAAAGGTGAGCAGTTCTTTGCCCTGCATGTGAAGTTTGAAGAACTGTACGATGATATCACGCTCAAAATGGACGAGGTTGCCGAGCGCCTTCTGAGTATCAAAGGCAGTCCTGCAGCGACGATGAAAGAATATTTGGAAATTGCCACTATTCAGGAAGCAACCGGCAAGGAAGATGCACGGGGAATGGTACAGGCACTCATCGAAGATTTCGCTACAGTAGCGGAAGAATTGACTGAAGGCATCGAACTGGCGGAAGAAGTCAGCGATCAGCCGACTGCCGACCTGTTCATCAAGATCCGCACTGATCTTGAGAAGAACCAATGGATGCTGCGCTCTTTCCTGGGCTGAGTGATAGCTGGTTAATCCTTGCTGTGTAAGTTTGAGACAAAAGTATAAACAAAGCCTCCCCTGGGATAATACCATGCGGGAGGCTTTGTTTATGCTACGAACTAAAGAAGAGAGTTCATTTAATATTGCAGCAATGAATGTATTCAGTTCCAAGTGGAAATTCAGTAATAGTTGTATATTGTGCTATTAAAAACAGCGAAAAGGGCTGCCCGTATCTTATAACTGTATTCTGTACAACTAAATCTGCCCGAATGGGTGAGAACCAAGGTCCAAAGGCAGTTTAATTGTACGAAATACAACTAAACGGATAATTGGCTGGAAATCAGACGTTTTAGTTGTACAAAGTACAACTAAGCATACGCATATACCGGAATAGGGTCACTGCAAGCAAACCATCAGCAAGCGATTTACAAAATTAGTTATTATTAGTTTAGATCAGATGCTGTTTAAGGAGCTCCAAATGTTCACCGCAGTGACGGCTAAGCTTCAAGCTCAAATCTTAAGCAAGCCTTATACTGACTAGGAGCTCTCGTCATTATTAATCATTGTGTCACTATGACTAATCACCGTTTGGATAAATTTCAGTGAAGCCTGCAGTTCCGCCTCCGAGAAGGTGTTCAAACCCTGAATAAAGCTCTGCTCAAGGCTTTCATGCATCTCGGCGTGAACGATGAAGAGCTGCCTGCCTTTGGGCGTAAGGCTGAAATAAACTTCTTTCTTGTTGTCATTCATCCGGCTGCGCTTAATACAGCCTTCCTGTAGAAGCTTGCCGCTGATTTTTGTAATGCTTGCCTTGGACAATTTCATTTTTTCCGCAATCGAGGTGCTGTTTATGGGCTCGTGGTTGCCGATGCAATCAATGACATGAATGCTCGTCAAAGAGTTTGAAGTGAAAGTCAGCCCGTACTGGCGGGTAAGATCAGCGAAAGCATCGAGCTCGGATGCAAAAAGCTGTTCGTTTAGATGCGTTAAGTGGAGTAATCGGCCATACAGCAGCCGCTTAAGTCCTTCGGATGAGTTCATAAGGCTGGGCATCTCCCTGTTATGCAAAATTATCTTTATCCTACCCCGAAATTATTCACTTGTAAACTAACGTGTGATTTCGCTGTTTAGCTATTAAAGCTCAGTCTATTTTCTAATAATTAGATTGACAGCTCTAATATTGCGAAATATAGTTTACTGGTAAACAATTTAAAATTGTTGAATGTTAACAATTTTCCGGGGAGGATAAGGATGGAGAATTTGTCTCAAGCGATAAGAGAACGGCGGACGATCCGGAAATTCAGCGCAAGGCCGGTCGAACAAGAAGTGATCGTTGCTTTGCTGAATGAGGCGGCAAGCCTGTACGAAGCTGAGGGGACGCCGCATTGGCGCTGTCTTTATTTCGGCACACCGGAGTCACGTGAAGAGCTGGCTGAGAGCATGATTGCCAAGGTGAAGGATAGTCATCTGGGAAAACTCCTTCCTGCCAGGATGACCGGATTTCTAAAAAAACAAATCACTGCTACTCCCGCCCACATCATTTTCATCGCTGAATCCGCCGAAACGCAGCGGCAGCGCGACGAAAATTACGCCGCCGTCTGCAGCATTATGCAGAATGTTCAGCTGCTGGGCTGGGAACAAGGGCTAGGAATGCTGTGGTACACGGATTCCATGTTTTGCAGCGGGTCATTTTTTGAGAAAATGGGCTTGAAGGAAGGAGAACGGTTCGCCGGGATGCTGGAAATCGGATACTTTGATAAGACGCCGAGGGCCCGGAAAAGAACCCCGGCAGAGGAGAGTTGGAGTATAATAGGTGAGGAAGACAGATTCCATCCGGATATCAACCCTGTTTCTCCGCAAGACGTCCTGAAACTGCTCAACGAGGCCGTATGGGCGCCTAATGACGGAATGAGAGAACCCTGGCGTTTTATCTTTGTAACGGGTGGTCAAGCTGCCCGGAAACTGCGATCCTCTGGAGAGGAAGCTTCAACACCATTCCTTATGGTCGTGGCCACGGAGGAATCGGATCTTCACCGGCAGGAAGAGGATTATGCGGCGGTGTGCTGTCTGATCCAGAACTTTCAGCTGCTGGCCAAGTCCGAACCATGGAACCTGCGTCGCCTGATTCCGGAATGGATTTATGACACGGAGCAGTGCAGGTCATTCGGAATTCGCCACCGGGAACGGATTGTTGCTGTGCTTGAACTGGGGGGAGACAAGAGAGTCTCTAATTCCGTGTCTGCTCCAGTGGTTGTCGAACAGTACAGCAGGGGGAGCGGTCCCGGGCAATAATCACTATTATTAGCTGTAGATACAGGCGACAGAGTAATAAAATTATAAGTCGGTATTTGTAAAAATCGGACCTTTGTAATAAAATTAGTGAGAATCATTGATAATCAACCTGATTCAATTTATAATAATTACAATGTGATATAAAATCTAATTGCTTGTAATCAGGGAAATCCTGTGACAATACAACTTTCTGATTTCGCAAATCGATCAATGGAGGGAATAATAATTATGGCAGCAGATTTTGTCATTGAGGGACTGAAAGCGACGATTGAAGGAAAAGAAATTCTGAAGGGGATCAACCTTCAAATGAAAGGCGGAGAAATTCACGCCATCATGGGACCGAACGGTACTGGTAAAAGTACTTTGGCCTCAGCCCTGATGGGTCATCCGAAGTATGTGGTTACAGAAGGCACAGCTGTGCTTGAAGGTGAAGATCTGCTGGAGATGGCGGTTGATGAACGCGCCCGTGCGGGCCTGTTCCTGGCTATGCAGTATCCGAGCGAGATCAGCGGGGTAACCAATTCCGACTTCCTGCGCAGTGCAATTAATTCCCGTCGTGAAGAGGGCAGTGAGATTTCCCTGATCCGTTTCATCCGGCTGATGGAAGCTAAGATGAAGGAACTGGATATGAATCCTGAATTCCTGCACCGCTACCTGAACGAAGGCTTCTCCGGCGGTGAGAAGAAACGTAATGAAATTCTCCAAATGATGATGCTGGACCCTAAGATCGTCATTCTTGACGAAATCGACTCCGGCCTTGATATTGATGCACTCAAAATTGTTGCCGATGGTGTGAACTCCATGCGCAGTCCGGAACGCGGATTCCTGGTTATCACTCACTATCAGCGTTTGCTTAACTACATCAAACCTGATTATGTACATGTCATGATGCAGGGACGGATTGTGAAATCCGGCGGCCCTGAGCTTGCAGAACGTCTGGAAGCAGAAGGTTATGAATGGGTTAAGGAAGAGCTCGGCATTGAAGATGAAACTGTAGGACAAGAAGCTTAGAAACGCTGGAAGGAGGAAACCACTTATGACGACGCAAACCATTCTTCCCGTGGATGCCCTGAAGCTCAGCGAATTATCGCAGAGCAGCGGCGAACCGGGCTGGCTGAAGGACAGCCGCTTGAAGGCACTGGAGCTTGCCGCTGAGCTTGCCCTGCCGAAGCTGGAGAAGACACGGATTGACCGCTGGAACATTAACAACTACGGAGAGTACAAGGCAAGCCAAACTTTCACATCTCTTGGCGAAGCACCTGCTTCAATTGCCGCTCTGATTAAGGATCAGGAGGAAGGCAGCCTGATCATTCAGCGCAATTCGGGAGCCGTATATGCCCGTCTGGCTCCTGAGCTGGCTGCGCAAGGCGTGATATTCACCGATCTGCAGACAGCAGTCAGAGAGCATGGAGATCTGGTGCAGCGTTATCTGCATAAGGCAGTATTGCCTGAAGAGCATTCCATCGCCGCACTGCATGCAGCGCTGTGGAACGGCGGGGTATTCCTCTATGTTCCGAAGAATGTCATCATCGAAACCCCGCTGCAGGCGGTGCTGTTAACGGATGATGCCGAGGCTGCATTTGTTCCGCATATTCTGATTGTTGCCGATAGTAATAGTTCATTAACCTACGTGGATAACTATGTATCAGATAAGTCCGAAGCGGGTCTGCATAATGGGGCCGTTGAGGTATTTGTAGGCGCAGGTGCCACAGTACGCTATGCCACGGTGCATCAGCTTGGGCAGGACACCACGGATGTTACCTACCGCCGTGCGGTAGTGGAGAATGACGGAACGATCGAATGGATCATCGGTGAGATGAACTATGGCGATACCGCCAGCGACACCAAGTCTGTGCTGAAGGGTAACGGCTCAAGCTCGGATGCCAAAGTAATTGCTGTAGGTACCGGTTCGCAGAAGCTGAGCTACACTACGCAGGCTCAGCATTTTGGCAGAAACACTCCGAGTGATATGGTTACCCGCGCAGTGATGCGGGATTCGGCCACTTCCATTATTAACGGAATTACGAAAATCGAGAAAGGTGCGACAAGAGCGGACGGACAGCAGACCGAGAAGGTTCTGATGCTGAGTCCCAAAGCACGCGGCGACGCCAACCCGATCCTCCTTATAGATGAAGATGATGTAACTGCAGGCCATGCCGCTTCCGTAGGACAGGTCAATTACGAGCAAGTCTATTACCTGATGTCCCGGGGAATTACGCGGCATGACGCAGAAACACTGATCATATACGGCTTCCTGGCTCCTGTTGTGTCGCAAATTCCACTGGAGGGACTGCGCAATCAGCTCCAATCTCTTGTGGAAAGGAAGTTAGGCCAATGATTAGCAGCGGAGTTCGGGAGCAATTTCCCATCTTAAATCAGAATATTAACGGACACCCGCTGGTGTATCTGGACAGCGCGGCAACTTCACAGAAGCCGCGCCAGGTCATTGAGGCGGTCAAGTCTTATTATGAATGGGATAACGCCAATGTTCACCGCGGGGTGCACACACTGGGCAGCCGGGCAACCGATGCTTACGAAGGCGCCCGCGAGAAGCTGGCTAAGTTCATTAATGCCCGCAGCACCAAGGAAATTATTTTCACACGCGGTACTACAAGTGCACTTAATATTGTAGCTTCATCTTATGGACCTTCCGTCCTGCAAGAGGGCGATGAGATCGTAATTACCCAGATGGAGCATCACAGCAATTTCATTCCCTGGCAGCAGCTGGCCAAGAAGACAGGGGCAACCCTGAAATTCCTTCCTTTGCAGAAGGATGGTACAGTGACACTGGAGGATGCCGAGAAGACGATTACGGCTCAGACCAAGATCGTAGCTATCGCGTATGTATCCAATGTTATGGGGATTACCCATCCTATCAAAGAGCTTGCAGCAATTGCTCACCGCAACGGTGCTGTAATCGTGGTGGACGGAGCACAGAGCACACCGCATATGAAGGTGGATATGCAGGATCTGGACTGTGACTTCTATGCACTGTCCGGTCACAAGATGCTCGCCCCTACCGGAATTGGCGCTTTGTACGGTAAGAAGGCACTGCTGGAGGCCATGGAGCCTGTCGAGTTCGGCGGCGAGATGATTGATGATGTAGGCCTGTACGAATCGACCTGGAAAGAGCTGCCCTGGAAGTTCGAAGGCGGGACACCGATTATTGCGGGTGCCGTTGGACTGGGAGCAGCAATTGATTTCCTGCAGGAGGTTGGACTGGATAATATTCACCGCCATGAGATGCAGCTTGCGGCGTATGCGGAGGAGCGGCTGTCAGAGATCAGTGATCTGACGATCTACGGCCCACGGAACCGCCAGGTAGGAGTAGTAACCTTCAATCTTGGCGATGTCCATCCGCATGACGTAGCTACGGTGCTGGATGCAGAGGGCATTGCTGTCCGCGCCGGACATCATTGCTGCCAGCCGCTGATGCGCTGGCTGGAGGTCAGCTCTACAGCCCGGGCCAGCTTCTACCTGTATAATACGGAACAGGATGTAGATTCGCTGGTTCAAGGCTTAATCAAGGCAAAGGAGTATTTCGCCTATGAACTTGGATGACTTATATAGACGCGTAATTATGGATCATTACAAAAATCCCCGGAACCGTGGTTCATTCGAAGATGATGCACTCAAGATTGAGCTGAACAACCCTACCTGCGGCGACCGCATTACGCTTCAGCTTAAGGTAGAGGACGGCGTCGTCAAGGACGCCCGTTATAGCGGCGAAGGCTGTTCAATCAGCATGTCGTCGGCTTCGATGATGACGGAAGCGGTCAAAGGTCAGACTGTAGCGCATGCGCTTGAACTGGCGGACAGCTTCTCCTCTCTGATGAAGGGTGAAGAAGCAGATTTCGGAGACTACGAAGATATTGAAGCCCTGTCCGGTGTTAATAAATTTCCGGCGCGGATCAAATGTGCCACACTGGCCTGGAACGCGCTACGCAAAGGCATAGATACGGAAGAGAATCACCCACAACATTAGAAACAAGGAGGCTGACACCATGGCTAAGAAAGCGCCTGATATGGAAGAGTACCAGTATGGATTCCGTGATGAGCACAAATCGATATTTCAGTCTGGTAAAGGACTCACGGAAGAAATTGTCCGGGAAATCTCCGCAATTAAGAATGAACCGGAATGGATGCTTAATTTCCGTCTGAAATCCCTGGAGCAGTTCCGCAAGATGCCGATGCCTAAGTGGGGCGGCAATCTGGACGATCTGGATTTCGAGGACATTCAATATTATGTAAGACCTTCGGAGAAGCAGGGTAAGACGTGGGAAGAAGTGCCTTCCGAGATCAAGGAAACCTTCGATAAGCTGGGTATTCCCGAAGCGGAGCAGAAATTCCTTGCCGGTGTCTCGGCACAGTATGAATCTGAGGTTGTATACCACAGCATGCAGAAGAACCTTGAGGATCAAGGTGTAATCTTCACAGATACGGATTCTGCACTTCGTGATCACCCTGAGCTGTTCAAGAAGTTCTTCGGTACCATCATTCCTCCGGCAGATAACAAGTTCGCCGCACTTAACAGTGCAGTGTGGTCCGGCGGCAGCTTCATCTATGTTCCGAAGGGTGTGAAATGTGAAGTGCCTTTGCAGGCGTACTTCCGTATCAACTCCGAGAACATGGGACAATTCGAGCGGACCCTGATTCTCGCAGATGAAGACAGCTTCGTGCATTATGTTGAGGGCTGTACGGCTCCGATCTATAGCACCAACTCCCTGCATAGTGCAGTCGTTGAAATCCTGTGCATGAAGAATGCGCGTGTGCGTTACACAACCATTCAGAACTGGGCACCGAATATCTACAACCTGGTAACCAAACGTGCGGTTGCTGAAGAGAATGCGACAATGGAATGGGTTGACGGCAACATCGGTTCCAAGCTGACGATGAAATATCCGGCAGTCGTGCTTAAGGGCCGTGGAGCCAAAGGTTCCGTATTGTCCATTGCGGTTGCGGGTAAGAACCAGCATCAGGATGCCGGCGCCAAGATGATTCATCTGGCACCTGATACCACGTCCACGATCGTCTCCAAGTCGATCAGCAAGCACGGCGGCAAGGTGACTTACCGCGGACTCGCTTCCTTCGGCCGTCAGGCAGAAGGCGCGAAATCCAATATCAAATGTGATACGCTTATTCTGGATAACGAGTCCACCTCGGACACGATTCCTTACAATGAGATCATGAATGATAACATTGTGCTTGAGCATGAAGCTACAGTATCCAAGGTCTCTGAAGAGCAGCTGTTCTATCTCCAGAGCCGCGGCCTGACTGAAGCTGAAGCTACGCAAATGATCGTTATGGGCTTCATCGAACCGTTCACCAAAGAGCTGCCGATGGAATACGCGGTAGAGATGAACAGATTGATTAAATTCGAGATGGAAGGCTCCATCGGTTAACAGGAGCTTCGATCTTCGATTATAACCACGCAATATCCAGTACGTGCCCACAGATTCTTGACGCAATATTGTCTAAGATCTGTGGGCATTTTTATGTGGTATGGGGAATTATACAATGTGAAATAATGTAGTGGACACAGGAGCAACCGTGTAAGTTATATCTTTCCGGTCTTAAGGAGGCCCCGATGAGAAAATTGGTCGTATCAGAGTTTATGACGCTGGATGGAGTAATGGAGAATCCGCAGTGGACTTTCGCCTATGGTGGTGAAGAACAGGAGAAATACAAGTTCGGTGAATTGAAGGATGCCGATGCTCTGCTGCTGGGCCGTGTGACGTATGAGGCATTTGCTGCTGCCTGGCCCAATATGCTGGAGCAGACCGGGGAATACGGCGAGATGATGAACGGTTATGCCAAACATGTCGTCTCCACAACGCTCTCCGAAGTCACCTGGAACAATTCAAGTCTCATTAAGGACAACCTGCTGGAGGAGATTAATAAGCTTAAGCAGCAGCCGGGCCGAGATATTCTGGTATTCGGCAGCTGTACGCTGGTCCAGAGCCTGATCAGCCTGGGTCTTGTGGATGAATTCCGCCTGATGGTATTCCCGGTGCTGCTTGGCAGCGGCAAACGGCTATTCGGTGAAGGACTTAAGGAGCAGGGACTGCACTTGACAGATACCCTGAGATTCTCCCCGGGTGTGGTTGTTGCCAGCTACAAGCCGGTTAAGGATTAGGATTAATGTTCAGGCAAATGGCGTAAAGAGATTTTGAATAAGTTTTACTAATAGGGTTAGCGGATAGACTTAGCGAATTAGCGCAAGCACCGGAGCATAGCTGTTATGCTCTGCTGCTTGTGTTTTTTTGTGTGTAGACACGATGATTCTGTGTGTAGTCACGATGAAGTGGACAGAGAAGCGCTTATTTGTTCAAAATGACCCATATTGTCGCTGAAACGGACTGAGATTCCGTTATATTGTATTTTCGCGCCTGAAAGGAGGGGCGCGCGATCAAATAAAGGAATGTGAGTCCGGGTGACAGGCGAATTCTCCTGATTTGCCCGATTAGCGGAATGTCAGTCCGCCTCAGGCAGGAAGGGGGCCGTTAAAGGCTTACAGCGACGCCTTTGAAATATTAATACATAATATTCCTTTTAACGGACGGCCAAAAAGCAGTTTCGCAGGGTTGAATCTTGCTATATCTTAATTGAGCAGTATTTACGAGGAAATAGGAGGAATTAAAGCTATGGGAGGTCTTTTCTACCTGCTTAAGCCCTGTTTTTTCCGAAAAAACAAGGAAAATGCTCATTTCTCCCCTTTGCCGCATTAAATCATGGGTGATAAACTGCTTAAAGTCCCTAAATTGAAAGCGCATAAAAAGGTGGCTTAAGATGTGAGGTTTGGGACTAAGACCATGCTTACGAAGCGGGTTATACTTCGTAAAGCTAAGACCATGCTTACGAAGTAGCTTTACTTCGTAAAGCTTTAAGGAGGAGAGATATGGATGTTCTCAGGCAACTGCGGGGCTTTTATCGGGAGAAACTGCACTATTTGATTCTGTCGATTATATGTTTGGCGGCCGCAACTGCAGTGGGGCTTATTACCCCCAATTTGTTAAGGAGATTGATTGATGATGTTATTGTTCCCCTAAAGTTTACTGAGGTGCCCGTACTCGCTCTTAGTGTGCTTGCTGTAATTATTGTTAAGGCCTGCCTGCAATTTGCCCATGGCTTCTTCGGTGGACGGCTGGGGAATTTTCTGGCCTACCGGCTGCGCAATGCCTGCTATGAGAAGCTGCAATTCCTGTCCTTCCGTTACTATGATACGGCGAAGACAGGTGACCTGATGTCCCGGCTGACCGGGGATTTGGAAGCGATCCGGATGTTCATCGGCTTCGGATTTGCCCAATTGCTGAATGTGTTTTTCATGGTTTTGTTCGGTTCCATCATGATGTTCACAATCAACTGGCAGCTTACGCTGGTTACTCTGATCACTATGCCGTTCCTGGCTGTAGTTGCACTCAGATTCGAATCCAAGATTCACCCGGCCTTTCAGGAGATGCGTCTGGCGTTAAGCTCCCTGACAACGGCTGTACAGGAGAATGTCACCGGGGTGAGAACAGTCAAATCGTTTGCCAGAGAGGCTTACGAAGTTGAGAAGTTCTCACACCGTAATGAACGTTATAAGGATAATCAGATTTTTGCCGCCGAACTATGGAGTAAATTCTTCCCTGTGATGGAGCTGCTCGCTTCGGTCAGTGTAGCGATATTGCTGGGGGTTGGCGGTACACTGGTCATTAACAAGCATATGTCGCTCGGAGAACTCGTCGCTTTCTTCAGCCTGATCTGGTATATTATCGGCCCGGTATGGGGCCTTGGCTTCCAAATCAACAACTATACCCAGTCCAAGGCATCGGGAGAACGCGTGCTTCAAGTCCTTAATCAGCAGATTGATGTGAAGGATAAAGAGAATGCAAGTGAGCTTGTACCGTCCGAAGTGAAAGGCGAAGTGGATTTCGATCATGTTACTTTTGCTTACGGGAACAAGATGCCGGCAGTCAAGGATATTCACTTCCATGCTGAGCCAGGTGCGGTCATCGGATTCCTGGGAGGAACCGGCTCCGGGAAATCCACCATTACCCAATTGATGATGCGCGCTTATGATGTGAATCAAGGAAGTATCAAGCTCGATGGGGTGGATATCCGTGAATTCCAGGTCCGCAGTCTGCGGGCACAGATCTCGACGGTGTTCCAGGAGACGTTCCTGTTCTCCTCCTCGATCCGCAATAATATCTCCTATGGACTCAAAAATGTCAGCATGGATGAAATCATCCGTGCCGCCGAGCTGGCGAAGGCGCATGAGTTCATTATGGAGATGCCGGAGGGCTATGATACTGTGGTAGGTGAACGCGGGATGGGCCTCTCCGGCGGACAAAAGCAGCGGATTGCCATTGCCCGTGCGCTGCTGAAGAACCCGCGGATTCTCATTCTGGATGATGCGACCAGCGCGGTCGACATGGAGACGGAGCATGAGATTCAGGCAGGATTCCAGGAGGTTATGCGCGGACGTACAACCTTGATCATTGCCCACCGGATCTCCTCACTGCGCCATGCCGACCAGATTATAGTTATGAATGAAGGGAAGATGGTGCAGCAAGGAACGCATAAGGAACTGATTGAGGTTCCGGGACCTTACCAGGATGTATACCGGATTCAATATGCCGATTATTTGGCCAGGGATAATGAACTAGGGGCAGGTGATCCGGCATGAATCTTGAGACATCCAAGCAGACCGCAAGTGCGGCATTAGAGAAGGATAACAGCAAGGCAGAGGAACAGACTTTGGAGGAGCGTTTCGTCTACAAGGATGATGACGTGATTGACAAGGCTTTTGACTGGAAGCAGTTCACCCGCCTGTTCGGCTATATGAAGCCGTATGCCAGGCAGATGCTGCCGCTCGTCGCGGTAATGATGATTCTGGGTACAGTGACGAAGCTGACGGTTCCGTTCCTGACGAGTATGGCGATCGATAAGGCGATTGCTCCCGAGGACGGCAACTCAAGTCTTACGCTGCTATACACGCTGACAGCCAGTGTTATTGTGCTATATCTGATTCAATGGATCGCCGGTGTGTACCGGATTAAGTATACGAATGTGATCGGGCAACGGGTCATCTATGATCTGCGCTCGGATCTGTTCCGCCATATTCAGAAGCTCTCCTTCAACTTCTTCGACAAAAGACCGGCCGGATCAGTACTGGTGCGGGTGACGAATGATATCAACTCGCTGCAGGATTTGTTCACGAACGGGGTCGTCAACCTGATGATCGACTGCGTCCAGCTGGTCGGCATTATGGTCATTCTGCTGCTGATCAACTGGAAGCTGGGACTTGCGGTAATGATTACTGTACCGGTTATGTTCCTGATCTCCACCAAGCTGCGGCAGCGGATCCGGATCGCCTGGCAGGATGTGCGGATGAAGAATTCCCGGATCAACTCCCATCTGAATGAGTCGATTCAGGGGATTCGCGTGACCCAGGCCTACACTCAGGAAGAAGAAAATATGCATTATTTCGATGCCATGAACATGGACAGCCGGAAATCCTGGAACAAGGCTTCGGCAATGAACCAGGCGTTCGGTCCGATTATTGAAGTCACCGGCGGCTTCGGAACGATGATCCTCTTCTGGTTCGGGGCTTATCTGATCCAGTCCGGTGAGCTTACCGTTGGTTTCCTGGTGGCCTTCAGTACGTATGTCAGTAACTTCTGGGACCCGATTAACCGCCTCGGCCAGATGTACAATCAGCTGCTGGTGGCCATGGCTTCCTCGGAGCGGATCTTCGAGTATCTCGATGAGCAGCCTGCGGTTCAGGATAAGCCGGGTGCAACGCCGCTGTCCAAGATTCAGGGGGACATTCACTTTAACAAGGTCGTATTTGAATATGAAAAAGGCCGCGCCGCGCTCAAAGGCATTGATCTCGATGTGAAAGCCGGCCAATCGATTGCCCTTGTCGGCCATACCGGCTCCGGTAAAAGCACGATCATCAACCTCATCGGCCGGTTCTATGATATCAAGAGCGGCGACATCACGATCGACGGCAGAGATATCCGTGATGTAACCCTGCAGAGTCTGCGGGAACAGATCGGGATCGTGCTCCAGGATACCTTCATCTTCTCAGGAACGATAAGGGACAATATCCGGTTTGGACGGCTGGATGCTACAAATGAGGAGATTGAAGAAGTTGCCAAGGCAGTGGACGCGCATGACTTCATTATGAAGCTGCCGGGCGGCTATGAGACCGAAGTTGAAGAGCGCGGCAGCGCACTGTCCATGGGCCAGCGCCAGCTGCTGTCCTTCGCCCGGGCGCTGCTCGCCGATCCGCGGATTCTGATTCTGGATGAAGCGACAGCCAGTATCGATACGGAGACGGAGATCAAGATCCAGGAAGCGCTGAAGCTGCTGCTTCAGGGCCGGACCTCCTTCATCGTAGCCCACCGGCTCTCCACCATCCGCCATGCGGATAAGATTGTGGTGCTGGATCATGGCGAGATCAAGGAAGAAGGCAATCACGCCGAGCTTACCGAGCGTGACGGCATTTATAACGGTTTAATTGAAGCGCAGTTCCGCTTCTTATAGCAGAATGACAGACAGAAGCCCTCCCCGGCACACTTTAATTAGCAGGGAGGGCTACTGTTATTTTTATAGAAATTCACCCTTGCCGCTTGGCGGCTCTGCCGGTTACCCGGACCTCCAGCATCTGTGCACTGATCTCCTGCTGCCACTGAGAGTCTTTCGTATGTGCCGCCAGCATGGCTTCATTATTCAGCCGGGCCATTTCCCAGCAGTACACCGTGTTGACATGAAGGCAGTGCTGCTGCTCGTCACGTTCCGCTGCGGCCAGCGGCCGCTTCAGACTAAGAGTATACAGCTCCGCAAGGCGCTGATGAACTGCAAGCATAGGTTATCTCCTCCAAATGATCTTTTGCTATCAGCCTAGCCTTGGAGGCCGGGATTCAAACCGGGGAAAATAAAGTTCTTGAAATCGCTTTTTTTTATGCTACAATAACAGTAATACAGGATTGTGACCGGTAACGCGGGCAATGCCTAAGCTGATGCGAGTATCATTTTCTTAATGATATTGGGATCAACTTAGGCTTTTTTTGTACAAACTATATGGCGGGAGGTGAGATAGAGATGATTATCGAGAAGGTACTGAACAACAATGTACTTCTGACCAAGAATCAGAAAGGCAAGGAAGTCATTGTCATGGGCAGAGGGATTTCCTTCAACAAGGTGGCAGGGGATTATGTGGATCCGGCTAAGGTGGACAAGATTTTCCTGCTCAATGAGAACGAATTCACGGCACGGCTGACGGAGCTGCTGAATGATATTCCAGTGGTGCATCTGGAGCTGGCCAATGAGATCGTGATGTATGCGAACGGGGTGCTGGGCACAGAGCTGAGTGATAACCTGTACCTGACGCTGACGGACCACATTCATTTTGCGCTGCAGCGTTTCGATAAGGGAATCATGCTGAAGAACGCGATGCTGTTCGAAATCAAACGCTTTTATAAGAAGGAATATGAAATCGGGCTGGATGCCCTTAAGATTATCGAGCAGGCAACGGGCCTAGCGCTTGGTGAAGATGAAGCCGGTTTTATTGCCTTGCATCTGGTGAATGCCAGAATGGATGGCGGCAATGAGATGAGATCAACCGTCAAGATGACGGAAATCGTGCAGAATATTCTGAATATTGTTACCTATCACTACAAGCTGGTGCTTGATGAGACTTCGCTGAATTACTCGCGGTTCCTGACGCATCTGCAGTATTTCTCCATGCGGATCCTGAAGAAGGAGACCAATAACAGCGGCGAGGAGTTTCTGTATAACCAGGTGAGGCAGACTTATGTCAAGGCCTTCGAATGTGCAAGCAAGATCAATGAGTATCTGGAGAAATCCCATGGCCAGAGCTTAAGCAAGGATGAATATGTCTATCTGACCATTCACATCCAGCGGGTGACGGACCGTAACAGTCTGGAATAACACATTCCCTAAGCGAACCCTCTAACTTCATATTTTCCATCTTACAGGGTGTAACTGGTAATGCAGGCAAAACCTGAACTGACGGCAAAACTAGCGTTTTTTGACGCCCTTTTGCCCTGAGTTCAGGTTTTTCTTGTTTGCAGGGGGGGATATTAGAACTTGCTGGCACAACCCGCCTCTGCAGCGATGTTTAATCAATCGAGAAATATAAAGGAGCATACCCAAGTGAGCAATAAAGACTTATCCAAACAGATTATTACACTCGTTGGCGGAGAAGGTAATGTGAATTCCGTATTCCATTGTGCAACGCGCCTGAGATTCAAATTGAAGGATAACAGCAAGGCCAATAAAGCAGCGCTTGAAAAAACGCCGGGAGTCATTACCGTGGTGGAGAACAGCGGCCAGTTCCAGGTCGTCATCGGCAATAATGTCAGCCAGGTGTTTGAACAGATTATGAAGGAAACCTCTTTACAGGATGCAGAGAAAAGCGGTAATGACGACAGCTCCGAAAGTACCAGTGTACTCGGCAAAGCGGTTGATATTATTTCAAGCATCTTCTCTCCGATTCTCGGGGCGCTCGCCGGCGCAGGGATTCTCAAGGGCCTGCTGGCTCTGATTCTCTCGCTGGAATGGATCAGCGGTACCAGCGGTACGTATCTGATTCTCAATGCAGCGTCGGACAGCGTGTTCTACTTCCTGCCTGTGTTCCTGGCAGTTACAGCGGCGCGTAAATTCAAAGCCAATCAATTTGTCTCCATAGCAGTAGCCGGGGCGCTGATATACCCTTCGGTAATTGCTGCTGTGGGTTCGCCGGACCCGCTGAACTTCCTGGGGATCAAGATTGTGCTGATTAACTATTCCTCCAGTGTAATTCCGATCATTCTGGCGGTATGGGTACAATCCTATGTGGAGAAATGGTTCCGTTCGTTCATTCATGAATCGGTCCGAAATATTCTGGTTCCCATGTTCGCGCTCCTAATTGTAATTCCGCTTACGTTCCTGGCCTTCGGACCTGTAGGCTCACTGATCAGTGACGGTTTGGCATCCGGTTATACCTGGTTGTACAATCTTAGTCCTTTGGTTGCCGGAGCTATTGCCGGGGCATTCTGGCAGGTATTCGTGATCTTCGGCGTGCATTGGGGCTTTGTGCCGATCATGCTCAGCAACATTGCTACGCTGGGGTATGATACGATGCTGCCAATACTCTGCGCAGCAGTTCTGTCTCAGGCCGGTGCAGTATTCGGCGTATTCCTGAAATCCAGGAACCCGCAGCTCAAAGCTCTGGCCGGTTCTTCCACACTGGCAGCCATCTTCGGGATTACTGAACCGACAATCTACGGGGTTACCCTGAAGCTCAAGAAACCGTTCATCTATGCCTGTATCTCCGGTGCGATCGGCGGGGCGATTATTGCACAAGGCGGCGCAAGAGCACTGTCCTTCTCCTTGCCGGGACTGCTGGCCTTGCCGACTTATTTCGGAACCGGATTCATCTGGGTAATCATCGGCATACTTGTAGCCTTCGTACTCGCTGCTATTCTGGTATTTGTGCTTGGGTTTGATGACCCGGCAGCCGATACAGCAGCTTCTGTTAACTCAAGCGGACCGGTTAACCCAACTACGCCAACTATGATTGACAAGGAAATGGTGGTAAGTCCTCTGGCAGGAGCACTGCAGCCGCTCGAAAGTCTGCCCGATGAAGCTTTTGCTTCCGGCGCAATGGGTAAAGGCATTGTCATCGAGCCGTCCTCCGGAAAGCTGACTTCCCCGGTGAACGGAACGGTAACCACGGTATTCCCGACAGGGCATGCGATTGGCATTACTTCGGATGGCGGCGCAGAGCTGTTGATCCATGTAGGAGTCAACACGGTGAAGCTGAAAGGGAAACATTTTGACAAAAAGGTACAAGAGGGAGATAAGGTCGTGCAGGGTCAGCTCATACTGGAATTTGACCTGGAAGCTATCCGTGCGGCAGGCTTTGTAACATCAACCCCGGTCATTGTCACCAACTCGGCAGAATACCTCGATATTCTGAAGAATACCGGAAGCGAAGTAACAAACGGCGAAGCTTTGCTAACCCTAATACACTAGAGCCCGTGCTTCAATGAGCAGGTACTTACGACTTATAAAAAGGAGATACACATGACTAATTTCAAACAGAAATTTCCGGATAACTTCCTGTGGGGCGGGGCTACGGCCGCGAACCAGCTGGAAGGCGCTTTTGATCAGGGCGGCAAAGGCCTGTCCAGTGCGGATATGGTAGCCTACGTGCCCAAAGCGGAGCGCAGCAATGATCATGCCATCGAAATCAGCTCCGAGCGGATCGCGCAAATTCTGTCCGGCGAATTCAACGCACGTTTCCCGAAACGAGAAGGGGTCGACTTCTACCACCGCTACAAAGAGGACATCGCTTTATTTGCGGAAATGGGCTTCAAGGTGTTCCGTCTGTCGATCAACTGGGCCCGAATCTATCCGAATGGCGATGATGCCCAGCCGAATGAGGCCGGTCTTAAATTCTACGACGATGTATTCGATGAGCTGCATAAATACGGGATAGAGCCGCTGGTTACCCTGGCGCATTACGAAACCCCGCTCGGTCTGACGCAGAAATACAACGGCTGGGCCTCCCGCGAACTTGTGGGCTGCTTCACCCGCTATGCCGAAACGGTGTTCCGGCGTTATAAGGATAAAGTGAAATACTGGATCACCTTCAATGAGATCAACATGATGACCCTTAGCCCGTTCACCGGCGGCGGTGTTGTCATTGACCGTGCCGGGAATAAGCTGCAGACGATATACCAGGCCCTGCATCACCAGTTCATTGCGAGCTCGCTGGCTACCAAGCTGGTGCATGAGATTATCCCCGGTTCCCGGATGGGCTGTATGCTGGCGCGGATGGAGAGCTATGCGGCTACCTGTAATCCCGAGGATGTGCGGCTGAACCAGCATGAGAATCAGCTGAACCTGTACTTTACCGATGTCCATGCACGCGGCGAATATCCGAAATATATGGACCGTTATTTTGCAGAGCACAATATTGAACTTCACAAAGAGCCGGGCGATGATGAGCTTCTGAAGCAGTACACGGTGGATTATGTGGCATTCAGCTACTATATGACCCTCACGCTGTCAGTTAGTCCTGAAGGAGAGCGGGCGCAGGGTAATCTGTTCGGCGGGATAAGAAATCCTTATCTCAAAGCCTCGGAATGGGGCTGGCAGATCGACCCGACCGGGCTGCGGATTATGCTGAACACGATGTATGACCGTTACCAGAAACCGCTGTTTATCGTTGAAAATGGGCTTGGGGCGTATGACAAGGTTGAGCCGGACGGCTCCATCCATGACAGCTACCGCATCGATTATCTAAGACAGCATATTGCCCAGATGAAGGAAGCCATTATGGACGGTGTGGAACTGATCGGCTATACAAGCTGGGGACCGATTGACCTGGTGAGTATGTCTACTTCGGAAATGTCGAAGCGCTACGGCTTCATCTACGTGGATCTGGACGATGACGGTAACGGGACGTTGGACCGTTCGAAGAAAGACTCTTTCTATTGGTACAAAAAGGTCATCGCCAGCAATGGTGAAGAGCTATAGCCTGCGTTAAAAGAAAAGGAGATTCGCTGACCCGTATCCGGGTTCAGGAATCTCCTTTTTGCATGAATGTATATGTAGCCGGCCTATTCCATATAGATCTCTATGACCGCAATTTTGCGTTCGCGCGACAGATCAAGGAATTTGCCTTCGCTCTGCACGAGCGGCCGGAAGACATCCAGCGGGTTGTTCATAATAATTACCCCCATATCTCCGGTGCTGAGCAATACGCGTTTGCCGATAAAATTAGGCATTAGATGCTGAATGAAGGCTTGTACCGGTTTGCCGTTCAGCTTGCCGAAGCTGAGCGAGTTGATCTCGCGCAGTACGGAAATCAGCTCCTGCTTGGACTGGTAGACCCGGTGGGAGGTCATGGCGCTGTATATATCGGCGACCGCTGCAATCTGGGCATAAGGATGAATATCGTTCTTGGTAAGCTGGTGCGGATACCCGGAGCCGTCTTCACGTTCATGATGCTGCAAGGCGACTAAAGCTGTGAAAGGATCATTCATGGAATTCTGAATGATTTCGTGCCCGTAAACCGTATGTAGTTTGATTTCGTCGAATTCGGCAGCGGTCAGCTTGCCGGGTTTGTTCAGAATATCAGGGGAGATCCGGCATTTGCCGATATCGATCAGGTATCCTGCACGGCCGATCTCATAACACTCCGCCTTGGAATATCCCAGCCAGGAGGCAATATAATAAGATAGCATCCCTACCTGCAGGGAATGGTTGTAGGTATAATTGTCTTCCCGGTCAAGCAGCAGAAGGAGTGAGACGACATCTTTGTGTTTGTCGAGCGTGGATAACGTCGGCTGGAGAATATCGTCTACAACGGACTGATTGAAGCTTCCCTTAGTGAGTGCTTCCATATATAGAGATTCAAAACCATCGATCATGATGTCGAAGCTGCCGGAAGCAGCCTGGATGATTGAGGATCTGCTTGAGGGTGCGGGTTCTTCCTGCACCGTTTCAATATCTACATAATCTACGCCATGCTGTATCAGCTTGGCGATCTCCTCCAACTGGAGCCGTGATCCTTTGGGGAGTACATGCAGCCCGCGTGAGCTGAAGGTATCCATCCGCAGATGATCACCCGGTTTTAGATCCATGACGTGTACTCTCAATGAATATGCCACCTTACTATAGCGATTTTTTCCAGCATAGCAACAAAGCCGGGAATATTCAATGGTTTAGGAGTACTGTTTATAGCTGGAGGATTCTTCAGCCTGGGGATCTTTCCCGAGCCACTGTGAGCCTGAATCCCGGATATCCTTTTTCCATACGGGGACTGAGGCTTTAAGCGCCTCAATGGCGTAACGGCTGGCCTCATAACAGGTATCGCGATGCGGTGCGGACACGGCAATGACAACACTGGCTTCTTTGATCCCTACTAGCCCGATCCGGTGTGCAATTGCGCAGTGAGCCTGCCAGCGTTCTTGAATCTCGAGGCCTATCTCCTGCAGCTTCTTCAGTGCCATCGGCACGTAAGCTTCATAATGAAGGGCGTTTGTCTGCTGATCTCCAGTCATCTCCCTGGTCGTGCCGACAAAGAGGAGTGAGGCTCCGTGGTTAACATCCTGTACCTTCTCCAGGAGCAGCTCAGCCTTCAAGGGCTGATCCGTAATGCTGTAAAGGCCGTCTGCTGTCTCGTCAGCGGCAGCCTCAGGTTCTCCGCCGGACACGGGCGGGATCAATGCCACCTCGGAGCTTTCGGAAATTTCTGTATCATCTGGGGCATATTCCCGGTCAACGGCAACCAGGGATACATTGATCTGCGGAGCAGCATCGGGATACGAAGCGGAGAGCAGTTCTTTCAGTTTGCCGGCTGTCAAAGGCGACTCATGGGCATGAAATGTCAGAGTAGAGGAGCCGATGACTTCGGCCAGACCCGCAAACAGTCGAATGGACACATGCATGATTAAATCACCTCGTAATTACATAAGTTAGGACAGCTTATAATGATTACAATATACCATAATGAGCCTGAAAATGTTATGCTAACTCTAGAAGAGCACAAGCCTGCCGCTTACACTATAAACGGCTGTACAAGTGGGAGGGAAGCAAGCTTATGAAGCCTGAGCCGCAAAGATTAACCATTCTTCATACCAATGACATACATAGCCATTTTGAAATGATGAGTCCTGTCGCGGCAGAGATTTCTGCAATGAAGGCTGCTGCAGGCGAAGGTCCGGTGCTGCTGCTGGATATCGGGGACCATATGGACAGGGCTGCCGTAGAGACGGAAGGCACGATGGGGCAGGCTAACATCGATATTATGAATCTGACCGGATATGATGCCGTAACTATCGGCAACAACGAAGGCCTTACCTTCTCACAGGAGATGCTCTCGGCTATATTTACCGGCATCCAGTGTCCTGTGGTGTGCTGCAACTTCCTGGAGTCTGCAACCGGAGAGCCTCCGCATTGGATGCAGCGCCATGCCATCCTGGAGAAGGACGGGATCAAGATCGGGCTGACCGGTGCCACGGCAGCGTTCACTTCTTTCTACTCCCTGCTGGGCTGGGATGTGCTGGACCCTGAAGAAGCGCTGCGTGAGCAGTGTGAACTGCTGGCACCGCAAGTGGATATCCTAATTATTCTGTCTCATCTGGGGCTGCCCGCAGACCAGAAGCTGGCAGAGAATCTGGAAGGTGTACATGCCATTCTGGGCGGACATACCCACCACATGCTTGAGAAGCCGCAGATGATAGGCGGCACGGCTGTATGCGGCGCCGGCAAATTCGGCCGGTACCTCGGACGGCTGGTATTTAAGCGGGATCAGCCTGACGGAGCCTTCCGGCTGGCTGAAGGGGAATGTACCGCAGTCAATGGCGCGCTGACTGAAGAGATCATCGCTCCGGCGGCAGCAATTCACCTGCAGCGCGGCCGTGAGGTGCTGCTGGAGACCGTTGCCATCAGCGACCGCGGGCTGCCGCTCGACCTGCAGGGCGAATCACCGTTTGGCAACCTGCTGGCACAGGCTGTCCGCCGCTTCACGGGCAGCTCCTTCTCGCTTGTCAATTCCGGGCAGCTGCTCGGCTCCCTGCCGGAGGGCAATATTACGGCAGGCATGCTGCATGCCCTATGCCCTTCCCCGATTAATCCGTGCATTGTACAGCTCACCGGCAAGGATATCCGCACTGCGCTGGAACAGAGTCTAATGGAGGAATACCGCAACAAGGTAATCTACGGCTACGGATTCCGGGGGAATATGCTGGGCAGTCTGGCTGTCGACGGATTAAAAATCTTGTACGATCCAAGGGTCATGCCGTATGATAACGGTATTGCGATTTTTGTCGGCGGAGAGAAGCTGGAAGACGAACGGGAGTATAGCGTCGGCACGCTGGATATGTTTACATTCCGCACAGGGTATGAGAGTATAGCGAATGGCCGGGAGCCTGTCTATTTGCTGCCCCATTTTCTGCGCGATCTGCTGCGGATGGAGCTCCAGCGCCCGGGGAGCCTCGATGAGAGCGAAGTTGCCCGCTGGGTGAGCCTGGCCACCTGATACATCCCGCAATTCATTCAAACATTAGAAGTCATAGCTGCACCAGGTTTCATTGACTAGATCAGGAGGATTATATGGATACAATTACAGCAATAATTCTGGCAATTGTTGAAGGAATAACCGAGTTTATTCCGGTATCATCAACGGGACACATGATTCTTACCACGAAGCTGCTGGGGTTTGACGAGCAGGATTCCATTATGAAGACGTATGAGATTGTCATTCAGCTTGGGGCCATTCTGGCCATTGCCATTGTCTACCGCCAGCGGATTCTGAATCTCCTGGGGATCGGCCGCAGCGGCAGAAGCAGAGGCGGAGTCATGCCGGCATCACGCCTGAACCTGATTCATGTGCTGCTGGGTATAGTGCCTGCGCTCGCCGTAGCTTTTTTCGCCCGTGATTTCATCAAAAGCCTGTTCGGCGCATCTACGGTTCTCTGGGCACTGGTGGCCGGCGGGATTCTGATGATCATCGCGGAATGGGTCAACAAACGCAAGATTCGCGTGACCGCGCATGAGCTGGATGATCTGTCCTACGGGCAGGCGCTGGCGATCGGGCTCTATCAGATCATTTCCGTACTCTGGCCAGGGTTCTCCCGTTCCGGTTCGACCATCTCCGGGGGGATGCTCAGCGGGGTCAGCTACAAGGCTTCGGCGGATTTCTCCTTCCTCATCGCGATTCCGATTATGTGTGCAGCCTCGGGCTATGAACTGCTGGATTCCTACCGCAATTTCACGAATGATACGATCTGGTATTTCGCTATTGGCTTCGTGATTTCTTTCGTGGTGTCCTATGTGGTAGTTGTTCTGTTCATGAGGATGATCCAGAAGATCAGACCGACCCATTTCGCGATTTACCGGTTCATACTTGCGGCTGTCTTCTGGCTGTTCATTATGCGTTAAGCTCACCCGGCTTAGCATCACCGGGCAAGAGAGGCAGTCTTACATACATCCGCTTGTCCGGTCGCTCAAGGTAACGGTATAGGCACAGCGTTTGACCCAAGGATTCCGAAACAGAATAGCAATTTACCGTTAAAGGCAGGAGTGAGCCAAGGTGCGTTTAGTATCCGTGAATCGGCTTCAGGCGGGAATGAAGCTGGGTAAAAAAATTTATAATGATGAAGGACTGGTTCTGCTCGCTGATGGAGTAGAGCTTACTGATGCCCTGATCAAGCGGCTCGCTAGGATCGATATCGGCTATATCTATATAGAGGATTCCGTCACGGAAGATGTCGTGATTCCCGGAATGCTGCAGGATGAGACGCGAAATCAGGCGCTCAAGGTAATCAGAAATCAATTTCAGCAAATGTCCGGCGCTTCGGGAATTACCAAGGGCTTCTACCACCTGGATAAGAAATTCTCCAAAGTGATGGATTCCATACTGGACGATATGTCGGCTCAGGAAGATCCGATGATTATGCTGCTGGATATGCACACCGCAGACAACTATCTGTATGTGCATTCCCTGAACGTATGCCTCTACACACTGGTGCTTGGCATTGCCCATGGCTACAGCAAGGAAGAACTGCGGGTCATCGGACTCGGTTCGCTGCTGCATGACATCGGCAAGACACAGATTCCGGTCAAAATTGTTCAGAAGCCCGGGATGCTTAGTGAAGATGAATTCAAGCATATGCAGGCGCATACCGAGATCGGTTACCGGATTCTTAAGGAAGAGCCGAATATCCCGCTGCTCGCGGCCCATTGTGCACTGCAGCATCATGAGCGGATCGACGGTTCCGGCTATCCGCGCGGTCTGACTGGTCCGCAGATTCATGAATATGCGAAGTGGCTGGGTGTGGCGGATTCCTATGATGCGATGACCTCCAACCGGATATACAAAAAAGCCATGCTGCCGCATCAGGCGGTCGAGGCGCTGTACGTCGGCTCCGGCACGCTGTATGAGCAGAAGCAGCTGGAGATTTTCAGAGACCGTGTGGCGATCTATCCTCTGGGGCTTACCGTCAAGCTTAGCACCGGCGAGAGCGGTGTTGTGGTCAAGATTGATCCCAGCATACCGCACAGACCCGTTGTACGTGTGCTTAACGGCCCGGAAGGGGAACCGGTCACCCCTTATGAGCATGATCTTGGCAAAGCCCTCTCTGTGGTCATTGTTGATGTGACTGACGGGGGAGAGCTTATAGTGAAGAGCACTTGATTAGCGTTGTTAGCAGCGAGGAAAGAATACAGGTGTCCGCTTGGCTGCGGAGCTGTATTCTCAGCCTTGCTGTTTTTTTGAAATTAAAGCAAATAAGCGGCAGATGCGCAGTTTTTCGCTTGTCGTGGTATGATATAGCGTAAGTTATCGTTCTTTTTCAATTGTTTTGGGTTAATAATAAGGAATAAGCATTAAAGGAGCATTAAGAAATGAGTATATTAGAGCCATCATCATCATCAATACCTGTACAAGAGCTGTCGCCGGAGTACGATCCCTGGGATCCGATTACCTCTCTTCGCCAGCACGGGCGGCATGTGCTGACCAGCGTAGAGATGACGGTGACCAATCTGTGCAACATGCGCTGTGAGCACTGCGCAGTTGGAGACAGCCTGACTATGAAAGAAGGGGAGCTGCTGCCACTCACCAATATGCTGCGCCGTCTGGAAGAGGTAGAGCATCTGCAGACCATCAGCATCACCGGCGGGGAGCCGATGTTCCGTGCCGGAACGGTGGAGAATACCATCGTGCCGCTGCTGAAATATGCACGTGAGCGGGGGATCCGTTCTCAGATCAACTCGAATCTTACCATGCCGTATTCCCGTTATGAGCAGCTGCTTCCATACCTGGATGTCATGCATATCTCTTTCAACTATGTTAACGGGGATGACTTCCATGAGGTGGGCTTCGCGAACAGCGGGCATCCGGTCTCGAAGGATGCCGCCTACCGTCTGTATGACACCATGCTGGAGAATTCCCGCCGGCTTAGCAATGACGGTATGCTTATCTCGGCGGAGTCGATGATTAATTACCGTACGCATACCAAGCTCCCGCAGATCCACAAGCTGATCGGGGAGATGGGGGCAAGACGCCATGAGGTGCATCCGATGTATGCCTCCAGCTTCGCTTCGAAGCTGCCCGTATTGTCACTCCAAGAGATGAATGCAGCCATTCATTCCCTGCTGGATGCCCGGGACCCTGAGATGTGGATGCTGTTCGGCACGCTGCCGTTCTTCGCCTGCAGCTTCCTCGAGGAAGACCAGCAGCTGCTGCGCAGACTGCGCAGTGAGAAGAATGTTACTCTGCGCAATGACCCGGACGGAAGAAACCGGGTGAACGTAAATTTATTTACGGGCGATGTATTCGTAACAGATTTCGCCGATATTTCCGCATTTGGCAATATCAGCAGCACCAGGCTGGATGACATTTTCACCGAGTGGCAGACTAAGCATCCGCTGAATCAGAAAGTGAATTGCTACTGCGATGCCGCCGGCTGCTGCGGGCCCAACCTTCTGGTAGCCGATATGTATTATCCTGAGGTTGATTTCAAGACAAGAAAAGCGATCACTCTGTAGAAATGGGGCGTTATTATAGTGCATACGGAATTCGACATAGGAAGCTTAGTGCTTAATCTTTTGCTCGTTCTGGTGCTCGTATTATTGAATGGGATCTTCGTTGCGGCGGAGTTCTCGCTGGTAAAGGTCAGACAGTCACGTCTGACCCAGCTGGTCAGCGAAGGCAACAAAATGGCCGGGTATGCGCTGAAGGTCAATAAAAGACTGGATTCGTATCTGTCTGCCACCCAGTTCGGGATTACGCTCGCCTCGCTGGGACTCGGCTGGGTCGGAGAACCGGCGATCTCTGAGCTGCTGGTGGAACCGCTGATGTATCAGCTTGGCGTATCGGATCAGACCCTGATCTCTACGGTATCTGTGATTATCGGGTTCTCGATTATTACCTTCTTACATATTGTGCTGGGTGAGCTTGCACCGAAGTCCCTGGCGATTCAAAAAACTGAAGGCTCAGCGCTGCTGCTGTCCGCTCCGCTGATGTTCTTCTATAATGTGTTCCTGCCCTTCATCTGGGTGCTGAATGCGTCAGCTAATGCGCTGCTGAGGCTGGTTGGTGTTGAACCGGCCAGTGAAGCCGAAGCTGCCCACTCTGAAGAGGAGATCCGTATCCTGATGAATCAGAGTGCGAAAAGCGGGGTTATCGACAAGGATGAGATGAAGCTGATGGACAACATCTTCGAATTCTCCGATCTGCTGGCCCGTGAAGTGATGCTCCCGCGTACGGATATGGATGTACTGTACAGCAATCTCCCGCTGGAGGAGAATATGCGGATCATTACGGAAACGAAGCATTCCCGGTATCCGGTAGCCTTCGAGGATAAGGACCGGATTATCGGCTTCATCCATATTACAGATCTTCTCTTCGCACCGCTGGAGCAGCAGAATGACCTGGCTTCACTGGTCCGGCCGATTCTGAATGTGCCGGAATCGATGGAGATCAGCCATGCGCTCCGTCTGATGCAGAAGAACAAAGCCCAGCTGACCCTGGTCGTAGACGAATATGGTGGGACGGCGGGGCTGCTGACCGCCGAAGAGATTCTGGAAGAGATCGTCGGCGATCTGCATGACGAATTCGAGGATGAACGCCCGAGTGTGGAGTATAGTGGAGAATATATTTCCGTTGAAGGCCGCATGCTGATTGAAGACGTGAATGATCTTACTGGCGTCATCATCGAGGATGAAGAAGTGGATTCGATTGGCGGCTGGCTGTTCAAGGAGCTGGAGGGGAATCCGTCCAAAGGCAAACAGGTGGTGGTCGGCGACGTCACCTTTGAGGTAGAGGAGTCCACCCGGCTGCGGATTACCCGGATTAATATTCACCGGGCGAATCCGCCGGAGTCCGCAGAGGATGCAGAAGATACGGAAGAAGATAAAGAGTAAGCAGGGCAATTGCTGAAATGAAGCAGTTAAAATGTAACAGGGTACACTTGCGAACCCCGCTATTACGAAATGCTGGAGCTTGCCAAACATCCGGAAGGCCACCGTTATGCAAAAAGAGACCTGTCTCCGAACATTAACTTTTTCATGAATGTACCTGTAACGCCTGAGGGCGGGTTAACGTTTGAGGATGGCGTATCCGGACCAGGATGTTATGTGGAGCTCCAATCCAGCTGCCATTCCATGGTGCTGATCAGCAATTGCCCTCAATTGAACAATCCATGCAACGCCTATAATCCTACGCCGGTCCAAGTGCTTATTTGGAACGAATAGAGCAGCTGGATTATATTGCATAAGTTAACGAATACATTTGGCAGCCAGTCTAAGGACGGGCTGCTTTTTGGCGTGACCGGTAAAGAACTTCAATTTCAAAAAATTATTACATCAGGGCTGTCTACATTTTCTAGAGAGTGCCCTTCACCTTTCGCACCGCTATCCACATAGACAGGAAGGATCTGTTTCAAGTGAATAATGTTAGCGTTGGCGAGCAGGACAAGCAGGACCATGATCATAATAATCGGTCCTAGGAATTCGCTGCAGCGGACAATCCCTTCGATCGATCCCGCATAAGTAACTTATGTAATTAACAGGACCATCAGCAGAATGATTGATTTTATAGGCGTTTCTGGAAGGGGATAAATATAGAGACCTTGACATTTGTTACATGCATCGTTAATATATCGATATATATAAATGTATTAATATATGGAAAGGGGGGCCTGCTATGAAGCTTGACGACAACACGCTAAAAAATGCGGTAAAAATATATAAAGCCCTCGGGGAGCCTACGCGATTGAAAATAGTTGCTCTGCTCAGCAAGCATGAGGAACTCAGCTGTTCCGGGATCGGGGAGCATTTGAACTTTCCGGGTTCAACTCTTTCCCATCATTTGAAGCAACTGCAGGAGTGCGGCCTGCTTGAACTGGTAAGAAAAGAAGGAACCTATCATATCTATAAGCTAAACCAAGCAACACTTAAAAATTATATTTCAGCAGAGTTTGAAATGTAATTTTTTTTGCTCAATAGATCGATATATTTAAATGTATTAAAGGAGGGATATCCGAGTAACCGTCCGCTTCATCTTATATCACTTTGGAGGTGTTCAAATATGTCAAGCTATACCTTAACAGCAGACAATAAGAAAATTACGTGGGGAACTTCTGTTGAGATTGCTCCGTTACTCCGTGCCAAGCCTTCTATTCTTACAGTGCAGGAGGATGGGAGCGTAGATTGGCGTCTTGCCGAGGGAGTATATGTAGCCAAGGATATTGTAAGAGAACTGGATATTTTATTGGAAGCTGTGCTGCTTAGACTTGGTGAAGCGGCGGATCACAGGCTGCTGCTGGATAATCTGCAGGCTAATCTGGCGATTGAGGGCAGAGAAGCGGATTTGCCGCTGGGTCAGCTGGAACTTACAGGAAAAGCCGGAGTTGAAGTGACCCGCCAAGCCAGACAGATTGGGGAAAAGCTGTCCCTTTGGGCCCGCGAATATAATGTGGAGAAGTCAGCTGCCAGACAGCATGACCCTCAAACGCTGGGAAATGTGTATTTCCGAAGCCATTGCGAGAACCATCTTTGGACGCACAGAGTAGCGGATTTATTGATGGGTCCGGCTGGAGGACCTGTTGTTATGCAGATGTTCAATGAATATTTGCACCAGTTCATTCTCCTAAGAGATGCGCTGCTTCCTTTCGAGAATTGGGAAGAGGTTCCGATTGAGATCAGGCAGGGGGCAGGCAGCGACAGAGGAGTAAGATTTATTGAACAACCGCGTGCCAAGTTCCTCACGGCAATTATGAGCAAGAAAATCACGCACAAAGCGTTGGTTGAATACGCACAAGGCTGGTTAAGTCCTGAATTATCCGCTGTGGGATACGGGTTCCAATACCGGCTGGGGACGATTCTTCCGGCGAGTCTGAACGGACATCCGGGAACTGCCCCGGGCTATCTTCTTCAGTGGTATCCCGTATGGACGGTTTTGGCGGATGCTGCAGGTGCAGCTGTGCCTGTTGCTTTCCGCTACGGGGAAGAGGAGTATTTTGCGGCACCGCGAAGCCAGGTCCTTGCGGGGGAAGCATGGAATCTGGCTCAGCCTGATCCACAGCAATTGCAGCATGTTACCGAAGCACGTATCGTCCCGGTTACGGTTCAAGATCGTGTACTCCTTAACTATGATTTGGAGCTGGATGGGGTTACCTATCGGGTGGACCTGGGTCAAATCTTCAGAGGGCATCGCTTTATGTACCGGCCGAACGGTCAGGTTGAACCCGGGCTGCCAGCAAGCCCCGCAGAATATGCGGATATTACCGGACACCGTCCAGCAGATATTCTCGGCTTGCCGGGGCTGGTCACGGATAAGGAAGGCATCCATGTGATCTCCGCCGGAGGAAATCCGCTTGTGCTGTGGGCCTTGCTCGGGAAAATATACCCAGAGAATGTTGTTGTGTTAGACAGCCTTTCCGATCACGGGCTCCGGTCTGCCCAAAGTGCGGGAAAAGGATTTGGACCTAAATTTTTTGTCTTTTAGGAAATTCTGGACAGTGAAAAGTTCTTGTCGGCGGCTGCAGAAAGCGTAAGGTCAGATTTATCGAAAATGAACAAGACAATTTTGTTATGCCGTCAGACGGGGCTTTGAGTTGAGGGATTCACCTAACTACGAATTATCCGTATTCTATTACCAAGCTCTGTCCATGACTAAAACAGACGCAGAGGAAAAGAGGAAAATAAAGATAAGCGCGAGAGAATCGTCAATATAGCGGCTATATTTTAACGGGAACATAAAGAAGCCATTCAGGGCTGCTTTATGTTCCCTTTTTTGCGAAGGGGTTCTATTCCTCTCTGGAGCCGTCATAAATTAGTTAGGAAGGTGAGAGCTGGAATAATAAAGGTATACCATTAATCTATAAGGAGGAATGATCATTGAACTCCCAGGAGCGTGTATGGACGCCGTACAGGGGACCGTTTGATCCTTGTCCGCCGGTGCCGTTCAAGACGTATGTAGTACCGCCGAACCAATTCATTAATTTTCAGCCCCCGAATCTGCCGCAGTTCTCCCTGCCGGAAGCGCTGAAGTACGGAACGCTGTGGCCCGCGCTGTTCAGCCCGTATGAGTCCAAGTCCAAAGGAGGGAAGTAGGCGATGGAAGCTAATCCTTGCGAACCCCGTTATTATGAAATGCTGGAACAACTGCAGGTGCTCGATTTCGCACTTGTTGAGCTGAACCTGTACCTGGACACCCACCCGGAGGATCTGAAGGCCATAGAGCAGTTCAATCAGTTGACCTTCGAACGCACCAAGCTGGCGAACCAGTTTCAGGAGCTTTACGGACCCCTGCAGAATTTCGGGCGCGCCTACTCCAAGTGTCCATGGGAATGGAGCCAGAGCCCTTGGCCGTGGCAAGTCTGAACCGTAGGACGGAGAACATAAAAGTCTGAGGAGGGGGAAGCACACGAATGTGGATCTACGAGAAGAAGCTACAATACCCGGTGCGTGTAGGCAAATGCGATGTGCGGATGGCGCGTTACCTGATGGAGCAATACGGCGGTGCGGACGGGGAACTGGCGGCGGCCCTACGTTACATGAATCAGCGCTATGCAATACCGGATAAGGTTATCGGTGTATTGACCGATATTTCGACCGAGGAATTTGCACACCTGGAAATGATTGCTACAATGATATATAAATTGACAAAAGATGCATCGATCAGTGAACTCGAAGCTGCCGGGCTTGGCCCGAACTATGCACAGCGTGACCACGCGCTGTTCTACCAGAATTCAGCAGGGGTCCCCTGGACAGCTGCGTATATCCAGGCCAAAGGTGATCCGCTGGCTGACCTCTACGAGGACATTGCCGCCGAAGAAAAGGCCAGAGCTACATACCAGTGGCTGATCGACATGACGGATGATGTGGATCTGCAGGACAGTCTCAAGTTCCTGCGGGAGCGGGAAATCGTGCATGCGCTAAGATTTAAGGAATCTGTGCAGATTCTGATTGAGGAACGGGATAAGAAGAAGGTGTTCTGAGGAGCTTAATCCTGCCCAAAATACAACATTTCGCTCATGAATTCGAGCCTAACCGGAAATTGTTGTACAAAAGGCAGGATTTCTGCTTGTCTAAGCGGCTTGCCCGTGATAATTGTTGTAGTTCATACAGGAATCCTCGCGAACAGCCGGTTATTCTTGATCTAAAGCTGCAAAACGTACAACATTGTTGATACATAACTAAGGGGCTGTTCCAAAAGCCATGAAATGGCTGGTTGGATAGCCTCTTTTTTCTGTAGCTAATTCCCTGCCTTTATGCTGACCTGCCGTGCCTCCGGTGCCAGCAACGGTCATCTGTGAGATAATACTGCTACTGATACTCTATTTGTCGTAGGAAGCGGAAGGGGAGCATAACGGTTATGGCATTTGAACGGTGGCGCGGATTCATCCGGGCCTGGCGGGATTATCCCTTCCCGGAAGGGGCTGTGATTGGCGGGCATTATACAATAGAGGCTTTGCTGGGAGAAGGCAGCTACGGGCTGACGTACCTTACCCGGAGTCCTGAAGACGGGACGCCTCTGGCACTCAAACAGTCCAGGCCCAGCAAGATGGCGGTTGGGCGGGCGCTGCTTGCCAGGGAGAGTGCTATTTTACGGGTAATGGAGCATCCTAACATTCCGGGTTGCCGTGATTATTTTGAATATAAAGGCTCGAATTGGCTGGTTACCGATTATATTGCGGGGAAGACGCTGGAGGATCTGATCTTTGATGAGCAGATCGTCTACGGTGAGCGGGAATGTCTGGCCACGACACTGAAGCTGATGGAGCGGGTTGCCCATGTCCATTCGCGCGGATACGTTCACCTGGATCTGCGGATTCCCAATGTGATTCTCCAGAATGAAGACCTGTACTTAATTGATTTCGGATTGGCAGCAAAGATTGGAGAGGCGGATACCGTGCCTGGGCGGCTGAAGCCGAGGGAGAAAGGGCTGCCGGAACATAGGCCACCAGAGATCACCTCGGATTTGTACGATGTAGGACAACTGATGCTGTTCATGCTGTATTCCGGTTATAAGCCAGTACGGGGAGGGGCGGAGCGGAGCTGGCGGGAAGAGCTGGAGCTGTCGCCGGGAATGCTGCAGATGCTGTCCCGTCTGCTTGGAGAGCAGGAGGCCTATACGGACACGGCTGTGTTTATTCGTGAGGCTGAAGAATTGTATAAGAGTCTGCTGCGTTGATATATGTTCAAAAAAAGGCGCCCTCAGCCAAATGCTGGGAGGCGCCTTATGAATGTGTAGGAAGTAATCAAGCTGACATCAGCTTGAACTGCCGTAACGGTTCTTATAGTATTTATGTCCGGTTCCTCCGCGGCGGGCGTCTGATGAGGAATGCTGTTTGTATCCGTGGCTGCTGCTTGAATGCCTTCTGGAGATTGGCCTCCCTTTATGACTGCTCGAATGCCTGCGGTGACCGCCATGTTTGGACTGCTCTACGGAGTGCAGGACTTTACCAAGAATTTTCTTAAACATCTTGTTTCCTCCTCTTAGGTTGTAGTAGCCATTGCAGTGCGGCTTTAATCGTTAGTTACCCTTAACTACGGCCTCCGTACCCGGCAGGTTTCAATAAAAATAAACCCCGTCCATTTGCGGCGGGGTTGTTTGTATACCAAGCGTAATGAGCGCGATGATTATGTTATTCAATATAACTCTTCATTGCCTGATACATATTGACCGCGTATTCATCGATCTTATCCCGCGACATGCGCAGCCGGTCCACTGAAGTGCCATAGCCGATTTCCTGCAGTCCCTCCGCTAATCCCTGGAAGATTCCATCCGTGAACGCATCTAACGGTTCGCCGTGCACATGCAGCCCGCTTCCGCCGAGATCCGTATTTACTGCCGGAGGTGCAATCTCGATCACTTCTACAGAGGTATCAGAGAGCTGGAGTCTCAGGCTCATCGTGAAGGAATGGAGCGCCGCCTTCGTCGCTGAATAGATCGGGCCAATGGCAAACGGTGTGAAGGCCAGGCCGGAGGTGACGTTGAGGATAGCCGCCGCTTCCCGTGCTGCGAATAATGGAGCGAATAGCATAGCCAGATGAAGAGGGGCTTCAAGGTTAGTTGTGATTTCTTGATTGAAATAAGCCCAGTTGTTTCTCGCATCTGCTTTGAGTACATTGAAGCGCTGCTGGGTCCCGGCATTGTTCACTAACACATTCACTTCCGGATAGTTCGCAGTTACCCAGTCGAACAAGGCGATACGCTCGGATTCGATATTCAAATCACTTACACGAGTAATCAGGCCGGGGAACTTGTCCTTGGCATCCTGCAGGACCTGTTCACGCCGTCCGGTAATGATGACTGTATTTCCGCCGCTGATGAAGCGTTCGGCAAAAGCGAGACCGATTCCCGAGCCTCCGCCAGTAATAAGGATTGTGTTTCCTGTAAGTTTCATTTTAGAACCTCTTCTCATTATTTTGATAAATAATTCGTATACCGTGCGATTTTCTTGTCGATGCCCTGCAAGGATTCTGTCATGAGTGCAATTTCCGCCAGCACAGCCTGCTTGTGCTCCTGAAACATTTTAAGCCGGAGTTCAGTCGTGCTGTCCCCTTCTAACATCCAGTCCACATATTGCCTGATGCTGCTGATGGGCATATGCGTATTTTTCAGATAAATAATGATCTTAAGGAAAGCAATACGATTCTCCGAGAATATCCGCCTCCCGGCTTCATCACGCTCCATCTGTGGCAATAAACCCTTTTTCTCATAATAACGGATCGTTGATTCCGGAATCCCTAACTGGGCTGCAGCTTCGCTAATGGAAACATATTTCATCTGGAGACCTCCATGGGGTTGTTTACTTGTCGACAGGAATAGGATACGACTTAAACCATGGTTTAAGTCAACACAATTATTTTCATACTGCCGAAATATAGTTTTGAGATGAATTACCATTTTTGCTATAGTAAGAGAATGCGTTTGCAATAAATAAGAATTATCCAAAAATGGGAGGAATAATGAATGACATTAGCGGATTTCAATACTTACAAGTGGATGAATGAGGGGAACATCAGGTTTGAGGATGATGCTATTATATTAGAAGCCACTGCTAACAGCGACTTTTTCTGCAACAACGGTGCTATTGCCGAGGAAGGGCTTACCCCTGAGAGTCTGACCAATGCACCATTCTTCTATACAGAAGTGTCTGGTGATTTCGTGCTGCGGGTGAAGGTTAGCCATGACTTCCGGGATACCTACGATTCTTCTTCCATCATGGTGATGCAGGACCTGACGGTCTGGGCCAAAGCCTGCTTTGAGCTGACAGATTTCGATACCCACGCTGTAGTCAGTGTGGTAACGAACCAGACCTCGGATGACGCGAATGGCTGTAATATCAATGGCAATGAGGTATGGCTGCAGGCCGCCAGATCCGGTAATGCCTTCGCTTTTCATTATTCGACAGATGGTGTAAGGTTTGATATGATGCGCTTCTTTAACCTACCGGTGGGAGAAACGATCAAAGTAGGATTATTGGCACAAGCCCCTACAGGCGAAGGCGGAGAGCGAATCTACCGGAATTTCACACTGGAGAACCGGACGGTCAAAAATATAAGAGCGGGTGAATAAGCCGTGAATAAGCTGTAACGAAGGTCTGGAAAATGTTTTAGCGTGCGCTGCCCTTTATCTGTCTCGGCCAGATGAAATAGGTAACGGTGATGATCAAGTCAATGCCGACTACAACGGACCATACCGTAAGGATGCTTAACAGCGCTTCCGTGCGGGCGGGATCGTCAATCCAGACGATGAGTCCATATAGAATGCCTGCGGCGAGCGCAAAAGAGAGCAGATGCTTCACCCAGCCCTTGAAATAATGCCGGGCGTGCTCCATACCGTACCGTTTGACCGGCTGCGCCCCTTGCCTGGTGACATAGTAGCGGAAGCGTTCGTCGGCCCAGGCGATCATGCTTTTGCCGAACACGATGGATACTGAGATATACACAGCCGCAAGCGCATGCGCTGTCGTAGCGGAAGCTCCCCCGGCCAGATCAACACCGGAGATGATTAACAGAATAATATCCAGCACCGGAGTCAGCGCCAGAAAAATCAGGCCCAGCGTGTTGCGCTTGAAAATATAACGTGCCGTGAAACCGGCAAGAATGACCACCCAGAATAATACTTCGCACGTAACAATTGCCCATGCTACCAGATTCATAAAGCACCTCTTGTCAGGATTATTTGTGGTAATAACGGAAGTATAGCAGCGAAATTTAAACAATACAACCGTATTGTTTAAATTGTGTTTCGTATTCTGCTTATGCTACAATATGGGCATGCCAAAAATAGTAGATCATTCAGAGCGAAAATCGAATATTGCAGAAGCGACCTGGCGTGTCATTATCCATCAGGGAATCAAAGGGGCAACTGTGCGTAATATTGCTGCTGAGGCGGGTGTGTCTCTGGGAGCGCTGCGCCATTATTTCTCCACCCAGCATGAATTGCTGGTGTTTGCCATGAATCTGGTGAAGGAACGGGTCACTGCACGGATCGTGGACATCATGCAGACAGACCTTCCACCCAGGGAACAGGTTGCCAGGGTGCTGCTGGAGCTGCTTCCCACGGACGACGGCAGCATGGCGGAAATGGAGGTATGGTTCGCGTTTATCTTCCATCTCAAGTCCGCCGGGGAACATAACGATGAGCGTCATGACGCTATCTATCCCCTGGTCATCCAGCTGATTGATTATCTGGACCAGCATGAGCTGCTCCGGCAGGAGCTGGATAAGGACAGTGAAGCTGAGCGGCTGTATGCCGTGGTCGACGGACTGGCCCTGCACGCCATGCTGGAGCCTGAACGGCTGAATTCACAGCGGATGATCCGGGTGCTGAACGTTCATCTGGATTCGATCTGCAGCAGCGGGCAGCCTCAGTAATTTGCTATATTGCTAGAGTTATGTTATAAAAAGTAGTGTATATTTTTCGGGTTGTTACTGTTAAATCAGGCAAAACCGCTACCTTATCAAAGGTGTGGTTTTGCCTTTTCTTGTTTATTCTGCAGTAATAGCTGAAACCAAAAACTATAAAGAGAGTTGGAGAGAAGCATGCAAACAACATTCAGAATTATCGACGAAGACGGAATTCACGCGCGTCCGGCCACAGCGCTGGTCAATACAGCAACCAAGTTTAAGGACACCGATACTTTTGCTGAAGCAAAGGGTAAGAAAGTTACTTTGAAATCCATTCTCGGTGTATTGTCACTCGGACTGGAAAGCGGCGATACCCTGACCCTGATCACTGAAGGCGGCCAGGAAGCAGAAGCCCTTGGCGCACTTCAGGATGTAATGATCAAAGAGGGCTTGGGCGAGCTCAATGATTAAGATTTCAGGCATCGCGGCTTCCGCAGGTATTGCTGTTGCTAAAGCGTTTATCCTGAAGCATCCGGACTACACGATCACGAAGACCGCCGTAAGCGATGTGGAGCTTGAGATTGTCAAGCTGGAGAGCGCCCTGGAGATTTCGAAGGGTGAACTGGCGCGGATTAAGTCGCGTACACTGGCAGAGCTGGGAGAGAAGAAAGCAGAGATTTTCGAATCCCATCTGCTGATTCTGAAAGATCCGGAGCTGATCAGCCCGGTGATGGACAAAATCCGTGAGGAAGCTGTTAACGCGGATTATGCGCTGCAGGAGGTCGCTAACCAGTTCATCGAAATGTTCGAGAATATGAAAAGCACCTATCTGCAGGAACGTGCTGCCGACATGCGTGATGTAACCAAGCGTGTGCTGAACCATCTGCTGGGAATTTCCTATGTCAGCCCGGCGGAAATCAGCGAAGAGGTTATTGTAATTGCTGAGGATCTGACGCCTTCAGATACAGCACAGCTTAACCGTAAATATGTAAAAGGCTTCACTACCAATATCGGCGGACGTACCTCGCACTCGGCAATTATGGCCCGTTCCTTGGAAATACCGGCAGTCGTTGGAACAAAGCATGTAATGTCTGAGGTGAAAGCCGGAGACCTTATCATTGTAGACGGGTTAAGCGGAGATGTGCTGGTGAATCCCGGCGAAGCTGAAGTAGCCTTGTACATAGCCAAGCAGAAGGAGTACGACCTGCAGATCGCAGAATGGAAAAAGCTCCGCGAAGAGCCTACGGTATCCGCAGACGGCAAGCATGTAGAGCTGGCAGCCAATATCGGTACGCCGAATGATGTTGCAGGCGTCATTGACAATGGTGGCGAAGGTGTAGGCTTATACCGCACAGAGTTCCTATACATGGGCCGCGACAAGCTGCCTTCCGAGGAAATTCAGTATAATGCCTACCGCACCGTGCTTGAGAATATGCAAGGCAAGCCGGTTGTTGTCCGTACACTGGATATCGGCGGCGACAAGGAGCTGCCATACCTGGAGCTTCCGAAGGAAATGAATCCCTTCCTCGGGTTCCGCGCGATCCGGCTCTGTCTGGACCGCCAGGATATCTTCCGTACCCAGCTGCGTGCTTTGCTGAGAGCCAGTGTGCATGGCGATCTGCGCATCATGTTCCCGATGATTGCCACTCTGGGTGAATTCCGTGCAGCCCGTGATCTGCTGCTGGAAGAGAAGGCTAAGCTGCGTGAAGAAGGCAAGGCAGTATCGGATCAGATTCAGCTGGGTATCATGGTTGAGATTCCTTCTACTGCGGTACTCGCAGACCAGTTCGCGAAGGAAGTGGATTTCTTCAGTATTGGGACGAACGATCTGATTCAATATACTATGGCTGCTGACCGGATGAATGAACGGGTCTCCTACCTGTACCAGCCGTACAATCCGGCCATCCTGCGTCTGATCAAGAATGTAATTGATGCTGCTCATGCAGAGGGCAAATGGACGGGAATGTGCGGCGAAATGGCCGGAGATGCCACAGCTATTCCGCTGCTGCTGGGTCTGGGCCTCGATGAATTCAGTATGAGTGCAACCTCCATCCTGCCGGCACGCAGCCAGATTGCCAAGCTGTCCGCGGCGGAGATGAAGGAGCTGGCTGCCAAGGCACTGCAGCTGGGTACTGCGGAAGAAGTCGCTGCACTGGTGCAGGCTATTAAGTATTAAGTATTTTCTCCGGATGATGCTGTTCGTTTTTGAATCCACTTTTTCCAGTTCATTGTTGCCGGCATTCTCTTAGTGGAATGCCGGTTTTTTTCTGTTCAGACAGGATATGAAATCAATGATTTACAGCCTTATTTGCGCATGATAAAATGTTTATAAATCACAAAATATTCAAATTCGCAATGAAATACATCATATAGATTGGCTGTTCATTAACCGGGTGTCCTCTAAGTGCCGTTTGCTGAGGGCACCCTTTTTCTTGGATTTCTTAGCTGTCTGCCAGACATCACAGCTCATTTCATTGGGCTATCCGTATTCGTGAAGCACACTGGAGGATTAGGATGATAAGAGCGGTAATTATCGATGATGAAAAACCGGCACTGGATGTGCTCCATTACCTGCTGCAAAAGGATGGACGGGTAGAGGTTGTCGGGGCATTTCAAAGGCCTAAGGAGGCACTGGCGCAAATACGGGTGCTGCAGCCGGATATTGTGTTCCTGGATATGGAGATGCCGGTGATGAATGGTGTGGATCTCGCGGGAATACTGCTGGAGAGCTTCAGGGATCTGGAGGTTATTTTTGTGACTGCACATGATTCGTATGCCGTGGAAGCCTTTCGGATTGAAGCCTTGGATTATTTGCTTAAGCCGCCGACACCTGTGCAGCTTGACCGGGCAGTAACACGCTATCAGAAGAAACGGCGGCTGTACGGAGAACAGATGATGCCGCTTAAGCAGGCAAGGATTGTCAGCTTCGGGGGGTTCGATGTGCTGAATGCGGGCGGCCGGGAGGATACGGTCAAATGGAGAACCTATAAGTCCAAGGAACTGATGTCCTTCCTGTTTCTGAAAGGGCCGGCTTACGTTCCCAAAGGCCAGATTATTCAGGCGCTATGGCCGGAGTGCAGTGACGTGCAGGCTAACTCCAATCTGCATACCACAATCTACAAAATGAAGACTGCACTCAAAAAAGCGGGAATCCATGTGGAAATTCATTTCAAGGGCGGGAGCTACCGGATGGAGATTGCCGGTGCTGCCGGGGATTTATGGGAATTTGAGGATTTTGCCAGGTCGAATCCTCCCTTGACCCCGCTTAGGGTACCCAGATATGAATATATCTTGGAGCTGTATCAAGGTGAGCTGTTCGCGGATGATGATTATTTATGGAGCAGCTCGAAGAGAGCGGAGATGCTCGGATTCTACGTGATGCTGTCGAAGAGGCTGTGCAGATACTTTATCGCAGAGGGACGGCTGGAGGAGGCTATGCACCGGGTTCATCTGCTGCTGGATAAATCACCGCTTGATGAAGAGGCGCATGAGCTGCTGATGGGAATTTATTTCCGCCAAAAAGACCGGATCAGCCTGATCCGGCATTATCATGCGATGAAGGAACTGCTAAACTATGAGCTGGGGCTTGAGCCGAAAGAATCTGTAAGGCAGCTGTACAGTGAAATGCTCTCTAAACAATAGCTATGGGCTGGGCTCAGGTCCATTTGGCGGACCACAGCTTCATTTCATGAAGGATCTGATGCAGATCCGCACCTTTGGGGGTCAGTGTATATTCCACAGTAACCGGAACGGTCGGGTAGACGCAGCGTTCCAGTACACCATGATCTTCAAGATGTCTCAGGGTGCTGGTCAGCGCGCGCGGGCTGATGCCTTCGATATTGCGCTGCAGCTCGCCGAAGCGTTTCGTGCCGCCCTGCAGCTCTCTCAGCACCAGGAAAGCCCATTTTCCGGCTAGTACCTCCAATGTTTTTTCTATGTTGCATTCAATAGAGACGGGATTCTTAGGGATGTAATTACTGGCAGAATTGGCTGCTTTCAAGGGATTTCCTCCTGTTCCAAGGCACTATACCAGAGTATAGCAACTATACTGGATGACATATAATAAACTATTTTTCACTTCTTTCTATTATATACAATCTGTTCTAGAATGAACATGTGTATGGAGCAACCGGTTAACAGGGCCGGATTCAGAGAGGAGCAAGGATTCATGAAATACCGCAGATTAGGTGGAACCGGACTTAAAGTCAGTGAGATCAGCCTGGGAAGCTGGTTGACCTACGGAGGATATGTAGAACAGGACAATGCCGTTAGAGCCATTGAAACCGCTTACTCCCTGGGTGTTAATTTTTTTGATACGGCTAATGTGTATGAGAAAGGGGCAGCGGAAAAAGTGCTGGGTGCTACCTTGAGCAGCTATCCGCGTGAATCCTATGTGCTGGCGACCAAAGTATACGGCGTAATGGGTGACGGTCCCAATGACCGCGGCCTGTCCCGTAAGCATATTACCGAGCAATGTCATGCCAGCCTGAAACGGCTGGGTGCTGAATATGTGGATCTGCTGTATTGCCACCGGTATGATCCGGAAACGCCCATTGAAGAGACGCTGCGGGCGCTGGATGATCTGGTCCGGCAGGGCAAGGTACTCTATGTAGGCGTAAGTGAATGGACTGCGGCGCAGATGGCCGAGGCCCTTGCGGTTGCCGACCGGTATCTGCTGGATCATATCGTGGTCAACCAGCCGATCTACAATATGTTCGAACGTTATATCGAGAAAGAGATTATTCCGCTGGGCCTGCGCAAAGGGATCGGACAAGTCGTATTCTCGCCGCTGGCCCAGGGGCTGCTGACCGGCAAATACAGCTCGGTCTCCGATATTCCGGAGGATAGCCGGGCCGCTAAGCTCGACTGGATGCGTAAAGGAATCACGGAGGAAAAAATCGCCAAGGTTCAGGAGCTGGGCACGATTGCCGCTGAGCTGGATATTTCTGTAGGTAATCTGGCGCTGGCCTGGATTCTGCGTCAGCCTAATGTAGCCAGTGCCCTGGTTGGCGCCAGCCGTCCGGAGCAGGTGGAAGAGAACGTGAAGGCTTCGGGTATCGAGCTCACCGGGGATGTATTAACACGGATTGAAGAAATTATCGGCTAAATTACCGGCTAAGAGAGGAAGGATGCAGGATGAAGGTTCTATTTATCGGAGGTACAGGACTCATCAGCCAGGCCGTATCCCGGCTGGCAGTGGAACGGGGAATAGAACTTTATCTGTTCAACCGTGGAGAGCGGAGCAGCTTCGTGCCGCAAGGCGCGCAGGTGATTCAGGGTGATATCCGCGATAAGGAGAAGTCGGCCGAGGCGCTGAAGGATTACGAATTCGATGTGGTGGTGGACTGGATTGCCTTCACACCGGAGCATGTACAGACGGATATTGCCTTATTTACCGGAAAAACAAAGCAATACATCTATATCAGCTCCGCTTCCGCTTATCAAAAGCCGCAGCGTAATTATCTCATTACTGAGGAAACGCCGCTGGTGAATCCGTACTGGCAGTACTCCAGGGATAAGATTGCCTCTGAACAGCTGCTGCTGGAGGCGTATCAGAACAGCGGCTTCCCGGTTACGATTGTCCGTCCATCCCATACTTATGGAGACACGGCCATTCCGGCGGCACTGACCAGCTGGAGTAATCCATGGTCGCTGGTGGAACGCATCCGCAAAGGCCAGCCGCTTGTTATTCACGGCGACGGCACCTCCCTATGGACGCTGACGCATAATTCCGATTTTGCCAAAGGGTTCGTCGGGCTGCTGGGTCACCCGGAGGCGATCGGGGAAGCGATTCATATTACCTCTGACGAAGTGCTGAACTGGAATCAGATCTATGCTGCTATCGGCGAGGCCGCAGGCAGAGAACCGAAGGTTGTGCATATCTCTACCGACTTCATCGCTGCGAACACACCGCCGGGGACGGCGGATGGGCTGATTGGGGATCAGGCAGTGAGCAGCGTGTTCGACAACAGCAAGATCAAACGCCTTGTTCCTGATTTCGAAGCAACCGTCCCCTTCGCCGGAGGGGTGAAGCGCTCGGTCGCTTGGTTCGAAGCTCATCCTGAATGTTGCACGGTGGATCAGGATTGGTCCAAGATGCTGGACGGACTGATTGCGAGGCATGGAGTGGATGCGAAGCTGATCACGTATTACGTTTAATGAGGGAAGAATAGTATCAGCTATGATTTAATAGTAGAAACAGGTGCCGTCCTTAAAGGGAGGGTGCCTGTTTTTTTGTGCAGGAGCGGCGGGTCCGTTATTCCGGGTATAGCATGAAATACGGATTCGTGAATATACTCTCACTACCGATATCCCCTCATAAAAGGAGTCCTGGTCATGCCGACACATCCATATGTCTCCCGTTTTTTTGTGAATACCGATGTACGCCGTGAGAAGCTGATTTATGATTTGCCGGAATCCTGGTGGAGCCGTCCCTATGAATACGAATGGTGCACCAACTTTATTTCACCGCATGATGTGGTGCTGGATGCCGCCTGCGGAATATCCCACCCGCTTAAATTCTACCTTGCCGGCTATAGCGCAGAGGTCTTCGCCTGTGATATTGATGCCCGGATTCTGTCACGGGAAGCGATTATGCAGGGTATTGCCGATGATATCGGAGAATTGGCAGCCCAGCAGGTGCAGGCCAGAAGAACGAACCGGCTGCATCTGACCCAGGCGGATATTACCGCACTGCCGTATGAAGATGAGAGCTTCGATACGATTTTTTGCATCTCGGTACTGGAGCATCTGTCCGTGCAGGATTCTGTGCTTGCGGTGCGGGAATTTCACAGGACTCTTAATGGAGAAGGTCTGCTCGTGCTGACCTTTGATTATCCGACCGTGAACCTGCCGCGGATGAATGAGATTCTGCTCCAGGCCGGATTTCAGTATTGGGGCGAGACAGATTTCAATCTTCCTGCAGATGCGGTGCATACCGATCAGTGGGGTGGCCTGAACTGCTTCCGGGCGGTGCTCAAGAAGGCGCAGGGTTAGTCCCAGCGTAGAACGGTAGAGGTATAATCCCCATCATTTGGTTGTTTCCTTCCGGTATAGTAGAATAGGCACAAGACGGAAGAGAGAAGGAGACAACTTCATGGGGATGATTGGTAACTACATCACTGTAACTGCGGAGCTGCTTCAGGCCATCCGGGATGAAGAGATCAGTCTGCACGGAATCGAACCGAAGCTGGATATCGATAAGGCCTGGCAGGCGCTGCACTATACACTAAGAGGCGGGGGTACAGAGGAAGATTCAGCCCTTGGAGCAGTTGTGCCAATGAATGGCCAGCATTATGCCGGCCACTATTCCGATGCCGAGGTATTTGTGATGGAGCCGGAACAGGTGAAAGAAACCGCTGCCGCCCTGGAGGGAATAGAAGAGTCGTATATGCGGGAACGGTATCAATTCCGGCAGATGCTGGACGAAGGGGTTTATCCGCTGGTGGATGATGATGAACCGGAAGAGTTTTTTGACTATATGTATACGTATTTCACGGCTATGAAAGAGTTCTACCGGACCGCAAGCGCTGATCAAGCGTATGTAGTATTCTATATCTCATAACCCATTTGAATTTGTGGAAAAGGAGCCAGACAACTTGCGCAGATACGCCATTATAATTATGATTCTGCTCCTATTAGTACCGGCTGCGGGTCTCAGTGCCGAAGGGGCTGCTCCGCAGGACAAGATTCAGCTTGCTTTTGCCGGAGATATTCTGCTGGACGGTTTTGTCGGCGAGCAGATTGCCAAATACGGGGTCAATTTCCCGTTCGTCAAAGTGGCGCCAGTGCTGAAGAAGGCCGATCTGGCTTTTGCCAATCTGGAGACACCGGTCTCGGTGCGGGGAGACGCCGCCGAGAAAATGTTTGCCTTCCGCTCCAAGCCGGCAGCATTGGCCGGACTGAGCTACGCCGGAATTGACGGAGTATCGCTGGCGAATAATCATATTCTGGATTATGGACAAACCGCCATGCTCGACACGCTGATCCATCTGGACAGAAATAAGATCGGACACACCGGGGCAGGCGCGAATATACAAGAGGCTTTTAAACCTTACATTAAGACGGTCAAAGGCAAGCGGATCGCCATGCTGGGCGTAAGCCGGGTATTGTCTGACCCTTCCTGGTATGCAGGCAAGAACAGTCCGGGTGCAGCTTCCGCCTATACAGCGGAGCCTCTGCTGAGTGCGATTAAGCAATCAGCCAAGGACAACGATTATACCATTGTCTATATTCACTGGAATCAGGAGTTCAAGGACTACCCTGAACAGTATGCCCGGACTCTGGCGAAACAGATGATCGACAGCGGGGCAGATATTATCCTCGGAGCGCACAGCCATTGTCTGATGGGGATCGAATATTACAAGCATAAGCCGATCTACTATTCGCTGGGCAATTTCGTGTTCAACCGCTCTACACGGGGCGGGGACAAGACGCTGCATTCGATGCTGGTCAACTTCACGGTCAGCAATTCCGGGGTGACGAGCAGTATTACTCCGGTCAAAATCATTGGCGGACAGCCCAATTTCATGGGTGAAGCCTATAACAAAGAGACCTACAAGCTGCTGAATGAGCTCTCCTTCAATGCGAAGATCACAGCGGGCGGAGCGGTCAGCGAGAAGCTCTGAAGCAACAGGGAGAGCTGAGGATATACTTCAAAAGCCCGGAGAAGCAGACTCTTCTTCGGGCTATTTGCATTGGAGCCAAGTCATATTCATTTTGTGCTATTCATTATTAGCATTGTACTAACGGCGTAAAGCTAATCTACTCTACAATATGAATATTAGTTCATCAAGGAGGTTTTTGCAGAAGTGAGAACGGGAACCGTTAGAACCAAAGTCAAGTTTGATGAGAACTGGGGCTTTTATAAAGGGGAGCTCCAGATTCCTTATGCAGTCAAGGGTGGAATGACAGGCGGTATTACAGATACGGGTGCTCTCCGGGAGGGGGAGTGGCTGGATATTGCTTTTAATGATAAAGGAATGGGTGAGCAGCAGCTGGAATGGACCGCACTCAGCCTGCCGCATGACTGGTGTGTGGAGCAGCAGTATGTTCCGGATGAGATGCTTGGCGCAAGGGACGGCAGTCATGGTTATCTGCCGGGCGGTACAGGCTTCTACCGCAAAACCTTCGAGCTTCCTGCAGACGCTGCAGGCAGTAAATGGACGGTACGCTTTGACGGAGTATCGGGCACCAGCACGGTATGGGTTAACGGGCATCTGATCGGCTCGCATCATGGCGGATATATAGGGTTCAGTTACGATCTGTCGGATGTTCTCCGCTATGGCGGGGAAGGCAGTAATGTCATTCTGGTCAAAGTAGATGCTAGCGAATGTGAAGGCTGGTGGTATGAGGGCTGCGGCATTTACCGTCATGTCTGGCTGGAGAATACGGACCGCCTGCATGTAGCCGAGTATGGAACCTATATAACGACACCGGAAGTGGCCAAAGAGCAGGCCGTAGTCAACATCCGCACACGCCTCCGCAATGATTATACTGAGTGCCTGCCGGTATCGCTGCGCACGGTGATTTATGATGCTGATGGAATGCAGATCTGCGCGCATTCGGCGGATGCCTTTGCGGACTGGCATGCTGAGACGGAGATTGAGCAGAGCTTTGAGGTGAAGCAGCCCATGCTCTGGGATACGGAATCGCCGTATTTATATAAGGCGGAATCGACTGTTATATATGAAGGGAAAGAGCTAGACCGGTATGATACGGTGTTCGGCGTCCGCAGCATCCGCTTCGATGCGGAGGAAGGCTTCTTCCTGAACGGAGAGCCGCTGCTCATCAAAGGGACATGCAACCATCAGGACTTCGCCGGGGTCGGCGTAGCGCTGCCGGACAGCCTGATCGAATACAAGCTTAGATTGCTGCAGGAGATGGGCTCCAACGCCTACCGCAGTGCCCATCATCCGCCGACTCCCGAGCTGCTGGATATGTGTGACCGGATGGGGATACTGGTGATGGATGAGAACCGCAAGCTCGACAGTAGCCCGGATGGCCTGAGCCAGCTGGAGCGGATGCTCTACCGGGACCGGAATCACCCCTGTGTAATCATCTGGAACCTGGAGAATGAGGAGGTTCTTGAAGGTACCGTGACTGGGGCCCGGATACTGAAGACGCTCGCGGATCGGACCCGCAGAATCGATCCAACCCGCCCGACCTCTGCGGCGATGAACCATGGCTGGAACGAGAATGGATATAACGATGTGGTAGAGATTACCGGCTACAATTATGGACACCGGGACACCCATAATATCGACATCCGTGACCACGGGCTATATCCGGAGCGGCTGATGATCGGCAGTGAATGTGCCAGTTACACGGCAACCCGGGGAATCTACGAAGATGATCCGATCAAGGGCTACTGTTCCGAATACGGCACGAACATTCCTTCCTGGGGCTGCACTCCGCAGCAGGCGTGGAGCGATCTGGTGAATCACCGTTTTCTGACCGGCGTCTTCATGTGGACCGGATTCGATTACCGGGGGGAGCCGACCCCTTATCTGTGGCCGTGCATTAACTCGCATTTCGGGCTGATGGACACCTGCGGGTTCCCCAAAGACAGCTATTACTATATGCAGGCGGTGTGGAAGGACGAGCCGATGGTTCATGTGCTGCCGCACTGGAATTGGCCGGGCTCGGAGGGGAAGCCGGTTGAGGTGCGCGTATTCTCCAACACCGAGACGGTGGAGCTGAGTCTGAACGGCAGAAGTCTGGGCGAACAGCAGGCAGACAGAACCGGGTATTTATCGTGGGAGGTCATCTATAAGCCGGGTGAGTTAAAAGCTACCGGCAAACGCGGCGGCCTGGCCATTGCCGAGAAGGCTGTAGTCACAGCAGGCCAGCCGTACCAGATCGCGTTGTTCCCTGACCGGCTGGAGGGCCGGGCGGATGGCTGTGATACGATCCCGGTCCGCGTGGCTGTTCTGGATAAGCAGGGGTATGTCGTTCCTGCGGCCGACAACGAGATCCGGTTTGAAGTGTCGGGAGCCGGAGGGCTGCTCGGCGTCGGCAACGGCAATCCAAGCAGCCATGAGCCGGATAAGTCTCCGCTGCGGCGTGCTTTTAACGGCTGGTGCCTGGCCTTGATTCAGGCTTCAGCGGAAGCGGGCTCCATCCAGGTACGGGCGGTGTCCACGGGACTGGCCTCTGCGGAAGTGGTGCTGCAGGTGACTGCGGAATAATCATAAGGCGCAAAGTGAACTTGTGGAGCGGCTATTTATTTCCGGCGGGTGGAACGATAATATATAAATAACGAATTCCATGCAGAGGATGTCCCGCGAATGATGCCTAAACTGAAGAAATACATGCCCTTCACTTATAAAATGATGATACCCTACCTGCTGCTGGTCCTGCTGACCGATGTGTTCATCGGCTACATTTCTTATTCCATGCTGACCGATTCGAGAACGGAAATGGCCGAGTCCAATATCAAGACGGGAATGGAGCAGGCAAGGAACAATATCCGCTATCAGATGGATGAAATTCAGCGGATGTCGGACAACCTGTTCGGCAGCCAGCCGTTTCAGCGTGCGCTTGAGCAAAAGGGGACACCGTTTGAGATCTATCTGACTATGATCGATGAGATTGTTCCCCAGATCACCGCACCGCTGCAGCTGTTCGGGAACAAGATCCGCTTCATGCTCTATACCCCGAACAGTGATCTTAATATTGTATCGGGCGATAATCTGGATGAGCCGATCTATGACAGCGATTATTATATTCTGCCCTTTGAGGATATTACGGACAGCGAATGGTACCTGTCGCTTAAGGATTCGAAGCGCGATAATCTATGGCTGCAGATTGATACCGACCAGAAGCTGGGTAATCTCTCCCACGTCCGCAGGCTGGTCAACTTCAGTGATTACAAAACGGTGATCGGCTATGTGCGTATTACAGTCTCCCTGGAGGATCTGTTCGGCGGCTTCGATACCTTCCCTGTGGAAGAGGGGATTACCCTGCGGCTGGTTGAACAGACTACAGGTTCGATTCTGTTCCAGCGCGGAACCGCCAATTATGACGATGGCCGGCAGAACTTCCTCAGTCTGCATGAGCAGATCCCGGGCAGTAATTTCGTTATTGAGGCGCTTGTCCCGCAAAAGTATCTGACCCAGGATGCCGGCCGTCTGCGCAAAGTCATTATTGCTGCCTGCTCGCTCAGCTTCCTGGTCATGACCCTGATCGGGTACGTGGTGGCGCGTATTTCCGGGCGCAAGATGAGCCGGATCGTAGGTTTGGTCCGTTCCTTCCAGGAAGGGAACTTCCAGAAGCGGATCCGATTCTCCGGCAATGATGAATTTGTGCAGATTGCCGACTCCTTCAATGATATGGCCGCCAATATCCAGGGGCTGATCAACAGCGTATATGTGCAGGGCATTCAGAAGAAGCAGGCGGAGCTGGAGGCGTTGCAGGCGCAGATCAATCCGCATTTTCTCTACAATACGCTCTCGACGATAAGCAGCCTGGCCAATCTGGGTGAAATCGGCAAGGTCACGGAGATGGTCCAGGGCCTGTCACGTTTCTACCGGCTGACGCTGAATCAGGGCAATGTGTACATTGAACTGGAGAAGGAGCTGGAGCAGGTGGCGACTTATCTGGAAATCCAGCGGGTCAAATATGCGGATGCCTTCACTCTGTATGTTGATGTGGACGAGGAGATTATGCAGATGCAGGTCATTAAGCTGCTGCTGCAGCCTTTTGTAGAGAATATATTCAAGCATGCCTGGTTTGGCGAGTCCATTGCCATCCGTCTGACAGGCCGGAGGGTCGGTAATAGTATTGAGCTGAAGATTATCGACAATGGAATCGGCATGCGTCCGGAGGTCGTTAAGAAAATGATGCAGGGCAAGGGACAGTCCGGCGGGTACGGGGTGAAGAACGTCAATGAGCGGATCAAGCTCAGATACGGTGACGCCTACGGTGTGACAATTGCCAGCTTCTACGGAGGAGGGACAACGGTCCAGCTGCTTCTCCCTGCCGGGGTTCAGGATCACGAGGACCTGTGAGGAATTTCGCTGACCGGTTACGGGGCAGAGCATCTTGTACAAACACAGGAGGAAATGATTGCGATGAGTATCAATGTATTGCTGGTAGACGATGAAGCTGTCGATCTGGAGTGGCTGCGGCGCAGGGTGCTGGCAAGCCCGCTCGATATTGCAGTAGTAGGAACGGCGAACAGCGGCTTTAACGCGCTTAAGATCATGGAGCAGGAACGGGTTGATATTATCCTGTCAGACATACGGATGCCCATTATGACCGGAACGGAATTTGCACGCAGGGCTAAGGTCATCCATCCCAAGGTCAAAATCGTCTTCATCAGCGGCCATGAGGATTTCAGCTATGCCAAGGAGGCTATTGAGATCAATGCCTCCGGCTACTTGCTGAAGCCTGTTGAAGATAAGGATTTGTACGAAATGCTGGACTCCTTGTGCGCAGCTATGGAGCAGGAGAGGGAGCAGAACCGTTCCTTCAGCGAAGCCTTGTCCCTTGTGAACAAGGAGCTTATCCTGCGCTGGTTCGAAGAACCTTCGCCTGAACCCGCTGAGCCGCATCTGCGCAGTGCCCTTACCCCGCTTTTGGTGAAAGGGGCGGCGGCTGCATTTGTCGAGATCGATGATCTGGAATGGAAAATGCGTGATCTGTCCGAGGAGGATGCACGCGTGAAGACGCGGCAAATGGCGGGCTTGATCAAATCCTTCGTAGAGGATGGGAAGCTTGGCACGCTGATTCCTGTTCATCATCACCGGTTTGTCATTCTCTGCAGCCTCCCGCAGGACAGCTTCATGAACCTGCTGGACGAGCTAATCCGCAAGATGGCAGAGTCTTCACCCTGTACGCTAACCGTTGGTGTCGGACGTTATGCCCAGGACGAAGCGGGACTCCACGAATCCTACCAGCAGGCACAGGCTGCCCTCAGCGCGAAGTGGCTGCTCGGGAAGAACCGGCTGATCCGTGATAACATGGAATCTTCGCCGCGCGGGACGCCGGGAGCCCGGATGGAACAGACTGTGGTGAAGCTGCTGGAGGCAATCATTCAATATGATCTTGTGGCCATCGACGACCAGCTGCTGGAGCTGTTCACGAGTGCAGGCAAGAAGGATGTCTATGAGCTGATCATCCGCATCACCTCCAAGCTGCATGCGGATCTGCAGCAGCAGAACGAGAATCTGTATGAGCTGCTGCAGTGGGAGTCGCATCAGCCGGATATTCTGTTCCAGTTCGAGACCATTCACGATATCCTGTCCTGGATGCGGCGCAGATTCTTCGAGCTGTCGGAGCTGCTGTACGTGAAGCGGCAGCGGCAGAAGCGTAAGCTGATCGATGAGATTATGAACTATGTGGAGGAGAATCTGGAGAAGAAGATTACCCTGAAGGAGGTAGCCGCCCATTTCGACTTCACACCGAACTATCTGGGTTATCTGTTCAAGGAAGAGTACGGGCTTCCTTTCAGTGAATTCGTGAATGAGCGCAAGACCGGCCGGGTCTTCGAGCTGCTGGGAGATCCGACACTCAAAATCTATGAGATTGCCGAGCGCATGGGCTACAAGAACATTATCTATTTCAACCGGCAGTTTAAGCAGATCACAGGCATGACGCCGGGAGAATACCGCAAGAAACAGAAAATATAGCCTGCCAAACGTTGCCAGTCCGGTTATTACAACCGGGGGCAACGTTTTTTTGTTTTTGGGGAATGGTATATATTAACCGATCGTTGAAAAAGTATTACTTTTAGTTGCTAGGCCTAATCCACACCAGGAAAGCGCTTCTTTATAATAAAGCTATAGAGAAAAGGGATTGATGGAAAGGGGATTCAAGATGAAACAGAAACAACATGGATTCTGGGATGATGTGAAGAAGTACAGATCCTTGCTCCTCATGCTTGTACCGGCGGTATTGTTCTTCCTGCTCTTTGCTTATATACCCATGTCAGGCATTATACTGGCGTTTAAGCAATACGACTACACCGGCGGGGTCTTCGGCAGCCCATGGAACGGATGGGATAACTTCAAATTCTTCTTCAATTCCGGTGACGCCTGGCGCGTAACACGAAACACGGCGCTGTACAATATTGCTTTTATCGTTGTGAATAACGTGGTTCAGATCTTTGCGGCGATCCTGCTGTTCGAGGTTGCCGGCAAATGGTTCCGGAAAATTACTCAAACGGTATTGTTCCTGCCTTACTTCATTTCCTGGGTTGTGGTTGGTGCCATTGCCTACAACCTGTTCAACTTCGACGTTGGTACCATTAACGTATTGCTCAAGGGACTCGGCATGCAGCCGGTGGACATTTATAATACCGCTGCCTACTGGCCGGTAATCCTGGTGGTCGTATCCGCGTGGAAGACGCTGGGCTATGGTACAATCATGTATCTGGCGGCGATCACCAGCATTGATACCGAGATGTATGAAGCGGCTGAGATTGACGGGGCGAATATTTTCCAGCGGATTATGAAGATTACGGTTCCGAACCTGATGCCTACAGTGATCATTCTGGTGCTGCTGGCTATCGGTAACGTCTTCCGCGGGGATTTCGGGATGTTCTACAATATGGTCGGCAACAACGGCCTGCTGTTCTCGTCAACCGACGTCATCGACACCTTCGTGTTCCGCTCACTGACCACTTCCAATGAGATCGGAATGTCCGCTGCGGCCGGCTTCTATCAGTCCCTGCTTGGTTTCGTAACCATCATGCTGGCTAACTATGCCGTACGTAAATACGATAAGGATCGTGCTCTATTCTAGGAAAAGGAGGTCAACCGAAATGAGTTCAACTACTGCAAACATGAAAACTCCGGAGGTTATCCGGAAGCGCGGCAATAAAGACAAGATGATATTGTCCATTATCGGCTACGTAACGCTTACTGTGCTCGCTATATTCTGTATCTTCCCCTTCATTCTGGTCGTGTCCTCCTCTTTGAGTGAGGAGAGCACGATTATCGAAAAAGGGTTCCAGATCTTCCCGTCCGCTTTCTCAACAGAGGCCTACAGCCTGCTGTTCAAGTACCCGGAGGAAATGCTCAGAGCTTACGGCATAACCATATCGGTAACCGCCATTGGTACATTGTTCGGACTGTTCCTGACTTCAATGACGGCCTATGTGCTGTCCCGGAGAGATTTCAAATGGCGCGGCCGCTTCTCCTTCTTCTTCTTCTTCACTACACTGTTCAGCGGCGGTCTGGTCCCTTGGTACCTGATGATTGTCAACTATCTGCATCTTAAAGATACTTTGCTGGTGCTGATCCTGCCTTTGCTGATGAACGTGTTCTACATTATCGTCATGAAATCGTTCATGAGCAGCATCCCGGATGCCATTACAGAATCCGCCAAGATTGACGGCGCAGGAGATTTCCGGATTTTCATGCAGCTGATTGTGCCTTTGTCCAAGCCTGCCCTGGCTACCATCGGCCTGTTCATTGCTCTGGCTTACTGGAATGACTGGTACAACGCACTCTTGTTCATCTCCAAATCAGAGCTGATGCCGCTGCAGTATTATCTCTACAAAATGCTCGGCAATATGGATGGCATGCGCAAGGCGATGATGGCCTCCGGCGCCGTTGTAAATACGGATCTGCCTACGGAGAGTCTGAAGATGGCCATGACCATTGTGGCTACAGGACCGATCCTGCTTGCTTATCCGTTCATCCAGAAATATTTTGTAACCGGACTTACAATTGGTGCAGTCAAAGGATGATCACAGGGCAACCTGGTTATCAATATAAACCCAATACTATTTTGAATTAGGGGGAACATCGGTCATGATGAAAAATAAGACAAAGAAACTTACAGTTACGCTGGCAACAATGATGGCACTGGGTACCATTCTCAGTGCATGCGGCGGCAATAACAACGCCAATACAGGTGCGGAGGCTACGAAGGCTCCGGCAACGGCTACAGAAGGGGCAGCTGCGAATCCCGGCGCTCCGGACACTTCCAAAGAAGTGAAGCTGAAGATGCTGCTGATCGGCGGCCAGCCGGGGGACTACGATAAGGTGTTCGGAGAGCTGAACACGAAATTGAAAGAAAAAATCAATGCCACCGTGGAGACAGAATTCCTCGACTGGTCGGATTGGACACAGAAGTACCCGCTGAAATTTGCGGCTAATGAAGATTTTGACCTTGTGTATACTGCCAACTGGGCACTCTATAACGATCAGGCGCTCAAAGGCGGTTTCCTGGAGCTGACGGATGATCTGCTGTCGACTTACATGCCGCAGACTTGGGAAGCGATGCCTAAAGTGAATTGGGAGCAAGCTAAAGTGGACGGCAAGCTCTTCATGGTTCCGAACAACAACGTTGAGGTTACCGATAAAGTGGTTCTGTACCGTGAGGATCTGCGCAAGAAATACAATCTTCCTGAAATCAACAGCCTTGAATCCTATGCCACTTACTTGAAAACGGTTGCCAAAGAAGAAACTGGAATTACTGCATACGGTGCCAAACCTGCCGACGGCTGGAAATGGCATGAGCTTGACCAGGCTACGCTGGAGCAGAACAATGACTGGAACCTTGTAGATGCTAACCTGCTGCCGCTGGCTTACAAGCTGGATGATGCAACCGGCAAAATTTTCAACATCTATGACACACCTGAATTCAGAGAACTGCTTACCTACTACAAGGATCTTGCAGACAACGGCGTATGGTCCAAAAACGTAGTCAGCAACAAAAATGACGTATGGCAGGATATCAAAGCTGAAAAAGTTTCCTCCTACGCTCAGAACCTGGGTACTGTAGCAGCGAACGTATCTGAAATGCGCCGTGACAAACCGGATGTGGAGCTGGCGATTGCCGACCTTACACCGGGCAAGAAGAAAATTGCAGCAATTTCGACTCAGAACGGTATGGCGATCCATGCTACTTCCAAGAACGTGGAACGTTCCCTGATGCTGATCGACCTGCTGCAGAATGACAAGGAAATTCATGACTTGACGATGTACGGCATTGCCGGAACCAACTATATTCCTGATGGCGACAAGAAATACAGTGCAGGGCCAGCAGCTGCCAACTACACGGGCTTCTCGAACTGGGGCTGGAACTCCCCGCTGAACCGTCAAGATTCGGCGTATCCGGTAGAAGCAGACAACATGTTCAACAGCTGGCAGTCCAGCATCTATCACTTCCCGCTTGAAACCTTCGTCTTCGACTCCACACCGGTGAAGAACGAAGTAGCCAACATCGGCAACGTGATGCTGCGTTATGCCATTCCGCTGGAATACGGCTTGATTGATGATCTGGATAAAGGTCAGGCAGATCTGATCAAACAGCTGAAATCCGCTGGTATTGACAAGGTGCAGACAGAGCTGCAGAGCCAGATTGACGCTTTCCTGGCAGCGCAGAAATAATAGCTTAATAAGGTGAAGCTAATGTAACGGCTTCCGGGCCACTCCAGAGCATAGCTTTGGGGTGGTTTTTTATAGACATTAACGAAGAAAACAAGCTAATTGCAGAGGAGCCGATCACATGAAGCATACGATACAAGCCCATATTTCCCCGAAGGAAATCTATCCATCCACCCTGCGACTCGGGGGAAGCAACCCGGAGGGTGACCAGATCAGCTTCACCAATTACTACATGGAGCTGAACGGCAAGCCTTATTTCGCCATCTGCGGGGAGTTCCATTATTCGCGTTATCCGGAAGCGGACTGGGAGACAGAACTCCGGCAGATGAAGATGTCAGGAATCAATGTGATCGCCACCTATATCTTCTGGAATCATCATGAAGAAATAGAAGGGGAATTCGATTGGAGCGGCAACCGCAATCTCCGGAAGTTTGTGGAGCTGTGCCACGATAACGGGCTCTATGTTATCCTGCGTGTCGGTCCGTTCTGTCATGGCGAGGTCCGTAACGGGGGACTCCCGGACTGGCTGTTCGGGCGGGAATTCGATGTCCGCTCCAATGATGAAGGGTACCTGAGTTATGTAAGACGATTGTTTGCAGAGATTGGCCGGGAGGCTGATGCGCTGATGTATAAGGATGGCGGGCCGGTGATCGGCATTCAGCTGGAGAATGAATTCAATGCAGCCGCTGCGCTCTGGGAACAGACGGCGAAGCAGGGGGACGAATATCTTAGCGGCGGATTAGGCGGCGAGGAAGGTGCAGCACATATGCGCCTGCTCAAGGAGTATGCGGTGGATTCGGGCCTGATTGCCCCGATCTATACCAGCACCGGCTGGGGCGAGGCGCCGTTCCTGGAAGATGAAGTCCTGCCGCTGTATGGCGGATATGCCTATACCCCATGGAGCATCAGTGACCCGGGTCAAACACAGACACCGACACCTGAATATGTATTTGTGAATTTCCATGATGATCAGGCGCCGGGGGGAGAGTTCAATCCGCCGTATCCCCGGACAAAATATCCCTTTGCCTGCTGCGAGATGGGCGGCGGCATGCAGACCTGGTATCTGTCCCGGTTCCAGGTAGAACCGGAAAGTGTACTGGCCATGACCCTGATGAAGCTTGCCGGCGGCTGCAACTTCATCGGTTATTATATGTTCCATGGCGGCACGAATCCGGTGGGCAGAACAGGTTACCTGAACGAGAGCACAACGCCTAAGCTGACGTACGATTTCCAGGCACCGATTGGCGAGTTCGGACAGATCCGTGAGTCTAACGGCCTGCTGCGCCCGCTGCATTATTTCCTCCACCAATTCGCAGACCGGCTTGCCCCTATGGCAACCGTGCTTCCGGAAGGTGCAGAGGCTGTTACTCCTGATGATGCGCATACGCTGCGTTATGCCGTCCGCACGGATGGCACGTCCGGCTTCCTGTTTGTTAACAATTATCAGGATCATGTTGAGATGGATGGGCATGAGGAGGTTGTATTTGAAGTTAAGCTTGGGGAGGAGATGATCAGCTTCCCGCAGCGGAGTTCGCTGACCATCAAGCCCAAGGCTGCATTCCTGCTGCCATTCAACTTCGCACTGGATGGGCTGAATCTTAAGTATGCAACGGCCCAGCCAGTCACCGCAGTGGAATCTGCTGAAGCTGTCACCTATTTTTTCGCGATGCCGGAGGGTGTGGATGGGGAGTTCCTGCTGGATGCGCAGGATGGTATTCTCAGTGTATCTACAGATGCCGGAACGATTGAAGGAAGCGGGAGCAGCTACAACGTGCTTATTCCCCATCAAGTGTCCTCGATGATCGTAATCAAGCGTGACGTAGCCCGGGAAGTCCGGATTTACGCGATGAGTGCCAAGGATGCTGCAAAGCTGTGGGAGCTGGAGGACGGCGGTCAGAGCCGGATTGTGTTCTCGGAGGTTCCGCTTGTTCAGACCCCCGAGGGCATTGAATTCCTTAGCAGCGGGCAAAATGCCTTCACGTTCCGTGAATATGCCGGTGGAGCAGTGGTGCCAGCCGCGCAGTGGAGCACGGTGCAGGCTGAAGCAGCTATCAGCGGACGGACGGAAGGCTGGTTCCGGATCTATGATGTGCAGGTTCCTCTGAAGGAGATCGCGCTTACCACGCGGCGGCTTCATGACCATAAGCTTGCGCTCGGGCTGCCGGAGGATGTTCTTCAAGGAACCGGGGAAGTGCTGCTGAGTATCGACTATACAGGGAATGTGGGCTATGCCTTTGCTGGCGGGCAATTATTCCATGATCATTTCTACAACGGCCGGCCTTGGGAGATCGGCTTGTCCCGGTTCCGCAATGTCCTCCGCAGAGGCGAGATCATCCTGGAAACCACACCGCGCCGCACAGGAGCTGTAACCTTGGCTGCCGATGCCGCCATGGCGGTAGAGAAGGTATTCGAGGGTGAAGCCATTGCCGTGTTCCACAGTGTTACGGCTACACCGGTGTACCGGGTTGCGCTGAAGCTGCAGTAGTCGGCAGACGGGAGAACTAAGGGGTAAGGCCAAAACCGATATACGATATAGAGAAATGTGGATAAGAGCAGGACAGAGAAATGAACGGTGAAGTATTGCACAACAGAGAGAGAATGCTGGACGGAGTAAGGAAGGTAGAGGAGTAGAAAGAGCGGTTGGTTGTAGACTGTATATGAGGTGGATTAGCAAAGGTATGTAAAGTAGCAGGAATATCCGGCTGGTTGTCTGGAGTGGACGAAGCATGTGGACGGCGGTAAAAGATTTATGAGTAACATACGAACTATGGCTTCTATTGGGAAGCAACGATGGGGCGCACCATTCTTTTATACGTCCTTACTTAGAAGGCAAACGATGGGAGTGCTTGAAAGGGGAGGGAGTGGCGGAGGTCGTGCGGACTGTAGGGACGTTATTATACTCGAAAAGCTGCATTATTCGCCCATGCGGACAGAGAGCCGTTAAGTTCCTGATTCCCGCCGTTTCGGACCCGAAACAGCAGTATGAGTGCATCTGAGCCGCAACGAGAAAAAGAGGCCATTATTGGCGAAATAAAGTAAAGTCATCTGAGCGACTAGAATAAAGTCCGTTACGCCTTGCCGGCGGGCGGGCTTTTTTATGTATAGGGAATTATGATCTTCGTCTGTTGTGGATAGGATTCTTTGGAATTTCGAGCAGCACAGTTTGAAGGACGAGTGTGTGCCTGATCCGGCACAGAAGTCGGCAGCATGGGCAAATCAAAGGGATAAATCCCTCTATTTCCGCCGAAAGTGGGCGGAATGGGGAAATTAAAGGGATAAATCCCTCTAATTCCGCCGAAAGTAGGCGGAATGGGGAAATTAAAGGGATAAATACCTCTAATTCCGCCGAAAGTGGGCGGAATGGGGAAATTAAAGGGATAAATCCCTCTAATTCCGCCGAAAGTGGGCGGAATGGGGAAATCGAAGGGATAAATACCTCTAATTCCGCCGAAAGTGGGCGGAATGGGGAAATCGAAGGGATAAATCCCTCTGATTTCCCTGAATACGCGCCAAAGGAGGAATGAGGGGCATTAGTGCCCTTGAATTCCCCGAATGAGAGCCAAAGGAGCAAATGAGGGGCATTAGTGCCCTTGAACTCCCCGAATGAGAGCCAAAGGAGCAAATGAGGGGCATTAGTGCCCTTGAATTCCCCGAATGAGAGCCAAAGGAGCAAATGAGGGGCATTAGTGCCCTTGAACTCCCCGAATGAGAGCCAAAGGAGCAAATGAGGGGCACTAGTGCCCTTGAATTTACATAAGCTGCACAGGCCACATAAGCCGCATAAGCTCAGCTCGATTCACACATTAGAGTGACTTTTTTGTTTGAGATTTGCAGAAACTTTTCCAACTTTAAACAGCGGAGAGGACGGAACGATTGTGTACAAGCGGGAGCGGCCGCCTGTAAGCTTTCCGCAGGAAAGCTTCCTTCGGAAGCAGCAGCAGTGTCCAGATTTTCACAACTAAGAAGAATAAATAAAATCTGGACACAAGAGCGATGGGAACAACGGTCCGTTCACGCAGCGTCCTCACAAAACGCATAGGTAGATCCTGCACAACAGCAAAAGGCACGGCCCAAGCGAAATCCGCTTAGCCGTGCCTTATTTGTCTCCGGCGAGGGGGAGGAGCAGGATCAGGGATCAGCCCTTAACAGCTCCGGCAACTACGCCTTTGACGATGTACTTTTGCAGGAAGATGAAGACAACGATGGATGGCAATACGGCCATTACCATGGCGGTCATGGCATACTGCCAGTCCGAGGTATATTGACCGACGAAGGTGTAAGCGGCCAGTGTCAATGTCTTCGTATCCGGCGAGCCGTTAACCATCAGCAGCGGGAGCAGGAAGTCATTCCAGATCCACATCACATCGATGATGACGATGGTGGTGGTTACCGATTTCAGCAGCGGGAAGATGACGCTGAAGAACAGGCGGAAGCCGGATGCGCCGTCGATGGTCGCACTTTCATCGATCTCAGTCGGGATACCCTTCACGAAGCCGTGGTAGATGAATACCGCCAGCGGTGCGCCGAAGCCCCAGTATAAGAGGCCCAGTCCCCAGGTGCTCTCGGACAAATGCAGGTTCTTGGCCGTCTGCAGCACAGTCAGCATGATCGACTGGAACGGGATCAGCATCGGCATAATGCACAGGAAGTAGATCACACCGCTCCATCTGGTTTTGGTCCGTGCCAGCTTATAGGCGGCGATGGAGGAGATGAAGACGATGCCGAGCAGGCCGACGCCGGTAATCACGAAGTTGTTCAGGAACAGCCGCGGATAGTTGATGAATTTCCAGACATAGGAATAGTTGCTGAAGGTCAGGTGTTTCGGCAGCGCAATAACGTCGGTCATGACCTCGCTGAAGCTTTTCAAAGAGTTAATAATCGTCAGGAACAGCGGATACAGGAACAGCAGAGACAATATGACCAAAACAACTTCCAGTATGATCTTGCCGGCCTTGTTGTTGTTTGTTTTCATTATGCCTCAACCTCTCTCCGTTTGAAGACTGTCAGCTGGATGATCGTCACGACAAGTACTGCCAGGAACAGGATAAGAGCTTTCGCCGTACCGTAGCCGTACAGATTGTTCTGGAACGTATCCCGGTAAATATCATAAGCGATGCTGTAGGTGGTTCCGCCAGGACCGCCGCCGGTCAGCGACAGAATGACGTCGAATACCTTGATCGAGTTGGTCAGCGCCATGAAGACGGATATCGTAATCGATGGGGCAAGCAGCGGCAGCGTAATGCTGAAGAATCTTCTCATCGGACCTGCGCCGTCTACGGTAGCAGCCTCCTTAAGATCCTCCGGCACAGACTGCAGACCGGCGATGTAGATGACCAGATAGAAACCGATCGACTGCCAGATGGACACGCCTAAGATGGAGATGAACGCCAGTCCCGGTGTCCCGAGCCAGCTTAAGTCGAAGATGGCCCAGCCGGTGCTCTCACCGAGTGAGTTGAAGCCCTGCATGAAGATGAACTTCCAGATGAAGCCGACAATCACAAGACTGAGGATATAAGGGATAAAGAATGCCGCTCTCAGCCAGGAGGTGCTCTTCAGCTTCATGTCCAGCAGCACGGCCAGCAGAATCGCCAGCACGTTGACGATCACAATGTAAAGGATTGCATATTTAATCGTGAACCAGGCCGCATCGGAGAAGTTCGTATCCCCCGAGAAGATCTGTTTGAAGTTGTCCAGTCCGACGAATTTGGGATGCTTGGAAATCCCGTTCCACTTCGTCATCGAATAACGGATGGTCATGGCAAAGGGAATGTAGAATGCAACTGCGATACAGATCAGAACCGGGAGTGTGAAGATTCCGAATTCGAATTTCTCGCGCCATCTTTTGCCGAGTGTTTTTAACATGGATGCACCTCTTCTTGAGTTATAGGGTGGGAGTATTGTGCCTGGCTTGCCACACATAACCATTCCGGTTAGTCTATATTGTGTATTATAGATCAGACCCCTATACTCAAAAATGGATTTAAGAGTACAGTTAGGGGTAAAAAGGTGAACTGAGTCCGGATGACCAAAATGAGTCTGGGACTGAGGCCTGATACACCAGCGGGGAGACGGAGAACATGATTAAACGAACGCTGTACAAGCTGTTTGAGCCTTTACTGGAGCGCATTTCCCGCAGGCTGGCCAACAAACTGATTCTTTTGTTCACTATAATCATCATTCTGGTGGTAAGCTCATTGACGTACATTTCCTATGGAATGCTGCGCAAGGAATCGGTGAACAACAGCATTGCGAGCACGAGCAACAATCTGCTGCTGGTCGGACGCAATCTGGAGAGTTACCTGAGCGGAATTGAACAATTGTCCCTGCCGCAGATCTCATATGATGAGTTTGCCTATGCCATCCTGCATGAATCAGAGGACTATGGCTCCAAGATGTATGTGGAGGATTATCTGAAGAATCTGTATTTCTCCCGCAATGACCTGGAGGCGGTATACCTGTACGTGATCAAGGAGCACAAGTATTATTATGTCACCAAGGAGAACTATAATATTACCGTCCGGGTGACCGAACATCCGCCGATCGACAATCTGTCCTGGTATAAGCGGGCACTGGCGAGTCCGTTCAACCGCTCCTATCAGTCTTTTGTGGAAGAAGCCCCGGCTGCGGAGAGCAGTGTGGATTATCCCGTTAACAAGGACAAGGTCTTCATGGGCTATCATCGGCTGCTGCGTTCCATTGTGTCTAGGGAGCCGCAGGCCGTACTGTCCCTATACCTTAACTCGTCGGTGACCGATGAGATTATGAAAGATATTCCGTTCAGCACCGGAGAGCATCTGATGTATATCAGCCCGGATAATGAGCCTTTTACAGTGGACGATAAGGAATTCTATCAAGGGAGCAGAGAGGCGGGGCTGCTGGACCAATTGACACCGGAAAAGAACGGGCGTGTGACGTGGTCGGATGAAGAACAGAAGTACCTGGTGATCTACGACATCAGTCAAAAAGAAGGCTGGAAGCTCGTCAAGCCGATTCCGTATACAGAAATCTATGCCGCGGCGACAACGACCCGTAAGCTGAATGTATTCATCGGCCTGCTGTTCCTGGTATTGTCCGTGGTGCTGGTCAGCGTCACTTCGAATAGAATTACGCACCCGCTGAAGAATCTGTCGCTGCAGATGAAGCGCTTCAGTACGGGGAGCTTCGATGCCGAGGCAACGGTGGAGGGCAAGGATGAGATCGCCTATCTGTCACGCCACTTCAATAAGATGGTCGAGAAGACCAATGAACTGATTAATGAACGCTATAAAATGAAAATCGTGGAAAAAAACGCGGTCCTCAAAGCGCTGGAGGCCGAGATTAATCCCCATTTCCTGTACAATGCGCTGCAGGCCATCTCTACCAAGGCGCTCAAGAACAACAATGATGATATCGTCGAGATGGTCGACAATCTGGCCATGACGCTGAGATACTGCATCAGCGGGCGGGATGTTGTGCAGGCCCGGGAAGAGCTGCGGCATATTGAGCGTTATCTGGCGCTGCAGAAAGCGCGGTTCGGCAGCCGGATGCAGGTCGTGTACGACTGGGATGAAAGCCTGATGGAGCTGAGGATTCCCAAGCTGTCGATTCAGACGCTGGTGGAGAACTGCATCAAGCATGCGCTGGAAAAGGTATCCACTACGGTTACCATCCGTATTGAGGCGCATGTTACCGCTACCCACAGCGTAATTTCTGTACGGGATGACGGGCCGGGAATCAATGAGGAGCGGCTGGAGCAAGTAATGAGCTCTCTGCAGATCCAGTGGGAGGACCGCGATTCGGATGCGGAGGAAGAGGATGGCAACGAGAGCATTGGGCTTAAGAACCTTAACACCCGGCTCAAGCTCTTATATGGAGAAGACGCGGGATTGGCCATTCACAGCAGTGAACACGGGACACAAATGGATATGCGGCTGCCGCGGGGAGGAGTAGGACAACATGTATAAAGTGCTGATTATAGACGATGAGGAGCCTTTGCGCGAAGCGATCAATATTCTGGGGGACTGGAAGGGGCTGGGTGTCGGACAGGTACTGGAGGCGACCAATGGCCAGGCGGGGCTGGAGATGCTGCGCCGGGAGAAATTCGATCTGGTGCTGGTGGATATGAAAATGCCGGAGCTGAGCGGTGCCCAGCTGCTGCAGATCGCCGAGGAGGAGTTCCCGGATCTGCTGCTGATTGTGATCAGCGGCTACAATGATTTTGAATATACGCGCCAGGCGATCCGCTCCAAGGTGGTGGATTATCTTTTGAAGCCGGTCAACCGTACCGATCTTAACCATGCACTGCGCAAGGCGGTGGATATACTCGAAGCGAAGCGGAAGCGGGAGAGCGAGTTCATCAACCGCAATATTACACTCAATATGTCTCTGCCGAAGCTGAAGGAGAAGATGTATTTGTCCATTATAGACCGCAGCTTCAAAACCCAGTCCAATGAAGCCTTCCTGCCGCTGATCGGTGCGGACGGGGCGGCCAGCCATTTCGCTGTAGGTATTCTGCGGATGCTTAATCTGGAGCAGGTGCGTAAAGAAAGATTCCATGAGGACCGGGATTTGCTGCATTTTGCCGTAACTAATGTAATGAATGAGAACAGTGACGGACAGTTTGAGTCGTTCAGCTTTGCCAGTCCCAAGGGGGAGCGGGAGTTTATCGCTATCTTTACGATGAAAGGCGGATATGGGGCGGACGCTGCTTTTCTGTCTCTGCATCATATGAAGAAGGCCGCATCTACGCTGAAGGAGCTGTTCGGCATCGTCTGTGCCGGTGGAATAGGTGATCCCTACAGCGATCTCCTGAGTATTGCCGGTTCTTATGAGCAGGCCAAAGAGGCATTGGACCGGATTGACCTGCTGAGCATGAAGGAAAGCATGATCCTGCAGAGCGGCGGCAGCATGATGGAGAAGCCGGCGTCCAGGGACAATCCCTCAATGACCGGGCGGATGCCGCAGATCCGCAGCAGCCTGGAGAGCGGGAACGTGAACCATGCGCGAAACATTTTCAGCGAGTTTGTCTCCAAGTGGAAGAGTGCGGAGCATTTCACACTTGGTGAAGCGGACAGAACACTGCAGGAATTCATTATTCTCCTCAATGAGATTGCTGCACAGCTGGATGCAGTGCCGCCGCAGATCCGCAGCAGCAAGGATAAGGGGCTGAATGCCCTGGGCATCCGCAGCGATTTTGCCTCCTTTGAACAGTTCGAGCGTGTACTTAACCAGATATTCGACGTTTATGCCGGAGAGATCAGCCGGACATTATCCGGAGACCGCAGCAGCGTGCTGGAAAATATTAAAGCATACATTGATAACCATTATTTTGAGGATATTAAGATATCGATGTTCACGGATAAATATTTCCTGAGCAGAGAATACTTGATGAAGCTGTTCAAGGGGCAGTACGGATACGGCATTCATGAGTATGTGCAAAAGGTGAGAATGGACAAAGCCAAAGCACTGCTGTCCGATCCCGGCCTCAAAATTCAGGATATTTCCGAAATGCTGGGGTACAAGGATAAGAACTATTTCAGCAAGGCGTTCCGCAATTACTATGATTGTTCACCTTCTGAATTCCGGCTGCAGCTGCCTGGGGTAGAAAAGTGAAACGGTTACATGAACACACTTTTTTACCCTCATAAGTTCACTTATGTACATTCTTATCCTTTTTCTTTTTATTTAGAATGATGAGCAAGACCACAAGATGCATAAGGAAAAGGGGGCAACATCATGTTAAAACGATTTATGGCACTATCTGCGAGTCTGCTGCTCGTCGGCGGACTGCTGGCCGGTTGCGGCGGGAACAACACTAATAATGCCGCTAACAACACAGCTGGAACAAATGGAGCAGAGAATACAGCTACAGATTCTTCCAAGCCCGTCACGATTAATATGTTTACCGCATCTCCCGAGTATACAGACGCTTTCAACGCCTACATCGCTGAATACAAGAAGGTTAAGCCAAATGTAACGATCAATCTGGAAATTATGCAGGCTGACTACAATACGGTGTTAAAATCCAAAATTGCCGCAGGCAGCACGCCTGACGTGTTCCAGACTACCGCTGGCGGCGATATCGATACTTTCGCTGAATACAGTGCCGACCTCACCAATGAACCGCTGGCAGCAGCGATGACAGATGCTGTCCGCTCCAACATGAGCTCCACAGACGGCAAAGTACTGGGACTTCCGGTCAAAGGCAACCTGTTCGTTCTGATGTACAACAAGAAGCTGCTGGCAGATGCCGGCATCACTGAAGTTCCCAAGACTACCGCTGAAATGGATGACGCCATCACCAAGCTCGAAGCTAAGGGCATCACGCCATTTGCCAACGCCTACAAAGAGTGGTGGGTATGGAAGCATATCTTCCAACACTTCGTTGACGCTGCAGCAACTGATGCAGGTACTGACGCTAAGACACTCGTAGCTGATTTCATCGCCGGCAAAACGACCTTCGCAGATCATCCGGTGTTGAAGGACAACTTCTTCACTTTCATTGATACAACAGTAAAACACGGAACGGACAAGCCGCTGGAACGCGACAGCAATGCTGAAGTCAGTGACTTTGCCCTAGGCAAAACAGCATTCATGACAGGTAAAGGCGCATGGGATGAAGAAGCGATCAAGAAAATCACCCCTGACTTTGATCTTGGCATCGCCGGCTACCCTGTCAGCGACAAAGCTGAGCAGTCCCAGATCATCACCGGTGCCGACCAGGCGCTGCGCATCAACAAGGATTCTGCTGTAGCTGCTGAAACGATTGAATTCTTCAACTGGCTGTACACTTCCGAATACGGTAAGAGCTGGTTCTCCACAGTAGCTAAGGTTATTCCTCCAATCAAGGATGCACCGATGCCTGACCTGCAAATGCCTAAGGAAATGGAAGAAATCCTCAAAACCGAGAAATCCGGCGACCTGTCGGTGAACTACTCGCTGGATACGTTCCACCAGAAATTCGGTGAATTGATGCAGGCTTATATCGGCGGCAGCAAGACTAAGGATCAAGCGATTGATGAAATTCAAAAGGCCTGGATTCAATTCGGGTCCGCTCAATAAAAGCTTTAGTACCGGGAGGGCCTCCGAAGTAGAATTATTACTGAGGGGGCCTTCTTTATATGTAACGCGGAATCGGGCAGAAGTGGCTATATGTAACTGCGGGATGTTTGGATTTCCGGCCGCTGTTAGGTTTGGATTTCCCGATTTAAACTGCTGGCCGCAGTAGAAATCCAAACCTAAAGGCGGACGCTGCCGCTCCTCCAATTCCAAACCTCCCTCCGTTACTTCGCCACTTATGCAGCAGCGCAAGAAATCAGGAGTTACGAATATAAGAGAAGGCCTCATAATCAAGGGAGGCAGAGAAACCAAAGAAACCAAAGAAACCAAAGAGACTAAAGAGACTAAAGAGACAAAAGAGATCAAAGACAACAACATTTGTCAGGAGGCCAAATTACACATGAGCAGCAAGCTGATCGATATTGCCGAGAACGGACTTTATCTTACAATTGAAATAACGGAAGAGCAGGATGTACGGCTGCTGCATTTCGGGGCGGCGCCGCTTGAAGCGGGAAGGATTGAAGAGAAGAGCAAGGTGGGCTTCCGGCTGCTGGAGCTGCAGCTATCAGGGGAAGACCGGGCGGAGTATCACGGGCGGACGCACCGCGCGTCGTATCCGGGGCTGCGTATGGTGTATGGCGGGCACAGCGATACGATGAATCCTCTGGGACGCAAGCTGGAGATTACACTCGTTGATCCGCTGACAGGAGTGAAGGCGGTACAGCATTATCAGTTCTATACAGGCGTGCAGATTGTGCGCTCCTGGACAGTACTGCGCAATGAAGGGGACGGGGATGCTGCGGTAGAATACATTTCTTCGTTTGCGCTTACGGGTGTGGATAAAGAGGGCAGCGGAGACCGGGGGGATAAAATCGAAGTAAGCCTTGCTCACAGCGGCTGGCAGAGTGAGCTGCAGTGGAAGAGCTACAGCCTGCCGGAGCTGGGCATGTCCCATCTGGCCGACCGCGGCTCGAAGCGGATTGCCGCCAGCAATACCGGCTCCTGGTCGGCGGCTGAGCTGCTGCCGATGGCGGTACTGCAGAACAAGGAGAGCGGGACAAGCCTGTTCTGGCAGATAGAGCACAACGGCTCCTGGCACTGGGAGCTGACGGATCAGTACGACCAGCTCACGCTGCTGGTCAGCGGGCCTACGGAGCATGACAACCACTGGTGGCTGAAGCTGGCCCCGGGTGAAGAGTTCACCTCTGTGCCGGTGGCCGCAGGCGCTGTGCAGGGCGGCTTCCAGGGCGCGGCAGAGCAGCTGACCGCATACCGGCGGATCATCCGCAGACCGAATGAGGACAATGAGCTGCTGCGGATTATTTTTAATGACTATATGAACTGCCTGTGGGGAAGCCCGACGACGGAGAAGCTGCTGCCGCTGATTGATGCCGCCGCCGATGTCGGCTGTGAATACTTCTGTATTGATGCGGGCTGGTATGCCCCAGGCGAGTGGTGGGACGGCGTCGGCCAGTGGGATCCGTCAATCGAGCGTTTCCCGGAAGGCATCAAATATGTGCTGGACTATATCCGCAGCAAAGGAATGATTCCCGGACTCTGGCTGGAGCTGGAGGTTATGGGGGTCAACAGTCCGAAGCTGGCTGAGACCGACGACAGCTGGTTTTTCATGCGTCACGGCAAACGGGTGAAGGACCGCAGCCGGTATCAGCTGGATTACCGCAGCCCGAAGGTCATAGAGCATGCCAATGGCGTCATTGCCCGGCTGGTGGAAGAATACGGTGTCGGATATATTAAGATGGACTACAACATCAACGCAGGGATCGGCACAGAGACAGATGCCGACAGCTTCGGGGACGGCCTCTTGCAGCATAACCGGGCCTATCTGGCCTGGCTGGACAGTATCTTCGTCCGTTACCCGCAGCTGGTGATCGAGAACTGCTCCAGCGGCGGTATGCGGATGGACTATGCCATGCTCAGCCGCCACAGCATCCAGTCGACCAGCGACCAGGAGGATTATGTGCAGTACGCGGCCATTGCCGCAGGCTCCCCGGCGGCGCTGACGCCGGAGCAATCGGCCGTGTGGTCGTATCCGCTGCGCGAAGGCGATGATGAAGAGGTCATCTTCAACATGGTTAATGCGCTGCTGCTCCGCGTCCACCAGAGCGGCCATCTGGCCGAGCTTGCGCCGCAGCGCAGAGCCCTGGTGAAGGAGGCGCTGGATTATTACAAATCCATCCGTGCCCATATTCCGCAGGCGTTCGCCTTCTGGCCGCTCGGTCTGCCGGACAGCCGCGGGGAATGGGTCAGCTTCGGCCTGCGCCATGGCGACATCCGTTATATTGCCGTATGGCGGATTGCCGGAGATGCAGCGGGAATTACGCTGCCCGTCCCTGAGCTGAAGGGACAGGCCGCAGAGGCCCGCTGCGCCTATCCGCAGGCGCATCGCTCCGAATGGAGCTGGAACCCGGCGGAAGGCAGCCTGAGCGTCTCGCTGCCGCCGGGCAAGACCGCGAGGCTCTTCGAGCTTCGGTCTTTGGTTTAACCCGTAATAAGAAACGCCCCCTCAAGGGCTGGAGGATAGTACTCCAGCTATATGAGGGGGTATTTTTATTGATAGGGAAATCAACCGTCTGATTCCGCCGAACCCGTTGTTCGATTCAATTCCCGCGATTTTGTGTATAGACGAAGCAGACGTTGTAACGGTCCGGTAAATATAGGAAGCGGAAAAAGGTATCTTATTTTGCCCGGCATGATTTAAGTGTCATTTTTCCAACTCTTGTTCCGGCAGAGGGACTTGAGCCAGTATTAAGTGCCTTTTATCCAACTGTTCTCGGAGCAGAATATGGACAACAGTAAAAGTTGAGAGCAGAAGAACAGAAGAGTAGAAAGGCAGAAGGGCAGAAGAGCAGAAGAGCAGAAGAGTAGAAGAGTAGAAGAGTAGAAAGGCAGAAGGGCAGAAGGCAGATGGGAAACGGGAGCGGGAACAAGTATGAACATGTTCATGAACATGAACAGACATAGGAACGGAGTCGCAGCGGGTAGGCTAACCGGAAGCTTAAAAACGCTGAAATCAAGGTTTTTTCTAAAATTTAAATAAAAAACTGTCAATCCGAGAGGAAATTGGATAAAATATGATTCAGGCTATTATTTTGTCGAATATACTCTAAACTTTGTCGAATAATTTGTCGATATATATCAAAAGATGTAGAAATAAAATTGACAGGAAAGAAATAGCACTTTACAATGCAGATATAGCATAATCATTTCTACTATTTAGAAGCTTTGATAGCTTTTAACACTGAATGATGAATCAAGCGTTATTTCAAGGGAGGATGCATAATGATGAAAGCAACAGGTATTGTAAGAAAAGTAGATGAACTGGGACGTATCGTGATTCCGATTGAACTACGCAGAACGATGGGAATTGACATAAAAGACCCGCTCGAAATTTTTGTGGACGGCGAAAAGATCATTCTCAGAAAATATGAACCTACTTGTATCTTCTCCGGAAGTGCCGAGAACCTGATCAACTTCAAAGGCAAAATGGTCAGCAAAGATGTTCTTGACGAACTGATTGCAAGCTTCGACCACGTATAAGTTTTGTTCTGAACCGCACCATAAATAATGACAGCAGGGACCGCAGCGCAGGCACTTTAACAGTGTTTGCACTCCGGTCCCTTTTAAATAGCATGAACAAAGACGGCAGTTCCCGGGCTTAGGCTTAGGGAGGACTGCCGTCTTGTGTTGTTTGCGGGTCTATGCGCGGCTATGCTGATAGTTCAGCTCTCCAGCGCACTCTGCACTCTTCGGATAAAAGCATCGTATTGCACCAGCCCCAGCTCAATACAGAGCTTCTGGGAGGGCGTCAGCTTGCCGATCTTGTCCAGCTCCTGCAGCTTATGCTCCAGATCCTCGTACATCTCCTGTTTGGCCCGGAGGGCTTCGCGGAGCAGGGTGTGCATCGTCTCTTCATCTGCCATGTCCCCGAAATACAGATGCATCAGGAAGTCGGAACGGAGCACATCCTTCTCCGCAGGCTGACGCAAATACTTCTGGAAGTGCAGTTCACCGTCAGGTGTAATTGTAAACAAGTTCTTATCCGGTTTGCCCTCCTGGCGTACCGCTTCCCTGGAGATCAGACCCAGCTTCTCCATCTTGCTTAAGGTGGGGTAGATCGTGCCGAAGCTGGCATCGAAGAAGAAGGAGAAATACTCCTCGAAATGCCGCTTGATATCATAACCGGAATGGGGCTTCTCACTTAGAATCCCGAGTATTACATCTTGAATGTTCATTAACGTCTGCCGCTCCTCTCTCTCCTTCCTACCATATCACATCTGTCCTGCCGGACTCAATTTGAACTGGCGAAGGTGTCAGGGCCAGAGAAGCTTCACAGGTACTCAGGCATTGGCTGCCGCTCCGGTCCGGACTGCGCGTTTCTCCCGGCGGAGCAGGGTAAGCAGCACACTGGCAGCGGTAGCAACAGCAGCGATATAGAGCAGCGCCGTCACGTCGTGCAGAATGCCCTCACCGCCTATGACGAGATCCAGCATGCCGTCCACAGCATAGTAAGCAGGGAAGAATTGACCGGCCGACTGGTAAAAGGGGGACAGTACGTCCCGGGGAATCGTAGCCCCGGAGCTCAGCATCTGTATGGACAGCAGCGCAATGTTCAGCCATGCTCCGGCATCGCCGAACAGCACAAGACTGAGATTGGCGACCGTCATGCAGGAGAGGATGACGACTAATTCGAACATCCACAGGCTGAGGAAGCCTTGCGAAGAGTGGATGCCGAGAACATGCAGCAGTGAAGCGCTGATGAGTGAGCCGGCAAGTGCAGTACCAGCCATCAGCACATACCGGGCGCTAAGCCTCTGCCATTTGCTGGCAGCAGCGGCCAGACTGGCAGAGACTTTGCTCAGGTTCATGGCCAGCAGCATGGCGCCGGTGAAGGAAGCCGTAACGACCATTAGCGGAACCATGGTTTCAGCGAAGTTGGTAGCCGGATTCACAATCTGGATATCGGAGCTGATCCGGCTTGCTGCGCTGCTTCGAATCATTGCGGCTTCTGCCTCCGGCAGCTTCATGGCAGTGAGCACGCCTCCAAGTCCCGCAGCACTGCTCTTTGCATCCATGGCAGCAGTGACTTTGGCCGCTACGCCCTGCATGACATTAGAGACCATCTGCGGATTGGATTCGTTCAGATAATAGCGGATCTTGGCCCCGGACGAAGGCTCGCTTAGTGAAGCGGTGAAGCCTTGGGGAAGCTCAATAATCATTCGGAGGGAACGATGCCCGAGCCGGTCCTGCGCCTCTGCCAGAGAGAGGCCCTCCACCTGTTCGAAGTTAAGGGACGTGGATATATTGTCAGCGATGGACTGGGCTGCACTGCCGTCTCCGTTAACAATGGCGATCGGCAGCTGATCTACCCGGTCAGTGACATGATCGTAGCCGGTGATCCAGATGAGGCTGAAAAAGACTTGGAACAGCAGCGCAGTAATAATCCCGACGATGGTTACGGGTTGTTTGAGAAACTGAATGATTAATTTCATTGTGTAAACACTCCTTATACCAATGTGTTATATGGCAATATGTAATATATCATTATGAAATAATAAAATCAATGCATATTCTTGGGTTCGTAGACAATACGTGCTGCTTTCCTATATCATTAAAGCGTGTTATGGAAGCTCCAGATGAACTAGAGAGTCAGAGGCAGAACAATTTGGAAGGGATGGGTCACCTTATGAGTTATGAAGAAAAGACACAGGCAGAGCACGGGCAGCTGCCGAAATTGAACAAACCGGAAGCTATCGTATTCGATATGGATGGTACGCTGTTCCAGACGGAGAGCCTGCTATTGCCGGCCTATCATAAAATGTTTGATATCCTGCGCGAGGAAGGGCTGTATTCCGGGCCTACTCCGCCGGAGGAGCGCATTCTGGGCAGCCTTGGCATGCTGCTGGCGCAAATCTGGAAGAATGTAATGCCGGAAGCGGACGCGGCGGTGCACCGCCGGGCGGATGAGCTGCTGCTGCAGCTGGAAATTGAAGGACTGGAAGCCGGAGGGACCCTTCTGTATCCTAAGGTAGTGGAAACGCTGCGTGCGCTTCATGCGCGCGGAGTGAAATTGTTCGTCGCCAGCAACGGGCTGGAGGATTATATTCACAGCATCGTAGTGGTGCATGAGCTGAAGGAGCTGTTCGAGGGCTTATACAGTGCAGGCGGACAAGGAACGGCAACCAAGACTGAGCTGCTTGGACTCCTGCTGGACAACCACAATATCAGCAGTGCCTGGATGGTGGGCGACCGTTCCTCTGACGTGGAAGCGGGCAAGGGCAACGGGCAGACGGTAATTGGCTGCGGCTACGCCGGATTCGGACGGCAGGATGAGCTGAAGGGCTCCGACGTTATTATTTCTTCCTTCGATGAATTAATCGGGCTGTACGACAACAGCACAGCGCAAGACCTGTAAGGAAGCAGATCCCGGAATAGTTTGTACAAAAGCAAGTACACACGGATGTCTTTACTGCCGGATCACCGGCGTTAAGGACATCCGTTTTGGCATCAGCGGGGACGGGTACGGATAAATCTCGAAATTTCATACCTTTTCTCGAATGTGGACCGTTTCTTTGGAGGTATGCAAAATTTATACTGATAGTGTAAGCGTTTCACCAGAAGTGAACCTCAGGAGCCCGGCGAAGGCGGGCGCAGAGGCCCGGACAATGTGGATGAGGAGGGATAGGCTTGCACAAGCTGTTTCTGGTTGAAGACGAAGCTCTGATCCGTTCGGGCCTCAAACATTTGATTGAGGAGGTTATCGGCGGCTTTCAGGTGGTGGGTGAAGCAGAGAACGGAAGACTTGCGCTGGAGGCGCTCAAGAGTGTGAAGCCCGATGTTCTGATTACGGATATACGGATGAATGAAATGAACGGTCTGGAGATGATCCGGCGGGTCCGTGACCAGTACCCTGACCTGTACATTCTAATTCTAAGCGGGTATGCCGACTTTGAATATGCGAAGCAGGCGATCAAATACGGCATCAGCGATTATCTGCTGAAGCCGGTTGACCGCACGGAGCTGGCCCAGGCACTGGGGGATTTCAGGCGCAAGCACGGAACCCGGAGCGGCCTTGCGGACCTGCCGGAAGAGGGCGGAGCAGACCTGAAGGGCAGGCAATTGATCCGTAAAGTGAAAGAGTTGGTTGCGCAGCGGCTGGATCAGGAAATTTCACTGCAATATATGGCGGAGCAGGTGCATCTGAATCACCAGTACCTGTCGGTACTGTTCAAATCAGAAACGGGGCAGAACTTTACGGATTATGTCTCGCAGTGCCGGATGAACCGGGCCAAGCAGCTGCTGAAGGAAACGAATCTCAAAATCTATGAGGTAGCCAAATTATCAGGCTATCTAAGCTCCAAGCATTTCATGGCGGTATTCAAGGACTATACCGGCAGCACTCCCACGCAGTACAGGGAACAGCTGTAATGTAACCGTTAACTTAAAAGGGGAAAAGGAGGAGCAATGATGCGGAAATATGAAGTTGTTGTAGCAGGCGGCGGGGTTTCAGGCTCGATCGCGGCCATCGCGGCAGCAAGAGCAGGCGCCGTAACACTGATCATAGAGGCAGGAGGTTTCCTCGGCGGAACTCTAACCGCTGCGGGTGTCGGGCCGATGATGACTTTTCATGCCGGGCATAAGCAGGCCATCCAGGGGATCACTGATGAGCTGATTCAGCGGCTTCAGGCGCTCGGCAAATCACCGGGACATATCCCGGATGCGACTAACTACACTTATTCGGTGACACCATTCGATGCCGAAGCGATGAAATACGAGCTGGATCTGATGCTGCAGGAGAGCGGAGGCGAGGTGCTGTATCATACGATGCTGGCCGGGGCCGAAGTATCGGGCAGACGCATTGAGTCGCTTACCCTGTGCAACAAGGCGGGGCTCAGCCGCATTACAGCGGATGTGTTCATTGATGCTACCGGAGACGGGGACTTGGCTGCCTGGTCCGGAGTGCCGTTCACCAAAGGCCGTGAATCCGATGAGCAGTCACAGCCGATGACCCTGAAGATGAAGATGAGGGGGGTGGACACGGAGAAGATCAAGGCGTACATCCGCGAGCACCGCGAGGACTTCCCGCGCATGAACCTTGATATCACCGTGATGGACTCGGCGGCCAGATTATCTGTCGCCGGCTTCGACAAGCAGTTCCGGGAAGCCAAATCGCGCGGCGAGATCAGTATTCCGAGAGAAGATGTGCTGTTCTTCGAGACGAGCAATCCCGGCGAGATTATTATGAACACGACACGCATTCTAGGCAAGGACAGCACAGATCCGTGGAGCCTCAGCGAGGCGGAGATTGAAGGGCGCAGGCAGTGTAGGGAGCTGGAGCTCTTTTTGAAAAAGTATATTCCCGGCTTTGAAGAGTCCGTGGTAGTCTCCACAGGTCCGTCCATCGGTGTCCGCGGCTCCCGCCAGATCAAGGGTGTGTACACGCTGACCGCGCAGGATATTCTGTCGGTGAAGCCCTTTGCGGATGTGATCGCCCACTCCGGCTATCCGATTGATATTCACAGCCCGGACGGCGAGGGAACCGCAACGGATCATCTGGAATGGGGGGCGATGTACGGCATCCCTTACCGCTGCCTGATCACGAACGAAATCGACAACCTGATTGTGGTCGGCAGATGTCTCTCAGCTACTTTTGAAGCCCAGGCGGCTGTACGAACTACACCTACGGTGGGGGCAATTGGTCAGGCGGGCGGTACTGCGGCGGCATTGGCCGTGAAAGAAGGAGTCCCCGTGCAGCAGGTGGACTATAAGGAACTGCAGCAGACACTCGTGGCGCATGGCGCTTATCTGGAGGTGTAACGGGCGGAGCATGGTGCGCAAAAATAATGTAATGTACAGCTTGAACTGTTAATCTTTCGGATTAGCACGCCGTGCTCTCTGCTAGAGCCGCAGGCTGGTGGCTGTGACGGGACCGCGCCTAAGCTCTAACTGTATTTTGTGCAACTAAAGTGAGCGTTTATGGCGCTACGAAGGTTTTAATTGCATTTGATACAGTTATAATCCCCATATTCCTCAAAAGGGGACTTATCGTTATTTTTAGTTGTACAGAATACAATTATTCCGGTAAAACCGGCTTTTCGCCAGATTTTAGTTGTATGAAATACAATTAAATGCTGTTGCTGCAGTTGCTATTGCTATTGCTAATGCTATTGCTAATGCTGTTGCTGCTGTTGCTGTTGCTGCTGTTGCTGCTGTTGTTGCTGTTGTTGCTGTTGCTATTTCTGTTTCTGTTGCTGCTGCTGCTATAGCTATAGCTCTGTTACTAGCTTCTTACACCCCACGCTGGTTGCTCTCAAAGACTGGGAAGCGCGGACGTGATACGGAAGGTTGTCATTTTCAAGATTAATCTATACCGTTCATTTGATTCCAAGCTTGCTTGGTTTCCGATGGTAATTAAGCACAATAATTCTTATAACAACGTATATTTCACAAAAATTTAGGAGGAATTGGTTTGGAAACTGTGCAGATTATCGGCATTTTACTTGTATTCATTGTGTTTGTGGGCCTGATGATGACCCGCAAGCTGACCACGCTGCTCGCCCTGCCGATGATGGCGATTCTGCTGGCGGCGATCGCGGGTATCCCGCTCCTGTCCGATAACCCGGATACCTTCACCATCACCAAGGGTGTGCTCGCAGGCGGGGCCATGAAGCTGTCTACCGCCATCGCCGGACTGATCTTCGGTGCCTGGTTCGGCCAGATTCTCAGCAAGGTCGGCATCACGAAGACCATTATCCGCAAGGCTGCGGAGCTGGCCGGTGACAAGCCGCTGGCGATTGCCCTTATCTTTTTCCTCGCCGCGTCTGTAATCTTCTCGGCTGCCAACGGGCTGGGCATGGTCATTCTCGTCGGAACGATCGCTATTCCCATTATGCTCACCGCCGGTCTGAAGCCGTTCGTCAGCGGCCTTGTTGTCCTGTTGGCCAATGCGGTCGGCGTGGTCTTCAACGTCTCCACCTGGGCGATTTATACCGATGTGCTTAAGGTGCCCACGAACACGATTGCTTCGTATTCACTGATCTGCGCTATTCCGCTGATTGTCATTGCCTTGATAATGATCGTCTACTATACCCGCAAAGACGGCAAGGTCCGCCGTGCCTGGGCCATGCCGCTCAAGCCGGAATTCCAGGCTCAGGATACCAAGAACGTAAGAGCCATCGCGCTCATCAGTCCGCTTGTTCCGGTGCTGCTGGTATTTTTCCTGAAGGTTGATATTGTCTCTGCAGTCTTCATGGGGGCGATTGTCACATTGCTGCTCGCCACACCGAAGCGTCCGATCCATGTGCTGTCGAGTGCGCTGGTGGAAGGGATTCAGGATGTGGCCGGTGCGCTCGGGCTGATGATCGGGATCGGGATGCTGCTCAGCGCGGTAACTGCACCTCCGGTGGCGTTGCTGATTCAGCCGCTGATCGAAGGCATTATTCCAACCAGCCCGCTGATGTATATTCTTGTCTTCACCCTGCTGTCCCCGCTTGCCATTTACCGTGGACCGCTTAACGTATGGGGGCTCGGCAGCGGAATCGCGGCACTGATTGTTGCCGGAGGCATGGCACCAGTTGCAGCGATGCTGGCTCTGCGTATCGTGAGCAATCTGCAGGCTGTCAGCGATCCGACCAACTCGCACAATGTCTGGATCGCCGACTACACCAAGACGGATATTATTGAAACGCTGCGCAAGACACTGCCATGGATGTTCGCGGCTGTGATGATCTCGATGATTATCGCGGGTCTGACCGTTTTCTAGATTAAGCTCTGGTTAGGCGAATACGGATTGCAGATAAGAGACATAAGCTTCATGGAGAGGAGAACCTGCTATGAACAATAAACAAATCAGGATCGGCATCGATGTCGGAGGAACCTTCACGGATGCCGTTGCGATAGACAATGAGACCTTTGAGGTGCTGTCCAAGGTCAAAATGCCCACAACGCATCACGATGAACGCGGAGTCGCCAGTGGGATTGTCCAGATCATTCAGCGGATTATGAGCGAGAACGGCATTCTTCCCGGTGACATCAAGTTCATCGCCCACGGGACGACTCAGGCCACCAATGCTCTGCTCGAAGGAGATGTTGCCCGTGTCGGCATCGTGGGGATGGGCACGGGCCTCGATGCCCGCAGTGCCCGCTCCGAGACCAATGTGGCCAATATTGAGCTGGCTGCGGGCAAATATCTTACCACGTATCACAAGTTCATTGATTCGAAGGAACTGACGCCGGAAACCATCGATGCGGCGATTGATCAGCTGCTCGCCCAGGGTGCAGAGGTTATTGTGGCCTCGGAAGCCTACAGTGTCGATGATCCGGCCAACGAGCTGAGAGTGATGGAAGCGGCGCGCAGCCGGGGAGTGTACGCCACCGGCGGACATGAAATCTCCCAGCTCTATGGGCTGAAGACGCGGACCCGTACAGCGGTCGTCAATGCGAGCCTGATTCCGAAGATGATGGAGACCGCCAACATGACTGAGCAGGCCGTCAAAGAAGCGGGGATTACCTCCCAGTTGATGATCATGCGCTGCGATGGCGGTGTCATGAGCATCGACGAGGTGCGCAAGCGTCCGATCCTGACCATGCTGTCAGGGCTGGCGGCCGGTGTCGCCGGCGCCCTGATGTATGAGAAGATATCGGACGGTATTTTCTTCGAAGTCGGCGGAACCAGTGTAGATATCTCCGTGATCAAGAACGGCAAGGTGATGATTGAGAATGCCCAGGTAGGCGGACATAAGACTTATCTGCGTTCGCTGGATGTACGGACGCTCGCCGTTGCCGGGGGCAGCATGATCCAGATCGGCGGAGGCAAGATCACGGATGTCGGCCCGCGCAGTGCGCATATCGCCGGTCTGGAGTACGAATGCTTCACCGGTAAGGAGAATCTGGAGCAGCCTGTCATCGGTCTCGTCAGTCCGCGCCCGGGAGATCCGGATTACGTCACCGTCCGGGGTGCGGGAGGACATGAATATGCGCTGACCCTGGCAGGTGCGGCGAATCTGCTGAATCATGTGCCGGAGACGGACTATGCCCGCGGGAATATGGAGAGCACAAGAATAGCCTGGCAGGCGCTGGGTTCCCGGCTCGGTATGTCTGCGGAAGACGCAGCAAGGGCGGCAATGGATATTGCCATCCGCAAGGTGATGGCGGTTGTGAACCAGATGATCAGCGATTATGAGCTCGACACCGGGTTTGTTACGCTGGTGGGCGGCGGCGGAAGCGGAGCTGTGCTCGTTCCGGCGATGGCGGCGAGCGAAGGCTTCAAGCACCAGATCGCCAATAATGCGCCGTATATCTCCACGATCGGCGTTGGGATGGCAATGGTCCGCGAGCAGATCGAGAAGACTGTGGTCGGTGCGACAGAGCGGGATATCAAGCTGATCCGGGCGGAGATTATGGAGAAAATCGTCCAGTCCGGAGCGAATGAAGCCACGGTTGACGTGACGATCGAGATCGATTCGCAGCGCAATATTCTGCGGGCCATCGCCACCGGCTCGACCGAGCTGCGCTCGAAGGATCTGGCCAGCCGCGAGGTGCCCGTGAACGAGCTGCTGCTGACGGCGGCGGAAGCACTGGGCCAGCCGGCCGGCCAGACGGAGCTGAAGGCGGCCTCCGGCAGATGGTTCCTGTTCGAGTCCAGCGAAATCAAGAAGTCCATGTTTGGGCTGGTGAAGAAGAAGCTCAGCCATGTCGGCGTGCTGGACCGCGAGGGCGTGGTGCGATTTAAGAAGACGAATGCGTATCATCTGGCTTTTTTGAAGAAGAATATGGCCGACCGGTTTGCCTCGTTCCTGGAGGAGAATACAATCTATTCGGACGCTAATGCGACGATCCCGAAGACCTTTGTCTTCTATAAGGAAAAAATGCTCGATCTGACCGGGATGCAGACCAAGGAGCAGCTGTTCTCCATTCTCGAAGTGGAAACCCAGCTGCTCGAGGACAACAGCGAAATACTCGCTGTCGTCTATCAGTAGGAGGTGCACAGGATGATGAAGACAGCTGAACGGACGCTACCAAGCGATAGTGTGCTGGGATATGCCGAACTCACAAATGATCTGCTGTTTCACAGAATACCGCACAGCAAACGGCGTTATTATGTAGAGCGCCCGCTGGCGATCGGCAGGGAGCAGGCTACTTCATTCAAAGCCCGTTACGGCACGGATGTCGGGGCCATCTGCCGGGACCGCGGAATCAGTGTCAATCTCAATGAACGGCAGGGCACCATCGGGCAGATCCGCTTCCGCGCCCAGATTGAGCTGTCGGCCAAGGAGCGCGCCATTACGCTGTATAAATCGTCCATGGAAGAACTGCGGCAGTGTGCCGGTGTGCTGCTTCCCGGCCGTTCCTTCACGCTGAAGGAAATCACAGACATCCATCTCGCGCATGAGCTGTTCCACGATCTGGAGTTCACGGAGCTGGGATACACCAACAAGCGGCTTGACGACATCAGCAGCCTCTCCCTGGGTCCGCTGCGCATCCGGGCCAGCGTGACCAAGGCCTCGGAGATCGCCGCGCATGCGTTCAGCCGTTATCTTCTGGATCTGCCCTGCCTGCCGAATCTGCTGGATTACGCTTATATGATTCACAGCGGTACGCTGACTGCTGCTGAATTCTGGAGGCAGACGGAGGTTTGGTCCGGAGAGCTTGAGAATAGCTGAGCGGACTTCTTCAGACAGCAGCCTTGTGCACGTAAGCAGACAGCAACCTTAAGAGGTGTGCTGTCTGCTGTATTTTTGTAGAGAAAGCTATTGCGCCAGCCAGGGAGAACGTCTCTGACTTCGGACTCGAATTATGCTATGTTGGAGTGGGTAACCAGAGTTTGGGGAGGCTGTCCGCGTGCCATTCAGAAAAGGGTCAAACAAATCAATATACGTGCCGCTGCGCACCAAGTTTATCGTATTGTTCTGCCTGCTGATTACGATTCCGTTTCTCGTGATCGGCACCATCAGCTATAAGAAATATACTGCCGGTGTGGAGCGCAGCACTGTGGAGCTCTCCAATCAGGTTGTGAGCCAGATTAATATCAACCTGGAGCATTACATTAAGGAACTGGACCGGCTTACACTTACGCCGCTGTACGATGAGGATATGATGCAGATTCTCCGCAAGCACAGCGGCAGCGGCTCGGCGAACACTTATTTAACTACGGATGAGACGCTGAAGATGAATCTGTTTATTTCTTCGCTGGCTTTTGACCGGGGTGAGATTGAGAGCATTCTGGTGTTCACCAATGACGGAGGAATCTTCAGTAATCTGGACCAGAGCGTCAGGAAGCGGTGGGACCGCAGCATGGCAGACTGGATGGAGGCGGTTGAGCAGGAAGACGGTGGTCTTGCCATCCTGCCGCCGCATGCTGCGGCCTACTATACAGAGGCGAAGCAGGGGATTATCTCGGTGGCCCGGGTTATCCGTGAGCCCTATACGAATGACATGCTGGGGATCGTCAAGGTGGATCTGACGGCACGGGGGTTCGGTTCGATTGTATCTACGGTGCGTTCGAGCGGGAGCGGTCTGCTGCAGATTACCGGCAAGGATCAGGTTATGCTGTACTCAGGGCCAGACGGGCTTCCCGATTCAAGTGAATCCTATATTACAGCCTCTGCCCACTCTTCATATACGGGACTTAAGGTGACCTCACTGATTCCGCGGACGCAGCTCCGGGAAGACGCACGTGAGCTAACGAATTCTACATTGATTGTCTCAATCGTAGCCCTGATGGCTGCTTATGCGGCGGCGATTCTGCTGTCGAACCGCCTGATTAAGCCGATTGCCCATCTGCAGTCGAAGATGAGGCAGGTGAAGCGGGGGCTGTTCCTGGAGCGGGCGACGGTCACTACGAGCGATGAAATCGGGCAGCTGACCGAAGGCTTCAATACGATGATCGGCGAGATCGACCGTCTGGTCAAAGAGGTCTATGAGACCCGGCTGAAGGAGCGGGAAGCCGAGCTGCTTGCGCTGCAGAGCCAGATTCATCCGCATTTTCTGTACAATACCCTGGAAATGGTGAACATGCTGGCCCTTCAGGGCAATACCCGGGAACTCTCGGGTGTGGTGACCAGTCTCGGGAAGCTGCTGCGCTACACGGTCGGCCATCAGGAGCAGATGGTGTACGTTCTGGATGAGGTAAGATTCGTAGAAGCGTATCTTCGAATCCAGGGTATGCGTCTTGGAGACAAGCTGCAGGCTGTAATCCATATTGACTCTTCCTTCGATTACTGCGTGGTGCCGAAGCTGATTCTGCAGCCGCTGATTGAGAATGTTATTGAGCATGCCATGGGCCAGGACACGCTGCAGCTTGCCCTGACGGCTTCGGTAGAAGAGGAAGACTTGGTGCTGTCCGTCAAGGATGATGGTCTTGGCATAACCGGTGAACGGATGCAGGAGCTTGAAGAACAGCTGTATCAGAATAAATCCCGGCCCGGTACAGAGACGGAGCAGGGCGGCTTCGGCCGGATTCAAAAGGGATTTGCGTTGCGCAATGTCCATCAGCGGCTCCGGCTGCTCTATGGAGAGCCTTACGGATTAACTCTTGATCATACGGCAGAGCGCGGGGTAACGGTCTCACTGCGGCTGCCGATGAACTGGGAAGCCATGAACAATGCCGGTCCCGCCGGGGACAGGCAGGAGGAGGATTAATGATGCGGACAAGGCTGCTAAGCCTTATGATAGCGGTATTAATGGCTGCGGGCTGCTCTTCAGGGGCAGGAAGCGGGGCGTCTGTCGGGAAAGTGGAAGGTGAAGAAGCAGGAGGAAGTGAGGCGGCTGCTGTGCAGGAGCCTGTGAAGCTGAAGTTCAGCATTTGGGGCAACGATGCGCAGAAGGCAATGGTTGAGGGCCTGGTGGATGAATATGAACAGCTCCATCCCGGGATGGAGGTAGAGATCATGACGATTCCGTTTGCCGATTATCAGCAAAAGCTGTCGATCATGCTGGCCTCCCGTACCGCGCCTGATGCCGGCTGGCTGGCGGAGCGGATGATTCCCCAGCTGCTGGAATCCGGCCAGCTGGTGGACATTGCAGCAGAGGTCAAAGAAGATCCCGGATATAACTACGCGGATATTTATCCGTCTACACTTGACATCTTCAAGCGGGAGGATCGGCTGTACGGAATCCCATTCTCTACGCCTCCGGTGCTGATCTACTACAATAAGGACCTGTTTCTTGAGAAGGGTCTGAAGACGCCAACGGAGCTGTATAAGGAAGGGAACTGGAACTACGAGGAATTTCTCAAGGCAGCGCGCAGCCTCACTGATTCACAGCAAGGCATTTACGGCGTGAAGCTGGTCCGCGACTGGAACAACTGGTCGGATGCGCTGCTGCCGCTGTTCTGGTCGCATGGCGCCGAGCTGTTTGACAGCAGTGCAACGGCTTTTGCGCTGAATTCTCCGGCAGGGAGAGAGGCGCTGCAGCTCTACAGTGATATGATGTTCAAGGACAAGGTGCATCCGCTTCCGGGCGATGAGCTAACCTTCGACAGCGGCCGGATCGGTATGTATACGGACCGTTACAGCTATACCTCGAAGGCCCGTGCGGTTACTGATTTTGATTGGGATATCGTTCCAATGCCGGCAGGTGTGAAGGGTACAGGAACTTCACTCGGCTATGCGGGAGTCTCTGTATTCGAGACCAGGCATCCGGCGGAAGCCGCGGAATTCCTGAAGTTCATCACCAGCGCAGAAGCCATGAGCGTTACCGCGCAATACTTCGTCCCGTCCCGGAAATCCGTGCTTGAATCGGATGTCTTCCTGAGAGCGGCTTCCAAACCTTCGCCGGAGAGCATCCAGCTGGCCGTGCTCGACCAGATCGCGGATGCCCGGATCGCGCCGGGCCATAAGAACTGGCAGCAGATTGATACGAAGATCCAGAGGCTGCTGGACGGGCTCTACACGCAAAGCTCTACCGTGGACGGACTGCTCGGACAAATGGAGGTTGAGGTGGGCCCGCTTATGAAATAAGAGGGGACTTTGTACACGTTAAAGACCGCCTTCGGCCCCCCAAAGTGCCTGAGTAATCATCGAAGCCACAGCCCCACTTTGTGGGGTTATTTTGCATACGTGGATAGAGACTGGTTTGAGCAACGCGACTGCTGCAGGAAACGGAATGAATGCGAATTTGCTTAGACTTGATGCAAAATCCTGCACGAAATGCAACAATTATCCCGTTAAATCGGCTATTATCCAAAATTATTGTATAAAAAGCAGGATTTCCTCCTCCACCAAGCCGATATAAGAAATAATCCTGTATTTCATACAACAATCCTTCCGGGCACCCGGTTTATTCAGGAGCAAAGCTGTATTACATACAACAATTTGTAGCTGTCCGCACACTGTGAGCTGAGCTTTTGGCAGCCCGCTTTACTGCCGGAGGGACTGCTGAGGAACAGCGTACGTAATGCGTAATCACAACCCCAGACCGCCAAATTTACAACAATCCGGCTTGTGAACTGAGCTGCCTGACTTGCATGCCCGGATAGTGCAGGGGCGGATATTTGCCTAAAGATCGTTTATACTGAGTTTACATACAAATTTTATTTTAATAGCAGCGCTAGTGAGTGCAGACTTGGAGGTTTGATCGCTTGGAATTATTTGAATATATTTTGCTGATGCTGGCAGCGGTCTCGTTGTCCAATCTGGTGAACCGGTTTATCCCCTCGGTTTCCGTGCCCATCATTCAAATTGTGCTGGGGATGGCTTTGACCTGGCTGCCTTTGCATTTTGAACTGACGTTGAATCCGGAGCTGTTTCTGCTGCTCTTCATTGCCCCCTTATTGTTTAATGACGGCAGGCTTGCGGATAAAGTGGCGTTATGGAAGCTGAAGAAGCCCATATTGCTGCTCGCGCTGGGACTGGTCTTCCTGACGGTAGGTGTCCTGGGTTACTTCCTGCATTGGCTGCTGCCTATTCTACCGTTAGCTGCGGCGTTTGCTCTGGCGGCGGCACTTGCCCCTACGGATGCCATCGCTGTAGGCGCGTTGGAGCAGAAGGTCAAAATCCCGCATCAGACGATGCAGATTCTCGAAGGGGAATCTTTGATCAACGACGCTTCAGGTCTGGTCTCGTTTCAGTTTGCCGTGGCCGCCATGGTTACCGGGGCATTCTCCCTCAGAACAGCCAGCCTGAGCTTCATTACCATTTCAATCGGCGGTGTCGTGCTGGGGCTGCTGCTCACGCTGATTAAATACGGGATGGTCAGATGGCTGCGCAGACTCGGGATGGAGAACGTTACGTTACATATGCTGATTGAGATTCTGACTCCATTTGCAATTTTTATGGCGGCAGAGGAGCTGGGGGTTAATGGAATCCTGGCCGTTGTCAGCGCAGGTATTGCCCATTCCTTCGGATATAAGCAGATGAATCCCGAGGTGGCTAAGCTGAGCATCGTGTCCAAAAGCACCTGGTCCGTCATTATTTTTGTCTTGAACGGCCTGGTCTTCCTGCTGCTGGGTACACAGCTGCCGGAGATCATACAGACTGTCTGGAACAATCCGGATATCGGGAATTTCCAGGTAATCCTGTACACGTTATTATTAACAGCGGCCGTTCTTGGCCTGCGTCTGATCTGGATGCTGATCATGGATATTCCCGAAGGGGAGGAGCCGCGGGGACACTGGAAGCTGGAGTTCAAGAAAGCCCTCATTCTCACGCTGTCAGGAGTCCGGGGAACAATCACACTCGCGAGTACGATGTCACTGCCGTTTTTCCTGGATGACGGTACCCGGTTTCCGGCCAGGGATCTGATTATTTTCCTTGCGGCGGGTGTGATTCTCTGGACCCTGCTGGCCTCCAACTATCTGCTGCCGCTGTTGCTCGGCAAAGAAAATGAAGCAGAGCATAATGCCGAAGAGGTTGAGGCCAAAATCGAAATTCTGCGCAACGTAGTTTCCGGTCTAAACGATCAGGCTACGGATCATTCGAGAATGGCCCTGAGCCACTTGATCAGCACCTACACCTCAAGAATCCGCATGCTGAAGAAAAATGAAGCTGCAGAGGAAATGGAGCGGATGCTGGGTGTTACTTCGCTCAAGTGGCAAAGAGAGTACACCCTGACTGCGATGAAGCAGCGGGAGGTGAATCCGTACACGGCCTACCGTTATCTGAACCGGCTGAACAAGCAGCTATTCATGCACACCCGTGATCCGGAGTACAGGAATGACCTGGTTCCAATCAAAAGCTGGGAAGAGATTGTAGGAGTGATCCAGCAGGTGCGTCTGAGCGGCCAGGAACGGCGTGAGGAGTGGAACCGGCTGCAGTCTGCCAATTTTGCCTACGTCTTGAAGAAGCTGAGAGCGCTGCAAAGTAAAGGGGAGACCGAACCCGAAGCGGTCAGCGCCCTGATCATGCGCTATGAACGGGGGCAGATGAGATTGACCCGTACGGAGTCACTTTCCTCCACCAAACGGGAGTTTGAAGAGGCGCTGCAGGAGCTGTCCAGAGCAGGGATTCAGCTGGAGCGTGACAACATTCAGCTGATGTTCGAGACCGGACGGATTTCCAGAGCTAGCATGAAGGAAATGAAACGTGATATCCTGTTTATGGAACATGAATTGAGGGAAGAAATGGGCTAAGGAGTCCTCTTCTGTATTAAGACTGAAATTCCACAAGGAGATGAACATATAGAGGATGCGAAAACAAATCGTGGCGGGTACATGTGCAGTTGTTGCGGCAATCGGAATCTTTATTTATGCCGGAAGCGGGGAACGAAACACGGCTGACGTCGAAGAGGCGCAGGCACAGGGCAGCAGCCAGCCGGTTAGTCAGGCGGCCGCTCAGGACATTAAGCAGATGGTGTCTGATTACAGCTCGCGCGCGCTGACGTCCCAATCTGCCTCCATCACCTCCACCCAGCTCATCGTGGACAGCGGCGGGCCAAACGAAGTCACCTATGCTTTGCCGGAGAACGAATTCTTCCTGTCCGTTGCCCCTTATGTGCAGAAGACGCATCCATGTGCTACACACAGCCTGACCGGTTGCCAGGGGGAAATGGCAGGCCAGGACTTCGACGTATACATTGAAGATGCCGAAGGCAAAGAAGTGATGAAGCAGACAGTGAAATCCCAGCCTAACGGTTTCATCGACCTTTGGCTCCCGCGTGACCAGAAGCTTCAGATCACCGTCACGCATGACGGGAAACAAGCCAAGACCGAAGTATCCACCTTCAAGAGCGATGACACCTGTCTTACCACTATGCAGTTAAGTTAATCTATTTCTATTAGGGTTAAGTTCTAAGCCGTCTTCCGGTACCGCTATTCAGCGGCAGGGAGGCGGCTGTTTGCTGTGATCATTTACTTTTCTGACCATGCGAATCAATGGCCTCCGGCTTAGTAACACAACGCAGGAATCCTCCGCTTTGATCCAGAGGCACCTTTATGAAATCCTGCACAAAATACAACATTTTCCTCGTGAGATCGATCGAAATCGAAAATTGTTGTACTTTTTGCAGCATTTCCACGTCTTCCAGCCAATCAAAGAGACTATTCTTGTATTTCGTACAACAATTCGCCCAAACACAGGGGTAACTGGCGACCAGAGTTGTACTCCGTACAACAATTATGCCTAATCAGTCCGGCGGGCTTAAGAAACCGGCTTCGCTGCGGCTACAACTCCCGGGGGGAGTAACGAATAATCAGCTAAAGCTTATCCATACGTCTATCTTTCCCTCTCAATCCATCCATCGCTCTATCTAACCCTCTATCTAACCCTCTATCTAACCCTCTATCTATCTATCCATCCATCCCTCTATCTACCCACATATCCCCCCTACCTCTGCTCACGCCTCCCCCGCCCAGTCAACCGCCTAAGGTCTTCTCCGCTCTTGATTATAAAACCTAATTTACTATTCCAGAACCCGGTGTTACGATGGGGTGGAGTTGAGGCAAATAGGGGGCTAACAGGTTTCATGAAGCGGATCACCCGGGTTTTTCACAATTGGAGTGTGACCTCAAAGTTTGTTGGGGTCTTTGTTCTGATTCTAACGGTCTCGTCCATCATCACAGGGGTCATCATTTATGTGCAGGCGTACAATTCAGCCATCTCCCAGGCGCGGAGCGTGATGGAACAGAATCTGCTGCAGACCAAAACCACGATCGATGAAAAGGTGGACATGATCGAGAACATTTCGGAGATCATCGCCTTTGATTCCAGGATTCAGACGCTGCTGGACAGCGCTTTTATTAATGAGAGCTTTCAGCTTCAGGACTACCGATACAACGTTGCCCCGATTGTAGACAACATTATGCGGCAGAATACGTACATCCACTCGATACATGTCTATATGAACAATCCGACGATCCCTGAGATCTTCGAGCTTTACGACGGCTTCTATAGTATGGACCGGATTCGCGGGGACGGGGAGTATGTACGGTTTATGAAGGATGTCCAGAACTCCACGGACTGGCGGGGACTGCATCTGGAGAATCTGCTGACAACGAGGCCTGATGTGAAGGCCAAAGCGGATGTCTTTTCGTATAACCGGAAGATTCTCTCCGGACGCAATAACGAGGTGAACGGTCTGGTCGAAATTGAGGTGACACAAAGCGTGCTGTTCCAGCCGCTGGAGGATGCCAACACGGAGGTTGGAAGCGTTCTCGTCCTCGACAATAATCACAAGGTTGCCTCCAATAACAACACTCCGCTGTCCGATGCGATGATCAAAGAGCTCACCGGGGGGATGCCCGGGGATAACATGAGGCTGAATATGCTGGCAACGGTAGGCGGGGTCAGGTCCATAGTGATCTCGGTCCCGCTTACAGGCCCGGATCTTCGCCTTGTGGGTGTTTTTCCAGTCAGCAACTTCGTGGATAAAGTGAACCAGTCGATCCGGACCAGCTTCATGGTGCTGATTGCCGCGCTCATTATACTGAGCCTGCTGGTGTATTATCTGACAGTGAAGCTGCTGTCCCGCATGAAGGTGCTGCTTAAGGCGATGAAGCAGGTGCGGGAAGGCTCCATTGACGTATCGGTGCCGGTTGTCTGGAATGACGAGTTCACCCAGATGGCACTGAGCTTCAATCATATGACTACCCGGATCCATGATCTGGTCGAAACCGTATACAAATCCGAGCTGCTGGAAAAAGATGCCGAACTCAAAGCGCTGGAGTCCCAGATCAATCCGCATTTTCTGTACAACACGCTTGCGACGATCTCCTGGGTGGCCCGCAAGGCTAAAGCGCCGGATATCGTGAAGCTGTCAGATTCCATGGCGAAGTTCTACCGGCTGGTACTGAATAAGGGGAATTCGGAGACATTGGTGGCGAATGAGCTTGATATGGTGGGGGCTTATCTGGCGATTCAGAAGTTCCGGTTCGAGGACCGGTTTGACGCGGTTTTTGAAGTGGAGGAGCGGGTCAGGAACTGTTATACGCTGAAGAATATTTTGCAGCCGCTGGTTGAGAATGCACTGATCCACGGGATTGAGCCTAAGCGTTCACATGGTACCATTATCATCAAAGCAGCCCTCGAAGACGATCAGGTGGTCATCCGCATCATCGACGATGGGGTAGGCATGCCGCGGGATATGATCGGGGATGTAATTGCAGGCAAAGTTCTCAATACACGGGGCAGCGGGTTTGCCATTGCCAATATAACCAAACGTCTTCAGGCTTTTTATGGGGAATCCCAGCATATTGAACTTTACAGCAGACAGGGGATTGGAACGGTAATTACCTTGTCTTTTGCAGCCAGGGGGATGAACAATGTTTAAAATGCTTATTGTCGAAGATGAACGCTGGGAGAGAGAAGGGTTAATCGAGTTTCTGGACTGGGCGTCGATGGGCATCTCTGTGATTGAGACGGCATCGGACGGCATCGAGGGATTGGACAAAGCGCTGGAGATCAGGCCGGATATCATCATCACGGATATACAAATGCCCGGCAGGAACGGAATCGAGATGGCCAAGCTTGTTCTGGAGCAGCTTCCCGGGGTGCGGATCGTTGTGCTGACCGGGTACGATGATTTCGAATTTGCCCGTGAAGCCTTGCGGTTCGGCGCGGTGGATTATGTGCTCAAGCCGGTGGGGGAAGAAGAAATGCTCAGCACGATGCTCAAGGTCGTCCAAGGCTGTGAGGATCAGCTGCTGAAGCGGAGTGAAGAGGAGCGCATGTGGCTGGAAAAAGATGCGATGCACCACCTCTCGCTGCGCCAGCAGGTAATGGATTGGCTGCTGGGCCGGGGCGGTGCGGAGACGCAGCAGCAGACGATTAATGAACTCCGGGACAATGGCTATCTGGAAGCGGGCGCCTTCTCTGTGTGGCTGTGTTCCCGGCCGGGCTTGCCGCAGAAGCCGGATACAATGGAGATGGAGCGGACCGCCGGAACTGTACTGGGGCGGCAAGTGCTTGTGCTTTCGGCCGGGGCGGGGGCAGGGCAGGGAGAACTAGCGGCCTTCGTACTGCTCATCGCCCTGCAGCAGGATGAGCTCAGCGGACAGGCACAGCTTGCAGAGAAGCTGCTGCAGGTGCTTAATCTGCAGCCAGTGATCATGGAGGATACAGCCCGGGAACAGGTTGATCCAGCGGGGTGGATCATCGGTATAAGCTCACCGCGGGAGGATATCGGACTCATCCGCGAATCCTTCCGGGAATCGCAAAGTGCATTTAACTTCGCGGTGTTTAATGGCCTGAGCGGCGTTGTTGCAGCAGACGGGGAGCAGCTCGCCAGGAAGCAATTCACTAAGGACTCCGAGGTGTTCACCCGGCAGTTCCGGGAGCTGGCCAAGCGTCTGAGGTATGATCTCGGGAGCGGGAGCCCAACCGGACCGGTCATGGACGGACTATTCGCCTTGCTTGCCGCGCATCCCGGGGCAGGAAAATCCTATATCGCTTCCTTGCTCGGCGGTGTGATCGAGAGCTGTTCCTCGCTTGCGATGCCCGCTGCCCAAGCTACCACAGCAGTTGCCGCCAATCATATGGAGGCGCTGCTGGCCAGCAGCCGTCTCCCGGACATGAGAGCTTATACAGCAGGCGTTATCGGTGAAATGTCGCTGCTGCTGGAAGAAAAGCGGAACCGTAAGGACGACTATCTGATTAACAGGGTCATCGTTCTGATTGAGGAGCAGTACGGGAATCAGGATCTGAGCCTGGCTTATTTAGCCGGCGAGGTATTCGTCTCCCCCAACCACCTGGGGATGATCTTCAAGAAGAAGACAGGCAAGACACCGAGTGAATATATCCAGGAGTACAGGCTCGCACGTGCGGAGGAGATGCTGCGCACAACCAAGCAGCGCATAGCTATAGTGGCCGAGCAGATCGGCATTCCGAATCCATCGTATTTCGGGCTGCTGTATAAGCAAGTCTATGGAATGACACCCGGAGAGTACAGGGAATTCGTACAGCGTTAAGGATCAGATCCTTCCCGCACGATAATAAGTCAGCCTCAATCGCAGATGATGCGTTTGGGGCTCTTTTATTTAGACAGCGCTTACAAACTTCGTGGGATTCTGATACCCGCGTTCATTTTTGATATATAACCCTGGCAGGCGGCATTTTATAATTAACCCATAGGAAGATGAGAAGTCGAACGCAATCGAATGGAGAAGAAAGGATGTAGCTTATGAGCAGTTTGCCCTCCAAGCGGTTCTGGCAGCAGCGGTATCTGATGTTGCTGACCCTGCCGGCAGTACTATGGATGATCATTTTTAACTATATCCCGATGTATGGTGTGATTATTTCCTTCAAGGAATATACACCTTTTCAGGGGTTTCTCCACAGTCCCTGGACAGGGCTGGCGAATTTCCGGGAATTATTCAATGATCCGACGTTTACAGAATCACTGGTTAACACGTTCAAGATCAGTATTGCCAAGCTGGTATTTGGTTTCCCGGCACCGATCCTCCTGTCGATCCTGCTGAATGAGGTAGTATTCAAAAGATTCAAGCGGATTGTTCAATCGCTGACGTATTTGCCGTATTTCGTATCCTGGGTGCTGGTAGTCGGCTTAATGTACACCCTGCTGGACCCGGAGACTGGTGTAATCAGCAAAATGCTGGTCAGCACCGGGATAATTGGAAGCGATACCATGATGATGGGCAGTCCCCATACGTTCCTGACCCTGGTTGTGTTTACGGAGATCTGGAAAAATATCGGCTGGAACTCCATTATCTATCTGGCAGCCATTGCCGGTATTGATCCCCAGCTGTATGAAGCGGCCATTGTGGATGGTGCGGGCCGGTTCCGGCGGATCTGGCATATTACATTGCCTTCCCTGAAGCCAACGATCATTATCCTGCTGATTCTCTCGGTGGGCGGGCTCATTAACTCGAACTTTGACCAGATGTACCTGATGCAGAATTCAATGACCCAGGATGCAGCCAATGTGCTGTCTGTGTATTCGTACAAAACGGGTCTCGTAACAGGCAGATTCTCCTACGGGACTGCGATTGGCCTGTTCCAATCCATCGTTGCTTTTGTGCTGATGTACATTGCCAACTATTCTTCACGCAAAATCACTAAAGAGAGCTTGTTCTAGGAGGCGGGACATCATGTTAACGTATTCGAAAAGGTGGCCGGAACGAGCCTTTGACATCCTGAATGTGCTGGTGCTGCTGGCGCTCTGTATTATGACCCTGTATCCGTTCTATAATATCGTAATTACTTCCCTTAACGATCCGACGGATGCCGCCCGTGGGGGGATCGCCTTCTGGCCGCGCGTGTTCTCCATGGAGAATTACAAAGTCGTGTTTCAGGATGAACGTATGGGGCACGCCTTTTTCATCACCATCGCCCGGACTCTTGCCGGAACAGCAACTGCGGTATTGTTTACAGCAGCCTTTGCTTATGGCGTATCCAAGACCGAGCTGATGGGGCGTAGGATTTTCCTCATGATGGCTATTGTCACCATGTATTTCAGCGGCGGTATTATTCCTTATTACCTCGTTGTAGCCAAGTATCTGCATCTAAAAGGGAGCTTCCTGGTCTACATTATCCCGAATCTGTTCAATGTGTTTAATGCCATCATTATGCTGACCTTCTTCAGGGGACTGCCCAAGGAAATTGAGGAATCGGCCAAAATTGACGGTGCCAACGATCTGCGGATTTTCTGGCAGCTGGTCCTGCCGGTCTCCAAACCTGTGCTGGCGACGATTGCACTTTACAATGCGGTGTTCCACTGGAACGCCTGGTATGATGCCATGTTATTCGGTAATGATAACCTGCTGACACTCCAGCAGATTCTGATGCAGATCATCAGCTCGAACAGCAATGTCAGCCTGATGGCCAGCAACCTGGGACTGGGTTCAGTCTCTGCGCAATCGCTTAAGCTGGCGACGATGGTCATTACCACATTGCCGATTGTCTTTACCTACCCGTTCGTACAGAAATATTTCGTGCAGGGCGTGATGATCGGTTCGGTCAAAGGTTAATAACGGCTTTAACGGCTCCGGCCGTTTAAGTATATAGATTTCATTTTATGGGAGGTCAATGTATGAGAAAGAAAGGCGCACAAGGAATGGCCGCTGCTTTACTCGCCGTCACTCTGCTGGCAGGCTGCAGTTCTAATAATACCGGCACTAATGCAAATGGAGCGGCTGAGGGTAATGCGCCGGCTACTCCGGCAGCGAATGCTTCGGCAGAACCTGCTAATGCGGGCACAGACACCGGAAGCACGGAATCCTGGAAGCAAGACACCTCACCTTTTAAATTCACCCAATATTTCTACGGGAACTGGGCATCTGCATATCTGTGGAAGGATCAGTATGCGATGAAGCTGGCTACAGAAAAAACAGGTGTGACGATAGACCGCAAGCTGGCAACAGGGAACGATGACGATTACCTGAACACCATGATTGCTTCCGGGGATCTGCCGGATACCATCATGCTGGACTGGAACAATCCTGCGGTAAGCAAGCTGATCAATAATGGCATGGTCTACTCCATGGATGAGCTGATGGACAAATATGCACCTGAGCTGAAGTCCATGCTTGACCCGGACATGGTGAAATATCATTCGGTTAACGGGAAGCTCTGGTACTTGCCGAACCTGTTTGAAACCGCTGACAGACTGACCAGCGGGGTACCGATTACGCCGATTCGTCCATGGTTCTTCCGAGAAGATATTTACAAGGCCATTGGCAGTCCGGAGCTGAAGACGACAGATGATCTGATGAACGCCCTCAAGCTGGCAAAGGAGAAATTCCCGGAGATCAGTCCGGTCGGTGTGGAGAACTTCGATGTGGCCAAAAACAGCTTCGGCGGCAGCTTGTCAATGAACTTCCTGATCAGCTCCTTCTCGCCGAATCTGCTGGAGGAACGCATCAAGGATGATCAGCAGATCGTAGAATACCCGATGCGGAACAAAGGCTTCATCGATTCCTTCCGTTACATGAATCAGCTGTACCGCAATGGACTATTCGATTCACAGCTGCTGATCTATAAGCAGGAGCAGTATGAAGAGAAGCTATATGGGGCGCAATATGCCGCAGCTTCGCAGTACATGTCCAATATGTACACCCAATACAATCCGAAAATTGAAAGTACGCTGGGGGCCGATCATAAATACTCGATTATCGGCGGACTTCAGGCGAATGGTCAGGACCCAAGATATGCCGCTTCCCGTCTGATGGGCTGGCAGGGCTTCTTCATCACCAAGAATGCGAAGAATCCGGAACGGATTATCCGCTTTGCTGAATATGCCTGGTCCGATGAAGGACAACTTGATGCACGCTATGGTACTGAAGGCGAGACTTATGACATGGTTGACGGCCTGCCGAAATTCAAGCAGGAAATTATGGACTTGAAGCTTAAGGACAACAACGCTTATAACGCCCAGTACGGCTTTGATGATTCGACCCTCCTGATGCGGGCAGGTAAACTGTGGGATGATGCGTCCGCCCGTGACTTCCAGGAGCAGCAGCCGGAGCAATTCGCCGGAGCGAAGCTGCTGGAGAAATACAACTTCGACAGCTACTCCCTGGGCATGGACAATCTGGAGCCGGACGGCTCTTCACCTGAAGGTGTGATCAACGGCAAAGTGAAGGATCTCTGGAACAAAACCATTCCGAAGCTGATCCTGTCCGAAACCGATGCTGATTTCGACAACGCCTACAACGATTTCATCAGCCAAATGGACAAAGTCGGTGCAGAGAAGGCCGAGAAAGTGATGTATCAGCGCCACCTGGAGGATATGCAGAAGAAGGGCGTTCAATAAAGGATAGTGGGTTAGAGGGATTCGAGGGGGACCGTGTTTATCACGGTTCCTTTTTTGTTGTTCTGTTGATCTACACTAATCATGAGGAGAATCCGATAATCCGGTGTAAAGGGAATATATTCAATAGATTCCTGATATTATATCTGGCCGATGAGGAATAGTGACCAAGTCAAAGGAGCGTAATATGATTATCAGTTTGATTTTCGTTGCTTTAAGCGGATTAATGGGAGTAGGGATGTACTTTCTAGTCATCGGCATAGTTTTTTCTGCTGGCGGAGGCGGTTTATTTTGGGCAGCAACCGACTATACTCAACTGTCGTTTTATATTGTTCTATTGTTAGTGTGCATGGTAATCTGCTTTTTCTTCGCAAAACACTTATTAGAGAAGAACCTGCATCTTTTGCTTCTGATCTGTTTTAGCACGACAGTGCTCTTTTTCTTCCTTGCGCCTTGGCTTACATAATTAGAAATTCCAGATATACATTCAAAGAATAATCATTTTGCCTAATACAATGTTAAGCAAGGGAGATAAACAATGGAGAAATCCATAAAGACGGTATTCCAAGTCATTCTATATATGTTAGCAGCAATTGCAATACATCTGATCTTAATCTATTTTCTCGGGATAAGAATTGAGGGAGGATGGGGAACAGAGTTAATCATTTTGCTGAGTACAACGTATTTTCTGCCCCTCGCCATGTGCTTTATCAACGGTTTATTGTTTAGTAGGGCGAAGAGAGTCAGGGACCGGATCACCTTATTACAATGCCGAAGTATTCGGCTGAAATGATCTATCTGCTTCCAATAGTTATTATAATCATCCAATTAATTATGACTATATACTATCTTATTAATGTAAGGGTATGGAATAGGAATTAATGTAATCACTATCGAATGAAATGATTGCCGCACCTGTTGTGCTGGCTTATAATTAACTCAGACGAAGAACGTCCCAAGCTGCTGCTGGCAGAGGGGCGTTCTTTTTTTGCGTAAATGAGAGAGGGAGGTAACTGATTATGGAGTTTGAAAATGCACATCAGCTGCTAATGGAGCAGCATTTATCGGTCAGAACAGGGGAGCGCAAAGGCCGGTTGGCACGGGGGCATCAATATGCCGAGAAGCTATTCCTGCAAAATGTCTGGTGGCCGCTGTTCGGCAATCTGGATCATCTGCATCCTGAATATGAGGTGTATGACTGGAACCGCAAGTCGCAATTTCTTGATTTTGCTTTTCTTCCGCCGTACGGGAAATTCGGTTTGGAATGCGATGGGTATCAGAGCCATGTGAAGGATATGGACCGGGAGAGGTTCAGCTATTCGCTTAACCGGGATACTTTTTTGAATGGACTGGGCTGGAGGATTATCCATTTCTCCTTCGATGATGTGCAGAACCGCCCGGAGATCTGCCACATGCTGCTGCAAATGGTCATCGCCCCTTCATTGATCCGGGTTCCGTCCGGGCAATCCCTCTCCCCGCAGGATAAGGAAATCGTTAAACTGGCTTGGAGCCTGGACAAGGGACTACGTCCCAAAGACGTGATGCTGCAATACAATCTGAACTTTCGGACGGCGCGTAAGCAGCTGCAGGAGCTGGTGCGTAAAGGGCTGCTCCGTCCGGTGATGCAGAATTCATACATTTGTTATTATGAGCCGGTGGAGGGAGTACCTGATATGTTCGTGTAGCTGTTTGTGTAGTTGTTTCTGTAGCTGTTTATGTAAGAGCTGATGAATTGTCCGGGAAAATATGCTCTGAGCTTTCAAGCAAGGTTTGTAAGTTAGGCAAACTGCTTAGAATGTGCTGTTGTCTCAGAGCTCCGGCCTGTAGCAGCGAATGGGATTCTTAAGTTCGCGGCTGTGTAGAGGGAAATGTTGTATGAAATACAACTCGGTTACATGCATACCCGGCTGTTTTGGAGGATTGTTGTACGAAATACAACAATTATTCCAATAATCGGCTTGGAAGAGGAGAATTGCTGCATTTTATACAACAATTTTCAATTTTGACCCTTTTAAGGAGGAGAATGTTGTATTTAGTGCAGGATTTTGAGTAATAGTGACCTTACTCCGCTCCATTCGCACCATCCGCACCATTCGCACCATGAGGATGCATGCGGACCCAGGCAGGATTACTCTATAGACATTAAGAAGTTTATCGACCTGTTCGCCCACGGATTTGCGCAGATGAACCTGCTCATGGACAGCTTATAGTCTTGTTAACGTTCTATTCACAATACTCTGTTAGTCTCTATAAGTGTCAGGCGGATGATTATCCGGCCTACAATATGTAAGATGATGCGGAGGATAATATGGTAATAACTATGCAAAAAAGGCTGGCCGCTGGTCTGACGATATTAGCTGTAATCGGGTTAAGCGTGAGCCTTATATTTCCCGGGAAACATGCCATGGCCGAGACGGCTCAAACCCAGCCAGCGGTACCTCAGACTGAAGCATCTGCCGCCAATCTGAAGGATATCGCGGGTCTGACTGCTTTCGTTGACGGAATCATGGAAGAGGATATGAACCGGCTGCAAATTCCGGGAGCGGTGATCTCCATCGTCAAGGACGGCAAGATCATTTTGGGCAAAGGGTATGGCAGCTCCAATCTGGAGCAAGCGGCTCCGGTTGACCCTGCAACCAGCATGTTCCGTATCGCTTCTACGACCAAGCTGTTCACCTGGACTGCTGTAATGCAGCTCGTTGAACAAGGTAAGATTGATCTGGATACCGATATTAACACCTACCTGAAATCCGTGAAGATTCCTGCTACTTATCCTGAACCCGTCACCATGCGCCATTTGATGACCCACACAGCAGGATTTGAAGAGGGCGGAGTCGGTTATCAGATCGTCACTGATCCTGCCGGATTGCCCGGTTCCATCTCGGAGACACTCCATAAACATATGCTGGCCCGGATCAGACCGCCCGGTGAGATGAGTGCCTATTCTAACTATGGAGCCACGCTTGCAGGTATGATCGTGGAGGACGTCAGCGGTATTCTTTATAATGATTATATTCAGAAGTATATCTTCGATCCGCTGGATATGAAACATTCGACGGTCGTGGAGCCATTGCCGGAGTCATTCGTCCCTTACCAGGTGGTAGGGTATAATAGCGAGAACGGCAGCTTTATTCCAGGCACGCCTACTTTCGAGGGCGGATTTCGTCCTGCCGGCTCGGGCACCGTATCTGCAGTAGACATGGCACATTTCATGATCGCGCATCTGCAGAACGGGAAATATGGCAAAGGGCAGATTCTGAAGCCTGAGACTGCTGCATTCATGCATTCAACGGCCTTCCAGCTCGATAAGCGCCTGCCGGGAGTAGCTCTCGGATTCGCAGAGAAGCGGGTGAACGGGGTAACATTAATCTCTCATGGCGGCTCCGATCCCATGTTTAATACGGAATTGTATCTCGCACCTGCCAAGCAACTGGGGATTTTCTTATCCTACAATGGCGGTCAAGGCAGTGAATCGGCAGCAAATCTGGTCCAGGCCTTTTTCAACCGGTATTATCCCGCTCCCGAAGTGAAGCAGCCGGAGTTCTCCGCTTCCGCGGAATCCGTACAGAAATATGCCGGCTCCTATCAATTTACACGCCGCAACATAAGTGATATTGACAAGTTCTTTAACTTTTTTGCCCAGCTGAATGTTACGATTGCGGACAATAAGCTATCCTTGGGAAGCGGCAGTGAACAACAGCTGTACAGAGCCATCGGTCCTAACCTGTTTCAGCTTGAAGGAGGGACCGATCAGATCGGCTTCCTTACGGATGAGTCCGGCAAAGTTACACATATGCTCCTGGACATGGCTCCGGAGATGCCGCTGGAGCGTACGCCACTTTTGGATCAGAGTAAGTTTTGGCTTATCCTTCTTGGTGTCGTAGGATTCATTTTCATCACCGCTTTGCCCGGACCCCTCTTCTTCAGACGCAGGTTCAAGGCGATGACGCTCGCAGAAAAGCGGGCCATCCGATTATCTGCGGGAACTGCCGGCTGGGCGCTGTTATCTTTTATTACTCTGTTTATGGTTATTATGTCCATGGACATTATGCAGAAGCTCAGCGGTATCAGTCCTTTGCTGTCTGTCAGCTTGGTTATGCCAATCATTATGGCGGGCTTGACCTTAGCAATGTTGGTCTCGGCTATATTGGTTTGGAAAAATAAGTACTGGACCGCCTTTAAGCGGGTGCATTACACGTTAGTGACGCTTTCGGCTGTCGTACTGATGATCTTCTTCTACTATTGGAATCTGCTCGGCTGGCAGTTTGGATAACGCTTAAGAGAGAAGGATGATCGTGGCTACTATACTTATCGCGGATGATGATGACAATATCCGGAAGCTGATGTCTCTATATCTGCGCAAAGAAGGGTTCGACCTCGAAGAAGCCGGGGACGGCACCAAGGCCTTGTCCATCATAGAGGACTCACAGATCGATCTTGTCATTCTGGATATTATGATGCCGGGACTGAATGGCTGGGAGCTGTGCAGGGAAATCAGGCGTTCGGATGCCAACCTCCCCCTCCTCATGGTGACGGCCAAAGCGGAATCTGCCCACAAAGTGAAAGGATTTCAGCTCGGAACGGATGATTACCTGACCAAGCCGTTTGATCCGGTGGAACTGGTGATGCGGGTAAAAGCGCTGCTCAAACGCTCACTGGTAGTTACTTCCCAGTCCGTGCAGCTCGGCAATGTGGTGCTCAACCGCCGGACCTTTCAGGTTACACGCAGTGGGGCACCGGTCACGCTTCCCTTGAAGGAATTTGATCTTCTGTTTCTCCTGGTCAGCCATCCCGGGCAGATTTTCACCAGAGAACAACTGATTCAGCAAGTCTGGGGACTCCATTATGAAGGGGACGGGCGGACTGTAGATGTGCATATCAGCCGGCTGAGGGAGAAGTTCAGCGGCAATGGCGAGGGTTTTCAAATCGAAACTGCCCGCGGTCTGGGATACCGGCTGATCCCTGAGCCATGATCAAGACACTGTATGTTCGGGTCATTCTCACGTTCCTTAGCATCATCATCTTCAGCCTGATCTGTTCCTTTTTCATCGGCTTGTATGTTTTTCAGCAGCAAATAAGCTATAAGGGACAGAGCGAAATGCTCGCAGTGGGCCAGGAGATCATTCACCGCTATGATGACGCCAAGCCTACAGATACGGACGAGTTCCTGAATAGTATGGTTAAAATATCGGCACATCCCATTAACCTGTACGATCCATCCGGAGAACATACTTTTTACGGGCTCATAGATAGCCCTGCTGTACCCATCACCTCAGAAGCTGTCCGGCAAGTGCTGCAGGGGAAGGTCTATCGTTCCTCCAAGGAAGATAAGGATACGTTCATCGGAATGCCCTTTATGCTCAAGGGGGAGTGGCATGCAATGTTCCTGCAGTACTCTGCAGGGAACGAGGCTATCGTCAACCGGATGGTACTCTTTGTGCTGCTGCTGGTGCTTGTGCTGGGAAGTGTATGTATCGTTGTTGCTGCCAGATATCTGGTGGAGCCGATCAAGGCTTTGACGAATGCTACCAAAAGACTGGCCAAAGGTGACTTCGAGGTGGATCTTAAAAGGAACCGAGTGGACGAGATCGGGGAGTTGACACAAAGCTATGTGGAGATGGCCGGAGAATTGAAGCAGCTGGAGCAGATGAGGCAGGACTTCGTATCGAATGTTTCGCATGAAATTCAGACACCGCTTACGTCTATTTCCGGCTTTGCCAAGGCGCTGCAGAACAATGATCTGATTGCAGAGGAGGAACGCAAGGACTATCTGGATATCATCATTGCGGAGAGTGGGCGTCTGTCGAGGCTAAGTGATAATTTGCTGAAGCTTGCTTCCCTGGATTCCGAGCATCATCCCTTCATAACAGGCTCCTTCCGGCTTGACGAGCAGATTAGAACCATCGTTGTAACCTGTGAGCCGCAATGGTCAGCCCGAAGCATCGTTATTGATCTGGAGCTGCCGGAAGCTGTCCATATCATTGGGGATGAAGATCAGCTGAAGCAGGTATGGATGAATCTGCTCAGCAACAGCATTAAGTTCACGCCTGAAGGCGGGAAGATCCGCATCTCTTTAGACAGCAGTGCAGCAGAAGTATCCGTCACCATCAGCGATAATGGCATCGGGATTTCCCCGGAAGAGGCTGGCGCCATCTTTCAAAGATTCTATAAAGCTGACAAGTCGCGCAGCGGAAACAACAACGGGAACGGTCTGGGGCTTGCGATTGTCAAAAAAATCGTCTCCCTGCATCAGGGGAACATTGAGGTGGAGGGAGCACCTGGAGGAGGGACGACGATGATTGTCAGGTTGCCCGTACGCCAGACATGATGAAGTCCCTAAATTGCCGGTCCGCTGCCTGGTCTTCCTCCGTAACCAAACCGCCCCGCTGATGAGTAAGAATCACGGCTTTTTGCAGGTACATGAAATACAGGTGGGTGGACTTCTGCAGAATGGGCATGGGGATACAACAATCCGGAATAATTGGGAGGTAATAAGACCATACCTCGGGGTATACCGGTTCAGGTCCAAGGCGTAAACGAAGCGACTGCCCAGGCAACAAGTAAGGAAACAGACAATGCCTCAACGAGTGCCGGAACAATATGGGTATAGGGAAAGCAGTACTAAAGAAACACCAGGGTCAACGAAAACGACAACTACGAAAGCCATTCAACTAACGGGACTGACAGATATCACGAGCATAACTGCGAATGCAAATAGCTCAGCAGAAGTTCTTGCAGTTGATAAAGCTTGAATATGAATTTAGAAAATTCTTAACTGTGGTAATTCTGTCGCATTACAATGAATAAATGTCCCTCCGGTAGCTGCGGAGGGGCATTTGTTCATGTACAGGAAATTAAGCATGAAGAAATATTGTGAAAAAGACAGTGAAGAGACGGCTAAAGAAATTTAGATGAGTATTGTTTAGAGCCTGGGTGTCCGGTGTTCCTGAAATAAATGGATTTTCTCCACTTGCTAGGAATCGGAGGAGTGACAGTCCAACAGCAGTTGGAAAAACAGCACTTAATTGGCAGCAAATCGGTCAAAGTAAAGGAAGGATGAGAATTTAAATGCCATTTATCCAATTAAACTCCGAAAATAATCCAAAATGATGAAATTAAGATATGTTTTTCCACTTAAATTCTTCAGAGGTTGACCTGACCAACATCAGCTAGCATGAGTAAGCAGCTTGCTTACAAGGAGATCCTTCGCTGGAACAGAGAGCAGCAGCAGGAGCTATCGCATGGCAACCCGATAAGTTTGCCTGGAGGAAAATTTTGTTCGTTACAGAGCTAATCCTCTATTCCTCAACCGTCTTCGCCGAGCTCGGCGTGTTCTTGTTCTTATACACCCACATCGCGTACTCCAGCGGGCGGATCAGCGCTTTGCGGTAGGTGCTATTGTCGCCGGAGCGGGCGAAGACCTCGCGGGCCGGCTTGGGGTTGACCTCCAGCACGTAGATCTTGCCCTCGCGGTCGATCGCGAGGTCGAGCGCCAGCTCGCAGAGTGCGCCGAAGCTGTCTTCGAGGTACGCGGCGGCTTCGAGCCCCAGCTTCTCTGCGGTCCGCATGGCCTTGTCGGCCCGCTCTTCGTTGCCGAGCCACTGCTTCAGCAGGGCCTCGGCCCGCATCGCATGCCCGCCGCCATGAAGGTTCGAGGTGACGCTGCGGGCAGCGCCTACCCGGCCGGCCATGCCGGTGAATTCCCAGACGCCCTGGCCGTTCTTCTGCACAAGCATCCGGTAATCATGGAACCGTCCGCTGGGCAGACGCAGCGGAATGCCTTGCTGGATGAGGAACCGTCCGCCGAGGCACCACTGGCGCACAATCGACTCCAGGCGGTTCAGCGACACCTTGCGGGGCGCGATGATCTGGCGGCTCTGGCGGCGTCCCTGGATATCGTAGAGGTGCTTGCCTTCCCGCTGCCGTTCAATCCGCAGGATGCCGCGTCCGCCGGTGCCGTTAACCGGCTTGACGTAGACGACCGGACTGATCTTCAGCATCCGGTGGAGATCGGCGGAAGACTGATATAGAAGAGTCTCCGGCATATGCTGCCGAAAACGGCTTTTCTGTGAAAAGGTCTGGTGAACCGTCCACTTATTACGCAGCGGGCGGTTCAGGAAGGTCAGGTGGTCGTACCGCGCGCGGAAGCGCAGCAGCTGCTGGAACCGCTGGCTGCGCTGAATGCGGCAGCGGTCATAGATCATATTGGGGAAGGAGCGCCACCTGCGCGACCATGTTCCGCTTTTAACATCATAGACAAGCGCATGGATCTGTTCCTTGCTTACATGCACATCTGCGGGGGTAAAGACAAAGACATCCAGGCCAATCCGGCTGCCTTCAATAATCATCCTCCGGTACACGCTCTTCTCCTCAAGCTGTTTGGCGTCATTCAGATATAGCGTGAGGATGCCTAAGACGGGCTCTGGCACAGGAGTTCACCTTCTTGTGGGAGAATAGTAGGTCCGGCTGCAGTCCGGGGAGACCGCAGCAGCAGCGTGGGTTTGCCCGTAGGGCCGTTAACCAGGTCTACGGCGGCAAGCCCGCTGTTGAAGCACATTTTCAGGCTGGCCGGGTTATCGCAGGCCACATGGCATTCCAGCTGTCCAAGACGTTCCAGCTGCGCGGTAAGCAGGGCTGTGCCGGTATGCCTCTTGCGGTACAGGGGATGAACGGCTACTACACAGGCCTCCTTGCCGTAGCCGGAGACGAAGCTGACACCTGCCAGCTGACGGCCGTTCTGACCCCTTACAGTGGCAACGAGCAGCGAAACTCCCGGCAAGGCGAGCTGCTCCGGTGTCAGCCGGGCCAGCTGCCTGCATCCGCGAAGTGTAATCCGCTGCTCCCCATACTCCTTCAGGAACTCAAGCAATCCGGCTAGTCTGGAATTCCACTGCACCGGATTGCTGTCGTAGAGTGAGGATATCTGCATGGTGTCACTTCCTTTACGGGTTTAATTAGGGCTTGGTCTGGCGGGACAGATGCTGGCCATAATGAAAAATGCGTTCCAGCGACAGCTTGCGGATCGCCGGCTCATCGAATTTCATCGGCCGGGAATTGGCCTCGAAGAACCACAGCCCGCCTTCTTCATCGACGCCGAGGTCCATTGACATCTCGCCCAGCATGGTCGCCGAAGCGCGTTCAATCTGCCGGGCAATCAGCAGCGCCGTGGTGGGGACATTCTTCAGGATGACCGCAGCCTGCTCCGCCCCGAAGGTCCCCTCCAGCATGCTGGAGGGCTCTTCAATACTGCCGCCGCGCGGCACATGGGTAGTGATGCTGCGGGCTCCGGCCAGCCGTGCGCCAATGCCGGTGACCGCCCAGGCGCCACGGCCGTTCTTCTGCAGCAGCACGCGAAGATCGAAGGGGCGCCCGTGGTGCGCAGCAAGCACAATGGCCTGCTGCACAATATAGCGGGATACCCCTTTTTCCCTGACGATTCTGGCCCACAGGCGTTCGATGGAAGCGGCTTTGTAGGTCGTGTTCTTTTTGCCGCTCTGGATCTGCAGCCTGTAAGGCAGCATAGCATCCATCCGGTATCTCAGCCGCATAATCCCTTTGCCGGCTTTGCCGTTCTCCGGTTTGAGGTAGAGACTGTCGTGATTCTTCAGCATGGCCGTCAGGGTTGCTGCACTGCGCAGACGGCGGGTCTTGGGCACATGCTTTGAGGTTGCTTTGGATTCCTTGAGCCACTCGAAGAGATTCCATTTATTGAAAAAGCTCGGGTTGTACAGCTGGATCTCAGGATGCTCCAGACACTCCGCTATTTTGCGGGCGACCGGTGCTTTCTCCTCTTCAACGCGGTTCGGAATCCGGTTATAAATCACCTGCGGCAGCGGGACAGGAATGGAGTACCAGAGCTTGCCGCTGGCAGAAGGGACGTAGCCGTTCACCATCCGCTCCTCCAGCTTCAGATCGCGGACAGTGACGACATATACCAGATAACCCATTTCTTTGCCGGTGCGGATAATATCGCGGAAGTTATTGCGGTTGCCGCGAAACTGCTTCAGCCGGTCACTGGTCGTCAGGATGGCGATAACGGGCTTGCCGGGGTCGGGGATACGGCTGTTCACAAGTCATCCCTCCTGCGGAATTTGCTGAGATACAGACAATGCTCCAGGATGTGCTCAATGGAAGCTTTGCCCTCAGCGCGCAGGGAGGGGTGGCGGAAGATAGAGCGTCCCGGTTTGGCATTGGCCTCGAACATCCAGATATCCTCATCCTGGTCAATCCCGAGATCAAACCCAATCTCACCGAGCAGATGCCGGTGCTGGATTTCCAGGGATTCGGCCAGCTTGACGGCTGTTGTTTTGGCGCGCTGCAGCACTTCATCCGATCTTGCGCCGAAGACACGGCCCAGTGCCTGCTGCGGTGTAAGCAGGGCGCCGCCGTTCTTCAGGTGGGTGGTGACACTGCCCCGGCCGGCTTTCTTGGCCCCGATGCCGACAACTACCCATTGGTTGCTGCCGTTCTTGTGCATATGGAAGCGGAAATCAATCGGGCAGCCGTCAATCTCAATCAGCCGGATACCCTGCTGAACCACATAGTTCTGCAGGCTCTGTCCGTGACGGCCGCGCAGCATGCGCATCAGGCTGTCGAAGCTGGTGAAGCGCAGCAGCACATTCTTGCCGCTCTTACGGTAACGGGCGAAGTACCCCTTCTTCGGCAGGTAAGTTAGGCGGTAGATGCCGTGTCCAAGACTGCCTGCGGAAGGTTTGTAATAGACAAAGTGGTGGCGGTCCAGCATATCGCGCATCTGTTCTGTGCTGGGGTTGCTGTGTGTTTCAGGCACGAAGCGGTTGGCGGCACCGTCATTCTCCAGCAGACGGTATACATCCGATTTATTGAAGAAGCTCCAGTTGAAATAAGGAATCTTCTTGCGACCGAAACGCTCGCGCAGCTGGTTGATGTATGGGGAAGTCTCCGCCCTGCGGCTGGGCAGACGGTTGTAGACGACATCCGGAAGCGGCACTATTTTACGCTCGAATTTGCCGCTTGCACTCAGGAAATAGCCGTTGACCTGCTCCTGCTGCCAGTCGATGTCACGCGGCATGAAGGCGAAGATATAGCATTTGTTGCTGCCTTCGCGCAGCAGCTGCTTGATGAAGCCGGTACGGGAGCCGAAAGGCTGTGCCGCGGAGGCAGGCCCGTCGGAGAGTACGCCGACCAGCGGTCCGAGCTGGACCTCATCATTCTGCAGGTTGCGCAAATAAATGCCGCCTGATTTCGGAATCTTGATTGCGCTCTTCACTCCCGAGGCCAGGAAGAGATGCTTGCCGGCGCGTTTGATCGGCTTGATCATCGCCGGTATGGCATCCTTCCCGAGGCGCAGGCGGATGTTTTTCTTGCCGGATAATTTCAGGCTTTTCATCAGTTCACCCGAGACATAGACTACTCGTTGGGGCTGCTTGGTGAAATGCACATTGCAAAAAGTGAGACCCATTTATGAATCCTCCTTAGGAACCATTGATATCATTCTCCCGTTGAACGGAACTGCCTTTGAAGCAGCTTGTGGTTTGCTGCCAGGGTGCAAGCAGCAGATGACGCGCATAGCGCAGCGGATTCTCAGCGGCGAGCCTAGCAGCCCGGCGGTCGCCCGTCAGCCGGAACACCGTGCGCCCTGGTTTGGAATTAGCTTCAAGCAGATACAGTCTTCCTCCGGCATCGATGCCGAAGTCAAGACCGAGCTCTCCCAGTCTCCCGCAGGATTCTTCCAGCAGGGGAGGCAGGAGTGCGGCGGCTGAGATCAGCTCCTGATACAGGTCCCGGCCTGCTGCGCCGTATTCGGCTAGCAGGAAGGGCAAAGCGGGAACCGCGGTTCCCCCGCCGTGCAGATTCGAGGTAAGAGATCCCCGGCCCCCCAGACGAACGGCCATGCCGGTCAGGGTCCATGCGCCGGTGCCGTTCTTTTGCATCAGCACACGCACATCGAACGGCTGTCCCCCGCTGCCGGTGAGATGCAGATAAGGCTGTATGATATAGCGGTGCTGGCCGATGAAGCGGTGGATCCAGTTCAGGCCTTCGTCCAGCGTACCGAAAACATATAGAAAAGGTTCATTCATCCGGTCTCTTCCCCGCACACTCACTCCGCCGCCTTCGTGTTTGCCGAGGAGTACTGCATGCAGGGTGCGTTTGCCGTGGGAGCCGGTTTTGGGTTTCAGGAACACACCGTATTCCCTTTCGGCCAGCAGGTTGCCGAGCGCCTTCCGTCCGCTGTAGACCAGCGTTTCAGGCAGCAGGGCAGCGGCTGCGCGGCTGCGCCGCAGAATTTCGTATACCCCCCATTTATCCGGCAGTCCGCGTGACCAGGGAAGCGAACGGGATAATACAGCCAAGGCGGCAGCTGCAGATTGCTTCTCCTCCGGAGTCCGGTAGAAGCAGCGGTTATACAGGATGTCAGGCGGAGGCGCCTGGGCAGGCACCCATTGTCCGCCTTGCCAGAGATATCCGCTGACTGAAGCGCCATCCTTCGCAACACCCTCCGGATGAAAAACAAGGACCTTCAGATCATACAGCGGGGCCGCCCGGCATAGATGACTGCAGAACTCCGGCTCTGCGATGGGAGGATTCCCGTGGCGGCGGTCTGTCATTATGCCAAGGAACCCCATTGCTGTTTCTGTCATGATGTCCTCCTTACAACCCGGCCAGATAGCGGCAGTATAGAATCATTTGTTTGACGGAGGGTCTGATCTTTTGGTCGTTCAGCGGCGTGTTGTCATTCTTGGACGGCTTGGAGTTGACCTCCAGCAGCCAGATTCTGCCGGACTGGTCCAGCGCAAGGTCGATGCCCAGCTCCCCGAAATGCGCGGGGATATAAGTCTCTACGCCTCTGGCGATTGCCAGTGCAGCCCGGGGGAGCTGAACCTGGGAGCTTTCCTTCGCCCCGGGCGGGAGATTGCTTTTGCCGATGGCTTCGCGGACCGTACTGAGCGTCCCGCCCCGGGCGAGATTAGAGACAAAGTGATTACTTCCGGCGGTCCGGGCCACAATGGAGGTGACGCCCCATTTGCCGGTACCGTTCTTCTGTACGAGTGCCCGGAAGTCCACCGGCCGCCGTCCAAGCTCCATCAGGGGCAATCCCTGCTGAATCTGGTAGCGGGTCGTTTTCATCTTCGGGGCAATGGACCCAAAAAGCTTCGCCAGACTGGGATAACTCTGCTTGCGTGTCCCAAGCGGTGTTGTTGACAGCAGCCGGTAGCCGCCGCCGTCTTCTTTGGAGATGCGCAGAATGCCTTTGCCAAGGCTGCCGCGTACAGGTTTCAGGAACACACTTGGGTAATTGCTGCACATTCTTTTCAATACGGCGAAGCCGTTCAGGGCATGCGACTCCGGCAAATACCGCTGCAGGGCGGGATCTTGCGCCAGCGCTTCGAATACCTCTGTCTTGTCAAGGAACTTTTCATTGAAGAAATGAGTTCCGTAGCGGGATTTTACATCCGCCAAAAAATGCTGTACGCTAGGTTTGTTCTCTACCTTTCGCGTCGTCAGCCGATTGTTGATCACATCGGCCACAGGAAGACTCAGCTTCCGCCAGCCCTCATCGTATACCCAGCCCTGGATGGTAGTGCTGCGCGTTTCCAGCGCTTCCGGGGTAAAGAAATATACATAGGCGCCCTGTGCATGGCAGGCATTGGTCAGTTCCCGGCAGAACATCGTGATCTGGCCGAACACTCTGTCGGGATGCTCGGGATGGTCCCGGCTCACCAGAACTCCAATCAGCGGCCCCAGCCGCAGATTGCGGCTGCCTGAACTATAGGAAGCGTTAAGCTTGAGGCGCTGCCTTAAGCCCAGCCGCCGCGCCAGCCCTTCGCTTACGCGCAGGCTGTCGGATTTGGGAACCGGAATAACGGTAACCTCCTGCCGGAAAGAGCCGAAGGTAAGCTGGATTGTTCCGTGCGCCGGTATTTTGAGCCTCTTCATGGATTTGTCGCCTAGCATTACAGCGTTTTCCTGCAGGATGCCCGAGTGGACCGTTTGGACCGGGATCTTGAGTTGGGACATCGTGGATCTCCTTCCGGTAGGCAGCATGATGCCGGCAATATGAATCTTAAGGGTTACATATCATTCATCATATGGAGACATCTGACCCTTGGTGATTGACCTATTCTTTAAAAAGCCGTGCCGGACGGATTAAATGTCCGGCAGCGGTGAAACCATTCGGCAGGTGGAGTACAGGTGCAGGCTACAGGTGCAGGCGCATAGACAGAAGTCTGGCCGCTGGAGGGGAAATAACGTGACCGCGAAATTTGGGCGGATGCACAAAGCTTAAGCGTATGCTTTCGAAGCGAGTTTAGCGAAGAAACTCAGGGAGCCTACGCTAACTAAACATTCAGGAGGATTTCTAATGAACGTAATTGACAAGGCACATGAACTGGCGAGAGCCATCAAAGACAGCACCGAGGTATCGGATATTACCAGCGCGATGAAAGTGATCGAAGCAGATCCGGAGAGCAAGCTGATGCTCGACAACTTCCGTCAGAGCCAGATCGAGCTGCAGCAGCGGATGATGAGCGGAGAGATGCCTCCGCAGGAGGAAATGGAGAAGATGGAGAAGCTGTTCGAGGTGCTTAACCTGAATCTCGGCATCCGCCGCCTGTTCGACGCAGAGCGCCGCCTTAGTGTAGTCATCGAGGATGTGAACAAAATCATCACCGACAGCCTGTCCCAAATGTACGGCGGACAACAATAAGCGCTATAGGAGGCGAATCCTCCTGATAATAGCAAGAGGGTGATTCCAGGGCCATTTGGCCCCGGAATCACCCTCTTTTTGATGCTAAGGCTGGTTATTTCTAATCCTGTTTGCCTTCAATGGCACAGAGCAGAATCGCGGCAGCTACGCCAATACGTCTGTCGAGCACACCTTTGCGGTCCTCGGAGAAGTCGGCGATGATTTTGGTGACAAAAGGGTTGAAGTTCTGCCGGAAGGCCGGGATGACCATGCCGCCGATCTCCACATTATATTTTTGCGGAATTAGAGTAATGACACGCCGCAGCAGCGCCATGAACACACTGTCCTCTTTAATGAATCCGATCTCGTTATCGCCGGTGTCCAGAATCACCCATTCATCTTTGAAGATGGACTTCAGGCCTTTGCGGCGGAGTGCGCCCAGAGATTCCCCGGTCTCCGAATCATAGACATCATAGGTGGCGCTGAGATCTATCATTTTGCGGGCTTTAATGCGCAGCAGCTCTCTCTCCATGCTCTCGTCCGTGTACAGGGCTATATCCTCTTTCAATTTGAACGCTTTCATTTGCGAAAAAAGCACCAGCTCCTCCGAGCTGTTGTAAATATGCAGCTTCGCCCCCATGACGGAGAATACCTTTTTGCGGATTATGTACTCGGACTGGCCCCAAATGTTATTCAATGTAAATTCCTCCTCTTCCTGGCTCCATCATCTCACACCCCCGGCATTCAGGCTAGACTAAACCCGGAGGCAGCGAAATCAGCGGGATGAAAAATTAGCAACTTGTCTCATAATCCGGACCTGAAGTTCATAGAGTAGAGATATAGATTCAGATTCAGCCTGACAACCCTTTAGAACGAAGGAGCGGTTCGATAATGAAAAAAAGAAACAAATTCAAGCATTCCGTGTATCTGCTGGCGGCTCTGGCGATGCTGGTGTACGCGCTGCCGAAGCTGTCTTTTCAGAATGGCCCCGGCTGGGTGCTGGGCTTCGGTATTGTCTGGTGTGCGTTTGCCTTCCTGGTGATTGCCTCGCACCTGCACTTTATCATCGGAGTGGATGAAGAGAAGCAGAAACGCCTGGAGGCGGTCCGCAAGGTTAAGCTGGAGCAATGGCAGGGCCAGTGGAACGAAGAAACCCGGGTGTCCCAGAGATTATAGAATTTGGCCGGGCCTATAGGCAAGGTGCAGCGGCTCGCCCCCTGTTTCGCGAAAGCTGCGGACTGGGGGTTTGCTGTGTTTGCAGTAATGTGGATGTGCGGATATACAGTGTATTTATGTCTTGTGAAATGATGTGTTATAGCTATATTCAAGGCTGTACTCATGCATGCATTATATGTGTGTGGGCATAAGCGCGGCTGTAACTTAATTGCCTCTGGCATCGCTTGTCATACGGCTGACATATCTCTTGAAAGAAGCATACCCGTTCTGTTGTACTCCGTTGTAACCAGCGTTATAATGGGTACAGAATAGTACAGATCGGGGTATGGGGGTGTAACAGTTGGAAGGTCAAGGCGATAACATTACAAAGCATGAACAACTGCTGCAGCATATTGAAAGCCTGAAGGTGGGAACGAAGATTTCCGTCCGCAAGCTGGCCAAGGAAATGGGCGTCAGTGAAGGTACAGCTTACCGTGCGGTGAAGGAAGCGGAGAACCTGGGGATCGTCATTACCAAGGAGCGGATTGGTACGGTCCGGGTAGAAAAAAAGCCGCGCAATATTTCTGATCAGCTTACGTTTGGGGATGTAGTTGACATTGTCGAGGGACATGTCCTCGGCGGAGCGGAGGGTCTGAACAAACATCTTCATAAATATGTGATCGGCGCGATGAAAGTGGATGCCATGATCCGTTATATCGATGCCGACAGCCTGCTGATCGTGGGTAACCGTGATGATGTGCATTCACTTGCCCTGGAGCAGGGGGCAGGGGTGCTCGTAACCGGGGGCTTCGGTACCAGCCGTGAGGTGAAGGCGCTGGCGGATGAACTGGACCTGCCGGTGATATCATCCCGGCATGATACGTTTACAGTAGCTTCGATGATTAACCGGGCGATTTTTGACCGGCTGATTAAGAAGAAGATTATGCTGGTGGAAGATATTGTGGAGGGCAAGCCGCGCCTGAATACGCTCAAAATCTCCAGCACAGTCGGCGAATTACGCGAATTGTCCCTGGCGAGCGGCGAGCAGCGCTTCCCGGTGACCGATGAGTGGAACCGGGTCATCGGCATCGTGGGCCGCCGCGATGTGGAGGATCTCGCAGAAGGGCAGAGCATCGAGAAGGCCATGATCCGTAGCCCGGTGACCGCCGCACTGCAGACCTCGCTGGCTTCGGCGGCGCAGATTATGATGTGGGAAGGGATCGACTTCCTGCCGATCGTGGACCGCAACCGCAAGCTGGTCGGGTCGCTGACCCGCAGGGAAGTGCTGCAGAGTCTGCGTGATGCCAGCAACCAGCCGCAGCTCGGGGAGACCTTCGATCATCTGATCTGGAACGGTTTTGCCGATGAGCGCGATGAAGAGGGCAAGCTGTTCTTCCACGGCTTCATCACACCGCAGATGGCGACGGATCTGGGGACGATCTCGGAAGGGATATTGTCCACGCTGATGACCCTTTCCGCATTTAAGGCGGCCAAGGACATCACCGGCAATGACTATGTGCTGGATAACATGTCCACCTATTTCATCCGCCCGGTGCAAATCGAGCATTCCATTATCGTCATGCCGAAGCTGCTGGAGATCAGCCGCCGTACCTGCAAGCTGGAGATTGAGATCAGCCATATGGAGACCATTGTGGCCAAGGCCGTCCTGATGCTGCAGTCGATTGACCACGGCTAAACCGCTCAAGTATATACATTCAGCAATAGTGCAGGCATACACAGTCTTCGCACAGAAAATGAATACAGGACGAATACAGACGAGTCAGAACCCGAACATAAACGAATACAGACTAAATAGACCAGACTATCCTGTAATTACCGGGAGAGTACTCTGGTCTATTTGGCATTAGAGACTAATCGGGGGAATTGCGGCAAGCCATGGAACAACGGGTTGGATTATGGCTGCGAGGCTAGGAAGCTGAACAGCTGAACAGCTGAATACTATATGAGCGACGGACTGGACATCTGGTTACATGGGACACTAAGTGGGCGACGGACTGGATATCTGGTTACATGGAGACTGAGTGGGCGACGGGCTGGACATCCGGTTACATGGACACTGAGTGGGCGACAGACTGGACATCTGGTTACATGGACACTGAGTGGGCGACAGACTGGACATCTGGTTACAAGGATACTGAGTGGATAGGTCTCTCTTATGAGCAGCGGGAGGTAAGTGGAAAAAGGGCATCTATTTGTCCTGAACTTCCCGATTTTGGAACAATAAGTGGAAAAAGGACAACTAATCCGCCCGAATCTGCACCAGGGGAGGAAAGCGGACGAAATAAGTGCCTTTTTTCCAACTGCTTCCCTGAAAGGTACGGCTTGGCCAGAAATAAGTGTACAATTTCCACTTCGCATAGATTTTACCGGAGAGCCGGGTGGGGAGATGCAGCGAATTAGCTAGCGATTCAAAGATAAATACCGATTCAAATAGCGATGCAAAGATTCAAATAGCGATTGAACTACCGATTAATAGCCGGATTAAAATTCCCATTCAGATACCGGTTCGGACACCGTAAACACTCAGCTTCCGCTCCCGCTGCGGAGCCGGCTGTAGTACCCGTGGCTGCGCAGCCCCGAGAAGATGTTGAAGATACCCAGCAGCAGAAAAGCTGCTTCAATGACAACATTAAGCGTCGAGCCGCGGAAGATGAACATCGACATTAGTGAGAGCGTTACCAGCATTGCGCCGAGCAGCACGTTCATAATCGATCGCTTAAGCCCTTTGATGAGCGGGTCTGCGGCCCTGCGGGAGGAGAAACTATACATCGCGGCGCTGATCATAAAGACAACCAGCAGAACAAACAGCAGATACTTGATGAGCATAATCATGGACAGACAGCTCCTTAGTGGAAGGTGGGAAACGGTGCTTCGGCCTATCTCTACCATTCTATGATTTGCCCACTATTGTACCATGATTAGGACTCAGGTGCGCTTATAAGGACCGATCTCCACCCAGATTTGCAGCACACCCTCCATAACGAGCATAGTGCGGATTTTGACGGTGTATTCCTTCTCGCGTACAATGTAGATTTTGCCGTCCAGCAGCAGGCGTGCCAGCTTCCCGTCGGAATCGATTTCAAACATGCTGCGCCCGCGCATCGGCTCCAGATCGCTGACCAGCTTCCTGAGGATTTCCTTAACAGTTACTGTGTCCAGCACAGCGGTGCCTTCCTTAACTTTGCTGTCCTCGGTGCGGACCTTAATCTCCCGGATTACGGTGGAGGTATTGTTGTATTTTTTGAGCGTGTCAATGTCATCGCGGTACTCCTCGATCTGTATCCGGAGTTCCTGATTGCTTAGCCAGAGCACATTGTACCCCATATGATAAATGGCGTTATATACCACGGCGCCCACAATCATTCCCAGCACAAAAACGGCAGCAATCTGCGAGAAACGCCGGTAGCGGTGAAACGGCGGCAGGCGCATGGATTCATCCCCCCTTTAAATATATGAATGTATCTGCTCAGCGCTATCCATTATCCTTCCGTTTCTACTTGCCGCACACCCATTTGACTAGTTCACTGCCCATATGAGCGCCCAGAAAGGCGAAGACCAGATAGAGAATCTGCTTGATGGCGGGGGAGAGGTTGCCTCCCAGCATGTTACTCTCAATGACCCGCATCGGGTCGATCGTTCCGCCGACGGCGGCGGCCAGCGCCCAGATTTTGATCCGGTCAGCGATATCCAGCATGGTGTGCGTAGGCGGCTGCAGGGAGACCACGGCTCCGATCCCGCCCAGCAGGGAACCGCCCAATACAATGCCGAAGGCGATGAAGAAGTCGAGGACGGCTTTGCTCAGGAAAATATTCATCATAAGGCTCCTTCCCGGTCCAGGCAATTACTTATCCGCTGCCTGTCCTTATGCTCTTAATCCATTCTATGGGCGGTTCCCCCTCTAATATGATAAAATAGTTTCATCTTATGTTTTGATTTTGGAACTGAAGGGAAGTGGGGATAATGAGCCCTTTCGTGCATTTGCATGTGCACAGCGAATACAGTTTACTGGACGGGGCGGCGCGCATTACGGATCTGGTGCGCCGGGCCGGCGAATACGGCATGAAATCGCTGGCGCTGACGGATCATGGAGTGATGTACGGGGCTATCCCTTTCTATAAAGCTTGCCAGGAGAACGGCATCAAGCCGATTATCGGCTGTGAAGCTTATTTGACCGCAGGCTCGCGCCGTGAGCGGGGCAGCCGCAAGGATCAGCCGATCTATCACCTGATTCTGCTGGTGAAGAACGAGATCGGCTACCGGAACCTGATGAAGCTGATCTCTATCGGCCATCTGGAGGGCCAGCACTACAAGCCGCGGATTGATATGGAAGCACTGGCGGCGCATGCCGAGGGCATCATCTGCCTCAGCGCCTGTCTTGGCGGAGAGGTGCCGCAGCATCTGCTGCATGGGCGTGAGGAGGAAGCGCGTAAGGCGGCGCTGCGTTACAAGGAGATTTTTGGCGCGGACTTCTACTTGGAGCTGCAGGATCATGGGATGCCTGAACAGAAGCGGGTGAATCCGAAGCTGATTCAGCTTGCTGCCGAGCTGGATATTCCCCTGGTGGCTACGAATGACGTGCATTATATGGACAAGGAAGATGCCGAGGTTCAGGATGTGCTGATCTGTATCGGCACAGGCAAATCTGTGGATGATGAGGACCGCCTGAAGATCGGCACGGATCAGCTGTTCTTCAAGAGCGGCGAGCAGATGGCCTCGCTGTTCCCGCATGTGCCGCAGGCGCTGGAGAACACCCAGCGCATTGCAGAAGCCTGCAATCTGGAGCTGACGTTCGGCAATCATATTCTGCCGGAGTATTCCCCTCTGCCGGAAGGGCTGGATGCCGCCGCTTATTTGCGTGAGCTGTGCCGCAGCGGGCTGGAGGAGCGCTACTCGGATACGCCGCTGTGGGCATCTCCGGAGCAGAAGGAAACGGCCGAGAAACGGCTGGCCTATGAGCTGGGCGTCATTGAGAGCATGGGATTCAGCGATTATTTCCTGATTGTTTGGGATTTCATCGCTTTTTGCCACCGGAATGGTATTGTTACCGGCCCGGGCCGTGGTTCCTCGGCAGGCAGTCTTACAGCATATACGCTGAAGATTACGGATGTAGATCCGCTGAAATACAATCTGCTCTTCGAGCGTTTCCTGAATCCGGAGCGGATTACGATGCCCGATATTGATATTGACTTCAGTGACGAACGCCGTGATGAGGTTATTGCCTATGTGGTGGACAAATACGGCAAGGAGCATGTGGCGCAGATCATCACCTTCGGAACGATGGCGGCAAGAGCAGCTGTACGGGATGTAGGCCGTGCGCTGAATCTGCCGTATAACGAGGTGGACAAGGCGGCGAAGCTGATTCCGGGCCAGCTCGGCATCAGCATCACCCGGGCGCTGGAGAGCACGCCAGAGCTGAAGGCTCTGTATGATACCAATCCGAAGACCCGAGGGCTTCTCGACATGGCGATGAAGGTTGAAGGCATGCCGCGTCATGCCTCAACGCATGCTGCCGGAGTGATCATCTCCAAGGGGCCGCTGACCGATGCCGTTCCGCTCCAGGCGGGCAGTGAGAGTACAGCGCTGACCCAGTACTCCATGGAGCATCTGGAGAGTGTAGGCCTGCTGAAGATGGACTTCCTGGGGCTGCGGACCCTGTCGATTATTGAACGCTGCATGAACTGGGTGAAGGAAATGACCGGCAGCGTCCCTGATTTCCGCTTCATCCCGGATCATGATCCGCTGACTTACGAGATGCTCGGGGCAGGCGAGACCACCGGCGTGTTCCAGCTGGAATCCGCGGGTGTACGGCGGGTGCTGAAGGATCTGAAGCCCAGCGGTTTTGAAGATATTGTCTCCGTGGTGGCTCTGTACCGTCCGGGTCCGATGGAATTTATTCCGAAATTCATCGGGGGCAAGCACGGGGAGTTCGAGGTCGTATATCCTCATGCTGATCTGAAGCCGATTCTGGCTGATACTTATGGCATCATTGTCTATCAGGAGCAGATCATGCAGATTGCCTCCCTGATGGCGGGGTTCTCGCTCGGCGAAGCCGATCTGCTGCGCCGGGCGGTGTCCAAGAAGAAGCGGGAGACGCTGGACAAGGAACGCAGCCACTTTGTGGAGGGCAGTCTGAAGCAGGGCTATCAGGAGGCAGATGCCAATGAGGTGTATGACATGATCGTGCGGTTTGCCAACTACGGCTTCCCGCGTGCCCATGCTGCCGCCTATGGCGTACTGGCGTTCCAGACTGCGTATCTCAAGGCGCATTATCCTGTGCAGTTCATGGCAGCAATGCTGACCGCAGTTATGGGGACGCACCGCAAGGTGGCAGAGTATGTACTGGAATGCCGCCGCAGCGGGGTCGGCGTGCTGCCGCCCGATGTTAACGAGAGCGGCGTGCTGTTCACCCCTGTACCCGGCGAAGGCAGCGGGCATATCCGCTTCGGACTGGCAGCGGTCAAGAATGTCGGGACGCTGGCGGTGGAGAATATTATGGCGGTCCGCAAGGAGCGTCCGTTCGACAGCCTGCTTGATTTCTGCCGCCGTGTCGATCTGCGCGTCTGCAACAAGCGCGTGATTGAATCACTGCTGCAGACAGGCGCCTTCGACCGGCTTCCCGGCCACCGGGCCCAGCTGCTGGCGATGCTGGATGAGACAGTCGATGCGGCAGCGAAGTGGCGCAAGGAGCGCGATGAGCTGCAGATCCAGCTGTTCGACGATCTGATTGAGACGCCGAACTGGGAAATCCGTTATCCGGATATCCCGAAATTCTCCGTGACCCAGCAGCTGGAGCTGGAGCGTGAGCTGCTGGGCCTGTACCTGTCCGGCCATCCGCTGGACGACAGTGCGGCCCTGCTGGAGGAGCCGGGGATGCAGAAGCTGATGGATCTTGGCGAAATGGCAGACGAGAGTATGACGGTAACAGCCGGCATGGTCGTGTCGGTTAAGGAAATTACGACAAAGGCCGGCAAGGCGATGGCCTTTGTCGAATGGGAAGACCAGATCGAGCGCTGCGAGGTCGTACTCTTCCCAGAGGTGTGGAAACGCAGCCGCGGCCTGATCGAGAAGGGCGCGCTGCTGGCCCTGCGCGCCAAGGTGCAGCAGGAGGACGAGGGCTTCAAGCTGCTGGCCGAGGAGGTGGCACCGCTCACCGCGGACAGCGTGCGCGGCCTGCTGCAGCGCCGCAGCGCCGCAGGCGCCCGGCCCGCCTACGCGGGCCGGAACGCCCCCGCAGGAGCGCCTGCGGCAGCTCCTGCAGCCCGTACGGGCGCCGGAAGCCCCGGCGCCCGCAGCGGCAGTGCAGCTGGCGCAGCCGCTGCACCGGGCACGCGCACACCGGCGGCACAGCCGCCCGGTGCGCGCGCTAACGCGGCCGCTGCGCAGGCCGCGCCCCAATCCCCGGCCGCGTCAGCTACGCGGCCGGGAAGCCCTGCCCCGCTGCGCACGGGGCAGCCTGCACCTGCTGAGCGCTCCGCAAGCTCAGCGCAGAGCACCCAGCGTGTCTTCATCAAGATCACGCCGGGCGCTGAGCTCAAAGGTCTGCTGCCGCGCCTCCAGGCACTGCTGCAGACCCATCCGGGACCAGCCGCAACGCTGCTGTTCTACGAGCGCAACCAGAAGGTGCTGGCGCTCAGCGACAGCTACCGGATCGAGCCCACGGAGGAGCTGTTTGCGGCAATAGAGAGCATGCTGGGAGCAGGAACCGTCAGAATCAGGTAGGAACGGCTTGCCGTCCGCTAAGGAGGCTTTGCATCCGAAGCAGCAATACAACGTATCCCTTTCAGGTATCCGCTTCAAAGGTATGTGATTCAACCCAATAATTAACGGATCAATCGCCGTGGGGTTAGCGGATTACGTTCATTGCTTACACTAGATTCGCTGCCGGCAGTATAGAGACTTCCAGGTAAGCACTGCAGACAAGAATGTTGTACGTTTTGCAGCTTTGATTCATAATTAGCCGGGTGTACGGGAGAAATACAGGAATTCTCCCGCTAAGCCGCCTGGACAAGAGGAGTTGCTGCCTTTTGTACAACAATTTTGGATTTTCATTCATTAAATGAGGAAAATGTTGCACGTTGTGCAGGATTCTGCAAAGTATTCCGGTCTCTGCCGCAAAAAGCGGATGAACCGGGAAATTCCCATACAGCTTAAACATATTTTCTTATATTTAAAATAAGCACATTTCCGCCCTTTTCCGCATACATTAGGGAACCACAGGGCATTGTCCCGTGCGGAAAGGGGAATCACATCATGTCCTATCAATTGGCAGCAGACCTGCTGGAGCGCCGGGGAGTTTCGCTTGATTCTATCGCTGAGATCGTATATATTCTGCAATCGGCCTATTATCCCGATTTGACTGAGGAAGAGTGCCTCGTAAGCGTCAAGGCGGTGCTGGGCAAAAGAGAAGTACAGTACACGCTGATGACAGGTGTCGCGCTGGATGAGCTGGCGGAGAAGAAGCTGCTGCCGCAGCCGCTTCAGGCAGTGCTGGAGGCGGATGAATCGCTCTACGGGGCGGACGAGACTCTGGCGCTAGGCATCACGGGTGTATACGGGATGATCGGGCTGACAGGTTTCGGTTATCTGGACAAAATAAAGCTTGGAATTATCGGCAAATTGAATGATGATAAGGGTAGCATTCATGTATTTCTTGATGATCTGGTAGCCGGGATTGCAGCTGCGGCATCGGCCAGAATTGCCCACCGCCACGAAGGGGCGAAGGTCTATTCTCCTGCCTCCGGAGAGGCATAATTGCAGCTCTTGCATTTGTTGGAAGCGGCCTCCCGGTCCAGCAGCCATCCTGCCGAGCCTGTTGCGGGAAAAAAGAAAACTGTGTTATCATGATTCCATTATATACAGGATACGGCTGGGATTTGAGATTAGGGAGGCCTTGCAGGGCATGTGGACGGTAATCTATATAGCGCCGACCGCCAAAGTGGCGGAGATGATTCAGAGGAAGCTTACGGAAGAAGGATTTCTGATAAAATGCCGTCCGATTAATATGTCCAAGCAGCAGTTTGAGATTCTGGTTCCTTCAGGAGAGCTTGAAGAAGTGCAGGAGGTCCTGAATCTGATTCTGCATCCTTGAGAATTACAACTTAGAGATACATGAGCGGTCATGACAGCGGCAAGCTGCTATCTACGCAAATAAACGGCTGAAGAGGTGCGACCCTTGTTCAAAGATTTATTTCAGAAAAAACGGAAGTACGCGATCATTCCTTCAGAGCGTCTGGAGCGAAGCGGCGGACCGGCGGAAGGCGAGCGCCCCAAACGTGAGATTCCAGAAGGACTCATGAACAAATGCAACAAATGCGGAACGATCCAGTACAGCAAGGAACTGGAGAAGAATTTGAAAATATGCCCTTCCTGCGGCTATCATATGCGCCTGAACGCTTCGGAACGGATTGCGATGACGCTGGACCCTGAAGGGTTCATTGAGTTTGACAGCGAAATGGCGTCCGTTGATCCGCTGCAGTTCCCCGGCTATGCCTCTAAGCTGGAACAACAGCAGTCCAAAACTGGACAGGTTGAAGCTGTAATCACCGGCCAGGGCACTATTGGCGGCCATCCGGTGATTGTAGCGGTGATGAACTTTGAGTTCTTCTCCGGGAGCATGGGGTCCGTAGTCGGCGAGAAGATTACCAGAGCGGTTGAAGAAGCAACAGAGCGGAGACTTCCGATGCTGATCTTCTCCACCTCGGGCGGAGCGAGAATGCAGGAGAGCATACTCAGTCTCATGCAGATGGCGAAGACAAGTAGCGCACTGGCCCGGTTCAGCGAAGCCGGAGGCCTGTATATTTCCGTAATTACTGATCCCACAACAGGCGGGGTGTCGGCGAGTTTCGCCAGCCTGGGGGATATTATTATTGCCGAGCCCGGTGCGGTATTCGGTTTTGCCGGACGGATTGTGATTGAACAGACGATCCGCCAGAAGCTGCCGGAAGATTTCCAGACAGCAGAATTCAATTTGCAGCACGGCCAGCTGGATATGGTTGTGCACCGCAAGGAAATGCGCTCCACGTTAACCAAGCTGCTGGAGCTGCATGATGTGAAAGGGGGATTTTAGGTTGGCAGGAGAGTTGCCTTTTGAAATGCCTCTGGTAGAAATGCGCAAGAAAATTGCTGAACTGAAGCAGTTTGGCGAAGAGAAGGGTATTGATTTCAAAGATGAGGTAGCCCGTCTTGAGGAGCGTTACCACATCCTTGAGAATGAAGTATATTCGGATATCTCCCCGGCCCAGAAGATGCATCTGGCCCGGCATCACGGCCGTCCGACCTCACTGGATCTGATCGGACTTATCTTCACCGATTTCATGGAGCTGCATGGCGACCGCCTGTATGGTGATGATCTTGCCGTAGTTGGCGGGATCGCCAAGCTGAACGGCCGTCCGGTCACCGTAATCGGACAGCAGCGCGGTAAGGATACGAAGGAGAATATTCTGCGTTTCTTCGGCAGCGCGCATCCGGAAGGCTTCCGCAAGTCATTGCGTCTGATGAAGCAGGCAGAGAAATTCGGCCGTCCGATTATCACCATTGTCGATACCAAAGGGGCTTATCCCGGCAATACGGCAGAGGAACGCGGACAGTCCGAAGCGATCGCCCGGAATTTGTACGAGATGTCTCAGCTGGCCGTACCGGTCATCTGCATCGTTATCGGCGAAGGCGGCAGCGGCGGTGCCTTGGCTTTGGCCGTAGGCAACCGGGTCCTGATGCTGGAGCATGCCATCTATTCGGCGATCTCCCCCAACGGGGCGGCGTCCATTCTGTGGAAGGATGCAACCAAAGCGGAGCAGGCAGCTGAAGCGATGAAGATTACGGCGTCTGACCTGCTGGAGATGGAAGTGATCGAGGAGATCATTCCTGAACCCAAAGGCGGGGCACACCGTGACTACGAGGCAACGGCAGCGGCAATCAAGGATGCGGTATGGCGTCATTTGCAGGAATTATCCGTGATGGATTCGGCAGAACTTAAGGAAGACCGTTACCTTAAATTCCGCAAAATCGGCGAGTTCTCGGAGTCCCTCCAGGAACAGGATGCGCCTGAGGAGGAAGTGCAGATTGTAGAGTAATCTACAATTATCATTTGCACTTTCTGACATATTCCAGTGTATTCCTGTCCGTAAGCCGGTCGGAATACTTTAACCATTTATTCCCACTCCGATCATCCCGCAGACTTTGCGGGGTGATTTTTATTTTGATGGCATTCTTATAAAATTCGACTTTAATTTACAGCAAAAACAGGCACTAACATTGATTTTGTCTTCAACTTGCAGTAATATTCATAAGGGCGCAATAAAAGGTACATGTGACTACATGTGATAAAGTTCCTATACAGAGAGCAAGCCTTATAGTAGATTTTGTAGTTGGAAAAAGTGAGACAGAGAGAACGAAAAAACGGAGGAAAACCTAATGCGGAAAAGTAAAATTGTATGTACGATCGGACCTGCAAGTGAATCGTTGGAGAATATCAAAAAATTGATTTTGGCTGGTATGAATGTGGCCCGTCTGAACTTCTCCCACGGCGATTTTGAAGAGCACGGTGCCCGGATCAACACGATCCGTCAAGCTTCCAAAGAACTTGGCAAGACTGTTGCCATTCTGCTCGACACCAAAGGACCTGAGATTCGTACTGGTAAGCTGGAAGTAGAACCAATTGAACTGGTTCAGGACGAATACCTGACATTGACTACGGAAGAAATCCTGGGCGACCAGAACCGTATCTCCATCACGTATAACAACCTTCCTAACGATGTTCAAGTAGGATCGACTATCCTGATCGACGACGGCCTTATCGGTCTTACTGTTGTCGACATTCAAGGCACCGAAATCAAGACCCGTATTGTTAACGGCGGTACAATCAAGAGCAAGAAGGGCGTTAACGTACCAGGAGTATCCATCTCCCTGCCGGGTATTACGGAAAAAGACACCAATGATATCGTTTTTGGGATCGGACAGGACATCGATTTTATCGCCGCTTCCTTCGTTCGCAAAGCCAGCGACGTTCAGGAAATCCGTGCATTGCTTGAGAAGCACGACGCTTCCCACATCCAAATCATCTCCAAAATCGAGAACCAAGAAGGTGTCGATAACCTTGATGAAATTTTGGCAGCTTCCGACGGCCTCATGGTTGCCCGTGGCGACCTTGGCGTAGAAATTCCTGCTGAAGATGTGCCTCTGGCTCAGAAGCTGATGATTCAGAAATGTAACATCGCCGGCAAACCGGTAATCACAGCTACCCAAATGCTGGATTCCATGCAGCGCAACCCGCGTCCTACCCGCGCTGAAGCGAGTGACGTAGCGAACGCTATCTTCGACGGAACAGATGCAATCATGCTGTCCGGTGAAACTGCTGCCGGGAAATATCCGGTAGAATCCGTACTCACAATGTCCCGCATTGCTGAGAAGGCGGAATCTGCCCTGAACCACCGTGAAATCTTCATGAAGCAGCAAATTGCTCAAGAAACTACGGTAACTGAAGCGATCAGCCAATCTGTAGCGATTTCCGCTCTGGATCTGAACGCTAAAGCTATCATTTCTTCGACTGTAACTGGCCACACTGCACGCGTGGTTTCCAAATACCGTCCTAAATCACAAATCATTGCTGTAACTACCCAGGAAAGAACTATGCGTCAGCTGGCGCTGGTTTGGGGCGTAACTCCAGTATTCGGCAAAGAAGCTACTTCGACTGACGAATTGCTGGAAACTGCACTTCAAGGCGGTAAAGCTTCCGGTCTGGTAAAAGCCGGAGATCTTGTAGTCATTACTGCAGGTATCCCGCTGGGCCGTTCCGGTTCCACTAACCTGGTGAAGGTAGACACGATTCCAGCCGACTAGGAACTGGAAGAGGTTCTGCAGCATTAACAGAATACACCTATTAGAGCAGTGGCGTTCTTAGCCGCTGCTCTTTTTATTGTGCAGGAAGGCACAGCCGTTTCCGCTTGCGGGTTGATATAAACGGTGCAAATGTATATATTGAATTGAGAGTTTTGAGAAACCGGGCAATCAGGTTCTTGTAAATATAGGGTTTCTGGAGTACACAGCAGGATGGCTTTTGCGGTAGATCCGCCGGACCGAGAAGGAATCGCCGCGGGGACCCGGCAGAGTCGGCACGGCCAGCAGCGTTTTATTCTGGACCATAATGCCGCCGTCTTGAGCCTTGAGCTTGGGACTGCATCCGTTAACCCGGCAGCAGGTGAATCTTACCAGTGATACCTTGGACAACGGTGCGATATTCTGTCCCACCTGGGGAGCTTCCATGATCCATTCGGCAGAGGTTTGCGGCCCCTGATAGCGCTGGACAGTACGGAAAACCCAGTTTTTGCTGAGATTGCGCAGAGTGATACACCATTTACCCGGACTGAGCTTGACGATGGAAGCACGCATATGGTCTCCGGGAGATACAGGCAAGGGGATAACGGTCTCGGCAGCGGGCAGAATTTCCCACCAGGCATAGTACCGGACGGTTCCGTTTACCGATTCATGGCCGGTTCCGGTCTGAATCAGGCTGCTGTTCCGGAAGCCGTCGATGCCGATCCAGGCCGAAGAATACGTGGCTTTGACCGTAGGTTTTACATAAGGGACAATCCAGTCGGCCGATATCCGCCGGTAAGTGCCTTTTTTGCCCGAGATGGCATAACCGCTCCAGTTGCTGGATGTCCAGCCGAAGCCTGAGCTGACGGCTCTGCCTGTGTTGAGTTTATCTTTCAGACAGGGTTTGCTGCTTAGCAATCTATTGACTTGGCCCACTTGTCCACCGCCTCATAATATGTTCTGCTCTATTTAATGCAGTAAGAGGCTCTTAAGGTTGGGTATTCTGTTAAAAAGGAAGAGAGAGGACTTATAACTCCAATGGAAAAAATATCGAAGCTGCGCGGGTTTTATCTGTTTCTGGGACTCGCCGGGGGCTCCTTCGGCTCTTATTTGTCACTGCTGCTCAAATCGAACGGACTTAACGTCAGCCAGATCGGCATGCTGATGGCTACGGGCACACTGATCGCGATCTGTGTGCAGCCCCTATGGGGAGTGATCTCTGACAGATATAACCAGGCGCGGCTGGTGCTTCTTCTGAGTGTGGCGGTTCCGGCGCTGCTTGCGGTGCTGTACCGGTCGGAGTATTTCATTGTGCTGATGCTGGTGTACACGGTATCCACGATCTTCTCCTCCACACAGGCTCCTATTGCCGACTCTTACGCCATAGCAGCGGCGAACAGAGCCGGATCGACTTACGGCAGCATCCGGATGATGATGAGCATAGGAGCCGCTGTAGGAGCCATAGCCGGGGGGCAATATGTATCTAAATTCTCGGTATCCACGATCTGGCTGCCGTTTCTGCTGCTGAATGCCGTTGCAGTGGCCATTGCCTTCACCCTGCCGAAGCAGGCGGAAGAGAATCACATGATGAGCCAGTCCTTCTCCCAGGGCGTCAAAAAGCTGCTCGGCAACCGTATATTCCTGGCCTTTCTCGGGGGAAGCTTCCTGGTGAACCAGACGATGACGGCGTTCGGTACTTATTTCGTCCTAGCCTTCCAGTCGGTCGGCGGCTCGACCAGCTATGCGGGGATCGCCCTGTTTCTGGCGTCGATCACTAACGTACCATCCATGTTCTTCGCCTCTAAGGTTATCCGCAGGCTGGGCATGGAGCGGACGCTGCTGCTGGGTGCGCTGATCTATGTGCTGCGCTGGGGGATTCAGGTGGCCTTCCCGTATCCATCGGTCATGATTGGGGTACAGGTGCTGCACGGCCTATCCTTCGGCTTCTTTTATATTGCTGCAGTTGAATATGTATCGAAGATTACCTCTGCGGAGATGCAGGCGACGGGACAAAGCGTATTTAACATCGTATTCTCCGGCTTTGCCGGTATTCTGGGCAATCTGCTGAACGGAATGCTGCTGAATCAGGGCGGGGTCGGCCTTATGAATCTGTCCTGTATGCTGAGTGCGGCGGCCGGCGCGGCTCTGCTGTTCTATGTCGCCCGGAGCTCACGCAGCAAGCTGCCGCTGAAGGCCTCTTCCGGCGGAGTCAGCGCTTAGCTGCCCGCCTGCCATTACAGAAAGGAGCATGAATATGAATTCACATAAACCGGGGTGGTCCAGCCGCTGGCATGAAACTTCATTTCGTGTGCGTTATCAGGAAACCGATCAGATGGGTGTGGTCTATCATGCCAATTATTTGACCTGGTTTGAAAGCGGGCGTACGGAGATGTTCCGCGGACTGGGCTTTGCCTACCGCACACTTGAGAGCCTGGGGCTGTTATTGCCTGTGACCTCTGCAGATTTGCAATTTAAAAGCCCGGCGCGATATGATGATCTTATTGCCGTGTATGCACGGTTAACAACCTTCTCGGCGCTAAGGGTTGTCTATGAATATGAAATCCGCCGTGTGGCGGAAGAGCACGGGGAAGGCGGAGCGTCCGGAGCCTCCGGACGCTCCGGGACCCGTAAGGCGCATCCGGCGGACAGTGAACCTCTTCCCGGCGAACTGCTGGTCAGCGGCACGACGAGCCATGTCTGGCTGAACAAGGAATGGAAGCCTGTGCGTATCGACAGGGCGCAGCCTGAGCTGTTCCGCGCTATCACTACGGCGCTTAAGGAAGAAGAAGGAGGAGCAGTATGATCAGGAACAAATGGCTGTGGGCTGCATTATTTGCCGTCCCGGCCGTGGAATTATTCGGTTTCATCTATGTCTCAAGTTTTCTTGGAGCGCCCAAGACCCTGCTGATCATGCTGGCCACTTCGGTCATCGGTCTGCTCATGATGCGGTTTGAAGGCAAAAAAGTGCTGCAGGACAGCAGAACACATATGCAGGAAGGACGGGTGCCCGGACGGACCATGCTGGACGGCTTATGTATCTTTTTTGGTGGTCTGCTGCTGATTCTGCCGGGCTTCGTCACGGATCTGATCGGCTTTACACTGGTATTTCCGCTGACCCGGCCGCTATACCGGGTTTTTCTGCTGAAATGGATCGAGAAGAAGATGAAAAACGGCACCTTCACCTTCTACCGCAGGTAGAGGCGGGGGCGCCGCAAGGACAATGAGGTTTGGAAAAGCGTTCGGCTGCTGGATAATGCGGCTGAGCGCTTTTCTACTTGCAGCCGAACCGGATGTAGCGCAATGTTGAAGATTATGCAGGAGTATGCGGTGGGAAATGCGATGAACAAGGACCGGGCCCGATGTATGCGAAAAACCGAATACAATGTGCGGCGGATAGCGCAAATGGGCCCAATGTATGCGAAAAACCGAATACAATGTGCGGCGGATAGTGCAAACGGGCCCGATGTATGCGAAAAACCGAATACAATGTGCGGCGGATAGAGTAAACGGGCCCGATGTATGCGAAAAACCGAATACAATGTGCGGCGGATAGCGCAAACGGGCCCGGTGTATGCGAAAAACCGAATACAATGTGCGGCGGATAGCGCAAACGGGCCCGATGTATGCGAAAAACCGAATACAATGTGCGGCGGATAGAGTAAATGGGCCCGATGTATGCGAAAAACCGAATACAATGTGCGGCGGATAGCGCAAATGGGCCCAATGTATGCGAAAAACCGAATACAATGTGCGGCGGATAGAGTAAATGGGCCCGATGTATGCGAAAAACCGAATACAATGTGCGGCGGATAGCGCAAACGGGCCCGGTGTATGGGGACGGGGTCCAGACCGTACCGGCTATTTGCTCTACTGGTATTCAAGGAGCTTGTGAGGTGTTGGCGTATAAAGCTAATGCAGCCGGCCGCTGAGGATGTAGCTGCGCAGTGCGCGGAACACGCCGGCGCGGCCGAACGCGTCCAGTATGACGAGCAGCACCGGGCCGAGGATCAGGCCGAGCATGCCGAACAGCTGAAGTCCGGCGAACATGCCGATCAGCATGGCGAGCGGGTCAAGCCCGATGCTGCTGGCCAGCACCTTCGGCTCAAGGACCTGCCGGGTGATCAGAATGATGCCATACAGCACCAGAAGGCCAACCGCCAGAGCCAGGTTCCCGGTCATGTAGGAATACAGCGCCCAGGGGAGGATCACGATGCCAACCCCGAGATAAGGCACCAGATCGACGATGCCGATGGTCAGGCCAATGGCGAAGGCAGAGTCTACGCCCAGCAGCAGCAGGCCGATGATTACGATCACCGCAGTTACGGAGATCAGCACGAGCTGGGCACGGAGGTAGCCGAACAGCGCCTTGCGCAGGTCCTTCCAGATCTCCGAGACCGGCCGCAGCAGCGGAGCGGGGAGGAGTGAGAGCAGCTTGGCGTTATGCCGTTCCCAGCCGGTGCTGAGGAAGAAGGCGGCCAGTACGATCACGATCAGAATCGTGCCGAGGCTCGGCAGCGAGGAGATCAGCCCCAGAATCATGTTGAAGAATCCGGTAATCAGCTGTGTCATGGCGTGGCCTACAGTTTCCGTGGTTCTGCTGATATTACTGTCAATCGTGGCATGGTAACCCGGATTGTCGTGGTAAAACTGGTTGATCTGGTTAATAATATTCTGAATGCTGGCGTTGCGGCTAACCTTCAGCAGCAGCTCGCGCCATTGGTCTGTATGGAGGTCGAAGGTCTGGAGCAGCACAATGAGCTCCTTCACCAGCCGGGTAATCAGCGCGGTCAGTACGAGGCCCGTACCTCCAATATAAAAAAGCAGTGAGAGGGCCACCGCCAGCCAGCCCGGGAGCTTCAGCCCCCGCAGGATCAGCACCAGCGGATGTATAAGGTAAGCCAGCAGCCAGGCCAGCAGCAGGGGATAGAGGAGCGGCAGCAGTACATAAACAGCCAGCAGGATCACGGCGGCGGCAAGCACGACCCACAGGCCGCGCAGCACTCTTTTGAGTACAAGTGTATCGATATCCGGTCCCTCCTACTCTAACGGGTGTACAAGGAATAACTGCTCGTCTTATGTATATTCATAGAGCATGCGAAAAGACTAGCAGGGACGGAAAAGGGCAGAATGGAGAAGCTTACTAACCTGAAAGCGTAATCATGAAACAGGTTTTTCGTTAGTTTTTTTCTATCTCTCCGATAAAATCATTTGATCCGCTGCAAAGCTCCCACGTTGTTCACATAACCGTCAAAATCCGGTATGATTATTACAGGTTAAACAGCAGAAATATAGTTGCAATCTTCAGCCCCTGTCCTAACGCCTTTTGCGGAGAATTGAAATACTTAAAAATGTAAATGTTTTCATGAGGTTAGAACCAGCATTATATACCCTTGTTGGCAAAGGAGAGAGATACTATGACAGCTACTAAAGGACTTGAAGGCATCGTTGCAACGACCTCATCGATCAGCTCCATTGTGGATGGAGTGCTCACTTACCGCGGTTATGATATTGATGATCTGGCGGATAATGCCACCTTTGAGGAGACCGCTTATTTGCTGTGGTTCGGCAATCTGCCGACGGTACCGGAGCTTGAAACGCTGCGCCGCGACCTGAGCGCTTCAGCCCAGATCCCGGATCAGGTGCTTGCCCAGATGAAGCTGTATCCGAAGGAAGCCAACACGATGGCGGCCCTGCGCTCCGCCGTATCCGCCCTGGCACTGTACGACGAGGCTGCGGATGATATGAGCCGTGAAGCGAATCAGATCAAAGCTGTGAAGCTTCAGGCACAGATTCCGACTGTGGTTGCCGCATTGGCACGCATCCGTAAGGGACTTGAGCCGGTAGCACCGAAGGAAGGCCTGACCATCGCCGAGAACTTCCTCTACATGCTGTGGGGAGAGCAGCCGGATATCGTATCCGTCAAGGCGCTGGATACAGCCCTCGTGCTGCATGCAGACCATGAGCTGAATGCTTCCACTTTTGCCGGACGGGTAACTGTGGCTACACTGTCTGACATCTATTCCGGAGTTACTTCGGCTATTGGCGCGCTTAAGGGGCCGCTGCATGGCGGTGCGAATGAAGCCGTGATGAAGATGCTGGAGGAAATCGGCACGCTCGATGCCGTTGAGCCGTATGTCCAAGGCAAGCTGGAACGCCGTGAGAAGATCATGGGCTTCGGACACCGTGTATACAAGAACGGAGATCCGCGGGCCAAACATCTGATGAAGATGTCCTATGAGCTGGGCACGATGAAGAATGATACTACGCTCTATGACATGTCGGTCAAGGTTGAAGAGCTGATTACGGGGCAAAAAGGGCTCAAACCGAATGTCGACTTCTATTCGGCATCCGTCTATACACAGCTGGGTATTGAACGTGAGCTGTTCACTCCGATCTTCGCGATCAGCCGGACCTCGGGCTGGACTGCGCATATTCTGGAGCAGTATGAAGACAACCGGATTATCCGGCCGCGTGCGGAATATACCGGCATGTCCGACATGAAATACGTCCCTGTAGACGAACGATAACAAGGCGGCCCCTTGCGGGCCGCTCCACCCCTTTAGTACAATGAACTATAATATATGCAGCAACTGCTTATTGATTATTGCTTGTACATCATACTTTTAGGAGGAATTCCCACTAATGTTGAAACTGGAAAAGTACGATCTGCCCACAGAAGGCGAACAAATTACAATCGAAGACGGCAAGCTGCTGGTTCCGGATCAGCCGATCATCCCTTTTATCGAGGGTGACGGTACAGGCCGTGACATTTGGAAAGCCTCCAAGCGGGTGCTGGATGCGGCTGTAGAGAAAGCTTACGGCGGCACGAAGCAGATTGCCTGGTACGAAGTTTTTGCCGGCGAGAAAGCCTTCAATACATATGGTGAATGGCTGCCGAATGACACACTGGAAGCAATCCGCGAGTATATTGTAGCCATCAAAGGCCCGCTGACAACTCCGATCGGAGGCGGTATCCGCTCTCTGAATGTGGCGCTGCGCCAGGAGCTGGACCTGTATGTATGTCTGCGTCCGGTACGTTATTTCGATGGTGTTCCTTCACCAGTGAAGCATCCGGAGCTGGTGGATATGGTTATTTTCCGTGAGAATACTGAAGATATCTATGCCGGGATTGAATATCAGGAAGGTTCCGCTGAAGTGAAGAAGGTTATCGAGTTCCTGCAGAAGGAAATGGGCGTGAACAAGATCCGCTTCCCGGAAACTTCCGGTATCGGCATTAAGCCTGTATCCGAGGAAGGCTCAAAGCGCCTGGTGCGTTCTGCGGTTGAGTATGCCATCAAGCACGGACGCAAGAGCGTAACGCTGGTACACAAAGGCAATATCATGAAATTCACCGAAGGTGCATTTAAGAACTGGGGCTACGAAGTGGCTGAACAGGAGTTCGGCGACAAGGTCTTCACCTGGAACCAATATGATGTCATCAAGGAACGTGATGGTGAAGCTGCAGCAAATGCTGCCCAGAAGGAAGCCGAAGCAGCCGGCAAAGTTATTGTCAAGGACGCTATCGCCGACATTGCTCTGCAGCAGGTATTGACCCGTCCGACCGATTTCGATGTCATCGCGACGCTGAACCTGAACGGGGATTACCTCTCCGACGCACTGGCTGCCCAGATCGGCGGCATCGGTATCGCTCCGGGAGCGAACATTAACTATATTACTGGACATGCTATTTTTGAAGCTACTCATGGTACAGCACCTAAATATGCGGATAAGGACGTTGTGAATCCGGGTTCGGTTATTCTCTCCGGCGTTATGCTGCTTGAGCATCTGGGCTGGCAGGAAGCGGCTGACCTGATCTATAAGGGAATGAGCACCGCGATTAACAATAAGACGGTTACTTATGACTTTGCCCGCCAGATGGAAGGCGCTACAGAGCTGAAATGCTCCGCCTTTGCTGACGAGATTATCAGCAATCTATAAGCAGGCTAACTGGTATATAACAAGTATAAGCTGCACATACGTGCAGCTTATACTTATGCTTGTGCATCTGCCAGCCTATTCAACATCATTGGTTCATGCTCCGGGGCAGTCTTGCGAAGTGAAATGAACGAAGTGTATGCTATCCAACCCTTAGGAGGTCTTCCCGTGGCCATCAAACGTTATAAAATCACTGTCGTAGGTGCCGGATTCACCGGTGCGACTACGGCGCTTATGCTTGCCCAGAAGGAGCTTGGCAATGTAGTGCTGCTCGATATTCCCCAACTGGAGAATCCGACCAAAGGTAAAGCGCTTGATATGCTGGAAGCCGGACCTGTGCAGAAATTCGATGCCCAGATCACCGGAACTTCAAGCTACGAAGATGCAGCCGATTCCGACATCGTCATTATTACGGCAGGGATTGCACGCAAGCCCGGCATGAGCCGTGATGATCTGGTCAATACCAATGCGGGTATCGTCAAGTCGGTCTGCGAGAACGTGAAACGGGTAGCCCCCGAATCTATCGTGATCATTCTGAGCAATCCGGTCGATGCCATGACTTATGTGGCTTACAATGCACTCGGCTTTCCGAAGAATCGCGTAATCGGACAATCCGGCGTACTCGATACAGCGCGTTACTGTACATTCATCGCCCAGGAGCTTAATGTTTCGGTTGAAGATGTACGCGGTTTCGTACTGGGCGGTCATGGGGATGATATGGTTCCGCTTGTGCGTTATTCCAGTGTTGGCGGTATTCCGATCGACACGCTCATCCCTGCGGAACGCATTGCTGAGATTGTGCAGCGTACCCGTGTCGGCGGCGGTGAAATCGTCAGCCTGCTGGGTAACGGCAGCGCTTATTATGCACCCGCCGCGTCACTGGTTCAGATGACGGAAGCAATCCTCAAGGACAAGAAACGGATTATTCCTGTAATTGCCCTGCTTGAAGGTGAATATGGTTACGATAATTTATTCATGGGTATTCCGGCGCTCCTCGGTGCGGATGGCATCGAGAAGATTTTCGAGCTGGAGCTTACGGCAGAAGAGAAGGCTGCTCTGGATAAATCAGCCGATTCTGTCCGTGCAGTCACTTCAGCAGTAACTGTGTAAATAACGTTAGCGGGCGGCTGCTGAAGCCCCTTTTTGCTGGCAGAGATTGGGCTTTGCTGCTATTTAATCCTACAATGTAATCGGAGGAGATTGATATGGACCGTATTTTCTTTTTCCTGCATATGATCGGCACGCTGGCGCTTGGCTTCTATCTGGTATTGCCGTTTATTCTGAGCGGGACGGCGAAGCTGTCCGCCCCGGCGAAGGAAGGTACCTTGAGCGCCATCGGCGGCTTCAACCGCTTTGCCCAGTATGGACTAGTTATCCAGCTGTTGACCGGAGGCTATATGATGACCAAGGGTGACTATTCTGTCGCCTGGATGATCGTTGTTGTTGTGCTGCTCCTGGCGATGTTTGCGCTTGGCGGCATCATGAGCAGACCCCTGCGCCTGGCTGCGGCCGGAATGCGGGAGAACCGTGATGTCTCTGCCGAAACCGCCAAGATCCGGACCATGAGCCTGCTGCTGATGGTCGTGCTGGTTATCATGATCTTTTTCATGGTGTACCGTCGCCTTATTTAAACCTGGCTCCTGATTTATAGGGAGGAACGCGAGTATCAAAGGCTCTGGCAGCTTAGGCTGCCAGGGCCTTTTGTTGTGTAAGACACTGAAGCAGATCCGTTTGAAGGACGATGTGTTCTTGCAACGGGAACTCCGCTGAAGCTCCGGAAGCTGGGCCAAATGAGGGGATAATGTATGCGAAAAATCGAACACAATGAGCTTCCGAGAAGGTGATCGAGCCGAATGTATGCGAAAAACCGAACACAATGTGCCTCCGAGAAGGTAACCGGGACGAATGTATGCGAAAAATCGAACACAAGGTGCCTCCGCGGAGGTAACCGTGCTGAATGTATGCGAAAAATCGAATACAATCAGCTTCCGGGGAGGTGATCAAGCCGAATGTATGCGAAAAATCGAACAGAATGTGCCTCCATGGAGGTAACAGGGCCAAATGTAGTTGACGGATGCGCAGAAGGCGGTGCTGGAGGTAACGGCGGCGAACAAGATTATTGCGTTGAAGGCAGTGGCGGATCAGTTGTAGATAGGACTGCCGGGAACCATACAGGGCACTATAAATTGAAAAAGGCCGCTTTCCTTGGGAAAGCGGTCTTAAATCAAACAATATAACCCCCTATTTCGATACGACCCTGCCGTCCATCATCACAAATCTGACTTTCCGGAGATTGTCTATATCCGTAAGCGGGTTGCCCTCTATCACAAACAGATCTGCCTTTTTGCCCGTCTCAATCGTGCCAATCTCTTCCGCCAGATTGCATATCTTTGCACCGGTTGAAGTGGCGGCTGTGATAATCTGCATCGGGGTGAGACCCGCCTCGCCCAATAAACGAATTTCTTCCCATGGCATTCCCAGCCTGTACCACGGGCTTTCTTCTTCGATGAAATCATCCCCGAGGCCAATCTCTCCGCCTGCCTGGATGAATCTCCGGACATTATCCAGTCCTTGTTCTAACAGAGGGGCGCCGAATTTGTCCTGAAACATCTTCAATACAGTGAGTGTGGGGACGATCCGGATATTGGAGGCTGTCATTTGCCGGATCAGGTCATCGTCCAGCCGGTCGTAAATCATATGCGCAGCATCGTTAATCCCCGCATTCACCAGAATCTGAAGGTTGCGTGCACTGGTTACATGAGCTGACACATAAGCCCCCATCCTCCGGGCTTTCCTGCAGATGCTCTCCAGAAGCTCCTGATTCAGCTGTGGCAGTCCGATTGTACTGGGATCGTAACCGTCTTCAAGCGCTGTTTTGATACAATGTATCCCTTGTTCTAATACCTCGCGGACCTTCAATCTGGCTTCATCCGCACTTCCAACTCCGATAGGGGCCTGCCCGCCATACCCGCCGGGAGCCGTGAAGACTTTGCCGGTTGTGATTATTCGGGGAAAAGATCCGCGGTCCAGCGCTTGTGTGTGTGCCGTCACATCGTCAAGCGTTGCGGCTGTAGTCATCCCCTCGTCACGGATCGTGGTTATTCCTTCTGAGAGACAGGCGGCTAAATATTCCTTATGGTACCCGTGAAGAGGCTCGTTCTGTATGAATTTGTAGCTGGTGTGTGCATGGGTATGAATAAATCCCGGCAGGACCACAAGCCCCTCAAGATCTATCTCCGTTACTGAGTCATGCTCCAGCCCGCTGCTCCCTTGCCCGGCAATCATGCCGAACCGGCCATTAACAATTTCAATGCTTGCATTGTACAGCGGCTGGCGCCCCGTTCCGTCGATTAACGTCGCGTTAGTCAATCGTATAATCTCATTTTCATTTCCCATGGCAGATAGTGAACCCTCCAGTGAAGATGGTTGTCTTCCAAGAGAAAGTATAGGATATAAAAATGTCCGGATATATATAATATTCTTGTAGAAACCGTTCATTACTTACCGTAACAACCCTTCCAGCTCAAAAATGCCGTGCTCCTGAAAGTCAGCGATAATCTGCGGCGGCAGCAGGGCGTTCATTTCGCTCACGGTGCACCAGCGGTAATCGGTATGCTCTTCCGAGAGCTGGATTTCGCCACGGGCTGCGCGGCATAAATAGGTGATAATCACTACCTGTCTAGCAGGGTCAGTGAGCAGGGTCACCGCATAAAGGATACGTTCTGTCGTAACCGCCAGTCCGGTTTCCTCAAGAATTTCTCTTTCCAGTGCAGCCTCCAGGCTTTCACCGAATTCGATTTTGCCTCCGGCACATTCCCAGCTTCCGGCACCTGCAGAATCGGCGGCAGCCCGCTTGACGATGAGGATTCTGCCCTGATACAGGATGACACCTTTGACGGCAACGATGATGCTTTTTGATTTTTTGGACATGAGGATAACTCTCCTTCTGCAGGCTCTAAAATGGAGCGGGAACGCGTTGGACTCAAGATTTTCTGTTTGGCCGGCTTCCCTATGTGGTAAGTAAAATAACGTAAAGCGATTTTTGCTAGGCAAGTATGATGCATAAACACCAGACTTTTAGCCAACCTAACATGATTAGTAAAAACAGTATAACGGTACAGCGAAAGGAGAATGGATTATGCCAGACACCAGCAAACAACCCGTCAAAACCCTGCCTCCGCAGGTACAGGACCAGCAGCCCGGAATTGAAAGCGAGATGAACCCGCTTCCGGAGTTTGAAACCTCAGCTTACAAGGCAGCAGGCAAGCTGCTGGGCAAGGCCGCACTCATTACCGGAGGGGACAGCGGAATCGGTCGTGCGGTTGCCGTTCATTTTGCCAAAGAAGGCGCAGATGTAGTGATATCCTATCTGAATGAGCATGAAGATGCGGAAGAAACCAAGCGCCAGGTGGAGCAGGAGGGGCGGAAGTGTATTCTGATCTCCGGTGATATCGGGGTTGAGGCCTTCTGTCAGGATCTGATTAATAAAACCATTGAGGGACTCGGCAAGCTGGACATCCTGATTAACAATGCGGCAGAGCAGCATCCGCAGGAGACCATTGAGGACATTACCGCCGAGCAGCTGGAGCGGACGTTCCGGACGAATATATTCTCCATGTTCTATCTGACCAAGGCAGCGATGCCCCATCTCAAAAAAGGCTCCACGATCATCAACACTACGTCTATCACGGCGTACCGCGGCAGCCCGCAGCTGCTGGACTATTCGTCCACCAAAGGAGCAATTCTCAGCTTCACCCGCTCCCTGTCGATGAATCTCGCAGACAAAGGCATCCGCGTGAACGCGGTAGCACCGGGACCGATCTGGACGCCGCTGATTCCGTCTACGTTTGACGCGAAGAAGGTCAGTGAATTCGGCGGCACCCAGCCGATGAAGCGTCCGGGACAGCCTGAAGAGCTGGCACCGGCTTATGTATATCTGGCCTCCGACGATTCCTCTTATGTGAGCGGTCAGGTCATGCATGTTAACGGCGGCGAGATCGTTAACGGCTGACCATTGGCACTGCTTTGTAAGCCGGATAAGTTTATACTGGTTTAAAGAATCAAACGTTCAACAGATGAAAAGTCAGCCGGAAGGCTGGCTTTTTTGCCGCTTAAACCCGCTGGACTTAATAATTGAATCTATTAAAGAATAGCTCTTACAGGAATAATATGCTAATATACAAACTGCAAGAACAATAGAATATGAACGATCACTAGGGGTGCCGCAAGGCTGAGACGGACATATCTGTTCGGACCCTTTGAACCTGATCTGGTTTATACCAGCGTAGGGAAGTGGAGAATGAATAATGCAGCGGGGGTAACGGATTACCCGGTATTCCTGCTTATATTCCGGACTGCTTCCTGATACAGGGGGCGGTCTTTTTGTATTTTCAGGAATGCCGTATAGAAGGGAAGGTGAAGGTGCTGAAAGAAATCCATTTGATCTCGGACGGGAGGCTGAATCCGGAGCAGTTTGCCGGACTGGCTGCTGCTGTACATACCATGGTGGATTATATCCATCTCCGGGAAAAAGCCCTGTCCGCACTTGAGCTTCTGGCTGCCGCAGAGCGGTTGCTGCAAGCGGGGGTTCCGCCCTCAAAGCTGGTTATTAATGACCGGATTGATGTGGCTCTGGCAGCAGGGGCAGCCGGCGTCCAATTGGCCTGGCACAGCCTGCCGCCTGCCAAGGCGAGCGGTATTGCCCCGGGCCTGCGGCTGGGCAGGTCGGTGCATTCCCCGGAGGAAGCGGCACGCGCCGGACAGCAGGGAGCGGACTTTTGTCTGTATGGACATGTATTTCCCACGGCCTGCAAGCCCGGACAGCGGGAACGGGGCCTGGAGCAGCTGGAAGTGGCTGTCCGCTCCAGCAGTATACCGCTGATTGCTATCGGAGGCATCACACCGGGCAATACCGGAATCGTTCTGTCGAAGGGGGCTGCCGGAATAGCCGTAATGTCCGGGATATGCGGAGCGACGGATCCTGCTGGCGCCGCTGAGGCTTACAGATCATCCGTTCAGGCTGCAGCATATGCTGAAGTCCTGAATGACCCCCATACCGGGCAAAGGAGGTGAACTGGAATGAATTTGACCGTTAACGGACGCAGAGGATGGTATGAAGAGAGCTGCCGGACGCTGGCTGATCTTCTGGCCCGGCCTGAGTGGACCGGGAAGCTGGTTATTGTGGAGCTGAATGGTGAGCTTGCCGGCAGAGAGGTTTATGAAGATACATTGCTGAATGAAGGTGACCGAGTTGAGCTGGTTCATTTTGTCGGCGGAGGCTAGGTAACTGGTAACTGTGCGTGCGGCAGATGCAAGAATGCCAATACGCCAATACGCCAATACGCAATTAAGATAAAGGCAACGACTTATCACAGGAGGCGATATGATGCAGGATCCTTTGATTATTGGAGGAGTTACTTTAACGAGCAGACTGTTCATCGGGACCGGAAAATACAGCCGCAATACTCTTATTCCCGAAGTGATCGCCCGCTCGGGTTCACAGGTCATTACGGTTGCCCTGCGCCGGGTAGATCCGGAGAGCAAGGACAATATTATCAGCCATATTCCTTCCCACATGACGCTGTTGCCCAATACCTCCGGTGCGCGCACCGCAGAGGAAGCGGTACGCATTGCCCGGCTGGCAAGGTCAGCGGGGCTGGGAGACTGGGTGAAGATTGAGGTTATCAATGATCAGAAATATCTGCTGCCTGATAATACCGAGACGATCCGAGCCACGGAAATCCTAGCTGCGGAGGGTTTCGTAGTTCTGCCCTACATGAGTCCTGATCTGTCAGCCGCACTCCGGCTGAAGGCGGCCGGAGCTGCAGCCGTCATGCCGCTGGGAGCGCCAATCGGCTCTAACCGCGGGCTGCAGACCAAGGAGCTGATCCGGATTCTGATATCAGAAACGGGTCTGCCCATCATCGTGGATGCCGGTATTGGCAGACCCTCCGAGGCTGCTGAGGCGATGGAAATGGGCGCAGCCGCTGTGCTGCTGAATACGGCAATTGCCACCGCCCGGGACCCGCAGCTGATGGCGGAGGCATTCCGCGAAGCGGTGTCGGCGGGGCGGAAGGCCTATCTGGCCGGGCTGGGGCCGGTGGAAGAGACAGCCGCAGCTTCTTCGCCGCTGACCGGATTTCTGGCATGACTGATGCTGTTTATGAAGAGGGGGGAAGGACATGAGCTTTTATGATAGGCTGACACGGCTGGACAAGCTTCCCTACGAGGGGGCATGGAAGCAGTATACTGCGCTTGATGTGAAGCGGGCGCTTCGTCTGGAGCGGCTGGACGAGGACGGGCTGATGGCTTTGCTGTCACCGGCAGCGGAGCCTTACCTCGAAGAGATGGCGCAGAAGGCGCATAGATTGACACGTACGCAATTCGGTCATGTGATGCAGCTGTTTACACCGATGTATCTGGCTGATTTCTGCGTCAACCATTGTACCTACTGCAGCTTTAGCTCTATCTATGATTTTCCGCGCAAAAAACTGACACTGGAGGAGGTCCGGCGGGAAGCGGAAACAATCGCAGCCACAGGGCTGCGCCACATTCTGATTCTGACCGGAGAATCCCGGAATGAAAGTCCGGTCAGTTATCTGAAAGACTGCGTGGAGGTGCTCCGCGGCTATTTCTCTTCAGTCAGCATTGAAGTGAATCCGCTCACTACCGAAGAATACGCTGACCTCAGACAGGCAGGAGTAGACGGTCTGACGCTGTATCAGGAGGTCTATCATCAGGAGACTTACCGCCAGCTGCATGTGAAGGGTCCCAAGCGGGTGTACCGCAACCGACTGGATGCGCCTGAGCGTGGCTGCCTGGCCGGATTCCGTTCGGTAAATATCGGAGCCCTGCTGGGAATGTACGAATGGCGTCAGGAGGCCCTCGCGACTGCACTGCACGCCAGGTACTTACAGGACAAGTATCCGGAGTGCGAAATCGGTTTGTCCATTCCCCGTTTTCGGCCGTACCTGGGGGAATTTAATCCTGCGAGTGATGTAACCGACCGTGCGCTGGTGCAGATTATCCTGGCCTACCGCCTGTTTCTGCCGCGTTCCGGTATTTCACTGTCCACGCGGGAGCCGGCAGCCCTGCGCGATCATCTGGTCCATCTCGGCATCACCAGGATGTCTGCAGGGGTATCCACTGAAGTAGGCGGACATTCTCTGGAAGGCGGCACCCCGCAGTTTGAAATCTCAGACGACCGCAGCGTGCAGGAAATTATGGAGATGCTCGAGGCAAAAGGGCTGCAGCCGGTGTTCAAGGACTGGGACAGCCTGGATGAGCCGTTAGCCATGCCTTAACTTGATACAAATACCCCGCCGTGAGGCGGGTTATTTGTATTGCAGGGCTAAACGGACGGTGCGATGCTGCATTCTTCAAGAGGCCGCACGGTTTCCGGCTAGTCGATCGGCTTCTCAGGACTCATACTTGAAGACAGCTCGTCCAGCGACAGCTCGAAGCCCGGAGCCATATGGGTAAGGAAATACTCCATCTCCGGCAGGGCGAGCCCGTGCAGCTTCGCAGCCGTCTGCTCCCGGGCGGCCGCGAATTCGCGGTTGCCTGCGGCGGTTTCCCAGACGCATTTCAGATAGGCGTCGAGCACATCCGCCGCCTTGACGTAGCGGAGCAGTCCGGCATCCTCGGAGCCGGGCGGGCTGTCCTGCGGCTGCAGGAGCGGCGCATAGACTGCGCTCAGCTCCGGCGGGATCATCGCCGCGAGGCGCTCAGCGGCGACCCGCTCCATCTCGCGGAAGCTGGACAGCAGCAGCGGGTTGTTATGCTTCACCGGCGTGGCGATGTCGCCGGTGAATACCTCGGTGGCGTCGTGGAACAACGCCATTGTGGATGCACGGTCGGCGTTCAGCGACCGGCCGAAGTGGACATTGCCGATGGTGCACAGCATGTGCGCCAGCAGGGCCACCTGGAACGAATGCTGCGCCACGTTCTCAGGGGCGGTGCTGCGCATGAGGCTCCAGCGCTGGATATATTGCAGCCGGTAGAGATAGGCAGAGAAATGGTAGTTCAATTTTTAAGTAACCCCTTTCATGAGCGGCTTAATATGATATGATAATAACTAATTGTAACAGAGTTAGGGCAGCTTGAAACAGATGGAGAGGAGACTGAATGAAGATGCAGCATTTTGAAGACAGCATTTATAATCTGATCGTAGAGACCTCCACGAATTTGCCGGGTGATGTACGCCGGGCGGTCGCCAAAGGGCGTGCGCTGGAAGACAAGGCGACCCGCTCCGGACTGGCACTGACCACGATTGCCCAGAATATCGGCATGGCTGAGCTCCAGGTGTCGCCGATCTGCCAGGATACAGGGATGCCGACTTTTATAATTCATACGCCGGTAGGCGTGAATCAGATAGAGATGAAGAAGGATATTCATAGCGCGATAATCCGGGCGACGAAGAACGGCAAGCTGCGGCCCAATTCCGTAGATTCCCTTACAGGCGAGAACAGCGGGGACAATCTGGGTGCAGGCACGCCGGTGATTCATTTCGAGCAGTGGGAAGAGGAAGGCATTGATGTAAGGCTCATTCTGAAGGGCGGCGGCTGCGAGAATAAGAATATTCAGTATAGTCTCCCGGCAGAGCTGGAGGGTCTGGGCAAAGCCGGACGTGATCTTGACGGCATCCGCAAATGTATTCTTCATTCGGTCTATCAGGCGCAGGGCCAGGGGTGCAGTGCAGGCTTCATTGGCGTAGGCATCGGCGGTGACCGTACAACGGGCTATGAGCTGGCCAAGAAGCAGCTGTTCCGCAAGGTCGAGGATGTGAATCCCACCCAAGATCTGGGCAAGCTGGAAGATTACATTATGGAGAATGCCAACAAGCTCGGGATCGGAACGATGGGCTTCGGCGGTGAAGTTACGCTGCTGGGCTGCAAAATCGGAGTGATGAACCGGCTGCCGGCGAGCTTCTTTGTCTCGGTGGCATATAATTGCTGGGCCTTCCGCCGTCAGGGGATACTGGTAAATCCGGCAACCGGGGACATTAAGGAATGGCTCTATGAGAGCGGCACAGGCATTTCTGTAGAAGGGGAAGAAGCCTTAGTGCAAGTAACTGAACCGGTAGCTGTCTCTGCTGCTGACGGCATTTCGCAGGGCATGATTCCAGAGGATGCAACGATTCCTGCGGCTCCGGCCATCTTGTCAGGAACTGGGGAAGCTGCTTCTGATGCTGCTATCCCGGGTAACGGCCAGGTAATCGAACCTGCTGCCGCAGGCTCCGCCGTATCGGGTGGTTCGCGCGAAATCCGCCTGACCACGCCGATCAGCGAGGAGGATATCCGCAGCCTGCGCGTTGGTGATGTAGTTATTCTCTCCGGTGAGATGCACACCGGCCGCGATGCCCTGCACAAATATCTGATGGATCACGACGCTCCCGTGGACTTGAACGGTGCTGTCATCTATCACTGTGGTCCGGTTATGCTGAAGGATGATGAGGGCTGGCATGTGAAGGCTGCCGGTCCGACCACCAGCATCCGCGAGGAGCCTTATCAAGGCGATATCATTAAGAAATTCGGCATCCGTGCAGTAATCGGCAAAGGCGGGATGGGCCCGAAAACGTTGAAGGCATTAGGCGAACACGGCGGCGTCTATCTCAACGCTATTGGCGGGGCAGCCCAGTATTATGCGGAATGCATCAAGAAGGTTAACGCGGTTGATTTCATGGAGTTCGGAATTCCGGAGGCCATGTGGCATCTGCAGGTGGACGGATTCGCCGCTATCGTCACCATGGATGCGCATGGCAACAGCCTGCATGCCGATGTGGAGAAGGATTCCGCGGCCAAGCTGGCCCAGTTCCGGGAGCCGGTATTTAAATAAACAGCTTTGCAATCTCCCTGTGACAGTGATTTGTTGGATGATATGAATAAAATAGTATATTTATTCAGTGATAGTGAGACCTCTTTCTGTTTGATGAAAGGGGTCTTTTTGCGGTGCGCCTCTAAATGAAATCGAAACCGGTGCCTGTCCGCGGAGGTGCATGCTGCCGGATGATGCTAAACGGGGGATTTTCTGCGTATTGCAGAATCGTTATCCTATATGGGATACGGGTTCTAAGGAAGATCAATTTATATGTCTTGACAGCGCATACAAGTCCATGTTAATTTTTAGTGGGGAAACCGGTTTCCCTGAAATGAGTAAGATGAGGCTGTAGACGGTAGCTTGTTCTTTTTGGCAGAAAGTGTTGTGCATACGCATTTATGAGAGGGAGATGAAGAATGAAACGTAAACATTGGCTTATCCCCGTCCTTATCACATCCATGGTTCTTTCGATCACGATGAATTTATTTGTTCTGCCTCCAGTTAAGGCTGAAGCGGCCAGTATCGGCACGGTTACAGAGAATGACACGATTTATCAGATTATGGTTGACCGTTTCAATGACGGAGACTCCTCCAATAATGCCACAGGAGCCGCCATCCGCTATGGGGAGACCTCTGAAGAAGATTTTCGTTATATGAAGGGTGGAGACTGGCAGGGGGTTATCAATAAGCTCCCCTATATTCATAATATGGGCTATACGGCGATCTGGATCTCTCCGGTTGCCGAACCGCAGATGACCAACCGGGAGAATAACGGGACAGGGAAGAACACAGCCTACCACGGCTACAATGTCAAAGATCCCAATGCGGCGAACCCCTATTTTGGCACAAAAGAGAAGCTGAAGGAGCTGGTGGATTCAGCGCATGCGCTCGGAATCAAGGTCATCATCGACGTTGTTCCGAACCATATCGGCGATTATATGCTGGGAACCCAGGCTTATTATGATATCCCGGCGTTGCAGCCGGTTGCCCCTTTCAATAATCCGGCCTGGTATCACCATAACGGGGATATCAACTGGTCGCTGGCAGACGGACGATATGATCAGTGGGCCCAGGATTATTTGGAGAATCACGATCTGGGCGGACTGGATGATATCGACTTCGATGTTCCTGCCGCCAAGCAGGCCATCTTCAGCTCGATTAAAGGCTGGTTTGATTATACAGGTGCGGATGGTGCCCGCGTTGATGCCGCCAAGCTGATGAAGCCGACGGATATCGGGGAGCTGCAGACACTGCTGGGCGTGAACACCTTCGGAGAGAATTTTGACGGCAATGCTGAATTTGTCTCCCGCTGGGTCGGCAGCAGCAAGGAATGGGGGATGCTTGATTTCCCGCTGTTCTTCTCTGTGCTGAATAGCTTTGCTTACGGCCAATCCTTCGATTCCAATATTAAGAGTACACTGGCTCTCGATTCCTATTACAACGGCAATGCGAATCATATGGTCACCTTCATTGATAATCATGACCGCAACCGCTTCCTGACAGAGGCCGGAGGCAGTGTTGAGAAGCTGCAGAATGCCTTGTCCTTCATCTTCACAGTGCGCGGAACCCCGGTGGTGTTCCAGGGTACAGAACAGAATAAAGGCAACGGGAACGGCCAGATTATGACTGGCGGTATTGCTGATACGTGGAACCGCTGGTCTATGGTGAAGCGTGATGCAAGCGGCAACGTGGTGGAGAATTATTTCAATGAGAACGCCAGCACCTACAAGCATGTAGCCAAGCTTAACGAAATCCGCAAAAATAATCCTGCGCTGCGCACCGGCACCCAGCGTGAAATGTGGTCTGCCCAGAACCTGTACGCGTTCTCCCGCCGGATTGACAGCGGGACCAATGTGGGACAGGAAGTCATCTCCGCATTCAGTAATGCTTCGGGCGGATCGCAGGCCGTTACGATTCCGCTGCGCGCCGAAAGTACTCTGACTGTGGGGACAGTACTGATTAACCAGTTGAATACCTCAGACACGGTAACCGTACAATCCGGCGGGGCAACCGGGAAGCAAATTACAGTCACACTCAGTGCGAACTCCGCCAAAATCTACTCCAAGACGCAGCCAATAGTTGATACCCAGGCGCCGTCTGTTCCGGCGAATGTAACAGCCACTGTGCAGAATGCCTCCAGTGCACTTGTGACCTGGACGGCTTCCATCGATAATGTCGGGGTTACAGGTTACGAGATTTACCGCAATGGGGTCAAGATTGGGACCTCGGCAACTACCTCTTACACAGACAACGGCTTATCTGGCAGTACGAACTACTCGTATACGATAAAAGCGTATGACGCCGCCGCCAACCTCTCGGCATTCAGCGCGGCTGCACTGATCGTCACGCCTGCCGGAAATAGTGTGACGATCTATTACAAGCAGGGCTACACCACACCTTACATCCACTACCGCCCGGCTGCGGGAACCTGGACGACATCGCCGGGCGTAGCAATTCCTGCGGCTGAAGTGGCAGGTTACAACAAAATCACGATCAACATCGGTGCGGCGACCCAGCTCGAGGCTTGCTTCAATAACGGCAGCGGCACCTGGGACAGCAACGGCGGCAGCAATTATCTGTTCGGTACCGGCACTTGGACCTATACTCCGACCGGAAATATTCAGGCGGGCGGACCCGTTACGCCGTCATCGACGCCAACGGCTACACCAACGGTGACGCCGACACCGACGCCGACCGCAACACCAACAGCTACACCGACGGTGGCACCGACCGCGACGCCAACAGCCACACCGACCGCGACACCAACGGTTACGCCGACAGCTACTCCGGTGCCAACCGCCACTCCGGTAGGGAATACAGCGACGATCTACTACAAGAATACGGCCTATACCAACTCCTATATCCATTACAAGCTGGATGGGGCAAGCACCTGGACGACCTCGCCGGGCGTGCAGATGCAGGCATCCACATTCAGCGGCTACAAAGCGATTACCATCGAGCTCGGAACCGCGACCGGACTTACTGCAGCGTTCAATAACGGCAGCGGAACCTGGGACAGCAATGGCGGCAGCAATTATCACTTTGGCGCAGGCAGCTCAAGCCTTGTGGGGGGAAGCCTTACCACCGGAGAACCTCAGGCGGACAGCGTGACCTTCCGGGTCACTGTTCCAGCCACCACTCCAGCGAGCGGGACTGTCTATCTGACCGGGTCGTTCAACAGCTGGAACGCGGCTGACCCCGCATACCTGCTGACCAAGGGCAGTGACGGTGTCTATTCCATCACCCTGAGCCTTCCGGCAGGAACAGCAGTGACGTATAAGCTGACGCGCGGCAGCTGGGCTACGGTAGAGACCGCATCCGGCGGAGCAGATATTGCGAACCGTGCGCTCACGCCGGCGGGCGGCGCACAGACCTTCACGCTGACCGTGCAGCGCTGGAAGGATCAATAGGGAATGACAGGGGGCAAAGGATGAATTCCGGCGCCCCCGTTCTTTTGAATAAGCTGATGTGGTTGAAGAGAGAGGAGCTGGTTGCTGATGAAGAAATCCAGGTATTGGCGCAAAATCACAGCCCTGCTGCTGGGCATGCTTCTGATTGTTCCGGCAACAGTCACCAATGTCTCGGCAGATATTGCCGCTACGCATGTGTACCATAACCATATGCCGAATTTCTGGGCGTACTATGATTTGAACTCCTATAACGCTGCCCCGGCAGGAAGTCCGATCCGCTATACGTATGATGGTGAAGTCATCCAGTTGAAGCAGAACCCTCCTGCGGGATATACCTATTATTTGCCGAACGGTTCCCCGATGCCGCATGATGATCTGGTCTCCTATTATTCACATCACGCGAAGACAGGAGCCTATCTAACCTGGCCCTGGAGCGTGGCTAACACGCTGCACAGCAATTATCCCCAGGCGCAGATGCATGTTACAATGTCCGGCTCGGTGGTGAACAATGTCAATAGTATTATTCAACAAGGTGATGTAAGCGGATACAATAATCCGGCTTGGGGTACTCCCTGGAAGAACGCCGTCGATCAGCTCAAAACAACAAACGGCAGCAACATGCTCGATCTGATCCATTTCTCCGGGCATCACTCTATGGGTCCGCTGGTCGGCAACGACTATTTGCTCAAGGATATGATCTATCATGGAGCCACATTGGCTCAGCCTTATTTTCTCGGAAGCAGCTACAAGTCCTCTAAGGGATTTTTCCCGACAGAGCTGGGTTTCTCTGAACGGATAATTCCCGTCCTGCAAAAGCTCGGCATTCAGTGGTCCGTAATCGGCAACAACCATTTCTCCCGTACGCTTAAGGACTATCCGCTGCTGAACAGTCCCGGCACGGATACGATGGTCTCACCGCCCAACCGCAGTGATCTGCAGAATGTCAGCACCGTAGGCTCCTGGGTGAATGAACCGATGTTCAACGAACAGCAGGTTGTCTATAACAAGTATCCTTTTGCCTCTACAGCCCATTGGGTCCGTTATGTGGACCCGGCAACCGGGGCAGAATCCAAAGTGGTCGGCGTTCCGGTTGCACAGGCGCAGTCATGGGAAGAAGGATATCTGGGCCAGGTAAAAGCAGATGTGCTTAAGCCGTATGAGAATCTGGTCGCGCAGAAGCAGATTTTTGTAGTCGCGCATGATGGGGATAATTCTTCGGGCCGGGCAGGTTCCGAGGAGACCTGGCGCAATGCCGGGAATGTGACCTATGCCAGCAGCGGTGTTACCGGTATGGGAATTGACGAGTATCTGCGCAATAATACACCAGCCGCCTCCGATGTAGTCCATGTTCAGGACGGCTCATGGATTGATACCCGGGATTCCTCCTCCGATCCGACCTGGTACCACTGGCATCTGCCGTTCGGCATCTGGAAAGGCCAGTTTGCCAGCTTCAATCAGGTGAACGGCACCTCTTATGCGCCGAAGAAGAATCTGTCCGGTGTCGAAGAAGGCATGACCGTATCCTTCGAGAAGGGGTACCACTATCTGGAGCGTAACTTCGCCCTGCTGCAGGCTTCCCTGAATTATGCCAAGACAGCCGAGCAGATCTGGCTGGATGAGCATCCGAATTACTGGAAGCCGGTCAATCCGATTGACCGCGAGGTGACTTACGAGGGCAATCAGCTCAACCCTTGGATGATCTCTTATCCGGTCAAAGGGAACACCGCAAGCGATTATGCCGGCGGCGCCAATCCGGCTGAATTAGCCTGGTATTTCCTGCTCCCGGCGATGGACTCCGGCTTCGGGTATTACGATGAGAATGTGGATGACAGCGTGAAGCCGGCACTGTCCTTCAATCAATCGCTGTATTTCTCCAAGCCTTATGTTACGCAAAAGCTGGCCAAAGACAAAACCGGCCCCTCCGTATGGTGGCCGCAGCGTTACCCGTACAATCCGGGCAGCGCGAATGTCAGCAAGGCGGAGGGCTGGACGCTGCAGCATTTCAATAATGTGTTCTCCATTTATACCTACGCCTTCGACACCAGCGGTATCAGCGATATCAAGGTGAAGGTCCGGGCACACCGCGACAAGACGGCAGATGCTGCGGACAATACTTTTAAGGTCTATGACCCGGCGGGTCTGGCCGCAGCAGGAATATCCAATATTGACCCTGCCAAGGTTGGTGCCTGGACGGAATACCCGATGACGGTCCGCGACCTCAGCACCGATATCAACGGGGTCGACTGGCAGCCAAGCAGCAAGGCCATCATGCAGAAGGTTCCGGCTACGGACATCGGCAATCTGTATTTCAGTTATATCTCGGATTATCGTGACCAGCTGGTGGACTACTATATTGAAGCCACAGACGCTAAGGGTAATGTAACGAAAAGCGATATCCAGCAGGTCTATGTCGGAGCCGGCAAATACACATTGGCAAACGGAAAATATACCGAGAGCATGCAGGGAACCGTTGAGGGAACGCATCCGTTTATTACCGATGTGCCTGCAGTTCCGGACACGGAAGCCCCGTCTGTGCCGGCTAATCTTCAGGCAGCTGTGGTCAATGCCTCCTCGGCCTTGCTGACATGGAATGCAGCTACCGATAATATCCGTGTGACAGGGTACGAGGTCTACCGCGATGGCATTAAGATCGGTACATCACCGTCTGCTTCTTATACAGACAGCGGCTTGTCCTCCTCTACGACATATGAATACAAGGTCAAAGCGTATGACGCTTCGGGCAATCTGTCCGGACTGAGTGCAGCAGCAGTGGCCACAACTCCGGCGGGGAATAATGTGACGATCTATTACAAGAAGGGCTACACCACACCGTACATTCACTACCGTCCGGCTGCGGGCACCTGGACGACGGCGCCGGGCGTAGCGATTCCTGCGGCTGAAGTGGCAGGCTATAACAAAATCACGATAAATATCGGTGCAGCCACCCAGCTTGAAGCCTGCTTCAATAACGGCAGCGGTACCTGGGACAGCAACGGCGGCAGCAATTATCTGTTCGGCACCGGCACCTGGACCTATACCCCTACCGGGCAAATCCAGGCGGGCGCCCCGGCTGTTCCGACGGCTACGCCGACCGCGACGCCAACGGCTACGCCTACAGCGGCGCCGACAGTGGCGCCAACGGCTACGCCGACAGTGGCGCCAACGGCTACGCCGACAGTGGCACCGACGGCTACGCCTACAGCGGCACCGACGGCTACGCCTACAGCGGTGCCAACGGCTACGCCGACAGTGGCACCGACGGCTACGCCGACAGCGACTCCGATGCCAACCGCCACGCCGGTGGGCAATACGGCCACGATCTATTACAAGAATTCAGCCTACAGCAATTCGTATATTCATTACAAGCTGGATGGGGCGACGGTCTGGACCACCTCGCCGGGCGTGCAGATGCAGGCATCCGCATTTAGCGGTTACAAGGCGATTACCATCCAGCTCGGAACTGCAACAGGCCTTACTGCAGCTTTTAATAACGGCAGCGGAACCTGGGATAATAAAGGCGGCAGCAATTATCACTTTAATGTTGGCAGCTCGAGTCTGACTGGCGGAAGTCTTAGCACCGGAGAGCCGCAGGCAGACAGCGTAACCTTCAGAGTGACCGTTCCGGGTTCTACACCAGCATCCGGGCCAGTCTATCTAACGGGGTCTTTCAACAGGTGGAATGCAGCAGATCCGGCGTACTTGCTGACTAAAGGCAGCGATGGTATATACTCCATCACCGTGAGCCTTCCGGCAGGAACAGCAGTGACGTATAAGCTGACGCGCGGTAGCTGGGCTTCGGTAGAGACAGCATCCGGCGGGGCGGATATTGCGAACAGGTCGCTAACTCCGGCGGGCGGTGCACAGACCGTCACGCTGACCGTTCAGCGCTGGAAGGATCAGTAATGGACGCATTCCGTGCTTACACCAAAAGTTGGTTCATCTATTAGAAGCGGATATGATCTATCCTAACTACACTTTAGTTAACAATCCCACAAGTTTCCAGTAATCGCTGGTGGGATTAGCGCAATAATTCATTTCTCTCTTCACACCTGATTAGTTACCGGCAGAATTGAGACTCTGAAGAAGCTCTGCAGGCATAATTGTTGTACGTTTTACAACTTTGATCCCTAGATATCTGGATGTGCGGAAGGATTGTTGTACGAAATACAACAATCCTCCCGTTAAACCTCTTGTAAAAGAGAAAATGCTGCATTTGGTACAACAATTTTGAATTTGGGCCAATATAATGAAGAAAATGTTGTATTTTATGCAGGATTTTATAAAAACCTTTCTGGTCTGAGCTACAATAAGCGGTTGCATCGGTATTTGTTGCTGATTAATAACAGTTAAAGGAAGAATATTGATCTATAGACTATAATGTGTGTTAAAAGAATCGCTCCTTTTAAATGGTGTGTGGGCCAGCCATTTAAAAGGGGTGATTTCTTGTCTTCTATTATTTTATGGGGGGATTAAGGATTGGAGGGTTGATGGTTGATGGTTGAGGATTGGAGGGTTGGAGGGTTGGAGGGTTGGAGGGTTGGAGGGTTGGAGGGTTGGAGGGATGGAGGGTTGGAGGGTTAAGGGTTGAGGGTTGATGGTTGATGGTTGATGGTTGAGGGGTGGAGGGTTGGAGGGTTGGAGGGTTGGAGGGTTGGAGGGTTGGAGGGTTAAGGGTTGAGGTGTTGAGGTGTTGAGGTGTTGAGGCTGAAGCTTTCAAGGGTCTACAGGTTTGCCGTAACTTCCCCCTCTTAAACAGCGGAGCGGACGGACTGATTGTGGAGAAGCGATAGCGTTCGCCTTTGTTCACGGATTTTCACCGCTAAGGAGAATAAATAAAATCCGGGAACAACAGCGATCGGAACAACGGTCCATTTGCGGAGCGTCCACAGCAAGTTCTAACATTGCTCCTACTCCGATCGGAGGAGCGTCCACAGCGAGTTCTAACGTTGCTCCTACTCCGATCAGAACAACGGTCCGTTTGCGGAGCGTCCATCCAAGTGCTAAAGCAGCTTTTACTCCAAGACTATAATATCTGTTCATGCAACCCATTTTACACTCCGTTGATAATCGCCGCCGGATCTGGTATTTTGCCGAAAATGGAGGTAGGATGTTCACAAGGACACAATGATAAGAAAGAGGACTACTACTGATGAAACCGTTCCGCGTTCGGCTTACATTCATACTCATGGCCCTGATCGGGATATCCATGACCGGGGCTGGCATTACTATGGCCCAGCTGTTTAAGGACTCACATATTTCCGTACTGGAAGAAAACATGTCCCGGGAAATAAATCTGCTCTCCGGCACGTTTACGTTCAAGGATATGCACAGTCCGGACGCCATGGATTACTATACAGACCAGGCCCGGACGATATCCACACTGACAGGATCGCGCATCACCTTCATTACGAAGGAAGGCCGGGTGATTGGCGATTCGGAGCGCAATCCGCTGGAAATGGACAACCACTCTACCCGGGAAGAGGAGCTGCTCGCCGCGAAAGAAGGGATTGGCCGGGCAATCCGCTACAGTGATACGCTGGACCGCGAAATGCTCTATGTAGCTGGTGCGGTAGTCTCTGACCAGGGCTTCGACGGATATATCCGGCTCTCCATGGGACTGGATGCAGTGACGGAAGGACTGAACCGGGCGTGGATGATTATGGCTGGGGGACTCGTGCTGCTGTTTATTGCGGCCACTTTTGTGAGCTATAAGGTAGCCTCCAGCATGACCTCGCCACTTGAGCAGATTACCAGAGTCGCGCGGCGTATCACCGATCTGGATTACGATGCCCGTGTGCCGATGAAGCGCAAGGACGAGATCGGCCAGCTGGCAACAGCGATCAACGCGATGGCAGACAGTCTGCAGGCCCAATTGAAGACCATCCGCGACAACGAGGATCTGCTGCAAAGCGTACTCGATAATATGACCGGCGGGATCGTGATGATTAACGCCGAAGGGGAGATTGCCCTGCTCAACCGTGCGGCAGAACGGCTCCTTGATGTGAAGAACAGCGAGATGACCGGGCATTCCTACAAAGAAATCAAACATCATTATGAGCTGACCCGGCTGATTGAAGAAGGCGTATCCCGTAATGAACCGGTCCATGAAGAGCGTATTATCTATAATCCGGTGGAGCGGATTGTACGCCTGGACGGAGTGCCGATGATTCAGGACGGCTCCACCCGGGGAATGCTGTTCCTGCTGCAGGAGGTGACGGAAATCCGCCGTCTGGAGAAAATGCGCAGCGAATTCGTCGCGAATGTCTCCCATGAGCTGAAGACACCGGTAGCTGCGGTAAAAGGCTTCGCCGAAACCCTGCTCGGCGGAGGCGTTACGGATGAGAAGACCGCACGTTCGTTCCTGCAGATTATTTATGATGAGAACGAACGGCTCAACCGCCTGATTGGAGATATTCTGGAATTGTCCAAAATCGAATCCAAACGCGTCCAGCTGGACTGCTCGCCGGTTCATTTGATCGAGTTCTTCGATTCTGTGCTGGAAACACTCAGCAAGGTGGCGGAGAAAAAGAAGATCACCTTGAGCTCGGATGTACCTGCGGAGCTGTTTATCGAGGGGGATGAAGACAAGCTGCGCCAGATCTTCATGAATCTGCTCTCGAATGCGATTAACTACACGCAGGACGGGGGAAATGTAAGGGTAACCGTAGCCAACGTTCAAAAGGCAGACGGAACGGAGAGTGTGCGCTTTACCGTGAGCGATACGGGCATGGGGATTCCGCGCAAGGATCTGCCGCGGATCTTCGAGCGCTTCTACCGGGTGGACAAAGCCCGCTCCAGAAGCTCCGGCGGAACCGGCCTGGGCTTGTCCATCGTGAAGCATCTGGTAGAGCTGCACAGAGGATCAATTACGGTAGAGAGCGATCTGGGCATCGGCAGCTCTTTTATCCTGGAACTTCCGCTGCTGCAGGAAGAGAACGAGTAACCTGCAAGCAACGATTCAATTCTGGCAGGACATCCTTCTTTAGCCCGTGGATAGGGCGTATGTCCTGATTTGATTGTATGCTGGCAAAGGGGTAATATTAAATTCGTAATTTTACACCAAGTTAACATTGTGGTGCTATGATGTGCATGTGTGCAGTTTTGTAAATTTAATAACCTATGAAAAGACGGGGGAACCTATGGCACAACGATTGCTTGTCATTGAAGACGAACCGACACTGGCCCGGCTGCTGTCTTATAATTTGACACAGGAAGGCTATGAAGTGACGGTGGAGGATCATGGAACGGCAGGATATGACCGTGCGACTAGAGAACCTTTTGATTTAATCGTACTGGATCTTATGCTGCCCGGCATGAACGGCATTGACATTCTGGATAAATTGCGTGGACAGGGTATACGTACACCGGTCATAGTGCTGACGGCCAAGAATGCCGAAGAGGATGTAGTCCGGGGCCTGAAATCCGGGGCCGACGATTACATAACCAAGCCGTTTGGCGTCTCCGAATTACTGGCCCGTGTCAGCGCGGTCCTGCGCCGGATATCCGGTCTTGCCGAGGAAGCCCCACCGGAAACGGCGGTATCTGCTTCGACCATTATCCTGGGACAGCTGGAAATCTACCCGGAACGTTATGAAGTCTCTCTGGGCGGACAGAGCATTAATCTGCGTCCCAAGGAGTTTGAAGTCCTGCTGTATCTGGCCCGGAAGCCGGGTGTGGTTCTGACGCGTGATGATCTGATGAATGCGGTCTGGGGTTTCGATTATATCGGCGGCCAGCGTACTGTAGACGTTCATGTCAGCTCGCTGCGCAAGAAGCTTGAGCTTGATCCTGAATCCGTGCATATTGATTCCATCCGCGGGGTCGGCTATAAGCTGGTCGTGAACAAGAAGAGAACACCAGTCATTTGATATGGCGGTGTTCTTTTTCAGATACACCTGTCCTGCTGAATTTTGATTTTACACAGCGTTAACAATTCTCTGGAGCTCTATTTACACTGAAAGCTTATCATGGGGAACGAAGATGATGAGAAGGAGACAACAGAAACTAATGAAATCCATCATTGACATAGAGAAACTAGATCTCTACTATGAGTCATTTCACGCGCTGAAGAATGTGGATCTGCAAATTCCGGAGAAACAGGTTACCGCTTTTATCGGTCCTTCCGGCTGCGGAAAGTCCACGCTGCTGCGTACCCTAAACCGAATGAACGACATGATTCCCGGAACGCGTATTGAAGGAACAGTAAACATCGGCGGTAAAAATATTTACAGCGACGAGATTGAAGTGGAAAGTCTGCGCAAGCAGGTAGGTATGGTGTTCCAGCAGCCCAATCCTTTTCCCAAGTCGATTTATGACAATGTAGCTTATGGTCCGCGCCTCCATGGGGTGAAGGGCAAAGCCGAGCTTGATGTCATTGTGGAGCAAAGCCTGCGCCAATCCGCACTCTGGGAGGAAGTGAAGGATTTCCTCAAAAAGTCTGCACTCAGCTTGTCCGGTGGCCAGCAGCAGCGTCTCTGCATCGCCAGAGCCCTTGCCGTACAGCCGGATATTCTGCTGATGGACGAGGCCACCTCCGCACTTGATCCGGTGTCCACGCTGAAGATTGAGGAGCTGGTACAGGAGCTGCGGGATAAGTATACGATTGTAATGGTCACGCATAATATGCATCAGGCCGCCCGGGTGTCGGGGCGCACAGTATTTTTCCTGAACGGCGTTATCGTGGAGGCTCAGGATACGGAACTGCTGTTCTCGAATCCCAAAGACTCCCGCACTGAAGATTATATATCCGGACGCTTCGGTTAAGCGGGAGAGGAAACCGTTCCCGGAAGGAAATCAGCGGTATAAGCTGAACTTAAGAAGAGGGACGGCGGTTTCTTAAGTTCACTCTATATGACCATATGTTTTTGAGGAGGATCGTTTTCAATATGATTCGCAGAAAAGAATTCGATAAAGATCTGGAAGAGCTGCGCAATCTGCTGGAGCAGATGGGCGAGCATGTTACGGATGCGCTGGAGGGTGCAGTACTCGCTTTGCAGAATCTGGACACCGTGCGGGCACAGGAAATTGTTAAGAACGATTTACGGCTGAATGCGATGGAAGACCGGATTATGGAGATCGGCTCACGGCTGATCATCACCCAGCAGCCGGTAGCCAAGGATCTGCGCCGCATCATTGTAGCCTTCAAAATCTCCAGTGACCTCGAACGTATGGGCGATCTGGCACTGGATGTGGCTAAGGTAACGATGCGGATCCAAGGGCAGCAGCTGATTAAACCGCTTGTGGATATTCCGCGGATGGCCGAGATTGTTACGGTAATGATCTCAGAGGCAATTCAGTCCTATCTGGATGAGAATACGGATCTGGCCTACAAAATGGCGCAGGACGACGATCAGGTCGACGGGCTGTACAGTGCAATGATTAATGAACTGTACACTTACATGGTTCAGAAGCCCGAGTCGGTTAATCAGGCGATGCTGCTTACGCTGGTTGGCCGTTATATTGAGCGTATCGCAGATCATGCGACCAACATTGGCGAGAGCGTAGTTTATCTTGTAACGGGCAAACGTCCGGATCTGAATCAATAAAAGCATAAGGCACGACAGCAAGCCTTCATCCCCGGAGGCTTGCCTTTTTTGTTTTAAAGCGCCGTCTGATTGGAAATCCTGCTTAGGATGCCATAAGCTGCAGACCCCGCGTGAATCCGGCGGGCTTCATGAATAGGCTTCACTAAAATCAATCATCCTTATGTTTCAACTTGGTGCGGGGCATATGGTACTATATAAGAAGTAAGCAAGATAAAGGCGAGGTGCTAGAGTGGACAAGCTGATACTGATTGATGGAAATAATATCATTTACCGGGCGTTTTTCGCGATGCCGCCGCTGACGAATACAGCAGGACAGCAGACGAATGCGGTGTACGGTTTCACGACGATGCTTCTGCGTTTGATTGAAGAGCATAAGCCGAGTCATATGATTGTGGCCTTCGACGCCGGGAAGATTACCTTCCGGCATGAAGGGTATGAAGACTATAAGGGCGGACGCCAAAAAACTCCGCCGGAATTGTCCGAACAGTTCCCGCTGCTGAAGGAATTGCTGCAGGGATTAGGGGTGCCACAGTTTGAGATCGGCGGCTATGAAGCTGACGATATTATCGGCACCATCTCCCGCGAGGCGGATGCCGCAGGGCGGCAGGTGATGATTGTGTCCGGGGATAAGGACATGCTGCAGCTGGCGTCAGAGCATACAACCGTCGCGCTGGTCCGTAAGGGCGTCACGGAAGTAGAGCTGTACGGGCCGCAGCAGATCCGGGACAAATATGATCTTACCCCGGAGCAGATCATCGATCTGAAAGGGCTGATGGGCGATGCCAGTGACAATATTCCCGGTGTGCCGGGAGTAGGGGAGAAGACAGCGCTCAAGCTGCTCCAGCAGTTCGGGTCAGTAGAAGGGGTACTGGCCGGAACCGGTGAGCTGAAGGGCAAAATGAAGGAAAAGCTGGAGGAGCATGCTGACAGCGCCATCATGAGCAAGAAGCTGGCGACGATCTACCGCGAAGTTCCGCTGGCGCATGCCTGGGAGGATATGGTCTTCAGCGGTATCAATACGGATACGGCTGGTCCTGCACTCGCTAAGCTCGAATTCAAATCCCTGCTCGAACGCCTGTCACTGAGCGCTTATTCGCATGCGGCCGATGGCAGCAGTTCAGATCCAGCAGCGGTGGAAGCGGCAGCGCTTAATATCACTATAGTGGATGAAGCCGGATTGGCTGACCTGATTGCTGCGCTGCCGGGCATTTCGGCGCTGCATGTGGAATCGAATGGTGAGAATCCGCACCGTGCAGAGGTCATTGGTCTCGGGCTGTCTTCGCCGGATCAGCACTACTTCGTGCCGTTTGCCCTGCTGAAGAGCGCCGCAGCGGCGCCGCTGCGGGACTGGCTCGGCGATGACAAAGCGCCGAAGAGCGGGTATGACCTGCACCGTGCCGATCTGGCGCTGCATTGGCAGGGGATTGCTTTTGCCGGAGCTGCTAATGATGTCCAGCTTGCCGCATATCTGCTCGACCCGACGGAAGCGAACCAGAATCTGAATGACCTCACGAGCAAATACGGACTGCCCCGCTTATCGCCTGATGAAGATGTATTCGGCAAAGGGGCCAAATATAGAATACCGGAGCTTGAGATTCTCGGAAATCACGTAGCCCGCAAGAGCGCAACCGTGCTCGGCATCGTGCAGAAGCAGCAGGAGGAGCTGGAAGAGACCGCGATGACCGGACTGTTTCAGGATCTGGAAATGCCGCTCTCGCGGATTCTTGCCGATATGGAGAAGCAGGGCATTGCGGTTAACAAAGATGACCTCATAGAGCTCGGCAAAGAATTCGAAGCACAAATCTCCCGGCTGGTAGGAGAAATCTATTCGATCTGCGGAACAGAATTCAATCTCAATTCACCGAAGCAGCTGGGGGAAATCCTGTTCGTGAAGCTCGGCCTGCCTGTCGTGAAGAAGACGAAGACCGGGTATTCCACCGATGCCGAGGTACTGGAGAAGCTGGCTCCTTACCATGACGCTGTGCGCCTGATCCTGCAATACCGTTCCATTGCCAAGCTGCAATCCACCTATGTGGAAGGCCTGCTGAAGGAAATCTCGCCGGAGACCGGCAAGGTCCATACTTTCTACCGGCAGACGATTGCCGCAACGGGACGTCTCAGCAGCCAGTTCCCGAACCTGCAGAATATTCCGATCCGGCTGGAAGAAGGCCGCAAGATCCGTAAGGTGTTCGTGCCTTCCGAACCCGGCTGGTCGATTCTGGCGGCGGATTACTCGCAGATTGAGCTGCGGGTGCTGGCACATATCTCCGGCGATGAGCGGATGAAGGAAGCTTTTGTAGAAGACATGGATATTCACACGAAGACCGCTATGGACGTATTCGGCGTTACAGCCGATATGGTGGACAGCAATATGCGCCGTTCTGCCAAGGCGGTTAACTTCGGGATTGTGTATGGCATCAGTGATTATGGCCTGTCACAGAACCTGAACATTCCGCGCAAGGAAGCGGCCCAGTTCATTGAACAGTATTTCGAAGTGTTCAAGGGTGTCCGCCGCTATATGGATGATATCGTGGTCGAGGCCCGCAAGCAGGGGTATGTGACCACATTGCTGGAGCGCCGACGCTATCTGCCGGAGATCAATGCGAAGAACTTCAATCTGCGTTCTTTCGCCGAACGTACCGCCATGAATACGCCGATCCAGGGAACGGCTGCCGATATTATCAAGCTGGCAATGGTTCACATGGACAAGGCCCTGTACGAGCGCGGGCTGAAGAGCCGCATGCTGCTGCAGGTGCACGATGAGCTTGTGTTCGAGGTGCCGGAAGATGAACTGGAGCAGATGAAGCAGTTGCTGCCGGAGGTTATGGCCGGAGCGCTGAAGCTGTCCGTTCCCTTGAAGGCAGAGGTAAGTTTTGGCAGTAACTGGTATGAAGCGAAATAGGCTCCCCGCATCCGCTGGATATCCGGTATAATGGAATGGAGGTGAGCCATTATGCCGGAACTGCCGGAAGTCGAAACAGTCAGAAGAACACTTAATGATTTAATTACAGGCAAGCAGATAGAGCATGTCACCGTCCGGCTGCCGCGGATTATTCAGCGGCCGGATGATATTAAGGCTTTTGCCCATATGCTGGCAGGCCATAGCGTAGTAACGGTTGAGCGCAGAGGCAAGTTCCTGCGGTTCGTCTTCGATGGACTTGTGATGGTCTCCCATCTGCGGATGGAGGGCCGTTACGGTGTTTACCGGGAGGGCGAGCCGCTGGACAAGCATACTCATGTGATTTTCCATTTCACCGATGGTACGGAGCTGCGTTATACCGATGTGCGCCAGTTCGGAACGATGCATCTGTTCCAGCCGGGTGAGGATCTGCTGCTGAAGCCGCTGAATAAGCTGGGACAGGAACCGCTGGATGCAGAGTTCACCCTGGAGCGTTTCAAGCAGATTGTCTCGAAGAGAAGCACCAAAATTAAGCCGCTGCTGCTGAATCAGGAATATATTGTCGGTATCGGCAATATTTATGTGGATGAATCCCTGCACCGTGCCGGTATTCATCCGGAAGAAGCCGCAAACTCTCTCTCCGAGGACCATCTGGCCAGGCTGCATCATGCGATCGTTGCAACCTTGACAGAGGCAGTGAATGCGGGAGGCTCCTCAGTGAAATCGTATGTCAACGGCCAGGGAGAGAGCGGGAATTACCAGGATCAGCACCGCATATACGGACGCAAGGATCAGCCGTGTGCTACCTGCGGAACGTTAATTGAGAAAAGTGTTGTCGGCGGCCGGGGCACGCATTATTGTCCGAGCTGCCAGCCTGTACCGGTGCAGATAAGGTAAGTATTCAGCCGGGCTTATGAAGTGGATTCATAGGAGATTCTAAGCGGTGTTGTCCATGCTTCATCAAAAGGCAGGCACTCACTGCCCGTCCCGCCCATATAATGTGTGAAGATTGCTGATTAAGGCGAACGGAACCCGGCTGACAAGGCCGCCAGGTTCCGGTTCTTCACGGGAGGGATTGCGGGTGCTGAGCCCATTGTTGTCATTGCTGCTGCTTGCGTTTGCTCTTAGTTTGGACGGATTTGGTGTAGGCATTACATATGGACTGCGTAAAATGAAAATTCCTTTGCTCTCAATTATGATTATCTCGCTCTGTTCGGGGGTAGTCATTTGTGTGTCTATGCAGGTCGGCGTGCTGCTGGCCAAGGTGGTCTCACCGCATGCCGCTTCCAGTATCGGAGCGGTTATTCTCGTCTTGATGGGCTGCTGGTCGCTGTTCCAGATGCTGACACAGAAAGAGAAGGAGCAGGGGGAAGCAGGGCTGGGAGCCGGAGACGGGTTGCCAGACCGGCAAGCCTTGCTGGAGACGGCTGCTGCCGCTGCGATTGAGGCAGAGGCAGAGGTGCTGAAGCCGGCTGTATTCTCACTGGAGCTCCGGCATCTGGGAGTAGTCATTCAGATCCTCCGCACCCCGTCTTCCGCCGATATGGATGCTTCCGGGAGTATTTCCTCCATGGAAGCTATGGTCCTGGGCATTGCGCTCTCGCTGGATGCCTTCGGCGCCGGTCTCGGTGCTGCGCTGCTCGGGTTCAGCCCGGTGTCGACCTCGCTGATGATCGCTGTGTTCAGCGGAACTTTCCTGCTGCTGGGGATGAAGACAGGACTAAGATTGTCAGGCAGCTACTGGATGAAGCATGCGGCTGTTCTGCCGGCGTTATTATTGATTGCAATGGGTATAATGAAGCTATTATGAGGTGAGTACATGATTATGGGCTTAACCGGAGGGATTGCTTCCGGAAAAAGCACCGTGTCCGCACTGTTTGTCGCTAAGGGAGCTGCTCTGGTGGATGCCGACGTCATCGCCAGAGAGGTTATGCTCCCCGGACATCCGGTGCTGGCCGCTGCTGTACAGGCTTTTGGAGAGACGATTCTGCAGCCGGACGGAACACTGGACCGGGCGAGGCTGGGGGAGATGGTTTTCCGGGATCCGGAAGCACTTCAGACCTTGAACAATCTGACACATCCGGCGATCCGCACAGAAATTAAGGACCGTATGTATGCGTTAGATCAGGAAGATCCGCAACGGCTGGTTATTGTGGATATTCCGCTGCTCTATGAATCACAGCTGGACAATTTATTCGATCAGATTATTGTGGTATATGTGCCCCGCAGAGTCCAACTGGCCAGGCTCATGGCGCGGAACGGAATGACGCTGGAACAAGCCGAGAACCGGCTGAAGTCGCAAATGGACATCGAACTGAAGCGCAGGAAAGCCGACTATGTGATCGACAACAGCGGTGATCCCGGAGCTACGGAGCGGCAGGTTGCCGGCCTGTGGGACAGGCTGGGCCTCTCATGATGAAGTGGCTGCGCAAAAAAAGAGTACTGCTGCTGCTGTTTATCGGCTTTACAGCGATCCTGTTCCTGGGTACCAATTGGATGTCGTGGTTTTATCCGATACATTATAAAGATGAGATCCGCAAACACAGCCTTACTTATGAGATGGACCCGTTCCTGGTGGCGTCAATTATCCGCGTTGAGACCAATTTCAAGACCGGACGCGAATCCAAAAAGGGTGCACTCGGACTGATGCAGCTGATGCCGGATACCGCCAAGTGGGCGCTGGAAAAGGCCAAGCTTCCCGATGTGTCTCTTGAGCGGCTAAAAGAAGAGCCATCCTCCAATATCGAACTGGGCACCTGGTATTTGTCTACGCTTTCGCGGCAGTTTGACGGCAACCGGACAGCGGTTATAGCCGCCTATAATGCCGGACCCGGCAAAGTACAGAGCTGGCTGGATGAAGGCCGGTGGGACGGAACAGAAGCGTCTGTGAAGGATATCCCGTTCGGCGAGACCCGTCATTATGTACAGCGCGTCATTTATTATTATGACCAATACACGGAGCTCTACAGTGAATTCTGAGGCTCTGCTTTAAATATTGCATTTGTGCCGACATAAAAAGAAGCATCAAACGGCCCGGAGGCCGTTCAATACTTCTTTAGGCAAGCTTATGGAGACAGGTTATTTGTATTGACCTGCCAATTGCTGTTCAGCCAGGGTTACAAGACGTTTAGTGATGTAACCACCGATCGAACCGTTTTCGTAAGAAGTTTTATTGCCTTGGTATCCATCTGGGGAGAGGGTGATACCTAGTTCTTGGGCAACTTCGAATTTCAGTTGTTCCAAGGCACCGCGTGAATTTGGAGCTACCAGGTTATTGGAGCTGTTGTTTTGGCTCATTGCTGTTCACCTCCTATCGGTTGGTAACTGTATTATGTGCCGGACTTGCCATATTCATAACAACAAATAAACGGTGATTTCTGGAAATTAACATATCCCCGTGTAGCCTGGGTTTTCAGGAGCGGGGCATACCCATTCTTACTATGAGGAAGTGATGAAGCTTATGAAATGCCCTTACTGTGATCACACCAATACCAAAGTGCTTGACTCCCGTCCAGCCAATGAGAATAAGTCAATCCGCCGCAGGCGCGAATGCGAACTGTGCAGCCGCCGCTTCACCACCTTCGAAATGATTGAAGAGACCCCGCTGATTGTCATCAAAAAAGACGGCAGCCGCGAAGAGTTCAGCCGTGACAAAATCCTCCGTGGCCTCATCCGCGCCTGTGAGAAACGTCCCGTTTCTGTAGAGCGTCTGGAAGTCATCGTATCCGAGGTTGAGAAAAGCCTGCGCGGCATCGCCCTGGCCGAGATCGAGAGCCGCCAGATCGGCGAGTTGGTCATGGAGCAGCTCTATCCTGTAGACGAGGTAGCTTACGTCCGCTTCGCGTCCGTGTACCGTCAGTTCAAGGACATCAACATGTTTATGAAGGAACTGAAGGGACTGCTCTCTAAGGGGACTGAGGAGCTGGACGGGCTGTAGGAGGCTTTGTGAAGAGGTAATGTGCCATTCCTGGCATAAAGGGGCTAGCCTTGATATTGTGAGGCTGGCCTCTGTGTGAAGCGCCTCTGCATAGAAATTAATTAATTTTATAAAAGTGTTGACACTGATGCTGAATTTCTGTATTATATAGAAGTCGCCTACGAAACATAACAACTTGAAAGCGACTTGAGCGAACCGCTCAAAATGGATTTCAGAATACATAATGTGATTCGAAATCAAGCGTATGGGGAATTAGCTCAGCTGGGAGAGCGCATCGCTGGCAGCGATGAGGTCAGGGGTTCGAGCCCCCTATTCTCCACCATACTACGGACTCTTAGCTCAGTTGGTAGAGCAGTAGACTCTTAATCTATTTGTCCAGGGTTCGAGCCCCTGAGAGTCCATCCTAAAGAAACGGCAGAGATGCCGTTTTTTTTTTTGGTTTCTTCATACCATATATATAGCTGTAGACGGATATCAAAAATTATCTATTCGTTCTTACAGCATGTTCTTCCGGGGACTTTTCTATAAATCAAGGGAGCATCTCTTCCCAGGCGGGTGATACTACACCTGGAATATCGAATGTTGAAACTAATTTCCCCAAAAAAGATAGTTGGTACATAGTTCCGAAGAACAGCGGCGAACTGGATGTTTCCGTAAATGCTACAAACGTTGAAACGATTCTTTTTTTGGCGGTCCCAACGGGCACAGAAGCTTGGGGAGAGAGAGAACTTGTCGGTTACGATATAAATGGAGAAGATGGTTGGAATCTAACCTGGAATATATCTGGGATGTCATTAATCATCGAATTGCCATCCAAGCATTAGGGAGCGATGGGAGAACAATCACCGATGAAACGATACAAATTACTAACGAATAGATCACGATTGGATAGCCCATTCATTTTCAAATTGCGATTTGATGAAGAGGGGCTGGGGTGCACCAGCCTTTACTCAAGGATAGTTTCCACGCAGTGTACTCTTCGCGGCTAGTCAATGATTCTTTAAGAAGGGAGTAGTTCCATGATCATTGATAATCAGGAATACCTTGTCAAAGGTTTAAACTACACGATCCGTTCAGCAGTTAAGGCAGATGCGAAGTCTCTGTCCGGGGTAAGGCTTCAGGTTGACGGGGAGACCGAGCATATGGACCGGGTGCCGGGAGAAGCTTTTATTGATGAAGCCGGATTTGAAACAATTATTGAGAGGGATACGAACCATTCGCGGAATATATGTCTGGTTGCGGAAGCGGACGGCAGAATCATTGGCTATTCCCGGTGTGAAGGACATGATCTTCAGCGGTTTAAGCACAAGGTGGAATTTGGGGTAGGAGTCTTGAAACAATATTGGGGCTTCGGAGTAGGCGCAAACCTTTTGCAGGCGTCCATTTCCTGGGCTGACGCAAACGGAATAACCAAAATCATTCTAAGCGGCGTTCTGGAAACCAATGAGAAGGCTATCCGCTTGTACCAAAGCCTTGGTTTTGAAGTTGAAGGGATACTGAAGAAGGACCGTATCCTGTCAGACGGCAAATATTACAGTACATATATAATGGCGAGATATACAGATTAGGCCTGAGAGTAGAATGGCTTGATTATCCCCAAGAACGGCAGAGCTGCTGTTCTTTTTTATTTGTCTCGGGTATCTGAGCCCCCTTTTCTATTTACAAACCGATGGTCGGTATGTATAATCATGATAAATTAAAGTCAAAGCAGAACGAAGGAGGAGAATCGCCATGAAGAACTCAGATCGCCGGAAGCAGACCATCCGGCAACTACTGGATGCAACCAAGGAATTGTTGCGGGATAAAAGCTGCCATGCGATCACCTTAAAGGACATCATGGAGCAATCGCAATTATCGAAGGGTGCAATATTCCATTATGTAAAAAGTAAGGATGAGATTTTTGCCTGGGTGCTGGAGGAGCGGCTTGAAGCTGTGAATGAACGTTTTGAGGAAGAAGTGGCAGGCGGCCTTAACAAAACATTCGACGGGCCGATGCTGGCCATCTCCAGGAGCCTTGCAGGATTGGAAGACAGCCATGAAGCGACCAATAAGGTTCTTCTATACTTGCTGGGCAAGGAGAATGAACCGGCGGTAGCGGAAGTCCTTGCGCATTTTCATGAGCGGTCGGTATCAGTCTCCAGGCAGTGGATTACAACGGGTCAAAGGCACGGGGTGATCAAAGAAAACGTGAACCCTGATGAGACGGCGGAATTGTTCGTACTGCTGTCACTGGGTCTGCGTGTGCGGGCATCCCTGCGCCCATCATCTAAGTCTGTTGCAGCGAAAGAGGTATCGGACTTTATGGCAGGAATTCTAAAAAAATAAAGTTAAGGGAGGATTATGAAATGGTTCCTTTTATAACGCTCATCTTATCCTTTTTGCTGTTTCGGGTGGTTGGTTTCCTGGGCGTGACTTATTGGAATGACTGGCATACCTCCATTCAATGGGCAGTATCCATAATGCTCCTAATGGGTGCTTCTGCTCATTGGGGGCGGCGGCGGTCTGATTTGGTAGGAATGGTGCCGCCTGCTTTTCCGCAGAAAGAATGGATTGTGACGGTTACCGGGATCTTGGAAATTGCCGGAGCTATCGGTATCCTTCTGCCCGCTTTCTCACCAGATGCTTCAGTGTGCCTCGTTTTGCTTCTTATCGCAATGCTCCCCGCCAATATCTATGCCGCCCGCAACAAGTTGACAACCGGCGGCAAGCCTGTGCCGAAATTGCCGGTGCGCATAGGAATTCAGATCATATTTATCACTGCAGTACTGCTTGCCTCCCCAGTGTTCTATCTACCCGGTTAGCGGGGGGAACACTCAGCCATCCGCTACAAGCAACAAATTAAGCTGCTGCACCTCTTGCCCGCCCACTCACACGCCTCTACCTGCCACGACCGGAGCGACATAGTGCCATTTGTTGTTGCATACAACACTATTATTTATAAACCATTCCCTAGTTTTGACGCCAGGCAACCATTCCTCCCCTAAAGATCGTTATAAGAACAGATCAAATTATCAGGCAATTTAGCATGCTGCCCGCCGCTTGCGATATCCAATCTAACATCAAGATCCCTGGCATGAGGTCTATAGCCCTGAATCTCAATTCCGCCCTTTACACCTCCAGGCATATAAGCCAAATCCAAATGTCGGTACCCGTTATTGAAGTCGCGCACTTCCCATTCCGGAAACAAATGATCCAGATTCCCGATTGCCGGAAACCATACTGTGCGGAGGAACTCAACGGTTCCATGGCCTAATCCTTTACCGAGTAACTCCTTTCGCCAGTGGTTACTTTCATTCTCAAGATTGTTTTTCGCGGTGCTCCTCCTTGAGCGCTATTTTCCCTCGCCAAAAAGCCGCCTTAATACTCACCTCTTCCTTAAATCAGTCTCGGATGGGGGAGAGCATTAAAAGCGGCGTGTGCTTCAAAACCTATGTCTTCTATTATAACGCGAAGTGAAAAGTGAATTCAATTTATTTCGTAGGAGTGTGTAGTAAGCTGAATTATCGAATTGCCTTTTTGATAATCAGCATATTTTGCCGAGCTAACGGACCATACGGTACTTATCCCATGGCATCTGGCAATATTTCACCCGAATATCTGCAAATAAGTACATCTGTGTCCGTAAGAAATACGAAACAGGGTTTCTCAAGGAAATAAGAACTCTCTGGTCCGCAACCGAGCCCCTCTATTTGCTCCCGGCTTCCCATCTCAGATTCCAGTTATAGTGCTGATCTAATTCCTCGTGTCCGGCGAAATATTCTACGAGCCGCTCCACGCTGAAGGTCTCGTCCTGCTGATTACGAATCATGGCGATGGCACACATTCCCTTATTATTGTTATGCTCATCCAGCCGGACCTCGATCTCAGGCCCGTTCTGCTGCCTGATAGTCACACGGGCGTCAGCCTGCGACCAGTTCGTGATTCCCTCATAGATAAAGGCAAAGACAACAATCCGGCTGATCTCGGAAAGATAATGGCCGTTAATCCGCAGATTCTCACCTGTGGCGATCGATCCGGTGCGGTCATCCCCGTCCAGGGAAATGTAGGGCGGCCTGTTCAAGCTGCCGAAGGACTCACCGAGTGCCTGGACAGAGCCCTTAAGCCCGTTTTTTAATTCAAACAGACAACCGAGATCAAGATCGATACCTTTGCTGCCGAACCAGCCGGATGATTGGGTCTGCACCCAGTTCAGGTTAATCAGAATCTCGCCTAGTGATCCTGCCCCTTTCTGCAGATTGATCCGCTCCCCGCGTTTCTTGAGCAGGAGGGTACCCGGATTTAATGGAGGGGCTGGCGGTGCTGCTGGCGATGCTGGAGGTGAAGCTGGTGAAGAAGGAGGCAAATTACCCGCCGGTTTAGGCCGTGACCTCAGCTCAGGGAGAATAAGGGGAGACTGCTGCGGCTGAACGACCCGGCTGGCGTTCTGAACAGACGGCAGAATGTCATTGACCCGAATCCCATAACTTTGGCATAGGGCAGCTAAACCGCCTGCATATCCGGAACCCACTGCGCTGAATTTCCATTCATTCTGGTATCTGTAGATTTCTCCGGCGACAATCGCGGTCTCTACAGTGAACGCTTTACCCAGCCTGTAGCGGAGAAGCTCAGTTCCATCAGCAGCATTGATGATCCGTAAATATGCATCGTCCAGCAGCGAGAAGCTGTGCTGCCGCTTCTCCGCCTCATAGATCGTTAGTGCAAATGCAATCCGCTCGTATTCTGCAGGAATCTGACTGAGACTGACAGCGATTTGTGTGTTATCGGTTAACCCTGCGTAGGCTTTTTTATCAGACTGCAATACACATACAGATTGGTCCGGAGTAGAAGGGTTGCCATAAAAAATTAGGTCCTCATCTTTTGAGACGCTCTGGGATGGCGTAAGCAAAAAGGCGGAAAAATCAACCTCAACCGCAGAGCCCGTATTGTGCCAGCCCATTCCGACGATGATACGGGTAAGGAGAGGCGTATCTTTTGTTAAGTTGCATTTTTGTCCCTTTATCAGCTGAGCGGTCATTGGAACCAGCCTTTCATAAGATTAGTAGAATTGAATGAATACGTGAAGGAGCTTAGAATCTGCCGCGTCTTCCGGCATCGAGGTTCGGACCATTCAGACTGGATAGCTTATCTAAAGAATGTTCGTAGATACGTACAATATCCTGCACCTTTTGGAATTCCGGATCCGAGGGGCCCAGATTGTCCATAAACATCCGCTGCAGGATTTCTCTATAAAAGGAGATGCGGTTCTCGACGAGACTACATTCGTAATCAATGACCTCTTCCACCGAGTGCTGCTGAACAAATTCCATCAGGTCATCAGCCGGGTTATCGTAGGACTCCCGCTCATTGCGCGCGGCAACCGGAGTGTTCACATTATCGAGGTTAACAGTGGAACGTATATCGGTGAAAAGAATTCCCTCTTTTGCCAGCATGACCTGAAAAGGCTTGTGCTTGAACAGCTCTTGGGCGACAAGAGAGCACATTGCCGGATTCCTCAGCAGAATGCCGTCAAAGGGGTGAAGCACCCAGCCTCTGTCATCCCGGTACAGGCTGAACGTGAAGTACTCGCCTCCATACTCATATTTCAGATTAATTGTAGTCTCTGAAGTAAGCTCATATTGAAATGCATCCATTCAAGTTCGTGCCTCCTGCTTCTTATTGGGATTTCTATTAGCATAGCAGAAGATGGGGAATCTTGGGAGAGCACGGTTGATTATTTATATCAGATTTAGTAGTTTAGTAGTGAGGTGATGAACGATGAAGAATAATGAAGGCATAGCCTTTAAAATAACTTTAAGCGACAGGAACGGTGCGGTTCGTGGACGGCCTTTCCGTAATATAGTCATTGCTGCCGAAGACTCATTGTATGCTCTGGCGGAAATTTCGATTGAAGCCTTTGATTTTGATCTGGATCACGCCTTTGGTTTCTATGATAATATCAAAAACGCTCTGAAAATGGCTACGAGCTGTTTGCCGATATCGGTGAGAAGACGAAGTTCCCCGGCGTGAACAGGGCAAAAATCAATAAAGTATTCCATACTTCTAAACAAAAGATGTTACTCTTATTCGACTACGGTGATGAATGGCATTTTATTGTTCAGTATCTGGGAACTATAGAGGTGAGTCCGGGTCAGAAATTACCGATGATTATGGAGAGTAACGGAGAGGTGCCTAATCAATATGGAGGTTTCGGAGACGAAGAAGAATATAAGGACGAAGATGAATAACCTGCCGGCATGTAGTGCGCGAAATCCTCAATGTAGGTTTTGTACTGAACACGTCAACACGACTCTCTGAGCAATAGCCGCTTTTAAGGGCGGAGGCTTTTAGGTGCTACGGGCAGAAATAGACCGCATCCTTTGGACTAAGGCGGTCTATTTCTTTTTGAGGTAGTTGAGCAATGCAATAATGAACATGCCGAACATGATCATCAGAGTTAGGTATACGGAGAATACAAATGTTCCTGAAGCGCATGTGAGCGAAAGCTCCTTGCGTTTTTTTGTTTTAGACATTTTTTTCGGGGAGGAGAGTTTTTTTTCGCTTTTTCGAGAGATTTCCCCCATGTAGGACCTGGTGAGGCGTTTTTTGTCGAGAATTGTTAAGAGTTTGTTTAGAGCTGTCTGATAGAATGGACCGCAGATATGAAAATTTCTAGTTAGATTTAATTGTTTTTTGTCCGCGGATAAGCAAGATGAAGGGAGAATGCGGGAGCTAAGGGAGCGTATACAAACTGCAGCAAAGCTTGCTATACAGCGGACGGAAAATGATGAATGAATAAGGGGGAGCGATACATTGTTAATGAGCAGGGGATTGAAGAAGTATTTCTCGTTGTTACTCGTAATCAGTTTATTTGTGACAGGAGCATTGCCCGCATCTGCAGGTACGGAGAATACAGCTCCGGTAAGCTGGGAGAACCTAAGCCCGCTGCCAAGCGGCAACAAAGTAATGGGAGTAACTATAGGCGCAAATACAGTCGTTGTGGTAGGTGAAGGAGGAAGCGTGGGTACGTTCAGCAACTACACGACCTGGGCGATCCGTAATTCAGGGGTAGTTAATGACTTGAACGATATTATAAATATAGGCTCAGGGGCTAACGCCAAATTTGTTGCTGTAGGCGACAAGGGAACCGTCATAACGTCAACAGATGGTGCTTCCTGGACCACTCAGACTACAGGCATATCTGAAAATATATCTGAAAACTTGAATGCAGTTGTTTACAGCGGCAGCAGATTAGTCGCAGTCGGCGATTCAGGCAAAATAATTACGTCTAGCGATGGCGGCGTCACTTGGGCTGCTTCAACCTCAGGCGTTAGTGTGAATCTGAACGCTATTGCTTATGGTGACAGCAAGTTTGTAGCTGTTGGCGATGGCGGGAAAATTATTAACTCTTCGGATGGGCTGGCCTGGACGCCGCAGACTTCCGGTTCTACTAATGATTTGAACGGCATCAGCTATGGCGGCAATGTATTTGTTGCGGCCGGAGCTGCAGGTGAGATCCTAAGCGCCCCGAACGCTTTGGGCACATGGACAAAGGGAACGAATAGCATTAAGTCGGATTTCAATAGTGTATCTTACAGAAACAACAGATTTTTCATTGCCGGCGATGCAGGCAAACTGATATATTCAGCCACCGGAACGAGCGGTTGGAGCAGTTCAGTTTCAGTAGCCGGAGCTACGGATAATCTGATGAAAATCAAGGCTACCGATTTTGGTTATTTTATAGTTAGCTCAGAGGGTACTGTATTTTTCGCGACAGCAAGTACTGGCGGAACGAGCAGCTGGGAAAAATTCAGCTCCCCCACCTCCAGTGCACTGAAGACGGTAACCTACGCCAATAATACCTATATTACCGTTGGTACGGATGGATTGATCGGCACTTCCACCGACGGTAAGGTCTGGTCGAAGGTTGCTAGCGGCACTACTAATGCTATTAACGGCATTGCTTATGGCAACAGCAAGTTCGTAACGGTCGGCTCGAACGGCCAAATCCTGACCTCCAGCAACAAAGGTACTAGTTGGACAGCCGGAACCTCAGTGGACGCTATTACACTTAATAGTATTGTTTACGGCAGCGGCCTTTTTGTTGCAGTAGGCAATAGCGGGAAAATTGTAGTGTCTTCAGACGGAGTCAACTGGGCGAGGATCTCCGACAGTAAGACCGTGAATCACTTAAATGCTGTTACCTATGGCAACGGCAAATACGTGGCTGTAGGTGCTGGCGGTACCATCGTAACTTCTTCCAATGGAGCGGAGTGGAAATCGGAAGATTCCAAAACGAACGGTAAATTGTTGAACGGCATCAGCTACGGCAGCGGTTTATTCGTGGCGGTCGGCGCGTCCGGAACGGTCGTAATCTCTGCGGATAGCTCAAGATGGTCGGCCAGAACCATTGACGGCCAAGTGAATCTGAATGGAGTTGCATCCGGAAGCGGCGTATTTATGGCAGCGGGAGACAGCGGGAATGTCTACTACACCGCTGATCCAAGCCAGACTTGGCACCCTGAGACTACAGGCACGACTAAAAAACTTAACGGCATCGGGTTTATTGCCGGGCAAGATCGTTTTATCGCAGTCGGTGACCCCGGCGTGATGATTGTGTCCTATCCGGTTCTCAACATTCCGCGGGTTATAAGTCAGTCTCCAGAGAATGCTGAGAAAGATATACCAACCGATGCTGAGCTGGTTCTGACTTTCAATCAGAAGGTGACAGCAGCCAGTGGAAATATTAACATTTACAAAGCTTCGGATCTGTCAGCTCCGGTTGAAACCATCCCGGTGGACGACAGCATCAGGGTAACCGTACAGAATAATACTGTAACGGTTAATCCGGAAAAGGATTTGGATAAAGGGACTAAATATGCAGTCACAATTGACAGCGATACGTTCTACAACGAGAGTGAAATTGGGAATGTAGCGATTGAAGGTGATGCCTGGAGCTTTACGACAGTAGCCGTGCTGGATGAAACAGCTCCAATTGTAACTGCTTATTCTCCTGATAAGGGAGAAACGGGAGTAGCCATTGACGCGGATCTGACGCTTACATTCAGCGAGGATGTAACGAAGGAGAGCGGCAACATTGAGATTTACGAAAGTACGGATAGCGATGTACCGGTGCAGATTATTCCGATCTCTTCTAATAACGTAGCGATCGATGGCAGCGTGATTACTATTGATCCGTTTTTCCCGTTGAAATACAATACAAGCTACTTTGTGAATATTGGAGCTGGTTCATTCATTGATCCGGCAGGCAACTATTATGCCGGAATTACGGACAGCGGGACCTGGCAGTTTACAACAGAAGAGGCGCCGGATACTACACCACCGGTGGTGAGCTCTTATTCGCCTGAGGATAGAGCAACGGAGGTTGCCACTGGCGCGAACCTGACCCTTACCTTCAGTGAGAATGTAACGAAAGGTGAAGGAAGCATTGAGATTTATAACAGTGCGAATAGCATTACCCCGGCTGTGACCATTCCTGTCACTTCCGAAATTGTAACGGTCCAAGGCAACGTGGTAACGATCAATCCGGAGGATAAGCTGGACTACAGCACAAGCTACTTTGTGAAGATCGGGTCCGGGGCATTCAAAGATACGGCCGGCAACAATTATGCCGGCATCGCGAACAGCACAACCTGGCGGTTTACAACAACCGGTGAACCGGATACGGCTGCACCAACCATAAGCGCGTATTTACCTGCTAACGGTGCAACAGGTGTAGGGGTTGAGACCAATCTTGTGCTTACTTTCAGCGAGAATGTATCGGCGGGTGAAGGCAGCATTGTGATCTACAACAGTGCGTCTGACAAGGCGGTAGCTACGATTTCCGCCAGTGACCTGACCATCCTGAATGATGTAGTGACGGTTAATCCGGCTGACAATCTGGAGTATGGTACCAGTTACTTTGTTCAGATCACGGACGATGCATTCACAGATACAGCGGGCAACTACTTTGCAGGCATCTCTGACAGCACAACCTGGCAGTTTACAACAGCTGCTGCACCAGATACGACATCGCCAACAGTAACCGTGTTTTCACCTGAGCCTGGGGCAACGGAAGTGGGGATTGATGCCAATCTTATCCTTACCTTCAGCGAGAATGTAACGGCGGGAGAAGGCAACATTGTGATCTACAATAGTGCCAATAATGCACCGGTAGCTACAATTCCCGCTGCTTCCGGAAATGTAACCACCCAGAATCATGTAGTGACGATTAATCCGGCTGACGATCTGAAGTATAGTACAAGTTACTATGTACGGATTGGAACCGGGACGTTCAAAGATACTTCAGGCAACAGCTATGCTGGCATCAACGACAGCGGAGTATGGAACTTTACAACAACCGGTGTACCAGATAGAACCTCACCAACGGTGAGCACGTATTCACCGGAGCCTTGGGCAACGGAAGTAGCACTTGGCGCTAATCTGGTTCTTACCTTCAGCGAGAATGTAAAGAAAGCGGAAGGCAGCATTGAGATTTTCAAAAGTACAGATGAGATTCATCCGATAGTGACGATTCCCGTCGCATCAGACATCGTAACGATTCAGAATAATGTTGTAACTATTAATCCGGCTGACAATCTGGAGCATGGTACAAGCTACTTTGTCCGGATTACAGAAGGCGCATTTAGAGATAATGCAGGCAACAGCTTTGCCGGTATTGCAGGCATCACAGCCTGGCGGTTTGTAACAGCCAGCGGGCCTGATACAGCAGCGCCGCTGGTGACAGCTTATAGTCCGGCAGACAATGCAACCCAAGTATCCACATCCGCTGCGCTCTCATTGACCTTTAACGAGAATGTATTAGCCGGGGATGCCAATATTGATATTGTGAATGCGGCGGATGATATGATCGTAACGACGATTAAAGCGGGTAATCAGGCGCTTGTCTCCGTTACGAATGCTACCGTCAGCATTAATACAGGCGGTATATTGAAGCAGGGCGGCAGCTATTATGTATTGATTCACCCGGGTGCATTTACTGATGAGTCAGGGAACAGCTTTGCGGGGATTGCGGATAAAACCGTCTGGAACTTCTCAACCGTTCCTGTACCCGTCACGCCAACAGATCCTCCGGCATCGGGTTCTGGAGGTTCCGGAGGAGCGGCACCTGTAGCAACACCAAGCACGCAGACCGAAACCATTAATCTAAACGTTGAAAACGGCTCAACCCAAGGCTCCAATGTATCCTCCGTTGTCGTTAGCCGTACGAAGGATGCAAATGGTGTGAAAAGTGATGTTATTACGTTCGCATTGGATCAAGCGCTCAGAGCGATTAATGAGCTTAAGGCGGCTGGCTCCAATATTGCCAGAATCATCGTTCCTGATGCCAATGATGAGGTTGCGGAAACTAGAATGACTATTCCAGCCGCTTCAAGCAAGGCGTTTGCCGATAATCAAATCAGTCTGGACATCTTCACGGTTAATGCGGAAGTGAAGGTGCCGGGAAGCTCTCTGGTTGGGTTTGGTACAGATATTTATTTCAACCTGGTACCCTTAAAAACGCAGCAGCAGAGTGCAGATGCTGAAGCGCGTGCAAAAGCACAGGTTCAAAGTCTGTCCGGCGGTGGGGCGGTGACGCTGGTAGGCCGTCCGGTAACGATTGATACCAATCTGCAGAGCCGTCCGGTGACGCTGGTGCTGCCGATTAACAACACTTCGTTAACTGCAGAACAGCTGAAGGCACTGGCGGTCTTCATTGAGCATAGCGACGGCACCAAAGAACTGGTTAAGGGCGAAATTGTACCCTTCGGCCAAACCGGCAAGTCCGGAATTCAATTTAATGTCAATAAATTCAGTACATTTACAGTTGTTCTTGCGCAAGATCCTGCGGTACAAGTGAAGGCTTATATGACGGGTTACGCTGACGGCACCTTCCAGCCGGGCAAGAGCATTACCCGTGCAGAAATTGCCAGCATCATTGCCCGTACCTTCAACCCGTCAGCCAGTACTTCCGGCGTTGCATACACAGATCTTGCTGCCGGCCACTGGGCAACAAATGCAATTAATCTGGTGAGCAGCAGCGGTATTATGAAAGGTTACGCTGACGGAAGCTTCAAACCAAACCAAACGATCACCAGAGCCGAAATGGCGACCATTCTGTCCCGTCTGGTTACTAACGGTCAGGGGAATGCAGTCAGCTTCAGCGATATTGCCGGCCACTGGGCACAGGCAGCCGTTGAAACGACGGCCAAAGCGGGCATGATCACCGGTTACGAAGATGGAACCTTCCGTCCGAACCAAACGTTAACCCGAGCGGAGGCCGTAACCATCGTCAACCGTGCCCTGGGCATCACGCCGCTGACAAGCGCGGCACCACAATGGTCCGACGTCCCTGCGCAGTATTGGGCATTTAGCAATATCCAAGCGGCATCGGTGGATCACACAGCAGAATAATCACTACAAAAACAGCCCTTCCTTCCGTCTTCTGACGGGGGGAGGGCTGTTTTTTGCAAATTCGTTTAGACTGCCGGCGACTATTTGCTCATATCGAAATCCGGCATGCCGATCGAAGAGAACCACTGACGGATCTGTTCCTGATCCTTGGAGAAGGTGAGGCCGAGCTGAAGCAGGATTCTCGCTTTCTGCGGGAGCAGGTCGCCTGCGCCTATGATTCCTTTGGCTCCAGTGTCATATACCGCCCCTGAACCCGCGCGAGTCGCGCTGACGAACAGGACGCCCTTCTCGATTGCCGCTGTGCGGGCGGCTTGCTGCGCGGTGGAGATACCGCCGGCACCGTGACCCGCAGTTACAATCCCTTTAACCCCTTCATCGGCCAAGGCAGTGATGGGGGTTGCGGAGGCTTCCGTGTAGCTGTATACAACGTCAACCTTAGCCAGGTCCTCTGGCTGGATCGTGCTGAGATCAAATGGAGTTTTCCACTTATCCGTTCCGGCATCCTTGACGCGGGCTGGAGCACGAACGGCACGAATCCGGTTCTCGTCTACCGTTCCCAGAGCGCCGTACCGGCCCCCGTCAAAGGTATCCAGACGCAGGGCATCTGTCTTGGTGACTTCTCTTGCGGCGAAAAATTCATCGTTCATCATCAAAACAGTGCCATAATAGGCTGTTTTTTGACTTGCTGCCAGCCGGATAGCATTCAGCAGATTGGCTTCCCCGTCGAAGGAGATAGTATTGGATTGTCTCATGGATCCTGTGAAGATAACGGGCTTCGGACTGCGGACGGTGAGATCGGTCCAGTAGGCCAGCTCTTCCATGATGTTGGTGCCGGTAGTAACAACTACTGCATTAACAGCCGGATTGGCCAGTTCCTTATCGATAGCGATCGTGAGGTTATATAAGTCCTTGGAGGTGGTTTGCGCCGAACTGATGTTGCTAAGCTCAGTGCTGGTGACATTAGCTACTTTGGATAGCTCGGGCTGTAATCTTTGGATAATATCATTAATCGGTACCTTGGGTGTGCCGTAAGTCTGAAACAGTTCTCTGGAAGGCGAAGTGGAGGTGATCGTTCCGCCGACGCCTACCACTACGACATTAGGAATAATTTTCCCGGGTACGCTGACTTCGGCGGCCTTCGTGATGGAAGGGAATGACAACATGGTGAAGAGAACAAGTAGGGCGGTGAAGAGACGTAGACTTCTTTTGTGAATAAAATTCATAAGTGACCTCCTTTTATTTTAAATTCAATGTAATTATATATGACATAAATCATAAATGTCAAAATGATATTTTTACTTTTATGTAAAATAAATCAATAATTATGCATTAATCATGTATAAATATTAAATAAATTAATTTCAATGTTACTATATATAACACGATAAGCATATTTGGCTCCGATAACCTGTTGCCGGTGCCAGCGTGGATGTCATGAGCGGGCTTCGCAAAGTTCATTGCGGTCGGGACGGGGCCGAGAAGCTGGCGTCCGAGCTGGCTGCTGTGAAGTAAGAGGTTGTCCCGAATACAACAGAATGGGCCGATCACATCCCTGTGACGGCCCATTCTGCTTTTGTACATTAAGCTTTCGCATTCTCATAGATATTCATGACCACCTGCTGGATCGGCAGTTCCTTGACGGAGATGTCGGAGAACTGGTGCTTCCGGGAGATATTTTCGATGAAGTCACTGATAGAAATCCGTGCTGTATCCACCTCAAGCGTAATCTGAAAGTCAGACGGCCGTTCGATGACCTTGGTGTAGGTGTTGTCGAAGTCAGTGCCCTGTGCAGATTCTACAAAAGTAAAACTAACCTGTTTCTTCTCCCCCAGGAAAAGCTTCAGCCGTTGAAGCGAATCATCAAACACCTTCTCCCCATGGTTAATGACAATCACCCGGTGGGCAAGCTCTTCCACGTCCTCAAGATCATGGGTCGTCAGGATACAGGTCATATTCTGTTTCTGATTCATCTGGCGGATGAATTCGCGGATCTTGACCTTGGCGATTACATCCAGGCCAATAGTCGGCTCGTCCAGAAACAGGATGTCCGGTCCATGCAGCATCGCCATGACGAATTCGCATTTCATGCGTTCACCGAGGGATAGCACCCGGGTGGGCTTTTCAATCACAGAAGCTATATCCAGCAGCCCGGTCAGTTCTTCCAATCGGTTGTTGTAATCCTTAGTGGTAATCCCGTAGATGGCTTTGTTCATGTTGAAGCTGTCGATCGGCGGAATATCCCAGATCAGCTGGGATTTCTGGCCGAAGACGGCCCCGATTTGGCCGACATAACGCTTCCTGTCCCGGGCAGGCGAATAACCCAGTACCTGAATTTCTCCACTTGTGGGGTAGAGCGCGCCGCAGAGCATTTTGATAGCGGTGGATTTGCCCGCCCCGTTGGGCCCCAGAATGCCGCAGATTTCACCTTGCGCAATGGAGAAGCTGATATCGCTTACGGCCTGGACTAGGACTTCTTCACGCTGGAATAAGCTCCTGAAGGTCTGCCCCATGCCTGCGCCACGCCTATAGGTTGTATATGTCTTGGTCAAATGCTTCACATCAATAACCGGCTTCATCCGCCTACCCCCTCGTACAATCTGATCATATGCCGGTATACCCATACGGCTGCTGCCATAAATAAAAAGCAGGGCACAATCGCCGCGAAATCGCTCGCTTGCACCCGTCCCAGTAAAGCGGACGCCGGGAGGAAGCCTACCATTCCCACTGGAATGATCATCGTGGCTACGGCCTGAACAGCCTGAGGGAATATCGGCAGCGGATATTTGCCGACCTGCAGCACGCTGTCCGCAAGCTCGGAAATTCGCGAATTGCCTACCCATTTGAAGGACATCGCGGCCATCATCAGAGATAATCCGGCCAGGACAGCTGTCCCGGCGATGAACATGCCGGCGAACTGCAGCCAAGCGAGCGCAGAAATCGCGCCTACATGCAGGGCTGAGAAGATGAACAGCGCCACACCGCCCAGGAACAGGCCGATACTTTCGGTAGAAAATGTCGTGGCCACAATGAAAAACAGCGGGTTCAGCGGTTTAAGCAGAATCACCTCGAAGCTGCCCTCGCGAACATGCGACATGGTGGTCCAGAGAACCCCGCCGAAGACAAGGCTGGAGAGGCCGCTGGACATGGTGAACACAGACTGGATCAGCAGTACTTCATACAGGCTCCAGCCCGGGAAGCTGGTGCCTGCCCTGTAGATCAGCAGGGTCACCAGCGGAAAGAGAATGTTGCCGGCCAGCGTGATCAGGCTGCTGACGATGAAGTTCATCCGGTAGGCCGCAGCCGATTGAACAGCGGAGTACATACACTGCTTATACACTTCCAGATACCGTTTCATGTTGAGAATTGTCCTTTCATCAGGGCATTCACGCGCCGACAGCCGTGAATTGCTTCATGGCCTGGCGGCGGATAGCCTCGTTAAGTCCGAAAGTAACCAGCACTGCCACGGCCTGCAGTCCTACCGCCTGCGGAATGGACAGCTCCAGGCCGCCGAGCGAATAATGCCCGGTGAACACCATTGCCGGCATGTAGGCGATGTATTGGAACGGCAGGAAGAACTGGATGACCTGCAGCCAGTGCGGGAAGAAGTCGAGCGGAATGAGCGCTCCTGAGAAAATAGCCGATACCAGCATGAACGCGCTGCGGATTCCGCCCGACTGCACTAGCCAGAATGAAGTCAGGCCAATCGTATAGTTCACATAGAAATTCATCAGAAAAGCCAGCAGCACTGACAATAGTGTCCACGGGAAACTTGCCGGCCGCATATCGATTCCGAATATAAAAATAAAAATGAAAAGGCAGGGCACAAATTCAAACAGGAAGCCCAGGAAACGGTGCCCGAGCTTCTGGAACAAGGCGAAGGAACGGTGATGAACCGGCCGCAGATGAAAGGTCAGAAACTTGCCGGTGCGCACGAGCATGGACAGGTTCCAGTCGGCAAAATCCATAATCAGATAACCGATCAGCGCCGTTGCCCCGAAATAGCGGATCATCTGGTGGAGATCCATTCCCCCCAATGTAGCTTGCCCGCCATATACCGCTGTCCAGATGAAATATTGCACCATGAAATATACAGGGCCGACGATAACGGAAACCAGGGAATGGGTGCGGTAGGCACTCCACTCTTTATAGGTCACCTCCGCTACCGAGCGGCAAACAAGCCAGTTATGCTTAAGGCGGTTCATTTAGATCAGTCCTGACCAGATAATATTGGTTACATTGAACAGCCCTTCCGCATACCAGTTATCGTCAGTGAAAGGCACGAACCATACCGCAGCAAGCTGCTCTGCAGGGTCGATAGCCATGCAGCAGGCACCTGCACCTTCATGGAAGTAACTGCCCTCAGAGTAGAGGAAGGCAGGACCTTGTCTCATATCCAGTCCAATCCCGTAGCTCCGGTCTTTGACATTGTTACCCCAGCAGTAATCGGGCACGCCATAGAGGGTGCGGGTGGTGAGCTTCTCGACGGCCTTGCGGCCCACAATCCGGGTATCGCCCAGCGTGCCCATGCCCAGCAGCATATTGGCGAACAAGATAAGATCGGCGGGTGTAGAGACCAGGCCTCCGCCGGTACTGGACACCGTCTCCCACAGCTTTTCTGCCGGAGAGAGCTCTGGCTGAGTACCATGGATCAGGTCATGGAGCCGCTTTTCTTTTCTTTCGTTTCTTATAATGAAGCGTGCAGCCAGCTCCGGAGTCGGTTCCCACATCGTATCCTTCATTCCGAGCGGCTTCAGAATCTGCTCCTCTATGTACTGCTCGGCGGTAACGCCAGTGATTTTCTTAATAATCTCACCGAGGATACAGAAGCCGAATGAGCAATATTGCCACTCCTCGCCAACCTTTTTATTAACCCCGCAGCTCAGTGCAGCTGAAATCCAGTCCGGCTTACCCTCCTCAGGATTATACTTGTCGAAGTACTCTTCGATCAGCTGCCAGTAAGACTTATGGTAGGGGATCATGCTGCCGGCACAGTCGGGAAACAGGCCCGAGGTATGGGTCAGCAGGCTGTAGATATCGATTTTGCTGAATGGCTCCACGTTAAAGGGCTCCAGAATCGTCCCGACAGGAATGTCCAAGCGGATGAATCCGTCCTCCACAAGCTTAGCAATGGCTACTGAGGTAATGGCTTTGGTAATGGATGCGATATTATGGACGGTTGCCGGTAAAAGCGGTTCCGTCCGGTCCTCACGGTATGAGCGGGGCCCTATGGCGCCGTGCATGAATGTCTTGCCGTATCTGGATACGCAGTAAGAGGCAGCCTGGATCTTCTTGTCATCGATCAGATTCTGGAAATGGCTGTGCAAAACACCGATTCGTGAAGCGTCATAACCTACCTCTGCCGGTGAGCAGTCGGTATTACCAAGAGTGTGCAGCATAATATGCCTCCTTAAAATTTAGTAGTGCCGTGTATGGCTCAAATAAATATCTAAGCGCTTTCACTGTGACAAGCACATGCCAATCAGGATGGCAATGGCTGCTGGCACGATACGTCTAAGTATATTCCAGGGATTGGATGTTGCAATGGGGAGTTTGTTTATAACCAAACTTGACTTAGTGAGCTACTGTTATGGAATAACAAGAATGTGATATAGTGGTGGGAAATTAACAGGGAGAGACAGGATGGCGGGGAATGTTCGTGTTGAACATATATTAAAGGAGTGAATCACCTATGTACGAGCAGAAAACGAAAGAGACTGAGCAGAGCGTCACCCAGTTTATTGAACAAATAGAGAGTCCGGGGAAACGTGAGGATGCTTATAAATTATTAGATATTTTCAGCGAAACTACGGGTTATCCGGCGAAAATGTGGGGTCCGAGCATTATTGGTTTCGGAACGTACCACTACAAGTATGCGACAGGGCATGAAGGGGATGCACCGCTGGTAGGCTTCTCGCCGAGAAAAGCGAAGATCAGCCTATACTTTGCAGCGGGTGATGCCCAGCGGGAAGAGCTGCTGCAGAGGCTGGGGAAGCACACAGCGGGCAAAGCCTGTATATACGTAAACAAGCTGGACGATATAGATGCCGTTGTCCTGAAGGAATTCATTCAGCAATCTGTGAAGTTCTTAAGAGAGACTTACGGAGCTTGAAGCCTGCAAGTGACAGCAATGTCACATGAGACCTCTTAATTAGCAGGTGAATCGCACGACAGTGCTTACCTGAACCCCTACAATGAAGGAGTTGGCTGGAACGGACACTTCACTCCGCCCTTTGGAACTCCAAATTTAAGGACATTAGGGAGAGGCTGCAGTTGAAACAAGGTAATATCAAAAGGAATAACAAAAGGGATAACACCCGTATCAAGTCCGGCATTCTAAGCGCTCTGCTTATACTGGGTTGTGTTAATGTGGGAAGTGCCTATGCTCAGCAGCCGGAATCTTCAGTGAGTCCAGCCTCTATCGAACTGCATGCCGAACTCAGCCGCGCATCCGCTGCAGATGTACGAAATGGCCCCCATGATGCGAAGGAAGTCGAGGCGTTTCTGGATGGTTTTTTTGCCAGAGCGGATATTAAGGCGAAAGCCGGAGCTGCTGCGGTCTCAGTCGTTCAGGACGGGGAAACCCTCATCTCGAAGGGATATGGGGTAACCGGCAAATCAGCGAAGTCAGGGGTAGATGCAAGCAGGGATACGTTCCGGATCGGCTCCGTGTCCAAGGTGTTCACTGCAGCTGCCATTATGCAGCTGGCCGATCAAGGGAAGATCTCACTTCAGGACAATATTGAAAAATACCTGGACGGCTACACGCTAACGAGTCCTTATGATACTCCGGTAACGGTGGAACATCTGTTGACGCATACGACAGGTTTTGAAGTACGCGAACCTGCCGACGCCAGCTATCTGTACGACACTTCCCGTAAGCCGGTTTCTTTAAAGGATAGCATCTATGATGTCTTTCCTCCTGTGGTCCGCGAGCCGGGAGCCTCTTACATGTACGATAATTTCGCTTCCAGACTACAGGGTTATATCGTGCAGCAGGTAAGCGGAGAATCCTTCGGGAGCTATGTGGAGAACCATCTGTTTAAGCCGCTTGGCATGAATTCAAGCAGCTTCCGTGTAACTCCTGAATTGGCAGACCGGCTCGTGCCTTCCTATGACGGGGAGGGCGGCGCTATACCGCTATACGGCTTCTCTCCGGCGGAGTGGCCTGAAGGCAGCATGTTATCAACCGCATCTGATATGGCGCTATTCATGGAGGCTTTTCTGAATGGCGGCAAGGCTGCTGACGGTACGGTAATCCTGTCCGGGGAATCGGTTAAGGCGATGTCTTCCTACCGGATGGTTATTCATCCCGATCTGCCGGATACGACCTATGGCTTTGAATCACCTGTAATCCCGGCCCGGACGAAAGGGGAGAAGGTGATCTCCAAAGGCGGAGACATTCTAGGTTACAGCTCTTTGCTGTGGATTCTGCCTGACCGGCGTACTGGAGTGTTCGTATCATACAATACCAATCAGGATTTGCGTAATGATCTGTTCACCGCATTTATGAATCACTATTATGCAGGGGGACAATCGCCGTATGAACCGAAGGGGTATCAGATACAGGCTGCGGAGGAACTGGCCAGGTTCGAGGGCTTGTACTCCGATCTAAGAATTAAGCTGCTGACGAAAGTTCAAGCAAACGCAGACGGTACCCTAACGGTGAGTGATGTGCTCAGCCGTCATCAGATGAAGCAGATTGGCGAGCTGCTGTTCGTGGATGAAGAGGGGAATCCGCTGGCCTTCAAAGCGGATAATGAAGGTCATATCCTTTATATGAAATACTCCAATCTATATAGCTATGCGTCCAAACTCCCGGAGAATCCAGCCGGATTTCCGGATGTGCCGGCCAATCATCCGTATGCCGGCTATATTCTGAGCCTGCGGTCACTGGGCTTCTTGACAGAGGAGCTTTCGGAGCCGTTTGAGCCTGAGCAAAAAGTTACCCGCGGAGCGTTCATCCATACGTTTAATACGATATGGAGCATCCCGGAGTCATCGAATCCGTCCTTATTCAAGGACACCGGTAATTCACTGTACGGGCAGGATATTCAAGCTGCGGTCGAGGCTGGCATGCTGAATGGAACCGGCAACGGGTTGTTCGAGCCGGACCGTCCGATTCTGCGCGAAGAAGCGGCGGCAATCGTCTACCGCCTGCTTACAGCAACAGGGATCAGGGTACCGGGTTCTACCGCCGTGCTTGCACCGGGTACGTCGAAGTGGGCTGCCGATGCTGTCCGTTAAGCTGCATGGACCGGAGGTTACGGAGTCGGACGGCATGTCTGACTACGGTTCACTACGTGCGCTGAGCAAACAGGAGATGGCGGCTCTGCTGTTCCGCATGCTGCTGCCGCAATAAGAACATACAGGGAGAAGGGGCGATTCATTCGCTCTTTTTTTGTACTGCAGGTAATTTTCACATTGCCTGTTAACTTTGTAATGGTATTTCTTGTTATTCCATGCGACAATGCCATTCTGGCTATTATTTTTCTGTAATGGTGGAAGAATTTAATTACCCTCATCAGAAATTTGTCCTGTGGAATAGGGAGTGCAGAGTTGAACTTAGCCTGGAGGACGTTTGATAAATAAAAACCTGAGAATGAAAGGACAATGAATCACATTATGAATTCGAAGCCGTTAACCAAAAGTATCACCTTCATGCAAGCCCTGGCCCTTGTGGTCGGGATGATTATCGGATCGGGGATCTTTCTGAAGCCCGGGATTGTGCTGAATAACGCGGGAACTCCATGGATGAGTATCCTGGCCTGGGGTGCCGGGGGGATTATTACACTGGCTTCGGCGCTGAGCGTGGCGGAAATTGCTGCCGCGATTCCGAAGTCAGGAGGTTTGTATACATATTTAAGTGAATTGTATGGCGGGGTATTCGGCTACCTGCTCGGCTGGGTGCAGGCTGTGATCTCCTATCCGGCTTCTGTTGCCGCGCTGGCGATTGCTTTTGCCACATACTCCGGCTACTTCCTGCCGCTGAATCACTGGCAGCAGAAGCTGCTGGCCGTGGGTATTCTGGCTTTCATTCTGCTGATGAATGTCATCGCCACAAGGTTCGGCGGAATCATCCAGACTGTGGCAACTGTGGGCAAGCTGATTCCGGTAGCGGGCATCGTGGGCGTAGGCTTGTTCTCGGATCTGGCTCCCGGCTTTGGAGGAATCAGTGCATCAGCGGCAGGCGCGGGCTTCGGGGCGGCGGTTCTGGGCACACTCTGGGCGTATGACGGCTGGATCAGCGTGACCAATATGGCGGGTGAAATTAACAATCCGGCCAAAACACTGCCAAAAGTCATTTCGATCGGCGTTATATTTGTAATTGCTGTATATGTACTGTTCAACATTGCAGTGTTCAAAGCGCTGCCCTATGATCAGATTATTTCCTCCCAGACTCCGGGTGCAGATGCGGCAGAAGCACTGTTCGGAAGCGGCGGCGGAGCTTTTATTACAGCAGGCATCATTGTCTCCGTATTAGGAGCGCTGAACGGGTATCTGATGACCGCTGCGCGGGTGCCGCAGGCGATGGGGGAGAAGCGGCAGATTCCATTTTCCCGGGTGCTCAGCAGTATTCATCCGAAGTTCCAGACTCCAGCGAATGCGCTTATTTTTCAGAGTGTGCTGGCGGTGATCTACATCTTCTCGGGAACTTTCAATACGCTGACAGACCTGCTGGTGTTTGTCCTGTGGATTTTCTTTACGATGGGTGTGTTCGGCGTGTTCATCCTGCGCAAGAAAATGCCGTATGAACCAGGCCGCTACCGCGTGCCGCTCTATCCGTTCACCCCGATACTTGGCGTGGCAGGCGGAATCTATATTCTGGCCAGCACGATCATCAGTGATCCGCTGCGTTCGCTGGTGGGGATCGGCATTACGCTGGCCGGACTCCCGATTTATTATGTGATGATCCGGAAGAACCGTGTGTAGAGTAAGTCCACAGATTGTCCGAGGGTAAGCTGAATATGAAATAAACTGCGCAGTGCAAGGTGCTTCAGGGCTTTGTACTGCAGCAGTTAACGGCTGAGCAAGAGGGAATATAATTATTTGTTGACAAGGGGAGTTATATTAAGTATACTATGAAAGTATCTTTTGAGCGGGCGTTCACAGCTTAGAGATTATCGTCTTGTAGATCAGAATACATAGACACATACGGACTCTTAGCTCAGTTGGTAGAGCAGTAGACTCTTAATCTATTTGTCCAGGGTTCGAGCCCCTGAGAGTCCATCACACAAGAAACGGCAGAGATGCCGTTTTTTTATCGTTTAAGGCGTGAATAATAAAGTTGGAATATCGCTGAAGAGGCGGCTAAGGCATCCGGGAGCAGCGTTGGCGAGGGTTGGGCTGAATCAGCGCCGGAAATAGTTATGATTTTCTCCACTTGCTGATGAATAGAGAAGCCCTCGCCGGACAGCAGTTGGATAAACAGCACTTAATTTGCGGTAAAGGCCATAAAGTAGAGTGAATGTGAGAAATTAAGTGACGTTTCTCCAACTAAAATCCTGAAATTAGTCAAAAGAGCGAAATTAAGATACGTTTTTCCATTTAATACTCTATGTACTGGGTAAACTACGGCGGCGATCTCTAAGCACGACTCATTAATTAGCATTAGCCTATACTCAATTACCGTAGTTTGCTGATTCGCTTGAAATTAAACTTGATCATGCTTGTCAGAACAGGAGCTAGCAATGCTCCGCAATCTGTACTTCGAAGCCGTCCGGGTCTAGAATGTAAAAGAACCGCAGATGCGGATTCGGCGAGACGGGTCCGCGTGCTACCGGAATTCCCTCGTTACTAAGCTCCTTCATAGCCTCGTCCAGTGAACCTGCCTCGAAACCTACTGAAATACCGCACTCCGGCTTTAGCGCCGGATCACTTCCCTGAATAAGCTCGATCTTCGGTTGTCCTTCTGCACCCAGCATGACAATTTGCCTGCCTCTGCTCTCAAATCTGCGCTCAATGGGAAGGCCCAGAATCCTGTGATAGAAATCAAGGGAAGCCTCCAGATCGCGCACTCTGAGCGTAATCCAGTTCATACTCAAGTTCATGTTTCTCATATCCTTTGCTGTGAATTTTGGTAGTGTCTATTATACGCTATGTGTACGGCTTTTTTAACATACACAGTCTGCCGGTAACGTTATAATCTATCTGGAATGATTCTGTTATATTGCCGGAGGCCGGAAGATGAGGAAGTATGTGCTGCTATTGATATTTCTAGTACTTATGGGACTGCTGGCCTTCATAGGAACGATATGGCGCGAGGGTCCGCAACAAGAGGTGCCTGAATTAACAGCGGCCCGGAAGCGGGAGGATTTTGAATATCTGGCCAAGCTCGTGAAGGAGGTTTATCCGCTGGATAAGGCGCTTGAGCAGGATAAAGGTCTTGAGAATATGGACGTAATCGGTCAGGCATTCATAACCCGGGCCGGGGAATCTGCCGATAATGCTGAATTTCTCCGGCTGTTCTATGAATACATGACATTCTTGGGGCAAGCCGGCCATGCACAGGTGGTCTTTGATGAGCCGTACAATCCTATGCTTGCTTTCTTCTATAACATTGATAAACAAGCCTACCGCTCCAGAGACTACTGGCTTAACATGGCGGCCGGTGTGGAGATGTATGTGCACAGCAAAGCAGACATCCACTATGAGCAGGGTAAATATGTGCTGGCGCAGGATTATCAGGCGAGAGAGACTCTTTTTCCGCAAGGTTCAATAATTGAGCGAATTAACGGTCTGGATGTTGAGGATTATGTTAAGTCTTTGCAGACACGGCTTCATCTAGTTTGGGATGCTGCGCTTCATCGGGTATACCTGCAGACGCTACTTAGTGCTGATCCGGGGAACGGTGCTTGGATGATTGAAGCGGTCCGCCCGGATGGCACGATGGCCAAGGGGGATTTCTTGGTGTACAAGGGATATGCGGCGCCATACCGGAATGAACAGCCTGACAGCAATGTTATCCCCGTTGAGCTGGATGACCAGACCGGATATATAAGGATTTTTAGCTTTGCAGATATGTATAAGGAGCAGGACCGACTGGTTATTCAGGATTTCATGAAGAAGTCGGGAGGGAAATACAGTAAGCTGATTATTGATCTAAGGAGGAACGGCGGCGGTGATGATGATTATTGGGCGGATAATCTGCTGAAGCCTTTGTTAAAAGCGCCCGTGGATTACGAGCAATCCGCAAGCGTGAAGAAATTATTCGGTGAACGTTTCGGGCTGCGGTTTTGCCTGTACAAACAATTCGTCAACTCTACTCTGACCAATAAGGACAGATATGACGTAACAGAGGTTAAGAAAGAGCAACTCCCGGGAGTAGACTCTGCGGACTGGGACACTTATACGGTGACCAAGTACTGGCAGCCGGAAGATTCTTTTCTCTTTGACGGAAAGGTATATGTGCTTGCAGACGGTGACAGCTTCTCGGCAGCAGACAACTTCACGGCCGCTGTCCGCAAGCTGGGCCTGGGAACGGTGGCCGGAACGAATACGGCGGGTGGAGCCTGTGTCTATATGGAGCCTTACAGGTACGCTCTGCCGAACAGCGGGATTATATTTAAACTCGAAACGGACCTGAACAGCAACGCTGAAGGCCGGATTAATGAAATCTACGGGACTGCGCCGGATGTGCTGATGGACGAATCCCGCTATCCAACGGCCTATCCGGAGAGTTATGAACCTGAGGTTTTGAAGAATGAGGAGTGGATCCGCAAGGTCATGCTGAGTCTATAATGGAATGTGAGTTCTAAGTACATATTAGGAGGATTTGGTAATGAATATAACACCAGTAGTAAACGGCGGAAAAACGATAGCCGTAGTGAGCGGCAGCGAGACCTTAGTCAGTGATGTCCAGGATGCGCTGGATCTAATGGCAACGGTACGGTATGAAGTCGATTGCGACCGGATAGTCATACATAAAGCTCTGCTGAGTGAAAGATTTTTTGATTTGAAGACCCGGCTGGCCGGTGAGATTCTACAGAAGTTCATCAATTATCAGCTGAAGGTGGCGATCGTAGGAGATTTCAGCGGATACACGAGCCGGAGTCTGCGTGACTTCATTTATGAATGCAATAACGGGAAGGATGTTTTTTTCCTGGCGGATGAGCAGCAGGCGGTTGAGCAGTTAAGTAAGGTTTAGAGATACGCTATAAGAAACAACTCAAACTCCGATCCGGCTGGATCGGTTTTTTTTGTATTTTCCAGTGAGGCAAAAGAACAATATGCGCTAAAAAGGCATTACGTCTATACCTTCACTATTAAATTCGAATACTACTATATTGAAAAATTGTTTTATATCAATCTGAGTGAAAGGGGAGTGGTGACGATGAGCTTATTATCTACGGGACCGATTGAGAACAATGTCTCAGCCTCAACCGGGGTAAGGCCTACGCAGCAGGTGACAGTCAAAGTCGATAATAGAAGCAGTGTCTCCAGTTCGACGGTTGTGGTCGAAGGCTATTTTTTGGATGGGACAAGAACATTATATGTGAGTGAAACTCTGAATCTGTCCCCGAATCAAGTGATAACCAGAACTTATTACGCGGATTTGAATGCCTTTGAATTTCTTTTCACCACATCTGCTTCCGTGAACGATGAGATCCGGATTTCTGCATGGGGAAAAGACGCTACGGGTAATTTGGTGACGGCGCACAGGCTGGTTTCCGCTGAATTATTAGGAGCAGTGACGGGGGTGACGGGAGCCACGGGAGCTACGGGAGTGGCTGGTGCAACGGGTGCGAATGGAGCTACGGGAGTGACAGGAGTGAATGGGGTGACTGGAGCCACGGGAGTGACTGGAGCTACGGGAGTTACAGGAGTTGCGGGAGTTACAGGAGCTACGGGTGCGAGTGGAGAGACCGGAGCCACAGGAGCCACAGGAGTTACCGGAGCTACCGGATCAGCGGAGCCCGCCTCGGTTAATCTGATGTACGTGACCAACAACGGCGGCGACAATATTTCTGTGATAGACGGGAATACGAATGCTGTTGTAGCTACGATTGCAGTTGGTGCGGGGCCGTTTGGTGTAGAGGTGAACTCTGTAACCAACCGGATTTATGTAGCCAATGAGGATAGCGGGAATGTCTCGGTGATAGATGGAAGCACTAATACGGTTATAGCTACTGTTACTGTGGGGACTACACCAAATGGGGTAAGAGTAAATCCCAATACCAACCGGATTTATGTTACGAATTCAGGGAGCAATAATGTCTCGGTGATTGACGGGGGCAGCAATGAAGTGATTGCCAGTGTGGCCGTAGGAGCCGGGCCATTCGGTGCGTGGGTGAACCCGATCACCAACCGGATCTATGTAGCAAATACAGGCAGCAACAATGTCTCTGTCATCAGCGGAATATCCAATGCCGTTATTGCTACGGTTGCTGTTGGGGCTGTTCCTGTAGGAGTAACAGTGAATACCCGTACCAACCGGATTTATGTGACAAATTCAAACAGCAGCAATGTTTCGGTGATCAGCGGTTTGTCAAATACCATTATCGCTACGGTTCCGGCAGGTATAGTACCAAGCGGCATCGGATTGAATCCTAACACTAATCTGATTTACTCCGCCAATCAGGGCAGTAACAATGTGTCCGTCATTAACGGAAGTACCAATACCGTTGCCGCCACCATTCCAGTGGGGATCAGTCCGCTCGGTGTAGCAGTAAATCCTCTGACCAATGGTGCGTATGTGGCGAATGCCGGGAGCAATACGATCTCCGTTATCGACGGGAACAGAAATACTGTCACTTCCAGCATAACGGTAGGTACCACCCCTTTAGGAGTAGGGATCAATCCTTAACAAGAGGTGAGCGCGATGATTACAATTAGTCTGTGCATGATCGTGAGGAACGAGCAAGCTACACTGGAACGATGTATACAATCTGTACAGGAGGCCGTGGATGAAATCATCATTGTGGATACCGGATCAACGGACAGCACCAAAGAAATAGCCGGGCGATGGACGCCTCATGTCCGGGAGTATAAGTGGAAGCATCATTTCGCCGAGGCACGGAACTATTCATTTGCGCAAGCGGCAATGGATTATATCCTATGGCTTGATGCAGATGATGTGTTGCTGCCTGCGGAACTGCAGAAGCTTTTGGAGCTCAAACATTCTCTGTCTCCTGACATTGATCGGGTGTCTATGCCTTATCACTGCGACTTTGATGAATACGGGAACGCCACATTAAAGGTCCGGCGCGTAAGGCTGGTCAGACGCTCCCGGAATTACGAGTGGACCGGGGCGGTGCATGAGGATTTGTCGATAGAAGAAGGCTGTCTGGACAGTGATATTGTGATTACTCATCTGAAGAATCATAGCCGTTCAGATACTAAGCGGAACCTGAGAATTTATGAACTGCTGTTGTCCTCCGGGGTGGAATTTACAGCACGGGATACTTTGCATTATGCCATGGAGCTGCATCAGCATCGCTTCTATGAACAGGCAGTTCTCTTTTACCTGCAATTCATAGACTCTAATCAGCGTACAATAGAAGATATAATTCATGTCTGTTCGAAATTGGCAGATTGTTATTACCACATGGGAAACCGGGACAAGGAGCAGGAGTGGATTTTCAAATCGTTCACCTATGATATTCCCCGTCCGGAATTCTGCTGCCGGCTGGCTTATTTCTTTTTGGAAAAGGAGCAATTTCATCAGGCGGTGTACTGGTATAAGCTGGCTATCGAATCGCCGCCGCCTGTTAATCCTTGGGCCATCTCTAATGATGTGGCCAGAACCTGGCTGCCCCACATGCAGCTGGGCCTGTGTTACTACCACCTTAATGAATATGAACTATCCTATCATCATAACAAGTTAGCCTCCGGATATCTCCCGGATGATCAGAGCATCCTCAACAACATTAATCTGTTGGAAAAAGAAATTCTTAAGGTTAAGGAGCAGGCCGATTTGCGTTTGACAACCTTTCCATGTTGAAGCACAATAAAAAGGTGATGATGTAAATTTAAGTGGTGCAGGGAGAATAATACATGAATAATAAATCAGGACGTCAGTCCTTCCGGGAAAGACTGGATTATATGGTAAGCAAGCTCCGAACAGATATTCTTAGCGGTATTCTGCAGCCGGGAGCGTATCTTCCTGCCGAGAGCCTGCTGGCCAAACAGTTTGAGCTCAGTAACAAATCCGTCCGCAGAGGACTGGATGTCCTTGTACAAGAAGGTCTGATTCTGAAGATTGACCGTGTGGGCAGCGTGGTAATGGAGTCGGTCAGGGAGCGGATTCGCATCCATTTCGGCTGCAGCTCTTCCCTGACCAAGGACTTCAAGCTGGACGATCTCATAGCAGAATTCCACCGGCTGCATCCCGGGATTCATGTTCTGCCGCTCGCCTTGAATGACTTCGATCATGTGAATTCGGCCTTGGAGCTGATGAATAACGGAATGCTGGATGTGTTGTCCCTCAACAGTACCCAGTTTCAGGAGATGGCCGAGAACGGGTCCGCAGAGCTGCTTGAAGCGCTGGAGCCCGATCCGGGGCTGTATCCAATTACCAGCGAAGCCTTTTTGCATGAGGGACAGCTGTTTGCTTATCCGATTTCCTTCTCTCCCGTGGTGCTCTGCTACAACAAAGCCCATTTCCGTGAGGCTGACCTGCCTGAACCGGACAGTTACTGGACCTGGGATGATCTGATGGAGTCGGCACGGCAGCTGTCGGAGAAACGGGGGCGCCATGCCGTGTATTTTGTACCCGCCTCCGAGAACCGCTATTCGGTGTTTCTGCTGCAGAGCGGAATCCGGATCACGGAGGACGGAGGACACCATCCCACACTGAGTCCCGAGACCGCCAACAGTCTGGATATATACAGCAGGCTGGTGAACAATCATCAGATCTTCCCCAAATATCTGGCTGGCAATCACGAGGATGAGACAATATCGCTGTTTGTGCAGGAGCAGGTATCGATGATCCTGGCGACCTACTACAATCTGAACGAGTTCAAGGACCTTCCCCTGGATTATGACTTGGCCCCGCTTCCAACACTCAAAGCCAGGGACCCGCAAAAAACACTGCTCGTCACCATCGGTGCGGCGGTTGTGGGGAATTCCCGGCAGAAAGAGGCGGCACGGCAATTCGTCAGCTTCCTGGCTTCGGCAGAGGCGCAGCGGATGATCCGCGAACGTTCGGTCAGTATTCCGGCACGCAAACGGATTGCTGAAATGACCGTGGATGATCATTTGAACCGTCCTTCGAGATATCTGATGTACAGAGAGCTATTTCCAACATTTTCATACCTCAGAGATCTGGGGCTTCCTATTGCTGTACTGCAAAGCTTCCGCAAGCTCTTGAATGCGTATTGGTCCAGAATGATTGATGAGACCTCTATGTATGAGGAAATGGGCCGGCTGATTGCTGAAGAAAACAGGGCGAAGGCGGATAGGGCAACGGACACGCTCACCTGAGCGAGGCTGCAGCGGTTCTGGATCGGTGATTAAGCGTAATGATGGCAGGATTCTGCTATTATTACGCTTTTTTTGCTGTGTTACTGCTAGAAGTGGTGTAAAAAGAAAACATGAAATGAAAACAATGAAATATTTCATATCAAATCATGTTAGCTTTTTCACAATATTATGATGAGAAATTCGATTGATGAAATATCAATGTGATGTATAATTACATAAATGCTGATAAATAGTCAAAATTTAATTGACTTCAATGGAAGGTGAAAATATAATGTATACATCAGATGTATATCAGTAATGCGAAAATATAGATCTGAATAGCTTGGATATAAATCAAAAAGAAGTCAAGATTGAGAAAAACGTCACAATTATTGAGAAATGTACAGGCTGAAGGAGAAAATCAAGAGGAAAGGCGCTGATAGCTATTCCGTAAAAACGAAATGTTGATGTACTGTTGATTCCCTTATCGTGTGTTAGTAAATATCTCATAGGAACTATCTTACTTTTACTTATTAATAGGGGGCTGAATTATGAATGTTGCTAAAAGGAAGCTAGCTCTGCTGTTGCCGGTCCTGACACTGCTCGTTACACTGGTGTCCGCCTGTGGAGGGTCAAACAATAATGGAGGCAACGCCGCTGAACCATCGGCCTCTTCGGGTACTCAGAGTGAGACGGCTGCTCCTGTAGAAGGAAGCCGGTCCGTTGGCGGCCTTCAGGTGCCGATTGTGGCGGACAAGCTGGAGCTGTCCCTTTGGTCCCCAAGCGGGGGGAATTTCCGGGGAACCGATTTTAATGAGAAGTACTCCTTTCAGCAAATGGAAGAAAACACCAACGTTCATATCAACTTTCAGCACAGTACAGAAGCCAGCGCAGAAGCATTCAGTCTGCTGATGTCCTCCGGCAAGCTTCCGGATATCATCTATAACGATCTGTGGGGGACGGACTCCGGCAAATACGGCGCTCAGGGAGCGCTCCTTCCACTGGAAGATCTGATTGACCAATATGCACCAAACTTCAAAAAGCTCCTCGATGACCACCCGGATATCCGGGGACAAATCACCTCGCCTGAAGGGCATATCTATTATCTGCCGAACCTCGTACTCGATTCCCAGGATTTGACCCAAATGTTCCCTCAGGTCCGCAGTGACTGGGTGGAGAAGCTGGGACTCCAGATGCCGCAAACTACAGAAGACTGGTATAACATGCTTAAAGCCTTTAGGGAGCAGGATCCCAATGGTAATGGCAAAAAAGATGAAATTCCGCTCGTCACCGTCAATCTGGAGAACATTATGATGCTGTTCGCACCGGCCTTTGGTGTCGAATACGGGTTCTTCGTGGATAACGGTGAAGTGAAATTCGGGCCTAATGATCCGCGGTTCAAGGATGTTGTTGCCTATCTGAACCGTCTATATGAAGAACAGCTGCTGGACCCGAACTATCTGGTGGACACAACGTTCCAGACGCTGACCGAGAAGGTTACCACGGATGTGGCCGGTGCCTGGTTCGGCTGGTCGGGGTCCTATATGGGGAACTTCACAACGCTGATGGAAGGCAAGCATGACACCTTCAAAATTGCAGCAGCCATTCCTCCAAAGGGGCCTAACGGTGATCAGCGCCATGTCTCCTTCCGCTGGCAGGCTGCAGCCCATGGACTTGCAGTATCCTCAAAGACTGCACATCCCGAAGAAGTGATGAAGTGGCTGGACTACCAGTATTCCGAAGAAGGCATTCTGCTGAACAATTTCGGGGTGGAAGGCAAGTCTTATGATCTGGTGAACGGCGAGCCGGTATATAAGGAAGAGGTTACTCATCCTACGAACGGGCTGACCAATACGCAGGAGCTGCTGAACCATACCATCGGCGGCGGAAGCTGGGCTACAGTGGCCGATACCCGTTATGCCGAACAGATCCGTGAAGCGAACGGGCAAACGGAGAATCCGCTGGAGATTTACAAGGATTATATTGACTTTGACGCGAAGCTGCCGCCAGTGCAATTCACGGCTGAAGAAAATGAAATTGTGGTTCCGCTTATGGCTGACATTCAGACCTATGTGGCTGAAACGATCAATGCCCAGATTATGGGACGCCAGAGCTTCGAGGATTATGACAAAGTCATGAAGCAGCTGGAGCAAATGGGGATTGGCGAGGTGCTGAAGCAGTACCAGGCTGCATATGAGCGTTTTAAAGGAAAATAAGCGGAGCAGGGCTGTCTTAGCCGGGCGGGCTGCGGAAATTCCGGCAGCTCCCTGGCACTAAGATAACCGGTACCCTCGCCTCTGTCCCGGAAAGGAGCCCCCTATGGCAGTACCCGTAAATGCAATCAAGGCCAAAAGCAGGAAACAGCGGACGAAACGGAGTTCCCTTTCGCTGAAGCGTATGATGGCTAACCGTTATCTCTATCTCATGCTGCTGCCCACTGTGCTGTATTTCCTCATTTTTGAATACAAACCGATGTACGGGGCGATAATCGCCTTCAAGGATTTCAATCCTTTCGCAGGAGTGGCCGGCAGCCCCTGGGTGGGCTTCAAAAATTTCGAGAAGTTTTTTGAGAGCTATTATTTCTTCCGTTTGCTGAAGAACACCTTCCTAATGAGCTTTTATTCGCTGCTGTTCATTTTTCCGGCTTCGCTGGTCTTTGCGCTTTTGCTTAATGAGCTGCGGATCAAAAAGCTGAAGTCCTTCCTGCAGACGGTGTCTTATCTGCCGCATTTCATTTCATTAATTGTCATCTGCGGCATGATTATTGACTTCACGAAGCCCGGAGGCATTATCAACAGCCTGCTGCTCGGCATCGGAATCATCTCTGAGCCGATTCAGTTTCTAATCCTGCCGGAGTGGTTCCGCACCATTTATGTCGGTTCAGGCATGTGGCAGAGCCTGGGCTGGAACTCTATCATCTATCTGGCAGCCTTGTCCGGCATTAACCCAAGCCTCTATGAGGCTGCAGTTGTGGACGGGGCCGGGCGCTGGAAGCAGCTTACCCACATTACACTGCCGGGAATTCTGCCCACAGTGCTGATCCTGTTGATTCTGAATGTCGGGACTCTGCTGAATGTGGGCTGGGACAAAATTATATTGCTGTATAATCCGGGAACCTACGTCACGGCAGACGTCATCTCCACCTTTGTCTACAGACGCGGTGTCATGGAAGCCGATTACAGCTTCTCGGCGGCGGTGGGACTGTTCAACTCCGTGATCAACTTTACGCTGCTGGTGCTGGCGAACCGGATCAGCCGGAAGACCACCGAGAGCAGCTTATGGTGAGGGGAGCTATGCTTCCGAAGCCAGTTTAATTGCGCTGTTCACACAGGAAGTATAGCTCCATTAAACTCTGGCGTATGCTTCCGAAGCTAGTTTTGTACGAAGCTGATCAGTGAAGTCATCCTAACAAAACTCTTAGGAGGGAAGACAGTGGTAATCAAACGCAGCATTCCGGAACTGATATTTGACAGCTGCAATGTTCTGTTCCTAATCTTCTGTTCCTTCCTGTTCCTGTATCCCATGTGGTATGTACTGGTATCCTCATTCAGTGATGCGCATGCAATCGCCGCCGGCGAGATCAGCTTCTGGCCGAAGGGCTTTAATGTGGATGCGTACAAGCTGGTTTTTGAGGACCAGCGGATCTGGACCGCTTACGGAAATACGTTCATTTATGTCATCGCGGGCACTTTTATCAATTTGGTTCTAACCACTCTGGGCGCTTATCCGCTGTCCAGAAAGAATCTGGAGGGGCGCAGCCTGATCATGGCGTTCATCGTGTTCACGATGTTCTTCAGCGGGGGGCTGATTCCGGCCTATCTGAATGTGCGTGAGCTCGGACTGTACGATACAAGATGGGCGCTGCTGCTGCCGGGCGCGGTCAGTGCTTTTAACCTGATCGTCATGCGGACCTTCTTCCAGTCCATACCGGAGAGCCTCGTGGAATCGGCCAAAATCGACGGTGCCCATGACTTCCGCATTCTGCTGCGGATTGTGCTGCCGTTATCGATGCCTGTACTGGCGGTAATGACGCTGTTCTATGCGGTGGGACACTGGAACAGCTGGTTCTCGGCGATGATCTATTTGCAGGACCGTGATCTGTTTCCGCTGCAGCTGATTTTGCGGGAAATTCTGATTCAGTCCTCCGCGCAGAATATGCTGGCCGGCGTTACGCAGGATGAGGTGTTCCGCATCAGTGAATCTATCAAGTTCGCGACGATTATTATCGCAACGGTGCCTATTTTGATGATCTATCCGTTTTTGCAGAAGTATTTCGTCAAGGGCGTTATGATCGGAGCACTGAAAGAGTAAGCGGACAATGGAGCAGAACAGAGCAGTAATAGAGCAGAAACACAGCAGAAACAGAGCATAAATAGAGAAAACAACATTCGCACCGTAATCTGCGCGAAGCAGTCGGGAGGAGAGAGGCTATATGAAGGCGGTACTATCCCAGAATGGTGAAATTAACGTGGCTGAGATTCCCGCTCCGGTGCTGGAGGACGGATTCGTGCTCGTTGAGACAGAATATTCGGCCATCAGCCCCGGAACAGAAATGATGATGAATGGTGCTCACCGCCCGAAACCTATAGTTCTCGGATATAGTGCGGCAGGGATCATCCGCTCCCGTGGACAGGGAATGGAGCATTGGCCAGTTGGCCAGCGGGTGGCCTGTTACGGGGGGCCTTATGCGAAACACGCGGAATGGCTGCTGATGCCACAGCATCTCATGGTGCCGGTTCCGGAGCATGTCAGTCCGGTGGAAGCGTCAACGGTGGGTCTTGGAGCCATCGCAGTGCATGCCGTAAGGCAGGCTGACCTGCAGTTCGGCGAGACGCTGGTGCTGATTGGAGCAGGAATTCTCGGCCAGCTGATTGCGCAAATTGCCAGGGCTGCCGGCTGCCGGGTCATCGTCTATGATCTGCTTGAAGCGCGCTGCAGTATCGCCGAGAGCCTTGGCATCCGCCACATTGCAGTGAGTCCGGAGCAGGTCAGCTCGCATCTGGAACAATTGACGGCGGGAATGGGAGCGGATGCCGTAATGATCTGTGCCGGGGGCAAATCCGGCGGGCTTGTCGATCAGGCGCTGGAATGGGTGAGGAACCAGGGGAAGGTGCTGCTGGTCGGAGATGTGAAGGCGGACTTCTCGCGGGAGCTGATGTTCGGGAAGGAAGCGCAGGTACTGATCTCCAGAGCAGGCGGTCCGGGCCGTTACGATCCTGTCTATGAAAAGCAAGGGATTGATTATCCTTACGGCTACGTCCGCTGGACCGAAGGACGCAACATGGCGGAATACATCCGGCTGATCGCTGAAGGCGATATTCAGGTAGGACCGCTGATCAGCAAGGTGTTCCCCCTGGAGCGTTCAGCCGATGCGTTCTTACAGTATGCACAATCTCCTGCAGAGCTGCTGGGAGCAGTGCTCGCCTATCCTGTAACCGGTGTTCAGGAAGCAGAGCCTGCTGCAGCCCAAGCCCGGGAGGGGCAATAATCATGGAGGCGCTGAGGATCGGCGAGCCGCTGAACGGGCTTGCGGTATGGGCATCGGCCTATGGCAAGCGGCAGGGGCAGGACCGGATCTATGCCGTATCCTCCGGCAGTCCCTGCATGCTGTTTGTACTTGATCCTGCTGGTACCGAGCCAGTGCAGCAATTCGCGCTGGAAGGCTCGGATCATTGCTGGGGAGTGGTTGCGGCGGTCAGCGGAATCTACATCGGCGGCAGCGGGATTCTATACAGATTTACGCATGAACAGGGCATCGAGAACCTGGGGGAGATGATTCCAGGCGAATTCTACACCTGGCGGCTTGCCGCCGACAACGCAGGCAACATCTATGGAGGCTGCTATCCCGGCGGCAAAGTCTTTCAATATAACCCGTCCACGGGACAGTTCAGAGATTACGGCGCCATGGTGGACGGAGAGCAATATGCCCGGTGCATGCAAGCCTGGGAGGGCAAGCTATATGTGGGGGCTGGAACCCGGTGTCCGCATATTGTGGAACTGGACACAGAGACAGGTGAACGGAGTGAAATCAGCCTGCCGGAAGAGAGCCGCACAGAGCAGCTGGTGTATGATCTGAATATTGTACACGGGAAGCTGATAATTCGGATAACACCGAGTTCTAGATTATATATCTATGATCTGAAGCTGCGCCGGTGGGAGAATTCTATCGATCATGTAAGTGGACTCAGTGTGTCGCCGCCTGACCGTTACGGGAACATCTATTTCATCAAGGATGATGTTCTGCAGCGTTATGCATTGGCAACGGGCGTGCTTACCCCTACTTCATTTGCCATGCCGGAACCGGCAGGAGACTACGGCTGGCTGGAGGGCCATCCGTTGAATCCGCAGGCAAGCTGCCTGGCAGGTGTGCGCAGGGACGGGACCTGCTGGATCTATGATCCGGAGCATGACCGGCACACGGTCATGGATTTCATGCTGCAGGGGCAGCCGGTTCACCTGCAGTCCCTGGCCTGGGGGCCGGAAGGGAAGCTGTATACCGGCGGTTATTTCGCCGGGGGATTGGCCAGTTACGATCCGGCCACCTCGGAAATCGTTTCCCGCCGGGGGATCGGGCAGATCGAGGGCATGATGGAAGCCGGCGGCATTATGTATCTGGGAGTGTACCCCAAAGCGAATATCTTCGCCTATGACCCGTCACGGGAATGGAATCCCGGCCTTAATCCCAGGCTGGCTTTCTCCCTGCAAGGCGAAGAACAGGACCGTGCTTTTGCCTGGACCCGGGCGGGAGAAGAACTGGCTATCGGAACCGTACCGTCCTACGGCCGTCATGGAGGTGCGTTAACCCTGTTGCATCCAGAAACCGGGGCGCGGGAAGTACTCAGGGGGCTGCTGCCGCAGCAGAGCATCGTGTCACTGACTGCAAGTGAAGACCTTTTGTTCGCCGGAGGCTCTGTCTGGGGAGGGCTCGGCATAGCGCCGGAGCGGACGGAAGCGTCCCTGATGATCTGGGATGTGAACACCCGCCGCAAGGTGTGGGAGGGCGTACCGGTACCGGGAGAAAAGGCCATCCCGGCGCTGGCGCTGGATGATGAAGGCAAGGTATGGGGACTCACTGCAGGGCTGCTCTTCCTGTTTAATCCGTTCACGCTGGAGACTGAAAGGACGATTCGGGTATGCCCGGCGGATTGGGAAGAAATGACCCACTTCTGGCGGGGAGGCAACGAGCTGCTGTACAGGGAAGGCATATTGTACGGAACCGCAATGAAAACCCTGTTCCAATATGATGTGCGCCAGGACAGGCTTGAGGTGCTGGACGACGATGCCCGGCTGCTTGCGGTGGACGGCGAAGGGGAACTGTTTTTTGCCAGAGCAACCGCGCTGTACCGGATGCAGGCCTTGACGGCAAGTCAGGAGGAATCATGAAAATCCTATATTTCTACAAATTTTGCCTGCTGGGCGGAGTCACCACGCAGCTGGCGAACAGGCTTAAGTTTCTGCGCGGCCGTGCGGAGGTGCATTTTGCTTTTCTTGAGGACTACGGCGGGGCCGGCGCTTTTGAAGGCTATGCGCATGTCCGTATCCTCGGAACACCTGATGAAATCAGGAGCTACATTAAGGAGCATGACTTTGACGTAATCATCACCATTGATACCTATGAGCTGTATGAAGCGCTGGGCCCGGCGGAAGCACGGAAGCTGATCATTCACGAGGTGCACACCACCTATGAGGAGCCCTTGCGGATACTGGCTGAATCCAGGGACAGTCTGCCCTTTCACTATGTCATCACACCCTCGGCCTATATGAAGGAAATGCTGGAGGGAATCGGGATTACAGATGCTTGTCATATCAATAACTGCCTGGATACGGAACTATTCAAATACGAACCCCTCTCCGGCGAGCGGCCGCCTACCATTCTGTGGGTAGGCAAGCTGGACCGGCATAAAAACTGGGAGTCCTTCATGAACATAGCAGGCAGGCTGAATGCGCAATTCCCGGACCTGCAGTTCCTGCTTGTCGGCGGTTACACCGCTCCCGAAGAAATTACCGGCAAACTCCGGGCGAGAGTGCAGGAGCTGGGAATCCGGCATTTTGAGTGGCTGCCCAAAGTGGATTATGAAGAGATGCACCATTATTATTCTGCGGTTGCCGGGAGTGGCGGGGTGTATATCAGTACTACCAGCAATGAATCCTTCGGGATGACCGTCCTGGAGGCGATGGCCTGCCGGTGTCCGGTTGTCGTGCCGGAGGTCGGAGCGTTGCCTGAGCTGCTGGATGATGAGCTGAGTGTATCGCTGTATGCTACCGGAAATGAAGAGGAATGTGTCCGGCGTGTGGCCCTTCTGCTCGAACAGAACGCCCTGCGGGAACGCTTGATGACCAGGGGCGAGCAGAAGGCAAGAACGGTGTATAGCATTGAAGAGGTTGGAAAAGCATACATGGCGCTGCTGGAACATTTCGTAAGGGAACGTGCATACCACAGTTAATCTAAGTTGTCCGCAGGCACAAGGGGGCGTTCATTAACTGCTATATAGATTGAACTTAATAATATACGGACTGGGAAAAGCGGCGGAAGGGAATTTGGAACTGGAGCTGTATGAAGGTAGCATCCGCCTGAAAGCTATCCATAGGAAAGCTAGCATCGGAAGCATAAGCTGGCTGAGATTTTCCACTGCGAACAGCGGATTAGATCAAGAAACCTGGGGACGGACAGCGGCCGGAGGGCCAAATATTCTTTGGAGTCACGGCAACCCATGACCCGATTACGGCATATGTCTGGGCGTTTGCGGTAAACGGTAAACGGTAAGCGGTAGGCAGTAAGCTGTAAACGGTAAACGGTAAACGGTAGGGCGGTATGCGGTATGCTTAATTGCACTTTGTACAACTAAATCGCCTGATTTACAACCAATAATCCGTTTAGTTGTATTTCGTGCAATTAAACTGCCTCGCTACCTTGGTTCCCGCCCATTCAGGCAAATTTAGTTGTACAGACTGCAGTTATAAGAGGCGAGCCTCCCTTTTTGCTGTTTTTAATTGTACTTTATACAACTATTCCTGAATGTCCATTTGGAACAGAACACATCAGTTGCTGCAAGTACTAGTTAACCCCAGTCTACGCGGGCGGAGGTGCAGAGATGAAAGAGCTGAACATTGGTATGGTGGGTATGGATACCTCACACAGCAGAATCTATGCTTCGCTGCTGAACCATGTGTCCCATCCGCTGCATGTACCCGGCGGGAGGCTGACTTGCGGGTATGCCGGAGGCTCGGCGGATTTCCCGTTAAGCGCCTCAAGGGTGGAAGCGATCAGCAGGGAGCTGCAGGAGCACTACGGTGTCGAGCTGGTGGCTTCCATTGCTGAAGTAGCCGAGAGAGCAGATGCGGTCCTGCTGACTTCTGTAGACGGAAGAGTACACCGTGAACAGTTCGCGGTGCTCGCACCCTACGGCAAGCCGGTGTTCATCGACAAGCCGCTTGCGGTTACCAGCGCGGATGCCCGGGCCATCATGGAGCTTGCTGCAAGCTACGGGACACCCGTTTTCTCCAGCTCGATGGTCCGGTTCGGCGGGCCGCTGAATGAGGCGCTGAAGGATGAGAGTGCAGGCTCCATTGTAGGAGCAGACTGCTGCGGTCCGCTCGAGCTGCAGCCGACCCAGCCGGGATTATTCTGGTACGGCATTCATACCGCAGAGATGCTGTACGCGGCACTTGGCGGAGGCTGCATATCGGTGAGAGCCCAGAGTAATGAAACCCAGGAATGGGCAGTCGGGCAGTGGAGGGACGGACGGATCGGCACCATGCGCGGCAACGTAACCGGAGGCACCGATTTCACTGCTGTGCTGCACAGGGAACGGGGCAGCACCGCAGTAAATGCGCTGGGCGGGCACTATGAAGCAGGCCATCAGAATCTGCTAAGGCAGTTTCTGTTGATGGCGGGGGGAGCGTCTCCGCCCATAAGCCCGGCGGTTACGCTGGAGCTGATCCGCTTTCTGGAAGCGGCTAATGAGAGCAGAGTAACGGGGCAGACTGTGCTTCTGTAAGGAGCTTAATCGTACCCGATGATACGGACAGGCTGTTCTTTTATAATAAGGAGTTACATTCGGAAAGGGGAGAAACGGAATGCTCAAGACAGCAGTGATCGGCTGCGGCGGTATGGGGAACATTCATGCGGACAGATATATGTCCATGCCTGAGGCTCAGCTCATCGCGGTATGTGATATCAACGGGGAAGCGGCCGAGAGGCTTGGATTGCTGGCAGGTGTGAAGTATTATCTGACGGCACAGGAAATGCTCGAACGGGAGAAACCGGAGGTGGTCAGTATAGCTGTACCCACCTATCTGCATGTGCCGATGGTACGGCTGGCAGCGGACTACGGTGCACATGTGATCTGCGAGAAGCCGCTGGCGCTGACCTCCGCGGAAGCCGAGGAGGCGGTCCGTTACTGTAACGGTAAAGGTGTCCGGTTATTTGTCGGACATGTGGTCCGCTTCTTCCCCGCCTACAGCCAGCTTGCGGAAGGGATCAGGCAGCATGGCGGAGGCGGGGGCGGCATCTACCATGCCAAGAGAGCAGGCTCGCATCCCGGCCAGGTTCAGGAATGGTTCCGCGACCCGGCGCTGAGCGGCGGCGTGATTGTGGACCTGATGATTCACGATATTGATTATATCCGCGGGACCTTTGGTGAAGCGGAGGAGGTGTATGCCTTCGAGCACCGGACGGAGACGATGAATTATGCTTCCGCGACCTTCCGCTTCGGGAACGGAACGCTTGCTCAGCTGGAGGCCTTCTGGGGGTATCCTGGCGCGTTTCATACTGCGTTTGAATATGCCGGTGCAGAAGTCATTATCTCGGGCGGAACCCCGGACGGGGAAAGCGTGCATATCCGGCGGGCAGCTGCCTCGGGGTCTGCTCCGGGGTTCGTGGAGACTCCGGCAAGCGTGCTGCTGAAAGACCCCTACTATGAAGAGCTGGAGCATTTCCTGCGGTGCATTGCCAGCGGTGCGGAGCCTAAGGTCACGGCAGAAGATGCCGTTCAGGCTGTACGCTGGGCGGAAGCTGCCGTGAGCTCAGGGGCAACCGGACTTCCCGTTAAGCTCGATGCCAAAGGAGGGATTCTATGAGACGTCTCAATGTGGGAATGCTCAGCTTCGCCCATGCCCATGCCTATGATTATCTGGCCTGTCTTCAACAGATGCCGGACGTGAAGGTAGGCGGAATCGCTGATCCCGTGCCGGAGCGGACAGAGGAATTGGCCAGGCGCCATGCCATCCCTTACTACAGTGATTACCGCGAACTGCTGGCCGATGCGTCGATAGATGCGGTGATCATATGCTCGGAGAATGTTCATCATGCGGAGCATACCCTTGCCGCTGCTGAAGCAGGCAAGCATGTTCTCTGCGAGAAGCCGCTTGGCCTCTCTGCCGGGGAGATGCAGCGGATGATTGCAGACTGCGAAGCCAAAGGGGTCCAGCTGATGACCGCTTTTCCCTGCCGCTTTCTAACCCCGGTGGTCCGGGCCAAGGAGGCATTTGACAGGGGGGAGATCGGAGAGATTATAGCTTTTAAAGGAACCAACAGAGGCTCGTTCCCGGGTCCGGCGTGGTTCGCCGAGCCTTCGCTTTCGGGCGGTGGCGCTGTGCTGGATCATACAGTACATGTGATGGATCTGATGAATTGGTTCACCGGCTCACCGGTCGAGCAGGTCTATGCCTATGCGGGAACCTTATTCGATCCTGAGCACAAGCGGACGATTGATGATTCCGGCATGGTGCATGTCACTTTTGCAAATGGCGTGTTCGGCGTTCTGGACCCGAGCTGGTCGCGTAATCCCGGATTTCCCACCTGGGGGGATGTAACCCTGCAGATCATCGGGACAGAGGGAGTCATCTCCATCGATGCCTTCAATCAGAAGAACAATGTGTATGGCAGAGCATCCGGCAAAGGCAGCTGGTCCTTCTGGGGAGACGATATGAACGGACTGATGCTGCAGGCATTCGTGCAGGCACTGCTGGAAGGCACGCCGGTACCGGTGACCGGACTGGATGGTCTCAGATCGGCGGAGGTCGCATTGAATGCCTACCGTTCCGTACAGGAAGGACAACCGGTTAAGCTGCACAGGTAATGCCAGGATTTGAGGGTATGTAACCACATTAAAGAGGCGGGATGAACAATGGACGATCAGAAGCTATTCGATACGATGTGTGAAACGCTCTATTCGGCGGTTATCTCCGATACGCTGGATCAGCTGGGCTACCGCAATCAGGTGATGCGCGAGAATATCAATCCGGTCGATCCCTCCTGGGTGGTGGCCGGACGTGCCAAAACCATTCTGTCGGTGGATATCCACCATCTGCCCGAAGATCCCTACACTAAGGAAATTGAAGCGGTAGACAGCGTCAAGCCGGGAGAAATTGTGATCGGCTGCACGAATGAATCCAGGCAGAATGGCCTGTGGGGGGAGCTGCTGTCAACGGCCTCCAAGATGCGCGGCGGGCGGGGAGCGATCGTGGATGGCTTAATCCGGGATACAGCCAAAATTCTGGAGCTGGGCTTCCCCGTCTTCGCTACCGGCACCAAGCCGGTAGATTCGCAGGGACGCGGGATCGTTATCGACTACGATATTCCCGTGCAGTGCGGAGGTGTGCTGGTGCAGCCCGGCGACATTATCTTTGGCGACCGTGACGGTGTCGTGGTGATACCGGGCGCCATCATTGATGAAGTGTTCGCACTGGCGACGGATAAGGCGACACGCGAGAATCATACACGCGATGAGCTGCTGGCGGGCTTTACGCTGCGGCAGGTCTATGATAAATACGGAGTACTCTAAACCACGAAGGCGGGGTGTCTACATCATGAGGCTGGCTGGAAAAAGAGTGCTGGTAACCGGCGCCGGGCGGGGCATCGGGCTGGCGATTGCCCGCCGTTTCCTGGAAGAGGGGGCCCGCGTGGTCCTGCTGGACCGCAGCGAAGCAGAGCTGCTTACTGCCGCTGATGAACTGGCAGACTACAGCGGAAGCTGGACCACGGAGGTCTGCGATCTGCGCGACCCGGCACAGCTTGAGGCGTCTGCGGCCAGGGCCTTCGCGCATTTTGGCGGAATTGACATCGTTGTGAATAATGCAGGAATTGCCTATAGAGAATCCTTTCTCGATATTTCCTTGGAGCACTGGAATGCAGTCTTCGAGATCAATGTCCGTGCGGTGTACAGGCTTGGCCAGCTGGCTGCGAGGCAGATGATTGGCCAGGGCGGCGGCGGTGCAATTATTAATATGAGCTCCAAAAACGGAATATCGGCCAGCGCGGAGCTTGCGCATTACAATGCTTCCAAGGCTGCCGTTATCCTGCTGACAGAGTCTATGGCGGTAGAGCTGGCTCCGTATGGTATCCGGGTCAATGCAGTGGCGCCGGGCTTCGTGGATACCCCGCTGGACCGCAGGCTGCGCGAGGAAAGCGGACTGCCGTCCCATTCGGAGCATACTCCGATGAAACGGGCAGCGGCTCCAGAGGAGGTTGCCAGCGTGTTTCTCTTCCTGGCCTCAGACGAAGCGGCGTATGTGACGGGAGAAACGGTCCGTGTAGATGGCGGACATCTGGCTAACGGAAGTGAATTGTAGATTGAAGGAGGTGCAGAGATGATTTTTGATTCACATACTCATTTGTTTGGACCGGGAATGGTGGCCGGACCTACGGATGCCGCGATCAAGCGCGCCTGGGGCCCGGATATGAATATTGAGGCTACACCGGAGCAGCACCGGGGCAACCTGGAAGGATTCTCGGGAGCCATAGTACTGGCGATGGCGGCGTCTGCCACCGGGCTGGTGGTGCCGAATGAATATGTGGCGGAATACTGCCGTACGGACCCGGGAAGGCTGTTTGGTTTTGCCAGCGTGGATCCGAATGATCTGGACTGTGTAGGCAAGTTCGAAACGGCTGTCCGCGAGCTCGGGCTGAAGGGACTGAAGCTGGCCCCGATCTATCAGAACTTTTATCCGGAGGATCCGAAGCATATGGCGCTCTATGCTAAGGCGGAGCAACTGAACGTTCCGGTTCTATGGCATCAGGGAACATCCTTTGTCCCGGAGGGATATCTGGATGCTTCCCGCCCGGCGATGCTTGATCCAATTGCCAGGGCTTTTCCGAAGCTGAAAATGATCGTAGCCCATATGGGTCACCCCTGGGTGGATGAATGCATCTCGCTGGTGCGCAAGCATCCTAACCTGTACATGGACGTGTCTGCACTCGGCAGCCGTCCGTGGCAATTCTATAATGCACTGGTCTCCGCTGCGGAATACGGGGTGCAGGACAAGCTGCTGTTCGGCTCGGACTATCCGTTCTTCGGTACGCAGCAGATGCTGGATGCCTTGTACCGGATCAATGATCCGGTGGAGGGAACCAGGCTGCCGCGTGTAGCGGAGGATTTCATTGAAGACATTATTCACCGGCCGACACCGGAAATCCTCGGGCTGGTCTAATTTGTACAACAGCAGGCTGGAAGCCAAAGGGAGATGGAGCATGGAGGAGCATACGGAAACCAGCCGGGCGGACAGTGACGGGAGCGGTGCTGCCGGACGCAGACTGAAGAGTGAAGCCTATTTCCAGGAAAAAGATCTGTGGGGCTTCATTCACCGTTCGTTTACAAAGTCGATGGGATATACAGAAGAGGATCTGCGGAAGCCGGTCATCGGCATCTGCAATACCTTCAGTGAGCTGAACAAGTGCCATTCGCACTTTAATGAGCTGGTGGATTATGTGAAGCGCGGGGTCTGGCAGGCTGGCGGGGTGCCGATGGAATTCCCGACGATATCGATCGGCGAGCCATATGTCAAGCCGACGACGATGCTGCTGCGCAACCTGATGGCGATGGACACGGAGGAAATGATGAAGGGCCACCCCATAGACGGGGTGGTGCTGCTCGGCGGCTGTGACAAAACAGTGCCTGCCCAGCTGATGGCCGCGGCCAGTGTGAACATTCCGGCCATTGTGCTCACGGGCGGGCCGATGCTGAACGGCCGCCTGGGCGGACGCAGCCTGGGTGCCTGCACCGACTGCTACGGCTTCACGCTGGAGCATAAAGCGGGAAATATTACGGACGAGGAGCTGGCGGTGGCGGAGGACGCCATCTGCCGCAGCGACGGGCACTGCATGGTGATGGGCACAGCCAGCACCATGGCCTCGATTGCCGAAGCCATTGGCATGGCGCTGCCGGGGTGCGCGGCGATCCCCGCGCCGGACAGCCGCCGCAGGCATCTCTCCGAGCGGACCGGCAAGCAGATTGTGGAGCTGGTGCGGCGGGATATCCGCCCGCGCGACATCATGACGGCAGAGGCAATGGAGAATGCCATCACGGTCACGATGGCCAGCGGCGGCTCCACGAATGCCATCATCCATCTGGTGGCGATTTCCCAGCGGCTGGGCCGGAAGCTGCCGCTGGAGACATTCGATGACATCAGCCGCCGGACGCCGTTCATTCTGAATCTGCGGCCTTCGGGCAAATATCAGATGGAGGAGTATTTCGAAGCAGGCGGCGTGCCTGCGCTGATGAAGGAGCTGGAGCCGCTGCTGCATGGCGGCTGCCTGACCGTAACCGGGCGGACGGTTACGGAGAATCTGGTCCAGGCGGTCACGCTGGACCGGGAGGTGATCCGCAGCGTGGCGGAGCCGCTGGACAGAGAGGGCGGAATTGCCGTGCTGCGCGGCAATCTGGCCCCGGACGGCGCGCTGATTAAGCAGACTGCGGTATCAGCGCATCTGAAGCGGCACACCGGGCGCGCCGTGGTGTTCGAGAGCCCGGCGGATCTTCAGCTGCGGATCGACGACCCGGAGCTTGCGGTAGATGAGCACAGTGTACTGGTGCTCAAGAACGCCGGCCCCAAAGGTGCACCCGCGATGCCGGAGATCGGGCAGATCCCGATTCCGCAGAAGCTGCTGGTGCGCGGCATAAGAGACATGGTCCGCATCTCTGATGCACGGATCAGCGGCACCTCCTACGGCGCCCTGATCGTGCATGCGGCGCCGGAAGCGGCTGTAGGAGGAACGCTGGCGCTGGTACAGGACGGCGATGAAATCGAGCTGGATATTGCAGCGAGAAGACTGGTCCTGAAGGTGCCGGATGAGGAGCTGGCCCGGCGGCGGGCTTCCTGGAAGGCGCCGGAGCCCCATTATGACAGAGGCTACGGCCTGCTGTTCCATGAGCACGTGCTGCAGGCGAATCTGGGCTGTGATTTCGATTTCCTTCTGCCGGCAGAGCTTCGCCGGGAGCTGCTGGACGGAGCCAAGCAGGACTAACCATAAATTTTATCCACCTAAAGGAGAATTCTTATGCAAATGCCAACGCAAGCTGTGATCCGGTCTGTTCAGGAGCTGGAAGACCGGCTGGCCCGTCCGTCTGCCGCACTGCTGGAGGAGCTCGCCCGGCTCGACGGGGATATCATGCTGCTCGGAGTAGGCGGCAAAATGGGCCCGAGTCTGGCCAGGCTGGCCGTAAATGCCATCCGGGAGGCAGGGCTGGACAAGAAGGTGATAGGCGTCTCCCGCTTCTCGAATGATGCATTGAAGCAAGAATTAATTGAAGCCGGAGTGGAGGTGATCGCGGCGGATTTGTCTGACGACAGCGCGCTGCGGGCACTGCCTGACACGAAGAATATCCTGTACATGGCCGGCAATAAATTCGGCACAACAGGCAATGAGCATTTCACCTGGATGATGAACGCCTATCTGCCGGGGCGTGTGGCGGAGCGCTTCCGCGATTCGCGGATTGTCGTCTTCTCGACAGGCAATGTCTACCCGTTCACGCCGGTGGGCCAAGGCGGAGCAACAGAACGCACCTCACCGAATGCGAACGGCGAGTATGGACAGTCCTGTCTGGGGCGTGAGCGGATCTTCGAGCATTTCTCGCATAAGAACAATACGCCGATGTTCATCTACCGGCTCAATTATGCCATAGACCTGCGCTATGGCGTTCTGCTGGAGCTTGCCCGATCCGTTAAGGAGCAGCGGCCCATCGATCTGACGATGGGACACGCCAATGTCATCTGGCAGGGGGATGCCAATGAGCTTGCCCTGCGCGCCTTGCTCCGCTGCAGCTCGCCGCCGAATGTCATGAACATCACCGGACCGGAGACGGTGTCGCTGCGCTGGGCGGCCGCGGAAATCGGCCGCAGGCTGGGAACTGAGCCTGTCTTCACGGGTGCTGAAGCCCCGGAAGCCCTGCTGAGCAATGCTGCGAAGGCCGCGGCTTCCTTCGGATATCCCCGGGTATCGCTGGCACAGATGATCGATTGGGTGGCGGACTGGGTGGCTGCGGGCAGTGAGACCTGGAACAAGCCGACACATTTTCAGGAACGGGAGGGCAACTATTAATGGGAGCGAGCAGACAACAGTTAACTCCGGAGCTCTATGAAGCGCTGCATGAAGGTCTGGCGATTCCGGCGCATCCTCTGGCCCTTACGGCAGAACGCAAGCTGGATGAGCGCCGCCAGCGGGCATTGACCCGTTATTATATCGCCTCCGGGGCAGGCGGAGTTGCTGTAGCCGTGCATTCCACGCAGTTCGAAATCAGGGACCCCGGGATCGGGCTGCTGGAGCCGGTGCTCAGGCTGGCTGCGGAAGAAGTGGAGCGTGCCGGCCTTACCCGTCCTTTCCTGAAGGTGGCAGGCATATGCGGAGACACGGAGCAGGCTGTCCGGGAAGCGCAGCTCGCCGCAGGTCTGGGCTATGAGGCGGGACTTCTCAGCATGGGCGGACTGCAGGACTGGAGCGAGGAGCAGCTGCTGGAACGCACAAGGAGAGTGGCGGATGTGATTCCCGTCTTCGGCTTCTATCTGCAGCCTTCCGTGGGCGGCCGGATCTTAAGCGTTGACTTTTGGCGGAGCTTTGCAGAGATTGAAGGCGTTATCGCGATCAAAATGGCACCGTTCAACCGTTATCAGAGCCTCGATGTGGTCCGGGCGGTGATGGAGTCCAGCCGCAGCAGCGAAATCGCTCTCTATACCGGCAATGACGATAATATCGTTACGGATCTGCTCACCACCTACCGCTTCAAGGTTAACGGGGAACCCATGGAGAAGAAAATTGTCGGCGGGCTTCTCGGTCACTGGGCGGTCTGGACAAGCAAAGCGGTTCAGCTTCTGGATACGATCCGGAAAATCCGCAATGAGGCTACCCTGTCATCCAGCTGGCTGACCCTTGGCATTGAGGTGACCGACAGCAACGCGGCCTTGTTTGATCCGGCCCATCAATTTCACGGTTGTATTCCGGGCATTCATGAGGCGCTGCGCCGCCAGGGACTGCTTGAAGGCTTATGGTGCCTGAATCCGGAGGAGCAGCTCTCACCCGGGCAGCTGGAGGAGATCAGCAGAGTCACCAGGGATTACCCCCATCTCACGGATGATGAATTCGTGGCAGCGCATTTGGAGGAATGGCTCCGTTAAAAGAGGCGTCTGCACATTCCCCAGTGGAACCCGAAAGCCCGGATATGATAAGCTCATGGCATCAGGCCAGCCCTGAACCAAGGAGGGAAATCTATGAGCAGCTTAATCACAGGCCAAGTCTATTCCGGGTTTCAAGTCATGCATCAGGAGTATATCCGGGAAATCGAATCCTCGGTATATACGCTGGAGCATCAGCAGAGCGGCGCGCGGCTGCTATACGTACAGAATCAGGATGATAACAAGGTGTTCAGTGTCAGCTTTCGGACTCCGCCTGCAGACAGCACGGGAGTGTTCCATATTCTGGAGCATTCGGTCCTGTGCGGCTCGGATAAATATCCGGTAAAGGAACCGTTTGTAGAGCTGCTGAAAGGCTCAATGAAAACATTTCTGAACGCCTTTACCTTTGGCGACAAGACGATGTATCCGGTGGCCAGCCGGAATGAACAGGATTTTGCCAACTTGATGGAGGTTTATCTGGACAGCGTGTTCCAGCCGAACATTTACAGCCAGCGGGAGATTTTTGAGCAGGAGGGCTGGCATTACGAGCTGCCGCGCTCCGGGGATGAGCTGATCTATAAGGGTGTCGTCTACAATGAGATGAAGGGCTCTTATTCCTCACCCGTCACGGTGTTGATCGACCGGATCAAGAAGTCGCTCTACCCGGATACGGTATACCGGCATTCCTCCGGCGGAGACCCGGAACATATCCCTGCGCTGACCTATGAGCAGTTCCTGGAGGCGCACAGCCGTTATTACCACCCGTCCAACAGTTATTTCTATCTATATGGAGACTTGAATATCGAAGCGAGGCTGCAATTAATCCACGAGGAATATCTCAGCCGGTATAACCGCAAGGATATCGATACGGGGATTGCCCTGCAGCAGCCGACAGGAATAACCGGGCTTACGGCGGAGTATCCCATTCTGGAGACCGAAACCGCCGCTGACAAGACTTACGTGAGCCTGAACTATGTAATCGGAACCTCCCTGGACCGGGAGCTGAATCTGGCCTTTGCCATTCTGAAAAGCATGCTGGTGGACAGCAACGCCGCTCCGCTGAAACAGGCTTTGCTGGAGAGCGGACTCGGCAAGGATGTGGTTTCTTTTTACTCCGACAGTATGGTCCAGCCTATGCTTGGCATTGCCTTGACCCATTCTAATCCCTCCGCCAAGGAGGCCTTCGTGAATCTGGTCAGAACGACGTTAAGCCGCCTTGCCGCGGACGGCCTGGATGAGAAGCTGGTGCTGGCTGCGGTGAACAGCAAGGAATTTGAACTGCGCGAAGCAGACTTCAACCAGTACCCGAAGGGCCTGACCTATAATATGGAAGTGATGAAGGCCTGGCTGTATGACGGCTTGCCGTCCACGTATCTGGAGTATGAAGCTGCAATTGCGTCTATCCGCGAACAAAGTGCTAACCGGTATTTCGAGCGGCTGATCGAGACCTACCTGCTGAATAGCGATCACTGCAGCGTCGTTGTCCTGAAGCCTTCCCAGACCCTTGCGGCAGACAAGGAAGCGGCGGCCCGAAGCTTTTTGGCTGAATATAAAGCCTCGTTGACGCCGGTACAGCGCGAAGAGCTGGTGCTGAATACGGAGAAGCTGCTGGCCCGGCAGAACCGTCCGGATGCCGCGGAGGATCTGCAGAAACTTCCGAAGCTGTCCCTTCAGGACATTGACCGCAGCGCTCCGCCCGGGGTGCCCACTAAGGAGCATAGGCTGGATGGAATCAGAGTGTTGCATCATGAAGCGGTTGCGGGAACCATCGCCTATATTAAGCTGTATTGGGACACCCGGGTTCTGGCGGCAGAACAGATTCCTTATCTGGAACTGCTGGCGAGGGTACTGGGGCAACTGGAGACTGCGGCTTACAGCATTGAAGAGCTGACCAGTGAAATCGGGATCACAACCGGCGGCATCCGCTTTCAGAATGAGATATTTGGGGCCGGCACAGCTGGCGAAGGAAGCTACCAGCCCAAATTCAGCGCCCGCATCAAGGTCATGCAAGGCAACATCGGCGGTTCCCTGAAGCTGCTGCACGAGCTGCTCTACAATAGCAACTTGAATAATTTATCCAAGCTGCAGGAGATTGTCCGCCGGGAAGCCTCCGGCATGGAAGCAATGCTGAACCAGAAAGGCAATGAAATCGCAGCCGGCCGGGTGCTCTCTTATTTCACGGATAGAGGGATGTATGAGGAGCAGCTCGGCGGTATGGCCTATTACCGCTTCATCAAAGAGCTGGCCAGCCGGATTGACCAGCAGGCTGAACTGCTTGCTGACACTCTGAAGGAAATCTGCGGGCTTCTGTTCAATACGCAGAATGTAACACTGTCCGTAACCGGAACGCTGGATACGTATGCGGAATTCACTGCACACCTGGCGCAGCTGGATCTGCGGGACCAGCAGGTTCAGTTCTTGCCGCTGCTGTCTGCGCTGGACCAGGCGGGCAACGAAGGGTTCATGTCTGCCAGCCAGGTGCAGTATGTGGTCAAAGGGTATGACTTCACGAAGCTGGGGTTTGCTTATTCCGGCAAGCTGCAGGTGCTCAAAAGAATCCTCAGCCTGACCTACCTGTGGAATGCTGTCCGGGTCAAGGGCGGAGCTTATGGCGGCAATCTCGTTCTGCGCAGAGACGGTGTGCTCCTGTTTACTTCTTACCGTGATCCGAATTTGCAGGAGACGCTGGAGATTTATGACCGGGCATATCTGTTTGCCGGGGAATTTGCAGCAGATGAAGAGGAGATGACGAAGGCGATCATCGGTACGCTGGCGATGGTGGACCAGCCGCTGAGTCCCGGTGCACAAGGACGGCAGGCGGACCGGCATTATTTCGAGCAGATTACCGCTGCAGACCTGCAGCAGGAACGGAATGAAATTCTGTCAACAACCTCAGGGGATATCAGGCAATATGCCGGCCTGCTTCAGGCAGTGACGCAGCAGAATTACTTCTGTGTGGTCGGCAATGAGTCGAAGCTGAAATCGGTCCGCGATCTATTCGGCAGCCTGGAGGAACTGGTGAAGTAATTGGCGTATTCTTCTGCAGTCCCGGTTAACATAACCGGGACTGTTTTCAGGTTATAGAGTAGCGGTGATGTATCTCCAGAAGGCTATTACAGACCACCGGTTATGCCGGACTCGCCCTAGGTTAATCAGCAAGACAGCCCAAGGCGGCGGAGGACTCCGGTTTTTTGCCGCGCGGAAATTTAGTTTTTGAATATTTAACTATTTAGATTTAAAATATAAGGATTACTGACTATGCGTATGCTTTCGAAGCAAGTTTTGCTAAGGGGACTCCCATGGAGCAGATGCTAACATAACTTTTAGGAGGAACAACAAGTGGAACTTGGAATAAGCACCTTTGTCGAGACAACGCCTGATGTGAATACCGGTGAGACCCTGAGCCACGCGCAGCGGCTGCGTGAAGTGGTGGAGGAAATCGTGCTCGCGGATCAGGTGGGACTGGATGTATACGGCGTAGGTGAGCATCACCGGCCTGATTTTGCAGCTTCATCGCCTGCGGTTCTAATGGCTGCTGCTGCACCGCTGACGAACAGAATCCGTCTAACCAGTGCAGTCATGATTCTCTCGTCAGCTGATCCGGTGCGTGTATTTCAGGATTTCGCCACACTGGACGGGATTTCGAACGGCCGTGCCGAGATTATGGTAGGCCGTGGCTCATTTGTGGAGTCATTCCCGTTATTCGGCTATGATCTGAAGGATTATGAAGCACTGTTTGACGAGAAGCTCGATTTATTGCTGAAGCTCCGCGAGTCGGAGAAGGTGACCTGGAGCGGGAAGCACCGCCCAGCAATACATAATCTGGGGATTTACCCGCGTCCGGAGCAGAATCTCCTGCCTGTATGGATTGCGAGTGCCGGAAGTCCGGAGTCTGCGGTCCGTGCCGGCACACTGGGCTTGCCGTTTGCCCTGGCGATTATCGGCAATGTGAATCCTTCGGATTATGCCACGCATGTACGGCTGTACAAGGAAGCAGCGGCCAAGGCCGGTCATGATGTGTCACAGCTGCCGATTGCCTCGCACTCCCATGGCTTCATTGCGAAGAGCAATGAGCTGGCGCTAGAGAAGTTTTTCCCGTCCACTCACGCGAGGACGAATGTCCGGGCGGTGGAGAAGGGGCTGCCGCCTTATCACCGTGCGGATTATGAAGCGGCGAGCAGCTTTGACGGAGCGTTATATGTTGGCGATCCTTTGACGGTTGCCCGCAAAATCATCCACCTGTACCAGCACGTGGGGATCACGCGGTTCCTGCTGCATGTGCCGCATGGCTCCATGCCGCATGCGGAGGTCATGGAGGCGATCCGCCTCTTCGGAACTGAAGTAGCGCCACTTGTGCGGGCGGAAGCCGCTCGTTTGAAGAACGTATAGCTGCTGTTTCCGCGAGAAACTTCTCATTGATCGCAAAATCCTGCACAAAGTACAACATTTTCTTCACTAACCCGGCCATAATCGGAATATGTTGTATGAAATACAGCATTACTCCTCCATCAAGCGGTTTAGCGGGAGAATTCCTGTATTTCATACAACAATTCACCCGTAGCCCCAGGCATCGCAGGCTCAAAGTTGCAATCCTTACAACATTTTAGATTTATTCCGTTCCGATGGACCTTTAGCAATGGGGCGGTTACTGCTCTGGGATTGGTCTTATGTTTGGCTTATTTAACAAAGAGACCCCGGGACATTAGTCCCGGGGTCTTCGTCTGCTAATCAAGCAACTCTATAAATTGGGTGGGAAACTTAAGAGAAAAGGCGGAGCAGCGGAGGCTTCAAGTTATGGAAGCCTCGTAGATTGCAAGGGTGGACGCAGCAAGTATGCTATTAAATTCATCGTCACTCTGCTGATCGCTGAGGCCCTGGGACAAGGCGCGCGAGAAGCTGGCGATGAGTCCATGCTGGCGGGCCAGCTTCTCATTCGCTTCTGCCTGGGTATAGCCACCGGATAATGCCACGATGCGGACTACATGCGGATCTGCGGCGAGTTCGCTGTACAGATTATCTTCAGTTGGAAGAGACAGCTTCAGCATGACCTTGACGCCCTCTTCCAGAGCGGATAACTGGGCGGCCAGTTCGCGCTTCAGCAGCTGCTCGGACCCTGCTTTGTCCGGGCTGAGAATGTCTACCTCCGGTTCGATAATCGGAACCAGCCCGTAACCGGCGATTTGCCCCGCGACAGCAAACTGCTGTTCTACGACTTGCCGGATACCCTCCGCGTTAGCTTCATGGATTACTGAGCGCATCTTGGTGCCGAAGATATTCCTCTTGACTGCCCGTTCCAGCAGGTCATCAAGACCGGGAATGGGCTTCATGAGCTGAACCCCATTTTCCTGCGCGGCCAGTCCCTGATCGATTTTCAAAAAAGGCACGATGCCTTTCTGTTCCCATAAATAATCGGCGGTTAATTGTCCGTCTATGAAACGGTCCATCGTGTTCTCAAAAAGAATAGCGCCGAGGATATGCTCCGAATTAAATGCGGGACTCTGAATAATGCGTGTTCTCATCCCGTGGACCATCGCGTACATCTCTTCGTCACCGGAGTAGCGGTCTTCCTTAATGCCGTATTGCAGCAGCGCTTTGGGTGTGCTTCCCCCGCTCTGATCCAGAGCAGCTATAAAGCCCTTGCCTGTGTGAATTCTGTCCAATTGTTTCGTATTCATGGATATTTGTCCTTCCCTTCTACGAAATGAAATGGTGACTCCATCTGTTTAGTATAGCACTTTTGGTTGGGGACATACATTTGAGCCGGCAGAGCTTTCCATTTGAGTTGAGAGATATGGTATGTTACCTTGTTCAATAGGATGGTATGATAGGAAGCGGGGTGAAAATAATTATGACAAATGAAACAACCAATGAGACAGCCAGTGAGACAACTAATGAGGCAACAAACGGTGAAGCAGAAGCTGCCGAGAAGGTCATGACCGAAGAGAAATGGAACGAGCTGCTGAAGGCTGTTTTTCATAACGGCATTGTAGCTCTAAAAATGAGTTTCAGTGAAGTGGAAGGCCAGGTTCTGAATTTGGATACTTACGGCCCGGTGTTTGTGTATCGTGTCAAGGACAGTGCCAATGATGATTATTACTGCGGGTTCTTCCTTCGTGAGTTGGCCGGCAGATTCCAGTCCGGAAGCAGTCCGGAGATCTGGATGGCCTCCTTCTTCCACGAATTGATGAAGACCAAGGGAGGCAACTCCTTGCCTAAACCTCTTCCGAATGAAGAGGAAGCCAAGGCCGTTGTTGATAATGTGCTGGTTCCCATGTGCATCGCCGCTGTCCGTGAAGAGTTCGCACCGGAGCAGGTCCATGCAGGCCTCGCCTTTAACCCGGAGCACGGCCCGGTCTTTGAAGCAGGATTCCCTGCAATCACTGACGGGAACAACGTATGCGCGATCCCGCTTCATCTGTTGCTGACGCATTTGCAGCTGAACCGCGATCCTTCGGAGCTGCTGCTGCAGGGCTTGTACAAAATCCGTGAAGAGCACGGAATGGAGTAGAAATACAGGTAATAGCAAAAGATAAGTACAGGCCGCTCCTCTATGGAAGCGGTCTTTTGCTGCGAAATTAAGAGTGTATAGGTTACACACAGTCACTTCTCCTTCTGTTTCTGCCGGGTTCGCTGAATTGTCAAAATTACAGTTCTTACCGGGAGTAAAAACGATATATATGGGGTGTAGCGGATGAAGACGTTCTCAAATGCCATTTTCGAAACCGGTTGGGTTAGGTTTCAACTGCACGAACGTACGCGTGCATTGAAATAGGATGGGCAACCTTGAATAGCAAAGAGGAGGACAACGATGTTGAGAAGAGGAAAAGTCTTAAGTTTGTTTCTGCTGTTCACGCTTTTGATCGCACTGGTGCCTACGGGGAATTCCAGCGCAGCTTCAACCTGGAATCTGGCCTGGGGCGATGAGTTCGACGGCTCTTCCCTGAACACCGCCAACTGGACTGCCGAGACCGGCACCGGCAGCGGCGGCTGGGGAAACAATGAATTGCAATATTATACGAACCGGGCACAGAATCTGCAGGTTACCGGCGGCAACCTTGTAATTACAGCGCAGAAGGAATCCTATGGCGGCATGAATTATACCTCAGCACGGATCAAGACGCAGGGCCTCAAGAATTTCACCTACGGCAAAATAGAAGCCAGAATCAAGCTGCCTTCAGGTCAGGGATTATGGCCTGCATTCTGGATGCTGGGCTCCAATATCACCACGGCCGGCTGGCCGGCCTCCGGGGAAACGGATATTATGGAACGGGTGAATAATAACGCCTTCGTCAACGGTACAGTGCATTGGGATGCAGGCGGGCATGCCGAATATGGGCAGGTGTCCGGAAGTCTGGATTTCTCCCAGTATCATGTGTACAGCGTGGAGTGGGATTCGAAATATATCAAGTGGTTCGTGGACGGCAACCAGTTCAATCAATTCTATATTGAGAACGGAACAGGCAATACAGAGGAATTCCAGAAACCGTTCTTCCTGCTGCTGAACCTTGCGGTAGGCGGCAATTGGCCGGGCGCACCGAACAGTGCTACCAGCTTCCCGGCACAAATGCTGGTTGACTATGTGCGTGTGTATCAGGAAGGCGCTCCATCGAGCGGCATTGTCAGCGGCGGAGTATACACATTAATGTCCAAAGTAAGCGGCAAAGTGCTGGATGTGAAGGATGTCTCCACGGCAGACGGGGCCAAAGTGCACCAGTGGACTAATTATACTGCCAGCAACCAGCAGTTCAGAGTGGAGAGCACAGGGGATGGCTTCTACAAGCTTACTGCGATGCATAGCGGCAAGGTGCTGGATGTTCCGAATGCCTCTACTTCGAGCGGAGTCCAGCTGCAGCAGGCCAATGACAATGGCAGCAATGCCCAGCGCTGGAGCATCATCGATGTAGGCGGCGGCTACTACAAGCTTATATCCAAAGCGAGCGGGCTGGCTATGGATGTCTCCTCGTCCTCTACAGCGGATGGTGCGGCAGTGCAGCAATGGACCGACAACGGAACAGATGCCCAGAAGTGGCTGCTCACCAAGATTAACTAGGGTAGCCTGGCTATAACTCTAAGGCTTATACCATCTTCCCGCTCATCAGACCGGGATGCGAATGGAGATTATTTACAGGGGTACGAAAGACCGCGGAAGCTGCGGTCTTTCGTGCTTGTATATGCTTGTACGTGCTTGTACTAGAATAATATTATTCAAAGCGGATATTCTTGCTGAAGCGGACTAAGTTCCGGCTTGATCCAGCTCCAGCCGGCAGAATAGTCATACCACAAATATTCATTGATGTGATAATGTCTATTGTAAGCGTTATTATACGGTGGGATAAATGGAATATTGGAGGCGATTTATGCAAAGCCGCGGAAATGCCGGGTCTAAGCTAATGGGGCTAACGATGCTAATCATGCTAATATGCTGCATGTCGCTTGTGAGTTGTTCTTCCGGTACAGATTCAGCGGCCGTCCAGACAGCTTCCCCGGAAGCGTCCCCAGCCGCAGCCGAAGGGACTGCGTCAGCAGCACCGCTGCAGACCCCCGGAATTCAAAATTTAACATTCCACAGTGAGGCGCTGGATCAGAAGATGCGGCTCAGTATTTACCTGCCCGTAGGGTACAGCACGGAGCAGCATTACCCGGTCCTCTATCTCATCCACGGCTATGGCGGCAAAGAAACGGATATGATCGCTGGCCTCGGGCTGCATCTGAATGCAGAAAGGCTGGCCCAAGCCGGTCAGATCCATCCGCTCATTATCGTCTCCCCGCAGATGGATAACAGCTATGGGCTGAATTCTTCTCCTACCTATGCAGTGAACGATCCGGGTGATCCCCTGACGACCTATAACGGGATGTATGAAGATTATCTGGTGAAGGATGTTGTGAATTATGTGGATTCGCATTTCAGCACGATAGCTGAGCGGGATTCGCGCTATATTGGCGGTATTTCAATGGGCGGCTTTGTCAGCCTGCATGCCGCGCTGCTGCACAGCGATGTCTACAGCAGGGCAGGCGGGCATAGTCCGGCGCTGTTTCTGGATGACTGGTCTTCGGTGGGCGGTGAATACGGCCTGATCCGATTCCTGTATCCGACAGAAGCGGAGCGGCAGGAGCGTGATCCGCTTATTTTGGCGAAGGATAGGGATTTAAGGGGTCTGGCAGTATACCTGGATTGCGGGGAAGAGGACAGCTACCGGTTCTATGAAGGTGCAGAGCAATTATATACACTGCTTAAGGATAAGGGCGTGCCGGTTGAATATCACTTAAGAGCAGGGAAACATGACGGGGAGTATTGGAGAGCCCACTTGGATGAGTATTTGATTTTTTATGCCGGAAGGACTAACTGACGATGATGCTTACGTATTATAAATTGAATTTTGAAAAGCTATGTGCTACATATAACTTGGGGTCACTGCGCACTGAGCCGGAGCAAATCTTCGGCGGGTTCCTGCACCGGATGTACCGGATGACCACGGATCAGGCAGAGTACGCAGTGAAAGCGCTGAATCCGCAGATTATGCTGCGGGAATCGGTGATGAATAACCTGACAGCCGCCGAGAAGGCCGCGGAGCTCGCAAGCAGACATGGAATCAATGCTCTCCCGGCTCTGCTGCATGAGGGGAGCTGTATGCATGAAGTGGACGGGCAGTATTATCTGCTGTTTCCATGGATTCAAGGCCGCTCTATATCTGCAGGCAACGCGGGGCTGGAGCACTGCAGCACTATGGGGGAAGCTCTCGCGGCTATACATGCCACAGACTTCTCTCCGCTCCATAATGAGCTCCATAGGGATAGCACAGCGGAACAATTGCAGACCGATTGGAAAGGGTATGCCGTACAAGGTCAAGTGATGGATCTTCCATGGTCCGCTTCCCTTATGGATGCTCTGGACAAGCTCTACCGCTATGAGGAATTGGTGAATGCTGCTATGCCGATCCTTAATGGCAACAGGATTATCAGCCACCGGGATCTGGACCCGAAGAATGTGCTATGGGATCATGACGGCCGGCCCGTTATTATTGACTGGGAGGCTGCGGGCTGGATCAACCCGGCGCAGGAGCTGGTTGAAGTGGCACTCTATTGGTCAGACTTTGAGAGTGGTCACATCCGCAAGGAGGCCTTCTGTACGCTGATTCAGGCTTACCGTAATCATGGGGGAGAGACGCGTGACCCCTGGCCGGAGGTGCTAAGCAGCGGTTACCACGGGAAGCTAGGCTGGCTGGATTACAGCATCCGGCGGTCGCTGGGGCTGGAAGGCCCGGATGAAGCGGAGCGGGAGCTTGGGACAAGCCAGGTGCTGCCTACGCTGCAGGCGCTGAAGGATTATGAAGCGTTCATTCCGCTTTGCCTGCAATGGCTTACGAACTTAAGTATGAACTAGAAGGAGTTGGGCCCCGATGGAAAAGAATAAAGTCACCTATGAATCTGTCGATCAATATATTTCCGCCTATGCACCAGAGGTCCAGGAGATTCTCCAGACCTTGCGCAAGGTCATCCGGGAGGCAGCGCCTGAGGCAGAAGAGAAGATCAGCTATCAGATGCCGACCTTCTTCCTGCATAAGAATCTGGTGCATTTCGCCGCATTCAAGAATCACATTGGATTCTATCCGGCACCGCAGGGAATTGAAGCGTTCAAAGAGGAACTTGCGAAATATAAAGGGGCCAAAGGCTCTGTGCAATTTCCGATTCATGAGCCGCTTCCGTATGAACTCATTACGAGGATCGTTAAATTCAGAGTGGAAGAAAATCAGCAGCAGGCAGCGGGTAAGGCACAGAAGAAGAAATAAGTGGTTTCAGGCAGAACGGGAGGCTGAACAAAACATATGATGAGGGTAATGGCAAGAGCATGCCTGAAGGATTCAGGCGAAGCGGGCAAGGATTATTTGCGGTCCGGCGGCGAAGCGGCAAGGCTGATCCGGGAGGGCCGCCTGATGACGGCTGCGGGATTCTGCTGGAATCACAATGTGTTCCTCTACTATGAATGTATGGAGGAAGCGATCCTGCCGGAAGAACTGCTGCCGCAGGCGGCGCAGTATCTGGCCGACTGGCCGGGAGAAGCTCAGCCCCGCCAATGGATTCCGCTGATCGATGTGTTTCACTTCAATGCGCCAGCGGATGCTGCGCACTGGCGGCGCAAGACCAAGCCTGAGCAGATGGTCGGAAGAGTGGCGCATCTGAAGCCGGAGAGGGTAGCGAGCTATGTCTATTACCACTATCAGCTGCAGGAGGAACAGGCTTTCCATGGACCGAAATACGAGGTGATCGGAATACATGAGAACCTCCTGTTCGGCTATCAGGAGTTCCCGGCAGTGGTGGAGGTACCCGTACTGCTTGGGAAGCTGGCTACATCCGGAACTCCGGAAGTGTGGGCGGACTCGCGGATGGATCTGCATTTCCAGCCATGGCCGGACGGCCATCTCTACTTCAAGCCGGTGGAGACTCTGTTTGCCCTGCAGGAGCCGCCGCTGGAATAGAGCTGTTATACATAGATTACATCCAAAAAGCACTCCGACGCTGGTACTGGCCGGGAGTGCTTTTTGGGGTTTGGGGTATAGCTTGGCTACCTGTTTCCCGAATAAATTATAAGCCTGCAAGCCATGCGGCCAATTCTTCAGTCTGGCTAAGAATAGCTATCGGGTCCCAGTAACCGGAACGTTCGCTTGTCCATAAGAACACATGATTATTCTTGACTGCGGGAAGTGCTCCCCAGATCGGGTCCGCCTGAAGTTCATCCAGCGTTTCAGAATCGGAGGTCAGAATAATATAATCTCCCGCATACTTGGGCAGGACCTCCGCAGAGAATGAAGCCCAGCCGGGATCGGCCATTTCCGCTGCAATCTCCGCAGGCGGCTTGAACCCGAATCCGTTGTATATCGGGTGGCCGCCTTTGCCGAAAGAGGTTCCGACGGCCATCAGGCTATTGTCGCCCGATTCAATAACGGAGAAGGTGCTGTCGGCAGGTATGACTTGGAGCACCTTTTCTTTGGCTCTGGCGGTATAGGGTGGAAGGCACTTTATAGGAGAGCGGGGATTCACCAGCCCTGATTGTGACCCGGCGGATATCTATGACCTTGCAATTCGCCTGATTCCATAGAGTGATTAGATCGTTGATGTCCAAACGCAGCCTCGCCTTCCCCTTGTCCTTAAGGACTTTTGAGAGTAAGCATAACATCTTCAGTGAAGTAAGCAAACCACTCAAGACAACGGAGCCACTGATAAACAATCCTATTCTATAAAACTGAAAAATGGGGGAGCACATTTTCCCGGAATGCAAAACGAGCCTTGGAAGTGATTCCAGAGGCTCGTTATTAGAATCTTTTATTTAAGTTAATTGTTCAGTGGCTTTGTTGCCATAGGAGATTCCCTGCTTACAGCGCCTTATCATCAATGCTGTTCAGCCAGCTCTCAATATCCCCGATGACGGAGCTGACGCAGCCGTCCTCGAACGGTGAGATCAGTCCGGCGAGCTCTACCAGCTTCGTGAAGGACTGGCTTCCTCCAGCCTTGCAGAGGCGCAGATAATCCGACCATGCGGATTTGAAATCCTCATTCGAGCGTTTCCAGAACTGGAAGGCGCAGAGCTGGGCCAGCGTATAGTCAATATAGTAGAACGGGGAACGGTAGATGTGCGCCTGTTTTTGCCAGAAGCCGCCCTGCTCCAGATAGACGTTGCCGTCATAATCACGGTGGGGCAGATATTTCTGCTCGATTTCCCGCCAGGCCTGCTTACGTTCAGCCGGAGTCGCCTCCGGGTGCTCATAGACAAAATGCTGGAACTCATCAACAGAGACACCATAAGGAATAAACAACAGACTCTCTGCCAGGTGGTTGAAGCGGTATTTGTCCGCATCCTGTTCGAAGAACTGGTCCATCCACGGCCAAGCGAAGAATTCCATACTCATCGAGTGGATTTCTGCGGCTTCAAAGGTTGGGAAAGCATATTCCGGAACACCGGAGTTGCGGCTGGAATACACCTGGAAGGCGTGCCCCACTTCATGGGTCAGCACATCAATATCCGCTGAGGTTCCGTTGAAGTTGGAGAAAATAAACGGTGCCTGATAGTCGCTGAAGTAGGTACAGTAACCGCCGAATTGCTTGCCCTTCTTGCTGACCAGATCCATCAGCCCGTTGTCCAGCATGAAGGTGAAGAACTCATCGGTTTCCGGTGACAGCTCCTTGTACATCTTCGCTCCGTTTGCCACAATCCAGTCAGCATCGCCCTTGGGTGTAGCATTCCCGGAATTGAAGCTAATGCCCTCATCGTAAAATTTCAATTCATCCAGACCCAGACGCTCATTCTGGCGCTGCTTCAGCTTCGTTGCAAGAGGAACGATATTCTCAAGCACCTGCTTGCGGAAATTAGCAACCATCCCGGCATTGTAATCCGTACGCATCATCCGTTCATACCCCAGCTCCACAAAGCTGCTGTATCCAAGCTTGGCAGCTATGCTGGCCCGTACCTTGACGAGCTCATCATAAATCCGGTCGAGTTCCGGTTCATGCTCTGACATGAAGGCATATCTGGCTTCAAAAGCTCCCTGGCGCACAGAACGGTCAGTCGATGAATCATAAGGGATCAGCTGGGCCAGGGTACGCTCTTCACCGTCAAATCTAATTTTGGCTGAGGCGATCAATTGGGCGTATTCGGAGGACAGCTTGTTCTCAAGCTGTAAGTCTCCGATAACTTCAGGGCTGAAGGTACGCAAGGAAATTTCGGCCAAGCTTAGCAGCTGCGTTCCCCATTCCTGTTCAAATTCGGCTCTGTACCTGGAATTTACAAGTGCTCTGTAATAATCCGTTATGTACTCCTGGACCACCGGACCGATCTCGTCCATGTAATCCTGTTCAGCCTTGTAGAACTCATCCTCGGTATTAATCGAGTGGCGGACGCTGACCAGTGTCTCCATCGTACCAAATTTGCTGCGGAGCTCATTCATGGCGGCAACCGCAGCCTTCTGCTCCTCCAGACTGCCATTCTCCAGGCCTTTCAGCAAGGTTGTGAAATCGGTCTTAAATTGCTCCACATCCGGACGTTCATAACGGTATTCTGAGAATTTCATTGGATTATCAGCACCCTTTCTTTACCATATAAACCCCATTATATAATCGACTCCCGCAAAAAACCAACTTTTAGACAGTAAAGTTTAATTATATTTAATTTCTCAAGGCGAAAGGACAGTGAAACTTCCACGTTGTGTTACGGATAGTATTATTTTAGAATAGTAATGATCTGCATCCATAAAATGTAACTGTTACGGCGGCGCTCAGCGCTGCCCTGGGAGGTGAAGGACCATGTTTAGAATGAACCACTATGTGAACGGCACGCTCCATGCAAAGCCTGTGGAATAACTAAGGCGAAAGCTTGGCATGGAGCGGATAGTATTCGCCTGAAGTAACAGATAGGTACAGTTATTCATACAGGCTTTGCCCTTAAAAGATCAATTTTATTTTAAGGAGCGGGCCAAAGATGAAATGTGTAAATGCAGCAACGTTATTGCCAGATCACCTGCTGAAGGAAATTCAGCAATATATTCATGGGGAAGCCTTGTATATCCCCACCCGTCCGAGCAGCCGCAGAAAATGGGGCGAAAGCTCCGGTGCAGCCGGTTACTATAAGATCCGGAACGGGGAGATACGCAAATGCTTCCGTGAAGGCGCGGACATGAGCCAGTTGTGTGAGCAATATGGATTATCCATAGACAGCATCCGAAAAATCGTATATTCCAAGAACCCGCAGAGCTGATCTGCGGGTTCTTGCTGTGAGATAAAACAATTCTAGAAGAGCTTGGTATATAATGTCCTCTGCCTGTTCCGTAGAATGAAGGCATGACAGAGCCTCTGGAGGACGAAATGACTAAGAGAACAGGGAGAGCAGAATATAGAGCCTATACTCCGCAAGATATGATGAAGGTGCGGGGGTATATTTCGCGGGTCTACTCCAGGCTGAAACGGCTGAACAGCTGGTCCATTGCCCGCTGGGAGTTTGAAATATTCTTTATTCACAAGAGAGCGGGCATGTTGCCCGGCTGGGAGCAGCATATAGGACTGTGGGAAGATGAGGCGGGTGAGCTGGCCGCCGTTGTCTGCCGTGACGGAGACTACTATTTTCAGCTGGATACGCTGGAGCCGCAGGAGGAGTTGCTGAGCGAAATGTTCGGTTTCATAGAAAAGAGTTCCAGTCCGGACAGCCCTAAGCTGGCTATTCCAAAATTCATGCCCGCGCTGGAAGCGATGGCGCGCAGCCGGGGATATAAGCTGCTGCGCAATGAAAGTGATAATATCATTTCGGTCGCGCTGGATCAGGAATTCCGGGCAGACCTTCCCTATGGCTTCACCCTTTGCTGCGGGGATGAAGTCAGTGACCGTGCGAAGGCGCAGGGGCATATTATGGCTTTTGACTATGCAGGCACGAAGAAAGCGGAGCAGACGCTGCAGCATTATGGCGGACTTCGTGAAGCACCGGGGTACCTTCCCGGGCTGGATCTGTCGCTGGTGAACGCTGCGGGAGAGGTCGTGGCCTTCTGCAATATTTTTGTGGATGAAGCGAATAGGATCGGCATGCTCGAACCGGTTGGAACACATGTGAATTACAGAAGACAGGGGCTGGGCAGAGCCGTGATATATGAAGGCCTGAACCGTCTGCGGACGCTGGGCATGGTCAAAGCGTATACGGGGCCTATGCAGCCCTTTTACCGGAGGATTGGCTTTGCGCTGGAGGAAGAGATGACCATCTGGGAGAAACAACGCGGGTGAAAATGCGGGAATGAAATTGCAGGAATGAAATTAGGGAGAATAGTGTGGACTCTCTCCTGGGGAGACTTTTGCAGCCCAGGCTCAATTGTAGGATAACCTTTGATAAGACGGGATTTGAAACAGTCAAGATGTTCAGCGGGGCAGGGACGGGTATCTGGCGCCACTTAGCGGTTGTAGCCGAGCTGAAAATCATATATAGAGAGTACAGTAGTTGAATTTGTACAGTGGCCGAAAGCCGCCGAAAGCCGCGGAGAGTCGCGGACTGAGATTCCGTTATTTTGGATTTATGGACGGTTTTGGGTTGTTCGCGGACTGAATGCCATCCAGTGCGAGTAGACAATGCCGTCTGCACAGGTCTTTGAATCTTCTGACATCCTGGCATGAGGGCCGAAGCCCTGGATCTCGATTCCGCCTTTTGCTCCACCGGGCATATACGCCAGATCCAAATAGCGGTAGCCGTTATTGAAATCCCGGACCTCCCATTCCGGAAAGAGATGATTGAAATTTCCGATAGCGGGAAACCAGACAGTGCGCAGAAATTCTCTGGTTCCGTGCCCTAGGCCTTTTTGGAGCAGCTCCAAGCGTATTGCACCTGTCTCCGCATGAATCTGTTCCTGCAGCCATTCTTCATAAAATCTCGACATTGCCGTATCTCCCCTTGCGAATAGTTTGTCCCCTGAGTTTGAGCTGAGCTGATCCGATCCGAAAAACAAGAAAAGCCGCCGCAATACAACGTATCCGGTAGGCTAGCTCCAGACAAACGTTCTATTGCGGCGGCGTGTGCTTCACGACCTATAATGGTTATTATACCTCCCCATATTCAGGCCAGAAAGCGACTTGGATCATACTTGATCTTCCAATGATGTGATAAGGTGGGAAATCAGGACTTGGTAAAATACTAAGGAGGATTCAAGATTGAAGAAACACAGAAGCAAGCGGAGAACCGCTTTGCGGATATTGATGATTGGCCTGCTGCTAATCGTCCTGCTAATTGGAGTGGGATTCGTCTTTCCGACATGGACTCCAGGTATTAAAGGAAGCAACAGTATAAGTACTCTGCAGCAGATTAAGATTAACGGCGCCAGGCAGGAAGTGATGATACGGGGGAAGGACCGGAGCAATCCGCTGGTGATTTTTGTACATGGCGGGCCAGGGGTCCCGGAGACTCCGTATGTAAGGAAATATCAGAATCTGCTGGAGCAGAATTTCACGGTTGTCCAGTATGATCAGAGGGGCAGCGGGAAGTCCTATCATTTCTCCGAGGATTATTCGAATTTGACTTCAGAGTTATTGGTTGAGGACTTATTGGCCCTCACTGAATATCTTGAGCGGGAGTTTGACCAGAAGAAAGTGCTGCTGATCGGCCACTCCTACGGTACATACATAGCAACACAGGCGGTAAGCAAGGCGCCGGACAAGTTCAGTGCCTATATCGGGATTGGCCAGACGGCCAATTGGGTTAACAGCGAGCTGGAAAGTCTGCAATTCATGATCGATCAGGCGAGGCTTGCCGGCAATAACGCAGAGGCGGAGGAATTGGAGCACTTGAGGGAACCGGTTAGAACAGGAGACGCGATCAGTCCCCGTGACAAAATCAGCAAATACGGCGGTTCAGTAAGACAGATTGACGACATCACCGATCTTTTCAAAGGTTTACTGTTCGGAACGGAGTATAATTTGCTGGACGCCGTCCGCTTTTTCAAGGGGAATTCGATCTCGGAGCTTAAACTGCAGCCAGAATTGTCAGAGCATGATATGACGGAGCTGGTGGATCACATGGATATACCCGTTTATTTTGTCATGGGGAAATTTGATCTGATGACCTCGGTGAGCGAGGCGCGCAAATACCTGGATGAGCTGGAGGCGCCGTATAAGGAGTTCGTGGTGTTCGACGAGTCGGCACATTATCCGCAGTTTGAAGAGAAAGAGAAGTTTGCACAGTGGCTGAACGAGACATGGGCTAAATTACCGCAATAGCGTACGTTCTCTGGGCGGTACATTAGCAATTGCAGCGGAAGCCGAGATTGAACGGCGCACTATCCTAATCCAAAGGACGGTGCTGCCGTTTCTTTTTTGTATATAGTATCCTGACCTGCAGAAATTGCAGCTTGAAGCCGCTGTAGCGCAGCTTGCGCAAAGGCCATTGTATAAGTTTTTTAGCAAAAATATACTGTAACTGTAAGGAGAAGCGCAGGAGGCGATGGGCGATGAAAATTACAATTGAGAACGTTCCAGAGGGCGGTGAGCCTGAAATTATTCTAAGGTGCAACGACCCGGATGAATCTTTGCTCAGGTTAATCTACTCCGTGAACTCCAGCTCCAGAAAGCTGATCGGGATGACCGAGTTGCAGCTGCATATCATTAGTCCAAGGGATGTGTATTACTTCGAGGCGGTGGATCATAAGGTGTTCATTTATTGCCACGAGAAGGTGTATGAATCCCGGCTGAAGCTGTATGAGCTGGAGATGGATTACGAGCACGGCGACTTTTTCAGAGCATCCAAATCGACCATCCTGAATATTGCCAAAATCAAATCACTGAGTCCGGTACTCTATGGAAGATACGAAGCGCTGCTGCAGAACGGTGAAAAGGTCTATATCTCCAGACAATATGTCCCTGTGCTTAAACAAAAATTAGGGTTGTAGCGGATGATTCGTGCTGGAAGAAATGAGCTGCTTAATATTCGGGAGGGAATATCATGATTACAACCGGTAAATATATATCTTTTTTCGTGAAAGATCTGTTAACGGCCTGCGGATTTTTGACGGTACTTGCGGCGGTTGTGCTGGCTCTGAGTTCTACGGAGACGATCAACGGCTCGCTGTTTATGCAGCTGTTCCTGGGGGCCTTGGCATTTACCTGCTTCCGCTATGCACTGGTGAATACCTATGAGGTTGATAAAAAAGTACAGACAATCAGCTTCTACATTTGTTTTATCCTCGCCGATGTTTTTGTGATTCTATGGCTGTGGCTGTTCGCTACAGGTCCCCGGCTGCTCGATAACGGAGTACTGGTGCCGTTCGTCATCGTAATTCTCGTAGTCAAAACCATGGTTTACACAATGATGCACATTGACGGTAAAAGGGAAGCCAAGCAGCTGAACCAGAAGCTGGAGGAGTATAAGAAGGACGGGGATAAATAAGCAGTAAGAAGTTAGCAGATAGCCTCCACACGTGCAGCCTTATAAACGAATATTCGAAAGCCGCCTTGGTGCCGGATCTGCCAGGGAGGCTTTTTATTTGGTTTATTGTATTTAGAGAACACAAAAATCCTGTTACCATTCTGCAAATTAAGCGTAACTAAGACGGTGTTATACATAATCTTCCATGGAGCTGATATCATGCTGCTTAACAGATCATCACTGATAGAGATGATGAATGGTACGGGTGAGCCAGAAGTCCGGCTTGAGAAATCACTTAATTTGTACCTGGAGCGGTTCGGTCAGCTTGAGCCGCAGATCCGCGCTTTTGTTCCTGAAGCGGACGCTGAACAACGGCTTAACCGGGAAAAAGCGCTGCTGCTGCATACTTACAGCGAAGCTGACAGCAAACTGCCTTTATTCGGCATTCCTGTGGCGGTTAAGGACTTGCTGCATGTGGAGGGACTGCCTACCCGGGCCGGTTCGCAGCTACCCGCGGATCTGCTGACCGGACCAGAGGGCTCTTTGGTCCTAAGACTCCGCTTACTCGGCGCGTTGATTGCCGGGAAGACAGTTACCGAGGAATTTGCCTATAACGGGCCTATTGCAACGCGTAATCCGCATAACACCGCGCATACTCCCGGCGGGTCAAGTGCAGGCTCAGCCGCTGCGGTTGCTGCGGGAATCTGCCCGCTGGCGGTCGGTACCCAGACACTGCGCTCAGTCATCGCTCCTGCATCCTTCTGCGGCGTGGTCGGATTCAAGCCGAGCTATGGCCGGGTTCCGCTGGACGGGGTGCTGCTGCTCTCGCCTTCTTTTGACACCATCGGCTTCTTCACTCAAGATTTGCCTGGTATGGAGGTCGCCGCAGCTCTGCTTGTACCGGATTGGGAAGCCATTCCCGCTATATCTGACCGCAAGCCGGTCCTCGGCGTTCCTGCCGGGGTGTACATGGAGTTAATGAGTCCGGAAGTAAAAGCTGTCTTCATCGCTCAGATAGGGATACTCGAACAGCTGGGCTACCAAGTCTGCCACGTGGATATGCCCTGGAAGGATGAATTCATCTATGGAGATGCCATGATTCGGTTTATCGAGGGAGAACTGGCGCGGGAGCATGAGCATTGGTTCGCGGAGCATAGGGAGGAATACGGACTTCCAGTTCAGGAAGCTATCGTTAGAGGCAGGCAGATTCCAGATGAGGAGCTGGAGCAGTACCGGGGACAGCAGATGATTCTGCGGCGTGATCTGAAGGAACTTATGGTTCAGGAGGGCATCGACCTGTGGGTGTCGCCAGCCCAAGGAGGCACGGCACCCAAGGTAGAGGAGAATAATACAGGCTGGGCAGGAATGCCTGCCATCTGGGGATTCGCCGGATCGCCGTCAATCAGTCTGCCGGCTGCAATGATCGGGAGTATGCCGCTCGGCTTCCAGTGCATCGGCACCCATGGAGAGGACGAGACACTGTTAGCTTGGGCGCGGGAGCTCTGGCCTCACTTATGCACAAGCGCATAAGCCTCCAGCAATTTCTCCACAGGGATATCATTAATCCGCAGGCTGGATATTTCACATTGCGAGATATTTACTCCGGACAGATCACAGCCGGTGAACTGGCTTCCTGACAGATCGCAGCGCTCGAACAGAGCGGGCTTACCAGAGGCTCCCAGACTCGTATCATGAAAATGCACACCATCCAATGCAGCCAGCGCAATTTCGCTGCCGCTTAATCTGGAGTCGGCAATCAGTATGCCGGTCAGATTAAGATTCGTGAATTTCGCACCGCTCAGGTTGCAGTCCGTAAACAGGCTACCGTATAGATTGCTGTTATTGAAGCTGGCCGTCGCAAGATTCATGTTGTAGAAATCAGCCTTATCCATTGCACAGTTCTCAAACTCCGCTCCGGAGAGCCGCTGATCTTCAAACCGGATTCCCTGCTCCTCTGGAGCTGGCAGGGATCCGGTTATTTTCATATAGCCGTATTCATCCGGGGATTCGTAGATTCGCATATACCCGGATTTTTCATAGAAATAGTGGTTGCTTAGCTGTTTGCTTGAGGTTTCCAGCTTCCATGTACGCATTGCAGGATACTGCTCTTCAAGGAAGGAGAGAATCTTCGAACCATAACCCCGGCCTTGATAGGAATGATCGATGTATATTTTGTCAACCCGGGCATGTCTGCCTACTATATGTACGTTTGCACCACCAATGATCTGCGAGCCGTCTTCAATTACATAATAATCAGTTTCTCTTATGGCATACCTGTGTTGCTCAATTGAATCATAACCCGGCGGGCGGAGATTGTTGTCCTGCAGCGCTTCCCCCGGCAGCCAGCGCTGCATTTCCCGGTCAAATGTTCTTTTCATAACCGCAGCCAGTTGTTCGGCATCTTCGGCCATAGCTTTGCGAATATTAATCATAGACCCTCACTCCAGTTGGCTAATAGAATTATCTACAATTATAACGAAGCCTGCAGCGGAATGCCGGACAGAAATTGCGGATGTTAAATACATACTCAGGAGGGACCTATGGAAATAAGAAAAGCTGTTGTAGCTGATGCGGCGGTCATTTTGGAGAATAGGCTTGTTTTTATTGAGGAGGTTACGCATGCCGTATTGCCGGCAAATTTCAAGGAAGAGACTTATGCTTATATTCAGGAGAATCTCGCCAATGGGAGGCTGGTTTGTTATATCGCTACTGAGCAGGACAGAATCATCTCCATTGCAGTCATGAGCACCTATGAAGTTCTGCCCACAGTCAGCAACCCCTCCGGTAAAAAAGGATATCTCTATAATGTGCATACTGCTGCAGCGTTCAGGAGACAAGGCTTGTTTACCCGTGTGCTCCATACACTAATTGAAGAGGCTGAACGCCTCGGTATAGCTGAAATATTCCTCGATTACACCGCAGACGGGAGAATGCTGTACGAGAAATTAGGGTTTAAGCATTTGGAGAAAGAAATGGTTCTGAAAATACGTTAACGGATGAAATAATTGAGTGAAAGGATTGAACCGTCTGGAGGCTTGGACCAGAGATGACCTGTGGGTGTTGTTGTATAAGTTAAAATCCTGCACGAAATACAACATTTCCGCTAGAATATCGACCCAAATCCCAAATTGTTGTATAAAATACAGTATTTTCTTTCCGCCAAGCTGATTAACGGGGAGATTCTTGTATTTCGTACAACAATTCTTATAAACTCTCAGGTAACTCTGCATTCGAGTTGTAATCCGTACAACATTTAGCAAACACCCGTTTGACCGCGGGCCATTCATTGTTGATTTGAGATAAAAAATGCCCTTAAGCAAAAAGGAAGCGGGCTGCTCCCGTTACGCTAAAGGGCTGCTTCCGTAAGCTAAAGGGCTGCTTCCGTAAGCTTAAGGACTGCTTCCGTTACGCTAAAAGGCTGCTTCCGTTATGCTAAAGGGCTGCTTCCGTTATGCTAAAGGGCTGCTCCCGTTACGCTAAAGGGCTGCTCCCGTTATACTTGCCGCCAGGCTTAGAGGCGCAGCGCTTCAGGAAGCGAACATCGATCTCGCCGCTGCCAGCAGTATTGGGCTTTAGGCCAAGGGAGAAGGCGTTCCGCTTCAGCAAGGACTTCACCTGGCCGGGCGTCAGGCAAGGGCGGAGCTGCAGCAGCTGCGCCGCTGCACCGGACACGATCGGCGTGGAGATGCTGGTGCCGGATAGCTTGAAATACTTCCTGCCAACCTTGTTTCCCGGCAGCTCGCGGACCAGCTGGGAGCCGGGTGCACGCAGGGAGATCACCGAATCGCCGGGGGCAACAAGATCAGGCTTCACCTTACCGCCGGGAGCCGGTCCTCGGCTGGAGTAGACGGCGATACGGTCGTCCTTTTGCGTCACCGTCCGGCGGTCATTCACGGCTCCGACGGTGATGGCGGAGGGACTGATTCCGGGCGACTCAACCGTTCTGCGCCCGGGTCCGCTGTTGCCGGCTGCGATGACTACTGTGAGTCCGGCTTTGACGGCTTTTTCGACGGCCTGGACGAGAATATCGTCTTTAGCTGACGGATTTACCGGTCCGCCAAAGGACATGGACAGGATGCGCAGCTTCAGCTTTTTGCGCCGGGCAATGCACCATTCAATGGCTTTAATGATGGTGGAGTCATAACCGTCTCCGTTTTTGTCCAGCACCTTAATTCCGACGATCCCTGCTTCAGGTGCCGGCCCTCTGTATTTACCTTTGCTGGACCAGCCGTTCCCTGCGGCATCGCCGGTAATATGTGTGCCATGCCCGTTATCGTCATACGGACACTTCCGGTGATTGATATAATCCTTGAAGGCAATAATCCGGTTCACAGGCCGGGTCAGATCGGGATGCGGATACACACCGGTATCGAGCACGGCGATATTGATGCCTTTGCCGGTAAGCCCTCTTGAACGCTGCACGGCAGTGGCACCAATGGACGGGGTAGCGATATTTAAGGTGGTTTTTTTGATGCCATCGAGATAGACCTTATGGACCCCGTTCCAGCAGCATACCTGCTCCAGACATTTCAGCGTAATATGTGAGGCAACTGCACGGTGCAGGGGCAACAGATGTTTAACCGGAAAAGCGTGTGTCCCCAGATGCTTCTGCAGAGCCTTCATTCTGGCTGGAGTCAGCGGATGCTTGAACTGTATAATGACCGGAATGGCAGCCGGTTTCACGGTAGATGTATAGGATTTGCGGATCTTTTGCTTCAGCGGACGGTTAAGCTTGGCGGCATGATGCTGAACCCATAACTTATCAGTCATTAATGTGATCACCTCTATGGAAGCATAGTATGCGGCCGGGTGATCAGTGGGTACGAATCTATTAATATAGGACAGTGCTACATTTCTATGAATACCAGGCAATAACGCGTGTCGGCCGGTTCTTCAGTTGCATTTACTACTGTATCCCAGCAGAAAGTGGTGAAGCAATTGAAAGAATCAGAGAAGAAAGCACTAATGGCAAAACGTCTCCTTATGGCCAAAAAAGCAAAAGCATCGGCGGTAGTAAGACCCAAGAGACGGCGGATCAAACAGGTTCTCACCAATTTCATCGTGCTCGCAGTAAATAACAACAATGTTCCTTATGAAACGCAAGGCTGGACGGCTACGTTGACCAGAAGCTCAGGCACGGTTACCACCGCACAGTTCGATGAATTCGGTGTAGCCCAATTTAACACAATCAGCACTCTGACAACTATCAGCTACACCCTTAGAATTATTGATGCGGATAATGTTCAGCGTACTCAGAAATTCGTCCCTGCCAACCGTGAGTTCTTTGTAGCCCGTTTCTAAAAGGCCGGCGCGTCCTGTTCTATACGGGGCGTGCCTTTTACTATACAGAATAATAGAGATGATTCCTTGTACGTTTAAGCGAAATGTGAAATTATAGAAAAAAGAGTTTTATCATACATAGCAGGGGGAACAACGATGAAAAGCTATTTTGTTCATAATGGAACTGCTTTATTGCATGTGATGGAGAGCGGGATGCCGGGTGCTGAAACACCGTCACTGCTCGTGGTCAGCGGATTGTGGGAGCCGGCGGAGCGGGCGATTCCGCTGCTCAGCCATTTACCGGGTCATGTAGTGGCTTTCAGCTTCCGCGGCCGCGGCTTAAGCTCTACACCGGATTCAGGTTATGATCTGGAAGATCATTTATCCGATATTGAGGCTGTAGTTAACCATAGCCTTCTTACAAACTATATTGTACTCGGCTTCTCCCGGGGCGCTGCCTATGCTCTTGGCTGGAGCCTAAGGCATCAGGATCAGATGAGGGGCCTTATCCTGGTTGATCAACCGCCGGTTCACAGGGCCATGTCCCTTGAAACGTTGGAGTTCTGGAGCAGCCTTGTCTATCAGCAGGTGCCTCTTCTGAACTATATCCGCCGGGAGGCTTTGCAGGGAATGGGGCGGGAAGCCCGTGAAGTGGACTTCTCGGCACAACTGCCGCAGCTTGCAATTCCCGTCACGCTGTTTGCCGGCAGGAATCCGGAATCTATGATCCCATCGGATATATCAGATGAAGTAATGGAGAAGTACCGCACATTGGTGCCCTGCTGCACTGTAGTCGAATTTACACAGTCCGGGCATATGATTCCGGATGAAGAGCAGGCGAAGTATATAGCTGAGGTTGAGAGATGTATGTCTGAGACTTTTCGCTAAGAGGAGGTAAGTCTGTGTTTAACTGGATTCAGAATTATACGAGACTTGAGTATATCACGGAGCTGGAGCCTTTCGATTTCAGCAGCGTGACGGAGCAGGAGCGTATCCGCAGAATGGAGCCGCAGGAGCAGCCTGCTGAAATGACTGCACTCGCGCAATATTTCATAGCTGCCAGTGCCTGGCTAACGGAGAATATGTCTATTACGATCCCTATGCGCAATGAAGAAGCCGCGAAGCGGGTGCTGGAAGAGGTTAGCCCGCATTTCAACAAGGTTCTGCAGTACACTGCTGCGGACAGAGGAAGTGGGATGGTTCTGCAGAAGCTGAAGCCGGCGTCCAAAGCACTCTTCGGGGCTGCACGCACCGCAGCGCTGCCGTTAATGGAAGATCTGTACCGGCATCATGATATCAGTGTATGGGATGCCGGCAAGCGGAGTATTGTGAATTATACCGTTAACCGTGCGGAGCTTGAACCCTGTGAAGGTCCGGAAATAGAGAAGCTGCAAGCCCTGCTGCATAAGCTGTATCTTGATCCGCCAGGGGAGGACTTTGGGCTGGCCCCGCTGGGCTGGAAGTTTGAGGATTCCCTTAAGGATTCCCTGATGCTGCGCTTCCTGGCAGGATTCACACCGCATCTGACGCTTGCTGTGGATTCCGGCACCATGGAAGTCATTAGCATTCATCTGTCCCAGGAGGAATTCAGCCGTCCGGTTCTGCTGCGCTCGGGATGGCCTAAGCCGCCGCGCAGGAATGGGGATTATCTGTATCTGGATCTCGGCAGGAAGCTCGTATATGTAGTCGATCTAAGCAAGCAGGCCAAGCTTGAGAACTGGGCTGATCTGCATGAAGAGGCCCGGGTGTACCATATCCTGCCGGACGGGGATTTTGCCCGCTTCAATCACCTTACCGCTGAGCCGAAACCGGCTGGTGTGGGCTTATTCTTTGATACAAATACGATTGGCAGAATGCTGGAGACAATCAACCTTGAGCTGGAGTCTTTTTGAAATAATAAATACTATAGAGGATCAGCGGAATGACCAGGAAATTGGCCAGCTGAATATATAGCAGATAGTCGAGCAGCTTGAACATATCGAACAAATCCCGCGAGAACAGGTACGAGAAAAGTATCGTCAGCGCGCAGACATAATGCTCCTTGAACCGGATCTTCAGGCCCGACAGCCGGATCAGCTCCATCAGTGCAAAGAAGCAGACGATATAACGGATGAACCAGCCGGCGACCACCTGCAGCATGACGAATAGCTCACCGGCCTCCAGGAAGCCGAAGGCGCTGATAATCTGGGTCTGTGTCAGCTTGGGGAACAACAGGTTGACCGCACGGTCCGGCCCGAAGGTAGTAATGACGCCAAGCATCGAGAAGATCTGCATCTGGATAATGAACAGCAGGGCAATCGACGTATGCAGGAGCAGCTTGGATTTGTCCCGCACACTGTCCAGGTAAGGGATCATAATGGTGACACAGCTAAGTGCGCCGAGAATCTTCAGGGTGCTCAGCAGCAGTGCAGGGGTTACTCCATGCTCCAGGATCGGATAGATATACTTCATGTCTTTGTATTTATGAGTCAGGAAGGCGAGCAGCATACCGGACAGGCTGATGAAGAAGATCACCACAATTGTCGTAATCGTTACGGAAGCAATCCCTTTTTTGACCACATAGACCGTCGCTACCGCAGTCACCAGTATAAAGACCCATACAGGCGTGAACAGCTGGAAACCGGTGTGAATGACACTGGCCTCGGCGCCCGCACTCTCAAATATAGTTAATAGAAGGGTCAGCAAAAACAGCACGGAAAAAAAGCCGCCGCCCCATTTGCCGAGCGATTTCGCATAGATGTCGAGCAGGTTATAATTTTTAGTCCTCTTCTTAATCGTCAGAATAACCCACATGTAAACAAGAATACAGGCTGAAGCGGCAATCATGGCAATCCAGGTATCTCTTCCGCCTAGCCGGATGAATGACGAGGGGAAGGTCTTAAGAGTGACAATCGCCAGACTGCAGATGATGAAAAACAGATGTTTGGAGTTCATACTTCCCACTAGTACGCCTTCTCTCAGAAAAATCTAGACTTAACCTCTAGTATGGTCCGCTGTAAGGAATATTATTCCGGGAATCCGGCATACTATCCCTACCACTTAAGAAGGGCGGGAAACCGGATGACCGTACAGGCGAGTGAGCTTTCCTCTATACTAAGCGGCTGCTTTGATTTCATTAAGCGGGATATCGTGATGAACGATGCTGTCATTACTCTCTTTTATATAGAGACCATTTGTGATTCTACCTATATCAGCCAATATATTATCGAGCCGCTGTCGCAGGCGGCAGGGGGGATTACCAGCAGGGAAGAGGTGGGTAAGGCCATCTATGCCGCTAAATTCGGGGAGGTCCGGGATGCGGACGAGGCGCTTGAGCATCTGCTGGCAGGTGATCCGGTGCTGATTTTTGAACAGCTCCAGTATGCTGTTTATTGTGACGCCCGCAAGCTGGAATCCCGTCCGGTCGAGAAATCGCAGTTCGAAGCGTCGCTCGTCGGCTCGAACGAGAGCTTCAATGAGCTGCTGGTTAACAATGTCAGCCTGATCCGCAAACGGATGGCTACGCAGACGCTGAAGATCGAAAGCCATATTCTGGGCAAGCAGTCGAAGACGCAGGCGGTTCTGCTCTATGTGGAGGGGACGGCTCCGGAGGATCTTGTCGCGACTGTCCGCCAGAAGCTGGAGGCTATGGACAATGAATTCGTGCTGGGAGCACAGTATGTTGCGGAAGCCTTAAGTCCGGGCAAGACGCTGTTCGATACCATAGGATACACCGAGAAGCCCGATGCGATAGTCGCCAAGCTGTTTGAGGGCAGAATCTCCGTAATTGTGAATGGTACGCCGTTTGCACTGACCGCGCCCTGTTTCTTTTTTGAGAACCTGCAGTCCCCGGATGATTATGCCACCAACAGGCTGTTTGTTACGCTGCTGCGCTGTGTGAGATTCGGCTCGGTGCTGGTATCGCTGCTTCTGCCGGGATTCTATGTGGCGCTGACAACGCATCACTTCTCGCTGATTCCTTCTGCGTTTGTGTTCAAGCTTGCCGTGTCCCGTTCGGGGGTGCCTTTTCCGACAGTGGTGGAAGCGGTCCTGATGTTCCTGTTCTTCGAGCTCTCCCGGGAAGCGGGACGGCGGCTGCCGCATCAGATCGGACAAGCGCTCAGCATTGTAGGTGCCCTGATTCTGGGCGATGCCGCTGTCGGCGCCGGACTGGCTTCCCAGGCTACAGTGGTCGTGACAGGGATTTATGCCATTACCTCGTTCATTAATCCGCGTCTGACCTCGGCCATTTCTGTATGGGCAGTGTTCTCTATCATCATGTCTGCCTGTTTCGGGCTGCACGGCTTCTATCTGGGATTCATCCTGCTGGTGGCCCATTTGGGATCGCTGAGATCCTGTGATTATCCGTATCTGTTCCCGCTGGGCACCGAGAAATCGTTCCGCGCCGCCAATCTGGATGTGCTGGTCCGGGGACCGCTGAGCAAAGTATCGAAACCCTTCCTGTACCGGGGCAGAAAATGATCAAGGCGCTCCGCAGAAAAGTACTCGTCACACTGATGCTGGCGGTGCTGCCCCTCCTGCTGGCTTCCTGCTTGGGCTACAGGGATCTTGACCACATCGCATTCGTGACCTCCATTCTGATTGATCAGGATGAGGAGGAGAATCTCGTTTTTTATTTTGAGACGCTGAACTCCATCCGCAACTCCTCCAAAGAGGCGAACCAGGAGGAGCGGATTGTATATAAAATAGCGACCCAGAATCCGGGTGATGCAATCAACCGGCTGGAGACCCACACCAGTGCCCCGGTTACCCTTGCCCACAACAAAGTAATCCTCTTCACGGAACGCTTTGCGGCGGGCGGGCTGGACCAGGCATTTGATATTTTTGACCGGTGGCAGGAATCCAGCACACGTACACTTCTGGGCGTGTATGTAGGAGAGACAGAAGATTTCATCAAGCCCAACCACGAGGAAGAGGTTATGACCGGCCTGTATCTCTATGATATGCTGGGCAACAAAGCATCCGTAACCTCCTATGGCGTCAAGCTGAACATCAAGGAGTTCATGAATCAGAAGATTATCGGTGATCATGTAAATTCCATGTCGATCATGAATGTGTCCAAGGATAAGGATACTAAGGGGCAGTATTTCCTGGACGGCCTGGCGCTGATTAAAGATTATAGAATGGTAGGCAGACTGAGCAGCGAGAAGTCCATCTACTTCAACTTCCTGCTCGATAACGAGGTATCGGGCAATATCAATACGCAGAATCCCGAGGACCGGACGAAGACGGTGAGCCTGCTGCTGCAGAATAACCGCTACAAGTCCAGGCTCGATTATAAAGACGGCATGCTAAAGATGGAGATCATCCTTAAGCTGAACACCGATGTATCCTTAATCCAGGGGAAGCTGAAGCTGAACGAGGAGAATATTGCGAAGCTGGAGGCGTCCATGGCAGCGAAGATCAGAGCCGATTGTCTGGCGCTGTTTCAGAGATGGAAGGATAAAGGGACCGATATTTTTGATATCCAGGAGAAGTTTGACCGGAAATATCCTAAGCTCGCCGGCCGGAATATCATCGGGAGTACAGAGCTCGACCTTAAGGTTACGGTAGATATTAACGGCACGACAACGCTTAGGGATGCGGAATAGCAATATGATAATTATAGAAGCTGTTATCACGGCCATAAGGGCTGAGGTTACAGCTTCTTTTTGTATGACAGATTTCATGCCGCGAATAAGCGGATTGCACGGGCTGTTGTATCTTTTGTCAAGAATTAATGCGTAATATTTATAAAATATTGTTCGATTATACAAACCAATCCGCGAATTTTAGCTATAATGAAAATAAACCTGCCACGAACATTTCAAAGCCGGAGCATTAAAGATATAATGTGGCCATAGGTATAGGTATGATACAGTGCGGAAATGCCCGTAATTACGCAGCCTAAAGATGCCAGCGAAAGGTCTGAGGATGATGAGCCTGGAAGCCTTGAATGAACGTGTGAAGACCGATCTTTCCTACCTTGCCTATGGCGGCACGGACTGGGTACGCCCTCTGGAGCATCCCGAAGGCCATGTCTATGATGTTGTGATTGTGGGCGGGGGGCAGAGCGGATTAGGCGCAGCCTTCGGCCTGCTGCGTGAACGGATATCCAACATTCTGATTATTGATGAGAACAGTGACGGGCGGGAAGGTCCTTGGGAAACATACGCGCGGATGGTGACTCTGCGCACGCCCAAGCATTTGACCTCCATTGATCTGGGCATTCCATCGCTCACCTTCCGCTCCTGGTGGGAAGCGCAGAAGGGAACAGCAGCCTGGGATGAATTAGGCAAAATCCCCCGCGGCGACTGGATGAATTATCTGCGCTGGTACCGGCAGATTCTGCAGCTGCCGGTGATCAATGAGGTGCAGCTTAAGCTGATCGAGCCTGGTGAGGACGGGATCTACCGGCTGCGGATTGCCGGAGCGGGTGCCCCGTCCGGTCTGCTGCTGGCGCGTAAGATCGTACTGGCCACAGGTATCCAGGGCGGAGGCGAGTGGCATGTCCCGCCGATGATTGCGGAGCATCTGCCGGAGCATCTGTATGCACATACCTCGCAGAAGATTGATTTCGCCGCTCTCCGCGGCAAGCGGGTAGCGATTCTCGGCGGCGGGGCCTCGGCCTTCGACAATGCTAACTTCGTCCTTACTGAAGGAGCGGCGGAAGCGCATGTGTTCGTCCGCCGCGAACAGCTGCCGAATGTCAATCCGATCCGCCAGATGGAGGTTTCGGGCATGATTGAACGGTTCCATGCCTTAGCGGATGCAGATAAATATGCGGTGATCTCGCATTTCTTCAATTATAATCAGCCGCCAACGAACGACACCTTTGCACGGGCGGCGGCCTGGCCCGGCTTCCGGCTGCATCTCGGTTCTCCCTGGCTTAGTGTGGCGGCTTCCGGAGAAGAAGCGGTAGTGACTACGCCTAAGGGTGAATTCAGCTACGACTTCCTGATTGTCAGCACCGGGCTGCTCAGTGATCCCGCCCTGCGGCCGGAGCTGCAGCAGGTCCAAGCTCATATTGCCCGCTGGCGCGACCGCTATGAGGCGCCGGCCGGAGCGTCGAATGCGCTGCTGGATGCGCATCCGTACCTCAGCCCGGGGTTTGCGCTGCAGAGCCGGGATGAGGCAGACCGCAAGCTGCTGCATGGAATATTCATCTTCAATTATTCGGCCCTGGCCAGCTGCGGCTTATCGGCATCGGCGATCTCCGGCCTGAAGAATGCGATACCGAAGCTTGTCTGTGGTGTAGCCGACCAGTTGTTCATGGATGACCGCCAGCAGACCCTGCAGGCGTATTATGATTACGACGAGATTGAGTTTACCGGCAAATAATACAAGAAGAGGCTGTACCGGGGGTCAGGAAGACCTTTGGTACAGCCTTTGTGCTGTGGAGCGTGTCCAGAGAAGTGGCCTGGTGCTTACATGCTGCTGCCTGGCAGCCGGGTCTAGGTTGTGATCCTGGCATACACCGCGAAGAACAGCGCCAGCTCGCCCATGATCAGCACATTCGGAACATGGATTACGAGATCCAGCACGTAGAAGCAGATCAGGATAGCGGTGAGCAGCGCCAGATGCTTAACCCCCAGCCGGTGCTGCTTATGTCTGTAGACATGGAAGACCAGTGTGGTCGAAGCGAAGTAGAGCAGGACTGAGCCGAAGAGCAGATTCAGCATCAGGTCATAATGAAGCTTATTCAGGAAGAGCAGCTGGATCGATGCGGCAAGCATACATAACGACAGATAGATAAACAGATGTCCGTAGATAATGGTCTGTCCGGCCGTTTGAATATGCATATCGACCTTCTTTTCCAGGTTGTCATAATACTGCCACCACATCGCGATAATCAGCACGAAGGTGAGGGCGGCGAAGCCGACAGATTGTCCGGTCCAGGTACTGGACTGCAGTACGGCAAGAATGCTGACGACAGATTCACCCAGGAGAATTAAAGCGAACAGTGAGAACCGCTCCAGCAGATGATGCGTATTGGCAGGAGTCTTCACAAGAATCCGCCGCCCGGTCAGCGGGAGAATAATGTCCAGCGCAATCCCGGCGTACAGCACGGCATACCGGAGCCAGGAATCGAAGAACAGCGAACACGCCGAAATCACCAGTCCGATCCAAAAGCGTGTTCCTAAATAACGGGCCGTATTCCGCAGATGGCCGCTTTCTTTGGAATGTGCGTAGTGATACTGGACGGCGGTCATGATCCGGAGTCCGAGATAGCCAATCAGAAACGGCAGATAGTTGGCATCGAAATCCACAGACAGGCTGGCTGTCATGATCAGCACGAAGAATAATTGGATGATCAGAAAAATCCGGTGCGCCACCGTATCCTGTCCATAACGGTTGACGAAAAGCGTCTGGCCTACCCAGGCCCACCAAATCGGAATGAAGATCAGTACGAATTTGCCCAGTGTCTCCAGAGAGAGAACCTCGTCTTCTACATGCAGAAGCACATGGCTGGCCTTGGAGACCGCAGCGACAAACAGCAAATCATAGAAGAGCTCCAGCCAGGTTACTTTTTTGATAATCATTCTGCAAGTCTCCTTTGCCGTATGTTTACCGGAGCAGTCCGGTTAACAAGTATAATAAAGGCTCTGGATAGAAGAAGGCAAGACAGCAGGTGGATTAACCATGGTTCATTCCGGCAGCAATTGACCTGGGCTGCGCTCTCACGGATAATATAGAGGTTCATATTCTTTACAGGATCGGGGTAGAAGCATGTCATATCGTAATATGGAAGAATGCATTATTGACTTGGAGAAGCACGGACATTTAATTCGCATACATGAGGAAGTTGACCCGCATCTGGAGATGGCTGCGATCCATATGAAGGTCTATGAAGCGGGCGGTCCCGCGCTGCTGTTCGAGAATGTCCGGGGCTCGAAGTACCGCGCGGTATCGAATCTGTTCGGAACGATCGAGCGCAGCAAATTCATCTTCCGGGATACCTGGCAATCCTCCCAGGATGTTATCGCTTTGCGCAGCAATCCCATGAAGGCGCTAAAGCAGCCTTTTAAATACTTTGGAACCGCCCTTGCAGCCAGAAAAGCACTTCCGCTGAAGAAACAGGGCAGTGCTCCTGCCGGTTTCGAGGAAATTCAAATCTCTGATCTTCCCCAGATCAAGCACTGGCAGGGAGACGGAGGGGCATTTGTCACGCTTCCGCAGGTGTATTCGGAAGATCCGGACAAGCCGGGGATCATGAACTCCAATCTCGGGATGTACCGGATTCAGCTTAGCGGCAATGAGTACGAGATGAACAAGGAGGTCGGTGTGCATTACCAGATTCACCGCGGCATCGGCATACATCAGTCCCAGGCCAATAAACGCGGCGAGCCGCTCAAGGTGAGCTGCTTCATCGGCGGGCCTCCGGCGCATACGCTGTCGGCGGTGATGCCGCTGCCGGAGGGCCTCAGCGAGATGACCTTTGCCGGGCTGCTGGCCGGACGCCATTTCCGCTACACCTATGTGGACGGATTCTGCATCAGCAGTGATGCCGATTTCGTAATTACCGGAGAGATTCATCCCGGTGAGACGAAGCCGGAAGGTCCGTTCGGGGATCATCTGGGCTACTACAGCCTGACCCACCCGTTTCCTGTGATGAGAGTGCATAAGGTCTACGCCAAGCGAGGGGCCATCTTCCCGTTCACGGTCGTCGGCCGTCCGCCGCAGGAAGACACCGCCTTTGGAGAATTGATTCATGAGCTGACGGGCGGGGCAATTCAGTCTGAGGTTCCCGGCGTTAAGGAAGTTCATGCCGTAGATGCCTCGGGAGTGCATCCGCTGCTATTCGCCATCGGCAGTGAACGCTATACGCCTTATCAGCAGCTTAAGCAGCCGGCGGAGCTGCTGACCATTGCCAACCGGATTCTCGGAACCGGACAGCTCAGTCTGGCGAAATATCTGTTCATCACTGCAGAAGAGGACCAGCCGGTCAGCACGCATGATATTGAAGGTTTCCTGACGTATATCCTGGAGCGGATTAATCTGCACCGCGATATTCATTTCCAGACGAATACCACCATAGATACACTGGATTACTCCGGCACGGGAATCAACAGCGGCAGTAAGGTGGTGTTCGCTGCGGTAGGCGGGCAGAAGCGGAGCCTATGCACGGAAGTGCCTGGGATTCTGCAGGCACAGCAGAGCTGGGGACCGGCGGTGATGATTATGCCGGGTGTTGTGGCGCTGCAAGGCAAGCCGTTCGCGGATTATCAGTCAGCCGCAGAGGAAATCGCCGGCCTGTGTGCCGCCATTGCAGAGCAGGGGCCGCCCGATTCCTGCCCGATGATCATTCTGTGCGACGACAGCGGGTTCATGTCGGAGCATCTGAACAATTTCCTGTGGGCGACCTTTACGCGGAGCAATCCTTCCCATGATATCCACGGGGTGAACAGCAGGGTAGAGCATAAGCACTGGGCCTGCGATAATATCATTATCGATGCCCGGGTGAAGCCGCATCAGGCGCCGCCGTTAATCCCCGACCCTGAGGTGCAGAAGAATATACAGCGGGTATTTGCTCCCGGAGCCAGCCTGGGCGGTATGCGGGGATAGAATGGGGCTTACTCCCTGACGGGCACCTCGACTTTAATGTATTCACCTTCACTGTTTAAGACGGCGATTGCTTCTGCTGTAGGGATATCATTAATGGTGTATAACTTGCTGCCTTCAGAGAAAGTAGTGGAGAAGTTGTTGGGAGTATCTGCGATAGGCTCCAGGGATTGTAATGTGATTTCGCCGATTTGTTCCCCTACATCAGTAACCTGCGTTTTCGTAATTTGATAAATCCGGTCATTCCATTTGACACATGGAAAGGCAATGGACCCCGCAGTGCGGACCTCTACGTGTTGACTAGAGGGACCCGGCTGCGGGGTTTGTACTTCTTGGCCGGCAGATGAGCAGGCAGCGAGGAAAATTACGCTTGCGGCAACAATGAACTTCTTCATTCGTCTGGTTTACTCCTTTCAGTAAGCTTTTAGATGGAAAAACGTCACTTAATTATCTTGGCGATACCCAAACAGTAACATTAACTGGAAAAACGTCACTTAATTCTGCCCATATCTCCGATATCCCGCAAGATGGGTTAAATTAAGTGTTGTTTATCCAACTGCAGCTCCATTTAGGAAGATTTCCCCGGAATTAGTTGACGTTTATCCACTTGTTAGCTTGTCTTGAATTTGTTTTATTCACTCTCGCTGTCAGGCAGTGTATAGGTATGCACAGTTTCTTTGCTGCCGTCCAGATAGTTAACAGTGAAGGTGAACACATTGCCCTCACGCTTGGTGAACTTAATATGGTCCCCGGGGAACATATAATCTATTTGCTCCACATCAAGCTGCCCTTCAGCACTAAGCAGCTCTTTGTACAGCAGGGTTTGCTCGCCGGTAGTACGATTGACGAGTGTCAGGAGGGCTGTATCCAGAGGGCGGACCAGCAGGACATCCTTGAAGACAGCTTCGACATTATAGTAGACATCTTTCGTGACGGTTGCGCCCATCAGGTGCGGTAAATCAATTGTTTCACTGACCGCTCCCGTTCCATCCTCAATCAGCCGCAAAGTCTGCCCGTCATTCAATACCAGCTTCCCCTCAGACCATTCGGCGGCTGTGCCGAAGGAGGTGTAGGTATCTATATGCCCTTGACGAATGACACTGCCATTTTTCAAAAGATAGGTGTAGTACCCGGCATGCAGATGCGGTTCGCCGTAAACATTGCTTACACGCAGCAAAGTCAGGCCTGCAGGTGTATGCTCGAAGGTGAAGTCAATAACATCCAGACCTCTGCCCAGCGTAGCAAGCTTGTGCTTCGTGTTCTGCTTGGTGGTGAGGTACAACTCACCGCTGTCAAGGGATAGGGAATACACTCCGCCCTCGAAGGTTTCCGAATAGCTGCGGTACATATGCAGATGATTGATCAGCAGAGTCTTCTTTGCAGAGTCCCACCGGACAGGTCCCCCTTCAAGTGCCGCTGCAATAAATTTAACAGGTACATACAGCTCTTGTTTTGACATATACGGAGTGCCGCCTAGCGGAACCTTCTGCCCGTCGAGCACACCGGTGGAGCTGCCCAGCTGCACACTGAAGCTTTTATTCCAGCCGCTGAATGCCGCAGTTTTAGCCGCATTGTTCCATAGGATCTCAATTCCGGTAGCTTTCACCAGATTGGCAGGCATGTAGGAGATTCCATTCTTGATCTGTGCGTTCCCCGCTGAACTCCCCGATATACCGCTCTCACTGCTATAGGTAAAGTAGATCTTTACCTCAGACACAGACTTGGCGGAAGCCGGGACTGCCGGTGTGCCCGTTGCCATTGCAAGCGCAAGTGCGGGGAGGAGTAATATTTGCCGGGTAATCTTCATCGTTCCCATCCTTTCTATGAAAGCGTGGTTGCCATGGCTCTGGCATTAATCTTCTGTTCCATATAGACGAATATATAGACGAATATAACCATGGAAGGTTTCGGGTGTTTGTAAAAATATGGACGAAGTGATATTGAGTATGCCTAGTCTCCTGTGGATATGCTACTATGTTGTTTAGAGTGGCAGAATAGCGCTTTCATCCGAAAAGGAGCGAATCATATGACCAAAGAGCTTTGGCTTAATCTCCCTGTAAAGGATCTTAACCGTTCGCGGGAATTCTTCGGCAAGCTGGGATTTGCGTTTCATCCGCGGCATGAAGGCAGTGATGAGATGGCGGGACTAGTCATCGGGGATCAGAAAGTACTGGTAATGCTGGTTCCGGAAGCAACGTTCCGCAGATACACCGGGCAGGAGATTGCTGACACCTCTCAAGGGACAGAAGTTCTCTTCTCAATCGATGCTGCCAGCCGGGAGGAAGTAGACGAACTTGTCCGTAAGGCGGAGGAGGCGGGCGGACATGTTTTTGGCAGGCCGAAGGCGGCGGGCGGAGGCTGGATGTACGGCGCAGGCTTCGCTGATCCCGACGGACACCGCTGGAATGTGCTCTATATGGATATGGATCAGATACCCGAAAGTTGAAATTAGGGAAAGTATACACTGCATGCAGGGGGAAACAAAGATGGATGTATTAGAAACGCAGCGGTTAATCTTACGGAGCTTCAGAGCAGAAGACGGGGACGATCTGCATGCCTATCTCTCGCAGGAAGAGGTTGTGAGATTCGAGCCTTACGGCGTATATGACCAGGCTGCAAGTAAGGCCGAGGCAGAGCGGCGGGCAACCGATCACGCCTTCTGGGCCGTATGTCTGAAGGACAGCGGCAGACTGATAGGGAACTTGTATTTCCAACAGCAGAACCCGCCGCAGTTTCAGACCTGGGAGCTGGGCTATGTGTTCAACAGTAACTATCAAGGAAAAGGCTATGCGGCAGAGGCTTGCCGTGAGCTGCTGGCATACGGCTTCGGCACAATTGGAATCAGACGTGTAACCGCGCATTGTGATCCGGACAATCATCCGTCATGGCGGCTGCTCGAGCGGCTGAAGCTGCGCCGGGAGGGGCATTTTCTGCAGACAGGTTATTTCAAGCCTGATGAACAGGGAAACCCGGGATGGCATGATACCTATGCCTATGGTTTGCTTGGGAGTGAGTGGATGAGTATGAACCAAAGAGAAGATGTTAGCAGCTGATCGCTGTGAGGCTGGCGGAGTAAGTCCGTTCCTCATACTAGATTCGTTTAAGGCAGGATAGAGACTCTTAAGTTAGCACTAAGGGCATAAATGTTGTACATTGTGCAGCTTTGATTCCTGAATATCTGGGTGTTCGGAAGGATTGTTGTAGGAAATACAACAATAGTTCCGCTAAACCGCCAAGTGGGGGAGAAATGTTGCATTTTCTACAACAATATTGGTTTTTGGACTGGTATAGTGAGGAGAATGTTGTATTACGTGCAGGATTTTAAAAAAATTTCAAAGCTATAGCCCCACAGCCCCACTGTGTGGGGCTATTTCACGTATACGGCAGCGGCTTTACATTCAGTTTATGTAAATCTTCAAGTGAGCAAATACTCGTCTCCTATAGTAGTTAAAAAAGTAGTTAAAAAATAAACTATAGAGTACAGGAGTGACAATCACTTGAATTCATCCAGTAAAGCCATCCTTTCTCTTCTCCTCGCCGCAGAGCTTGCGGCCGGATCCGCATGGGGCGCAGGCCCGGTAGCCGCCGCCCCTTCGATACAGCCAGGCACTCCGTATAATGCTTCCGGCAGCTATGATGTTGCCGTTCCGCACATTGTCGTCAACCAGATTTACGGCGGCGGTGATGCCGGGACAACAGAGGGCTACTTCTCCAAAGGCTTCATTGAGCTATATAATCCTACAGATTCGGATGTGAATCTGAGCGGCTGGTCGGTGCAGTATTCCGATCCCGGCATGAACGGTGCCTGGAGCAAGCTTGCCCTGACAGGTACCATTAAAGCGCATGCCTCCTACCTTATTACGGACGGTAAATTGAATCCCGTCTATCAAAGTGACCTCAGCGGCAAGGGGGATCAGAGCTGGGACAAACTTCTTTTTAATAATAAAGGCATGAAGGTGGTCCTTCTTAGCAGTTCCGCTCTGCTGGAGAACGCTAATCCGTTCCTGGACAAGTCGCCGGCTTATGTAGATATGATCGGCACAGCAGGAAATGACAACGGTGCTACGATCGATGGCTATGAGGCGGATTATCCGACGGGCAAAACCGGCGGGACCTCCAAGCAAAAGTCAGTGCGACGTACGGATTACGTGGACACGGACAACAATAAAGCGGATTTTGCGCAGATTTCATTCGATAAGCTGGATGGGGCAGCGATGAATCAGCTGAAGCCGCATAACAGTGCCGATGGCGCCTGGGGGATAACGGCTCCTGCCCTGGGCATAGCGACCGCTTCCTTGCCTCAGGCGACTGCAGGGGCGCCCTATTCCGTATCGCTCTCGGTATATGGCGGAACACAGCCGTATTCCTACACGGCAGCGGGCCTGCCTGACGGGCTGAGCATAGACTCCGTATCCGGTGCAGTTAGCGGTACTCCGCTGAAATCCGGAACGGCAACGGTGAGTTTCTCTGTATACGACAGTGCAGCTCCTTCCAACAAGGCTGAAGCGATGCTCCCGCTGACGGTCCAACCTGAGGCTGCTCCGCCTACGGAGGATGTCATCAGCATCACCAAAATTGGCGGGTATGCGGTTGGTACGACCAGTGAGGATGGCGGTGTAGCCGAGATCATTAAGTACAACCGCGATAACGGGAGATTCTACCTTGTCAACGGCTCAACCCATCCGGCATCGGTGGACATCGTGAATCTGAAGGATGGCATTCATCCGGAGAAGGAAACCAGCATCAATGTGGAGCAGCTGTCAGAAACGGGGGGCTTCAGCTACGGTGACTTGACGAGTGTCGATATCAACACGGCCACCAAGCGGATTGCTGTTGCTGTACAGGAAGAAGATGCGCTGAAGAACGGTAAAGTGCTTGTGCTGGATTATGACGGCAGGCTGCTGGAACAATATGAAACCGGCGTACAGCCGGATATGCTCAAATATACGGAAGACGGCCGTTATATTCTTACGGCAGACGAGGCTGAACCCCGCACACTTGCGGGTGATCCCGAAGGCAGTGTAACGATCATCAATACGGCTACCAAAGCAGTGAACCTTGTGAAATTCGACGACCCCGCGGCTATTGATGACCTTGTGCATATCCGTGGTGCTGTTGACCCTAAGACCAAGCTGATTACCGGGAAAGGGAGCAAGGCGGATGCCATACGCGATCTGGAGCCGGAGTTCATCGAGCTGTCCGGGGATCAGGCAACAGCGTATGTCTCGCTTCAGGAGAATAACGCGATTGCCGCGGTTGATGTTGTCTCCGGTAAGCTGTTATGGGTTAAGGGCCTTGGATTCAAGGATTTAAGCAAGCCGGAGAATAAGCTTGATTTGATAAATGACAGTATGATCCATCTGGAGAATGTGCCGTTTAAAGGAGTCTACATGCCGGACGGCATCAGCCAATACACAGTAGACGGCAAAACCTATTTGTTCACAGCCAACGAAGGGGATGCCACCGAATGGGACAGCAAGGAGAATGCAACCAAGATCAGCAAAGTGAAAGGCCTGCTGAATCCGGATTCTGCTGCGGCCAAGTTCCTGAACGGCACCACGAAATATGACGGGGTAGAAGTGATGTCGGATATGGGCAATGAGGACATCTATCTGTACGGAGGCCGTTCTTTCTCAGTATGGGATGCGGCGGACATGACGCAGGTTTATGACAGCGGCAGCGATTTTGAGCAGATTACTGCGGAACGTCTGCCCGGCTATTTCAATGCAAGCAACAGCAACACGACACTTGACAGCCGCAGCTCCAAAAAAGGGCCGGAACCTGAATATGTCAAGGTAGGCATGGTCGGGAAAAGGGCGCTGGCCTTCACCGGACTAGAGCGTATCGGCGGTCTGATGACCTACGATGTAACCAATCCCGGGCAGCCGCAGTTTGTGAATTATATCAATTCCCGTGAATTCACGCCTAAGAATAATCTGGAGACCGACACCGGGCCGGAAGGGATTGATTTCATCCCGGCAACGGCCAGTCCGACCGGACTGCCGCTCGTGCTGGTCGCCAACGAGGTTGGGGGAACGGTTGCCGTCTACCAGCTGAACGTGACGAAAATTACACTGGACCAGTCCTCGCTGTCTCTGACAGCCGGAGGAACGGCAGCAGTGCTCAAGGCGACGGCCCAGGCCGGCGGAGGCACGGAGGGCACGCTCAGCTGGAGCTCTTCCAATGCTGCTGTCGCTTCTGTCGATCAGACTGGCAAAGTAACACCGCATGCCGCGGGAACGGTTGTTGTCTCGGTATACAGTGCGGACGGCTACGGTGTAGCTGAATCTCAGGTGACGGTTGCGGCTGCTGGTCCGGTTGCCAGCTTACCGGGGGCGGGTTCTTCCGGTGGAAGCGGAGCCTCACCAGCTGCAGCAGGGGCTGCAAACGCAACTGCTGCAGTTACTATAGAAGGCGGCAAAGCTGTCATGGAACTGAAGGGACAAGCTGATGCAGAAGGCAAACTAAGCCTGTCGGTAACCGCTGCTGAAGTGGCAGCAGCACTTGAGACCCTGAAGACTTCAAGTGCAAGGGAGCTTGTATTGCATATCATTTCGGGTCATGCGGCCGAAGCGGTGTTGCTGAAGATTCCAGCCGCAGCATGGGCTCAGATTGCCGGCAGTTCACTGGAGGCAGTGAGTGTGACCGGAGGACCCGGTACAGTTACCTTCGACCGGGCTGCCTTCTCCGCCATTCATGCGGCGGCAGGCAACGAAGATATCAGCCTGACCCTTGCCAAAGCCGATCTCGGCAGTACCTTGACCGGTCAGGAAGGGGCAGGTTCAGCCAGCATCATTGGCAGCCGCCCGGTGCTAAGCCTAATGGTTCAGGCCGGAACGCAGACGCTTTCGAGCTTCGGTGAAGGTAAGGTGGATGTCAGCATCCCTTATATAATGGCGTCCGGCGAAGACGCCAATGCGGTTGCTGCCTATCAGGTGAGTGCAGGCGGCGAGCTGGTTGTCCTTCCGGGCAGCAGCTATGATCCGGGGAACGGCCTGCTCTCCTTCCGCACGAATCATTTCTCGGTGTACGCGGTTGGCTACAATAAGCTTGCATTCGCGGATACGGCTAGCAGTTATGCCAAGGATTCCATTACGTACCTTGCGGCACGCGGCATTGTTACCGGGGTCTCCTCAGAGAACTTTGGCCTGAAAGACAAGCTGAGCCGCGGCAATGCCGCGCTGCTCCTGGCCCGTCTGGCCGGGGCAGAGCTGGAGTCCTCAGCTGCCGGCAGCTTTACGGATGTGAAGCCGGGGGACTATTATGCGGCCGCTGTGGATTGGGCGAATCAGAGCGGAATTGTCCAAGGAACGGGAGACGGAAGATTTGAGCCCAAGGCACCGGTCACACGCGAGCAGCTCGCCGTGATGATGATCCGTTTGTCAGATTCATTAAAATGGAGTCTGCCGGCAAACGGCGGCTCAGCGGCCTTTGCAGATCAGCAGACGATTAGCCCTTATGCAGTGGAAGCCGCAGCTGCTGCAGTGCAGGCCGGCATTCTTTCCGGTCAGGCGAGCGCTGACGGCAGTGTCAGCTTCGCACCGAAGGCAGCCGCTACACGTGAGGAAACGGCGCATATGTTAGCCAAACTGCTCAAAGCAGTGCAGTAATAAACCATTTTAAATGATTCCTGAGGGGTGTTTAGAGGCCGTGAAGCGGCTTCTGGACACCCCTCTCGCCGTTAATGGGAGCAGTTAGATGCATCATGGAAAAATCCGGGGCTTCAGGATAAGCTACAAGGGACATATGAAGATGAGGATGGAGCGTGGAGCTGACCATGAAGATTAATCGTTTGCTGGGCATCGTAGTCTATCTGCTCAACCGGGAGACCGTCAGCGGGCGGGTGCTGGCCGGGAAGTTCGAGGTCTCGGCGCGGACCATTCAGCGGGACATTGAAGCGATCAGTCTGGCCGGGATTCCCGTAGGTTCGCTGCAGGGGCTGAACGGGGGCTACTACATCATGGACAGCTTCAAGATGAACAGGCAGCTGCTTCAGCCGCAGGACTATGCGTACATTCTGGCAGCGCTGAGAGGTTTCGTGTCCGGCTATGACAGCAGGCAGGCTCAGGATACGGTGGAGAAAATGGTTGCGCTGTCGCCGGATAATGCGGCGGTTCCGCAAGCTTTTCAGCTGAATCTCGGGGTGCTTCAGGAAGGTGTGGGGACCGGCGAAACCATCGCTGTACTTGAACAAGCCATCCGTGAGAAACATGCTGTCCAGTTCCTGTATACGAATGCCCATCTCAAGGCTTCCTGCAGACGGGTAGAACCGCTGCTGTTGACGTACAAGTGGTATGCCTGGTATTTATTTGCCTATTGCTGTGAGCAGGAGGATTACCGCCTGTTCCGGTTGTCGCGTATGCGTGATATCTTGCCTCTGCCTGAACCATTCACTGCGGTTCACCGGGATGCGGAGCTGCTGCTGGCTGGGCATGGTGACAACCGGGTCTATATACATATTAAGCTGCTCTGTCCTGCGGAGTACCGTGTACTGCTGGAAGAGGCTTTGCCGAATGCCAGATTGCTGGAAACACGCGGGCAGAAGCTGGTGATGGGCTTTACGGTACCCGGGGAGGAGCAGGGCTGGTTCGGCATTATCCTGCAGCACAGCCATCAAGTCACTGTTCTGGAACCGGAGTCACTCCGGGAGAAGCTGCTGGCCAGGGCCAGAATGATTCTGGATACCTATAGCTGAATGGCGACATAATGCTGTCTAATATAGCCCTCTATAATGGATTTATTCCATATCATAAGGAGAGCTTAGCATGAAAATAGAAATATCAGATCCTTACGTAACCAGTCCGGTGTTTGAAACCAAGCGGTTCCGTCTCAGACAGGTACAACTGAAGGATGCAGAGGATTTATTGGGCTGTTACAGTGACCCTGAAGCCAGCCTGCTGTTTAACAGTGACAATTGCCGCTCAGATTTCCGGTTGAACACCCTGAAGGATATGCAGAATATTATCGGGGTATGGCTCGGGGAATATGAGAAAAGAGCCTATATACGCTTCAGTGTTGTGGATAAATTAGCGGGCACAACTGCAGGGACCGTTGAATTTTTCTGCAGAAGCGGAGTGGACGGGGATGAGCAGAGTACAGGCGTATTGCGGCTGGATTTGGCCTCACGCTATGAGACAGAAGAGAACTTGTGCGAGCTTATCTCTCTAGCAGGAGAACGTTTCCGTGAATGGTTTGAATTCAGCGGGATTGTGACCAAAGCAATGCCGCAGGCAGAACGGCGGATTCGTGTGCTGCGTCAGGAGGGGTACCACCGCTTAGAGCTGAACGGAAGCTTTGGCTATAGCGATTATTATCTGAAAAGATCCAATTAAAAGTAAATGAATAGTATTATTTGTCTCAGCCCTTTTTGTCTCCCCTTTGGAGTACAGGAAGGGCTAAATTTTTTGCTGAACAATGTCGAAAAAAAGAGTAGAGCTACGATGACATCTGCGTATAGAATAGATAAGCGCAGATTTCTTTTGCAGAATGATAAATTGATTGAGGCAAGGGTGGTAACGTCAGATGGATACACATAAAGCCAACACATGGTTAGGAGGATTGGCCGTCTATATTGTTGCCTATTTGGCAGCGGTGCTGCTGGATAATCATCTGATGTTTGGAATCGTCACAGTCATAGCGCCTATGCTGGCCTGTCTGTATTACCGGATATCCGGACCGCCTCCCGCGCTGCTGAGAAGGCCCTTCCGGCTGATCAGTTACGGGTTCTTCCTGTGGGTGATCTGTGATGCACTGCTGCTGACAGGGTTATACGGCTTCCATTTCTCAGCTGACGACACGTCAACTTTTACCCTTACCGCACTTACGCTCTATTCGGTTACAAGAACGATTATTCTTGTTGCAGTCCTGCAGATGTATGGAATCTTCAGACAGGGCATCAATAAATTACAGGTGCTGTGGGATCAGATCACAACGCTGGAATGCATTGTGGGCAGTATCTGGTTTGTTTTTTTTCAGGACGGGTCATTCCGTTTGGCGGATATGAATTACCGTACCCTGATCCTCTTCTTCTATCTGCTGGCCCCCCTGCTGACCCTGGCCTCACTGATGCTGATCTGGGTGTACATGAAGCGGGAATACCGTACAACGGGCTTCAAGCTGCTGATTGCCTCCATTGCCCTGGTATCCTCCGTGGATCTGGTCCAGGCGCTGAATAATGGGATTATGTCCGGCTACCTCATAGACGGACTCTATAAATTATCCATTGTGTGCATAGCCGCAAGCTGGATTCTGGTGCGCCAGTATCCGATACAAGCGGAGCAAGGGCTTGCCGAACCCCAGCCCGTAACGGAAAGCCGGACCTTGAAGAGCGGAGTGCTGTTCATGGCGTATCCGGCACTGATTTTTATACTCAAAGGATTCTCTGTATATGTGTTTCTATATTTCACCATCATTATCATGGCTTATTTCATCGTCCGGCTGTATGCCAAACAGATCGCCTATACGAGAAAATTGCTGGACACCGAAAGGGAGTACAGCGAGAAGCTGCGGCTGTACATGGATGTGGTTGAACAATCCCCATTGTCTATAGTCATCACCGATATGGATAGCCTCATCGAATACATAAACCCTTATTTCACGGAAGTTACCGGTTATTCCAAGGAGGAGGCCGTCGGCAATAAACCGTCGATTCTGAGGTCGGACAAGAACCAGGCTGAAACGTACCGGAATATGTGGGAGACGCTGATACTTGAAGGCAAATGGCAAGGGGAATTCATTAACCGTAAGAAGAGCGGGGAAGAGTACACGGAAGCCGTAATTATCTCTTCTATTAAGAATGAACGGGGCCAGACCACGCATTATGTGGGCATTAAGGAGAACGTCTCGGAATATAAGCGGATCAAAAAAGAGCTGTCGGACCAGCTGTATTTCACCTCCCAGCTGGTGGATACTTTACCGCATCCGCTATTCTATATGGATGCCGAAGGGAACTTTCTCGGCTGTAATACGGCCTATGAGGAAGCGTTCCAGGTATCCCGCAGGGTCTTTACGGGAACTCCGATGAGCCGGCTGCCGCATCTCTCGCAGGAGGGCTTCGGAATTCTGAGTGAGATGAAGGATGAAGTGACGGCCAGCGGACTGCCGGCGACCCGGCAGATCCAGCGCAACTTCGCCACCGGGGAAGAGCATGATATTCTCTATTCCCTGTCTGCTTACCGGTTGTCTGACGGCACAGTGGGCGGGTACCTGGGGATTCTGACAGATATCAGTGATCTGAAGCATAAAGAGAAGGAGCTGCTCAACAGCCGCAATTTCCTGGATGCGATTATTAACCATATTCCGGTCATGATTAACGTCAAGGATGCGCAATCCTTGAAGATATTCAAGGCAAATCAGGCGGGAGCTTCCTTCCTCGGTATGACTCCGCAGGAGATGGAAGGCAAGGATAATTACGATTTGTACCCTGAAGAGCTGGCGGGCAAGCTGAACGGCAGTGACCGGAAGGTGCTGGAGACGGGCAGGCTCTTCAGCGAGATTGAGATTGTTACGGATGATGCCGAGCTCTGCAATCTGAAATACGTGCTGGCTTCGAAGGTGCCGATTCTGGATGCAGAGGGGAAGCCCCTCTATCTCCTTAGTGTGTCCGAGGATATCACTGAAGTGAAGCGCAAGGAGGAGGAGCTGAAATCCGCGCTTAATCTGGCGGAAGAGGCGACAGCTGCCAAATCGCAGTTCCTGGCGAATATGAGCCATGAGATCCGGACGCCGATGAATGCCATTATCGGGATGGCTTATCTGGCGCTGAAGACAGAGCTGGATCCCAGGCAAAGTGACTATATCTCCAAGATTCATAATGCCGGAACTTCATTGCTCGGTATTATTAATGAAATCCTAGATTTCTCCAAGGTGGAGTCGGGGAAGCTGGAGCTGGAGAATATTGATTTTGAGCTCCCGGATGTAATCGGGAATGTGGTGGATATCTCAGGACAGTCTGCACTGGACAAGGGGCTGCAGATGTCCGTTCAGCTTCCTCCTGATGTTCCGCGCCAGCTCAGCGGTGATCCGCTGCGGCTGGGGCAGGTCCTTACCAACCTTCTGAGTAACGCCGTTAAATTCACCGAGAAGGGTGAAGTGGTTATTCTGGTAGAGAGAATCAGCATGATCGACAGCATGACGAAGCTTAAATTCAGTGTGCGGGATACAGGGATCGGCATGAGCAAGGAGAGTGAAGGAAAGCTGTTTCAGGCGTTCACGCAGGCGGACAGCTCTACTACAAGAAGGTTCGGGGGCACAGGACTGGGTCTGGCCATCAGCCGGAAGCTGGTGGAGATCATGGGCGGCAGCCTGTGGGTCGAGAGTGAGGAAGGGCAAGGGAGTACCTTCGCCTTCACGGCCTGGTTCGGAATTCCTGCTGTGCAAGACTCAGGGGCAAAGGCAATGAGAGATACAGCAACTGGTGTGAAGGACAAGGATTACGGCCTGTCCGGTGTGCGGGTACTGCTGGTGGAGGATAACGAGATTAATCAGCAGATTGCGGAAGAACTGCTGCTGAGCCAGGGAATGATTATCGACATTGCCGGCAACGGAGCGGAAGCCGTGCAGAAGATTGAGGAGATGTCCGCGGATCTGCCTTATCAGCTGGTGCTGATGGATCTGCAGATGCCGGTCATGGACGGGTTCGAAGCGTCGCGGAGGATCAGGGCGGCAGAAGCTGAGCTGCCGATCATTGCCATGACCGCTAGGACCATGCAGGAGGAGCGGGAACGAAGCTTCGCGGCTGGCATGAACGGCCATGTGGCGAAGCCGGTCGATCCGGATATCCTTTTTGCCAAGATCAGCAGGTGGACATCGGATGCTTCCAGGGAGGAGCAGCCGGATTACGATGAACGTGAGCACAGGCGTCCGCAGGAGGCACAAGGGACTTCCGGATTCCGCATAGAGGGTATTGATACAGAGAATGGCCTGAGACGTGTCGGAAATAATGAGGCGTTATATATACAGCTATTGCTGAAATATTCAGAGAGCCAGCGCGATACCGCCCGGAAGCTCCGCAGCTTCATTAAGCAGGGGGATGAGGAAGCCGTGTATATGCTGGCTCATAGTCTGAAGGGAGTTGCCGGGAACCTGGGGGTAAAAGAAGTGCAGAAGCTTGCCGATTCGCTGGGCAGAATGCCGAATTATCATGAGCAGCCTGAGAAGCTTGAGGCGCTGGTGCTGAGGCTGGATGCGGCTGTGCTGGAGAGCTGTACAGCGATTCGCAGGCAATGGGGGTCTGCCGGGCCCTCTGCCGCCCTGATGGCTGAGCTTGATCCGGAATCGGTTGCACAGCCGCTGGCTCCTATGGCGGGGAAGCTGCTCGGAATGCTGATGGACAGTGACAGCGAAGCCGTTGATTATTTCATTTCGGTGCGTAGCCAGCTTGCAGGATATATGCACCCAGAGCAGCTGGTTCAGCTGGCTGACTGTCTGAACCGGTTCGAATATGAGGCAGCGATAGAAATGATTGAAACGGTAATACAAGAAAGTAAATATGAACAGAGGTTGATATAAATGCTGGACACTAGACCTGTAATCCTGGTAGTTGACGACACGCCGGACAATATCTCACTTCTCAGCGGGCTGCTTAAGGAGCAATACAAAGTAAAGGTAGCCATCAACGGGGAAAAAGCATTACAGGTGGCCAAAGCCTCACCTCCTGATCTGATCCTGCTGGATATTATGATGCCGGTTATGGATGGCTACGAGACCTGCCGCCGGCTTAAGGAAGACGGGGAGCTGAGAGAGGTTCCGGTAATCTTTTTGACGGCCAAGGAAGAGGTGGAGGATGAGAATCTGGGATTTGATCTGGGGGCCGTAGATTATATTACGAAACCGATCAGTTCGCCGATTCTGCTATCCCGTGTCAAAACGCATCTCACCCTGAAGCAATCCAAGGATTTCCTTGCGGACAAGAATGAGTTCCTTGAGGCGGAGATCTCCCGGCGGATTAAGGAAATCTCGCTCATCCAGGAAGTCTCGGTTATGGCGATGGCCGCGCTTGCCGAAATGCGTGACTCGGAGACCGGCAATCACATTCAACGGACGAAGCTCTACATTGAAGAGCTGGCCACCCAGCTAAGCCGGACGGGAAAATATGCGGAGGTGCTGAGTCCGGAGCATATTAACCTGATTGTGACTTCCGCGCCGCTGCATGATATCGGCAAGGTGGGCATTCCTGACCACATCCTCCTGAAGCCGGGGGCGCTGACCCGCGAGGAATTCGAAGTGATGAAGACGCACACGACACTCGGCAGGGAAGCCATTCTGCGGGCAGAACGGCTTATGGACAAGCCGGAGACTTTTCTGCGCTTCGCCAAGGAAATTGTCTATTCCCATCATGAGAAATGGAACGGAACCGGATATCCCGAGCAGATTGCCGGTGAACAGATTCCCCTGTCAGCCCGGCTGATGGCGGTAGCCGATGTCTACGATGCGCTTACGAGCAAGCGGGTATATAAAGATGCAATGACGCATGAGGAGGCGGTCGGTATTATAGTAGGCGATGCCGGAATACATTTCGATCCTGACATCGTGAAGGTATTCGTGAAGAACAAGCATAAATTCAAGGAAATCGCCGAGCGGTATACCAGCGAGCTGGCAGGATGACCGGTCATGGATTGGCAAATAGTGAATAGCGAAAAGAACCGGATCACCCCGCATAGAAATTACTGATATTTTAAAGTTATACAGATCAATCTGGAGGACCGTCCGCTGCATATACGGATTGCGCAGATTGTTTATTTTGAGGGGGCGCTGGCTTCGTATGTGTAGGTTGGCGGTATGAAATAAGCAAAAGGCAATAAGCAATAAGCAATAAGCAATAAAGATCTTTTTCCATCCCTTATGGGGTGGAGGAGGGTCTTTTTTTTAGAAGCGATTTGGAGCATCCGACCCTGGGTACAATCTGCTGCTTCGTACGCCTTGATTGGGCTTAAGAGAACGAGAGTGGAGACGAGCCGAATGTATGCGAAAAACCGAATACAATGTGCCAATGGTAGTGGAGATGAGCCGAATGTATGCGAAAAACCGAATACAATATGCCAATGGTAGAGTAGACGAGCCGAATGTATGCGAAAAACCGAATACAATGTGCCAATGGTAGAGTAGACGAGCCGAATGTATGCGAAAAACCGAATACAATGTGCCAATGGTAGAGTAGACGAGCCGAATGTATGCGAAAAACCGAATACAATGTGCCAATGGTAGTGGAGATGAGCCGAATGTATGCGAAAAACCGAATACATTGTGCCAATGGTAGTGGAGACGAGCCGAGTTATTTTACTTTTGATGTGCCGCGCTTGATTCGTCCTCCGGGCGATTTTGTTATTACTTTGGAGATTAAGCACCGTTATCTTGGGGGGAGAGGGCTGGAGGCGGAAATGTAGGGGATAAATGAATGCTTGCTTTAAAGTGCACTTTAAGGATTATGATGGTTCATGAAGGCGAAGGCGCTGAGGCAGGTGAGTTTGTCGGTTCCTATTAGTTATGTAGAGCGGGTAGCCGGCCATGCGCCTGGAAAGAAACTTTACTTAGGAGGTACAACTATGCACAAGTATATAAATAGCAGCGCAACACCCCAAGCTCCGATTGGGAGCAGTTTTGGTGCCGGGACTACGGCGGAACAAGTAATCGGCAACCTCGATTTGAGCGGAAAAATAGCCATCGTAACCGGCGGATATTCCGGCATTGGCCTGGAAACTGCACGTGTACTCGCCGGTGCCGGAGCTACAGTCATTGTACCGGCACGGACACCGGACAAGGCCAAGGCTGCAGTCGCCGGAATTCCGCGTCTGGAGCTTGAAGCCCTTGATCTCATGGACCCTGCTTCCATCGACAGCTTCGCCCGGCGTTTCCTGGATTCAGGACGGCCGCTGCATATGCTGGTTAACAGTGCCGGCATTATGGCTGCACCGCTGGCGCGGGATACCCGGGGCTATGAATCCCAGTTTGCCACCAACCACCTGGGGCATTTCCAGCTTACGGCCAGGCTCCTGCCGGCATTGAAGCAGGCAGGCAATGCCCGTGTTGTATCCGTAACATCGCGGGCACACCGCCTGGGCGGTGTCGATCTGGACGATCCTAATTTCATCCACCGTGAATATGACAAATGGACCGCCTATGCCCAGTCGAAGACGGCAAATGTACTGTTCGCCATAGCATTGGATGAGAAGGCTAAGGGTCAGGGAATCCGGGCCTTTGCAGTGCACCCGGGATTAATTCCATCCTCCGGCATCGGGCGTTTCTTGGAAGCGGAAGAGCTTGGCGTCAAGCCGGTCCCGGAGGCGCAGGATGTGAAGCATGAACAGCCGGCTGGCAGTGCCGGAGCAGACCGGATGAAGACAGTGGAGCAGGGCGCGGCAACCAGCGTCTGGTGCGCAGTAAGTGAACAACTGGCAGGTATGGGGGGAGTCTACTGCGAGGATGTTGATCTGTCCGAAGCTGTCCCGGCTGGCAGTGTGCAAGGCTCCGGGGTATGGCCCTGGGCAGTAGACCGGGAGATTGCGGAGCAGCTGTGGACGCTCAGCGAGAAGCTGACGGGAGTGGGATTCGCGATTTAAGCGGATATCCTGCTGCGGGAATACAGCGGACGATTCGCAGGTGAGAAGCTAGTGTAAGCACAACGCTGGCTCAGGGCACCCAGGTACTCAAGCGCTCAAGCTTGACTTAAAGTGCATTTTAACCCCTATACTATAAGAAAAACTTGATCACTGCCGTGATCTGAGGGAAGTGACCGCTTTGAGTATATTGATCAAAGAAGCTGCGGCCAAGCTGGGGCTCCCCGCCCATACCATCCGCTATTATGAGAAAGAAGGGCTGCTGCCTTCTCTACAGAGGGACGGGCAGGGGAACCGTGTTTTTGAACAGGGTGATCTGGACTGGATCTCGCTTATGACCTGCTTCCGGGCCACAGGAATGCCAGTGGCCGGACTGAAGCAGATCGTTAACCTAGCCGCAGAAGGAGATTCCACGATACCCGAAAGGCAAGCAATTCTGGAAGCCCACAAGCTCGAGCTTCAGCGCAGGCAGGAGGAGCTGGACCGGGCTTTTACAGCGGTAAATATGAAGCTGTCACGGTATGAGACAATTCTGAAAGGCCAGCCGGACCCCGATGCAGGTAACCCTATGGGATTGTGCTGAGCCTAGCTTTTATAGGGCATCGAGCTTCTGAACTTGGTCAAATATAGCTTCACCTACTGCCTGCGGCTGCTCTTGTCAATATAGTGGAGACGGTGGCCTGTCACTTCCGCGTAATGCGAGTCGAACGGGAAGTCCGCGCGGATAGGAGGGATGTCAGAACGAGCTCCGCCGGTTGATTAGTTGCTGGCAGTTCCACTATACTTCAAATTTAAGTCTATTTCTGTAAAAAAAGATACTCCCGGGTCCGGGAGCATCTTAGGACTATCGTTATACTATTTTCTTAACAATATTATTCAAAATTATACAGACTTAACCCTCACCCGCACCATGGCCCATAGTAGAAATTAATTGGGAGCTATTCAGATCTGTTGTGAATCCGATACCTCCAACCGGTAACATAATTACAAGTAGAAGACTAAACGAAGTTAGAAACGTGATAAACTTTTTGGTCATTTGGATCCTGCACCTCTCTGATTAGAAATTTATACTGCACTTGCTCTTCTTCGCTGGCCTCATGCCGGTGCTGCTCAAACAAATTTACACATTTAATGATTAGGCTTTCATTATTGATTCTAACGGATGATTCCAAACTTTTGAGTATTACGCTAATTCCATCGTGCCGTTTGTTGTGCAGATTATACATGGCTAGCTCAGTGAGGAATCTGGCATGCTGGTCTGCAATAATCTGATGATTATATTTGCCGAAGCCGGAGTTGTAAGGTTCATAAGGAACATGCTTGGAAAACCTGGCAAGAATGTAATCTATATTCCATCCGTAGCGGTTTGCTGATTTAATAATATTATAGACAGCTGTAAAAACCTGCCCCTCGTGGTTAGAGATATAGTCTACATAATCCTGCAGCCCCTCATATTGCCCGGCCATTACACGGTAGAGGTGGGTGTTTGCCGTTCCCCAAAGCTTAAATTGAGCTAACGTCTCCCGGACCTCATCACTGTCTTCCTGTATCCAGTCTGCCTCCATATATTGTGGAATAAGATTCAGAGCCGCTGTATAGTCCCCATACTCTTCCTGCACACTGGAGCGCATAAGATAGGAATATAGAATGTAGAAGTATAACGGTTTCTCAGGAGCTTTCTCGCTTCTGTCCTTGCGGCCGGAGGGATGCTGGAAATTGTAGCTGAGCGTAGCCAAACGGAGCATCTCCAGTGCCAGCTCATCTACCTTGTCCCACTTGTGCAGTGAATAATAGACATGCATCAGGTGTTTCAGCCCATCCAGCTGATCCGCTACCTCTAACCGCTCAATATAGCATTCAAAAAGAAGAGCCGCCTGCAGATTGAGGACTTGGCTGTCACCAATGGAAATGCGGAATACGCGGTATTGGCATATAGCAAGCCGTTCGGAATGCTGATACTTCTCACTTGCACTCACATTCTTGTACAGAACCGCTGCTGCCTGCCATTGGCCCTCCTGAAACAAGCCTTCGGCCACTTCAAACAGCATGGGTGCATAGATTAAATTGTCGAGCAGATTCCTAACCACAAGTTCAATACAGTCAAGCCGCCCAAGCGCTGCTGAACTCAGAATGAACGGGCGCAGTCGCCGCCAGGTTGGTGCTGAATGATAGAAGCATTCGTCCACATACAAACTATAGAAATGGTCCTCCGGTACTCCCATCCCCCGGGTAATCAATTCCAAATGACTCATGGCGATCGGCTGCTGGCCGTTAAGCAAACGGCTGAGCGTTCCCGAATTAATGCCGGTCTGTATGGAGAATTGATTAATGGACATATGCTGTGCAGAGAGATAAGCCTCTAAATGACTGCGAATCGTGGCTGCAGGCTCCAAAGAAACACCACCAATCCAATACCATAATTTAGGTCCTTAATGTTATAAGTGTATAATATGCGCCATTATACCACCGGTCAAGAGTGTGATTGGTAGAAACAGTGAACAACAGGAAAAAGCATCCCCAATGTAACAGGAACGCTCTCCCGAATTATTGCAGATGGTGGTAAGAGATGCTTAGCTTCCGAAGCTGGACTAGGCAGTGAAAATACCCGCCCCTCCTTTGCTCTTCCGGCTCTCGATCACCTCTTCGTAATCCTTGATCAATCCGTCGAAAATATGCTCCCAGGAACGTCCGAGCGCGAGGCGCCGCCCTTCCCGGCCCATAGACGCCCGCAGTGCATGCTGGGCGGCTAGGATACTAATCCCGCGTGCCAGCGCTGCCGGATTACGGGGTTCGAACGGATTCCCGGTGATACCGGGAACGACCAGATCCCTGGTACCGCCAGCATCTGCGGCGATGACCGGCAGCCCCGAAGCCATGGCTTCAAGCACGACATTCCCGAAGGTTTCCGTGCAGGAAGGGAAGACAAACAGGTCGGCTGAAGCGTACAGCTCCGCCAGCTCTTCGCCATGCTTCGCACCGGTAAAGGTTACGTTGTCCGGTGCCTGTGATCTGAGCTCAGGCAGGAGCGGCCCGTCTCCGACAATCAGCAGCTGCACACCGGAGCGTACGGATTCCGGCAGGAGCTGCATGGCGAGCAGCAGGGTGGCGATATCTTTTTCCGGGGCAATCCGCCCGACATAGAGCATAACCAGAGGCGCGCGCATACCATACCGCTCCCGCAACTCTTCACTTCGTTTCTCAGGTGAATAGAGAGTGCAGTCGACGCCTCTGGACCACAGGCGCAGTCTCATGAAGCCCTCTGCGCGCAGCGAGGCTAATGTCTCCTGGGAAGGTGCCAGCACAGCATCGCAGGAACGGTGAAACCACTTCATATATTTCCAGTAGAGCGGGACAATTCTTCTCATTTTGTAATATTCCAAGTATCGGTCGAAGTGGGTGTGGTATGAGGCAACATGAGGGAGCTGCTGCTTGCGGGCATAGCGGAGGCCGGATAAGCCGATGTTGAACGGGGTGGCCAGATGGATCAGATCAGGGGCGAAAGCCGTTAGCTCACTTTGAATAGAGGACATGCCCGGCAAGGCCAGCCTGCACTCGGGATACAGAAAAAACGGGATGCTGGCGATGGGGCGGACGGGATCTGGGTAGCTGCTCTCCGGTGCGGACTTAGGGGTAAACAACAGATGCTCAATCCCCCTGCGGTGCAAATGGCCGGCTAACCGGCTAAGCGTGCGGGCAACACCATTGGTCTGCGGAAGAAACGTGTCCGTGAATAGAGCCATACGCATCGGAATCCCTCCCTGTATTCTTGTTGCCTTGAGCTTAGCAGGCGAATATTTCATGGAGATCAACCGCAGGTTAAACATCTGGCATAGAGGAAGATTGGGGAGTTTCGAATCTGCTTTTTTTCAAGAAGGGGTGGAGCGGGTATACATAGGTATCAGGAATGAAGGAGGTAAGAGGATATGAATAAAGATCTGCCGCCAGAGGTTCCACCGAAGGTTGTACCCGAAGTGAAGCCGGACATGATCCCTGAACCGGGACCGGTTGTAATTCCGCCGGAGGTTCCTCCACAGGAGCAGCCGGAAATTATTCCGCAGATCCCGCCGGAGATTATTCCGAGGGAGCCTTTGTAATTGTTGATATAAGCCGGGCATGGAACGGCATCGGGATAAACACGACATTGGGATAATAGGAACAATACGTGACAATAGGAACATTACCAGTAATTATAGGAACAGTACGTGATGATAGGAAAAATATAGGATGGATTACAAGGAGCGTCCGGGAAACCGGGCGCTTTTTGGCTGCTTGGGAGATTATACATTTGGAATATTGCGATAACTCAGTTTGGAGGCGCCGGAAGCGGGCGGGATGATGTTGTTCCAAAGTAAACTTTGTAGTTGCTTCGCGCCAGTAATATGATTTGTCCTTTTCGCTGAAGCGGACTGAGATTCCGTTATTTCAGCAAAAAACCTCCATATGAAGAGTATGCGGACTGAGTCCGGTTGGGCGGGAAATCTGCTTGTTTTGCTCAAATAGCGGATTTTCAGTCCGCATCATCAGCTGACGGGTCATGAAGTTACTGTGAGGTGCCGCCGGAGCGGTAAAGTTACTGCGAAGTGCCTCCGGGAGCCGCGAAGTTTCTGCCAAGCGCCCACCCGTTCTCCGCGCCGCCCCCTGGGCGGCTTCATTGCCCGGTTGAAGCGGCGGCAGAGCCGGATGAGACGCTGACTGCGATCAGCTGCCAGGCAGGCTGGTCCAGATGGGCTCTGCATATTGGTTCTGCAGGTTCATGCTGCATTCCTTGCCCGTATCATAAGAGCGGTCGCCCAGTACTGTGATGAACTGATCGAGCTTGTGCCTTGCCGCGGCGGTGTCCGTACATTCCAGCCAATCGGCGAGCGCGGTGAGCACGGTCCGGCCTTCCTCCAGCGCCTGCTCCCACAGCTCCCAGACAGATTCCGTCCGGACCTCGGAATACAGTGCGGAATGCCGCCACTCGGAGTGCCGGTCATTCAGATAATCCAGCTGCTCTTCATGGGCAGTCAGCTTCCGGGAGAACAGACGGCGGGTACGGCCCCAGGCTAGGGCCTTCTTCCAGCCCTTCGGATCATAAAGACATCTGTGAGCCAGCACCATATCCCGGTAGGAGCTCTGCCAGATCTCGGAGGGCAGCTTGCCCATGGCTTCCGGATAGTGCCGGAGTGCAGTGGTGTGAAGAATATGATGAACCGGCTCAGGCAGCCGGGGACCTGCGTCTATTCTTGTCCAGGCGGCATTCTGCCAGGTATTGACGCCCCGCAGCCGTTTCATGAACAAGGTATCCAAATCGATTTCGAACCGCTGGTGATCGCGGAATTTGTAGCCTGCCTTCCAGTTAATGTACGGATGCAGGTTCCGGTCCAGCAGATGATGGGTCAGGAAGCCAAGGAAGTAGAGCCGGGCCTGGTCTGCCTCTGGCCCTTCGAGAGTCCGCGCAGCTTCCCAGCAATCAATAAGCACAGGCCCGCAGTGCTGCGTATGCATCAGATCCCCGAGATGAAGGGCCCCCGCATCCTTGCTCCAGGGCAGAAAACTATGATACAGCAGGAAATCCGGACCCTGACAGCCTAGATTATACAACTGTTCCTGCTGCTGAAGCTTATGTAAGAACGGGAACCGGCTGCGGAATTCCCCGGCCAGCTGTTGCCCGTATTCGAGATGCATCCAGATATTAGGCATGATTAATCCTCCTACAGGTTTTGTGAGCACACTTAGTTATGATCTGAATCCATTGTAACGCCTGCATGTTAAAACAAAATGAGAAATGTGGATGAATTTCATTCCATCTCTAGACATCGCAACGGGCATAAGAGTATTCTTATATGGCTTTAATACAACCACAGCTATGAATTTACAACTGGCAAAAGGAGGTCCGTACGTATGAAGTCCCGTCTCTCTGACCTTATTAGAATACCTCCGGGATTCTGGGCAGGCATAAATCACTTAGGAATTGCCTCCCGCGACGTGGCCCGCCATGCACAGCTGCCTGAATCGATAACAACGGAATCCTCAGTCACCACTGCCCAATATTTCGCAATCTGGCAGGCGTATTCCGAGCTCACCGGGGACACTGCAGAGGGGATCATCAAGCTTGCAGCCGCCTTTGAAACCACGCAGTATCCCCCCGCCGTCTTAGCAACGTATCACGCCCGTGACTACCGCGATGCTCTGAAACGTATGGCCAGATACAAGCAGCTGTGTCCTCCTGAAAGCCTGCGGATCACGGAGGAGAACGGGCATTGTACAGTTGAACTGGAATGGCTGAATACCGAAGCATCCGGTCCTCCGGTGCTGGCGGGGATCACTTTGGCCTTTCTTCTGGAGCTTGGGAGGAAGGGGACAGGCCGCCCCTTGAAGGCACAGTCCGTCGAATTTACGCAGTCCATGGGCGATGAACGGGTTCTCGAAGCCTACTTCGGCTGTGCAATCCAGGCAGGCGGGCAATGTAACCGGCTGACGCTGCATCGAAGTGATCTGGACCTTCCCTTTGTATCGTATAACGAAGAGCTGCTGGAGATCCTGACACCCGCTCTGGACCGGTCACTCGTTGAACTGCATGACAACCGCTCTATTACCGGAAGAGTCAAAATGGTCATTAAACACACCCTCGCAGGAGGATGCCCCGGCATTCAGGCTGCTGCGAAGCAGCTTAAGATGAGCGGCCGGACCCTGCAGCGCCGGCTGACTGACGAAAATACGACCTTCAAGCAGCTGTTGACAGAAGCACGGCATGAGCAGGCCCGGGAGTATTTGGCAGACCCTTCGCTTGATATTAAAGAAGTAGCTTACCTGCTTGGCTACGAGGACCAGAACTCCTTCTACCGTGCTTTCCGTCTGTGGGAGGGGGACACTCCTTCGAAGTGGCGTGCTGAGCATCTTCCGGATGCCGGCATTTTGTGAGCAGTATTTTTTTGGCGTGTTAAACAAGAAGTTTGGCACATGGGGCTAGTTACTGAATAATCCCGGCGGGGTACAATAATCACTATCCGGAACACAGGAATGTTCGAATAAGGAGAAGTGGATTATGGATATGGGATTAAACAACACAACAGCATTAGTTACAGGATCTACGAAAGGCATAGGAAAAGCCATTGCTATAGAGCTTGCCAAGGAAGGCGTTAACGTATTGGTCAATGGACGGAATTACGAAGAGGCAGAGCGGACCGTCAGTGAATTGAAGATGAATTTCCCGGCCACCACTCCTCAGAATGCCGCTGCTGATATAGTGGACGCTGCACAAAGACAAGCTTTATTCGCGAAATTCCCCAGCGTTGATCTTCTGATCAACAATATGGGCATTTATGAATTGATGCAGTATGAGGATGTTGACGATGACATATGGGAGAAGTATTTCCGCACGAATGTGCTTGCTGCAAACGGATTAACGAAATTATATATCCCTGGAATGTTGAAACAAGACTACGGCCGTATCCTCTTCATCGCCAGTGAAGAAGCCGTCATGCCTTCAGGACAGATGCCTCAATATGCAATGACCAAATCCATGCTGCTGTCCTTGTCCAAGAGTCTGTCCAAACTGACAGCAGGAACTGAGGTTACGGTTAATACAATCATGCCTGGACCTACACTGTCTGAGAATGTGCAGCAAATCATTGACGGGATGTATCCTGACGAGAAATTGACGTTTGCAGAAAAAGAGAAGAAATTTATGGCTGCAAGTCTACCGCAATCTGAATTACAGCGTTTCATCAAGCCTATGGAGATCGGCAGGCTGGCTGCTTTTGTATGCAGTCCCTATGCGGCAGCATTTAAAGGCTCTCCAATCCGTATGGATGGGGGAATGGTGCCGGTTATTTACTGAAAGAGGAGGATGTATGGATAAACGGTTAACATTCAATGAGGATGCGGCGAATTACGATAAATGGAGACCGGCTTATTGTGCGGAATTATTCCGGGACATTATAGCGTATTCCCGGATCGGGCAGGGCGGGAAGGTCATTGAAATCGGGATCGGAACGGGCCAGGCAACCCGGCCTTTTCTGGAAACGGGCTGCGAATTAGCGGCCATTGAACTGGGGGCAGACCTTGCGGAATACTCACAACTAAAGTTCCGGGAACACAAGAATTTCAGAGTGCATAATACGACTTTTGAAGAATTCACAGGCCCGGACGACAGCGCGGACCTCATTTACTCCGCTACTGCATTTCATTGGATTCCAGAGGACGTTGGTTACCCGAAGGTTCGTGAATTGTTGAAGAAGGGCGGAACAGTGGCCTTATTCTGGAACCGGCCTTTTGCAGCGCGGGAGGATGACGAATTACATCAGCGTATTCAGCGTATTTATCAGAAGTACAGGCCTTCAAACACTAAATTGATCGAACATGATACGGGAAAATACCAGGCCATCTCACAGAATCTGCGTACCTACGGGTTCAAAGATATCCAGTTCAAGTTGTATCACCTAACCAGAAGCTTCTCCTCGGCGGATTACATTGCCCTGCTTAATACATATTCAGACCATAGAAGCATGCCGTCTGCTATTAAAAAGCCGTTTGAGGAAGAGATCAGAGCGGCGATTATGAAGTCCGGTGATGTGTTAACTATTTATGATACAATCGACCTGCATTTGGGCAGAAAATAAAGGATTTCCGATTATCGATTTCTGCTAGCTCGGCGGAATAGGTCATCTGCAATGACAATGAAACAGCGGCAGTTCAGGGACATTTAGGTCCTTGGCTGCCGCTGTTTGCTGTATCAGAGGGGCGTTTAGTCGATACTGATCAAGTCGCGGAATACACCGGGAAAAGAATCAGGGACCGCAATCGCGCCGACAGTCTTCTCATAGAAAGGCACTGCGTCCACGACCCAGCCGATGATTGCGTAGCCGTAGCCGTTCCGGTGCATCGCGGACAGGCATTCCAGCAGCAAGGCCTTCCCGATGCCGAGGCCCCGGTAATCCTCCAGCACGCCGGTCGGGCCGAAGAAGTTCTTCACAACAACATCGTGACAGGCAAAGCCGATCACTTCGCCCTGCTTCACGGCAATGTAGCAATGGACGGGCAGATGCGCGAAGGCTGTCTCGCATTCATTCCGCCAGCTATTCGTGAAATGGCGGCCGACAAAATCCACAATGGCCTGCTTATCCCCGGTCATTGCCCGTTTGATGGCAATTCCTTCTCCCCGCAGACGTTCCAGCAGCGCACTATTGTCAGGCAGATCATATAACTTAACGAGCATATCAGGCATCAGCTATCCCCCGCTTTCTGTTCAATTATCTCAAGATCTGTAATCATCCCGCGCAGGTCTGCTTCAAATAATTCCGGCCGGTAGAACCGGGAGCGGATGAACAGCTCCGCCATCTGCGGCGGGAGCAGCTCTGCAAGCACGCTCTGCATCCGCTGCTTGGCTCTGAATAAATCGCCGTATCCGCTCCTGTACTTATCCCGGAGGAAGGTAATGACTTCCTCACTGCCCGGCGACATCGCTCCGCGGAAGAGGAACGTATGCAGCGGAGAGCGGCGCTGCGCCGGGATCTCATACTGAATCATCGCATCAATCAGCTCGGCAGTAAGGCGGTTCTTCTTCACAGCCGGAAGCAGCTGCGGAATCAGGGCATAATAGTCGGTTACCGCATAATCTGCCCATTCTTCTCCACTCAGCTGGGCCGTATCAAGCCCGTGGAACTGGTGCAGAAAACGGGCCAGGAAGGATGAAATATCCGCCTTGGCATTCCAGCTCTGCTCTGCGGCAAAAAACGCCGGATAACGCGAGGTCTCGAACAGGCCGTAGGGACTGCCCAGTGAGAACGGGCATCCCCAATTCGTATGAATGATCCCGTCCAGCTGCTCCGATTGCGCCAGCTGAATCCAGTCTAGCACATTCTTGATCCGGTTATGAATGACCGGATAATTCTGGTCGCCGTTATCATCCCAGCAGCGGACAGAGGAGGCGCCGATGGTCTCGATGCCGGCGTCGCGCAGCTTGTGGAGAATGAGCCGGGCATCCGCCTTCATCCGGTGCCCGCCGTAGATCCAGACCACCACTACGACACGCTTGTCGAGTGCGGCGATCTCGTTCAGAGTGGCGTGCATGATCATGTCATGCCAGATCATTGGTGTTTTGCCGAGGCTGAGCGTCTTCTCAGCCAGCTGATTGACAAAGCGGATGAAGGAGGCCTCCGGAGTAAGCCCGGAATTCCGGCAGTCTTCACAGGTGCCGAGCGTCCAGACTTCATCACAGCCCAGATGGAGATAATCGCTGTGCGGATGAAGTGCAGCCACTTCCTCCAGAATGCCGGCCATCATCTCGAAGGAGCCTGCGCGGTGCGGGCATAATTCCGAGACTGTCTCCGGGACCTCACGCAGTCCGATATAGACTGGATGCTTCAGAATATATTCCAGATGTCCGAAGGACTGCTGCTTCGGGATTACCGTAACGAAATGGTCATACGCCATCTGCAGCAGCACCCGGTGCTCTTCCTCGGTGAAGGCTAGCCCGGGATGGCGCAGGAAGCTCAGCTTGCGGAACGGCAGCTTGTCCTCATATTCGATGATCAGCGTATTAATCTTGTAGCTGGCCAGCTCCGCAATATACTCCAGCATATGCTCATAGGTCGGATAGACGGTGCGCAGATCGAGATAATCGCTGCGCAGCCGCAGATCCGCCCAGTCGGCCACCGTCAGTGCAGGTACGGCGCCTCCGCCGGTATCCAGCAGCTGCTCCAATGTTCTAATCCCGTAGAAAAGCCCGGAAGCGCTAAGTGCGTATAGTTCAACCCGGTCTGTATCTGTTACCAGTACGTATCCGTCATGCTTGCCTTCTACCCGCCGGGCCATGCGGGGATTGAAGCGGGTTCCCTCCGAGACCAGCGCATATACTGCGCTGCCTCCAGGCTCCTGAACCTCTGTCACCCCCGCGAATATTCCTTGCGCTGCCGCCAATAACCGGACATCATTCCCGGGACTCCATAGCTGCACCGACCAGCCGCGGATGCCGCTGACCGGTTCCGGTCCCCGGCTCTGCACCACCTGAGGCTGCGGAATCAATGGAATGTTCATAGCCAGCGGACCCGGCCCTTGAAGCGCTCAATGAAGCGGTTATTCCATTCATCCCCGCCCGGAGCGTTGCCGCTGCGCCAGACCGGCACCTCAATCCCTTTTTCCCCGAGACAGGCAGCTGTGGTCATCATCAGTGAATTTAGCAGGAAAGCGTTGGCGAAGGTTGAGGTCGAGCCCATCTTCGGTTCAATTCCCTCAATATGCAGTGCAGCATCGCCCGGCTTGACCTTGCTGTCCAGAACATAGTCGCATAGCTCATACAGGTTCTGCCCCGAAGGATGGCGGGCAATATGATTCTTGGGGGTTGCTTCGGCATGGCCGACAGAGGTAACGGCAATCGTTGTAACCCCCCGGCGCCGCGCCTCCAGGGCAGCATCGACACAGGCGGTGTTAATGCCGTAGGCATTGGCAAGGATCAGGATGTCATCTTCGCCCAGCCGGTTATCTTCTATAACAAGTGTTCCGTAGCCGGGAGTACGTTCAACGGCCATCGAGCGCAGAGCGCCGTTCGAGATCATCGTGCCTTCATCTAATATAGCGCTGATATGCATCAGGCCACCTGCGCGGAAGAAGACCTCGGTAGCATTCATGTTGGAATGCCCGCCCGGACCGTACAGATAGACCAGCTTATCCTCTGCAATATGATCTGCAAGCAGCTCCGCCACCTGCACCAGCTTCTCCCTCGGCTCACTCCGTATCTCATTCAGCAGCTCCACAATGCTTTCCATATAAGCGGACATAATATCTGACTTTGCGTTCATTTACATTCCTCCTAAAAGTTTTGTAAGCATAAGCCCCCTGAGTCTCTTCGCAAAACTGGCTTCGGAAGCATACGCTTTAAGTTTTGTAAGCATAAGCTTCCGCTTGCCTAGAAGATAACAAAGCGGGCAGGCGGAGTAAATCAACTATTTTGCGCAAATCCGCACCGTTTTTGACTGATTTGGCCAGCAGCATGCCATGATGTGTACAAATCGCTGATTGGGACAACGGCAGGTAAAAATTTTTCTGAACGGGTCAGGATCGTGACTTATGTAAAATTCTTTGCTTTTCTATAATGAGAGATAACATCACGCAAGAGGGGGGACAGAGCCTTGAAGACGTCAGTTGCCTTGCCACAGTCCCGGGAGAATCCGGTCATCCGCCGAAACAAACGGAAATGGAAAGAAATATGGATGGGTTATCTGTTCACCGGGCCCATGCTGCTCGGAGTAATTGTATTTACGCTGATCCCTATGATTTTCTCCTTCATACTCAGCTTCACCAAGTGGTCGTTCGTCACCGGGTTTGACAAGATCCGCTGGAACGGACTGGACAACTTCCGCCAGCTATTTCAGGATGAAGTGTTTCTGAAGTCGCTGGGCAATAATTTCATTATGCTGCTGGCGGTACCGGTGGGAATGGCTATAGCGCTGATCCTGGGGGTGATTATCACCAATCATGTCTACGCGCCGGGAGCGTTCAAGGTCATCTATTTCATGCCCCAGATTTCCAGTGTCGTCGCTGTCGCAGTAGTATGGCAGGTTCTGTTCCATCCCTCCTACGGTCCGGTTAACGGTTTCCTGTCGGCACTCGGAGTGGACAATCCGCCCAAATGGCTGGCCGATCCTTCGTATGCGCTTCCATCGGTCATGCTGCTGATGATCTGGATAGACCTCGGGGTCTCGCTGATTATCTACATTGCGGGAATCAAGAATATTCCTGCCGATCTGTATGAAGCGGCGACAATCGACGGTGCCTCGAAGTTCGCCCAGTTCCGCTCCATTACTTTTCCGCTGCTGACGCCGACGACCTTTTTCCTGCTGGTGACCGGAATTATCGGCAATTTCAAATCCTTCGCGCTGGTCAAGGTGCTGACGGAGGGCGGTCCGGCCAACTCTACTTCCGTTGTGGTTTATGACATGTATCAGACCGCATTTGTGGATCTCCAGACGGGTTATGCTTCTTCTATGGTCATGGTTCTGTTCGTTATCGTACTCGCCATCACCGGCTTGCAGTGGCTGGGACAGCGCTATTGGGTCAATTACTAGAAAGGGAGGGACCCCTGTGAAATTAAAGAATCTGGACTGGGGAAAAGCGGTTATCACTCTACTTATGGCGCTGCTGGGCATCGTATTCCTGCTCCCTTTTATATGGATGCTGTCCGCTTCGCTCAAGCCGGAGGCTGATGTGTTCAAATATCCGATCGAATGGATTCCGCAAACCTGGAGGGCAGCGTTCAACTACCACTCTGTGTGGTTTGGCAAAGCGAACTTTACCCTGTATTATTGGAACTCCATCAAAGTCACAGCACTCACGACACTCCTGTCCGTAGCCGTCTCCAGCATGGCCGCCTACGGCTTCACCAAAATCCGCTTCCCGGGCAGAAACGCATTATTTGTGGTGGTGCTGGCCACTTATATGATTCCTGCGGAAGCCACGCTGGTGCCGCTGTTCATCATGTTCCGCACCATCGGCCTGTACGACACCCATCTGGGCCTGATTCTGCTGGGCGGGTTCAGCGTACTGGGAACCTTCCTGCTCCGCCAGTTTTTCGCCTCACTCTCGAATGAATATATCGAATCCGGGCAGATCGACGGGGCGGGCCATATCCGTATTTTCCTCTCCATTCTGTTTCCGCTGGTCCGGCCGGCGATTGCCACTTATGCCATTCTGCGGTTTATCTGGACCTGGAATGATTTTCAGACGCCGCTGGTCTTCCTGAACAGCAAGACGCTCTATACCCTTCAGCTTGGCATGAATGCCTTCGCTGACCGGAACGGCGCATTCTACTCCCTCATCATGGCGGCTTCCGTCTCGGCAATTGTACCGCTGCTCGTAGTGTTCATCCTCGGCCAGAAGCAGGTCATCGAGGGCATTTCCTTGGGGGGGTGAAGGGGTGAAGGCTGGCAAGTTCCCGGAAGTTGCATAACCGGAGGTGGATGGAGCGGACGTGACTGTCAGTGTATACATCAGAAAGTCCAGACGATAAGGAACAGCTGCCGGACAAGCTTCATAGGCAGGGAGAACTCACATTAGAAGGGGTGTTATTAATGAAAAAGAATGTATTCGCGTTGGTATGGATCACCGTGCTCCTTGTAGCCCTGGCGGGCTGCGGCAATTCGAACAACACTAATAATGCATCTCCCACTAATAGCAGCACTGCTGCACCGGATGCGGCGGAGAGTGCTGCACCTTCTGCAGAACCTGTCACGATCAAAGTCGCCAACTGGTCACCTGCGGCGGATATGGAACCTATTCTGCAGGCGTACGAGGATTCCCATCCGGGAATTACACTGGAATACGTGGAGCTGGCTGACAACGGCGATTCCGTGGCCGGGATGAAGAAGCTGGATCTCCTCGTTGCTTCCGGCGAGAACCTGGACGTTGTGTTCATGCCGGGTGCAACCGACTACTCACAGCGTGCGGGACTCGGACTGCTGGCTTCGCTGAATGACCTGATAAGCAAAGAAGGCATCACGCTGGCGGATGAATATACGATTGATCCATCCGTAGACGGACAGGTGTATGCACTTCCCGATACACTGGAGAATTATTTCGTCCTGCTGAACAAGGACAAGCTGGATGCGGCTGGACTGGCTGTGCCTACGGAATGGAGCTGGGATGACTATCTTGACTATTCCGCCAAGCTGACCAGCGGTACCGGGCCGTCCAAGACCTTCGGCACTTATTTCCATACCTGGGCGATGTACTGGGAGCTGGCCATTATCAACCAGGAGAAGGACAACAATCTGGTCAATAACGGCATCGTAAATATTGACAGTGCGGGTATCCGCCAATCGCTGGAGCTGCGCAGCAAGGCAGAGGAATCCGGAGTGGCTGTACCTTATGCAGATACCATCTCCCAGAAGCTGGCTTACCGTTCTGAATTCTTCACCGGACATGCCGCGATGATTGTGACCGGCAACTGGATGATTGGAGAAGCGGGCGGATCGGAGGAATTCCCGGCTACGTTCACCACTGCCTTTGCACCGATGCCTTCCAACAGCGCCGGACAGCCTGCCGGAGTCAGTATTGCCAACGGCAACTATGTGGGCATTCTGGAGAAATCGCAGCATCAGCAGGAAGCCTATGATTTCATCCGCTGGTATTCTACAGAGGGCGAGCAGATGCAGAATGTATACTCCGCCTGGAAGAAGCAGGATGTCGATCAATACATCGCCGGAGTGAAGGCATCCGCCATGAGCCCGGACAAGATTGACGAAACCTCACTGGCCTACGTAATCAAGAATGCCAAGCCAGCTCCGCTGAGTGTACCGCCGACCTATCAGGGCGAGCTGGAAACTGCTTTTACCAAAGAAACCGAGCTGTACATCCTGAAACAGCAGGATCTGGAGACTACGATCAGCAAAGCGCAAGCTGAACTGCAAAAGATCGTGGATGCCAATAAGTAAATAAAGCGAACCGTCATATTTTGTCGAAATATTACTGGGAAATGAATTGCTGGAGGCGGAAAGCTGATATGATAGAAGCAAAGAAAACGATCGTCTGATTGTGAAGGGGGGATTGCCATTGCTGCCAAAAGGATGGAAACTCGGTTTTCGCAACAAGCTGCTCGTAGCTTCCTTGCTCTGTCTGCTGCTTCCCGCCTCCATTACCCTGTATATTTCCAATTCCTATACCGAGCACATCCTCCGCTCCCAGGTGATTCAGAATGAACGCCGTTCGCTGGAGCAGGAGAGCATGTATATCTCGAACCTTCTCAGCAATATGGTGCTGGTGTCGAATTACATTCAGTTCGATCCCGGGATTACGCTTATTCTCAAAGAAAATTGGCAGCGCAGTAAGCTGCATCAGCCGGATACAGCCAAGAATGTACTGGAATTCAAAGAGGTTACCGAAAAGCTCGAAAGCGTGACCTCCATGATGGAGAAAACATTTGTCACCGTGCTTACCTCAGACGGCCAATATTATTCGAATTATCCTTACGCCAAGCTGGATGTCGGCGCCCTGCTGCAGCAGCCCTGGATGGAAAAAGCCCGTCAGCAGCCTGTCTTCGATCTCTACTGGGCAGGTGTGCTCGATAACTATATTCCTACCGTTGCCCAGACCAGCCCGCAGGTGCTGACGATTGCCCGCAATCTCAAGCTGTCCTCCAATTCCACTTATGCGACGGTCATTATCAGTATCGCCGAGAGCCGGATCAGCCAGATCTTCAATGATAACCGTAAAGGCCAGGAGACACTGCTGATTGCACCTGACGGAACGGTACTGGCCTCCCGGGACAAGACGCGCCTGGGTCAGCCGTTTGCGCTTGCGGATGAACTGAGTGGTACAGCGGATTCACGTTTCATGGACTACCGGAATGAACAATATCTGCTCAGCAGCCTGGATATTCCCTATGGAAATTACCGGATCGTCAGCCTGTCGCCTTACCGCGAGGCGGTCAGCCAGATCAGTGCAACCCACCGCTGGAGTACAGCCGTGCAGATCGTATCGGGAGCGTTCTTCCTGCTGATCCTGGTCCTGCTGGTCCGTCAGTTCACGAAGCCGGTAATCAGGCTGGACAGCGTAGCGGCCAGAGTGGAGCAGGGTGAGCTTGGCATCCGTTCCGGCGTGCGCGGGTATGACGAGATTGGGCGGCTTGGCAAGTCCTTTGACCATATGCTGGACCGGGTGGAGAAAATGATCGAACAGATTAAGGTGGAGCAGGCGCAGAAGCGCAAGGCCGAGCTGGCGATGCTGCAATCGCAGATCAATCCGCATTTCCTGTTCAATATTCTTAATTCCATCCGCCTGCGCATTATGATGCGGGGGGATGAGGAGAATGCTGAGCTGCTGTTCTCGCTGTCCCGGCTGCTGCGGATGACCATTCAACAGCGCGATGAGTATACTTCTCTGCATGATGAGCTGCATATTGTCAGGAGTTATGTGGAGCTGCTGAATTTCCGCCAGGCCGATGAAGTTACGCTGGATACAGACTGCACCTCGGAGAGCCTTGGGGTAAAAATCCCGCGCTTCCTGCTGCAGCCGGTCATCGAGAATGCTTATATTCACGGCCTGCGCCAGGAGAGCGGACGCATTCTGATCCGTACCTGGACTCAGGACAGCCGTCTGTTCATAGCGATTGAAGATAACGGCCGGGGCATGGATGAGGTGACTCTGAACCGGCTGCGGGCAGAGGTTGGCTCCGAGCCGCCGGAGCTGGAAGCCATGCCGTCCAGCAGACTGGCTCATATTGGAATGTCGAACGTATACGAGCGTCTGTATCTGACATACGGTTCAGCCTTCCAGGTTACCATTGACAGTATCCCTGGACAAGGGACAACCTTCCTGTTTGTGCTTCCTGAAGAAATTCCGGATCAAGGTTAGGAAAGGGAGAGTGGGAACGATGTATAGCGTGATGCTGGTGGATGATGATTATCCGGTACTGGACTTTCTCTCGGCAGTAATTCCCTGGAACGAGCTTGGACTGACCCTTCATTCGGCCTGCAAAAATGGTCTGGTTGCCCTGGAGAAAGCGCAGGCCGGTATGCCGGATATTGTGATAACGGATATTGGCATGCCTTATATGGACGGCATTGAGCTGATCCGCGAGCTGAAGCTGATGAACGAGGATTTACGCGTTGTGGTGCTGTCATGTATGGATGATTTCACGTATGCGCAGCAGGCGGTGAAGCTGATGGTGAGCGATTACATTCTCAAGGAGATGATCAGCCGCGAGCTTATTACCGGTCTGCTGCAGGAGATTGGCGATGAGCTGCGGCGCAGGGATGCGGACAAAGCCCAGACGCTGAAATGGAAAAGCATGGCGGAGAATCAAAAGGTGCTGCTGAAGCAGAGTGTGCTGCGGCGGATTGCCGCCCGGGAGCTACCGGACACCGAATGGCTTCGAGATGCCGCCGAGCTGGGGATTGTACCCGATTTGACGGCAAATGTAGCCGTTCTATGCCGGGTCAGCGGCAGTACCGGGGAGCCGGTCCGGGATGATCTTGCGCTAATGGCACTGGTGGAATCCGCCGCCGAAGCGGTGCTTCAGGATGGAACGGCCGCCGTATGTCTGCCCTACAGCGGGCGGGACTGCGTGCTGGTCTTCACCGGAGGGATGGGTAATGGCGCAAGTGCCGGCCATATCTCCATGCTCGGCAAGCTGCGTTCTGCGGTTCAGAGCATGCCGGGGGTAGGGGCATCCTTTCAATATCTCTGTATTCCGCCCGGCAGCGGGCATTTCCGTGAAGGGATTATAACGCTGCTTACACAGGGGCGGGAGAATGCCTTCTATCTGAAGCCGGGCGAGCTGACCGGGCTGAAGGAGCTCCAGCCGTTCACCGGCGAGGATCTGTTTCTGCATTACACCGAAGCCTCCCGGGAGATCCGGGATGCGTTCCTGGAGGAATCGGCCGGGCGGCTGGAGGAGCTGCTGTCCAAATGGATGGATTATATCCGTGTGAAGCGCTTTGCTCCGCGCCAGGTCAAGGAATGGGTGCTCAAGCTGCTCTATGATAACCAGATGCGGCTGATGGCCCGTCAACAGTTCCAGTCGACCTTCTCTCTGGAGATGCTGCATGACACTATCACTGCCATTGAGCATATTGACAGCCTGGAAGAGTGGTCCCTGCAATTCTTCTTTGAACGTCTGCCGGTGATCCGGGAGATGTACCAGGAGACACGGCGGGATGAGATCAAGAAGGTGAAGCAGTATGTGGACCGGCATCTGAACCGTAAAATTACGCTGGAGGAGGTAGCCGAATACACTCATCTGAATTCGAGCTATTTCAGCCGCTTGTTCAAAAAAGAAACCGGGATGAGCTTCATTCACTATGTCACCCACACCAAGATGGAGCATGCCAAAGAGCTGCTGGACCAGTCTCCGCAAAGTGTGGAGCAGGTCGCCGAGCAGCTGGGCTACGAGAACAAAAGCTATTTCACCAAGCTGTTCAAGCTGCATACAGGCTTCACTCCGGGTGAATTCCGGGGTGAGGAAGGAACAAGGAACGGACAACCACAAGGCACAGGGAGGAACTACTCATGCTGAAAGTGACACCAATCCATACCGAAATGGCAGGTTCCATGCTTGTCCGTGTGTTTGAGAACCGGCAGCTGCTGGGATCTGCGGCAGGGCGTGAAGCAGCCGCGGCGATCCGGGCGCTGCTGGCGTCCAAGACCTTCGTAAGAATTATTTTCGCCGCCGCCCCTTCCCAGAATGAATTCCTTGCCGAGCTTGCCGCAGCCAAGGATCTGGACTGGAGCCGGATTACGGCCTTCCATATGGACGAATATCTCGGACTCCCGGAAGGCTCGCCGCAGAGCTTCGGCAGCTTCCTCCGGGAAGCGCTGTTCGACAAGGTGAAGCCGGGCAGGGTTCATTATATCAATCCTGCCGCAGAGCTTGAGGCTGAATGTGAGCGTTATGGCAGGCTGCTGGCGGAGGCTCCCATCGATATTGTCTGCCTCGGCATTGGCGAGAATGGCCATCTGGCCTTCAATGACCCTCCGGTTGCGGATTTTCATGATCCCCGGCTGGTCAAAGCGGTGACCCTCGATGCCGCCTGCCGCACCCAGCAGGTGAATGACGGATGCTTCGCCAGTCTGGAGGAGGTCCCGCAGCAGGCGCTGACTTTGACGATCCCGGTGCTGCTCTCCGCCAAGTGGCTGTTCTGCATGGTCCCGGGTCCGACTAAGCGCGGAGCAGTTACCCGCACGCTGCATGAATCTGTCTCCACGGCCTGTCCGTCCACAATCCTGCGCAGCCACGGGGATTGCCGGCTGTTTGTGGACACGGATTCCTTCGGAGCGGTTGTGCGATGATTGTGGATGCGCTGCATTACCGTACAGGCGAGCCGGTCCGTATCCATCTGGAGGGCAGCATTATTGCTGCCATTGAACCGTTGGATGGACCGCTGCTGCTGCCGCCGGACGAACTGCTGGAGCTGCCGGTAGCTGCGCCCGGCCTGGTAGATCTGCAGATCAACGGCTATGGAGGCCATGACTTCAATCATCCGGTGCTGACCGCGGAGGCTGTCAAGGAAGCCATCCGCGCCTTGTGGACCGAAGGCATAACCACCTGCTATCCGACCGTGATCACCGGTGCTGCGTATACGATTCACGGCGCAATGCGGGCGATTGCCCGGGCCTGCGAAGAGGATGCTGCCGCCTCTGCGACGATTGGCGGCATCCATCTGGAGGGACCGTTTCTCTCGCCCGAAGACGGTCCGCGCGGAGCGCATAGTCTGGAGCATATTCGTCCGCCGAGTACGGCCTTGTTCGATCAGTGGCAGGAAGCGGCAGGCGGGCGGATCTCCATCGTGACGATGTCCCCCGAATGGGAAGGGAGTACGGAGTTCATCCGCCACTGCGTGCGGCAGGGCGTGACGGTCTCCATCGGGCACACCTCGGCAAGCCCGGCGCAGATCTCGGAGGCGGCCGCTGCCGGAGCGCGGCTGTCCACGCATCTCGGCAATGGGGCGCATGCTATGCTGCCGCGCCATCCGAATTATCTGTGGGCCCAGCTCGCGGAAGATGAGCTGTGGTGCACCCTGATCGCCGACGGCTTCCACCTCCCTGATGAGGTGCTGAAGGTTGCGATGAAGGTCAAGGGCAGCCGGGCACTGCTGATCAGCGATGCCGTTGCCCTCGCCGGCCTGCCGCCCGGCAGCTACGACACGCCGGTCGGCGGCCGCGTGGTGCTGACCCCTGAGGGCCGGCTGCATCTCGCCGGCCAGCCCGGGCTGCTGGCCGGTTCGGCGCAGATGCTGCTGCGCCACATTGCGCGCCTTAGCGCCGCGGGCCTGGCCGATCTGCCGGACGCCTGGGACATGGCGTCCGTGCACCCGGCAGGCTTCATGGCCCTGCCGGAGGCAGCGGGCCTGGCCGCCGGCGCGCCGGCGGATATTGCGCTGCTCCGCCGGGGCAGCGCGGGGCCGGCGCTGGCGGCGCTCTGCAAAGCCGGCGAATGGGTGTACCGCCGGGGCTGATGCCCGGCGGTAGTTTTTTTGCCGGGAGGTGCTGCGGGGTGCTGCGCCCGCCCTCGCACCTGCACTCGCGATTGCATCTGCACCTACATCTGCATCCGCACTAGCTAACGCAACTACACCTACATCTGCACCCGCACTAGCTAACGCACCTGCCCCTGCATCTGCCCCTGCGATCGCACCGCCACCCGCAACTTTTTGCCTGAGACAAGTTCATGCTATAATGGTGCGGAACACACTCCATGGATGCAGAGGTGATTAGAAAGTGGGATATAAGGCAGGCCAGCTTTTTGTTAATTTGCCGGTGAATAATCTGCAGGATTCGATCAACTTTTTTACCGCGCTCGGATTTGAGTTCAACCCGCAGTACACGGATGAGAACGCAACATGCATGATCATCAATGACAACACGTTTGCCATGCTGCTGACCAAAGAATTTTTTAACACCTTCACTTCGAAATCGGTTGTGGATACTGCCGGACACACGGAGGTTATCCTCGCCTTCTCAGCAGCAAGCAGGGCAGAGGTGGACGAACTGGTGCATAAGGCACTTGGGGCCGGCGGCAAACCGTTCAATGATCCGGTAGACCATGGGTTTATGTACAATTGGAGCTTTCAGGATATCGACGGACATCTGTGGGAAGTCATGTATATGGATGAGAACGCGCAATAGCATGGTGTGGATATAAGTGTGCATGAGGACAGGCTTCCGGATACGGGGGCTTGTTTTTTGCTCGTTTATACGAGGAACCTTTGGAGGGTTGGCAGTGATGCTATTATGGTATGCGGAATGCGGTGCGTGGTATGCTTAAGTGCACTTTGTACAACTAAATCGCCTGATTTTCAACCAATTATTCGTTTAGTTGTATTCCGTGCAATTAAACTGCCCCTTATAGATGGTTTACGCCGCTTCGGGCAGATATAGTTGTACAGAATACAGTTATAGGAGGCGAGCCTGCCTTTTCGCGGTTTTTAGTTGTACAATGTACAACTATCCTTTAAGTTTCCAGTTGAAGCTGAAACCGAACACATAAATTTCTGCATGAAATGAACTCATTTCATTAGTTCTGAGATTGTACCAACCGGGCATTGTAGAATGGCGGAGGCATACCTGAAAGACAGATTACTGGTGGTGTTCTGAAGCGAATGGCCGCCAGTGTGGCAGGACCGTTAGCTCAGCAGATGGCGATCAGCAGGGGAATGCGGACTGAGAAGACGCTATTTTGCCCAAAACACTGCATTCAACGCCCAAACGGACTGAGAATCAGTTATTTTGTTCATTCGACCCTAAAATGTGGAGCTGGCAGCCATGTAAGCGATTCTGAGTCCGCAAGACCGAAAAATCACCTATTTTGCCCAAATAGTGGATTCTCATTCCTATTCACGAGCGTACACGATCGTGAAGCTATTCATCCCCCGCCCAGCTCCCGCCGAGTCCCGCCAAGCCCCGCCGAGTCCTGCCAAGTCCCGCCCAGCTCCCGCCGAGTCCCGCCAAGCCCTGCCGAGTCCTGCCAAGCCCCGCCGAGTCCCGCCCAGCTCCCGCGGAGTGCCGCCGAGTCCCGCCCAGCTCCCGCCGAGTCCCGCCCAGCTCCCGCCGAGTCCCGCCCAGCTCCCGCCGAGTCCCGCCCAGCCTCGCCAAGTCCCGCCCAGCTCCCGCCGAGTCCCGCCCAGCCTCGCCAAGTCCCGCCCAGCTCCCGCCCAGCTCCCGCCGAGTCCTGCCGAGTCCTGCCGAGTCCTGCCAAGTCCCGCCCGGCCTCGCCGAGTTCCGCTCAGCTCCCGCCAATCCCCGCAAATTTCCCGCCAGTCCCCGCCAGCCCCCTAAATCACTCTCCCGCCAACTTCTCTAAATACAAGCAGTGCAGGACCTAATACTCCAGCAGGCGCCCGTTATCATGCCATTGGCCGTACATAGTATTGGCTCTGGTGTTTGCGATGAATTTCTCCAGTCTGCGCTGATACACTTCAGGCTGATGGATATAGCTTTGTATGGTATCGATCCGCACCCGCCGGTAGAGCGCCGGAAAGGCCATGAAGTTCTCATACACCTGCGTTTCCTCTTTCAGCTTCTCTTCGATAACCTTGTCTATTCTGAAAGAATTGATGTCCATATCAGGAAGAACCCGCTGTCCTTCCTCACGCATCAAGCCCAGCTTCTCCAGGCGGCGGACACGCTCTTTATTAAGCTCAGTCCATGAGCTCCGCTTGCTGCGGGGAGACAATCTCTGGACCAGCTTCGCTTCAGCGTTCATCTTCTTCACTCCATCGATCCAGCCGAAGCACAAAGCTTCTTCAACGGCGTCCAGGTACAGCAGCGTACCCGGGACTGGCTTCATAGTGGCTTCGACCCAGCAAAAGGGTTCAATCGTGCTGTTCAACAGCAGCCAGTTCCGCAACTCTTCCCTTGATGTAGCCGCAATCCAATTTTCAGCGCTCATAGTTACTGTACACTCCCTTCTGTCAACTATATAGCCCGAACAGGAATCTGCACGGACGTTTTACGTGAATGGCAGTTTGTATGGCTGGAAGACTCCCGCTTAAGTGCTAACTGTAGTTTCGACTAGGCCGGTTTGTATAGTTATAACGAGCTGTCCCTGCAAGATATTCAACTATCCGCTAGGCGTAACCCGCTTGAGAACGGTAGAGCTAGCTCATCATTGATTGCACTTTCTGCAACAGATTCTGCGTTATCCTGCGCTAAAACCAATTCTGATGTATTTCATACAATTGATTTCCAGCGATCTGCCCAAATTCACCTATTCCATAGAGTTCTGTTGTACGAAGTGCAATAGACAATAGATTTCAACCTGGCTCTCACAAGAAGACCAGGCAGCTTAGCTTAAAGGTGAAACAGTGTTGGAGAACCGATCGTGGTTCGTTGAAGTAATCCTGCACGAAATACAACATTCCCCTCGTCAAAACCGGCCCTGACCGAAAACTGTTGCACAAAAGGCATCAATTGTCCTTCACCAAGCGGCTAAACGGGGAAATTGTTGTACCGCGTACAAGAATCCTTACGGCTACACCAGTAACAATGAATTAATGTTGCAAAACGTACAACAACATCGACTTTTCAACTCATCGCTACAAGAATTATACTGACAATCAGCCCGGACAGGAAAAAGTAGCTCCCGCTAACCAGTCCGTAGACCAGCGGCCGGGGGATGTTGGGGTTAATCCCGGTATTCACGGTTGTGGCTGCCAATAGTCCTGCTCCGACAATCCCGCCAAAGATGAGAGCATCGGCAAGGGTTTCGATCTCGAACGCATAGAACAGTACCGCCATCGCCACCGTTGTTACCAGTCCGCATACGAGGGGACCCAAGATGAACCGGAGCGCCGGTTTTTCTTTGGAAATAGAAGGGTTCATATGTTGCTTCGTATGATTAACATTCCTTCCATTTCCCGCTGAACTGATACCGTCCTCCTTAAGGACGGCAGCGCCGTTTCCACTTGGCGAATGCTCTTTTCCCAGAGCGTAGGCATACGCCTTGCCCCAGACCACAGTGAACCATAGGCCTCCCACCAAAGACAACGCCAGCGCCCCGAGCACAACAGCCAACCAATTGATCTCCTGAATTACATTAAACATAATGTCCTCCTCGTGTGTTTAAGTCTGCTTACATCATAAAAAAAGAAGTTTGACAACAGCGTGTCATACTTCTTCATAAGGTTTGAGTGCGTTTTGCAGATGCTCTTTGATGATGGCGCGCAGGGGGAGGGGTTCGAGGACCTCGGCACCGCTGCCGAAACTGAGCAGAATGGCCCATAACCAGCGTGCGCTGAGCGGCTGATATACCGGAATGCGCATCGTCATACTTCCGTCTTCGTGAAACTGCTTGTCCATCTGCTGAAACTGATCCAGCGCGTCGGCCAACGCTTCCGGCTTTACCCGGATTACTACATCCTCCAGCTGGTTCTGCCATACGTTGTCTGAGGAAGCAACCTCTTCCGGCACCTCCGGGTGCGGTCCGAAAGTATCCCCGGTCAGCAGCAAATTCATCAGCCGGGACAGGCGGAACTCGCGGTAAGCCTGACGGGTGCGGCAATATCCGTAAATGTACCAGTTCCGGTATTTGAAATGAAGCCGCAGCGGCTCGATGTCACGGGCCGTTCGTTCATTCATGGTGTCGATATAATCGAAGCGGATCACTATGCGCCCGGTGATGGCAGTCCGTATATGACGCAGCGCATCGGGTTCCGTCCGCAAGGTGTCGAGGTCTACGGACAGACTCTGCGTCAGATGCTCCGGTCCGATGGTCTGCAGCCGTTCAATAGTCCCCTGCGCACGCCCGTCTTCAAACACGGTAGAAAGACTGCGGAGCACAGTAATCAGGGCGTTGACGTCATAAGTGCCGAGCAGACTTTTATCCATTTTGTAGCCGTCCATCATACCATATCCGCCTTTCATCCCCTGATACGATACGACCGGGAACCCCGCCGCACAGATTACATCGATATCCCTGTAGATGGTCCGCTGTGATACCTGAAACTCTTCAGCCAGTATGGCCGCAGACAACACCTCGTGATTCAAAAGCTTATAGATTATAGAGATCAGCCGTTCCAGTTTCATAGGTATACATCCCCGTCCAATGGTTCTATTTCCTTAAATATTGACGTTTTGTTAACAGTTTCGCAACATATTCTTTACGCTCAGCATACACAACCTAAGAGAACAGTTAATATCCGGCTTCTACAATGAGGATATTAGCAGAATATACCTATTGTAAAGACAAGCTAGATATGAAGGGATGATACTTTTGAAGGGGAACCTGCTGCACTTTTCGATGAAATGGAAGCTAATCTTAAGTTTCTCGGCAATTACGCTCATTTTTCTGGGCGTGGCTCTGTACCAAGGACATAAAATTAACCAGGTAGAGCTATCTATGGAACAGCAGAAGAGCGAAATGGAGAAAAGAATTACAGTCTCAACCATCACCCAGCTGCTGCAGGAGCTGAACCGAGCGGAGACTTCCTTCGCTGAATCCAGTGATTTGGAGCTGGCGGAGCCATTACAGGAGAAACAGCAGCAGATGTTGGCTGAACTTGCCAAGGTGGAATTTGAGCAGGACACACCAGCATTCACTATGCTTGGACTTCTGGGCACTCAGGCCGCAGAATATGGGGAATTCATTACGGAACTGCTCGGAGCAATGTCGGATGAAACACTTGATCCACTAACTGTATTGGAACAGATTGATGATATACATACGAAGGCACTTGCGCTGAATCAATCCATGCTTGAGACAAATGGTAAGCTGTATACGGCAGCCGCCGACAATGCAGAGCAGGCGCAGGGGGTTTCTTTTAAACTGCTGGATGATACGGTCTCAATCGTGGCCTATGCTGCAGGCGGAGTGTTCCTGTTCATGCTGGTGCTGGCCTGGCTGCTGATCCGCTCATTCCTGTCGCCGGTCGGCAGGCTGCAGGCTGCACTCAGGCAGATTGCCGACGGGGATCTGCGGCAGCAGATCAACTCCCCGTATAATGATGAGCTGGGCCGGCTGAGCCATCACTTCGATCATATGGTGGGCAGAGTTCAGGGCATGCTGCGGCAGACCTTGTCTGCTGCGGGTTCACTGGCTGACTATTCGCATTCTTTTCAGCAGTCATCAGCGATTACCGCGCATACGAACCGCGATATTGTCCGGACGATCCAGGAGATTTCGCTGGGTGCCGACCAGCAGGCTGTTCAGTCTGAGCAGAGTACGCTGCTGCTGGAGGAGCTGGCCCGCGGGGTTCAGGATATTACCGAGTATACAGATGTGATGCTGGCGACCAGTGAAACGGCTAACCGGAATACGCAGCAGGGTTCAGATACGGTTACTGCATTGCGCCAAATTTCACAGCGTTCCAGGGAGTCGATCAGCAAGGTTTATGTGGCGCTGGAGCAACTGGTGAACCAGTCCAAGGATATTTCACGCATCACCAATTCAATCACGGAGATTTCGAAGCAGACGAATATTCTCTCGCTCAATGCTGCGATTGAGGCAGCGCGGGCCGGGGCATCGGGAAAAGGCTTCGCCGTTATTGCCGATGAAGTCAGACACCTGTCTGTGCAGACGAATGATTCCTCCGTGCATATCAGCCGGATTATCCAGGAGCTTCAGGCCGGCATGGCCGATTTCCAGGGATATATGATGGAGACCAGAGAAAGTCTGGAGCAGCAGGATCACCAGGTGGCAGAGACATTGGCATCCTTCGGGGCGATCGATGAATCCATTGCGGGCATCAGCACACAGATCGGGCAGATTCACCAGAAGGTGGAACAGACGCGTACGATCAACTCACGCCTTGCCGAATCTGTGCATTCCGTAGCCTCCGTGGCGGAGCAGACAGCGGCCGGGGTACAGGAAGTGAATGCCTCCAGCACCCAGCAGGATCAGGCGATCAGCGACATTGCACGGCAGGCGGAGGAGATTCATGAAATCTCGCAGCGGCTGTTCCGGGAGATCAATGTGTTCAAAATTGCGGACGGGCCTGAAGTACAAGTGGCCGACAATACAGCTATAAAGGCTGGAGCAAAGATAGAAGCGACAGAAGTTGCGAGGACGAATACGTATACGATAGAAGTGGACAATACGGTAGAGAAGACTTTGGAGAAGACTAAGAAGCCGGAACCAAAGTCAGAAGCCGGAACATTTGCGGAGACTGAAAAAAAGACCGGAGCCGGAGTTCACCGGCCTCAGTCTGGAGTATTACGGGTGATGGAGGAATCCGCATCCGCAGACGGGCGGAGTGAATCGGAGGCTGATTTACTGGTGCTGGCGAAGTGAATGATTCAGCGATGTGACCAGCTCCGGGAACCAACCGGATAATGACAGGAAGCTGAAGCCCGCGGAGCGGGCTTTTGCCGTATCCATGAACCATGATTCTTCGATGCCAAAGGGAGAGCTGTCCGAATCTGCGGTTTCCCGCCGGACCATGGCAGGTTTACCTGTTGCCGCTTCAACAATGGAGATAACTCCGCCGATGGTCAGTGTACCGTCCGAGCAGGCATTCACCGGACCCGTCAACGTGGAGCTGCCCAGCCAGTGCAGGAAATCAGCGGCTTCATCGGAACGGATGAACGAGATCTCCGCTTGCGGATTCGGGATGCCGATCGGCTGCCCTGCCTGTACATGCTCTATATGAAAATGCAGCCTGCGCGTATAGTCATCCGTGCCCAGCACAATTGGAAACCGCACCGCGGCCACCGGGAAGTCCGCCGTCTGCAGCAGAACGGTCTCGGCCAGTCTTTTGCCTTCCTGGTAACTGAAATCGGCCTTCCCGCCCAGCTTCAGCGGATAATGTACAGGATCGAAATCCGCTTCAGTCAAGATATCCGGCTGCGGATTATAGACAGACAGGCTTGAAGTCAGAATATACCGCTTCGCCCGGCCGGCAAATATCCGTACCGCAGCCGCAGCCTCATCCGGCGAGAAACAAATATTATCGTAGACGATATCCCAGCCTGTATCCCCTACAGCACGCTCCAGCGCAGCTTCATCAGTCCGGTCCACGGCCAGCCGGGTTACCCGGTCACCGAAATCATCCTCTGTTACACCACGGGTCAGAATGGTTACCTGGCTGTCCCCGTCCCGGAGCAGCAGCTCCACCAGTCTTTTACCAAAAAACCGCGTTCCTCCGAGTACAAGTACCTTCTTCATTTGGCTACACTCCTAAAGTTTTGTGTGCGGGCTAAGATTCCAATGAATAAAGTTAAGCTGCCATCCGCAGCCCGGCATAGGTGCTGCTTCCATTCAGATAGGAGAAGCTTCCGCTTCCGGAATACAGGGCATGCACTGTGGTGGTGCTTACAGCAACAGTTACTTCTGCAGCAGTCTCCTGGCGGAGCAGCTCCAGCATCAACGGAATTTGACCCTGCTCATAGGCATGGGCCAGCGCCCGGAGATAAGCCCGGTAATCAGCATCCGGCGGAAGAGCGGGCCCCTCATTCTCAGCCAGTTCTTCCCGGACCCTCGATAAAGCCAGGCGTGCCCGGTGCAGAGCCGCCTTGACTGCCCCTTCGGTAGTGCTTAAGGTTCCGGCTGTCTCGGCGGCTGAATAGCCCAGAACATCACGGAGTACGAAGGCGGTCCGCTGCAAAGGGGAGAGATGCTTGATCAAGGCCTGAAAGGCCAGTTCGATTTCGGTGCGATCTCCTTGCGCAGCCGGTACAAGGGCTGAATCTGCCGGGGTTTCTGAACGTTCAAGCGCACGGATCAGGGAGCCTTTGCGCCGTGCGGCATCAATCCACGTATTCTTGGCAATCCGCAGCAGCAGGGCTTCAGGATTGGGACTCAAGGTGAACTTGCTGTATCCGAGTGCCTTGGTCCAGGTCTCCTGGGCCAGATCTTCAGCGTCGAATGGGGAACGGGTCAGCGACAGGCAATACCGGTGCAGCGCAGTCCCCAGCTCCTGCAGGCTTTGCTTATCCATATCCGCCCTGTCCGGCATACGGTGATGTTCAAGAATCGTCATCTTGGCCCTCTCCTTTGTGCTTTTTTGTTATTTTCTTGTATTCAGCTTATATAGCCATTGCTTCTATTATATAAACGAATGGCACTTTGTAAAAGATACGCTATCCTTGTATACCCGCCGAATTCCGCATGCCCGTATCTTTAAGCTTCCCTGGTCCGTCTACAGGATATATACACTAAGACAGATCAGAGGAGGCACAACCTAATGAGTATTATACCTTATGTCATTGAACAGACTTCCAGAGGCGAACGGTCCTACGATATTTATTCCCGGCTGCTGAAGGACCGGATTGTGTTCGTGGGTGCGGCAATCGATGACGGGCTGGCCAACAGCATTATTGCCCAGCTGCTGTTCCTGGCGGCGGATGAGCCGGATAAGGATATCCAGATGTTCATCAACAGTCCCGGGGGCTCGACTACCGCCGGCTTTGGTATTTATGATACGATGCAGGTAATCAAACCGCAGGTGAATACGATTTGCACCGGTTTTGCGGCTTCTTTCGCTTCGCTGCTGCTGCTGGCAGGAGCTACAGGCAAGAGATCCGCGCTGCCGAACAGCGAGATCATGATCCATCAGCCGCATGGCGGCGCACAGGGCCAGGCCAGTGATATCGCCATCAGCGCAAGACGTATTCTGCAAATCCGGCACAAGATAGTCCAGATTACGGCGGAACGTACCGGCCAGCCGGCGGAGAAGGTGGAGAAGGACATGGACCGTGATTATTTCATGTCAGCTGAGGAAGCACTGGAATACGGGATCATCGACACGATTATTACCCATCTGTAGACGAAGGAGCGGATTAAGATGTTATCAGCGTTGAAAGGGCAGGAAGTAACGATTCATTTTTTGGATGGAACCAGTGTCAGAGGAGGAGTTCTGGAGGAGCTGGATGAGAGGTTCGTGAAGTACAGCACGGAGTACCAGACCCTCTACATTCCAATCACCTCGATCCGCGCCGTAGACGTGCAGACCAAAGAACGGGAACGTCCGCGTGTCGGTTTCGGGCAGTAGACAGTACATCCTGGTAAAAGCAATCTAAACCCCCGGTTCTCCGCTTTATCAGGGAGAACCGGGGGTTTTTGGTTTGGCATAGTGGAGTTGAAGCTGATATTGCTGCTGAAGCTGATATTGGGCCTTAATATCTGCTTGAGGTTTATCCTCAGCCAGCCGCAGGGCTGCTGCGGTGTGATGGCAGGATGAGTGCAGGAATCAATGCGATCACGGCAAAGCCAATCGACCACCAGAAGGCCGCATCGTATGCCCCGGCAATGCTCTGGAGACTTGAGGCTGATTGCCCGGCCAGCTGGTGCTGGGATACAGTGGCCAGAATCGCTGCCCCGAAGGCGCCGCCGATCGTCTGGCAGATCCTCATGGAGATACTGGCATGGGGGATCTGATCCTTGCGCAGCCCAACATATGCGGATACCATTACCGGAATCAGGAGTCCGTTCAGAGCAGCCCCCCGGACTACCAGTGCGGCCGCGAGCAGGATCAGATTCGTATCCGGACCGGCGAAGGCAAAGGGAAGTGTCGCGAATATAGTGACCAGCAGGCTCAGAATGACGATGATCCGCGAACCGATGCGGTCGGACAGACTGCCGATCCAGCTTCTGGTGAGCAGCATACCTATTCCTTGGGGAATCATCATCATTCCGGTAGACAATACACTTTCACCGCGTACCTGCTGATAGTATAATGGCAGCAGGAGTAAAGCCCCGTTCATGACCATGCCGGACAGGAATACGGTGACGTTCGATGCTGAGAAAATGCGCGACTTAAACAGACGCAGATCCAGCAGCGGTTCTATGCGCGTCCGCAAAGCGTAGACAATGAACGCGGCCATGAGGACAAGGCCAATCACCAGGGGAATCACCACTTTGCTGCTGTGCAGCCCCCCATAGGTGCTGATTTGGGCGATCCCGTAGATGAGGATAGCAAAAGCAGGGGACAGCAGCAGCAGACCGGTAAGGTCAAGCGTCTGTTTGCGTGTGGACGGCTCATCCGCCGGAATGCCGCGCCAGGCCAGCAGTATTGCGATGAGGGTAATGGGAATGTTCACGTAGAAAATAAAGCGCCAGCCCAGGCTGTTGATAATGACCCCGCCCAGCACGGGACCGAGAATGGGCCCCAGCAGGGTGGGAATGCTGATGATGGACATGATCCGTCCGATGTTGCGGCCCCCGGCAGTCTGGACAAGCACGGTTTGCAGGGTCGGAATTAATATTCCTGCGCCTACGCCCTGCAGGAGGCGGAAGCCGATCAGGCTGCCGGGATTCCAGGCCAGGGAGCAGAGGACCGAACCGGCCAGGAATACGGCGAGTGAGAACATGTATACTTTTTTGCCGCCGAAACGGTTGACAGCCCAGCCGGACACCGGAATTGCCATACCCATGGTCAGGACGTAACCGGTAATGACCCACTGGATAACGGCAACGGAGCTTTGCAGGTCTGAAGTAAGTGTCCTGATGGCAACATTGATCATCGTGGAGTCGAATAACGGCGCGAGTGCACCGAAGACGAGAATGAGGGCTACTTTAAGAATGGCGGGATCAAGCTTCTCTTTCTGTGCTTTCTTGGGCTTGGTTCTTTGGTCTGACATAAAATTGCTCCTCTCAACATAATAAGGTACGGTACGTTGCGTACCTTATATGAATAAGATAGAGTAAAAGCAGCCAGAATGCAACAAGAGAATTTTCTGCCCATTTTGTCCGCCAGAGGCAAGCCGCGTCTATACTGAAATATCCCGAAAGTAGGAAATGACATGGACGATATCAAACAAGAAAATCAGCCCAAAGGCGGACGCCGCCGCGGGGAGGTTCTCGAACAAGCCATTTTGCAGGCTGCCTGGGAAGAGCTTGGCGAAGCGGGTTATGCCCGCCTGACGATGGAGGGGATTGCGGTCCGGGCGCAAACCAATAAAACCGCACTCTACCGCCGCTGGCCGAATAAAGCCAAGATTGTTGCAGCCGCGATTAAGAAGCATATGCCTAAGACTGCTCTGGCCGCTCCCGATTCAGGCGATCTGCGTACGGATATGCTGCAGCTGTTTCAGAGCTTCGCCCGGCCTTTGCAGGGCTTAGGCGCTGAGACGATCCACGGCCTGCTGGTGGATTATCACGGCGATGATCTGATTGCGCTGCTGCCGAAGATCATGCCTCCCAAAACCGGAGGCAAGCTGAACGCGATCATGGGGACAATTCTGGCTAATGCCGAGAAACGGGGTGAGGTGCGTCTGGACCGCATTCCTGAACGGGTAATTCTGCTTCCCCTCGATTTATTCCGCTACGAGCTGCTTACCACCCATGAACCTGTTTCTGATGAGACAATCACCGGTATTATTGATGATATCTTCCTGCCGCTGGTCCGGATCAGCTGATGGGTCCCCAAGAGCGCAAACAAACCGCCGTTTACCGGAATGATGTTCCGGTATGCGGCGGTTTGTTTGTGTTGAAGGCTGAAGCTGGTGAGGAAGTTCATTCACAGCGGAAGCGGAGATGGAAGCCGCTATCTCGGGGGCAGTGAGAAGGCAGGGTCCAGGCGGTGCACACCTTTGGGAGTATATCCAAGCGATGAGCTTACACCGCACAGGTCAGCCAGCAGATAGAGGATGCTCAGCCACATTTCGGTTCCCTGCAGACCCGTGTCCTGCTGCTGTGATAACTGGAAGGCGAAGCCGCGCTGTGGAACCCAGAATTTCAGCACTTCGCTGAGCATATTCTCCGCCCAGCTGCGGATCTCTCCACGGCGGTAATCGGTCTGCTTCAGGCAGAGCCAGAGCGGATGGACCACATCCAGCACGTTGCAGGCGTTAAGCACCTCTGCACGGAAGAACCGGCGGTCCCTGCTGTGGGCCAGCACGGTATCGATGCTGCGCTCCGGATACGGCAGAGGAAGGCCGAACTGCGCATAGGTCGCGCGGGTGAGCCGGTAGAAACCGTTCACCGGCTGCAGCCAACCTTCCTCTGCGGTAGGGAGGCCCCAGAGGCCGGAGTCCCGGCGGCAATGGGTCGCCAGCCAGCCGAACAGATCATCCGGCCGTTTGCGGGAGCCGAATGTCTTCAGGTTGTGGTACAGACCTGTGGCATAGCAGTCGATCCAGTCTCCGCCGCCCCAGGCGTTGTCCTCCCATGGCAGGTCATTCAGATATGGATACAACGCAGCGGTTTCCATATTCTCAGCAACGGTAACCGGATGGGGCAGGGCAGAACCGAGCACTTCCAGCGCGTACCCTACAGCGAGAAGATGATACCGGGAGAGGTGGTCGGTTAACAGCTCAGGCAGATCCTCCGGTCCGGGCGGAGACCACGGGTCGGGCAGCAATCCTGTCCCGGCATCCTGGAATCCCTGCAATACAGCGGTAAGCTCTGCCCGCGTCCAGCCGGGCGGCAGACTGCCGAACATCGCGGCAATCTCCACCGCATCGCAGTAAGCTCTAACCGTCCGCTTATATCCGGGCCGGTCGCGGAAGAAGTTCTCTTCCCCCGTTGATTCTGAGTAGTACTCCAGCAGCGGGATCAGCTGGTCTCCTGCCAGCCTGCCGAAGTCAGCCAGCTGCTGTGAGAGCAGGCTGTATGGCGGTACACTTTCAGTAACTGGTTTCGTGTTTACGGCAGTGTCCTTATCCGCTGTAACAGCTGTATCAGCCGCATTTGTACCCGTACCTCCTTTCACTGCTGTTCCTCCAGGTTGTGCATCCATTGTCATCCCTATATCCTCCTTTTGTTCAACTGCCGCGGCAATTGCTGCTGTATCCCCGGCCAGCCGGCTGCGGATGAGCCTGGCCGGATTGCCGCCCACAATACTGTAGGCCGGCACATCTCTGGTAACTACGGCACCGGCGGCGACAATGCTGTGCGAACCGATCTGCACACCGTCCAGAATAACGGCATTGGCTCCAATCCATACATCATCCCCGATGATAATCCCTTGGACAGTGCAGGGCTGGCGGAAGACCGGGATATCGGTGGAGGCGAATCCGTGATTGAACCCGTACATACTTGCATGTGAAGCAACTCTTACGCCGTTTCCCATGGTAATATCGCCTGAAAGTACACTGTAGCTGTTGAGTGAGCAGTCGCTGCCCATGACGAGCCGGGCACTGCGGACAATCGCTCCGCCGGCAATATAGCTCCGGTCGCCCATCTGAAGCTGATCCGGCAATACCACCGCCTCCGGTGAGACATAACAGGCTTCTCCGAAGGTACAGGAGTATTCAGTAGTTAGCTGCTGCTGGTATAGGATCTGCTCTTGCTGATCCTGTGCGGAGGGGCCGATCCAGGGCATGTAATCGAGCGCCTTCCGTGAGGCGGAACGTTGTTCGGACATCTCAGTCTCTCCTCTATAACATAAGTCATTATTTCCTTAAGTGTAGCAGTAGAGGAAGGGAAGGGACATGGCATAAAGAGCATGATTAGCTTGTCAAAAACGCTTCAACATCTTAAGCTGATTTCAGAGATGCTGCAGAAACGGGGGAGTCAGAGGGTGGAGAAGATTGTACAGAATCTGGCCATAGATATTCACTGGATTCACGATAAGATCACGTTCCCGCACTGGAGGGATATCCGCCAGAATATCAATGTACATAGCTTCTACTGGATTCAGGAAGGTCAGGGGATCTTCCGTACGGACCAAGACTATCCGGTATCGGCGGGAATGCTGTTCTATCTGCAGCCGGGGCTGGCTATGGACATGAGCTGCGGAAGGGAGGAGCCTCTGCGGATCACAATGATCCTGCTTTCGCTCTATACCTTGTCGCCTTCGGCGGATAATCAGGGCAGGATAGAGCCGCTGGATGTGCTGCCGCTGCAGTTCATGCTGAAGCCGGAGGGGGAACAGGGCAAACAGCTTGGTCATATGTTCCATAAAATTGCTGCGGATTGGGTCCCCGGAAGCACCGGGAGCCAGCTGATGACCCAGTCCCTGCTCTATGAGCTCATGTACGAATTGCTGCAGGTTCAGGCGAATGCCCAGCTGGGCCGGGGGCAGGGCTATGAGCTGTTTTTGCGGATCAAGGATGATATTGAACGCCGTTACAGTGAACCTTTGCTTATTCACGAGCTGGCGGTGCGTTACGGGATTTCCTCCTCGTATTTACGCAGTCTTTTTCAGCAATATCTGCACAGGAGCCCCAAAAGCTACTTAAGTGAAATCCGTTATGAGCATGCAGGGAAGCTGCTGCTGTACACCAGATTAACCTTGAAGGAGATTGCAGCGGCCTGCGGTTACAGCGACGAATTTCACTTCAGCAAAAGCTTCAAACAACAGAACGGGCAGCCGCCTTCGGCTATGCGGACTCAAGACCAAGGGAAGAGCGGATAATGCTTACCGGTAAAATAATTCCTGTGACATTGCCAATGAGAATGATTATCAATATACTAAGGGTAGTTTTCATAACATTCGTTCAGATTTGGTGGTGTGCACTGTAATGGAACTTATCCAACAGAGAACTTCTATAGATAACCAAGATGATCCGGTCGATTGGGACCGGTTGTCTTTCCGGCTTCTGTCTTTACAGGCGCTGAAGGGAACGGGGGAGGTCCATCTCGCTCAGCAGCTGCTTTTCTCTTATGCCCTTGCAGTCGTGACCAGAGGTTCCGTCCAGTTCATTAGTGATCACAACCAGTATGAGCTGGCGGCAGGTTCAGCGGTGCTCTGCCTGCCGGATCAGACCTGCGGAACGGTGCAGCCGGCCGGGGGGCTGGAGATGTATATTTTCTATTTCGATGTGTACTGTTATGGCAAATCAGGCGATAGCGGAAGTTGTCTGCCGGTTAAGGATACCCGGTTATTCCAGGGGGACGGCAGGCTGCCGTTTCATCCGTCGAAAGAGATGTCGGCCAAATGCAGCAGGCTGTTTCTGCTCTCTGAACAGGGTGAACAGAGCATCGGCTTCCGGGCACAGCTTGATTTTCAGGAGCTGCTGTATGATCTCCGCGCGCGCAGCCTGCACCGGCCCAGAGATACGAATTCGGCGCTGGAGCAGGCGAAGCAGTACATAGAGGCCCATTATACAGAGGCGTTAACCGTAGAGCAGGTGGCTCAGTCCGCCGATTTCAGCGCCAAATATTTCGTTGACCTGTATAAGAAGAAATATGGCAAAAGCGCGCTGGAATACGCAGCCGAGCTGCGCATCGGGCAGGCCAAGCGCCTGATGGCAGAGAGCGGCGTTAAGCTGCGGGACATCGCCCACAGGGTCGGTTATGCCGATGAATTCTATTTCAGCCGCAAATTCAAGAAGATGATCGGCATGCCGCCCGCAGTCTATATGAAAAGCCGGCGGCGCAAGCTGGCCGCCTACACGCCCGGACTGCTTGGACAGCTGCTGCCGCTGAATATCACTCCATATGCGGCGGCACTGCATCCGAAATGGACCGAATATTACTACCGGAACTACCGCGCCGATATTCCTGTCCATATCAGCGCCTACCGCAACAATCAGGATTGGCAGGCCAATATTGAAGTGCTTAAGCAGTCTAACGCAGAACTTATCCTGGCCCCGGCAGGTCTGGCAGATGATGAACGGACAGCGCTGGAGCAGGTTGCTCCTGTGAATTATCTGACCAGCGACAGCGCAGATTGGCGCGGGCAATTTCACGAATTATCACGGCTGCTGGGTGAAGAGTGGCAGCGCGAGCAATGGCTTGCTGCCTTCGACTGGGAGGTGAACGCCGCTAAAGACCGCTTGCACGAAGGGCTGGGCCAGCAGACGGTTACAGTTATCCGTATGCTGGGCAGCCAGCTGTTCCTGCACTGCAACGAGGGAATGGCGAGCATATTGTACCGTGAGCTGGAACTGCACCCGGCTTATGAGTGTGAGGCAGAGGTATATAATGTTCCGGTCACTCCGGCGATGCTCGCGGAGCTGCCAGCGGACCATTTACTGATGCTGATCCGTCAGGAATATGACACGCTTGGGGAGTGGAGGAAGCTGCAGAACGACCCCCAGTGGATGAAGATTCCTGCAGTTCAGCGGCATCACGTACATGTCCTGAGCTCTGATCCCTGGCGTGAGGATTCCGCATATGCGCAGCTGCGGATGCTGCGGCAGATCCTTCAGCTGCTTCCGGCCAATCGTCCATAGTTGTTCCGCATTTTGTCCATGGTGCAGGGGACCCCGCTTCGTTATACTCGTAATTGATAATCATTATCAATACAAATGTACATAAAGAGTGGGATGACATGAAATGGACAGGCGGAATTAAGACGGCCTCCCTGCTGGTGCTGGGGGTTGTCCTTATCATTATTATTAGCGTGTTATCTGTAGCTTACGGAACGAAGCCAATGAGCTTCGGTACGGTGCTGAATGCCATTTTCCACGCCGATCCTGAGAATATTGACCATGTGATTGTGCGGACATCGCGTATCCCGCGCACAGCAGGAGCGCTGCTGATCGGGGCATTCCTGGCGGTGTCGGGAGCCCTGATGCAGGGGATGACGCGGAATTATCTCGCTTCTCCGTCCATTATGGGGATCAGCGACGGCTCAGTGTTTGCCGTTACGCTGTGCATGGTACTCCTGCCGGGCGCTTCCTCCATGACCATGATTGTGTATTCGCTGGCCGGCTCTGCGCTGGGGGCATTGCTCGTCTTTGGTACGGCCAAGCTGCTGCCCGGCGGCGTATCGCCGCTGACACTGGCAGTGCTCGGCACGATCATCGGCACCTTCCTCGGCGGAGTCTCGCAGGCGCTGGCTGTTTATTTTCAGGTGTCGCAGAATATCAGCTTCTGGTACAATGCCCGGCTGCATATGATGGACCCGGCTGTGATCAGACTGGCGCTCCCGTTTGCCGCCGCCGGTCTGGTGCTTGCACTGCTGATGGCAAAACCGGTGACGATGCTCTCGCTCGGAGACGAAACGGCCGCAGGCCTTGGACTTCGGGTGGGAACCATCAAGATGCTGACGATGCTGAGTGTGGTGCTGCTGACCGGGATTTCCGTAGCGATAGCCGGCAAAATCGCTTTTATCGGCCTCATTATTCCGCATATTGTACGCTTTCTGGTCGGGCAGGATTACCGCAAGATCATTCCGTTCACTGCGTTTGCCGGAGCCCTCTTCCTGGCCTTGTGCGATCTGATCAGCAGGTATATTAACTTTCCGTTTGAGACACCGGTCGGTGTAGTTACCGCATTGTTCGGCGTCCCCTTCTTCCTCTATCTGATCAAAACGAGAGGGGGAGGCCATCATTCGTAAACATTCCAAGGATTCGAACAATTCTAAGGACGCGAAGAACTCGCTGTTAATGAAGCCCAAATCGAAGGCACTGGCCTTCTGGGGGCTGTTCCTGCTGCTCTCTGTTCTGATTGTCTGCGGGATGTATGTCAGTCTGACCAATGGCACCTTTGATATATCGGCGAAGGATGTCGTGCGCACCCTGCTGCGGATTCATCCTGTGGCGGATCATGATCTCGTCATCTTCGAATTCCGGCTTCCGCGCATTCTGCTCGGGGCACTGGTCGGCTTCGGGTTGGGAATCGCCGGGGCTGTACTGCAGGGCATTACCCGCAACTCCCTGGCAGACCCGGGAATTCTGGGCATTCATGCCGCTGCCGGGGCTTTTGTCGTCATGTTCATGTTCTTTGTTGGCGGCACCATGAAAGCGCCCGGCTGGATTTCGGTCATGAGTATGCCGATGTTCGGATTCATAGGGGGCCTGTGCTCCATCGTTCTTCTCTACCTGTTCGCAAGAAATCAGGGGGAGTTCCACCCGCAGCAATTAATTCTTGTCGGGATCGCTTTGGCCTCCGGTTTCGGTGCGGTAACGCTATATGTTTCCCTGCGAATGGACCCGGAGAATTTCGAGATGGCTACCGTCTGGCTGGCCGGGAGCGTGTATAATGCGAACTGGAGACAGGTGCTCTCCACACTTCCATGGCTGCTCATTCTGACTCCGGTAATCTGGCGCCGCGCGGCGGTGCTCGATCTGCTGCAGCTGCATGAGGTCAGTGTCAAAGGCGTGGGCGTGGCGGTGGGCAGGGAACGGCAGATTCTGCTGCTGTGCTGTGTCGGACTGGTCAGCGCCTGTGTGTCCGTGTCGGGCAGCATCGGCTTCGTCGGACTGATTGCTCCGCATATTGCACGGCGGCTGATCGGTAATACCTACAGGTACATCGTGCCGTTGTGCGGCCTGATCGGAATGCTGATGGTGATTATTGGTGATTTTATCGGCAAAACCGTATTCGCTCCCTTTCAGCTGCCGGTAGGCATTGTAATCTCCATCATCGGTGTGCCATATTTCATATTCCTGCTGTTCAGAAACCGTGCCAGATAAACGCACCGCTTGCTGACGGAGGCCTAAAGGGGAAGTCACAGGATGGGAATAAAGTATATTCACATAGAGGTTCACGGCTGGAAATTGACTATACGTTTGCCATTCAGCTACGGTACAGAGCACAGGCGGTTTCCGGTAGCGTACCTGCAGGACGAAGGCAGTGTAATGAAGCATACGGCGAATTACCTGGACCATTTGTTCAGATCGCAGCAGCTGAATGAGCTGATCCTTGTCGGCGTTGCATCCAAGGACCGGAATCATGATTATACCCCGTGGCCGCTGCCGGAAGTGACTCCTGGAGCACCTTCGTTCGGCGGCGGTGGAGACGATTATCTGCGGGCACTGGCCGAGGAGATCAAACCTTATATCGACAGCCATTATCTAACGTTGCAAGAAGCCAGGCATACGGGGATTATCGGATACTCTCTCGGCGGACTGATCTCGCTGTATGCCTCTTACCGCTATCCTGAAGTGTTCGGGCGGATAGGCCTGTTATCGGCATCCTTCTGGTATGAAGGTATCCTGGACTACATGCGCGATCATCCCGTAGACAGAGCAGGGCAGCGGATATATATGTACTACGGAGAGCTGGAAGGCTGCTATAAGACCAACGCGCAGAAGGAAATGGCCGGACGCTCCAGGGCGGCGCATCAGCTGCTGCTGGAACAAGGCTTCGGCGGCGGTGATTTACTGCTGGAGTGTGATCCGCAGGGAACCCATGACCTGATGTTCTTCAGCCGGCAGTTCCCGCCGGCGCTGAAGTGGCTGTTTGGCAGAGGGGAAGCCGGTCCGGTTCGGGGGAACGCTGGGTGAAGCGGCAGACGGACCTGCTTGTTTATAATAACTGTGATGAATGGGACGGCAGAGATGCCGTTCCTTATTTTTTTTTATTCCTGTACTTATTTGCTTGGAGCGGATAATTGTATTTCGTACACTTAAAAGACGGATAAAAACCGGATTTGGGCGGTTAACTGTATTCTGTACAACTAAAAACAGCGAAAGATGATTTTTTGAGACAGGTCAGCTAATATAACTGTATAGAGTGCAATTAAACTTGATATCTTACAGCGGATGGTGAATTTAGTTGCAGTAAATGCAGTTATAGTCTGGCGCGTTAGCTTCAAAAGATCACCAAGCTCCAGTCCTGCACTCTCTTATCTGCTATTGGCATCAGCCTTGCGGTGCTCTGGCTTTTGCAGTTGTACTTTTTCTTATGGCGATAAATGTGTTGGGCGAAATTACGCATGCACGGCAAATTTATATGAAGGCATAATGCCCCTCGGACTCCTGGTCTGCGGGGTTTATTTCTGCGTTCAGAGTATTGGATTACCGGCGTTACACATAATAACCCTATGGAGCTGCTGCCGGCACTTCCTGACGCAGCTGTGCCGGTCAAGCAGTTAGTGCGGCGCGAAAAAGGGGTAAGTTACTATAATGTGCGGTATTTGCAGTTTTACACAACCACTTGGAGGTGAGCGGATTTCATCGGAATAGAGAGGGCAGACCAACCGTTTCCACTTAATTTTAAAATAAATCGTATGAAGATTTCTTCTGCTGTGATACAATTATCCGGTTGGCCTTGTACATGGTTAATCGTCCGGTGCTCCTGATGAGCCCGTGATTGAATGAAGCTAATAAGCGCAGGAAAACGAAGCATTCCAGTGTATTGCTGTGAATTACAGAGTATTAATGGAGAAACCAACAGATTTTACACGGAACATATCAATTTTTGTCGTTTTTTATTGATTTATTGAAAAGGTTTCTGTATAATCAGCCTTGTTGATTTTTCATAGGATGTAGCCTGTTCAGCTTGATGAAACGAAACGACTGACAACGAAACGGATCCAGAGCAGCAAGGCTAATAACTAATAACTTAAGCAAAATTAGGGGGTTATTAATTTGGGAAAAGCGTTAATTATTGGCGCTGGCGGTGTAGCGAGCGTTGTTGTTCATAAATGCTGCCAGAACCCGGATGTATTCGAAGAGATCTGCATTGCCAGCCGTACGGTGTCAAAATGCGATGCTCTGAAGGAGAAACTGGACGGGGGCCTGACGAAGATTTCTACGGCCAAGCTTGATGCTGACAACACGGAAGAAGTCATTGAACTGATCAAGAGCTTCCAGCCGGATGTCGTGATTAATGTCGCTCTCCCATACCAGGATCTGACGATCATGGATGCCTGCCTGGCTACCGGAGTGCATTATGTAGATACAGCTAACTATGAACCGCAGGATACCGCGAAATTCGAATATTCCTGGCAGTGGGCGTACAAGGAAAGATTCGAGAAGGCCGGAATTACGGCGCTGCTCGGCAGCGGTTTTGACCCAGGCGTAACCGGTGTATTTACGGCGTATGCGCAGAAGCATTATTTTGACGAAATTCATACGATTGATATTGTGGATGCAAATGCCGGTGACCATGGTTATCCGTTTGCGACCAACTTCAATCCTGAAATCAATATCCGCGAAATTACAGCGAACGGACGCTACTTCGAGAATGGCGAGTGGATTGAAACTGCACCGCTGTCCGAGAAAAAAGTCTACGATCTCCCGGAGATTGGTCCGAAGGATATCTATCTTTTGTACCATGAAGAGCTGGAATCCCTGGCTGTTAATATCCCTGGCGTGAAAAAAATCCGCTTCTGGATGACCTTCTCGCAGAACTACCTGACTCACCTGAAGGTGCTTGAGAATGTTGGCATGACCTCGATCGAGCCGATTAATTATGAAGGTAAAGAGATCATTCCTTTGCAGTTCCTGAAGGCCATTCTGCCTGACCCGGCTTCCCTGGGACCAAGAACCAAAGGTAAAACGAACATCGGCTGTATCATTCAAGGTACCAAAGACGGCCAGCCAAAAACTTATTATGTCTACAATGTCTGCGATCACGAAGAGTGCTACAGAGAGGTTGGCTCCCAGGCCATTTCCTACACTACCGGCGTTCCTGCAATGATCGGGGCTATGATGATTATCAAAGGCATCTGGAACAAACCGGGCGTACACAACATCGAAGAATTCGATCCGGATCCGTTCATGGATGCACTCAACAAACACGGGCTGCCTTGGCAAGAAGATTTCTCGCCGACGCTGCTGGATTAGGGCTTAAGTCATGAAGGATAAAGATATAGATATTGATATCAGCGCGCTGCCGTCCCCTGCCTATCTCGTGGACGAGCGTCTGCTGACGAAGAACCTGGAAACTCTGAACTATGTGCAGGAGCAGAGCGGAGCGAAGATTCTTCTCGCGCAAAAAGGCTTCTCCATGCATTCCATGTACCCGCTGGTGGGTAAATACCTGCATGGCGTAACCTCCAGCTCCCTGTTCGAAGCCCGCCTGGGCTTCGAGGAGATGGGCAAAGAGGTCCATGTGTATGCGCCGGCTTATGTAGACCGCGAGTTCGATGAGCTGCTCGGTTACACCGACCACATTGTGTTCAACTCGTTTGACCAATGGAGCCGGTTCAAGGAACGGGTCCAGAACGCACCGAAGAAGATCAGCTGCGGCATCCGCGTCAATCCGGAGTACTCCGAGATTGAAGTTCCGCTGTATGATCCTTGCTACAATTACTCCCGTATGGGCGTAACCCTGCCGAACTTCCGGCCGGAGGAGCTGGACGGCATCGACGGGCTGCATTTCCATACGATGTGCGAACAGAATTCAGACACGCTGGAGCGTACGCTTAAGGTTGTGGAAGAGAAGTTCGGCCAGTATCTGCACGGCATGAAATGGCTGAACTTCGGCGGCGGGCATCATATTACCCGTCCCGACTATGACCTGGAGACGCTGATCAAGTGCATTCGGCATATGAAGGAAACTTATGGCGTGGAGATTTACCTGGAGCCGGGCGAAGCAATTGCCCTTAACACCGGTTACCTGGTGGCGACAGTACTCGACACGATGCATAACGGTATGGATATCGCGATTCTCGATACCTCGGCCGAATGCCATATGCCGGATGTGCTGGCGATGCCTTACCGTCCAGGCATCATCGGTGCCGGAATGCCGGGCGAATTCGCCCACACCTACAGACTCGGTGGCATGACCTGCCTGGCAGGGGATGTAATCGGGGATTATTCCTTCCCGGAGCCGCTGAAATACGGTGACAAGCTTATCTTCCTTGACATGGCGCATTATTCCATGGTGAAGAACCATATGTTCAACGGCGTGAACCTGCCGGCCATTGCTTCCTACAATGAGGAAGAAGGCATCAAGGTCATCCGCGAGTTCGAGTATAGCGATTTCAGCGGACGATTGTCTTAAGTTAGTATAGAAGCGTTCCATCAGCTGCGGCTGATGGGGCGCTTTTTTGCGGTTTGAGGGGGGAGAGGCTCAGGTGCCAGCTGTGGTAGCCTGCTATCTGCTGGTTGCTGTTTACTGTTTGCACACTGCGTATTGCCCATCAAATGCTCACTATACTACTTACAGCCAACATACAGCCCACGATACAACCTATGATAAAGGTCAGCGTACAACACGCCATACTGCTTACCATACAACACATCATATTACTCAACATACAACCACCATACGACCCACGATAAAGCTCAACGTACAACACGCCATACTGTTCACCATACAACCCACGATACTACTCAACATAGAACCACCATACGACCCACATAAAGGTCAGCATACAGCCCACCATACAACACACTATACGACCCACGATAAAGCTCAGCGTACAACACGCGATACTGCTCACCATACAACACACTATACTACTCAACATACAACCACCATACAACCCACATAAAGGTCAGCATACAGCCCACCATACAACACACCATACGACCCACGATAAAGCTCAGCGTACAACACGCGATACTGCTCACCATACAACACACTATACTACTCAACATACAACCTACGTTAAACCTCAGCGTCAACACGCCATATTGTTCACCGTACAATACATCAATACAACCCAGCGTACTATCCGCTACTTACAGCCCACCACTACCTGCTGCCCCCTAATCCGCCGACCTACCGGAAATGTTGCATAAAATACAACAATTCGCGGCGCGAATCGGCTAAATAAGGGGAATCTTGCACAAAATACAACATTTTGAAGCTCAGATCGGCTGATCAGCTTAAAATCTTGTAAAAAGTACAACAATTCGTGAATGCGACAGCCAAATGGAGGCAAATCTTGTAAAAAGTACAACAATTTCTGTATGCAGCCGCCAAATGGGCGAAAATCTTGCGAAAAGTACAACAATTTAGCTCCGTTGAGCTCCAAAAGGAAGCGAAGGAAGCGAAGAAAGTGAAAGAATCAAAAGAATCAAAACAGTCAAAGGAAACAAAAAACCTAAAAACTCCCTAAAGTGAGTTTTTGCTGCGGGAGAAGGGACACTGCTGATGTGAAGTGTTCTGGCTTCTTTTCGGCGAGATTTACTTGTAAAACATACTTAAAAAAGTTTGTTACATTGCCCTTAATCTGCATCTGGCGTAGCATTGAACAGAGAATGATTTGAACGTGAAGGGAGTGAGCGGCATGATTAAGATCAGCCGGGTTATACGAACGGGCAGCTGCTGCAGATGCGGTGAGAGAAGCGCAAGACAGAAGAAGGAACAGCGAAGAACAATGAGTAAAGATAAAGGACAGAGGATAGAGACAGAAAGCTGAAGACTGCGAGCCCAAGAATGGTGATTCAAGTTAATGCTGCGTCTTCCTCTGTTGACTAACCTATAGGGAGCTGCTATGCATGCTGAAATTACAATATCTACACAAGAATGAGGAACTGGCGGCGATGCTGCTGGGGAATTGGGAACATGATCCGGAGTCGCTGCATCTGTTCCAGTATTACCGGATATCTTCTAATGCGGTGTATCCGTTTGAGAATGCAGGGCATAGCCAATTGCTGCGGTTCGCGCCAGTAACTGAGAAGCAGAAGGAGAATATACTGGCAGAGCTTGAGTTCATCGCTTACCTGCGTGAGCACGGGTATGGTGCGCTTGAAGCAGTATCCTCGCGTACAGGATTGGAGCTTATTGAAGCACAGACCCCGTGGGGGCCATACTACGCTTCCGTGTTTAAGCGGGTAGCTGGGGTACAACTGGGCAGCACAGAGCTTAGTGATCACATCGTATATAAATATGGTGAAGCGCTGGGCCGGCTTCATCAATTGTCCAATGAATATACGCCTGTACAGCCTGGCAGATGGACGCACAAAGCTGTGCTGGAATGGATTCTGTCCGTACTGGCTGATTTTCCCGGGGAAGAAGCGGCTGTGGCCGAGGCAAGGTTGCTGGAAGAATATTTTGACGGACAACCTGTCACGCCTGAGAATTACGGGCTGATCCATTATGACTTTGAGCCCGACAATGTGTTCTATGACGAGGCCTCGGATAACATCAACGCCATTGATTTCGATGATGCGATGTACCACTGGTACGCTATGGATATTGAACAGGCACTGGATAGCCTGGAGGGAGAGGCAGCGCCGGAGGAATATGAGCGCAAGAAGCAAATATTCATGAACGGCTATATCAGCCGCCGCCCGCTGCCGCAGGACGGACCCACCATGGCAGCGTGCAGACGGTTCGCCGATTTGTACGGCTACGCACGGATCTTGAGATCCGCAGCGGAGCTGGGAGAGAATGAGCCGGATTGGCTGACTTCGCTGCGGAGCCGGCTGGCAAATGCATGTGCGGCTAGGGCTTCGCGGTTTGGCGGGCCTGTCGGGTAAGCACAATCTGAAATTAAGCTGACCTGTACAACGGGCCGGCCCGGCTGAGTGGTGTCAGCAGATAAATCAGTAATAGGCTTACCTGGAAACTGAAACAGCGACAGCAAAGGACGGGGAATTAAAGTCCTGGCTGTCGCTGTTTTGTTGAACTAACGTTCTTCGTTAGCTCCATTCATTCGCGTTTCTTCATTTGATCCATCATTACTTGAATCTCTTCCCTGCTTGCAATACCTGTTCCGTCAAAAGAACACATTAAGCATGAACGAAGCTCAATCTTTTCTCCATTTTCATTAGTATCATTAACAGGTTCAGTCCAGTCCGCCTGTTGGCCACAGAAATCACATACTCTTGTTCCGTAATCTCCTGTCAAATAATCCTCCTCGTCTTCCTCCTCGTCCATATCTTCAAATTCGTCTTCAGCTTCCTGCATTACAATTTGCCTCCTTGTAACGTTAGAATTCATCAATGATTTCGACGACTTCGATTATACCGTTAATCAGCAGCTCAGGAAGCTGGTTATGGTTATTGCCTTTCCAATATTCCCGGGCTTGTTCGATTTTGCGGGAGAAAGGGAGGCCATCCTCCTTTGGCAAAAGAGTACCGTCACCTTCAAAGATCCTCCCGTTCACGCGAAGTTGAACGATCTGCAATACTTTTCGATGATGAGATACGAAGATTTCTTTCCATTTCAGAGCGTCTTCATAGCTCTTCGCAGCATATAAGCACGACAACCGGGAAGGATATTCAGGATATTCCTGCAATCTAACCATTTCAATGAGTGCTTCTCTTATCGCCCGGATGGTCTGGTCCGCATATCTAATAACGACATCTGCATTCTCTTTATCCATGCTTAATCCGTCATTTGTATAGTGACCGTGCAAAATTTGCATAAAGTCTTCACCCTTGGAGTTCATCTGTTCCTTCTCAAAAAAGAAGTGATATAAGGTGTTTTTTTGGTTACTGTCAAAGCTGATGATTTGCCCAAGGTCCATTTTGTTCCGGGTTACAATGTGATAAACATACCATTCGTTAACTTGCATAGACTGCTGCTCCCCCTATTTCATACTTATTGTAATTCTGCTCTCCTGCGGCAGCCATTCAACCGTGGCCCCGAGCTGTTCGCTGATGAAGCGCAGCGGCAGATAGACTGTACCATTGACTACAAAAGGCGGGGTAAGCAGCGTAACGCTTTTACCGTTTACTGTCGTGGCTCCGCTCTTAGTATTAATCACAATGGATAGCGGCGATTTGCCCTCCGCAGTGCCGGTGATGGTTGCTACTTTATCCATAGAATAGCCGACGGTGGCCCCCATCTTGCTGAACAACGAGCGCAGCGGAATGAAATTCTGCCCGTTCCGGGTAATTACCCCGTTCGTGAAGGCGACGGATTCACCATTCAGGGTGACAGAAATCGGTTTTTGCATCGGGACGGGAGCAGGGTAATTAAATTCATAGGTACCATATCCGAGCTGAGCATTCTTGTTCACACCCCAGCCCCAGAGCGTTCCGTCTTTCTTTTGCATAATAATATGTCTTCCGCCGCCCTTCATGGACTGAACATCGGAAGTGAGCTGAGTGAACGGAGCGTCCGGGGACATCCGGGTCGTCTCAGTAGAAGCCGCATATACCTTGCCGTCTGAGGTCAGCGCAACAATAGAGTGTTCGACGATGTAAGCATTGGTCACCTTGCTGATTCCTGAGAAAAGGACGGGAACGGGTTGATCCGCATAAGTAGTTCCATCGGAGTATCCTGTAACCGTTGAGCCCCAGAACCATAAACGGGATTGCCCGTCAATGGCGAGCCGGGTACGTCCGTTGTTGCGCAGAATACTTACGCTGGATAAGGCGGGCATGCGGGTGGCTGTAAGCTTAGAAGCATCGCCTAGAGTCTCCGGTTGATAAAAATTCTGGATAGGCCACGTCCAGACGCTGCCGTCCTTGCGGAGTGCGTAATTCTGTTCAAGCTGGGTGATGTCCGTCAGACTAGCTACAGGCGTGAGGGTGGCAAATTCGTCAAAGGTGGTCCATACCGTACCGTCCGTCTTCAAGAACAGGAAACGCCGCCAAGAGCTTTGCCCGTTACTCTCGCTGTATCCGGAGACAGCAGCAACTTGATCTATACCGGGGACTGGTGAAAAAGAAGTCGTCTCCGCACCGTCAGGTGTCGTCACAGCAATAAACACCTTGCCTTCTCCGGTGATTGCTACACGGCGGCTATCCAGGCTTAAGAAGTCCGTCATATTCGTTAATTCAGCGATCGGAGTCACTTCTATTTCCAACGTCCGGGCGTTGGTCTCCCAGTTCCAGACAGAGCCGTCCCTGGCCGTAACCAGCGCGCTGTTCCACAGGGGAAAAGAAGCTTGTACATCACTTAACCCCTGAACCTGTGTAGGGACAGATTTGGTGTCACCCCAGACCCAGAGGGAACCATCATCCTTAATCAGATAATTGGCTCCATAAGAGGCGACCCCGGAAGCACTTGCAGCTGAGCCCGTCTCAGGATTACCAATGCTCAGAACCGCGGTCAGACCCATGATCAAGCTCACAAGCAGATTTCTTTTTTTCATAAAAGCACCCTCTACCTTCAATGTTATTTTTACTGATATAGGTAAATAAAAGAATATATTTCCTTCCATATAGACGCTGTATGAGGGCGGAAAGTTTCTTTGAAAATTAACCGTTCATAGCCGGCTCTCCTGTGTTACAATGATTTAGTCTGTTTTTTGTGGAATTTGATTTGTGCACCGATATTTAATAAGCTGTACCCGGCATTGTCCGTATTTGAGGAGGAAATCAGCGTTAATGAAACATGCACCTTTTATAGCCGTGGAGGGCCCAATTGGAGCCGGTAAAACAACCCTCGCCACGATGCTCGCCAGCGAAATGCAGCTTCCGGTCATTAAAGAAATCGTGGATGAAAATCCGTTTCTGGACAAGTTCTATCAGAATATGGACGACTGGAGCTTCCAGCTGGAGATGTTTTTTCTCTGCAACCGGTTTAAGCAGCTTGAAGACACTACGACCCAGTACATAGATAAAGGTAAGCCGGTCATTTCGGATTATCATATTTATAAGAATCTGATCTTCGGGGAACGGACATTGAAGGGATCGAAACGGGACAAATACCGGGAGATCTATCATATCCTGACTGATGATTTTCCGAAGCCGGATATCATCTTCTACATTCGTGCCGATCTGGATACGCTGCTGGCCAGAATTGCCAAACGCGCCCGTACGTTCGAAGAGATCATTGCGCCTGCTTATCTGCAGCAGCTGATCGAGGATTATGACGATGCGATGGCTTCACTGGCCCGCCGCGAACCCTCTACGGTCATTATTACCATCGATGGCAACAAGGTGGACTTTGTAGAGAACCCGGAAGACTTCGCCGCAATCGCGGAACAATTAAAGGAGCTTATGAAATGAACTCATACAACATCCCGGACAATGCAATTATCACGGTAGCCGGCACGGTGGGCGTCGGCAAATCGACCCTGACCGCAGCTCTGGCGGAACGCCTGCAGTTTCAGACGTCACTTGAGCAGGTAGATCATAATCCGTATCTGGAGAAGTTCTACCATGACTTTGAGCGGTGGAGCTTCCACCTGCAGATCTATTTCCTCGCGGAACGCTTCAAGGAGCAGAAGAAAATGTTCGAGCTGGGCGGAGGGTTCGTGCAGGACCGTTCGATTTACGAGGACACAGGGATTTTTGCCAAAATGCATGCCGATCAGGGCACGATGTCAAAAACCGACTATGAAACTTACACCAGCCTGTACGAGGCTATGGTGATGACTCCGTATTTCCCGCATCCTGACGTGCTGATCTACATTGAAGGCAGTCTGCCTTCAATTCTGACCCGGATCAATGAACGCGGGCGCGAGATGGAGATTCAGACCGATGTCTCCTACTGGGAGCATATGCATGGCCGGTATTCCCAGTGGATTAACGAGTTCAGTGCCTGCCCGGTGCTGCGGCTGAACATTGACGAATATGATGTGAAGGATGCTGCCTCCATGGCGGATATCCTGCATAAGGTAGGCGCGGCAATTGGCCGGGCTCCGGTAGGGAAGTAAAGGTTTTATTTTAGCGGATGGTTTGTGGGATCGATAAGATATAGGGATGTTAGGAAGCGGCACCAGTTCATCTGGGGCTGCTTTTTTTGTGTTTTTAGACATTTTTTTTAAAGAAAACGCGACTTTTTTCATATTTTCGGGACATTTACCCTATTCAGGACCATTTGAAACGACTTTTGTCGAGAATTGTTAAGAGATTGTTTAGAGCGGCCTGATAGAATGGATCGCAGATATGATAATTGCAGTAATTAGAATTTAATTGTTTTTGGTCCGCGGGAAGGCAAGCGAAAGGAGAATGCGGGAGCTAAGGGAGCTAATAGAAACTGCAGCGAATCTTGCTACACGCCGGACTGGAAATGATGAACGAATAAGGGGGAGCATCACATTGTTAATAAGCAGGAGATTGAAGAAATATACCTCGCTAAGTTTGATTCTCAGCATGTTGTTGTCGTTAATACCCGGCTCCTTTAGTGGCCTGGCAGAAGCTGCGGGTGATGATTTTGAAGTAACGTTTAAGAACGGAGCGCATGTGGGGAATCTGAGCTACCCTGCAGAGAACGCCTTCGGTAACTTTTACAACAATATGGAAGAAGGCTTCGCCCAGACTGAGACGGACAAAGATGCCAGAATGGATTGGACAACCGGTGATATCTATGCCGGTCTCGATGATAATGAAGCAACGGTCACGTTCGAGGTTGACGTAGCCAAAAATCCGTTATTGAAGGCCATGGCGGAGAGCGGACAAGCAGAGATGATTACAGGTTTTGCGGTTCTGCGGCGTCACTCCGGGTTCCTGTGGACACGTCATTCGGCAATTACGGTGACCATCGACGGAAGGGATATTATCAAAGAAAGAACCGGCAGTAGCCAGAAATATAACAAAACGGCTACAGCCCGTATTACACCTACCTCCAAAATTAAAGTATGGGTATATGGTGAAGGCGATGACGACGGTGAAGCAGCAGGGGTACGGGGCTTCTATCTCAAGTTCCAGGATCTCAAGCGTCCCGTCATTGACAGCTATACCTTCACCGGCAACGGAGCAGAACGGCTGAACGAGAATATTAATCAGCAAGAGCTTTATGTCAAAAGAGATGAGAACATCACACTCAGCTACAATTTCAACGAGCCCGTCAGACCGGCTACGGTAGTGAAAGCAAACTCCGATTATTTCCTGCGGCAAAAGCTGTTCATTAATGATCCGGACACCGGACTTCCGGCTGCCGGACAGCAGCAGTATCTGCAGAATATTACCTTTAATGAGGACAATCTAACTACGTATCAGAAAACACTTTCCTATAGATATACCGGAGTTCCTTTTCATAACAGCGGCAATCTACCCCTGAAACCGCTAATTACCGGGGGGACTACCGGCGGAGCACCGATGGATCTGTCACTGGAAAATAAATTGAAAGAAGCCGTGCTCAGGGATGCGGCAGGGAATAAAGCTACTATAAATCTCAACACTGTGCCGAGCAAGAGCAGCAATGCCTGGCTGAACAATAAAAGCGGGAACCCGTTTGATTTCGATCGGGGCGGCTTCCGCGTCATCGTGGATGCGGTGCGTCCGAAGTATTCCAAGACTGCTAACGGCATTCAACCGGAGATTCTGACCGGTGTTACGCTGAATAAGGGAGATGTTATTGATTTCACCCTGCAGATGACGGAAGAGGCAATTGCCAAAACCGGCTGGGATGAGAAGAAAACCTTTATTCTTTTCAATAACGGAATGAAAGCCTATTATGTTGCAGGCAAGAATACAAGAAATTGGACCTTCCGCATGACAGTACCTGGCGGACTAACTGTGGAAACACCGTTGCTCAAGGTCGTTGCCGTATCTAATGATGCCAAGGGCGGCAGCTTGCCTATCAATATGGATACGGATGTAATCCAGGATTACGCAGGCAACCTGATGATTCAGCCCGCTAACTTCGATGGAATACATGAAGAGAAAATTGATCCTTACGGCAGTGACTTCTCGCTCGCCAACTCTAAGATAGACTGGGCGAACCTGTTCATCGACAATACAAAACCGATTATCGGATACCGGTTCGAGGCACAGGGCGCGAGTGATGTAGCCTATTCGAAAAAAGGTAAGGTAACGATCGATGCCAATGATCCTTCGATTAAAGTACCCCACCTTGATCCGACTGAAGCAGACCGTGGTGCAGAACGGCCGAGCCGCGGAATCTACCGGCCTTCGAATATGAGTGCGGAAGCATCACCTTCCGTTGGACTTGTCTACTACTGGTGGAGTCAGGATAAAGCGGATCCGTTTGCTTCTGTATCCGGAGACAATAACGCGGCACTCAAGCGTTACGCGCTCTCTGCCAAACAACCGTCGGAAGAGCTGTATCCCGGAGAATTCCAGAATGTACAGCTGTCGGTAGTGAATAACAAGACCAACCTGCTCTCTCCTCCGCCTGAAGCGTTCGAGGAAGGAAACAGCGGGGAATGGTACCTGCATACCTGGACAGCGGATATGACCTGGGATTCAGCCAGAGAATTGATGCAGTACGAGAAGAAAAAAGCTTATGTGGCGAGCCATCAGGCGCAGTATGATGCCTGGATTGCAGAAGCACCGGGTTCGAAGGCAGATAAAATCTTCTATGCTGACAATCAGGCGCTGGCCGCTGTTGGACAATACGGCGACCTGAGTGTCTGGAAGGTTGACGATTTCAAACAGGATGATTCCAACTGGACCCATGAAGTAGGTATCCTGAAGCTGGACAACCAGGGACCTGCCATTACAATGGCCGCAGAGGACAGCACCACTGTGCAAGCACTTGTAAAGGACCCGCATAGCGGCGTCAAGAGCGTGCAGTATCAATGGGTGAAGGACGGGGATTCACCGCAGGACATTAAGTGGGCCGATACATCATACTCCGGGAATACCGTAACCCGGTCTACCTATGAGGATATTGATGAGGATGGCGCTTACTGGCTCTATCTGAAGGCACTCGATAATGCGGGCAACGAAACGGTCAAGACACCACAGGAAAAGGCGGTTGTCGTGAGTTCAGAGGCTACGATTCCGACGCAGTTCACACCGGAAGCTAATCCTGACTACGTTCGGAGTCATGATGTTATGTTCCAGATCAGCGGAGTGACCCCGGATTATGTGGGCTATGCCATCAGCAGCAGCTCCATTCATCCTGAGTCCGACAATGAATATACAGGCCTTGAAGCAAGTACGGAGCTGATACAACCTCTGTCCGTGGACAATTCCTTAGACAGCAGGGAAGAGACTACTCAGCCTGAAGCTCCAGCAGAGCCGAATGCTCCGGCAGAACCGGAAGTTACGGCAAACATCGGACCGGTGGCTATCCTTAAGCTCCTGTCCGAAGGACCGGTACAGCCTGAACTGACCCCACTGGCGGCTGAAGAAACTCCGGCACCAGAGAGCGGTGCCGAGCCGGCAACTACACCTGCTGCTTCAGCAGGCGCTACTGAACCGGCAGCAGATGCCGCAGCGGAGGCAACAGAAGATAACACGGATTCCAGGCTGGCAGCGATGGGACTTAATGCTTCTGTAAGTGAAGCCACCTATAGCTATGTTATTCCGGCTAAATCTAAACTGAACGGAACGCAATACATTCATCTTATGGTGAAGCACAGCGACAGAACGTATTACTATTCGAAAGCTTATTATTTTGACAATGAAGCACCGGTGGTGTATTTCAGCCCTGATGCTATTGCTTACCCGTTGCCGCAGCAGAAAACGCGGATCAGCGTGTCGGAATTCTATAGCAAAACAGGACTTGTCAGCAAATATAAATGGGTCAAACAAGAAACAGGTGCAGAAGTACCTACAGAGTCCTCTACAGAATGGAAGGACGTTCCGTCAGGCGGTTCGGTGTCCATAGACGACAAATCGCTGGACGCGGGACAAATTGCTGAATACCGGTTATATGTACTCGCGGTTGACGGGGCAGGCAACAGCTCTGTGACGGCAAGCGGAGGAACCTTCAAGGTATCAGCATCTTCCAAACCGGAGGCACCTGTATCCGATGCGAAGTCTTCTCTTATCTATCTGTCCGGTGATGCAAAGGATGGATACACAGCGATTGTGAAGCTGAGCCTCGAGACAGAGGACAAAACGGGATATGAATATTCGGTATCACCTGATAACGGTGCAAGCTGGATCAACTGGAAGCCTTATACCAACTTCGTAGCCGTGAAGGTTCCGACTGGTGATCCGACACAGCTGCAGGTGTGGGTCAAGTACAGAACACCGGGCGGGTTGATCAGTGAAGCGGCCAAGCTTGATATCGAAGGCGCTTCTACAACCGAACAGCCCGTCTATGCGCTTGCAACGCTCAGCGTGAACAGTCCGGTAAATGCCACGGTTGGGGCAGATATTGAGTTCACGCTTCCGCCGGGTATCCGCGTGATGCCTTCGAAGATTAACCCTTCGGTGCCTGTGCGGACCGGAAACTCATTCAAGATCTATGAGAATGGCTATTACAGCTTCGATCTGACCGATCTCGGTGATCCGGACCGGACAGATACCCTGTATCTGGTTGTAAAGAATATTGACGGTACGCCTCCAGAGGGAACGGTTGAATACTCGAACATGGAGCGTACGAACGGTAATGTGGTTGCTTATCTTCAGAGCACCTCTGAGCCTGTAACGATTACTAACAATGGCGGCAAAAATGCCTACACCTTCAAGGAAAATGGCACCTTCGTCTTTGAGATTAAGGACGCGGCCGGGAATACAAATACCGTCGAAGCCACGGTAAAGAACATTAACAAAGAAGCTCCGAAGGTGAAAGTGGTCCGTTCCTACCAATATGGCCTGAACGGCAGCAGCACCTTCAATACCGTGAAGGATAATAACGGCAATGTACTATTCTCCACCGGCACTACAGTAACGGTTGAGAAGGCAGATGCCTCGGCTAAAGCTATTAACATTATCAGTCAGGCCAAGAGCATTACACTGACTGAGAATGGAACAGCCTCCTTCACAGTTGTAGATGAGTACGGCAATACGACAGTCATTAAAGAGAAGGTTACGAATATTCTCTCCGCACCGCCTGAAGCTGATAAAATTGCCTACACCTTTGTAGATGCGGATGGCAAAGCGGTTCCGGCAGATCAGATTGTTACGATCGGCGGACAGAAATATGCCAAGGGTAAAGTGAAGGTTACGATTAGCGGCAGCGTCACAGCACCTAATAAAATGTTCTTCGGAGTAAGACCTATTGAGGGCGGAGCGGCGTATTCGAATCAGATCAGTAAAGCTGATGGAACGTTCAGCTACTCACGTGCCTTTGAGAGCAGCGGGTCAGCGGTAGTCGCCATCTCGGATCTTCTGGGCAATGTGAACAAGGTTCCGGTTACAATAGCGGGTCTTGATAACACACCGCCTGAGCTGACACTGAATAACGAAACAGCAGGTATTGTCCAGAACAAGAAGGACTTTAACTTCCGCGCAGATCTCGGCGGCTTCACAGTTTCCGATAATGTATCGGAAGCAGCGGGTGTGAAGGTATCGGTCAGCGGGCTGGATCTGAGCAAGCTTGGACGCCAGCGTGTAGCTTATACGGCGGTTGACCAGGTAGGGAATGAGACGGTTGTTTATCAGGATGTGGTGGTCGTGAAGGATGGCGGACTGCTGATCTTCGGTAACGATACCTTAATCTCGGCATCCTCCGGCGAGTCTGCACTGTTCAATACCAATACACTTACCTTTAAGGTATCAGGCTACAACAATATGAAGGTAGCCGGAGTAGACAAGGTCAATCAGGCAGGAACATTTGATATTCTGTATTACCCTGGTTTGTACCGCGAAGGACAGCTGAAGCTGGTGAAGCAGAAGCTGACTTATGACGAACTCGTGAGCAGTCAATTTAAAGTCACCTTCCCGAAAACAGGCTGGTACACGATTGTCGTGAGAACACAGGAGCGGGACCGCGAGTTTGCCACCTTCTTTATTGGCAACATGAAATAAATGAAAGATAAACAGGGGGAATACATGGTGAAGCTGCTCAAACGCGCTACCGCGCTCATGCTCACAATAATCATGGTATTTCTGTCCACCTCCGAGAGCTTTCATGCGCTTGTGGAGGCGGCCAGCAGTACAAAGACAACTGTTGTAGAGAATAACTTTATTAAGGTTACTGTGGATAATGAAACCGGACGCTACGGGATTCGGACCGTGGATGGCCAGCCCATCCGCAAGAATGACAACAACGTAAACTTGCTGTTCCAGGGAGATGATCCGGAAACGTCGTTCACGACGTTCCGGATTGACGGAACTGATTATATTTACGGGAATAAGTACAAGTTTGACAACAGTCATTATTCAGAGACTACTACACCCAAGGTGGTAGAGAATTCGAATGGCACGAAGCAGCTGGAGATGATCTGGAAGATTAAAGGCGTAGAGATTAAGCAGATTCTGATGCTCTACACCGACAGCAAGGATGCTGTCAATTCCGGAAATGTCAACATCCGCTATGAAGTGAATAACCGGAGCAATGCGCAGGTAGAGATCGGAAGCCGGATCCTGCTGGATACGATGGTCGGCGGCAACGACGGGCCGCAGTTCCAGATTGGAACAGCTTACAAGTCACCGCTGCAGGTAGAGCGGAAGCTGGTGCATAATCCGGAGGATAATGCCGGAATCCCTGAAGAGGACAGAGCTTACTTCAAGATTCCTTCTTACTGGGTAATGCGCGACAAGCTGGATTTGACTAATCCCCAGGCAACCAATGTCGTTGCCTATGGCTTCAATAACTTTGCCGAACAGAACATTAATATTGTGGATGAAATGATTGTCGGTCACTGGAACGGCCTGGCGAATACGAAATGGGATTATGAAGTACATCCCAACCTGGACTTCACCAGAGACACCAATGATTACGGCACGGCGGACTCCGCCGTTGCCTTCTATTGGAACCCGGATAAAGTGGCAGCCGGAGGCTTCCAGAGCTTCGAAACTGTCTATGGACTTGGAGAAATAACTGCTCCGGATAAAGTGTTCTCGATCCGCTATGTAGATCAGGTTCAACAGCTGGCTACGGCTGCGCTGGAACAAGGGGAGACGGTTCCGTCGAAGTACGTGGATAACGGAGTCTTCACGATCACAGCCGAGGTTGAGAATCTGCAGGCCTACAATATGGAGCACTCCAAGATCGAAGTGGAGATGACGCTGGAGAGCGGTCTCAGCTTCGTCAGGCAGGATGAGAGCGGCAAAGACGTCCTGGACGCAAATGGCAAGCCAGTCCTGGAGAATGACCGCAGCAAAATGCTGGAATTCAAAAAGTCAGCCTCTCCTGAGGAAGCTGCATTGGGAATTGAGCCGAAGTACAAGCCGGGTGATGCCATCACTGCGACTTTCCGTGTTCAGGCTAAAGGCAGACCTTGGCCGGTAACGCGGGATTACATGATTTCCGCGAGAAGCCCGGAAACACAGGGCAAGATTGAGGGCATTGAGGATGAAGGCATCAAAGCCCAATATGAGTCGAACCGTACAAACTTCATTCTGCTGCCGCCGGTAGGCGAAGCAACGGCTACGTATTCATACGCTCTGTCACCGGCAGAGCTGTATAGCTCAGATGTGAAATATCTGACTGTGAATCTGTCGAACATTGAAGCCTATAATACGGGCAATGCAACCACAGCACCGAACTTTGACCTGTACCTCAAGGATCTGGTATCCGGAAGCCGGTACAAGGTGAATGTGCAGGATGCAGTGGTTATGCAGCCTACAGACGATGGTTTCTCAGGTGCCATGCGGATTACTTACCGCGGCGGGGAACGGGTTGATGAAGGCGGCAATGTGCTGGAATCCGGACTGGGACCCGAGCTGCCGCTGGGTGAATACGCAGTTGAGATCGACTATAAAGGCGATGCGGGAGGCGACGAGGAAGTAGCAGCCCTTTACGATATTACTACCCCTCAATCCTTCCTGGTTACAGATAATGATGAGACGCGGATCCGTGAAGCCGGAGTTATGGCTGTGTACAGGGAAGCTGTGGATATCAGCGGCCTCGCGAACGGCGCCTCTGTAAAGGATGACTTGCTGGATCAGCTGAATTCGCTGTTCCCGGGTGAGCCATTTAAGAACGGCTCGTTCCTGTACTCTGCTGTCACCGAGTATAAGAAGACCAAGGCCTTGTTCGGAGCAGCCAGCAAGGCGGTTGATCCTGAATTTGATATCAGTGAATTCATGGATGATGAAGCGCTCAAAGAGACTCCGCTGTATGCCTACAAATTGTTTGCAACAGAAGAGGATTTTGAAGCCTTCCAGGAAGAAGCAGAATCCGAGGACCCGGAATTCGACCGTGAGGTTCTGGTTACGGTCCGCGGAATGATCAAGCAGGTCGGCACGGGTGATGAAGAGCAGGTCATCGTGGATACCAAGACAGAACCGGCAATTATTAATGATGCTGTTGCCTATACAGGCAAGGATCTGGCTTTTGTACGCGGCAAGCTGGACATCTTCGGAAACAGCCTTCCGGGCGATCTTCCCTTCCTGGATACCTTGTTCATCAAGGGTGACGGAACGCTCAGTGTAGCGAGCAGCGGCTTCGTCTTCCATAAGGGCGAATGGACGCTTGATTTCTTCAACGGCTTCTCCAAATCCCTTGGAGATGAGAACTACAATCCGTCCAAGGTGGAGACGCCAGAGGATGACGATGAAGAGGAAGAAGGCAGTAAGGAAGATAAAGGAAATGACGGTAATCCGGAAGACGACAGCCAGAACGGCAGTCTGAAATGGGCTATCGGCGGTGTGGGCGACAGACTGAATCCGCTGCGCCAGGTCATGATCGGGGATGTGTACTTCAACAAGCAGTCTTTGTTTGGGGCTCCAAGCTTCGCGATTGACGGCTTTGGCTTCTCCTTCAATGATTTCATTCTGAGAGAGAATGGGATTTCCTTCGGCGGCTCATTGTCCCTGAAGATCATTAACTCAGAAATTAAGAATGTCATATTCAACAGCGCAGGCTTCTATGGCGTAGATGCCTCACTCGGCTTCGATCTGAATCAGGAGATGGGCTTGTTCGGACCGGATAAGAAGAAAGACGCGGATAAGAAGAAAGGTCCGGATGCTCCCAGCGGTAAGGTTACCATCAAGCATGCCGTGCAGGGCGGCGGAGTTGGTAATGAATATGGCCTGGAGTTCGCGGCACAGCTGAAGAACATGCTGGGTGTGGAGATTGAATTCTCGCTCAAAAAGGTAAAAGACGGCCGGATTCTTCCGGATGTAATCGCCTTTGGGGCTGAATTGCCGGCTCCGGGTATTATTGTCACCGGTGCAACCTATCTGACCGCTGTACGCGGTGCAGTGCGCGAGCTGGCGGATACCATTGCCGGCGGTACGGCGCAGGACCCGTTCCCGCTGACGATTGAAGCTGGCGTAGGCATGCGGTTCGGGATTGCCCCGGCGTACTTCTTCGGGGATGTTGACCTGACGGTGAAGCGTACCGGCCTCAAGGTGGAAGGACGGCTTGACTTCTCCGCAGACGCAGAAGCTGAGAAGGATGACCGGCTTCCAATGCTCACCAAAGCGCTGCTTGAAGCGCAATGGGTGACTCCATGGTTCGTGCGGGTAGAGGCAGCTATGGATATCGGCGGCTGGGATATCATCATCGGTAAGGCGGGAATCTTCGTCGGACAGAATCTGGAGAAGAACCGCACTGACTTTGAAGGCTATATCGGCTCCAAAGTACAGATTCCGAATAGTGTACCGGTTGTCGGTGGAATGCCGCTGTCCAGTATGTTCCTCGGGGTCAACAATGATAAGGTATGGGGCAGTATCGGCATTCTCTTCATCTCGCTGGGTATTACCTACTACTGGAGCGGAGGCATAGAGTTCGGTACATCAAGCGATCAGCTGCCGGAAGGTATGATTCATCTCGTAGTGGATGATCCCGATAATGGACCGCGCCTGATGGTTATTGGTGAAGGTGTAGAGACTCTTGCCACTTCGGCCGCCCCTGCTGCTGAGGAAGAGAATCAGGAGATTATCTACCGTGAAGTAGCAGAAGGTGTGAAAATTGTTGAGAACGGATCGGTTAATGTCGGCGTAGGCGGCATTACGGTCAAGAACGGCGGCAGAATCCATGAGATTCCTATGGGGGCTGCAACCGGTAATGCCATTATCGAAATGGAATACAGCAGTAAGGATATGCCGGAATTTAAGCTGCAGGATGCAGCGGGCAAGGATTATCCGGTGGTATTCGAAACCTTTGCTAATCCGGACAAGCCTAATCCTAAAGCTAATGCTTTTACACAATATATTCCTGCAAGTGATGTATCACCGGATCCATCCAAACTTAATGCTGAAGTGGATATCCGCAGAGCTTACATTATTATCCCTGAGAATGAAGCTAAGAAAGGCGGAACCTGGACGCTTACTGCAGTCTCGGCTGTAGAAACCAAGCTGATGAATGTTCCAACCCTGCCTCAGCTCAGCGAAGTGAATCTCGCGAAGGATAACTCGAATGTCAATAAATTCACGGCATCCTGGAAAGTAGCCAACGCAGCAGAAGGAGATACAGTGAATCTGTACCTGGCTGAAGATGCGGTAACCACTGAAAAGACTATCGTGGAAGGGCAAGAGGTGCTGTCACCGGGAGATCCGGGGATGCTGATTGCCAAAGATGTGCCGGTTGGCGCCGGCGGTTCTGTCAGTGGTGGCATAACCAGCGGCAGTACAGTAATTGATGTAACGAATGTAACGCTGATGGGCAATCCCGAGGATATCCGCGGGCTGCTCAGACAAGGCAATTATTATCTGCGGGCCGAGCTGAAATCCAGCGCAACCTTCGGCACGAAGACTTCACCGCAGCGATTCGAGCTCGTTGATCCGCTTGCACCGCAGGTTGTCAGTGACGTCTCGGTTGTACCTGCCGGTAACGGACTGTTCTCGCTCTCCTTCAAGCCGGGAGCCAAAAAAGCGGGACATAACGCTTACGAGCATAGCTTCGTCATTGATGCTCAGGTCCAAGTGAACGGCAAGCTGGAGACTTATTCTCCATTTGGCGAAATTTTGTACACCGAAGAAGAACTTCAGCCTTACTGGAATGCAGCAACCGGTAAATATGAAGGTATTCTGATCGGAGGCTGGAAGGCCCTATCCACTTCGGATGAAGTGAATACGACCAGCCTTGAAGGAACGGTTACAGATGTGACCAAGTTGAAGTATACCGGTCTGGAAGTTGGAACGGAGTATGTTGTCGGTGTCACTGCCGCAACAGTTCCAACTGAAGATGCGGACAAGAATCAGAACTATCACTATGCTGAGCACCAGAACAGCAGCAAGAAGCTGCTGCCGGTTCCAAGCCTGCCGAAGCTTACTGTGGCAAGCGGATCTGGTACCGTGCAGGATACCGGAAATTACATTAACCTGCTGACCAGTGAAACGAAGCAGAAGCTGACGCTCACTTCAGACCAGTCCAATGTGACGGTGGAGGTCTTTAATGCGGAGAAGTCCATCGGGTCGGTAGCTTTGACGGACAAGGCCGGCGGCGGAAGCCAAGGCGTTCTGAATCTCGACCAGTTCCAGACAGACGGACCGTTCGCTCTTGAACTGAGAGCCAGAAACATGACGACCAAGGATATCTCGGTCACGATGCTGTATATGACTGTAGATACGATCGCTCCGGTTCTGTATCTTGATCAGCCGGTAACGGGTGAACGTACCGCAAACGGCGCTGTTCATGTAGCAGGAACTACAACAACAGGAACTGTGCTGACAGCGAAATATACAGTGAACCAATTGCAGCCGGATGGCAAATACAAGGAAGTGGAGATTCCTACTACCCTTAAGGTGGACCCGCTGACGGGGGACTTTAATGGAACTGTGGAGATCAAATCCGATGAGCCTTCCGTGGCACTTAACATTGTTGCCTCCGATGAGGCAAAGAATCTGAACACAGCGGTTGTGGATATCACGAACGCTGGTTACAAGGTTCCTGTAGCACTGGTTTTGAAGGGAATGGAAAAGGACCTGGAGCCAGGGCAAACAGGCAAAGTTAAGGCTTATCTCAAGGTCTCGGATGGACAGGACGAGAATACCGGCAAGCCGAAATTCAAGGATGAGCCAATTGCAGATAAGGATCTGCAGAAATTGACTTATACAGTCGCCGTAGGCGATGCAGTGTCCTTATCGGCAGTAGGCAGTGTTACGGCGCTTGCCACAGGCTCCAGCTTAATTGAAGCAGAGTATAAGGTGTCCGAGGGTGTAACGCTCAAAGGCATGGTTGCGGCCACAGTAGCCGTACCGAAACCAGAGAAGCTTGGTGCAATTCAAGCCAGCACTTCTTATATTTATGCAGACAGCAGCCGTACCAAGATCACCATTACTTCCTCCGGGGATATGACCGGACAGCAGATTGCGTATAAGGTTTATCGTTCCGGCGCCGTGCTGCCGGCCTTCGATGATAATGTCAGCTCTTGGTCGCTCCTTCCGCTGGACGGTATAATCAGCGCTTCTTACGGTGATGTAATCGTGCTCGCTAAGCGGACATCTACCGATAAGCTGGTTAAGGCAGCGGGTCAGGTTACAGCAACTGTATGGTCCAGCAGCGGTGCTGGAACAGGCGGTGGCGGTGGCGGTGGCGGCGGTGGTGGCGGAGCTGCCACACCAGGCGTAGTGGAAGAGCAATCACCAGATACAGCCGCACAAGTAACTGTTAACGGACAGCCGGTTGTCACAGAATGGAATGGGCTTACAGCGGTAATCCGGATTACGGATAAAGAAGCCGCAGCGGGCAGCGATCTCACGGTTAGTTCCGCAGATCCGGCTGCAAAAGCATTCAGTATCCATGTAGATCAGAATGTTGTGAAGCAGGCCGTTGCAGCGAAGAAGAAAGTGATTATAGAGGTGCCGATGGGTCGTTTGGTTCTTGAACCTGAGAATCTTACCGCATTAAATAGTGAGCTTGTGGTGGGCATTGGCCAGAACAGCACTGCCGATCAGCAGGCCATGAAGACCATAGCCGATCAGCAGGGCTTCACGCTTATGGCCGCAGGACAGGGTGTTACGGTAACGGCTAACCTGCCAGCAGGCAGCTGGACACCGGCACTTGCAGCCAAGATCGCCATTCCTTCGCCGCTTGCTGCAAACGAAATTACAGCAATTGTGCTGAAGGATGCAGCCGGTAACTGGACTACTGTGCCATGGAAACTGGACAGCAGCGGTACGGCAGTGAATGTGCAATTGACCGGAGAAGGCAGCCTCTACTTCATCCGCAATCAGAAGATCTTCAAGGATATGCCTGCAGGCTGGGGCAAGGACGGTATTGCAGCAGCCTCCGCCAAGCTGTTCGTATTAGGCAAATCTGCAGATACCTTTGATCCGACCGGCAAAGTGACCCGAGCAGAGTATCCAACGATTCTGCTGCGCGTCGCAGGTCTGATGAACAAGCAGGCACCTTCTGCAGGCTTCAGTGATGTCGGCAGCAGCAGCTGGTATAACCGCAGCGTCTCCATTGCTGCACAGCTGGGTATTGTCACCGGATTCGAAGGCGGCAAGTATGCGCCTCAGGGTACGCTGACACGAATGGAAGCCATGACGATGCTGGGCAGACTGCTCACCCTTGTCAGCCCAGGCACTGAGATCAGTGATGCAGAAGTAACAGCAATTCTGGCTGGTTTCACCGATAAAGATAAAGTTCCCGCATGGGCAAGACAAGCAGTAGCATTGAGCATCAAGAACGGCATTATCCTTGGGGAAGGCAACAAGGTGAATCCGTCCAGTCCGCTTACGCGTGAACAGGCGGCAGCCATTGCTATCAGACTTGATCAATTGATTACAGCCAAGCAATAACAAGATGTGCCCGTACCGCCTATTGTGGAGTGCGGGCACACTCTGCTGGGAATTCATAATACTATTTGGGTGGTGTCAAAATGGCTTTGAAGCGGAAATCAATTATAGGGTATTTAATAGCGCTGGCAGTGGTTGTCGTTGCGGCAGTTGCCGGCGGAATCATGGCTAAGGCTGATCCGCAGACCTGGGACAGCATGGCAAAGACCGAATGGTATATATCTACCAATGATACCTTCAAAATTGATAGTGAGGATAAGCTTGCGGGTGTTGCCAAGCTGGTTAATGAAGGCACTGGGAATGGTCTGCAAGGCAAAATTCTTGAAATTACGCGAGACATGGATCTCAAAAACTATCAATGGATTCCCATTGGTACAGCCGAACATCCATTCAAGGGTACTCTGATCACTGAGGGTGGTCTAATCAAGAAAATCTCCAATATGAATGTCGTTACAAATTTGTCCTATCAGGGTCTGGTAGGAAATATGGAGGGCGGGACAGTCGGCGGTCTGACTTTTGAAGGGTCTGGCTCCATCACTGTTACCGGTGTAACCTATGATGTATATGCAGGCTCTGCAGTAGGTAAAATGAGCGGCAGCAGCATCGTTTTCGATATTACCAACAATATCAGTATCAGCACTCACGCTTCTCCGTACCGCTCCTTCACGGGCGGAATTGTCGGAATGGGCGAAGGTATGATCTCTAACTCTATCAACAACGGAACCATTACGGCGCAAGGTTCAGCTGATATCGGCGGGATCCTGGGCTACGGTGAATCCAGAGGCATCATCATCAAAAAAGTGGTCAATAATGCAGCAATTCTCGCACAAGGTACTGACAGTGCCGTTCTCACTGCAGGCGGGATTGCTGGTCATACTACAGGACCGCTTAGTCTGAATGATGAAGATACTCCGATCATCAATAATGCTTCTGTCACCATCGACGGCGGAAACCGGGTTGTGGCAGGCGGAATTGCCGGTAAAGTGGACAATACCGTAGTATTCTCTAACATGACTACCAATAAGGGTGCAGTTACGGTTAATGCATCTGCGGCAGAAGGCTCGGCAGCCGGAGCGCTTGTAGGAGCAACGGGTGCGGTGGTCAGTCCGGAGGTTGGGATTACGTTTGTAAATACCGCACCGGTAGTGAATAACGGCGGCAAGAATGTATACACAGGAGGAATTGCCGGATACACCGGCAGCAAATTCACCTGGACACATGCTTACATCAACACGCAGCCGATTACAGCTACAGGGACACAAGATGTATCTACTGGCGGATTTGTCGGACATGCTGCAGGCGGACTGGTAACCAGCAACGCTGCAGCAGGGGTGTTTGAGAATAAAGCGCTTGTCTCGGTTAACGGAGTAACAGGAATCTATACTGGCGGGATTGCCGGTTATGATGCCAGCGGAAATATAGGCCAGGCCTCCTCCACAGGTGCACTGAATGTAAAAGGTACAGCGGATGTATACACCGGCGGTATCGTAGGGTATGAAGCCGGCGGAACGATTACATCATCAGTAACCGGCAAAACCGCAAGCGATCTTCTGGCGATAACTTCAGATGGTACAATCGGCGGAATCGCCGGTTATCTGGAAGGTACCCTGAATGATTCTTCTGTTAAATATGCAACTCTTCAGGTAACTTCTGCAGGCGGGATTGCCGGGGGGATTGCCGGTAATGCACAAGGAACCATGAACAACATAACTGCCGGAGATGCTTCCTCGGCAAGCTACAGCACGTTAATTCTGAAAGCTGTGGTAGCTGCTCCGGCAGACGGCCAGGATAACATCACGTTCGGCGGAGTTGTAGGCGTGAACACTAAGCCACTGGTTCTGACGGGCGGTAAGGCTGCCCGGATCAGCTTCCTGAATGAAGCTGGCAAAAGCGGATATACCATCGGCGGCGCAGCCGGTAAGCTTACTGCGGATGCGGTAATCGGCACTGTCGCCGTGCCTGCGGAAGTACAGGATTTGCTGGTTGAACTGAAGGCCGACAAGGTCAGCTTCGGCGGCGGCGCAGGGCATAACTCGGCTGCCCAGTTCAACGGACACACGAGCCGTACTGAAATTAAAGCAACAGGTGCTTCGGTAAAAGCTGGCGGAATGTTCGGTGAGAACCATTCGGCAGCAGCGGCTCCGTTCAATCATGCGGAGAATGTAGTCATCACTTCAACGGGTGCGGATAACGTACTCGGCGGTAATACCGGTCTCAATACCGGTCAACTGGTTAACGCTACCGTTACCCGGCTGTCTATTGAGGCGAATGGTGTACGTGCTGAAGCCGGCGGGATTGCCGGACATTCAGAAGGACCGGCAGCTCCTGCTGACCGGGCGGGAATGAAGTCAGCTGTGCTGAATGTTCCCGGGTATGACCCGATGATTACGCTGACTGCTGTGGAATCCAAAGCAGGAGCGATCGTTGGGGCTGCGAAAACTACGGATATTACTAATCCGGAGGTGAACGCAGCGGATGACGCGCAGGCGTTCATCCAAGCGCAGGCAGCCAAACCGTCTGTCGGCGGTTTGGCGGGTACACTGGAGAACAGCGCTATCTACAGTGACAGCAAAATTGTGAATTTGGAAAACATGTTGATTCTGGTAGCGCCAGCCGCTACAGATGCCTATATTGGCGGGATTGTCGGCTACAATGAAGCCTCCAAGCTTGACCGTCTGGTAGGTACAACGGTAAATCTGACGATTAATGCACCACGCGCTACTGCTGGCGGGGTTGCAGGGTACAATCACGGTAGTTCTTCAGGAATTATTGTGAACAGTTATATAAGTGCTCTGAATCTGAAGGCTAACGCCGGAGCGGTTTCATCTTATATCGGGGGGATTGTGGGCTTGAATGATGCCCAGACGATTGATCCCGTATTGAATCCGGCCACAGCGGTTAGTACGATTCAGAATACGCGTACACTCGGTACGGTATCCGCTGTTTCACCTACTTCAATCGTGGGCGGGATGGTCGGTGAGAACCGCACTCTGATTGCCAATAACAGCATTACTGATAAGATCACAGTAATCTCCAGAGGCAATTCTTCCATCATCGGCGGTTTGGCCGGGGTGAACACGGCAACAGGAACTCTCTATTATACGTATTCCAATGCCAACTTGACCATCGAGGGTGTAGGCACCCTGGGTGGCGGACTGGTAGGTGAGAATGCAGGGGCAGTTCTCGGCTCCTATGTAGATATCGACGTTACAGGCAATGCAACAGGAACAGCAAGCGGATCGGTCTACCTGGGCGGACTGATCGGCAGAAACACAGCCGGTACGGTGGAGCAATCTTATACCTCCTCCAAGGTTACGGCAAACGGCGTATATACGAATGTTGGCGGTCTGGTCGGGGAACACTCCGGCGGTACCATCAAGAACTCTTATGTAGCCAAAAGTGTAGCAGCTGCCAAAGCCAATTCTTACGTTGGCGGCTTCATCGGCAGAATAACTAACGGTAAAGTGAACAATGTATACTCGGCGGCGCAAGTTTCTGCTGGTTCGGGCGCTTATGCCGGCGGCTTCGCCGGACGGTATGACAATGCAAGCAAAGAGCTGCTCTACAAGTCTTATTACATTAAAGATGAAGCGCTCAACATCAACTCTGACCTGCCAGATTTCGCAGAGGGCAATCACCGCTGGCTGAATGTGCATGTGCGGCTGACTACGATCCTCTCCGAAACACTAAAGGATAGAATGGTCTTCCCTGGCTTGTCAGGCTGGGACTTTGAAGGATCGTGGAAATACGGCTCGCTAAACGCAGTTTACCAGTATCCTGAAGTAAACCGTGCAGCCAATACCGGCGGTGATATCGGCAATGATGTCAATGCCAATATCAACTGGTACATGAAGGATAAGGATGCTATCAACTTCGAGATTACTACGGAAGCAGAGCTTGCCGGTCTGGCAGCGATTGTCAACGGCACGATTGCCGGTGCGGACAAATTCGACTTCACGGACAGAACGGTGACGATCATGAATCCGATCCATATCCAGTCCAAGCAGTGGGTTCCGATCGGCAACAAGGAAGCCAATCCTTTTGAAGGAACCTTCGAAGGAAACAATCACTTGATCGATGGCTTAACCTTGCAGCCGGTGTACACTCATTCCGGATTGTTCGGAGTCATCGGTACGAAGGCGATCGTCCAGAATATCAATCTGGAGCCACTCTCTGTTGCCGGCAACCAGTATACCGGAGTCCTTGCCGGGATGAACCTGGGTACAGTGAACAATGTGGATCTTAAGCTGCTTGGCGGCGTGAAGGTCAGCGGCGGAATTGTCGGGGGGATGATCGGCAGCAACTCGGGCAGTATTACCGGGCTCCACCTTACGCTGGACGGCGGAAGCCGGATTGAGACGGTTGCTGACCACGGCATTGCCGGTGGACTGATCGGTGAGAATACAGCAGATTTCACAACCGGGACTTATACCATTAAGGATATAGACGGAAGCACCGGCAGCGCTGCTGATCATGCGATTGTCGGCGGACTTATCGGAGTCCAGACGGGCGATGTAACAGGTCTTGGGCATGAAGTGAATTCGCGGTACCGGGTTTCGGCTACGGGAATGGAATCCACTGTCGGCGGACTCATTGGCCAATTCACCTCGGGCCAGGCGAAGGATATTACGCTGACCTTCGCTGACGGAACGCTTGAAGCACGCGGACTCGGCTCGATTCTCGGCGGCATCATCGGCCAATCGGATGCCGGAAACAGCATCAGCAATGTCACAGTGACAGGCTTCGGAAGCGGTGTGCAGTTGACCGCCAACGGTACTGCCGGTGGTGTTGTAGGTGTTAAAGAAGGCAAGCTGGGCGGAATGTTGGCCCGGTCCATTGATCCGGGAAACAGCTTTGACATTGAACATGCAGCAGTTGAAGGCGTGAAGCTGTCTACTACGGGCGACAGCCTGAAGGCTGTTATCGGGGGGATTGCCGGATCGGCTGTCCATACGGCGATCCATGATGTCCGGTTCAATGCTTCTCTGCAGGCCGCAGGTGAAGAGATTACTGCGGGAGGTATCCTGGGAGAGAGTGTGAATTCTATCCTGTACCATGCAGAGGCATCACCTGATCTTCAGGTTGCAGCGAAGAACGGCGATGCAGCAGTCGGCGGGATTGCCGGAACAGTCTCTGCGGATGATATCCACCGGGGCTATGATTTCGGCAAAGCCTATCCGCTGTACAGCGGCATTTACATTGCCAAAGTTCAAAGCAGCAAGATAACGGTCACTGGAGCAGACAATAGTGCTGATCTCTATGTGGGCGGTGTGGCAGGCAAGAACGACAATGCCTCAATCTATAGTTCAGAGGTTGCTTCCGGGCTGAATGTAACCGGCGGCAACACAGTAAATGCAGGCGGAGTTGCCGGATACAGCAGCGGTATCATTGTAGATACCATCGTGAAGACCGGTCTGCATGCGGATACCAGCAGAGTGTATAATGCCGGCGGACTTGTCGGCTGGGGATCAGGCGGCGAGATTCATTACAGCAAGGTGATCGCCGGATCTGGACAAGCTCTGACGGTTGGCACAGCGTTAACGCTGGGTCAATCTGTACCGGCGACACATGCCGGCGGGGTAATCGGTATGGGGGATACTATCAAAATTACGCATACCCATACGGATATTCCGGTACAAATCACCGATACCAATCAGGACAATACCATCTATGCGGGCGGTTTTGCCGGACTTCTGGGTGATAATGGTACGCTTGCAGGACAAATTCAGAAATCCTATGCAGCAGGCAAGCTGAATGTCAGCGGCAGATTAGGCTCTTATGTCGGCGGCTTCGCGGGTTCTGTAGATCATTATTCGATTACGGACTCTTATGCTTCCGGTGACATCAGCAATACCGGCTTCGACACACGCAGCGGCGGTTTCGCAGCAGCGGTGGAGAGAAGCGGCAGCATCAGCAATTCTTACGCATTGCAGAACAAGATTTCTACAGTCGGAGTGAAGTCTTCAACCCGTTCTTACAACGGCGGCTTTGCCGGTTATAATGACGGGACTCTGACAGGCGTCTATGCCAATGTTCCGGAGATTTCCGTTAATGTAGCAGGCAATAACGTCTCTACAGGCGCACTGGTCGGCTATAACTTCCGGGACGGCAAAATTTCCGGTTCGTCGTATACGACAGGTACGCTTACGGCTGGACTGAAGGCAGTAGGCCACAATGCAGGTGCGGCGGCTGGCGCCGTGAGTTCAGCAGCGGTTAATCCGCTCAGCTCAGGCACATGGATTATGGATTATGATACCTCCTTCCTGAACGAACTGACAGACGGAACAATCACGGTTCAGACTCCGCTGCAGCTCTCGGGTGCAGTCATGTTCTATAACGAGACAGGCCTGAATTATTACAAGCTGTTCAACAGAACAGCTGACGACAAACCGGAGCTGGCAACCATCCTGCTTGGGGCGGATATTAATCTTGCCGGAAGCACTTGGACCGCATTCGACAGCTTTAAGGGAGTATTTGACGGTCAAGGCTATACGATTAGCGGACTTTCACTGAAAACCCCAGAGCAGCAAACAGCCGGATTCATAAAAGAAAACTATGGCCAGATTCTGAATGTTAACTTTACCGGAGCGGATATTTCCGGCGCAGTAAATTCCGGTATTGCTGCAGGGATCAATCACGCAGGTGCAGTAATCCGCAAGGTTAACGTCAGTGGTTCTGTAGCTGGCAGTGCCACGGCAGGCGGAGCCGCAGGTGTGAATCTAGGCCTCATTGAGAAGGCTGCTAATGACGGAGTGACTCTTTCGGGACAGGGCCGTAAAGGCGGCATTGCCGGACGCAACGCCGGAGTGATTCACCAGGCAGTGTCCAAAGGCAATATTGATGTTACTGCCACACTGGCAACCGGCGGCATTGCCGGTGAGAACAGTGCGGAAGGTACAATTTTTGAGTCGATTGTCTATGGCGATATCCATGTGGCTTCGGCCCAGGCTATAGCCGGAGGGATCAGCGGTCTGAACGCGGGAGAGATCAAGAACAGCTATTCTGCCGGGGCCATTTACGCAGAAGGAATGTCTACAGCATGGGCTGGCGGTATCGCCGGTCTGGCGGAGAGCGGAGCGATTACTTCTTCCCTGAATACCGGAGAAGTGAAAGCTGGAGTGAAAGGCAAAATTCTTCCGCTGCAGGCCTTCTTCGGAGGGATTGCCGGACAGAAGTCTGATCATGCAACCATCAGCCAATCCTTGTTCAACAGACAAATGCTGAAGAATAATATTGCCTTCTACAATCTGGATGGCCAAGCAGTGGCTGGCAACAGCAGCAGTGCAATGGGGCTGCTTGGCACAGAGCTTACCAGCCCGAATCTTCCAGCAGGTCTGGATGCCGGAATCTGGACAGCACAGAACACATTCTATCCGGTACTTCTGGCCTTTGACGGAACAGAAGAAGGAACTCTTGCTTCAGCGGCTGTTATACTGAACCCGCAGGATCTGATTAACCGTGTAGGTTCGGCATTCAGCTTGAGCGGCAGCGGAGCACTGGTATGGAGTGCAGATCCGTCCAAGGCTGATGTGAACGGTGCTGCAGGAAGCTTGAAACAGGGCGGCAGCGCAGTGCTGAAGGCAATAGCCGGAGGACAGAGCAGAAGCATTACAGTTAATGCGGCTGCACTGCAATACCCTGGCTCGGCAGCTGCACCAACTGCAACACCTGCGGAGCTGAGCTTCTCGACGGAAGTGAAAGTAGAGCTGACAACAGCGGAGCCGGACGGCCAAATTTATTACACGCTCGACGGCACAGATCCTACGGAAGCTTCTCAGCTATACAGCGAAGCGATTGTGCTGAAGGACAAGACGACTGTTAAAGCCGTCACCATTGTTCCGGGCAAAGAATACAGCAAGGTATCGGCCTGGACCTGGACGCTGTTAGTTTCCAGCGGTGGTGGAGGCGGCGGCGGTGGCGGTGGCGGTGGCGGTGGCGGTGCAGTTGTGCCGACCCCGACCCCAACACCAACTCCTGTTCCGGTGATTACCGCTATTGCCGGTACTACGACGGTGAATGGAGACAGTGAAGCTCCAGTGAAGATTGCCAAGAACAGCAAGCTGAAGCTGACAGCTCCGGAAGGGCAGACGATCTACTATACAACGGACGGAAGCACGCCGACAGTAAACAGTACGAAATATACCGGTGAGCTGTTGATTACCAAGACCATGACGATCAAAATGATCACAGATAAAAATGATACTGTGACTACCATTGAATATGTAGCGGAGAATGCCAAATACAGCCTGAAGAGCAATGCGGGAGAAATTAAGTATATCGCTGCTTATCCGAATGGTTTGTTTATGCCTAATGCAGCCATTACCAGATATGAGCTGATCCAATCCCTTGCTCCGCTGCTGGATATGGAAGACGTGAATGTAGGAAACCTGTTCAATGATGTAAGTGCAGGCAACGAGGCTTTGACCGGATTCTTCGCTTCGGCAGGCATTATTGAAGGCTATCCGGACGGCGGCTTCGGCGGAACGAAGGGCTTGACGAGAGCCGAGTTCTCCAAGATCATGACTACAGTGCTGAAGCTGGATGTTACAGATACCGGAATTACGAAGCAGTCGGATCTGAAGGGCCACTGGTCAGAGAATTATGTGAATGCCCTGTCCAAAGCAGGTTATGTGCAAGGCTTCCCTGACGGCACATTTAAACCGGGATCACCGATTACCCGTGCTCAGGCTGTAGTGCTGATCAACCGGATTGCCGGTACGAAGAAGCTGGCTGTAACAGCAGTACGCTTCAAGGATCTTCCGGCAACACACTGGGCTTACAAAGACATCATGTCGGTTGTGCAATAATTTGTAATTCTTTGATGAAGGAGATTGGCGGATGAAAACAAAACTGCTTGCCGTAAGCCTGATCTTCTCGTTGATCTCGGCAGTGCTCTTCTATTCAGACACTACCAGCGCCGACACACCAAGTGTGTATAACGCTGAACAGAGCTACGGAATTGCGAATGAAGCCATGTTTTATCTGCGGGTACTCAAAAGTGACGGCACCGCAAGTTCCACGGGGACAGGAATTATCCTGTCTCCGGCAGGAACAGCAGCAACGGCGTATCACGTGGTCAAAGGTGCGGAGCGGATGGAAGGGGTGATGGCGGATGGTAGTATTATCAGTCCGATCAAAGTCACGAAATTCGATGAGCTTAAGGATGTGGCTGTTCTTGAATTGCCAAGTCCTGCTGCTATGAAGCAGAAGGGTAATGCGTATGCTTATCTTCCGCTGCGTAAGGACGTCCTGAAGCATGGAGAAGCTGTATTCGCACTGGGCTATCCGCTTAAGAATACAGCGATTATCACCGAAGGGATTGTCAACACGCCTGCTGCGGAGATCAATGGAAGAAGCCGGATTCTGACTTCGGCCCAGGTGGCAAGCGGGATGTCAGGAGGTCCGCTGCTGGATACACATGGCCAGCTTGCGGGAATTATCTCCGGTTCGCTGCGGACCATGAACAACATTCATCTGGTTGTAAATATGGAGGATCTGCGGAGCCTGCTGCCGGCGTCCTTCAAGTAGAATTCATTTCAGAAGCAGCTCAGACAACAATGAAGGCTGCAAAATAATAATAACAATGGCTGTCCTCTGACGTTTGGAGCAAACGGGGGACAGCACTTTTTTTAGACACCTGTACCGATAGACGACTGCGTAATTCACCCGTCCGGAAGGAGGAGGAACCCGAGTGATCAAGGCATTTCTGCTGGATATGAACCAGAAGGATCTCTATAAGCTGTCTTCCATGCTGCAGCATACAGGCAAGGTGAATGTGATTGGAATGTCGGCCTATCCCGAGAATGTTGTAGACAAAATTGTTCTGCTGCAGCCTGATGTGCTGTTTCTGGATCTTCAGCTGCCCGGCCAGCAGGGAATGGTTGTAGCCGAACGGGTAAAAAAGAAGCTGCCGGATATTCAAATTGTGATTGTCACAGAGAGCAAACAGCATGCCCTTTGGGCCTTCGACCAAGACATTGTGGATTATGTGCTGAAGCCGCTGGAGGAGGTCCGCCTGGGCCAGTCACTCGAACGGCTGCGTAAGGGAAGCTGAAGCGTATGCCGGAGTAAACCCGAAGCCGCCAGACTGAATCAGGATGCCGGAAGTTTCTCTCCATGTTACAATAAACGGACAAGCAGAAAGGATGGGTGATTTAGTTGAAGTATGATTTTAACCGTATCATTGACCGCCGCAATACCCGCTCATACAAATGGGACCAGTCCGAGAAGCTGTTCGGAGACAAGGAGATTCTTCCGCTTTGGGTCGCGGATATGGACTTTGAGAGTCCCCCTGCCGTGAAGGAAGCGATTCTGCGCCGTGTACAGGAAGGGGTGTACGGCTATAGTGTGACGAGTGACTCCTACAAGGAGGCGATTGCCGGGTGGTACCGCAGCCGTCATGACTGGGAGATTCAGAAGGAATGGATCACCGATTCTCCGGGAATTGTGACCTCGCTCAGCCTGTCCGTAGAGCTGTTCAGCCAGCCGGGAGATCAGGTGATTCTGCAGTCGCCGGTCTACTATCCTTTCTATGATGTAATCCGGATGAATGACCGCAAGGTGGCGATCAACCCGCTGAAGCTGGAAGAAGGCCATTATGTTATGGATTATATCCAGCTTGAAGAACTGATGGCCGGCGGCGCCAAGCTGCTGCTGCTGTGCAGTCCGCATAATCCTGGCGGCAGAGTGTGGGAGCGGGAAGAGCTGCTGCGTCTTGGTGAGCTGTGCCTGCGGTATGGTGTAACGGTAATCTCGGATGAGATCCATTGCGATATGGCAATGCCGGGCTACAAGCATATCCCGTTTGCGTCCCTGTCGCCGGAGCTGTCGGATATTACACTGACTACGCTGGCAGCGACCAAAACCTTCAATCTGCCGGGCCTGCAAACCTCGTATATCGTAACCTCTAGTCCCGAGCTGAAGCGGAAATTCGAGTACAAGCTGAAGGCACTCAGTCTGCATATGTCGGCATTCTTCACGCCGGAGGCGGTTGAAGCGGCTTATAATGAAGGCGGAGAATGGCTGGATGAGCTGGTGCAGCATATCAGCGGCAATGCCGAGTATGCCATCAGCTACCTCGCAGAGCATCTGCCGCAGGTGAAGCCAATGAAACCCGAAGCCACCTATCTGCTGTGGATCGATTGCCGGGCCCTGGGGCTGGATGCGGACGGACTCAAGAACCTGATGTACCGCGAGGCCAAGGTGGCTTTTAACGAAGGCTCTGTCTTCGGAACGGAAGGCCAAGGCCATCTGCGCATCAATCTGGCCTGTCCGCGTTCCGTTCTTGCCGAAGCGCTGGAGCGGTTCACTCAGGCTGCTGCCCCTTATGTTCAGCAATAAAGCTTATACGTATGCTTGTAGCTGCGGCATATAGTTGTATACTGTGCAATTACAAGCAGCGAAAAGGTAGCGTACCATAAATCAGACGCTATATTAAAACATTTACAGCGATCAAGAAATCCGCGCCCTTAGGGGTAGCGGATTTCTTGTTATACCGCTGTCTGCGAAGATTGAAGGTGTCCCGCCAACCTCGCGGTGAACACCCCTTGCTGCCCCTTCCCGGCATGCGCTTCAACCACAACCGCTTATTGAGCAGACCGCAGACCCGTGTTAAGATGGGCAGTACGGCTGATAGAGTAAGTATATATAGAGAGTGGGAGAGATAGAGATGAGTAGCAGCAATGCAACCCGGATGATTATTGATTGTGATACAGGAATAGACGATGCTTTGGCTATTCTATATGCCCTCCGCACACCGGAAGTGGTAGTTGAGGGGATAACGACGGTGTTTGGTAATATTGATGTGCAGCAGGCGGCGGATAATACCTTGCGGCTGCTTGCACTCGCAGATCCCGGATACGACATTCCGGTAGCGCTTGGAGCGTCCAAGGCACTGGTGCGCGAACTGACAGGCTTCTCGACCCATGTGCATGGGGAGAATGGGATTGGCGGCGTTCAGCTGCCCCCTTCCCGGCAAGTGCCGGTGCAGGAGACAGCGGCGGAGTTCATTGTGCGGATGGCGGATGAGAACCCGGGTGAGATTGTGCTGGTAACGCTCGGACGGCTGACCAATCTGTCGCTCGCGCTGGATTTGGACCCGCAGTTGACCTCCAAGCTGAAGAAGGTAGTGGTCATGGGCGGCACGGTCTTTAAGCCGGGCAATGTGACTCCGGTGGCCGAAGCTAATCTGTGGGGCGACCCGGAAGCGGCTGACCGTGTATTCACCTCTGGGCTGCCTGTGCTGATGATCGGGCTGGACGTTACACTGCAGACACGGATTACCTCAGAGCATCTTGAGCTGCTGAAGCGCCATGGGCGCGAAGAGAACAAGTCCATCATAGACTTCATGGAGGAGTCACTCGAATACTATTTCAGATTTTACCGGGAAGCCAATTATCTGATCAACAGTGCGCCGCTGCATGATCCGCTGGCCCTCATGGCTGCGCTGCAGCCGGATCTGGTGACTACGCGCCGGATGAAGGTCCGCGTGGAGCATCAGGGAGAGTTCACCTCAGGTATGGTCGTGGCAGATTTGCGGCCGCAGCCGAAGGTCGGACATTTCATCGAAGTGGCGGTGGATGTGGAGGCTGAACGGGCGGTTGGCGTCTTTTTGAGCGCGTTTATGTAAGTGTGAAGTAAGTGGAATGGAATTATGCATCAGCTACCCTACTTCAATAGCAGACAATTGAATCTCCCAATAGTTACAATCTCTTAATTTGCTATAATTTCCTGGTTTGGTAAAATGGTAGGGGATGTAAGATTGAGAGATTCATAATCTATCTATAAGAGAATGGGGAACTTATTAATGAAGCATCTGGCTAAAATAGTATTATGCGCAGCGATCTCACTGGGTAGCTACTCGGCACTCCCTGCAAGTGCTGCACAGGCGGCACCAGGCGGTGTCAGTATTCTGCTGGACGGCTATCCGCTGCCCTTTCCGGTAGAACCGGTAGTCATGAGCGGAACGACAATGGTACCTTTCCGTGCGATTTCTGAGGCACTGGGCATTGGGGTGGAATGGAACCAGGCGGCCCGCCAGATTACCGCGACGCAGAAGTCCGCTGCTGAAGCATCTCCGGCAAAAGTTATCCTGACCCTGGGCAGTAAAAATGCATCCGTGAACGGAACCGTAGTGAAGCTTGATGTAGCGCCGCAGAATATCCGCGGGACGACGATGATTCCGCTCAAGTTCTTCAGCCAGCAGTTTGGAGCGGTTGCTTCCTGGAATCAGGCTTCCAAGACCGTATCCATTACATCGCCCAAGCGGGATCTGTACACTTTAGGATTCTATGCGCAGAAGGCCTACAGTGAAGTGTCGCTGATTCCAAGCTTTGATGCGGTAGCCTTTGGCTGGAGCCGGATTGACCCTACCGGTCAATTCACTACAACCGGTAAGGATTTCTGGTGGCCGGAGGCTGCAGGAGAGGTAACGCCGGAATCCATTGTCCAGAATGCAGCAGCGGGAGGTACAGCCCCGTATCTGATGGTTTACTCCAGTGACTCAGCTCTGGAACTGAGCAAGAATCTGGCGGACCCGCAGCTGCAGCAGCAGACCATCGCCAGCATCGTGGATCTGGCCTCGCAGAAGGGATTCCAGGGCATTGGACTGGATCTGGAAGGACTGGGCTTGACCGGAGATAAGGCGCTTGTGCAGAGCCAGTATAATGCTTTTGTCAAAAATCTCTCCGTGGCCGCACGCGCTGCCAGTCTGAAGCTGACGGTGATTCTGCATCCGCTCAACAGCTCCTACAAAGGTTATGATTACAAAACGCTTGCTTCTCTCGCTGACGATCTGGTCATTATGGCCTATGCCTACGAGGGCGAGAAGGGGCCGGAGCCGATGGACAAAGTGGATGAAGGTATCCGGCTGGCCCTGCAGCAGGTCAGCAAAGACAAGCTGATTCTCGGCATTTCAGTATTCAGCGAGAATGATTCCTCCGTCAACGCGAAGATTGGCCTGGCCAAACGTTACGGTCTCAAAGGAATTGCCATCTGGCGTCTGGGTCTCATTGGCCAGCCGGTGTTCAGCAGAATGGGAGAATCGGTAGAATTGTAGAATGTGCAGCAAGTATTCATGCAATGATAGCTAAATTTGAATCTGGCTGAAGAGAGACTGCCGTATGGTGATATTGACCGCGCGGCAGTCTTTTTGATGAATATATGATTGTAAATCTTTCATTATATGAGTCCTCCTCAGGTCCTCCTTGTTATGCAGCATCTTGTATATTCGGGCTGGCGATATCAAATGTCACATTAACCTGACGGGCAAACCTGTATAATTTTAAAGGTTGACCTTTAAATTGACGATTCTAAATATAGGAGGGACTATAGAGCATGAGTACGAAATACAAAGCACTGGAACTGGATAAACCGATGACTTATGAGCTGGAGGGGCTGGAAGTCGGGGTCACCTCGAACTGCAATTTCCGCTGCGATTACTGCTGCGCTTACAATAGAAATGATGGACAGAGCATTAACGGCAAGGAGGTTATCCGCATTCTGGAGGAGCTGCCTAATCTGAAGCGTGTGCGCCTCTCGGGCGGTGAGGTGACGCTGAAGTTCCAGGACTGCGTGGACATTGTGGCTTACTGCACCTCCCGCGGGATTCAGACCCAGCTGAACTCGAACGGCAGCCTGCTGAATGAAGAGCGGATCGGGCAGCTGGTGGATGCAGGACTGACTACGATACATATATCCTTCAATTTCACTACTGCCGAAGCATTCTCTGCTTACTACAATATCCACACAAGCGTTTATAACAAAATCAGAGAGAACATCACCATGTTCGCCAAAACAAATGTAAATGTTGTGCTGGAAACGCTGCTGTTCAACGAAACACAGGACAATATGCGCGAGATCAGCGATCATGTCTATTCCATGGGTGTAAGAACGCATGAGATCCAGAACAGCATTATTATGGGGCATACCGGCTGGAAAGCGATCGCGGCCCGGGAACAGCTGAAGAATGCCGTGAACGAGCTGATTGCCCGTAAACCGGCGGATACCACCCTCTATTTCACATGTATGGACCGGTTCATGGAGGCTATGGGGTTCGAGGAACAGCCGGGTGTCTACTTCCCGCACTGCATTGAGGGCATGAAGCAGCTTCACCTGCACGGCAATGGCGATATTCTGATATCCGAGCTATGCCACCCGGTTATTATCGGCAATATTTACAGCGGTACCTCGCTGAAGGATCTGTACAGCAACATGCCTGCACCGCTCGAAAAGTATCTGGAGAAGCGGCCTTGCCCGGCGCTGGATGCGCTTTTCCCGCAAGGGGTATAGTCCGGACGCTGCAGCAGAAGAGCTTATGAGCGGAACTTATTATTGTGCATTATATCAGGCAGGATTGCAGCCCAACCGCTGTGGTCCTGCTTTTTGCTGGGAATGACTTTGAATGACAGGTATTTCTGACTTTATTTCAACTATGAATGAAAACTTTCATGTATAATCATCAGCATGAACTGTATAACAATGCAGAAACCTTCTGCTTCATTACTATAGAAATAGAGATAACACATTTGGACTGGGAGGATTTCATCATGATTTACGGGTTTTTACTATTGCTGCTGGCCTGCTGCTTCCAAGGCAGCTTCGGGCTGGGGATGAAGAAATACCAGCCGTTCTCCTGGGAAGCGTTCTGGACGATTTTCTCGCTGGTAGGGATATTAATTATTCCGGTTGTCTGGACTTGGATCGAAGTGCCCAACTTCTTCAGCTATATCCGGCAGACGCCTGCTGATGTGCTATGGACGGCTTCCTTCTGCGGTTTCCTGTGGGGCATCAGCTCGATTATGTTCGGCAAAGCGATTGATTCCATCGGTGTCTCGCTGACCTATGGTGTTAACATGGGGATATCGGCATCGCTGGGTTCGCTGATTCCGCTGTTCATCTTCGGCAATATCCCGGCGGCTGGCTCATTTACGGTACTGCTGACCGGCACAGCAATTATGCTGGCTGGCGTTGCCGTGATTACCAAGGCCGGCCTGCTCAAAGAAAAGATTATCACCGCTTCCGGCCAAGGGACAAGCTCCGGTACTAACCTGACCAAAGGCCTGATTATCGCTTCAGCTGCCGGGCTAGGCTCTGCTGCGATGAATATCGGCTTCTCCTATGCGAGTCAGGCGGCGGATATTGCCGTTGCCGATGGAACAGCCAGGATTAGCGCCAATCTTATTTCCTGGGTAATTACGCTGTCCGGCGGCTTCATCGCCAACTTCGCGTATGCTTTTATCCTGTTAATCAAGAACCGGACCTATAAGGATTATTTTGCCAAAGGTGCAGGCCCGGCCTACGGTAAGGCACTGTTAACCGCTGCGGTGTGGTTCCTGGCACTCGGTGTCTATGCCAAGGCAACCGCATTACTCGGTCCGCTAGGCTCCGTCGTGGGCTGGCTTGCCTTCAACGGATTGTCGCTGATCATCAGCAATGCGTGGGGACTTAAGGACGGAGAGTGGAAAGGGTTCGCTGCTCCCAAGAAGCTGCTGCTGTGGGGGAATATAATATTGATTCTGTCCTGGATTGTAGTGGGGATCGCCAATAGCATGGCGTAGGATATTCCGCAAATTGGCAATTTTCCACTCTTCCGGGCGGCTTGGTTCTGTTATGATTTCATTAGAGGTGTTAACCAAGACCAAGAAATCTGCAGAGAAGGAATGTGTGGCCCGCCATACATAGAGGGATACAACATGCTTAGTGCAATAAGACGCGGATTAATATCTTCCAATGTTGTGCTTGAGAAAATAATGCCGCTGCTCACACCTACAGCCATTGTGGTTGGTGTGCTTAACGAGGCGGTGCTGCTGCCGTTTACCTGGCTGGTGCCGTGGATTTTTGCTTTTATGACGCTGATCGGCAGTCTGAAATCTAATTTCCGTGACTTGCTGGCAGTGTTGACTAAACCGCAGAAGCTCATCATCCTGCTGATTATTCTGCATATTGTGATGCCGCTGATCGGCTGGCTGGCAGCGATGGCCTTTTTCCCGGGAGATCCGTATACAGTTACAGGGTATGTGCTGCTGTTCGCCATTCCGACCGGTGTGGTCAGTGTGGTCTGGGTGTCGATGCATGGCGGGAATGTTGCTCTTACGCTGGCGCTGATCCTGATCGATACACTGCTTTCGCCGCTGGTTGTACCCGGCACGCTGTATCTGCTGATGGGGGCGAGTGTGCAGATTGAGATTGGGGAGATGATGCGGGGACTGCTCTACATGGTGGTGCTGCCGTCCGTAGCGGGGATGCTGCTCAATCAGTTCAGCAAAGGCAAGGTTACGGCAGTCTGCGGACCGCCGCTGGCGCCGTTTGTCAAAGTTGGCCTGTTCATCGTTGTATCGATTAATGGCGCCAGCATTGCACGGTATCTGAAGCATCCGGATGGCAAGCTGGCCCTGATTATTGCCGTTACTTTCGTGACTGTCGTATTGGGTTATATCATCGGTGCTGTAGTCTCACGCAGCTTCCGCTGGGATTATGAGAATACCGTCGCCGTTCAGTTCAATTCCGGTATGCGCAATCTGAGTGCAGGTGCAGTACTGGCAGTGAAATACTTCCCGCCGGCCGTCGCCCTGCCTGTGATTTCCGGCATGCTGTTCCAGCAGATTCTGGCTGCCTGCTCCGGCATGTTCATCCGCAGCCAAGTGAAACGTCTGCACCAGGCGGAAGCCCTGACTCCAGAAGGGCCAAAGGCCACACCGGCCGAGAGCCGCATTTTGTTATAGGATATCCCGGCAATCCCGCATATTTCCCCTGAGTGCCGCTGTCTGCGGCTGGGGAATTGCGGGTTTTTCAGGCTGAATATAAATAAAAATAGCTATATTTCACTATGATTCGACAAAATGCGATATTATTTCCGAAAATTCGTCTAGAAATATTAATTATTTCTGTGGGAAATCCGATAGTAATTGTAATAAATGTTACAGTTTTTAGCTGTTTAGGTACTAGTGGATTAGATAGAGGCGGAAGGGTGTAGAAAACTATGAAGATTCGTATGAAGCTATCGGTTATGATGATTGTCGTTACACTAATTTCTACAGCATTAATGGGGATTTTTACGTACAGCAAGTCCACTGGCACCATCATGAATCTGACTGAATCTTCTATGGCACAGGTGAACACCAACAAAGCGCAGACGATTGCGGCAATGATCGATAAAGAAAAGCGCAGCATGCAGCTCGTTGCAGGTGAAAGCGAGATCGCGGAACTGCTGCTTCAGGCCGGAAACGGCGAACTTACTAACGGGGATGCGCTGCAGAATGAAGTGAATGTGAAGCTTCAGGGCTTAGTCAAAGATGCAGGCAACCTGGAGCACATGTTTGTGGCTGATATGAAGGGAATTGCGGTAGCTGACAGTGACACCAAGCTGGTCGGCACCGATTTCAGCGAAAGAAACTACACGAAGAATGTATTCAAGACAGGTGAAGCTGTTGTAAGTGAGACCTTGAAATCTAAATCTACCGGAGCCTACGTATTAGCCTTTGTCCATCCTGTGAAGAGCGGGGGCAAGATGATTGGTTTCGTCGCTTCGGCGGTTAATGCTAACAGTATTATTAAATATTTGGCCGATGCCAAGGTGACTAATGCGCCTTCATCTTACGCCTATCTGGTGGACGAAACCGGCAATATCCTCTACCATCCGGATGAAACGAAGATTGGTTCAGTGGTTGAGAATGAATCAATCAAAGCGGTCGTGGAGCGTGTGAAGGTGGGCGAGACCGTACCGGATGGAACGGTGCAATACACGTATGAGGGCGCTGAGAAAAAAGCGGCATTCACCGTTCTTCCGGAGACCCACTGGACCCTGGTGCTGACCGGAGATCTGGAGGAGATCATGCTGCCTGTGGACGAAATGACGAACTACATTTTATTGCTCGGACTGGGAAGTCTGCTGCTTACGCTGTTGATTGGGGTTACTGTAGCTACCCGTATCTCCTCACCGATTATCAAGCTTACCCAGCTGATTAACCGCACAGCAGAGCTGGATCTGAAGTATGACAACCAGTATGAATACCTCACCAAAAATAAAGATGAGACAGGCACCATTGCCAAGGCAATGTTCCATACCCGCGCCGTTCTGCGTGAGATGGCCGGAAGCCTGATCTCGATTTCCTCGAAAGTGCTGGATAATGCGGAGACGCTGGAGAAGCTGTCCATCGACGTCAGAGAGAATGCGCATGATAATTCAGCCACTACGGAGCAGCTGTCGGCAGGAATGGAAGAAACGGCGGCATCTACCCAGGAGATGACGGCAGCGATTCATGAGATCGAGAATAATGTCAGAATGATCTCCACCCGGGTAAAAGAAGGCTCCGGTGTATCCGGGCAAATTACGGAGCGTGCATTGGCGCTTCAGCATGATGCGGTAACTTCAACCGAGAATGCCAAACAGATCTACGGCTCGGTCCGTGGTGAGATGCAGAAAGCTATAGAGCAATCGGGAGCCATCAACGAGATCAATGTGCTGGCGGATACGATTCTCTCCATTACAAGCCAGACCAATCTGCTGGCACTTAATGCAGCGATTGAAGCTGCACGGGCGGGCGATGCCGGGCGTGGATTCGCCGTTGTGGCGGGTGAAATCCGCAAGCTGGCCGAGAAGTCGTCGGAGACTGCGGCAGGCATCCAGGGCGTCGTCAAGAATGTCTACAACTCCGTAGAGCAGATGATTGAACATTCCGAGGCCATGCTGACGTTCATTGATCAGAATGTGCTGGGCGATTATGAGCGGCTGAACGAAGTCAGCCAGCAGTATAACAGCGATGCTTCAACGATTAATGAGCTGATGAACCAGTTCGAGGAGGCAGCCGATCACCTGAACGAAACGGTGTCCAGCATCGCCATCGCCGTCAATGAAGTGGCGGCTACTGTGAATGAAGGCGCGATCGGTGTGCAGGATATCGCCGAGAAGACGGCGGATATTGTGGAGAAGACCTTCCATGAGGCCACCATGGCTGATGAGAATACGCAGAGCGCCAAGGAGATGCAGGTCCTGGTAGAAAAGTTCAAAATCTAAGCCGGTTTCAGCAGATTTTTACCCGCGCTTCATCTGATTTTAAGCTTCGGGGTATATATTAATCACATAACCCCCCTTTAATATAACTTAGACCCCGCCGGACGCTGGCGGGGTCCCTTTTTTTGCCTGGGATTCCGGCTCACCCATTCCACATTCCCAAGACTCCGCAAATAGTGAATTATGGTGTAAACTGGGTTGTAGCGTTGAATTTGGAGTGGAGGCTAAGGTAGCTGTGGGAAAAATTGAAGAATTATATCAGCTTATAGGCAATAAGCTTGTAGGAATCATTCCTGATGAGTGGGACGAAATACATCTCTATGCTGAGATATTGCCCGGTTCAAGAATAGTCTATTTTTATTACAATTCTATCCCCCGGAACGAGTTGATATTTGGTCATAATATTCCTGAAATTTATGGGATAGATGAGCGCATTTATGACCGCCTGTGTAGTGAATTAGAAAAGTGCTTTGTTGATCTTAATGCGGAATCCAGCAAAAACAATCCTCAACAATGGACAAATTTAACTATGTATTTAAGTCAATCAGGCAAATTTAATATTAATTATAATTATGATGCTGTTTTGTATTCCCCTTCACAACAGCGTACAATTTGGAAGTATGAAATTCTAGGACTACATCCTACAGATGGCTTTCACCAGAAGTATTTAGATGAATATCTCAAAACAAAAACGAATTAATCCCCCAGAGGTGTCCTGTCAGCTATTCAATGGCTGAATGGGGCGCCTCTCCTTGTTTATCAAGGCATGGAACTTTTAGCGGGAAATCGCAGTTTCAGTATGCTATATTAAATATAATCCAAGTCAGATAATGGAAGGAGGACGCTTCATGAGAAGATTAATGCTCAGCTCTACGCAAAGTCTATGGACGACATGGCAGTGGTTGTTGTGTAGAGCTGATAGCAAGTCTCCGCTGCAACGATTCGCCGCTTAAAATGGTCTGTTCTATAGACTTTGCTGCCTTTACAAGTTAACTACTTTAAAGGAGCGGAGCTATATGAAATATGTAAATGCAGATCTGGTATTACCGCAGCAGCTGCTGCAGGAAGTACAGAAATATATGCAGGGCGGGATGCTCTACATCCCCAAGCCCGAGGGACAACGGAAACGGTGGGGGGAGAACTCAGGCGGCAGAACCTATCTGACGGCCCGGAACCAGTCCATTCGTGACCATTATGCCGGAGGCTTAAGCGTAACCGAGCTTGCCGAGCAATTTTGCCTGTCGGGTGACAGCATCAAGAAGATTGTATATGGAAGCAAGCAGATATGAGCAGCGCTCATATTGAATTGAGAGAGAAGGAGTCGAACAGGACTCTTTCTTTTTTTGTGCAAAAAATGAATTGCAGCTGTTTATTATCTATGTCCATCCGGTGAGCCACCCATATAATTACAGACATACAATGCGGGAGGCAGGAAGATGACGGAAGATAGTTTATACAGCGGCAGTACGGGTGATTCATCGCGGGCCCTCTGGAGATCGGGCAGGAATATAGCACTCAGGGCATTGGCAGAGTATGATCTGGAATGGAACAGGATTGAGCTTATCGGGATGTCGGATAGCGTCACCTTCCGGATTGAGACAGAAGATTCCGGCAGCTTTCTGCTGCGGATTCATGGTGAGCGCTTCAGCCGGGAGGAGATCCTGTCGGAGCTGGAATGGACCCGGTATCTCAATCAGACGGCGGGCTTTGTGGTCCCGCAAGGATTGGCCAGCTCCGGCGGCGGCTATATCCTGGAGACTGGATGCGAAGAGCGGCGGCTTGCCTGGGCAACGGTGATGCACTGGGTGGAAGGAGAGCCCGTAGAGGTCAATCTGCCGGATGATCATATCTTCAGGATGGGGAACATGCTGGCCGGTATGCACGAAGCGGCCACAACGTTCGTTCCGTCTGCCGGCTTCACCCGCCCGGTATGGGGAGCAGACAGCTTCAAGCTGGAGTGGAGCAAGCTGGAGGAGCATCACGCGGTAATGGTAACGGAGGAACAATGGAAGCTCTATCAGGCTGCTGCCGCGAAAATACGGACTGATCTCGAAGCCATGCAGCCTGACGCCAGTAGCTACGGCTTGATTCACGGCGATTTGCATAGCGGAAATATAGTTTTTGACCAAGGCCAGCCGCGTGCGATCGATTTCGGCCGCTGCGGATACGGATATTTCCTCTATGATATGGCTGCCGCGCTGCTGGAGCTCTCCCCGGCACAGCGCGGTAGCCTGATCCAGGGATATAGCAGTGTCCGGGAGCTGGAGCCGGATTATGAACGGAAGCTGGAATGCTTCTTCGTTATGATCATGATCGGAAATTACAGCCATCACATCTCTAATCCGGATGAAATCCCCGGTCTGCGGGAAGAACAGACGTATGCACTGGCTTACCTGAGAGAATATCTGCAGGGTGAGCGTTTTTTGTTCAGCCGCATCGAACCCTTCGTGATAGAGTGAGGGCAGCGTCCAGTTGTACTTAATAAATAGCAGAGCCCTTTGCGGTCTGTTTCTTCAACATCAGCTGTTCCCCGGTGATTATGCCGGTGGGGCAGCTTTTTTTTGATGTATTAGGAGATATCTGATCAACCGTTTTTTTGTGCAGTTTAAGTAATTATGCTGGGAAGTTATGCGATGTATTAATGAGATTCCCGCAGTGAGTTATGGAGGAAATGTGCTGTAAAAGCAATGTGTCACTGCGAGGGTAACCGAGCCCAATGTATGTGAAAAACCGAATACAATGTGTCGCAGCGAGGGTAACCGAGCCTAATGTATGTGAAAAACCGAATACAATGCTTCACTGTGAAAGTAACCGAGCCCAATGTATGCGAAAAACCGAATACAATGTGTCGCAGCGAGGGTAACCGAGCCCAATGTATGCGAAAAACCGAATACAATGTGTCGCAGTGAGGTAACTGAGCCCAATGTATGTGAAAAACCGAATACAATGTGTCGCAGCGAGGGTAACCGAGCCCAATGTATGCGAAAAACCGAATACAATGTGTCGCAGTGAGGTAACTGAGCCCAATGTATGTTAAAAACCGAATACAATGTGTCGCAGCGAGGGTAACCGAGCCCAATGTATGCGAAAAACCGAATACAATGTGTCGCAACGAGGGTAACCGAGCCTATTGTATGTGAAAAACCGAATACAATGTGTCGCAGCGAAGGAATAGGGTGGAGGAATTGTGCCCTCAGGGCGATTTTATTCTCCGGGAGCCGCCGTTGGATTCGGACCTCTGAGCGTTGAATTCATACGTTAGACCCCGGCAGCGTGCCCGCCAATCTGTAAATATGTCCATTGATCCTAGACTGAGGACATTTTTTGCGATCCCTTGGGGCGGTAACATAAAGACATCAAAGCGCAGCCAGCTTTGAATTACCGGGTAAAAGGGGAGTACACAGATGAAACGATCCATGCAAAAAGTAACATCACTATTACTGATGGTTATGATGCTGGCAATGGTAGTAACCGCCTGCAGCGGGAACAATGCGAAGAACAACAGCGCAAACACCGGCAACAGCGGCAAGGAGACGCAGGGAGAAGGCAGCAGCGGCGGCAAGAAGACAGAGCTTCTGTTCTGGTCACCGTTCTCCGGCTCGGATGGCCCGTTCATGAAGAAAATCGTAGATAAATACAACAGCTCCCAGGATAAATACAAAGTGAATTTCGTGATCCAGCCCAATGGTGAGTATTACAAGCAGCTGGATGTTGCGCTCAGCACCGGCAAGGAACGGCCGGACCTAATGATTATGCACGTGGATCAGGTGCCGACCTACCAGAGCAAGGATCAGCTGCAGGCTGTGGATGAGCTGGCGGCAACTGCCGGAATTAATCCTGCTGATTTTGCCGAAGCCCCGGTGAAGTACGCCACCATCGACAGCAAGCTGTACACCATTCCGCTCGATATTCATCCCGTAGTGATGTATTACAACAAGGATTTGTTTGAGAAAGCGGGAGTCACCGCCCCGCCAACAAACCGTGCTGAATTCGACGCTGCCGTAGAGAAGCTGACGGATAAATCCAAAGGAGTCTACGGATATGTAGTTCCTACCCTTTGGCCTCAGCAGTTCATCTTCCCGTCACTCGTCTGGCAGAATGGCGGAGAGCTGTGGAACGGAACAGATGTAGCTTACAATTCCCCGGAAGCTGTAGAAATGGTGCAGTGGCTACGCGATATGGTCGACAAGGGCATCTCCCCGGCCAATGTTCAGCAGGATGGCGAGAACACGCTGTTCCTGCAGGGCAAGAATGCAATTCAGTTCAACGGACCGTGGATGAAATCACAGTTTGATGAAGCCGGGCTCAATTATGGCGTAGCCGTTATGCCGCAGATCGGCAAAGCAAAGCAGGCTATTTATGCAGGCTCCCACGGCTTTGTGGTTCCGAAGGCTGTGACAGACAGCAATACGCTAGCCGGCATCGGTGATTTCCTGAAATATGTCTCCGGCAACTCGCTGGACTGGGCCGAATCCGGTCAGGCGGTAGCTTCCAAAACTGTTATGGACAGTGCAGAATTCAAAGCTATGGAGTTCCAGAGTACCGTATCCCAGAGCTTCTCCTCCGTACAGTTTGCACCGAATGTGCTGAACTGGGGCACCATCGTCGAGCCGGTGTGGAGCGAGCTGAGCAATGCCATTCTTGGCAAAAAATCACCACAGCAGGCCATGGATGATGCTGTAGCCAAATCCCGTCAGGCGATGAAATAGCACTCATGACGAAGTGAACTTTTCGGTAAGCAAAAGCGGGAGCGCGGAATAGCTTCCCGCTTTTCTTTATACGAAGGAATGGAGGAATCTCTTTTGAAAAGCACATGGACTTCCCGCTTCACCTCATTTCTGTTCATACTGCCCTATCTTGCAGCCTTCGGATTGTTTCTGCTGTTTCCGATCCTGTACGGTGTTGTGATCAGCCTGCAGGACTTTGAGCTGCTGTCTGCCGCGCATCCCTTTGTGGGACTGCGGAATTATATAACGATTTTTACCCCGGGGACTTATGAGAACAGTATCTTCTTCCGCGGGCTGTGGACGACTTTCCAGTTTGTCCTGTACTCCGTGCCGCTGCTGATCGTTGTGGGGCTGGGAATGGCGATGCTGGTCAATGCACTGCCGGCGAAGCTCCGGGGGCTATTCCGGACGTTCTATTTCCTGCCCTATGCCTTGTCGGCTTCGGTTATGGCCGTGATCTGGCTGATGATGTTCGATACCAATGCCGGATTCATTAACAGTCTGCTGCAAAAGCTGGGCCTGACGGGGATCCCGTGGCTGACGGCTACGCCTTGGGTGTGGATTGCGCTGGTGCTCACGACGCTCTGGTGGACGATCGGGTTCAATATGATTATTTTTGTGAATGCGCTCAACGAAGTGCCTGAAGATTATTACGAGGCTGCTGCTATTGACGGGGCGGGCGCGTGGAGCAGGTTTGTGTCGATTACACTGCCTTCGATCCGCCCGGTGATGCTGTTCGTGATGATTACCTCAACGATCGCGTCCTTCAACATTTATGCCCAGCCGTTTCTGCTGACGCGCGGAGGGCCGGGAGACACCACCAAGGTGCTGCTGATCAATGTGCTGGACCAGGCATTCGTGCGCAAGGATATCGGCTCAGCTTCCGCAATGGCGATTCTGATGGCGCTGCTGATCATGATGGTGTCTATCGTGCAGTTCCGTCTTACGAACCGGAAGGAGAAGGTATAAATGGGAAAAGCCAAAAAAACCGGCCTGCTGCTGCTGGCCATTCTGATTGCACTGTTCGTGCTGCTGCCGCTGGTGTGGATGCTGTCCACTGCGTTCAAAAATGACTTCGAAGCCCTCTCCGGGCGGATGAATTTCTTCCCGCAGAAGCCTACCCTTGATAATTTCGTTCAGGGGCTGAGCGGGGAGCTGATGAATACGCCGATTCTGCGCTGGATCATCAATTCCCTGTCAGTAGGGATTGTGGGCACAGCTATCGTGCTGCTAATTGATTCGATGGCGGCGTTTGCCCTGGCCCGGCTGCCGGATCTGCCGCTGCGCCGTACGCTGCTGTCCATGTTCATTGCCTCGCTGATGATTCCCAGCGTGCTGACCTTTCTGCCGATGTACATTGAGTTCAATACACTGGGGCTGATCAACACGTATCAGGCGCTGATTCTGCCGGCTACAGCCGGGGCGTTCGGCGTGTTCCTGCTGTATCAGTTCTTTGTCTCCTTCCCGAAAGAAATCGAAGAGGCTGCCCGGATCGACGGGGTGAACAAATGGGATCTGTATGCCAGGATCCTGCTGCCTTCCGCAGTGTCGATCATGATGACGTTGGGCATTTTCACTTTCATGGGGATCTATAATGACTTTGTCTGGCCGCTGTATGCAACCACTTCACCGGAGATGCGGACGATCACCGCAGGGATTGCTATGATGGCTACCGGAAGCTACACCCAGAGCTACGGCAAATTAATGGCCATGACTACCATCGCGGCGCTCCCGGTGCTGATTATCTTCATTGTCGGCCAGAAGTCGTTCGTTAAGGCGATTACGAGCTCGGGTGTGAAATAACGGGTGATAGAACAGGAGATATAAGCTGTACTTCATAAATTAACATAAAGCTCAGGCGTCACTACTGTAGATATTTGGACTTCCGTCCGCACTTAAGATTTGAACTTGAAGCATATTCGTCACTACGGTGAACATTTGGACTTCCGGCCGCTGTTGTCCCCAGATTTCTTGATTAGAACCGCTTTTTCGCGGTGGAAACCTGGTGACTGATTATGCTTCCGTAGGGAGCTTTCCTGCGGAAAGCTTTCAGGCGGTCGCTACCGCTCCTATAGTTCCAAATTCCCCATTCGTTCCTACCTGCTTTTTGTTAATTTCTATTGTACATCTTATATAAAACTGTTCCATAACCCTTGGAGGGAAGCAGATGGAAATGAAATCAGCGAAACCGCACAAGGCATGGACAGGTAAAAACTCACGTAGAATAGTCTACTCCCTTGCGGTGGTTCTGTTACTTATATTGGCGGGAGGTGCATATTTAGTGCAGCAGCACAATAATAGCAGGATAGATGAAGTCTATAACGGGCATGGCGGAACGTTTAAGAACACACTTGCCGAGATCGATACGCCTGATCCGAGCGTGATCTACAAGGATGGATATTATTACATGACCTTCACCCATAACGGAACGGATATTATGGTGATGAAGTCACGTACCCTGGATTTCCGCCAGGCCGAGCGGAGAGTGGTATGGTATCCGCCGGCGGAGACCGCCTACTCGGCGAATCTCTGGGCGCCCGAGCTCCAGTACATCCGGGGCAGCTGGTATATCTATTTTGCCGCAGATGATGGAAATAACGAGAATCACCGGATGTATGTGCTGCAGGGGGACAGCGGTGATCCGCTGGGCGATTATACCTTCAAGGGCCAAGTCACCGACGACACCAACAAGTGGGCGATCGACGGGCTGGCAATGGAAGTGGATGATGAGCTGTATTTCGTCTGGTCCGGCTGGGAGGGCGATGTCAACGCTGCGCAGAACACCTATATTGCGCCAATGAGTGATCCGCTGACAATCAGCGGTCCGAGGGTGCTGCTGAGCGAGCCGCTGCTTCCGTGGGAGCAGGCTGGAGGTCCGCCGTACATCAATGAAGGCCAGTCGGTCCTTCATCATGACGGACGCGTCTTCATTGTCTATTCCGGCGCGGGCAGCTGGACACCGCATTACAGTCTGGGCCTGCTGGCCTTGAAGCCCGGCGGCAATCCGCTGGAGGCGGCAGACTGGACCAAGACGGAGCAGCCGCTGCTGGAAATGGATGAAGCCGCCGGAGTGTACGGGCCGGGGCATAACTCGTTTACGGTGTCGCCGGATGGCAGCGAGCAGTGGATTGTCTATCACGCGACTACTGGAGCGGCGGACGGCTGGAACAACCGCAAAGCACGGTCCCAGCCGGTCAACTGGGACGATGGCGGCCAACCTGTGTTCGGGAAGCCGCTGGCGCTGAGCACGGCGCTTGAGGTTCCCGCTGGAATGGGAGTATTCCAGGCTGAGAATGCCATCCGCAGCGGGAACCGGCTGGAGTTCCCGTCTCTGCCGTCCACAGTAGATAGCGATACTCCGCTGCTGGCGCATTATGTGAATCCGGGTGGAGAACCGGCGGAGGCGGCAGTTTCAGTGAATGCTGGAACGCCGTCAAAGCTTCAGCTGCCGCCTACCGGGGGAGGCCAAACCGGATACGCCTATCTGAGCATACCGTTCACAGCCGGGATGAATACAGTAGCCTTTGAGCTGCCGGAGGGAAGCGCAGTTGAACTGAAGGCTATTGAAATTCCGCGTTATGAAGGTGAAGCCCAGACGCTGGAGGGGAATGCTGATGCGGAGGCTAACCCGTATGCCTCGGGCGGGGCAGCGGCAACCCTCAGCGGAAGTGATGCGGCGCTGCGTTTCAGCAACATCCGTCTACCGGGAAGCGGGACTTACACTGTCTCCGTAGCTGTCCTTAACGCTTCACCGGATGCGAAGCTGGAGGTAGGGGTGAACGGGGATTCTACGATCGTATTGACCCCGGAATCTCAGGGACGAAACCAGGTATCCTTCATTGAACTGGAGCTGGAATTACAGGGCGGTGCGAATGAAATTATTCTTTTTGACAGACAAGGCAGCTTCGGTATAGATTATATGGATATATGGCAGAAGAGTGAATAAGCCGGGTAGATTCATAGATTGCATGCTTGACGGGGGCTTAATCATATGAGAGATACGGGACGCTTTAGCGGACACAAACGGAACAAACTGATTGCGCTTTCAATTCTGCTGCTGGCTATGCTTCTGGTGCTGGTGATGGGCGGCTGCGGTACAGACGGGGCAGAGGAATCCCCACAGTCTGCCGCTGAGCCGGTAACTCTGGAGTATTGGACTCCATTCAGCGGCGGAGATAACATTTTCATGACCGAACTTGTGCAGCAATTCAACCGGGAGCACGGGGATATCCGGATCGATCAGATCAATTCCCGGCTTGATGATTATTATTCGCGGCTGCGTACGGCAATTCTGTCCGGTAATGCACCGGATCTGGCGATTATCCATGCTACCAATCTGCCGCAATTCGTACAGAACGGTTATATTGAGCCGCTTGACGGACTCGCTGCGGATACCGGGCTGGACTGGGGCCAGTTCAATACTAGAATCGCTGAGTCCACGGTCTACGGCGGTGCCCATTATGCTGTACCCCTGGATACGCATACGTTAGTGCTCTATTACAATAAGAAGTTTTTAAAAGAAGCAGGGCTGCTGGATGCCGGGGACAAACCGCTGATCGGCAAAGGAGAGCAGGGATTTACGGAGTTCCTGCAGCAGTTGAAGGCAGAGTTACCGCCAGGTGTGGCTCCGCTGGCTCTGCCCAGCACACGTATTGATTCCGTGTGGCTGTGGTGGAGCCTGTACAATCAGATGCAGGGCGGTGGTGTCTTTTACAATCCGGAAGGTACGCAGGCTGTCTTTAACAACACGGAATCGCTTCAGGCACTGGAGTTCGTGAACAGCCTGTATCAGCAGGAGCTGATTCCGCCGGATATTAATGATGCGTTCAAGCTGTTCTATGACGGGGAGGCCGCTATGCTGATTACGGGTGTGTGGGGAACCGGCGCTTTTGAGCAGGATGAGAACCTGGAGCTGGGCGTGGTGCCGGTTCCGGTCATCTACGACCATCCGGCGGTCTGGGGAGATTCGCATACGCTGGCTATTCCGGCCAATAGTGAGATGAGTGCGGAGAAGCGTAATGCTGCTATGATTTTTACCCGCTGGGCGGTGGAGCATGGAGTGATGTGGGCGGAAGCAGGGCATGTGCCGAGTTCCCGGAAGGTCGTGGAGAGCGAAGCTTATGCTGCACTGAAGTTCCGCAGTGATTATGCCAATACCGCCAACTCCGTAGCCTACTGGCCGAGAAATGTGAAGCAGTGGAGTATTAATGAAGAGATTATCCGGCAGTTTGAGAAAATGATCTACAAGGAGCAAAGCCCGGAGCAGGCTCTGCAAAATGCGGTGGACAGCATTAACCTTCAGCTGAAGAAATGACTGTAAGGGGATCAAAGGGGAGAATGCGGTTGAAATCATTTCGCGGCTGGTTCAGGAATCTGGCGCTCGCGCGCAAGCTTATTCTTATCAATGTGGTATTCATTGTGCTGCCGCTGGGGCTGATGGGCTATTTCGCCTTCGCACGCTTCACCGAAACAACGGAGCGCAAGGTTGGCGATTATCAGCTTCAGACGCTGAAGCAGCTTACCCTGAATATCGACACCTATATGAATGAGCTGAACCGGCTGACCGTGATGCCCTATCAGTATCCCAAGGTTACCGAATATCTTGCAACCAAGCGTGCTCCTGGCGAACCTCTGACACTGGATGAGATCAGCGGACTGAACAGCTTCGTCACTCAGGTGTTTTTGAACGGCCGGGTAGATATTCTGGGTGTCTCATTATACGGCACCGGCGGTGCCTCTTATGTGGTCATGCCGGAGAGCCAGTATGTGACGACCTATAAGCTCGATGAAAATGTCAGCTGGCTGAACAAGTTCAAGGGTCACTACGGGCAGCCCGTGTATGTTGCTACACATGACTTAAGCTCAAGCGGCGGAAATGTGTATCAGGCGTTCTCCATTGTGCGGGAGCTGCGCAGCTTCGATGACGGGGTGACCCTCGGGTACATCGTCATTGATGTGGACCCCAAGTTCATCAGTGAGATTCTGTCCAAAGTAAAGCTGGACGCCAAGGAGCTGCTGTACATTACGGATGATTCCGGCAAACTGGTCATCGGTAAGGATCATGGGCTGCCACAGGCAGCGCCTTCCCTGTCTCCGGATAATGCCAGTGAAGGGGTAAGACATGTGAAGTCAGAGGGGGAAGGGCTGCTGATGGCCCACGTAACTTCTGAAGTGACCGGCTGGACCACGGTGGGCATTGTACCGGTCTCCAGTCTGATGAAAGATACCGAGGTTCTGCGCACCTACATTATTCTTATTGGCATCATCTGTGTAGGCCTGGCCCTGCTGCTGTATGTGTTCATCGCCTACCGGATCACCCAGCCTCTGCGCAAGCTGAGCCGGCTGATGCGCAGTGTCGAGCGGGGAGACCTCAGCAGGGCTTTTCCGGTGAGCGGTACGGACGAGGTAGGAATGCTGGGCCATTCATTTAACGGCATGCTTGCCAAGCTCAGCGAGCTGGGGTATCTGCTCTATGAGACAGAGATCCGGGAGAAGGATGCGCAGATTGCCGCGCTGCAGAGCAAGATCAATCCGCATTTTCTGTACAACACACTGGGTTCCATCAGCATGTACGCCGAGCTAGAGGGAAGTCCGGAGATTATTACAATGTCCAACAATCTAAGCAAGCTGCTGCGCTACAGCCTCAGCGGACGCAAGGAGCATGTGACGCTTCAGGATGAGCTGGACCATGTCGGCGGATATATGGCAATTCAGCAGATGCGCTATGAAGAACGCATTCACTTCACGATGACCATCGAACCTTCGCTGCTGGATTGTGAGGTCATTCCTCTGATGATCCAGCCGCTGGTGGAGAATGCAATTAATCATGCACTGGACAAAGGTGTTGGCCGGGGCCGCATATCGCTGACTGCAGACAGCAGCGATCAGGTGCTTAGAATCGCCGTTGAAGATGATGGCATCGGCATGAATGCGGAAGCGCTTGAGGCGCTCCGGCTGCATCTGCGGAATACGCAGGAGCTGGGAGGACGCTCAGGCAACGGTCTGCTGAATGTTCACCGCCGGATTGTGCTGCATTATGGCGATGAATATGGTCTTTCGCTGGAGAGTATGCCTTATCAGGGTTTCAAGGCAGTGCTCAAGCTGCCGGTTATTACCCATCAGGGCAGAGCAAGGGAGGATGACGGAGTTGCCTAAAATACTGATTGTTGACGATGAATCTGTCTTCCGCAAAGGTCTGCGCAAAATGATCACCAGCCTGGAGGGGAACTGGGAGGTGGTCGGTGAAGCCACTGACGGCTATGATGCGCTTGACAAGCTGGCCGAGCTGTCGCCTGAAGTGCTGCTCACTGATATTCGAATGCCGCGTATGGACGGAATCCAGCTGCAGCAGATGGCGGGAGGACGTTTCAAGGATCTGATGACCGTCGTGGTCAGCGGCTATGACGAGTTCGCTTATGTGCAGCAGTCAATGCGCCAGGGAGCGAAGGATTATCTGATGAAGCCGGTCGAACGCCAGGAGCTGGGGCGTGTGCTGGAGAGATTGGGGCGGGAACTGGCCGAGCGCAAGGCGCTTCCGGCCCGTAAGGAAGAACTGTGGCAGGTCCAGCCTGTGCTGAAGCGGCATGTGGCCGGTCATCTGATCGAGAGTCTGCTGAAGGGCAAAACAGAAGACAGCGACCTGCAGCTGCTGCGGGAGATGGGTTTTGCCTTCGGGCATCCCTACTTCATCTGCATGGTGATCAAGCTGGATAAGCATTCGGTGGAGAAGGAGCGTTATCAGCGGGGCGACGCCTCCCTGTTCCTCCTGTATATCCAGCAGGTAGTCCAGGAAATGATTGACCGCCATGCTACAGGCATAAGCTTCGTGCTATCGGATACCGAGGTCGTGGCTTTGCTGAATATAGCTGAGCCGCAGCATTCCTTATCGGCACCGGGAGCTCTAGGCGACCTGATTCGCAGACAGATACGCTCTTTGTCCAACCTGACGGTAACCATCGGGGTCAGTAATCCGGCGGAAGGACTGCCGGGTATTCCGAAAGCTTATAATGAAGCCGGAATTGCCCTCTTATACCGGTTAATCGAAGGCGGTGACAAGCTGCTCGATTATGCCCAAATGACAGAGCGCCCCCATTCCGGAAGCGGACCCTTGAAATGGTCATGGGAGATGCTGGAGAAGTCGATTACCGGGGGCAGAGTGGCCAGCATCGGCCCGATTGTTGAACATATGATTGAAGAGCTGTGCAGTATGGCAGAATCGCCGGAGAGCATTCATCAGCAAATCTGCAAGCTGCTGCTGTACTACTACGAATTATCCGAAGAGCTTAATGTTACCGAATCCTGGTTGGGGTCAAAGGATATCCGCAAGGTGCTGTTCGATGTGTGCAGCCTGTCTTCGCGGCAGGAGCTGGCCGAGAAATGCCGCGGATTGCTGCTTACCCTGACGGGTTGTATTGCGAAGTCCAGAGAGGTGAAGGATCTCGATCCGGTTGCCGCCGCCCAGCGCTACATTTCGCAGCATTATGATCATCCGCTAAGCCTTAAGGAAGTGGCGGACGAGGTGTATTTGAACCCGGCATATTTCAGCAATCTGTTCAAGCAGAGGACCGGCGTTACTTTTATCGAGTTCCTGACACATATCCGGATAGAAGAAGCCCGCAAGAAGCTGGCCTTCACAGGTGAGAAAATCAGCAGGGTCGCTGAGGAGACAGGTTTTGGCAATGTGCGACACTTCAACCGGGTGTTCAAGAACTGCTGCGGTATCTCGCCCAAAGAATACAGGGACAGCATACGCAAGGCACAGGCGGCTTCTATAGATGGCCGGGAGTGACAGTAAGGACTAATAAGGGTTGCAGCAGCAAGGCCGGATGGCAATGAAATTTAATCACACGGGAAACTGGAGGATGAAATAATGACAAATCAGCATCGTGCGGAATATCCGCGTCCGCAATTTGTACGCGACAATTGGGTGAATTTGAACGGGGAGTGGGAGTTTGCTTTTGACGATGACAATGTAGGCAGCCGGGAACAGTGGCATCTGGGAAATAAACCGTTGGCTCAGCGGATACAGCTTCCATTTGCTTTTCAGAGCAGCCTGAGCGGGATCGGCGATCCCGGATTTCATGATATCGTCTGGTACCGGCGGGAGCTGGAGATTCCGGAGGCTTTTGCAGGTAAGGAGATTCTGCTGCATTTCGGTGCTGTCGATTATGAGGCCTCCGTCTGGGTCAACGGAATACTGGTGGCGAAGCATGAGGGCGGGCATACGCCGTTCCATACCGGGATCAGCGCCGCACTCGCGCCTGTGGGTCAGCCTAACATTCTGGTGGTCAAAGCTGTGGATTACAGCAAGGACGTAACTTTGCCCCGGGGCAAGCAATACTGGAAAAGCGATTCAGCCAGCATTTTCTATACCCGGACAACGGGGATCTGGCAGACGGTGTGGATGGAGGCGGTATCCTCCGTCTATCTCGGCAAGGTGAAGCTGACGCCGGATATTGACCACAAAAGTATCGAAATCCGCTCCTTCATTAAAGGTGCGCTAACCAGTAATGGAGAGCTGAACAGTGATTCCCTGAAACTTCAGGTGGAGATCACGTTTGAAGGCCAGCCGATTTCAAGTGATATGTACTCTGTGCGCAACCCGGAAGAGTCCCGGAGCATTACCCTCAGTGATTTCAATGACCATGGGCACGGGCACTGGTGGTCGCCGGAGCAGCCGAATCTCTATGATGTCACTTTTACCCTGCTGGATGGCGGGAAGGTGCTGGATCTGGTAACCAGTTATTTCGGTATGCGCAAAATCTCGGTCGAAAGCGGCAGACTCTGCCTCAACAACCGCCCTTATTTCATGAAGCTGGTGCTGGATCAGGGGTATTTCCCGGACGGCAACCTGACACCGCCCAGCGATGAGGCGATCCGCCGGGATGTCGAGCTGACCAAGGAGCTGGGCTTCAACGGTGCGCGCAAGCACCAGAAGCTGGAGGACCCGCGTTACCTGTACTGGTGTGACAAGCTGGGCTTACTCGTCTGGGGCGAAGCGGCCAATGCTTATGAATACTCCGAAGAGTATGTCCGCCGCTTCACCCAGGAATGGCAGGAGAGCATCGAACGGGATTACAACCATCCTTCGATTGTGGTCTGGGTTCCGCTCAACGAGAGCTGGGGCGTGCCGAACATCGCTGCCGACAAACAGCAGCAGCAGCATGCCCAGGCGATGTACCACCTGACCAAGTCGCTGGACGGGACGCGACCGGTTGTCTCCAATGACGGCTGGGAGCTGGTCACCACAGACCTGTTCAACATCCACGATTACGAGTGGCGGCGCGAGGTGCTTGAGCAGCGCTATTCCTCCGTGGAGCTGGCCGTCAGGGGCCTGCCGGGTAACCGCAAGCTGGCGGTAGAAGGCTTCCCGTATGCGGACCAGCCGATTCTCATCACAGAATTCGGCGGCGTCGCCTACAAAAAAAGCGACTGGGACGGCTGGGGCTATTCCGGCGCAGAGAACGACGAAGACTTCGCCGCGCGTCTGCGGGCGGTGATACAGCCGCTGCTGTTGTCCGGGGTGGTGCAGGGCTACTGCTACACCCAGCTTACGGATGTGGAACAGGAGATAAACGGCCTGCTGACGTATGACCGCGTACCGAAGCTGCCGCTGGAGCTGATCCGGGCGATTAATGAGGGGAAATAGGCGTAGGAATAGTTAGGCGAAGCTCATGCTGTTAAGTCCAGGCTATAGAAAAGCTGCCTTCTGGTACGGAAATCGTACGGAGGCAGCTTTTTTAACTTTTTTAGCACGGAGCTATGGGAAATCCTGCACTAAATACAACAATCGGTGCTTTTTAAATCCCGTTTTAGGGAATTGTTGTACGAAATACAACAATCGGCGCCCGGGATGCGCCAATCTGAAGATAATCTTGCAAAAAGTATAGGCGTGTTGATTTCCCAAAAAAAGGGACAAAAAAGGCCGCCATTTCGGGTAATGGTAAGTACGACCAAACCAAACCGAAATGAGGCGACCTCATGAATAAATATACCCCATTCTTAGCTGTTTTCAAACAAGTGTTAACATCGGATGAAGTCGAAATGGTGACCGGACAAACCAAGGACTACGTGGATAGAGGAACCAAAATGACCGTCGGGTTGCTACTCGATTACTTTGTCCAAGCCTGCTACCACAAATGGGACGGCTTCCGGCAAAGTGCCCGCTTAGGCCCAAACTTTGACTTGCCTGAGATTCATTACTCCACCCTTTCCGGCAAGGCCGGTGAAGTCCCTTACGAAATCTTCAAACGTATCTTTCAAATGCTCGTCACGAAATGTAACCGTCAAACCCGGCGGCATCTGAATCTGCCTAAAGATCTTCTGCTGATTGACTCGACTACGGTCACGGCGGCGAACTCCCGAATGCCTTGGGCCTCGTACAAAAAATTCAGAGGGGGCATTAAGCTGCATGTTGCTCTTTCGCAGGGTCAGCGTTCACCCGTGAACGTGGAGGAATCGATCGCGAAGCGCAATGACGCTCCGTTTGGAGAAGTCTTGGCAGATACGGACTACATTTTGGTACAGGATCGGGCGTACGGAAAAATCAGCAGATTGGATCAATATGTGCTCCAGGGCCAGTCGTTTGTGATTCGACTCAAAGACAATCTCCATTTGGTGAAGCCGAGAAACCTCCAGCGACCCGCAGAGGGAGAAACGAACATTGTTCGTGATATTACTTGTTATATCGGTCAAGGGAAGTGCCAATCCGCTAAGCGCCACCGGGTCGTAGAATTTGAGAATGACCGGGGGGAAGTCGTACGGGTCGTGACCGATTTGAGAAAAGAGTCTGCTTATGTGATCGCTGAAATCTATAAGGCACGCTGGGAAATTGAAGTCTTTTTCCGCTGGATTAAACAGCATCTGAACGTGCCATGTCTATTTGGAACCACTGAAAATGCAGTATACAGCCAATTGTTTGTGGCCCTTGCGGTCTATGTACTTTTGAGACGTGTTTATGATGAAATCCACCCCAACGTGCCTGCCTTTGCTCAACTGACCCTTTGGGAATTTATGCAGCATTGGCGTATATTTAGTCTTCCGCTGGAGTGGCAGGTTCAACTTAGTCTGCTCAGGAACAAGGTTGTTTTGGGAATTATATCCATACCATAATATGGGGAATCAACAGGCCTGCAAAAAGTACAACAATTTGTGAATGCAGCCGCCAAATGAGCGGAAATCCTGCAAAAAGTACAACATTTTTCGGCTCGGCGCACCCGGCTGACGGAAATCTTGCACAATTACAACAATGAGTTGTCCCAGAGGTCGAGCTTATAGCAACCTGCAAAACGTACAACTATCAGCCGCCGGCATCTGTATTCAGATACTGGTGAGTGGAGCGTATGCAAACTTGTCTGTCTGACAGTGAATTTGGACCTGGAGCAGACTCAACAAGCTTTACCCGGCAATCAACTGAGCCGCCTTCCCCACCGTAACCAATCTCTCGCTCCCCAGCGTCATATCCTTGAGCCGCAGCTTGCCCTCAGCCGCCTCGCTCTCACAAACCATAATCACATACCGTATACCTTTAGAACTCGCTGTGGCCAACGTTTTTTTGAGCTTGCGCGAGCCGGTGTCTACACCCGTGCGGATGCCGGCGGTCCGGAGCGCAGCGGCGGCAACCAGAGCCTCCGGCAGATATCCGCCGATCGGAATGATCAGGACCCCGGAACGGGTCGCCGTATCCGCCGGACGTTCGCCCAGCAGGGCCATGATCGACTCCATCCCGAAGGAGATCCCGACCGTCGGGTACTCTATATTATCACGCCCGACGAGCTTTCCGATGATCGCATCATATCTGCCTCCGCCCCCAAGGCTTGAGGTATAGCTGCCGGATGCGTCGAAGATTTCATAGACGGTTCCGGTATAGAAGGAGAGGCCGCGTGAGAGAAAGGGATCGAAGACGCAAACGGCGCCAAGCCCAATCGCATCAATCAGTTGCTGCAGCGCGAGTACTTCAAGCGCGCCGGGCTGGCCTTCAAGCTTATACTTCTCCACCAGCTGCCCGAACCCCGGGTTATCCAGCTCCAGCAGCTCCGAAATCAGCCGAACCGTGTCCGCAGTCAGCTGCTTGTCCGTCAGCTCTGCCAGCACCCCGCCGCTGCCGATCTTGGCCAGCTTGTCGAGGGTCAGCATCACGGACAGCTGCTCCTCCGCCGGAACGCCGACCGCGCCCAGAATCTCGCCCAGGAACCGGCGGTTGTTCCACATCAGAACCACCGGAATATCCAGTCTGCGGAAGACCTCCGCTGCCAGCTGCATTAGCTCCGCTTCAGCCTGCGGGCCGGCAATGCCGACGACGTCCGCGTCACATTGCAGGAATTCGCGCAGGCGGCCTTTTTTGACCGGCCCATCGCGGAACACCTTGCCGATCTCATAACGCCGGTATGGGAACTCGATTCCCGGATTCATGGCAATCACCTTGGCAAAAGGGATCGTCAGATCGTAACGCAGCCCCAGTCTGCGCCCGCCCTGATCAGCCAGCTGATACATTTCGCGGAGAATCTCATCGCCCCCGGCGTATTTGGAGGTCAGCAGCTCCAGCTCGTTCAGCAGAGTGGTATCCATCGACTCGAAGCCGTACAGCTCGAACAGCTCCTGGAGTGTGGTCCGGACATTCTGGCGGATGGCCTGTTCCCGGCCGAAATAATCATAAGTTCCTTTAATATTTTGCATCATTAGCAGCTCCCTTGTTATTGAATTCCGGTAAAATAAAAAACGCGCCGGACCCCGTGGTCCCGCGCGCTTCGATATGCCGCAGGGAGGTCAAACGCGAAATGCGTTAGCCCTCCCTGAATGAATTCAGGTGTGTGCTAACGCTGCTTGTGATGATGAAGTTGATTCGGTATGATGGACAGGCAGTTCATGTGAATCCATTCCCTTCAGCTTTTAATTACTGCACATTATAGCGGATCAGGGACAGCTGTGCAACACCTATATCCCTATTTTTACAAAGGAGCAATCATAATGAATCATACAGAGCTTATCACAGAAGCAGAGAACTTCGCCAAGGAGCAACTGGGCCAGGATACCACCGGCCATGACTGGTTTCACACTAACCGCGTGCGCAATACAGCGGCGCTGATCGCAGGGATGGAAGGGGCCAACGTGGTGATCTGCACAATCGCCGCGCTGCTGCATGATGTGGCCGACGAGAAGCTGAATCCCTCCAAAGAAGCAGGATTGCTCAAAGTACATACTTGGCTGGCCGCACATCTCCCGGATGAAGCTGCAAACAAGCAGATTATGGAGATCATCTCGACGATGTCCTTCAGCGGCGGCGGTGGCGCACCGATGTCTACGCTGGAAGGACAAGTGGTGCAGGATGCGGACCGTCTGGATGCGCTGGGGGCGATCGGGATTACGCGTACAATGGTCTTTTCAGGAGCGAAGGGCCGTCCGGTCTATGATCCGGAAATTCCGCCAAGGGACGACTCGCTGAAAGAGGAATACCGCAACTATTCCAAGGGAACGGCGGTCAATCATTTTTATGAGAAGCTGCTTAAGCTGAAGGACCTCATGAACACCTCTTACGGCAAACAGCTGGCGGAGGAGCGGCATCAGTTTATGCTGATTTTTTTGGAGCAATTTTATAAGGAATGGAATCAAGGGGCAGAGTAGGTGTTATAATGGAATAATGCGCAAGATGGATGGAACGCGGGAGACCCCGCTTGAACCGGAACAATCGGCATAGAAGAGGTTGGATACAATATGAGTGAAGTACAAGTACAGTTTAGTGATTATGGTTTGAATGAAGAGATTATCCGCGCGCTGAAGGTTCTGAAGTACGTAGACCCCACCGAGGTGCAGCGGAAGGTCATTCCGGTAGCGCTGAAGGCGCAGGATCTGATCGTGAAGTCACAGACGGGCAGCGGCAAAACCGCAGCCTTCGCCATCCCGCTCTGTGAGCTGGTCGATTGGAATGAGAACAAACCCCAGGCACTGGTGCTGACCCCAACCCGGGAGCTGGCCCAGCAGGTGCGTGAGGATATTACGAATATCGGGCGCTTCAAGCGGATTAAGGCGGTAGCGCTGTTCGGCAAGCAGCCTTTTGCCCCGCAGAAGATCGAGCTGACTCAGAAGACGCATGTGGTCGTTGGCACGCCGGGCCGTGTGTTCGACCATATCGACCGCGGAACGCTGAATCTTAGCCGGATTAAATATCTGGTGATTGATGAAGCGGACGAAATGCTCAGCATGGGCTTCATTGAGCAGATTGAGAAGATTATCAAGCAGCTGCCGAAGGAACGTGTAACGATGCTGTTCTCGGCGACGCTGCCGGAAGTGATTAAGAATCTGTGCCGTAAGTACATGACGGAGCCGGTGGATATCGAGATTGAAGCCAGCGGGATTACGACGGCGTCAATTGAGCATGCGCTGATTGAAGTGAGACAAGCTGCCAAGTTTGGACTGCTGAGCGACCTGCTGACAGTGGAGAATCCGGATAGCTGTATTATTTTTTGCCGGACCCAGGAGCAGGTGAATGCCCTCTTCCGCGGGATGGCGGATCTGGAATATCCGGTGGACAAAATCCACGGCGGCATGGAGCAGGACGAGCGTTTTGAGGTCATGAATGCTTTTAAGCGGGGCCAGTTCCGTTATCTGATCGCCACCGACGTTGCAGCCAGAGGGATTGATATCGAGAACATCACCCATGTCATTAACTACGATATCCCGCTCGAAAAAGAGAGCTACGTCCACCGCACCGGCCGGACCGCCCGCGCAGGCAAAAGCGGTAAAGCGATCACCTTCGTTACGCCGAATGAGCACAAATGGGTCAAGGAAATCGAAGGCTACATCGGCTTCACCCTGCCGGAGATGAAAGCTCCTTCGGATGATGCGGTGGTCTACGCCAAACCGGCGTTCGATCTGAAGCTGGGCAAGCAGCAGGTCCGCAAAGCCGGCAAAACCGAGGTCATGAACCAGGACATCATGAAGCTCTACTTCAACGGCGGCAAGAAAAAGAAGCTCCGCGCGGTCGATTTCGTTGGCACTATCGCCAAGCTTGAGGGCATCACGGCTGCGGACATCGGAATCATCACGATCCAGGACAACGTAACCTACGTCGATATTCTGAACGGTAAGGGATCGCTTGTGCTGCAGGCGATGAAGGAGACAACCGTGAAGGGCAAGCTGCTGAAGTGCCATATCGCGAAGAAATAAGATGTTTCCAAGAGCTGTCACACCAATTGTTATACGGGGTGGCGGCTTTTTTGCGATGTATGAGAGCCTGCGAACAAATGTATGTGAAAAACCGAATACAATGTGCCACGAATGGAGCAAACGGGCCAAATGTATGCGGAAAACCGAATACAATGTGCCGCGAATGGAGCAAACGGACCAAATGTATGCGAAAAACCGAATACAATGTGCGACGAATGGAGTAGATGAGCCAAATGTATGTGAAAAACCGAATACAATGTGCCTCCGATAGCTGGGGAAGCCGATCATCCGGGAAATGTTGGAGGGGAAGAAGCTGATACGTTTAGCGGCGCCAAGGTTTTGTCCTGAGTGATACGTATGCTCCAGGACAACGTGACTTTTGCGGCTGCAAAAATCCCGGAGATCACGTAGATTTCAACATAAGTTATATGCACGATCTGGATGGGCGTGCTGGAAGCCTGTATGAAAGTAAGTTGAACTGGATTAAATTGAACTGAAACTACCTAACCAAGGAGGATGTTGAACTATGATCAATGTGAGAAGCCGCGAGTTTGCCGTGCCTCTTCTGCAGCGTCTGATCCAAGTGGATACCTGTAATCCTCCCGGCAATGAGCACAGGCTGTCTCTGCTGCTGCAGGAGGTGTTGCGGGAGCTGGGCATATCCAGCAGCATTACGATTGTGGAGCAGGGACGGAGCAACCTGGAGGCGGTGATTGCCGGCTCCGGCAACCGGAAGCTGATGTTCTGCGGCCATCTTGATACGGTCAGTCCCTGGAGCGAAGCAGCAGGCAGCTATCCCCCGCACGGCGCGGTGATTGAGGGGGACCGGATGTATGGCCGGGGCACCTCGGATATGAAAAGCGGCCTGGCCGCCATGCTGCTCGCCGCAGCTTCCCTGCAACAGGACGGCATCCGGCTGGCCGGTGATCTGCTCATCCTGGCGACAGCCGGGGAAGAGGTGGACAGCTGCGGCGCACGGCTATATGCCGAGCAGCACAGGCACGACCTGCCGGAGCTGGACGGCCTCGTCATCGGCGAGCCGACATGCAGCCGGGTGGCGGTCGGCCACAAAGGCGCCCTCTGGCTGCGCATTTCCCTCTTCGGACGCAGCGCCCACGGCTCCATGCCGCAGCTTGGACTCAATGCGGTGGAGGGCATGATGGAGGTAATCGCGCTGCTGCACCGCCATGCTCTGGAGTGGCAGGCCACAGATCCGGTTCTTGGTTCCAGCAGCCTGTCCGTGAACAAGATTACCGGTGGTGTACAGACCAATGTGGTCCCGGATTCCTGCACCATCGATGTGGATATCCGCACCGTTCCGCCGCTGGAGCATGGTCCGCTGCTGAGGGAGATTGAGGACAAGCTCCAGGATATCCGGCAGCGTCATGCGGACTACCGTTATCAGGTAGAGCAGCTGTTGGACCGCAGTGTGGTCTATACTGATCCCGGCCAGCGTTTGATTACTACGGCTTTGGAAATTGCTGCGCAGCAGAGGCGGCAGGGCCAAGCGGGAGGCCCTGCTGAAGAAGCAGAAGGTGATGCGGCAAGAGACGTAACTCCAATTCAAGGCGTACCCTACTACACGGACGGCTCCGTGCTGCATGATAACGGCAGGCTTCCGGTGTTGATCTACGGACCGGGCGACCACCGCCTTGCCCACCAGCCGGATGAGTGGGTGGATATTGAGGCTTACCTGGAATCAATCGACTTTTATAGAGAGCTGGCGATCCGTTTTCTGGGCAGGACTGATGATTAGAACACTTAACGCTGATGAGCAGATGCCAATCTTAAACGAACAAACTGGGGCATAGGTAACCTTGCGGTTTGGTTGATTGTACTTTATACGCCGTTTCTAAGGTTGTATTAAACTTCGGATTTCGTCGCCGACAATTCTGGTATCCCAAGGCGAAAAGAACACATTGACACCATCATCAACAAGAGAAAAGGAGAAGGCAAACGGCCCGCCGGTATATAGGACTACCTGATAATATTCCGGATCACCGTCCTTATTCTGAGGGCTGTAATTTTGTGTGTTTTTTCCGCTTTCCAGCAGGTGGATGAAGCGTTTGGTTTCATCATCGGTTAGAGTTTTGTAAGGCTTCACATCATCCTGATGATATAGTTCAACCCGCTCTATATTGTGTTTAATGACGTCGTTATATCGCTGCTGCAGGTTATTGGAGTAATCATCCTCCACATATAAACGGAATCCGCCGATGCGTGTTTCATCTTTAGCGGCAATAACTTCGTCTGTCTTAAAGCCTTCAACGCGGTATAGTTTTGTTCCTTTTTCCAAAAAGGCTGCATCGCCATCCTTCGTCTGGTAATGAGGATTAGTAACGACATCCGCGACTTTAAAGTCCACTTTACCAACAGTCTCAGTGGTGACTTGATCCGGATTCTTAATCACGTTTTCCCAAGATCCGGTGTAGGAATGTCCATTCAACTTTAGGAAATCCACCCAATCAATTGCAGAGCCGCCCTTAATCCGAGTACTACTCGAGCAGCCGCATAGGACTATAACAGCCGTTAGCAATATGAGTATTTTTATTTTCATCCTAAGACCCCCGCCTTTCTTTAGTTGCATTACATATACTAATTGACGAAACTGTTCACGGGAGGTTGCGGGAATGAGGCCCGTGAACGAAAAAAACCTTGCGAAGTGCAGCCCGCAGGCCGCATCTCGCAAGGTTTTTAATGTGTACTCCTAAGCATTATACTGCGCCTGATACAGGCGGCTATAAGTGCCTCCGGCGCCCACCAGATCCTCATGGCGGCCTTCCTCGGAGATGCCGTCCTCGCTGACCACGATAATCCGGTCGGCATTCTTGATCGTTGTCAGGCGATGGGCGATGACAAGGGTTGTGCGGCCCACGGACAGGTCAGCCAGTGACTGCTGAATCGCCGCTTCGGTCTCGGTGTCGAGGGCCGAGGTGGCTTCGTCCAGAATCAGAATCGGCGGATTCTTGAGGAACATGCGGGCGATCGCCAGGCGCTGCTTCTGTCCGCCGGACAGCTTGACGCCGCGTTCCCCGATAACGGTATCCATCCCGTTCGGCAGGCTGTTGATCAGTTCTTCCAGGTGAGCTTGACGTGCTGCCTGCCAGATCTCCGGCAGCTCTGCATCCAGCTTACCGTAAGCGATATTCTCACGGATCGTGCCGGAGAAGAGGAACACATCCTGCTGCACGATCCCGATCTGCTTCCGCAGCGAGGTGAGCTTCATATCGCGGATATCGATCCCGTCGATGGAGATGGCTCCGCCGGTCACATCATAGAAGCGGGGAAGCAGGCTGCAGATCGTTGTTTTGCCGGCACCGGAAGGTCCGACGAAGGCGATAGTCTCACCTGCATTAACCTTCAGGCTAATATCCGCCAGCACTGTACGGTCCGCTTCATAGCCGAAGCTAACATTGCTGAAGCTAATATCCCCGCGGAGTGAGCCTACTTCTACAGCATCCGGCTTGTCCGCGATATCAGGCTCGGTATCAATCACTTCAAGATAACGCTTGAACCCGGCAATCCCCTTCGGATAGCTCTCGATGACGGAGTTGATTTTCTCAATCGGGCGGAAGAAGACGTTGGCCAGCAGGATGAAAGCGACAAATTCCCCGATCTCTAGCTCTCCCTGGATGAAGAACCAGGCACCGCAGACCATCACCACAATGGTAATCAGACGGGTCATCATATAGCTGACCGACGAGCTTTTGGCCATCAGCTTATAAGCCATCAGCTTGGTCTGGCGGAATTTCTGGTTGTCCACAGCGAACAGCTCTTTCTCATATTCTTCATTGGCAAAAGACTGAACCACGCGAATCCCGCCGACATTGTCCTCGATCCGGGCATTAAAGTTACCCACATTGCCGAACAGACGATGGTAAGTTTCCGTCATATTGCGGCCGAAATGGATGATGACCCAGGCCATAACCGGCACGATGATGAAGGTGATTACAGCCAGCTGGAGATTGATATCCGCCATCAGAATAAATGCACCGATCAGTGTCATGACAGCGATGAACACATCCTCCGGCCCGTGATGGGCCACTTCGCCGATATCGTTCAGGTCATTGGTAATTCTGCCGAGCAGATGACCTGTTTTGTTATTATCAAAGAAGCGGAAGGACAGCTTCTGAATATGATCGAACATTTTTTTGCGCATATTGGTCTCAATGTTAATGCCCAGCATGTGCCCCCAGTAAGTGACAACATAGTTCATTGCCGTATTCAGCGCGTAAATTCCGAGCAAGACCACACAGGCAATCAGAATCAGCGGCCAGTCCTGACCCGGCAGCAGATCATCAATGAATTTATTGACCGCTACGGGAAAAGCAAGCTCCAGCAGACCGGCACCTACCGCACAGGTGAAGTCGAGGATAAACAGCTTCTTATAAGGGCGGTAATAGGAGAAAAAACGACGCAGCATCTCTTGTTCACTCTTTTCTATAGTGTGTTATGTATCTGGTTATTGAGATTGATTCTCAAGTGAACCTTATTCTTAGGATACTAAAGAGGGTTACATGATTTGTCAACGGTAAGATGTTTAAAATTACATGTAATTCATCTGATTTATTACCGTTTCACCCAGTCGTGAAAGGCTATTTCCACATATTTTAACTGTATTCAAGTATAAAGGAGGAGTTAACATGAGCGAAAATGTTGGGGGATACGGCGGAGTATTCACTTCCACTGGCGCGATTCTGGTTCTGTTCATCCTGCTCGTAATCATCTCTAAATCTCTCTGGGTATAATGTAGCTTCACCTTAAGTGTACTGCCGCCGGTCGCTGCGACCGGCGGTTATTCCTGCTGCAGACGATGTTCAGACGTATTGTCAACCCTCGGAACTAACTTAAATTTGTGCAACCTCCAGCGTAAAGAGATATAATGGCGACATGTGCCATGGATCTGAAAGTCTACTACATACAGCAGCTTTATTCCCTGACAAGCCCCCGGCTTGACGGGTGTTTTGCTGCGGCCTTGGAGGAACAACATGAAATTCAGCCGTCAAAAAAGCAACATAGCGGAGCCAGGCTTGTCCGCGCATGATTCAAATACCACCAGCCGGTGGATGCTCATCACCGGTATTATTTGTGTCGCAGCTGCGCTGCGTGCCCCGTTCACTTCAGTCGGACCTCTGCTGGAGATGATCCGTGATGACCTGGGATTGTCTAATACCCTGGCTGGAGCGATCACGACCTTGCCGTTACTGGCCTTTGCGCTACTATCTCCATTCGCCCCACAGCTAGCCCGCAAAGTTGGACTTGCCAATATCCTGATGCTGGGTATGCTTACGCTGTCAATGGGGATTCTCGTCCGTTCAGCTTCCGGAACGGTTACCTTGTTTGCGGGTACGGCAATGATTGGCCTGTCCATTGCCGTCTGCAATGTGCTGCTGCCGGGACTGATCAAGGGGAAATTCCCGCACCGCATCGGCCTGATGACCGGAATCTACACGGTCTCCATGAATATATGTGCAGCTGCTGCTTCAGGAATCAGTGTTCCTTTGGCCTCACATGCGGGGCTTGGATGGAGGGGAACCCTGGCTTTGTGGTTTATCATCTCTGCGCTGGCTACCCTGCTCTGGATTCCGCAGATGAAGAGCCTTAGCCCAAGCAGTACAGGCGCCGTGCGGTCTTCGGCTGTGCGCGTATGGCGCTCCCCGCTCGCCTGGCAGGTTACATTGTTCATGGGGCTGCAGTCTTTGCTCTACTATGTCCTGATCGCCTGGTTTTCGGTTATTCTCGGGGAGCGGGGAATGTCCTCCAGCCATGCGGGATGGATTCTCTCACTGATGCAGCTGGCACAGCTGCCGTTTACATTCTTTGTACCGCTCTGGGCCGGACGGATGAAGAACCAGCGTCTGCTGGTAGTTATTACTTCTATCCTGTTTATCATTGGCATCCTTGGAATTTGGCTGGGCAGCACGGAGCTGATGGCGGTATGGGCGGTATGCATTGGAATCGGCGGGGGATTCGCTTTTGGACTGGCGATGATGTTCTTCAGCCTGCGCACCCGGACTACGCAGGAAGCCAGTGAGCTGTCGGGCATGGCCCAGTCTGCCGGTTATCTGCTGGCCGCGATGGGACCTGCACTGTTCGGTCTGCTGCATGATGCTACGAACAGCTGGAACACACCGCTGGCACTGCTGGCAGCAGCAAGCGTGCTCTTGTTCGCGGCAGGAATGGGAGCCGGACGCGACAGATACGTTGGTGACAGGGGATAGCGGATTATAATGAACACGGATATATTTATTATTTTCATGGATTACCTCACACATTCCATTTACAAACGGATGGTATATTAAGGATATCCTCAACTTGTATGTGCTATATATGTTTATGAACTATGGACTCCGCCGCTTGCTGGCGGGGTCAATTTTTTTGATAACTATAAGAATTTATATGTTTCACAGGATCACTTATCCTTCTATTTCTCGCTGAAACGTTACCGTCCTTAGAAAAGAACGGCTGCCGTATCCAATTACAGCTAAATTCAATACGCTTAGTTTGTATAAGATTTTGGCAGAGAAAGTGCATTGAAAGCTGATCAGGACATGCTACTATTGTCATTAAGATTACATGAGAATGATAATCAATGAAAACAGACATAGGAGTGAAGAGAGAAATGACAAACCGGGGCCGGAAGTTTATCTGGACAATCGTACTTATGCTGGCAATGTCCGCTTTGGCGGCTTGCGGGACTGCTAACAAGGCTGCGGAGGGCAACGCTGTCCAAGCAGGGAATGCAGCGGAAGAGGCAGCAGCAGCCAGTGCAACTCCTACAGAGAGCAGCAATAATGCCTCAGAAGAAGGAGCGACCCGTACGATTACCGGAGAATTCGGAGATGTAGAAATTCCCGTAAATCCTAAGCGGGTGGCGGGGATCTATGTAGAAGATTATCTGAAGGCACTAGGCGTTACTCCAGTGGTGCAGTGGTATCATCCAAGCTGGGGCAAGCAGGATTATCTGAATCTGGATGTGCCTGAATTCGATATTAGCGGCAGTATGGAAGCGTTGCTCGACAAAAATCCCGATCTGATCATTACCGATGGCGGTGCAGATGCCGCTAAGTATGAACAATATTCCATGGTGGCGCCAACCTACCGTCTGCCGGAGAGCGTGCTGCAGGATTCAAGGCTAATGCTCACAGCGATTGCCGATGCGCTGGGTATTCCGGAGAAGGGTGAGGCTGTACTTGCTGAGTATGACCAGAAGGTAGCCGATGGTAAAGCCAAGCTGCAGCAGGCTCTGGGACAGGAAAAGGTAGCTGTAATCCGGCTTAATGTCGCGGACAAAACCTTTGCTCTTTTTGGAGTCAAAAACCGCTTTACCGGTGTGCTCTATGATCAATTCGGTCTGACACCTGTCCCGATGGCCGCTGAGATGACGGAATATCAGTCCATTATTTCCGAAGAAGTGATACCAGCGCTTGAAGCGGATCACATCATTGTATTCCCTGACAACGGAGACTGGGATACTGCGGCTAATCAGGAGGCGATTCAGATTCTCGATGGCCCTCTGTGGAAGAACCTGCCTGCGGTGAAGAACGGGAACATCTACAGAATGGAACGTTCCCACTGGCAATCCGGTGCAATCACGGCAAATACGATGAAGCTCGACGATCTGCTGAAGGTAATGGTGAAATAACATAATTTTGATGAAGCAAGTGAAAAGAAGGTCTATCAGCACAGTTGATAGATCTTCTTTTTTGTTTTACACTGAGTTGGTGATAATGATTCTCAATAAGGAGGGGTGGAATGGCGGATCTAGTACAGGAAAATACCGGAAGAAGGCTATTCTATAGCCTGATTAACATAGAAACCGTTGCCCAGTCCCCGTCTGGAAATGAACCGACAGATGTGTACAAGGAACATACATTAATTATAGTTTCGGAAGGGCAGGGCTGGCTCAAAGCGGATGACAGGCAATATCCCTTGGAGAAAGGTGCCGCATTTCTGATAGAGGCCGGATCACTAAACAGAATCCGGGCCGGAGAGCGGGGGCTGAGCTTTTACCGGATTGGCTTTGAGGTTATTCATACCGGAGGCAGCAAACCTGACGGAGTAGAAAGGAAGTCTGGAGATGGCATGCTCCGGCCAGGATTCCTTAACTGCAGACCTTATTCGCAGTGTGTACTGCTGCTGGATTCCATTTATCTTAGCCGCAGGAGTGCCGAGGATATTGAATGGTTTGCGGCTCAGACCCGTTTTCAGGAGCTCCTGCTGCTGATCATGCGGGCGAATTCTCCGGCGATGAAGACCAGGGATGATCATGAGGCGGTGGAGCGTTCGATCCGCTATATGGAGGACCATTTCAATGAAGCCTTATCTGTCGACCAGCTGGCTGAGCTTGCAGGGATTGGCCGTGCGCGTTATACTCAGCTTTTTAGAGAGATTACCGGTCAGATTCCCTTGGAGTACTTGAATGGACTGCGTATTGAACGGGCACAGCAGCAGCTGCTGCTGACCAGGGACCGCCTGCATGATGTTGCACTGGCTGTCGGCTACAGCAATGAGTACTATTTCAACCGCCGCTTCAAAGGAACAGTTGGTGTAACTCCCGGCCAATACAGGAGCCTTCATCAGGAGGGAGTCCGCGTATTTGCCCCTTTTCTGGAGGATTATCTGCTGGCATTGGGGATTACTCCGGTGGTGCAATATTGTCATGCCCAGTGGGGGAAGCAGGAGTATCTGGGTCTTGATCAGGTTCCTGCCTTTGATATTTCGAGCGGAGACTGGCAAGGACTCTCCCGGTATATGCCCGAGCTGATTATACTGGATGACGGCTTTCAGCGCTGGCAGCTGGGGGAATGCCGCCAGGTGGCCCCGCTGCTCCGGCTTCCGTTCCATCAGGAGGACTGGCGGGCAACGCTCCGCTCCGCAGCTGCTGTCTTCGGCAGAACGGAACGGGTGCAGGAAGTTATCGGCCATTATGAGCAGCAGGCCCGGCAGGCCAAGCGGATGCTCAGCCGCAGCATCCGGGGACAGACGGTAGCGTTACTGCGGATTTCCGCTTATGGAGTTGCTCTGTATGGCTGTGATGAGCTGGGATATTCAGCAAGCGTTCTGCATGAGGATCTGGGGCTCCAGCGGCATGGATTTGTCAGCAGGCTTACCCGGGGACAGAAGCGTGTGAACCTGAGCCGTGAAGAATTGTCTGAGCTGACCGCAGATCATCTGTTTATAACGTTTGACAAGCAGGAAGGTGAAAGCCGGGAGCTGCTCGATACACAGCTATGGAGAAGCCTGCCCGCTGTGCGCAACCGCTGTGTATACGAGGTTGATTTCATGGCCTGGATGAATTATGGTGTGCTGTCCCATCAGCGTAAAATCGAGGATGTGCTGAAGGTACTGGCGTAGGCACAGTCACAATCTGCGGATTGGTGAAGCAACAGCAATAAGCACCTCGATCAGTTTGGCGGCGGCGGCCAGCAGAAATACTGCACCGGGGGCCAATGCACCGCTCATCCAGCCGCCGAGTAATGCACCGGCCGGCATAGCCGTGCGGGTGACGACTCTGGAGAAGCTCAGCACTCTGCCGAGCAGCTCGGGCGGAACCTGCTCCTGGCGGATGGAAGCGGACAAGACGGACCAGGAGGTGTTGCAGGCAGCGACCAGGCCGAAGCCGATTCCCGGCGCCAGCCAGGAGGCATTGAAGCCGGCCAGTACAAATCCGCAGGTTCCGGCCAGCAGCAGCACCGGAATCAGGCGGCCGCGCCTGAAATGCCGGTCGAGATAAATAACTGCAAGGCTCCCGGCGACTCCTCCGGCAGCGAGCAAGGTATAAGTCATGCCCATTTGACCTGTAGTTAAATGAAGATTGATAATCAGGTAGTAGGTCAGGGTGGCATACGCTGCACTGTAGCCGAAGTTGCCGATGGCTGTCTGTAATGATAGGGCCAATTGGACCGGGCTGCGGATCAGCCAGAGGAAGCCCTGGGACATTTCGGCGGCAAAAGCAGGCTTGGCGCTGCGTGTCCGTGCGGGTTCCTGCGGAAGCCGGTACAGAACGCAGAGAATGACCGCGAAGGAGGCGACATCCAGCCACAGGATGGAAGTAATGCTCATAAGCGAGGCCAACCCTCCCGCGACCGCCGGTCCGAGCATATCGGCCAGCTGGCCTGCTGTCTGAACTCCGGCATTCCCCCGGGTAAGATTCTTCCCGGACAGCGCCGGAATGAGGGTTACAACCGCTATATCATAACCTGTTGATACAATGGATAAGAGCAGAGAAATGACGTACAGATGCCAAATGGCGAGCAGTCCGTAATGTGCCAGTATAGGAATGAGGGCAATGAGCCCCATTCGGATCAGATCTGCGCAGAGCATCAGCCGCTTGCGATTGAACCGGTCGAGGATCACTCCGGCAAAAGGGGCGAACAGTATGACCGGCAGCACACTGACGGCAAACAGCGAGCTCATTACCAGCACAGACCCGGACAGCCTGTAGGAGAGCAGCGGCAGACAAAAGGTGTATATGGCGTCTCCGATTCTGGAAATGAAATATCCGGCCAGGAAATGCACCAGCTGGAGCGGGCTGTGCGGCCGGGAGTGACGCTGTTGTTCTTGCGGCAAAGCAGAGGCTGGATTAGCAGAGGAACCGCGGGCGGTCTTCATAACAATTGCCCCCAATAAGTGGACAATACGGTGAAGCTGCCGTATAAGCTGAACAGAACCAGTATGATTGCGGTGCCCAGGCTCAGGAACCGGCTGAAGCTGCCGGACAGCCTGCCCCTGATAAGGGCGATTAGGCCGGATAACAGCAGCCACCAGGCGAAGGAGCCCAGAGCAATACCTGCCGGAAGAAACAGGGAGGCGCTGATTGACTGGCCCAGGGAAGCGGCAAGCGCCATGAAGGACAGAAGTGTTGCCGGATTGGCTAGTGTCAACAGGCAGGCGGAGGACAGGCTGTAGATATTTCCGTTGCGCACGGCTGCTGTTACCGGTTCTGCCTTGGCCGGACCCGGCCATATCGCCTTCAGCCCCAGGTAGCCGAGAAACAGGCTGCCTAGCAGACGAAGCGGAAGGGCGTAGGTGGTGGTGAAATCATTCACAACCCGGAAGCTGGCAACGGTCACCAGCGCATAGAAGGCGTCAGCGAGCGCTATTCCGGCGCCCGTGGCGAGACCGGCAGTGAAGCCGGACTTCAGTGTACGGTTCATGCACAGCAGAGACATCGGGCCGACAGGAGCGGCAATAATGAAGCCGAAGCTGAGACCGCTTAACATGGCCAGCCATATATTCATCGTGTGCGTTCTGCCGGGGGCAGCGGTACATGCGGAGTTTCTTTGACCGTTCCGAGGATAATCGTAGTGCGGGTCCGCACGATACCCGGCAGGCCTTTGATCTCATCGCTGATGATCCTGTCCAGATCCCTTGTTCCCCGGCAGCGCAGCTTCAGGATGTAATCATCATCCCCGGCAGTGTGATGGCATTCCTGAACCTCCGGCAGCTTCATCACGAGTTCTATGAAGCCTTGCCGGTGTTCCGGCCGCTCCAGCGATACGGCAATCAGTGCAGCCAATCCGTAACCGGCAGATTCCGCGTCGATCAGCGCCGTATATCCGGTAATGACACCTTGCTCTTCCAGCCGCCGAACCCTGTCTGCAGTGGCAGGAGAAGAAAGGCCCAGCAGTCCGGCAAGCTCGGACCAGGTGATCCTGCCGTTATTCATTATTGCTGAGATGATCTTGTAATCTAAAGAATCCATGTTATTCCTCCTTATATTATTAATCCATATGAGGAATATACATTATAATAATAAGTATTTCAATAATATTCCATGCATATTATTTGCGGGTCATTGAGTGGATAGCAGGACTTTCATAGTGCTGTAATAATCACCAATAAATAATGCTTGCAATTTATATTTAAAGAGAGTATATTCTTAATTACGGTGATTGAATCACTGAACTACATAATATGCGGTCATGGCGGAATTGGCAGACGCGCTGGCTTCAGGTGCCAGTGATAGCAATATCGTGGAGGTTCGAGTCCTCTTGACCGCATCCGTTTTACAAATATGGCTCGTAATTGCTCAGGCAATTACGAGCCATTTTGATTTTTGAGCTAATGGGTGGAATGTAGGCTGGAAAGAGGCTAGGTGGGTGAATGAGGGGCAGAAGTGCCCCTAATTTGCCGGAATTGGGCGGCAAACGGAAATGAGGGGTAAAAGTGCCCCTGAATTTGCCGGAATTGGGCGGCAAACGGAAATGAGGGGTAAAAGTGCGCCTGAATTCGCCGAAAGTAGGCGTTGTGGGGAAATCAGGGGATGAAGTTCCCTCTGAGTCCACCAAAAGTAGCCAGATGAGCGGGATGTATGCGAAAAACCGAATACAATGCACCAGCGATAGGGCAGATGAGCCGGATGTATGCGAAAAACCGAATACAATGCACCAGCGATAGGGCAGATGAGCCGGATGTATGCGAAAAACCGAATACAATGTACCAGCGATAGGGCAAATGAGCCGGATGTATGCGAAAAACCGAATACAATCGGAGCAATGCACCAGCGATAGGGCAGATGAGCCGAATGTATGCGAAAAACCGAAGACAATGCACCAATGTTAGGGCAGATGGGTCGGATGTATGCGAAAAACCGAGTACAATGCACCAGCGATAGGGCAGATGGGCCGGATGTATGCGAAAAACCGAATATAATGCACCAACGCTAGGGCAGATGGGCCGAATGTATGCGGAAAACCGAATACAATGCACCAATGTTAGGGCAGATGGGCCGGATGTATGCGAAAAACCGAATACAATGCACCAGCGATAGGTCAGATGGGACGAATGTATGCGAAAAACCGAAGACAATGCACCAATGTTAGGGCAGATGGGCCGGATGTATGCGAAAAACCGAAGACAATGCACCAATTATAGGACTGATGTGGGCGGGATGAGAAACGTGAAGCCGCAAAAGATGCTACCCGGTAAGGGGAGCATCTTTTTTTGCGTGATATGCGTGATATGCGTGATATGCGTGATATGCGTGATATGCGTGATATGCGTGATATGCGTGATACACGTGATGTGCGCTATGTGAGGCGAATCCGGATGCACTTACAACTTCATGCCGATCAACTTGCGTAGCGCGATGGCCTCTTTAAATACCTTATTCACTGCCCGCTTCCGTGCTCCTGCTTCCGCAGGAACAGACTCAATACAACCCCGCAAAGTGCCAGACTCAGCGGAAGCAGGAAGGTGTCGCGGAACCCTGCAACCATCGCTGCAGTATGGGCATAAGCTGAAGCGGAGCTGGCCTGGCTCATGTGCTCAGCGATGTTGGAAGACAATAGACCGGAGATGATGGCAATGGCGAAGGAGCCGACAATCTGCTGGGCGGAGGTGGTCAGCGGGGTTACCCGGCTGATCAGGTCTTTGGGTGCCGACTTGAGTACATGGGTGCCGAGCTGCATGGTGGTGAGACCCTGGCCCAGTCCCAGAAGGGCGAAGGATCCAATCATCGCATAGATCGTCGTATCGCTGTCCAGCCGTGACAGAAGAACGAGTGCAGCCGAGAGCAGCACAAGACCGGAGAACACAGGAATCCGTGCTCCGTATTTGTCAAGAAGTCTGCCCCCAGCCATAACGCCGGCGAAGCTGACCAGCGCCTGCGGGATGATCATCATCCCGGACTCCAAGGAGGAGAAGCCTCTAACCTGCTGGAGGTATAAGGGAATGAGCAGTATCGAACCGAATAACGCAATCTGATTAATCCAGACCAGAATAATGCCTTTGGTGAACTCGAAGGAACGGAAGGAGCGCAGCTCAAGCAGTGGCTCCTTCTGACGAAGCTCTACAATAACAAACAGAGACAGAGCAACTAAGCCGAAGGCGAGCGGCAGCAATGTATAGAAGTCTGTCCAACCCTCCGCGCCACCTCTGTGCACTCCGAAGACGAGACTGGAGAAGGCCAGCGGGGACAGGATCATTCCCCAAATGTCCAACTTGGCGGAGGCTCCTTTGTCGGAGACCGGAAGATACTTCATCCCTAAATAGATTGCGATCAGGCCGATAGGCAGATTGATCAGGAAAATCCAATGCCAGCTCACATATTCAAGCAGCCATCCGGATAACACGGGGCCGAGCAGCGGAGCGATCAGCATGGGCATGGCGAGGAAGCCCATCAGCTCGCCTCTCCGCTCAGGCGGGGCGATTTTGAAGGATAAGGCCATGCCGATAGGAGCCACCATGCCGCCGCCAAGACCCTGCATAATCCGGAAAACAATCAGCTGAGCCGGGGACTGGGCCGCTGCACACAGCAGGGAGCCGACAGTGAACAATAGAATAGATACAAGAAAAACACGCTTAGCGGTAAATCTGTCCGAGAACCACCCTGCGAGCGGAATGATCATGGAGGTAGCCAGCGTGTAGCCGGTAATCGCCCATTGGATGGTCTTTAGGCTGGTGTGAAATACATTCTCCAGCTCAGGTATGGCCACATTCATAATGGTATTGTCCAGCATAACCAGCAGCATTCCGGCAATGAGCGAGAAGAGTACAGGGATAAGCGGTTTGATCGAAAAAGGCTTGCCGCCTTGCAGGGCGGCTTCTGTTGCGGATGGATTCATTGCAGTACACGTCCTCTTAAAATTAATATGGGTCATCCTGCGAAGCTTGAATAATGATCGGAAAGCAGCTGACCCCTCCGGCCGGTAAGGATCTCTGCACCCTCAATCTAACGGTGTGAGATTAATATAGCACTGCCTTTTTTAACTGTAAAGGAAAATATCTAACGCTGTAAGTTTATTCTGCCGCATGAATTATCTAACGATGGTAGACCCTGTTTGCAGGATCGCTTAGAATAGAAACAGCTTGTACTCGGGAGGGCTCGTATGAGAATCAAAAATCTGCAAATTACCGAACCAAATATCATCAAGGCAGCCTGGGAGCTGCTTGACCAAATAGGCATTGAGGATTTCAGTATGAGGAAGCTGGCGGATCTGCTGCATATCCAGGCCCCTTCGCTGTATTGGCATTTCAAAAGCAAGCAGAGCCTGTTTCAGACGCTCGCCAATGAGGTGGCGAAAGAGGCCCTGCAGTCTGCTAAGCTCGAAGGAGAGTGGGAAGAGCAGCTGTTTCAATGTGCATCGATGATCCGCAGCGTAATGATTAAGTATCCGTGTTCCGCCCAGCTGTTAATGAGAACGGTACCTTCCGAGCCGGACTATCTGGCCTTAATCAACTCGCTTCTGCAGATCGTGGATCATCATCCCGTCAGCGACAGCGACAAGTTTTCCTCGATTGCCTGCCTGCTGAACTATGTGATTGCTTTTGAACTCGATAAATATGAGCAACGCAGAGTCGATACAGCCATGAAGAAGGAAGCGGAGGGCGCAGCGCAGGGAATGTTTATGGATTCGCTTGCACATCTGTCCGGAGAAGGACCGAACGTGGTGCAGCGTATGCACCATAATGGCTTATTCCGCGAGCTGGGTTCGGATAACATGTTCCGTACAGGCCTGAAAATAATCATTGCAGGAATCTCACAGCTGGCCCAGCAGCAGGCGTAAGCCATAGTTTGCTGCTCCATCCAGCTTCTTGAAGAAACGACAGCCCTCATTAGGACGGCATTACCGTTTCTGTTGTAAGGATAATTTTTGTTTTGGGTCCCCACTTAGTGGGGTTATTTTTTGCGGACAGACTGTAACCTTTTGCCGGAGGTAAACGAATAACCAGTAGATGGCTCAGCGGGAGAGGAGGCGGCGTAAGACGAACGGAAACGGAAGAGAACATGCGGAAGACCCTGAGTCAGAGGAAGCGAAGGATAATTCCGCGGAAGAAGAGGCTGTACTGGTCAGGTTCCGGGACGGAAGCCTGGAGGCTTTTGAGTGGCTGGTGTGTAAGTACAGGAAGCCGGCGGTACGTTTTGCGTACCACTTGACCGGAGATTATCATACGGCCGAGGATCTGGCGCAGGATTGTTTCGCTTATCTGCTGGTGTATCCGGAGAAGTATGATCACCGTGCATCCTTCCAAACCTATCTGTTCACGATCCTGCGCAATAAAAGCATTGACTCCATCCGCAAGCGCAGCAGACAGCGTACCTTGACCGCGGAAGAGAGCCATAATCCGGAAGACCGCAGGTCACAGGGTGATGGTCCGGCAGACCGCGGCGGATTCGGGAGATACGGCTGCGTACATACACAGGGAACAGACGATCCCGAGCGGCTGGCTATTATCCGTGAAGAAGACCTGGAATGGCGCAGAAGGCTGCGCCAGATGAAGCCGGATTACTGCCAGGCGGTCTATCTGGTGGATGTGGGACAGATGTCTTATGAGCAGGCGGCAGCAGTAATGCGACGCAATATGGTTAGCTTCAAGGTGCTGCTGCACCGGGCGCGCAAGAAGCTTAGGCAGATTTACGAAAAGGAGGAGTGGGATTGTGAGGTCAAACGAACCGGAACAGTTATTTCTGGATGAGGTCTACCGCAAAGCGCGTCTGCTGGAATATGACAAGCGTGATGCAGAGAAAGTGCTGCATAACCGCAGGATGCTGGCCAGGCGCAAGGCAATGACAATATCATGTGTCACAATCCTAACGGCTGTTTTTGCCCTGATGATCTCGATTGGAAAGATTGATAAGGAACTATGCGTGGCGCTGTCGCTCCTTCTGATCGCAGCAGGTCTGCTGATTGAGAAGCTTGAATTGTCGTGGAGTCCGGAGAATGACGGGTGAACAGGGAATTGTAAGAACGGGGGAGAAGACTGGGATGGAGCTAATTATTAATCATTTAACCAAGACCTACGGAAACAAGCAGGCACTGCAGGATATCAGCTTCCGGGTGGGCGAAGGCATTCACGGCCTGCTCGGACCTAACGGAGCAGGTAAAACCACGCTGATGCGTCTGCTTGCCACCTTGCTGGAGCCTACCTCTGGAACGGTGGAGATTGGTGGTGTTGCCTTGAAAGATAAGGCCCGGATCCGGGAACTGGTTGGCTATTTGCCGCAGGAATTCGCCTTTTATCCGGGGATGACGGTAGTGGAGGCGATGGATTATCTGGCGCTGCTATCGGGCATATCCGGCCGTGCAGAGCGGAAGCGGAGAATAGACAAGCTGCTGGAGCTGGTTAACCTTACCGAGCAGCGCCGTACGAAGGTGAAGGCATTATCCGGGGGAATGAAGCGCCGGCTCGGCGTAGCCCAGGCAATGGTGCATGAGCCGAAGCTGCTGATCGTGGATGAACCGACTGCAGGGCTGGACCCAGAAGAGCGGATCCGTTTCCGGCGGCTGCTCAGCCGCTTTGCCGAAGGCAGAATTGTTCTCTTGTCCACGCATGTCGTCGAAGACGTGGAGTCCACCTGTGAGCAGATGACCGTGCTGCATAAGGGGCGCCTGCGTTATCACGGCAGAATAGGCGATTTGACTGCCGCCGCCGCCGGCCGTGTCTGGATAGCCGAGCTTGACCGGGTGGAGTGGGAACGGGACCGCGACCGGTTCCCGGTTCTGTCTGCTGTGCCGGAAGGAAGGAATATGCGGGTGCGGGTGCTTGCAGATGAACAGCCTTATGCAGGGGCACAGCAGACCGCGCCGTCGATTGAAGATGCTTATCTGCATCTCATGCGCAGGGAGGAATCCTTCGTATGATGGCACTGATCGGCAAAGAGATGCGCATGACGCTGCGCAGCCTGGTTTTTTATCTGTTTATTATCGCGAGCGTGTTCTTCTATTTCACCTCTTATGCTACGGAGGAAACCTGGGGCGAGCTGGGTTCCCCGGTTATAAGTACGCCGCAGAATGTAGGTACTATTGAACACCCGTATTACGGCTGGAAGCAGCCGGCGGATACCCGCGATTTGGCCGAACAAATGAGGAAGGAAATGGGCTGGAATCTGGATGCCGGAACCAGCCAGAAGATCAGGCTGGGTTTTCCATTCAAGGTTAAGCTGAGCGAGAAGGAGAAGACAGCCCTGTCTGCAGCGATCTCCCAGCTGGATGAGGTTCTGAAGAATCCGGATAAGTATACTATGGATGAGGTATACACTATCGCTGAGTCAGTGAACAATCAATTGGGCGGGAAAAGTATATACCAGCAAGGGCTGGGGGAATTCGGTTCTGCCATTGAGTCTGTTGATGAAGCCATAAAGGCGCAGGAAGCGGATCTTGCCCGCTATAACGCTAAGGTGGATGCAGGTGAATTGCTGCCCGGAGCCGCACGCTACTTCAGTGATTATCTCTCGCTGCCAGCAGGGATCTTTCCGGTCTTTCTGTCTGCCTTTCTGCTGCTCCGGGACCGCTCAAGCCGGATGAATGAATTGATTTACAGCCGCAGGATTTCGCCTTGGGTGTATGTCGGTTCGAAGTTTATTGCACAAGGTGTCATGCTCTCTTTGATCTACCTCATCCTGGCTGTCATCGGCGGCTGGCAGACCGTAAATTCACTGGGGCTTACCGGCCAGACGGGACAGGCTGTTGTAATCTTCCTTGGATACACAGCATGGTGGCTACTGCCGACGTTATGGATTTCCGTTGCCTTCGGGATGTTCGGCTCGATGCTGTTCCGCCGGGGGATCGTACCCATCGCCCTGCAGATTATCTGGTGGTTCGTATCGGTACTGCCGTTGTTAGGCTCTTATGGGCTGAACCGGCTGTTCATCCGCTTCAACTCGCCTAATGACTACGAGTTATACTGGAAGTGGACGGATGAGATTGCACTTAACCGTAGCTTCTATTTAATACTCTCTGTATTATTGGCTGCAGGAGCCGCCTGGTTATGGGAAAGAAACCGCAGCCGGCTGGATTCAGCCAAGACGCTGAGCAGGAAGACAGCTAAAGGAAGTGTGGCGGCATCTGCAGCGGAGGCGCTTAGATGAGCCGGCAGATCATCCGCCCGCTGGCCGGGTACAACCTCAGGCTGACTGCACATTATTCATGGCTCCTGTCCGCAGTGCTTCTGGCTGTCGTCCCGTTCTTCATGGAGCCGGCACTGATGAACAGGGTTCAGGCTGCGAAGCTGGGGGAACAGCTGATCAGCTTTCTGGGATTGATTGTCTTCCCCCACCTGGGCCTGCTGGAGGATGGCGGGATTGGTGAAGTGCTCTATGCCAAGCGGGTAAGGCATCATCCGGTATTTCTTTTCCGCTGGCTGCTCACCGTTCTCTATATCTTCCTTGTGGTGACTGCCTTATTCACATGGATGCATGGGAGCGGTGCTGATTTTGAACTGTGGCCGATGATCGGCGGGACAGTGATTACCGCAGTTGCGATAGGATCAGCGGGAATGACGGCTGCGCTCTTGATCGGCAACATCTCTGCCGGATACATTGCCGGGTTCTCCTGGTATCTGCTTGATTTCATGACCAAAGGCAAGCTGACCGGCCGATTTTATTTATTCGGCCTGATAAATAGCGAATGGGATAACGATAAATGGCTGCTCGCAGGCTGTTCTCTTGTCCTTGCCGTGTTCTGTGCCTTCTGGCTGCCGCGCAAGAGGCTGGACTAATAGAGGCCTGCCCTGTCTTATATCAGGTACAATCCAATATTATAAAAATCATATAACAACCGCCTTGACGTCATTTACTTGACCGGGGCGGTTTTTTGACGCATTGAATATACTGCCTGATTATTGGTGTGACTTCAGAGCTGGAGCATATTTTCCGAAAAAAAGGTATACTGATAATAATTTATGTCCCCCACTTTCACAGAGGAGGCTCGAGCTTTGTCTGACACACTTTTTAAGCATTTGTATTTACGTTCTTCCATAGGCTATGCGGTAGTATCCATTGACAATGGTACAATGCTCATGGCCAATCCTGCCTTTTGCGGGATGTTCGGATATACAGAGGATGAACTTAAGGATCTGCGTTATCTGGATATTGCCTATCCGGAGGATGAGCATACCGTGGATCACGGCGTGATTATGAAGTATTTGCTGCGCAGTCCCGGCGCGGCTGTAGATAAAGAGAAACGGTTTGTGCGCAAAGATGGGGAGATCATCTGGGTGGCGCTGCATCTATTTTTAATTATTGATGAATCGACAGGCAGGCCCCTGCAGCTGATTGCGGAGATGACCGATATTACCGCACGCAAGGTAGCAGAGAAGAAGATTGAGGAGGATCACCAGCTCTACAAGCTGATTACGCAAAATACTCCGGACATGATCTCCTTTGCCGATCCGGATGGAACCTTGCGATATGTTTCTCCCTCTGTTGAGAAAGTGATGGGTTACTCCGCAAGTGAGATGATCGGCAGGAAAAGGCCGGAATATTATCATGAAGTTGACGCGCTAGAGATGACCGAGCAGGGCAAGCTATACTCGGACAACGATGTCTTTACCCGCCGGGCAAGGCATAAAGACGGCCATTACATTTGGATTGAAAGCTCGTTTCAGGTTATGCGGGACAGTGAAGGTGAAGTGCAGCAGGTACTGACCATTGCCCGTGATGTTACAGAACGGAAGAAATATGAGGAGATGCTGGCGTCTGCACAGGAGCTTGGGCAGATGGGTTCGTGGGAATGGAATTCGGTCTATGCGGAGTTGACGGTTTCCAGCCAGATGCGGGCTATTTTTGAACTGGGCGGCTGCCAGGGCAGTCATACCCGGATTGATTATCAGCTGCTCCTGGATTGTGTGGTGAAGGATGATCTGGGGGCGCTGCGTGAGGAGCTGCATCATACACTGAAGTCAGGCACCCAAGGTGAGGCGACCTTCAGAATCAGGAATGGCAGCGGCGGGCGTAAAGTGATCTATGCGCACTGGGAGGTTATCCTTGATGCGACAGGCAAGGTTCAGCAGATCCGCGGCATTGTGCAGGATGTTACGGAACGCCACCGGATGGAAGAACAGCTTCGCGACAGCGAACGGAATTACCGCCTGATCTCGGAGAATTCTCAGGACTTTATCTCACGCAATGCGACAGATGAACAGGCGACATATCTGTATGCTTCTCCGGTCTGCCAGCAGATGTTCGGATATACTCCGGAAGAAATGGTCGGCACGAATGGGATGGATTATATCCATCCTGACGATTTTGCCTGTGTGCAGGCTTTTCTGGACGACAGTAAGAAGGGCTTGAAGCTGGAGCCTATCGTCTTCCGTTATCTGTGCAAGGACGGCTCTTATCTGTGGGTGGAGACTACGCTGCGGCATACGGAGACGGGAACCCCGGGAATTACAGAGATGATTGGGGTTACCCGGAATATCTCTGAGCGCAAGCAATATGAACTGAAGCTGCTGGAAAGCGAGAACCGGTACAAGTCGCTGTTCGAATATAATCCGTCCGCGATCAGTGCAATGGATCTGCAGGGCTGCATCCAGTCGCTGAATGCCAGTCTGCAGCAGCTCACCGGCTATTCCCGTGAAACACTGCTGCATTCAAGCTACAGTGAGATTATTGATGCGGATGAGCTGGCATTTGTGAATAACCGTTTTCTTGCCGCTGCCGGGGGGATGGCCCAGACCTTTGAGACCCGGATCATCCGCCGTGACGGGCAGACGGTTGAGGTTGGCATGATTTATGTACCTATTCTGCTGGACAGCCAGGTGGTAGGCGTGTTTGCGATCACGAGCGATATCACCGAACGCAAACGGCATCTGGAACAGATTGAGAAGCTCAGTTATGAGCATGCGCTGATATTGAATTCGGTTTCGGAAGGGATCTTTGGCATCAATCTGCAGGGGGATACGGTCTTTATTAATCCGGCGGCTTCCATTATGCTGGGTTACGCTCCCGGGGAGCTGGCCAGCAATATCAAGCTGCAGACGATCGCCCAGACCTGGATGGACGGGGAACTCTACCGCGGAGGGCATAGGACCCTTGCAGAGCTGCTTACGACTAATCTCTCCTATGAGCGGGAGCAGGAAGGGATTTTCTGGAGACAGGACGGTTCCAGCTTCCTCGTTAAATACCGCATGACGGCATTATATGATAACGGGGAACGCAAGGGTGCGGTAGTGGTATTCCGTGACATTACCGAGGAGAAGGCGGTTGTGCGTGCCAAGGAATCAGCGGAGCAGGCCGACCGGGCCAAATCAGAATTCCTGGCCATTATGAGCCACGAGCTGCGCACTCCGATGAATGGGATTATTGGCATGGCTGATCTGCTCTCGGGGACAGAGCTTACGGAAGAGCAGGAATACTACACGCAGATTATTAATAAAAGCGGTGGAGCACTGCTGCATATTCTGAATGAGGTGCTGGATTTCAGCAAGATTGAATCCGGTATGATGACGCTGGATCTGCAGCCGGTCGATGTCCGGCAAGTGATTCAGAATGTATGTGAACTCTTTTATCCGCGGGTCAAAGAAAAAGGGCTGACCCTGCGCAGCGAAGCAGACCCGGAGATTCCCGGTCTTGTAATAACGGATGAAATCCGGCTGCGGCAAATCCTCGTGAATCTGGTCGGCAATGCGGTGAAATTCACGGAAGAAGGGGAAGTCGGTATTTCCGTGAAGCTGGAACCTGTACGGGAACCCGGGTCAATGATTCTCAGATTCTCGGTGACAGATACCGGTATTGGAATTCCGCAGGACAGCCAGAGCCTGTTGTTCCAGTCGTTCTCCCAGCTGCATCCTTCCATTAACCGCAAATACGGCGGAACCGGACTGGGGCTGGCCATAAGCAAGAAGCTGGTCGAGCTGCTGGATGGTGCGATCGGTGTGGACAGTATTGAAGATGAGGGCTCGGAGTTCTATTTCACGATTGAGGTTATGCCGTCTGGTGAGGTTGCGGGGCCTCCGCTGCCCCTGGAGATCCTTGCAGCTGAAGAGTATAAGAACGGAATTTTTGATATGGATTATCCGGAGGGGCAATATGGTCCGCTGTCGATCCTTATTGCCGAGGATCATCCGGTGAATCTGCACCTGCTGCAGAAGTATTTGAATAAGCGCGGCTATACCTCGGATGTGGCCCTGAACGGGGAGCAGGCGGTTCACGCTGTGCTCACACGTCATTATGATCTGGTGTTTATGGATATTCAGATGCCGGTGCTGGATGGTATTGAGGCTACAGGGCGGATCCGCGAGGCGATGGGATTATCTCCGGTTATTATTGCGGTTACCGCCTTTGCCCGGAAGGAAGATAAGGAAATGTGCCTTCGAGCAGGGATGCAGGACTTTATCTCCAAGCCGATCCGGGTGGAAGAGCTGGACAGGGTTCTGCGGGAATGGTCGATTAATCTCCGGAATTAGCAGGCAGAGCCTTGAGGAGGAGCAAACAGGAATGAGATGGATCATCTATATTTTATTTGCCATACTCTATGGGCTGACAACGCTATATGGGCTGGGGCCGGTGCTGCTGGCTGACGGATCGTTCCGGGAGCGGATGCTGACACTGGCCATTGTACTGCTGATCTATGCCGGAATTACCTGGTGGCTGCGGAGTTTGCTGAAGCGGCTGGGCAGACGTTGACAATCTTCCCCTGGCTAAACTATTATTTATAGGGATCGTAATTTTTACGATTATAAAAGAGTCAGCGAGAGGGTTACGGCATTGAAAACCATGAAACGTGGCGATTTCATCATGATCCTGGTCGTATTGCTTGCCGCCGGTTCCATTTACGGCTATAAGTGGTTCTCGAATCACAATGAGCATTATGCACAGGGAGATCTGAAGGCTGTTATTACAGTGAACGGCAAGGCGTACAAGACGGTAACCCTGACCAAGGAAGAACAGATTATAGACATCCGTACCAAGTTCGGTCACAATACCCTGAAGGTGTTCGACTATGGGATACAGATGACTTACTCGGATGCTCCCCTGACCATTGCGCTGGATATGGGGTTCATCTCCAGGCCCAAACAGCAGATTATCTGTATTCCGGCCCGGCTTCTCATTGAGGTCGTAAATCCCGGTTCATCCATTGATGACGATGATGCGCTGGATGCGGTGATCTAAGCTGGCACTCAAGGCTGCAGCTCCTCCCAGGCCGCTGCGGCGTCGGCACTAGTGTATACATAAGGTGTGGACGGCTCAGGAACTGCGGTTAGGACTTCCGGAGTAATCTGCAGTGTCTCCACTCCCTGATAGAGCACCACATGAAGCTTGCCCCGAACCTCAATCCAGGTATCGGCGGGCAGGCTTATTTGTGTTCCCGGCTTCAGCAGAATACCGAACGGAGTGGCATCCGCCGTGCAGCACTGGACGAGGAACCGGCTGACCGCATAGCTGGACTGGCCCGCACCCTGCGGCTCGCGGTAGAGGAAGCCGGATACCGAGATTTCCCTGCCCTCAAACTGTGATTTATACAGGTTGATTGCGCCCAGGGTCTCGGAGAAAATCTCCGGGTATACAGGAATAACGGACTGTCCGTACAGCTTGCCGGCCAGCTCGGCAAATTCCGCCTCATAGGGGTTAGAGGGAGTGAACTTCGCGCCGCTGCCGGACTCTGAAGCTGTATAAGACAGGGTGAGGCCTTTTCTGGCCGCTGCAGCACTGCCCAGTGCGCGGTCAGGCAGGAGAAACCCTAGCAGCAGCGGAAGCAGGAACAGGCTGTACAGTGCGGAGCTGCCCAGCCCGGAACGGGGGAGGCGGTGCTCACAGTCGCACAGGACACTGCTTTTGCCAAGGACGGCTTGAAGCCCGAGGCTCAGCGCCATCAGGGAGAGCGGAACCGGACACAGTCTGATCCAGCGGGCCAGCTTGGGGGCAACGTAATAATGAAGCGCGTCCTGCTGGACCAGATGTCCGATATAGAGGGCGAAGGCGAGCAGAATAACCGCCCTCAGTAGATAGTGAAACCGGATGCTCCGGGCGTTATTCATACGGAACCTCCTAAGAGTTTGTGAGGGTTGCTCCCTGAGTTTCTGCGGACAAACTGCATCGGAAGCATATGCTGAGTTTGTGAGGGTGCTACAGCCAGAGTGAAGCCAGCACCGAGCCGGTGAAGACGGCCGAGACAATCAGGAAGAACAGATAAAGCGCGAATCTGGTTTTGAACAGCGACAGCAGCATCAGTGAGTTTTTGAAGTCGAGCATCGGGCCCAGCACCATGAACGCCAGCAATGATCCGGCCGGGAAGGAATGCAGGAAGGTAGAGGCGACGAAGGCATCTGAGGTGGAGCAGAGCGAGAGTACAAAGGCCAGCCCCATCATGAACAGGTAGGAGCCCAGCGGGCGCTCTCCGATAGCGGCCAGGCTGCCGTGATTCATGAAGGTTTGGATACCGGCGGTTAACAGACAGCCGATGATCAGATATTTGCCCATTTCAAAAAACTCATCCGACGTATGCACAAAGACTGCGACTAAACGCCCGCCGCGGGTAGTGCGGTGATGCTCCTCGCCGCCCTCGCGGGGGATGGATAGACGCAGCGGTGATTTGCGGACGGTGGCATAGATGACAAGGCCGATTAGGGCGGCTACGGCAAAAGCCAGTCCCATCCGCGCATAGGCCAGTTCCGGATGGGAACGGAAAGCCGTCAGGGTGGCCCCGTAGACGACCGGATTCAGGATCGGACCGGATAGAATGAAGACGATGGCGACGTAGAGCGGCATGCCTTTGTGAACTAACCGGCGGACAAGCGGAATCATCCCGCATTCGCAGACGGGGAAGATGATCCCGAGCAGGCAGCCGAATAGAATAGCCGGAACCGGATGGCGCGGAATCCAGCGTGAGATCATCTCGTCCGGAACAAAGACGCGGAGCAGTGAGGAGAGCAGCGCACCCAGGAGCACGAACGGCAGGGCTTCGAGCAGAATGCCGAGAAACGCTGTTTTGAACGTGTCCACATACCCGTTGTTAAGCAGCTCCGGATGACCGGGGAGCCAGAGAATGCCAATCGTGAGCAGGAAGGCAGCGGGAATGAGCAGCGGCAGTATTTTGAACGGAGAAAAGGTTGTCAAAGGCTTCATCGGCTCCTTCCCGCGCCTGATATTAGCTGAACAAGGCTGCCCAGCGGCGGCTGACCGCCCTCTCGTCCAAATTCAGGCCGATGCACACAATGTAAGGCTGGCCCGGATAACGCGAGGCTTCCCAGGTTGTGCGGTGTCCCGCATATTGCACGAGCTGTACGGAATCCTGCTCCGCAAGCTGGACATGACCTTTGGCTCTAAGCAGACTGTCTCCCCATTCCCGGAAAAAAAGCTCCAGCTGCTCCCGGCGGATCCTTCCGTTCCCCCCCTGCGGAACGGTCAGCGTAACTGCCGCTACCTGCGAATAGGAGGTGCTTGAGCCGGACTCGGGCTCCTGTACAGCAGTCGCGCTCCCCCCGTAGCCAGGACTGGTTCGTTTAAGCGATGTGCCGTTTATAGTACCAGGTCCGCGCTGCGGCGCAGGCCTCCGCAGTTCACGGGCGGCGATGCCTGCCAGCAGCGGGGCCAGATTAATCTGGCTGTAATGGGTAAAAACAATCTCAGATTCAGAGTTTTGCTTATAGACCATTTTCTCGATTTTCCATAGGGTTTCCGGTTCGACCAGATCGCTTTTGTTCACGATAATCAGATCGGCCACCGTGAGCTGCTTGCGCAGAGTGCGGACCAGCTGTTTATCGGCGGAGAAGCGGCTGTTATAGTCCAGCGCATTCTCGGCGTCGAGCAGCGTGATGGTAAAGTGCAGCTTCAGCCGGTCTGCTAAAGGCATCTCCAGCAGCGATTTGGCAATTTCATCGGGGTCCGCTACGCCGGTAAGCTCGATGTAGATGATATCCGGACGGCGCGCCAGCAGGGCGGCCAGGCTGCGCGGCAGCTCTTCCTTGCGGCTGCAGCATACACAGCCGTCCAGCAGCTTTTCCACACTAGTGCCGGTATTCTCCTGCAGAATATAGCCGTCGACATCCTTTTTCCCCAGCTCATTCATGACTACGCCAGGATTCAGCCCCCGCCGCTTGCTCTCCTTCAGCAGACTTAACAGCAGAGTAGTTTTTCCGCTCCCCAGAAATCCGCTCAGTATGATCACAGGTATCTTCATGGCTCACTCTCCCGCTTCGTTCTTGGAATTGCAAGAATCATATTTTCTTTGTAATACAACCTTCGATGCATCTCACCAGAGCAACCGTCTGTTTCCTGCTGAAACGGCCCCGCTCTTGAAGGAGGCCAAGCCGTTTTCACTTGTAATTCCATCTATACGTAATTCCTCCGCAGGAAAGACCACAATTCTAAGAGAGTTGAAATTTTGCGGATCACCAGTTGACAGCGGACAGGCGGACCATGTAGAATGTGTAAATCGTAATAATTACGATTAAATGAAAGGGAGTTGAATTTTAGTGAGAGTAATCGTTACCTTGGCCTGCACGGAGACTGGCGACCGCAACTACACCACTACGAAGAATAAGAGAACCACGCCCGGACGGCTTGAGATGAAGAAATACTGCCCGCGCCTGAAGCGTGTAACGCTGCACCGTGAGACCCGCTAAGGATGCTGAGCCGTACCTTGGGAAGGAAGAAGTTCTGATAGACGGACGGCGGGTGCGCTGCTGTCCTAAACTAAATTTGTGTAAGGAGTAAATCAATGAAGAGAATTCCTGTTACTGTACTCAGCGGATACCTCGGTTCCGGCAAAACCACACTCCTGAATCACATTCTTCACAACCGCGATGGCCTGAAGGTAGCGGTCATTGTGAATGATATGAGTGAGGTGAACGTGGATGCGGGCCTGGTAAAATCCGGCAATACCCTCTCCCGGACAGAGGAGAAGCTGGTGGAAATGTCCAATGGCTGCATCTGCTGCACGCTTCGCGATGATCTGCTGCGGGAAGTGAATAATCTCGCGTCGGAAGGGCGTTTCGATTATATTCTGATCGAGTCTTCCGGCATCAGCGAGCCGGTTCCGGTAGCCCAGACCTTCACCTATGCGAACCCGGAGCTGGATATTGATCTTACTGAGCTTGCCAGACTGGACACGATGGTTACGGTAGTCGATGCCAACCGTTTCTGGCATGATTTTGCATCGGGGGACAGTCTGCTTGACCGCAATATGACTGCGGGCGATGGCGACTTCCGGGATATCGTTGATCTGCTGATTGACCAGATTGAGACCTGCGATGTGCTGCTGCTGAACAAATGCGATCTCGTGGACGAGCAGGAGCTGAACAAGCTGGAGGCTGTGCTGCGCAGGCTTCAACCGCGCGCGAAGATCATCCGTACGGTTAATGCGGAGGTCGACCCTTCAGAGATCCTGAATACGGGTCTGTTTGATTTCGAGCAGACCAGTCTGTCCTCCGGCTGGATCGCGGAGCTCGGCAAGGAGGAGCATACACCGGAGACGGAAGAATACGGCATCACCTCCTTTGTCTACCGGCGCAGAACGCCGTTCCATCCGCAACGGCTGAGCTTCTTCTTCAGCAACTGGCCGGCTGAGGTAGTCCGGGCCAAAGGTCTGGTATGGCTGGCCGCGCGCGGGGATCTGGCCGCAACCGTCAGCCAGGCGGGACCGTCCATTCAGTTCGGTCCGGCCGGTTATTGGCTGGCGACGATGCCGGAGGACCAGCAGCAGGAGGTGCTGGCCGCCGAGCCGGATGTGAAGGCGAAGTGGGACGGGCAGTGGGGCGACCGGCTGAACGAGATCGTGTTCATCGGCGTCAGCATGAACCGTGCAGACATCGAAGCCCGGCTGGACCGCTGCCTGCTGAGCGCGGAAGAAATGCAGCTGGACTGGAATGAGTTCAACAATCCGCTGCCATGGCCGGCAGACGAGCTGCTTGCTGCCGGGCAGGAATAGAGGGCTGAGGAGGAGCGTGCAGCGGGCGGAAGGTTAGGGTTTAAGAATTGAACTCGGGTGATACAGGGGATTTATATCCGGGTGGAATACAAGACAGGCATCTGGAGTTACGGTGGTATGCAAGAAGAGCATCTAATTTCGCGGAAGAGCCGGAATCGGGACTGTCGGTTCCGGCTTTTTGCTGCCTAGATTACAGTGTTAATCAGTTTGATTACGATTAATTTTCGGTTTTGGGTTTACAGATCGTAATTATTACGATAATATCAATGGAGTCAAAACGTAATTATTACGAATAAATTCAATATCTGCGAATGTTAATAGACTTTGCCGGTGCATTAGCTCCGTCTGAAGTTGAATGAAGAAGGAAGGACGATACGCTATGATTTTGTCATCCATGCGGGATGTTGTGTTCGGCTACGGGAACGAGCCGGTCATTGACCGCTTGTCGCTGGATATTGAAGCCGGGCAGTTCATCGGGATCACCGGCCCCAACGGAGCGGCGAAGACAACGCTGCTCAAGCTTATGCTGGGCCTGCTGAAGCCCTGGAGCGGAACGGTCTCCCTGAACAAGGAGCTTACCGGCGGGGGCGGGCTGGTGATTGGCTATGTGCCGCAGCAAGTTGCCTCCTTCAATGCCGGATTCCCCAGCAAGGTCATCGAGCTGGTCCGTTCCGGCTGCTACTCCAGGCTGGGATTGTTCCGCCGCTTCACGAAGGAACAGGAAGCGCTGGTGGAGAGCAGCCTGCGTCAGGTCGATATGTGGGAGTACCGCAACCGCAGAATCGGCGAGTTGTCCGGCGGGCAGAAGCAGCGGATCTGCATCGCCCGGGCGCTGGCCCAGCAGCCGCAGGTGCTGGTGCTGGATGAGCCGGCAACCGGCATGGATACTGCCAGCCGCAGCGGCTTCTACAAGCTGATGCGGCATTATGTCAGCCAGCATGGCCGCACCGTCATTATGGTTACACATGGCCTGGAAGAGACAAGATCCTATCTGGATACGGTGATCAGCCTGGAACGGCAGGAACAGGAGGGCTGGACATGCTTGGTTACGAATTCATGCAGCGTGCATTTTGGGCAGGAGGCCTGATTGGCATTATTGGTCCGCTGCTTGGCGTATATCTGATGCTGCGCAGGCAGGTGCTGATGGCGGACACCCTGTCCCATGTCTCACTTGCAGGTGTGGCCCTGGGTTCAGTCCTGCAGTGGAACCCGGCCATCAGCGGTTTCGCTGTGGCCGTAGCCGGAGGGCTGGTTATCGAGCAGCTGCGCCGTTCTTACCGTACATACAGTGAGCTTCCGGTAGCTATCATTATGACCTCCGGCCTGGCGCTGGCCGTCGTGCTGATGAGCCTGAAGCAGAACCTGACCAAGAGCTTCAGCTCCTACCTGTTCGGCTCCATCGTTGCCGTGAGTGATACCCAGCTTAAGCTGATTGCCATCGTGGCCGCTGCCGGACTTGTCTACTTCATTGTGCTGCGCCGGCCGCTGTACAACCTGACATTTGACGAGGAAACCGCCAGCATCGGCGGAGTCCATACCGGATTACTGTCCTTCTCGTTCGCCGTTCTTACCGGCATGACCGTTGCCGCAGCCATGCCTGTTGTAGGTGTGCTGCTGGTATCCGCTCTTATTGTGCTCCCGGCATCCATTGCGCTGCGGGTTGCGTCCGGTTTTACCACAGCCATTCTGATTTCAGTCGCTGTCGGCTTGACCGGCGTGTTTAGCGGCTTAACGGCTTCGTATTATATCAACACGCCTCCCGGAGGCACGATTGCACTTATTCTGCTCGTATTTTTGCTAATTGCCATTGCTGTGCAACGGCTGATTACCTTGAAAAACCGCCGCAACATTCATAAATCTACTACCATTTAAGAAAAGGGGTCTCCGAAAAATATGATGAATTCCAAATCAAAGTCCAAATTCAAAATCCGCCACCTTGCTGTCTTGTCTCTCACCGCTACGCTTATTGTCTCCGGCTGCGGAAACAATACTGCAGGCAATGCTGCCTCTACCGGCAGCCCTGCTAACGCCCCGTCCTCTGCGGCTGCAGCTACAACCGTACCTGCGGCGGACAAGCTGAATATTAAGGTCAGCTTCTATCCGATGTATGAATTCACGAAGAATATTACCGGTGAGCTTGCGGATGTGGAAGTGCTGATTCCGGCCGGCACCGAGCCGCATGACTGGGAGCCGACCGCAAAGGATATGGCTGAGATTTCTGATGCGGATGTGCTTGTCTATAACGGAGCCGGTATGGAAGGCTGGGCGCAGCAGGTTGTGGACGGGGCTTCCGGCAGCAAACTGATTACCATTGAAGCCAGTAAAGGGCTGGAAATCATGGAAGGAACGGAAGAGGAAGAGGGACATGACCATGACCATGAGCATGCCCATGAAGAAGGCACAGCGTCCGGAGAGGCTGGTCACGATCACGAACATGACCACGAGGATGAACATGGGGAAGAAGCACATGCCGGAGATGGCCATGATCACGGCGGCCTTGATCCGCATGTGTGGCTCGCCCCGGCTATGGCGATCCAGGAGGTCCGCACGATTGAAGCGGCTTTATCCGCAGCCTCGCCTGAGAATGCAGCAGCCTTCAAAACTAATAGCGAAGCCTATATCGCCAAGCTGCAGCAGCTGGACCAGGAGTTCAAAGACGGGCTGAAGGATACGAAACGTAGGGACTTTATTACCCAGCATGCCGCTTTCGGATACCTGGCCCGTGAATATGGCTTAACTCAAGTGCCTATCGCCGGGTTGTCACCGGAGCAGGAGCCTTCCGCTGCTCAAATGGCAGAGATCGTAGAATTTGCCAAGGCGAATAACGTAAAAACGATCTTTTTCGAGACTCTGGTATCCTCCAGCGTGGCTGACACCATTGCCCAGGAAATTGGAGCGAAGACAGCTGTGCTGAATCCGATTGAAGGACTGACGGAGGAAGACACCAGGAATAATCTGGATTACTTGGGCGTTATGCGTCAGAATCTTGAAGCGCTGAGCGCGGCGCTGAACGAATAAGAAGAAGAGAGGCTGATCCATACAATGGCTAAGAAATCGAAGGTTGTCAAGGAACTGAAGCGGCAGGAGCTGGTGGCGAAATATGCGGACAAACGCAGAGAGCTGAAAGCGGCGGGAGATTATATGGCGCTGCAGAAGCTGCCCCGTGATTCCTCGGCTACCCTTCAAAAAAACCGGTGCACCGTCTCCGGCAGACCACGGGGGTACTTAAGCAAATTCCATGTTTCCCGGATCGTCTTCCGCGAGCTCGCACTCCAGGGACAAATTCCCGGTATCACCAAGTCCAGCTGGTAGACCGTTAACTTCATAGATGCTCTGCCGCAAGACGGCTGATTCTCTGTGATACAGGGGACCAGCCGTCTTGCCATATTCATTGACTTTGCCTGATGCAGCGGAGTGAATTATGATAGAGGAAAAAGATATTCCGCAGCTGAAGGAGGCTTCTAAATGAGCTATACCGATACTTTTATCCGTGTTGCTGAAGATTGTCCGGCAGAAATTGGCATAACCCCGGTCTCGGGACGGCCGCTTCTGCCCGCTCATGTCATTCAATACCAGCTGCTGGCCGGTGCTCCTTACCAATATAACCATGAAGAGCTGCTGTATCAGGTCCATGTACGGCACAAAAGAATTCCCGAAGAAGAGCGGGACGCCCGCCGGGAAGAGATTTGGGCAGAGCTGTTCGCGAAGAATCATCCTTGCCTGCGGGCCTCCATGCTGCCCAAGAAGTACGGCTGGGGAGTCCACTATGATGCAGAAGGCAAAATCGCCTTGTACGCCAAAGAGTCTCCAGAGTACGATTATTATACTTCCAGCGGTGAAGCCGGGGTGAAGCTGCTGAATGCTATGCGCAGTAAGCGCCGCTGAGCAGGGAGCCGGGAGCCAAAAGTACAGCATCACAATTTCCTGGATAGAAAGAAGGAAGCGTTATGTCACAGTATTGGAGTCAGCGGTTTGCCCGGGAGGGGATGATCTGGGGGAGCCGGCCCAGTCCGACTGCCGGGTGGGCCAAACAAAGGTTTATGGAAGACGGGGCGTCTTCCGTCCTGGTTCCGGGTGCCGGTTACGGGCGGAACACCAAAGTGTTTGCCCCCGAATTTACCGTTTACGGAATAGAATTAAGTGAAGCCGCGCTGGAGCTGGCCGCAGAATGGGATCCCGGGACAACCTTTATCGCCGGATCTGCGCTGCAGCCGCAGCTTGAACATCCGGTGGATGCCGTGTATTGCTATGACGTGCTGCATCTATTCCTGGCAGATGACCGCCGCAGGCTGATTGAAGCGTGTCTTGAGCAGGTGCGCTCCGGAGGACTGCTCTATTTCACCAGCTTCTCCGATGAAGATCCCAATTATGGGTGTGGGACGGAGCTTGAACCGGGTACTTATGAATACAAGGCAGATAAGTATGCCCATTTTTTCAGCGACGGCGATTTAAGAGGGCATTTTGCCGGTACTGAAATTCTGGAGACGGGTGCATTTACCGAACCGCTGGAGAGTCCGCAGGGCGGGACCCATGAATACATACTAAGATACATTCTCGCGCGCAAAAAATAAACAGGTGCAGGGAGCGCAGCATCAAGAGGCCCTTCTCCAAACAGGAGGAGGGCCTTATTCAGATGTTTATTCAGGCGGTTACACTAGTGAAGCTCACAATCGGCGAACAGGATATGGCGCGGAATCCGGAAGAAATTCTCGGCTTTCTCCTGCAGCGCCAGCGTAGGCAGATGGCATTGGTGCAGCCACTTGCGGAACGTGCCGGGATGGACACCGATCCAGATGCTGACATCGGTTACCGAGAAGTCATACACCATGCAGAGTCCGGTCAGGATGGCATTGCTTTGCGGTGAACGGGCAATCGTTCTTTTCATGAAACGGGACGGGGTCGGCTGGCACACAATCGGACTCTGCCGCAGAAGAGCTTCATTGAACAAGATATGGGACGGATAACCGAGCAGGCGGCAGACCTTGTCCAGATTGGTTCTGGAGGGAATGCGGCCTTCATACACCCATGCGCTTACGCTGCGCGAGGAAACGGATAGCTCTTCTGCAAGTCTGGAGAGCTTCATGTCCTTAGCCATCAGAATGGCCAGCAGAACGCGGTTGCGGATCTGGCTGCGCTTTGGCCGGCGGAATCTTTTGACACGTACACCTTGTCCAAGATATTTGCGGTTGATCAGAGACCAGGCCTGAATTTTATGTGGTTCTTGCTGATTCTTAGGCATAATTCCTCCGATATACTGAATTAATGAAGTGGTAATTCTTCTAGTTTAGCTGTATATGACTTTAACATTACACCAATGCTTTCGTCCAGATCAAATGCCTCCGTTTCGTGCAGCGCTAAGTTTCTTTCAGTAATGCTGCTGTTTATGATATATTTTTAGTAATCAAATTTATATTAATCAAGAGCTGGGAGCGAGATAGATGATCAAGCATATTGTATTCTTCAAATTAAAGGACCGGTCCCCGGACAAAGTACAAGAGACAGTAGCCGTTCTACGCAACATGGAAGGAAGAATTCCGCAGCTTATCTCTATTGAAGTAGGGGCTGATCTGATTCACTCCGAGCGTTCGTATGATATTGCCCTGGTTACCGTTGTAGCCTCCATGGAAGATTTGCAGGCTTACCAGGTTCATCCGGCCCACAAGGAAGTTATCGCCCACATTAACGAAGTCAAAGATGTTTCTGTGGCTGTGGATTACGAGATTTAGGCAGCAAATGATCTGCAAGGCTGGAACCCATTAAGTACGGAAAGCGGTGACGGTTATGCGTGAGCTTGAGTATCCAATGGAAGCGTTAACGTATCTGGTTGTATTTTTGGCGGCTTGCTTCATTATGCTGTTCTGGCTGAAGCGCCGGGGCAAACGCGGGAAGTAGCGGCAATTATGGAGTGGCAGGACAAATTACTGCAGGGTGGAGGGTCATCTGTGTATTATGTCAACCGTAAGCAAATTGAAACGATACTTGAACAAATCCCTGATCTGAATAACGGTCTCCGGCACGCGGCATCTTCCTGGGATGGCAGTACGATACTTGGTCTTGTACAGGAACGCTGCCTGCATCTGGCGGTAGAAGTGGTTACCGATGTGGGCAGCTGTCTGATCGACGGGTTCATTATGCGGGATGCCGGGAGCTATGAAGATATTATTTCCATTATTCATGAGGAAAAGGTGCTGGGTGACAGCGGGATTTACCCTGATCTGACCTCGCTGGTAGCCCTGCGCAAGCCTCTGGTTCAGGACTATTATGTGTGGGAACGGAAGGCGCTGCATCCGCTGACGCTGGTGCTGCCGGGTGTGCTGGAACAGTTCGCCTCCGAGGTGCGCGGCTATCTGGACCGGGAGCTGGGAATTGAAGTAACGGTGTAATCATAACGTAAAGTATGTAGTCAGACAGAAAGGAGGTCCTTTATGGCGAAGAAGGGTCAGGAAAGCGGTTCGACAAGGCGGATGATTATGACGCTGCTGAAGATGAAAGGGCCGCTGACAATCGGCGCTCTGGCGGAAGAGCTGGGCATTACCGAAATGGGCGTCCGCCGCCATGTGCTTCAACTGGAGCAGGAGTCGCTTGCCAAGACCAAGGTGGTGCGCCAGGCCATGGGACGTCCTATGCATGTATACTCGCTTACCGAGCGGGCGGAAGATCATTTTCCCAAAAGCTATCACAATCTGGCGCTGGAGCTGCTGCGGGAGCTGGATCACGGGAGCGGGCTGGATGCGGTTAATGTGCTTTTTGAAGGCCGCAGGCGGCGTATGCTTGCCCAGTACACCCCTATGATGCAGAACCGCGATCTTGAGCAGCGTGTTGCCGAGCTGTCAGCGATTCAGAATGCCGGAGGGTATATGGCGGAATGGAGTAAGGAAGAGGACGGTTCATATGTGATGCGTGAATTTAACTGTCCCATCCGCCAGGTCGCTACCCAGTACCGCAAGGCCTGCCAGTGCGAGCAGCATTTGTTCGAGGAATTGCTGGATGCGAAGGTTACCCGCAGTGAATGTATGGCGGAAGGCGGCCAATGCTGCCGTTATGCAATCACACCGAACAAAAAGGAGAAAACTTCGGAAATCTCCAAATGATCAGTCACAGGACAAACTCTCTATGCTTATGATATACCAGAACTAGGCGATCGCCCGGGCGGCCGGGCAGAGGCACTTTGAATCCAAAGGAGAGATTGATGATGAAAAAGGATACCAAAAGCTTGCTCTGGGGTGTGCTTGCCGGCAGTGTGGTCGGAACGGTGACAGCATTGCTGTTCGCGCCTAAACCGGGTAAGGAGCTCCGTAAGGATATTGCCGAAGGAACGACGGAAGCAGTCGATAAGGTCCAGGAAATCGCTGTTCAGGCCAGTGAGAAGACTACAGAGATCTACGGCAAGGCTAAAGAAGCTGTAGTTTCGGTCGTCAGTGAAGTCAAAGAATGGAGCAAAGCCGTCACAGATACAGTTGAAGAAGCTAAGACGGCTACCGTAAGCGGAATTGCTGAAGAGGCTGTGGAAGCCTCAGAAGCGGATGAAGTTGCTGAAATTGCTGAGGCTGTGCTGGAAGAGGAAGCCATTGAAGCTGAGATCGAAGCTGAATCAGACACGGATATTGCTGTAGCTGAAGAGGTTGTTGACGGCAAAAGTGAAGGCGAGCTTTCCTAAGCTTACCAAACAATAGAGGAGCCGCTTTCCGCAGACTGGCGGGAGGCGGCTTTTGCCGTTCCTGTCCCTCCCCAGGTCGGGCCTGTTCCGGCCCGGGGCTGTGCCTGATGAATCCCTTACTTGAACTAAGCCGGTAAATGGGGTATTATCTGCAATTGGGGCTGAAATCCTGGTACACTTTATTCCGGCCTTACATAAGCTACACAAAACAAGTTAAAGGATGCGGTGTGTTCGTGCAGCAAGCAATAGCTATATTAGACTCAGGTGTGGGAGGATTGACCGTTGTCAAGGAAGTGATGCGACAGCTCCCCAGGGAGAAAATCATCTATTTCGGCGATACGGCGAGAGCTCCGTACGGCCCCCGTTCGACTGAGGAAGTGAAATTGTTCACTGAACAAATCGTGGACTACTTAATTCAATTTAATCCTAAAATGATTGTTATTGCCTGCAATACGGCAACAGCGGCAGCTCTTGATTATATCTCCGCCAAGGTAGCCATTCCTGTGATCGGAGTCATTCACCCCGGTGCCCGCGCAGCCATCAGCGCTTCCAAGAATGGCCAGGTCGGCGTCATCGGTACCATCGGTACGATCAAAAGCGGTGCATATACGGCGGCGCTGAAGCAGCTGTCACCGTTCGTGCAGGTGGTCAGCCAGGCCTGCCCGGCGCTTGTCCCCTTTGTAGAACAGGGATTGTTCCGCTCGGAGGAGAGTCACCTTGCCGTAGCAGAGTCGCTGAACGGCATCAAATACGAGCCGATTGATACTCTGATTCTGGGCTGTACCCATTATCCGTTCCTGGTCGAGCCGATCGGTAAAGTAATGGGGCCGGGAGTCAAGCTGATCAGCTCGGCAGACGAGACGGCGCGGGAGATCAGCACCATTCTGTATGACAAAGGCCAGCTGGCGCGCGGGGATGAAAGCCCGATCCACCAATTCTTCTGCAGCGGCGATGCAGAGATGTTCCAGCGGATCGCCCGGGACTGGCTTGGCGAGCAGATTAGCCGTACCCCTGTAGTATGGCAGGTATCCTCGATGTAGGCTGGGATGCTCTCTGTGGTGAATTGAATAGGGACAAACCCCCAGGCATCACGGGGCGGATGTTACAAGCCGGGAGCGGGATTCCCGGCTTTTTGTATGTTCAAATCTTTCATGACATGGAGCTGCTGCTCATATACTAGGCTAGGGCTGTGTCCCGCCTGTATTCGCGGAGAGACCCGGACAGGCTGGAGGGGACGGCGGCTCAAGAGGGCCGGGAGGATGAGACATATGCAGCAATATATTGCCCGCAGGGGAGATACCGTAAGCCGTATAGCCGCAAGACAAGGACTGACACCGGAGCATGTCATTCAAGGGAATCCATGGGCTGGAAGCCAGCCTTATTTATATCCGGGGCAGGTGCTGTTCCTGCCGTCTGCTCCGCGTAAGCGTTATGCGGTGCAGGAAGGGGACGATGCACACAGCATCGCTTCCCTGTTCGGTGTGGGAATTGACGAACTGGAAATGCTGAATCCGGGAGTAAGCTCGGGGCGCATATGCATACCGGGCAAGGTGCTTGTGATTCCGGCCGCAGCCCGCCGTGAGGAAGTCTATCTGCGCGGTGAATACGGACCGGCTGACCTGGAGGCGGATACCGCCAGGCTCGCGGGCAAATATCCTTTTGTCAGCACTGAAGCCATCGGCACCAGCGTGCTCGGCAAGCCAATCACTCTGCTGCGGATCGGCAGCGGCGCACGGCATCTGCATGTGAATGGCGCGCTGCATGCAAACGAATGGCTTACAGCGCCTGCTCTGATGCGCTTCATTGAAGAATACGCAGCAGCTTTTGCTTCAGGCAGCGCGTGGCATGGCCATCAGCCGGCGGACTGGCACCGGGACTGGACGCTATGGGCGGTGCCGATGGCGAATCCCGATGGTGTCGAGCTGGTGCAGGAAGGTGTGCTGCCGGACCATCCTTATTACGATGCGCTGATGAAATGGAACAGCGGCAGGCGCAGCTTCCGCCACTGGAAGGCCAACATCCGCGGCGTGGATCTTGGCGATCAGTTCCCTGCCCACTGGGAAGAGGAACGCGACCGGCGGCAGGTTCCCGGTCCGGCTCCGCGGGATTACAGCGGGCATGCGCCGCTCTGTGAGCCGGAGGCAGCGGCGCTGGCGGCTCTGACCGAGCGGATTCCCGGCGATGCGGCCGTATCCCTGCACAGCCAGGGTGCAGAGATTTACTGGAACTACCGGGGCTACGAGCCGCCGGAGAGTAAGCGGTGGGCAGCGGGGCTTGCGGCGGTGAGCGGCTACCGGGCCGTCGAGCTGACCGGCAGCGATGCCGGATACAAGGACTGGTTCATCCAGCGCTTCCGCAAGCCGGGATTCACGGTAGAGCTGGGCATAGGCAAGAATCCGCTGCCTGCGGCTGATTTTGAGGATATGGCCCTGGAGACCGGACTCATACTCGGGGCGATACTCTCAAATTTGAAATAATAATGAAACAATGTCTGCAAATTTGCGTAAGATAACAGCAAAGGGCACGGCCGCAATCCTCCCTATCGATCCTTAGCGGCTGTATCCTTTTTTATTGTATTGCTGGTTGGAGACAAATCGGGTCCATGGACCCGATTAATAGGTGCAATAATAAACGCAATAATAGACGCACAAAGAAATCGTTCCTTAAAGAGCGGGCGGGCTGCCCCCCGACGCTTAAGGGGCGGTTTCTTTTTGTATTCGCTGGGGAGTAGGGGGGAAATGAGGACAGAAATGCCCCTGATTCCGCCGGAAGTGGGCTGGATGGACGAATAAGTTAAACTAATTTTTCCGGAGACAGCCGCTTGGGTAGTGGCTTGCCAAAATTGGTTACTGGTGATGCAGGAGTGGGCACTCTAATGGAGAGACGCGGACTGAGATTCCGTTAATTTGTTCATTCGGGCTCAAGATGGGGGATATTCTGACACATAACGGAATCTGAGTCCGTTTGACAGGCGATTTCGCCTGATTCCATCATTTAGCGGAATCTCAGTCCTTATCACTAGTTGAACCTGGCAGAGGTTCCGCTAAGTATACGCAAAGACAATGCACGCTCGCAGAGCATACATACGTCCATTCCTCCACATCCCCCCACACAAGGTGCTAACGTTACTCCAACGGCCTATACCAACTCCAGCTCCAACTCGAACTCCAGCTCCAGCTCCAACTCGAACTCCGACTCCAACTCGAACTCTAACTCTAACTCTAACTCTAACTCTAACTCTAACTCTAACTCTAACTCTAACACCAGCTCGAACACCAGCGTGAACTCCAACTCCAGCTCTAACTCAAACTCGAACCCAAGCTCGAACTCGAACTCTAATTCTAATTCCAGCTCGAACCCCAACCCCAACCCCAACCCCAACCCCAACCCCAACCCCAACCCCAACCCCAACCCCAACCCCAACCCCAACCCCAACCCCAACCCCAACCCCAACCCCAACCCCCTGAGTCTCCCGCCTAGGCTTTTTATAGTCAAAATAATGCACATCAAGGCGTATGAAAGCTATACCGTACTCGCAAATGTCTCTTGCTAAAATTAGCGTATAGAATAGTGGCGGACGGCTTCACGGATAGAGGGCCGGCCGCCGGGAAAGTGAGGGCCATATGGAGAATGATACGTATACGCTGAAAAGTAAACAGATCCCGCTGAATTCCTCCTACGATGTCATTGTAGTCGGAGGCGGACCTGCGGGCTGCACTGCCGCAGCTGCGGCGGCAAGAGAAGGGGCGCGGACGCTGCTGGTCGAAGCAACCGGGAGCCTGGGCGGAATGGGAACCTCCGGCCTGGTGCCGGCCTGGTGCCCGTTCTCGGATAAAGAGAAGATGGTCTACCGTGGTCTCGCGGCCAAGGTATTCAATACCTTAAAGGCGCAAATGCCGCATGTCCGGGAGGATGCGATGGACTGGGTGCCGATCGAACCGGAGAAGCTCAAGCGGGTGTATGACGATCTCGTAACGGAGTCGGGTGCGCATATCCTGTTCCTGACCGCGCTTGCGGATGTGGAGAGAGACGACCACGGCAACATCACCACACTACTCCTCCTGAACAAAGGCGGCCTGCAGGCCTTCCGCGCTGCCGTCTATGTCGATTGCACGGGAGACGGCGATGTCGCCGCATGGGCCGGCGCCGAGTGCCAGATGGGGGACGAAGAGACCGGCGAGCTTCAGCCGGCTACCCATTGTTTCATCCTTGGCAACGTGGATGATTACGCGTATTTGAACGGGCCGAAGCTGCATGCGGAGAACCCGCACAGCCCGATCCATGAAGTGGTCCGTTCGGGGGAATACCCGGCAATTCCGGACACCCATCTGTGCAACAACATGGTGGCTCCGCGTGCCGTTGGCTTCAACGCCGGACATCTCTGGGGTGTCGATAACACGAATTCCTTCTCTGTATCCGGGGCGCTGGTTGAAGGACGCAGGATGGCGGCTGCCTACCGGGACATGCTCGCCGCTGTCCACCCCGCAGCCTTCGGCAACGCGGTGGTCATGAGCACAGGCACGCTGATCGGAACGCGGGAGTCCCGGCGGATTACCGGCGATTATGTCCTGACGGCGGAAGACTACATCTCACGCAAAAGCTTCGACGATGAGATCTGCCGCAACAGCTACTTCATTGATGTGCACGGCACACAGAAGGAGCAGCAGAGCGGCGCCGGGTCCAGCCAAGCGATCACGCTCTACGGTCCGGGCGAATCGCACGGCATTCCGTACCGCTGCCTTACGCCGCGCGGACTGCGCAATGTACTGGTCGCCGGCCGTTCCATCTCATGCGACCGCAGGGTGCTCGGCAGTGTCCGGGTGATGCCGGTCTGCCTGGCGATGGGCGAAGCAGCCGGACTCGCTGCCGCACTGGCTGCCGCTCAGACCGGCGGCGACGTACATGCCGTTGATGTCCCGCGTCTGCGCACCCGTCTCCGGGAAGAAGGCGGCTATCTGCCGGACAACCAAGCTGAAACTGCAGGGGAGAGAATGCAATGAGTGAATCTGCTGTTACCCGTAAGACAACCGGGGCTGAGCCCAAAACTTACTGGACACGCAAAAGAAGGGAGCAGCTGGCGGGGTGGCTCTTTATCGCTCCCGAAGTGATCGGTATGCTGGTGATCGCCGTGTTCCCGCTGCTGTTCAGCCTTTTCCTCAGCTTAACGGAGTGGAATCTGGTCGGAGGCTTGTCCGCCATTCACTTTGTGGGGCTGGACAACTTCGTCGAATTGTTTAGAGACAACCGCTTCCTGCTGGCACTGAAGAATAACGTGCTGTTTACGATCGGCACGGTTCCGGTCACGATGCTGCTGGGGGTGGTGCTCTCGGCGCTGATCCATAAGAAGCTGTATGCCAAAACCTTTTTCAAAGTAGCCTTCTTCGTGCCCTACATTTGTTCAACCGTCGCAATTGCCGCAGTCTGGCAGGCGCTATATCACCCGTCCAAAGGACCGATCAACCAGATTCTGATGCAGATCGGCTTGTCGGAGCCGCCGCGCTGGCTGGTCGATACCAGCTTCTCGCTGATCGCCATTATGATTATTTATGTCTGGCAGCTGCTGGGCTATCAGATCATCATCTTCCTGGCCGGCATGACGAATATTCCGGAAGAGCTGTATGAAGCCGCAACGATTGACGGTGCGAGCGGGATCGGACAGTTCCGGCGGATTACGCTGCCGCTGCTGGGTCCGACTACTTTTTTCCTGGCCATTACCAGCACAATTTCGTCCTTCAAAATCTTCGATATGATCAAGTTCCTGACGGACGGCGGTCCCAACTATTCCAGTACGGTAATCGTGTACCAGATTTATGAGGAAGGGTTCGAGCGCTTCAAAATGGGCTACGCCTCGGCAATGTCCTGGGTGCTGTTCCTCATCATCATGCTGGTTACGTCGATTACCTGGATGACACAGAATCGCAAAGTCCATTATTAGTCTACGGCGAAAGGAACTAAAGGCAATGACAATGAGAAAATTTAAGACAGGCAATCTGATCTTTACGGCCCTGTTCGCCCTGCTCTCGGTATTCTTTCTGATGCCGCTGGTCTGGATGCTGTCCGCAGCCTCCAAGACGGAGAAGGAGGTCTGGACCTTCCCGATTCAGTGGATTCCGACCGACTGGAATCTGATCGCTAACTTTAAGGCCGTGTGGATGGGCGACGTCGCGTTTGGACTATTTTATATGAATTCGATTAAAATCGCCCTGATATCCACCATAGCTACAATTGTGATATCGGCCATGGCAGGCTATGCGCTCGGCAAGCTTGATTTCAAGGGCAGAACCCTGATCTTCACCCTGATGCTGGCCTTCATGATGATTCCGGAGCAGGCGACACTCGTTCCGCGCTATATTATGATCAAGGAGCTGGGACTCTACGATTCGCATGCAGCGCTGATCCTGATGGGGATGTTCTCCAGTTACTTCACCTTCCTGCTGCGCCAGTTCATGATCGGCATTCATAATGATATGCTGGAAGCTGCCGAGCTCGACGGTGCCGGATTCTTCCGCATCTTCTGGAGTGTTGTGCTGCCGCTAAGCCGGCCGATCCTGGCTACGGTAGGGATTATCAAGTTCATCTGGACGTGGAATGATTACCAGGGACCACTGATTATGCTGAATTCGACCAAGCTGTACACCATTCCGCTGGGGATGCAATTCTTCAAGGAAGAGTTCGGCACGCAAATCTCCGTCATGATGATGGCTTCCGTAGCTGCGATTCTGCCGCTGCTTATCTTGTTCCTGGCCCTGCAAAAGCAAGTCATTGACGGCATTGCCATTGGCGGAGTCAAAGGTTAAAGTAATGTCTCCGGGTAGATAAAGCTGCCCGGACCGGAAGGTCAAAAAAGTGTACGCGCACACCGCAAAGCTGTACACGGTGTGCGCGGGCCTTAGATTGTATAATGAGCCTGCAGACAACAAATCAAGGGGGAATTGCTTTGAAAAAACTATCTTTAGTATTAGCAAGTATGATTCTTATGCTCTCCGTTACCGCATGCGGCGGGAACGGAAACAGCACTAATTCGGCGGCAACAGACGCGCCGGCTTCGGCTGATCCGGCTGCCGGAAGCAGCAGTACAGACCAGCCCGCAGGCAAGGCGAAGATCAAATTCTACACGTTCAAGGCCGATAAGCCGGAAGAACCGATCTACCAGGCCGTTCAGGCGTATAACGAATCCCAGGATAAAGTGGAAGTCGAATATGAATCACTGGTTCAGAACAGCGACAGTACTGATTTCATGAAGAAGCTGGATATTCTCGTAGCCGGCGGAGAAGTGGTCGATGTATTCATGACCGGCAATGAGGATGAACTGCTGGAGCGTGCTTCACGCGGTGTTGTGGAACCGCTTAACTCCTTCTTTGAGCAGGAGAGTATTACACCGGAGGATGAATATTCCAAGCTGTTGAAGCTGGATGACAAGGTATACGGCATTCTGCCGAGCTCTACCCAGTGGCTGACAGTCTTTAACAAGGATCATCTGGAAGCAGCCGGGCTGTCTCTGCCTGAGATGGGCTGGACCTGGGATGACTTCCGCGACTATGCCAAGAAGCTGACGACACCTGAGCACTACGGAACCTACTTCCACACTTGGGGTGAATATCCGAACATCATCGCTTACACCGAGAAGCCGCATCCGCAGCTGAGCGCAGATCTGAAGCCGATTTTCGATGATCCGTCCTTCGAGTACTTCTTCAATCTCCGCCGCACTATGGAGAAGGAAGATAAGAGTGTTGAACCGTATGCCGATGTGCTTGCTTCGAACTATCATGTGCTGCAGCAGTTTTTTGCCGGAAATGCCAGTATGCTCGCTGTACCAAGCTATGCTGTCCGGGCGGCGCTGAATCTGGAGAAATTCCCGCATGAGTTCCAGACGATGTACGCTCCGCTGCCGCGCTCCGTGGATACGGAAGAGCTGGGCATGACGAATATTTCCGGCGGCGGCCTCGCTATGGGCGCGAAATCGGAGAATAAGGAAGCCTCCTATGATTTCATCCGCTGGATGTCCAAGGAATCCTATAAATTCACGAAAGAAATTCCGGCATTCAAGGGTGTAGACGGAGCAGAGCTAATCAACGGCTTCTTCGGCGAAAATACAGATTTGATCGACACCGCCTCCTTATCCAAAACGCTGTTCGATCCGAATATTCAAATGCCGGATACCTTCAGCGTTCCTTACGGAAGTGAGCTGAAAGCGATTGTGGAGAATGGCTTCGCCAGCTTTATCCTGGATAACCGCAGCTTCGATGAGGTCAAGACTGAAATGACAGCCGAAGTGGAGAAAGTGGTTCAGGCCAACCAGAAATAATGAATTACGCTAAAGGCGGCAGCGATTATGGATTATAATAGGGACGTTGAATTTACATTACAGTACAAGGTGGATACATTATGAAATGGTTAAGCCGTTTTTCTTTCCATCGCAGACTGCAGTTCACGTTCCTGATCCTGATCCTGCTGCCTTTTATTGTCGTTACCTTCTGGTCGTACACCTCCGTGAGAGAGAATGTGAGTGATAAAATCTCGCGTGCAGGCGAAGAGACACTGAAGGTTATCGGGAGTCAAATCGAAAAAACCGTAGACAGCATCTCGTTTGTCTCGGTTTATTTCTCTGAGGCATATGATCCGGCCGTGCTGGAAAGTCTGCGTTACCTAAAAAACACCGGGAACTTCGGGAACTACGGAGTGTATACCCACTACAATAAACTCAAGACCACGGCCAATATATTGTCCGTGCAGTCGCTGGATGCCGATCTGCAGATTATGCTGGTCAACCGGGAGAACCGGATTCTGATCGGCAACCAGAATATTCCTGTCTTTTCGGGCCTGCCGGAGCAGCTTCTAGAGGAGAGCAGCAAGCTGAATGAGCAGGAGAAGATCTCACTGCAATGGTTCCCCTACGGCGGCGACCCCTCTGCACCGGATTATTATTACGCTGTACGCTTTATTACCGATCCGCTGAATCAGGAGAAGCTGGCGACGCTGTACGTGGGCATTCCGAGCCATTATTTTCATAACCTGCTGGATACGGGCAATAGCGCCAACGTTCTCTCCCTGGCTGACGGGCTGGGCAGAAGCATCGCGGTCACGGGCGGAGCGGATACCCCGAAGGAGAGTCAGATGCTGGTCAGCGAGGTCCGTATTCCAAAAGTGGGCTGGCTGCTCACCAGCAAGACGCCGCGCAGCTCCATCGACAGCCATATCAACCGCGAGTTTCTGGTCTCAATTTCGATCGTCGGTCTGTTCTTTCTGGCGTTTCTGATCCTGTCCATGCTGTGGGCCGGATATATCAATAAGCCGATCAGTCTGCTGCGGGCAAGCGTTAAGCAGTATGTCGGCGGCAACCGCGCGGTGCGGATTCCGGTCCGGGGCAAGGATGAAGTGGCAGTGCTGTCCTCAGCCTTCAACCAGATGCTGGATGATATGAATCAGCTGCTGCAGCAGGTCGAGAGTGAGCAGGAGGAGAAAAGGCTGCTGGAGCTTCAGGCCTTGGCGGCGCAGATCCGGCCCCATTTTCTGCTGAATACGCTCAACTCCATCAAGGTGGATCTGCTGCTCTCCGGGGACCAGCCCCATGGCGCGATGATCGATGCGCTGATGAAGCTGCTGCGCGTATACGTTCATGTAGATAAGCCGCTGGAGCTGGCGGAGGAGTGCAAGGTGCTGGGCAGCTATGTGCAGGTGATGCAGATCCGCAACCGGCTGGATATCGCTTTTGAATGCGTGCTGGACGAGAAGGTAGGCGAGGTTATGCTGCCAAGGCTGCTGCTGCAGCCTATTGTCGAGAATGCCATCAGCCACGGCTTCTCTGCACGTCCGGCGAAGCCGGCGATCCTGCTCGAGGCGGCGTTTGAAGACGATATGCTGAAGATCAGCATCAGCGATAACGGCCGGGGGATGCCGGAGGATAAGCTCCAGCGTCTGAACCGGCGGCTGCAAGGAAATGAAGACACGGCCCTGTGGCCGGAAAAAGGGGTCGGACTCGTGAACACGGCACGCCGGCTGCAGGTGCTGTACGGATACCGCGCGCGGCTGAGCGCGCAGGCAAGAACAGATGATGATGGCATGACTTTTACCCTATATATCCCCATAACCAGTGAGAAGGAGGCGGTTCCCCTTGATGACCCTGATGCTGATTGATGATGATGTCCCGATGCTGGAATATGTAGAATATCTGCTCGGGTCACTGGGACTGGAGCTGCAGCTGGTGGCTTCGGCCTTCAGCAGTGAGGATGCGCTGGAGCAGTTCCATGCGGCTCTGCCGGATGTAGTCATTATTGATATCGGCCTGCCGGGCATGGACGGGCTGGAGCTGGCGGATGCCTTCCGTATTACGAAGCCGGAGGTGCGCCTGATCTTCCTGACCTGCTATGAGGATTTCCATTACTCGAAGCGGGCCATCCAGCTGGAGGCGGATGATTATCTCATTAAGGATGAATTATCCCCTGAACAGCTGAAGAGCAGCCTCAGCAAAGCGATGAGCCGCTTCAAGAGCCGTGAAGAGCTGCTGGAGCGTTATTCCTTCCGCCAGGCGATTGAGCGCAATAAGGAAGTGCTGAAGCAGAGCTTCCTCAAGCAGCTGCTGTCCGGTACGGCAGATCAGGAGAATACGCTTGAATTCGGACAGCGCCTCGGGATCTCCTGGAAGCATCCTTATCTGCGCCACGGGTTTATCCATATGGATGCCGCCTCTGTAACCGAGCGTTACCGGTACAAGGATATTCCGCTGATTCATTTTGCCGTGAACAATATAGCGCTGGAGCTGTCCGCCGGAGAAGCTTCCATTACACCAATTATGAGCAGGGACGCAGACATTTATCTGGTCTGGAATGTAGCTGACCCCGGCTGCCCGGGGACGGGGCTGACTGATTTTATGCAATCGGTGCTGGACAAGGTAGAGCAGTACCTGAAGATTACCCTGCGGGGGTTCTATTCAGGGGCTTCCGTGCCCTTGCGGAACTTCGACTCGCTGTATAAGACGCTTATGGACAGCCGCGATCACAACTTCTATCAGGCGGTTACTCCTATTGCTGTCCTCGATGAACAGGCGGATTTCGGGCAGACCGCCGAATGGCGCGGAGATAAGGAACGCGGGATGCTGTCGCTGGCGCTGGAAGAAGGGCATGCCGCCTGGATTGATCTGGCAATCAATCAATGGACGCAGCAGGTCACCACGGATAGGCTGCTGCCCCGGCTGGTGAAGGAAGCCTGCGGCAATTTTGTGCGCCAGATGGCCTTTGAAGCCGGAGGACTTGCCGAGGAGGACTTCTTCACCCAGCTGGAGCAGACGGTTCATATCCAGGAGGCTGCCCGCCTGACCAAGCGGGAGCTGCGGAATCTGTGGAGACAGCATACGCTGGCACCCGTGGCGGCGCAGGAGAAGGATATCCGGCTGCAGGAGGTGGACCGCTTTCTGGAGGAGCATGTGGACCAGATGGTGACCTCGACCGATATGGCGGAGCATCTGCATCTGAATGCCAGCTACTTCTCCCGCTATTTCAAGAAGCTGTCCGGCATCAATTTCACCGATTACGTCAATCAGTACAAAATGAATATGGCGATCACGATGCTGGCACGCCCGCATGAGACGGTGGAGAATGTAGCCTACACCCTAGGCTTCTCTGACCGGGCTTATTTCTCCAAAGTGTTCAAGAAGTACAGCGGCAGAAATCCCAGTGAATACAAAGCCGGGCCGGCTGAAGAGGGCGGCGCTGAGGAATGAAAAGTCCAAATTTTTCACCGGAACAGGCAATCAGGATGCACGCTCAGGAGCCCTCCACCTCACTATAATGGTGAGGAAAAAGGAAATAACAAAAAGCGAGAAGGATCGGAGGGGGATTTTGGAACTGTAGGAGCAGTAGCGACCGCCTTTGTCACCGGATTTCCACCGCGAAGAGCGGTACCATTCAAGAAATCTGGAGACAACAGCGGCCGAAAGTCCAAATATTCACCGTAGTGACGACAGAGCTTTAATTTAGTTTTTTAAGTTCAGGTTATCTAGTATAGCTTCAAGGAGGAAGAACGATGAATAGAACTACGTTTAGATTACCTGCGGAAGAAATCGCCATTTCGCATGAAGTGGATGTGCTGGTTGCAGGCGGCGGGCCTGCGGGCGTGGCGGCTGCGATTTCCGCCGCCAGAAGCGGAGCGCGGACGCTGCTGATTGAGCAGCGCGGCTTCCTGGGCGGCATGGGCACCGTTGCCCTGGTGCCGGCCTTCTGTCCCTACAGTGACGGGGAGAAGGCGGTGGTGCGCGGCATCGGACTTCAGCTGCTGGAGCAGATGAAGGCGGAATGTGAACCGGAATTCCGCGAACGCTTCGGCACTGAGCTGGACTGGGTGCCCATCGATCCGGAGGTGCTTAAGCGTGTATACGATGATACTGTGGCAGAGAGCGGAGCCGGGGTGCTGCTGCATACCATTGCCAGCCAGACTGTGATGGACGCAGACGGGCGCAAGATCGAAGGTATCGTCATCGTCAATAAATCCGGCCGGAGCCTCATCAAGGTGAAGACGGTGATTGATGCGACAGGAGATGCCGATCTGGCCGCCCTGGCAGGAGCGCCGTTCCATAAAGGCGGGGAGGCAGGTGAGCTTCAGGCGGCGACGATGTGTTACCTGCTGGCTAATGTAGACCGCAAGCGATTCCTGGATTATCTGAATGAAAGCGGTGACACCGATCAGATTCATCGGGCGGTGCAGCAGGCCCAAGCGGACGGGAAGCTGCCGCAGGGCCGGGATTCGGTCTCTGGCCTGTCCTGGGTTGCCGATTATCTGGTCGGCGTCAACTTCGGCCATGTCTTCGGCATCGACGGCTCCAGAGCGGAGGATTTGACCCGGGGCGCCGTGGAAGGACGCAAGCTGGTCCTCCGCCAGCTGGAATTCTTCCGCGCGTACGTGCCCGGCTTTGAACAGGCCCACCTCGTGTCCACCGGAGAGCAGATCGGTATCCGTGAGACGCGGCGGATTGTGGGCGATTATGTTCTGACACAGGATGATTTCATGAATATGGTGTCCTTCCCGGATGATATTGCCCGCAACAGCTATTTCATCGATATCCATATGGCGCGCAGCAGCGGAGCCATGCATATTCACCATCTGCCACCCGGCGAATCCCACGGCGTTCCCTACCGCTGCATGCTGCCGGTTGGTCTCGATAATGTGTGGGTGGCAGGACGCGCTGCCTCCTCGGACCGTGTGGTGCAAGGCTCGCTGCGCGTGATGCCCAACTGCTTCGCTATGGGGCAGGCGGCGGGAATGGCGGCAGCGATGGCTGCCGGTACGGACAGCCAGAGCCGGAAGGTAGATATCACCGCGCTTCAGCGCGGGCTGGTTCAGCAGGGAGCCTGGCTTGGTGAAGCATTGGCAGCGTTATAACTAATTGCGGGAGAGTGATTAGAATGACAAATAACCATGTGAAACATAATTCAAGCAAAAACAGGCCGGGCAGGCTGACCATCCTTGGCATCGTCGCATTTCTGCTGTTCAGTCTGGTATCGGGAGCATCAGGACCTATGGCCGCCGCCGCAGGGACGACGTATTACGTCGATTCTGCCCTGGGCAGCGACAATAGCTCCGGTACCAGTGAAACGGCCGCCTGGAAGACGCTGGGCAAAGTGAACAGCACTACCTTCAGCCCGGGTGACCGGATTCTTTTGAAGGCAGGCAGTGTGTGGACTAACCAGTATCTTGATCTGCAGGGCTCAGGAACTGAGGGGAATCCGATTACGGTGGACCGCTATGGGAGCGGGGGGAAGCCGCTGATAGATTTCGGCAACACCGCCATGGGCGGTGAAGGCTTCGGGGTCAGATTGCGCAATGTCTCCTACTGGGAGATCAATAATCTGGAGATTACAAGCGGACAGCAGCCCACGGATATGCGGAGAAACGGCGTGCTCGTTGTGGGCGAAGGAGCAGGGGCGGGGAACTTCCGGCATATTTATATCCGCAATCTCGACATCCACGATATCTTTGGCACGGACCGCAGAACGGGCGGAATTAATGTTCATGCCCGGGGAGCCAATACCGCACCGGAGAGCACCTGGGACGATATTCTGATCGAGAATAACACAATCATCAACGTGGCGGATACCGGGATTCAGACGATGACGGATGCTTTTTTCAATAGTGCATGGACTCATAAGTTCGATGCTTTCAGTAATGTCGTGATCCGGGGCAATGTGGTGGAGAAAATCCACCGGGACGGCATCCTGGTCAGAGCCAGCGCCTCGCCGCTGATCGAATACAACAAGACGAAATCCATCGGAGAAGCCACCGATGTGAATACATCCATCGTCAATTACCTTGAGGATATCACTGTCGTTGCGGCGCAGTGGGCATATTATACCAAGGGTGCTATTTTCCAGTACAACGAGGCCTCCGATACCCGGATGCTGGGCGGAGACGGCCAGCCGTGGGACTTTGATATTGAGGTGCACGACAGCATCTACCAGTATAACTATAGCTATAACAACGAGGGCGGCACACTGCTGGTCATGAACAACACGAATAATAATATCTTCCGCTACAATATCAGCCAGAATGATAAGGATGCTAACGGGGTGTTCCATCTGGTGAACGGCGGCGGCAATCTGTACATCTACAACAATATCATCTACCGTTCGGGAACGCAGAATAAGGCGCTGACCCATGCAAGTAATACAGGAATGGCCTATTACACTAATAATATCTTTTATAATGCTGCCAGCGGTCAATACACGAACAGTCCGAGAATGACATATGATCACAACAGCTTCTATGGGCTTAATTCGGGTGTTCCCAGCGATCCTAACAAAATCACCGGCAATCCCGGCTTCGTCAGTCCAGGCACGGCCACAGGACTCGCTTCGGCAGACGGTTATAAGCTGGCGCAGACCTCTCCGCTGATCAATGCCGGGGCGGTGGTTGCAGGCAACGGGGGTCTCGATTACTTCGGAAATACACTGTATAACGGCGTGCCGGATATCGGTGTATACGAGTTCCAGGGTACAATCACACCGCCGGTTACGCTGCTTCAGGATGATTTCGAGGATAACAATTACAGCGGCTGGACGACTTCAGGCGGGGCGTGGAGCGTAGCGGATGACGGTACGAAAGCTTTGACGCAGACATCGTCGTCAGGGGAAGCGCTGGCGTATACCGGCGATGCCTCCTGGAGGAACTACACGTATTCGGCCAAAATTAAGCTGCTGAATGCCTTCGGCAACGCTGGACTGCTGTTCCGGTATGCGGATGCCTCGAATTATTACATGTTCCGACTGAATGATTCAGGCGACAAAGCGGAGCTGTTCAAAAAAACAGCCGGAACGCTCACGATGGTAAGCAGTGCCGATGTTGCCGTTACACCCGGACAGTGGACGGAGCTGAAGGTGACGGTCAGCGGCAGTACGGTTACGGCTTTTGCCGGCGGTACCCAGCTGATCCAGTGGACCGATACGGCGGCGCAGCCGGCCGGAGGGAAGATTGGCATCCGGATGCATTCCAGCACCGCCCGGATCGATGATGTCAAGGTTACGGAATAAAGTTTAGCGGGATGATCCGGTCAAATTTTAGTTAAAAATGAAACGATTTCTGCAAATTTGCGTAAGATAACAGCAAAGGGTATGGCCGCAATCCTTTCAACGGGTGTTTGGCGGCTGTGCCCTTTTCTCTTTTCTAATGATATAAGCAAATGAAGCAGGGAGGACTACTCAATGAAATTCAGAAAACTGTTGTCGCTCAAACAATGGTCTCATATCTTCCGCAGCTCCTGGCAGTATATCATTTCACCGAACGTCACTATGGGAGATAAGCTGCTGTTCACTATTCCGGCGCTGCTGTACTGGGTGCTGCCTGACTTCATGCCGTTCATACCAATAGATGACATCGGGGTAACGATGCTGCTGATGGGCTGGTTCGTCTCGCGGATGGACCGCAAATACCCGGCGCTGAAGAGCCTAAGATGACGGTTTTACGACAATTTTGACTGCTCTATCTGATGTATTTCAGCAATATGGTTGCTTTTACATCCTATATTCCTTAAAATGAATTATTGAGTATTTAAACTATAGATGCCCGGGAGATGGAATCGAATGAACGTCAAAATTACCCGCAATGCGGCTAAAGTGATAAAGAAAACTATGGAGCTTGAAGGCAACAGCGAGCTTAAACTGCGCGTAGCGATTACGCATTCCCACGGTGACCATGCCCACTACGGCCTGGATCTGGACACGCCTAAGGAGAACGACGTAGTCATCTCCACCGACAAAGAAATCGATGTTATTCTTGATCCGAACCAGCCGCTGCTGGACGGTGTGAAGATTGATTATCTCTACTTCCCTGAGGAAGGCTTCGTTATTACTAATCCGTCTAAAGGAAATCATGGCGATCACTAATTGATCCGCCCGTATTTTACGGACATAAAGAAGGGTTGCTTCATGGCTAACGATATAAGATTATGTGACGAGTGCAATCATATCAAAATGAAAAGCATCGTGCCCAAGCTGCTGAAGATGGCGCCTGACGCCGAGATCAAAACAGGCTGTATCTCCTACTGCGGACCTTGCGGCAAACGCCCGTTTGTCTATATCAACGGCCGTTACATCAGTGCTCCGACAGAAGATGAGGTGCTGGCCAAAGCGGAAGCTTTCGTCAAACAGCCGGCAGTGAAGAAATAGATCAGGTCTGGTAGAATTGTTTTGATAGTGTGATAGAAAAAATACAGCCTCCGCATAAGTTTGCGGGGGTTGTTTTGTTTGAGATATGAGCGTTTGTCTATTTTAGTTCCCTGCACAGTACCTAGTATCTGAGTAATCATGTGGAGCTAAAGCGCAACTTTGCGGGATTATGTCGTGTGTGGGGGGAAGGTACTGTAAAAGGTGGCCGATAGATAAAAATCTTGCACAAAATACAACAATCGCAATGGGCAGACGTCCGAAACTCGGAAATCTTGCACGAAATACAACAATCTGAATTAGTGAGAGCTCAGTTAGGCTGAAATGCTGCATTTTGTACAACAATCGGGGTCCGAGTGGTGCCGTTCCAATGATAATCTTGCATTCTGTACAACATTCCGAGCCAGCTCCTAGGCTTGCAGTCCATGCTGAGTTATTCCTATGGCAAGCCTGCATATTGCAGCACTATTGGCGTAGCGCGCAGCAGCAGTGAAAACCGAAACAAGCCTTAAGTCCGCAGCACAGACCGGCTGCATGGAGCTTAAGGCTTGTTATTAGTTTGTTTAAGTGCCACCTCTGATAATCAAATCCGTACCGCCACTGCTAATTACGCGGAGGCAGCGGACCGAGGTATTGATAGTATTGGCATTCAATCCGGCCGTTGTAGAGCTTGCGGCGCTTGTCCGCTTTACGTCCGTAGTATTGCTCGAATTCCTTATACGGGCTGATGGCGAAGAAGGACCAGGTTGGCAGATAGAGCATCATCTCGCCGAATTGGCGGGTCAGCTTCTCCACTTCCTTATCGTTACTTATCCGCTCCCCGTATGGAGGGTTCGTGATAATACAGCCATACTCGCCTTCCGGGCGGGCCTTGGCGGCAGCGATATGCTTGAAGGTGATCTCACCGGAGAGTCCGGCGCTCTTGGCGGCGGCTTCGGCAATCTCAATCGCTGCCGGATCAATGTCGGTGCCGGTCAGCTGCAGCGGATAGTCGTCGCGCACAGCGTCGAAGGCTTCCTCGCGGGCTTCCTCCCACAGGCGCTGCGGGATCTCCGGCCAGTGCTCGGACGGGAAGGAGCGGCGCAGACCCGGTGCGATATTCCAGGCGATCATCGCGGCCTCGATCAGAATCGTACCGGAACCGCAGCATGGATCGTACAGCGGCCGGTGGCCGTTCCAGCGGCTGAGCTGGATCAGGGCTGCAGCCATGGTCTCCTTCAGCGGCGCTTCGGTGGCCTGGCGGCGGTAGCCGCGTTTATGCAGCGCCGGTCCGGTGGTGTCCAGGGTGATCAGCGCGATGTCATTCAGCAGAATAACTTCAACCACATAACGCGGCCCGTTCTCAGGGAACCACTCGGTATGGTAGGACAGCTTCAGCTTCTCGACAATCGCCTTCTTGACGATCCCCTGGCAGGCAGGAACACTTGTCAGCTGTGATTTGTGGGAGCGGCCTTCTACCGGGAATTCGCCGTTCTCGGGAATCCAGTCCTCCCAGTTGATGGCTTTGACGCCTTCGAACAGCTCATCGAAGGTTTTGGCCGGGAACTGGCCCATTTTGACCAATACACGGTCAGAGGTGCGCAGCCATAAATTGCAGCGGCAGATGTCGATGTAATCTCCGCTGAATAATACCCGTCCGTTCTCGACCGTGGTCTCATAACCCAGTTCGTTTAATTCACGCGCTACTACAGCCTCCAGCCCCATGGGGGCGGTGGCGATCAATTGTAATTTGCCCAAATGCTCTCAACTCCGTTTAACTTGTGGATAAATACGCAAAGCCAGTACAATAAGAGAAGCTTGCTCTCCATGTGAATGTGAACCATTAGAACGTTCAGATATCAGTATAGGGTAATGAAGAGATCTACACAATGCCCGTTCACGCTACACAAAATGAAATTTGAAGGAGAATACATATGCAGAATCAGGAAGAATACAGTGAACAGCTATATATAGAGGATGAATTACTATTAAAAGTCAAACAGGCCATCGCAGCAAACGGAATGCCGGAGGTGTCCATCGCTCCAGGCTACGGCAGACTGCTGACAATGCTGGTTACCCTTTCCCGCGCCACCCGGATACTTGAGATCGGTGCACTGGGCGGCTACAGCGGAATCTGCCTATGCCGTGGTTTATCGCAGAGCGGCAGCCTGACTTCCCTGGAGCTTAACGCTGACTATGGCAAGCTTGCACACGGCCATCTGGAGCAGGCGGGCTTCGGGGACGCGGTAGAATACAAAATCGGCCCCGCACTGGACAGCCTGAAGCAGCTCGAAGCGCAGGGCCAAAAGTATGATTTCTTCTTCATCGACGCCGACAAGGAGAATTATCCGAATTATCTGGAATATGCGATCCGGCTGGCATCGCCGGGTGCAATCATTGCCGGGGACAATATCTTCCTGCGAGGCCGCACGCTGAATACGGAGAAGAACGGACCTGCCGTTCAGGCGATGCGCCGCTTCAATGAGATGATTGCCGGCGATCCCCGCCTGACCAGCACACTGCTGCCGGCCTACGACGGACTAGCCTTGGCGATGGTTAAATAGCCTGTCCTCTGCAGGCGGAGCCCATACGCTCCACGCATACCAAAGTCTGTTAACGGAACAACCTGGGTTCTGTCTTCTTATATAACTTGAGCCTTACCCAGACCGTATTAATCAGCAGGAACGCGCCGGAGATGATGAACAGCCCTTCGATCCCGATATATCCGGACAGGAAGCCGCCGATGACTGCGCCCAGCATATTGCCGAGTGCCAGTGTGCTGCTGTTGAAGCCGAAGGCCCGGCTCTCCTTGCCGTCGGGCGTATAGGAACGGATGAGGGCGTTGACGCTCGGCAGCAGGCCGCCCATGAAGACGCCCATCAGGAAGCGGACGAGGATCAGCTGCCACACGCTGGTCACGAAGGCCTGCGGGATGAGGAACAGCGCCGCGCCAATCAGCGCATAGGTCAGTATCCGGTGGGCGCCTACCTTGTCGCTGAGCTTGCCGAGCAGCGGAGAAGCCAGCATGTTCGAAATACCGGTGACGGCACTGACCATGCCTGCCCAGAAGGCAATATTCACAGCGGAGCCGTGCAGCTTCTCCACGTAGAGCGGCAGCAGCGACATCGGGCTGATCATGGCGAACTGCAGCAGGAACGTCACGCCGAACAGTGCCGGCAGCTGCGGAACCTTAGCCAGCTCCTTGAAGCCTTCGAGCACAGATACCTGCGGCACCTGCGCAGCTTCCACCCGGTCGAATTTCTCCTTGACCAGGAATAAGGCCAGCAGGGAAGCGACGAACAAGAGCGCACCCACGACATAAAAGATCGGGCGGAACCCGATCCAGTCCGCCAGCAAGCCGCCGATCAGGGGACCGAGAATCGTACCGGCTACAGCGCCGGACTGCATCAGTCCCATCGCGAAGCCCATACGCGGCTTCGGGGTGGTTCCCGAGACCAGCGCGATGGAGGCGGGGTTGAAGCCGGAGATGGTTCCGTTCAGCAGGCGGAGCAGCAGCAGCTGCATCGGGGACTGCGCGAAGCCCATCAGCACGATAACAATTGCCATACCGAAGCTGGAGCGCAGCAGCATGATTTTGCGGCCGTATTTGTCGGCAAGCTTGCCCCACAGGGGCTGAAAGATAAACGAGGTCAAGAAGTTTGCGGCAAAAATAAGTCCGGCCCACATCCCGATCGCGTGATCTCCGGTCACACCCAGGTCTTTGGCGAGATAAAGGGACAGAAAAGGGGTAATCATAGTCATGCCGGCATTCACCAGAAACTGGCCAAACCAAAGCACCATGAGGTTGACTTTCCAGGTCTCCCAATTCTTCAAAGTGCTTTCACTTCCTTTCAGGGGATTCAAAGATAAATAGTTCACGAAAAATTGACATTATATCAGTATATCATAGTTTTTTAGCCGTGCAGTGCAACACTTGTCATAGTAATGTCATGGGATTGTCATTCCCTTAAGGGTGAAGCGGTTGTTACCCGCTGGCAAAAGGGGCATAATAATGATATGTGTTTTCTAAATATACTATCAAATCTAATGGAGATCTTATCATGACCTACAACGACACTTTTATCCGCGCCTGCAGACAGCAGAGCACGGAGCACGTTCCCGTATGGTACATGCGGCAGGCCGGCCGTTATGATCCCGAGTACCGTAAAATCAAGGAGAAATACTCGCTGCTGGAGATCTGCAGACAGCCGGAGCTTGCAGCTGAAGTAACCTTGATGCCTGTGCGCAAGCTGGGTGTGGACGCGGCCATCCTGTATTCCGACATTATGAATCCTGTAGCTTCCCTTGGCGTGGACTTCGACATCGTGAAGAATATCGGCCCGGTCATTGAGAATCCGATCCGCTCGGCGGCGGATGTCGACCGGCTGAAGCCGATTGATGTGGAAGGGGATCTGGGCCACATTCTGGAGACGATTGCCCTCCTGGACAAAGAGCTGGACGTGCCGCTGATCACTTTTGCAGGAGCACCTTTCACCATCGCCAGCTATCTGATTGAAGGCAGGCCCTCCAAGAGCTATCACCGCACCAAGGAAATGATGTTCAGCCAGCCCCGCGTGTGGGAGAAGCTGATGGAGAAGCTGGGCGATATGGTTATCGCATATCTTCGCGCCCATGTCGCAAGCGGCGGCAAGGCGTTCCAGCTGTTCGACAGCTGGGTTGGCGCGCTGGCCCCGCGTGATTTCGAAGCATATGTGCTGCCGACAATCACCCGGATTTTTGCCGAGTTGTCTGATCTGGACGTTCCGAAGATTTATTTCCCCGGTGTCAGCTCAGGGGAGCTGCTCCCCAGCCTGGCCAGGCTGCAGGCCGATGTGATCGGACTGGACTGGCGTGTAAGCCTGACCGAAGGCAGACGCAGAACGGGCGGAGGATTCGCGATTCAAGGCAATCTGGATCCTTATCTGCTGACCGCACCAATGGACGTATTGAAAGAACGGACGAAAGAACTGATCGATGAAGGCATCAGACAGCCGGGTTATATTTTTAATCTGGGCCATGGATTATTTCCTGAAGCTTCATTGGACACACTTAAGGAATTAACGGATTATGTACATGAGTATTCGGCAGCGGCATTGAAACAGGCAGCAGGACCGCTCGCGTAATTAAAGCAAGGTACATGAGATAGCAGCAATTGCTGCTCTCTTTGTTTTTTATGAGCATAATGGAATTGTGAAATGAGCAGGCGCAGGACATTATTCGTAAAAGGGGATGGAAACCGTGACCACCAAAATTGGAGTACTCGTGATGTCGTATGGCACGCCTGAAAGTCTGGAGGATGTGGAGGCGTATTACACGCATATCCGCAGAGGCAATGCACCTTCCGCTGAACAGCTGAAAGAGCTGAAGGACCGCTATGAAGCGATCGTAGGAGGCGTGTTCCCGCTCAGGGAGAATACAGACCGCCAGGTGGAGGCCCTGCAGGCCAAGCTGAACAGCGGGCAGATTCAGTATGTCTGCTACCAGGGGCTGAAGCATGCCAGACCTTTCATTGAAGATGGTGTGGAGGCGATGGTCCGGGATGGGATTACCCAGGCGATAGGCATTGTGCTGGCCCCTCATTACTCGGTGATGAGCGTTGGAACCTATATCAAGCGGGCCAAGGAAAAAGCGGATGCCTGCGGAATTAATATGGAATTTGTCGAGAGTTACCATATGCATCCGGAGCTGATCGATGTGCTTAGCCGCCGGGTGACTGCGAAGCTGGATGAATTCGAGGAAACCGGAGCGGCGAGGGATGAAGTACGTGTACTGTTCAGCGCACACAGCCTGCCGGAACGCATTCTGGCTATGGGCGATCCGTACCGTGACCAGCTGCTGGAAACTTCCAAAGCCATTGCCGATCAGGCAGGTGTGGAGTCCTGGCAGTTCACCTGGCAGAGCGCGGGCAGAACTGCAGAGCCGTGGCTGGGTCCGGATATTCTGGATACGCTGCGTGAGCTGGCCGAAGCTCAGGTGAAATATGTGCTGTCTGCTCCCATTGGCTTCGTATCTGACCACTTAGAGGTGCTGTACGATCTGGATATTGAGGCGCAGGCCTTGGCTTCAGAGCTGGATATGCGTCTGCTGCGGATTGATTCGTTGAACAGCGATCCGGCGTATATGTCTGTGCTTAGCGATGTGGTGCGTACGAAGGCCGGGCAGTTACAGGTGAAGCAATCATGAGCGGTTCACCGCGCAAGGTAGTAATTATCGGCGGAGGCCTCAGCGGCCTCAGTGCCGCTTACTACGTCCGCAAGTTTTACCGGGAAGCCGGGATTCAGCCGGAAATTATATTGATCGAGAAGGATAAATGCCTTGGCGGCAAAATCGAGACCCTGCACCGTGACGGTTTTGTCATTGAGAAAGGCCCGGACTCCTTCCTGGCCCGCAAAACAGCCATGGTTGATCTGGCCAGAGAGCTGGAGCTGGATCACGAGCTGGTGACCACGAATCCGAATGCCAAGAAGACTTACATATTGCAGCGAGGCAAGCTCCACCCGATGCCCGCAGGGCTTGTTCTGGGGATTCCTACGGAGCTGAAGCCGTTTCTGAAGAGCGGCCTCGTCTCCTTCGGCGGTAAAATGCGGGCGATGATGGATTTCGTACTTCCGCCTCGCCGCAGCTCCGAGGATGAATCGCTCGGTGACCTGATCGAGCGGCGTCTGGGTACAGAGGTGCTGGAGAATATGACAGAGCCCCTGCTCGCCGGTATTTATGCCGGTGATATGCGCAAGATCAGCCTCCAGGCTACTTTTCCGCAGTTCGGCGAGGTCGAACGCCAGTACGGCAGTCTGATCCGCGGGATGACGACCGGCAGGAAGCCGGCGGAGACCCATACCGGAACCAAGAAAAGCGCGTTCCTGACTTTCCGTCAGGGGCTGCAGAGCCTGGTGCATGCCCTGATCCATGATCTGCAGGATGCCCAGCAGCGGACCGGAACGGGAGCGGTGTCCATCAAAGTACGGAGCGGGGCGGGGGTATCCGCAGAGGCCTCTGCTGCACCGCGCTATGAGGTGGAGCTGGACAACGGTGAACTGCTGCAAGCTGATGATATCTATATAACCGTGCAGAATTTCGCTGCCGCAGAGCTGCTGCGTCCGCATGTGGATGTATCCGCGCTGGATGCTGTCAATTATGTGTCAGTGGCTAATGTGGTCATGGCGTTTACCAAAAAGGGTATCGTTACCGAATATGACGGATCCGGATTCCTGGTCCCCCGCAAAGAGGGGCGGAACATCACGGCCTGTACCTGGACTTCTACGAAATGGCTGCATACCAGCCCGGATGATAAGGTACTGCTGCGCTGTTACGTCGGACGGTCGGGGGATGAACAGAATGTAGACCTGCCGGATGAGGCGCTGGCTGAACTGGTGCGCAAAGACCTGAAGGAAATTATGGGGATCACTGCAGCTCCCCTGTTCACCGAGATTACCCGGCTCAGGCATTCCATGCCGCAATATCCGGTAGGCCATCCAGGCCGGATCGCCGGCCTGCGAAGTGAGCTGGAGGAGAAGCTGCCGGGTGTGTATGCTTTTGGCGCCGGCTATGACGGCATCGGCATGCCGGACTGCATTAAGCAGGCGAAGCTTACGGCTGAGACTGCTGCAGCCCATTTAGAGAAGCTGCCGGAACAACCGGCGGCTGTAACGGTATAACGGAAGCGGTGGAGCGGAGCAGTGGCGCTTCACCCTTTTTTTATTGGGGAATTTATAAAGTGCCGGAATAATCATTGAAGCCAAGGCCACGCTCCGCGGGGCGGGAAGACTATGGGTTACTTTGGAGCGACACGGAAGAGATATGCTATAATAGAAACACTTTAAGGGTAAAGGAGATTACCAGTACTCATGTATCCGCCGAGGTCACGCAGTAGACAGAGCAAGAAACATAGCAGCAAAAAGAGGCGCAGAACGGTCTGGGCATGGTTTAATGTAGTGTTGCTTCTGATGATTACCGGCCTGCTGGCCTATTCTTTCATGGATAACAAAGAGAAGGAGAGTTCAGCTCCTCCGGTAGCAGTGACTGAGCCGTCACCTTCGCCTGAAGCTTCTGCAACAGCGGCAGCTCCTGTGGAGGTGGCACCTACAGCAGAGGCTACAGCCAGTCCGGAGCCAACACCAGAAGCAACACCGGAGGCCACTGCGCTGCCTACGGAGACTGCGGAAGCCGTGATTACGCCTGTTTCAACGGTTAAGGAAGCGGCAGCAACGGCTGAACCTCAAGCGACAACGGGCAATCCTGGCGGCCTGATATCAGGCTTGCCTGAGAACTCTTCCGGCGGTACGGTGAAGCTGAATTTTGCCGGAGATGTTATCTTTGCCGGAAAGGTAGCGGAGCTGCTGCAGAAGAAGGGGTACGATTATTCTTACAGTGCACTTGACGGGATGTTCAAAAAGGATGATCTGACCGTGGTCAACCTGGAGACGCCGATCACTACTGGCGGTGTAGGTGCCGCGAACAAGCAATTTGTATTCAAGGGTGCCCCCGAAGCGCTGGATGCACTGAAATCAGCTGGCGTAGATGCGGTCAATCTGGCTAATAACCACACCCTGGATCAGGGGGAAGAGGGCTTGCTGGATACCCTGAAGCATCTGAGCAAGCGGGGCATTCCCTATGTCGGAGCAGGAAAGAACAGCAAGGAAGCTTACTCTGCGCAGTATTTTGAGCGGCAGGGTATCAAAATAGCCTTGCTCGGGTTCACACGGGTGATGCCGGTGATCGAATGGAAGGCCGAAGCAGGCAAGCCGGGCCTCGCCTCTGTCTATGACAGCGCAGAAGCACTCAAGGCCATTGCCGCTGCCAAGCAACAAGCCGATCTTGTCGTAGTCGTTGTCCATTGGGGCAAGGAGCGGATGGAGCAATATGACAAGACCCAGCAGACGCTGGGGCATAGCTTTATCGATGCGGGAGCCGATCTGGTGATGGGCGGACATCCGCATGTGCTGCAGGGGATTGAGCCCTACAAAGGGAAATGGATTGCCTACAGCACAGGCAACTTTATCTTCACACGTTCCAGTCTTCCGGCAACCTGGGAGACGGCTGTATTCCAGGCGGAATGCAGCAAGGAGGGACAATGTTCCCTTAAGCTGAGTCCGATGGATGCTGAGCTGGGACAACCGGTGCCGATGAATGAGGCGGACGGACAGCTTTTGTTGCATAAGGTTGAATCCTTATCTTCCGGTCTGGTCAAGATCCGCAATGATGGTACCGTTGTGCAGTCGGCCCAATAAATCCTACTTCTGCTGGAGGTGCCAATGATGATGAATAACATGTGTGTCGCCCACCGCGGATTTTCCGGCAAAGCCCCCGAGAATACGCTGGCGGCCGTCCGGATGGCGATAGCCCTGCCTTTTGTGCGGTGGATGGAGATTGATGTGCAGCTGACGAAGGACGGCGTGCCTGTGGTCATCCATGATTATTCGCTGGACCGCACGACCAATGGACACGGCAAGGTGAAGAACATGGATTATGAACATATACGGCGTCTGGATGCGGGGAGCTGGAAAGGGCGTGCTTTTCGCGGAGAACGGGTGCCCTCCCTGGAAGAAGTGCTCAGCCTGGCTTCAGGCAGACTGCGGCTTAACATTGAGCTGAAGACCAGCGGGGAGATGTACCCTGGCCTTGAGCAAGCGGTCATCGATCTAGTGAATACCATGGGAATGCGCGAGGATGTGGTGCTCACCTCCTTCGACGCCGGTGCGCTGCAGCGGATTAAGGAGCTGGACCCGCGGTTCCGTACCGGTCTGATCTATGATTCCAGGTCCGGCGATCCGGCCAAAAAGCTGAATGAGCTGGGCTGCTCCTTCTTATCCATCAGCTCCGACCGGCTTAGCCCGGTTCTGGCGAAATCCCTGGCTGAACGGGGCGTGAAGATCATGGCCTGGACAGTGAATAAAGCTAAGGAGATGCGGCGCTTATCCGCCATGCATTCGGATATCATGATCTGTACGAACCGCCCGGATATTTGGGGCGATATCTTTCTGCAGGCCTGACTTAGGATATAGACTAATCCATTAAAACGATCTATTCATTCTAATAATCTGAGAAGAAAGCGAGCTGAACGATCAATGAGTAGAGCGGTCAATAATGTGTACTGTGTGGGACGCAATTATAAATTACATGCGGAGGAACTCGGCAATCAGGTGCCGGCCGAGCCGCTGATCTTCCTGAAGCCGTCACATGCTGCTGTTGCGCTTGATAAAGCGATCATCCATCTGCCCAAAGATGCGGGACTGATCCATTATGAAGGTGAGCTGGTGCTGCGTATTGCGCGTGATTATGTGCCGGGGATGAGTGTGGAGGAATTGGTGGATGTGATGGCGCTGGGCCTCGACTTCACGCTCCGTGATGTGCATAATGATCTGCAGAAAAAAGGCCTGCCCTGGACACCAGCCAAGGGCTTCAAGAATGCGGCTCCGCTGACTCCCTACATTGCATTTCCGGAGCAGGAGGAGCTGGAAGCAACGGATTTCACCGTCCGCAAGAACGGAATTGAGGTCCAGCGCGGGAACGTGCAGAACATGATTTTCTCGCTGCAAAAAATTGTTGAATTCATTGCCTCCCGCTACGGGCTCGGCAAGGATGATATCATCTTCACCGGAACTCCTGCTGGCGTGGGACCTGTAGTGCCCGGCGATTCGTTCGAGCTGTTCTGGGGCGATACGCTAATGGGCACCTGCCTGATCGGTTAGGGCGATGTTATCAGGACTTGAAGTGCTGCAATGGCTGATCGGGGCCTGCGGTGCGCTGCTGGTCGCCGGGGCCGCTTACTGGAAGCAGTCGCTGAGCCTCTCGGGCATGCTGGCGGCGATAGTGATGGGAACCATCTACTTTGGGGCAGGCAATGCCTTCTGGTTCGGCATTCTGCTGCTGTTCTTCATCTCCTCCAGCCTGCTGTCGAAGCTTCATCATGAGAATAAGGCCGAGCTTGAGGCCACCTATGATAAGACAGGGCGCCGGGATGCCGGCCAGGTCTTCGCCAACGGCGGACTTGGCATGCTGCTGGTGCTGCTTAACGCGATTTATCCGCTGGAAATCTGGGGCTTTCTGTTTATCGGAGTCATGGCTACCGTGACCTCCGATACATGGGCAACAGAGATTGGGACGCTCGCTAAGCGGCCTCCCCGGTCTGTACTGACCGGGAAGGTGCTGCAGGCGGGCACCTCCGGCGGCGTATCGCTCCCGGGCACGCTGGCCGCTGCTGCCGGGGGTGCGCTGATCGGCGCGGCCTCCTGGCTGCTGCGGGCAGCCTCCGGCATGCCGCCGCATTCTCTGCTGACGCTGGCGCTTGCCGGACTGCTGGGCGGACTTGCCGGAGCCTTTGCCGACTCGGTGCTGGGGGCAACGGTGCAGCGGATGAACCGCTGCGCAGTCTGCGGCCGCGAGGTGGAAGCCTCGATGCACTGCGGTAAGCCGACCTTGTACGCCCGGGGCTGGCGCTGGATGGACAATGATACCGTGAATGCTGTAAGTTCAATTATAGGCGGCGTGGTGGCCCTGCTGGCCAGCTACATATGAGCGGGATAGGAGATATGCGGGCCTTAGTTACGTTATCCGGCTACAATTTTATTATACAAGGTTGGGAGGTGAACCGTTGAGCAGCGCATCCGTACACAAACATGCAGCTATTCTGGATGCCGCTTACGAGCTTTTCGGTTCAGGCGGCTTCTACGAAACGAAGATGTCGGAAGTGGCAGAGCGGGCCGGAATTGCCAAGGGCACGGTCTATTTATATTTTAAAAGCAAAGAAGAGCTGTTCATGGCGGTTACCCGCCGGGATTGTGAAGGGTTCCTGGAGCAGCTTGAAGGCAAGCTGGGCACCTGCTCCAGACTGGCGGATAAGCTCTCCGTTATTGCCGAGCATCATCTGTTCTATTATTATGAACGCAAGCAGCATACGAAGCTGTTCTTCCGCGCACCCAATAATAATCCTGAGCTGGTAGACTATATGGCGCAGTTCATGGAAGCCTATATGCAGGCGGTAGTGAAGGTGCTGCTGGAAGGCGGGGCATCCGAGCCGGAATTGATGGCGCAGTCTTATATCGGTATGCTGGACCGTCTGAAGATGGATATCCTGTTTAACCCCGGCTTTGCGGAAGAAGATGCGTATAAGCGGGCAAAGTTTGCTGCGAACCTCTTCATCACAGGGGCGCTGGGCAGCTTGAATTCGGCACTCGGTGACCTTCCGTCTGAATAATCCTAAGAGATACAGCCAGACCTGGTTTATAAATATAAGGCAAGCGAGGACAACTGATGAATATTATGACCGTGGAACACCTCTCCAAGAGTTACGGGGAGAAAACATTATTCCTTGATGCATCCTTTGGCATGGACGACAGGGACAAGATTGGCGTCATTGGTGTCAACGGAACGGGTAAATCGACCTTTCTGAAGATTATCGCCGGGCTGGATACACCGGACGCCGGACAGATTGCCATCGGCAATGACGTGCGTGTACAGTATCTGGCGCAGAATCCGCCGTATGAGCCTGGCAATACCGTGCTGCAGCAGGTGTTTGCCGGAGATGATCCGGAGCTGGCCACGATGCGGGAGTACATGGAGATTATGTCTCTGCTGGAGCAGAATCCGGGCGATTCCGGGCTGGAAGCCAGACTCGTGCGGATCGGGCAGGCCATCGATGCCGCCGGCTCCTGGCAGCTGGAGAGCGAAGCCAAGATTGTCCTGACCAAGCTTGGGATCACACAATTTGATGCCCGGATGGAGAACCTCTCCGGCGGTCAACGCAAACGTGTAGCGCTTGCCGCAGCGCTGATTACGCCTTCAGAGCTGCTGATTCTGGATGAGCCTACCAACCATATCGATACGGATTCCGTAGCCTGGCTGGAGCAATATTTGCAGAAACGGCGCGGCGCCCTGCTGATGGTTACGCATGACCGTTATTTCCTGGAGCGCGTAGCCAGCGTAATGCTGGAGCTGGATGGAGGGAGCCTGTACCGCTATGAAGCGAACTACTCCCGCTTCCTGGAGCTGAAGGCTGACCGCGAAGAGCGCGAAGCCTCGGCGGAGCAGAAGCGCAAGAATCTGCTGCGCACCGAGCTGGCGTGGATCCGCCGGGGGGCCAAAGCACGATCCACGAAGCAGAAAGCGCGTATCGACCGCTTCGAGAAGCTGAAGGAGAGTACAGGCGGCGCTTCATCTGCCTCGATGGATATTTCCGTGGCTTCCACCAGACTGGGCCGCAAAATCATTGAGATCCAGGATCTCACGAAATCCATGGACGGCCGGACCCTGATTAAGGACCTGACCTATATCGCGGTGCCGCAGGACCGGGTGGGTATTGTCGGCAAGAACGGCAGCGGGAAGTCGACCCTGCTCAACCTGATCGCCGGAAAGCTTACGCCGGACAGCGGCGAGGTTCAGCTGGGGACAACCGTTAAGCTCGGCTACTTCACCCAGGAGCATCAGGATATGGATCTCAGCATGCGCGCGATTGAGTATGTGAAGGAAGAAGCGGAAATCATCAAGACTGCCGATGGCAGTGTCATCACCGCCGGGCAGATGCTGGAACGGTTCCTGTTCCCTCCGGCGATGCAGTGGACCCCGATCTCCAAGCTCTCCGGGGGCGAGAAGAGACGCCTCTACCTGCTGCGCGTGCTTATGGGAGCGCCGAATGTACTGCTGCTGGATGAGCCGACGAATGATCTGGATATCGGAACGCTGGCTGTGCTGGAGGACTATCTGGATGAATTCCCCGGCGTAGTCTTTACCGTATCGCATGACCGTTACTTCCTGGACCGTACCATAGATAAGCTGATTGCCTTCGAGGACGGATCGATCCGGCTGCATGTCGGTGACTATAGTGAATACGAAGAATGGCTGGCAAAGAATGTGCCTTCCGGCAGTGGTGGTTCCGGTAAGTCTGAAGGCGCTGGAGGCCGCAGTACTACTGCACCTGTAGAGCAGAGCGGTAATGCGCCAGCAGCCGCGCCGTCACGCGAGAAGCTGAAATTCACCTTCAAGGAGCAGAAGGAATACGAGGGCATCGACGAGGCCATCGAACAGGCCGAGCAGCATCTCGTAGATATCTCGGCAGAGATGGAGGCGGCCTTTGCCGACTCCGGTAAGCTCCAGGAGCTGGTGGATAAGCAGCGGCAGGCCGAAGCGGAGCTGGAGCGCCTGATGGAGCGCTGGACGTATCTGAATGAGCTGGCGGAGAAGATCGCGGGTAAGGCGTGAGGTTTGAAGCGCTTCGGGCTGGGTTAAGGTTGTGACCAACCTATCTCTGCTGCTCTCCTTCGTTGCGATATAAAATCCTGCCCAAATACAACATTTCCCTCATTTTATCGGCCCAAATCACCGATTGTTGTATAAAAGGCAGGATTTCAACTTTTTCAAGCGGCTTGGCAGGATTATTCTTGTATTTTGTACAACAATCCGCCTGAACAGCTTGTTATTCATGAATCAAAGTTGCAAAACGTACAACATTTATGTCCGCACTGCTGCTTCCTAACTCTAAGAAGTTTCAATTTAGCCGGCAACGAATCAAGTGTGGGGAATTGACGATTGTCGTATCTCCGCCAGTCTCTCAGCAACTGGCCGGTAATTTGAAGGGGTGTTATCTAAAGAGCAGTTATATAGTTATTAATTTCCCCTGTCAGAGTTAAATTGTAGAAGGAGGTCGCTGCCGGTGACAAATACTCTCGAAGCTGCCATTGCGCTGCGGACCTCCGGGCAAGCGGAGGAAGCAAGAGTCATGCTGCTTCAGCTGCTGTCAGCGGATGACAGCAATGCCGAGCTGTACTATCAGCTGGCCTGGACACATGATGTGCTCGGCATGGAACGCGAGGCCGTGTCCTATTATGAGCAGAGTCTTGCTCATGGTCTTCCGGATGAGGAGCAGAAGGCAGGTGCAATGCTGGGACTGGGAAGCACGTACCGGACGCTTGGGGCGTACTCACAGTCCCGGGAGCTGCTGGAGCAGGGCGTGCTTGAATTTCCGCATCGTGCGGAGTTCAAAGCCTTCCTCGCCATGACACTGCATAATCTGGGTGCGCATGCAGAGGCAATGGAGCTACTGCTTAAGCTGCTGTCCGAAACCTCTGCCGATGCAGGTATTCATAGTTACAGCAAGGCTATTATGTTCTATGCAGATAAGCTGGAGCAGGTATGGTGATATAAACGCGCAATAGGAAACCCGGCACCTGAAGTTCAGAGGCCGGGTTTCTTTTTTTTGCGCTGTGGAAGGAAATACAACATTAGATTTCCCAGGAATAGCTATGTACTATACAAGACGCACAAAAAAAACAACTAGCGAAAGAAGCATAATCAGTCACCGGATATCCACCGCGAACAGCGGTAATCATCAAGAAATCTGAGGGCGGGCAGCGGCCGGAAGTCCAAAGGTTCACCGCAGTGACGACTAAGCTTCAAATTCAAATCTTAAGTGCATCTTATATAGTAAATTTATGGTAGAATATTTTTGTGTATATGTGCTTAAATATAGAATAATTGTGGCTTCGATCTTACTGTTTGCGGAGGTGTGAATGATGAACATACGACTGAGAGAGATAGGCTTAAGTGTCATGTTTGTTTCTGCTGTTTTCTTCTTCGGAAGGCCGGATGTGACCGATGAAACCAATGAACACATTGAACACAATGTAGAGGCGCTCAAATATTACAAGAATACCTCTGCACCAGTTATAGCTCACCCTATTTCAGCTGATAACAAGCTGCCCCGCAGGCATGAGGAAACTTCAGAACAGAATCTGATTATAGCTGAAGTTGACTCCGGCAAAAGCCCCGTGCAGCTCATCCCGGTCTATAAGAACGGGGATGTGCCGCGAATTGAGCTTGTGCCATCCCGTTAAATTTCAATACATTACATTCTACTGTTGGATCAATTGTTAATAACTCAGACCTGAGGATGAAGCGGACTGAGATTCCGTTTTATACTATTCATTTAAGCCCGAAATGAGGCATAATCGGTCATATAAGGGCACTGAGTCCGCTTGGACAGCGAATCCGCTGGATCTGCTCAAATAGCGGATTTTCAGTCCTCTTCACCCGGAAATTATTATTCTATAGTAAAAAATTGGGAGACGTGTCTCCCGCAGATACTTTCCTTAGTTCAGCTTATCTTATACAGTTAACAGAAAGAGTGCTGTGCCAGTTATGAAAAGAACTGGCACAGCACTCTTTGGTTATTACGCTATAGCATAGGTATAAGCATCGTGGCGAGCAGGAAGGTCCGTGGCCGGGTATGGCCCCGGGCCCCGGTTATTTCCCGCCCGCCACGGCAATCATCTGCACGACCGGCCGCGAGTCGCCGGTCAGCACCACCTCGTCAGCGTTCATCTGCGATGAACCGTCTCCGTCGAGGAAGATCCCTTCCCGTCCCTCGCCGGGGACGGCCCGCTGCACGGCGGTGCGGAACTCCGCCGCCGTGCAGAGCGAATTCGTGACGAGCAGCCACAACTTGCCGGACTGGTCATAGACCAGCCCGGAGCGCAGGCGCCGCTCGCCCTCAAAGGGAAGATGCTCTGCGGCCGCCCCAGCTGCCCACAGCTCTTCATGCTGCAGGTTCATGCTGATCCCGCCCTGCGCCCAGTAATTGCCGCGGTCACTCACCGCCAGGTCGCCGCCGGAGGCAACGACCTGTACGCTGAACGCTCCCGCGGCTCCATCCCACACCAGGGTGCCACGCTCGTACTTCGCGTTGAACCAGCCGGAGCCGTAGCCCTGCGGTGCGCCGTTCACCGGCACGTCGTTCATGATGGCGATGGACAGCAGGTCATCGCCATAGAAGAAGCCGCCATTGATCCCATAGGCGGCAATCTGTCGCAGCGGCTGCCCTGCGCGCCGCAGCACGATATCCTCCGGCTTCACCGCCATCATATGCAGCTGAATCTCGCCTGAACTCTCGGCATAGATGTAACTATGAGGGAGGTCGTCAAAGACCTCATGCTCATCATCATCCGTCAGCCTAAGCGCAGCCAGGATGACCGCAAACAACACCAGTAGGACAACTGTGGTAACCACAATCCACCACCTGCGATGCCCCCGCAAACTCTGCAGCCATCCCCCAAACTCAAATCGCGCCGACACAAGCATCCCTCCGCAAACTCCGCAGCATGGCATTAGTCTTCATAGTCTCTATGATTCAGTCCACACAGCCTAAGCTCTCCGTAAACCCCGCAGCATGGCATTAGCCTTCATAGTCTCCATGATTCAGTCCTCACAGCCTAAGCTCTCCGCAAACTCCGCAGCCATTTCTCTAGTTCAGTGCGCCCCAACATAAGCGGCAAGCAGCTTAGCAGTATTCAGCACGGCCTGCTTGTGTGTGCGCTCCATGGAGTGGGAGGCATGCACGCCCGGACCGATCAGCGCGGCCCGGATGTTATTCCCGCCACGCAGCGCCGCTGAAGCATCGGAGCCATACTGCGGATAGATATCTACCGCAAAAGGAATCGCCAGCCCGTTAGCGAGCTCAATCAGCTTACTGGTCATGGCATAGTCATAAGGTCCGGAGGAGTCTTTGGCACAGATGGAGACATCGGTCTCTTTGCAGCTCAGATCGTCACCCATAGCGCCCATATCCACAGCGATCATCTCGTTAATCCCGCCCGGAATCCAGGCTGCGCCGTGTCCGACTTCTTCGTAATTGGAGATCAGCAGGGACAGGTTATGGAGCGGCTTCCAGCCTTCGCGCCGGATGCTCTCCAGGAGGCCGAAGATGGCCGCTACGCTGGCTTTGTCGTCGAGATGCCGGGACTTAACATAACCGCTTGGCGTCAATACCGCACGGGCGTCAAAAGAAATGAAATCACCCACAGCAATGCCCAGCTTCAGCACATCATCTTTAGTGGAGACCACTTCATCAATACGGATTTCCATGTTCTCTTCTACGCGTTTGAAATCGCGCGCATCGGCATACACATGCACGGAAGGGTGGCTGCTCAGGATTGTACCGGTGTAGGTTAATCCGCTGCGCGTATGAATCGTGCAGTACTCATTCTCGATACTCTGCATGCTGAATCCGCCGACAGAGGTTAAGCGCAGGGAGCCGTTTGGTTTAATGGAGCGGACCATGGCGCCCAGTGTATCTACATGGGCACTGATCCCGATGGTGCGCGAAGGATCAAGTCCGGGAACAGTCAGGATCGCCCCGCCTTTCTCATTCCAGCTCAGCGGAATATTCAGTGCAGCCGCTTCTTCGGCCACAAGAGTCATCACCTGGGCGGTGAAGCCGCTGGGACTGGGGGTGTCGAGCAGTTTTTTGAGCAGGGTAAGGATATATTCTTCATTAGGCTGAATGTTAAGCAATGGGTGTTCCTCCTATTCGGTGTATGGTTATATCTGGGCTGATCCTTCTGAAGAGAGGACATCATTTGGGACAGTCAGAGAATCCATGGCATTGCCTGCATCACGGAGCTTGGTCAGCTCTGCGTTCAAGCTTTTAATCTGCTTCTGCAGCTTATATTGGCGGAAAATCCCGTAGGAACCTACAACAACGCCGCCGATCAGCGCGCAGCCAAGAATGACAAGAATAAGCGGGATGCTGACAACGTCGAAGCCGAAATTAACCGGTACCGTATCCACGTTCATGACAGCGAAAACAGCGGTCAGCAGTGCAAAGAATAAACCTAATATAAGTGACCATTGAAATTTCATAGTACTTCCTCCTCGGGCCATATTGACAATACAAATCCCCTGCCCGCAAAGGGCAAGGGATTACTGTAATACTAAGCTTTCTGCCTTACTTGGTCAACTGTTCCATCTGTTCAATCACACTTTCAAAGACGCTCATTGCTTCGCGGATCGGTTCAGGTGAAGACATATCGACGCCGGCTTTGGTCAGGATATTAATGGAATAATCACTGCCGCCGCTCTTCAGGAAGCCCAGGTAACGGTCTACCGCCGGTTTGCCTTCCTCCAGAATCTGTTTGGCGAAGCTGGTCGCCGCCGAGAATCCGGTAGCATATTTGTAGACGTAGAAGCTGTTATAGAAATGCGGAATCCGCGCCCATTCCATCTCGATATCCTTATCCACGACCATATCCTTACCGTAATACTTCACATTCAGGTCGTAGTAGATTGCAGAGAGGTCCTGAGGAGTAAGCGATTCGCCTTCTTCAGCACGCTGGTGAATAATCTTCTCGAATTCGGCGAACATCGTCTGCCGGAACACGGTAGTGCGGAACTGGTCGGCATAATAGGTGAGCAGGTACATTTTTTCCTTCGGATCGGTCGACTTGTTCAGCAGATAATCCATCAGCAGGGCTTCATTGGTGGTCGAAGCAACCTCTGCCAGGAAAATGGTGTACTGGGCATCCCGGTATTTCAGCGTCGTGTCTGAATAGTAGGAATGCAGGGCGTGGCCCATTTCATGCGCCAGTGTGAACATGCTGTTGAGGTTGTCATTATGGTTCAGCAGCACGTAAGGGTGGGTGCCGTAAGCTCCCCAGCTGTATGCGCCGGTGCGTTTGTTCTCATTCTCATAAACGTCAATCCAGCTTTTGTCGTAGCCTTCCTGCAGCACGCTTAGGTAGTCCTCGCCGAGCGGCTTAAGGCCTTCCTTAGTGATCTTCTTGGCTTCCTCAAAAGTAATATTCAGCTTGTATTCGTCCACGAGCGGGGCGAACAAATCGTACATATGTAACTCATCTACTCCAAGCAGCTTCTGGCGCAGCTTCATATAACGGTGCATCAGCGGCAGGCTCTCATGAATGGTGTCGATCAGATTAGTGTAGACTTCCTTCGGAATATTGTCACCGTAGAGGGACATTTCCAGCACGGAAGGGTATTTGCGCACACGCGAGTAAAATACATTCTTGTTCACATTCGCACTAAGCGTAGCGGCGATGGTGTTCTTTTGCTTGCCGTAGGTCTCATAGACCGCTTTGAAAGCATTCTTGCGCACTTCACGGTCCGGGCTTTCCAGGAACTGAATGTAGCTTCCGTGGGTGAGCTCAACTTCCTCGCCATCTTCATTCTTGACCTTCGGGAATTTCAGATCCGCATTGTTCAGCATGCCGAACACAGTCTGCGGAGCCTGGGCAAGAGTGCCAACCTGAGCGAGCAATGCTTCTTCCGCTTTGGAGAGGACATGCGCTTTCTCACGCTTCATTTCCGTTAAGGTGAAGGTATAGTCAGAGAGAGAAGGATCGGCAATGAACTGGTCCAGGGTTTCGTTTGGCAGGGCCAGAATTTCCGGTGTGACAAAAGAAAGAGCTTCCCCGGCTTCAACGCCCAGCTTCTTGGCTTTTGAGGAGAGTGCCTGGTACTTAGGAGCCGCCGTATCTTCGTCCTGGCGCATGTGCGCATAGACATAGAGGCGTTCGGTCAGCAGGGACAGCTTGTCGTCCAGCTCGAAGCATTTCTTGAGGGCCTGAGGAGAATCAAGCTTGCCCTGGAAGTCAGAGGCGCTTGTGATTAGCTCCTTCACTTCCTTGTATTCGGCATCCCATTGTTCCTCTGAAGCAAACATATCTTCAAGCTTCCAGCGGTTCTCGGCGGGTACTTCACTTCTCTTAGGTAATTGTTCCATAGAAATCCTCCTCGGTTGATGGGATGCAGCAGACATAGTCTCGGCTTGCGGCACTGCTGCGGACACATTTCCCGGCAGCAGGCCGAGAACAAGCAGCAGCGGGAGGGATTTGGAAGTAAACGACATGACAGCAGCCTCCTGAATCTTAAAGTAGGCTTAGTATGTCCTGCCAAATCCTGATTATTAATCTTAAAGTTACTTGCGGTGAAATTATGCGAGCATGCTGTAAATAATGAAGACAAAAGCGAGTGCAATCATGATGACTGCAGTTAAGGCCATGCCGCGTTTCAGACGCGGCGGCATCTTGTCCTTGCTCATAACGAGCACGGCACCCAGACACAGAACGACAATTACATAGATTACAAGGCTCTCATTGTTCATTCCCGCTTATACCTGTTTGAAGGCAGCGATGATATTCTTGTACTCTTCTTCATTGTCTTTGTAGGACTCTTTGTTGAAGCGGTTGTTGACCCACTGCATCATGGCCGGACGGCTCATGAAGGTATGTGTTTCTTCTCCCCATTGATCGGAAATTTCACGGAGGATAATATAACGTCCCTGAACTTCCACTGTCATCATATTCCATTTGTCTGTTTTGTATATTTCATGTTTTTTGATCATTATCATTACCACCCTGGCGATTTTTGGCTTTTGGCTCAATGATAACGCACCGGAGAAGGGAAAAGCAAATTAAATCACGAATACAGGGAAAAGATGGATTGCTTTACAAGTATAGATGGAGTATAATGTAAGCATACGCCATATATGGCGGTATTTTTAGGAGGTTGTTCATTTGAAAGGTACAGTAAAATGGTTTAACGCAGAAAAGGGTTATGGTTTCCTTCAAGTAGAAGGCGGCGAAGATGTATTTGTTCACTTCTCAGCAATTCAAGGCGACGGTTTCAAGACTTTGGATGAAGGCCAAGCGGTTGAATTCGATGTTACTGACGGTAACCGCGGTCCACAAGCAGCGAACGTAGTTAAATTATAAGATACGGTCAGGCAGAGCTTCTGCCAGCCGCAATATATATATTTGATGCAACACGCATTTGCATGAGTAGCAACAAGCAACTTAAGCAGCACACAGTTCTCCCGGGAACTGTGTTTTTTTATTTCTTCTATAGAATGATGAACGAGAATTAAGAGCGGAAATTAAGAAAGCCATGCTGTTCCCGGGCCCGGGAACAGCATGGCTGATTTTATTAGTGCCAGCATACGAAGCAAATAATCTTTACAGTTTGTTACAATACAATACTCAGAGCGGAGTCCTGGCTTTTCTCCGGAGCGGCCGGTCGGGGCCTCCCCCCACATCCATCAGATGCTTGGACAGGAAGCCGATAAAAGCAAGAATTGAGAATCCGGTAGCCACCATATAGAATACAATCCGTCCGGCATCCTGATAGATCAGGCCGCCGAAGGTACCGCTAAGCAGACCGGCACCGCTGGACCATACAACCGTGAACAGTGCCATTCCCGTTGCCCGGAGATGATCCGGGATAATCCGCGTGATATAACGGACGGCGGTTACATAATAGATGCCGAAGGAGACGCTGTGCATAGCCTGAATGGCAACTACAGCTCCCGGCTCCTGAGCCAGTGACATGAACAGGAACCGCAAGGCAAACATCAGGCTTGCGAAAGCAAGCAGCGGCAGTTCCTTGAACTTGTCGCCGTATTTGCTCAGCAGGAAGAAGATCGGGATCTCACTAAGAGCAGAAGCCAGCAATGCCCAGCCGATAATCTCATCCCCGGCATTCATTCCCTTGAGGCTGATGGTCAAAAAGGCTTCATTCATGCGGTAACCGATAGCGAGCAGAAAGACACAGCTGAAGAACCACAGCACTTCTTTTTGCAATAGAATTTCTTTGAGTCCGCCGCCTTTAAGCGGTTTGCCTGAAGCGTCCCCGCTTACATCTGCGGGAGCTGGCTCGCTGCGTTTCACATCCTTCAGTCCGAAGGTAATAAGCAGTGCGGTCACGACAATCACGATACAAATGCCTACGCTATATTCAGGACCAAGTGCTCTCAGCACATAACCGATCGTTAGGGCGAAGAACGAATACCCGAGCGAGCCGAATACACGGATTGCAATGAAGTTCCGGCCGTGACGCTGGGCAATTTTGATAGCCATGGTGTCCGCAAGCGGAAATACAGGGTAATAGAAGAAATAGAAAACGGACAAAATAAGCATAACACTCGAGAAATCTGCGGCTCTGGCGAGAATGATAGCGGTTACCAGCTGGCCTCCTAGCAGGAGGGCCATGATCTTCCGGACAGTGCCCAGACGGTCACTCATCATGCTCCAGAACAGATTGGAGAGAATGGAGATCAGCGGGCCGACAGAGTAGAGCAGACCCATCTGCGGGCTGCTGAAGCCCAAATGTGAATAGAATAAAGGGAAATAGGATACAACCAGCACGCTGGTGCCGTATAAGGTGAACATAAAGGATCGCAGCCAGTTTTGATCGCTATATTGGCCGCCGCTCCGTCCTGCATACATGAACCTGCACTCCTCCGGATATGAAATAAGCCTAATCTCATACATTTAATGTCGAACGGGTAATAGTATAGCATAAAGCTGGTGAGGCAGGGGTTACGTGAAAAAACGTTTTTCTGAATCTTTCAAGGTTTTGCGAAAGTGATTTTGTTGTTTGTACAAATACGCTCTGCATATTATAATAATGATGATTTGGATAAGGAGACAACAATGTGGAGGCACTGTCATTGAATGAATTTGAGCAAGGCCGTTACCTTAGTCCGCGCGGTCCCATTGGACTGATGAACAGGGTCTACAAGTACGTGCTGCCGGAAGTGCGGGCATGCCTCGATTTCTGGCGCCAGGATGCAGAAGGGATTCCCGATCCCGAGCTCCGCAAGCAAGCGCTTGCCAGCATTGAAACGAAGCAGTTTCATTGCGAAGGCGGCGGTATTTATGCCGCCGGCAATTTGTCGATGAGACATATACTGATTCCGCTAATTGTTGCTTATCAGACGATCAGTGATTATTTGGACAACCTATGTGATCGCAGTACTTCGCTTGACCCTGCCGATTTCCGGCTGCTGCATCAATCCATGCTTGATGCTATTAACCCAGAGGCGGAGCCGGTGAATTACTACGCGCTGCGCAATGAACAGAATGACGGCGGATATTTGTACAGGCTTGTCCGCAAATGCCAGGAGATGACCTCTCAGCTTCCCGGATATGCCGCCGCCGCAGCTGAGATTCATGATCTGGCCGTATTGTACACCGATCTTCAGGTCTATAAGCACATTCGTCCGGAGCTCAGGGAAGCCGCCCTGAAGGAATGGTGGGAGAGAGAGGGCCATCGTGCACCTCATCTCGGGTGGAATGAGTTTGCAGCCGCAACCGGTTCAACCCTTGGCGTCTTTATGCTTTTTTTGGCCTCTTGTGATCCCAAGCTAAGCCTAAGCGCATCGGCTTCGATTCGTGCTGCTTACTTTCCGCATGTGTGCGGACTGCACATTATGCTGGATTATCTGATTGACCAGGACGAAGACCGGGCAGGCGGTGACCTCAATTTCTGCAATTATTATGACGACACTGATACCATGCTGAATCGGATCGCTTCCATCGTGGAGTGGGCCCGCAAGGATGTCCGGACTCTTCCCGAGACCTCAATGCATCGTATGGTCATCGAGGGGCTCTTGGCACTTTATTTATCCGATCCAAAAGTCAGCGAACAGCGGGAGGTTCGCTCTGTATCCAAACGGCTGATGAGAAAAAGCCCGCTGACCCGGTTATTCTTCTTCGTTAACAGCCGCTGGATACGCAAACACATGTATTAGTCGCACTAGATGCTGCCGGGGCTCATTCTGACACGGAGGACATCCGGCGCAATTTTAAGGAGGAACAAACAGAATGGCAAACGTAAAAAAAATCGCAGTACTAACCAGTGGAGGAGATTCACAGGGCATGAACGCCGCTGTACGTGCGGTTGTCCGCAGTGCGATCTACTTCGGAATTGAAGTGTTCGGCATTCAGCGCGGGTATCAGGGTCTGCTCAACCGTGATATTTTCCCAATGGATCTGCGCAGTGTGGGTGACATTATCCAGCGCGGAGGTACCATTCTGCAATCTGCACGCTGTCTGGAGTTCCTGAAGCCTGAAGGCCAGCAGAGAGGTGCTGACATTCTTAATGAAATGGGCATTGACGGCCTGGTAGTCATCGGGGGTGACGGTTCTTACAAAGGAGCCAACAAACTCAGCAAGCTGGGTATTAACACCATGGCTCTGCCGGGTACCATCGATAATGATATTTCCTTCACAGATTATACGATTGGCTTCGATACAGCCGTAGGCGTTGTTGTAGATGCGATTAACAAACTGCGTGACACCATGTCTTCCCATGAGCGTTCTTCGATCGTGGAAGTTATGGGCCGCCATTGCGGAGACATCGCGCTGCATGCAGGTCTTGCCTCCGGTGCAGAAACGATTCTTGTGCCTGAAATGCCGTATGACCTGAATGAAGTAGCAGACCGGATGAAGGACAATTTTGCCCGCGGCAAACGCCACAGTATTGTAATTGTTGCTGAAGGCGTAGGCAAAGGCGAAGATGTGGCACAGGCGCTCAAGGACCGCCATGCTTCTCTGGATGCCCGTGTAACGGTTCTGGGACATATCCAGCGCGGAGGTACACCTACTCCTGGTGACCGCAACCTGGCCAGCCGTCTGGGTGACTTCGCAGTCCGCAAGCTGATTGAGGGCGAATCGGACAAAGCATGCGGAATTATCAAGGGTGAACTGACTCTTACTGATATTGATAAAGTTGTGAACACTAAGAAAGACTTCGACACGGATCTGTATGAATTGGCTTCCCGTTTGTCCCAATAGGAACTATTATATTGCCTTTAAGACCGCCTGGAGACAGGCGGTCTTTTTCCTGTGATCATAATTAGAAGGATATGCTTAACTCGATATTTCTTTGCTCTGAGCTGGAAAAGATAAATAGTATTATTCCATATACGGGTGCCATGACCTACAGCAAAACATCTTTTTCTCACTTGACTATATACCCCCACCCGTATATATTTATACCCGTAGGGGTATTATTTATAAGGGGGAACTAGAAGTGGGAAGAACTATTGTCATTATTGGCGGAGTAGCAGGAGGAGCGTCAGCTGCTGCACGTTTAAGAAGATTGAATGAGGAAGACCGGATTATTATTCTGGAACGTGGAGAGCATGTTTCCTTTGCCAACTGCGGGCTGCCCTATTACATCGGAGAAACTATTGATTCCAGAGAAAAGCTGTTTCTGCAGACACCTGCCGGTATACGGGCCCGGTTCAATATCGATGTGAGAGTATTTACTGAGGCCACGCAGATTGACCGTGAACATAAGCGGGTAGAGTGCCGGAATAGTAAGACCGGAGAGGTTGAACAAATTCCATACGATATTATAGTGCTGTCTCCGGGTGCGCGGCCGATAGTGCCGTCTATTGAGGGTATTTCTGCAGCGGAGAATCTGTTCACCCTAAGAAATATTCCCGATACCGACCGTATCAAAGCTTATGTAGACCGCCGAAAGCCCCGACATGCTACAGTTATCGGCGCAGGCTTTATCGGCCTTGAAATGGCGGAGAATCTGCGTGAGCGGGGTCTTGAAGTAACTGTAATTGACCGGGGACAGCAGATTCTCAATCCGCTCGATCCGGAAATGGCCCGCCCGCTGGAAGAGCATATGCGGCTGCATGGTGTTGAAGTGCGGCTGAATGAAGGTGTAGAAGCTTTTGAACAACAGGGCAGCCTGCTGCGCCTCTCCTCCGGTGAAGTGCTCAGTACCGATATGGTGATTTTGGCAATTGGTGTCAGTCCCGAGAATGATCTGGCACGCAGCAGCGGGCTTGCACTTGGTGTCCGTGGAGCAGTTAAAGTAAATGCCCAATTACAGACCAGTGATCCGGCCATCTATGCCGTTGGGGATGTCATTGAAGTCAAGGACCGTATTCAAGGGTTTGATACCATGGTTTCTCTTGCCTGGGGGGCGAACCGGCAGGGCCGTCTCGCCGCAGATCATATTAATGGGCGCGAAGCTTCATACAATGGGGCAATGGGAACGGCGATTATTAAGATTTTTGGTTTAACTGCCGCTCTTACCGGTAATAACGAGAAGACGCTTAAGTCTCTTGGGGTACCTTATGAAGCGGTGCATATACATCCGAATTCCCATGCCGGATATTATCCCGGTGCTGCACCGATAGCCATGAAGCTGTTATTCAATCCGCAGACAGGAGCCATTTACGGAGCGCAGGCGGCGGGCAGCACCGGTGTTGATAAAAGAATCGATGTAATTGCCACAGCCATCCGCGGCAATCTTAAGGCTAATGAGCTGGCCGATATAGAATTGTCATATGCTCCTCCATACTCCTCAGCCAAGGACCCGGTAAATATGGCAGGCTACGTAGCCTCCAATCTGCTGGAGGGACTTGTAGCAAACCTCCAGTGGCATGAGGTGGATGACTTTTCGCACGGCGGCGGACTTATCATTGATGTGAGGGAAGAAGTGGAACGGTCAGCAGGCTATATACCCGGCTCTATAAACATTCCGCTGCCAGAGCTGAGAGAGCGTCTAACGGAAATCCCGCGGGATAAGGAAATTGCGGTATCCTGCCAGGTAGGGCTGCGCGGCTATATTGCTGCCAGAATACTAAGCCAAAACGGTTATCAGGTAAGGAATGTTGACGGTGGATATAAGACTTATGCTGTGATGGAAGAAAGTCAGCTGCAGAGTACCGGGAAGCGCAAGGCTTCGTCCGGTTCAGCGGCTCCTGCCAATGCCGTGAATAACCGGACAGAACACGGGAATGAACAGCGTCTTATACTGGATGCTTGCGGTTTGCAATGTCCGGGCCCTATACTCAAAGTATATGAGACAGTAAAGTCAATGGAAGATGGCCAGAGGGTTGAGATTTCTGCAACGGATTTTGGTTTTGCCGCTGACATCAGGCAGTGGTGCAGCAAGACGCATAACACCCTGGAATCTGTAGATGTATCTGAGGGCAAAGTGAAGGCGCTGGTACGCAAAGGGTCATGGAATACAGCAGATGATGTGTTTCAGGTGCAGAATCCCCAAGTCACAGAAGGGACGACCATGGTTGTCTTCAGCGGCGATCTGGACAAAACCATTGCATCCTTCATCATTGCCTCAGGTGCTGCCGCGATGGGGAAGCAGGTAACGATGTTCTTTACTTTCTGGGGGCTGAATGTGCTGCGGCGCGGGCAGACCCCGCAGGTGAAGAAAGCCGGACTCGACAGAATGTTTGGAATGATGATGCCGCAAGGGACACGTAAGCTACCCTTATCAAGAATGAATATGGGCGGGCTGGGTGCGCGGCTGATCCGCTACACGATGAAACGCAAGAATGTAGATTCACTGGAGCAGCTTATGCAGGGGGCGCTTAATGCCGGTGTGAAGCTGATGGCTTGTTCTATGAGTATGGACATCATGGGTATATCACAGGAAGAATTGATAGAAGGGGTAGAGATCGGCGGTGTTGCCAGCTATCTCGGTGCCGCAGAGGATTCGGGAGTTAATCTGTTCATTTAAAGGGGCGAAGAAACCGTGGTATATGACAAGGCAATAATAAACAGATTGAAGCGTATAGAAGGTCAGGTTAGGGGTGTTCTCAGCATGCTGGAGGAGGGCAAGGATTGCCGGGAGATTGTAACCCAGCTGACCGCGATCAGAACCGCCGTAGACCGCACTGCTGGTGCAGTTATTGGAGACAATCTGGAGCACTGCATTCAGGAGGAGCTGGCAAAGGGAAATACTCCGGATCAGGTCATCAAGGAAGCAGTACAACTGCTTGTGAAAAGCCGGTAAAATAGAACAGCCGCAGACAGGAGGATTAACCTCTTGCCTGCGGCTGTTTTTCGAATATAAGCTGTAAATTACTCAAGCCTTCTCAAGAGCGAATCTTCGCTGCACCCGAATGAGCCGCGACAGCAGCAGAATAGCTCCAATAGCCAGACCCGTAATCAGCCCGATCCAGTAGCCGTAAGCGCCCAGATCCGTATAAGTGGCGAGCAGATAGCCAACCGGAAGACCAATTACCCAGTATGCAACGAAGCAAATGATGAAGGCAGGGGTAACATCCTTATACCCCCGCAGAACACCTTGAATTGGAGTTGCGATAGCATCGGAGATTTGGAAAAAGATTGCATAGATCAGGAAATGCTGAATTAGCGATATCACTTCAGGTGCATCCGAATATAGCCCGGCGACATGGCTGCCGGCAAACAGCAGCACCAGCGCGGTAAGCAGGGAGAGGACCGCTGCCGTACCAATGCCCATGAATCCGTACTGGCGGGCATCCTTAAGCCGGCCGGAGCCGCTCTCGAAACCGACAAGTATCGTCAGACTCATACAGATGCTCAGCGGAATCATATACAGGGTGGACGCGAAGTTGATCGCTGCCTGGTGGGCTGCAATAGTAACCGTATCAAAGCGGCTCATAAGCAGCGTTACGGCTGAGAAAACCGCAGTTTCAAAAAAGATTGAGAAGCCGATAGGTACACCGATCTTCAGCAGTTCCTTAAAGCTGCCCAGCGACATGGCATGGAATTTGCGGAAGAGCTGCAGGCCTCTGAAGGGCTCGGCACGATAGATAAAGACCAGGGAAATCAGGAAGATTACCCAGTATGTAATGGCTGAGGCTACACCGGCACCTACTCCGCCAAGGCGGGGGAATCCGAAGTTACCGAAGATCAGAAGGTAATTGAGTCCCACGTTAACCGGAAGAGCAATCAGTGTGATGAACATCGAGACGCGGGTCTGACCCAGTGCGTCAATGCAGCTGCGGACTACGGTATAGCCGAACAACGGTATGATGCCAAAAGAAATCGCCCGCAGGAACCGGAATGCGATATCGCGTACCTCTGGCTCCAGGTTCATGAAATTGAGTACCGGCGATAAGGCCAATCCGCCCAGAATGAGCACCAGCACCGATACGAGCAAGGAGAGCCACATGCCTTGCATGACCTGGTGGGCGACATCTTTATTGCGGCGGCTGCCGATCAGATGGGAGACAATCGGCGTAATTCCCATTAGAATCCCGCTTAGTCCGGTCTGGATCGGAATCCACAAGCTTGTGCCGATAGCAACACCGGCGAGATCGTTCGTGCCGAATTTACCGGACATGTTCGTATCGAAGAAAGTAATGGCTGACAAGGCGATTTGAGTAATAAGGATCGGAAGCAGGATATGCAGAAACTGTCCGGCTTTTTGTTTAATGGAAGAAGTCTGTTTCATAATAGTGGGTGCCCCGTTATCTTAATAGTAGTTGTAGGATGTACTTGCTTAATTCTCAGTAAAAAACCCGGCAGCTGCCGGGTTCCGGATCGTCTTATGGTGATGTCTTATGGAGATTGGATACATCAGATAATTGCTGTAAGCTTATTGTTCGTAATCCACTTCCGAGGTATAACGGTTATTGGCATTCCAGAGCAGGAATTCATCCACGTTCTCGTCTTTCAAGGCGCGGATCTGGTCTTCAACCTGCTTTTTGCCGTATTTGACATAATGGCCGCTGCCGAGCCAGCTGGCGGTGAAATCCTGTATCCATGGACGAATTACCGGCTTGTAGCTGCCGAGCGGATCAAGCTTCTTGTGCGTATCGACCATTGAGCCTTTGATTGTAGCATAAGGGTCCTTGTCCGGATCTTTGACGTCAAACCAGCCGGTAGAGTAATGGCTTGGATAGACCATCGGGCTGATGACATCCACATTCTTCGATATTTTGACGAAATCCTGGCCAATGCCCTCTGCTGCAGGAACTGACGCTGCATAGCCGAAAATATCAACAGATACACGTACGCCCAGCGGCGCGAGCTCTGCTTTGGCATATTTGACAAAGTCGGCAATGATTTCTACACGCGGTCTGTCACTCTTGGTGTATTTCAATGTATCTGCACGTTTCTCGAAGCCTTCAGGGAAGCGTACATAGTCAAATTGAATTTCCTTGAATCCGAGCTTCGCGGCTTCTTTGGCAATATCCACATTGTACTTCCACACCGCTTCATTATAAGGATTCACGAAGCTGTCTCCGCCTTTGTTAGCCCAGACTGAGCCGTCGGTATTTACAAAGGATAATTCCTTGTTCTTCTTGGCCAATACAGAGTCCTTGAAAACAACAATCCGGGCAATCGGATATACGTCATGCTCCTTCAGACGTGTCATCAGCTTGTTGATGTCTCCAATGAACGGCTGGGGATGTCCCATTTGCTGGAGCTCTGTGTTATCCGTTTTGTATGTGATGTAACCCGCGTCATCCTTGATATCGATGACCATGGAATTCAGTTCCGTCTTGTCGAGCAGAGCGAGCAGGGTTTCCATGCGTTCGCCCCCGGCGCTGTAGGCTGTTACATAAATCCCCTTAACCTTAGGTGCATCCGGCTGCGGATCGGTATGAAGTGCTGCGTCTGGTGTTGCGCTTGGTGAGGGTGCTGCCGTGCTGCCAGCTCCACCCGGTGTAATCGCTGTTGCCTCTGGATTCGTAGTGTGTTCTGCGACGATGGGGGGATTCATGGCGCTCTGCAGTGCTGCTGCCACATCAGCGTCGTGGCCGTTATTCGGCACTCCAACGCCTCCCAGGGCCATCATCAGTAATGCCCAGGTGATGTTCATTCGTTATTCGCTCCCTTTATGTACATTCCCTTAAAGTATAAAGTAACGGATGCACTCAAAAAGAACAGACTTGTAACAATACCCGTAATTTTTGGTGTCATAAAAAACCGCTCTTGTTGTTTATAAACGGGATGTACGGATTTTGAACCGCTGAATTAAAAAGTAAATGCCGCTCGGATCCGGCACGAAGGCCGAATCCGAAGCGGCAACTATAAAAACTTGCTCTTAGGGCAGCTTGCTTAGTGAAGATACGCAGAATTCTGATGCTCGCAAATGCTGTAATGGATGATATCCATGGCATCTGCCGGTTCCAGAATGCTTAGACCGTCACGCAGAACGATTACAGAATTGAGTTCGTCCTGCTTCAGAAACGGTATCATATCGGGATACCACCTCATGACGATTGCTGACAGTTTTACCGTTTCCATTTCCACAAAAATCACCCTTTCCTTTTTCGAATCGAACTGAATTAGAATTCAGGGTCCACCCGGAAAAACGAAGTGCCTGGAAAAAAGAGGGGTAAATCACAATCTTCATGAAATTGATAAGGGTCCTGCGTGGTACTAATATATCACAATTTTAAAATATGCGCATTTTTTTCGGAGCCTATCTTTTGCGGAAAGACCCCATAACCCCGACTGTTTCAACGATGTTCACAAAAGCCTGCGGGTCGCTTGTTTTGATGATCCGTTTGAGCTCTGCGAGTTCGTACCGTGTGGTCACTGTCATTAGCATGTCCCGTTCCACATGAGAATAAGCACCTTCCGTCTTAATCTTTGTGACACCGCGCTGAAGCCCCAGCAATTGCTGCAGAAGCTCATCCGTCCGGGTTGTTACTATATAGACGGTGACTTTGATGTGGCTGACATGAATCAGATCGACGACCTTGCCGCTTACATAAATGGAGACCATGGATGCAAGTGCCAGGTTCCAGTTGTTATCGAAATAAGCTGCGGCCAGAATAACGAGCCCGTTAAGGCCGACCAGGACATTGCCAATCGGGAAATCGCGGTAACGTGTAATAATCGAGCCCAGAATATCGAAACCGCCGGACGAGCCGCCCACACGGAAAGACACTCCGGCCCCGACACCTACAAGCACCCCTCCGAAGACGGAAGCCAGCAGCATATCCGAGGATACCTGATACACCGGTACCAGGGTCATCAGCCAGGTTGTGGCTCCGACAGAGAGGATACTGAGGATAATGAACCTCCGTCCAAGCTGGAACCAGCCGGCGGCAAGCAGTGGCACATTAAAGAGTAAATACAGCAGGCTGATGTTAAATGGAGTGAAGTAACCGACCAGCATGGCCAGGCCTGATACTCCTCCACTGAGCAGTCTGTGCGGGATCAGGAACAGATTGAAGCCGCAGGCAATCATCGCAGAACCGAAGATTACGGCCATATAACTCCCGAATAGTCTGAGTTTCAACAAACAAATTCACCTCTATGTTTAATGTAAGTAATGAAAGAAAGGAATGTACTGGTATTCCTGATCCGGTTTGTGATATAATGTATAGGATATTCTTGAGTAGGACGTTACAATGGTATTTTTGCATTGCTTAGAATGCGAAGTTACAGTTGTCAGGTATATGTAGTGGCCTGATCATAGGACATTTTTTTTGTCCCAATACGCGCTAAACCATGCAGGAAATACGGCATGATTGGACAGCCTATAAATGTGTTTACCGCTACTTAAGAATACAGACAAGCATGTGGAATGTCCACTGTATAGAAGGAGCATGAATAATTTGAAAACATTCGCAGAATTCGGCTTGGAGCCAAAAGTGCTACAGGCAATCACTGAACTAGGATTTGAGGAAGCAACACCCATTCAGGAGCAAGCTATCCCTCTTGCAATGGCCGGATCGGATCTGATCGGCCAGGCACAGACGGGTACAGGTAAGACCGCTGCTTTCGGGATTCCCCTCATTTCCAAGATCGCCCGGGAAGAAGAGAAAATTGTTGCATTGATTATGACGCCTACACGCGAGCTTGCTATCCAAGTAGCAGAAGAAATCGGCAAATTGACCCGCTTCAAGGGACTTCGTTCACTGGCCATCTACGGCGGGCAGGATATCGGCCGTCAAATCCGCGGACTTAAGAAGAAACCACAGATTATTATTGGTACTCCTGGACGTCTCCTGGATCATATCAACCGCAAAACCATCCGTCTTGATGATGTACAGACCATTGTACTTGATGAAGCTGATGAAATGCTGGATATGGGATTCATGGAGGATATCCAGACGATCCTCAAGCTCGTTCCGGAAGAACGCCAGACGATGCTCTTCTCGGCTACTATGCCTCCTAACATTCAACGTCTTGCCCAGCAGTTCCTGAAGAACCCACAGCATGTATCCGTAATTCCTAAGCAAATCAGTGCACCGCTAATCGATCAGGCTTATATTGAAGTTCCTGAACGCCAGAAGTTCGAAGCGCTCAGCCGTTTGATTGATATGGAGTCCCCTGATCTGGCTATCGTCTTCGGCCGTACCAAACGCCGGGTAGACGAGCTTGCTGAAGGATTGCAGAAACGCGGATATTCCGCTGATGGCCTGCATGGTGACTTGTCGCAGAACCAGCGCGATGCTGTAATGCGCAAATTCCGCGACGGCAGTATTGATGTACTGGTTGCTACAGACGTTGCAGCCCGCGGTCTGGACGTTTCCGGTGTAACTCATGTAATTAACTTTGACCTTCCGCAGGATCCGGAAAGCTATGTACACCGTATCGGCCGTACCGGCCGTGCCGGTAAAGAAGGAACTGCATGGTCCTTCGTAACTCCTCGCGAAATGGATCACCTGCACCTGATCGAACGTGTTACCCGTCACCGCATTACCCGTAAACCGCTTCCTACTATGGCTGAGGCTATTGAAGGCAAACAGCGCATTACAGCTGAACGTCTGCTGGCAATGGTTGAGGACGGCGGCGAACTGAACGAATACAAAGGTATTGCCATTCAATTGCTGGAACAATATGATTCTGTACAGCTGCTATCCGCAGCTATGAAGCTTCTTACCGGCGATAACAAGGATGCGCAAATCGAGCTGACTCCTGAAGATCCGATCCGCGCTAAACGCCGCGGAGGCAAGAACGATATTCGCAGCGGACGCAAGCCTAACGGCGGCGGCTATGGCGGCAATCGTACAGGCTCCGGAACTGGCAGCAGCAGTGGCGGCGGCTATCGCGGTAACCGTGATAATGCCAGCAGCGGCGGAAGCACGCGTGGCGGCTACAGCAGCGGCTATGGCAGCAACAGCGGCAGCAGCTACGGCGGCGGCTACAAAGGCAACCGTGATGCGGGAGCAGGACGCGATGGCGGTGCAAGCCGCAGCGCAGACCGTAAACCGTCCGCCCGCCCAAGCAGCACAAGCACCCGTCCGGCTAAACAGGATTACGACGTTTAAGCATTGCGTTTGACATAGGAAGAAGACGAGCGACCGCGAGCGGTTCTCGTCTTCTTTTTTTGCAGAGATAAGAATTTATATGCTTCGAGTAATACCTTATCCTTATCATGCACGATTAGATGAAAGTGCGGGTAATAATGACGAGCAGGATGAACAGGACCAGAATGGTGCCGGTGGAAGTCCAAGGATTGCAGCAACCGGGTGCGGACATGGGATTAACCTCCTTTAAACAGTGGTTGTTGTGGTTACGATTCTAATATATGGACGAATCACAGAGCTTGCGTAGACACTTACCTATAACTTGTAAACTTGGGCGCTGGAAAAGTCCGGGTCAAATAGGGTATAGTTAAGATACGCAGTATGCGCTAGATAGACAGGAGGAAGGGAATTGGAGTTTAAGGGAGCAATGGGCGGTTTATACCGCATCACAGAATGGATATCACGTATTGCCTTCAGTAATATTTTGTGGGCACTGTGTTCGGTTCCGTTTCTGTTCGCAGGAATTATGAAGATGATTATGCTGGGTTCGGAAGCAGGCGGACCGAATGAGCAGATCACGCTCAACTGGGTACTTGGCGTACTCGCGCCATTCACTGTATTTCCCGCTACGGCGGCGTTGTTTACAGTGGTGCGCAAATGGGTGATGGGCAACACAGATGTAAGCACATTCCGCACTTTTTTTCAGGGGTACAAAGAGAATTATTTCAAAAGCATGCTTGGAGGTATTATCTACACCCTGCTGTTCGTGATTATGTACGTTGATGTTACCGTATACATGACACAAATGGCCAATTTCAAAATCGTCGGTATCCTGATGCTCGTGCTGATGATTATTTTGTTCGTTTCCATGTTCAATTTCTTCTCGATCGTGGTTCATTACCAGATGACCTTCAAGGAAGTGGTGACCAACTCCATTCTGTTGACCATCGCCCGGCCGATCCGTGTATTCTCAACACTAATTGGTTCAGCGGTTCTTCTCTATATAGGTCTGCGGTATCCGGTGCTCTACGCTCTTTGTATTCCTACATTCATTGCTATGCTTGCTTTCTTTAACTTCTATGCAACGTACAACAAGCTGCAGCTGCAGGTGGAGAAGAAGAAGCTGGCTGAAGAGCAGGCGGCGCTGGAAGCAGCCGAGAATGAAGGCATGCCTTCTGACGAGGATGATGAGGAAGCGGAAGAGGGTATTAACCTCAAGAAGAGTTAACATTCCGGTAACCGAAAGATCAATAATTTTGACGGAAATTTATTACAGTGTTAATTAAAGCGCATACAGGTTTACTTTTTCGTTAAAACGCAATATAATATTAATAAATCCTGCGATGTACGTTATGGTTGCTCGTTGTTTTGAACCAATGATAATGTCTTGGGAGATCTACATGAAGCGCGGCTGAACAGCCCTGTCTATACGACTTGGGGAATTCAAAAACGACTTCTGCGGTCACCCACCTGCTATAGCAGGTTCAGAAGACACTGCAGCCGGACGGCATAGGCGGGTTTTCTACTGTTTTTGACAAGGCACCCTGTTACCTGCTCACTGCAGGAGTAGGGTGCCTTTTATGGTGTGTGTTCCGTTTTTTTGTGAGCAGTACTTGTAAGTGCATTGCTGTTCCCGCCAGCTAATGGAAGCGGGATGTTAGGACTGCCCTGTCTGGCCGGGCTATTTACCCGGACAAAGTGCGCTATGCTCTTTTGTTCCGGGGATAAGAGTGTTACACTTAGAGTAATGAACTTGGGATTTGAAGAGGGGGAAGAATTTTGTCGTTGAAAAGAACCTTGGTCGGTTTATTTCGCAGTCATGACGGAACAAGCGACCGTGCAAAAGATCCGACACTCAAAACACGTTATTACACTCTTTCAAGAGACAAGGCGTGGGATGAAGTATCCGCAACGCTGAAGAAGATTCCTGGATTCAAAGTGCTTCACGAAGTACAGTCTGTAGGGGAGATCACCCTGGAGAAGAGAACGGCCTTCGGCCGCACACTGGATATCACCGTATCTGTGCTGAGTACCTCGCCGGTACGCTGTGCCGTAGATATGTATTCCGCATCCAGAGGATCGCTTGGCGATTTGGGTGCCAATTACCGTGTCATTCAGCGTCTGTACCAGTCACTGGATAAGAAGCTGGGCAAATATAAGGCTGACTAAGAGCAAGCTGCACTTTTCTGTCCAGAGATTGTATGCGGTTTCTAAGCGCGGTACAGGCCGTGCCGGGCATTAATAAATAGGGCTCATCATACGCAAAAAGCGGGAGAAGGATGACCTTCTGCCGCTTTTTTTCACAAAAGTAAGACTGAAAATGTATAAGTATGGTGCGCTTGCGGTTACAGCAGTGCCCGAACAGCAGAGATGGCAGCTTCATAGTCCGGATGCTCCGCCATTTCGCTGAGGTATTCAACATAAGCCAGCTTGTCATTCTTGTCCACAACGAAGATGGAACGCATATCCAGACGGAATTCCTTGATCAGTACGCCGTAGGCTTGTCCGAAAGAGGTTTCCTTATGGTCGGAGAGTGTAATTACGCTGTCAATGCCTGCAGCGCCGCACCAGCGTGCCTGAGCGAAAGGCAGGTCTGTGCTGATAGTGAGGATAACCACGTCATCGCCGAGACCGGCAGCCTCGCTGTTGAAGCGGCGGGTCTGTGCATCGCACACGCCGGTGTCGAGGGAAGGCACAACGCTGATCAGCTTTATTTTGCCGGCATAATCACCGAGTGAAGCATCTTCCAGCAGATTCTTGCTTACCACGAATGCGGGTGCGGAATCTCCTGCCTTCAGTTCAGGTCCTACGAGAGTAATGGGATTGCCTTTAAAAGTAGCTACGCCTGTTCTTTCTTGCGTCATGTCCTTGTTTCCTCCTTGGATTGCAATATTGGATTGTTACTGCCACAATAAATTATAATCTTTTTAGAAGCTGAATGTCGAGCCGGACAAACATACATAAAAGGATGGGTGCTATGATTTTCATACGATACGAGAAGTGGAAAAGTTATCTCCGGTATTATCCGGTAACCTGTGTGCTGATTCTGGCCAATGTGCTGATGTTCATTGTACTGTCGCTGAATGGCGGCTCAACGAATCTGCAGACTCTCGTGAAGTTCGGGGCAACGGTAAATGTCGGACCGGAGAAAGATGAGCTGTGGCGCTACGCTGCGGCCATGTTCCTGCATAACGGGTTTGCCCATCTGTTCTTTAACAGTTTCGCCCTGCTGGTATTTGCGCCTCCCCTGGAGCGGCTGATGGGCTGGTGGCGGTATGCGCTGCTGTATCTGGCCGGCGGGTTCCTGGCGAACCTTCTGGGGGTTGCCATCAGCGGCCGCGGAGTAGTAGAGATCGGGATTGTCTCTGTAGGCGCCTCTGGAGCCATCTACGCCGTTTATGGAGCATTCCTCTACATTGCGTTACTGCAAAGAACGATGATGGACGAGGGCTCGCGCAAGACGCTGTACGGCCTCCTGGTGATGGGGATTATTATGTCGTTTGCCACACCGCATGTAGATTATATGGCCCATATCGGCGGTCTGATAGCCGGCTTCTTCATTTACGGACTAATGATCCGCGTGTTCAAACGAAACCGACGATAAGAGAGGGTGTAGATGTGGAGCTTAGACAGCTGCAGTATTTTCTAAAGGTTGCCCAAAAGGAACATGTCACCAGAGCGGCGGAGGAGCTGCATGTCGCACAATCTGCAGTAAGCCGCCAGATCCATCAGCTTGAGCAGGAGCTCGGTGTAGATCTGTTCATGCAGAAAGGGAGGAACCTGCAGCTTACTCCCGTCGGACAGCTCTTTTGCAAAAGAGTAGAGTCGCTCCTTAATGAACTGGACCGTTCAGTGGCGGAGGTTCATGAATTCCTTGATCCGGAGCGCGGGGAGATCCGCATCGGCTTCCCGCATAGTCTCGGGACCCATCTCATTCCTTCCATTGTTGCGGAATTCCGCCGTCATTATCCGCATGTTAAATTCCGCTTTAAGCAGGGGGCCTATCCGTCGTTAATTAAGGATGTGATTTCGGGTGAGGTGGATCTGGCCTTCATTTCTCCATTTCCGGAGAATGACGGGCATGTGGCCGGAGATATTGTGATGACTGAAGAGTTGTTCGCCATTCTGCCGCAGAATCATCCGCTGGCCGGAGAGGAAGTGATCCGGCTGGAACAGCTGCGGGAAGAGAAATTTGTCTTATTCAGCCAAGGCTACTCACTGCGGCCGATTGTATGGCAGGCTTGTCTGCAGGCGGGGTTCAAGCCGCAGATCGCTTTTGAAGGCGGGGAGACAGATACGATCCGCGGTCTGGTAGCTGCCGGGATGGGAGTAAGTTTGCTGCCGGAGATGGCGTTCTACCAGACCAATCCAATGCAGCCGGCGCAGGTCCGGGTCGTTGAACCCTCGGTTACAAGAACGGTGGGGCTGATTCACAGGGCGGACGGCAAGCTGCCGCTGGTGGCCCGTTCATTCCGTACCTTCCTGCTAACATATTTCAAAGACAGACAGCAAAACAATACCCCGGTCGGCTCATAGCCTACCGGGGTATTGTTTGTAATTATCTAAGGGTCCGCTCTTAGTCGCGGTTCCCCAGGAACATGAGGATCAGCCGGATAAGCTCAAGCAGCGAGACTAATGCTGCTGCCACGTACGTGAGTGCTGCGGCATTCAGGACCTTGGCGACCCCGCGTTCCTCTTCATTGCGGATGAAGCCTTGCTGGACCATGATCTGGCGTGCCCGGCTGCTGGCATTGAACTCAACAGGCAGCGTGACAAGCTGGAAAGCTACTGCGGCCGAGAAGAAAATGATCCCCAGGCCAATAAGATTCAATGAGCTGAAAATAAAACCGGCCAGCAGCATAAAGGGTGCAACACCTGATGCGAAGTTAACAACCGGGAACATCCGGTGGCGGAGTGTCAGCATCGGATAATGTTCCTTATGCTGAATCGCATGGCCAATCTCGTGACAGGCGACAGAAACCGCTGCGATGGAGCTTTCATAATATACGGGCTCAGACAGCCGGACAACACGGTTGATAGGGTCGTAGTGGTCGGAGAGGGTGCCCCGTACCGGTTCAATGGGTACATCGTATAATCCGTTGGCGTCGAGCATGCGGCGTGCGGCTTCATATCCGGTCAATCCATTCATGTTGGGCACCTTGGCCCATTTCTTGAAATTACCCTTGACCCTGAACTGCGCCCACACGGAGAAGATAAAAGCGATAATTAATAATAGATACATTAGGGGCATCATATGTCTCATTCCTCCACTTTAAGTTACAAGCTGTTACATTGGCGGCCCCTGCGTCAGCAGAAGCCGGATCGCTTCCATGCAGGCAACACCTTGCGGAATTAATGCTGCTAATGCCCGGTTGGCCTGTCCGGGCTTCAAACCGCTAATTACCGGTTCAAGAGCCTTGACCTCGCGCTCAAGCTGCTGCATCTGAATCTCAAGCTGAACCAGTTTGCCCGAGACCTCGGCTTCCGGTGTAGCTGCGTTCCATTTGCCCATCAGGGATTTGATTTCTTCCAATGTATATTTCTCCTGCTTTAGCTGATTAATACGTTGTAAATTGATCAAGGTTTCATGACTGTACAGCCGGTAGTTCTTCATGCTTCTTGATTCGGGTGTAATAAGTCCGAGCTTCGTATAATAATCAATGGTACGTTCACTTGTGCCGGCCGCCTTGGCCAGCTCACCAATCCGGTAAAGGGTCATATCTCCAAGTCATCTCACCTCGTTCGAAGCGGCAGGCTGTAATACAGCGATGTGCTCTGCTTCATTTATTATTCTTATAATTAATGATACCAAATCGCAAACCATACAGTCAAACGTCACACTTACTTAAAGTATATGCTGTAATTTCTGAAAGATTCGCTGTTTATTTATATGAGGGATACCTTCTTTGCGGAGTGCGGGAGCACAGATTTCCATAATGGTGGGGATTCAGACAGGGAAGGCAAGATTAATATATAACACGACATGTGATGTATAGACTTAAGAACCCTAAATATCCCGGATATTACACTCAGCCGCTTAGGAAAAGCGGTTAAACATATTTTATATTGAAGATAAACAAGGGTGATGTCAGGTAAAATCCGGCGTGAAAAGGTATGTTTACTAACTGATATTAATAAAAATACATAATGAAAGATCTAGAATCCTACACGAAGTGTATGCGCTTGCATCCTTGACTGGTATGGAAGTTGGCGGTTTTTGCGGATTATCTGCGATCTGGCGGGGGAATTGTCATACGGTGAATAAATCGTGAGCTTCCGATAATAAATTAAAACATTCAAAAAAATAGTCTTGTCAATTTCCCTGACTTCTGATTATAATGACATTAAGAGTTTCACGCTTTGTTAGAAAATATAACATTGGGGAGTGGGGTAAAGTATGAAAAAAAAGATGTTGATGATGTTCCTGGCCATGGTTACACTGATGATCTATCCGGTCAGCGCATTTGCAGCTGAGGGTCCGGCAACACCGGATCTGCAAATCGGACTTGACACTGCGTTTACGTTCCTGGCATTTATCCTTGTATTCTTTATGCAAGCTGGTTTTGCAATGCTTGAAGCAGGTTCGGTCCGGATGAAGAATGCAGGCCACGTTGCCGGTAAGACGGTATTGACACTGGCCATTGCAAGCTTATGTTTCTGGGCTCTGGGCTTTGGTCTTGGCTTCGGTAACGGCAATAGCTTCTTCGGTACTACAGGATTCTTCTACGGTGGAGATACAACGGCTTCCTCGTTCGAATCCCTGTTATTCTCCGATGTCACTCTAAATGTTAAATTCCTGTTCCAAATGGCTTTCGCAGCGGTTTCTCTGGCGATCGTATCCGGTGGTATGGCGGAACGTGCGAAGCTGAGCGTATACATCATCTTCGGAATTCTTTTCTCAGTAGTGATCTACCCGGTTGTAGCTCACTGGGTATGGGGCGGCGGCTGGCTGGCTGAGCTGGGCATGCAGGACTATGCAGGTTCCACAGTTGTCCATCTTACAGGTGCAACTGCAGCTGTTGTGGCTACAATCCTCCTTAAACCCCGTCTGGGCAAGTTCAATAAAGAAGGTAAACCGGTTATCATTCCTGGTCACAACCAGGTATTCACAGTACTCGGCGTTATCATTCTCTGGTTCGGCTGGTTTGGCTTCAACCCGGGTAGTGCATTGTCCCCGATGGGCGGATTCTTCGGCCACGTGGCACTGACAACGAACCTGGCTGCTGCGGCAGGCGGTCTGGCGGCACTGATTGCTTCTTGGCTGTACTTCGGCAAGTCGGATATTCCGGCAATGCTGAATGGTGTTCTGGCTGCACTCGTTGCTATCACTGGTGCCTGTGCATTTGTAGAACCTTGGGCAGCAATTCTTATTGGATTTATCGCTGGTGCATTCACGTTCATGACATCACAGTGGCTGGAACGTGCAGGTCTCGACGATCCGATCTACGCCTTCTCCGTTCACGGTATTGCAGGGATGTGGGGAGCCATTTCTACAGGCTTGTTCGCAACACCTGAGCTTGTTGAAACTGTTGGTGTCGGTAAAGCCGGTTTGTTCTACGGCGGCGGGGCACATCAGCTGGGAGTACAGGCGCTTGGTGTCATCGGAACCTTTGCTTTCGTAGCGGTGATGTCCTTCATTATCCTCTACGTGATGAAGATGGTTATCGGACTTCGTGTAACGGAAGAAGAAGAATTGATGGGTCTGGATATCAGTGAGCATGGTACTTACGGTTATCCTGAACAAATGAAACTGATTACAGAATCGGAATCCAAACCCTTGAAATAATTATATCTTCTACTCAATAGGGAGGCGGACCGAGTGGCTTCGATGGAGACAGCAGACTGGAACGAAGATGAAAGATACTTGTCCATCGTAACGGCCGGTTCGCCGCAGGAGCTTAAGGCCAGGCGTACCGCTTGTCAAAAAGTACTTCTGGAGCAATTAAACGTTATTCCGGTTGAGGAATGGATGTGCCGGGTGAATGCAATGCATGATCAGATTGCAAGAACCGCGGTACACATATGTGAGGCGCAGATGAAGGAGGCGGGCTATGGCCTGCCTCCCTGCGCCTATTCCTTTATTGTATTCGGCAGTGCAGGCAGACAGGAAGCTACGCTGTGGAGTGATCAGGATAATGGTTTGATTGTAGAAGGAGAGCTGGATGGGCTCAAGAAAAGCTATTTCGAAGCCTTTGGAGCCATGTTGTCCGATGTGCTTGAAACTACAGGATACGAGAAATGCGATGGCAAGGTGATGTGCTCAGAGCCTTTGTGGCGTAAAACACTGCCTGAATGGGAGCATCAGCTGGCGGGATGGATGGAGCAGCTGGAATGGGAGCCTGTCCGTTACCTGATCATAGCTTCTGATATGCGCCATGTGGCCGGCAGCGTAGAATTGTCCGCGAGGTGGAAGGAAGCTTTTCATGCCGGTTTTGCAGACAATCACAAACTGGCGATGGCTGTGCTGCGCAATACCGTGCGTCATAAAGCAACGCTTAATCTGCTTGGACAGGTGCTCACGGAACGGTTTGGCGATTATGCCGGCGGTTTTGATGTCAAATACGGGCTTTATATCCCGCTTGTCAATATTGTCAGGCATTTGTCGCTGCTGCACGGGATAGAGGATTCTTCGACGCTGAAGAGGCTTGAGCATTTGGCTGGACTGGACAAATACCAGCATCTTGAAGAGATCCGGCGGGCATTTCTGACTGCCTTGAAGATGCGTGTGAATACGCCTTATACGGTGGAGGACGGTTTGCTAGCAAGCAGTGATTACTATGCCGAGAATGATTTGAAGAATAAGCAGCTCAGAAGTGAGCTGCGGGAAAGTCTGCTGCTGGTCAGGCGCCTGCACAAGGCCCTGCAGCGTCAGCTCCGGTCCGCGGAAAGGAGACAGCCATGAAGGAGCCGAACAAAGGCGGAGGGTTCTGGAATAACCTGAGACAAGGCGGAATGCCATCCGCCATCGCTTCCATGAGAGGCGGAGAATCGGCGCAGCAAACCGCACAGCAGATGGCTTTTATCCGTTCTCTTATGCGCGAAAAACGGCGTCCGGAAGTGCTGCACACGCCGCTCTCTGAGCTGGAGACCGTTATATTTGATCTTGAGACTACCGGCTTCTCCCATCAGGGCGGGGATGAAATTATGTCCTTCGGGGCGATCCGTGTGGTAGGGGAAGAGATCAAGGAAGACGAATGTTTCTATACGCTCGTGAATTGCGGGACGGCTATTCCTGATAATATTACCAGGCTGACCGGGATCTCAGAGGAAATGACATCCAGTGCCCCGTCTTTGATGGACGGACTGCACAATTTCATGTCCTTTGTCGGCCAGAGAGTACTGGTAGCACATGGAAGTGCACATGATAAATCTTTTCTGAATGCCGCCTTATGGAAAACCTCCAAGGTCCAGCTGACCCACCGGGTACTGGATACGATGATGCTGGCCCGCTGGCTGGAGCCGCACCGTAGTAATTACACGCTGGATGAGCTGCTGGCCATCCACGAGATCCCGATTGAAGGCCGTCATCATGCGCTGGAGGATGCCAAAATGACGGCGAAATTATGGGTAGCGTATCTCCGGCAGATTTCCCAGAAGAACCAGGTGGAGACACTGGGCGATCTGTACGCTTATCTAAGCAGGACTTAAGGGCACATGCTGTAAGGCAGGTGTCTGTGCAGAGCCATTGCTGTCCGTACGCTGTATTAGGAAGCCGTTCAGCAGCGGAGTACCGGTATGGCCGGTTCCCGGAGAGCCGATCAGGTATACCTTGAACTCAGGCCCCAGCGAAGACAGGCCGTTCAGATCGGCAAGAGAAGGCCAGGGCGCAGCATGCGGATGGGAGTGGAAGAATCCGACAGGTGCGGGTTCACGGTATACGGCTCTGATCCACTCTCCGGGATCAGGTACGAAAGAATGCAGCGGGTCAGGCGCTACGTTGCGTACCGGCACATAGTTGTCGATACACATGCCGCCCGCTGCGGCAGCTCCCAGCAGGATTCCGCAGGCTTCCTGCGGATAACAGGATAGCAGATGCTTCCCCAGCATATGCTGTACGGAAGAGCTCAGTCTGATCGACTGGGGGATTCCCTGGCTCGCTGTCATATCTTCACCCCTCTCTCTTCATGGGATTTCGTCTTTGACGGAATCCTCTTTTTTTATTGCAAATAACGTTTGAAACTGCAGCAGGTGGGGGTACAATAGAGGAAAATCCTCTAAGCAAAGGAACTGACTCCTATGAAAGCAGTCCATAAACGGAATTTGACTGTTCTGGCCCTGATTGTTTTTCTGGCCGTTCTTGCCATAGAGCATAGAAGCAAGGCTGAACCGAAAGCGGTCGCGGTCCTTCAACAGCAGGCGGAGCCGGAGACAGGTGCTTCCGCAGGCTTGAGAGCTCCTTCATTCATGCTGCAGGAAGGCGACAAACGGTATGAAGTCGGGGGAGCCAGGGAGAAAGCGGTAATGCTGAATTTCTGGGCCTCCTGGTGTGATCCCTGTCAGCAGGAAGCTCCGGAGCTGAACAAGCTGGCAATGAAATACAGCGATGTGCTGGATATTTACGGCATCAATGTTACCAGCCAGGATTATAAACCGAACGCAGAACGGTTTGTCAAAAAGTACATGCTGGCTTTTCCGGTGATGTATGATCTGAAAGGCCAGATCTTCGATAAATATAATGGAGCCGTATTCCCGACCAATGTACTAATTGACAAGAAGGGTGTAATTAGCGAGATCATTCTGGGTGTCCTGACCGCTGAGGAATTGGAGCAGAAGATTATCGCCTTAACCGGCTCTTGACGAGGCCGGCGGCAAGGTGCTGCAAAGCCCTCCGGTGCGGATGTACTTCCGCACCGGAGGGCTTTTGATTTTGAACAACCTATGGATAAAGGCAGTTAGTGATTGACTAAGCCTCTCGGCTCACTGCTGGCCTGGGTGCCATGATCCAGCGAAATCTGTCCGAGCAGGGCATAGCGCATAGAATCGACCAGTGCCTCCCAGCTTGCTTCAATCACGTTGCTGGATACGCCTACTGTGCTCCAGGTGTCTCCGTAGTCTTTGGATTCAATGAGTACGCGAACCTTCGCTGCGGTCTGGTCCTGCTCGTCAAGCACCCGGACCTTATAGTCGGAGAGGTGCATATCCTTAAGCTGCGGGAAATACGTCTGCAGCGCCTTGCGCAGCGCGTTATCCAGCGCATTGACCGGACCATTGCCTTCTGCGGCAGTATACAGGTTCTCGCCGCCGACCTTCAGTTTGACGAAGGCTTCAGAGACGACGGGGCGGCCGGCAGTTTTCTCTACCAGCATCTTGAACGACTCGAAGGTGAACAGCTCGTTCATCTCCCCGGTAGCTTCCCGGAGCAGCAGTTCAAGCGAGGCATCCGCCCCTTCGAACTGATACCCCTGATGCTCCAGGTCCTTGATCTTATCAATAACCTTGCGGGCCTGTTCGCTGCTTGGATCGAGACTGAGCCCCATCTCCTGGGCTTTGGACAGCACATTGCTTTGTCCTGCGAGTTCAGAGACAAGCACACGCTGTTTGTTGCCGACCAGCTCGGGAGCGATATGCTCATAGGTGCGCGAATCGCGCAGAATGGCCGAGACATGAATGCCGCCCTTATGGGCAAAAGCCGCGGTTCCGACATAAGGCTGGTTTACCGGCATGTTCACGTTGGCGACTTCGCTGATGAACCGGGCGGTGTTGGTTAATTGGGGTAACGAATCTCCCGGGATACAGTGATACCCCATCTTCAGCTGCAGGGTTGGAATGATGGAGCACAGATTGGCGTTACCGCAGCGTTCGCCGTAGCCGTTGATGGTTCCCTGGACCTGACGTACACCCGCACCGATTGCGCTTAAAGTGTTAGCTACCGCAAGCTCGCAATCGTTGTGTGTATGAATGCCCAGAGCAGCACCCGGAAGCTGGATGCCCATGCCGGAGACGATCTCCTGAATTTCATGCGGCAGGGTGCCGCCGTTCGTATCGCACATTACAAGCCAGTCGGCTCCGGCTTCGCGGGCACGGGCGAGTACGGCAGAAGCATATTCGGGATTGTTCTTATACCCGTCGAAGAAATGCTCCGCATCGAAAATGACCTCCAGTCCCTGACGTTTCAGGTAGGAGATGGAGTCGCCGATCATGGCAAGGTTCTCTTCAAGGGTAGTCTGCAGCGCAGTATGAACGTGGAAGTCCCAGGACTTCCCGACCAGGGTCGCTGCCGGAACGCCGGCATCAATCATTCTTTGCAGCCCGTCGTCGTGCTCCGCTACCGAATTCTTGCGCCGGGTGCTGCCGAATGCCGTGATTTTGGCATTCAGGTGGAGCTCCTGGACTCTTTTGAAAAATTCGATGTCTTTATTGTTGCTTCCCGGATTGCCGCCTTCAATATAATGGACACCCAGATCGTCGAGTTTCCGGGCAATCTTCAGCTTGTCATCCGCCGACAGACTGATCCCTTCGCCTTGAGTGCCGTCGCGCAGGGTAGTATCGAAGATGGAGATAGACTTAGACATGAGTGTCCTCCTAAAAGTGTTGTTTGGCATAACTTCCTTGAAACCGCTTCGTGCAAAACTGGCCTCGGAAGCATTAGCTTAAGTTGTAGTTGTAGTTAGCATACACATATATGAAATTAATTTTTATATTATAGCATTTTTACGCGGGAAAGTAACAAAGAACTTTTCACTTAAACGCCACATGAGGCTCTTCTGCAAGTTGACCTCCCGCAAGGTGAAGAGGTATGCTGACAATAACAATGGAACCCTGAAGATAAGAAGGTCGATACCATGCAGAATGTGGATCAGTATTATCCGGCAAGCGGCAGGGTTATTCTACATGTGGATATGAATGCCTTTTACTGCTCGGTGCATGAGGCGGAGGATCCGGAGCAGTATAAAGGTAAAGCGACGGCCGTTGCCGGGAGTGTGGAGTCCAGACGGGGGATTATCGTCACTTGCTCCTACGCCGCACGCAGGCTGGGCATCTCAACCGGGATGCAGGTGCAGAAGGCGCTGCGAATCTGTCCATCCTTAATCCTTATTAAGCCGGACTTTCATTTATACCGCAAGTACTCGAATGCATTTATGCAGATTGCCTACAGCTATACTCCGCTGCTTGAAGCGGTATCGATAGACGAATGTTATCTGGATATTACCGGTTCGCGCCAATTCGGGACCCCTCCGCAGATTGCCGAGGCGCTGCAGCGGCGTATTATGGAAGAGCTGGGTCTGCCCTGCTCCATAGGGATTGCCCCCAATAAACTGCTGGCGAAGATTGCCTCTGATCTCAAAAAGCCGAATGGCATATCCGTGCTGCGGCTGCGCGATGTGCCGTCCATTCTATGGAACAAACCCTGCAACGAGATGTTCGGAATCGGCAGCAAGACGGCCGAGAAGCTGAAGAAGCTGGGCATCTACAGCATTGGACAGCTGGCGGCAGCGGATGAGGCGATGCTAGTCGGACATTTTGGCGTGATGGGCTCGTGGCTGAAGCGGGCCGGCAACGGGATCGATCACGGGGTAGTGAACCCTGAGCGGGAACAGAGCAAGTCCATCGGCCACACGACTACGCTGCCGCGGGATGTGGTGGGGCTGGCGGAGGCGCGTCCAATCCTGCTGAATCTCAGCGATCAGGTGGCGCGGCGGCTGCGGAAGCAGGGTCTGGTCGCTGCGGGAGTGCAGCTAACGATCCGTACACCGGATATGAAGACGATTACCCGTTCGCGCCAGCTGGAGGCACCTACAGAGAGCGCTGAAGACATCTATAAGGCTGCCCTGGACCAGTTCACGCGCCACTGGAAGGGCGACAAGCCGGTACGGCTGCTGGGGGTGACCCTTCAGGGGCTGACGCTCAAGGAGGATTCCGCCATTCAGCTGGACTTGTTCGATTACGAACGGCAGCCGAAGAAGGAATCGCTGAATAAGGCGATGGATATGCTGCGCAACAAGTTCGGCGAGAATGCGGTGCTGACAGCAGGGATGCTCACCGACAGCCACTCGGCGCGGCTGCGTAATCACAAGGAGCGGGGGACTTCACTTCAGAAGGACAATCTTAGCGGCGCGGACCGGGATACCGACTGAGATATTGGCCCGGAATAGCAGCATGATGCGGCCGGTTAATAGGGCAATACTGTAAACACATTGAAAATTCATTGAAATTGTATCCTATTTATATTAATATGAGAAAAATAACAGGCTGCTACTGCAGGCTGTATTGTTTAACGGGAGGCAGAGATAAAATGGCTAAGTACACTTGGGTCGAAAAAGATACATGCATCGCTTGTGGTGCTTGTGGCGCGACGGCCCCTGATATTTTTGATTACGATGACGAAGGTTTGGCAGAAGTGATCTACGAGAATGACGGTAACCACGGGAATGTAGTGATTCCGGACGACTTGTTCGATGACCTGCAGGATTCCGCTGACGGATGTCCAACAGACTCCATTAAGATTGCGGATGCGCCGTTCAACAAAGAAGGCTAAGTCCGGACTTCAATTCATCAGTACCTAATGTAAGGATCAGATATAGGGTGATACTCGTATTTGATCCTTACATTAACATAAAGGCATCTCCTGACCGTGATAAATGCGGCTTGAGATGTCTTTTTTTAATGTCCTGACCGATATAAAATATAAAGAAACTAAGTTGAATCATAGATTCCCGGAGGCCAATGTGAAAAATTCGCAGCATCTTAAAGCATATGTGCAGATGCATCCTGATAACAAGATGGCATGGTACTTGCTCGGTAAGGAATACTATAAGAACGGTCAGCAGGGAAAAGCCAATTACTGCTTCAACCAGGCCGGCGAAGTGTATGAAGCTTTTGAGCACAGCAAGGTGCCGGCCGATATGCTGAAGCAATATGAGGATGGGCTGCTGCAATCCGCCCGGGAACGCCAGGCAGGCAGGCTGCGGAAACGCCGTGTGCTGCTGGCCTTGATGCTTCTGCTGCTGTTGCTGATCCCGGCTGCAGTGGCACCGGGGGTAAGCCAGGAAAGCTCTGAAGCACCGGACGGGGAGAATGCGGCTGTTGCCCTGGCTGAGCTGCCGGCATCAGATGAAGAAGAGACCCCGGCAGTTCAGCCAAGCCTGTCCTTCACCGCTGTAGGGGCAGATGCCGTTTCCGGCGGCCAGGGACTGGCGGGTATCCTGCAGAAGGCACAAACGCCTTCCGCCACGGCGATGCTAAGCATGGAGCGGGCGGGCAAGTGGCTGGTATGGAAGAAGAAGCTTCCGCTGGCGGCTACGCTTGCCAAGAGCGGGGACGGACGCGTAGTGTACCAGTCCTATAATCCGGTTGTCTGTGACTGCCAGCCGCCTGATCCGGCGGAAATCAAGAAGCAGGCGGGGCTGTGGCAGGAGAAGCAGGAGGAGCTTGCCGTGCTCTGGAGTGCCATGCGGGCCTATAAGACGGGCAAAGGAGCCCTTCCCGGTTCACTGCAGGAACTGGTGAAGCCTTTTCCGGCCAACTGGCTGGGCGGCACGACACCGCTCATGAAGGAAGAGTTCAGTCCGCTCCGCGGGGCAGCAGCGGGACTTGCTGCAGTGCCAAGCCCCTCTCCGCAACCTGCCGTAACACCGGCCGCCGGTTCACCGGGGCAAGGTCAGACAAGCGGGGGCAGTACCGAGGCGGGCAGCGGAGCCGGCGGGGCAGATATGCCCTTTTTTACAGCACCGCTCACAATTATTGTGGATAAACAAAAACACCGTCTGGCAGTAACCAGCGGCAATATTATTCTGCGGAACTATGCAGTCGGATTGGGCGGGGAGAAGACGCCTGAGGGTAGCTTCGTGATCCGGGATAAAGTGGTCAATCCGAATGGACGTGATAACGGTGAATTCGGCAGCCGGGGCATGCAGCTCTCGGACAGTAATTATGCGATACACGGCACGAATGAACCGGAAAGCATCGGGAAGGATGAATCACTGGGCTGTATCCGGATGAGCCGGAAGGATGTGGAGGAGCTGTTCGCGATGGTGCCGATGGGCACGAAAGTGCAGATTAGTAAAGGGGTTCTGCCTGAGGAGCTAGCCGTGCCGGAGGACCGGTTCCCTTCGGATGCGCCCCCAAATCAGACCAACCCCCATAAGGTCTACCATTGGTTGAATTAGTTCCCTGCTACGAGAAACAAAACGACAATGAGAAGAACCAGCAGTACCAGACTTGCACTGATCCATAGGATTGCCTTGCGGTTAACCTCTTCTTTTTTCTGCTGCAGTGTAGGAGGTTTGCGTTTAGTTGACATATTGTCATCCTTCTTTCTCTCTTTATCTGTGATTACCCTTACATTGTAATGCGTTTACAAGAAAATTACTATACTCTGAGGGACAGGCTGGAACAATCGCTGCGGCAAAAAACTTTTCTTTTCACCCGGAAACGGATAAAATTAAGAAGAAACCTATAGATACGGGAGTCGCCCTGCGATTTGTGGTTCCCTTGAAGGAGCGAGAACGGTGCTGTATCGACATTTTGGTAAACCAATTTTCTTTAAAATGGACCCGGAGAAGGCGCACCATCTCGTCATAGGCGGACTAAATAAAGCGAATTTAGTTCCCGGCGGAAGTGCGGCGATGCGCCTCATGTACGGTGTTCCTGAGACTGCTGATCTGGCAGTGGATCTGTTTGGCGTGCATTTCCCCACACCGGTAGGCTTAGCTGCAGGACTGGATAAGAATGCTGAAGCGGTAGGAGGCTTCTCTTCAATCGGCTTCGGATTTATGGAAGTGGGCACAGTGACGCCGCTGGGCCAGCCGGGCAATGACAGCCCCCGGTTATTCCGCCTATTGCCCGACAAGGCGCTGATTAACCGGATGGGCTTCAACAATGAAGGCGCAGCGGCAATGGCTGAACGTCTGAAGGGGATGAAGAAGCGCAGGATTCCGGTAGCGGTCAATATCGGGCGCAACAAGGCCACCCCGAATGAATTGGCGCATGAGGATTACCGCCAGTGTATCCGTACGCTATATCCGTACGGTGATTTTTTTGTGGTCAATATCAGCTCGCCGAATACGCCGGATCTCCGGAGTCTCCAGCATGGCAGCGAGCTCTCGAACCTGCTTAGCCAGGTGAAGGAAGAGATGGAGCTGCAGCGGGTGAAGACCGGAGAAGCCAAAGGGCTGCTGGTGAAGATTGCTCCCGATGTCAGCGACGCCGAGCTGGAATATATGGTACATACAATCACAGAGGCTGGAATGGACGGTGTGATTGCCACCAATACGACACTTGTCCGTGAAGGGCTGAAGAGTGACAAAGCCGGTGAAACGGGAGGACTCAGCGGCCAGCCGCTGCGTGACCGCTCCACAGAGATTATCCGCAGAATCTACAGCCAGACCGGCGGCAAGCTGCCGATTATCGGCTCGGGCGGGATTTTTACAGCCCAGGATGCTTATGACAAAATCCGGGCAGGCGCAAGCCTGGTCGAAATTTATACAGCACTCATCTATGAAGGACCGGAGGTTAACCGCAAAGTGCATGCCGGATTACGGCAGTTGCTGCGGCGGGACGGTTTCCGGGGGCTCCTAGAAGCGGTGGGCGCTGATCATCACTGAAGGATGAATGGACAGGAGGACAAGGCGATGGACGTCAGGGACTGGGGAACTTTTCTACTTCCATATGAACAGACTGTGGAGGAATTGAAGGTTAAATTTAAAACAATGCGCTCGGAACTCAAGAAAAGAGAAGAATATACACCGATTGAGTTCGTAACCGGACGTGTCAAACGGCTGTCGAGCATACTCGAAAAGGCTAAGCGGTTAAACGTGAAGATGGAGGATCTGGAAACGGGCATTGAGGATATCGCCGGCATTCGCATTATGTGCCAATTCGTCGAGGATATCCGCAGAGTGGCGGAGTACATCCGCGCCCGCAAGGACCTTGAAGTGTTATATGAGAAGGATTACATCACCAACTACAAGGAAAGCGGATACCGCAGCTTCCATATGATCATCAGATACCCGGTACAGACTGCACTTGGACAAAAGATTGTACTGGCCGAAATCCAGATCCGCACGCTGGCGATGAATTTCTGGGCAACCATTGAGCATTCGCTGAATTATAAATACCGCGAGAGCCTGCCGGATGAAATGCGCGTCCGCCTGAAGACGGCAGCGGAAGCGGCATCGATCCTGGACAGCGAGATGTCCAGTATCCGTGAAGAGATTCTGGAAGCCCAGAAGACCTTCGAGGAGAACTCGAATACGACGACCCAACTGCTCAAAGCCATCCATCAGCTGTATTTCTATCACCTCGTGAATGAAGCGATTGAGTGCCAGGAGCGGTTCAATGCCATCTGGCAGGTGCAGGATATGGACGCTATGCGGGAGCTGCTGGATCATGTGCGGGAGCTGCTCTCGAATGCCAAGAAGGGCAGCCAGCCGGATGGCCTATGAGCCGCTGTACCTGGAGTATCTGATCTATTTCAACCGGGACAGGGATTACTTCGAATGTCATGAGGTGCTTGAGGAGCTATGGCTGGAACAGCAGCGCGACCCGCTCTACAAAGCATTGCTGCAGGTAGCGGTCGGGCTGTATCATTTCCGCAACGCCAATGTGCGCGGCGGACGGATCATGCTGAGGCAGTCCTATGAAGTACTGCGTGGATATCCGGCGGTTACCTTGGGGATTGATCTGGCGAAGCTCGTGCAGGAAGTGGGAGAGTATGCCGCCCGGCTTGAAGCTTATGAAGAGCAGCCGTTTCCCTATTATGACCTGACGATCCGTATTGTTGACCCTGTGCTGGAAGAAGCGGCGGGAATGACTGCGCAGTCTCTTAAGCCGCAGCTTCCCCAGCGCCGGGGGCCGCAGCGGCCGGATAGACCCAGGCATAGAGCGGATTGAATATAGCAAGGCAACATTAGGAGCACCCGCAGGGGTGTTCCTTGATTATTTGAGCAGGAGGACGGCATCATGGCGGCACAACTGCCCGGGCTTTTCATGGAGCGCATGAAAGAATTGCTGGGAACTGAATACGATCAATTTGTGGATACATATAAGCAGTCCCCCTACGGAGGAATCCGCGTAAATACGCTGAAAATTACTGTGGACGAGCTGCGCGGACGATCCCCTTTCGGGCTGGAGCCTATTCCCTGGTGCCCTACCGGTTTCTATACCGGAGAGGGAGCCAGACCCGGCAAACACCCGTATTATCATGCAGGGTTATACTATATCCAGGAGCCCAGTGCCATGGCACCGGTCGAATTGCTTGGCGTTCAGCCGGGTGACCGGGTACTGGATCTGTGTGCCGCGCCCGGCGGCAAATCCACGCAGATTGCCGCCAAGCTGCAAGGCGAAGGTCTGCTGGTTACCAACGACCTGCATCCGGAACGGACGAAGGCACTTGCCAAGAATCTGGAGCTGTACGGCGTGCGTAACGGAATTGTACTGAATGAGAGCCCGGAGCGGATTGCAGCCGCATTCCCCGGATTCTTCGACCGGATACTGATTGACGCGCCTTGCTCCGGTGAGGGCATGTTCCGCAAGGACGAGGATATGGTCAAGCAGTGGGAACCGGAAACTCCGGCCAAATATGCGGGTATGCAGCGGGAGATCCTTGCGGCGGCAGCGGCAGCGCTGAAGCCGGGCGGAACGGTCGTATACTCGACATGTACGTTCGCCTTGGAAGAGAACGAAGAGATGATTGACGGTTTCTTATCCGGTCATCCGCAGTTCTCGCTGGTACCGGTGGGCGGCAGCGGTTCTTTTGCTGCCGGATTAGGTCCATTGCCGGGAGCTGCGCGGCTGTGGCCGCATAAGGTCAAGGGCGAAGGACACTTCATGGCCGTGCTGCGGCATGACGGAAGTCCTGATATAGCTGGAGTGGCAGATATAGAGGCGAGAGCAGACTTCATAGAAGCAAGGGCAGACTTCAAAGAGGCGACCGTATCCGTTTCTCCGCGTAACCGGGATACCAGGTCCGCTTCCCCTGCCAAAGCGTCAGCCGGCAGAGCAGATAGCGGGCGCGCAGGCAAGGGCGGACGGGGGCTTGGCAAAACTGGAGCTGCTGCCGGACGGCAGGTCCAGGGAACCGGAGAAGAAGCGTCACTTGCGGTATATGCTGATTTTATTCAGGAGCTCCTTGGGAAGCTGCCCGCCGGATATCCGGTATGGTTCGGAGATCACTTATATATCTCGCCGCTGCCGCGTGAAGCGCTGGACGGACTGAAGACGATCCGTCCGGGCTGGTATGTCGGTCATATGAAGAGCGGCCGGTTCATTCCCGGGCATCCGCTGGCAACAGCCTTGCATCCTGCGGAGAGCAGCCGAAGTGTGTCGCTGTCCAGTGCAAGCGGTGAAGCTGTCTCCTACCTGAAGGGAGAGACCTTGTCGATTCCGGAGGAACGTCTGTCCATTAAGGCCGGTCATGCCTCCAAGGGTTACATGCTCGTCTGCATTGACGGCTTCAGCGCAGGCTGGGGCAAATGGCAGGACGGTATGCTCAAGAACGAATATCCCGCTGGCTGGAGGTGGACATAGATTATGAGTGGAGCAGGAAATACGAATAAGAAGCAGCGGATTGATAAAGTATTGTCCCATATGGGCATTGGCTCACGCAGCGATATCCGCAAGCAGGCGAAGCAGGGGCTGATTACGGTGAATGGCGCTGTAGTCAAAGACAGCGGCTTTCATGTAGACCCCGGGCAGGATGTGATCGAGGTTGGCGGTGAGCCGGTTCTCTACCGTGAATATATCTATCTGATGATGAACAAACCGCCGGGCGTCCTGTCCGCGACTGAGGACAAACGCGACCGTACTGTTCTGGATCTGCTTAAAGCTGAGTATGCGCTGTTCGAGCCGTTCCCGGTGGGGCGGCTGGATAAGGATACCGTGGGTTTGTTGCTGCTCACCAATGACGGCAAGCTGGCTCATGAGCTGCTGTCCCCGCGCAAGCATGTACCCAAAACCTACGAAGCTACGGTCGAAGGTGAGGTCGATGCGGCGGATGTGGCCGCTTTTGCAGCCGGTGTGGAGCTGGAGGATGGGTATGTGACACTTCCGGCAAGCCTGAGGATTCTGAGCAGAGAAAGAGGCAGCAAGGTGCTGTCGTATATCTCGCTCACGATCACGGAAGGCAAATTCCACCAGGTGAAGCGGATGTTCGTGGCGGTCGGGAAGAAGGTTGTCTTCCTGAAGCGCGTATCGATGGGGGAGCTGAAGCTGGATGAGAGCCTGCCGCTTGGCGCATGCAGGGAGCTGACTGCTGAAGAGCTGGAGCTGCTGCGCCGGGGCGGGGCGGAGGAATAAGCTGGCGGGTAAAGTGATGCAGCGCCATATCCAGCAAATGAAGAGCGGACCTGGCAGATTGCCAGATCCTAAATGGTGGAAGGCTAATACAACTTCGGCGGACCGCCGGGGCTTGGGCTTGCATGCAGTATAGCTGAAATGACTGTACGCCGGACCGTAGCAGATACTAGCTAGTGCAACTTCAGAACTGAAAAGTGAGTGTATTCAACAATGCTGCTAGTGATGTGTTCAGTCCTAATGAAGATTCAGAGATAGTTGTATAATGTACAATTAAAAACAGCGAAAAGGGATGCTTGCGTCTTATAAGTGTATTCTGTACAACTAAATCTGCCTAAATGGGTGAAAACAAAGGTGCAATGGCAGTTTAATTGTACGAAATACAACTAAATAGTGTATTGGTTGTAAATCAGACGTTTTAGTTGTACAAAGTACAATTAAGCATATTGAATGCCGTAATCGGGTCAATGCAATGGCTCGCTTACCGTACCTACGAGACTCACGTACTATTCAGCCGATTTTGGGCAGCTGCGCGGGTGAAGGATTTACACAACCTTTGATATAAACGAAATCGTAGCTGATGGGGTACAGGTAAGCTTTTGATATAAAGTATGTGCAGCAGATTATACAGAGAAATAAGGATGGTGGAGTATGAAATACAAGCTGATAGCACTTGATGTGGATGGAACGCTGCTGAACGATGATCATCACTTGAGTGACGAGAATAAAGCGGCCATTGCCGAGGTTACCCGCCAGGGCGGCCAGATCGTATTGTGTACAGGACGCAGCCCGCAGAATTCGATTCCGTTCATGGAAGAGATGGGCTTGTCGGGGTATGTGCTGGGGCATAACGGAGCGGTGACGGTGAGTGTGAAGGACCGCAAAGTACTACACCAATATGGAATGGATGCCAGGGGGCTCGATCCGTATATCGCGTATTGCCGCGAACATGATATCCATTTCGATGTTAACACTGCATTCGATATGTATGTCGATAATGTCGAGAACTTGACCAAGGAAGCCAACTTCATGTATGAGCATTTCCGGATTATGCCTGCATCGCTGCCGGCCTGGGAGGATTTCCGCGAACCGATTGTGAAATTCACCGTGTTCACGCAGTCTGATATTCTGGATGAAGCGCAGCGGGAATGGTCTACCTGGGGAGAGCAGTACAACATTCTGCGCAGCGGAGAGTTCTTCGTGGACTTCATGCACCCGGAAGCCTCCAAAGGCAATGCCCTGAAGAACCTGGCCGCAGAGCTGGGCATTCCCCAGGAGCAGGTCCTGTCGATCGGCAATTATTATAATGATATCTCTATGCTGACGTATGCCGGCCTGGGTGTTGCTATGGACAACTCACCGCTTGAAGTCAAAGCAGCAGCAGATGCGGTTACCGGAACGAATAATGACAATGGCGTGCGCGATGCGCTGGTGAAATACTGCCTGTCTTCCTGACTTCTGTCCTGATTGGCCCCGGCGGTGTACTAAGTGGAAAAACGTCATCTAATTATGCGGAAATCTCAGGAAACAGGGCAGCAGTTGGAAAAAAGACACTTAATTCCGCTCCCTCTGGAGAATATCGGGAATATGGGCGGAATTAGTGACGATAATCCACTTATTATTGGCAAAGCAGCAGAGACGGAATGATTAAGTGTTGAAAATCATAACTATTCCCACAACCCGGGCTGCTTCGTCGCATTCAGGATCAGTGAAGCTTGCAGAAGACGAAGACCACATAAAGCATGGTTCAGTGCCTTGGCGGCTCTGTGCTGTGCTTTTTTTGTGGAGTTCCCCGTTCAGATAAAAAGAAATACGCAAATAAAAAGTGGAAATGTAAAGTGAAAATGTAAAACGCAAATAAAAAGTGCAATTGAAAAGTGCAAATAAAAAACGCAAAAAAGCAGCCTTGCCGCTCCTGAAAGGAACGGCCGGGCCGCTTGTGTCTATACGCTATGCTGCTTAAGCGGAATTAGACAAACAACGAACGGGAAATGATAACGAGCAATATGAAGAGCACCAAAATCGCACCGGTCGATGTGAAGCCTGGAACTGCACCCATGTCTGATTCCTCCCTTGACTCATGTCTGTTCCCATTGCCGCGTTAGTAGTTCAGCGGAGCTCCATGGGATAATGACATCATATGCGTAAGGAGGCTCCCTGAACTGGTCAGCAGCCTAAACCTCATCAATATGGGCTTTCAGTATCCGCAGGCCCTTGGGCAGATGATTCTTCAGCTGGCCGGAGCTGGCTTTGCCCCAGCCTACGGGCAAGCCATCCACACTGACCAGTGTCCAGCCATGCAGGCTGGCCGGAACGGGCAGACTCTCTCCGCGCAGCCAGGCCTGGATTTCCGGACCCCCGGCAGGCATATCATAGATCCGCGCCGCCTGATCCGGTCTCAGCGCCATGGCAAGAGCGTGGGCGGGTTCAATCCGGTTTTTCTTCAAGTGGGCAATATGCAGTCCGGCACGCGGAACCTTAAGGCCGTCGAGCAGGCCGGTGTGCAGCCGGTCATTGAATGCTTCGGGCAGCAGATACAGGGATTCACCGAAGAGAAGCGGTACGCCGCTTCCGGCAAACCCGGGCAGTTCTACCGACGACCAGCTTATAAACTGCTGATAGGCATCCCGGAGCGAGGAGCTTACTTTCGGACTGTTCTTGCCGCGGTCTCCGCGTTTGCTGCGGCCCTGACGCTGTGCAGGTTCGGCATCATCCTCTACAACTGCCTTGCGCAGCAGGGCTACGAAATGCCCTTCTCCTTTTTCCAAATGAGGCCACAGCCGTTTCGTAACGATCAGCTCCATATCGGGATAGCTCTGTATGAAGTGTTCGATCGTCTCTTCGTTTTCTTTGCGGTTAAAGGTGCAGGTCGAGTAAGCCATACTGCCGCCCGGCTTCAGCATCAGGTAGGCATCCTGCAATATATCCCACTGTCTGGCAACACACATCTCCACATGCTTCGGTGACCATTCGCTTACGGCGGCAGGATCTTTGCGGAACATTCCTTCACCGGAGCAAGGCGCATCAAGCATAATCCGGTCAAAAACTTCAGGGAACCGCTTGGAGAGTTCCCCCGGGGTTGCCGAGGTGACAAGCGCGTTAGCTATCCCAAGCCGCTCTACGTTTTCTGCGAGTATTTTGGCCCGTTCAGGATGTATTTCATTGGATATCAGCAAGCCTTGTCCCTGCATCAGCGCGGCAATATGGGTGGTTTTGCCTCCCGGTGCGGCAGCCAGATCGAGAACAGTCTCCCCGGGAAGCGGTCCAAGCAGCTCAGCTGCGGACATTGCCGAGGGCTCCTGAATATAATATAGTCCGGCGGTATGATAAGGATGTCTCCCCGGCCGTGCAGGCTCTTCATAATAAAATCCTGCCGGACACCAAGGTACCGGCGACAGGCTAAATTGGGATATTGCTTGTTCCGCAGCTGTGCGGCCCGGATCTGAAATGCTTTTTAAACCATTGAACCGCAGACCCTGGGTCCGCCGTGCATGATAGCTCTCCAGAAAAGCGTCTGCCGTATCCCCCAGCATCTCTCTAATGTCAGCGGTGTAAGCGGCAGGCAGCCGTTCTTCATTCATACGTCATTCTCCTCTAATCAAAATCCAAGATAAGTAAAGCTGTCATCTTAGTTGCTGTTTCAGGTAGATACCGATAAAATCAAAGTATGGATCTTAGCGTACCTGTAATTGTACTTCTACATATACACAACTATATCATAATTGCCGGGTCTCACCGTAATCAGGGCAATTGTAAAGGGAGATGTACCTTATGAACTTGCTGCAAGCGCTATTCTTCCCGCCGGAGCAGCCCGGTGGTGTATCTTCTATGATCCCTTATCTGCAGGAACGCTTCCGGTCCAGCCGCTGGGAGATGGATTTGTTCTGGCTGCCCAAACGGATCCGGGGCAAGGGACGCGAAGAGATTGTCTTTGAAACCTTTGACTGGACACAGTACGGCGAAAGTCCGGTTGTGCAAAAATATATCCAAACCTACCGTGATTATATTTGGTGGACGAAGCTGCGGATGAGCAAAAGCTATGATCTGATCCATGCCCATCACCCGATTGCCGGGCTGGCCATGAAAAGAATATATCCGGAAATTCCTTTAATTCAAACGCTGCACTCCAGCTATGAACGCGAGCTGATTCTGAATGGAGCCATCCAGGAGGGCGGCCTGGAGCATCAGTTTCTGGTCTCGATTTACCGCGAGCTGGAGCATGTCAGCGACAGGCTGATGACGGTTTCGCGCGCTTTTGCCGAATATTTAACTCCTTATATAGATCAGCCCGGCAGCATCGGCGTTATTCCCAACGGTTTCGACGAGAAGAGATTCAAGCCTGTGCCGCATGACAATGATATTCCGCAGCTGGTCACTGTTACCCGTCTGGTACCGGCCAAAGGAATAGATACACTGTTCAAGGCTTGTGCCGAGCTCAAAAAGCGGGGTCATGAATATGTACTGCATATTATCGGGGACGGACCGAGCCGGGCGGAGCTGGAGCAGCTGGCGCAGGACCTGGGAATTTATAATGAAACGATCTTTTACGGCTATACGCTGCATCCGGAGGAATTCATGCCGTTCTTTGATATTTTTGTCCTCCCTTCGCGGGCGGAGGCATTCGGGTCAGTCTTTGCGGAAGCTGCACTCAGCTGCCTCGCACTTGTCGGAACGAATGTCGGCGGGATTCCCGAGCAGATTGAAGATGGCGTCAACGGGCTGCTGGTGAATCCGGATGATGAGCTGGGACTGGCAGATGCCCTTGAGAAAGTGATCAGTGATCCCGGCTACCGTTATGAGCTGTCCCGTTCGGCCTGGGATAAGGCCAAGAGCCTCTATTCCCTGACCCGGGTAGCCAATGAGCTGAAGAAAACTTACCTGCAGTATCAGCCGGGAATGAAGGGGTGAGGGTATGATACCTTTTCGATTCCTGCATGCTGCGGATCTGCATCTGGACAGCCGGTTTGCAGGGCTGTCCCATCTCCCGCAGGCTATACGCTCCTATCTCCGGGAGTCCACCTTCGCCGCCCTCGGGCGGCTTGTTGGCGTAGCTATAGAGCAAAAGGTAGATTTCGTTGTCATAAGCGGCGATGTTTATGATGTCTCCGATGCCTCTCTCCAGGGTCAGCTCCGGTTCCGGGAAGCGCTGGAGGAACTCGGGCGGCACGGGATTCAGGTGTTCCTGATTCACGGAAATCATGATCCGCTGGACGGGCCGCGTCTGGTAGAGGCACCGCCTGATCACGTTACGGTGTTCGGCGGCAATGAGCCGGAACAGGCTATTGCCCGCAGCAGAGAGGACGGCAGGGAGGTAGCCGTGATCAGCGGGATCTCCTATCCAACTGCCAAAGTGACTGAGAATACGGCGCTGCGGTATAACCGTCAACCGGGCAGCAGCCTGTTCCACATTGCCCTGCTGCACGGCAATGTGGACGGGGATCTCCAGCATGAGACGTACTCTCCGTGCAGCCGCAAGGATCTGATCGGCAGGGGCTACGACTATTGGGCGCTGGGGCATATTCATAAACGCAGTATTCTGCACGATCGTCCGCCGATTGTCTACCCGGGAAATATTCAGGGGCGAAGTATTAAAGAGACTGGCCCTAAAGGCTGCTATATCGTTTATGTGGATGCAGAAGGTGCTGCGTCGCTGACCTTCCATGAACTGGACAGTGTGCGCTGGCAGGTCCGTGAGATCCCGGTGGAGGGTCTGGCGGATGAGGCTGAGTGGACGCGGGCCGTTGAGAATGCGGTTGAAGACCTCCGGGAAGAAACACCGCAGCTGATGTCTGTGGTAAGATTCCGCCTGACCGGGCGGGGTGCTATACATAAGGTGCTGACGGAGAAGGGGGCTGCGGATGATCTGCTCGCCGAGCTGCAGCGGCGGGAAACGGTCCGTGCGGAACGTAAGGAGTATGCAGGTCTCGTGTGGACCGAAGGCTTCGCTATTGAAACGGGACTGGCGGTTGACCGGGGCCGTCTGCTGCTGGAGGACAGCTTCCTCGGCGAAATGCTGCGGCTTGCCGGACGTAGCGGCGGGAACGACGAGGAGCTGGAGGAGCTGATCTCCACTGCGCTAAGGCCGCTAATGGAGAATCAGGAGCTGCGCAAGCTGCTCATGTCCACAGGGAGCGAAGAGAAGCGGGAGTGGCTGGGCAGTGCTGCGGAGCTGGGCATTGTGCTGCTCAGCGGAGTAGAGGAGCAGGCTACTGTGCCGCAGAGTCCTGCGGCAGGAGAAGAGGTTGTGTCTGCCCGGGCCAACGGACCCTCGGAAAGAGACGGAGCCGGCGGATCAGCGGTGAATATGGCGATGCCGGAGGAAGAGGACAGTGACAGGGAAGCGGCAGACCTGACTGTATGGCGGGAGCGGGGGGATGCTGAATGAAAATTGAGTCTTTGCGGATTGACGGCTATGGCCGTCTGGCCCGGCGGGAGATGAAGCTGAACGAAGGGGTCACTGTGCTCTTCGGGCGTAATGAAGCCGGCAAAAGCACTACCCTGCAGTTTATCCGCGCGATGCTGTACGGCATCCCCGGCAGGGCGTATCCTGCCGAGCGGTATGAGCCGCTGCAGGGCGGAACACATGGCGGGGTGCTGAATGCGCGTGATGATAGAGGCGCCCTCTGGACGATCCGCCGGTTTGCTTCCGGCGGTGAAGGACCTGGAAGAGGAGAGAAGCTGCAGATTACACTTAGCCATCCGGATGGAAGCACTGAGGAGCTGCAGCAGGCTGAGCTGGAGCGCCGCCTGCTGGGCGGCATCTCGCGGAGTATGTTCCGCCAGCTGTTCGCCGTCTCGCTGGACGAGCTGCAGGAGCTTGGCGCGCTGCAGTCCGGTGAGATGAGCAGCTACCTGTTCCATGCCGGGATGGGCGGCGGCGGTGAGATTATGCGGGCGGAGAAACGCCTGGTCCAGGATGCCGAGAAGCTCTATAAGCCACGGGGCAAGGTGCAGGATGCCGCCAAGATTCTGCAGTCTATTGAGAAGCTGGAACGGGAGGTAGCGGAGAGCCGTTCCTATCTGCCCAGATATAATGAGAATACCCTGGCTCTGGAAGCGGTAGAGCAGAAGCTGTTACAGATGAAAGATAGCCGGGAAACCGCGGCAGACCAGCTGCTTAAGCTGCGGAAGGCGCAGGAGATCCGCGAGCTGTGGCTGAAATGGTCTGAAGCCCGGCTTGAGCTGGCAGAGCTTCCGCAGATCGATGCGTTCCCTGAAGCTGGAGTGGACCGCTGGAAGGCATTGGAGGGTGATCTGCGGGGGTTGCAGGGCGCGGCGTTCCGCCTGGAACGGCTGCAGGCAGAGCTTGCGGCTGAGCTTGCCGCGAATCCGCCTGATTCCCTGCTGGAGCAGCAGGGGCCGGTTCTCGAAGCGCTGGACCGCAGACGGGGCAGCTATGAGGACAAGCGCACGGAGCGGCAGCGGCTGACGGGTGAGCTTGCCGCGCTGGGCGAACAGCTCCAGCGTATCCTGCGCAGCATTGGCGCGGGCTGGAGCGCCGCTGAGCTGGCGGGCTTCGCAGCCAGCGCGGCGGACCGGGAAGCCGCGCGGCGCTACGCTGCGTCATTTGCCGGGTACGACCGGCAAATGGAGACCCGGGGCGCGGAGCTGCTGAGCCTCCGCGCCAGAACGGCCGCCGCCGGCGCTGCGCTGCAGGCGGCCGAGCGCCAGCTTGCGCGCGAACACGCAAGCGGCGCAGCGGACTTCGCGGGCCTCGCTCCGCGCAGCCCGCGTGAACTGCTGCAGCTGTGGGACGAGCTGCAGCAGGCCGCCGAGCGCTGGCGCGAAGCGCTGCTCGGCGGCTCTGCAGGCGGCGCGGAGGTCCCGCGCCGCAGAGGCACTGCCGCCGGGGACAGCCGCCCCGGCGGGAACGGGCGCCGGGCGCAGCGCTACCGGCGCCTCCTGCAGGCGGGCGCAGCGCTTACGCTGCTGCTGCCGCCTGCGCTGCTCTTGACCGGCGCGCCGCCGGTCAGCGCGTGGTCCGCGCTCGGCCTGCTGGCCGCAGCGGACCTTGCACTGCTCTTCGCTCTGCGCGGTGCAAGCAGAGCAGACCAGACGCCGCCTGCGCCGGGCGCCGGGGAGGCGGGCAAGGCCGCAGCGGAGATGCTGCGGCTGCGCGGGCTTTTGCTCTCCGGGGCGAAGCCGGAGAGCGGCATACAAGATGCCGGCGGGCTGGAGGCCGGGATGAAGGAGCTGCGCCGCCTGATGGAGGCGTGGAATGCCTGGCGCCAGCGCGTCGAACGGCAGACCGCTGAGGTGGAGGCCTGCCGCACGGAGCTCGCGGTGCTGGCCGGACAGGAGCGGGTACTGGCAGAGGAGCTGGACCATGCCGAAGCCAGCTTCACGGAGCTGGCCGCTCGTTATGAAGAATGGCTGCGCCAGCGGGGGCTGCCGGAAGGGCTCTCACCGGACGGTCTGCCGGATATCTTCGCTCTGGCGGAGCGGGGCAATGAACTGCTCCGCCAGCAGGGCAAATTATCCCTCCGGCTCAGCGGACTGGAGTCAGAGTGCGCTGCTTATGAGCAGGAAGGGATGATTCTGCTTAGAGATACTGAGGCTGCTGCCGAGGCCCGCAGGGATCACTCCTCTGTTACTTTGATGGCTCCCGCACATCCCGGCTCACAATCAGGCCCGCAGCCGGAGCCCCAAGCTGAACCTCCTGCCGGAGCCCGGGCTTTAACTCAAGTTTCACCGGACTCTCTTTCACTGCTAACCTGGCTGGAGCTGCGGAAGCGGGAATGGGAGGCGCTGAAGACAGAGCTGCTGCGCAGGGAGAGTATAGAAGCGCGGCTTACCCAAGTTCGTGAGGAACTGGCTGCGAACCGGAGAGAGCAGGAGGAGCTGAACGGGCGGAGCAGCAGGCTCCTTCAGGAAGGCGGCGCTGAGGACGGTGAACAATTCCTGCGCCGTTCATCGGCCTGGCTGAGGCATAGTGAGCTGACGCGGTCGGTACGTCAGTGGGAGCTGGCGATGTTTGGCGGATGGGAGCAGGAAGGCAAGGCAGAGCTGCTCCGGCTGCTGGAGCATCAGGATGCCCGGGTGCTTGAACAGGAACGCTTGGCGGCGGAAGAGGCGGTATTGAACCTGGAGGAAGAACGCAGTTTCCTGCTCCAGCAGCGCGGCAAGCTGCTGCAGGAACGGGAGGACCTGAGGGGACGGTGCATGGAGGACTCGGTGCTTCAGCAGCTGGAAGAACAGCGGGCGGCGCTGCGTAATCTGGCCGGGCAATATGCGGTAACGGCGCTGGCGGCAGAGCTTATGGGACGGACGAGGCGGATCTATGAACAGGAGAAGCAGCCGCAGGTGCTGCAGCTTGCCTCTGTATATTTCTCCAAGCTGACGCATGGGGAGTACCGCCGGATCGTAATGACTCTCGGGCACAAGGAGCTGAAGGCGGAGCATAAGGACGCCGGACTGCTGGACAGCGGACTGCTTAGCCGGGGGACAGCGGAACAGCTGTATCTGGCGATCCGGCTGGCTCTTTCGGAGACCATGAGCAGTCAGGTGAACCTGCCGCTGTTCTTCGACGATTTGTTTGTTAATTTCGATGAACACCGCTTGCATGCGGCTCTTGAATTACTTGGCGAATTGTCGGTATCCCGGCAGATTGTGATGATGACCTGCCACCGGCATGTGGCCGAAGCGGTGGCGGCGATCATACCTGCTGCTGCGGTTATTTCCGTGTAGTCCGGATCACCGGCTTAACCGCCACAATGGTGATGCCCTTACCTCCGCTTCCAGAGGCAGGCGGACCGCTTGGCCGCGGCGGCTGCGACATGGGAGCGCGCATCAGCATGACCGCCCACACCAGGCACAGGGCGCCGAAGATCGGGTAGAACACCCCGAGGAGGGAACTGAAGCCGAATTGGCTGAACACATAGCAGACCAGCATTAACAGCGGGGTTACCAGGGCTGGGGCGACCGGCAGGCGCTGCTGCAGTTGAACGCTAACTCCATAGATGTCTGCAACGAAGGTACTGAAGATTTCCATGAAGATCAGCAGCAGAAAAATCGTCTGCACGATGGGACCCAGCCGGAAGGCGATGCTGCCCATCGGAATCTCGAACTGCAGAATTCCCGGCATCTGTGAGCTCATGGCAAAGTGGGCTGCCAGCAGCATGAACCCGATTCCGGCTCCGCCCAGAATCCCTCCGCGTACAAGCGCCTGCTCGTCTTCGGTATGCCGGGCCAGCGGAACAAGCACAGCCTGGGCCATGCCGAGGTTGAAGGCGGTATACAGGAGCGGAGACATCCAGGCACTGAAGAAGCTGTGGTCTGACGGCAGGAACAGGAAACGGTCTGCACCGGGTACACCCAGCGTATTAAATACAATAATCAGCGACAGAGTAAGCATCAATGGGACCACCAGGCTGTTGATCTGGAGGATTCCGGAAATGCCGCGCTTCAGGAGCAGGTAGGACCCGAGAATGGTGAGCAGCAGCCCCGCCTGATAGGGCATTCCGAGATGCTCCTTAAAAATAGCCCCGGCACCTGCCAGCATGATGCTATTCACGCCAATCAGAATAATCATGGTGAACAGGCTGATGCTGGAGCCGACCTTTTCTCCAAACAGATGGCGGTTGAAATCTTCGTAGGAGTCTGCCTCGATCCGCCGGGCGATAATCATCATTTTGGTGCCGAGCCAAATAAATATCGCGGTGGAGAACAGGATGGTCAGCAGGGCCCAGTGGCCGTATCTTGTGAAGAAACGGAGAATTTCCTGGCCGGTGGCGAAGCCGGCACCCACAATGGTGCCAATATAGGTGAAAGCGATCTGCAATGTGCGGACTCGGGACTTCATGGCTCTCCTCCTCTGAATGCTGCGAAGATTTAAATAGCGGTGCGGGCAGGATTGCCTTGTGCAGTCCGCATAGTACAGGTTATGATGAGGAACAGAAGGACATGACTTCCGCCTTGTGAATAAGCTGGTATTACAGTGGAACGTCTGGAATTATAAAGGTAATGGAGGTTCAAGGTCATGGAAATATTGAAACAGCGGATTTTGGAGGAAGGGGTCGTCATTTCGGATCAGGTGCTGAAGCTGGACGGTCTGCTCAACCACCAGGTTGATCCGATGCTGACGATGGAAATGGGACGGGAGTTTGCCCGCAGATTTGCTGAGGCTGGAGTGACACGAGTAGTTACCGTGGAGTCTTCGGGTATTGCCGTGGCATTTGCCACCGCTTATGAGATGAAGGTGCCGCTGGTCTTTGCCCGGCGCAAAAAAACGCTGCTCGCTGATCCCGATGCCTTATGCGAACGGGTGCCGTCTTTTACCAAAGGGATTGTCACGGACATTATGCTGTCCCGCCAATACATCTCGGAGAATGACAAAATCCTATTTATCGACGATATTATCGCCAACGGAGACGCCGCGCGCGGCCTGATCAAGATTATCCAGCGTTCCGGCGCTGAACTTGTGGGTCTGGGCGTAGTGGTCGAGAAAAGCTTCCAGGCCGGCGCCCGCACAATCCGGGAACAGGGTATCCGTCTGGAGTCGCTTGTCGATATTACCTCACTTAGTGAGGGAACGATTACTTTCGGGTAAGATTTAAGTGACAAATACAGGAACATAGCCTATTTTTGAAACATCTGCTTTTCACCCTATAAGTTTTCCTTTATAATAAAAATAGACATGAGAGAGGAGGCGTCACAATGGGGAAAGAACCGGTGACAGAGCAATTTTTTATTGATAAACTAACCGAGGCTAAGGATCACTTCGAACGTGCGCTGGATTGCAAACACACGGAGTTCGACGATTTGTATCCCTATATGATCGAACATCCTCAGTTTTTCTGGTACAAACGCTACGTAGCTTGGTCGGAGCTTCTGACAATCACAAGTTTGTGTGAAGAGCTGTCCTTCAACTGGAGACAGAAATTCACGGATCATCAGGTAGAATATCTGGAACAACGGGTGATGTCCGCTAAAGTTCTTGACTTCTGGTTTGAGAAGAATGAAGCGCTGATATAAGAACTTCATAAGACATACAGACTTACCCAAATCGTAACTAGACCCGGATGATTTATCATTTGGGTCTTTTTCATGATTCGATTTAGGCAAATATTGGACAAGCTAAGGACAGAGAGGGGAGTAGAACAATTATGATCAGTGATGAACAGCTGGATGCCTACCGGATTTCCGGTGAAAAGATACGTGTTGTGCGGGATGGACTGGAGAGCAATGATGTCAAGGGGATTGTGCTGGCCTGGGATGAGTCCCAGGTAATGATCCGGCGTCCGAATAAGCGTGTTGTGAAGCTGGACCGGAACTACCTGTATCAGCCGTTCAGCGAGCCGAGACCGGAAGCAGATACTTTGTAAAAAGCAAACGGGATACGCTAGATGCCGTTTTTAAATACAGCTTTACACTCAGCTGAGTACGCTGCAGAGCGTACTTTTGCTGATTATGCAGGACCCTTACATTGAACTGCCTAAGGAGGAGCATATGAACCATCAGAATAAAATCTCTGTCGTCACCGGCGGTGCTAACGGAATTGGACGCTGTATTACAGAGGAGCTGCTGGAGGCGGGAGCGGCGGTTGCCTGTATAGATACCGATCTTGCGGCCGGACGCTGGCTGGAGGAGCAGTATGGGGCGGAGCGGCTGTTTTTCTATCCGGGAGATATTGCTGAGCGTTCGGTCATTGAGGATTTCACCGCACAGGTTATCAGCAGATTCGGACACGTAGATTACCTGATTAACAATGCCTGCATCAGCAAAAAAGGACTGCTGTCGGAGTGCAGCTACGAGGATTTCGAATATGTGCAGCGGATCGGGGTAACTGCGCCATATTATTTGACACTGCGGCTTAAGGAATATTTCGCTCCGGGAGCGTCCATTGTGAATATTTCTTCAAGCCGGGAGCGCATGTCCCAGCCGGATACGGAGAGCTATACTGCCACCAAAGGCGGCATTGGTGCGTTGACCCACGGCCTTAGTGTAAGTCTGGCCGGTAAAGCGAGGGTGAATGCGATCAGCCCCGGTTGGATTGATACCACTGCCTATCATGGTACGGGAGAAGCAGCGGACCCGGTTCATTCGGAGCCGGACCGGCTGCAGCACCCGGCCGGACGTGTAGGAGCACCGCCGGATATCGCTGCTATGGTGCTTTTCCTGTGCAGTGATGCTGCAGGATTCATCAGCGGGGAGAATATAAATATCGATGGCGGTATGTCCAAGCTGATGATCTACCACGGGGATGAAGGCTGGACGTATGAACCGGGAGGTCCGTTATGAAGCTGCCTGTAATTAAGAATGCGCGGGAGTTAGCCGATCTGGTGCGTGAGATAGGTTTCCTTCCTTTATTCCGCTGTGAGATTGATGGTTTCTCCCTGCAGGAATGCACGCCTGCGGGCTACTGGTTCGTGAAGGATGTGGAAGGGCCGTGGGAATGGCGCGAGGAAGTTGCCGCAGGGGGCGAGATCGCTTATGCGAAGCTTTTTAACAAAAAAGCCGGGTTTATCAGCAAAGCGTGGTACCCTGACTTCGCCAATTACCGCAGGGACGGATACGACTTCGACGCCAGATATGATGATGGACTAGCCTCCATGCCCAGCAAACAAATTATGGATGTGTTAATGGAACACAGTGAGGGACTGCTCTCCAATGAGCTTAAGCAGCCGGCCGGCTTCGGGAAAAACGGGGCCAAGGGCTTCGATACCGCAATGACGCATCTGCAGATGCAGACCTATATTACAGCGAGCAGATTCGAATACAAGCAGGACAAAGAAGGCCGTCCGTACGGCTGGGGAGTCGGGCGGTATGCGATGAGTGAGCATGTATACGGGGAAGAATGGGTCACCTCGCGTTACGCTGATAAGCCCGCGGAATCGAAATCACGGATTGCTGAGCATGTGGCGAAGCTGTTCCCGGATGCGGGGATGAAGGAGATTGAAAAGGTCATTAAGTAGAGGAGCGCCGCGCCCGATACAGATTGAATTTTTGATTTTTTCGAATTTGGGGTTGCCGTGGCTACAGAGAATAGGTGAACATCCGGCTGCTATTGCCACAAATATTTCTTATCCCGATATTTGTACCGGAGATCACATTGCTTATTAAAATCCTGCACAGAATACAACATTTCCCTCCGTAATTCGGCCCTAATCCAAAATTGTTGTATAAAAGGCAACATCTCTCTTTGTTCTAGCGGTTTGGTGGAGGAATTGTTGTATTTCATACAACAATCTGTCCGAATGCCCAGGTATCGAGGTATCAAAGTTGCAATACGTACAACAATTATGCCTATGTAGTGTTAATTTAACAATCTCAGGCTCGCTCTGCGGACAACGGGACAGGTATGAGGAAATGGAATGGTTCCGCTTTTGTTCAAATTCAAACTATATGGAACCTCTAGGAAGTGTAGGTACACAAAGAGCCTCGTCCGGTAAATAGGACGAGGCTCTTTGCGGTAACCAGTAACGGTCTAGAACGACAAGGCCATCTGTTCCACCCGTTCTTCTCTGGGAAGAACGGAGGCAAGCTCGGCACCCAGCCCGAGATAAGCGCGCATGCGCAGCATCATTTCGTTGCGGAAGCCGGGCCAAAGGATATGGATATCCCCGGAGTATCCCCGGCAGGTATACTCGGCCGTAACTCCGCGCTGATCCTGGCGGATGGTATTGATCTTCAGCTGATGCGAAGTAAGCTCACGGGTAACCTCCTGCAGCATCAGCGAAGTCTTCTTCGTGGCGCTGGAGACGAGCTCCATGTAGAGCTGTGGAGTCTTGAAGAGACCGCTCTTACCAATAACTCGGCAATCGCGCTCAAACACTTTATGGATAAACGTTAGCAGCAGATAGCTTCTGACAAGGGACAATTCGTCTTTGGTTATATCTTCAGGAAGTGTTGGTGTGATTAGGGTGTTTCTCTTGGTAGTCGCCATATAAATCACCTCATTTATAGTATGCGAACCTTTGTTCTCATTATACATCTTTTGGGTAAGTAAATGCAATATTCATCTTGAAAATTATTGGAAATAATCAAAAATTAAAAAAAAGATAAAAAGGTTGACTCTGAAATCCCAGCATGATAAGATCTATCTTGTGACTGCGTAAGCAAGTCAACTTAATATGCGGTCATGGCGGAATTGGCAGACGCGCTGGCTTCAGGTGCCAGTGATAGCAATATCGTGGAGGTTCGAGTCCTCTTGACCGCATCATATTTAATAAATACAGGTTCTGAATCGGCTGTTTATAGCTGGTTTAGAGCCTGTTTTTTTATGGGCAGATAGCTGAGGACGTTGCTCATCCCTTGGGCCGATGATACTTATGCCATTCCCGAAAGCTCCCCCTTATCCAAGAGGCGTCCCCTCCAATGCAGTGACGCTACCTTTCATATTCAACATTTCCCATAGTTCTATCTCATGTTGGCCGGATAATCCAATTACGATTTGAATACCGGCTGTTTGCCGAATAGATCGCTCAGCGTGCTGGAAATATCCTGCGAATCATCTTCACTAAATTGAGTGATTGCGACCCTTAGCGCAGTAAAGAGCATGGCTGCCCGGATGTGTATGAAATACTGCCAGCTCCTGTCGTCCATACCAACAGCTTCTTTAATAAAGTTCAGTTTTTCTCCGATTACAAAGGATAACCGGGTTTGAAACTCCCCATACAGATTTGCTTTTACCAAGGATAAAAAGAGAGCTTTTTGGGGAAGCCAGATATCAAATAAAGCTTTAACTACTATACTGGAATCGGTATGCGGCCCCATACGCCGGATTAATTCATCGAATACTGACTCCATTTGGTACAGCACAACATCTGATTTATCGTCAAACAGCCGATAGAAGGTTGCTCTGCCCACGCCGGACGTGTTGATAATCTGTGTGATGGAGATATCTTTATAATCCTGTATTAGCATCAAATCTTCCATGCCTTTGCAAATAAGTTTTGCGGATTGTGTTTTTCGCTTATCCTTTCCGATACGATACATTACGCTCACTCCTGTTCCACTTCTGCATTTCGGGTTTTTTTCATTTGTATTTATGATACATTTGTATCACAGTATTGTTTTTTTTAGCAAGCTGAAATTGATACCGATTAGTCGTCATGCACAGTGATTAGTTGTACTAGGGAGTGGAAAAGATGCTGTTTGCAGCGGGAGCCAGGCTGAATTTGTGGACACGTCCATCAAAATGAATTCTCAAGTCTTCCGGGCATCGGCAGACCGAATTCTATCCAGCATAGGTATACACAAGTGGAGGAGTGGCTCTATGAATAATTCATCGCTTATTCTAAAAGATAACGATCCCCGCGTCCTCAAGGCACGGAATGCAGAACAGAAATTGCTTGATTATTATCAGCTTGACGCGGAAATCCGCCACATTCCGTTCGGCAATTTCGGATATACAATCAGAGTGACCGAGATTGGACACGGAGAGCCTGTTGTTCTTGTTCCCGGCAATACCGGCGATACCTTCCCGCTGATTCCCTTGATGGCCCATTTGACCGGCCGGCGTATAATCGCCATCAACCGTCCGGGCGGTGGAATGAGTGACGGCATGGACCACCGGAATATTAACTTCAGAGAATTTGCGGTTCAAACGGTTATAAGTGTGTTGGACGAGCTCAAGCTTGACCGGGTTCCGATTATAGCTCATTCCATCGGCGGGCACATGAGTATTCTGACAGCGATCGACCGTCCGGAACGTGTATCCAGTCTTGTACTGCTAGGCGTACCAGGGAACCTGATTAGCACAAGACCGCCGGCCGCGCTGCGTGCACTTTCCATACCTGGTCTGAACAATGTCCTGTACAAGCTGGTTATGTCCAAGAAACCGGATAAATCGTTGGAAAGCCTGCGTTTTATGGGGCATTCTGAGGAAACACTGGAGAAGCTGCCCAGTGAACTCGCAGACTGCTACTATTATTTTCAACAGCTTCCCAACTATAAAATTTCGAGTCTCAGTCTCATGCGCCGTATTAACACCATGTGGGGCTCTCAGCCGGATGTCATGCTGCAAAAAGAAGAGCTGAATCGTGTGCAGCAACCAACGATGTTCCTGTGGGGTACAAATGATCCGTTTGGCAGCATTGACATCGGAGAGGAGGTTGCCTCTTGTTTTCAACGGCCGGAGTTTCATGCCTTGCAGAATGCCGGGCATCTTCCGTGGCTGGATAAGCCGGAGGAATGTGGTTCGCTTGCCATGAAGTTTATGGAACAGTGCAGATCTTGAAATCTTGATAAAGAAAGGGAGGGCTTGCGATGGAGCAAAATACAAAAAGAAAACTTCTAAGCACCATCGGATTTGGGCTATTATTTGTTCTTGTTTTTGGAATTGTACTAGTGTTGATGATCAGCAGTGATGAACGCTGGTATGGTTATCTGATTCTGGCTGCCTGCGCCGGCTTCCTCATTACCCTGAGAAGAATGAAATTATGGCATGGATGGCGAGTTCCGCTATATTGGATATTAGCGCTTGTCATCGTATGGAGCGGCTTGTATGCTGGCCAACCTTCGATGAATATTCAGCCCTACACCGCTATGAATCTGGAACAACCAAGCGTTCCATATCAGCTATTGCTGAATCATGTAACCATTGTGGATACACAAAACGGTCAATTAACCTCTAACATGAGCATCCTGACTAAGGATGGGACAATCATCGACATTGCACCGGCTGGAAGCATTAAGACAGGCGAAGACACGAAGATTGTTGAGGCCACCGGGAAGTATGCGGTGCCCGGGTACCTGAACATGCACATGCACGTGCTGGGAGATGAGAAGACCCCTGAAGTTATGTCTCTGCTGCTTGCTAACGGTGTTACCGGCTTCAGACAGATGAGTGGTTCAGCCGACCAGTTGAAGGAATGGAGAGCCGGTGCCTATACCAGTTCTACGGAAGAGCCGGCACTGCTCGCGATGCCTGGCGATGTGTTAACACCGATCAACGCGCCTACGCCAAAGGTTGCAGTGGAATTCGTTCGAGAGCAGCAAAAGGAAGGGGCTGGCTTTATAAAAGCGGGGGCTGTTACACCAGAAGTATTTGATGCCGTCCAAGCGGAGGCGAACAAATTAAATCTTGCGTTTGTAGGCCATGTGCTTCCGGATTTGGACTTGAAGGAGGCTTCGAAAAACGGATTTTATAGTGTCGAACATTTCGGAATCAACAACGGGGCGCTAATCTCTACCTCAACTGATGAGAACAACTTGAGAGCAGAGGCCACAGGACTTCCCTCCATCACGTCAAATCCAGTCTTCGTGCAATTCATGAAGATAAAGGGTGTTAGAGATTTTGTGAACGAGCAAGTCGTCAAGTTAGCTATTGAGACTTCCGGGGGAAAAGAGGATTCCGCAGTACTGCAACATTTGATTGACACTTACAGTGAAGAGAAGGCCATTCAGCTTGCCGGTGTATTCGTTGAAAACAACACATGGCAAACCCCGACTCTGGTACGTATGCATTTAGGTCTATTCTCAAATGATAGTGATCCAACCATTGCACAAGGGCTCTACGATCTTTATTTGAAATTGGCAAAGACCTATGATTCCAAAGGCGTTAAGATGATGGTTGGCACAGATGAAGGCGGCGGAGTTAATTGGCGTAATGCAGGTAACTCTATTCATCAGGAATTTGATGAACTCGAAAAAGCGGGTATCTCACCTCTTCACGTTCTCCAAATGGCTACCCTTAACGGAGCGGAGTTTCTGGGGCGTTTGGATGATATGGGCACAGTGGAGGCAGGTAAGAATGCGGATTTAGTGATATTGGATGCCAATCCCTTGGAGAGTGTTCAGAATCTTCATAAGATAGATGCTGTTATACGTGCAGGTTCTTATCACGGACAAGAAGAGCTGAATTCTATTAAGAAAAATGAAAGGCCAAGTGACAACTGAAGGAATACGAAATCGATAAACTCCGGCATAATTACCCGTTAGGGGTATTTTATGCTTTTCTTTTTGTGTGAATAAACATAGAATGATGGAAAGTACGCTTTACATATTAGAAAGTGAGTGATACTATGATGGAAAGTTAACTTTACATATGCGAGGTGAAGGTATGGATAACAGGCTGGAGCAGCTTCGGAAGGAGCGGGGAATTAAACAGGAAGAGCTGGCTGAGGCGCTGGAGGTCTCCAGACAGACTATCGGTTCGCTTGAGAACGGGAGGTATAACCCGTCCATCATTCTGGCCTTCAAAATCGCCCGCTATTTCAAACTGGCCATTGAGGATATTTTTATCTATGAGGAGGAATCCGAATGAAGGTGAACAAGAAGATCTGGCTGTTTTCTTTTCTGCTGCTGCTTGGGGGGATTCTGGCTGCTGCCGGGCTTCTGACGATGAATGAAAGTACAGAGAGACTAGCCGGGTTAGGTCTTGGTATAGGCTCGGGGCTGTTCAGTATGAGTGCCGCCCAGCTTATCATTCAGTGTTATTATGCCAAGCACCCCAAGCTGAGGAAGCAGGCTGTCATTGAACTGCGCGACGAACGCCATACGGCCATCCGGATGAAAGCGAAGGCCAAAGCCTTCGATGTTATGATTGTGGTTATGATTGCGCTGCCGTTTCTGTTCATATTTGGCGGGACCGCTCTGTGGGTAGTGCTGTCGACCATCGGACTATATGTTTTCGGCTGTTTCCTGCAGCTGTTCTACATCCGTAAGTACAGTAAGCAGATGTAACCGGACTAGTGGAAGAGTAAGACGATGTTCTATATTTGACTGGAGGAATTTCTGATGGATGTGCCTGTTAAGAACAGGATGCATTGGGAGTTAACCTATATTTTCCTGCTTACTGGTCTCATCATACTGCTGGCAGCTGCCGTTCGCGGATGTTCAGAGCAGATGGCTGTTGCAGGATTTGCAGCAGCCATAGCGCTAAATTGTTGGGTCTGGAAGCAGACTGTCAGCCGGACTGTGGTCTATTTGCATAATGGCTTGAACATCATCTGTGCAGTTCTGCTGGCGTATCTGCTGTCAGCCTACGTATTCGTCTCGGACAGTACGGTCATTGGTGCTGCCTTCGGAGTTGTAGTCATGGATGTGTTCAGCTTCACCAAGAGAGGCGGCTTCACGCTCAACGCCAGATTAATGGAGCGTAAGAATACAGCCGCCCGTCTATCGGTCTGCCTTCCGGTTCCCGGGAAGCGGGGGCTCATTCCGGTCATCGGTACAGGGGATCTAGTCTTCTATTCATTGCTGACAATAGTTTCCCTGCAATCCGTCAATAGAGCAGGACCACTCTTTGCAGTCTTACCTGTCCTGGCAGGCCAGCTGCTGAACCTGGCAATTATTGCGGCCTTGAAGAATAGAGCAGGCTTCAAAGGGTTTCCTGCTACCCTAATGCCGGGCTTGCTGTTTATTGCTGTAGTTCTACCGGGCATTCAGCCTTAATAAGCAGCACCCAGCCCCTGCGGCCATGCCGCGGGGGCTTTCTCTGTTCGTGCTGAAAGGCTGCCGTTCTTACCCGCGCCTGACTTCAAAAACAGCTGAAATTCGCAGCGCAGAATTGTATTGACGCCCGAGCAACTAACATGTTAATATTTTCCCGAGACAAACTAACATGTCAGTGAGGCTATATAGCATGTTAGCATGTTATTCATATATTCCTATTACAGGAGGTTATTTTGTGGCTAATGTTGTAATCGGTTTCATTATGGTTTTATCATTTTTTGGATTGGTGTGGTACTGCGTCAAGGGGTATAACCTCATGGTGGGCTTCTTCGTCATGTCGGTCCTGTGGACCTCGATTGCCCTGATCGGCAATTCTATTCATCCAACCTCCGTTATGGAGGGCAAGACCTTTATTGATGTCCTGACGAACGTCTTCCAGACGGGTCCGGAGAACTACGGTAAAGCGATTCTGGTTAACATCTTCTTCGGCGCCTTCTTCGGCAGAGTCTTGATCGACACAGGAATTGCTGCAACGCTGATCCGTAAGGTGGTAGAGCTCGGCGGAGACAAACCAAGAATTACGATGTCGCTCTTATGTATTGTTACTGCGGTAATCTTCACCTCTATGACCGGTATCGGTCCGGTAATCTCCATTGCCGTAATCGTATTGCCGATCATGCTGTCGCTGGGTATTCCTTCACCGATTGCCTTGTTCTCCTTCATGGGCTCCATTATGGCGGGTATCTTCGGGAACATTGTTAACTTCAAGCAGTATCAGGCTATTTTTGCCACAGCCAATGAAAGTTATGCCAGCTACGACTACAATACATATTTCAAATTCGGCATGATTGCGATGGCTGTCTCCCTGATTGTTGTTCTGGTGGTATCTAACCTATCCATGAACAAGAAGGTCTCCCGTGCCTGGGCAGCCACTCCGGATGCCGGAGCTACGGTTGACGCCCCAGCAATCTCCTGGATTTCCATCATCCTGCCGGTAATCGGTGTGGTGGTGTTCAAACTCCCGATTATCTTCGGATTTATCGTTGCCGGTCTGTTCGCCTTACTGACCTGCGGCAAGTTAAAGGGTGGGTTTGCAAGCGTTTGCAGAATGCTGTCGAAGCAATTCGCGGACGGGGCTATCGATGTGGCGCCGATGATCGGATTCCTGCTCACCCTGTCCATGTTCAATAATGCGGCAACCTATGCTTCCCCTTATTTCAAAACCTTGCTCGACGGTGCAATGCCTCAGACGGCGTTATTGCTCTGTATCGTATTCGCCATCCTGACACCGCTCGGCTTCTTCCGCGGCCCGATGAACCTGGTCGGTTCCGGTTCGGCCATTCTGGCAGTAGTTGTGGCTACCGCAGCCTGGCCTGTACAGTTCCTGTATCCTTTGTTCGCCATCACTACAGTAGCGCCGCAGCATTTGGACGTTACCCAATCCTGGGTAGCCTGGGGCTTCGGATATACGAAGGTTCCGGCCAAGGAATATATGAAGATGTCCATTCCTACAGGCTGGATTATCGGGATTATTCTCTGCGCGATTGTATTCTTCATGTACGGCAATTTGGTGTAGCACCGCTTGTATCCAAATGAACCGGCTGCTGCGTCCCTGTCCGTCAGGAGCCGGTTATTCAACCTTCAGTACAATTTAATGAAGAGAAACGGAGAAATCATATGGGTAAAATGGTTAGAATGGGGATCGACGTCGGTGGAACACATACAAAAGCAGTTGCCATCGACAACGAAACACATGAAATTATCGGGAAATCGTCCGTCAAGACTACGCATGATCATGCGAGAGGTGTAGCCGCCGGTGTTGTGAAATGTTTTCAGAATTGTCTGAAGGAAAATAACATCAAGCCGGAAGATGTAGTCTTCGTTGCACACAGCACAACGCAGGCAACCAATGCGCTGATTGAAGGCGATATCGCACAGGTTGGCATCATTGGCATGGCTAAGGGCGGTCTTGAAGGCTGGCTGGCCAAACGTCAGACCAAACTGCAGAACATCGATCTGGGCAATAGCAAAGAGATCAAAATCTACAATAGCTTCATTAATATTAAGAAAATGTCCGAAGCCTCCGTGCTGCAGGTCATCGATGATCTTAAGCGTCAGGGTGCACAGGTGATTGTGCCTTCCATGGCTTTTGGCGTAGATAATGGCAGACCTGAAGAGCTCGTCTATAAAGAAGCTGAGAAAAAAGGCATTCCGACCACCATGGCATCCGATATCACCAAATTGTACGGACTCACCCGCAGAACGAGAACGGCAGCGATCAACGCAAGTATTCTGCCCAAGATGCTGGATACCGCCAATTCAACCGAACAGTCTGTAAGGGAAGCCGGCGTCCATGTACCTCTGATGATCATGAGAGGCGACGGCGGGGTTATGGAAATCAGCGAAATGAAGAAACGTCCTGTGCTTACGATGCTGTCGGGTCCCGCAGCCTCAGTTATGGGGTCTTTGATGTATCTGAGAGCCTCTAACGGTGTGTATTTCGAGGTGGGTGGAACCACAACCAATATCGGGGTTATCAAAAACGGCCGTCCGGCCATTGACTATTCCATCGTCGGCGGTCATCCGACCTATGTCAATTCACTGGATGTGCGCGTCCTCGGTGTTGCTGGCGGCTCCATGATCCGGGCGAACAAAAGCGGAGTAGTGGATGTCGGCCCCAGATCGGCACATATCGGCGGATTGGATTATTCGGTATTTACCGACCCGGACAAGATTAAGGGCGCCAAGGTGGAATTTTTCTCACCTAAGCCGGGTGATCCAGCAGATTATGTCGCCATCCGTCTGGAGAACGGGGAGCGTGTGACGATCACGAATTCCTGTGCTGCGAACGTGCTGGGCCTTGTGAAGCCGGAGCATTTCTCCTACGGGAATGTGGAAGCCGCCAGACGGGCGATGCAGGCATTAGCCGATTATTGCGGAACCACGGTCGAGGATATTGCGAAGCAGATTATGGAAAAAGCGTATGCGAAGATCGAACCGATCATCCTGTCGCTGGCCGAGAAATACAAACTGGAGAAAGACCAGATCTCCCTGGTGGGAGTTGGCGGGGGAGCCGCTTCGCTGATCGTCTATTTCTCTGAGAAAATGGGTCTGAAATACAGCATTCCTGAGAATGCAGAGGTGATCTCGTCCATCGGTGTTGCCCTGTCCATGGTGCGGGACGTGGTAGAGCGGATCATTCCGTCACCTTCCAAAGAAGTGATTGCCGCACTCAAAATGGAAGCGATGAACAAGGCGATTCAGAGCGGAGCCACTCCGGAAAGCATCGAGATCCATATCGATATCGATCCGCAGACCTCCAAGGTTACCGCGATTGCTACCGGTTCCACGGAAGTGAAGACGACCGAGCTGCTGAAGGAATGTGATGAAGCGGAGCTCCGCGAGCTGGCCGCGAAGGATATGCGTATTTCCATCGACCGGACACAGCTGCTTGAGAAAACGAGGTATGTCAGCATTTTCGGCGAAAAGGTTGAGAAGGCCGGTGAAGCGGGTGCAGTCCGCATTCTGGACACCAAAGGGTTCATTAAGGTGCAACGAGGCCGGGCTATGGCCCTTAAGACAACTGCCGGAGATTACCTGAATGCCGTCAAAAAGCTCTGGGAGGCTATGGCCGTCTACCAGACTGAACTGATTGCCCGGCCGGACTTCTATCTGTGTATCGGTGCCCGGGTGATGGACTTTACCGCTTCCGATTTCGAACAGCTGGAGCTGCTGATGGATATCGAAATTTCCACGTTTGAGCCGGATACGGAGGTTATCGTTGTCGCTGCCAATGTCAAGCAGAGCTGACGCTAATCTATTGAAATTATTCATAGCCATATTAATGAAGGAATGAAGAATGGGGGCAGCATGCAGGTGCAGATGAAGCTGGGTGTAATGATGCGTGATTTGCTGCAGGTAGAGGATGAGGCTTGGGGGCTGTACGCTTTTTCCAGGGACATTCTGAACCGGCGCATTCTGCCTGAAACCAAGACAGAGATGGTTGCCAAAGCTAATGCCTGCGGCAAAGCCTATGCACAGAGGATCATCCGTGAATACGGAACCCGTGATGTCCGCGTGATCGCGGACAAATTGAAGCTGAAGCTAGAATTTCAAAGTGCGCTTATGACAGGGAAACGTGTGCTATTTGCCTGCTATACCCCGCCGTACACAATCGAAATTATGGAGGAGCCTGTGCGCAGAGCGGCGGAGCTGGTCCAGGAGGAAGAGCCGGCGCTAGTTGAACTTTTTCAGCAAGCTGGTATAATGAATACTATCCTTGGACACGAAATTTTTCATTTTGTAGAAGACCAGTTTGCACATGAAATCTACACCCGGACTGAGAAGATTCTGCTATGGAACCTGCTTGGGTTCAAGAATTATTCTACAATACGCACCTTGAGTGAAGTAGGAGCCATGGCCTTTACACAGGAACTGAATAGACTCAGCTACCCGCCGTTTATTCTGGATGTTCTGTTGTATTACAGCTATGATGCTGCCAGTGCGGAGAAAATATATCGTGATGTACTAGGAGTGAGTTCAGGAAGGTGTAGGGAACCCGTTGAAGATTATTAATAACAGTAATTCACTAAATGATGTAACTTACAATAAAATAAGAGAAGACATCATGAATATGACGTTGGAGCCGGGAATGGATGTCAGTGTGCAGAAGCTCTCTGAACGCTATGGCGTAAGCCGGACACCGGTACGGGAAGCAGTAGTCCGCCTTCAACAGTCTGGACTGGTGGAAATATATCCTCAGCGCAAAACAGTAGTCTCCAAAATTGATCTGCAGCGGGTCCGCGAGGAATGGTTCATCCGCACATCGCTTGAATCTGCCGTGATTGATGAATTCATCCGCAAGTGCAGTGAGCTTGTAGCAGATACGATGCAGGAACTGATTAACAAACAGAAGAAATATATGGATAAGAAATATTTCCGGGAATTTTACTTCAAGGATAATCGTTTCCACCAGCTGATCTTTCAGACGGCCGGGGAAGAGCTATCCTGGTTCACGATTGAAGAGGTAGCCTCGCACTATAACCGTATCCGTCTGCTCTATGGCAAGATGGAGGGCGTGCAGCAATCCGATATTGATAAACATGTGAAGATGGTAGCGGCCACCCGCAAGCGTGACGTGGAGGGAATGCGCAAGATTGTGATGGAGCATTCCAATACATTGCTGGAACGGGTACAGGTGATGTCCAAGCAATATCCGCAATTCTTCTGAAATAAGGTAAAGTCTAAATGCTTAAGGCGTATCCTTGAAGCCTGCTCCGTTTGGAGCATGACTTCCGGTATACGCCTTTTGTTGCGGTGCAATAACTACAGCTTCTTAAGCCGCCGGTAATACAGCCAGGTTCTGCCTGCGAACGAGCCGAAGAGAAGGATACAGAGGAACATAAGTGAAGTATTCCATGCCCGGGAAGCGGTGATTCCGTCTTGCAGCATGCCGTCAATAAATGCCGTCACATTCAGGCTGTAGAGCAGAATCGTCGGAAGAAACAATGCTGTATAGCTGATGGCAATTTTACGGGCATGCTTCAAGCGGTGATACGGGTCACTGTAGATTTCCGGTTGTTCAGCACGATCCAACTCCTCCCGGCTCCAGAGGGTCCATTTCTGCAGAGAAGAGGATGAGCTATATACTTTATGCCAGCCTGCCTGCCGGTGCAGCTCGAAATACTCTTCATCGCCAATGACCTGATAGTCGGCGTGATACTTCATTATACGTGGACTGCCTTGGCTGAAATGGAACAGGGTGCCTCCAGGGCCGACTTTATACAGATTCCATCCCAGCCGTTCCTTATCCTCCAGCCATTCCTCCAGCCGGTCAGGAGCGTACATCCAGCCTAACTTCAACCTCTTCATCGTAACACCCGCTGGCTTCTGCGGATCGTGAGACTTCTTGAATTCCTCATGATTCAAGAGTAACCCCTTGCTGGCTGCCCGGAGTTTAATAATCGAATAGATTGCAAGTACGAGCAGGATCACAGCCAAGGCTGCTGCGGCCCAGGTAACCGCCCACATAGGGCTTTGCTGTACCTGAAGCGGAGCATCCTGGGTCAAGGAGAAGCTTAGAGCAATCAGCGGAATCATTGCAATGAGCAGCAAATAAAGAAGTATTCCCATAAAAATATATGAGATTGTGCGGTTTCGCCTCAAGACATCCTTGCGGGAAGGGTAGGCCTTAATCTGTGACGGCTGCCGATCATTCTCGTAGACGCTCCACTTGCCTTGCTGCAGACGCTTGCTCCAGCCTTCAGCAGCAAGATAGGAAGACATGGAAGGCTGGGAGGATGGAGCATAACCGATCTGATAGGTAAGCTGAACCGACTCATCCTGGCGGAATATAAACTGCCGCAGCAGCAGGTTCCACTCCGTCAGCACCCAACCCTGACTCGCCATATCGGCCAGCCAGGCTTCTGACTTGGGCAGGTCGTAGCTCCAGAAGGGCCGAAATACCCTTTTCATACAAATTCCTCCTCACTGGTAATGGCATTGCGGTGAAGTTCCTTTAATCTGCTGATTTCTGCGCGCATTACTGCTTTCCCCAGATCTGAAACCTCGTACACCGTTTTTCTCTCTTCATCAGCGAATACAACAATCAGACCATCCTTGTTCATCTTCGTCAAAGTTCCATATACCGTACCGGAACCCAGTCTAAGCCGTCCCTCAGACAGCTCATCCACATGCTTGATGATTCCATATCCGTGGCGGGGTATGGTTAGGGACAACAGAATATAGAAGGCCGTCTCTGTCATCGGCACGTACTTTTTCAGCACTTTATCCATTGTGGACAACACGATCACCTGCTTCGCCAGTTCATTGTGCATAACTCATGGCCTTCAATATAATATGTCTTGCCGTGACTATGTCATAACGTGACTATATCACGATGCGACATAAGTTTCAAGGCTAGCGGCAATTAATGTGTCGTCAGAGTCAGCGGTTGACATACAGGCTGCCAGATCTCAGGAACCAGCTGCGGTTCCGAACAATAAACCGTTTGCAAATACCGGCTGAGCGGGGATATTTGTCCTTCGACCAGCACTTCCTTGATCTCCGATGGTTTGGTCGGTATCGCCTGCCCGGTTGTTGACATGAACTCTGTAAGGGGCAGCAGCATCCCGCAGCTTTTGCGGTAGGACATCCGGTGCGGGAATCTGGGAGAGCTGCCGGAATCGTATTTGGACAGCTTGATCCGATCAAACTGATCGGTTAGCAGCTCGCTGGCGTCGAATTTTAGGATGGCAAAAACTTCGCCGGGCTCTCTGCGGGAATACATCGCCGCCATCGCCAGGCAATCCCGCCAGGTCGGCCACAAGAAGACATGTCGGTCAAGGCAGAGACGGAATTCTTCAGGGGTTGTGTCCGGGTCCATTGCTTCAGGTGTGATGCGCAGATGGGAATTCAGGACAACCGGCTGACCGGCGTATTCAATCTGGAGGGCTGTAGTTCTGCGTTCTCCGGCTGCATGATCTGGACTTAATACGGCTGGGGCGAATAATGCGTCAAGTGCAGCCATGGCGGGCAAATTCCGGGCCCGGGTGAAGTGGTATAACGAAGTGCGGAGCAGGCTTTTGGTAATGGCTGCAATCAGTGAATGTTTCATAGTGTTATTTTATCCTTTGCGCGAAATCAATATTTTGTTATTTTAGAAAAGGAAATGCTGAAAGGGAAAGGATGAGAATGATGAAAGCTGAAGCACTCGAACAGAGCAGAGTGGAGGCGTTTTTGAATTTTTGCCGGAAGCACCGGGACGAACTGGATGATTCTTATCTGATCGATGAGGAGCTTGCCGGATTCAGGCTTTCACCGGACCAACCTACATATATTGTTGCCAATTCCTCAGGTCAAATTACCGCAGCAGCCTCGCTCATTCTGAATGATTACAGCCGCAGAGGGCGCAAGGCCAGATTCAGAATCCTTCATGCGGACACCGCAGATGTGAAGGTATATCAGGATCTGCTGGAGGCGATTCTGCCCCATGCTGCCGGAATGGATAAGCTGAATCTGTTTATTCCCGCGGTAAATACTGCGGCGATGGAGGTGTTGGCAGCCGTGCGGTTTGCGGTGGAGCGGTATACTTATGTTCTCGTGAGAGAGGAGCCGCATATTCCTGAGGTCAGCCTGCCCGCCGGTTACGAGCTCATTCCCTTCCGCGCCGGATTGGATGAAGCCGTCTGGTGTGAAGTGCGAAATGCCGGTTTCGCTAAGCTTCAGGGCAACGAGACGCCCGCCACACCAGCGATGGTGAAGCAGATGATCAGCGGAGCCGACTATATCGAAGGCGGTTTACAGATACTGTACCATAACGGCAAAGCTGTGGGAATTGTACGCGGCTGCGCCGATGAGTATGGGGATGAGCCTGCCATGAGTATCGGGCCGCTGGCAGTATTGCCGGAGGCTCAGGGGAGAGGACTCGGCAGAATTCTGCTGCGGGCAGCACTCTGGTTCGCGGGAGAACAGTCGTATGCGCGCACCATCCTGTGTGTGAATGCAGAGAACGAACGGGCGCAGGCTTTGTATATTGGGGAAGGCTTCAAGCAGGCGGAAGCCCTTGCCTGCCTGGCTTACACGGTGAGTGAAGAAGGGTAGAGGGGGGATTGATGCTAGGAGTGGAGGCGCTGATTGTGGTAGCGAGAGATGCGATTAGTGATGTAGAGTTGAGATGCTGATCGCTCACATCAAACCGTGGCGGACTGTAGGGACCTTATTTTGCCGATCAGCCAATTTAGAGATGAAGCGGACTGAGAATCGCCTATTCAGCTTAGAACACCAGAATTAATCCCATCATTCAGCGCATAGCGGAATCTCAGTCCGCGAAGCCGGCAAAACAGCTGTTTTTCCCGAAATAACGGATTCTGAGTCCGGGTGGAACGGCTGTTTGTGCTGCCTATGTGCTGTTATTCGTGGTCTGCTTGCATCGTCGGCCCCTTATTTATGGGCTTCTTGCAGGAGATGCACTTTGGATGTAGAAATTCAGGTCAGCAGGTTATTCAATCCAGTAAAAACCATTTACTCTCCATATGCACCATTATAACGTTAAACTCCGTCTAACCTGGACAGATTCACTATTAAAGGGGACAAGGTAATGAAAAGACTGGTTATTGTGGATGATGAGCCTTCGGTGGTGAACGGGCTGCGGACCTATGTGGACTGGGCGGCACAGGGGATTGAGCTGGTTGGAACCGCAGATGACGGGGACACTGGGCTGGCGCTGATCCGGGAGCTGAAGCCGGATATCGTGCTGACGGATGTCCAGATGCCGTCAATGGACGGCATCCGCATGGCGGCCGAGGTACGGGCGCTGCTGCCGGAGGCCAAGATCGTCTTCATCAGCGGCCACAACGATGCCGGATACCTTAAGTCCGCGCTACAGATGCATGCGGCGGATTATATTTTTAAGCCGGTTAGCCGCAAGGAGCTGTCGGTGGTGATGGGCAAGGTGACTGCTGCGCTGGATGCGGAGACGCAGGAGCGCAAGCGGATCAAGGAGATGCAGGTGAAGCTGACGCAGAGTATGCCGCTGCTGCGCGAGAAGTTCCTGCTGTCCGTAATCAGCGATGGTGTTCATACCGCGCATATTCAGGACAAGCTGGAATTTCTGGGCTTGCAGCAGCTCGCGGCGGACAGCTACATCCTCATGGTCATTCTGCTCGATGATGTGCCGCAGGTGCTGGACACCCGCAGCGAGCAGGACAGACAGCTGCTGTCCTATACGGTGCTGAATATCATCCAGGAGCTGATTGACAATCAGATGCGCGGCGTGACCTTCGAGAAGGAGCCGGGAGAGTACGTCGGGATTCTGCTGGCCGGACAATTGCAGCCGCAGGAGTTCAGCGAATCTCCCGAGAATGACCTGCTGGTGCTGGCAGAATCAATCCGCAGCAATCTGCGGCAATGGCTGAAGCTCAGTGTAACCATCGGTGTCGGCGAGGGGGTTGAGCACTTGCCGGAGATCCCGTCCTCCTACAAACAGGCGAGGGATGCAGCTGACCAGAAGTGGTATCTGGGCAAAAACCGGATTCTGACCATGGACAATATCGTGTCCGGAGAGAGCGGTGAGAATCTGCGTTACCGGTACGAGCCGGAGTGGGGGGAGCGGGTGTGGTCTGCCCTGAAATCCGGAGACCGCGGACGTCTGCAGACGGAGCTTAGTGACATCTTCAGCCTACTTGGGCAGAACCGGGGACAAGGGGCGCGGTATGCGCAGAATGTCAGTCTGCATCTGATTCTGCAGTCCGGCCAGGTGCTGCTGGAGCTTGGCGGAATGACGGAGGAATGGGAAAAACGCGAGACGGCCGCCTGGAAACAGGTTGCGCGCCAGGAGACGATGCAGGATCTGCTGGGATATACAGAAGCCTATTTGCTTGAGGTCTGTGATTTCGTCGGGATGAAGCGCAGCGGCAAGACAAGCGAAGTGATAGAACGGGTTCGTCAGCTGATTGGAGAACGGTACCCGGAGAATCTGGCAGTGGCGGATATTGCGGCAGGCGTCTATCTCAGTCCGACCTATGTCCGGCTCCTGTTCAAGCAGGAAACGGGCGAAACGCTGTTCGAATATCTGACCAAGGTCAGAATCGAGCAGGCGAAGAAGCTGCTTAGAGACCCGCAGAACAAATTCTACGAAATCTGTTATGCCGTCGGCTACAGCGATCCCAGCCATTTCAGCAAGCTTTTCAAGAAAATAACCGGAATTACCCCCAGCGCCTACAGGGAGCAGAGTCTATGAGCAGGGGCAATCCTATGAAGATCAGGCCGCACAGGAATGTAAGCATGCCATATAAGGAGGCTGTGCAGTGAAAAAGGGCTGGAGCTATTTGACCGGACTGGGCCAGGGGATTCTGGCGGCGAGAAAGTGGCTGATTGCCTATGTGATACTCATTCTGCTGCCGGTATCCGTCATGCTGGCTTCCTTCTATCAGCGGTCCAGTGACATTCTGGAGCAAGAAGTCACCAGTACGATGCAGCTGACCCTTAAGCAGGCAGGGATGAATCTGACCTATAAGCTGGATCATATCCGTGACAGCAGCAATTCGGTCTTCATGAACCAGGTGCTCTACAGCAATCTGCAGCAGAAGGACAGCATCACCGATGAGCTTAACCAGCTTAAGGAGCTGCGCAATTTAGCCGAAACCGCCCAGGAGAATGAGGATATTTTCCGGCTGCGGTTTTTTGTTGATCCTTCCCGGATGTACGGAGGGGACCGGGTGAATCTGTATCCGCTATCTGAGATAGAGCATTATCCGTGGTACAGGCAGGTGCTGGAGGCCGGGGGCGGTATGGTCTGGACCGGGGTGTATGAGGAGAGTTATATCGATTTCGGTGACAAAAAGATTTTCTCTGCCGCAAGGATGCTGCGCAATCCGAAGGCATATGAAGAGACCATCGGCATACTGGTGATGGATGTATCCCAGGATCTGATCGCAGAAGTCATGTCAGAGCTTCATTTCTCGGACAGCTATGCCCCTTATCTTCTGGATAGTGAGGGCCGGCTGATCTACAGCACCGGAGAGAACGGTCCGCAGGAAGTCAGCATGCTGCCGGAAGAACTGCTGGATACGATTAAGCAATCGGAGGAGGGAATCGTTAAGCGGACCCTTGGGCGTGAAGAGGTTAATGTGGTCTATACCACGATCGGAACTTCAGGGTGGAAAATGATCTCCCAAGTCTCTGAATCAGAGATTTCGCATAGGGCAACGGCAATGAACCAGTTCACCAGCATTGCCACGCTGGCAGGGATCACGGTCATGTTCCTGGTACTCGTGTTTGTGCTGCTGATGTTCCTCGTGCAGAACATGCAGCGCAGAGTACAGATGATACTGCGGATGATCCGCAAGGAGGGCATCGGCTGGCTGGAGGACAGAAGGACGATGCCAGGGGGGGATTTCCGGCTGCTGGAACGCAGTGTGGACCACCTGATTCACAAGGTCAACATTCTGATGGAGGAATCCTATCAGGCGAAGATGCAGGAGCGGGAGGCGCAGCTGAGAACCCTGCAGGCCCAGATTAATCCGCATTTTCTCTATAATGCGCTGGATATGATCAACTGGTCGGCAATTTCGCATGATGCGGAGGATACCAGCCAGATGATTGAGGCGCTGGCCCGCTATTTCCGGCTCAGCCTGAATCAGGGCCGCGACAATGTCAGCCTTGCCGATGAATTGAATCTGGCCAAGGTGTTCATGGAGATTCAGCAGAACCGCTTTCCGTCCACCTTTACCTTCAGCGTCCAAGTAGAGCCGGGACTTGAACAGTATATGATTCCCAAGCTTACCCTCCAGCCGCTGGTGGAGAATGCGCTGCTGCATGGTATCCGCAAAACCCGCAGGAAGCAGGGGAATATCGCCATAACAGCCCGCCGGGAGCAGGAGGATATCCTTCTGGCGGTGTCCGATGACGGGATCGGCATGAGTCCGGAGCAGGCCAGACGGCTGCTGCTGGAGCCTTCCTCCGAGCTGCGCAGTGACGGGATGCCGGGCTCCTTCGGCCTCTATAATGTCAACGAGCGGATTCGATATTTTGCCGGCAACCGGTGTGGCTTGTCCATTGAAACGGAGCCCGGCCAAGGAACTGTGATCAACATCAGAATTAAAGCGGTTCCATTAGAATAAGCAGATTGCCTGATATACAGTCGCGTAAGACCAGAAATAATCAGATTACCACCTACAACCGCCCCCCGGTTTCTCAGTATAATCAACTCACAAACAGATGGGGGTGAATGAACTTGGGTGGGAGTGTCACGGATTTGGACCGGAAGAGCAAACTTCAGGCAACGAGAATCAGGTCCGCCAGCAAGTGGAGGCTCGCCTGGAGAAACAGGGATTATTATGTGCTGCTGATACCCGGTCTGCTGTTTCTGCTGCTCTTCAAATATACACCGCTGTACGGAGTGCTGATCGCATTTCAGGATTTCAACATTTTCGAGGGCATCAGAGGCAGTGAATGGGTAGGGCTGGAGCAATTCCATAAGCTTATCCAATCGGACGAATTCGGAAGGGTATTCATGAATACACTGCTTATCAGTGTGTACAAGATTGTCCTGCTGTTCCCGGTGCCGGTCCTCATCGCGCTGGTGCTGAACGAGGTCAGGCTGATGTTCTTCAAACGGACGATCCAGACGATTATTTATCTCCCGCATTTTCTGTCCTGGGTGATTATTTCCGGATTGTTCGTCACCATCCTCTCCACCTCGGGCGGACTGGTCAATAATATCATTCAGTGGTTCGGCGGAGAACCGGTCAGCTTTTTTGTCAGCAATGATTATTTCCGCAGTGTGGTTGTCTTTACGGCCGGCTGGAAGGAATCAGGGTGGAACGCGATTGTCTTCATTGCCGCCATTGCCGGGATCGATCAGGAGCAATACGAGGCGGCTGCCATTGACGGGGCGGGGCGAATCCGCAGAATGCTGCATATCTCACTGCCGGGTATCCTGCCGACTGTGGTGCTGATGTTCATTCTCCGGCTGGGCTCGGTGCTCGATGCGGGAACGGAGCAGATTCTGACCATGTACAATCCGGTAGTCTATGAGACAGCGGATGTGATCGGAACCTTCGTCTATCGCATCGGGCTGGGCAAAATGGATTACAGCTTCAGCACCGCGGTGGGCCTGTTCAACTCGGTAGTAGGCTTCATCCTCATCGTTTCGGGAAATTATATCAGCCGGAAGCTGCTGAACCGCGGAATCTGGTAGGCGGGAAAGGAGACAGTATAATCCATGACCAAACGAACCAAAGGCGACAGGCTGCTTGATATCTTTGTCTACCTGTTCCTGATCACACTCGGAGTGATGATGCTGCTGCCGCTGGTTAACGTATTATCGAAATCGGTCAGTGAGGAATGGGCGATTACTTCGGGAAAAGTAGGCATTCTGCCGGTAGGCTTCCAGCTCGACACCTTGCGGGAGGTTATCTCTTCCTCAATGTTCATCCGGGCGTTCTGTGTATCCGTAGGCGTCACGGTAGTGGGCACCCTGATCTCCATCTTAATGACAGCACTGACGGCCTATCCGTTATCCAAACGGAATCTGCCGGGCATCTCCTTTTTCATGGTGCTGTTCATCTTCACGATGCTGTTCAGCGGCGGGCTTATTCCCAATTATCTGCTGATGCGCCAGCTGCATCTGATCAATAATCTGTGGGTGCTTATCCTGCCCGGAATGATCAGTGTGTTCAACATGCTGGTGATCAAAAGCTACTATGAGAGTCTTCCCGAAGCCCTGGAGGAGTCCGCGCGGATCGACGGGGCCAAGACGTACACGATTCTGTTCCGGATTATTCTGCCGCTCAGTATGCCGGTGATTGCCACGATTGCGCTTTTTTATGCCGTCGGGTACTGGAATGATTACTTCGGGCCAATGATCTACATCAACGATACCGCGCTTAAGACCCTGCAGCTCTATCTGCAGGATGTGGTGATGGATGCCAGTGCCGCCAATGCCATCAATAAAAGTGTGGATGATCTGATGAACATGTCACCGGAAGGCATACGTGCGGCAACGGTGGTCGCTTCGACGGTCCCGATTCTGTTCGTATACCCGTTCCTGCAGAAGTATTTCATCAAAGGCGTGCTGATTGGCTCGGTTAAAGGCTGAGGCGGATTTTGTACGAAGTAAGACTGGAAGCTTAAGCTCACAAAACTTATAGGGGGTTATCTTAATGAAACAGACAAAGTGGCTGTCACTCCTGCTGAGTACCGGGCTGCTGCTCGCTGCAACTGCCTGTGGTTCTTCTAACAACACGAATAGTAACGGGGGGGACGCTTCAACAGCAGCACCAGCTTCTGCAGAAGCAACTGCCGCACCGGCAACGTCAGAGAATGCTGCCAAGCCGGAGCTGAAATCGCTTAATCTGTGGTCGAAGGATGATTACAATACGTATCCGCTGGCCAAGGTGATCGAAGAGCGGACCGGCTATAAGGTGAAGTATGAGATGCTTCCCGCCGACAAGGCGATGGATAAGCTCAATCTGCTGATCTCCTCTGCCGAGCCGTATGATGTCATTACCATTTCCGGTGAAAAAGCCGTGTATACCGATTATGCCAAAATGGGCGCACTGGTGGATCTGACCCCGCTCATCGAGGAGTTCGGCGATAATATCAAAGCTTCCATCTCCCAGGCGTCCTTCGATGCAATGAAAATTGACGGCAAAATCTATGGTATTCCCAACAGCTCCTCACAATTTGCCGGTGCCGATCTGATGATCCGCCAGGACTGGCTCGATAAGCTGGGGCTGAAGACGCCGACTACGCTGGATGAATTCACGGAAGTGCTGAAGGCCTTCAAGGAAAAAGATCCGGGCGGAACCGGGAACAGCGGCGCCCCGATGTCAATCGATGGTGCACTGGCAACAACGGCGAATATTACAGGTGCCTTCGGAATAGGCACGAGCTGGAATACGGTGGACGGCCAGCTGGTTCCGGCCCCGCTGCATCCGGGCTTCAAGGAATATTTGACGTACATGTCCGATCTATATAAACAGGGTCTGCTCGATAAAGAATTTGCCGTGAACAAGGATGCTACTCTGAAGGAGAAATTCACCAGCGGCAAGATCGGGGTTATTCAGCTGCCTTGGTATGATATTCCCGGAATTGCCGATGCCCTGACCAAGAACTTTCCTGATGCCAAATATGCTTATCTTCCTGCCCTCAAAGGCAAAGACGGTCAAATGGGCCTCGGCATGAGCGGCGGGTTCGACCGCATTACCTTCATTCCGAAATCTGCGAAGCATCCTGAAGATGCGATTAAATGGATCAATGCCAAGCTGGAAAAGGAAACCTTCAAGCTGATTGCCATCGGTGAAGAAGGCAAACATCATACGTATAAAGACGGCGTATACAGCCCGATCCTGCCGCTGTTCACGGACGAACGCGGCAACGCCAGCAATTATCTGACCGGTATAGACGAGAAGCTGTACCCGATCTACTGGCAGGCCCGGGTGCAGAAGGATGCACGTCTGTTTGCAGGCTTCTCTTACCTGAACAATGAGCTTCCGGCGGAAGCAAGAATTGCCGATCCGCTGGCGCTGGCGCCATCCCTGCCGGAATATTCGAAGAACAATGCTTCGCTGAATCAGATGATTAATGATTTTGCCGTCAAAGTCATTGTCGGTGAAGAGTCCCCGGATGCCGTGGCTGATTTCGCCGAGAAATATAAAGCTGCAGGCGGAGAGGCCAGCACCAAAGAGGTGAATGACTGGTATGCTACAGTGAAGAAATAGAGTCAAAGAAGACTTTTTAGGAGGCAAAAGAATGAACAGCTACAGGATGCGGAGCAGTGAAATTCCGCTGCAGGATTCCTGGGATGTCATCGTTGCAGGCGGCGGGCCGGCCGGTTGTACGGCGGCCGCTGCCGCAGCCCGGGAAGGGGCAAAGACGCTGCTGATCGAAGCGACAGGCAGCCTGGGCGGAATGGGCACATCGGGATTAGTGCCGGCCTGGTGCCCGTTCTCGGACATGAAGACGATCATCTACCGGGGACTGGCGATGAAGGTGTTTGAAGCCTTGAAGGCGCAGATGCCGCATGTAAGCCAAGAGGCGATGGACTGGGTTCCGATCGAACCGGAGAAGCTCAAGGTCATCTATGATGAGCTGGTAGCCGGAGCCGGGGCAACGGTGCTGTTCCATACGCAGCTGGGTTCCGTGGAGGCGGATGAGGAAGGTAATGTGCTGGCGCTGATCACTGCCAGCAAGAATGGACTGCAGGCGCTGAAGGCCAAGGTCTATATTGACTGCACGGGCGATGCCGATGTAGCGGCCTGGGCGGGAGCGGAATATCTCAAGGGTGATACGGCAACCGGTGAGCTGATGCCTGCCACGCACTGTTTTACCTTGGGCAATGTCGATGAATATGCTTATCTGAACGGTCCGCTGCTGCATAACAATAATAAAACCAGCCCGATCTTCGATATTCTGGGCTCCGGCAAATTCCCCTTGATTCCGGACTCGCATATCTGTAACAATGTCATTGCTCCCCGGACGGTGGGCTTCAACGCGGGGCATCTATGGGATGTGGATAATACGGATGCCTTCTCCGTATCCGCTGCATTAATGCAGGGAAGGAAGCTGGCCTCTGTCTATAGGGATGCCCTGGCCGAGTTCATGCCTGCTGCGTTCGGCAGCTCTTATGTAGCCAACACCGGCTCGCTGATGGGGGTACGGGAGACGCGGAGAATTACCGGAGACTATGTGCTGAGTGTGGAGGATTACGTTAACCGCCGCAGCTTCGCGGATGAAATCTGCCGCAACAGCTACTTCATTGATATCCATGGGACGGAGAAGGAAGAGAAGCAGGCGGGAGGCAAGCCGGAGGTCATTAAACGTTACGGTCCGGGAGAATCGCACGGCATTCCATACCGCTGCCTGACGCCGCGTTCACTGAAGAATGTGCTGGTCGCGGGACGTTCGATCTCCTGTGTCCGTGAGGTGCAGGGGAGTGTCCGGGTGATGCCGGTCTGTCTGGCGATGGGCGAAGCGGCCGGGATTGCCGCAGCACTTGCTGCGAATCTGCCGGATTATGACGTGCATGCAGTGGATGTAGCTGTGCTGCGCAAGCGGCTGAAGGAGGAGGGGGCTTATCTGCCGGATGCCACAGAAGGAACAGTATTTGGTGATCCGGGTGCGGCGGCAGGAGAAGAGGGAAAACCGGTGAGGTATCACTGAGATACGAAGCAAAATGATGCTTAGCTAATAGCTGTTTCCAAGCAGGCAATCTCCCGGGCGTCGGGGGGTTGCCTGTCTTGTTGTACAGGAATCGTACACCTTGCGAAAAACCGAATACAATGTGCCCCTGATAGGGTAGATGAACCGAATGTATGCGAAAAACCGAATACAATGTGCCGATGACAGGGCAGACGAGCCGAATGTATGCGAAAAACCGAATACAATGTGCCCATGATAGGGTAGACGAGCCGAATGTATGCGAAAAACCGAATACAATGTGCCCATGATAGGGTAGACGAGCCGAATGTATGCGAAAAACCGAATACAATGTGCCCATGATGGGGTAGACGTGCAGAATGTATGCGAAAAACCGAGTACAATGTGCCAATGATAGGGTAGACGAGCCGAATGAGGCTGCATCCCTCTGATCCCAGCGGATGCAGCCCCAAGTTAGTTGCTGTTAAAAATATTGATAATCCGGTTATTCTACCGTTGCTCCGTCAACCTTGCGTTTGAGTAGGATCGCGTTGATCTCGCCTCCGGCGAGGATAATAATCGAGCTGATATACAGCCAGATGAGCAGAATCATTACGCCTCCGAGACTGCCGTAGGTTTTGGTGAAATCACTGAACTGATTGACGTAAATGGAGAAGAGGACTGATGTAATAATCCAGCCGAGGGTCGAGAACAGCGCACCGGGCACCACCTCACGCAGAGCCAGCCTGCGGCTTGGGGCGATCCAGTAGAGCAGGGTGAACACAATGAACATGACCAGCAGCGGTACGGCGTATTGCAGCAGATCCCATAGCTTCTGGAAACCGTAAGGCAGATCGGTCAACAGGAATACCTGTGTCTTGAGCCATGTACCGAGGACTAGCAGCAGAATGCTGAGCAGTACGACAAAACCGATCGTCAGGGTAGCGAGGAAGGCGATCCCTCTAATTTTCCAGAAGGCCCGGCTCTCATCAATGTCGTAAGCGCGATTGAGCCCCTTAATGATTGCATTGACCCCCTTGGAAGCGGCCCAGAGTGTAGCCAGCATCCCGAAGGATAACAGCGCCTGACTGCGTCCCTCGGACACATCCTGCAGAATCTCTTCTATAATAGAGACGGCTTCGGCAGGCATCACCTGTTCCAGCTGCTGGATTTTGTCCTCCAGGGAAATATTCGCGTACCCGATCAGGGTCATAATGAAGATCAGAAAGGGAAACAGCGACAGAATCAGATAATAGGTCAGCTGTGCGCTGATCCCCTGGACATCATCGGCTTTGATTTTTTGCAGCAGCTGTTTGATGAATGTGAATGTGCCGCCGGAACCGGCAGTCCTTCTGCTCATATAGCCCTCCTTCACTTATTGCGGTATAGGCTTGTTTATGAAAATATATCCATATATATGTGTCCCGCACAAAATTATCCTTAGGTTCAGCAAGCTTGGTCTTATTTTAACACAGGGGGAGGTAAGAAACAGAATGGCAGTGGACTATTAATTACGGAACAAGTTAAGGCATGACCTTGGGAAGACGCAGCCGGTCCGCCAGCTTCTGCATTCTCTCATCAGCGTAAGCGTAGATGCGCATATAGCTCTGGCAAAAATAATCTGGACCGCTGAGGCCTTCCTCCGTGTTCCATTTCCGGTTCCGGGGGCATCCGCCATAACATAACCGCTGCCATTCGCAGGTTTGACATTTGTCCGGGAGAGCGGGCTTCATCCGGTGGAACCGCCTAAAGTTGGGATGGGCAAGCATATCCGCAATGGAATCTTCGGCAACGTTGCCGACCTTCCACTCCTCATTGATGTAGAAATCGCAGGGGAAGGCGTCCCCGTTCTGCTCCAGCACCAGGCTTGAAGGACATGCTGCACGGTGTACACAGGATTCCGCTTCCCCGCCCAGGTAGACGCTGAGCATATTATCGAAGAACCGTACCGATATTTCGGGCTTGCCGTCCTGATACCATTCGTCGAAGGCTTCACACAGGAACTCCCCGTATTCGTCCGCTGAAATTTCATATTCCCCCGGCTGATCAACCTGCTGGGCTCTGAAGTCCATGCAGGGGATAAACTGAATGAACCGGAAGTCCTGCTCCCGGTAGAACGCCATCAGTTCCCGGGCTTTGCCCACATTGCCTTTATGAATTACTGTCAAAATATTAAAGTCAACCTGGTGCCGGCGAAGATGGCCGATGCCGTTCATTACCTGACTATAACTGCCTTTGCCTGCGGCATTCACCCGGCGTGAGTCATGAATCTGCTGCGGGCCGTCCAGACTGACTCCGATCAGAAAATGATAAGTTTTGAAGAAGGCAGCCCACCGCCCGCTGATCAGTGTAGCGTTGGTCTGCAGGGAATTACTGATAACCGTATGCGGCGGGGCATGCAGGGCCTGGCGGTATACGACTTCTTCGAAGAATTCGTGACCTGCCAGCAGCGGTTCTCCGCCCTGCCAGGCGAAGGTGGCACTGCCTGAGCTGTGCCGCATATAATCCTGGATGAATTTATCCAGAACGAAAGAATCGATCCGGTTAATTGCCGGTCCGGGCTTCCCTCCACAGGTACTGTAATAACAATAGTCGCAAGCCAGATTACAATCCTCTGATACCGTCTTCCACATGACACCTAAACCGGACTGAGAACCGGCAGCGCAATTGAGAGACACAGCAATCCCCTCCTGTCTTCCTATTTATTCCACATACCAGTCATTTAGCAGCATGATGGCCGCTCCGGTGGCTACGGCCTCTTCTTTAAGATATCCTTGCGTAAAAAACGGACTGTTCTCGGGGGAGGGATAAGTGTTCTTCCTGGCGACCTCAACCGAAGTGTCGAACACAAGCTGATGTGCCCGGACCAGGGGGCCGCCCAGAACGACACACTCCGGATGAAGGGTATTAATCAGATTAGCCAGCCCGATCCCCAGATACGCAGACGATTCCGTGAATTGTTCAGTAACGAGCTTGTCCCCTTGCTGGAGAGCTTCAGATAAGGAGGCAAAGGTGACCTGTTCCGGAGAAATTTCCGCTAGTAAGCTGCTGCGTCCAATCTTTAACTGTGTGCGTACACGCTCTTCCAGCGCCGGAACAGACACGAAGGCTTCAAGGGCTCCGTAGTTTCCTTTGCCGTGCAGTCTGGGGCCGTTGGTCTGGATAATCATCTGACCCAGCGCACCCTCTGCGCCGGAGGCTCCCCGAACGATATGGCCGCCGGACATCATCGCGAACCTTATAGTTGTTCCGGCATGTACATACAGGATGTGCTTATAATTGTTGGACTTGAGAGCCCGGTGCTCACCGATGAGGGCGCAGTTTGCGCCATTGTCAAGCTTGACCGGTATTTCAAGCCGTTCCTCCAGCATTTCGCAGATGGGGACATTTGTCCAGGAGGCGGCCGGAAAGTGCTCCGGCTCCAGAATAATCCCGCGTTCTGAGTTCAAGGGACCAACAGCGCCTATCCCCAACCCCAGAACGCTGCCTGGCGATATTCCGTGCTCCGACAGAAGAGCCCGGGCACTGTCCGCAACATGATCCGCGAGCAGCGGGGGCGTCATGCAATCATCCATTATCCACCGGGTCATAGACAGCAGATTGAAATGCATATCATACAAGCCAAGTGAAGAATGAATGCGGGAAATTTCCAGCCCGAACAGATACCTGTATGCCGGGTTACACTGGAACAGGATGGGCTTCCTCCCGCCTTTGGAGGTTCCCAGCCCGGAGGCAATAATTAACCCCTGGGATGACATGTCATCAAGAAGACGTGTCATACTGCTGCTGGTCAGTGCAAAATCATTCAACAAATCGGCTTTGGAGGCAGTTCCCAGATAGGATATGCGGTCATAGACCTGTTTTTTGATAGACGCATTAGGGTGGGGCAGCATCAGGCTTATCTCCATTTCCAAGTTTATTAGTAGGAATACCTAAGATAATTCCAAAATGATTTTTATTCAACGAAAATAAGACTTTATACACTCTGATTATGAAGTATTAACAGAATATTTACAATAAAATTCATGACTTTAATCCAAAATGAAATTAATTATGCTAAAATACAAGTGACATCTCTTGGGAGAGCAGAAAAGAATGTAAGGGTGAACTGGAATGAAGCAAAGAGCGGGCAGGAAAATGAATTTGCTTTGGAGTATTTTTTGCGTATTTTTCAAAATTGGACCCTCCACCTTTGGAGGCGGTTATGCCATGATTGCAACCATCGAAGAAGAAATTGTACGAAAAAAGGGCTGGATGAACGAAGAGGAAATGGGTGACATGATATCCGTGTCCGGTTCCGCTCCCGGAGGGGTGGCCGTCAATAGCGCAACGTTTATCGGCTATCGTCTTGGCGGAGTGGCGGGAGCCGTGGCTGCCGTCACTGCAATAACCCTGCCTACCTTTCTGATCGTGTTCCTCCTCAGCGGGCTCAGGCTTTTATTCAAAGACAACGTCAAGGTAGAAGCTGCTTTGAAGGGCATTCATGCTGCGGTAGCAGCCTTGATTATTGTTGCGGCCGGCAAGATGTGGAAAGCTTCTGTTCTGGACGCGGCGACGTTTGTGCTTGTAGCTGTATCGCTGGCCTTGCTGTTGTTCACCCAGATTCATCCGTTTTATCTGATTGTGGGCGGGCTGACAGCCGGAGTCCTGGTGGTTCTGTACAAAAAGAAACAGGGGATGAGCGTAGTTACGGAAAAGGTGCGAACGGAGGAACGCCGTGACCTGCAGTTTCCTGAATACTACATCTGAAGGGTGATTATCTTATGCTGTGGGAGCTGTTGCTGGTTTTTATTAAAGTGGGGTTAGTTTCTTTTGGGGGCGGTTATGCGGTTATAACGCTGATTCAGCGGGAGGTTTCCGAAAAAGGATGGATGGGCAGCGGCGCTTTTCAGGAAATTGTTTCTTTGGCAGGGATGGCTCCGGGCTCTATCGCGACGAATACCGCGACCCTGATCGGATACTCCAAAGCAGGGCTGGGGGGAGCGATAGCGGCAACGGTCGGCATTATTCTGCCATCGCTAATTATCGTCATTTGTATCGCTGTCTTCTTTCTGAAGCTGCAGAGCAATGACTGGGTCAGATCTTCATTCTACGGACTGCGTCCGATTGTAACCGGCTTAATCCTCTACGCGGCGGTTCATTTCGCATTTAGCGGACAAAGCGGATCCTGGTTAAGCTGGACAATGGCGGGCTCGCTGCTGATCTGCGGCGGATGCCTCGTTCTTGTTGCCAAATATAAGATGCATCCGTTTGCGGTGATCCTCCTGTCGGCGGTAGCAGGCATTGTTATTTTCTGACTAAATATATTATTCTGAAAAAAGCGTGAGCGAAGGGAGGAATCCTTGCTCACGCTTTCTTATTTCTCCATGGACCGGCCTGCTTCAGGCATGATGAATTCTCGGCATAGGCAGCGGTTCCTTGCCCAGCTCCGCCCAAATATATTTCAGCAGAAGCTCAGTCTTCAGCTGCCCGTGTTCCGGCTCGTCCCACAGATTATGAAGTTCGTGCGGGTCCTGCACTAAATCGAAGATTTCGCCGTACTGCTGATTGTAGTAGACCGTAATTTTATATCTTGCATCAATATAAGTCTTCTGGTGAATGGTCGTAGGCTCATGACGGAATTCGCAAATGGCATGGTCACGCGCCTGATTCTTGCGGCCCAGCCATACGTCCTTCTGATCCACACCAGTCATCGACGAAGGAACGGGAAGATTGGCAAATGATAAGAAGGTAGGCGCCAGGTCAACGAGTGACTGGATCGCATCCGTCTGTCTGCCTGCCGGAACATGCCCGGGATATCTGACGATGAACGGAAGCTTAATTAAATCCTCGTAATGAAATCCTCCTTTGGCCTGCAGACCATGTTGTCCGAAGAAATGCCCGTGATCAGTTGTAAAGACGACGAGCGTGTTCCCGGCGAGTCCGAGTTCATCGAGCTTATCCAGAATGCTGCCGATATACTTATCCATCATGCTGATCATTCCGTAATAGACCGCTACCAGTTTCTTTTTGTCGTAATCCGTCAGAAGCGCTTTATCCCCGTATTCATAATACAGGTGGGAGCGGTACCCGTGAATGCCGAAGCCGGTTTCCATGAACTGCGAGAAGTCGGGGTTGTCTTCCTGTGTCATGCCGAAATGCGGCGGATTCCGGTCATGTTCCCCGGCCGTCAGTGAAGGAATAGTCAGCGTGTCAGGGTTATACATCGAATCCCAGGGCTCCGGCACCAGATATTCAGGATGCGGATCAAAGAAGCTGGCCCAGAGAAAGAACGGATCTCCTGATTGTTGATGCTCTTCCAGGCGGGCCTTGCTCCGCTCTGCAATCCAGGTGTTGTAATGATATTTCTCCGGAATGGGCCATGTGTAGGTTGCAGACGGGTCCATTGTCCCTGTTGGAGGGAGGAAATAATCCCGCCAATTGTGACAGCCCTGTTCTTCCAGCCATAAGGCATAATGCTGGCCGACATGTGCTTCGTTCGTATGGTTCCGGGCAAGCTCCACATGGTCGAATCCGTAGAAGGACTCGTGGAAACTGCTCCAGTAATCCAAATCCTGCAGCAGCGGGTAAGCTTCCTTCGATTCATATTCCTCCGTGGACTTCAGGGGCTGAAAATGGGCTTTGCCGATCAGCGAGGTCTGATAACCCGCTTCACTGAAGTCTTCCCCTACCGTGTGGCGGTCCTCCAATAGCTTCGTTCCGAGTGTCCATGCCCCGTGCTGGCTCGGGTACATTCCCGTGATGATAGAGGAACGGCTTGGCGTGCAGGTGGGATTCGGGCAATAAGCCCGGCCGAAGGTTGTCCCTTGCTGTGCCAGCCGGTCCAGATTCGGGGTGGAAATCTCGGGCTGGAAGGCACCGATGGTATTCCAATGCTGTTGATCGCTGGTAATTAGTAAAATGTTAGGTCTACTGGACAATGGTTATCGCCTCCTATTATGATAATATTGAAAAAACAACATTTTTTAAATAGCCTGATGTTAGATTTGAATTGTCATTTTGTTAGATGGAGGGAGTGGGGATATGTCAGGAGTGTTGCAGAATCTGCAGGAATACGAATATGAATATGCCGAGTTTATCTACTATTCACCCGGATATTTGGATAGGGAGGGGCAGCTATGGCCTGTCCGTGCCGGCCGTAGTCAGGCTAAGCCGAACTACAGGGTGGGTCCCAAAAGGATCGAGTGCTACAGCCTTCATTTCGTGTATGAAGGAAAGGTTGGCCTTAACTATGGAGATGAGCACATTGAACTGCAAAAGGGCGACATGTTCTGTCTGTTTCCGGATCAGACGTATCATTATTACATCATTCCCGCGGAATCACCGCTGCAGATGAGCTGGCTTGCGCTGGATGGAAGCAGAGTGATGCCGCTGCTGAAGCTAACCGGGATGGTGCCTGAGAAGCCGTATGCTCTTGGTAAGGTGACATCCCGCATTAAGAAAGTACTGGAACGCATATTCGGGGCAATGACAAGGTACGGGCGGTGGGACCCGGCTGTGTCCTTGGAGCTGCAGGGACAGACCTGCGAATTGCTGGCCGTCCTGATGCCCGGAGCATTCCCGGCTGATACACCATCACCTTCAGGCTGGGTATCGGAGTGTATGGAATTTATGAACCTCCATGCTACTGAAGGGATATCCGTTCAGCAGGTTGCCTCGTATGCGGGTGTACACCGATCCTATTTCACCAGTGCTTTTACAAGCCAGACCGGCGTATCTCCGCAGAAGTACATCCAGAACATCCGTATGGGCAAGGCTAAACGGCTGCTTGCTGAAACCGATGCTTCAATCACGGAAATCGCCTTGTCACTCGGCTATCCCAACCTGTATACGTTTACCCGGGCATTCAAGTCCTACTACAAGACTTCCCCGCTGCATACCCGTTCAGCTGGAGGCGGATAACGGCACGGTTTTGTTTTCTGATAATATGATAGCGCTTACTGAAAGTCATTTCCCTCATGTGAAGGAGAGACCGAGAATGAGATTTACAGCTCTGCGCAATAAAATATCACCGAAGCTGGGGATTCAGGGGAAAATATTCATCGCGTTCGGACTGCTCAGTCTATTCTCTATTGTAACGATCACCTCCATTATCTATCTGAATATGCGTGAGACGATTAAGCATAACGCCATTACTTCGGTTGCGGACAGTATCCGTCAAGCCGACGAATCCCTGAATCTTATGTTTGAGGAGATCGATCGTCTGAACACGGTTGCCGTTACGAATAAAAATACGGTAATCGATATATTGCTGAGCCCCAGCGAGGAAATCAGCTATGAGTGGTTTCTGGAGCAAAAGCGGATTAATGAATTTCTGTCAGGTCTGATCGGCTATAAGCCTTATATAACACGCATCGCTGTAATTGGCCTGAACGGTAAGGTTTTCTTCACCGGGGGACCTTGGATTGACCGTAATTTCCTGCAGACGCAGGCGATGGACTACATGTTAAACAACGGGGAACGCCACGCTTATTTCAAACAAGAGGGCAGCCCGGATGTGATTTCCGTCGGCCGTGTCATCCGGTATAACAGGGAATCCATTGGTGTGGTGATGGTGGATTTGAACTATGATTTCATCCGCAACACGTATGGCGTCAAGCCGACAGCGGACAGTGTCCTGTATGTACTGGATGAACAGATGGAGCTGGTATACCAGTCTGATTCTGCCCCTGCATCACTCTCGCCGCAAATGACAAGAACGATATATACCGCTCCGCAGCTTGCGGGAACAGCTGTTCAAGAGGCGGCAGAGCAGAAGATTGACGGTAAGTCCTATATTGTCGTCAGCCGCCGCTCCGGGCACACCGGCTGGATTACCCGGGCGCTTATTCCTCTGGATTCTCTCGTGAGTGAATCGGTGAAGGTCCGGAATCTGATGGTTGAAGTATCAGTTATCGTCTTTGTCGCAGTTTTGCTGGGAGCCATGCAGATGTCCTCCAGGACTACACTGCAAATCCGGCGGCTCAAAACGATGATGATGCGGGTGAAGGACGGTAATTTATCCTTTCCGCGTATGGAGATTAACTCGAAAGACGAAATCGGTGAACTCTACACTGTGTTCATCAGCATGATTGATGATCTGAAGCGGCTGATGCAGGATATCCGGATTAGCGAGCAGGCGAAGCGTGAAGCTGAGCTTACGGCACTGCAGGCACAGATCCGTCCTCATTTTTTGTACAACACGCTCAATACCATCAAATATTTGGCTAATCTGAACGGTGTGCCGAATATTGAAGAGGTCTCTGGATCTTTAATCGAGCTTATGCGCGGGGTGCTGGGGAATTCAAGTGAATTTCTTACCGTCAGGGAAGAGCTGGATTATGTGAACTGCTATATGTCGATTGTGAAATACAAGTATATGGAGCCGATAACGGTTCAGGTTCAAGTGGAAGATGATGAGTTGCTGGAATGCCGGGTGCTTAAGCTGATGCTCCAGCCTATTGTGGAGAATGCCATCCTGCACGGGGTTGTCCCGTCGGCCAGAGGCGGACTTATTCTGATCAGAGTATACGGGGAGGGCGGGGATCTGTTCATAGAAATCATGGATAACGGGCCGGGGATGTCGCGGGAGAAAATGCGGCTGCTTCTGGAATCCGGCAGGGAGGGAAGCGCGTCGCGCTTCAGCGGAATCGGCGTGCGGAATGTGCATGAACGAATCTGCAGAATGTACGGGGAGCCGTACGGTATCACGCTGTTCAGTGAAGAAGGATTGTATACCAAGGTGGTCATTCGTTTGCCGGAGATTCGTACGGATGAACGATCCGCAGAGGAGGCAGGTTGAATGTTGATTCAAGTGCTGCTGGTGGATGATGAACCGCTGGTACATCATCATCTGTCAACGATGACGGATTGGCGGAGTCATGGTTTTGAGATTTGCGGAGAAGCCTATAGCGGTCCAATGGCGCTCCAGGCTCTTGAAGAATTGCAGGCGCATATCGCAATTATAGATGTGAATATGCCGGGCATGAATGGTGTGGAGCTGCAGCGGACCATCCGGGAGCGGTATCCGGCTGTAAAGACAATTATGCTCAGCAGCTATGATGATTATGATTATGTGCGGGAATGCCTGAGGAACGGGGCTGCAGACTATTTGCTGAAGCACCGCCTGAATGACCAATCCCTGATCGCCATTCTGAAGAAGGCTGCCCGGGAGCTGGAGGAGGAGACCGAAACATCGGGTCTGCGGCTGGAGGACGGGAGCCTGGATACGGGCAACAGAACTGAAAGTTTACGTGAGCAGACGCTCCAGCTGCTGGCCGGCAAGCCGGAGGCTGCCGCCATACTTGAGAAGAGCATGCGCCTGAGCGGACTTCTGCCTGGTGTGGTCTGTTATATGGCCGCCGCTGTCCAAATCGTTCCCTTCCTGCTGTTGACCCAAACACGCAGTGATGTGCAGATTAACGGTCTGGTCCGGCAGGCGGTAGAACTAATGCAGCAGAGTCTCGGCGATCTGCCCGAGCGGATGGCCGTTTATGTAGAAAATGGCCGTTTGGCCATCCTGTTCGCATTCAGAGAACGGAGCGAGCAGGCTGCCGCCAGCGAAGCTGGCCGGCTGATGAGCAATGTCAGCCATTCGCTTGAGCTATTCCTGAATTTGAAATGCACTTATGCTATAGGCCATATGTGCAGCAGCCTGTCCAAGCTCGAAGACAGTTACCGTTTGGCTGAACGTGTCCTCGATAACGCTGCTACACGGCTGGAGCCGGATAGCAGTCTTAACGATCCCCGCCTCCTGATGACGATCGGGAATCAGAAGCAGCTGCTTCTAGCCATTGAACGGCTGGATATGGAAGAGGTAGAGCGGTCAATTACCAGTGCGTTCGCCTCTGTCCAGAAGCATCCGCTTCATTCGCCAAGTGTGCAGATGATTGTCAGCGAGCTGCTGGCCATAGGGGAAAAGACATTAACAAGAGATGAAGCTGCAGATGGCGGACTGCCTTCCCGGGAAGAACTTGGCAATATCAATAGCGTAGCCGGGCTGGAACGGTGGCTGATAATTTATTATGAAGGTCTGCTGGGCCGGCTCCGCCGGAGACAGGCGCAAGGCTCCTATTCGAGACATGTGTCCCAGGCGGTTCAGCTTATTCTGGAACGTTACCAGAGTTACATTACGCTGGAGCTGACCGCTGACCTGATCGGGCTCAACCCGTCTTATTTAAGCCGGATTTTCAAAGAAGAGACGCGGACGACCTTCTCCGAATATTTGAACCGTGTCCGTATTGATGCAAGCTGCAGACTGCTCGAAAGCGGAAAATACACGGTTAAACAAATTAGTATTCAGGTCGGGTTCACTACGTACAATTATTTTTTCAAAGTATTCAAGGAGCTGACCGGCACGACGCCGCATGCCTTTGTGAGCCGTCCGCCTGCTGCGAAATGAAACGGTAAGATAAGTGTAGTAAAAAGTCATATATGTGGAATTCCCCTCTTTGCGTGCCCGGCTATAATAAAGTCACATCAAGGGAAGCGCTTACAACGATGGGTTGAGCGAGATCTAAAAGGAGGTTATACAGACATGCGTAAACAACGGACTAAAACGGCGCTAAGCCTGATGGTCATTGCCGCACTGGCAATGGCGGGGTGCAATTCAGGAGCAGGCAACGGCAATGAGGCTGCACCTAAGGCGACCGCAGACCAATCGGTGAGCAAGGACGGGTTTCCGATCGTGCAGGAACCGGTGAAGCTGAGTATGTTCACCCGGATCGCTCCCGTCAACGGACCCTTCAAGGATATGCCGGTCTTTCAGGATTACGAGAAGCTGAGCAATGTGCAGGTGGAGTTCACTGAAGCACCAACCGATGGCTTTCAGGAGAAAAAGAATCTCCTATTCGCCTCCAATGAGCTTCCAGATGTGATGTACCGCTCCGGAATCACCCAACTGGAGGCCATCCGTTACGGCTCGGGCGGCCAGCTCATTCCGCTGGAGGATCTGATCCGCGACTATGCCCCGAATTTCAACAAGCTGATGGATGAGTATCCGGAGATCCGTGCAGGTATCACGACGCCGGAAGGCCATATATATGCGATTCCGGGCATTGTTACCCTGGGCGCGGCACGGACGGACAAGAAATGGATCAACCAGGCCTGGCTGGAGAAGCTGAACCTGAAGGTGCCGGAGACGACGGATGAGCTGTACGATGTGCTGGTCGCCTTCCGCGATCAGGACCCGAACGGCAACGGCCAAAAGGATGAGCTGCCGCTGACCGCGCGCGTCGGCCTCAGTATCGTGACGATGATGAGCGGTTCGTTTGGACTGGACCAGCAGTTCGGCTACAACATCAACATCAAAGACGATAAAGTCGAAATCTGGATGGGCAGCGAACAGAACAAGGAAATGCTCATGTACTTGAGCAAGCTGTATGCAGATAAGCTGCTGGACCAGGAAGTATTCTCCCATACGGAGGCCCAGTTCCTGGCCAAGCAGGGCTCAGGCAAAACGGGCATGTTCTTCGACCAGACGAATAACAATTTCCTGCCGATCTCGGATCAATATATCGGCATTGCGCCGCCGGCGGGTCCGCACGGAGACCGGATGCAGAGCCAGACGGCTCCGATCCCGCGTGACTTTGGGGCGTATGCCATTACTTCAGTCAATAAATATCCGGAAATCTCCATGCGCTGGGTCGACTATTTCTATAGCGACGAAGGCTCGACGCTGCTGCGGTTCGGGCGGGAAGGCGAACATTATGAGCTGAAGGACGGGATTCCCTATTACAAGGAAGAGTATTCTACTTCCGAGACCCAGCCGAAAATCACTCCGTACGCCGGCGGAGGGGCGCCGCATCTGATCAGTGAGCATGTAGCTTCTTATATCAATCCGCCTCAAGTGCAGGAAGCGCAAAAGGCGCTGGATCCGTACATGCCGGCAATCCGCTATGCCGCTCCAATGTTTGACGAAGCAACGGCCCAGAAGGTGAACATGCTGCGCAATGACATCGACAAATATTATGAAGAACAAAGCACGAAATTCATCGCGGGTGCGCTCAGCTTCGACAAGTGGGATGAATTCCAGGCAACCCTGCAAAAGATGAATGTCGAAGAGCTTCAGCAAATTTATCAGGAAGCCTACGACAAGATGGAGAAATAGGCTGATCCTATTGGATAGGAGCGGATGTTCATGAATAAGGCGGAGATTCATAATAAGGCTGCAGTGCCCCGGTTCCGCCGGGAACCGGGGCGCCGCCTGGTCAGGCAAATTGCCAGAAGATACGACTTGTATCTTATGCTGCTGATTCCGGTCACCTGGTATTTAGTGTTCCATTACGGACCGCTGTACGGGCTGCAGATTGCCTTCAAAAATTTCAATCCGGGCAAAGGAATTCTCGGCAGCAGCTGGGTGGGATTCGAGCATTTCCAGCGGTTTTTTGACTCCTATTATTTCTGGAGACTTCTCTGGAATACGCTGTCCATCAACCTGTTCTCCCTGCTGATTGCTTTTCCGGTTCCGATTATGCTGGCACTGCTGATCAACGAAATCGGCAGCAAGAGATACAGTAAATTACTGCAGAACGTCACTTATATCCCGCACTTTATCTCAGTTGTTGTTATCGTGGGCATTCTGACAGTGCTCCTGTCACCGAGCGGCCCGGTCAACATGCTGATTCAGGCGCTTGGCGGTACGCCGACCCGCTTCATGGAATCGGCCGCATGGTTCAAAACAATCTTCATCAGCTCAAATATTTGGCAGAACATGGGCTGGCAATCCATTATATACATCGCTGCGCTTAGCGGAATTAATCCGCAGCTGTACGAAGCAGCCAAGATGGACGGCGCGTCCCGTATCCGGCGTATCTGGCATGTCTCTCTGCCCGGAATCATCCCGGTTATCGTTATTTTACTGATTCTGGATATTGGGCAGTTCATGAACATCGGATTCGAGAAGATATTGCTGATGCAGAATAATTTGAATCTTGAAGCAAGCGATGTAATTTCCACTTTTGTATACACTACCGGAATTCTAAAGGGCGAATACAGCTATACTGCGGCAATAGGGCTTTTCAACTCCCTGATTAACCTGACGCTGCTCCTGCTGGTGAACCGGTTTGCGCGCAAAACGTCGGATACGAGCCTGTGGTAATGGAGGAGGAGACGGGCAATGCCTAAGGATGTAATTATAAAAGCCCCACCCGATGAGAAGCGGTTCGACGTTATCGTATACCTGCTCGCAGCAATAATCATTATTTTAGTGCTCTATCCATTACTATTTGTGGTCAGCGCTTCGTTCAGTGATCCCGCCAGGGTACTGAACGGGGAAGTATGGCTGCTGCCCAAAGGCGTGACACTGGAAGCCTACAGCAATATTTTGCACAACGATAAAATTTGGACCGGATACCGCAATACGCTGATCTACACAGTTGTTGGTACAAGTGTCAATATTATGATGACTCTGCTTGCCGCATACCCGCTGTCCAGACCGGATCTTCCCGGACGCAAGCTGCTGATGCTGATTGTGACCCTGACCATGTTCTTCAGCGGAGGATTGATTCCCAGTTATCTGCTGGTCAAAAATCTCGGGATGGTCGATACAATGTGGGCGCTCATTATTCCCGGGGCCATTTCTACGTACAATCTCATTGTTATGAGAACTTACTTTGAATCCAGTATCCCGTGGGAGCTGCAGGAGGCGGCGCACATCGACGGCTGCTCCAACTGGAGGCTGCTGATCACTATCATTCTGCCGTTGTCGAAGCCGATTATTGCCGTAATGGTTCTGTTCTATGCCGTGGGACACTGGAATTCATTCTTCAATGCGCTGATTTATATCCGCAGCGAGGACCGGTACCCGCTGCAGCTGGTGCTGCGCGAAATACTGATGATCAGCCAGGCTGCCTCTGTAGACGGGGGGAATGTCGGGCTGGAGGATAAAATCCTGCTCTCCGAGAGCATTAAATACGCGGTCATTATCGTATCCAGCCTGCCGGTGCTGCTGATGTATCCTTTTGTTCAGAAGCACTTCGTTAAAGGGGTAATGATTGGTTCAATAAAAGGTTAATCGGAAACGGAGGATTGAAATTGTCTAACCAAGCAACGATAACGATCGACTGCAGCCAGCCAAGCGGGCATACGGTCAACCCGTACCTGTTCGGACATTTCGTGGAGGATATCCGCGATCATATGGAAGCCATGCTGGCGTATCCGCTGAAGGATATGGATTTCGAAAGTGAGCCGGGGAGTACGGCAGGGGTGCCGGGAAGCTGGTATGCCTATACGAATGGACGGAATACCGGATATGCACTTGAAGCGTCTGCCCCTAAGCATTCGGGCCGCGCCCAGCGCATCCGGCTGCTGAGTGATGATGAGGCCTATGCCGGCATCGCCCAGAGGACCGCTCTCCAAGAAGGGCGGTATACGGTCAAGCTGGTGCTTAGAGCTTCCGTTGAACTGGACTACATTATTATAGAAGCGATAGACAGGATTACCCAGGCACGGCTGGGGCTTGAGCGTGTCGGACTGGCGGGCCATAATTGGCAGCAGTATGAAGCCAGGCTGTCTGTCAGCCGGGACAGCGCAGATGCAGAGTTTCGTGTGTATGTGCCGGCCGAACACCCCAGATGGAGGGATCATGTATCTACCGGCATGTTATGGATTGATCATGTCTCTCTGCTCCCGGAAGACCACATCGGCACCGTAAAACGTAAGGTGGTCGAAATGACGAAAGACCTGAACGCCGGGATGATGCGGCTGGCGGGCAACTATATCAGCGCCTATCATTTCGAGCACGGCGTCGGTCCGGTGCTGGAGCGTCCGGTCATGTTCAATGAGGCATGGGGAGGATGGACCAGCAAATATTTCGGTACGGATGAATTCATCCGGTTCTGCCGGGAGCTCGGTGTGGAACCGCTCATCTGTGTGAATGACGGCTCCGGCTCGCCGGAGGAGGCAGCGAGGTGGGTGGAATACTGCAATGGCGGGATCGAAACTCCCATGGGAGCGAAGCGGGCCGCGAACGGGTATGCGGAGCCCTATAATGTGAAGTATTGGGAGATTGGCAACGAGGTGTGGGGACCCTGGCAGGTCGGAACAACCACGGCGGAGCAGTTCGCCAAGCGGACCGTGTCCTTCATTCAAGCCATGGAACAGGCAGATCCCTCCCTTGTTATTCTGGCCTGCGGACATACGGATCAGGAATGGAACCGGACCGTACTGGATATCGCAGGTGAGCAGATCGATTATTTGACCCTGCATCTCTATCATGGCTACTACCGTTTTGCAATGGACCATGATACTCCGGAAGAAGAACGCTATAAAGCCATAGCTTCATTCCCGGAATGGACCCGCTACAATATAGAACAGACGGCGGGACAGATCCGGTCCAATCCGAAGCATGGTCATGTGAAGCTGGCAATTACCGAATACAATACGATGTATTATCCCAACACGGTACGCAAAGGGCTGCCGGACGAACACACGCTGGGCGCTGCGGTAGCCAATGCTGCCAATTTGAACGAGATGCTCCGTGCCAGTGAGATGGTACATATCGGCAGCTTCTCCGATCTGGTGAACGGATGGCTCGGCGGCTGTATCCGGGTGGGGGATTATTATGCCGATCAATACTGCGGCAAGCTGCCGGGCTGGAGCGGGCACCCGTTAACCGTCTATGGCACGCCAACCTATGAAGTCATGAAGCTCTATGCGGGCCGTGATATTTCCCGCCTGCTGCCCGTGGATACGGAGTGCGGCACTTTCTCCGTAAGCTCCGGCAAACCGGCGCCGATCAATCTGGACGCCCTGCCGGAGCTGGATATCGCAGCGTTCACGAACGGGTCCGGCGATACAGTCACCGTGTTTGCCGTTAACCGGAGTCTGCAGGAAGTGAAGGCTTCCTTCACACTGCACGGATTCGAGGCTGACGGTACTGTAGTTGTATATGAAATAACGGGAGAATCTGAACGGGAGATCAATTCTGTCTTTGCGCCAAGCCGTATCTCCTGCAAGGTTAACGAGGTTTCCGCTGAAAGATGGGCGGAGGACTGTCTGCTGCGTCCGGCATCGGTCTATGCACTGGAATTCAGAACCGGGTCTGACACACGGGACGGGGGAGCACCATGACAACCAAGGCGTATATCAAGGATTATCCCAGACCGCAGTTCGTCCGCAGGGAGTGGCAGTCTCTTAACGGTGAATGGGGCTTCCGGTTTGATGACCAGAATACCGGAGAAAGCGGGAGATGGCAGGAACAGCTGAACGCAACCCATACCATTACCGTTCCCTATACTTACGAGACGCAGGCAAGCGGAGTCGGTCTTCAGGAATTTCATCCCCGGGTGTGGTACAACAAATCCGTGTCCATTCCGGAGGCTGCTGCCGGGAGACGGGTGATCCTCCACTTTCAGGCGGTGGATTATCACGCCAAAGTATGGGTGAACGGCATCCTGGCAGGCAGTCATCAGGGAGGATATGCTGCTTTTTCCTTCGACATTACCCCCTATCTTGTATCCGGGAAGGATAATAACATTACGTTAAAGGCAGAAGACAGTAATGACTGTACCCAGCCCCGCGGGAAGCAGCGCTGGACGAAGGACAATTTTGAATGCTTTTATGTGCAGAGCACCGGAATCTGGCAGACCGTCTGGCTGGAATATGTGGAAGAGCAGAGGCTGGATTCTGTAAAAATCACTCCGGATATCGACCGCTCCAGCGTCTCGTTCGATGTTCAGGTACACGGACTGGAGACGGCGGCAGGAAAGATCCTTCTGGAGGCTGCAGTTACTTTAAAGGGAGTCCCGGTTAAGACCACAAGCCAGATTATAGACCGGCCCCGCCAGACGGTGGAAATCGATTTGCTGCATGAGGCAAGCGGTCCCTGGAAGCGGAGCTATTGGTCACCGGCACAGCCCAATCTGTATGATGTCGAGTTTATACTCTATGTGGACGGCAAAGTCGCGGACCGCGTGCATTCCTATTTCGGGATGCGGAAGGTATCGATCCGGAACGGCAAGGTGCTGCTTAATAATGCGCCAATCTATCAAAGGCTTATTCTGGATCAAGGCTACTGGACAGAGAGCCACCTGACACCGCCGAGCGAGGAAGCGATAGTTGCAGATATTGATTATATTCTGGCGCTGGGCTACAACAGCGTACGCAAGCATATGAAAATTGAAGATGCCCGTTTCCTGTACTGGTGCGATGTAAAGGGCCTGCTGGTATGGTCGGAAATGGCGGCAACATTCGAATTTCATGACCGCGCCGTTGAGAGATTTACGAATGAATGGCTGGAGATCGTCCAGCAGCAGTATAATCATCCAAGCATTATTACCTGGGTGCCGTTCAATGAGTCGTGGGGCGTCCCGAACATTCTGCACGACCAGAGGCAGCAGAAATTCACAGAAGGTATTTATCACTTAACCAAAGCGATTGACCCCTACCGCCCGGTGATTACGAATGACGGCTGGGAGCATACCGTGTCGGATATTCTGACCCTGCATGACTACGTTGAAATGGGTGAAGGCTTCTTAAGCAGATACGGTGACAATAAAGAAGCCATCGTGAATAAAGAGACCACCTGCAATCAATGGAAATATGCATTCGCGGAGGGATATGCGTACAGAGGCCAGCCCATCATTATATCGGAATTCGGCGGGATCGCCTTCCAGTCCGATAAGGGCTGGGGATACGGGCATCAGGTGGCATCGGAGGAAGAATTCCTGAAACGCTTCGCAAGCCTGACTCAGGCGATCAAGAGTGTGGATTATATCTGCGGGTACTGCTATACCCAGCTCACCGATGTGCAGCAGGAAATCAACGGTCTGCTGACAGAGGCACGCGAGCCGAAAATTCCGCTGGATAAGATTAAAGAGATCAATCTGAAGTAATCGAATGGATAAGGACTGACCCGGAGCCAGGGAATGGCCGGGCCGGTCCTTTTTGCTGTCCGGCAGAAGACATATGGGCATTTGGGAAGAGATATCTGTAAACGGACCGACTCCAGGGAAGCCAAAGCTCAGGTTAGATAATGACAACAGCAGAGTCTGTAATGAATAACCGGGCGCCGCAAACCCAGCAGCAGCAAGGCTTCACACAGTGGTACTAAGATGACTATAGACGGCAATTCACAGGCTCCTCTATATTGGTGGCAGAGCAAGCAGCTGCTGCCTGAACCTGCTGGACCGGAGAGGATTTTCTCTAGCCAGCTGCAAAATGAATACGCTTTCCATTAGATGTATACCGTTCTATTGAACCATTACCATCCTGAGGAGGCATGATTAATGAGATTCCCAACTAGCATCAAATCTGCAATGATCTGGCCGGTCTGTGCCATTCTGTTGATTGCACTGCTGACCGGCGGAGCCAGTGCGAAGGCGGAGACATCGTCTGGAGCTGCCGTTTCCACTCCGTTGACGGCGGAGGAAATGGCCGGTCTTATGGGCAGGGGAACCAATCTGGGCAACACGTTTGAAGGGAACTGGAACAGCCAGAGTTACGATGATGTGAAGGCGGCCGTGGACGCTTTTATTGCGGCGGGGTACACCAACATCCGGATTCCGGTCAACTGGGGCGGACGGGGTGATAAATATGCTTCGACTGCGGATGAAGCGGGGCATTTCTCCTTCAGCGCTCCGAATGTGGCGACAGTGAAGCGTCTGGTGGACTATGTCCTGAAGGATGTGAACGTTCAGCGGGCTTGCGCAGGCAAGCCGCCTGTCATTCTGATTGTGAATGCACATCACGAGGAATGGGCAATGAACGCGGTGCAGGGCGAGCCTGCCTTCGAAACGAACATGCAGCGGCTGGAGACCATCTGGACAGGAATCGCAGAGCTGTTCAAGGATGAACCGGACACGCTGGTGTTCGAATTGTTCAATGAACCGCATCTGAGCCTGAATACGGGGGCAGCTGCCAAAGCGAGCGTCATTGAGCTCAACAAGCGGGCGTATGCGGCGATCCGCGGTTATACCTTCGGCGGCATGCAGCCGCATACCAAGCGGATTGTGATCTTCGGCGGGTACAACTACAACAGCGGCTGGGGGCTGTACGATACGTACCGCAATCCGCAGGACCTGCCGGGCGGGGGGACGGACCGCTATATTATGGGGACTTATCACTCGTATTTTCAGAATCTGGCGGATCATCTGAAGCGTGTGGACGATGTGAAGCGGGAATTCGCCGATGTGCATGACATTCCGGTGTATCTGGGCGAATTCGGGTACGAGCACCGGGGAGTCATTACGGACACACTTCTGGATTCGTACCGTCAAATCGCGAACAAGGCTATTGCTGGACAGTTTGCTTTCTCCGTATGGGATGACAATGGCTGGTATCAAATTTATAACCGGGCAACCGGGCAATTCAATGCACTGAAGGATCAGGTTCTAGATAAGCACTAATGAAATAAACAAAAAGCAAAAGAAGCGGAGGGGAAATTTGGAACTGTAGGAGCGGTAGCGACCGCCTTTGTCACCGGATTTCTACCGCTAACAGCGGTTCAAAATTAAGAAATCTGGAGACAACAGCGGCCGGAAGTCCAAATGTTCACCGCAGTGACGATGAAGCTTCAAGTTCAAATCTTAAGTGCACTTATATAAACATAAATAACTGATCCAAGGGTGCCGGAAATGGGGAAGGAACATGGGAAATCCATTAGCGGCTTCGAAGCCGTCAATGTCTGCTGTATTCCGCAGGCAGAAGCTGAAGCGTCTGGCCCGCAACCGCTGGCTGTATATCATGCTGCTGCCGGGACTGCTGTATTTTATCACTTTTAAATATGTACCGATGTATGGGATCCTGCTGGCCTTCAAGAACTATCAGCCCTTCCTGGGGTTTGTCGACAGCGAATGGGTGGGGATGAAGCATTTTGACCGCTTTTTCGGGGACCCGCTGTTCTGGAAGCTGCTGAAGAATACGTTCGTGCTGGCGGCCTACAATATTCTGTTCTTTTTTCCGCTGCCGATTGTGCTGGCACTGATGCTGAATGAATTAAGATCGCAGACGTACAAGAAGACAATTCAGACCCTGGTCTATATCCCCCACTTCATGTCCTGGGTGGTTATCGTCTCCATTGCCTACCTGTTCTTCACAACCGAGGGAGGGCTGGTCAATGAAGCGATTGCCTCTGTGGGCGGCGAGAAAATCCAGTTCCTGCTTAGTCCCGGCTGGTTCCGGACCTTCATCACCGGTGAAGTTATGTGGAAGGAAACGGGCTGGGGAACGATCATCTTCCTGGCCGCGCTGGCGGGTGTAGACACGCAGCTCTACGAGGCTGCCAAAATAGACGGAGCCGGGCGGATGCGCCAGCTATGGCATATTACACTTCCGGCGATCCGCTCGACCATTGTGATTCTGCTGATCCTGCGGCTGGGCAATTTCCTCGATACGGGGTTTGAACAGATTTTCCTGATGCTGAATCCTCTCAACCGGGAGGTTGGCGAAGTCTTCGATACCTATGTGTATACCACGGGGATCTCGCAGGGAGAGTACAGCTACAGTACTGCGGTCGGACTGTTCAAGTCAGTTGTCGGGCTGGTGCTGGTCTTCGGCTCCAACTTCCTGGCCAAACGGTTCGGTGAGGAAGGAATTCTCTAGGAAAAACAGCGAAAGGAGGTAGAATTGTGGTAAAAGAAACATCATGGCCGAGCCGCCTGTTTGATCTGTTCAATATAATCGTGCTGGCAGTCATTGCGCTCATTACTATTGTTCCGTTCATTTATGTGGTTGCCGGTTCATTCGCAACGCAGCGGGAGCTGCTTGAAAAGGGGTTTATTCTCTTCCCTACAGAGTTTTCACTGGAGGCGTACAACTATATCTTCTCCACCAATACGCTGATGCGAAGCCTGGGAGTAACCATCTTCATCACAGTCGCAGGTACGCTGATCAACATTACACTGACCTGCCTGATGGCCTATCCGTTATCCCGCAGGGATATGGATTTTCGCTCTCCGATCCAGCTCATGGTCATCTTCACGATGCTGTTCAGCGGCGGGATGATCCCCACCTTCCTGGTGGTCAAAGAGCTGGGGATGCTGGATACGTACTGGTCGCTGCTGCTGCCGGGTGCCATCAGTGCCTTTAACCTGATTATTGTCCGCAGCTTCTTCCAGCAGCTTCCGCCGGATCTGGAGGAATCGGCCAAAATCGACGGTGCCAGCGATCCCGGCATTCTGGTGCGGATTGTCATACCTTTGTCCCTGCCGGTGCTGGCTACGTTCTCGCTGTTCTATGCCGTAGGCCACTGGAATACTTACTTCAGCTCCATTCTCTATATTAACGATTCAACCAAGTGGCCGATTCAGGTGCTGCTGCGGCAGATTGTCATGCTGTCCCAGGGCGGAAGTCTGGGAGATACGTCTTCGCTGGAGAGTAACTTTATCCCACCGGACCAGGCTGTCAAAATGGCGGTCATCGTAGTCTCCACGATTCCGATTCTGATCGTATACCCGTTCCTGCAGAAGCATTTCGCCAAAGGCGCTTTGCTGGGATCGGTGAAGGGCTGAGGTCTGAAGGTTCATGAAGGGCAGGAGTGCGGAGGGGGAGTTTGAAGCCGCCGGTGAACTGGACAATAACAATACACGTTACCGGTCAGTCGCTGTGATACTGGCAGCACAGAAATTCAGTACACTTCGGAAATTTAGTACGCTTGATGCGTACCGGCTGATTTGAGTCCTCTTAGGAGGCAGCGTAGAGAGAAATGTTGTACGTTATACAACTTTGATTCACAGATAGCCAGGTGTTTGGGACGATTGTTGTACGAAATACAATAATATTCCGGCTAAGCCGCTTGGAAAAGGTGAAATCCTGTATTTTGTACAACAATTGTGGATTTTGACCGATTTGGTGAGGGAAATGTTGTATTATGTGCAAGATTTCCAGAGCGTTACCGGATTGCTACGGAAGCCTCATCAGTCTGCGGATTCCCACCGCGAAGAGCGGTGCAATTCAAGGAATCTGCAGACGGGCAGCGGCCGGAGGGCCAAACATTCCCCGTAGTCACGGCCCTGCACTTGAACACCCAAATAAGGAGAACTTGAGAAAATAATAAAAGGCAGTAGTGCGGAGGGGAAGTTTGGAACTGTAGGAGCGGTAGCGTCCGCCTTTAGCTTTGGATTTCAACCGCAGCCAGCGGTAAAAAATCAGGAAATCCATACCTAACAGCGGCCGGAAGTCCAAACATTCCCCGCAGCCGCGACCAAGCCGAGTATTCCATTTCTCAAGTTCGACGCATTACACCACCCACCTCATATTAAGGAAGGAACATCAATCATGAAAACAACCAAAGGGGCAAAAGGCTTTAAAAGTCTGGCGCTGACGACATTCTCGGCAGCTCTGGTGCTGGGTGCATTAGCCGGCTGCGGCAGTAACAGCAATAAAGAAGAGAATGCCGTTCAAGGCGCAGACGGAACCGCATCACCTGCCGGGCCTTACAAAATGTCCATGATGCTGACCAGCTACAATCCGGAGCCGATGGACCCGGAAGGTGAAATCTACAAACAGCTGGAGGAACGGACGAATACTGATCTCAAAATCACCTGGGTCCCTTCGACCACCTATTCGGATAAACTCAGCGCCACCATCGCATCGGGCGAGCTGCCCAGCACCGTGCTTGTGCTCGACCAGAAGCTGCCCTACATTGTCAATTCGGTACGCTCCGGCATGTTCTGGGAGCTGGGTCCTTACCTGAAGGATTATCCCAACTTAAGCCGGATGAACGAAGTAGCCTTGAATGCTATTTCCATTGACGGAAAAGTGTACGGGATCTACCGCGAACGGGATCTGGCACGTGACGGCCTGATGCTGCGCAAGGACTGGCTGGAGAATCTCGGGCTGCAGGAGCCAAAGACGGTGGATGATTTCTATAAAGTGCTGCAGGCATTCGTGAAGGAGGATCCGGATCAGAACGGCAAAGCCGATACGATCGGTCTGGCCGAGCAGCAGGTGGCAGCGGGCTGGCGGGCTATGCTGACCTGGATGGGCGGTCCGGCGGACTGGGAGATCAAGGACGGGAAGGCGAGTCCGGCTCATCTGTCCCCTGCCTTTTTGGAAACGATGAAATTCTACAAAAGGCTGTATGATGAGAAGCTCATCAACCTGGATTTCGCTGTGGTGAAAGACGGCAAGCAGATGATTAACGCAGGCAAAGCAGGCTCGTGGATTGCGAATCTGAATGATGCCAACGGCATTGAAGAGAGTGTGAAGAAGGTTACGCCAGCCGGTACGATTACGATGGTCAACGCGCTGGAAGGTCCGGAAGGACTCCGCAGTCCCGGCGGTTCAGGCTCATACGGCATCTTCATGATTCCCAAGACTTCGGTGAAGACAGAGGAAGATCTCAAGGCCGTTCTGAACTTTTTTGACAAAGTGTCGGATGAGGATATGCAGAATATGCTGGTCAACGGGCTGGAAGGACGCCAGTTCACCCTGGATAACGGGAATTATGTCAAGACCACCGACTCCAAGCTGCTGGCTGAATACGGCATGGGCGATTCCTCCCAGCTGGCTGTCCTAAGGGATAAAGTGGTGACCTATGGTAATCCGCTGGTGCATTTACGTGATGAGATGTGGAAAAAGAATGCGGAAATCGCTGTGGTCAACCCGGTTCAGCCGTTCATTTCCGATACCTACAGCGAACGGGGCTCGGAGCTTAGCAAAATAATTGATGATGCCCGGGTCCGCTTTATCATGGGGGATATGGACGAGAACGGGTGGAATCAGGCTGTCGCGAAATGGGAGCAGGACGGCGGCGCGAAGGTGATTGAAGAATATACTGCGGCCTACAACCAAGCGAATGCGCAATAAGCGTGCCTGAGAATCCCCATATGCTAGAATAAAAGCAACATACGATTGCGGGGGTAGTGAGTCATGCGAATACGGATATCCAGCTATTTATTGAAACTAATCATTCTTACCTTGGTGATCGGTGCTTTTCCGGTGCTGATCTTAGGGTGGTATTCCTATCACTACTCCTCGCAGTCGGTGCTTCAGCAGGTTGAAGAACGCAACTCCCAGGTACTCCGGCAGAGCCAGCTGCGGGTGGAGCAGACGCTTAAGATGATTGATTTCTCCACCACGCAGCTTCTGGGGCTGCCGACAGTGACCAATGCAATTGCGACTAACCTCGGCATTAAAGATATGGAAATGATCCATGAGCTGTATAAAAATCTCTCCTCGATCCAGACGTTCGAGCTGGGGATTAAGGATGTCTATTTGTTCAGTCTGGAACAGGACTGGCTGATTACCAATTCCGGTATGGATGCTTACAGCCAGCCGGGTCTGAAGGAGAAGCTGCGTCCGTTCGCCGGAATGCCTAACGGATCGGTGTGGATCAGCGGCAATTCAGCCAGCATCCAGGGGGCCGACGGCATGGTTGAACTGAACCACGCCGTCATTAATATCAAGAAATGGCCGATTAATTCGAGCAGACCCCGGGGTATGATCGCGGTGGTGCTGTCCTCCCAGCAGCTGAACGATCTGATCGCCAATGAGCCGGGCATGGGCAGCGTATTCATACTGGATGAGGATGGCCGGGCGATTAGCCATTCCAACCCTTCGCTGCTGGATAAGGATCTGTCAGCTGAAGCTTACATCGCTGCAATCCGGGACAAGGAAGATACCGCCGGAGTATTCAACGGCATAGCCGATGAGAGCAAGGCCTCCATCTCTTACCGGAAGTCAGCTTATAACGGCTGGACGTACGTATCGGTCGTTCCTACCCAGGCGGTTACCCGTCAGGCTACTGCCATTGGCAGGACCTCGATCCTGATCAGTCTCTGTGTGCTTGCTGCCACAGTGTTTACAGCTTTGATCGGCTCGCGCCGGATGTATAGTCCCGTGCGGCATATCTACTCGTCCTTGCTGCCTGATAAGGAGCAGAGACCCCGAAAGGATGAGTTCATCGCCATCTCCGACCGGATACAGGGCATTCTCTCGGATCAGACCAAGCTGCAGTTTGAGCTTGAAGGACAGCAGCAGCAGCTGGCGGAGTTTCTGGTCCGCAAAATGATGCTGGGTGAAGCGCGATCCCAGGGTATCCAGGAGCGGCTCATGGACTATGGTTACGGGCACACCAGCCAGTGGACAGTTATGCGGGTGCTGCTTGTACAGGTTGACCGGCTTGACAGCAGCCGGTTTACAGAGCAGGACCGGGATCTGCTGCTGTTTGCCATCAGCAATATCGCGCTGGAGGTGGTCCCGGAAGGAGACCGTCTTCCGCCGATTGTCATCCGGGAGTCCGTGGTGATCCTGACCGGCACAAGTACGCAGTCCGAAGAAGCCTTCAAGGAATCCGTGTATGCCAGGGCTGCTGAAGTACAGGCATCTGTTAAGCGTTATCTGGAGCTGCAGACCAGCATCGGCATTAGCCGCTCCTGTACAGCCTGGCCTGAAGTGGGCCGGGGGTATGAAGAAGGGGAGAATGCGCTGAAGTACCGGGCCCGTCTCGGAGAAGAGGTCATTCTGTTCATTGAAGATGTGCAGCCGGCAAGCCGTAAGGAAATTGTCTATCCTAAGAAAATTGCCGATGAGCTGTGCGAAGCGATTAAATCACATGACAGCGGCCGGGCAGAAGAACGCCTGTCCCAGGTGATGAATGCGCTCGCAAGCGAGGAATCCGACCATCAGGAATATCAGATGTCGCTGGTCCGGCTGCTGATGGATCTGATCCGCCTGCTGCAGGACGCAGGCATCTCCCACCACCTGCTGAGGGCAGGGGAGGATTCCCTGTTCGAGGAGCTGCTTGCCATGCATAGTCCCGGTGATATAGAAGCCTGGTTCGGAAAGGTCATTGTTTCGCCGGCTATCGGGCTGCTGAAAGAGCGGCAGGAGACGCAGTTCAACAGTATCTCGGAAGAGGTGAAGCAGCTGATTGCTGAAGCCTTCGACACAGATCTGACGCTGGAGAAATGCTCGGCCAGGCTGAATTATCATCCGCAGTATATCAGCCGTGTGTTCCGTCAGGAGACCGGGACCAGCTTCACCGATTATCTGGCGCAATACCGGCTTACCGTGGCCAAAAGATGGCTAAAGGATACCGATCTGACGATCACCGAGATCGCAATGAAACTGAAATACAATAATCCGGCGAACTTCATCCGTTATTTCCGCAAGATGGAAGGGATTACTCCGGGCCAGTACCGGACCAACCTGGTGGAATAGCAGCTTGTGTTGTGTAGGGCAGGGCAGCAGGAGCTTAAGGAGAACAGGAAAGGTGTGTAATTCATTTGAACAGAAGTGATGCTTACGGGTATTTCCGGAATCAGGGGAGAGACTATGTCATTACCACTCCCCGGACACCGGCAAGATGGTTCAACTATTTGTTTAACGACACTTATTATATGGAGGTATCCCAGACGGGGCAGGGGGACAGTATTGCATTTCAGCCCCATAACCGGACGATCAGCAGAGGCTTCCGCTACTTTTATCTGAAGGATCAGGAAACGGGGAAAGCCTGGTCGCCGTTCTATCAGCCGCTGAAGACAGAGCCGGAGGCGTATGAGTGTATTCATAGCCTGGGGAGTACCGAGATCCGCTCCGTATCCCAGGAGATAACATCCTCTATTCATGTCTTTGTACCACGCACGGGCCAGCAGGAGATTTGGACAGTAACGCTCACGAATACGGGCGTTAAGCCGAGGAGCTTATCGCTGTTCACGGCGTTCTCGCTGGAGAACGGGGGCGTGATGGGCAGCAAATGCCGGTTCGATCAGGAATCGCAAATCCTGTCCTCCTATTCCTTCCCTTATCATGTCACGTATGAACAGAAGGCCGGATGCGATGACCATACCAACGTGGTGTACGTGTACTCAGATTATCCGGCGGATTCCTATGACTGCAGCCAGCGCGCATTCTTCGGGGGCGACGATATGTACGAGCTTCCGGCAGCCGTGCAGAAGGGGCACTGTTCGGGCCGGCAGGCAGAGGCGGAGAATCCGCTTGGAGCCCTCCAGCAGATCATGACTCTTCAGCCGGGTGAACAGGCAGTGCGTCATTTTGTAGCGGGCTGCGCCTCTTCTCTGGAAGAGATCCGCAGCAGCAAGGCGGAGCTGGCCGTCAAGGGATATGCTGTTCTGCTTCAGGAAGCTGAGGACTACTGGGAAGGAATCACCGGCATGTTCCGGGTGGAGACACCGGATGCGGATGTGAATGCATTCATGAATATCTGGCTCAAAAAACAGATCGTCATGCAGACCCGCACGAACCGCATGTCCAGCTATTGCCCGGTCCGCAATCAGCTTCAGGATGCCCTCGGCTATGCGCTGGTTGATCCTGCCGGGGCGGCAGAGTATATGATCTCTGTGCTTCAGGGCCAGGAGAGCAGCGGCTTCATCCAGCAGTGGATTATGACCGACGGCTCCCCGCCCAAGAATCTGTGCCTGCTGAAGCATACGGACGGCCCGGTCTGGCTGGTTATCTGCATGACGGCACTGCTGAACCAGTGCGGAGATCCGGAGCTGCTGCTGCGGCAGGTGGGCTTCAAGGGATCTTCTGATAGCGCTACCATCTATCGGCACCTGCTGCTGGCAGTGGATTATATGGCCGGTGAGACCGGAGCGCATGGACTGTGCCTGATGGGAGACGGGGACTGGAATGACCCGATTAACGGACCGGGCCGGCTCGGCTGCGGGGAATCTGCCTGGAATACCATGGCGCTGGTCTATGCCATTCAGGCACTCCTTCCCTTCTGCGAACAGCTGGGCGATACGGAGAATGCAGAGCATCTGAATACTGTCGCCGGGAGGCTGGCGGATGCCGTTAACCGCACCTGCTGGGATGGAGGCTGGTATGTGGCCGGATTCGATGATGACGGTATACCGTTCGGAACCGCGCAGGATGAAGAGGGCAAGCTGTTCCTGAACACCCAGACTTGGGCGATCATGAGCGGTATTGCGGGCGGGGAGCGGCTGGAGCAATGCCTGGCTGCGATTGACAGCCTGGATACACCGTTTGGACCCCGGCTGCTGGAGCCGCCGTTCAGCGGCTGGAATCCCAAATGGGGCCGGATCAGCCTTAAGCTGGCGGGCACTACCGAGAATGGCTCCGTCTATTGCCACGCGTCCATGTTCAAAGCGTTCGCCGACTGCATCGCCGGCCGGGGAAGCGAAGCCTGGCAGACGATCAGCCGGACGCTGCCGACGAACCCGGACAATCCGCCCGGGCAGAACGGGCAGGTGCCGATTTTTGTGCCAAATTATTATTTCGGCCTGGCGGATTCCCCGAACTACGGCAAGTCCAGCCATCATGTCTCTACCGGAACGGTAGGCTGGATGCTCTGGACTACGCTTGAATATGCGCTCGGGATCAGAGCTACGGCTATTGGACTGGTTATCGACCCCTGCATTCCAGCGGATTGGCCGGAGTACACAGTGGAGCGGAAATACCGGTCCGCCTCGTACCGGATTCATGTGCTCAATCCTTCCCGGATCAGCAGGGGAACGGTGAAGGTGACGGTTGACGGAGAGGCCTGGGCGGATGCAACGCTTCCTTATGAAGGAGGAAGAGAGTACCAGGTTACTGTTCAGCTGGAGCAGTGACGCCTGTTCCTAACGCGGGCCTAAGTCTGAGCTTAAGTGAAAGTCAGAGTTAATATATAGAAGATCGGAGTGGATAAACCATGCTGTTTCCAAAAGATACATTGACGCGCGAAATCAAGGATCTGTCCGGCATCTGGCGCTTTAAGGCAGATCCCGGTAACCGGGGGCGGGAAGAGAAGTGGCATAATCAGCCGCTTCAGGATACCATTCCTATGCCGGTTCCGGCCAGCTACAACGATATCACCCAGGATGCGGCGCTGCGCGACCACATCGGTGACGTGTGGTATGAGCAGACCTTCATCGTCCCCCGTTCCTGGTCCGGCGACCGGATGATGCTCTGGGTCGGCAGTGCCTGCCATCATGCGGTTGTCTGGGTCAACGGAGTGGAGGTGGCCTCCCACAAAGGAGGATTCCTGCCTTTTGAAGCGGATATTACGGGGATTGCGGTGCCCGGGCGGGAGAACCGCTTAACGATCGTGGTCAACAATGTGCTTAACTGGCAGACACTGCCGCCGGGACGGATCAAGACCTTCGAGGATGAGAAGCATCCCGAGGGCTACCGGGTGCAGGAATATTTTCATGATTTCTTCAACTATGCGGGATTACACCGGCCTGTGAAGCTATACCGGACATCCGGATTGTTCATTCAGGATATCACGGTAACTACTGATGTGCAGGGGGAGTCAGGGCTTGTAAGGTACTCGATTGATTGCTCGCAGCCGGAAGGAGAGGTGAGGGTCAGGCTGCTGGACGAGGACGGGAAGCAAGCTGCTGCCGGGAAGGGAAGCTCAGGCACCTTGCAGGTGAAGAACGCCAGACTGTGGAAGCCGCTGGGCGCGTATCTCTATACGCTTCACGTAGAGCTTCTTAATCCTGACGGACAACTCGCTGACCATTATCAGCTCCAGACTGGAATACGGACGGTTAAGGTGGAAGGGACCCGGTTCCTGATCAACGGCGAGCCGTTCTATTTCAAGGGCTTCGGGAAGCATGAGGACAGTGACATCCGGGGCAAGGGGCTGGACCATGCGGTCAATGTGAAGGACTTCAATCTGCTGAGGTGGATTAACGCCAACTCCTTCCGCACCTCCCACTATCCGTATGCCGAAGAGCTGCTGGAGCTGGCAGACCGCGAAGGCATCGTGGTGATCGGCGAGGTGCCGGCCGTAGGCTTCACTTTCTTCAACTATAACGAGAAGGTGTACACACCGGATCAGGCTAATGAGGAGACGCTGGCTCATCATCATGATGTTCTCCGCGATCTGATTGCCCGCGACAAGAACCATCCATCCGTAGTCATGTGGAGTCTTGCCAACGAAGCGGCCACCTTCCAGGACGAAGCGGTGCCGTATTTCCGCCAGCTGGCTGATACCGCCCGCAGGCTGGACCCGCAGCGTCCGATTACGATTGTCCAATGGCCGCTGCCGGATAAGTGCAAGGTGGCGCAGTTTTTTGACGTCATCTGTGTGAACCGTTACTACTCCTGGTACCAGGACCCGGGTGCCCTGGAGCTGGTGGAGCATCAGGTGGAATGGGAGCTGACGAACTGGTACCGGAATTTCGGCAAGCCGGTCATCATGACGGAATATGGCGCCGATGCCATCGCCGGATTTCATCAGGACCCTCCGGTGATGTTCACCGAGGAGTATCAGGAAGAGCTGCTCACCCGTTACCACAATGTGTTTGACCGGCTGAATTTCGTGATCGGGGAGCATGTCTGGGCTTTTGCCGATTTTGCCACCAAGCAGGGCATCACTAGAATTAACGGCAACAAAAAAGGCGTGTTCACCCGCCAGCGCCAGCCCAAAGCCGCCGCCCGTATGCTGCGCAGCCGCTGGGGGGAGATGGGGGGATATCCGGAGAAGCTGTAGGACTTATCTCAGCGGCTCGCCATGGCTGATATGCCAGTGCAGATGCTTCGAATCCTGATAGTCTCCAAGGTTCGTGCTCACTCTGCAAGCCCCATACTCCCCGGTTACCTGGGCGGCCACCTGCTTAATTACTCCGATAAGCTCAAGCAGCAGGTCATTATCACTGTCTTGAAGAGTTATAAGCGAGGAGATATGCCGCTTAGGGATAGCCACAATGTGGACAGGATAAAAGGGCCGGGTGTGGTGGTAGGCTAGCACATTGTCCGTTTCGAGTACTTTTTGCACAACTGTTTTGCCGCTTAATACTTCGTCACAGTAGAAATCTTCAGTCATATGTATCCTCCTTGGCAATGAGTGTCCTCTTGTATTTTACTGGAAATCTCTTAGAATTATATGTATGAAATCATAGCACTTGCTGAGAGCCGGTTCATTACTATTTTGCCAAAAGGAGATTGTTCATGAAGCTGCTGCTGGAGGATTACGAGGTTATACGGCGATGGATGTACCGCAATGCCCGCCCGCTGGACCTGGCGAGATGGAAGTTTCACTTTGAAAAAGGCGGAATACCGCCTGTGCTGGAAGCATTATCAGCCTATCAGAATGAAGACGGGGGCTTCGGACATGCCCTGGAAGCCGATGCGTGGAATCCGGATTCTACACCTGTCATGGCGGGAACGGCTGTGGAGAGACTGCTGGAATTGGAATTTGAAAATGGCGGCCATCCGGTGGTGCAGGGCATTCTGAAGTATCTGGACAGCGGTGCGGACATGGAAGACCGGACCTGGAGGAATGTGGTAGCCTCTAACAATGATTACCCGCATGCTCCTTGGTGGCACACGGATTCGAACAGTACCGCACGGAGTATCTATAATCCGACAGCCATATTGGCCGGATTCATCCTGAAGTATGCTGTCAGGAACAGTGCACTGTATGAACGGGGGATGGGCATCGCCCGTGAATTGACTGATTTATTCCTGCAAGATCCCGCGCTTGAGATGCATCCGCTGAGATGTGTTGCCACGCTGCTGGAATGCATCGCCTGGGCGGAGCTGCAGGAGCAGTTCCCCTACGTTTCCTTGAAGGAAGCGGTCAAGGTGCAGACCATTCAGCTCATCAGCCGCGATGAGGGGCAATGGAACGGATACAGCTGCAGACCGTCCTTTTTCCTGAAGTCGCCGCAAAGTCCGGGTTATGCAGAGCTTGCCGGGCTGATGCACCAGGAGCTGGATCATATCGTGGAGACCAGAAATCCCGAAGGGGTCTGGAACCTGACCTGGACCTGGGCCGGTTATGAGCGGGAGTTTGCCATCAGCGAGAACTGGTGGAAGGCACATATTGTTATAGAGAATATGCTGCTGCTGCGGGAGTTTGGACGGATAGCTGAGCATTAAGGGACCGAAAGAGCAGCTGATCCTGACGAAACTTCCGGAGGCTTTTTCCGCTTAAACAGCGGAGAGGACGGACTGATGGTGAAAAAGCGGAGCGTTCGCCTATGTGCTCACGTTGATCCTGCTTAAAAACAGAGGGCTGTCCCGAGCATCCGTTTTATGGATTATGGGACAGCCTCTTTGGTATGTGCAGCCTTCCCAATGAATCAGGAGCTGCTGCCGGCCGTGCGGAACTCCTGCTGATAAATGGTCTGGACGTTCTTCAGAATAGAGCTGCTGTGCTCTGTGAAATTAAGCGGGGTCACCTGATTCTTGATCAGGAACACACCGGGCTTGCGGCTGTGCTCGCCGAGTGCGGCCTGATATAACAAGCCAGCTCCATGAGTGGGTTCCGGGAAGAACATACGGATAACCGGTCTCAGCCAAAAAGGAATTCCGGATTTCTTGCCCCCGCGGATCGTATTGTTGCCGCCTGGATCGGCACTGCGGATCAGGATGCCTTCCGCCGCAAGCGCCGGGGCAATCTCGCTGGTCCACAAGGATAGGGCAAGCTTGGTGTCCGCATAAGGACCGGTCAGCTTTTGAAACTTGGCAGGATGCTCCAGGGCGGCCGGGTCGAATTTGCGCTTCATCATAAAAGCGTTGGAAGAGGTATTAATCACTGTGCGCAGTGTGCCTTTCAGGATCAGCGGCTTCAGCTCCATCGTGAGGATATACGGGACAACCGTCTGCAGCTCATAGTGCAGCTCACGTCCCTGCCTGGAGAAGCTTAACTCCGGGAAGCTGCCGCCGGCATTATTGAACAGCAGATCAATCTGCTTTTCATGGCTTGTAATATCCTGCAAGGCACGCTTCAACTGGGCGAAATCGGAGAGGTCTGCCTTGTACGTCCGCAGCTGTCTGCTGCTGAGCGCCTCACGGATAAGGGAATCGTCCTCTGGAAAAGCTGAACGGATGAGCGCGATAATCTCCCAGCCTTCGCCCAGCATTCTGCGGGTCAAGGCGAGTCCGATTCCATTATTCGCGCCGGTGATCAGCGCAGTGCGTTGTGCTTGTTGTATAGTCATAATAAGGGCTCCTTTGGAAATGTAATGGTGAATGGTGCCCATTGTATAACTTGGAGCCGACTCCAAGTCAAGGCCGGAAATTAACGATTGACTTGGAGCTGACTCCAAGTTATACAATAGAATGAACTGAAGACCATACAATTCAAATGAGGTGGGCCTATGAGTCTGGCTGATGCTAATATCATTCAAGGATATTCGATCAAAGAAACAGCCGAGCGGACCGGGATCCCGGAAGATACCATCCGGTATTACGAGAAGATCGGACTGCTGCCCCGGGCGCAGCGCAAGGGAAACAGCCACCGCATCTACAGCGATCAGGATCTGGAGATGATGAAGCTGATCAGTTGCCTTAAGAAGACGGGGATGTCGCTGGACGATATGCGGCCATATCTCAACCTGTCTCTTGATTCAGACCTGTCCGAATATCCGGAGCTGCATGAGATGATCCTGAATCATAAACAGAAGATCCTGGAACAGATCGCTTCGCTGCAGCAGATTGTGGATTTTATTGACACTAAGATTGAGCATGGCAATCTTGGACCGCAGACATGTGAGCTGACCGGCGATACCCGCAAAATGCCTGAACGCCGCAAACGCTGACCTTATTACCGCACAGCCTCATTCCAAATCACTTTGGAGTGGGGCTTTTTGCTATTATTACGCAGGCATGCAGCTGTTTCAAGTGATAACTCACCTATCAGGAAATAATACAATGGAACAATGTGTATAACTCCTATGAAGCGGCTAAAGCGCCGGGAACAGCAGCATTAGTATGGACTTGCTAAGTCGGCGGCAGGAATTAGGTGGATTTTCAACACTTGCTCATGACCGGAAGAGCCCTTCCCAGACAACAGTTGGAAAACCGGCACTTAATATGCGGCAAATCGTTCAGCGTCGAGGGAATGCATGAGATTAAATGACGTTTATCCACTTACTTGCCTCAGATGGTCCAAAAGATCGAAATTAAGATACGTTTTTCCAATTGCTAATTTTGCAGCCCTGTGACTGACATTTTATATAACTGCTATTTATGTATCTGCAATTAACATAGGGATCAGCGGAGTTTGGTCATTGCCGGATTCCAGATTCTTCCTTAGAATGAAAAGAATTAGAACAGGAGGAATTCATCATGTCACAGATCATCTATTCACCGTCAAAATATATTCAGGGCAGCGGGGAGATTACGAGACTGGGGGTGTATTGCCTGCAGATGGGGGCGAGAGGAGCCTATGCCATTGTAGATCCCTATATTCTCTCCTTATACGGACAAGAGATCAGCAAGGGCTTCGCGTCGGAGCAGATTCCGCTGCTGCTGCGTGAATTTAAGGGCGAGTGCAGTCTAGTACAGGTGGACCAGATTGTGGCGGAGCTGGGTAGCAGCGGTGTGGATGTCATCGTGGGTATAGGCGGGGGCAAGACACTGGATACGGCAAAAGCCGTCAGTCATTTCGCCGGGCTCCCGGTGATGCTTGTGCCGACCGTAGCGTCAACAGATGCGCCTTGCAGCGCCCTGTCGGTCCTCTACAGCGAATCGGGCGAATTCGACCGGTATCTGCCGCTGCGCCGCAGTCCGGATATCGTGGTCGCGGATGTGGAGATTATCGCCAAAGCTCCGGTAAGACTGCTTGCTGCCGGAATGGGCGATGCCTTGTCGACGTATTACGAAGCAAGAGCCTGCAGCAGATCCGGAGCAGTTACCAGCGCAGGAGGGACAGGCACTCTCGCGGCCCTGGCACTGGCACGTACATGTCTGGATACGCTGCTCGCCGACGGCGCGCAGGCGCTGCAGGATGCAGCTGACGGACGCGCGACAGCCGCAGTTGAACATATTGTCGAAGCCAATATATATCTCAGCGGCATCGGCTTTGAGAGCGGCGGACTGGCAGCGGCCCATGCCATTCATAACGGGCTGACGCTGCTTGAGGAATGCCGGACCGTGCTTCACGGGGAGAAAGTGGCGTTCACCACACTGGTGCAGCTGATCCTTGAAGGAGCAGCGGAAGCCGAGATCACCGGGGCGGTGGATTTCTGCCGGGGGGCAGGTCTGCCTGTTACGCTGGCGGAGCTAAGGTTAGCGGGTGTTGCACAGGACCGGCTGCTCTATGCCGCCGAGGCGAGCTGCAGCGAGGGCAGTCCGATGGCCAACATGCCGTTTGCCGTGACACCGCAGCAGGTGCTGGAGGCGATTCTTGAAGCCGACCGAAGCGGGGCAAAGGTTTCTTAAAGGATAATTTATATGTTTTGGGGAGTTAGTTTAAGCCTTGTTAATTATTGCGTAACTTCAGCGTACATATTTATCCTCCGTGAGCCAAACAATGAGAACAATTGTTGAATCACGAAGGAGGTGTTCCATTTTGGAGAAAAGCAATCACAGCGTAAAGCACATCATTCTCTATCCCTTGGCCGCCGTAGTTGTTCTGATGACCACGCTGATTCCGTCAGCGCCTCAGTCCGTATCTGCCGCATCGCAACCTGGTGGGCACTCTGCCCGTAACCTTGAAGCTGCAGTCTCCACGCTCCGTCCGGTAACTGATACGCATGCAGACAGCAGCGGAAACAGCGGTTCAGTTGACCGGCAGGCGGAGAATAAGAAGTTGCCCAACCGGGTGGCCATCATTGTCGATGATTTCGGCAACAACATGCGGGGCACGGAGGAGATGTTCAAGCTGCCGGTCAAGATTACCGTTGCGGTGATGCCATTCCTGCCCTCGAGCGAGCAGGATGCACGCCGTGCGCATGAGCTTGGCTTCGATGTCCTGGTTCATCTGCCGATGGAGCCGCGCCAGGGCAAGCCGGAATGGCTTGGACCGGGAGCGGTGCTGACCAGGATGAGTGATGCAGAAGTCAGCCAGAGGGTGGAGGCGGCGCTTGAGAATGTTCCTTATGCGATTGGCATTAACAACCATATGGGCTCCAAGGTGACCGGTGACGAGCGGGTGATGGGTATTGTGCTCGCGGTCTGCAAGGAGCGCGGACTTTTCTTCGTAGACAGCCATACCAATTATCGCTCAGTTGCCGGTAAAATAGCCCGGGAGCTGGGGCTCCCGCCAGTGGAGAACCACATTTTCCTGGACGACGTGCATTCTGCGAGCCATGTGGTTAAGCAGATGAAGCTGGTCCAGGAGCGGGCCCTGAACCAGAGATACTGCGTGACGATTGGCCATGTCGGCATTCAAGGCAAAGAAACCGCAGCGGGCATCCGCAGCGGCATTGCCGGAATGAAGGACAGCGTTGAGTTTATCGGAATCTCCGAGCTTGTCCGGGAAGAGTGGAAATGGAATTCGCAGGTCACACTTCCATAAGGTACGCGGCAATTCCATTGGCAACCGCCTCGGCAATCTCTTCCTGACCTTTCGGGGTACACAGCTTCTCGCGGTCCGCCGGACTGCTTACAAATCCCGCCTCGACGATAACCGTTGTGGCGGTTATTTTGTTGAGCAGGTAGAAGGGTTTGCCTTGTCTGGGGTCGTTCTTCATTCCATACAGCCCGTTCAGCTGATCCTGAATTAATCTGGCCAGCAGGAAGCTGCGCCCTTCCTGGCGGTACAAGACAAGCGGACCATGCTTGGAGGGTGACTTTGCCCAATTGATATGAATGCTGACCACGACATTCGCCGGCAGCGTTTCGGCCAGTTCCTTGCGCTGGGCCAGATCACGCAGGTGCCGGGATTTACTGCGCAGCCAGAGATTCTCATCGCTCGGCGCATAATCGCCGGTCCGGTTCAATATGGCATCGAAGCCGTCACTGCGCAGCAGGAGAAACAGCCGGCGTGAGATCGCCAGAGTAATATCCTTCTCCAGGATGGTGCCGTGTGAGGTTCCGCCGTCAATCCCTCCGTGTCCGGCATCAATCAGAATGATCCGCTGGTCATGACCGAGCATATGCTGGCGGTCTGACGGGTTGTCGGTTAAGTGGTTTACTCCCGGTGTGGCGGCCAGGATGGTCCCTGCATGTCCAGCTGTCAGCAGAGTCAGCACCGCTATCGAAGCCAGTATCCTCCGCAGCCCACGCCCTAGCCGGAAATGTTGCCCAAGACGGCTGGCCCCTCCTGTATGATCTTCTTGTAAATGTTCCGAAATTCTCAAGTGAATAACCTCCCTGCCGGAATCATCATCAGTATCTTTGGTGGAATCTCTGTTAGATTGTGCCTTAACAGCCAAACCTATACGAAGGTTAGCGGTTCCGGTTTAGAGAGCGGGGATTTGGAGCACACTAAAGTCATGGAGAAAAGGCAGGGCGGCAGGCGGCGACCCGCCAGCGCCTGCATGGGAGGGATAGTAATGGCATCCAGCGGAGATGATCTGGTGAAATACATTACGGAGAAAGTAGTCATATATATGGAGGACCCGCGCGCCGTACATGCACGGCGGAAGGCAGAGAAGCAGCCCTGGGCCGAGAAATGGTTCGGCACGCTGCCGCTCGCCTGGTCGGTCTGGCGCAGCAAATGGAGCCGCAAGGATCGGGAGTAGCCAGCCTAGCAGCGCCGCAGCTCCCCCGAATTCCGAAACAGCCTTCCCTTAAAGCCGCTTGACACGGCTGAAGGGAAGGCTGTTTGGCATGTACAGCTGTATATAGGATTATCGCTGAAACCTTCAGTATTAATGTGGCGCCGCTCCGAGCGTCGTTCCTCCTGATAGCGGCAGCGGCGGCTTGTGGAAGGTTCCGTACTTCTGGAGGGCCGTGAGCGGGAGGTACCGTTTCGCCCCTGGACCGGCAGCGGCGTATATAACTGCCGGTTCAGCACCCCCATTACTTCCGGCAGAGGCCGTAAGCCAGCTCTGGCAGCCTGTAATCATGAACGGAGCACCCAAGGCATCGTTGCGTCCTGTCGACTGGAAGGCAAGGCTGCCGCGGCTTTTAAGCAAAGTATTTAAACTGCCTTCGCTGATAGTCTTCAATTCAGGAGCAGTAAGCCACATTAAATCTGCATACGGGTCATCCTGCCCGCCGCTGAGCAGAGCGGGCAGAGGAGTGCGGACTTGTTGTCCAGACCCGGTGTACACCACCAGGGCATTAGCATCAAGCTGGCCGTCCAGGATACGGTTTGCCTGGCTAAGGCTCCAAGGCAGTACCTGCAGTACTGAGGCATTGAGATACAGCGTCTTGTCCGCAAGCGTGAGCTTCCAGACCGGCAGCAGCGGAGCGTACAGCGCCGATAGTTCTATTTTACCTGAATAAGAGGAGGTAATCAGTCCTTCCTGCACCAGATACTGGCGCAGATCACTCATACTATAAGGGAGACCATAGGTACCGGCTCCGTATTCACTCAGCAGATATTTGCCCCCGTCCGCAGCAGAAATAATGAGATATCCGATCCGCTGCTCCCCGTTCATCACATTGACCAGCCAGCTGCGTGTGCCCGGCCCGAGTGGATAGACCTCAGTTCCGGCATTCTTCCATTCCTTAAACGGAGCATCCGCCGACAATTGGCTAATTGTGAGACGGGTGAAATCCTGCAAGGTTTCAGATGCGGGCGCCTGTGTCATCACAAGTCCGGGCAGCAGCTCCTGCAGGACGGCTTGTGTGACAGTGGCCCGGCTGCCTATAGACGCGAGCGCCGGAGGCGGGGAGGCGCTCGCGGCGAACAGAGTCAGCCCGAGAGTCAGACAGAGGAGCAGGCGGGTACGCCGCCCTAGCGGCCCCTTCTGCTTCGCTTTGATTTTCATGTTATCGTTCACCTTTCCTGTTCCAAAGGTTAATCGCAAGAATTACCGGGTCCGGCAAGCCGGAGCCCGGGAGGTTCTGCTTCATACTTTTAATTGTAGGGGACAAGCCTTGAAAAGGCTGTTGCTTACTGTCGCGGCAGCCTGCAGGAATTCCGCTGTTTTTTTGTTTGCTTTTAGCGAGCCGGGTCGCATTCTATGTGCTGCGCAGGTGAAACAGCCCGTACGTTACGGCAGAAACTGCAATCTGCGGCTCATACTGCCAGGTGGTCTCTTTGCGGCGGCGGTTGTATTGCTCCTCTATGCCGAGGCGTTTCTCCTCATCCTGCTCCTTCAGCAGCTCCTCATAATAGATATCCACGATGCTCAGCTCCAGCCGCAGGCGTTCGCGGGCTTCCTCGGCCCAGGTGTAATCCAGAAGAGCCAGCTTCGAGGTCAGATATCCCTCCAGCCTGTCGGCTCCGGCAGTAACGGACAGCTCGGAAGGCTGGATGTGGATATTCTCCGGCAGCCTTGGCGTAAGCTCCCGCGAAGCCAGCCGGGCCTCGAAGTCCGGAACAATCAGCCCGGAGGTCAGTGACACCGCGATGAAATGCAGCTCTTCACGCTTAAGATCACAGGTCATCTCCACCTTATAGCAGACGGCAAGCCAAGGCTCGTAGGCGGCTGAGAACAGCGTGGTCCGCTGCCGGAGTCCCGGGTCCTCGAACAGCTGCAGGCATTTGCCCTCATCCCGTGCCGCTGACCAGATCTGCCGCAGGCGCTTGCTGCCGTAGGTCACATCCTCGCGGCGGATCATGCCCGGCCCGATGCGCGGCAGCTGCGGGACGATGCCGAAGTACCGGGCGAGGATGCTGTCCTCCGGATCAGCGGAGACCCCGGGCGGCACCACGCCTCCGGGTGCAGCTGCCGGTGCGGCGCCAGGCTCCGCGCCTGCCTCAGCATCCGCAGCACCCGCCGCGCCGATGCCGCCCGTCAGAGGTCCTGCCGCCGGGCGGACCGCCCCGCCGCGCGGACGGGCCGCAGGCGCAGCTGCCTGCGCGGCCAGTTCATCGTACTTCTCCGGATCGAAGACGAAGCTGAAGGACAGGGTCTCCGGATCTACGCCGGTGCGCTCCACGAATCCCCAATAATAAGGGCGGTCCGTCAGCATCCGGTCCGCGCGCGGCGAGAGCTTCACCGTCACATGCAGCGGAGAGGATTCGAGAATCGTACACTCTGTCGCTTCCAGGTAATCCATGACCTGTTTACGTACTTCCACAGGGGTCAGCATTAAGGAGCCACCTCGCTTTCATCCAGATTGGCATGGGTCAGCTCGCTGAGTGAATCGCCGATCTGATCCAGCTCGCTGCGCAGCTCCTCGTCGCTGCGGGCTTCGAGGACGATTTTATATAAGCTTTTCTCAAGCGACTCCTTCTTCTCGAAGCGTTCCAGGATAACATCCAGCCCGCCGATGACCATCTCGAACATATTGATTTTTTCGTGCAGCAGGTGAAGAATATGCTCCTCGATCGTGCCTTCGGTAGAGAGATTGTAGATAACTACATCGTTCTCCTGGCCAAGCCGGTGTACCCGGCCGATCCGCTGCTCTACGCGCATGGGGTTCCAGGGGAGGTCGAAGTTGATCATATGGTGGCAGAACTGCAGATTGATCCCTTCGCCGCCTGCTTCCGTAGCAATCATTACCTGGGCGCGCCCGCGGAAGAGGTCCATCATCCAGTCCTTTTTGCCGCGGTTCATCCCGCCGGAGTAAGTGACACACTGCAGTCCATGCTCACGGAAATATTGCAGCAGATATTCCTGGGTCGCGCGGTATTCGGTGAAGACGATGACCTTCTCATTCATTTGGCGGATCAGCTCCATCGTCTTCTCCGCTTTGGTATTCGTCTTAACAGTACGAATCGTCTGGAGCAGCCCCATCATGCGCTCACGTTTCGGTGAATCCGCCGGAAGCTTCTTGATCAGATTCACAAGCGTGACGAACACCGCATCCCGGCTGCTGCATACCTCGCGCTGGAGCGTAACCAGGGAGAGCATGCTGCTGAGATTGCCGCCCGCTTCCTGATATTGGTCTTTGACAAAGGCGGTGACGCCGTCATATAATTCTTTCTCCTCTAAAGAGAGGGTAAGCGGGATATTGCGCACTTTGCGCTTCGTGAAGTTCACGGGACCCTCGCCGCGGCGGTTGCGGATCATCACCTTGGAGAGCTCGCCCCTCAGCTGGACTTCGTTCTTAGGCTGGCGTTTATCGACCACGAAATTGGTGGCAAAATCCCCCTGATTCCCGAGCTGTCCCGGCTTCAGTAATGTGATCAGATTGAACAGCTCGCCGAGATCATTCTGCACGGGAGTGGCGGTGAGCAGCAGGCAGTACTTTTTGCGCAGCTGCTGTACGAACAGATAGTTTGTTGATTTCTTATTCTTCAGCTTATGGGCCTCGTCGATAATCAGCATGTCGAATTCCTGGCTCAGCAGCATCTCCTTGTGCGGATCACGCTTCGCCGTATCCATGGAGGCGACAACAATGTCGTTGCCCCAGGAGTAAGCTTTCTTCTGTGCCACGGCTGAAATACCGAATTTACTGTTCAGCTCGCGCACCCACTGCAGGACCAGAGACGCAGGGACAAGGATCAGAACTTTACTTACGAGCCCGCGCACCAGATATTCCTTGAGGATCAGTCCGGCTTCTATCGTCTTGCCTAGCCCTACTTCGTCTGCCAGAATGGCCCGGCCTGACATTTCAAACAGCACCTTATGGGCGGTATCCAGCTGGTGGGGGAGCGGGGATAACCCGGACAGATGCTTCAGACACTGCAGCTCATCGAAGCTCGTAACGAGTCCCGATTGCTCTCCTTGTATGGCCAGCCGGGATAATCTCCAGTCTCCCCAGGGTCCGCCTTTATCGAGCTTCGACTCCAGGTCCTGCAGCCAGTTACGCTCAAAGGACAGAGGAACAGGCAGCAGCGGGGCAGGCGTACTTCCCCCTTGCGGCAAGGAATTGCGGAATAATTGCGTCATGTTGCAGCCTCCTCCGGCGCGGTTTCATATCGAAATGCGTAGCAGTAGTATGCGCGTAAAAGAGAGATTTCATAACCTGCTATCCTCCGGCTGCTGCCGTGGAGTAATATTGCGGAGCCTTGCAGCGGTACTGCTGCTGGTGCTGCGGCGGCTTCCGCGGATCTTGAATATCCGTGGCGGAATCTGTCTTCCGGGCCCGGAAGCTTATCAATCTGGAACCTGTAAAAAAGCGAGAAAGAGGGAGAAAATCCACTATCTTTTACCGTTTTTCCGAAATTCCCGCCATGGGCCGCTTTTTTGGAAAAAGAACTCTGATACAATATGTGGTATAGTTGAAAAGCTGATGTATACAATATATTGTTACAAAAGCTTGAAAATTTGATTATTCGCGGGTTTTTGCGGTTATTTGTTATTGACAAGAGGAACTTCCGCTGTACATGCAGGCTGCGGCTACCCTGCCGCTGGAAGTTCTTGTTGTGGGTTACAAAAAGTCTAAGCCCACACCAAGGAACGGAAGTATTACCTATCAATCATCCGGGAGGTTTTTCTATTGAGTACAGTGGAACGCAAGCAGCGTCTTGAGGGGCTGAGTGAGAAAATATTTTTGGACCGTTATGCCTGGAAGGACGCGGACAGCAATAATGCCAAGGTAGGCGATGTGGTGCTTGTCCTGACGAAGGATGATCCGAAATTTCCAACCAAGGAGGTTGGCGAGATTGTTGAGCGCACCGGCCGGATTGTTACGGTGAAGACCCGCAGCGGTGAACTCGTGCAATCGGATGTGGAGAAGCTGACACTGAATATTGAGAAGACCCCGGAGGAAATGTGGGACCGTCTTGCGGCAGCCATGGCTTCCGTAGAGCAGACTCCCGAGCTTCAGGAAGAGTGGACAGGCAAGTTCCGCTCTATTCTTGATGACTGGAAGCTGGTACCGGGCGGTCGGATTGCGGCAGGTGCCGGAGCAAGCGAGGAGCTTACGCTGTTCAACTGTTATGTTGTTCCTTCCCCGAAAGACAGCCGCGGGGGCATCATGCAGACGCTCTCCGAAATGACCGAGATTATGGCCCGCGGCGGCGGTGTAGGTATTAACTTATCCTCGCTGCGCCCGCGCCGCGCGATTGTAAGAGGCGTGAACGGATCATCCAGCGGCTCAGTGTCCTGGGGCGGTCTTTTCAGCTATACGACCGGACTGATTGAGCAAGGCGGAAGCCGCCGCGGCGCGCTGATGCTGATGATTAATGACTGGCATCCGGATGTGGTGGACTTCATTACCGTGAAGCAGACGATGGGTCAGGTAACCAATGCCAACCTGTCGGTATGCGTGAGCAATGCCTTCATGAAAGCCGTCAAGGAGGATCTGGACTGGGAGCTGGTCTTCCCGGATACCACCGATCCGGATTACGATACAATCTGGGACGGCGATCTGGATAAATGGAAAGCAGACGGCCGCCGCGTCATTCCTTACCGTACCGTAAGAGCACGCGATGTGTGGCATACGATTATCGAATCGGCCTGGAAGTCGGCTGAGCCGGGTGTAGTGTTCATGGAATATTACAACCAGATGTCCAACAGCTGGTATTTCAACCCGATCATCTGCACCAATCCATGCGGTGAGCAGGGTCTGCCGGGCTGGGGCGTGTGCAATCTGTCGGCCGTCAACCTCTCCAAGTTCTACGATGCGGAGAATCACGACGTGGACTGGGCAGATCTGGCGACAACGACCCGCTATTCCGTGCGTTTCCTGGACAATGTCATCGACAAGACACCGTATCATTTCCCGGAAAATGAAGCCAATCAGAAGCTCGAACGCCGCGTAGGACTCGGCACAATGGGATTGGCTGAGCTGATGATCAAGCTGAATATCCGTTACGGCAGCCCGGAATCCCTGGAGTTCCTGGACAAGCTCTACGGCTTCATGGCGCGCGAAGCTTATCTGGCTTCTGCTGAGATCGCTGGCGAGAAGGGTTCTTTCCAGGCTTTTGATACCGATAAATATCTGCAAAGCGGCTTCATGCGTAATATCACCGAGGTCTATCCTGAAGTCGGCGAATCCATCCGTAAGCATGGCATGCGAAATGTTACGGTAATTACCCAGGCCCCTACAGGTAGTACTGGTACCATGGTCGGCACTTCGACCGGTATCGAGCCTTATTTCGCATTCAAATATTACCGCCAGAGCCGTCTGGGCTATGACGAGCAGTTCGTGCCGATTGCCCAGGAATGGCTGGAAGCCCATCCGGGTGAAGAGCTCCCTGAATACTTCGTTACTTCGATGGATCTGTCCGCTAAGGATCATATCCGTGCACAGGCTGCCATTCAGCGCTGGGTGGACAGCTCGATCTCCAAAACGGCGAACTGCCCGTCCGACTTCACCGTTGAAGAGACTGCCGAGCTGTACGAAATGGCCTTCGACCTGGGCTGCAAAGGTGTAACGATCTACCGTGACGGCAGCCGTGACGTACAGGTACTGGAAACGACGAAGAAGGAAGAAAAGAAAGACGCTCCGGCGGCAGTTGAGACTGCTGAAGCTGAGCCAGCGGCAGCTGAAGCTGCTCCGGCTCCAGTCACAGTAGCAGCAGCGCCTGCACCGCAGCCTGCGCCTAATGTAGTGGACAAACAATACAAGAAACGCCCGCAGGTTCTGCGCGGCGCTACCTATAAGATCAACACGCCATTCGGTATGGCGTATATCACCATCAACGATCTCGACCGCACGCCGGCCGAAATCTTCCTGAACGTCGGCAAAGCCGGCTCCGACGTCTTCGCCATGGCGGAAGCTCTGGGCCGCGTCTGCTCGCTGTTCCTGCGTTACGGGGATCACGGCGAGAAGGTCGAGCTGCTGATTAAGCATCTCAAAGGCATCGGCGGCTCCGGCGCCATCGGCTTCGGTGCGAACCGCGTCGAGTCCATCGCCGACGCTGTAGCCAAGGCGCTGGAGACCCATGTGCTGAACAACGCCCATGACGATCACGTGCCTGCACCTATCGCAGCTACACTGGAGCTTGATTTCAATGAAGCGCTGAACGCCGAGCTGAAATCAAGTGTTCCAGCTGCGGCTACTGATGATGGGCACGGGGGCCATGGTGCGCATAGCCATGCGACTGCTTCGCGGGATCTCTGCCCTTCCTGCGGAAGTGCATCGCTGATTAATATTGAGGGATGTAAGACTTGCGGGAATTGCGGGTATAGCCGGTGCGGGTGAGTAGATTATTGGCATGATGATAAGACTGACTCATTAAAATGAGTACTTTCGCATCGGATTCTGCCAAGTGCTTTAAATAGGAGAAATATTTAATGATTCCCGGTGAGGCAATTCCCTCATCGGGAATTTTTGTGTGGAGCAGCTCTCTCGAAATACTAATAGTGGTTGTGAGTAGCTTTAGTCTCACACCAAAAAGCACCGCTTCTTATTAAAAACGATGCTTTGATCTGCTGGATTTTATTTATTGAATCAATTACTAATTTTAGTGATTTTCTTGGCAGTTACTTGTGCCGGATAAGAATCATCGCTCGCGGTATAGGTTATTTCAATCTCATCACCTTGTTTGAATCTAGAGGGAGAAACTTTACTCACCCAAATGATCTTAGCGTATTCACTAGAATTGAGAAGTTCTTTGTAACTCTTCTTCAAATCCTCTTCTTTTAAGCCAGATATAACTAGCAGTCTTTTATTTTCTATATCTATTGTGTGTACAGTTCCAATAAATACTTCAGCATCCTTATTACAAGAAGTAAGCAAGAACAAACAAATGAAAATTAAGATAGGAATTTTATTAAGGATAGTATTTTTAAAGATAGTGTTTTTTTGGACCATTGATTTCTCCTTTTAATTTATGACATTTGATGAGGGATATATACTGGATTTCTGTTAACATCAGAATGTTCAGAAGCAAATGCTGCAAATAAATGAAGAATTAGAAATAGCGCAATGATTCTAGTAACTGATCGTTGAAGACTCCTAACCTTTGGTATATAATGAGTAAAATAGCAATTATATAATTTCTTTTCTAATATGTTGATTATAACAAGTTTGGGCATTCATTCATCGGAAAGTCCGCCTGTCTCTAATCTTTTACTATTGGGGGATATTATGAGCTGGTACGTATTATTCGTTCGAAACGGCTGCGAAGACCGTGTGAAGTCATCTCTGCAGCGGCTATTTTCCGGAGAGATGCTCCGCTGCGTCGTTCCCAAGAAGCAAATTTCGGAAAGAAGAGCCGGTCAATATGATTTAATTGAAAGACTGTTATTTCCGGGCTATGTGTTCATCCAGACTCAAATGAATTACTCTACCTATTATATCCTTCAGAAGAACCCCCATGTCTATCGGTTATTAAACTACTGCAGCCGCAAGGATCTTATCTATAAGCACCAAGCTATGAATGATTTGGAGAACTCTGAGGAGCAGTATTTTAAGCAAATACCGGAAGATGAGATTAGTCCTATATTGGGGCTGCTCGATCATGACGATGTGGCGGAGAATTCTAGGGTGTATTTTGAGAACTCCCGTATGAATGTCGTGTCGGGCCCCTTAACTGGAAAAGAGGAGCTCGTCACCAAAGTTGACAAACGCAAAAGGCGCGCGAAGGTCAGTCTTCAGTTGTTGGGCGGCGGGAGAACGATCGATTTAGGAATTATCCTTTTGGAGCCGGAAACGAATCTTGTACAGGAATAACTTTAGCTAATGAAACCGGAAGCTGTATAACCGATGTTTCGGCACGTTATATGGCAACCGATGGATATAGGATAGAAATGGTAGTGCCTTCCGGAAGGAAGCATGAAAGGGCGAAGCTGTCGACATTATGAATTCCAAATTTCAATACATATATATAAAGACTAGACACACCTGTGTCCGGTCTTTTTATTTTGTCCGGGAAAGGGGAATGCGGCAGTATCGTCCGGCAATGAACCCTAAGGGGGCCCTGTCAAAGGAAAGGAGGCGAGCAGCTCTGTCACCATAAGTATGATTTGGAAGCGTAAGGCGTTACGGATGGGGCTCGTCATGCGCTGCTGCCCGACCGGGCTCTAGCGTAATGAAAACGGCTATATGTCTTAGCAGATAGGAAGAAACTTAAAGCAGAGAGGGCGAGGAATAGAATGCCTGTCGGAATTGAAGCGTTGAATATCTATGGAGGCTCCGCCTTTCTGGACGTGCTGCAGCTGGCCAAGCATCGCGGATTGGATACAACCCGGTTCGACAATTTGATGATGAAAGAGAAGGCTGTCGCGCTGCCGTTCGAAGATCCGGTCACCTTCGGCGTGAATGCGGCGAAGCCGCTAGTTGATGCGTTGCCGCCGGAAGCAAAGGATCGGATTGAACTGCTTATCACCTGTACGGAATCAGGCATCGACTTCGGCAAGTCGATTAGCACCTATATACATCATTATTTGGGTCTGAACCGGAACTGCCGGTTATTCGAGATCAAGCAGGCCTGCTACTCAGGCATCGCTGGCCTGCAGACGGCCATCAGCTTCGTGCTGTCCCAAGCATCACCGGGTGCGAAGGCGCTCGTTGTCGCGACGGATATCTCCCGCTTCATGACTGTGGAGCCGGGGGAGGTGCTGACGGCTGATTGGTCGTTCGCCGAACCGAGTGCCGGGGCCGGCGCTGTTGCTGTGCTGGTCAGCTCCCGTCCGTATGTATTTCAGATCGACGTAGGGGCGAGCGGATATTACGGCTATGAAGTAATGGACAGCTGCCGCCCGGTTCCCGACAGCGAAGCCGGCGATGCCGACTTATCCTTGATGTCTTATCTGGACTGCTGCGAGCAGACATTCCGGGAGTACAAAAAAAGGGTGCCGGAAGCCGATTACAGGGAGACCTTTCAATATCTCGCTTTCCATACCCCTTTCGGGGGAATGGTGAAGGGCGCCCACCGTTCGATGATGCGGAAGCTGGCCCAGGCGAAGCCGCCTGAAATTGAAGCGGACTTCCAAAGGCGGGTTAGGCCCGGTATGGTGTATTGCCAGCGGGTAGGCAATATTATGGGCGCGACTGCACTGCTCTCGCTGGCGAGTACGATCGATCATGCAAGTCTCGATACGCCGGGCCGAATCGGCTGCTTCTCTTACGGCTCCGGCTGCTGCTCCGAATTTTTTAGCGGAGTTGCTTCAGCTAAGGGACAGGAGCTTCAGCGCGGTTTCATGATCGGCCAACAGCTCGATGAGCGTTATCCGCTATCGATTGACGAATATGAATCGTTGTTCCAGCCTGCGAACGCGCTTCGGTTCGGCACACGCAATCTGAAGATTGATCCGGAAGTACTGCCCGGCGCACTGAAGTCTGCAAGCGGGAGTGCACGCCTTGTTCTGGAGGAAATCCGTGAATATCACCGGGAATACAGGTGGACCTCATGAACTATGACACGATTAAGGTCCGGGTTGAGGGGCAGGTCTGTTATCTTCAGCTGTACCGTCCGGAAGCCGGCAATACGATAAACGACCGGTTGGTCGAAGAATGCTCACACGCGCTGGCGCAATGTGAGGAAAGTGCGTCGGTCATTGTACTGGAAGGCATGGACGGTATTTTCTGCACAGGTGCTGACTTCAAGGGTATACATGCGAAGCTGACGGCGGGGGAGCCGCTGGGGAATCGTCCGGAGCCTTTGTATGCCCTGTGGCAGAAGCTGGCGACAGGTCCATTCATTACGATTGCCCATGTCAGAGGCAAAGCGAACGCCGGAGGGGTAGGCTTCGCAGCCGCTTGCGATATCGTGCTGGCAGACGAGAAGGCGGAGTTCAGCTTGTCCGAGCTTCTGTTCGGGCTTTTTCCTGCTTGCGTATTACCGTTTCTCATTCGGCGGACGGGCTTTCAGAAGGCTCATTACATGACCCTCACAACGAAGCCGATTCCGGTACAGGAAGCGCATGCGTGGGGGATTGTGGACGGGTACGGCCCGGACAGCGAAATGCTGCTCCGCAGGCATTTACTCCGGCTCAAGAAGCTGCCGAAACCCGCGATTGCGCATTACAAAACCTATATGAACGAGCTGCGCGGGATATTGACGACATCCAAACCGTTAGCTTTGGCGGCTAACGAGAAGATTTTCGCGGACCCCCGGAATCTGGAGAAGATTTACCGCTATGTGGAGAAGGGACAATTTCCTTGGGAGGACGAATAATCTATGCTGACGATATTGAACGATTATAGTAATGGCTATGTAGCCATTCCCGTCATTGCAGCATGCAGCAAGCAGGGACTTTTCGCGGAGCTGTCCTTGACGGACCCGGTTTCTTTTCAGGAGCTTTCCGGGAAACTGAACGCCAACAAGGGTTTTTTACGCATCGCGCTGAACATGCTTGAATCGATGCATTGGGTGGAGAGAAGCGAAGGGGATGCTTATATCCGCACGGCTTCGGCCGATGTTCATGAACAGATGCGGGAGGAAGGCGTGCCGCTGTTGTCATTTCCGATGAAATCATATTTAAAAAGAAACCCATCCAAGCTCACACTGGAGCATTGGATCGAGCGGTCGGAGCGGCAGTGGGATATGCAGAACCCGGTCATGGCCCGGTTTATGGACGGCTTGCTAGTGATTCCGCTCCTCCTGGCACTGAAAGAAAACGGCCAGCTAAGCTACGGGCAAGACGGAAGCAACACGCTGCTGCTGAAGAACATGGGGGCGCGCACCCGTAAGGAGATTAAGCGTTACTTTTCACATCACGGCTGGCTGGCGCAAGTTAAGGAAGAGGATTGCCTGACTGATACGGGCCGCTTTATGGTGGACCGTATTTTCATTACCGCGGCGATGGCCGCCTACCGGCCGATGCTCATGAGTATGGACGAGATTCTGTTCGGGGATTCCAGGGCGGTCTTCGGACATGACGGGGAAGGGCATGAGCTGCATATCGACCGGACGTTGAATGTCGTGGGCAGCGGATTTCAGCATGAGAAATATTTCTCCGATATGGAGGAAATCGTCCTGGCGATATTCAACCGTGAGCCGCTCGCGGAGCAGCCGAAATATATCGCCGACATGGGATGCGGGGACGGCTCCCTGCTGAAGAAGATGCATGCCATCATCCGGGATAAAACGGTCCGGGGCCGGCATTTGCAGGAATATCCGCTTAAGCTGATCGGCATCGATTATAACGGGAAGGCGCTGGATGCGACAAGCCTGACCCTGCAGGGGACGGAGCATCTGGTACTCAAGGGCAATATTGGCGATCCGGCCCAGGTGATCCGGGATTTGAGGGAGCTGGGGATCGGGGACCCGGAGCATATTCTGCATGTCCGTTCGTTTCTCGATCATGACCGCCCCTACCTGCCACCGGCAGATCAGGTGTCGGCCGCTGCCCGCTCGCGGGTCCGTTTCGACCAGCCGTATACCGATTCGGAAGGGAATGAAATTCCGGGAACCGACGTGTTTCAAAGCCTGGTGGAGCATCTGGAACGCTGGGCATCCGTCATGGGTAAGGACGGTATAATCATCCTGGAGGTACACGGCCTGGAGACGCGGACTGTACGCGATTATATAAGTAAATGCGAAAGCTTGCATTTCGATGCCTACCACGCTTTCTCCCAGCAGCTTCTTGTAGGTGCAGAGCAGTTTCTAATGGCCGCATCCGAGGCGGGCTTGTTTCCGGATTCTAATTATTTCCGCAAATACCCAAAGACGATGCCCTTCGGCCGTATTACCTTGAACCGGTTCGAACGGAGAGACTATAGAATCCGGTATGCCCGTCTGGACGATATGCCGGCTCTAGAGGAGCTGGAGGAGGCATGCTGGGAGCCTGATCTACGGACGCCGCCCTCCTCCATCCTGAGCAGATGGGAGCAGGACCCGGCGGGTCAGCTTGTCCTTGAAGTGGATGGGAGAATAGCCGGAGCGGTGTACTCCCAGAGAATTGGAGCATCCGGGCAGCTGAGGCAGGCTTCCTTCGGCCGGTTGGAAGAGCTGCAAGAAGAGAATGGGCCGGTAGTCCAGCTGCTTGGACTGAACATTCTGCCAGGGATGCAGCACCGGAATTTGGGGGACCAGCTGCTGGAATTTATGCTGCTGCGATGCAGCCTGATTAGCGGAGTGCATACCGTAGCAGGCATTACCCGGTGCAAGAATTACTCGCGGAATACCGGGGTCCCGCTGGAGGATTATATCCGGCTGCGCAACGAGCATGGCAGCCCGGCGGACCCGAATTTAAGATTTCACGAATGGCATGGGGCGGAGATCAAGCAATTGATACCGGGCTACCGGCCGCTCGATACTGCGAACGAGGGTCAAGGCGTCTGGATCGAATACGATTTGCAGCACCGGCATCAGAAGCAGAAGCAGAAGCATAAGCATGCACAATCGCCTTCGCCTGAAGAATTGAAAGCGTTACCCGCGACGAAGATGCCGCTGCCGGCCAGAAATGTTCCATCCCGAAACGGCTTGATCCGCGACTACGTGACGAAGGTTATCGGTCTCGTCCTGGGGGGCGGTCAAGAATTCTCCATGGACCAGCCTTTGATGGAGATGGGACTGGATTCGGCGGATCTGCTGGAGCTGAACGAACGGATCAGCCACGAGTATTCTGTCCGATTGGAGCCGGCCTTTTTCTTTCAATATAATACGCCGCAGCTCATCGTTGCTTACTTGGAGGAGCAGGCTGCCGCCCGGGAGCCGCAAACCGAAGAGGAGGTTGCCGCTGTGAAGCCCGTTGATGCTCCGGATTGCACGGATAGCGGGAACCTGCGTCAAGCTGCTGCCGGGAAAGGCGAAGCGGCACCGGATAACGGTATCGCTATCGTTGCCGCCGCCTGCCGGTTTCCCGGAGGCGTGTCCAATCTGGAAGAACTGTGGGAGCTGCTGCAGGAAGGAAGAAACGCCGTCGGGCGTATGCCGGACGGCAGATGGGAGTGGCCGGATTCCGTCGATACGGCTCAATCCCATAGGGGGATCGATAGGGGCGGTTTTTTGGACGATATTTCGGGCTTCGATCCTTCGTTTTTCCGGATCTCCCCGAAGGAAGCCGAATGGATTGACCCGCAGCAGCGTCTGCTGCTTGAGCTTGCCTGGGAATGCTTCGAACACGCAGGTTATCCGGCCAAGGAGCTGGCCGGTAGCGATACGGGTGTGTTTATCGGGGCCAGCGGCTCTGATTATCAGAGGCTGCTGGATAAGCACGAGGTTTACTACGGACCCGGCGCTTCTATGGCGGCCCTGCCGAATCGCCTTTCGTATTATTTTAATCTGCATGGTCCGAGCCTGTTGATTGATACGGCCTGCTCCAGCTCGCTTGTAGCCATACATGAGGCCTTACGTTCCATGACTGATGGAGAATGCGGGCAGGCGCTTGTGGGCGGCATCCATCTGATGTGCCACCCGGCCAACAGCATCACCTATTACCAGGCGGGGATGCTGTCGAAGGACGGCGCCTGCCGCACGTTCGATGCCGAAGCGAACGGATACGTGCGCGGGGAAGGAGCCGGCATGGTGCTGCTGAAGCCGCTTGATCAAGCGCTGCAGGATCAGGATACCATCCTTGCCGTTATCAAAGGCACGGCTGTTAACCATGGAGGCCAGGCCGGCGGACTTACGGTTCCGAATCCGGCCAAGCAGGCCGATCTGGTAGCCGCCGCTCTTCTTAAGGCTGGCTTTGCTCCCGAAACGGTCGGCTATATCGAAGCGCACGGAACGGGCACTTCGCTCGGTGATCCGGTGGAGATCGGCGGCTTGAAGGAGGCGTTCACCAGGCTGTCCGGCGGTAAAACGGAGGATTCCCCGCAGCCTTACTGCGGTTTAGGCTCGATTAAGACGAATATCGGACATCTCGAGGGAGCTGCGGGGATCGCCGGGCTGCTTAAGCTTGTGGTCAGCATGCGGAACCGGAGTATTCCGGCTTCACTGCATTTTCATGTGCTGAATCCGCATTGCTCGCTGGACCAGTCCCCCTTCTTTGTTGCCTCGGAGCAGCAGTCCTGGCCTTTGCCGGATGGTCATCCGCTGCGTAGGGGAGGCGTCAGCAGCTTCGGGTCTGGAGGTACGAATGCCCATGTGCTGGTGGAAGAAGCGCCGGAGCGGAAGATTCTGTCCCCGCTGGACCGTACGCACGAACTGCTGTGCGTATCCGCTAAATCGGAGCAAGCGTTGCTGAACCGGGCGAGAGATTTACTGCTATGGCTCGAACGGAATGGAGGATCGTACCGGATCGCCGAAGTATGCGCCGCATTGCTGAACGGCAGGGAGCATTTCGCAGGGGCACGGGCCGCCTTCGTCGTTCAGAGCCGGGAAGACATGAAGGATAAGCTCGAGGCGCTGCTTGAAGGACGCGATTCGGGCGGGTATTTCAGTGCCGGGCACCTTGGTGTGAATGGGAAATTCCTCCGTCAACCGCTCTTCGAAGAGCTGGGAAAGGGCATTATCAGGGAAATAGAAACGGTACGGGGCGCGGCCCTGGAGAACGGCCTTCATGCGTTGGCGGAGCTGTACGCGGCAGGCTACGATCTTGATTGGCAGGCGATGTACGCCGGCGTTCCCGTTCCCCGGATTGGACTGCCGACCTACCCGTTCCAGCGGGAGCGGTATTGGATTGGTGACAGAAGGGGCAAAGTGGCCTCGGAGCAGCCGAAAGCGCCGGACACTGCGCCGGTTGGGTACGAGTCCGGTTCATACCCGGCGGTCTCCGCTCCGGCCTCGGCAAAGCAGCATGTAGAGCCGCAGACGGCTTCAACGGCTGACGCCCGCACGCAGGAAGTTTCGGAGCTGCGGGGGATAACAGCGTTGCGGCCGGTAACCGAATACGGGTCTAAGAGCACCGTACAAGCGGCAGACCGTTCCAGACCGTTCATCTCGCTCAAGCCTTCCTCCGAATTGCTGCCCCCTACTGCCGGAGCGTCCAGCAGCAGGGAACCGCAGCGCAGGCCGGACCTGTGCGAAGCCGGTAACGAGCACGTGTTACAGGAAGAACTGGCACTTAGCTTGGCTGAGGCGCTCTACATGAAGCGCAGCGAGATCGACCCGGGCGGGAAGTTCGTTGATTTCGGGCTGGATTCGATTATCGGGGTCGAATGGATTCAGACCCTTAACAAACGGTACGGCACGAAAATTCCGGCAACGAAAGTGTACGAGTATCCGACACTACGGGATTTTTCCGGGTATTTGGTTCAGCTGATATCCGCATCATCCGAGGGGCATATTGCTGATCTGCCGAAGGAAGAAGCGGTCCTTCACCCGCCGGTGTCCGCCCCATCCGCAGGGCCGTCAGATCTGCTGAAGCAGCTGGCTTTAAGCTTGGCGGAAGCTTTGTATATGAAGCCTGAAGAGATTGATCCTTCCCGGAAATTTGTTGATTTGGGGCTGGATTCGGTCATCGGCGTGGAATGGATTCAGACGGTTAACCGCCTGTTCGGTACAGCAATAACGGCAACCCAAATCTACGCCTATCCGACACTGTATGATTTTGCGGAATACGTACAGGAAACGCAGGCAGAAAAGGAAGGTCCGCCTAACGCGGGCACGGCTGAGGCCGAGCTGTCGGTCGACGAGATATTGGAAAAGGTATACACGGGGACGCTCGACAGCGGCCAAGCCGGTCATTACTTGCAGCAGCTTCGCTATACGGAAGCTTCAAAATAAACGATGGGAGTGCGATACGATGGTCTCGGTTGGAATCGAAGCGATGAATGTGTACGGCGGGTCAGCCAGCCTGGATGTTCTCGAGCTGGCCAAATTCCGCAGCCTGGACACCTCCCGGTTCGAGAATTTGCTGGTGAAGGAAAAAACGGTGGCGATGCCCTACGAGGATGCAGTTACGTTCGGCGTCAACGCCGCCAAACCGCTCCTCGATGATATGACACCGGAGGAGATCGGGCGGATAGAGCTGCTTGTGACTTGCACGGAATCGGGCATCGATTTCGGCAAATCGCTCAGCACCTACATCCATCATTATTTGGGCTTAAGCCGGAACTGCCGGCTATTCGAAATCAAACAGGCCTGTTATTCCGGTACAGCAGGATTCCAGATGGCCGTCAATTTCGTATTGTCGCAAACCTCGCCCGGAGCCAAGGCGCTGGTGATCGCGACGGACATCTCCCGGTTCTCGGCAGCTGACGCTGCCGAGGCCGAAGGGGCGGACTGGTCGTTCGCTGAACCGAGCGGAGGCTCCGGTGCAGCAGCGGTGCTGGTCGGCGAGAATCCGGCTGTATTCGAAGCCGATATCGGAGCGAACGGTTATTACGGATATGAAGTGATGGATACCTGCCGCCCTGTTCCGGATACGGAGGCGGGCGATGTGGATCTATCCTTGCTCTCCTACCTGGATTGCTGCCAGCAAACGTTCCAGGAATACAAAAAGCGGGTAATCGGCGCGGATTACCGGAGTACGTTCCAGTATCTGGCCAGCCATACGCCATTCGGCGGAATGGTCAAGGGTGCCCACCGCACCATGATGCGAAAGGAAGCGAAGGCGGGTCAAGCTGAAATCGAGGAGGATTTCCTCCGGCGTGTCATGCCGGGAATCAGCTATTGCCAGCGGGTAGGCAATATTATGGGTGCGACCCTGTTTCTGTCTCTCGCCGGCACCATCGACCAGGGCAGCTTCGAGACGCCGGGGCGAATCGGCTGTTTCTCTTACGGCTCGGGATGCTGCTCCGAGTTTTATAGCGGTGTCGTGACGGCGGAAGGCCAGCGGCGGCAGCGGCGTTTCGGCATCGAACGGGCGCTGGGCGAACGTTATCCGCTGTCAATGGCGGAATACGATGAGCTCTTGCGGGATACGCAGGCGATCAAATTCGGAACCCGTAATGCGAAGCCCCATTCACAGCTGATCCCGGAGGCTTGGCAGGCGCTGCGGGGCAAAGGCCGGCTGGAGCTTGTGCAGGTCCGGGATTATCACCGTGAATACAGCTGGGGGGGCTGATGGCAATGTTCTCTTCGGTCGTTCGGCTGGATGAAGCGGAAGCAGGCATTTTCCAAATTACGATGGAGGACCGTGCTAACCGGAATATGTTCTCCGGAGAGCTGATCGCCGGGCTGCGGTCGGCCTTTGCGGAGATCGATGCCAATCCGGACGGCAAAGCGGTCATTCTGACCGGATACGATAGCTACTTCGCCTCCGGCGGTACCCGTGAGTCACTGCTAAGCCTTCATGAAGGCCGCGCCCGGTTCACCGATCTCGATGTGTACAGCCTGGCCTTAAATTGCAAAATTCCGGTGATATCCGCCATGCAGGGTCACGGAATTGGCGGCGGATTCGTGCTCGGGTTATTTTCAGATATAGTCATTCTTAGTTTGGAAAGCGTATACAATACGAATTTTATGAAATACGGCTTTACGCCCGGCTTCGGCTCCACGCTGATCGTACCCCGTAAGCTGGGCATGAGCCTGGCGCAGGAAATGCTCCTCAGCGCAGGCAGCTATCGGGGCGCGGAGCTGCAGAGAAGAGGTATTCCGTTCCCTGTACTGCCAAGGAATGAAGTGCTGGAGCATGCGTACGGCGTAGCCAGACAGTTAGCGGAGAAACCAAGAATATCCTTAATAACGCTCAAAGACCATTTGACCGCTTCTTTGCGCAGGGAGCTTCCGGAAGTTGTGCAACAGGAGCTTGACATGCACACCAAGACGTTCTTTCAGGATGAAGTGCGGGACCGGATTATGAACTTGTTCGGGAATTGAATTTATGGCAAAAGAGGGAATGCCGATGAATGCGGAACAGATATTGCAGGCGCTGATGCGAAAGGAAATCCGGCCGGATGAAGCCAAGGCGCTTCTGGCATCCGGCAAAGGACAGACAGCCGCAGCCGAATCGTATACGAACATAGACGGGCGGCGGAATAAGCCTGCGGACCGGACGGTTGCCGGCCGGGAAGCCATCGCGATTGTCGGAATGTCCGGCAAATATCCGGAGGCTGACGATTTGCCGCAGTATTGGGACAATTTGTCGGCGGGAAGGAATTCCGTCAAGGAGATTCCCCCGTCACGCTGGAATACCGGCAACTACTACAATCCGCATCCTCAAAAAGGAAAAATATATGCCAAATGGCTGGGAATGCTCGAAGACTTTGCGGATTTCGATCCGCTCTTTTTTCATATATCGCCGACGGAAGCGGAATGGATGGATCCGCAGCACCGGTTGTTTTTGCAGGAAGGGTACAAGGCGTTTGAAGACGCCGGATATAGCCCGCAGCGGCTGGACGGCATGAAGTGCGGTCTATATCTCGGCATCATGAGCAGCGAATATGGGGCGCTGTGCAGAGAGAGAGGAAAGGCGGACATGTCTTCCGGCTTTGGCTTTGCCCATACGACGGGAAGCAGCCACGCCATAGCGGCCGCCCGCTTGGCTTATTACCTGAACCTGAAGGGGCCGGCGATTCCGATTGATACGGCTTGTTCCTCCTCGCTTGTTGCTGTTCATTTGGCCTGCCAGGCGTTATTGAACCGGGAAATCGATATGGCACTGGCCGGCGGCGTGAGCTTATATTTGACCCCGGAAACGTACGTTTCGATGTGCGATGCGGGCATGCTCTCACCTGACGGGCAGTGCAAAGCCTTCGATAACAGTGCCAACGGGTTCGTACCCGGCGAAGGAGTCGGCGCCATCGTCCTGAAACGGCTGGGAGACGCAGAGGCGGACGGTGACTCCATTCATGGTGTCATTCTCGGATCGGGCATCAACCAGGACGGGAGAACGAACGGCATCACCGCGCCGAGCTTGAGCAGCCAAATGGAGCTTGTGCGGGATATCTATGAGAAATACGGCATTGATCCGGAAAGCATCGGTTATGTGGAGATGCACGGAACCGGCACCAAGCTGGGCGATCCGATCGAGCTTGAGGCAATATCGGCCGTATTTAAGGGACGAACGAACCGTAAAGGCTATTGCGCTATCGGCTCCGTGAAAAGCAATATTGGCCATACATCCGGGGCAGCCGGCATCGCCGGCATCCAGAAGGCCGTGCTGCTTATGCGTCACAAGAAGCTCGTCCCGACGCTGCACTACCGGGTGCCGAATGAGCATTATTCCTGCGAAGATTCGCCGTTCTATGTGAATACGGAGACGAAGGACTGGGAGAGCCGCGAAGGTGCGCCGCGCCGCACGGCGGTCAGTTCGTTTGGCTTCAGCGGAACCAATGCCCATCTTGTCCTTGAGGAATATACCGACAAGAGACCTTCCGCCGGGACGGGCGTTCAGCCGTTGTTCGTGCTGTCTGCCAAAAGCGGTGAGCAGCTGGCGGACTGCGCCCGAAGCCTGGCTGTTGTGGTCGCTTCCCGGGAGCAGATCGATTTGGCCGATGTTGCCTATACGCTGCAGACTGGCCGTGATGCAATGGACGTACGGCTTGCTTTTCAGGCGGATTCCAGAAAAGCGGTTATTGATGCATTGAACAGTTACCTGTCTGCTGGCGGGGGAGACGGTATGATTACAGGCCGCGCACTCACCGACCGGCGCCTGCTGGAGCAGGAGCTGACACCCCTGATGAACCGCTGTATCCGGCAAAAGAAGGCGAAGCCGGCGCTTGAGCTGTGGGTGCAAGGGGCGGCGGCGGACTGGGACGCATGGTATGGGGACCGCAAGCCCCGGAGGATCAGCCTGCCGACGTATCCGTTCCTGAAGGAACGGTATTGGCTGCCGCCTGTACAAGGTGCCGGGGGCATCGCGGCGGCGGAACAGCACCGGCAGGAGGTGCAGCGTAATGGCGAAGACGCGCATGCGGGGCGCAGCCTGCGGATGCTGCGGAAGGAATGGGAGCCTTGCCCTCTCCGTGCAGAGCCGGGCAGCAACCGTGGAACGGTCGCCATTCTGGCGTCGGAGGAGACGAAGCCATTAGCGCTGCTGCTGTCGCATAAGCTTGCTCCGGCCCGGATCATCTGCCCCGAGCAGCTGTGCGGCGAGCTGGACAAGCCCGCACCGGAGCAAGCGGCCTATTCGGGTCTCATTGATTTAATCGGCTGCGGGAAGCAGCGGAGCGGTGAGGCGGAAGACTGGATAACCTGGCTTCAGCGGCTGGTCGAATTCGGGAGCCGGGACGGTCTGACGCTGATCTGCGTAACCCGGGGGCTGGAGGCGGAGAATGGCCCGGCCAATCTGCCGGGTGCTGTGCGGGCCGGCTTGTACCGGATGCTGCAGAGCGAATACAGTCATCTTCGTTCAAGGCATGTCGACTTCGGGCCGGATTGCGGTGAGCCTTTTATGGCGGAGACGATTGCCGCCGAGCTGCTGGCGGATAGTGAGGAGGCCGAGGTGCGCTACCTAAGCGGGACGCGGTACCGCGCCTGCTTGGGTGAGCTGCCTATGGATAGCGGAGAAGCTACGCCCGTCTCGTTTCCGGAAGGGCAAACGCTGTGGATTACCGGGGGTACCCGCGGCATAGGGGCGCTCTGTGCGAAGCACTTCGTCAACCGCCGGGGTGTTAGGCGGCTGGTGCTGACGGGGCGGGAAGCATTTCCGCCCCGTCAGCAGTGGGAGGCATATGAGGCGGACGCAGACAGCGCGATCGGGCGGAAAATCCGGGCCGTAAAAGAGCTCGAGGCACTGGGGGCCGAGGTGAAAGTGCTGTCCCTTGATCTGACCGATGAGGAGGCGGTACGCCGCTGCTTCGATGAAGTCAGAGCCGCCTGGGGCCGGATCGGCGGCGTGCTTCATTGCGCCGGGATCGTCGATCAGGAGACGCCGGCGTTTATCCGGAAATCAGGCAGCGGCATCCGGGAGGTGCTGGCTCCAAAAACAGCGGGGCTGGATGTATTGCTCCGCTGCATGAAAAGCGAGCCGCTGCAGTTCTTCATGCTGTTCTCGTCCGTGTCGTCCATTGTGCCGGCGCTTGCATCCGGACAGAGTGATTATGCAATGGCGAATGCTTATATGGATTACGCGGCACAGGCATGGCGCGGGGAAATCCCGGTTGTCAGCGTCCAGTGGCCCAATTGGAAGGAAACGGGCATAGGCGAAGTGAAGAGCCGGATCTATCGGCAAAGTGGTCTGCTGTCGCATACGAATGACGAAGGCTTAAGGCTGCTGGATCGTATTCTAGCCCGGGGCCTTGGACCGGTCGTGCTGCCGGCCGTCATCGATCCGCAGCGCTGGAAGCCGGAACAGCTGCTGCTGCGCAGCCTGGGAAGCGGGCAGGGGGAACCGCAGTCTCAGCCTGTGCGGCAGGGGACGGCCCATAATAACGGACAAGACGGGAGAGAAGGCCTTCTGTATTCCGCGTCGGCACTCTTGACCGGCATCTTTGCGAAGGAACTGAAGCTTGCACAGTCGCGGCTTGATCCCGATACGCCGTTCACCGAATACGGCGTCGATTCCATAATGCTTGCCCAGGTGCTGCGGACCGTACGGCAGTCGGCCGGCATTGATCTGGACCCGTCGGTACTATATGAATATCCGACTATCCGCCTGCTGTCGGAATGGCTGGCGGATAAACACGGCGCATCGTTCTCCCTGGGGGCAGCAACGAATCCGGAAGAAGAAGCTTCGGATAAGGACAAGGGTATTCTCGGAGCGACGCTAAACGGCCGGGAGAAGCAGCCGGTTCAACCGACTCCCGCACCAAAGGCAGACCCCGTTCCTGCCACGGCAGTGAGGACAGGAACGGGGCCGGCCGATATCGCGGTCATCGGCCTGTCCTGCCGTTTCCCGGGAGCGGAGACACCGGACGGCTACTGGCGGCTATTGTCAGAGGGAAGGTCGGCGATCCGAACGGTAACCCGGGATAACTGGACGGGTGGAGCAGCTGATTATGCAGGGCTGCTTGACTGTTCGCGCACGATGCCTGCATCACATTTCCGCCTGTCCGAGGAAGACGCGAACGCGATGGACCCTCAAGCGCTGCTGCTGCTCGAGGAGAGCCTGAAGGCATGGCATCATGCAGGCTATGTGCCGGAGGAGATCAAGGAGCGCAGCATCGGAGTCTATATCGGCGCGCGGAGCCGGCATGAGCCGGACGAAGCCAGCCTGCTCCAGGCCCGGAATCCGATTCTGGCGGTCGGAACGAACTATTTGGCGGCTAACATTTCGCAATATTTTGACCTTCGGGGTCCGAGTGTGGTCTTGGATACGGCCTGCTCGTCGGCGCTCGTCGGCTTGAACGTGGCGGTACAGGCACTGCTTGCCGGCGAGATCGAATGCGCGCTTGTCGGCGGTGTCAGTCTGCTCGTATCCGATAAATCGCACCGGCTGTTCCGGCAGCGCGGCATCCTGAGTCCTGAGCCGCAATTCCATATCTTCGACGGGAAAGCGAGTGGCGTGGTGCTGTCGGAAGGAGCAGGAATCGTACTGCTTAAGCCTGTAGCGCAAGCGCTGATAGACGGAGACCGGATTTATGCGGTCATTAAGGGAGTTGCCGTGAACAATGACGGACGGACAGCGGGACCGGCCGCGCCGAATTATACGGCGCAGACAGAAGTGATGCGCCAGGCACTGGCCCGGAGCGGCAAGCAGCCGGAGGAGATCGGCTACATCGAAGCGAACGGGTCAGGATCGGAGGTGAACGATCTGCTGGAGCTGAAGGCGACCCAAGCCGTGTACCGCAAGGCAGGCGGACCGCCTCTTTGCATCGGGTCTGCCAAGCCCAACATTGGACATCCGCTGTGTGCAGAAGGCATCGCCGGCTTGATTAAGCTTGTCTTGATGCTGGACCGCCGGGGGTATGTTCCGTTCCTGTCCGGCCATACGCCGATGAAGCATTTCGATATCGGCGCTTCGCCTTTTTATTTCAGCAGGGAGCATCAGGAGTGGGCGGGTCCCCGTACCGCAGCGCTGAACTGTTTTGCGGACGGAGGCACGAACGCGCATATCATCCTCGAAGGCTGGGAGGAGCTTCGCGGGCCGGATGCGCTCCGCCGTCCGCTGCCGCTGCCGGCTATGGAGCCGGATGGAGGGCCGGGCGCCACCACCGGGCTTGAGGGGACTGACGATTCGCAGCCGGGTGAAGCGGAGAGCGAACCGATCATCTGGGAATCGTACGCCTAAAGGAGGATCACGAATGAAGAAGCAGCTGGTCTTTAATCAAAATAATCCGATGATTCGGCATCATCAGGTCTGCGGACAATCGCTTCTGCCAGGCCAGGCCTATATCGATATACTGTATCAAATCTTCCGGAAGTACAAATACCGGTTCAACGAGCTTGAACTGCGGAATCTGTCCATCCATCAGCCATTGACCGCCCGGCCCGGCGAGGATATTGTACTCACCATCCAGGTGACGGAAACCGCGGAAGGCCGCTGGGCGGTACGCTTCGGGGGCGAGAGCCGGCGTAGCGGAATATCCTCCGGTGAGGAAATTTTATATGCAGCGGCAGAAATGCACCGGATCGGGCCGGTACTGTTCGATGATAAGCTCTATCCGGACGAATACAAGTCGGCCCCGGCACGTTCCCGGGATCTGGGCAGGATGTACGAGGAGTGGACGCAGCGCGGCGTCTTGCATACCGGTTTCATGAAAGCTGCGGGAACGTTATGGGAAACAGACAAAGCCTATATCATGGAAACGGCTGTCAGCGAGGAGGCGCTACTGACGGCGGACAAATTTATGTTCCATCCCGTACTCCTGGACGGAAGCGGGGCCGGGATTCTCGGAGGCTTATTCTCGGATGGATTACAGACCGGGAAAGGTCTGCTGCTGCCGTTATTTTACGAATCGTTCCGCGCTTCGGGACTGCTGCAGACCGGCTGTGCCGCCAAGGTACTCTCCTCGTCCGTCCAACAAAGGGGAGAGCTGCTGTCGATGACGATCAGTTATTACGATAATCAAGGGAGTAAAGTAGCTGAGCTGACGAACTTCACAATGAAGCTGATTCGCCAAGACAATACAGGAGCGGAAATTATTATCGGGGAGTCTCGCCCGGACGGACAACAGCAGCAGAGCCATGCGGCGGGGGCAGCGGCAGCGCTGAAGCTCGTGCGGAAGCTTCTGGCGGAACAGCTGCAGAAGACGGAAGAGGAGCTGAATCCCCATGCCGGCTATTACGAGCTGGGTCTGAATTCGGCAGGCCTGCTTGCCATTGCGAACGCCATCGAAAATGAGATCGGAGACGCTGTGCCGCCAACGCTGCTGTTCGAGCATACGACGGCCGTGCAGCTGGCCGACTATTTGGCATCGGCCTATTCTGGTTGTTTTGGCAGGAAGGAAACGTACGGGAAGGTGGCGTACGAGAAGGAAACGTACGGGAAGGATACGTACGGAAACATCCCGTTTTTCAGGTCCGCCGGCGAGCCGCAAGGCCGGGAACAAGCGGCAGCGAACGCCCTGCCGTCGCCAGATGCCGGTGCAGACGGTGACATTGCTATTATCGGGATGGCCGGAAGGTATCCCGATGCGGACGGGCTAGCCGCCTTTTGGGACAATTTGAAGTCGGGCAAGGATAGTATCCGCCAGGTTCCGTCCACCCGCTGGCAATGGGAAAGCTATAAGGATATTGTTTCGCCTTCGGGCAAGCCGGTGTCCCGCTGGGGCGGCTTTATCGACGATCCGGATTGCTTTGACCCGCAATTTTTCCGGATCTCCCCAAGGGAAGCGGAGACTATGGATCCTCAGGAACGTTTGTTTTTAACGGTCTGCTGGGAAACGGTTGAGGATGCGGGATATACACCGGGTACGCTCGTTCAACCCCGGGGCCGCCATAAGCGGCAGCCGGTCGGTGTATTTGCCGGTGTGATGCATAAGGACTATGCAATGCTTGGAGCGGAAGAGGCGGCGAAGGGCAATAGGTTTCCTTTGTCGCTCAATTATGCGCCGATTGCTAACCGGGTCTCTTATTTTTGCAATTTCCACGGTCCCAGCATGACCATCGATACAGTATGCTCCTCTTCACTGACGGCGGTTCATCTGGCGGCTGAGAGCATCCGGCACGGAGAGTGTGAGGTTGCATTGGCAGGGGGCGTGAATCTGTCCCTGCATCCGAATAAATACGTATCCTACGGCCTGATGGATATGCATGCCAGCGACGGCCGGTGCCGTACATTCGGCGAGGGCGGGGACGGCTACGTGTCCAGTGAAGGCGTCGGCGCCGTGCTGCTCAAGCCTCTTCGGAAGGCGGTCCGGGACGGAGACTCTATTTATGCTGTTATTAAAGGCAGCGTCATCAATCATGTAGGTACGGTCAGCGGAATTACGGTGCCCAGTCCGGTCGGCCAGGCTGAATTGATCAGCGAATGCCTGGACAAAACGGGCATCGACGCGCGGACTATCTCTTATATCGAGGCGCACGGGACGGGGACGTCACTTGGCGATCCGATTGAAATGCAAGGGCTTGTCAAGGCGTTCAGGGATTACACATCCGACACCGGGTTTTGCTCAATCGGTTCGGTCAAGTCCAATATCGGACATGCGGAATCGGCAGCCGGCATCGGCGGGCTGCACAAAGTAATTTTGCAGCTGTACCACGAGAAGCTGGTGCCCTCACTCCATGCGGAGGAGCCGAATCCGTATATTGATTTTGCCGGCTCACCTTTTTATATTCAGCGGACATTGAAGCATTGGGAGCGGCCGAAGGCCGTTATCGGCGGCAAGGAGACGGTCTTCCCGCGGCGCGCTGGTATCAGCTCGTTCGGGGCGACCGGATCGAATGCCCATATCATCCTTGAAGAATACATGCCGGAACCGGACATGGTGAAGCCAGTAAACGCAGCAGGCCTTGAGCCGGGAGAACGGCTATATTTGATACCGCTGTCAGCCAAAAATAAGGAGCGTCTGCAAGCTTATGCCGCCAAGCTGGCTGCTTTTCTGCAAGCCTCCTTGCCTGAACAGAAGGCGGCAGCGGGCGGGAAGCAGCATGGCGCCGCTATTCTGGAAACGGCTGAGCACCGGGTATGCAGCATCGTCTCGGACATCATTCAGATGAAGGACGGAATCATCGATGCGGAGCAGGACTGGTCCGAATACGGACTGGAGCCGGTCCATTTCATCCAGCTTCACGATAAATTAAAGACTGCCTTCGGCATAGAGCTCGGCAGCGAGACGATCCTGGCGCTTCGTTCGGCTGCCGCCGTGGCGAAACGGATTGCCGAAGGGACGGCGGGTATAGAAGAGGAAGACGCTTCACCCGCCGTTGAAAAGTCCGGAGGTTCAGGCCGACTGGATGCAGAGAACCTTGAAGCTATAGCCTATACACTGCAAGTGGGACGCGAGCCGATGAACGATCGCGTGATTTGCGTTGCCCGCAGCAGCCGGGAGCTGATCCTTCAGCTCGAACAAATTGCGCAGGGGAAAGAGAATATCGCATCGGTGTTCCGGGGGGCGGTCAAGCCAAGCAGCGAGCTGGCTTCCGTATTCCGGGCGGATGAAGATTTCGGCGAGCTGCTGCAGCGGTGGCTGAGCAAAGGACAGCTGGAAAAAATCGCGCAGCTTTGGGTAAACGGCGTCGGTATTGAATGGAAAAAGTTGTATGGGAGCAATGTTCCGAAACGGCTCAGCTTGCCGTCTTATCCGTTCGCGAAGGAACGGTACTGGCTGCCTTCAATGGCTGTTCCAGACGATCATGCAGTTGGACAACAGGGATGGCCGCCTATGTCTGCCCGCCGTGATGGCGGGGCTCTACCGGCCGAGCGGAGCATGCGGATGCTGCAAAAGCAGTGGGAGCTGTGTCCGCCGCAGGTATCTATCCGCAGCCTGTCCGGAGCTGTGGCTATTCTCACGACGGAGGAGACAAGACCGCTTGCTCTCCGGCTTGCCCGGCAGTTGCCAGCTGCCCGGATACTGGGCTCCGAAGAGCTTCGCTCTGAGCTGGATGAGCATGTCTACTCATACGTCGTCGACTTGACCGGCTGTGGGAAAGAACAGACTGACGAGCCGGATGGCTGGATTCCCTGGCTTCAGCGGCTGATAGAGCAAGGGACGCGTGACGGCATGATGCTTCTGGGCGTGACCACGGGTCTGGAAGCAACGCATGGGCAGAAGCAGGGCCCGGTCAATCTGGCCGGGGCTATGCGGGCGGGTTTATACCGGATGCTGCAGAGTGAATACAGCCACCTGCGTTCGCGCCACGTCGACTTCGCGCCGGATTGCGGCGGGCACGTTATGGCGGAGACGATTGCGGCTGAGCTGCTGACAGACAGCGAAGATGCCGAGGTGCGCTATCTAAAAGGGATGCGGTACCGCGCCTGCCTGGCTGAGCTGCCTAAGGATTGCGGAGAAGAGGCGCCCGGCCCGTTTCCGGAGGGGCAAACGCTATGGATTACAGGAGGCACCCGCGGCATTGGGGCCTTATGCGCGAAGCATTTTGTCAGAAGCCGGGGTGTACGCAGGCTGGTGCTGACTGGACGCGAAGCCATTCCGCCCCGCGAACAGTGGGATGACTATACGGCGGACGAGGCCAGTCCGACCGGGCAGAAAATACGGATGGTCCGCGAACTGGAGTCGCTCGGGGCTCAGGTGAAGGTGCTGGCCCTTGATATGACCGACGAGGCGGCCGTACGCCGCTGCATAAGCGAGGTGAAGGCGGCCTGGGGCGGGGTCGGCGGCGTGCTTCATTGCGCCGGACTGGGCAATTTGGACACGCCGGCATTTATCCGCAAATCAGGCGGCAGGATGGAAGAGGTGTGGGCGCCGAAAGTGAAGGGCCTTAATGTCTTATACCGCTGCATGAGAGAGGAGCCCCTGCAGTTTTTTGTGCTGTTCTCGTCGGTGTCAGCGATCGTGCCGACACTGGCGGCGGGGCAGAGCGATTATGCGATGGCTAATGCGTATATGGATTACGCCGCACAGGCATGGAGCGGGGAATGCCCGGTGGTCAGCATCCAGTGGCCGAGCTGGAAGGAGACGGGCCTCGGCGAGGTTAAGAGCCGTGCTTATGAACAGACGGGAATGCTTACGCATACGGATTCCGAGGGCTTACTGATGCTGGACCGTATTTTGTCCGGCGGCCTGGGACCGGTTGTGCTGCCGGCCGTGGTCGATCCCCGGCGCTGGAAGCCGGAGAGGCTGCTGCTGCGCAGCCTGCGTGAGCTGGGGGACGCCCGGATTGAGGCAAGGAAGCCTGTGCCGCAAGAAGAGCGGGATGCAGAAAGTGTGCTGCCGGTGGTACGGTCATTCGTAACAGGCGTGTTCGCGAAAGAGCTGAAGCTTAACCCGCTGCGGCTTGATCCCGACCTGCCTTTTGCCGAATATGGCGTGGATTCCATTATGCTGGCGCAGGTGCTGCGAATCATTAAGCAGGGGGCCGGCACTGAGCTGGACCCGTCAATCCTGTATGAACACCCGAGCATCCGTTCCTTATCGGCGTGGCTTGCAGACAATCACGGTGATTCGTTCGCTGCTCACAGCGGGGAAGCGATGGAGCTGCCGGGCCAAGGGGACACCCGCCTGTTTCAACCGGCTGCCGCTTTGAAGCAGCTGCCGGTACCGTTATCAGGACCGCTGCCGCAGACTGCTGCCGCAGGCCGAATGATAGATTCGGGCACGGATGCGCCGAATATCGCGGTTATCGGCTTGTCCTGCCGCTTTCCCGGAGCGGAGACGCTGGACGACTACTGGCGCCTGCTGTCAGAGGGAAGCTCCGCCATCCGCCTTGTTCCGGCGGGGCGCTGGCCGGGGCCGGAGCTATATTATGCCGGTCTGCTCGGCCGGCCGCAGGCGATGCCGGCTTCTGTATTCCGTTTATCGAATGAAGATGCGCAAGCGATGGACCCGCAGGCGCTGTTGCTGCTCGAAGAAAGCCTCAAGGCATGGCATCATGCAGGCTATACGCCGGAGGAGATCAAAGAGCGTTCAGTTGGCGTATACATCGGTGCGCGCAGCAAGCATGATCCTGATGAAGCAAGTCTGCTTCAAGCCCGGAATCCGATTCTGGCGGTCGGGTCGAATTATTTGGCCGCCAACATTTCGCAGTATTTCGATCTCCACGGTCCGAGTCTCGTCCTGGATACCGCCTGCTCTTCGGCGCTTGTCGGCCTCAATCTGGCGGTCCAGGCCTTGCGCAGCGGAGAAATCGAATGTGCGCTTGTCGGCGGAGTCAGCCTGCTGACCTCCAGTAAGATACACCGGCTGTTTCAGCAGCGGGGCATCTTAAGCCCGGAGCCGAACTTTCACGTGTTTGACAGCCGCGCGCAGGGCGTGGTGTTGTCGGAAGGAGCGGGAGTCGTGCTGCTCAAGCCTGTAGAGCAGGCGGTTAAGGACGGGGACCGGATCTACGCAGTCATAAAAGGAACCGCCGTGAACAATGACGGGAGGACGGCAGGTCCTGCCGTGCCGAACCTGCAGGCACAGAAGGAAGTGATGCGCCAGGCGCTGGCCAGAAGCGGCAAACGGCCGGAGGAGATCGGTTACATCGAGGCGAACGGCTCCGGATCGGTAGTGACCGATCTGCTGGAGCTGAAGGCAATTCAGGCCGTGTACCGCAAGGACGGCGGAGTGCCGCTTGGCATCGGGTCGGTCAAGCCGAATATCGGTCATCCTTTATGTGCAGAAGGAATTGCCGGATTGATCAAGGTGGTGCTGATGCTGAATCATGGAGAGCAAGTTCCGTATTTGTCCGGCCAAAGGCCGATGAAGCACTTTGATATCGAAGCGTCACCTTTCTATTTCAGCAGGGATTGCGCCGAATGGCCGGGCCGCAGAACCGCTGCGCTGAACAGTTTTGCAGACGGAGGCACGAACGCGCATGTCATCATGGAGAGCTGGGAGGAGCTGCGCGCACCGAGTGCCGTCCGCCGTCCGCTTCCGTTGCCGGAGGAGGCCATTGAACAGCATGCCGGCGCAGGCGCGGTTAAGCCGAACTGGTGGCTGAAGCAGACCAAAGCGGCTGATGAGATTCGAGGATGAGCAGAGAGATTAAGACTGGAGGGTTAAGCGGGATGACAACAACAGAATTCCGGTTTCAAAGCGATCATCCGATCTTGGCCCATCATCAGGTGATGGGCAGCGGCATCCTGCCGGGATTGGCTTACATTGATATCTGTTACCAATGGTTCAGGGAGCAGGGATATGATTGCGCAGAGCTGGAGCTGCGCCAGGTTACCCTCTTCCGCCCCGTAACCATCCGGGAGAACGAGGAGATCCGGCTGCAGCTTCATTGTGTGGAAGCGCAGAAGGGACAATGGCAAATCCGGGTGGAAGGCGAAATTACCGGGACGGAGGAAGAGTCCGCCGGGCCTTTCATGACCGCCGAGATGCACCGCTGCCCGCCGGTGCGGTTCGAGCATTCGGTCGATGCGGACCGTATCCGTTCTTCGGCCGGCAGCAGGACAGATATGGCGCTGCTCTATGAGCAGTGCCGGGCTCTCGGACTTGTACATTCCGGATTCATGAAGGCGGAAGGAAGGCTGTTTGACGAGGCCGATTCGCTCTTGCTGGACCTGGATCTCCCGCAGGATAGCCTCGGGGAAGCAGATAGCTTCATGTTCCACCCGGCACTGCTCGACGGAAGCTGCGTCGGGGCCGGGGCACACTTCACGCAATTGGCGGAGGACCGGAGGCTGTTTCTGCCTGTCTACATCGAATCATTTTGTGCTGCGGAGCTGATTCAAGCGAACTGTATGGCCTTAGTCAAGCATTCATCGGTAATTCAACGGGATGGACTATTGTCGTTTACGCTGGCGTTTTTTAACCGGGATGGCCGGCAAATCGGCGAGCTGAAGAATATTACGAACAAGCTGGTCCGCGGCGGGGAGGCAGAGGGCCCTGGTCAGCTCCTTCCCCGGCAGCCGCAAGAAGCTTTGCCGGACGTAACGGAAGCGGCTCAGAGCGCGGCTGCCGCCGCACGCCGTTTTCTCGTCAGCCTGATTGCGGAGCGGATGGACCGGGACGAGAAACAGATTGATGTGCGGGCGGGCTATTTTGAAATGGGGATTGATTCGGCCTCCATGCTTACACTGGCCAAGGCTGTGGAGAACCGTCTCGGGACGGCCATCTCCCCGACGCTTCTATTCGAGTACCCGACGGTTGAACGCTTAGCGCAGTATTTGGGAGCTGCCTATCCGGAGCAGCTTCGTCCGGAGGAGCCGGAGCTGAGCACGAATCTGCCGGCTGCAGACGGCGGCGTATGGCCTGTGAATTCCAGTGCGGCTGAACCGGCAGCGCACGCGTCTGCTCGCGGTGATGACATCGCGGTCATCGGCATGGCCGGGCGATATCCGTCCGCTGCGAACCTGGAACAATTCTGGGCGAATCTGACGGCCGGCAAAGATTGTATCCGCGAGGTTCCGTCTTCCCGCTGGAAGTCAGAGCGGCTGGCGGGCCTTCGTTCCGCCTCGGGGAAGCCGATGTCCCGCTGGGGCGGATTCATCGACGATCCGGATTGCTTCGATCCGCAATTTTTTAGAATTACGCCGAGAGAGGCGGAGACGCTCGACCCTCAGGAGCGGCTGTTTCTGGAAACCTGCTGGGAGACCATCGAGGACGCGGGCTATACGCCGGATTCATTGGCAGTACCGGCAGGGCCGCATCAGCGCCGCCGCGTCGGGGTATTTGTCGGTGTGATGCATAAGGATTACGCGCTGCTCGGGGCGGAAGCGGCGGCGCAGGGGCACCCGTTTCCGCTATCGCTGAACTATGCCCCCATAGCGAACCGCGTGTCGTATGTTTGCAATTTTCATGGACCCAGCATGGCCGTCGATACGGTATGCTCCTCCTCGCTGACTGCGGTACATCTGGCCATGGAGAGCATTCGGAGCGGAGACTGCGAAGCCGCATTGGCAGGCGGCGTCAATCTGTCGCTCCATCCGGCCAAATATGCCACTTACGGCATGATGGACATGCAGGCCAGCGACGGGCGCTGCCGCACGTTCGGCAGCGGCGGAGACGGCTACGTGTCGGGAGAAGGAGTCGGCGCCGTTCTGCTCAAGCCGCTCAGCAAGGCGATTGCGGACGGTGATCATATTTATGCTGTTCTGAAAGGAAGCATGATCAATCACGGCGGCTCGGCGAGCGGCATTACTGTGCCTAACCCTGTGGCCCATGCCGATTTGATCGGTGAATGTCTCCAGAAGGCCGGTATTGGCGCGCGGTCGGTTTCGTATATCGAGGCTCACGGGACCGGGACGCCGCTGGGCGACCCGATAGAGATGGAGGGACTCGTTAGAGCATTCCGCTCCCATACGGACGATACCCAGTTCTGTTCGGTCGGCTCCGTAAAATCGAATATCGGCCATGCAGAGTCGGCTGCCGGCATTTGCGGGCTTCAGAAAGTCATTTTGCAGCTTTGCCACCGGATGCTGGTGCCTTCGCTGCATGCGGAGGAGCTTAATCCATATATCGATTTTGAACGGTCTCCTTTCTATGTACAGCGGAAGCTCGCGGCATGGGAGCGGCCAGTTGTGACGGATAAGGGCAAGGAGATAAGCGTGCCGCTGCGGGCGGGCATCAGCTCGTTTGGAGCCACCGGCTCCAACGCCCATCTCCTGCTTGAAGAATACGACCCTGCGGCTCACGCGGCAGGCACGGTCCCGGTCAATCCGCCACTTGGTGAGAACGGCCAGTGTCCCGCACTTGTACTGCTCTCCGCCAAAAACAAGGAACGTCTTCACGCATATGCCGGCAAGCTGGCCGGCCATTTACAGCCGGATTCGGATTACCGCACCGTTGATCTGCATGCGCTGGCCTACACGCTTCAAGTCGGCCGTGAGGCGATGGAAGAACGCGCTGCCTTCCTGGTGAGGGATTTACCGGAGCTTGTCGCCGGGCTGCGCCTGCTGGCAGCGGGAGAAGAGAGCACCGGCTCAGTATGGCTTGGCCGGTCGGGATTTGACGCGGCTGAGGACCGGCTCGTTCCGGAGGCGGCTGCTGAAAGCTTGGCTTCCGCTGCCGCCGCATGGGTCCACGGACGGGAAGTCGACTGGAAGAGGATGTACGGTGAATCCGTACCTCTTCGCCTGAGCCTGCCATCGTACCCTTTTGCCAAAGAACGGTATTGGGTACCGGTAACCGGCCATCCAGCGGGTGCCAGGCTGTCCGCTTCGTCCTTGCTGCATCCGCTGCTCCACGAGAATGTCTCGGACTTCCGGGAGCAGCGCTTCCGGACGGTCTTTACCGGCAGCGAGTTTTTTCTGGCAGATCATATTGTGAACGGACAGCGTATGCTTCCCGCCACAGCATACCTGGAAATGGTCCGGGCCGCTGTGGCGATGTCTGCCGGCGAAATGCCGGAAGGGCCGCTCCGTATCCGGTTGAAGCATATTGTCTGGTCTAACCCCTTCATCGCAGGCGAAGGAACGGCTGTCGATATCGCGCTTTTTCCTGAGACGGACAATGAAATTACATTCGATATCTTTAGTCATGCGCCGGGAGAGGAGCCGGTTGTGTACTGCCAGGGAACTGCGGTAATTGCTTCCGGCACCGTAGAAGCCGCCCGGATGGATCTGGACCGGGTTCGCTCGGAATGTGCGGAGGATAGTCTGGATGCGCCAGCACTATACGGGCTGTTCCGGTCGATGGGAATCGAATACGGCGCAGCCCACCGCGGGGTGGACAGGCTTCAGCTAGGCGAGGGCCAGGCGCTTGCGCGGCTGACGCTGCCGGCGGAAGCGGCCGCTTCAGAGGCCTATGTCCTGCATCCGAGCTCTATGGATGCGGCGCTGCAAGCCTGCATCGGACTTGCTCCGGCGGCAGGCGCGGCAGGCAAGCCTTTGCTTCCATTCGCGCTGGAAGAGCTGGTTATTCACGGTGCCTGCACGGAACGGATGTGGGTCTGGACCCGCTATAGCCCGGGAAGCGGGACTGGCTCTCCGCTGCTCAAATATGATTTGGACCTCTGCGATGATCAGGGCAGTGTGCTCATTCAGCTAAAAGGCTTATCCGTTCGTCCGTTGGAGCTTGAAACGCTTACGGGTACGAAGTCAGCACCGGCTTCCACATTACTGCTGCATAAAGAATGGGTAGAACGACCGGCTGCTTTCACGCATAGTTTATCCGGCCTGGACGTTAAGCATCTCGTTGTCCTTAGCGGACAGGAGGCGTTCGATTTAGCCGCGCTTCGTGCCAATCTGGGTGGTGCAGAATGCGTCCAATTCCCTCATGAAGGGGAGGGGACGGCCGCCCGTTACCGCAGGGCTGCGGCCGCTCTGCTCGAGCATCTTCAGCGCATAGGCCCAAGCTCTCCGGCGGAGAGGCTGCTTATTCAACTCGCGGTCCCGAACCAGGGCGAGCTCCGGCTGTATGCCGGACTTTTCGGGATGCTGAAAACGATGCAGCTGGAGAACACGGGTCTGGCCGTGCAGCTGATTGAGCTGGAACCTGGGGACAATGCAGGTTCCCTCGCGTACAAATTGAAGCAGGACAGCATAGATTTGGAGTACGAACATATCCGTTACGAGCATGGGAAGCGGCATGTTGCCATTCGCCAGGCAGTTGACATTTCCGGCGGAGATGCCCCTCATTCGCTGCCTTGGAAAGATGGGGGCGTCTATCTAATCACCGGCGGAGCGGGCGGGCTTGGCCTGATTATTTCCAGGGAAATTGCACGTTCTGTTAACGATCCGTCAATTATACTGGCTGGACGCTCCGAGCTGGACAAGGCAATGGAGGCGGAGCTTGACGAGTTGCGCAGAAGCGGTACCCGCGTCCGTTACGTGAAGACAGATGTCAGCGACTTTACGGAAGTTTGCAGTCTAATGAACAGCATCCGCTCTGAATATGGCACGCTGAACGGCATCGTACATAGCGCGGGCCTGGTTCGTGACCGTATGCTCATGCACAAAACGGCTGCGGAGCTGCAGGAGGTGCTGGCACCGAAGGTGGACGGGCTTGTTCATCTGGATGAGGCCAGCACCGGCTTTCCGCTCGACTTTGTTATCGCCTTCTCATCGGCAGCCGGGAGTCTAGGCAATTCCGGTCAAGCGGATTATGCGGCGGCCAACGCTTTCATGGATGCATATGCCGGGTTCCGCAATACGCTCTACCAGTCCGGCAAGCGGAACGGCCGGATGCTGTCGGTTGGCTGGCCGCTGTGGGCGGAAGGCGGAATGAGGCTGGAGGCACAAGCGGAGACAGCACTGCTTGGAAGCAAAGGCCTGATTCCTCTGCGGACGGCCTCCGGTATCCGGGCAATGTACCGGGCATGGGCTGCACAGAAGGATCATGTACTGGTACTTGAGGGAGACGCTGCCCGTATGCTGGACATCGATAAGCAGCAGTCCGCCACATGGGAACAACAGACCGGCGCCGGTGCTGACGGGACTTTGGCCGAAATAGATGTGCTTTACGGCTTTGCAGTACGGTACCTCACCAGGTTGTTGGCCGAAGTGACCAAGCTGCCGGTCAGCCGGATTGATGACGTCACCTCCTTGGAGGAGTACGGCATGGATTCGATCGTAGCGATGCAGCTGACTGCTGAAATGGAGAAAGGATTCGGGACGCTGCCGAAGACGCTGTTCTTCGAATACCGGAATTTGCAGGAATTGGCGGCATATCTGACCAAAGCTTACCCGGGCAGGATATCCGCATTGTCAGGCGAACCGGCCGGGCTGAAGGAGACAGCAGCCGCCAAGGTTCCGGCTGAGACTGCGAAAGACGGCACGTTGAAGAGGCTCACGCCCCGCTCCCGGCCATCCGGCAGACTGCACCGCGGTAATAGCGAGGATACCGCTGCAGAAGCGGCGGGTCTGCCGGCTGCCGCAAAGGATATCGCCATTATCGGCTTGTCGGGACGTTACCCGGGAGCATGGGACTTGGAGGAGTTCTGGCAGGTACTGAAGGACGGCAGGGATTGTATTACCGGAATTCCGGCTGCGCGCTGGGATAACAACCGCCACCGCAAAGGGAGCGAAGGCCGGAACGCTGAACGTTGGGGCGGTTTTATCGATGGTGTCGACGAATTTGATCCGCTATTCTTCAACATCTCTCCGCGCGAAGCGGAGACGATGGATCCGCAGGAGCGGCTCTTTCTGGAGCGCGTCTATGAAGCGATGGAGGATGCGGGCTATGTGCGCCTGACAGGCGGAGCCTCCGCCCCGTATCATACGGGCAGTGTAGGCGTATACGTCGGGGTCATGTACGAGGAATATCAGCTGTATGGTGTTCGCGAGCAGATACAGGGAAAAGCGGTGGCACTTTCGGGTAATTCGGCATCCATCGCCAACCGGGTGTCGTATTATTGCAATTTTCAAGGACCGAGTATGGCGGTTGCGACCATGTGCTCGTCCTCTCTGACGGCGATTCACCTGGCATGCCAAAGCTTGCGGCTGGGCGAGTGCAAGATGGCCGTAGCCGGCGGCGTCAACGTATCGGTTCATCAGAACAAATATATATTGCTTGAGCAAAACCAGTTCGTGTCGAGCAAAGGCCGATGCGAAAGCTTCGGTATCGGGGGAGACGGCTATGTGCCCGGCGAGGGAGTCGGCGCCGTGCTGCTTAAGCCGCTCGATCAGGCAATTGCCGACGGCGACCCGATCTACGGCGTGATTAAAGGAACGGCCGTTAATCACGGCGGCAAGGTGAACGGCTACACCGTCCCGAATCCGAACGCCCAAGCGGAGGTCATCGGCAAAGCGCTTAGGGAAGCGGGACTCGATGCCCGGGAACTCACGTATATCGAAGCGCATGGAACGGGCACTTCGCTGGGCGATCCGATTGAAATCGCGGGGTTAGCCAAATGCTTCGGGACCTATACGCAGGATAAACAATTTTGTGCGATCGGGTCGGTCAAGTCGAATATCGGCCATTCCGAAAGCGCGGCCGGCATTGCCGGACTCACCAAGGTGCTGCTGCAGCTGCAGCATAAACAGCTCGTGCCGTCGCTCCACTCGGAAGTGCTGAATCCTAACATCGATTTTACGAATACACCTTTTACCGTTCAACGGGAGCTGGCAGAATGGCCAAGACCACTGCTTAACCTGGACGGAACGGCGAAGGAGCACCGGCGGACAGCGGGCCTGTCATCGTTCGGCGCGGGCGGCTCGAATGCCCACATCATTATTCAGGAATACGTTCCGGCCGGGACGGAGGCAATGTACGTGGAGTCTGCGGGTACACCGGTGCATCCTGCTCTTATTCTGTTATCCGCAAGAGATGAGGAGAGACTCCGGGAGCAGGCGAAGCGGCTTGTTGAGGCGATACGCTGTAAAGGACTGTCGGATACGGATTTGCCGCATTTGGCGTATACACTTCAAGTCGGCCGCGAAGCCATGGAGGAACGGCTGGCGCTTGCGGCGGTGACGATGGCGGATGCGGTGCAGAAGCTGACGGCTTACGCAGAGAATCCTGCGGCAGCCTCCCTGGACATATACCGGGACGGGATCAGACGCAATAAAGAAATGATGGCATTGCTCGCCCAAGATGAAGATATGGCTGCTGCAGTGGACCATTGGATGGCAAAAGGCAAATGGAACAAGCTCCTCGGGCTCTGGGTGAGGGGCGGGGCAGTGGATTGGTCCCGGCTTTACACCGGTTCAGGCTTCTTGCCGCGGCGCTTGCGGCTGCCTTCCTATCCTTTCGCCAGAGAACGGTATTGGGTTGCCGGCGGACAAGAACATGCCGATGTATCCGGCGGCAGTGCCGGGCAGGCTTATCTTCATCCTCTGCTGCATGTAAATACATCTGATCTGGCAGAGCAACGGTATACTTCTTTGTTTACGGGGGCGGAATTTTATCTGGAGGATCATGTGGTGAACGGGCAATACATGCTGCCTGCCGCCGCATTCCTGGAGATGGCACGTGCTGCCGTAGAAGACGCGGCTGCAGGCTTGACGGATGAGCCGTCAGCCATCCGGCTGTCCGGCGTAACGTGGCCCCGCCCGCTTATCGCGGGAACACAGCCCGTTCAAGTGCATATCGGACTCCATCCCGGTGAGCGGGATGAAATTATGTTCGACATATACGGGAACGGGGAAGACGGCAGTGCGCCGGTCTACAGCAGCGGCCGGGCAGAGCTGTATGCGGTAGAAGATGCCCCGCTGCTAGACCTGGACGCCCTTTATGCGGCCTGCAGCGGGCAGCAGTTCGATGCCGGTACCGTGTATGAAAGCTTCCGCTTGAGGGGGATCGGGTACGGGCCCGGCCACCGGGGGATCAAGAGGCTGCACACCGGCCCAGGACAAGTGCTGGCAGAGCTTACGCTGCCTGACTTCCTGGCGGGGACTGAGGATACCTATATGCTGCATCCGAGCTTGCTCGACTCGGCGCTTCAAGCGTCGGCAGGACTGCGCCTCGCTGAGGCTGACGCAGGAAAGGCAGCGGACGCCCAGGGGCTCTATCTGCCTTTTGCTTTGGAGGAGCTGGAGGTGACGGGAGCCTGCGCTTCCCGGATGGTTGCCCATGTCCGTTACAGCGATGGAAGCCCGGCAGACGGTAGCACCGACAAATTCGATATTGATTTATGCGACCGGAGCGGGAAGGTCTGTGCCCGGTTAAAAGGGTTCACGGTTCGTAAAACCGGCCCGGAAGCGCTGCGCCAGCAGGAAGAAGGAGCGGCAGCAAGCGCGTCGAAGCCGCAGATGCAGACATTAAGCCTGCTGCCGGTCTGGGATGCCGTTAAACCTGCAATGAAGCAGGACAATACACGGGATGGAGAAGGATTATTACTGATCGGAACGCCCGGGGTGATACGCGACCGGGTGATGCAGCACTTTGCCGGTGCTTCCCTGATGGAGCTTATGGGGGGAGAAACGGCGGATATGATTGCGCAGCGGCTTCAGGCGCAGGGTCCGGTCCGCCATGTGGTGTGGATTGCGCCGCACAATACGATCGAATCTCCTGCCGATGAAGCATGGATTGGGGAGCAGGAGCGCGGGGTGCTGCAAGTATTCCGCCTGATCAAAGCGTTTCTTCAATTAAAATACGGCGGCCAGCCGCTGGAATGGACGCTGGTGACGGTGCAGTCGCAGCCTATCCATTCCTGTGACCCGCTGAAGACGGCACATGCCGGGGTTCACGGACTGGCAGGGTCAATGGCCAAAGAATATCCGGGCTGGCAGATACGCGCTGTCGATCTGGAAGCGGGCCGGGAGTTCCCTGTTGAAGACATGTTCAGGCTTCCGGCGGAACCGCAAGGAAATTCCTGGGTCTACCGTACGGGCGAATGGCACAAGCAGAAGCTCGTCCCGATTCAGGAAGCCGCTTCCGAACCGACGCTCTTCCAGGAGGGCGGCGTGTATGTGGTAATTGGAGGCGCAGGCGGCATCGGCCAAGCGTGGAGCGAATATATGATCCGGACCTACCAGGCCAATGTGATATGGATTGGAAGGCGGGAGAAGGATTCCGGCATTCAAGCCGGCATCGACCGGCTTGCGGCTCTGGGTCCGGCGCCCGGATATATTACGGCAGATGCGGCCGACCTGCAGTCTTTTCAGCGCGCTTATCTTGAGATCAAGCAGCGCTATTCCCGCATTAACGGCATTGTGCATGCGGCGCTTGTGCTGCGGGATCAGTTACTTGCGAACATGGACGAAGAACGTTTCCAGGCGGCCCTTGCCGCCAAGGTAGATGTATCTGTGAGGATAGGCCAAGTATTCCGGGACGAGCCGCTCGATTTCGTGCTGTTCTTCTCCTCCGTCAATGCGTTTGCAAGATCCGCAGGACAAAGCAATTATAGCGCAGGCTGCGCTTTTAAGGATGCATATGCCAGCTATTTGGCAGGAGTGTGGCCGTGTGCCGTCAAGGTGATGAACTGGGGATATTGGGGAAGCGTCGGAGCTGTCGCATCCCGGGAATACAGCGAGCGCATGGCTAACAGGGGAATCGGCTCCATCGAGCCGCCGGAGGCAATGGCTGCGCTGGAGTCGCTGCTGGCCGGTCCGGTGAATCAGATGGCACTGGTCCGGACGGCGAACCCCGGGACTATGGAAATGATCGATGTCCGGCAGGCAGCCTCAGTCTATTCCGCACAAGCGGATGCTTCACCGGGCGCCGGCATATTCCATCACATGGCGGAAGATATCCAGGAAGGGCAGACCCGGCAGGCCAAAGCGCTGAGCAGCCCGGCGGCCCGTGAGCTGGAACAGCTGATAGTGCGGCTACTGCTCAAGCAGCTTCGTACAACCGCTGCCCCCCTTGCTAACGGCAGGCTGGAGCGGCAGGCGATGTTCGGTAAGTGGCTGGAGGCAAGTGTACAACTGCTTGCGGAGCACGCTGGAGTGTCCGATCCGCTGAATGAATTGCCTGAGGAGGAGACGGCTGCACTCTGGCAGGAGTGGAGCGGCCGCAGGCAGGAATGGCTGGACACCGAAGGGTTAGAAGCACAGGTTATCCTGGCGGAGACGATGCTGCGCGCGCTGCCTGATATTCTAACCGGGCAGCGGCCGGCCACAGATGTCATGTTCCCGAATTCCTCCATGCATCTGGTCGAAGGAATATATAAGAACAATCCCCATGCCGATTACTTCAACGGCGTATTGGCCGGCACGGCTGTCGCCTATGTGGAGCAGCGTATCAGGCACAATCCGTCCGCAAAGATCCGCATTCTGGAGATCGGCGCAGGGACCGGCGGAACGAGCAGCGGGGTGCTGCGCAAGCTGGAGCCTTACCGGGACCGGATCCAGGAGTACGCCTATACGGATCTCTCACGGGCGTTTCTTCAGCATGCAGAGAAGGAATACGGCCCGCGTTATCCTTATCTGGCTTATGGCATCTTTAATGCCGAGAACGGCATTCAGGAGCAGGGGTATGCGGCCGGCGTCTACGATGTCGTCATCGCGGCGAATGCTCTGCATGCGACCAGAGATATCCGCACGGCGCTGCGCAATGCGAAGGCGCTGCTGCGGAGCGGGGGCATTCTGCTGCTGAACGAAATCACGCGCAGCGATTTGTTCACCCATATCACCTTCGGTCTGCTGGAAGGCTGGTGGGCGTATGAAGATGCTGCGCTGCGCGCGCCGGGTTGTCCGGGGCTTGCTCCAGATACGTGGCAGGCTGTTCTCGCCGGGGAAGGGTTCGGGCGGATCATCTTCCCGGCCGGTGCCGCCCATGACAAGGGGCAGCAGATTATTGCGGCGCACAGTGACGGGATCGCAAGGCAACGTCTCCAGGCCCAGCCGGACGGCAGTCCAAAGGTTCATAAGGAAGTAAAGGCGATTCATGCGGCAGCAAAAGTTGAAGCCGTTAGCTTCCAAAGGAACCAACCTGCGGCTGCTGCGGAGGCTGCGGATACCCGTGTGCCTGAGGAGGAGCTGCGCGCGCGAAGCCGCAGCTATTTCAAACGGCTGATCGGGGACGTGCTTAGACTGCCGGATCACCGGATCGACGCCTCAGAACCGTTCGAAAGCTACGGCATCGACTCGATTCTGGTCGTCCAGCTGACGGATTCGCTGCGCGGAGTGTTACCTTCGGTCAGCTCAACCTTGTTTTTCGAGCACAGGACGATTGATTCGCTGGTCGAGCATTTCATTCTGACACAGGAGGACGGATTGCGGAAGCTGGTCGGCATGGAGAACGGCATTGCGGTGGCAGCCGGATTACCGGAAGCTTCTGCGGCCGGTCCGGGAGCCGGTTCCGCGCCTTCTGTGCATTCCGCGCCGCTTCGTCCACCTACGGCATCCTTGATGACCAAGCGCCGGTTTGTTTCCAGGACGGCAACGGAGCCGGAATCGATACCGAGGCCGGTATCAAATTCGGAATCCAAGCCATCGTACGTGCAGGACGTCGCGGTTATCGGTTTATCCGGCCGGTTCCCGATGGCCGGCGGGGTGAACGAATTCTGGGAGAACGTGAAGCAGGGAAGAAGCTGTATCTCTGAGATTCCGCCGCAGCGGTGGGATTGGCGAAGTTATTATAACGAAGAGAAAGGCAAGAGCGGATCGATGTATACCCGGTGGGGAGGCTTTCTTGAGGATATCGACGCTTTTGATCCGATGTTTTTCCGCATATCGCCGAAGGAAGCCGCCCAGATGGATCCTCAGGAGCGGCTGTTTCTTGAATCTGCTTACGCTTCCGTAGAGGATGCGGGCTATACGCCTGCGAATCTTAGCACCAGCCGGAAGGTCGGAGTATTCGCCGGGGTGATGAATGGCAGCTATCCGACAGGGGCCAGCTACTGGTCGATTGCCAACCGGGTCTCATACCTGCTGAACTTTCAGGGGCCAAGCATGGCGGTCGATACAGCCTGTTCGTCTTCCTTGACGGCTGTGCATCTGGCGCTGGAGAGCCTCTACAGCGGGATGAGCGAATGCGCCGTCGTCGGCGGTGTTAACCTGATCGCGGACCCGGTCCATTATCTGAAGCTGTCGGCTGCAACCATGCTCTCCCCTGGCGATACCTGCAGGGCGTTCGGTGCGGGAGCGGACGGCTTCGTCGATGGCGAGACCGTGTGCACAGTCGTGCTTAAACCGCTGGAGGCCGCCCTTGCAGACGGCGATCATATCTATGGCGTTCTGAAGGGAAGCGCCTTGAACGCAGGCGGGCGGACGAACGGCTACACGGTTCCCAGCCCGGATGCTCAGCGCGGGGCGGTCTCAGAAGCGCTGCGGCGCTCAGGCGTTCCGGCCCGAACCGTTACGTATGTGGAGGCGCATGGCACGGGGACGGCGCTCGGCGATCCGATCGAAATTTCCGGTCTTACCAAAGCGTACGAACGGGAAACGTCCGACAAGCAGTTTTGCGCTATAGGCTCTGTGAAGTCCAACATCGGCCATACGGAAAGCGCTTCGGGCATGGCAGGGCTGGCTAAGGTGCTGCTTCAACTGAAGCACCGCAAGATTGCGCCTACTCTGCATGCGCAGGAGACCAATCCGGATATTACATTCGGCGAGACTCCGTTCTTCGTTCAGCAGGAGCTTGGGGAATGGCAAAGGCCGACTGTGGAGCTCGGCGGCATCCGCAGGGAATTTCCGCGCCGTGCGGGCATTTCCTCCTTCGGAGCAGGCGGAGCGAATGCCCATCTGATCGTTGAAGAATTTGTTCCGGAGGTTCGGAGCGAAAGACCCGCAGCGGCTGCACCAGGCCGTCCGTTCCTGATTGTGCTGTCAGCGAGAAACGGGGACCGCCTGAAGGGGAGAGTCCAGCGTCTGCTAGCGGCGGCCGAAACGAATGGCTATTCTGATGCCGATCTTGCGGACATCGCCTATACGCTGCAGGTCGGACGCGAGGAGATGGAGGAACGGTTAGCGTTCACAGCGTTATCAATGGCCGACCTGCACCTGCGGCTTCACGAATATCTGCGCGGGGACGGCTATCAGCCAGAGCTGCACCACGGTCATGTGAAAGCGAACCAGGAAGTGCTGGCGGCGCTGACGGCGGATGAGGATATGCAGGAAACCGTGGACAAATGGATTCGGCACGGCAAATTCGCCAAGCTCCTCGACCTATGGGTCAAGGGCTTTCGTCTGGATTGGAGCGGGCTGTATGATGGTCTGCCGGCTAAGCCGCGGCGCATATCGCTGCCGACCTATCCTTTTGCCAGAGAACGGTATTGGATGGAGGGAAGTCCCTTCCCTGCGGCACCTGCCATGGACACAGCCGGTGCGCAGCTGGTACTCCCGAAGAACAGTCAGGCCGAAAGGCCGAATCGTCACCCGGCGCCGCAGGAGCAAGACGAACCCATGATCTTTGAGGAAATCTGGGAGGAAGAGACCGGGGCAGAAATGCCTGCTGCCGGGCAAGTTCAGCTTGAAACGGTTGTGTGCTTCCTGTCGGACCGCCGGAGTCAGCAGATTCTATCCAATGCGGTGAGGCTTAGCTCACCTACTGCACGCATCGTCTTCGTGAGCGAACAACCAGACGGCGGCGAGCGGCTTGAGGATACGTACAGGGCCCGGGGAGACGATAGCGCCTCCTTGGCTGATGCTTTCCGTGACATAGCCGTCAAGTATGGTAACGCTGATGCGCTGCTCTACATGTGGCCGCTCGAAAATCCGCAGCATATTCAAGATCCGTCTGCACTTGTTCATACCATTCAGGCACTTGCCTCTACGAAGTTCGAGGTCCGGAAATTAATAGCTGCGGCTGCCTTTGCGAACGGGCTTGAGCGCTGCTATGCCGAATCGTGGATCGGGATACAGCGCTCGCTTGGGAATGTGCTTCCCGATACGTCTATGGGGGTATGGCTGGCGGAGGCCGGATTACACGGGCAGGACGCGGGCATGAAGGATTGGCTGGAGCAAATAGGCGCAGAGCTGCGCTCTTCCAGCGTACGGAATGTGCTGTATGTTGAAGGTAAGCGTAACGTCTGCACAGTACGCAGGGCAACAGATCATGTCTGTGTTCAGCCGGTATGGAAGAAGGGGGGCACCTATTTAATTACAGGCGGCTGCGGGGGACTTGGTTATCTGTTCGCCGAGCACGCCGCCAGGACGCACGGGGTTCAGCTTATTCTAACCGGACGTTCGGCTGTGGATGACACAATTAAGAAGAAGCTCGGGACACTGGAGGCACTGGGCAGCAGTGTCGAATACGTGCAGGCAGACCTATGCAATCTTCCGCGTATGCAGGAGGGAATCGCCCGGGCCAAAGCACGGTTCGGCCCGATTAACGGAGTTATTCACGCTGCGGGTATCCAGGTGAACCGCAGCGTTATGGAGAAGAGTGCGGAGGAATTCCGGCAGGTGCTTCTTCCGAAGACGGAGGGAACGGCTATCCTGGACGAGCTGCTGCTGGAGGAGCCGCTTGACTTCTTCTGTCTGTTCTCTTCAACCTCTGCCGTACTGGGTGACTTCGGTTCCTGTGACTATGCCGCCGCCAACCGGTTCCAGATGGCTTATGCGGATTACCGGAACGCCCTGCGGAAGCAGGGGCTGCGGCGCGGCCATACGGCTGCCGTTGGCTGGCCTCTATGGAGAGACGGGGGCATGGGCTTCTCGGAGGAAGAGCAGAGCGGCATGTATCTGAAAGCGAGCGGACAGCGGTATCTTGAAGCGGAAGAAGGGCTTGCTGTATTCAGTGATCTCATCTCTAGGGCCGGCGGCCGCTATCTGGTACTTGCCGGGGACAGCAGAAGAATCGGGCGCTTTCTGGGCACCGGTACCTCTTCAGCGGACTTCGTGCCTGCATCTTTCGTCCGCTCAGGGAGCTCAGCGGAGTATGCGCAGGGTCCTCTCCGACTGGAGGAGTACATGGAGCGTGATCTGAAGAATCATATCGGCAGCCTGCTCAGCATTCCGCTGAACAAGCTGGATTCCGGGGAGAATCTCGTAGACTATGGCTTCGATTCCATCTCGCTCACGCAGTTCGCCAGGCTGCTGGCCAAGCAGTATGAAATCGACTTCGGGCCTTCGTTATTTTACGCCTATCCGACGATTGAGAAGCTAAAAGAATATTTGCTTACGGGCCATGAGAATGCTGTCCGGTCCTATTACCTGCGCGCTGAAGAAGCGGATGTGCAGGCAAGTCTGGAACCTGTTGTCAACAAGGTGTCCGGTGAGGTTTCCGGTGAACAGAAATCTGCCCTGGTATCCGAATCGTCCGGTTCGCCGCAGCCGGCGGCGCAGGTGCCGAAGGGCGCTTCAACTGCCGGTATTCCGGAGCCGGTTGCAATCATCGGCATGAGCGGGAGGTTCCCCGGCGCATCCGACATTGACACCTTCTGGAGCAATCTTGTGACGGAAACAAGCGCCATTTCGGAAATACCGTCCGAACGATGGGATTGGAGGAAATATAGCGGCGATCCCCGCAAGGAGCCGGGAACCAGCGTGTCCCGATGGGGAGGGTTCATCCCGGATATTGACCGGTTCGATCCTTTGTTCTTCGAGATCTCACCCAAAGAGGCGGAGCTGATGGACCCTCAGCAGCGGCTGTTCCTCGAAGAAGCCTGGCATGCTCTGGAAGATGCGGGCTACATGGGCGAACGGATCAGAGGGAAGCTCTGCGGTGTATATGTGGGAGCGGAAGAGAGCCAATATGCTGATGTCACCGGAGGGGAAGGGCAGATCAGCTCCAATCAGAATGCAACCTTGTCGGCACGGATCGCATACAAGCTGGATTTGAAAGGGCCGAATTTCACGTTGACGGCTTCTTGCTCCTCCGGCCTGGTAGCAGTGCATCAAGCCTGCCTGGCGCTGCGGAGCGGGGACTGCGACATGGCGGTGGCGGGAGGCGTCAGCCTAACCGTATCGCCCCGTATGTATGCCGGACTCGGCAAAGCGAACATGCTGTCGCCGGACGGTACATGCAGCGTATTTGACGGCAGGGCCAACGGACTCGTTCCGGGCGAGGCGGCGGCAGTTGTCGTGCTCAAGCCGTTGTCGAAGGCAATCGCGGATAACGACCGCATCTACGGCACGATCAAAGCAAGCGGTGTCAATTATGACGGCCGGACGAATGGCATTTCCGCTCCGAACCCGTTAAGCCAGGAGCAGCTGATTAAGCAGATTTATGAACGCAGCGGCATACGTCCCGAACAAATCGGTTTTTTGATGGCACACAGCGTTGGCGCGAAGATCGGAGACTCGATCGAAATGGAGGCTCTTTCGTCTGCATTCCGGAAGCTTAGCGATGTAAAAGGCCACTGCGCTGTCGGTTCCGTCAAGCCGCTGATCGGCCATACCTTCGCCGCTTCGGGGGTTGTCAGTCTAATCGCCATGGTGACGGCAATACACCGGAAGACGATTGTGCCGGTGTCCGGCTTTGAATCGCTGAGCGAGCTGATTTCATTTAAGGAAAGCCCGTTTTATATTGCACAGGAAGTGCGGGAATGGACATCCCGGCCAGGCCAGGCCAGACTTGGAGCGGTATCCACGACCGGAATTAGCGGGACGAACGCGCATGCCGTGATTGAAGAATATATTCCTTCATTAGCGGAGCCGCAGGGGGAGTGCCCTTCACCGGCGGCTTATGCCGTTATTTTGTCTGCGCAGAACGATGAACGCCTGCAGGCGGCGGCCCGGCAATTAGCAGATTATATGGACAGCGGCCGTTCGGCTGACATCGCTTTGCGCGACCTGGCTTATACGCTGAGCGTGGGCAGAGAGGCGATGAAATGTCGTCTTGCGATTGTGACACCATCGAAAGAAGCGTTGGTGCAGGGCTTAAGCGCTTATATCGAAGGAACGGCCGCAACGCTTCCCGGCGGGCTTGCCATCTATGGCGGAAGTTCGGGAACTCACGGACATCAGACGCCTGCATCCGCCACTGCCGGGACAGCCGGTAAGGCGGTGAGGGAGCACGACCTTCTACAGCTCGCCTCGCTTTGGGCCGGGGGGATGCAGGTTCCGTGGGCAGAACTGTACGAAGCCGGAAGCGCCAGAATCGTTTCAGCTCCGGGGTATCCTTTCAGAAGAAGAAAATGTTGGCCGCAAGAGAACCGTAACGTATCCGTTCAGCATACGGCTGTAAGCCTGCCTCCTTCGGGGCCGGACGGCGGCAATAAGGCGGCGGAGCTGTACTCGTTCAACACCGTCGACCGCTCGGCGGAATTTCAGGAGGAATATTTAACGTTTTGCCCGTTCGAATCGCGGATTCCCGGCTTCTCGATGAGCAGGGTGCTGCTGAATCCGGAGCGGTATCCGGATGAAGCAGCCCTTGTCAAGGATAAACAGATCGAACTGCGGCAGGTATTGTTCTATAAAGCGGATTTCCGCCGTGTCCGCTCCGTACTGGATATCGGCTGCGGCCATGGTACCGATGTCATTCAAATCGCTTCGCTGTATCCAGATATCCAGGCGCACGGGTATACCATTTCGAAGGGACAGGCGGAGCTGGGCAACAAACGGATTGAAGGGCTGAATCTAAGCTCCCGTGCAGCAATTTATCACCGGGACAGCGCGGTTGACCGCTTCCCTGACTGCTACGATCTCGTCATCGGGATTGAGGTGTGCTGCCACATCCCGGACAAAACCGCCTTGTTCGCGAATATTGCCGCTTCCTTGGCGGAAGACGGCCAAGTGCTGCTGATGGATTTCATCGCGAATCTGCGCGGGCCGATCGTTGATGCGGACATTGGCATTGCGATTGCGACTGCGGCGGAATGGGCCGGCGTGCTGGCGCACTGCGGCCTGGCTATCGAGGAGATTATCGACGTTTCGTCCCGGGTCGCCAATTATTTGTACGATCCGGATTGCGAGCGGAACACGGAAGGATTAGTTCCGGTCGCGCGTGATTCGCTGCGCAGCTACGCCAATAACGCCATCTCGCTCGAGCGGGGCTGGACCAGCTACTGCCTGTTCAAGCTCTGCAAGGAGACGGCGATGACCGAAGCGGAGCTGAAATCGTTCAACGAAATCAGAATCGCGCACAAAACCCCGTACGCGGAAGCGCTGAACGAAATGAAGCATCTCGGGCAGAAGAGCTATCCGCCGACGTCTATAACGCAGCAGGAGAGACCGTTGAAGGGAGCAATCTTATGATTTCTGGGAATAGGCCGGATTCACTTGAAGAAAGGCTGGATGTGGTTAGAGAAAGCTTGGTGCTCGTATTCGGGCAGGTCCTTGGTTTGGACCGGGAAGAATTGCTGGAGGCGGAATCGCTGAAGGAGCTTGGCATCTCGTCCGTTAATTTGGTCGAATTGCTGGAAGCAATCAACGTCCGCTTCGATTTGTCACTTCCGACCAGCATTCTCGTCGAATGCCATCATTTCGAAGCGTTGGCCGTTTATGTCGCCGGGCAGCTGCACGCAAGCGGTGCTCTGCCGTCCGCCGGGCCGGTAACGAAGGTGCCATCAGAATACGCGGCAAAAATAACGGGTCCCGCGGTGGACTTCGTTCCGGTTCCCGGACCGGCCGGAATGCCTGCCGGTGCACCTTCCCGGGAGGAGAAGGTGCAGCAATCGCAGCAACAGGGGAGTGTATCCCGGCCGCCGGAGGCGGACCCTGCAGGGTCCGTCTCCGGCCGGATCGCCGTCATCGGGCTGTCGTGCCGGACCGCCGGGGCTGCTAATCAAGACGAGTTCTGGGAGATCGTTTCGCAAGGAAAGGACTGCACCCGGATGATGGACAATCCGGAGTGGATCGCTTACATCCAAGCGCATTCCTCCTCGCCTGTGCCCCTCCGGTATGGCGCTATGGACGGTATCGAGCACTTCGATCCGCTGTTCTTCAATATATCGCCCAAAGAAGCGGAAGCGATGGATGCGGCGCAGCGCATCGTTCTGCAGGAATGCTACCGGGCGCTGGAAGATGCCGGATATGCCCGCCAGGGCGGACAGGTCGGCACGTTCATAGGCTCGATGGGGTATCCCTCCGCGCAGGATTACTCCCACCATACTATGCTGGGCACCGACACGAGTATTATGGCGGCCCGCATTGCGTATTGCCTGGATCTCAAAGGTCCGGCGCTTGCGGTCAACACGGCATGCTCTTCTTCCCTGGTCGCCATCGACCTTGCTTGTGAGAAGCTGCGGAATGGCGCTATCGATCTGGCCATTGCCGGCGGAATAACGATCTATACCCATCCCGGTGCCTTTCTGTTCATGAACAATGCCGGCATGCTGTCTCCTACGGGAATGTGCCGCCCGTTCGATAACGATGCGGACGGTATCGTCGTCGGTGACGGCGCAGGCATCGTCATTCTAAAAAGGCTTGAGGACGCTCTGCGCGACAACGATTCGATCTATGGAATTATTCGCGGGAGCGGCACCAATCAGGACGGTCAAACTTCAGGCATTACGGCGCCGAGCTTCCTCTCCCAGAGCAAGCTGCAGCAATCGGTGTATGAGCGGTATGGAATCAACGTGGAGGATATTCAATATACGGAAGCGCACGGAACGGCCACGAAGCTGGGCGACCCGGTTGAAATTCACGCGCTGAGCCATGCGTTCGGCAAATTTACATCGAACAAACAGTATTGTGCCATCGGCTCGCTGAAAGGCAATATCGGGCATACGACCGCCGCCGCAGGCGTGCTTAGCTTAATAAAAGTGCTGCTTAGCTTCAAGCATATGCAGATGCCGCCTTCGATCCACTTCCGCAAAGAGAATGAGCATATCGATTTCGCAGGCAGCCCTTTCTACGTGAACACCTGTCTGCAGGAATGGCCGCTAAACGCGAAATCGTCGCGGCTCGCTGCGGTAAGCTCGTTCGGCTTCAGCGGCACGAACGCGCATCTCGTCGTTGAGGCGCATGAAGCAGCCGTGCCGTTGGCGTATGACAGGCCGGCTGCCGTGGAACAAGGCTTGTTCATGCTCTCTGCGGCCAGTGAGGCAAGCTTGCGGGAGTACGCCCGGTCTGTGCATGCGTATTTACGTTCACACCCTGACGTGGACACCGGGAGCTTCCTGTATACGTATCAAGCCGCCAGAACCCCGATGGAATACCGGCTTGCGGCCGTAACCGGCAGCGTAGCCCAGCTTACGCAGCAATTGGAGGAACTGGCCGGGGAGCAGCGGCTTGCTCCGGCACCGGCACTGGGCCGTTATGCCGGAGCGGCCGGCAAGAAGGAAGGCACCGATCTCGCCGACACGGCGGAAGGCAGACAATTCCTGCAGCAATTGCTGACGGGCGGGAAATACAAAAAATTGGCGGAGCTGTGGGTTGGCGGAACCGATGTGGGACAGGCTGTCCTCCAGTACCGCCAAACGGACGCCAAGCGGCTGGCGGGATTGCCGACACATCCTTTTGCCCGGGAAAGGTTTGCTATTCCTGACATCAAGCCCGTATTGAGCACAAGCTTGGCGGATAGGCTTGGTCCGGCAGCGCCGGGTCATCCTTTGCTGCAGCACAATACGTCCGATCTTGCCGGGCAGAAATTCACCTCCGTGTTCACGGGGGACGAGTTTTTCTTCAGGGATCATGTCGTCAGCGGCCAGCGGCTCCTGCCGGGATCGGCCTATCTCGAAATGGCCCGGGCCGCATTGGAGAAGTCGGCAGACGCTGCCGCACAGCAATCGCTTCGGGCCGGAACAGCAGGAATCCGGCTTCAGCATGTCTCGTGGTCCCGTCCTCTCGCCGCAGGGGAAGAGCCTGTTCACGTTCATATCACGCTGTATCCGGAAGAGGACGGCAGCGTATCCTTCGAGATCACCGGCTCCTCAGTTGAATCCGGGGACATCGCGGCCGTACACAGCCAAGGCCGCCTGATGTTGGAGGCTTCATCCGAAGCGCGGAGCGTGATCGATTTGCATGCGATCCGCTCGCAATGTGGTACAGCGCGGATAACTGCCTCCGAAAGCTATGATCGGTTCGAAGCGATGGGAATCCGGTATGGCCCGGCCCACCGGGGATTGGAAGAAATGTATATCGGCAAGGGACAGGTGCTCGCCAGGCTGAAGCTTCCCGAAATGGTATGGGGAACGGGCGATGCCTTCGTTCTGCATCCGGGCATGCTGGATTCCGCTTTACAGGCGTCGCTCGGGCTGCTGATCGGGGAAGAAAGTCGGGCGCCCCTTCGCCCGCTTCTCCCCTTTGCCGTGGAGAACGTGGAGGTGATCAGTCCATGCCTTTCGTCGATGTGGGTATACATCCGCTCAGGTGAAGGAGAGGTGTACGGCGGCGTTCGGAAGCTTGATGCCGACCTATGCGATGAACAAGGAGCCGTATGCGTGAAGATCAGAGGTTTCTCCGTTCGTGCTTTGGATCACCCGGCGGAAGAAGATTCAACGGAAACGCTGCTGCTTGAGCCCGTCTGGGAAGAGCAAACAGCGGGCCAATCCGATCAGGGCAGCAGAACGGCACCGTTCGATCTTCATCTCGTCATGCTGTGCGGGCAGCAAGAGCTGGCAGACAGCCTGGATGCTTGCTGGAACGGCAGGCCGCTTAGCCGCCGCTGGCGCATTTGCAATCTGGTTGCTGCGGAGGAAGAAACCTGTCTGCGTTTCAGCCGGTACGCAGCGCTGGCACTGAACGAGCTGCAAGCCGTTGCGAACGATTCTTCCATCGGCTCGGCTCTGGTGCAGCTCATCATCTCCGGCAAGGGCGAAGAGCGGCTGCTGTCTGGATTGGCAGGAATGCTGCAGACGGCCGCCCTGGAGCATCCGAAGCTTGCCGTTCAGCTGATCGAAGCGGAAGCCGGAGCCGGAAGCAGTGCTCCGGACTTCGCCATTCAGCTGCAGAACGACGGCGGAAGCCCGCAGGACACGAGAATCCGCTATCAGAACGGCATCCGCTATGTATTACGGTGGGATGAGCTTGAAGCATCCGGCGGGCTTGCGGCTGAGCCGTGGAGAGAGAATGGAGTGTACTTAATTACAGGCGGCACAGGCGGCCTCGGCCGGCTATTCGCCAGAGAGGCAGGCCGGCAGGCCAAGCAGGCAACGCTTGTTCTGACCGGACGGTCTCCGCTCGATGCGGATAAGGAGGAGCAGCTCCGGCAGCTTCGCGCCACAGGCGTCCGGGCAGAATACCGGCAGGCCGACATGAACGACAGGCAGGCCATGTTCGGCCTTATACGGGATATCGGGGAACGCTTTGGCAAATTGCATGGTATTATCCACAGCGCGGGAATCGTGCGTGACAGCTTGATCGTGAATAAGGGCATACAGGAGCTTGCGGACGTACTGGCTCCTAAAGTAACCGGTTTAGCCTATCTGGATGAGGCGACCCGCCATCTCGAGCTAGACTTTTTTGTGCTGTTTTCGTCCACTGCGGGCAGCATGGGGAATGCCGGTCAAGCCGATTATGCGGCAGCCAATGCCTATATGGATGCATTCGCTGCATACCGCAGCGAGCTGGCGGCAGCCGGGCAGCGCCAAGGCCGCACGCTGTCTATCAATTGGCCGCTTTGGAAGGACGGCGGGATGAGCGTGAGCGAAAGCACGGTGAAGAGGCTCCAGGATACGTTCGGCTTCGTGCCGCTTCAGACGGACAGCGGCTTCTCCGCCTTTTATCGCGCCTTCGCTTCAGAGCGAAGCCAGGTCATGGTCGTCCAAGGCAAGCCGGCACAATTGCGGAGCGCCTTGCACAAGCTGGCGGCTAGCTCAAAGGTTGGGGCTATCCCGTCCCCGGCACCAGCTCCTGTGAAGCGGAATACGGATGGCGATACGAAGCAGAAGATTCTCGCTGCCGCAGTCCGTGCCGTATCCGGGTTGCTCACCGTCCCCGGCAGCGAGATTCATATCGATACCGATTGGGACGAATTCGGCTTCGATGCGCATCAGATGCAAACTGCCGCAGTGAGCATAGGCGAGGCCGTCGGGTTCAAGGTAACGCCAGTCGAACTGCTTGAATATCCGACCATTCGCCAGCTGGCAGAGCATTTAGCGGAACGTATGCCTACTCCAAGGGAAGCTGAACCACTGGAGGCTCCTGAAGTGCATGCGGAAGGGGTTTCTTCCGCGCCTGCCGACTTGCCGGCCGCATTCCGGGAGCAGGCGGTCCAATATTTTAAAAAGCTGCTCTCGTCTGCGATCAAGCTGCCGTCCCACCGGATCGACGAGCATGTCCCGCTGGAGAAGTACGGGATCGATTCAATTATGGTGATGGATCTGACCGGAGAACTGGAGAAAGTGTTCGGCCCCTTGTCCAAAACGTTGTTTTTTGAATACCAGAACCTTGCCGCCTTAACGGACTATTTCCTCGGGGCGCATCAAGCCAAACTGAAGGAGCTTCTGGGCTCCGGCAGACCACCTGCGGATGATAACAGAGCTGCTGCCAAGACAGCACCTCCGGTGACCGGGCTTATCCGGCCTTCTACAGGGAGGCAGCCCCGTTCCCAGGTTTCACCGGCGTTGGCGGCGGCAGGCAGCCCTTCCCCGTCATTAAGGCAGCACGGGCAGGGCGGTCCAATCGATATTGCCGTTATCGGCATAGCGGGACGTTACCCGGGAGCGCCGGACGTGGCGGAATACTGGCGCAATTTGCAGCAGGGACGGGATTGCATTACGGAGATCCCGCCGGAAAGATGGGATCACTCCCTTTATTTCGACGAAGATAAGAACAAGCTGGGCACCACTTACAGCAAATGGGGAGGTTTCCTGGACGGGATGGATCAGTTCGATCCGTTGTTCTTCCAGATTTCGCCCCTGGAGGCAGAAGTAATGGATCCCCAGGAGCGGCTGTTTCTGCAATGCGTCTACCATACACTGGAGGACGCCGGTTATACGAGGGAATCGGTTGCGTTCAACCGGAAGCTGAACCGCCGGATTCCGGTGGGTATTTATGCCGGCGTCATGTATGAGGAGTACCAGCTGTACGGGGCGCAGGAGCAGCTTTCGGGCAGAAGAATCGCTTACGCCGGCAGCCCGTCTTCGATTGCGAACCGGGTGTCCTATTGGTATAACTTCCAGGGGCCCAGCATAGCCGTCGATACGATGTGCTCTTCGTCCTTGACCGCCATTCATCTGGCCTGCCAAAGCATCCAGCAAGGGGAGTGCGGCGTAGCCGTTGCCGGAGGCGTCAACCTGTCGCTTCATCCGAACAAATATCTGATGCTTGCGCAGGGGAAATTCGTGTCGAGCAAGGGCCGCTGCGAAAGCTTCGGCGAAGGCGGCGACGGCTACGTGCCCGGGGAGGGCGTCGGCGCGGTGCTGCTCAAGCCGTTGTCCGAAGCGGTTGCGGACGGGGACCGGATTTACGGCGTGATCAAAGCAAGTGCAATCAATCACGGCGGCAAAACGAACGGGTACTCGGTTCCGAATCCCAATGCCCAGGCTGAAGTGATCAAGCAGGCGCTGAGCAGGGCGGGGTTCGACCCGAGAACGGTCAGTTACATCGAGGCTCACGGTACCGGGACATCGCTCGGCGATCCTATAGAAATCGCGGGCTTGTCGGGCGCGTTCTCGGCATATACGGATGATAAGGCATTTTGCGCCATCGGCTCGGCCAAGTCTAATATCGGCCATTGCGAAAGCGCGGCCGGGATTGCCGGCTTGACGAAGGTGCTGCTGCAGCTGAAGCATGGGCAGCTGGCGCCGTCCCTGCATGCCTCCGTGCTCAATCCGAACATCGATTTCTCCTCAACGCCATTCGTCGTACAGCGGGAGCTGGCGGAATGGAAGCGGCCGGTCCTGCGTGAGTCCGGCTCGGTGCGGGAATATCCGCGCAGGGCGGGTATATCGTCCTTCGGGGCCGGGGGTTCCAATGCGCATTTGCTGGTGGAGGAATATATTCCTGCCGCAGAGGCGGGTGCGGGTCCCGCGGCGGCTTATCCGCTGCCTGCGGTGATCGTGCTGTCCGCCAAGAACGAGGAACGGCTGCGCGCGCTTGCGCAGGCGCTGCTGGATGCAGTTCGTGAAGAAGCGTTCACCGATGCCGACTTGGCCAGTATAGCCCATACGCTGCAGACCGGCCGGGAGGTGATGGAGGAACGGCTCGCGCTTCTGGCAGACAGCATAGGCGAGGTTGAGAGCAAGCTGGCCGCTTACCTGAGAGGAGACCGTACGACAGGGGATCTGTTCTACGGCCGGGGAAGAATTAATGACGGCGCAGCGGCCGTCTTAACGGCAGATGAGGATTTGCAGCACACGGTCGATGCATGGCTTGCCAAAAGAAAGTATACGAAGCTGCTCGACTGGTGGGTGCAAGGGCTTTCGGTCGATTGGAGCAGCATGTACCAGGGACGGAAGCCTCGGCGGATTGCCCTCCCTCTATACCCGTTCGCCAAGAACCGGTACTGGTCTCCGAAGCCGGGGGCGGATGCGGGAGGCGGTCATACCGGCTCCGCAGGCGAGGGAAGCGGGTCTGCTGCTCCTGCCGGTGAGCTGCTGCATCCGCTGCTGTACGCCAATACATCCGACTTCTCGGAGCAGCGTTACAGCTCGGCCTTTACGGGAACCGAGTTTTTCTTTGCCGATCATGTCGTCAGGGGGCAGAAGGTGCTGCCCGGCGCGGCGCAGCTGGAGATGGCCATTTATGCTGCGGCCCAAGCCAGCGGCAGGAGTGAAGGCATTCCGGTGGGCCTTCGGCTGAAGGAGGTGGTCTGGGTGAGACCTTGCACAATCAGCGAAGGGACGTCGAACGTTCATATCGGGCTGCGCCCGCAGGAGAGCGGGGACATCGCATTCGAGATCTACGGCGGCAATGCAGGAGCAAGCGGGGATAACATCTATAGCCAAGGACGTGCGGAATGGAGCGGCAGTGAAATTGCTCCTGCACTGGAATTGGCGTCCCTGCGCGCAAAGTGCGGCATTCGCGTCCTGACGGCCGATGATTGTTATTCGGCGTTCCAAAGGATGGGGATTGAGTACGGCGCAGCCCACAGGGCTGTTGATTGCGTGTATGCGGGTGACGGGCGCGCGCTTGCGAAGCTGGTTCTTCCTGCATCGGCCATCCCTTCGGCGGACCGGTTCATTCTGCATCCGAGCTTGACGGACGCGGCGTTCCAAGCTGCGATCGGTCTGATGGACGGCATCGGGCAGGAGGATGCCGGCTTGAAGCCGATGCTTCCGTTTACACTTGAGGAGTTGACCGTTTACGGCCGTTACTCCTCCGTCGTATGGGCTTATGTCCGTTGGAGCGGGGGCGACACGGCCAGCGGCAAAGTACGGAAGATGGACATTGACCTGTGCAATGAGCAGGGCGGTGTTATCGCAAGTCTGAAAGGCTATTCCGTAAGGGGGATGGATGGCGATGCCGTACCCGCTGTTCGGACGGAGCCCAGTATTATGGCAACGGCGGCAGCGGATAGACAGACTCCTTCCGCTCTTATGACGTTACACCCTGTATGGGACACCGTGCCTGTCGAACGTGTTCAAGAGTGGCCGAAGCCTGATAGCCGCATAACGATTGTCGGCGATGCCGGTCCTAAGAACAGTTCGGCTTTGGAACAGCTGCTTCCACACGCGCAATCACTTAGGTTCCAGCCGGAGGATACGATCGAAGAGATCGCCCGGCGGCTTGCGGACGGAGGGATGCCGGAGCATATCGTTTGGATTGCACCGGATGCTGCCGAAGGCTCGCTGCCCGGTGTTTCACTGACCCGCGCGCAGCAAGCCGGCGTCTTCCAGCTGTTCAAGCTGATCAAGGCCGTGCTGCTTGCAGGCGGAGGAGGCAGCAAAACCGGCTGGACGGTCATTACCGGACATACGCAGAGCGTAGGCCGGAGAGATGACGTCGATGCGGCACACGCCGGCGTGCACGGGCTGATTGGTTCGCTCGCCAAAGAATATCCGAATTGGAGCGTACGGCTAATCGATCTGGAGTCCGGCGGCCAGTGGCCGCTTCAGGAGCTATTGTCGCTGCCCGCAGACCGGCAGGGCAACGCCTGGGCTTACCGAAGCGGAGAGTGGTTCCGCCAGAAGCTCATTCCGGTCAACCGGAGTAACAATAATACCCCGGAACGGATTTTGTACAGAAAAGGCGGCGTCTACGTGGTGATCGGCGGAGCCGGCGGCATCGGCGAGGTCTGGAGCGAATATATGATCCGCACCTGGCAGGCGCATATCGTCTGGATCGGACGCCGCGAGAAGGATGAATTGATCCAGGCGAAGCTTGACCGGCTGGGTGCCTTCGGTGAAGCACCTGTCTATATTTCCGGGGACGCATCCGACCGCAGCTCCCTGCAGCTTGCCTACGACGCGGCGAAGAAACGGTTCGGCCGCATTGACGGGGTTGTTCACTCGGCCATCGTGCTGGCGGACCAAAGTCTTGCGAACATGGACGAAGCCCGTTTTCGGTCCGCCCTTGTGGCCAAGGTCGATACAAGCGTCAATATGGCGGAGCTGCTCGCCGGGGAAACGCCCGATTTCGTTCTGTTCTTCTCGTCCATGAATGCCTTCATGAAATCGGCGGGTCAAAGCAATTACGCCGCCGGATGCACATTCATGGATGCTTATGCGCATCAGCTTGCCGCCCGCTCGCCTTATCCGGTCAAAACGATGAACTGGGGCTACTGGGGCGGCGTTGGTGTCGTTGCTTCCGATGCTTATCAGGAACGAATGGCACAGATGGGGATAGGATCCATTGAGCCGGAGGAGGCGATGGAGGCGCTCGGCGGACTTCTGTCCGGCCCGCTGAATCAGCTGGCTCTGCTCAAGACCACTGGGGGCCTTACGATCGAGGGCATTTCGCAGGACGAACAGCTATTCCTGCATCCGGACAACAGCGTTCAATCGGCGGAGCAACTTGCCAGTGTTCTCCCTGACCCGGCAGCCGCGGCGGCAGGACTTACGGGGGAAGGATATGCGGCGCTTCAAGATATGGAGTCACAGCTCTGCCGGATGCTCGAAGGGCAGCTGCTTGCGTCCGGCATGTTCAGCCGGGCAGCGGACAATACCGGCTACGTGCAGGGAAACGGCGTACATGGCCGGTATTCAAGATGGCTTGATGCGAGTATTGCGCTGCTTAGAGAGCGAAAGGGTGTGCAGCAAGACAGCGCCGGCAAGGGGCTGTATCCAGCCAATGCCAGGATGGAGGCGCTGTGGTCCGACTGGGACCGCAAAAAGAAGGAATGGCTCGCCTTCGGCGGAATGGCGGCGCAGATTGCGCTCGCGGAGACGGCGCTGCGTGCATTGCCGGATATTTTATCGGGCAAGCTTCCGGCAACGGATGTAATGTTTCCGAATTCATCCATGGAGCTCGTAGAAGGCGTCTATAAGCATAATCCGGTGGCGGACGCTTTCAATGAAGTGCTCGGCGATGTCGTTGCCGCTTATGTGAAGCAGCGGATTCAGCTAGATCCGTCCGCCCGCATTCGCATTCTGGAGATCGGGGCGGGAACCGGCGGCACGAGTGCCGGGGTCCTGCGCAAGCTGAAGGCATATGCCGACAACATTCAGGAATATCGCTATACCGATATCTCGCAAGCCTTCCTGATCCATGCGAAGGAGACATATGGACCGGACCATTCATTCCTGACTTATCAGCTATTCAATGTCGAGTCACCGCTATCCGGCCAGCAGATTCTTCCGGCCGAATACGATATCGCCATTGCGGCTAACGTACTTCACGCGACGAAGAACATTCGCCACACGCTGCGCAACGCCAAAGCCGTACTCAAAAAGAACGGCCTGCTGCTGCTGAACGAGCTGCACGGACAATCCATGTTTACGCATCTGACCTTCGGGCTGCTCGATGGGTGGTGGCGGTATGAAGACGCCCGGCTTCGTATGCCGGGCTCACCCGGTTTATCGCCGGGGACGTGGCTGAACGTGCTTGAAGACGAAGGATTCCGTTCGGTTCACTTCCCTGCTGAGACTGTACACTCATGGGGCCAGCAGATTATTATGGCGGAAAGCGATGGCGTGGTACGGCAGCAGGTGAAGCCCGTTCAAGAGAAAAGCGAGGCGGCGAACAAGGAGGATCGTGTTAGCGTTCTGCCCGTCCAGCCGGTGAAGGCAGGGGCAGAAGAGCGTTACGCAGGCACGCTGAGGGAGAAGACTATTGCATATTTGCGCCGGCGCATAGCGGAAGTGCTCAAGATGCCAACCGGACAGCTCGATCCTAGGGAGCGGTTCGAAAACTACGGTATCGACTCCATTCTGGTTGTACAGCTGACGAATGCGTTAAGTGAAGAGTTCGGCAGCGTGAACAGCACGGTATTCTTCGAATATCAGACGGTCGAAGAGCTTGCCGGATATTTCTTGACGGCACATCAGGAGACGCTCGCGGTGCTGCTCGGACCGGATGAATCCGGGACCGGCGGGGCACGGCCTAATGACGGCGGTATCCAAGGGCCACAGCCGGAGCCGGCCCTTGCAGGCGCAGCCGGAAATCCGCGGCCGGGCAGCCGGTTTGCTTCGATTCCGCAGAATACTGCCCGGACATCCGCGGCCGTAACGGCGTCAGCCGATATCGCTATCGTTGGGCTGTCGGGACGTTATCCGGGTGCCGGAAACATCCGGGAATTCTGGGCGCAGCTGAAGGCGGGAAGACACGGCATTACCGAAATTTCCAAGGATCGCTGGGACTGGGCGGATTATTATGAAGCGCAGCGCGGCAAAAGAGGGACGATGTACAGCAAATGGGGCGGATTCATTGAAGGATACGACTGGTTCGATCCGCTGTTCTTCGGCATTTCGCCGAAAGAAGCGAAGCAGATGGACCCTCAAGAACGGCTATTCCTCGAAACCGCTTATTCAAGCATAGAAGATGCGGGCTATACGCCTGCTACGCTATGCGCCAGCGGCAAGGTAGGCGTATATGTCGGGGCGATGAACGGGAATTATCCGACGGGTGCCAGTTATTGGTCCATCGCGAACCGCATCTCCTATTTGTTCAATTTCCGTGGCCCGAGCATGGCGGTCGATACGGCCTGTTCCTCCTCGTTAACGGCGATTCATCTGGCCATTGACAGCCTGAACAACGGCACAAGCGAATGTGCAATCGCCGGCGGTGTCAATTTGATTCAGTCTCCGAACCATTATTTAAGGCTGTCGGCCATGAACATGCTGTCCTCCGGGGATCAATGCAGGTCGTTCGGTGCCGGAGCTGACGGCTTCGTTGATGGGGAAGGCGTAGGCGCCATTGTGCTGAAGCCGCTGGATAAAGCGGTGCGGGACGGCGACCACATCTATGGCGTTATTAAAGGAAGCATGCTCAATGCCGGAGGCCGGACGAACGGTTATACGGTCCCGAACCCGCTGGCCCAGTATGAGGTCGTTACAGATGCGCTCAAACGGGCCAATGTCCATGCCAGAACGATTAGCTGCATAGAGGCTCACGGAACTGGAACCGCGCTTGGCGATCCGATTGAGATCACCGGATTGACCCGGGCGTTTGAACGGGATACGCAAGATAAGCAATTCTGCTCCCTAGGGTCGGTGAAGTCCAACATCGGGCACTCTGAGAGCGCAGCCGGCATCGCCGGACTGACCAAAGTGCTGCTAATGCTCCGCCACCGGCAGCTCGTCCCTTCTCTGCACGCGACAACGCTGAATCCGGGCATCGAGTTCGGTAACACGCCGTTCATCGTCCAGCAGGAGCTTGCCGATTGGAACCGGCCTGTCCTTACCATTGACGGCACCCGGCGGGAATATCCGCGCCGGGCCGGCATCTCTTCGTTTGGGGCGGGAGGCGCCAATGCGCATCTTGTCGTGGAGGAATATATGCCGAATCCGTACACCGTGCCGCAGCAGAGAACGGATGCATCCAGGCCGTGCCTCATTGTGCTGTCGGCCAGAAGCGGGGATCAGCTTAAGCTGATCGCCCAGCAGCTTGCGTCTGCCATTCAGGAAGGACGGTATGAAGAATCAGATTTGAGCCGGATCGCTTATACGCTCCAGACGGGGCGGGAAGCGATGGAAGAAAGAGCTGCCTGCGTTGCCGGAACACTTGAAGAGTTAGGCGCAGTGCTGCAGCTTCTCGGCGACGGTGTTTCTGAGGTGCCGGGTCTATACCGGGGACGGGTTAAGGAGAACAAAGACACAATCGCCGCACTCAGCTCCGACGATGAAATGCAGGAGGTCCTGAGCAAGTGGATGCGGCAGCGCAAGTTCGACAAGCTGCTGAGCTTGTGGACGAGAGGCCTGCAGCTCGATTGGTCACAGCTCTACGACGGCCCGCATCCGCAGCGCATCAGCCTGCCAACCTATCCGTTCGCCAGAGAACGGTATTGGTTTACGGAGGGCGGAGGGGGAAGCAGCCAAGGTCAGCCACTGGCAGAAAAGCCTCAGGCGGAACAGCCGCCGGCGGAGCCGCTTGCGATCCCGGTCCCGCATAAGGATGAACCGGCAGCCGCGGGGCTCATGACGGCAGGAACCGGGACCCCCGGTATGCTGGCGTCAACAGCTGCAAGCGGCTTGAGCAGCGATGTATTTGACAGCAGCTTCTATGGCAAGCTGCTGGATCGGATCATGGACGATTCCATCAGCATCGACCGTGCGGCCGATGAGATCCAATCGAATATAAGAGACGTGATCCGTCAAAGGAGGACCTATGGCTGAATTCCTGCAATATGTGTTGAATGAGATGAAACAGCATCGTCTGGCTAAGGCCGAGGCGCTTGATTTGCTGCGGCAATTTCACGGCAATGTGCTTGAAGAGCTGAACGGGGAGCTGTCCGCTGCCCGCTCTTACTCTGACAACGCTGTGGCTGGTCACCAGGTGCAGCGGTTATCACCGGAAGCGGAGCCCGCAGTGTCTCCCCTGGCATCCGCGAAGCCGGGCGGCATTACGCTTCGCCCTTTATCCGAAGCCTTGCTGCCGGGCATTGCAGATGAAGGCCATTCCCGCGCTGTAGCGGGAACCGCAACTGCGGAGAAGCTGAGGGAAGAGCTGGCGGTAAGCTTGGCCGGCGTTCTCGACATGTTGCCGGGGGATGTGGACGCGGAGGAGCCGTTCACCCAATTTGGGCTGGACTCCATATCGGGGGTCGAATGGGTCCGGGACCTTCATAACCGGTTCGGCGTCCCGGTTACCCTGGAGGATATCCATGCGCACGCGAGCCTGCGGGAGCTTTCGGTATGGCTGGCTTCCGCCGTGAACGCAGAGGCGGCCGCGGTCCCTGCGGAACATTTCCCTATTGTCACGTTGCCCGTATATGAGCCTATAGAAGAAGTGCATGCAACTGCTCAGGCAGCCCCAATTAAGCTGCCTGAGCGCTCTGAAGCCGCCAGCCATGCCGCCAGCTCACGGCCTTTATTTCCCGAGCTGATTGCGCTCAATCACCGCACTTCCGGCCGTCCTGTGTTTTGGATTCACGGAGGAAGCGCCATCGTCAGCGGCTACAAGCCGATCGCTCAAGAAGCCGAGCGTCCGATGTACGGCATCCAGGCCCGGGGCTGGATGTCCAGCCGCAAGCCGCTGCACGGCATTCAAGCGATGGCGGCGTACTATGTCCATATCATCATGTCTGTTCAGCCGCACGGTCCGTATGACCTCGGAGGTTTCTCGCTTGGCGGGCGTATCGCTTACGAAGTTGCCCGGCAGCTTCAAGAGCTTGGAGAGGGCGTTCAGACAATCGTCATGCTCGATTCTTATTTGCACACCCCTTACCGGGAAGCGCTTCAAGACGAGGCATTCTATAGAAAAACGATTGCGCTGCAGGCGGTGAACTCGGCACTCTTATCCGCATTATCGCCGGAGCCCAAATCATGGGCGGGCCGTCTTATCCATCAGGACGAGGCCCGTGCTTATTTGCACGAAGATCCGGAGTTGTTCCTGGAGCAGTTGCTCGGGATGGCCAGTGCACGGGGGTTGAACGGGTCCGAAGCAGCGTGGCGCGAGCGGCTGGAGCAAAGCATTCGGGTTCAGGAGGCTTACGGGCTTGACCAGTACGTTATTGCGCCACTGGATGCACCGGCGGAACCGTCCTGTTATTATTTCCGCTGCCGGGGCGGGTCGTTCTATGGAGAGCTGGAGCCTTATTTTTGCCTGGATGACAACGGGACAGGACCGGCTGACGCTATCCCTTACTGGAAGGCGTGGGAAGAATGGCTGCCCCGCATGTCGGTTATGACGGCCGGATCGGACAGCCATTACCGGATGTTGTCCGATCTGCGCGCGATGGAAGCGGTACGAACGTTTTGCAGAATGCTGTACCGTATGGAAGGTCCGCCGGCCGAGGCGATCGCTGCGTTAATTGAAGAGAATCAAATACAGAGGGCGAATCATTAGAATGGGGGACTTACTCATGAGCAGGCAGCATTATAAGGTATATTCCGAAGGAAGAATCGGCAATCTCGTCATGAAAAACCGGCTGGTGCGCTCTGCTACAGGTGAGAGCCAAATGTCGACGGACGGGAGAATATCGCAATCGGTTCTGCAGGTGTACAAGGATCTGGCGCTGGGCGGAGTCGGAACCATCGTTACCGGCGCCATGGCGGCAACGCCGACGGCCAAAAGAACGGAGGGCCAATATTGCATCTACGATGACGAATTCATTCCCGAGGTAGCCAAAATCGCGCACACCGTTCATGAGACCGATCCGGAATGCATCGTCATCGCGCAGTTAAACCATCCCGGCCGGCAGGTGCATCACTATGTAACGGCGGACTGCATCGCGCCCTCGGCTGTGGAGTCTCCGATTCTGATCAAAAAAGCCCGGGAGCTGCAGCCGGATGAAATCGGGCAAATCATCCGGTATTTCGCCAATGCGATTGTCCGGGTTCAAAAGGCCGGGTTCGACGGTGTGCAGTTTCATGCGGCGCACGGCTATTTGCTCAGCTCCTTCCTGTCCCCTTATACGAATAGGCGTACTGACAGGTACGGCGGTTCGGTGCAGAAGCGGGCGAACATTATCCGGGATATCGTTGCGCTGGCGAGAGAGGAAGTTGGAGACTTTCCGATCCTCATCAAGCTGAACTGCGACGATCATGTAGAAGGCGGCATTAACAAGGACAACTTCCCGGAGCTGCTGGACGAAATTGCAACGACCGGCGTCGACGCCATCGAGGTAAGCGGGGGCATGTGGGATTGTCTCGTCCGGTCCGAGGACGAATTAGGCTTTACACCGGTCCCGATTCCCGAAGCAAGAACGAAGATTGGCGGGCTTGCCAAGCAGTCGTATTATTATGATTATATCAAGGATATCCGTCTCTCCATTCCGCTTATCCTGGTAGGCGGACACCGTAATATCGAGCGGATGGAAGAGATCGCGCAGAACGGAAACGCCGATTTCCTGTCGCTGTGCCGTCCGCTTATTTCCGAGCCGGATTTGCCTAACCGCTGGCTGCACGGGGAAGGACTCACCAGGGCGGATTGTATTTCCTGTAACGCCTGCCTGCTTGTACTGCGTAAGGAATTTTGCTGTCCGTATAAGAAATACGGCAAATTGAAGGAGTTATATCTCGCGACGAACGCAGAGAATTGGAGGGAGACCTTCAAGTAGGCATCAAGCCTGGCCGGTGACTGAAATGCCTGAATGCCTGAGCCTGTTCATAGGGTTCAGGCTTTTTTTGTATACATGGGCGTATGTCAATGACTACATTGCTGGTTAATGTTAAATAGTTGCCTCATACTTATAGTATTCAGAAAACAATCAGACTCTATGACATAGGAGGAGACGGGGATGACGGAGCTTTTTATTAAGCAGAAGGTGTTCAGTCTAAGAGAGAAGTTTACGGTGAAGAATCAGCAGGAGCAGGATGTCTATTATGTAGAAGGCAGCTTTATGAGGATTCCTAAGACTTTCTCTATTATGAATACAGCAGATGAGGAAGTCGCATTGATTACCAAGAAGGTATTCAGCTTTTTACCGAAGTTTTTTGTGGAGGTGGACGGCCGGGAGGTGCTCACGATTAAGAAGGAATTTTCTTTCCTGAAAGCACGCTATACGATAGATTCGGCTGACATTGAGGTGCATGGGAATTGGTGGGACATGGATTTTCAGGTCATCCAACGCGGAGCCGTCATAGGTGAGGTCAACAAGAAGTGGTTCACCTGGGGCGATAGCTACAGTGTTCAAGTATTCAAAGAGGAGATGGAGGCCGTCATCATTGCGATTGTGGTCGCCATTGATTGTGTGAAGGCTGACGATGCCGCGGCTTCCCAGCAGTGATTATTACCGTGCAGTTATCTGAAAGCTTTTCTATACTCTCCTTCAATCTGGACAGCGATAACGGAAGCCTCGTCCTGGCCCTCAACTTCATAAAATGGACTCCCCTTCGGGGCAATGGTTGAATCGCCATCCTGCTCCGGCAAGGATTTGTCCGGGTCGATGTACCTTTTTACAGTTCCGATTTCTTTGCCTATCCGCTCTGCTGCGATTGTGTCATCAGTAACTACGTAGGCTTTGTTATTCCATACAATAACTGGTGGGTAGGGAAGTACGGGATATTCGGTAGTGTTATCCTTAAGTGAACACCCTTGAAATATAATGATGAATACAATCAAGATGAAGGTTTTTTTTGAAATTTCATCCACCCACTTGTCTATTATCGAGAGTAATTACCAAATATTTTACGCGTTAACTTCAGAAACAGGAGATCAGGAAGCAGTGACAGCCGAACGTTGTGAAGTGAAATCATTGAAAGGGTGGTCAGGTACCAGCACCACACAATGATTAATTATGAGTGATAAAGCAATGATTACCAGCTACAAAGCATATTTAGCGGTAGCCATGGATGTAATAATATCCTTGACTGCCGCTGTTTTTTTGAGCTAATGTTCTACGTGCTGTACATCCTTGTGGCCGCCATTAACCACGTTGACTTGACTTGCTGCCTACAAAACGGTTACTTGCTGCTCCTATGCCGACTATGAAGAGTAGGACTGAAGCTCCAAGCAGAATGAAGAGCGGCAGGTTCCAGCTGTTTGTGGCATCATGCAGATAACCGATAAGGGCAGGGCCGATTGCGGCAAGTAGGTATCCGACCGATTGGGCCATGCCTGATAGTTCTGCTGCCTGATGCGCGTTATGAGTACGTAACCCGAAAAACATCATGGATAAGCTAAAGGCGAAGCCTCCGCCAATTCCGAGTATTATAATCCACAACAAAATGATATTGGAGCTTCCATAAAGCATTCCTAGCGTTCCTGTCAAAAGTAAAATGGTTGTGATGACCACCAGGGAACGCTGGTTTGACATACGCCCGGCTATAACAGGGACAATAAAGGTAAAGGGAAGCAGCGCTAATTGCATAATTGAGAGATACCATCCTGATTGGTTTAAGTCAATGCCTTGCTGTTGTAGAATTTCAGGCAACCAAGCGATCAGCACATAGAAAATCATGGACTGCGTACCCATAAACAGCGTCACTTGCCACGCAAGAGGTGAACGCCAGACATTCACATCATTGCCAGCCTGCTGTTGGCCCGTCAGGGTTGTTTGCTTCATATGATTTCTCATTTGAGGTAACCAGCAAAGAATCGATATGAAGCTTAGGATTCCCCATATTCCCAAGGACCCCTGCCATTTGAAACCAGCATCCGCGGCTAGCGGTACACTGATTCCCGATGCGACGGCTCCGGATAAACTCATTGAAATTGCAAAAATACCAGTCATGGAACCGATTTTGTGAGGAAAATTACGTTTGATTAGACTCGGTAATAATACATTACAAACCGCAATGGCGAATCCGAGAATTGCTGTTCCAATATACAGATTTACAGCGCCAGATAAAGAACGTACTCCAATACCAACAGTCAAAAAGATCAGGGCAATCAAGATTAAAAGTTCTACTCCATGCTTCCGTCCCAGTTTTGGGACTAGAGGCGATAATAAAGCAAAGGTAAGCAGAGGTACCGTTGTTAAGAGGCCCGCTAAAGTATTGGAAATATGAACGTCATCCCTTATAAGGCTTACTAAAGGACCGACTGAGGTTAAGGGAGCACGTAAATTAGCTGCAATAATGATAATGCCGAGTATTAGCAGCCCAATAGATGATGGTGAATTTTTTTTATTCGGCATTCTTCATTCTCCTACCAGAACAGTATAGTATAATATCCGCGCGGACAACGAAAGTATAATATAATATATTAAAATTGACAATAAGTATTTTATAATTAACGATTTTAAGGAATTTAATTCCTGAATATTTAAAATTATTACATTCGTTAAAAACAAAAATGCAACGCTGCGTTCCCATATATAAATGGAATACAGAGTTGCATATTGTAGTGGGGCTTTGAATTTTAGAAACCATATTTCAAGGCTATATGGAGTACTGTTTCGCTATTCGTATTATTGGTATAAGAGTGAGGACTATCTGCACGAAAACTGATTGTATCATATTGATTCAAGGTGTAACGCTCTCCATTGACCTGAATTTCAATAGAACCCGTCATTACTGTTGCAATTTCAGTTGTATTTACATGATGACCTTCAGGATGGTACGAACTATTAGGGTTTAAATAAGCCCGGCACATTTCAATATCGTTGCTGGCATTTTTGAAGACGGGCTCTATGCTCCAATTCTTATTGTCATTCGAAAACCGGAGCCCTTCGCCTGCCCGGTACAAGCTGACAGGGTCCTCTGATTTGAACAAAGCCAACAGCGGTAATGAGATGCCCTTTGAAATTTTCCATATCATCGCCAGAGTCGGATTGGTCTCTCCGCGTTCGATATTACCCAGAGTAAGTTTGCTTACGCCCGTTGATTCTGCTAAATCCTCCAGACTCATGTTTTTTTCTTTTCTGTACCTTTTCAAGGCACTGCCGATTTGTAATACAAGTTGTTTTGATTCATCGATTTCATCCATTGGATATTCACCTCAACAAATAACTGTATAGCTAGTATATTGTTTATTCTGACTCTTTTCCATACGAGCAGTATTTGATGGTGACTATCTACACTTTAAATTTGTTGATCTGTCCCTGCAATTCTTCTGCCATCTTAGAGAGGAATTCTGCCGACGCTGCAATCTCTTCCATGGAAGCGAGCTGTTCCTCGGTTGCAGCAGATACATTATGAACCCCGCCGGATGCTTCCCCGGCAATGCTGGAGATCTGGCTTATATATCCGACCACTTCATCTGCGCTGGCTGACATTTCTTCTGAACCGGCAGTTACTCCCTGAATGTCATCAGCGACCCTGTTCACGGCTTCGTAGATATGCTCGAATGCTTCTCCAGCCGCTGTAACAATCTCAATTCCGGCTTCGGTTTCATTGCTGTTTACCTTCACAGCCAGGATTGCATGGTTCGTATCATTCTGAATCAGCTGGACAAGATCGGTAATTTTTTGCGCGGATTTCGAGGATTCCTCGGCTAGTTTACGTACTTCTCCGGCTACAACAGCGAAGCCCCGGCCGTGTTCCCCTGCACGCGCAGCCTCGATAGCCGCATTCAATGCGAGCAGATTGGTCTGACTTGCGATAGTATTAATTACCCCGGTAATACTGCCAATCTCAGCAGAGCGTTCCCCCAGACCGGTAACCAGCTCAGTCAATGAGGATATAGAAGTACGCACGGAGCCCATTTGGTCCACTGCCTGCCGGATGACCTTGTTGCCTTCAGCCGATTGATTCGCGGCATCTACAGCGAGTACGGATACGCTCTGGGCAAGGAGGGCGATCTGCTCCGAACCATCGGCCATCTCGCTCATTGCCTGTGAAGAATTATTCACCATCTTCACCTGATTAGAAGTACCAGAGGCTAGTTCCTCGACGGTTTCGGAGATTTGCTCGGAGGCTTTCGTATTTTGCTCTGCACTCGCCAGCAATTCTTCCGAAGAAGCGGCTACCTGCTCGGAAGTCATGGAGACGGATTGAATCATCGCCCGCAAGTTACCAGTCATGGTATTGAAGGAGGCAGCCAATGTACCGAGCTCATCCTTGTTTTTAAGTGTGATGGTTTCACCAGTTAGATCCCCGTTCGCTATAAGCAACGCCGAAGCATTCATTTTCTGAATGGGTCTTGATATCATGGCTGCAATGAAGAAGGCTATAAATAAGGCAATCAGGAAGGAAATAATCGTCACCGCCAAAATGATAATGAATGCACGATTGGCCTCTGACAGTGAATCTTTTGTAGCCTGTCCCGATAAATCACTGCCCATGGCAATTAACTGAGCGAGTGTGTCATTGGCTGTATACCATAACGGGTAAGCCTCTGTATGCAGCCTGCTGGCATCCTCAAAGTTGTTAGCTAACCCAAATTCGATAAAGGCAGGCATTTTCGCCATATAGGCATCATAGTTGGTGCTGAAGGCATTATACATTACCATCGCTTCGTCACTGCCCTCAATGAGGGTAAACAGCTGTTTGCGCTCATCCTCAATTTTGACTTTGAGCTGCTCCAAAGCTTCATTCATCTTCGCAATTTCACTCAGATCCGTCTCAACGATGACGGCAAGAGCCAGCCGCTCCACATCTGAAATGTCACCATTCATCATGCCAAGTAAGCTGACGCTCGGCATCCACTCCTGATCGATTTCCTCGGAGGTTTCGGACATTACATAGATCTGATTTAAGGCATAGGTGCTTACGAAGGCGAGCAGTGCAACCACAACCAGAAATCCCATCAATAATTTCATGCGAATCGTCAACTTCATGCTCCCCAACAGGTTTCTCTGTGTGTCTTTCATGTTTCCCACTCCTCAATATGCTGCGCAAAAATAGGTGTCAAATGTATATCGACAGCTTTTGGCATTAATTGAAGATATGAAAATTATAATCATACAAATTTAATGTAATTTCCTGCGTAACAAAGGGAGACACGGAGTGGAAGATTGGATTATGATTGCCTACCCGATTTGCCTGAACGTATTCAGGTCATTCTAGGTAATAGCTCTAAGAAAGCCCGGGTCGCCGAAGATAGAGGGACTCCCCGCAGCGTCGCAATCCCGATCCGCCGTTCAGGAATCGGTGGCTTCAAAGGGATTTCAAAGAGCTTACCGGACTTCAGCTCCTCGGTGATGTAATTCCGCACGACAAAAGCAAGACCAAATCCGCTGCTGGCGAATTGCACGAGAAGATCCACGCTTCCCAGCTCGAATTCAGGCTCCAGCTTTACTCCACATGAAGCGGCATAATGATCCAGATAACGTCTTGTGCTGCTTCCCGGCTCCAGGATCAGCAGAGGATAGTGATGGAGGGCTTCGATGGCAAGCGGGCCTTCTGCCGCCAAATTCTGAAAGTCCTTTCCCCCGACAAGACTGTCCTGGATCGGTTGGCTCTCGTAGAATTCGACCTGTTTGTCAGAGGCAGGCAGACTGACTATACCGAAGTCGATTTTTCCTTCCTTAAGCAGCGTTATTGTCTCTGGTGTCGTCCGGTTAGTGACCCGGATTCTGATCCGGGGGTGCAGGGCATGAAACTGCTCCAGATACGGTAACAGGAAATATTTGCACAACGTGTCACTTGCCCCGATTGCGATTTCTCCGCTGTTCAAGTTATTCATCTCTGCAAGGGCCTTTTCTCCGATATCTACGAAATTGAAAGCCTGCTCCAGGTAATGAAACAGTACCTCGCCTTCCTTGGTCAAGATGACTCCTTTAGCAGTGCGGAAGAACAACTGTCCACCAAGGGAGTTCTCCAGCTGTTTAATGGTATGGCTGACAGCCGGTTGAGTGATATGAAGATGCTCTGCTGCCCGCGATATGCTGCCAGTTCTGGCAATCCAATAAAAGACTCGGTACCATTCCAAATTGATAGACATTCATATTACCTCTCTTTATACCTAGTATTACTAATATGCATTATTCTAATATACTTTGCTTAGATTATCATTAGTTTTGTAAGCAAATTAGGATTGGAGGCTATGAATATGACAGTAACAGCAATCGTGGGTGCAAATTGGGGAGATGAGGGCAAGGGGAAGGTGACGGACATGATGGCAGCTGCTTCATCTTATGTGGTGAGATATCAAGGCGGAAGCAATGCAGGACATACGATAATTAATCCTTTCGGGAAATTCGCGCTGCGGATGCTTCCTTCCGGGGTTTTCTATTCCAATGTGGTGAATGTTATCGGCCCCGGAGTGGCTGTGGATATCGAAGTGCTGCTGCATGAACTGGAATCATTAACCGTTAGAGGAGTCCCGGCCCCTCAATTACGAATATCGGAGAGAGCCCAAATTGTACTGCCAGTGCACCGGTTGCTGGACGAGCTCGAAGAGAACCGGTTAGGAGGCCGCAGCTTCGGTTCGACGAAACGCGGGATTGCCCCGTTCTATTCCGATAAATATGCAAAGCTTGGAATTCAAATCTCCGGCTTATTCAACAAGGCTTATCTTCGTGAACGTTTGGAAAATCTGTTGGAGAGTAAAAATATACTGCTCCGGCATCTTTATGGACAGTCAACGATTCAGGTAGAGGAGTGGTTAGCCAAGTTAAGCGAGCAGGCAGAGGCTATCGCTCCTTACCTGTGCGATACAACAGCGTTGTTGCATAATGCCTATCGGAATGGAGAAGGGATTCTGCTGGAAGGACAGCTTGGGGCGCTTAGAGATCCTGACCATGGGATATATCCTTTCACGACTTCATCCTCTACACTTGCCGGATATGCTTCAGTAGGGGCCGGGCTTCCGCCGTATTCGATTGAGAAGATCGTAGCGGTAACAAAGGCTTATTCCAGTTGCGTCGGCGCAGGGCCATTCGTTGTGGAAATGGAAGACAGCAAAGGCGATGAGCTTCGAAGCCGGGGTGGAGATGCCGGTGAGTACGGAGCGGTAACAGGACGGCCTAGGAGAGTAGGCTGGTTTGATGCGGTCGCGACGCGATATGGCTGCAGAATCCAGGGAGCAACCAGCGTAGCTCTTACAAACCTGGATGTCCTGGGTTATTTAGATGAGATTCCGGTATGTGTGGGATACGAGATCGGGGGGGAAGTCGTAGACGAATTCCCTTACCAGGATAAGTTAAGCCTGGCCAAACCCGTATATAAACAGTTTCCGGGCTGGAAATGCGATATATCGCAGATTACAAAGCTGGAAGACTTACCGGAAGCCGCAAGAGATTATATCGATTATATAGAATCAGAACTGGGAGTGGGGATTACGACGGTATCTGTCGGCCCGAACCGGGAGCAGGTTATCCTCCGCCAGTCACAGGTGCATAGAGGGTAGGCTAATCCGGAGTATTGCAGTTCAGCAACTAATTCACAATACTCGCGTCTAAAAGAATAGATTCCAGTATCATCCATTCGGAGCATTTCACAGGGGGATTTATTCTATGTACTCACATCGTTCGTTTATTCAGAATCACCGGCTGGCGGCAGTTTTGGCAGCGGGTTTGTTCGCGCTGGCCGCTTTCTTCGGGCTTGGCAGCGCATATGCCCATGCGGACCGCTGGGAGGTGTTTGACCAGGGCGAGCATTTATTTTTTCCGGAGGGGCCAATTGAGATTGACGGAGTGGTTATGGTGCCCCTGCGCCCGATAGCGGAGCGGTTTGGCTATACCTTTGTGTCCGTAAGCAATAAGGAAATTGTGCTTAAGAATGCGGAAGGGCACAGAGCCGTAGTCCGGCTGGGCACCAAAACAGCTTTGCTCGATTATGACGGCGGTTCGAAAACGCAGCTGATGGCGCAGATTCCCCGCAACTACAACGGTGCATGGTTTATTGATCTGGCGCTGGCAGGAGCCATGGGCGGGCAAGGACACTCTACAGTTCCCGGGACAAATCTGATTCAGCTTCGTCCCGTGTCAGGCGATGCCCAGGAGCAGCTGGAGCAGCAGTATTGGTTCAACTTCATGGATAAGGGCAAAACGGTATTTGTTAATAATCAGGGGCAGGAGCAGCTACGGACTTCCAATACTCCGGTGTATGACTTTGGTTATGAAGAACTGCTTCCGGTGAAGACATCCGCCTATACGGCTGGTTTCATGAACCGGGCAGGAGAACTGGTGTTAGATACGCCGCATTATCAAGTGGGACAGTTCTATGAGGGGCTGGCCTGGTTCAAGGATATGGTCAAGACGGGAAGCGGCGGCTTTTCAGTGAAAATGGGCTTTATGAACCGTGCAGGCAAGATCGTCATTCCGGCAATCTACAGCCGTGTGTATGATTTCTCGGATGGGCTCGCGAAGGTAGCCGGAGGCAAAACCTTGTACATCGACCACAGTGGAAAAATAGTTATACCAGGCGTATCCGGGCTGCAGAATAGCGAGTCGTTCTCGAATGGTCTGGCGCTCGTTACTGTACGTACCACAAGCGGCGGTAAAAGCGTCATCCGGACCGGCTTTATCGACACTAAAGGGAATTGGGCAATCAAGCCAATCTATGACTCTGCGAGTTCGTTCTCCGAAGGCGTTGCTACCGCGGCATTGAACGGCAAAAGCGGTCTCCTCGATACCAAAGGAAAGTTGATTCTGAAGCCTGAATTCAGTACTGGTAATGGGTTCGTAGGGCAGTTCCATGACGGTTATATTGTGCTGACGCTGAGCGGGGGCGAACACGATTACAAGCAGCGGCTTGTTGATGCTAATGGGAATATTATTGCCATTCCGGGTGCGGAGCAAATTAATGGTTATGGCGATGGCATGATTTCTTATAAGGACGGCGGGTATGGCTTCAAAAATGTGGCAGGTGATGTGATCGTAAAGCCTGCTTTCTCAGAGGTACGGGATTTCAAAGCCGGAGCAGGCAAAGGGTTCACAAATATCAACAATGAACAATCCGCATGTCTGATCAATAAAGCAGGAGAAATCGTCTGGAGTAGAGAATAAAGGTCGTATATCCTTATATTTGAAAGGGAAGATGACTTTGGAAACAGGCGGAGTTCGCCCGGGTAAGCTCAATGCGATAGTGTATGTATTATTTGGTTTGCAGCTTCTGTTCACTCTTTTCAGTAACCGGTTTTATAGCTTTATCGCTTATATCGACAACAACCAAAGTTCTAGCGGTAGTATGGCTGGCTTAATATCGATAGTAGCAGCCATAGCTGCAGTTGTATGCGTGATATGGTTTGGGAGAAGGCATAGTCTGGTGCTGATGTTTCTGTCCGTGGAGCTGATATCTATTCTGTACCAGCTATGCCTGCACCCGTCGCAGATTCTACGGCCAACCAATCTGATCTATACAGTGGTTGTCAGCGTGCTGACGGTATTGTTTCTGGTTAAACTGCCGCCGGCAGAACCTGAAGAACCGGCCGGGAAGGCGGAGCAGGAGAGCGTCAAATTGTCTTCCGGCAGTAACCATGATTCCGGCCCAGTGGTAACCGCTAAGCTAGGTATGATTATGCTCTATATTCTGGCGGCGGTACCAGTTCTGTACAATATTTATTCCAAGTCTGGCGGTTATGAATATACAATGCTGGTGGGTCCGTATCTGAAGTTGTCCTACTTCTTTGTCATTCTCAGTGTTATTTATTTTTTCATCACGAATACATATTTGCAGGATCATTTGAAGGTGATTCTTACACTCATTGTTGTTTTTACCCTTATAAAATTCGTACTGCCGCTGTTGTATTTCATACCGGGCATCAATTATATCACTTTCTATGCCGGATACTATCTGGTTTACATTCTTCTTGCCGTTCTAATTATCGCTCCGGTCTACACGCTGCTGCGGGGAAGACGGCTGCCGCTGCTGTCCCGGCTGGCAGATCGAATATCTTTTTAAGCGGCGGATTTCCGGAATAACCACTTCCTCAGCAAAATCTCCTCACGGAAGCCAAACGCACGAAGACATCTGTAAGATGTTCTTACGCGCCGGCTTACCCGTTGGGGGATTTTTTTGTGGAGCCATAAACTCTGATTCACTCGAATGTTAGAATACATCAAATATGATTTGGCTTAGATCATTGTTTTAGATGGGGCGGTAAATTAGAATTTCAAGTATAAGTTAATGAAAACGAATTCATCTTCACAAAGGAGCCGGTAACATGCTTAGAATAGTAAAAGTCGAAAACGGGACAGTCCAGGGACTGCCGGCAGCCGATCCCCGGATTACAAGCTTCAAGGGGATACCCTTCGCTGCTCCGCCAATAGGCGACAACCGCTGGCGGGCGCCGCAGCCGGCTGCAGACTGGGAGGGTGTGCTGCATGCTTACCAGTTCGCAGCGGTCTCCATGCAGGTGAGGCAAGAGCTGGATGATAATAACATCTATACCCGCGAATGGGCCGTAGAACCGGACATCGCAATGAGCGAGGATTGTCTGTACCTGAACGTATGGACACCAGCTAAACTTCCGGACGAGAAGCTCCCCGTATACGTATGGTATTTTGGCGGAGGCCTGCAGGTAGGCCATCCGGCTGAGATGGAATTTGACGGTGAACGTATTGCACGCAGAGGCATAGTGGTAGTGACAATCAACTACCGCCTGAATGCCTTCGGATTTCTTTGCCATCCGGAAATAACAGCGGAAGCGCCGGAGGCGCCCGCCAACTTTGGCAACCTCGATCAACAGGCAGCGACCCGCTGGGTGAAGCGCAATATTGCGGCATTCGGAGGCGATCCGGACAATATCACCATCGGCGGACAGTCAGCCGGCGGCGGGAGTGTCATGAGCCAGCTCACTTCACCACAGAACGAAGGTCTATTTCAGAGGGCGATTGTAGAAAGCGGGATTTTCACAAAGCTGTATCCGGGAACCCTGCTGCCTCCTCACCGCAGTGATCTGCATGAGGCTGAGCATGACGGTACCCGGTTCTTCAATTACCTGGGCGTATCCTCACTTGCAGAAGCCCGGCAGCTGGATGCGGTCTATCTTCGGGACAAGGCCGTAGAGTACGGGGGATTCTGGGGCACGGTTGCTGACCAGAGATTCCAGACAGGCAACCCGTTCGAATTGTTTCTTCAGAACAAGCGCTTGAAGGTACCGGTAATGCTGGGTCATACCTCCTCGGAGTTCTTTAGTACCCCGGACGCCGGGACATTCGACGAGCTCAAGAAGCTGGCCGCAGACATGTTCGGTGAGGATGCCGGTACATTCCTCGAGCTTTGCGGAGATCAGACCGTTCCAATAGAGGAAGCCAGACAGAGAGCTTCGGTTAGCGGAATAGAATATGCGATTCGCATTGCTGCGCGGGCCAATGCCGACACCGGCAGCGAAACTCCGCTTTACTATTATAATTTCGATGCTGAAATACCGGGCTGGGATAATCCCGGCACCTTCCACTCTGTGGATCTCTGGTTCTTCTTCGAGACGCTCGCCAAATGCTGGAGGCCTTTTACCGGCAAGCATTATGATTTGGCCCGGCAGATGTGCAATTATTGGGCCCATTTCATCCGTTCCGGAGACCCGAACGGCCCAGACTCCACAGGAGCGGAATTACCCCGGTGGGAGCCGTATACCCCGGACGCGCCGTACGGGATGCTGTTTGCAGACAAGGCGGAGTTTTCCCGACAACAACCGGAGGCCATGATGAATTTCCTTGTTCAGCAATATTTCAGGAACCGCGAATAAACCGGTTTGATTGAAGAGCTCCAATTCTAGCGTTTAGCCTGCTTCTGGAAATTTCTCGGTGTATGCCCGGTCATTTGCTTGAATTGCCGGCAGAAGTGTTCCACATTCTGATATCCGCACCTTGAAGCCACATCGGCAATGCTCTGGGCATTGTGAATGAGGTATTCCTTCGCCATACGGATCCGGCTGCTGATGACATCATCCATGCAGGAGATTCCGAATGTTTTTTTGTAAATATTCTGAAGATAGCCCGGGCTAATGAGGAGAAAATCAGCCATTTTTGAAACGGTCCAGTAATCCCCGGGGTTGCTCTGAATAGCCGTGCGCAGCTTCAGCAATTTGTAATATTGAGGTGTAATATTATCCTGGAAATAGGATTCCCACAGTTTGTTGAATAAGGTCCGGAGCAGATAATCGATGGAGGATTCTTTGCAATTCCGGTTGAAATTGTGTTCGCTGACCATCAGCTCAAGCAGCTTTTGGCAGTAGTCAGGGTCACTTAACGCAAAGGGCACACCAAAAGGAAGCGGAGATTCCGTGATATAAGGTTCATCGGATTCGAAGCGGATCCAGTCATTGACGAATTGACCGGCGCTGGCCCGGTAATAGACTTTTTGCTGTGGACGATAGAGGATTACATTGTGAGCGGGATAGAGCTTAAGTCCGCCATGTACCCAGAACTCTGCTGGAGTCTTGGTAATAACAAGCAGCCAATGAGAGCCTACGGGAACATCAATAACAAAATTACCGGCGTGTGAAGTATTACACTCAACATAGTGTATAAGGGCCATCGCGTTCTCCTCCTGGCAGACATGGCGTACTAGCATAGCAAATACAAGAACCCGCCCCTGTCAGGAGCGGGTTCCCTGTCTATCTATAAATCCGGTAGTTTCCGCTCAGCGCCAGCATAGTGAAGAAGTACAGGCAGTTGTCGTAATACCGGCGCTCCCCTGTACGAAGCGGCGTATGCCAGAACAGCTTGACGAAAGGCCCGGCATCCGGTCCATCGGCTGCAAGCGAGGCCATACCCAGTGTAGCCAGCAGGCCGACCGGATGCAGGGAAAGCTCGTCAAACGGCTGCCCGTCAATGGTATAACGCCGGTAATCCTCAGGCTTGGTGTCACGGAAGAACGCCTGAATCCGGTTAGACTGCTCCACCTGCCAAGGGTCACAGCGGAACCATTCATAGTCCAGCCCGATGTTGGCGGCGACCCGGTATGCATCGCTGAAGAAGTGGCGGAAGTCACCGTGCGGCTGGGGTTCAGCCGGAGTCCCGTCATAATTGGCGTATTCCGGCGACAGGCCGGTTTCGGGATGGCAGGCCTTGTGCAGATAGGCTCTGCTTTGGGCTGCCGCATCCTTCCAGAATGCCCGGTCCGCTTCATCTGCCTGCAGAGCGAATAAATCATAGAAATGCGGTAAATGGTAGGAAGGGTCGCTGAATGGGGTCTCGGGAATGAACTTAATCAGCCGGGTTGCAGGGTCCCACATGGGATCGCCTTCTCCGTCTTCGCCTTTGTGTACACAGGCGCGGAGAATGATTCTGGCCTGCCCGGAATAGTTGAACGGCTCGGCGCCGTCGCCCCAGCGCGCCGATGCAAAGAACAGCGCCATGGCGAAGAACTCTTCACCGTCCGGCGCCGGACCGGGAGACAGCCGCGTGCCGTCCAGCTTGCAGTGCCAGGCAAAATAATCCTTGTAACGGCCTTCCGTATGCTGCATATAGACTTTGGCGAACTTCCAGAGCCGGTCGAATTCCTCCTTTTTATCCATTTGAACCGCCATCATCATCCCGTAGGACATGCCTTCGGTACGCACATCGGTATTGCCGGTATCTACGATATATCCCTTATCGTCACCCATAGGATGGTAGATTCGGACCCCGGGAGCGCCGTAGAACAGCTCGTTCCAGGTATCTTCAAGCCTCTGGGAGATCGCCTCTGCCTCCAGACCGTTCTCAAGGAACAGGTTTCTGTATTTTCCCGTATAAAAGGAGCCTTCTGTGAAAAAATTCATAACAATCCTCCAATGGATAGCATTTTGCCCAAAGTATAACATAACCGGAAGTATAGAAATTAAAGCGTTTTCCTTGAAATTTATAGGTGAGTCCGGCCGCGTCCAATCATCTAAGGATAGATCAATCTTAGGTGTCTATATGTCATGGACTTCGCTAAAGCGGCTTCTCTATACTGAAAGGGATAGGGACATACAGGTGACGGTGCTGGCGTAGCCCGACATATCCATGTATATAACGAACAACTAGGGGGACAACAGAAATGACGCAACAACAGGGATTCAATCCGTATTTGCCATCCTGTGAATATATTCCGGATGCTGAACCTTATGTATTTGAAGGCAGAGTGTATGTGTATGGCTCACATGACCGGTTTAACGGACACGCCTTCTGTCTGAACGACTATGCCTGCTGGTCTGCTCCTGAGGACAATCTGGCCGATTGGCAGTATGAAGGTGTGATCTACCGGACTACGGATGACCCGCTGAACCCGGAAGGCAGCATGTGCCTCTATGCACCGGATGTGACGAAGGGGCCGGACGGACGGTATTATCTCTACTATGTACTGGACAAGGTTCCTGTCGTATCGGTGGCTGTCTGCGGCAAGCCGGGCGGCAAATATGAATTCTACGGCTATGTAACCTACGGTGACGGTACGCGTCTGGGCGAACGGGAAGGCGACGAGCCGCAGTTTGATCCGGGGGTATTGACCGAAGGAGACACCACCTACCTGTACACCGGCTTCTGCGGATACGGGGACAAGTCCAGACACGGCGCCATGGCTACCGTGCTGGGTCCCGATATGCTTACGATTATTGAGGAGCCTGTGTTCGTAGCGCCGAGTCAGCCTTACAGCGGGGGGACAGGATTTGAAGGCTATGAGTTCTTCGAGGCCCCGTCTATCCGCAAAAGAGGGGATATCTACTACCTGATCTATTCTTCGATCTCGATGCATGAGCTGTGTTATGCGACCAGTAAGCATCCGACCCGGGATTTCGTCTATCAGGGAGTCATTGTAAGCAATTGCGACCTGCATATTGATACGTATAAGCCTGCGGACCAGCCGATGTATTATGGCGGCAATAACCACGGCAGTATCGTAGAGGTTAATGGAGAATGGTATATCTTCTACCACCGCCATACCAACGGGACAGCATTCTCCCGCCAGGGCTGCATTGAGCGGATTGAATTCCGCGCAGACGGCACGATCCCCCAGGTGGAGATGACCTCCTGCGGTCCGAACGGAGGCCCGCTCCAAGGAAGCGGCGAATATCCGGCCTATCTGGCCTGCCATTTGTTCTGCAAGGATCAGGAGATGTACACCGGAGGCTTCGGCCCGATTGGTGCCTGGATGGACAGCCGGTTCCCGAAGATTACCCAGGACGGCAGGGATGGCGATGAAGAGACCGGCTATATTGCCAATATGACCGATTCTGCTACCGCCGGATTTAAATATTTCAAGTGTGAAGGGGTTACCCGGGTCTCCATTAAGGTGCGCGGTTATTGCCACGGCGAGTTCGAGGTGAAAGCGGCCTGGGACGGCCCGGCACTCGGACGTATCCCGGTAGGGTTCACGAATGTCTGGAAAGAATACACTGCGGAAGTGGCGATTCCGGACGGCGTTCAGGCGCTGTATTTCACGTACACCGGCAACGGCGGCGCCCAGCTTGCTTCGTTTACGCTGAAATAACCCGGAGAATATGCTGAATATGGCTTGATGCACAAGCAGCACTTGGAAGTTCCCGGGTGCTGCTTTTTGTTGCTGCAAGCTGTGAGCAGGAAGCAGGGAGCGAGCCGCTATGAAGGTAGCTAGGCTAAGCGCACTACCGCTACACCCCGGAAGAATAACGGGCCTTGTAGTCTGAAGGCGTCATGTTCATATAATGCCTGAACCACTTCGAGAAGTAGCTGACATGCTGATAGCCTGACTCCAGTGCAGCCTCCAGCACGTTGTATGATCCGCTGCGGAGCAGACTGGCCGCCTGGCTGATGCGGATATAGTTCAAATACTCCATTGGGCGCATGCCGGTCTGGGCTTTGAAAAACTTGCAGAAATGCGAGCGGCTAAGCGATACAACGGAGGCAAGCTGATCCAGCTCCAGCCTGTCACGGGAATGCTGCTCCATATAGCTCAGCACTTCCCTGATTTGCCGGTTGTATTCGCGCCTGTGGCGGGGTTCCGGATCCGGATTCTGTCCGGTGAGCCTGTATTGATGACTGTCTGCAATGAACAGCAGCAGGAGAGCCTTCAAGCTCAGTTCATACGCCGCAGACTGATGCTCATAGCGGTTCAGCAGCTCTTTTATCAGATAGAGCAATGGAGTATGAGTATCATCTGCAGCAGATAACAAGGCGGGCAGCCGGGTTGTCCCCTGCAATAGAGGGTCCAGGAACAACGACTGCACCCGGTCCGGATACGGTGAAGAGAGCCAGGAGCATTTGAACACGATGGAGTAATAACAGGTGCCGCCTGAGACGGTGTCCATGCCGGAATGAAGTTCCCCCGGGTGAACGATCAGGGCATCGCCTGCCTGAATGGTGAATTCCCGGCTCTCGACTTGGAAGGTAGCCCGGCCTTCCGCCAGATAAATGATCTCCATCTCATTATGCCAATGCACGGGTAGAATCGAATGAACGCGGGCCTGATGCTCTACCCTGTAGATATGAAGCGGGAATTCAGGCTGACCATGCAGCTTGTTCTCACGGTAACGGTGTTCGTACATGATTACCTCCTGCGAATCGCAATATTGTGCTTATAAAGCACAAATATATGCTAGATAACGGATATTAATAATAATATCATTATAATCAAAGGAAGTCATAATGAAGGGTGGAACTATTGTGAATCTGATCGCTACACACTCCGGTACAGATGGCGTAAGGCTGGAGACTACAGAGGGGATTATGCATATCGCCATGTATACGCCAGGCATTGCCAGAATCCGGTATACCCTGAATGCGGAGCTAAGCGGGAAAGAGAGTCTTATGGTAGTGAGCCGCCCGGAGGCGGAGAGTGTAGAGTGGACGGTTGAGGAACACTCCGGCCATCTGGAAATTTCGACAGTGCTTCTTAAGATTAAGGTGGACAAGTTAACCTGCGCGTTCAGTTATTGGGATGCGGATGGCAGGCTGCTGACACGGGAGCCGTCCAGAGGCGGCAAAACCCTGGAGCGGACAGAGGTCTATCATACGGTCTTCGATGCTTCGGCAGATACGGTTGAGACCGGCCAGGGAGCCGATGGTTTGCGCGCACGCGCCGAAGGGATCAACCGCAGGCTGGACAGAGAGGCTTTTCATACGAAGCTGGAATTTGAATGGCAGGAAGGTGAAGCCCTGTATGGACTTGGCTCCCATGAGGAAGGAATGATGAACCTCCGGGGCCGGCAGCAATACTTGTATCAGCAGAATATGAAAGCGGTTGTTCCGGTGCTTGTATCTACGCGCGGATACGGGATTCTGGTAGATTCGGGGTCGTACATGACCTTTCATGATGATGCCTTTGGCTCCTATCTCTGGAGTGATGCCGATGAAGAAATGGATTATTATTTCATTTACGGGCCGGAGTTCGATCAGATTACCGGGGGAATCCGTTACCTGACAGGGGATGCGCCGATGCTTCCCAAGTGGTCCTTCGGTTATGTACAGTCCAAGGAAAGGTACATCTCCCAGGCAGAACTCATTGCCACCGTGCAGGAGTACCGTGAGCGGTCGCTTCCCCTCGATTGTATTGTGCTTGACTGGCAGTCCTGGACGGGGAATCTGTGGGGGCAAAAGACCTTCGATCCCGAACGTTTCCCTGATCCCTCGCAGATGATGAACAGCCTGCACGCCATGAATGCCAAGCTCATGGTATCCATCTGGCCGATTATGGGCGCGGGCGGAGCCAACCATGAGGAGATGAAGGAAAGCGGCTTCCTGCTCGGGAATCAGGCTACTTATGACGCATTCCGGGAGGAGGCGCGCGAACTGTACTGGAAGCAGGCGAATGACGGGCTGTTCTCCCACGGAGTCGATGCCTGGTGGTGCGATTGCACCGAGCCGTTTGAGGCGGACTGGAAGGGTGCGGTGAAGCCGGAACCGGAGCAGCGCCTGCTGATCAACACCTCGGAATCCAAACGTTATCTCGATCCGGGGCTGATCAATGCCTATTCCATGCAGCATTCCAAAGGCATCTATGAAGGCCAGCGTGCAGCAACCTCAGAGAAACGAGTGGTTAATCTGACACGCTCCGCCTTTGCGGGGCAGCACCGGTACGGCACGGTTACATGGTCAGGGGATATCGCGGCCAATTGGGAGACACTGAGGAAGCAGATTGCTGACGGCCTTAACTTCTGCCTGACAGGTTCTCCGTATTGGACACTGGATATCGGCGCTTTTTTCGTGAAGAAGCAGAAGGAGCAGTGGTTCTCGAACGGGGATTATGACGAAGGGGTTGCCGATCTCGGATACCGTGAGCTGTACATCCGCTGGTTCCAGCTAGGGGCCTTCCTGCCAATGTTCCGTTCCCATGGGACGGATACGCCAAGAGAGGTGTGGCAGTTCGGAGAAGAGGGAGAGCCTATGTACGATACGCTTGTGAAATATCTGAAGCTCCGTTATAGGCTGATGCCATACATCTACTCACTGGCCGGAGCCGTCGCACACCGCAGCTATACCCTGTTCCGTGCGCTTGCCTTCGACTACCGGGAAGATGTGCAGGTCCATTCGATCAGCGACCAGTTCATGTTCGGTCCGGCCTTCATGGCAGCTCCCGTAACGGAGGCAATGTATTACGGTCCCGGTTCCCTTGAGCTTGAGGGAGTCCGCAAGCTGCGCAGTGTCTATCTGCCTGCCGGGGAATGGTACGATTACTGGAGCGATGAACGGATAGAGGGCGGTCAGATGATTGAAGCCAAGGCCGGTCTGGAGACACTTCCGCTCTTCGTCCGCGCCGGCTCGATTGTTCCGCTTGGCCCGGAGATTCAATATACGGATGAACAGCCGGATGCTGTGATTAGCCTCAAGGTATACGGCGGCAAGGATGTCTCCTTCACCCTGTATGAAGATGAAGGGGATAACTACAATTATGAGCACGGCTCCTATTCCATGATCTTGATGACCTGGAGCGAAGCGGCCCGTAGCTTGACGATTGGGAAGCGGGCAGGAGATTATGCCGGTATGCAGGCGGTCAGACAATTTACTGTAGAGATCGCCGGACAGGCCGGAAGCTGTATTGTAAATTATGAGGGTGAAGCTGTAACCGTCCGGGAAGCAGACCTGAACCTTTGACTTTGAAGCCCTCAATGCGTTCTGCTGTTTCTCCGGTAGGCGGCCGGCGTCACTTTCGTGATCTTTTTGAATGTACGGTAGAAATGGGGCATGCTCTCGAAGCCGCAGGCCATAGCGATCTGCTCGATGGTATAGCTTGATTGCAGCAGGCAGTCCTTGGCGGCAAAAATCCGTTTGGTCGCGATGTAATCCGTCACATTCATCCCCAGACGCTGCTTGAAGACCCGGCTGAAATGGGCCGGAGAGATCGCCGCCCGCCCCGCCAATGCGGACAGCTCCAGCGGCTGATCCAGGTGGTCGTTGATATAGCTGAGTGCCTCACGGAACCAGTCCGGCAGCAAGGCGCTTGAGGTTACCGGCTCGGCAGCCTGCGGGAGGCAGTAGCGGTTCAAGTGAAGCAGCGTGAGATGGAGCAGCAGCGTCAGGGCTTGTCCGCCGTCCGGACGGCTCTGCTCCCGTTCGCCGTGGATGACATCGATATCGTTTTGTAAGATTCCGGCGTGTTCAGGAGATAGGGTGTACTTGTATTGCTTATTCTTCTTGGCCGCGTCAAACAGCTTCAGATAAGCATAAGATTCGCTGTAGGTATGGTTAAGAACAAGACCCGGGCTGAAAAATACGGCAGAAGAGGTCACCGGCTCCTCCTTGTCGGGGAATCCCCGGTGCACCGTGTTTCCGGGAACGACGATAACATCCCCCTGGCGCATTTCATAAAAGGTCTGATCGATGAAAAAGGTGCCTTTGCCGCCGTATACGTATATGAATTCGTACCAGTCGTGCTGATGGTCGGGCAGCTCGCGCTGCGGGCTTTTGGTCTCCTTGTAGTCCAGAAGCAGAGAGAACGGCAATTCATTGTCGAAATGCTTGCGGATCGGTTCCATGACGCGGCCTCCTTAGCTAAGGCTATGAATTCTTATCCTTATCATATCAAAATAAGGTATAAATTTGTTTGTTTAAGCTATTTTTATTCCTTTATCGGATGTTTAAAATAAGGTGGAATGGAGGTGCTGAGATGTATATTGATGCTCATCAGCATTACTGGAAGATAGACAGGGACGATTACGGATGGATTACACCGGATATTCCGGTGCTGTTCCGGGATTATCTGCCCGCTGACCTTGAACCGCATTTGCACAAGCACGGGATTAGCCACTCGATTGTGGTACAGGCTGCGCCGACCGTGGAGGAGACGGAATACATTCTGGGACTCAGCGAGCAGGCGGATTCCATAGCCGGTGTGATTGGCTGGCTGGACCTTACGAGTCCTTCCTTCAAGGAACAGTATCAGCAGCTTTGCAGGCACCGGAAGTTCACCGGTCTACGCGTGATGATCCAGGAGATGGAGGACCCCGGCCTGCTTTTGACCCGTCCATATATAGAAGCGCTCACATTTCTTGCGGACGAGGATGTCCCCGTGGACCTGCTGGTTCTGGCAGATCAGCTTCCGCAGCTCATAGGGCTGCTGGATCGGGTTCCGGGTCTAAGAGGGGTCATCGACCATTTGGCCAAGCCCCCGATTGCAGCGGGCCAATTAGAACCATGGCGAAGCCGGATGGCGGAGATTGCGAAGCACCCCGGTATCTGCTGCAAGCTGTCCGGGATGGTAACGGAAGCCGGTCCAGAGGGCTGGACACAGGAGGATTTCACGGCTTATATCCATGCGGTGCTGGAGCTGTTCGGACCGGAGCGGGTGATGTTCGGCAGCGATTGGCCCGTGTGTCTGATGGCGGCAACCTATGATGAGGTGCTTCAGATCTTGCGCACGGCACTGCAGGAGCGGCTGTCACCGGAAGAGATGGAGCCGGTCTTTGGAGCGAATGCTGTGAGATTTTACAAGTTGAATTCACTATAGTAAGAAGCACTAAAGAAATAAACAAAAAGCACAGAAGCGGCCGGAAGTCCAAATGTTCACCGCAGTGACGATGATGCTACAAGTTCAAATCTTAAGTGCAATATCAAACTACAGGAGGTAGAACGCTATGAAATACAGAAAGCTGGGGAATACAGGGCTGGAAGTCTCCGTATTAAGCTACGGGGCATCGTCGCTGGGAAGCGTATTCCGGGATGTTCCCAAGGAAGAAGGAATCCGCACGGTTCATACGGCGCTTGATATGGGGATCAACCTCATCGACGTCTCTCCCTATTACGGCCTGACGAAAGCGGAGACTGTTCTGGGAGAATCGCTGCAGACTGTACCGCGGGACCGCTACATCCTGAGTACGAAAGCCGGACGTTACGGCCAGGATGAGTTTGATTTCTCCAGAGAGCGGATTATCCGCAGCGCCGAAGAGAGTATGGGCCGTCTGGGGACGGACTATTTGGATATTTTGCTGCTGCATGATATTGAATTCGGCTCTCTGGAACAGGTAATGGAAGAGGGAATTCCAGCGCTTGAGGAGTTGAAGCAATCCGGTAAAATCCGTTATTCCGGCGTGACCGGCCTGCCCCTTCCTATCTTCGAGACCGTGTTGTCGCGGACCGCTCTGGATGTAATCCTATCCTACTGCCACTATTCGCTGAATGACACCGCGCTGCTTCAGCTCCTTCCGCTGCTGGAGAGCCGCGGCACGGGACTAATTAATGCCTCGCCTATCTCCATGGGCCTGCTCAGCAACCGTAAAGTGCCAGACTGGCATCCGGCGAGTGCAGAGATCCAGGCCGCGTGTCAGCGCGCCGCTGAATATTGCCGGGACAACGGAGAGGACATCGCCAAGCTGGCGGTCCAGTTCTCTACAGCGAATGAACAGATTCCGACAACGCTCGTAAGCACCGCGACACCGGAGAATATCCGCAACAATATTAAATGGACGGATGAGCCGATGGATGAACAATTACTGGCAGAGGTACGGGGCATTCTGAAGCCTATCGACGGGGCAACCTGGCCGAGCGGCCAGCCGGAGTGGAACGTGATGCAAGGCCGGAACGGAGATTTATTATAATGAAGGGAATTATTTGTGAGGAGATCGGGAAGCTCGTATACCGGGAAGATCTGCCCGAACCGGAGCTTCAGGACGGAGAAGCCATTGTAAGCATCCGGCGGATCGGAATCTGCGGCACAGACCTGCACGCCTACCGGGGCAATCAGCCTTATTTCACTTATCCGCGTGTGCTTGGGCATGAGCTGTCCGGGACGGTTGAGCGCATTGGCGACAATCCGCAAGGGCTGCGGGCCGGTGATCAGGTAAGTGTGATTCCTTATCTGCATTGCGGAGAGTGCCGGGCCTGTCTGAGCGGCACAACGAACTGCTGTCAGAAAATGAGAGTGTTCGGCGTTCATTTGGACGGCGGAATGCGTGAGCGGGTGAGCTTGCCTGTAGGCAATCTATTGAAGACAGACGGACTGACGCTGGATCAGGCGGCCATGCTGGAGCCCCTGGCTATCGGGGCGCATGCCGTGCGGCGTTCGGGTCTGGGATCAGGTGATCAAGTGCTGGTTATCGGAGCCGGACCTATCGGACTGGGTGTGATGGCGATGGCCAGATATGCCGGTGCGCAGGTGATTGCGATGGATGTCAACGATGAACGCCTGGAATTCTGCAAGGGCTGGGCGCAGGCGGAGCATACAGTGAGCGCCTTGCGCGAACCGAAGGAGCAGCTATCCGGGCTGACACAAGGCAACTTCCTGCCATATGTCATTGATTCCACCGGCAATATCTCCTCGATGGAGGGTGCTTTTGGCCTGGTTGGGCATGGAGGAACGTTGACTTATGTCGGCTTGGTCAAAGGAGATATAACCTTTAGTGATCCGGATTTCCATGCGCGGGAAATGACCGTGCAGGGGAGCAGAAATGCGACCCGGGAGGATTTTGAACAGGTGATTCGGGCCATTACTGACGGTTATATTGAGGTGGACAGCTATATTTCCCACCGCTGCTCATTCGAAGATATGACCGGCCAGTTCGAGAGCTGGCTGAATCCGGAGTCTAAGGTAATTAAGGCACTGGTAGAGCTCGATTAAATACGAAGGAGCGGAATAGCGATGACTAGCAAGGAACAGAGCCAGCGGTTATGGTACAGTGAACCGGCGCAGGAATGGAATGAGGCGCTGCCGATCGGCAACGGGCGGCTCGGAGCGATGATCTTCGGCAGGGCAGCCGAGGAGAAGCTGCAGCTCAATGAGGATTCCGTATGGTACGGAGGTCCGCGTGACCGCAACAACGAAGACGCGCTGCCTCATCTGCCCAAGCTCCGCAAGCTGATCCTTGAGGGGAAGCTGAAGGAGGCGGAGGAACTCGCCGCGATGACGATGACGGGACTGCCGGAAGCGCAGCGCCATTATCTGCCGCTGGGCGAGCTGCTGCTGTCGTTCAGCGGGCATGAGCAGCCGGCTGCGGATTATAGACGGGAGCTTGATTTGGAGCGCGGCGTATCCCGGGTGAGCTATTCAACCGGCGGGGTCCGGTATACCCGTGAGCTGTTTGCGAGCTTCCCGGATCAGGCCATAGTGGTTCGGTTGACCTCCGACCGGAAGAACGCAATCTCCCTGAAGGCCAGGTTCAACCGCCAGAACTGGAGAATGCTGGAGAAGACGGAGAAGTGGCAGAACAGCGGACTGGTGATGGGCGGAGAATGCGGAGGGCGCGGAGGCAGCTCCTTCGCTGCCGTATTGAAGGCAGTTACGGAAGACGGCACCTGCCGCAATATCGGAGAATATTTGCTTGTGGAGGGGGCAAACTCGGTTACGCTGCTGCTTGCCGCAGGAACCACATTCCGTCATCCCGATCCGGCGCTGCATGCCAAGATGCAGCTTGAAGAACTGAGCCGGGTTCCCTATGAAGAGCTGCTGGCCCGTCATATTGCGGATTACCGCAGCTTGTACGGGCGGGTTGCGCTGACGCTCCCTGAGAACCCGCAGCTACACGGGCTGCCGACCGGCGAACGGCTGAAGCGGTTTCAGCAGGGGGAGGAGGATCACTGGCTGATCACAACCTATTTCCAGTATGGCCGTTATTTGCTGATCTCCTCCAGCCGTCCAGGTTCCCTGCCTGCGAATCTGCAAGGAATCTGGAATGACAGCTTCACCCCGGCCTGGGACAGCAAATTCACCATCAATATCAACGCGCAAATGAATTACTGGCCTGCTGAAATCTGTAATCTTGCGGAATGCCATGAGCCACTGTTCGATTTGATTGAACGGATGCGGGAGCCGGGACGGGTGACGGCTAGGGTGATGTACGATTGCGGAGGCTTTACGGCGCATCACAATACGGACATCTGGGCAGATACAGCTCCGCAGGATACCTATCTCCCGGCGTCCTTTTGGCCGCTGGGTGCGGCCTGGCTATGCCTGCATCTGTGGGAGCATTACCAGTTCAGCCAGGACCGTTATTATCTGGCGCAGGCGTACGATACCATGAAGGAAGCTGCGCAGTTCCTGCTGGATTACCTGATAGAGGATGAGGCTGGCCGGCTGATTACCTGCCCGTCTGTCTCGCCGGAGAATACGTATCAGCTGCCTGGCGGAGAATCGGGCGTGCTGTGCGCCGGAGCCTCCATGGACTTCCAGATCATTGAAGCTTTGTTCAAGGCCGTCGTCCGCAGTGCCGAGATTATCGGCCGGGACGAGGCATTCCGCGAAGAACTGCGCTCTGCGCTGGACCGGCTGCCTGGACCGCAAATCGGGAAATACGGCCAGATTCAGGAGTGGATGGAGGATTACGAAGAGGTGGAGCCGGGACACCGCCATATCTCCCATCTGTTTGCTTTGTACCCCGGGGACGCATTCACGGTGGAGCATACGCCGGAGCTGGCTGCAGCAGCCCGGACTACGCTGGAGCGCAGACTCGCAAGCGGCGGCGGACATACCGGCTGGAGCCGGGCCTGGATCATTAACTTCTGGGCCAGACTACAGGACGAGAGCAAAGCCTACACGAATGTACGGGCATTGCTGGAGCATTCGACCCTGCCTAACCTGTTCGACAACCATCCGCCGTTCCAGATTGACGGGAATTTCGGAGGCACCGCGGGAATTGCCGAGATGCTGCTGCAGAGTCACACGGATAGCATCAGACTGCTGCCCGCGCTGCCTGCAAGCTGGAGCGAGGGCAGTGTGAAGGGGCTGCGGGCAAGAGGCGGCTATACCCTCGACTTCTCGTGGGCCGATGGACTCGTTACGGAAGCGGTGGTATCATGTACCGTATCCGGTCCTTGCCGGATCGAAGGCCCGGGCCTGGATTCCGTTTTCTTCATAGGGGAAGCGGGAGGCTCTTATACGTTTACCCGGTAAGCGTGAGCCGGAAGCTGCCAGGATAGAAGTTTATGGAAGATTGCGTAAACTGGATGCTGGCAGAGTTGATGATTATAGAAAATTGCGTAAACAGGAAGCTGGCAGAGCGGATGATTATAGAAGACTACGGAAACAGGAAGCTGGCAGAGTGGATGATTATAGAAGACTGCGGAAACAGGAAGCTGGCAGAGTAGCTGATTATAGAAGACTGCGGAAACAGGAAGCTGGCAGAGTGGATGATTATAGAAGACTACGGAAACAGGATACGGTCAGAATGGATGATTATAGAAGATTGTGCTGGGATTGGCGCATTTGCGCCAATCCTTTTCTGTGATTATGCAGGAAATTCTGCGTATAAAATAGACCCGCCCGAAGTAGGCGATACGCGGAAATGAAGGGGATAAATCCCACTAATTCCGCCGAAAGTTGGCTGTACGCGGAAATGAAAGGGATAAATCCCTCTAATTCCGCCGAAAGTGGGCGATGCGCGGAAATGAAAGGGATAATTCCCACTAATTCCGCCGAAAGTGGGCGATGCACGGGAATCAAAGGGATAAATCCCTCTAATTCCGCCGAAAGTGGGCGATGCACGGGAATCAAAGGGATAAATCCCTCTAATTCCGCCGAAAGTGGGCAATGTGCGGAAATGAAAGGGATAAATCCCACTAATTCCGCCGAAAGTGGGCGATGCACGGGAATCAAAGGGATAAATCCCTCTAATTCCGCCGAAAGTGGGCGATGTGCGGGAATGAAAGGGATAAATCCCACTAATTCCGCCGAAAGTGGGCGATGCACGGGAATCAAAGGGATAAATCCCTCTAATTCCGCCGAAAGTGGGCGATACGCGGAAATGAAAGGGATAAATCCCACTAATTCCGCCGAAAGTCGGCGATGTTCAGGAACGAAAGCGGGCGGTAAGAGGAAATGAAGAGCAAAAGTGCCCCTGAATCCGCCGAAAGTCGGCGATAGGAAGAAATAAGGAGCAAAAGTGTCCCTGAATCCGCCGAAAGCCGGCGACAAGAGGAAATGAGGAGCAAAGTGCCCCTGAATCCGCCGAAATTCGGCGACAAGGAAGAAATGAGGAGCAAAAGTGCCCCTCAATCCGTCCGATGTGCGCAGGCAAGAGAAAGGTGTAAACTATCTGTCTTGTTCTTCATTTATAGCTGCAGCCGTGTAATCGCCAGCGGGTGCATTAAGTCATTTGAAATGCCGGGAGCGGCTCAACAACCGCTGGCTGCTCCTGTACTAAAGAACGGAAAATCAGTTGCCGCGCAGCAAGCAAGCGTTTTCTTTTTATCGAATTTTCGGGGGGAAGTACTATAGTTTATGAATTGTAAGCGCATTCTGAAAACGTATAATTAGAGATGTCAACAAGAGAATTTATAAGCATAAGCGATTAGCCAAAAAGGGGAGGCATAACAACATGCACAAAACGGCAAAACGTTCAGCCAAGGCCGCGGCAGCCGGTGTATTAGCACTCACACTGGCACTTACAGGCTGTGGTTCTGGCAACAACAGCAGCAACACCGGAAGCAAAGATAACGCCACTGGAGGAAACGCCAGTCCGGCAGCAGCCGGAGACGATAATGCTCCGGTAACATTCTCGGTATTTATGAGTGGTCCCGGGCAGCAGCCTACGCCTGACAACAAAATTCTCAAACTGATGAAAGAAAAAACCGGGGTCAGCTTCAATATGGAATTCCTGGTCGGCGACCTGCAGCAGAAGCTGGGTGTCATGATTGCCGGAGGTGACTATCCGGACATCATGTCAGGGGACGACAAGCTGATCAATGCCAAAGCTTACATTCCGCTGGAGGATCTGATTGAGAAGTACGCGCCCAACCTGAAGAAGCATTATGCCGATGTGTGGAATCAGATCAAGGATGAGAGTGACGGTCACATCTATGTACTGCCAAGCTATGGCGTATATCAAGGTAAAATTACTGAACCGACTTACCAGGGACCCGGCTTCTGGCTGCAAAAGAAGGTACTGGAGGAAATGGGCTATCCAACGCCTAAGACCCTTGATGAATATTTCGATATCATTGCCAAATATAAAGAAAAACACCCGGATGTCATCGGGTTCGAATCGCTCAACTTCGACTGGCGTGTCTTCCCGCTGCAGAATGCGCCTGAGCATCTGTCAGGACATCCGAATGACGGAGCGGTTGTTGTAGACAACAATGTAGCGCAGATTTTTGCCGACAAGGATATGTCCAAGGACTACTACAAGAAGCTTAATGAGATTAACGCTCAAGGGCTGATGGATAAGGAAGCGTTCGTGCAGAACTATGACCAGTATCTGGCCAAAATCGCAAGTGGCAAGGTCGTCGGTATGTTTGACCAGCACTGGAACTTCCAGGACGGCGAGACTTCCCTGATCTCCCAGGGCAAAATCGAAGATACGTACATCGGCTTCCCTCTGCTCTATCCGGGTGCTGAGGAATGGTACCGTGACCGCGGAGCAGTCGGCACCAACCGCGGCTTCGGCATTTCGATCAATGCCAAGGACCCTGAGCGCATTATCAAATTCTGGGATCAGATGATCACTGAGGAATGGCAGAAGACGATCCAATGGGGAGTCAAGGGCGAGGATTATGAAGTGAATGCGGACGGTTCGTTCTACCGGACACCGGAACAACGGGCAAACGCTGACAAGACAAGCTGGCAGGTAGCTAACAAAATCACAGGCATGCACGGTTATATGCCTAAGATTCAAGGTACGTACAGCGATGGAAATGCAGCAGATCCGGGTACGCAGCCACAGGAATTCTTCGACAGCCTGAAGCCGTATGACCAGAAGATTCTGAAGGCGTACAACAAGAAATCCTGGTCTGAATTCTTCAAGGAACCCAAAGAGAACCATATCTACTTCCCGGCTTACTCCATCGTGCTTAAGGATGGCTCGCCAGCTCAGCTTGCACAATCCAAGCTGAATGACCTTCAGGTTAAATTCCTGCCCAAAGCCATTATGGCCAGTCCGGATGAGTTCGAAGATGTATGGCAGGATTATGTGGACAAAATCCACAAGCTGGACATCAAGGCCTACGAAGACCGGATTAATGAAGGTATCCAGCAGCGTATCGAAAAATGGAGCGTCAAGTAAGCGGCACTAAGGGTTGAAACGGAGCGGGAAATGAACTTTCCCGCTCTTCCTAAATAGGAGTGGAGAGAACGATTACACAGGAGGGAATACTACATGTCTGATGCCGTACTGGACAAACAGGTCAAGAAACAGAAGACCCGTAGAAGCAAAGTCGATCCGGAAATCGGTGTGAGCCTCAGCTGGAAGACGCTAAAGATACAGAAACAGCTTATTTTCATGTCTGTGCCGATTGCCATCTATCTAATTATTTTTAACTATGTACCCGTTTGGGGCTGGATTATGGCCTTTCAGAATTACCGCCCGGCGCTGTCCTTCGGCCAGCAGGAGTGGGTAGGCTTCCAGCAGTTCAAATTCTTATTCTCCGATGAGACCTTCATGCTGGTGCTGCGCAACACGGTTGCCATGAGCTTCATCAATCTTGTACTCGGTACGGTGACGGCCATCGGCCTGGCTTTGCTGCTGAATGAGATTAGACTCAAGTTCTTCAAACGTATCGTCCAGTCAATTTCATATTTGCCGCACTTTCTGTCCTGGGTTATCGCAGCGGGTATTGTCGCTACCTCCCTGTCGATTGATGACGGGATTGTCAATGTCATTCTAATGAAGCTTCACCTGATCAAAGATCCGATTATGTGGCTCAGTGAGGGCAAGTATTTCTGGGGCATTGTCGGGGCTTCCAACGTGTGGAAAGAAGTAGGCTGGGGCACGATTATCTATCTGGCCGCGATTACCTCCATTGACCCTTCCCTGTATGAGGCAGCATCCATCGACGGCGCTACGCGTCTGCAAAAAATGCGTTTTGTCACTCTTCCGGGAATTAAAGCAACCTTTGTGATTCTGCTGATTATGAATATTGGACATATTCTGGATGCCGGCTTTGAACTTCAGTACCTGCTCGGCAACGGTCTTACTATAGACTATTCGCAGACCATCGACATCTTCGTCATTAAGTACGGGATCTCTATGGGGAACTATTCTCTGGCTACGGCAGCAGGGATCTTCAAGACCATCGTCAGTGTTGTTCTCGTCTTCATGGCCAACTATACTGCCAAACGTCTCGGCGAAGAGCGGTTAATCTAAAGGAGGAAGCCCTTATGAAAGCTGTAGCAAAAGGATCAAGCCGCATAGAGCCGGTTGTGTTTCATACACTGAACACGCTGTTCATGCTCTTTGTGGTTGCTGTAACCCTGTATCCATTCCTCCACACGATGGCTGTTTCGTTCAACGACGGCAGTGACACGCTGGCCGGTGGAATCTATCTCTGGCCCCGTTCGTGGACGCTGGAGAATTACAAGGCGGTCTTTGTTTCAGGGACGATCTACCATGCCGCATTTATCTCGGTATCCCGCACGGTCATCTCAACGCTGCTCGGTGTTTTTCTCACCACTATGCTGGCTTATGCACTGGCGCAGCCACAATATATTTTCCGCAAAAAAATCGGCCTGCTGTTCATCCTGACCATGTATTTCAATGCCGGACTGATTCCGAACTACTTCCTGATCAAGAATATGGGCCTGCTGCATAGCTTCATGGTCTATATCCTTCCGAGTCTGGTCAGCGCATTCAACCTGATCATTATGCGGACCTATATCCGCGGTCTTCCGTTCAGTCTAACCGAATCGGCGAAGATCGACGGGGCGGGGGATTTCCGGATTTTCTGGAAAATCATCTTCCCGCTGTGTACTCCTGTACTGGCAACGGTTGCTTTGTTCATTGCGGTAGGTTCATGGAATGCCTGGTTCGATACCTTCCTCTATGCTTCCTCGGATCTTAAGCTAAGCACACTGCAATATGAAATGATGAAGCTGCTGGGTTCCACGATGAGCACGAACAATGATCCTTCCATGCTTGCGGGAGGCCAGAATAATCAGGTGCAGGCCCTGGTTACACCGGCTTCCATCCGTTCCGCGATCACGATCGTTACGGCTGTCCCGATTTTGTTCGTCTACCCTTTCTTGCAGAAGTATTTCGTGGTAGGGTTGAACCTGGGAAGTGTGAAAGAATAATTGTCATTTAGAATGATATAAGAAAAATATGGATAATATAACCGTTTCGGGTGAAGCCGAAGCGGTTTCTCCTGTTCAATACTGGTGAGCCTTGCAGAACTCAAAATACTTAAATAAAGAGGGTGATCCAATGCTTAAGGTACTGTTTGCCGACGATGAGCCGCTTATGCTGGAAGGGCTGCGATTCCTGGTAGACTGGGAGAAATTAAACTTTGAAGTATGCGGTGAGGCTCTGGACGGGGAGGACGCGCTGGAGCTGATTCACAGCACCCGTCCTGATCTGGTTATAACTGATGTGCGCATGCCGGTAATTGACGGTCTTGAACTAATAAAAAGAGCTTCCAAAACCGATTTCCGGCCCAAGTTTATTATCTTCAGCGGCTACGCCGACTTTGAGTATGCCAAGCGGGCGCTTAAGTACGGGGTATCCAACTATTTGACCAAACCTCTGGATGAGAAGGAGCTGACAGAGGCGCTGCAGATCGTAACCGACCAAATCCATAAGGAGCGCAAGGTGTCCTCACGGCGCGAGGCTCTTTCGGCTCTGATGCAGGCGGATACGGTATCCCGGCTCCTGATGCGGGAGAACACGGAAGAGGAGCGGCAGAAGGGGATGAAGAGCCTTGGGATCACCCCCGCCTCGCGGATATGCTGTATACTGGTCCATGGAACAGCGCCTGACAGTCTTCAGCTGCGTGAGCAGGTCTCTGCCATGGGCGGCAAGGAGCCGCTGCGCAGCCTGAGCGTCTATCCGTTCACTGCAGGAAGCGGGAAGCATGGATATTTGCTGGTGTCCCCGCAGGAAGGACCGGAGCTTGACCCGGCCATGCTCACAAGCTGGATGGATGAAATACGTCCCTTGTACAGCACTCCGGTCTGTTTCACGGCAAGCCTTCAGCATCACGGACCGGAAGCTCTGAATTCGGCTTATCAGGATGCGCTGGCTGCTGAGCTGTGCAGGCCGGATGCCGCGGAGGGCGGAGCGGCCGGCTTCTTCGAGAAGCAGGATAAGACTCAGATGGCGATGCTTCCGGCAGAGCTGAGAAGATCGCTGCTGCAATCCGTCACTGAAGGGAAGCTTGAGCACCTGAGCGGGCAACTCCGCGATGTGTTCAAGATATTCTCGGCGGAGGTGGCTTCAAGCTCATGGATCGACGCTTTTCTGGCCAATATCAAAGCTGAGCTGCTACGTGAAATTACCGCCAGAGGGGGAGACTATGCGCAGTGGGTGAAAAAATGGTTTCCGTCCCGGTATACGGCCAGCTGCCTGCCTCTGCTGGAGAGGCAGACGGAGGAGGAGCTGTGCGAGGCTGCAGAATGGTTCGCAGCTGCTGCGGACGGCAGGCGGGAGGACCAGATAGTGTCTGCCGTGACGGAGTATGTCCGCAGGCATTATCAGGAGAAGCTGAAGCTGCAGGATATTGCGAAAGTTCTGCATGTGAATTCCGCTTACCTGGGACAACGGTTCAGGAAGCATTACGGCAGCTCTTTTAACGACTATCTCCATGAATACCGCATTGAAGAAGCCAAGAAGCTGCTGCGCCGGACCGATATGGGTATTTCCGATATCTCAAGCCGGGTGGGCTATGCGGACGCTGATGTGTTCGCTGCCAAGTTCAAGGCGCTCAACGGCGTTACGCCTACCGTATACAAGAAGAGCTAAATCAAGGGGAGGAGGGGACTGCATGAAGCATAAACGGAAGCCGTCTGCCTTCATCAATGATATTCCGCTCAAATACAAGTTTTTGTTTATCTACTTACTGTGTGTTCTCGTCCCCATACTCAGCATCAACGCCCTTTTTTATGTGCAGATCAGCCGCAACGTGGAAGTACGGGAGAGGGAGAATCTGGGGATTTCGGTAGACCGGGTGGTCTATGATCTGATGCAGATCGTGAATGAATGTGTGGCGATCAGCAATACGGTGGCTGCAGACCGGCCCTATATGGAGATGATGGATTATGCCTACCCGGATAATGAGGCTTATTATGATGCCTATAACGATTTTCTCAAGGACAAGCTGCGGCAGTACAGCAATCTCCACTCCTATATCTACTGGATGGGCATATATACCTCCAATCCGACGATCCAGAATGGCAGCAGCTATTTTATTCTGTCAGACAAGGATAAGCAGAGTGAATGGTACCGCAAAATATCAAGCAGCACAGACAAGGTATTGCTGACCTCCTATCAGGGGACCAACCCGCTTAATCCGCCCCAGCAGGAGGTGTTTGTCAGCCTGATCCGCAAGCTGGATAACTTTACGGGCCAGCCCTACAATAAGTATTTGCGGATTGATCTGCGGCTGAACAATGTGCAGGAGCTGTTCCAGAAGGAGCGTGATTATCTGGATTTCAAGCTGCTGGATGAGAAGAACCGGATCGTGCTGGCATCGGGTCAATCCTTCTACTCGCTGGACACCAATGCTCTGCTGAATGTCGACACAAGCCTGGATCAGCCATCCAAGCAGATTGTCCGTACGCTCAGCAGTGCAGCCTACACCAAGGGCTGGCGTCTGGTCGGAACTCCGGAGGGCCGGAAGGTGAATCATGAAATGGTCCATGCGCTAAGGATCTCACTGATTCTTGCTCTATTAACTATAATTCTTCCTACCCTGCTCATGATTGTGATTATAAGGTCCTATAATCTGCGGGTCAGATTGCTCTACAAGCATATGAAGCTGGTCAAATATGAACAGTTCGAGAGCATTGATATGTATGAGGGGAAGGATGAAATCGGCGGACTGATCCGCAGCTTCAATCTGATGACCGGGAAAATCCGCAATCTGATCAATGATGTCTATAAGCTGGAGATTCAGAAGAAGGACCTGGAGCTTGAACGGGTACGGGCGGAGCTGAAATATCTGGAAAGCCAGGTGGACCCTCATTTCCTCTTCAATACGCTGAATGCCATATTGGTCATTTGCAAGAAATATAAGTATGAACAAGTCACGGATGTCATCCGCAATCTGGCGCTGATTATGCGCAGGCTGCTAAGCTGGAAGGATGATCTTATTACTGTAGAGGAAGAGGTCTCTTTTATCGAAATGTATCTGCAGATTGAGAAGTTCCGCTTTCAGAACCGGTTCTCTTATGTGCTGGATATTGAGCCGGAGGTGCTGAAATGCCGGATTCCCAAGATGAGCATACAGGCTTTGGTGGAGAATTCCTGCAAGCATGGCCTGCAGTCGGTCAAATGGGCAAGGGAAATCCACGTGTCCGCGGCGAGGGATAACGCTGGCCTGCTGATCGTAGTGACGGACAATGGCAAGGGAATCGAGAAGGAGAAGCTGGAATGGATCAAGTCCCATCTGGAAACGGAGCAGGATTCCGGACAAAATGTCGGGCTTCGCAATGTGTATAAACGCTTGATGTTGTACTATAACGGCAGAGCCAGGTTCAGCATTGAGAGCACCGAATATGAACAGACGGTCATTACCATCCGGATTCCCGAGGACTTGAGCCTGGATCTGGTAGTGGAGGGATCTCATGTATAAAGTGGTACTCGCGGATGATGAAACCCTCGCATTAGAGGGATTGCGGACGCAGACGGATTGGGAAGAGCTGGGCTTTGAAATCTGCGGAGCCTGCGAGAATGGGGAGGAAGCGCTGGCTGCGATTGTACAAAGCTCGCCCGATCTTGTGATTACAGATATCCGTATGCCCGGGATTGACGGGCTGGAGCTGATAAGGCGCGTGCGCAGCCTTGAGATGGAGCAGCCGATCTTCGTCGTTCTCAGCGGCTACGGCGAATTCGAATATGCAAGAACTGCCATTCGTTATGGGGTAAGTCACTATCTGCTGAAGCCGGTCGTAGAGGCCGAATGGGATAAGGTGCTTACAGACATTACGGATGAGCTGGAGCTGCGCGTTAAGCAGAGGATGCAGCAGAGCATGCTGGCGAGCCGGCTGCTGCCGCTGGCGATTGCGCGCATGCTTGAGGGCCACTGGGCCGAGCCTGAAGAGGAGGCGGCCGAGCAGATGGACCGTCTGGATGAGACCGTTACGGGCTGGACGTATCTGCATGTGGAGGGCGATAGCAGCAATATTACAGACCTTTGCCGGGAGCTGGCCGGACCGGCAGGTGCCCTGTTCATTGACCTGCCCGGCGATCAGGCCGGACTGGTTGTGGAGAGCTCGGCGGGGGCGGCCGGGCTGGCGGAGCAGCTATATGCCGGGCTGATCCGCAGCGGTGTGAAGGGCTCCGTCAGCATCGGGCCGAGTGTGCAGTCACTCCGCGAGCTGCCTGTCTCCTACAGGGAAGCGGCAGGGGCTGCGGCCCGCCACTATTTCTATTCAGACGGAAGCGGTCCGGTGCATTCGGCCATTGAGGGCGAGGGCCAGGTGAACTACAATCTCCCTGCCACAGAGTTGCTCGAGGAAATAATAAGCGCTGTGGAAAGGCTGCAGGAGCAGAAGGTTCAGGAGAAGCTGAACGAAATGTTCAGCGTGTTCAAGGAGAACCGGACAGATCCGGGAGTTGTACAGATGACCAGCATGGATATCATGCTGAGAAGCATGGAATTGCTGAAGGAATTCGGCGGAGCGGACGATCAGTGGATCGGTTCGCTTGATTTTTTCAGAACGGAGCCCAAATCGCTGGAAGCCCTGCAAGCCACCCTTCAGAGCGCGCTGGCAACAAGTATGAATTATATCCGGCAGCACAAGGAACGTAACTCAGAGCATCCGCTTATCCGCGTAGAATGCTTCTTGCGGGATCATTATTCCAGGCATTTGACTGTAAAAGAGATTGCCGAGCACTTCTATATCAATCCGGTGTACCTGGGCCAGGCCTTCATCAAAAAGCATGGGATCAGCATTCTGGAATACATTCACAATCTGCGTATAGAAGCAGCCAAAAAGCGGCTGATCGAAACCCGCGACACAGTCAGGAGCATTGTGGAAAGTGTGGGTTATGTGCACTATCACCATTTCCTGAGAGAGTTTGAGAAACGGACGGCACTGAAGCCGGTGGCATTCCGCGAACAGTCCCAGTCTGATAAAGGATAGATCCATTAATTTATTAGGGTCCATGTATTTAGTATGGTAATGGTAAACGCATACAAATTCGCTATGATAGAGATAGCTGTCCAACAATGCTGTTATTCACAGGAGGTCCACGGCATAGGCATGCAGGCCCATTGGAATATCTATGGCCCGTCCATTGAAGAAATCCGCAGCGCCCTTGAGCTGTACGCTTCTTTTGGGGCTCAAAATCCTGATTACGGAGCTGGATATCTCCATGTTCCGTAATGAGGATAAGCGCACGGACTTGAAAGCGCCAACATTAGAAATGCTGAGGCTCCAGGAGGAGCGTTATGCGGAGATCTTCGCCCTTCTGCTGGAATACAAAGCTTCCATTGATTCGGTGATCTTCTGAGGCGTGGCCGATGATTATACCTGGCTGGACGGTTTCGCAATCCTAATTGTTATAACCATCTTATCGCTAACAACAATGGAGGGAATTAAATGACAACTCAATTGAATCAGGCTACCGGAAAGGTACCCCCTAACGGTAATCCGCTGGTAGCGCACAGATACGGAGCCGACCCTTATGCCCTGGTATTCGGGGACAGAGTCTACCTGTACATGACCAACGACGCGCTGGAATATGATGAGAGCGGTGTGGTGAAAGAGAACTCTTACAGCAGTATCAATACCATTACCGTCATCTCCTCTGCCGACCTGGTCAACTGGACCGATCATGGCGCGATTGCCGTGGCCGGACCGGAGGGCGCTGCGAAGTGGGCTACCCAATCCTGGGCACCGGCAGCAGTTCATAAGGTGATTGGCGGCAAGGACAAGTTCTTCCTGTACTTCGCCAATAATGCCAGCGGGATTGGGGTTCTCTCAAGTGACAGTCCGGTGGGGCCATGGGTTGACCCAATCGGGGAAGCGCTGATTCTGCGCTCCACACCGGGGGTGGCGGATGTGACCTGGCTGTTCGACCCGGCGGTTCTGGTCGATGACGACGGCAAGGGCTACATTTACTTCGGAGGCGGTGTCCCGGAAGGACAGTTCGCAGAGCCGGGCACAGCCCGGGTGATGAGACTGGGTGAGGATATGACCAGCGTAGTGGGTACTGCTGAAGTGATCCCGGCGCCATTCATGTTCGAGGATGCCGGGATTCATAAGCGGAACGGTGTCTACTACTATACTTACTGCTCGAACTTTTATGACGGGGAACGGCCAGAGGGCAGCCCTCCGGCGGGGGAGATCGCCTATATGACGAGTGACAGTCCCATGGGTCCTTGGACATATCAGCGGACGATCCTGAAGAACCCGGGACATTTCTTCGGAGTCTCTGGGAACAACCACCATGCGGTGTTTGAATTTCATGACAGCTGGTATATTGCTTATCACGCCCAGACCTTATCCAAGGCACAAGGGATTGCGAACGGCTACCGCTCCACGCATCTTAACCGCCTGACTCATCTTGAGGACGGGTCCATTCAAGAGATTCATGCGGACTATGAGGGCGTGCAGCAGCTTGTCACACTGAACCCGTATGAACGCATTCCGGCGGCAACAATGGGCTGGAGCGCGGGGGTGAAGACAGAATTTCTCACTGCCGGGGGAGAGCAGATCGTAACGGATATAGAGAACGGCGGCTGGATCGGATTATCCGGAGTGGACTTCGGGAGCCGGGGAGCAAAAGCGTTCCAGGTTTCGGTTCTGGGCCTTGAAGCCGGCGGTGTACTGGAGCTGCATCTGGATGACCCGGCTGGCCCGCTCGCCGGCAAGCTGTCCGTGCCTGCGGCGAACGGGGCAGAATGGACGGAGCTGAAGACGGAGGTCCATGGAGCCATAGGGGTACATTCACTCTATCTGGTATTCACAGGCGCGAGCGGCAAGGACTTGTTCAAGCTGGCAGCTTGGAAATTCACGACAGAAGCATAACTAACTTCAAGGAGGCCAAAGCATTGAATACCGCGATCATTACCAATCCTGTAATGTGGGCAGATGTCCCGGATGTGGATGTTATCCGGGTCGGCCCTGTATTCTATATGGTCAGCACCAGCATGCACTCCATGCCGGGCTGTCCGATTATGAAGTCAGAGAATCTGTACGACTGGGAAATAGTGAATTATGTCTATGGCACCTTCGAGGATCATGAGGCCCACCGGCTGGAAGACGGCCAAGGGATATACGGCAGCGGTTCTTGGGCGGCCTCTCTCCGCTATAAGGAAGGAATCTACTATGTATGCTTCTCCTCCAATGATATGGACCAGTTCTATATCTACCGGACCGGAGATATTGAGCATGGGCCCTGGGAGCGTTCGGTGATTCCGGGACTTCATCATGACCCGGCTCTGCTGCTGGATGAAGATAACCGCAATTATGTGATCTATGGGAACGGGGACATCATGCTCAAGGAGCTGACAGCGGATCTGACGGCTGTGAAGCCCGGCGGAACGGATCAGCTGCTGCTGGAAGGCGAACGGGAAGACATCGGTCTGCGCATTGAAGGCTGTCATGCGCATAAGCGGAACGGCTATTATTATCTGTTCTTCATTGAATGGCCGAGAACCGGCAATCAGCGCAGACGGCAGCTATGCTACCGTTCCCGTGAGCTGCCGGGTCCTTACGAGCGGAAGGTTATTCTGGATGATGATCTGGGCTACCAGAATAACGGTGTCGCGCAAGGCGGCATTGTCGATACACCGGACGGTGACTGGTACGCGGTGCTATTCCAGGATCATGGGGCTGTCGGACGGATTCCCTGCGTCCTCCCCGTAAGCTGGGAGCAGGATTGGCCGGTGATCGGGGAGAACGGTGAAGCACCTAAAGTGTTCCGGACGAAGCTTCCTGCGGGTGAGCCGAAGCCGCTGGTGATCAGTGATGAGTTCGATTATACCAGCGGCCGGCTGGCGCTGAACTGGCAGTGGAACCATAATCCCGACAACGGGCTATGGTCGCTCACCGAGCGGCCGGGTTATCTGCGTCTGCGCACCGGACGCACAGCAGACAGCATTCTGCGGGCGCGTAATACACTGACCCAGCGGACGGAAGGTCCGGCGTGCAGCGCGGAGACGCTGATTGATCTCTCAGGCATGCAGACCGGCGACAAGGCAGGTATGGTTGCCCTGCAGAACGGGTACGGGACGGTCGAGGCTGCGGCCTTGAAGCAGGGCGGGTTCAGCGTGAATATGTGCGTCAACAGCGGAGACGGCTATCCGCAGACGGTGGAGAGTATTCCATTCACCGGCAACAGGATATATCTAAGAATCGATTTCAATTTCGAGGATAGCGTGGACCAGGCCCATTTCTTCTATTCGGCGGACGGGGCGGTCTGGAAGGCGATTGGCGGGACGCTGCATATGAAATATACACTGGATCATTTCATGGGCTACCGGATTGGCTTGTTCAATTATGCAACCCAATCAGCCGGCGGTTATGCCGATTTCGATTATTTCCGTTATCGCAGACAAGGCTAAGTCCGGGTCTTGAAACCGAACCCGGAAGCCTGGGATACTGAAGGCGGAGGGGGCAATTTAAGAATACCTGCCAGAGGCGGCCACAGAGTAAAGGTGTGCAAATAGTGGCGTAATCAACAAATGAGGGGCATTGGTTAATGCTTCTCATTTGCTTGTCGTCTAGCCCGCACCCGCTCCAGCAAAACTGCCGAGATAACTACAATTGCCTATTCTTCCTGCCGGGTTTCAGCCTGTTTGGAAGCAAGCTTCTCGCGGTAGGCCCGGGGGGAGAAGCCGGTAAGCTGCCGGAACTGCCGGCAGAAATGCTCGACATTCGCATAGCCGCAGAGTGCGGCGATCTCCGCAATTTTGTGCTGGCCATAGCCAAGCTTCTCCTTGGCCAGCCGAATCCGGCAGTGAATGACATCCTCCATGCAGGAGATGCCGAAGGTGGATTTGTATATGGTCTGCAGGTAGCCTGTACTTATATGCAGATGCCCGGCCATAGAGGACACGGTCCAAGGGTGGCCGGGGTTGCTGTAAAGCGTCTTGCGCAGCTCCAGAAGATTATAATATTGCGGAGTCAGCTTGTCCTCGGACGCCTCGGACAGCTTATTGAACAAGAGCCGGAACAGGTAGTCAATGGATAGCTCCCGGTAATCGTTCTGGAAGGAGTTCTCCAGTGTCAGCAGTTGAAACAGCTGATGACAATAGCCGGGGTCCGGCAGCGAGAACGGAGTACCTACCGGTAAGACGGTCTCTGTAATATAAGATTCATCCGCATCAAAGCGGACCCAGTCATTCACATACTTCCGGGAGCAGGCCCGGTAATAGATGCTGTGCTTAGGCGGATACAAGACAGCAGAATGAGCGGGGAATTCCTTCAATTCCCCATTGACTTCAAACAGTGCCGGAGTCTGTGTCAGTACAAGAAGCCAGGCATCCAGCCCTTCCGGAATGCTGTACACGAAATCATGCTGATGCGCAGCGTCATATTCAACGTAGTGTATTGTGGGCATTGGCTTCTCCTTCCTTCGGATAGATCAATTAATGGTCAGTAAATATCATTGTTAGAAATTCGCTCAATCTCTATAATTTATAGTGTGTATCACGAGCGTAACTGAATAATGACAGTGGAAGGTGTATTGCTGGTTATTAGAAATTATCAATAAGAAGGAAGGTTATTGATTAATGATACCACAACGAAACGAGGATCGGAATCAGATCCTTTGCTATACAAGGCTGCCGCAGGAGGATATGGTGTACGCTTCAAGGCTTGCCCACAGCATGCACTTGGCTTACAGCACAGACGGGCTTCTGTTTCAGGAATTGAATCATAACTCGGGTGTTCTGTTCGCCAAGGCGACGGAGAATGAAGACGGGACACTCCGGGCCAAGAGCCTGAATCATCCGTATCTTTTCCACTTGGCTGACGGGAATTACGGCGTAATTGCTGTGCGTACTGAGGCAGACGGTGAAGCCGATGAACAGAGTAAGGGGAAGGTGCTGTTGTTCTCCTCTGCCGATTTACTGCAATACAGCGAGGTGGGACTGCTGGAGCTTAAGGCCGATACCTTTGTAAGCGATGTCTCTTGCCAATACGATACGGAGCAGAACGGTTACCTGATCAGCTGGATAGATGAATATGGTCAGGGGTATGAGAGCTGGATGACCGACATCATGAGCCTCAAAAATGTCTCGGCTCCGGAAAAAGCAAAGCCGTTCACTCTGGATACCGTGCTTGCCGATATTGAAGGGATTCTGCCGCGCAATGTGATCTCTGTCTCTGCAGAGACAGCCCGCAGACTTTTCTTCAAGCTTACTGTTCCAGAGAACATTGCTATCGTGGTTCCGGACCGCGTAAGTGCGGCTTCGGTAGAGGAAGTGAAGGCTGTGCGGGCAACGGCTCTATACAGCGATGGTACGCAGGCGTCCAAAAAAGTGGATTGGAATATAGGCGCCATCGACTGGAGCCAGGCGGGAACCTACAGAATTACCGGGGAGATCCATCAGGAGCATTATCCGTTTCCAATCGCACTTGACCGTGCAGACCCCTGCATTGCACAGTGGAAGGGAAAATATTATTTCATTGCCACCAATGATGCGGATCAGAATCATACGCTGTATATGAGGGAAGCGGATACTATTCCCGGACTGGTAACGGCTGAAGAGGTGCTGATTCTCGATTCTTCCACCCATGAACAGATTCGCGGTCTGCTGTGGGCGCCGGAATTCCATGTCATTGAAGATGAGCTGTACATTTTTCATGCGGCAACCTCTGGTGAATTCTTCTATGAAGAGTCGCATGTGATGAAGCTGCGGGCAGGTGGTCGTCCGATGAACGCGGCGGACTGGACCATCCCGGAGCGTGTAGTGAAGAAGGACGGCACATATTTGTGTGAAGCAGGCAAGACGATTTCTCTGGACATGACTGTCATCCGGTGGAACGGCAAGCTCTATGCGGCATGGTCGGAGCGCCAGTTCGTGCCTGTCGATCTGGGGGCCTGGGTCTATATCGCAACCATCAATCCGCAGGAGCCGTGGAAGCTGACCAGTGATCCGGTGCTGCTGACCCGGCCCGACTATGGGTGGGCCAACAATCATACCTTTGTGGATGAAGGGCCTTTTGCCCTGTATTCGGATGACAAGCTCTACGTGACCTTTGCCAGCGCAGCGGTGGATGCTACCTATGTTGTCGGTCTCCTGACTGCAGATAAAGGGGCAGATCTGCTGGATATAGAGAGCTGGACCAAAGGCAATTATCCGCTGCTGACCTCCAGAAGTGTGCCGGGAGAATACGGTCCGGGCCATAATTCCTACGTGACGGACGAGGATGGTGTCATCTGGAACGCCTATCATGCGAGACCGGGAATTGACGGACCGCGAAGCTCGGGCCTACGCCGTGTGCATTTTGACATTGACGGTGCTCCGGTTCTGGATCTCACAGAGGAAAAGGACCTGAATCCGGAGCTGAAGCAGGTATCCATGGAAGTGAACGTAGGCTAGCTAGTGGGTCTGTTAGCCGCATCAGCGTCTCCCTGGAAGAGTGAACGCAAGAATGTACGGGATCATCATTGTGGACGATAACGCCCTTAATATGCAGAAGACTTGCAAGGAAGAGGAGGAATTGATTATGGAATATCATGTTGCCATTCAAGGGAGCGATCAGGCGCCGGGTACGGCGGAACAGCCATTCCGCTCCGTTTCCCGTGCTGCGGCTCTTGCGGTGCCGGGAGATACGATTACAGTACATGCGGGGATATACAGGGAATGGGTCAACCCGGCCAATGGAGGTACAGAGGAACAGCGGATTGTATATCAGTCTGCCGGGGATGGGGAAGTGGTTATCACCGGTGCAGAGCCTGTGGCCGATTGGACGGATGAAGGGGACGGCGTCTGGAGTACGGAGGTACCGAACACCCTGTTTGTTGTCCGCAACCCTTATAAGGTTAAATTGTACGGGGACTGGCTGTTTGAAGGCGCGTTCCAGCCGCATTTGGGAGAGGTATACCTTGACGGCAAGTCCCTATATGAATGTGATGGCGTTGATAAGCTGCGCAATCCCCAGGTTTGGCCTCAGGCCAAATATGCGGAGGACTCTCTGCTGCAGTGGTATGCGGAAGTAAGCTCCACGGCCACCACAATATGGGCGAACTTCGGCGGCAGGGACCCGCGCAAGGAGAATGTGGAAATCAATGTGCGCCCTTATTGCTTCTGGCCGGAGAAGACCGGCCGCAGCTACATAACTGTCAGGGGCTTCTCACTCCGGCAGGCCTCACCCCAGTGGGCTCCGCCAACAGCTTTGCAGGAAGGGCTCATTGGCCCCCATTGGAGCAAGGGCTGGATTATTGAGGATAATCTGATCAGCGAGTCCAAATGTACAGGCATCAGCCTCGGCAAAGAAATCACCACTGGACATAACGAATGGTCAGAGAACCGGATCAAGGGCGGAACGCAACGGGAGCAGGAGGTTATTTTCCGTGCTTTGCGCAAGGACTGGAACAAGGACCGGATTGGAAGCCATATTGTCCGCAACAACGTGATTCATGACTGTGAACAGGCTGGAATCGTAGGGCATCTAGGAGGTGCTTTTAGCCAAATCTATCAGAACCGCATTTACAATATCCATCATAAACGTATTTTTCACGGTGCAGAAGTCGGAGGCATCAAACTCCATGCTTCACTGGATACCCAGATTTGCGGGAATGTCATTTACAGCTGCTACCGGGCACTTTGGCTGGATTGGCAGGCGCAGGGCACCCGTATCAGCCGAAACACCTTTTACGACAATTTGTCCGAGGATCTCTTTGTAGAGGTCTGTCACGGCCCTTATATGGTGGATCACAACCTGTTCCTGTCTCCGATGAACTTTCGCAATATGGCTCAAGGCGGTGCGTTTGTTCATAATCTGTTTGCCGGCAGGTTTGTGGTGCGTTCCGAGCTTACCCGTTATACACCCTACCATATGCCTCATGAGACAGCTGTTGCCGGGTTCAGTAATATCACGGGTGGCGACGACAAGTATTATAACAACCTATTTATAGGTGATGACGATCCGCGCAACGAGCCGCTGCCGATGACTTTTTTCGAGCATCTCCCACTCACTCCAAGAGAAAATCTGGATGATAGCGGTACCCGGGTAATGGACGGTATCCCGGATAACTCCCGCTGTTATCTTCATCCTGTGGGGCTTGGCGGGTACAACGATTACCCGGACTCCATGCACAAGCGGTGGTGGGAATACACCAAGGAAGAAATTGCGGCGATGGAGGAAGCCGGAAAGCCGTTCCAGCCTGATAGGATGGCACTTCCTGTCGCGATACAGGGCAATGTGTATTTGAAAGGCGCGGTCCCCAGTTCTCATGAGCCGGATGCAAGGGCCTATGTCGACAACGGTGTTGAGATCGAAATCGATCCAGCTGTAAACAAGGTGCAGTTGTATATTAAAAGCCCTGAAATGATGCATGCTGCAGCTCCAGCGGTAGTTACGACTGAGCTGCTCGGCAGAAGCTATCACGCGGAGATGAACTATGAGGAACCGGATGGCTCCACTTACCGTTTTGACCACGACTTTTTTGGCAAACAGCGCCCGAATCAAAATATCACGCCTGGACCATTTGAATTGCTAGATGATAGTCCGGTGAAGATTGTGCTGTAACGCGGAGTAACGGGCAAGGCTCCCACACTTGGTTTATTAAATAAACTAAGTATGGGATATACATAAATTCAAGGAGAGGGATGAGGTACATTGAACGGGAATAATCCGAAGTATTTAACACAAAAGCCAGGGTATGATCAGGAGCGGGAAGGGATCAAGCGGGGCGAGATCACGATGATAGAATACCCCTCTGCGACAGTAGGCAACACGCGGAAGGCCCGGGTGTATACACCGCCCGGATATTCCAGTGCAGAGAAATACAGCGTCTTGTATCTGCTGCACGGCATTGGCGGAGATGAGGACGAATGGTATACCCACGGCAAACCGCAGATCATCCTGGACAATCTGTATGCCGATCAGCTACTGAAGCCCATGATCGTTGTGCTGCCGAACGGCCGGGCGATGCTGAATGACCGGGCGGAAGGCGATATTTTCGCCCCCGACAAGGTGCAGGCCTTTGCGACATTTGAATCGGATTTGCTGAACGATCTTATTCCTTATATAGAAGCGAATTATTCAGTCCTGACGGACCGGATGCACCGTGCCCTGGCCGGATTATCCATGGGAGGTGGGCAATCGCTCAACATGGGTCTGAGCCATCTGGACCGGTTTGCCTGGATCGGGGCGTTCTCCCCGGCTCCCAACACGAAGGAGCCTGAGCTGCTGGTACACGATCCGCAGCAGACGTCCACAGCGCTTAGCCTGCTCTGGTTATCCTGCGGCGATCGGGACAGCCTCAAGTATGTCAGCGACCGGACGCATGCCTATTTCGCGGAGCATGCGGTGCCGCATATCTGGGTTGAAGAACAGGGTGATCATGATTGGCCGGTCTGGAAGAACGGCTTGTATCAGTTCTCGCAGCTTATTTTTTAAATGGTTAGGGGCGTTCGGAATGGGCACCTCGTATGCCGCTGGAAGTGCTGCTATTGTAGCGGCGAAACGTCCTGCCGGACGTACACTGATTGTCCGTTGAACAAGCGTTGACCCAAGCGCTGACCGAGTACTGATTGAGTACTGATCGGGCATTGATTAAGTGCTGATTGAGTACTGATTGAGTACTGATTGAGTACTGATTAAGCATTGATTATCCACCGTTTGCCCATCAATCGCCCACTAAAAAAACACCCAACGTCCGACGAACGCCAACTAATCAGCCTCTAATCACTCACCTTTCGTCCACCGATCGCACAAGACTGCACTGCACTTAATTCATTGCAATTCACCTAAAATGGAGAATACAGCAAAATTAGATGCTCTTTTTCCACTTGCTTGCCTGCAAACGCCGGAATCCGCTTAATTAAGATACGTTTTTCCACTTGTTTGCTGACGAGGGCGATTGGTTGGATAGGAGCAGGCGGGTTGGCCGACGAGGGGCTCAATTGGCCGGAATTGGGCGGCAGTAGGCTGGAGAAGTTAGCTTATATATACTCAATTAAGCGCGATAAAGGCAGCCCCAAGCCATGTACATGGCTCCGGGGCTGCCTTTTCTTTTATACCTGGCCTTGCCGGTCAACGCTTATTTATTCGCAATCGCATCGGCACGCATTTTAACAATTTTGTCTGCTCTTTCTTTGTCGACAGCAAAGACATCATTCCAGCCGAGACCTTCGACATCGCTCTTGAGCTTCGTCCAGAGCTGATCGAATTCGCCCTGATCCTTGGCGAAGATCATTTTCCAGGAGGTGTTCTTCACATAATCCGAAATCTGGCTGCGTTTGTTCTTGACGTCTGAAGAATCGGAGCCGAGACTTGTATTGATGTTAGGTACAATATCGATCATATTGTTCTTCTGATAGTATTCGGTCGGAGTGATCGCGTCATAGGTTTTCTGCCAGTCTGTAGTCAGCGCTGTTTTGTTGGCTTCAATGGTGGAAGCCCAATAGGTGCTGTTGTAGAACTCCTTGGTTTCCGGGTCGACTACGAAATCACTCATAATCATCGAGTTCACCTTACTCTGGCCGTCCTGATAACCGCCGCCGCCGTACTCATCAGGTACAGGGGTATTCTCCTGGAATGCCGTTTGGCCTACCTCGGTCAGCTTGAATTTGCCGTCAGGCGTCTTTTCATAGTTGAAGCCTTCGAAGCCGTTGGTGTAATAGCGCAGACCTTCAGGGGAAGACATCCAGTCCATCAGTTCCATGATTCGTTCCGGTTCTTTCGCTTTGGAGCCGATGGCAAAGACTCTTCCGTTCCCGAAGTAAGCATCACTGTTCTGGATCAGGTGGCTGTCCGCAATCGGAACCGCAACGTTGCCGTCGCCCTGGTTGCCTCTTTCAATCGTGTTGTAGAAGCCTCTCTGCCAGGAGTACCACAGGAGAAGAACCTGTTTGTTGGTCAGCTTTTCGGACACCTTGTTCCAGTCCTGGGAAGGAGAGTCCGGGTCGACAAGGCCCATCTTGTTAGCGTCATAGTAGAATTGCAGAATCTTCTTATACATACTGTTGTCGTCTACGATCGGAACGATATCGCCTTTGGCATTCAGTTGAATGGTTGTAGTCCCGTTCGGCTGCTCGTAGCCATACCAGTTGCTGAGCCAGCGGACATTCTCCATGCTTCCGCCGTCCCAGTCCTTCCACAGCGTGATCGGAACAATAGGCTTGCCATCCGGAGTCTTCGGATATTTGGCCTGCATGTCCTTCAGGGCGGTCATCAGATCGTTCAGATTATTCAGCTTCGGCGCGCCGATTCCCTTGTAATAGTCCCAAGGCAGAATCGGGCTGGAGTATGGCAGCTCTTCCGAGAAGGTGGTTGGCGAAGTATCGGCGGTGAAGGCCGGCAGGGCATAGATTTTACCGTCCGGATTCTGCTTCTCGAAGGCAACATTGAACGGCTTGAAGTGATTGTCTACATATTTGGACAGATGCTCTGTATTCTTGATCAAGTCCGTAAGATCCATAATCATCCCCGCCGGAATCAATTCCTCGAGCTGGCTGTTCTCAATAATCAGAAGGTCCCCGAGGTCTCCGGATGCCGATCGGGTCTTGTACAGCTGATCGCCGGCCACCTGCGGAGCCAGAATGTTCAGCGTGATATTGAACTTGTCTTTCAGCAGTTTACCGTACCACCCGGTCTGCTCGCCCTGGTAGTTAGCCGCATTGTTAAATACCGTAAGGGTCAAAGGTTTGCTGTGATCAATGCCTGTACCCGAATCGGATGACTGGGCAGGTGTCCCTGGTTCGGCCGTCCCGGCAGCAGGTCCTGCATTGTTGGAATTTCCACTACAACCGCTTAGTACCGTTGTTACCAGAAGAATGGTCGTCCCGAGTAACAGCGCGGACTTTCTTCCCAGCTTAATGTGTGTTCTCATGTGTAGCCCCCCCGAATGATTAATGTATCATAATGGCGCAAGCGCACTAACCTTTGACTGCACCAATTATAATTCCTTTGACAAAAAATCTCTGGAAGATCGGATAGACCAGCAGAATAGGTGCGACTACGATAATGGTAACCGTCATGCGGATGGAGGTAGAGGTCTGCTTGGTCGCCAGCGTTGCCATCGCCGTTGATCCGGCATTCTGCAGATTGACCATAGTGGACAAGGAGCTTGCCTGATTGATGTAGTTATACAGAATGAACTGCAAGCTGTACAATTTGCTGTCCGTCACCAGCAGCAGCGTGTCCTGGAAGGAGTTCCATTGGTTGACTGCCGAGAAGATGGCAACGGTTGCAAGGATCGGCTTGCTGATCGGCAGAATGATTTTGTAGAAAATCGTGAAGATCCCGGCACCGTCAATGCTGGCCGCTTGCTGCAGCTCCTTGGGCGTTGCTTCCACAAAGGTTTTGACCAGGATAATGAAGAATGGAGCTACCACGGACGGAAGAATATACGCCAGGAAATTGTCGGTCAGATGCAGGGTTCTCATGGTCAGATACCACGGGATGATCCCGGCATTGAAGAACATCGTAATGATGGTGAAGCGGTACCAGAATTTCTTGCCCCACATATCCTCCTGCGCGAACATGAATCCCAGGAAGGCAGAAGCGCCGACAGTGAGAAGGGTACCTATTACCGTTCTGGCCAGCGAAATGACAAAGGCATTGCCGAGGCCCGGTATTTTGAATACATCGACATAGTTCTGGAAATGAATCCCCTTAGGCCAGAAGATAATCTCACCCTTGGCACTGAGATCGTTCGCGCTGATGGTATTGATAATGATCGAATAGAACGGATAGACACAGATGAAGGCGAAGAGGGAGAACAGGATATAGATGACGGTGGAAATGATTTTGTCGGTGGCGCTGACCTGCATTTTGACCGTTTTGGAGATGTCTATATCCCGGCTGTTTGGCGTAAGACCCGTCTGGCTGTCACTCATACGATGCCCTCTCCTCTCAACAATTTGGACAGTCCGTTTACCGAAAAGAGAAGCACCACACTAATCAGGCTCTTCAGCATACTGATGGCAACGGAGACGGAATAACTGCCGCCGCCCATGGCGAGGTTATACACATATAAATCGAGAACCTGTATACTGTCCTTGTTAAACGCATTTTGGAAGACAAAATATTGCTCCAGTCCATTGTTCAGGAAGCTTGCAATCTGGAGCATCAGCAGCACGAAGTAGGTCGGCATCATGCTTGGCAATACGACATGCCGGATCACCTGCATCCGGGTTGCACCATCCACATAAGCCGCTTCATACAGCGACTCGTCAATACCCATGATGGCGGCGATATACAGGATCGCTGACCAGCCGAGTGTCTTCCAGGTAGCCCAGAACCACATGGTAAGCCAGACATGATCCGAGCTCTGAAGGAAAAGGACCGGAGAATCGGACAGCCCCGTCATGTGGAGGAAGCCGTTGACCATACCTTCACTGGAGAACATGGAGAAGGCCAGGGAGTAGACGAGGACCCAGCTGATAAAGTTCGGCAGCGTGGTTACGGTCTGAATGAATTTGCGGAAACGCACAGCCTTGATCTCGGTCAGGAAGATGGCGAAGATCATCGGGAGCCAGGAGAAGAGAATGCCCAGACCGCTAATGCCGAAGGTGTTCTTGATGACCTGGAGCAACTGGTCGACCTTCACCTGATTCTCAACCAGAGAGTGGAACCACTTCAAGCCGACAAACGGCGATTGGGACAACGGAATGGGCGGGGTATAGTCAAAGAAGGCATATACCCATCCGTAGAGCGGGTAATACGCAAAGACAGCAAGTAAAACCATAAAGGGCGAAATGTAAAGGAATTTCCGGAAAGAATTGCTTCTAATGCTCTGGCTGCGCATCGTTTCACTCCTCTTCGTATTCTCTTTGTATAATTGCCTCGTTGAAGCTTTCCAGGACTGCTATTCCTGGAAGTCTAAGTCTGCCTGTCATCCCCCTTTTTCAAAAGCAATTTCAACGGCCCCGAGGAGTGCGCTGTTCGTTGTTTCCCCTATTGTTTCCCCTAACCCTTCTATATTGATAACGCTTTCATATATGAAATCTATAATAAATTATCATCTACCTACTAACAATGACCGATCCTCACCACTTATTGATCTATTATGAGGTGAAATCCGGATGGGATCATGAGCATGTCCTCTCCGCAAAAGAAGTGGAAAAAGGACACTTAATTTTCTCGAATGATTCGATCTAAGATCATTAGGTGGAAAAAGTACAACTAATAAATCCGATATCCTGGTTTATGGCATAAACAGGATAATTAAGTGCTGTTTTTCCACTTGCTGCCGGACAGTAGCGTTAAATCATATAATTAGTTGTACAATTTCCACTTACGTTCCATGTCAGCCTGTTCTGCAATCCGTTGATTTCCACGTTTAATAAAAGCAACATTCGTCGATATGAAAGCAACGTCAAGCTATAGATTACAAGGTTCGTGTGTGATTAAATACATAAAGAATACAGCATTTTCTCTGGAACCTACATTTGGAATGATGCGAAAGGATGAATACGAATTATGGACAAACAACAACAGCTCGGCTTGACGCCTCCGATGGGCTGGAATTCATGGAACACCTTCACTTGGGATATTAACGAGCAACTGATCCGGGAAGCCGCCGATACTCTGGTGGCAGACGGCTACAAGGATGCGGGATATGATTACATTGTCATTGACGACTGCTGGAGCCTGAAAGAACGGGACAAGGATGGTAAGCTGGTCGCCGATCCGGTTAAATTCCCGAGCGGAATGAAGGCGCTTGCAGATTATATTCATTCCAAGGGACTGAAGTTCGGCATGTACTCTTGTGTAGGCACACATACCTGCGCCGGGTATCCGGGGAGCTTCGAGCATGAATTTCAGGATGCGGAATCGCTGGCCGAATGGGGCGTGGATTTTCTTAAGTATGACTATTGCTTCAAGCCCAGACATATGTCGGGAGAGCTGCTGTACAAGCGGATGAGCTTGGCGCTTAAAAACTGCGGAAGAGACATTCTGTTCTCCGCGTGCAACTGGGGCGAGGACAACGTCTATCAGTGGATTCGTGAATCCGGCGCGCATATGTACCGTTCTACCGGAGATATCCAGGACAGCTGGGAATCCATCAAGACCCTGGCTCTGTCGCAGCTGGATAAAGCCGCCTACACCGGCGCCTACTGCCATAACGATCTGGATATGCTGGTAGTCGGCATGTACGGAGGCAGCAACAGCGACTTCATCGGCAGCCAGATCGGAGGCTGCACGGATGTGGAGTACAAGACCCACTTCTCACTATGGAGCCTGCTGGGTTCTCCGCTGATGATTGGCAGCGATATCCGCAAAGCTAATGAGGCCACCAGGAATATTCTGCTGAACCCGGATCTGATCGCGATCAATCAGGATGTGGAGAGCCGCGGGGCTTACCGCATCAAGCCGGAACCCCAATGGTTCCATGCAGATGATGTATTCATGCTGGTCAAAGTATTGTCGGACGGAGACCTTGCGATCGGCTTCTTCAACCTGAGCGATGGACAGAGAGAGATGTCGCTGCAATTCTGGGATTTCGGAATCCCGTATGCCTCCGGCAAATCGCTGTCCCTGTATGACTGCTGGGAGCATAAAGAGCTTGGCGTATTCAGAGAAAGATATGCTCCGGTCGTTGCAGCCCATGATTGTCTGATTGTGCGGGCTAAATTGGTGTAGAGAAGAGAAGGGCGTGAACATGAATAGAACATGCAGACAATGCGGTGTTCCCCTGATGACGGATGATGTGGCGATTTACCTGAAGCTGGTCACGCGCAATGCCCAGGATTTCCTGTGTATCGATTGTCTTGGAGAGCAGCTGAAGTGCGGGCGCGAGCCGATTGAGCGGCTGATCAAATACTTCAGGGAGTCGGGGAAATGTGTGTTGTTCCGTTAAAACGCGTTACCTCCGCTGCTTTATGTTTATCTATATAGCGAGAGAGTGTAAAGTGGAAGGGAAAGGGTGGATGGGGCAAATGGTTAAATACAGAACGGCAGCTCCGCATGAGCGCGAGGAATACATAGATTTGGCCAACCTGGCATTCCGCTTTGATTTTGAAATCCTGATGCCCAAGGCTTATGACAAAAGTGTAGATTCTTCGGCCATGCATAAGGTTGCTGAGGATGAGCAGGGCAGGCTGCGCGCACTGGTGGCTGTGTTCCCCGAGTCTCTACGGGTAGGTGAGGATACGTTGCGGACCGGCTATCTGGGGACCGTATCGGTCCATCCGCGTGCGCGCGGTGAAGGGCATATGAAAGCGCTTATGAATCTGTGGATTGAAGAGCTGCGGGGTACATGCGATATGGTTGTATTATATGGGCAGCGGCAGAGATATGAGTATTTCGGCTTCACGCTTGGCGGTGTCAAGTTCAAGTATACTGTGGCAGAAGCCAATGTGCGCCATGGCTTAAGAGAGGTGGATGACACCGGTATATCCTTCAGTCCGCTGTTTGAGATTGAAGGAGGAGCAGAATTTGCGCATAACCTGAACATCTCGCGGCTTGCTTATGTTGAACGTAACTTAGAGCAATTGCCGCTGATTTTCAGCACACTCTGTCAAAAGGCACTTGGCGTTCTGGATCAGGGTAAGCTGATGGGCTATCTGGTTGTCAACGAAGCGGGCGATGATATAGCTGAATTCGCGCTGGAGAAGGCGGACGACATTCTGCGGACGCTTAAGGCATACATGGCCTATAGCAGAGCAGGGCGAATAACGACGTACGCGCCGGAATATGAGATTCCGCTGAATAAGGCTCTTGGCGGTATTGCCGAAGACTTTGTGACCGAGAACTCGGATATGTATCATATTCTGGATTTCGCCAATGTCCTGAAGGCTTATCTGACGCTGAAGCTCAAGACTACAGGTCTGGTCCCGGGGGAATTCTCCGCAGTGATGGACGGACAGCCGGTGACGGCGCGGGTGGACGAAGAGGGCGTGAGCGTTGAGCGGTCTGCCCGGCCGGGAGCTGTGGTCCTTGACAGGCTGCAGGCTCAGACGCTTCTGCTGTCACAACACAGCCGTTACATGGCAGTGGATGCGCCTACAGGCTGGTTCCCGCTGCCGCTGTTCTGGTACAAGATTGATAAATTCTGAATAATTCCATGTCTTATAATAGAGCAACGCAAGCCTTCTACTCCTGGAGGCTTGCGTTTTTTTTGGCGTATCTTCCAGGCGAGATTCCGGTAATCTTGGTGAAACTGCGGATGAAGTTGGCATAATCGCTGAAGCCCGAAAGCTCACAAGCTTCGGCGACTGAGTTGCCGGCAGACAGGTGGCTTTTGGCAAGTGATATGCGCTGATCGATAATGTAAGAGCGTACCGTAAGTCCGGTATGCTCCCTGAACAGCCGGCTTATATATTTGCTGCTGTAATGAAACTCCTGCTCCAGCTGCTCAGAGGAGATAGCTTCGGCCAGATGCTCCTTGATGTAGGTCATCGTATGGCTAACCAGCGCCGGCATAAGATTGTTCGATGAGCAGGTAGATGACTGATACAAGGTGTTGATGAACACAAGCAGGCGGGTTGCATAGGACTCTGCCAGCAGATCCTGTCCGTATGCCTCCGAGCCCAGGCAAGTAATCAATTGGTCTGCAAGGCGGCAGTACAACACCGTCTGCTCCCGCGAGAGCCGGGTAAGATTGTTCTGTCCCAAGGGATGGGATTCAATGCAGGCTAACAGATTAGAGCGGCCGCTTGAAAGTCTCTCCAAAGCTGACTTCTTGATATTCAGCCCTATCCGTTCATACATTTGATTGTCAATACAGATACAACGGTGCATTTCGCCGGGGCTGATAATGATTAAATCGCCGGGGACCAGTTTGTAGCAGGACTGCTCCAGATACATATAAGCATTGCCTCTCAGAAATAAATAGATTTCGTAAGCATCATGGCGGTGATAAGGCAAGGCCGGGTTAATGAGCTCGGTATCTGTTGTTTTATGAAAGCACAGCAATTCTTCCTGAATAGGGGTGAAAATATAGTGTATGTCCCGATCCATAGCTAACATTCCCTTTAATGTAATTTAATGTAATAATAGGCATTCGCGCAATATATTATCGTTAATATGCAAGGATTATACAGCGAATAATTTATATAATACAGTTAAAGGAAGCGTTTGCAAGTATTGTGAGAAAATTGGACAAGCATACGAGTGGTACAGCTGCGCTTCGACCGGACTGGAGGTGATAAGAACAAGGTTTGGCCGAGATTACACGAAGAGGAGATGGAATTAATGATTTCAAGGGTAAAAAAATCACTGTGCACCTTATTGGCCTGTGTAACTGTGCTGTCTGTTATGATGGTACCCGCACCTCCCAAGGCTTCAGCAGCAAGCGATGTGAACGTGAATTTGTCAGCCGAGAAACAGGTGATCCGCGGCTTCGGAGGCATCAACTTCCCTGCCTGGATAGGCGATCTGACCGCAGCGCAAAGAGAAACGGCCTTCGGCAATGGTGCGAACCAGCTGGGATTCTCTATTCTGAGAATCTATGTGGATGACAATAAGAATAACTGGTACAAGGAATTAGATACGGCGAAGGCAGCTATTGCAAAGGGAGCCCTTGTTTTTGCTTCACCCTGGAATCCCCCAAGCGATATGACAGAGACCTTCAACCACGATGGCGATACATCGGCCAAACGCCTCAGATACGACAAGTACGCAGCCTATGCCCAGCATCTGAACGATTTCGTTACGTACATGAAGAATAACGGCGTGGAGCTGTATGCGATTTCGGTTCAGAATGAACCGGATTATGCCCATACCTGGACCTGGTGGACTCCCGCAGAAATGCTTACTTTTATGAAAAATAATGCCGGATCTATCAACTGCAGGGTTATAGCTCCTGAGTCATTCTCTTACCTGAAGAATATGTCCGACCCTATTCTTAATGATTCACAGGCGCTTGCCAATATGGATATTCTAGGCGCGCATACGTATGGAACTTCGTTTAACAACTTTGCTTATCCTCTTTTCAAACAGAAGGGGACAGGGAAAGAGCTGTGGATGACAGAAGTCTACTACCCCAACAGCAATAATAACTCGGCCAATCTTTGGCCGGAAGCACTGGAAGTAGCCTATCATATGCACAACGCGATGACAGAGGCGGATTTCCAGGCCTATGTGTGGTGGTACATCCGCCGTCAATACGGTCCGATGAATGAGGATGGCACGATCAGCAAGCGCGGAGACAGCATGGCACAATTCTCCAAATTCATCCGGCCCGGATATGTAAGGGTAGACGCCACCAAAAATCCCAATACAAACATCTACACCTCGGCCTACAAAGGGGATAACAAGGTGGTCATTGTGGCCATTAACAAAGGCACTTCGGCTGCAAGCCAGAGCTTTGTCCTGCAGAATGGCACGGCAGCGAGCGTATCCGCCTGGATCACAGATGCCGGCCGTAAGGTAGCCGCCGGGACATCCATTAATGTGTCGAACGGTTCCTTCACGGCCCAGCTTCCAGCCCAAAGTGTGACAACCTTTGTAGCTGCACTTGGCAGCGGAAGTGGCACCGGAACGGGCACCACCTATGAGGCCGAGACAGACACAGCATTGACGGCTGCTGCAGCAGAAACGATCAATGCAGGCTACACCGGCAGCGGCTACGTCAATTTTAATGCCGCAACCGATGCCGCAATTCAATGGAACAGCGTGTACTGTGCGGTTGCAGGGACCAAGAATGTGAAATTCCGCTATGCGCTGGAGTCAGGTACAAGAAATCTGGATGTATATGTGAATGGCACCAAGGTCATCAGCAATACCGCCTTTGCAGCAACGGGGAGCTGGTCAACCTGGGCAGAGAAGACGGTTCAGGCAGCCATGAATGCCGGGACCAATACGGTAAAAGTGGTGACTACCGGTACGGAAGGACCGAATGTAGACAGTATCAATGTATCTGCCCAGTAGGGTGATGCAGTGTCAATATGGAACCCCGGGCCCTCCGCTTTTTGGAGGGCTAAGGCTGTTCACCAATGATTGTAATTTCCGTATTGATCCATTTGGCTACAGCTATGCCTTTGGCCCTTAGCAGCAGAGTGTTGATAATATCCTCTCCCCAATTCTGCTCATTCTGTGAGATCACCCGCGTAATCTGCCCGTTGTCCATCGCCTGCTTCAACGAAGGCGTGAGGCCCAGAGCGATATTATAGCGCGTCAGGCCTTTGGCTTTCCAGACCAGGACAGAGCTTGAGCTGGACACGAAATCCAGACTGACCAGAGCGCTGAAATGGGGATGGGCCGAGATCATTTGCTCCAGCTGCAACGCTGCGTTGTCCTCACTGCCGTCATTATGACGGATTTCCAGTACATCTATCTCGGTATGCTCCGCCAAATAATCCTGCAATCCGCGCAGCCGTTCTTGAGTGCCCCGCATGCGGGACATTCCAGACTCGACCAGAATCATCCCTTTTCCGCCAAGCAGGCGTTCCACAGTCTGTCCAATAGTAGCGCCGGTTGCTCTATTATCAGCCCCGATGAAGGCTTCTCTGCTGCTGGCAGACGAATCCGACTCAAAACAAACCACGGGAATCCCCCGGGATACCGCTTTGTTAATAACGCTGGTAAGCGCCAGGGAATCCGCCGGGGCAATGGCGATTCCGTCTACACCCCGCTTGATCATCGTCTCCATAATCCGGATCTGCTGCTCCAGATTGGCTTCGTCAGGCGCTTGAACCAGCAGCTCTACATTATGCTTTTTTGCCACAGCTTCTGCTTTCTCTGTTATCATTTCATAGGTGGCGTTCACCATGGGATAGATAATACCGAAAGTCAGCGGCGGCTCCCCGCTCCGACTTGATGAAGAGTCCAGGGCTTCCTCCGAAGGAATATTAGTGGCTCCGGAGGAACGGGAGCAGCCGCCAAGGATGAAGCCTGCTGCCAGCAGCAGGATAAAGACATTCCGGATCCGCATTCTGGAAGAAGTCACTAATTCCCCGCTCCTTTACGGCTGGGCTGAAGCTGGTCCCCGGAATTTCCGTGCTTGCGATATTCCATAGGCGTCATCCCCGTTACTTTCTTGAACAGATTGGAGAAGTAATGCTGATCGTTGTAGCCTACACTAAACGCAATCTCAAACGTTTTATGTCCCGTTGACTTCAGCAGCTCTTTGGCTTTATCCATGCGTGTGGCCGTCAGGAATTCAGTGATCGTCTGTCCGGTCGCCTGGCTGAAGGTTTTGCTCAGATGGCTGGGACTGACCCTGACCTGACTGGAGATGTCGTTAAGGGAGAGCTGTTCTTTGTCATAATGCTCACGGATATAATGCTTAACTTTGTCAATCAGCTCACGATATTTATCTGCCCCCTCGGATCTCCATTCCCATAGCCGCTCCAATAGCCGGTTCAAATAATGCAGACCTTCATCTGTATTGGAAATATGCTTCAGCTGTGTCTGGAATTCCTTAATGAGCTCCTCAGGATTTGGGGCCGCGCGAAAACATTTCTTAGCCGTCTGCACCAGCTCCAGGGTGATGTCGTTCATCAGGTAATAGGCGTACACGGATTGCCAATTCATCTGCTGGAGCTCCGCAGAGAGCTCCAGCAGAAATGCGGGAACCTGTTTGTGGTCACCCAGCTTCAGAAACTGGATCAGCCGGTTCCGGTCGAGCAGGATACCGCTGGCGGATGGATCGAAATATGCATCAAGCAACGCTGCTGAATTCAGTCTGGACATCTTCTTGAACATCCGGTCATCCTCGGCCTCCAGATAGGAGAGATGAATGCCCTGCAGCCGTTCCCGGACATCACCCAGACTGACGGATAGCTCCAGGCCGCAAGCCGCTCTCAGCTTCTGCTTCAGAATCCCGCAGATCTCTTCCAGGGCGATGCTCATCTGGGCCGGATTACTGCCTTTATAGATCAGGACAGTTTCAGTGCGGCTGCGCTTATAAATGAAGCCTTCTGCCAGCTCCTTCAGCAGGCCTGCGAGCAGCTCTTCGGCATCCTGCGGCGCACCTGGGGAACCCGTTCCTGCATCGCTATCCGATGGATTTAACGTAAATATGGCAGTTGCATAGTAAGGGGCCATAATCATCAGCTCTAGCTGTTCCGCCGATTCGATGGCGGCAGCGGTACTGATCAGTCCTCCGCACAGATCGGCGAACAGATTCTCGGGGGTATAGGCTTGTTTTTGTTTCATCCGCAATTCTTCATCAATCCTGGAGCTGACACTATGGAGCAGCTGCAGCAGATCCGCAGAGCTGAACGGCTTCAGACAATAATCCTCAACCCCAAGCCGTAGCGCCGCCCTGGCGTATTGGAAGTCATCATGACCGCTTAGAATTATGATTTTGATTTTTGGGAACTTTTGCCGGACGACAGAGCTCAGCTCCAGCCCGTTCATAAAAGGCATTTTGATGTCGGTAATGAGAATGTCGGGGAGCTGTTCTTCGATGACCGGAAGTGCAAGCTCACCGTCGGGGGCGTCACCGCAAAAGATAAAGCCTTCTTTCTCCCAATCTACGGATTCCCGTATACTTTCACGGATCAGGATCTCATCATCCACCAGCATAACCTTTTTCATCTTCGGGTCCCCCTGTTCTTGGGTATGCGAACGGTAATTTGTGTGCCATAACCTTCTGAACTGTCCAAGCGGATTCCATACTCGTCTCCGAAATACAGCTGCAGCCGCTGATGTACATTCTGCAGACCGAATCCGTTCTGAGCGGTGTCCGGATCCTCCGATTGAATGGGATGCTCGAAAGATTCTCTGAGCTGCGCCAGCCGTTCTCCGGGAATGCCAATTCCATTGTCGGCTACGGTGAGCATGATGGAGTTCGCGTCTGTATGTCCGCTAATGCTGATCAGCCCTTTGCCTCTTTTATTTTTGATCCCGTGATAGAGGGCGTTCTCTATCAATGGCTGCAGCGTCATATTCAGAATCGGATATTCCTGCAGCTCCTCCGCAACTTCAATCTTGAACTCCAGAATGTCACGGTAACGCATCTGCTGGATGATCAGGTAGCTCTGGGCATGGGCAAGCTCAGAGCGGATCAGTACCCAGTCACGCCCTTTATTCAGGCTAAGCCGGAAGAACCCGGATAGCGCTTTCACGATCCGGATGACCCCATCGTTATTCCCCGCTTCAGCCATCCATACAATGGAATCCAGTGTATTGTATAAAAAATGTGGATTGATCTGCGCCTGTAGCGTCCGCAGCTCCGCCTTTTGCAGTTGCTGCTGCTTGCGGATGCTCTGCTCCAGCAGCGCTTTGATCTGCTCGACCATAATGTTGAAGCTTTGTCCCAGATCGGCAATTTCATCATTGCCGTCCGGTTTGACCTTGGCTTCCAGGTAGCCGCTTGCCGTCAGGCGCATCTTGTGCTGCAGCAGCTGGATGGGTCTGGTCAGCCGCCGCGTAAGCAAATAATTAAGCGTTATCGCGAAAATGATGCTTAAGCCTACGCTGACTATAATCAGCTGCCTGATCCGGTTGGCTTCGGCAACGATCTCCTGCAGCGGGGCCATGCCGATAATCTTCCAGCCCGTCGATAGGGAGGAGGTATGGACAATGAACCAGGGCGGGCCGGCGGTCTGAAGCACAAAGCTCCCGCTCCCGCTTATTTGCCCGGCAGGTAATCCCGTTTCTTGAACCAGGGCCACAGCCGCTTCTTGAACAGGCGGCACATAGATGGGGTTGTTCTGCTGATCGAGCAGGTAGAAGAACCCTGTTGTACCAATCGTCATCTTGTCGCAGAATTCCTTGATGAAGGAATCGTTCAGATCCACAATGATGAATCCGATCACCTCATGCGTGATCCGCTGCTTGACGGCTGTCATGATCGATATGACGCCCTGATCCCTATAGGTGAAGCCATCAACCCGGTCATAACCGGAAATCAGGGGCGGAGGAATCCGGAGAATGAGCTCGGGGTTCTGGGACAGTGTCTGGAAATGCGGATTGCGCAGCGGATTAATATTGGATTGAAAAATGCCCCTCCGCTCGCTGATCCCCTTGCCGTACAGATTAATCAGGCTGATATTGAGTACATCCTCATATTTGTAGGTGTCCCGGTAGAGTGTGAAGGTCTGCAGAATTGCCTTGGCCTCTTGATAGGTTTCAGATTGTGAGAAAAGAAAATGGATGACCTGGGGGTTATTGCTGAGCTCCAGCAGCCGCTCGGTATCTTTGAACAGATTATCGATATTCGTTCCCAGCATGTCAGCCTGAAGCATACTTGAAGCCTTGCTGTGACTGGAAATGGAAGTATAGGATTTCTGGTAAGAAATGAGGCCGACAGCGATCAGCGGTATCGTGGACAGCACAATAAACAAAGCCAGCAGTTTGGCCCTCAGACTGGAGGAGATCCAGTGTGTGATCCGCATCATCGGAAGTTCCCTTTCGCAAGTAGAGTAGATTTGGCTTCAATATATAGTTTATAACAAATTCTGGAATGCCGATACCCGAAAAGAAAGCGCAATCAAAATTCACACCTTTTAAATAAAAAAATACACAAAATCCTCCCGTGGGCAGAACAATGCCAAAAATAGAAAGCAAACGCCAAAGGCTGCCCGTATAACGGACTTTTGTAAGCGGTTTATAATGGGCAGAACACCAGAACCTGGTGAATGCCGAGGGGAGGAATATATACGTATGAAGAGATTAGGGAAAATGGGAGCAGTACTTGCACTAACCTTATCTATGGTCATGCTTGGAGCATGCGGCAACAATAATGGGGGGGACAAAGCGGCGAATACCGGAAATGCGGCAACGGAAGCACCGGCGGCGAATGGCGGAACCAAGACGGAGGCCAAGGACATTACGCTCGGTTTCTCGCAGGTGGGTGCAGAGAGCGGCTGGCGAAGCGCCAATACGAAGTCCATTCAGGATTCAGCCAAGGAAGCAGGCTATACGCTGAAATTCTCGGATGCGCAGCAGAAGCAGGAGAATCAGATCAAGGCCATCCGTTCCTTTATCCAGCAAAAGGTGGATGTGATTGCCTTCTCCCCGGTCGTGGAATCCGGTTGGGATACTGTACTTAAAGAGGCAAAGGCTGCAGGAATTCCGGTGGTTCTGACCGATCGTGCGGTAGATTCCAAAGACACCTCGCTATACGTTACTTTCCTCGGCTCCGATTTCGTGGAAGAAGGCCGCAAGGCGGGTGAGTGGCTGTCTGAGCAGTATAAAGACGCTTCAGAGGACGTTAATATTGTGGAGCTGCAGGGAACAACAGGCTCTGCTCCAGCCAATGACCGTATGGCAGGGTTTGCCGAAGTCATCAAGAGCAATCCGCATCTCAAGGTCATTGCCTCTCAGACCGGCGATTTCACCCGGGCCAAAGGTAAGGAAGTTATGCAGGCGTTCCTGAAGGCCAATAAGGATATTGATGCGCTGTACGCCCATAATGATGATATGGCACTCGGGGCGATTCAGGCGATAGAGGCGGCAGGGCTGAAGCCGGGCGAGGATATTAAGATTATCTCTGTCGATGCGGTGAAGGACGGAATGCAGGCAGCCAGCGAAGGTAAAATCAATTTCATCGTTGAATGTAATCCGCTGCTTGGACCGCAGCTGATGCAGGTGGTGCAGAAGGTAGTTGACGGCCAGGCGGTTGAGGCCCGGATTGTGACTGAGGAATCGACCTTCACTTCCGAGCAGGCCAAGGAAGCGCTGTCTGGCCGGGAATATTAATCAGCAAGCCTAATAGAACGCGGCTAAGGCTGCAGGACAACCGCTTGGCGTTTCTATGGAGAATGAGGAGTGGATGCAACCATGAGCACGCAGCTGCCCATACTGCAAATGACCGGGATTCATAAACGGTTTCCGGGTGTAAAAGCATTGACTAATGTGAACCTCCGCCTGTTCCCTGGTGAGGTTCATGCCTTGATGGGGGAGAATGGTGCCGGCAAGTCAACGCTGATCAAAGTATTGACCGGCGTCTATTCCATTGATGAAGGCGGCGTAGAAATGGAGGGTGCGCCCATTTCCCTGCACAGCCCGCAGGAATCGCAGGCTGCGGGAATCAGCACAGTATATCAGGAAGTCAATCTGTGCCCCAATCTGACCGTTGCCGAGAACATCTTCATTGGCAGAGAGCCGCGGAGATTCGGATGCATTCTATGGAAGGAAATGAATCTGCGCGCTGCGGAGCTGCTCCGGGAACGGATGAATCTGCAGATCGACGTTACCCTTCCGCTGCATATGTATTCCGTAGCGGTTCAGCAGCTGATCGCAATCGCCAGAGCGCTGAATATTTCAGCCAAGGTACTGATTCTGGACGAACCGACCTCAAGTCTGGATCAGAATGAAGTGGAGCAGCTGTTCCGCATTATGAGGAAGCTGCAAAAGGATGGTTTGTCGATATTGTTTGTCACGCATTTTTTGGATCAGATGTACGAAATCTGCGACCGGGTAACCATCCTGCGGGGTGGTGAACTTGTCGGTGAATATAGGGTTAAGGAGCTAAGCCGGCTGGATCTGGTCTTAAAAATGATCGGCAAGGATCTTAATTTGCTGGAAGAGCTGCCGGGTCTGGCAGCAGAATACAAGGATGCCCTGGGTGATGAGCTGATCAGGGCTGAAGGGCTGGGCCGCAAAGGCGGGATTGAGCCGTTCGATCTGTCGATCCGCAAGGGTGAGGTAGTAGGGCTGGCAGGACTTCTCGGTTCAGGGCGGACTGAGGCAGCCCGGCTGTTCTTCGGTGCCGACAAACCGGATTCCGGGCAATTGAAGCTGGCGGAATCAGGAGGTGGGGTACATTCGCCGCGGGAGGCCATTGGACGGCGGATCGCCTTCTGCTCCGAGAACCGCAAGACAGAGGGGATTATCGGCGATCTGACGGTAAGAGAGAATATTATCCTTGCGCTGCAGGCCAAGTACGGCACGTTCAAGACCATCTCCCGCAGGCGGCAGGAGGAGATGGCTGGAGAATATATCCGCATGCTGAATATCAATCCTCCGAATCCCGACCTGCTGATCAAGAATTTAAGCGGCGGAAATCAGCAGAAGGTTCTCCTGGCACGGTGGCTGCTGACGGAGCCTGAGCTGTTCATTCTCGATGAGCCGACACGGGGCATCGACATTGGAGCCAAGGCGGAAATTCAAAAGCTGGTGCTGACGCTCTCACGGCAGGGCATGTCATTCCTGTTCATCTCCTCCGAGCTGGAGGAAGTGCTGCGGGTCAGTGACCGGATCGCTATCTTGCGCGACCGCCGCAAAGTGAAGGAAATTTCGGATAAGGACATGAGCCAGCAGCAAATTATGCAGGCGATTGCGGGAGGCTGACACGACCATGAGCCAACTGGTAAAACATCATTTATTCTGGCCGCTGTGCGTTCTGGCTGTACTGCTGCTGTTCAACCTGTGCTATTCGCAGGACTTCTTCTCGATTACAATCCATGACGGACACTTATACGGAAGCCTGATTGATATTCTTAACTTCGGAGCACCGCTTATTCTGGTGGCCATTGGGATGACACTGGTAGTGGCAACCAAGGGCATCGACCTGTCTGTCGGCTCCATTGTCGCTATATCCGGCGCCATTGCCTGCCTGAGCATCAGCCAAGCTTCAGACCCGAATGCCTTGGGTCTGATTCTAACCTCGGTGCTGCTGGCAGCAGGTTTGTCGCTGATGCTTGGCGCATGGAACGGTCTGCTCGTCTCCGGGGCCGGAATTCAGCCGATTATAGCCACGCTGATTCTGATGGTTGCAGGGCGGGGGATCGCCCAACTGGTTACAGGCGGACAGATTATTACGGTAACCAGCACGAAATATGCCTATATCGGGTCCGGCTCACTTGCTGCGCTGCCATTTTCAATATTTGTCGTAGCCCTGGTTCTGGTCATTGCCGTGCTGCTTACCCGTAAGACAGCGCTGGGCCTGTTTATAGAATCGGTGGGCTGCAATCCGGCGGCCAGCTCCATGTCCGGTATCCGCGCCCGCTGGGTTATTCTGTCGGTGTATGTATTCTGCGGTTTATGTGCCGGCATTGCCGGACTATTGCTCAGCTCGAATGTTTCCAGCGCTGACGGCAATAACGCCGGACTCTGGTATGAGCTCGACGCTATTCTGGCAGTAGTCATTGGGGGGACGTCGTTGAACGGCGGACGTTTTTATCTTACAGGTACCGTAATCGGTGCGCTGATTATCCAGACGCTGACCACAACCATCTATATGATCGGCGTCCCGCCGGAAATTACACTGGTCGTCAAAGCTTTGGTCGTGCTGGCGGTCTGCCTGATCCAGTCGGATACCTTCCGGGCCGCTATTGCCGCCCGCTGGAAGCCGCGGCATTATCCCGCAGAGAAGGAAGTGACCCGTCATGTCTCTTAACCGCAAGTTTATTCCGATTGTGGTCACCATCGCGCTGTTCCTCGTCATGTTCGCCGCCGGTTCCTTCCGGTATACCGGATTCTTCTCCCTGCAGGTGCTGATGAATCTGCTTATCGACAATGCCTTTCTGCTGATTACGGCCGTTGGCATGTCCTTTGTCATTCTGTCAGGCGGCATTGATCTCTCGGTCGGCTCTATCATTGCCTTGTCGACCATGGTCTCCGCAAGCCTGGTGCAGCAGCAGGGGTGGCCGCCGGCTGTTGTTATTCCGCTGGTGCTCCTGATGGGTGCGTTGTTTGGCAGCATTATGGGAGCGATCATTCATTATTTTGCAATCCAGCCGTTCATTGTAACGCTGGCGGGAATGTTCCTGGCCCGGGGTTTATGTTATGTAATCAGCATTGATACCATTACCATTGATAATTCCTTCTATACCGCCATTGCCCAGACGAGAATCCCGCTGCCGGGCGGCAGCTTTCTCTCGATCAGCGCCATTATTGCTCTTGTTGCCGTTGCTGTGGCGATCTTCACCGCCCATTACACCCGGTTTGGCCGCAATGTGTATGCGCTTGGGGGCAATGAGCAATCGGCTCTGCTGATGGGGCTTCCGGTGGCAAGAACCAAGGTGCTTGTCTATACGCTCAGCGGATTGTGCTCGGCACTTGCAGGAGTGGTCTTCACCTTTTATATGCTGTCGGGTTATGGGCTTCATGCCGTAGGCTTTGAGCTGGATACCATCGCGGCTGTCGTCATTGGCGGAACACTGCTGACCGGCGGTGTAGGTTATGTGCTGGGCACCTTCTTCGGTGTACTCATCCAAGGTGTGATTCAGACCATTATCAGCTTCGAGGGCACACTCAGCTCTTGGTGGACCAAAATTGTTATTGGCCTGCTGCTGTTCATTTTTATCCTCCTGCAGCGGGTGTTAAGCTCAAGGCGGTTGACTCTTAAAGAATAAGAAGATTGGATGGGGAGACAAATAATTCTTGTCTCCCCATGTTTTTGCTATATAATTGTAATCGCTATCATATGAAGGAGGGGTCCTGTTGAGAACGGCCAAGGGGTGCCTGGTTCTGCTGCTGTTACTGCTGCTGGGCGGCTGCTCAGGCAGCGGAGGCAACAATACGCAGGCATTGATGATGCCTCATCATTCTCCTGCAGTGAATCCCGGCTTGCTGCCGCCGGCAGATAGAGCCATGGCCAAGCCGATTGTGCTGGGCTTCTCCCAGCTTGGGTCGGAGAATACCTGGCGGGAGGCCAATACCGCTTCGATCCGGGAAGCCGCCGGGGAGGCGGGGATTACCCTCATCCTGAAGAACGCCGAACAGGATCAGCAGCAGCAGTTCGATGCCATTCGTGCCTTTATCCGGAGCGATGTTGATGTCATAGCGATTGCTCCTGTGGTTCAGACCGGCTGGGAACCGATTCTTCTGGAAATCAGGCAGGCAGGGATTCCGGTTATTATTGTGGACCGTTCAGTCAACGTGGAGAACAGCTCGCTCTATGTCACTTTTATCGGTTCTGACTTTTATGAAGAAGGGGTAAAGGCAGCCAAATATGTGATTGATAAGATGCGCCATCATAGCGAAGCCATCCATATCGCAGAATTGCAGGGTACCGTAGGCTCGACACCGTCGATTGACCGTGGGCGCGGGTTCCGGAAGATGCTCGGGGATAAGCAGGACCTCCGGATTACAATGACTGCCCCGGCAGATTTCACACAAAGCGGCGGCCGTGAGGTAATGCGGACTTTTTTGCAGCAGCCGAAGGAGCAGTGGCCCCGGGTGCTCTTTGCACATAATGATGATATGGCTATTGGTGCGGTGGAGGCTATGAAGGAGGCCGGTATTGTACCGGGAAGCGATATTATAATAGTTTCAGTGGACGGCACACGGCGGGCATTTGAGCAGATGGCGGCGGGAAGTATTAATGCTGTTGTCGAATGCAATCCGATGCTGGGTCCCCTGCTGATGCAGGCAGTCAAAGAGATTATGGCTGGCCGGACGCTGCCCAAGCGAATGGTAACGCCGGAGGACATTTACACGCAAGAACTGGCTGGTAGGGAGATAGATAACCGTAAATATTGAAGAAGCAGCCTAGCGCTTTTGCTCCGGCTTTTTTTTTGCAGATAAAACGCCAAAAAAATTCAACTTTTCAAACAAAAAACTACATTGTTCCAAGCCGGAATCTATATTAAGATGATCTCAGATAACAAATATTAGTAGATTTGTCCAAAGAATGCTAGAAGGGAGGGGCAGCCGGGCGACCGTTATTTGTGCGGCAGCCGATTGAAAGGGATTACCAATTAATCTTAATGGAGGTATGCCGATGTTTAAAAAGCTCTTGGTCATTGCAGTAACCCTTGTGTTATTCCTGAACGGTCTGCCCTTGATGTCTGTGTCTGCTGCAAACAATGCCACGGCCAAGCAGCCGGGGAATTCCAATCCCCTGATGGATCACAAGCTGGGTGCCGATCCTTTCGCACTGACGTATAACGGAAGAGTCTATGTCTATATGTCCAGTGATGCTTACGTCTATAACAGCAACGGAACCGTGAAGGACAATGATTTCAGCGCCCTGAACAAAATCAATGTCATCTCCTCGGCGGATATGGTGAACTGGACAGATCACGGCGCCATCCCGGTGGCCGGAGCCAATAATGTCAACGGCAGCGCCGGCATTGCCAAATGGGCCTCTCTCTCCTGGGCGCCTTCGGCGGCGGTGAAAAAAATTAACGGCCAGGATAAATTTTTCCTGTATTTTGCAAACGGTGCATCAGGCATCGGCGTGTTAACGGCGAATTCTCCGATTGGCCCCTGGTCGGACCCGCTGGGCAAAGCGCTGGTGACAGGGGCTACACCCGGCATGTCCGGGGTGACCTGGCTGTTTGATCCGGCTGTCCTGGTGGACGATGACGGCAGCGGATACCTGTATGCAGGCGGGGGGATCCCCAACACTTCGGACCCGGCATCCATAGCCAATCCCCGGACAGCCCGTGTGCTGAAGCTGGGTGCGGATATGACGAGTATTGTTGGAAGCGCATCCACTATTGATGCCCCTTATATGTTCGAGGATTCGGGCATTCATAAGTATGGCGGCAAATATTATTACTCGTACTGCTTCAATTTCTCCGGCACACACCCGGCTGCCTATCCGGCCGGTGAAATCGGGTACATGGTGAGCAACAGCCCGATGGGGCCTTTTACGTATACCGGACATTTCCTGAAGAATCCGTACACCTTCTTCGGAGTAGGCGGCAACAACCACCATGCGGTATTTAACTTCAACAACCAATGGTATGTAGTGTACCATGCCCAGACCGTAGCGAAGGCTGTACTCGGCGATGGCAAAGGCTACCGCTCTCCGCATATCAACAAGCTTGTCCATAATGCGAACGGGAACATTCAGGAGGTTCAGGGAGACATGGCGGGCATTGCCCAGATTGCCAATCTGAATCCGTTCACCAGAGTGGAAGCCGAAACCATCGGCTGGAATGCAGGCATAGCTACTGAAGCTACTCAGGCTGCAGGCGGCCCTGTAAGCAATATGAATGTGACCAGCATTAACAATGGGGACTGGATTGCCGTAGGCAACGCGGATTTCGGTTCCGGGGCAAGCAGCTTCAAGGCTAATGTGGCCTCCGCCACAGGCGGCAAAATTGAAATCCGGCTGGATAGCGCAACAGGCACACTCGCAGGCACGCTTGATGTACCGTCTACCGGAGGCGCGCAGACCTGGAAAGAGGTTGAGACCCCTGTCAGCAATGTGACAGGTGTTCACAGACTCTACCTGGTATTCACCGGATCAGGCTCGGGCAATCTGTTTAATCTGGATTACTGGCAGTTCTCCACGGGCACCACTGCTCCCGGAACCGGAAGCAAAGTGGAAGCAGAGGATATGACGCTCAGCGGCACTTATGCGGGCAAGATCACTTCTCCGTTCAGCGGGGTAACGTTGTACGGGAATGATGATGATGCTGCGTTCAATCAATATTTTGCCTATGGTACCCATAATATCTCAGTCCGTGGGGCTTCCAGCAGCTCCGCCGCAGTCAGGGTCGATTTGCAAATTGGCGGGGTGACCGTTGGCTCCTTCTACTTCAGCGGAACCACACCTACCGTGCAGACCTTGTCCAATGTGGCCCACGGCACCGGAAATCAGGAGGTTAAGCTGATCGTAACTACGGACAATGGAGCCTGGGATGCTTCTGTGGATTATATTGAATGGAGCTTATAATCGCCAAAGGAGATGGATTCAAATTGAAGAACAATATTAAAAAGCTTGTAGGCGGGCTGGCTTTAGCCGGCATATTACTCTCATCCGTCATTTCGGGGAACGCCAGTGCTGCGCTTACCAATGGGCCGAAGTTCCTGGGGAATATCATTGCAGGCAGTGCTCCTGCGAGCTTCGCCACCTATTGGAATCAGGTGACGCCTGAGAATGCAACTAAATGGGGAGCGGTTGAAGGCAACCGCAATAATATGAACTGGGGCGGTGCGGATACTTCCTATAATTATGCGGTAAGCAGAAACCTCCCCTTCAAGTTCCATACACTGGTCTGGGGAAGCCAAGAGCCTGCATGGGTTGCCGGCCTGTCGGCGGCAGAACAGAAGTCGGAGGTCAGCGCATGGATTACCGCAGCGGGACAGCGTTATCCCAAGTCGGCCTTCGTGGATGTCGTCAATGAACCGCTGCATGCCAAGCCCTCTTACCGCAACGCCATCGGCGGCGACGGAAGTACTGGCTGGGATTGGGTGATCTGGTCCTTCCAGCAGGCCAGAGCCGCGTTCCCGAACGCCAAGCTGCTCATCAATGAATATGGCATTATTGGTGATCCAAGCTTGACCGATAAATATGTGACGATTATCAACCACTTGAAGTCCAGAGGTCTGATCGACGGCATCGGCATTCAGTGCCATCATTTCAATATGAATACAGTTAGTGTCTCTACCATGAATACTGTGCTTGGTAAACTGTCCGCAACAGGCCTGCCTATCTACGTCTCCGAGCTGGATATGACCGGTGACGACAATACACAGCTGGCCAGATATAAGGAGAAGTTCCCTGTGCTGTGGGAGAATCCTGCGGTGAAAGGCGTGACCCTCTGGGGCTACATCCAGAATCAGACCTGGGAACCGAATACCCATCTGGTGAATTCTAATGGCACGGAGCGCCCTGCGATGAAATGGCTGAAGCAATACCTGGGCAGCTCTTCAGCCCTTATGGAAACCACCGACAGTCAGGATATCACGGATAGTGTGATCCAGCCGGACAGTGTGGTCGAGCCAGAGCTTCAACTGGATCTCCAACCAGTGCTGGAACCCGTTCCGGCTGAGTAAGCTGAAGCAGGCCTTCAGCATAAGGGCTGTTGCCAAAGTGTGAACAAGGCTGTTTCTGATGCGTGAATATGGCTGCTCCCCATGCGCGGTAAGACGCGCCGGGAGCAGCCTTTTTGTGAGATGGGCAGTACGGAGGCGCGAGGGCCGAATGTAAGCGAAAAACCGACACATTGGGCAGTGCGGAGGCGTGTGGGCGGAATGTAAGCGAAAAACCGAACACATTGGGGAGTGCAGAGGCGTGCGAGCGGAATGTAAGCGAAAAACCGAACACATTGGGCAGTGCAGAGGCGTGTGGGCGGAATGTAAGCGAAAAACCGAACACATTGGGGAGTGCAGAGGCGTGCGAGCGGAATGTAAGCGAAAAACCGAACACATTGGGCAGTGCGGAGGCGTGTGGGCGGAATGTAAGCGAAAAACCGAATACATTGGGGAGTGCAGAGGCGTGCGAGCGGAATGTAAGCGAAAAACCGAACACATTGGGCAGTGCAGAGGCGTGTGGGCGGAATGTAAGCGAAAAACCGAACACATTGGGCAGTGCGGAGGCGTGTGGGCGGAATGTAAGCGAAAAACCGAACACATTGGGCAGTGCAGAGGCGTGTGGGCGGAGTGTAAGCGAAAAACCGAACACATTGGGGAGTGCAGAGGCGTGCGAGCGGAATGTAAGCGAAAAACCGAACACATTGGGGAGTGCAGAGGCGTACGAGCGGAATGTAAGCGAAAAACCGAACACATTAACTTGTGTAGCTGGACCATAAGGTCTTCTGAGATCTTCATCTTGCGTTCGCTGACCAAAAGTGGCACACTAGTAATAGATGCAGTAAACGTGGCAAAGAATGCCCCGCTCCCTTCTCTTTAAGAAGGCGGCGGGGTTTTGTGCGTTTAGAGATTAATTTTATTGCAGAGCGGGGGAATTGGAGTGGGATTTACAGAAGAACATGACCATTGGTTAAGCAATCATTTGAAACGAAGAAAGGGGGAGCGCCTTGATGCGCTAAAGCGGGGACACAGCTACGGTAACCGCTTATTCGTGGAATATGTGTGGTGGCCGCTTGTTGGATATTTTCAGGGACTCCATCCGGAATATGAAGTTAAGGACTGGCGTGGGAGATCGTATTTTATTGATTTACTGTGGAAGGTCGGTTCCTCGCGTATTGCATTTGAGATTATGGATTATGGATCGCATGGCACGGACCGGAGCAAATACCGGATGGACTTGAATCGCGGTCTCTTCCTGCAATCACAGGACTACATGGTTCTCTATATCTCGCTGGATGAGATGAAAGACAATCCGCCTTTTGTTCTCTCTACAATGCGGAACGTTCTGGCTCCTTATTTGTCGGCCGGAACTGCTAATAAAAGAAAAGACAAATCCTATTCTCGAATTGAACGAGATCTGATGCGGTTAGCCATCCGTAACCACCGTGTCCTCCGTCCGGGTGATGCCGCGAGAGAACTTGAGCTACATAACACGACAGTTATTAAATACAGCCGTATGCTGGTGGATAAGGGGAAATTTCGCCCTGTAGCGAGAGGGATATCTCCACGGGTTACATACTACGAGTACATAGGTACCATTCAAAGCCCGGATTTGGTCTGAAGAATAGTACAACCCGGGATGTAAGCGAAAAACCGAACACATTGGGGAGTGCGGGGGCGTGCGAGCGGAATGTAAGCGAAAAACCGAGCACATTGGGGAGTGCGGGGGCGTGCGAGCGGAATGTAAGCGAAAAACCGAGCACATTGGGCAGTGCGGGGGCGTACGAGCGGAATGTAAGCGAAAAACCGAACACATTGGGGAGTGCGGGGGGCGTGCGAGCGGAATGTAAGCGAAAAACCGAACACATTGGGGAGTGCGGGGGCGTGCGAGCGGAATGTAAGCGAAAAACCGAACACATTGGACGCTGCGTGGGCACGTGGGCCAAATGTAAGCGAAAAACCGAACACATTGGGCGGTGCTGAGGTGCCAATTGTATGCGAAAAACCGAACACATTGGGCGGTGCTGAGGTGTATGGGCCAAATGTATGCGAAAAACTTAGCACCCGCACCAACATCGCTCACCCGCACAGGTAAGTTATCCCCGCGCCCACCAAGGCATCCGCCAATCTCACCCCCCACCCCCATCCGCCGGAGGAAGTACATTCCCCTCCCTATACACCTTCCTGTACTGTGACGGCGTGTAAGAAGTAACCTTCTTGAAGATCTTAGAGAAATACAGCGGGTCGTGGTAGCCGACCGAATAAGCCAAGGATTTCACAGATAACCGGGACTCGCCCAGCAGCCCGCAGGCCCGCCGAATCCGAAAGGCGGTGAGATAGCCTGAGATGGAGGTGCCCGTCTCTTTCTTGAACAGCCGGAACAAGTAGCTGCGCTCGATTTTGACATAATCTACAACATCCAGAACCGACAAGGCAGATTTCCAATAGTTCCTCTCCACATATGCCTTGGCTGAACCTACATAGTCTTTCTTGAGGGAAGCCTGTCCGCTTGGATAATACTCCATGTAATAGGTTAACAACAGGCGAAATCCGGCATCCGACCGCTCCCGTTCATACGGCTCGATTGCATTCGCCTCGACTCTATCGAACATGGGCTTGAGGTCCTGCGGAGCAGCCGTTACAACGGGGTGATCCGGTGATATATGAATCATGTCCAGTAACCGCAAAGCCTCCGTTCCGCCACATTCAATCCAGCAATACGCCCACGGGTCTTGTGGATCAGGGTAATAATACACCTCCATCTGCGGGAAAATCACAAAGCTGTCGCCGGCCTCCAAAGGAAAAACCGCCTGGCTTGTCTTCAAATAGCCCCTGCCGCTTACGATATAATGCAGGGCATATACATCACGGACGCCCGGTCCCCATCTGTGCAGATTGGGTGGCTTATACCCGTTCCCCTTCACCAGCGGACCCTCGCTGAGTCCGTATTCCTTAGCGTTCATAGTCAGCACCCGTATCCTTCAACAGTATGATACTACTAGGGTAAAGCAATCTGATGAATAAAGATAGATCGCTGAGCCGGTACCGCACTTTAAATGGATAGCAACGCCGGTTCAATAACCGCATGTAAAAATGATAACGCTTTCTTAAGAATGTTGGCTTACGCCCTCCCTGGGCTCGAAGGTAAACTAAAGGTACGAGGGAGGAGCGAATATGGAATTGCAAACACAGGTTAGGAGTCCCGGGACCGGCGGAAGCCGGCGGTCGTTTTTATGGAAGCGTTTCAAAAAACAGAAGGTATTGCATTTGTTCGTCGGGTTGGGCATGATCTATCTGCTGATCTTCGCCTATACTCCAATGTTTGGTATTCTGATGGCCTTCAAGGATTACAGCATCTCCGGCGGGATTAAAGGGATCTTCACGAGTGACTGGGTCGGCTTGGAGTATTTCGATGAATTCGTGCATGATTATCAATTCGGCAAGCTGGTCCGCAACACGCTGGTCCTTAGTCTGCTGAAGGTCATCTTCGCCTTCCCGGCGCCGATTCTGCTGGCGATAATGCTGAATGAAGTGAAGCACATGGCCTTCAAGCGGTTGGTGCAGACGATCAGCTATCTGCCGCATTTTATCTCCTGGGTAGTCGTGGTTGGCGTATCCTATGCCTTCCTGTCCGCCGATGTCGGTGTGGTCAATAAGGCGTTGATGGCTATAGGCTTCACGGATGAGCCGCTGGCCTTCCTGACCAGTCCGAATTACTTTTGGGGGCTGGCGGTAGGGAGTGCGGTGTGGAAAGAGATGGGCTGGTGGACGATTATTTTTCTGGCGGCGATATCGGGGATCAGTCCTTCCCTCTATGAGGCTGCAGAGATTGACGGGGCCGGAAGGCTGGCAAGAATCCGCTATATCACCCTTCCGGGAATGAAGGGAACCATTGTTGTTGTGCTGGTGTTGACCATCGGAAGTATTCTCGGCGGCGGACTGGTGGGCTCCAACTTTGAGCAGGCCTACCTGTTCGGCAACAGTATCAATAATCCAACCTCTGAGATTGTCCAGACCTACGCATTCAGGGTGGGGCTAAGCGACGGGCGGTTCTCCTATGCAGCGGCGATAGATTTAATTCAATCAGTGATTTCGGTAGCCCTGATATTCTCCAGTAACTATATTGCCAAACGGGTGTCAGGCTCAAGTCTTTTTTAGAGAGAGGAGGAAAGGCTGTGCTGAAGAGTCAGCGGCAGATGGATTTTGTTTTTGACAGCGTGATCTATGTGGTATTGTTCATTATTATGCTCACGATGCTGTATCCGTTCTATTATGTGTTAATTGCTTCCTTCAATAAAGGCTCGGACTCGCTGCTGGGCGGTGTGTATCTGTGGCCCCGGAACTTTACCCTGGAGAATTACCGGGTGTTCATGGATGATCCCAAGTGGGTGAAGGCATTCCTGGTCTCCGTACTGCGTACGGTTTCCGGCACCTTGCTCGGACTGCTGCTCACCAGCATCGTCGCTTACGGCCTGTCCCATCGTGATCTGTTATTCAGCAAGGTCTATTTCACAGTGATCGTATTCGCCATGTACTTCTCCGGCGGACTGATCCCTTATTATGTGGTGCTGCGTTCACTCGGCTTGCTTAATTCCTTTGCGGTGTACATTATCCCGTCCATGCTCAGCACGTTCTTCCTGCTCATTGCGATCTCGTTCTTCCGCGAGATTCCTGCTGAGCTAAAAGAGTCTGCGCATATAGACGGGGCCGGCGAGCTTACGATATTCTTCCGCATCATCCTGCCGGTCTCAACACCGGTGCTTGCGACCATGGCCTTGTTCATGGGGGTCGGGCAATGGAATTCCTGGCTGGATTCAGCCTATTTCGTCCAGTCCGAAGAGCTGCGCACGCTGGCCTTCCGCATGATGGAGGTCATCAACAAGAGCAACTCTCCGATGGATTCGCTGGCGGTAGCCAACAGTGTCTCGGCGGGTGTCACCAGCTTCTCCTTGCAGGTCACTTCAATGGTCGTGTCCATTGTTCCGATTATCTGTGTGTACCCGTTCCTGCAGAAGTATTTCGTACATGGTATCATGCTGGGGTCGGTAAAAGGTTAGACCATTATTAATTCAATCATGGAGGGATTAGCTTGAACAAAAGCAGAAGCTTCAAGATGGTTGCAGCCGCACTCTCAATTGCCGTATTATCCGCCTGCGGCAGCGGAGGAAATGCCGTCCAGGTCGCCCCGTCCGTCAGTCCGGACGCAGCAGCAGGCCGGAATTCTCCGGCCAAACCTGCGGAAGTGAAGGAATTGAGCCTGTTCATTGATGCGTCGTGGTACCCGGTTACGGAATGGAAGGGCCCGGTCGCCGACATGATTACCGAGAAGACGGGAGTGAAGCTCAAGGTTACGGTCGCTACCGATGATAAGCAGCTTCCACTGATGATTGCCTCCGGTGACCTGCCGGACCTGGTGTTCACCTCTTCCAACATAGACCGGTTATCCGACTCGAAGCTGTCATATTCCTGGAATGAGCTGATTGAGAAATATGCGCCGGATTTCAAGATTGACAAGACCCGGATTGCCATCCATACCATGGATGACGGCAAGTTCTATACCGTGCGGAATTCCTTTGCGACCCAGGAGGAGATGAAGAATAGTAAATATTCGTTAGGCAGCGACGGCAACCCGGGCATCGCGGTGCGGGAGGATATTCTGAAGGAGCTGGGAAATCCGCCGATCAAGACCCTGGATGATTTCGTCAAGGTGCTGGGCATGGTCAAGGAGAAATATCCCGAGATGGTCCCGCTGATCATGGACAAGGACTGGATTGAACAGTATTTCCTGGCCCAGTTCGGTACGGAGACCCTGCTCGACGGCTGGTATGAACAGGACGGCAAGGTGGAATATGCGATCAGGCAGCCCAAGATGCTGGACTTCTTCAAGTTCATGAATAGCCTGTACCGCAATGGCTATATCCTGGCTGAGAATTTCGCACTGGCCAATGACCAGATTGATGATCAATATGCTACGGGCGGCAAAGCCTTCGCCCATAGCCATACCGTATCCACCGCAGATACCGATAACATCAAGATCAAGAGCAATCAGGGGAACTTCTCCTTCAAGATGCTGCCAAGCGTATTGTCGAAGGATGCCAAGGTAGTCAGCTCAGGACTCGGCTTCTCCGGAACCTTCATCACCAAGAAGAATAGGGACCCGGAGGCCTCCATCAAATTCATCCAGTATCTGGCCAGCGACGAGGGTAAGAAGCTGACGATGTTCGGAGTCGAAGGGGTACACTGGACCTGGAATGAAGAGGGCCACCCCGACTTCAAATATAATCCGTCCGATGCCGATTTTGTGAACAGCAACGGGATTAAGTGGTGGTATCTCTATAACGATGGGGTTACCGAGGGCATGCTGTCTTATGTTCCTGAGCTGCAGAAGACGCAGGCGCTGATGGATCTGAAGTCCGTCAGAATCTATAAGCCGGAGATCGGGCTGATCCAGACCCAGCCGGATTCACAGGAGAAGACCATCAAGACGAAGATTGACGAGATGGTCAAGAATGAGAAGGTCAAGATCTATCTGGCAGAATCGGAGGAGGCGGCAGTGGCAGCCTATGAGAATATGCTGAAGAATGCAGAGAACATAGGGCTGCAGAAGCTCACCGACTGGGCGAATACAACCTATCAGAAGAAAAAAGAATTATTCAAGTAAGGGAATTCCTGCCGGTAGAGACCTGTCTCTACCGGGTTTTACATGTTCATGGTAGGATTAGAAAAAAAGAAGTCGGGCACCGGGGGGGGACAGGCTGCCGTGAGCATTGTACGCAAAATGATATTAGGATATATCCTGCTGATTTTTATTCCGGTCGTTACCTTCGGCTATTATTATTACAGCAAGCTCTATGACAGTGTAAGCAGACAGTTTGTGGAGAGCCGTCAGAAGATACTGGAGCAGGCCTATTCCAATATGAAGGCGGATCTGGCCCGGATCGATTCCACCCAGCGGATGCTCCAGTACAACCCGTATGTCACTGACTATCTGGACGGCAGCTATGAGACGGACTCAGAGAGCATATATGCCTATAACCGTTATATTAATCCGGTGATTCTGCAATCGCTTAATATCAGTCCGGAGATCGACACGTTCAGAATCTATATAACCAAGCAAGGCGTGCTGCCCATTACTGACCGGCTGCTCGAACTATCAGCGCTGGATGAACAGGGTGCCGAGGCTACCCGTATGCTGCGGCCGGGACAGGGCAAATGGATACTCCCCGACTCCAAGGTCGAAGCACCCCCGCTGGTGTTCTATCAGAACATATATAATCATGACTTTACCGAGATTGTCGGACTGCTGGAGCTGCGGGTCGGCAGTGAGCTGATCCGCAAATTCTACCGGGCGACAGGCGGAGGGGATTGGACCGCGCTGCTTCTGCCGCCGGAGAGGGAAGGCATTCCCTCGGCGGTTGATCCTGCAACCTGGGCAAGAATGGCATCGGAGGAGTCGCAGACGTATTTCATCAACCGTAAGGTCATCGTCAACCAGCTGTTCATTCAGGAGCTGGGTGTCCGGGTCGCCGTGATCGGCAAGGTATCCGAGGTGTTCCGTTCGATCAGGAGCCAGGAGATCGTGATGATTACCACCTTCGCCGTCCTGCTGGCGTTATTGTCTTTTGCTTATTACACGCTGGCTGCGACGATCACTAAGCGCGTCCTCCGGCTGGCCCGGCATATGCGCAACCTGAATGATGATAATCTGAAGCAGTCGATCAGCAAGGAAGACAAGCCGGGCCGCAAGGATGAGATCAGTTTCCTCACCGAGACTTATAATTCCATGCTCCTGCGTATGGATGAGCTGATCAACAATGTCCACCGTGCGGAGCTGCGCAATAAGGAAGCCGCTTACAAAGTCCTTCAGGCCCAGATCAAGCCGCATTTCCTCTATAATACGCTGGAGACGATCCGGATGCTGGCGGAATCCAACAACGACCAGGAAGTGGCTGAAATCTCGTACTGGTTTGGCAAGCTGATGCGGTACAGCCTGTCCGCCCAAGAGGATCATACGGTCCTCTCCCAAGAGATTGAGACTGTGGTCTTCTACCTCAATATTCATAAAATGCGGCTGCAGAAGAGACTGACCTATGAGGTCGATATCGCTGTGGCTGCCGAGCAGATGAGCTGTCCAAGGTTCATCCTCCAGCCGCTGGTCGAGAATAGCATCATCCATGGAGCCTCCGTGACGCTCCGGCCTGTCCATATCCGCATTCAGGCCGCCGAGACGGAGGACGAGATCAGGATAAGTGTGTCGGACAGCGGCATAGGGATTCCCGAAGACCGGTTGCAGCAGATCCACAGCCGGTTATCCCAGGGAGATGAGGTGAAGCCCCGGGAGGAGGCGGAAGGAGGCGTGGGGCTGTATAACGTCAGCGAGCGGATTAAATCGTTCTATGGCGGAGCTTCCCGGCTGGTTCTGGAGAGTGAGGAGGGCAAGGGTACCTGCTTGACTATTATCATAGCGAAAGGGGCGGCGAGCGAGCATGCGAATCTTAATAGTAGACGATGAGCCGATCATCCTTGGAGGACTGGTCAAGGTGATTGGCGCAGCCGCGCCGGTCGGAACTGAAATCCGGGAGGCCGGCGACGCCTTCGAGGCTCTTGGGATCATGAAGGAATACATGCCGGATGTTACGGTAACCGATCTGCATATGCCGGAGAAAAACGGGTTTGAAATGATGGAGGAGGCCAAGGAGAACGGTTTATGTGAGCGCTTCATTATTCTTACGGGATATGATGATTTTGAATACGCCCGCCGGGCGCTCCGTTACGGCGTGGTGGACTACCTGCTGAAGCCAGTGGACAAGGAGGAGGTGTCCCGTCTGCTGAGTCAAGTGAACCGGGATCTTCCCTCTATGGACAGCACGGACTGTCCTCCTCATGCCAAACGGATTCTTGCGTATACCCGAATGAATTATATGAACGACCTTTCCCTCGATCATCTGGCCGACCTGATGAAGCTTCATCCCAACTACATCAGCAACCTCTTCAAGAAGGTGACCGGCGATACGTTTGTGAATTATCTGAATGCCACCCGGATCAAAGAAGCGCAAAAGCTGCTTAGTGCCCACCGTGATCTGCCAGTTAGCGAGATCGGGCGCCGGGTCGGGTATGAGAATAAGCATTACTTCAATAAAGTATTCAAGAAATATACCGGCAGTACACCGGGTGCCTACCGGGAGGCGCATTGAAGCCTTAGCCCGGAGGGGCGGCGAGCAGAATGCGGGATTCATGCTATCATCTCATCCCGCGTTTTGCCTTCATGCACTTCAGATTATAGGTGCGGCCGTAGGCTTTGGCGTATCTGATCATTTGGTCAAGCATACGGGTGTCCTTCAGTTTGGTGAACGGGCAGGGATCGGGGGCGGTATTCACTTCCAGAATCCATGGGCTAAGCCGCCGGTCTAAGGCGAAATCTACGCCGATTTCATTCAGCGCCGGATAGGCAGAGCTTAACTGAATGGCAGACTTCACGCCAAGTTCGTTCATTTGCGTAATCAGAGCGCTGTGCTTCTTCAGGCTGGTGTGAACGCCAAGCAGTTCCTCGACCGGATATATGGTCCCGCCCTGACTTCCATTCGTAACCACCTTCTGCGGATGCGCGACGCGTCCTGCCGCTCCTGTAGCTTCCCACTTTCCCTGAGGATTGCGCTGCACCATTACGCGGATATCAAACGGCCGCCCGCCGTATGTCAGAAGACGGATACCCTTCTGTACTAAATAGGATTTCCCTCCGGTCTCCTCCATGATTGCTTGATATGCCTTGTCATAATCAGCGAATGTGCTCACCCGTGTACCTGCCTGATAGCGGTAGGTGCATTTTTGCGTCACGACAGAATCTCTCCCGCCAGAGCTGCCCCGGCTTGCAGGTGTCCTCTGTTCAACCCGGATAACCCCCTCGCCAAGTGAGCCGCAGCAGGGCTTAATATATACCATCTGGTATTTCTGCAGCATTGCATGCAGAACACTCCGGCTCATTCTTCGTGTGTCCGGGATATGCCTCTTTAATTCCGGCTTCTCCGCCAGTACTCTTGTCTTCGTCAGTTTACTGGAAATCCGGCTGATCTGCTTCTTCATCGCAACCCTCCGTCCGGTAGCTTCTTATAGGCCATAGTACGGCAGAGAGCGGGCTTTTGATTGGGCAGACGTGATGGGCAGAACACACCGGGAGATTGCTACATATGTTATTGAAGGTGTGAATCCAAGAGGCTGCGGCATGCAGCCGGAGCAGGAGGCATCCATGATGCTGATGGACAATTGGCGGGATAAAGTACTTGAAGTCATCGGGCAGTTTCCCTGGTACAAGGGGCTTATTAGCAGCAGTGAGACTATGAATTACAGTCTGCAGAACCTTCCCCTGATGACCTCGGACATTCTTGAAACCCATTATTATAGCAGCTCACCCGATGCTTCGCTCGCCGTATACCGGACATCGGGTACAAGTACAGGCCGGCGTAAGGCTATAGTCTACTCAGAAGAAGATGACGCCCATTATATCAATATCAAAACCAAGCTGTTCGGTGAGTTGATTGCAGGAAGCGGATGTACTAGGGCGCTGGCCGATATGGGAACCGGACATGCTGCGAATACGGCGCTGGCCATTTTCGAACGGCTGGGACTTGTCAACAGCTCAATCCCCTTCGAGCTGCCGATAGAGCAGCATATCGGGCGGATTCAGGCATTTAAGCCCGACCTGCTGTATACGATGCCCTCTATTCTGGACCATATCGTATATGCTGCTGAAGATCCGCGTTCGCTCGGAATCCGCAAGATCATTCTGGTTGGTGAGATCGCTACAGTGGAGTGGCAGCGGAATATGGCCCGGCTGTTCGGCCTTGAGCCGCAGGACATTACCGATACGTACGGGTCTATTGAAATCGGCACAATCGCGTACTATTCGCATGATCTGGGCCGGTATATCTTTGCTGACGGAATTGTTGCGGAAGTCATCGGAACTGAGGCATTAGGGGAAGGGCTGGACCCTCTGGGAGTTGGCGAAGGCATCCTGGTGCTTACCTCAGCTGTCCGCAGGCTGCTGCCCGCTATCCGTTTTGTTACCTATGATGTCGTAAGGGATTTCAGGACAGTGAAGATAGACGGGACGGAGAAGCAGAGCTTCGGATCTATCGTCAAACGGGTGGGCCGCGAGCTGAAGCACGGGGAGAAGATCAGTATCTACGATATTGAACAGGTGGTCTACCGTCATCTCCAGGATGCAATGATCCGGGTCCAGGTCAGCAATAATGCTTTAACTGTGTATATCCAGAGCAGATCTGCGGTTCCATCCGCAGTTCCGGCGATCAGGGAAGAAATCAGGGAATGCATTCCGGAAATCGGTCTGATGATCCGCAATCATCTGCTTGACGATATTGACGTCATTCTGGCAGCAGAGGACGGGAAGCTCCAGACCGGACAGGTGAAGAACAAGAAGCTGTATTATCAGAAGGATGGAGTCAATGACAGGGCAGAGCTGAACCTGGACACCGGTATCTTGTCGGCCATCGGCAAGACGCCATTGATCAGGCTGGACCATCTGTTTCCGCGAGGCGGGTTCAGCGTATACGCGAAGATGGAGCTGATGAACCCGGGAGGAAGCGCGAAAGACCGTCCGGCACTGTGGATGATCCGGGAGGCTTGGAAGGAAGGGCTCATCGGGCCGGGTACAGTCATCATTGAATCAAGTTCGGGAAATATGGCGATCAGCCTGGCTATGATCTGCAAATATCTGGGAATGAGCTTCATCAGTGTTGTGGATTCCAGGACGACAGAGATGAATCTTCAGATTCTGAGGGCCCTGGACGCAACCATCGATTATGTTGCCTGTCCCGATCCCGAAACAGGGGAATTTTTGCCGGCCAGACTGAAGCGAGTGCAGCAGCTGCTCGCGGAGGTGCCGGGCAGCTACTGGCCGAACCAGTATGCGAACCCCAATAATTATCTGTCCCATTATCATACAACCATGAAAGAGATCGTGACTGAGCTTGGACAGGTGGATTATCTGTTCTGTGCTGTCAGTACATGCGGGACGATCCGCGGGCTTGCAGAATACGTGAAGGACAACGGGCTGCAGACCCGGATTGTGGCTGTTGATGCGGCGGGCAGCGCAATTTTTGGCGGCAATCAGGAGAAACGGCGGTTCCCTGGACTTGGTGCCGGCATTGTGCCGCCTTTTTGCAGAACAGATCTGATTGACCATATTGTGCATGTTACCGATTCCGATATGGTTCAGGGCTGCCGCGCGCTTGCGCGGAAGGAATCGGTTCTGGCCGGAGCGTCCTCCGGGGCAGTTCTTGCGGCCATCCGGCAGATGAAGCAGCAGCTCACTCCCGGAGCTGTCTGCGCCGCTATTCTGCATGATAAGGGTGAACGTTATCTCGATACGGTATTCTCGGATTCCTGGGTTCAGAGCCAGTTCGGACAGCAGCTGCCGCCAGCAGATGAAGAGTTCCTAACTTGAACGCATAAGGAGGAGACAGGTTGCTGTACTTAAATGACCAGGATCTGCGGGCAGTGGGCCTGAATTGGGCTGCTCTTGCAGAATCAGCAGAAGCTGCGGTGCACCTCATCCATTCCGGTGATTATGTGCAGCCGGTAAAGCCCTACCTGAGGTACAAGAATCCCCGTAACCGGATCATTGCCATGCCGGCTTATGCCGGGGGGAATGTCAATACAGCCGGGATCAAATGGATTTCCAGCTTCCCTGACAATATCAGGTCGGGTCTCCCGCGTGCGCATAGTATCATCGTATTAAATGACCAGGGTACGGGCCAGCCCACAGCTATTCTGAACTCGCCGCTTCCCAGCATCGTCAGAACGGCTTCTGTCAGCGGGCTGATGATCCGTCATGTGCTGGAGTGCCGTTCAATGGAGCGGATTCAGCTTGGCATTATCGGCTGGGGGCCTATCGGGCAACATCATTGTCAGATGGCTATGGCTCTGTTCGGTGACCGGATTGAACGGGTCCGTATCTACGATATACGGGGAGCAGACTTGTCAGGAATTCCATCTCCATACATGGAGCGTATGGAAGTGGCAGAGACGTGGGCGGATGTCTACTTGTATTCTAATATTCTCATCACCTGTACAGTGTCCGATCAGCGGTATATTGATATTCCCCCCGCCAAAGGCATGCTGCTGCTGAATGTTTCACTGCGTGATTACAAGCCGGAGGCGCTGGCTTCACTGAAAGCGATCATCGTAGACGACTGGGAGGAAGTATGCCGGGAGAATACGGATATCGAGCAGCTTCACCTGGAACAGGGGCTGACCCGTTCCGGAACACAGACGCTTGCCGATGTCGTCTGCCGCCGCAGTCTCAGTACATTCGCCGCCGATGATCCAATCCTCTTCTGTCCGATGGGCATGGCTGTTTTTGATATCGCTGTGGCGGTGCATTATGTTAAAAAGGCGAGAGAAATGGGGATTGGGACTGAGCTGGCTTAAACGGTGAATGTCCTGGATCTATGCATAATTTCGTCCCCTCCAGCAAATACCAACAGGAGGGGGATGGATGCCGCATGGAACAACAACAAACAGCCAAAGAGCATAATGAGCCAGAGAGATTATATCCGGATCTTGCGTTCAACGTAGAACGGATGGAGCTGGAGTTTCTGGGCTGCTCCGATATTATGTACCGGAATTGCAGCATTGACGGGACCAACCGGGCAACACTGATCTATGTGGACGGGATGTGCGATACGCATGCCGTGGATGAATTTGTGCTGCAGCCGCTGCTGGAGCATTTCCGCAGAAGCACTAAGGTCAATGAAGGCAGAGAGGCAGAGCTGAAGGAGGTCTTTATTCCGACGCTGCAAATCCGCATAGTCTATGATACGAAGGAAGTCATCAAGGCCGTACTGCGCGGGGAGACGGTCATTTTCACAGAGGGCAACGCTTTTGCGATGGTGGCCAGTCTGATCAAGATGGAGAAACGTTCGATTGAGGAGGCTACCTCGGAGAAGGTCGTCCGTGGCCCGCGGGATGCATTCATGGAAACGCTGCGGACCAATACCTCGCTCCTCCGGCGGCGTATCCGCTCCTCCAAGCTGAAGCTGGAAAGTATGACACTCGGCAGTATCACGGAAACGGATATTGTAATCGGCTATATGGAGGGGATCGTCAAGGAGAGCCTGATCAAGGAAGTGAGAGCCCGTCTGCAAAAAATCCAAATTGACGGGGTCATTCATTCCAGCAATATCGAAGAATACATTGAGGATAACGTATTCTCGCCTTTTCCGCAGATTCAGAATACCGAGCGGCCCGACGTGGCGGTCTCCAGCCTGCTGGAAGGCAAGGTTATTATTATTACGGACAACACGCCGTTTGTGCTCATCGTTCCAATGACCTATTGGTCCGGGCTGCAGGCTGTAGATGATTATACCGACAGATTTATGTATGCCACCTTTGTGCGCTGGATCAGATATACCTTCGTCCATACTTCACTTTTATTGCCTTCCCTTTACGTGGCATTGACCACTTACCATCTGCAGGTTGTACCTACACCGCTCGTGGTCAGTATTGCCTTTGCCAGAGAAGGCGTTCCACTTCCGGCAGTGTTTGAGGCTCTGATTATGGAGTTTATCTTCGAGGGTCTGCGTGAAGCGGGAATCAGGCTGCCCCAGCAGGTAGGGCCTGCGGTGAGTATTGCCGGAGCCCTTGTTATTGGACAAGCGGTAGTAGCTGCGGGAATCATATCTACACCCATGGTAATCATTGTATCTCTGACGGGGATCGCTTCTTTTGCTTTTCCGCTGTATAACCTGGGAGCTGCCTACCGGATGCTCCGGTTTCCTCTGCTCATTGCCGCCGGAATTCTCGGCTTCTATGGAATTGTATTGTTTCTGATTATGCTTTCGGTGCATATGGTGACGCTGAAGCCGTTTGGGATACCTTATATGGCGCCTTATGCGCCGCTGTCCATGGAGAATCTGAATGATGTGCTTGTACGTGCACCCAAATATAAGATGCGCAGGCTGATGCCATGGCTGACCAATGGCAAGACTGAGCGGTTCCCCAAACGCACCAAATAACCGGCAGGAAGGGACGGGGGCATATGTTCAGGAAAATAAGCTCTGTATTCCTCGTCTTATCCCTGATTCTGACCGGCTGCTGGGACCGTCAGGAATTGAACGACCAGGCAATTGTCCTGGGCTGGGGCATGGACTTGATGGAGAACGGAGAATATCTGGCTACGGCCAATCTTGTGCTGCCGCTGGTATCCAAATCAGGCGGTCAGGAAAGCGGAGGACAGAGCAGCACATCCGGGTTCATGACCGAAAGTGCCTTCGGCAAGAACAACAGGGATGCCGAACAGAATATGCAGAGAAAGCTTTCGCGGGTACTGTTTCCGGGACACCGGCGGAATATCTTCATCGGGGAGAAGCTGGCGGAGAAGGGGGTCTTCTCCATCATGGACGAGTATGGCCGAAGCCCGATGGTCCGCCCGCGGTCGAATATTTTTGTTGTCAAGGGCGGGACTGCGCAGGAGGCGATGAGCATTGCTTATCAGCTTGAAGCCAATCCGGCAATTGCCGTGCAGAAGATTCAGGAGAAAAGCGGGGCACCCATCAGCCGCTCACTGCTGGACTTCTTCATCATGGCCAATGGCACCGGTTGCGGCGTCATGCCTGCACTCTCGATTGGAACTCCGGAAGTAAATACGGACAAGAAGACACCGGAGGACAGCCCGCCGCAGACGACCTTAAGTTTATACGGGGCGGCTGTTTTTAATGAGAAGCTGAAGCTGGCGGGATATCTGAATTATGATGAATTCTGGGTCAGACTCTGGATTACGAACCGGCTGGCCTTCCGGAATTTCACTACAATTATCAACTCTATTGATGCTGACAAGCCGGGGGGAGCGGCAGCGGATGCCCTCTCTGGAGCAACCAGAGGCAAGACCGTGAGCATTAATGTGGACACCTTCAAGAGTCAAATTACGCCGGTTATGACCGGAGCTCTGCCCAAATTCCGGATTCTGCTGGAGGGAAAAGGGTTCATTGAAGAGAATAATTCACCGCTGAATCTCTCGAGGCCGGACAATGTGCAAAAGGTCGAAGCCCGGATGAATCAATACCTTGAAGCGAGGATTAAGAAAGTCTTAACCAAAGTGCAGAAGGATTTCAAATGCGATATCTTCGGTTTCGGAGATACGATTCATCACCGCCATCCTTATCAGTGGAAGAAGCTTGCTGCGGATTGGGACACGATCTTTCCGGATATTGATATGGACGTTACCGTTAAGCTGAACCTCACCGGAACAGGCCTGACAGGACAATCGCTGCTTCCAACGAGAGACGGCGGTGAAGGGAAATGAAGATCAACAACCGGCAGCTGTTCTGGATGATTATGATGCTGGAAATCGGGATCAACCTGCTGATTTCGATGACAGCAACGATTCTTTATGCCAAGCAGGACGCCTGGATTTCCTACATTCTGGCTGGAGGCGCGGGTCTGGCCATTACCTATATTGCGTCCAAGCTCAGCTCCCGGTATCCCCGGCAGACCTTGATAGAGTACAGTGTGACTATTCTGGGAAAATGGGGCGGCAAGCTGATTGTCATTCCGTTCATTCTCCAATGGTTCTGGGTGATCAGTCTCATTCTGCGCGATGAATTCTTGTTCATACGCTTGAGTGTCCTCTATAAAACACCTGCCTGGGTAGTCATCGGAACGATGCTGGGCGTAGTTATATACACGGTCTATCATGGAGGCATTGAAGCCATCGGCAGAGTCAGTGAGCTGTGGGGGCCGATTCTGATGATTATTCTTGCGCTCACCTTTGCGCTCACCATCAATAATCTCAATGCGCCGATGCTGCTGCCCGTATATGCAGATACCGGACCGGGACCAATCCTGCAAGGGGCCCTGGCACCGGTCTCGCTGCTGGGCGAATCCGTTCTGCTCATGATGCTGTTTCCCTTTGTGGAGCATCCCGGCAAAGGAACCCGAAAAGCGGTGCTGCTGGGAGTGGCCTTATCCTCGGTAATGCTGCTGTTTGGCGTATTGTGGGTCATTATGACCTTCGGTCCGGCTGTAAGCGGAAGGCTGCAATTTCCTTTTTTTGAGATGGTCAAGCTGGTCTATCTGATGGAGTTTATTCAGAATATGGATATATTTGTGATGGCGGTGTGGCTGGTCTGCATATTTGTCAAGCTGTCCATCTATATGTTCATTACCAGCTATGGCGTGGCCCAGTGGACCGGCAAGACCGGCAGCTGGAAAAAAATATCCCTGATCGTAGCCGCAGTCTCGTTTATCCTCACCATGCTGGTGATCATTCTGAATCCTCCGGCCGGGCTGCTGCTGAAAGGGGTATGGATCCGTTATGTGCTGCCTGTGAATATGATCGGAATTCCGCTATTCCTGTGGCTGGTTTCTGCTGTAAAAGCAAACTTTCATACAGATATCCGGCGCTAGTCTTACTGCGAAGAAGAGAAACGCAGTAAAATCCAATAAGATTGAACAAAGTCGCGAAATTTGCGACTTTTTTGTTTTATTTACGTATATGTATCTCTATATAGACTTAAATATGTAAAAAGGAGCGATGCATCTTGAATTTCATGAATGGGGATGGGAATAATCCGATCCCGGGACGCAAGCTTCCCGAGCTGAAACCGGGAATGTACAAGAAGATTGGACTAGGGGTAGCCGCTGCCGCTGTGTTGATTTATATTGGCGCAACTTCATTCTATACCGTGCAGGAGCAGGAACGTGCAGCTATCCTGACCTTCGGCAAATACACCAACGAGTCCTCGGCAGGACTTCATTTCAAATGGCCTTATCCAATACAGGAAGTGATAACGGTGCCTGCGGAGCTGACCCAGCGGATACATATCGGGTACCGCCAGGAGGCAGATGGAGCTGTAGCCGTTGAAGATGAGGCGATGATGATTACAGGCGATGAGAACATCGTATCTGCCGATGCTGTAGTACAGTGGAAGATCAGCAATGTCCGCAATTATCTGTATAACATTGATGACCCGGACAAATTTCTGCGTAACTCGGCCAGCTCCTCCATCCGTGCGGTCATTGGTTCCGAGAAGCTGGATTATGCCATTACAGACGGAAAGACGGTTATTCAGGATAAGGTGCGGGTGCTGCTCGTCGATCTGCAGAAGAAATACAACACCGGTATTCAGATCATTGACATCAAATTCCAGGATATTGAGCCGCCGAGCGGTCAGGTAGAAGAAGCCTTCCGCGAGGTTACCAATGCCCGTGAAGAGAAGAACACGAAGATTAACAACGCCAAGAAATATGAGAACGATATCATCCCTAAGGCACGCGGTGAAGCGCAGGCGCTGATTGAGAGAGCCGAGGGCGAGAAGAAATCACGTATCCTGAATGCGCAAGGCGATGTAGCCCAGTTTAACGCCATATTTGCCGAATACAGCAACAATAAGAGCGTAACCGAAAGCCGGTTGATTCTGGAGACACTGGAGACTATATTACCTAGCGCCAAAATCTTCATTACCAACTCGGATAGCGATACTGTGAATTATCTGCCGCTGAATGAGCTGATGCGCAGCACTCCGGTTAGCCCGGCAGCTTCGGCCACGCCGCAAGGAGGAGATGCAGAGTGACAAGAAACCAGATTATCGGACTGATATCAACTATTGTTCTAGCTATTCTGCTTGCAGGCTCTATGTATGTAGTGAAGGAGGGTGAATACAAGGTAGTCCTGCGCTTCGGTGAAGCGATGCGTACCGTTGAGGAGCCTGGACTGAGGCTGAAAATCCCTTTTATCGAGAATGTCTCAGCTCTCCCCAAGTATCAGATGACGTACGAAAGCTCACCCACCAGCATTCTGACGAAGGACCAGAAGCCGATTGTGGTTGATAACTATACCGTCTGGAGAATTACCAATGCCTCGCAATTCCTGAGAACCGTACAATCGGTAGGCGGCGGGATTCAGCGTATTGATGAAGCGGTATATAACTCCGTGCGGCGCAAGCTGTCGGAAGTCAATTATGAGAATATTATCAGTGAAGACACCGGACGGGGCAATATTAACGATGAGATCACCAATGATGTCATTGCCGCCTTAACCCGTGATAATTACGGGATTGAAGTGATTGACGTACGGATCAAACGTACGGATCTGCCGGAGGAGAACAAACAAAGTGTGTACAACCGGATGATATCGGACCGCCAGTCCATTGCCGCGCGTTATCTGTCCGAAGGTGACGAGGAATCCAAGAAAATAACCTCCAAGGCCGACCGCTCCTCAAGAGAGCTGATGGCCCAGGCCGAAGCCGATTCTAAGAAAATCATTGCTGAAGGAGAAGGGGAAGCCGCCAGAATCTATAACCAGGCCTATGGAAAGTCTCCCGAGTTCTATAGCTTCTATCGTACGCTGGAGAGTTATGTGACCACGCTGAAGAATGAGCCGGTTATTATGATACCGATTGACTCGCCATATGCCAAAATATTGATGGGGCAATAACCTCATCTGATCTATTGGCGGGATGTAAATATGAGAGACCCATGCGGTTTGCGCATGGGCCTCTTTGATATGCTGCTGAGTGTATTCACCTATTTTTATTCACAGCCTACGCCGTCACCATCCCGATCCAGTTTGCGCGAGTACCCTGGTTCTCCGGCACGGATGGGGTCAGCTCCTGCCGCCCGAACAGAATCACAATTCTTGTAATATACATCCTGGACAGGTGCTTTAGTGGCCGCAGGTTTGTTGGTAGCCTTGGGCTTGGTTGTGGTGACGGGTTTGTTGGTGGCCTTGGGCTTGGTTGTGGTGACGGGTTTGTTGGTGGCTTTGGGTTTGGTTGTGGTAACGGGTTTCTTAGTTGGAACAGGTTTCTGTGTGGGAATGGAGGCAAGTGTATTTCTTGAGACACCCGGCTCCTCTGTTACAACAGACTTCGTAGTGGCCGCAGGAGCTGGTGAAGGTGAGGGGGCTGCGGCGCTTAAAGTCTGATCTTCGGTTTTGGGAATAATAACGATTGCAATAATGAAACAAAGGAGCAGCTGAATACCTGCGTACTTTGAAACCTTCTTCCGGTTACGGTTATCCTCATTCCCCCACCAGATCACTTTTTGAGGGAAGATCATTCCGAATAACCAGACAGGGATGGCGGCGAGGGCAAGGAAAAGGAAATTGAAGGCGATTACTACAAGAAAAGGGAAGGATAATAGCAGGAGGATTTCAAACAAAATAACAATTGCACTAATGATGAGAGCTTTTTTTGAACGTGACATAATAAACCCCTTTAATGTATTAGTTGACTCCAATTAGTTTAACAATTAAAGGAAGTTTTTTCTATATAAAACGACCCCATCTTTCGACAAAAATGCAAACGATTTTGGGGGTTATTTTGATAGAGAATTACACGAATGTACATGCTATACTGATGGGGTGTCTTCAACTATCCCTATAGAATCAAAGGGGATATCACTTATTTTGTAAGGGGTATGTTATGCTTGTTAATTTGCTCATCAATTTTTCATTGCTTACTACGTTTATCTTTTTCGGGGATATGATATTGGCCCTCTTAAAAGGAAAGCGGGCGTTCTCCAAGCTTCAATTACATGCTTTATACGGAATCGGGTTTGGACTGTTTGGCATTGTTCAGCTGTATTTTGCTTTTCCTTTAGGCGATGGCACCATTATAGACTTCCGGCAAGTCTCAATCCTGGCATCCACATATCTTGGCGGGCCTGTTACCGGGATGATTTCGACAAGTTTAATTGCTTTGTTCCGGCTTTTTTTCCTTGGTCAAATTAATGAAGCGACCCTGTTGGGTGTTGTAAATATCGTGATTACTTTTCTGGTGGGCGTTTTTGCTTTTTCGCTTAAAATCCCCGCATTTTACCGGTGGCTGGCTGCAGCTTGCGGTATGGTCATACTCTCCACCTGTATACTGCTTCCGCTGGTAGGCTGGACTAACATAGGCACGATTCTTTTATTTGACATGATCTGTTTCATGGCATGCCTGTTTAATTATCTGCTCATTAACCACCTGGAGAAATCCCATGACGCATTAGAAATGTTTAAAGAGGCGGCAGAGCGGGATTTTCTTACGGGACTCCATAATCCCCGGTCCTTTAATCTGATTTTCAAAAAAACGGCGGAAATAAGCGCGCTCCAGAATGAACCGTTCTCTCTGCTGTTAATAGATATCGATCATTTCAAGGTTGTTAATGATACATACGGGCATGCGGCCGGAGATGTGGTCCTGTCCAAACTCGCTGATATTCTCCAGTCCGGTATCCGTATACGCGATTATTGTGCGCGCAAAGGAGGGGAAGAGTTCGCGGTTCTGCTTCTGCGGTGTACGGCGGATAAGGGCATGACGGTTGCCGAGAAGCTGCGTTCCTCGGTTCAAGACAGCATCTTTGTACTCCCTGACCAGTCCCAGCTAAGGATAACGATTTCTGTAGGGGTTTCTTCTTTTCCGGAATCTGCCCCGGCAGAAATGCTGGAGAAAGCCGACGAAGCTCTATATGAGGCTAAAGGAAAAGGCAGAAACCAGGTATGCTATGCTGAAGCGCGTCTTACATAAACTCGGTGATCAGTCAGGCGGTTAACGGACGGGCGTATAGTGGAGCACCACGACGCCGGAGCCGAAGGTTGTGGTTCCGCTCAGCTTCAGATCCAGCCGGTCACGGATTTCCCCCAATAACTTAGGACCGTGTCCGGCAACAATTGGCTGTACCAGGAAGTGATATTCATCCACCAAGTCTAGCCCTGCCAGAGTGGAGCCCAGGCCGGGACCGCCGTTAACGATCAGGCTCTTTCCTTCTGCCGTAAGCTGCTGCACTTCCTCTAATACGGTCCCCGTTAGCAAAAAAGAGTTCTGCCACGACAAGTGATCCAGCGTCCGCGAGAAGACATACTTGGGTTTCCGGTCGAGCTTATGTGCAAAGTCGACCATAAATTGGGGTCCTTCACCGCTAATAGCAATGGCTGGCCAAGCGCCTTCCATCAGCTGGTAGATTTTACGTCCCATAAGCAGGCCATCGGCCTGGTCCATCAAATCCGCCGTATACTGGTGGAGCTCCTCATCCGCTATCACCTGCGTGTGGTCGCAGCAACCGTCCAGTGTCACATTCATCTGCAGAATTACACGTCCCATATGCAGCCTCCTTATGTTACATTTTAGCCCGCTAAATACAGCTTTAGTTTAACGGACGAGGGGGGATTAAACAAATCCGCCCTTTAGCATAATTATCAGATTAACAGCTATTGACAATCTGCTACTATGTGTTACTATGTAGTGGTAGTAAGTAATACTGAATACCAGTCATACAGAGTAGTGAGGAGGAATTGTGCTGGATAATCTGACAGAAATGCTCAAGGGCGTACTTGAGGGCTGTGTCCTTGAAATTATAAGCCGCAACGAAACCTACGGTTACGAAATCACAAGGCAGCTGAATGCCCTCGGCTTCACCGATGTTGTAGAGGGAACGGTGTACACCATCCTGATCCGGCTTGAGAAAAGCCAGCTGGTCGATACCACTAAGAAACCTTCGGATATGGGGCCGCCGCGAAAGTTCTTCGCGCTGAATGATGCGGGGCGTGAGGAGCTGCAGAAGTTTTGGGGGAAATGGGAGTTTGTATCATCCAAAATGAACGAGTTAAAGGAGAGAAATCAATGAATTTTTGGGATAAGATCACCGGCAGAGATATGACCAAAGAATTCCAGGCTTTTGAGTTGCGGGTAAAAAAGCTCCCGCCTGATTATCAGACGGCCTGGGAAAAAATTAAAGCCGAGCTTTGGCCGCATTCTGATTTCACCGGCCGTAACCTCATGCCCATTCTTGACGGTGTGCTTGGCCTGCTGGAAGAAACGGCGGCGGACGGCCAGAATGCCCGGGAGGTATTAGGTGATGATATCCGGGGCTTCTGTTCAGCGCTGGCGGGTGAAGAAGGGGCAAAGTCTTACCGCGACAAGTGGCGCCAGCAGCTTAATGATAATATTGCCCGGAAATTAGGGAAGTAGGAGGAGGATACAATGAAAATACGGGATATGATCGAGGGGAAAAAAGAGTGGCGGGCGCATGTTGCGCGTGTCAAAGCACTGCCGCAGGATTACCAGATTGTCTATAAAGAGCTGCAAAAATATCTGTTTAAGGTCGGTCCTGTGGAGCTGACGGAGGGGAATGGCTTGCTCTCGGGGATTGTCGATCTTTTTGAGGAGGGCGCTGCACTGGGGAAAGGGGTGCTCGAAGTGACGGGCAATGACGTAGCGGCGTTCTGCGACGACCTCATCAAAGATTCCAAAACCTACGCTGATCTCTATCAGGAATCTGTGGACCAGGAAGTAGCCAAGGCCATGAAAAAGGCAACGGACTAAACAAAGTGAACGGGGGAAGCAGAAATGGGCAATGCCATTGAAGTGAAAGGTCTGCGAAAGTCCTTCAATAATATAGAAGTTCTGAAGGGCGTCGACTTTGAGGTGCGGAGCGGCGAAATTTACGCTCTGCTCGGTTCCAACGGTGCGGGGAAGACAACAATTGTCAGAACCCTAACTACGCTGCTGAAACAGGATGGGGGAAGTGCAACCGTAAACGGCTTTGATGTCGCATCGAAGCCTGATCATGTACGCCAGTCGATCAGCCTGACCGGACAATTTGCTGCCGTGGATGAGATATTGACCGGGCGGGAGAATCTGATCATGATCGCCAGGCTCCGGCACCTGAACCATCCGCTTCAGCTAGCAGACGATCTATTGAAGCGGTTCGGCCTGACTGAAGCCGGGAGCCGCAGAGTATCAACCTATTCAGGCGGGATGCGCCGGAGGCTCGACATCGCCATGAGCCTTGTGGGAGAACCGCAGCTTATCTTCCTCGACGAGCCGACCACCGGACTTGACCCCGAAGGGCGGATCGAAGTCTGGAAGACAGTCAAAGAGCTTGCCGCTAAGGGCACGACTGTATTTCTGACCACGCAGTATTTGGAGGAGGCCGAACAGCTGGCCGATCAAATCGCTATTCTGCATGAGGGCAGGATTATTGCGAGCGGCACACTCACGGAGCTGAAGAAGCTGTTTCCGCCTGACAAGGTGGAGTACGTGGAGAAACAACCCACATTAGAAGAGATATTCCTTGCCATCACCGGTAATATGGAGGGAAAGTAAAATGGAAATGACAGCGAGACACTTCTTCAGTGATATGAGCGTTATGCTTGGACGTTCCATGCGCCATATTATCCGCAGCCTGGATACCATCATCACAGTCACCATCACTCCGATTGCCATGCTGCTGCTGTTCGTTTATGTGTTCGGCGGGGCCATTCAGACCGGCACGGACAACTATGTGAATTACCTGCTGCCCGGCATCCTGCTGATTGCAATTGCCAGCGGCATCTCCTATACGGCCTACCGGCTGTTCATGGATATGCAGAGCGGCATCTTCGAACGGTTCCACTCGATGCCGATTGCGCGCTCGGCGGCGCTCTGGGGGCATGTGCTGACCTCACTCGTGTCCAATGCGATTTCGGTTGCCGTCATCATTCTTGTAGCGCTCCTTATGGGCTTCCGCTCTCCGGCTGGCGTATTATCATGGCTTGCCGTGGCCGGTATACTCGCACTGTTCACGCTGGCCCTGACTTGGATCGCGGCGATTGCCGGACTGTCCGCCAAATCGGTAGACGGCGCAGGCGCCTTTTCCTACCCGCTAATCTTCCTTCCCTTCATCAGCTCCGCATTTGTGCCTACTGAAACTATGCCGCGGGCTGTCCGCGCCTTTGCCGAGAACCAGCCGGTGACCTCCATAGTGGAGACTATCCGCGCCCTGCTGGCGGGGCAGCCTGCCGGACATGACATCTGGACTGCACTTGCCTGGTGCCTGGGGATACTGGTTGCCGCATATCTGTTTGCGATGCGCGTATACAAACGGAAGGCGGCGTGAACGGCTGCCCGGTTTCTGATATTAAAAGCATGGCGCCTTCCCGGACCTTCCGGGACAGGTGCCATTTTTATGTGCGGGCTAGGTATTGTCCCGGCGTTTCAATTGCTGGTGTTCTTCGGCGCCTTAGCTGCGGTTTTACCAATTCATCTGCTTTCTGTGGCTGATTTCTGATGACTTGTCATGAAATCCTGCACAGAATACAACATTTCCCCTCACATATCGCCCCAAATCCGGAATTGTTGTATGAAATGCAGGATTTTACCTTTTTCAAGCGGCTTAGCCGAATTATTCTTGTATTTTATACAACAATCCTCCCGGACACCTAACTATCAATGATCCAAAGTTGTAAAACGTACAACATTTATCTCTACAGTGTTTACTGAAAAGTCTCCATCCTGCTGCAGCGCCCTCTGCCCGTATATTCCGTGAATCTAGTGAGCTTAATCTATATTTTTCACCCTATCCATTGGTAATTCAGGTTATAATGACCATGTATATTGCAGGATATTGGGAAGGCTATAGCCACTAAGCCAGAGATTCTGTGATTTTACATCCCATTAACATGCTTCATATGTTCGCGTGATATAACTGAAACAATCGGTTATTGGAGGAGAAGATTAGATGAAGCTGAGTAAAGAGGAGAAATCATGGATTCTGTATGACTGCGGTAATTCTGCCTACTCGATGGCGGTGACTACGGCGCTTTTGCCCATTATCTTCGGCATGTTCACAACTGTGGGCAGCAGTATGGATTTGGGCTATTTCAATTCCATTGCCAGTATTCTGGTGGCGGTGCTCAGTCCGATCCTGGGGACGATTGCCGATTACAAGGACAGGAAGAAGCGCTTCTTTATCTTCTTCGCAGCGGTAGGCGTGCTTGCTACGGCTTCCCTGGCCTTCGTGTCACCGGATAGCGGACAATGGCAGCTGCTGATTGCTTTTTACATTCTGTCAGCGGTCGGGTTTGCCGGGGCTAATATCTTCTATGATTCCTTCCTGGTTGATATTACAGATGATGAGCGGATGGATAAGGTATCCACAAGAGGGTTTGCCTTCGGTTACATCTTCAGCTGTATTCCGTTCGGAATCAGTCTGCTGCTGATCTTCATGATGGGGATGGATAAGGCCATCGGCTATCAGATTGGATTCATCATCACTGCACTATGGTGGGGGCTGCTCACTGTGCCTATGATCAGAGATGTGAAGCAGCGCTACTATATTGAGCCTGAACCTAATCCGGTTGCAAACAGCTTCAAAAGAATGGCGAACACCTTCATGAATATCCGCCAGCACAAAATTGTATTTGTATTCCTGATTGCTTATTTCTTCTATATCGACGGGGTAGATACCATTATTAAAATGGTGGTGCCGTATGCGACGTCGGTGCTGGGCGGGGATTCGCTGGACACTTTCACACTGCTGGGCATTCTGCTCATCATCCAGATCATTGCCTTTCCGTGTGCGATTCTCTACGGTAATCTGGCCAAAACCCACTCTGCCCGCAAGCTGATTATCTTCGGGATTTTCACTTATATCATTTCCTGTATTGCGGCTTTCTTCATCACCTCAGTGTGGCATATCTTTATTCTCGGCGCGCTCATCGGTTCGGCCCAGGGCGGCATCCAGGCGCTCAGCCGCTCGTATTTCGCCAAAATCATTCCGAAGGAGAATTCCAATGAATTCTTCGGCTTCTATAATATCTTCGGCAAGTTCGCGGCAATTCTCGGCCCGGCGCTGATGTCACTGACTACGACGTTAACGGGCGAGGCCCGCTTTAGCATTTTATCCATCATTCCGCTGTTTCTGATCGGATTCTTCATCTTCATCACACTACCTAAGGGGAACTGACATGGAACCGACAACGCCTCGCACGCCATTAGCTAAACATCTCATCGTCATTTCCTACGATGCCTTCTCGGAGGACAACTGGGAACTGGCCAGCCGGCTGCCCAATTTATCCAGACTGATTAAGCAAGGTGCCCACAGCAACCGCTTGCGGAGCGTATATCCCACACTCACCTATGTGGTTCATACCACCATCGCTACCGGTGTTCATCCGGACAAGCACGGTATTCACCACAACAATCCGCTGCAGCCGTTCGTGAAGGAGGAGGATCAGCGCTGGTTCTGGTTCCGTGAGGCGGTCAAGGTACCGACAATTTATGATGCTGCACGTAAGGCAGGGCTCAGTACCGCCGGACTCCTCTGGCCGGTTTCGGGCAAGTCCTCGATCCGGTATAATATCCCGGAAATCAGGGCGCTGAAAGGTGAGAATCAGGCACTTAAGGTGCTGAGAAGCGGCAGTCCCGCCTACTGCATCCGGATGGAGCTGAAATATGGCCGGATCAGGCAAGGGATTACCCAGCCTTATCTGGATGACTTTACAACGAAGTGTGCGATAGACACGATTAAGCGCAACAAGCCTAATCTGCTCATGATGCATCTGATTGACCTGGATGATGCCAAACATCTGTATGGGACAGACAGCGATGAGGTGAAAGAAGTCATCCTGCGCATGGATAACCGGCTGGGTGAGATCCTGCAGGCTGTGGAAGATACCGGGATCAGGCAGGATACGTTAATTATGGTGCTCGGAGACCACGGCCAGTTCAATGTGCGCTACAAAGTGCATTTGAACAAGCTTTTGCAGGCAAAGGGTCTGATCTATGAAGAGGGCGGCGTAATGAAATGGCGGGCATACTTCCAGTGCGGCGGAGGTTCAGCGTACCTGCATGTCCGGCCGGGAGACGAAGAAGCAGAGCGGCTCGCGCTCACGGCTATTGAAGAATGTAGGCAGAATGACATGTCAGGGGTTGAAAGCGTATACCACAGAGAGACATTAGACCGTCTTCATGCAAGCCATTCCACAAGAGTAATGCTTGAAGCGCGGCGCGGCTATTCCTTTGATGAGAGTCTGGAGGAGCAGCTGGTTGTCGATTTGCAGGCACATGGAATTCGTTATGCTACGCATGGTTATTCTCCTGACAAAAGCGGCTACCGGTGCAATTTTGTCGTCTCCGGCGGTACGATTAAACAGGGCTATTCTATCGGCGACATCGAAATGGTCGATATTGCGCCAACACTGGGAAGAATTCTGGGGATCGATTTCGGGCACGGGGACGGGAGAGTGCTGGAGGAGATTGTCCGGGAATAAAAAAGTGCAAAACCGGCAAAAGAGTCCGATTGTCTTCTATACCCGGATGAATTAGTGTAGACGGGAAAAGAAAGGTGGATGCCCGTATGATATTTAACTATTCGTTTGTACCCGCATTGGATAGCCTGTATGACATGGAACAGGGTTATGGCTTTGCCGCTGCGCCGGCAGGCTCGAAGAATGAGGAGCTCAAGGATTCATGGCCCGGAGATTATTTCTCTCCTGCGGTGCCGACACTGCTGATGGATGTGCCGAATGGCAATTACACCGTAACGCTGGAGATCGGTTCACCGGACACCTCCGCCGTTACTACCGTAAGAGAAGGACTCGGCCGGCTCAGACTGCTTGAGCTGAAGACCGGGCCCGGTGAGATCACCACCCGCAGCTTTGCTGTGCATGTCGAGGATGGTGTGCTCAAGCTGGCTTTCGGCGGTGCTGCACCAAGTGTGAGGCAGGTGACGGTTAACCGGGTAAGCTCCATCCCTACTCTATTTCTTGCAGGAGATTCTACCGTAACGGATCAGGCCTCGGGGCAATTCCCTTATACAGGCTGGGGCCAAATGATCGGATTGTACCTGGATGAAGACATTGCTGTGGCGAATCATGCACGTTCCGGCAGAAGCGCCAGAACCTTTATTGAGGAGAGCCGTCTGCTGCGGATAGCCAAAAGACTGCGCAAGGGCGACTTCCTGCTTGTACAATTTGCCCACAACGATGAGAAGGAAACAGAAGAAGGTGCGGGTCCGTTCACAACCTATCAGCACTATCTGAAGCAATATATTGATCTTACGCGCTCAGCCGGCGCGTATCCTGTGCTTGTAGCGCCCATGCACCGGCGGTTCTTCGAGGAGGATGGGGCCATCCGGAATACCCACGGGGATTATATTGAAGCTATGAGGCAGCTGGCCGTCCGGGAAGCTGTACCCTTTGTGGATCTCGCTTCACTCAGCAAAGTATATTTTGAGGAGCTTGGTGAGGCTCGTTCCAAGCAAGTATTTCTGTGGGCGGAACCGGGCCAATATGCTAACCTTCCTGAGGGAGCAAAGGATAACACGCATTTCTCGGAAGCCGGGGCCATAGAAATGGCCAGACTGGTAGCGAAGGGGCTACAGCAGACAGAGGCGGACAAGCTCAAGCGGCATCTGATCAGCGATATAGGGGATTCCTTGATTTAAGTCAGATATTCGAGTTTATTTGTGTTTATTTATATTCAATAAAGTTCACTTGTGCTTTATAATGTTCAATATAATAGTTCATTTAAGTTATAACTACACCCCTATATGTCTGGAGAGCTGAACAGTGATTAGAAAAGCGAGTGTTATGCATGTTTATCCCGATGCTTATGAGGAGTACAAACGCCGTCATGATGAGCTTTGGCCGGAGATGGCTGAAGAGCTGAAGAACCATGGCGCACATAATTATTCTATTTTTCTGGATGAAGAAACGGGCAGCCTGTTTGCTTACGTAGAGATTGAAGACGAAGAGCGGTGGGATCAGATGTCGCAGACGGAGATTTGCCGGAAGTGGTGGGTGTATATGGAGCCGTTAATGGAGACTAACCCTGACCACAGCCCGGTGTCCAAGAATTTGAAAGATGTATTCTACTTAAAATAACCGATAGCCAAGAGTGCCCTGTGATATTGCGGGGCACTTTTATATTGTATAGCTAGCAAAGGGGTCATGAAGTGCACCGCCGTTCGATCCGGGGAGGACATTCAAATAACAATGCCAAGCACGAAGCCGTCGTATCCCTTGCTGCCTACCGTCTGCAGTGCAGTAGCCTCGATTCGCGGCTCGGCGGAGAGCAGATCCATAAACTGACGGACGCCCTGTACGCGGTCATCTGGACTGTCTGCCTGAATGACTTCACCATCACGCACCACGTTATCGGCCACAATGACTGCTCCCGGCCGGGCCAGCTTCAATGCCCATTTCAGATAATGGGGATTGTTCGGTTTATCGGCGTCAATAAAGATGAAGTCAAAAGGGCCATGACCCCGGGCTTCAAGTGTCGCCAGCGTCTCAAGTGCCGGCCCCTCAATCACCTCCGTTTTATCCGCTAACCCTGCCATTCTCAGATTATCCTCAGCGACGACTACATGTTCATGCTCGAACTCGAGCGAAACCAGTCTTCCTGCTTCCGGCAACGCCCTGGCCAGCCAAATGGTGCTGTAGCCGCCCAGCGTGCCGATCTCCAGAATATTAACGGCACCTTTCATTTTAGCCAGAAGATACAGCAGCTTCCCCTGGTTCGGAGCAACATCAATCGCCGGTAATCCTGCACCTTCATTAGCGCCCAGAACGGCGTCCAGCACCGGATCTGCCGCCAGCAGCTTGTCATTGAAATACGCGTCAACCTTACTCCATTTGTTCTGTTCTTTCATGTGAATCCCTCCGTTTGGTTAAGTGTTGTATTGGATCTGTTTTAAATATAAGGTAAAATAATTCATAAAACTAATATATGTTTTTGTAGTTTGCATATAATTTGATTATGAATCGAGGCGATCTGCATGAACCTGCATGCACTAAGACTATTTTATTATGTTGCCGAGACGGGCAGCGTCACGAAAGCGGCTGCACGGCTCAATATCAGCCAGCCGGCGGTTACCAGCCAAATCAAGAAGTTCGAGAAGGATTTGGGGTTGCCTTTGTTTAACCCCAGCGGCCGCGGTATTTCACTTACTTCCTTTGGAACAGAACTGGCGAAGCAGGCAGGGAATCTCTTCACCTATGAGGAACAAATGGATGAATTTGTAGAAGACTACCGCCAGGGCAAAAAAGGGAAGCTGCGTATCGCCGCTACTTATCTGCCGGCTAATTTCCTGGTTCCCGGCTGGGCTGCCAGATTCAAAGCGGGACATCCAGGGATTGAGATCGAGATTACAACAATGAACTCCCAGCAGGCCTTTGAGCAATTGCAGCGGCATGAAGCAGACGTTGCCTTCTATGGGGGGGGAGCCAAGGAGAAACCGGAGGATGTCGAATGGCTGGAGCTTTTCGAGGATGAGCTGTGGTTCGTGGTAGCCCCTTCCCATCCCTATGCAGACCGTACGGTTTCACTGCCGGAGATGATGCGGGAGCCGTTCATTATGCGGGAGGAGGGCAGCTCAACAAGAGAGCGCCTTGTCTCGTTATGTACGACTTATGGCCTGAAGCCGCCAGAGGTCGCACTGCAATTCAGCGGACTGGGTGAAGCCATCCGTTCAGTAATCGCGGGGTATGGTGCAAACTTCATCTCCTCTCTCGCAGTGCACGAATATGTGGAGTGGAAGCAGCTCTCCCGTGTGCATGTGGAGGGGATTCACCTAAGCAACCATATTGCTGTCTGCACGCGTAAGAATGAATCCCTGCCTGCCGCGCTGCAGCAGTTTATTGATATCTGCCGCCAATGAGTAACAGATAAACAATAATTAAATATCATTTTTCGATCTAAATATATTGATAAACGATAAATTATGTGGTAAATTAAACTCACAATTCTGAAGTGAGGTGCTTTTACAATGAAACGCAAACCAGGGTCGACCACTTTTTTGAAGGCAGTGATTGTGCTGTTTGGATTGGCTGCACTTGCTCTATGTGTATTTGTAGTGCCGGAGATCGCGGGGTTTGCAGCAGAGCTGTATCCGGATATGGCTTACATACAGGCTCTCGTGATGATCGATCTGTACGGGGCGGCACTGCCTTTTTACATCGCACTCTATCAGGCCTTTAAGCTATTAGGTTACATCGACCAGAACAAGGCATTCTCGGATACCTCTGTACAGGTGCTGAAGAATATCAAGAACTGTGCAGTCGCCATCAGCGGTATGTTTGTTATAGGCATGCCCCTGTTCTATCTGATGGCGGAGAGGGATGATGCCCCGGGGATTATCGTCATCGGAATGATCATTATCCTGGCTTCCATGGTGATCGCTGTATTCGCTGCAGTGCTCCAGAAGCTGTTGAACGAAGCTATTGAACTAAAATCTGAAAATGATTTGACAGTCTGAGGTGATGACCATGGGGATTATAATCAATATTGACGTGATGCTGGCGAAACGGAAAATGAGTGTAACTGAGCTTACGGAGAAGGTGGGCATAACGATGGCTAACCTGTCTATACTCAAGAACGGCAAGGCGAAGGCGATCCGGTTCTCAACGCTCGAGGCAATCTGCAAGGCATTGGATTGTCAGCCGGGAGATATATTAGAATACACTCCGGAAGCTACAGAATAAAAGGGAGCGGGGAACGAGGAGAGGACGATATTGAAATCATTGGTACGGCTGCTGCATTTCGGCTATCATCACGCGATGAGCTGCATTTTTCCCGTTGCGATCTTTGGAACCCTGATACTTACCAGTAAAGTAGAAGTGCCCTTCATCCACCGGTATGATGCCATTCTGCTGATCCTGCTGACCGTGCAGTACCTTATGTACCGCAGCGGGCTGGAGACCCTCGATGAGATCAAGGTAATCTGCGTATTTCATGTGATTGGTCTGGTGCTGGAGATTTATAAAATAAGAATGGGCTCATGGGCATACCCTGATCCGGGATACACGAAGCTGCTCGGGGTACCGCTGTACAGCGGATTTATGTATGCCAGCGTGGCAAGCTATATGTGCCAGATCTGGCGCAGGCTGAAGATGGATATGACCGGCTGGCCGGGGCTGGCCTCTGCGGGATTGCTGGGCGGAGCGATCTACCTGAACTTTTTCACGCACCACTTTATTCCGGATTTCCGCTGGTGGCTGACGGCGCTCGTGGTAATTGTTTTTTGGAGGACATGGATCATCTACCGGGTGCAGGAGCGGACGTACCGGATGCCGCTGACGCTGGCTTTTTTCATTGTAGGCTTCTTCATCTGGATCGCTGAGAATATCGCTACCTTCTTGGGTGCCTGGAAATATCCGGACCAGCATGAAGCCTGGCATCTGGTGGGCTTCAGCAAGATCAGCTCATGGTTTCTGCTAATTATCATCAGCGTCATTATTGTGGCTCAGCTTAAGCATGTTAAGGCAGGGCGTTCATAATTCAGGACGTTCATAATTCATAATCAGCACTCTTCACTAATCGGCTAAATGTGTCGATAATAATTCTAAACATTCACATTTAGGAGATGCTTATGGATAACTTGGCAGCATTGGTCGCAGCAGCACCTTTCTTCAAACAGATTCACGCACAGGATATAATGATCGGCATTACGGACCGGGAAATATTCCATTATTATGCACCCAGTAAAGTGCTGGATTTCGGCTTAACCAAAGGAAGTCCAGTTTCGCCGGATGATCCGTCCCTCGGCAATGCCCTGGCCGGACGCGCCACGACAAACCGTCTGTCACCTGAGCTGTATGGAGCAACTGTAATTTCTTCGGCAGTCCCGATTTACGGTACGGAGGGTGAAGTGATCGGGGCTTTCGCAATTGCCTATACGCTGGAAAATGAAGATAAAATGGAACAGCTGACGGAAAGCATTAATCAGATCAGCGGCCAGCTTGTGGATATGGTTCAGAATGTGGCGGCCCAGTCTCAGGAGCTGTCGGCGACAACCGCGCAGATTCTGGATAATTCCCGCAAGACGGTGGAAGAGTCCAAGCAGGTGAATAAGGTTGCCGGATTCATCCGGGAGATCTCCGAGCAGACGAATCTGTTGGGCCTGAATGCGGCGATTGAGGCTGCGCGGGTCGGAGAGCAGGGGGCAGGCTTCGGTGTGGTGGCGACAGAGGTCCGCAAGCTGTCGGTACATACGAAGGAAGCTACGAAGTCGATTGAGGATTCTCTTAGCACGGTACAGCGCTCGATCCGGGAGATGGAACAGGAGATTGAGGCAATCGCCAAGTCTTCCTCGGCGCAGGCTGAGCTCGTTACCCAGTTCAGCGATGTCATTGAGAAGCTGAATGAGACCAGCGGTGAGATGGCCAGATTCATTTCATCCGTAATCCAATAAAATATCATAAACAAGGCGGCCGTTAGGTTAACGGCCGCCTTGTTGTATTCAGGAAGGCGTCAGGAATTAGAACTGCACGGAGGATTGGCATTCAGGTGATCGATCTGCTGCTCCAGCACTGCGCCAGCTTTGCCCAGAAACTGAGTAATCAGCAGGAGCTCTTCTTCCGTATATGAAGCAGCCAAGGCAATCATAGCCGAATGAAGTGTGGAATATGTCTCTATGACATCCGCTTTATGCTCATACAGCGGAACGATAATCACCTTGCGGCGGTCACCCGGGTCATTTTCTCTGCGGACATAGCCGGTTTTCTCCAGCCGGTCGATTAATGCGGTGACGCTGCCGGTAGTCAGTCCGGTTAGCTTCGACAGTTCTCCGGCGGTAATCGGACCTTTTTCACGCAGGATATCTACGGATATGAAGTCATTATTGTATAGTCCGAGGGCGGAGGCCACATTCTGCTGGTATTGTACTGTCCGGGTTCCCAGTCCGCGCATCAGCAGGGTGAATTGTTCCTGGAGCTCTGTCGGCTGAACGGGTTCTTGGCTGGACATGAGTAGTCCTCCTTAGGGAGAGATAGATAGCTTGGACGCACCAAAATTGCATATTTAAGATGTTTGGCGGACGGGTTAATGATTCATTTTATTGTAGCGAATCGCATCATTATTTGCAAAAAGAGAATCTATCGGACAGTACTCCGCGTCCAGAAAGTGACGCCGTTCAGAGGGGAGGACATACTTACGCCGGTTCCGGCCTTCCCTGCGGATACCAGTGACAGACGGTTCCCGTCCGGCTGAAGTGTGAATAACTGCTCAATATGATAGACACCTGGCGGAGGTGCAGATTCGTAGAGGTTAAGGATTACACCAGCGGCAGTTATTGCAGTAATGTCTGCTTCATGTACACCTTCTACTCCATATTCTATTTGCATGGGCTTGCCGTTTTTCAACCCATAGGCATCCACTTTAACCGCGAAGCGTGCCGAGCCGAACCTGAATTTGCCGAAAGCCCGGACAGCAAAGTTACGGCAGGTTCTGTTCCGCAGCAGCGCAGGCAGACCTAATCTGCGCAGCACAGCAACAGCGGAGGTAGAGATGCGGGAATCGAAGCAGAGCCGGGTGGAAACAGATGGAACGCCTAAAGTTACAGGCAGAGTCTGCTGATCAGAGAAGGGAAAGCGGTAGGCTGTCCGGGTCCGCAGATCAAAGCCGAAGTCGGTGGACTTGCTCCCGGTGAAGCTTGAAGCCGTGCGCGCTTTGCCGTGTTCAGTAATCTCAAAGGCTGCACCCAGATTATCCACTGTCCACTCCAGTGCAGCTTGTCCGTGACTGTCTCCAAGCCCGAGCATTATGGAGATGTCAACGGACTCGGTATGCTCCAGTTCCTGCATGGCCCGTGCCGCGAGCAGGTTGGTCAGCCCTGGAGCCAGGCCGACACTCAGCAGGGCTGCAGCCTGGAGGCCATTCTTCACCGGGTCCAGCTTCTGCAGCTTGCTGAGGAACTCGCCGCTCGCCGAGACATCTACATAATGCGTGCCGCTCTGTAAGCAGGCTTCTGCCAGCCGGGTATCCTGCTGGTCCAGGCACATCACAACCAGCTTCACCCGTTCAAGCAGCCTCTGGTCCAGCGGCTCCTCTGCCGCCAGACGCAGCGGCTTCACATAACCGCCGGTACTCCGGGAGAATTCTTCGGCACGTTTCAGGTTTCTTCCCGCCGCATAGACCTTCCCGGGATGCTTCCCGCCAAGAAGCCGGCAAATCTGTGACCCGACATGACCATAACCGCCGATGACTATAATATCTGTTTTCATTGTATCTTCTCCGTCCTTGAATATTGAATGTAAGCTTACCTGCGATATAATAGGAATTATGTTTCATTATCGGGATTTCAAGGACGGGAGACCATCCCACATATGTGGGATTTAGAGAGGACACCAAGATGAACGAGGCGATGAAAAGCATTCTACAGCTGGACCCGGCCCGGGGCTGGAGAGTTATGAATTCACAGCAATACAGGGAAGCGGTTATTGCTAAACTCCGTTCTATTATCCCGTTTGCCGCGGCCTGCTGCACAACAGTAGATCCCCATACGCTTCTAACCACCGGGGCGGTCACGGAGCAGGGGCTCGCAGCTGTTCACTCTGTATTGTTCGAATATGAATATCTGCATGAGGATTATATGAAGTATGAGCACTTGGCTGAGGCGGAGCTTCCGGTAGCCTGCTTAAGCGGAGTTACCGGCGGAAGTCTTGAGAAGAGTGAGCGTTACCGCAAAGTACTGCAGCCTGCCGGGTTCGGAGATGAGCTGCGCGCAGCGCTCATGGCAGGCGGGGTCTGCTGGGGCTTCCTGACTCTGTTCCGTCCGCTGGATAGCCATCCGTTTCAAGCGCAGGAATGTGCCGGGATCGCATCCGTTGCTCCGCTGATTGCTGCCGGGCTGCGCAGTTACGCCACATCGCAGCCCGGCAAGGATTCGGACAGCGGGGCGCCGGAAGATAACGGAATTATGATGCTGAATGAGCAGCTTGTTCCGCTGAGTGCGAATGCAGCGGCGAATTATTGGCTGGAGCAGATGCGGCAGTTCGAACGTCTGGATGCGGGAGTATTGCCGGGGCCGGTCCGGGCCGTTTGCTTACGGGTCGTAGCGGAGGAGAGAGCTTCCGGTACTGTCCCTTCAAGCGCTAAAATATGCCTCCAAACCGGAGATGGGACCTATCTGACCGTTACAGCCAGCAGGCTGGACGGTCCGGAAGGCATGCTGGCCGTTTCATTTGTAAATGCCAGATCCTCCGATGTATTCCGCCTGCTGGCCGATGCCTTTACCTTAACCGCACGCGAGAAACAGCTTGCAGAGATGCTGCTGCTGGGGTTATCCACCAAGGAACTGGCGGAGTCGCTCCATATCTCTGCTTATACCGTTCAGGATCACCTGAAGTCAATCTTTGCCAAAGCAGGCGTGTCCAGCCGACGGGAGCTGATCAGCAGGCTGCTGTCACGATAAGAAGAGCGGGGGTCCTGATGAATCATCTTAAAGATAGGATTAGACTTGTGCGTATGGATGGAGGTATCGGCTGAACCTATAATTTCGGACCGGATACAAAATTGTTGTATAAAATACAGCATCTTCCTCATGATTACGGCTCCAATCCAATAATGTTGTACAAAATGCAGCAATTCTCCTCCACCATGCGGTTTAGCGGGACAATTGTTGTATTTCTTACAACAATCGGCCTGAACACCCGGGTATATACCAATACAAGTTGCAAAACGTGCAACATTTATGTCTACAAAGCTTTTTATGTCTACCAAGTAGTCTCCATTCTGCCGGCGCCATTCCCACAGTGCTTGGAGCAACAGTCTGTTCGCGCAGCATTCTCACATAGTTCCGCTATCAATCTATCAATCCATCCATCCATTTCAATGTAAAAAGGGGTCTCAATAGCCATTTCTGGCGGTTGAGACCCCTTTATTCCTTTATTAATGATAATGATGCGTTGCCATTACCCTTTATTTACTGACGCAAAGTCTTCAAGGCGCCGCTCCAGGCCAGAACCTGATCGAGCATGGCGTTAACGTTGGCGGTATGCAGATCAGCCGGTTTGAAGACGGAGCCGTTCTCGAAGTCAGTGAACAAGGAGAGCAGAGGGTGTACGCGGACATCCGCTACGGACAGCTCGCCGAGAATTCCGCGTAAATGCTCAGCGGCGCGGACGCCTCCGGCTGAACCATAGCTTACGATACCGGCTGCCTTGTTGTTCCATTCTTCACGGGCGGAGTCCAGGGCATTCTTGAGTGCTCCGGTAAGACTGTGGTTATATTCCTGTACGATAAACACGAAGCCGTCCAGTGTTGCCAGCTTGGCTGCCCACGCTTGGGCTTCCGCATAGCTGTCGGTTTCACCGAGAAGCGGCAGTTTGAAGTCGGCAATATCCACGATCTCGTAATTGGCATCTCCGCGTGCATCTGCAATACCTTTCACCCATTCGCCTACCTGTGGGCTAACGCGGCCTTGGCGGGTACTTCCCAGAATAATTCCGATGTTTAATGTTGTCATTGTAATTCCTCCTCGAATGTGTTGTAAGTTTTTTGAAGTATCTCTTATGTTTTTATTATAGCTTATAACTTAAATAAAGCAAGTTATTTTTAGAAACTATTATTAGGCGAATCTTACTAGACCGATATACTTGAAAAGACAGATATAATTGAAAGCACCCGTTCATCAGTGTGCAAAGCGGTACCATTCACAATGCTGTATGTATTGCAGCTTAAGGTAGCGCACCTGTTAACTTTTGCGGAGGATGGCCTGAATATACATCTATTAAGGTTTTGCCCCCATTATGTCATGATGCATAACATTGACAGGTGTATTTTAGGCGAAATTACAAAAGGAATGGATTTGTAATTGATTTTAGTAGCGAAATCAGTTTAAAATATACACAACAAGTTAGTTATTCTAACATATAATTAAATCATCTTATGCATTCATAGCGAATTGAGAGGTGGAGCGGTCATGATAGAGGAAAAGAAACGGCAGGAACAACTGGAGCTCCCGCGTGATTGCACCTTCTCGCCAGAAGACTGGCGCATACTGGCCCAGTATTGGTACCCGGTGGCGGCCGCAGATGAGGTTCAGGATAAACCTGTTCCGGTGAAGCTGCTGGATATGAAGCTGGTATTGTACCGCAGCGAAGGCAAGGTGGTCATTGCCCGGGACCTCTGCTTCCACCGTGGAGCGCCCTTAAGCAAGGGCTGGGTTGAGAACGGTGAGATTGTCTGCCCTTATCACGGTTTCCGGTATAACTGTGAAGGAAAGTGTACGGCGGTGCCGGCGCATCCAAGCAGCAAGATCTCACCCAAATTGAAATTGATTGTCTATCCCGCCGTGGAGCGTTATGGCCTGATCTGGACCTGCCTTGGTGGCGCGCCGGAGCAAATCCCATCTTTTCCGGCCTGGGATGATCCCGACTACATTAATATTCTAATTCCGAGCTTTGATATTGCCGGTTCCTCCGGGCGGCAGATGGAAGGCTTCCTGGATGTATCGCATTTCGCTTACGTGCATACGTCAACCTTCGGTGACCGCAACAATACAGAGGTCCCCCAGTATAAGGTATGGCGTGAAGGGGATACGGAGCTGGTAGCGGAGTATTGGAGCACGGTCAGCAACTACGGCAAAGGACAGGAGAACCCTGCACCCGAAGGGTTCATGTGGCTGCGTGAGTTCCGCGTCTTTGCCCCGTTCGCCGCTTCGCTGACTGTCTATTTCCCGGATGAGGGCAGGCTGAAGATTCTGAACTGTGCATCCCCGGTATCTGCCCGCTATACCCGGCTGTTCTGCCCGATCTCCCGTAACTTTGACAAGAGCGCCCCTGTAGAGGATACGATCAAGTTCAATCTGCAGGTGTTCCAGGAGGACGCGGAGATGGTGGAGTCGCAGACTCCGGAGGATCTGCCGCTCGATCTGCAGGCGGAAGCCCATATCCCGGCAGACCGGACATCGATTGCCTACAGACAGCTGCTGACCAGCCTGGGACTGGGCAAGAATTATACGTCTTAACCGCAGGTGTAATTCCTTCATAAGATTGTTTGTAAGTGTATACTTTCGCAAAATAAAAAAAGCAGCCCTACGGTCAGCGAATGACCGGGGCTGCTTTTGTTTGTGTCTAGAATGAAATAAATAACAGTAAAGTTTGAATATATAAAAACTATCCATGGAGCTTGAGTGGTTGCTTTAGGTAAAATATGGTGGTTGGGATTCCGGTACAGGAAATCGCCGCGCAAATTAGATTTGGAGGAGATATTATAAACTATATTGAGGTTGCCCAAAAAAGTACTGCACACTTACTTCCCCTGGTATCAGAGTTGTACGGGTTATACGGCTATGAGTTCGGGCAGATTGAGGCGCATGAGGGTGGGCGTAATATTGTATACACCTGTGAAAAAGCAGGCGCCAGCCCCAAAATACTCAGGTTCGCTTTCCTGCCTGACCGGAGCCGCGACGATTTCCTGGGTGAACTGGAGTATGTCCGCTACCTGTATGAGCATGGAGGCAGCGTCGCGAATGTGATCAGCTCCCGGAACGGGAATCTGCTGGAAGAGATTACTCACGATAATCACAGGTATTTTGTCAGCCTGTTCACTAAGGCCGCAGGAAAAATGCTGGTGGAGCATCATTACCGGTACAGGGAAGGTGTGCCCATTACCGAATATTATTATAACTGCGGTAAAGTACTGGGGAAACTGCATCAGTTATCCAAAGAGTACACGCCGGTCCATCGCCGGTATAGCTTTTTTGACAAATACAATCCCGCATATCTGGATGAGCTGATTCCTGAATCCCTGGCCTTGCTTAAGGGGAAGCTGATTGAGCTGCTTAGCACCCTGCGAGAAGTGGAAGCGAACGGGGAGACTTTCGGAATGCTTCATTTCGATTACAATGACGGGAATTATTCAATAGATTATGATACCGGACAAATTACCGTATACGATTTCGACAATTGCTGTTTCGGCTGGTATATGTTTGAGCTGGCAGCTCTCTGGACACATGGAGTGGGCTGGATACAATTTGAACCCGATCCCGGTAAACGTAAGGAATTCATGGCTGATTACTTTGCAACCGTTCTCGCAGGGTACAGGTCAGAGACCCGGATTGAACCAGCGGTGCTGGATCAGTTGCCTTTATTCATCCAAGTTACCCTGATGGAAAGTGTTGTGGATGCCTTCGAGGTCATGCGGAATAACGGCGGGGAACCGGAATGTGGCGGGCGGCTGTCTTTTCTCATTAAATGCCTGGAAGACGATATTCTATATAACGGATTTTTCGATGAGATTTACTCGTGCGACGATCCGTTCGAGTATGAAGGATGAAACAGATGCCGTCCCTTGGAGGACGGCATTGCCGTTTTTACCCGCCTAATTAAAATAGGTTGATAACCTACGTAATTTGTGCTTTAATTCAGTAGTACAATTTATGCCTACAACAAATGTGAGGAAGTGACCAATCGTTAGTCCTTCTATGGCAACAGCTGGAGCAAAGACCTCTTGTTATGCATATTATTGAAACGTGATGTAATTCTTTCTGAAATACAAGGAGCTAGAGACTACTTATGAAAAAATCATTTGATATCCGCAACAAGCCTATATTGCTGTTTACTTTTCTCTTGCTGCTCAAGAGTGGGGTGGCGTGGTATGTTGTTTTTAATGACGGGCCTAACTGGGGCACCATGTTTACGGAAATTCCATTTTTCCTCATTGTATTCAGTCTCATCGAGTGGCTGGCACGCAAGCGGAAGATTCTCTATTATATGGTGGCCAATCTTTTTATAACGGTCATTTATTTCGCTGTGCTGATGTACTACAAGTATTATGGCGTCATTGCGACATATCATGCGCTGCAGCAGGCCGACAAAGTTACGAAGGTTGGGGAGAGCACCTATTCCCTCATCACTCCTTATTATCTGTTTATCTTCGTGGACGTCGTGTTCTTCCTGTTCCTGATGTTCCGGCCGAAATATATTTCGCGCTGGAAAGAAAGAGGTACCGTGCGGATGAGCCGGCCGGTGCTGACAGTGATCACTGCTGTCTCCATCGGACTGTGTATCTTCAATATCTGGCCGAACCATGCGAGCATGAATGAGATCAAGAAAGCCGAGAGTATGGGCATCCTCAACTACGAGGTATATACCCTGTTCGCAGATTCTACGGAGAAGGAAGAAATCATCGACAGCAAAGAGATTACGCAGACGGCTGTGAATGAATTGAAAGGCATTACCGTGCCAGAGTCCCCCCAGTATTTTGCTGCCGACCAAGGCAAGAATCTGATCGTGGTCCAGATGGAATCCTTCCAGAACTTCCTGGTCGGCCTGACCATTGACGGACAGGAAGTTACGCCGAACATTAACAAGCTTGTGAAAGACAATACTTATTTTAATAATTTTTATACGGATGCGGGTCAAGGTACAACCTCGGACGCGGAGTTCGTGGTGAATACTTCTTTTTATGTGCCCAAGAATGAGCCGGCGACTTCTTCCAATTATATGAACAAAGCACTGCCGAGTCTGCCGGGTCTGCTGAAATCAAACGGCTATCATACGTATACCTTCCATACCAACAGCGTGGATTTCTGGAACCGCAAAGAACTCTATGCAGCCATCGGATTCGATAAGTATTATGATCAAAGCTTCTATGGGGACGATGACCATATTGCTTTTGGTTCTTCAGACGAAGTGCTGTTCGCCAAAACCGTACCCGAGCTGGCCGCTCTGGATGCGAAGGAAGAGCCGTTCTATGCCATGGTAATCTCCATGAGTGCTCATCATCCTTTCCGTCTGCCGGAGGATAAGCTTAAGATGACTCTGCCTGAGCAGTATCAGGGGACCTTGCTTGGCGACTATATCCAGTCCCAGAATTATGCGGATTATGCGATGGGGCAGTTCCTGGATGAACTTAAGGCCAGCGGAGTGTGGGACGACAGCCTGATTGTATTTTACGGGGATCACCAGGGTGTACCGCTCTATGCGCTTGGCGATAACGAGAAGGATTGGCTGAAAGAGCTGATCGGGTATGAGTACGGTTATACGGATATGTTCAATATCCCGTTCATTGTGCACTCTCCGTCCGGAACGCTGCCCGCTGTAATTGAGCATACCGGAGGACAGATTGATATTCTGCCGACTGTAGCCAATCTGCTGGGCGTCTCCGTGCAGAATCAGCTTCACTTCGGGGAGGATCTGCTGAATCAGGAGACCAATCTGTTACCGGTCCGGCACTTCCTGCCGACGGGCTCTTTTATCAATAATTCAAGTATTTATGTAACCGGAGAAGCCTACGCAGACGGAACCAACTTCAGCCAGAAGGATAATTCTGTGATTGCTGGCGGATCGACTGAAGCGCAGTTCAATAACGTGCAGAAGCTGCTGAATATGTCTAACAGTTACCTTGAGCAGCTGCCGGACCGTCCGGATGTTCAGTCAGAAGAATAGGTTTAGGTTTGAAAAAAGGCAGACCCAAAAGCCGTAATGGCTGGCGGGTCTGCCTTTTTTGTAAGCTACACAGTATAATTCTCCAGGGAAACGATCCATTTGCCGTCCTGATGCTCGATGGTGTGCAAGCCGGTATAGGAAGCCGGGAATTTACTGCCGCGGTTGTTCCAGTCTAATTCTTTTATAATATGATAGATAATATTAATGACTCCGCCGTGAGTAACAATCATGAGGTTACCTTCCGGATGGCGGTTGGCCTGTTCTTCGCATAAGCGGCCGAACGCTTCCTTGATACGTGTGAAGAACTCCAGCGGGCTTTCGCCGCCGGGATAGCGCTCGTCCATCCGTAAACCGGAGAAATACAAACCCGGAAACCGTTCATTTACGATTTCGTTCGGCATGCCGGCGATCACGCCATTATTCATTTCCCTCCAGTCCATACTGCGCTCGAGCGGCAATCCGAGCTCTCTTGCCAGCTCACCAGCCGTATCCAGAGCCCGCTGCAGATCGCTGCTGACAATACGCTTTATGTTAAATGAAGACTGGTTATCTTGAAGATAGCGGCCGAGCTTCTCGGATTGTCGGTAACCTTGCGTGATAAGTCCCCGCTGGCTCCATCCGCCACGGAATCCTTCATCATCTTTGCCGTGTCTTACCCAATAAATCGCCAATTTTCCTTCGGCCTCCTGTTCTGTAGAGAGTAAGCATGCTTCCTTATGCGGGATGCCCTGCTAAGTTTATCACTCACTTTCCAGATTTATCAAGAGGGGAAGTTACAACCGGGATAACAAAGCTTGACAAAAGCCGGACACGGGCCTGCTTATACAATTCAGGTCAGGGAATTACTTAATTCGCCGGCGTGAATACTACCCGCTGCTGACTGCCTGCCGGAGTATTCCACACTTCTTCAATCTTGGACAGCGGAAAAGCAATAGGGTTCGCAATGAGCTTGCCTCCAGCAATCGCATCGATGAGCGCCGGGAATTCGGCCAAGTATCCGGCTGGAGTCACAGACCCTTGACCGCTGCCGATGATCTGGAAGTTGGCCGAGCGGAGTGCGGCAGAAGGGATAGCGGCATCTGCTCCGGCAACGGAACCAATCTGGATCCAGGTCAGCAGCCGGCTGCGGTCAGACCGGCGGGTCAGCAGCGGAATCATAGCCAGTCCGGCAGGCTCGCCCCACAGATAGTCAAGAACGATATCCACTTCCGAAGCCGCCTCGCCGAGGCGCCGGGCAGCTGCTTGCGGATCACCCGCAAGTGACACCGTTACATCCGCGCCAAGCGGCGTAAGCGAACGGAGACGCTCCGGGTCCCGCCCGGCAGCGATAATCTGACTGGCCCCCATAAGCTTGGCGATCTGGACCGCCATCTGTCCGGAATTGCCGGTTGCTCCCAGAATGAGAACCTTGAACCCCGGCTGTGCCTGAACCCTGCGGCGCAGGGTCACCCAGGCTGACATGGCCGGATTCATAGCGGCAGCGATGAGCACAGGATCGGCATGAGCGGGAATTGGCACACTGCGCCGCAGGTCAATTACAGTTTTGTCGGCAAAAGAGCCTAGAGCAGTATCTGTTGTAACGAAATAGACCAACTGACCGTCCGGCAGCCTGCCTACCCCGTCAACACCAGGGATCAGGGGTAATTCATCCGTACTGGTGTAGTGAGAACCATTGGCTTGTGCCCGTACCCGGAGATGCAACCCGGCTGCAAGCACATCAACTAGAGCTTCATGTTCTCCAGAGGGAACCGGAGTATCGTGAATTTCATATTTCGGATCTGAATCGAAGGATCGTACAACAACAGCATACATAATATTGGCCTCCATTTGCCCCATGGGCGAATTTTGTTTGTGACACAAACTAAAAAGTTTGTAATACAAACAATATAGTTTGTTTCACGTACAAAGTCAACGGCGATTATGATACAATGTGGACAGCAGGTTAGATAAATGATGAATTCCGGAGGGGCGAATATGAGCAGTTACGATGATTCTTTTGATAAACTGGATGATCTGTCGATTGTGGACAGTCTGGTGCAGCTATCCTTCCTGATCCAGAACATTCTCGCCAGAATAGGGGCGGAGCATGATCTCTCGATCATTCAGATCCGTCTGCTGGGTATCCTGAGGGACCGGGAACCGGGTATGCTGCAGCTGGCCAAGCATCTGGGACTTGATAAATCCAGTATTACCGGACTCGTGGACCGTGCCCAGCGCCGCGGACTGGTGGAGCGGACCGTGTCACCGGCCGACAAGCGGGGATTCAACGTGAGGGCAACTGCGGCAGGGTGGCAGATCATTCATGAAGTCGGAGAGCAGATTGAACGTCAGATTACGGAGGTAACCGCAGGTCTTACTGAAGCGGAACGTGCACAGACTATTGCTCTTGCCAGTAAGATTCTGATTACTGCGCCTGGGGCGAGTCGCTGAACAGAAAGAAGGCCATCCGCAAAGGATGGCCTTAGAAATTTCAAAGGATAGCTCAGATTATTTATAGACTCCCCGATAGCCTTCGGGTAATAATTCTGCTATTTTTTTCATTATGTATGAGAGGGTGGACTCTTCTTATTCTTTTTTATCCTGCTCCTTCGCCCGCTGAAGCAATTCGAATTGTTGTCCGATCTGGATATGCACATCTGCCTTATTGAACGTTTCCGCCTTCATATCGCCATCTTGATGAATAGGTAAAAGCTTCTCTGTCCCATATAACCCGACAGGTACAATGGGAGCTCCGGTTAATCTTGCTATAAGAAGGATACCTTTCTTCGCTTCAATCAAACTGCTGGCTCTGCTTCGGGTTCCTTCCGGGAAGATCAGTAAGCTTTCCCCTTGTTTAACAAGCTTGATTATCTTTTCGAGACCCTCTTTGTCAGCGGTATTGGGCTTAATAGTTGTAGTCTTAATTACATTAACACCGATGCTGGTCACTGCATTATTTGACAGCTTTTCACCTGCTACAAAAGTCGGATCAATCGCTTTTAGAGCTTTGTCCAGCACTAATCCATCCGAATTGCTTAGATGATTACATACAAAAATAGTCGGTGTTTGTATTTCTTTTAAGTTTTCACTGCCGGTTATATGTATATTTGCATATTTGTTCAGGTAATTATTTATAATATTTCTCGATATGGATGTGACCCATTTATCCGGCAAAAAATTCATGATTCTTGCCGCTGTAGCGGTAATCATATACGTATCCCCCCAATATTCACCTGCATCAAGGATACCATATCCTGACATGAAGATTAATGTCTATTGGAAGAACGAATAAAGGCCGCCATCACTGGAAGCCTCTATGTATCCTACTCCATCTCCATAGTGCCTTTAACCCTTGCTAAATATTCAGCATAATAGAACAGCAGTATACCCAGGAGAAAAAATCCGCATCCAAGCAAACCCTCTTCGGCCATCCGGGTAAGGATGGTTGTAAATTCATTATCCCCGGTACGAATAAGCAGTTTTGTCGCTTCTACACCTCTTGTCAGCGGGAAGAATTCAGATAATGTGTACATCCAGTCCGGCATATAAGAACGCGGGAAGCTGGCTCCGCTGAACAGGAGCAACACGCTTGCAAGCAAATTGGACCAGATATGCATCGAAGGCGACCAGAGCGCAAAGCTTGAGATCACAAACCCAAGTCCGCAGGCGGCGGAAATGGATACGGTCCACACGAGGCCAAGCCATGCAAGCTGCTCTCCCGAGAAGGTAAGCCCAAAGATCAGCATTCCGAAAGCGAGTCCAAGTGCTGCCGTGAACAGGCCGCTGACAATATGAAAGATAGCCCGGGCAAAGAAGACGGCTATTTTGCTGGCAGGGCTTGCCACTACCAATTGCAGTGTACCCATCTGGCGGTCAGAGTTAATAACGGTCATCATGCCGAAGACAGCGTTCATCACGCATAACAGAAGCGCATTCGAAACCACATAACCGGCAAGATTGCTTCCCTGGAAAGCGTATTTGGCCAGCATTGCGAAGAAGAGCAATTGGCTTAACGGGTTAATGACCATAACCATCAGGTAGACACCGGGATTAAGCCAGCCGAACAGTGCTTTGAACGACAGGTGCGCATGCCGGTAAAACCGGGCAACAGATTCCATTTTAGAACACCCCTAAATTTCCATTTATTCTGGCTCGTTTCTCTACAAGCCGGTAGTAGGCAAGAGAAATAACGAGATAAAAGACGGTTAACAGCAGCAGTACTCCCCAAGCAACAACAAGCTCATCCTGTTTCATATCCTTCCTGCTAATGATTCTTAGTAATTCAATGGCCCAAGTAGGGGGCAGCACCCAGGATAAAGGCTTGACCCAGTCTGGAAGTACGGAGACCGGAAACATAAAACCGCATATGAGATACACCGGATATTCCAGCATGTTCATCAGGGCATAAGCCTGACGGGACAGCGTAAAAGACATGGCCAGAAAGAAGGAGAAGACCGACAGTGCGCATAGGACAAATAGGTAAGCAAGTATGAATTGCAACGGATGCCCGATAATCACTGGAACGCGGTAAATGACGATTAAATAAAAATAAGAAATCAGCATGGATAATATTCCCCATAGAGTGTTGGCAATAATTTTGCCGGCCAGCGTAAGCCCGAATGGGGTAGGGGCTGTGAACAACAGCTCTAAAGTTCCATAGTACTTCTCACGGTTAACATCACTGGCGGAAGAGAATACGATGGAGGACCAAAGGGTAATGAACCCGGAGCCCAGCACAACATACTGAAAAATTTGCTCCGCAGAGGAATTTCCATATACCAATATCGCTATGGTCGAGAACAGGAATGGCATCAGGAAGATAATAAACTGGAACATTGGACGGGCGAGCGAGAGCTTCATATGTACTTTAATCGTATGGAGTAAGGATCTCAGATCCGGTGTAAGGGTGTAACTCATGAGGCATCCCCGCCTAATATTTGAATATAGACATCCTCTAAAGTAGGCGTTGTAATCGACAAATTCGCCATTCTTACCGGGCCTGCAATATGATACAGCTCCATGATGAGCTCTTGGGGAAGTCGGGTTTGAATTCGCAATCGCAATCGCTGCAGCTGCTCCGGCTGATCAATTTGCAGATGGAGGGTTGCCGGATGCGCCGTGATTATCGCCTGTTCCTCCTCCGTAAATTCAGTGATGCTGCAGGTTACAACGGAAATTTGATCGATTCGCTTCTTAAGCTCCTCTGGAGTGTCCAGTACAGAAATCAGCCCTTTATCTATAAAAGCTATCCGGTCGCAGAGCTCATCCGCTTCAGGCATGTAATGCGTAGTGAGCAGAATCGTCGTACCTTGCCGCTTTAAATGATGCAGAATATCACGCAGCTGCCTTGCGCTCACCGGGTCAAGCCCGATCGTCGGTTCATCCAGGAACAGAATTCTCGGCTCATTCACCAGACCGCGGGCAATCTGCAGCTTTTGCTTCATGCCCTTGGAGAAGGTTTCGACTCTGCGGTGGGCAACTCCGGTCAAACCTACCAGCTCCAGCAATTGTGGAATCCGGCTCTTCTGCACCTGGCGGGGGACTTTATATAAATCTGCAAAATAAGCGAGATTATCATAGGCCGATAACCGCCAATACAGATTGCGCTCTCCACCGAGAATAAAGTTGATCTGTGAGCGCAGCTTCTTGAATTCCTTCACAGGGTCAAGCCCGAGAATACGGACCTCGCCGGATGTCGGCGTTAGCAGCGTGGTCAATATTTTTATCGTTGTTGTTTTACCAGCGCCGTTCGGACCTAATAACCCGAGAATCTCCCCTTCACGCACAGAAAAGCTGATACCCTGAAGAGCCTCGACAACCTTTCGCTTTCTTCTGAAAATGCCTTCCTCGGTTTGATAGGTCCGCTTCAAATTATGAACCTGGATGATCTCTATGCTCATGTAAGATAACCACCTTTATAATATAAGATAAACGTCTAATATTAAAATACCATCCCATTTCTATTTTAGGCAAGTACATTTTTTATGATGAAATGAAAAACGACCACCCGGTTAACGGGTGATCGTCTAATTTACAGCTATTCCATTTGCACAAATGAACTCAGCTCTTGCAGCAGCCTGTTGAACCTGGAATGATCAAGCTCGAAATATTTAATGTTGCCAACCTTCTCCTCAACGATCAGACCGGCTTGCTTCAATATTTCCAAATGATGCGAGATTGTCGCAGTCGTTAAATCGAGTGTGTTCGCAAGCCTTGCCCCGTACTCCTTATGCTGATGCAGAATTCGCAGAATCATAATGCGGTTACGGTCGGATAATGCCTTCAGCTGCTTCTCCAGCTCCAGGCTCCGCTCCAGGGTATTCAATGGAGTGTTATAACAGCCATAAATGACGATGCAGGTATGATTATCGAATATCCGGATATGACGGGGAGTCAGGAAATAGGAAGGGATGAAGTAGAACGTCTGATAGTTACTGACTCTGCGAAACGATTTTTCCATCAGCTTTTGCGCCAAGTGAAGCGGCTCCAGCCCGAAAGCCTGGGCTTCTTGGATGGCAGCTTCATATAAACCTTGCTTAGTGTTCAGGTGCTCCTGAAAGACAGCCGAGGTTGTTATCTCCTGCAGCAAGAGATTGATGGATACACGAATCGGCTTTATATCAGTGAACATGACCTTTATAAATTCCGGCTTATCGCCAAACATGGAGGCCGGATTAAGGCCAAAATCAGCAGTTGTATCCGGATGGAGCAAAGCTTCAGCAATCTGCTGCTGTGGCACTTCCCCGCCAAAAATATAGAATAGATAAGACTCGTCAGACAGCCCGGAAATTTCATCCAGGAATAAAGCCATATCATTGAAATGGGGAAACGGAATAAAAAACTCATACAGGTACATGAAATCCCAACGGCTGCTTATTCTCCAGTTAGTAATAAAGGCAATGGCCTCAGCAGATAACGCTTGATGCAACAGCTCATGCTCATGCTGTGCATAGGAATGCTGGTCAGCCTCGGTATAACTTGATAATAATGCAATAGCTTCCGCTACAGAAGAGATTGTATGTATAACTGTCTTAGTAATGCTGTTCTCACTCTGTTCGAGCGCCAATGGACATCCCCCTTTACTCTCATTTCAACATAAGAGATGAAACTTCTTTTGTCAAATTGCTGGTGCGCGCTTATATCTTGACAGCAACAATTCAAACATGATAACTTTACGGTAGATTAATAAAGGCAATGTAACCTAAGGGTTCAACCTCGCTGAGAAGTGGGGTTGGGCCCTTTTTGCATTGGCGGACCAGAGGAGGATTCATATGCGGAGAACAGAATTGCTGCTGCAGCGGCTGGACGAAATCGGCAAGTCACTGGAGCGTACGGGCGATGCTCTATTATTATTAGGTGTTGGTTCCGTTGGGGTCGAGACGGCACGGATGGATGAGTACTCAGATTTGGATTTCTTCGTTATTGTGAAGCCGGGAGTGACCCGGAGATATATCGACCGGTTGGATTGGCTCGAAGCCATACAGCCTCTTGCCTATGCTTTCAAGAATTCGGACCTTGGATATAAGGTGTTGTTCGAGGATGGGATTTTCGCGGAATATGCTGTATTCGAGGAATCGGAGCTGGCGGACGCCGCTTACACGGAGGGCCGGGTGATATGGAAGAACCCCCTGTATGCCAATACGGCAATCGCCAGACCTTTAAGACCCCTCCCTTCTCCGAAGGAGGATTCCCTGGACTTTCCTTTGAACGAAGCCTTAACCAATCTATACGTAGGCCTCGGACGTTATGCAAGAGGTGAGCGTCTATCCGCTACGCGGTTTATTCAGGGATATGCTATTGACAGGATTCTGTCTGTACTCCATCTGCTGGAGGACGAGGTTGATTATTATCCCGACCCGTTTGGAAATGAAAGACGGCTGGAGAAGAGATACCCCCGTTTTGCAGAGATTATCGGCGGGATGATTCAGGGATACGATCATGTGCCCGAATCGGCACTATGCATTCTGGATTTCTTGGAAGAGGTGTATCCGGTCAATCCAAGGTTAAGTGATGAGATCAGGCGGTTGGCCAAGCTAATGTAAAGTAACGGACTTGCTTCCTGTTATGGGAAAGAAAGGTTCTTGAATTTCTTTCCCGAAATGCAGCCGGGGTGGAATTTGTGGTATCTTATTTCCGTCCAAAGAAATAAACGATTAAATGAAAAGGGATGATTTCCGTAGACCAGGAACTTGTGGCGGCTCTTGCCACCGAATTTAGGAACTCGCTCAAGGTGCTTAACGCGGTCGGAGATGAGACCCGGCAGGCCATCCTGATGGCCTTGCTTCAAGGGCCGCAGAATCCCGGTATGCGTGTAGGTGAGATAAGGGTGGAAACCCACTTATCCCGTCCGGCCGTTTCGCATCATCTGAAAATCCTGAAAGAGGCACAGATTATTAGCGTCCGGAAAGTAGGAACACGTAACTATTATCGTCTGGACACCGGAAGCAAGCTGATGTTGTTGAAAAGCTTAGTAAGCGAATTGGAGAAGGCCCTTGCACAATGTGACAGGTAATCATCGGAGCCGTAATCCGGAAGAGGAAGGGAGGGGACCGTCAATGAATCAGACAGTTCAAGCGGTGAACGGAGTAAACATTCCCCAACTGGGGTTTGGCCTGTATAAGATCAAGAATGGGGAAGCCTTTGAGCAGACGGTAGAGAATGCTATCCGGAGCGGGTACCGCCATTTCGATACAGCGAAAATATACGGTAATGAAGCGGCACTGGGCCGGGTCATCCTGCACAGCGGCATTGACCGTGAGGAGTTCTTCATTACCTCCAAAGCCTGGACGACGGATCTTGGGTATCATGCGACGAGAAAGGCGTTCGAGCAGACTTGCCGGAAGCTGAACGTAACGTATCTCGATATGTATCTGATACATTTCGCAGGCCCTCATTATGTTGAGGCCTGGAAGGCGATGGAGGAGCTGTACGATGAAGGCAGGATCAAAGTCATAGGTGTTGCCAATTTCGGTATCCGGCATCTGGAGCAGCTCAAGAAGAACGCCCGGATCCTGCCGATGGTGAATCAGATCGAAACTCATCCGGAGTTCCAACAGAACGAATTGTATGACTATATGGTTCAGAACCGGATTCTTCATGAGGCGTGGGGGCCGCTCGGGCAGGGAAGCAAGGTGCTGCTGGAGCATCCGGAGCTGACAGCCATCGCTCATGCTCACCGCAAGTCGGTTGCGCAGGTCATTTTGCGCTGGCATCTGGAGCGGGGGAGTATTGTTATACCTAAGTCGTCCAATCCGCAGAGGATCCAAGAGAATAGCGAAATTTATGACTTTGCACTGAATCGGGAGGAAATGGAACGAATCCGGAGGTTGGACACGGGGAAGAGATATTCCGTAAACCCGGCAGGTCTTATGGTTAATCCGGTGTACGTGACATTCATGAAGCTATTCATTCCAAGGTGACTCCGCATATAGACAATGCGCATAGAGAAGAGGCCAGCCCGCGAGGGGGTGGGCCTGGAATTTCCCGTGAATTACCCGTAATGATGTATTGCGGCAGCCGTATCTTAAGCAGTCAAGGTGCTTTCGTTCTCTCCGCCAGTGAAGCAATCGACTCCATGTCCTGATCGGTTAACTGACTCAGGAAATGCCTGCGTATTGCCTTGGAGACTACAGGAAGGGCTGCCTCCAGGGCGGATCGGCCGGCAGAAGTAATGATGATTTGTACACCCCGGTCTGTGTCCAGCGGTTTTCTTAGTACGAGACCCCGTTTCTCCATCCGCGTCAGATGATGGGATAACCGGCTTTTATCCCAGTCCATAGAGTCAGCCAGCTCCTGTTGGCGAAGCTTGCCCTCCCCGAATTGTACTAACCGGTCTAATACTCCGAAATCGCCCTCGGATAGCCCGGTATGCTCAGACATCTCTTTCACAACCCGGCCGAAGATACGTTTGAAGGAGCCTTTCCACATATTCCATAATTGCATTTCATCTTCGTTTAATTCGCTCATTTTGTCCATAGAAGGATCATAGCACGGTTGACGTATCAACCACAAGATGCTATTGTATGTTTGTTGGTTGATACGTCAACCTAAAGATTCATAAACATATAGGAGTGTGACTATTCAATGGAATATGTGAAGCTTGGACGAAGCGGCTTGGATGTATCGAAGTTAAGTCTTGGAACCATGAGCTTCGGGGTACCTGAACGCGGCAATACCCCGTGGTCGTTGAATGAAGAGAACAGCAGACCGATTATTAAAAGAGCAATCGAATTAGGCATTAATTTTTTCAGTACTGCTAATATGTATTCCGATGGTACCAGTGAAGAGATTCTCGGAAGGGCCATAAAGGATTTTGTCCGCCGGGACGAAGCTGTGATTGCCACGAAGGTCTTCGTCCCAATGCGTAAGGGTCCGAATGCTATGGGGCTTTCCCGTAAAACCATAATGACCGAAATTGATAACAGTCTACGACGGCTTGGAACAGACTACATTGACCTGTATCAGATTCATCGCTATGATCCGAATACGCCGATTGAGGAGACGATGGAGGCTCTCCATGACTTAGTAAAGGCTGGCAAGGTTAGGTACCTTGGAGCATCCTCCATGCTGGCATGGCAGTTTGCGAAGGCGCAGTCCACCGCAGAGCGAAACGGCTGGACAAGGTTTATTGCTATGGAGAACAGACTTAACCTGCTCTACCGGGAAGAAGAAAGGGAAATGCTCCCGCTATGTAAAGATCAGGGGGTAGGGATCACACCTTATCTGCCTCTGGCTGCGGGCCGGTTAACCCGGGATTGGGATCAGCTCACTGAACGATCAGAGAAAGACCAGATAGCCAAGGCGATGTTCACCGGAACGGAGGAAGCGGACCGCAAGGTTGCCCAGAGAGTTGCTGAGGTTGCTGCGAACCGTGGGCTTCCGCGCGCACAGATTGCGCTTGCCTGGCTGCTGCATAAGGAGGAGGTTACAGCTCCGGTCATCGGGTCTACCAGGATCGGCCAGCTTGAAGATTCGGTTTCGGCATTGTCTGTTCAATTGACACCTGAAGAAATCACAAGCCTGGAAGAACTTTATATCCCTCATCCATTCATCTAAACAGCCTGAAGTTTTAATTAAAATGTGATTCCCGCTATATTTGCAAGAAGAAGGGCGCCGGAGCTGCGCCCTTTTTTCCTGTTTGTAACATTTTTAACGCGACAGCTCTGCAAAAGCATGTTATTCTATAATCAATTACCGACAGACAGTCGGTCGGTACAACTTAAGGAGAACTAAACTATGAGAATTGTAAAAGAAGCCGAAATACGCAGAAATGAAATTCTTGACGCAGCGGAAGAGCTTTTCGGCCAGAAGGGCTTTGACGGAACCAGCACGGGCGATATTCTGGGCAAGGTCGGGATTGCACGGGGGACGCTATATTATCACTTCAAGTCCAAGGAGGATATTATGGATGCGCTGATTGAACGGACGAATGCCAATATTCTGGGGGCTGCGCAGCACATTGCCGCTGACAAGAGCATACCTGTCATTGACCGGATTCTCCGCGTGGTTATGGCATTGAACATTAGCGGCGGAAACGGAAGCAGCACGGAAATCATGGAGCATATTCACAAGCCGCAGAACGCGCTTATGCATCAGAAGATTCAAAAAGCGATCATCAGCGGTGTTCCGCCGATCCTGACACCGATTATCTGCGAAGGCATTGAGCAGGGAATATTCAACACCCAGTACCCCTATGAATGTATGGAAATGGTTGTGATCTATGCGAACACGATTTTTGATGATGACATGGTTGAAATGACGGATGAGGTACGCATGTCACGGGTACTGGCGTTTATTTCGAATGTAGAAAGGCTGCTCGGGGCCGAAAGCGGAAGTCTGATGAGCGTAATGCAGATGTTCGGTAACGGAGAGGAAGCCAGAGATGAAGACGGCGAATAGATCCGGCAAAGGGTTCAGTAAATTTCTGCTGCTCTGGTCAGGGCAGCTGATTTCAGCAATAGGAAGCGGGCTTACCTCGTTCGGGCTGGGGATTTATATTTTTCAGCAGACCGGTCAGGCATCCGCCATGGCACTGGTAACTTTGCTGGCGTTTATGCCTTCGCTGCTGTTGAGTCCGCTAGCGGGGGTGCTGGCGGACCGCTATGACCGCAGGCTGCTGATGGTACTGGGCGACAGTCTTTCCGCAACAGGACTTATTTTCATTCTAATCTGTTTACTGAACGGAGAAGCGCAGCTGTGGCAGATTTGTATAGGAGTGACTATTAGCTCGGCGTTCTCCTCGCTGCTTGATCCGGCTTACAAGGCTACGGTTACGGATCTGCTCAGCGAGGAGCAATACACGAAGGCTAGCGGTTTTGTTCAGGTGGCCGGTTCGGCCAAATATCTGATTTCGCCTGTCATCGCCGGATTTCTGCTCGTTGTTTCAGATGTGAAGCTGCTGCTGGTCATCGACATCTGCACATTTTTCGTAACTGTTGCTGTAACACTTGCTGTACGCAGCGGTCTTTCCCCGAAGAGCTCCGGGCAGGCACAACCCTTTATCCGTGAATTCAAAGACGGCTGGAGAGCTGTTTCCGGTAACCGGGGCGTGCTCGTGCTTGTGGTTATGACCTCTGTAATGACATTTTTTATTGGTTTCATTGAGACCCTGTCCATGCCGATGATCCTGACTTTTTCGGACAGTGCGGTATTAGGGACGCTTGAGACTATTATTGCTTCGGGGATGCTTGTGTCGAGTGTGATCATAGGAATGCTGCCGATGAAGAAGGGTTTTGTCAAAATCCTGTCAGTGTCGCTCTTTTGCTCGGGAATAAGTATGGCGGCTTTCGGACTCCGTGAGAATATTGTGCTGCTTGGCATTTCAGGATTTCTCTTTTTTGCCATGCTGCCATTCACGAACACAGCCCTGGATTATCTGGTTCGCACCAACATCGATAATTCCGTTCAGGGAAGAGCCTGGTCACTGATTGGACTGGTGTCACAACTGGGGTTTGTCGCCGCTTATACGCTATCCGGTGTGCTGGCTGATTATGTGTTCACTCCATTGCTGGTTACAGGCGGAGTGCTTGCAGGCAGTGTGGGGAAGGTCATCGGCACAGGCAGCGGACGGGGCATGGGACTGCTTATTATTATCGCAGGGCTGCTGTTAAGCTTAGCCTCGCTCATCATTTATCATTTGAAATCAATTAGAAGCCTTGAGAACAGAGGTGACATATGTACTACCGAATAATCCGGAATGATATTCTCAAAAGCAAGGGGATTACCCTGACCACGATGATATTTGTGGCTGCCGCAGCAATGCTGGTTTCTCTGTCAGCAATTCTGGTCGTCAATCTGTCCGGGGCCATTGATACGCTCATGAAGCAGGCCGGTACACCGCATTTCATGCAGATGCATTCCGGTGAACTGGATAAGCCGCGGTTTACCGCCTTTGCCGAGCAGAACAGCAAGGTTGACGAATTTCAGGTGCTCGATTTCCTCAATGTTGAAGGTACGAGGATTGTGATTGACGGCCAATCGCTTGCGGACAGCGTTCAGGATAACGGCTTCAGCACGCAAAGCGGGAAATTTGATTATCTGCTGGACCTGGACGGGAACGTGATAACGGCAGCCGACGGTGAGGTCTATGTTCCGGTTACCTATATGAAGGACGGCTCAGCAAAGGTTGGGAGTTCGCTCGCAGTGGCCGGCAAGACTCTCACTGTAGCAGGTTTTTTGCGTGATTCACAGATGAATTCGCTGCTTGCCTCGTCCAAGAGATTCCTCGTCAGCGAGCATGATTATGCAGAAATTAAGGATTCAGGAAGCACAGAATATCTGATTGAGTTCAGACTCAAGGACTTGTCCATGCTTGGCGCATTTGAATCAGATTACACTGCAGCTGGTCTTGAAGCCAACGGACCGACCCTAACCTATCCGCTATTCAAAATGCTTAATGCCATATCCGACGGACTCATGATTGCGGTCATCCTCCTGGCAAGCGTGCTGGTGGTTGTTATTGCATTTATGTGTATACGCTTTACGCTCCTAGCAACCATAGAAAGTGATTACCGCGAGATCGGTGTGATGAAAGCCATCGGATTACGTGTATCTGACCTGAAGAAAATCTATCTTGCGAAATACGCAGGTGTGGCGGCGCTGGGCAGTATTCTCGGATTCGCGCTTTCGTTCGTATTCAGAGGTCTGCTGCTTGAGAATATCAGGTTATACATGGGGGAGAGTGAGAACTCTGCGCTTGCCTTAGGCTGCGGGGGCATTGGTGTTCTGCTTGTATTCCTTGCGGTTACCGCTTATGTGAATAGGGTGCTTACACGCTTCCGGAAGATTTCCCCCGCAGAAGCCATCCGCTTCGGTACTTCCCAGGAACAACCGGCGGGCTCGAAGCGTTTCAATCTGAGCGGGAACCGGCTGCTGAATACGAATGTTTTTCTAGGCGTCAAGGATGTCCTGTCGAGGAAAAGTCTATACGGCACAATGCTCGCTGTACTCGTGATCTCTGCATTTATTATGATTGTTCCCCAGAACCTCTACAACACGATTGCCTCCAAAAGCTTCATCACCTACATGGGAATCGGGGACAGTGATCTGCGCCTGGATATTCAGCAGACCGGTAATATTGCCGGGAAGGCGGCAGAGATTGCACAGGCTATGGAGCAGGATGCAGCCATCTCCCGCTATGCAGTGCTGACAACGCAGGCTCTCAAGGTAAAGCTGGAGGATGGATCGGAGGAACGGTTAAAGGTTGAGCTTGGCGATCATTCGATCTTCCCGGTGGCTTATTCCCAGGGAAACAGACCGGCTGCGGAGCATGAAATTGCCCTCTCCGCTGTGAATGCGGATGAACTGGGTAAAAAGACCGGAGATGCTCTTAGCTTGATGATCGACGGGGAGGCCAGGGAGCTCACGGTAAGCGGCATTTATTCGGATGTGACCAATGGCGGGAAAACAGCCAAAGCGGTGTTCACTACGAGATCGGCTGAGGTTATGTGGTCCGTTATTTATGCGGAGCTTGCAGATCCGTCGCTAACCGGCAGCAAGGTAACCGAATATGCGGACCGCTTCAATTATGCGAAGGTGTCGGGCATTGATGAATATGTTACACAGACCTTCGGCGCTACCATCAGCTCAGTCGGTAAGGCCTCCCGGGTAGCCATTGCCGTGATGCTGTTCATCAATGTACTGATAACGCTGTTGTTTATGCGGATGCTTGTGGCCAAGGACCGGCATTCCATTGCCGTCATGAAGTCACTCGGGTTTACAAATTCGGATCTGACTGTACAGTATTTCTCACGTTCGGTATTCGTGCTGCTTATCGGGATGGTTCTCGGCACACTGCTGGCAAACACGCTCGGGCAGGTACTTGCGGGGGTGCTGATTTCCTCGTTTGGAGCTTCATCGTTCAAGTTCGTAATCAATCCGCTTTCGGCGTATGTGTTATGCCCGCTGATGATGGCAGGCTCAGTGCTGATCGCCACGATTACCGGTACAGCAGGAACAGGGCGAATTCAAATATCCGGGAATATTAAGGAGTAGGTTATGGAGATGAAGAAGATGATTACCGGTATAAATATAACCAAACATTACGGCACCGGTGATGACAAGCGTAATGTTCTGGGCGGAGTGTCTATCGAAATTAAAGAAGGGGAGTTCGTGTCGGTTATGGGACCTTCGGGCTCAGGCAAGTCTACTCTGATGTTTGCGCTGAGCGGAATGGAGCGGATTGACGGCGGACGGGTTACTTTTGACGGCAGGGATCTGGGGACACTTGCGGAGAATGAGCTTGCTGACCTGCGCAGAACGGGAATGGGCTTTGTGTTTCAGCAGCCGACATTAATGAAGAACTTGAACATCCTGGATAATATTATCCTTCCGTCCATGCGTGACAACAGGCGCAACGCAGCAGGGATTACAGAGAAAGCAAGACAGCTTATGCAGAAGGTGGGAATCGCGGAGCTGGCGAAGCGGGATATTACGCAGGCCTCGGGAGGGCAGCTTCAGCGTGCAGGGATATGCCGCGCATTGATGAGCAGCCCGGGCATTATTTTTGCTGACGAGCCGACCGGTGCGCTTAACCAGGCAGCGGCTCAGGGCATAATGAACCTGCTGTCAGAAATTAACGCGGAAGGTACTGCGGTCATGCTGGTCACTCATGATGCAACGATTGCTGCGAGGACGGAGCGGATTATGTTCATGTGTGACGGCAGAATCGTCAGCGAGATGCGTCTGCCGAAATATAGCGGCAAGGACATAGAGGGCCGGGTGGAGATGATTACGGTGAAAATGCGGGAGATCGGGATTTAGTGATCGCAAATGAACGATTAGGGAGGGCTGTACGTATTATATTTATTTGCAGACACCAATGAAGAGGTGAGAGAACATGCTGACGATTAAACATTTTACGAAGAGCTATAAGGGCGGGAAGAAGGCGGTAGATGACTTAAGCTTAGTGGTCGAACGGGGCGATATCTATGGCTTCATCGGACACAACGGGGCGGGCAAAACAACGACCATCCGCGCTGTAGTAGGTGTTCTTGATTTTGAAGAAGGGGAAATAGAAATTGATGGAATCTCCATTAAAAAAGATCCGGTAGCCTGCAAGGCGAATATTGCCTATATTCCGGATAACCCCGATCTGTACGATCATCTTACGGGCATCCAGTATTTGAATTTCATCGGCGATCTATTTCGAGTATCCAAGGCCAACCGTGAACGGCTTATTCAAAAATATAGCGATGCCTTTCAGCTTACGGCCAATCTGGGTGATATGATCTCCTCGTATTCTCACGGGATGAAGCAGAAGCTTGCAATTATCTCTGCGCTTATTCATGAGCCGAAGCTGTTGGTGCTGGATGAACCTTTTGTAGGCCTGGATCCCAAAGCTGCGCATACGCTGAAAACCATCATGGCTGAGCTATGCAGCAGCGGCGGGGCGATCTTCTTCTCGACGCATGTGCTGGATACGGCAGAGAAGATTTGTAATAAGATCGCGATCATTAAGGCAGGCCAGCTCATTGCTCATGGCAGCACTGAAGAGGTGAAGGGCAAGAACAGCCTTGAGGAAGTATTCATGGAGCTGATCGACAATGATTAATATCTGGAGATTGACGAAGCTGCAGCTGATGTCCACCTTCGGCCTGAATAAAGCGCTGCATACGAAAGACCCTGCAGAGAGACGCAAGGCGCTGCTGCTCAGCATAACGATTATGGCCGGTGTGCTTATGATTGGGGCGTTCTCCTTCAGCTACAGCTTCATGATGGCGATGGCATTTGAAGAGCTGGGGCGGATGGATCTGCTGCTGGCGATTATGATGGCCGTTACCTCGATTGTCGGGTTCTTCACCACGGTCTATAAGGCAAGCGGGGTATTATTCAGCTATAAGGATTATGATATGATCATGTCGCTGCCAGTGAAGACGAGTCATGTGGTGGCGAGCCGTGTGCTTCAGCTGTATGTGATGAATCTGTTTTTTACACTGCTGGTTATGCTGCCTGCGGGTGCGGTGTATGCGATACAAGTGAATCCGGGAGTGCTGTTTTATCTGTTCTTTCTAATAACGCTCTTGTTCATCACCTTGCTGCCGATTATAGCGGCAACGATCATTGGCGCACTCATCAGCTGGGTGTCTTCGAGATTTAGAGCAAGCAAGATGATTAGTGTAGTGTTCACTTTCGCCGTCCTTATTCTCTTCATGCTGGGTTCATTTAATCTGGATGGAGACCAGCAGGAGCTTGCTGATATGGGGGCAGGGCTGGGTGATGCGATCTTTAAGCTGTATCCCCTGGCGTCCGTGTATGTCGATGCGGTCTGCTCGTACCAAGTAAGTTCACTGATCTTCTTCATTGCCCTGTCTGTCCTTGCATTTGTACTCTTCTCCGCCGTGCTGGCAACCCGGTACAAAGCCATTCATACAGGCCTTATGACCAGCCGCTCAGGCAGCAAATATACCATGAAGCCGCTGCAGGCGAATTCTGCTTTTAAGGCGTTGTATCTCAAAGAGCTGCGCCGCTATTTCAGCTCAGCCAATTATGTGCTGAACACAGGCATCGGTATGGTTCTATTGCTGGTTATGTCGGTTTCCTTATTGTTCGTCAGCTCAGAGAAGCTTGGGGTCGTGCTCGACATTCCGCAACTATCGGAGTATTTGAGCACGCTGAGTCCGCTTGTGGTTTCTTTATTTGTGGTTCTGAGCTGCACTACGGCGAGTTCGATTTCGCTTGAAGGGAATCATTTGTGGATTTTACAAAGCTCGCCCGTCTCTAAACCCGCCATTATACTCAGCAAAGTAGCTGTGAATCTCACCATTACGCTACCGGTCATTGCCGTGAGCTGGGTGCTGCTTATCTATACACTGCGGACCGGATGGATGGAAAGTATATTAATGCTTGTGATCCCGGTGATCTACGCTTGTTATTCTGCCATGCTGGGCGTTATTGTGAACCTGAAGCTGCCTAAGCTGGACTGGACAAGTGAGGTAACAGCGATCAAGCAGAGCGCAGCGGTGCTGGTATCGATGATTCTGGGGTTCATCAGTCTGGTTGTTCCGGCCGCGCTGTTCATGCTGCTTCGTTCGGTGAATGGAAATCTCATCTTGCTGGGCTACGGTGTTATTATGGCAGCGGTCTGCGCCGGGATGTACAGATATATACAGGTTAGCGGGGAACGGTTGTTTCTGAGGTTGTAGCACACACAAAGAAACCACTCTTAAAATAGGATTAAACCTTTTAAAGAAGTGGTTTCTTTGTGCTGTCTATGACAATAGCTCACCAAGACTAAACGGAATGCTATAGTACTCTATTAAGGTTTGGTGCCGCAGGCCATAAAAAATAGCATCATCGCATGCGCATCCGGGGAACGGTCGAATTGTTCATAGGCTCTGTTCAATTCCTCATATTCGTATTCCGTAATGATCCCTTTCTTATAGAACCCGGTGAACCGGTTAATATCAAATTGACGTTTGAAGCCTTCTATACCATGCAGATCGCTATGCTGGAGGATGGCATCCATATCTACGTCTGTATAGCCGGAGCCGGATAACAGGCGTGGCAGGCTTCGGCCGATATTGCGGTTTCCGCCTCTTGAAGCTTGCTGCTGGACCAGCTTTTGGATAATAGCAGGCATAATCCCGATTTCAGGCTCGATTGCCCCGAACACCCCGTCGTCCACATCAATAATGACCAATTTGCCGCCTGGCTTGAGGACACGTCTAAGCTCTGCTGCTGCCTGCTGCGGGTTATATAGATGAAGGAAAATTAAACGGGCAATAACAAAATCGTATTGATTGCCGGGCAGTCCAGTCTCATACACCGAAGCATGGGCGAAGGTAAGCCGTGATTCGGGGACGTGGCTTAACCTGAGCTTGGCCTCTTCAAGTAAAGCATCATCGATATCAAGGGCTGTGATTTCACTGTGCGGGAAGTGCTCCAGCAATTGGGCGGTAACGAATCCCGGACCTGCACCGGCCTCCAGAACCTTCATCCCGTCTGCCAATCCGAATTGCTGCAAGGTGCGGTACTCTTTGTTCCAGCCCATCGAAGCCTGTTCCTGCAGGCGCAGCAGTTCTGATTCTGCCCCGTTACTGACATTCTGGAAATTATACGTGGAGTTACGTACGTTCATAGCTATTGCCTCCCAACCGGCTATTTGTAAAAGTTTGAATTTGATAATTTTACCATACCGTCCGTTTGAGTTAAACTCCGCTCCAGGGAGCTTATTTAAAAACGCCCGATCTTCGCTTTGACCTGCGCAAGCAGAGGTGCAGCTAGGGCTCTTGCCTTCCGGGCACCTTCACTCAAGATCGCGTCGATCTGTTCTGGCGCTGCCATGAACTCATTGTATTTCTTCCGGGGTTCCTCCAGAGCAGCATTAATCACCTGGAACAGCTCCTGTTTGGCCTCACCCCAGCTAATGCCGCTTAGATATTGCTCTCTGAAATCCTGTACTTGAGAGGGAGCCGCAAACTCTTTGTACAGCAAGAAAATATTTGACGTATCCGGGTCTTTCGGCTCCTGGGGAGGCGTAGAGTCCGTTTTGATTTTGCTGATCAGCTTCTTCAGGTTTTCTGGTGTTTCGAACAGCGGAATCGTATTATTGTAGCTTTTGCTCATCTTCCGCCCGTCCAGCCCTGGAATCACGGATGTGTTCTCATCGACCCTATAATCAGGGAGCTTGAAGGTATCTCCATAAATCCGGTTAAAGCCCTCGGCAATATCTCTGGCGATCTCCACATGCTGAATCTGGTCCTTACCGACAGGGACCTTGTCAGACTGGAACAGCAGAATGTCCGCAGCCATCAGCACCGGATAAGTGAACAGGCCCATATTGACTCCTGCATCTGCATCCACGCCTAATTGAATATTTTGTTCATGAATGGCTTTGTACGCATGGGCACGGTTCATTAGACCTTTGGACGTCAGACAAGATAGAATCCAGTGAAGCTCGAAGATCTCCGGCACATCAGATTGCCGATAAAAGACTACCCGCTCCGGGTCCAGTCCCAGTGCCAGCCATGTAGCTGCGATACCGTAAGACAGATCACGAAACTCGTCTCTGTCCTGAATGAAAGTTAATCCATGATAGTCAGCGATAAAATAAAGTGCAGTACAATCACCGGCCCCGGCGAGTTGCAGGGCAGGCTTGATTGCTCCGATGTAGTTTCCCAGATGGACTTTGCCCGTAGGCTTAATTCCGGTTAATACAATTTCCTTACTCATGTTATCCCTCCGTTTATGTAATCAAAAAGGGGTCCTCTCATCCTGAAAAGGACGAGAGAACCCCGTGGTACCACCTTAATTAGCCCGGATTATGATCCGGACCCGCTTAAACGTATCGCGACATCGCTATATGCCCTGAATACGCGTCTCTTGTAACGATGAGACCTTCGCCAAAGCCTACTTCCTGAAGGTTCGGTTTGGATGCTCAGAAGCCCACTTCGGCATAATCCCTACACTGATTCGCAGCAATCATCAGCTCTCTGGAGTATTCGTTATGCGTACTCTCTTCGTCATTGCAAAGTTGTATACTATTGTATTACTGTATTTTTACAACATCTTAGGGTGAATGTCAATTGGTAGTTAAACAGGTTAGGGAGTGAGTGAGTCAGTGCAGTCAATAAGTGTAAAGCTGGAGAATTATATTAACAAGTACCTGGAGCTGTGGGATTTCTACGGCGTTATTCAAGTTACCCGGAAGGGCGAAGTACTCTTTGAGAAGGCCTGCGGCTATGCGAGTATTGAGTTTGGAATTAAAAATGATATACACTCCCGATTCTCCCTCGCCTCCATGTCCAAGCAGTTTACGGCCTTTGCGGTTATGCTGCTGCATGACAGGAAGATGTTGGATGTTGATGCATCCGCACAGCTATATCTCCCTGCGGATCTGAGAATTGATGAGTCTATTACCGTACATCATTTATTGTCACACACATCCGGTTTATATAATTTTTATAATTTTGAGAATGATTTTTTCGGCGGATATAACAGAATGAATTACTCACAGACGGAGTACTTCCAGCAGTATATCAACAAGAATCCCACAAAGCCGGCGGGTACAGAATATGATTATAATAACTCCAACTATAATTTGTTGGCCTGGATTATTGAGCATGTTACTGGAGAGAGGTACGGGGATTTCATTCAAAAGCATCTCTTTCTGCCCTTAAATATGCTTAATACTACTGTCGATGACGACTCTGTAACGATTGCGAACAGATCCAATAATTATGCAAAGGATTTCGCCGAAACGGTCAAAAGTCCATATTACAACGAGAAGTTCAGCATAGGTGCAGGCGGGATTGTTTCGAACTGCGAAGATCTGCATAAATGGTATACCTGTCTGCGGGACCGGAAGCTTCTGACGCCGGAGGCATATACCCGGTTTTTGAGCGAGAATGATAACAACTACTGCTATGGACTGGAGCATCACCATCTGTACGGCCAAGACAGATATGCCCATGGCGGCGATCACCTCGGGGTCAGCACCTATATGCAGAATTTTTTTGCTGAAGACATTTGTATTATTATTCTATCGAACAACGAAGCTATCAATCAGTACCGGCTGGGCAATACAATCTCAGATATTGTGCATAATGTTGAGGTGGAGGCTCCGGTTCGGCATACTGAGCTTCACCTCAGTGAGCGTAGCCTTCGCATGTATTGCGGAACGTACCTGGAAGACAAAATCCAGATTGAATTCATTAACGGAAAATTATATTTCACGAGATTCTCCGGCAATTTTCATATTGAGCTCTATCCAGTAGGTGAGGGAGAATTTGTCCAAAGATATTATGACCAGAACCATCCCTACAGGATCGCAGAGAACGACCTGGGTGAGATGACTTTTTTCGGGCACACCAGGATTACCTCTTGATATTGCCGCGGCGTCAAGTGATACGATAGTTATGAGATCTCAGAGAGGAGAGCGAAATGAACAGATCTATATTCGGATCACGGCAGTGCTGCGGAAGATGGACATACCGATCAAAGAAATAAAGTCAGTGATTATTGCGAATTCAGTAGCCGGGCTTAGCAAAGTCATAGTGAATAAACTGAATTCTATCAGGAAGCAAAGGGAAGTGATAGGGGTTGTTGAACGGCAGTTAAACCGGGTCCTGGAATACCTTGAGCGGCAGAACGAAGGCAAGCTGGACTTGGATAATATTCTTACCGAGACGGAGGCTGTATTTATGAGCAGTTTAACGGAACCGTATGTATTCAAAATTATCGATTTACCTCCCATGAGAGTGGCTTTTCATATTGTTGTGGACGCAGCTCCCGAAGACAAAGCGATGGGCCCTTTAATGGACTGGCTGAAGTCAGCGAACCTGCTGGGTACGGCGCGGCTCTTCGGTGGTAATATGAAGCCCATGCCAAGCAGTGCGGGCAAACCCTATGGTTACAAGATGTGTGCGTCAATTCCAGCGGCCGTCGTTGTTCCAGAGCCTTTCAAGGAAATGCAGCTGCCGGGAGGATTGTATGCCATGCTTGGTAGCAGTGACGACATCGGCGGTTCCTGGAAAAGTCTGATGAATCAATTATCGCAAAGCAAGAAGTACCGTTCAGATCGCGGAAGGCTCTGCCTCGAAGAGCATATCCGTAACGATCATCCGGAGGGCAGCGGCAACCTGTATGATCTGAACCTTCTGGAGCCGGTAAAGGCGAAATAAGTGTAAACAGGCGGGCTTCCTTAGTGAAGTTCTGTCTGTTCGCGTCCAATCACTTACATGCAATATGTCATGGTAGAATGATGTAATTCAATGTAATGTTTGGAAGTGAATTAAAGAGGAGCTGGCGAGGAGGCGAGGCATGGGTATTGAATTTAAGAAGGTGAGCAGTTTTCAACGGGGAATATTGTTTGAATTATTGAAAGATGCCTATGCCTTTGATTGCCGGTATGAGCAAAGCTGCCTTGCTGAATGGCGGGAATTTGATAACTTTTTCTTTGACAATCCGCCGATTGCAGATAAATACGGGTTCATCACAACGCTGCATGATGAAGCTGTCGGCTTCGTTTCCTGGGACCCGAGGAACCTGCCTGAGGTTGCGGAAATCGGCCATAACTGCATTGCTTCAGCCCACAAAGGTAAAGGTTACAGTAAAATGCAGCTGCAAGAAGCAGTGAATAGAATCCTCCAAAATGAAGTCCGGAAAATTATTGTAACAACAAATGATGATCTGGTTCCTGCCCGGCGGATGTATGAGAGTATCGGATTCACCATGTATCAGACAAGGCCGAATCAACATATTGCAGGGATGGTCGGCGAACACTTGGATTATGTATATTTTGTATAAAATCTGGAGGTACATAGGATGGAAGTTACTTTAAGTAAAGCGGTAGCAGAAGATGCGGCAGCGATTCATGAAATGCAGACCCGGGCATTCCTGCCCTTGCTCGAGAAATATCAGGATTATGGTACGAACCCTGCTAATGAGACTGTAGACAGAGTAGTGGAGCGGCTCAATCAAGCTTGTGTGGATTATTACATCATCCGGAATGCGGGTGTTGCGGCAGGCAGTATCAGAGTCAAGAAGACAGATGAGCAGAAATATTGGCTCGGCCAAATATTTATCTTGCCGGAATATCAAGGTCAAGGCATTGCCCAGCAAGTTTTCAATCAGATTGAGCGCATCTATGCTGACGCCAAGTCTTGGGGGCTGGCTACCATCGTGCAAGAGGAAAGAAACTGCTACTTGTATGAGAAACTGGGTTACAGAAGAACAGGTGAGACCAAAGAGATCAATGACAAGCTGACTTTGTGCTTCTATGAAAAAACGCTTATTTAAGGCTCACGTTGTAAAAGTATAAAATGCTGTATATATTGCAACTTTGATTCATAAATACCTAAGTATTCGAGGGGGATTGTTGTATGAAATGCAGGAATTATCTCTTTCAGCGGCTTGGAGGCAGAGGAATACTGCATTCCGTACAACAATTTTCGATTATGGACGTTTTTGGGAGGAGAATGTTGTATTTTGTGCAGGATTGTAAATAGTAAGAGAGATAGACAAGTGCTTGACAAGCGGAATAATAAAAAGTAAAGTGAGAATATAAATTATCTTAACTTAAAGATAATATTTAACCTAATATCTTAAAGTAAAGATAAAATGTTAATCTAAGCTAACCAAATTTAATTAGGAGTGAATTTAAATGAACAAACAAACTATGGGCATTCATCATATCACCGCAATTGTCGGCCATCCGCAGGAAAATATGGATTTTTATGCAGGTGTGCTGGGACTCCGGCTGGTTAAGCAAACGGTCAATTTCGACGATCCGGGAACATATCACTTCTACTTCGGCAACAATGGCGGCAAGCCGGGGACGATTATTACTTTCTTCCCGTGGGCAGATGCATATCAGGGTAAAATCGGCGGGGGGCAGGTCGGCGTTACTTCATATGTGATTCCGGTAGGGGCGATGGCTTTCTGGAGAGAAAGACTGACGAAGTTCAAGGTTGCTTTTACCGAAATGGAGCGGTTTGGCGAGCAGTATCTGGAATTCGATGATCCCCACGGTCTTCATCTCGAACTGGTGGAACGGGAGGCTGGAGAGCGTAACGAATGGACCTTCGGCGGGGTAACTCCGGAGGTTGCGATCAAGGGCTTCGGTGGTGCGACACTGCTGTCCACGCATCCGGAGCAGACTGCTGAGCTGCTGGAGAAGGTGATGGGACTTACATTCGCAGGACAAGAAGGCGATATCGCCCGTTACCATTCCACTGCGGACCTCGGAAATGTGGTTGAACTGAAGGTAACAGCGGTACAGCGCGGCGAAATGGGTGTCGGCACCGTGCATCATATTGCCTGGAGAGCGAAGGATGACCAGGATCAGCTTGAATGGCAGGAATATGTGCATGATAATGGATATGGAGTAACGCCTGTTCAGGACCGGAATTACTTCAATGCTATTTACTTCAGAGAGCATGGGGAGATCCTGTTTGAGATCGCTACTGATCCTCCTGGCTTCGCCCATGATGAAACGCCGGAAACGATGGGCAGCCACCTGATGCTGCCGGCACAATATGAGCCGCACAGAGAACAGCTTGAGCAGGTATTGCTGCCTTTTACCGTAAGAGCAGTAGATTAACCGACTTTCAGAGAAGAGGGGATGCTAAGATGATTTCAATTGATCCACTGCAGAATAGCGAGCGGGATAATTATAAGCTTCTGACCGGGAGCATTATCCCGCGGCCGATTGCTTTTGTGACGACGATGTCGGGAGAGGGGATTTTGAATGGTGCGCCGTTCAGCTATTTCAACATTGTTTCCTCCAATCCTCCGATGATCTCCATTTCGATTCAGCATGCTGCGGGCCAGTCCAAGGATACGGCGCGGAATATTATGCAGACGAAGGAGTTTGTCGTTCATATTGTGGATCAGCAGAATGTCGGGCAGGTGAATATCACCGCAGCGCCCCTGCCACCGGACCAGAGTGAAGTTGCTTTAGCCGAACTGACGCCTGTAGATAGCCTGCAGATTACTGTTCCGGGGGTTAAGGAAGCGAAGGTGCGGATGGAATGTACACTTGAGCATTGTCTGGAGCTGCCTAATAATGACCTGATTATCGGCAGGATTGTACAGTTTCATATCGATGAGGATATCTACGAACAGGGAAGAATTGATCCGGTGAAATTAGGGGCGGTAAGCCGCCTGGCAGGGAATAATTATGCGGGGATTGGTGAGGTTTTTACCATAGAGCGCCCGGTTTAAGGCTGTGCTGGTAAACAGGCAGCCGTAGGAAGTCTGTTATACTCAGTTTCTTATATCTGAACAACAAAACCCTGGCGCAAGCGCCAGGGTTAATTATGTATCGGGAAGTATTGCATACAAAGAAGTAATATGTTAATGTTAAAGAACTGTTGACTTTTTTTAAAAAAAGAACGGAGGTAATGCATCTTACTTATATTTTAATTATAGCAAATGGACATCCGGTTTGTCAACCCGCCAGTTTGGGATTATTGCAGCGGGGAGGATAAGGAATATCATTCAAGAAAAGGGAGTGGTCGGGTGATGGAGAAGATTAGCAGCTGGGAGCAGGAACAGGAGTGGCTGGAGCAGGTAAAAGAAAAGCTGAAATTGGGGATCGCAAACCTGGAGCCGGAGGTTGGCCGGCTAAAGGAGCAGGCAACAGATATCCGCAAAAGATTCTGGGAAGAGGTAACGGTGAATACCAGCACCCAGGAAGACTTCGAAGAGAGCTTCTTCACCATAACTCAGCAGGATGCCGTCTTATCTGAGCGGGAACGCAGCCACGCGCGGAAGCTGCAGCAGTGGAAGAATATGAAGCGGCTGCTGCCGTCCCCTTATTTTGGGCGGATTGATTTTCATGAGGATGGGCAGAGTGCTGAAGAACAGGTCTATATCGGGGTCTCCTCCTTCGTCGATACAGACGGACTGAGCTTTGTGGTCTATGACTGGCGCACTCCAATTGCGAGCCTGTACTATGACTATCCGCCGGGAAAAGCAGCCTTCGACACACCGGGAGGACGGATCAGCGGAACAATGAGTCTGAAGCGGCAGTACCAGATCCGTAACGGCCAGCTTCAGCATCTGTTCGATGCGAATGTAACGATCGGCGACGAATTGCTGCAGCAGGTGCTCGGCAAGGGTGCGGATGCCCAAATGAAAAGTATCGTGGCAACCATCCAGGCGGAGCAGAATGCGATCATCCGCAACGATAACAGCCAGATGCTCATTGTGCAGGGAGCCGCCGGCAGCGGCAAAACATCAGCAGCGCTGCAGCGTGTAGCTTACCTGCTGTATAAACACCGCGAGCGGCTATCGGCGGATCAGATCGTGCTGTTCTCCCCTAACCCGATGTTCAACAGCTATGTGTCTACTGTTCTTCCCGAACTGGGTGAAGAGAATATGCAGCAGACGACCTTTCAGGAATATCTGGAAACTTGGCTAAGTCCGGAATTCCGGCTCGAAGATCCGTTTGATCAGATTGAATATGTATTGACCGGGGAGCAGGACAGGAGTTATGGCTCCCGCCTTCAGGCTATTGAATATAAGGCATCGGAAGCCTTCCTCCGGGCACTTCAGGGCTATTCGCAGTGGATCAAGCAAGAGGGCATGCTGTTTAACGACATCTGTTTCCGGGACCGCGTGCTGATCTCAGGAGAGCAGATCAAGACCAGGCTGTATAGCTATGATCCTTCGATTCGTCTGCCGAACCGCGTCACCCTGGTGCAGAAATGGCTGCTGGAAGAGCTGGCCAGACTGCAAAAGGAAGAGCAGGGAGCGTCCTGGGTACAGGAGGAGATGAATTACCTCGATAATGAGCAATACGCTAAGGTATACGGCATGCTGCACAGAGAGAAAGGGGTGTTTGACTTTGCCGAGAAATACCTCCGGCTTCAGGAAATGCTGGTGCACAAGCGCGAGCTGGATGAGAGTGATTTTGATTACGCCGAACGTGAGGAAGAGCTGCTGGGCCAGATGATCGTGAAGGAGCAGTTCAGACCTCTGAGACGGGGAATCAAGCGGTTCACATTTATCGACATGAGCGGGTTATACCGCCAGCTGTTCACTGATGAACGGGCCTACAGGGAAATGACAGGTGAAGCGGAGGTGCCGGAGCTTTGGCTGGAGATCTGTGCGCAGACGAAGGAGAAGCTGAGCGGGCAGGAACTCTTTTATGAAGATGCGACACCCTATCTGTATTTAAAAGAGCTGATCGAAGGCGTCCGGACGAACACGCAGGTGCGGCATATTTTCGTTGATGAGGGCCAGGACTACTCCATGTTCCAGTATGAGTTTCTCAAAAAGCTGTTTCCCCGCGCCCGTATGACGGTTCTTGGTGATTTCGGCCAGGCGATCTTTACCCAGGCGACGAATCTGTCAGGTGCGGGTTCACCGCTGGTTCAGCTGTATGGAGAGGCGGAGACTACGCAGTATCAGCTGGTCCGGAGCTACCGGTCAACTTATGAGATCGTGGAGTTCACGAAGCCGCTGTTGCCCGGCGGTGAGGCGATAGTCCCTTTTGAGCGGAGAGGCAGAAAGCCTGTTCTAACTAAGCTGGAGAGCCATGAGATGAAGGCGGAACGCATAGTGAAAGATCTTGCCACGCTTCAGGCGGAAGGGTACACTTCAATTGCCGTGATTACGAAGACTGCGGCTGAGAGTATAGAAGCTTATAAGAAGTTGACCGCCGGAGGCGCCGCCGAGCTGCGGCTAATCACGAAGAACACGCCTACTTTTGAGAAAGGGGTACAGGTGATTCCTGCTTATCTGGCCAAAGGCGTGGAGTTCGACGCTGTGCTGATCTATGATGCTTCCCCGCAGACGTACCGGAGGGAGAACGAGCGGAAGCTTTTTTATACCGCATGTACACGGGCGATGCATGTGCTTCAGCTGTACACGACGGGGGAATGGACGCCTTTCATCCGGGAGGAAGACCCGGCATTGTATGAACTGGCGGAGTGATAAGCGCAGGTTATACCCTGAGATTTCTTGAAAGGAGTGGATGCATGCTTATTTCCAGTCATTTGAACAAGTATAAACAGACGATTCTTGAGCTCCAGGAAGATAAAATGCTGTCCAAAGCGGAATTGCTGGCCAGTGACTTGCTCATGAAGCGCAGCGGCCTGCTTGAAATGTATTATGCTCCGCACAACGAGTATGTCAATCCTGCTGCCAAAGTAGTGATTATCGGAATTACGCCCGGATGGACACAAATGAGAATAGCGCTGCAAGCAGCCAAAGCCGGCCTTAAGGCCGGACTCTCCGATGAGGCAGTGTGCAGGCTGGCGAAGGAAGCGGCCGGCTTTGCCGGAACCATGAGAACCCATCTAATTGACATGCTGGACGCGCTTGAACTGCACCGATATCTGGGAGCCGGATCTTGTGGGGATTTGTTTCGGGATCAGCATGAGCTGCTGCACACCACTTCTCTGCTGCGGTTTCCGGTTTTTGTGGCGGGGAATAATTATAACGGAACCCATCCCCCTCTGCTGACCAACCCTTTTCTGAACCAGACTGTCTTACGCTCATTGCAAGATGAACTCAGTCTCATGAATCAGCCGTTAATCATACCTCTGGGCAAAAATGTAGAGCAGGTGCTTCAGCGGCTGGTAGCGGACGGGATGCTGGATGCACGAGACTGTCTATGGGGATTCCCTCATCCTTCCGGCGCCAACGGACATCGACATAAGCAGTTTGCCAGCCATCAGGAGTCCATGCGAAATAAGATACGTGCACTTAGCGGTAAATGAAGAACGCTCTGAATGCCATATCCTAGAGAAAATATGAACAGTAACCGACCGGCTGCGCTGCAGCTGGTTTTTTATTATATGTGTTTCCGCGCCTCATTGGTTGCTGGGAGACCTGAGATTCTTCAGACAATGTGGCTTAAATGTTGTACGTAATGCAACTTGGCTAGCCAGAAACCTAGGTGTTTGGACAGATTGTTGTATGAAATACAAGATTTATTCCTTTAAACCGCTTGCAGGAGGAGAAATCCTGCCTTTTGTACAACAATTTTGGATTTAAGCCGGGATCTCGAGGGAAATGTTGTATTATGTGCAGGATTGTTTATGGCGGGAATACCTTAAATCATTCCCGCATATGAACGGTCCTCAAACACCGGTATGATTAAGCTGTTTCGGAATACCTAAAGGGAGCGGGATTATGAAAGCGAAATTGCCATTATTCATTATCACTGGAGCCAGCGGCGTGGGAAAGACTACGGTTATGCACGAACTGAGAGGGCGGATGCCTGAATTTGTGCTGTTCAGCACGGATAACGATAATTTCGGGACAACGGCTGGGAAGCTGGAATATCAGGACCGGTATAACGTGCTGCTGCACTGTGCCCATGCGGTCGCCATGTCGGGAAGAGGGACCATTATATGTGGAACGTTCATGCCCTGGGATGCCAGGAAATGTGATGTCTACAGTACATTTAGTGAACTGCACTTTATTAATCTGCACTGTGATGATTCTACCCGGAACAGCCGCCTGCGTACCCGTGAAGATGCAGCGATGTGGAATGACGGTATGCTGAAGCGGCATGAAGAGTTCGCCCGGTGGCTGCTTGAGCATGCGGATACAGATTATGATCCGCCGATGCCTACGTTTGACTCGACTTCTACGCCGCCAGCCCTGCTGGCGGAGCAGATCAAGGAATACATCGGGTTAAAATGGCATGAGAGCGTTGGTGAGGAGAAGAAGGGGACGGGTGTATGAACGTGAAACTGGAGAATCCCAGGAGTTCATCTGTCCGGTTTATAATGCAACGGGAAGATAGAAAGGAGCCAACGGACAAATTGCCGTTGGCTTTAAAAGTTTTTGCACCCGATAAGGTGAATGGAGTGAACTGGATAAGCTCAGAGGGGAGGGGAAGCGGAATTAGTTGGATTTCCTCCACTTGCTGATGAACGAATGGCAGCATCTAAACCAACAGTTGTAAAAACAACACTTAAAGCTGCCCATTTTATCCACAGTAGCGAAAACTAACTAGATTAGATGCTGTTTTTCCACTTGCTTCCGTATATCCCGCGGAACTGGGCTAATTAAGATACCTTTATCCACTTGTTTGCCGCTGAAGAGGTAATGCAGGGGTAAAAGTGCACCTGATTCTGGTGGAAGTGGGCTGATGCCCGTAAGCAGCAGCTTAAGGATTCATGCTGTTCCACAGCGCCTGGAAAGCGCCGGATTCGACCTCGAAGAATACCGGAGCATTGCCGTAGCGTACCAGTCCCTGGCCGAACAGGGTCAGCTCCACCCGGGCCTTGTCATCCAGCTGAAGGTAGATGATCTTGCGGTCTTCGCTGTCATAGATGCCTTGCTCCGTCAGCGGCTCTGCTGCCAGTGGTTTGGCGGCATTAAGTGCGCTCAGGAAGCCATCCAGCGCGACACCCTCCGGCAGCGGCAGATACTGCTGCTGGCCATTATTCCAGCTGCTGAAGCTCTCCCACTGGGCGGAGGCAATGCGGCCTTCCAGATTCAGCTTGCCGAACAAATCAGCGCCGCTGCTTACAGTAATACCATTCGTGTGTTCATACAGCTCCGCATATACCTGGCCGTCAATCTCCGTATAGGACATCAGCAGGAATCCGGAATCGTATCCCTTTACGGCATAGATATCCGCTTCGCCAATATTGGAGGCCAGCTCGATATAGTCATCCTTGCCGCTCCATTCATCAATGCCGCCGGACGTCCGGCCCAGCTTCTCGCCGCGCAGTGCTGCAGCATCAGCCGCATCGATACGGGTCGCCGCTTGAGTATAGATGTTGCCCTTATATACGACAAGGGCGATCATATCTGCTGAAACACCGGAGCTTTTATCCGGCATCTCTATCTTGGGAATGACGATGCTGGCGGAAGTACCCGCAGCAGGTGTGCCCGGGTCTACCTGAGCCACTTGACCCGGGGAGGCCGTTCCATTCAGCTGCTGCATAATGCTTGGTCCGGCTAAGCCGATTCCGGCGGCGAGCAGTACGCTTGCTGCCACATAGACCATTTTACGCGGACGGCGTTTCTGCTCCATTTTATCGGTTAATCCTTGTTTCATGGTTTCACTGGATTTCATTGAATTCACCGCTTTCTTATAGTTTGTGCGAAAATCTTCTTCCTTCACTCGGGTCCGCTCCTTCCAGCTCCAGTTTTAACAGCTGACGTCCCCGCTGAAGTCTCATCTTCACGGCAGACTCGCTGATTTGCAGAATCCTGCTGATTTCCTGGATGGGGTAATCCTCGTAATAATACAGATGGATCACCGTTTTATACTTTACCGGCATCGCCAGCACAAGCTGCAGGATCGCCATATCCTCGGGGGTGTCGGCCGCAACCGGCTCAATACCCTCCAGCTTGACTTCGCGCTTGCGCCAGCCTCTGCCCAGCAGATTTTTACAATGATTGGTGATTACCCGGATCAGCCATGCCTTCTGATGTTCGTCATCCTTAAATGCGGGAGCTTTCTCCATCAGCTTGATGAAGGTGTCCTGCGTGGCTTCTTCGGCATCCTGGCGGCTGCCCAGATGGATCAGGGCAATCCGGAACAGCATATCTGAGTAGACCTCGTAACTTTGTATCACATGATTGCCCGGCCGGGTCATGGGTTGCTGCATGAGGTTATGCCCTCCTTTACCTATAACACCCTTAAGGACGGCATTTGGTCACATTTTGTTTCCGCAAAATTTATTTGGGCTGCATTACCGGCCCTTGAGTGAAATAGAACAGGGGATGGGAAAGTCCTAAGACTTCCCCATCCCCTGTATTAGCGGTCATATGAAGCGGCCATACGTTCAGCCGCTTATCTGTGCCAGGATGCTCTTCCTACTCCGGGGTTCCTTGGGTCACCCCATGCACATAAGTCTGCCATGGGGAATCCAGCGCCCCCTGACCCGGATTGTAGGTGAAGAAGTATTCCACGGTATCACCCTGCTGAAGGTTATTTACCGCGTAGGTGTAGTTGCCGTTGCCCGTTGAGGTCATGGCCACGTTCTGCTGTCCGCCGTTGTTGATTTTGTAATGCAGGTCGGCGAAGGTTGCCTCGTTCACATAGAACAGCAGGTTATTGCCTGTTTTCTTCAGGCCGCGCACCTGATCGCCGATCACAATTACAGTTGCAGGCTGGGGCACCACGGTAATCGTGCTGGTGGCTGTTTTGTTGCCATCTGCCGTTGTGGCCGTAACGGTTGCTGTACCCGGGGCAAGACCGGTTACGAGACCATTCTGGTTCACGGAGGCAGTACTGCTGTTCGATACGCTCCAGACAACCTGTTTATTAGTTGCACCAGACGGCGCCACATTGGCAGTTAACTGGACGCTCTGTCCGGCCTGCACCTGGGCGGTGGAAGGAGTTACGGAGACACCGCTAACCGGAACGTTGCCCGGGTTGCCGGGATTCCCGCCGCCGCTGCCTTCCTTGTAGACCCGTACATAATCTACCTGCATCGTTGCCGGGATGTCAGACGGAGCGGGGGAGAGCCCGCCGTCAAAATGTCCGCCGACCGCCAGATTCATAATCAGATAGAAGGGCTGGTCGAAGGGGGCATTCGGATTGTTCGGTGCTGCTACGGAATACCATTGCTCTCTGTTGACCTTGAAGAAGAATTTGCCGTCCACATACCATTTCACATTGTCTTCTTCCCAGACCATGGAATAGACGTGATAATCGTTCGCGAAGGTCTGCCCCGAAGGGAAGTGATACTCACCGGCGATATACCGGTTCACAGGCCATTGTCCGCCGAAATGTACGGCGCTGGTCGTGCCGGGAAGCCGTCCCTTGGCTTCCATAATATCGATTTCACCGGATGCGGCCCATGCCCCGTAAGCGGCATCTTCCGGCAGCATCCACAGTGCAGGCCAGATGCCATTGCCTGTAGGCAGCTTGGCGCGGATGTCCACCCGGCCGTACTGGAAGGACAGATGGTCCTTGGTGTTGATTTTGCCGGAGGAATATTGCGCATACCGGCTCGGGTCCTGCGGGAAGGACTTTGGTTCATTAATGGCCTTGATATTCAGCTGTCCATTCTGGACAAATACATTCTGGGTACTGTTGGTATAATGCTGCAGCTCCGCATTGCCCCAACCCCAGCTGTTGGGGTCATTAGTGATATAGTACCCCTGTTCATAATTCCACTTGCCGGTGTCGAGCGCTGTCCCGCTGAACTCATCCTGCCAGAGGAGGTTCATCCCGGCCACAGCCGGGTCTGTTGGTGTTCCCAGCGTAATATCTTCCTGGTCGCTTTCATCGGGACGCGGGGCATTGGGATTACCGGTGAAGGTGTAATAGACATAATTGCTGCCGACATTTCCGCCTTGCTGCCCGTTCAGCGGATACCCGATGCGGATTTCCATATTCACCTGGATCGGCTGGAACCACAGGCCATAGATGTAATCGGCCCAGTAGCCCCACTGGTTGGCAGCGGACATATTATTATAGCCATTGCCGGCATAGACGAATCCGCTCTGGCTGGAATCGCTGAGATCCACCCACTGGCCGCCCGCTTTGATCTGATAGACGAATTTGCCAAGCTCGCTGCCAACTGGTGCGCCTCCGTCTATTTTTGGGAGAGGGAAGCCGATGGAGCCGTTGTTATCCGCTGTGTAAGCCGTACCGTCATATGCCGATAGGACATATGAATTCCGGACCGGCTGATTGAAGGTAATCGTATAGATGAGACTGGCCGAAGAGGTCTTGGATGCCAGCTTGACATTGATGGATTCCGTAACGGTGAACCAATAGCCTCCGCCGCCATCGGTGAACTGGCCAAAGTTGCTGTCATAGATCCAGCCGCTGGCTGCGTTATTATCGATATCAATCCAGGTGCTGCTGTTAACAGGCTTCACGTATACTTTCAGATCATCCGCCACGGATTCATAAGTTAAGGCCGGATCATTATTGAAGGTAGGGTAGGTAAAGCCTGCGCTGCCTGTAAAGCCTGCTGTAATCTGCGGCCCTTGTGTAGGCGCCATAGCCGAGATGGTTGTTGTGTTCAGGTTCTGAAAGGCCAGTGTGTAATTAAGAGTGACCGCGCTATTAGCCTTGGAATAGAGCTGAATTTCGGTTGTAGCGGAGAGCGTGAACCAGTAGCCGTTCATCCCGCCGTCGCTCCAGTGCCCCCAGTTCTGGTTGTAGACATAGCCGCCTGCGCTGTCGATGTCTACCCAGTTGCCGTTTACTTTGACTTTGACGCCTACATCATCCGACACATCATTCCAGGTGGCAGAGCCTCCGTTGAACACTGGCATGACGAAGCCAAAGCTCGCTTGTCCAACCCCTGATTTGGAGATAACTGGACCGTCTGCTGCTGAAAAATAGGTCATGGAGCTAACAGTGATACCTGCTGCTTCCGCCGTCTGAATTCTCGAAGCAGGCAGCAGGCCGATACCGGCCAGCATCACTAAGCTCAGGAACAAACATAATACCTTCTGTTTAAATCCGATATCCCTAAGGTGAAGTCGCTTCATACTTGCCCTCCTTTAATTAAATGGTAGTGAAGGTAACCGCTTACATATGAGAGAACATCTTTATTCTATCGAATCTAATATCGCGCTTAAAGGGACAATCCTTTTTGTTATGACCCAATTTTTTGGCTTTTGCTTTATAGGCAGACGCTATTGCGCCTACAGTTCAGAACCTAAGAAGTGAGTGTATTCAACATTGCAGCAATTGATGGAGTTCTGTTCTAAGTGAATATTCAGTGATAGCTGTATAACGTGCAATTAAAAACAGTGAAAAGGAATGCGTGACTCTTATAACTGTAGTCTATACAACTAAATCTGCCCGGATAGGTGAGAACCAAGACAAGTGGAGGTTTTAATTGTACAAAATACAGCTAAACGGATAACTGGTAGCAAATCAGACATTTTAGTTGTACGAAGTACAATTAAGCCGCCTACCGCCTACCGTCTATGCTCATGTACCATAACGATAATCGTGGCACGGCAAACCCTCTGCAAGTATTTTGCCAGCGTGGTTGTCGATGGTCTAAATCTGACACTGTATTGGTGGACTTATTTAGTGAAGTCTTGCTCGATTTGCAGCCCGCTGTCCCGGTAATCGCCCTCCTTGCCATGCCTGCGGCGGATCAGCTGCCGGTATTCCGTGGGCTGCATATGCATCACATCCCGGAAGGCCCGTGTGAAGCTTTTGTAGCTTTCATATCCGACCATTGAGGCAATCTCGACGATCTTATGGTCAGTTTCTGCAAGCAGACGCCGGGCTTTATCCAGACGCACATCACGCAGGTATTCAGCGAAGCCTTTGCCGATATTCTTCTTGAACTGGTTGGAGAAATAAGCGTAATTCAGCGACACATGGTTGGACACCATCGCGAGATCCAGCGGCTTGTGGTAATTCTCGTGGATGAAACGGATGGCTTCGTTCAAGTCCTGAGAGTTGCGGTAGCTGCACTTGTATTCATAATAAAATTGGTTCAGCCGGAGCAGCTGCTGCTGCAGCGCCTGAATATAATCGCGGATGCCCGGATAGTCGAACAGGTTGCGCAGAGAGTCTAAGTCCAGCGCTTCTTCTCCCATGTACGGGCGGATTACACGCTCATATTCCTCCATCATCTGGACTACGGCCCGGCATAGCTGCTGTGTATATCGAATGTGATACCGCTGCAGCACATCCTTGTGGAATAGGCTGGAGATCCCTTGGGTGATTCTGCCGCTGTTCTTGGTGCCGGTTAACTGGAACAGGGCATACAGCTCCTCATAGGGGAGCTCCCACTGCTGCTCCAGCCGCTCTATATGCGCAGGCAGGAGACAGCGCTTATCCGGAAACAGGAAGCTGTGGCGGTACAGCTCCAATACCAGCGTATAGCTGCCCGGAAGCTCCCTTAATCCATGCTGCGGGCTGGTCATTGCAGTAATGGCCTCCATCTGCTCGGTTTGGAGTGCAGCAGGGAAGATCCCCGGATCTACGGCTGCATCAACCGCCAGGATCAGGTGGGGGCGGTGCTGAAGACAGATACAGCCGTGTCTGCCATATACGCGGTAAGCAATAGATTCAATGCTATGGCTGCTGCTGGCACCCGGCTGGTTAATCCACAGCTCCTCGCGCAGCAGGCAGAGCCGGTAGCTGCTCCATAGCTCTGCGCTCTGCTGCTCAGTCGCGTCAATCCACGTTTCATCACCCGCCGCGCCTTGCATATACATGCGCAGCTCCTTACGGTCGGTCTCCATGGCGCGGCGGGACAATTGCTCAAGATTACGCGAGAGCGACATTCGCGTCTGAATTTCCTGCCAGACATGCTCCACCGAGGACTGCAAATCCTCCCGTTTCACAGGTTTGAGCAGATAACCCTTAGCCCCAAGCTCAATGGCCTTCTGGGCATAGGCGAAATCGCTGTAGCCGCTAATAATCAGATAATCAACCTTAATACGTTCCTCTTTGGTCTGAGCCATCAGCTCCAGACCATCCATATCAGGCATCCGGATATCGGTAATCACCAGCTGGATGCTGTGCTGACGCAATAGCTCCAGTGCCTCAATCCCGCTTACAGCGCTGTATATATGGTCAAGCTGCAGAGGGAATTGGCGCAGCATGGCCTGCAGGCCGTCACGGATCTGCTTTTGATCATCCACAACCAGAATATTGATCATGCTACCATCCTCCAAGATTCACATTTTCCCAAGGGAGCCGTATGGTTACGCAGGTATAGGCGCTCTGCACGCTGTCAATCCAAAGTCCGCAGCCCTTGCCGTAATGCAGCTGCAGGCGCTTATGCACATTCTCCAGACCCAGCCCGTTCTTGCTGGTAATAATCGGCGTATCCGAGTCGCCCCGCAGCACAGACTGCAGCTTCTCCAGCATCTGCGGATCAATGCCTGCGCCGTCATCGCGGACCTCGATCAGCAGCAGGCTGTCATTCTCTACCCTAACAGTAATTTGGATATGTACACTGCCGCCTGCAGGGGCTGCGTGATGCACGGCATTCTCGACGATAGGCTGCATGCACATTTTGGGAATCGTATAGTGCTGCACCTCCGGGGGAAGAGCGGCCGACAATTCAATGCTTCCGCCTTCCATGAAGTTGATGAACCGGATATAGCTGTGGATGTTGGCAAGCTCTTCACTAAGGGCAACCGTATCGCTGCGCCACTGCATGCTATAACGCAGCAGTGAGCCTAAAGAGACCAGTGCACCAGCAATAGCTGGCTGCTGCTGGACCTCCGCATGCATCCGGATCGACTCCAGGGCGTTGTACAGGAAATGGGAATTAATCTGTGAGTGCAGGGAGTGGAGCTGTGCGTTCTTGGCGATAAGCTGTTTATCCACCACCTGTGTCATCAGATGCCGGATTTCGTCCAGCATATTATTGTAGCTGACGGCTACGTAGTCGATTTCGTCACCGGTTTCGTTATGCCGGAGTCCTGTTTCAATCTTCGCATCCAGTTGCCCCCTGCGTACCTTGCGCATGGAGACGAGCACCTTCTCCAGCCGCCGGAATATACGCCGGGTCATCTGTGAAACGAGCAGCAGCATAAGCAGCAGCACACAGGAGGTGACGGCGATCACAATCAGGTACCAGTTCCGCGGGCCCTGCATCAGCGCCTGACGGGAGGCGATATCGACCACATAGGCGTTCAGAGGAGCGATGTAGCGATACATCGCGTAGTAGGTCTGATCCCCGGAATGAATCTTAACCGGGTTATTCTGCTGCAGCACATCCAGCTGTTCATGAACCCGGCTAAGGATTCCGTCCAGCTTCTCCCCGGCATTCTGCGGGAATTCATGCCCCGGATTGTATACATTCCGGAAAGCACTTGTTCCGTCCATTACAACACTGAAGAAATCACCACCCGTGTCTTCAAGCAGATCGCTGAAAAAAACACTGTGCCTGGCGCGGATTTCCATAATGGTGGGGAGCTTCTGCTGCTGGCCCTGAGGCCGCACCAGCCTGTAGTAGGATAATGTATCCTCGCCATCCTTAAAGGCGGATAAGCGGAAGGCGGCCCCGCCTTCATCCCGGAGCGTCATCCAGTAATCCTGCGGCCAAAACTTGCTGTAATGATAGATTTCAGGCCAGATTTCGTATACATCCGGGTTATCGACATAGAAGCTTAGCTCACTTATCAGCTCATGGCTTTGAATGATATTATGCATCTGCTCATACTGGTTTTGCTTGAATTTCACGAGCCGCAGGCCGTCCCCGCGCATATTGGTATGAATGAAATCCACAAATGCCTTCTGGGTCAGAGCGGTGGAGGAAGCGTTCTCAAGAATATCCATCCGGCTGCGCAGCCGTTCATTCAGGCGTGCGACATGATTGCTGCCCTCCGCCATAGCTTCCTTGTAGAGCTGGCTTTCCTGCGTACGGATGAATAAAAAGGAGACCACGATCGCAGGTATGGCAATCATGAGGCTGAAGGCCAGAAACAGCTTGGTTGAGATGCGGGAATTCCGGTAAAGCTTCCTCATCGTAGTCAGCAAATACTTCATCTGGTTAACCTCCCATCCCTGTAATATACCATATATTACAAACCGGCTGGTAGGTAATAAGGCGCTGCGGCTTAAGGGGAGAAACCCCTCTAAGCAGGGAATACCGGCCGCCATTCCGGCCGCCGGCATAGTTCAAGACATTATTCCGCCATTTTGGCTTTGCGTGCATCCAGCTCCGTCTGGCGGTATTCCTTCACCTGCTCGAAGCCGTAGCTGTCGCGGCGGGACAGGAAGCTGTCGAAGATTTTGTCAAAAGCAGCTTCGTCCTTGGCCGTAATCAGCTCAGGGAGTACTTCTTCCCAGTTCTGGGAGATGCGCGCCCAGGCCACCGCTACATCCGAATCGCCAAGCGGGTCCAGTCCTTTATAGATACCGCTGTCGATATCGGCCTGTGCGTTCGCGAAGTCTTCCATCTGCTTGATAACAGGCGCTTTCTCCGGTCTCCACTGGTTGACGATAACAGGGTTGCGCATCATCCAGTAGGTATCCAGTATGCCGTATTCCTTCTCCAGCTTCTCAATATTGCTGCCCAGCATGTCAACGAATTCAGTCTTCAGCTGCGGTTTGCCGTCCACCGTATCCCAGGTTTCGCCTTTCTTGCCGAGGAACAGGTCTCGCTGGCCCTCTTCACTGGCGAGGTAGGTCAGGAAGCGGATCGCACGCTCCGGATTCTCTGTGGATTTGCTGATCATGGTTACCATCCAGCCGTCCATGTTGCCGGGGAACAGCTTGGCGCTGCCGCCTTTGCTGTTCTGCGGCCCGTCAACTGCGATGTAGTTGGAGTCCGGATTAGCACCCGCAGCCAGCATCGGATTGACAGCGGTCATGCCGGTCCATTCGCGGATCATCATGAAGTAGCGGGCGTTGTTTGTTTTCTCTTCCACCTGGGTATCGGAATCCACCAGGAAATCCACGTTAATCAGTCCGCGCTCGTAAGCGGTACGGAAGGTTTTGAGCCAGGCGATATAATCCGGGTCCGTTACACGGTCATATACGCTGCCGTCTTTCTCATGCGGAACGGCCAGCAGATTCTGCAGATATTCCGTCATCCCGTAAGGAACATTTCCCTGGGCGAAAAAGGGGCTCATAGGCTGACCCTTATACTCGGAATACTTATCCTTCAGCAGCTGCAGCGCACCCAGGAAGCCCTCCGGGGTACTGAGGTCCGGACTGCCCATTTCCTCGTACAGATCTTTGCGGACCAGGAAGGTCTGATTGGCGGCCGTCATGCCGGTCTCATGCATCAGGTTGGGGCTGTAGGAGTCATTCGGTACACCATAAGTGTTGCCGTTCTCCTGGCGGTACCACTTCAGCGTACCATCACCTGCTACCTTGTAAAAGTAAGGGTCATACTGATCGGCCAATTCATTGAGGGCATAGACATGATCGCCTTCCCACAGCTTTTTGACAGCGGTTTCCCAGGAACCCATAGAAATGAGATCCGGCAGCTTGCCCGAGGTCATCATCAGTGTGATCTGCTCATTCGCTTCACCGGAAGGGACCTCAAGCTTGACATTGACACCCGTTTTCTCCGTCACATATTTGGAAGCCAGGCTCTCGCCCCAGGTGTGTGCATACCAGTTCGCTCCAACAAACCAGGTTAAATCTATAGGGCTGGTATCGAGCTTCCAGGCGGGTTCATCAGGATTCAGAGTGGCTTCTGCCTGCTGCTCCGGCGTAGCCTCGGTCTGCAGCGCAGTCGTGGGCGAACTTTCCTTATTCGCGGAATTGCTGCTGCATGCGGCCATAGTTAACGTCAGTATTACGGCCAGAATGATAGCTAAGAATGGTTTGACAGATTTGCTTTTCACGGCATAATCATCCTTTCTGTATAGGTGTAGAATGCTTCATTACGGCTAGCCTTTAATAGCACCAATCATCACGCCTTTGACCAGATAGCGCTGGATGAAAGGGTAGAAGATGAGGATAGGCAGCGTAGCCACCATCATGGAGGCGAATTTGATCGAGTTGCCGGGTAATCTTGCACCGAATTGCGCCATCGCCTGCTGCTGCATGAAGGACATGGAGTTCTCGGCAATGATTTTGTACAGCATGGTCTGCAGCGGCAGCAGCTCCTGGGAATGGATATAGATGACTCCCTGATAATAGTCGTTCCAGTGATAGACTGCAGAGAAGAGGGAAATGGTGGCAATGACAGCCATGCTGTTGGGCAGGACAATCCGGAACAGGACGCCATAATCCGAAGCCCCGTCCACCTTGGCTGATTCCTCAAGGCTGTCTGGAATGGTGCGGAAGAAGCTCATAAATATAACCATATTAAAAAAAGTATACATGGAAGGGATAATGAATACCCAGAAACTATCATACAGGCCCAGCTTCGTCATGAGAATGAAGGAGGGGATCAGCCCGCCTGAGAACAGCATCGTAATCAAAGAGATTTTGAGATACAGCTTGCGGCCCATCAGATTGGACTTGCTCATTCCGTAAGCTACGATAGCGGTGAACAGCACATGCACCACAGTCCCTATCACCGTACGCATGGTTGTGATGTAGAACCCGTTCATCAGCGTCTTATCATTAAAGGCTACACTGTAGCTGGCCAGCGAGAGCTCTTTGGGAAACCAGTTGACGGTACCCAGCGAGGCCTGCGCCGGTGAATTCAGCGAGTTGACGAGTACAAACCACATCGGGTACAGCGTCAGAAAGCAGACCGCCAGCATCAGCAGGGTATTGCCGACCTCGAAAGCGCCAATCCGCCGGAATCTTCCGCGTCTTGCCATGAATCTGTTATCTCCTTTCCAGGTGGAGTCGGCTTCGCCGCTCATAATCCGTTTTTTCTAAAAAATACTGTCGCCGGTCAGCTTCTTGGAGGTCTGATTGGCCAACAGCAGCAGCCCCAGCGCTACGATTGAGCGGGCAAACAGGACGGCGGTGGAGAAGGAGTGACGCCCGGAGACAAGCCCCATGTTGTAGATGTAGAGGTCGAGACTTTCCGCCATCTTCATATTCATGTTGTTCTTAAGCATGAAGATTTGCTCGAAATTACTTCCGAGTATTCCGCTGACCGCAAGGATGAACAGAATAGCGATCGTGGGGCGGATGCTCTGTACCGTGATATGCCACATCCGCTGCCAGCGGTTCGCCCCGTCCAGCTCGGCCGCTTCATACAGCCCCGGATCAATGCCCGCTATGGCTGCTATGTAGATAATGGCGCTCCAGCCGGTTTCCTTGAGCGTATCGGTGAAAAAGGAAATCCACCAGAAGTACTTAGGGTCGCTGTTAAACAGGATTTCCCGGTCCTGGAACCCGATCGCCATCATCAGCTGGTTAATGACACCGCCCTCCCCCAGCCAGTTGAGTGCGATTCCGCCAAAGATCGTCCAGGCGATAAAATGGGGCAGGTACGAGATTGTCTGCACCGTGCGCTTAAACCGCAGACCCCGGATTTCATTAAGCAGCAGGGCGAATAGAATGGGGATTGGAAAACCTAGTACGAGCTTGATTGTACTCATCCCGAGGGTATTGCGGATCGAGCGCCAAAACCGGTCATCCGTCATAAAATCCTGAAAATGCTTCAGCCCGACAAACGGCGACTCCAGCATAGGCTTAGCGATGCTGAAGTCCATAAAGGCGATGATCAGCCAAAACATTGGGATATAACAAAAGATGAACATCCAGATAATGCCCGGTATTACCATGCTTTGCAGCTGCCACTGTCTGACAAGCGCTTTCATTTGTTCCGTTCTGTATTGGAACATGTGCTGTGCCCCCCTTCCTCTTTCATCGTATGAGAAAAGGGCAGAGGAAAAAAGGCCATGATTATTGACTCTATCCCAATTTTTTGGATTCCACCCACCGGGCCTGGAAATTAAGTATGCTGTGATTAACTGAAGGGAGTGTGCGAAGGATGAACAAGCTTGTATGGGAGCAGGATTTCCTAAGCGGAAATGCGGATTTGCAGAGCTGGAATATCCGCCTGGGTAACGATTTATTAGACAATGACGGGAAGCCGGTGTATCCGGGCTGGGGCAACGGGGAGCAGCAGTTTTATACGGGGAATCCGGGGAATCTGTCTATTGGAGAAGAAGGCCTGCAGCTGTGTGCGCGCCGCGAAACTGTGGAGCAGGATGGACGCAGCTTCGCGTATACTTCAGCCCGCCTGGATACCCGGAACCAGTTCTCTTTCTGCTACGGCAGGCTGGTCGTGCGGGCCAAGCTGCCGGTGGGGCAGGGAATCTGGCCCGCCATCTGGCTGCTTCCGCAGGATCAGGCTTACGGGCCCTGGCCCGCCTCCGGGGAGATCGATATGCTGGAGGCGAAGGGACGCCTGCCCCGGCAGATTGCGGGAACGCTGCATTATGGACCGGATCTTGCGCATAAAGTCGTCGAAGAGTTCACCTATGAGCTGGAGAACGGAACGATTAACGAGTTCCGGGAGTATGCGCTGGAATGGGAAGCCGGTTCCATGCGCTGGCTTGTCGACGGGCAGTGCTTCGCGGAGCGGAGTCTGGAGCCGGGGGTGATGCCCTTTGATCAGCCTTTTTATCTGCTGCTTAATCTTGCAGTGGGCGGGTGGTATGACAATGTGGCGGTGGACGAAGCTAGCCTGCCGGCGGTGATGACGGTGTCAAGCATCCGGCTGTATCAGCACTGAGGCAGCTCAAATTCCGGCGAAAATATCCTCCAGGCGGTCCCAGTTGGCGGCGACCCAATTATTTTCGTGGCGGAAACGGATGAGCGGTGTGAATTCATCCTTTTGGGGAACCGCAATCCATTCGGCTTCCCTCCACCACGTTAATTTAATGGAACGGATCAATTTGTTAACGGGTAATGGGATATGCTCGCGGTAGCCGGTCACAAAGGCTTGGACCCGGTCCAGCCGGAGCTGGCTGCCTGACAAGGCGCAGGACAGGATGGGGCGTGATATATCGAACTCCGGGTACACGAAATGCAGTCTGTCGAAGTCAAGGATAGCGGCCACTTCATCGGCGCTGAACAGAATATTATCGACGAACAAATCCCAGTGCCCCCAGCCCCGTTCGCAGTCTGCAAAGATACCGGTATCCATTCCATCAATAATTCTCCGCTGAATCTCAAGCGCTGCAACCGTTTCGCCATTATGAAGGGTGGTCGCCTGAAGGTATCTTTTGTCCCAGTGCTTCACCATAGCTTCTTGGGTCCGTATATTCCAGTGCAGGGGCAATGGAGTCAGGTCCGTGTTCAGCAGCTTATGCATCCGGCCCACTACGCTCCCCAGCGCATACATTTGGGGCTCACTTGCCGAGCCCGGCTCAACACTGCTTCCGTCACACAGGTTCATCAGCACATACCGTTCCTGCGAAGGCGTTCGTAAGACATATTTCCCCTGATGTGAAAATAACTTCGGAACCGGGATGCCCTGCAGCTGCAGCTGATCCTGATGAGTCAAAGAAACCTCAAGTCCGTGGGTGAGGTGCTCCGGGTAACGTATCTTGCTGTATTGCTTCACGAATAAACGTCCGTGATCACTTTCAAGCTTCCATTTCAGATTCAGGAAACCCTGATCAATCTGCGTAGCCTTAGTAACGTGTACCCCGAAAATCTTTGAAATGGAGCCTAAGATTTCATCCCGGATGGTTGCGGCTGTGTCGGACATATAATATCTCCTCACCTGGAAATATAAATGATGAATGTATTCAGGGTTAACACTAGTTTAATCTCTGTAATGCTGCTATATGACTTTATTTTCACCGGAGTGACGGGATTATTCAAGATAAATATTTGCTGAGAAACCGAAGGGGGACGCAGCCATTTACTGCCTGGTTAGTTTTTGTTCATAGACCAGGGGATGCAGAAAACAGGTGCTTAAATTTACACTGTAAAAGCTTAAATGTTGTACGTATTGCAACTTGGTTTCGCAGAAACCTGGGTGTGGGGATAGATTGTTGTATGAAATACAACAATTGTGCTGCTAATCCGCTTGGAGAAGAGAAAAATGTTGTATTTCATACAACAAAAGTGGATTATGCCCGGAATTATAAGGGAAATGTTGTATTTTGGGCATGATTTTTAAAAAATGGTTATTACCTCACAAGCATCCGGCAGAGAATTTTATTCGCCAGGGCGCATGAGGAGGATTGAAGCTCAATTTCGTGCGGTGAGGCTTAGTTCAGCAGTTGATGGGCAGATGATGAGCAAGCGAAAAGAGGTGTCCCAAGCCGCAGAACCGGCTGCCGGGACACCTCTTTATTGAAAATATAATTTATATGTTTCACATGCTAACTTATCCTTCTATTCTACTTGTGCGGAAATTTACACGAGTGAAAGCGTGAAACGGAAGGAATACGGACGGTTAGCAGGCAGGGTGAACTGCTCATGGGTCGGGGCGCCCCAGCTGTCGTCACCGCCGACGCCCATCTGCTTGTAGTTCACGCGCAGCACCGTTTTGTTGGATACAGGTAGCTTGTAGCCATGATCGCTGGCTTCCAGCTCAGCTGCACTCCAAGGCAGGGCGTTGACTTCGATAGGCAACGCGCCTTCTACATGCAAGCCGTGTCCATCACTGCCTGCAGTGACAGAGGCATATCTTACATCCGTCTTGTTGCCGCATTCCTGCGGACGGAGATACGGTGTGTATTGCCCGCTGACCGAGCCGCTGTAACGTCCCAGCGGAGCTCCGGACTGCCGGTCCCAGTAGTTCTCATGCGGGCCGCGGCCGTACCAGGAGATGGTGTCGAGGCTGCTGTCCAGCTCGAAGGCCATGCCGAATTCCGGAATCTCCGGCAGCTTGCTGCTGCCCGGCTGAAGCTCCTGAACAATCTCTACCGAGCCGTCTGTGCGGATCTCGAATTGAACACGCAGCAGGGATTTCGGCTGGGTATCCAGCAGATACTCAGCAGTCACGAAACCGAGACTGCCCTCTACACGGCAGCTGAACCCGGTGAGCTGACGGCTGTAAGAGACTTCCTTCCAGACTGCGCATCGCTCGGGATGCTTGTTGCCGAGGTCATTGTCGGTTACCGCTCTCCAGAAGTTAGGTCTTGCCGGTGCAAGCAGATGCTCTTTGCCGGAAGACTGGTAAGAAACCAGGGCGCCGGATGCCGTGTCGAACGATATTCCGAAGCTGCTGCCTGCAAATGTCACCAGCCCGTCTTGCTCATTGACCTGCAGCTTACTCCCTGGAATAACAGGAGTGGCGGCCGGAATATATGGGGACAGAATGAACTGTTCCCAGGCGACTTCGTGGCCTGCACCTGCCCAGGCTGTTTCGGCCTGCAGGACGAACGAGACCGTAAGTACAGCTTCTTTGCCGGTTTCAAGCAGGCTGTGATCGTACGGAACGGCAATTTCAGCGGTTTCACCGGGTGCTGCGGACAGAGGCAGCGTTCCCTCCTGGACGGCTTCTCCATCCAGCGCCAGCTTCCATTGCAGCTGATAGTCTTCCAGATCCGTAAACAGGAAGTTATTGCGAACCTGCAGACGTCCGGTGTTCAGGTCCAGCGCGGTGAGGACAATGCTCTGATAGCATTTTTTGACCTCCAGCAGCTTGGGAGTAACCGTACGGTCAGCAAACAGCAGGCCGTTGCCGCTGAAGTTGCCGTCATGCGGATTTTCCCCGAAATCGCCGCCGTAGGCCAGATAGCTTGTGCCGTCAGCTGTAGTAGTGCGGATCGCCTGATCTACCCAGTCCCAGATAAAAGCGCCCTGAATGATGTCATACTTGTCAAACAGCTCGGTGTACAGATGCAAACCGCCGCAGGAGTTGCCCATAGCATGGCTGTATTCACAGAGAATGTATGGCTTCTTGGGATGGTTCAGCGCATATCTCTCAACATCATCCGGTTTGATGTACATGGTGGATTCGATATCACTTGCGGCTTCCGATGCTCTGTAATGGAAAATCCCTTCGTAATGCACCAGACGGGTCGGATCGGCTTCCCGCAGATAGTCGTGCATGGCCAGGAAGTTGTCGCCGCCGAAGGACTCGTTGCCGAGTGACCAGATGATGACCGACGGATGATTCTTGTCTCTTTGCATCATGGAGTTGCAGCGGTCAATGACATTGGCGCGCCATTCCGGCCGGCTGGCAGGGACATTGAACTCATGCAGTTCCTGCTGCCCGTATTGCCAGGAGCCATGGGTCTCCAGATTCGTCTCGTCGATGACATAGAGACCGTATTCGTCACACAGCTCATACCATACGGACTGATTCGGATAATGGGAAGTCCGCACAGCATTGATATTATGCGATTTCATGAGCTTGATGTCGGTGATCATGTCTTCTCTGGAGAGTGCACGGCCGGTGTCGCAGGAGAATTCATGACGGTTGGTGCCCTTGAGCACAATCCGTTTGCCGTTGATCTTCATCAGACCATCCTGGATCTCGAAGGTACGGAAGCCTACCTTGCAGCTGACCGCTTCCAGCACTTGTCCCTGATCATCCGATACAGCAATAACCAGTGTGTACAGATAAGGCTTCTCGGCGCTCCACTTCTTCGGGTTCGTCACTGCTGCGGACAGCTCTAGCTGCTGAACTCCGTCCTGACCGAAAGCGACAGAGGCGGAGACAGGTTTAGCCCATATGGGCTGTTCCTTACCGTCATAGAGCTGCACCTGTACTGAATGAGACTCAATCACCTTATCAAAATAATTCTCGACCGTCAGGTTTACGTTCAGCTGCGCATCGGTATACTTCTCGTCCAGCTCTGTCCGGACGAAGAAATCGGCAACCCGCACAGGCGGTGCAGTATACAGATAAACGTCGCGGAATATTCCGCTCAGCCGCCAGAAGTCCTGATCCTCCAGCCAGCTGGCATCGCACCATCGGTAGACTTCTACAGCCAGCTTGTTGACACCGGGTACCAGATAAGCGGTAATATCGAACTCGGATGGCGTGAAGGTATCCTCACAGTATCCGGCCAGCTCGCCGTTCACCCAGACATAGAAAGCGGATTCAACCCCCTGGAAGCTGAGGTACACCGGCTGCCCATCCCAAGTCTCGGGTACGGTGAAGGTGCGGATATAAGAGCCTACCGGATTGTACACGGTCGGGGCAAAAGGCGGCTTCAGCTCCGGCTCGGACACGGCCCATGGATAACGGACATTGGTATATTGCGGATAATCATATCCCTGGAACTGCCAGTGGGAGGGTACGGTAATATCCGCCCAGTCTCCGGAGTCATAACCGGCAGTATAGAAATCCTTGATCCGTGCTTCCGCAGTTTCGGCGAATGCGAATTTCCAGGTTCCGTTCAAGGATTGATAACGGGAGGAGGCTTCTTTAGTTCCCTGCAGGGCTTCAGCCACTGCCGGGAAAGACATCATGGAGGCATGCGCGTCTATCCGGTTCAATTGAAATAGCTCAGGATTATTATTCCATTCCGGATATCCGTTTGCAGGCTGCTGGTATGAGAGCTTATGGCGCAAGTTAACATCTCCTTATATTGTTATATTCATATTATAGAATGGAGTATGTCTGGGGTATATATAATGATATTCATCAAATATATCAAAATATGAAACAAGAATAGACTGGAATTTGAAACTGCGGGCCGTTATGATGGAGAGGCGGGACAGGAATACCGGCGGTTAGAACCCGCTGGGCTTTTACAGAAAGGGGGACGCCTGTGAGAAGTACAATGATCTTCAGCGAAATGGAAGAAACGCTTCCGCTGCCGCTCTATGCCACAACCATCGGGTATTGGGAGCATCAGGAAGAGACTCTCCGGCCTACGGGCTTTCCGGATTACCAGCTGCACCAGGTACTTGGCGGAAAAGGCGAATTGACTATCGGGGATAAACGTTATACTGCAGGTCCCGGTGATATCATGTTTCTCTATCCGGATGTTCCCCATTCGTATGCGCCGCTGAGCCGGGAATGGGAGCTGGCCTGGATATCCTTTAACGGGAGGGAAGCGGCCCAGATGCTGCTCTATGCCGGTATACGCGAGTCAGGAATGGGGAGCTTAAGAGAGCAGCCCATCCTGAAACCGCTGGAGGAGATGCTTACCCTTTCATACGGCAATGAGCTTCAGGATAATCTGGAACGTTCGAAGTTATTGTACTCGCTGCTTCTGGATCTGAAACGCAGCCTGCTTCCCGCCTCGAATGAGGATAATGAGCTGGAGCGGATGAAGCCGGTGCTGCAATATATAGAGCTCCACCTGCACCGTCCGCTGCTGCTGAAGGAACTGGCCGAGGTGGCTGAAGTATCGCCGCAGTATCTGTGCCGGCTGTTCCAGCGCACCGTCCGCGAGCGGCCGGTCGCCTACATTAACAAACAGCGGGTGAACCGGAGCAAACAGCTCATGTTCAGCAGCAGAGGGCAGAGAGTCTATGAAATCGCCCAGCGGGCAGGGTTCGAGAATGTCAGCTACTTCTGTGCTGTGTTCAAACGGATGACCGGTATGCAGCCCGAAGAGTGGAGGCGCCTGCATGGTCTGGATTAGGGGCCGCCAGGCTCCGGATTCGGATTCGAATTCGAATCTGTATCATAGACTCTCCCTCAGCCGGGCGAACATCCAATTCGCGATTTGGCGGTAATTTGCAGCCGGTTCAGCGGACTCTGCGGGTACAACCGGCTTAGGGTCAAACGTCTGCAGCACTGCCCACATCGCATTCCAGAAGGTGACTACATAAGACATCTGTTCAAGGCTATGCAGGGTATCCGCATCATAATGACCGAAGTAGCAGGCAAGGAAGGTTTCCTTCTGTGGCAGGGAATAAGCCGAGCATACACATGCCAGATCAAACATGATATCGCCCATTCCGGCATATTCCCAGTCAATCAGCCGCACCGTTCCGTCATCCAGGAAGTTGTTTGTAAAAGGATCATTATGGCACAGCCCCAGCTGCTGTTGTCCGTTTGACGCCCTGTCCTGCTGAATGGCCGCAAGCTTCTCCAGGAACTCGTTCAGATCTCCAGGAAGCCCGAGCTGATGCCGGGCGGCGAATTGTATCCGGTCCTTAATATCCTGATAAGGAGAGAATGCATAAGGAACCGGCGGCAGGGCATGCACTTTCCTCAAAGTATCGGCGATCCGCTTCATATTCACATCGGTGCCGGCATCTGCGTCGTTCCATTTCACGCCATCAATAAACTCTGTGACCATATGACCCGTCTCCGTGGAGAAATACACTACCTCTGCACCTATCCCTAAGTCTGCCGCCGCCTGCATAGCGGCAAGCTCTGCTTCCCGCTTAATGCCAAGCCTGTCCGCATTCCCGCCGCTAATGCGCAGCGCCAGCTTGCGGTTACCGCTGGAGATTATATAATTCGTGTTGGTTAAGCCATCCTGCTGGTATTCAATGGTTGTATCCGCGATATCCCACTTCAATTCTTCTTCAATAATCTGCTTCATGGCTTCAGTCCATCCGCTCATGCTGGTTATTCCTTCCGTTGTGAAGAGTAGTAGGCAAAGATCACGCAAGTTCAAGCTTGAACACAACCGGCAGGGCGCTGGCCACCGCTGTGGTGCGGATCGTTAATGCTTCTGCATCCCGCTCCCAGGCAGGCTGCTCATCGAAACCGAGCACGGACATTTTCTGGATAATTCCCTCGAAATAGGGGGATTTCTCCCTAAGCGATGTAATGCGGACCACGCCATCCGCAGGGAACACCAGGACGGTTGCATACAGGCAGCTTCCCTTCACGGTGAAGCGGATGTCCTCAGGGGTGAACACCTTGGCGCAACCGTCGGTGAATTGTCCCTCTTCAATGCATGTCGGCCCTTCACCGAACGTGCGCCAGAAGGAGCTCTCATAGATGGCTTCACCATTTGTGCCCAGCCAGCCGCCTATAGCAGCCAGTATCTCCTTATCTTCATCAGCAAAGCTGCCGTCAGCCCGCGGACCCACATTCAGCAGGAGATTGCCGTTTTTGCTGACGATATCCACCAGATCGCGGATGATTTCTCCGGCGGATTTGAAGTCATTATTCTCCGTATAACACCAGGAGTTTCGTGCGGCTGCTGTATCCGTCTGCCAGAAGAACGGCTTCAGCTCAGCGAATTGCCCCCGCTCTACATCGGGAATGGCCGTGCCAAACATGAAGGCATCATGTTTATAATTAATGGCAGCCGTAGTTCCGCGCTGAACAGCCCGGTTGTAGTAATAGGCGGCGAATTTTTTCAGATACGGCTTGAATACAGCATTCTCAATCCACCAGTCGAAATAGAAGACCTTAGGCTGATACTGGTCGACCAGCTCGCAGCAGCGGATCAGCCAGTCTTCCAGATACTCTTCAGACGGGGGAGAGCCGTAGAGATCGTGATGATCGGGTTCCGGCATGGACGGCCAGTAGAAATCGCCGCGTTCCAGCGGCTCATGGATATCGGACTCGAACTCTTTGCCGTGGGACATGAAGAACCAATGCTCCGCGCGGTGGGAGGAGACGCCCAGCTCCAGATCATGCTTCCCGAAGGCGGCCTTCAGCTCGCCGAGAATATCCCGCCCGGGCCCCATCTCGTACGTGTTATAATGGGAGACAGCGCTTTTATACATCTGGAAGCCGTCATGATGCTCTGCAACGGGAATGACATACTTGGCGCCGGAGGCTTGGAATAAGGCAGCCCACTCGTCCGGGTTGAACTGCTGCGCCGTGAACAAGGGAATAAAATCCTTATAACCGAAATCCTTGTGGTTCCCGTAGACAGCCAGATGATGCTCATATTCCTTCGTGCCTTGGATATACATATTGCGGGAATACCACTCATTACTGAAGGCCGGAACAGAATACAGCCCCCAGTGAATGAAAATGCCGAATTTGGCCTGGCGGTACCACTGCGGCACCTCATACATACTTAGCGAATCCCAATCATCCTTATAGGGGCCGTTCTTAATGGTCTCGTCGATAAGGTGCAAATAATCAGTCAGGTTCATAGTCAGTTTCTCATCCTCCCGCGATTAATATAACGCTTTCATTGTACCGGGCCGCAGGGGGATTAAGAATGTACGGGATTAACTTTCTGATGTACAAAAATAACCTTTAAGGCGGTCTGAACGATGGATCATCACGCATTGCTCACCAGCTACTTATCCAATCTGAAGGTCGACCTGCTCATGGCGGACTATAACCAGTGCACCACACAGTGGAGGGATCTGGACTATACTCCGGACTACAGCAAGTTCTATTACATCTGCGGCGGTGAAGGTTGGCTGAAGATCGGGGATAAGGAATATTATCCGCAGCCGGGGGAGCTGATCCTGATGCCTGAGGGTGTGAAGCAGTCCTACTCATGCATCAGCGAACGCCCTTTTCTCAAATACTGGTGTCATTTCAGCGCCAAGGTCGGAGAGATTAATCTGTTCCGTATCCTGGAGATGAGCCATGTATGCATTCCGGAGAATCCTGCTGCTGTCGAGGCGGCGTTCAAAGGGATTACCGGGGGTGCCCAATCGGACGCTGTATATGCCCCGCTGCTGGCCAAGAGCAAGCTGCTGGAGCTGATCTCCTATTACATCATGAACCTCAGGCTGGATGAAATCTCTTATAAGAATCTGGGCTCCGCCCGGAAGCTGACAGCCGTTCTGGATTACATCGCCGCGAATATCGAACACAATATTACCATTCATGACCTTGCCGAAATTGCGCATATGCACCCTAACTATTTCATACGCCTGTTCAAGCAGCAGATCGGCGTGCCCCCCATCCAATACATCACCCGGCAAAAGATTGAAAAAGCGAAAGACCTGCTGGCAGCCACCTCCGGTTCGGTCAGCGAGATTGCCGACCAGCTCGGCTTCGGCGATCTGTTCTATTTCTCCAGGCAATTCAAGAAGCATGCCGGGCTTGCGCCCACAGAATTCAGGAAACAGGAAACAGGAGGTGTTAAACTATGATCAGCGAACCATACAGCGGTTATCAGATCCGGTTAATGGATGAGCCGGCAGCCAGAGAGATTCTGAACTGGAAATACGAACCGCCATATTCTCTGTACAATATGCTGGATGATTCTGCTGGAACGGAGGATATCGAAGAGCTGATGGACGGCTCCTACTTCGGCGTACGCACTGCGGAAGGGGAATTGGCCGGATTCTTCTGTTACGGGAGGAATGCCCAGGTGGGAAGAGGGGTAGAGCTGGGATATTATCTGGATGGTACAGCGCTTGATATCGGACTGGGATTAAGGCCGGACCTGACCGGCGCTGGAAAAGGGCTTGTTTTTCTGCAGGCGGGTATGAAGTTTGCACAGGGGACCTATAACGCGAAGCGGTTCCGGTTGTCGGTTGCGGCCTTTAATCTCCGGGCTATTGCCTTGTATAAGAAGGCGGGCTTCCTGCCCGGGCAGAGCTTCATCAACCGGTATGGAGACAGCGAAACGGAGTTCCTGCTGATGGAGACGCCGGGCCTGTTCTGAGCATCTATAGCCAGAGTGGAGAATACAGGGCGAAGTCTGTTAAAATAGAATTATGGCATCATACATATCAAAGGAGAACTGAATGTGAACGATAACTTGAAGCAAGCGTACGCGCGGCTAGGATTAACTGAAACCGTAACCAGAGAGGAATTGAACAAACGGTTCGATTTGCTCCTGAAGCGCAGACGGACCCTTTCTACGGATGAAGAAATAGCGGACTATGAAGCGGATTTCCAGGCGTACAAGCTTATTCTGGATACTTGGGACGAGCAGGAGATTCAGGAAGCTGAAGACCAGCGTCTAGCCAAATACGGGCGGTTCTCCGGGACTGCAAGCAAATGGGAACGCTTTATGCGGCTCTACAAAACGCATGTTATCCTGTCCATCGTCGCAGTGCTTGTGCTCATTTTTGGCGGGAAGGCACTGTACGATAACTATCAGCACAGACAGTATCTTGCTTCGCTGCCGCCGGTGGATGCGACCATTATGTTCGTGGGTAATTTCGGGGCCAAGGACAGCAGCGGGGATACAGCGGCATTGGAGCAAGCGGTCATTGACGCTTATCCGCAGTGGAAACGGGTAGAGGCGACCATTGTGTATCTGCCCAAGACCGGAGAAGGTGCTGATACGCTGGATATGAACCATATGCAGAAGGCTGTGGTCGAGCTGGCGGCCAACCGGCCGGATATCGTCATTATGGATGATGCGACCATCGAGTGGATCGGCGGACAGGCCGGATTCCAGAATCTCGAACCCATTACGGCGGACGGCAAGCTGGCTGCTGACGATACACGTATGAGATGGGGAACGAATGAAGATACCGGCAAGCGAGAGCTGTATGGTGTGAATATTATGGATTCTCCGTTTATCTCTGCGCTGCCCATTGACTACAATGTGAAATCGATCATTATTGGTGTGCTTGGCGAAGACAATAAGGATAAGACGATTGAGTTTGTGAAGCATATTGCGGAGGAACAAGCCGCGAAGTAAATAGAATACAGAGATCAGCATCTCTGAAAATAACAAAAAACCTCTCTTCCAATGGATGTTCACACCCATTCCCGAAGAGAGGTTTTTTGCTGCTGCGCCGTTATCCGGCAGACTGGCTGTTCCTAGTTCTCCAGACGGTAGCCGCCGTGGAATACTGGGCCGACATACTGGTTGAAGGCATAACCGTTGCGGATGGCTGCGGACACGAAGTCCTTCGCTTTCACTACGGCTTCTTTCACCGACAAACCGTTAGCCAGGCCGCCGGTAATAGCGGCAGCGAAGGTGCAGCCGGCTCCGTGATTGTGGGCGGGTTCGATCTTGGCCGTCTCCAGAACGACATATTCGCTGCCGTCGAAGAAGATATCGATCGCCTTATCTCCGCCCAGTGCCTTGCCGCCTTTGACGACAACATTCTTGGTGCCGAGCTGATGGATCAGGCGGGCCGCTTCTTTCATCTCTTCAAGAGTAGTCAGCCTGCCCAGTCCGGAGAGGACACCTGCTTCGAACAGGTTCGGTGTCGCTACAGTAGCCAGAGGCAGCAGCAGATCGCGGATCGCATTGGCGCTCTCCGGATTCAGCACTTCATCTTCGCCTTTGCAGACCATCACCGGGTCGATAACTACATTGGTCTGCAGATTGTTCTTGATTGCCTGCTCGGTAACTTGCACAATCTCCACGCTGCCCAGCATACCGGTCTTCATCGCGTCTACGGGACCGCCGGCGAAGATCGTTTTGAGCTGCTCTGCAACGATTGCGGCATCGATCGGATATACATTATGGTGCCAGCCCCGGTCGGGGTCCATGGTAACGATTGTAGTCAGTGCGCTGAAGCCATAGGTGCCGTATTCCTCAAAGGTTTTGAGGTCAGCCTGAATGCCTGCGCCTCCGCTGGAGTCACTGCCGGCAATAGTTAAGGTTTTGATGATTTTTGACAAAGGTAACGTCCCCTTTTTGTATATGAATGGTATGGAGCCTGTTTTGGGTGCAACTTTTTAAAAATATAAGCGTTTATATGTTTCACACGATAACTTATCCTTCTATTTCTCGCTGAAACGGTACCGTCCTTTAAAAGGACGGCAACGCCGTTTCCACTTGCTCTACGACATTATAACAAAAAACACTCTAGCTGTCCGCATGACAGTACTATTTTCAAAGATAAGAATTGAGAATAACCTATGTGTGCAGCCGGGATAAGTGGTGCGGGAGCAAATAAACGGAATCTCAGTCCGCTTCAGAGGCGGAGCTGCCTTCGAGGCTGCGCAGCGCCAGCTTGATGGCCTTGTCATAAACGTAGGGCTCAGCACTGTCTCCGCCCATCCAATACACCACAAGGAATTTCCCTCCCCTGAAGACATGAGGGTATATGCGAGCTCCTCCATCATTTGTCGTACGGTTAATCTCCAGCTTCAACGCAGCCAGACCTTCGGCACATTCCAGGCTGTCAGCGTAGGTATAGACGGACAACCGGTCCGGCCGGGCCGGTGTATCGGTCTTATCGATCAGCAGCTCTTCAGGCCAGACACCGGCCAGCTGCTTCTTGAACATGAGCTCAGTGGTATCCGGGACGAGACTGAGCTGCATGCCCCGCTGTTCCAGAGCCAGGTAGAGAGACTGCGTGGTATACTCTGCAATGCCTGCGGCAGATTCCGGATTCTGCACTGCAGGAAGGAGGAGCGGGCCATGATTGGCTGCAAAAAATCCCTGGATGCTGTCAATCACATCCTGCCCGTCAAAGGCTGAAGAGGTGGTCATCTCCAGCTTGCGGAACAGATACCCCCATTCGCCTTCATCATAGTAGGCCGTTCCGGCTGTTTCATACCCCCTGGCTTCCGCAGGCAGAGAATACCGCACAGTGCGTGCATCCGCTCCTCCGGTTCCCGCCATATACTGTTCGGTGAACGCAGGAGGAATAATGGTCAATCCGTATTCATCCGCCCATTCTGTCTTGCCGGGGAAATAGGTCCCGATGCTGCCGACTGCACAGCCCTGACAGCCCCAGGCATTATCGGTATATTGCAAAGTTTGCCCCGGATTTTCCGGGTCCTCAAACGTTGCCCCAAGGGAGCCGTTGGCTCCGGTAACGGCCGAAGCTTTCCAGCCGGCAGGGGCCAGCAGGATATAAGCACTGCCGGTATCGCCCTGGAAGATGAGGGCCGCCTGCAGCTTGTCTTCCATGCCGGCCGGCAGCGGGAAGGTCATTCCGGGCAACGGGGGCGGAGTGACATGTGCAGGACTGTTACCGTCGTCCAGAACGGGAACTGAAAGGATGGCAGTCAGCGGGATCGATACTTCAGCCCTTTTGTCTTCAACAGAAGGGAAAGGGACTTCAGCATTATAAATGCTGCGGATGCCAACCGCATAATCATTGCTTGGAACGCTTTGGCTATTGCCGGTGGGAGCGGGGGAGAAATCCGCAGCTCCGGTTTCCCGGGGCGGGGGAGCTTCCGATACCAGGGGAGTTATCCGGCCGGCAAGCTTGCCGGGTTCCAGGCCGCTGTAACCGAACCATAGCAGCATGGCCATGACCGGCAGCAGTACCGCTGCGTAAGCAAGAATCTTATAACGCTTGCGCTTGGGCTGATACCCTCCCAGACGCTGCTCTACCTTCTTCTGCATTTGCGGAGTGAAATTCATGCCCTCAAAAGGCTTCTCCTTCAACTGCTGTTCCCATTCCTCCGGTAATTTGCTCATGATCTGTTCAACTCCTTTTCCTTTTCCCAGTATTCATTGGCTTGCTGCCTTGCGCGGTGCAGTCTGGATTTGGCTGCAGATAAGGATATCCCCAGCATTCCGGCCAATTCCTCCATGCTGAGTCCGTAGTGGGCATAGAGCATAAGAACCTCCCTGGCGTTACGAGGCAGCTGCAGGACTACCTTCCACACCTCACTGCTCAAGGATTGCTGCAAAAACACCTCTTCAGCGGATGGGCTTGAGCCGGATCTGCCAGCGTGAGCTTGTAAGGTTACCCGCCGGATGAAGCTGCTGCTGCGGTAGGACAGCCAGCGGTTGCGGGTAATCCGCAGTAGCCAGGTTCTGACTGAAGCTTCACCGCGAAAAGTATCCCTGTATTTATAAGCCCGGATGAAGGTCTCCTGGGAGATATCATCAGCAGCGCTTCTGCTGCGGGCCAGGTAGTAGGCATAGTTCCATACATCCTCGCCATAGTCTTCCATAAGTGTCTTTAACGCGGCGGCGTTCATAGTATTGGAATCCTTCGTTGCACCGTACATACGGTCCCTCCCTTTTCTCTCTACTGTATTGACCTCTGCATCCTCCGGAAAGTTTCTTTTGTGCTGAATAAAATTATATAGGGGGGCATTAAGGGCGGCAGATTGGGTAGGAACGGGAGTTCCAATTGGAGGGGGCTGCATATTTATATAAGAGGATAACGATTAGGAGGCTGCCATGATAGAAATCAGCTTATGCATGATTGTCCGCAATGAAGAGAAGAGCCTGCCCCGCTGCCTTACTTCCATTGGAGCGATTGCGGATGAGATTATCATTGTGGATACAGGCTCGACGGACAGAACCAAGGAGATTGCGGAAACCTTCGGAGCGGTGATATATGATTTTACCTGGATCGAAGATTTCTCTGCTGCCCGCAATTTCGCCTTCAGTAAGGCGACCAAGGAATACATCTTCTGGCTGGATGCGGATGATTATCTGAAGGATGAGGATCATGCGCGGCTCAGGGAGCTGAAGCACGCCCTGCCGGAGAATGTGGACAGTGTGAACATGCAGTATAATCTTGCTTTTGACGGGGAGGGGAAGGTCGTTACGTCCCTGCGGCGCAACCGGCTGGTCCGCCGGTCCTGCGGGTTCAAATGGATCGGCCCGGTGCATGAATACCTCGAGGTATACGGCCCTTCTTACAGCAGTGACGTCTGTATTACCCATGAGAAAGACAAAGCGTATACGGACCGCAACTTGCGGATCTATCGCAAGCGGGTGGCTGAGGGGGAAGTCTTCTCTCCGCGCGATCAATATTATTATGCCAATGAGCTGCGCGATCATGGAATCCATGAGGAGGCCAGCCAATATTACGAGCAGTTTCTGAACGGAGGCCAAGGCTGGATTGAAGATAATATTCAGGCCTGCCTGCGGCTGGCCGAATGCCGGGAGCGGCTGGGTGACAAGGAAGCGGCGTTCACTGCGATTACCCGGACGCTCCAGTACGATTCTCCGCGTGCCGAGTTCTGCTGCCGGCTCGGTGCCTGGCATGTGGAGCAGGGCAAGCTTCACCCGGCTATCTACTGGTATGAGCTCGCTGTTATGCTGCCGCGGCAGACAGAGTCTATGGGCGTGAAGAATGAAGCCTTCGCCACCTGGATTCCGAATCTGCAGCTTGCGCTCTGCTACGACCGGCTGGGCCAGCATGAACGGGCTAATATGTTCAATGAAACGGCACTGCGTCACCTTCCCAGTCATCCCAGTATGCTGTATAACCGGACCTACTTCCAGAAGCTCCTGGGGGACAAATATGTTTCGCTTCAGCCGCAGGAGACCGCCGGGGAGAAGAAGGAATAGCAGGGTTACTTGACAGCGGTACAGAAGCGGCGAATAAATGCAGACCGGCCAAATGAATAAAGGCGCTCCTCAAGCCGTAGCTTGGGAGCGCCTTTATGTGTTTTTTATTGGAACAGCAGGGTTTGAATCGCATGGGCCGGAATTGAACCCTCCGCCAGCTGATCCCGGAAATGCAGGGTGTATGGAAGCCCGCTGTCCGTGCGGTTAAGTACGACTACGGCATAAGTGCCGTCTGTATTGCGGAACGCCGTAGTTTCGAATTTGTCGGTATATCTGGAGGTGCCTACACGGACGGCGCCCGGACGGATATACTTGCTGAAATGCCCGATGTAATAGAACGAGCTCTCATAGATTACTTCATCCTTCAGGGTATCGCCGATAATCGGTGCATCGCAAAAGTTGCCTACATGATTCGGGCCGCCCTGCTCATCAAGGACGATATTCCAGTCCGTCCAGCTGGACATCCAGTTGTTCAGGTTGCCGATGATATCATGGCCGTAACGTTCACCGGTGTTCCAGGAGCCGAGGTGTACGCCGCCCTCCTGGCAGCCTTCGCTGAAGAACAGCTTTTTGTCAGGAAAACGCTCATGTACAGCGCTCAAGGCTTCGAAATGATCACCGGAATACTAGTGGAAGCAGATGCCCCAGATATACTTTGCTGCTTCCTGATCTGTAAAAGCGGTCTTCGCCCGGTCATAGACCCGTTCTTTATTATGATCCCAGATCATGATTTTGACATGGCCTAAGCCGGCTGCTTCCAGGGCAGGACCGAGATAATCGCGTACGAAATCCTTCTCTTCTTCAGCGGTATAAATGCAGGAATCCCAGATCTGCTTGGCTTTGGCTTCATTCTGCACACTGACCGCCCAGATATCGATGCCGGCTTCAGCGTAAGCCTGAATGTATTTCACGAACAGATTAGCCCAGGCTTCCCGGTATTCCGGCTTCAGCTTGCCGCCGTTATTCATCTCGCCGTTCGTCTTCATGAAGGCCGGAGGGCTCCATGGGGAGGAGAACAGCCGGAAGCTCCCGCCCACAGCGTCAGCCGCGCGTTTGATTAACGGAAGTATCGACTCCTGATCTCTGGAGATATTGAAAGTAGCCAGCTCCGGGTCAACGCCATCTACATAAGCATAGTTGCCTGTTGAGAAGTCACAGCTCTGGATATGTGATCTGCACAGGGTGTAGCCGATTCCGTGCTCCGGATGGAAGTAGGCATCGATTATTTCCTGCTGCTTCTCCGGACTAAGCTTGGCCAGCGTGACTGCAGAGGCTTCCGTCAGCGCACCGCCGAAGCCTTCAATTTCCTGATATTCCAAATCCTCATAAATGTTAATCAATTCCATTTCCTTCTCTTCGGAATCGGGCCGGAAGGACAGAGGCTGTAATTCTGTTAACCGGTCACCGGTTTCTTTGGCTGTCTGGATTACGCGGACTGTAGGGCTGCTCATAGGACTTATGTTACCTCCTGAAAGTTTGTAGGAATAGTCTCATTATAGAAGGTATTCCGCTGCACTTTGAAGAAACAATATGGTTAAGAACCTCAACGATCTGGTCATGAGGCAAGAGCAAGGAAGGGTGATCCAGGATGGGTACAACCGGGGTAGACATTCATCTCAGCTCATTTTCCCGGCATATCCAGCCGTTCTGGCATTTGTTCCGGGAAGGGCTGGATACCTATATCATCAGGCTCCAGGCAGAAGGGGAATGTGAAGCGCTGATTGACGGGGTGATGGTCACGGTGATGCCGGGTGATCTGCTGCTGTTCCGTCCCGGCGAGCTCTACGATCTGCGGATTGGCGAGAAAGAAAGTCCGCTGGGCTTCAGCGCAGACTACTATGTCATGTGTACAGGTGAATGGGTGGATGAGTGGTGGAACAAGCAGGTGAGGGCTAAGAAGTCCAGGATTGCCGAAGACAGCAAGCTGCATAGCATCTGGCAGCAATTAATTCTGGAAAAGCGGCGGATCGACGGAGGCAGCCCGGAGATTCTTGAGGCGCTGTTCAAGGCCCTGTGCCTGCTGCTGGACCGGGCTATCGCCGAAGCGCCGGCCTCCTCCTCCTCTTCACTCCTGCAGGGACTGAAGATCAAGAATTATGTGGAAGAGCATGCGACATCCTCCATCCGGCTGGAGGATGTGGCCCGCCACGCAGGAATCAGCGTCACCCGGGCGGTTCACCTGTTCAAGGAACAATTCGGGTATTCGGTGATGCAGTATGCGGTGCAGGTCCGTCTGGCGATGGCGCTTCGGCTGATGGACAACAGCAACTATACACTGGAGCGTATTGCTGAGGAGACCGGCTTCGGCAGCTATACCTACTTCCACCGGGTATTCCGGGAGCGGTACGGCGTTGCACCGGGAGTGTACCGGAGGCGTTCATAGCCTGTGAAGATGAAAAGGTGTGTCCCAATCCGCCATTACGTGGCTATGGCGGATTGGGACACACCTATGTATGTAGCCCGCAGGGGCTGCCCTGAAATTTCAGTTGTTTGCTTAACCTATATTCCGCATGTCCGGTAATCAGTGTCCCGGCAACGCCGAATTGTCCATCAGAAGATGGGGTTCGCTTGTGCGGATGAAATCCATGACTTTGTCATAGATAATCCGGTGGCCCTCCCGGTTAGGGTGAATCCCGTCCCGGCAGATAAACTTGGTGTAATCCGGCTGCTGCAGGAATGCGCCCCGGACATCAATGATCTTGGTCTTGGTGCTCTCGGCGACCTTGATAATTGCGGAGTTGTACCGCTCCTGCCACCAGTAAATCTTGGTGACGCTGCCGAGGAATTTCAGAATGTTCAGCTCGGTGTCCGGATTATTGCCGCTGACCCATTTGAAATAGTTGTCCGCATTCAGCGGGGGCAGACTCATCAGAATAGGCGTAATCCCCTGATTCTTCAGGTAATCAATCATATCCAGCAGCATCCGTTCAAAGGCCGGAAAATCAGTTTTGGGATTATGCTCTGCCTCGGGATTGCTTGCAATTTCTTCCCAGTGATAGTCGCAGTCATTGCCTCCGTATTCAATCAGTACCACATCCGGTTTGTCTTTCAGCACATCGCGTTTCAGATTGCCGAAGCCCTTCATCAGCGTATTGCCGAATCTGGCGGTATTACGCATAGCTCCCTTAAGCTTGCCCTGCAGCAGGGACACGTAGTTATCCTCCAGAATGACATACCTGCTTCTTGCTTCATCATAGACAACACCCTTGGAGATCGAATCTCCGCTGACCATGTATTTAAATTCAAGCCCCGTGGCTTCCTTCTGCTCTTCGTGCGAGTTCATTGTCCCACCTCCGATAACCCTAGTGTATATAGCTTTAGTGTAAACCATACATGGAGCAGTGACTATGCATAGATGTCATGGTTTCATGCGGGCCGATGATGTGCCGGAATGGTGTTAGTCCAATCAGTAAGTTAAATTCACCATATTATATACGAGATTGAATTTGTAACTGGGAGGTTAGGGGATGACCCAAATTATTGATTTCAGCAAAAGTTCACTTACCAGCTTCAGCCAAACGATTGCTATACCGGTTCTCGCTGCTCCGGCCAGCAATACGCTCACCCAGTTCGGGCTTGCGACTGCTCAAGGCGGGAGCGTACTGCTTAATGCTTCTATAGGTGTGCAAACCGTGTTAGGCAGTCCCAACCTGTTATTTACTATTTTGCGTGCAGGGGCGCCCGTATTCACACTCCGGACCACGGCGCTTAGCACCGGGCAATATGATCTGGTCAGTCTTTCTTATGTGGATGCCAGTCTTCCGGCAGGGTATTTCGCTTACACCTTAACGGTCTCACTTGTGAACTCCTCTGTTCAAAATGCTGTTAATCTGATTGGTCCCGTGGATTTCTCGGGCCTTTCCATGGTGTGAGCGAGAATGAACATTATTGATTTCGGCAAAAGTGTCCCGTCGAGCTTCAGTCAATCCGCCACTCTTCCCGTAATGAGTCTGCCAAACAGTACTGTCCTGGGACAATTCGGGGTATCCGTCGGCGCTAACGGTTTAGTACTGCTGGAAGCAACGTTTGGTCTGCAGAACAGTAGTCCCAATACTTCGGATCTGATCATTACAATTGTTCGTAATGCGGTACAGATATTCACTGCAAGGTCCAGCTCCTGGGCCGGGAGTAATTATGGAGCCATTCATCTAGAATTCACTGATAGTGGTATTCCCGCCGGTTACTATGGATATGCTCTCATTGCCTCCTCGATTAGCAGCATGAATCCGCCGACCATTATAGGCCCGCTTGTGTTCTCGGGGCTGTCGGTTTCTTAGCATAAAGCCGGGGATGGAGTTCCCCGGCTTTATTAGCTGATCACTCAACCTTGCCGTCGAAGCGGACTGAGAATCGCTTATATTGTTCATTGGGGCCCGAAATGCGGCGTAACGGGACCTATAAAGGATTCTCGGTCCGATTGGGCAGTGAAACCGCCTGATCTGCTCAAATAGGGGTTTCTCAGTCCTCCTCATTAGCCAATCACAACCTTCTTACATATATTTGCTCATTGGACAAATAACGGTCTACATATACATAGAAATGGAGAGATATGCAGCCTGTTGTTAAGAGAGGAGAAGAGAAAGGCTAATCATGAATGCTCTGCTTGACAGAAGCCGGGAAGGAGTACGGGAATTATGCCCTATACAACGGGAGCGGTATACAATCCGCCCGCCGGAACGTCACATATCGACCGGATTCAAATTTCCTGCCTGAATGATTCCATTATCGTAGCCATTAATATTAATCTGCAGATCTTTCATTTCATCGGCAGCAGCTTCACGCGGGTACCAGTGGGTGAGGCTTTGTTTCAAGTGGATCCCCAGCAGCTGGTTGTGCAGACGTATTCGGTGAATGCTGCTAACTATTACGAAGCACAGATCAACTTTTATAGTGCAGTCAACACAATCGTGAATGTATTTGCACTAGATGCTGCCGGAAATATCATCGAGCAAATCCTTCAGCCTGAGCTTACATACATTGACCGGTTGTCCATTATTCCTACTTGAAGTGAGGTGATATTTATTGGCGAATGTCAATATTACCGCAGGACTGCCAGGCAATCATATTGAGCCTTCAATCGCGGTTAATGAACTGGACCCTAATATTATGTGTGCGGTAGCGGTAGATTCCAGTACCGGTACAGCTTTGACCGGCTTCTACCGTTCCATAGACGGCGGAGCGACCTGGTCAGCGACAATTCTGCCGCAGGCTCCGGGATTTATGAGCGCGGAGGCACCGACAATTGATTATACGTTTCCGAATACGTTTATCGTCGCTGTCCACTTCTTTAATGAGTTCAATGACGGGACAATCGCAACGTATACCACCTTTGACAATGGGCTGACCTTCAATCCGCCGGTGATCGTCCAGCGGGGGTATGGTTTATACGTTCATAACGACGAACCCTTTCTTGCGGTCGACCGTTCTCCCTCCAGCCCGTACCGGGGTCATGCTTATGTGGGCTATACGCCGCTGTATTATTTGGCGACCAATGCCGCCATCTTCTTCCAGCGTTCGCTGGATCAGGGCATGAGCTGGGAGCCGCCGCAGCGCATATCCGATCCAAGGGGCGACCTGGAACGGGCGGCTCTGATTGTCGGGCTTGCGGGCCAGGTATATGTGGGTTATATCCAGCTCGGGCCAGGCCCGAAATATGCCTATATCCGGGTCTCCCAGGATGGAGGCGTTACGTTTAGCCCTCCAGTAACCCGGGGAGCTACCTTCCTGGCGAATACAGTCCCGGTACCTAGTCCGCTGCCTGTCCCGAATTATGCCTTCCGGGTACAGACGAATCTGGCCCTTGGAGCCGATATATCACCCGGACCCTTCGCAGGTTTCGTATATGCGGTGTGGAATGATTTCCGGCTGGGCTATGCGGATATATTCTTCTCCCGCTCACCGGACGGCCTGCTATGGTCGCAGCCGGTCAGCATCACCGGCGCACCGCCGGGGTCGCAGAACTTCTCGCCTGCGATCACCGTTTCGCCGTCCAATGGAACGGTGCGTGTAATCTATTATACGAACCGGCTGAACGGCTTCCTGCTGGATGTGTTTGTGGCTGAATCCATCAACAGCGGCTTGTCCTTCGCGAACCGTAGAGTGTCCGATGTATCCACCAATCCGAATGGAAGCTCACCGATACCTTCAGTGCTGATTGGTGACTACATTACTGCGGCAACGATCTTCCCGGATACACTGGCGGCGGTGTGGAATGACACGCGGCTAGACAAACAGGATGTTATCTTCGGAAATTGAAGCATACTTTAAGCGGATGCAGACATACAGAAGAGGTCCAACTCATGTGCTTCCAAGTTGGGCCTGTTTCTGTATTTCCGTGTCCGGAGCAGGATTACTTCCTGCGCAATCTGAAGCCGCCTAGTCTTTGCAGAAGCGCTGATTTGGGCGGAGTGTTTACTGGATTTCCAGTCAGGAAGCCAAGCGCGGTCTGCTCCATAATCCTGACACTGTTCTCCCAGGTCCAGGCCCGGGAATCGGCTTCCCCCCGGGAGGCAAGGCGGACACGGAGCGCAGGGTCCTGAATCAGCCGGATGACATCCTCCGCAATCCGGTTCTCGTACCGGTAGGACAGCAGGCAGTTCTCTTCGTGGCGGGCATATTCCAGATTCCCTCCCGAGTATACGGACACAAGCGCAGCACCGCAGCGCATGGCCTCAAGGCCCGGCAAAGATCCGGTATCGAAAATACTGGAGCTGACAAAAATATCGGCCCCGTTATAGTGATAGCAGAGTTCATCATCATTCAGGGGCGTGAAAAAGCGGTATTTGCCGCTGGCCTTCATTTTTTGCAGTGAATCCGAACTGTAGAACTCATCCGGCGGACTGATGAAATTGATATTTACCCCCGGAACATTATGCTTCACGATATCAAGCTGCTTCACCAGATAATCCTGTTCACGGTGCCAGGAGAAGCCGTTCTCCACTTTGCGCAGGATGGCGGTAATGTTCAGCGGCTCCTGAAGCTTGTGGCGGATATGCATATTTTGAAAAGAGGAGCTGATCCCTACAGGCACAATGCTTCCGCTAATGCCGTGACCAAGCTCAATTAACTCCTGCTGCCACTGGGACAGAACAATCAGCTTATCGGTGGTATGATAGGAGGGAAAGGATACCTCATTCTGCGGCAGAAACAGCGGTTCGTAACACAGGGACAGGCGGATATGGATGCCCTTGCCATTCTGGCTTGCAGCCTGTGATACCGGAACCGTTGTATAAAAATTCGAAACGATAATATCGCTGACCGGGAAATCGGATTCACGGAGCAGCGTATAATCGGTAATCAGCAGAGTGGAATGGACTTCATAAGAAACATCGCCTCCAAGCGGCATGAGGATCACCACCTGATGCCCTCTGGCAGTAAGACCATTCGTGAGCTCCACGAGCATGCGTTGTGCCCCGCCATGGCATAAGGTAAGAATGGGGAAAGTGAATCTCATGTATGATCCCTTCCTTTCTGGCTCGAGAATCGCTTGCGAACCTGCGGTATGTATACTATTTTATTCAGCAGTTAGCGAAAAGTACCGGATATACGGCGTATTTGCAGCAAATGGGGGTTATGGAGTGAGGCTCAGGAATGGAGGGCTACAGCTGGAGTATATAAAAAATACTGGCCGGTACAGCAGAGGGATCACCCCTGACATACCGGCCGGATTGTAGCGCTGCCAAAGTCACTGCAGGAGGATGAAGCACGTCTCCTGAACTGGCAGCTTATGATTAGTGGCGCAGATTGCGCAGCAGGGTAACAGTGTCCTTAATATCTATGCCAGTTACTTCTTCCAGCGAAACGTCGATCATCGGCTTGTGTGCCTCCAGCTTGTTCAGGAACTCTGTGGTGTGGAACAGCCCTTGCCCTGAAGCGCCATGGCGGATCCGGGTTCCGTCCTTATAGATATCCTTGAGATGGGCCAGAATGATCCGGTCGCCGAACAGGCTGAATGCACTGTCTACGATCTCATCCTGCAGATGCACCTCTTCGCCAATCAGGTTGCAAGGGTCCAGTACCACACCGATGGAGCTGGAAGGAACCTCGTCGAGGATACGGCGCATTTTGGCCGGAGAGGACAGCGTATGGGTGCAGACTCCTTCAAGCGCCAGGAATACACCCCATTTCTCGGCTTCCTCTGCCAGCTCCTCGACCGTTGCCTTGAGGGCGTCCCAGCCGATTTCTTCATACCGGTAAGGATCGAATTCCTGAAAAGTCGTCAATGCGCCGGTCTCTGTAGCGACCATAGGTGCACCGAACTGGCGGGCATAACGCAAATGCTCCTTGAAACGGTCAATCTCTACCCGCCGGATGGCAGGATCGGGATGAATGGGGTTGATATAGCAGCCAAGTACGCCAATGCGGATGCCGGCTTTGTCGAACTGCTCACCGATATAGGAGGCCAGGCCGGGGCTCAGCTTGCCGGGAGACAGATCGATATCCTGAATGGCTTTGGCCAGGGCGAGCTGTACGAAGTCAATATCGTAGGTCTGTAGAGTGGCGGTCAATTCTTTGAGCGGCAGGCAGCCCGCTGTATGTGCCAAGGTTCCGTAACGAATGAATAACATCTCCTTTGGAATTCTATGGATTTATATTTATAATATTAAATGCGCTTACAGTGTCTTGCAATGATAAAGAAGTTTATGAGAAACAGGAGGAACCGATGAATGAATGCTATTGAGCAACGCAAACAGGAGCTTGAGAATTGCCGTCCAGAGCCTACGCTGGACCCGGAAACGATTGACGAATTCTGGAATGATCTGCTCGCCGAAGATGAGGAACTGCCGCTGGATGTTACCATAATCCCTGAAGAAACTCCATATCCGGGCATGGAGGTTAGCAAAGTAAGCTATACAGGTTATGGGGAAACGACCATCCATGCCTGGTACATCCGGCCTGCTGCTGACACAAGTGTGCAGAGAGATCTGCCGTGTATTGTTACGTTTCCCGGTTACACCGGCGACCGGGGGTATCCGGAACGGTATGCTCACTTTCTAATGCTTGGCTATGCTGTGCTCGCCGTGGATGTGCGTGGACAACTGGGAGAGACCGGCAATCTGCTGCCGCAGGAAGAAGGTATAGTCAGAGGCTGGATCACCCAGGGGCTGCTGGAGAAGGAACGTTCCTATTATGTGGCTGTAGCGATAGATACGGTTCGTGCCATTGAGACCGCAGCACAGCTGCCTGGTGTTGATCCCGAGCGTATTGGCATCACCGGTGGGAGCCAGGGAGGCGGGATTGCGCTGTTGGCCGGGGCACTGAGCCGCCGGGTTGCTGCAGTGGCTGCAGACATTCCGAATCTCTGCCGCCTGGACTTCGGAGTGCTGAATTCAACCAGCTCTCTCACAGAGATTGCCGATTACCTGAAGCGCTATCCGGAGCATCTGGAGCGGGTGCTGCAGAACCTGGCTTATTTCGATATTGTTAATCTGGCGCACCGGTTCACCGTACCAGTTCTGATGTCCGCAGGCTGGAAGGATACTGTGTGCATGCCGGAGACCATCTATGCTGCCTATAACCGTATCGGGTCACCCAAGCAGATGATGGATTATCCGTTCTCCGGGCATGAGGTCAGCGAATATCAGCGCAGGCAGACGGTACTCTTTTTCCGGGAGCATCTGGGTTAAAAGATTAATTACCGGAAGGCTGATTAGCGGCGGGTGTTTGGTGTAAAGGTTATAATGAAGCTGCTAAGCTGTTGTCAGAATGCGAGGGCAGTCTAAGGAATGGGAGGGAATGGCAGATGAATAAGGATGGAGACAAGCTTCCCGCGGAACTGGTCGTGGAGAATTTCGAATACAGCCAGAAGAATGAGCAACTGGTGAAGAAGAGCTTCTGGAGCAAAACGAGGAAAGCGGCGGGCAAAATCCCGTTCACCAAAGATGCGGTTGCCATGTATTACTGCGCCATTGATGCCAAAACCCCGTTATGGGCCAAAGGCATAGCATTCGGCGCGCTGGCCTATTTCATTTCACCCATTGACGCGATTCCTGATGCGCTGATCGGACTCGGTTTCACGGATGATGCAGCGGTCATTGCCGCAGGCATCCGGGCGATTGCCGGACAGGTGAAGGAGGAGCATAAGCAGAAGGCCGAGAATTTTTTTGAACAACCGTGAGGTAACGGTACAAAAAAAGTGCAGCGGGTTGCTGCACCGGATTCATTATGCTTCGTCCTCTAAATGTCCATTTCCAGGAGGGCAGCGGTCTGCGGATTGCTGCTTCGCCTGGTATTCTGTGCCCCAATCCCTCATCAGCTTAATGATCGGAATCAGCGTCCGGCCAAATTCGGTCAGCGAATATTCAACCTTCGGCGGAACCTGATGATACACCTCGCGGTGAACCACGCCATCCTCCTCCAGCTCACGGAGCTGAAGTGTCAGCATACGCTGCGTGATGCCGGGACAGATCCGGCGGAACTCGTTGAAGCGTTTCGTTGAATCCATCATATGGTATAAAAGCACACCCTTCCACTTGCCTCCGATGACGTCGAGGGTGAATTCAACAGGACAAGCGGCGCCCTGGCCGTCCGGACAAGCTCCGAAACCGCCTTTACGGTCACGCATAACCGAACACGCTCCTTAAGTATCATTTTGTATACTACATAACAAAAATGTGCGTACTTCACGAATGGTTATCTATCCACTACTATAAGCATGTGAGCAGGATAACGTCAATTCCAACCTGAAGGATACACTGAAAGGGAGTATGTGAAATGGATACTACAGTAAAAGAAACCGCAACAACCAAGCAGGAAATTCTGGCCGCCTATGCATACAGACACGCTACCAAGGTATTCGACAGCAGCAGAAAGATCAGCGATGAGGATTTCGGGTTCATCCTGGAAACAGGCCGCCTGTCACCAAGCTCCTTCGGCTTCGAGCCCTGGAAATTCGTTATTGTCCAGAGTATGGACATCCGTGAGAAGCTGCTTCCTTATGCCTGGGGTGCACAGAAGCAGCTGCCGACAGCAAGCCATTTCATGCTGATTCTCGCAAGACTGCCGCGTGATATGGCTGCGGATTCGGAGTATATTCAGGGCATAATGCGGGATGTGCAGAGTCTGCCGCCGGAGGTTGCCGAGGGTAAGCGGAAGGTCTATGATGTGTTCCTGAAATCCGATTTCGGACTGGAAGGCAATGAGCGGGCGATATTTGAATGGGGTGCACGGCAGACCTATCTGGCTCTGGGGAATATGATGACTGCTGCGGCGCAGATTGGCATCGACTCCTGTCCGATTGAAGGCTTCGACAAGGCAAAGATCGAGCAGGTGCTGACTGAGGAAGGGATAATGGACCCGGCACATTTCGGAATTGCCTGCATGGCGGCCTTTGGTTACCGGGTTAATGAGCCGCGCGGCAAAACCCGTCAAACGGCCGGTCAGGTGGTTCAGTGGGTCTAAACGCAGCCGCGTCAGCAATTTAGGCGAAGTGTGAGCCAATTAAAAACAGATGCCATCCTTATAAGGGCGGCATCTGTTTTTTTGACGAGTTATGAAAATACATAGAAGCTTCGAAAAAAGTTTGAAAACTTGCTGAAAATTCTGCTACTCTTAATAAGTCAGCTTGTTACTTGTAACAGGCTGCTTGTGACCGCCATTTCAAGATTGAAGGGATTCCTGCAATATGAAAATCATCCGCGTTATCGCTGAAGTCTGCTTGCTGTATGTGTTCTTCCTGGCAGGAGATTACTTGCAAAAGCTGCTGCATCTGCCGGTTCCGGGCAGTATCGTAGGGCTGTTGCTGCTATTCGCCCTGCTGCTGCTCAGGATTGTTCCGGTGAAGCTGATCGAGAACGGCTCATCCTTTATTCTGGCTTATCTTCCCATGTTCTTCATCCCGGCAACCGCAGGCATTATGAACCATCTGGATATCTTCAGCGGAAGAGGGCTTCTCCTGATTGGCATTCTGGTGGTCAGCAGTGTACTGACCATGGTCGTCACGGCACATTCCAGCCAGTGGATTGCCAGCCGCAGCGCCAAAAGGCTGATACGCCGGACGTATCGTGCCCGCAGCCTGCAAGGGAAGGGGAAGGAAGCATGAGAATTCTGCTGGCCGTTGGTTTTGTCCTGATGAATGTTCTCATCTATCTCTTCATGTCCATGTTATACAAGCGCTACCGTCTTCCTGTCCTGCTGCCGGCACTGACCGCAACGTTCACTGTAGTCGTGCTGCTCATGGGCTTCCATATCTCTTATGAGACTTATATGATCGGCGGCGACTGGATTAACCGTCTGCTTGGACCGGCGGTTGTATCCCTGGCCTATCCGCTGTACAAACAGCGGCATGTGCTGTGGAAGAATCTCCCGGCCGTTCTTGGCGGAACGGTGACCGGACTGCTCGTCGGAATGTTCAGCGGTCTGCTGCTGGCAGCCGGACTCGGCTTCTCCAAGCTGTATGTGCTCTCCATCCTGCCCAAATCAATCACAACCGCTGTAGCCATCCAGATCTCCAGCAATCTGGGCGGAGATTCCTCGCTTACCTCCGTATTCGTAATGATCGCCGGATTCACGGGGGCCATCGGCGGGCCGTATATTATTAAGCTGTTCAGAATCCGCGGCGAGTCCGGCATCGGCATCGGCCTGGGAACAGCTTCCCACGCCCTTGGCACAGCCAAAGCCCTGGAGTACGGTGAGCAGTCGGTGTCCATGAGCTCTGTGGCCATGACGGTATGCGCCATTGTCGGCTCCATTGCCGGACCGTTTGTTGCCTGGATCATGTACCATTAATGCAAGGTATTACCCGTTGACACGCAGCCGGATAACATTCCACGAAGCTGCCGGAAGCAGGGCGCTTACCCGGCCGCCGTCAGCGGCCGCCGTTCCGCGGTTATGCGGGAGCACATTCGCCGGGTTCGAGCGGGTGTTCGCCGCTTGGAGATCCTCATGCTCAAGGATGGTATGCTGAATCACCTCAACGGCACCGAAGCTGCGCAGATCGACGGTCAGCTCCATACCTTCGCCCAGATGACGGTTGACAGCAAAGACGGTAACCTCGTTCACCTCTTCGTTAAATACACTGACCGCTTCCAGATAAGGGACGTCGGTGAAATCCCGGGAATCATATTTCGGACTGGTAATCAGCGGGTGCAGCACCGTTCCCCGGCCATAGATTGAAGCGTGCATGTAAGGATAATACGTGGTCTGCAGCCAGAGGGGCCCCCCGTTCTCAGTCATAATAGGGGCAATGACATTGATCAGCTGGGCAATGCAGGCCATCTTCACCCGGTCCGCATGCTTCAGCAGGCTGATCAGGCAACAGCCTACCACAAGTGCATCCTCAAGGTTATAGACATCCTCGAACTCCGGCGGGGCAATTTCCCAATGCTGCTGCGCGCGGCTGGTCCCCTGCGTTTTCCACACATTCCATTCGTCCAGAGACAGATAAATCTTTTTCTTGCTTTTCTTCTTAGCCTTGATATAATCACATACTGCTGCTACGCTGTCGATGAACTGGTCCATATCGAGTGAGCGTGCCAGGAAATTGGCCGTGTCTCCATCATTATTGTTGTAATAGGTATGCAGGGAGAGGAAATCTACGTTATCGTAAGTGAGATCCAGCACGGTTGCTTCCCATTCGGCAAAAGTATTCATGGAGCTGCCCGAGCTGCCGCAGGCGACAAGCTCCAGGGTAGGGTCAACCCAGCGCATGGCTTTGGCGGTTTCATTCGCGAGTCTGCCGTATTCGACGGCTGTTTTGGCTCCGATCTGCCACGGGCCGTCCATTTCGTTGCCCAGGCACCAGGTGCGGAAATTGTGGGGAGCCTGATACCCGTGGGAGATCCGCAAATCGCTCCAGTAGGAACCGGAAGGGTGGTTGCAGTATTCCACGAGGTTCCTTGCGGCATCGATCCCGCGGGTGCCCAGATTGACCGCCATCATGACCTCTGAACCGGCCTGCTTGGCCCAATCGGCAAATTCATTGGTACCCATCTGGTTCGTCTCAGTAGTCCACCAGGCTAATTCAAGAGAGCGCTTACGGCTCTCCTTGGGACCTACGCCGTCTTCCCAGTTATAACCCGAGACAAAGTTACCTCCGGGATAACGGATGATTGGCACGCGGAGAGCCCGGATGGCCTGCAGGGCATCACCCCGAAAACCGTTAGCGTCTGCGGTTGGATGTCCCGGCTCATATATTCCGCCATAAACGGCCCGGCCCAGATGCTCGATGAATGATCCGTACAGTCTCGGGTCTACCTCGGCCAGCTTGAAGTCCTTGTCGACAATCATCTTGGATTGAATGCTCATTGTGTTAAGCTCCTTTTGTAGTGAAGTCGTATTACGATTAATGAAAATATTAATCTAGTATCCTGTATTATGATTACATCATACGAATTACAGCGTCTACTAAGCAATGAAAATATTTAGGATTAATAAAAATGCTAATTCAAAGAGTGCGGAGGTTAGAGGATGTATTTAACAACGGATTCCGAATCGCTAAAGGTATATGAAGCATTAGCCAGTGAAGTGCGGCTGCGGATTATTGATCTGCTCAGCGCGCGGGAGATGCATATCAAGGAAATCGCTGCCCGGCTGTATCTAAGCAGCGCCATTGTCAGCTCCCACGTAGCCAAGCTCCAGAAGGCAGGCATCGTCAGCTCCCAAATGAAGCGGATTGACGGCGGCACGTATAAATACTGCTCGCTTTCCGCTAATTTTCTGCAGATTAAATTGTCTGGAGCCAAAGGCATTGCCCGGAAGGTGGTTGAGGTCTCCGTGCCGGTAGGGCATTATACCGATCTTCAGGCTTCACCGACCTGTGGCATTGCCACCACCGAGAAGCTGATCGGATATTATGATGATCCGCGTTATTTCCTGGACCCGGAGCGGGTTGATGCCGGAATTCTCTGGTTCGCCAAAGGCTATGCCGAATATAAGGTGCCGAACTATCTGTTCATGGACCAGACGGTACAGGAGATTGAGATTTCGATGGAGGTCGGCTCGGAAGCGCCGCATGTCAATGAGAAATGGCCTTCAGACATTGCGTTTACGATGAACGGAATTCCGCTTGGCAAATGGACCAGTCCCGGTGATTTCGGTGTGCAGCGCGGAAGGCTGACTCCGGCCTGGTGGAATTCCGATGTGAACCAGTATGGGTTGCTGAAGGTGCTGAGGATTAATGCAGGGGGAACTTACATAGACGGCCAGCAGATTTCTGCAGTCACCATTGATGAAGTAGGCTGGCAGCAGGACCAGTGGAGCTTCAGGTTAACTGCAGAAGACACCACCCGAAGGCGGGGCGGTTTAACCTTGTTCGGACGCGGGTTCGGGAATTACGAGCAGGATATTGTTTTTCGCGTGTATTACGAATAGTGAAACTGTATGGATGAAGAGTATGCTGAGTGATAAAATATCTTGCCCGCCGCAAAGAGCTTATTTATTGTTAAATAATGGTCTTTGCGAAGCTTTTTACAGGGGATGTGTGCCGGTTTGAGACAATTGCTCTACGGCTGTATTGCTGTATTTATTCTGGCAGGAATTATTGCTTACGGCTTCCTGAGTGCACCCAAGGTGGTCCGGCTGGACCGGGAAATGCAGGTAACCGCCTATAAGCTGCAGGATGCGGGTTATGAGAAGACAGTAACTGTAACACTGAAAGGTGCTTATGCCGAAAAAACCCGGTCCTACACCGGCAAGCTTGCTGTTAACGGGGTTCAGTATGAATACTGTGAGTTGAATTCGGAGCTGGGGTTCATGATCTGTGCCCTGGAGGCCGCGCGGGGTGAAATTAAAGTATTGGGTCAGGTATTTGCAGATTCCGGCAGTATGGCATGGAGTCTTGCCCTGCAGAAGGGGGAGAAGGCACCCGGTTATGCTAGTAACAGCTTCTACTATGCAATTTACGGGGAAGATGATCCTGGTGATGACAGCATCATTCTCAGCTATCCGGCAGAAGACAGGAACTCAGCGATTCAGCAGTATGAGTCCCTGCAATCAGTCTGGCAGGATCAGTGGGAGCGCCGTGTGAAATAACCTCCAGCCAAAATGTTTGCAAAACAGGTCAACGGGTAACTATAACTAAGTAGTTCAAAACCTGCACAGCTTGCATAAGGAGGAGTTCAGATGCCAGATCATATCGAGAATGAAGCAGACATCCGCAACAAAGAGAATAAAGACGGTGATTCACTCGCGGAACGCAAAAAGATGGAAAATGGTGTGGACATTGAACCGGAAGCCGATGACTGGGTTGCCAAACCGGCAGAATCCGCTCATCCCGACCCGCTTCCGAAGAATTAGAGCGTCAAATACATTGCGCATGGATGCAGCAGACTGTTCCTAAGGGACAGTCTTTTTTCACATTGGTAGGACGCTCTCCTTACGAGGAGGGTATCGGGTTTTTGATTGTTTACGCTTATGTACATGGGCATATTGAGCTTGGTTTAGTAAATACTGTATACTATAGAGAAGTACAACCTCATCACGTCTTGATTCTCCAGATCATCGCAGGTTTACAGGTCTCAGGCAATTCAAATTGCAGGGAGGAAACCTAGTATGCGTAGTCGGAACGAGAACGGCCGGTATCGGCAAAAGCGCGGTGATGCCCTGACAGGCAACCTCGAGAAGAAGTACGGATCGAGCTTCGGTGTGCGAAGCGACATGAAGCTGGAAACGCTGAGAAGCCAGCGTGAGGAAGGTCCGCCCTTAATGCAGATGCAGAGAGAACAGCAGCACAAGGAATGAACCCTGAAGGCTAGTGTGGTCGTTATTCGGCCCTAAATCATTAACTCCTATAAAAGACTGCAGTTCCTAACCGGAACCCTGCAGCTTTTTCTTTGTATAGGAAATTACGATATTCGTCAGTTGTGGATAAGCTTCTCTGGAAATTGTAGCAGGTCCGTCTGAAGGAGGCAGGAGGAAATTAAAGGGATAAATCCCTCTGATTCCGCTGAAAGCGGGAGGCAGGAGGAAATTAAAGGGATAAATCCCTCTGAATCAGCTGAAAGTGGGCGCAGGCAGGAATAAGGGGCAAAAGTGCCCCTGATTTTACCGGAGGCTACCCCAAACAAAGCAGTCAGAAAAGAGCAATGTGAGATGGCTTATAATCTACATTAGCTGTAAGGCTGCATAGCACGGGCTGATTCACCCGTTAGGGTAATTTTGTTCGTGTGAGGACCGCCAGAAATTACCGTCATAACCTCCGTTTCCCGGAGGCATACTAGCTTCCATTAGTGAATACTGGGGCTGGAGGCGGGAGCGAACACGATGACAACGGTACTCTTGCAAGATAGTTATAATGCACTGGCAGCTATAAGTCCGTATTTGTTCTATTTCACCGTATATTCTTTCCTCGGCTGGGTGCTTGAAGGCAGTTATAACCTCTACAGCGCAGGCACCTTCCGCAAAGAAGGCTTCTTGAAGGGTCCGTTCAAACCCATGTACGGCTGTGCGCCGCTGCTGCTGCTGACGGGACAGGGTATTGGGCTTCCGCTTCCTGTATTCCTGATGCTTGCCCTGATTGTTCCGTCGGCTGTTGAGTTTGTCAGCGGCTGGCTGCTCAAGGGTATTTTTCGTAAGCAGTGGTGGGATTATTCGGGAATGCCATATCAGCTGCAGGGACATATCTGCCTGAAATTCTCGCTGTACTGGTGGGGGTTGTCTATTGCCTGTATCTATGGTTTGCAGCCGCTGGTTCATTTCCTGTATCTGCATGTTGAGCAGGTATGGACACCGGTGATTCCGCTGGCTATGCTGCTATTCTCGGCAGATCTGCTGTGGACTTTCCGTACCCGTCGGCGCGGGCTGAGGGAGCTGGATCCTACGGAGCAGCTGGAGCTTGGTGAGGGATAATTAGTCTAGGGGATGTTTGTGTTAATAGGTCAGCCAGAGCAATTTGGTTGGCCTATTTCTGTTGAGGATGAAAAAGAACTCACTCTTATCTGTTCTTAAGTCCCTTTAAGGTTTGATCATATTCATTCATAACCTGAAACAGGTAGTCCATGAATTCTATACTAATGCCGGCGGGTAATGAGGACTTCGTGTTTGTTTTGATTACAATCTTACGTTCCATTTCAGTCACCTTTTTCCTCGTCAGATTGATTTGATTTTTTTAGCTGTTAAAGCAATCATACGATAACCTTAAGACTTAAGAAATATTTATATCCAAAAATATAGGAAGTGGACTGCGTTATGGATCTGTTCGGATTACGCACAGACAAGGAATATCTTACAACCGTGTCAAATATAAGAGGTATACGGGTTGCCTAATATACCCCGGAGCGGGAGGGAATATGAAGAAATTCAAGAAATACTATCCGGCTATTATCATTCTGGAAGCGCTGATCATAGTTTTACTCTCAGGGTTATGGATACGGGAAATCAATAAGCCAGTCCCTCTAGCCAGGGATCAGCGTAACTTGATTACGCATTTTGATCAGCTGGATTTGGACAGAATTAGAGAAATGATACATAGATTTAAGGAAGGCAAGGGAGATAATCTTACCATGCTCCGGTGGGGTGTCGATAGCGGACCGTTTATTCATGATGTATATGATGACGGTAAGGTGGTGCACTGGACGGTGGATAGCAGCCGGGATGGGGCCGGGTACAATGGGAAAATAGAATATGTATGCAAAGCGGTCCGGATAGCCGATAGCGGAGATTTCTACAAGGTAGAGCTGTCTGATTGTGAGAATCAGCCGAAGGACTTCAAGGTTAATCCGGTTTCTTTTCGCAAGGATGAGCTTTAGGCCAGAATGAAGGGTTATAATAAAATGCTAAATCAATCTTAGGAGGAATCTTCATGCCAATGTCTGAATATTACCGGGAGCTGCGCGGCAATACCGGCAACGGGTTATTAATGATGCCGTCAGTAGCGGCGGTAGTGCGGGACGAACAAGGCAGAATTCTGCTGATCCGCAAGAAAGATGAAACGCTGTGGGGGCTGCCCGCAGGGGCGGTCGAACCTGAAGAAACACCATCCAGAGCACTCCGCAGAGAGGTGTTCGAAGAGACCGGCCTGATGGTTACACCGGAACAGATCATCGGCGTATTTGGCGGCGGGAAATACAGATATGAATATATAAATGGTGATCAGGTGGAGTACACGGTGATTGTGTTTGAATGCGTCATCGTCAAAGGACATCTGAGAAGTATGGATGGGGAGGCGGAAGAACTGGAGTTCTTCAAGGAAGATGAACTGCCTGAGTTAGCCATCCCGTATCCCCCAAAGCTGTTTCTGAGCGATGCCGCTGATACACGGAAAGTTATTTTTGAGTAGAGCACTGCCATTTAAGCAAAATGAAGATATTGTTCCTATAGGATTCAGCAGTTTCAATACAAAGGAGTAATTCCATTGCATAATCCGGTAATAAGATCCAAACTGATCTACTGCGGCGCAGTAATGCTCGCTGTTATGCTGGGCCTTGGGACCAGAGCATACGCTGACCAGCTGCCGCGCTTTGTCAGCGGACATTTTGGGGATGCGATCTGGGCAGGGATGATATATCTTGCCTTCCGGGTGCTGTTGACCCGGTATCCGCTAAAGGTGTCGCTTATACTCAGCCTGTGCTTCAGCTTCGGGATTGAGTTCAGCCAGCTCTATCAGGCAGAATGGATTATACATGTACGCTCGACAACAGCAGGCGGACTGATTCTGGGCCAGGGCTTCCTCTGGATTGATCTGGTCCGGTACACGGCCGGAATTCTGTTCTGCTATGTAATTGACCAAATCTTACAAAATTGATTCTGGAATATACAGGAGGAAGAATATATATTAAGTGAGGCGATGCCGGTATGTAATAATTTGGAATGAGACTGCCGGTAATCAGCCGAACGCTGCCTGATTTGGAGATGAGTAACTGCAAATGACGAACAGTTTAATCGTGGTATGCCTGCTGACCTTGATCATTCACACTGCTGAGACGTTATCGTATTCGGTACGGTTTGCCGGAGTGAAGCTGAATAAGATTGCCATCGCCTTATCCCTGACCGGTATCATTGTGCTGGTCTCCAGAACGGCTAATATGGTACAGGCTCCTTTAACCGCCAAATTCGTAGACTATGGCAAAATAGATGACAGCTTTCCGCTGCTCAACTATCTGCGGATTATTATGCTGGCTTCTTCACTGGGCACATTAATAGCCATCGCCTTGTTTCCTACCTTCGTAGGGCTGTTCGGAAGAATCATCTCCAAGCTTGAGATTGAAGGCTCCATTCCGAAGCTCCTGACCAGCGTAACCGTCGGCCAGCTCAAGAATACGCGGAAATATATCCGCAGGCCGAAGGTAAGGCTGCGCAGCTTCCGTTATCTGGGTATTCCAAAACGGTTCATTGTGATGAATATATTCGTTACGGCCTTCTATACCGTTGGGGTGTTATCCTCCATGTATGCAGCCAAACTAATGCCTGACTTAAGCACAACTGCATCCCAGGCTTCGGGTCTGATAAACGGGTTAGCGACGATACTGCTGACAGTGTTCATCGACCCGCAGCTCGGAATCATTACCCATAAGGCGACTGAAAATGTGGAATACCGTGATCAGCTGGGCAAAATCTATGTTCTGCTGATGGGCTCACGCTTTCTGGGATCACTGCTGGGTCAAGCACTGCTTGTTCCGGGAGCCTACATCATTTGCTGGCTGGTGAAGCTGCTCTGATTCTGCGGGACAAGTTACTTCGGCAGCTTCAATTCTGCGGAACGGAGTGCTGTACTGATCTGCTGTTCCCAGCTGTACATACGTCCGGTCATTGTCCGGATCTCACCCATTTTGCTGTAAGACAGCTTCATCGCAGCCGCGGCATTGGTGGCATCTCCCGCCTTGACGGCGGCTTTGTAGCGTTTGTCAGCTTCGCTTCTTTCGGCTTGCATGGCTGAGTACAACTTGTTCTGGGCGGTGATCTGTTTCTTGAGATTTGCAATGGGTGCAAGGGCATCCTTAGCAGGCTTATTTCTTGCAGCAGCAAGCGACTTGGCTTCTGCTAGTGCAGAGGTTGTGACCTTTACCTCAGCCCGCGCTGCAATTGCGGCCGGCTTAAGCTTATTGCGCTTGATCTCAAGGAGCGTGGCGCTCTTCAGGTTATTGGCCTTGCGCGCAGCTGCCGCCTGTTTACCAAGTGAAGTGTATTGCTCCAGCACTGGGGCATGCTTCTTCTGCATGGCTTCGGCTGCAGCACGCAGCTTGGCAAGCTGGGCGGCATCTGTGGATTGCAGCTTGGCATTAACCGCTGTGAGCGCCGTATTATTCTGCTTGCGCAGCTCCTGATTCCGCTGAATTTCCGACTTTAACACTACTTGCAGTTCCGTATAAGCCGAATAAAGATTGTGAATCTCTTCAAGTGCTGAATCCCAGTCTGAAGCAGCAGAAACCTGAGGGGCAACACCAGGCCAAAGTGTCAGCAGGATCAGCATAACCGTGATTCTCTTTACAAACTCGCTGGTAAAACGGTTCAATTTCAACATTCCATTCCGCTCCTGTCATCATTAATTTGCCAATACAACACCATAGGACACAAAGAAGCACCTCCAAGAAAGGCATGAACTGCCGATCCTGCGAGGTGCTTCTCCCGCTTAGCGTGTGTTATTGTTTATTTACTATAACCCTGAAGGAATGGATAGTCAAGGAAAATGAAGAACGTTAGTTCTTATTTGTGTTATGCTTCTTTTTATATGACTTGGCCAGGAAATCTAGTAGAATATATCTATAGTTTACAATAATATATAAAGTTCGACATCTAGGTACTCATAGGATAGGGGATGCAGGATGCAACTTAGACATGTAAAAATAAAAGGTACAGGCAAATATCTGCCGGAACGCGAGATTAGTGACGCGGAGCTTGATCTTGTCCTTGGCACACCTGCGGGCTGGGTTAATAAAATTACCGGAGTAGGCGTCCGTCACTATGCCGGTGAAGGTGAAACTGCTTCTATGATGGGGGCAAAAGCTGCGGAAGCAGCATTGGCCGATGCAGGCTTAAGCTTTGAGGACATCGATTGTCTGGTCTGTACAAGCGGGACCAAGGAGCAGCCGCTTCCGAGTACGGCAGTATTTATTCAGCAGGCGATGGGACAGGCAGATTCCGGCGTTCCGGCTTTTGATATCGATGCGACCTGCCTGAGTTTTCTGGTAGGTCTTGATGTTATGTCATATATGGTTGAAGCGGGAAGATACAGGAATGTACTGCTGGTTGCTACAGAAATAGCATCGGCAGGGCTCAACTGGGAGGATAAGGAGAGCTCGGCACTGTTTGGTGACGGGGCGGCGGCAGTCGTTATTGGTCCTACAGAAGCCGGTGATGCCTCAGGGATTCTTCATGCTTCACTCAAAACCTACAGCAGCGGCGCGCGTTATTCGGAAATCGCCGGGGGCGGCACAAGGCTGCATGCCCAGAAATTCACTGCGGAGAATGCGGTGCCTTATTTATTCCATATGGACGGGCAGGCCATCTTCCGCAAGGCTTCGAAGCTGCTTCCGGATTTCATCAGTGAAATGCTTACAGCTACGGGTAATCAGATGAGTGACTTCCGTCTGGTCATTCCTCATCAGGGCAGTGCCATGGCTATGCGGCTGCTGCGCAAGAAGCTGGGAATTGCCGAGGACCGGTTCCTCGACAATACAGCAGGACATGGCAATACCATTGCGGCATCCATACCGATGGGACTGCATGAAGCGATAGGGCAGGGCCGGATTACACGCGGAGACCGGATTATGCTGATTGGTACAGCGGCAGGGTTGTCTTTGGGAGGCATGATTATTGATTATTGATCAGAATATTCTGATTACCGGCGGACGCGCCCCGGTAGCCCTGGAGCTGGCCAGGCTGTTCAAGGCAGCAGGCCACCGGGTCTTCGTTGCGGAAAGCGCAGAGTATCATCTGTGCCGGGTGTCCTCCGCTGTCGAGGCCAGCTTCCTTGTGCCTTCTCCCCGGCATCAGCCACAGGCTTATATTCAGCGGCTCGCCGGATTAACGGAGGAACTGAATATTAACTGTCTGATTCCCACCTGCGAAGAGATATTCTATATCGCTGCTGGACTTGAGCATATAACCGACTGCCGGGTGCTTGCTCCCTGCCGTGAGATCCTGGCGCGGCTGCATCACAAGGGGGAGTTCATTGACTGGGTCCGCTCTCTTGGATTTGCCGTCCCGGAGACTACCCTAATTAGCAGCGCTGCCGAGTGGCACCGGACCCAAGAGATTGCTGCGGCGGAAGGTAAACAGCAGGTCTATAAACCGGCCTTTTCCCGGTTTGCCTCTAAAGTGATCCTGCCTGGTAACGGTGATGACGCAGGGTCCCGGAGCCAGAAGCAGCGACAAATCCCCCCTCCGTCCGGTATTTCCGCTGCTGCACCCTGGGTGGCACAGCAGTATATCAAGGGCAAGGCAGTCTGTACTTACAGTATCGTGTATGAAGGCTCGGTAGTAGCGCATGCAGCGTATGACAGCAGGTACCGGACGGGCCGGAGCGGTGCGAGTGTATATTTCGAGCATCTTGACCACCCAGCGGCACAGGAATGGGTGCAGCGGTTTGCCGGAGTTATTGGCTTCAGCGGCCAGATCGGGTTTGATTTTATAGAGTCGGAGGATGGAATTCTGTATCCGATTGAATGCAATCCGCGTGCGACCAGCGGGATTCATCTGTTCACCCCGGAGGAAGGGCTAACTGAGGCTCTGCTGAACCCCGGTATGCTTGTGCAGACCGGAGAGGTATTGATTCCGCGCTCAGGCCGAAGAGCTATGCTGACTCTGCCCATGCTCGGCTGCGGACTGAAGCCGGGGCGCGGGGGCTGGAGCAATTGGCGACGGGCATTGCGCGGGGCAGAAGATGTAATCTGCCGGAAGGATGACCAGCGTCCTTTCCGCGAGCAGTTCCGTGTGGTCTATGCCGCACAGAAGACTGCCTGGCGGCACCGGATTTCAATTACAGAAGCGCTGACAGAAGATATAGAATGGAATGGTGAAGGATGACAAAAGCACTGGTGACAGGGGCGACCGGCTTTCTGGGGCAGCATACCGTACGCAGACTGGTTAAGCTGGGCTGGGAGGTCTACGGGCAGGGACGGAATCCTGAGCTTGGGAGACGGCTTGAGAAGGAAGGAGCGGTATTCCTTCCCGGGGACCTGCGGAATGCTGAAACGGCAGACCGTGCCTGTCAGGGGATGGATTTCGTATTCCACTGTGCGGCGTTGTCTTCGCCTTGGGGGAAATACCGGGACTTCTATGCATGCAATGTGGAAGCGACAGGCCATATTGCCGAGGGATGCAAGCGGCAGGGTGTAGGGCGGCTGATTCATATCTCTACACCAAGCGTGTATTCCAGCCAGCGTCACCGCTTCGGAATCCGGGAGAGTGACCCGCTGCCCGGGAAGCCGGCCAATGCTTATGCCGCGACGAAGCTTATGGCCGAGCGGGTAGTGGAGCAGGCAGCAGGGCACGGGCTTACAGCATTTATGCTCCGGCCGAGAGCGATCTTCGGCCCGATGGACAATGCCCTCTTCCCGCGGCTGCTTGCGGCTAATGAGACCAAGGGTGTTCCGCTGATGAACGACGGAACGGCAAGAATTGATCTTACCTGTGTGGAGAACGTAATCGATGCCATGCTGCTCTGCTGTGAAGCCCCGCACTCTGCCTCCGGGCGGGCCTATAACATTACCAACGGTGAGCCGGTCATGTTCAGGGACCTGATGACCAGCTTGTTCTCCCTGCTTGATATTCCTCTGCATACCAGGCGGCTGCCGTATGCTGCCGCTTATGCCGCAGCAGGGATGATGGAGGGTGTCCACAGGCTGCTGCCTTTCCTGGGAGAACCGCTGCTCACCCGTTATTCGGCAGCCGCGCTGGGAATCTCCCAGACACTGGATATTTCGGAGGCCCGGGAGCAGCTTGGCTATCACCCGCGCGTGACCTTAGACGAAGGTCTTCGTAACTTCGCAGAATGGTGGAGGGAACAGCAATGATTACAGAGATACCGGTTGGATTATCTATATTGTCTGCGGGATATTGCCTGCATCCTGAACTGCTGACACTGCGGGGAGGTTCGCTTAAGCCCGCCCGTTTTCCGGCAGGCTATGCCTTGATCCGGCATCCGCAGCATGGCCCAATCCTGTTCGATACGGGCTATAGTGCCCGGTTCTTTCAGGAAACAGCGCGTATGCCGGCTTCGCTCTACCGCCGGATCACGCCAGTAGTGTATACAGATGAAGAGAGTGCTGCGCGGCGGCTCCAGGAAGGCGGGATTGCTCCGGAGGATGTTCGTTATGTTGTGCTGTCTCATTTCCATGCCGATCATATCGGCGGGGTGCAGGATTTCCCGCAGGCGAAGTTTATCTATTTGCGTAAATCCTACGATGCCGTAAGCAGACTGGGTCCGGTCCGGGCAACGAAGGCAGGATTTCTGCCGGGACTGCTGCCGGAGGACTTCAACGTCCGTTCGTTGCCCGTAGATGAGTATTCGGCTATGCGCCAGCTGCCGGAAGGGCTTCCGTTCACGGAGGCGTATGATCTGCTTGGAGACGGAAGCCTGCTGGCGGTGGAGATGTCAGGCCATGCCGCCGGCATGATTGGCTTGTTCGTCTCCACCGGGGAACATGATTATCTGCTCTGCGCGGATACGGTCTGGTCCAGCCGGGCGTTCCGGGAGAACCGCAAGCCGCATCCGGCAGCCGGCCTGATCATGTCCAGCCGCGCGGAGTACAAACAGAATTTTGAACGGCTGCGCCAGATCCATGAGCGGTTTCCGGATATCCGGATCGTACCGAGCCATTGCCGCGAGGCGCTTGCGCTCTGGGGAACGGGAAGTGTGAAATGAAGCGGATGAGGCTAGTCATTACACATTATATTCTCACCAAATGGGGCCGGCGCTGGAAGAACCGAGCAGAGCTGGAGCAGTGGCAGGAGCTGCGCATCCGGCGCCATGTGGACAAGGTAAGGGAGAGCTCACGGTTCTACAGGGAGCTGTGGGGAGGCATTCCGGCGGCTGAATGGCGGAAGTTTCCTGTGATTGAGAAGTCACTGATGATGGGGAATTTCGATGACCTGAATACAGCGGGTATCACGAAGGAACAGGCGTTTGCTGAAGCCTATGAAGCGGAGAACAGCAGGGATTTCAAGCCTACCCTTCAAGGCGTCACTGTTGGTTTGTCCTCAGGAACCTCGGGCAGCCGGGGGATCTTCCTCGTCGGAGAAGACGAACAGGCAGCCTGGACCGGCACCGTGCTGGCCAAGCTTTTGCCCGGGGGACTGTGGAGACGTGCGCGGATTGCCTTTTTCCTGCGGGCAAACAGCAATTTGTATGAATCCGTGGAGCAGGGCCGGCTGCAGTTCCAGTACTTCGATCTGCTGGAGCCGCTTCCGCAGCTCATGGCCCGGATGGAGCAGTACCGCCCGGATATCTGGATCGCACCGCCTTCCATGCTGAGACTGTTAGCCGAAGCACGGCAGTCAGGCAGCCTGAATCTGCAGCCGCGCAGAATCATCGCTGTCGCGGAAGTGCTGGACCCGCTGGACCGGGAGCATATTGAGCGTACTTTCGGACAGAAGGTGCATCAGGCTTATCAATGCACCGAGGGCTTTCTTGGCGCTACCTGCAGTCATGGGACACTGCATCTCAATGAGGACATCGTACATATTGAAAAGGAAGTACTTGATGAGGCATCCCGGCGGTTCATACCGGTCGTGACCGATTTCTCCAGATCCGTCCAGCCTATAGTCCGCTACCGGCTGAATGATATTCTGACCGAAGCGGCTGAGCCTTGTCCCTGCGGTTCACTGTTTACAGCGATCGAGCGGATTGAAGGCCGTTGTGATGATATCCTGTATCTGCCGCATGTTTCAGACGGCCAAATGGTCACGGTGTTTCCGGATTTCATCACCCGGGCAGTACTGGCAGCCTCTGCAGATATTGAGCATTACCGCGTTATCCAGCATAGCTTGCTTGAGCTGGAGATCTCGTACCGCACACGGCCGGGCAGCACGGAAGATACGGAGCCGCTGATTGCCGGCGAGCTGTCACGTCTGTTCGCTCGGCTGTCCTGTATTCCTCCGCAGCTGAAATTCAGAGCGTACAGCTTCACTCCCGGCAGGCAGAAGCTGCGCCGGGTGGAGAGGGGCTGGAAGCTGTGAACAGCAGAGTAATTCAATATGACCGCCATTCGGTGGATCAGCTGGAATGGCCGGATACAGAATATGGGCGGTATGCCCGCGCGTATATTACTCCGCTGCTGGAACGGGATACGGAATATTATATCTCCAACGTCCATACCATCGTTAAGGTGCTGACAGTGGACGGGATCCCGGTTCCGGTTACGGTCAACGATGGCAATTATGATAATTCATATGTGTGTTCCCCCTATACGCATTATGTCAGTTATGCGCGCGAGGAGCTTGCTCTGCTGAACAACCGGATGCTTGAAGGCGCATTATCCATCATGCTGGGGGGAATGGGCTGGCTGCTGAGACAAGGACGGTTCAACCGGGTGATTCAGGTTAATAACTGGCTGCTGTCCACCAATCTGTATCCTGCGCTCAGCGCCAGTCAGCTGACGGAATTGCTGGAGTATCTCCGTCACGCCTATCCCGGCTATACGATTATGTACCGCTCGCTCAGTATAGAAACTTCAGGAGACCTCATCGGCAGTCTGCGCGGGTACGGCTGCAAGCTGGTGCCAAGCCGGCAGATTTACCTGCTGCAGCAGAACAGCACCGGCTCCAAAGCCAGATGGCTCGTTAAACGCGACCATAGTCTGCTGGCCAAACACGGGTACACCGAAGTATCCCCGGCTGAAATTAAACCAGAGGATATTAACCGGATTGTGGAGCTGTATAGGCTGCTGTACATTGACAAGTATTCGGCGTATAACCCGCAGTTTACAGAAGCTTTCATTGCCTTGGCACTGGAGCGGGGGACGCTGCAGATCTACGGGCTGCGGCATGAACAGGAAGGAAGGCTGGATGCGGTACTTGGCTTCTATGAGCGGGATGGCGCAATGACAGCGCCGCTCTTCGGCTATGACACAGCTCTGCCCCAGTCTGTCGGACTCTACCGTATGCTGTCTGCCGTTCTGATCGGGCTTGCCGGAAGCCGCGGTCTACTGCTGCATGAGAGCTCTGGTGTAGGCCAGTTCAAACGCAATCGGGGAGCGGTGGGGGCCATAGAATATTCTGCCGTGTACGACCAGGACACTTCCTGGCTGAACCGCTGCGGCTGGTCATTTCTGGAGCAGGTGCTCCGGCGGATCGGCATGCCGCTGATTCAGAAGCTGAAGCTGTAGTCTGGATCAACAAATCGTAGGAGGCAAAAAATGAATCTCGCTAACCGTATCACCTTATTCCGGATACTGCTGATTCCTTTGTTCATTGCACTCTTTCCTATTTATCCTGAAGCCTTAGTTAGTAAATCGGCAGTCCTGCAACATCTTGAAATACATGGGGTTTTCTATGCGGCATTGGTCTTTATTGTGGCTTCTGCTACAGACAAGCTGGATGGATATATCGCAAGAAAATATAATCAGATCACAAATTTCGGGAAATTGCTTGATCCTCTGGCAGACAAACTGCTCATTGCCGCTGCGTTAATCCTGATGGTATGCCTGCATTTGATCGCTTCTTGGATTGCTTTTGTAATCTTGGCCAGGGAAATTGTAATGATGGGCATCCGGATCGCTGCTTCAGCGCAAAGACTGGCTCTATCAGCTGACAGATATGGCAAGTGGAAAATGGTGCTGCAGGTTGCGGCCATCTCGGCAATCCTGTTGAATGATGCTCCGTTCAGCCTGTTCACTTCGTTTCCGGTCAGCCAGACACTGATGTATGGCGCTTTGGGCATGACTGTATACTCGGGATATAACTATATTAAGAACAACTATCTGGCATTGCAGCTAGGCCGCTAATAATCACCTAACTAAAGGAGTTGCTTATGGAACCTATTTCCAATTTGCCCCATGGTCATGATCCAATCGCACTCATTACCGGCACTTCCAGCGGTTTCGGGCTGCTGACTGCACTTACACTGGCGCGCAGAGGCTATAAGGTAATCGCAACCATGCGGGATCTCAGCCGCAAAGATGAGCTTGTTCAGCAGGCTGAACAGGCAGGTGTTCTGGAGCGTATTCATCTGATGACGCTGGATGTGACGGATGAATCTTCCGTTGCTTCAGCAATCCACGCGGTTACTGAGCTGTTCGGAAGAATGGATGTGCTGGTGAACAATGCCGGATATGCTGTAGGCGGCTATGTGGAGGAAGTAAGCATGGAGGCGTGGCGGCGGCAGATGGAGACGAACTTCTTCGGCCTGATAGCAGTAACCAAGGCGGTACTTCCCATCATGCGCATGCAGCGCGCGGGGCTGATTATCAACGTAAGCAGTGTCAGCGGGCTGACCGGTTTTCCCGGATATGCACCGTATGCCGCCTCCAAGTTTGCAGTGGAAGGCTTCAGCGAGAGCCTGCGGCAGGAGATGCTTTCTTTTGGCGTCCGCGTAGTACTGGTGGAACCCGGCTCATTCCGCACGCCGATCTGGGGAAAAGGCATTGCCGGAATCCATAGCAGCGAAGGCTCTCCTTACCAGGCCAGGCTGGAGGAGGTGCTGCGCTACTCCCGGCGGACCGCTGAGACAGCGCCGGATCCGCAGGAGGTTGCTGAGCTGATCGGGCGGATTACAGAGAAGCGTGCACCCAAACTGCGCTATCCTGTCGGCAAAGGCTCACGGGTCCTCATGCTGGGCAAAATGCTGCTTCCCTGGAAGGTACTGGAGGGCATCATTGCAAGGTCATTGCGCGCGATGAAATGAATGACAACCTGAAATAGCTGGGAGCCGCAGCCCAAGGATGAGGATTGCGTTCTGCCGGAATTTCCCTTACAGTTTAGCTATGGCGCTGACGCCGGGAATTGTCTGGAAGATCACATTTTGAACTTGAACAGAGGAGAATGGTCATGCATGAGCTGAATGGAGCTAATCAATGGCATATCAGCATTGGCGGAGATTACGGGTTGAACTTCGCATCATATGTAGGCTGTTCAGTCGGGGCATTGCGCGGACCTGGAGGGCAGCATGTGTGGCCTGCTTCCGGCTCTGACCCGGGTCTTCCGGACTCCGATTCGCTGAAGTTGGCTTATGAACAGTGGTGGCTGGAGCTGGTGCGTTATAAAACGGATTGCATCCTGGCGGGGAGACATCCGCTGCTGCATCAGCCTCCGGGGTTTGAGACTGTGGCCGATCCGGCACTGCGGCAGACCTGTGCCGGACTGTGGCCGGCTTTTATAGAATGGTGGGAGATGGAGGTGGGGGGGCAGACTGCTATGCGCTTCTGGGAGGCTGCACCGGACATCTACAATTATATTAACGAGTTTGAGGTGCAGACAGGCAGAAACATCAGTACCTTCACACTGAGGATTGATCTGGTCTATGGTATTACGGAACCCGTGAAGCCGGTCCATGGTTATCTTCTGCTGCCGCCCGGTTATAAGTATCTGGTGAACAAGCAGTGGTGGATAACGCTTTTGGAGGAGTATTGTTAGCTGTATTTCTTATCTTTGCAGAAGCAGAACTGGGGTGTATGCATTGCCGGGAACAGTAGGATTACATATTTGCTTTGATGAGCGTGGCCGTGAGATTGAGGTTCTGGATGTGACTCCAGTTGCCCCGGACAAATACCGGATTGAAGAAACGCCGATTTTTAACCCGGGGATTGCTCTTGGAGACATTATCAGAGTGAGAGAACAAGAGGGCATTGCCTATTATGTAGAAACGGTGCAGAAATCCGGGTTCGTCAGGTATGCCTGGCTGCTTAGCAAAGAAGCGGCTGCTTCGCAGGAGATCCGCAGCTTCACTGAACGGGTTACGGAGCACGAGGGGAGATGGGAGCAGATCTTCGGCGGTTTGCTTGTGATTCATCTGCCTAAACATTCTGCTGTGGATGCAGAGCTGGAAATGTCACGGATTATCGGACGTTTTGAAGCCTAATTATACTAATTCGAGGTGGCATATTATGAAGAAATTCTTGAGACAATGGGTGCCCAGTATTGCAATCGGCATTATTCTATCCTTATTTATCCGGACTTACGTGGCCGAAGCGATGAGAGTACCGACCGGCTCCATGATTCCGACCATTGAGATTAACGACCGCCTGGTTGTGGACAAAATGCTCTGGAACTCCTCGCTGAAGCATGGCGACATTGTTGTGTTCTATCCCCCGGTAGCCGGAGATGAGCATAAAAGATATGTGAAACGGCTGATTGGGCTGCCGGGAGATGAAATTGAGATTAAGGACGGTACCCTGTACCGTAATAATGAGGCGGTTGACGAGCCGTATCTCCAGGAAGCGATGACCTACACCTTCGGACCAGTCACCGTTCCTGCAGACCACTATTTCTTCCTTGGCGATAACCGGAATGTCAGCTATGACGCGCATTTATGGAGTACTCCGTTTGTAGCCAAAGACAAACTGATTGGTAAAGTGCTGTTTGATGTGAATAATCTTTTCTGATATAAGCTACGGGCGAACCGGGTAATCTACCACGACGACATTCTCCAGAATCCCCTCCAGCCTTGCCACAAAAGCACGGTGCGCCGGATGCGGCCCGTATTGACGCAGGGCTTCCTGATCTGTAAAGGTCACGCGAAGCCCCAGCGTATAGCCGTGGATATTCTCTGTTTCCTCCGTCATGTTCACTCCTGCCGTAATCTCCACAATTCCCGGAATCTGATCCTTCAGCCCCAGCAAGGCTGCAATCAGGCCTTCTTCACTGCCCGGTTCGAAATGCTCATTGAATTGGAAAGCTACCAGATGCTCGTACATAATTGATCCTCCTAAAAGTTTTGTAAGCATAAGCTCCCTGTGATCACTTCGTCAAAACTGACTACGGAAGCATAAGCATCGTTTTGTAAGCATAACGGAATTATACTATAAATTTGTTCAATGGAAGGAGAACACAATGCCTGAATACTCCGCCGGCAGCAGAATCAAGGCCCCCATGTCCCTTCGGACATTGATAGGCATCCTTCTCCCGGGGCTGCTCGTGGCTCTGACTCCCATAACCAACGCAGATAGGCATCCGTATATCTACTATATCCGGGTGTTCTGGTTGAGTGCCAGCCTCCTGGCTTTTCTGTTCATTCTATTCAACGCTTTGCGGAAGGCCAGTAGTCTCCAATGGGAGACAGATGCACTTATAGTTCGCAACCGGAGTTACTCCGGCAAGGAGATTAAGGCAATATACATAGATGGTCCGTTAGTAGGAATATTGCCCGAAGGTAAAAGGATTGTCCCGGTTAATCTGTGCTTCAGGTTCATCGAAGACCGGGAGGAGGACATGAGAAGACTGATGAACTGGACGGAAGCCAACGGAATCAAGCTGAAATATAAGAGATTTGTGAAGTGGATGTGAATATTTAATGGAAAGGCGGCTTAAGACAGGGATTCATTTGAACTATATTAAGGGCAGATTGTGACTTTCACCGGATTGTTACTTTGGGGTCTATTGACTATGATCAAGTGGAGCATAACGGAATATTCCTATAAACTAAAGGAGTGCTGAAACTTGAAAGTACATGTCACGGATCTCAAACACGGCGATTGTCTTATGACAGACACTTTCAACGGTGTAGGTCTGCATGTTCTCCCCAAGGGGACGCATGTTGAACGGGAGGAGATTAGTATCCTCATCCGGCACAAAATTCATTATGTGGATATTGAGCCGCGCAGTATGCAGCAAACGGGCAGTGAAGAAGAGCAAAGTCACGGATTGCATGATGATTTCGATCACGCTATCCTGAATTATGAATCTATTTTTCTGGAAGCGTTGACCCAGGGGAGCTTCTCACAGTCCATGGTCGATGATACATTGAAACCGCTTCTGGAAACATTGGAGGGGCAAAAGGACGTAGTCTCCCTGCTGCTTCTGCTGGACCGGGATGACATTGATACATACCATCATTCTTTACAGGTTGGCTTACTATCATATTATATTGCATTATGGATGGGCTACTCCAAGGAGGAGCGTTATCTGATCAGCCGCGCGGGCTACCTTCATGATATCGGCAAAAGCCAGGTTCCCCTGTCTATCCTGAACAAACCGGGTATTCTAACCGGTTCTGAAATAGAGGAACTGGCACGCCACACCTCCTATGGTTATGATCTAATCCGCGGCTCCAAGCTGGATGAGGTTACAGCACTCGTGGCGCTGCAGCATCATGAATATGAGGATGGCTCTGGATATCCGAAGCAGCTGCTCAAAAATAATATTCACCCTTACACCCAAATTGTTACCGTAGCCAACATATATATGTCCTTGACCACTTCAACCTTGAACCGTCCGAAGCAAGGACTGGTTACAGTACTGCGCAAGGTACATGAGATGGGCTTCGGCCAGTTGAACGGAACGGTTGTACAGGCACTTACCGGACATTTGCTGCCAAGCTTCGTAGGTAAGAATGTTCAGCTCAGCAACGGCGAAATGGGTATGATTGTAATGAATAACCCGCTGGATCTGTTCAAGCCGCTGGTAAAGGTAGACGAGGGCTTCAGAGATTTGTCCCGTGAGCGCAGCCTGTCTGTAGTTGAAGTCTTTAATTGATACGCCGGATAAGCGGCCTCTCTGGAGAGCGCCCGGTTCTTATGAACGGATATACCGTCCCCCCGGGATGGTGTATCCGTTTTTTGCGCAACTAGAAGAAGGTATAGCTTGCCGGTTTGTATTCCGGGAATAGATTGGCTATGATTAATGAGAGATTACTATAGCAATTCTGTGCAGCAGCATAAAGGAGAAATTACAATGAATGCCGACAATCAATTAGAGAAATTCAAGCAGATTAAATATGAGCTTACCCGGTTTATGATGATTTACAAATTCGCCCTCGCCGAAATGGAGACCAAGATTGAGATTCTCAAAGAGGAATTTCAGCTGCTCCACGACTACAGTCCGATCGAGCATACCAAGTCGCGGATTAAATCCCCGGAGAGCATTATGAATAAAATGCTGCGCAAGAACAATGAGCTGTCACTCGCACAGATCAGATCCAGCATCAAGGATATTGCCGGACTGCGCATCACCTGCTCGTTCATTTCGGATATTTATCAGGTCAGTGCCATGCTGCAGAAGCAGGACGATCTCAAGGTGCTGGCGGTCAAAGATTATATCAAGAACCCGAAGCCGAATGGTTACCAGAGCCTGCACCTGCTCGTAGAGGTTCCGGTATTTATGTCTGACTGCCAGGAGCATGTCTGTGTAGAGGTGCAGATCCGTACGATTGCCATGGACTTCTGGGCCAGTCTGGAACATAAAATTTTCTATAAATACAGCCAGGCGGTTCCCGAGCATCTGACACGTGAACTCAAGAATGCGGCAGACAAAGCGAACGCACTCGATTTGCAGATGGAACGGCTGCACCGTGAGATTCAGGAAATCAAGGATGCCCAGGAGGACGAGGATTCCTTCTCCGGACTGCGGGAGATTATCCTCAATAATCAGCAGTTTAACCTGCCGGCAAACTTTATTAAGCTGTTAGGGGAATAGCCATTCCGAAGTCGAAGGGTGGAAGGCTCATGCACAGAATGGCCTATGTTACAGATCTGGATGGAACCCTGCTGAACTCGGAACAAAAACTCTCTGCTTACACAGTGCGGGTAATAACGGAAGCGATGGAACAAGGAATGATAATCAGCTTCGCTACAGCTAGAGGGTTCATCAGTGCAGACATCGTAGCTGCGGATATTTCCTGGAAATATCCGCTTATTCTTTATAATGGGGCACTTATCTATGACAGCATGACGCACAAAGTGATTGCCGGTTACTGGCTGGACCCCGTTATTTCCGGGGAAATCATCAACATCGGACGGGAATTTGAACTTACACCGTTTCATTTCCTGCTGGATGCAGCGGACGGCGAGCGGGTGCTGTATGAAGCGCCTATCCGCACAGGAGATGTGGAGTTCTACAAGTCCCGTATGAATGATGTACGTTTCCGTGAGGTGAAGCGGCTTGATTGTCCGGCAGATCACCGGACGGTGGTGATAACTTACATCGGACGGCAGGAGGAATTGGCCCCGCTGCATCAGAAAGTGCTTGACCGGTTCGGTTCAGAGGTACATATTCATTTCATGAAGGATATATACATAAAAGATCATTATTTCCTGGAATTCAGCCATCCGGATGCGAATAAGAGCCAGGGGCTGAAGCTATGGGCACAGCATATGGGGCTGGATACAGCGGATGTTGTTGTCTTCGGCGACCATTTGAATGATCTGGGGCTGTTTGCTGCAGCGGGAACAGGTGTCGCGGTGGAGAATGCCCATGAGGATCTCAAAGCTGTCGCACATCGGATTACCGCATCCAACAATGAGAATGGTGTTGCAGTGTTTCTGGCAGAAACTATGAACAAGGGAGAGATGACAGGTGAGTGAACAGCGTCTTCGTACCATTACAGTGAACCAGGCGGGTTATTCCAGTGCAGGGGAGAAGCTTGCCCTATTTACCGGAGAGGTGTTCCGTTTCCGGGTAGTTGATCTGCAGACTGGAAGCGTTGTATTTAGCGGACAGACAGGGGAAGGAGTGGAGGATAAGGCAAGCGGGAGCCGTGTACATACCGGTGTATTCTCCGCCGTGACGGCTCCGGGCAAGTACCGGATTGAAGGTGAGGATGGACAGGCTTCGGCTGCGTTTATGATTGCAGACAAGCCTTACGGGGAGCTGCAGCAGGGTTTATTGAAGGCCTTCTATTATTACCGCTGCGGAGTGGAGCTAAGCGGAGAGTACGCCGGACCCTGGGGACATGAGTCCTGTCATCTGGCAGCAGGAACGGTAATCGGCCAGCCGGAGCTGAAGCTGGACAGCTGCGGAGGCTGGCATGATGCCGGTGATTACGGGAAATATTCAGGGCCCGGAGCCAAGGCCGTTGCCGATCTGCTGCTGGCCTGGGAGCTGTATCCTGCGGCATTTGCCGGTGTATGTACACTGCCGGAGAGTGACGGCGTGATGCCGGATGTACTGCTGGAATGTAAAGTGGAGCTGGACTGGTTGTTCAAAATGCAGGAGAGCGGCAGCGGTGCTGTGTACCACAAGCTGACCACACAGAACTTCCCTGGGCTTGATGTGATGCCGGAAGAGGATACGGCGGAGTTGTATTTCTCCCCGGTGTCCGCTACGGCTACAGGTGACTTCGCCGGTGTAATGGCGTTGGCGGCGCGGGTCTATAAGCCGTTCGATGAAGTCTATGCTGCCCGGTGCCTGGAAGCTGCGGTGGCTGCCTGGAGCTGGATGGAGGCACATCCGGCGGAGCCGGGCTTCACTAATCCGCCGGGTATTACGACCGGGGAATACGGTGATGAGGAAGATCACGACGAGCGCTTCTGGGCAGCGGCGGAGCTGTTCCGGACTACAGGCGGTGAGCAATACCATAGCGCAGCCAGAGAATTGGCGAAGCTTCCATTCCCGAAATACAGCCTCGGCTGGGCGGATATGGGCGGCTATGGCACACTGGCATACCTGTTGAACGGGGAAGAGCAAGCTGAGGCTTCTCTGTATGCGGAGCTGAAGGAGGGGCTGGTGGCTGAAGCCGCGCGCCTCCTCCGGCAGAGCCGGGAGGATGGTTACAGAATCTCGCTGCGGGAAGAGGATTATATCTGGGGCAGCAACATGCTGGTCATGAATAATGCCATGCTGCTGCTGGCGGCGGAGCATTTCAGCGGGGAGACTGAATATGCGGCCTGTGCACTGGATCATCTGCATTATCTGCTCGGCCGCAATGTGCTGGGCATCAGTTACGTGACCGGCTTCGGTGAACATGCGGTCATGCATCCGCATCACCGCCCATCCGTGGGAGACAACATAGCAGAACCCGTTCCGGGTCTGGTCTCAGGGGGACCTGACCGCGGGCTGCATGATGAATATGTGCAGGAGCACTTGCAAGGCAAACCGGCAGCCCAGTGTTTCGTTGATCATGAAGACAGCTACTCGACGAATGAGGTCACCATTTATTGGAATTCACCGGCGGTGTTCGTGACGGCAAGGTTCAATTCCTGATCAGAAGAGGAGACGGGTCCATGCAGACATTCAAGGTTATTAGTCTGGATATGTTCCAGACTCTGGTGAATATTCAGGGGAGGCGGGCAGAAGTCTGGAAGCCGATTCTTAAGCAGGAATTCAGCGAAAATAAGTCCCGGGAGCTGGGCAGCAAGCTGCTCAGCCACTATTTCGCTGTATCAACCGAAGCACGGGAGGCGGGCAGCTTCATCAGCAGCAAGGAAATATACAGCAGAGGATTTCAGCAAGTATTCATGCAGTATGGCTTGGACTATGATTGCTCTCAGGCTGTTGATAACCTGTTTGCCCAGCACCGGCTGTCCGCAATGTATGCGGACACCGAAGCCTTCCTACAGCGGATCTGCGGGGAGTATCAGGTCTGCATTGTCAGTGATACCGATGAGCTTATGCTTCCGGACTTCTACCGGAGTTATCCTATCGCTTTATTCACTTCCGAAAGGTACCAGTCTTATAAGAATGACAGTCATAACCGGATGTTCACTGAGGTTATCGCCCATTATGGTGTGGAGCCGGAGCAGATTCTCCATATCGGAGACTCGGCATCAGATGTGCTGGGAGCAGCCCGGGCGGGAATCAAATCCTGCTGGATCAACCGGGAGCAGCTCGCCTGGAAGCATGGGGTGAAGCCGGATTATACAGTGGGAACCCTGGAAGAGGTCTATGAATTGATATCGATAGCGAGTAGTCCGATATCCATTGATTAATAATGAGGAGCCGTGAGGGAAATGAACCACAAACCGACAGAGCAGGAACTGGAGTTACTGAAGTATCCGATCGGGAAATTTACAGCTGTGGAGAGCCGCACGGAAGAAGCGCGGCAAGAATCCATACGGATCATGAAGCAGCTGGCGGCTGAACTTAGGGAGGCTGTAGGGCCGCTAACGGCGGAGCAGTTAGACACGCCTTACCGTCCGGGCGGCTGGACAGTGTGTCAGGTCGTGCATCATCTGGCGGATACCGGCATGTATGCCTATCTGCGCTTCAAACGGGGGCTGACAGAAGAAGCACCGCAGGTACCAAGCTACAGACAGGATCTCTGGGCGGAGCAGAGCGATTATACGGATGAACCGGCGGAGTCCTCACTTCAGCTGGTGGAGCTGCTTAACCGGAGATTCGCAACCCTGCTTACTTCACTGAAGCCGGGTGATTATGATCGAAGCTTCGTAAGTGCCGGTCTGGGCACGTTGACGCTGGATGCCGCAATTCAAAGATACATCTGGCATAGCCGCCATCATCTGGCCCAGATTACTTCACTAATCCGGCGGAACGGCTGGTAAAACATATTCATATTCATCAAAAAAAGAGCAGACGGAATGGGGTAGCCCCTTCCATCTGCTCTTTTTCAGTTGTTCGTTATCTCTGCATCATACGGTATCCTAATGAAATCTACTCCCGGCTGGCTTGAACGATTTTGCCGGCAATGGCCGCAGGCTTGGTATGCACAGTAGTCAGATGATCTCCGGTTCCCTCTATATAGCGGAACATACCCAGGTGGCCGGATTGACCCGGATGCCAGCCTCCTGCAGCTCCCTGCGGCAGGACCATATCCTCGGTCAGGAACAGATAGCTTTTGGGAAGATCGAGACTGTAGAACTTCTTCAGATCCAGCTTCTGAAAAGCCGGACCGGCAGGCTCGGGAATGACTTTTTTATACAAAGCCTGTGCTTCTTCAGTCGTAGCTGTGTTCACAAACACATCCCGGAATAAGGGGTAGGGGAGCATAATCGTATTGTTTCCGGAGGCTTTCAGCAATCCCTCGAACAGCAGCTGTACCGGAGCGGGGAACTGGTCGGCCACACTCTGCCCGTCCAGCGGTACAAAAGCATCAAAGAACACAAGCCGTTTAACCCGTTCCGGAACCAGCTCAGCGGTCTTCTGAACAACAGAACCGCCAAAGCTGTGCCCGAGTAAAATAATATCATGCAGATCCTTCTGCTTAATGAAATCCGCTACGGACTTCGTTACCTGTTCGTGCGTGACCATAGTATTCTTGTCCCCGCCGTGACCCGCATATTCCGGAGTATAGACGGTATGGCCCATTTTGCGGAGTTCTGCCGCCGTTTCATCCCAGAAGCTGGCATCCACCCATGCACCGTGGACAAGCACGAAGGTTAAGTTTTGCTGATCTCCCGGCGTACCTTTTGCCGCTGCTCCTGCGGGTGAAGGGTAGAACGGCAGTAATGCGAGAAGGAAGAGCAGGGCAACCTTCCCGGTTAGCGCTTTTCTGATTCGTTGACTATTCATATCGACTCTGGCCTCCCGCAATGTGATCGAACCTAATAGACAGGATACCCGGATCCATGCTTAAAGATGTAATTTCACGGAAGAAAATGGAACTCAAACTGGTTGTGTACTCCATTTCCCAATCGTATATAATTAAACCATATGGGCTCAGGCAGACAAGGAGGTTGAGGAATGCCTACACCAAAAGGAGCAGAACATAAACCTAAAAGGAAACTCAGTCTAACATTGCTGCTCATGGCCCTGGTGACCATGGTGTTTCTGCTCACAACAACGATTCTGTTTGTTGGCTCTTACCAATCCAAGAAGAAATCCCTGATGGCTACCACGCTTAGTCTGAATTACTCCAATGCAGACAGAATGAGCAAAACGGTGGATTCGCTTATCCTTTCAATGCGCAGCAGCTTGATTTATGGTGCAGACAAAATCTCCGGCATGGAGTCAGCAGGGCCGGAAGCTATAGATGAATATCTTGATTTAATGCGCAACAGCAGCAATTACTTTAATTCAATCATCCGGGTAGATGCCGAAGGGAAGGTGCTGAATAATTCACCGTCTGCCCTTGGAATGATAGGCAAGCAGATTATGTCACCTCCGGTGCTGGAAGCGCTGCGGTTGAAGAATGAGTACCTGTCACCGTCCTATACTTCGTCCACGACCGGCAGAATTCTTTTTTTCATGAGTGAACCGCTGTATAACCAGGACAAACAATATCTGGGTCAGCTCGGGGGTACAGTCTATCTCCAGGATTACAATATCCTGAACATGATATTCGGGAACAATACCGTCGATGAATCGGGTTCCTATTACTATATTGTCAGCTCGGAAGGGCATCTGCTCTTCCATCCCGACAAAACACGAATGAACGAGGATGTAAGTGACAACGAGGTTGTGCAGCTGATGATGCAAGGGAAGAGCGGGGAAATGATGGGGCGCAATACCAAGGGCGTGTTGATGCTCGCTGGTTATTCGGCAGTTCCGGCTAACGGCTGGGGTGTTGTTGTGGTGTCACCGGTCAAAGTCATCAAGGATCAGCTGCTGGCCCATTTGCGCAAAATCGTAACGTATACCGTGATTCCGTTTATTATCCTGCTGCTATGCGTATTTGTGCTGGCTCACCGGCTGGCGAAGCCTTTTGTGGTGCTTGCAGATCTGGTGAACCGTATAGGCAAAGAGAATGTTGAGCTCCCCGATCTGAAGCCCCATTGGAACCGGGAGGTGGACCTGCTGACCAAAGCGGTGGTCATTGCCTGGACGGACATCCAGAAGCAGACGAACCAGCTAACCCAGGAAGCGATGACGGACCTGCTGACAGGACTTACGAACCGCAGATCCCTGGACCTGAGTATGAGCCAATGGATTGCCGCCCGGGTACCTTTTTCCGTCATTGTTCTGGATGTGGACAAATTCAAATTCGTTAACGATACCTACGGTCATCTGGCCGGGGATGAGGTACTGAGACAGGTGGCTGAAGTGCTTACCGCAAATATCCGCCCGGGTGATGTGTGTGCCCGTTACGGGGGAGAGGAATTTGTGCTGCTGCTCCCGCGGACCAGACCCGAGGATGCCTACAATGTGGCCGAACGAATCCGCCAGACGCTTGAGAAAAGCAAGGTCCCCTTGCCGATGCAAGTGACCTCTTCCCAGGGGATTGCCCATTATCCTACGAATGGCCGTACGCGCGAAGAGCTGCTGGGGAAGGCGGATGAAGCTTTGTATACTGCGAAGCATACCGGCCGGAACCGGACTGTGATTGCCCGCGAATAGGGAAAAGGAGCATCTCCATCATGGGGATGCTTTTTAGGTTCCACTCCTGCAGCTGAAATTAATCGTCACCTGGGCCTGGGCGGATACATATCCTACCTCAGAACGATAAAAAACGGCCCCGATGAAAGGAAGGATTCGCGTGACCTCTTATATGGATTACACGTCACCTAATACACAGTTTACGTTTGACATGAATTGCAACACATTGTTTAAGAAGGATGACTGCAATTATATCAATGTACTGGGTATCAAGAATTTGAACACCCTGGAGAACACCTCGCTGCTTGATATCTATCTCAGTAAATCCAATGTGGTAGAACCGCATTATCATCAGAATGCTGCAGAGCTGGTGTATTGTATATCCGGCTGTGCGGTGGTATCGCTGATCAACCCGTTCACGAATGAGCTGCTGCATTTCCCCATATCACCGGGCCAGGTAGCCAATGTGCCGCAGGGCTGGTGGCATTATGAAGTGGCAACGGTGGATTGTACCCATCTGCTGGCTATATTCAATGCGCCGACGCCGGAGGTCATTCTGGGCTCGGATATTCTGAGCAAGACACCTGCCAATGTCCTGGCTCATACGTACTGTCTGAATGAAGCACTGGTTAAGGAAGCGCTGGCTCCCGTTAAGCCCCAGACCTTCATTGGTCCGCCGGCAGATTGCTGCGATCCCTCGCAGGCGGCTGCTGCGAATATGAAGGGTACGAAGCTGGCTCCCGTCAATATGGCGCCTATGATGGACAATGCCAATATGCCTCCGATGATGGCAAATGCGAATATGGCGCCTTATAGTTATCAGCAGGCTCCGCAGTCTTTCGGATACCAGCCTATGCCGGTCCACGGCTACTATACCCAGCCGTATGCCCAGCCTTACCGCCAGCATCCATATGTCCAGTTCAATCCGAATGCGGGTAATGCCGTGAATGAGACCGGAATCGAATAGCAGAAAAGGGAATGAAAGAAGACGGCAGCGAATTCTGAGGATTCAGAATACACTGCCGTCTTGTTATATATATTAAACTGAAAAATTAACGAGGGAACAGCGCCGGGAAATTATGGAACCTAGGACAGGCGGACAAGCACGCGGCCCCGTGTATTCGACTTCAGAATATCCTCGAGTGCAGCAGGCAGCTCCTTCAGGGTAATCTCGCGGTCCACCAGCTCCTCCAGTACGGCAGGCTTCATGTCGCCGGCCATACGCTGCCACAGCTTCGCCCGTTTCTCCGCAGGGCAGGAGACGGAATCAATGCCAAGCAGGCTGACTCCGCGCAGGATGAACGGCAATACCGTTGTTGGAATGGCAGTTCCTGCAGTTAAGCCGCTTGCGGCAACTGCGCCGCCGTATGCGATTTTGCTCAGCACAGCCGCTAGCGGTGTGCCCCCTACAGAATCTACAGCAGCCTGCCACAGCTGCTTGTCGAGCGGCTTAACCGTGCTGCCGGCTACATCCTCGCGCGAGATTACTTCAGCTGCGCCCAAGGCTTGCAGATAACCAGCTTCGTCTGTTCTGCCGGTGCTGGCGGTTACCTGGTAGCCTTGCTTCGCCAGAATGGCCACAGCAGCACCTCCGACACCTCCGGTTGCACCGGTGACGAGCACTTTTCCGTTATCCGGAGTTAGTCCGTGAGCTTCCAGCGCTTCAATAGACATTGCAGCCGTGAAACCGGCCGTTCCGTAGATCATCGCTTCCCGCAAAGTTAAGCCCTCAGGCATGGGAACAACCCAGTCTGCAGGAATACGTGCATATTCACTGAAGCCGCCGAAGTGCGATACGCCGATGCCATAGCTGGTGGCAATAACGGACTGGCCTTTCTGGAAACGGCTGTCGGCAGAAGAGACCACGGTCCCAGACAGATCTATGCCGGGAACAAACGGATAATTTCGCACAATGTTGCCATCCGGGATACCCGCTAGTCCATCTTTATAGTTTACACTGGAATAGGCTACCTTAATTAGGACTTCACCGGCCGGCAGGTCTTCGAGTGACAGCGGCTTGACCTCTACAGAGAAAGTGTCAGTCTTATCTACCACCAAAGCTTGAAAAAGATTAGTCATATCTTATATTCTCCTTAACCGAACTCTATTTGTACATCTGTTATATAATATTTATTCTGACCGGTCAACTTTTTATTGACTATGATATAATACACATTATTCTTACTTCGCGGAGGTCCTATGGTACGTTACAAGAAATCTGAAGAGAAGCGCAAGCAGATCCTGCACGCTGCGTTTCGGGCATTGTCCGAGCGGGGCTACGATGCTGTAACCCTGCAGACGATCGCCGATCATGCGGAGGTCAGCAAGGGTGTCGTCCATTATTATTTCGAGAGCAAGGAAGCCGTGCTGGTTGAACTCCTGGAATGGCTGACCGGCAGAATCTCTGCCAAGGAGCAGGCCGCTGTGGGGGAACAGCATACCGCAACGGGGAAGCTGACGGCTTACATTGAGTCTGCATTTCCGGGTCCGGCGCAGAACCGTGCCTTTTACCGTGTCTACCTGGATTTCCTGGCGCGGGCCAGCCGCATTCCGGTGTACCGGGAGATTAATCAGCGTTTCTATGACAGCTGTGCGGGAATTAGTACGGAGGTGCTGACACTCGGGCAGCAGGAAGGTATTTTCTCCAAAGAGCTGTCGCCAGACAAGACTGCCCCGGTGATCCGGGCGATTATTGACGGCTGCCTGATCCAGTGGCTGATGGCCGATAGGGACGAGCTGCATGAGGTATTCAAGGATTCCTGTTACACGGCAATTATGAAGGTGCTGAGTGTGTAGATGAGAGTATGCAGAAAACAGGGGAAGGTTGATAGCATTTGGGGAGAAAATGGCGAAAAATCGTACTAATAGCTGTGGTCTGTCTTGTTCTTGGCGGGGGAGTGTTGTATTGGCTATACGGCACCGGATTCGCTCCTGGTCACAGCAGACTGCGGATTAGTGAAGGTGAACCTGTACAATATCTGCAGGGAAACGGGGTAGTGGTTATCGATCAAATGGAGCTGTCACTTGGCCATCAGAGCCAACCCGACGGCTACATCAGTATCTATAATCATTCGGAGATATTGTGGAAGAAACCGGTCACGATTCCGGCAGGAGAAGGGCAGCTGATCAAGTTCACACAGGGAGGGAGTGCTGTATTTCCTGCTCCTGAGGTTATTTATTATTGGCTATGTATTCAGCGACCCGGCAAACATGCGGAGGATAACCTTGTAACCTACTATATTGAAGCCAAATTACTTGGTGGAGATGAAGATGCTGCGGAAAATAAGCTGCTGAAGCTTGCGGAGAACTGGGAGGTTCCGGATTGAGCAGTATACGTTGTCTCGTTTTGAAATATCTGATTGGTGAAGATAAGTCAAATTAGTTAATTTTTTGTCGGTAATTGTTGTATTTCCATGGATTATTTTAAGAATTGAGGAGGATGGTGGGAATGAGGTGGCGAATATGTAGTTTTGAAAATGAGTCTGGTTCATGTTTGAAGTTGGTTTGGACTATGTGTTTCTTATAAATCCGCTGTTCAGAAAGGATTTGAAGAACGTCTTCCTAAACAGCTCACTTATGACCAAATAACTACGAATTATTTGGAGGTTATTATAGTCTATGACAACCGAATTATATAAATTTCAAATAAAGGTAATAGATATTTTAAAGCGAAAATTTCAAATTGAAGGCATTGTGAATTTAGTAGGTACCTCATTAAGCGGAAGAACAACTATTATAGAGAATTTTCAATTGAATGGATATGAAAAACATGTAATTACAGGAAGAATTGATAATAAATTCGAGGATTTAGAACTTTTCAGGAAATCGTCCTTGTACTCCAAATTGCGAAAGATAAAAGGGCCTTTAAAAGAAGTAGCTTCAATTGTTACTTCTTTTTTGGGGCAGGAATCTTTCATAGAAGGAATTGATGGATTAGTTGGCCTCATTCAAACACCAGATATTACTTACTTGTTAGAACGACTAAACAAAGGGAGAATTTTGCTCGTTATAGATAATATTGAATTAGTTGATCAAATGTCCATTACCTTTATCGAATATATTATGAGCTCTGTGATTAATAAAAAAATGCCTAATTTAAAAATATTACTAGTGATGAATTCGTTAGAACACAAGACTGCTTTTAGAGAAAGCAGTTATCATTCTGTTCTTATTGAAGACCTTACTGATGAGGATTACTACACATTAAATCTAACTGAACCTGCTAATTTTAAAGGCGTTCCGATTGGAATCATAAGAGAATTTGTAGCTAACCAAGAGGAACGGTCAATTAATGATTTTCGAAAAAATGATTTTGAAAAAAAGTATAGTCTAATTGTTAATGATACAGATAAGAAACTGATTCTAAAAACTATTTTGTTATATGGGGAAATCGCAGAAAATAGATGGATCAAATTGGATAATGTTCAAGGGTATTTATTACAAAATCATACTTATGATGTTCAATTCAATCTAGATTCATTAATTAAAGTTGATTTTATTGAGATGTCTAATAACAAACAGTACGTCTCTTTACACAATAAGTATTTGGAGTACATAACTAAAGAATTAAGAAATATAAGTGATAACGACCGTACATTTATATATTTGGATTTTCTCGAAAGAAATGCTCCTTTTATGTATTATGAGAAATATTTAAGTTATGTACATATAGGGAATATTGACCTTGCACTGAAAAACGCAATGCTTGCATATTCACAATTAATGAGAGAACAAGGGATTACATCTACTACAAATCAATTATTACGTTTTATTGAAAGTACCGGGAGTTTTGAAATTAAGGAGATACTGGAACAAGTCTTTACTCAGTTTGTACACCATAACTATCAAAATGCTTTTCACATTGTGGATTCTTTTATAGAAAATTTACAGGGTAATTATTACGCTTTTTCTGTAGAATTTATAGCGGAGCTTTCCTATATTCGAGCTTTATCACTGGCAAGATCTATAAATCGAAAAACTACAGGTGACCGTCATATTTTCGAAGCGGATATTACCCATCTGGAGAAAATATTAGGTTCCTTAAATGATATTAATATAGATTTATCAACTAGACTACAAGAGGCTATATTAGTACTTTCTAATGATATCTTAGATTCTAATAAAGTTAATGAACGAGAGAGCCCAACCAAGATCTTTGATCAACTATATAAAATATATCAGAAAAAAATATCTGAAACATCTCCGAAATACGTTGAGTTTTGGCAAATCAGATTAGCTGTACTTCTTTCAAAGATTGAAATGGTCCAAAGTGAACATACCCAAGATTTAATACCTGTACTCCAAAGATCATATTTAATATTAGAACAGTATAAACATAAGTATCCAAAAAATTACCTTGGAATTGCGTGTAATTATTCAGGAGCTAATTATTGGAAGGATCCCTTTAATAATGCTTTACAAGTGTTAGAAAAAGCTATTGCCTTTATAGAAGAAAAAGATTTAACCCCGAATTGGGGTGTTATCTATCAAATGGATACCATGCTAAGAATCATCAGAAACAAAGGTGATGAATCTGCTGTTAATTTCTATACTTCAGAAGTATGGGAAGTGGAGTGGATAAGGAATAAAATGCACGAACAGTATATATGCATTTCTAATTATTCGATTTTCTTATTATCAACTAGCACTATAGAGAACATTAACAAAGCCATAGAATATCTTGAACTTTCTTTACAGAATAGCCCGGATGATCCTTATGATATGTATCTGTTAAAAACGAATTTAGGGGTTGCAAAATATTTGAACGGTGAGAGAACCATCGCACTGGAAATTGAAAATGAATGTCTAACTCTAATTGATGGAGGTGAAATAAAATATTTTGACAACAGATTATTGAAAGTGAGAAATAGATTATTACAAAATCTCTATCAGAATCAAAGTGAACAACTACATGTTTTGGATGTTTTAAATCTTAACGAAATCATAGATTGCAAGCAATGCGTGGATAATTATTTAAGATTAGGTTTATTTTCTGATATATCCTACTGGGCAGATTAGATTAATTGAATCAATTTTGCTCCTATTAAAGCTTTGTATAAAGCATGCTTATTATTAGGAAATGAATGAGCAAATGAAGTGTAGCAAGAACTATGTTCAGTTATAAGAGGAATTGCAGCAATATCAAACAACCATGGTTCTCCAAATTCATCAATAATAAAGTCCACACGGCAAAGTCCTTGGCTCTGCAGAGTAGTAATCACTTTCTCAGCAGATCTTTGAATGTTTTGGATATTATATTCATTTGATAATATTTCGAAAGAATATTTTTCATAATCCACTTCTTCCTGAGATAAAATTTCATGTTTTTTATTTATCCTTATTGGATGCAAGGCTAAGGCTTTTCCGTTTTTTACAATAACAGGGACTTCTACTTCTATCCCTGCCTTAAATTCTTGAATTAGAATAGGTTGTACAAATTCTAAATACAGGTCAATTACTGTACTCTTGGAACCATTACTATAAATGATATCTTTTACCCCTCTAGCCGAACATTCGATATTAGGTTTAAGAATGTATCTACGATTGGTAAGTTGTTCAAACACACTATGATCCTTTCCATTAAATAGAAAGGTTTTTGGAACATTGACATAATTTTTTGCCAACTCATAATAATGTGCTTTATTCTGCAGTAAAGATAAACTGTAACTATCACAAGTTAAGTTGAAAATATTATGTAATTGCGCGAAGTTAGGGATAAAAGAACGACGATTAACATCTACTCCTATTTGAGCAGCCGAATAAAGAAAAATGAATTTGTTTTTATAATGTAAGAATTTATTTAATACAATATCGCCTACAAAAGTGGAAGGGTTATTATAAAAGTAGAAACATTCGGAGGTCATTTCAAAGCTTTTAATAATTTCTTCGGCTTCTTTTTTTTCTAAATATCCAGAATTAGCTTCAGTGTATTTTTTATCCCCATTAATAAATATTATAACAAATTTTTCTTGATGCTTTTCTGTAAGAGAGATTAATTCTTGAATTTCCAATATGTTGTCTGTCATAATAACCTCCAAATAATTCGTAGTTATTTGGAGGTCTCAAGCCGGTTGCGCGGATTAAATTGAGAAAGTACATCTTTCTTTCGTTTTACTGATACTTCGGTGTATATTTCTGTGGTGCTCACGCTAGAATGACCTAAGATTTCCTGGACAGCTCGTAGGTCAGCTCCATTCTCCAGTAGCTGGGTAGCAAATGAATGACGGAGATAGTGTGGGGTTGATTTTTCATTAATACAGGCCAGCTTTCTGTACTTAGCAAATATATCTTCAACACCATAAATGGATAGAGCTTGACCATATTTGTTAAGAAAAAGAGTATCGCTTTGTGGACGGAATAACTCCCTTACAGCTAACCAATTGTTGAGTTTGTCAATGAGTTCAGTGCTGGATAAATATAACAACCTCTCTTTGCGTCCCTTTCCGAATATAATAACTACTTGATTTTTTAAATCAATATCTTCCAGTTGAATTTGTGCAAGTTCGCCAATCCGGATTCCAGTTGAAAATAACAAATCGATAATGGCATCATTACGAATAGATAAGCGGGTACGGAAAGGGGATGCAAAATGTTCTCTGTCCTTCAGAGGTGATTGCAACAATCGTTCTATTTCTTCAACGGCTAGTGTTTTCGGAATTCGTTTTGCAGTTTTGAATTTTCTTCCGAAGTTGTTGAGCGGGGATTGGTCAATCCAGCTTTTCTGGACTAAGAATAAAAAGAAAGCTTTAAACGTTATGTATTTTCTCTTAATTGTGGAATCCTTAAGGATTCCTGCGCTGTTGAAGCTGTGAAAGTAGCTATGCAGGATATCGCTTGTAATTGCCTCTACTTTATTTTCTTTCAGCCAGTTATGAAGTCGGTTTAAGTCTGATACATAAGCCTTGATAGATTTAGGTGAAAGGTTTTTTTCGATAATTAGAAAAGATATGTATTTTTCAATGTATTCATCTAATGCTGAAACGGAAATTGCCAATGATATTCCTCCTGATGTTTAAGTATCTTTAAAATGGATGTTCAAAGTATAACAAAGCCTTTCGGTAAAGGGGGAAATAAGAAATATATATTTATATAATCAAATAGACGAATGTGAATGTTACAGCATATAAGTCACCTATCCCTTATGTATGATTGGATTTTATTATGTACAATCTGTGAACTGTAGTATATTGGACTTAGATTCGTCTGATGAGGGAGGCATATTCTATGTCAATTGCAACAACGATGATTATCCGGCTGGAGATCCGCAAGTCTGAAGCGTCTTTCGGGGATGTGGCAGCAAGGCTCGCGTCTGCGGGCGGCGATATCGTGGCGATAGACGTCATCCGTGGTGGTAAAGATGTGACAACCCGGGATCTTACAGTAAATGTGCAGGATGCGGCCAATGAAGAGATAATAAGTGTGCTTAGGAATATGCCGGGTATAAAAGTCATTAACGTCTCCGACCGGACCTTCCTGGCCCATCTCGGCGGCAAAATTGAGATTACTCCGAAGATGCCGATCAAGAACCGGGAGGATCTGTCCCTGGTCTACACACCTGGTGTGGCCCGTGTCTGTATGGCGATTGCCGAAGATCCCGCAAAGGCCTATTCGCTGACGATGAAAAGAAATACGGTAGCTGTCGTTACCGACGGCACCGCAGTGCTCGGGCTTGGCGATATCGGACCGGAGGCGGCGATGCCGGTGATGGAAGGGAAGGCCATGCTGTTCAAGCAGCTGGCGGATATTGATGCTTTTCCGCTGTGTCTGGACACGAAGGACCCGGATGAAATCATCCGGATTGTGAAAGCGGTTGCTCCCGGCTTCGGCGGAATCAATCTGGAGGATATCAGCTCTCCGCGCTGCTTCGAGATTGAGCGGCGGCTGTCAGCCGAGCTGGACATTCCGGTCTTCCATGATGATCAGCACGGCACCGCAGTGGTAGCGCTGGCCGGTCTGCTGAATGCACTCCAGGTAGTGGACAAGGCTATAGCCGATTGCAGAATTGTTGTCGTCGGCATCGGCGCGGCTGGTGTGTCGATCTGCCGTCTGCTGCTGGCAGCAGGGGCGAAGCAGATATATGCTGTGGACCGGGCAGGGATTCTGAACCGGGACGTAACCTACACCAACTCCGAATGGAGCTGGCTGGCTGAGGCTACGAATCCGGAGAATATGAGCGGAGGTCTTGACGAAGCGATGCGCGGGGCAGATGTATTCATCGGCGTATCCGGCGGAGGGATTCTTCAAGTGAAGCATCTGCAGACCATGGCGCCGGACAGCATTGTGTTTGCTATGGCTAATCCCATCCCGGAGATTGAACCGGAGCTGGCTGAGCCTTTTGTCCGCGTGCTGGCTACCGGAAGAAGCGATTATCCGAACCAGATTAATAACGTTCTCTGTTTCCCGGGGATCTTCCGCGGAGCGCTGGACTGCCGGGCGAAGACCGTGAATCTGGAGATGAAGCTGGCGGCGGCACAGGCCATCGCTGCAGTTGTCCATCCGGATGAGCGGAATGAGCAGTACATTATTCCGAGTATTTTTAACGAAAAGGTAGTGGAGCAGGTACGTCTTGCTGTTATCCAGGCAGCCATCGCTACCGGCATAGCGCGGCGTATTCCGCCGGATATTAGCTGAGCGGAGATTGCTTACCCGGACAGCGACTTGAATACTGGCAAGGCAAATGAAGCTGCGGCCACTATGGCTTGCGGCTTTTTTGTGTTGGTTGCGGAGATATTTATGTTAAATTAACAAATTTCGACAAATATCTCGGTATTACTGTGGTACCATTCGTCTGATAATCAATAATCAGCTGGCTGTTGCATATGGAGGTCTATGATGCACGATGACAATAACTATCGGGTAAGAGAAAGAAGAGTTTCTAAAGATGGTAAACAAGCGGGATTCGGAAAATACGGCTGCGCAAGCATTATACTGCTTATTATGATTGGGCCATTCCTCATTTTGGGATTGAGTCAGCTGATTGATACGATCAAAGTAAGCAATCGACATGAAAGTAAACTTGCCATTCAGTATCTCCAAAGCAAATATGGCGAAGCGTTTAAGGTAGTACGCGGAACCGTGAATTATAACACTCCTCTTCAAATGATAACGCTGAAGGCCTCGTCGGAGGCTGAGCCGGACATCATATTTTCAACTAAAGCCTATATAGGGGGAAGTGAGCGATTTTACTGGGATGATCTCCCTGTCCAAAGAGGATTCGACCGGATTATCTCCCATTATTTTAATAGAGATGAGTTCTTCTATACAGTGAGTTCATTTAATGAAGACAATTTGGGGAGTTCAACGTTAGCGCAAGAACCGAAAAAGTATGTTGACGAATGGACAGGATATCTTGAAATGTTTAGAGACAAAGAATTCAACGTTTCATTATACACCTATTGGAGCTCAGATCCGGTTGTCAATACAGCAAAGTTTGCAGACATGAACAGCTTCTTTCAGGCGCTGAAAAAATATTCATTAAATGATTCTAACATTTTATTAAATTACGATTTTAGAAATACTAGTGGAGATAAGGGGGAATTCGATCGGCTTGTAGAATATTTGAGAAAAGAGCAAAAACATATGAAAGTGAAGAATTCAGAAGTAGTTGAATACGAAAGCTGTGATATTCCAATTACATATATTAATAGCAAAAATGATCTTGAAAAATATATACTGGATAACTGTTCTTATGTTCGGACCAACATCAACATGGTAAAATATACAATTGAAAACATCTATTCAATTATTCAGGAGGCGCTATGAACCGCAGAATTCATATTATGGGAGCTTCCGGAGCGGGGACTACCACACTTGGCAAGGCGCTCGCGGCAAGGCTTCCGCATGTTCATCTGGACAGTGACGATTATTTCTGGGAGCAGAAATATAGTAAGCAAACTCCGGTTGCAGCGCGGCTAAGCAGATTGCGGGCCGATTTGGAGCGGCAGGAGCCGTGGATTCTATCCGGTGCGGTCTGCGGATGGGGAGACGGGCTGCGCGATACTTTTGATCTGGTGATTTTCCTGTGGATACCTGAACAGCTCCGGCTGGAACGTTTGCGGGCGAGGGAATATGAGCGATATGGCGATGAGGGGCTGCCTGGGGGAAGCAAATATGAGGATGTGAAGACCTTCATGGAGTGGGCGGCGCTCTATGATACGGCTGGACCGGAGGTCCGGAGCCTGGCGCTGCATGAGGAATGGATGGCGGGGCTGAATTGTGATGTTGTACGTTTAGAAGGAGATATGCAAGTGGAAGAACGGGTGGCGGCTGTACTGCACCATATGTCCCGGTAAATCCCGGCATGACCGGATCAGGCTTGTTTTTTCACAATATAAGCAATGGAAAAGAGGGCTAAACATGAAGAAGATCGTGCGTGCGCTGCTGCTTCCCGGAGTCATGCTTATGCTGCTTACGTCCTGCAATACGGAAACTACTCATTTCAATTATACTTTTAAAGGCGAGAGTGAAACCTGGTCGGCTGTATATGGGCAGACAGCAAGCCAGAAGCTGATCATCTAAAATGACCGCGTGAAGGATTCCGAAACCAGCAAACGGTATACATTTGATCTTCATTACAAAGGAGAACAGTCAGACCTCGGAGAGATCAAACAGTTCAAATACAGCTATAAAGGGACAAGTGGCGGTGGCAGTCGGACTCAGGAAGGACCCGTTAGCCTCGACATGCTGCATTCAGGAGGGGATGGAACCGGTGCATTTGAGCGGGAGGATTCCGTCATTAAAGTAAATGTGGAATGGGACGGTCACAGTGAGGAGTTTGAACTCAAAAATGATAAGCAGGGCAATTAAGAGCTAATTCCACGGGGAACTGATTAGGAGAGGCTGCCCATGATGAAAAAAGAGAGGGTTGCGGTGGAATGAGCTTAGGGCTGGTTAGGCATTTCAGAGTGCAGCACAAGCCGGAGCGGACCTGGCTGACTGGAGAGCAGTTCAATCTATGGATACAGGGATATGAGACAGCCCCAATTCAGCAACCGGGACATAAGAGCAATATGCAGAAGTGGGATATTTGTCTGTGCAGTGATCAGGTGAGAGCGGTACATACGGCAAGTTATTTTGATGCTCAAGAGTTCGTATATACAGAGCAGCTAAGAGAAATTGGTATAGCAGCCCTGCAGTTAGGTGAATTTAAGCTAAGCGGACTGCGTCTGCCTCTCTCCTGCTGGCTCGTACTTGCACGTTTGTCCTGGACTGCCGGTCATCCCTCTCAACCGGAGAGCAAAGCGGCTGTTCTGCAGCGTGCCCATATGGTAATAGATTCTCTAGCGGCAGAAGCTGAAGCAGCTGCACCGGAAGGACGTGTGCTGATCGTCAGCCATGGAGCGTTCATGAAGGTACTGGACAGGGAACTCCGGCGCAGGGGATATAAGGCAGAACGGATGTTTTTTCCGCGCAATGGGCAGTTATTTCTGTATGAGAAGAACTAAAGGATTCACAAATATATGAAAGCGGGGCACACAGACTATGGTAACAATCGAAGAAATCGGCATTGAATCGCTTAAGGCGCTAAACACGCTGTACGAAGAACTGATTGGCGGACCGACAGATCCGGTGAAGCTGGAGACGGCATTCCGGTCCATCCGGGAGGATAGCCGGTATGTATTATTGGGTGCTTTTGTAGACGGGGAATTGCTGGGCTCTATGATGGGGATCGTCTGCCAGGACCTCGTTGGGGATTGCCGCCCGTTCATGGTGATTGAGAATGTAGTGGTCTCTTCGCGTGCACGCCGTCAGGGCATTGGCAAAAAACTGATGACCGCCCTCGAAGACATCGCCCACGAGCGGGACTGCTACTATATTATCTTCGTGTCGGGAGAGAAGCGGAAGGAAGCGCATGTTTTTTATGAGAAGATGGGCTACAAGGAAGAGCGGGTGGAGGGCTACCGTAAGCATTTGAGCTCGCATTAGGTGGATAAGGTGCAAACGAGTAGAGGGAAGCTCACAAGCGTAGGAAATCATAAATTGTATAACATTATCGAAGGTAACAATAAGGGTCTGCCCCCCGTGGTATTTGAGCATGGCTGTGGTTCATCTGCCTTGTTATGGTCGCTTGTAGCCCCCGAAGTTGCCAAGGTTACACAAGTCATCGTATATGATCGCGCAGGTTACGGATGGAGTGAACCAGGGCCGTTCCCGCGTACCAATGAGCAGTGTATATCAGAGCTTTATGAGCTGCTGCTGCAGGCTGGAGTTGAGGGGCCTTATATTTTTGTGGGTCATTCCTTCGGAGGATTAAATGTAAGGCTGTTTACCGGGAAATATCCGCAGCTCGTGGCAGGGGTTGTGCTGGTTGATTCCATGCATGAAGATGAAATAACAGACCGTTTTCCGGAAGAACATGTTAAGGGACAGCTTATGGCTGTTAAGTTCTATTCTGTATTAAAAGTACTGTCTAAGATCGGAGTATTGAAGATTCTTTCGAGCTTAAAAAAGTTCCCCGGGTTCTCTGCAACCATTAGCCCCTTTTCAAAGCAGACCCGGACGCTTTTATGGAAGACATCGTTTCAAAAAAAGACTATTGCGGCCATGCATAGTGAATTCTCCAATGTGCAGGATGGTTACCGGAAAGTCAGGGAGTTGCCCGCAACAGATATTCCCTTGATTGTCATCAAATCAGGTGTAGTCAATGAATTCTATCCGGGGACTTCAGAAGATACGAAGAGAATAATCAGAGCGAAGCTCCTGGAAGCGGCAAATGATCTGAAGAACTGGTCAGTCAACGGGAGGCTGGTTGAAGCGTCGGGCAGCGGACATAACATACATATTGAGAACCCGCAGGTTGTTATAGATTCAATTATTGAGATCCTCGGAAATACATCTCTGACTAAGATTCGATGAAGCCTTCGAATCAGTCATAAATGGATTATTCAGTAAAGCTGGGACGTCCACGTTCCAGCTTTATTGTATTTGATACAACTAAAAAGAAGGATTGGGGTTCCAAATGTAATTTAGTTGCATTCTCTACAACTAAAAACCTGCTTATTCTCTTAGGGAGCACTTTTCTTATTTTTAGTTGTACTGAATACAGTTAAACTTGGAAAATCCGGCTTTGCCTCGTTTTTAACTGTATGAAATACAATTATCCCGCTAAGCTATACTTTGTATTAGATTTCATCCCCCGTAGTAGCCTTAATATTCTTCTCCAGAGCGCATTATCACCTCTCCCCCCAAAATTACCGTTTGACCATCCCGATGACAGCGCTTTATAATCCCTTCATGAGTGGCGGACCAGTGGTCATGACTACAGAAGGCGGGGGACAACTGTGAATCAAATATGCAAAGTGCTGATTGTGGACGATGAAATTCTGGTCCGGCAGGGGATTAAATATGTGCTGGACTGGGAACGCGAAGGATTTCAGATTGTAGGGGAAGCGGCCAACGGGCAGGAAGCGCTGAATTCGCTGCAGACCCTGCAGCCGCATATCATCATTACCGATATTGTGATGCCGGTGATGGACGGCGAGGAATTAACACGCCTAGTGAAGCGGGATTATCCGGCTACGGAGGTAATCGTGCTTAGCAGCTTCAGCGAGTTCCATTATGTGCGCTCCACCTTCCAGAATGGGGTGGCCGATTATATTCTGAAGCCGAAGCTGGAAGCCGGGTCGCTGCTGCAGGTGCTGCGGAAGACCCGGGAACGTATCCCGGGTCTGGGAGCCGCAGCATCTGGAGTTCAGCCGGAAGCGGCACCCCAGCGGCTGGATGCCCTGCTCAGCCGTATGATCTCAGGCTACCGGTTGCAGCCCGAAGGCGAGGAGTTCGTGAAGCAGCAGCTTCCGCAGGACTGCTTCAGCTTCCTCGGCTGGGAGACCGGGCGGACCGGACCTGCCGGTGCTGTTGATGCTGATGGCGCTGCACTCGCAGCTGGTGCCACTAACGCTAACGTTGCCGCAGACGCAGACGCATTAACAGCCATCACCGCAGCTGTAACCGGGGAGCTGGAACGGACTGTTCCAGGATTGGTGCAGTGCATCATTCCTGGCGGCGAGCCGAACGCGGCACTGCTGCTGGTCAACCTGCAAGAAGAGCAGTGGCCGGCGCTCTTGCGGGCTGTGAATAGGCTGGCCCACGCCTTGGCGGGACAAGAGCCTGAGCTGCGCCTGACCCTCAGCCGGGCCTTTGGTTCGCTTAGCGGGATGGCAGCGGTCTATCAGGAGAGTGTTCTGAAGCTGAGGCAGTACCGCTTCTTTTTGCCGGATCAGGTACTGCTGGTACACGATGAGCTGCCGCAGCGGGAAGCGCAGCTGCCCAAATTTAACCTGACCCAGTTCACGGAGCAGTTGAAGCGCCAGCAGCTGGAGGAGGCGTTCGGCGATCTGCATCAGCATGTCGATGTGCTAAGCCGGCAATATGACGGGGATGTGTTTCAGTTCAAGTCCTTCCTCGGCAATATTATCTTCAATGTGACGAATCAGTTCAGCCACCTGGGAGAGCTGGAGGAAGGGAAATACGGGCTGTTCCGGGCCATAGATGAGGCGGGCTCTGCGGATGGAGCCGTGCGGATTCTGGATCATTTTCTTGCCCGGGTCATGGAGTTGACCTCATCGGCAGCACTGACACCAGGGAGCAATGCCAATATGGCCAAGCTGCTCCAGTATATGGAGGAGCACTACGCCGAGCCGCTGAGTCTTACGGAGCTGGCCCGTCATTTTCATTTCAACCCTTCCTACCTGTCCAGTCTGTTCACGACCTATAACCAGGAGGGCTTCAAGGAGCATCTCAATACGATCCGTACGGGCAAGGCGGCAGAATTGCTACGGGCAGGCGAGGCGCCAATTTCCGAGATTAGCAGCATGGTCGGATATGGCGATCACAGCTATTTTTGCAAAGTGTTCAAGAAATACACCGGCCTGTCCCCGAGCGGCTACAGACGTCAGCATTACGGACAGGAGTAGAGCCTATGCGCAGATATTGGGACCGCTTCAAATTCCACAGCCTGTTCATCAAAATATTCATCGTGATGCTGATCAGCATTATTGCTGTAGCCATCGCTTCATCATGGACCACCGTCCGCATGTCGGAGAAGCTGTTCATGAACACCTTCAGCATTACGAATACCAAGGTGATCAGCCAGATTAAGGCGAGCTTCGAATCGTTTCATTATTCCATCGTTACTGCAACCAACAACACACAGCTGAGCGGCACCATTAAGAGCTTCCTGACGGAAGAGGACTCGAATTCCCTGCGGGTGCTGCGGACCTATTACAATATGACGACCCAGATGAAGAAAATCCAGTCTACTCTGGACTCCTACCAGGTAGGGATCAAAATCATGGGCAAAAACGGACGCAGCTATTCCACCAATACGAACAATCTGCTGATGAGTGACCAGGAACTGCAGCAGCATGAGCTGACCAGGAATACCTTGGCAGAGCCGAAACGGCTGATGTACCAGTTCTATGAGGAGAGCAGCAAGGATTCCCCGCAGAAAGAGGCTGTGATCGTAGCCAGCAAAGCGCTCATGGAACGCACAACAGGCGATATTTATGGAACCTTGTATTTTACCATTCATGAGCAGGACTTCCGCCCCTTCTATGCGAGTTTTGTCAGTACCGGGAATGATGTGGCGATTCTGAACAGGGATGGAGTCATTGTCTCGAGCAACCGCAGTGATCTGATGGGCCAGCAGGCGGAGGATTTACTGCGGTTTGCCAAGGAGATCGAAGAGAAGCAGCTGGATTACAAAAATGTTGATTTCCGCGGCACGGATTCCATTCTGATTGCGGATTATCTGTCTTCATATGATTTCTATATTGTGAATCTGATTGATAAAAAGACGGCCCTCGGCCAGATGGTCAACGGTAAAATGGTGGTGCTGATCTGCTCAGCCATCGTCATCGTAGCGCTGATCGTCGTGTTCCTGATCTTCAGAAGGCTGACCCGGTCGCTAACCCTGCTTACCCGGCAGATGTCCAAGATTACCCAGCGGGGCTTCCATAATTACATTACGGTAACCGGCAGCTTTGAATTTCAGGAGCTGGGACATGCCTATAACTATATGCTTGATGAGCTGAATGATTATGTAGAGAAGTTGGTCGAGACCCAGAAGGAGCAGCGCAATGCAGAACTGGCTGCCCTGCAGCATCAGATTAACCCGCATTTTCTGTATAATACGCTGGCCTCGGTCAACTTCCTGGTGCAGCAGGGCAGCCAAGAGAAGGCGGTTCACACGATTCATGCCCTGATCTCCATGCTGCAGAATGCGCTGAGTAACGTCAGTGAGAGCATCACGGTGGCGCAGGAGCTGGAGAATCTGAAGTCCTATGTGTTTATCAACCATGTACGCTACGGGGAACGGATCAGAGTGAATTTCTTCATCTCCCCGGACTGTATGGACTTCCATCTGCCGAAGCTGATCATTCAGCCGTTTATTGAGAATGCTTTTTTCCATGCGTTTACGAAGAAAAGCGGCGGGTATATTCATATCCTCATCTCCCAGGATGCCGGTTCCCTGCTCTGTGAGGTTGTTGACAATGGAGACGGTATGGATACCGGAGAAGCCGATCTCTCCATGTCCGGGCCTGCGAGCAAGCGCCAGCTATTCACCGGGATTGGAATCAAGAATGTGCATGACCGGCTGGTGCTGATGTATGGCGAAGAGTACGGGATTACTATTAAAAGCGTCCCTGGTGAGGGGACAGCCATTAGAATCCGCCTGCCGCTGATCCCGGGACAAAAATAATACCAATATCTAAAAAAAGAACAAATTGCAGATGGGTAGCGCTTACAATAAGGCGATAAAATGACAAATCCCTATAAAGTAAGTTCTAACGGGTCCTCTTACGCGGATGATAAGATTACTTATGTAATAAATAAGCGCTTACATGGAAGCGGAACTCATAAAAGCGCATCAAAGGGGAGGATTACAAATGAAAAAAGGCATTGCGTTATTGCTGATTTGCCTGCTTATGCTTACTGCCTGCAGCTCCAATTCGAACTCTAACTCCGGCTCCAAGAACACAGGGAATGCAGCTGCGGACACCGGAACAGCCGGAAACACAGCAACCACAGAACCTGCTCAGGCAAAAGAAATTACAATTTGGGCCTGGGACCCTGCATTCAATATTGCCGCACTGGAAGTGGCCAAAGCGGAATATGCCAAAACCAACCCTGATGTAAAAATCAACATTGTAGAATATGCACAGGCTGATATTATCCAGAAGCTGAACACTGGGCTGAACTCTGGAACAACCAAAGGCCTGCCGAATATCGTGCTGATTGAGGACTACCGTTCCCAGAGCTTCCTGCAATCGTATAAGGATTCCTTCTACGACCTGAGCGGCTCGATCAAAGGCTCTGACTTCGCGGATTACAAAAGCGGTCCGACCAGCCTGGACGGCAAGCAGTACGGAATTCCTTTTGACTCCGGCGTAACCGGACTCTATGTCAGAACCGATTATCTGGAGCAGGCAGGCTACAAGCTGGCCGATCTGCAGGATATTGACTGGAACAAATATATTGAAATCGGCAAAGCCGTGAAAGAGAAGACCGGCAAGGCGCTGATTACACTGGACCCGAACGACCTTGGACTGATCCGTGTGATGATTCAATCCGCCGGTGAATGGTATCTGAAGGAAGACGGCAAGACGCCGAATATTGCCGGCAATGCGCCGCTGAAGGAAGCGTTTGAAATCTATAAACAAATTATGGAATCCAATGTGGCTAAGGTGCATGCGGACTGGAGCCAGTTCGTAGCTGCTCTGAACAGCGGGGACGTCGCTTCGGTACCGACAGGTAACTGGATCACTCCATCGATCACAGCTGAAGCTACACAATCCGGCAAATGGGGGATCGCACCGCTTCCCAAGCTGACTGCGAATGAATCGGTTCATGCCTCGAATCTCGGCGGAAGCTCATGGTATGTGATGAATGTGGACGGCAAGGAAACTGCAGCTGACTTCATGGCAAAGACTTTCGGCTCCAATGTGGAAATGTATCAGAAGCTGCTCACAGACATCGGTGTTATCGGTACCTTCAAAGCGGCAGCGGGCGGAGAAGCTTACAGCCAGGCCAATGAATTCTTCAGCGGCCAGAAGATTGTATCGGATTTCGCCGCCTGGACAGAGCAGATTCCAAGTGTCAATTACGGTATCAATACTTACGCAATTGAAGACATCCTCATTGTAGAAATGCAGAACTATCTGAACGGCAAGGACATTGACAGTGTGCTGAGCGATGCCCAGGCCCAGGCTGAATCACAGATTAAATAGCTGAGTCTTGCACACAGGTAAACCTTGGGCGTGGCCTGCGGCTTCCGGGCTTTCAGGAGGGCGGGGCAGCGTCCGGGGTTTATTTTAAAAGATAAGAATTTATATGCTCCGCGCATAAATTATCCTTATCTTTCTCGCTGAAACGGTACCGTCCAAAAAAAGGACGGCAAAGCCGTTTCTACTTGAATACCATGAAGGGGCTGGGCCGATGTGAAAAAAACAAATGCGAGCGTGAGTATCCGTACCAAAAGCGTATTGACCGGATGGTCCTTCGTCCTGCTTGCGGTCATTCTGATCTTCGTCTTCTATTTCTACCCGATGCTCCAGGCGCTGATTCTGTCGTTCCAGACAGGCACCGGCAGCAATCTTACCTTCACCGGATTCGATAACTATACACGGCTGCTCTCAGACAAAACATTCCTTACTTCCGTGAAGAACACCTTCATCTATCTGCTGGTTCAAGTGCCGCTGATGATTGTACTGGCGCTGTTTATCTCAGTGCTGCTGAATGACAGCAAGCTGAAATTCAAAGGGTTTTTCCGGACGGCAATCTTCCTGCCTTGTGTAACCTCGCTGGTTGCCTATTCGGTAGTGTTCAAGTATTTGTTCGCCGGCAACGGGCTGGTGAATACCATGCTGCTGAAGCTGCATCTGGTCAGTGTCCCGATTGAATGGATCACCGATCCGTTCTGGGCCAAAATTACGATTATTATCGCAATCACCTGGCGCTGGACGGGCTACAATATGATTTTTTATCTGTCCGCCCTGCAAAATATTGATAGCTCCATCTACGAGGCCGCCAGAATTGATGGGGCTTCGGCGTCACGGCAGTTCTTCGGAATTACTGTCCCGCTGCTGAAGCCGATCATCCTGTTTACCTCGATCACATCCACCATCGGTACCCTGCAGCTGTTCGATGAGGTCATGAATATTACGAAGGGCGGTCCGGGAAATGCAACACAGACGATCTCCCAGTACATTTATAATTTGTCGTTCAAATATTCAGCGGACTTCGGCTATGCAGCCACTGTATCGTATTCCATCGTGATTATGATTGCGCTGCTGTCGGTCATCCAGTTCAAAGTGGCAGGTGATAAAAATGGCTAAGAGCAAACGTTTCTTCATGTATCTGTTCCTAAGCATCGCGGCCATTGTCTCGATTTTCCCGTTCTTATGGATGGTGGTCAGCTCCACGAACAAGTCGGTTGACGTCACCCGCGGACGGCTGCTGCCCGGAACACATCTGCTGGATAATTTCCAGAAGCTGCTGGACACCACAGACCTGCAGTTATCCCTGATCAATTCTGCTAAAATCTCGATAACCACCACCCTGCTGGCGCTGCTGATTGCCTCGCTGGCCGGTTATGGCTTCGAAGTCTTCCGCAGCCGCTCGAAGGATATTGTGTTCAACATCCTGCTGCTGTCGATGATGATTCCGTTCGCCGCGCTGATGATTCCGCTGTACCGGATGTTCGGCAAGATCTCGAATGTGTTCCCGTGGATGGGCATTGATACGATGACTTCGGTCATCCTGCCTACGGTCACGACGGCATTCCTGATCTTCTTCTTCCGGCAGAGCACGAAGATGTTCCCGAAGGAGCTGCTGGAGGCCGGACGGATGGATGGGCTCAGCGAGCTGGGCATCTTCCTGCGTATCTATCTGCCCACCATGAAAACGACATACGCCGCCGGGGCAATCATCACATTCATGTCGAGCTGGAATAATTATCTCTGGCCGCTGATCGTGCTGCAGACCCCGCAGACGAAGACGATGCCACTCCTGATCTCAACTCTCGGTTCGGGCTACGCCCCGGACTACGGCATGATTATGATCGCGATTGTGATCGGCACGATCCCGACGGCGCTGGTGTTCTTTGTGATGCAGAAGCAGTTTGTGGCTGGGATGATCGGGTCGGTGAAATGAATTGAAATAGAACCTTCCTATTATTGGGAGTAGTCTTGGCTGCAGAGATAGTTTGGACTTCCAGCCGCTGTTATATTTGAATTTCCTGATTTAAGCCGCATTGGTTGCGGTAGAAATTCAAATCTAAAGGCGGACGCTACCGCTCCTACAGTTCCAAACATCTCTTCCGCCACTCTTCCCAATTGGGAAAGACTCAAGTTCAATTGATTGATGGGGTGTGGGCAAGGAAGGGCAAGTGATCAGCGAAAGAGGCAAGCAGCAGGAAGGATGCTGCTTGCCTCTTTCGCTTGCTTATTTTACTAGACGAGGGTTAAATTAGGGGGGGAGGGATAAGATGAGTTGCTAAACTGCGGACATTCAACCCGAATTTGGCGGCTGGAGCGGTGTTCGCTCAAGCGGAATTCAGCAATAGTTGTATTCTGTACAATTAAAAACAGTGAAAAGGTAGACTCGCCTCTTTTAACTGTAGTTTGTACAACTAAATTTGCTTGAATGGGTGAGAACCCATATACATGGACTCTTTAGTTGTACGAAATACAACTAAACGGAGAATCGTTTGTAAATCAGACGTTTTAGTTGTACAAAGTGCAGTTAAGCGTAACGGAGGTGTACCGTAATCGGGTCACGGCAACCCTCAGCAGGCGATTTACCAAGGTTTTGTCATTAGGTTTAACCTGATACGGGTACTAGTTTAATCGTTGCATGCGTTAACTTAACAAGAGCCGCAGTAGCGGGAGCGCTACATTATTTCAACCGGAGCAGAATGAGAGGATGATTTATACTATGAAGCAGACAAAGAAGCTACTGGCGGGGCTGCTGGCAGCGGGAATGAGCTTGGCGTTATTAATAGGGGGTAGTGCGGGGAAGGTGCAGGCCGCAGCCAAGGAATATCCGGTGCTGCTCAAGATCAACGATTATTATGTGGTCTATACGGCACCGAAGGCGCCTTATGTGGATTCACAGGGACGAATGATGATTCCATTGCGCTCGATCAGCGAGCTGCTCGGGGCGAAGGTCAGCTACGATGCCAAAAGTAAAACGGCTACAATCGGGATGGATGATGTAACAGTTATGTTCACGATTAGGTCGAAGTCTGTTTCGGTTAACGGGGTTGCCCGCTCCATGGATACGATTCCGGTATTGGAGCAAAATTCGATGTTCATCCCGGTCAGTGTACTGGCGGGCAGTTTGGGCATCGTGAGTAAATGGGATCAGAGTAATCATCTCTATACATTGACAGGGGACACTCTGATGCAGACGGATATTATTAAATTAGCGATAGAGGATTTGGAGAGAAGCGCCTTTGGAGCACCGCCGGGGGCGATTATCAGCAACGATGCTTTCCGTCCTGTCTCGTACACGTATGACGAGGTAAAGGGCAGCTTTACTGTCAAGTCGCAGAATATAACCGGACATGATATTCCGGCAGGAGCAGCGGATGTGGCAGCATATGTGGTGTTCAAAGATTCAGTCCAGTTCCCGGTGCAGAAACGGGAAAGACCGGCTGTCGGGAAGGACGGGTTCACCTTGGTTACCGCTCAGAAGCAATCGCCCTATCCCCCGCTTTATTTGCTTGTCAAAGGGAGGCTGCTTGACCGCTCCCCCATATAATTACCTGAACAAAGGTGGAATCAGATGATGAAAGATATGCAGGAAATCGTAAACGCTGTTAGCGGCTTGAAGGAAGATGAAGTACACTTGTATTTCATGCGGATTCTGGCGCAGATCAAGCGGTTAAAGGAACAGAGTGAGCGGCTTGAAGCACCGCTTGATGAACATATCGCCGGACCGGTTGCCAGCCTGCTGGGATACTACACCAGTCTGATGGATACTCCCAAAAAGCGGGAATTCTGGGACCCCTCACCTGATTGTACCCATGTGCATATCGTGTGCGGTGATTCCTTCGCCGGAGGCATGAAGCAAGCGTTGACAGGGCTAGGCTGGACAGACTCGCACAAGCTTGTTACACTGCGGGAGAATTATGCCATAGGTCCGCTGGGCCAGCTGGATTCGCCGGAGGGAAGGAAGGCCCGGAGTGAATGGTTCTTCCAGAATATCGTGGGATACACTACCGCTTCTGATGAGTGCGAAGAAATGTATTCGGAGCTTATGGATAAGCTGGAGCAGATTCCTGAACAGGCTCAGGTCGTGATCTGGACCAGCGGTAATGCTAATGAGCAGACCGGGCTGCGTCTTGCTGTTCATCTGCTGGGGAGCAGACAGAGCGGGATTGTGGTATGTGATGCCTGTGCAACTTGTGAAGAGCTGTACAACACTCCGGATGCCTCCATCAAATACCGTAGTTCCGGTGAGATTCCGGCCGATAAGCTTCGGGAGGCGCTGCTGCGCATTCAGGACGGCAACAGGCTTACTGCTGCGGATATCACGCGGCTGGACCTGGAGTGGCAGAACATCTCAGAACAGTCCCGGGTATTGCGGATATGGCAAGAGGATGCTGTGCTTGAGGTGCCGGCTGATTATTATGACAGCTACCTGCTGGAGAAGCTGGACTACCTGAAGCCGCCTTCCGGAGATGACGGATTCCTGAAATCAGCCCGGTTAGTTGGAGAGGCGCTGGGATATTGCGACCAGTGTATCGGGGACTCTTTTTTCGAATATAGGGTAAGAGAACTGATCTATAGCGGTATCCTGGAGATTAAGGGCGTTCCGACAGCGCTGAGATTCTACAGTGTCAGACGGAGAGCAAACTGAACATGGAAACAGTACGTTGAATGCCGGAAATTCAAAATTACATTACAATTCAGGAGGCAGCCTATGCAAACATTATTCCGTTATAACTGGATGGTCCGCGAGGAATGGTACAAATGGTGTGAGGAGCTGCCGGAGGAAGAACTGCTGAAGGAACGGACCGGCGGAATGGGCGGAATCCTGAAGACGCTGGTTCATATTATCGATGTGGAATTGAGCTGGATCCGGGATATGGAGGGGAAGCCTGATTTTCGGGCAGATTTCCCGGAATATAACACGCTGCAGAAGATCAGGGAGCTGGATGCAAGGTTCCGGCCGGAGGTAGAGCAGTTCGTGCTGGCGTGGCATGAGGGGCTGGAGCAGAACATACTGAAGGATGAGCGGGCGGATGGACGGGTAATTGAGGATGCCTGGGGTGAGATTATGCGCCATATTATCGCTCATGAGATTCATCATTCCGGCCAGCTCTCTGTATGGTCCAGGGAGCTGGGCAGGAAGCCGGTATCCGCCAATCTGGTGGGCAGAGGGCTTGCGGGCAGTTTGCCCGGCAGAGAATAAAGGGTGCGTTTAGTCCTCTTTCAGACTTGATTTTACACTGCCAGCAGGCATGAACAAGATACAAATCTGAGTGTTGAAAAGGCCGCATCCAAGGCGGGCGAAGCTTAGATTAGCTTTACAGCTCCGGCGGAAACCAAAGGTGACGCAGATCCACCCAGCCCTGGCTGTTGAAGGTAACGCCACGGACAGAGGGCAGATAAGCCGTCTCGGCAGGCTTCTCGTACAGGATGTGCAGCTGATGATCCCGGGTCAGGCTGTCCTCGATAATCCTGAAGCCCTCTGTCCGGGCAGCGGCGTCAGGCTCCCGGGAGATCATATGCAGTCTGCCTTCAATGTCGGCGCGGGTGCGCGGCTCAATATGCTGCGATAGTGTCAGATACAGATCGTACAGCCGCAGCTGTTCATCCTGATCACGGAGCAGAGAGAAGACAATCAGATCCGATTGCAGGCGGATCGGTCCCTTGAATTCCTCCGGGGATACGGAGACCACCTTACAGGCATATCCGTGCTGCTTCAGCCTTGCTGCAATGTATTCAGCGTCCCCGGCATACTGCGGAATGGTGGCAATCTGCAGTGCTGCCGCCGGAAGACCGGCTGAATGCGTGAAAGGTTCACGGGGAGCTTCATGCAGACAGGACAGAATATCGGCACGGAGAAGGGGATCGCTTAGCGGTCCCTTTTTTTTGGTGTTGCAGGTGACGAATTTGCGTACCGAGGATTCGGAATGAATCTTGCTCAGGGAGCCGGTACCTGCTGCCTGCGGATTCGGAATGACATGGAAGCCCGAACCTGTCTCGGAGGGGCCCGGCGCAAGCCCCCAGGGTACATAGATGATTTCCACACGGTCCAGATGAGCCCGCCCCTGAAAATAATAAGGGAACACCTCCAGCACGCAAGTATCCTCGCTCATCTCCACTACCTTGAAAGGCCCCGTTCCCGCAGGTCTTCGTCCAAATACATTCTCACCGATGGACTGCAGGTCACGGGGGACGATCGCCGCCCGGCTGGTGCAGAGGAACGGGAGGAAGAGCTCGTTCGGCTTCTTCAGCAGAATGCGGACGGTGGAGGCATTCAGTGCTCTAACTTCCTGGATTTCCTTGAAAATATAGCTGTACAGCGTCCGCTGTGAGGTAGACATCATCCGTTCAAATGAGTAGACTACGTCCTCGGCGGTCAGTACCTTGCCGTGATGGAACAGGACTTCTTTGCGAAGATGGAAGGTCCACGCGGTACGGGCTTCGTCGGTCTCCCAGGCATGGGCCAGACCGGGGATCACTTTGCCGCGTTCGCCGCTGCGGCCGACCAGACCGTCGAAGACATGGCTGGAAACAAAAGACTCTGCCAGCAGATTCATATACAGCGGATCGAAGGTATGCAGCTGCTGCGTGACCGGCAGCCGTAGCGTATCAATCCGCTTGTCGCTCTGCATCTCGGCATGATGCCCGAAGTAAGCCAGCAGCCAGCCCTGGAGTGTATCCTGCAGGGCGGAGGTGCGCGCATGTCCGCGGATTCCCTCCAGAGCGCTGCTGATATCCTTGCTGCTGATGGCCTGCATCATGGATTCCAGGGCAATATCCTCGGAGGCTGCGAGGAACACCAGCTTGGAGCGCCGCCCCCGTCCCCGGCTGGGCGTCCAGGTGATCCAGTTCATTTCTACCATTTTGCGGATCACATGCAGTGCATTGCGGTGGGTACAGCCGAGGGTCAAGGCCAGCTCATCGAGAGTAACAAGGACCTCTGCCGGGCCTCCATGATGCGAATGCAGCTTCAGAAATTGACTGTGTAGCTTCATTTATAGGGTTCTCCTTTCACAAAATAGGAAATTAATAATAATATATTTCTCTTTTTCTTCTTATTTTATCAGCTAGAATCAGGGTAGGAAAGTAAAAAGATGGAGGAATTTACCATGGACAATCAAACCGTATCCAAACCGGGGTTTGCGCGCGTTGTTTTGTTGGCCGCGTTTCTGCTTGCGCTTGTGCATCAGTACCTGTTCTACGGCAAGATGCCCGGAATCTCTTACCCGATTTTTGTAGTGCTGTTCTACGCCTTTATGCTCCATTTCGGCAAGGAGAAGCTGCGTAAGCACAACTGGTTCAGCTATATGTGGATGGGTTCGGTCTTACTCTTGTCGCTGACGTACGCACTGTTTGGCAACTGGTTTTTCTTCGGGCTTAATTTTCTTGTCATTCCGGCGCTGATTCTATTACATATGACTTATATGTTCAGTTACCGCCTGCCCGCCTGGAGCGGCTTCGGGCTGATCGGAGCGGCTTTGGAGCATTTCTTCCCCCAGAGCCTGCGCCACTGGAATACTGCAGTGAAACTGTTACGCCGCAGACAGGGCGGAGTGTCTAATGAACGCAAGCAGGTTCTGATCCGTGTGGTGATCGGGCTGCTGATTTCCCTTCCGCTGCTGCTCATCGTCACCTCGCTTCTCTCCACGGCGGATGGGGTATTCAACCGGCTGCTGTCAGAGCTCCCGGGTTACTTTGATAATATCTCCTTTGGCGAATGGATCAGCAGGGCGTTGTGGATTATTCTGCTTGGACTCGGGATGTTCGGCTTTGTGTGGGGATTCATTGACAGTAAGTCCTATATCCGGACCTATCCGCCGAGCGGGCTGGATGCTCTGACAGAGCAGGATGTGACCGAACCGGAAGAGGAAAGCATCGGCGTTGATGATCCCATCATCATTACTACAGTTCTGGCGGTAATCAATGCCGTATACATGCTGTTTGTGAGCGTGCAATTCTCGTATTTGTTCGGGGCCTGGGAAGGCATTCTGCCGGATGGCAAGACGTATGCGGATTATGCGCGGAGCGGATTCTTTGAGCTGATTCTGGTGACAGCGATCAATTTCGCTATTCTGCTGCTCTCCTTGCTGGCGGTGCGCAAAGCAGGCGGCGGGCTGAAGCGGGTAATTCAGATTCTGCTCTATATTCTGGTTTTGTGCTCCATGGTCATGCTCTACTCTGCATACTCCCGGCTGACATTGTATGAAGAAGCGTATGGTTATACCTATATCCGCTTCCTGGTGCATGCCTTCATGATCTTCCTCGGGCTGCTGCTTGTTCTGGCTGCGGTGCGGATCAGCCGGGCAGAATTCCCATTGCTTAAGTGTTACATCGTGCTCGGTTTGTTGTCTTATGTGCTGATGAACTATATCGGGATGGATCATATTATCGCCAGGCAGAATATTCAGCGGTACGCCGCAAGCGGCACCCTGGATGCCAATTATCTGGCCGGACTGTCCGCGGATGTGGTTCCGGAGCTGATTGAGTTCAGCAGGCAGGAGAAAGGTATTCTTGACGAAGCGCTGCACAGGCGGTTGTCTGACCGGTCAGACCCGCTGAAGAGCTGGCCATCCTTCAATCTAGCTAAATTCCAGGAGCGTAGGGAACTGGAACAATATTTTGAGAAGGGCGTTGCACACTAATATGGGGATAAAACGGATAGTATTTATTCTGATTGCTGTGATCATTGCGGGTTTCGGTGTCTATCAGTTCTCGGCATATTCCGAAAAGCTGACGTCTTCCACAGACCTTGCCCGCGAAGCGATCGGCGGTGTGAACCTGCATGACAATATTAATGACAGTCATCTGCTTAAGCAGTTAGGCAGCCCGTTAAGTAAAGAGGATAATGAGCTGTATGATTACTATCATTGGGAGGACGGTCTTGTCACTGCCTCAGTTCATTCCGGCCCGGATGAAGGAATGATCAAGCGGATCATGATCACCGCCACGGATAATAACCGTTCGGATGATCCGCTCCATACAGCCTTAGGCATCGGACTCGGAGACAGCAAACAAAGTGTGCTTGACCTGTATGGAAGCAAGTATTACAAAAGCAATGAGCAGACCGCAGATATTATCGGATACATTGATCACAAACAAGGGGTAACTTTGGAATTCTGGTGTTCTCCGGATGCAACTGTAGCTGAAATCCGCCTGGACGACGCCGATATGAAGTAAGGCCGGTTAGCCCTTTGCCCTGGAGCTGTGGTACAGTTTGAACATAAGCTTGACTTTACACGGCGGGAGAGGAAGAACGGCATGAATTCGATAGTAAATCCGGAGGCGGTACGCAGTCTTGCGGAGCAGAATAATCTTACGGCAATGTTCAGCAGCGGCGCAATTGCCCAGATGGAGCTTCGGCGCTACAGCGACGGGGAAGCAGTGTGTTCGGTGGGCGACCGGCTGGAGAGCATGTTCATTCTGGTGCAGGGCAAGCTGAAGATTCATACGCTGCTGCCTAACGGCAAATCAATGCTGGTCCGGTTCGCCAGGCCGATGTCGGTGATCGGGGATGTGGAGCTGCTGCGCCAGTATCCGGTCAAGAATGAGGTGGTATCGGTGGGGGACAGCCTGCTGCTGGTGGCCGGAAGAAAGCTGCTGCTAAAAGAGTTCGAAGACAATACGGCGCTGCTGCGCTTCCTCGTCGGGGAGCTGAGCCATAAGCTGTATACGCTGGGCCAGACCTCGGCCATGAATGTGCTGTATCCGGTGGAGAACCGCTTCGCCAGCTACCTGATGTCACTCTTCTCGGACAACACCGGCGCTCAGCGCGTGGAGGAGATCCGCACCTCCAGCCTGACAGAGACTGCCGATCTGCTGGGGACAAGCTACCGTCATCTGAACCGGGTGGTGCGCCGCCTGATCGAAGAAGGGATCATTGAACGCAGGCGCGGCCGGCTAATTGTGCTGGATGAAGAGAGGCTCGCCATGCTTGCGAACGGGAATTTGTACGAATGAATCTAAGTGAACTCTAGCGAGACTGAGCAAACCTGGGTGAATGACAGCAACCTACTTACATAGCTATAGAAGTTTAACGCATAGAGTACTCTTCCAGAAAACCGTCATTTCCTGCCTTTGGCCGGGGGGGCGGTTTTTTTGTGTTGTTTATGCAAAAAGGGTGATTTTGCTCTTGCATCAGGAATCCCGCTGAATCCCCCGGAAGCCGGGCCAAAGGAGAGCCAATGTATGCGAAAAACCGAATACAATGTGCTGCCATGGAGGTAATCGGGCCAATGTATGCGAAAAACCGAACACAATGTGCTGCCATGGAGGTAACCGGGCCAAATGTATGCGAAAAACCGAACACAATGTGCTGCCATGGAGGTAACCGGGCCAAATGTATGCGAAAAACCGAATACAATGTGCTGCCATGGAGGTAATCGGGCCAATGTATGCGAAAAACCGAATACAATGGGCTGCTATGGAGGTATGTTACTGTAATTCACGATTCTTATATTTGCCGCAATCTCCTGCTGAAACATACATTGCCTTAGAGCCGGATCAGCTGCTTCTGCATTGTTTCAGCGAATGCTCAGCTCCATTTCAGATTGGTTTAAGGATTGGAACGTAAGATACAGGCATGAGGAAAAGATTAGCAACATGCTTAAGGAGGGACGGGCCAGCACCAGACGCATGGAGCGTGCATGCAGGTGGATACACGCAGGATACATAGTGTATAAGCCCCTAAGGGCAGGGGTTATGCAGTATAGCTTACATATGGAGTGGAGGAATTCATGATGTTCAACAGACTTAGAGGGATACGTGCCAAAATCATGTCGGGGTTCGCCGCCGTTATTATCGTGTTCATTATCGCAATCGCGGGCAGCACATTATTTCAGGGGAAGGTAACCATGCTTACGGAGCAGATCAACCGTAATTACAGCAAGCTGTCACTGGTGCAGGGGTTAACCGGTGATATCCGTACAGCAGATGGGCTGGCGGCGAGGTATGTCATGAGCAATACGGATGAGGAAAGAACGGCCAACCTGACTGCTTATGAAGCGATGATCCCGCAGATTACGGCGGCGGCGGAAGAACTGAAGGGTGCGGGCCTGAACGAAGCTGAGCTTGCGGGAATTACGAATCTGGAGAGTGAATGGGACAATTATCTGGCCGTACTGGAGGAAGCTTTTGCCTTAGCCAAAGACGGGAATTTCCCGGAAGCCCAGAAGTCGTTCACGACGCTCTCTCTGGATACCATTATCGATTCACAGCTTGTATTTGAGAATATGCTGCATGAAGAGATTGCGAAGGAGCAGAGTCAGGCGGCTACCCACCGCAGCTCGTCTATGGTTACGAGTATGGGAGTCACGGGACTATCTGTCCTGCTGGCTGCGCTGATCGCGTTCGTGATGTCAGCACGGATTCTGAAGCCGCTGAGTAATGTGAACAAGCAGCTCAAAGAGATTGCAGACGGCGATGCCGATCTGACCCGCAAGCTGAGTGTGCGGACGAAGGATGAGATTGGTGATCTGGCCCTGAATTTCAATAAAATGACCGATAATCTGGCGGCGATGATCGGCCAGGTAAATGCTTCTGCGGCCGGCCTCGCCGCTTCTTCGGTCAAGCTGACCGCTGATAGCGGGATGACTGCTGAAGCGACTGAGAAGATTGCCGGGATTATGGGCGAAGTTGCCACCGGAACGGGCCGGCAGATGAATGATCTGCAGACCAACATGAATACGATTATTGAAATGTCAGCCGGGATTCAGCAGATTGCCTCCAGTGTGCAGGATATTTCTGAAGCTTCGCTGCGCTCTGCCGAATATGCGGTTGCCGGAGATCACTCCCTGCAGTCCGCCGGCCGTCAGATGGATTCCATCAACGAATCCATTCAGTCCCTCTCGCACCAGGTCATGGGCTTCGTGAAGCGGTCACAGGAAATTGGCAGCATTGTCGGAGTGATCAAGGGGATTGCCTCGGAGACGAATATGCTGGCGCTGAATGCGACGATCGAAGCGGCGCGGGCCGGAGAGCAGGGCAGAGGATTTGCGGTAGTGGCCGATCAGGTGCGCAGACTAGCCGAACAGTCAGCTGAATCCGCCAATCTGATTGCCGAGATGGCGGCCGGAATCCAGTCCGATGCCGACCATGCAGTGAAGGTGATGAAGAACAGCATGAACGAAGTGCAAAGCGGAACTAATATCATTGAAGAGGCCGGACATTCCTTCCATGAAATCCGCAGCTCGATTGATTCGCTGGCCGGACAGGTTCAGGAGGTATCCGGGGCCGTGGAAGAAATCACGGCGGCTACGGAGGAAATCGTAGACTCCATCCGCATGGTTACGCAGATTTCGGAGACTACTGCGGCGAATACGCAGCAGGTATCCACTGCCTCGCAGGAGCAGATGGCTTCGGTAGAACAAATTGCTTCATCTGCCAGCGCGCTGAGTATGCTGGCGCAAGGTTTGCAGGGTCTCGTGGCACGTTTCAACGTGTAGATTAACAGGCTTTCAGCTTATTTTCAGCTTGATCATGCAGAATAATTAAGAATTCTCTCCCAGAGAATATAACAAAGACCCTCGCCGGAAACGGCGGGGGTCTTTGCATTCAGCGGGTAGAAGCATTTATAATCATTCATGCCCGATGGACGAATATACTATTTCGCCATCTTTCTCCGGTAGGCTTCCTCAAGAATCTGAAGTAACCCTTCACTCCGTTTATGAATGAACGTCTCCCAGAACAGCCTGCCTTTCTCACTTAATTCTTGATCGGTGTAGCTGCCTTCTTCAAATTTCCCCCAGCAGCCATCTTCGGTAAGCTTGTCCCATCCCATATAGTCTGCATACAACCGGTTATCAGCAGGGATATTGGAGCCCATAGACTTCGTCTGGACAAGTTCAGGGCAGAGCCACATGGCAGTGCACACCGACAATAACCCGGCATGCATTTCATCTACCTCTTCCAAACCAGCTTGCGTCGCTGCTTCTGTCCAGGCATGAGGAGTGTTGTGATTTGGGGCAATCAAAAGAAGCTCGGGGGTACTTGTAATTGATATGCTTAACAAAGGCCGCTTCCCAGTACGCTCCACCATGTCCATTGCATACTACAAACTTGGTAAATCCCTGTCTTGCTAAATTCATAATAATATCTTCTAACATTGCAGTTAAAATATTCGGGCTGACCGTTACCGTTCCCTTACAGTTGGCATGCTCTTCTGAAGTGTTAAACGGGAGGGTAGGCAGAACGTAGGCATTTAATGCTTTTCCATAGGATTCAGCGTACAACTCTGCAATTAATGTATCCAAATGCATGGGAAGAAAGGGTCCGAATTGCTCGGTTGCACCAACGGATATAATAACGGTATCAATTCCGCTGGCTGCAACTTCGGTCGTTGTATTTTTATAACTAAGCATAATAACCTCCTGATCATATGGCCATTTAATTATCCCGTAGAATTACCTAAACCTTCATATATTGTCTATACAGCTCCTCAAAGGTACTATAGCGTTCGACCGGCCGGCCGGTGCGGTTATATTCTTCCAGATATTCATCCATCGCCAGCAGGAACTGCTCCTTAAATCCATCAAGCTGATCCGCATCGAAGTGTTGCAGCAGATCAAACCTCCGGGTTCCCCGCGACTCTGTCATTTCATCCAGGAACTGCTGTGCCCCCATTGCGGTATAGAAAGCATAGGATTTGTCTTTCATTTCGCTGCTTGCAATAACCTTATGGCGGTAATTACACCATAGCTCTTCATAGGTGCCCGCCAGATTATCGTAGGCCGGTACAGGCTGGATTACATATTTTTGATACAAGGTATTGTACAGATCATGGATGCTTCTTAGAAGGGTATAGGTGGTGCTTCGTATGTCATCCATAGTCTTGGCATGAATCACATCCATATATATCGTTTCAAAATCCTCAGGAATATACCGGTAGGCGGCAATTTCCTCCAGATATCGCTTAAGCCCTCTTTTAAAATACGTATTATTCAAATTTGTCAGTGCATAGACCAGATTGTAGACTACCTCGCATGAAGCCAGCCTGACGGTTCCGAGATCCTCAGCAAGCATGGTATTCGCATACTCCTGCTTGGCACTGTCGATCCACTTCTTCGCTCTGCCGATGCATTCGCTCCCGATAGGCTTAGCTAAAGTGTCCAGCGCCCTCTGTCTGTACGCATTGAATTTCTCCATATATTCCGGTTTGGCACAATAGAGCACCTGCAAATCTATCAGACTGGAGGTCATCGGACTCTCAAGCGCAGCCTGCTCTTCAATCCGGGTCTCCCATGGAGTGCAATAGATATCGTATCCGACATCCCCCAGTATGAAGCAGGAAGAGATGCCCCAGCCCTGATGGTTGTTATTGATGATAATTAGATCCAGATCGCTTTTGTCATGGAAATCTCCGGTACGAAAAGAGCCCGTAAGCCCGATTATTGCAATCTCCTCCGGATAATCCCGCTTTGCCCGCTCAATCACCATGTTAATGAGTTTCTCGTTTTTAAGGAATAGTTCCTGTTGGTCAGCTTCATTCATGTGTAGTTCCCCCTTGGCCCGTGCCTTGTGTATCCATTGTATAGGCATCTTACCTGCGGGGGTATGCCGACTTTAATTAAGTTTAAACTCTCCCGGTGTTGTTCAGAGGAAGGGCTCCAGTCAACATCACTTAGCGTGCTGCATAAAAATATGAAATCCGTATTTATGCACACACTAATCATAGAATAAGCCATCGACCTCAACCTAGTGATATCTTATATTATTACCATAATTAGTTAGTTCATAGGCTCACTCCGGGTCCGGTCCGTTTCTCTTGCGCTTGCGCTTGCGGTTTGCTGTTCTGCATATTGACGCAAGGAGCGGACCGGTCTTTTGAATGTGTAAGGGAAGCAGTGGGGGGAGGAGTGAACTGGCTGATTGCAAAATTATCTTCAGGACTGCAAGAAGGCAAGGGAATCAAGGAGGCGAGGAGTATAAGGATAAGGGGAAGGGATATTTTTGAAAGCGCATACTTTAAGGCGGCATCATAAAATTATAGGAGGTGGTTGGCAGATGATTACCAGACACAAGGCTTCTGTGAAAAGGACATTCCTGTTGTACAGTCTGATTCTTGCGCTATGTGTGGGCCAGTTGGCGTTATTCCCGGCAGTGGGGGCAGCGGCAGGCAATCTGGCTCAAGGCAAGACGATTACCGCTAGCTCGGTCGGTGATGTGTATGTGGCAGCGAACGCCAATGACAGCAACCAGGGGACGTATTGGGAGAGTGCCAGCAATGCTTTTCCGCAATGGATCAAGGTCGATCTAGGCTCCAGCAGCAGCGTCAATCAGGTTGTACTCAAGCTGCCGTCAGCCTGGGAAGCAAGAACACAGACATTGTCCGTTCAAGGCAGTACGGATGATGCTTCTTACAGCAACCTGGCTGCATCTGCTGCCTACAGCTTCAATCCTTCCAGCGGCTCTAACACAGTCACTGTTAATTTCACTGCTGCAATAGCCCGTTATATTAAAATAACCTTCACGGCCAACACCGGCTGGCCTGCTGCGCAGTTATCCGAACTCGAGGTGTACGGAACTGCGGTTTCGGCACCGGGAACTTATGAAGCGGAAGCTGCCGCCTTGTCCGGCGGGGCCAAAACCAACACAGATCACACCGGCTATACCGGGTCGGCGTTTGTTGATGGTTATCTTGCCCAAGGAGCAGCGACAACGTTCACCGTTTCGGCTGCATCTGCTGGCAATTACAGCGCAGCGCTGCGGTATGCCAATGCCTCCGGCAGCACCAGGACGCTGAGTGTCTACGTGAACGGTACCAAGATCAAGCAGACCTCACTTGCTAACCTGGCCAACTGGGATACCTGGTCTACACAGGCAGAAATCCTGGCGTTAAATGCCGGAAATAACACGATTGCCTACAAATACGATGCGTCCGACTCCGGCAACGTGAATCTGGATCAGCTGGTCCTGACCGTCTCAACGGCCCCGACGGCTACTGCAACCCCCGTTCCGACGGTGGCACCAACGGTAGCGCCGACAGCCACACCAGTGCCAACGGCAACAGTAGCACCAACGGCTTCTCCTACTGTAGCCCCGACGGCCACACCAACCCCAACGCCTGCTCCAACCCCAACTGTCACACCATCACCTTCGCCAACTGCCTCGCCGACGGCCTCCCCAAGCGCGGGTCCTGGCTCGAACCTGGCAATCGGCAAAGCGGTTAATGCCTCATCTTCAGTCTTTACGTTTGTCCCCGCGAATGCCAATGACGGAGATGTGACTACGTACTGGGAAGGAGCGGGCGGAAGCTACCCGAACACACTGACTGTGAACCTTGGCGCGAACGCCAATGTGACCTCGGTAGTTGTGAAGCTGAATCCTGCAGCGGCCTGGGCTACCCGTACCCAAACCATTCAGGTACTGGGTCATAACCAGTCTACCGGCACCTTCACGAGTCTAGTTCCGGCCACGGTGTACACCTTTAACCCGGCCAGCGGCAACTCCGTGACCATTCCTGTCACAGCAACGGCCAGCGAGCTGCAGCTGAAATTCACCACGAACTCCGGTTCAAGCGCCGGACAGGTAGCTGAATTTCAGATCATCGGCACACCGGCTGCGAATCCGGATCTGACAGTAACGGCAATGTCCTGGAGCCCTTCCGCTCCGGTAGAGACCGATGTCATCTCGCTGAATGCTACCGTCAAGAATACCGGGTCTGCATCAGCGGCAGCAACAAACGTCAGCTTCTATCTGGGTACCACGCTTGCCGGGACAGCACCAGTCGGTGCACTGGCCGCAGGTGCTTCGGCTACAGTATCGCTGAACATCGGCGCCAAAGATGCCGCAACCTATGCCTTAAGTGCAAAGGTCGACGAGAGCAACACCGTCATTGAGCTGAATGAAGGGAATAACAGCTTTTCGAATCCCGCATCGCTTACCGTAAATCCGGTATCCAGCTCGGATCTGATTGCTTCTCCGGTCAGCTGGTCGCCGGGGAATCCGGCTGGCGGGAATCCCGTGAGCTTCTCAGTCGCTATTAAGAATCAGGGAACGGCAGCCTCGGCAAGTGGTGCACATAACATCACACTGACCTTGACTGATGCGACCACCGGTGCGGTAATCAAAACGCTGACCGGTGCTTATAACGGTGTCATTGCCAGCGGAAGCACAACGGCTCCGGTTGCCCTTGGAACCTGGACCGCTGTGAACGGGAAATATAATGTAAAAACTGAAATTGCCGCAGACGCTAATGAACTGGCAGTGAAACGGGCCAACAACATCCAGAATCAGTCGCTGTACATTGGACGCGGGGCCAACATGCCTTACGATATGTATGAAGCGGAGGACGGGGTTGTCGGGGGCGGAGCAGTCAAGCTGAATCCGAACCGCAATATCGGTGATCTTGCCGGTGAAGCCTCGGGCAGAAGAGCAGTTACACTGAACACAACGGGCAGCTATGTTGAATTCACCACCAAAGCCAGCACCAACACGCTCGTTACCCGGTTCTCAATTCCGGACTCGGCAAGCGGTGACGGAACAACCGCTACACTTAATATCTATGTGAACGGCGTATTCAACAAAGCCATCACGCTGAACTCCAAATACGCCTGGCTGTATGGCTCAGAGATCAGCCCGGGCAATTCCCCAAGCGCCGGTTCGCCGCGTCACATCTATGATGAAGCGAATATTATGTTCGACAGCACCATTCCGGCGGGCAGCACAATCAGACTTCAGAAGGACGCAGCCAACACTTCACAGTATGCGATTGATTTCGTCAGCCTGGAGCAGGTAGTGCCGATTGCCAATCCGGACCCGGCCAAATATACGGTTCCGCTCGGCTTCACGCACCAGGACGTGCAGAATGCGATTGATAAGGTCCGTATGGATACAACCGGCAACCTTACCGGTGTATATCTTCCAGCCGGATCGTATGAAACCTCGAACAAGTTCCAGGTCTACGGCAAAGCGATTAAAATTGTCGGAGCCGGACCCTGGTATACGCGGTTCTATGCGCCGGTTAACCAGTCCAATACGGATGTTGGCTTCAGGGCTACCGATTCAGCGAATGGATCAACCTTCTCAGGGTTTGCCTATTTCGGCAACTATACCTCACGGATTGACGGTCCCGGCAAAGTGTTCGACTTCTCCAATGTAGCGAACATTACGATCGACAACATCTGGACCGAACATCAGGTATGTATGTACTGGGGTGCGAATACCGACTTCATGGTGATCCGAAACTCCCGTATCCGCAACACCTTCGCCGACGGCATTAATATGACCAACGGCAGCACGAACAACCTCGTGTCCAACAATGAAGCCCGGGCGACCGGAGATGACAGCTTCGCGCTGTTCTCGGCAATCGATTCCGGCGGCTCGGACATGAAAGACAATGTATACGAGAACCTGACCTCAATCCTGACCTGGCGTGCAGCCGGTGTAGCCGTCTACGGCGGTTATGCCAACACCTTCCGCAACATCTATATTGCGGATACACTCTGCTATTCGGGGATTACGATCAGCTCACTGGACTTCGGGTATGCCATGAACGGCTTCGGCGCATCGCCGACTACGAATTTCCAGAACATTTCAGTCGTCCGGGCCGGCGGACATTTCTGGGGCTCACAGACCTTCCCGGCCATCTGGGTATTCTCCGCCTCCAAGGTGTTCCAGGGCATCCGCGTCAGCGATGTGGATATCATTGATCCGACCTATCACGGGATTATGTTCCAGACCAACTATGTCGGCAATTCACCGCAATTCCCTGTAGCGGACACGATTTTTACAAATGTTACGATTTCCGGCGCGCAGAAGAGCGGCGATGCCTTCGACGCCAAATCCGGAGTCGGCATCTGGGCCAACGAATCGGCTGAAGCAGGTCAAGGCCCGGCGGTAGGTAACGTTGTTTTCAATAACTTGAAGATCCTGAACACTGTAACGCCTATTAAAAATACCACGTCAACGTTTACGATTACGGTGAATCCGTAGGGCTGAATAGTATAGCTGATTATTGTATGGCTGAATATTGCTCAGCTGCATTATGCTAAGTTGCATGATATTCAGCATGCTGCAAAAAACCGCCTCCCGTGTGTCCGGGGGGCGGTTTTTCCCGTTGAACCGGATAACTGTCCTCCTTTGGACAGCAGAACCTGTTCATCTTGGAACCGGGTCTAGGACTGTTTGTACAAACAGCCACCAAACTGCGGAAATCCTGCAGGTTATACAACATTTCAGGCTCAAGCTCGCCTAACTGCGGAAATCCTGCATATTTTACAACATTTCAGGCTCTGTCCAGCCTAAAAAGACGGAAATATTGTATGTTTTACAACAATTAAGGAGTTATCTTGCTTATCTGAGGAAAATTATTGTATTTTGTACAACAATCCGTAATTTGGCTCGCTCATCTGCTGAAAATCCTGCATAAAGTACAACAATTCCAGTTGTGTCCCACATTACCGGTGTTATCCCTGCTAGTTAGCCTGTGTCCGCGCTAATCCTTACTATTCTCGCAGCCCTTGCAGCCCCCGCCGCCACGCACCCCCGCCGCCACGCACCCCGCCGCCACGCACCCCCGCCGCCACGCACCCCGCCGCCACGCACCCCCGCCGCCACGCACCCCGCCGCCACGCACCCCCGCCGCCACGCACCCCGCCGCCACGCACCCCCGCCGCCACGCACCCCGCCGCCACGCACCCCCGCCGCCACGCACCCCCGCCGCCACACATTCCGCAATCCACGCACCCCGCAACCCACGCTACGCCGCCACACCCTCCACAATCCACACCCCCCGCCGCCACACCCCCCGCCGCCACACCCCCCGCATCCCCCTGCCGCCACGTACCAAACATCCCCCCACAGATCGCCGTTCAGCACTAAGTACACTTATACAAACCCTCTGACTCCACTATTCAAGCGGGCATAGGCGGTTCAGTATTCTGTCCGTGGATATTAGCAGGGTTTCTGGCTTAAGAGTAGCCCCTCTGAAGCCGCCAAATCGACAAGTGCCACCCGGTAGCGATACAATGGATGTTACATCGTGCATGAAGATTAAGACAGGAATAGGGGAGGTATATATATGACTAAGCTGGTAGTCAATAATATTACAGAGCTGATCGGCGGTACGCCGGTTGTACGCTTGAACCGCATTACCGGGCCGGAGGATGCGGAGCTGTACGTGAAGCTGGAAATGTTCAATCCCAGCGGCAGCGTTAAGGACCGGGCTGCATATAATCTGATCCTGCAGGCAGAGCTGGACGGGCGCCTGCAGCCCGGCGGGACGATCATCGAGCCGACGAGCGGCAATACCGGCATCGGCCTGGCGATGAATGCGGCAGCGAAAGGGTATAAGGCAATCCTGATCATGCCGGATAATATGACGAAGGAACGGATCAATATCCTGAAGGCCTACGGAGCGGAGGTTGTGCTGACACCGGCGGCAGAGCGGATGCCTGGCGCTATTGCCAAGGCAGTAGAGCTGGGCAAAGAGATTGCCGGGAGCTTCATTCCGCAGCAGTTCGAGAATCAGGCGAATCCGGACATTCACCGCATTACCACCGCTCCGGAAATTCTGGAGCAGATGGAAGGCCGGCTGGACGTATTCGTAGCTACGTCCGGAACAGGCGGCACGATTACCGGCACAGGAGAAGCGCTGCGTGAGCAGCTGCCGGAGCTCCGCGTGGTTGTCGTGGAGCCGCAAGGGTCACCGGTGCTCTCCGGCGGCAAGCCCGGACCGCATAAGCTGGTGGGCACCAGCCCCGGATTCGTGCCGGCGATTCTAAATACCGGCATCTATAATGAGATTGTGCAGGTATCCGATGAAGATGCACTGGATATGGTAAGGAGGTTGGCCAGTACCGAAGGGATCCTGATTGGTCCTTCCGGCGGAGCAGCAGTATGGACAGCCTTGCAGGAAGCCCGGCGCCTTGGCCGCGGCAAGCGGGTGCTGTGCATTGCTCCCGATACTGGTGAACGCTACCTTAGTATGGGTATATTCGAATAACTCCACTGGAGGGGACCCTATGAATCGCGTGAAGAGAAGTTCCCGGCAGCGGCTGAAAGCAGCCGGACTGATTATTCTTATGGCGGCAGTAGTCTTCGCCTTGTCCGGCTGTTCAAGGACAGATGGCAATGACAATGCAGGCGGTGCAGAATCTCCGGCCATGCCATCACCTGTGGCGCAGAGTCCGTCGCCAGTCCCGCAGCAGACCGCTGTTCCGCAAACGGCGGACCCTACTGCAGCCGCTGCGGCTACCGAATCGCCTGCCCTGGCGGCATTCCTCGATCCCGCCAAGCTGCAGCCTGTATTCGGCTTCGCCGACGAAACCGGGAGTCATATTCTTGTGACCTCGCAGGAGGAGGGAAGCGGGGAGCAGATGGAATCCCTGAATACCGCTATCGGCAACGGAGGCCAGGTACTGGCCGTGAAGTTCGGGAAGCGGCAAGCGGGGAGTGAGAACAGCAATGGCCGGGAGCTGGCGAATAATTTCGCTAACCTGGCCGGATTTGTCTACACGGTAGAGGGCGGCGCTGCGAAACCGGATGAAACCTATTATCTGGCTGATTCCTCCAGCTTCCCGCCGGCTGCATTAGTAGATCTGCAACCCGCCGACCAGGCAGCTCCGCAGCTTGCCGCCGGAGATCCCGTGCGCAAGAGCATAGCTGCCGTTAAGCACCGGGAGATTCAGTCCGCCTGGAAGCTGGCTGATCTGGCCCTGAATAGGGAGCTGTATCTGGTCCAGTTCACAAGACAGGATAAGGATATGCTGTTCAGTATTGTCCTGAATGAAGACGGTAAGCTCAGCTTCATGGATTATCCTGCGGTTATTGAGAACGATGAATACTCGGTCTGGCGTGTCGATGACGGCGGGGAGATGCGGCCGGAGATGTTCTCGTTACTGTTTGCTGCACAGTCGGCAGACGGATTACTGCTTGGCCTGAACTGGTGGGGAGCGGAGGGTGTGAACTCCTTCTTCCTGCTGCAGCAAGGCAATGCCTTCAAAGAACTGGAGATCCAGTACGGCCGGTACACTTCTCCGATATAAGGCGGGATATAAATCCTTAGCGATGACAAAGGCTCCCCGTCACCTTTTGGTGACAGAGGAGCCTTTGCCGGTTATAACAGGAGGATTAGACTTCGTATCATAGATGATCCTTCTATTATCCGCTGGTGCGGGGTCGTCCTTATTGGCGGCACCGCTTTTTCCGCTTGGATTAAATGCCTTGATCACAGGCCGGAACAGGATATACCCCAGCAGCCCGCCGAAGGTATTCAGAATGAGATCGTCCACATCAAAGGTTCCGATGTAGAATACCGCCTGCGAACATTCAAGCACTGCACTTAACGCCAAAGAACGCAGCAGGACACCAGTGAAAGAGCCGCCGCCTTTCCCGTTCGGGGACAGTAGCACAAGGAATACGCCATAAGGGATAAACAAGGCGATATTTCCCGCGAAATTAACCAGGGTAGTAGCTGTCAGATGATGATACGTATTGGACAGGGTGGCCAGCGGAACGAAGTTTCCTGTATGCAGGCTGCCGGCAATGTTATCCGGGCTCTTCTGCAGCTGCTGCCAGAGAAAGCTGAAGTTAATCGAACCAAACTTGAATAAGATGATTTTGAATAGTACATAGATGTATACGGCGAAAAGTGCCTGCAACCCGTATATTCTCAGTTTGTATGCCGGATTCATTCCGCATCACCGCCTTCTCTAGGTTATATTGTTATATGGCCTGGCTGTTATGGATATACCGTCATAATAACGCCGTCGATATTATTGCCTGAGAACTCCACATGCCGGCCTTCAGGGGTAGGAACCGGAGTATTTCCAGAGACCGCTATATAGGAAATCTGATATTCTGTATCGTTAACGGTAGCGGTAATCGTCTCCTGCTGCTTCAGATAATCCAGGTATTCTTCCAGGGTGAAATGCTTATCCCTCATAATGATGCTGTGCGGCAGGCCGACATAGCGGAAATGCCAAGGCTCATACTGGATGCCGGTAATATCCGTCTTATCTTCAGGATAGCGCAGGATAAATCCGTAATCCCAGGCGTTGTCACGAAGCCATTGCCCTTCCGGAGCCTGGCTCATCGCCATCTGCGAGGAGCCGATATCAAGTGACAAGCCCAGATTATGCTCGCTATGGCCGGGTGGAAGGGCATATTCGGCTCCCTTCTCCTCATAGAGCTGCTTCTGCTCTGAGTTGTTCCGGTATCCGCTGCTGATCAGGAAATTCTGGACACCCTGCCCGGCAGCAGCTCCTATCATAATCGAGAATTGCTCCGCTACCTGCTCGGAGAGCATCGTCTTGTTGTCCAGCAGGCCATAGCCCTCAGTCAGCTCCTGATGCTCAGACAGATTCACAATATCTTTACTGACTCCCGCTTTATGTACAGGGTATTCTTTGTTGACGAGCAGCAGATTGCCCTGATGAACCCTGCTTTTAGGGATAACCGTCAGATTCTTGGAGCCGTGGTCCGTAAGGACTTGAACGATTGGGATGTCCTGTCCGGGGACAACAGCTTCTCTGCCTTGGTACAGCCCTTCATACCCAAGCAGACCGGCAAGAACAACCCAAAAAACCCACTTCTTCATTTCATCTTCCTCCTTGGACTCTATGTCCATAAGAATAGGGGAGTGAATTTAAAAAGAAGTGGGGTAAAGATAAAGTTTTTCTTAAATCTCTACTTGAGCAGACCCGGCAGCCGCACCTCAAAGAGAGTGCGGATCGTGTCACTCTGGACAGAGATCGTGCCGTGGTGCTGCTCGACGATATTTTTGGCAATGAACAGGCCCAGTCCGGTACTGCCTTCCTGATGTGTCCGTGCCCGGTCGCCGGTATAGAACATATCGAAGAGAAAAGGCAGCTCATCTTCGGGGATGCTATCGCCATAGTTGATCACCTGGACAAGCGCATTCTCCCCCTCCGGGTTGCAGCGGATATCGACATACTGGCCGTCTTTGCCATAACGCACGGCATTGGTCAGCAGGTTCTCGAACACCCGGGCCAGCAGCTCGCCGTCCCCGGATATTCTCATCTGCGGAGCCAGCGCAAGGCGGGCAGTCAGCCCGTTGTTCTCCAGCACAGGATATAGCTCTTCGTTCAGCTGGACGAGCAGCTCGCTTAGATCAAGCGGAAGCTTCTGGACGGTCAGCATGCCGTAATTCATCCGGGTAATCTCAAACAGCTCATCAATCAGCTTCTCAAGCCGCTGCGATTTGGTGTAGGCAATCGTTGTGTAATGCTTAACCTGATCGGCGCTTAACTGCCCGTCCTTCAGCACCAGATCCAGATAACCCAGCACGGAGGTCAGCGGTGTCCGCAGATCATGGGCCAGATTGAGCACTAGCTTGTCCTTGCTGTTCTCGGCGAAATCCCCGCGTTCTACCGCCTGCTGCAGCTTATCCTTGGCCAGATTCAAATCGGCGGCAATATCCTCGAACTCATCGCTGGAAGTTATGCTGATGCGGCTTTTGAAATCCCCGTTCGCCAGAAGGCGGATATGGTGGGAGATCTCTTTGAAATAACGGGCATACGGCTTGGTGAACAGGAAGAAGAACAGCAGCGCCAGCGGGATGAAGAAGATCAGGAAGAAATTGAGGTCGCCGAAATTGGCGATCATCCAGCGGAAGCGGGCCAGCGGGTCCTCCAGCTTAACCTGTGAGGTATAGTACATCTGCAGACCTTTATAGAGGGCAAAAGTAATGGCGCCGGAGCAGATCATGCTCAGAACGAGCAGGGAGATCATTTTGAAGCGGAAGCTGCGGAACAGATTAGCCATTGAATGTGTACCCTACCCCCCAGATCGTTTTGATCCACGTGTTTTTGGTCTGTTCTTCGCCAAGCTTCTTCCGCAGGGTGCGGATATGAACCATGACTGTGTTTCCGCCTTCATAATAAGCTTCGCCCCAGACCTGCCGGAAGAGATGCTCTGCACTGAACACCTTCTTGGGATAGCTGGCCAGCAGATAGAGGATATCGAACTCCTTCGGCGTCAGCTCAACCGATTGTCCGTACAGCGTGACCGACCGGCGGTCCGGATCAATGATCAGACCTCCCGTTTCCAGCACTGCCTTGTGCTCCGTAACCGGCTGATTCAGCTGCGTGGACCGGCGGAGCTGCGCATTCACTCTGGCGACCAGCTCCATAGGGTTGAACGGCTTGGTCATATAATCGTCGGCGCCGATGACAAGTCCGGTGATTTTATCCAGATCCGAAGTCTTCGCGCTCAAAAAAATAATCGGCAGCCCGTGCTTCTCCCGGATCTGCCGGGTCACCTCATACCCGTCCATGCCGGGCATCATAATATCCAATACCGCCAGATCAATATGCTGGGATTGGACCGCCTGCACAGCCGCTGTGCCGCTTGTGACCTTGATGGGGTGATAGCCCTCTTTTTCCAGATGCAGTCCGATCAGCTCGGCAATTTCCGCATCATCATCGGCGATAAGAATCGTAATACGTTTCATTTCAATGTCTCTCCTGTATAGTCAGCATGAATTCATACTTGATTGTGCTTTGTTCCTAGTGTACCCTATCGGATATGGTTTCGCGACCTGCTATTATTGTAAGTATGGAGTCCGGACGAGATAAGATTATTTTTAAAATACTTATATTTGTAACATTTATTGCCGGGCATAGCCCGAAAGAGTCATGCCGGGGAAGTCGCGGTAATGATAAAGTTATCTTCAGTATTAGGGAGGCGACAGCGACGTATACCCGAATTAAAGTGCTCATCCTGCTCATTCCAACACTTATGGTCGGCATCTGGGAGTTTGTGCGGCATCAGTTCCTGATGCAGTACATCTCCATGGACATGGGAAACTATTTAACGCCGGTGCTTGTCTTTCTGTTCAGTATTATTCTGCTGCTGCCGCTCTTCCGGATGCTTGAACGGAGCCAGCGGGAGCTGGAACGGGAGCGGGCGGCAACTACGGCGATGGAAGCACGTGAGCTGCTGGCCAAGGAGCTGCATGACGGGATGGCACAGTCGCTGTTTCTGCTCTCCGTGCGGATTGACCGCCTGGAACAGAACCGCAAAGACGGTGAGATCAGCGCAGAGAGCGTAGACCAGATCAAGAAAACAGTTCACGAAGTCAACCGTTATGTGCGTCAGGCCATTGCCAATCTGAAGGTGCCGGTCAGCGGCAAAGAAAGCTTCTCCCTGGAGAGGTCCATTCAAGAGCAGCTTGCCGGAATAGCCGGGGAAGTGATGATTGAGGTGTCGCTGGACTGGCATCTGGACGAGCAGGCGCTAACGTCAGCCGAACAGGCTGAGCTGTTGTCCTGCATCCGCGAAGCCATTATTAACGTGCGCAAGCATACGCGCGCAAGAAAGGTGTCCGTCTCCGGACAAGGCGATAGGCTGAATTGGAACGTGGCTGTTACCGATAACGGTGCCGGATTTGTGCATGCCGATCCTTTTGCGGTGAGCGGGAGCTATGGTCTGCAGATTATGAGAGAACGGGCACGCAGCATGGGCTGGAAGCTTAACTTACAATCCGGTTCTGCCGGAACAGTGGTAGAGATTGCGAAAGGGGGGACGCCGGATGGAACGCTGCCGGGTGCTGATCGTAGATGACCATGCGCATGCGCGTGAAGCCATGAGTGAAATCGTGGCGCTGGATGAACGGTTCGAAGTGATCGGCACTGTTGCGAGCGGGGCGGAGGCGATCGTCTGGACCGGACAATGGATGCCGGACCTGTTTCTGATTGACATCGAGATGCCGGGAATGGACGGGCTGGAGACTACGCGGCGCATTAAGCTGGAGTACCCGTATGTCAAGATCGTCATCGTCACCGTATCGGATGAGATCTCCTATCTGTTCGAAGCGCTCAAGCAGGGGGCGCAGGGGTATCTCCTGAAGAACCTGGCTCCGTCGACCTGGATTGAATATTTGCTGGCGATTGTAAGTGAGGAGGTTCCGCTGAGCCGGGAGCTGGCTTTTCAGATTCTGAAAGAGTTCGCCGTGACCTCCGTCAAGGAGGAGCGGGAGGCATTAACGGCGCGGGAGAAGGAAATACTGGGCTGTGTATCTTCCGGGTCAACGAATAAGGAGATTGCGGCCACCCTCGGGATCTCTGAGCACACCGTCAAAAACCACCTCAAAAACATTCTCCAGAAGCTCCAGCTTCAGAACCGCACGCAGCTCACCCGGTATGCCATGGAGCAGGGACTGGCTTCGCGGGAGCGGGATTTTCCGGGGAAAAGATAGAGCTTACAGAATGATAATGGGATTACATATGAGAGAAGGGGAGATCGAATTGAACAGACTTTTCCGTAAAATAGCAGCACTGGCCGTACCAGCGGCCGCAGCACTAATGGTATTCGCAGCCGTAGCTAGTGCGCATGTAACCGTCAGCCCTACACAATCGAGTGCAGGTGCCTGGGAGACTTACACGCTCAAAGTACCATCTGAGAAAGATATTGCTACAGTGCAGATCGATCTGCGCATCCCGGCAGGAGCTGCATTCAAGCAATATGAGGCTGCTCCCGGCTGGGACGTAACGGTGGATGGCGACAAGGTCAGCTGGATCGCGAACGGAGACGGCATTCTGGCCGGACAGTTCCAGCGCTTCTACTTCACCGTCCAGAACCCGGCCGCCGCAGGCGATATCGCCTGGAATGCCTACCAGCATTATGCCGACGGCAGCGTGGTCCAGTGGTCCGGCGAAGAAGGCTCGGAATCCCCGCATTCCATCACGGCGATCGCCGAAGCTTCCAGCGGAGGCAGCCACTCCCACGGCTCCATGGACATGGCGGATAACGGCACCATGACCATGGACGAGCATGAAGCGATTATGGAGGAAGAGGGTAATAGCTCCAGCGTGTCACCGATGCTGTACATTGCGCTCGGCATCTCGCTGCTGTCCTTCCTGCTGGCGGCGATTGCTTTGCTGCGGGGGAAGAAGGAGTAGGGCTGGGGCATAAGTGGCAACCGTCCTTTGTAGTAATATAATAACCCCGTGCAGGAAGGTGAGCTCCATCATCCAGCGCGGGGTTATTTGTACACTAAATCTGATCATACCCGGAATAATATAGGATTGGGCACAATCAACGGATAACAACTTTCATTAAGGGAGCAACCCCTTAGCTTGCAGTATAGAAAGTTTGGCTTCAGGAATCGCCCGTTGCAGTTCTCCGTTATACAGTTCAATACCTTCCCAGTGCACAAACACGAAAAAATCATCAGTAACCGGCACTTGACCGGTTAAATCCTGTTCATTGAAAGAATAAGCAATTTCCTGCCAGAAATCTTGTCGTTCCTTTTCGCAGTATAAACCCCCGCCTTTAAGATTCCAATATACATAAAGCGTCCGCAGCTTCTCAAGCAGCCCTTCATTCTCAATTCCGGTAAACCAAGTCGGCTGCATTTGAGTATCATTCCAGAGAGTATACTCACATTTCTTGTCTTCAAGCAGTTTCGCCCTTCTCTGCTCAAGTCCGGAATAATATTCCGGATCACTTCCTCCGCTGAATTCATCATTACTCAGATAAAGTCCAAAATAGCAGAGCCTATCATGACTGAATTTTTGGGCGGATTCTTTTAAAAGATTAATAGACTCCGTTACGGCTTCAGTAATCAATGCTGTTCTCAAAGTCAGTGCTTGAGATTCGTTCATATTGTTATACAGCATCTGATTCATTCCGTTGTAGATTTGATATAGCTCACCGGATTCATCGTACTTCAAATAAGTATTAGCGATATGCTGGTAATGATCTTTTCCTACGTATTTAGGATTGCGTATTTCAATAAGCCTTTCTTCTTCATAAATATATTCTTCGATGGTATACCTGTCTTTTGTACTCTCCAGATCAAGACCAGGCATCACATCGTATTCTACTGAATGTTCGGGCTTGCCAGCCTTACCGTAAAAAATCTTGATTGAATCTATCTTCTCTCTGACATACAGCCGTGTAATGATATGATCCGGGTGATAAGAAGTATATCCGACTCCATCAATTAAAAAATCGCAATACGTCACTCTAAGTCTGTTTTCATGATCAAATCCATAATATACTCCAGTGTCCTCTTCAGTAATCTCTCCCCGGCAGTCAGTATTGCGTTCAAACCAATAAGGTGCCAGATCATATCTTTTATCTGTAACAAACTCTGTCCGAACCACACTATCCTCTGCCTCTTTTTTGTAACGTTCATAATGTTCCTGTGCATCCACACAAATATTTAGATAATATTGCGCATCAATCATTTCTGTCAGCCCCTTCTTATCGTAAAATACATCTACTTCGGTAAAACAGTGTAGTCTACAGTTTATCTGCCAATGTATCCCAGGTAAGCTCAAGAATTCCGGTCATATGATCAGGCTCATCAGATACGTAGGTAACCACGGCATTCTTATCCGGAAGCACACCAACATATTGTCCATATGATCCGTCCAGGTGGTATGAATTAGGGTAAGAATTCATCCATAGCTGCTATCCATAGCCCTGCTGATAGTCTGCGGTTGCAAAGTCAGGAGTGAAATCGTCTGTCTTCATCTGGACGGAAGTCGCTTGTTCTACATAACTTGAAGGAAAGAGCTGTTGTCCGTTCCAAGCCCCTTTGTTCAGAAACAGCTGTTCGAATCTGGATAAATGCTCTGCAGTTCAGTGTAATCCTGAAAACTTGGGGGAATCCCAATGGGCATTTGTCCCACTTCAGAAATTCCGTTTCGTGAGTACAGGTATGTAAGTATTCCGGAAAAAATCTACCATAAGGTCATCAAGTTTACAATATCCCTTATAAACGGCAATCCCCACAGCCATGGAAGTAAAAGTTTTGCTTGCAGAATATAATAAGTGAGGCTGGTCCGCCTCAAAATCATGTCTGGCTATTAGCTCGTCGTTCTGCCTGATCACCACGTTCAAAATATGCCGGTTCTGTTCATTCGCAGATACTAATTCGTCTAATATAATATTACAGTGTTCATGGTTCCGCTTCCGTAAGCCACAAAGTTAAGATTATTTGGATTTTGCTTAGTCTTACTATAGCTGGATATGTATTATACTGTAAGTGACGTTGGTATGAAGTTTCTAATATCGAAATCAATTGGAGGAGTGTTTATCTCAATTTAGAAATAAATCTCGTAGACCGTGCTTAGGAGGTGGATATATGGCTGCGAACTTCAATGTAATCACTTTTACCAAAAGCATAATTGATTTAAGTTGGCTATTCGAAGCCGTTCAAGAAAGAGGGTATAACGCTAATATTAATCAGATTGAATCTATCGGAAATTGGGAGTTCAACGACTTAATAAACCACCCGCATGATGTTGAGATAGCGGAAGTCCTCGCGCTTCTTGAGAAAGGCCGAATTATATTAATATTTGGTGAAGTCCAGTCCAATAAGTTTGTGATGATGTTAAGTAAGACCGGAACCACCTATGAAGCAGGACTGTCTCTAGATACAAAATACATAGATTACTTAGACAGAGATACGCTTAATGATGTTACTCGTCCTATCTATGATGAAATTTCGAACCTATTGTTATCTTCTGAAATGGTGAATAATTTACTTGTTTCTGCATTAGGCGTCGAGGTGGTTGTGGACTACGATGAGGATTTTCATAAGATGCATCTTGATAGTCATAATGTGGCGAGATGGGTTTTTGGCACCGAAGAGGGTGCAGGTGAGCGTGATCTTATGGGTTACACGCGGGTAGCTGCTGGTATTTGGGATAGAGAGGGTTAAGTTCTACAGATACGAGATATGAGAATAGCTAATTACGATGACTAGAAGTTCTTCAGGCGGAGATGAGCGAAGTGAGATTCAAGCTATTGATTATTGTGCCGATTGTCATTTTATTAATATCATGTAGTGCTGAAACTAATGTTCATTCTTATAAAAAAGGGGACAACAGGGAGACTGTTCCTGCATTAAGCTACAAAGTTGAAAGTGATAGTTATGCTCAAAACAATATTAACATTACATATCCAAAGCTGGTTGATTTACCGAATGATACAAAGGAAGAAGTTATAAATGACCTGATACGGGTAGAGGCGCTTGGTGTTCTTGAATCTTATTCATTAGATTTGGATAGTCACAATACTTTGGAAATAGACTATCAGATTACATATAAAAGTGATAAGTTCCTAAGCATTCAATATATTGGTTCAGCTCTTAATAAGGGAGGAGCATATCCGTTAAATGTTTTTTATACAACAAATATAGATGTGGATAAAGAAATTAAAGTTAAATTAACCGACTTACTGGAGATCGATGAGGCATTCGTACAAGAATTAAAAAATGGAATCTACAGAAGCTATGATGACAATTTGAATTTGCGAGAGGAAGGAGTTATGAGGGATTATTGGAGCGGGATTAAAGACCAGGAGTTACTTAATGATTTAAAATATACAGATGAAGCGGACGGGGCAAATAATTCAGTGATATTTAGTTATCTCACTCAAGATTCACTGGGGATAAGTCTTTCAGTTCCTCATGCGTTGGGAGACCATCTTGAAATGGAGATCGGTTATGAGAAATTGAGCGAAAATATAAAGGGTGATAATAGCCCGTGGGACTAGTGAAGGAGTATTTATTTTACAAATAAAACCTATAAGTACTACGCCATTTTGCTGAAGATGGAATCACTGTAACTTTCGCTGACTTGCCGGGCTTCAATTGTAATATAGTTGCAAGCACATGCTGAATATTTAAGTAGGAGGTTCATTATGAAAATAGTCAACATAACATTTCCAACTTATCTTTCAAGTATAGAAAACATAGAAAACGACAATATTGATGTCTTCGTAGAGCTAGAGGATGGTGTTACATACACTATGGTTGTGGCTACACCCCAAAATTATTATTGGTATATGGACAAGGAAGGGCTTGATTATGTGCCACCGTCTCCCCCAGATATTATTGTAAGAAGCCTAACGGAAGATAATATCCGGAAAGCTATTGAGGCTTTTGCAGCGGATGATGCTTATTGGATGAAACTTTATTTTCTATCAGGTAAAAGAACAGGTGTTTTTGACATGGATAGAATGAATAAGATGTTGGCAGAAATTAAGAGAATAAATGATGAGATTTTAAATGTTGAATAAGGCGAGGTGAAATGATTTAGAAAACATTTTTCAGGGGAGTAGTGATGATAAGGGCAATTTGTTAGAGTTAGTTTTTAGCACAGTTTATCCGGAATCAATGGGTCTTTAAGAACCAATAAAATGATCTCTATAGAGATTATGGGAAATTATCGGATTTTAAAAGGAGTTCCTTATTTTGAAGATGAATGGTAGTTGTTCTTTCATAATACGTAATGAAACTATAGATTTTGATGACATTACTAGAAGGTTAGCAATTAGACCAACTTCAATCCAGAAGAAGGGGCAGGCCATCAGAAAAGGAGCAGTGAGTCAGGCTCCCTTTGATATTTGGCGATATGAAGTGATAATCTCTGAACATGTTGAACCGGAAGAAGCATTTGAGCTTTTACTGAATGATTTAACTTCAAACTTTAAAGAAATTAATGAGTTAACAGGTCTATATAAAGATGTTGGAATTGATTGTTACTTGAGATCGGATTATGGCCAAATGGGCTTGCAGCTTACGACGGAAATGATGAAGAAAATATCGATTTTAGGATTAGGGCTTAATATACATATTCTTTCCTTTGGTGGGGTTGAAGAGGATGACTAGTGCGAATAGTATTAGTGTGTTTTATTTAGAGGATACGGAACTTGCAGAATTTGAGGCTTCTAACAAAGGTTATCGAAATGATGTTTATGTTATGATATTGAACGATTTATTTAATATAAAGGTTTATGATATCGTGCGTCTTAAACAGGATTTTGAATTGGAGTCAGAGAGTTACGGGTATTACTCAGTCGAACCTAATTTGATTATAGTAAAGGAAGTAACTAAAGAAGCTATAGAATTTGTTGTGAAGAAGTTATATGAGCAGAAGTATTTGGAGTCTATTAAGACTGTTGATGATGATAAGCTTATAGAATATTTTCAATAATGAAACACTCAGAACTACAGGTGGTAATTGCTGCTTATGGTTTCTTTTTTATATATCTAAGTTACCCCTATTAATAGTTCGTGGGAGGAAGTTATGAAAGTTGAAACGTATTTAAAGAAACCCGATTTAATATTGCCCGGCAACTTTATGGATGAACCCAACAAATATTTTATTCATATGGACAATGAAATTGAAATTGAAAAGTACATCCACAAATTTGATCTTAGATATCTGGATGGTGCTATTGTGATCGAATGGAACTACAAAATCGTTCTGGATTATAACTTGTGGGACTCGGTAAATTGTTTGTGGGACTATTTAATGAATGCGTTAGAAGAATATTTGCAAATGGGAAAAGGGGACTTTCTTTTTCCTGATCAGCCCATAAAATTTGAAATGATAAAAGTGAATTCTTATTATATGGAATTGAAAGTTGGAGATGGGAAATACGGACACTTCAAACTTCCCAGTGAAGAATTTATTCATGCTCTATTAAATGGGGCAGAACATTTTTATAGAAGATACAAAGAGTATTTCAATAGTCATAATAATGCGTTTTATCATTCGAAAATAGCTGAAATTAGAAGAAGTTTATATTAAGAATAAAAAATACGCGTAAGATACGGGAAAGGACAGGGGATTCATGTCAATCTCAGCCTCTATAAATATAAGTTTGAGCAATCATAGTTGTGAATGCTTATCGCTACCGGATTTGTTTCAGAATTTTGAAAATGAAGGTTGGACATATGTAAAAAGTAATGGGGAGATTACTATACTGCCTTTGGGTGATGATGACGATTATAATTGGACATCTAGTGTACTTAATAGAGACAGCTTCTTCGATATCTTGAAAAAAAAGCAGGATCAAAAAGAGATTGTTGGAATTGAGTTAATGCGGGTAGATTCTGATGTTGGATGTGAGTTACTTATCTTTAATACAAATCAAATGATGTTTAGTTTATCAATAGCAAGAAAGAAAATTAATGCAAAAGATGATATAGATATTACTGATTTTAGTTGGTATTTGGAACGTATTTTGCCGGTTTTAAAGAATTTACAAGTGGAACAAATAAGCTGTGAACAATTTTAGTAAGGTGTTTTTATTATGGTTCTGATTGAGGTGCTTAGAGGCGATAATTATACGATTTCATATAAATTAATTCAATATGAAGGGCTGATATAATATCTTTAAGATGGAGTTAACATTTGAGAAGCCGTTGGAAAGTATACCTGAAACAGAATACTTAATATCTGATTTAGAACTTGATGATGAAGTGGCTATTCTAATGTGTATATGCAAAGCATTTGAAATTTCACAATCTGTAGCTTTCGTTGTTGGTGGTTTTGGGCAAGATAATTGGCCTGTTGATTGTAGAACGGATCTATGTACTGTTATTGAACAAGTTCCTGATATATTAGGGAAAACAAGAGCGGGTATATACTCCTTTGAATTAGATTTCTACGAACAGGGAATTGAAAGACGGCTCCTATTCAAGGAGGATACAAATCTTGTTAAGGTCACTTGCATTAGTCGTACTAAATGGGAACCTCATCCAAGTTCAATGGTTATGGAAAAGGCCGTAGTTTCCAAAATATTCGAAAAGATTTATAGTGATTTTTGGCATTTAAGCGCTGTGTTGTGTGAAGGGATACATAAGAAATTTTCACGTACTTGCAGTTAGCCCTGATACTTTTATTTATGCACCATCCTATTACGTTATTGAATTTTATCATAATGGTGATATATATTTTGTTAACGGGAAACGGTAGTTTCATTCGAGAGAGTATTAATAAAATAAATGCAGAAAAAGAAACTAGCCTGGACGGTTAACGTCCGGGCCAGTTTAATTAAGCAGAATTATGAGAGATTAGAGTCTATAGCCGCTTCCGCTTATAAAAGCTAACAAATACCGCGGCCAGTAAAAGCAAAACAATCGCTATGCCGGTAGTAACAGCTTCGCTGGTACTACCTTGCTGCTGCGGTGTATTGCCTTGGCCGCCGAAGTCGCCGCCCATGCCGCCACCGCCGAAACCGCCGCCGCCCATGCCGCCGGCGAAGCCCATACCGCCACCCGGGCCGTAGCCGCCCTCGGGGAAGCTCGGACCGCCCATAGCGCCCGGCTCACCGCCGGGAACGCCTTGGCCGGTCTGCCCACCTTGCGCCGCTTGACCTTGCGGCGCACCGCCATTGCCGCCTTGCGGCTGCTGCCCCGCCGCCGCACCGGCACCGCCCTGTGCGGCTTCGCCAGCCGCCGCGCCCGCCTGCCCTAGCGCCGCGCCGCCAGCCGCCGCGCCCGCCTGCCCTTGCGTCGCTGCGCCAGCCGCTGCGCCATCGCCCTGCGCCGCCTGCCCGCCAGGCGCAGCACCAAACCCACCGCCGCCGCGCCCGCCGCCAGCGCCGCCCATACCAGCGCCGCCGAATCCGCCACCACTGCCGTTGCCGTCATTAGTAGCGGGAATCGTGCCGTCGAGCTGCTGCGAGACGTTGCCCGCCATGGTCGACATGAAGGTCTTCACGGACTCGAGGCCGCTCTCATACTGCTCGAAGGTATAGAAGGCAGAAGGGTCGGCCTTCACGTAACTTGCAATCATGGTATCCAGCTCGTTGATCCGGGCCTGGAAGGTCTCATCCTTCAGGTAGCCGCTCAGCATGCTGCGGACAATCTCGTGATATTTCGCTAAGTAAGTCTCATTCGCCAGCAGCTTCGCTACCAGCGGCCGCTCGGCGAGGGTGCCCTGAGTAGGCTCGTCAATCAGCACATCCGAGCCGCCCATGCCGCCGAAGGCCATGTTGTAATCCCACGGCAGGATGGAGAAGATGCCGTCATCTTCATACAGGTAGTAATTCTGCTTGTTGCTGCCGAGATAACTGTCCATATTGCCGGTCACTGCGTTCAAGGCAATATAGCCGAGAGCGTCATCGACATCGATGTATTTTTCATAGTCGGTGCCGTTGTTCAGCTCATCCAGCATGTCGACGAGAATGTCATCGTTTGATTTCTTCGATTTCATCTCAAGGCCGGTGTAGAGTGAAGCGTCATCCCCGAGCCAGGTCAGATCGCTGCCCTGTCCGGTCATCTGGCCTTTATAGAGTGCGCCGTAGGTGTTGCCGAAATGGCGTTCCAGATAGGTATCGCCGATCTGCTCTACCGCCAGATAGAAGCCCTTAAGCTCCCCGTTGACATAGATATTGACGAACGAGTATTTTGGCACGGGCAGTCCCATGCTCTCCGCAAGCTCATAGGTCAGGAATTCCCGCATGTATGAGGCGTCGCTGTAGTTGTTGTTGAGATTGATTTTGGTAATTCCGAACAGGTTCTGATTCACATACTCGTCAAAAGACAGCTTGAAGCTGTACCGGTCCGAATCGCTCATCTGCACCACGCTGCGCAGACTTAAATTCCCTTTGGTCCGCACTCCGACATTATCCATTTGGATGCCGTTATATTCGACGGAGGCCGTCTTGTATTCCTCGGCGCTGGCATTGTCCAGCATATCCTGGAAATCATCCGGGTCCAGCGTGATTTTGACATCTACAACCTTGTCCTTCGGAAAAACCTCTGTACCCTGACTCTGTTCCTCGCTTGATACCGCCTTGTTCTGCGTGTCCGTCATAGTGGTGCTGTTATCCGCAGAAGGATTTGAAATCTGACAACCAGCTATAGCGGTAACCAGCAGCAGGCAACTAAGAATGAGCAGAATCTGCTTACCTCGTGCTTTCATCTTGGGCACCGCCTTTCATGAATATAGATCTACCAGCCTGCAGCAGGCCCGTGATCATGAGACATAGTCGCCGCTATAGCTGATCAGCAGGGCATTCTTGACACCGGTAAGGCTGGAGACCGTGTTCACGAATCCGCCTTCCTTGTCGTCTAGCCGTAGCTCAAGCGTAAGCTCAATATTGCCGGCCGTTACCGTTTTTTGCTTCATATTATACCGTTTCACCGATTTGTTCAGATGGCTGTGGATTTCCTTCTCGCTGTCGTCGCCGTCGCAGTTAATCACCAGCAGGTACGGAGTTTCGATAGAAGAACGTTTAATGAACAGGAACAGGATCAGGCCGATGATGATGGAGCCGATAATAGCCAGTGTGAAGAAGCCCGCGCCCGTTACGATTCCGGCAACAGCTGCCCAGAACAGGAAGATCAGGTCGGTTGGATCTTTGATAGGCGTTCTGAAACGGACGATAGACAGCGCACCGACCATACCGAGTGACAGCACGAGGTTCGAGTTGATCGCGATAATGACGGTTGCCGTGATCATGGTCATGCCCATCAGAGAGACGTTGAAGCTTTTGGAGTATAGGACACCGCTGAAGACCCGTTTGTACAGAATGTAAATGAAGAATCCGATCAGAAAAGCAACGCCGAGCGTAATCAGTATTTTGGAGATGCGGATATCGGAAACGAAGTTGTCGGTCACAGAGCTTTTGATCATATCGGAAAAGGTAGTTGCCGTGTCGTTCGCTCCCTGTGCTGCGGCTGCAGCCAGACTTGCTGTGATGCTCATATCAATAATCCTCCCAAGTGTTGGTTTTTAGAAATTTCCGGCAAATGACGTATTTAGAAGCGGACTGCCGGTTCAGACCTTCAAGCTGCAGGGCAATCCGGATATAATCGGGCAGGTATTCATCGAATTTGACCTCGAAAATAATTAAGCTCCCGTCAAGTGCCCGGACCGGCTGCAGCTCCTTGCTGAATATATCCACCGCATGCAGTCCCGTACGAAGCTCTTTGTCAAAAGTAATCCGCACGTTGCCGTTATGGCATACATAAGGCTCGCGGACATAATCGACGATCACCTTCGGGCGCAGCAGGTTATGCCGCATCTGATTGTAGAGCTCCATAAACAGCGGCTTATCCGGTACATTCAGCACCTCATAGTTGCCGGCCATAATCTCATCGTACATGTCCCGCGTCAGCGGTTCTTTGATTTTGGCGATATAATCATCCATCTTTATTTTTTTCTCAAAATGAATGACATCGTCCTGCACATTGTAGATCCGTATGCGGTATTTGGCACGTTCACGCAGGCCTCCCAGCTTGTCGGACAACGCTGTATTGTTCATATCATCGAAATACAGGCTGCGGATATGGTATTCCCCGCTCTCGTCAGCATTCTGGTCTGTATCCATTAGGCTCTGGAGCCGCTGCCGGATGATAAGATATTGATGATAGCTAATGAAGAATTTCAGCTCGTGCCGGAATTGCAGCCTCTTGTTCATCTCACACCTCATTTCTCTCTCTAAGTTCTTGCGTGATCTGGCCGCTGACCCTATTCTAAGGGACCGACCTTATGATTTTCTTAAATTGAACTGAACGTCAGCTGAATGTTTTTACACTGCGTTTACAAATGTCACGAAATGTAAGGTTATTCCGGGGACGGGGATTTGACTTCCTGATGCCACTGGGGCTACCCTAGAATACAGAAACAGAACGGATCGAGCGGCGGGCTCAGAGAGATTGCAAGAATTGAAGCTGCAGGCGGAGGGAGCACATGAAAGACTTGAAAACATTCATTATCATCGGAATTATAGTCGTTGTGTTGATCATACTGGCGCTTGGCGTGGAGCGGCTCAAATCGGAGCGGGCCGCAGGGGGAGGATCTGAATTCTCGGGTGTACTCTACGATTTGGTCAGTACGTTTAAGGGTGATGCGGCCACCAGCCGCGCCTTTACCTGGTACACCGGGGACCCCGGAGCAGACGGCTGGCTTGAGGCAGTGAAAGGCGGGGCGGCTGATTTTACCGGAGATGGGGTCATTAGGGTTCAGGCAGCCAATACTGTGATCAAGACGGATCAGGGTACAGCAGGCGTGCACAAAGCCGAGATTACCGGACTGGAGCCGGGAACACGCTACACTTACCGGGTTGGCAGCGGGGAGGAACAGGAGTGGAGCCTTGCGTATGAGTTCAGCACTGCGGAAGCGGACAGCGGTCAGGTGACCTTTATCAACGTTACGGACTCCCAGGGAGTAACAGATGCGGATTTCGCAATCTGGGGCAACACCCTGGAACAGGCATTCAAGACCTTCCCGGCAGCAGAGTTTATTGTGCATAATGGTGATTTTACTGAAGATCCGGAGGATAGTGCGGCATGGAACAGTTTTTTCACTCACGCACAAGATTACATGGTTTCGTATCCCCTCATGCCTGTGACCGGTAACCATGACGAGATTGATGAAGAGGCGGAGCTGTTTACCTCACATTTCCATCTGCCGGATAACGGGGCCAAGGATTCGATCGCCGGTACCTCCTATTCCTTCGATTACGGCCCGGTTCATGTGACTGTGCTGAATACAGAGAGTAATCTGAAGAAGCAGGCTGACTGGCTGAAGAAGGACCTTGCAGGTACGGATAAACCGTGGACAATCGTAGCGATGCACCGTCCGGCGTATGGCGGGAACATGTACAGTAAGGTGGAGGACTGGACGGAGATTTTTGACAAATATAACGTGGATCTTGTGCTGCAGGGGCATAATCATGAGTATTCCCGTTCTTATCCGCTGCGCGCCGGTGAAATCGTGCCTGAGAGTGATGGTGGCAATGTTACAACAGGCGGAACGGTCTATGTGGTGACCAACGCCTCCGGGGCCAAATTCAACGAGAAGAAGGAAGACCAGTTCTACCATAAGGTTCATTTCCAGAATAATAAGCCGATGTTCGCCGGAATCACGGTTAGCGGGGATACCCTGACCTATCAGGCGTATGATACCTCTGGCAACAAGCTGGATGAGTTTGTTCTGAAGCATTAGAAATAGGGGTTCTTTTGGATGACATTCCATTAGAACCTTTTATTGTTAAAATAGTAATAAAAAGTGTGAAAATGGTACGATGATTGCTGACAGTTTTCTTATGGATTCGACCGTTTTCCCTCACTGTACAGGTTGTCAGCGCTCTATAATGAAAGCGTTATCAAAGAAAGAACCTGGGAGGTTAGAACCGTGATTCGAAAACGTATCCGAAGAATGGGAATGGTTGTCCTGCTGGCTGCAATGCCCTGCTCATTGTTTACCGTTTCTCCCGCAGTAACTCATGCCGCAGCAAGTGAAGCCTACAACTGGAACAGCGTGGTTACCGGTGCAGGCGGAGGGTTTGTTCCGGGTATTATTTTTAACCAGACTGAGCCGAATCTGATCTATGCGCGGACGGATATCGGCGGTGCCTACCGCTGGAATCAGACATCCGGCAGCTGGACATCGATCAGCGATGCTGTCGGCTGGGTGGACTGGAACAAGAATGGCGTAGATGCGCTGGCAACCGATCCGGTGAATCCGGACAAGGTGTATATGGCTACCGGCACCTATACGAACTCATGGGACGATAATGGACAAATCATGCGCTCCAGCGACCGGGGAAATACGTGGCAGACAACGCCGCTGCCGTTCAAGGTTGGCGGTAACATGCCCGGACGTTCGGCAGGCGAACGGCTTGTGATTGACCCGAATAAGAACAGCATCCTGTTCTTCGGGGCGCGGAGCGGGAACGGTCTGTGGAAGAGCACCGACTCCGGGGTCACTTGGTCCAAGGTCAGCTCCTTCCCTAATGTGGGGACGTACATTCAGAATCCGACGCTTGATTACGGCAATGATCTTGTAGGATTATCCTGGATTACTTTTGATAAAAGCACAGGCACCTCCGGGAATGCCACCCAGACGATTTATGTGGGAGTAGCGGATACGGCAAGCAGTGTCTACCGCAGCACGGACGGGGGAGCAACCTGGAGTGCACTGCCCGGCCAGCCTGTAGGTTATCTGCCGCATCATGGTGTTCTGTCTTCTACAGGTGATCTGTATATTACCTACAGCAATGGCGTTGGGCCGTATGACGGCAGTAAAGGCGAGGTCTGGAAATGGAACAAAACAAGCGGGGTGTGGACGAATATCAGTCCGTCTACGGGAACCGATAACTGGTACGGATTCGGCGGACTTGCCGTTGATGCGCAGCATCCTGACACCGTGATGGTCTCCAGTCTGAATGCCTGGTGGCCGGATGAAGTCATCTTCCGCAGCACCAACGGCGGGGCAACCTGGAGCCGGATTTGGGATTGGGGTAATTATCCGGAACGGACCTATAAGTTCGCAATGGATATCACGGCTGCCCCGTGGCTTGACCATGGAGTAACGTCCACCTCCCTTGATCCTTCGCCCAAGCTGGGCTGGATGATGGGGGATCTGGAGATTGATCCGTTCAACTCCAACCGGATGATGTACGGTACGGGTGCTACCATCTATGGTTCAAATAACTTAGGCGCTTGGGATACCGGCGGTAAAGTCAATATTTCCGTGATGGCGAAGGGAGTGGAAGAGACTGCAGTGCTGGGGCTGATCAGCCCTCCAGCAGGAGCACACCTGATTACTGCACTCGGGGATGTGTCCGGCTTCCGGTATGATGATGTCACTGCAGCACCGGTGAAGTTCCAGACAAGTCCTTCCTGGGCAACCACAACCGGCATCGATTATGCTGAGTTAAGCCCAGCCTATGTAGTACGTGTTGGCGGTGCGGACAAGGAGAAGTCCCCAAGCATGAAGTCAGTCGGGATCTCCAATGACGGCGGCACGAACTGGTATATGCCGAATGCAGAGCCCTCGAACGGGACTAAGACGACTGCCGGGCAAGGCCAGGTAGCTGTATCCGCGAGCGGCAACTCTATTCTGTGGAGCACCTCGGATATTGGCGTGTACTATTCCAAGTCGACCGGCAATTCCTGGACAGCCAGCAGCGGTGTGCCTGCCGGGGCCAAGATTGCTTCGGACCGGGTGAATGCGAATAAGTTTTATGCCTTCTATGCGGGAACCTTCTACGTCAGTACGGATGGCGGAGCAACGTTCACGGCTACGGGAGCAACAGGCTTCCCGACCAATAATGTCGGTAATCTTCAGCCGAATCAGGCCCAGATCAGCATCAAAGCCATGCCGGGCATCGAAGGCGATATCTGGTTTGCCGGCGGCAATACGGTTGAGAACAAATATGGCTTATGGCACTCTGTCAATTCAGGCGCAAGCTTCACCAAGCTGGCCAATGTTGATGAAGCTGACCTCATCGGGTTCGGCAAGGCAGCGCCGGGCCAGAGCTACATGGCACTCTATACAGTAGCTCAGATCGACGGTGTGAGAGGGGTCTTCCGGTCTGATAATGCCGGGGCCAGCTGGGTACGGATCAATGACAATGCCCATCAGTATGCCAAAATCAACATGGCCATCACTGGAGATCCGCGCATCTACGGACGCGTATATCTGGGAACCAATGGCCGGGGCACTTTATACGCTGATCCGGTGAACCCGCCGGCGGCAGGCTCAACAATTACACCGGTCAGTGCCAGCTTCGATAAGAAGACGGCGAATCAGGCGGATATCAACGTGACGGTGACGCTGAACGGGAACACACTAAGCAGCATTAAGAACGGCGCGGCAACGTTGACTGCCGGAACGGATTATACTGTGAGCGGCTCGGCAGTCACGATCAAGAAAGCATACCTGGCAGCGCAGGCGGTGGGCACGACAACGCTGAGCTTCAATTTCAGCGCCGGAGCGGCGCAGACCTTGGCTGTTGCGGTAGTGGATACAACAACGCCGGCCAGCAATTCTGCGATCACGCCGGTAAGCGCCAGCTTCGACAAGAAGACGGCGAATCAGGCGGATATCGCCGTGACGATGACGCTGAACGGGAACACGTTAAGCAGCATTAAGAACGGCGCGGCAACGTTGACCGCCGGAACAGATTATACTGTGAGCGGCTCGGCAGTCACGATCAGCAAAGCATATCTGGCAGCGCAGGCGGTGGGTACGACAACGCTGAGCTTCAATTTCAGCGCCGGAGCGGCGCAGACTTTGGCTGTTGCGGTAGTGGACACAACAACTCCGGCCAGCAATTCTGCGATCACGCCGGTCAGTGCCAGCTTCGATAAGAAGACGGCGAATCAGGCGGATATCGCCGTGACGATGACGCTGAACGGGAACACGTTAACCTCGATTAAGAACGGTGCGGCATCGTTGACCACCGGGACGGATTATAGTGTGAGCGGTTCGGTTGCCACGATCAGCAAGGCGTATCTGGCCGCGCAGGCGGTGGGTACGACAACGCTGAGCTTCAATTTCAGCGCCGGAGCGGCGCAGACCTTGGCTGTTGCGGTAGTGGACACAACAGCACCGGCCGCTGGCGCCATTAAAGTTCAGATGTACAACAGCAGCACAGCGGCTGCGGCCAATACGCTGAGCCCGAAGATTAAGCTGATGAATACCGGCACGGCTGCTGTTTCATTGGCCGATGTGAAGATCAGATATTATTACACTATTGACGGTGAGCAGACCCAGAGCTTCTTCTGCGACTGGTCGCAGGTGGGAAGCGCGAATGTGACCGGGACGTTTGTGAAGCTTCCGGCTGCCAAGACCGGAGCTGATTATTACCTGGAGCTTGGATTTACAAGCGCAGCAGGTTCCCTTGCGGCCGGGGAGAGCATAGATATTCAGCTGCGGGCGTCCAAGTCGGATTGGAGCAATTACACCCAGACCGGAGATTATTCCTTTAATGCAGCAGGTACGGCTTATGCGGATTGGGCCAATATTCCGGCCTATATCTCCGGCAGCCTGGTATGGGGGAATGAACCATCTTGATTAGGAGTTCAAGTAAGTAGAGTAGCAGAGTCTTGAACAGCTTCGAACAGACAGCCCCCTTCCGCAATAGTGCGGAGAGGGGGCTGCTTGCTGTGTGTAGAATGAATCTGCCAGCGCTATAGCGGCTATAAAGTCTGCCCGCTGTCGACTGTGATAATCTGCCCGGTCATGGCTTCCTGAGCGAGCGCGGAGCAGATGAAACGGGCGATATCTTCCGGCGCGGCAATGCTCTGCAGCAGCAGGTTCGGTGCGAGCTTGTGCATCTGCGCTTCCCGGCCCGCCCACCAGCGTGTCGCTACGGCTCCAGGGGCAACGCAGTTGACCCGGATGTCAGGGGCGAGAGCCTTGGCCAGCGACCGGGTCAGACCGTGAACAGCCGCTTTGGACACCGCGTAAGGAAGTGACGAACCGGCACCCGTATTTCCGGCAATACTGCCGAGATTGACGATGGCTCCTTGTCCGCTTGACTTCATATACGGGGCGGCTGCCCGGGCACAGAAGAACATACCTTTGACATTCACGCCGTATAATTCATCCCACACCTCCGAGGTGACGGCTTCCAGATCATCCATAGGAATATGCTGCGTGATACTGGCATTATTCACCAGCAGGTTTACAGTGCCGTAGGTCTGTACTACTTGTTCTACCATTGCCCGTACCTCGGTATTTGCGGACACATCAGCTTGTACAGCAATGGCCTGCCCGCCCTGCGCTATGATCATGTCAACCGTTTCCCGGGCTTCCGCTTCCGAACGGGAATAATTCACGGCAACCTTTACACCTTGCCCGGCAAGCTGAAGGCTGGTTGCCCGCCCGATACCTGTTCCTCCGCCTGTCACTATCGCGACTTTACCCTTCAGATCCATCCTTATCCGCTCCCGACTTCTTATTGTTATGGAATATCCTGAGTACAATTGTATTCAGTTTGCCTGGTTTTGTATAATTGAATGAAATGAAGGATTGGTTCAATAATATTGAACTATATCGAGCGCACTAGAGCAATCTCAACAGCAGATGGTCAATGGACTCTGTAATGAAACATCCTCAAGCTCAGGGAGGCTGAATGCTATTCGCCATTCCCTATTGCACTCTGTACAGTAGAATTCTGTGAAATCGGTGAATGTGAGCAGAAATGAGGAAATCAATTGTATGAAGGACTTGTAGAAAATGCAATGAAGAACGATAGGACGGCGAAAAACGGGATAAGTGTAGGGATAAAATAAATGTATTTTGCCGGGAGTCTTACTGGAAAGAGGTTAGCGAAAATGGATTTCAAAACTTTAAAAACCTTTCAGGCCATTGTGAGCACAGGAAGCTTTAACCGTGCAGCCGAAGAGCTTAGCTATGCCCAGTCTACGGTAACTATGCAGATCCAGAAGCTTGAGGCTCAACTGGGCGTTCAGCTGCTGGAGCGCGGCAAACAGCAGGTGATCCTGACGGAGGCCGGGAGGCTGTTCCATGAGCAGAGCCTGCAGATTGTGAAAGACATGGAGCGGCTGCAGAGCAGTCTGGCTGATCTGCAGTCGGGCGGAGCAGGGAGCGTCCGGATCGGTGTAACCGATCCGACTGCGAGTTACCGGCTGCCGCAGCTTTTGCGCATATTCATGGAACAGTTTCCCCGGATCGTACTTTCAGTAGAGATTGCCGGAACAGCGGCTCTCAGCGGGCGGCTCCTCCGGGGAGAACTCGACATGATTCTGTGCTCCGCCCCGCAGCTTGGGACGGAGCTGTATTTCGAGCCGCTTTTCACCGAGCAATTCGTGCTGCTGCTGCCCGAAGGTCATCCTCTGGAGACGGAGAAGGAGATTACTGCGGACCTGCTTCGCGGACACCGTCTGCTCATTACGGCTGCGGATTGTCCTTACCGTAAGAAGCTGGAGAGTATTTTGCAGGAAGCAGCCGGTCCCCCGCTGAACACCATGGAAATCGGCAGTATGTCCGCCTTGAAATTCTATGTGGAGAACGGTATTGGGATGGCTTTTGTACCTGAGATTACCTTACAGACTCTTCCGTCTGGTACAGTGGTCAGGAGACTATCAGGGCCGGCAGTTGATATGAGCTGCGGAATCGCCTGCAGAATAGCTGATTACCCGCTGAGGGGGGCGAACTTACAAGTCTATCAATTCCTGAAGCGGGAATTGGGGATACCTGTGCATATGTAAATAGAGCTGATAAGAACCGTTTTTGACAACTATACTTTACTTCCACATCCGGCAATTCATGACGAAACTCATGGGCGGCCGGCTTTTTTTGTGTAAGGATTGAATTTATTGTACTCAAAGGGAACCATTGTCCCGCAGCGGACCAATATAGAGTGAAAACCAAGACAGAGAGGAGAGAGACGGATGACTGAGGAAGAGCTGCATGGCTGTCTGCAAAGGCTGAAAGAAGGAGACAAGGATGCTTTCACTGCGCTGCATGACAGCATCAGGCACCAGGTGTACGGGACAGTCTGTCTGCTTGTTGACCGGCAGGGCGATGTGGCTGATGTAGTGAATGAAATCTACATCGAATTGTTCCGTAGTCTGCCGCAGTATGACAGGAATCGGCCTTTTGGGGCATGGCTGAACGGAATGATTGTACGGCAATGCAGCAACTGGAGCCGGAGGAGCTGGCGCAGGCTGCGCATCCAGATCCGCAGCAGGGAGAATGCAACAGAGTTGTTGCTGCCGGGAGCGGATACACCGCTCCTTGAGCAGGAACAGCGGGGAGAGCTGCTCCAGCTGGTTGCTGGGCTTCCCCCTAAACTGCGCAGTGTTGTTGTCCTTCGCTACTATGGGGAATGCAGCTTTGACGAGATTGCCTCTGCCTTGGAGATACCGCTGGGTACCGCTAAATCCAGGCATCACAAGGCAATGCGCAAACTGCGGCAGCATGCCGTATTCACAGAGGAAGATGAGATGAAGGGGGACTATACATGCCTGTCGAAAGTCAATTGAAACGGGAATTTGCCAGCCTTAAGCAGAATACAGTAATGCCGGAACAGCTGGAGACACAGATTTCCGCAAGCTTTGATCAGTACTTCAAATTCCAAAACGAACGGAAAACCAAAAGACATATGCGCGGCACTGCAAGGATAGCGGTTGTTCTCTGCGGCCTGATGCTGTTCGGAGGCGTGGTTTATGGTGCGGAAAGGTTATGGGCCGTTACATATGGTTCTACTGGAATAAAGGTGATCGTTCATTCGGACTATACTGAATCCGATGAACACGGTGAGCACGTGAAGCTGCTTGTTGAAGACATTCAGACTAAACTGGCTGTGAATGAATCCGCCTTCCTGTACGTGTCACTGCCCAATGGGGGATATGACCTGCTTAAGGTGAACTGTCCGCAGCTGTTCTCCGATATAGAGAGCTGGAAGGAGGTCATCGAGCCAATTACCGGAAAGCTGGCTGTGCCAAGCAGTCTGCCGGAAGGATATTATTTTGCCGAAGCGAGATCTGACAGTCAGATTGGGATTATAGACGAGTCCTGGGTAAAGAAATACACCAATGTCCTCTCGAAAAGGGTCAAGCCCGGTGAGGATTATGCCTGGATCAAGAGCTTCAACACTCCTAATAGAATAGCTAAGACTGTAAGCCCGCAGCTCATATATGAGGGTCCAAGAGGGAAAAGTGATGCAATTGTGGTTAAGTATACGCCTAGCGGACCGGAAGCGCAGCTCACAGCAAATTTTGCAGCGGCTACTACGGTTGAGGAGATGAAGGTTGGAGCTTTAGATGCTTTATATATTGTGAATAAAGAAGCTTATGGGAACCAAAACAACTATTATGCTTATATCCAGTGGATCGAGCTAGGGGAGAATAACGAATGGAACATTTTGCATGAAGTAAGCACAGAATCACCGGATGTATCCAAAGAGACTCTGCTTAAAGTTGCCGAAGGCCTGCGCTAAAGCGGCCTATGCCAAGGTCAGCTGCATGCTTGTCCCGCTATAACTAAAATAAATCCCCCTATAACACATATAAACCTCTATTATTGATAGCTTCATCAACAATAGAGGTTTATATAATAACCACTATACCCATGTTCTTCTCAGACTCCTTATCCTATCCTTTGTACTCAGCCGGGTAGAAATCGTCCGAGGCGGCAGTCAATTTGCCTATCCTGCCCGTTAAATCTTCTCTAATTCATCCGCTGACCACGATAGGATTGATTGTGGGCTTTTGAGCTTTAAGAAGCTCATACCATTTCGTGTAGGGATGGATTGAAAGCTATAACGCCAGGATCAAAGATATAGTCTCAAGCTCAGGGAGTACAGCTGCTTAAGAGGACTGCCGGAGATTCTGCCCCCGCATGCGTTCTTACCGCAGTGTATGGTTCCTTGAGTTGATACCTGTATTATACCGTGACATGCCGCAGCCGTAAAAAGGCGAATACTTTAAATTTGCGGTTATTTTTCACTGTAAGATCATGTAAGCGCTATTATGCTTCCTTATCCTTAGTTTTTTAGGAGGATTCCGAACACAAGCCCTTATTTCGCCAAAAAGCCTCCTGATCAGGAGGATTCGGACTGAGAATCCTTTATCCTGTTCTTTTAAGCGCTATAACAAGGCGTTTCAGGACATTAACGGAATCTCAGTCCGAATGTCCTGGCAATTCGCCATTTCTTCGCAAATAACGGAATCCCAGTGCTCCTCACGAGCTGATGCGTTCATGAGCCCGTGATGCTCTAGCCAATCTCCAGCCAAGCTCCAGGTGAGGAAAAGTGCAATTGCTAAGCTACTTAGCTCCAGCATGATTTGTCCGCAGGTAGCTTCACAATCTCTAGCTTGATTCACCTGCAGGGCAAATTTGGTGCCCTGGAACAGTGCTGTCTTATAAAATGGACGGCAAAAGCGTTGCCGTTTGCTGTATAATTTACTGATTGTTATGTTGCGGTTCAGCTATCCGGGCACTTGAGGGAGGAAGAAAAGGATGAGTTTGTTTGGAGTGAGGCTTGACGGAACCCGCAGCGGGTTAATCAAGTCTTTTCTGGAGGATAATTATGTATGTGCGGGAGATCCTGTTGTTGGAGATCTGGAGTCCAGCGGGAGAGAGGATATCCGCAGCAGGCTGGCTGCATCCGGAGCTTATCAGGGGCAGGAGCTGGAAGAAGCTCTCAGCAGTTTAGACACGTTCGTCAACGTGATGCAGGACGGGGATTATGTGCTGATTGCGGATGAGGAATGGGTATACCTTGGCGATCTGGGTGATTATTTCTTTGATGCCCGGCAGGAGAGTGTGGAGGGCGGAACTGCGCACCGGCGCGGAGTAACCTGGCTGAAGAGTCTGCCCCGTACAGCTGTGAATTCTGCAGTACAAGCACGGCTTGCTTCGGATCAGGAGGTTACCCGCTATTCAGGGCTGCTGCCTGCAGCAAGAATGGATTTGTGGCTTGCAGATTCTTCGGCTGGCGATATGGAGACTGCTCATTCCCCGGCCCGTGTGGATGAAGCCACAATAGCTGAGGCGCTGGCTGTTCTGAAGGCTGCCCTGCACAGTCCCGATGCGGAGCGGCGGGAACGCGCGGCAGCGGCTATACTGCATTATGCCAAATGAACATCAGACTGAAGCTTTATCTTATAAAATCACAGCAAAAAGGTCTTCCGGTTAAGCTGCCGGAAGACCTTTTTGCTGTCAACTATTAAACAGGGACTTCGCTGGACCGGGTTTATTCTCAGATAAATTCAACGAACTCATTAACCGGCTTGCGGTAGCCGCGCGGTCTAATTTTGTGCTTGTTGTCTTTGCCGATCGTAATCAGCATTACCGGAACGAAGTTGTCGCTGAGCCCGAGGGTAGCTTTCACCGCCTCCGGATCAAAACCGATCATCGGGCAGGTATCCCAGCCCTTGTCTTTGGCAATCAGCATGAACTGCATAGCTGACAAGGAAGCATTGCGGATTGCTTCATCCCGCTGGAAAGCGTCTTTTCCAGTATAAGAATCATTAATAGACTGAATGGTGCGGTCGTAATCCTCTTCGCTCATGGCTCCCAGCATTTTAAGTCCGCTATAGATTTCTGGAGCCTGCTGGTAGGCGTTTTTGTCACCCAGCACGACGATGACAGCCGAGGCGGTGTGGATTTTGTATTGACCGTAAGCACCTTTACGGATTTCTTCCTTCACAGTGTCATCGCTGATGACTTTGTAGTGGGCGTGCTGCAGGTTGAAGGCCGATGGAGCCAGGCGGGCCAGTGAGAACATCTCCTCCAGCTCATTCTGTGGGATTTGCACCCCTTCAACGAAATTCATTGCCGATCTGCGGGACTGTACCAATTCTGAAAAAGCACTCATAAATAATGACCTCCATTGGGATATGTATGTTGGTTAGTAAAAATCAATAGCTGATATTAATAAATAAGCTTACAATAAGTTACTTGCTTAAAATATCACAACTACAAGTGTACGTCAATGATTAAACAACAGTAAATTGTGAATTTTAGTTCAAATAGTCGATAAATTTTGAAAAAGCGAGAAAAGAAGTGATTTTAATCACAAAATAAGGCTATAAAGCCAAAAACATTGTGACATTTATTACAACCGGAATGTTATAATAGTCACATAGTTTCAGTGGATGAATACTTTTAAGCAGCAATGCCATTGTAAAGGAGACTTCAATATGTCAGAAACCATTACCCAAACCCCTTTGGAACAAGAAATACCCGCAGCAGGCCTTCCCCAAGAGGATTTGCTGAATCAGCTTCTGAAGCCGGAAGTTCAGGAATCCCTGATTCTTCTGGTGGAGCAGCTGCCGCAGATTACCCAACTGGTGAATGTATTAACCAAATCGGTCGATTTCGTACAGTCGGTTGCAACGGATGAAGTATTGAAAAATGATACGGTAGGCGCAATCAAGGAGATGGCGGGTCCTGTGGTAGGCTCTGTCAAGAATTTGGCGGCTACGGTTATTGAAGCGAAAGACCGCGCGGATGCAAGCAGTGAAACCATCAGCCTGTTTGGCATGATGAAAATGATCAAGGACCCGCAGGTACAAAACGTGCTCCGTTTCATGAATGCATACCTGCAGGTCAGCGGCGAACGCCAATCCGGTAAGTAATTATTGTTCAATTCTTAATCGTAGGGATGGAGGAAATATGATGTCAAAACACATAGTTATTCTAGGTGCAGGTTACGGCGGCTTATTGAGTGCGCTAACCGTGCGCAAATATATGAGCAAAGCTGAAGCCAGAGTTACAGTGGTTAATCAGTATCCGACACACCAGATCATTACCGAACTACACCGCCTTGCAGCAGGAAGTGCTTCTGAACAGGCGGTTGCCATGCCGCTTGCCAAGCTGTTCGCCGGTAAGGATATCGATCTGAAGATTGCCAAGGTTAATTCGTTCTCGGTGGAGAACAAGCAAATCATCCTCTCGGATGGTGTAATGCTGACTTATGATGCTCTTGTTGTCGGTCTGGGCAGCACGACGGCTTATTTCGGCATTCCGGGACTTGAACAGTACAGCATGGTGCTGAAATCGGCGGCGGATGCACTGCGGATTCACGGACATATTGAAGACCGGATTCGTGAATATGCCAAAAGCGGCAATGCGGCCGATGCAACCATCCTGATCGGCGGGGGCGGCTTGACAGGTGTTGAGCTTGTAGGTGAAATTGCCGATGTACTGCCCAAGCTGACTAAGAAATATGGAGTGAATCCGGCTGAGATCCAGCTGCTGCTCGTAGAAGCCGGCCCGAAGATTCTTCCGGTTCTGCCGGATCATCTGATTGAGCGCGCTACAACCAGCCTCGAGAAACGGGGAGTTCAGTTCCTGACAGGTCTTCCTGTTACTAATGTAGCAGGCAATACCATTGATCTGAAGGACGGCCGCCAGATTGTGGCGAATACCTTCGTCTGGACCGGCGGCGTGCAGGGCAACCCGCTGATCGGTGAGTCCGGGCTTGAAGTGAACCGCGGCCGCGCAACCGTGAATGAGTTCCTGCAATCCACTTCACACCAGAATGTATTTGTAGCCGGTGACAGTGCGGTTGTGTTCGCACCGGACGGCCGTCCGTATCCGCCAACGGCACAAATCGCCTGGCAGATGGGTGAACTGATCGGTTATAACCTTTACGCTTACCTGAATGATAAAGCCTCCGAGACCTTCAGTCCGGTGAATTCCGGGACACTTGCCAGTCTGGGACGCAGAGACGGAGTAGCGATTGTCGGCGGCAATTCCACACCGCTGAAGGGTCTGCCGGCAACGCTGATGAAGGAAGCAAGCAATATCCGGTATTTGACCCATATTCACGGGTTGTTCAGTCTGGCCTATTAATTCTCTCCTAACCATCTATCCTATAGCAGGCCGCTTCCATGCGGCAGATCATCCCCTTTAACCGCCGGCAGGCAGTTGAAGGGGATTTTTCATGAATTCAGACGGTGAAAGGAGAGCTGTGTGAAATTACATAGTAAATTACTGGAAGGACCTTTATCCTGAATGAGGCATACATCCTTTATATGAACTTTTTGCGCAGCACTAGGAGGAGAAGATGATTCAGAACGGATTTACATGCAATTGGATGGAGGTTCAAACGGACGGGCAGGGCCGCGGATTGTATTATAAATATTCTGCATACCGTGCGCCTGCTGTCATCTTTATTTCCGGATTAGGGGATGGTTGCGATTCCTGGAGCGGTGTCCAGGAGAATATTGCGCAGCATGCCTCAACCCTCGCTTATGACAGACCCGGTACCGGGACCAGCCCGGGAGTGCCGGGGCCGCGCTCCTGCCAGGATCTGGTGGAGGAGCTGTACCGGCTGCTTGCACTGCTGGATATTAAAGCCCCTTACATTCTGGTCGGTCATTCCTTTGGCGGTCTGGTAGCCAGACTCTTCGCTTGCTGCTATCCTGAGCGGACTGCGGGAATTGTACTGATAGATGCTGCAGGCGAATATAAGGAGCTTACTTATGAGCAGGTGCTGCCCCCGCAGCATATCGCTGCGAACCGGGCGTACCTGCTGAACCCTTCGCTCAATAGGGAGCAGATCGATAAGATGCAGAGCTATAAGCAGATCTCTGCTGCCCGGGGTTCCATGCCAAGCCAGGTTCCGCTGTCGGTGATAACCAGGGGGCTTGCGGATGAGGATGGATCAGACTGGCCGGCACACGCGATACTGGAGATTGAGCAGAAGAGCCAGGCGGAGTTCCTGGAATTATCTGCGGCCAGCAGACAGCTGATTGCGCCGGGTAGCGGTCATTATATCCATCATGACCAGCCCGGGCTCGTCATTGAAGAAATTATTGGGATGATACAAGCTCATTCCAATCGGGCTTAAAAACTGATATCAGCGTCTTCACAAGAACCTTCACAATACTGGAGATTATCAGCAATCAACCGAGAAGCCGCAGAAGGCAACCTGCATACTGCCCTGCATGAAGCGCTTAGAGCTGTGAACAGATTTACTCCGTAAATATGTAATGAAAACGTATTCGCAGAAAAATCTATTTGTTATAATGTTGATGTTTATACCATTACAGATGTTTTCATAGGAGGATTTCAGGCATGCCATTTCAAAAGAACGATATCATCCTGTTCCAGGGTGATAGTATCACGGATTGCGGCCGCAATTACGCAGACGCTTCATCACTTGGTGTAGGTTACGCGCTGATGGCGGGCGCTCGTCTTGGGCTGCAGTATCCGGAGAAGAACCTTACCTTCATCAACCGCGGCATCAGCGGCAACCGCGCCGTGGATCTGCAGGAGCGCTGGGACCGGGATTGTCTGGAGCTTAAGCCGACCTGGGTGTCGATTTATATCGGTGTTAATGATACCTGGCGCTGGTTCGATTCCGGGCAGGAGACTACTGCAGCTGAGTTCGAGGCTTCCTACCGTGATCTGATTGAACGCACCAAGCAGAGCCTGGATGCCAAGCTGGTGCTGGTTGAGCCGTTCGTACTGCCGGTGCCGGAAGACCGTAAGGGCTGGCGTAAGGACCTGGACCCGAAAATTCATGTGGTCCGTGAGCTGGCCCGTGAATATGGCGCTGTATTGGTCCCGCTGGACGGACTGTTCGCCGCCGCATCGGTTAAGGCCGAGCCTGCCTTCTGGGCCGGGGATGGCGTACATCCTTCACCTGCCGGCCATGCGCTGATTGCAGAAGCCTGGATGAAGGCTGTAGGGGCTATAAGCTAAAGCGGAATATAGCAGACTACTCCCAACATATTGAGTTTGCTGCTCAGACCGGTTCCTGCGTATCAAGCGGACCGGTTTTTGGCATACGCCGGGGCGGATAGGTTGCCTTCTGAACGGAAGCGGGAGATCCGTGAATTTCACTCTGCTTAAGAAGGCTGTTATACTTGTATCATACATAAGGATGTGGAGGTGGAACCCATAAGGCGGCTACTGCTGATTCTGCCTGTTCTTCTGGTTGTTCTATTAAGCGGCTGCCAGAATGCTTTCGGCTACATTAATTCAAGATGGATTTCTGAAATTGATTTGACCTATAACTCTATAGAGAGCCAAGCGGAGACGGCTCCCTTTGAGTCCAGGATTTTCAAAGACGGCGAGTTCATTAAGACGATGGCTTCTGCCATGAATACAAGCAAGCGTATTGCGGGAGAGCTGGATTACGATGCGGATTTCCGCATGAAGCTGGTGTACGGGGACGGCTATACAGAAGAATTTATTCTGGGTCTGGGCGAGCAGGAGGGGAACACCGGTCTGCTGCTGTCCGCTGAGCGCAGCGGGACAGGCTATACAGTCTCCGCCAAGAATGCCGATAAGCTGCGCAGGCTGATCTTCAGCGGCGGAAGTCCAGCAGCGGCGAAGTCCGAAGCGGATGAGGCATCGGTGGTAACTCAAGGTCCGGTAACGGTCTCACGCAATGATTTATTCCCGGTCACAGGAAACAAGGAATTTCTGAACCTGCAGCTGCTGAAAGGCAGGTACAGCGAGGATTGGTCCAGCCCATCACCGCTGGCTGGACGGAGCTGGAGCGGGCAATTCCGGCTGGCCATTACGGATGAACAGGGCGCAGCACTGGGCACGTTCGCGCTGAGCCGGCATTTCACCGAAGAATTGAGCTTCGGCGATTTGTTCCAGATTCAGTTCGCTGATTACAACGGAGACGGTAATCCCGATTTTACGGTTGGCCAATATGGTTCTTCGAACGGATCATTGTTCAAGCTGTTTACAGTGAAGCCGGATCATTCGATCCAGGAGCTGCAGATTAAGGGGGCGGCATCCGGGCTGTTTATCAGTAGTCCTGACCGGTATTCGGTCAAGCTGGAGACAGTCGAAGGCGGTTTCCGGGCGGATCATTATGACAACTCTGTTGGCAGGCAGGTTGAGACTTCATACCTCTGGGACGGAGCCGCTTTTCAGGAAGTTGCCGGAGAATCAACAGATACGAGAGGAATGTGAACAGGATGACGAGCGAGACACTGCAGGATTTGCAAGGACTGAAGGCAGCCGGTAAAGTGGTAGGCCACACCATCGCCGAGATGAGGAAAAGTGTAGTTCCCGGAATGACGACTGCAGAGCTGGACGAAGTGGGCGCGAGGATTCTGAACCATTTTGGCGCGAAATCTGCCCCTAAGGTAACCTATAACTTTCCCGGAACCACCTGCATCAGCGTCAATGAAGAGGTGGCACACGGAATCCCGGGTCAACGGGTGATCCAGGCCGGCGATTTAATCAATATTGATGTCTCGGCCGAGCTGAACGGGTACTACGGGGACGCCGGAGTATCTTTTCAACTGCCTCCTTATAATGAGAAGCTGGTCCATCTCTGCCGGAGTACGGAGGAAACCATGATGAGCGTGATTAATCACCTCAGAGCGGGAATGAAGGTGAACGAGATCGGCAGGGTTATGGAGTCGGAGGCACACAAGCGCGGCTATAAGGTTGTGCGCAATCTGTGCAGCCACGGCATCGGCAAATCGTTGCATGAGAAGCCCTATGAAATCCTGCCGTTCTATAATCCGCGGGTAACGACGGTGCTGAAGGAAGGACAGGTCATCACGATAGAGCCATTCCTGTCTACGGGTGCGGATTTTGTAGAGCAGCAGTCGGATGGATGGACGCTCAGTGTGGCGGACAACAGCCGTGTTGCCCAGTACGAACATACGATTGTGGTCACCAAAGGCAAACCGATTATTCTGACAAGCGCCTAAGAGCTTAGCACCTAAGAACGAACAGATACGGTCTGCCCTGAAGAGGGTGGACTTCTTTATTATTGTATTCTACCAATGGAGGGACAAAGAATGGACAATCTACCGCAAGTCAGCAATGCATTCATGACGTTTATGAAGGAAGCACCGGAGCAGCAGAAGGCCTGGGGGGAAGTCGTGCAGAAGCTGGATGCAGCAAGTGCGCTTGACGCCAAAACAGAAGAAATTGCCTATATCTCCGTACTCGCGGCGGTCAGGCTGGAAAGCGGGCTGGCCTTTCATGTCAAGCATGCCAAATCACTCGGCGCTACCCGTGAGGAGATTATAAGCGCAGTCCTGCTGCCTCTTCCGGCTGTAGGCAATGTGGTCATTCAGGCCTTGCCCGTTGCTTTGCAGGCTTACGACAGCGAGTAAAATTACAGGACGACGGATATTGAAGGAGCGGGTAGCGTGAAAATTGCTTTTATTCTGTTTGACGGCATTACGTTTCTGGATTTCGCGGGTTTTTATGATGTAATCTACAGGCTGCGCCAGTTCCCAGCAGGGGAAGGGCTGGAGTGGGATATCTGCGGTCCGGCCGGGGAAATCACAGATGAAATGGGGCTTACGGTCAAAACCGGTAAAGTGCTGCCGGATTTATCAGTGTATGATCTGGTATTTGTGCCCGGCGGGTCCGGGACGAGGGCATTGCGTCATGACGAGAGCTTTATCTCCTGGCTTCAGGGAGCAAGCGGGGTTCCATATCTGGTATCCGTATGCACCGGTGCCCTGCTGCTGGGTGCTGTCGGATTACTGGAGGGACGAAGGGCCACAACGCATGCATCGGCATATGAGCTGCTTGAGCCGTATTGCCGGGAAGTGGTTCAGGCCCGGATTGTGCAGGACGGGAATGTTATTACCGGAGGCGGGGTCTCAACCTCAATTGATCTGGGATTATATCTGGTATCCTTATTTGCCGGCCGGGAGGCTATGGCTGCCGTGAAGCAGCAGATCGACTATCCGTATGATGCGCAAGGCGTTGTAATGTACTCCAATGAAGGAAACCATTGAAACCGGAGGGATGAAGGTGAATAGTGGCAAGCTTGCCGCATTGCCGTTTCAGCAGCAGATAGAGAACAGTGAACAATGGCCGCTGCTCGCAGAGGATTACATGAACCGGAGCGGGCTGCCGGGTCCGCGGGCGAACCTGAGCCTTGCCGGGGAGTTCTCCCGATATTACGCCCGTACTGGGCTTTCAGCACAGTCGTTGTCGCTGCTCACTTCCTGGACGGATATTTCTGCAGCGGAGGCGGAGGCTAATGACCCGGAGGAATTTCTTCCATTCTGTGCTTTACTGGCTTACGGTGCGTATTACGGATATGCGGAGCAGGGAGAAAGATCCGGGATAGAAGTCAGGCTGCGCAGGGCAATGAATGATTCAAGATGGCGCGTTCGTGAGGCGGCGGCCATGGCATTGCAGCAGATTGGAGAGTTCGGCTTCGGGCTGCTGCACAGGCTGCTTGAAGGCTGGAGAATGGAAGCGACCGTGCTGGAACTGCGTGCTTTTATTGCCGCGCTGGCGCATCCTCCCTTGCTTAAGGAACAAGCCTGTGCCGACTACAGTCTGGAGCTGTCAGAGCAAATCCTGAACGAGCTGCTGTCGGGCAAATACAGACAAGCCGATCCTGAGCATCTCCGCGTATTATCCAAAGGAATGGAGTATGCGCTTAGCCTGTTTGTTGCCAGCCAGCCGGATGCGGGCTTTGCCTTGCTGCGCAGACTGGCCGGGAGCGGCGATAAGCTGATGATCCGGATCGTGAAGAGTAATCTGGGGAAGAAACGTCTGAGTCAGAAGTACCCCGAGGAGGTCACGGAGCTCCTTGCAGGATTGACAATTATCTAGAATGTAACTATTATTGTTACATCTGCCGGGAAGCATTCTGGTCAGTATGAAGGAGAGATTCCCATGAACATCAGCACCCGGTTTGCGGTCGCTATTCATATTCTAACTTTAATAGACAGCAACAAAGACGGTAAAAGCACCTCGGAGTGGATCGCCGGCAGCGTCAATACGAATCCGGTTGTCATCCGCCGCCTTACAGGCATGCTGAACAAGGCCGGTCTGGTGGAGGTACGCCCCGGGGTAGCCGGTGCGAAGCTTACCCGGAGTAGCGCGGATATCACGCTTCTGCAGATTTACAAGGCGGTCAATGCAGTGGAAGAGGATTCACTCTTCTCTGTCCACGAGCATCCGAACCCGGAGTGCCCGGTCGGCAAGAACATTGCCGGGGCAATTATTCCCGTGTTCTCTCTTGCGCAGAAAGCGATGGAGAATGTGCTGCAGGAGGTTACACTGGATCAGATCGTACATCAAATTCCTGTTTCGTGAGGCAGAGGAGGAATATGGTATTCGAAACTCTATGCGCAAGCGAAAAGGCGCTGCTTTTTATATAACGGTATTGCTCGGGCTCGGGTTATTGTATCTGCTCATTTGTCCTTCTCCTACCCCTGAGCTCGCTGTACGCAAGAGCCTGCTGATTCGTGATCCGGCGGCTGCATTGGCAGGCAGGGTTACAGAAGGACGGATTAAGGATGATCCAAGGTACGGTAATCTGTACTTTGCTGAACAAACAGAGCGAAGCTACATCTATGTGAAGAAAAGCAGACTGGGCTGGAATGTAACCTCAAGCGGCACCGGCCCGTGATGTAAGATTTTGTAGACTGCCACAGAAACTTAAGGAAACTTTCAGCAGAGATTTATGTACTTTTAAGGTTCGGGGAGTATATTAAAGGTCTCCACCCCCCAGTGGATACATTTATGATAGACCCCGCCGTGCCTCGGCAGGGTCTATCTCTTTGTTTAGGACTTATAAATTCATCAAACCTTTATGTGATTTTCATCAGGCATTAAGCTTCAGCCTGTATATTAATCACATGACCCCCTTATAATAGACTTTGGCCCTGCCGGATCCCGGCAGGGCCCCTTTTTTGATTGATAAGAATTTATATGTTTTGGGGTCCCCGCAATGTAACTGAGTCATAATCGAAGCCAAAGCCCCACTTTGTGAGGCTATTTCATGAGCGGATCTATGCTTTACACATTATTCCAGATGGTTTAGACTGACACCATGTGTGGCTTACTGGAATAAGGGGGAAGAGCATTGATATGATGGTATTTTTGGCACTGATTATATGGTTCCTGTCGTTGCTGGTCTTTATGCTGATTATCCGCAAGGCCATTGATGGATCTAGGGCTACCTACAAACTGGACGAATTGATTCAGGAAATCCGGCTGCTCCGCAAGGAGATCAAGGAGAACAAGCATATTATAGACAAGCGGCTGTAGCGGCAGATAGGGGACTGTCTGCACCTTGATTTTACAAAGGAGTAAGGGGATATTGTACATGAAGAATCAAATTACAATCCTGGGAGCAGCACTGATTCTGGGTCTTTCTTTAATCGCAAGCAGTCTGATTATCAGCAACGAACGTGCATCCAGCAATGAAAAGGCGATGGAAACACAGATTGCCCAGTTGCAGACGGAGGCCAAAGAGCAAGCGGAACTGTTAGAGCAGACTGTATCTACTGCCGCTGAGAGCCCATTAATGACAATGTCGGAGGCAGCGGAATTTCTGCATTTAACTGAGAATGAGGTGCTGAATATTATCAAGGCAGAGCACGAGGTTCTAAAGTATAATGGTTCACTTACGGGAATTCCCTATATGAAAGTCGATGAGCAGTTCATGATTAACCGGGCGGAACTACAGAACTGGGTTCAGCAGGCGACGCTTGAAAAAAGGGTATATATGGGCACGAAGATTACCAATAGATGAGACTTGGGGAGTAAAGGAGCGCCAAATGAAATTTTATACATATTCATGGTATGAAGAAATGCAGGTGCGCGGCTTTATGGTGTTCCCTGAGATGGAGCAGGATTGGCTGGAGGATGTTGCGTGGCATGCTGCGGAGGGGCTCAGCTATAAGGAGAGGACGAGGGATTTCCTGGAATACCTCAAAGCGGATTTGCTGAAGTACCTTCCGGAATACTTCCATCCATCCATTCATGACGGAACAATCAATTCTACTTATCCAGAACCTGAGTTCAAAGAACAGGCGCAGCAGTGGCGTAATGAATACGAAGCCAGGATGAAGGTGCTGGATGATGAATACTACAGAGGGTATCTGTCTATTAAGGACAGCTTGCCTGTACATGCTGTTCAGCTAGTTGAGAAGTCCCTTCATGATTCAAGGGTGATTTCATATACTGCACCGGCGGAGGAGGTTGTGGAGATCGTTCTGGACTGCAGCGGAGCCATGCATTATCAGTGTGATATCAGACTAACCTTTACCGGGGTGACCGGGTTGGTTCTGCCTGAACGCCTGAACAGAATGGTCTGGTTGTATACCGAGATCTATGCGGTGGAACAAGGGTTTGAATTACGGGTTCTGCTGGACCCGCCGCTGAGTGAGCTTAGGATTACTGCACAGGATGTATCATTTGAAATGCTTAGTGAACCCAAATACAACGGATGACTGCTTCGCAGCCTGGCCAATTGGCCGGGCTTTTTTATAAGAAGTTATGATATTCGTCTGTTGTAGATAAATTTCATTGAAATTTGGAGTTTATCCGTAGAGATGAGCCAATGTATGCGAAAAACCGAATACAATGTGCCACTGATAGGACAGATGAGCCGAATGTATGCGAAAAACCGAATACAATCGGTGCGACCCCCTTATCCCGGAGTCCTCCGTATAAAATCAGTACTTGTTGTAGATATGCTCTTTATTTCGCTTTTTCTCTCGGCCAGAAGAAGCGGGAGCGGTCTTCTAGGGTCAGCACCCACTCTGCAAAGGTAGCTGGCGGCAGGTTACGAAGGCTCGTATGCATTCTGCGATTGTTGTAAAAGTCCATGTACCGGTCCACCGCTTCATAGGCCTCTTCGAACGTTTCGAATGCCTCTTTGCGGAACAAATCCCGATCGATATTACTGTGGAATGATTCAATAAAAGCATTTAAATCCGGCGTTCGAGGCGGAATACGTTCATGGGTCATTTCCCAGCTTTCACACATGTCGCCAAACAGGTGGCTGACGAACTGTGGGCCGTTGTCGGTGCGGATCACAGGGCGAGCGCTGTCAGGGGCGCAGTGATGCTCCATGGCGCGCGCCAGCGTCTGGCAGGCGTGCTTGGCCTCACACGACGATCCCCGGTGGTAGCCGACGATGACACGGGTAAACACATCGATAATGCTCAGGACAAAGAAATGCCGGTCACGTCCCTCCACATACCCGTATTTAATGTCCATCTGCCAGAGCTGGCTCGCTCCTGTAATGACTCGGTTCTCCGGCAGCTTCCGGGGATGCTTAAAGCGCTTCTGACGCTGGGGCTGCAGGATATCCAGCGCCTGACACAGCCGGTAGCTTTTCTTGTGATTGAGCTTCAACCGGTGCTGGTTCCACAAGCACTTGGCCAGGAGTTTGTACCCGTACACGTGCTCTTCTCCAGCGATTAATTCCAGCAGCCATTCCTGGATCTCCTCGTCACTAATCTTTTCCCCAGACTCGTTAAAGGAGTAGCCTGGCTGGGGTCTTCCACGCCCCCCTTGAACGGCCTTTGGGGACAGTGACCTGCGTTTCTTACGGTCGTAGTACGTGGACTCTGCTAGCCCCATGAGACGCAGTACCAAAGCTGCGGTATTCCCCTGCTTAATGAACATGTCGGCTACCTCGATTTTTTCGGATAAGCAGGGGTTGGCTTTTTTAGCAGTTCACGCAGAATCTCAATCTCTAACTCCTTTTCGCCGAGTATCTTGACGGCCTTCTCGTATTTCTGCTCCACTTCCAGGAGGCGCTTCAGTTCCTCCACCTGCTCCTGGGGATACGGATGATCTTGTTCCCCATGGGCCCCTCGGTAATCTCTCACCCACTGATTCACCGTCGCTGGGGTCACCCCATATTTTCGGGCAACCACCGCTGCCTTAATGCCAGACAACACCTCTTGCGCTGCCTTCTCTCTTGTTCCCGTTAAGTGTCCCATTGTGTTCATCCTCCTCCTGTATTCAGTCTACATTTTTATGGGGGAGGACTCCAACTTCATTAGGGGGCTGTGGAGCAATGTGCCACTGATAGGACAGATGAGCTGAATGTATGCGAAAAACCGAATACAATGTGCCACTGATAGGACAAATGAGCCGAATGTATGCGAAAAACCGAATACAATGTGCCACTGATAGGACAGATGAGCTTAATGTATGCGAAAAACCGAATACAATGTGCCACTGATAGGACAGATGAGCTGAATGTGTGCGAAAAACCGAATACAATGTGCCATTGATAGGGTAGATGAGCCGAATGTATGCGAAAAACCGAATACAATGTGCCACTGATAGGACAGATGAGCCAATGTATACGAAAAACCGAATACAATGTGCCATTGATTGATTAGGTAGACCAACCAAATGAGTTATGAATTCCTCTGATTGCGCCGGAAGTCGGCTGAATGGGGAATTTAAGGGATATATTCCTTTGATCTCACCGGATATAACTATTGGATTACCGCCTGATTCGCCTCTCCGGACGATTTTTAAAAGTAATTGACAAACATATAGAGTGCAACTATACTAAAGTTAGTTAATGTGTAACGGAAACAGTTACAAGCTTGAATGATGATTCTATAAACAGTCAAGACTAAGCAGCACTGAGCACGAACGGCACCGGAGGGTTTAGCCTTTTATATTATCCATATGTTTTTATTCAGGAGGGGTTTATATGACAACAACAGCAGCACTGCCGCAAGAACTGGAAATTGGACTTGTACAGATTAGAGTAAGCAATTTGGAGCGTTCGCTCACCTTTTATCAGAATGTAATCGGACTGAAGATCCTGCGCCAGCAGGGGCGTGAGGTTGAACTGACGGCGGACGGCGTGCATGTGCTGCTGGTGCTGCGGGAGATTGAACAGGCTCAGATTCTGCGCCGTAATTCGGCAGCCGGACTGTATCATTTCGCGATTCTGGTGCCCGACCGTCCGAGTCTCGGACTGGTGCTGCGTAATCTGATTGATGCGGGCATCGAGATCGGCCAGGGTGATCATCTGGTCAGCGAAGCGCTGTATCTTCAGGACCCGGACAATAACGGCATTGAGATATACCGCGACCGGCCGCGCGACACCTGGAAGTATGAGCCTACTGGCAATGTGGTGATGACTACAGACCCGGTTGATGTGGACGGCTTGCTGGCGGCTTCCGAAGGGCTGAACTGGACCGGACTGCCTGCGGGCACCGTGATCGGGCATGTGCACTTTCATGTAGGCGATCTGGCGGAGGCCAAGAAATTCTATGTGGATGCGCTTGGTTTTGCAATCACGGCTCATTACGGGGACGCTGCACTATTTATCTCGGCGGGCGGATACCATCACCATATGGGGCTTAATGTCTGGGCGGGACAAGGAGCTAAGGCGGCTCCGGCCAATGCGGCGGGCATCGATTATTTCACTCTGCTGCTTCCGGGCAGCGGGGATGTATCTGAAGTGGCGGAACGTGTGAAGCAAGCGGGGTACCGTGTAGAAGTAGAAGGCGGCATCACTACCTTGAGAGACCCGTGGAATATTGGAATCCGGCTGCTTGTCAAAGGCTGAGAGGAATGAAAACTTGTCCATCTTCGCTCATTCCCCTATAATATGTGGAAATAAATGAGCGAAAGGATGAATCTTTTGCACAATTTCAAAATGGCTTATGTTGTCCTCTGTCACAAGAGCCCTCAGCAGATTAATTTGCTGATCGATCGTTTAACGGATGAGCATGTGGAGTTTTTCCTTCATGTGGATAAAAAAAGCGGTATCGAAGAGCAAATTATCCATCGCGAAGATATTCATTTCGTAGAGCAGCCGGTAGACGTACAGTGGGGCCATTACGGCCAGATTGAATGCATCCTGAAGTGCTTCGAACTGATCCGGGCAAGCGGGAATTATAACTATGTTCATATCATCAGCGGACAGGATTTGCCTCTTGCCTCCAATAAGGTGATTGCTGATTTCTTCAAGGAGCATGAAGGGCAGGAGTTCGTCAAGCATCTGCAGCTTCCGAATGAGGCGGAAATGTGGGGCTGCCTGTACCGGGTGTCTGTGTATTATCCGCGGTTCCTGGTCTCCCGGGCCAAAGCTGTCTCAGAGATCCGCAACCGTTATATCAATCTGGTGATGTCTGTACCCTGGCTTAAGCGCAGCCTGAAGGATCTGCCGGAGGCGCTGTATAAGGGCTCGAACTGGATGTCACTTACCGGGGGATGCATGCAGTATATCCTCGAATTCATCGCGGAGCATCCCGGATACGTCCGGTTGTTCCGGAATTCGTTCTGCGGCGATGAGATCTTCTTCCATTCAATTATTTTGAACAGTAAATATAAGGATAATGTAATCAATGAGATCAAACGTTACACGGATTGGAATACCGGACCGGAATTCCCCAGAACACTGCGGGCCGAGGATTATGAACGGATTCGCGAACAGGGTGCAGGCTGCTTCTGGGGCCGGAAGTTCGATCTGGATGTCGACAAGGAGATCATCAGCGATATTCTGCGGCTGGCTTGAGGCTCTAACTACTTAGGAGGCATTTATCATGAAAATAGCAGTCATTGGAGCAGGCGGCAAAGCAGGCAGTGAGATTGTGAAGGAAGCGCTGGACAGGGGACATGAGGTTACCGCTATAGTGCGGAACCCTGCGAAGGTAACGGACAGTAGAGCATCGGTGCTGGAAAAGGATATCCTGTCCTTGACGGCTGAAGATTTGCGGATTTATGATGCCGTCATAAATGCGTTCGGAGCGCCGTTTGGACAGGAGCATCTGCATGTGGAGGCCGGAAATGTTCTGATTGAGGCTCTTAAGAATGTGCCGGATACCCGGTTGATTGTCGTCGGCGGTGCGGGAAGCTTGTACGTGGATGAAGCCCGGACGGTGAAGGTTGTGGACACACCGGGGTTCCCGGATTTTGTGAAGCCGACAGCCCTGAACCAAGGTAAGAATCTGGAGATTCTTCAAACCACGGAGGGACTCCGCTGGACGTTTGTCAGTCCGTCAGCTAATTTTGCCGTCGGGGAGAGAACAGGTGCATATGTGAAGGGCAAGGATCATCTGCTCGTTAATTCCAAAGGCGAGAGCTACGTAAGTTATGCCGACTATGCGATTGCGATTGTAGATGAGCTTGAACAGCCGCAGCATATCGGCGAACGGTTCACGGTGGTGTCCGAATCCTGATCCTAAAGCTGCTGCTTCTGCAGTGAGGCGGCAGGATGGACGCTGGATAGAATATAGCGGGAGGCACAAGCGGAAATTCCGGTGTGTCTTCCGTTTATTGGCGTTTATGCAGTTGCTGCAAATAGCTGCAAATATAGGATATAATATTTTGAAAAAAGATATTCGGGAGATGATGGGGCTTGGAGACTTTTCTTGCTGTGCTGCTGATGCTCGGGCTAATCGCGGTATCGAATATCGTGAACCGTTTCATTCCGTTTGTGCCGGTTCCTCTGATTCAGATCGGACTCGGGATCATCGCCGCACTTGTGCCGACCGGAATACATATGTCCTTTGAGCCTGAACTGTTTTTTGTGTTGTTCATTGCCCCTCTGCTGTTCAATGACGGGAGACGGACACCGCGTGATGAGCTGTGGAATCTTAGAGCACCGATCTTGCTGCTGGCGCTGGGGCTTGTATTTGTAACGGTTTTTGTCGCAGGGTATGCCATTAACTGGATGATTCCTTCAATTCCGCTGGCGGCATCTTTTGCACTGGCGGCGATTCTGTCCCCTACGGATGCTGTAGCGGTCGGTGCGCTGGCCGGAAGGGTACATCTGCCGAAGAGTATACACCGTATCCTTGAAGGTGAATCGCTGATGAATGACGCCTCCGGTCTGGTTGCCTTCAAATTTGCGATCGCGGCCATGGTTACGGGAGTTTTCTCGCTTCCTAAGGCATCGCTCAGCTTTGTAATGATTGCCGCAGGCGGTCTGCTGCTGGGTGCGGCGCTCTCCTTTCTGCTGATCCGCCTCAGTGTATTCATCCGCAGATTCGGTATGGAGGATGTGACGATCCATGTGCTGCTGCAGATTCTTACGCCGTTTATCATTTATCTGATCAGTGAAGAGATTGGCGTATCCGGCATCCTTGCTGTTGTGGCCGGTGGTGTAATGTACGCCATTGAGAAGGACCGGGCCGTATCGCCGCAGTATAAGCTGCAGCTTGTATCAGCCAGTACCTGGTCGGTGCTGCTGCTGGTGTTGAACGGACTGGTATTCCTGATCCTCGGAGTGTCCGTACCGGATGTAGTGGAGGTCATCTACCGTGATCAGACGCTGAACAACTTCATGGTTGCAGGGTATGTGATGGCGATTACCGCGCTGCTCATTGTGCTGCGGTTCCTCTGGGTCTATGCCTATTCCCTATGGGAGAGCCGGTTCCGCCGGGTAGAGAAGGCGCCGCTTAAGTCACAGGTCATTACTTCAATCTCCGGCGTGCGCGGAGCGGTTACGCTTGCCGGTGCCTTCTCCATTCCGCTGGTGCTCGGGGACGGTATCACGCCGTTCCCTGAACGGGATCTGATTATTGCTCTGGCCGCAGGTGTCATTCTGATGTCGCTGGTTATTGCCAGTATCTTCCTGCCGCTGCTGGCCGACAAAGAGGAGACCGTGGTGCAGACGATTGGCTACGGAAATACGGAACTGGCAGCCAGGAATGTAGTGATCGATGCCGGGATGTCGATGCTGCGCAGCCTGGTTACGGAAAGCCCGGAGCAGACGAAACAGCCGGTGTTACTGGAGTTCACAGACAAGATCGACCGGCTGTGCACCGCCAAGCCGGACAGTGATCCGGCAACGGAGCAGTTCCGGCGGCTGGGCGTTGAAGCCCGGTTGAGCGGCCTGGAGGCAGAGCGCACAGCACTGCGGCGGATGCTGGAGAACGGAGCGGTGCCCGCCCCTGTTGCCGTTAAGATGGAGGAGCTGCTGGATCATACGGAATCGCTGCTCTGCAGACGGCTGGATACGCAAATTAAGTTCACCGTAACTGAAATTCAGCGCCTGTTCTCCGGCCTGTTCTCGGGCCGCTTCAATGGGGAAGAGGGCCGGCGGGCGGTGCAGAATGCTGAAAGTGCCCGGACAGCGAAGATAGCGATGTGTCAGGCGGCCGTGTCAGCCGTCAGCGCCGGGATAAGCGACGAGAACCGGCTTGCCTCGCAGAAGGTCATCGACAAGTATGAGCGGCTGGAATCCCGGCTGGTGCAGGGCGAAGGCTGGAGCAAAGACGGCGTTGTCGATGACGAGAAGCTGGAGCTGAAGCTGCAGGCCATTCAGGAGCAGCGGAATACCGTGCAGGAGATGTATCAGAACGGGGCTATTAATCTCAAGATCGCGGGTAAGCTGCGGCGGTTCGTAGATCAGCTGGAAACATCTATATGGGAGGATTAATGAATTATGGGGGAATTGCTTGCTAGCGGGCTGCACTTTGCAGAAATTACTGAGGAACATCTGGCCGGTGTGCTGGATATCTATAACTATTATGTACTTAACACTACCGTATCGTTTCATACCGAGCCGCAGACCCTGATGCAAATGCGCCAGTCTGTGCTGAACGGGGACCCGCGGTTTAAGTCATACGTCCTTCTGCAGGACGGGGAGCTGCAGGGCTACGTGCTGATTACCCGGCACAAGAACAAAGAAGCCTACGATACCTCCGGTGAAGTCAGCATTTACCTGAAGCCCGGGAGCGGAGGACAAGGTCTGGGCGGGCAATCGCTGCGGTTCATTGAAGAGCGGGCTAATGAGCTTGGGTTCCATGTACTGGTAGCTACCGTATGTGCAGACAATGAGCCCAGCCGCCGCCTGTTCGCGAAGCACGGCTACGAGCAGAGCGCCTTATTCAAGGAGATCGGCCGCAAGTTCGGCCGGTGGCTGGATATTGTCAGCTATCAGAAAATTATCGGCTAATCGTGAGCCGAACCCTGGAGCCGCTTAACCAGAATCCTGCACGAAATACAACATTCCATCCATGATATCGAGAGTAATTGGGAAATGTTGTATTAAATGCAGCATTTCCCCTTATCTGAGCGGTTACGAACAGAAATTATTGTATTTCATACAACAACTCTTACAAATCACCCAGTATCTATAGGTACAAGTTGCAATACGTACAACAATTAGGCTTGTGTATGTATACAGTTCAAACAATAATTAGCTCACTTGGCTACAGGGCGTCGACTTAGAGAGTTGAGAGTTCTGTGCTGCGAATTCCACGTACCGATTGCCAAATGTATAGACTCAGTATAGTTACTGTTAATATTGCATTTAATACGGACGGTTTGGTGAACTTAATAGGGAAGCAGACATCGGTGTGCCCCCATACAACGCAATAAGCCCGCTTGCCTTGCAAGGACCAGGTCCCTGCAGGCAAGCGGGCTTATTGTACGTTAAGGCGCACCGGTGGGCGGAGCCCCGGGGGAACAACTATCCGGATACGTGCTTCCTCCGGAACATCTGTCCCAGTACCTCGCTCAGCACAAGGCCGGCGGCGATGGCCCCGGACAGCAGCAGCGCCTGTACCGCAAACTGAATCCCCTGGTTGTTGTCACTCTCCACGAACTGGCGCATGGCATCATAAGCCAGGCCGCCCGGAACCAGCGGGATAATTCCGCCGACGCTGAATATAATCACCGGCATTTTGAAGGAACGCGCAAAAAATTGGCTGATCACTCCGACAACCACGGTGGCTCCAAAGGTGGCAACAACGGTATCCCATCTGTCATCCAGCTGCAGATACAGTATCCAGCCGATCATTCCGGCGAAACCGCATTGAAGCAGTGCGCGCACCGGCGCATTAAACAGAACGCAGAAGGCTGAGGCAGCGATGAAACTGGTTATGAGTTGCAAAATCATGTAGGACTACCTCTTTCAAGTGGTAATTAGAAAAGGGACAGCACGAGTCCGATGCCGGTTCCAATGGCAAAGGCGGTCAGGAAGGCATCGGCTCCCTTAGACAGGCCGGAGACCAGATGGCCGGCCATAAGGTCACGGACGGCATTCGTGATGAGCAGCCCCGGTACAAGCGGCATTACGCAGCCGATGATGATCTTGTCCATCTCTTGTCCAATGCTAAGCCTGACAGAGAAGAAAGCCAGCAGGCCGATGATAAAGGAGGCGATGAACTCCGCGAAGAAACGGATCTGGACCAGGCGGTGCAGATAGGTGACGGCGGCGAAGCCGACCCCGGAGATCAGCAGCGACGGCAGGGCATCCCACAGGCTGCCCTTGAACATTACGGTGAAGCAGGCGCCGGTCAGGGCGGCAGCTACAGTCTGCAGCCAGACCGGATAAGCATGCGCCGCGTCGTCGACAATCCCCAGACGCTCGCGGGCTTCGGCTGCGGTAAGCTGGCGTTCGCTCAGCCGCCGCGAGATGTCATTGACCTCTGACACTTTTTGCAGATCGGTCGTCCGTTCAGCTATCCGGAACAGCTTCACCGGTTCGGTTCGGCTGGTGGTGAACATAATGACTGTCGGCGTAACGTAGCTATGCGCTCCAGGGAATCCGAGCGATGCGGCCATACGGCTCATGGTATCCTCCACGCGGTAGGTTTCGGCGCCGCTTTGCAGCATGATTTTGCCGGCCAGCAGGCACAGGTCTATGATATCATGCGCGGTAGTATTGCTATTGTTGCTTGTGCTATCCAACTTCGTCGATCCTCCCCGGGAATGTTATCTATTCGATTGTCGCCGCAATGTGTGAAAATTTCAACCTTTATTCCATATATTCTGACGAATAATAAAATTTTATCAAAAAGGTAATATGAATATACATTTTTTAACACAGAAGCATAGAAGCTCTGGCAACCGGACAGCCTAAGGACGCGTTCTTTGCAGTCCAGTCTAGTCTTCCAGCGTACATAGACCGGTGGCAACACCGCCGGAGACAATAGTCAGTATGGAATGAAAAAAAGTCTCTTTGGAGATCAGTACACCGCCGGCGCCGATAATTACGAAATCCGTCAGGAAAATAATCACTCCGACATTGAGCGGAATGTAACGTTTCATGAACTTGGCCAGCAGATCTGTTCCGCCCGTACTGGCTTTGAACCGCAGCATCAGGCCGAGCCCGCTGCCCATCAGGAAGCCGCCGATAATAGCGCTGGATATGGAACCGAGTTCGATATAATACAGAAAGTAATATTGCAGCGGCCCGAGCAGTTCGATCAGGAAGGATGAGGTCATCAGCCCCAGGATGCTGTTATAGAAGATATCCCGCTCCCGGAACCAGGCCAGCAGGAAGATCGGAAGACTGCAGACAATGATGGCCAGTCCGATTTTGATGCCGGAGATGTAATTAATGATGAGGGCAATGCCGATAATTCCCCCATCGAGTATTTTATAGGGCACTAGAAAAAAGTTGGTTCCCGCTGCAATCAGCAGGCTGGCCAGCAGAATAATGACATACTTGGGATATGAGCGCATCTTCAGCATCTCCAGACTTAAGGCATGTCTTAATAAATATGCACCGGTCTGGAAAAAAATAGCTATAAAACAAAAAATCCTGCTTGCGCAGGATTAGGGGTGAATTGCTCAGGCGTGAACCAGCTCTGGTTTCTTTAGCTGCAGCGGAGGCGGGATCAGCCAGCCTTTCTGCTTGTTCATTTTGAGCAGTGCCATGCCGAAGGCGGCCATTTGCGCGTGGATCTTCATGAACATTGCGCCGATATCCTCGCGGACCGACATGCCCATGATCTGGCTGCAGACCACTAGACTTAGCGATACTGCCCCGGAGAGGGCCGCAGCAATCTCAGGGTCGGAGAACCTTGCGCCTGCCGGGATATCCTCGAGCTTGACGGAGGGACGGTCCGGCAGTGCAGGCGGAGGCGCGAAGCCGTTCACCTTGAGGATTTTGTCACAGTCCTTAATTTCCTGCTGTGCCTGATCCATAAGATCATCGATAATCTTCTTCAAATCCTGGTCCCCGGCATGAAAGTGAAATGCCTGATAGGTAGATAAGGACATTTTGGCTGTTGCCGAGACCTGCCACATATTGAAGATTTCACCATAGTGAAGCGGTTCATCTTTGGGGTTGCCGTTTAGAACTCCCATAATTACAGAACTCCTCTACAAATAGGTTATGAACGTAAATTAGGTTGTCCAGTGCAATCAGCGTTATTCAAGTGCACTAAATAAAGTCACAGTAAAGCAGGTGTAGCCCGATGGATTATATCTATAAAGTGCTGGAGAGCGACATGGAGCTGCTGGCTGCGGCACTATCGGAGGTTCAGGTAACGGTTGTGCTGAAGGAGGGTACAGAGGAGGTGCTGGAACCGGGGGGACAGATCAGAGCATACACCGCGAAATCTGTCCGGATCCGGGGATTATCGTATTGCCGGGAGGTACATGAATTCCGAATTCTTCCGGCAGAGCCTATGTAGACTCCCCGCTCCGTGGATAGAAGCGCTTCTGCAGCAGATTCAGCGGGAGTAACGCTTGCGGAAGCGCAGGGGAGAGATGCCAACCTTCCGGCTGAAGCGCCGGGAGAAGTAGGCGGTGCTCTCGAAGCCGGTGCGTTCTGCAATCCCGGATATAGGGATTTCTGTCTTGAGCAGCAGCAGCTTGGCCTGCTCCAGCCGGTAATCCGTCAAGTATTCCATAGGGGTCAGCCCATAGACACGTTTCATGCAGCGGGCCAGATAATTGTAGTGAAAATGCAGCGCATCCGCCAGGGATGCATTCGTGAGATCCTCCGTAAAATGATTGCGCAGGTAGGCTTCCGTCTGTTCAGCGATCTCTGCCGCCTGGCTGCCCGCAGTATCCTGCTGGGCCATATCCATCATCCGCAGCATCTCTTCAAAGATGCGCTGCTGCTGCCATACGGAGCTGGAGCGCCGTCCCTGACTAAGCTGCAGTAATTGCTCTGCCTGTCCGCTCCGTGCGAAGGGGTCCGGGAGAGGTCCGAACTGGGGTATGCGGATCGTATAAGGATGAATCAGGAATTGCCGGAAATGCTTCTCCCGCTCAGCATATACAGGATCACCTTCCGCTTCCATCCACTCACCGACCGTGTGAAAATGAACCCACGTGAAGGAGGTGATCTCCTCGCAGGGTTTAACTGAATAATGATAGCGGTCCGGCAGCAGAAGGAGGGTGTGCCCGGAGGTTACCGTCCACTCCTTATCATCCTCACCGATGAACAGGCAGCCTTGTTCTACAATAATAAGATCGAATTTCCCCATACGGCTGCGGTTTGGATGCTGCTCGCCGGGCAAATATACGGTATGGCCGCATTCCAGGAAATAGGGGAACGGCGGTGCTGACAGATGAATATAGGCAGGACTGGGTGGCATATCTGCTCCTTTCGCAAGCTCTTTTCTATTAGCCGGACTTCCGTAGAAGGTTGGTAATCCGAGTGTGAAATAGTACAAAAACAGGGTTGCTTATGATTCTGTTTTTTATTCATTTTACCGTCTATAATTGCAAATAGCGAGGATGAAATGAAAAGGGGAGAAAACACTTGAGTAAATTTGCAGATATTCAGCAAGCTGCGGACACAAGCCGGCAGGTAGCTATTCAGGATGAATTCTGGGGGCGTTATATCCGGCTGGTTCAGGATACCGTTATTCCGTACCAGTATGAGGCGCTGCATGACCGGGTGGCCGGAGCAGAACCCAGCCATGCCATTGCCAATTTTGAAATCGCTGCCGGCAGGAGGGAAGGCGAGTTCAACGGCTGGGTCTTTCAGGATAGTGATGTAGCAAAATGGCTGGAGGCAGTGGGGTATTCGCTTAGCATCAAGCGTGATCCTGAACTGGAGCGTCAGGCGGATCAGATGATAGAGCTGGTCGGCGAAGCACAGCATGAAGACGGATACCTGAATACCTATTTTACACTCAAAGAGCCGGGCAAACGGTGGACGAACCTGCTGGACTGCCATGAGCTGTATTGTGCGGGACATTTCATTGAAGCGGCAGTGGCCTATTATGAAGCGACCGGCAAAGACAAGCTGCTGGTCATTGTGCGGCGGTTCGTTGACCACATTGAAACCGTCTTCGGACCGGAAGAGGGGAAGCTGAAGGGCTACGACGGTCATCAGGAAATTGAGCTGGCCCTTGTGAAGCTGTACCGGCTGACCGGTGAAGAGAAATATCTGAAGCTCAGCAGCTTTTTCATCGATCAGCGTGGACAGGAACCGAACTTCCTGCATCAGGAGTGGGAACAAAGAGGACGGGTTACGCACTGGACAGGTACGGCTACAAGCAGTGTGGATGTCAGTTATAATCAGGCCCATATCCCGGTCCGTGAGCAGAGCGTGGCCCTGGGACATTCCGTCCGTGCAGTCTATATGTATACAGCCATGGCCGATCTGGCCCGGCTTACCGGAGATGAAGCGCTGCGCGAAGCCTGCGTGCGCCTGTGGAACAATATGACGGAGAAACAGATGTATATCACCGGCGGAATCGGGTCAACACATCATGGTGAAGCGTTCACCTTTGATTATGATCTGCCGAATGATACGGTCTATGCGGAGACCTGCGCTTCGATCGGGCTGATCTTTTTTGCCAAGCGGATGCTGGAATTGACCCCGGACGCCCGGTATGCCGACGTGATGGAGCGGGCGCTTTATAATAATGTGCTCGGCTCCATGGCACAGGACGGCAAACACTATTTCTACGTGAATCCGCTTGAAGTATGGCCGCAAGCCTGCAGCTGCAACCCCGGCAAACATCATGTCAAAGCAGAGCGCCAGGGCTGGTTCGGCTGTGCCTGCTGTCCACCGAACGTGGCACGCCTGCTGACCTCGCTGAATCAGTATATCTACACTGAGCATGGCGACACACTTTACACTAACCTGTATATCGGCAGTGAGCTGAAGACCACACTGGGCGGCACAGAGGTAGCAATCCGCCAGCAGAGCCGTTTCCCTTGGGATGGAACGGTGACCCTGAAGGTTGATCCTGCGCAAGCCGGAGAGTTCGGGATGGCGCTGCGTATTCCTTCCTGGAGCGGGAACGCGGAGATCAGAGTGAACGGAGAGGCGTTAGGCGATGCTGCTGCAAGCCTGCAGCAGGGTTATGCTGTGATCCGCAGGGAATGGAAGGCTGGCGACGTGATTGAGCTGAAGCTTCCAATGGAAGCGCACCGCGTATACGCCCACCCGAATCTGCGTGCCGATGCCGGGAAGACTGCCATTCAGCGCGGACCGCTGGTCTACTGCCTGGAAGCGGCTGATAACAGTGAACCGCTAAGCTCGATTTCCTTGAGTAGAGACAGTAAGCTCATGGAGGTCTACGACAAGGAATTGCTTGGCGGAGCTGTGGTGGTGAGGGAAGCGGGCTACAGGGTAGACGGGCTGAGCTGGAACGGCGGTCTTTACAGCCGGACCAGAGCCGATGTGCAGCCGGTGGAAGTAACGGCTATCCCGTACTATCTGTGGGGCAACCGCGGCCGCGGCGAAATGAAGGTATGGATTTGGGAGTGAGCCGCAAGCGTAACAGACAGCAACTTTGGAGCGAGTTCGGCGTCTAACAAGCATCTGATACAGGGAGGATGCGTATGAAGCGGACATGGTTTTGGCTGCCGGTCCTGGCAGTACCGCTGCTGCTTGCCGCCTGCGGCGGGCTCGTGAATCCGGCTAGAGACAACGGGTCTGCGGATGCCGAAACTACCAGCAGGCCGGAATCAACTCTTAAGTCTGGAGAAGTCTCTCCGGATAATCCGAGCAGGATTGCTTTTGACATCGATGGCATTCATGATCCGCTCGTTAATGAAGAGATCAAGGCGAGCCTGAGAGATGCACTTGAGGGAATTGTGAATGAGGACCTTGAACAGTTTAACCGGGCTTTTGCCAGTATAAGTCTGGCAAAGGCGAATGAATTCGCCTTCACTCCCGGCAGCATCACTTTCACCGGAGTCGATGAGATTTCGGAGCAAAGCAGCAGCAGAGTTGTCATAAACGTGCATGATGTCCGTACAACAGCGGATGGGGAAGTGAAGCACAGCTGGAATTACTGGTTCATGCCGGATAAGGACGGCAACTGGAAGCTGGTCACGATTGACTGAGGACCTGCCCGTTTAGACGTTTTACCTGCATCACAAAAAAGGAACCCGGTCGCACCGCCTAGGCGGACAACCGGGTTCCTTTTTTATACTCAAAGTTTAAAACTCGCTAATTAACCCAATACAACTACAACCTGGTGAACCGCACCGTCGCCCACAGGAGCAATGATGTTGCCTTCAACAGCAGTGCCGTCGAGAGTCAGGCTGGCCACGCCTTTGGAGACATGGTTCGGGTTCTGGATCGAGATGACATAAGTGTCGCCGCGGAAGACGCGGGTAATCTCGAAGCTGTCCCACTCCGTAGGAATACAAGGATCAACCTTCAGACCGGCAAAGTCAGCCTGGATACCGAGGATGGACTGTGTAATCGCTACATAGTTCCATGCCGCTGTACCTGTCAGCCAGGAGTTTTTCGCTTCACCGTGACGTACAGCGTCTTTACCGGCGATCATCTGCGAGTACACGTAAGGTTCCATACGGTGAACTTCGCTGATGTCCTCCAGGTAAGCCGGAGCAATTTTTTTGTAGATATCAAAGGCTCTGTCGCCGTGTCCAAGCACCGTTTCAGCGATCATGATCCATGGGTTGTTGTGGCAGAAAATACCGGCATTTTCTTTATAGCCCGGAGGATACGTAGAAATTTCACCCAGGTTCACATAGTACTTGGAGTAAGGAGGCTGCTGCAATACGATACCGTAATCCGTATCCAGACGTTCCTGAACGGAAGTCAACGCACGGGCTGCTTCGCCGTTCTCCACACCGATACCCGCCATTACGCACATCCCCTGCGGCTCGATGAAGATCTGGCCTTCTTCGTTCTCCTTGCTGCCGATCTTGTCGCCGTAGTGGTCATAAGCGCGCAGGAACCAGTCGCCGTCGAAGCCGTGGGACAGCGTAATGGCACTCATGTTCTCGATCTTCGCAACCGCATCAGCAGCTACATCATCCAGTCCGCGCATGCGGCAGATTTCAGCATAGTCCGGTCCAACGAAGACGAACAGACCTGCGATGAACACGGATTCCGCAACGCCGCCTGCGATATTCTCAGTAGTCTGGAATGATTCGCCCGGCTCTGTGGAGAAGCAGTTCAGGTTCAGACAGTCATTCCAGTCCGCGCGTCCGATCAGCGGCAGGCCGTGAGGTCCGAGGTTATTCGTTACATGCTCGAAGCTCAGCTTCAAGTGCTCGAACAGGGTAGCCGTGTGATCCGGATTGCTGTCAAAAGGAACCTGCTCATCAAGGATCGAGTAGTCGCCGGTTTCCTTAATATAAGCAGCCGTACCGGAGATCAGCCAAAGCGGATCATCGTTGAAGCCCGAGCCGACTTCGTTGTTGCCCTTCTTGGTAAGCGGCTGGTACTGGTGATACGCGCTGCCGTCAGGGAACTGGGTAGCAGCGATATCGAGAATACGCTCTCTGGCACGCTCCGGAATCTGGTGGACGAAGCCGAGCAAGTCCTGGTTGGAGTCGCGGAAGCCCATACCGCGGCCGATTCCGGATTCGAAGTACGAAGCGGAACGGGACATGTTGAAGGTAACCATACACTGGTACGGATTCCAGATGTTAACCATCCGGTTCAGCTTGTCGTCACCGCTCTGGATCTGATATTTGGACAGCAGGTTATCCCAGTGTGCAGCCAGGGTAGCCAGGGCAGCATCAACCTGGGCATCTGTAGCGAACTGATCGATTACAGCCTGTGCAGGCTTTTTGTTGATAACGTTCAGGGATTCCCATTTCTCATCTTCAGGGTTCTCGATATAGCCGAGTACGAAGATGAAGCTTTGCTCTTCACCTGGTTCCAGGGTGATTTCCAGTGCGTGGGAGCCGATTGGCGACCAGCCGCTGGCCACCGAGTTGGTAGCTTCACCGGCAGCAACTGCCTGCGGAGCGTCCAGACCATTGTACATACCCACGAAGGATTCGCGGTCAGTATCGAAGCCGGCGATTTCCTTGTTTACTGAATAGAAAGCGTAGTGGTTTCTGCGCTCACGGTATTCGGTTTTGTGATAAATGACGGAATCCTTCACTTCAACTTCACCGGTGCTGAGGTTACGCTGGAAGTTTGTCATATCATCATTGGCATTCCACAGACAGAATTCGGCAAAAGAGAACAGCTTAACAGTTTTCTTCGCGTCGCCTGTGTTCTTAACGACAAGGCGGTGTACTTCAGCATTGTGGCCCATCGGTACAAAAGCAAGCTGATTAACGGAAATTCCATTGCGTTCGCCAGTGATGGAAGTGTAGCCAAGACCATGGCGGCATTCGTAGAAGTCCAGATCGCGTTTTACCGGCATCCAGCCCGGGGTCCAGAAATCACCGTCATCATACAGATAGTAGTAGCGGCCGCCTGTATCCAGCGGAATATTGTTATACCGGTAACGGGTAAGTCTTCTCATGCGCGCATCGCGGTAGAAGGTGTAACCACCGGCAGTATTAGAGATGAGGCCGAAAAATTGCTCGTTGCCGAGGTAGTTAATCCATGGATAAGGTGTTTTTGGGGTGTTGATTACATACTCTTTGCGAGTGTCGTCAAAAGTTCCGAATTTCATTAGAGACAAGTCTCCTTTCAATTGTGAACGCGCGTTTACAAAGCTGAGAAAAAATTCCCTCGGGGTAAGGGATTTTTCTGTACTAGAACATTACTGCTTCGGCGGCTGGCAGGAATCTCTTGCCACCAGACGTGCCGGGAAACTGATCGTGCTGAAGGTCGGCTGCTGTGAATCGCACAGCTCGATGACCTTCTCGACAGCAGCCTTGGACATTTCGTAAATCGGCAGACGGACGGAGGTCAGCTTGGGATGAATCCGGGAAGCGAGCTGCACATCATCAAACCCCGCGATTGACATATCCTCCGGCACGGAAATGCCATGCTCAGAGAACGCTTCCATGGCCGAAATAGCCATATCATCATTGGAAGAGAAGAATGCAGTCGGCAGCGGGCCGCCGGAATTCAGCAGCTTCTTCACCTCTTCATAGGCGGTTTCCTTGAGGAAATCACCCTGTAGGATGAAATTCTCATTCAGCGCAAGCCCATGACGCTTCAGCGTATCCTCGTATGCCATATAGCGTTCCCGTCCGGAGTACGTGTTCATCCGTCCGCAGATCATGCCGATTTCTTCATGGCCGAGACCGATCAGGTACTCAATGGCTTCAACCGTACCCTCATAGTCCTTGGAATTCACTATAGCCAGATGATTGCGGTCCAGATGCTCCGACATAATCTCCGAAATGTCATAATCAATCAGCACAAGCGGTGAGTCGAGACCGACCATTTCCCGGACAATCTCGATATCCTTCTGGGTGCCGACTATAATGCCGCCGTCAATCCGTTTCTGCAGGAAAGCCTGCTTCACCTTCAGGAAGTCGTCGGGAGAATATACGGTATGAATCAGAACATAACAGCCGCGGGCATTCGCTGTGTCGACAACGGCATCAACGAACGGTGCGAAGTAGTTATTCTGATAGATCCGTGTCGCGTTCTCTTTCTCGTTCATGCTGATTGCAAAAAGCCCGATCGTATCGGTCTTCTTGCCGGCCAGAGCCCGGGCGAAGCTGTTAGGCTCGTACTGATGCTGTTCAATGATCTTCAGCACCTTGGCCCGGGTCTCCTCAGGGACATTGGAATAATTGTTGATCACACGGGATACTGTGCTTCGCGAAACCCCGGCTAGCTTGGCAATATCTTCGCTTCGCATGGTGTACCCCCTCTATTGTAAACGCGCGTTTATGAACTCATTGTAAAATAAACCGGCGCGAAAATCAATCGTCCGCCCAAATAATTTTGCCTTGAAATATAAGAAAGATTATTTTACGCCAAACTTTATCCTTCAATTGCTCGCTGAAAGTAATCCCATCCCTTATGGACGTAATAACCGTTTCCACTTGCCGGATTCTCCGATCTGCGTTACAAATAAATGCATCAGTAAATAAGAGGGACTGGAGAGGACGAAATCAATGATTATACAGGAAATAGATTCGCAGATACGCAGGGAGAAGGAGGGATTACTATCTTTTACTCGTTAAAAAACCGCCTGATCGCGTTCTTCGTTGTGCTGCTGGTACTATCCTTCGGCACGATGTCGCTGCTGCTGTTCAACCAGTCACGCTCCATCATCCGCTCTTATATCGAATCCTCGGCACTGGAGAAAATGGACGAGTACGGCTCATTTATTAACATGGCCCTGCAGCAGAGCTATGACTTGTCCTCTCTGGTCTACAACAGCGATATCACCCAGAGGTGGGATGCCCAGCTGTCCAATCCGGCTTCAACCGAAGGGCAGAAGATGCTCTCCAATATCACCATGAGCAAGTTCCTGACCCAGACTACCAACAATTACTCGATTGTCTCCTCAGTGACCATCTACCGTCAGGAAGGGATGCGGATCGGTGCCGATAACCAGGTGGTTACGGATGCTTCGTTCAAGCAGGAGACGTGGTACCGCAATTTCATTGAGCACAGCAATCACTGGGTTCCGGCCCATACGGATCAGGTGGAGATTAAGGGGGCCAAGCCATATGAGGTGGTAAGCCTGCTGCTGCCGATCGGGATTTTTGAACCGTCACTGGCCAAAAATGTGATGAAGGTCAACATCAAGGCGGACTTCCTGCTGGAGCCGCTCAATCGTATACATCTTGGTGAAAGCGGTACCATCTTTCTGCTCAACCAGCAGGGTAATCCTATTCTGTCCCAGCAGGAGTACAGTGCTTATCCGGAAGCGGCGGCGGAAGTCCAGCGGGTCCGTGCAGGCAAAGCCGCGCAAGGCGTTGTCTACCTGAAGGATCAGAAGGGAGCCTCACATATTCTGGTCTACAAAAAGCTGGCAATCACCAACTGGCTGCTGGTCGGCTTTGTCTCTGAACAGGATCTGTATGCCAAGCTGTTCAAGCTCCGCAACAGCATTATTGTATTTGCTTCCCTGATGCTGATTGCCGCCTTTGTGCTGGCTTACTGGATTTCTTACGGTATTACCAAGCCCCTGTCCCGTCTGGTGTCGGCCATGCGGCATGTCCAGAAAGGGGATTTCGCCCAGGCCGAGCGCCTCACTCCGCCGGAACGCAGGATACGGAACGAGGTTGACTACGCAACGGACACCTTCCGGAGTATGGTCAAGCAGCTGAGGTATCTGATACGAACCGAGTTTGAGCAGAAGCTGCTGCGCCAGCAGGCTGAATATAAAGCGCTGCTGATGCAGATCAATCCCCACTTCCTGTTCAATACGCTGGAGCTGATGAGCAGCCTGGCTATCCAGCAGCGGACGAAGGAGACGGTTACCGTTATTGATTCCCTGGGTAAAATGCTCAGGTTCTCGCTGCGGATCAGCGAGGATCTGATCCCGCTGCGCGAGGAGCTGAAGTATGTGCGTTATTATATGTCCATTCTGGATATCCGCTTCGGCCCGGGTCTTGATCTGCGGATCGAAGAGCAGGGCGAGCTTGACGATCTGGAAATCGTCAAGTTCCTGCTCCAGCCGCTGATCGAGAATGCGGTGAAATACAGCTTCATTCACCAGGCGAATGCCAGGGTACGGATCACGGTAAGACAAGATAAGGAGCGGCTGTATCTTGCTGTTGCCGATAACGGAATCGGAATGGCTCCGGAGCTGCTCCGCGAGCTGAATGATCAGGCCATGCGCCAGCAGCTGGAGCAGCTTCTGCAGAGCAAGACCCATCAGATTGGACTTCGTAATGTGCTGGCCAGATGCTGGCTGTATTATGGCGATTTATTCAGCTTCAGGATAGATTCAAGCGAACAGCAGGGCACCAGCATCGAGCTGAGTCTGCCCATACAGAGGAGGAATGAAGATGTATCGTGTATTGATCGTGGATGATGAGCCGGAAATCCGCCAGGGCTTACGGCTGAAGGCGGACTGGGCTGGCCTGAATCTGTCAGTGATCGGTGAGGCAGGGAATGGCATGGAGGCAATGGAACGTCTGGCCTGTGAAGCGGTTGACATCGTAATCACAGATATGAACATGCCTGTGATGAACGGCGTGTCTTTCCTTGAGGATTGCCGCAGGCTCTATCCGGAGCTGAAGCTGATTGTAATTACCGGCTACGAGGATTTTCATTACGCCAGAGCTGCTGTCCGTAATCAGGCGCGTGATTATCTGCTGAAGCCGGTAGCTGCCGATGAGCTGATGGCCGTATTGCAGAAGGTGAAGGAGGAGCTTGACCGGGAGCGTAATGACCGTGATCAGCAGGCCGTAATCCAGTGGCGGCTATCCCGGTATTACATGGAGATGAAAGAGCATTTCCTTGTTCAGCTTGTCAAGGAGGACGTAGAGCAGGTGGATGCGCTGAAAGAGCGGGCCGCACTCTTTGAGCTGGGTGAATGGGATTTGACGGAAATTCATGTTGCGACAGCTGGACTCAGAGAACGGACGGGGGAGGCTCCGCAGCTGCCGGAGCGCACTCCCGGCAAGCTGCGCCTGCCGTTTGAGCTGCTGGGCAGGGAATTCGCGGGCAGGTACGGCAGTGGCTGCCTGGTGTTCCGCGATCCGAATTACCCCGGACTGATTCACTATATTCTGCAGGAGAGTCTGACGGATATGCCACAGTTCCGCGCGGATCTGGCTGCTTGTATCTCTGCACATCTGGGCTTTGAGCCGGTCATCGGCTACGGCGGCGTCAAGCACGGATTCCACCAGTGGAAGGAAGGCTACATGGAGTCTCTGCTGGCCTGGAATCTCTCGGAGAATGCCGCTTATCCTCCGGCTGAAGGAAAGTCTGAGCCGGGAGCAGTGCTTACTGAGGAGCTGACTCGGACTCTGCGCCGCCTGCTGATTCAGGGGGAGTGGAGCTGCTTCGGCCAGACGGTCCGGCAGGAGCTTCAGCAGGCCTTCTCCCAGTCACGTTCCCGTTTCGTGAAGCTGATCTTCCAGCTTTATCTGCTTGTGGACGGAGCGGATGGGGCGCCTGCACATGGGAACGGTCATGCCCAGCAGCTGTGGCTCCATCCGGAGATGGTCCATAAGCTTGACTCAGTAGACAAGGCGGAGCAGTTCCTGCTGGAGCTGGCCGGACGTGCACACCGTCAACTGCAGGAAGCAGGCGACCCCGATGATTCGGTGATCCGCACAGCGACGCAGTATATCGATAGCAATTACATGTATGATCTGAATTTGACCCAGCTGGCCAAACGGTTCAATTACAATTCGTCCTATTTCTCGGAGCTGTTCAAAGCCAAAGTAGGCCGAAGCTTCATGGCCTATCTGACCGATATCCGGATGGCCCAGGCCACGCATCTGCTGGTAAGCACAACCCTTGGTCTATGGGACATTGCCGAGCTTACCGGATTCTCGAATGCCAGCTATTTCAGCTCCAAATTCAAAAAGATGTACGGGATCGCCCCTTCGGACTTCCGCCTGAACCCACCTGAAAAATTCAATAGTGAGCAGCCGAAGAAATAGCATTCAAGCGGGCTGCGCTACTTTCTATAATGAGCCTATATCCATTAAGAAGGAGAAGGCGCATATGAAGACAGCACACAAATCGGTTTTATGGAAAAGGAGCGGCACCGCTTACCTGTTCCTGCTTCCCTGGCTGATCGGCTTTTTCGGACTGACACTTGGCCCCATGCTGGGATCCTTTTATCTGTCCCTGACCAAGTACAACCTGCTCAATGCCCCGGTATGGCTGGGCTTTGACAATTACAGACACATCTTCACGGCAGACGAATACTTCTACAAATCTCTTACGGTGACTTTCAAATACGTGCTTTTTTCGGTTCCGCTCAAAATGGCCTTTGCCCTTCTGGTCGCCGTCGTCTTGAACAAAGGCATCCGGGCGCTGGGCATCTACAGAACGGTATACTACATTCCTTCACTGCTGGGAGGAAGTGTAGCCATCGCCATCGTATGGCGGCAGATTTTTGACGGGGAAGGCCTGATCAACCACTTTTTAAGCTGGTTCGGGATTGAAGGTCCGGCCTGGATCGCCCATCCGAGCTACATTCTCTCCACGATCGTTACCTTGTCTGTCTGGCAATTTGGTTCCGCGATGGTCATATTCCTGGCCGGAATCAAGCAGATTCCTGCGGACCTGTACGAAGCGGCACAGGTAGACGGGGCCGGTAAGCTGCGGCAGTTCGGCAAAATAACGCTGCCCATGCTGTCACCGGTAATCTTTTTCAACCTGGTCATGGGAATTATCAATTCCTTCCAGGTGTTTACCCCGGGGTATGTCATTGGGGACGGACGCGGCGGTCCGGTAAATTCAACGCTGTTCTATACGCTCTATCTGTATCTAAAAGGCTTCTCATTCTTCGATATGGGCTATGCCGCCGCTCTGGCGTGGATCATGCTGATCATCATCGGCCTGTTTACCTCGATGGTGTTCGTGACCTCCAGGTTCTGGGTGTTCTACGGCGACGGAAAGGACGGGCGATAAATCATGGCTGAACAAAAGACGATTTTTAAGCTCGGCAAGCATGGTCTCATCATTCTGTTTGGGCTGCTGATGCTGTATCCGGTGCTGTGGCTGCTGTCCAGTTCCTTTAAGCCGAATGAGCTGATCTTCTCTGATCCCGGTCTGTGGCCGGCGAGGTTTACTCTGGAGAACTATGTGAATGGCTGGAAGGGGCTTCAGGGCATCTCGTTCAGCCGCTTTTTCCTCAACTCTGCTACCATCTCCGTGCTGTCGGTCATCGGCAATATTCTCACCTGCTCTTTGGCGGCATACGCGTTCGCCCGGCTGGAGTTCCGTCTCAAGAGTGTACTGTTTGCCTGCATGCTGGTGACAATTATGCTTCCTTACCATGTGCTGCTGATTCCGCAATATATTATTTTCAGCAAGCTGGACTGGGTGAACACCTACTTGCCTCTGATCGTACCGAAATGGCTGGCGCATGACTCGTTCTTCGTGCTGCTGATGATCCAGTTTATCCGCGGCATTCCGAAGGAGCTGGATGAAAGTGCAACGATTGACGGCTGCGGACAAGGCCAGCTGTACTTCCGGATCATTATCCCGCTGCTGGTTCCGGCGCTGATCACAACGGCAATCTTTACTTTTATCTGGACCTGGGATGATTTCTTCAGCCAGATGATCTATTTGAGCCGGATCAATCTGTTCACCGTTCAGCTGGGCATACGTTCACTCTATGATCCCTCCGGATCATCCGACTGGGGCGCGCTCCTGGCGATGTCCGTGCTCTCCCTTGTGCCGATCATGACGATCTTTCTTCTCTTCCAAAAGCATTTCCTGGAGGGCATCGCTACGACCGGTTTGAAATGACGGGCTCAACTGAAATGCAGACCCGAAAAAACCACTAGCGGAGACCCGAAGAAATGAAATTCAACTCCGGTCAAGAAATGATTAGGATGGGAATGCAAGCGATTACAAAAATTCTTGGGGGGACATTTCGATGAGAAAAATCTTAGGTCTTACACTGGCCGCAATGCTGCTGGCCGCAACGACCGCCTGTTCGGGCGGCAATAACGGCAAACCTGCAACCGGCAGTTCAGACACTGCAGAGCCGTCTGTGGATCAGGTTGAGCTGCGGATTATGTGGTGGGGCGATCAGAAGCGGGCAGACAAGACAAACGAGGCACTGCGCAAATTTGAGGAGAAGTATCCGAATATCAAAGTGGTCGGGGAGTTCGCTCCAAACTCCGGGTACTTTGACAAGCTGAACACCCAGCTGGCTTCGGGGACAGCGCCGGATGTATTTTTCCTCGGAGGCAACGTAACGGATTACGCGGATAAAGGGGTACTGCTGGATCTTCAGCCTTATGTCGGCAAAGAGCTTGATCTGACGGATATGGATCAGACGATGGTGGAATACGGAACGCTGGGAGGCAAGCTGGTTCATATCTCTGCCGGAGCGAATGCCAGAGGGATGGTCATCAACACCGAGCTGTTCAAACAAGCCGGAATGGACATTCCTGCGGACGGCTGGAGCTGGGAAGATTACGCCCGGATCAGCAAGGAGATCTCCGGGAAGCTGGGCAAGGGCTATTACGGCACCTACAACTTTACAGTTGAGGGCATGGACATCTATATGAAGCAGCGCGGCAAGCAGGTCTATGATATGGAGAAAGACGCACTTGGCTTCGAACAGCAGGATGCCGAGGATTGGTTCAACTACTGGAACGACATGTCTAAAAACGGCGGGATGGTTACACCGTCCCTGCAGGTATCGAATCCTCCGGGAGACACAAGTAAATCACTGGTGGTCACAGGTAAAGTGGCAATGAGCCTCATTCCGTCCAACCAGTTCGCAGCCCATCAGAATCTGATCCAGGATACGCTGACGATGGTTCAGGTCCCGCGGGGTCCTAAAGGCACAGGTGTCGTATTCGAATCCAGCCAAGGCTTGTCCGGATATGCGAAGACGGAGCATCCGAAGGAAGTCGCTACACTGATGAACTACTGGATCAATGACCCCGATGCCGCGCAGATTCTCGGCAGTGACCGCGGAGTCCCTGTTACCTCCAAGATGCGTGACCTGCTGATGAAGGATGCCACTCCGCTGGAGCAGACCGTATACGACTTCACGAGCCGGGTGTCTGAGGCGACGAAGAAAGAGCCTTTTGCCATCAGCTACAATCCGCCAAGCTTCACCGAGTTCACCAAGCTGGCTGAAACCGCGGTGCAGGAGATCGGTTTCGAGCAGAAGGATGTGAAACAGGGAGTGGAGGATTTCTATAAAGGCGCTACGCAGATTTTTGGCAGCAAATAGGGAGTTTACCGGAAGCAGACTGCCCGGGCAGTCTGCTTCTCTGTCTTTGGAGAGAAGTGAAGATACAGGAGGGAAAGTGCATGACCAGGGACTTATTACAACAGCTCCGGGAAGTAACGGCTGATGACCGGATCGGAGTGCTCAAGAAGGCGGCGGACCGTAGCTCTACGGAGCAATGGAGGCAGTCGGGAGTTGCTTTTGCCGCCTCATCGGAAGCGATGGAGAATGTCTATTACTCCGGATTGCATAAGCTTATGGATTGTATCGTGCCGATGGACGGCAATGGCCATGTTCTGCATGAAGGAGGTGTCTACCTCGGCAGCTGGCTGGAGAGCACGGGAACCATCAGCGCTGAGCTGCTGTCACGCTTCATGCCGGCGGTGGCGGAAGCGACCTTTCGCCTGTTCGCCGATTATCAGCGGGAGGATGGGCTGATTCCTTACAAAGTAACCCCTGCAGGACCGGCTTACCGGCAGATCCAAATGGTGACCCCGCTGGCCCGGAGTGTCTGGAATCATTACGTGCAGAATGGACGCAACAAGATGTTCCTCCGCTCGATGTACCAGGCGATGAGCAGATTCGACGACTGGCTGGCCAGCCGGCGCGATACACGAGGAACAGGCTGCGTGGAGGCCTTCTGCACCTTTGATACCGGACATGATCTGTCCCCGCGTTTCTGGCATATTCCGGATACACCCCATCTGGACGATGCTGCGCAATGTAACCCGGATTCACCGCTGCTGCCTTTTCTGGCCCCTGATTTAACGGCCAATGTCTACTGCCAGCGGCAGTATCTGTCCAGAATAGCAGAGGAACTTGGAGAGTGCGGGATGGAGTGGGGGGCCAAGGCGGCTGCCAGCAGCCAGAGCCTGTTCAGTCATTGCTATGACGAGGAAGATGAGTTCTTCTATGACCGTGACCGCGGAGGCCGCTTTGTGCGTGTGCAGTCGGATGTGCTGCTGCGTGTGCTGGCCTGCGAGGTGGGAGACCGCGATTTCTTTGATGCTGCACTCCGGCGTTATCTGCTGAATACCAGCAAGTTCTTCGCCAAATATCCGTTCACCTCCATAGCGATGGATGACCCGAGGTTTGATCCGTTCTCCAGCTACAACACTTGGGGCGGCTCATCCAACTTCCTCAGTATCATCCGCGCGGCGCATGCCTTTGAGCATCACGGGCGTTATGTCGAGCTGACCTGGGTGATGCTGCCTATTCTCGCTGCGCTGTCGCGGATGACACGATTTGCCCAGACGTTAAGCCCTTGGACAGGAGAAGAGGGCTATACAGAATCGTATTCCCCGGCTATTCTGTGCCTGCTGGATTATGTGGAGCGGCTGTGTGGAATTATGCCGGTTGCCGGAGAAGAACTATGGTTCACCGGACTGCTTCCTTATGATATGGATCATGGACAGGAGGTGGCCCATGAGACAGGATACCGCCGGGCGGTAGATGGAGCAGTCTATGAGCTGATCACTACCCGCCAGGGGGCAGTGATCTACCGGGACATGGAGGAGTACATGGCTTTTCCGTTTGGAGTCCGCGTAATCACGGACCGGAACGGGCAGCTGCTGAAGCTGATCGGGATGAGTATCCGTGAAATCGAGGGCTGCATCTGCTATCTGGGCCAGAGCCTCCCGTTCACGATTAAGGGCAATGAACAACTGGAGTATGCGGATGGCGGCTTCAGCAGCATCAGCGATATTGGAGTGGTGCTGCTGGAATACCGGTAAATAAGTTGAACTTTACGTACTCGCTCCTCCAGTTCCAATATTCACCTTCGTTCCTTTTCACCTATTGTACTTTCTTAAGTACACCTTATATAAATATTGGCTTGCAGCGTGTGTGATAGAAAGGAGAGTTTTAAATGATAGATAACAACAGCTTACAGATCAGAGATCCGTTTGTGCTGCCGCTTGCCGGACAAGTACAGGGACAAGGACAAGTACGGGGACAAGGACAAGGACAAGGACAAGTACAAGTACAAGGACAAGGACAAGTACAAGTACAAGTACAACGACAAGGACAAGGACTCTACTATTTGTATGGCAGCACCGACAGCAATATCTGGGGTAAGGGCACCGGGTTCGACGCCTACACAAGCAAGGATCTGGAGCATTGGGAAGGACCGTTTCCGGTATTCCGTCCAGAGGCGGATTTCTACGCAGAGCATAATTTCTGGGCTCCGGAAGTCTATGCCTACGGCCGGAGATACATCATGTTCGCCACCTTCCGGCGCAAAGACAATAATCTGCTGGGGACGGCAGTGCTTGCTTCGCCACATCCGCTTGGCCCTTTTACCCCGCATAGCGAAGGTCCGGTGACCCCGCAGGACTGGAGCTCCCTGGACGGAACGCTCTATATAGATAATCAGGACCAGCCATGGATGGTCTTCTGCCATGAGTGGCAGCAGACTGGAGACGGGGAGGTCTGCGCCATGCGGTTAACGGAGGACCTGCGGAGAGCGGAAGGAGAGCCGGTTACTTTGTTCCGGGCATCGGACGCGCCATGGACAACCCCGTTTGTATCCAAGCGGTATGCGGATCAGCTCAATTACGTAACAGATGGGCCATTTCTGTTCAGGTCAAGTGACGACGATACGTTGTATCTGCTTTGGGCCAGCTTCATTAATAACACCTATGCGCTGGGCATTGCCCGTTCCGGGAGCGGCGAGATAACCGGACCGTGGATTCATCAGGAGGAGGCACTCTATCAGAAGGACGGCGGACACGCGATGGTATTCCGGACCTTTGGCGATAAGCTGATGCTGGCGATCCATACACCGAATCAGACTCCCGACGAACGGCCGGTATTTCTGGAGCTGGAAGAAAGCGGCGGTGTGATGAGAATGAAGGAATAGGTGTTGGAACGCTTTTAAGCAATCTGATTCCACCGGCTCTACATCGGACACCGTGCCCGAATGGCAGGTTGTCTGCTAAAAGACACTCGCTTCATGTTTAACTGTATTTTGTACAACTAAAACGGGCGATTTTTGCCCCGTGGGAGTTTTAGCTGCACTTCATACAACTAAAAATAACAGCTACGCCCCAAACGAACACTTTTCTCAATTTTAGTTGTACAGAGTACACTTATCCTAGCTCATCCGGTTTTTCGCCGTCTTTTAGCTGCACGAAATGCAACTATTCCTTATGTAGTAAGTATAAAACCTCGTTGCGAAGGGAACGTACGTTTTGCTATAGTGGGCTCATGATTAATGATTTTACTATAGAGGAGATGTATTCCAATACAGCTGGGTTGTACGTATCTAATCGTCCGTGATATGAAGAGTTCCATTGCATTTTATGAAGCGTTGCTGAATATGAAAGCAGATTCCCGCAAGCTGGAGCGTTGGGCACAATTCCACTGCGGGAACACACTCGCGTTATGGAATCCGGAATTCGATAAGGAATTGATCCGCACGAATAGCGATGTGTCGGAGCATTTTAATGAGGCGTATTTGAATAAGCAAGAAAGTGAGGTTCGATACGGGAATAATGTGATCCTTAACTTCAATGTTACTGATTTGAATGCAGAGTATGAGCGGGTGAAGTCACTGGATATTGGAGTAGTATCTGAGATTTTCTATATCAATGTTGTGCGGCCTTATCATTGCTTCATGATTGAAGACCCGGATGGGAATCTAATCGAAATCACAGGAGATTATCATACAGAATCTATTAAATTCTAAATATTTACATGGGAAATTATAGATGATATATTAAAAATGCTCATATAGACCGTTTGAGAGGGAAGGAGACTTGCTTATAGACTCCAATCTGCCGGGTAGAGTGAAGTGCAAATAGTCTGCTGCTCTGTTGAGCCGGACTACGCCAAGCGAGTGCTGTGCGTTTCGTTCAGACCGATTCCCCTATACCCAAAGAATTAAGGAGGATATTAATAAATGCGAAAATTAAAAACGTTGATCGTGTTTCTCTTCGCAGCAAGTTTCTTGTGGGTCTCCGCTCCCTCTGCGCATGCCCTTTCTCTGGCGCCGGGATTTAATTCGCCAGTAACTCTTACTCTGCAGCCGGGACAAACCACATATTTGCTCTGTACAGCCTCCGCCAAAACGATTAAAGCCGTTGTAGAGAAGCAATCGGATACGGGTAAAGTGACGGGACCTTATTATTTCAACATGAGCAACCGCGGCCAAATCCAAATGGGTACAATGAGCGGTGCCAGTGCTGTACAGGATCTGTATTTCAGCTATTGGGACGGCAGTGCCGGAAATGCGCTGCTCTATCTGAATGCAACGGATACTACGGTTCCTATTCAGGTGAAAGTGACCTTTTATAATTTAAGCAACTAATATAAGAACAGGCGATAATCCGTCAAAAGAAAAGATTGCTACTCCATTGCGGAGTAGCAATCTTTTTAGGGTTATAAGAGATTATTCAATGTTAATTAAACTTTAAATCACCCCATCTCCCCCGGCAGCTTTGTCACATGACTCATTTACAAATAGTTCCACAAGAAATATGCTATCCTTATTTAATACTGTGTAATCACAAGGAGGGCAACTGATGAAAGGGGCTTACCTGAAGTATTTTGGCGTGGCGATCATCGTGCTGGGGGTAATTGCTTGTATTCCAGTGGGATTCCATTTGGGCGGTGTGCTTGGTGTTGCTATCTTCCTCGCCGTTTCCTGCATAGCCGGTATGTTTTTTATTGGCTTTGGTGAACTTGTCTACTCCATGCAGCGAATCGAGCTGGAGATTGCCGGGGAACGTCCGCAGTATGATCCTTGGACCGGACAATATCAGGTACCGCCCAAAGATAACGGCCGCTGATCATGCGTGCACAGTTTGAAATTTAATCTGATTTGTCCAACCTCATAAACTCCTCTAGCATATTCTATGAGTAGAAGATTAGAGAGGAGGAATCACCATGGCAACGATTATCGACACAGGGGCCAGTACTGCGACAACGGGCAGTCAGACCGTATCTATTCCAATTCTTTCACCTGCGGGCAATTTGATCTTGGCCGAGTTTGGCCTTGCTACTGTAACTTCGGGGGTTGTATTACTGAGTGCCTCCATCGGATTTCAAACTACGCTCGGCGTACCCAATGTAGTCTTCACATTGTACCGGGACGGGCAGCCCATCTTCAATATGGGCTCCAGCGGCCTTGCGCTTTTAGCCATTCAGCCTATTACTATTGCTTATATGGATAGAAGTGTACCCGCTGGCTATCATGCATACAGCTTGGGTGTCGCCAATAACAGCTTGAATGTCCTGCTCAATGCAGCCAGTGTTACGGGACCCGTGACATTCTCAGGAACCTCCATCGGATAAAAGAAATGAATAGAACAAACCCGCTGAACTCCGGTCCGGCGGTTTTTTTTGAGTGTATATACAATTTGTTCCAAAGCAATTATGATTTACTTAAAGATTCTGAACTCTATACGAGGAGAGGGGCTGTGAGAAATGATGGCAACAGGTTTTGGGTCATTGCTTGCCGGCAGTTTTAGTATATTTTTCTTTTTAGTCTGGCTGGCATGTCTGGGGCTCGGTATTTATTTATTCGTTCTGGTAGTGAAGCTCGCGCGCAGAGGAATTGTTGCATTGGATCTGTACAATCATGCCAAGAATCTGGAAATCCGCAACCATTACGAATCCGTTCACAAAAAAGATGAGTTCTAAATGATACATAGCCAATTGGAATTGGAAGTATGGATGCCCTGCCTGAAGGCGGGGTGTTTTTTTGTATTTCAGCGGATTCTCAGCCATTTGCATATTATGGTAAGATTTATTATACTCCCAGTATGTAAGTTTTAAATTTGAAATACATGGAGAGGAGTTTGATCGGGTGAAAAAGAAATTAACCGCTGCGCTGACTGTTTTTGCTGTACTTGGAGGAATGGGGACGGGGGTATACGCCGGAGCCAATCTGCAGGAGATCAAAGCTTTTCTGAACCCGGGAATTAAATTCAAGGTAGATGGCCAGCCTGTGCAGCTGAAGAATAGCAGCGGTGCAGTGATCGCTCCGATTTCTTATAAGGATACTACGTATCTGCCAGTCCGTTCTGTGTCGGATCTGCTCGGAGTTACCGTTAAATTCGATGCCGCCTCCAATACCATTTCATTAGGCGAGCAGACGGAAGGAGTCTCGATTGCAGCCGGTTTTGACTCGTCGTACCATACCAAAGATCCTGACAAAACCGTCTATAAAGATAAGGACTATAAAGATGTCCATTTCGATAATGGCAGCGGCACTCGCGGCAGCTCGTTCATGCTCTACCCGAACAAGAAATATCAGAAGCTGTATATTCAGGTCGCGGCGATCGGCACTGATATTAAAGACTTTACCGTGCAAGACAGCGATACGGATACGGTGCTTAAGAAGCTGAACATTACCCCTGAAGAAGGGCTCGTAACCGTAGAGGTGGACATTGCCGGAGTAAGCTCTATCTATGTAACCGGAGACGTACAAGACGGCTCATCCATGTTCGTTCCATTGACTACTTCCTATTATAAATAACTATAGAAGAACCCGGGAGACTTTTGTCTCTCGGGTCTATTTTTTGTTGGCGTGGGTAGCTGTGACAGAAGTGTCGTATCCCCGGTCGGTCACATAATTCTCTATGCTCCAAATCCCCAGCCTCGCAGACTTAGCCTGTTTCTCAGTGGCTCTGAGCTGATCCACATATTTCACATCCGGCGGATACACGGCAACCCTGGCCAGACCCTCTGCAATCAGCATTTCATTCACCATCTCATCACCGAGATAGACATAAGCCAGAATCCGGCCGTATTGATCACGTTCAGACACATCCATTTCGACCCTAACCGTTTGCCCGTTCAGAAGCTCCGTTAAGTATTCACTGGCCTCAGGGCCAAAGGGCTGAACCGGTGTATTGTCGCGCTTGGTTTCAGGAGTATCAATGAGCAGGAGCCGGATTTTGTCCACCGTACCATCTTCGAACTTAACTTTGAAAGTATCTCCGTCGGTCACCGATAGAACTTCTGCTTGAGAAGGATATGTAAGAACAATTGTGTCCAGTGTTTCAAGGTTATTGTCCGGTTCATCTTTCGACAGGACAGCTGTCACCAACGAAATCGTAAGAGCTAATACAATCAAGCCGTACCTGGTAAGCATCTTACCGTTATTAGATTGGAACATGTGTTAATGACTCCTTTGCCGTGAATATATCATTCCGGTTCACTCAGCCGGAGGATCTTTTGGATCATTCTTAGATTTGCCGGGTCTAGAGAAAACAACTCCAAAGGCAATACCCAAGGCTATGCCCAAAGGTAAATTATCAAAAGCCATCCAAAACACTATACCAAAACATAAGCCCAGGGCGATGCCTTGGGAGGAGTCTTTTTTCTTATCCATATCCATGTCTCCTTGAATAGATGTAATTAAAATCAAGCAGCTGATTGGCGGAATAGCATAAAGGGTATTATCCGGTAAGCCTGCATATCTTACTGGCAATGTTAGGCCTAGAACGCTTAAGGAGTGAAGATGTGTATACCAAAAAACTAATCTTGACCTTATCGATGATGTTATCCATGTTAGCAGTGAATGCCTGCAGTAATCAGCCGGATGTGCCTGCAACTGATTCTATGCAGACCTCTGCACCGTCCGCCGGGAACAATGGAGTTACGGCTCAGCCGGATGCTTCTGCCGTTTCCCAAGAGCTGCCGGAGAATCTGCCGGAGGATTTCCCGCTGCCGGAGGATGTTCAAATCAAGCTATCCCATTCTGAAGAGAACGAAGGCAAAAAGACAGCTCTTCTGATCTTCACCACAACACAAAGCATGGATACAGTATCGAAGCTCTATCAGGATTATTTCTCTTCAAGACTCGGAAGCGATTCTGCACAAACCCTTGATGACAAGAACCTGATTATCCAGGGTACCACCAAAGACAATAAGCAGAGCTGGTCGATCATCGGCGGTTCTTTGGCTTCCCAGGAAGGTACTGTAGAGCTAAATGTAACATGGGCGGAATTATAAATTAACAATCCTGTTTAGTGATGAACATCCGTTGGTGTATGGTCAGGAGAGACCGGCGGATGTTCTGTTTGTATTAGTGTATTTTACCATACAATCCCCCGATATTAATCCCGCGTGGACCAGAGAATGGCAGCAATAAGTCTGAATTCCCTTCACTTGTTACCCTTATCCCCTAAGAGAAGCTGCAAAATAAAAGAGCCTGGCAATTAGCCAGACCCCTGAAATCCTATCAATTACGCTGGAGTAACAAATATCCGCTGATGCTTGAGGTTTTTTTGCGGAATACGATTCTGAAACCGATGTCGTTGTCCTGCAGACAGGCTAAGGCCGTGCTAAGCAATCCATTGGTTCTTAAGCTGGGCAAGCAGGGTTCGGCATTTCCGATAACCCGGCTGGTGGTAATTCTGCGTGCAGATCCGGGCACTAACGGGTTCCGGCTCCAATTGATCAACACCAAATCCGGCTGACGAGTCGCCATGCTAATCTACCCCTTTCTATTAAGGTTCTTTATATAGAATGCAGGGGAGAGAGTTTTGTGCTGGACAAAGGCGGAGAGAAACAGGGGAGAGCCATAGAGTACGAATGAAATTTTGTGCAATAGACTTGGTTAACAGCTAATTGTTGAAAAAAATACGCAGAATGGGGGAGAAAGTGTCGAATAATGTAAATAAGTAGTATACGCTGTGGCGTGAGCAGTTATATAATTAATTCAATGAACGAAAATCAGTCAGGCGGTGTTATGGTTTGTCATGGGAACCTGTTGGCTTTATGTTTTTCTCAACAATAGAAACTCTTGCTCTATATTATCTCATTATGTCGCTCTTTAGATTTAAATGGAAATGGTACTTATGGCAAGTATTATTCGTTATTTTACTAAATAATCTTCAAAGCTATTTGTTAAGAAATGAGCTCGGGATGGCGAATATCTCGCCGCTCATTCTAATATTGATTTTCATCCTGTTCTTCTCCGCTGTGGTCAGGATGCCTCTAATTCTATCAATCATTGCTACAATATCAGGTTACGTTATTTTTGCTGTGATTCAAACGATCATAGTCCTTCTAGTATTTGGCTCCATATCTGATATTTATGCTAGCGTAGGGAATGGATATTTTCTGCAACTCCTGACTTCTGCCGTTGTGTTCTTTATCTTCAGTTATGCTTACCGCAAAGGGAAAGGATTCACTTTTGATCTGGATAAACTAAGACTGAAATTAGAAGATATTCTTCTGTCTGTATTGATACTAGGTTTTGTGATAGGCATATCAGTACTGCTCTACTACAATGATATCCTGTTAAATGCTGTGATCTTTGTGATCATGTCTGTATTCCTTCTATATTATTCAACCAGAAAGGAGAAGGAAGATGCTTGATATCATGTCCGCGAAGCTCGCTACCGGGATAAAAAATATTGTTCCGGAGCACCCGGCGTCCTATGCCGTTTTAAAGTTTGCTATTGAGGTAGTCCTTAATGTGGTATTTATTATGGGTCTCACGTTGGCTGTATCCCTTCTGACCGGTAGGACAGGAGAAGCCATCCAGATACTGATCTCCTTTGCATTATTACGTCAAGTATCTGGAGGAGCACATCTCAAATCCGGAACAGCATGCGTCTTGTTTACGACAACGTTGTTTACGCTTTTGTCCTTTATTGAAGTTAGCCCCTCATTTATTCTGCTTATGAACGGTATCAGTCTTATAGTGGTTCTATGGCTGGCCCCGATTGGAATCGAACGTCAGACCCGGATTCCAAGAACGCAATGGCCCAAGTTGAGAATTGTAGCTGCACTACTTGTGACAGCTAATATATTTATAGCTTCACCAGCTATTGCTGCCAGTTTTATGGCACAATCCATTAGTCTGATAGTCGCTAGAAAGGAGGTGAAAACCTTACGATGAAATCACTGCAACGTAAAGCTGTTTACAAACTTGCTTCTGGTTTGTCCGCAATGGCCGCTCTTCTAGTTTTGGTTACCGCTAGCGTATTATATGTAAATCAACCGGAAGTCCCTGAAGAGTTACTCAATTAATATTGGAGCTGATCCCTTTGAGTAGTATATCTGTCACAAGAGACACAGAGGGAAACACTGGTGTATTCTCACTCGATATTGCAAAAATAACTTATATGGAATTTGAACGAACTATCTATAGGATAATCGTCCATACGTACGATCAAACCTTTTATACAGTAGGTACGCTGAAATATTGGCTTAACACCCTAGCCAGTTCAGGATATAATTTCGTTCTTGCGGATAGAAACACGTTAATACAAGTCACCAATATTATCCAGATGGATAAGACATTTCATATCGCTTATTTCGGGGAAGACCACAAAGGGGTCGAACAAAAGTGTTTTCTTTCAGAAAAGGGTTACAAAGAAGTTCTCAAAAATGTTAAAACGTCCGAAACGAATATTAAATTTGTCGAGCTACCGGAGTGGTAGCTCATTTTTTTTATTCGGTGAAGTTAAAGGGAGCCCCTAATCACTCAATCCCTTGCCGTTCAAAATATGCGGCGTATATTTCTCAACCCGTGCTGTACGGGTTTTGGATTGTTTGGGGTCTGTGAAATAAGTGATATATTGTCTTTTTCGTCCGGGGGTTAAGGCTTCAAAGGCTGCTTGCAAATCCGGATTCTCATCGAGCTTTGTTTGAAACTCTTCAGGAATCTCATACTCCGTATCCTTCTTATAATCCACTTCCAGACCAGCGGTTTCAACCTCTATGGCATTATAGATATAGTCTTTAATAGTAGCTTCCCTATCGGATATTTCTTGAACCGTATTGAACCGGATCTGGCGCCCGGCCTGCACATTCTTGGTTTGCTGAATCAGAATGCCCTGGGGATCAGGCAACAAGGAGCCTTTGACGAACATAATCGCACAATATTCTTTGAATCCGTGGATTAGAGCGATATTCCCGCCTTGAAACGTATAACAAGGAACCCCCCACTTCAATTCCTCTGTCAGCTGACATCCAAGCAGGATCGCCCGGAGTTTCCCGTATTCTTCCTTCCATTGGCTTGCTTTATTAAAGAAAAAATCCACTTTAGGATTCATTTCACTACCCGTCATTCAGATACACCTCTTCTTTTTGATATATATATTGTGATGGCTATCCTCACTGGCAACTTTACGCTCGAAGTCTGTGATGAAGTAACGGCCGGATTGAGTTAGCCTGCTGCCGGTAACAACGGCCAACTTTATGCGATTTAGTAAACCGCCCCGTTTAAAAAAAATAATTGTAGCCCAGTCTGCTTTATGTATCTCTTCCAGGGCAGCGTAGAAAGCTTTCTTACTAGTGCCTATTTCCCGGGCGGCGATTGGTATAACAATATCATTTTCGACTAGGAGGGTACAAGGATAGCAATTATCATGTTAATGGTATTTGTGGTGACTCTTATAACAGCGTGTGGGTTATACCTGACCAATAATAGCAAGAGATCCGGATTTTATGATTTTTGTAATAGTGGAATTATACCAGCAGGTTATGTTGATAATATCCGATAATGAGGAGAGGTTCAGATGGCTACTATTTTTAATGACAAGAACGTTTCGTTTGAACAAAGACAATCCCCGGTTCCTGAGTTCGCCTGGCATACAAGCAGGAAGCTGGCGGAGATGGCAGGGGCGAAGCAATTGCTTTTTGAAATCAGGTCGCTTGATCCAGGGAAGTATTCGTATCCATATCATTTCCATAGAAGTGTTGAAGAGGTATTTGTAATTCTATCAGGCCGGGCTACGCTCAGAACGCCAGCAGGGTTTCAGGAAGTGCAGGAAGGTGATACGGTGTTTTTTGAAACGGGGCCGGAAGGGGCGCATCAATTATTTAATCATACCGCAGAGCCTTGCAGGTACTTGGATTTACGTACGAACCTGGGGATCGATATTTGTGAATATCCGGATTCCGGAAAGATCAACATTCTGCCGTACGAGGAAATCTATATGGCGGAAGAGCGGGTGGACTACTATGAAGGCGAGGACAATGTTGCGGAGAAATGGAAGTGAGCTGGCGTGCAGTCCGGGAGCAGGGTTAAAAGCCCTGCCGCCAGTAATGGTCCGCAGGGCTTTTTTCTATTTTTTAAATTACGCCTTCTCCTCCAATAGCGGTTGCTGTGAATGCTATAGGCCCAAAAAGATTTATAGGCAAGATGCTATCATTTTGGATGATCAATTCATAGTTGTGGACTCCAAGATAAGGACCATCAACCCACAGAACATTTAATTGGATATCAGTAATTGTAGTGAAACGATAAAAGGAACTATAAATATCGACCCCGGCACGCCGGATGATAACTAAAAATTGACTATTAGCAAGTGCAGTAAGACTAAAGCTGCCTTTTAACTCGACTCTACTGGAGAAAGAGGCAGGATTAGCAGGACTAATATTTACTTGCGCTGTGGCTAGAGCCGCGCCTGCTCCAGGAATCCCCGCAACCGTTACAGCAGAATTGAACGGGTCTAACGGGATTTTTGCCTCTGAACCATAACTAATAATTGTCGCCATTTATCATCACTCCATTTCATCGGTATACGTTAATATATTGTAAATCCGCAAGTATATATTGGACGTAGTTCCTGATGATTATATACATTTAACTTAAAAAGAGAGAAATGAAATAACAGCAAGTAAAATCAAGTAAGGATCTTCCATTATCTTTAAAATAAATGTAGGGTGATTGAAACGGGGTGAAATGACGAATGTACGAGTGGCAGAAACAAATTCAAATCATCGTTGATGAAATAGACATATGTATTAAAAATTATAATGATGAAGCCTTGACACTACGCAATCTTTCCCGCAGGCTGGGTTATTCCGAATTTCATACTACGAGAAAATTCAAGGAAATATCGGGTATGCAATTTAGGGATTATCTGCGGCATAGAAAATTAGCCTTTGCGCTTAAAGAAGTTCGGGATAGTGAAAAAAGCCTTTTAGATATTGCCTTTAATTATGGCTTTTCATCACATGAAGCGTTTACCAGAGCCTTTAAGGGAACCTATGCTGTAACCCCAAGTAATTTCCGGAAAAATCCTAAGCCAGTCGTTCTTCGTACAAAATTAAACCCGTTTGACCGCTACTTTTTTGGATTGGGAGAGATTGGGATGATGAAATCTACAGATGATGTGAAAATTTATTTTGTAACCATTCCCGCTCACAAATTTTTGCACATTAAAAACTATGAGAGTAATGGGTACTGGGATTTTTGGCAAAAGCAAAATCTTATCCAGGGACAGGATTACGAAACCGTCTGCGGCTTACTCGATAGTATCAAGGGCAAATTGGATGACGATGGCGGGAGTGAACCTAATGGGGGCAGCGGTCAGATTATGGCGTATATGAATGACCCGGACGGCAGACTCTGTGATTGGGGTATCCCGCGTACAGAGTGTTATGGTGCACGGCTTCCTTTGGATTATAAAGGCGAAGTACCACCACAAATGCTTATGGCTGATGTTCCGGAAGATAAATATATTGTATTTGAACATGGGCCATTCGATTATGAGCAGGAGAATCGTAGTGTGGAGGAAAAGATTGAACGGGTAATGGCAACTTTTGATTTTGCAGGCACGGGTTACTCATTTGATACTTCCGCCGGTAGGATGATTTACTTTTATTTTAATCCGGAACGGCATTTTAAGTACATCAGACCTGTGCGGAGCCACCTTTAAAGAACACGCTCCCGCGGCTGGCAATATGCGCGTTTTGATTTATATGAAATGATATAATATCAGAAATTTAAAGGTCACTGCTTTTAAAAGGGTGGCCTTTTTCTATGTCCTGGGAGGTGGTTACGCCCTCAGTGTGGATGGAACTTAAAGGGCATGAAGAATGACCGTTTCTGCACTCATGCGGCTACACAGAGACGTTTAATAGAGGAGATGATCACAGATCATTGTTGATAACTTCGCGGGGGCGGCGAGGCGAGTACGGGAATGGAGCTGGCTGTTATGTTATGCAATTGCTCGAATCAATTCATCCGCATGGTGGCAATCATTATATAGATTAATAGGGGCTGTTATACCCCCTATTGATTACTTCCGTTTCTTACGGCCAATTAAGCCGCCAACGATCCCAAAGATCAAAATACCAACAAAGGCAAATACAATCCAAAAAGCTATACGCACAACAATCACTCCTTTGAATAAACAATACGATAATAGGTGGATTTTCGCAATGAAGGAGGCAGGAGCTATTGCCTTTTCTAGTTGACGGAAAGAAAATATTGATCAGTGAAAGTGCTATGAAAAGAATAGTGAAGCCCACCATCTTCACCAACTCCTTTATCAAATTTAGGCATGAGCGGAAACTCACTTATCTTTAGGGGGCTTTGGCTTCTCTGCCTCATACATGGAGACTCCAAATATAAGTCCTAACCCGCCACCAATGGCGATGTTGTCAAAAACAATGGAGAATGCAATACCAAAACTGATGCCTATAAAAAGCGCAGAGAGCAATCTTCTATTATATTTCAACACGCAGCACCCTTTTCAATTATTTAACATTTGTACGCCGATCAGAGATTTTAGTTTCGAGGGGGATAGCCCCAGGGAGGGAACAGACATGTTGCGAATAGTTCATCCTCTCTGCACCACCGGATCAACCCAGGCGGACGAGAAGACACCGGCAGTAAGCTTTTGGGCTGCAGCAAGAAAACTTCTCGGGGCTCAGGTGGAAAAGGCATAAAAAAAGAGCTGCTTTCGCAACTCTCTCATGAACTGCCATTTACTCTGGCATGATCCAAACGATCTCACAGATGCGTACAAAGAATTTTCTGCCTCTGGTATCCAATACAACGTGGTCTGGCTTTACATCCATCAAACAGCCGCTAATCCCGCCGCGAGTGGTTTCAAGTACCACCTGCTTACCTTTTACAGACATTAAGGTTTCAACGACATAGGGATCAATAGGATAGACCATGATGGCTTGCGGCATCTGTTGATGCATTGGATACATTTGATTATTCAGCACTTTGTTACCTCCCAAATGGTTATACCTCATGCTATGCAAATGCCTAATTAAAGAGCTAGGCGAGAGCCCATTTAAGATAGGTACTAAGCGATATGACACAAATACGTAAAAATAATAATTCAACGGAGGGAATGGTTTCGGACAATGTAGATTCTAATTGTATCGTAATCAGATGTCCCGATGAACTTGCTGAAATGGCAAGAGTTTACCAATAGAATTATTAGTTTCCATGCTGCGGATATGCAAGACCGAGTCATTTTAGAGAAAAGTGAACTGAACTGGGTGAAGGAGTTTATTTCAGGAGAAGTTGTTGGTCAGGCCGAAGGCCATCGACACGCGACCAAATAATCTCAGCGCAGGGAGGCCGGTTAGTGTTAGCTATTAATTACTAATGATATACCATAATAATATATAAGTTATTCCGAAGAAAAGGATTACACCCAGTATTGAGATGGCAAGAAGAATAAGGATAACTTTATTTCCGTTCATAAATGCACCTCTTAAATAAAATACCTCTCCCAATTTTTAGTGTAGGGGAGAGGTCGAAGCGAAAGATTGGGCAAGCCCTCACAACTCGATTGTAAAGGATTGGCAGAGAACTATCAAATACACATTTAAATGTAGGCTTCCTAGTGGAGACAAAACCCATACCAAACTATCCAGGATACAGTGTAAGCCGGGGTATGGTGTCCACCGCCTCCCACTGCACAAGCAAACGGCGGGCAGAAGACACCTGAACAACTGCAGGAAGCAGTAAGAGAAGCAGCGCTTGTTTCATTAAAAAGAGTTGGTCGCGGTGATCAGATCAAGGAGGTGAACTAAACATGGACTGATATCCCTATGGCGGTTTCCCAGGTCCTGGAACGGAATTCACACAGATGTTTACGGAAGTTTTGTTGTCCACTGACAATCAAGCGAAACTTCCCGGTGGCATCCTTTTGAAAAAAGGTCAGGGAGTTGTGAAGAAAGGGACAGTCATTGGCAAAATTACAGCTGCTTGAGCTGATCAAGGCAAGAGGGTAGCCGTTTTTGATGGAAAAAACGTCCCCAATCTCATAAAGTTGAAGGGATGCTACAATCAAAAAAAAGACAAAACCCTTATAAAATAAGGGTTTTGTCAGGTGATGCAGTATAGGACGGATGGGGTTCGAACCCATGACCCCTACCCTGTCAAGATTGACAGGCCTGTAAACCGCTGTATCCCGACATAGCCGGAAGTCCTTGTTTATCAAGGGTTTTCGGCTTTTTTATATTGGGTTGTGACCTGTCGTTTCCGCTTATTATTTCGAGTTCGTGACCAGTGTGTGACCGCATCGCATTAAGATAGATTGTCTTGGTTTAATAGTTTTTTATTCGTAAATATTTATTGAAATAATCTTCAATTATTCTATAGCGTTCCTTAATGGACAGTGCATCATTGGTGCCTTGCTGACTTAAGCGGTCATATTCCAACAAGTCAAAGTCAGCGTCCGATATATTTTCTGATGCGGCCTTTCTGTTTTCCTCAATTGCATTTTTAAAATCCAGGAAGAATTTGCGACCAACAAGGTTTAAATCATTAATTTTTTCTTTTTGCCCTCTAAATAACAAATAGTAAATAGGAATAGATGCTTGAGATCGTAACAATTCGTCATTCGTGTTGAATACATTTTCCATTGAATCTAGGATACTCAAGACCACTGACCCGATATCTCTTGGCTTTAAGTGTTTGTTATTTTTTGAAAATTTTAACAAAATTATCAAGATATACTTTTTTTGTATCAACTATTCTTTTTTGGTGTTTGAGTGAGTATTCAATGAAAAGGAGTCTACACGCAACTTCACGATGTTGAAATCGCTTATCTGGAAATCTAACATTATTCTTGAAAAAGTCATGTGAGGCAATTTCACGAATTATTTTAGCCATCGGTCCTCCGATGGAATTACGTCTTTCCGCTGCGTTAAGGGGGACGGCTTCATTTAAACGTGAAAACATGTCTTCTATTAGCTCTATGTCATCAGTTTCCACACATATTATTGGTAAAACAAATGAATCAAAAACAATTTTTAATTTTGGATAATTGATCCCTAAATCTGCGTAAGTAAGGTTTGCCGCTTTGATGCTATCGTCACGAAAATAAACGAAATCTTCAGATAATGCAAACTCGCCTTTAATAAATTTCCATACTGTTTCTAATCTTTGTCTTCCATCAATGATTGAGTGAGTGTAAATATTTTTTTTGTTGGAATTGTCTGGTATGACATGGAAATACAACTTGGGTAGATCATAATCATTTAGTATTGAATCGATAAGCAGTTGACGTTTTTCTACTGTCCAAATGTCGCCTCTTCGTTGATAATTCGGGTCTTTTTCAATTGCATCATATTCTGAATTTATTCTTAATATAGTACTGTTATTAAGTGGATAAGTTTTAATAGTACTTTTCATTTTTACACACTCCTTAGTATTTCCCCTATGCTTTGCATCTCAGGGAACAGTTGGAATTTCGAGATTCCTAGTAATGATAACTCCTCCAGTATAGATTGTTTACAAGAACTAGGTACAATATAACGCCAAACGTGCTTTTTATCACCGATATTCTCAATAGTTGAATCATTACGATGGTCTATTGTAAAAGCACCGAGTTGAGATTGCATACGAGTACTATTTCTCGGTGCAATCGCTGCTAAAGGGTACAATTTACTTGTCGTCTCTCCTGCAATTGATTCCGGGCTATAGTTTTTCAATAATACATCTTCAAAGGAAGGAATATCATAAGTGTAAGTTGGTTCAATGTTACTATGCTTATTTAATTCTACCGGAAGGAGTACCCACAAGGCCCCATCTTTATCTGCTTCTCCACTTGCACAAAAATAAAGAGCAGTTAAAGGACTCTCTGACCAATCAAGCAGTCGTGTAGGCACACCATGATGTTGCATAATGAATAACCAGTTGAACTCATTAGCAGGCAATGGATTAAGAAGCATAGTTGCACTTTGCTTAAACTTCTTAATTAAGTTACTCTCGGATACACGATTTGATACTCGAGCATATGATGGCTCTAGTTTCCAGGTCTTATCGGATTGCCCACGGTACCATATAGGACCATCATAAGCCCCAATATTTGGCTTCAGGTGCTTAAGAAGGTCACTAATTGACTTTATTTGTTTATCAGTGTATTTATAACTCATGTAAACTCCTCCATATGAACTATGTTTTATTAAAGTCTTCTACGGTATAAAGGGAAATTCCTCCATTTATATTATATTGTTTTACGATTTAAAAGAAAATGTATAAAATTGAACATTCACAACAAAAGCATACCCCTTCGGCGTATAGCCATCAATACCGCACTTCAATCCTTTAAACTGCTTCTCTAAAGATGCTTTTGCGGCAATTCTTCAAAACGACAACCTGATTCAATCTGAGAGTTCTACGGATCTTTATTGGGTTCAAAACCTGCGGGAAATGCTATAATAGATAATGAATGGAGCTGATGCCGATGGATTTGCTGGACCCACGTGTAGATTTCGTATTCAAACGGATATTTGGCAGCGAGAACAATAAGGATGTGCTGTTGGCGTTTCTTAACCGCATTTTCACGGAAGCTGGCGAGCCGCCGCTGACCGAGATCATTCTGATGAATCCTTATACGGACAAAGACGATCCGCTTGACAAACAATCCATTTTTGATGTTTATGCCAAGACCTCTGAAGGTAAACTGATTGATATAGAGATGCAGTTATTTAATAAGTACGACATAGAGAAAAGAACGCTTTTTTATTGGAGCAAACGATATGCGAGTCAACTCAGTGAAGGCGACAAGTATCCAGAGTTGAAGAAATGTGTGATGATCAACATTTTGAATTATTCGTTCCTGAAGAACGACCAGTACCATAATGTATTCCATTTGCGTGAAGACCTGACAGGGGTGTCTTTGATTGACGACATCGAGGTTCATTTCTTAGAATTACCGAAGCTAGATGAACGTAGTGTTCCATCTGAAGGTGGATTGATCAATTGGCTGTTGTTCTTAAAAGGTGCCGATACATCACACTGGGAGGTGCTGAAGATGAATGAACCGGGATTGGAGAAGGCTATGGATACCCTGCAATATTTGAGTCAGGATTCGGATGCCAGACGACTGTATGAGGCCAGACAGAAGTATTTGCATGATGAGGCATCAATGATTGAAGGGGCGAAATCTGCGGGTATTGCAGAAGGTGTAAACAAAGGAAAAAGAGAAGTTGCCCAGAATTTGTTGGCTATGGGAATGGATCATGCGGCTGTCGCCAAAGCAACTGGTCTAAGTGAGGATGAAATCAGGTCTATAAAGTTTTAACATCCTTATTCTTTCAGCAGATTATATTAAAAAACAAGGACTTTGGAGGGCTCATCCATGTCCTTGTTTCATTTATAGCAGCTCTTCGAAGGCGGTGGGCTTGAAGCCTGCTGCAGAGTATATTACCGCTTAATAGGCCGTAGTACACAGGAATGTTCATTTGATTGTAGATGTGTCTCTGCTAATGCTTGCTATTATGGGATTCCAAATAAAAAAATAAAATATTTCGCATTAAACCAGCCGTTTTTCCGTTTTGGAGAAACGGCTATTTTTGTGCTGTTTTTTCTAAGTTTACCTGTTGAAAATGTCTATTACAGAAACGAAAATGCGAAAAATTTTCTGACCCCTCCAGGATAATTATAAAGAAGGAACTATTGAGAATTGTTGCCCGGGGGGTGTCATTTGTGATCTGTGTCTATGCACTTAATGATGTAGGCCCCTTTGAATAGGAATTAACCGAAGACGGGTATCTAGGCTGATCCCCAAAATTGATGAGCAGCTCTTCTAATCTTTATCTTTATGAGTTTTCCCCATTTTTTGGGAAAAGGGTAGACCTGAAATAGTTTGAAAGGTGGTGATAACAAAGAACAAGAGACCAGTATTATCAGAATATATGAAATCATAAACAATCACCTGCACATTCCCCAAATCTGGGGAACGAGCATCACGAAAGGAGGTGATCAGTGGATAAGAATCTTAGTTTATCAGACAGCATACTTTCTGTGGTGTCTCTATGACTAATCATGAATCACCAAAACACATTCGCCAAAACTGGCGAGAGTGCTTTCTACAAAAGGAGGTGATAACAATGGTCGAAAGGCGAGGATTACCTGATGACATAACTATACTTGTGCGACAGCTAGTCATGAACGGTCACATTCGCATGGCTGGCACTGTGCTGTACACGTACTTTATCAGGTGCTGGAAACTGGATGATGAGCATGCTGCTTACTACATGCGGCGTTACTTTGAGAAGTATTTCGCTCCGCAGTTGCAGAGACATCTTCAAAAGCTTAATAAAGTGTGATCCATCTTAAATGTGAAAGGAGAACTTCCATGCGTTATCCTTCATCGGAAACGAACCGGATACAGAATCCACCTTACCTTGATTCTCCTGAAGGCCGTAAGTACATGCGAGTGCTCGTTCAATCTGTCCTGAATCAAATGAAGATCAATCAAACAAAAAAAGGTGGCCCGCAAAAGGAGCACACCAAGTAATTCAACTTATCATCAGCTTACCAAAAATATAGTTCGCCCACAAGCAGGAGAGGCCACTACGGTCTCTTCTGTTTGCATTTCAACCATATGGAGGTCAATTGACATGCAATCATATCAAATGAACAACCTGAAAGCCCTACTGGCTGATACACTCTGCGAAAAATCAGAGGGATATGTAATGAAGCAATTATTCAGCCGCTATACGACTTTGCCTGAACTATTAGATGTAGATGAACACGAACTGCTAACCATTAAAGGGGTTGGCAAGTCTAAGGCTCGTCAGATCATATCTGCTCTGCAACTGGCACGTATCTTGAATGCACCTGCCCAACAGGTATACACCATACGCTCTCCTAAAGACGCAGTAGACCTCATGATGCCAGAGCTCGCTTACTTGCAACGAGAGCATTTTGTACTGCTCTTTCTGAATATAAAGAACAGAGTGATCGGTAAAGAGACGATTGCTATTGGATCACTTGACTCAGCTATTGTGCATCCACGCGAGGTCTATAAAGCTGCTGTTAAAAGAAGCTCTGCTGCGATCATAGCCGTTCATAACCACCCTTCAGGTGACCCAACACCTTCGCGGGAGGATATCGCTCTTACCGAACGTCTGGTGACCGCAGGAGAGATTATGGGAGTGCAGCTTTTGGATCATCTAATTATCGCTAATGAAAACTACTGCTCAATGAAAGAACATGGCCTAATGTAGCTCCTTCATTGTTACGTTCGAGCCGCCCTTGACACGGAGCCTCTGTCGCCATGATACAAGGCGATAAGGCGATGCCATGAACCAGCATCGCCAAGGCATCAGCCTATCATGGCGACCCCTCCGTATAAAGGGCTTTGATGTTCATTCTTATTCGTTGTTGTGCTGCCCCTGTTCAAAGTGTGGCAACATGGCCTTGACTACATCTAAGACCATTTGTTTCTGTGGATCATCCAATCCATTTGTTAGTAATGCGAATTGAAGGGCAAAGACATCTCGTTCTACACTGTCCAGCGTTGCTTTAAGCAAGGTGTCAGTAGAAACATTAAGAGCAATGGACAACCGTACTAGCGTCTCGACAGAGAGAATACGCTCTCCACGTTCAAGCAGCCCCATGTATGAAGCCGATATCCCTACGCTCTCTGCAAGCTTTTCCTGAGTCAGGTTGTATTTTAGTCGCTCTTCGCGTACGCAATTTCCAATGAGCTTGTAATCTATTTTATCATCCATGCTACCATTCCCTTCCTCCCAAAATGTAGTGGAAAGTGAAGGAAACAGTAACGGACTTCAAGAATTAATATATTACAACCATAAGCATTGACGTATATTGGCACATTTCGTATGCTTATGGGGTTACAGCCTATGAACGAGTAACTTGGAGGGAGGGAATCAATATGTCGATGAAAAATGGTTTAGGAACTGAATATTATCCAAGTGGTCGCGTTAGATATATCGGTGAGTTTAAAGATGGAATCTATCATGGAACAGGAAAAGTATATTGGGAAACAAATGGAATCCTGATGTATGAAGGTGAACTTAAGGACGGCGACTTTAACGGACACGGAACATCCTATTTCAGTGATGGGAGATTGTGCCACAAAGGAATGTTTAAAGACGGAAAACCAGTTTTTGAATAATAGCTGGAGGTATGAAGATGGATGTTCAAACGGCGGTCAACTTAATGCAGCAAGGACTGCAACATAAGCGTAACGGAAAATATGAGGAATCTTTGAAATGTTATTTGGTAGTTGTGTACTGGATCAAAAGTGAACCGGAGCCTTACAAGAACCTTGGGAAGATCTATTACATACTCGGTCAATATCAGAACTCAATCAATTGCTACAAAAAATGTATTAATTTAATGGGCACCATGGACATTGATAATCTACGGCATATGGGTCATGCCATCTGCGATCCTCTGGCAGCTTCCGTAGAGGAAAAAGCGATTGTAGAAAATTACCGCTGCTCTATTGATCCATACTTTGGGCAGTTTGGCTCAAAAAAATACGGGCATGTAACAATAGCACCGGATACTCAAGAGGAATACAACAGGTTATGCATGAACAAGGCTGCATCGCTTCTAGGATAATGGATTCGTTCATAACAGAGAGGTGTCCTGACCATGCTTATGGTTTCTCGGTTCGACGGATATTGTCGTAAATGTGGATTTCCTATTTTTGAAGGAGATGTTTTTGATTATCAGCCTAATACTCCCTATAGAGCACAATGCGTCAAATGCTTCAAGGAGGTTCCGCCTGAATCTCCATGCCCTCATTATGCTGTATGGGCAACGGCAGACTATTTTACACCGTCCAATCGCCATAGGCACACTACGTCAGGAACACGGAAACATATGGTCCACTGTTGCATTTGTCAGAAAGAGTTTAATAACGTTCCAGAGAAAGCGGTATGCGTTAAAACGTTTATCACTTCCCAGCATGGAGCAAGCTATCCATCATCCAGAATGGAATTCGAGGTATCGACCTCAAGTTTGCAGCGACAGAAGCATCTTATTAAAACGGTGGCATCGGTGATTCAGGTTATGCTGCTGAAGCATCAGTTTCCTGACATGTTGATAACGGAGGCATACGCACAAATTGATAGACTGATCGAACTGTATCAAAGCGATTAATCGACCTGTTGAAGGAGTCTCTCAACTTGCTGGTAATGGATAAAATTAAGCAATTGTACAACATGTTTCCCCATGAGGTGTATCTCGAAGTCAGCAGAGCTGTCTTTTTTACGCTTCAATGCCTTGGCTGCTCTAACGGCACATTAGGTGCAGGGGCACTCTTCTATCTTGCATCGTTAGGAGATAATGACAGTTTATTGGATGATATAGTGCAGCATATCAGGCGTTTTGGTGATTCGCAAGAATCTTTACTCTTTGCACATGTTGTCACTGAACTGTCCTCACAGATGCAGTTGTCCTTGCGGCAGAGTATCGAACTATCAGATATGGTCGCAGATATAATCAGGAAGATGAACCACTGAAAGGGAGTCAAACATGCAGATAAGTAAACTAGGGTCGTTGGTTGAGAATGAGACGGATAAGATTATTTTTTCTCACATGTCTGAAGATGGCGATGCCAAACTGGTCAAACGGATTGGAGATAGGATCTGTACGTGTATCGGAAGCTTTCGGCTACATACAGATCAAAAGAATCAAATCCGAAGCACGCTTAATGGCTTTAACGCGGATTCCTTTGGCGGTGTTGGGGCAGCTCTTTTAATCATTCCGTATTTTGAGATCAAGTTTAAACACATGGAGAAAATTGCGGAAGCGAGCAATGGATTTGTCATTCATTTAATGAATTACTTGATCAAGGAAATCGGTAAAGCTGAATTCATCCAAAAAATCTGGACTCTTCAGGAGGCCGTAGGGATATCAGACAAATTCTACGATGGACTCGTGGATTACTTTGGCTCCAGAAAAAGTGAAGTTATTGTTCCGATCATGAGCAGAATCTAATGCCGTAGCTGTTCCTATTATACTTGGAGGTGTCGAAGAATGAATAAAAGAGCAATTCAAATGATGTTAGTATTATGTTTGATTCTGGCCTCAATCGGTACAGGTGGTCATGTGCATGCCGATTCTACACAAACCATAAAGGTTATGGTAAACGGCGATTATCTTAAGCAGGACAAGCTTGCTACAATGAAAAATGGGCGAGTCATGGTAGCGATCAATCCGGTCAGTGTCGCATTGAAAGCCACTTTGCAGTTCCAATCCGCTAAGAAGCCTATCAAAATCAAGTATGGGACCAATGAGGTTACTTTTACATTGGGTCAAAAGACAGCTTATGTAAACGGGAAAAAGCTTGCACTTGATGTGCCGCCGCAGACCATCAACAATACGACCATGGTACCCCTGCAACTCCTGAGTAAAGGGCTGAATGTTGATACTGCCTGGAAAGAAGTATGGAAAGTCGTTGCTATCGAACCCAAGCATGCTGCTAGTGAAATTGCCCTTACTGAGTCTGAAGCGTTGAAGAAAGTAAAATCCTTGCTGGGCAATGGCGTAACCATCAAAAGTAAAGGGACTGACCTACTCAGATTCTATACATTTCAAGGTAGCACATCCGAATATGAGTATGATTTCTTCAACTATGTAGACAAGTACACTGGTGAGATTTATTCCGTTACTCTTGACGCAGCGTTTGAGAGTCTCTCTAAGGCCGAAGGGCTCAAGGCACTGGATGCCAAGGTTCGCCCATTGCTTACACGGGAGCCGAATATCGAGGATGGATATGATACAAAGATAATCAATGGCAAAAAACATTATGCGTTTGAAGTCTTTTTCGTTGGAGCCAGTAACCCCTATTATTATGTAACTACTGCGTATGTAAGCGTGGATGCCAAAAGTTTCTATATGCTGACGAAGGACAATAAGGTTGTTCTGTTCTCAGACAAATTGTTTGTTCAATATATGAACGATACTCTTAAAGAATAAATGTCAATCTTGAGCGGATATTCGCTGTTCATTTTACTCACCTTCGCTTAGATATGGTCTGATATCTAGGAAAAGCCCTTGACTGATTTTTTAAGTTGAGGGCTTTTGTATTGAACAGAAATGTTTGTACGGAGCGTAGCAATTCAATTTGATAGATTAGTCTTCTTGCTGTTTATAACGCTTCTACGAACGTCTCAGTGGCTTATAGAGGGTGGAAATAGTCAAGCAAGCTCTGTCTTGGATTCGGTAATTGATTCATCGCCCAACCTGAAGGTATCGTGACTGGGTTTATACCGAGCTTTCTCAAAGCTTTAACTCTCCGATTGAATACCTCTTTGCTGGCTGTGAGCATAAACTGCTCTTTGGCCGAATTAACACTCCCTGCATCCTTAACAAGCCGAAGCATACCGATTAGATTATCCTGTGTTCTTTTCTGCCGCACCAACTGTCGCACACGTCTTCTTGCATACGAAAGGCTGTAGAAGTCACCAAGACCAATTGAGCGGTCAAAGTAAGTCAGGAGGATGGATTCAGCAAGCTGTTCACTTAAGAAATGCTCTATGTGCTTGTTGGGAAATCCCGCTCTCCTTCTTATGTAGTTAATCTTACTGCTACGGCACTGTACCTCAATTCGCAAAATATTCCTTGCCTCTTCAAGATGTTCTATTCGTATTGTTGTATGCTCATTCTCCAGCCGACTTTCCGTTTCATTTTCTTTGTCGTAAAAGTTCAAGATGAGTGATCTGGATGTGGAGTATGCACTGCTATCGTATTCATTATGGAGTGTATAGTGACGGTTGGGCGTCCTGCTGTGATGAAAAAGCTGAATATACTCACTGACGTTCTCTGTCGATACATCAACACAGTAGTCAATTCGTTTGCAATTCCAATGATTGAATGTTGGTAAAACTCCCGACAGGTTGCCAAAGATAGTGCGAAGTTCTCTATCAAAAGGTTCAGTAATTAAGGGTATCTCCGTCACTGTAGTGGACTGGATGAGTAGTTCGGGGTTCAGCAGTAGCTTGGGATTCAATAGAATCTCAATAGCTCTGTACGTTAATCCTGTATGCAGTGTGTAATGAATCAATCGGATTTCTCGAAAACCATTTGGGCTATAATAAGTGTTTTTATAAACACCTCTGGATACGTCCAGATTCAGCCGCTCTTCAACATCCCTGAAAAGCTCTTCATCTGTTATTGGGAACACAATTTCCATGGTGTGCATCATAATGTCTGCCTTCTTTCTATAGTAGCTTATATTGCATCTGGTGAGGCCTTGAGAGGCCACCAGACGTAATGTAGCAAGGAGTTTAAGCAATTCTCAGGAGCAAAAATCGGTCTCGCTCACAGGGAAGTACTTTATCTTTTTACCGCTTATCTTGTCTTAATAATATTGTGATCGTGACAAATTTGTTACAGCGTTATTGTATGAAGCTGATATTGTATGATTGCATTACATGTGATCTGTAGGAAACAGTATAGTATGTGGATGAGTCGCTGTAAATAAATTAAATAGGCTAAAACGGCTTAAAACACTCATTAAGTACGTAAAAAACCACAAATATCTACTGTGATTAGCGCTTATCTACGTTTTAAGCCGACTATTATCTATTGACTATCGGAATTTGGAAAAGTATACTGTTTCACACGGGAAACGACCAATGAGGAGGATGATGAAAGTGGAAATCGGTGAAATCATCAAATACTTTAGAGATATGAACAACATCGGGGTAAATGAACTGGCTAGAATTTCTGAAGTTCCTGCGAGCTATATTAGCAAACTGGAACGAGGAAACAGCAACAATCCATCTTTTGCGATTGTCAACAAACTTACCAAGGCACTTGGACTTACTGACGATGAAATAGCCTTCATCATGCAGTCTCTTGATAGAGATATGTCAGTAGATCAATTGTACGTGGAGGTGAAAAAAAGAGGCACTATGGCCTATCTTGGTGTAGAACAGGGCATTGAGTTTCAACATTTGTGTTTTGATCCTATCAGGAGTAATTTGTATCGTTATGCAGGTGATTTGACGAAAGAGGACTATATGTTGATCAGCAGCAGCGTAGAGCATCTTGTACAATACCTTGCTGCCCGAAACAAAAGTGAAAATAGAGAGGATGATTAAGCATGGAAGTAACCAATAAAGAAAACACATCTGTCGTCTTGTCTGTAGCCGATATTCAACGGATGATGGGGATTGGCAGGAGACAAGCCTATGAGCTAATGCATTCCGGCCAGTTTCATGTCGTTCGAGTTGGACAACGCATTCTCGTATCTGAAGCGGTGTTTTTGAACTGGCTGAATCAACCTGCAAGTTGATTTCATCGTGAGTATAAGTATCAAAACTGAAAGGGGGTGATCGCCTTGAGCGATTAATCAGCGGTGGGCTGTCGCGGCTCACCGTTATTTGTGTTTTCAAAAAACTTGAGAGGATGAGCTATTATGGAAGGTTCAGTGAAAAAGGATGATAAGACTAATAAATGGTTTTATGTTGCCGATGTTGGAAAGAAACCAAACGGAGACCGCAATCAGAAGAAGAAACGCGGCTTCAAGACCAAAAAGGAAGCAGAAAAAGCGTTAAACGAATTGCTCAATCAAGTTCATTCGGGAGCCTATGTGGAGCCCTCGAAAATGCTATATAAGGACTATCTAAAACAATGGCTGGAGGATAAACAGACTAAAGTAAGAGCATCAACCTTGCAGACCTATTCATGGCTCGTAGAAAATCACATTATCCCCGCTCTAGGGCATGCAGAGCTTGCGAAGTTAACTCCATCACTCATTCAGCAGACATATACAGTAATGATGAAGGAAAGCAAGCTGGGCAGTGAAAACATTCAAAAGATTCATACCCTCATAAACGATTCTCTTAAAAGGGCAGAGCGTTGGGGATTGATTTCAAAGAATCCTGCTGCTTTGGTGGATCGTCCAAGAGCAGATAAGAAAGAAATACAAATTTGGGATATGAATGAGTTGAATGTTTTTCTAAGGTCAGCACGTGAGAGTCGCTACCATATCGCCTTCTTTATAGCGGCTTGGACGGGTATGCGTCAAGGTGAGATTTTGGGATTGCGGTGGAAAGATATTGATTTTGGTAATAAGACGCTTCGTGTAGTCCAGACTTTGCGGCATAACAGCACGGAATTGGTTTCAACAACTAAAACAAAAGCAAGCAATCGCAATATCGCTCTTTCAGAAAAAACCATTGAGGCACTGCAAAAGCAGCGTAGACGGATGCTCAAAGAGCGATTACACGCTGGAGAAGTCTATAACGATCACGATCTTGTTGTCTGCACGGCTGTGGGAACACCACTAAACTCCCGCAATTTGAATCGTGCGTTCTACGATCTGATTAAGAAGGCAAAGATAAGACGCATATCCTTTCACAGTCTTCGTCATACACATGCATCATTGATGCTTGCATCGGGTGAAAATGTGAAGATCGTGTCCGAGAGGCTTGGACACGCCAATATACGTATCACACTGGACACATACAGCCATCTGCTGCCAAACATGCAAAGGAACGCTGCTCAAAACTTCGATAAGCTAATGCTCACTGGTTACGGACTGGCGGAGGCTGTAAATCAAAATTAAAGATGCTTCGATTTCACACTCTGATCTTAAGGAGAACATACAAATGAGGAATAATTATGATGAGCAACAATCGGTGAACAGTAAAAACAATTTGAGAGATGATAAATAAGCGATCTTCCGGAAATTATGGGAGGTCGCTTATTTTATTTGTGCAGATTTATACGCTCGTGACCAATCCGTGACCACAAGGGGTCAACGGCTTCTTTGGCATGTCTATTTTCTGTCCATAAAAAGCAAAAAAGCCTTATATAATAAGGCTTTCTGCATATAGGACGGATGGGGTTCGAACCCATGACCCCTACCCTGTCAAAGTAAACTATAAGGGTGTTTACATCTTCGCGAATACCTAAAAACCTTGAATTTTCTGAGTAATACGAAGTGATTGACGAATAGAAACGAGTGCAAATTTGGATATATAAGTGAAGCTCGTCCCCAATCCGTCCCCAACTCGTCCCCAGAAATCTAGTTAGAGGAATGGTTTGTCGTGGAACTTACTTGAGGGTTTTTCGGAGCAAACTTATTGAATCTGTCAGCAGTCTCTCGACTAAGTTTTTTAGTAATGTGAGCATAAATATCGGAAGTAGTTTGCTCCCGAGCATGTCGTAGTTGGCCTTGAACTGCCTTTGTCGTTGCTCCAGATTCAATTAACAAAGTAGCACAACTATGACGCAGATCATGGAAGCTGATCTTTTTTAATTTTCTACGCGCAACAAATCTGGTCCACCAACGATAAGGATATGAATGATAATAAGGTTTTCCGTATCCACCGTGAAAAACATACTGACGATCTCCACCTTTCCAGAGACCCTTTTCTTTCATTTCCCACATATTCTTCAACCATTCTCTACGATGGATCTTTAATTCTTCAATGTACCAAGCGGGCACTGCAATAATATCCTTTGAGCTATCATTTTTCGGATCTTTTTCTACAGCTTTGCCATCTTCAGTTAACGAGATACTATTAACTATACTAAAGGTGCAGTTATTAAAATCCACGCTACTCCATTCAATTCCCACAAGCTCACCACGACGGCAACCGGCAAGTAGAGCACCAAAAATAAAAAGTCTCCATTTTCGAGATTCATGGTATAGAGCATCTATAACCTCTTGCGCTTCATCTTCTTCATAAAATTGGCTTTTGCCATGTTTAACTTTAGGTTTCTTCACTCCGACAATCGGATTTGTTTTAATTAATTTCCATTCTGTTGCGCGTTCAAGAATGTTCTTAAGTACACGGTAAATGTATTCAATTGTTCCAGGCGCAAGAGGACCTTCTTTACCATCTTTCCGAGCTTCGGGCTTACTGAGATCGACCATGAAAGTGACCAAATGAATTGTCTTTATAGCACCTAACTCTTTATCACCTAATTTATCTTTGATATGACACTCATAGTAAGTTTTGTAGGTCTTGTATGAGAGAGGAGAGAGGTTGTCAGTGTTTGAGGCATATTTAGTTTTCCATTCACTTTCATAAAATTTATCTAATTTCATTTTTTGCGGTTTGATGTATTCACCAGACTCAACTTCTCTTTTGAATTCATGAAGTTGACTATCAAGGTAATCTTGAAGTCTTTTTGTTGTTCGAAGAAGAGCGGGATCGTCCACTTGTATAGTTTTATATTCTTTATCTCGGTTACCTGAGTCCCCTACTTCAACAACAAGCCTCCAACTACGTTCTCCTCTCTTTTCTATACTTCCTTTTGCCATAACATTTCCTCCTGTAAGATCGTATGTTCTAATTTGGGCGTATTTAAACAGCCTTTCAGCTGGGAAGCGCAGAAGGTTAAATAAAATATCGATCCATTTCTTCGGGAATTTGATTGCGTAGTAGAAAATCCCTTATGGTTTCATTTGTTTTAAGAGTGTCGCATGCAGTGAGAAGTTTCACGGCAAACCGATTAGCTTGCCGTTCATACTTGCCAGCATTATATAGTGACTGATCATCTAGCCAGAAGGCGGAGATCCCAGGGTGCAGTCTGTCGTGACCTAATTCATGGGCACAAATAAATCTCTGCCATTCATCATCAAGACCGTTATGTATTACTATAAACCTTCGTCTTAATTTTCTATAATAAAAGCCTCGTGTGCCACTACCTAAATCTTCAAACCAAATGTCAATATTAAGCTGCTTCGCAATTTCAAAGGGATCATTGGTTTTGAATTTTTTTAGCAATTTTACAATTGTGTGGTCCATGAGCATCCCTACTCATCAGTTTTTTTCTTTTTGCGTCCATATGTTTCTTTGTTCTTCTTCTTAGCATCCCAAAACATTGCTTCCATTACGCGTTTAATTTTTTCTCTGTCCTCTTCACTAATTGGCACGCCGTCAAACATAACCGGAGCGTCTTCTTCAAGCAATGTTTTAAAGTCTCGCTTGTCTTTTGAGGAGGCCCATTCTGGCGTACCAGATAATTCGCTTGATTCTCCCATCAAAACATGAGATTGGATGTTCAGGGCTTCTGCGATGGATTTAAGAGTATCAACGCTAGGATTATATCTATCTGCTTCTAAGTCTGCCAGATAAGAACGGGACATTTTTGCTTTCTCGGCAAGGTCCTTTTGCGTTAATTTAGCTTTCTTCCTATTTGTTTTAATATTTTGACCAATAGACATCAGGATAACTCCTTTTCACCGTTCTCTATGTCGGTTATACCGACCAATTACTAACATTATATATTCATATTGTCGGAAATACAATAACTTTAATGACGGAAATACAAGTTATTATGTGATATGTGATGATATTTAAAGCTTTTACGTTATCATCTATTAAAAATGGCCTAAAATGAGCTTATTTAGAGTTTCAATAAATGTCGTGAATACTATACAATTATTCCACCGGGAGGTGAATTGTATGCTGGATAAAAAAGCGCTAGGTGCTACCATAAAAAAACTGCGCAAGGAAAAGAAACTTAAGCAAATTGAAGTCTCAACAATAACAAATTTATCCCGCAACTATATTTCTGACATTGAAAACGGAAGATACTCTCCTAGTTTAGATGCAATCTTAAAACTGGCTGTATGCGTAGGATTGGATCTCAACACGCTAAAAAATGACGGAAATACAAGTTTTGAGGTAAGCGAAAAGGAGGCTTTAGATGTCTCTTATTGAAAAGGCAATTGCCGAAATGGTTCAATTCCAAGTTGCAGAAGCAGAGAAAAGGATCCTAGAACGTTTGTCTGCTGCTACTGACAAGACACTAACCTTCACTCAAGCTTGTGAATACCTTCAAATGTCGGAATACACTTTGCGGAGACTTTGTCAAAACAGAAGGATACCGCATCGGACTCATGGTGCAGAAGGTAGTAAAAATCCAAGATATTTATTCAGCACCGTTACATTGGATCGTTGGAAAAGAGAAGAGGAGGAACGAAACTATCAACCATAATAACCACACCATAAAGTTTTATACCTGAAAGGAGAATCAACTTGAAACAAGATTTACAGATTGCTTATGAGGCTCTATCCAGAGTAACAGCAGCTGCATTAATTTCTGGAGATAAAGTCACGTTGCGAGAGGCCGGTCTTGCTCGGGCGAAAACGCTGGAGCTAAAGACAATGCTTCAGCATCGTGAGGCTAAGCCTCAAAGAGTGACACTTAACCGCTTGGAGAGTTATTGCTTACCAGTACTTTAGGAAAGGGGAATTAGCTTGCTCATTGATATCAGCAAGATCAAAGTAACGGATCGTATCCGGCAAGACTTTTCAGGCATCGAAGAACTGGCCCAGGACATTGCAGAGAACGGTTTAATCAATCCCATTGTCGTAACATCAGATTATCAATTAATTGCCGGAGAACGGCGGTTGAGAGCGCATCAGCACCTGGGGAGACAAGAGGTGGCAGTGAACGTAATGGATGTGCGTGATTATGCCCATCATTTACAACTGGAAATCAGCGAGAATGAGCATCGTCGGGATTTTACTTTTTCGGAGCGAATCGCTTACGGGAAAAAGATTGAAGAGTTAGAACGGATCAAGGCCAAGGAACGAATGACTGCACCCGATAAGGAAAATTTGCCTGAGGGAGAAAAAGGCCAAGTCAGGGATATTGTCGCTGAACAAGCCGGATTTGGCAGTGGCCGTAATTACGATAAGGCAAAATTCATTGCTGAACATGCTACGGCTGAAATCATCCAAGAGCTTGATGCCGGAATTATTAGCACTCATAAAGCTTTTACCCAAACTAAAGAACGTATGGAAGCAGCTGAAAAGGCTGCTGCGGAAGCAAATGCTCGGGCTGAGGCCGCAGAGAAGGAGAAAGAGAACCTTAGAAAGCAATACAAGGACTCTATACCTGCTGATCAACTCGAAGAGGCGGTTAACGCCGCCATAGAGCGACAGCAAGAAGAGAATGAGGTATTTATTGCCCAGAAGGAAAAAGAAGCTCAGGCGGCGCTTAAAGCGCATGACGCTAAGTGGAAAAAGGATATTGAAGCAGAGTCTCAGAAAGTTCGGGATCTTAATGCTGGTTATAAAAAAATTCAAGAGGAACTGGAGACTTTGAAACTCCAGCAGCCGGAAGATCTAGACGATCAGCAGCGCGCGGCTCAATTAAAGAAATTGCGATATGAGGCTGATTCAAACACAGTTCAGTTAAGCATCCATGTAAAGCAGTTTCTCCAGAAGGCAGCTGTAACCACTCTTAACCTTGGGTCCGTAGCTTCGGCTTCAAGTAGTGAAAAGAAACGCTTTAACGAAAGCCTGGATATGCTACAAACATTTATCGATCAAATGCGGCCGGCTGTAAACGGCAGAAGGGTGGTAGAGGCAGATGTCATTAATTAATCAAGGTAATACATTGGCTATGCTGGAAAACCAGTTGAAGCAATCTGAAGCGCAAGGCGCTGCGGTACGGATGATGTTTGAAGAAATGAAGCAAATGCATGAGAATATCCAGGAAATGAAACTGGATGTAAGTGAAAAGTTTGAAGAATGCCAGATCATGGTTCAGGAGGTTCGCGACAGCGTCACGCTCATTGACGCTGAATGTGATCGGATGCAGGATGCTGTGCGAATAAAGTCAAACGAACTCACAAAGCACCGGTACAACGATTCTGATCTGAAGTTCAAAGAAATGGTCGGAAAGTATCGCCGACAGATCTGGAGCAAATTGAAGGATCAATTCAGCGTTGCAAAATATAGCCACATTCGCCGGATCGATTTTGACGATGCTATTGATTTTGTCAGTAAGTTCTGCCCTGAGGACTATATATGAGCCTTGAACGACTCATGGCACGCATAGAGGCACGCCGCAGGTTGAATGCATTACTTATATTCAGGTCCAGCGAATCGCTCACGGAGGCGGCAGTAGGCTTGATAGAATGGGAAATAACCGAAATAGAGGACTTTCTGCGGAGCAAAGCAGTGAACACAAAAATGACCACGTTGAGGGACGCGGCCATTTAAAAAGCTTTAATTAATTTTCAAGGTTATCGTATCACAGCCTTTTTACGCGGTCAACCGGTTCGGCAGGAGAGGTGAGGTGATTGGCGAACCCGCAACCAGAGGACGGATATGTCAAATTAGCCAATGAAATATGGAATGAGATTATTCGCCGTGACTTTTCAAAGCGCCAGAAGGATATCATTCTCTTTATCTGGCGCTTATCATACGGCTGTCGAAAAAAGACGGCTATAATTCCCATGCTCAAGGATTTTGAAATGTGCGGAGTAGGTTATCAAAATATCCGAAAAGAGTTAGAGCATCTGTCCAGTAGCAAGGTAATAACTTGGACGAAAAATACGAACGTGTTTTCTGTAAATAAAGACTATGAACAATGGCAGATCACTCCGGTTAAGGGATGGAGTGAAGAAAGGTTCAAGGAATTGATAAGTGTAAATCTGGTCGAAAGAAGGGCTACTAATTCTCAAAACGAGAAGCCGAAGAGAGAACGGAGTACCGGAAAACTGCTGTATACTTCTCAAAACAAGAAGTTTCTACTTCTTAAAACAAGAAGTGGCGGCTTCTCAAAACAAGAAGTCCAAGTTGCCTCAAACCCTTGCGGCTGTAAGGCGAAACGTTTCCCTAAAGACATTATTAAAAACAATATTAAAGACAGTAGTAATAGTTGTTGTTTAAAGGAGGACTCAATTATGAATCAAGGATCTCAAAACGAAATCAAGCCAGATAGCCAGGATACCGTTCCTGCCGGGGATGCCGACTCCAACCGGAAAGCTGCTGAACTAGATTATCGCAAACAAGTCGCTGACCTTTACCTTAAGCGCAGAGCCAAGGGATTTGATCTTACGGCTAATGACGAGTCGTTTTTAGAACAACTCATCGCAGACGGAGTGCCGATCTCTGTTGCCGTTGACGGCATTAATCTTTCTTTTGACAAGTTTAATCCTAAGCATAAACGAGACGAGATCAAAAGCCTCAAATACTGCGAAGGACGCATTTATAACCTATTGTCCGGGCAAGTAGAAAAAACAGACGAACAGAATATTAAGACAGTTACAGAGTCCGGAACTTTGGCTGAACCGGATTACGATCAAGAAGAATATCAAAAAAAGCTTGAGCGGTTGAAAGCCAAGCGCGAGGCTGTGGTGTGATTGGAAAATTTAGGGGATGAACTGAAAAAACTTATACCTAAGGGATTTGCCGAGCGAAAGGTGGCAGTTATAAAACGCTTGGAAGAACACCCTGAAACGAAAAGGATTAAGGAAACATTTCCTGACCGAGTAGACAAATTAACGCACCCAACAAATTATGGATCATTGTCAAGGCATCTTGCTAGTTTCGATAATTGCAGGGGCTGCAAAGAATTAGTTGGTTGCCAGAACGATCACAAAGGTCACTGCAGCGTTGTGGAGGAAAATCCAGATGACGACAAGGGATTAATCTATAGGCTCCAAAAATGTCCTTTGCTTCTCTCTCATGAGAAACGGCGAAGGGTGATGGAAAAGATTAAGAGTCACTTTATCCCTGAGCATGTCGTGAATGCGACTTTTGAGAGCATTGATCTTGACTCGCATAGATCTGCTGCAATCATAAAAGCCATGGACTTATGCGAGAACTTCGAAGTAGGGAAGAGCAAAAAGGGACTTTATTTATACGGTCAAATGGGTGTGGGTAAAAGCCTAATCGCTGGCGCAGTTGCACAGGAGTTAGCCTCCCAAGGAATAGACGTTGCTATGGTCTATGTACCGGACTTTATGGCCGAGGCAAAGGACGCGATTAGTTCTAAGACGGAAACTGTTCTGTCAAAGCTAGAGGCATTACAGAACGTGACTGTGCTCATCTTGGATGATATCGGCGCGGAAGCCTTAACCATTTGGACAAGGGACGAAATACTCGGACCAATCCTCCAGCGTCGCATGGAAAGATTAGTTACAATCTACACATCCAATTTAACCATGAAGGAATTAAAGCAGCATTTATTAAACGTCAAGGATGTTGCTAAGGTTATGGACCCGCGTCAAAACGAAAAGAAGGTTGAGCGTATATTTGAACGGATCGAACCTTTTGTTGAAGTGCTGCATGTTGGCGGACGTAATCGCCGTAGAGACAATTCTCATAACACAGGAGGATAGACATGAAAATATCAATTGATAAACATATTTTAGCTAATCCGATAGAACAGGCTACGAAATTTATATCATCCAAAAATATCGTTCCTATTTTGTCGGAAGTGTTAATCCAAGCGACACCGGAAGGTCTTTTCATTACAGGTGGTGATGGGGTGCAATTCCTCCAAACGAAAATTGCGGATGATGATTATCAACTCATTGAACCAGGTACGATCACGATGCCCGGAAAGAGAATAGCTGAAATTGTGAAAAAGATGAAAGGCGTCATTGATATTGAATCGGAACGTCTGCAGACCAAGATAACAAGCAAAAGTGGAGATTATGATCTTCCTAGCTTAGATTTCGAGGAATATCCGGAGTTTATCAACGAACAACCTGGACCTACTGTTGAAATTGAAGGAGAAACCCTCATCCGGTTGGTGGAAGAAACAGAGTATGCTGCTTCCACTGAAGAGGCCACCCCTATCCTAATGGGCCTGAGATTTAAATTTCACGAAGACACAATCACTGTAACCGGAACGAATCGGCATAAGCTTTCATCATCTGTTCGAACCATAGAAAACTTGCAGGACATGCAGGTTGTAGTTGGAGCAAAAACTATGAAAGAACTAACGAAAATAATCGAACCCAAAGAACGCATTTCAATCCGTCTTGTTGATTCCAAATTAATCGTGAACACTTCGAAATTTGTTTTTTATTCACGAGTGTTAGAGGGAGCTTACCCAGATGTGGATAGATTGATTCCTAACAATATTCTATCTGAGGTTAAGGTGGAGAGAGAACAGCTTTTAGATGCATTAGAGGCTGTTTGGATTATCGCGGAAGTGGACAAAACCAAGATGGTGAGAATGGCAGTAGGGAAAATGCTTGAACTTAAAGCAAATGTGTCGGGCGTTGGTAAAGCCAATCGACTTATCGACATTCTGGAAATTCAAGGAGAATCCTTCGCAACTGCATTCAACTGCAAATATGTCTTGGAAGCAGTGAAGTCTATTAATACAAATGAAATATCAATTACTTTTACAGGAAAGTTGTCTCCCATCGTGTTTAGAGGAACAGATGATGAACGTAATTATCGTATTGTATTACCTTACCGGACGGAGGTATAGGAATGAATAACGGACTAAACTTGAAAGAAATTTCAAAACAGATAAAAGCATCCGGTAAGAGTGGAAGTTTGATCTGGTCACGGGAAGAGAAACAACATTTCATTACGAACCGACACTTCTTGTTGAGAGTAGAAGAAGTACCATCCGAAGTCTTAATAGCGCTTTTCTCTATCTTTTTAAAAATACCTGAGAAGGGAGAAACATTAACTTGCTTTGCCGGACAGATCCAGGATACCGAAAAACAAAAGCCTATTAGCTTCGAGAAGATTTATATCCCAGAAAAACAGAATGAACAGGGCGAAGTCGCCCCGTTTATCAAGGATCTCGGAAATAAACTTCAAGCTAGAGTCATTCAGTTCCCTGATCATTTCGCTTATGTAAATGAACAGTATATGAAAATGACCAATGATACGGAACCAGTGTCAACTAACGGTCCTATGACGCCGATCTACTTTGCTGATCGAAATCTCATATTACTTCCCTATAGGGTTCATGAGACGAAAGATGTTGCAACGCTATCGGTTCTGATCGGAGATAAGCATGTGTGATAACCATGAGAAAGGAAGAGTAAACATGAAGGGTATGCCTAATCAAGAATCCATAATGCTCTTAAATCAAGATGTTGAAAGATATCTGGACGAGCACGATAAGAGTGAATTGTCCCGGATAGTATGGAAAATGGAGCAGTTGAAGGCTGCTGATAATGATCCGAATCAACTGCAGCTGGTGCTTAACGAGAATGTATTGACCACACCGAAACCCGAGGTGATCAAGTGAAGACAGAATATACAGCAGCGTACTTATTCGGAGGTATCGGTGGGGGAGCGCTCGGGTTCAAGGGGGCCAGAGCTGAGTACATGAACAAAGTCGCTCACTTCCGCAGCCTATGCAGCATCGATTCCGATCCCATAGTTTGCCGAAATTACGAACAGATTACAGGAGGCAGGGCTGTTCAAATGGATTTGTTCAATCGACAGCAATATCTTGATTTCCACGGAGTAGATGAGCCTCCAACAGTTTGGCATGAGGCGGAAGCTTGGGATATCTGGAAAGCTTTTGGCGAAGAAGTTCCGGATGTTATTTTCACTTCACCACCTTGTAAAGGGTTCAGTGGTTTGCTCCCGGAGAAGTCAGCCAGCAGCAAAAAGTATCAGGCGCTGAATCTCTTAACAATTCGAGGAATCGATCTCTCCTTGCGGGCCTGCCGGGATTACGGCGGCGAACTTCCTGCGCTGTTCTTACTTGAAAATGTTCCGCGCATTATGACGAGAGGGAAGCACATCCTCAAAAAGATCAAGGACACTCTCATCAAATACGGATATGCGGTCAATGATGAAACTCACGACTGCGGAGAAATCGGCGGATTAGGGCAACATCGCAAGCGGTACTTGCTTATAGCCAGAAATGAGAAGCGCATGCCGGCCTTTGTGTATAAGCCAGAGGTTAAGCCTTTGAAAACTATCGGTGATGTAATAGGACACCTGCCGATGCCTGGGGATGAAGTAAACGGAGGACCAATGAATCGCCTCCCAATGCTTCAGCGGAAGACATGGGAACGGTTAGCCTTTATCCCGGCTGGTGGTGATTGGCGAGATCTTGAAGGCATTGAGTTTGAAAAGTACAGGCTCGAACACGAACCCCGTGCCGGAGCATGGGCAGTTGATGAATGGGATAAGCCAGGGAGAACAGTAACGGGCGGCGCGGGTGTTGGTAGGAGTAACGGCCTGTCGGCGGTAAACGACCCAAGAACGGGCTTCAAGAACGGCACGCACCCAACTATATACCGTGTGTCAAAATATGATGAGGTGAGCCCGACAGTAACCGGCGCAGCGCGTCCCAACAATGGAGCACTATCTGTAGGTGATCCAAGGCTCAACGATCGAGAGGGAAGGCATCCCGGAGTTTATCGGATTGTGCGATGCGATGAACCAGCCCCTTGCGTAACAGGAACAAGATTTGGTAGTGGAGCATTAGCTATTGCCGATCCTCGTACCCCTGGGGATCACTACGATGGTGATTACAACAGAGTGGATGGGTATGGAGTGCAGGACTGGGATAAGACCTCAAAGACGGTCAGAGGCGCAGCCAGGATAATGAATTCTGCTTCATCTGTAGCAGACCCGAGGCTGAATACAAGGAGTCAACGCTATCCCGGAACATTCCGAGTGGAAGACTGGGATGAAGCAGCAAATACAGTCCTTGGGCAGACAGACGTTCAATGCGGCGCTGCATCGATTAATGATCCGAGACTGGGATGCAAGCCGAGATCAGGATCTTATGGTGTACAAAAGTGGGATGAAACGGGCACTACAGTAACAGGTTCTGGAGACGTGCATTCCGGTAATGCAGCTATTGCAGATCCGCGAATACCGGAATATAACGAGCGTTGTGTAATGATGATCATTTCTGTGGATGGGACTTGGCACAGGCCGTTTACAACGTATGAGTTGGCGGTCGGTCTGCAAGGGTTTCCGAAATACTTGCTTGACGGTAGGCCGTTTCAGATTGACGGTTGCAGCGATGCTAAGGCAAGAGAGTATGTGGGCAATGCCGTTCCCCCGGATGCTGCAGAGGGGATGGCAAATGTAATCCTCATGGCAATGGTAATGTCAGAGCATGGCGTGAGTTTTGAGATGAGTTGGAATCTAGTGTGGGTACAACCTGAACTGAAACAAGAAATTGCACTTATTCACTGATCAGTAAAAAAAGGAGCATAGAGGATTTATTCCTCTTGCTCCTTATCAAACAAATCTTCAATTGATACTCCCAAAGCTTCTGATATAGAGAATAAATGACTTGCCTCGTGTCTTGAGTTCTTATCAAACCGGCTCAGTGATCCTTGAGGAACGCCGGATTTTTCAGACAGTTGCATTTGAGTCATATCACGTTCTTTTAGCAGCTCATTTAGTTTAGGGCGTACTTTCTTCAAATATATCACCTCTTATAGCGAGTATACGATAACGAATATTTTTCCGCAAGATCCATTGACCTATTATTCGATATCGTATATTATTGAGTTACAGACAAATATACGAAATGCGATAACGAATAAAATTCATGAGGAAAATTTTCCTTAGGTGCAGGGGAGTGAATGCTTTGACTAAAAAGAAACTTGATTTATCGGAACTTGACGATCAGCCGCAGGAAATCAGAGAAGCAATTGCATTTTATGCTGCTCACACCGTCTTACCAATTCATTTCACCGCAGCTGAGCGCGAACGGCATTATCAAACGCTGGAACAGGCTGGCTATTTGGAGGGAATTTATTGAAACCGTAGTAACAGCGCGGCGGAACAACATTGTTATAGCCCTAAAATAGAAATATAGGAGGTGTAAAAGAGCATGGGAGAGCATCAGACATTTTGGAAACCGGTCAAGGAAGTTAAGGAGAAAAAGACCTATAGCAGTCTGGGGTCAAGTAAATCCAAGGCTAAGAAGGAAGTTCCAGAATGGAAGAAGGATCTCCTTGCTCATCACAAATCAGGACAGAGTTCGAAAGATCGGTGTGATTTTACAGATGAAGTAGTTGCTGAGCTCATTGCTGAACAAGGTGAAATATGCCCGTGCTGTAAGCTTGCGGCATCAAATACTACACACCATGTCTGGCCTAGAGGCCGGAAGGGCCGGGGAGTCAAGACAAACGGCCTCAGAGTTTGCTGGCCTTGCCACGATAAGATCCAAACGACCGATGAACTCCTTCAATATTGGATTTCAGTATACCGTGAGAAATATGGAGATCATTTTTACTTTGACGAAAAAGACTGGGAAGAATTCAACCACAAGCAAAACGCCCAGCAACAGAAAGAACGCGAGAAACAGGAACGGCATAACCAGATTAAACCAGTTGTTGATTTGCTCTCAGCAGCAGCCGGACGAAATCTCAAAGCAACTGAAATACGCTTACTGCAGTCTTTCGAGGATAAGGATATGGCGATATTCGCCAGTATGATGGCTGATGCATTGGGAAGAGCGGCAGAGCCAGCGCCGGTCTATAGTTACGGTGAACGGTTCGAAGATTAAGGAGGTACAGAACTTTGAAGAAGCTTCCAACAAAACGAATAAGGGATAGCCATCCTCAGCTCGGTACAAAAGAGGAGTGCTACCAGAATCACTATAAGATGGTTCATGAGGTTGCGAAGAAATTCGGACACTTGAGATTCCAAGGCATTGATCCGGACGATTTAGTCAGCGAGGGAACCATTGGACTATTGATGGCTTATGACAGATTCGACCCCGGCAAAACATCGGCTAAGAAGTTTTCAACGTTTGCCTATCCATATATTAATGGTTTTATCCTTAGGTACTTGGAGACCAGGGCACAATTAATTCACATCCCATTTCATTCAGGCTTGCAACCCAAATCAATCACAAGGTTAGATCGAATGATCAAATTCAAGGATGGAACTGAGCTAGGATTGGCGGAAACAATCGCAGATGAAGAAGATGATACGGAGTTTGCGGTTAATCAGTTCATTTGTGCTCTGACTCCGGTGGAGCAAGAGACTGTAAGAATGATGATGGATGGTTACTTACATCGTGAGATCGGAAAAGCGGTAGGAGTATCAGCGAACACCATAGGCCAATACAAAAATAGAATTGCACAGAAGTACACTCAGATTGCACAGTAATAAATTAATTAATTCATATAACAACGAACAAAAGTTAATTAGGGCATAGCCCCTATAAGGAGAGAACGAACAGTATGAAAGATAATGATAAATATTTCGAAGACAGTCTCGCTTCTCAGGGAACAAGTTTTTATCTGAGGGATGAATCAGATCATGCCTGGACAGTTATGGAACTTGTATTTGAAAAGATGAAATTGCGAGGATGGTTCATTCAGACTGATCAACGCATTTTAAGGGATTACACTTGTTTGGCAAAAGACCACTTTGAGGGGCAGAAGGGTGACCTGAAGTTTAAGGCTGAGAAATACCGTATCGGATTCAAAATTGAATTTTTCCAAGAAATAAACACCGTCAATAGCAGTGGCGGATTCTATGACTTCGATAAATTAAAGCTCATGCCATACTTGCTTCGGTTGTCATTTCTTACTGAATTAAAACACATCAAAGAAACGTGCAAGGCAGAAGGGTATACGGATCAATCCAAGCCGGTTATAGCCAAGGCTTTCGATAAGGTGATGGACCATATTAAAAGCTCTTGCCATTACAAAGAAGGCAAAGAATTACCGGAGTACGAAGTGCCGAGCTATAACAGCAAGGATAAGGACGGCAAACGCATCCGAAACGGAGAAGTCAAGTATTTCAGAGATCATAAAGGGTGTCTGCAGCGTGGCACAGTTTACCACAATATCAACAACATGTGGTGGGTCATACTGCATGAACATAAATACAGAAATATTGCGAGTTTTGAGTTTTTTGATTTAGACAGTGATGATAACCGGAAACGAAAGCTAATTAAGAAGTCTGGTCATCACAAACCAGCAGCGCGAATTAAATTCAACGAAAGCGTGACAATGCAGATCGGCAAGGAATGTAAAAGTGCTGGCAAAGAAGGTCGCCTATTAAAAGCTAATGAAATGCTGGCGAAGCTCTATAAATTCGATTGGACTTCAAGATACTTCGCATTTGAATTAAAGGTTAACGGTCGGTTGTCGCTCGTAGAAATCGAAAGTAAAGCATGGGGAAGCCATACCGTGCATGAGAATCCGATTAAGCTGAGCTTGTATGGACGTGAACTACCGATGTCAGGGACAGAAAGCTACTGGGTGAAAGCTCTCAGGGAATATGTGGTCCATGGCAAACGAACGATTACAGAATGGTTTTGCAAGGATAGCAACGGGCAGGGACCGGACGCTCATTACTGGCCGGAAGTGCGGAAGTTAGCCTGGGAGATAGGTGCATTAGCATCTTAATTTACCGAAGGGATTGAGGGTTAACCACCCTCTCCCCCTATACAAAAAAATAAGCACACAAGGTGCTTATATATAAGTGCATTTCTATTAACCTTTCTTATTAATTTTTTCAATAAGAGAAATTACAACAGTAATTAAAGCAAGAACGAACAGCCCAGTAGGTATATCCATTTAAACACCTCCTAACGTATCCCCTTTTCTAATGGTTGGCATTTTTTGCGTGAATTAAACCCTTATCTACAAAAAAATTAGGAGTTGTTTTTTATGAAGGCAATAACCATCATACAGCCCTATGCGACACTGATCGCGGTCGGGGAGAAACGGCTTGAAACACGCAGCTGGCCGACCAAGCACCGGGGCGAGATCGCTATCCATGCCGGGAAGAAGATTGACAAGGATGCCTGCCAGCTGCCGGAGATTAAGGCAGCACTGGACCGACACGGACTTACCGCTGACTACCTCCCTACTGGCGCAGTGGTGGCATTAAGCTATTTGCTGGAATGCTGGAAGTGGGATGAGGCGGACGGTGTGCTTCTTCGGCACAAGCCTATTATTGAGTACGAAACTATTGGCAAGGTGTCGAACTGTTTGGAAATCAGTGACAAGGAAAAGGCGTTCGGCTGGTACGGGTCCGGCCGCTATGCTTGGCAACTTGATAACGCCCGAATGTTGCCGGAGCCAATCCCGGCCAAGGGTCAACTTAGTTTCTGGAACTGGGAAGGATTATCTGTTTGAGAACAGCAGAAGAAACGCTCGAATTGCTGTTGCAGGGGATGGATAAGAGGCGGCAGTACTTACGCCGGAAGCTCCGGAGGATTGAGGGGCACGGTACGCAGCCCCGGCGCGGGGGCGGGAGCGATCTGAACCGGCTCAAATACTCTGGGCGCGCCGGCATGTTATCGGAGCACGCAACCATCCATTGCATGTTAGAGGATATACGCAACGGCCGCCAGCACCCGGACAATTTGTATAACGAGGAGGACGACACGGACGATGATTGATTCCCTGAAGGCTGAAAAAATCAAGGAACGCCTCACAGATCGGCAAGCCAGACGCGGGTACCTTGAGCAAGAAGAAATGGAACTTATGGAGGCTTTGGCTGATCTGAATGTTGCCCGTGTAGTGCTAGAAGTGAAAGATGACACTATTAAGTTTCTGGAAGAGTGTTTAGCAGAGGCACAACAGACCATAGCCCGGCTTACCGCCGCATTAATCGCTGAAAGAGACGATGCCCTCATATGGGACGGTATAGGCACGGTAAATCGGATCAATAAGGTGCTGGAAGGGGAGACACAGCCATGACACAGGAAGTCGAGAAATGCGAACGGTGCGGGTGCAATTATCTCAAAAAGGATGACAGCGATGTATGCGGTGTTTGCCTTGTTGAACTTGAATTTGAGGATGAACTTGAGGAAGAGGACGGTGCACAGCCATGACACAGGTACAGACAACAAGTTGCCCCCGAGAGAGGGCAGAGGCGGCATATATCACGCTACAGGGGGCGCAGAATGAGCGAAATAACCGTTAACTACGTCACACAAAGATCGCACTGCACATGCTGCGAACAGAGGTTACCACAGCTTAAAACTAGCAAGGTCAAGCAGTTCACAATTAAACCAGAAGATGTGACAGATTGGGCGGAATACGAATATTGGGAGAGTTCATATGTCGGACCTGAAGAATTTGCTGAAATGGTCAGAGAATTCACGAATGAAATTATCCAATTCCACGCCGCTGATATGTTTGACCTTGTTGTCATTGAAAAAACGGAACTGGATAGAATGAATGAGTTTATTGTGCGAGAAGTTTTGCATCAGGCCGAAGGCCATCGTCCGACAGCATAAACCCAGGCGAACGCCGGGGGCCGAACCAGATCATTAAGGGAGTAGGAGTAACCCTCCTCTCCCACTAAGGGAGGAACAACGTTGAAACTTAAATACGAATGCCCACGCTGCAAGGTTAAATCGTATTCAAAGTATTGGAACGCCGAGACAATGAAGAAGTACGGAACGTACTCGGATGAAATTTGCGAAATCCAATTGCGAGAAAATAAGTCATTCCACATTTGCCCGGAGTGCAAAGCTGAATCTGAAATGTTTAAAGGTGAGTTGATTAAGGTAGGGGAGGAAGCCCAATGACACAAAGGGACTGGAAAAAGGATGAAGCACTCTTACAACTCTGCCAAAGAACAGCAGCAGATGAAAATGAAAAGCACGCTCTAAGTATTGGTTTGCACTGGCTCCAAGAAGCCAAGACACTCCAGGAGATCGCTTCAGGCCGCGGCAGAGAAGCCCTGAGACTTAGCAAATTGCTGGGCGATCTCAACAATGAACTGACAGCATCGGAAGAACGTGCAGACGCAGCGGAGATTAACCGGGACAAAGCCTATAACATGATTGGTCACAAAGCCCAAGAGATTGCAGAGTTACGTACAGCACTAGGAGAGGCGGAGGCCCGGGAACAACGGCTGAAAGAGGCTGTAGAGACGATCAAAGAATTATCGAAGTGGGACGGTATCTCTCAATATCTGGATCGCTGCTATATCGAAGCACGTGACGTTCTTGCCACTCTATACCCAGATATCCCAGCACAACCAGCAGCACCCAAGGGGGGTGGACATGATTAAACGGTTCATCCGCCGGCAGATCATCCGATATATCCGCAGGCACTTCGGGTCATTTGAACAGGATTCAATCCATGTAGTGATTATGAGCAAGCAGGGATACTGGTTCTTTCGGAACAATGTAAATCAATATTTGAAGGTTGAGGAAGGAGATAACCAATGACACTCACAAGGGAAGAGATACTAAGCCGGTCTCCGGGTAGAGAAATGGATCGGTGGATACAGGAGCACGTTTTCAAAGTTGATTTATCGGGGTTCCACTGGGCACGTGTTGGCAATAGTATGTTCAAAAATACGGATGGTGCTGTAACTTGGGTTGACATTCCTGACTACTCTTCGGACATATCCGCAGCATGGGAAGTGGCTGACAAGTTGAAGATTTCAATAATACCACAGTCTTTATCTGCGCCGGATAATTTAAAATATCTAGCACGAGCAGAATGGGACTTTAGACAAAATGAAATTGATGTATTTGCTGCAACGGCCCCGGAAGCCATCAGCAAGGTCGCTCTATTGATGGTATTGAAACTTTAACGGCCGTCAGGCCTCCGTAGCGACCGAATCAGCTTAGCGAAGCGGAGGCCGTATATGGTCTGGTACTTAACTTATAAGGGGGCAGAGACACATTCACATTCAATTCATAGCAGAGATGCCGGATGGTGAAAAAATAAAAGGGATGATACTCGTTCTCACGACTTCAGAAGATGCACTGCGAAATGAGAAGTGCAAGGCGGCAGTACAGACACTGTATCCAGGCGCTAAGGTACTTGGGTGGATCGAAGTAATAGTTTAGGGGGCATAGACCCCAAAGGGAGAGGATACACGTGAGAGAAAGTAAGTTCCGCGGTAAGCATGATGGAGAGTGGGTATACGGGAATTTAGTGAAAACACCATACGGACTGTACATTATTCCACAAAATCTGATTTCAAATAGCTTACCGCAGTTTTCAATTGATCCGAAAACAGTGGGTCAATTCATCGGATTTACAGACAAGAATGGACGAGAGATTTACGGCCGCGATTTGGTAGAAGACGAAAACGGAATCGGGGAAGTTGAATGGGTGCAGGAACACTGCTCTTACCTGGTGTTCACTCGCAACCCTAGCCAATACCATAGACTTGAATCAGATGGACAACTGAGCCGAACAGCGGTAATTGGGAATGCGATAGATAATCCAGAACTACTAGAGGTATAAGGGGGAGAAGAGGATATGAGCCGCAACCCTGAGATTGTCTACGAAATCAGCGACATTCTACAATGCTGTGCGGGCTGCCCGCAGCGTGTGGCGCTTATGAGAGAGTTTGGCAGCACGTTTTCACGGATTGATGGTTACTGTAACCGTGAATGTCCAGTAGGCGGGCTGCTGCAAATGCGAGGTAAAGAGTTAGAAAGGGGCGGGCGCGGTGAAGCGAATCATCTATGTAGCCGGAGTGAACCGGAAGCATCTGGCAGAACAAGCAAGCAGCGTCCCTTACTGGCTCCTGAGTGCTACGCTGCTGCGGAAGTACCCATCATGGCTTGAACCATACCTGAGATTCAGAACTGTAATTTGGGACCCTGGGACGTTCACAGAGGATTGTATCAGTTACCAAGGTTACCGAGCATTCATTGACCGCCATGTGAAATCCAGGCACCAATACATGCAGTATGACGAGATTGGTAACCCAGCGGCTACAGAGTGGTACCTGAAGGACATGCGGAGCCGTGGATATCGACCATTACCCATTCTGCAGCCAGGCGGCGATGAAAAGATGCTTCACACGGAGCCCTTACTCTTTATCGGCGGACTGGTCCCGATGAACGAACTTAGCCGCACGCAGTACCTGGACGGCCTGCTGAGTGGAAGCGTGAGAGCAAAGTTACACTTACTGGGAATGATGCGGCATGAATGGTTTTCACCATATTCAGCAGCAGTGCAGGGCGATAACACTAGTTGGATACCTCGCAGCGAATGGAACCGGCGCAAGACTCCGGCAGAGTGGATGCTTGAATACGGCGAGCAGTGGGTACCACACCAGCCGAACAAGACAGTGCAATTATCACTATTTTAGGAGGATCACAATGAAACTGCTGACTGACCTATACCCTATGGAATCCCTGCAATACAAAATCATTTATATGGCACTTTGCATCATGGCGCTTGAGATTGAAAAAGATGGGGAACAGGCCGGAATGGCTGCGGCTTGGGGAGTTACGGAACAAGAGATAGCGCACGAACTGGAAGAACTGTACACCAATAACCCAGACCCAGATCGAGAAGAAGAGGATGATTTGTAAAGGCCGGAGGCCATCGAAACTCGACCGAATAACCCAGCGCAGCGGGGGCCGGGTGAAGGTTTAATAGCCATCTGGCTCCCCATAAAGAAAGGAACAACAAACCTATGACAAATGAAGAAGCAATCCACGCAATCAAGTGCAACTATCCACATGAGCGTTATACGATGCTGCGGGAAGCATTGGACATAGCAATGGCGCTGCTGGCTGCTGAATCCAAACCAATGATTCCATGGATCAAGTATGACGAATACGACAGGGGCATCGAAAGCCATGTAACGCATTTGGTTGTCGGTGAAACCGGACCACAACTTGCGCAGCATGCTAAATTAATCGACAGACGCGGTTATGGCTGGCACAGATTTGGCGGTAACCGAATATACGGCGTTACACATTGGACGCCTATCAACCTACCAGGAGAGGAAACAGGCAATGCCTACACCAATCCTCCCTCCACTTAAACCCATCCCTAACTATCCGGGATACAGCGTAAGCCGGGACGGAGTGGTGTACAGCAGTCGGAACAGCCGGGACGGGACGCCGAAACTAATCAAAGTGAATTCCCGGGGAAAGGTGAACCTGAACGGGCTAGGCTGGCAGAAGGTCCGAGATCCTATGGAGGTAGCCAGAGAAGTATGGAAAATCAAAGATGAACCGGCAGAAATCAAAGTGAAGAAACCTAAGTATAGACGTATAAGGGTAGCAGCTCTGATCATGGAGGAAAAGGAAGGCATTTCAACCAAACTGATTATCGGCGGAAAAATATACGTATTGCAGACTTAATTAAACTCCCAGGAGGAAAACAATGCTAAAAGATAATCTTGCAGGGATAGATGATTACGACCTGATTGACAAAGACCCAGAGGAATGCAGACGCCGGGGCATGGAAGCCTACGGTATAACTGAAGCCCAATTATCCGTAGTAACTACGCATGAAATCCACTCTATACTAATCGTAAATATGTAAGACAAACGCAAGGAGGTTATGCCGATGATAGAGTTAATACCTGCACCGAATAAAGACTTCACTCCAAGGAATGATCTGGCAGATATAACGAGAGCATATCAGGTTCAGTTCTTCACCAACGCCGACCAAGAAGACATACGTAAAGCACTCTGGCTGTTAAGCAGTTACCGGACCATCAAGGGGCTGGTGGACAGTTATGAATTTGTCCTTAAGCAGCCGCAGGAAAACGGATTAAATGATTTTGATATGGCCGGAGTTGAGGGGGCTGTAAAACGTCTCAGCACAAGCGACCACGTATCCAATTTACCGGCTAACGTACTCATAGCTAAAGAGACACGCCATCTTAACTACATGCTATATAAACGAGTTACAGAAGCTGTAATGCACGCAGCAAATAACATCATTGATCCTCATGAGTACAAGATCGTAGAATTACTGTTCACCGGCGAAAGGAAATTTAGATACAAGGATGCCGTAGAGTATATGAGGCATGAAAGGAAGAAAGGAATATACAGCATCGAGGCCACCACGTTCGCTGAGAAGCGCCGAAAGGTCATTGCTTCCCTTGCTAACACGTTGTTGTTTAACGGTACGCTGGATTATGTAACGATCGATTACGGGCGGGGACGGAACAAAGAAGGTGAAATTGGATTAAGACAACTCAACCGCGAAGGGTAGATACCTGGAGCGGTATTTTTTTGCCCATTAACATAATAAGGCGTTATTTCCGTAGCGTAGCAGCACAACACCCCAAATATAATAAAGATACCGAGGCGAGAGCTTCCGTACTACTCCATATCTGGTTGCGGCAATCTGTGACGGGCATATCACACCGCAGCTCATACCTTCCACCTCCTGGGCAACCGTGATCTCAGCGGCTAAAGATATGGATCGAGAGCGCAACCCCAGCCGCGTAAGTGAGAGCTGGGTATCTTTTGAAGGAAATGCTAAATAAAGTGTCGAATCTCCTGAAAGAACATTTTTAGGGGGATGAAGAATGACGGAAGAAACAGAGGGAAAGAAAAAGAAAAGCGAGAGGGTTTCATTCTGGCCGATGATTGTATTTGTGGTACTTGTACTAGGATTATGGATAGGTAATATGTTCGGGGGATTATACGGGTTTAAACCAGATGAGAAGCTGGGAGTCTGGGGAGATCGAGGCACATTCGGAGATATGTTTGGCGCTGTGAACGCCCTGTTCTCGGGGCTTGCATTTGCCGGACTCATATTTACAATAATCCTTCAACGAAAAGACCTAAAGCTTCAGTTTGGTGAGTTGGCAAGACAAGCCGATGAAGCAGAAAAGATGGCTGCACAACTTGAAATACAACAGCAATTGACAAGTTATCAGTTAGCACAAAGCACAGTGAATGATTTAATAAGAGTTAAAAATATTACAATTGATCAATTTGAATATAGATGGAGAGCTACTGATACAAATCGTAAAGGTGATGGAATGATTGCACTTGAGGGGTTAGCGAAACAAGAACCGCAGATTATAAAGAATGAAACTAATAATAATCAAATCTTATCGCAGTATTGCAGCGTGTTATATTACATACTGGAATATTTAATAGATTCTAATCTAAACGAGCAGCAAAAGAAGGTACTAGCAAAAACACTGCAACTACAACTTACAAGATATGAATTGAAAATAATGCAAATATATGCAGAAAAAGATATGGATAGATTAAAACTTTGGGATTTCTTTAATAAAGCAACAGTAAAATTCAATAATTGATCAAGAGAAGAACCGACCTGATTTTAGCCGGTTTTTTTATTGAGGAGGTGAAAACATGAGCAATTCTAATTTTACTGAAGTATTACAAATAGGCATTCCTTATTCGGGTGAGTCATTACAAAAGTTCTCAGATGAAAAGAATATTCCTATTTCTATTTCTATCAATGGTTATGCATCGTTAAAGGCCGGAGAAACTTATAGGGTTACGGCGATACACCGTAACGATCAAACTATTACAGGCTATCTCGTTGAGCGGGTAAACAAGAGCTTCACAATAACATAGGCACTCTTATAGAAAATTCCACTTACGTCTGGGAGTCGCTGAAAGCGGCTCTTTTACATTTAGGAGGGTTTATCTTCCATATGTCGAATTATGGATATGGGAGGTGAAAAAGATGAAAAAATATATTAAAGGATTTGAGGGAGAGAGTATCTTCGAGCTTGAGGAAGAAGTTAATCTTTTCTTAGGTACCCTGGATGCGGAGCGAGTAATAGATATTCAACATTCTGGGGTTGCCGTTTCACATGACGGGGCAGCAATGAAGCTTTATACTGCAATTGTTACTTATCTGTTCGATGAAGCCCTAAATGACATTCCATTTAAACGGGATGAATTTGAAGAAAAAATAAAGAATAGACCTGTAGTTTAATGAATTAAAAGTTATAAATGAATACATAAAGCCATCCTTTGAACCTGGATGGCTTTTTCTGTTTCAGTTTAAACCAATAATCCTAAGGGAGAGATACTTATGAGATTAAATGAAATACGGCTGGAGTTGACAGACCATGCTCACCAGCAGTTCATGGAGAGGGCAGGACTGGCGACATTTGAAGAAATCAGGGATGCTTGCCGTGAGCAATTGGCAGCAGGGGACTACAAGCGAGACGGTGAGTTTATTAAAATCAATGATGCCTGGTGGATATTCACCATACGCGAAGAAATGATTGTGCTGATCACCTGCTATGGTAACAGTCATTTTGATGTTCCGAGGGCGTTAGCATGGGCAAGAAGACACGATGACCGAATTACCTTGGATAACTTCCTAAACCCGGAAGCACAACAAATTATATAGGCCACAACCGACAGCGCCGATGAAGGGCGTTTTTATTTGCTCAGGAAAGTTTTCCTTAATTCTATATTGGAGGCGATGAAATGAAGTTTGTACAACCCATTAGAGACCCAGTAAAGCTCAATTTAATCCAAAGGTATCTCAGGGACCAAAACCACCGGAACTACATCCTGTTTCAAATCGGAATCAATACCGGATTTCGTATTTCTGATATTTTACCTATCAAAGTGGCTGACGTTAAAGGAACTCACATCACAATTAGAGAGCAGAAGACAGGCAAAGAAAAGAAGGTTCTGATCCGCAAGACACTACGAAAAGACTTGGATGCATATATATCAGGTAAATCAGATGACGAATATCTCTTCCCGAGTCGAAACAAAAAAGGAAGTCGAAAACTTCATCCGATATCTCGAAGCATGGCTTATAAAATCGTCAGAGATGCTGCTGCAGAGTTCGGACTTACCGAGATTGGGACCCACTCCATGAGAAAGACCTTCGGGCACAACTTTTACACCAAAAAGAGAGACATAGTGTTACTAATGGACCTATTCAACCATACAGAGGAAAAAGTGACTTTACGGTATGTAGGCATCCTCCAGGACACCCTAGACGATGCTTTAGAGGATGTAGAACTGTAACGAATTCACCTTAAACAGGTAATGATGAACTCAAAATAGGGAAAAGAAAACAGAATCAATAAAATCAAGGGAAAGCCGCACTTTACGAGTTACACACAATATATATTAAAGTGAATTCAATTAACAAATATTAGTAGAATACAGCAAGTAGCCCAAGCCTGAGTTCAATCTAAGGCTTATTTTCATTAGTAACGTTTGACCAATGTAGACCTTTCAAAAGAGGGTCCAACTCAAATACGTAGTAAGGCCGAGGTGAAGTTAGTTGACAAGGGAGAAAAGCCCGGATCGTGAAAAGGCGCTGAAGATATGGCTGAAGAGTGGAAGGCAGAAGAAACTGAGTGAAATTGCGGCAGAACTTGGACTCAATCCTTCAATGGTTCGCAGATGGAAAAGCGCCGATAAGTGGGATGAGATACCGGCATCCGGCAGACCGAGAGGAGCTAAGAAGGGCAACCAGAACGCAAAGGGAAATAAGGGTGGTAAGGGTGGCCCCGAAGGGAATCAGAAAGCGCTCAAGCACGGATTCTTCAGTAAGTTTATGCCTCAGGACCCTGAGTTCATGGAGATACGCGAGATTGTGGAAACCATGAGTCCAGCAGATATGATCTGGGAGAACGTACTTAGTCTGTATCAACGGCTTATCTGGGGCCGCCGCATCACACATGTCAAGGATAAGGACGATCTTACAAAGGTCCTGAAAAAGAAGAAACCAGGAATGTTCGGAACGGAGCGAGAGTGGGAATATCAACAAGCCTGGGATAAGTACAATAGCGCCATAAAAGCAGAGGCTACTGTTATGAAGGAACTCAGATCAGCAATAAAACAGTTTATTGAGATTGCTCCAGAAAAGGATGAACGAAGATTAAAGCTGAATAAGATGAAGGCGGAGATTGAGAAGACCCGTTTAGAAATAGAGAAACTCAAAAACGGTGTAGGGGATTCTGAAGATGATTTAATTAAGGATTGGGTGAGTGGAGTCACAGAAAATATTCAGGGGTCATAATCAATATGAATTTTTGACTCTTTTACAGAAGTAAACTAATACTTATTTCAAGGCAATATGAAGGAATAAATGGAAAATGTGTCGAAATTCACAATATGAAATTATTTGGAGGTAGAAATAAATGGAATTTAAAGTCCTGTCAAACAATTCAAGTGTAAAGGAGCAACCTGGAGGATTTGTTTATCTTGTCGCTGATAATTGGAATGATTGGTATGAATTCTGGGTGCTGTATCAGGCTTATTATAAAAATGAAAGAGACGTAGTAACATACATTGGCCCAGTAAAGTTCGGTAACATAAATATGGTAAACGGTGTTGTGGATTTACCAAGAGAATTTAGCTCATTAGGCCAAACGTTTTTCTCTCTTGGACAAGATTCATTTTACTATGAAAATTTAAATCGTATTGGAGATAAATTTCGTGATGATTTATTAAGAAATCTAAAAGATGTAGCTCTAGATTTGGAGCTATTTTCAGAAATTCAATCACTTAGAGTAACTTACAAAGCTTTATTAAGAGATTTTAACTCGGACAAAGTTAGAGATACATTTCATTATTTAGCACTCGGAAACTCTTCTCTTACATATTATGATTTTGATTACCTGATCCCTAAGTCGGATGACCCTCAAGATGGTAACTACAAACTTGCCATAAAAGTAGTACCTGATTCCACACCGCCTACTAATATTCACGCAATTATAGGTAGAAATGGCGTCGGGAAAACTCACTTATTAAATCAAATGGCTGCTTCTTTGATGCAGGTCGAAGGTTCGGTAGGTACTTTTAAACACGATAACCCATTCGAAGATGAGGAAATCTTTAACCACATCATATATATATCATTTAGTGCTTTCGACGATGCGAAAATTTTAGAACATAAAAGGAATAATGACAATTCAGTAACCTATTCGTATATAGGATTAAAAGAAATGCGAAAGTTAAACGTTATTACGGATGAAATTACCAAAATGCCTAAACAAAGAGACTTTATTGAAACAAAAAGTACGAAAAGATTAAGAGAAGAATTGGTACAAAGTATATGGAGTTGTCGTGAAACTCCGTCCAAAAGAGCTCGGCTTGAACAAGCGATAGACATGCTTGGAACTGATCCTATTTTTGCTGTTGCAGGTGTACGGGAGTTATTGCATTCCTCAGAAACAGAGGAAAGACTTTTAAACAACGCTGTTGAAGTTAGAAAACAACTCACAAGAGAAGAAAGTGAGAGTATAAGAACTGATTTTTATAATCGTGCCATACTTGTTTTTGAGAAATTTAGTTCTGGACATAGCATTGTACTTTTAACCATTACTAAATTAATAGAAGAACTTAGAGAAAAAACACTTGTATTATTGGATGAGCCCGAATCACATCTACATCCCCCATTATTATCTACATTTACACGAATTCTATCTAGTCTATTGATTAAACAAAATGGTGTAGGATTAATAGCAACACATTCGCCTGTAGTTTTACAAGAAATACCACAAAAATGTGTTTCTATATTTAATAGAAGTGGAAGGAATTTGAAGTTTGAAACACCTTCAATTGAGACTTTTGGTGAAAATATAAATACTCTAACTAAAGAAGTTTTCTCATTTGAAGTAACCAATTCAGGATTCCATAGATTATTACAAGAAGCAGTGGATGCAAGTGAAACATATAAAGACGCATTAAATTTCTTTAATAATGAACTAGGCATGGAGGCTCGCGTGATTTTAAGTAGTTTAATGGATTTAAAGGAGACGAGAGGAGAATGAGATCTTTAGAAAAACCCAAAGAATTAGCGACTGAAGCTTTTGGAACCTGTATCAGTAGAGTTCGAAGCTCTGAATTAAAGGAAAGATTGGAAGAGTGTTATCCGGACATTGAATTGGCTGAGAATAGATTCGAGAAGCTTGTCCAATCAGCTTTATTACACACCTTTAAGGATGATTTATTAAATGTTAGACGAGTTAACCAAGAAGAAATGGAAGCTGTATATACTCAGAGGATGGTGGACGAAGATTCACCAGGGAGAGATATTTATGATCGAATAAAAAACGCACCTTATAATAGTACTTGTCCCATCTGTGGACAACGTAAAGTTACGTGTCTCGATCATCACTTACCTAAATCACTATATCCATCACTTGTTGTCACACCAATAAACTTAGTACCTGCATGTGATGAGTGCAATGAAACCAAAAGAGCAAAAATAGCAAAATCCAGCGAAGATGAAACAATTCATCCATATTTTGATGATTTGGGCGATGTGCGTTATTTATTTGCTCAGGTAGTTAGAAAAGAGGAGGGAAGACCACCGGCTTTTAGTTTCTATTTCAAAGCGGCTCCTGCTTGGAGTGCCCAGTTGACTGCACGTGTTACAAATCATTTTGATTCGTTTAGTTTAAATGAGTTATATAGAATTCATGCAGCAGATGAGATTTCAGGGCAAGTGGGTGATTGGAGTAAATTAGGATACGCTTCCCTAAAAAATAAACTTGATGAGCAATTCTGGACACGATATGAAGAACACCCTAATTCATGGCAAACGGCATTTTATGATGGGGTTCGTAATGATGAATGGTTTTGTAATGGAGGATTTTTGGAATTTTTAAATCCTGTTAGAAAAAAACTTTATGTCGAAAGAATGAAAATTGCTGCCACATTAGAAAAGTTAAGTGAATAGCAAGTGTCACTAGAGTAACTTAATACAAGATAGTAAATTTAGCACTCTTATAAAGAGTGCTTTCTCAGTTTAAATCAGCTTTTAAATAGAAAAGTTATTTTAATAATCTGGAGGGGGATCTATTTTGAATAATAAAGTTAGTGAAAATAAACGAATGGACGTATTTAAAAAGCGAATTACTGTATACCGAAAGAGTCCAAAAACATTCTTCAAAGAGATTCTTAACTTTACTCCGGATCAATGGCAAGAAGAGGTTTCAAATGATATAGCGAACAACAGGTTCGTCACCGTCAGATCAGGCCAAGGAGTTGGTAAGACTGCTCTTGAAGCAGCTATTGCCTTATGGTTCCTCTGTTGCTTCCCATATCCCCGAGTGGTTTGTACAGCACCTACAAGGCAGCAGCTAAACGATGTCCTTTGGGCTGAAATCAGTAAGTGGCAATCCAAGAGTCCGATACTAAAACGAATTCTTAAGTGGACCAAAACCAAGGTATACATGAAGAACCATGAGGAACGTTGGTTCGCCACAGCCCGGACAGCAACAAAGCCAGAGAACATGCAGGGCTTCCATGAGGACTACATGCTTTTCATAGTAGACGAAGCATCAGGGGTAGAGGATCGAATCATGGCTGCAATATTCGGTACGCTATCCGGTGAATATAATAAGCTCTTCATGTGTGGGAACCCAACTAAAACGAGTGGGTTCTTTTTTGATTCTCACAATAGGGACAGAGCTATTTATAAAACGCATCAGGTGTCATGCCTTGATAGTCCGCGCACCAGCAAAGAAAACATTGAAATGCTCAAGCGTAAGTATGGCGAGGGCAGTGACGTTTATCGCGTTCGTGTGCAGGGGCAGTTCCCACGCGGTGAGGCCGGCACATTCATAACGCTTGAAGCTGCGGAGCATGCAGCCAAAGAGGTGCAGATTAAAGCGACTGGAACAACATTGGTTGTCGGGGTAGACGTTGCCCGTTACGGTGATGATGAAACAGCAATGTATGCAGGCATCGGTAAGAAAACTGTTGGACAGCATAGCCACTTCAAAGAAAGCACTATGGTTACTGTAGGAAATGCTATTCTTTTGGCGAAAGATATGCTGCTGCAGCATCCAGAAGTTGAACACGTAAAGTTCAATGTCGATGATACCGGGGTTGGCGGCGGCGTTACAGATCGTCTTATTGAAGTGATTAACGAAGAAGGTTATGGCTGGGAGGTGGTGCCGGTCAACAATGGATCATCATCTTTGGATGAGTATTGCGCTAACCTGGTCACAGAGATGTGGCAGTCTATCAGAACGGACTTGGAAACCAATCTAACCAACTTCATAAACGGAGAACCTGGAGTTATGCAACTACCGGACGATGATACCTTAATTTCACAACTGGCTACTCGCAAATGGCGAATGACCTCGAAAGGGAAGATGATCCTGGAAAGCAAGGATGATATGAAGAAGCGAGGACTCAAATCACCTGATAGAGCCGATGCTTATGTTTTGACATTTGGAGAATTCATGGTTGAAGCACCGGAAAACATTATGCTGCCGACCATTGGTGGTGTAACCATTAGAAGGCATTAAACTTCTAGATACTTCACGGAGTTCAAACTTATAAGCTTTTTATACTAATGCAAATAATGCATCCTGCCGAAAAAAGTAATAGGAAAAGATTGTTAGTTCGACTGTTAGTCTATTTGCTAAAATGAAAAGATGAGGGGTCTGTATAGTGGAATTTACGCTAGCAAAGAAAGAAAAAAAGAAACGCCTTAATAAAGTAACTTGGGTCATGTTATTTATCATGATCATGCTCGTTTTATTTCGCTTTATCCCAGTAGAGCCCTATGCAGCACATGGATTAGGTGATTTAGAAGACACCAGTAAAATAGTTCAAATAAAGGAACTTCATATTCAAGACAGAGGAGCACATTTAGAGCCGTTTTATTATACGACAGTCAGGACAAGATACTTCGATAATCTTCTTGAAAAGATGTACTCATATTCACTAAAACATCGTACTGAGGAGCGTGTTAATCTTCCTACTAAAAATGGTCACGTTCCTCTGGAAACTTTTCCTGGGCTATCTGCAGAGGACGACCTGCAATATTCAATATCATTGAAATGGGATTCAGTTAATAATATCACTTCAATAGCTTTAAAATATGCTGGATATACATCAGCATTTCATGAAAAGGTTGAGATTACCAATGTTTTTGATAATTTCGAGGCTGCAAAGTTTCTTAAATTACACGATGAGATCCTTTCATTTAACCATCAATCAATTAATAGTGTTGAAGACGTTGTGAACGCACCTAAAAATGTTAAATTGGGAGATACTGTTCCAATCACTATCAATAGGGAGGGTAAAAAAGTAGAGTTTGCATTAACATATGCACAAACAGACGAAAGCGGTAAACCAATAATCGGTTTTCAATCCGGTATTATGCGTTATTATGATGATTTTGATATTAATAAACTGGTCGCGTTCCCTGAATCTTTATCAGGAGATTCCGCAGGAATGATGATCAGCCTTCAACTCATTCAATCAATAACCGGAGAAGATCTAACCAAAGGATATAAAATTGGGGGAACTGGTACCATAAATGCTGATGAGACCATTGGTGAAATTGGAAGCATGCCTCTAAAAATTAGAACAGCAGTAGAAGATAAGGCTGATATCTATCTTGTTCCAAAATCAAGTAATAATGATGAACAAAATGAATTTGAAGCTTTGAAAACGAAAGTGGAAATAAAAACTGATCTTAAGATTGTTCCTGTTGAGAATCTTCAAGAAGCTCTTGAGTTTTTACGTTCATTGTCTCCAAAATGAAATAATTTAAAATTCCTACAAAATGATGTAGATGAAAAATAGAAGGCTGGGGTTACCCTACCTTCTATTTTTTGTCTAATCGTTTGATGCTTCCTAGTTTTGGAGGTGTTACAATCAGAGGAGGATAAAATTAACAAGGAGAGAATATGATGACAAAAAAAGTTTCTTATTTAGAAGAAGGATCAAATACATTCAAGTATGCTGAAGTTAATGCTTTCTCTAAGGTATGCCCTTATTGTGATTTAGGTGTTGATGTTGTAAGTAGAGAAGGCTATCTAATTGAAGATACTTTGCAAATATTATTTATTTGTCCACGAAACGAGTGTAGACAAGCGTTTATAGGCGTATATAAAAAAATACTGGTAAAGGACCCCATTAAACCAGTGGATTATGTACTGGTTAGGACTGAACCACAAATAAAGTACATAAAAAAAGACATTGATACGAGAATTATGAGTATATCACCTGTATTCGCTACAATTTTCTCAGAAGCAGGAGAGGCAGAGGCACTTAATTTAGAAAATATTGCTGGTATGGGTTATAGGAAGTCGCTTGAATTTCTAATAAAAGATTACCTGATATCTAAAAATATTGAAGATAGAGAAAATATTGAACGCAAGAGTTTAGGACAATGCATTAATCAGGATATTGATAATCCAAATATAAAGAGTATGGCTGCAAGGGCTGCTTGGTTAGGTAACGATGAAACACATTATTCAAGAAAACATGCATCAATGTCTATAATTGATTTGAAATTATTGATTGAAGCGACTCAGTATTGGATTCTTATGGAACTAATAAAAGATGAATATCAAAGCAAACTTCCTAATGCTAGATAAAAAAATGATATAATGCATTTTTATGAACTTTATAATAACTTGAAAAACTTTATTGATATATGAACAAGCTGGAAATTATTTATAAGATAGTAAAGTATCGGAGGATTTTGGGGGTGTTTTCTATTTATAACGAGCATATTTTAAAGGCTTTTGAAGAATTAAATATTCTAAGCCAAGCTAATGAAATTGTGGATATATTTAACCGACAAGAAAAATTATTTATAGCAAGGACAATCAAAAATGAAGAACATAAAGGATTTTTAGCGGCTATAGGGTACATGTCTCATTTGTATTTGCAGAGTTCTTTATTCAGATCTCAGTGTTATATTTATGGATATATAACTTCCACAAATACGAATAATGTTTTAATGACAGCTCAATCTACGAGAGCTCATTTAGAGATCACTTCTAGTTTGTTGTTTTACTTTTTTAAGTTGAAAAAGTATATAGCTGATCCGACAAATGAAGATTTAAAAAATGAATTAAAAATTACGATCCAGAAATTGATGGCAGGCTCAAAAATAGTAATTACGGAAGACCGCGAAAAAATAGAAGCTATTAATGTTCTAACGATGATATCACATGCTGATAAAGGTATTTTGGAATTTGGTGGGAATAATTCCTTGATGGAATACTATGGACTCCTTTCAGAGTTTTGCCATCCCAATTCATATTCATTAGTAATGGCTTCCAATATTTCTGAAGATAAAGTCATCGATTACAACACTCCATTCAAAACAATAAATTTAGAAGTGATGGCCTTATTTCATGAATCAATTTACTTTACATCTAAGTTGTTTATAGATTTCTTTGAAATGTTAAAAGAAATGTTAGGAAAAGCATTTTTGATACCGACAGTAGACGAAATAAATTAATGAAAATCCGTAGTAACCTAGTATTAAGCCAATGATATTATTAATCCATAGAAGTATGAACGAATACAGAAGGTCAGGAAATTTTTCCTGCCTTCTATTTTTATGTCCAGGATACACAATAAACAAAAAGCCGCCACAATGGCGACTTAATGAGTACGTGACTTATTTCTTGTGTTTTGTAGGGTCTACCAACTTGTAACCTTCTCCAGGCTTTTGGGTTGGAGGCAAAGGATTGCCTTTCGTTGAGGTCACTTCTCTTCCTTTGTCTCCACCTCTAGGACCTACTACGCTATATTGTCCTGATTTAGGGGTAGGAGTGCCTGGTGTGAGTTTATCAGCCATGTCATCACCTCCTTTAGACCTAATTCTTTCGACATAATAACAGTTATTTCCTTCTATTATTTGTGTTTTATTTGGAAAGGTGGTGAAAACTTGAAGTGGTATCATAAAGCCATATATTCATTTGCTAATGCAGTCCTACCGGCATCCGTAAAGCGTCAGATGATGGGTGTAGGCAGATCGACAATACCCAGCAATAACAATGCCTGGGGCATATTCAACTGGCTTCCGAAGAAGTACCAGAGGGCTCACAATATCGATCTGACCAAACTACAGAGCTACACGGCTGAAGAGCTGCTGGAGCTGCTTATTTCCGTTCACCCAGACATTTCTCATGCTTTGTACACCTACTTGCGAATGGGAGATACGCCACTGACTTTCACAGCTAAGAAGAAGACAGGCAGTGACGACAAGGCTGGACAACGGGCTCTGGATGAGATCAAAAGCATGCTTGAGACTCCTTTGCCGTCTCCAGGATATCAGCATGGACGGTCCTTGGATAAGTTGGACACGATTCAGCGCATGATGATCATGGTACGAGGGGCCTGTGCTGGTGAAGTGGTCCTGAATGAACGCTGCAATGATGTGATTGATATCGTGCCAGTAGATCCGGCGTTGATCTGGTTTCGCAGGGAGCCGGTCACGAATAGATTGGTGCCGTGGCAGTATGTCAAGAATCCCGGCAGCAGGCAGACAGGCGAAGAATGGTTCGGGCAGTATAAGAAGATCGACACACCGACATTCATTTATGAAGAGTTTGACCCGATGGTTGATGATCCATATGGCCGGACCCCGTTCCTGCCGGTGCTACAAGTCGTATTCTTTCATCTGCAGGTGCTTCAGGATCTCAAGGCAGTCGTTCACAACCAGGGCTATCCGCGACTGGATATTTCGATGCTGGAAGAAATTATGCTGAAGAATGTTCCGCCCCAGTACAAGAACAATCCTTCAGGTCAACAGGCTTGGCTCAAGGAACGAATGGATGAAATGCTCAACCATTTCAATTCACTCAATCCTGACGATGCCTTAGTCCATTGGGATAGCGTAAAGGTCGAATACCTGAAGGGCGGCAACAGCGGCCCGATGATCGATATCAAGAAGCTGATCGACATCATTGATACGCAAATGGCTACAGGACTAAAGACGCTGCTCACCCTGTTATCCAGGCATCAAGGTTCCACAGAGACATACAGCTCAGTGGATACCCAAATATATATCAAGTCCGTAGAGTCCGCCCGGAGCGTAACCAAACGTTTCTGGAAGCGGGCTTTTTCTATGGCGGTAAGAGTGCGTGGAGTGCAGACACAGGTTGAAGCTGACTATGCTCTGATTGACTTACGTTCTGAAATGGAACGTGAGCGTGATCTACGGGCAAAGCTGAACAACTATGTGTTGGCTGAGAATAACTTCTACATCACTCCAGAAGAAGCAGCCAGTGAAGCTCGTTGGATAATGGGGCTTGACCCGAAAATTCCGGCTGAGTTGTTGCCGAAACTTGAAAAGAAACACGAACCCGAGCCGAACGAACAGATTCCACCGAATGGAGGTGAATAGCCAATATGCAACCAACAGTAGGACGTGTTGTACATTACCAAAGCTACGGTACGCCGGGCGGTGAGTTTAAAAGTGAACCGAGAGCGGCAATCATCACTCAGGTTCACAATGCAACATGCGTTGATTTGTGCGTACTTAACCCAACAGGATTGTTCTTCAACCAAAACGTTGTTCAGGGCCAAGACGGTGGCAAATGGGATTGGCCTGCAAGAGTTTAATCTGAGGCGCCAAGGCGCGAGAGGTGATCCCATATCTAATTTTCATTACGAGAGGGAGGTGAGTATAAGTAAATGGCAAAACCGACAGCTGAGCAATTGGCGAAGATTAATCAGAAAGCCCTAGTATCTCTTACTGATGAACAAGTCAATGTCTTTCAGGCTAGGATTATCGGAACCAAGCGGATAGAGAAGTACATGATGAAGGTAACTCCAAATTTCCTTCGGAAAATGGCCGATCAAGTTAAAGAAGGGGTCGCCTTACTGGTAGATCATCCTTGGCAAAAGTGGGATGCCTTATCATTTCCTTATGGACGGACCTTTGACAGCAAGATTGTTGAAGAAGGCGGCGAACTGGAACTATACGGCGACCACTACATGGCAAAAGGCCTTGAAGCTAACGGTATCTCGACAGACCAACTGGCTATAGGCATTGATGCAGGTACAATCTTTGATACGTCAGCCGGGTTTGTTTCCACGAAACACACTTGCAGTATCTGCGGCGGGGATTATTTCAGAGGTTCGGAATGCTCTCATATGAGAGGCCAAGAGTACGAAGGTAAGGAATGCCTTGTCCTCGCTGATGATGGATACATCATGGAGAACTCTATTGTGTTTGACGGTGGCTATGAGGGAGCTGGGATAACTCGCGGATCTCTATCAACAAAACCTCATGCTGAGGCAGATGATCAACAGCAAACTGAATACGAACCACTTCCCTTAGATGCGAAGTCGCTGAATGGCGATGGACGCGTCTTTTATTTTTTCAGCAACAAAGGCGGCATGAATGCTTTTGTATCCAAACAGCACCAAACATTAGAACAGGCCAAGATACAGGCCGAAGGAGATGACACTGTGACAGAAGAACAAAAGGCTGCTTTAGCAGCAGCGCAAACCCAAGCAACTGCACTGGCGGCTGCAAATGGTGTACTCGGACAAATCCGGGTGGCACTCGGTGTAGAAAACGATGCTGATATCCAGGCGAAGCTTACGGCGCTAAGCGCTCAGGCCGCAGATGGTGCAGCATATAAGGTCAAGGTTACTGAACAAGCCTGCGGAGCCGGTGTCCGGGCATTGGGTGATGCATTCAACGTTGAAGCAATGAAAACAGCGCTGTCCCATCTACCGGTATCTGAGATTGAGAAGATCAACGCTACTTATGAAGCACAGGCACAAGCTGCATTGGGTGGCGGTGGTCGCCACACCGAGGGCGATAATCTTGATCTTCCAGCAGGGGCGGCGAATGGAACACCACCTGCGAATGCACAGGCAAACGGCGCTCAGAAAACACCGGAACAGTTGAGAGAAGCGGCCAAGGCAGAAGCTCGGGCATCACTCTCTAAGACTGGATACGGCGGAATTATGAAGGAGGCGAAATAACGTATGAACGGAACTAATTACGGCGGATATCCCGGCCCAGGACAAATGTTTACACAGGAGTTCACAGAGGTCCTGCTTTCAACGGATCTCCAAGCGAAACTGCCAGGCGGAATCCTTTTGAAACAAGGTCAAGGCATTGTCAAAAAAGGGACAATCATAGGCAGGATTTCAACAGCCGGAGCAGACAAAGACAAAGCGGTGGCTTACAGTTCGGCCGCAACCAATGGATCAGAAGTTGCTCTGTGCATCCTTGATAACGACCAGGATACAACGCTTACTGACATGCCGGCTTCGGCATGGATTGCCGGTATTTTTGATTCAGCAAAATTGACAGGTCTTGATGCTGATGCAAAAGCAGCACTCAAGCTCTGCTACTTCGGTTAAGGGAGGAAAAACAATTGCCAAACGTACTTGATCCATACTACCAAACTGAGGTAGTACAGAATATCCGCACGGATATCAACTCCTTCCGTGGAGCGCAACTGCTTACTGGTGGCGTTGAACTCAAAACGGAAACCAGTCTTACCATTGAATATGACATTGTCAATGACGATACCGGCATGACACCACCTACTCAAATGAATGATCCATCGCCTATCCACTCTGCACCACCGATTGGTCACATGAATTTCACCAACCAGGAATGGCGTGAAAAAGCTATCATTGATCGTGAGAAGATTGCAAAGCTTCGCAAGCCTGGTGGTCCATTGGATGAACTCTGGGGCGAAGAATACATGGTTGAACAACTGGTCAATCTGAATGGCCGTCTGGAAACACGTTTCGAGTGGATGCGATGGAAGCCACTCTCGGGAACTCTTGTAATCCCAGCGACCAAAACTATGCCTTCAAGAACGATTGATTACAAAGTTCCTGCTGCAAACAAACCAACGGCCGCGACTCTTTGGAGCAACTTGGCTGCTGCTGATCCATTGTCTGATTTGGACCTTTGGAAGTTGCTATTCCGTGGAACCGGTGCAAGACCATATGGTTTCTTCGTAAATCAGAAGACAGACAACCTTTTGAAGCAGAATGCAAAAATCCGCGACTTGCTGAGAACACAGTATGGCCGTGATCTTATTGCTGCTGATTCATTGTCGTTCATCATTAAACAGCAGTTGGGCGGCTTGACGTATGAGGTTTATGACAGTGGATACATTGACGATGCCGGTAACTTCCAGCCATTCATTCCGGACGGCGTTGCAATTATGGTAGGTCAAGGCATGACCGGAAACATGATGGACTTGGTAACAAGCCCTAATAACTACGAGGACATTTTCAACGGCCATGTTGGCAAGTTTGCATTGACGAAAGAAATCGGTGATGATCCAAAACAATGGACCATCGTTAATGGTGCTACCGTGCTGCCTCGTATGCGTCATACAAACTGGCATGTTTACGCGACTATCGCGTAAGGAAGGAGGTTAACATGACCATTGTAAGAATACTGAATGGATACGTGGGCGGTTGGGCTCCGGGGGATATCGTAAAAGATGCCCCCGAAGGTCTTATTGAAATTGCTCGGGATGGAGTTAAAAACCTAGCAACTGGTGAACTCATTGCCGAGATTATCGAAGGCGACTCAAATGGTTCAGGAGATACATCGGAGAGAGAACAGCAGCTGCAAATCGAGTTGAACGAATCCAAGAATCGTGAAGCTGAGTTGTTAGCTCAAATTGCCGAACTACAATCCAAGTCTGATAACGGAGAAGCTGACGATGAAGTGAAAGAATTGAAGGCAACGGCTAAGGAGTTGAAAATCCCTGGCTATACCAAAATGGACGCTGAAGAGTTGAAGAAGGCTATCAGCGCTGCCGGTGGTGACGGTGATGGCAAATAAGATCCTCACTACGGAAACGTACCACGAGGAAATAAGAGGGCGTCTAGGAGTCGGTGAGGATGTAATATCCGATGCCGATATAGACGCCCTTTCTGTTTTAACTATTGCCGAAGCTAAGGTGATTGCAGCAGTGCCGGACTACGCCGAGTTGGTTGATGATGATAGGAACTATGTGTATGCAGCGGCTGTAACTATGGTCGCTGCTATGCTGGCTCCATCCATGACGGCCAGAATCGCCAAGTCCAAGAAAGACTTCGATTTCTCTATTGAGAATCAAGTTGTGGACTGGCGTGCATATGGAATCCAACTGGTTGACGATGCTTATGCACTGATTGATCTGATATCTACAGTTACACCGAGCGCTGATGCTCCGATATTCGGCGTTGCTGGTCCAACGCGATTCAAGGAAAGGTGGCGGAACTGCTAATGTTCAAACAATTTGCTCACCGCCATTCACCTTGTACTGTCAATGGATTGCCGGATGTCGTCATACTGTCCAGGGATACCCGAGCAACGACGATTGTCGGTAAGGAATACATGTATAATGGCGTGTTTGCGCCAACTTCCCCAGTGACTCCTGGAGACTTGATTGATAACGGGGACACGTTTCTTGTACAGACACTGCGTTTGACCACAGAGAGGGATAAATACTGTTCTTTAATCAAGACCAATGCAACAATCACCGTACAGCGCTATTCGCAAGAATACGACGATAATGACAATCCTATCGGCGATGAAGAATATAGACCCATTGCCGAGAATGTTATCGCCTTTGCTCAATACGTCACAGCGCGGCTTCGCCAGGATGATCCGGGCTTGCTGCCCTCCACATCATACACGTTGCAGTTACAAACAACGGTTGATATAAAAGATCCGCAAGATGCCATCCACCCCGATCAAGTCATTCTGCATGGCAAGGCATATCAGGTAGATGCCGTTGATGTGGTCAAATACCCCAATCTCCTGCATGTGCAGTTATCGGACAGTGTCCGATGATTACCGGATATGATGCCGTAAGGGCGTCTAAGGACCTCGAAAGCAAGTTGGCAGTTGAGATTACCGGACTCACGAAACTCGTGTTACTGACCGCCAAGGGCGGTATACGGTATTATCCAGCAGTAAGAGACAAGATACAGATGGAAATGTTCGTGCTTGCAAACAAAATGATCGAAGGCGACATCACCGCCGACTATTGGCAGGCATGGCTTGAACAGTTCGGTAAAGGTTCCTTAATGGCCGATACTTCGCAAAACCCTGGGTTGGTTACCTACATGAATTCCGATGCATGGAACCGTCTGAGATCGCGCGGTAGGAAGGTGGTTGTCGGGCGTGGGCAAGGAAATTACAAAAGCATTGATGGAACAATGCGATATTCAGGTGGTGGTTATGCTGGAGTGGACCTGGAGGAACTAGCTGAACGCGGTGATATTGATCCAAAGTTCAAGCCAACACCTCCAACCTATTTCCTGCGTATCGCTATCCAGTCCAACCGAACCCGAATCCTGCAAGGCATCGCAGAGGTAATTGAAAACTTCCCGTACCACCGGTACTTTCTGGAGGACAAGCAATGAGTTTACAACTGATTGACGCTATACAGAACACACACAAGGCTGACGCGGCGTTCATGGCTTTGCTTAAGCTTTTACCTACTGCAAACGGCGAGCAGATGGCGGCGCGATTTACAAAAGGCGTGGAGCCGGAAATTGTGGTCTCCAAGGATACAGTACCTCATATCTGTCAGTACATTATGCCGGGTCAATATGGTAGAAATCATCTTGTTTTTAAAGGGAAGTTTTGTTTGGACTTTTACGGAAAGACGGGATATGAAGCGAAACTGCTGTTCGAAAGATCATTCAAGCTTTTTCATGACGACCATATTATTCAACCGGGATTCAATTCCTTCCGTTGTAGTCTTGCTTATGATGGCGACTTTTCCACTGGCATAGCCGGCGTCAAAGGCTACAAAGGAATTTATGATGTCGATTATATCCGTACGAATTAAGCAGGATAGCAGGATAAACGGCAGTATAAAGTATAAGTGAAGAAATACGAGGAACGGGGTGAACCATTGATGGATAAGCCTGATCTCAAAAAAGATCCGTCTGAAGTTGAGAAGCTGGTGAAAGAAAAAGTTTCCCTAGCTAGAAAACTCGGCATATGGGAATCTTTTAATCCAGTTGAAGATTATCAAAACAAAGAAGAATTTGCTCAGATTACCGAAATTGACAAACGCCTATCCGTAATCATTAACGGCTAGGTTTTTTTAATGTCCTAAGGAGGGATAAGGAATGGGTATTTCACCGAAACAGTGGGTTGTAGATGACATTTCGAATGCAGCCCTGTTTGATCTTGCTACTGGAGATCCAATGGCTTACTTTGAACGGCTCGGAAAGTTAACGCTGACAATTGCCGCACCGCAGCAGCGTGTGTACGGCGGTACAAGCAAATATGCTTTTCACTTGACTGAACAGGACGCGGAATCAAGTGTGCAAATTGAAAACGCCGTCCTGGACCTTAACCAACTTGTCGCAGCGACAGGAGCAGAAATTACAACCGGCAGTACAGTAGTGCCGCGTGTCGAAAAACTCACAGTTTTGACTGGAGCAACCTTCACTTTGTCTAAAGGAGCAACTCTGGTTGCTGGCAGCGACCGAATCATCGTGGCAACAAAAGGTTTGACAAACTCAGGGGTGCAATTAACACGCGTTGCTTCTGCACCTACTGCACTTCAATATTCGATCACAGTAGCCGGTGTTGTAACTTTGGGCGATTCAACATTGGTAGGAAAAGACGTTCGTGCCTTTTACGACTCAACCTCTGCTACTGGTACGGCTACGTCCATCAAGACGGACACTAAAAATAAGGCATATAAATTCGTAGCTTACGGTAAAGCCTTGGATGATGAAACTAACGAATGGTTTGAATGCGTTATTGTCATCTATAAGTCTCAAATGCTGGGATCGTTCGTCATTGATCAGCAACGGAAATCGGCAACCACCAGTTCTATCGAACTTGCGGTGCTCGATCCAAGTCGGGCAGACAAAAAAGCGATTGATATTCTAACGGCCTAATTAATTGGGGGCGAAAGTCCCCATATCCTAATACATGGAGGCAAGCGTAATGGAAGATCAAGAAAAAATGGATTTGATTTTGGGCATTGGACCAAAAGTAACGCTGTCCCCGGATGTCACTAAGACTCTCCGAGTTGGCACGCTCAAGCAAATCAAGGAAGTTGGGGCGTTGTACAAAGACGGGCTTACCCAACTTAAATATGCGGCAGTGTTCCAAGAAGGAGATGAACAGAAAGCCACATACGACAAGTGGTCTGAAATTCTGAACATCGTGTTCATTGAGGGGTTCGACGGGGCAGAAATCGAAGAATATATTCCAGAGGTGTTGGAGGAAGCCGTCGATCGATTTCTCTTCAGTAAGTCAGGGGCCGGAGCGTAAGAGCCGAGGCAAAAGTAAGCCGGGGGAAGAAAGTGAGCCATTAACAATGTACGAACTTTACGGCAGGTTATCTCGCCGTAAACTCTCAAAGCCCTGGTATGATCATAATTGGTACGAAGTGATTGCTATATTTGACGACATGAACGAAGAAATGAAAGAGCAGATTCGTCTGCACGGTGGAGAAATTGAAGAACCCAAACCACTGACAAGAAGTGGCATCGCTGAAATTCTGAGCTTTTTCAACCGATAGATACACATTCCAAAGAGACCTCCGTCACCAAGCGGTAGGTCTCTTTTTCTGTATATACGGATCAAACCGAAGCTAAGGAAAATTTTCCTTATCAAACCCAAGAGGGGTGAAGATACATTGACAGATATGGGCAAGGATGTAGTTGGAGCAAGGCTTAAGCTGGATACATCTAAAATGCTGCCTGCATTTCAGGCGATTGATAGAGGAGCAAAAGGCAACGCCGAAACTTTCAAGGTACTCAATCAAGAAATTAACGTCACTACTAAAAATTATACCGCCTTGGCCGGAGCAGCAGATAAACTCGCGCTGACATCCGAAGATCGGCGAAAGAAGATCATGGCTGAGTCTGATGCTTTGGTTAAGCAGCGTAATGCTCAAACTGCACTGATCAAAGCAAAAAAGAGTCAACTAGATCAGACCAATCAATTGGTAGATGCTAAACTCGCCGCGCAAATGGCAATCGTAGTCAAGAGAGAGAACGCTATTGAGCAGCAAGAGCGGGAACACCTTAAGCGCATGGAGGCCCTTCAAAACCGGGCGAATAAAACTGCGGGGAGCAGTTCAACGGGGACATCAAGCACAGCTGACAGCACTCGGGAGCGCGTGCTAAGAGAAGAACAATCAATTCGGCAGAAGCTTGCTCAGATGGAAGAGAAAGAAGCCCAACTTGCTCGTAAGACTGCTGCAGAACGTGAAGCTGCGGTGCGTTCCCAGGAACAAAAGGAAATCCAGATGCGGGAACGGGTCTTGCAAGAAGAACAGAAGATACGCGCAGCCCTGAAAGCTAGAGAACAACAGGAAGCCAATATCCGGGAACGGATCATCCAGGAGGAGCAGAAGGTTCGCAGAGCGCTTGTGACCCGGGAACAGCAAGAAATCAAAATGCGTGAGCGTATACTCGCTGAAGAGAAGAAGGTATTACAATCCCTTATTTCAACCGAAAATCAAATGAATCACATGGGGAAAAATACGGGTTTTCTAACTCAAATTAAGGATGCAGCCATCCATGCTGCTGTTTTCCATACCGTTTTCCGTTCGATGATGACCGTTCAGGAAGCCATGAAAGAAGGTATCGTGGATATTGAATCCAACATGGCGGGGTACGTGCAGACCAACGAGCACTATTTCTTGGAATACAATCAAGGTACAGGCGAAATGGTAATGAACACAAAACTCCTGAATGCCGAAACCGAAAAGTTCATCCATACCACACATGACCTTGGATCTGAAATCACCGATGTAACCGAATCAGCGCGTCTATGGGGCCGTATGTACAAAGATGCTGGAATAGTTCAGGAAATGGTACGCAAGTCCACCATGCTATCTACAGTCGATCTTGTGAGTCTAGAAGATGCTACAAAGAGCATGGAATCTACACTTGCGCAATACGGGGTGCAGATCAAAGACGCAAATGATGCTGCTGTGCTAGGTGGACGTATCCTAGATTCTTGGTCTAAGGTAGCTCATGATACTATGGCTCCGGCACAGGACTTGGGAGCGGCGTTTGAACGGACGGGTAAAATAGCTGCGGAGACTGGCGTTAGTTTTGATGTAATGAATGGCTTAATCTCTTCCGGTATTCGTAATACTGCGCTATCCGGGGAGAACCTGGGTAACATGTGGAAGACGGTTCTAGGTACGATCCGGACGGATAAAGCGGTGGCTGAAATTGAAAGCCTGGGAGTAGCCACGAAGGAAGTTGTTGACGGTACTGAACAATGGCGCAGAGCGGATGATATCTTACTCGACCTGTCTACTAAAGTAATCGATAAGAACTATGATTTGACGAAGTCCTATGCGGATATTTCGCGCGGTGTCTATCAGTATGCCAAACTGGCAGCGTCCCTTAATGCTGGGGACATCCTCTTAGGCACAGCAGCATCCATCGGTTCTACTGGATCTACACTGGAATACCTGAAAGTTCAGATGGATACGATATCGCGGAAGGCGGCACAAGCAAAAGCTTCCCTTTTGGAGATATTTAATCAAGCTGGGGATGATGGACTACGAGCTGCCATTAAGAAATCTCTGGACGTTATCGATCAATTGCTAATTGGCCTCACCAAGATTCCTAAGGGGGCTTTTGCGGCAACCGCAACGCTTGGTGGGTTGCTGGGGCTATATAAACTAATCGCGCCATTATTGACCCAATGGAGAGCAGCGCAGACCGCACTGAACACAGCCATTGCGATGCATACAACTCTACAAACAGCAGCCACAGCCGAAATGGTTGTGTATACTGCAGCGGCTAAAGTAGCAATGGCTACAACGGCTGCTTGGACTGCCGGCCTTACCTTGTTAGTTGGCGCTATTGCTGTATTTGTATATCAAAGCGGAAAAGCCGAAAAGGCTCAACGTGAGCATGCGCAGGCTATGAAGGATGAAGATGCTGCCAGTCAGCAAATGATTAGTCAACTCCAACGGCAAATCGAATTGCTGCCCAAGCTTGTGAATGCTCATAAATCCTTGGAATCATCTCTACAGTCTGCGAACCTATCTGAGCAGAAACAAACGCAGATCAAGAAACAACTGCACGAAGTTTCTAAGGCGTTGGTCATTACATTGGGTGAAGAAGGGGCGAAGCAACTCGAAACAGCCGGATATACTGACGAGGCCGTACAGATTCAAGTAAAGGCTTTAAACCAACTCATCGAAAAGCAGAATGAAGCAAGAATGAACGTTCTTGCCGACCAGCAAAATCAGGTCAATAAGGACTTAGAAAAAAACCTTGCCGAGATCAATAAAGCCAAAGATAAACTGAATAATCTAAAAACAAGTCTACTTGCCCAGACGGGGCAATTTGTAAAGAATGTATTCACATTTAAGGATCTGGATGATTCCTCGAAATCCGTGAAGGCGTTGGAGGACAAAATAGCCAGTCTTACAGTCAAAAACAATGAGTTAAATGCCTCGTCTGCTGACTTAGGCGTTCAGATGTCATCATTAATTCTTCAAGAAGACCAGTTTGCAGGTAAAGCAGGGACGGCATCGGAATCCGCATCGGATCAAGCGGAAGTGCTTGCTGATTTACGAGAACAAATTGATGGTAACGGCTCTGCCATTAGTGAGATGAACACCCTCCTGAAAGAAATGACCGGAGAGCAGTCCATGAATGCTTCTGCGGCAGCTGAACTGATTTTGAAATATCCGCAGTTAGCCACAGAGATTTATAAAACGGCAGATGGATGGAAATTCGAGAAAGACGCTGTTGAAGTGCTGCGAAAAGCCAAGGTCCAGAAAGCGATTGACGATCTGAAGTCTGAAAAAGCATCCACATTCAACACCAGACTGGCAACTGACGAGCGCCTGAAGGCATACGGCATCGAAGCGGAGGCAATTAAGAGTCTGGCTGATCTGAAAGCGGCCATGAACGGAGTAACGTCTACAACCCTAACTACTGGAGATGATCTTAAGTACTTCAAGCCTTCGTTCAGAGATCAAGGCGGCGCGCTGGACGAGAAGGCCAAACAGGAAGCGGCGGCTAAAAGTGAGCTGGATAAAATATATGACTCCTACGCTAAGGAACAAATTGATTACCAAAACAAAATAAATGCCTTGAGCGGACTATATAAAGATCCGAACTTTGGTGTGAGTGCGGACAGCGATAAGAAAAGCAAGAGCGGAAAAAGCGATGCTGAAAAGGATGCTGAAACAGCTGCTAAAGAAGCCGCGACAGCACGAAAAGAAGCGTATTCTGAAGATTTGGATAACTTCAAATACATTGCCGAGCGGCAGAACTGGACCATCGATCAGCAAGCAGCTGGCTACGAACGATTGAAGAAGCGGCATGCCGCATACCTAGCCGAAGATAAAGATGCTATGAAACAGTGGAGCCGGGATGTTGTTGCTCTCAGCGATGCTCGGTACACCGAAGATGTGGCCAACTTGGAGAAGAAAACAGAACGCATGCGTCAGGCGAACCTTCAAGAAGTCGAAATGGTCAAGGCTTCGCTTGATTTTTACACTAAGGAAGCTAAGAAAACTTATCTGACCGCAGAGCAAAAAGCTGAAGCGGATAAGCAAGGTTATGACCTGACGAAGCAATACAACGAACTGCGTTATACCAACTCCACGAACTGGATAGACAAAGAAGCCAACAAAATGGAGATGGGTGGAAAGAAGAAAGTTGAAATTATCAATATGGAATTACAGGCATATGAACGAATGGCAAAAGATAAAAATCGATCTGCTGAAGAAAATTTAAAACTGGAACAAAACATTTACGAACAGAAGAAAGCCTTAATTGAACAGCAGTTTTCGGACAGTCAGAAAGATATTAGTCACCGAAAGGCCATTGGTGAACTTACTGCGGCTCAGGAATTGCAGGAGTGGCAAAAGATACAGGCAATGTACCGAGTAGGTACTGAGCAGCGTATGGAAGCCGATGAACAGGTATACGCATTACGGCAGAAGTTGATTGAAGATGAAACAAAGTCGGTCGAAACACTAGCATCTTCTTACAAATCCAAAATTGAAGCCACACGTGACGCAGCAGTGAAAGCAATAGAAGCGGAGCGCGATGCATATCTTGCGGGAAAGGACGCTGAGATTCAAGCGATTGATGATCTGCTAAGTAAGCAACAGGAACTTAATGAGGATCAAGATTATGAGAGTGCCTTAGCAGAGAAACAAGCGCGGTTAGCACTGCTGGCTTCGGCGGTTGGCCCGGACGGGATTGCCGAACGAGTGCAGGTCCAGAAGGACATTGAAAAACTGCAATTGGATCATGAACGGGAGTTAGCGAAACGAAGCCTTGAAGAACAGAAGCAAGCCCTCCAGGACGAGAAGGACGCAAAGAAGACAGCCTATGATAAGGATATCGAAACGGCTAAATCTCACTATGAGGATCTGATATCGGCTTTCGAAAGCTTTTCATCTGACACAGCAAACCGTGCTGAGGTTCTGAAGAACATCCAAGTGCTGAAGGAGTCCGAGAAGAACGCGGAGATCCTGAGTCAGTTAGATCAGTTCATTTCAGACTATCAATCCAAGATGAGTGCAATTACCACGCTGTCGCCTACTGTGAGCGGATCTGTGACACTGGCGGCATCAACAGGTGTAAGTCAGAAGGACGCAGACTTAATTGAATACAACTCAAATAAGGATGCCTGGGACGCAGCCAAAGCAGCAAAGAATACAGCCGAAATGGAAAGATTGGCTGCACGTAATGAGGAGTTACGGCAGAAATACGGCGTAATTAAAGACACTGGAAAACTTCAGACATTTCATGATGGTGGCGTAGTCCGAGGAGCGCGGCGCGGTGAAGAAACAACAGTCAATGCAAGAGTCGGAGAGATGTACATCAATGACCGGCAGCAGGACAACCTTTTTAGAATGCTTAACTTTAAAATGCCTTCAATTGATTTCTCTATGCCAAGTTTTTCTATGCCAGCAGCGTCAGGAGGTTCAAATCCGCAGCAGGTAAGCAGCACCAGCGTAACATTCTCAGGAGATACTTATATTACAGACGACGCCGTAGCAAAGGTTTATTGGACTGAAAGGGATAATTTCGTGCGGAGGTCGCAATCCAGATCGGGGGCGAAATAATTGATTACAGCAACAGCAGATGGTGTAACGTTTGAAAGTATCGGACTGGGGCTGAAATCTCACAATATCCCTGTTCTGCCCCCGACAAAGGATAACACAGTAGAACTGGCTGATCGTGACGGTGCCTTAGATTTTGGCAGTACCTACGGACCCAGACCATTCAACCTTGAGTGCATTATAATGGCTGACGATCCGACATTGGATTATCAAAGGAGAGTCGCTCTTGTAGCGGCTCTTTTTAACATTCAAAAAGGCGATATTGTATTTACCTTTGAGGATCATCCGGGAAAGAGATTCATAGGTAGGTACGCAGGCACTATGGATATCACAAAGCTGATATTTGATGGAGAGGTTACAATACCCATCAAAATGAACAATCCATATCCTGAGTCGATCCAGGATACAACCGTCCGAGAATATGGGCAAGGGTTGGAATATGGACAGGGATACTTGTATAGCGATTATGCAAATTGGATATCTGCAAATGGACAGAGCATTGTTATTCGTAATGAAGGCAGTGCCAAAGCTTTCCCTATCATACGAATTAGCGGATCTTTCTCCGATTTGCATCTCTCAGATGGAACTTCGACACTCATACTATATGGCACGAGTAGCGCTTCGGATGTGTGGGAGATTAACTGCGATATGGATGAATGCACCGTTCTCCTCAACGGACAGAACGCTTTTTCAAGAAGCAATGCTGTTTTCTTTAGACTCCAACCCGGGAATACAACATTCACAGTGTCAGGTGGATCATTGGCGGTTAACCTCGCATTTATATTCAGGTACAAATATCTCTATTGAGAGGAGGAATCGTTTTGGCATTTAATCGAAGAACAATCAACAAAGAACTCGACATAGCAAACCTTAATAAGCACAACGACAATTACGCGGATATCGAATCAACATTAGATGCGCATGATATTGCCATTGCAACATCAGCCAGCCATATAGCAGACGGTAACATCCATACTACCGCAGCCGAGAAGACCAAGCTTGCGGGGATCACGGCCGGAGCTGGTGGAGCGAACTCAGCTACGGATTCTGTGATTGGGAGCCGGACGGCAACGGACAGTGTGACACCCAGCCTGACAGGGACAATAACAGCGCTGTTCTCCAGTTTGTTCACCTTGATCAAAGGGATTACGGGCAAGTCCAGCGCTCTTACGGCTCCGGCTACTACGCTTGAGGCGGCCAAGGCTCATATGGATACTGCCAATATCCACACCACGGCAGCCGAAAAGACCAAGCTGGCTGGTATTGCTACCGGGGCAGAGGTTAACCAAAACGCTTTTGCTCAGGTCAATAACATCCCGGCGGCTGCGGAATCGGACGCGCTGACCGTGACGGGCGGCACGGGGATTACCATTACAAATAACCCAACCACCAAGACTCTGACGGTTACAGCAACCGGCACGGCCACCCCAGGGGCGCACGCCTCGTCCCATCTACCGGGCGGCAGTGATCCGATTGCTATTGCAACACCTTCGGCGGCAGGGCTGATGGCTGCTGCGGATAAAGTGGATCTGACAAATGTTAAGACGAAAGTGACGGCATTAGAGGATTTTTTGGGATACATGCCGATTGATGGCGGGGCATTCACGGGCAATCCTACGGGGCCTACTATTGACGGCGGAACTATATAAAGGGGGGATTAGTCCATGGCAGTAACGACAATTAAGATCAGACGGGGGCCAGCTTCTAACCTGGCCGGGCTAAGTTTACAAGAGGGCGAACCGGGGTTTGTAGTAGACACGGGTAAGCTCCTCATCGGGGATGGCCAGGGCAATAATGTCGTAATCAATCCGGACCAGGCGAACGCGACCACGGCAGATAAGCTCAAGACGGGGCGTACTATTGCAATCACAGGGGATGGTACAGGCAGCAGTGCTGCTTTTGATGGATCAGCCAATGCTTCTATTGCATTAGTACTTGCAAATACCGGCACAGCCACAGGTACTTTTACAAAATTCACGGTAGATGCAAAAGGCCGGATTACTTCTGCTGTGCTTCTCACTGCAGCTGATATTCCGACTTTGACTTTGGCCAAAATCAGTGATGCTGGGACAGCGGCAAGCAAAAATACCGGGACTGCCGCAGGTAATGTGCCTGTGCTGGACAGCGGCGGTAAGCTGGATACTGCTGTACTCCCTGCGTTGGCTATCTCGGATACCTTTGTTGTAGCTACTCAGGCGGCAATGCTGGCCTTGACGGCGGAAGTCGGGGATATCGCAGTCCGGACGGATCTCAATAAGACCTTTATCCTCCGGTTAGCAGGTGCGTCTACCCTAGGAAACTGGCAGGAAATCCTATCACCTACGGCAGCAGTATCCAGTGTAGCTGGTAAGACTGGAGCCGTGACGGTAACGGCGTCTGATGTAGGGCTGGGTAACGTGACTAATGAGAGTAAGGCTACAATGTTCGCGAGTCCAACGTTTACCGGTGCTCCTTCAGGACCGACAGCACTGGCAGGGACTAATACTACTCAATTTGCAACAACGGCATTTGTGGAGGCTGTCCGTGCCATCTTGGCTGCGGCTGATGCTCTTAAGGCTCCGTTAGCATCCCCTGCTTTCACAGGCAATCCAACAGTACCCACACAGGCTATCTCTGACAACAGCACAAAGGCTGCAAGTACCGCCTTTGTGCAATCTCAGGGATACCTTAAGGCAACCGACACCATTGACGGCGGTACATTTTAAGGAGGAGAGCGCACTATGGCAAATAAGATACAGTTAAGACGTGGCACTAAGGCACAGCTGGCAACGCTGGGTGCCTTATCAGCAGGGGAGCCGGGTTATACCACGGATAGCAAGGAGCTATTTATAGGTAATGGGGCCGGAGCCAATACACCTGTGGTTACAGCGACCTCTGCAGATATTACTTACTATGTCCGTACAGATGGTAATGATGGGAATACAGGGCTGGCTAATACAGCAGGTGGGGCGTTCAAGACTATAACAAAAGCTGTTTCTATGTTACCTCAGGTTATTAATCATTCATTGACATTGAATATTGCTGCTGGAGCTTACTCGGAAAGTGTGGTAATCACTGGTTTCACAGGTAATGGCCGACTGGATATTGTTGGCGACACTGTTGTAAGTGCAACCCGTACGGTAACGTCAATTGTCGTTACTAATAACACTGCTCCAATTTATATCAAAGGCATTCGAGCGCTTAACACGGCAGGTGCTGGATTTTACGGGGCAAGCAATACTAATTTTGGACTTGAGGTTTGCAGCATTATTGCATCTGCTCCTACACAGCCTGGATTTGATTTTGGCGGAGGAGGGATGGTTAGTTTAAACGGATGTTTGGCAAGCAATCGGAATGCCGCGCTGAATGTAAATGGTGCTGTTATGGTGGTATCGTATACTTGGCAAGCGGGATCAGGAAACTCCTACGGCGTATCCGTCTACTTTGGTAAGGTTGGTAAAGCGGGTACGCAACCAGCAGGGACCACAGCCGAATATGTAGCGGCAGGCGGAGAAATTAGTGATTCTGGTGTTCTTAACCCATGGGGAGATAATACGACCTCCAGCAGACCCGGTGTAAGTGCCACCTCTAACACCTCACAAGCATTAAGCGCAAATGTAGCAACAAAAGTGTTATTTGATGTAGAAAAAAACGATAACACTAATAACTTTACGAATAGCACATTTACAGCTCCAACATCAGGTGATTATCTAATCAATGCGTTTGTATCGATTTTGAGCCTTCAGGCTGGATCATCTGCGGATTTATATATTTATGTCAATGGTGCTATATATCGGCGAATTGGACTATATGTTAACCCGGGAGCTAATGGAGCTAATCATGGTATTGGTGGTTCTGCTGCGGTAAAACTTGTTGCTGGTGATACTGTAGAAGTTTACGCGAAGGCTGGAAACAACGCTAATATTGCCGTTGGAACTGATCGAGGATTTGAATGTGAGAGAATAGCCTAAGGATAAAGGAGGTAATCAAGTTGAATATAGCACAAGCAATCATGTACCTGCATCCGGGCGCTGACCCGATGCGGGATTTTGTTGTGCAAGACAACGGTCCTGAGCCAGTCTTGCGCCCCGGTGCCGAAGACAAAGGTCGTGTCCGGTACGAGATCAAGCTGCCGGACGAGGGCGAGGAGCCGGTTGAGGGCGTACACTATCGTTATGGCATCGACTATAACCTGCTGACAGAGGGCGAGGATTACGACCTTGTAGAGCGTGGGCCGTATATCGCAGTGTGGAAGCTGGACGAGCCGCAGCCCACGGAAGCAGAGCTACAAGCAGCATGGGAAGCATACCAGGAAGCCGAAGCTAACACTCCGCCGAAGCTGACGGAGATCGAGCAGGTCCGCGAGGAACTGGCACAAACTCAAATGGCCCTAACAGATACCTTTGAGCAATTGCTATCCGCCCAGGATGAAGCGACCAGCGCGCAGCTTGCCCTTGTTGATCTGTACGAGCTGGTACTGCCTCTGATTGGGGGTGACGTATAATGCCGCAAGTATATGCAAGCCTGATCCGCAAAGGATTGAAGACGATTGAACAAGTGCCTACTGTGATCCGTGATGAGGTACAGGCGCTCCTGGCTGACAATGCGTAGCTGGTTGGCCCGGCTGCTGGTCTCCGGTGGCCTACGCCTTATGAGGGGAGGTGATACCATGTCTGTTATCTATGCGCTGCTGATTATTAAGGGGCTGAAGAACTTTGCCCAAGTGCCGGTTAAACTGCAGCCGGAAGTAAAGTCATACCTGGCCGCATCTGATCTGGATGAGAGCGGCAATCCATTGCCTATAGAATAGATACTGCTGGCGCCCATAGAGGCGTTTTTATTTTGCCCTCGGAGCTGCTTCGGGGGCTATTTTTTGTTAAGGAAAATTTTCCTTGGCTAATAAGGAGGTTAGAAGTTGGATTTCTTAGAATCTTACGATAAGAATATGGTAGCAATCGGTGCTTTGGTTAAGTCCTATGATGTTACCAGAAAACGCCGCATTAACTCAGATTATGAATTGTCTTTTTTGGTACCCATGAATTCAAGGGACTATCTTGAAAAGATACAAATCAAAGGTCACATTAAAGATGAGCGCGGCCAGTTCTATGTAATTAACAGCCGATCCCGGGTCCGGGAGGATCGAAAGTTGACGGCATCTATCATGTGCACCCACGTAATGTTCAAGCTTACCGATTTCAAGTTTCCATACTCCTCGTACATTGCCGAAGCATATGGAGTGCATATTTCACAACTTACAAATCTAATCTCTGCTGCAACCGGTGGACGGTTTACGTTTTCGATTGATGATACGTTTGATCTTTCTGATGTTAAGGATTTCGGACAAGGAAATTGTCTTCAGGCGCTAAATAAGGTCATTGAAATGTACGGATGCGAGATAGAGGCGGATAACTTTGTCATTCACCTCAAAAAGCAAATCGGTAAAGATGAAGGCATGCAGTACCGAATACAGAAAAACATTGTCTCAGATCAATTTAAAGATGATGCTTCATCGCTTGTGACACGCCTGTTTTGCCAAATGAAGGACGGTAGAACGTGGATAGGTCAACCTGCATCGATCCTCACCAACGAAGAGAGAACACTGCTGGGGGATGTACCAGGGGCAATTGTTAACGGCATTCTGCAAGTCAATTATCTCATCTCTCCATATGCCGCGAGCTGGGGGAGTAATTCGGTTCCGTACTTTGATGGGGAAATAATTGAACAGGATATTGAATCAGTAGCCGATCTCTTAGAGGCCGGGAGAAAGACACTGAGAGAGAAGGAAATCCCAAGCTTTGAAGTTACAGCGGACAGCACAGACCTGTACAAGATTAGAAGCAATGCGGTAAAACCAAACCTCGGGGATACCGCCTATTGCTATGATCCAGATATCGGGCTGAACAATCTTAAATCACGGATCATGGAGTTAACGGAATACCCGTACACCAAGGAGAAACATGCACAAGCGGTGCTATCTAACGTTGAAATTAAAGATATGGATGATATTATTGCAGATCTGGATAAGAGCAAGAAACTCGTTGACAATCTCTATTCAAATGGACGTATCCGAACAGAATTGTTTGAAGCGGTGGCAAAGCAAGTCATTACAGATATCAATAATTCAAAAACGGAACTGATTTACCCGGAAGACGGCGGAATCCTTGCGCGTGAAAAAACAAACCACGATCGGCAAGTTCGTCTAACCTCAGTAGGATTAGGTATATCCACTGATGGGTGGCAGACCATCCGTTCAGCAGTGACGGCAGCAGGTGTGCTGGCAGAAACGGTTGTAGGCCAGTTTGGTAGCTTCGTATCCATGCTGATTGGCAGCGGAAATGCAGTTACCCAAATTAATACAAACGGGATAGCAGCTGGACATGCTAACTTCAATGAAGCACCCTTTCGAGTAGATATGAACGGGAATTTGGTCGCGAACAAATTAACGGCCAATTCAGCTTCCATCGCAAACTCAAACTTTTCAGGCGGGGCTATTGTAGGATCATCGATAAATGTGGGTAATGGCAAATTCACAGTGAACTCACAGGGGGACCTTTATACAAACGGAGGAATTTTGGTAGGGGGCTCAATTATCGGTTCAACTATAAATGTAGGCGGCGGTAGATTTACAGTAAGTTCATCCGGTGATGTTTACGCTGAAGGTGGAGTATTTGCTGGAGGAACAATAACAGGTGCGAAGTATCAAACCTCCAGTAATTTGTGGCCGAGAGTTGTTATTGATCCTTCTACCGTTGCGTTTGGGATTTATGCAGATGCTAATAATGGGATACTAATTCCTGCTTATGATGGGGGAGTAAGTAAGATCCGTTTTCTGGCAAACGGGAATGAGTCCACAATATACAACTCTCCCGGTGTTGGTCTTGCGTTAAGTGCTTATGGTAATTTGACATTAGGCGGGGATAATGTAGTTTTAGCTCCAGTTGGGAATGTGCGGATACCTTCTTGGACTAATCTGAGGAACATTTCAGGGACATCACTTCAGAGTGAACTTGACTACATTAGTAGCGCAATTGCAGCTTTGTGGAGTGCGCTGAACAATAAATCGAATGTCGGTCATACTCACAGCGTTGCTCTGGGAACGCACAATCACGGCATACCTGGCGCAGTTAATTGGGGCGGCACGTTCACCACTTCTTCTTAAGTTGAAACTTTTTCAGGTTTATGACGATAATAGAGGTAACAAATTCCAAAAAGGAGCTGTTACCTTGAAAAAGTTTATATCTGGTTTTGTCGTAGGCGCGTTGTTGTTTGGTGGAGTCTCAGCCTTTGCTGCTTCAGGGTTAATTGGACAGAAGGTGCAGGGTCTCTACAGTATCGAAAAGGCAGGGGTCAAGGTTGCTGATGCAGTTATTATAGACGGTTCAGCCTATGCACCTGTACGGGCTGTGGCAGCCGCTACAGGTACGGGGCTGACTGTAGAAGGGAAGAAGATCATTATGCAGGATGTGTCAACAGCCCAAGCGCCAGCTGCAACACCAGCACAGGGGAGCACAAAGACACTCGCGGAATTTCAGATTGAGCGTAACAAAGTTTCTGCTGAAATTGATCAACGGCAAACTAATATTATAGATTTAGAGAGTAGTCTCATTCCGACTTTTGAGGCTCAAGCGAAAGAACTAAGTGGAAATGGGAAACTGGGAGAAATGGCTCAGAAGACAGCCGATGAGTATAAAGCAGTAGTCGTTAAGCAAAAAGCAGAGATTGTTACGCTCCAACAACAACTTACTGATATAGATGCTCGAATCGCAGCTCTGCAAAAATAACATACCCTTTGGAGAATATTATATGAACAAAATATTAATTATCATCTTTTCAAGTACTCTCCTATTCGGAGGAGTCCATAGTATCTCTTTAGATAGCCTATCTTCATCAACGACTGTATCAGATTCAGATAAGGCTGGATTGAGTGATCGCTTAGTAATGTTAAGGATTGAGCGTGATGAATTGGAGTCTCAGATTTTAACAACAGAATCCTTCATAGACAGCTACAAGAAAAATCAGGTGGATAAATGGGGAAATGAAATAGAGAAAAACCCAGACTCTCCCATGATTCCGAAATGGGAAGAAGCATTTAATGACACTAGTGAATATTTGGAACAGCTTAAAGCTGATCTTGTCACGCTTCAACGACAACTCACTAATGTAGATGCACAAATAACAGCACTAAGCAATAAACCGTAGTACGAGGAAAAAGTAATATAAGCCACGAGTGATAAGCATTAACATATCATTCGTGGCTTTTTTTATTTTGTCCTAATTACCGTACTAATAACGGATAGTAGGAGTCGTTAATCAAAAGTATCCTATAACTAAGAAGGTCTCTCCTGTGGAGGGGCTTAGTTTGTTCATAGGAGGAATTAAGAATGGATGAGCAACGGATCAGGGAGATTGTGAGGGAGGAACTGGCTAGTTTTGCGGAACTTCAGAAAAAGATTGAAGAGCTGGAGAAAGATCTGATCTTGTCAAAGCAACAGATGCTCCAAACCCTTCAATTGATTAACGAAAATTTCTCTGAACAATTATCAAAATTAATGGACGATCAAAGAGATTCGCTTCTCAATATAGCACTGAACGAAATTAGTCGGCAGTTTGGTAGCAAGAATTAATAAACATGTCACCGTATACCGTAAATGCCCAATTTCCTTTTTTGAAATCTATGGATCTACCAGATATCCAAGGGAACCTTTCGGTGTTGCTATAAAGATTAATGCATTCTTCTAGAATTGGATGATTATCCAAAACTGAATAATAATCTGCTCCTTCAAATTTTTTATCGTAGTCTCCATTTATAAGTGATAATCTCCTAATATTTTGAATGGCAGAACGGTAATGGTAACTATTTTCTAAATTCATTTCTGGAAATGGCATGATATCATCCAACAGTAAACTATAAGATCTTGATATCCTTGTTTGGTCCGAATCTTCATATGCAACAATTGAGGCAATCGGTAAATTACGTTCTTGGGTTAATGTACTTAAAATTTTCGCATCAAAAGGAGAAAGCTGCTTTATCACTTCAACAAATGAAGGATGTGTAAGATCTTGCTTTTCGCTATCCATGGACGATGCAATCAATTGTGCGAAAAGATTACGTATTTCGTCATGTTCTATGTGATACTTAGCAGCCTCTAATGTAGGGCCAACTATATTTAATGGGGGCTCTACAAGTCTATCCGAGGGTATTTCTGCTACCTTAGATTCTATTTCTTCCTTAAACTTGTTAATTCTTGGCTCCAAAGAATTTCTTGCTGCATGAATGGGAGAAAAGACTAACCAGAATAGATTCCCGAGTCCTTCCCCAAGTTCAGTAGTTGGTTTCGATAAAACATTCTTGGATAATTCATTTACAGGGATTCCGAGAGCGCCCACTACTTCGGAAATTTTTTTAACATCCATAAACAAACCTCTCTTCTTTAGAAAATAGGCTAACATCCTACCTTTCGACAGAATGGGCGGTTTTTCCTGTGGAACACCAGTTCTAATAAACAGAGAAGTCAACTTCTGAATTCCCGTAGTACTACAGCATCCGCAATCAACTAAACTATAGATATAAGAAAGCCTCTCCAATTCATTGGAGGGGCTTTTACTCTTGTCTGAAAGGAGGAAACATATTGGTAGTTGTAAAGAAAGTGGAATTATCGATCGATCTCACCAGACCAGCAGAAGAGCTTGTTGATTCAATTATATCGGTTCTGAGCTTTTTCCCAGGTAGACAACAAGAAATCCTACAGCAGGTTGATCATACAGTCGGAGAAATGCTGGCAGCGATGCAGCCAAAAGAAGATTTGGAACCAGCAGAAAAGACAGAAGATTCACCATAGAGAGAAAGGAGCGGGGGAATGGATAGCAATGACGTATCTAATTTAGAGAAGCTGCTGCCACTGGCGGATAAGTATGGTCTGGCCTACATTGTTGCGCTGATTTTGCTGATCATCGTGGTAACCCTGGTCAGATCGATTGTAAAAGGCAACTTGGTTCCGCGTGAACTGCTGGATCGCGCTGAAGAAGATCGGGACCGGCTGCAGGCAATCTTGGACAAAGAGCGTGCGGATTTCATGGCTCCAACGCTGGAAGTGCTGCAACGCCTTAAGATTGATCACGCTACCACAAACGGTAGCGATGAGGATAGGGGAGGATAACGTGCTGTGTAATTGGATCAAACGGCTATCACCCCGGAACCGCGAAAAAGAGAGAGAGCTACACCAAGCGTCCGGCCGGGTGACTGTCTCTATTCGACGCTATAAAGATGCGTCAAAAGAGATTCAGGAGGAAATTGCGAATAACGGGTTTGCCGAATTTTTAATTTATGATCGGGGTGTTAATCATGGGGGGCATTGATATCTTGCTGCTGATTGCTTATTCTATATCGTTCATCTGTGCGCTGCTGCTTATGGCCGCGCTTTTTTTATACTTCCGGAAGAGATTCCGCGCCCGGGTGGTGAGTCTGTTCATGCTGGCCGCATTCTTCTTTCTGGGGGCTTATACGGTCAAGATGGCCGTAGCCTTCTGGATTCGATTCAGCAGTGTATCCGGCGACTCCGCTGTCTATGCTGCGCTGAAGTCGCAAGGCTGGGCTATTGCTCAGACCGGTACCACGCTGGGCTTGCTGATCCTGACCGTACTCATGTATACCCGGCGGCAGGATCTGTTTATGATCTTCCCGGCCGTACGGGAGAAAGAGGAAGAATCATGATTCTTCACCCTATAGAGTGGAGCGCTGGGGAGAAAGCCTGGCGCTTCTTTTGTCCGGGTTGCAAACAGTTCCATCCCATTGTTGAAGGTCAGTGGCAGTTTAACGGTGACATGGAGCGCCCGACATTCTCACCGTCATTACTTGTTGGAGCTGGCACAAATGAAGTGTGTCATAGCTTTATTGTCGATGGGAAAATTCAGTATCTCTCGGACTGCTTTCACGAACTGGCCGGGTCCACAGTTGATATGCCGCATTCAGAGCGGAAGGGGATGAAATAATGCTTACATTGGATCAAGTAAAGCTTAAATCCATGTCCAAGATTGAGAAGTTGCATCCGGTCCTTGTGGCGGCCACAATCGCGCTAATTGAGCGTTGCTATGCCCGGGGAGTCAATATAGTCATTACCCAGGGGCTGCGGACCATCGCGGAGCAGGATGCACTCTACGCGCAGGGTCGCACGAAGCCCGGGCAGATCGTAACCAACGCCAAAGGCGGCACCAGTTACCATAACTACGGGGTGGCTATTGATTTCGCGCTGCTGCTTAATGATGGCCGTGTCGTCTCCTGGGATACAAAGCTAGATGTCGATAAAGACGGCGTGTCGGATTGGATGGAAGTAGTAGACGAGGCTAACAAGCTGGGCTTTGAATGGGGCGGGGATTGGACCAGTTTTAAGGATCTCCCACACCTGCAGATGACATTTGGCTTGAGCACGGCACAGATGCGGGCAGGCCAACAGCCAGCGGCAGCAAAGGTAGCAGCGGCTTATGCCGTCATTGATAAATTACAAGGGGAGGTTGAAGGGGATATGAACAAGATTACTGAGCTGGAGGGTATTGTCACAAAGCAAGATGAACGCATATCCGCCCTGGAGAAGCGTCTGAACATCTCTGGCAAGGAAACATACGCCAAGGACTACGAGAAGGCCATACAGGCAGCTAAGGACGCAGGCATCATCACTACTTCGGCAGACAAGTCAAAGCTTGAACTAAATGTAATCACAATGCTGGTGAATGTAGGGCTGGCGAATAAGGCTCTGATTTCATTTTTCAAAAACTTTAAATCCGAGGTGAAGTAATCATGAAAAGCAAATGGCGCAACTATGGTATGTGGGTATCCTTGACGGCAGCCTTGTTGCTGGGTGTGCAGACAGTGGGGGCAATCTTCGGTGTGGAGTTTACTCCAGACAAATACGATCAAGTTACCGTGGCGGTGAATGCGATCCTTGGCGTGCTGGTTGTTCTGGGGATTGTGAGCAATCCAGAAGTGGGTAAAGGGTATGTGGATAAGGAATAAATATATTTGCCCACCGACTTCGGTTGGTGGGCTGTTACGCTTAGAATAAATGTATTTATTAAAAAGAAGGGAATTGATATAATATGGTGAATTATAGGAATATTTGAAAATGAATTTTTTAGGAGGCTTAATGTGGAAGCACAGCCATTCATTTTATTTGTGCCAGGTATAAAAGGTAGTGAACTGTTTGAGGGGGATAACAAAAGATGGTTTCCAAAAAACCTAGATGATTTTAATGCATTGAATTTCAATAATACCCTAGAAGCAAAGGGGCTCTTGAGTATTGTAAATGCATTCGGATTTTATAAAGCAGAGATCTATAAAGGCATGCTTGATCATTATTCCCCTGAGAATTTTGCATTTTTTGCGTATGATTGGAGACAATCGCTTATCGATATAGTTGACCAATTAACAAGAAAAATTGTAAACGAGAGCCAAGATCACGAATCGATTGTGCTGGTTGCTCATAGCATGGGCGGAATACTATCAAAAATGGCAATCCATCAACTAGATTCTCTAGGATTACATAACAAGGTGTCAAAATTTATAAGCGTAGGTACTCCTTGGCATGGATCTCCCGACGCTTACAAAAGTTTAGTTTTTGGTGAGCCAGGTTTATTCAGCAAGTTTTCGCAAGTTTTACAGATGTTTGATGATGAAAAAACTCGTTTATTAGCTGCTCAATTACCCTCTGTCTATCAACTGCTTCCAAGTAAACATTATTATAATAATTTGGAACAAGGAAAATTTTTGATAGGTGAAGATAAAGATGTGACGTATGAAGAAATGCTTTTAAAGGCGCAGTCGCTATTTAACAAACAATATTTTGACACATACGGAATCAGTGCTTCAGTTCCAAATATATGGAATGATATTATGAAACCTGTTCAAGATATTATTCAATTACCAATGCCTGATTATATAGATCATGATTGCTTAGTTGGGTGCGAGGTCCCAACAATATACAAAATCCCATTTACAACTGACAAAAAAAGGTTACCCTTTAAGAAAGATTGTGTATTTGATAATGGAGATGGCGTAGTTCCGTTAATGAGTGGAATTCCACTTCATCAAGCAAATATTTACTATTGCAAAGGCGAACATAAAAATTTAACTAATTTGGAATATGTGTTAAATTTTATTGATTGGTCAGCTAATGGTAAGAACAGTGAACTGCCACAAGATATTAGTCCCGAACCTTTATCTAATGTGTTTAATCGGAAAGTTTTAGCAAAAGTTCTTTGTCCAGTGGATTCAACAGTTATGGATTCGCAGCATAAGTATATAGCAGGAGTATTTGATACGAGCTTAGAAGATATAAGTCATTTAGCTAATGACGATTCCATTATGTATTTTAATGTTGGTGAGGCAAAATACATTTTCTTTAATGAAGAGGTAGATGAAGATATTATTATAAAAATAAATTCATATGATACAGGTGTGGCTGATGTCTCAGTTAAATATTTTGATGGCGATGAGGTCACGGAACAAAGTTTTGATCCTATTCCGGTGTCTGATGAGGTTGCGGCAATTGTACGGATACCATTATCACGTGAAAATAAAGATGCAGACTTAATTGTTAATGAGGTGAAATATGAATATAAAAAGCGGAGTTACACTAAGCAAATAAATACTGCTGAAGGTGAGGCAGTTCCTAAATTAACAATAAAGGTTCAAGGGGATGAACGTATTAAGTACAGACCCCTTTTTTCTGGTTCAATTGTAATGAAAATAACTGCAGATAATAATGACCTTGTCGAAAATATATATTATTCAGTAGATGATGGGGTTCCGAAAAAATATATTCAAGCTGAAGAACTTGTACTTGATTCTGGAATTCATAAAATTAAGGCTTTTGGGAAAGATATTTACAATCGCTCACTGTTAGCAAAGGACTATAATTTCACTATTGATAATAATAACCCAAAGACAAAAATAAATATCAACATTAATCCAGAAGGCATCATTGTTGTTTTTGACAGTATTTCACTGGGCGGTGCTTCAAAAACTTTTTACCGATTAGGTGATCAAGATTTTCAGGAGGTACCTCAAGGTGAAGAGTTAACTGTTCCAACAACTGAATTATTGAATGACATCAATTCATTCGTTAAATTGGATTACTATTCCGAAAATGAATTCGGAAAAACAGAGGACATCAAGAGTCTTAAATTAAGTTTGGGGAATATACCGATATTAATGTGGGAAGAAACAACATCAGCGATAACGCCAGATCTGATTTGGGGTAATATATTTAAACATGACTCTATAGGACTTGAAGAATTTAATATTAGTTTTATTGATGTAAAAGGCTCCAAAGTCACTACGGGCACAGTCGTTCCAGACAATGTTAAAGGCGTGTCTTTTAAGTCGGAACTTATTGAGATAGAAGCTCGTTACGCAGAAAAATATTCTCTCTATTTTGAGGGGGCACCAACAGAAGTATTAGAAGTTGGGCAGACATGCAACTTTTCATTTCAACTTCTTACTGAAAGAAGTAAAGAAATGATTACGAATACTTCACCTGTAGTTAGATTGAAAGCTTTCAGGAATAGGATTCCTGACATACTTGTTAGGGATTTAATTGAAAAAGACGGTATTTTTTATGGACAATTTGTTGTTGATGAAATCTTTAAACAACATAAATTCAAATTAGTAATTACTGATGTCAAAAACACTAATCCAGCATTACGTGAAATACCGCTTATAATGAAGGAAGATGAAGAATAGCTGAGAAGGAGGTGAAGTGAAAAGATGAAAACAATAATAATAATTCAAATGGCATTATTATTATTCATTTTTACATTCACCTTTCTTCTCTACAGAGCAAAGACTTGGAAGGCATCAACAATTATTAATAAAGGTGAGGCAATTTCGATCACTTTCCAGTTAGCACTTGTTGTTTGGGCTTTCTTGTCTCTTGTAACAGGGATTTTTTATTTCTTCCTAACTACAAAACCTGAATTATCAGGTTTTGTTTTATCTGTAATTTTAATACCGCTAATAATTTTATTTTATTTCGGTATTAAAGTTCTTGTTAATTCCAATAATACAAAAAAATCTATTTACGAAATTAACACTAAAAGTAAAGAGGTTATTTTATGGTCGAAATCATTCCCGTTTTTGTCAAAAGATCAAATTGAGTTGAACGTTTATTTATCAAAGGGAAAAGCAGTCGGGAGAGTAACCGTTCATGGGGTAAATGAACACGAAGCTAATCTTATTAAAATGAAAAAATCCGGCTTACCTCCTGAGATTTATTTAAATGTTATTATGGAAAACGATGAGAATAGCAATTTAAATAAACACTAATTAATAAAATATTACTTCGCATCCCCTGCAATTGACGGCAGGGGTTCTTTGTGTTTAGGAAAATTTTCTTTATCGCCACATAAACTAGAAATTTACGTGATTATATCCATAGCTTGTTTGCAGTAGCGGAATGTGATAATGTAATTTTGTAATGAGCTTACACTCCAAAAGCTCCTTGGTTAACGTATTAATACGTTGAAAAGGAGGTGAGTCATACCATGAAAATAGATCCGCGTTTTGTGTTGATTTGGATCTTGTTTGTGCTGTTAGTAATAATGTCATTTCTGATCGTTATGCTTAAATACTAAACTAATGATGCTTTTGGACCGGTATCTTTCCCTTTGGGGGAGGATATCCCGGTCAAAAGAATAAATATATATAGAAATTACGAAAAACCTCTGCTCGAAATAATTCGATGCAGAGGTTTTTTTGTTTAGGCTTGTAAAAAGGGAATGGTAGCGCGTCATAATGTGTCCAGGAAAATTTTCCTTATAGACACATACATAAAGCCCAGGATTTGATATCCTATGTAAGTTACACGAGACGGAGGAACCGGCAGTGTAATGCTCCGCGTACCATTATTTGTTCTGTAAATCTTTATTTCTTTTACGGTACCATGGTAAAATTTAGGTGAAATATTGGGGGATAAACATGAAAAAGAGTTTGTTGACTTTATTGTTTTTGGCTTTTCTCACTGCCTGCGGATCTTCAAAGAGTGGGATTAATGAAGATGATCTCGCTATTGTAAAAGTGGACAATGAAAAGGAAATTGTAAAGTATGGGATGAGCCAGGAGGAGGCTGAAAAGATACTTGGTACTGGAAAAAAAACCACCACATTTAGTACATATAGTTCAGGAATTTCAATCATGTACAGAGACGGTGCAGTAGTATGTATTTTTATTGACGAGGAATCCAAGGGGAAATATAAAACAATCCAAGGAGCAGAAGTAGGGATGTCAAAGAAAGAATTAATTGACTTGTACGGAGAAACTGGAGCATTCAGTTTATCAGAAATACAATTAGACTATGTTTATGATTCCACAAATAAAAAATACCTAACAATAGATGAACAGAGTTCAAATAATGATCTAAAAAGTTATCAAGTATCAGTAAGGTTTAAAATGGATGGTGGCGCTCGGTTAATTAGTTTGCTAGATCGTCAGTCCGCCATGCTTGGAAGATAATAAATGTTAAATTATAGTTCAAAATAACCGTCCCGACCATAACTGTGGGGACGGTTCATTCATTCGTTTCACCCTCAATCCGTAGCCTAATTACTCGTGAAATACTCTCCACATCAATGTATGGCACCCAAACTGGCCCCTCAATCGTATTGATCTTAACTCGCTCTGGATCAGCAGATACCTCTGCAATACCCTTTATCTTGTCCCCATTTAATAGCCATACAACAATCATTTCTCGTCTTACAGCTGCGATCTTCAAGCTTTGCTTAAGTTTTTTGTCCATGATCATACCTCGGGTCTTTTCTGATTATTATACACCTCGTCTGATATCGAAAGCAGAATTTTCCTTACCAGTGGTACGGAGTTCATGTCCTATTCTTCAATCCACATATTTCCTCATTAACCCTTAAGTGTATTGTAAATTCCTGTCGATAAACAGACTGTTTGTTCGCCTTTATATAGTGTAGGCTTGATGCATACATATTAAAGGAGATGGATTTTTTGAAGAAAAAACTACTTGGTTTCATAGTTCTATGTTTACTGGTCTTGAGCGTTGCACCTAATTTAACTAAGGCTGCTGAAAGTCCGATGGGATTATTGGATGGAAAGGTAATAGATACAGGTTCTAGTTATAATAATAAAAAAGGAACAACGACGGCTGTTACAGATAACAATGATTCCACAGTTTTTTCATTAGTAAGTGAGCGAAGTGACACGAGTGTAACAGATACATTGTTCTATACTTTCACAACTCCTCTTAGCATCAATTCATATAAACTTTATATTCCAAATTATACAGGTGGGACTGTATCAATTTTCTTTATTGACAATAACGGCACTACTATTGCACAAAGTATTTCCCATTCTGTGATTCCTGGTGATAATAATATCTATTCACTTTCTAGTCCTATAACCAATGTAAAAACAGTTGTAGTTTGGCAATACTCAGCACCTTCTTACAATGTTGCTGAGTTCAATTTATATAACATAGAACCTGAACCGACTGTAACACCAACTGTAGAGCCTACTTTTACACCAGAACCGACCATTGAGCCAACACCAACAGTTACTCCTGCACCTTCACCAACCGTAACTCCTTCTCCAACTCCAGAGCAGCCAACAGGCGACCGTGCAATCCTGGTTGTAACGATGAACACCGGACTTGAAAAAGAGTTTGACCTGAGTATGACGGAAGTGAATGCTTTCATTGCTTGGTACGAAAATAAGCAGTCCGGTTCAGGCACAGCCTCATACGCCATTGATAAGCATGATAATAATAAAGGGCCATTCACTAACCGGAAGGATTACGTGATATTCGATAAAATCTTAACCTTCAGCGTGGATGAATATTCTGCAGAATAGTATCTTCTCTTAGCTCACCCTGCCAGCAATGGTGGGGTGTTTTTATGCGTTCAGGATAATTTTCCTCACCCACATATACATAATGTTCCAAATGAATTATTCTATATTTATGAATAATGAAAATTATCAATATAGAGATACATACTTTTTGATTTGTCGTCCAGCAGCTTTATGGATTGGATTCTTTTTATTATTGTTGGTGTTTATTTTGTTTTACTGGATTTACAAATATCGAAAGAAGAGAAAAAGACAGCATGAATAATACATACAAAGTCCTGCGGAGTGACATTGACTTTCTAGCGGCAGCACTGGCTCAATCCAAGGTGTCTGTCTGGTACCGGGAAGATCCGGACCCTATCGGACACCTTATGGATTATGGGGGAATAGTAGAGGGATACACACCGGAATCGATTAAGATAGCCGGCGCTCGGTTTGTCCGGGAACGATTTGAATTTCGCGCATACATAAAATAACCCGCCGGGCTTATGCCTGACGGGTTTTGTTTTGGTTTACTCTGTTGTGTATTCATTTACTTCAAAGGTTAGAATCTTATCGTGTATCACGTATTCTGTTCGTTTGCTGAATGGGCCTTTGTTGTTATCATGCTTATCGATGCCATATCGGACAGATCCGTTCGCTGAATCGTACCAGTTCAAGAAAGCAGTTATCTCTTCTGATGTTAGGTCGAATTCTTTTTCTAGACCGGTGTTCATGGTTAGAACCAGAATAGCACGACCTCTTGACGGCTGTTCAGGAGATGGAGATGGAGTTGGAGACGGCGATGGAGACGGCGATGGAGTCACTATAGGCGTTGAAGTAGGAGTTGCCGAAGGAATGGTAGGCTCTCCATAAACATTTATAGTCATATAGTTATGTCCATCTCCTAAGCCGGTAACCTTCATTGATCTAACCCCAGGTATTGATAAACCAGTTTTGTTCTCCGCTGTTCCTGTTCCTGTAGGAGTATATGATTGGATTAAGTTTTTCTGATCGATATCTGAATAAAAATCATATCTTATTCTCTCAACGTAAAGTTGTCCTTTAGTATAGATTCTGGTAATAGTTGTTTCATTATCTAAATGAAGTATGAAATACGCATTATTAGAAAGGGTGTTGCCTGTACCATCAGATCCATCCGCAATTCTTGACTGCCAAGATTTAGCACTAATCGATCCGTCAGAATTATATATGGGAATATTAATAGGATTTAGTAATGTTTCCCCAGTATCCGTATCAGGGAATAAGTTGAATTCATATATTTTAACAGTCTGCCAAGAAGTTGTGTTAGATACAACCACTTTAGAGACGTTTTTCACATATACATTTTGTTTCGTCCCTGTATTTAGGGAGGCTTCGGTACTACCTATGTATGTATCGGTAGAGTCATAATAATCAATTTTAATATTTGCATAATCGGCTAATAATCTATATGAATTAACGGTAATTGGTGAAGAAAACTGATACCACAATGAATCTTTATTTGGAGCATAAGGTGATGATGTATCAAGTGTAACAAAAGTTGATTCATCGTTATCAGTGGCAAGTGATGTTGTATTTGATACAGAAGAACCATCAATTCCTTGATTCATCGTTTTTTCATTTAAGAAGCCATTAGTACTAGAAGAAGCATTGGTAACAGAGATTACACTTACTGCTGTGAAAATAAGAAAAAATACTAGCAATAATTTAATTTTTTTCATTAATTACACTCCTTATTATGTATTGTCGCTATTGAGTTTACAAAACTTAACAAGGATTGTCTAAACATATATGTCTATATCTGCAATAAAGTGAGCGAACAGTAGTATTTATTTTTTGATCCCATTAGAAAAAGAAACAACCCCGCCAGATTTGTTGCCGGGGTTGTTTCTTATCCGATATCTTCTAGTAATTCCTTAGTGTTATTCCGTACGTTGCCTACAGTTGAAGGGACCTTATAAGCCCTCATCATTGAAGCATCATATGGCTTCAGAAGCTTTAATAAGGATTCGACATCGTCATTGTCTTTCCCCAGCCAATCAGCTTCATCTTCAGGACGCAAGATCACCGGCATGCGGTCATGTATGTCCTCCATGAGACTGTTTGGGGTAGTGGTGATGATGGTGCAGGTGCTCAATTTCTTTCCTTCCGTATCTTCCCAAGTGTCATACAATCCGGCGAAGGAGAAGAGGCTGCCATCACTCATGAGGATTCGATATGGCTGCTTGCTGGTCCCGTCCTTTTTCCATTCATAAAAACCGTCAGCTGGTATAATGCAACGCTTGGATTTAAGCAGCCGTTTAAAGGCGGGCTTCTCAGCGACTGTCTCCGCGCGGGCATTGATCATCTTACTGCCGATCTTATCGTCTTTGGCCCAGAACGGCACCAGCCCCCAGCGCAGTTCCCCAAGGCGTTTTCCTTCGTCACTGGCGATCACTGCCGGGATATTATGCATAGGTGCGACATTATAGTTTGGCTTTAAAGTAGCTATTTTGGTGTCATCGATTAGGTAATGAGTAATTAACTCCTCAAGCGTGACTGTAATTGTAAAGCGTCCACACATATAATCAACCTCCAGATAAGGATGTTTCTATAATAATCAAGTTATGAACTGTTCAAACACTGGTGTTCTCAGCATGCCAGATTTGGTCCAGTTCCTCATACGAACCTTGGCCCGCAGCCGGGGCTCCAGGTGTACGAACTCCTTATCCTCCCCGGTAACGAGTTGGCCGGCCACTCCCCGGAATGCTTGCTTGTGGAGCGGGGATGCCCCAAACTCAATTATCCCAGCCGGACGCAGTTTACCGGACGTACCGGAAGGTACTGCAGCAAGCCAGCCAAATTCCTGCTTACGATAACCTGTGATATACACCTCTGCATACGTCCAGTTAATTACCTTCTGCCAGGCGTGGGAGCGGCGGCCGGTCTCATAGATGCTATTCTTGCGCTTAGCTACAACGCCCTCCATACCCCGGGCTTCTATTTGCTCAAACAGAGCCTCGCCTGTACCGTCTATATACGGCACAACGCCAAAGCTGGCAGAGGGGAGGGATAATCCTGCAAGGATCTCTTTGCGGCGCAGCAGCGGCAGCCCACGGAGGTCCTGGCCTTTGTATTGCAGGATATCAAAGATTGCGTAATAGGCTGGCAAGGTGTCCGTGAGTTTGAGAATCTTGTCTGCCCGCCGAGATTGGAAGCGGCTCATGACAGCCTCAAAATCTGATACGCCGGTTGCCGGATCTACGCAGGCGACCTCGCCGTCCAGGATTACATCATCTTCAAACGGCAGCTGCAGTTCAGGGTACTGCCGGGTGCAGTCGTTGTCATGCCGGGTGTACAACCGGACCTTTCCGGCTTGCTGGGAGTATATCAGCCGGTGGCCGTCTATCTTTGGCTCATATATAAAATCGCTGTGGCTAAACGGCCCGGGAGCCGTTTGCAGCAGCATAGGACTTTTAAACATAGTTTCACCTCTACGTTTATTATAAAGGCCATCATGGAGAAGATGGTCAGGTAAGTGCTGGAAGCATGGAACGTTTGTTCTATTTTTCCATTGCTTAAAAATCTTCGGCTCGGTTATAATACAAACAAACGTTCTTATTATACCGGAGGCGATCAGTCATGAAAATGAGTATCGGCCAAACGATTGAAATGATATACCTGGACAAAGCAGGCAAGATCACTCAGCGGAAGATTGAAGTAAATGGAATTCGTGACGGCCGTATCCGGGCTACCTGCCTCACTACCGGCGCGCCTCGGGTATTCCTGGTTGAGAATATTCTAGCGTGGAATCTTGTAAAGAGGGGCGTGGTGGCATGAAACCAATAACACAACGGCAACGCGCGGCATTGCATGCAATCATAAAACTCACGGAATCTCAGGGATATCCTCCAACCGTTCGAGAAATCATGAAAGAAATTGACCTTACATCCAGTTCAACGGTGCAAGTCTTATTAGATAAATTAGAGGAAAAAGGGTATATAAAGCGACAGGGCAATACTCCACGAGCCCTTAAGGTGCTGCGCCGTGCTTGATGATACACCTCGTAAGCTACTTCGGATCATCGCCCAATATCGATACCATTTCCGGCGGGTGCCGACAATCCGGGAGCTGGGAAAGTTAAGCGGGCGCAGGCCAGCGGATGTGATCAATGGTTTTAAGGTGTTGGCAGCAGAGCACTATATAGCATGGGACCCAGCCTAACCAATAGAGACGGCCACAATCATTGAGGGGTGGGAGCGGCACGTACCTTACGATACAGCACCGCAGGGAGGCGCACAGAGCCCCGGGCGCAGCACTAATATAGATTACTGGTTGTACCATTAAGGGGGCTTTACATAATGAGTAAATTGGACGGGAATGAGCGATGGAAAACTAAGATGGTTTTGACTGAACATGTGGATCAATACGATCAGGAGATTAAAGCGGAGGGGGCCGGTAACAAGATACTTACCGTAGAGGAGCGGACAATGGTGCGTGACCTCATATTACTGCCATATATCGAGACTATGGTCGATAAAAGCCTCCGGGAGATTGAGCTCTCTGGCAGCATACTGAAGAGGGCCTATTTAATGGCTGGACAAAGCATACAGCGCCGGATCACACAGGATACGTATCAGCTGAAAAAGGAACTGAAGCAGCGGAACATAAAAGTGGTGCCGGATGAACAGGAAGAGTTCTTGGTTTATCATAAAATCTTTTGCCGGGGGCGACAGGAGAGGTTTGGTCTTACCCGTGACGTTATGCGTACAGAGATAAGCCTGCGGTTGACCCAGTATACTGCTGAGCTGGGAATGACATTAAAAAATCATTTTAAATAACAAAGCCCGTCAGTGATTATACTGGCGGGGTTTCTTCGTCTTCAGGCGTGTATTCAAGGATGTCATGTACCGAAACATTCAAGTATTTGCAAAGCTTGTCCAGTACATCCCGGGGATAACGTTCCATTGTGTCATTGTACAAACGTCTTACTATTTCAAAGTGGCAATCAGCCTCACGAGCTAATTCTCTAATGGATAGACCACGTTCATCAGCAATTGCCTTAAGCCTGGAATTAATCATGGACAACCCTCCTGTAACAAAATTAGCATGACAAAGAAAAGTTGTCAAATTATTATTGACAAAGAAAAGTAGTCAGTATAATATTGGATTATCGACAAACAAAGTTAGTCAATGAGGGGGCTAAACAAATGTATGAAGAGAATGAATATGAATTTGAAGTTCATTTCAGGGATCAGCCATATCTGGAAATAACTCGACGTGGTAAAACGCAGCTGGAAGCATTATTCAACGCAGAATGTGACTACGAAAACGAACCAGGTTACTCTGCAGTGATCTCAATAGATCCAAATAAAATCTAAGCCGGCGGGCATACACGGGAGGAATAGGGATGTTGAATAGCATGACGGTATCTGACTCGGAAAAGAAAATGATTGAAGCTATGAGAGCAACCGGCGTTACACCACACAACATGGTACAGATGGCACGGTCTCATGCAATCAAAATCAAAAGTATGGAGATTCACCACTATGACCAGATCGTAGATTCGCTGGCACAATAAGGGGCTACGGTCCCTCTAAAGGAGGAAATAAAGTATATGGATCAATGGAGTAATAATGCCTGCCTGGGGTACATCAGGGCTGCACTAGAGCGTAAGGGGTGGAGTGATAAGCAGATCAGAGAAGTAACCGGAGCTGTATATCATGAATTTGATTTCAAAACAGTAGACGAAGCCAAACGGATCTACGAAAGATCATTTGATTAATCCGCCTGATGAGCGCTGTCAGCGCCTTGGACCGGCTGCGGGGCTGGTCGAAACCTACCGGATTCTTATTGCCGGGATGGTCGTGGAATCCGCCATACGAGGGCTGCGCGCGTCCTCAATGTATAGGAGTGATAGTTATGCTGTACGCACACGAACGCATGGCTGAATTATGGACTATTCAAAAGCAACGTTCTCTTAAGAATTCCGAACAATTAGAAATGGAAATCTGTCAGCAAGCGAATGCATTGTACTGCTGGGATTGGGCAAGACTTAAGCATTTTTCTGTTATTGCATCTGAGACTAATGATGTTGAACTTCACCATGAAATTTGTGCTCAGATTGAGGAATTACAACTTACCGGAAAGGTCTCTAAGAAACATTGAAAGATCGCCGCCTGATAGACCTATATCGCAGTAAATAAGTAGTATACGCTATACCGGGACCAGATATATAATTAACCTATTGAATGAAAATTATGTCAGGCGGTGTTGTGATTTGTCGTGGGAGCCAATTCTATTCATTGTTTTTTCAACAATTGAAACGTTCGCAGTTTACTATGTGATGATGTCAATTTATAGGCTAAAACCCATGGAATTTATATGGGAAGCTTTATTCACAATTTTATTGATGGATTTGCAAAGTTTTGTACTAAGAGAGGAACTGTCGCTTTCGCCTCTCGTACCGTTGATCAACATCTTTTTATTTACGTTATTATTAAAAACGGTAGTAAGAGTGCCGATAATTTGGTCAATAATCATCTCAATTACTGGATATTTTCTCATGGTTTTAATACAAGTTGGGATTGTAAATTTATCATTTGGTTTATTGACTGTCGATGAAATACACGCCAGTCCTGTGAGGGGTTACCTATTGCAAGTATTAAGCGGGGTTATAGGAATAGCAATATTAAAGATATACAACTTTTTTGGAGGCGGATTTGATTTTGAATTCGAAAAACTGAAATTCAAAAGTGAAACAGTGATTGTGTATTTAATGATTATTGGCACTTTGTTATCTTCCGCAATTCTATTAAGTAGAAATAATTCATTCCTTGATGTGATTTTTATATCTATAGCGGTGTTATTTTTCTTATTCTATGCAACCAGAAAGGAAAAAGAGAGTGATTGAACATCTCGCACGCCTAATTGCCAGAAAAATAAAAAAAGAAGTTCCAAATCATCATGCTTCAACGGAAGTGCTGGAGTTTTCCTTATCAATATTAATTAATGCAGCTATGATCTTAATTTCTACATTTCTCATTTCTATTTTTACAGGTAGGATCGTTGAGACTATTGTTGCTTTGATTGCATTTCCTATACTCAGACAAGTGTCTGGTGGGTTTCACTTAAAGACAGGGATGGGCTGTGTGTTATTTACAACAATACTAATGACGGCCATATCTTATTCTGATTTTAACAACTCTACGATAGTTGTTTTGGGCATAATCAGTCTTTTACTAGCAATATTTTATGCCCCGTCCGGAATAGAAAATCAATCAAGAATACCAGAAAAGTATTATCCATTGTTAAAAGTGATCTCAATATTTATTATCAGTATTAATTTTTTCATTCTTTCACCTGTAATAGCATCGGCATTTTTTGTGCAAACTTTGACTTTAATTAAATTGAGGAGGTGATTTTATGAAAAAGGGAATATATAACATGGCGGCTACTGTTCTAGGCGTTCTTGCTGTAGGGTTTGTTTCCCCAGCAAGTATCTGGTATGTCTATGGGGGAGCAGTACCTAAGGAACTATTGAAAAAATAGGAGGTTTACATGACCTACTTCACAGTAACAAAAGATCCAGAAGGGGATACGGGTCTACATACAATAACAGTTGACGATATATTAATGTTTGAGTATTCCCGTAGATATAATAAAATTCTAATGACAACTGCAGAAGGTGTATTCTATACAGGCGGAACCTTGGCTTATTGGACGAATGCTTTCATCAATACCGGCAAAAACTTTATCCAGTCTGATAGAGGAACTTCGATAAATTTAGACAAGGTTATTTCAGTAGATACAATCTTGAGGGTTGTCTATTTTGATTATTATCATAACGGTAAGCAATTAAGGTGTACGATGTCTGAAAAGAGAAGCCCGTCAGTAATAAGGGAGCTTAGGCTACTTGAAGCAAGTGTCGATTTTATTAAAGAGCGCTTATAGCGCTCTTTTTTGTGTTCTCAGAAAAGTAAATAGGAGAAAATGTAGAATTATGTCGGTTTGTGAGTAATGTGAAAATATTTCGTCTGACGAATATGGATGTACATGGAATCTATGGAAGGTGTATTATTGAATTAAATAGAACGGGGGAAAATTTCTTGACATATACTCTTTAAACTCCTTCATTGCACGTTAGCTGGCGGGGAGTAGTAATCTACTCCATCTTGTTACGTTCGAGGATACTCATAAAGATCAGCTTCAACACATCCCAATACAAGACAGATGCCCCTGCTCAATAGAGGACCTGGTTGCTTGATCCCTCGTTCAATAAGAGATATCAAAGTATGGGAAGCTGATATATCATGGTTCTTCTTTAACTCAAAGGACAGTTGCTCTTGAGTTAACCCTCTGGATAACCTAAGGTCACGTAACAAGCACTCCCCTAAGCTGAGTGCCATAAATCCTCCAATTATTAAAATTTATTTAAGAAGGTGATTTTAATAGATTATAACACAAGGTTTAATTGATGGCACAATGTAAGGGCGAAGGAGTAAAGGAGGTTAAGTGTGTGATCTATATTACGGTGACTGAGAGCGAAGATGGGGCGGGAATACAGCAAATATTGGTTGAGGATATACTTTATATGCAACTGGACAATCAGCTGATAATTTCAGTATATACTCAAACCGCCAAATACTTTACTGTTGGGAATTTGAGATTTTGGGCATCGGCATTTGAAAAAGCAGGATTAAATTTTTTGCGGTTAGATCGTGGGGTCTTGGCAAACTCTGAGAAGATCAGAGCGATAGATTCTTATTACAAAATGGCGTACTTTGATGTTGTTATTAATAAAGACACTATACGGTGTACAATGTCTATCACAGGTTACAAGGCATTTTGCGAGATATATAACATTACTCAAAAAGGTAGCAAGACCGCTGCGAGCATAATGTTTAAAGGCTTGTCCTGGCAGACAAGCCTTTAAGAAAAAAACATATTCAAAATTTCACTTATAATGTACCACATTTTAAATCAAAAGGTAACGGTTTTGGACCGCCAAATTACTATTGACAAAACGCATTCAATTTTTTATTTAATGCTGACTGATTAACGATATGCATTTCGGAAGGGGAATAACCCATTGATTAAAACGTACACCATAACATACGACAAACCAATATCAAAAAAATACTTAGAGCATAAAGTAAGGAGTACACTCTCTTTCATGAATGGTACGCTTCCGGCGAAAGTCAAAGTCATTACTCCGGATAAGATGTACGAACTTAATTTATCTAAATAAACGAAACGGCTGCCCAAATTGTAAATAGGGTAGCCGTTTTTTGGTGGAAAAAAATCTCGTCCCCAATCCGTCCCCAATCTCATAAAGTTGAAGGGATGCTACAATCAAAAAAAAGACAAAACCCTTATAAAATAAGGGTTTTGTCAGGTGATGCAGTATAGGACGGATGGGGTTCGAACCCATGACCCCTACCCTGTCAAGATAGTGCTCTCCCGCTGAGCTACCGTCCTGCAACGAAATTTATAATACCATACGATGTGAGGGAATGGCAAGAATTTTTTATAACGAAGAAATAGACTGGATGTCATATGGGGTTTAATGGAAATAAATAGGAGGTATTGCTATGCTACTCTGGGGAAGCGGATCACGGCGGAAGAGAAGAAGGCCGGCCGTGATTTGACAGGTTAGATTAATCCCTTTACTGGCGGCAGATGATAAGTTAAGGTGCAGGTCCCGCTGAATGTGAGCGGGGCTTTTTTGCAGCGAAAAAGTTGAGCGACACAGAAAAGATTTTATAATATAATGATGGCAATTGTCTGGGAATATCTCTCAATCATTCCATTATACATAATGAAGCCGAAGGAGTTCTTCTAATGATCGTAACTTTGCATGAATCTGAAATGCCTGAGGTTAGTCTTAAGTATGTTGTGATTGTCATGAAGCAGGGTGAGGACTGGGTTCTGGTGCGGCACCGCGAGCGGTCCACATGGGAATTTGCCGGAGGACATATTGAAGCAGGAGAGAGTTCTGATGAAGCTGCCGCCAGGGAGTTGTATGAGGAAACAGGCGCTGAGGCGTACAAGTTATACCCTATATGTGTATATTCGGTCAGAAGTGAAGAAGTACCCGCGAACTACGGGATGCTATACTTTGCAGCTGTAGATAAGTTCGGCCCCCTGCCCCCATATGAAATGGAGGAGATTCGCAGATTCAGAGAAATTCCGGAAACGGTTACGTATCCGGGGATATATCCGACGCTAATCGCGAGAGTAACTGAATATATCAAGCAACTGAGCGGAAATGCCAATGAAAGCAGATCTATTGAACAAGTGGAATTTGGTGCGCAATAATCATACCATTGAACGGAGTGATTGCCGTGTCTATGCCTACTCATATTGTGGCGGTCGGCGGGATTGTTGAGAATGGGCAAGGAGAAATTTTGCTGGTCCGAACGTTTCATGGCGGTTGGGTGTTTCCTGGAGGGCAAGTGGAGGCGGGAGAGAATCTGATGGATGCGCTAACCCGTGAAATACAGGAGGAAAGTGGCATCCTCACTGTGGTTGACCAGCTGATCGGCGTGTATTCCAATACGGGGATGTACAAATGGCATGACGGTGTAACCGATGTCCCGACCAAAGTGATGCTGGACTATGTGTGCAGGCCAATCGGCGGGGCATTAGCAACATCGGATGAAACATCGGAGAGCTGTTGGGTCAGCCGGGATAAAGTGCTTGAGATGATTACCAGCCCTGCTATCCGCACCCGTTATGAAGCTTATCTGGCATTTGACGGTACAGTCGCTTATATGGCCTACCAGACCAAGCCCGAATTTACAGTAAGTCTGAGCAGGAAGATATGATGCAGTACCATATAAGGAGATTATAGATGAACGTAGAATATGGGAAATTAACTTTTCTGGAGATTAAGCAAAAAGCAGCCGAAGGCTATATGGCTATTATTCCAACTGGCTGCACGGAGCAGCAGGGGCCGCATGCGACGGTGGATTTTGATATCTGGCTGGCTACCGAGCTGTCTATTGAAGCAGCAACTATGGCAAATTTGAGCTACGGTGTGAAGTCGCTGGTAATTCCGACGATTCCATTTGGTCCAACTCCCGAGCACCGCAATTACGGCTATGGCTACATCGACATCCCGCAGAAGGTATATGAGGATGTGATCTATGCGGTTCTGGTTTCACTGGCTGACCAGGGCTTCAAGCAGCTGGTGATTATGCGCGGCTGCGGCGGACATATGCTGAACCAGGTGGCTGTGAAATTTAATCAGGAGTATGCAGGAAAAGCCAGGGTTCATCTTCCGCATCATCCGTTCCATGGTGTCTGGTGCACACATGCCGATCCGCATATTCCGGGTGGTCATGCTGATAGCTTCACCACATCGCTGGGACTCTATAAACATCCTGAGTGCATCCGTGAGGAGCTGATTGCCAATCCCGGCAGCAGTGAACCGGACTGGGATGATCCCGGACTCGACTTCACCAGGTACTCGGCAACGGGTGTCATAGGTGATCCGACTCATGCCAGTGAAGAATTAGGCCGCAAGCTGTGGAAGGGCTCTGTGGAGGCTATCGCAGCCGAGCTGCAGAAGATTGCTGCGCAGGCTGTTGAAATTACTACGGCTGAAGCTTCCAGGCTGTAATGCAAACATAGGCAAGCAGCAGAGAGACACATGCGAGATAGTTAAGCCCCGTAAGCCTCGTCCATGTTACCGCACCAGCGGCTTGGAGAAGCCAGCGGGGTTATTTCTATTGATCGCGGTGCGAAGCGAAGGGTGTTCTACAGCTTTTTATGCGAGAGATTATGGTATAGCTTCTCAGGTCCGAATTCCGTGTGAGTTTGTGAACGGCAGAGAATAAGGTAGAATAGGGACACCAATTGCTGTGAGAAGAGGTTAGTTTATGAGCGATGAGAATTCGAAGTTTAAGCGGCTTGGAGAGTATCTGAAATCACGCCGGGACCGGCTGCAGCCTGAAGCTGCCGGGCTTAAGGAAACGAACAGCCAGCGCAGAACACCCGGACTACGGCGGGAGGAAGTGGCGATTCTGGCGGGTGTCAGCAGCACCTATTATACGTGGCTGGAGCAAGGCAGAGAAGTTACTGCTTCCAGAGAGATTATGGAGAGTCTCAGCCAGGCCCTGCGCTTGACCCCTGATGAGCGGACGCATCTGTTCGAGCTGTGGAATCCAGGGAACCCAGATACAGTTCCTTCTATTAATACGGTGAGTCCCGGGCTGAATCCGCAGTGGCGGGATATTATCAGCCAGCTGTCTTATCCGTCTTTTATTACGAATGAGCGGTCCGAGGTTCTGGCCTGGAATGATAAGGCGGGTGAAGTTCTTAGCAATTTCGGGAAGCTGCCCGCTTCCGAGCGCATTATGCTCCGTCTATTGTTTCTCGATCAGGGGCTGCGCCGCCGGATGCTGAATTGGGAGGAGTTCGCGCTCTATTCAGTAGCTGTGTTCAGAACCTATTATGACATGCATCTGCACGATCCCTGGTACAAAGACATGGTAGTGAAGCTCTGTGAGGACAGTATGGATTTCGCAGAGATGTGGAAGCTGCACAACATTCAAGGCAAAAAAGTAAATCGCGTAGTCATACAAAGTCTAAGCACAAATCAGTCTGTGACCTATGACATTAACTCCGTTGCGAGTCTGGCCGATCATCCGGGTCTGCATATCTGTATTTATACACCTGTGGTGGCAGAGAGCTGAGAATCGAAAGGAGTCACCTGGACGGCCGGTCTGTTTCTATTTCTGTTCTGTGCTGTTCTGTTACCTGGTAATGATCTTACTAGCATAAACGTACTGTGGCTGCTCCATGGCAGGAAGGTTAGAATAGGGACATATCCGAAGAATCTTTCACCGGGAAAAGAGGGAGACAACCAAATGCAGACAAGAACACTCGGAAACGAAGGGCTGACAGTATCGGCTCTGGGACTAGGAACGATGATGATGCCGGAGAACGAAGAGTCGGTAAAAGTGATCCATGGGGCACTCGACCTGGGAGTAACCCTGCTGGACACAGCAGATATCTATGGAGATTTCGCGCAGCAGCGTTTTGGCAGCAATGAGAGGCTCGTGGGCCGCGCACTTAAGGGTAGACGGGATAAAGCGGTTATTGCGACCAAATTTGGCATTACGCATACTCAGGGCCCCAAGGGTGATCCGGCTTATATCAAAAAATCCGTAGATTCCAGCCTATACCATCTCGGTATGGATTATATTGATCTGTATTATCAGCACCGTCCTGATCCGAACACACCTATCGAGGAGACTATAGGCACGCTGGCTGAACTGGTCAAGGAAGGGAAGATCCGCTACATTGGCTTATCGGAAGCTTCACCTGAGCTGATACGCCGCGCACATGCGGTACATCCCCTTACGGCACTGCAGACAGAATATTCGCTCTGGAGCCGGGAGGTGGAGGATGAAATACTGCCGCTGGTCAAAGAACTGGGCATCGGATTCGTTCCTTATAGTCCGCTGGGCCGCGGATTTCTGACCGGTCAGATTAAAAGCTTCGACGACCTGCCGCCGGACGATTACCGCCGTAGCTACCCGCGGTTCCAGGGAGCGAATTTCGCCAGGAATCTCGAAGTGGTCTCGCTGATCGGGCAGATGGCAGCCGAGAAGGACTGTGCTCCTTCGCAGCTTGCGCTGGCCTGGCTGCTTGAGCAGGGTGAGCAATTTGTGCCGATCCCGGGAACAAAGCGGCTGGATCGGGTGCAAGAGAATCTCGGCGCGTTGCAGGTAGTATTGTCAGCGGATGATCTGGCCCGGATCGAGCGGATCTCCCCGCAGGGTGTTGCAGCCGGAGGGCGCTTTCCCGGCCATTAAGGGCTGAAGGGTTAAGAATTGCAGCAGCATCAGCTACGCATTGAAATCCAAAAGCGTTCTTATCTGCACCGCTTGTTTTGTAAGCGGTGCGGATAAGGATGCTTTTTTGAGTTGCGCCGGCATATCACCAGTGTTCGGAATCTTGTGAAAACGGAAATAGGTAACAAGTAAAAGGTAGTAGGTAGCAGGTGACAGGTAGCAGGTGACGGGTGATAGGTGACAGGCGACTGACGACAGGCGACAGGTGACAGGTGACAGGTGACAGGTGACGAGTAACAGGTAGCAGGTTTACTGGAGCAAGTGTTCATCGCAAAAGTGAAGCGGACTGAGAGGACCCTATTTCCCGAAAAAGCCGCATTTTGAGGCTGCAACGGACTGAGTGCGTTATTTTGTTCATCCGGCCCCAAAATGAGGGGCGGCCGGGCATATAAGAGATTCTCAGTCCGATTGACCCGGGAATCTGCCTGATTTGCAGGAATAGAGGAATCTCAGTCCGCCTCATCAGCCAGCTGACGAGGGGATGATGAAGTTTTCCGCCTCAGCGCTGCAAGCTCTTAAGCCGCTCGGTCTCCTCCTCAATCCGCGCCACATCAATCCGTTCGAACAATAATTCCAGCCCCTGCACCCGCTGATGCGCCGGAACGGCTACCGGCTGCCAGACAGGCTGTTCAAGGGCCAGAAACCCCCTGATCTTGCCGCAGGAGAATGGAATGAACGGGTTCAACAGGTTGGATAGATTAGCAATGATTTGTACACAGGTATACAGCGTGCTGGCACAGGCGGCGGGGTCATTCTTAATCTGCAGCCACGGCTGCTGCTGATCGAAATATTTGTTGGCCTGGCGGATATGGGTGAAGACATGCTCGAGCGCTTCTTTGAAGCTGCCCCCCTCAATAAGTCTCCCGGTCTCACTGTACAATGTATTAATGCTGCCGGCCCATGCGGCATCCAGTGTGCCCTCAGGCACCTCGCCATTCCAGAACTTATTCACGAATACCAGACTGCGGTTGACGAAATTACCGAAGGCACCCAGCAGCTCGCTGTTATGGCTGTAGATGAATTCTCTCCACGAGAAGTCGGCATCCCGTTTCTCAGGACCGTTCGCCGTCAGGAAATACCGGATGGAGTCCGGATCGTAGCGGCAGAGAATATCCGGCACCCAGACGGCCCAGTTACGGCTTGTGGAGAATTTCTCCCCTTCGAGAGTCATGTATTCACAGGAGAAGATACGGTCCGGCAGATGAAGGTCTCCAGCACCCAGCAGCAGAGCCGGCCAGATCAGGCTGTGAAAAGGCACATTATCCTTGCCATGCACATAATAGGCTGTAATGGGAGGGTACCCGGCGTCCTTGTTCTCAGTGGATTCAAGCCAGAAATCCTCCCAGCGGTTGCCAGTCCCGGCAGCCCACTGCTTGCTGGCGGACAGATAGCCGCTGACCGCTTCAATCCACACATAGATTTTTTTGTCCGTGAAGCCATCTACAGGAACATCTACCCCCCAATCCAGATCCCGCGTTGCGGCGCGGTCCTGCAGTCCTTCCTGCAGATATCTGCGGGTTAAACGCACAGCATTGTCTCTCCAGCCCTGCGCAGAATCCACATAATCTGAGAGTGCGCATTGGAAGCTGGACAGTGACAAATAATAATGCAGGGTGGAACGCAGCACCGGCGGGGTTCCGCAGATTTTGCAGGTACGCTCCAGCAGGTCAACCGGGTCGAGTATCGTAGAACAGTAATCACATTGGTCACCCCGGGCCTGCTGTCCGCAGACCGGGCAGATTCCCTCTACATAGCGGTCCGGCAAGTAGCGCTGATCCTGCTCACAGTAGCATTGGAGCGTAGACTTCTGGTACAGATGGCCGTTATCCAGCAGCTTAAGGAACAGCTCCTGCACCACACTGTGGTGATGCTCCTGATCGGTCCGGGTGTATAAGTCATAGGTGAATCCAAGCGAACGGAAGCAATCTGTGAATTCCTGATGATATCTGCTGGCGAATTCACCAGGGGATACACCTTCCTGCGCCGCCTGCACAGCGACGGGAGTGCCATGGCAGTCACTGCCGGAGACATACAGCACAGCGTCGCCTTTGGCACGGTGATAGCGGGCCAGGATATCTCCCGGTAGAATACTCGCAAGCCTGCCCAGATGCAGGGAGCCATTGGCATACGGCCAAGCCCCTCCGATAAAAATGTTTGTCATGTCATTGTCCTCCTATAAGTTTTGTTGACAGATGTTTCCTTGAAACGGATTCGGACAAAACCCGTTTCGGAAAACATGTTTAGATTTCTAAGCGCACAAAAAAGACTCTCATCCCCAAAAGGGACGAGAGCCTGTGCTCACGTGTTACCACCCAAATTCATCAATGCCTTGCGGCATCCACCTCTTCAGGTACGTCCGCATAAGCCTGCGGGTATACCCTAGCATGGTAACGGATGCGGGTTCCGGCGCAGCCTACGTCCCGTTTATGCGGGCTTCGATGCGCAGCTCTGAGACCATATTCCCGTGGGTTTTCTCTGCTCCTTTTCAGCGGCCGGAGCTCTCTGTGAAAGAATTGCCAAGGTACTCTTTCTCTTCATAGCTATTGTGGTTATCCTAATTACTGGATATCATATATGCAGGTGATGGCTTATGTCAACACCAGATATAGAGATAAAGGAGAATGAGACTTTTGCCGGAAAAATAGCAGGAAAAGAAAAGCTCAGGCATAATGGGATGGCTTGGTAGCGCGGGAGTACTGCTGCTGCTGAAGGGCAAAACCATTCTGTCTCTGCTTAAGCTGGGGAAGATTGCGGGACCGCTGATTTCGATGATGGTGTCTATCTGGGCCTATGCACTGATCTCACCATGGCAATTTGCAGTGGGCTTCGTTGCCTTATTATTCGATCATGAGATAGGCCATGTTATCGCTGCCAAGCGGATCGGGCTGCCGGTGAGCGCACCGCTGTTTGTTCCTTTTATGGGCGCATTAATTACGATGAAGAAACAACCGCTGGATGCCAGAGAGGAAGCCTACGTTGCTTTTGGAGGTCCCATTCTGGGGAGCATTGGCGCGGCCGCCGTCTTCGGAGCAGCTTATTACTATCACAGCCCGCTGCTGTATTCACTGGCTTATGTCGGATTCTTTATAAACCTGATCAACCTGCTGCCAATTCATCCGCTGGATGGGGGAAGAATTGCAACTGCGGTTACCCGGTGGTTATGGCTGGTGGGTCTGGTTGGAGGTCTGGCTGTGATCATCTATCTGAAATCTATTCTGTTCGGTATTATCTGGCTGTTATTTGCCTATGACATGTACAAGAAATATATCAGCCGGCGCACGAAGAATCAGATGCATGCCGTATTGAAGAGCTTCCTGATACCGATTGAAGATTTGCAGGATCAAGGGTATCTGATTCCCGGACCTGAGCACAAAAGGGAACTGCCTTTTACCACCTACAGTGATTTGAACCGCCAGCAATATCTTGGTGTCCGCTGGGACAATCTGGACTACTACGGTACAACGACTATGCCTGTGCAGTCCATTATCGATAAAGTCCGGATCGTACAGCTGGACCAGCTGTATGTGGATGCTAAGCTGCAGCTGAAGATGCAGTGTGAGATCAGTTTTACAGTGTTTGATAATGATAAATATTATGATGTGCCGGCCGCGTTACGCTGGAGATATGGTATTGCTTATTTTGTACTCGCAGGCTTTCTCGGCGGCATGATGTACCTTGTGCATATCGTTGGCAATGTAAATCTGTAAGAAATCGTTTATGAAGCCCCTGATTCGTCAAAGCTGTATAGAGCCAAGAAGAACAGGGGGTACAATTATGCGCAGGTCAATAGTGTGGAGCGGGGTCATTGGAGTATGTGTGATGCTGGGGACGGCCGGATGTGCGGCTGGCGGTGAGTCTCCCGGGTATACGGGGATTCATAAGATGAACGGGCTGGATGGCAGACTGGATACACCGGATAGTCTTATATCACCGGTTATGCAGGATGTGTACGACCGTTCGATTCCGGAAGAGGTGTATTCCATTCAGTAGTCCGGCGGAAGCGGCTTATCCGTCTTCCCTATCCCTGAAGACCAGAGGCTCTATACAGGATATTAAAAATTCTGTATAATGGCTCAATGTTGATTGGACCTATAGAGAGGGGCTAGAGGAGAATGGCAGTGGAAATCGTACATGTCACTACAGAGGAGCAGCTCCAGATGGCGCTTGCGATCCGCAATAAGGTATTTGTGGAGGAACAGAAGGTGCCGGCCGAAGAGGAGATTGATGAATATGATGTGATCGGTGACAACGCGCATCATTTCCTGCTTAAGGACAACGGGGAGCCGGCAGCTACCGGAAGACTGATTTATTACAAGGCAGAGACCGCTAAAATGCAGCGGATTGCTGTTCACGAGCATTACCGGTCCAAGGGTTTCGGACGGATTTTGCTGCTCGCTATGGAGGGGCATGCCCGTGAACTCGGCCTGGTAGCCTCTATTCTCGACGCCCAGTGTCATGCAGAAGCCTTTTACAGCAAACTGGGCTATGAAGTAATTTCCCCGGAGCCCTTCTATGATGCCGGTATTCTTCACGTGAGAATGCAGAAAACGCTGTAATCAGCCCGGGTACATACTCTTTCGATTCTATGGACAAGCTATCTGTGAGCCAGATTGATGGCTAATCCCAGGCGCGAAGGAGAAGATCCTAAGTGATGAACAACGAACGTGAACGCTTTATTGCAGCCCAAAGAAACGGTGATGGTGATCTGACCAAGTTCCAGACCTCTTCCGGCCGTGTGCTGGATTATCAGCAGGCACTTCAGGAGGTTCAGTCCGGGAGTATTGCCGGAGTCAACGCATTCAAAGGGAAAGACGGCGAAATGTATATTCGCGGCGATGCAGATGGGGATCCTACCAACAATCTGGATCAGCTTCCGCAATTTTAACCAGGCATAGATAACAGGATGAAACGGCCGGGCAAGCATCTATTTTGATGCTAATGTCCGGCTTTTTTTGTTTTGTGGGGAGGGCACATTTCCCTGAAATTCCATAGATTCCATACCGAAACCGGTTGCATAATGATGCATGTTTCTTTTCTACTGCAAAAAGAAATAATTCCCTGAATTCTGCGCAACTTGTCGAAGGGTTGGTAGTATACATTAACAGCATGAATTATTTGGAGGGGCTCTACAATGAGATGGAAAAAAATTGCTCTATGCGTGGTTGTGTTTTCCATGATGGGAAGCTCATATTTGTTCGCTGACGCTGTAAACCAGAAAATCAAAGTGTGGAGCAATGGAAAGGAAATAGCCGATGGGGGCTATTTGATTGACGGCAAGGCCTATATCCCTGCGAGAGAAGCGGGAGGTGTCGTCAGCTGGGACGGTTCAGGCAAAGTGACGATCCTCAAGCCTAATGTGCATATTGTGCTGTTCAAGGGCGATACGGTATTCGGCAATGTAAATACAGGCAAGCTGAAGATGAAGATCCTTACCCAGGTTGACAGCCTGAAGGACAGCGTCTCAGCTGTGAAGGTGTCAATCACCGATCCGTCAGGGAATGTGAAGGATATTCTGGAGGATGCCGGCGGCTCGAAGAATGAGGACTTCTGGTTCTCCACCCCGGAATTCACCTATGATTTCAAAGAATCCGGCAAATACAGTGTAGGGTTCTTCATCAAGTCATCCAAGAGCGGAGATTACGTTCTTGTGTCAGAAAAGGTGGTTACGGCTTCGGCCAAGAATTAACCGGGGTCTGCAAATTGACCTGAACTTATCTTACGTGTTACGATACCAAATGTAGGATAATTCAATTTAAAGTGAGGTATTTCAATGAGCGATCACAAACATGAGCATGGCCATGAACATGGTGAAGCATGCGGTTGCGGACATGATCACGACCATGAGCACGAGGAGTTTGTGCTGACCTTGACGAACGAGCAGGGCGAAGATGTAGAAATGGTGCTGGTAGAAACGTTTGACGTAGGCGAGAAGTTATACGCACTGCTGCTCGAGCGCGAAAACCCTGAAGCAGACGGCATCATTCTGCGTATGGAAGAAGAAGACGAAGAAATGGTTCTCTACAACATTGAAGATGAAGCTGAATGGAAAGCTGTTGAAGAAGCTTACAACGAGCTGCTGGCCCAGCAAGAATAGATTTCAGTGAATCAAGTACTTAGGCTTACTGTCTTGGACAAGACAGCACCGCCTAATACCAAAACCCCGATACTGTAACAGTATCGGGGTTTTGTATTGCTGCAGGGACCTGAGCCGATTAAGAAATCGGCTCAGCCTCTACAATTACTTTGATGTTGGTGATGCTGCGGTCCTCAGGGCCTTTGACCGGCAGGCCGATTTCCACATGGTCGATGATATAGTCAATGTTATCTTGGGTAATAACTTCACCAGGGAGAAGAATCGGGATGCCCGGCGGATAAACATAGATGAATTCTGCAATAATGTAGCCTGCAGACTCCCGGAAGGGAACCAGCTGTGTATCGGCGTAGAAGGCATCTCTCGGAATCAGGGCCAGCTGCGGAATATTCGGCACCTGCACCTTCATCTCATAGATCTCACCTTTGCTGTAATGGATCGCTGAGAGCACGCGCAGAGCGGCTAACAACTTATCTACCGATTCCTGGGTATCTCCAGGGGTAATCAGGCAAAGAATATTATACATGTCGCTGAGTTCTACTTCGATGTTATACTTCTGACGCAGCCAGTTCTCGGTTTCGTATCCGGTAATGCCCAGATGGCGGACGTGAATGTTAAGCTTGGTCGGGTCGAGATTAAAGGTTGCCTCTGTACCGAGAATTTCTTTGCCGAAGCTGTACAAGCCTTCAATGCTGTTAATAGCGTCCCGGGCATAGTTGGATAAGGCGATGGTTCTGGAGGCCATCTCATGGCCGTTTAGCGCCAGGTTGCGTCTGGAGGTATCCAGAGAAGCAAGCAGAATATATGATGTTGAAGTTGTGGTCAGCATGCTGAGAATGGTTTGTACCCGCTGAGGGTTAACAAGACCTGTCTTGGCATTGAGATTCAGTACCGAGCTCTGCGTCATGGAGCCGCCCAGTTTATGCACGCTGGTTGCTGCCATATCCGCACCGGCCTGCATGGCCGATACCGGTAATTCCTCATGAAAATGAATCAATACTCCATGTGCCTCGTCCACAAGTACGGGAACCCCGTAACTGTGGGCCAGGTCGACAATCGAACGCAGGTCGGCGCACACGCCAAAATACGTCGGATTGATAACGAGGACACCTTTGGCATCCGGATGGCGCCTCAAAGCCCGTTCGAGCGAGCTTGTGGTTATGCCGTGGTCTATCCCAAGATTCTCATCCTGTACAGGAGAGACGAAAATAGGCTTGGCTCCGGAGAAAATAATGGCCGACATCACTGATTTGTGAATATTGCGCGGCACAATAATTTTATCTCCTTCTGAGCAGACAGAGAGGATCATAGTCATGATGGCATTGCTCGTGCCTTGTACACTGAAATACGTGTAATCGGCGCCGAAGGCCTCTGCAGCCAGCTTCTGAGCTTCAAGAATAACCCCGGTGGGCTGATGAAGGTCATCAAGCGGTGCAATATTGATCAAATCTATGGATAGAGCGTTATCGCCGATAAACTCACGGAATTCGGCATCGGTCCCTAGCCCCTTCTTATGTCCCGGAATATGAAATTGAACTGGGTTTCCGGCGGCATGCTTTTTGAGAGCTGTGAAGAGGGGAGTTACATGTTGATCCATTTAATGCTGTCACAACCTTTCGCGAAGAGTCGATTTTTCAAAATATAAGGAAGTATTAGTTTACACTAAACTTCATCCTTATATTTCTCGCTGAAACGGATACCGTCCATTTGAGGACGGACTAGCCATTTCTGCTTGAGCAAGCATCAGTATAACAAATCAATCAACATAATACTAGGATGTGATGAAATGTCTGGCAAAGTAGCGCAGCGTATGCATATCAATTTGGCCTCACCGTTCATTGTGGAGATGTGGGTCATTATTTTTCTGGTCGAATTCGTCAAAGGATCGCTGCTGGTAGCCCTGCTTCCAGTCTACATGGAGAATATTCTGGGCCTGTCGGTGACGGTGGTCGGCTTCGCCTTTGCCCTGCAGTATCTGGGAGATAATCTGTTCCGCAGCCCGTTCGGCTGGGTGATGGAGCGGATTGGCTACCGCTGGACGATGACAGGTGCGCTGCTGCTGATTCTGGTGGCTGTCGGAATGATTATCTATGCCAAAGATGCAACCACATTGTCTATTGCCTGTCTAGTCCTGGGCATCGGAACTTCGCCGCTATGGCCTTGTACTATGACCGGGATTACCGAACTTGCCGGTTCTACGGAAAGCGGCAGCAGCGGGGCGGCTATGGGTGCTGTGGAGATGGCGTCGCTGGCCGGTACCGGGATTGGCCCGATTATCGTCAATTTCATGATGGACCATGGCGGACAGAGCTACCGTACAGTATTCCTGGTGCTGATGGGCTTCGCCGCTGCCGTAGTGGCTGTAGCACTGCTGCTGCCTTCTAGAATTGGCGGCCATGCGCCTCATGTCGTCCGTGAGATGAATCCCGAAGGGACTGCAGTGCCGCGCACGCCGCTGCGGCCGCTGCAGAGCCTGAAGCGGACCTGGCATCAGGTCAGAACTTCCCTGAAGGTAAGCCGGCTGCTCTTCCCGGCGCTGTTCCTGCAGGCTTTTGCCATCGGGCTCATGACCCCGGTGGTTACTTTGTTCGCCCGCTCCGAGCTGCATGTGACGCCTAACCAGTTCAGCCTGCTGCTGATTGCCGGCGGGGGCATCACGGTGCTGGCGCTGATTCCGGCGGGCAAGCTGGTTGATAAAATCGGGACATCGGTCTTCCTCAACATCGGCTTCCTGCTGGCAGCCTGTTCCCTGGCGTTCTTCTCGCAGGTCCGCTGGCTGCCGCTGGCCTTCGTTGCCGTGGCGCTGGTCGGAATAAGCTATGCGCTTATTCTGCCGGCATGGAATGCCTTCCTGGCCAAGCAGGTTCCCAAGGGAGAGCGGGGGACGGTCTGGGGCCTGTTCCTGACGCTGCAGGGCTCGGGAATGGTTGCAGGTCCCGTGTTGTCCGGCAAGCTGTGGGATTCCGTCAGCCATAGTGCGCCTTTTCTGGCCAGTGCAGGTGTAATGGTCCTGCTCTTCGGCCTGCATTTGCTGATTGTCCACCGGACGAAGCTGAAGCAAGGAAGCGCGCATTAAGTGCTGCTTATATTAAAGTATTAGGAAATACTAAAGCCGCAGACAGACCGGTAAACCCGGCTGCCTGCGGCTTTTATATATTTATTTTGCACAATAGACCGGGGAATGACTTCAAAAGTAGGGTCTGGCGTTTGGAAAAGGCGGAAAGCGGGTAAAAATAGTCAATAAACCAAGTTACCGCTACATAAAATGAAGTATAAAATAAGTGTAAGACGAAGGCAAAATGATGGGGCGTATGTGGAGGTCCGGCAGTCAGTTCTACTTCTAAAGTTAGGCCATGAAACTGGCTATGCTGTAACCAAGCAGTTAGGGGGGAGTGCCGTGAACAAAAATGACGAAGTGGAGTACTGCAATCTGGAGCTCCGGTTTGACAGACAACATATCCAGGACTTGATCAAGGATCTGATAAAGGAAGGCTATTCCCTTTACTGGAGTGAGAATGAGAATGTTTTTCTTATTTCGGTGCGCACCGGACGCAAGCTTGTGAAGCTGCGCTTCCAGCGGATTAAGGATGGCTTCAAGCTGGTGGGAGATTATATGATCCGTGATGCGCGCCTGGCTGAATGGATGGAGAAGCTGATTGGTGATATGCGCGGCCATGCCGTAGTCAAACGTTTCCGCGACCGCCAGATTATTATTGAGAATATTCTTTTCGGCGAAGTGATCCGACTGGTGGAGATTTCCGGATATCAGCAGCGTGTGCTGTATCAGAAAGGTCCGCTGCTATCCGACCAGGAACTGACGAAACTGTTCTACTCTATTGAAGGCGAGGAGCGGATCCGTGACCGCCGGCTGGAGGTTGATGAGCAGCTGGACCGGCTGAGTGAAGCCATGCGCAATAAGGATTCTGCAGAGGTGGAGGCTTGCACGGCCAGGCTGAACATTCTGACCAGGGAGCTTGCCGCGCTTGAATGGTGAAATTGAATGAATTATCTTCTGTTCAAGGCATCCCGCTATGGGGTGCCTTGAACTTTGTAATGCAAGTTGCGTGCAGGGGTTCACTTCTGCGCTCAAAACCGTTAAAATAGTCATTGTGAGCAATTTCCCTGATTCTTAGGACTTTGTCAATGAAATTGATCTCTCTTTCGCAGGCGGAACTTTGCTGTCTCTGACAAAGGGTGGTATTCTTATACTGCGAGAAATGGATTTCACAAAAAATACAGGGTGCAAAGGGTGGAGAACCAGATGTCAAAACAACAAATCGGCGTCATTGGCTTGGCGGTAATGGGCAAAAATTTGGCTCTTAACATCGAGAGCAAAGGCTTTAGCGTATCCGTGTTTAACCGTTCCCCGGAGAAGACACATGATCTGGTCGCAGAAGCAGCAGGCAAGAACCTGGTAGGTACTTTCTCAGTCGAAGAGTTTGTACAATCCCTGGAAGTGCCGCGCAAAATCCTGATTATGGTTCAGGCGGGCAAAGCAACCGATGCTACCATTGAGCAGCTGCTGCCGTTCTTGGATCAGGGCGATATTATTATCGATGGCGGTAACGCTTATTTCCCTGACACTGTTCGCCGCAGCAAATATCTTGAGGACAAAGGCTTCCGTTTCGTAGGTACTGGCGTATCCGGCGGCGAAGAAGGCGCACTGAAAGGTCCTTCCATTATGCCTGGAGGTCAGGAAAGCGCGTATAAGCTGGTTGAACCTATTCTTACGGCTATTTCTGCCAAAGTGGACGGAGAGCCTTGCTGTACATATATCGGACCGGACGGTGCCGGGCACTATGTAAAAATGGTGCATAACGGCATTGAGTACGGCGACATGCAGCTGATCGGCGAAGCGTACCATTTGCTGAAAGATGTGCTGGGCCTGGATGCCAAGGAACTGCACAACACCTTCGCAGAGTGGAACAGCGGCGAGCTGGACAGCTACCTGATCGAAATTACTAAGGATATCTTCGCGCAGTATGACGAAGAAACCGGCAAACCCATGGTAGACGTCATTCTTGATGCTGCCGGACAAAAGGGTACCGGCAAATGGACAAGCCAAAGTTCGCTGGATCTCGGCGTGCCACTGTCCATGATCACCGAATCCGTATTCTCCCGCTTCCTGTCTGCAATGAAGGAAGAACGCATTGAAGCCAGCAAAGTGCTGAGCGGTCCTGCTGCTGTAGCCTTCGATGGTGACAAGGCTGAATTCATCGAGAACGTGCGTAAAGCATTGTTCGCCAGCAAAATCGTATCGTATGCACAAGGCTTCGCACAGCTGCGTGTAGCTTCTGATGAATACGGCTGGGATCTGAAATATGGTGAACTGGCCAAGATCTGGCGCGGCGGCTGCATTATCCGCTCCCGGTTCCTGCAGAACATCACGGATGCCTATGCCAATAATGCAGACCTGAAGAACCTGCTGCTTGATCCGTTCTTCAAGGATGTTATGGATAACTACCAATCCGCATGGCGCAAAGTTATTGCTTCGGCCGTAACCCTGGGTATTCCGGTTCCAGGCTTCTCCAGTGCGCTTGCTTATTATGACAGCTACCGCACTGAACGCCTTCCGGCGAACCTGCTGCAGGCACAACGCGATTATTTCGGCGCCCACACCTTCAAACGCGTGGACAAAGAAGGGGTGTTCCACCACAACTGGCTGGCTGAGTAATTGTAACCGCCCAGCTTAGGCTATAGAGAGCCCGAAATGCTTTTCGCTTCCTGCGGAGAGCTTTCGGGCTTTTTTGCACCTCTGCTGCATTGTGCAAACTTTTCACCCTGTGTTATGATATGACAAATGTCGCGGTTGGAGGTAGTTATGGCTGGGGATCAGGAAGAACGGCAGAATATACGGGAAATAACAGAGAACAGAAATATCATACTCGTCGGAATGATGGCTACGGGGAAGTCAACGGTAGGCGCTATGCTGGCTGAGGAGCTTGGATATGAACTGGTTGATCTGGATGCAGTGATTACGGAGAGTGAAGGCCGGAGTATTGCGGAGATTTTTGCCGCAGGCGGCGAAGAGGCTTTCCGGAAGATTGAATCGGCCGTACTGAAGCGGATGCTGCAGGGTGAGCGCAGAATTATCTCTACAGGTGGAGGCGCAGTGCTGGCACCCGGTAATGCGGAGGTTATGCTCGAGCAGGGGCTTGTTGTGGCGCTTACAGCCACTGAGGAAGCGATTATCGCCCGTGTCAGCGGGGATGAGAACCGGCCGCTGCTCGCCGGCAATGCCGAAGAACGGGTCCGCGCTATTATGGAGCAGCGTAGGGAGGCTTACCGTTTCGCGCACTGCACGGTCGATACAACGGAGCTGAATGTGGCCGAAGTCTCACAATATATTTTAATGCATTACCGCGCTTGAGCTTTTAAGTGTGTTTGCGTTCGTGCTTAGACTAGGCTTGTCCGGTTTCATTCCATTCAATCATGCCGCCGCTCAGATTCGAGCCCTTAATGCCGAATTGCTGCAGATATTCGCAGACACGCTGGCTGCGGTTGCCGGAACGGCAAATGAAGATGATCTCAGTATCAGCCGGAAGCTCATCAGTCTGCTGCGGGATCTGGCCCATTGGGATATGCTGCGCACCGGGAATCATGCCGAAGGCAACCTCATCATCTTCGCGGACGTCGATCAGAACAAGCTCTTCGCCTGAAGCGAGCCGCTCACGCAGTTCCTGTGGTGTAATCTGTGGGATTTCATTCATGGTTGTACCCTCTTTTCTGTCCTAATAGAATGTATCAATGATAACACAACTGCGGATTACCCTGTCAAACGGGGCCGTACATACAGAAACTATATTACTTTAAGGAGCGCTTAGATTATGGACGTTATTGTTAGGCCAACGCCGGCACTGCAAGGAGAATTCGGAGCTCTGTCATCCAAAAATTACACAACACGCTACCTGCTGGTAGCTGCCCTGTCGGAAGGAGTCAGCACGATTTATCATCCCGCGCACAGTGAGGACAGCGATGCCATCCGCAGATGTATCGCCGATCTCGGGGCTGTACTGACCGAAGATGAGGAGAAGATTGTAGTTCAGGGGTTCGGGCGTCACCCGCGTGATGTCAAAGAGCTGAATGTCGGGAATGCCGGCGCCGTGCTGCGTTTCCTGATGGCGGTTGCCGCGCTCAGCCCGGAGGTCACTTTCGTGAATACGTATCCGGATTCACTAGGCAAACGCCCGCATGATGACCTGATTCAGGCGCTGGGCCAGCTTGGTGTAGAGGTGGAGCATAATAATGGAAGGCTGCCGATCACTATTCGCGGCGGTAAACCGCAGGGCGGACGGATTACCGTATCCGGTGCTGTAAGCTCACAGTATCTTAGTGCGCTGTTGTTCCTCACACCGCTGTTAGAGGAAGACAGTGAAATTATTGTACTGGATGATCTGAAATCCAAAGTGGTCATTGGCCAGACACTTGAAGTCATGGAGCAGGCAGGCATTACTGTACATGCTGCTGACGATTACATGTCCTTCAAGGTGCCGGGTAGGCAGGCTTATGCGGCCAAGTCATATACGGTTCAGGGGGATTACCCGGGTTCGGCAGCCGTACTTGCTGCCGCAGCGGTGACGAAGTCGGATGTGACGATTCACCGTCTGGCTGAGAAGAGCAAGCAGGGGGAACGGGCGATTGTTGATGTGCTGCGGATGATGGAAGTGCCGCTCACGCATGAGAATGGTACCGTGCATGTGCAGGGCAACGGTATTCTGAAGGCAGTAGAATTCGATGGTGATGCAGCTACGGACGCTGTGCTGGCCATGGTGGCCGCTGCCGTATTTGCTGAAGGAACCTCACGCTTCTACAACGTTGAGAATTTGCGATATAAGGAATGCGACCGCATTACCGACTACCTGGCCGAGCTGACCCGTGCTGGTGCGAAGGTGGAGGAGCGCCGTGACGAGATCATTGTCCATGGCACGCCCGAGGGTGTTGAAGGCGGCGTAACCATTAACGCGCATTATGATCACCGTGTAATTATGGCGCTTACTGTAGTGGGCCTCAGAGCCCGTCAGCCGCTGCGGATCAAGGATGCCCATCATGTCGCGAAATCTTACCCGCAATACTTCGATCACCTGCGTTCGCTGGGCGCGAATGTGGAATGGGTAGAATAACAAAGGTGGGTCCGTTAAATATCAATCCGCTCAAGGAGGATGATATTTCTCCGGTATCGGATCTTTATAGGCTTGCGATTACGGATGCTTTTGAAAGCGACGGACTGGGTCACCTGCAGGGTGACATTCAGCAGGAGATTGAATCCAAGATACGAATGGCAGCAGCGTCTCTTAATCCGCTGAATTCAGACATCTGGTTCTGGGTCGCGAGAATTGACGGTAGGGTTGTCGGCACCATTTCTTATGCTCCATGCGGAGAAGACATCAGGGTCTGCACCGGGAATCAGCTTGATGCTGTAGGCGAGCTGGGCAGTCTGTATGTTTTGCCTGAATATCAGGGGCAAGGGATTGGGTCGGCTTTGATTGCAATGCTCATGGTATTTCTCCGGGAGCAGGGTATTGATCGGTTCTGCCTGGACAGCGGCTACAGACGTGCACAAACCAGGTGGCTGCGGAAATTCGGAGAACCCTATGTGATAGTTAAGGATTATTGGGGTCCGGATTCTGTCCATATGGTCTGGCTGTGTACGGTAAGCTGAGGGTTCTGCCGCACTAACGGCACCGCATCTCCGGCCGCACGGCTTCAAACCGGCCTGTTTAAGAATGGATTCGGCCGTTGCGGGAGTCATGTGAATTTGGAACTTGGTACGCTCCGCTGTATGATGTATTTATAACGAACATCTAACCACGGGAAGGGGAAATACACATGAGCTTTGAGAATCCAAGCAGGGAAGAAATCGGAGATATTCTGGCTGGAGCAGGCAATATTGCCGTAGTTGGCCTATCTGACAAAACGGACCGCACCTCGTATATGGTCGCAGGCGCTATGCAGAGCCGGGGGTACCGGATTATTCCGGTCAATCCATCGGTAGACGGGGAGATCCTGGGTGAGAAATGCTATCACACGCTGGCGGAAATTCCTGAGCCGGTGGATATTGTGAATGTATTCCGCCGCAGTGAATACTGCGCGGCAGTAGCGCAGGAAGCCGCAGATATCGGAGCGCGCGTGCTCTGGCTGCAGCAGGGCATCATCAGCCAGGAGGCGGCGGACATCGCCGCTGAACACGGCATGATCGCCATCATGGACCGCTGCATCAAGGTGGAAGAGGCGATTACGATGAAGGGCCGGAGCCGGGGGTAAGTGCTCGGTTGCAGCCGGATGAAAGAGCTCATAGGGGAGCCGGAGTAAGCTCCGGCTTCTGGTTTTCATAATCCGGAATGCTGGAACGGTGCGAAGCCTTGGAATCCGAATGTTGCTCATGCAGAATATAGATTTTATTGATTGCGATTGCTATACTTGAAACAGACGAAGAACGTCCTTTACTCCATTTCATGGGGGAAGGGCGTTTTTTTTATTTTACAGGAGGTCATTCATATGGACTTTGAACAGGCACATTGCACGTTTATTGAGATGCATACTAATGAAAGAGCTGGTGAACGGCGGGGGAGGCTGGTGCGTGGACACAACTATGCGGAGAAACTGTTTTTACAGAATGTATGGTGGCCGTTGTTTGAGTCGCTGGAGCATCTGCATCCGGAATACGAAGTGTATGACTGGAACCGCAAGTCGCAATTTTTGGATTTTGCTTTTCTGCCTGCAAGCGGCCGTCGTTTCGGAATTGAATGCGATGGTTTTCAGAGTCATGTTAAAGACGTGGACCGCGAAAAATTCAGCTATGCACTTAACAGGGATACCTTCTTAACGGGAATGGGCTGGAAAATGCTGCATTTCTCATTCGACGATATCCGGCAGCGTCCGGAGGTATGCCGGATGCTGCTGCAGCTGGCGTTGGCACCTTATTTAGCCCGGAGTACAGCCGCTCAGCATTTGATTTCTGAAGAGATGGATGTGTTAAGACTGGCATGGCGGATTGCACGGCCGCTTCGTCCCAAGGATGTGACTGAATATTTACACATCAATTTCCGGACGGCGCGCAAGCTGCTGATTGCCTTGAGCGATAAAGGACTGCTTAAACCTGTATTTTCAAAGGAACGGGTGCGGTACTACGAGGTTAGCACAATGCGGTCCGATATCGTATGGTGACTTCAGAACACTCAGAACACTCAGAACACTCAGAACACTCAGAACACTCAGAACACTCAGAACACCCTTCCTTTGCGTGACAACTAGTAATGTTTCAGATTAAGGTTGCGCCAATGACAGCTGATCAATGCTGAAGTTCCTACTTTTACTGCTAAAGTTTTTAGGCCATCCGGTGTAGTAGGAGATAAGTGTATTTAGTACAACTAAAATGTGCTCTACAAGGGGTTTTTCAGGAATAACTGCACTTCGTACAATTAAAAAACAGATTTTTGCGATTTAAGCGGAATTGAACCTGAATAGTTGTACAGAATGCAATTAAAATAAAATATAAGATCTCCTAGTCAATTATAGTTGTACAAACTACACTTATTCAGTCGCAGGAGTCGCAGGAGTCGCAGGAGTCGCAGGAGTCGCAGGAGTCGCAGGAGTCGCAGGAGTCGCAGGAGTCGCAGGAGTCGCAGGAGTCGCAGGAGTCGCAGGAGTCCTGCGACTGACCTGCATTGCAGAGGATAGTTTGTGTCAGGTAAAAGTATCCTGGTAATCGCCCCCGAGCCAGGCTATCCTTGCTGTGTTTGTTTACACGTATTCTTTTGACAAAAACTGCTGCAGCGCTTACCATTCAATATAGAAAGAAAGGAGAGGGTCACCTTGAATTGGCTCGGATCTTTGCAGCAGTTAGGCAGAGCCATTATGCTTCCTACCATGGTGCTTCCGGCGGCGGCCATCCTGCTGAGTCTGGGCAGCTTACCGTGGTCTGCATGGGGACTTTCTTCGGTATCCGAAGTGACGACATACGCTGGGCAAGGAATATTCTATTTCATGCCTTATTTGTTTGCTGTCGGTGTGGCGTGGGGATTGTCCAATCAGGCCGGACCTGCCGGACTGGCAGCGCTCGCAGGGATGTTCACTTATGACCGGATTGTTTCCAACATGGGAGACGGGGCTGTACAGCCTGCAACATTAATTGGTATTATCCTTGGGATTGTAGCCGGCGTAGCGCATAACCGGTTTAAGAATATCAAACTGCCGGAGGCGATCCAGTTTTTCGGAGGGTCGCGTTTTGTACTGCTCTTTATGGGTTTGTTCTCGGCGCTGTTCGCCTGGGTGATGCTCGGCGTATCACCGCTGCTCCAACAGCTGCTGAATGATCTCTTCCGGGTCGTGCAGGTTACCGGCGGATATGGAGTATTTGTCTACGGGGTATTATACAGGGTGCTGACGGCCTTTGGCCTGCATCATATTCTCAATAATGTATTCTGGTTTCAGCTGGGCTCCTTCACGACGCCTGACGGAAGTGCAGTCGTGCAAGGGGATTTGCCGCGTTTTTTTGCCGGTGACCCTACAGCGGGGATCTTCATGGCCGGGCTGTTCCCGATCATGATGTTTGCCTTGCCGGCGATTGCCTTCGCGATTATCCAGGAAGCGCGTGAGGACCTCAAGCCAAAGATCAAGAAGACTTTTTTGCGTGCCGCTTTGGTCTGCTTTCTGACCGGGGTGTCGGAGCAGATTGAGTTCGCCTTCCTGTTTGCTTCACCCTATTTGTTCGCGCTGCATGTAGTCATGTCCGGCCTTGCCATGGTACTGACCTACTCGCTCGGCATTCATCACGGGTTCTCGTATTCGGCAGGTGCGATCGATTTCTTCCTCAATCTGCATCTGTCCCAGCGGGCCTGGCTGCTGATTCCGATCGGGATCGGCTATGGCATCGTCTACTATAATGTGTTCCGCTGGGCGATACGCCGCTTCCAGATTCCTACACCGGGCCGCGAAGAAGGGTCCGAGCTAGGGGACTGGGCGGGGAATATACCTTATCAGGCTCCGCTGATTCTGGAGGCGCTGGGCGGCAAAGAGAATATCGTACAGGTACAGGCCTGCATCACCCGGCTAAGATTAACTGTGCATAACGACCGTTTGATAGATACAGGAGCACTCAAGGGGCTTGGCTCCGCAGGCATTATCAAGCTGGGCGGCGGCAACGTGCAGGTCGTCTTCGGCACATACTCGGAGCTGATCCGCGAAGAGATTGACAAGCTGATGCTGCGCGATTTGCCGCAGGTGCTGTTCAGCTCGCCCATCCAGGGCCGGATGATGCCAATCGAAGAGGTGCCGGATCATATTTTCGCCGCGAAGCTGGTCGGGGACGGAGTAGCCTTTTTCCCGGAAAAAGGAGAGCTGGTCTCGCCCGTATTCGGCAAGGTGATGCATGTATACCCTACAATGCACGCAGTGGGTATTTCTACACCCGAAGGGCTTGAGGTGCTTATGCATATAGGGATTGATACTTCGCAGCTTAAAGGGCCGTTTGAGGCGCTTGTACAAGAGGGTGACAGCGTGGAGCCCGGGCAGCTGCTGGTCAGATTTGATCTGGCTTTCTTGAAGGAGCATGCCGCTTCACTCGCTACACCTATGGTCATTACCAATCCGGACCGCGTAAAATCCTGGAGCTATGCTCCATTTAAAAATGTTAAAAAGGGGCAGTCGTCAGTCATGTCCGTTGTTCTACACGAAAGTAATGTTGGAGGGATCGAAGCATGATACAAGGCATAGGCGCCGCAGCAGGTGTTGCCATCGGGAAGGCCTTTGTCTTGCCGAACTGGGAATGGAGTCTGCCGGACACTCAGGTGAATCCGGTGGATCTGGCTAAGGAGTTTGAACGTTTATACGAAGGGATCCGCACCTCCAAGGATGAGATCGAATTTATCAAAAGAGAATTCCGGGAGGTCGTCGGGCCGGAGGAATCGAGTATTTTTGATGCCCATCTGGCGATCCTGGACGACCCTGTGTTCATGAGCGAAATCCGCGGCATTATCGAACGCCAGTATAAAGCGGCCGAGGTGGCGGTTAAGGAAGCCATTGACCATTTTGTAGCTATGTTCGATCTGCTGGACGATGAGTATATGAAGGAGCGGGCGGTGGATATCAAGGATGTCGGCAACCGTCTGCTGAAGCATCTGCTGGGTGCGCCGGAAGTTACCCTTCCGTCCGATACACAGCCTTATATTCTTGTGGCGAAGGAGCTCTCTCCGTCCCAGCTGGCGCATTTGAACCCGGCCTATGTGCTGGGCATTGTCACGATGATGGGCGGCAAGACTTCGCATTCCTCCATCATGGCCCGGGCGCTCGGCATTCCGCTGGTCGCGGGCCTGGAGAACAAAATCATTACCCCCATTCAGACCGGGGACATGCTGGTGCTCGACGGGGAGACCGGAGCAGTGATGCTCCATCCGGATGAGTCCACCGTGCGGGATTTCACCTCCAGACGTGCCAAGCAGCTCAAAAAGCGGGAACAGCTGGAGCTGCTCGCTACCGTTGAAGCTTTCACCAAAGACGGCGTATCTCTTCGTCTGGCCGGCAATATCAGCTCTGTGAAGGAGCTCAATATGGCGCTGAAATATGGAGCCGAAGGTGTGGGACTGTTCCGTACGGAGTTTCTGTATATGGACCGTAATACGTTCCCGACGGAAGATGAACAGTTTGAAGTCTATAAGCTTGTAGCTGAAAAAGTCGGCAAGGAGTCTGTAGTCATCCGCACTCTGGATATCGGAGGAGACAAGCATCTGGATTACTTCCAGCTGCCGGAGGAGCAGAATCCGTTCCTCGGCTACCGCGCGATCCGCATCAGTCTGGACCGCAAGGACATGTTCAAGACGCAAATGACGGCAATTCTACGGGCCAGCCATTACGGCAATGTCCGGATGATGTTCCCGATGATCTCCTCCGTAGAAGAGGTTCAGGCTGCCAAAGCCGTGCTGGAGGAAGTGAAAAGCGAGCTGGACAGCCGTGGGATTCCATATGACCGCAAGCTGCCTGTGGGCATTATGATTGAGGTACCAGCCGCTGTTATGATTGCCGATCTGCTGGCGGAGGAAGTGGATTTCTTCAGTATCGGCACGAATGATCTGGTGCAGTACGTACTCGCTGTGGACCGGATGAATGAGCAGATTGCCCATATGTATCATCCCTACCATCCGGCAGTGCTGCGCATGATCAAGATGACCGTGGATGCGGCCCGCAGCGTAGGGATCGATGTCAGTGTGTGCGGTGAGATGGCCGCAGATGAACGGTCATTACCGCTCTGGCTGGAGCTCGGAATCAGTGTGCTGAGCATGTCGCCTCAGGCGCTGCTTAAGGTGAAGCACCGTACCCTGAACACGCTGGCTTCCGAAGCCAGAGAAGTTGCTAAGCTCTGCTTCCGTAACCGGACCAGCTCGGAGACAGAGGAGCAGCTGAGTGCCTTTGCAGGGCGCAGCGGAATTACGCTGGGTGCAGGCGGGGATTCCAAAGAAAAAACGTCATAACCATTAACGGGCACACATAATGAGCTTATCTAATATAAAGTCCGGCGTGGTGGTCAACCCATACACGCCGGGCTTTTTGCTGTGAATCACAGCTGTTACAGACTCCTCAAAGAGAGAATTTCTAACCCGTTTATCTTATTTGTCCCAAAAAAGTAAAACCGTTTGCGGCGCTGTGCAGTCAGTATATACAGAAATCAAAAAAAGCAGAGGGAGGATGCGGGATGGAGAATGTTTGGGAAGGCGAGCGGATGCGGGTCTTAAATGAGCAGGAACAGCTGTTCATCAGCCGGGTGCTAGAGCAGAAGAAAATACTCTACAGCATAGCCTATAGCTACTTGCGGAGCGAGGCGGAGGCACTTGAAGTTGTGCAGGAAACTACATATAGAGCCTGGGTCAAGCGTGGGAGCCTGAAGGATACAGAGCGATTTGCACCATGGCTGACAAGAATTCTGATCAACTGCTGTAAGGATGAATTGAAGCGGAGGAAACGTCTGGCGTCTCCTGGTCCGGTTCAGATTAGCGGCGGCCTGCAGGAGATGACCAGTGACCGCAAGCTGGATATGGAGCAGGCGCTGAATGGGGTCAAGCCGAAATACCGCCAGGTGCTTGTGCTGAAGTATTACCGGGATATGACACTGACCGAAATCGCCGAGGTGCTGGGCAAGCCTGAAGGGACGGTCAAAACTTGGCTGAACAAGGGACTGAAGCAGCTGCGCGACAAAATGAGAATTAGAGGGGGACTATAGGATGGCTACGAGTGAAGAAACACTGCTGAAGGAGTATTATCACAGTCTGTCAGTCGAAGCGGATGAAATTGCTGAGCTGAAGCTGAATGCTGCAATTCGCAAGGGGATAACCCGGTCGCAGAAATTCAATATGTCTCTAAAAGCGCGTTATGTTTTAGGTTCGGCGGCTATGCTGGCGATTCTGCTGCTGTTCGTTTTTCCTTGGGGGAGCGAGGCTTTGAAGCCGCGAAGTGGTGCTTTGAGTTCGCAGGTAACGGTGCAGGATATGAAGTGGTTCGAAGCTTACAGCAAAGTTGCCGGAAGTGATTCTACAGTTAATTCAGCATTGGCGGCAGGTCTCATTAAGCCGATAAGCGGTGCAACAGCAGAGACGGATGGATATGTTCTGACAGTGGAAGCCGTTGCAGCAGACCGGATGGGAATCCTCTTTTTCTATAAGCTGGAGAATAAGAACTTAAGTGCATCTGCTTATTCGCTCTCAGTGACTACAGTTGCAGATATAGAACTAGGACAAGGGGCTTACTTCAGCAGTAATCCGAAAGCTGTATCTGGAGTAACACGAGGATACCAAAAAGCACTTTGGAACCGCAATTATACGAAGCTGCCGGAGCGGATGGCGGTAAAGCTGAGTGTGGTGGGTCCGGTAGGCGGGGTGGTCGATGGCATACAGAACTTTGCGACAACCACTGAGGTGTATGTCCCGATCACCATTGAGCAGAATGCTGTTGCACAGTCCGGAGAGACTGTATCCATTAACCGGACTATGGAAATCGCTGGCCAGGATGTTGAGATCGGGGACGTATATATAGCTGCAACTGGCATCTATGTGGAAACTGCATACAGCCCGCAGAATTCCGTGGAAATATTCGGTCTGAACAGCCCGCATATTCTGCTTGGAGGCGGTAATGATTTCACTGCATTGTATTCAAAAGCATCGATTAATGTTGAGGGGAAACAGTTCCTCGTATTCCCTGGCAGTGAATTGTCACCTGGAACCATGAAGCTGCAAATTGATGGTGTCGTCGGTCTTGAGAAATCCGCCCAGGAGCTGATAGTAGATACGGATAAGAAGCAAATAATCAAAGGACCTGACGACCGTCTGCGGATAACCGCTGCGTCTAATACTCATAGCTTGATTATGGAATACCAAAGACCCAGCAATAAAAGCGCTGGTTATACTGCAAATGTAATTCTGGATCAGACATTCAAGGACGGAGCAGGCAAATTGCATACGGCTACGTATAATCCCGCGGTGCCTGTTATTGATCCTGCTCATGCTGACGACAAGGTTCCTCCCTTTCAACATGCTTACAAGCTGGGCACGGCCGAGCTGCAGCAGCCTTTGACATTCAAGATCATTAGTTACCCGAACCTGATTTCAGGTTCAGCAGAGCTTACTCTTCGCAAATAACACAATGTAATTTAAAAAGCCCTGCTCGCCGCTACAGCGGAGAACAGGGCTCTTCATGTATCTTCACGTATTAGTTTTCACTTAATATCAATATGTTACGGCTTATTCCCCCGCCAGCGCATCGCAGAAAGCCTTGCCGTAAGGCGGCAGATCCGGCGGACGGCGGGCGGAAATGATATGTCCGTCGGTTACCACAGGCTCGTCCTTCCAGATGGCTCCGGCATTCTCCATATCATCACGGATGCCTGGAGTGGAGGTGACGGTTACACCCTCCAGTATTTTGGCAGAGATCAAGACCCAGCCGGCATGGCAGATCTGCCCGATCGGCTTCTTGGCGTCGTTGAAATCCTGCACCAGCTTCAGTACTGCGCTGTAACGGCGGATTTTGTCGGGAGCCCAGCCTCCGGGTACCAGGATGCCGTCATAATCGGCTGCGTTCAGTTCATCCCATGAATATTCAGCAGTGGCGGGTACGCCGTATTTGCCCACATAGGTCTTATTTTTCTCCAGCCCGGCCAAATGAACCTCGGCGCCCTCTTCCCGCACGCGGTACACAGGATACCAGAGCTCCAAATCTTCAAACTCATCATCTACAAGCGCTATAACCTTTTTGCCAGCCAGTCTCATTCCATGCAGCTCCTTCCGGTTAATAACATCTCGGTTCTAAGCCATTCTATCAAAAGAAAAAGTTGAAGTCACTTTTCATATGGTAAAGTCTAAGCATTTTGCCAATTAAATCATTATATGCAAAACGGCAGGGATTCGCAGGAGTAAGGTCGAATATAGCATCTGAACAGGTAACCATACGTGTTTTTTGAAAGATAATGGATAGGCTTCACGCAATAATTGTTCCAGGACGGCGTAGCTGTTTCTGCTTGGATTATTAAAAGATCATTCTGAGGTGTGGGAGATGTATAAAGATAATTTAATGAAGAAGTCATGCGGCTGCGGCGGGATCATGACCATACATATGCATACGCTGATTTATAGTGCAAAGATCAAAATTACTCATGTACCGGTATATACCTGCAGGCAGTGTGCCCGCTATGAACCTTTGCCCGTGATCAAACGGGATCTGGGGAAGCTCATCGGTGAGCTTGCTGCTACTCCGCCTGGCCGGAAGCAGCTTTCGTTTGCGGAGCGCAATGAGTGGGCCAGTGTGCTGAAGGAAACGTTTGCTTCCGGTTTATTTGCCGGCGGGTTGCCTGAACTGGAAGAGTCCATCCGGAGTGCGATTCAGGGGCGGATTGATCTGCTATTGGACATTTACCGCTTAGCTGCAGATATGTCCGACAGGTCATGGATGGGTGAAACTGGACTTAGACTGTCCCAATTAACGGCTCAATCGGCAGAAAGTGCCAAATAAATGGCGTTTTTTGGCGTTTTGAAAAATTTTTCTGCAAAATCAATGAAAATATTTCAGCAAATGTTGGATTTTTCACGCACTTTTTGATACGATAGAAAGAGATTACAGGATTGCTGCAGCTGTCCGGTGGTTGGAGCGCAATATCGGCTTTGATCCGCCGCTGCATTTCTGAAATTTAAAGCGTTTTACGGCTGGGAGTTATTGGAGTATCAGGAATTGGCGGAAGGCGTTAAAGCCGCGCCAGGACTGGCGTTTCAACCTTTGAAAGAAATTTTGAAAGGAAAATGAAGCGTTATCATTGCACAATTGTACAAAGTGTCGTATCATAATTTTAATTAGTCGAACGATAAAATTTATCGCAATGGAGAGAGTAATTTGACGGTAACCATTTACGATGTAGCTCGAGAAGCAGGCGTATCTATGGCTACGGTATCACGGGTTGTGAATAATAACCCGAACGTGAAACCGCAGACCCGGAAGAAGGTTTTTGAAGCGATTGAGCGTTTGGGCTATCGTCCAAATGCCGTGGCGAGAGGTCTCGCCAGCAAGAAAACGACAACCGTTGGGGTTGTTATCCCTGATATCTCCAACTCGATTTTTGCGGAAATTGCACGCGGGATTGAAGATATTGCCAATATGTATCACTACAATATCATTTTGTGTAATGCGGACAAGCGCAAGGAGAAGGAAATTCGTGTTATTAACACGCTGCTTGAGAAACAAGTGGACGGGCTGCTCTTCATGGGCGGAACCGTTACGGAGGAGCATATTCAAGCCTTCCAGACCTCAGCAGTTCCAATTGTGCTCTGCGCCACTCGTGATGAGAAGGGCACCTACCCTTCCGTCGATATCGATCATGAGACGGCTGCGTTTGATGCAGTGAACACGCTCATCCGTCACGGCCACCGTGAGATTGCAATGATCAGCGGAACACTGCAGGATCCCGCGAACGGCTATGCCCGGTTCCACGGCTACAAGAAAGCGCTGGAAGCGGCAGGCATTGAGTACCAGGAGGATCTGGTCCGCATCGGTAACTATCGTTACGAATCCGGTGTCGAAGCCATGAAGTATTTCCTCGGTCTCAAGAAGAAACCAACCGCTATTTTTGCAGCAACCGATGAGATGGCCATTGGGGCAATTCACAGTATTCAGGATGAAGGATTGAAGGTTCCAGACGATTTCTCGATCATCAGTGTCGATAATATCCGGATGGCATCTATGGTTCGTCCTTTGCTCACTACTGTGGCACAGCCAATGTACGATCTGGGCGCGGTAGCGATGAGACTGCTGACGAAACTGATGAAGAAGGAAACGGTGGAGAACCCACGGGTTATTCTGCCGCATGAAACCATTCTTCGCCTGTCCGTCAACCATGTGAACAAATAAGATTTGTCCGTTCAACAAGTGAATATAAGGTACGTAGAAAGCTCCTTCGGGAGCTTTTTATGTTTCAGGGAAGTTATAAATGGGAGGGTTAAGGATGAGTGAAGTTCTGGGTCTGATTGGCGCAATGGATGAAGAGATTATGCTGCTGCTTGAGGAAATGGAGAATAGACAGACAACCGTGAGGGCGGGGATTACCTTCCATTCGGGAACTGTATTCGGCAAAACAGCGGTGCTCTGCAAATCGGGGGTCGGCAAGGTGAATGCTGCAGTAACAACGCAGATTCTGCTGGACAGCTTCGGCGTTTCGCGGGTATTGTTCACTGGTGTGGCAGGTGCAGTGCATCCCGATTTGAATATCGGGGACATTGTCATTTCATCGCAGTGCATCCAGCACGATATGGATGTGACAGCACTCGGTTACGCCAGAGGGGTGATTCCTTACCAGGAGACCTCTTCATTTCCGGCAGATCCGCAGCTGGTGAAGCTGGCGGAGCAGGCGTGCCGGGAGCTGAAGCAGAAGTCTGTGACAGGGATAGTACTATCCGGAGATCAGTTTATTGCAAGTAAGGAGACCGTTACCGTGCTGCGTGAGCAGCTGGACGGAGCTTGTGCCGAGATGGAGGGGGCCGCTGTCGCCCAGGTCTGCAATATGAACGGAACGCCGTTTGTGATCATCCGTTCCATGTCTGACAAAGCGGATGGTTCGGCCCATGTCAATTACCGTGAGTTCACGGTGACTGCTTCGGAACGTTCACACGCCATACTGGAGTATATGCTGAAGGCAATGTAAGCTCTGTGTAATGCAATCCCGGCCCTCAATACATGAACCGCTGTCTGAAGCGGACCCGGTCGAAGGTCTCGCGGGAGGACAGCGGAACAGCCTGGCCCATGCGGACCATCAGGCAATTGGCCGGATGGGAGCAGATTTCCGGGTCATCCGTGGCATACCACACCATATCTACGGTCTTCATCAGCTTCTCCATCATCTGCCTGTATTCCCAGACCGTGAGGCCGCTGCCCTTCAGATCCCAATGCCAATAATATTCCGTAGTGAATACGATGCAGTTCTCCAATTGCCCTTCTTCAAAAGCACTGGAGACCAGTAGCTTCGCAAGCCCGCATCCCCGGTATTCATCCGCGACTTCGATGGCCCCCAGCTCTACGAGATCTTCCATCCCTCCCTGGGACCACAGCTCCAGCTCATCCGGATAATGAAAGGTGACATACCCTACTATAACGCCTGAGACCACTGCAGCGACGACCCGGCCCTCCGGCAGTCCTGATATCTCGATCAATGCTTCCAGCTGCTCCTGCGGCTTCCGGAAGGCATCCAGATCGCGGTGCATAGCCAGGAGCTTGAGAGTATCCGGAGATAAAGGTCCTTCAACGGATATAAGCCTTTCTTTATGCTCTAAGGTATGGGACACGGGGATTTTGCAGTGCTCCATGATTGGGCTCCCTCCGGTTCACTATATTATGGAATGTAACCGCTTCCTGTGATATACTGGTTCCGACACGAAAAATTCACATTTGGCGCGTTGACATCATTGCAGTTAAGAGATTCTTACCCTTAAAGCTTAAATCAAACCAGTAGGGGAGGCAAGAGTAATGGGGCAAGTCCACAGCGAAATTTTGCCGGGCCGTGTGCAGCACTCGAATATGAAGGATTATTCAAGGGCTGTTGACGAATTCCGGTGGGAGGATGTCGAGAGAAGCTTCTCCTGGCATGGGACAGGTAAGGTGAATATGGCTCATGAAGCCGTAGACCGTCATGTGCAGGAAGGGCGGGGAGCAGCTACTGCTTTGATCTATAGTGATACTGTGCGCGAGGAGAGGTACACCTTTGCCGACTTGCGTGAGCGGTCGAACAAGTTCGGTAATGTGCTCCATAAATATGGGATTGGCAAAGGGGACCGGGTATTCATCTTCATGCCGCGCACACCGGAGCTGTACTTCAGCCTGCTGGGCATTCTGAAGGTGGGAGCCGTAGCAGGACCGCTGTTCGAGGCGTTCATGGAAACGGCAGTGAAGGACCGCCTGGAGGATAGCGGAGCGGTGGCTCTGGTGACTACGCCGGATCTGCTGCAGCGGGTGAAGCGCGACCAGCTTCCGGGGCTGCGCCACATTATTCTGGTCGGAGGTTCCGCATCTGAAGATCCGGGGCTGCTGAGTTATGAAGCGGAAATGGCAGCAGCTTCGGCAGAGCTGGAACCGGAATGGTTGAGTCTTGAGGATGGTCTGATCATGCATTATACCTCCGGGTCCACAGGCAAGCCTAAGGGCATCTATCATGTGCAGCGGGCAATGATTCAGCATTATTATACAGGCAAGGTTGTACTGGATTTGCGTCCGGATGATGTGTACTGGTGTACAGCAGATCCCGGCTGGGTGACCGGAACCTCCTACGGGATCTTCGCTCCCTGGCTAAACGGAGTAGCCAACGTGATCCGGGGAGGCCGCTTCAGCCCGCAGGACTGGTATAAAACCATTGAACGCTATGGGGTAACGGTGTGGTACAGCGCGCCTACGGCTTTCCGTATGCTGATGGGCGCAGGGGAAGGAAGCCTTCAGGATATTGATCTGAGCAGTCTGCGCCATGTTCTGTCTGTAGGGGAACCGCTCAACCCGGAAGTCGTGCGCTGGGGGGATAAATTCTACCAACAGCGGATTCATGACACCTGGTGGATGACGGAGACAGGTGCGCAGCTAATCTGTAATTATCCGGGGATGGATATCAAGCCCGGCTCCATGGGGCGGCCGCTGCCCGGAATTGAAGCCGCGATCCTGGATGATTACGGCAATATTCTGCCGCCGTATTCGATGGGCAATCTGGCGATCCGCACACCCTGGCCGTCGATGATGGGCAAGGTATGGAACAATCAGGCCAAATATGATGAATACTTCCGGATTGCCGGATGGTATATTTCCGGGGATTCGGCTTATATGGACGAAGACGGTTACTTCTGGTTCCAGGGCAGGATTGATGATGTAATCAATTCTTCCGGAGAGCGGATCGGTCCGTTCGAGGTGGAGAGCAAACTGGTTGAACACCCGGCGGTGGCTGAGGCAGGAGTGATCGGCAAGCCGGATGTGATGCGCGGAGAGATTATCAAAGCGTTCATTTCACTGCGGGATGGCTACTCCCCGACTGCAGAGCTGAAGGACGAGATTGCTGCTTTTGTCAAAGCGGGCCTGTCTGCCCATGCTGCGCCGCGTGAGATTGAATTCAAGGAGAAGCTTCCGAAGACCCGCTCCGGCAAAATTATGCGCCGTGTCCTAAAGGCCTGGGAGCTGCATCTTCCGGCAGGCGATTTATCTACGATTGAGGATTGAAGCCTATATCAGCCAGCTTATAGAAAAGACCGTTCCCTCAGATACAGGGAACGGTCTTTTACAGTTCATTCAATGGGTGCCATCCATAGACTTTAGCTTATGGCGTGGTTGCACCGGTATTGCCGCCGGCTCCGTTACTGCTGCCAGACGGCGTTGCTTCATTGCCGCCCGGCGGCTGGACAATGATCATTCCCGGATCATCGCTGCTTTCCGGGATGATTCCCGGATCCGGCGTTGGCTCCGTACCGTCAGAGCCCGGCACTTCCTCCGGAGGCAGCGTCGGCTCTGGTGTAGGCTGAGTCCCGGCTACACTGCCGGAGGCTGTCTCATGCCCTGCAACGTCTACAGCAGCCACATAGAAGGTGGCATTGGCGCTGGCAGGCGTACCGGGCTTGAAGACGGTACTCTCACCGGCTGAGAGCACAGCCTGCTTTTGGAAGGAGCCGCCGTTCAGTGAACGGTATAACCGGTAACCCGCAACATCGGATGATCCGCTTGGAGTGAAGGTAACTACAGCTTTGCCTGTACTGTAGGAGACCATCACTTCACCCGGAGCACTAGGCGCGTTGCCGTCATCCACCCGGGGGTCCACCTCAGTCGGGAAGTCAGTCTTGGCATCTTCCGGCATGTAGTAAGACAGAGATTCATGTTCTTTCATGGCCGGGAAGGCCGCAAGCAATTCTTTGACCAAGCTCTGAATCGGCTTCTCGCGCTTGACGACAATCTTCTCTTTCAGGAAATCCTCCGGCGTTCCTTCCAGCGGAAGGTAATTCACCCCGTTGTAGGTGATATATTTGGCCCTGGAGATTCCGTCATCACTTTCTGTGGGTACGAACTTGGCGTTGAACAGGTCCGTGGTGAATTTATCCGTCAGCTCTGACGGCTTCTTGCCGCTGTAAGCGGAGACCGTTGCTTTGACGATGCCCTCCGGCTTCGGGAATTCCTTCGTCACGAACAGCTCCGGACGTTTGTTGATCACGGTATTCATAACCTTGGTCCACAAAGTCTGCGCCTGCCGTTTCTGCGTATCTCCCTGCAGAGTGTTTATCTGTTCTTTGTATCCAACCCACATGCCCAGGGTAACATCCGGGGTATAGCCCATGAACCAGACATCCCCGTAGTTCTGCGTAGAACCGGTTTTGCCGACAATCGGAACTTCTTTGAAGTGCTCATATTTGCTTTTGACTGTACTTGCTGTACCGTCTGTTATTACTGTGCGCAGCATATCCGTCATCAGGTAAGCGGTCTGCTCGGAGAAGACCTGCTCCGGATTCACTTTGTGCTGATAGATGATCTTGCCTTGGGAGTCTACAATCTTCTCAATCATATAAGCATCATTGAATGCGCCCTGATTGCCGATTGAGGAATAGGCATTCGTTAATTCTTCAACGGAAACCCCGTAACGCAGCCCCCCGATTACTCCGGTCTGTGCGTTATAATCATCGTCCTGAATCGTAGTAATCCCGAGCTTTTTGGAAAAAGTCCAGGCATTCTCAATGCCAACCTTGTCATTGAACAGCTTCAAGGCCGGCAGGTTGAGGGATTTATTCAGGGCATAACGGGCGGTAACCAGCCCCTGATAGCGGTTATTGGCATTCTTCGGAATGTGGAAGCCCTTGCCGCCGTCCTTCATTACAATCGGGGCATCATCCAGGATGCCGGCAGGCTGGATTAATCCGGCATCCAGCGCAGGCAGATACGCGGCAATCGGCTTCATAGTGGAACCGGGCTGGCGGACCATCTGGGTAGCATAATTCATTTGCTCGATGTTGAAGTCACGCCCTTCAATCATCCCGAGAATCGCTCCGGTCTTGTTGTTAATCATGATGCCGGCCGTCTGTTCCTTGCCTCTGGCCTTACTGTCCTTCGTGAAGTTATCACTGTCTTCCGAGATGCTGTGCATCGCGCTGTACACTTTCTTATCAATGGTAGTGTATACCCGGTAGCCACCGGTCATCAGCTGCTGGCGGGCTTCCTCGAGAAGCAGCGTGTTGTCGGTGGTGGTGGCGGCGGCAGAATCCGAAGCAGCACCTGTGTTGTCTTCGTTCAGCGTCAGCATAATTTCAGCCGCTTTGCGCTCTGTCTCCAGCATCAGATAAGGGAAGGTAGCATAAGCCTTCTTCGTATGCGGAGCAAGCGAGCCCTTGATATCAAAGAGCAGGGCTTCATCATATTGCGACGTAGTAATCTTGTTCTCTTCCAGCATCCGCCGCAGCACCAGGCGCTGGCGGTCCATGGCCCGGCCAAAGGCAGTTTCATTGAATTCGCCTACGCCGTTAAACGCGGAGTATTTGGAGGGGAGCTGGGGCAGGCCGGCCAGATAAGCCGCTTGTGCCACGTTCAGCTTTTCCAGATCATCAAGACCGAAGATGCCTTTGGCGGCAGCCTTGATGCCGAATACATTATAACCGTTCGAGCCGTTCCCGAAAGGAACCTTATTTAAGTATGCCGTTAAAATTTCCTGCTTGGACAGAAAACGTTCCAGCCGCAGCGACAGCAGGATCTCCTTCACTTTGCGGTCTTCTGTACGGTCCAGATTCAGGAACACGCGGCGTGCCAGCTGTTGGGTCAGCGTACTGCCCCCGGTCTGAACGGATTCGTTCAGCAGCCTCTGCTTGACTGCACGCAGGGTGCCGTTGAAATCCACCCCTTTATGATTGTAGAAATTATTGTCCTCTATAGCGAGAACGGCATCAATCACAAGCTGTGGAATATCGTTGAATTCAATAAGTCTGCGGTCTTCTTCCGTCCGGAGCTGGCCGATCGGCTGCCCGTCACTGAAATAGGCAAAGCCGGTAATGGCGTTCTGGCTGACTTCCTGTTGAATTAATTCTTCGGTGCGGACAGGGTCATCTTTCACTATCGAAGTCACGTAGCCTGCCACAGCGCCACCGGCAAACAGAATGCCGAGTATACCGAGTATAAACATCCACTTCACGACTGAACCGAACCTGCGGAGCCAGGATCTGCGCGGTGGACGCTGTTTTGCGGTCTTCTTCTTATTCTCCTCAACCATCGACGATTATCCTCCTTTTAACGGAACTATTATAGCACAATTTGGCGATTTTGAATGCGCTTCTGCCGCAGGGGATTTACTCTTATGCTGCTTTTGCCAAAGATTCTGAGTAAGGAATAGTCCTAAGCGTTGTTTCAGGGAGCAAACTATAGGAGTAACGGCAAGCGGGGAGAGGGTATAGAACAAAAAAAGCTCCCGGATAAAGTATCCGGGAGCTTTAATCAGATTCGCTGGAAGCAGAATCTTAACGGTTGTAGAATTCGACGATTTGTTTCTCATCGATATCTTGGGACAGCTCGGCACGTTCCGGCAAACGAATGTATTTGCCTTCGAATGAACCATCAGCATATTCCAAGTAGCCTGGAAGGTGGGAGCGGTTGTCAAGAGCTTCTTTGATAGAACCCATAGCGCGGCTTCTTTCACGAAGTCCGATAACGTCGCCCACGCTTACGCGGTAAGAAGCGATGTCGACTTTTTTGCCGTTAACGGTTACGTGGCCGTGGGATACCAGCTGACGTGCGCCTGCACGGGAGTTAGCAAATCCAAGACGGTAAACCAGGTTGTCCAAGCGGCTTTCGAGCAGGAACATGAAGTTTTCGCCCGCGATACCCTGGAGCTTTTGTGCTTTGGTGAAAAGAGTTTTAAACTGCTTTTCGCCCAAGCCGTACATGTGACGCAGTTTTTGTTTTTCCAAAAGCTGCATTCCGTAGTTACTTACTTTTCTGCGTTGGTTAGCGCCGTGCTGTCCTGGTGGGAAAGGGCGTTTCAGGTCTTTGCCTGTACCGCTTAGGGAAATGCCCAGACGGCGGCTGAGTTTGAATTTAGGTCCGGTGTAACGTGCCATTATAGTAGACTCCTTTTAATTTGCAAATGTATTGTAGGGCCTATTTGCGCCGCAAATCGTATCCGTGAAAGCGTTAGATGGTTTCACACTGCCGAGGGAAGTTCAGCCGCTGCCCTGGCAGTAACGAAATGCGTAGAGGGTGACACAACGTTACGCCCAATTAAGACTTGTTACAGTCTTGTTCAACAATAAATATTATATGAAAATGACAGTCAAAGTCAAGCGCAACTTAAAAGAGTTTTTGTCTATCTTTGTCGTTAGTTCTTTGGTCCTAAAAAAAATCCCGGTTTTGAGGAAAATATAATGCAATACCTAAGAAAAGGGAGTAAAATATAGCTAATTAGATGTTATCGGGAAAATTTGATATCAAATAGCAAAGGGGATCCTCTTTATGTCGGAGCAGGAAGCATACGACCGCAAGGGCAGTCGTATGCTGTTACAGGACACCAAGCAATCAGGCGGAGATTATGAAGATCCCGCTGCTTGGCTGAGGGAGACGGACATAGTGTCCCATGATTTTCCTTATGCAGCCAACCTGATTGCCGAGAGTTTCAATGAATGGCTGGGACAGGCCGTACCGTCCTTCGCCAAGTCATGGAACTGGTGTGTACTGAACTATGAAGCGGAATGGATTGATCCCATATACGAATTCCGGCAGGGGCGCTGGAAGTCAGAATGGGAAGAGGCGGCGGGAGCCTGTCTGCGCTCTGGCGGGATGCATGCCATTGAGGTTCAGGAGGATGGACAAGCGCAGACATTATTAGCTATGCCGATCTTTACACGCGGACACGGGGAAATATTCGCGGTCCTCGGCTGTGAGATGCCGTCAGAGCAGTATGCCGAGGGTGGAAGACATACGGCAGAAGCGATGTCGATGCACTTCCAGACCTGCTTTTATCATAAATTTGAGCATGTATTTGTTTCGGATCTTGCAGGTGTGCACCTGCATGCCGAGCGGGAGAGCAGCCGCCGTTCACTGCTCTTTCAGATTGTCCAGCGGATGCATGACAACATAGATGTGGATGCCGTGCTTACCGAGGTGATCGACAGTATTGCGGCGATGTATCCCGGGGCGCGGCTGGACCTGTTCATGTCGCAGGACCACCGCAGTACACATCCCCAGGTCAAACCGCTGCCGCTCCACTGGGCCATTAATGACGTCTGTGCCAGAGCCTTCAAGGATGGACGGGTTGCGCTTCATGCCGGACGTGAGGACAGCTGTACGGTCGAGGTAGGTCTTCCGCTCGGAGGCAAGCAGGGTGTCTATGGTGTCTTTCATATGGTAATGGACAAACCCTCCTTCCGTGAAGTGGATCTGCGTTTTCTGACCATGGTTGCGGATACGGCCGGCACGGCATTCGAGAACGCCAAGCTGTATGAACGCTCCAACCAGCTTATCCGGGAGCTGCGTATGAGTAATGAGCTTACGCAGCGCCTCAATCAGAGCCTGCGTCTTGGGGATATTTTTCAATTTGCCTTTGAGGAGCTTCTGGGGATGTTCGAGGCCGATTATTGCTGCATCCTCCATATGAATGAAGAAAGAGGCGGACTCGAAGTCATTGCCTGTAATCATATCCCGCTGCTGGGGGAATTGGTGGAAGCCGGGCAAGGACTGGGCGGGAAGGTCTATACTTCAGGCGAGCCGCTTCTTCTATCCGACTATAAGTACGCCGCCGGAATGACCTCTAAGCTTTTGGATGCGACCGGCTCGCAGTCGCTGATCGCCACTCCGCTAAATGTAGGGGGAGAAGTCCGGGGGGCTATTATGCTTGCCCATAAGGACGCCCACTTCTTCTCCTACGACAGCTACAGGCTGCTGCAGGCTATGGCCGGGCATATCGGGCTTGCGGTCGGAAACGCGCGGCTGCATGCTGAAGTGCGGCGCCTGGCGAACCGCGACAGCCTGACCGGACTCTTCGCCCGGCATTATCTGGATGAGGAGATCAAACAGCGGCAGTCTACGGATTTCTGCGGAACGCTGATTGTTGTTGACATCGATCAGTTCAAGGCGGTCAATGACACTTACGGCCACCAGAAGGGTGACAAAATACTGAAGCAGGTAAGTGAAATTGTGAAGTCCTCGATCCGCCAGGGGGATATCGCGGCCAGGTGGGGCGGAGAAGAGCTTGCCGTGTATCTGCCCCAGCTTGGGGTGCAGCAGGCAGTATTTGTGGCCGAGCGCATCCGCAAGCGGGTGATGGGGGAGACGGAGCCGCGTGTAACCGTGTCCTGCGGTATTGCAGAGTGGAGCTGGACAGATGAGCGGGTGAGTGTAGAATCGCTGTTCTACCGGGCGGACATGGCGCTGTATGAAGCCAAGAACAACGGCCGGAACCAGGTAGTGATTGATAACAAAATCGTTGAGAATACCGCTAAGAATCCTTGGGCCTAAGCCTCAAGGGTTCTTTTATTTAGTTGGGGCCCCCGCAAAGTACTTGGGTCATCATCGAAGCCTAAGCTCCACTTTGTGGGGTTGTTTGTGGGGTTAATTTGCGTATAAGCCCTGCAATCAGGGAGACCCTAGGAAGAATGAATGATAATCCGACCGGAGGTCTTGAATGCCATGGTGAAATTATTGCTGTCCCGTGCAGGAATCCTCTCCCTTGTCCTGCTGATCTGCTTGATTCCTGTAAGCGGCTGCGGCGTCATGAATGACAGGCCGGCTGACGAGGATCTGAGTCTCGTGCTGGCCGGGATGGACGGCAGTGACGGCGTTTCCTTCGAAGGGGCGGTAGCGCTGCTGGTCGGCGGCAAGGCGGTTCCGGAATCCTCACTCTATTATGGAGGAAAGGTGGCTGACCATAACAAAGTCAGCTTATATTCCCTGCTGCCGGACGGGAGCCAGCCGGGTGCCGCCGCCGGATCAGCTCCGCATCCTCTTGAGCAGGGCTCAGGGGATGTTCCGGTCTACTACACCAGACTGGTGAAGGAAGACGGTGAATGGAAGACGCAGCAGGCAGCGCCGGCTCTGCAGGAGAGCAATCCGCTGGAGGCGCTGAACCCGCTCCGGCAGCTGGAAGAGCTGGAGGGGCTGGAGAAGACGGTAACCGAGGAGGCGGGGAGTGCCAGGGGAACCCGCGTGCTGCGCATTGAACTGACGCCGGAGGAAGCGCGCAGCCAGCTGTCGGCGGAGCTGGAACGGGAGATGCAGGCGATAAGGCCGGCTAGCCAGGTTGCCGCTGGAACGGCTGCTGGGGAGCCCGCTAAGGAGCTGGAGGCACGCGAAGCATTATGGGAGCAGAAGCAGGCTGAACTGCAGCAGAGACTGAAGCAAGCCAGTATCAGGACGGTTTATTATCTCAAGGTAGATGCGAAGCGCAATCTGCCCGCGCGGCTGACCTGTAACCGGACGACAACCTCCCCCGGCAGTGCGGGAGTGGTTACTGAGGAAACCTACATTACACAGGTTGATTTCTATGGCTATCAATGAAAGCTCACATGCCGTAAGAGCTTGCGCTCTTTAGCGGGCGTGCTACAATATAACGGTATATTTATTTTCAGCATGAGGAAGGAAGAGAGAGAAACATGAATGATCCACGAATTCAGAAGCTTGCGGCGAACCTGGTAGGGTATTCCGTAAACGTACAACCCGGCGAGAATGTGCTCGTCGAAATGATCGGCAGTGAAAGAGATTTAATTAAAGCAGTAGTGGAAGAAGTGGGCAAAGCCGGAGGCCGTGCATTTGTACAGCTGACGGATCGTACCGTTCTGCGCAGCATGCTTAAATATGCTACACCTGAAGGCATCCAAACCTGGGCAGAGATCGATCTGAACCGGATGAAGCAGATGGACTGCTATATCGGCATCCGTGCCGGTGAGAATGTCAATGATCTGGCTGATGTGCCGGAAGAGAACATGAAGCTCTACAATTCACTCTATTCCCACCCGGTACATAGCGAACAACGCGTCAAGCATACCAAATGGGTAGTATTGCGTTACCCTAATGCCAGTATGGCGCAGCTTGCCAATACAACAACCGAGGCTTTTGAAGACTTTTACTTTGCGGTCTGCAATCTGGATTATGCCAAAATGGACAAAGCCCAGGATTCGCTGGCTGAGCTTATGCGCAGAACGGACAAGGTGCGGATTGCCGGTCCCGGAACGGAGCTTACCTTCTCCATCAAAGGCATCGGCGCAGAGAAATGCTCCGGCCAGAAGAACATTCCCGACGGTGAAGTCTACAGCGCACCAGTGCGTGACTCTGTGAACGGGACGATCAGCTACAATGCTGCGACGCTCTATAACGGCGTGACTTTTGAGAATGTGAAGTTTACGTTTGAGAACGGCAAAATCATCGAAGCCTCCAGTAATGACACGGTGCGGTTGAACGAGATACTCGATTCCGATGACGGCGCGCGCCATATCGGTGAATTCGCCATTGGCTTCAACCCGTATATTCTGCATCCGATGAAGGACATTCTGTTCGATGAGAAGATCGCAGGCAGCCTGCACTTTACACCGGGCCAGGCTTATGATGTTACGGACAACGGCAACCGTTCGTCCATTCACTGGGATCTCGTGCTCATTCAGCGTCCGGAGTACGGCGGCGGAGAGATTTACTTTGACGATGTGCTGATCCGCAAGGACGGGATTTTTGTGCTGCCGGAGCTTGAAGGTCTGAATCCCGAGAATCTGAAATAAAATGTAATACAAAGCTCTGAAATGCAAGCCTGTAAGCTTGTTTTCAAGAAACACCTTGCGTGAGTAAGCGGATTCAATGTATCATGGAATTGGTTACAAATGAACTTAAGTTTATTATCAAGTTGCGGAGGGATTTCTATGTCCAGTAACAATGCGGCAATCGTGGATATTGCACAAACAGCCAGCCAGTTTAATTCATCTATCGTTCTTCAAGCGGACAACAAGTACATTGATGTTAAGAGTATCCTTGGTCTGTTCACTACTCTGGTATCGAGCCAAAGCTACGAGCTTCATGTACATGGCACAGATGCCGAGGAAGCCAAGAAAGCAATGAGCGAAGTGTTTGCTAAGCACAATTTGAACTTTACAGTTGTAGCGGAGTAATCCATTATTTCCGAAGACGTCCGGCCTTGCGGCAGGGCGTTTTTGCTGTGTGACCCGTAATATTTGTCCGTTCTTCACGAATCGTAAACTGAATTCTTGTATTAGGTCCTGATTTCGACTAATATTAAGTATAATAAGCAGTAGAAGCTGTAACTTTTGGACATAGGGGGGATAATGCATGACTTCATCGGATTTGCAGGAACAGCTTAATATCAAAGCAATCAATCTTCTACAAGAAGATGCCAATAAAATTGAGAAGCTTATTGAAGTGCAGATGGAGAATTTGGCGACTCGTTACTGCCCTCTCTATGAGGAAGTGCTGGATACCCAGATGTATGGTTTCTCCAGAGAGGTTGATTTTGCGGTCAGAGCCGGGCTGGTGCCTGAATTCACAGGCAAGCAGGTCCTGAGCAAGCTGGAACGCAACTTGGCTGTACTGTACGAAGCACTCAATAAGAAGGCTGAGGAGCGGGAGATGTAATTCCGGTCATTCATAAAAACGCACACGGGGACCCGGGAGGCCGCTCATGTGCGTTTTTTTTGTGCAGAGTTGTTATACCAGATAGAACGATACACCGAGAATCAGATATACCGCGAGCAGCAGCAGACCTTCGTACCAGTTGGTTGAGCCGTCCTGAATAATCGACTTGGCGATAAATACCGATACAGCAATAGCTACAATCTCGATGGTGGTGAATACGATGGACATGGTGTTGCCCATGAAGTAGCTGGCAAAGATCAGCACCGGGGCAACGAACAGGGCAATCTGCAGACTGCTTCCTACGGCAATCTCTACCGCAGCGCCGATCTTGTTCTTCATGGCCAGCATAATGGCTGCACTGTGCTCGGCGGCATTACCTATGATTGCCACCAGGAATGCACCGACGAACAGCTCACTGAAGCCGAAGCGTTCTGTCAGGGTCTCCAGGGTGCCGACCAGCCATTCGCTGACGAAAGCGACCATAACCGTAGCGACCACCAGGTAGAGGATCGAACGGTTTCTGGACCAGACCGGAGCATGCTCATTAGGCAGCTCTTCTGCACTGTCATCCGTTACATCAGCGAGATATTTCTTGTGCGTAATCATAGAGAAGACGAGCCAGGCCATGTAAGCGGCAATCAGGAGGCCGGCGACGACAAGGCTGAGTACATCTGTATCCTTCTCTGTGATAGAGTGGGTGTTGAAGAACATGGCGGGCACGAACAGGGCGATGACGGCAACAATCATCAGCGATCCGTTCAGCCCGGCGAGCGTGACATTGAAGTTCTGAACCTTGAACTTCATACCGCCGGCAAAAATACTGAGTCCCAGCACCAGCAGGAGGTTACCGATGATCGAGCCGGTGAGACTGGCTTTGACCATGTCGAAAAGTCCTTCTTTGACCAGGAAGAAGGCAATGATCAGTTCGGCAGCGTTGCCGAATGTGGCGTTAAGGAACCCTCCAAGCCGCTGACCGGCATAGTGGGCTACGCTTTCTGTCGCCCGGCCGAGGAAACCGGCCACGAAGATAACCGAGATAGCGGATAATACGAACTGCAGGGTATGGTCCCAGTCCGCATAATGTCCGATGGCGCTGAGGAGGAAGGTGATGACCAGCAGCGCCGGCGAGATCCATTTTTTCAAGGTAAAGCACACTCCAGTCTCTGTATGTAGGTTGAATTCATAATCAATATACCCAAATTGTTCCTGACTGTAAACGGGAATGCGAGAAAGTCATTTGCTTTTTAGCCTGTTTTCGAATTACAATAATTGATAATGAGTGTAGGGGGGATATGGCATGGCAGAACAACTTCAACTAGAAATGGGAAATATACGGATATCGAATGATGTTGTCTCGAAAATTGCCGGATTGGCAGCTTTGGAGACTCCCGGAATTGCAGCCATGTCTGGCGGTTTGTCTGAGGGCTGGGCGAAACGCCTGAGCGGTAAGAATGTGCAGAAGGGCGTTACTGTTGAAGTGGGCCAGCTGGAAGCGGCAGTGGATTTGCGCATTATTGTTCTCTATGAAACGCCGATTCATGAAGTGTGCCGGATGCTGCAGCAGAATGTCCGCGAGGCTGTGGAGAGCATGACAGGGCTTCATATCGTAGAGGTAAATGTTAAGGTAGAAGGCGTGGCCTTCAAGAACGATGAGATCTCGTAAGCGCTAACTGCATAAAGCGCATGACGGGTACACAAAAGGCAGTCCGGGGAATTTATCCGGACTGCCTTTTGTTATACCTTATTCAACCGGTCAGGATGCAGCCTCTTAACGGGCACGCGTGCTGGCACGGCTATTCGCACGTACCTGTCTGACGGTAGTGACGGACTTGACGACTTCCTCTTTGGAGGGACGGTTGGTTTCCCTGGAGATGCTGAGCATAATCCCCATACAGAGCATGGTGACCAGCAGGGAAGAGCCCCCGTAGCTGATGAAGGGTAACGTAACTCCCGTAAGCGGAATAGTGTTGGTCACACCGCCGATATTGATAAAGGCCTGAATCGCAATCAGCCCCATCACACCTATGCCGACCAGTGTGCCGAAGGGGTCTGTACACCGCAGCGCGATCAGAATGCCTCTCCAGATGAAATACAGATAGAGCAACAGGAAGATGGAGGTTCCTACAAATCCGAGCTCTTCACCGATAATGGCAAAAATAAAATCCGTATAAGGGTACGGCAGATAGTGCAGCTTCTGGATGCTTTGGCCGAAACCGGAGCCTTGTGTCCCGCCTTCTCCCAAAGCGATCAGTGACTGCATAATGTTATAGCCGCTGCCTTCCGAGTTATTCTCGGGGTCCAGGAAGGCCTCGATCCGGCCTTGTCTGTAATCCTGATTGGCCGCTGCCTTCTCGGTCGGCGGCGACAAGGAGTCGATGGCTGTCTTGGCTCCCATGACAAGAGCGACACCCAGGACCAGCAAGCCGATTGAGCCAAGAATATGCTTCATGCTCGCGCCGCCGGCATAGATAACAAGACCGCTGGTAGCCACGAGAATCAGACAAGAGCCCAGATCCGGCTGCATCATGATCAGTCCGGCCACAATACCGACGATGATCATCACAGGAATGTATCCGGTGCGAAGATCCCGCAAACGTTCGCCTTTTTTGGTGATGAGTGCAGACAGGTACAGAATGATAGAGATCTTGGCCAGCTCGGTAGGCTGGATGCCAAGGCCTCCGATGTTCATCCAGCTCTTGGCTCCGTTAATTCTCTCGGTGGTAGCCACGAAGAGCAGGAGCACCAGCGTGATGACGAAGATCGGAGCGTACCATTTCTTGAACTTGCTGTAATGGATATTCATCACAGTGAACATGACGAAGCTTCCCAGCACGGCCCAGACTAACTGGCGTTTCACGAAATAAAAAGCGTCATAGCTGAATTTCTCACTGGCCAAAGTTAAGCTGGAGCTCGCGCTGAAGACCATGACCAGACCGAAGCCGACGAGCAGCAGGGTAAGAATAAGCAACTGGAAATCGGGCGTTCCTCTTTTGGGCAGGCTGGCTTTGGAGGCTGTTTTTCCCTTCGCGGTACTCAAGCTTCCAGCAGCTCTTTCAATTGATGAATATGCTCTGTTGCGGTATCCAGTACCGCCTGAGGCACCTTAGATTCATACTCCAGACCGTGGGGGAAAGTGGCTTTGCCCAAGTAGACGGCTTCAATGGCCAGTATGGCATCCGCCTTTTCCAGCTTCCCTTCCACAGCGCGGGTGTTGATCCGCAGGAAGTACTCGCCGCCGTTCTGGCGGTCTTCTATCTTGCAGTCGTATGTAGCGCGGTAGTATTCCCACTGCCAGCGGATAAACCCGGCTTTGGTTGCGCTCTCGTCCAGATAAAGAAGGTCACTCTTCAATCCTTCGAGGCCCGTGTTCTCAAATATCATAGCGCACAACTCCCCTGTATGAAGTATAATGATACATTTGTAATTAAAATTTGCGATGTTCCTCCTCATGATAGTATGTTTCACGGGGTTGTGCAAGGTAGAGCGGGCCTATTGATACCCACTTTTTTGTGTTTCTGCTACAATAAAAGATATATGGCATGCTGCGGCCGGTCTTTACATAGAAGAGTCAGACTGCAGGCTTGTCCGAAGTATGCTGCCGGAGAAGGGAATGGAGAATTATGGAGAGGTTAGCGGTAGAGGAGCTGCTGCCGGAGATGGTGAAATGGCGCCGCCATTTACACCGCCATCCGGAGCTGTCTTATCAGGAGAAGGAGACATCCGCCTATGTCGGGGCAAGACTGTCCGAACTTGGGATTGAAGTTAGAAGAAGCGGGTCCGGCTACGGACTGACAGGTATACTTACAGGGGCACTGCCCGGCAGAACAGTTGTTCTGCGTGCAGATATGGATGCCCTGGCGATAACTGAAGAAAATGGACGGGAATATGCTTCGCAGAATCCCGGGGTTATGCATGCCTGCGGACATGACGGGCATACGGCTATGCTGCTGGCTGCGGCTGCCTATTACAGTGCACGCCGTGAAGATATCCGCGGCGAGATCCGTTTCCTGTTCCAGCCGGCGGAAGAGGTCTGTCCGGGCGGTGCAATGGGGATGATCGCAGAAGGTGTGCTGGACGGTGCAGATGCCGTCTATGGACTGCATCTGTGGACGCCGTTTCCGCTAGGAACCGTAGGCAGCGCGCCAGGCCCGCTGATGGCCTCCGCCGATGAATTTTTCATCGATATTATCGGCAAGGGCGGCCACGGCGGCATGCCGCACCGTACGGTGGACAGCATTGTGGCAGGGGCGGCCCTTGTCACCCAGCTGCAGAGCATTGTCAGCCGGACTGTAGATCCGCTGCGTCCTGCAGTGGTCAGCGTAGGAACGATTCAAGGCGGATCTGCCCAGAATATTATTGCCGAGCGCTGCCGGATTACCGGGACTGTGCGTGCGTTCGATGAAGAGACACGCTATCTGATCCGTCGCAGAATCGAGGAGATGACGGCTTCCATCGCAGCAGCGTATGGTGCAGAGGCGACTGTCGAGTATCTGATGGGTTACCCGCCGCTGGTGAATGATGAAGCGGAATTTAACCGCTTTTACCGTGTCGCCCCGGAGGCGCTGGGAGAAGGCGCAACTGTTATGCTGATGGAGAAAATTATGCCTGCGGAGGACTTCTCCTATTATGTTAAGGAAATCCCCGGCTGCTTCATCTTTGTGGGCGCTGGCAATCCTGCCAAGGATGCCGTCTATCCGCATCATCACAGCAAATTTGATTTTGACGAGGATGCCATGCTCTATGGGGCGAAGCTTCTGGTAGCCATGGCCGATTCCTGTCTGAATGAACAATAATGTATTTGTATAATATTTGACGCTTGAGGAAAAACTACTCACAAATGGCATGGTGACATGGCAGACAGGAGGGTTCATTCTTGAAGACAGTCAAGGAAGTAATGACCGCCAATCCGGCTTCGGTCACGCTGCTCGATAATATCTATGAGGTTGCCGTCAAAATGAGAGATTACGGGACGGGCTTCATTCCTGTAGTAGATTCGGCCGACGGGGCAACGCTGCTGGGTGTAATCACGGACCGTGATCTTGTATTACGAGGCTATGCGGACAAGCATCCCGGCTCCACAGCCGTTGAAACCGTCATGAGCCGGGAGGTTATCTCCATTTCGGAGACGGCTTCTGTTGATGAGGCAGCGGAACTGATGGCTTCAAGGCAAATCCGCCGTATTCCGGTGACCCGTGACAAGAAGCTGATCGGAATTGTGTCGCTTGGCGACTTGGCGGTGAAAAGGATTTATGCGGATGAGGCAGCAGAGGCGTTAAGCGGAATCTCCCAGCGGCAGCTGCATTAAATAGGGTTATGGGAAGCTCATGTCCGTTAAACGGAGGTGGGCTTTTTCAAAATTGAAATTAATATGCAGAAAGCCCCACGTTGTGGGGTTATTTTGTGCTACCTGTTTATGGGGATAATCCATTTCCTGCTGTATTAAAGCTTATACACTGTAGATCACAAGGAGGGAATACTATGAATGCTGATGGAAAGGGTGCGTGCATTACCAGAAACGACCGGACCATTCTGCTGGAATGCGGCCATCCCGGATATGAGGAAGCCCGGGCAGTCCTGGCTGATTTTGCCGAGCTTGTCAAAAGCCCTCCGGTCTATCACACCTACCGGATAACGCCGTTGTCCCTGTGGAATGCAGCGGCTGGAGGCCAGGAGGCAGAGGCGGTTATTGCTAAGCTCCGCATGCTGTCACGCTGGGGAATTCCCTCCGGCCTTGAGGGTGAAATCAGGCAGCTGATGGCCCGGTACGGAAGATTGCAGCTGCGCACGCATGAAACTGATCCGCTGCTCATTACGCTCTCGGCTGATCAGGCCGGACTGCTGGATGAACTGGAGGGCAGCCTGATTCTGAAAGAGCTGGGCTGGTACAGGGCAGGCTTTTTGCAGAGCCATTGTCCGAAGAGCAACAGGGGGCTGCTCAAGCAGGAATTAACAGGACTTGGTTATCCTGTACTCGATTATGCCGGTTTCCGGGACGGGCAGGAGCTGAAGCTTGCCTGGACGGAGGAAGCGGGGAAGGGGGCCGGAATTAGCGGCGAGGCTTTCGGGCTCCGGGATTACCAGAGAGATGCTGTACAGCAGTTCCAGGGGATTGGGGGCATCGGCGGCAGCGGTGTTGTTGTTCTGCCTTGCGGTGCGGGCAAAACGGTAGTAGGGATTGCAGTACTGGAGCATCTGCAGTGTGAAACGCTGATTCTTACCTCCAGCACGACCTCGGTCGAGCAGTGGCGGGGTGAGCTGCTGCAGCGGACGACCCTGAACGTGGATGAAGTCGGGGAATATTCCGGTGAGAAGCGGGAGGTACGGCCTGTCACGGTCGCCACCTATCAGATTCTGACCCACCGTACAGCCAAGGGAGGGCCGTTTGTCCACATGAATCTGTTCAATGAGCGGAACTGGGGACTCATAATTTATGATGAGGTCCATCTGCTTCCGGCTCCTGTCTTCAGGGCAACGGCAGACATTCAGGCTACGCGCCGGCTGGGTCTTACAGCAACACTGGTCCGGGAGGACGGCAGGGAAGGTGATGTGTTCTCCCTGATCGGGCCCAAATGTTACGATCTGCCCTGGAAGGTGCTGGAGAGGCAGGGATGGATTGCGGCAGTGGATTGTACAGAAGTGATAGTCCCGATGGATGAGCGGCTGCGGCAGCAATATATCTATGCCGGGGCGAAAGAACAGTTCCGCCTTGCGGCCGGCAATCAGGCTAAGGCTGCGGCCGCGGCATCGATTGCTGCGACACATGCCGGGGCGGCGATCTTGGTGATCGGCCAGTACCTGGACCAGCTGGAGCAGCTGGCGGAGACTCTGGGCGCACCGCTTATTACCGGCAAAACTACACAGAAGGAACGGAGCGCATTGTATGCCGCCTTCAACGAAGGGCGGTTGCCCCTGCTGGTCGTTTCGAAGGTGGCTAATTTTGCCGTCAATCTGCCGGATGCCTCGGTGGCGATTGAGGTATCCGGAGCCTTCGGCTCACGGCAGGAGGAGGCTCAGCGGCTGGGGCGTATTTTGCGGCCTAAGCCGGGCGACAACAAGGCGTATTTCTATACGCTGGTCTCGGGGGACAGCAGGGAGCAGGAATTTGCCTTGCGGCGCAGGATGTTCTTAACCGAGCAAGGCTACGATTACGCAGTCAGTATGCTGGAATCCGCGGAGGAGGCTATTCTATGATGAGGCAGGAGCCTGATGCAGATATTCAGAAGCTGACGCCGGAAGCGCAGGCAGTGCTCCAGGCGATTTGTGCGGAACACGCAGCCAGCCCTTGTGCGGCGGATAGCATTGAACGGCTGCGGCCGGCATTCCTGTGCCGCGCTGAGCAGGAGCTGGCGCTGAATGAGCTGCTCATGGCAGGGATGCTGGAGCTGCGCCAGAAAATGTGGGGAGAGAAGCTGTATCAGATCCCGCAGCAGAGGTTCCCCCGGATCGGGCGGAGCTTCTGGCCTGCCTGTCCGCAGAGTCTTGGAGAAACAGATGTACAGGCCCAGCTTGCTGCCTGCACGGGTCTGGCTGCCGAGCTGTTCCGGGGACTGTTATTTACAGCGCGGGAGGGCTTGCCGCTGACGGCCAAGGGACTTATACACAAGAAGCAGCTCGGTCTGCTGGCAGGCCAGCTGTCGATGCAGGAGGAGCATCTTGCTGGACTTAAGCTCAACCAGGCCAGTTCTGAGCCTTACCCGCTTCCGGTAACAGTTATCTTAGATTTGATGGCTGTTCTGGGTCTGATCGGCCGCAGCAGCAGCGGATATTTAATAGACATAACGAAGCTGCAGTGCTGGCTGGCGCTGACTGAGCAGGAGATGACCGATACGCTATACCGCATTGTAATTAGCCGATACGGCTCTCCGGAGCCTGCCGGACAGCATTTCAGACATCTGATCTCCACGGCGGAATTCCCCCCGGGAGAATGGTTTGCCGTGCCGCCTCTTCTGGAATGGATGATACAGAGCGGCCTTGCCAAAGAGCAGTCTGTTGCTGGGCCGGACGGTCCGGAGCTGCATGCGTCCGCCATGGCCTGGCTCCGCTGCCTGGCAGGCTTCGGCTGGTGTGACCTGGGTTATTCAGCCAAGGGAGAGCCCTGCTTCCGGTGGAAGGCAGTGAAGCCGCAACTGGACGGAGCTTCGGCAGGTACAATAGAGCCGGAGATAAGCGGAGAAGATACAGGTATAGTGAAAGCGGAGGAATCGCAGCCAGATGAAGCCTGCGGCGGATCTGCTGTACCAGAAGGCCGGCCAGAACATGAGCATGATTATGAGCAGGTGCAGGAGCAGGAACAGGAGCAGGAGCAGGAGCAGGAGGAGATACTCTCCGGCAGCTCATTGAAGTCAGGGGAGACTGGCGCGGACTGGGGTTTGCCTGCAGAATCTGCTGTACCTGCGGCCGGCAGGTTCGTTGTCCAGCCGGATTTCGAGGTGCTGGTCCCGCCTGAAGTTCCGTATACCATCCGCTGGACCCTGGCAGGATACGCCGAGCTGCTGCATAATCAGGACCTCTGGAGCTTCCGGCTGACCCGGGAAATGCTGGAGTCCGCAGCGGAGCTGGGGTGTCCTCCAGGGAATGCCATTGCTTGGCTTACCGCGAATGCTCAAGGGGGGCTGCCGGAGCAGGTGGAGCTGTCGCTTCGGCAGTGGGTTAAGGGAATCGGGCGGACATCATTGTCTGAGGTTATTGTGTTGTCCTGTGCAGGTGAACAGGAGAGCGGAGATATTGCTGCGCATCCCCGGCTGCAGGATATTCTGACCCGGATTGGCCCGCTCCACTTCATCGTTCGCCCGGAATCTGTTGGCCAGCTGCGCAAGGAGCTGGCTGCAGCCGGGCTGGCTCCGCCAAGAATCATCGGCGGCCGGGAGGATGCCTTGCAGCCTTACAACCCGTTCGGACCTTTTGAACGGCCCGCAGCATCACTCCGTTATGAGCTTCCTTCTCCCGTCGGGGAACGGGGACTGCTTGGTGCTGCAGCGTATCCGAAGCTCCTGCCATTGGCGGGGACAGCGCAGGATCAGGAGCTGCTTCCGGGTGAAGATGCCGTTCCGCAAATGTGGTTCAACCAGTGGAGGCAATACCATGTGACTACGGCGCAGAAGGTGATGGAGCAGGCGCTGGGCTGGGGAATCAAGGTTAGAATTTCTATGCAGGGCCAAACTGCAGACTTCATTCCGGAGCAAATAAGCGGGCGCCCGTGGAGAGTTCGGGGGAATCTGCTGCGTTCAGGTTCAGGGACTGTAGAGCAGATTCAGCTTGCCGCCGAAGACTGGCAGGAAATGAAGCTGCTGCATCCTGTCAAACAGAGAAATTCCTCTTCTTCTCGAGCAGCCGGATATGTTATGATAAGGTAGTCTACCGTTTGCGGTAGAACATTAATGCAGAAAAGAGTTGAAGTTCATGAGCGTAGCGGAATTAAATACGGTCGATATGGCCGAAGTGCTGACATACGCCTATGAATTAGGCGATATGATTAATCAATCCGCCGAAGTGTCGGATTACTTATACTGGAAAGGGCGGGTCGATCAGAGCCCCGAAATCCAGGCCATGGTCAGACGGCTGCAGAGCAAGAAGGAGCTGTTTGAGGAGACACAGCGGTTTGGACATTTTCACCCGAACTATCATTCGGCCAAGGATGAGGTTGAGTTAGTAGAGCGGGAGCTGGAACAGTTCGAAGAGGTTGTCCGCTTCAAGAATGCGGAGAAGACGCTGGATGATATTCTTCACTCCATGTCTGAAGCAATCGCCTTCTCGGTATCGGACAGCATCAAGGTTCCGAGCAATGACCCGTCCCCCAAAGGCGGATGCGGCAGCGGAGGCAAATGCTCTTGCGGATAAGCTGGCCGTATAGAGAATAGAGAAAGAAAGGCGGATGAGCTTATGTTTGCGGAACGGACAGGTTATATCGTTTGGGTTAGCGACGTCAAGGCAGCGCGTAACCTGGAGAAATACGGAACACTGCACTATGTTTCCCGAAAGATGCACTATGCGGTAATGTATGTGAACGCGGAACGCGCCGAGGAAGTTATGAAGAATGTCCGCAGACTTTCCTACGTGCGTAAGATTGAACGTTCCTACCGCAATGAACTCAAGACTGAATACACCAGCAATGGACCGGACAAGTCCCGTTATTACGGTTTGTAAATTTAAATATAGCCATTTTGGACAGGCGCCGCTGGCGTCTGTTTTTTTGTATTTAATATATTTTATGATCACATAAACAATTTGCCAGCGGTAGGGCAGACGAGCCGAATGTAAGCGAAAAACCGAATACAATGTGCCAATGATAGGGTAGATGAGCCGAATGTAAGCGAAAAACCGAATACAATGTGCAAATGATAGGGTAGATGAGCCGAATGTATGCGAAAAACCGAGTACAATGCTCCAATGATAGGGTAGATGAGCCAAATGTATGCGAAAAACCGAATACAATCTGCCAATGATGGGGTAGATGAGCCAAATGTATGCGAAAAACCGAATACAATCTGCCAATGATGGGGTAGAAGAGCCAAATGTATGCGAAAACCGAATACAATGTGCCAATGGTAGGGCAGACGAGCCAAATGTATGCGAAAAACCGAATACAATCTCCAGCGATAGGGAAGACGAGCCAAATGTATGTGAAAAACCGAGTACAATACTCCAGCGATGGGGCAATGAACCGAATGGGGTATGATTACCTTGGAATCTGCCAAAAGCGGGACGGATGACATTTTCCCGGGGGAATGTTAACTAAATTGACAGCTAATCGCCGGTGACTTACTATATCCTCAAGGAAAGCAAGCTGATCCCGCTGGGATTATCTGCAATAGATCTATACAATAAATACAATACAATACAATAAATACAACACAATGAGTTCAACAGAGGTCTCAGACGTAATAGCCACGCATGGCAGAGCGGTGCAAGTCTGATAAGGCGTCTTTTTTATACTTTGGCATTTATTTTGGCACTGCAGCAGGCGGGAGGGAACGGCATAGAACCGAAGCGCGAGATCACCAGTGTCGGAATTGATATTGGAACTAGTACGACTAAAATAGTCTTCAGCAGACTTACGGTCGGACGGAGATATGGTCTGTCCATGCTACCGCAATATCAAATCACGGAGCGGAATATTATATATGAGAGCCCGATGCATCTAACACCGCTAATAGGCGAATCGCAAATCGATCTTCCGGCGCTACAGCAGATCCTGTCGGCAGAGTACCACAGCGCGGCACTGAAGCCTGAGGAGGTAGATACAGGGGCTGTCATTATTACTGGAGAAACGGCGGTAAGACCGAACGCGGATTCCATCCTCCATCAGCTGGCGGGGGAGTCGGGAGAGTTCGTGGTTGCCCAGGCAGGCGGGGATCTGGAGGCTGTCCTTGCAGGTAAAGGCGCTGGAGCGGAAGCTCATTCGCAAAGAGCGGCGGGGACAATAGTCAATGTGGATATCGGAGGCGGTACGGCAAACGCGGCATATTTCAATAGCGGAAGTTGCAAAGGAACCTTGAACTTTCATATCGGCGGCCGGCTGATCATGCTGGATAAGGCTGGAACCGTAGCGAAAATATATCCCGCAGCCCGGCAATGGCTGAACCGTGAAGGGCTGTGGCTGCAAGAGGGGGAGCAGGCGGACTGGCCTGTGCTGCAGGAGGTCACCCGGAGATGGAGTGAACTGCTGCTGGAGGTCCTGCTTAAGGGCAGTGATCCGCAAGCCTGTCCATTAATCTATGGTCACCCGGACCTTCCGGCTGCATTTGCAAGAGAGGCTACAGTTACGGAGCTTTGGATCTCCGGGGGTGTGGGTGCATTAATGGAGCAGGCCGCTCCCCGCAATATCGCGGAGACTGCAAGGTATGGGGATATCGGGCCGCTGCTGGCTCATGCCATTAAAAAGGCGGCCGAACACTACCCGGTGAAGCTGCAGGCCGCTCCAGGCGCGCAGCGGGCTACAGTGATTGGTGCCGGTGTTCATACCCTGCAGCTCAGCGGTTCAACGGTTTATGCAGACCCCAACCTGCTGCCGTTGCGGAATATTCCCGTAATAGAGCTGGTCTGGCCCGTACAGATCCAGGACGTTGAGCAGCCGGATGCGTTTTTAGCCTCTATACAAGCCGCTTTTGCTGCGGGAGCCATAAGGCACGGTTCAATTGAACCGGAAGCAATGCAGTTTGCAATCGCCATCCCGGAAATCACCCCCTGTTCCTATGCTGTGTTACGCCGGATTGCTGAAGCAGTGACCGGGTGCTCCCGGAGGTATAAGCTGAAGCTTTGCATCCTGATCTGTGAGAATGACATTGCCAAAGCTTTGGGCAATTGTATCTATCTGCTATCCCAAGGCCGGCAAGCCTGCGTCTGTCTGGACCAGATTACAGTGGCGCATGGCGATTATATTGACATTGGAATCCCGGCGGACGGGAATTATATACCGGTTGCCGTTAAGACCCTGGTTTTCAATTCAACAAATTAGGCGGAAAGGAAGTGATAACCGATGAAGCTGACAGTCTCCCTGCTTGGCGAGAGCTACCGGTTTCATGATCTGAAGGAGCTGTTTGCCAAGGCAAATGAAGAAAAGTCAGGGGACCAGCTTGCCGGAATCGCTGCAGCGGACGACCGCGAACGGATGGCAGCCAAGCTTGTGCTGGCCGATTTGACCCTTGCGGATATCCGCAGCCACCCGCTGCTGCCTCCAGAGACTGACGAGGTGTCCAGAGTGATCGAAGAGGGAGTCGATGAAGCGGTCTACGAAACGATCCGCAGCTGGACGGTTGGAGAGCTGAGAGAACAGCTGCTCGCTGCATCTGAGACTGAGGTGCGCCGGATCGGCAGAGGCCTGAATAGTGAGATGGCCGCTGCGGCGGCCAAGCTGATGTCCAATCTGGATCTGATCCAGGCCGCGGCCAAGTGTGAAGTGATTACCCGCTGCAATACTACGCTGGGAGAACGCGGGCGGCTCGGGAGCCGGGCCCAGCCCAATCATCCTACGGATGATCCGCTGGGGATGAAGGCTTCCATCTATGAAGCATTGAGCTACGGCATCGGGGATGCGGTAATCGGTATCAATCCTGTCATTGATACAACAGACAATATTATCCGCCTCCTCCACGAAACCAAAGAGGTCATTCACAGATGGGGCATACCAACGCAGAACAGTGTGCTTGCCCATGTGGCCACCCAGATGAGAGCCATATCCAAGGGGGCTCCGGCGGATCTGATCTTCCAGAGTCTTGCCGGTACAGAGAGCGGCAACCAATCCTTCGGGATTGATCTGCGGCTGCTGCAGGAGGCGGATCAGCTGATCCGGGAGTCCGGCACGGCCAGCGGGGAGAACCGCTGGTATTTCGAGACGGGCCAGGGGTCTGAGCTGTCAGCGGGCAGTCATCACGGTGTGGACCAGCTTACACTGGAATCCCGCTGCTATGGTCTGGCCAAAGCATTCAAGCCGTTTCTGGTGAACACCGTCGTCGGTTTTATCGGACCTGAGTACCTCTATGACAGCAAGCAGGTAATCCGGGCCGGACTTGAGGATCATTTCATGGGCAAGATCCAGGGACTCCCGATGGGTGTGGATGTCTGTTATACGAACCACATGAAGGCAGACCAGAATGACATGGATAACTTAGCTGTCCTCCTGGCGGCCGCCGGAGTAAACTTCTTCATCGGGGTTCCGATGGCGGATGACTGCATGCTGAATTACCAGTCGACCAGCTTTCATGATATTGCTACTGTACGGGAGCTGCTGCGTCTGCAGCCGGGGGCAGAGTTCTCAGCTTGGGCGGAAAAAATGGGTATCCTGAAGAATGGCCGATTGACTGCACTTGCCGGTGATCCGACGCGGTTTATCTAAACAATGAAGGAGGAGCAAGCATGGTATTCCACGATCCGGATGGAATGGAAAGATTGCGTAAGGCTACACCGGCGCGGATCGGCACAGGCCGGGCAGGAACACGGCCGACGACCCGTGAGCAGCTGCAGCTGCGCCTGGATCATGCGGCTGCAGTCGATTCAGTATACGGCAGCGTCAGCAGCATCTTGCTGGATGATCTGGAGCTGTTTGCGGTTAACTCAGAGGTGACGGAGAAGGAGCTGTACCTGAAACGGCCGGATCTGGGCCGGCAGCTGCCAGAGAGCAGTATCCGGCTTCTGCGGGAGCGCTGTATCCAGGCTCCGCAGGTGCAGATTGTGGTGTCGGACGGACTAAGTGCCGATGCCATTGAGAGCAACCTGCGGGATATTTATCCGGCGCTGCTGGACTCTCTGGCAGTTCACGGGCTGGCTGCGGGGACGCCATTTTTTGTACGGAAGGCCAGGGTCGGCTGTATGAATGCTATTGGCGATATTCTGGAGCCCGAAGTGATTGTTCTGCTCATCGGGGAACGTCCGGGGCTGATCACCTCCCGGTCCATGAGTGCTTATCTTGGCTACAGGCCGCGTTCCGGAATGACAGATTCCCAGCGGATGGTTCTATCCAACATTCATCAGGGAGGCACTCCTCCGGTTGAGGCCGGAGCTCATCTGGGCAGCCTAATCGCCAGGATGCTGGAGCTCAGAATGAGCGGAGTGGGCCTTGAGCTGTAACTGAGCTTTAATTCTAACGTACCTATAAGTCTCATGCTCTTTTGTGTTTCTAACCTAACCTCATTCCGCCAATGCGGGCCTGAGGTTATTTGCTGTACCCGGAAATACCTTGAGTATGTTCCGGTTAGTACAACAGCTCATTTAATGCAACAATTTGTGTATCCAGTATCAATTGGGTATTCAGTGATAGTTGTAGTTTGTGCAGTTAAAAACAGCGAAAAGATGTGCTTGCATCGTTTTACTGTATTCTGTACAACTAAATCTGCCAAAATGGGTGGAAACCTTCTGCTACAGTCACTTTAATTGCACGAAATACAACTAAAAGTTGAGGGGGTTCAAAGTCAGAGGATTTAGTTGTACAAAGTGCAATTAAGCATACCGGATACTCCTAGGCACATATCATGTCCGGGTCATTGCAGACCCTCAGCAGGCGATTTACCTAAGTGATTTTCACTAGTGTGAATTGGACGTTATACCAGTCCGGGCCTGTCCTTAATTACTGCCGGAAACCGTTGACTGCCGCCCATAGTTTATACCTGCTTAATACTTCCGGACTATGCTGGAGAGAGTGACAAAATTCACGAAGAAAACATACGGGTGATAAAATGAATAAATCAGGGACACTGTCCCGCAAGCTGGCGGCGCTGCCGCAATACTTTCAGCATCTGAGCGGAAGATTCAGGGAAGAAGCCAGGGAGCTGGGCAGATTATCGATGCTGCTTGATATTATGGATAAGGAGATGCTGGATACGTTCTTTCAGCCGATTCTGCATTTGCGGAGCGGGATAACGATCGGACATGAAGTGCTGAACCGTCCGCCCAGGTCCCCGCAGTTCCCGAGCACCGAGCATTTCTATGATTTTGCCGGAAGGACAGAGCAGATGTTCAGATTCGAGCAGTATTGCCGGAGAATGTCCTTGTCCCGTTATATGGAGAGGCTGCCGGAGGCGGATGCTGCGGGAGATAAAATGTTATTTGTTAACGTGCATCCGGGGGTGCTGAATGATTCCCGTCACAAAAGCGGTGAAACCCTTACCCTCCTGAAGGAGCTGGGACTTGCGCCGGAGCGTGTGGTGTTTGAGCTGACGGAACGTCAGGCGGTGCAGGATTATATCGGATTCGAGAAAGTGTTGTCCCATTATCGTGAACAGGGCTTCCGCATTGCCGTTGACGATGCCGGCTCCGGTTACAATAGTCTCAAGACGCTGGTCTACCTGAAGCCGGAGTTCATTAAGCTGGACAAGTCGCTGATCCGCGGAATTCACAGCAGCAGGGAACAGCAGGAGCTGCTGGAGCTGGTCCGGGAATACGCGGACCGCTCGTCTACCCGGGTGATTGCCGAAGGCATCGAGACGGCGCATGAGCTGCTTTTTTTGCAGATGGCAGGAGTGGAGTTTGGTCAAGGTTATGCGCTTGGAAGACCGGCCCATCTGCCTGAGCATGGAGGATTTCCGTCTTCGGCACTGCCGTTTCCAGTAAGAGGAGGGTATAGGCATGTTTCTTCAAATTGGTGAAATCGCCGAACAGATTCCGGAAATTACGATCCATCACAAATGTGAGTACGTAGATCAGATTTTCAAAAAGAATCCACAGCTCCAGGGCGTCGCAGTAACTGACAATGGCTGTACGGTAGCGCTCATCATGAGAATCCGTTTTTATCAGCAGATCGGTACGCTGTATGGTTATACTCTGTATATGGGCAGATCCGTGGAGCTGGTGATGGATAAAAATCCGCTTGTGGTGGATTATAAGACGCCGATCATTGAGGTGAGCAGGCTGGCTATGGCCAGGAACGAAGAGAATCTGTATGACTATGTGATCGTCACCCACGGAAACGCATTGTTCGGAGCGGTGAGCGTGCGGGATCTGCTGCTTAATTTTGCGGAAATTCAGGCGGTGGCAGCCAGCTTTCTGAACCCGTTAACGGGACTGCCGGGCAATGTCAGTATTACAGAGTGGATGGTTAAATCGCTGCTGCAGGAGCAGTTCAGTGTTCTTTACATTGATCTGGATCACTTTAAGGCCTACAACGATACATACGGGTTTAAGGAAGGCGACCGGATGATTCAGGCTACGGCGGAGCTTCTGAAGCATGAGGCGCTGCGTCTGGACGGTTTTTTGGGACATATCGGCGGGGATGACTTTATTATCTTCATCAGCCATTATCAATATGAGGAGTGCTGCAGGAGCATCATCAGGGCGTTCGATAGGGTGGTACAAGATTTCTATCATGCCGGGCATCTGGCCCGGCAGTTTGTGCTGACCGAGAGCCGTTCAGGACGGATGGAGGAGATTCCGCTGGTCTCAATCTCCATCGCCGTTGTAACCAACCGCAGCCGCAGATTCGCTTCGGTTGAGGATCTGTCCGAAGAAGCGGCCCGCTTCAAAAAAAACTGCAAAATGATCAAAGGCAGCAGCTATGTCGATGATAGCGATATCAGCCTGCACAAGATCGGACACTAAGACTCACGCCTGTACACTTCACAGGGAGGGCGGAATGCTTGAACAACAGACATCAATGCGGTAAGATTGACAACAATAAGAGCATGCCAAGACCCTTTTACGTGGAGTGTGATGACAATGCATGGCAAGGGGATGGAATGGTGGGGGGCGTATGAGCCCTTCCATATCGTGCTGAATAACTACGGGATTGCCGATATCGTGCTTACCCAGCATGCGAAGAGCCGCTATGCGGACCGGGTCGCTGAGGAGAATAACGGGAACGGCGACGTGACGGCATGGATCTGGCAATGCTTGAAGCAGAACAGGGTTAGACCCTATTCGCACAGTGAGTATAATGCCTATCTGATCGATGATGATACGGTGATTGTGGTCGATTTCAGGCAGCTTGAGGGCGTAACCACGCTCTCCGGTGAGCCGCTGTACGTCATGGTGGTGGTGTCGTTTCTCGGCCGGATTTCGGCGACTCCCCAGCTGCGGGATCTCAAGAAATACTATTCGTGGCTGCGTCACTCCCGCCGTATGAAGCTGATGAAGAAGCGCCGCAGACGCAAGTAGAAGAGAGTATGGCAACGAAGGCATGCGGCTTATGGCTGCGTGCCCTTTTTTGAAGAATTGCCATTCATTCGAAGCAAATCGCCACTTTGAGTGGTTATTTTGAAAAGGAGTCAGAAAAGCATGAACTTTCACCAGCTACATATTTTTTATACCGTATCCGAACGGGGCAGCTTCTCGGCGGCGGCACTGACGCTGCATATGACACAGCCCGCAGTGACGATGCAGATTCAGGCGCTGGAGGATTATTTCGGAGCCAAGCTGTTTGACCGGTCGACTAAAAAAATAATGCTCTCCGAAGCCGGCCGCACGCTGATGCCATTCGCGCTGCGCAGTATGCAGCTGATGCGGGAGACGGATCAGGCGATGTCAGCCTTCACCCATATGCTGGAGGGCCGGCTGCAGCTGGGCGCGAGCCTGACGATCGGCGAATATGTGCTTCCGCGCCTGCTCGGCCCCTTCGGCAGGGAATACCCGAACATCTCAATCATGATGAAGGTGATGAACACCACGCAGATTATGGAGGAGATTAACAAACACCAGCTGAACTTCGGGCTGATCGAAGCGCCGGTGTCCCATCCGGATATGGTCATCGAGCCCGTTATGGGCGATGAGCTCAAGCTAATCGTTCCGCAGGGTCATACGCTGGCGGACCAGGCTGAAGTTACCCTAAGCGATGCGCTCGGCTATCCGTTCGTGCTGCGTGAGCAGGGCTCAGGGACACGGAGAGTGATGGAAGAGCAGCTGTTAGCGAAGGGGCTTGATCCCGGCGCCATGCGGATTGTGATGGAGCTGGGCAGTACAGGCGCTGTGAAGTCGGCTGTGGAGGCCGGGCTTGGAATTACGATTATTTCAACATCATCGGTTAAGCATGAGGTGGCGCTCGGACTGCTGAAGATTGTCAATCTCACAGATGCCACGTTCAAACGGCAGTTCTACGCGATTCATCTGAAGTCGACGCTGCTGCCGATTTCGGCTGTAACGTTCCTGGCCTTCCTGCGCCAGCATGCGGACGGGCAATAGCTGAATAAGAACGCCGCAGACAAGATATAACTTGGAGAATGGAGGGGGATTCATATGGAAGAGAAGAATAATAACAGTGAACATACGCAGGGAATCGAAGAGGGGCCCGCGCCGGGAAGATGTGATCTGCATAGCCACACACAGGCTTCGGACGGTATGCAGCCTCCGGCTGAGAATGTGCGTCTGGCTTATGAGAAAGGGCTGGCGGCGGTAGCCATTACCGACCATGATACCGTAAGCGGTATTGCAGAAGCGCTGGAAGCCGGTAAGCGGCTGGGAATTACGGTGGTTCCCGGTGTAGAGATCAGTACGCGGGCCGGAGGGAAAGAGATTCACGTGCTCGGCTATTATATCGATACAGAGCAGGAGCTGTTCCTGTCCCGGCTGGAACAGCAGCGGAATACCCGCCTGGGGCGAAATGAGGCAATAATAGACAAGCTTCGCGGGCTGGGGATTGAGATCAGCATGGAGCAGGTGTTATCGGGCATGGGCAGAGAGCTGAAGCCGGATGAGAGTGTTGGCCGGCCGCATATTGCCGATGAGCTAGTGCGCCTGGGAGCGGCAGCGGACATGCGGGATGCGTTCGATAAATATCTGGCTGAAGGTGCAGCGGCGTATGTATCGCCTCCGCGCATCACGCCGGAAACCGCTTGCCGTTGGATACAGGAAGCGGGCGGTGCAGCGGTGCTGGCCCATCCCGGTATTTACGGGGATGATGAACTGGTGCGGAAGATCCTGGAGACCGGTGCTCTGCGCGGAATCGAGGTCTACCATTCCGATCATGGTCCGGCGGAGCATGAGCGTTATCTTGCGCTGGCTGAGGAATTCGGCCTGCTGGTCACCGGCGGCTCGGATTTCCATGGGGCGCGGCATGGCGTGATTTTCCACGGGGATATCGGCAGTGTCCATGTATCCACAGCTGTGCTGGAGCAATTGAAGGCAGCCCGAAGCTGAGCCTGAACCTGAATGAAGCGATCCGCCCTAGGAAAGGCCGGTAGCCTGTGATAATACCTGCCCTATGAAACTTGTAGGGCGGCAATACCAAAAACAACCTCCATTCCATTGGCGATGATGCCAGTGGCTGGAGGTTGTTTGGTTTCCCGGGGCTAGCTTCGCAGAACGCTTGCCAGACCTTTGATACGCTCTTCATCCGGTGTGACGAATAGCGTCCGCTGATGATCGTAGATGACGAAGCCCGGTTTAGCCCCGCTTGGCTTGCGGACGTATCGGATCAGGGTGCTGTCTACCGGAACGCTGCTCGACTGCTTCGCCTGGCTGAAGTAAGCGGCGAGCTGTGCAGCTTCTTCTAAGGTGGCATCGCCGAATTCCTCGCTGCGGATAACCACATGCGAACCCGGAATGTCTTTGGTGTGCAGCCAGGTATCGTTCGCCGAAGCCAGACGGTTGGTGACATATTCGTTCTGCAGATTGTTTTTGCCTACATAGATGTCGATGCCTTCGGAAGAGGTGAACACCTGCAGGGTAGGGCGGGTCGCCTTCTTCTTCTTTTTGCCCTTTTTGCTGCGGTCACGCAGGTAGCCCTGGCTTACCAGCTCCTCACGGATTTCCTCGATATCATTCAGGGAGGCGTGGGCGAGCTGCTGCTGCAGCGTCTCCATGTAGGCAATCTCCTCATGGGTCTTGAGCAGCTGTTCGCCGATGACCCGCAGGCTGTTCTTATATTTGTTGTATTTCTTGAAATAGCGCTGCGCATTGTCCGTAGGGCTTAAGAGCGGATCTAGCGGAACAGTGATTTCCGCCTGATTCTCATCGTAATAGTTTACTAGCTTTGCCGTCTTATCCCCTTTGTTCAAAGTGTGCAGGGAAGCGAACAGCAGCTCGCCCCAGATCCGGAACTGGTCGGCGTCCTGGGCCTCGTCCAGATCCTTCTGCAGATTGGCAAGCTTCTTGATGTTTTTGCCGCGCTCATTGCCGAGGAAACGGATCAGGTCGCTTACCCGCTGCTTCACGGTATCCTTCTCCGCTTTATCCCCGTAATAATCCTCCAGGCATGTGCTGATGGAGCTGTACTGCTTCACATTCCCGCCCATCAGCTTCAGCGGTATGGCGGAAAAGATCGGTTTGCCTTTGGCATTCAAGCCGGAGACCGGCGAGAACCGGAGCTCCCTAACCGGCTCCATTACAGAATTGAAGGCTTCCCACAGCTGGTCCGGGTGGTTTACCCCGCTGCTGAACTCCTGAGCATCGCCCCCGAGTACCTTGTAGCGGTGGACGATCTCACCGGCAATGAGCGGACTCAGGCCGTTAAAAGCATGCACCAGCCAGCCCGCAGGGTCGTCTGATGGGGAAGGGCCGCCGGAGCCGTCGGCTTTCGGTTCTTCCAGTGAGGCTAGAAGCCCCGCAATCTCGCCCTCGATCATATCCTCCTCAGGCTCCTCCGGATGCTCCGCAGCATACAGGGCAGCTTCTTCTGCCGAAGCCATCAACGAGATGAAAGCGGCCTGGCTTATGCCGAGTGGATTCAGCTTATGCTGCTGCGGCGGCTCGGTATAGGCTGCTCCCGGCATAACGACCCGGTAGCTGCTGATCGACGGGGTGACATGATGAATCCCGTCAATAATCGTGCCGGTGGACAGCTCGGTCAGAATGATGTTGCTATGCCGTCCCATCAGCTCAATGATGATCTTTTTGGCGGAGACATCTCCCAGCTCATCCCGGGTCCTGATAGTGATATGAATGATCCGCTCCATGCCTACCTGCGTGATGCTCTCAATGGTGCCGCCTTCACAATGCTTGCGCATCAGCATGCAGAACATGGGCGCTTCCGCCGGATTGATAGTGCTTCTCTCGGTCAGATGCAGCCGGGGATAGGTCGGATTCGCTGACAGCAGCAGCTTGCCGCCGCCGCCCGCACCGCGAAGGGTGAAGATCAGGTCATGTGTGCTGGGTTGATATATTTTGCTGACGCGTGCACCAATGAAGGATTGAAGCTCATGCACGATCGCTTTGGTAACGATACCGTCTAATGCCATGATAAAGTTCTCCTGTCGCCTAAAAATAATGTACTCCCTCTATGATGCCATACTTTCACTCGTTCGCGCAAAAGGAGAAACCGGATGCGGTGATAATTTGGGACGACCATGAATACACTTGGACATGAACAGGTGGAAAAGCTGTGCGCCGCCGGAAGTCAAGAAACGACCGGGAGGGGAAAGATAAGTCATGGAACAAAAAAGTTGGCACCGCCTCGGTGCAGAGGAGCTGCAGGAGATGTTCAGCGTTCATCCGGGAGAGGGTCTGAGTGCTGAGGCTGCTGCAGAGAGACGTAAAGAGAGCGGGTACAATGAGCTGTCGGAGGGCAAAAAGGTATCGCCTGTTATGCTCATGCTCAATCAGTTCAAGGATTTCATGGTGCTGGTGCTGATGGGTGCGACACTGGTATCCGGCCTGCTCGGCGAATATCTCGATGCGATTACGATTATTGCCATTATTCTGCTTAACGGGGTGCTCGGTTTCGTACAGGAGTTCCGCGCCGAGCGTTCGCTCCGGGCACTGAAGCAGCTGTCTGCCCCGTCTGCCAAGGTATTGCGCGGCGGGAAGCAGGAAGTGATTGCAGCCAAAATGCTGGTCCCCGGTGATATCGTCCTGCTGGAGAGCGGTGACCGTATCCCTGCGGATGTCCGCTGGCTGCAGTGCAGCGCCCTCTACGCCGAAGAATCGGCACTGACGGGGGAATCCTTACCGGTCTCCAAGCATGCGGAGGCGATTCATGCCGAAGAGATTCCCCTTGGCGACCAGAAGAATATCGGCTTCATGGGCACGATGGTGACCCGGGGAACAGGCCGGGCAGTCGTCATCCGCACCGGCATGAATACCGAGATGGGCAAGATTGCTGACCTGATCCAGAATACAGAAACCCAGGAAACGCCGCTGCAGCACCGCCTGGAGCAGCTTGGTAAGATTCTGATCTATGTCTCCCTGGGCCTCACGATTGTCGTTGTTCTTGCAGGGATTCTGCATGGACAGCCTGCACCGGCGATGTTCCTGGCAGGTGTCAGTCTGGCCGTAGCAGCCATTCCGGAAGGTCTTCCGGCGATTGTAACCATTGCTCTTGCCCTGGGTGTCCAGCGGATGATCAAGCGTAAGGCTATCGTCCGGAAGCTGCCGTCCGTAGAGACCCTGGGCTGTGCCTCGGTCATCTGCTCGGATAAGACGGGGACCCTCACTCAGAATAAAATGACGGTAACGCGGGTGTGGAACGGCGGACGGAGTCTGGAAGTGACCGGAGAGGGTTATTCGCCTGCGGGACATGTACTCCATAAAGGCAAGCCTGTAGATCTGAAGAATGACCAGAGTCTGCGGCGGATGCTGCAGGTGGGCGCTTTATGCAGCAATGCTGAGATTTTTGAGACTATTGCTGATACACGCGGCAAGAAGAAGGGCAAAGGCGCGGAAGCCGAAAAGGTTGCGGACACCCAGTCTGTGTGGGAGCTTAAGGGAGATCCGACAGAGGGTGCGCTGGTAACCCTGTCTGCCAAAATGGGGTTAACTGCACAAACGCTTGCTGTTACCTATACCCGGGAAACGGAGTTTCCGTTTGATTCAGAACGCAAGCTGATGTCTGTAATCGTCAGCCATCCCGGCGGACGGATGATCTGCACCAAGGGCGCACCTGATGTGCTGCTGAATTGCTGCTCCTATATGCTGTGGGAAGGCGGAGTAGTTCCTTGTACGCCAACCTTGCGCCAGAAGGTGCTGGAGGCCAATGAGGAAATGGCCGGAGGTGCGCTGCGCGTACTGGGGATGGCATACCGCGAGATGCGTACCGGAGAAGTGGCCGGCAGCGAGAAAGAAGCGGAGTGCCAGCTTGTCTTCGTAGGGCTTGCCGGAATGATTGACCCGCCGCGCCGTGAAGTGCGCGATGCGATTCAAGTTACCCGCCGGGCCGGAATCAAAACCGTGATGATTACCGGAGACCATGGAACGACTGCGGAAGCAATTGCCCATCAGCTCGGCATTCTGCAGCGTGGGGGAACTGTCCTGACCGGCAGCCAGCTTACCCGGATGGACGATGATGCACTCGACAAAGTATCCGATAACGTCTATGTATACGCCCGGGTATCTCCTGAGCATAAGCTGCGGATTATCAAGTCGCTGCAGCGCCAGGGCCATGTGGTAGCGATGACCGGGGATGGTGTGAACGATGCTCCGGCAATCAAGGCGGCCGATATCGGAATCTCCATGGGTATCACCGGCACGGATGTAACCAAAGAAGCATCATCACTTATCTTAGGGGATGACAATTTCTCGACGATAGTTGCAGCCATTGAAGAAGGCCGGAATATCTATGAGAACATCCGCAAGTTTATCCGCTATCTCCTGGCTTCGAATGTCGGCGAGATTCTGACGATGTTCTTCGCCATGATGCTGGGGCTGCCGCTGCCGCTGGTGCCGATCCAGATTCTCTGGGTCAACCTGGTCACGGATGGACTGCCGGCGATGGCGCTGGGGGTAGACCAGCCGGAGAAGGATTTAATGGAGCACAAGCCCCGCGGAGCCAAGGAAAATATCTTCGCCCGCCGTCTGGGCTGGAAGATCGTCAGCCGCGGTCTGCTGATCGGCCTCTGCACCCTGGCCGCATTCTGGCTGACGCTGCGTATTGCTCCGGATAATGCACAGCAGCTGGTGCGGGCGCAGTCGGTTGCTTTTGCCACACTGGTTATGGCCCAGCTCATCCATGTCTTCGACTGCCGCAGCTCCCGGTCGGTATTCCACCGGAATCCGTTCCAGAACAAAGCACTGGTGCTCGCCGTTCTGTCATCCGTGATCCTGATGCTGGCCGTTATGTACCTGCCGTTCCTGCAGCCGGTATTCAAAACCGTTCCGCTCAGCTTCCGCGAATGGTGCCTGGTGCTGGTGATGGCCGGCGTCCCGACTTTCCTGATGGGTGCGGGCAGCGTCTGGGGCGGCAAGAAGAACCGCAGCCGCAGCGGCGGACGGCAGATGATAAAAAGTACAAAGTTTTCGGCATAAAATCAATAGCATCACTCCACTCCTTTAAGGTATGCTGGTTACACTGGGAAGCTTGGTTTACGATGAACCGGCTGGCATATTTCAAACAAAACTTTTAGGAGTGGACGATACAATGGAATTTACTAAGATGCACGGACTAGGCAATGACTTTATAGTTGTATTCGGCGAAGAGGAGCTGCCGGGCAATGCTTCGGAGCTGGCAGTTACGCTGTGCAACCGGTTCTTCGGCATAGGGGCTGACGGGCTGGTGTACATTCTGCCTTCAGAGCGCGGTGATTATATGATGCGTATCATGAACTCTGACGGCTCGGAAGCCGAGCAATGCGGCAATGCCATCCGCTGTGTCTCCAAATATGTGTATGAGCACGGACTGGTGGAATCGGAGCAGATTGTGATTGAAACGATTGGTGCCGGTGAACAGAAGGTGTCCCTGAAGGTAAAAGATGGTGTGGTGGAGACTGTTACCGTGGATATGGGCGAGCCGGTTCTGTCCGGACTTCAGATTCCTGTAGCGATCGATGCAGAGCCAGTGCTGGATCAGCCGATCGAGGCGGACGGAACGGAATTCAAATTCACCGCCGTATCCATGGGCAATCCGCATGCGGTTATTTATGTAGACGATGCTGTATCCTTCGACCTCGGCACGTGGGGACCGAAGCTGGAAGTACATCCGCTCTTCCCGCGCAAAGTAAATGTGGAGTTCGCTACCGTTGTGGACCGCGGACATGTGGATATGCGTGTCTGGGAGCGCGGTGCCGGACCTACGCTGGCCTGCGGAACCGGAGCCTGTGCCACTCTGGTCTCCTCCGTACTGAACGGGGTAACGGACCGTTCAGCCTGGATCAGCCTGAAGGGCGGCGACCTGTTCATCGAGTGGAATGAGGAAGATAATCATGTGTATATGACCGGTCCTGCACAGGTGGTGTATACCGGTTCGGTGGATATTTAAGCCGGATTAAACACCAATAGCAATAGATATGGAATCCCCCGCGAGCTGCGAGCTTACGGGGGATTTCTGCATCCGCCGGGCCTTCACCCGGTGGAATTTGAACTTTTCGCTGCGGCTGGAGCACGATTTCCCTGATGAACTCCGCCAATTGCACCATAGCCCGCCATTTTTTAAAAATCCTGCCCGAAATACAACATTTCCTACTTTAATCAGCTCCAAATCCGGAATTGTTGTACGAAATACAGCATTTTTCCTCCTCTAAGCCACTTAGCGAGATAATTCCTGTATTTCATACAACAATCCTCTAGAATGCCCGGTTATCTATGAGCCAAAGCTGTAATACGTACAACATTTTGCCGGTGTGGCGTGGATTCAAGTGACGTGAATTTAAGCGGCGTGAACTTAAGAATCTCCATTCAGAGCATGGATACCCGGGAGCTCCAGCCCGAAGGGAACCCAGCCGAATAATGGCAAGGATATCCGCGAATAATAGAACTCTGCATGAGCATGGGAGGGATGAGGCGGATATGAAGTCATGGTCCAATAAACATAAACAGACAACAGCTGCAGCTCCGGCGAACCGGCCAGCTGAAGGCGGAACTCCTGATCTGTCCGATAACGTTGCCCGGAATCTGGATAATATGCAGTCTGAGCTTGGCGGCAGTCCGGATCTCAAAGTCCGCAGAATCCAGATCGGGGGAGAACGCCGGATTGAAGCGGCGGCAATCCACCTCAGCGGATTGGCCGATACGGTGGCCGTTAACGAATTTGTGATTGGCTCGCTGCTGGGCAATACGGAGGACCTGTTCCCGGACGATTCGGACGATATGGTAACAGCCAGCGATCAAGCCGCACCGGAGACCAGCCATGGCGGTGCAGCAGCTTCCGGCACCGCCGCTCGGGCGGAAGCTGCAATTAACGCCACAGCTGAGTCTGCTGCTAACTCCGCTGCTAAGTCTGCCCCCATATTCACCGCAGAGCCCGGCACCGGACGCTCCACCCTTCCGCAGCTGATTCTAAACCGCGCCCTGGAAATCGGCGACGCGGTACTTCAGGAGGGATGGAAGGATATCATGTTGGCCGTTCTCTCAGGCGACACCGTTATATTGCTGGAGGGATACCGGACAGCTATTATCTGCGAGACCCGGGGCGGAGAGCAGCGCTCGGTCAGCGAGCCTTCCTCACAGCTTGTGGTCCGGGGGCCGAAGGATGGTTTTGTAGAGTCAGTGGCCACGAACATCTCACTGATCCGCCGCCGGATCAAATCGCCCAAGCTGCGTCTGGAATACATGAAGATAGGTACAGAAACACAGACCCATGTGGCTCTGATGTATATGAAGGGGATAGCCGGAGAAGATCTGATCCGGGAAGTCAGGGAACGTCTGCATAAGATAGCCCTAGATGAAGTGCTGGAGTCGGGCTTCATTGAAGAATTAATTCAGGATAAGACGTTCACACCGTTTCCTACCATATACAATTCGGAACGGCCGGATGTGGCGGCAGGTAATCTGCTGGAAGGCAGAGTGGTCATTATTGTCGACGGAACCCCGTTTGTCCTGATCCTTCCGGCAGTGTTCACACAGTTTTTTCAGTCTGCAGAGGATTATTCCCAGCGTTTTGATATCGCCATTTTGATGCGGGTCATCCGTTATGTCAGCTTTCTGGTCCTGATTCTCGGCCCTTCCGTTTATCTGGCACTGACTACCTATCATTATGAGATGATACCGACAACACTGCTGATCAATCTGCTCTCGCAGCGGGAAAATGTACCTTTCCCGGCTTTTGTGGAGGTGCTGCTGATGGAAACGGCTTTTGAGATTCTCCGGGAAGCCGGAGTGCGGATGCCCCGTGTCATCGGGCAAACGGTATCCGTTGTCGGTGCGCTTATCCTGGGAACCGCTGTGGTGGAAGCGGGGATCATTACACCGATCATGGTTATCGTGGTAGCGTTGACCGGGATTGCCAGCTTTGCCATTCCGGCGTATAACATGGCGATTGCCGGTAGGCTTATCCGGTTTGCTTTTCTGATCATGGCAAGCATGTTCGGCTTCTACGGGATTACGCTGGCACTGATTGTACTAGTGGCACATATGAACAGCCTGCGTTCCTTCGGCATTCCCTATCTGTCCCCGTTCGTGCCTCTTTCGGTCAAAGGGCAGAAGGATACGATTCTCAGGCTGCCGCTCTGGCTGATGGGCCCCCGCAAATCACCGCAGCAGATGCGCGCAGAGCTGCCTGAATACATGCAGCTAACAACGGGCTATGACGAGCAGCTGTCTCCGCTCATTCTCAAGAATAATACCGCTGCCAGGCAGCAGGCCGAAGGTGAACAACATGAAACTGATGAATAAGATAACCGTCATCCCTGGACTGCTGCTGGCTCTTCTGCCGCTGCTCCTGCTTACCGGCTGCTGGGACAATGTGGAGCTTAACCGACGGGCCATTGTCTCAGGGGTAGCCATCGACCGGGGGCCGACCGAGGCCGAGAAATACCGGCTGTCTTTTCAGGTCATCGTTGCTGAGGAAATATCCGGGGAGAATGCCCGGGGGATTTCCCCGGTTGCCATGTACACAGGTACCGGCCGGACGATGTTCGAGGCACTGGCCGATGCTTCCCGGCAAACAGCGCGTTTCTTATCCCTGGGGCATGTACGGGTGCTGGTGGTGTCCGAGGAGCTTGCCCGTGAAGGAATCAAGGATATCCTGGATGTGCTGGAGCGGGAGAGTGATACCAGGCTCACCAGTCTGATCTTTATCGCCAAAGGACAGCCGGCGCATGAACTGATGTCGACGATGACTGTGTTCAGCAAAATCCCCGCGAATGATCTGGTGGAGAAGCTGGAGACGACCTCGAAGCAGTTCGGCTACAACTTCCGGATGGAGGTGGATGATGTGATCCGCGGGGTTCAGCTCACAGGAGGCGGACCTATTATCAATGGGGTGTTTACGAGCGGAAGCAGGGAGGGCGCAGACACCAACGATAACCTGAAAAGCATTTCACCCAAGAACATTCTGAGAATTTCAGGACTGGCAGCGTTCAAGGACGATAAGATGAAAGGCTGGCTGGACGGCGACGCCGCGCTGGGCACCGTTCTTTTGCATAACAAAATCAAAGAGTTTCCCGTTGTAATCAAGGACAAAGAAGGCGGCTATCTGTCTTTCAATGTCTATCAGTCCCAGGTAACCTTGAAGGCGGCTGTTACAGATCCGGAGCATCCGGTCATTATCGTGAAAATCAGACAACAGGCTGCGATTAAGGAATCTGCCAATTCCCTGGACCTTACTTCACCGGAGGTACTGGAGGGATTGTCTGAACAGCTGACCGAGGAAACGATCAAGCAGATTAAGGCAGCAATTGCTTCAGCCCGGGAGTTCAAAAGCGATTATCTCGGCTTCGGCCAGGTGCTGCAGCGGACCCATCCGCGCGGCTGGAAGCAGGTCAAGGATCATTGGGAGGATATTTTTGCAGCCTGTGAAGTCCAATTTGACGCAGATGCCGTCATCCGGCATACGGATATGCGCAGCAACTCTTTTCAGATCAACAAATAAATCCGGGGAGGTCTACATATGGGGACGATCAAAATTGGACTGGGCCAGTTCTTCTGCTTGACCGTTTTGTTTGAGCTGGGAACGGCACTGGTTGTCAATCTGGGCATGGAGTCCGGCAGGGATGCCTGGCTCTCGATTCTGGTCGGCTGTGTGGCCGGTCTGATCGTGTTCACGGGTTATGCCTATCTGTACCGCAAGCACCCCGACATGCCATTTACCGCCTATACGCGGCAATTGCTCGGCAAATATATCGGAACCCCGGTGGCCATACTGTACATCATTCTCTACATTAACCTTGCCGCCCGGGATTTGCGCGATGGCAGCACTATGCTCGCTATGGCAACCATGCACAACACTCCGCTGTTTATTCTCAGCACGCTGATGGTGCTCTCGGGGGCGTATGTGCTGCATAAAGGCGTGGAGGTGCTGAGCAGGACTTCGGTGGTTTTTGCGCTTGTCGTGATGCTGATCGGCTTGTTCGGCACAATTATGCTGGTGCTCTCGGGGTCTATCAATTTGCACAGACTGCTGCCCGTGCTCGAGAATGGCCTCCAGCCTGTGCTGGTCTCGGTGGCGCATCAGAATTACATGTTTCCGTTCGGTGAGATGGTTTGCTTCACCATGCTGATGCCCTATTTGTCCAGTGTCAAAAAAGGACCATGGGTCATCGCCGCCGGTATCCTCTTCTCCGCCATTCTGCTCAGCTTCACTATGGCCTTGAATATTTCAGTCCTGGGTGAGGATATTGTGGAGCGCTCGCCGCTGCCGCTGATGCCGACGATCAGCAAGATTTCGATCTCGGATTTCATCCAGCGTGTGGATATATTTGTAGTGATGGTGCTGATTATCGGGGTGTTTTTCAAAATGGCTGTGTTCTTTGCCGCTGCACTGGTCGGTATTTCGGAGCTGTTCCATATGCCTTTCCGCCGGATGCTGTATCCTTGTGCGCTGATTATTCTGTTCACCTCCATGCTGGATGCCCGCAGCTTTACAGAGCATCTGGATGAGGGCGGAGGTCTTTTATATTTGGTGTATCCTTTTTTCATGCTGGTTGTTCCGGCGGTGCTGGTGGTGATGGCGGCAGTCCGGGCTCATTTCTCTGCACCGCGTCCGGGCTGAGTTCCGCGTATCCAGTAGACGGCATCCGGCACGATCATGCAGAGGATCAGCACTGTTGCGGTCAGCTTCTCGGAAGCAGTATAGAGCAGGTAATCGAAAATGTAGCCGATATTATCCAGCCCGTACCCGAAAAGCCAATCCCCCAGATACAAATACAGCAGCGAGAGGGCGGACAGCAGCAGGATGACAGCATATTTGCGCAGCAGCAGCTTACGGGTGTTTTTTTTCATTGGACAGGCTCCTCTGTAAAAGAATAGGAGTAGTATGAATCATTTGCCGGTATGCCATGCAAAGGGCGTCTGTTTCCGCTGATCAAAGCTTATCATCCATCCCGTTTTATGTTACATTAGTATGAAACTAATGACAAAAAAGGGGAGGTTCTTGCGGTGAAGCCGGATTTGCGCTCTGCATGGGAGAATAACGTATTGGTCGGAGACGGAGCGATGGGAACCTTTTTATATCAAAAGGGTTTCCCTGTAGGCATCTCCTATGAGGAATTAAATCTGACCTCTCCGGAGGTGATTGAGGATGTGCACCGGAGCTATATGGAGGCCGGTTCTGTCCTGCTGGAGAGTAACACATATTCGGCAAACTATGATAAGCTCTCCAAATTCGGGCTGGAATCGAAGGTTGCCGAGATCAACCGTGCCGGGATAAGAATTGCCCGTACTGCCGCCGGAGAGAACGGATATGTAGTCGGGGCTGTGGGCTCGATACGCGCCGGCAAACGGGCTAATTTGTCCTCGGCCGAACTTAAACGGTTTTTCTCACAGCAGATTGCCGCCCTGCTGGAAGAGCAGCCGGATGGTATTATGCTGGAGACCTTCTATGATGTGGAGGAGCTTCACCTGGCGCTTAGAACCGTCCGCAAGCTCAGTGAGCTTCCGGTAATCTGCCAGCTGGCCGTGGATGATTCGGCGCGCACACTGGACGGGCTGACACTGCCTGAGGCGTTCCGCATTCTGGAACAGGACGGGGCAGATGTCATCGGCTTCAACTGCAACACCGGACCGAACGGCATCAAGCGTGCGCTGGGCACTCTTCAGGGGCGGCTTGTGCTTCCGGTATCGATCTATCCCAATGCGGGGGTAGCAGATTATGTGGACGGCCAGTACCGCTATGGGGCATCACCGGAATATTTCGGCCAGATGGCTCCGGTCTTCGCGGATATGGGCAGCCGGATCATCGGAGGATGCTGCGGCACCACTCCCCGGCATATTGCGGAAATTTCCGCTGCACTCAAGGAGTACACGGTTACGCCGCTTCCGGAGCCTGATGAACATAGAATGGCAGAACGGATTTCTGTACATGAGCATTTGAGCGAGGATGAAGGACAGGGCGGAGCTGAACCGACACTTGTGGATCTGGTCAAGGAACGGCATACGGTAATCGTAGAGCTTGACCCGCCGCGTGATTTGGACATCGCGAAGTTCATGCGGGGAGCAGAAGCGCTGCGTAGAGCCGGTGCGGATGCGCTGACACTGGCAGACAACTCGCTCGCTGTTACCCGGATGAGCAATATGGCACTGGGACATCTGGTTCAGGCACGTACGGGCTTGCGGCCGCTGGTGCATATTGCCTGCCGGGACCGCAATCTGATTGGTACCCAGTCGCATTTAATGGGCTTTGATGCCCTTGGCATTGACCATGTCCTGGCGGTAACCGGTGATCCTGCGCGTTTCGGTGATCTGCCCGGGTCCAGCTCGATTTATGATCTGACTTCTTTTGAAATCATACGTATGATCAGGCAGCTGAATGACGGTGTGGCCTTCTCGGGCAAGCCGCTCAAACAGAAGGCGAAGTTCGTGATCGGTGCTGCGTTTAATCCCAACGTCAAGCATTTGGACAAGGCGGTGGAGCGGCTGGAGAAGAAGATCGCATCCGGTGCGGATTATATTATGACCCAGCCTGTCTATGATCCTGAATTAATTGCCCGGATTGCCAAAGCCACAGAGCATCTGGATATCCCGATCTTTATCGGAATCATGCCGCTGGCCAGCGGCCGGAACGCTGAATATCTCCATAATGAGGTTCCGGGAATTCAGCTCTCCCCCGAGGTCCGCAGCCGCATGCAGGGACTGGAAGGCGAAGCGGGGCGCGCGGAAGGCGTTCTTATCGCCAAGGAGCTGCTGGATGCGGCGACTGCGCATTTTAACGGCATCTATCTGATTACACCCTTTATGTTCTATGATATGAGTGTACAGCTGCTGGAGTATGTCTGGGAGAAGCAGGGACGCAGATTGTCCCCCTTGTTTCGCTAGTAAGAATCAATTACAATAGTGTAATGGATGTGATTCCGTTGTCATTTAGTATGACCGGATACGGTCAGTCATCCCTGCAATTCGGTGGACACAAGATTAGTTTCGAAGTCAAATCGGTGAATAACCGTTACTGCGAAGTTGTGCTGCGGATGCCCCGGGATTGGACGGGTTATGAGGATATGGTGCGGCGGCTGGTTCAAGCCCATATCAAACGGGGACGGGTAGATGTCATCATTAATAGGGAACTCACCGAGGGTGCTGCTGAAGCGCATGCGCTGAACCGCACGCTGGTGAAGTCCTATCTGGACGCAGCAGAGGCCTTAAGACGGGAGTATGGATTCCAGGGAGAGTTGACTCTCCGTGATATACTTTCTATGCCCGGTGTTATGGAATTCAAGGAAGAGATTCCGACTGCTGCTGCGTCTCCCTCTGAAGAAGTTGCAGAGCTCCTCGAGAAGGGGCTCCGCCTTAGTCTGGAGGCCCTGCTGGAGATGCGTGCCCGCGAGGGCGGGTATCTGGCTGCTGACCTGTCACGCCGGCTTGACCGGCTGGAGGAGCTGCATGCCGGGATAACCGGGCTTGCGCCTATGGTTGTGCATGAATACCGCGAGAAGCTGCGGCAGCGGCTCAGCGGACTGAATGACGGGAACTTCCCGTGGGATGAGCATAAATTCGGCATGGACATTGCTATTTTCGCCGACCGCTGCAGTATAGATGAGGAGCTTACCCGGCTGTACAGTCATTTCGGGCAATGCAGGGCTTTGCTGCTTGGCAGTGAACCTGCAGGGCGCAAACTTGATTTTCTCATTCAGGAGATGAACAGGGAGACCAACACCATCGGGTCCAAGTGCAATCATCTGGACATCGTGAATCTCACGCTTGACATGAAGGCGGAGCTTGAGAAGATACGCGAGCAAGCGGCGAATTTAGAATAACAGGGACCTGAAACAAGCAAAGATGTAACTTATGGGGGGAACAACCGGAACATGGCAATCAAATTAATCAACATCGGCTTTGGGAATATCGTGTCGGCCAACCGCATTATTTCCATTGTCAGCCCGGAATCTGCACCGATCAAACGAATTATTCAGGAGGCCAGAGACCGGCATATGCTGATCGACGCCACCTACGGAAGACGGACGCGGGCCGTCATTATTACAGACAGCGACCACGTCATTCTCTCGGCCGTTCAGCCGGAGACCGTTGCTCACCGCCTATCCAGCAAAGATGACGATAACGACGAATAACAACAAATGGAGTGTACTATGTCAAAAGGATTGCTGATCATACTATCCGGCCCATCCGGCGTCGGCAAAGGTACGGTATGCACTGCGCTGCGGCCGAAGATGCCTGAACTCGTCTATTCCGTTTCCGCCACCACGCGTTCACCGCGTGCAGGTGAAGAGAACGGCGTCAATTATTTTTTCAAATCCAGAGAGCAGTTCGCGGACATGATTGAAGGTGACCAGCTGCTCGAATATGCGGAGTACGTAGGCAATTATTACGGTACTCCGCGTGACTTTGTGGAGAGAACACTCGAGAGCGGAAGAGATATTATTCTGGAAATCGAGGTTCAGGGAGCTCTCAAAGTCAAAGACAAATTCCCGGAAGGTATCTTTGTCTTCCTTCTTCCTCCGTCGATGGACGAGTTGAAGGACCGTATCCGCGGACGCGGTACGGAGCATCCTGATGTGATTAATCACCGCATGTCTGTTGCAGAGGATGAAATCGGCCTGATCCGGCATTATGATTACGCAGTAGTGAATGACGAGATCGATCTGGCCTGCAAGCGAATAGAAAGCATTATTATCGCCGAACATTGTAAGGTGAGATGATAGGTTCTACAGGATTGGTTCATATTTATAGTAAAAGATGAAGAGGTGTTCTGCATGCTATATCCATCCATTGACGAACTGGTGACCAAGGTCGACAGTAAGTATTCCCTGGTTGTCGCTTCAGCCCGCCGGGCTAGAGCGCTCCGTGAAGGCGGAAAGACTGATATCAAGAACCCGAGATCGCACAAGTTTGTTGGTGTTGCGCTTGAAGAGATCTATGAAGACCGCATTATCGTAACACGCGGCGACGAAGAATAGTCTCAAGGTTCCGGCTCAAGGCTCACAGCAGAAACGGAAACCATCCCGCTTAGGGATGGCGCAGCCGTTTCTTCTTGAGTTAAGCCAGTTAAGCTGCACAATGAAATAGATAATAGCCCGCACCGGGCTGTTCCTGACAACCGGAAGGTTGTTATTTTTTTCTCTATTTATAAGGGAATTTAGTTCCTTTATTCAAAAAACTAAATGAAATCTATACAGCTTCCTTTTGACGTAAATATGAAGATTTTCATTTCTTCTTTTCATAGCGGCATATACAATGGGCACAGATTGAGGTACAGGGGGGAGATCAGTTTGAAGAGTTTACAAGGAAAGTCGATTATACTCGGAATTACAGGAGGCATTGCTGCCTATAAGGCGGCGGCCCTGACAAGCAAGCTTACCCAGCAAGGCGCCGAGGTTCATGTCATCATGACAGCGTCGGCCAAGCAGTTCATTACGGAGTTGACACTGCAGTCATTGTCGAAGCAACGGGTATACAGCGATACTTTTCAGGAACGCGACCCGTCCTCCATCTCACATATTGATCTGGCGGATTCGGCCGATCTGGTCCTGATCGCACCGGCTACCGCGAATATTATTGCCAAAATGGCGCATGGACTGGCAGATGATATGCTGTCTACTACACTGCTTGCCGCTACAGCTCCTGTAATGGTAGCCCCTGCGATGAATGTTCATATGTATCAGCATCCGGCGGTATTGAGCAATATCGATACACTCTACAACCGGGGGGTACACTTTATTGAACCGGGCGAAGGACTGCTGGCCTGCGGTTACGTGGGCAAAGGGCGGCTGGAAGAGCCGGAAGCGATCGTGAAGGTTGTGGAGAACTTCTTTGCGCTGCAGAACGACAAGAAATCCGGGCCGCTCGCTGGTAAAAAGGTAGTTGTTACCGCTGGCGGTACGGTAGAACGTATCGATCCTGTCCGTTACATTTCCAATGATTCCTCCGGAAAAATGGGCTTCGCGCTGGCACGGGCAGCACGCGCCATGGGGGCAGAGGTTACCTTGATCGCCGCGCGTACGGATGAAGCGCCGCCGCGCGATGCCGATATCCGACTGGTCCGCGTGGAATCGGCGCAGGATATGTATGAAGCGGTCACGGAGCGCTGGGCCGATTGCGACATCCTCATTAAAGCGGCAGCTGTCGCAGATTACCGCCCGAGACACAGCGCGGAGTCCAAAATCAAAAAGAGCGGTGACACCATGACCCTTGAACTGGTGAAGACTACCGATATTCTGGAGAGTCTCGGCAAAATGAAGGATAAGCAGTTCCTGATCGGGTTTGCCGCCGAAACCGGAAATGCGGAATATTACGCCAAAGACAAGCTGGTGCGCAAGAATCTTGACCTGATCGTAGCCAACGATGTTGCAGTGGAAGGTGCCGGATTCGGCACCGATACCAACATTGTGTCAGTCTATGATGCAGACGGTCTGGTACTGGATCTTCCCTTAGCTTCCAAGGATGAGGTAGCGCGCCGGGTGCTGCAGCTCGCCGCTGAGCGTGTTGCCGGAGCCTTGTTATAATGGATATTGCTAAGGTCATTGTCGATGTTCCTGTGCGCAGCACCGACCGGCCGTTTGATTATTTGATTCCCGATTCACTGAAGCTTTGGATTGAAGTAGGCAGCAGAGTGGCGGTTCCGTTTGGACCCCGGACCGTTCAGGGCTTTGTTGTATCCCTGGAGTCGGGAGAGACCGGCAGTGTATCAAGAATGAAGCCGATTGTGGAAGTGCTCGATCTGCTGCCTCCGCTGTCGCCGGAGCTGGTAGAGCTGGGCGACTGGATGAGCCAAAGATATGCCTGCAGACGGATCTCCGCACTGCAGGCTATGCTTCCGACTGCCCTGAAGGGCAAAGCCGAGCGGCTGATCTCGCTGGGTGATGCAGAGGCAGCAGCCCATACTCCCGGAGATGAGCTGTTTCCGCTTTTCCTGGAGGCTGACAACGAAGAGCAGGAGATTACTGACTTCGTCAGACGCCATGGGGAAGTATCGATGAAGCTGCTGACCCGTACCTTCCCGGAGGCTGCTGAGACTGTAAAGTTCATGGTGCGGCGCGGTGTGCTGGCGGAGAGCCAGTCGATCAAGGACAAGATGGGCAAGAAGAAGCTGAAGGCCGTTGATTTGGCCATCGGCCTCTCTGCAGCACGCGAATCCCTGTCCGGCTTCCCGGCGCGTTCGGCGCGCCAGAAGGAAGTGCTGTCCTTCCTGATCGATATGGAGGCAACACTTCCCATGCCGCTCAAGGATGTGCTGTCGGTTCTTCAGGTTACGGCCGGCACGGTGAAGGCACTGGAGGACAAAGGGTATATTGAGATTAGTGAAATTGAAGTATACCGTGACCCCTATCAGGGACGCGATTTCAAGCCGAGTACACCCTTGCCGCTGACAGCGGAGCAGGAGGTTGTGTATAAGCGGATTGTGGGAACTGTAGAGCAGCAAACGCATGAAGTCTTCTTATTGCACGGGGTAACGGGCAGCGGGAAGACGGAAATTTATCTGCAGTGCATTCAGCGCTGTGTGGAGCAAGGGCGTCAGGCCGTAGTGCTGGTGCCGGAAATTGCCCTGACTCCACAGATGGTTGAACGGTTCAAAGGCCGGTTCGGCAGCGGGGTGGCGGTAATGCACAGCCGGCTGTCTGTCGGCGAACGTTACGACGAATGGCGCAAGATCCGTGAGGGCAAAGCGATGGTTGCTGTCGGCGCACGCTCGGCAGTGTTTGCTCCGTTCGCCAATCTGGGCCTCATTATCATGGATGAAGAGCATGAGGGCTCCTATAAGCAGGAAGAAAATCCGAAATACCATGCCCGTGATGTCGCGGTCCGCCGGGCTGAACAGGGCGGGGCAGTAGTGATTCTGGGCTCGGCTACGCCTTCGCTGGAGAGCTATCACGCAGCCAGATCACAGAGCGACATTCATTTCTCCCCTATTCTGCTGGAGATGCCTAGCCGCGCACTCGGTAACGAGCTGCCCAAGGTGGCAGTGGTTGATATGCGCGATGAGCTGAAGGAAGGCAACCGCTCGATGTTCAGCCGCAGGCTGCATGCTGCGCTGGTGAGCAGGCTGGAACGCGGAGAGCAGACGGTACTTCTCTTGAACCGCAGAGGGTTCTCCACCTTCGTCATGTGCCGGAGCTGCGGATATGTTGCCGGTTGTCCCGAATGCGATATCTCGCTGACCTATCATAGCCGCAGCGACAATCTGCGCTGCCATTACTGCGGCCATGCCGAGCCTGCACCTAAGCTGTGCCCCGAATGCGGCAGCGAGCATATCCGCTTCTTCGGGACAGGGACCCAGCGGGTCGAAGAGGAGCTGGGCAAGCTGTTTCCCGGTATCCGCGTCATCCGTATGGATGTGGATACAACCACGGAGAAGGGTTCACATGAGAAGCTGCTGAACCAGTTCAGAGACAAGAAGGCCGATGTACTGCTGGGAACGCAGATGGTGGCTAAGGGACTTGACTTCCCCGATGTTACACTGGTCGGTGTCATCACTGCGGACTCGGCGCTGAACCTGCCGGATTTCCGGGCGGCGGAGAAGACGTTCCAGCTGCTCACACAGGTAGCCGGAAGAGCGGGCAGACATCAGCTGCCCGGCGAAGTGGTTGTGCAGTCTTATACACCTGAGCATTATTCGATCATCCATGCCAGCGGACATGATTACAGATCGTTCGTGCGTGATGAGCTTAAGCACCGCAAGGAGCTGCATTATCCGCCCTATTGCCGGCTGATTCTGGTTACGCTGTCGCATGAGCAGCTTCCGCTGCTGCTGAAGCTGGCGGAGAATTATGCCCTGAATATCCAGGGCAAAGCAAGGCAGCTGCGCTGGTATGGCAGTCTGGACAAGCTCTCCTCGGATGCACTGGATCTGCTGGGTCCTGTAGCGTCACCCTTGCCTCGGCTCAAAGGCCGTTACAGATTCCAGTGTATTATCAAATGGCGCGGTGCGATTGATGCGATCGGACTGGCCCGTCAGGTTGCCGAGGAGCTGGAGGACTCTGTCCGTGACAAAGGACTGCAGATCAGCATTGATGTGGACCCGCAGATGTTGATGTAATCTCCCGGCGTGTTACAATGGGTAAGGTGTTTTACTATGAAATGAAAGAATGATTTCATTTTATATACTATAGACATGTTCAGAACAAGGATGGTGTTTTTGTAATGGCAATCAGGCTGATCGTGAAAGAACCGGATGAAGTATTACACAAGAAAGCTAAGACCGTAACAACCGTAACCCCGAATGTGCAAAAACTGCTCGACGATATGGCAGATACGATGTATGACGCGGAAGGTGTTGGTCTCGCAGCTCCGCAGGTTGGAATTCTAAAGCGTCTAATCGTAATCGATGCCGATGAAGAGCATGGATTGATCAAGCTGATTAACCCTGAGATTGTCAGCATGGACGGGGAGCAGTTCGGACCTGAAGGCTGCCTGAGTATCCCCGGCCTGAACGGCGATGTACGCCGTGCAGAGACAGTAACCGTACGCGGTCTGGACCGTGAAGGCAACGAAGTTACAATTACCGGAAGCGGATTGCTTGCACGGGCATTTCAGCATGAAATCGATCACCTGAACGGTGTGCTGTTCACGGATATCGCCGAGAAGGTATATGAGTATACAGCTGAACGCAGTGAAACTGAGGAGTGAATGAAATGAAGATAGTGTTCATGGGAACGCCGGCTTTTGCGGTACCCTCCCTGCGGATGCTGCTGGAGGAGGGCTATGAGGTAGTCGCTGTGGTTACCCAGCCGGACCGTCCGCAAGGCCGCAAGAAGACGCTTGCCCCTTCACCTGTGAAAGAGGCTGCACTTGAACTGGGCTTGCCGGTTCTTCAGCCGGAACGGATGCGGCGCCCGGAGGCGGTAGCTGAACTGGCTGCCTATGAGCCGGATCTGATTGTTACAGCGGCTTACGGGCAGATTCTGCCGAAGAGTGTGCTGGAGCTGCCGAAGAACGGATGTGTGAATGTTCATGGCTCACTGCTGCCGAAATACCGCGGAGGCGCCCCGATCCAGCGCTGCATCATTAACGGTGAGAAGGTAACGGGTGTGACGCTGATGTATATGGCGGAAGGACTGGATACCGGAGATATGATCTCGCGGGTAGAGGTGCCGATTGAGGACGAGGATACCTCAGGCACCATGTTCGGGAAGCTGAGCATTGCCGGACGTGATTTACTGAAGGCGGAAATGCCGCGCCTCGCGGCTGGACGTGTAGAGGCGACGGTGCAGGATGACAGCGAAGCAACTTATGCGCCAAATCTCAGCCGCGAAGATGAACGGATCGACTGGACGGCCGGGTCACTGGCAACCTATAACCGTATCCGCGGGCTGGTACCATTCTCGGGTGCCTTCACCCTATGGAATGACGAGACCTTCAAGGTATGGGCGGCGGCGAAGCCGGATAACGGCAGTTCCGCCGGCGGCAATGCTGCTCCGGGTACAGTGCTGTCTGTAAGCGAACGAGGGGTTGAAGTGAAGACCGGCGACGGGATTCTCCTGCTGACAACCGTACAGCCTGCCGGCAAAAAAGCGATGAGTGCGGCAGATTTCAGCCGCGGCGCAAGTCTTAAGCCCGGCACGGTGCTGGGGTGAGCGCGGGCGGCAAAGGCGGCGGACCGCGTAATCCCACTGGCGGCAACAGGTCAGCGGCTTCCGGGAGCTCAGCTCCGGGTGGTCAAGCCAGAGGAGCAGGCAAGATGAAGCCGGGCGGCAAACCGCCGGCGGCAGCTTCTGCACGCGAGGTTGCGCTTGATGTTCTTGTCCGCGTAGAGCAGCAGGGGGCCTACAGCAATCTGCTGCTCGGCAGCAGCCTGCAGAAAGGCGCTCTCAGCCGTGAAGATACCGGACTGGCTACGGAGCTTGTGTATGGCACGATCTCACGGATGATTACTCTGGATTATGTTCTGGAGGGTTTTGTGAGCAAGGGAGTAGCTAAGCTTCAGCCTTGGGTACGTAATCTGCTGCGTCTGAGCCTGTACCAGATCATGTATCTGGACCGGGTTCCTTCGCATGCAGCCGTTAATGAGGCTGTGAATATAGCCAAGAAACGCGGCCATCAGGGTATCTCCGGCATGGTTAACGGCGTGCTTCGCAGCGTGCTGCGGGCCGGGGAACTGCCGGTGTTGCCGGAAGGGCTCAGCAGGGAAGAGCGGATCTCTATTGTTCATTCCCATCCGCTCTGGATGGTGCAGCGCTGGTCTGCGGAATATGGCACAGACACGGCGGAGGCCATGTGTGCTGCGAATAACGAAGCGCCTGCGGTCAGTGTCCGCGTCAATACAACTATGATCAGCCGTGAGGCGCTGCTGGCCGAGATGCTCGAAGCGGGTCTTGAGGCCTCTGAATCGAAGGTTAGCCCCTTCGGGCTGATTGTCAAGGGCGGCGGCAATATGGCTCTGACTTCCTGGTACAGGGACGGATATCTCTCAGTGCAGGATGAAAGCTCCATGCTGGTGGCTGAAGTTGTTGACCCTGTAGCAGGAATGAAGGTGCTGGACTGCTGCGCCGCTCCCGGAGGCAAAAGCGCGCATATGGGCGAGATGATGAAGGACGAAGGATCTATACTGGCCAATGATCTGCATGAGCATAAGGCGAAGCTTATCGCAGATCAGGCGGCCCGTCTGGGTCTGGAATGCATTGCTACCTTAAGCGGCGACGCACTGCAGCTGGGTGCTGCTCTTCAACCGGAATCCTTCGACCGGATTCTGCTGGATGCCCCTTGCTCGGGGCTTGGGGTGATCCGGCGCAAGCCGGATCTGAAGTGGCGGAAGCAGCCCGGAGATGTGGACAGCGTAGCTGCGCTGCAGCATGAACTGCTGCAGTCGGTCGCCGGGCTCCTGAAGCCTGGCGGTGTGCTGGTCTACAGCACCTGCACTACCGAGCAGGCGGAGAACAGCCGGATTGTCAGGGATTTCCTGGAGCATAATCCCGGGTTCGCTCCGGTCAGCTTCAAGACCGCCGTCTGGGAACGGCTTGAGGGAACCGCAATTGCCGCAGGCGATGGAATACAGCTGCTTCCCCATCATTTCGGAAGCGACGGATTCTATATTGCCCGGCTGAAGCGACTCTCGTAATATAGTGATTTCTGCATGGAATTACAGCTTCCCGCCCCGCAGAGGTTTTGCGCGGCGGGCTTTTCTTTTACCGGCTCTGGAATTTGTGTTAAAATAGGAAGAATGAGAAATAATACGCATATAATTTACGAAAGAACAGGTGCTAATAACAATGAAACCTTTAATATATGATTTTTCTTTAGAAGAGTTGCAGCAGTGGGCCAAGGATAACGGAGAGCCGGCTTTTCGCGGCGGACAGATTTTTGACTGGCTGTATGTGAAGCGGGTCAATGATTTTGAATCCATGAGCAATCTCTCCAAGGCACTGCGCGGCAAGCTGGTGGAACAATTCAGTATTTCGGCTCTGACTGAAATTACGAAGCTGGAATCCAAAGACGGTACTGTGAAATTCCTGTTCGGTCTGCATGATGATCATGCGATTGAGACAGTTATTATGAAGCACAATTACGGCAACAGCGTATGTGTAACTACCCAGGTTGGCTGCCGGATCGGCTGTACCTTCTGCGCGTCTACGCTTGGAGGTCTGAAGCGCGATTTGACCGCAGGGGAAATTGTAGCCCAGGTAGTGCGTTCCCAGCAGATTCTTGATGCCCGCGGCGAACGCGTCAGCAGCATTGTTATCATGGGCACCGGCGAACCTTTCGAGAACTACGACGCAACCATGAGATTCCTGCGCCTCATGATCCATGAGAAGGGTCTGAATATTGGCCAGCGCCATATTACAGTATCGACCAGCGGGATTGTGCCGAATATTTACAAGTTTGCTGATGAGGATACGCAGATCAATCTGGCGATCTCGATTCATGCGCCTAATGATACGCTCCGTTCCAAGCTGATGCCGGTTAACCGCCGCTATCCTTTTGATGATGTAATCGAGTCATTGCGCTATTATCAGGCCAAGACAGGCCGCCGGATCAGCTTCGAATATGCCTTGATCGGCGGCGTGAACGATCAGCCCGAGCATGCCGAGGAATTAGCGGGTGTGCTTAAGACCATGCTCTGCCATGTGAACCTGATTCCGGTTAACCATGTGCCTGAGCGCAAGTATGTACGGACTTCCCGCAATGATATCTTTGAATTTCAGCGTATACTGGCCGATCATGGCGTGAACGTTACGATCCGCCGTGAGCAAGGCCATGATATTGCGGCCGCATGCGGTCAGCTGCGTGCCAAACATATGGAGTTGGGGTGAGGATATTTGATCAGAACAGTTCAAGCCAGCGACATTGGCCGGGTACGTACCGTCAATGAGGATTCGGTCTGGATCGGCGCTACGCGCCACGGTTATACCCTCGGCATTATAGCCGACGGGATGGGGGGACATTTGGCTGGCGATACCGCGAGCAGGATTGCGCTGGAGACGGTCAGGAACATTCTGGACCAGCTGCAGCCTGATCTTCCGGAGGCAGAGCTGAAGGAGGCACTGTCAGCCGCCATATTGGAAGCCAATCACACGGTCCACAAAGAGGCTCAAAGCGATGAGAAATACCACAACATGGGGACTACCATCGTAGCTGCTCTACTGAAAGGGTCAGCGGGATACATCGGCCATATCGGAGACAGCAGGGCATATCTCATTCAGGACGGTGCTGCAATACAACTAACCGAGGACCATACGCTGGTCAATGAGCTGTTCAAGAACGGCCAGATCAGCCTGGAGGAGCTGGGCAGCCATCCGCGCCGAAATGTGCTGACCCGGGCTCTGGGGACGGATGCCGTGGTGTCTGCGGATCTGGCTTCTGTTACGCTTGCACTTGGGGAGCTTCTGCTGCTGTGCAGCGACGGACTCAGCAATTTCGTCAGCCCCGAGCATATGGCCAAGGTAGCCGGAATTCATGAGATTTCTCTGGAAGAAAGAGCGGATCGTTTACTTCAGCTGGCTTTGCTTGCCGGCGGCAACGATAATATCAGCGTTGCTATGTTAGAACACCAAGGAGAGGCCGCAGTGCCCGAGACAAAGGAGTGGGATAGATGATCGGTCACGAATTGGGCGGCCGCTACCAAGTCATCGAACGGATCGGTGGAGGTGGCATGGCGCTTGTCTACAGAGCCCATGACATTCTGCTCAACCGGAATGTTGCTATCAAAGTATTGCGCAACCAGTTTGTGCATGATGAGGAATTCATCCGCCGGTTCCGGCGGGAGGCGCAATCAGCTGCATCGTTATCTCATCCAAATGTAGTCAGCATTTACGATGTCGGCCAGGAAGATGAAGTCCATTATATTGTTATGGAATATATTGAAGGCAAGAATCTTAACGAAATCATTAAAGAGCGGGCTCCGCTGCAGGTTGACGAGTCCGTGCGGATTGCATCACAAATTTGTGATGCACTTGATCATGCGCATTTGAACCAGATTATTCACCGCGATATTAAACCTCATAATATTCTGATCGGCCGTAATGGCCGGGTTAAAGTAACGGATTTCGGGATTGCCCGGGCGGTTACGTCCACTACAATAACCCAGACGGGTTCCGTGGTCGGTTCCGTACATTATTTCTCGCCTGAGCATGCCAAAGGCGTGACCACAGGAGAGAAGTCCGACCTCTATTCTCTGGGGATCGTGCTCTATCAGATGCTTACCGGGGTGCTGCCTTTTCTGGGGGAAAGCCCGATTAGTGTAGCACTGAAGCATCTGCAGGAGGAATTTGAGGAGCCGCGCCTGCTGAATCCGCTGATTCCGCAAAGCGTGGAGAATGTAATCCTGAGATCAATGCGCAAGAATCCGGAAGAACGGTATCAGTCCGCCAAGCAAATGCTGCAGGATCTGGAGACCTGTCTGCTGCCAGAACGGCGGAGCGAGTCCAAGGTCTTATTCGATGACGAAGAGGACGAGGACAGAACACGGGTAATTCCTGCAATCAAACCGCTCCAGCGGGGGCTGGGCAGCCGTGGCGGCGGGGGAGAGGAACGTGTCCGCAGTATGGAGGATGCTCCGCCTCCTCCACCCGGCAAGCGCAAATCGGGCCGCGCGGCGCTGTGGATCAGTCTTACCCTGATACTGCTGATCGCCATGGGCGGGGTCGTCTGGTATGTCAACTCCAAATTGTCCGTGGATGAAGTGGCGGTGCCGGTTGTTACCGGTATTTCTTTTGAGCAAGCCAAAGCTGCCCTTGAAGAGGTAGGCTTGTTCGCAGAAGAGCCGCCGGTGCAGGCATACAACCCGAATTTTGCAGAAAATATCGTCTGGAAACAGAGCAAGACTGACACGATGGTCAAGGAAGGGACGCATATTATTCTGACGGTAAGTACCGCCAAGGTTCTGCCTAAGCTTAAGGATGTTTCTAATATGAGCTATGATGATGCAGTCAAGGAACTAATTGCACTGGGAATTGCACAGGATAGAATCACTCCGGACGAACGTTTCAGTGAGGAATTTGAGAAGGGCAAAGTAATCAGCTCTGAGCCTGAGGCAAATAGTGAGTATGATCCTGAGACTATAACGGTTAAGCTGATCGTGAGTAAAGGGAAAGAGAGCACCAATATGCCGGGCCTCCTTGGAATGACGGAGAAGGAAGCGAAGGCAGCGATTGAGAAAGCCGGCCTTGTGCTGGATGAAATTAAGGAAGAGCCCAGCTTCACGTATGAGAAGGGCAAAGTCACGAAGCAATGGGCGTATGAGGAAGGAGATCAGGTTACTCCCGGGGAGAAAATAACCATTTACCTCAGTACAGGTTATCCTCCGGAAGCACTGGAATATACCTTTAACGTACCGGTTGCACCAGCAGTGGACGGACAGAAGAGCAAAATCCGCATTGTCTTTGCAGATGCGCGTAATAATGGCGAGAACCAGGAGTGGGGCACACGCACAATTGGCAAAAGTCAGACCTTATCCGTGAACATGTTGCTTGCTCCTAACAAGGATGGGATGGTATCCGTATACCGGGACGGGGATTTCCTCGAGACTTATCCTATAACTTACGTGGATGTCAAGAATAATAATGTGCAGACGCCTGAACCGCCTCCGGTTCAGACACAGACACCTGAGCCGACCGTTGCACCGACCGAGACTCCTGTTGAGCCGACAATCGAACCGGAGATTCTGCCGCCGGGCACCGGAGAGGGCGAAGAGACAGGTGCAGGTGATCAGACGGGCTTCGTACCAGGTAAAGACAACAATAATAAACTGATTGCCGCTTCCCCTGGAAATGGCAAGGGCAAAGGCAAGGACAAGAATAAATAAAAAGAGATAAGCTTCAGCGGGGCGGTGGCAACACCATTACAGCTGGAGCGGCGAAATGACCCGGGGATATAATCTTGGGTCATTTGCGCAAAATCAGGAGAGGAAGGCTTAATATGTATGCCTGAAGGAATCATTATCAAAGCGCTGAGCGGATATTATTATGTGAAGCCGCTTAAGGATGGACTCATCGCAACGGAGGAACAGGCTGTACAATGCCGGGGACGCGGAATACTTAAGAAAAGAGGAATAGCTCCTCTGGTAGGTGACCGGATTATCTATATGCTGACCGAGAACGGGGAGGGGATGGTGGATGAACTGCTCCCCCGTGATTCTGAACTGATCCGTCCGCAGGTAGCGAACGTGAAGCTGGCCGTACTGCTGTTCTCTGTACGGGAACCGGATATGAACCTCAACCTGCTGGACAAATTCCTCGTTCATATCGAGCATTCCGGACTGGACACGCTGATTGTACTGACCAAGCAGGATCTGGCGGATGATGAGGGCCAGGCTACAGAAGCAGTCAAAGCTCTCTATGAACAAATTGGCTATGAAGTAATGGTTACGAGCTCACTAAACGGATCAGGCGCCGATGAGCTGCGGAAGCGATTGGGCGGAATCATCAGTGTATTCTCAGGCCAGTCCGGCGTAGGGAAGTCAACCCTGCTGAACCGCCTCGTACCGGGCCTTGAGCTGGAGACAGGTGAAATCAGCATGCGGCTTGGCCGCGGGCGTCATACGACACGTCACGTTGAATTGATGGATATCGGGAATGGCGGTTTCGTAGCCGATACACCGGGGTTCAGCCAGCTGGACTTTCTGGAGCTGGGTGTGGATGAATTGTCCGAATGCTTCCGTGAGTTCGCTTCCTATGCGGAGAATTGCAAATTCCGCGGCTGCAGCCATCTTCACGAACCGGGCTGCAAGGTGATAGAAGCATTGCAGGCTGGAGAGATTGCGGACAGCCGCTATGAGCATTACAAGCTGTTCTACAACGAAATGAAAGATAAAAAGCGGAGGTACTAAACACATGGTTATTATTGCTCCTTCCATATTGTCAGCAGATTTTGCCGCACTTGGCGCAGAAGTCACGGAAGCCGAAGCCAGCGGTGCAGACTGGATTCATGTAGATGTGATGGACGGTCATTTTGTGCCGAATATTACCCTGGGTCCTGCCATTGTGGCAGCGGTCAAAGCCCATACTTCCCTGCCGCTTGATGTTCATTTGATGATCGAGAATCCGGAACGGTATATTGCTGATTTTGCCGCCGCAGGGGCGGCTGTAATTACCGTCCATGCAGAAGCTTGTGTACACCTGCACCGGGTGGTTCATCAGATCAAGGAGCTCGGCCTGATGGCCGGTGTGGCGATTAATCCGGGTACTCCGGCAGCTGCTGTGCGTGAGGTTCTCGAGGATGTTGATCTGGTGCTGGTCATGACAGTGAATCCGGGGTTTGGCGGACAAGCCTTCATTCCGCGTACGCTGCATAAGATTACACAGCTTAGAGAATGGGCCGGTGAGATCAATCACAAGGGGCTGCGTATTGAGGTGGACGGAGGAATTGCCGAAGCTACAGCACCTCTCGTGGCTCAAGCAGGGGCTGATGTATTGGTAGCGGGCAATGCGGTCTTTGGACGCAGTGACCGCGCAGGTGCAATCCGGGCGATCCGCGAGGCGGCGGATGGTGCTGTCCTTTAATCGCGAGTGCTTAGGTATAGGCCAAGTTATACCCGCATAAATATGGTTACATGAGCAGAAATCTCATGTAGCCTTTTTTTGTACAATAAGGGAGGTCTGCAGTTCGTTGGCATACACATCATGACAGGATAGTCTCCTACTGCATGGCATGAATTGATGGGAGGGTTAATCATGAAATTTTACACGTTCAAGCTGCCAAGATTTTTGGGAGGTTTTGTTAAAGCGATTTTGAACACTTTTCAGAAGAGCTGAGCGAGGCAGAACAGAAAACATGAAAAAAAGCACCTTACGAATGTAAAGGGTGCTTTTTGCTTCAAATATAAGACTTTATATGCTTTGCACTATAAAGTGTCCTTCTATTTCTCGCTGAAACGGATACCGTCTATTTAAGGACGGCATGTCCGTTTCTACTTGATATGAGATATCGCTAGGCCCTAGAATAATCCAAGACTAAACGCGTTCAACTTTACCGGCTTTCAAAGCACGGGTGCTGACGTACACGCGTTTCGGTTTGCCGTTCACTAGGATACGGACCTTCTGAACGTTAACTCCCCAAGAGCGACGGTTGCGGTTGTTTGCGTGAGACACGTGGTTGCCGCTGCCCGGTTTCTTGCCTGTTACTGTACATTTGCGGGACATAGATTACACCTCCTTGTTACTTACACCTGCGTAAAACAATACTTAAATATAATATCACAGCAAAATTTGCTACGTCAACCGATTCAAAAACATTTATTTCTTTAGACTCTTATAGTACAATATAAATTAGTGCATTATGTCCAGTTAATCATAGAATTGATTAGGCATGAAGTTAGGAAGGGGAATTCTCATTGAGTAAGCGTTCTATAAACGGGACAGATTTTACCGCAATGGTACTCGCCGGTGCGGAAAAGCTGCAGCAGCATGCGGAGCATGTCAATTCTTTAAATGTTTTTCCGGTTCCGGATGGAGACACGGGAACCAACATGAATTTGACGATGACCGCTGGCGCGAATGAATTGAAGAAAAATAATACTGCCTCTGTAGGCCAATGTGCAGGAGTACTCTCCAAAGGACTCTTGATGGGCGCGCGGGGGAACTCCGGCGTTATTTTGTCGCAGTTATTCAGAGGTCTTGGACGTTATGCAGCCCAATATGAAGAATTGAACACGCAGCAGTTCGCTGCAGCACTGCAGACTGGCGTTGATACAGCCTACAAAGCAGTGGTTAAACCGGTTGAAGGCACGATTCTTACCGTCGCCAAGGAAGCTGCGAGACATGCAGTGTATTATGCGCGCCGTACAACGGATGTTACTGAGCTTATGACCGAAGTATTGGCCAAAGCCAAGGAAGCGCTAGCTAATACACCTGAACTTCTGCCTGTGCTCAAGCAGGTCGGTGTTGTGGATTCCGGCGGTCAGGGTCTGGTCTACATCTATGAAGGTTTCCACCAGTATCTGACCAGCGGATCAGCCGCTGTACAGACACCTGTACAAGGACAAGCCTCAGTTCCTGCACCAATTCCTGCAGCAGTACTGACTAAACCTGAGAACGTATTGTCCTCCGTACAGTCTTCCGCCCAATCCCAGCTTTCTACGGAAGACATCGAATTTTTATATGATATGGAATTTTTCATCAACCGCCAGCTTGGCGCATCTGTGAAATCAGATTTTGATGAGGAAGTTTTTCGGAAAGCGTTGTCAGTTAACGGTGACTCCATTATCGTAATTTCGGATGATGAGACCATCAAGGTGCATGTGCACTCGAAGACTCCCGGCGAGGTGCTTAACCTGGCGCTGCTGCATGGTGAGATCACACAGATTCACATTCTTAACATGCGTGAGCAGCACCGCGATCTGTTGACAGCCGGAATGGATATTGCTCCAATGCCGGATGTATTCGCCGATATTCCGGAAGAGAAGGCCAGCGTACAGTCGCCTGCAGTTCCTCCTGCGGATGATCTGGCGCCATACGGCTTCATCGCAGTCTCTTCGGGAGATGGAATCTCTGATATCTTCCGCAGCCTTGGCGTGGATGCCATCCTGGCCGGCGGCCAGACGATGAATCCTAGCACGGAGGATTTCGTTAATGCGATATCTTCTATTTCAGCGAAGCATATCTACATTTTGCCGAATAACTCCAATATAGTACTGGCTGCGCAGCAGGCCAAGGAGCTGCTGGAGGGCGAACGTGACATCACGGTTATCCCTAGCAAGAGTATTCCCCAGGGAATCTCGGCCGCCTTTGCTTTCCAGGAAGAGGAAGCGGTAGATGCCAACACAAGCAATATGCTGGAGGCAATCGCACAGGTCAAATCGGGACAGGTTACCAATGCCGTGCGGGATACAGTCATTGAAGAGCTGGAGATCAAAGCCGGGCAGTATATCGGAATCTCGAACTCCAAGATCGTTGCTGCCGCCGATGAATTGCTTGCTGTAAGCAAGCAGCTGCTGGCTAGCATGCTGGTGAACGGTGACGAGATTGTGACAGTGCTGACAGGTGCAGATGCCGAAGCAGACGTTACGGATTCCATCAGCACATGGCTGGAAGAAACGTACCCGCAGGTTGAAGTAGAAGTTCATGATGGAGGCCAGCCGCTGTATTACTATCTTTTCTCAGTGGAGCCATAGACATCTTAGACCTAAGCAAGCAGAGTGGATCAGCTAAATCATAGTATGGGGAGGAAATCCATGAATCGTACCGTAATCGTTACCGACAGCACATCCGATATCCCGCCAGCCTTGGCGGATCAGTTCGGCATTGAAGTCGTTCCGCTGACTCTGATGTTCGGCGAAGAGGCTTTCCGGGATAATCTGGATATGACTCCGGAGCAGTTCTATGAGCGTCTTCCCCGCTCGCCGCAGTTGCCGACCACCTCACAGCCGTCGCCGGTCGAATATATGAACGTGTACCGCAGCATTCAGGAACGTTATCCGGGCAGTCCGATCCTGTCCTTCCATATCTCCTCCGGTCTTAGCGGAACCTATCAATCTGCTGTCCTGGCCAAATCCATGCTGGAAGAGGAAGGGGAGTCGGTCACCGTGGTTGACTCCCTGTCCGCTTCCTACGGATTCGGTTTCATGGTAGTGGAAGCCGCTAGATTGGCCGGGCAGGGTAAGGCGCCGGAGGAAATTCTGGAGCAGGTAGAGAGTATGCGCAAGTCGCGCAAGCTGTACTTCCTGGTGGATACGCTGGAATATCTCCAGAAGGGCGGCAGAATCGGCAAAGCGTCCGCCATCCTGGGTACGCTGCTCAATATCAAGCCGATCCTGTCGATCGATGCAGAAGGAATCATCTATGCGGTAGAGAAGGTTAGAGGCCGCAAGAAGGCAGTTGCCCGCATGATCGAGCTGTTCAAGGCAGATCTGCCGGGTGTGAACAAAATCAATGTGGCCGTGGGTCATACGGCTGAACCGGCTTCCGGCGAAGAATTCCTGAGGGAATTGTCCGGGCATTTCACCTTGGAAGAGAAGGTACTGACCAACATTGGACCTGTCGTAGGCAGCCATGTCGGCAACGGGACCTTAGCCGTATTCATCTGGCCCGCCTAGTATAGGGGATGAACATGGTGCTGGCTTTGGAATCAATTGAAGTGAAACAAATAACTGGCGTGAGCGCTCAAAAGCAAGGCGAGCTTCACGCCTTTGGCGTCTTTACAGTGAAGGATTTGCTGGAATACTACCCGTTCCGTTATGAGGATTTCCGGCCAAAGTCTCTTAGTGAAGTTAAGCATGGCGATAAAGCAACCATTGTAGCTAAGGTAATCGGCATTCCGGTGCTGCAGCGCTTCGGGGGCAAATCACGAATGAGCTGCAAGATGGTGGCTGAGCCGTGGATGTTCACGGCAACGTGGTTCAATCAGCATTATGCACGTGAGCAGCTGACAGTGGGCCGCGAAGTAGTACTTACCGGGAAATGGGACCAGAAACGGAATCAGATTACCGTAACCAATTATGAATTTCCGGACCGGGGGGAAGGCAAGACGGGAACCTTGCAGCCGGTGTACTCTGTAGGCGGCAAGATCACACAATCCTGGATCCGCAAAGTCATAGGCCAGGCCCTGCAGCAGTATGGAGAGCTGATTCCGGAAATCCTCCCGCACAGTATTATGCGCAAGTATGATTTCATGTCGCGTAAAAAGGCTATTGCCACGATCCACCAGCCGGAGGATACACGCGAAGGACAGCAGGGAAGGCGCAGGATGGTCTATGAAGAGCTATTCTTGTTCCAGCTCAAGGTACAGGCCTTCCGTGTACTGAACCGCGGCAGAATGGACGGTGTGGTCCATACAGTGGATAACGCCACAGTCCGCCAGTTTGTGCGGAGCCTGCCGTTTGAACTGACGGACGCCCAGAAGCATGTGGAGCTGGAGATTCTGCATGACATGCGCTCAGGGTACTGTATGAACCGGCTGCTGCAAGGGGATGTAGGCTCCGGCAAAACCGTGCTGGCGGCTATTGCACTGTATGCGACTGTAAGATCGGGATTTCAGGGGGCACTGATGGTGCCGACTGAGATTCTGGCCGAACAGCATATACGCTCGCTCACCAGAATGTTTGAACCGTTCGGCATTACAGTCGGTCTGCTGACCGGCAGTGTGAACGGACGCAAACGTAAGGATCTGCTGGCTTCTCTGCAGCTGGGAATGCTGGATGTGGTCGTCGGAACCCATGCCTTAATTCAGGATGATGTCTTCTTCCGCAGTCTGGGACTTGTTGTCACAGATGAGCAGCACCGGTTCGGGGTGAACCAGCGCAGTGTCCTGCGGCGCAAGGGCTACAACCCGGATGTGCTGACGATGACGGCCACCCCGATTCCGCGTACGCTGGCGATCACTGTTTTTGGCGATATGGATGTGTCTACGCTGTCCGAACGGCCAAAAGGGCGTGTACCGATTACGACCTACTGGGTGAAGCCTGATCTGATGGAGCGGGTATTGAATCTGATCAGCCGTGAGATTGACCAGGGGCGGCAGGCCTATCTGATCTGCCCGCTTATTGAGGAGTCGGAGAAGCTGGACGTGCAGAATGCGATTGATCTGCATGTTCAGATGTCGCAGGCGTTCCCGAACTATAAGGTAGGGCTGCTTCACGGGCGGATGACGCCTGCAGAGAAGGATGAAGTGATGCGCGCCTTCTACAGCAATGAGCTGCAGCTGTTAGTCTCTACTACAGTCGTAGAGGTAGGTGTGGATGTACCGAATGCCACATTGATGATCATTATGGATGCCGACCGCTTCGGCCTGTCACAGCTGCATCAGCTGCGCGGACGGGTCGGCAGAGGGGAACATGCGTCCTACTGCGTGCTGATGGCAGATCCCAAATCGGAAATTGGCAGAGAGCGGATGACGGCGATGACGGATACGGATGACGGCTTCGAGGTGTCCCGGCGTGATCTGGAGCTGCGGGGACCGGGGGATTTCTTCGGGACGAAGCAGAGCGGGCTGCCGGAATTCCGGCTGGCGGATATGACGGCTGATTTCGAGACGCTGGAACTGGCGCGTGATGACGCGGCAGAGCTGCTGCGGGATGCCGCGTTCTGGACATCGGCGGATTATGCTCCGCTGCGCGGGTATTTGCAGCAGGAGCAAATATTCCAGGGAGATTTAATTGACTGATTAGGCACATGCGGAGACCGGCCCTCATATACTGTGAATGATTGGATATGACGGGAGGTGCTATGCTTGGGTTATCAGCAATTCGGAATCAGTCCTGCGCTGGTGGATCGCATTAAGCTGAAGATGAAGAATCCGGCGGTTAAGGAACGCATCAAGAATATGATCAACGGAATTTCCAAGCAAGAGCTGCAGGACACTGCCGTTGTGCGCAGGCTGGTGCGCAACGCTTCTGCAGTGATGAATGAGAAGCTGACGTCCTCGCAGGAAGAGCAAATTGTTAAATTTGTGATTGCCCAGAAGATTGATCCGGGCAACACCTTTCACCTGATCCGCTTATGGGGAATGTTCCGCTGAAAGAGCGGAGCCTGCCCTTGCCTGATCTAACCAAAAAGCGTTCCCGCAACTAAATGCGGGAACGCTTTTTGGTTAGATCAGTGGCTATAAGCTGTCCGCTGAATACCATCGGTCAACCAGGCGGGTGATTACGGAAGAGCGCGGAAATCCGGCTGTTCCGGGCCGCATTGATGACGATCTTACTGTCCTGGTCGCATCCGTGGACGATGGAAGCCAGCTCCTCTTCCTCCAGCCTGCTTGCCAGGCAGAAGACGGTGCCGGGCTGTCCCTCAGGACCGGTGGACCTGACGAGTTTAACTTCGCGGTCAAGTGACTGCTGGAGCCTGCGGCGGATCTCTTCACAGTTGCTGCTCGTAATCCAGACAGCCTGGGAGAGGGATAGGTCTCTTAACGAGAAGCGCAATGCTTCAAAGGCCAGCAGGTAAGCAATGATGCTGTACATAGCCTGATCCCAGCCGAACAATGAACCGCCGAAGAGCAGAATGGCACAGTTGAACAGCATAATGCCCATTTCAGCAGATTTGGGCGGACCGCCGTTCAGCAGCCGGACTCCCTGCTTCTCGCTTCCGCTGGTAATGCCTCCGAAGCGGACAGAGATGCCAAGCCCAAAGCCCAGGCACAGACCGCCGGCTATTGCAGCAGGCAACGGTTCGCTGGTGGCTGCAGGGAAGTGGTGAAGGGCCAGCGAGCCCGCCGTCAGACAGATTAATCCAAGCATCGTATATAGGGCAAACCGGAGATTAATCTGCCTGCGCGACATTAGAATGAACGGAAGGTTGAGCAGGAACAGAAATAAGCCAAGACGCATTTCGGTTAAATGTGACAGCAGAGCAGACAATCCGGCGATTCCGCCAGGCAGCAGCTTGTGCGGCATCAGGAACAGTTCCAGTCCTACAGCAGCGAGCAAGCCCCCGCCTATAACAGAGAGCAGGCGCAGGATTTTGGAATGGCGCAGGGGGGCAGCCCCTCTATATCTGATTTTCAATGGATTTCCTCCTTTCAGCAGGAAACCTGAATTTGTAGGTTCGTTTGCTATAGATAATGCGTTGTGCGCTCAAAGGATTTATTGGAGAGCCTTTACCTTATAAAGTGTGATGTGCATTTCAGCGGATACAGCAGCAGCCGCTTCAGAATGATGTAAATGATGGGGAAGAACGACACACAGAGCAGAGGCAGGGACGCTTCCGGATGAAGCGCCAGCAGGTTCTCAGGATGGGCCAGCCGCGCGGAAGGAATGTAATGGAACGTTGTGCTGTGCACCCGTACCGGCTGAGCCATTTTATGCTCATAACGCTCCAGTCTGGCATGCTGCACTTCGGAAGCCTCCTGTTCGTTCAGCAGCTGGGAAGAAGCAGCCAGAAATGTCAGGAGAAGCACCGGTATGAAGGCCGCCTTCAGGAGCTTAGAAATGGGTAAGCGCGCTAGATATGTCATCAAGAGAACACATCCTTACTGTATATTGTAGTTAAAGCATAACATAGGATTCTGGGCAGGACCAAATTTCCGGAGCTGTTTTTTTGGGGTAAATGTCATGAAAATACGAAACCGGAGCCGTTACACCGCGTATTCTCTAGTAAAATGAACATTTTATAATTATTTTTACCAAAGGAGCGTTTAATTTGCATAAAGAGGGCATTTTTAACGGATTTCTGAATTCGGCTGTAGCCAGTTCCTCCCGCGGCTTCTTCTCCGAAGGGCCTTATTTATTACAGCTTGTGCTGCTGCTGATCGCAGTTTTTGTTGCTTACACTATTGCCAGAGCCCTGAAGATCTGGATGACCAATAATGCCAGTCCGCTCGAGTCGAGGGTGGCGACAGCTGTTACGAAACGCACAGAGGTCTGGGGCGGCAGAGGGCATGCGGGCACACACACCAGCTACTATGTAACCTTTGAATTCCAAAACGGGAGCCGGAGGGAGCTGGAGGTGAAGGCCAAAGCGTATGGTCTGATCGTTGAGGGAGACAGGGGCGAGCTGTCCACCAAGGGGACCCGGTTCAAAGGATTTGCCCGTTCGGGCAGGCACAACCTTTGATAAATCTACATATGTTTTTAGAATTCTCCTGCTATTTTTGGGTAAAACTCCATATAAGGGTTTGAACTAAATAAATTATAGAAGGAGCGGATGAATTGAACTCAGATTCTGCTAAAAGCAAAAGTAAAGAAGGTGTATTGTTCCATACTCTGGATACGGCCGAGGTGCTGAAGCAGCTGGAGAGCAGGGAAGCCGGACTGACTGCAGAAGAAGCGGCAAGGCAACTGGAACGTTACGGCAAAAACATGCTGCAGGAAGCCAAGTCTAAATCGCTGCTGGCTAAATTCATTGAGCAGTTCAAGAATGTAATGATCTTCATCCTGCTGGCGGCTGCCGTGCTCTCGGGAATCCTCGGAGAGTGGACGGATACCGTTATTATTTTGCTGGTGGTGATCCTGAACGCGGTGCTGGGTGTCATCCAGGAGAACAAAGCGGAGCAGGCACTGGAGGCTCTCAAAAGCATGTCCTCTCCGCAGGCGAGAGTCCGCCGGGCCGGGCAGGTCACAGAGATCAAAAGCGAGGAGCTGGTGCCCGGCGATATTGTGCTGCTGGAAGCCGGCAACGTGGTGCCTGCTGATCTGCGGCTGCTCGAAGCGGCGTCACTGAAGACCGAGGAGGCGGCGCTGACGGGTGAATCACTGCCCTCGGATAAGCAGTCGGGAGTGCTTGCGGGCAATGATCTTGTGATCGGTGACCGGACGAATATGGCTTATATGAGCAGCAGCGTAACCTATGGCCGGGGTGTGGGTGTGGTAACGGCTACGGGGATGCATACCGAAGTGGGCAGGATCGCCGGATACATCTCGGAGGCGGAGAATGAAGTTACCCCATTGCAGAAAAAGCTGGATGAGCTTGGCAAATATTTCACCTTCATTATTCTGGGTGTCTGTGTCGTTATCTTCGTGGTCGGCTGGCTGGAGGGCAGAGAGCTGCTTGATATGCTGCTGACCTCCATCTCACTTGCGGTAGCGGCGATTCCGGAGGGTCTTCCGGCCATCGTAACCATCATTCTGGCGCTAGGCGTGCAGCGGATGGCTAAGCGCAAGGCAATTATCCGCAAGCTGCCTGCGGTGGAGACACTGGGCAGTACAGAGATTATCTGTTCTGACAAGACGGGCACATTAACACTTAACAAGATGACCGTGGAAAAGCTGTATGTGGGCGGAGAGACTATCGAGGCCGATTCGAAGCTTAACGAAACGCCGGGCGGTGATTTGCTGCTGCAGGCGATGACCCTGTGCAATGATTCCAGCATAGACGAAGGCAAAAGTGCTGGAGGGAAAGCTACGGATGGAGCCCGGGCAGAGGCGAAGCCTGGTTCAGCAGGCGGGACCCGGAGCGGTAAAGCCCTTATCGGCGACCCTACCGAAACGGCGCTGGTTGACTTCGCACTCAGCATCGGGACTGACAAACGGGAGCAGGAGCAGCGTTATCCGCGGGTGAATGAGCTGCCTTTTGATTCGGACCGCAAGCTGATGACGACGATCCATAAGCTGGATAACGGCGGGTTCCGGGTGCTGACCAAGGGAGCGCCGGATGTGCTGGTGTCCAAATGCAGCCATATTCAAGAGAATGGCACTGTAGTGCCCTTAACGGAGGCACATATCAGCCGGATCACAGCCAGCAACAAAAGTCTGGCAGACGAGGCGCTGCGGGTGTTGGCGTTTGCTTACCGCGACCATGCAGAGCAGCCCTCCGATCCTTCAACGGAGGGGACGGAGAAGGATCTGGTGTTCATCGGCCTGACCGGGATGATCGATCCGCCGCGTGAGGAGGTCCGGGATGCGGTTGCCGTATGCAGACGGGCGGGCATCCGGCCGGTGATGATCACCGGGGACCACCGGGACACGGCTGCAGCGATTGCTAAGCGGCTTGGAATCATCGATGATGACAAGGCAGTGCTGACCGGCCGCGAGCTGGATCAGATCAGCGAGGCGGATTTTGCCACAAGAGTGGCCGATTATTCCGTGTACGCCCGTGTATCGCCTGAGCATAAGGTGCGGATCGTCAAGGCATGGAGACAAATGGGCAAAATCGTTGCTATGACCGGAGACGGAGTCAATGATGCGCCTGCGCTCAAATCAGCGGATATCGGCGTTGGTATGGGCATCACAGGAACAGATGTGGCCAAAGGCGTATCCGACATGGTACTGGCCGATGATAATTTCACTACGATTGTCGTTGCTGTCGAAGAAGGACGCAAGGTATACAGCAACATCCGCAAAGCGATCCAGTTCCTGCTGTCGGCCAATTTGGGGGAAGTGGTGACCCTGTTCATTGCGACGCTGATCGGCTGGCGGATTCTTGAACCGATTCATATCCTGTGGATTAATCTGGTCACAGATACCCTGCCGGCGCTCGCGCTCGGACTGGAAAAAGCGGATAATGATGTGATGTCGAAGAAACCGCGTAAATCAAGCAGCAGTATTTTTGCCGGAGGCGTGGGGATCGGAATCATCTATCAAGGGCTGCTTGAGGCGGCACTGACCCTGCTGGTGTATTACTGGGCACATACCCATTACGATGAAGGTGTTGCAGTCACGATGGCCTTTGCTACGCTGGGACTGCTGCAGCTCACCCATGCATTCAATGTCAGATCCAATACCAAATCATTGTTCCAGATCGGCTTGTTCAGCAACCGCTACATGCTGGGGGCTTCGGTCATCTCGGGACTTCTGCTGGTGCTGGTTATTATCATTCCGGGGCTGAATGAATGGTTCGGAGTGGAGCATCTGAGCGGTCTGCAGTGGGGAATTGTCTGCGGGGCTGCAGTGGCGATAGTGGTGATTGTGGAGCTGGTGAAGCTGGTTCTCCGCTTAAGCGGGCGCAGTAAGAACTGGGAATAGTATACTGCCGGACAATGGCGGTGGCATAAAAAAATGCAAGGAGGGTACGGCGCTTCGGCAGAAGCCCGTAACTTTCCTTGCATTTGTTATATTTAGGGGATTATAACACCCGCTGCATGTGCAGAATAACATTACTCCAGTACCCGCTGTCCAGGTCACTGATCTGTACTCCGGGATCGCCCCAAGTATGAATGAAACTGCCGCCCCCCATGTAGATGCCTACATGACCGGGAATGGCGTCGCTCTCGAACCGGCCGGGTACCGTGAAGAAAATTAAATCCCCGGGCTCCAGCTCGCTTCTTGATATGCGTCTGCCGATATTATCCTGATCTTTGGCCAGCCGCGGGAGATCTACGCCAAATTTCTTGAATACATGACGGGTGAAGGATGAGCAGTCAAACCGTTTGGTCTCCTCATAAGGTCCGGCACCGAAATCGTAGGGTACGCCGAGATACTTCTTGGCATAGGCGATCAGTTCACCGGTATCCACGTTGGAGACACTCAGGATCCGCAGCGGCTTAGCTGCTTCACCTGCACTTGCATTGGCGGTAGTATCCCTGTCAGAGGGGGCAGCAATATTGATCTCTCCGGTGCTTGGATTCCAGCCAACCTCGGTCTGCAGCAGCTTGGACAATGCATTAGGCGTGATGTAGATCTGACCTTCGCGGCGGATGGGAACGTCCGGCAGGGTGATCTTCTCCCCCAGGGAGAAAACCTGGCTGGAATCCGGACGGAGCATGTACATTACATCGCTGTAGCCCAGCTTGGTATATCCTCCGCTTGAGGTGTCGTCTTTCATTCTGTATCCTATGGAGGCAGCGGCCGGCTTCAGCGGAATCCAATACTTGCCTTCTTTGTCCGTGATGGAATTCTTCTCATAGTAGCTTCCGGCAAATGTTCCGGTTGGCGTAACCGAATTCACCTTCGGGGTAGTGTCCTTGCTGGAATAGCTGCAGGCGGTTGAGCCAAGAATGACGGCAGTAAGCAGTGCGGCTGTGGCCGCAGTTTTGGATGAATTGATTATTGGCATTTGGCACGCTCCATCTTCAAACTTTAAGTAAAGTTTGTGCAGGGCGGCTTTTTTTATGTGGAAAAGGGTTTAGCAATCAATGTCAAGAGCAACAGGCTTGTTCTTGTCGAAACATCAGCCCATTGTGCGTTTTTTGTAAAATATGGAGCCGTGATAAATGATTGACGGAAAATCAACCTACATATAATATATGTTTAATAGATTGCGGCAGTGGATGCGGAAATGGTGCGGGCTTTTGCTTTAATGCTTTCAAAGATGAAAGCGATAATGCTGAACCGCTAACCCAGGTTCGCGCGCTGAATCCGTAAAAGAAGAGGGGTTATCTGATGAAGAGAAAGAACATTTGGCTTGGCCTGAGTATGTCCTTGATGCTGGTAGCAGCAGGTTGCGGTAACAATAATGCAGCCGTAAATAATGGATCCAATGCAGGAAATGCTCCGGCAAACGCAACCAGCGCTCCGGCAGACACCGGTTCTGCGGACACCAAATCCTACACGATTGCCATCTCACAATATGTAGAACATCCGTCGCTGGATGCTACTCGGGAAGGCTTCCTGGCGGCACTGAAGGATGCCGGAATCGTAGAAGGTGAGAACTTGAAGGTGGATCTGGAGAATGCCCAGGCGGATCAGGCGAACAACCTGTCCATTGCACAGAAGATTGCGGGTGACAAGAATGATCTGGTGCTGGCGATCGCCACTCCGTCCGCACAATCCATTGTCCAGAAAGTGAAGGATACGCCGATTCTGTTCGCGGCAGTCACTGATCCGCTGGATGCCAAGCTCGTAAGCGACCTGGAACATCCCGGCGGCAATGTCTCCGGCGCATCGGATACGAACCCTGAGTCAATTACACGACTGATGAATTTCATCGCAACGCAGTTCCCGGATGTGAAGAAGCTGGGCCTTGTCATTAATGAAGGTGAACCTAACGCAGTAGTTATGGCGGATATCGCCAAGGAAGAATTGGACAAGCACGGGATTGAGCTGGTGAAGGCAGCCATCACGAATACGTCGGAAGTGAAGCAGGCGGCTGAATCCCTTGTAGGTCGTGTGGATGCCCTTTACATTACACTTGATAACTCCGTCGTAAGCGGTGTGGATACGATTATTCAGACAGCCAATGACAACAAACTGCCGTTCTTCTCGGCAGACCGTGATACGGTTGAGAAGGGTGCTTTTGCCACTGTGGGCTTCAAATACTATGACCATGGCTACCAGGTTGGCGAAATGGCAGTGGAAGTACTTAAGAACGGCACAAGTCCAGGCGACATGAAAATAACGATGCAAGAGAAGCTGGACCTCATTCTTAACCTCAAAGCGGCAGCAGCACAAGGCATTGAAGTAACGGATGCTATGAAGGCTGAAGTTGCAGATCCTGACAATAACATTATTCAATAACATACAGATATCATAACGGGGCGTTTCCATGCGGGCGCCCTTTGCCGCTTGAGGGAGGAAGTCATCTATGTATAGTTCATTAATCGGCGCCCTGGAAATGGGCCTGCTGTACGCTTTTATGGCACTCGGGGTGTATATTACCTTTCGTATTCTTGATTTTCCGGATTTAACTGTAGACGGGAGCTTCACCACCGGCGGCGCGATTGCCGCAGTCATGATCACCCACGGATATTCTCCCCTGCTGGCAACAGTATGTGCCCTGCTCGGAGGGATGGCTGCAGGCATGTGTACAGGTCTGCTGCACACTAAAGGGAAGATCAACGGCCTGCTATCCGGGATTCTGATGATGATTGCGCTATATTCCATCAATCTGCGGATTCTCGTGCGGCCGAATGTTTCCTTAATGGGTGAGGTATCCCTCTTCAGCTCTATTAATCCTTTGCTGGTTATGCCTTTTGTGGTTCTGCTCGTCAAGATTCTGATGGATCTGTTCCTGCGTACAGACCTTGGACTTGCCTTGCGTGCTACAGGAGATAATTCCCGGATGATCCGCAGCTTCGGTGTCAATACGGATACTACTACGATTCTCGGCATCAGTCTTGCGAACGGAATGGTGGCCCTCTCGGGTGCGCTGATCGCCCAATATTCTACGTTTGCCGATTCATCCATGGGTATAGGCATGATTGTTATCGGGCTGGCTTCGGTAATTATCGGGGAAGCGATATTCGGTGCGGGCAACGTCTTCCGCGCTACATTGGCCGTAGTGCTCGGCTCCATCGTCTACCGGATCGTTGTGGCGCTGGCTCTGCGGGTGCCATGGCTTAAGGCTTCGGATCTCAAGCTGATTACGGCTATTATCGTTATCATCGCCCTCGTCTTCCCGTCCGTTCAGCGGTTCCTGAAGCAGAAGACGATGGCCCGCAGACGGACTGAAGAGCTTGCGGAGCTGACGCGCAGCAGCAAGAAAGGAGGGGCAGCCGATGCTAAAGCTTGATAATGTATCCAAGCTGTTCAACCCGGGTTCACCTGACGAGAAGATTGCCCTGCTGGGCATCGATCTGGAACTGAGCGCCGGAGATTTCGTGACCATTATCGGCAGCAACGGGGCCGGTAAATCGACACTGATGAATATTATCTCCGGTGTCATGAAGCCGGATCTCGGTGAAGCGCGCATTGAAGGCAGCTCGATCAGCAATCTGGCCGAGTACCAGCGCGCACGCTGGATCGGCCGGGTCTTCCAGGACCCGATGGCCGGTACGGCGCCTCATATGACCATTGAGGAGAATCTGGCCATGGCTTATAAGCGGGGCCAGAGCCGCGGGCTGTCCTTCGGGGTGAATGCGTCCAGACGCACGCTGTTCCGGGAGCAGCTCAGCAAGCTGGGCATTGGCCTGGAGAACCGGCTGCGCGCCAAGGTAGGGCTGCTCTCCGGAGGCGAGCGGCAGGCGCTTAGCCTGCTGATGGCGACCTTCACCCAGCCGCAGATTCTGCTGCTGGATGAGCATACAGCTGCGCTGGACCCTTCGCGCGCTGAACTGATCACGAAGCTTACGGAATCCATTGTCCGTGAGATGAAGCTGACTACACTTATGGTCACCCACAACATGGATCAGGCCATCCGTTTAGGCAACCGGCTGATTATGATGGACAAAGGATCGATCATTCTCGATTTTGATGAATCCCGCAAGAAGGATCTGACGGTAGAACGGCTGCTTGGTGAGTTCGAAGCCATCAGCGGCCATAAGCTGGCGGATGACCGGATGATGCTGGGATAAGCAGGGATTGAACTGAAGAAGGCTTGAGTGCTGTCTGTTAGCTGGACAGCTGCTCAAGCCTTTATTGTTGTGTCTTTGTCTTTACATTTTTAATGATGCAGAGAATGGGGTCAAATTCCATCCAGGGCTTCCTTCAGCTGAGCCAGATGACGTTCTTCATGAATGCCGATGAAATCCACCCACTGGGCGACATCCATCGGGCCGAACACCGGGTGGGGATACAGCTTGCGGTTCCACAGGCTCTCTTCACTCTGGGCCAGCACCGTCTTCAGGTCAGAACGGGACTGGTCCAGCCGGGCCCGTACATCGCCAAGCGGGATGAATTCCTCGGACGGCACAAGATGGGGCGGGGCATCAATGAACCGGTTGCGGTCCAGCGTCAGCTGATAGGGCTTCGGCTCTGTGACAGCTTCTTCCGTGGCAGCAAGCGCCTGCATGATCCCGGCGGTGATCGCTTTTTCCATCAGATACAGATGCTCCAGTACTTGCACAGGTGACCATTTGCCTTCGGCTTGCTTCCGGTTCAAAGTCTCGGAAGAGAGTCCGGAGACTGCAGCGCAGATTTGATCACGAATCTCTTCATTATGGTTCATCATGAGTAATAATCTCCTCTGTGTAGAAAATAAAGTCATGTCTAAAGTCAATTTCATTATTGCTTCTTAAATTATATCCCCAAATGAGGATTGGCAAAACAGCAGGGCAGCCGATTCACTACGCGGTATGAGAGGTAAAGTTTAAGGAGAGAACTTGACTTGAACAATAACAACGACCTTGGGAGGAGACTACACTTATGACCACTAAGAAACTGGAAGGCAAAGTAGCAATCGTAACCGGAGGCGGATCGGGGATCGGCCGGGCGTCGGTGCTGGAGTTCGCCAGAAACGGAGCCAAGGTGGCACTTCTGGACCGCACTGTGGAGAACGCAGAGAAGGTCGCACATCAGGTGGTGCAGGAAGGCGGAGAAGCCGCTGTGTTCGAATGCGACATCGCCGAGCCGCAGCAGGTGGAGGACGCCGTGAAGCAGGTGGTTGCCAAGTGGGGACAGCTGGACATCGTGTTCGCGAATGCCGGAATCAACGGTGCGATGACACCAATTGAGACGATGGATATCGAGTCCTGGGACCAGACCATTCAGATCAATCTGCGCGGTACGTTCGCTACGGTTAAATATGCCATCCCCCATTTGAAGGAGCAGGGCGGCAGTATCCTGATCAACAGCTCCATCAACGGGAACCGGGTATTCTCCAACATCGGATTCTCGGCATACAGCACCACGAAGGCCGGGCAGGTCGCTTTTATGAAAATGGCGGCGCTGGAGCTGGCCCAGTACAAAATCCGCGTAAACGCCATCTGTCCTGGTGCGATCACCACCAACATTGATGACAATACGTACCCTTCGGATGATCTCAAGGAAGTGCAGATCGAGGTTGAATTCCCGGATGGCGGACAGCCGCTGGAGAAGGGGCCCGGGCGACCTGATCAGGTAGCCAAGCTGGCGCTGTTCCTGGCTTCTGCGGATTCGGATCATATTACAGGAACCGAGATTTATTGCGATGGGGCAGAGTCGCTGCTGCATGGCTGATTCTTCTAATCGTACTTTAACACTCATATAATGTGTGAAGTGCAGCCTTTAACTGAAGCGGACGTTGTCCCTTTGCCGGAGCTCATCAGAAACCGTTTGATGACCGGCTGCAGAGGTGCTGACGTCCGTTTATTCTTTTGAAATCAGCTTGCGAAAAATTACAGTAAGGATTGCAGTGATTTTCAGGTATACTGATTCTATCTGTCATGGAGAGGAGGACAACAATGAACATTGATTTACACACAGAATCGATTGTGAAGCTGCTTGTGGCCATGCTGTTCGGGCTGTTCATCGGGATTGACCGGCAATTAAAACAGAAACCGCTGGGAATCCGGACCAGTATGGTCATTAGTATCGCCAGCTGTCTGGTGACACTGGTCTCGATCCATGCTTATGATAAATTCGGCGGGCCGGAGCATCCCAACATGGACCCTATGCGGCTGGCGGCGCAGATTGTCAGCGGGATCGGTTTTCTCGGGGCAGGCGTCATTCTGCGCAGAGGCGGAGATGCGATATCGGGACTGACATCAGCGGCGCTCATCTGGACGGCTTCCGGTATCGGGATTGCGGTTGGCGCGGGATTCTATGTAGAAGCGGGTTATGCAGTGGTGCTGCTTATGTTCGCGGTAAATGCGGTGCCCCTGCTAATTAAGGCCATCGGCCCGGAGGTGCTGAACAAACATGAGATATCGATTAAAATCATCATGGAACCGAACTATATTCTAACCGATGTGATCCAGAAAATTGAGCAGCGCCATATCATTGCCGAGCAGCGTAAAACACGTAAAACCGGCCGGACGATCCGGCGTATGAAGATCAAGGATCTCGAAGACGGGAGACAAATGATTGATATGGTGATCTCCGCACCGGACCGTGATTATGCTACGGAAATCTATTATGATGTGAAGAAAATTGAGCATGTCATGAGCGTCGAAGTAGAACAGCTGTAAAATTGACATGTTGCCGATCCGGCAGATGTGGTACTCTATCTATGAGAGAGTCATTATGAGCTTATGGAAGGGAGATTAAAATTATTATGTCGATTACTGCATTTGAAGGACAATATGAGGGAGAAGCCGCAGTCTGGCTCAAGGCCGGACGTTATGAGGCAGCCGTTCTGCCGGGCATCGGAGGCAACCTGATCTGCTTCCGTGATACTGAGAGCGGTTACCGTTTCCTGCATGAGCCAGGCGCAGAGGAAATGGAAGCCTTCAAGGCAAGCCCCGGGATTCACGGTATCCCTGTACTGTTCCCGCCGAACCGTTATGAGGATGGAGAGTTCCCGTGGAATGGACAAACCTACCGTTTCCCTGTTAATGAAGCCAAGACTGGCAACCATTTGCACGGATTCCTACATACAGCAGCCTGGGAGGTCGAAGAATTCGGCAGCGGCAAAAGCGAAAGCTTCGTCACTGTAGCGATTAAGGTGGATGAGAACCATCCTTCTTATCAATATCTGCCGTTCAAATATACCGTCAAGCTGCGCTATACTCTGGGAGAAGGCGGCCTGTCCCAGCAGTTGCTGGTCCATAATGACGGCGCAGAGCTGATGCCTTGTCTGCTGGCGTTCCATACTGCCATTAATGCACCGTTCGCACCAGGCAGTACGCCGCAGGATTACCGCGTGAAGCTGACTATCGGCGAGCGTTGGGAGCTTAGCGACCGGATGCTGCCGACCGGCAAATTCCAGGAGCTGACTGCGGATGAAGTGGCACTGCGTGATGAGGGCTTGTATCCGTTCTATGCGCCAATGGACAACCACTATACCGCTGTAGCCCAGAACGGCCGCAACCGCATGGAGCTTACCGACAGCAAAGCCGGCGTTACGCTGGTGTATGATGTGGGAACCTCGTATAAGCAGTGGATGATCTGGAACAATGGAGCTACTGAAGGATTTTTCTGTCCGGAGCCGCAGATCAACCTGGTTAATGCACCGAAGGTAGATCTTCCTGCCGATGACATCGGATTGTTTGGTCTGGAGCCGGGAGAGTATTGGGAAGAGACTAGCCGCCTGTATGTGAAGTAGGGGGGGATAAACTGAATTTCAGAGGTTAACATAAAGCTTCGGCGTCACTGCGGTGAAGATTTGGACTTCCGGCCGCTGTTGTCCCCAGATTTCTTGATATATACCGCTGCCCGCGGTTGAAATCCGGTGACAAAGGCGGACGCTACCGCTCCTACAGTTCCAAATTTCCCCTCCGGTCCTTTTGCTTATTGTTTATTCTTTTTTTCAGTTTATATAGTTGTAGAGATAGCAGAATGAAGAGCAGCGAAGTTCGCTGCTCTTTTTTGCGTGAAATACCATGCTGATAATCTCGCATCAGGGGATTATAGAAGAGGCTGTGAGGTGCATAATACGAAGATGTACTTCTTTTGGATACTGAATTTTAAGGCGGCTTTAAGCTAAAAGGCGTATACTACTCCTTTAATCCAGTTAGGAGTGAATCCATTTGTCGCGGTTATTGCCTTCCAAACGTTTCTCTTATTTGCTGTTAGTCCTGCTGGCCGGGGGATTTGTGCTGAATTATTTCCTGCAGGCGGCTTCCTTTAGTATGAATTTGACGGGGGCACTGCAGTGGATCGGCAGGTACCCATGGCTGTATGGTGCAGGAAGCCTGTTCATTTTCTTCATCCTGCTCTTAAGTTCAGTGATCTTGCCTAATACATATGCGGGGCCAGCGGTTGTCAGTGTACTATGTCTGCTGCTGGGTATTGCCGATTATCAGAAGCTTGTTACGAGGGGCGAACCTCTTTTTCCATGGGATCTCATGCTGGTCAAAAATGCCGGTGAAATGAGCAAGATTACCAAAGGAATGATCTCACCGCTGGCGGTAATAGCCGCAATATTAGTGGCTGTTGGTCTGGCGTACATGATCCGCAAGCTGCCCAGGAACAGAATCAACCTGCCTTTGCGCTTAAGCCTGGGCGGGATCTCTGTGGCGCTGAGCGCAGGTTTTCTTGTGCTTGTCTCGGGCCATTCATCTGTTGTTACGGCTATGAACTACCAGAACATCTTCTGGAACCAGAAGGTGAACTATACGCAGAACGGATTCATATTTGCTTTTGCCGGGAATTTGCGCCAGAGCCTGCTGGAGAAGCCCGAAGGGTACAGCCGTGAAGCGGTTGAAGCGGTGTCAGCCAAGTATTCGGCATTGCCGGATGAACCGGCGGCAGCCAGTCCTGAGGAACAGCCGAATATGCTGTTTATGATGGATGAGGCTTTCTTTGATCCTACGCGTCTGCCGGGGTATGCCTTAAGCGAAGATCCGCTGAAATTCATTCATGCGGCGGCGGGGGAGACTCCATCTGGTTATTTGCTGTCACCGGAATTCGGCGGCAATACGGCCAATGTTGAATTCGAGGCCCTGACCGGGCTGTCGATGTATTTCCTTGGAGACGGAACCATTCCCTATCAACAGCGCATTGTCAAAATGTCCTCACTGCCGTCGATCGTCAGTATTCTGAAATCGCGGGGCTATCAGGCACTGGCGCTGCATCCGTTCGATGAGACCTTCTATAACCGCAACCGTGTCTATCCGGTACTTGGTTTTGACAGCTTCATCAGTGAAAAGGATCTGCCGGAGGCTAACCGCCTCACCCCGGATGGCTATATCTCCGACAAGGCTGCTGTACAGGAGGCTGTCCGCGAGCTTAAGTCGGCGTCCGGGCCGGCCTTCCTGCATCTGGTGACGATGCAGAATCATTTCCCGTTCACCAAAGGTCTGAATGGACCGAATACGATTACCGTAGAAGGCGGACAGCCGGGACAGAAGGACGAGATGGAAACCTATGTGCAGGATACGAAGCTGACTGACGAGGCACTGGCTTATCTGCAGCAGGAGCTGCTGACGATTGAACGTCCGACCATTGCTGTATTCTGGGGTGACCATCTGCCGGCGCTGACCGCCGGGATCTATACAGAGGCTGGCTGGGATCAGGAGCCTAGGCTGAAGCACGAGACACAGCTGCTGATTCTGGCTAACTATGAGATCGGTAATGAGCCGCTGGGCACACTTAGTCCGGCCTTCCTTGGCCCGACCGTCTTTAGACTATCCGGCCAGCCGCTGCCTGCCTATTACAAGCTGCTGAAGCAGGTGCAGGAAGAAATCCCCGGTCTCAGCAAGAATGTGCTGGTCGGGACCGGCAGCAGCGGAATCCTGAGTGAATTGACACCCGGGCAGCAGGAGCTGCTGGATGACTATCGCCTGATCGAGTATGACCTGCTGGAAGGGGAGAAGTATGCCGAGGGCTTAATGTTCTAACCGGATTGGCTATAATCAGCGCAGCCCCACATCATGGAAGCGGTTCTCGATCGGCTCGCGCAGCAGCAGGCGGATAGACTGGATCGCTTCGGTCTCGGTATGCTTAGCCTCTCTGACGAGAGGAAGCAGCCTTTGTTGCCGTAGAGTTGGAGCAAGTGACGCGTTCGGGCTTAATAGAGCTGTGATTTCACCGTAGACAGCGGAGAGATGCTCATAATGGCTGGCGGTGGACTCGAGCTCAGGCCAATATTCGCAGGCTGCTCTGGTGTAGCTGGACGCGTCCTTCTTACTGGCAGCATAGAACACCAAGGTTTCATATGCACCGGCAGCATCATATGATCTGCCTGTCAAGGCATCCAGCATGGCATCATAAGCCTGCAGTCCGCAGGCATACTGCGATTCCGGCAGCATCGGATCGTGTACCTCTGCCTTGTATACAGCCTGAATGAAGGATTCTCTGATCACCTGCCGTATGTCCTTCCGGATCTGTCCTTCGATGATCTGACAGTGCCAATAAGGGCCCGCATTTCTTCCCAGCTGCTCATAAGGCAGCTCCAGCTCTGCTCTTGAAGATATTTCGTTGTAGCAGAATACCTGCTTCTGATCATCGGAGCGGGTTATCACCACAAAGTTATCTTTCCAGCAGATGACGCCTGTGCCTTGCTCAAGCGATTTGCGGATTGCCAGGATAGCCTGTCTCTGATAGAGCGGAAACGTAGGGGTGAAATGAAACCCTGCCGCTTGTGCAGTAACAATGCCGATTAAATCTGCTGCCACCGTGTGCTCAGCCATCCAGTTATAAGCCGTAGGTGAGTCACGGTGAAGCTGCCTATGCACGGACAGACGGAAACAGGAGGCAGTCATTCCGGATAACATATATTTGGGCATTGTGAACCAGCCGTTAGCCGACAGAACCTGGTACATGGCATCTACATAAGAATGAGACAATTGCGGAGGATGCACGGCCGCCGGTACTGAATCCAATTCTGTTCTGTTCATCATCTGGCCGTATGCGCCCCCCATCTTGGAATAATTGAACGTTTCCGGTCCGGATACCGCCCGGAGATAATTCTAAGCTGCTGCATCGCGCGTTCCTCCAGCTCAAACGCCTGCTGCAGGGTGGTACAGAGTGAGGGAAGCTGCTGGTGTACCAGCGCCCGGTTGCTGTTAGTCAACGGAAGTGCAACCTTCAACTGCCCGCGCACCATCTCTTCCAGCTCAGCATAAATACTGTGTACCTCATTCAGGCCCGGCAATACGGACTCAACCTCCTGCAGATAACTCGTGATCTCTGAGCGCGCCGTCAGGTAAGATTCGAGAATATAGACGGCCCCGCTGCTGTCGAACTCTCCCTGCTGAAGAGCCCGGATCAGGAAGCTGTAAGCCAGTCTGCCTGATGCAATGCTTGGATCGGGGAGTGTTTTGTACGGAGTCTCCCAATCCTCAAGGGCGAGCCTCAGTGATTCCAGTACTGCGTCACGCAGCGGAATATCCACCTTATCTCCGATATACTGGCAATACCAGAACGGGGTAATGTTGAGGCCGAAATTATCATAGAGCACATAACGGGTCTCGATGGACGATCCATCCTGCACATAGAACACCCGGTCGTCCTCATCATAGCCGTGAATAACACCGAACTCCGGTATCCAGTAGACACAGGCGAGTCCGCGGTCCAGACTATGCTTCACATCTTCAATGGCGGCCTGCTGATATACGGCGAACGAATCATGTCTTGTTCTGCCTCCGCTATGTCCGGTAAGGATGCCGAGGTTATCGATGGCAGGTCCATGCTCTTTGCCCCACTGTCCATAAGCAGTAACGGAGAAGGGGAAGAGCTTCTCATGTACAGAGAATTTGAAGGCCATACCGCTGAGCCCGGAGAGCATGAATGTGGGTCCATGGAATAACCCGGCGGCAGTGAGAACGGCATAGAGGGCATCGGTAAAAGATTTGGATTCGCGCTTCATTTGTATTCCGTTAATGAGCACTCCGGCCCTCCTGTTCATTCAGCAGATTCAGTACGTTCTGGCATCTGATCCTTACTTTCTCTTTCAGCCATTTGGGGGACAGAATTTCAGTCCATTCCGAGCTGAACAGCTGCCCCACAAAGGCCTCCGTATCAAAAAATTCAATTTCATAGACTTCTCCATCAGCGGACCGGATCGTATACCCTCCCCATGAGGAATCTGCAGGCATCCCGCTTAGCCGGATTCTGGCTGTGAACGGCTTCAGCTGTCTATTCTGTTCCGGCGGAGCGGCTGAGAATTCATCGTCCGCTGCGAAATATCTGTCCGTCAGCTTCAGCTGCAGGATTTCAGTCAAGTTAAAAAACTCTGTCCGGGAATTCCCCTCTATGGCAGCAAGCACATAATCTTCATCCAGACGGCGGCTCAGTTTCAGGGGACAGAGATATAGCTCCTGCGGTTTGTCCGGCTGTTTCCGGCAGAGGATGTGAATTACATTACGGGCCTGAATGGCTTGTTCCAGGAGCCCGATAACCTGCAGACGCCGGGCATTTACTTCAAACAGAGGCAGCCTGTATTCTCCAGCCTGCAGGGGCTGGTCTGTGAACCGTTCCAGCAGGCCACCGACTCTCCGGATAGTCTGGCCGTTCTCATAATCATAATGGCTGTACCGGTAAGCCAGATATTTCAGTACCTGCTGCTCTTCGTCTGTGATGTAGAGATGAGGCAGCACAAAGCTGTTATCCTCGTACATATACCCGCGCTGGCTGGCCACGTACCGGAGCGGAGCCCGCAAAGATTCCGCCATATATTCAATATCCCGCTGCGCCTGGCGCCTGGAGATTTCGAATTGCTCCGCAAGAATATTGCTGTTCGGATAACAGGCATTTCTGATTTGCTGGTCAAACCACTGAATACGGTGAATATGGCTCATGCGGCTCCGCTCCTTTCTGTCAGATTTCAGTATAGCGTCTGCTGAACTTCCACCGCAACAAGGCAAAGATGCCGCCCGGACATCCATGCATGAAGCATGAAGCCGGGCGGACATCCGGGTTGTGTTTACTTGGCTACGGCATCTACTTTGGCTTGTGGCGCCTTGTCACAGCGCTTGCAGACCTTCAGGGTTCCCCCATCAGACTTTACTTTTGTGTAGAGCAGCTTAATTCTGGTTGTTCCGCAGACCGGGCAGGTGCCGCGGCCATGGGAGGGCAGGGTCCAGAGTACCCGTCCGCGCTTTGTTTTTACCATTTGTGTTGTCCTCATTTCAGCAATTTGAATGTTACTGTTCCAGTATAAAACAGCTGGTACGACATAAAATGTCGCATCAGATTCATAATTCTAAGAGCAAGGCTTCCGGACCGCCTAACCGATGCTCAAACTGATGCTCCAGCCGAAGCAGATCAAACAAGCGGATCGTAATTGACGGAAAGCCTGCTAAGCCTTTAGACTAGACTGGACATCGGTCAGGGCAAGCGGACGATGTCCTTTACTTCTTTTTTTGAAAGGGGTTACATATGTGAAAAAGCTCTGGCTAGTCTATGTACTGCTAATCGGTATCTTCCTGATCTATGTGCTGAATTACAAGCAGCAGGGGGATTCGGCGGACCCGTGGGAGACAGCCGGACTGCGCGGGAATATTGAAGATAAATATGTGATGGTCACGTTCCAGATCGGCATCGACTACTGGAAAAGCGTGCTGAAGGGCTTCGAGGATGCGGCAGAGGAGCTTAATGTGTCCGTGGAATACCACGGCTCGACCCAGCATAATGCCAATGAACAGATGACCGTGCTGGAGCAGACCATCGCCAAGAAGCCGGCAGGGATTGCGATTTCGGCGGTGAATTCCAAGCTGCTCACGGCGACCATCAACAAGGCGGTGGAGGCCGGCATTCCGGTGGTATTATTTGATTCGGGAGCGCCGGACAGCAAGGCTTATTCCTTCCTGGGAACGGATAATTACAATGCCGGGACCCAGGCCGCACATAAGATGGCTGAGCTGACCGGCAGCAAAGGCGAAGTGGCCATCATCACCACACCGGATCAGCATAATCATCAAGAGCGGACCGATGGCTTCCGGGATACTATCCGAAACGAGTATCCGGAGATGACGCTTGTAGCCGTCAAAGATGGCCGGGGAGACCAGGTGGCCTCGCGGGAAGCTGCCGAGCAGCTGCTGGCCGGGTACCCGCAGCTGGCCGGGATTTTTGCCACGGAATCCAATGGCGGGATCGGTGTGGCAGAGGCGGTGGATGCTGCTCTAGGCAGCGGCCTTGCACCGCAGATTATCAGCTTCGATACCGATAAGGGCACGCTCGATCTGGTGAAGGAAGGCAAGATTGCGGCAACCATGGCGCAGGGGACCTGGAATATGGGCTACTGGTCGCTGACAGAGCTGTTTCATCTGCATCGTGATCTGGAAGCGGACCCTGAAGCGTATGCGAACAATAAGCCCGTGCCCGTGCCGGATACGGTCGATACAGGGATAGACGTGGTCACACGGGTGAACGTGGATAACTATTATGCCAAGTAGGCTGCTGCTGCGGCAGAGGGGGAGCATGTGATGCGCAAGGGCAGCCTGAACATGGAGAAGCTGAAGCTGAATAATATGCCTATCCGCTACAAGCTGATTATTCATTTTTTGCTGATCAGCATTCTGCCCTCCATCGGGCTGGGGCTGCTGATTGGCTGGACGGTTGACCGGATCGTGGAGGAACAGAGCAACGAGAACACGGTGCAGCTGATCGGCAAAGTGAATACGGCCATAGAGAGCGATGTAGAGAATCTGCAGAAGATCACCTATCTGATTTCGTTTGACCCCGGTGTGCAGAAATTTCTGAAGGGGAATGTGACGGGTAACGGGCAGCGAGGCAGTACTGAGGGCAACGGGGAGTCGACGGAATATAACATCCGCAAGTTTCTGCAGGGCTTCACTACACTCAGCTCCGAGATTGCCGGGATAATGCTGGTCAATAGTGAAGGCGATTTCATCAGCAATGAGATGTATACCCGTTCCGGTACCCGGCTGACGGAGGAGGCCTGGTACAAGCAGGCAGCGGAGAACAAGGGGATCTTCAAGATTGTCGGGCATCCTTACGGCCGCGCTGTAATGTCCCATGTGGATTATAAGGAGAGCGAGGTGGTCTCTGCCGTAAGGGCAATTGTTGATCCTGAAACGCAGGTTGTGCAGGGAGTGGTGCTGGTCGACCTGAAGCTGCGGGTCATTGCCGAGACAGCCAGAGATGTCACACTGGGCAAGACAGGCTACCTGACGGTGGTGGACGACAACGGGGAGATGATCTACGCGCCGCAGCACCCTTTTATGCAAAAGATTCCGGCAGGCCTGTTCACCGAGTCTTCGGGCATCACCTCGGAAATCGTGGACGGCCGCCATTTGCAGCTGATCTACCGGACCTCTCCCTTTACAGGCTGGACAACGATGGGCGTATTTCCGATGGATGAGTCAGCCTTTGGGGTACGCGAGATTACCTTCAATGTCGTAACCTTTGTGTTTGTAGTCTGTATGCTGGGGATGACGGCTTCCTTCTATCTCGCATATTCCATTTCACGTCCGATCGGACAACTGGCTTCCTTCATGAGCAAGGCGCAGTCGGGCGATCTGACGATCCGCTACTGGGGGAACCGTTCTGATGAGATCGGACTGCTCGGGCGCAGCTTCAATACCATGCTGGCCCAGATTGGCCGGCTCTTGTCCCTGACAGAACTGCAGGCGCGGCAAAAGAGGGAAGCGGAGCTGCGCAGTCTGCAGGCGCATATCAAACCGCATTTTCTCTACAATACGCTGGATACGATCCACTGGATGGCCCGCAGCAAGGGGGCGGAGGATATTGCCGAGGTGGTGCAGTCCCTGTCCAAGCTGTTCCGGCTGGGCTTAAGCAAAGGGAGCGATATGATCCCGCTCTCCGATGAGCTGGAGCATATCGTCAGCTATCTGAAGATCCAGCATGTCCGCTACAGCAGCAAGCTGACGTATTCCATCGAAGTGGAGCCGCAGCTTCAGGAGCTGTATGTGCTTAAGCTGCTGCTGCAGCCGATGGTGGAGAATGCGATTTATCACGGCATTAAGGAACGCCGCGGTCCCGGACATCTATCTATTGAGGTCGTGGAAAGGGAGAATGAGCTATACCTTACAGTTCGTGATGACGGTGCAGGGATCACTCCGCAGCGGCTGAGTCTGCTGAAGCAGCGGCTTGAGGCTGTAGGAACACAGGACAGCGGGCATATGGAGACAGAAGCGCCGCTGCCGGACAGCGCGGGAAGCGGCTACGGAATTCTGAACGTGCAGGCACGGATTAGACTGACCTACGGGAAGCCGTATGGAATTACACTTGAGAGTGAACCCGGAAGCGGCACGGTCGTAACTGTCCGGCATCCGGTGGTCCGTGACAATTATCCTGCGAAGGATTAAGGAAGAGGAGGATATCCGAACATGCTGGACATATGGAAAGTAATGATTGCCGATGATGAGGGGATCATCCGCGAAGGCATCCGGCAATGTGTGGACTGGGACAGTCTGGGTATGACTGTGGTTGCTGAGGCAGAGGACGGGGAAGAGGCGCTGGAGCTGGCGGTGCAGCATTCCATTCATATTGCGCTGGTGGATCTTAATATGCCGATTATGCATGGCATGGAGCTGATGAAGCGGCTGAGGGAACAGCTGCCCGGCTGCAAAATCATTGTCATCACCGGCCATGATGAATTCTCATATGCCCAGGAGTCGATACGTCTGCAGGTGAATGACTACATTCTGAAGCCAGCCGAGCCGAAGCAGCTGATGCAGGTGCTCCGGGGTGTCAGGGATGAGCTGGAATCGGAGAAGCAGCAGAGCCAGCATCTGCAGCAGGCCTCCCGGCAGCTGCAGAAGAATTTCCCGCTGCTGCGCGAGCGCTTCTGTCAGGAATGGCTGGACGGGAATCTGAGCCAGGCGGAGATCAGGGAGCAGCTGCAATTCCTGCAGCTGCCGCCGCAGCGGCCGGAGCGGATCGGCATTATCCGCTGGAGATGGGAGGGCCAGCATCCGGGGATGAAGGAGAACGAACGCCAGCTGTTCCTGTTTGCGATCGAGAATATCATCACGGAGCTGCTGGAGCCGTATATCAAGGTGATCTTCCGGGACACCGCCGGACTGGTCGTTGCACTGCTGTGGGATGACGCAGGCGAGCAGGTATTTGCCGGGGTAGAAGGTGCTGTGCGAAGCAATCTCAAAATTGCTGTTGAAGTCGGCACCAGGCTTGTACAGGGGGAGATTACTGAGCTGGCTTCAGCCTACCGGAGCTGCCGGGTGGCGCTGGCCAAAGAGCAGCCGCTGTCACCGCTCGTCCGCCGGGCGAAGCAGTATATACAGGAGCATTACAGCGAATACGGGCTTACCCTGGAGGGGATGGCCGGCCAGCTTCTGGCGTCACCTGTATATCTCAGCCGCCTGTTCAAGCAGGAGCTGGGCGAATCCTTCGGCATGTATTTGACGCAAATACGAATCCGCCGGGCCGCCCAGCTGCTGCATTCAACAGAGCTGAGCATCCATGAGGTGGCTGAGCAGTCGGGGTATGAGACACAGCATTATTTCAGCACAGCTTTCAAGAGGCAGACCGGAGTGTCGCCCCTGCAGTTCCGCAAAGGGGTGCAGCCTGAGAATGGGAGTGACGGCAGGCCCAGAAAAGAGTAGGATATTCATATATACATACCGCAAGGGGTGCGCAACTTGGAAGAAGTCAATGCTGTGAGCAATGCCGGAACAGCCGGAGAATATAGACAAGCTGCACTGGGCAGCATCGCAGTTCTGGAGTCGTGTCTGGAGAAATTTGCGTTCACCGAGCTGACCAGACAGCAGATGAATCAGTTTTTCAGGCTGTCCTCAGGGCCTGCGGAAGCGGAGAATATCACCAGAAGAATTTCGGGTGTTTATATGGCCTTTTTGAGCAAGACCAATTTCAAACTCAAGACTGCAGAGAGTAACCGTCTTCTGTTCACCCAATTGAAGCAGGAGCTGGAAGAGATTAAGCAGGCATTAAGCGATTTGAATCAGCCCGTATAACTCTATTGCTTCAACCCTTAACCGTGTGCGCCTCCGGGCTGCATGCGGTTTTTTGTTGTGCCCTCGGATTACAAAAGTTGGATTTTTATAAAAACAGTAGTCTGAGTGTAAATACGCCCCATGGCCTCCGTTGCTATACTCAACATGTCACACGGGAGCACCCGTGGAAGACATCAGAATAGTCCAGGGGGTAGTGCAGGAATGAAAAAATATTCAGTGATCACATTGCTACTAACACTCGTACTTATCTTATCCGCATGCGGCAGCAACGGGAATTCATCAAGCGGCACAGATGCGTCCAAAGGCAAAGTAGGCATTGCAATGCCTACGAAATCCTCGGAACGCTGGGTAAATGACGGCAACAACATGGTGAAGGAGTTCGAGAAGCTGGGCTACGGCACCGATCTGCAGTATGCCGAGGATGTCGTGGAGAACCAGGTATCCCAGATTGAGAATATGATCACCAAAGGTGTGAATGCGATTGTAATCGCTTCAATTGACGGAGAGGCCCTGACGGATGTGCTGCAGAAGGCGCATGATGCGGATGTCAAAGTCATCGCTTATGACCGTCTGATCAAAAAAAGTGAATATGTAGACTACTATGCAACCTTCGATAATTTCAAGGTGGGCGTGCTGCAAGGCTCCTACATTGAAGAGAAGCTGGGCCTGAAAGACGGCAAAGGCCCATTCAATATTGAGCTGTTCGGCGGATCGCCGGATGACAACAATGCCTACTTCTTCTTCGATGGGGCGATGTCCATCCTGAAGCCGTATATCGATTCCGGCAAGCTGGTCGTCCGCAGCAAGCAGCTTACGATGGATCAGGTCGCTACGCTGCGCTGGGACGGTGCCGCTGCCCAGGCGCGGATGGATAACCTGCTGAGCGCCAACTATGCCAGCGATAATCTCGACGCTGTATTGTCTCCTTACGATGGTATCAGCATCGGAATTCTCTCTTCCCTGAAGGGCGTGGGCTACGGCTCGGGAGACAAGAAGCTTCCGGTAGTTACCGGACAGGATGCCGAGCTGGCTTCCGTGAAATCCATTCTGGCCGGAGAACAGACGCAGACGGTATTCAAGGATACCCGTGAGCTGGCCAAGAAGGCGGTGGAGATGACCGAAAGCGTGCTGAAGGGTACGGAAGCTGAAGTCAACGATACCACAACCTACGACAATGGTGTCAAAATCGTTCCGTCCTACCTGCTGGAGCCAGTGTCTGTGGATGCAAGCAACGCAGACAAGGTGCTGGTAGACGGCGGCTACTATACTAAAGATCAGCTGGGAGAGTAACCGGCTGCACAGAGTGAACTTAAGAAGCAGGAAGAGATCCTTCTTAAGTTCAGCTTATATGGCAGTTATTTAGCGGCTGACGGCGGCAGCCAGGATTCAGGGCAGCCGCCGTCAGCCGCTGCACAGTCACAAGGAAAGCTGGGTGAGAGACACTTGAGTGAATATATCTTGGAGATGAAAGGCATTACGAAGACATTTCCCGGCGTTAAAGCGCTCGCGAATGTCAATCTGCAGGTTAAGGCAGGCGAGATCCACGCCCTCTGCGGGGAGAACGGGGCCGGCAAGTCCACGCTGATGAAGGTGCTTAGCGGAGTGTATCCGCATGGCACCTACGAAGGGGATATTTTGTATCAGGGGCAGGTATGCCAGTTCAAGGATATTAAGGACAGTGAGGGCCTGGGCATCGTCATTATCCACCAGGAGCTGGCGCTGATTCCGTATTTGTCGATTTCGGAGAACATCTTCCTCGGCAATGAGCAAGCGCGGCGCGGGGTGATCAACTGGAACGAAACGACGGTGAAGACCAAGGAGCTGCTTACAACCGTCGGTCTCAAGGAATCGCCGTTTACCGGAGTATCAACGATCGGCGTCGGCAAGCAGCAGCTCGTAGAGATCGCCAAGGCGCTCTCCAAGGAAGTGAAGCTGCTCATTCTCGACGAACCGACGGCGGCGCTGAACGAGGATGATAGCGAGAACCTGCTGCTGCTCATTCTGGAGCTGAAGAAGCGGGGGATTTCCTCGATTATCATTTCCCACAAATTGAACGAAATCGAGAAGATAGCGGATTCTGTAACGATTCTGCGGGATGGGCAGACCATTAAGACGCTGGATATGAAGCGCGATGCAGTCACTGAAGATGTGATTATTAAGGGCATGGTCGGGCGCGATCTGACGAACCGTTATCCGGAGCGGACGCCGGAGCTGGGGGAAACCATCTTCGAGATCCGTAACTGGGAAGTATATCATCCCACCCAGCAGGACCGCAAAATGCTGGATCAGATCAATCTGCACATCCGGCGCGGCGAGGTTGTCGGCATTGCCGGGCTGATGGGCGCTGGACGCACGGAGCTGGCCATGAGCGTGTTCGGGAAGTCTTACGGCAAGCGGATCAGCGGACAGACCTTTATGCACGGCAGAGAGGTACACCTTAACAATATTACCCAGGCAATAGAAAGCGGGCTAGCCTACGTCACTGAAGACCGCAAGCAATACGGCCTCATTCTGATTGACGATATCAAACGTAACATTTCACTCAGCAATCTGAAGAAGCTCTCACGCCGCGGGGTGATCAATGAGAATGAGGAAGTGCTGGTCGCCGAGGAATACCGCAAGAAGCTGAACATCAAGACGCCGAGCATTCTGCAAAAGACCGTCAATCTCAGCGGCGGCAACCAACAGAAGGTGGTGCTCAGCAAATGGATCTATGCCCAGCCGGATATTCTGATCCTGGATGAGCCTACACGCGGGATTGATGTTGGCGCCAAATACGAAATCTACTCGATTATTAACGGTCTGGCGGCAGAAGGTAAAGGCGTGCTGGTCATCTCGTCCGAGCTGCCGGAAATTATCGGGATGTGTGACCGGATCTACACGATGTGCGAAGGGCGCATCAGCGGGGAAGTGGAGCGGAAGGATGCATCGCAGGAGCTGTTGATGAAATTTATGACACGAAGCAGGGGGTAACACCGCATGGGAGCCATTACTGAACTTTTCAAAAAGAATATCCGCCAATACGGCATGATTATTGCGTTGATCTTTATTTCTATTTTCTTTCAAATTATGACGGACGGCATTCTGCTGAAGCCGCTGAACGTAACCAATCTGATTCTGCAGAACAGCTACATTCTGGTGCTCGCCATCGGGATGGTACTCGTCATTATCACCGGGCACATTGATCTGTCAGTAGGTTCGGTGGCCGCCTTCATCGGCGCACTTTCGGCCATTATGATGGTCGATATGAAGATGAATCCTGTGCTAGCTGTGATTCTCTCGCTATTGATGGGCGCTCTGGTCGGTGCATGGCAGGGCTTCTGGGTCGCTTATATCAAAATCCCCGCGTTTATCGTCACCCTGGCAGGGATGCTGCTGTTCCGGGGCCTAACGATGATCGTGCTTAATGGACAATCCATTGCACCGTTTCCCAAGGCTTTTCAGAAGATCAGCTCGGGGTTCCTCCCCGATATTGCCGGCGGCAGTTCGCTGAATGTGCTGACCCTGGTCATCGGAGTCATCCTGTCCGTTCTGGTTGTCTATCAGGAATACCGCAGCCGCCAAATCACACTTAAATACGGCTTCGAACAATCCCCGGTGTGGATTTCGGTTGGCAAGGCGGCGGCACTGGTCATTGTAATCAACCTGTTCACTTATGTCATTGCCCAATATAACGGGATTCCGAACATCCTCGTCATTCTGCTGGTGCTGATCGCGATTTATTCATTCGTCATGAATCACATGACGATGGGCCGGCATATCTACGCACTTGGCGGCAACGAGAAGGCGGCAAGCCTCTCCGGGGTCAAAACCAAACGTGTCACCTTCTGGGTATTCGTTAACATGGGGGTGCTTGCCGCATTGTCCGGGCTCGTGTTCGCTGCACGGCTCAACTCGGCTACACCCAAAGCCGGCACCAACTTCGAGCTGGATGCCATCGCCGCCTGCTTCATCGGCGGAGCATCCGCTTCCGGCGGGATCGGGACCGTGGTCGGCGCAATCATCGGCGGTCTGGTCATGGGGGTTATGAATAACGGGATGTCGCTCGTCGGCCTCGGCGTAGACTGGCAGCAGGGCATTAAAGGTCTGGTGCTGCTGCTGGCAGTAGGTTTTGATATTTATAATAAGTCGAAGACAGCTTAGGCTTGAATTACCGCCAGAATTGCTCCCAGGCAGGGAGCATTCTGGTTTTTTGACATAAAGATCCCATGCAACACTTGCAGCATCCCGCCCGGCCATGGATAATAGCATCTAAGGCGTAAACTAATACATAACTGTGACAGGAGGCCACAGATGCAGATTATTGCCATGCTGACCATGCTGATCGACCACATCGGCTATATTTTTTTCCCGGGCGAGCTTGCCTGGAGGGTAGTGGGGAGAATTGCTTTTCCGATTTACTGCTACGCGCTGGTGCAAGGGCATATACATACTTCATCGAGACCCCGCTATCTGCGGCGGCTGCTGGTGATCGCCCTGCTTGCCCAGATTCCGTACAATTTGGCGCTGGACCCCGGCGGATGGAATGTGGTGTTCACCCTCCTGCTGTCTGCTGCCGTGCTGACGCTGCTCGATAAGCTGCCGAAGCTGTGGTACGGGATTCCGGTAATTATCCTTGCGGTGCTGCTCATGGATATTCTGCCGCTGGATTATAATGCGTACGGGCTGCTTCTGGTTCTGATTTTCCGTTATACCCGCTCGTATTGGCTTGTGCTGGCACATTTTGCGCTGAACCTATTCTATTTGTTCTATTATAACTGGCTGGTGCAGATGGCTAGTATTGTGCCTACCATCCTCATTGCGCTGACTCCGGGCTTCTGGATATTACTGGAGCGGAAACGGCTGCCGCGCTGGGTCTGGTGGTCATTTTATCCGGGACATTTAGCGGTACTTGCGTTGGTAAAGATTCTCTTTTTCCAAGATTGGGTATCTATAGAGTGGCGGAGTTTATTTACCCTATGAAGGGGGAATAGAATCTGACCTCTACATTTACAAATCCTTCCTCCTTTGAGATGATGGATACGTTACCACATTATGAGCTAGAGGAGACATGCTATGAAGAAAATGAAAGCAAGAACTAAATGGCTGGTGCCGTTTCTTGCACTGCTGCTGATCCTGGCAGGCTGCCAAACCGTCGGCGGATTTGATGTCAACAAGGCATTGCTTGGGGATCTAGATGTGAAATCCTCAGAATCAAGCACAACGCTTAGCTTAAGCGCTGTTCCGGCAGTAGGCATCCGTGCGGAGGATCAGGAGATTGTTGATCTTATTAATTCATTATCCCTTACGCTTGGAAGTGTGAAGCTGCAGGACAACGGCAATGTCTCGGCATCGGGAATTGTCGGGTATAAGCAATCCAAAATTCCATTCTCCTTGTTCATGGATCAGGCGAATATTGTGTTTACCGCTGAAGGTGCGAAGCAGCCGTTCTACTTCCCGATTCAGGGATATGAAGACACACTCGGCATAGAAGGTCTGGATCAGACGAAGACACTGGAGCTTTCCAAGCTGATCTCCCAGTTCGTGGTGAAGAATCTGCCGAATCCTGGAGCAATTACGGTTGCCTCAGTATCGGAATCTGTATATGGCCAGCAGACGAGCTTGACGAAGCTACATACCGAAATTACGGGTGAAGAGCTTCCGGTGCTGCTGAAGAGCTTCCTGAGATCGATCTCCAAAGACACAGAAGGCTTCACTGCCCTGATCAGCGGCCTCTATGATTATCTGTATCCGCTACTTGAGGCTTCAGGTGAAGATCTGAACAGTCTCGGCTTTGGAGAGATTCCGCTGGATGACAAAGAAGGCGTAGTTACTGTAGCGCATGATGCTGCCAAGCTGGCAGTGGATGCTCTACTGCTGGTCTACGACAAGCAGCTCGAGAATCTCTATGAGAGCACTCCTGAACTGAAGACTGTTCTCGGCAAAGATACGAAGCTGACCGTGGACCTGTTCGTGGACAGCGGCTTCCATGTCCGTAAGCAGAACATTGATCTTAAGGTTGCTCTTCCGGCCAGTGAAGATCTGCCGCTGCAGAGTATCAATGTGAAGCTGGTTTCGGAGACCTGGAACGTGAATGGTCCTGTAACTGCTGATCCGATCAGCACAACCGGCGGCATTGATTTCTCCTCAGCGCAGCTTACTCCGGGTGAGACGCTGAGAAGCTTTGAACAGGGTTCTGCGGTCTACAACCTGCTCAAGGATGATATGGGGATTACGTCCAAGAGCCTGATGATGGCACCGGATGATGATTATTATTATCCTATCGTGGACAACGGCACCACTTATGTTCCGCTGCGCTATATTGCAGAGGACCTGGATGCTTCTGTTGAGTGGGATGCGGCTAATCGCGCGATTAATGTAACCGATGATGTCTACGGCGATCTGCTGGTATTCAAAATCGGCTCCGCACAGGCACAGATTGCCGGCGCTACCGTTAAGCTTCCACAGCCTGTATTCGTGGATGAATACGGAGATGCTTATGTGCCGCTGCGTGTTCTGGCACAAGGTCTACATGCTACTGTTGAAGTGGATGAAGACGGATATATCTGGATTGACCGTCCGTAAGGTTTAAAGAGGTAAGCATGAAGCCGGAACACCTAAGAAATTAGGTGGTTCCGGTTTTTTTTATATTCAGGTATAGTGAAATTAAAGAAAAGGATAAAATTTCAGATAAATGAAAGGGCGGCTAGCATGCAGCGGATCATTCTAATCTACAAACAATTCTTAACAGAACCACTGTGGTTTAAGATTCTTATTATTACCACATTGCTTGCGGCCGTTATATTCAGCAGCTCCTCTTTTCCGCAAAATGGTTATTATCAGCTTACCTCTAAATTAGCAGCAGCAATCTTTTTTACAGCCTATGGCGTTAATTTCCGTTCAAACACCCGGGTTTCTGCTGTTTTTTTTGTAATGGCGGCGGTTTGCGTTTTTCTGTCCTGGAATATCTGGATGGATCATCTGTAAGCTGAGTAGGACTATCTTGACTTTCTCGTTCAGAACCGTCCAGCCGCGACAATTAGAGCCAACACGATAAAGAAGATGTTCACGCCGATCTCCCGGTATTCCTTGCGTCTGATATGAAAAAGGGCGCCGCACAGGACAGTCACTGCAAGGGCTGCTGCGGCAGCCGGCGTTAACACAGGTACAATATTCAGCGCATAAGGAAGTATCAATCCAAGTGCGCCCAATAGTTCGGCTACCCCTATAAAGACCACTAATGCCTTGGGAACATCCGATACCCATCCCCAGGATTTTTTCGCCTGCCCGTACCGAAAGGCCTTAAGCCAGCCCGAATATACAAAACCTGCTGCTGCAATTCCCTGTACAATCCATAATGCAGTATTCATAAATGACTCCTCCTGATACGTTTTTGCTGTCTGTTACTGGTATAATAGCCCCAATGAAGCGATACGCGAAAGTAGGCACTTTTAATAAACATAGTTAAGAATAAGTAACCATACGCAGGATAAGGAGCTGGAGGCTATGGAATCGTATTGTAAGTTTGAATCAGCACTGGACATTCTGATCGGGAAATGGAAGCCTGTTATTCTGCTGCAGCTAATGAACAAAGGCACCATGCGATTCGGAGAACTGCAGAAATCCATTCCGGATATTAACAAGAAGATGCTCACCCAGCAATTAAGAGAACTTGAGTATAACGATATCGTTCACCGTGAAGTGTACAATCAGATCCCGCCAAAGGTTGAATATTCAATCTCGGAATATGGGAAAGGATTAAGTTCTGTGCTGCAGGTATTGAATGATTGGGGAGTTTCTCATATTGAGCATATGAAGAAGCTGTATGGTGTGGACCGTTCAGGGAGTTAAGCGGACGCAAGGAAATGCTGGATACTCTAATCAGTAAAGTTTAGCTGTGCAGTTCAAAATCAAGGGGGCAATGTAAATGCAGACGGATGAGCAGAGGGTACCGGAAGATATTCAGAAGGGGAGAGCGGGGGCTCTTCTTGAAGTACTGCTTGTATCTGCTAAACTGGGTCTTACTTCGTTTGGAGGACCGATCGCTCACCTGGGTTACTTTCACAATGAGTATATACGCCGCCGGAAATGGATGGATGAACGGAGCTACGCTGATCTGGTAGCTCTTTGCCAGTTTCTCCCTGGTCCGGCGAGCAGCCAGGTTGGTATCGGTATCGGTGTTGTAAGAGCAGGTTTGCTGGGAGGGGTTGTTGCGTGGCTAGGCTTTACTTTACCTTCTGTCATTGCGCTGGTTGCCTTTGCCTTTTTGCTTCAAGGATATGATATAGGCAGTGCAGGCTGGATTCATGGACTGAAGATCGTTGCTGTGGCGGTTGTTGCCCATGCTATTCTTGGAATGGGGCAAAAGCTGACACCTGACCGGGAAAGAGTAACCATCGCTGTTATTGGAGCAGCTGTTACATTGTCCTGGCAGACAGCCTACAGCCAGGTACTTACAATTGCTGCAGCTGGCATAGTTGGGGTTTGGCTTTATCGCAAAAAAACTGCGGAAGGCACAGCAAACCTTCACGTTTCAATCAGCCGAACCTTTGCTATTCTCTGTTTACTATTATTTTTTGGTCTCTTAGTAGCTCTCCCTTTATTAAGAGGAACTGCAGAGACCGGAGGGTTGGCGATATTTGACAGCTTTTATCGTTCCGGTTCTTTGGTATTCGGCGGCGGACATGTTGTGCTTCCGCTTCTGGAAAGAGAAGTAGTTCCTTCAGGCTGGGTTAGCCAAGCAGATTTCCTGGCGGGGTACGGAGCCACGCAAGCAGTTCCGGGTCCGTTGTTCACTTTTGCAAGTTACCTTGGGGCCCTGACCGGAGGTGTTACCGGGGCAATCGTTGCCACGTCCGCCATCTTCCTGCCGGCCTTTCTTCTCGTAGTCGGCGCACTTCCTTTTTGGAACAGCTTAAGAAAAAACCTGAAAATTCAGGGAGCCCTGGCCGGAATTAATGCAGCTGTTGTTGGGTTATTACTTGCTGCCTTGTATGATCCCCTGTGGACTTCTGCTATTGTGGAGCCGATGGATTTCGCGCTGGCCGCCATTCTATTTATTATGCTGGTTTTCTGGAAGCTTCCGCCTTGGGTAGTCGTTGTAGCTGGTTCAGCGGGCGGAATGTTACTTGGAGTATATTAGTCAGCGGGGAGATTAGCACATGAGCACTCAAACCGAACAGGGGCTATATCCGGGAAAATACAGCAAATACAAAACAGTCTCTGGAATGATTCCAGAGACTGTTTTGTATGCCGATTTTATTCAAGACCTAATTCAACATAATAACAGAAACGAAAGAAACAGTCTATATTTTTTCCGGTAAATATAATACAGTGGGGTAGCCGGCAATAAATGAAGAAGCGGAGTGTTGTTCCTTGGAAAATTATTGTCATCTCGATCCTGCTGCCTTACAGGCGTATGTGGAGAAGGTCTTTGGCACAAGTTATGCTGTTGCAATGGTTACGAAGCTGCATGGAGGCGCGCAAAAGGTGGTCTATAAGATAGACTGCACTAATGGATTTTCCTGCGTTCTGTATGTGTGGGATATTACGATGAATTATTTTCAGGAAGAAATTGTGAATCAGAATACGAATGTGCAATCCTACGGCAGTGAACAATTTGAGATAAACAACAGATACTTACTAGAACAATCTATCCGGACGCCTGCCCTCTATGATATGAATATGGACAGGAATCCTTATGATTTTGATTATGCGCTTATTGAGTATGTAACCGGGCAAGCTGCCGAGGCCTATTTCAATCATTCTGATTCCAGGGTTAAGGATACTATCTTCCAACGCCTGGGAGACATGATTACGGGCATGCATACGGGGGAAAGCGATATCTACGGGAAGCCGGATCAAACAGAGCGAAGTTCGGGACAATGTCATCTTATCCAATTGCAAAATGCTATAATTCAGTTGTCATATGCCTCTGAATATATTGATGTTATCCGCAGGAATCAGGGTAAGCTGCTCGATATGCTGTACAAACTTGAATCAAGAGTAGAACGCAGAAGCCGTTATGGATATATCCATGGAGAGCTCGGTCCTAACCATGTGCTGGTTACGGATCAGCTTGAACCCTGTTTGATTGATATTGAAGGAGCCGGATTCTACGATATTGAGCACGAGCACAGTTTTATGGAATTCCGTTTTGGTGATTTCTACCGGTATCTGAAGAATGATAATCTCGATGTAAACAGGAAGCTGTTCTATCAATATCATCATCATCTTTCGTTGATCTCGGCTGGCTTAAAGCTGGTCCAGAGAGGTTATCCGGATCAGCAGACTGCAAAGGGAATCTCTGATTATCATACCAGACGTGCTTTGCAGTTTATAGAATCTTGAGGGGAATCAAAGATGTAACCGCGAAATAAATAATACTGCGGACTTCAGAAAGAAAGTCTCTCTCCACGATGTGGATGAGAGACTTCTGTTAGGAGTTTAGAACATGGACAAAGCTAAAAGAGAACTTTTAATGAATATCTGCCTCATCTCGCCAGTGTTAAGTGTGTTATACGGCATAATGGTCACGGGCATCGATAATTCATTAGTGTCTGAGACCACATATATCAGTGGCCCCGGCGGATTCGTCGTGTTTGTGCTGTTCTTTTTAATTCTATACCCTCTGCATATCCTGCTTAGTATTTTTCAATTTGCAGTCATCAGATTTGCCGGGGAATCGCTGGTAAAGCGGCTTGTTATCTCCAATGCAACGGGGCTTGGGGTTGTCGGAGCCATCTATTATATTACACAAGAAATTGAAGCGCTCTGCCTGATTTTCTCTCTGGCGGTTTTCTCTGTGGCAGCGCTTATAAGTAAATGAAGAATTCAAGCAGGCGGTACGGAGCGCATGGCAGATAACTGTATTCTGTACAATTAAAAGGCGGAGAAAACCCGGATGTGCAGGAATAACTGTATTCTGTACAATTAAAATTGAGCAAAATATTCTTCTTCGGCAAAAAAGAATTATATAAGTGTACAGAGTGCAATTAAAACTCCTTCTGAGGCATGTGGGCAAGCTTTAGTTGTACAAAATACAGTTAAAGCTGGCTCATGTCTCTAGCTAAGCCAGTACAACATAACAGCGGCAGCTCAGGACTTCATCCCGTCCATGGCTGCCGCTGTTTGATGTATCACGTTGAGCGTCACACTACACCAGCTTACTTGGCAAAATCAAGCCCTTTGTCTGCAAGCGCCTGCCGGAGGATACGGATGCCCTTAGGACCCATACCGTGCAGCTTCAGCAGCTCTGCTTCTGTAATTGTGGTTAGCTGCTCCAGGTTTACAATACCGGCTCCGGCCAGCGCCCGGTGCGCCGGCTTGGAGATTATCTCAGGCAGGCTGCTGCCTGGAGGGGATTCATGAGTATCTGCCACTAAGCATGCTCCTCTCTAAATAATGTCGCTTACTGTGTAGTCAGAACCATCTCCAGCGATACATTGCTCTGTCCGGAGTGTTCGGCCATACTGCGGATATACCCGGACATGAATCCGCCCTCCATACTCTCCCACAGCTTGTACCCCGGCATGGCTTGGATCTCGTCCAGTGAGTCAGCGGCGGTGCCGGCGAAATATTTCACGTTCAGCTTGGACATGACCTCAGCCATTGACTGCTTCTGAGCTTCTGTAAAGGTGCTATCCTTCAGTCTGGTCATTGCCTTCTCATAAGATTCACCTGCAAAGGTATCTTCAGCATACGATTTGAAGTTCAGCAGATGAGGATCGGTAATATCCTTCGCTTGAGCCCAGCCCTCCACGTCGACTGCGGCCGTATTATAGGTAAAAGCACGGGAGACCGGGTCAAACGTCATCGCGCCGTACTGATGGGGATTAACCGCCATTGCGCTTGTAGCAATATCGTATACAGGCATGGCCGGATCAATAGAATCCTCGGCAGGGTCCCGGCGGATATCCTGCATATGGATATGCCCGGATAAGACCAGATTGAGGCCATCCTTGCGGAGTGTCTTCATGGTTTCCTGGCTGTTGTTAAGCTTGAAGCCGGATACCGCCATGGAGGTGTGGCTTAACAGATTATGATGCATTACGGTAATGATCGAGGCATGCTCCTGTGCGGCCAGCTTCACATTCTCATCCATCCAGGACAAGGTTGAAGGTAAGATCCGCCCGTCTGTCTGCGGGAAATTGTATTCTTCATTATGTGCATACTGGGCGCTGTCAATCATCAGAAGCCAGAGGCCTGGAGCGGCCTTAACCACATAGCTTAGGCTGTCAGCATCCCGGGATAGCGCCTCATGGTAACCGAAGTCCTCATAGGTCGCGAGGAAATCCTCTACATTAATATGATCTGCAACTACCTGCTTGTCACCGTCAAAGGATCTGGCCCAAGGGTTATTGATATCGTGGTTGCCGGGAATAACATATACGCTCGTACCCATTGCCTCAATCCGGTGCAGCTTCGCGGCTAACTCTTTATGGCTGCTTGCTTCACCATTGTTGGTGAGATCGCCGCTGAGAATGAGGAATCCAGGCTTCTTTTGTTCCACATCATAGACAAGAGCCTCAGTTAATTCATCACTGTAGGGAAGCATCTTACCGTCTCCGCCCGTGACATAGGTCTGGAAGGCTTGGCCGCCATCCTCAAGCGCCTTATCCAGATAATGTGTATCGGTAGCGACCCAGAAGGACACAGGCGCAGTGGAATCTATAGCTGTCTCAGGTTCTGTAACCGCGGCCGCTGCATTTAATGATGTCGAAGCTGTGTCTTTGCAGCCGCTTAGAATCAAGGCTGAACTTAGCAGTATTAATAATGTGAATTTCATTGTTCGTTTAGTTCCATCCTTAAGAGGGGAGCTCATAAATGACCTTCTTTCTGCACTTTTGCTGAATCATTGTAGCGTATTTATTGACAGGTTGTATATACGAAAAGTTAGTGCCATGTTTCTAAACGTGAAGATCAGCTTATAGAAAATAGTGGAAGGCGCATAATTACTGTGAATACTGCGACACTAAGAGCTGATATATAAGCATAAGTAAGCTGACAGGGAAAAGTTGTGAATAAGAGTTGTATTCCGGTAGGAAAAGTGTTAATATTTATAAAAGTAAGTTACTTAATTAAATGGAGGTAGTTATTTTATGTCTAAGAACTTTTTCGAAGCGGTAAAAGGCAGACGTTCCGTATATGCAATCAGCAAAGAATCCCCAATCTCTGATGAACAGATCCAGAAGATCGTTGAAGAGGCAGTATTACATAGCCCGACTTCCTTCAACTCCCAGAGCTCCAGAGCCGTGGTCCTGCTGGGTGAACAACATGATAAACTGTGGGATATCACTGCAGAAACCTTGCGTAAAATCGTTCCGACTGAACAATTCGAAGGCACTGCCCAGAAATTAGCTTCTTTCAAAGCCGGTTACGGCTCCGTGCTCTTCTTCGAAGACCAGGCGGTGGTGAAGCATCTTCAGGAGAACTTCGCGCTGTATGCAGAGAATTTCCCGATCTGGGCCAACCAGTCCTCAGGAATTCTGCAGTTCGTAGTGTGGACAGCATTCGCAGAACAGGGTCTGGGCGCTTCGCTTCAGCATTACAATCCGCTGATTGACGATGAAGTCAAAGAAACATTCGGTATTCCGGCAGAGTGGAAGCTGATTGCACAGCTGCCGTTCGGTACCATTGTAACCCCTCCGGGAGAGAAAGAATTCCAGCCGATTGAAGAGCGTGTGAAAGTCATTAAATAAGGAAACATTACAATAAGTGGTTTAGAACCTCCCTGATCCGGCTAAGTATGAGTATAGTCAGATCAAGGAGGTTTTTGTTATGCCATGGAATAAAGGAGACTATCCGGATTCTCTGAAGAACTTCACTGCACCTGTGCGCAACAAGGCTGTGGAAATTGCCAATGCGCTGCTTGAGGATGGTTATGAGGAGGGGCGGGCGATTGCCATTGCAACCGCACAGGCCAAGGAGTGGGGCGAGAATCACGACAAACAGATCCGTAAAAAGAATCATTGACGGCTGCGTCCGGGCCTAAGGCCGGACAAGCAAAGAGGACAGGCGGGAATCCGCCTGTCCTCTTTAGGTATGTGTGTATTATGCAGGAATGAATAGATTACTTGGCTGGAGCTTCTGTTGCAGCAGCAGCAGGGTCTGCACTGGCATCTGGTGCGGCAGATGCTGCCGGAGTAGCGGATGCATCAGGAGTATCGGTCAAAGTATTGGTGATGGTGGCATTCTTGGTCAAATCAGCCAGCCAGGTAGAAGACATTTCCGAGACTTTTTGCGCTTTCAGAGTCTTGGTGATTTCCTCTTTTTTCTCAGCAAGCGTGTATTCATGTGCTTCTTTACGGTCAGTAACCTTGATAATGTGGTAACCGTAATCGGTCTTCACAGCACCGCTGGTTTCACCAACCTTCATGTTGAAGGCCGCATCGGAGAATTCAGCAACCATATCGGCACGTTTGAAGAAGTCGAGGTCTCCGCCTTTGTCTTTGGAACCGGTATCTGCAGATTTCTCTTTAGCGAGTATGGCGAAGTCTGCTCCGTCTTTCAGCTGTTTGACGATGGCATCAGCTTCTTCTTTGGTTTCAACGAGGATGTGGGAAGCGCGAACTTCTTCTTCCTGATTGAAGGTAGCTTTGTTCTCATCGTAGTATTTGGAGATGTCCTCATCCGTAATGGTAACCTTCGGTTCAACCAGCTTGCGGATCTCAACCTGCAAAGGCATTTGCTTCTTCAGGTCATCCAGAGTCATGGAGCTCTGCTGCAGAGCAGAATTCAGGGCTTCCTCACCGCCGAACTGGGTGGTCAGATCTGCGATCTCCTGGTTAATGTCTTCATCGGTTACGGTAATGTTGGCTTTCTTCGCTTCCTGATCCACGAGAGTGGTAGTAATCAGGTTCTGCAGCGTGGATTCGCCGCCTGCTTCAACCAATTTATCGTAAAGCTGTGCTTTCGTGATATCCGTTCCGTTAACGGTAGCAACAGCGATCTTGCTGTCGTCTTTCTTGAAAGGCTGCACAATCAGGACTACAATTAATGCCGCTGCCAATATGATGGAGGCGATCATCCAGCCTTTGCCGCCTGCAGGTGCTGCCGGCTTCGAAGGAGGAGTACCGTCGCCTACCTTGTTCATCACGGGAACGCTTTCTTCAATTTTCGGAGAGTGCACGCTGCTGGAGCTTTCTGTTGCAGCTTGTACAGGTTCTGCCGGAATAATTACTTCAGCCTGAGGTTCAGATACGGCCTCCGCACGTTCAATTCCATCTTCCGGGGTAACTACAGAAGTGTCGTTCTCTTCCGGCGGCGTTCCGCCGTTTTCAAGCTGTCCATTTTCGTTGAAATCTTTTTTGTCCATTATAATTAATGACTCCCTTCAATATAGGTGGTGCCTGTCTTTCTACAACTTTACCAGAAAACAGAATTCCAAACCTTAAGAAAGTATAAAAAAGCATAATAACTTTTTAATATTCCATTAAGAAACAGGAAAAAGCCGGAGCAGCAATAGGTTTCCCCATGCGCGCTCCGGCCAGATGAGAGAGACATTGAATGCGTAAAAATAATTCTGTGCTGTATTCTACGGATTAGCAGGCAGCGGATATGTATCCGCCTCAGGAGCTAAGCCCTCTCAGCAGATGGCGGATGCTTTCCTGTTTGCGTCTGGGAACGCGTACAGATTTCGCATACAAGCCCATTTCACCGAAATAGATACAGTCATCTTCGATGGAGCTGATCTTGTTCAGGTTAACGTAGCAGCCCCCGTACACATGATAATAGCTGTTACTCGACAATAAGCGGTTCAGTTGCTCGGCAGTCATTCTCTTTTTAATGTTGTAGTTTCTGCCGTGAAAAATGACAAGGTCATGGTCCCCGACCTTAAAGAACAGAATGTCTGTCTCCACCTCGAAGTCCTCATATACATTTCTGGCTTCCAGCAGGCTGCTCATTCGTGTTCCCCCTTTATACATAATTAACATTGATGTTAGCGCTTTCATTATAGCATACTCTTTTTGCTTTGAGAAGTCTTATTTTTGAAATGTTTTTTGTCATTTTTTCCGTTGCATTTGTCATACCTCACGAAAAACTGTAAATTATATAGATGGCTGATATGCATCCATAACCACAAGTTGGAGGAGGATTACCCAGATGAATGAGAATACGAAGCTGCTGTTGTTTACCGGCTCTTATGCAACGGCTGAGGAGAGCGGAGTTCAGGTGTTTGCTTTTGACGGTGAAGCCGGAGGTACACTTGAGAGGCTGGATACAGCTGATGGCATAACGAACCCGACGTTCGTAAATGTGGACCCTTCCGGGCTGAAGCTGTATGCGATTGGCGAGAAGCCAAGTGGGGAGGGCGGCAAAGAGGGAGAGATTGTAACCTTCGCGATTGAGCCGAAGACCGGCAAGCTGACTGAATTGAAGCGGACTCCGACGATGCCTGCCGCAGGCACGGGTCAAACCACGACCTGTAATATCAATAGAGATGCTGAAAGCGAACATATTGTAGTATGCAGCTATCACGGGGGAACGGTAGGACTGCTTACTCTGGATGCAGACGGGATACCCGAAGCCCTGACGGATATTGCAGTACATACCGGACATAGTGATCTTCCGGGCCACGACCGGCCGCATCCGCATTCGGCCATCTTCAGTCCGGATGAGCGCTTCCTGTTTGTATCTGATCTGGGGCTGGATCTGATCCGGACCTACCGGATTAACAAAGAAGCGAAGAAGCTTGAAGCGCTTGGAGATACTGTACTGCATGAAGGAGCGGGACCACGCCATTTCGTGTTCCATCCGGATGGCAAATCCGCTTATGTGATCAATGAGCTGGATTCCACCGTAACTTCCTTCCTATATGATGCTGATGCAGGGACTCTGCAGACGGCATTTACGGTATCGACACTTCCGGAAGGTTACCCGTCAGAGAATAACAGCTGTGCCGAAATTGCATTTTCCAAGGATGGCAGATATCTGTACGGCTCTAACCGCGGCCACGACAGTATTGTGGTCTACGCTGTAAATCCGGCATCGGCTGAGCTTACATTGGTGGAGCATGTATCCACAAGAGGGGGGCATCCGCGCCACTTCACGGTCACGCCGGACGGAGCCTATCTGATTGTAGCCAACCGGGACGGCAATAATCTGGTGGTCTTCTCACTGGATGCTGCCGGCGGGCGGTTAACCTTCACAGGAAATACGGCGGAATTGTCCAAGCCGGTCTGTGTAATGCCTGCAGTATTTGCCGGATAATTATTTCGGACCGGTTACTAACTGCAAAGTGTAATGCTTGTCCTGCCAGGCAACAATGGCAAAAGGAACACCGGAATGGCTTGCTCCGGTGTTCCTTTTGAATTCGGGACGGTTAATTTGTAGGTGTTAGGCCCAGAGATGCGCCGGGCGGGACTGCTTATTTGAGTGAGACGGGCTTCAGCGGCACTACCGTGGAGACTGCCGATTTGAAGAGTACGTTCTGTCTGCCGTCACCTTGACCCTGCAAGGTGATAGTATAAGCGTCATAAGAGGTTACGAGTCCCTGCATTTTGACTCCGTTAGTTGTAAAAATGGTCACGGGCACTTTTGTTGAGATACACTGGTTCAACAATCGTTCCTGTAATTTTAGACTTTCCACTTTGGCAGCACTCCATCTTTAGTATGAATTAACTTCTTAGGCAATTATAACACGGGAGAGACTCTTCCAGGAAATCTGTCATCAGGCGCGGAAATAGACAAGGGGGTAGTTATGCTTTATTATCATTACTGGTCCGGCGGATTTCGCCGTTTTATATGGTTTTTGCTGGGATTTATCCTGATCGCTGTATTGGTGAAGCAGGGCGGAGCTGCAGGCTTTGACCGTGCCGTTATACATATCGTGCAATCTGTGGAATCGCCGCCGCTCACTGCGCTGGCCAAAAGCTTATCGCTCGTCGGCTCCTCGAGGCTGGCTATCGGGATTTCGCTGCTGACTATGACTATATTATTCTTCGCCTTGAAGCACCGGATGGAGCTGGCTTTGTTTCTGTGGGTAGGCTTAGGCTCGCAATTGCTGAATACACTGCTGAAGCTGTGGTTCCACCGCGAACGTCCCAGTATACACAGACTCATTGAACAGGCCGGGTACAGCTTTCCGAGCGGACATTCTATGGCTGCCTTCTCTTTATACGGAGTGATTGCCTATCTTCTCTGGAGGCATATGCACAACAGACGTGAGCGGTTCATCCTGATTCTGTTCACCGTGCTGATGACCGGCGGGATCGGCTGGAGCCGGATTTATCTGGGCGTGCATTATCCCAGTGATGTGATCGGCGGCTACGCAGCCAGCGGCGCATGGCTCATGCTGTCTGCCGCCTGCTTCGAGGCTTACCGGAACTCCAGGGAGCGCAAAGGGGGAGGCCCGCAACGCAAAAAGGATGCCCGCAAATAATCTGCAGGGCATCCGCATCATTGACTGGTGCTTTAGCGTGTCTTCGGCGCAGCAGGCTGCTGTGAAGGCTTGGCCTGATGAAACTGAGCCGCACGGCTAAGGCTCAGCTTGATCATTACGGGCAGCCCGGCCTTCAGCTTGTCGGCGTCCTCTTTCGTAATCCGGCCGTCCTTGACCGACTCGTCGACCTTGAGGCTGGCGGCTTCACTCAGCTTCTGGATGTACTGATCTTCGCTCCAGCCCTTTTTCTCCTGGGCGAGGGCAGAGAGTGTCTTGCCTGCCTTCAGGCTGTCAATGAGCTCTGAACGGTCCATCTCAAGCAGCTTAGCCGTTTCATTGATGATGAAATGGCCTCCGGCCCGGAAGTTCTTGTTCCCGCCGTGAGGATGCCCATGCTCCCTGCCGGCGTGTATGGAATCCGGTGCGGAAGTGGCTGTGCCGGCAGACGGATTCTCCGCAAAAGCGGCAGCCGGTGCCATAGTGAGCATTACGGCTGCAGTGAATGCAGTAATTCTTTGGATAGGGTTGTTCATGATTCACCTCTTCTGAGTTGTATGTTGGCTGACATGTACCCAGTATTCCCCGAAAGCTGAAAGAATCCTTAAACCCGGCTTAAGCCATACTAAAATTCGCCAGCGTGCTTCATGGGTAATAATGTGTGTGCAATTATTAGAGATTTACCGAATACCTTCAGGATATACATAAATTTTTATTCACAGCATCTATATTGAAATAGATCAAGCTCTTTAGGAGGGATGGATTTGGCTTTTGGTGCCCGCATACTCAAAACAGGAATGGCAGTCACGCTCGCACTTTATCTGTCCGTTCTATTTAATTTCGCCTCCCCTGTCGGTGCGGCTATAGCGGCTATTTTTGCCATGCAGCCATCCATATACAGATCATGGAGGTATTTCCTCGATCAGATTCAGACCAGCACCATGGGAGCTGTGATAGCACTGCTGGGCGGAATGCTGCTGTCCAATGAACCGATTGCGGTCGGGCTGGTATGTATTCTGGTGATTATGATCAGCATGAAAATGAACCGCGCTGATACAATCGGCCTGACGCTGGTTACCGTAATCTCCGTAATGGAGGCTTCCGGGCAGTGGCAATTTGCGCTCACCCGTTTTCTGCTGACGCTGACCGGTATTCTGTCGGCATTCATTATTAATATCGCTGTCTTTCCGCCGAAGCCGCGCAAGCAGTACATCCAGCAGATTGAGAATGTGTTCACCAGCCTGTCGCTGCTGCTAAGGACTGCGGTATCGCATGAAATGAAGGAAAGTGTATTCCGGGATGAGAAGAACGCTCTGGAGGGTTCCATTAAGGCATTGGCTGACAAGTATGCATTGTTCGAAGAGGAGCAGAAGCAGCTAAGAAGGGCGAAATACAGTCAGACAAGGCAGATGGTGGTGTATAAGAATCTGCTCAATTCTCTGCAGAAGGGGTTTCAGGTGCTGGAGGCTATAGACCGGCATTACTTCCAGGCCGAGCGGACAGAACGTACCGATGAGCTGTTTGACCGGCATCTGGAGCAGCTGATTAAATATCATGAGTACATCCTGCTGAAATTCGAGGATAAGCTGAAGCCGGGTGCGAATGATTCTGAACTTCTGGCAGAGGACAACGACCGATTTCTGGAGGCGGCCATCCACGGATATGATCCTGAGAAATCCGGGCAGCTGCGGTTGTCCGTGGTGGCAGCGGCAATATATGATTACGGCTATCAGCTGGATCGTCTGGATAGGGTGGCTGATCAGATTAACCGGATGAACACGGACGAGAAGGACACTGCCGATATGACGGGAAAAATATAAAGAACAAAAAAATCCGGTCCCAGAGGGACCGGATGAATATATACATCATAGGGTTATGTATTGCGTGAAGCAATTCTTATCTTAGAAATAAATTGTGCCGGAAACTTGTAAAAGCGCTAAAGAGTTGGTAATATAAAAAGATATCAAATAAAGCCTAATTCAAAAAAACATAGTTATTCAATTTAATTATAACATGTAGAATTATGAATGTCAACCTTCTGAAGGGGATGAAATGCATTGGATAAACATGATCACGAGTGGCAAGAGGAGCAGGAGCGGGTAACCGGAATTACCAGGCAGTTATCTACCCACATCCGGCTGCTGTCGGAGGAGCTTGGACTCCACCGTACGGATGTCGTGGATATGCGTAAGGACTTCTGGGAAGAAGTTACCGTGAACTTCAGCAGTCCTGACGATCTGGGCGAGACCTCAACAAGCCTGCGGCAGCAGGCGCAGATCCTGAACGAACGCGAACGCCATCATCTGCAGTCCAGTAAAGCACTCAAAAAATATAAAAAGCTGGTCGTATCCCCCTACTTTGGCCGGATTGATTTCTCGGAATCAGCTGATGCTGCGGCAGATAAAATCTATCTGGGCATCGGTTCACTGATGGAGGATAACGGAACCTTCCTGATCTACGACTGGCGGGCCCCGATATCGAGCCTGTATTATGACGGTGCGCCGGGTCCGGCGTCCTATGACACGCCGGGCGGACTAATTACGGGGAACATGGAGCTCAAACGCCAGTTTGTAATCGATAATGGAGAGATCGAAGTGATGTTCGATACCGGCGTAACGATCGGCGATGAGCTGCTTCAGCAGGTGCTGAGCCACAGCGCCGATGACCGGATGAAGAGCATTGTTGCGACCATCCAGAAGGAGCAGAATGCGGTGATCCGCAACGACAGAAGCCGGATGCTGGTTGTGCAGGGTGCGGCCGGAAGCGGCAAGACCTCAGCGGCGCTGCAGCGGGTAGCTTACCTGCTCTACAAATACCGCGAGGTATTGCAGGCAGACCAGATGCTGCTCTTTTCACCGAACCCGCTGTTTAACAGCTATGTATCAACCGTTCTGCCTGAACTCGGTGAAGAGAATATGCAGCAGACCACCTTCCAGATGTATCTGGAGCACCGGCTCGGACAAGAGTTTCAGCTGGAGGATGTGTTCAATCAGACGGAGAGCCTGCTGAACGCGCCGGATGGGCCGGAAGCCTCCATACGCAGAGCAGGGATCACCTATAAATCCTCCGTATCGTTCCTGGATGTCATCCGGCGGTATGTAAACCTGCTGGAGCACGAAGGCATGATGTTCAAGCCGCTGATGTTCCAGGGGCGTGCGGTTGTCGGCAAGGAAGAGATGGAGCGCCAGTTCTATAGCTATGACCCGGGTATCAAGCTGGCTAACCGGATCGAACTGATGACCGGCTGGCTGCTCAAAAGAATAGCAGCATTTAGCATTGAGGAACGCAGTGCATCATGGGTCGATGACCAGATTGAGCTTATGGACAACAGCGACTATCAGCGTGCTTATAATATGATGCGCCGCAAGGGCGGAGGGCATAATGATAGCTTTGATGATTTTGAAACGGAGAAAATCATGCTCGCCCGTTATATCGTCAGCCAGCGCCTCAAGCCGCTGCGCGGCTGGACCAAACGCGGACGGTTCGTTGATGTGAAGGGGCTGTACAGCCGGCTGTTTACCGACCGGGAGTTAATGGACAGCCTGAACAGCAGCCAGGTTCTGCCTGATGTATGGGATGACATCTGCAGCTTCACGCTGGCTACCATTGCCGGGAACGAACTGGCCTACGAAGACGCGACACCATTTCTGTATTTGAAGGAGCTCAGTCAGGGCTTCCGCACCAATACACTGATCCGTCATGTGATCGTCGATGAAGTGCAGGATTATTCGCCGTTCCAGCTGGAATTCATGCGCCGGCTCTTTCCGCGGGCCAAAATGACTGTGCTGGGCGATCTCAACCAGGCAATCTATGCGCAAGGTGAGGTGCTTGGGGATTTGGCCGGGCTGGTCAGCATCTATGGCGAAGAGAACACGGAAGTGATCTCATTGACCCGCAGCTACCGCTCTACCTATGAGATTGTCGAGTTTACACGGGCGATGATTCCCGGAGGGGAGAAAATCGTACCGTTTAACCGGCGCGGCGAGGAGCCTTTGCTGACAGTCGTGGACAGTGAAGACGACCTGCTGGCCTCGGTGGAGCAGGATGTGCTGAGTCTGCATGCACAGGGCTATCATTATGTAGCTGTTATCTGCAAAACAGCGGAAGAAAGTGCACGGGTGCATAATGAACTGCAGAGCAGGCTGCCGGTTAGGCTGGTTACCAAGGAAACGCCTAATTTTCAAAAGGGCACTCTGGTGCTGCCCGCCTATCTGGCTAAAGGCGTGGAGTTCGATGCCGTAATTATCTACGATGGCTCCGCAGAGAAATATGGCCGTGAGCATGAACGCAAGCTTTTCTATACCGCCTGTACCCGGGCGATGCATCTGCTTCATATCTACAGCCTGGGTCAGCCTAATCCGTTCCTTCCGGCTGCGGTGCGCGAGACTGTATCGGCAGGAGCTTTACAGGACTGAGAGCAATGGATTGTCTGCAGAACCGTCTACGCGTGTAAACGCCGGGCGGTTTTTTTGACGCTGGCGAATATCAGACTCCAGAAAAAACCACAATAAAAGGTGTTGTGAACGATGAGTGCCGCCCTGTACAGCAGCATTGGATTCACCGGAGTGGCACTTGGACCGCCGCTGGTTCGCTGCTGCTGATGTCATGGGGGCATTGGAAGGTATTTGAACTATAGCGTGGGTTACGTGTGGCTGATCACTTCCTGTGCAGGGGAGTGGCGTCTTCTGCTGCGCTGTGATGCATAGACGAAGAGGTAGATTACGAGCAGCAGGACAGGTGCGATTATAGAATATCTGTACATAACCGTATAGCTTGTATATAAGGCAATTGCACCAAGCAGCAAGGTGCCGATGGCGACTCCGAGATCAAGGGAGTTAAAGAACATGCCGTTAGCCAGCCCGCGCTGGCGCGGTTCTACGGATTGGATCATCCAGGTCTGGAGTGCAGGCTGCATCGACCCGAAGCCGAAGCCGTAACATAGGGCGGCTGGGAACAGGGCAGCTGTCGTTGTTGCAAAAGAGAGCAGCAGCAAACCGCCGGCGATAAACAGGCTTCCCGGGATAAGCAGTGCTGCCGGGCCAAAGCGGTCATAAATCTTGCCGGACAGCGGACGGATAATCACAATCGACACGGCATTGAACAGGAAGAAGTAGGCTACGTGGGGCAGGCTCTTTTCAGCTCCGAAGAGCGCCAGGAAGCCAATCAGTCCGCCATAGGAGATGGATAACAGGAAGTTAAGCAGGCAGGGAAGAAACAGCCTGCGGTACGCCCCGCCCCCGGAGGCAGCAACGGGTACTCCTGCGGGCTCTTTGTGCTGCGGGGGCAAGGTCTTGGCCAGGCGGTAGCCCAGCGGGAAGATAATGGCCAGCGCAGCTCCTGCGCCGAGGAGCAGGGAGCCAAAGCCGGGTCCCTGCAGCAGGCTGAGCCCGATCAGCGGACCGGCGGACATTGCCAGACTGGTGGACAGCCCGAAATAGCCCATGCCTTCACCCATCCGGCGGACAGGAATTACGTCGGATGCCATAGTCGGAAAGGCAGTACTGGCCATTCCGAAGCCAACGCCGAATAACATCCGGAGCAGCAGCAGGGCAGCGATACTGCCTGCAAAGTAATAGCCGGCTACGGCCGCGAGTGAAACGGACAGTCCGAGGAAGATCAGCAGATTACGGCCGCCCTTCTCCATGGCTTTGGCCGAGAATAGACGGGAAGCGATAGCGCTGAGTGCGAACAGGCTGGTTACGAGGCTGACCTGCACGGAAGTTGCATGCAGTGTGCCTTCCGCATACGCCGGAAGGGTGGATAAGGTCATCTGCAGGCCGGTGAACAGCAGCAGATTGCATAGGGTGAGAGTAATGAAGGACTTGGTCCATAGACGTTCTGTTGAATTGCTCAAAGGTGTGTGCTCCTATTCTTGATGGTTAGTGTTGTGGTAGATCAGCTCCAGCATGCTGCGGAGCTCTTCAAGCTGCTGCGGATTCAGCCCGGCCACAGCAGTATTAATGGTCTGCTGCTCCAGCCCGAGCGTATTTCCGATTAGCGACTGCCCTTCTTCTGTGGCGTAGAGCTGAAAAGCCCTGCGGTCACCGGGATTCATGGACTTGCTGATGAATCCTTTCTTGAGCAGGAGCTCAACGATCCGTGCAGTGGTCGGCTGGTCCTTGGCGGCAGCAGCGGCTACCTCCTTCTGGCTGATCCCGCTGCGGTCACAGATCATGAGCAGGACCGACCATTGCTCGGGAGTAATATCATAAGGCTTCAGAGCCCTGGCAAAGCCGGTGGTAATCCTGCGGTGGGTGGAGCCCAGCAGGAAACCGAGAAATTGCTGCGGAGAAGAATGCGGCATAAAAAAATGCTCCTTCGAAAAATTAGTTGTTATGACAATTATAATTACAACAAGCAAATTGGTCAAGGCATTTGCGGGACGCCAAATAACAAAAAGCCCCGCTCCGCGTTTCGCGGAAGGGGGCTTAAACTAATAAACCTTTATGATTTTAAACTTGCGGCACTTTCTCCCAATCCTTCAGGAAACGCTCAATACCGTTGTCTGTCAGCGGGTGCTTCCAGAGGGAAGGCAAGAGTGAACCCGGGATGGTAGCAATATGAGCGCCGGCAATAGCTGCTTGCTCTACGTGGGCGATATTGCGGATGCTGGCTGCAATGATTTCGGATTTCAGGCCATAGTTAGTGAGAATGGTCTTCAGATCCTTGATCAGCTTCATGCCGTCAACACCGATATCGTCCAGACGTCCGACGAACGGGCTGATATAAGTAGCTCCCGCTTTGGCTGCCATGAGGCCTTGAGCAGCGGAGAATACGAGCGTAACGTTAGTTTTGATGCCTTTCTTGGTCAGTTCATAACAAGCTTCAAGACCATCTTCAGTCATTGGCAGCTTGATTACGACGTTCGGAGCCCATTCAGCGATTTCGTAAGCTTCCTTAAGCATTTCTTCCGCTGTGAGACCGATAACTTCGGCGCTGACCGGACCGGGTACAATCGCCACGATCTCTTGGATAACATCTTTAAACAATCTGCCTTCCTTGGCGATCAGCGACGGGTTCGTCGTTACGCCATCCACTAATCCGAGGCGGGTAATACGTTTGATTTCCTCAATATTTCCGGTATCCAAGAAAAATTTCATTTCCAGGTATCCTCCCTTGATTTCGTATGGATTGACAAATCAGTTTGCTCCACTTCATTATGAGACATGCCACGGGAAGTTTCAACTGTTAATTTGAATATCTCAAAATAACTTTATAGATGAAACGCTTAAATAAACATTTCTTGCCTCCGGGCCATTCACGGCAGACTTCTCTACATGATAATATAGAAACGGTATTGTCCATTTCATGCGATTGGCGGTGAAGGGAATATTTACTTTGATTGGAAGTGTGGTGCTGTTTCTGCTGTTCGCCGCCGGAATTATTGCCTTTCAGAACAGCAGAATGCTTGCTGAACGGGAGAATGATTCATCCAGAGCCTATACCGGCCATTTGATGTATTCTGTATATCATCAGACTTTCTCTCCGAATGAGGAGTTGCCGGAAGCAGTCCCTTTGTTTCAATTCACGCTGTTTGACGGGGCGGACAGAGAGTCCTTCATCACGCATGCGCTGTGCAGGGTTGCTGCCGGACGGGGCGAGATGGTGTTGTCCGACGCGCAGAATTATATGCTCAGCAATCTCCGCCAGGCCGCGATGCAGGGAGTCCGGTTTGAACATTTATCTTTTCCGGGCAAGGCTGTCCGCAGGGGGGAGAAGGAATTGATTAAAGCGCTGGAGACTGCGGCGAAACAGGAGGCCGAACATGCAAATCACAGTTAACAATGTAGTGATTTCAGTAAGTGAAGGCGATATTACCGCCTGGCAGGGTGAGATGATTGTGAACGCATCCAACTCAGGCCTCTACGGGGGCGGGGGAGTGGACGGTGCGATTCACCGGGCAGGCGGCCCCCGGATTGCAGAAGAATGCGTTGTAATCCGGCAGAAGCAAGGCGGGATACTCCCGGGACAAGCCGCGGTAACCACAGCAGGTCTTCTCCCGTTCCGGGGAGTCATTCATACCGTAGGACCGATTTGGAAAGGGGGCGCTGCAGGCGAGACGGCTATTTTATCCCAATGTTACAGCAGCAGCCTCAGTCTGGCATGCTCTTACGGGGCACGGAGTGTCGCCTTTCCGAACATCAGTACAGGAATCTATAACTTCCCCAAAGAGCTGGCCTGCAAGACGGCGCTGGATTCAGTCGTGACTTATGTGCGTGAACGGACATCAGCGGAGCTCCCGCTGCAGCGGATTGAATTTATCTGCTTTGAACATGACAATGCCATACTATATGAGGCCATGCTCAAAGATTATAGCTGAGCTGACAGTGTAGGCCTGCCTGCTGATCTGTTCGGGCTTACATATTGTCCTTAACTACCCGTTAGGCGTGATATTTACCCGTGGGTGCGTTCAGTACCCATTCGAGCATCATCATCATATCTTCCAGCCGGGTCAGCTGGGCATTCAGCGCTGCCCGCTGCGGATCTTCGGCAGACAAGGGTGCCAGACGCGACTCCAGAGATCTGCGCTGAAGCGTCAATTCGTTGATTTTGGATTGAATCTGATTTTCGGTTCTCATCCGGAATCCTCCTGGTGTGCATTATTGTACTTGGTTCATTATAACGGATAACATGGGGGTAATAAAATGAGTATCAATGTTAAGCAGCTGGCAGCAGAGAAAGCCGTCGAGTACGTACAGGACGGAATGAAGGTAGGACTGGGTACAGGTTCTACGGCTTACTGGGCCATCCGCAAGCTGGGTGAACGTGTTAGTGAAGGGTTGAAGATCACGGCAGTGGCTACCTCGCAGGCTTCGGAGGATCAGGCCCGTGAGCTGGGAATTCCGCTGGTTGCCTTTGGCGAGGTGGATTCTCTGGATCTGACCATTGACGGTGCGGATGAGCTTGATGGTGCACTGCAGCTGATCAAAGGGGGCGGCGGCGCGCTTCTCCGCGAGAAGATTGTTGCGATGGGCAGCACCCGTATGATTGTGGTCGCAGATGAGAGCAAGGCCGTGACCACACTTGGCAAATTCCCTTTGCCGGTTGAGATCGTGCCGTTTGCCTGGGAGTGGACTGTCGCTGACCTGGCCAAGCTTGGCTGTAAGCCGGAGCTGCGCCGCAGCGGCGGTGAGCTGTATAAGACGGATAACGGCAACTATATTGCCGACTGCCGCTTCGAGGCTATTGACTCGGCTGCTGATCTGGCGCTTGCCCTCCAGCGTATTCCGGGAGTCGTGGAGCACGGGCTGTTCATCGGCATTGCCGATATGGCAGTGATCGGCAAGAATGACGGCACCATTGAAATCATTGAAGGTGAGAGCAATCTCTAACACGCGTAAACACCGCCGGAAAGGAAAACCGGCGGCAAATAGACAGAAGCTGCCCCCGGGGCGGCGGATACTGGCCTGGCTGCTGCTACTCATATACAGTGCAGTGCTGATCTACTGGATGTTTCTCGGCTTTGGACGGACGCTTCAGACAGAGGGGCCGCTGCGCTACAATCTGGAGCCGCTGCGCACCATGCGTCTGTATTTTGATATGAGTAACGGAGTGTCTTACTCGGGGCGGCTGGTTAACCTGCTGGGTAATGTTGCCGTGTTTGTGCCTTTTGGCATCCTGCTGCCTCTGGTTAGCACCGCTTACCGCTCATTGCTGCGGTTAACGCTAGTATCCGTTCTATGTATAATAGTGCTTGAGCTGATGCAAATGCTGCTGCGGGCGGGCAGCCTGGATATTGATGATCTGCTGCTTAACCTGCTGGGGGTATGGGCGGGATATGCACTGCTGCGGCTGGTGCGGGGATAGGCGGAGGCTGCTCTGAACCTTTGGTCTCACCGGCAACAGGAGAACATTCCCCACTTAAGCATGTGCTTTCGAAGCAGGCTTGCAGGAAGCCGCTTTATGGTGGGAAGTGCTAAACAAACTTTTAGGAGGTCAAATAATGTTGATTGATTTGAAGCCGCTTGTCGGAACCCCTGAGGTGAACGAACTGCTGGCTTATGCGGTTATAGATGATCCGGATGCGCTGGAGCGCACTTCGGCAGAATACCGGGAGCAAGCGGCACTGCAGCTATGCGGCTGGGAGGAGGAAGGGCTGCTGCTCGGCCTCACCGGCTTTGAAGAGACTGAGGACGGATCGCTGGATATCCGCCATATTGCAGTGCTGCCGGAGAACCGGGGCAAGGGCTATGCGCGGGGGATGATTCTGGAGCTGGTGACGACCCGTCAGCCGCGTTATCTGGTGGCGGAGACCGAAGATGAGATTGCCGCGGATTTCTACCGCAGCCTTGGATTTATGGTATACAGCCTGGGCGAGAACGCAGCCGGAATCGAAATGTTCCGCTGTGTGTACGAGGTTGAAGAGACCGAGGACGAGGAGTAAACCGGAAGGCTGGCCTCAACGTAACAGAAAATTACTGACAGATTATATGGGAAGAGATCAGCCATTCAGCACTTTACGGTGCAGGGTGGCTGTTTTTACGCTGGAATGTAAAATTCATGATCAGCGGTTGACTTTTTAAGAATAGGACAATATAGTTTTATTGTGAAACTGTTCTACACGTGAACTATTATTTCGTAAAGGAGGAACCCGCATGAAAAAGGATGCAGAGGAATGGATCAACCGTTACGTGGACGCTTATATGGTTGTGACCAGGCAGATTAATGCCAGACTCAGGGATATTTTTGGCGAAGGGCTGACGAATGACCAGTTCCTGATTCTCCGGCTGATTGCCGGACAGGAGAAGTGTACCTCCACCTATTTGGCTGAGGCAGTGGCGGTGGGCAAGAGCTCAATTACGGCTATTATCAACCGGCTGGACGAAGCTGGAATGATTGAGCGGACCCGTGATGAGAATGACCGCCGGCAGGTGTATCTGACGATGACGGAGCATGGCAAAAGTGTCTACAGCACTTCCGAGAAGCAGATGCAGGAGGTTATCTCCCCCTACTTGTTCCACTTCGAGGATCACGATATCGAGCGGTTCATTACGATGTTTGAGAAGCTGGCATTTCTGATGCAGGAACCAGGAGGTAGAAACAATTGAGAACCATTTTAAAAGCAAGATGGGCAATTATCGCTATATGGCTGGCGGTGGCAGTAGTGTTATTCCTGACCGCCCCGGCTATGTCCGATCTGGTACGGGAGAAGGGGCAGATCTCGGTCCCGGCAGGATACACTTCGTCAAAGGCCGCCGAGATCATGAAGGAAGTGGCAGAAGCCAAAGGCGGGGAAACGGTACATCAGGTTGCGCTTGTGTTCAACAAGCCGGAGGGCCTGCAGGCTGCGGACACCGAGAGTATTAAGCAAGGCGTTGAGAAGCTGGCCGCGAATAAGGATTCCCTGAATCTCAGTGCGATTACCGATCCTTTTACACAGCCTGAACTTAAGGATACCCTTATTGCCAAAGACGGCAATACGATCATGGTTGCTTTGTCGGTGCAGGGCGGAGAGGAAGAGGTTAAAGAGCTGCCGGCCAAGGCCGGGGCATTGCTGGGTGACGTCACTGCTGATCATTATATGACCAGTGAAGGGCTGATTACAGAAGATACGATTGCCAGCTCGGAAGCCGGGCTGAAGAAGTCGGAATACATTACAGTTGTCTTTATTCTGCTCATTCTGTTCGTTGTGTTCCGCTCATTCGTAGCGCCGTTTGTGCCGCTGCTTACCGTGGGGCTGAGTTATATTGTGTCACAGTCGGTTGTGGCTTTTCTGGTGGACCGGTTTGATTTTCCCCTGTCCACGTTCACACAGATATTCATGGTCGCAGTTATGTTCGGGATCGGGACGGATTACTGCATCCTGCTGATCAGCCGGTTCAAGGAAGAGCTTGCCCATTCCGAGGATACACAAAGTGCTATTATCTCAACTTACCGTAAAGCGGGCGGTACCGTATTCTATTCAGGGCTGGCGGTGTTCGTCGGATTCCTGGCGATCGGCCTGTCCAAATTCATGCTATACCGTTCAGCCGTCGCGGTGGCTGTCGGGATTGCCGTGATGCTGCTGGCGCTCGTGACGATTGTACCGTTCTTCATGGCGGTGCTGGGCCAAAAGCTGTTCTGGCCGTCACGCGGCAAGCTGGAGCACAGCGAGAGCCGGATTTGGGGGGCGGCAGGCTCCTTCTCCCTGAAGAGACCCTGGGCTGCGCTGCTGATTGTGGCAGTCATCGTTGTACCGTTCCTGCTTACATACAGCGGGAAGCTGAGCTTCAACAGCATGGATGAAATCGGCTCGGATTACGCGTCGGTCAAAGGCTTCAACATTATCTCGGAGAGCTTCGGTCCGGGTGAGTCGATGCCGGGCAAGATTGTCATTAAGAATGATGACAGGATGGATACGGCTGAATATATGGGCCTGGCCGAGAAAATCAGCCGTGAGCTGGAAAAGGTGGACGGAGTCCAGGCTGTGCGCAGCATGTCCCGTCCGACCGGGGAGCAAATTAATGACTTCCTGATCCCTACTCAGGTCGCTACGCTCGCCGACGGGCTGGATCAGAGCAATGAAGGCTTAAGCAAAATTCAGAGCGGGCTTGCAGAAGCAAGCGAGCAGCTGAAAGAGAATGGGCCGAAACTTACAGAGGCCGCATCCGGGAGCGCCAAGCTGACGGAAGGTACAGCTGAGCTCAAGGAAGGCATCGTTGCGCTGGGTGACGGCCTGTCGCGTATTGAGAACGGCATCCGCAGCGGATCAGCCGGAGCCGGAGAGATTAAGGCCGGCCTCTCGCAGGCGGCGGCAAGCGCGAAACAGCTGGCAGCGGCCAATACGGCGCTGCTCGAAGGCTACAAGAAGATCGGCAGCGGCCTGACGGCGCTGGATGGAGGGCTTGCCGGCCTGCAGACACAGCTTCAGGGTGTTGCAGATGCTCTGACAGGTCTGGAAGGCTCCTTCGCAGGACTTGAGACTGCACATCCGGAGCTGCTGCAGGATATCAATTACCAGACGATCAAAGGTACAGTGACGCAGAGCGGCGCTGGAGCTGCAGGGCTGGCCGGAGGGCTGGGCCAGATATCGGCCCAGCTCAAAGGTGCGGCAGCGGGCCTGAGCGAAGCCAATGCCGGTTATGCCAAAGCGGCAGCAGGCCAATCCGCGCTGGCGAAGGGGCTGGATCAGCTGGTGGCCGGTATCGGCCAGCTGCAATCCGGCCTGAATCAGGCGGCAGACGGACAGGGGCAGATTGTCGGCAAGCTTCCGTCCATCACCAGCGGGCTGGATCAGCTGCAGGGCGGACAGCAGCAGCTCGCGGACGGTTTCGGTGAGCTTACAGGCCAGCTCGGCCAGCTGACAGATGGTCTTACACAAAGTGCGGATGGCCTGGGACAAATCACAGGCGGCCTGAGTTCCGCACAGGATTACCTTAAGCAGATTCAGGATGCCAAGGATGACGAGCTGAGCGGGTTCTTCGTACCGGCAGAGGCGCTTGAAGCTGACGGCATTCAGCAGGTATTTGATACCTATCTGTCCGGAGACCGGAAGGTCATGACACTGGATGTTGTATTCGCTGAGAATCCATACAGTGCTGAAGCCATTGACAGTGTCGGGGATATCCAGGCGGCGGTGGACCGCGCCGTGGCCGGTACGAAGCTGGAGAATGCGGAGACAGCCATGAGCGGCGTGACCAGCACCTACAGCGATTTGCAGAAAATCTCTAATGAGGATTACACGCGGACGGTGATTCTGATGCTGGGCGGTATTTTCATCATATTGGTGCTGCTGCTCCGGTCAATCATTATGCCGCTGTATCTGATTATCTCCCTGCTGATTACCTACTTTACAGCACTGGGCGTAACGGAGGCGATCTTCGTCCATCTGCTGAACTATTCCGGGATCACCTGGACGACTCCGTTCTTCAGCTTCGTCATGCTGATTGCCCTCGGGGTAGATTATAGTATCTTCCTGATGGCCCGGTTCAATGAGAATAAAACATGGGATGTGCGTGAAGCCATTCTGCATGCCATGCGGAATATGGGAACGGTAATTCTGTCAGCCGTTGTTATCCTGGGCGGTACATTCGCCTCGATGTATCCTTCAGGGGTGCTGTCGATGATGCAGATTGCCACCGTGGTGCTCTCGGGTCTGGCCCTGTACGCATTGCTGTTCCTTCCGTTCTTCGTGCCGGTAATGGTGCGGCTGTTCGGGCGGGCCAACTGGTGGCCGTTCAGTACGGCAGCTGCAGAGGAAAAGCCGAAAACCCTGAATCTCTAAGGTTCAGTATTATCTGATAGGATACAATAAAGAGCAGGCTTCCAGTTTAATGGAGCCTGTTCTTTGCTGTTTACATAAGAAAAGAAAATAATGTTCGTACTGAGGTAACCTTATGCGCCTGTGCTTCATCTAAACAGATATATACAAACTAACAAGCGGGAAGCAGCAGCATCCCGAAGGAAGGGAGGAGATCTACCCTGGATACCGTACAAGAGGATCTGGTCCAGCGTGCACAGGCAGGTGACAGTGAGGTCTTCATCCAACTGGTGAAGAGTCTGGATAAGCGGATGTACAGTATGGCGAAGTCCATGGTCAGGAATGACGAGGATTGTGCGGACGCCATGCAGGAGACTGTGCTGAAGGCATTTAGAGCAATCTCCGGATTGAAAGAGGCGGCCTATTTCAACACTTGGCTGTTTCGTATTCTGATTAATGAATGCAACATGATCCTGCGCAGACGGGACAAGGTGGTAGTGATGTCCGATCCGCCGGAGAGCATAGAGTCCTCTTCTTCATCCGCCGAAGATATAGATCTGCGTCAGGCGATCAGCGGGCTGGAAGAGGTATCGCGGACGATTGTTAAGCCGCATTATTATAGGGATTGAGGCTACAGGAGATTGCAGAGCTGCTTGAGCTTTCAGAGAGCGCAGTCAAAACCAGACTGCACAGGTCCAGAAAAACCTTATATCAAGCTCTCGCGCAACCCGTAGAAAGGAAGGTGAACGAATGAGTCAGCAGCCATTGGAGAGCAGGCTGGAAGGCCTCAAGGAAGAGCGTCTTCCTGAACTGCCGGAAGTTGTGCACACACGTATGGAGAAAACTTACCGGATGATCGTTGAACGGGATGAGGCAAGCTTGGAGGAGACTCCAGACAAGGACATCTCCAAACACAGGAGCAAACGTAGCTGTCTGTCCCGGGTGATAATCAGTGCAGCGTCAGTGGCTGCGGGGCTTGGGATCATCATTAGCCTGGGGTTCATCTCTCCGGTAATGGCAGAGACCCTGAAGCAGCTGCCCTTCATGGAAAGTGTGTTTAATCTTGTAGGAGATGCCGGGCTTCAAAAAGCAAATAAAGCAGGTCTAACCACAAATATTCAGCAGAGCGTTACTCAGGACGGGACGACGATCAGTGTGTCGGAACAAATGTATGACGGAAGCCGCTTGTCAGTGGTGCTTACCCGTGCTCAAGCAGACGGTGGTGACAAGGGGAAATGGTTAGATTTGACCCGTATGGGTGAGGAAGCGGGAGGAATCAATAATATTGAGTTTCGGGTGAACGGAAAATCGGTGAATACGGGAAATGCCATGGCTTCGGGAGGGACGGGTGCACCTGACTCTGTCATCGTTACAGCACTGAGTGGAGTTAATCTGCAACTCCCTGAGCAATTTGATCTCACCATGTTGGTCTCTATTAATGGAATTGATCAGCCATTCCGCTTTGAGTTTCCGGTGAGCAAGAATACATTGGGCGATCTTGTGATTGTTCCCGGAGAGGTCAAGGTACATGACCATATTCATTTGCGGGTCACGCGGCTGGAACTAAGCCAAACATCGACCCGGCTGCTAACTGAAGTTACGGGAGACCCCGGAGCGGATATCAAGGCTATAGAGGAAGCCATTCCAGATAAATACAAGCAACAGGGGAGTTTCATTTTTTGGTTCGAGCTGTGGGATGGGCAAGGGCAAGAGGCCGTTATGGTAGATGGCAGCAGTAGCGGTAACGGGCATACGATATCACAGAGCAGTGTCTTTGAACCTTTTGAGAAGAGGCCGGAGAGTATCATAATCAAACCTTACGTCTGGAAAGACGGGCATAAGCTATATATTCCTGAACTTGAAATAACGGTTCCTGTAAAATAACCCAAACAACCTCCGGGGCACGGTAACGTGCAGCGGCCGGAGGTTGTTTGCGGTAAAGGTCCTGTATCATTAATAATATGCCGCTCAGCGCAGCTTGGCGAAATAACTGCGCAGCGCCCAGCCGCGTTCCTGTCGTTTCTTGTATTTGGGTAATGAACGGTAAATGGCAAGCGATTCGGCAAAAGCACGCTTGGCATCTTCCTCGCGCCCCAAAGCCTTGTACATGGAACCCGCCAGATAATAAGCTTCGCTGGAGGAGGTCTGAATCTCCTGGAATTGGCTCACATAGTAGAGGGCCTTATCGTGGTCCGTATGCCGGAAGGTTTCGGCGAGCCGAAGGTAGGGCTGCCCGTATTGCGCCCTGCGGTTGATCTCCAGTCCCTTGAGCATCTGGGACTCTCCTTCGGGAAGCTGGCCAAGCTTGAGGTTGGCGTACCCCAGTTCTACCCAGTATTCAGCGGAGGTCTCATAACGGTCGGCGATGGCCATCAGCAGTTCCTTGGACTCGCTGTAGCGTTTGCGCTCTGTCAGCAGCCGGGCAAGGTCGAATTTGGCGGTTACATCATTCGGGTTCTGTGCAATGGTCAAGCGCAGTTTGGAAATCTGGCGGCTGCGGCGGAAAGGCTTGGAGAAGCTGGGCAGAATGCCCACATAACGGCGGTCTACGAAATATAGAACGACGAGCAGAATGATCAGAGCCAGAAATGGATTGCCGAGCAGACGGTACAGCAGCAGGAAACCTAGAATTTTAATCATGGATAATGAATTCCCTCCGTTATAGTTGTGTTTATGTAAGCTTCCTGCAAAAATTAGAGCAGTATGGCAGGGCAATTATACCATATCCTCCTTTTTTAAGGCCATGGCCTTATTATGCAGTGTTTAATGGCACTACAATTGACAGCCTGTAGGGTAAGACTTAAGCTTTGTGTACAGTTATATTGTCTCATAGCTATATAAGCTCTTACATATTGTATTCAATTAATTCTCTGAGAGAAGGATGAAATATGGAGACACTCGCTAGCAAGGTCAATTTACGCCCGCTGGGACAGTCAGATTTATCCGTATCGCCGCTTGGACTCGGCTGCTGGCAGTTCAGCCGGGGAAGCGGCATTGTAGGCCGCTACTGGAGCAATCTTACCGATACGGATATTCTAGAGATCGTGAAGATCAGCTTGGAAGGCGGTATGAACTGGGTTGATACAGCAGAAATCTATGGAGGGGGCAAATCGGAAGAGGCGCTGGCTCATGTGCTGGATCAGCTCCGGAAGGAGGGCAGTCCGCATGCCGCACCGCTGATCGCTACCAAGTGGTGGCCGCTGCTGCGGACAGCCGGCTCCATTACCGCAACGATTGACCAGCGTATCGCCTGTCTGGGAGGAAGAGGAATTGATCTGTATCAGATACACCAGCCGTTCTCCTTATCCTCCATTGCCAGCGAGATGAAGGCCATGGCAGGACTTGTGCGGGCAGGCAAAATCCGTTATGTAGGCGTAAGCAACTATTCGGCCAAGCAGATGGTTGAGGCACACCGGCTGTTGAAAACCTACGGGCTTCCGCTTGTTTCCAATCAGGTCAAATACAATCTGCTGCACCGCAATATCGATCAGAACGGGACTCTGGCCGCTGCCAAGGAGCTGGGGATTTCCATTATTGCCTACTCTCCATTGCAGCAGGGCATCCTGACCGGACGCTTCCACAAGGATCCGTCGCAGATTGCTGCAGTCTCCCGGATCCGGCGGATGCAATCGGGTCTGGACGATGCCAGTCTGACCCGCAGTAAGCCGTTGATTGATTCTCTGGGTAAGCTGGCAGAGAAATATGAGGTGACACCGGGCCAGGTTGCCCTTAACTGGCTGATTCACTATCATGGCGACACCGTAGTTGCCATCCCGGGAGCATCCAAAGCCCGCCATGCCCGGGAGAATATCGGAGCCATGGCCTTCCGGCTAAACCCGGAGGAGCTGGAACTGCTGGATGAAGCGTCCTGGGCAGCAGTGAAGAAATAATGCGGAATTAGGGGCGTTTTAGCTGCATTTCGTACAATAAAATCAACTGATTATCGAATGACTGGGGGGTTAACTGTATTTCATACAGCTAAAACCCCTTCTTTCGTTAAATATGGACTTTCGGCCATTTTTAATTGTACAGAATACAGCTAATCCGGCACATTCCGTTTTTTGCTACCTTTTAATTGTATGAAATACAATTATCCGCCGTTTGGGACTTCTGAGAGTTCACATACATAATCAGGCAGGTGCGGGTGCTGGCTTTTTCTGCGTAGGACATGTTGAGGGCTAATCAGACCGAGGGAGTGAACTGGAATGAATGAGAAATGCTGGGTAGTCGTACAATATCCCTTGAAAAGCATTAAAGGGAGCCAGCGCGATGAATGGTTGAGGGATAAAGTAACGGAATATCTGAATAAATACTTGGCTGATGCTGAACTCGGCTATGTGGATGGTTATGAGTTGGGCAAAACGGTGTCAGACCCGCATCAATTTGCGCTTAACATCTTTTGTGTCGTTACAAATGAACAACGGGGTATGGCTCTGATCAAAAAGGTATTAAGAGAGCATAGGCTTGATTATACCCGGATAAAAATGGCCACGATGCCCTTTGAGGGCGGAGGAACCTATACGCTGAAATATGCCTCTAAGAAAGGCGTGACTGATTTTTCGTTATAATGCTTTCATCCTACCATTCAGGGCTTGTGTATCAACGTAACGTGATGGAATAAGATTGGTTCATGAGGTGAAGATCATTACAGGTTGTTCGCTGCTCTCCTCCATTAATGATGTTAATGCAAAGATAAGCCTCAGCGGCGGACCCGGACTTTATTTTTCAAGTCTGGGTCCGCTATTTCCATTTTTCTGAGATAAAACTGTTTAGGAATTGAAAGAGCAGGTTATATAAGGGATAAGATATTTCGCACTCACGCAAACTAAGGTGAAGATTACAGAAGGAGGTTGAACTTCAATGAGTATGAGCGTACATAATCTTATGGCTTTTAATCATCAGTTTTTTAGACCTCAGCCCGTTCTCAATCCTAAGCCGCAGAGATCAGAAGACAAAGTCCAGAGCTTCCAGGAAGTTCTCAATGAGAAGCTCAGTGCCTATGGCGATAGGAAGAAATGAATCTTTACTAGGAACCACCAGATGCAGAATATATCGCAGCAAACTATAGAACCAGCAGAAGCAGGTGCCTTCCATCATAGGAAGGCACCTGCTTTTTTTGCAATATTTATCTGTTAACTCTTCTTGCTTGTGTTGGTTAAACCTTCAATTTCTATTCTCTTATATTGGCGGCTGACTGCAGACGTGCTGCAATAGCCAGAAATTCCTCTTCGGAGAATCCCGGTGCGAATTCTTCCGGTACTTCAGGTGCATCGGGAACCGGAAATCCCTTAGGCGAGCCTTCGATGACTTCAAGCGGCTGGCCATCCTCCGGATGCGGTCCCTTCCAGATCTGCTTAATCGCCGTGAAATCACCTTCACTGTTCGTGTACAGCTTCGTGTGCAGTCCGCGTGATTCGTATTTGCGTGTCTCGTTGAAGGCTTTGTTGCTGAGGGAAGGGATGGGGACGAGTTTGCTTACATCAACTCCCGTAGCCATCTCCAGCGCTTTGGCATAAGCCACGACATGGACTCCGCCGCGGACGAGCAGATAGCCTACTACTTCACGTGCTGCCGGATGATCCGTTAATTCGTACACCTTCATTTTGTGCGCACGGGCTCCGCATTCCAGGAAGAAGTTGTGCAGCAGATCGAGAATCAGGTTCCCGCTGTTGAACACATATTCCCCGCTCCAGGGACGGCCCATCGAGTCAAAAGGCATAGACGACTGCGCACCGCTGAGCGCAAAATAAGTGTTTCGCGCATCTTTGAAAGGTTCAAGCGGAGTCTGATCCGGGTCCTTGTACGATGTCGATCCGAACAGGCATTTATTGACCGCATGTGACACCAGCTCTACATGCCCCAGCTCTTCGGCAGTGATGCTCGTAACGAGGTCATAGAAGGGCTTGAGCTTTTTTTTGCCGCGGAAATTGAAGGACTGGAACAGATAGTTGTTCAGCGTCGACATCTCGCCGAATTTACCGCCCATCAGCTCTTGAACTGCAGCCGCGGCATTCGGGTCTGGACGCTCTACTTCGGGAATCTCAATGGCAATTTCGTCAAAGCGCTTGAACATAAATGCACCTGCCTAACTATAGATTATGGTTAGCCTGTCGGCCATTCTCCGCTCTATAGTGTCTCTATAACAGGCAATCTATTCATGCCTAATGCGAGGCGGCCTAACGCCCGCCCCGCACATGCTTGGATTTGCGGAGCCTGGGCTCGGAACCTGGCGGCTGCCTGGTAATCCATTTGAGATAAGCGGCAATCTGTGAATCACGCCTCAGGTTGTCCAGCGTGGTCAGGTTAAGAACAACCAGATCGCTGTTGGTATACAGGGCATGAATCTGCCGGTGGCAAGCCTTGCAGAGAAGTGTGGTAGGCAGCAGCGCTCCGCCTTTCTCCCGGGGAGTCAGATGATGGACGGTGGTTGCGAGAGGGGAACGGCCGCATAGCTCACACTTGCCCAAGGCTTGTTCTTTCATGGGCTACGGCCGGACTTCGAAGAATTCGCAGCGGCTGCGCGAATAATAGGTTAAATCGCTGACCCGGGACTGGATAACAACATCCGAGTCAGTGAAACGGACCACCGTCGCACCTGAATTCACCAGATGGTCATCCTGGAATACACGGACGGGCAGCTTGCGGTCAATCGCTTCCTGCAGATCGCTGTCGGTCAGCAAAGGACGGTTGATGGGCATGGGGTAATTCTCCTTTATATCGGGATAACTGCTGTACAGCAAATACAATTAGTATAACTGGGTCCAGGCTTCAAATCCACTTCGGCAGCTTTAGTCACCGGATCTCCACCGCGAACAGCAGATGAGATGAAGAAATCTGGGGGCGGGCAGCGGCCGGAAGTCCAAAGGTTCACCGCAGTGACGATGAAGCTTCAAGTTCAAACTTAAGTGCGTCTTATATGAATCATAAATATTTCCACCATAAACCGGGAGTTTGCCTCCTCAAAAAAAACATCTGCCTACTGTACACTAAATCTTGTAAGAGAAACCTTTGAGAGGGGTACAGAGGAATGAAAAAAGTAAAAAACCTGGCGCTGACGCTGGTTTCCATCATGCTCATGAGTTCGCTCGCGGCATGCGGAGGAAACAACAACGGCGGCAACAAGGCTGCAGAAGGAAATACAGGCGGCAACGCAGCAAGCACTAATGCACCGGCAACTGAAGGGGCTAATACAGAGCCAGCAGAGAAGGTAGAGCTGTCCTTCTGGACACTGGGTAACGTGAACTATGAAGAGCTGGCTACTGAATACACTAAGGAACATCCGAATGTAACCATCAAGGTACAGAACACCGGTGACCAGACGGCCCACCACAACAACCTGACCACAGCGTTGTCGGCCGGTTCGGGCGCACCTGATATTTTCCAGCTTGAAATCGGTTTCATGGAACGCTTCCTGGGCGCACAGGACAAATTCTACAACCTGAACGATCTGGGTGCCAAAGACATCCAAGCCAACTATCTGGACTGGAAATGGAAACAGGCATCTTCTATTGACGGCAGCTTCCAGCTTGGACTTCCGACAGATATCGGACCAACTGTAGTCTATTACCGTACCGATCTGGCTGAAGCAGCCGGCCTGCCAAGCGATCCTGAAGGATTCAGCGCAGCGATCGATACCTGGGATAAATTCGCTACTGTAGCCAAAGCCTTCAAAGATAAAACCGGCAAGTACTTCTCCGATCTGACGGATCTTACGTACAACGCGCTGCGTGACCAGTCGGCTGACGAAATCTACTTCAGCAAAGCGGACGGAACCTTCATCGGCGACACCAATCCGCAAGTGAAGAAAGCCTATGATTTTACAGTAAAAGGCATTCAAGAAGGCTGGATCAGCAATGTTATGCTCTGGTCGCCTGAATGGGGCCAAGGCATGAACGACGGTTCGTTCGCAGTGGTAATGGGCCCGGCATGGATGGCTGGTAACATCAAGAGCAACGCACCTGATTCCTCCGGCAAGTGGAAAATTGCCCAGCTTCCTGAAGGAGCCGGCAACTGGGGCGGTTCATTCATCACCCTTCCTAAGGAAGGCAAGCATTCGAAAGAGGCATATGATTTCATCCAATGGCTTGTTAACAAAGACAACCAGCTGGAATCCTTCAAGACCAAAGGTCTGATGCCTTCTATCCCTGCACTGTATGAAGATCCTGCATTCGTAGACTTCAAGGATGAGTTCTTCGGCGGTCAGCAGACAGCTGTTGAATTCGGTAAAGCGGCTAACCGCGTTAAACCGGTATACTACGGACCGCTGCATGACCAGACGGATACCTTCTTCAAGAATGCGCTCAAGAACGTACTTGAGAAGAAAGCTGATCCGGCAAAAGAGTGGGAAGATGCTGTAAAGCAGTCGAAAACTCTGGCAGAGCGCGGCTAAATTCCTGGTGACGCTAATCTTAGTCTATTGAGGAAGACGATTCCTCAAATGTCCGGATTCACGGAGAGCTTCATCCTCTGTGAGTCCGGATTTATATTTACGAATTCACTGGAGGTGTGACATGGCTGAGCCCGTATTAGCGAGTCCGCATGCCGAGAGCAAACGTCCTTTTTTGACCGAACAAAGACGGAGCCGCTTCACTGCGTATACATTTATTTCACCGTTCTTTATTCTGTTCTCGATATTCGGACTGTATCCGATCTTCTTCACATTCTATTTATCGTTCTTCAAGTGGGATGCACTGGGTCCCATGAAATACGTGGGCTTCAAAAACTACGATCTGATCACCAGCGATCCGACCTTCTGGATCTCATTCAGCAACACGCTGATCATGGGCCTGATGGGTACTGTGCCGCAGGTGTTCCTGGCGCTGCTTCTGGCTGTGCTGCTCCACTCGGGCATGACCCGGTTCAAAAAGACTTTCCGCATTCTCTATTTCATGCCGAATATCACTTCCATCGTTGCCGTTACGCTCGTATTCAGCACCTTGTTCGGTAACAACGGAATGATCAACTGGCTGCTTAACGGAATCGGTGTAGAGAGCATGGCGTTCAACTCCGGCTGGTGGGGAGTAAAAATCGCCATTTCAACGATGGTGATGTGGCGCTGGACGGGCTATAACGCGATTCTGTTCCTCTCCGGACTGCAGAGTATTCCGATGGATCTGTATGAATCTGCCCGGATCGACGGGGCTAACCGCAGACAGCAGCTGTTCTCCATCACCTTGCCGCTGCTTAAGCCGTTTATTATTTTCGTAACCCTGCAATCGACAATCGGTGCCCTGCAGCTCTTCACAGAGCCGTATGTTTTCCTCGGCCAATCCGGAACCGGATCTACCCGGCAGGAAGGTATCACAATGGTTACCTATTTGTATAGCGAAGCATTCCGCAACGGATTCTTCGGTACTGCGGCGGCTACAGCAGTTCTGCTGTTCCTCGTTACGATACTGTTCTCTGTCCTGAATATGCTGATTTCCAGAAGCGGCAGCAGAGAGACTGGAGGGAAAAAAGCGTGAGCACACTTCGTATGTTCAGAAAAAAACCGGATGATCTCGGCTTTTTCGGCAAGCTGGGCTTCTATTGTCTGCTGATCCTCGGGGCACTGGTCTCTATCTTCCCGTTCTATTGGATGTTCGTCGTTGGTACGAATGACAAGGGAGCCGTGTTCCATGTACCGCCGCTATTGACGGTTGGAGACCAGTTCTTCGACAACTTCAAGCGTGTGCTGGAAAAATCGGACTTCTTCCAGGCGCTAGGCAACTCGCTGTTCGTATCGTCCATGGTGACGATCTCGGTCGTGTTCTTCTGTACACTGGCCGGTTATGCGTTCGCCAAATATGAATTCCCGGGTAAAAATATGCTTTTTGTATTCGTAATCGCTACACTGATTGTTCCGCAGCAGCTCGGGGTATTGCCGACCTATGTTATTATGGCTAAGCTGCACTGGATTGACAGCTTCAAGGCGCTGATTGTGCCGGCGATGGTTAATGCCTTCGGGATTTTCTGGATGCGCCAGTACATATCCGCTGCGGTTCCAACCGAGCTGATTGAAGCCGGACGGATCGACGGAGGCGGGCACTTCAGAATTTTCTGGAAGATTGCGGTGCCGGTAATTACACCTGCAATGGCTACACTGGGTATTCTCAACTTCATGACCGTATGGAATGATTTCTTCTGGCCGCTGGTGGTGCTGAAGAACAAGGAGCATTATACAATACAGATTGCTCTGCAGCAGCTGTTCACTACCCGTGACGGTCTGGATTATGGAATGATTATGTCCGCAACCTTCACGGCAACCTTGCCGCTGCTGGTCGTATTCCTGCTGTTCAGCCGCTGGGTTATTGCCGGTCTGACCTCAGGCGCTATCAAGAGCTGATGAACTGTTATTGGCTGTAACAGGAAATATAGAATGCTGTGAAGAATAATAATGGACAGAGTCAGCAGGAGGAAGGGACCATACATGAAGCTCCGCCGCAAGATCTTGTTCGCTATTATTCTTCTCGTATTCATTCCCGTGATCGTTATGGGGATTGTTACGTATGTCAATTTCTCCAATGCCATGGAGAAGAAATCAAGCAATTTCTACTGGATTTCATTGCTGGAGACGGACCGCAAGCTCAAGTTCGCGCTCAGCGAGATTTCATCGATTACCAATTCTGCGATCACGCAGCCGGCGATTCAGCAATCGCTCAAGCAGCAGAACTTTGTGCTTACCTATGACCGCAAGCAGGAGATTAACAATCTGCTGATCAATCATCCGATGGTCACATCCTTCAGTCTGTACGGTAAAGACCGGCTGCTGTATCAATATAATGCGCCGATGTCTTTTGCCGATATGCACAAACAGGTCTGGTTCGGAGCGATGGAGAGCGCTGAAGGGCGTCCCGTCTGGTCCGGTCCCGGAGAGAACGGCTCGGCAAGCGCGGGCAAACCGGTGCTGGTACAGGCCAGAGTCATTAAAGATTATTATTCACTGGAGGATATCGGCTATCTGGTTGTGTATGTCAAGCCGGATTTGCTCGATCAGATCTTCTGGGAAGCGGCGACCCTGAAAAAAGGGGATATTCTGCTGGTGAACAAGCAGGGCAATATCGTCTTCAACAAGTCCGGAGAGTATATTGGACAAAGGACGGATTTTCCTTTTTTGCAGGAGAATTATACCCAGGAGCAGGACTATTACATTGACAATTATCAAGGAGAGCGGTCTCTGATCACTTTCCTGCCTTCACATAATACAGACTGGTATCTGGCCGCGATTACCCCGATGAATCTGATTTCATCGGAATCAGTGTCCATCCGCAATATCGCAATTATTCTTGGGATGGTATCGCTGCTGTCTGCTTTTCTGTTCGACCATTATTTCATCCGCAGGCTCGTCCGAAGCATTAACAGTGCGGTGAACGGGATGAAGCGGGTCAAGCAGGGGATATTCATGCCGATCACGGTGCCGCTCCGTGCCAATGATGAGAGCGATTCGCTGATCGACGGCTTCAACCGGATGAGCTCGCAGATCAATGAGCTGATCGAGCAGGTGCAGACCGAGCAGGGGCGCAAGAAGGAAGCGGAGATGCAGGCGCTGATGGCGCAGATTAACCCGCATTTCATCTATAATTCACTGGAATCCATTAACTCGATGGCGGTGCTGGCCGGCAACAGGGATATCAGCAAAATGGTCATCTCGCTCGGCAGGCTGCTGCGCATCAGCATCAGCCAGAATCAGGAGCTGATTCCGCTGCAAATGGAGTTCGAGCATGTCCGTCACTATCTTGATATTCAGAAGTTCCGTTTCGAAGAGAAATTCTCGTATGAGCTGGACCTGCCCGATTCCCTGAAGATGGTGATGACCCAGAAGCTGATTGTCCAGCCAATCGTAGAAAACGCTTTATATCATGCCATTGAGCAGATGGAGGAGCATGGCACCATTACGGTCAAAGCCCAGGAGAACGGCAAGGATATCATTATAATCGTCAAGGATAACGGGCCGGGCTTTGACCTTGCCGTGCTGATGAGCCAGTGGAACAAAGAACGTGCCAATCTGAGAAAATACAGCGACAGCGGGGTGGGGCTGAAGAATGTACATGAGCGCCTGAACATCCGGTTCGGCAATCCTTATGGCATTCTGGTCTGCTCATCCCCCGGCTTCGGATCAGCGGTTTGTATCCGCATTCCGAAGATTCAGCCATCATGAGAAGGAGAAACGGAATGAAGGACCAGCGGAACGTTGCGAGATGGTTGACCAACTGGGGGTGGATTCTGCTCTACATCGTGCTGATGTCCGGTGCGGTCTGGTTCATTATGCAGGAGGACCGGGAGCCGATTGAAGATAACTCTCCCGAGAAAATCACCTTGACCTTCCGGCACTTCTGGAACAAAGAACATGACCGGCCGCTGCTGGCCATCTTCGAGGAGGTTGTGCGGAGCTACCAGGAGAGCCATCCGAACGTGAAGGTGAACTTCGAAGGACTGGACCAGAACATTCACCGGGAACAGAAGCTTAAGAGCGAGATGGTGACGGGTACGCCGCCGGATATGTTCGTTTTGTTCGGCGGGGCGGAGATTGAGCCCTATGTCCGCTCGAACCGGCTGATGGATCTGACCGAGTTCACGGACCAGAACGGACTAAGCAATCAGTTTAAGGACCTGCATCTGTGGACCTTTAACAAACATATTTATGGCCTGCCCATCGAAGGCAATGCAGAGCCGCTCTATTACAACAAAACTATTTTTCATAAGCTTGGACTGGAAATTCCGGAAACAGTGGCGGAACTGGACGAGACGATTGTGAAGCTGAAGCAGGCGGGCTATATCCCGTTCGCCCTGGGGAATGAGGACCGCTGGCCTGCCGGGATCTTCGCCCATTACTTAATGGACCGCTATGCCGGGCCGGAGCTGATTCAGGAGCTGGTGACAGGCGAGAGTGAAGCCGGATTTCAGAACAGCGGCTATATGAAGGCCTTCCAGCATCTGAACCGGTGGATCGGCGAGGGCGCTTTTAGCAGCGAATCCAACGATACGTCAACCGAGAATGCAGTGCGTCAGTTCACTGACGGGAAGGCGGCGATGTATCTTAACGGTAACTGGGACATCAACCTTTTCTCAGGCCAGACAGCCCCGGCGGAATTCCAGAATCAGGTGGGTGTGATTCCGTTTCCGGCAATGGTCAAAGGGGCGGAGCCGTCGATTGCCGGCGGCTACACCATGGGGATCGGGCTGTCATCGAGCCTCACCGGTGCGAAACGGGAAGCTGCGCTGGAGCTGATGAAAGGCTTTTATACCAAGGAAATCCAGACGCGTATTGTGTATGAAGGCCTAAGAATACCTTCAATGCGGATTGCCTTCGATCCGGATAAGACCGGACCGGTATTCGCCCAGGTGATGGAGCTGATGGAAGAGAGCCACCAGAGCTTCGTACCCTACGATAATCTGTTGTCTCCTGAAGTGAAGAAGACATTCTTAAGTGTGATTGAAGAGATGATCGGTGGAGGAATGCAGGCCGGTCAGGCTCTGCAGGAGCTGCAAGACGCGTCCAAGCAATACTGGAATCTGATCCGGAGCTCGGACGTTCAATAAAGCCTGGGGGGGTGCAATAAAATGAGTGAGCATCAGGAGAAATATAAAGTATTGCTCGTGGATGATGAGCCGATTATTCTGCGCAGCCTGAAGGTTGCGATTCCTTGGGAAGAGCTGGGTTTGACTATTGCTGGTGAAGCGAAGAACGGGGAGGCCGCTCTGCAGCTGATTCAGGAGACCTCACCGCAGATCATCATCAGTGATATCCGCATGCCGGTCATAGACGGGATTGCTCTGATGAAAGAGGTGCTGCCGCGCAGCTCCAAGCTGATCTTCATCTTCATCAGCGGCTACGGTGAGTTCGAGTATGCCAGGGAAGCCTTAAGGCTTGGCGCGTTTGATTACCTGCTGAAGCCGATTGATCATGAGGAGCTGGCGGTGATGCTCACCCGGGCCAGAGAACGGCTCGACCGCCAGAAGGAGAATGAGCAGCTTATGCTCTCCGTCCAGACCTTGTCGCTGCTTGCCCGCGAGCGGATGCTGGCCGAGTTCATGCTCGGCAATCCGCGCCCGCTGCAGCATCTGAAGTGGCTGGAGAACAGTGAGCTTGAGGAAGAATATTTCATGGCCGTTGTCCGTCTGGACGACTATGCCGGCCTCACGGCCAAGTGGAGTGCAGAAGAAAAGCATCTCTGGCTGTTCGCGGTCCGCAATATCCTGGAGGAATGGTCGCTGGAGAACGGGGCGCTGTCGATCTTCCCGTTCTATAACGGGGAGTGGATTCTGCTCTTCCCTGCCGCCATCAGCACCGGCAAAAGAGCGCTCGGTGAACAGCTGATCAACGGTATCAAGCGTTACTCTAAGCTGAACTGCTCTGTGGGCATCAGCCGCACCACCCGGGGGATAGATCAGTTAAGCACGGTGTATCCCTTGGCCGCACAAGCCTTGTATCAGCGTTTCTATTCCGGCCAGGCGGGCGTGTTCATCGAAGAGGAGACTGCGGCAGCCGGCAGCCGTGAGGTGAAATATCCCAAGGAGCTGGAGCTCTCGCTGATTGAGAGTATCCGCACACTGAATCTGGAGCGTATGCTTGCCCTCTTTGATGAGATGTCTGTCTTCATAGAATCCCAGGCCCTGCCGCAGCAGCTGGCGGAACGCCTGATTATTGAGATGAGTGTGGTGCTGTACCGGCAGTTCGAGCATCTGAACACGCATAATGAATGGTCGGTAGAGGGTCTCTTAAGTAAGCTTCACGGCTTGGGAACACTGTCGGATATGATTGAAGCGCTCAAGACGGAATTCCGCGAATGGCTTCAGCAGAGTCACAGTACGGCAGCCCGCGAAGACGGGCGCAGCATCATTGAGAAAGTCAAACGGTACATTGAATCCAATTACCACAAGGATCTCAGCATCGAGGAAGTGTCCGAGGTGGCCGATCTCAGCATCAGCCATTTCTGCACCCTGTTCAAACAAATCTCGGGCTATACCTTCCTGGAATTCGTCACCCACTGCCGGATGGAGAACGCCAAGTACATTCTGCAGAACAGTACGGTGAAGGTCTATCAGGTGGCTCCAATGGTCGGTTATCAGGACCCGCGGTATTTCACGCAAGTGTTCAAGAAGGCTACGGGCAAGACGCCGACGGAGTATCGTGAGGAGCATGTGAAGCAGGCATGATGCAGCGGGGCGGCTCTAACTGTAAAGAGCAGATAAGGAAAATAGGAAGTTGGAACATTGGAACATAGGAACGTAGGAACATAGGAACGTAGGAACGTAGGGAAATAGGAACATAAGAACATAGGAATATAGGAACATAGGAATATAAGCATAAGAATATAAGAATATAAGCATAAGGACGAGCACAAGCACATTGAGCACCTTCGGGTGCTTTTTTTTATGGGTATATAACTGAAGATAATTGCAGTATCCCCTCTGGTTTCACCGGACGCGATCCAAGGGAGTGCCAATGTATGCGAAAAATCGAATACAATGCGCCTCAGCGAAGGTAATCAGACCAAATGTATGCGAAAAACCGAATACAATGTGCTATCGCGAAGGTAGACGAGCCAAATGTATGCGAAAAACCGAATACAATGTGCCTCCGCGAGGGTAATCAGGTCAAATGTATACGAAAAACCGAATACAATGTGCTATCGCGAAGGTTATCGGGCCAAATGTATGCGAAAAACCGAACACAATGTGTTTCCGCGAAGGTAATCAGACCAAATGTATGCGAAAAACCGAATACAATGTGCCTCCGCTAGGGTAATCAGACCAAATGTATGCGGAAAATCGAACACAATGTGCTTCCGAGAGGGTAATCAGGACGAATGTATACGAAAAACCGAATACAATGTGCTTCCGAGAGGGTAATCAGGCCGAATGTATGCGAAAAACCGAATACAATGCGCCTCAGCGAAGGTAATCAGACCAAATGTATGCGAAAAATCGAATACAATGCGCCTCAGCGAAGGTAATCAGACCAAATGTATGCGAAAAACCGAATACAATGTGCTATCGCGAAGGTAGACGAGCCAAATGTATGCGAAAAACCGAATACAATGTGCCTCCGCGAGGGTAATCAGGTCAAATGTATACGAAAAACCGAATACAATGTGCTATCGCGAAGGTTATCGGGCCAAATGTATGCGAAAAACCGAACACAATGTGCATCCGCGAAGGTAGACGAGCCAAATGTATGCGAAAAACCGAATACAATGTGCTTCCGCGAAGGTTATCGGGTCAAATGTATGCGAAAAACCGAATACAATGTGCCTCCGCGAGGGTGTTAGGGCCAAATACATGCGAAAAATCGAACACAATGTGCCTCCACGGAAAAATGAGGAGGATAAGGGGAGTTTGTTTGCTGGAGGCAGCCCAAATGTAATCTAAATGAAGTAATGTGCGGTGGTCTTCTTAATATCTTATAAGCTGAACAAGCCGCACAAGCTCTACAAGCTCCAGGATCTTTCACTTGATCGGAGCTTTTTTATGGAACAGTGTCCGTCTGTGACGTTATAGGATTCGAGCTACATTCACAGTTTTGAATTAGATCAATGAAATAATAATCTATTTTATAACTAGACAAAATAACTTAATATCTATATGTTAATAAACAGATTAGATATATATCTATTTAGTCTATATTAATGTATGGGGGATAGGATCGTGTTAAGGAACAAATATGTAAGAACGATTATTATGTCAAGGGTATTGCTGCAGCTCGGAGTATGGGTGAGGAACTTTGCGATTCTGCTGTATGTGACGGATATTACGCATAATGATCCCTTCTATGTCTCGCTCATTTCGGTGGCCGAATATGCTCCGATCTTTCTGTTTGCCATTATAGGCGGTACCTTCGCGGACAGGTGGCTGCCCAAACGGACGATGATGATCAGTGATGCGTTATCGGCATGTTCCGTCTTTGTAGTGCTGGTAGTTGTCATATCCGGATCGTGGAGAGCACTGCTGCTGGCCACCCTGGTATCAGCTATATTGTCACAGTTCTCGCAGCCTTCTGCGATGAAGCTGTTCAAACAGCATGTGCCTGAAAATCAGCTGCAGAGTGTGATGGCCATGTTCCAGTCGCTGTCTGCTTTCTTTATGGTAATTGGTCCGGTAATCGGCGCTTTCATCTATAATCATTACGGGATTGAGGTATCGCTGGCTGTAATGGGCGGTATGTTCATTGGCTCTGCGCTCATACTGGGCCTGCTGCCCAAAGACGCGCCGCAGCAGGCCGGAAAGACACGGAACGGGATCATGGCTGAAATGAAATCCGGACTGGATTATGTGCGTTCGAGCCGGGTGCTGAGGAATCTGGGCGCGGCTTTTGCGTTTGCGGGGCTTGCCGCAGGGCTGATTCAGCCGCTGGGGGTATTCGTAATCATTGAGAATCTGGGCAGGGACAGAGGGTTCCTGCAATGGATCATGATGGCGAACGGGGCATCGATGCTGCTCGGCGGAATGCTTATTATGAGCAAAGGCAAAGCCGTGAAACCACAGACAATGCTGGCCTTCGGCCTCCTGGTCAGTGCGGCTGGAACGGTCGGCGTGGGGTGGTCGCATCATACAGCATTGACGATCACACTGCAGACGCTGACCGGATTCTTTTACCCGTGTATCCATATCGGCATCAACACACTGATTCTGCGGAATACCGAGGCCGGCTTTATGGGCAGGGTTGGCGGTATTATGGGGCCGATGTTCATGGGCTTTATGGTGATCGGAATGTCTGCGGCAGGTTATTTGAAGGAAGCCTTCTCGCTGTTCACGGTATTCACCGGAAGCGGCATACTGTTCCTGATCGCGATGCTGATTCTGCTGCCGATGGTCAGGGCGAAGGAGTCCGGACGGCAATCTCTTCAGGGGTGACTATGACATATGTCATACACCGGGGTTGATGTTTGTGACTTACAGGGGTGACACTTTCTTCTCTATAATGTAGAGAGATAAGTATCCTTGAATGGATGCATCCGAGGAGGAAACGATCCCGATGACTACAAACCAGACATCCCAGCTCTCCAGCTTGAAGAAAAGCGTAGCCCCTTACGAAAAAACAGACCGTAAAGCGAGCATCTACCAGCTCATTAATACACTTGGACCACTAGTGCTCCTATGGACTGCTGCTTATTTCAGCTTATCCGTTTCCTACTGGCTGACGCTGCTGTTCGCCATTCCGGCTGCAGGTTTTGTCATCCGCACCTTTATTATTTGTCATGACTGCTGTCACGGCTCATTCTTCAAGAACCGCAAAGCGAACGATATTTTCGGAACAATAACCGGTGTGCTCACTCTGGTCCCTTACCGCCAGTGGAAGCACAGCCATTCGATACATCATGCGGGAAGCAGCAACCTCGACAAAAGAGGCACCGGCGACATCTGGATTATGACCGTGGATGAATATGCAGCCGCGAAACCGCTGCAGCGACTATACTACCGGATCTATCGTAACCCTCTGGTTTTGTTTGTACTCGGACCCATTGCCGTCTTCGTGATCCAGTACCGTTTCAACGCCAAAGGTGCCAGACGCAAGGAACGCATGAATACGTATTTGACGAATGTCTCGATAGTGGCCCTGTACGGTACGATGATTATGCTTGTCGGTTGGCAGGCATTCCTGCTGGTGCAGCTGCCGGTTGTGTTCGTCTCCGGTTTTCTCGGCATTTGGCTGTTCTATGTGCAGCATCAGTTTGAAGATACCTACTTCGCGCATGATGAGGAATGGAGCTATGTCAACGCCGCAGTAGAAGGAAGCTCCTACTATAAGCTGCCGAAGCTGCTGCAGTGGATTACCGGCAATATCGGTTTTCATCATGTGCATCATTTAAGTCCGAAGGTGCCTAACTATAACCTGGAATTGGCCCATAATGCCACCCCGCCGCTGCAAAAAGCGACAACCATTACGCTCAGCACCAGTCTGCAGGCCTTGAAGTACCGTCTGTGGGATGAGGAGCACAAAACGTTCGTCAGCTTCAAGGAAATGAAGCAGCGGCTGCAGCAGAAGAAGCCTGCGGCAGCAGAGGTGCTGAAGGTAATCAAACCGGGATTCCAGAGTAAATAGTAGCCGCCACAGAAGAGGAAGGCAGGACCGGGAGTGCAGTTGCCGGGCCTGTTCTTTCTTTTTGTCCGAAACATTGCGCGGAATTGCCGGTTGCAGGGTGGTTTATGCTAAAATGGGGGTATAATCTTGCTGGCAAAAAGGATGGCTAACATGCAGAAGTGGCATCATATTTTTCATAAAAGCACGGGACTGAGCCCTTATGTATGGGTCGTTTTTTACATTCTTCCGTTCTATTCGATCTTTCGCTCGGCCTCGGCAGGCCGCTGGGTATACGGAATTCTGATGATTATCGTCTTCTTCGCCTGCTATGTGCTGGCGTTTAAGTCGAAAGGGTGGGTAGTCTATTTCTGGACCAGTGTGCAGATTGTTGTCTCGATAACGATGACGCTGCTCTTCGGGTATATGTACTTTGCGCTGTTCCTGGCTTTTTTCATCGGAAATATCCAGAAAAGGGCCGCTTTCTTCACCCTATACTCGATTCATCTGCTGACAACGATCGTGGCCATCAACTATGAGCTGATTACGCGTAATCCCGTGTTCCTCTCGCAGCTGCCGTTCGTGCTGGTCAGTATCATTGCCGTGGTGCTGCTGCCGGTCACGACCTATAACCGCAACAATCAGGATAAGCTGCAGGGACAGCTGGAGGATGCCAACAAACGGATTTCCGAGCTGGTCATTATGGAGGAGCGCCAGCGGATCTCCCGTGATCTGCATGATACGCTGGGGCAGCGGCTGTCGCTGATTGGCCTTAAGAGTGACCTGGCAGGCAAGCTGATCACCAAGAATCCGGCGCAGGCCCAGATCGAAATTAATGATGTCCGGATGACGGCCCGCAGCGCCCTCAAGGAAGTCCGGGAAATGATTACCCAGATGCGGGGCATCCGGCTTGAAGATGAGCTGATCCGTATCCGGCAATTACTCCAGGCGGCAGAGATTGGCTACATGCTGGAGGGTGACCCTAACCTGACCAACACTTCCCTGATTACCGAGAATGTGCTGAGCATGTGTATGAAGGAGGCCGTGAACAATGTGGTCAAACATAGCGGTGCCTCGCTGTGCCTGATTCAGATCGAACCTTCCCGGACCGACCTGATCATCAAGGTGAAGGATAACGGCGCGGGAATTGAAGGGACTAATCACTACCATAAAGGTCATGGGCTGCAGGGGATGAGGGAACGGCTTGAATTCGTCAACGGCAGTATGGAAGTGGTGCGTGACGAAGGAACAACGATTGTCATTAAGGTGCCCAATGTTGCACAGCGGCCGGAAATGGAGGTAAACGTGTAATGATTACGATAGTGATTGCCGAAGATCAGCGCATGCTGCTGGGGGCGCTCGCTGCCCTCCTGGATCTGGAGGAGGATATGAAGGTTGTGGGCCGGGCAGGCAACGGGGAAGAGGCCGTGAAGCTGGTGAAGCAGCATCAGCCGGATATTTGCATCATGGATATTGAAATGCCGGCCATGACAGGTCTCGAAGCGGCGGAAGCACTGAAGGGATCGGGCTGCAAAATCATGATTCTGACCACGTTTGCCCGGACCGGTTATTTCGAACGTGCGGTCAAAGCCGGAGTTGATGCCTATCTGCTCAAAGACAGTCCAAGCGAAGAGTTGGCCTTGTCGATCCGCAATGTGATGGACGGCAGACGGATATATGCGCCGGAGCTGATGGATGAGGCTTACAGCAGCGAAGCTAATCCGCTCACGCAGCGTGAGAAGGAAGTGCTGGGGCTGATCGCAGACGGCAAGAATACGAAGGAGATCGCCAGCCAGCTGTATATTACGACCGGAACGGTCCGCAACTATATCTCTGTGATCCTGGACAAGCTGGATGTCGGCAACCGGATTGAAGCGATCACGCGCTTTAAGGAAAAAGGCTGGTTTAAATAAAATAACTTGCTTGGAATATTGAAACGGCAGCTGTCTTCTGTGACAGCGGGCCGTTTCTTTTTTTTGCAGACAGAGACAAGGCTTATTCTAGTGGTAGGGCAGACGGGCAGACGTAAGGAGTGGAGCAGACCCGGACTTTGCTTGAAGCAGAGAAACCAGCCTGGCTCTAACTGCATTTAGTGCAACTAAAATCGCCTGAAAGTACGAGTTAAGCAGGATAACTGTATTTTATACACTTATATAGACTGCCTTTCGTTGAATGATCACTTTTCGTAATTTTTAGTTGTACAGAATACAATTAACGGAACAAATCCGCTGGAAAGCCTGTTTTTAACTGTACGAAATACACTTATTCCCTGCCTGCGCTAACTGGATAAGTAAGCTAGGTCATATTAACTATTTTAACCCTGTGACAGTCTTCTGGATTGGATCGGTGGAATATTTTTGCTAAGATAAATGCAAACATGTGATCTTATCCGTTGAAGTTGGGTAATAACTTGCATGTGTCATAACCGCACTCCTATTTATGCCGCGTACATCCTATTTCAGCCGGGAGGAATCTGATTTGCCTGAACTTACTTCATCATACGTTGATTCACTTGCACCCAATGCTGCAGCCATCAAGAACGGTCAAGGTCTGGTCCGCAAAAAAAGCTTCATAGAGCTCCATCAGTCGGAGGACGGAGAGCTGCTGTTTGGAAAATGTGCAGGGAGCGGCAAGACTCCCTATGAGTGTTCTGTGGATTTCATCGTGCCGGACAATCCGGTATTCCGCTGCAGCTGCCCCAGCCGCCAGTTTCCCTGTAAGCATGCGTTAGGGCTGCTCTATGCCAAGGCCGAAGGTCAGACGTTCAGCCCCGCCCCCGTCCCTGAGGACATAGCCTCCAAACGTGAGAAGGCTGAGAAGCGGGAAGAGAATAAGGTGAAGCAGGCGGCCGAAGGGGCAGACCCTAAGCCAAAGAAGGTTAACAAATCCGCGCTTAAGAAAAAAATTACCGCCCAGCTTGAAGGGCTCGATATGCTTGAGAAGCTGGTGCTGGGGTTCGTCCGCGGCGGACTGTCCACCATTGACCGTTCGAGCATGAATACGATTCAGGAGCAGGTGAAGCAGCTTGGCAACTATTATCTGTCAGGAGCACAGATTGAGCTGCGACGGTTCACGATTCTCATGTTCGGCGGCAAGGACCAGGAACAGAACTATACATATGCGATGGAGCAGCTGTCACGGCTTCATGCATTTATTAAGAAGGGCCGGGCGTATCTGCTGGCCCGGAGCGAGGACCCGGAGCTTGCACTCGACCATGAATCGACCATCGATGAGTGGCTGGGGCATGCCTGGCAGCTGAGCGAACTGAAGGAATACGGGCTGGTGAAGGATGGGGCAGAGCTGCTGCAGCTCGCCTTCTACAGCTTCAATGATATGGCCCGGCTGGAATATGTAGATCTCGGGTATTGGGTGGACCTCACTGCGGAAGGCGGGAGGATCCACCGGACGGTCAATTACCGGCCGTACAAGGCCGCTAAGCTGATGCGGGAGGAAGACAGCTTCTTCGAGATTGCTGTGGTCCCTCAGCTATATACTTATCCGGGAGATATGAATGCCCGGGTCCGTTTTGAAGCCATGTCTCCAAGAACAGTGCAAGGCCCGGATATAGAACGGGCTACTGCCCAGGCTCACCGCTCCTACGCGGAAGCTGTCAAGATGGTGAAGAACCAGATCAAGAATCCTCTCAGCGACAAGCTGCCGGTGATGCTGCTGCATGCCGCCAGTCTGGGCATTACGGAGAGCGGCCAATATGTCATAACGGATGAATCCGGCAGCAGGCTGGCGCTGGAGGATATTCCGTCCCTGCCGCAGGGAACCGTGCATATGCTGCCGTTTGTGCCGGCTGCCGCGCATACGGATTGCTACCTGCTGGTGATGTTCGAGCATAACCTGGACAAGGGAAGGCTGACTGCCCAGCCGCTGACAGTCATTAAGGGTGAAGAAATCATCCGGTTGCTGTATTAGAAGTTCAAGGAAGGACAGCGGCGAGCATCTGAATTCTAAGTAAACTCAAGTTCATTCATATAGGAGGACAGTCCATGAGCACAGCGTTATTACAGGAGCTGCATCAGGAGATTAGAAGACTGTATATTGCCGGAAGCGGGTTAGCGGCTGGAGACTTCCGCCTGAAACGACTGCTTCCGCAGTTTCAGCAGCTGGGGGAACGCGCACCGGTCTTTAAGAAGCTGGGCGAGGGCGTGGCTTCATTGCTGGAGCCTGACGGTGCTGAAGAGGCCGCTCCCGGTGTTCAACTGCAGGAGCTTACGCTGCTGCTGGAGTCGGTGCTGTATACCCAGGGGACAACAGCAGTTGACGGAACCCCCGGACCTTTGCCGGCCTTGAGCTTTGAACTTAAGACGAATCAGCCCTACCGCAAGATTGGTGCCGTTCAGCAGGCGCTCAGCACAACGGGAAGCGGAAGATATGAAATTGTAATTGATGCTTTCAAGGAAGGTGTTTTTCAGGATTTGCGGCTGCTGCCGCCGGCAGTCTCGGCGCTGAACGATCCTTATTCGGAACTTGCAGACTTTGCGATGACCGATATTCTTCCGTCCTATGGACCGGACATTGCCGGATTCCTGTTCGAAAGCTTGGATCCAGCCGGCGGCAGGAGCGAGGTCCGCAAGCTTGAGGTGATCGGCAAGGTGGGAGGAGACCGGTATCTGGAGGAGATGTTCCGCATCGCCGGAAGCGGCAGTGAAGACATCCGGGTAGCCGCTATGAAATGGCTCGCCGGTCATGAGCAGTATGTGGATGCACTCTTGGAGTGGACAACAGATAAGAAGAAGGCCATCCGTGAAGCTGCCTTCTCGGCGCTGGCTGCAGGCGGTTCGCAGCAGGGCGGTGAACGGCTTGTGGAGGCTTTCACGGCGAAAAAGGACCGTGAGATGGTTGCCGGTGTACTGGCGGGCAGAGCTTCCGCAGAGGTGTCTGATAAGCTGGCGGCATTGTTCATGGAAGAACTGCAGAAGGCGCCGCAGAATAATGCAGACAAGAAGCTCACAGAGGCCGCATGGAATAGCCTTCTTCCATTCTTGACCGCTCTTCGCCATGAGCGTAGCCCGCAGCTGGATGAAATCTACAGCTATATCCTTCAGGAATATGCCAGGTTTTCCCCGCTCGGCTGGATTCCGCTCATTGACCAGGCAGCCTGGTATAAAGAGAATACTCCGGGCGGAGCTGCACTGGCAGAGCTGGAGGCGCTGGAGAAGCGGAGTGTGCGTTTCCTGCCGAATTACTTCCACGCCGCCCAGCGGGTGATGACGCCCAAGGAGCTGTATAGCCGGTTCGGCGGAACCTTTATGGACAAATTGAAAGCGCTGGTGGGCAAGGATGCCAAAGATGCGGCTCAGCGCGCCCAGCTGCTGATTAATACGATAGAGGAGCAGGTCGTGGATATCCGCCGGAGGGCGTATGAGGTAGAGTGGGATGCTGCAGGAATCAGGCAGCCTTACAGCAGGGAGATGCTGTCAGCCGAGGAAATTGCGGCAGCCTGGGATTCCCGCTGGCTGGACTGGTTCATTCAGCATGATGCGGTGAACCTGGCAAGCGCTTTTGCCCGGCCGGGTCATAAGGGCGTGCGGGACTACCTGCTTGGCAAGCTGCAGGAGCCATTTAAACGTACGACTTATGATCTCCTTTCTAATATTTTCAAGGGTCTGGAGAGGGCCGGGGTGCCGGAGCCGGAGCGTCTTGAGCTGCTGATGACAGCCCTTGAGAATAAAAATGTTCATACAGCTTACACATTTGAGCTCTACTTATTCAAACTGATTGAGCGCTTCCCGGTCAGCTATGTGGGACGTCTGGAAGCGATTGTCCCTAAATATAGATATGAATGCAAGCAGCAGCTGGAGTATGTGCTGAACAGCTTGAAGAGTGCGCAATAATCCTGGGCGGATGTAGCTTGAGAAATCTAATTGAAGAGTTCTTATAAAGGAGAGGTGTTCATGTCGACGGAACAAAGTCAGCTTCAGGATTACATGCGTCTGCCAGCCGAGGTTCTATACCGTGAGGAACTGGAGGCCTTACGCAGGGAAGATACAGGCCGTATCCCTGCCGGGTGGCAGATGTCGCCGCGTTCGGTGTTAACGTTCATTGCCGGAGGCAAGGCGGGCAAGACCGTGATTACCCCGAAATATATCGGTAACACGCGGCTAATCGAGATGGCGGTCGCCACGCTGGTAACAGACCGGGCGCTGCTTCTGATCGGTGAGCCGGGAACGGCAAAGTCCTGGCTGTCCGAGAATCTGGCGGCTGCGATCTACGGCAACTCGGGCCTGGTTGTGCAAGGGACTGCCGGAACCAGTGAGGAGCATGTACGTTATTCATGGAACTATGCCATGCTCCTGGCGAACGGACCAACGCCGGAGGCGCTGGTCAAGAGTCCGATTATGCGGGCAATGGAGGACGGCGGGCTAGCCCGGTTTGAGGAGATCTCCCGCTGCGCTTCCGAGGTGCAGGATGCGCTGATCTCCATCCTCTCGGAGAAGACGATCTCCGTGCCGGAACTGGGCAAGGAGACCAGTGCCCGCAAAGGCTTCTCCATTATTGCCACCGCCAACACGCGCGACCGCGGCGTGAACGAAATGTCAGCGGCGCTCAAGCGCCGGTTCAACATCATCGTGCTGCCGGCACCGTCTGATCTGGAGACCGAGCTGTCGATCGTGAAGAAGCGGGTTGCAGAGATTGCTTCTTCGTATGAGCTTCAGGCTTCTGTTCCGGCGGATGAAGCACTGCTCAAGGTAGTGACGATCTTCCGCGAGCTGCGCAGCGGCATGACGCTCGACAAGAAGGAGAAGGTGAAGACACCGGCCGGTGTAATCTCCACGGCGGAAGCCATCTCCCTGCTGACGAACAGCATGGCCCTGGCAGCCAGCTTCGGCAGCGGAGAATTGACCGACGGGGATCTGGCTGCCGGCCTGCAGGGGGCTATCGTCAAGGATGATGACAAGGATAAGCTGGTCTGGAAGGAATACCTCGATAATGTAATGAAGAAAAAAGGAGCGGACTGGCGCGGATTGTATCAAGCCTGCAAGGAGATGAACGAGTGAGTGGGGCGGCTGTTGCTGCCGTTGTGAATATTTTCGGGGTGCGCCATCTGTCTCCGGGCGGTGCGAAGCATCTGCTGGAATACTTGAATGAGCTTCAGCCGACCGCCGTACTGATCGAAGGACCCGGTGATGCGACTGACGAGATCCGTCATTTGACTCACACCGTCACGAAACCTCCGGTTGCAATTCTGGCCTTTACTGAGGATTTGCCTGTGCGGACGGTGCTGTGGCCGTTAGCTGTCTACTCCCCGGAATACCAGGGGATGCGATGGGCGAAGGAGCATGGGGCAGAAGCGGAATTCATCGATCTTCCCTCATCCGTAACCCTGGGTCTGCAGGATGCCCTGCGGCTTGAATCCGGGAGCAGGCCGGTGCTTAAGCCTGCGGCGGATGAACAAGGTGAGCCTACGGATGATGAGCTGCAGGAGCAGGAATCGGTGTACAGCCGGATTGCCCGGCTCGCCGGTGAATCTGATTATGATATGTATTGGGAACGCAATTACGAGCATAACGCCAGCAGCGGAGCGTACCGTGCGGCGATACTGGCGTTCTCAGCCCGGATGCGTGAGCTGTCAGAGTCCCGGGAGCTGGTAGAGCAGCCCCGCGAATATGCTTATAACGCGCTGCGCGAAGCTTATATGCGGCGCCAGATCCGGAAGAAGATTGAAGCCGGCCATCAGCCGGAGAAGATAGTAGTGATCTGCGGCGCTTACCATGCTGCTGCACTGGCAGACCTTGCAGACGGGATGACCGACAGCGAGCTGGCGTCACTGCCTGCACGCAGCACGAAGCTGACACTGATGCCGTATTCGTATTACAAGCTCTCTACAATGTCCGGCTATGGTGCAGGCAACGGGGCTCCGCATTACTTCGAGCTGATGTGGGAGCTGATGGAGTCCGGCAGGGCTGAGGAGCTGCCGCATCTCTACCTGTCCTCCGTGGCTAGGCAGGTACGCAGATCCGGGACGCACCGCTCCACGGCTGAAGTCATTGAAGCGGTCCGGCTGGCAGAGTCGCTGGCAGCACTGCACGGCGGGAGCGCGCCTACACTGCGTGATCTGCGCGATGCCGCCCAGACACTGCTCGGCCATGGCGACCTCTCGGTTGTTGCCGAATCGCTGGCCCGGGTAGATGTCGGTACGGCGATTGGCAGCCTGGCCGAAGGTGTCAGCCAGACACCGATCCAGGATGACCTGAACCGGCTGCTGAAACGGTATAAGCTGGAGAAATATAAGTCCACTGTAGCCAGTGACCTGGCGCTCGATCTGCGTGAGAACCGCCGGGTGTCCAGCGCTGAAGCGGCCTACCTGGATCTGCACCGTTCCGTGCTGTTTCACAGGCTGGAGCTGCTGGGCATATCCTTCGTGCGGAATATGCCAAGCGGACAGTCCGGGGCAACCTGGGCAGAGCACTGGATTATTCAGTGGTCACCGGAGGTGGAGATTCAGGTGGTTGAATCGACGCTCCTGGGCGAGACCATTGAAGTCGCTTCAGCTTATGTGCTGAAGGAGAAGCTGCTGGAGTGCCGCTCCATTACTGATGCGTCTGCGCTGATCCGCATCGCCTGCCAGTGTGCGATGACCTCGCAGATGGAGGAGAGCAGCCGGGTGCTGCAGAGCCTGGCGGTGGACAGCCGCGATGTAGTTGCTATTGCCGCCGCTGCCCGGGAGCTGGCGACAATTATCGGCTTCAGCGATATCCGCAAGGTGGATACCGCTCCGCTAGTGCCGCTGCTGGAGGAGCTGTTCCGGCGCGGCTGCCTGTTCCTGCTGGATGCGAGCGGCTGCAATGACGAAGCTGCGGCGCTGATGATCAGCGCCATGAATGAGCTGAACGGCATCTCGCTGGAACATAGCGGGACTCTGGATACTGCCCTGTGGCTGCAGGAGCTGCAGCAGCTGTCACAGCGGGATGACCGTAACCCCCGGCTGTCCGGCTTCGCATGCGCGATCCTGATGGAGCGGGCTGCGGTCTCTGCGGAAGATGTGGTCGCAGAGGTGTCGCGCCGGCTGTCTCCGGGTATCCCAGCTGATCTGGGGGCGGGCTGGTTCGAAGGGCTGTCTATGCGTAACCGCTACGGCCTGTTGTCGCGGATGAGCCTGTGGGAGCAGCTGAATGATTATATTAATGCCCTGGACGATGAGGAATTCAAGCGTGCCCTGGTCTTTCTGCGCCGGGCATTCAGCACCTTCTCTCCCCGGGAGAAGACGATGATCTCCGAGCTTCTGGGTGAGCTGTGGGGTGTGAACACAGAACAGGCTGCTGAGATTCTTACAGGCGAGCTGAAGGAGGAGGAAGCCAAAATGCTGGATGAGCTGAATGATTTTGACTTCGGTGACCTATAGATGGCGGGGGATATTAAGGATAACGGACGGAACGGGGCGGTATCGCGCTGGAGGCTGATATTGGGCCAGGAAGCAGAGGAAGCTTTATCCGGTTACGGGACAGGCGGCGGGCCTACACTGACCGAGGAAGAACGGATTATGGATGCGGCGCTGGCTGCCATCTATAATGAGGCAGGTGCTGGCGGAGCTGACGGGACCTCTCAAGCGGGTTCGAAGGGCAGAGGGGCGGGATCAGGGCATGCCGCTATTAACCTGTCCAAATGGCTTGGGGATGTGCGCACCTTCTTCCCGGAGGATGTTGTCTCGATTATCCAGAGTGATGCCATGGAGCGCAAAGGCTGGAAGCAGCTGCTGTTCGAGCCGGAGCTGCTGGCGGCAGTGAAGCCGGATATCCAGCTGGTCGGTACGCTTCTGGCACTCAAAGGCAAAATTCCTGAGAAAACAAAGGACACCGCAAGAATGCTAGTCCAGGCACTGGTTGATGAGCTGGTCAAGCTGCTGGAGACGGATATCCGCCGTGCCGTTACCGGCGCGCTGAACAAGCGGCAGCATTCTCCGCTGCCGTCCCTGAGCGGGCTGGACTGGAAGCGGACCATTGAGCGCAATCTGAAGCATTACGATGCAGAGCGGCGGATGATTATCCCCGAGCGGTTCTTTTATTTCGACCGGGCACGCCGCAGCAAGGAATGGACCGTGATCGTGGACATTGACCAGAGCGGATCGATGGCCAGCTCTGTCATCTGGGCTTCGGTCATCGGCTCGATCTTCGCCAGCATTCCGGCGCTTAACACGCGTGTGGTCGCTTTTGACACTGAGGTCGTAGATTTGACTGAGCAATGTGCCAATGATCCTGTAGACATGCTCTTCGGCATTCAGCTTGGCGGCGGCACGGATATCCATAAGTCCGTGAAGTATTGTGAGCAGTTCATTGAGGAGCCGAAGAAGACGCTGTTCATCATTGTTTCCGATCTGTATGAGAACGGCAACCAGGCCGGACTGGTCCGGCGGATGCGTGAGCTGCGCGAATCCGGTGTGCGGACGATGACACTGCTGGCCCTGTCGGATGAAGGGAAGCCTTCCTACGACGAGCGTCTGGCCGCCCAGCTCACCCGTGACGGAACCCCTTGCTTTGCCTGTACTCCGGCGTTACTTCCTGTTTTGGTCGAGGGAGCGCTCAAGGGCCAGGATCTCGGTGAATTGTCCAAGCGTCTGGGGATGGCGCGATAATTTTTAGGAACAGGAAACACTTACTTTATAATCACATATTGTGTAACATGCATATATCATTTATAATCGGTTATTAAAAAGCACCTATCGCTAGGCGCTGCTTGAAAGGAAATGAATTTCTTATGTCAAGTAAGTTGAGAGCGGGTATTGTTGGCGGTACCGGTATGGTCGGCCAGCGTTTCATTGCACTTCTTGAGAATCATCCCTGGTTTCAGGTAACGGCTATTGCCGCGAGCGCGAATTCGGCCGGTAAGACGTACGAAGAGTCCGTCAAAGGCAGATGGAAGCTGTCTACACCAATGCCGGAGGCCGTTAAGAGTATCATGGTTCAGGACGCCTCCAAGGTAGAGGAAGTGTCTGCGGATGTGGATCTGATCTTCTGCGCTGTAGATATGAAGAAAGAAGAAATCAAGGCACTGGAAGAAGCCTACGCACGCACTGGTACTCCGGTTATTTCCAACAATTCCGCGCACCGCTGGACGCCGGATGTTCCGATGGTGATTCCTGAGATCAACCCTGAGCATCTTGAGGTGATTGCCCAGCAGCGCAAACGTCTGGGCACCGAAACCGGATTTATCGCTGTGAAGCCAAACTGTTCCATTCAAAGCTACATGCCTACACTGCATGCGCTTCATGATTTCAAGCCTTCGAAGGTTGTTGTGACGACGTATCAGGCGATTTCCGGAGCCGGTAAAACCTTTGCCGACTGGCCGGACATGGTGGACAACGTGATTCCATTCATCGGCGGCGAAGAAGAGAAGAGTGAGCAGGAGCCTTTGCGGATCTGGGGGAAGGTAACCGAAGAGGGGATTGTCAAAAGCGAACAGCCGGTGATCACCACACAGTGTATTCGTGTGCCGGTTGCTGATGGCCATATGGCTGCGGTATTCGCATCCTTTGAGCAGAAGCCTAGCAGGGAAGAGATTCTGGAACACTGGAACAGCTTCCAGGGACGTCCGCAGCAGCTGGGACTGCCAAGCGCACCTAAACAGTTCATTACCTATTTCGAAGAAGAGAACCGTCCGCAGACCCGTCTGGACCGTGATATTGAGAACGGAATGGGAATTTCGGCCGGCAGACTCCGTGAGGATTCACTCTATGACTACAAATTTGTCAGCCTGTCCCACAACACTGTAAGAGGTGCTGCCGGCGGTGCTGTCCTGATCGCTGAGCTTCTGAAGGCTGAAGGTTATATTCAGCCGAAATAAGCAGCAGCAACAGCTTCATTTCAGTTCGTAATGCAGCCTGCCGGAGCCTCTCCGCGCAGGTTGTTTGCGGTTTTACCTGACATTACCCCCGGAATAATGGTAAGATAGAGGAATGCATGACGAAAACTGAATACCGACGGAGTGATATTGTGGCAAAAAGTAAAGGCGGCGGCACAGGCAGAGGGACAGGGAGCAAGGGCTGGACCCGCTGGAATAAGACGGCGAAACCCGTGAAGCCGGCAAAAAGCGGACCTCCCGGAAGCCCGGGTACCAAACCGGGAACTAAGGGAGCAAGCGCAGCCAAGGGCGGCGGCGGAGGCAACAAAACCGGAGGCAGTAAATAAGGCGGCCATGTGCCCATATGCAACATCTGATTTGTAAGTGAATCAGGTGTTCTTTAATATGTAGGGCAGGAAAGCGGGTACTGGAGTGAGAATTAATAAATATATAAGTGAGACAGGCGTATATCCGCGCAGAGAGACGGACCGGCTGATTGCGGCGGGACGGATAACCATTAACGGTATAGCCTGTGCAGCGGGGGCTAGTGTTGAGCCGGGAGATACGGTGGCCGTTGACGGCGTTACGCTGAGCCCGGACCGGGAAGAACGGGTCTATCTGGCTCTTAACAAGCCAGTTGGGATTACCTGTACAGCTGCCCGGCAGGTGGAAGGGAATATCATTGATTATGTCGGTTATCCTTCCCGGATCTTTGCCGTCGGCAGGCTGGACAAACAGTCCGAAGGACTGATACTCATGACCAATGACGGAGCCGTGGTTAACCGGATGATGCGCTCCGAGCATGGGCATGAGAAGGAATATAACGTTACGGTGGACAAGCCGGTGACTGAAGCATTCCTTCAGGAGATGTCAGCCGGTGTGGGTATTCTCGGGACCCGGACCAAGCCTTGCCTCACCCGCAGGATCACGGACAACGAGTTCGCGATTGTTTTAACCCAGGGGCTGAATCTGCAGATCCGCCGGATGTGCAAGGAGCTGGGATACCGGGTGCTCCGCCTGGAGCGCATCCGGATCATGCACATTACGCTCAGCGGCCTTGAGCGGGGGCAGTGGAGGCATCTGACCGCAGAAGAGCTGGCTGAACTCTACTCCAGACTGGACGCAGAGAAATAGGGATTCACAGCATTTAAGCGTTTGCTGACATACTGACAAACCATCAGGAGGATCAAATGAGAATAATAAGTTTGCTATTAGCGCTAATGGTTATAGCCGGTTGCTCGGGAACCGGCAGTAATGAATCTGCGGAGCCGCCGGAAGCATCTGTGACTTCAGAAGCAGCAGCACAGTCAACTGCACCACAAGCCTCTCCGGCGGATGCAACCGCTGATTTTACGGGGGAAGTACCGGAAGTCTCCCCGGAGATTTCGGATAAATATTCAGGCTTCTTACATATGGATGCCGTTCAGCTGAACGGGCAGATCTACGAGGTGTATTACTGGAACAAAGGGGAGTTTACGTATACGCAGTTTGCGGTTGTGAAGGACGGGAAGATTGTCTTTGACAGCAAGCAAGCCGGAATTAAGATGGAAGGCGGCAATATCTGGAGTGAGGAAGATGATCTCTGGGCGGAAGCGCTTGTGCAGAATAATCATGCCACCTTTTTGTTCAGTCTGATGGATAACCGTCCTGAATCATCCTATATTGTCGTTGAGGAAATCGACGGAGTCATGCAGGTAACTGTTAACGATAATGTATCGGTGAACTATGAGGATACGGATCAGGACGGAGATGAGGATTTGCTTGCAAGTCCCTTTTCCGGGCAATTGCCGCTTGGTCCAGCGCTGGTAGGCGTGTATGAGCTTCAGGGAACACGGTATGTACCGGATAAGACCCTCACCAAGCAATATGCGGAAGACCAGCTGCGGCTAAGTGAGCAGGAGTACAAAAATAACCCCACAGACCTGACATTGGACAGCCTGCTCAGTGCTTATCTGATTCTGGAGAAGCGTAGTTTTGCATTGACGCGGTTTGAAGAATTCTATGAGTGGGCAGGACAGCGTGCCGGAGACGGCGGTTTTGTGGACGAATATTATGACCGCTTGAAGAAGAACGAGACGCCGGAATACTTCAGCGGATGGATGGACAAGCTGGAGCCATTGCGTACAGAGAGATAAACCTGGACTTGTCTGTTCAATTATAAAAAGGGATTCCGGAGGCAGCGGTTAATGGCCTCCGTGAATCCCTTTTTCAATTCCGTACAATATCAAGTGGCGGACTCTGACGCCTGAAACTGCTTGTTATACAAATCCCTGTAGACCCCGTTGTCCGCCAGCAGAGAAGCATGTTGTCCAGACTCCACAATAGCGCCGTCCTGAACGACAAGAATGGTATCGGCAGCCATAATGGTGGAAAGCCTGTGGGCGATAACGATGCTGGTCTTGCCCAGCAGCAGCTGATGCATCGCCTGTTGGATATAGAACTCCGACACTGTATCCAGTGACGAGGTGGCTTCATCCATGATGATAATAGGCGGATTCTTGAGCAGCACGCGGGCGATCGAGATCCGCTGCTTCTCTCCGCCGGACAGCTTGATTCCCCGGTTACCGACTACCGTATTGTAGCCTTCAGGCAGCTTCATAATGAAATCATGAATATAAGCGGCTTCACAGGCGGCAATCATCTCGGACTCCGTGGCACCGGCGCTTGCATAGAGCAGATTCTCCTGGATGGTCCCGTTGAACAGATATGTGTCCTGGGTAACCAGCCCGATCTGAGAGCGTAGGGAGTGCAGCGTGAACTCACGGATATCCTTGCCGCCGATGCGGATCACACCCGAATCCAGTTCATAGAGTCTGGGGATGAGGTTGGTAATGGTTGTTTTACCCGCTCCGCTGGGGCCGACCAGCGCAGTCAGTGATCCGGCGGCAGCCGTGAAGGAAATTTCCCGCAGGGCCGGTTTGCCCGGCTGATAGGCGAAATTCACCTTGTCGAAGACGATATCCTGGCCGTCAGCACTGCTTGGCAGGGCCAGCGGCGAATCCACAATCAGCGGGTCCATATCGAAATAGTCAAAAATCCGTTCAAACAGCGCCACCGACCGGTTCACATCCACATACAGATTGGTCATTTGCATGACCGGCCCGTATAATCTGCCCAGCAGCGCCACAAAGGTGATAATCGCACCAACCGTCAGCTCTCCCTGGATAAATAAATAACCCCCGTACAGATAAATCAGCATGGGCCCGATACTGGTGAAGGTGGTGAGGACCAGCATAAACCAGCGTCCGGCCATCGATTCCCGGATCTGCAGGCGTGTCGCCTGGGCATTAACGGTTCTGAAGCTCGCCAGCTCGTTGTCTTCCTTGGTGAACAGCTTCATGAGCATATATCCGCTGAGACTGAGCGTTTCCTGGATGATCTGGTTTTGCTCGGAGATCTTCTCCTGGGTTTCCTTGGCCAGCTTCCAGCGCACATTGCCCATTTTGCGGGTTGGCATAATGAACAGGGGGACAACCAGTATGCCCAGTAGCGCCAGCTTCCAGTTCATGATAAACAGAGTTGCCGCTGTCGTAGTCAGAATGAACAGATTGCTGGCAAAATTGACGATGGTGCTGTTGAACACGCCCTGTATCCCGGCAATATCACTGGTCATCCGGGTGATGACTTCCCCTTGCTTAACCCCTGAGAAGAACTGCAGCGGCATGCCCTGCAGATGGCGGTACATCTGATTTTTCATATCGTGGACAATATTTTGTGAGATAAAAGAGTTCAGGTAATTCTGCAGCACGCCCAGCAGACCGGACACTACAGTTGTACCGAGCGAGGCGAGGACAAGCAGAACCAGCAGCCTCAGGTTTTTATCCGGGAGCGCACGGTCGATAATATGCTGAATCAGAATCGGAGGAAGCAGCCCGAGCACTGCAGTAATGCACAGCACAATCATCACCAGCAGGGTCTGCTTCCAGTAAGGCAGGAAATATTTCACGATGCGGAGCAGCAGCGTCTTGGATATATCCGGCTTCGCCTCATCATCATCGAACTTTAATTTGCCATGCCCGGGTCCGCCGAATCCCATTGGACCGAAACCTCTGCCCATTATTCATCACCAGCTTTGTGTGTATTTAAGTTATCCTGATCCCGGGTCAGCTGTTCGAGCAGCTGTGAGTGCATTTGAATGAGCGACTGGACTTCTTCTCCCGAAAAATGATCCAGCGCCGCCCCCAGCATTTGGTATGAATAGGCGTCTTCATTGTATTGCCTGCACAGCGCTTCACCTGCCGGGGTGAGATTCAGCCTCGTTTCCCTGCGGTCTGCCTCGGAGGCGGTCCGGGTCACCAGTTCCTTCTCGGCCAACGCATCAATATGCAGGCTTACGCGGCTCTTGGCAAATACCAGACGCTCTGTTATTTCCTTCTGCGATTGACCGGGATGCTTGAGCAGAGAATTCAGTATACCGATCTGATGCACGGTTAATCCGAGATCCGCAGCGCTCTGATGGGCCAGCTTACGGAGCTGGCGGGCAACGGCGAGCAAGGAATGATACACCTCTATCGTTTGCGCCGGATCTGTCATGGGGCAACCTCCTCTGACCTGATAATAGTTTCTTTTGTCAACAGTTAACAATGTAAACTGATTATACGCCTGAATATTCCAAAAGTAAATGTTACGCTGAAATAGCGGTAAACAGGTTATGCCGGAATGCATAAGAAACACCCGCAGCGCCTGTGTGAAGGCAGCTGCGGGTGTTTTTGTAATTGAAATACGCTCATTTATTTAAGCTCATTCCGGAAGCATTCCGCATTGTATAATCCGCCCGAACGCCCTCGCGGTCTCCCGGATATCCTCTGCTCCGGCAATGGCCGAGATTACGGAGATTCCGTCTGCACCGGCCCGGATCACCGGCAGGGCGTTATCCAGGGTTATACCGCCTATCCCTACCAGGGGGATATTAAGCCCGCTGCGGCGGAGAGTATCAATGACAGCCGTCCCTTGAACGGCTTCGGCATCGTCTTTGGAGGAGGTGGGGTAGACCGGACCGACCCCGAGATAATCGGCTCCGTCCGCAATCGCCTGCTGCGCTTCCGCGGGATTATGGGCGGAAACGCCGATGATCTTGTGCTCGCCGAGCCGCTGGCGGATCGTCCGGGCCGGCAGATCATCCTGGCCCACATGGACTCCGTCTGCATCAAGTGCAACCGCCAGCTCCAGGTCGTCATTGACGATGAACGGAATCCGCTTGTCCCGGCAGATTGCCCGGAGCTGCTGTCCAAGCTCTAGCAGAGCAGCGCCGGTCAGAGCACCGGGACCCTTTTCACGGAACTGGAATAAGGTGATTCCCCCGTCTGCTGCGGCAGATAAAGTCTCGGCTGGAGAGAGGCGGCAGTTCACGCTGCCCATAATGAAATATACCTTAAGGAGCTTGCGCATATGCTCACTGTCAATCCGGTTCATAGCTGCTGCCCCCCTGATCTGATACGGTTCCCGTAAGCAAAATGATTGGTCGGCCCATGTCCTGCCCCGATGTTCAGACTGTCCTCAATGGCTGCCTGAATGAAGGCTTTGGCTGTATGCACCGCTTCATTTATAGAGTGGCCGAGCGCAAGTCCTGCCGCCACCGCCGCCGAGAAAGTACAGCCGGTCCCATGCGTATGCCTGGTCTCAATCCGCGGACTGGTCAGATATTGGAATTCCCGGCCGTCATAGAGCAGGTCCACCAGCTGATCGCCTTCCGGATCATGTCCGCCCTTAAGAACAATGTACTGCGGCCCCATCTGATGGAGGAGTCTTGCAGCCTGTTCTCTGTCTGCCATTCCATTAATCTTCATCCCCGTGAGCATCTCTGCCTCGGGAAGATTGGGGGTAACCACAAGAGCCAGAGGCATCAGTCCGGTAATCAATGCCTGCACGGCTTCCTGCAGCAGCAGAGCTGACCCGCCCTTGGCAATCATTACCGGGTCGATCACAAGCCGCTGCTGCCAGCCGTACGCTGTCACCTTATCCGCGACAACACCGATAATCTTACTGCTGAACAGCATACCGGTCTTAATGGCATCAGGTGTCAAGTCACTGCCAATAGAATCCAGCTGCGCAGCAACGGCTTCCGGCTCCAGCGGATATACCCCTTGAACGCCTAAGGTATTCTGAGCCGTGACCGCAGTGAGCGCGGACATTCCGTAGACTCCAAGCTCCTGAAAGGTCTTCAGATCAGCCTGGATACCGGCACCGCCGCCGCTGTCAGAGCCGGCAATCGTTAACGCTTTACGTATACGGGTCATCAGGTATTCTCCTTTAAGAGGTGCGGTTTATTGTTCAAGCAGCTGCAGGCGTGACCGGCTGCTGTAGATATCTGGTGTCACCAGGGACAATTGATTCAGGAACTCCATCTGGAAGCTGCCGGGTCCTTGTCCTTCAGCGGCTTCTGCGGCAATCTCGGCTGCCACGCCGTAGAACGAGAGTGCTTCGGCAGCTGCCTCAAGCGCATTCCCACCGCTTACTGCAAGAAATGCGCCTACTACGGCACTGAGCAGACAGCCGGTTCCCGTCACTTGGGTCAGGATGGAATGGCCGTTGCTGGCGATGTAGGTGCGCGTGCCGTCGCTAATGATATCCTCCTTGCCGGTGATGATCACCACGCAGTTCAGCTTCCGCGCAGCCTTGTTCGCCAAGGCGATCACATCGCCTTCACCTGCTCCGGCATCGACGCCTTTGCTCGCCCAGCGCTCTCCGGCGACATTGGCTACTTCGGCCACATTGCCGCGCAGAGCGGTCAGCTGCAGCTCACCCAGCAGCTTCGCGGTAACGTCAGTGCGGTACGGTGTAGCACCTGCTCCAACGGGATCAAGCACGAGCGGGACACCATGCCGGTTCGCGGCTTGCCCGGCCTTCACCATTGAAGTGATGATAGCTTCATTCAGTGTACCGATGTTCAGCACGACCGCCCCGGACATCGCGGCAACATCCGCCACCTCTTCCAGTGCGTCGGCCATGAACGGGGAAGCCCCCAGCGCCAGCAGTCCGTTAGCGGTGAAATTAGCCACTACAATATTGGTAATGTTATGTACGAGCGGATTTGCCTGCCGTACCTTGGATAGAAAAGACATGATTATTCCTCCTGAAAGTTTTGATAGCATACGCATCCTTGAGATCATTTCGCAAAACTAACTTCGAAAGCATGTTCTATAAATTAATAAAAGCATCCGCACTGTCAACTTCCTCAGCCAGCAGACCGCCCTCGCTCAGCCATTTGCGCACATTCTCCCAGGAAACGCTATCCTGATAACCGAAGGGCTGTGCACCGGCATCCATCAGCGGCAGCAGAATTTCCAGGCTGCGCTTCTCGATGGCTTCATCAAGCGGTGCGGTGGCATCCTGATGCTCCAGCAGAAGCTTCAGCGCCTGCTCCGGCTGCTTAGTGACGAACTGCTGACCCTTGCGCGCAGCATTCATGAACTTCTGGAAATATTCCGAGGAATTCTGCAGACCCTGGTCACTTGCGACCAGCACCAGCTCATAATAATCAGGAACCCCGTAGTCAACAGGATTGAACGAACGCACAGGATGGCCTTCCTGCTCTAATATCAGCTGCTCATGGTTGATGAATCCGCCCATAATTCCATCCACACGCCCGGTGGAGAGGGCAGGGATAAGCTCAAAGCCGACGTCAATCAGCTTCAGGGAGGCGGGATCGCCGCCATCGGTTTGGATCATAGTGTGCAGCATGGCTTCATACAGCGGAATGGAGGAGTAACCGGCTTGCTTGCCTGAGAGCTCCCCGGGCCGGGTTATTCCGCTGTCTGCGGAAACCATGAGATGGTTCAGGGGATGCCGTACCAGAGCGGCAACGGATTTGACCGGAATCTGCTCTCCCCGGGCCATCAGCACCTGCGGCTGGTAGCTGAGGGCCAGATCGACTTGTCCGGCAGCTACCAGTTTCAGCGCGTCGTTGCTGTCGGCAGGCATCTGTATCTCAACATCAAGCCCCTCTTCGGCAAAATACCCCTCACTCTGTGCCGCATACAAAAAGGAATGAACGGCGTTCGGATACCAGTCGAGCATGATCGTCAGCTTATGGGCTGTACCGTCTGCGGCTGCCGCCGGAGCGGATGATGCCGATGATGAGCCGGAGCCAGCCGGCACGTTATTGCCAGCCGACCCGTTATTGCCGGCGCAGCCCGGCAGCACCAAAAGAACAGACAGGAGCAATACATAAGGCAGCAACTTATAAGGTTGAGTACTACGGGTGTAGTGATAACGGTTATAGCGGATTGGAGTCATGAATAACGTCCTCTTTTCTTCAGAAATAACTTCTCGAGAGTAGCAATACAAAGAAACAAAGTGATCCCAAGGGCGGACAACAGCACAACAGCGGCAAACATCTCGGCACTTTGCAGATTGCCGGCCATTCTCCGGCTGAAATAACCAAGCCCCCGGCTGCCTCCAAGCCATTCGCCGATGGTAGCGCCAATGACGCAGTACACCACCGACAGCTTCAGTCCGGAGAAAAAGGACGGCAGGGCCAGCGGAACAGCAGCCTTGCGGAGAATCTGCCAGCGGTTCGCGCCAAGCGTCAACAACAGCTCGCGGTACTGCTCCGTATTCTTGCCCAGCCCATCGTAGATGCCGACAACCACCGGGAAGAAGGCGGTCAGGAACACTACGGCAACCTTGCTCCACAAGGTATAGCCGAACCACATGATAAACAGGGGAGAGAGGGCAACCAGCGGAATCGTCTGGCTGATAATCAGCAGCGGATACAGCGCTTTGGCCAGCGGCCTGAACAGATGCATGCCCGTTCCCAGCAGACTGCCGCAGAAGACGGACAGAGCGAAGCCTGTTAGTACCTCAAGCAGCGTTGCAGGCAGGTGAACGCCGAAGAGTAAATGCCTGTCTTCCATCAGAGCAATCCAGATGGCAGTGGGAGCCGGCAGGATGAACGGAGGAATCAGCCCCAGCCGGGACACCGTTTCCCAGACCGCAAGAATCAGCAGCACAAGCAGAATAGCCGGGCTGTACTCCCGCAGCAATCTTCTATAGAAGACGGTTGTCATACAGCTTCAGCTCCAAATCCTGCCGCAGGGCAACAAACTGCGGTTCGTAATTCTGACTATGATGTCTGGGGCGGGGAAGACCGGTGATGAACTCCTGCATACCGCCCCCGGCACTGCCGGTCATCAGATAGATGCGGTCACTAAGCAGAAGCGCTTCTTCAAGGTCATGGGTAATGAACAGCACAGTCTTGTCCAGTCCTGACCATAATTCCAGCAGCCAGCGGTGAAGCTCCCGCTTGGTTATGGCGTCCAGTGCCCCGAACGGCTCGTCCAGCAGGAGCAGATCATTCCCGGCGGCAATGGTGCGGAGTACCGCAACCCGCTGGCGCATGCCGCCCGACAGCTCATGCGGATACGCAGCCCCCGAATCACCAAGACCGAACTGCTGCAGCATGCTGCGGATCTGAATAACGGCTTCCTCTTTGGAGCCGCTCCGCTTCAGTTCCCAGGGCAGCAGGCAATTGTCCAGTACGGTTCTCCAGGGCAGCAGGAGATCCCGCTGCGGCATATAGCCGACCTGGCCGAGCCGCTCCGAGGCGCTATTAGGCGGTTGCCCGTCCAGGGAAACCTCGCCGCTGCCGGGTTCCAGCAGGCCGGCGATAATCTTGAACAGCGTGCTTTTGCCGCAGCCGCTGGCACCCACGACGGAGATGAACTCGCCGCGGCGGACCTTCATGGAGATTCCGGAGAAGACCGGAGCCCTTGAAGCTGCGCCGAAAGAATAGGACAGGTTAGCGATGTTGATCATAGGATGGGGAAGCAAGCCTCCTTAGGGAAAAGTGATTACGCTACGAAAACAAGAAAGACCCATCCATTTCCGGAGGAAATGAATGGGCCTGAAGGTACAGTCAGTTTGCAAAGACGCGGAACCGCTGATACATTCTGCTCCACTTCCCTCCGCTGGTATGATCCAGATCAGGTTCCAAGGGTCCGGAGCTTAAGCTCCGTCTCAGTCGGCCGACTCCCCTAGTGAAATAACAGGTGCTATTGAATTCGTAATTGCTACTTAATATACCATAATTTCCCCGCTTGTAAAGAGCCTGTGCTCAGCGCTTGGAGAGGCCGGTGATGAACAACGCAACAATTCCCCGCGAGATTTCCTCTTTGGAGGAGCCGTTCCGTTTCTGTTCATACAGGTAAAGATCGGGACTAAGTACAGAGATCAGCGCTGTGGCAGCGAAGCGGGGATCGATCCCGATAATCTCTCCATTCGCGGATGCGCGGTGCAGAAGTTCACCCATAATCACCCCGAGCCGCTGGAAAAAAGGATGTTCGAACTGGGTAAGCTGCTTCTTGCCGGTGAATTCGGATTTGATCATGTTCAAGAGCTCCGCATATTGCTCAATGAAACCAACGACCTGCTCAATGCTGCTCTGCAGATGCGCGAGGGCAGCCGTTTCACCAGCGCTGGCAGCAAGCTGCTGTTCCATCCCCGACAGAAACTGCTCGGTGCTGTCCAGCAGCAGGGCCGAACAGATTTCGCCCTTATCAGTGAAGCGGCGGTAGAGCGATCCCTGCCCTATACCGGCCCGTTTGGCGATGCCGTACATACTGACAGCTTCGAGGCCGCTCTCGGTGAACAGCTGGCGGGCCGCCTCGAGTATCCGCTGCATATAAGGATCGGCGGGTTCTTTTGCAGCGATGTCTCTGTTCACTGTGTTATCTTTGTTCTCTGTGTTCTCTGTATTGTCCGGAGCTGCTGATGTTACAGGTTCAACTTCCGTTTCTGTTTTTTTCATGATATCCCCTTTCATATAAAGTAAATCCTGCCCATAATACAACATTTCCCTCATTCGATCGGCCTAAATCCCAAATTGTTGTATAAAATGCATTATTTCAGCTTGTTCAAGCAGTTTAGCAGAACTATTCTTGCATTTCATACAACAATCCATCCGGAAACCCGGCTATCCATGAATCAAAGCTGCAAAATATACAACATTTATGCCTACAGTGCGTCCTAAGAAATCTCTATTCTGCCGGTAAACGAATCAAGTGTGGGGAATTGGCGTATTCCGCTTGACACATCGGACAATTGTCCGTAGACTATGAAATGCGAACGCGGACAATTGTCCGTTCACTAATTATATAGACAAACCTGCCCGCAGGTCAACGTAGTTGAAGCGGACACTTCAGGAGGAGAAGGAGTATGGATCAGACCTTGAAGCAGGATGCCGATTTCCGGTTATCCGGCATTCTAGTTCCGCTGCTGGCGATTATTGCCGGCGTATTTATGGTCGTGCTGGATAGTACGGCAATGAATGTGGCATTGTCCAGACTGGTAGTGGATTTCAATACAGACCTGCATACGCTGCAGTGGGTCGTAACCGGGTATATGCTGGCGCAGGCTTCGGTCATTCCGCTGTCAGGCTGGCTGTCTGACCGGTTCGGGGCTAAGAACGTCTTTTTGACAGCTGTTATTGTGTTTACGATCGGCTCCATTCTGTGTGCAACGCCAAGCAGTGCAGAATGGCTGGTCGTTTTCCGGGTATTGCAGGGTCTTGGAGGGGGCTGTGTGCTCCCGGTCGGGATGGCTTATGTGTACAGACTGGCTCCGAAGAGTAAAGTCGGCGTTGTTATGGGGATTATGGGAATTCCCGTGCTGTTCGCTCCGGCGATTGGTCCTGTATTGTCAGGCTGGCTGGTGGAATACCACTCCTGGCGCTGGATCTTCCTGATTAATATCCCCATCGGTATTATCTGTGTGCTGATCGGGCTGCGAAAGCTGCCGAATGCGGCGAAGAACACCGTTCCCGGCATGGATAAATTCGGAATGGTGCTCGGACCACTGGCTTTTGCTTCACTCACTTACGGTGTAAGTCAGGGTGCGCAGAGCTGGACCTCGGACAAAACGCTAATCGGGTTATCTCTGGGAGCTGTTGCACTGATTGCCTTTGTCATTGCCGAGCTGCGTTCCAGGACCCCTTTACTGGAGCTGCGGATTCTGAAATCCGTGGATTTCACCACCGGAATTATTGTGCAGTGGATCGCCCAGTTCGGCTTATATGGTGCTTTATTTCTACTGCCGCAGTTTCTGCAGCAGGCCCGCGGCTTCGGCGCATTTGATACCGGATTGACCCTGCTGCCGCAGGCCATTGCTTCCGGGCTGATGATGCCAATTGCCGGAATTCTGTTCGACCGGATCGGGGTGCGCTGGCTGGTGGTTTGCGGACTCAGTCTGGTCTCTGGCGCCTTGTTTCAGTATTCCCATGTCGATCTGACCACCCAGAGCCGTGATCTCATTCTTCCGCTAATCATGTGCGGTGCAGGGATGGGGATGATGATGATGCCGATGAATACGCATCTGCTGAACAAGGCGCCAGGCAATCTGGTCAACCGGGTAACCTCACTCACCAACTCCATGCAGCAGGTCATTAACTCACTTGCAGTGTCAACACTGGTTACGATTCTGACGGCCAGAACCTCCGCGCGTGGTCTTGAAATGCAGGAGGCGGCAGCCGCTGCCGGGCAGACGGTGGACGGAGTCTCGAAGGAAGCCCTGCAGCTGGCCAAGCAGACTGTATTGGCCCAAGGCTTTGCCGACACCTTCCACATTATGATTTTTGTAGCTTTAGGCGGCGCCGTCCTTGGACTGCTGCTGCGCAGGGGCCGCAAACCAGAAAGCGGAGGCTCCAGGGAGAAAGCGGTGCCTGAAATCATGCACGGTTAATAGGTGCATTCACATTCATAAGAAGTTAGGCGGCGATTCTCCGTTACTGGAGGGTCGCTGTTTTGCGTTGTGGATCATTTAGTTTGTCTTCCACTGATGTAGAAATGCAATTTCGGGGCAAGCTAAACTATCAAAAACCTATATAACATAAATCCGATGTTTATTATCGGAAAAAGTTATTGACGGATGTAACAGCTCAGTGTTACGATTCATTTTGCCGGCAAGTCCGGAACATAAAGAGAGATGAGAGGGGATTAATCTTATGAAAAAACTTAGTCTGACAATTATGCTGCTCCTGACCATGGCCGTGGTTGCGGCATGCGGCAACAACAATAACAATAATTCAGCAACAGGCGGCAATGCGGCGGCTGAACCGACTGCGGCGGCTACTGATAGTGCAGCACCTGCTGAGCAGAATAGTCTGGAAGCTGTCAAAGCCAGCGGCAAGCTGCGTATCGGAACAGAAGGCACCTATGCCCCGTTCACATATCATGATGCCGACGGCAAGCTGACCGGTTTCGATGTGGAAATTGCTGAAGAAGTAACTAAACGTCTGGGCGTGGAAGCCGAGTTTATCGAGACTCAGTGGGACGGTATTTTTGCCGGCATGGATGCCAAGCGGTTCGATACGATCTTCAACGAAGTTTCCATTACGGATGAGCGCAAAGTGAAATATGATTTCTCCGACCCGTATATCGTATCCAAGGCTGTGCTGATCGTCAGTGAAGATAATGAAGATATCAAATCATTCGCGGACCTCAAGGGCAAGAAAGCCGGCCAGTCCCTGACAAGTAACCTCGGACAGATTGCAACGGATAACGGTGCAGAGATTGTATCCACCGAAGGCTTCAATCAGGCAATTGATCTGCTGACCTCCGGCCGGATTGATGCAACCGTCAATGACGGCTTGTCCTTCCTGGATCTGAAGAAGCAGAAGCCTGATATCAAGATCAAGAAGGTTGATGAGATTGCAGAAGGCTCGTATAGTGCAGCGGTCTTCCTGAAGGGTAACGATGAGCTTGTGCAGGCAGTGAATGAAGCGCTGACTGCCATGCATGATGATGGCACATATCTGAAGATTTCCGAGAAGTACTTCGGAGCTGATGTATCGAAATAAGCTTGCCTGCTTGACGGCAGTCTCAAATAACTTATGGACACAGGGCGGAGCTGGTTGCTTCCGCCTTGCCGTTCCAAGAAGGATGTCAGAACGATGGATGACCGCAAAATACAAATATTTCTCGATTCACTGCTGCCTCTGTTCAAAGCCGGGGTGGCTTTTACCATTCCGCTGACCTTGGTCTCCTTTGCACTTGGGCTTACACTTGCTGTAATTACTGCGCTTGTGCGGCTCTCTTCCTGGAGAATTCCGAAGCTGATTGCCGGCTTCTACGTCTGGGTCATCCGCGGAACACCGCTGCTGCTTCAGCTGTTTATTATTTTCTACGGGCTGCCTACGGTAGGTATTGTGCTTGATCCGTTCATCGCAGCTGTGATTGGCTTCACCCTTAGTGTCGGGGCATACTCCTCGGAAATTGTCCGGGCGGCTATTCTCTCCATACATAAAGGGCAATGGGAGGCTGCCTTCTCCGTCGGTATGAGCCGTGGACAGGCTTTGCGGCGGGTGATTCTGCCTCAAGCTGCCCGGGTATCGGTTCCGCCATTATCCAATTCATTTATTAGTCTGGTGAAGGATACATCACTTGCAGCAAGCATCACATATGTAGAAATGTTCAGAAAAGCTCAGCAAATTACAGCCACCACCTATGAACCGCTGCTGTTGTATTGCGAAGCGGGTTTATTCTATCTGTTATTTTGCTCAGTATTATCGGTGCTGCAGAAATACCTGGAGAAGCGGCTGGACCGGTATTCGGCCAGTTAAGGAGGCATACCCATGATTGAAATACGTGATTTACATAAATCCTTCGGTCCGCTGCAGGTCTTGAAGGGGGTTGATCTTACCGTTGAGCATGGCCAGGTGATGGTCATTATCGGACCTTCCGGCTCCGGCAAAACCACCCTGCTGCGCTGCTTCAACCTGCTGGAGACTCCCGACAAGGGCAGCCTGGCTCTGAATAATATTAAGCTGGATTTCACTCCCGGCGGCAAAATTCCACAGCGTACCGTGCTGTCTCTTCGCCAGCAGACGGGAATGGTCTTCCAGTCCTACAATCTGTTCCCGCATATGACGGCGCTCGGTAATGTAATGGAGGGCCAGGTGACCGTTCAGAAGCGTTCCAGGGAGGAAGCCAGAACGAAGGCGCTTGCCCTGCTGGACAAGGTAGGGCTGGCCGACAAGGCGGATACCTATCCGCATCAGCTGTCCGGCGGCCAGCAGCAGCGTGTGGCGATTGCCCGGGCGATGGCGGTCGAGCCGGAGGTGCTGCTGTTCGATGAGCCAACCTCGGCGCTCGATCCGGAGCTGGTCGGTGAGGTGCTGAAGGTCATCAAGCAGCTGGCCCGGGAAGGAATGACGATGGTCATTGTTACCCATGAGATGAAATTCGCGGCCGATGTGGCCGACCGGATCATCTTAATGGATAACGGGGTCATTCTGGAGCAGGGAACTCCGCAGCAGGTGCTGGAGCAGACGAAGAATCCGCGCGCCCTGCAGTTCCTGAACCGGCTCAGCGGAGAAGACTAAACGAATGTGGGCATTAATGCAAAAAGGCAGTCCGGGAGGGGAATCCCGGAATGCCTTTTCTGCTTGTGAATTCATCATGCACGGGGGAGTGCACGAAGGATTACTCAGCCATTAGTTAGTTCTGTGTTGCTCCATCACTGCGTGAGTTCAAATAGTCCAGTGCGTTGTAGAGCATAATTGCCGCTTCGGCGCGGGTGAGCTGGCTCTTCGGGTTGAACTTGCCGTTAGCATCCAGTGTATTGATGTTGTATTTCAGGGACCGCTGGATAGTGCCCTGGTAGGATGGCTCAAGCGCATCTGCATCGGCGATGTCCACCGGCACGATGTTGATCATCGGCAGGTTGCCTGCCTTCTCAACGCCCTGAATCAGCAGGCTGGTGAACAGCTCTTTGGTAATCGGTTTGGATGGATCAATATCAGCGGGAATATCCACGTCATTATAGTGTGCATTGATGAAGGCTTCTGCGTACCAGGCGTTGTCTTTTACTTTGGAGAAGATCGCACTGGCTACGGGAGCCTTGTTGAAACTGATTGCGGCCAGGCTAAGCTGGAGTCCGCCCGTGATAAACTGAACGCCTTGTGCTGTAGTTACAGTGGATGCGGGCAGAAACTGGGTATCCGATATCCCTTTGATCAGGCCCTGCTGCTTCAGAGAGTTGATTTTGTCCTTACCGGTTACACTGTCAATATCCTTAAAGCTGCTGCCGGCTGCAAAAATTTGTCCGCCGAAAGAGAAGGTAAGAAGCGTTACGGCTGTAAAAGCTGCGATCGTGTTTTTTTTGATACTCATCTGAATTCCACCTCTATTGTAGGTTGTACCACTAGATTTCACGCTGATCCGGTGATTGTCCGTTACAGCACGGCGTAACCGTTTCAACTTGACTCTAATGACGCAATGACAATAGAAAAGGTTGCAGACGTTTTACATCATTTCCTGGAACAGCAGGTTGCGGTAAGGGTATTTACTGAACCGGGTTCTGAACAGCAGCGCGATCCCGCTGTCTTCAATGGTTACGGATTTCAGCGAATCTGCTGTGACGAGGCTGCGTACCATCGCTGTTACCGCACCGCGGTCTCTGCGCCGGATGGCTGCAGCCAGACTCTCCGCGAAGCAGTTATTTACAGAGAGCTCCCGGTAGAGCGGAATAACGGCCCGTGCGATGCTCCGGTGGGCTGCTGTACTGAAGGTGAACTGGACCGTGCCCGGCGGAATCGTTGTTCCATTCGTGTAGAACGCAACCGGCAGCGGAAAAGGAAACGAGATGAAATAGCCGATGCCGTTCGTCCCATAATTCTCTACTCTGGAAAGGGTGGGAATTCTGGCCAGCAGGCTGCCCATCAGATCAAGATCTGCGGAGACAACAGCGGTTGTCCAATCAGCGGCATAACTGCTGTTGCCGGCAATTTTCCGGTAGAACGGCAGCATGGCCGTGGCTACTCTGCGCAGTACACGGGCTGTTACAAGCCGCTGGGTCTGCTTAGGTTTTATTTTCACCATCCGGATCATCCTCACTTATAAGAGATTTAGTCTATATAAGGTATGGAGGGAGGGCGCACTTCGGATTGGGCGTAAGACTAGCCGGCGATAATATAATCATAATCCGCAGAACCTATTTATACGTTTTTGGGGAAAAGTGATGTTATACTGGTGTCAGGCCTTTTCTTTGACGGACAAGTTTGTTATGCTTATATCGTAAAGATTACTAATTATTGTCGGGAATTGTTCAACTTCCGGAAAGGTGGGAACCCGGGTGAACCGAGTAGCAAATATCAGCCAGCAGTTTGCGGCGCAGAATTATAAGCTTACGCCTCAGCGCGAAGCTATAGTAAGAGTATTACTGGACAACGAGAAGGATCACTTAAGTGTGGAAGAGGTCTATATGCTGGTCAAGCGCAGTTATCCGCATTTGGGACTTGCGACCGTATACCGTACCTTAGAGCTGCTGTGTGAACTTCATATTGTAGAAAAGATGAATTTCGGCGATGGCGTTGCCCGCTATGACCTGCGAGGTGACGATCATGTTCATATGCACCACCACCTGATCTGCAGTGTATGCGGCAAGCTGGAGGAGATCAAGGATGACTGGCTGCTGGACCTTGAAGCGCGGCTGGCCCGTGAGTACGGCTTCAGTGTGACCGATCACCGGCTTGATTTCAAAGGCACCTATAATACCTGCAAGGGAAACGGCTGCAAGGGCGATAAAGAATGCCGGGCTGTATCCTGAGCCGCAGCTGGGGCACATTCAAAGACGCATGGCTGATTTAACAGCCGGCGTCTTTTTGTTTGACTGCAGCGGAGAATCAGCGCATTTGCGACTTATGGAGCAGGGATATGACGCTGGTGCACATGCTATAATGACGTTATGCCAAAAAAAGTGGACCATGATGAACGCCGTAATCATCTGGCGGAGGCGGCTTGGCGGATCATCCGGCGTGATGGTCTGGAAGCTGTATCCGTGCGGAATGTTGCCAAGGAGGCAGGCATGTCGCTGGGATCGCTGCGGCATTATTTTGCCAGCCAATCCGAGCTGCTTGCCTTCTCCATGAGACTGGTGAGTGAACGAAGTTATCAGAGAGTTGAGGTCTTTCAATACTCGGGGAATCCCCGGGAGGATGTGGAGAGGCTGATTCATGAATTAATGCCCATTGATGAAGAGAGGAGAGCGGAAGCGGAGGTCTGGTTGGCTTTTGTCGGACGGGCAGCAGCGGACCCCGCCATACAGGCGCTGAAACAGGAAGTACATAACGGGCTGTATAGCGGCTTCTGCCAGATGATGGAGTACCTGGATGCCGTGAATCTGCTAAGACAGGACCTGGATCTGGACCGGGAAATCAAGACGCTGCATGCATTAGTAGACGGATTGGTCGTCCATAGTGTAATCTATCCCGAAATGGTAACACCGGAAGATATGATTATGCTCATTTCCAGTCATTTCGACAAGCTGATGGCTTAAGTACCCGGTCAAACGCGGATGAATTTCCAAAAAAGATTGAACCTGTGATTCTTCTATTAACAGGTTCAATCTTTTTTAAATTTCGGAATCGGCAGCCCGCCGCTGCTACGGCCGGTTCGGCACAAAGGACTTGATCCACGTCCCGAAGCTTCCGGGATTGCGGGTCTGTACCAGAACGACGCCTTCGCCGCGGAACCGGCAGACCAGTGCCTCCCCGCTGGTTAAGCTGTTCAGCCAGCCGGAGGCTGCCTTTTCCACCTTATAATCCATATAATCCGGCCAGGCCACGAGGTGGCCGTTATCAATGATCATTTCCTCGCCAGGGCCGAGGTTAATGGCGTGAATGGCTCCGAAGGAAGAGAGGAAGACCGTGCCTCTGCCGCTGATTTCTATAATGAAGAAGCCTTCGCCGGAGAATAAGCCGCGGGTCAGATTCTGCATTTTGGTGTTCACTTGAATACCGTGGGTTCCAGCCAGGAAACCATCCTTCTGCACCATCAGCTTGTACGATCCGTCCAGCTCAATTGCCTGAATATCCCCGATTGCCCCTGGTGAGAGCAGCACTTCACTCTGTCCGCGGGTGGCGGTCAGCTCCTGGAAGAAGAATTTCTCCCCGCTCAGCATCCGGCCGAGTCCGCGCATAATACCGCCGTCTACCGTTCCTCTCAGCTCCACATTCGGCGACATGGCGACCATCGCCCCCATTTCCGCCTTCACACTTTCTCCTGACTCCAGGACTACCTTCAGCATGGCAAAAGCGCCGTCATACAGCACATCGTATTTCATTAATATCTCCTCCTGATTCTGCCTATTCCATTCTAAGTATAACTGATGACTTTCTTCTGCCAGACACATGTACCTTGTCCATCAAGAATACTGTAACAAGCTGTACCGCTGCAAGCTGAGGACAAGGCAGTGTAACTGACCACAAAGGAATAAACTATTTTAGTTAATTATACCGGGCAGCGGTATGGTGATTATGTTAAAATTAAACTAACAGTACCGCATGTACTGAATATGCTTATAACAAAGGAGTGTTGCCGCTTATGGCACGTACACGCACACAAAAAGCTCTGCTGAAGGCAGAACGCTCCGGCACCTGGTGTGCCGAAAGAAACCGCAGGATGAATCAGGATTACGGCGCCATCTCCCAGCATGTACGGACGACACCCGGCAAGCGCCAGCAATTGAATAAAGTCAAACACAAGGAGCGGATCTATAGTGATGGCGCTCCTTTTGCATGCCTACTGGTCTCGTGACCTTACGCCTGCGCCCTGCTATGGATACGGTACTGCTTGGGTGACATTCCGAACCGGCTGCGGAAGACACGGTGGAAGTACGTATAGTTGGCAAACCCGCAAGTTTCAGATACATGCTCCAGCGGCATCGGGCTGAAGGTGATCTTCTCCCTGGCCATATCCAGCCTGACGTCATTTACATATTTCACAATCGTAGTGCCGAACGCTTCTTTGAACAGATGAACCGCGCGGGAGACGGAAATATCGACATGGCCGGCCACATCCTCCAGACGGAAGGCGTACGCGGCATGCTCCTCGACATACTGCTTCATCCGGTAAGCAAGATAGGCCTTGGGTGAAATTGCCGGCTGCTCGGACATCAGCCTGTCAATCTCCATACATAGAATCTGCAGATAACACGCGGAGATATCCGGTGAAGAATCTGATAGACGGCGCTGCTCCAGTACAAGCTGGCGGAACAGGCCAAGAATATGGTCGCTGAGCGGCAGCCGGAGTACAGCCGGGCGATGCTTGCGTCCCCACCATTCTTCAATCCAGGGGCCGCTGCAGAAAATATGATAGTCGCCGCTCTCAATCCGCGGCTTGCCGACAGGGTAGACTTCCTTGTCGATACTTAAGTAGTAGGGATCGGTCGGTGCGAAGAGCATCAGATTGCCGCTCTCGACAGTAGTGATGACTCCGCCTTCCATCGTCCGGCTGCGTCCTTCGGTCTGGAGGCGCAGCAGATAATACTGGACGCCTTCGCTGCGGGACATATGAAACGGCTTGCGGTGGAAGGAGAATCCGGCGGATAGGATGTGGCAGGCTGCGTTAGGTGTCATGAGTCCTCCTGTTGTTAAATGATAAGCAGATTGTTCATGTTTTAATCATATTATTCATTTTATTATATACGCTTTCATATTACCATGTACCTAAGCAAAAAACATACAAATGATGTGGGGGAGGCTGTATTGCGGCTCTGATCGCTACATAGGCAAACACTGGAGGCAGCGGATGACAGATAGACAGCTATATTACATCCTATGTTTACAGCCCGTTTGTTCAGGTGGAATGCCTGGCATAGGTGCGGGGCAAAGGGCGGTGGCGGCAAGATCAGTCGGACTCTCGGATCAAACTTAGGAGTGAGAGCAATAATGTTGAAGGTAGGACTTCAGCTGTATACGCTGAGAGACGAACTGGAACAGGATTTCGAAGGGACAATACGCAAGGTTGCCGAACTGGGCTACAGCGGTGTGGAATTCTTCCACTATTTCGGCCGGACGGCCGGGCAGGTGAAGGCACTGCTTGAGGAAACAGGACTCGTGGCTCTCGGAGCGCATCGCCCGTACGATGTTATGCTGAACGATACGGAACAGGAAATCAGCTTCAATCTGGAGATTGGCAACCGCAATCTGATCGTGCCTTTTCTGACGGAAGAACAGCGTAATTGGCCTGAAGTGGCTAAGAACCTGCGGCTGATCGGCGACAAATGCCGGGCAGGCGGGGCGGTTCTTTCTTATCATAATCATGATTTCGAATTCACGGAGAAGGTGGGCGGCCGCACAGCTTTTGACTACCTGTTCGATGAGGTGCCTGCTGAGCAGCTTCAAGTGGAAATGGATACATGCTGGGTGTATTATGGCGGATATGATCCGGTAGAATACATCAATAAATACGCAGGACGGCTGCCGATCATCCACCTCAAGGACCTGAAAAAACGCGAAGACGGTTCTCCGGAGACTGTGGTCTTGGGTGAAGGCGAAGTCAATCTGGCTGCAATTATTGAAGCAGCCGCGGCGGCTGGTGTGGAATGGGCAGTGGTTGAACAGGATTATTGCAGCCGTTCACCGCTTGCCAGTGTAGCTGACAGTTTGAATTGGATCAAATCATATGGTAATCAAGGAGGAAATATTCATGTCTAACAAACTCAAAATTGCTATTATCGGTTGCGGTGGTATCGCAAACGGCAAACATATGCCAAGTCTTTCCCGTCAGGCGGATGCCGAAATGGTGGCATTCTGTGACATCGTAGAAGAACGTGCTCAAGAGGCTGCCAAGACTTACGGAGCGGAAGGCGCTGCTGTATTCACCGATTTCCGTGAGCTGCTGGCTGCCGGCGGATTCGACATCGTGCATGTATGCACACCAAACGACAGCCACTCCGAGATCACTGTGGCCGCCCTCGAAGCCGGCAATCACGTGCTGTGCGAGAAGCCGATGGCGAAGACCACTGCCCAGGCGAAGGAAATGCTGGATGCCGCCAAGCGCACTGGCAAGAAATTATCCATTGCTTATCAGAACCGTTTCCGTGCAGACAGTGATTATCTGAAGGGGCTGTGCGAGAGCGGAGAACTCGGCGATATCTATTACGGTAAGGCTATTGCGCTTCGCCGCCGTGCCGTTCCGACTTGGGGCGTATTCCTGGATGAAGAGAAACAGGGCGGCGGACCGCTGATCGATATCGGTACACATGCACTGGATCTGACGCTCTGGCTGATGGATAACTACAAACCGCGTATGGTCGTAGGCTCCACCTTCCACAAGCTGGGCCAGAAGAAGAATGCGGCGAATGCCTTCGGTCCATGGGATCCGGAACAATTCAAGGTTGAAGATTCCGCATTCGGCTTCATTACAATGGAGAACGGTGCTACAATTGTGCTTGAAGCCAGCTGGGCGCTGAATGTGTCAGAATTTGGTGAAGCCAAGACAATGCTCGCCGGTACGGAGGGCGGAGCAGACATGAAGGATGGCCTGCGTCTGAACGGCGAACGTGCCGGACGCCTGTACGAAACCAAAGTTGATCTTGGATCAGGCGGAGTAGCCTTCTACTCCGGTGCTGCTGAGACTGAAGCTGACCGTGAAGCGCGTCTGTGGCTGGAAGCGGTAAGAGAAGATAAAGATCCGGTTGTATTGCCGGAGCAGGCTTTTGTTGTTACCCAGATCCTTGAAGCAGTGTATGAATCAGCACGTACCGGACGTGCCGTTTATTTTGACGGAAGTTCTGACAACTAAGAGCATCTCCGGTTCACGCGACTATTAGAGAAAACAGGAGTGGAATCCATGAGTTCAATCAAACATACTGTAGTTATCGTTGGTTACGGCGGAATGGGCAGCTATCACACGCAATTAATTAAAGAAAGCGACCGCGTGATAGTGAGCGGAGCCTTCGATCTGCTGGAAGAGCGGCGCGCGCTGGCTGCCGAAGCAGGTTACACCGCTTATTCCAGCTATGAGGAAGTACTGGCAGATCCGGAGGTGGACATTATTCTGATCGCAACACCGAATGATGTGCACAAGGATATTGCTGTTCGTGCATTTCAGGCGGGCAAGCATGTGGTCTGTGAGAAGCCGGTGGCCATGTCTTCGGCCGAATTTACCGAGATGCAGGCAGCGGCAGATACGGCCGGACGTGTGCTGATGGTGCACCAGAACAGACGCTGGGATGAGGATTTCCGCGTAATCAAGGAGATGTATGAGAAGGAGACGATTGGATCACTCTTCCAGCTTGAGTCCCGGGTGCATGGTGCTAACGGGATTCCCGGCGACTGGCGTCATGTGAAGGCGCAGGGCGGAGGGATGCTGCTGGACTGGGGCGTTCATCTGCTGGATCAGCTGCTGTTCATGATTGACAGCAAAGTCACAAGCGTAAGCAGCAGCCTGAGCTATATTCTCGGCAATGATGTGGATGACGGTTTCGAGGCCAGCCTGCAGTTTGAGAATGGGATCAAAGCCATCGTTGAAGTCGGAACCACCAACTTTATCACGCTGCCAAGATGGTATGTGAAGGGGCTTGAGGGAACGGCTATTATTGAGGACTGGTCTCTGAGAGGAAGAATAGTCACCCGCAATAATGCATCCGAGAAAATAGAACCGACACCGATCCGTGCAGGTGTAGGGTTAACCAAGACGATGGCTCCGCCATCGGAAGGCTCGACAATTGCCGGAGACCTGCCGGCGGCGTCTGAGCTATCCTCCAGCTTCTATGATAATCTGGCTGCTGTAATCGAAGGTACAGCTGAACCGATTGTCAAGAACGCTGAAGTGCTGCGTGTGCTTATTCTGATTGAAGCTATCTTTGAAGCGGCAGAGAAGAATGAGACCATCAAGAATTTCGATATCTACGGTGCATAACAAGATACGAGAACTGATCAGGGAGAGGTGGCAACATCAATGAAACTTGGAGTATTTATGGTATTGTTCGGCGGCCGCAAGCTGGAGGAAGCGCTGGATTACGTAGCATCCAAAGGGCTGAAGGCAGTTGAGATCGGCACCGGAGGTTATCCCGGCAACAGCCATTGCGATCCGAAGCTGCTGCTTGAGAATGAAGCAGCGCTTAAGGAATTCAAGCATGCAGTAGAATCCCGCGGTCTGATTATCAGTGCACTTAGCTGCCACGGCAATCCGCTGCATCCGCAGAAGGAGCTGGCAGCCAAGGACCATGAGGATTTCGTGAACACGGTTAAGCTGGCACAGAAGCTGGGTGTTAAGGTTGTGAATACCTTCTCCGGCTGTCCCGGCGATCATGAAGGCGCGAAATATCCGAACTGGCCGGTTGCGCCATGGCCGAATGATTACCAGGAGATTCTGACCTGGCAGTGGGAGAACAAAGTGATCCCTTATTGGACGGAGCAGGCTGCTTTCGCAACTGAGCATGATGTGAAGATTGGCCTTGAACTGCACGGAGGATTCTCGGTGCATACGCCAGCTACGCTGCTGAGACTAAGAGAAGCTGCAGGGGAAGCCATTGGCGCGAACCTGGACCCGAGCCATATGTGGTGGCAGGGCATTGATCCGGTACAGGCGATTCATATTCTGGGCCGTGAAGGCGCAATTCATCACTTCCATGCGAAGGATACGGTAATTGATCCGGTCAATGTCAACAAGCATGGCCTGACCGATATGCAGTCCTATACGAATATGCTTGACCGCGCCTGGCAGTTCCGTTCCGTAGGCTACGGACATGATGTCAAGGTGTGGGCGGACATGATGAGTGCGCTCCGCCTTGTAGGATACGACTATGTGGTCAGCATTGAACACGAAGACGGCCTGATGTCTATTGAGGAAGGCTTCTCCAAGGCTGTAGACAATCTCCGCCAGGTACTTATTGAAGAGCCTCTTTCCGAGATGTGGTGGGTCTAACAGATGGAGAGCTTCACCAAGGTCAAGCTGAATGACCGGGAGCTGAGTCTATTAGCAGCAAGCGCCTTCGGTGCAGATGCAGCGGTTGTCGGCAGCAGAGAGCTGACCGGAGGTTTTTTTAATACAGGATATGATCTGGAGCTGAGCGATGGACGGTCGGTCATCCTTAAGGTTGCTCCTGGGCCGGGGACGGCAGTGCTTAGCTATGAGAAGGATATTATGCGTGCTGAAGTCGGAGCGCTCCGCCTGGTCCGTGCTGCAGGCGGGATTCCTGTGCCTGAAGTCTACAGTTATGATGAGAGCCTGCTGCTGATTCCATGCCCTTATTTCTTCATGGAGAAGATTGAAGGTGAGCCGTACAGTGATGTGAAGGAGAGCCTGTCTCCAGAGCAGCGTTCTTCCATTGAGTATGAACTCGGGCGGTACCAGCGTCTGATCAATGAGATTAAAGGGCCAGTTTTTGGATTATTCGGTGCAGATCCTGCCGGAGGCGGAATGTCCTGGAGGGAGACCTTCAAGGCGATGCTGCTGAATGTGCTTCAGGATGCTGTGAGACTGGATGCCGCGTTACCTGCATCGCTGCCGGAAATTGAGCAGGCGCTGGGGCGTTATCTGCCGGCGCTGGATGCAGTGACGCAGCCGCGTCTTGTACACTGGGATTTGTGGAACGGTAATATTTTTGTGCAGGATGGCAGGATCGTATCCATTATTGACTGGGAGCGGGCCATGTGGGGTGATGTGCTGCTGGAGTATTATTTCCGGCATTTCGAGAACTCGGAAGCGTTCTATGAGGGGTACGGGACAGCTTTCAGCAGTCCGGACGAACTACTGCGGAAGCGGCTGTACGACCTGTATCTGGATCTTATTATGGTTATTGAGTGTTATTCGCGCCAGTATAAGGATGAGAATCATGTAAACTGGGCCCACGAGAACCTCGCGGAGTCCTGGAAGCTGTTCTCAGCTGTAATCTGACGAGACAAACAGGAGGCCGGTTCTCTTCGGAGATCCGGCCTCCTGGCTGTTGTTGTTGAGCAGCACATCAGAACAGTTGGATGTCAGTCAGCACTCAGTACTCAGTACCTGTTCCGGATGGCGATAACGGGGTTGATGTCTGCTTCGTAATCAACGCCGCCAGTCTCGAAGCCGAACAGCTGGAAGAACTCACGTCTGTAGCCGTCCAGATCGGAATATTGATAGACATTCTCCGTGCTTAGCTTGGGCCATATGCGGTCCACTTCTGTCTGCACAGCGGAGCTCATCTCATGATCATCAATCCGGATGCGCCCTTGTCCGTCTACCGGAGTCCCTTCCGGGTTGTACAGGAAACCGGTATACAGCCGGTATGCTTGTTCGATGCAGCCTTCGTGCAGTCCCTTTTCTTTCATAACCTTGTAGAGAACGGAGATGTAGAGCGGAACTACAGGGATCGCCGAGCTGGACTGGGTGACCAGGCCCTTGCTGACTGCTACATAGGCGCGGCCTCCGGTTGGTGATAATTGGGCATTCAGCTCTAAGGCTGTGGCTTCCAGATGATCTTTAGCCCGGCCGATGGTTCCGTCGCGGTAGACGGCCTGTGTTAGCTCCGAACCTATATAGGAGAAGGCGAGAGTGACCGCATCTGCCGCCAGAGCACCGGAATTCCGGAGCGCTTCAATCCAGAGCTGCCAATCTTCTCCGCCCATCACATGAACCGTGTCATCGATTTCAGCTTCGGTGGCCGGTTCAATCTGTACCGTGCTTAGTTCTCCGGTATGGAAATTGACCGTTGTATTGGTATAAGTGCTGCCGATCGGCTTCAATACTGACTGATGAACTTCTCTGGTCTCTGGGTCTGTTCTGCGTGCCGAGGCTACGCTGTAAATGACAAGATCAACCTGTCCGAGCTCCCTGCGGATTAACTCTATGGTCCGTTCTTTCGTTTCAGCGGTGAAAGCGTCCCCGCATACGCTGTAGGAGCGCAGGCCGGCTGTATAGGCCATTTCCTCAAAAGCTGCGGAATTATACCAGCCTGCGGAGGCCGTCCGCGTCTCGCTGGCTGTGCTGGGTCTATAGACACCTACAGTTGCTGCTCCTGCACCGAAGGCTGCAGCAATCCTGACTGCAAGTCCATACCCGGTTGAAGCCCCGATTACGAGTACATTGCGGGGGCCTGTAAATTTTCCCTGATTTTGTACATAGTTCACTTGCTGCTGTACCTGATGCGCACAGCCTGCGGGGTGGGCAGTCGTACAGATGAAACCGCGCGTTCTGGGTTTTATGATCATTATAATATTTACCTCGCTTTCATCGATGGTTGCAGGGATTGTAGAATCGAGAGGAGTTGCCTGATTCGGAGTGAGTATTTTCTCATGGTGAACCTCTCAGGTGATCCTTATAATGAAGTGAAGAAACATCTGAGCTCCCAGATCAGGCTGTATGAATGCTATATTGATCTAATTTACTTCATTGAATGTTATTCCCGCAAGTAAGGCAGGGACGACGGGCAGCGGAGAACATACCGGATGACAACTTTCCCGCGAAAGGAGACGGATGTTATGATGTTGAACTGGCTGCAAATACATATGGACGTAACAAGCTTGCTCTGGCTGCTGCCTGTATTCTTCATGTTTCATGATTTTGAGGAAATTCTTACAGTTGAGGCATGGGGGAACAAACACGGTCCAGCTATAACATCGTCGCTTTCCCCGTCATTGCAGAAGCGCCTGGCGCCTATGATGGGCATGACCACCAGGAATTTTGCTATGGATGTGCTCTTCGTGTATATTCTGATAGTGGGGGTAACCTTCGTTGCGGTGTTTTTAGAGTTCTACTGGCTCTACTTAGCCGTGCTCGCTGTGTTTCTGCTGCATGTCTTCACACATTTGGCACAAAGTATTGTTCTGAGGCTGTATACCCCGGGTGTAGTGACTGCTGTGCTCGTAGCATTGCCGTACTCGATATATGCTTTTTACCGCCTGCTGTATGAGAATGTTGTCAGCGAAGCTGACATAGGGTGGTCGGTGCTGCTCATGCTGATCCTGACACCACTGCTTGTATGGGGCATGATGAAGAACCGGACAAGACATAACCGCAGCTGAGAATGATGATTTGTTACGGTGACGTTTTCAGAAAAATCTTGACGTGACCCCCTAATGATAGATAAAATAATATTATTGCGTGTTTTTTGGCTACTGAGAATTATTATCATAATTTGAAAAGAAGCAGAGAGGGTGACAGGATGGAGCGCCTTTTAGAGGTAAAAGACCTAGCTATATCATTCAGAACACGCGGAGGAGAAGTCCAAGCAATCCGTGGTGTCAGCTTTCATGTAAATAAAGGGGAGACTCTGGCGATTGTAGGCGAATCCGGTTCCGGTAAGAGCGTAACCTCGCAAGCAGTCATGAAGCTGGTTCCTCAGCCTGCGGGCGAATATAAGCGTGGACAGATTCTGTTCGATGGACAAGATCTGATCGGCAAGAATGAGAAGCAAATGCAAAAAATCCGCGGTAAAGAGATCGGTATGATTTTCCAGGATCCGATGACCTCGCTGAATCCGATGATGAAAGTCGGCAGACAGATTACCGAAGTACTGTTCAAGCACGAGAAAATTACAAAAGAAGCTGCTTACAAACGCGGCATCGAGCTGCTTAATCTGGTGGGAATTCCTTCACCTGAACGCCGTTTCCAGCAGTACCCGCATGAGTTCAGCGGCGGGATGCGCCAACGTGTCGTAATCGCTATGGCACTTGCCGCTAACCCTAAGCTCCTGATTGCCGATGAGCCGACAACCGCGCTTGACGTAACCATTCAGGCACAGATCCTGGATCTGATGAAGGACCTGCAGAAGAAGATTGATACAGCGATCATTTTCATCACCCATGACCTTGGGGTTGTGGCGAGAATGGCAGACCGTGTTGCCGTAATGTACGCTGGTCAAATCGTTGAAATGGGCACAGCGGAAGAGATCTTCTATGATCCGAGACATCCGTATACTTGGGGCTTGCTGGCTTCCATGCCTAGCCTTGAGAGCAAGGGTTCCCTGCTTACAGCGATTCCGGGAACACCTCCCGATCTGATCAAGCCGCCTAAGGGTGATGCCTTCGCACTGCGGAGCACATATGCCATGGCGATTGACATGGAGAAAGAACCGCCAATGTACAAGGTTTCCGATACTCATCTTGTGAAGTCCTGGCTGATGCATCCGATGGCACCTGCGGTAGAACCGCCGGATGTCGTGAAGAAGCAGCGCCGCGTTTTGAGCAATGCCTATCCGGAGCCGCTTCTCGTGCAGAACAGCAGCGAGTATTAAGAACCGGGCTATAGCACATACTATTAAGATTAGCGTCAGGCCGATTGCGGCTTGGCGCTTTTTTGACGATTCAGGAAGCAATGAGTTTCTTCGAAGGTGGACGAAGCTTAAAGTTACCGCAAAGAACATGCCCGGCCGATCTGCCTGACTTTAAGTTTATATAAATATAAAATAATACAAATATATATAAATAAAAGTATTGACTAATTTGTCATTGCGCAGCAAAATGTAAGGGTATACATAAGGGGGTTATAAGTTGAGAACAAGAACGCTAACCGCTTTGATATCCTTAGCTTTGCTGTCTGCCTGCAGTGGCGGGAATGCTGCAGGCACACCTGAGTTTGAGAATGTATCGGTACACGATCCATCCGTGATCAAGGCTGACGATACTTTTTATGTGTTTGGCTCGCATTTGGCTTCGGCCAAATCCAAGGATCTGATGTCGTGGACTCAGATTTCCTCCGGGGTAACGGATGACAACGTGCTTATCCCCAATGTAACGGAGGAACTCAGTGAGACTCTCAGCTGGGCACAATCGGACACCCTGTGGGCGCCTGATGTCATTCAGCTGGCGGACGGGAAGTTCTACATGTACTACGATGCATGCCGGGGAGATTCTCCGCTGTCGGCACTCGGCATCGCAGCCGCTGACAAGGTCGAAGGCCCTTATAAGAATAAAGGAATTATTCTTAAATCTGGTATGGCCGGCACCGGAGATGACGGTGAGGTCTATGATGCTACCGAGAAGCCTAATGTAGTAGATCCTGATGTGTTTTTTGATAAGAACGGCAAGCTGTGGATGGTATACGGTTCGTATTCCGGAGGCATCTTCATTCTGGAGCTGGACCCGGCTACGGGCTTTCCGCTGGCAGACCAAGGGTATGGCAAGAAGCTGCTGGGGGCGGATCATGCCCGGATAGAAGGGCCTTATATGCTGTACAGTCCGGAGACGGATTACTACTACTTGTTCCTGTCTTACGGCGGGCTCGATGCGAATGGCGGCTATAATATCCGTGTTGCACGCTCCAAGAACCCGGACGGACCGTTTGAGGATTCTGAAGGCAAAGCTATGATTGACGCGCGGGGGACGGCTGGTGTTCTGTTTGATGATCCGGCATATGCACCTTACGGAGTGAAGCTGATGGGGAGTTATGAGTTCCTGAACACGGATCAGGAACCTTCAGCCAGCGGTGCAGGGTATGTCTCTCCCGGACATAACTCGGCATATTATGATGAGAAGAGCGGGCAGTATTATCTGATCTTCCATACCCGGTTCCCGAATCTTGGCGAGCAGCATGAAGTGCGGGTACACCAGATGTTCCTGAACGAAGCGGGCTGGCCGGTAGTGGCGCCCCACCGCTACAGCGGGGAGAAGATCGGCAAGTACTCCGGTAGGGATGTGGCCGGCGAGTACAAATATATCAATCACGGCAAAGATATTACTGCAGAGATTGTAGAGTCGCAGCTCCTTAAGCTGAATACAGACGGTACGATAAGCGGCGCAGTAACAGGTACATGGAGCCTGGGTGATGAGCATAGTGCGAAGCTGACTATAGACGGGACGGAGTACAGCGGAGTGTTCCTGCGCGAATGGAATGAAGCCACTGGAAGTAATGTAATGACATTCACGGCATTGTCGGCGGAAGGCATCTCAGTCTGGGGAAGCCAGGTTTCACCGGAGAACAAGTAACGTTACATTCCCCGGTGGCTATGATCATATGAAACAGCGGCAGCAAAGGACGAACTATAGTCCCTGGCTGCCGCTGTTTTTTATTATGGAGAACTTTTTTTGTTCCCTATTGCCAATTGAACGATAATCTGAAGTACGATGATGCCAGCCAAACCATAGAATGCTTGTACGAAGCTGCCCGTAGCATCGTAGTACCAGCCCATGGCCAGCGGCCCAAGCGCTCCGAGAATATAACCGCCGGATTGGGTCATTGCAGACCAGCTACTGGCTTCCTGGGCGTTGCTTGTTTCATCAATGGGCAACATTAATGCAATCGGGAACATTCCGCCCGCACCAATACCGAGCGGGACCGCCGCGAGCCAAGGGCTAACGGATAGGTTCAGCATCAGGACACCGGTCAACTCCATTAACGCACACCCGACAAGCCAGAATACACGTCTTTGGTAGCGGTGTACAAGCATGGGTATGAACAACGTAGAGGGCAGCGATATCAATGTGAATAAGGTTTGGATGTTTCCGGCCGTCTCCTGGCTGTACCCCTGGCTTTGGATGGCTGGCGCGAGCCAGGCGGTTAAGGAATAGAAGATCGCTGCCATCAGCCCGAAGAATAGGGTCAGCACCCAGGCACGCCTGTTCTTCACTGGAAGAGGTGCATGAAATACACTCTTAGTTATATCGGATTGCCGGTCTGTGTGCGCAGACCAGGCTAACCGCAACCAGACAGGCAATGCAATGGCTGCGGGGAATGCCCATACAGCCAGTGAGCTCCTCCATGATCCCCCCAGCAGATGCTGAAGCGGAACCGATAGTCCCACACTAATGCTCGCCCCCGCCACCATCGCTGTAGAGTAGATCCCTACCATGGCTGCCACCCGGTCAGGGAAATGCTGTTTGATGAAGCTGGACAACAGCGGTCCTGCCAAGGCGATCCCTACACCCGACATAAAAGAAGTGAACATCATCAATGGAGTTGTGTCCACAAACCAGCGTAATCCCGTACCCAGCCCGATGAGGATTAGAGCCAGAACAATGGCCCCTTCATTTCCCCACCTTCTGCTTAATCTAACGGAGAACGGAGCAAATAGGCCCATGCATAATACCGGAAGTGTGGTTAACAGACTGGCGGTAATCCCGCTTATACCCAGATCATTTTGTATGGTGCTCATTAGAGGAGAAATGGATGTAATAGGCGGCCGTAAATTCAGTGAAGCCAGGATAAGCGCCAAGACGATGTAAAAAAGTTTCATTCTGAATCTCCTCGTGGTAGTAGTATTGTGGCTTTCACCCGTGAGCATGAGCCCGTGACAGAGCATTGGGGGATGCACGGTTAAGTATAGAATCATTAGAATGATTGAACAATACTATTGTTTCTATTAAAATGATTACTAAAACCAATGATTGGAGGTGGCTGATATGGAGATTCGTCAGATGGAAAACTTCATTGCGGTGTGCGAGGCGCTTCATTTCACACGGGCAGCTGAGAAACTTGGCATATCCCAACCTACGCTGAGTCAACAAATACGTGCGCTGGAGGATGAACTCGGCGTTCCCTTATTCGACCGGGTCGGCAAGAGGATTGTGATGACACAGGCAGGAAACCTGTTTCTGGAGCACTGTGTACAGATGATCCGTCATTTACAGAATACCCGGGATGCATTAGCTGAATTCCGCAATGATCAGCGGGGCCGACTGGTAATCGGTGTTCTCCCTTCCGATCTGGACTACCGGATTACTCCTTTGCTGGCAGATTTTCATACCCGGTTCCCCAAGGTGCAGCTGAAGGTTGTCTCTTCGGTCTTCGTCTTGAATCAAGTGCTGGAGAATGAAGTAGACATCGGCATCGACGTCTCGTCTGCTCCTGATGACCGGCTTGTACGCATTTCTTTGTGCAGTGAAGAATATGTGCTCGTCGTTTCCGAGAATCATGATTGGGCGAAGCGAAGCTCAATTGGTATCCGGGAGCTGCGTGATATCCAAACGGTGATGTTCCCCGAAGGATTTACAGGCCGAGAACTGGTGGATAACTATTGCCGTAAATATGGCTTCAGCTTAAATACGATCATGGAGATCAGTTCGGCCACTTCCATTATTAGCCTGGTAAAAGCCAATGTCGGAGGCACCCTGCTGCCGTATCCTCTGATCCAAGCGATGAATGAACCGACACTGCGCTGCATCCGAATTACAGATGATCCGCCATACCGTCACTTTGAGATCATTCACCGGTCAGACCGGTTTCTGACTCAATCGGCCAAGGCATTTATTGAGAAAACTATTGCGTATTTCAATTGATTTGTATACAAATCCTGATAGGGTAACTTCTTATAAAATCATGCCCATAATACAACATTTCCCTGATCCTAGCGGCAGAAATTCAAGATTGTTGTATAAAATGTAGGATTTCAGCGTTTTCAAGCGGCTTAGCCGGATTATTCTTGTTTTTTATACAACAATCCTTCCAATCACCCGGCTACTTATCGGTCAGAGTTGCAGAACGTACAACATTTAGGTCTAGAGTGCTTTCTAAAAGTCTCCATTCTGCCGGTAACGAATCCAATTGCAGGAATTGTCTCCTGTGTTCCAGTCTCGCTGCGTGACCGGTAACTTGTATGACAAACAGCGGGTCTCCGCCTGGAGATCCGCTGTTAATTGGTAACATACTATTCTTAGGCCATTGAATGCCGCAACTTCATCTTGATTTACTCCTCATACCTGCGCAGCACGATGACCGCATTATGTCCGCCGAAGCCAAAGGAATTGGAGATCCCGATCTTCAGATCCGCCTGACGGGCATGGTTAGGAACATAATCCAGGTCGCACAATTCGTCAGGCTGCTCCAGATTGATTGTCGGCGGAATCAGACCCTCCTGAATGCTTTTGAGCAGGGCGATGGCTTCCAGGCCGCCGGCTGCTCCGAGTGCATGTCCGGTCATCGACTTGTTCGCAGTGACCGGAATCCGGTAGGCGTCCTCACCGAACAGCTTCTTGATCGCCATGGTCTCAGAACGGTCCCCGACGATCGTACTGGTCGCGTGGGCACTAATTACATCCACCTCAACCGGAGCGATTCCGGCCTCTCTCAGCGCCAGCTTCATCGCCTGATAGGCACCTATGCCCTCGGGATGAGTGGCTACCATATGATAAGCATCGGAGCTGGCCCCATAGCCGGTTACTTCACCATAGATGACAGCATTCCGCTGCAAGGCATGGGAGAGGGACTCCAGGATGACAATGGCGCCGCCTTCCCCGATGACAAAGCCGTCGCGGCGCTGGTCAAAAGGCCGGCTGGCCTTCTGCGGCTCCTCATTGCGGGTGGATAGGGCGGTTGCATTGCCGAAGCTGGCCAGGGCAATTTCGGTCACCGCCGCTTCGGCACCCCCGGCGAGGATCACATCGGCTCCGCCGTAACGGATCAGGCGGAAGGCTTCGCCGATGGCAGTATTACCAATCGAGCAGGCAGTGACCGGCGAGAGGGTCGGCCCTAAGGCTCCCAGCTCAATGCTGATCATTGCTGCTGCCATATTGGAGATCAGCATCGGGATCAGGGTTGGACTTACCCGCTCCGGGCCACGCGAGCGCAGCAGATCACCCTGCTCCATCAGGGTCTGGATGCCGCCTACTCCGGAGCCTACATAGACACCGAGCCGTTCGCGGTCAATCTTGTCCAGCTGCAGGCCGGAATGGGCCCAGGCCTCCTCGGCGGCGGCAAGCGCAAACTGGCTGAACCGGTCCATGCGCCGCGCTTCCTTGCGGCCGAATCTGGCGTCAGGATCGAACTCTTGTACAGAGCCGGCAATTTTGGTCTTGAAATGTGTTATATCAAAAGTAGTGATCGGCGAAATTCCCGATTCACCAGCAGCCAAGCGGCTCCAGAATTGTTCTACGGTATTGCCAAGCGGCGAAATTACGCCCATCCCTGTGATCACTACGCGTTCCATATGATAATCCTCCTAAAAGTTATGTGAGCATAAACTTAAGTGTTGTAAGTATAACCGGATGCGTTCTAGACCTATTGTTCCACTTAATTTATCCTATTACAAGTTGTAGTTTATACTAGTATAATTACTACTACACTAATAGGCAGACCAACCGGAAGGCAGGGAGATACAATGTCCAATCAGAACAGGCTGCAAGCATTATCCGATTTCCTGAAATCCAGACGAGCGGCCATCTCTCCGGCAGCGGCAGGACTGCTGGAAGGCTCGCGCAGAAGGACGCCGGGGCTAAGACGCGAAGAGGTGGCACAGCTGGCCGGGGTCAGCAATACCTGGTACACGTGGCTTGAGCAGGGGCGTGATATTAAAGTATCTCCATCCGTGCTGGATTGTATTGCCGCAGCACTGCGGCTGACCAAGGATGAGCGGAGCTACTTATTTGCCCTGGCCCTGGATAACGGGCCGGGAAGTATGATTTATCCTCAAGAGGAGAGCTCAGTGATTCATCCGTCCCTGCAGAAGATCCTGCAGGAGCTGAAAAGCTGTCCGACAATCATCTCGGACCGGCACTGCGGCATTGTCGGCTGGAATGAGGCGGCCGCACATGTGTTTCTTGATTTCGCCAAGCTGCCGCCGGAGCAGCGCAATATGATCTCCCTGTTATTTGTACGCAAGGAATTCAGACGGCTGGCCGTGAACTGGGAGCAGTTTGTCCGGGGGTACCTGTCGATTTTCCGCGCCTATTACGGACAATATCTGGAGGACCGCTGGTATGATGAATTCATTGCGGAGATGAAGGAACAGCATCCGGAGTTCAATCAGCTATGGGAGGAGAGCCGGGTAAGCTCCGCTCCGGACGTAGTACTGGAGTTCCGGCATGCCAAAGCCGGCAAAATGCTGTTCCATTTAACCTCGCTTCAGGTGCAGGGCAGCACGGATCTGCGCTGCAGCATCTACACCCCCGCCGGAGATTCCAATACAGAATCCAAGCTGAAGCAGCTGATGGCGCCTGAACCACAGGCTTGATAGATATTTTTTATGGATTCATAAAAAACTATAAATATACAATATCGAATTTGGCGTTTATACTCCTTATATGATGAATCAATTCCTGCGGGATCGTAAAAGGAGCAAAGGTCAATGGCTAAAGTAACCGGATTGGAAGGCGTAGTTGCCGGAGAAACTGAAATCGGATTGGTCGATGGAGAGAAAGGACATTTGGTATACCGCGGATATTGGGCCAAAGAGCTTGCGGTAAGCAAAAGTTATGAGGAAGTGGCTTATTTGCTCTGGAACGGGCATCTGCCGGATGCAGTGGAGCTGGCGCTGCTGAAGGCACAGATGGCAGAGGAGAGAGTCATTCCTGAGTATCTTTGCAGGATGCTGGATCTGTTCCCGGCTTCGGTACCGCTTATGCTGGTGCTGCAGAGTGCAGTTGCCGCACTAGGCGATAAAGAGAATACAACCTGGCCGCCAACGCTGAAGCAAGCGGTACGTCTGACGGCTGTTCTACCAGCAATCATCGCGTACAGAGCCCGCAGCCTGCAGGGCCTGGCACCACTGGATTCGCTTCCTGAGCTTGGCCATGCTGCGAATTATCTATATTTGCTTACAGGAAAGCTGCCGGAGGAAGCCCATGTCAAGGCGCTCAGCGCTTATCTGATTCTCTGCATGGAGCATGGCATGAATGCTTCGACTTTTGCCGGGCGGGTAGTGCTCTCGACTGAATCCGATATGTGCGCAGCGGTATGCGGAGCTATCGGAGCGATGAAAGGGCCGCTGCATGGCGGTGCACCTTATGAAGTCATCTCAATGCTGGAGGATATCGGAACGGTAGAGCGGGCAGAGCCTTGGCTGCGCAATGCGCTGGATAACGGGACGAAGCTGATGGGCTTTGGACACCGCATCTATAAGACCAAGGACCCCCGTGCAGAAGCACTGCAGATTGCCACGCTGGAGATGATCGGGAAGGATGCATCCTTTGACCTTGCCCTGCATGTAGAAGCCACGGCAATCGCACTGCTGGAGGAATACAAACCGGGCCGGCGGCTGTTCACTAACGTCGAGTTTTATGCCGCAGCGATTCTGAAGGCGCTGCAGCTCTCACCGGAGATATTTACTCCAACGTTTACGGCTGGTAGAATTGTCGGCTGGACGGCCCATATACTGGAGCAAGCGGCCAATAACCGGATTTTCCGCCCGCAATCTACGTATATCGGACCGATGCCTGAATCAGAGGTTGTATCATAACAGCACACAAACATCCCCGGCCGTCAAACAGCCGGGGATGTTGAACAAGGGAATGTTAATGAGAGAGTATGAGGGGGGATACTCTGACATTAGATTTAGAAATCAGAGGTTGCAACTTCGATGGTGCCGAAGACTGCGCCTGCAGCTGTGCTGAGAAGAGCAGCAACAAGCAGCAGGTTTACAGAAACTGTGAGACTGTTCAGCGCAGGAATAGTATAAGTGACGACTGGAGCATTGACTCTGTAAAGAACAAGGTCCACAGGGAAACCGGAGTTGTTATTTACAGTTACAGCCGCGTTGATGCCTCCAGCCAGATTCTCATAATAAGATTTACCAACGCCTGCAGCCAGGTTGAAGAATTGTTGCGGTAACAAGATTGCCATGGTAATGACCTCCTTTTTCGTTTGATAGGATATCATATTCGCCGAAACTATGATTGCTGTAACGTATGTCTTGGGAGATTAGCACATTTTAATAGGGCGATGAGAGTTAGAATTAAATAGAAGAAGAGCCTCTACCCTTGGCGGGCGGGGGCTCTTTGCGGTTCGATTACTCTATGGATTAGGTCTATGACCTATGAAGCTGGTTTAATATATGCCTTATCTTTGGACTGTCTGCCGTAGAAGCGGTATAGGATAAGCCCGAAGAGCATTCCGGCAAAAGACATGGCTGCTACGCTCAAATAGAGGACAATATGGTACACTGGAAGTAATTCTAGTGAATGGTAAGGAGAATGACAACGATGAAGCTGGTGTCCTGGAATGTAAATGGTCTGAGAGCTTGTGTAAACAAAGGGTTTAACGAATATTTCCGGGAAAGCGCCGCAGACATCTTCTGCGTGCAGGAAACGAAGCTTCAGGAGGGTCAGATTGTTCTGGACCACGGTGAGGAGTATTCGCAGTACTGGAATTATGCCCTCAAAAAAGGATATTCAGGTACGGCCGTCTTCACCCGGATTAAGCCGCTGTCTGTCAGATATGGTCTCGACAAGGAAACCGAAGACGAGGGAAGAATTATTACCCTGGAATTCACAGACTTCTATCTGGTGAATGTATATACTCCGAATGCCAAACGGGATCTGTCGAGACTGGATTACCGGATGGAATGGGAGGAAGAGTTCCGCAATTATCTGCTGAAGCTCGATGCGCATAAGCCGGTTCTAGTCTGCGGGGATTTGAATGTGGCGCATCAGGATATTGATCTCAAGAATGTCAAATCGAACCGCGGGAATTCAGGCTTCACCGATGAAGAACGCGGAAAGATGACAGAGCTGCTGGAGGCCGGGTTCGTTGATACTTTCCGGTATTTCTATCCTGAGCTTGAGGGTGCCTACAGCTGGTGGTCCTATATGCCGAAGGTAAGAGAGAAGAATGTAGGCTGGCGGATCGACTATTTCCTCGCTTCCTCGCGGCTGGCCCCGCGCCTTCTGGATGCAGGGATAGAGTGCAATATTCTCGGCAGTGATCATTGTCCGGTAGTCCTTCATCTTGCTGATGCGGCGGAAGTGTAGATTTATTCGTTATACAAAAGAACATAAAAGAACAGAGGCGGTATCCCGGGTTGCGGGGTACCGCCTCTGTTTGTGATATCAATCGGATTCCCCGGCCGTGTCAAGAAGCGGCGGACGCCGGTGCTTCGTGGCCTGTTCGAAGCTGTATGCAATGCCGGTCAGCACGGCTTCGCTGAAGGCTGAAGCGGAGAAGGTGACCCCCTGCGGACCGTTGGTGATATAGCCTCCCGGTGCAGTTATCCCGGTAGTGGTATATCCGGCAGGTACTGTAATGAGCGGATAGCCGGCTCTGGCTGCCAGGTCAGTGCCGTGAAATCCGGCAAACATGATGGCATCCAGACCGTAATGCTCCAGTGCATAATCGATGCCTTGTCTGCCAGCCATGGACCGGGAGAATTGCAGCTGCTCCAGATATTCCTGCTCCGTAATCCCGTCTCCGGAAGTATCCAGCCATTCAAGCGTTCCCTGACCATATTTCAGCGCCTGTGCGCTGTGCTGGTTGTTGAATTCGATTAACTCCTGCAGGGAATGCACCGGGATAGAAGCAGGCAGGCCGCTTAAATAACGGTTTAAGCCTTTTTTGAATTCATATTGTAGTATAACAGCATTCCACTCGGCATTCTGGCAAGGAAGCTCAATAGGATCAATGACTTCAGCTCCAAGTTCTTTAAGAACAGCTATGGCAGATTCCATCAGGAGCAGTGCCTCCTCATCCAAATCCTTATAATAGAATCTCGGGATACCAATCCGTTTGGATTTCACGTATTCAATATCCAGAGCGGCAGTATAATCCTGTCTGCCTGCTGTCCCATCGGATGAAGCGCTGTGGGGATGCTCTCCGGTACCGGCAATGACACTGAGGAGCAGTGCGGCATCCGATACGGTTCTGGCCATCGGACCGGCGGTATCCTGACTGCCGATCCCCGGTATAATCCCCGCATTGCTTACCAGCCTCCACGTAGGTTTGATGCCGGCAAGCGAGTTCTGGGCAGCCGGACAAATGATGGAACCCGAAGTTTCCGTGCCGAGAGCGGCAGCTGCCAGGTTAGCGGCAACGGCCGCAGCACTTCCCGAGCTGGAGCCGCCAATGAACAGCTCACCGGGCCCGTAAGGATTCAGCACCAGTCCGCCGCGTGAGCTGTATCCCGCCCACATGGTGGGCGACATGAAGTTGGCCCACTCCGTCATATTTGCTTTTCCCAGAATCACTGCACCTGCAGCCCGCAGCTTATTAATGACTACGGCATCTTCAGCAGCCCTGTAATCTGCTAATGCCAGCGCTCCCGCACTGGTGTGCAGCTTGTCCGAAGTAGCGATATTATCCTTAACAAGTACGGGGATTCCGTGCAGCGGACTGCGTATTCCCTTATCCCGGCGTTCCTGATCGAGCCTCCGGGCAATCTCCAGTGCATTCGGATTAATCTCCAGTACAGATTTCAGCAGGCTGTCATACCGGTCAATCCGCTCTAAATACAGCGCTGTTAACCGCTCGGAAGTTAAATTCCCCTGCTCCATTTCCTGCTGCATGGCCGTTATATCCGCTTCAATTATCCATTCCTGCCACTCCCGGGCGGGGGAGTGAATGTTGCTGAGGGGGCTGCTGCTAAGGTCTGCATCATTATTTTTCATGGCTGTTTTCTTCCCTCTATACATAGTATTTTAGTTGGCCAGCGTCTCAGCGGCAGCTGCCGGCTGCGGGTCCGGCCAGGTAATCACATTGTGTGTCCTGCTCCACTCTTCGTAGAATAGCGGGCGGTCACGCTTAAACATCCGCATCAGCAGATGAATGAAGAAGATCAGATCGGCAAGCGAGGCTGTAATTCGTACAACCGTAGAACCTGCAGTGCCGAAATTAAGCATTAAGGCAGAATCAAGGGACAGGAAGTTTATTCCTCCAAGCAATCCATAGAGTAGTCCATACCTTATCCACACCATCCAGAGTTTGAGCGGACCACCATCCGCACTGCCCAGCCGGATACGCACCACCCATTTGCCGAGCGTCCGCCCTCCGGTTAAGAGAGGAACGATCAGGAAATACACCATACTGACTGACCAGAATGAAATATTCAGAGATAGCAGATTGAGCAGAAGTGCCGCTGCCATCCATAGGACTGCATCCAGCAGGCAAGCGAGGCCTCGGCGTGTGTAGGTAACCTTTTTGGCGGATAAATCCTCCTGGCTGTCCAGCTGTTCAATCCGCGGCAGCAGTCCGGAGATCCATAAGGCAATCCGGAATCCGGCTATTCCGCCGAATGTATTGGTGATCAGGTCATCGACATCAAAGATCCGGTAAGGATGGTCGAAGAAACCGTAAATCCCGGTAATCTGTGTTATCTCAAACAATAGCGATAGCCCGAAAGAAAGCATGATGCACACGACCCAGCGGGTCCGGAAATAGTAGCCCAGAAACAGCCCGAAAGGTAAGGTCAGCACAACATTGAAGGCAGCCAGCAGGAAATCCGTTTCGCGCAGTACGTTAAGATAGCTTGACGGATCATTACGCGAGAGATGCGTATTGCGCAAGATGTCCTGAATGAACTGCAGCGGCACAGGCTGGAGCATATGCCCGGTAGGCGCAGCGTTATGGCGTGAGTCCGGCATGGGCAGCAGCACCAGGAAAAAGGCGTTCAGCAAGTATAGGAGCAGCAAATAGAGGATGAGCGCCCGAATCTTGTTGATATAACCGTGCCGGCGGTATTGAACGATCAGGAACGGCAAAGTGAAGAGCAGCGCCGCTAACGGAAAAGCCATAAATGCATAAGAGATCGGAAAAAGATAGGATTGAAACATGGTTCACCTGCTGTCTTAGTTTTTGTCTGAACGATTTCTCGATAGGATGCTAAGCATTATGTATGAGACCCCGGTTCTTAACGTTGCAGACTATTTCCCCTATTATAACTTGCTTGAACCGACTTCAGTATAGAATTAAACCTGGGCTTAATCCATGGAATTAATCATTCTATCCGTTCTTTCCTGCATACATATGAGGAGAGGAGCGTGAGACAGGATGGAGAAGAAGGTACAGCAGTATTATAAATTGAAGACCAGGCAGAAGGAGCTGGAAAAGGAGCTGGCCGGGCTGAGGCAGGATATTCTGGCCTATTTTGCTGAACAAGGCAAGGCGGAGTCGGTTATCGGCAGCTACAAAGTGAAGCTTGTCACGCAGAACCGGAAGGAATATGATGATGATAAGCTTTACCAGACATTGTCAGATCCGGAACTGTGGAGGCTGCTCTCCAAGGCAGACCCGGCCAAAGTAGCGAGTCTCACGAAATTGAAAGTGATTGACGAAGAGAAGATTTCACATACGTATAATGTGAAGACAATTACGCTGCTGCAGGTGGATAAACAGTAGATTCTGCGGTACCGGAGGCGGAGGGGGAATGTACTTTCCGTTTCCGGCGCAGCAGGGAGATTAATATGATTGGAGGGGGATGGAAATGAACAGGACAAGGACCGGAATGAAGAAGGCCCGGTTTCGCCTCGTTGCGGGAGTGCTGCTCATTATCGCTCTAGGATTGCTTGCCTTTTTTTACAGGGAGATTTCTTCCGGACCGGAGAAGCTGCAGGCATGGCAGAAGGTATTTATTCTAACGGTTCATGCTGCAGACGGAACACCGGAGCTGGCGCAGCCGGATCGTGAGGCTTCTTATGGAAGCTACCGTGTCACCGACAGCAAGGCACCCGGCTATACGCTAATTGTAAATGCTGAAGATGCGGATGAGATCAGGCTGAGTGCAAGTACGGGCAGCTTCATACGCTGGAATGCGCCAGACTATAAGGTGAACCAGGCTGGTAAGGAGATTACGATAGCGCCGGGTGAGACGATCTATTGGACTCCGCTAACCGGAGAATCACCGGAGAGAATTACAGAGAGTGAGCTGACAATGTCTGCTTACCGGCATAACTCGGTGTTCAGCGAAGCCCGGTTTATAATCCGGAGTGATGAGAGCGGCGTCTATACAGGAAAATGGGCTGAGGGGGATTAACTGATCGCCACATGCCCTTTTTTGCGTTAAAATAACAAGTGGGTTTGTTCAAAGTAAGGCAAGAATCATTCACAGACGGAATAGATACGGAGGAAGAGAAGACATGAAGGATTTTGATCTGATGCTGGAGAAATATGCAGAGCTTGTGGTAAAGGTTGGCGTGAACGTGCAGCCAGGGCAAGTGCTGATGGTGCATGCACCGCTTGAGACCGTGGAGCTTACCCGGCTAATCGTAGGCAAAGCTTATGAGGCAGGGGCTAAATATGTGCTTGTGGACTGGGATGATGAAGCGGTAACGCGCATCCGTTATGAGAAGGCTTCTGAGGATTCCTTCGGATATTATCCGCAGTGGCATGCGGACATGCTGGAGGGGTTCGCTGAAGAAGGCGGGGCTATATTACATATTAAGGTACCGGACCCTGAGCTGTTCCGCGGAATTGATTCCGCCAAAGTCTCCACAGCGGTTAAGGCTGCTGCTGTAGCCCGTAAGAAATATCAGAACTATACCCGCAACAACCGAATCAGCTGGTCGCTGGTCAAGGCACCTACGCGTGCCTGGGCGGACAAGGTATTCGCTGATCTGCCTGAAGAGGGCCGGATTGAGGCAATGTGGGAAGCGGTATTCCAGATGAACCGTGTGGGCAGCGAGGATCCGGTTGCTGCTTGGCGCAGTCATATCGGTGACCTGAAGCAGAGCCAGGAGCGGATGAATGCCAAACGGTATAAAAGCCTTCATTACCGTGCACCGGGCACGGATCTGCGCGTAGAACTGCCTGAAGGCCATCTGTGGCGCGGCGGCGGCGGCGAGAATGCCGGCGGTGTATATTTTGTAGCGAATATGCCTACGGAAGAGATCTACACGATGCCGCATCGCACCGGAGTCAATGGTACTGTCAAAAGCACCCTTCCGCTTAATCTGAACGGACGGCTGGTGGACGGAATTACGGTTACCTTTACGGACGGCAAGGTTACAGCCTATGATGCCGAATCCGGGCGTGAGCATCTGACCTCGCTGCTGGACACGGATGAAGGGGCCTCTTATCTTGGGGAGGTGGCACTGGTGCCGCATGACTCTCCGATCTCCCGGCTGAACAGAGTGTTCTATAATACCGGGATCGATGAGAATGCATCCTGTCATTTCGCCCTGGGCAGTGCGTATCCGGTTAACATTGAAGGCGGGACTTCCATGACAAGCGAAGAACTGATTGCCAGGGGAGCCAACGTCAGCCTTACGCATGTCGATTTCATGATTGGCTCGGCGGAGCTTGATATTGACGGGGAGCTGGCCGATGGGACCATTGAGCCGGTGTTCCGCCAAGGCAACTGGGTGCTGTAGCCGGAGGATATCCGGCGGCGGCTAATTAGCTGCGTTCCACAAGTAAGGCCGCATTTTTTCCCGGTCAGCGGGGAATGCGGTTTTTTTTGTGATAATAATTGCCGCAGGATAAAACTGTTTGTGATACCTCTCCGTCTAATTCATGTAAAAGTGATGGAGAGGAGAGGGAGAGATGACGATGTCCGGGGCTGAGATGAAGCGTGTTACTGCCGCTGTGCCGCATGAAGAGACGGATTTTGTTAAAGCGGTTATGGAGCACAGTGATCAGCTATATCATATTGCTTACAGTTATCTGGGCAACCGCAACGATGCGCTGGAAGCCTTGCAGGAAGCGACCTGCCGGGCCTGGGTGAAACGAAGAACCCTAAAGGACCCCCAGGCGTTCAAATCCTGGCTGATACGGATATTAATCTATGTCTGCATTGACGAACAGCGGAGAAGGAAGAGGGCAGTCCCGACCGCAGCGGAGAATATGATGGAGCCGGTCATTCATAACAGCACTCATACTATGGAGATGCAGTGGGCGCTCTTGCAGGTGAAGCTGAAATACCGTCATGTGCTGCTGCTCAAATACTACAATGATATGACCTTGGCTGAAATCGCCGTTCTGCTTAAGAAGCCGGAGGGAACAATCAAAACCTGGCAGCACAAAGGACTGAAGCAGCTTAGGATGATTATGAAGAACCGGGGTGAATGGAATGAACAGTAGCAGGGAAGAACAGGCGATGTTGTCTGATGCGGTCCGTATACACGAGGCAGCTGAAGCGGACGCCGGAGGCAATGCGGTCAGAATGGCAGTTCAGGCGGGAATGGAGAGCGGACGCAGGAGAAGCTGGCAGGGCAGATTCACCAAAGGTTCCTTTATCGGCCTGGCTGCCGCTGCGGTTGCCGCAATGATCCTATTTTTCATTCCAGTAATCCACGATTCTGCATCGCATACTGCCACACCTCCTGGAGTAGTGAATTGGGGAGAGCTGGAAAAGTTTAAACGGCTCTATTCTTTTGATATGGAAGCGGCGACTCTGGATTCAGCTATACGGCATGATTATATCCAGATGATTAATCAAAGTGCCGCTAGCGGAGATTATAAGATTACATTAAATGCCGTTACAGCGGATGAGAACCGGATTATCTTTTTGTACACCGCAGAAGTGGCTGAAGGCCAGGAGGTCTATGGTACCAGCAGTGCACGAATGAAGGATATATCAACAGGACAATATTTGGAGAACGGTGGCGGAATCGGGGGCAATGCGACGGCTTCTGGCCTGCTCAATAACCGTATTTACTACGGCCGAAGCATTATCAATCTGGACCGGAACAAGCCGTTCCCGGAGCAGCTTGAAGCAGATTTCCAGATCGCATCTGTGGACACCGGCAAGCTTGGCCAGCCGAAGACAGGGACAATTGTAGCCGACATGCATTATTCTCCCAGACTCAAGGTCAGCTTCAAGCTGGACCCGAAATTCAAAGAGCAGCAAACTGTCATTGTTCAGCCGGATGAAGACTTCGTCCTCGACGGGATCGAAGTGACACTGGAGAAGGTTGAAATCTCACCACTTCTGATCCGGACGATGATTAAAATTAAGAATGAGTCAGATATTACCTGGCAGAACAGGCAAAATATATTTGAGGTTGTATACGGGAATGAAATTCAGTCGATTACAAAATATGGAACTGTCCATCTAGGAATGACGCTGGGTTCCGGAACTTATGAGGGCTTTGAACGGAGCTTCGGCAGCAATCTGCTGGATCAGCCCGAGTCCCTCAATTTGATTCTGAAGACGGGCACAGGTAAGAATGCCAAGGAAATTAACCTGCCCATTCTGCCGTAAAATAGGATGAGAAAAGGCTGACCGCCGGTATCTTTAGCGCGTCAGCCTTTGTGCTGTGTGACTTGTGAAGTGTCAAAGTTAACACTCATTCAATCCGGTTATTAAACCGGAAGACAAGCATATTTCCGTCGAAGGTCTCTCCGGTGCGCTCTGTATATTGACCCTGCGTATAGCGGGAGACCGTCTTCCGCCAGAATTTCTGACCGGTTATATTCCTCGCCGCCGGATTGGTGAACAGCTCCCATTCGCCCCGGAACCGTTCAAATACCTCCACAGCCGCTTGCTCCGCAATACCATTCCCCCTGAAGGGCTGCAGCAGAAAAAAGTCATTCACGAAATAATTAACCTCCTGCCCGCAGTGCGGCGGAGTGGCAATCAGTGCGAACCCGGCCGGCAGTGAATTCACCATGATCAGAAAAGGGTAGAGAATCCCGGGTTTCTCCCACCAGATATTCTGCACTTCATACTGGTCTGCCAGTGTGCGGCATTCGTCATCATCCTCAAATATACCGTGCCGGTTAGGGGTATGTCCTTGCACAAGTCCGTAATGTCCCGACAAATCATGCAGATAGAGCGGATACATATTTTTGATAATATAGGCTTCATTAAGCCCGGTAAGCTTAACTTCGATGTTCATCTGATATTCTGCCTGCTTTCTATGCGTATTGGGTAACAACAACTATTAAAACTTTATACCGGGAGTTCTATTCTTTCTAGTGAGATCTCTGTTATAAAATAAACTTTATCTATTGTGCTGCAGCTTGGCTGGAAATGATAACGATTATCAATTAGAATGAGAGTATTATATTTTAAGCTGACTGCATCAATATTTAAGCCCGGTGCAGCAGCTTCTTCAGGAGGAATAGATCAATATGTACGTGCAAACCAGATCCATCGTTGTAGAAAAAGGCAACAGTAGCACCGTAGTAGAACGCTTCAGCAAACAGGGGGCACTGGAGGAAATGGACGGGCTGATCGATGTCAGCGTGATGGTCAATAAGAAGAGTAAGGAGCATGAAGAGGTTCTCCTGCTGATCCGCTGGGAATCGGAGGAAGCCTGGAAGAACTGGGAGAAGAGTGATGCCCATCTTCAGGGCCACAAGAACAGCAGAGGGCAGGCGAAGCCTGCTTATATCATTAGCACTACAGTAAATATGTATCATGTACAGACGGTAAAAGAGGGCAAGGCCTACGGGAAACGCTCCTAAACCGGGCTAATTCAGAATGCCTTCTCTGGACAGCAAACTTGATATTATGCGGTATGCTGTGCCAATGACCTCGTGCTATGAGGGCAATTATGAATTGGGCCGTAAGGGGATAAAGTTGCCTGACGATCTCCCGGTGATCGGCTATGATAATGCTTTTTTACCGAAAATACGAATGCGCCGCTTATCACCATACGTCACCGGTACGAAGAAATTGGAACGCTTGCCGCTGAATTGCTGATTGAAATTATGAATGGGGGAGCCGGAAGAAGTCTGCGGCTTGCTCCGGAACTTTTCAGACGGGATACGGTTATTTGTGTGAATTGATATTTAAATGAAAAAAAAGGCCATGCAGCTGTTATATCAGTGCATGGTCTTTTCTTCTGAACCAGGGCTTCAAATAGAAGCTCCTTCATAGTCTGGTATTTAATGTGTGGAGAGCAAGCCGATAAAAGTTACCGGGCCAGCCGAAAGCTTGGTTTTGGTTTTACCGTCATTGCTGAACCGGTACAAACAATCGTTGTCTCCAGCGTTAATATAATATATACCCTGGATATCGTTTGTAATTACGGAGTAGTCAGATTCTACACCCGCCATCTTGGTCAGTGTTGAATCGGCATTCAGTACATAAGCATCGGTTTTGGTATAAAAAATGGTAGTAAGCGTGGTTCCATTCTTTACGGTTTGGACATTGATAACATTAGTCAGTGCAAGTGCCTTGGATGAGGCTATTTTGCCATTTGCAAGAGTGCTGATATATGCTTTGCCCTTGGAATCCACATATGCCAGTTTGGTATTGCTTAACTCGCTGATGCTTAGGACACTATTCTGGCTAAGTTGAAGGATCTTTCCGTTTTTGTCGATCAGGAAGCCTTTGCCAGTGCTGAAATTGTTCTCTCCTTTTGCATCAAGTTTAATCCCTTTGTTAAACAGGAAGTAATTATTGGACCAGGTGCCAGCGTACACTTCATTTGAATCCAGCGGACTTTTGGCATTGGCTGCTTTGGGAGCCCCTCCGCTTAAGGGAAGCGTGTAGAGCACCTTAGAATTAAGGGAATATTCTGTTTCACCAGGAATAGTGTCAATCATCAGGTTTAAGCTGGCACCATACGGGTGGATGAAACTGGCATCCTGAATAGCTCCGCTGGCGATCCATTGAATGGTTCCGCTCCCGTCACTAGGCTTAGAAGCTACCCAGGTAGTGGTTGTATCCTTCAAGGCATTATAGTAGATTCGTCCATTCAGGACGTCAAAGCACTGGAAGTTCGCATCTGCATTGTCTGCGACCCGCGTAAGCTGGGTATCATCTTCAGCATTGGCTGAAGTCCGGTAGATGCTGCCCGTGTCATCCATGAAGTACAGGAAGTCACCATCGATCAGGAAATAGACAATATTGCGATCTCCGCTAAAATTGGTGATTAAGGCATCGGGATCAGTTAGTGACAGGCGCTGTATACCCATGATGCTCTCATAGTAAAAATAGAGATATTTACCTGTCGACATTAATCCGTTGCCATCGAAATTCTCGGCGATTTTCTGTGTTTCGCTTCCGTCTGTCGTTACACGGTATAGAACTTCATTGGATACATAATACACATATGCTTTGCCTGCTGTTGCCGCTGAAGCCGTTTGTGTTTGGCTGGCGCCGGCTGTACCGATGGTCACCAGTAACAGTACAAGCAGAATACAACCTAGTTTTCTGGATAATAACTTTAAAGCGTTCATGTGAAGTCTCCTCTTTGGCAGTGTGGTATACAGTAAATACTGTTCTAATAAGATATCGGAGAGATTCACAATATGTAATATAAATCTAAAGAACCAATTATTAACTTTAACATTAAAGTTATCAAGGAAGTTGCTAGGGGATTCTGCGTTCTTATGTATGCTGAAAGGCGGTAAACCTGCGGGGAGGAAAGGAAATATAGTCTGACGAGTGATGGAAAGAGTCCCAAGGCTTGCATGAATGAGAAAATGTAACCGAACGCATTATACGGGAAGTACAAGTGGAAGCATATGATTATCTTGCCAGGGTAGGGGTAAAATCACCATGTAATCATCCGCAGCTCTTCGGTAATTGATAATGCCTGCTGATATAACTACTATACCTGACACTGGAGGAGATTATATGTTTGGCAAAAAAACGATTTTCATAACCGGTGCCGGCAGCGGGCGCTGAATTCGGCATCCAGGTAGCGACCATTAATCCGGGACCCTATAAGACAGGCTTCAATGATATGATGTTTGAAGAGAAAGAGAAATGGTATGACGAGAAAGTCAATTTCACGAAACGCGCGGATATGCTAAAAGGTGCCGCAATGCTTGCATTGCAGCAGGACCCCCAGGAAATGATTGATAAAATGGTGGAGGTCATCGAAGCCAAACATCATCCGTTCCGGACGGTCTACCCCGAGGCGGCTGAGCTGCTGGTGAAGGAGAATGAGCGGAAGATTTGGGATGAGAAAATATAAATTTGTAGTGAATACAGGGAAGCGGGGACCGGCGCATAGGCTGATCCCCGCTTTTATTGCGTGTGGTAGATACGGTATCGAAAATTATGCTAGAGACAGCATGTTATAAGGAATCTGTTCCTATATAGGCCTCCAGCAGTTCCCTTGAGGTTTTGCCTATCAGCAGGTTGCCGTCACTGGTCCATTTCAGCAGACGTCCCCTCTCCAGCTTCACGGCTTGCCGGGTCTTCTGATTAAGCAGCCAGATATCCGAATTCATGCCTTGAACCGCATAATACACAGGCTGGTCTCCAGGCTCGGGGAGGAAGTGCAGCTCCTCCGGGAATTTCACCTTTCCGGCGGATTCCTCAAATAGCAGAAGCAGGTCAGCGGGAAGGGAAGGCTTCTCCAAGAACTCGGTTACCCCAGTATCCGTATGAACCAGATTCACGCCACCGTTGCCATATTGCTCATATCCGCTGACCGGAACTGTGAGGATACCGGGATCTTTCCAGGCCATCGGATAAATAAACAGAAATCCGTCACTGTGGCTTTGGACGCTGGCCCTCGGTTTGGTGAATACTTCTTCTCCCTTACGGTTCAGAACAATCAAATCGGCGTCAGGACCTATATACGGCTCAGAGGCAACAAGCAGGGCAGCCTGGCTGTTATCCGGGGATGCGGTGAGTCCATAGACCGCCCGCTCGGCAGAATACAGCTTTTTGGCTTCTCCGGTTGTAATATTCACCAGGTATAAAGTGCGGTTTCCTTTGACGGCAAAAATCTCATCATTCAGCAGCCGGTCGGCATAGAGCACATCATTGCCGTAGTCATTACCGTAGGGAGGTTCCTCACCGGACCATTGCGGCGCCGGCCAGGATGTTATGCTTCCGTCCTCCGCCAGAAGCTCAGGCTGCTCACTGCCGATGTGGTAGATAAGCAGCTGCTGCTGTTCGTTCAGGCCGGTCCTTACCGGTTGGAACAAGTTAATGGCTGCTGAAGCCCATTCTCTTATAACCTCTCCCTGTTTGCTGACAAGCCGGACACCCCGGAAGGAATCTGCCGGATCCGGCACAGCCGCCGCAGCAGGGGCTACGCTAACTCCAGGCGCAGACGGAGAAACGGCAGGTTCAGGTGTGCTTGTGGGCACCGTTCCCGTGAATCCGGGAGCAGCGGATGAGGAAGAAGGCTTAGGGGAACCAGCCTGCTCTGAACTGCAGCCGCCGAGTGCGGCAATGGATACAAGCAATAGCAAGAATAGCCTAATACTGCGGTTCATAGATTCACATCCATTTCCTATTATTGGGATGAGGAATCCCTATTATTAGGAATAGACGTGGAAATTATTGTGAAGTTGCTGCCGAGCGAGGCAATTCGAAGCTCCAGTCGGCGTCATTGAAGAGTTTGTCTGTGACTGTGCGGATTAGCGTCAGCTCCTTCGGGATGGATTTCATACCGTCAACAATCAGATACACAAGATCGGAGTTCCCACTGCTCTGGCCAAAGGTAACGAGATCCCCCTCCCGGTAGGAACCCCAGCGGATTACATCATACTCAGTGCCATTGCCGTCCCGGGCCATCCATTTGTCCATATCGAATTCATTGCTGAATTTGCCGCTGACAGCCATCCAGGCTGACAGCCCAGGCAAGGTCTGAGTCTCAGTGATCTTTATATTATTTACATTCAAAATATCACCCTCTGCTGCAAAGACAGCAGGCTTTGTCTTCAGAAGCGCCGGATTGAACGTTAATGAATCATCCGATTCAACAGGGATGGAGAAGCCGTCGAGTACGAAATAAATAGGCTCGCTGAGATATGGAAGTTCCGTTAAGTAATAACTCCAGTTCAATTGGAGATCATGACCGACTCTGTTTATCTCAGACATTCCGCCATATTTACTATTAATGAGTGAGCCCACAATTTGACCTTTGGCATTCTCGAAATGATACCTGACACCCAGATTAACCCTGCGGTTCTCCGGAACTTGGGAGGCCAGCTCATCCTTTAGCAGGGTACTGAATTCAATTTTGGCACCGGCAGGAGAATGCGTGATGCCTTTCATCAGAATTTCCAGCCCTTGAGGTGTGGTGTAGCTGTATTTACTCAAATCAGTGTTCACTGTCAGAGCATTGGCGGTTGTCATGTCTGCAGCATAACTGAAGCTCCAATTCCCCGAAATCCTATCATTGGTCTTGTATTTCAGCATCAGCTCGTGAACCTTCCCTTCAATGAACACGGTATCCCCGGGCTGTTCTCCTTTGAAATAATAGGTTAATAACAGATATTCAATCCTGAACTTATCGGGGCCGAGCTTAGTACTCATATGATTGATACCCTGCAGGTCTCCAATTTCTAGCCCTTCCTCGTTACGGAGCTGCAGCTGGGTGATATCAAACATACTCATCATTTCTTCATCTGGCTGCCCTTTGGCATCGGTAATTCTGAGATTCAGAATCATCCGGTTCGGGTCGGCAACAACCTCTTGCAGCGTCAGCGTATAGCCCTGATCCGTGACCTCAATATCAGGCAGCTTCACTACCCCGGCTTTCTTGGCTTCCAGCAGGTGATGGTCACTCCACTCGGAAGGCAGTATGAGCAGCCGCTGGGATTTGGAGGATTGGATCTGCTGTAGAGCAGATAAGTCCGGGAGCAGGAACAGCAGGACCGCCAGCGCAATGGCAGCTGTACCCAAGCCTGCCCATAGTACATTACGCCGGAACCTTCTGCGGCCGTGATTGCTGGTATAGCCAGCCATGGACCCGTTTGATACGGGCAAAACCTCCGTCTGGCGGATTTGCTCCATAACACGCCCCGTGAAATCCTCATCCATCTGATGATCATCATAACCGGACAGAGACATTAGCATTTCCTCATCTGCTACATTATCGTGTGTGCGGTAATCCGATTTTTTCATTGGAATCCTCCTTCGGTTTCGACCATTGTTTTTTGAGCTTCAAGCGGGCGCGGTGCAGACGGTTCTTCACCTGATGCAAGGTCATTCCCGTGATGGCGGCAATCTCCTCATAAGTCAATTCATTGGTATAACGCAACAGCAGCACGATCCGGTAGCGTTCCGGAAGCCGGGCCAGCTTTTTTTGCAGCTCCAGCTTGTTTTCCTTGATCATATACCGCTCTTCAGGTGTCGGGGTCTGATCCCTCTCCTCCAGAATGGAGCCCCCCGAGAAAGAGAAGGACTTGCGCCGCTTCTGTGATTTGAACCGGTTGATGGCAATGGCGTAGAGCCAGGCTGCGAAGCTGGACTGTTCATTATGGCTGCGCAGCTTCTGATAGGCCTGAATGAAAGTCTCCTGCGCCAGATCCTGCGCATCCTGATGGCTCGCACCGAGGCCCAGCAGCAGAAGGTATAAACCGGATTTATACTGGTCTACCAGTATAGCAAAGGCCTCACGATTTCCGGCCAGCACCTCGGCAATTATGATTTCGGCATTGTCTTGTTCCTTCATCTATTGCCTCCAAATGGACGTATTTACTTATAAGACGCGCGGACGGCCTGCGGTTTCTCACTTTTTTTGCCAAAAAACAAAAGATATCTTCTCACACCGCAGCCGGTATGTAAATATTATCCGCCTGGAGCGATGCGGCCGGTTTCTGCAAACAGCTCAAATTCTGCCATCCGGAGGCATCTTATCCGGTAATCGGGTAATAAGAGAATAGCTAAACTTAAGTTCAGCTATCAGACAGACATCTATTCTTCGGGAGGTTAGCAGATGAGAAGATTACATTTCAATTTGCCGGTATGGTGTAAAGGAGCTTTACTAGGCCTAGTTCTGATCTTTGGCAGCATTGTTACAGGAAATTCTACACCTCAGGCCACTGCGGCAGCATTCTCAGAGAAGGAGGCCGTGTATAAAGCAAGTAATTGATAGATCTGCAGCCAAGAGCGGGCTAACATACAGCGGATTGTTGAGCTCGGTTCAGGAGGCCAATATCCGGAAGTTGTTAATAGAATTGAGAGATACGGGTTATAAAATCGAGACCAGTGAGGGGATGTATTATCCTATTATGCATTATGAGGGCTTCAAAGCGTTTAAACCGTATATTGCAAAAGATATTGCAGCTTATATGGATCTCATGGCCACAGAGAGCAACCGCCCGGCAACCTACGATGCCGGTATCGTCATTACGTGGGATGAGATTATAGCCAGGGCGGTAATTATGGAGGATTTTGTCCAGAACTATCCGAAGTTCAACCGGGTCAGCGTTGTCCAAACAGAGCTGGGATACGCAGTGTCGAGAACGTTCTATGGGACGGACAACACTCCGGCTTATGATTATGAGGATGAAGCTGTTGACCCTGCACTTAAAAAAGCATATGAGAATGTGCTGCTGGAGGGGCCCGGGGATAGCCGTTATTCTGCAAATAATCCAGAAGCTGCTGTCTATGCTTGATGCCTCGGATGACTGCTTCACACCTCAAATTGAAAGCTACCTGAAGACTGCTCTGCAGTTAGTGGGATAAACAATAGATAAGGATGGCCTGCTGCAGATAGATCAGGCTTTTCTTGAATCCGAAGCCGGCAAAATAAGGCGAAGCAATCGCATCTTCACTTACTTCCTCATTGCGGAAGAATGGGGGGCAAGGATTTAAGATGGCATCCGGTTTGGCAGACTTCATCCGCTCAAGGGTAATTTGATAGGCGCCAAGATACTCCTGGGTCAGGCATGTCACTGGCAAAGAATCGGTAAGAATAACGTCGCTCTCCGGCAGAATGCTGTCCAGACTGGTGTGAAACGCATAATTAGGGTTCTCTGTCCCCATCTCTTTGCCTGCCGTGCATACATGATTGAAAGAGAGGTCAAGAGCCTTGGCGGCTTCCATCCAGCTTCTGGATATATTGCCTGCCGGACCTACGAAGGTGTAGGTCAGTTCCCGGTAGTTATCTCTGATGGAGCGCAGGGCGTACAGGTCAGCCAGAATCTCACAGGGGTGATTGTGCGCTGTCATGGCATTAATGACTGGAATCGAGGCGTGCGCCGACAGCTCTTCCAGCTTGGACAACTCGGGATATCTGGCGATAATCCCGTCACCCCAGTTCTCCAGATAGCGGATCATATCGCCGGGAGATTCTTTCTTGTCCAGGGCTTCCGGCGGAAATGTAATATAGGCTCCGCCGAGGTCCCTGATGCCTTTCTCGAAGCTGATCCGGGTCCGCAGACTGGTATCGGGGAAGAAGAGAATCATCGTTTTTCCTTCAAGTAAAGGCTCCGGGCTTCTGTAACGAAGCTGATCGGTTAATTCAAATATTTCAAGGATCTGCTCAGCGGTGAGCTGGCTTATATCCAGAAAATGCATCGTGGTATCCCTCCTTGGCACAGGTATATTCATTACAGTAACTGTATAAATATACATTAGTGCGGAAGGATATACAAACCAATATTTGCTAAAAAAGTTACGGGTTTTGTATCAGCCGGATATGCCAATAGCAATGGCCGGAGAAAGTTCAGGGTCAAGCAGCCTCATTAGCTGAAGGAGATTAGACTCCGACATGGCAATGCATCCGGCAGTAGGCTTGCCAGCGGCTCTCCAGATATGCAGGAAGATAGCGCTGCCTTTGCCGGACACAACCGGATCATCGTTATATTTCAGAATGATAGCGTATTTATATAGGGGCTGCTGGAGCCGCTCATAAGACCGCCAGCGCTGATCCGGATTGCCGGCATAATTCACCCATTGATTGTACTGGCTGGATAACGGATCATCGACCCAGTAATCCTGATTAGACGTTCTTGTATAGAAGATACGAAGTCCGCCGGGATTCATTGCTGATCCGAAACCTGAGCCGAGGCGGTAGATACCGGAGGGGGTCCGCCCGTCACCTTCCTTGGTTTTGCCGATGCCCTTGCTGCCCAAGGTGACGGGTATTCCTGAGAGGACGGATTGCCATTGCCCGCCAGCTTTCTGATAAAGAGAGAGCTGACCGGTCTGGGAATGGATGGACTTCGCTTCGACAACAACCATCTGCTGGCTATGTATAACATCTGCCTTGTAGGGCCAGGAAGCGGCGAAGCCGGCTGCAGAGGACCGGGGAGACCAGGTGGCGCAGCTTAAGAACAGGAAGAAGAGAGACAATAACCAGATGGCTGGTTGTACGGAAATCCGCGGTTTAATATTATGGCAACGCATAGCTCAGCCCCCTTTGTCTTCTTATTACCTCTGGAGGACTGAGGGGAATCGGCTGGATAATGGAATGTTTTATAGAATAATATGTAATCGAAGAGCAGTCTGTACAAATGACACATGACAATATTGACGATCAATAGAAAAAATGACATAAGATAACATTCTTGATTATTTGTCTCTTGGTTGGCTGTTCCATCCCGGTGCTCCATAAGTTAATAATCACATTTTCAAACGAATGAAAGTTGTAGGGCGATTCTTAGGATTTCCTCAATCTGTTCTCACGGCTTTGACCAAGCGCCCGATAAACTGAATGGGGAGGAGGGTATCCTGGGGATTCTTGGAGAAAGCCGAGTTTACGACAATTACTAGATCAAGGTCGGGTACGAGGGTCAAATATTGGCCGGCATAACCCATACCGAAAATGGCCTTATGTCCGCTGTACTGATTTATCCACCAATGTAAACCATAATTACCAAAATTAATATTTCCCTCCGAATGCGGAGTGGTCGTATCCTGGATCCATGCCTCCGATACAATGCGTTTACCATTCCATATGCCATGGTTAAGCACCAATTGGCCAATCTTCGCTAGATCCCTTGGCTTCATCTTCAGTCCGAAACCACCTGAATTCGAATCGTCCGGTGAACTAGGCCACTCTACGCTATTAATGTCGAGAGGACCTAACAGATGCTCCTTGGCAAAATCGAGTTCGGATTTTCCAGTCGTTTTTCTGATAATCGCCGCCAGCAATTGGGAACCGCCCGTATTATAGTTCCAAGTAATACCTGGGGCGTCATCCATTGATTGGCTAAGTATAAATTGGTTCCAATCCTTGGTCTCTGTCATAGGTTTGAGCATATAGTTCCACTCAGTCCATTCCGGGAAATGCAAGCCACTTGTCATACTGAGCAGATGCTCCATGGTAATGAATTTCTTAGCTGATGAATCGAAGAAATCTTTATATTCGGGAAAAAATGCCTCGATCGGCTCATTAATTCCTTTCAGATAGCCTTTATCGATAGCTATCCCGATTAAGAGCGAAGTCACGCTCTTAGTGATGGAGTTTACAGCCAGCATAGAATCCGGCATGCCATCCTTATAATACTCGGAGACGATTGTGCCGTCTCTAACAACCAGCATGGAAAGAACCGCCGATTTCTTGGCAAGTTGCATCACTGCCTCGATTTCCTTGGAATCCATCTCAACCTGCTCTGGAGTGCCGATCTGCCACTCCCCATTAGGCAAGCTAATCACCTTGGAGCTGTTGAGGGATGGCACGGAGGTTGAGGACTTTTCGGAAGAGCAAGCGGAAGTGGCAAGGATCAGACAAAATGCCCCAGCCACCATGGCCAGCTTAGCAAAGCTGAATAATTTGTTCATAGAGTAACACACCCCTTAAATTTATAATTCGAACTCCCTTATGGTAGTGTAATGGGCGTGTATCGTCTTCCAATTTCTTGCTAACGAATTAACAATTCTTGCTATAATAAAAAAAGACTGAATCTATGAATAGGAAAAAGGAAAGGAGGGAAACGGATAGTGGCAGCAAAAGCCTTGGAATTGGAATACCGGTACCGGATCAACCATGTCGTCAACTACATGGAAGAGCATCTTACGGAGCCATTAACCCTTGAAGAAGTATCGGACGTGAGTGCCTACTCACCCTATCACTTTCATCGGGTGTTTAAAACGGTGATGGATGAGAATGTGCACGGGTTTATCCAGCGGATCCGCATTGAGAAGGCAATTAAGCTGTTATTGTTTCATCCAGGTAGAAGTATAACTGATATCGCCTTGGATTGCGGTCTGCAAACTCAGGCCCACTTTTGCAGAGTATTCCGCAAGCATACCGGTCTGAGCGCTTCTGAATACCGGGACAGATTTCGTCTGCGGACGATCGCAGAACGGTTTAGGGCTAAAGTCACCTTAGAGAAGTCCACCGAACTGTCCTGCAAGCTGGCAGAGCTTCCGATCGAGATTCGGAGCCTTGCTCCGATGAATACGATCTATGCCCGATATAGGGGGACTATCAATGAAGGAAGGATTAATTCGGATATTACAGGGCTCTTTGAGCATGTAGCCTCATGGTTGGTCGCGAGAGAAGCCTTGAATAAAGACAGCTTAACTGTCGGACTCATCTTAGACGACCCTTACATCACGCCGGATGGCAGACACAGGTACGATGCTTGTATTACAACGGAGCACCGGATGACACCGACTGGCGATCTGGGTGTCCGGACGATTCCCGGTGGCAAGTACGCCCTTGTGCAGTTGAAAGACAGACCGGATAGGGTGAGAGATCTGCTCCACTTAGTCTCCACCGAGTGGCTTCCTCTAAGCCCGTATGTATGGGACGTCACGAGACCAGCCCTGGAAATTTTCTTCCCCAACTCGCTTGACCATACGGCAGGACAGTGGGAAATGGAATTTGGCATCCCTGTTAAACTAAATGAAGCCGGCTTCTGAGGTATCACGTACTGACGGTATTCCGTTGTGGCGGTAACGCCTGCCTATACTCCAGCTGTTTCGGGCAGGAGGTGATTATAGTCTAGCGCTGAAGAGCGACGGTACCGTTTAGTTACTCAGATTCCTGGTATTTCGTGCGCGATTTCCAATTCTTGCGGTGAATGCAACAGTTTGCACTTTTGGGGTACAGACATGTCCAATCTTGGGGGGGGAATGCTTACAGGATTACAATTATTATATAGTTCGCTAAACGTTATCTATCAAAACAGCGACAGCTAAGGACAGGAAATAGCGTCCTTGACTGTCGCTGTTTTGATTTCGGAGCTCAGTCCAATCCTTTATTTTAAGCTGACAACAGTAGTGCTATAACCCCAGCGTACTGCCTTTTTCCAGCCGCCGGATCTGCTGTTCGCCGCTATCCGCCAGTTCCCGGAACTGGTTGATCGTCTCCCGCATCTTGGGGAGGGCTTCCTGCTTATAGGTGCTGATAGAATCAAGCGCAGACAGGACATCTGTGAACGCCTGCTTCAAGGTGTCAGCGGAAATACTGGTTTCGAGCGATTGCTTGTGAATGGCCGCGCCCTGGTCTTTCAACATTTTGGAGGTGCCGCTGATCAGGTTGTTGGTGGTCTGGTTCAGCAGCTCGATCTTTTTGAGTACGATCCTCTGATTGTATAAGGCACTTGCGACCGTAACCGAAATTTTGAGCGCAGATACCGTGACGTTCCGTGCTCTGTCCACACCGCGGATCAGCTCTTTGTTGTTGCGTATTACGACTTCAATGGCCATGATCCCCTGCTGATTGACCACCAGCATCTGCTGCAGATCCATTACCCTCTGACGTAACGGGAATAGGACTTCTTCGGTGATGAACCGGATTTTATCCTCGTCTTCACTGCGCTGCTTAGCCGCCTCAATCTGCGTCTCGATCTCCTGATCCATCAGGATGCCGAGCTGAATTTCCTTTTTCAGCCGTTTAGTCAGCTCCCGCAGAGTCTGTTGCTCAATCTCTAAGGTGATATTGTCATTTTTCAGCACGCTTTTGCCTTTATCCAGAGACAGAATGATATCGGAGATGACACTATCCGCCTTCTGGTATTTGGCGAAGTAATTACGCAAGGGATGGAAGAACTTGCCCAGGAAGCCGCTTTTGGCGAAATCAACTGCACTCGGGTCCAGATCCTTCAGCTGGAGATGCAGCTCTGTTAATCCCTTGGCGACCTGGCCGCCTTCATCACCGGTCTTGGAGAGATTACCTACAGATACCTGCAGGAGCGAATTCTTCTCCGAAGAGGAGCGCATGGTGCCCATCCCGAAGCTGTCAATCGACTGCAGCACTGATTTGCGTTTCTCCAGTGAATCGAAATCCAGGGCAAGAATATTGGATACATTATTGACCGCCTGTTCCTTCAGCTGCGTAACTTCCTCCGGCTCCGTCTGCACCTGCTCTTCGACGGCCTCTTTCAGCTTCTCAGGGCTGGGAATTTCCATTGAGAATGACATGGGAACCCTCCTTCGGGATTATGGGACTTACATTTGCACATTGAGCAGATTGCCGATTTTGTAGACCACATCTTCAGTATCTGCATTGATATTAGCCGCCTCGTTGATGCTTGAAATGCTCTCCAGCGCCTTGATGTTGGCGTTATATCCAATTGTATATACGGGGATTTTGTAGCTCTCAATCAATCCTCTGATCTCATCCAATGAATGTCCTTCGTTCGTCTCCCCGTCGCTAAGCACGAAGATCAGCGGTTTCATCTCCGGATGCAGCGCGAGCTCCTCCTTCAGCATCTTCATGGCCACGACCATTCCGTCAAAAGTAGCCGTCCCCCCGGCAGCCTGCAGGCTATTGATCGCCCCAACGAACATGGACTGCTGATTGGTGTCGTATTTGCCGATCGGCAGATTAATCGTCACATCACTGGAGTAGGAGACAAACCCGATGCTGTTGTCCTTGCCCAGAAACTTCTGGCCCTTCAGCAGCGATTCCTTGAGCCGGTTCAGCGGTTCCCCGGCCATGCTGCCCGATACATCAGCAACAAATACTGCGGCAATCGGTTTGCTGCCGTCTTTTTTCTCCTTCCATAGCTTCTGGGCTGAGGAGAGGAGGGAGCCGTCCACCGGAGCCAGCTCGGACTTGTAATCATTCAGACCGTTAAAGCCTCTGTCTGAGGCTGCTGTCTGGTATTTGTCCTGCACGGCAAATTCGGCGAACTTGCGGATGATCTCCAGCTTCTCTTTTGGCAAATCACCCAGTGCATAGAGTGGACTGTCATGCCGTACCCCGAAGGGGGTAAACACATAACCGCTTGTCAGATCTGCCGCATTGACATACGTCTGATATTCCAGCACAAAAGCATCCAGCATGCCCGACTTCGCTGCGTCCCGCATCTGCAGGGTAGTGGAGGCAATGAAAGGCACATTCGCCTGGAACTTCTCAAAGCCTTGAACCGCCTTGTCCCCAAGCAGATCCGTACTGTCGAACGTGCCCAGTGCAGTCACGAGGAAATTCAATCCCGTGGAGCTGGCAAAAGGATCAGTGTAGCCCATCGCGAGCTCATTCGCTGCAATGGCATCGGTGATCGTCTTCACATTAATCGAGCCGTATTTGCCGACCAGCTGATCATATTTCTGCTTGCTCATGACCACCCCGGCCACATTGCCGGCCAGCCGCTCAGATACAAGTTCCGCTGAGATGCCGCTTGCCTTGACCATTTCACCCCATAGCTCATTGGACGGAGTGTAGGCGTCTGGCACATATTTGCCGGACCGGATATAATCTGCGGCTGTGCCTGATGCAATATTACGGATGCTGACCGAGACGGGCTTGCCGTCCACGAGGATACCCGCAGCGTTGAAGTCATTGGCCACTTCATTCAGCCAGCCGTCGTTGCCGGTGCCGGATTTCTCGGTCGAGGAGAAAATTTCGGCATAGCTGTCCGTTGTGCTGTTCACAGAAAGCGGGAATTTGGAGATATCGGGCAATGAATCGCCGACTGCTGCCGGATCAAGATCAATTTGCCCTTTTACAGGTGCGGTACTGCTCACGTTAATATCTTTATAGATCCTGTTCAGCCTTTTATCCGCATCTTCTGCAGAGATCTCTGTCTTGGATTTGCCCAAGTTCGCGGTCAGGCTGATTCCGAAGTAGACAAGCGCAAAGACGGACACGGCGATGAGGCCAAGTACGATGAATGTTTTGCCTTTCCCGGCCATAATCATCTTCCTTTCGTTACTGATAGAGTTTCGTCTGCCCGATCAGGGCGGTCAGCTCCTGCATGCAGGGCATTTCCAGAGCGGCGTCATAATCAGCACTTCCGAGCCGGGAGATCTCCAGCAGCAGCTGGTCCAGCTTCAGCAGAATCTCTTCGTTTGCTGCCAGACAGCCTTTGACATGGGTGAAATATTCGTTGAACAAGGCGTTTTTCTTCTGGATGAATGTACTTGTGAATCTGCCGGAGTTAATTGTACCCGTAAATTGCGAGAACTCGGCGGCATCGAATACGCTTAGCTTATTCAGAATACTGCGGATATTCAGATACAGGAGCTTCTCCACTTCTTGAATCACTGTGTGGAACTTCCGGAAACTGAGCTCCTCCCGCCCGAAACGCCCGGCAAGAACATTCAGCAGCGTCAGCTTTTTTTTATCCACCCGCTCCAGCTGATCCAGGGCCAGGGCGACATCCTCTTTCAGTACCCTCACATTACGGTAGCGGTTAAGTTCAGCTATATAGTCTTCCCGTGAATCGAGAGGAGGGACAGCGGGAACAATTGCCCGTTTGAAGAGCAGGGTATAACTCCCGTAGAGCAGAATCAGCAGGCTGACAACGAGCAGGGTTACCCCTGTTGCAGTTTCAAGAGCACTGGACCCGCCGATAGCTATTCCCAGCAGTCCTGGCGATAAGATAGCAATGTTCAGAATGACGACTCCGGCAATTACGCCCAGCAGCTTCACAGGTCCGGAACTATTCAGGATTAACACCCCCTCCAAGAGTATATTTAGCTACTGCGCCTTTTGATTCGTAAATGGAGAGAAATACTGTGCATGTAACGTTTAGCATGTTGGGATTTTACATTTCCCCGCTGTGCTGTACTAATAATTGGAAGTATACTAGTCTAGTGGATAGGATAATTATGGGAAAAGAAGAGTGCAAGGGGGAAAAGACTTTGCTTTTACGTAAAACAGTAATTCAGCTCATAGTATGTATACTGGTGGTGTCCGTATTCCTGCCTTCCGGCAAGGAAGCAGCTGCGGCGCCTGCGTTAAAAGTGGTAAGTGCATCCGGCGGTTCTGCGCATGGAATTGCGGCCTGGAGCGACGGGACAGTGACCGGCTGGGGATACAACAAACAAGGCCAGGTCGGCGACGGTACCAGCATTAATCAGTACGTTCCCAGAAGAGTGGAGGGTCTAAGCGGTATCGTGCAGGTGGCGGCAGGCGGGAATACATCCTTCGCGCTCAGCGGGGGCGGTGAGGTATGGGGCTGGGGTCAAGCCTACAGCAGCTTCATTCCGAATGACCCCATTCTGCCCGATCAAAGAAGGGGAGGTCCGGTTAAGCTCGAAGGTCTTCAGGACGTTTCATTCCTGACTACGGACGGCTCTAAGGGAATTGCTGTAAAAAGAGACGGGACCGCAATGCTATGGTATCCGTCCTATGATCAGGCTGACAGCACGCTGGTGCAGATCCGGTATCTAGCGCTTGAAGGCGTTTCAGGAATTAAATCCGCTGTGATTAATGGTAACGATGCGTTGTTTCTTACCGGGGCTGGCAGTGTGAAGCAGGTGAGCCTCTATAACAGTGTCCTGAACCGGATGCGCCTTGAGGGTGATCCGGTCAGTATAGGAACGCTGGCTTCATCCTCTATAACAAGTATGGCAGCCTCCCAAGGTGAGGTGTTCCTGCTCCGAAGCGACGGCCAGATCCTGCGCTGGAACAAGGGGCTTCAAGCGACGTCACCCGTTGCCAATCTTAACGGCGTCTATCAGCTGCAGGCGGGATTCTACCGGCTCTATGTACTGAAGAAGAATGGGACAGTCTGGCAATGGAATTACAACTCAGGAGCGCAGGTTAAACCGTTTCAGGTAAAAGACGGAGCCGGCATCACCAACATTTGGGGAAGCAGCGGGAACTTCGGATTTGCCCAGCGCAAAGAGGGTGCTTTTCTCGGTTGGGGGGAAGGTTTTGACTCGGGACTTGCGACTGGCAGCGGTACGACAACCAGGGATGAAGAGGGTTATGTCCTGGCGCCGGTCCAGCATCCGCTAACTTTCGCCGTGAACGGGAAGCCGTTATATTTCTATGGAACCGCAGCAGTGATTGACGGCAAACTGTATGTTCCGTTGACCAGTGTATTCAAGGCGCTTGGTGTACAGGTCAGCAGGGGGATATCCAATCCGGATCCGAAGCTCGGCAATTATCATTTCACTGTCTGGTCCTTTGTTTACGGGAATTCGACGATTCAGGTTAAGGTCAGCGATCCGCTCGAATTGTATATCAATGGCAAGAAATCAGGCCGTGAGTTTAAAATAGGCAGCTTGCCCGATAGCACAATGTTCCCGCTGGAGGATATCTGCGGGATTCTGGGTATAGGCCAGCAATGGAATAAAGTCACAGGTGAAGTGAAGCTGGGGACTGCAGCAGCCCAATAAGATGAGTGCTGCTGGCACGTTGAACGGGCTGGGTTTCAGTTCTGGACATTCCGGTCTACAAGTTGTAAACTGAACTCAGTTGAGTCTACAATTTGTAGACCGAAAGGGCTGAATAACTTGAGGAAAAATGCATTAACGGATATGGAGTCCAAATTCGCAGATTTAATCTGGAGCCATGAGCCGGTTCCTTCAGGCGATCTCGTGAAGCTGTGCGAGACTGAACTGAACTGGAAGAAATCAACAACGTATACGATGTTGAAGCGTTTGGAGAGCAAAGGCATATGTGAGAACCGGAATGGTATAGTCACGGCAATATTGAATAAAGAGGATTTCTACGCCGAACAGAGCAAGCGGTTCGTGGAGGAGACCTTCGAGGGCTCCTTGCCCAGGTTTCTGGCGGCGTTCACCAGGAGCCGGAAGCTTAGTGACAGCGAAGTAGATGCCTTTGTGAAGCTAATCAAGGAGCATAAGGAGGAATAGCCGTGGATCAGCTGTTGGAACACCTGATGAAGATGACTATTACAGGCAGCCACTGTATTGTAATTGTAATCCTTATGCGGCTGCTGCTCCGCAGAGTTCCCAAGATTTATTCCTACGCACTATGGTCGATAGTCTTGTTCCGGCTCGTCTGCCCGTTCTCCTTCGAGAGTGCCATCAGTCTTATTCCGGCGGAGGCGCAACAGATTTCAGTGAAATTGACGGCTTCACAAGCTGCTGCAGGGGCAGTCCTGCCGGATTCCCGGTCCGCTCAAGTCCTGCAGATACCGGAGGAGAGCCAAGGTGCTGCAAGCCTGCAGCCAGTGAATGCTGTATCACAGTCAGTGACTGCTACAGCTCAATCTGCAGACAGCCCGGCTTCCGGTAATCCGTGGGCCCAGACTGCGCTGTATATTTGGCTTACCGGGATTGGCATTATGCTTGTACACAGTCTGACTGCCACAATCCGCCTGAGACGCAGGCTGGAGAACGCTCGGCTCATATCCGGGAACATCTACGAAACCAGGCGGATCTCAACCCCGTTTGTCTCAGGTATGCTGAGACCGCGGATTTATCTTCCCCCCGGTCTGCAGGATCAGGAGCGGGCTTATATCATCAAGCATGAGCAGGTGCATATCCGCAGATTTGACCATATCATCAAGCCTCTAGCCTATGCAGTACTCTGTATCCACTGGTTCAATCCGCTGGTCTGGCTCGCATTCTTCCTGATGAGCGAGGATATGGAGAAATCCTGCGATGAGAGTGTAATCCGGCAGCTGGGCAGCGGAATCAAGCAGGATTATTCGCTTTCGCTGTTAGCTTTGTCAACCGGGAGACGATTTACCTACGGCTCGCCGCTTGCTTTTGGAGAGAGTGGTACGAAAGGACGGATCCGCAATATTTTACATTACCGCAAACCCGCATTCTGGGTAGTCCTGCTCTGTATTGCCGGAACCGCCGGCATTAGCGTGGGACTGCTTGGCAACCCCAGACAGCAGGCAGAATTCACTGAAAGGGATTACGCAGAACAATACATTAAGGCGAATATCGCCTCCTATCAAAGAGCGGTGCCGGATCTAACTTTTGAGAATAGCACCATCACTACATTTGAGCGCATCGGTGAATTCGCCCACCTGCTGGATACGCCTGTGCAGCTTTGGGCTTTGGAATACAGGCTGAAGCCGGATGATGCAGACAAATTAATGCAGCTGGGAAATATAAATATAGAAGACGGAATGCTTACCGAAGACGGGAGTATGGGCAAGCCGATACTTGTATTCTCCTATCAGGATTCTATACCGGAGTATCTGGGGGAGATCAGGAGCGGGGAGAACGACATGTCCCGGCCGGCCGGTCAGGAAACAGCTCTCCGCAAGTTCTTTGAAGGGAAAGGCATGCTTCCGCATGAGACATTCAGCGGCAATCATATCCTGGTCAAATTTATTTTGACCGCTGGTGAGACCAGCCAGCTGTTATTATCCCAGCCTGTGAAGCAGGGAGAGCAAGGTATCTGGACCGTCGAACGCTGGATGGATACGCGCGGCAATGAGTATTACGAAACACCGGAGACGGAAGAGACTCTGGCTGCATACTATGCCGGCCTGCAGGCGGGAGCTGATGCGGGGACGGAACAGGCATGGCTTGACCCGCTTCAGGTGGCGGTTCAATATATCAGAACTGAACTGGGCCAGCCGGTATCCAGAGACAATCTTGTAGTAGATTATGAGGCAACTGCCGCAGATTTTGCAATTGCACCTGTGAGCAGCTTCCTTGGTTACGTTACAGGTCTTGCCATGGACAGCGACACATTGAATTTGGATCAGGTGGAGTGGCTGACGCTTGAAGATTCTGAACGTTTTGCCGCCCTGGGTATCACGGAGGAGGATCTGCCGGGAGGATTCTATATCCTCAACAAATATAAGATTAACGATCTCTACACTGTCACGGCGGAAACGGAGTATAAGCTGATAGACCGTGTGAATCCCGGATCGCTCCAAAGCGTCAGCAAAGCGGAGTTTATTGCGTATTATGAGCAGTTTACCGGCTTCGCCCCTCCATGTATGATTACGATAAGCAATAACACGGTTAATACCGTCACAGAGGTTTATGTTCCGTAACACCACAAATTTTAAGAATTAAGGGTTGACGCCAGCTCACTTGACGTGTAACATATGAACAGTCGTCAACCCGATAATTACATATTGTTCTCGTATAACCTCGCAGCCATCAGGTACATCAGGGCGAGGGTTTCTACAGGAAGCCTACTCTTCCTAACTACGATGATAAGGACTTTGTTACACAGGTCCCTATCCCGGAGTTAGGATTATTTGCGTGTTGCGGCCGACACAACAGAGATTCAGGAGGCATAATTGAAATGAAAGATATGAAATACTTAATCTCCGTGCTCATAGGTGCTATGAGCTACGGCATTTTATCCACAATCGTCGTATTAGCATACGGAGAAGGCTATAAGCTGGGCGAAGTTGTTGGTACCCAGCTGCTGACCGGCTGCATTCTCGCCTGGCTGCTGGCCTTATATACCAAGGTTAGAGAGAACCGCAAACAGCACAGCCGTACCAATACTGCGGCCACGGCTGCTGTCAGCAAGGCTCCGGCCATGAAGCTGGCCTGGAAGCACAGATTGCTGCTAATGCTCGCCGGCGCGCCAACAGTGGTTACCGGTCTGCTGTACTACCAGTCCCTCCGGTATATTCCGGCGTCGCTCGCCATTATTCTCCTGTTCCAGTTCACCTGGATCAGCGTGCTGATCCAGGCTGTAAGCAAACGTCAGCGCCCCGATAAGATCACTGTGCTAACCTTGATCCTGCTGTTCGGGGGAACGCTGCTGGCAGCCGGAATTCTGAATCAGGGAGCTGCCGAGTTTAACGCACTCGGGCTTATGCTCGGGCTGTTATCTGCAGTAAGCTATTCCATGTTCATTATCTTCAGCGGCAAAGCCGTTCCGGCTGCGCATCCGGCTTACCGTAGCGCCTGGATGGTTACCGGCGGCCTGCTGCTGCTGTTCATCCTGTTCCCGCCATACTTCCTGTTTAACGGTTTGCTGTGGAGTCAGCTGCTGCTGTTCGGCTTCCTGCTTGGATTGTTCGGCGCCTTTATCCCGCCAGTCCTGTTCGCCATCGGTGTTCCGCATATTGGCGGAGGCATGGCTGGTATTCTGGGTGCTGCTGAACTGCCGGTTGCCGTGCTGCTGTCCTCGTTCGTACTGCATGAGCATGTGAGCGGCCTGCAGTGGACCGGAGTGGTTCTGGTGCTGATCGGAGTCGTACTGCCGGAGCTGTATAAGCTGCGCTGGGGGAATTCCCGGTCGGTCACTTCATCATCCGTTTAAGTTCTTATTCAACAGTAACATGAAGCAGAGGATTAATTTCCGTATTACCCGGAAATCAATCCTCTGCTTATTTACATACGAAGAATGTTCCAATCATCCGGGCGGAACAATCGTTCATTGAAAGCGCAAACATTTTTGTTGCCAAAAGTGAAATAGAGTGCTATTCTGAATTTGGGATTGTTACTGAAAAGGCAAAACCCAAAACATGGTCACGTGTTTTGGGTTTTGCCTTTCTTTATGTTAAGGCCTGCGGGACGCCGCGGGAATCCTTGATTAATCCGTCTACATCCTGTATTGATGAATGAAATTCGGGATAAAGGAGGGCAGAGGGTTGATTATCGAAAAAATTTTCAATAATAATGCCATTATTGCCAAGGATTCAGGCAAAGATGAGCTGGTGGTCATGGGACGCGGCATCGGATTCAAGAAGAACGCCGGCGATCCGGTGGATATATCCCTGATTGAGAAGACGTTTGTACTGAAGCAGAATGATGCTTCGGAGAAATTCAAAGCATTAATGGCAGATGCGCCCGCCGAATATGTAGCTTTAAGCTACGATATTATCGAATATGCCAAGCATTCCCTGAAGGTGCGCCTAAGCGATTATATCTATGTTACATTAACGGATCATTTGACCCATGCACTTAGGCTCTGGGACCAGGGGATCCGCAATACCAATCCGCTCATCTGGGAGATACAGCGCTGTTATCCCAAGGAATATGGTATCGCACTTCAAGCCTTGCAGATCATTGAGGGTTATACCCGCATCCGCCTGCCGGAGGATGAAGCCGGCAATATTGCCCTGCATCTGATCAATGCGCAAATAAACAGCTCCGGTCATAGAATTGCTGATGTCACCAGACAGACGCAACAGATCGATGACATTCTCAATATTGTTAAGTATTCCTATAACAACGAGATTGATGAGAGTTCGGTCAGCTATGAACGGTTCATTAAGCATCTGCGGTATTTTTTTCAGCGGTCACGCAAGAAGGAAGCGGTGGAGTCGGTTGATGATTTTCTGCTTAAGCAGGTACGGACCAAATACAAAAAGGCGCATAGCTGTGTACTCAAAATTGAGCAGTACCTGGACACCCGGCTTCTGGATGAGGAAAGACTGTACTTGACGATTCACATTCAGCGGGTAACACAAAGACAAACTGAATAAAACCTTTGGATTGTTACTGGTCATGCAGGCGAAACCAAATCGGCAGAATATTGCCGTGTGGTTTCGTTTTTTGTTTTTTAATCGGGAATGGGAGGGTTTAGGATGAAATATGATGCACTCGCGAATGAAATTATCAGGAATGTCGGCGGCAAAGAAAATGTTAACGGATTAACCCACTGTGTGACCCGTCTGCGCTTCAAACTTAAGAACGACACACTGGCGAACACAGATGTGCTGAAAAATATGGATGGAATCGTTACAGTCATCCAGAGCGGCGGCCAATATCAGGTTGTCATCGGCAATCATGTATCTGAGGTCTATGCCCAGGTTATGGCTGCTGGCGGATTCCAGGAAGACGGGTCAGAGGCAGCCACGGCCGGTAAAACAAGCCTGTTCAACAGGTTTATCGATATGATCTCAGGGGTATTCTCTCCGACGCTTGGTGTGCTGTGCGCAACAGGAATGATTAAGGGGTTCACTGCCCTGTTTGTGACGCTGGGACTGATTACGAATACTTCGGGTACCTACCAGATTCTTAATGCGCTTGGGGACTGCCTGTTCTATTTCTTCCCGATTTTCCTCGGGTATACGTCGGCGAAGAAGTTTGGCGCCAACATCTTTATCGGAATGGCTATTGGTGCTACATTGGTGTATCCGACATTTAGCAGCACCATGGCAACCGGCGAGCCGCTCTATACGCTGTTTAGCGGAACGCTGTTTGAATCCCCGGTGTACATTACGTTCCTGGGAATCCCGGTAATCCTGATGTCGTATACCTCCAGCGTTATTCCGATCATCATCTCAACCTTTGTAGGCTCTAAGCTGGAAAGCTTCTTCAAGAAAGTGATTCCGAGTGTGGTGCGCACCTTCCTGGTTCCGTTCTTCACCCTGCTCGTCACCGTTCCGCTGGCACTGATTGCGATTGGTCCAATCTCCACGTGGGCAGGACAACTGCTGGGAGAGGGAACCTTGTTCCTCTACAATCTCAGTCCGGTTATTGAAGGCTTGCTGGTTGGCGCGTTCTGGCAGGTATTCGTCATCTTCGGCCTGCACTGGGGTCTGGTTCCGATTGCGCTCAACAACATGGCTGTGCTGAAATCCGATCCGATTCTGGCAGCTTCCTTCGGGGCTTCCTTTGCCCAGACCGGTGCCGTGCTGGCCATTCTGCTGCGGACTAAGAACGTCAAGCTCAAGTCATTGTCTATACCGGCCGTCATTTCAGGGATCTTCGGTGTTACCGAGCCCGCTATTTACGGGATTACGCTGCCGCGCAAGAAGCCGTTTGTCTTAAGCTGTATCGCTGCAGCAGTCGGGGGCGGTATTGTCGGTCTGATGGGCACCAAGGGCTATATTCTCGGCGGTCTGGGCATCTTCGGCATCCCAAGCTATATCAGTCCGGACGGTATGGATAAAGGCTTCTACGGCGCAATTGCGGCGATTGTAATCAGCTTCATTCTAGGTTTTATTCTGGTATTCTTCTCCGGATTTAAGGATGAAGAGGCTGCAGAGAGCAAGAGCACAGGCACCCCGCGCAATACGCTGGTGAAGCAGGAGACTGTGGGAAGTCCGCTGAAGGGCCAGGTCCGAGCGCTGTCCGAGCTGACAGACGAAGCTTTCTCTACAGGAGCCATGGGTAAGGGCATCGCGATTGAGCCGCTGGAAGGCAAAGTATACTCACCGGTAGACGGGGTACTGACCACATTGTTTGCATCCGGGCATGCCATAGGGATCACCAGTGATAACGGGGTCGATATTCTGATTCATGTGGGCAAGGATACCGTCAAATTAAAGGGCAAATACTTCACCCCAAAGGCCAAGCAAGGAGATCTGGTCAAAAAAGGCCAGCTGCTGATGGAGTTTGATGTAGCGGCGATCAGAGAGGCCGGCTATACCCTGACCACACCGGTCATTATTTCAAATTCCGCCGAGTATCTCGATGTGATTGAGACGGACCTGAAGAGCATTGATTACAGGGAGAATCTGCTGACTGTCATGATCTGATCTGTGCAAAGAAACCCCAAACGAGGAGGAACTATAATGAGCACAATGTACAAAAGTTTTCCGGAGGATTTCCTGTGGGGCGGCGCAACCGCTGCCAATCAGCTGGAGGGCGGATTCGATGCTGGAGGCAAGGGATTAAGCACTGCCGATGTGATTACCGCCGGAACGCATACAGTATCCAGAAGAATTACCCCGGTATTGGAAGCCGGTTCTAATTATCCGAGCCATGAGGCAGTGGATTTCTATCACCGCTACAAGGAGGATATCGCTTTGTTTGCCGAAATGGGCTTCAAAGTATTCCGCTTGTCCATCGCCTGGTCACGGATTTTCCCGAATGGGGATGATGCGCAGCCGAATGAGGAGGGTCTTCAATTCTACGATCAGGTCTTTGCCGAACTCAAAAAGCATCAGATCGAACCGCTGGTAACGATCTCCCATTTTGAAGCCCCTTTCCACCTGGCTGAAGCCTATAACGGGTGGGCCGACCGCAGAACGATTGACTTCTATGTCCGTTATTGTGAAGTGATCTTCAACAGATACAGGGACAGTGTGAAATACTGGCTGACCTTCAACGAAATCAATATTCTGACGATGCCGTTCGGAACATTCATGGCAGGAGCGATCATGCCGCAGGGCAATGCAGAGCTCGGCACTTCGGCAATCGGCGACAATGAGCAACTGCGTTATCAGGCGCTGCATCACCAGTTCCTCGCGAGCGCCAAAGCCGTGAAGCTGGGGCATGAGATCAATGAGAAGTTCCAGATCGGCTGCATGATTGCCTACATGTGTTCTTACCCGCTGACCTGTAATCCGGAAGACGTTCTGCTGGCGCAGCAAAAGGATAATCTGAGCAATTTCCTCTGCTCGGATGTACAGGTCAGAGGTGCATATCCGGGCTTCGCCACAAGATATTTCAAGGAGAAGAATATTAAGCTTCAGCAGGAGGAGGACGACGAGCAGACGCTGCGGGAAGGCTGTGTAGATTTCTACACCTTCAGCTACTATTCATCCACCTGCGTGAGCGCAGCGCCGGATCAGGAGGCTATCGGCGGCAATCTGTCGATGGGGCTGAAGAATCCATATCTGCAGGCGAGCGCATGGGAATGGCAGATAGACCCGCAAGGGCTCAGATGGTCCCTGAACCATATTTACAACCGTTATGGCATTCCTATGATGGTAGTGGAGAATGGACTTGGCGCTGTAGAAACCGTTGAAGCGGACGGTTCAATCCAAGACGGTTACCGGATCGATTATTTGCGGGAACATGTCAAGACCATGGGTGAAGCGCTGGAGGACGGGGTAGAATTGATCGGCTACACTCCGTGGGGCTGCATTGACCTGGTCAGTGCAGGAACAGGCGAAATGAAGAAGCGCTACGGATTCATCTACGTCGACAAGGACAATGAAGGGAACGGCACACTGGCCAGATCCCGCAAAGACAGCTTTTACTGGTACAAGAATGTAATCGCCAGCAGCGGAACACAGCTGGATTAATCAGGCTATCAGCAATGAGTTCATAAGCATAGCAGCCAAACAAGTGCTTCTGCACTGCTTGGCTGCTATTTGATTTTGTAACGAGCATGCTTGCACAAGATGAAGATTCGGACTCGGCCCATTCTTGATGAAAACGATCATTATCGCCCTGATCGGGCTGCCTTCAGCTATTCCGGTGATTCAGTTCGGACTCCCAAGCAGCCAGTTCATGGCTTTTGGGACAGCTCCTTTTTGTTGTGTATGAGCTCTTTAGTCCAGGCGGCACGGGATTTTTCATCAGTCCTTGCTGCTGCACACGGCGATATAATTCAGGTCCTTGCCGGTTGTATTGAAGAAGGTATACATCTTCTTGAACTGGGCGCGGTTTTCTTTTTTGAGTGCATTCTTGAAAATACGCAGTGTACCGGGGACGCCTTCATCACGAATCATGCCTTTAACACTCATCAGCGACATGGTGCCTGTAGAATGTTCGATCTTCTTGAATCCGGTGGAGTTGAACAGTCCTTCCCACTCTGCCACAGGCAGCGGCTCTACATTAATATGAATTGTCCGGCGCAGCTCCGCCAGCTCCCCGGCCATGTTATTCTTCGCAAAAGTGATGTCATGCGTAAGCAGAACCCCGCCCGGCTTCAGCACACGGAAATATTCAGCTACAGCCTTCTGCTTCGCCGCCTGATTCAGCATGGTCAGCATCGCTTCGTTAATGACGACGTCGAAGCTGTTATCCTCAAAAGGCAGCTTCATCGCATTGGCCTGTCTGACCTGAATGTACCCCTCCAGATTGGCATCTCTAATATTCTTCTCAGCCTTCTCAAGTGCCCTGGGGTCCATATCAATCCCGGTAATCTGGCACTTATACTCCCGCGCAAGCTGGATAGAGGTGGTACACATGTTGCAGGCCACTTCCAGCACACGGCTGTCTTTAGTCAGCTTCGCATGCCGGATCAACCAGTTCGTAGCAGCGACACCGCCGGGACGCAGCCGCTTTTTACCCAGTTTGGCCAGGAAATTATGCCCTACTTCCTTTTTCAACATGTCTCAGCTCCTTCTTCTCCGGTTTGACCACAATCAGCAGCATTTGGAAGGCTTCGGTAGCATACAGCGCATGGGGAATATTAGCCGGCAAAATGATCGTTTCTCCTGCCAGCACCGTGTAGGGTTTATCCGCAATGGTGATCTGAGCCTCGCCCGACAGAATATTCACCATGGCATCGCCCGGGGAGGAGTGGCCGCCAATCGATGAGCCTTTATCCAGGGAGATCAGTGTCATGGCGAGACTGGAGCGCTGTACCAGGGTCAGGCTCGATACCTGCTGCTCCTCCACCGTAATGATCTTCCGTAAATCCATAACTTCAGCTTGCGGCAATCTTTTAATATAGTGTTCTTGCTCCATATGATCTACCTCCAGGTTATATGCTGATTTGCAGAAATTTGCAGCTGCTCTGCGCAGCGAATTCATGCCAGGTACCGGCTTGGACGATTACCGCTGCCCCGGCGGTTAATGGACAGGGCTGCTCTCCTATGAGCATGTGAAGCTCTCCCTCCAGTACGTGAATGAGCTTGGATCTGGGCGAGGTCTCCGAGCTGATGGTCTCATCCTTATCCATGCCGTATAGTACCCATTCAGGTGCTTCAGCGGCTTGGCCCGAACCTTCTGTGATATTCAGTGTTCTGCTCGATATCTGATAGGGCCGGATGCTAATCATGTCATTGAAATAAAATACTGTGCCTGCAGTCATTCCGCTCATGCCGTCCTCCTGTATATATTGAATGATTCTTAACATTTGGTATAATGAGATGAGGTGAGAATCGTTCTCATTTATTAAATTGTAGCAGAGTTTGTACAATGACTCTGTTGCCATGGCAACAGGAGGCGGATAAATGTGCAGCAATATATGAACAAAATCCAAAGCACGGTCTTATTTAAAGGATTTATGATCAGTGAGGTGCAGCAGGCACTGGGCTGTCTTCAGGGTACCATCAAGGATTTCGCCAAGAAGGATGTCATCTTCAAACAGGAGGAATATCTGGTTTCGGCGGGTATTATTCTCCAGGGAAATGTATTGCTGTGCAAAGAGAATAGTTCGGGCATGCGCTTCATATTCTCGGAGCTTGAGAGCGGGGAGATTATCGGGGAGACCGCCCTTCGTCTGGAGCAGGAGCCCAGCGGCTACGAAGCGGTTGCAGGCTCGGCGTGCCGGGTGCTGTTCATCAAGATTAACAAAATTGTACGTCCGGGCCAGGCGACCTGCCATTTGAGAAGCCGGATTATTGAGAATATGCTGACCTTGCTGCTTGAGAATAACCGGTCGATGTATCAGAAGCTTGACCTGGTCTCACACAAATCACTGCGGGAACGGATTATCCACTACTTCAGCCTGCAGGCCCAAAAAAATAATTCGCCCGTCTTTGAAATTCCATTCAGCCGGAATGATCTGGCGGATTACCTGACTGTGGACCGGAGTGCCTTATCCAGAGAGTTGCAGCGGATGGCACAGGATGGACTGATCCGGTTTACACGGAACCAGTTTGAATTGCTGAAGGCAGATTATGAGAAGCAGTGGTGGAAGAATCAGTGGTGAAAGCATGCGGACTCCTGTAAGTACAGATTGACAATCTGTACTTTTGGATATATTGTAGATACATTAAGTCTTTGATTTAAGGTGTTTACTTCCGGTCCAATTAACCAGAACAATCTGTAGAAGTTAAAGTGGAGGGCGTAGTCCGCTTTTATTAAGGACTTAATATATCTTTAATATATTTTATAACAAGAGAGACAGGTGGAGACGGAATGAAAAGCAGACCCGGATTAATTATATCTTCGCTGGTCATCGCGAATTTCCTCGGGCAGCTGATGCAGACGATGCTGAATACGGCATTGCCCAGAATGATGCTGGATTTGGGGATTAATGAAGGCAGGGCCCAGTGGCTGATTACAGTATACTATCTGACTGCAGGCATAACGGTGCCTGTTGCCGGATTTTTAATCGGAAGATTCACGACAAGAGGTTTATTCTTCACTTCGGCAAGTGTCTTTGCAGCAGGCACACTGATCGCGGGAATATCCCCGGACTTTATCCTTATTCTGGGCGGGCGTATTATTCAGGGTTTGGGCGCAGGACTGCTGATGCCTCTGTTCCAGACAACGATTCTAAGGGTGTTCCCGAAGGGGAAGATAGGCTCGGCTATGGGGTTAATCGGACTGGTAATGGGCCTGGCTCCGGCGCTGGGTCCGACCCTGTCAGGATTAGTCGTTCAGGATCACTCCTGGCGGATTCTCTTCTATGCATTGCTGCCTGTAGTGATAGCCAATCTGCTGCTCGCTGCGTTCAGTCTGCAGAATGTGGGGGAGAGACACCGGGAGAAGCTGGACTACATATCTATTCTATTATCAACAACCGGATTTGCCGGTCTGTTATATGGTGTTAATCTGGCAGGGGATCAAAGTGCCCCGCGGGTATGGGCAGGGGCCGTTATCCTAAGCGGGATATTGTTCATAATTCTATTTATCAGGCGTCAGCTGAAGCTTACCGTTCCATTGCTGGATTTCAGGCTGTTCAAGAGCAGGAGCTTTAGCCTTGCCTCAATCATTGGAGTGCTGATGTTCATTGTAATGGTGGGTGCTGAGCTGCTGATTCCGTTATATGTGCAGAATGTCCGGGGGCTGACGCCAAGTGAGTCAGGTCTGATGCTGCTGCCGGGTGCGCTGCTGCTGGGGTGTACCAGTGTAATCTCCGGAAAAATATATGACCGCTATGGAGTGAAGATAGTGCTTCGCGGCGGGTTTACCCTCATTGCCGGGGTATCTTTGCTAATCTCGCTTATGTTATCCCAGGATTCATCCATACTTATACTCGCTGTGCTCTATGTATTTCTAATGGTGGGAATCGGGTTTATTATGACCCCTGTTACCGCCTATGCGATGGCAAGTGTACCTCCTCAGATGATTGCACATGCCTCTCCAATGACGATTTCGATCCGCTCGTTAGCCAGCTCTATGGGAGGGGTTCTGCTGATAGCCATAATGACGATTACGATGAATTACAGTTCTTTCACATTCCCGGTGAATATGATGCAGGGATTCCATGCCGCTTTTTGGTGCCTGACCGTAGTAGCCATAGCCGGATTAGGTTTATCGTTTAATCTGAAGGGGCTGACTCATTCGTAAAGAATAGTTAAGGGGATATTCACTTTACGCAGATCGTCCATGGTTTTAACGACAATAATCCATGTTCAAAATGGGGAGATGAATCTATTATATTAGTAATGGTGATAATGATTATCATTATTAATAAATGATGGAGAGTGGTAGCAGGCTATGATTAAGAGAATAACAGGTTTGGTACTTGCTGGTGTTATGGCGCTGGGTATCGTTTCTGCCGCAGGTGTAAATGTCGCACCTGTGGGCGTTGCGGAAGCCGCACAGGCAACGCAAAAGATTACCTATAAAGGCAAGGTATACACCGTTCCGGCCAAAACCAATAATATTGTCATTACCGGTGCAGTAGAGGCGCTGGAAGACGCACTGGTACTCAATTTCAAACCCAAGGGAGCATTGACTGTCGGCGGTGAGTTCCCTTCAATCTTTTCCAAAATAACAAGCGGCGTAACAGCGATCGGGGAAAAGGCAGAACCTGACCTGGAAGCGATCCTGAAGCTCAAACCGGATATTATCCTCAGCAGCACGAAGTTCCCGGCGGAGACCAATGAGAAGCTGGCGAAGATCGCGACTACGATTCCAGTATCGCATATCGCGACCGATTGGATGGACAACCTGAAGCTGCTCGCAGCACTTACGGGCAAACAGAAGGAAGCGACCACTGCGATTCTGAAATACCAGAAGGAACTGAAGGAAGCCAAAGTGAAGCTTGCGCCGAAGCTCAAGGACAAGAAGGTCATTGCTCTGCGCATCCGTTCAGGCAGCCTGTTCCTCTATCCGCAGGACGTATTCTTTAACCGCTCCCTGTATGCCGACCTGGGTGCAACCGTGCCGAAGGAAGTGCAGCAGGTCAAAGCCCAGCAGAATATTTCCCTTGAATCCTTTGCGGCAATCAATCCGGATTACATCTTTGTACAGTTCTCGGCGGATGAGAACAAAGACAATCCTAAGGCACTGGAAGAGCTGCAGAAGAACGCCATCTGGAAGAGCCTGAAAGCTGTGAAGGGCGGCAATGTATTTGTCAATCTGGTTGATCCGCTGGCACAAGGCGGAACTGCATTCAGCAAGTTCTCCTTCCTTGAAGCCCTGATGAAGACCAAACTGTACACAGGGAAGTAAGATTAATTCCAGCCAGTATATGCAAATGGAAGAAAACAGGAGAGAGCCCAGGCCGGCTCTCTTTTTGCTGCACCAAAAGCGGGTGCAATTTATTGCTGAATTATATATAGCACCTTATATTATGTTATAATGGATTTCTTATTGTAAATTACAAAGAATAGAGGTCGCTAGAGGATGAAAGTTAAAGTTAACCGCAATGCTGCAAAGGTTCTGAAGGATATGCTGAACACTCCTGAAGCGGAGGGCAAGAAGATCCGCGTCATTATTACTCAGGATCACGGCAATCACGGGCACTATGATGTTGCTCTTGATACACCGACCGAGCATGATGAAGTGGTTGCCACGGATAAAGGTATCGAGATTGTGCTGGATACACGTCAACCGCTGCTGGACGGTGTCTGGATTCAGTATTTCTATGTTCCCCAAGAAGGCTTCTTCATTACGAATCCCTCTACAGGATTTCTTGAGAAATAAGCAGCTGAACCTGATATAGAACCATATGGTTTGAGACGGCATTGTCTTAACAGCCTTATAAGGGCTGCTAAAGATAATGCCGTTTCTTTGGGTTGTTTAAATAAACAGAGCGGCAAAATTCATCATTTATTGTACTTCCGCCCAAAAAGTCGTTGCAAAAGTATGTATAATCGTTGACTGCCTACATTAGACGGACTTGGATTTTTTATTATACTGTAATTGTAAGCGATTACACATACGCTGGGGGGAAATTCAATTGAACAAGAAAAAAAGATTAACACTGCTGTCCGGTATACTGATGATCTCTCTGCTTGCTGCATGCGGCAATAACAACGGTAATGCCGTAGGAAGCACGGCGGAGCCGCAGGCTTCGGCAGCCGCGACAGAAGCTGCCGGGACGAATGCCGGCCCAGCCGGAGATTCCGGCACAGTGGATACGTCCCAGCCCGTAACACTGAAGATGATTTTTGTAGGACCGAAGCCGGTCGACTATGACCTGGTATTTGGAGAGATCAACAAGAAGCTGAAGGAGAAAGTTAACGCTACGCTGGAAGCCGAGTTCCTGGACTGGTCGGATTGGGCGCAGAAATATCCGCTCAAGCTGGCGGCGAATGAGAATTTTGACCTCATCTACTCTGCCAACTGGGCAGGCTATAATGATCAGGCCCTCAAAGGCGGGTTTCTTGAGCTGACCGACGAATTGCTGCAGAAGTACGCGCCGATGACCTGGGAAGCGATGCCGGAGGTGGGCTGGGGTCAGGCGAAGGTGAACGGCAAGCTCTATATGGTGCCTCAGAACCGCGGGGAAACGATTGAGAAGCTGATTCTGTACCGGGAGGACCTGCGCAAGAAATATAACCTGCCGGAGATCAACAGCCCGGAGGCGTATGCTACTTATCTCAAGACGGTCTCCGAGAAGGAGCAGGGTGTCACTCCGTTCGTACCGGAGACAGGGGACTGGAAGCTGCACAATCTGGACCGGGTCCTGCTGAAGCAGCAGAATGAATGGAACATGTTCGACTTCGATCTGCCGATTGGCTTCAAGCTGACAGATCCTGCCGGTAAGGTATTCAATGTATACGAAACTCCGGAATTCAAAGAGCTTGTCTACTATTATAAAGATCTTGCGGATCACAACGCCTGGTCGAAGAGCGCACTGAACAGCAAGCTGGATCACCAGCAGGAGTTCCGTGCAGGCAAGACAGCATCAATCACACACAATCTTGGTACGCTAGGCGCTTTAATGACGGATATGCGCGAGAAAAATTCACCGTATGAGCTGGCTCTGGCTGATATTACACCGGACAAGAAGAAGTCTGTTGCTGTCTCCACGCAGAACGGGGTCTCTATTCACGCTACGACCAAGAACCCGGAACGTTCACTGATGGTGATTGATCTTCTGCAGAATGACAAGGAACTGCATGATCTGATGATGAACGGCATTACGGCTGTGCATTATAATCCGGTTGGCGATGATAAATATACGAATGCAGAGAAAAATGCTAACTATACCGGATTCTCCAACTGGGGCTTTAACTCCCCATTGAACCGGGACAACGCCTCCTTCCCTGACGAAGGCAATGCGCTGACCGACAAATGGGAAGGTGAGGTTTACCACTATCCGCTGGAGACCTTTGTCTTCGATAACAGCAAAGTGAAGACGGAGGTAGCTAATGTCGGTAATGTGATGCTGCAATATGGCATTCCGCTGGAATACGGTTCAGTGAAGGATGTGGACGGCGGACTGGCCAAGCTTCAGGCACAGGTGAAGGAAGCTGGAATTGATACCATCATTGCAGAAGTTCAGCGGCAGATTGATGAATTCCTGGCTAATTCCGGACAGTAAAAGGCTGCAACCATAAGAAGGAGGCCCGCGTGGATACATGCAGGCCTCTTTATGTTCGTACGCCCAGCATGGGCGTCATCTTTAGGGTGAAAGTCCCGAACGGGGGCTGGCGAGCGCCTACCGTTAGCCAAGGGCAAGGGTGTCCACCGTGAGGTGGAATCTGAAGGAAGCCGGAGGCAAAAGCACGGGCCAAGGTACACGAACTGGATTTGAGGCTGTGTCAGTCGGATGAGTCACCTAAACATGACGAAATCCAAAGCCGCCAAGGGCTGGCGCGGTATACTCCAGTGGTCGCGGGCAGACAGATGACGTTCTTATCTGGGGAGACCTGTCAGATAAGCAAGAAAAAAAACTTGTAACCGTAGCTGAGAGGCTGCGCTGAACTGGCAGGAGTCAGCAGAAGCCATAGTACGTAAGCTGTTGCAACAATTTACGGAAGGGCTGAACCGAAAGGAGAGAGGAAAGCGATGCGTTCGCATGAAGAGCAACGACAGCAGAATATCTCGCAAGGGAGCTTGCGGCAAAGAGAAGCGGTGAAGCCGTCAGGGTATGCCGGAGCGCCGAGTTCTTCGTCGGCACAAGTCGTCCCTTCCTCTCGCGAAGACCAGAACAACTTGCTGGAGCAAATGCTCAAAGGAGATAACCTTCGACTCGCTTACAAACGAGTGGTGCAAAATGGAGGAGCGCCCGGTGTGGACGGTGTAACGGTAGCGAATCTACAAGTTTACCTGAATACGCACTGGGCATCGGTGAAAACTGAACTTCTGACGGGAACTTACAGACCTGCGCCAGTCAAACGGGTGGAAATCCCCAAACCTGGAGGCGGTGTACGGCAGCTAGGCATCCCGACTGTGATGGACCGTTTCCTCCAGCAAGCACTTTTACAAGTCATGAACCCGATCTTTGACGCACAATTCTCGTGGTACAGCTACGGCTTTCGGCCGGGGAAGAGCGCGCATGACGCCGTTAAACAAGCCCAAAGATATATCCAAGGCGGCCTCAGATGGGTCGTGGATTTGGATCTGGAGAAATTCTTTGACAAGGTAAACCACGACATGCTAATGGCAAGAGTGGCGCGGAAAGTGGAGGACAAAAGAGTGCTGACGCTAATCCGTGCTTACTTAAACGCCGGAGTTATGGTGGATGGAAAATGGGAGCGTAGCCGGGAGGGAACGCCACAAGGCGGTCCGCTTAGTCCGCTTCTAGCAAACATTCTATTGGATGATCTGGACAAGGAACTGACCGGGCGAGGTTTGCGATTCGTACGCTACGCGGACGACTGTAATATCTTTGTGGCGAGTAAACGAGCAGGCGAGCGTGTCATGGAATCGGTAAGTCGGTTTGTAGAAGGAAAGCTAAAACTGAAAGTAAACGGGGAGAAAAGTGCGGTAGCGAGACCTTGGCACCGAAAGTTCTTAGGATTCAGTTTCCTGAGCCAGAAACAGGCAACGATTCGGATTGCTCCGAAGAGTCTCGCAGCTTTTAAAGGGAGAATTCGAGAGCTAACGAAACGTACCTGGTCCATTTCCATGGAAGAAAGGATTTACCGACTGAACCGCTATCTGATGGGTTGGCTCGGTTATTTCCGTCTAGCCTCGGCGAAGACACACTTCCAAACACTGGACCAGTGGATTCGGAGGAGACTTCGAATGTGTCTGTGGAAACAGTGGAAACGAGTACGTACACGAATCCGCGAGCTTCGAGCACTCGGGGTTCCAAAGTGGGCTTGTTTTAAGATGGCCAACTCGCGGCGAGGCGCGTGGGAAATGTCCCGGAACACGAATAACGCCCTTCCGACTTCCTATTGGGAAGCAAAAGGGCTGAAGAGTTTACTTTCACGCTATCTGGAACTTTGTTAACCTTTTGGAACCGCCGTATGCGGACCCGCATGTACGGTGGTGTGAGAGGACGGGGGCTTGCCGCCCCCTCCTACTCGATAGTTTAATCTTATTCTTATACCTTGCGGGCCGGAGGAATGCTTTGCGGATTGTTGAATACATTTCCGGGATCATATTTGGCTTTGACTCTCCGTAACCGGGGATAGTTCGCTCCATAATAGACCGGGCCGGAATGTTTGATCCCCTGGTCCGGAACATTAATATAGCTTCCCACGATGAACGGCTGCAGCTTCCGGCGTGTATTCCGCACTATGGCAATATTTTTGGCAGCATCCGATTTCTTGACCCATGAACTGTTCCACTCTACATAGAATTTCGCTTTACGCCAGTAGAAGGCGGTAGATCTGGGTGATTTACGGCTTACAGCCCCGCCCCAGTTGAGGAAATAGAACCCTGCGAACTCGCCCTCCACGTTCTCAAGGAACTCACGCATAGACTTAAACGCTTTGTCCGGGAAAGGTTTTCTTCCGAAACCGCTGGAGAACTGGTTGCTGAATCTTTGGGTCTCCACCGGATCGGGAGCCAGCAGGAAACTCACTACTTTGGGATAAGATAATGAGCGGATCAATTGATTCGTGGGCGTCCCTACGTCCGTAATGGGCTTTAAGAGGCGGACCGCCTCCGCTTTTGATCCGAGGAACAGGCCCAGCATGCTGACATTACCGCCCTTTTTGGGACCAATGGATAGCTCGCTGCCCAGTCTGGTGTTCACAGAAGGAGCCCAGCGCTGCCAGGCTTTGAGTACCTTTTCGAACTGGTTCCAGGGCCAGGTGATGCGGAATACGGTCGCCGTGGCCGGCGCGGGACGCACTTTGAACTTATAACGGGTGCAGACTCCAAAATTACCTCCGCCACCCCCGCGGGAAGCCCAGAGGAGATCGGCGTTGCTGTTCTTATTGGCGACAATAATTCTGCCTTTGGCATCCACCATTTCGAGCTCAATCAGATTATCACTGACCAGACCTACGGTCCGCTGAAGCGGCCCAATTCCCCCGCCTAGTGTAATGCCCCCGATTCCGACAGTGGGACTATCCCCAAAAGGGGCCATGTATCCCTGCCGCGCAAGCGTATGGGCAATTCTTCCCACCGTATTTCCGGTCCCCACTACTGCAGTTCCCGATTTTTTATTGAGCTTGATGCTTCTCAGTTCACTTACATCGATGACAATGCCTCCGTTGACCTGGGACAGATTGACCTCCAGCGAGTGCCGGCCGCTTCTTGGCCGGATAGGGATGTTATTCTCGTTGGCCCAGCGGATGGCGTTGGCTACATCCTGCGTTTTCTGTGCGAAGACAAATACCTTCGGGAATCTGTCAGTATGCGGATCCCAATTTTTGCGTGCCGTTTCATAGCCCGGATCACCTTTATAGATAACCCGCCCGGTAAGCTTTGTTCCTGATTTCACTGATTCCAGCTCCTTTTGAGCTAACAATTTAACTGCATGTATGCAGTCAGGTCCCAATATAGTATGTAGGGCGTTAGTCTATGGAGTGGGCTTACGCGGAGAGTTTGCGTCAGTACTACCCTTCTTTCTTCAATAGAAGATACAGGAAATAAGGAGCGCCGATAAAAGCAACCATTATTCCGGCAGCGATACCGTCAGGCTGGGTCAGGTTACGGCCAATCGTATCCGCCAGCAGCAGCAGCCAGCCGCCGATTAATATGGATACCGGCACGAATTGCTGATGCCGCGCTCCTACCAGGGCTCTGGCAATATGCGGAGCCATCAGGCCGACAAAGGCGATGCCGCCGGTCATCGAAACAGCCGACGCTGCCAGTGCAACCGCCGCCAGCATAAGGAGGACCCGGTCTCTGGAGACCGCCACACCTGCCCCGATAGCAGTAGGCTCGTTCAAAGCAAGCAAATTCAGTGTTCTGGATTTGTACAGCACATAAGGGACCAGAATGATCAGCCAAGGCAGCAGGGCGAGAACGAAAGGCCAGTCTGTACCCCACACATTACCGGCCAGCCATTTGGAGATGAAGTCCACCTTGGTCCGGTCCACCGAAGAGATGAGTACGATCATCACGCCGGAGAGCGCCATGGAGAACCCGACTCCGGTGATGACCAGCCTGATCGGCTGAACGCCATCGGTGCGGGTGTAGGAGAAGGCATAGATGAGTACAGCGGTTACCAGGGCTCCGGCGAATGCCGCAAGCGGAATCATATATATGAAGGACCCGGCGTCAATGGATGCAAAGATGAAAAAGACGGTAACCCCGACCCCGGCCCCGGCATTAATGCCTATAATTCCCGGATCAGCCAGCTCATTGCGGGTAATGCCCTGCAGAATAGCACCGGATAAAGCAAGCGCCATACCTGCGAGCAGCGTAATCAGTATCCGGGGGAGCCGGATGGAGAACAGTACAAAATTATCCTCGAAAGAACCGTGCCCGAGGATTGTCGGAATCAGTCTCCCGTATGACACCGGGGAAGATCCGATCCCTATTCCGATAACGATGGTAGCCAGGATAAGAAGCATAAGCAGCGATACGACAAGCGGTTGATTACGATACAGCCGGGCTGGTTTCATGAGAAGGATCGCACTCCTTTACGGACAATGAACAGGAAGAACGGCAGGCCCAGCACAGCCACGATCGCGGCGACAGGCGTTTCGAACGGGACGTCAATCATCCGTCCGAGTGTGTCGGCGAACACCATAAAGGTGGCGCCGGCAATGGCGGACAGCGGAAGAATGGCACGGTAATCTGTCCCGGCAAACACCCGCACGAGGTGGGGGATCATCAGGCCGACAAAAGCGATGTTGCCGACAAGCGCAACAGCAGCGCCTGCGAGCAGCGTGATCAATATGTACAGTGTAATTTTAACCTGAGTCGTCTTGAGCCCAAGACTTACAGCCGTTCCTTCGTTCAGACTAAGGATTGTCAGCTGACGGGACAAAAGGATTGAAACGATAAGGCAAATGATAATAACCGGGGCAATTGCTGTAATCTGGCCCCAGGTAGTGCCGATCAGCCCGCCGGATGTCCACATCGATACATTTTTAGAGATCTTGAATTGAAGGCTGATTCCTTCGGCTACAGCGGTCAGCAGAGCGGATACGGCAGAACCGGCCAGCACCATCCGCAGAGGCGACATATTCTGCCTCCGGAGTGCAGCGATGCCGAACACCAGCATCACGCCACAGGCTGCGCCGATGAAACAGGCGATCATGATTCCGTAGTATCCGATGGAGGGGATGAAGGCAGAGGATACCGCAAGTGCGGCATTGGCACCTGCCGTCAGACCAAGCAGTCCCGGGTCGGCAAGCGGATTTCGGGTTAGACCCTGCATGATTGCCCCGGCAACAGCGAGGGCGGCACCTACCAGAATGCCGCCGACTTCGCGGGGGAGCCGCAGTTCACGGATGATAGAGATATCACCACCCGTAGCCTTCGGGTTGCTGATGGCGCTCCAAATATCTGCCAGTGAAACATTTTTGGCACCGAGCCTGACCGCCAGGGCAAATACAATCACAAATAAAATCATGCTGACGAGCAGCTTAAGCACAAAAGTAGAATTTATCGGCTTTTGCGGAGACTGTTTCTCCATTTCGACCATCCGTTCCTTATCAATTTGCGAAAAAAAAGAACGCGATTTGCGCTCCTTTTTTTCGGTTTCAACCTGGCTGGATTCCTAAATAATAATTAATTTCCCAGCAATGATTTGGAAATGAAATCAAGCTGATAGTCAAGCGACAGAGCATCATTGAAATAGAAAGATGTAGCATCTATTTCGTAGACATGATTATTTTTGACGGCCGGGATATCCTTGTAAGTGGAAGTCTCCTGGAAGGAAGCATCACCTGCAGGATCTTTGCTGTAGATCACGTAATCTCCCATATAATCCGGCAGGATTTCCAGTGATAAATTGAAGTATCCTTCTTTGGCTGTCATTTCCTTCACTTTATCCGGCATTTTCAGACCCATAGCCTGATAGATGATTTCTGTACCGCGTCCCCAGGCGCTGCCGAAGGTGTACAGATTTTTGGAATCTCCTTCAATAACGGAGATCGTGCTATCAGCACCGATTTTGGCTTTGATTTCTTCACCGGCCGCCAAGGCACGTGCCTTGAAATCAGCAATCCAGTCAGCGGCTTTCTGCTCCTGGTTAACCGCTTTGCCGATCTCCAGGATCTGGGTCAGATAATCCACTTTGTTGTATGTATAGGTAACCACCGGTGCGATTTGTTTCATTTTGTCCAGGTTTTTGGTATCTGACGAAGCAATGATTAAGTCTGGCTTGAGATTCAGAATACTCTCCACATTCTCCTCGGAGACTTCCGCGACGTCCTTCAACTGATCCTGGAAATTTGGATTTGCTTTGATGTAGGAATCTACTCCTGCTAGGGGGACATCCAGAGCGAGCAGGTTACCTGCGTACCCGGCAAGAACTACAACACGCTGGGGATTGGCGGGAACTTCGATAGGTCCGGTTTCAGACTCATATGTAATGGTATCTGTGCTGCTGTTATCAGCACTTGCAGTTGCGCTGGCTTCGGGTGCCGGTGTAGCTGTGGCAGCAGCCGTGTTGTTGCTTGCACTGTTGCTTGCATTATTGCCGCAGGCACTTAGTACCAGGAGGGTAAGGATGAGTAGAGGTAACAACAATTTCTTCATTTCTGATAATCTCCCTTTCAATGATAAATTTATGAAATTGATAATCATTATCAATGATGTAACTGTTAAAACTTTAATTGTTTATTGACCGTTTGTCAATCCTTAACTTGATTTCGTAACCATGCTGCCACTTGTTCGTATAAGGATAAAAAGCAGGCTCCCCATTTGTTCAAAGACCCCCATACAGCATGATAAACCAATATGAAGCTAAGGTTGTGCATCCTATGAATGAAATTGTCAGAGAACATCCCCATACAGGTTATCAGCTGGCAGAGCAGAAGGCCGCCCGCTACTTAAGCTCACTCCATGATCAGCTGAAGAGCCAATCTTATGTGACGGCGTTGACGGCGGATATCCATGAGTGGAAAAAGAAGCATATCCGGCGGTTCTCCGTGTTGTCCTTGTGGTCACCGGGGAAGAAAAAGCCGGACACCCAAGATTATTACCGCTACATCCAATGGCTGAATTACACGAAGAAGCTGGATGATTATCTGGACCGGAGCGTCTCGTACATTTATATGAGGGATCTGGGTAAGGCACCCGATTCTCCAGATACACAGAAACGGATCAGGAGAACCATAGCTGATCTGAACCAGCATCTGCTGAAGTCAGCCCGCTCAGGCAGCGGAGAAGTGCCGGATTTCATGAATCTGGACGGGGTATACCGCTGGGCCCAGAAGGAAGGGATAGAAGCTGCAGTGATCTGGGTTTTTGCCAAATTAAGATCTGTAGCAGCCCATATACCGGAGGGAATGAACGCGGAGCATGCCCAGCGCAAGCTAATCAAGATTATCGTTGGCGTTATACTGCATGTTATAGAAGAGATGGACGGTGATACTGCGCCTGTGGAACGGTCCCGGAGATTGGATGAAGCGATCAGGCTTGGCTATTCCTATGGACTGACGTATCCTTTCGTTGACGATCTGCTGGATTCTCGGATACTGACGGTTCAAGAGAAAGTGCAATACTCTGAGCTGATTCGTTCAGCGCTGCTCACAGGAGTTGTGCCGGTACTTGGGGATTGGTCCGGAGAGAACATGGAACTGATCAAGTATATTCATTCGGAGCTTTCTGAGGCATTCGAGTATATTAAGCAGCAACAGCGGCCGGAGACGCAGCATATCTTTTTCGGCCAGTCCTATGTTTTTTTTCAGGCTCAGGATAAGGACCGTGTCAAGGTACTCACCAGGGGAGATTACACTAACGATGATTTGTACATCCCCGTTATCTTGAAGTCATCGTCATCCCGGCTCATTGCGCGTTCGGTGATTAGTGCGCCTGCGGATGAGGGATTTGAAGAGCGGACCTTCTTTTTTGGCCTCTACAATCAGCTTGCTGATGATTTCGCGGATATGACCGAGGATATGAGTGACGGAGCCGTAACACCGTATACCTATTATTTGAAATATCATAAGCAAAGGCCTGATCTGATTAATCCTTTTGAGTTATACTGGGCGGTCATCTCCAATCTGATCCACAGTGTATATCACTCCGATGCCAAGGCCCGCGAGGTTATTCTTGACCGGGCAATTAACGGGCTGAAACGTTATAAAGAACGTGTGGGATCTGATAAGTATAATGAGACGATGAGGATTTTTGCAGCAGGCAACCCGGAGTTTAACAGGCTCATTCAGATCCTGGTAGACAAAGCGGATGATGTGGACTTTTTTGATAAGCTGCTGCGGGACCGGATGATTGAGCACTTGAAGAAGGATGCCAGGGAGCAGAAGGAATTCTTCGCTACGTTTAAAAGTGTCCGCAGTCTGATCAATGAAGAACTGCTCTTCGCTAAGCCGCAGGAGCTTCCGGCCATGAAGGAGCAGCTGATCGATGCGGCCAATTACAGCCTGGCGGGGGACGGCAAGCGGGTGCGACCGATTCTAACCTGGGTGATGGGTGTGAAGGAATACGGCTTGGAGCCGGCAGCCATAGTTCCGCTTCTCCGCTCGCTTGAATACATGCATACCGCCTCCCTGATCTTCGATGATCTGCCTTCCCAGGATAATGCCTCTACCCGCAGAGGGCGCACGACCCTGCATGAGATTCACAGCAGTGCAGTTGCGGAGTTAACCGGTCTGTATCTGATCCAGAAGGCCATCGGGGAGCAAGCCTCGCTTGACCGCTTTAAGGCGGAAACAGTGCTTGCCTTGATCCGTTATTCGGCCCGGAAGGCAGAGGATATGTGTATGGGCCAGGCGATGGATTTGGATGCAAAAGGCAGAACATTGACGCTGGAGCAGCTGAATAATGTGTGCTTTTACAAAACAGGAGTGGCCTTTGAGGCGTGCCTGGTCATGCCGGCCATGCTGGCTGAGGTTAGCGATGCGGAGATCAGTGCGCTCAAAAAAATCGCTTACCATATGGGCATTGCTTTTCAGATTAAGGATGATTTGCTTGATGTGGAAGGGGATATGCATGTACTTGGTAAGCCTGTCGGCAACGATGTTGTTAACAATAATTCGAATTTTGTCTCGATTCTTGGTCAAGAAGGGGCCAGTAAAGAGATGTGGGATCACTATTGCAAGGCCAATGAGGCTCTGCGCGGGATCCCGCGTAATATCACCTTCCTGAAGCATTTAATGAATTATGTGGTGAACAGGGAGCGGTAAGCCCGGACTAATCGATCATCCGTCTGACCTCATCTGCGATCAGTCCGGGCTCGCTGTACATGATCATATGACCGGATTGCCGGGCTTCGACCAGGCGGCCGTCTGCCAATCCTGCTGCCGTCTGCTTGTGCGCTGCATGAAGCGCAGGCCGGAAATTCCGTTCCATCCGCGTGATTAGTGTTCCTGAGAGCACGGATACCTCAATACCCTCCAGCTTCAGCGGATGCTCCAGAAGTGCCCGTAAATCCTCCAGGAAGGTTGCTCCCTCAGCAACCATGGTATGAGCTGCCCGCATAGTGAAATCCTCCTGCCGCTGTTCCTTGTAGACATCCGCTGGCAGAACCTTGCCCGGCTTGCTTCCCATCAGCTTGTATAAACCGGTTCCCGCAAGCAGCGGAAGGAGAGTATTCATCTTCGCAAAATGCTTCACGGAAGCTTCTTCGAAATAGAGCCCGCAATGCTCGTCTGTCGGATCGACCAGAACGAGTCCCCGTATGATGTCAGGGTTCCGGGAAGCTGCTGTGCGGACAACGGGGCCGCCCCAGCTGTGTCCGACGAGAATGAAGGGGCCCGCTCCCAAGTGGCTCAATAAGCACATGAGATCATCGGCCATTCTGCTCAGGGTCCTTGGTGCCCGGTCCGCACCGCTTTTCCCGCTGCCCGCCCTGTCGTAGACGACAGCCCGCGCGTATCTGGCGACTACCGGCTGCACCAGCCCCCAGGCAGAGCGGGACATGCCCATGCCCGATTCGAATACCACAGTTACCGGACCGGCTCCGTTCTCCATGTAATGGAGCTGACGCCCGTCCGGTGTTTGTATGTAATGGCTGTCTCCATACGTATGAGAGATCACAGCTGGAATCTTCATTTTTCACCCCATCCATTAAGAATGATTATCAATTGGACTCATTGTAAGTGAAGAACGGGGAAAGGACAAGTCCGGGAAAATTCAATTTATATACTCTTAAATGTTTACATTTCGTGTAATGTATATATACTTATAATTTAAAGGATTCATATCTCCGGGATAACCGGCAAGGGAGGACTATATTAAACATGACTTCAAACATCAGAGTTGGGATTGTCGGATACGGGAATTTGGGCAAAGGGGTACAGCAGGCGATTGAACAAAATCCGGATATGGAGCTTGCCGCTATTTTTACCCGCAGAGACCCGCAGCAGCTGGCGGAGATCACAGGAGCAGTCACAGAGCATATTTCCGCAGCCGAGCAATACATAGGCAAAATCGACGTAATGATTCTGTGCGGCGGATCAGCAACAGACCTGCCGGAGCAGACTCCGCAGCTGGCCAGATTGTTTAATACAGTGGACAGCTTTGACACCCATGCCAAAATTCCTGACTTCTTCACTGAAGTGGATAAGGCAGCCCAAGGCGGCGGGACAGTCAGTGTGATCTCAACGGGCTGGGACCCGGGAATGTTCTCCATGAACCGTCTGCTGATGCAGTCCATCCTGCCGGAAGGTGAGGATTATACCTTCTGGGGCACCGGAGTCAGCCAAGGGCATTCGGATGCGATCCGCCGGGTTCCCGGTGTGAAGGCAGGCGTGCAATATACCGTTCCTGTCCAGGAGGTAATTGACAGTATCCGGGGCGGCGAGACCCCGCAGCTGACTACCCGCGAGAAGCACCGCCGGGAATGTTTCGTGGTGGCGGAAGAAGGGGCGGACCATGAGGCTATCACCCGGAGCATTGTGGGGATGCCGAATTATTTCGCCGATTATGATACAACGGTGAACTTCATTTCGGAGGATGAGCTTGCTGCGAAGCATTCCGGCATGCCGCATGGCGGCTTCGTTATCCGTAGTGGTATAACCGGCGGAGGAAGCAAGCAGATTGCTGAATTCGGGCTGAAGCTGGACAGTAATCCTGAATTTACAGCCAGCGTGCTGGTAGCCTATGCCCGCGCAGCTGTCCGCCTGAAGCATGAAGGCCATAAGGGTGCCAAGACGGTATTCGATATTCCGCTCGGCCATCTGTCCCCTAAATCGGCAGAGACGCTGCGGCGCGAGCTGCTGTAGGCTGGCGAAGAGTGAGCAAGGGGCATGCAGGTGGGAGCAGCCGGCTGCTGTGAGGACCATGATCTGGCCGGGGCTCGCCCGGGGGAAACCCTGATCCTGCTTAAAGAGCACAGCATTTAGAACAACGGTCCGTTCGCGGAGCGTTCTCACCACGAGTTTAAGTATCGCATACTCCAAAAACGAGGGGTGTCTCAATAGCCATTGCATGGCTATTGAGACACCCCTTCTGCAGGTTCTGATGGAATCAAAAAAAATCAGAGGTAGAAATACCTCTGATTCATAGTGAGTGGAAGTAACCGGACAAATGCGGTCACTAAATAAGCTGGACTTAATAGTCATACTGAAATCCTGCACGAAATACAACATTTCCTTCATAATATCGGGTCTATTCAAGAATTGTTGTATAAAAAGCAGCATTTCCCACGTATTCAAGCGGCGAACGGGACAATTGTTGTATTTCATACAACAATCCTTATGAAAACCCCATTATCAGTGAATCTATGTTGCACTACGTACAACAATATGTACAACGATAGATTCAGGCCTAGCTCTACAAATAAGCTTTATACATATAGCAACAGCATCTTTTCGGGCAGTAAAAGCTACTCGCTCGTAATAACCAAAGCTCGTTCCGCCCGCCATTAATCTGCAGCTTATTTAGTTACACAATCCCCTGCGCCAGCATAGTGTCGGCAACCTTCAGGAAACCGGCGATGTTAGCTCCAGCCACCAGGTTACCGGCCACTCCGTATTCCTCTGCCGCCTGCACCGTTCTACGGTAGATATTCTTCATAATCTCCTGCAGCTTGGCATCGACTTCTTCAAAGCTCCAGGCCAGCCGCATGCTGTTCTGGCTCATTTCCAGGCCCGAGACGGCTACACCGCCCGCATTAGCCGCTTTGGCCGGAGCGAACAATACATTATTCTCAAGGAACAATTCTACCGCTTCAATCGTCGTCGGCATATTAGCCCCTTCACCGATGGCTTGGACTCCATTCAGAATCAGCGTACGGGCGGATGTCAGATCAATCTCATTTTGGGTGGCACAAGGCAGGGCGATATCGCATGGCAGACTCCAGATTCCGCTGCAGCCGTCAATGTACTGTGCGTGCGGATGCTCCTTCACGTATTCGCTGATGCGCAGGCGTTCGGTTTCCTTCAGTCTTTTGACAGTAGCGAGGTTGATGCCTTGCGGATCATGAATGTATCCGTTCGAATCACTGCACGCGATAACAAGAGCACCCAGCTGCTGAGCCTTCTCGATAGCATAAATAGAGACGTTTCCTGATCCCGAGATAACTACCCGGCTGCCCTCGAAGCTGGTTCCCCGCGTGGACGACAGCATTTCCTGCACGAAGTATACACAGCCGTAGCCGGTAGCCTCCTTGCGTGCCAGACTGCCGCCGTATAACAGCCCTTTTCCGGTGAGAACCCCGGCCGCATGTCCTCCGTGAATCCGTTTATATTGTCCGAACATATAGCCGATCTCGCGTGCGCCGACACCAATATCCCCTGCGGGAACATCCGTATCCTGGCCGATGTGGCGGTACAGTTCCGTCATGAAGCTTTGGGTGAAACGCATAACTTCCTGATCGGATTTATCCTTGGGATCGAAATCACTGCCGCCTTTGCCGCCGCCCATGGGCAGGCCGGTCAGGGCATTTTTGAAAATCTGCTCGAAGCCCAGGAACTTGATAATGCCAAGATAAACGGATGGATGGAAGCGGAGTCCGCCTTTGTAAGGGCCGATGGCGCTGCTGTATTGAACGCGGAAACCGCGGTTGACCCGGACCTTGCCGGCATCATCGACCCAGGGCACGCGGAAGGATATGCTGCGCTCGGGTTCAACCAGCCGTTCGAGAATCCCTTGCTTCATATATTGCGGATGACGGGCCAGGACAGGCACGAGACAATCCAGGAACTCCTTGACCGCCTGATGAAATTCGGGCTCTTGCGGGTCGCGCTGCTGGACCTCCGCGTAGATCTGATGAACATATTGTACAGCCTGGTTAGTTATTTCTGAAGTAACGGAATGAACGGTGGACACTTTAGCTAGCACTCCCTGTCTGATAGTGGATTCGGGCAGCCCCGGATTTATTTTTAATTTAAAAGAATTCTATAAAACCTTACATCAATTTACCAATCAATTATTTTTGGTGTGGTCATTAAGAAATTCTATGAACCTTACATGCGATGCCAGATATAGCTTGTGAAAGGACTGATTTGGGCTTCAATATAATGGTAATTATGTTTCAATGTTGTCATATCCTTGTCCGTAAACTTTACAAACAGTATCGGAATAGATATAATTTAAGTATAATTTTTAGGGTTTGAAACAACAGAAAGGGGCCTAACGCCAGTAGGCTCCTTTTGTATTTCTTGCCCATGTTACAGGAGGGCGAAGGTCATTCACAAGGAAAAAATTATGGTATGCGTTCATTATGGTCCGCACGGGGAGCGTTTGATCCGGCGTGGAGTCGAGCTGTCTGAGATGCTGGGGGCACCGCTTTATGTGCTCAATGTGGATAGCTCGGATAGTGATGAATACAATCAGAGCAAAGAAATGTTCATGGCGGTCTGGAAGCGTCTCGCCGAGGAGGCCGGAGCAGAGTTTATGGTCCGCAAACGCCGGGGCCGCAAGACAACGGATGTAATCGTTGAAGCGGCAGAAGAGAAGGATGTCACGCAGATTATTATCGGACAATCCGCCCAGACACTGTGGCAGGAGCTGACCAAGCGCAATTTTGTCAATGAGCTGATCAGTAAAATGAAGATGATGGATCTGCATGTTGTGGCAGTACAGCGGATGCGCGCCGGTCTTGAAGAGACGCATGAAGAAGGTGTAATCTCCTATCTGGTGAAGAATGAGGGCGTTTATCAGCTCAGTGATGAGCCGGAAGGTCAGGATTTCATCAAAGGGAAATTTTTTCACGAATTGCACACGGAATTTGAGAATGGCTTATTCAGAATTGAGCAAGATGGTAAAGCGAGATATTTGCATATCTGCGAGGGGACACTTAGCGATCCCTTATAATCGTTTTTACTTCCAGTAGTATGTACTATTGTTCACAACTTAATTTGTAGAGTGGAAAAGGAGGCTTGCCTTTGCTGCATATAACCGTACTTGTTCCGTTTCTGCTGGCCCTAATGATAGCGCTTCTACGCGGGCGGATGGCCTGGCTCCACCGGGGTTGGCTTGTACTTGCCGGACCGCTGGCGTTGTTCATTTATTTCTTGACCCGGATTCCTGTCATTAAGGGAGGGGACTCCGGATATGAGACTGTATCCTGGATTCCGTCCCTTGGCATTAATCTGGTATTTCATCTGGATGGATTAAGTTTGCTGTTTGCATTGTTAATTACGGGAATGGGGATGCTGGTCATCTTCTACTCGATTTATTATCTGGACAAACGCAAAGAAGAACTGACCCCGTTTTATGTATATCTCCTAATCTTTATGGGCGCGATGCTCGGGGTGGTAATGTCCGATAACCTGATGGTTCTGTACGGCTTCTGGGAGCTGACAAGTGTATCCTCCTTCCTCCTGATTGCCTATTGGCACCGTAGACAGAAGTCACGCTACGGCGCACTGAAGTCGATGCTGATCACGGTCTTCGGCGGTCTGGCAATGTTCGCCGGCTTCCTGATGCTGTATGGCATGACAGGGACCTTCAGTATCCGTGAAATCTGGAGCCAGGCCGGGGACATCAGCGGACAAACGCTGTTCATACCGTCGATGATCCTGATTCTGCTGGGGGCTTTCACCAAATCGGCCCAGTTTCCGTTTCATATCTGGCTGCCGGATGCGATGGAAGCACCGACCCCGGTCAGCGCATATCTGCACTCGGCAACGATGGTCAAAGCAGGACTGTATCTGGTCGCGCGTTTCAGCCCGGTGTTTGCGGGGCAACATGAGTGGTTTTGGATTGTGTCGGGCGTCGGCCTGATCACCTTGATCTATGGATCGATCCAGGCGATGAAGCAGACGGACCTGAAGGCTCTGTTAGCCTATTCCACAATCAGCCAGCTGGGGCTGATTATGGGATTACTGGGAATGGGATCGGCAGCTTCATTCTATACGGGCGAAGAGGCTGTGTTCTTTACCGCCGCAACAACGGCTGCCCTTTTTCATTTGATTAATCATGCCATATTCAAGGGTTCGCTGTTCATGGTGGTCGGGATTGTCGACCATGAGACGAATACACGTGATCTGCGCAAGCTGGGAGGACTGGTGTCACTGATGCCGGTGACCTTCACGGTAGCGCTGATCGGCAGCTTCTCCATGGCAGGCCTCCCGCCGTTTGCCGGATTTCTGAGCAAGGAAATGTTCTTCACGGCTGTACTGAATATCAGACAGCTGGATATCCTCAGCCCGCAATCCTTCTTCACGATCTTTCCGGTGCTGGCCTGGATTGCAAGCATATTTACCTTTGCATACAGCATGATTATGGTTTTCCATACCTTTTTCGGCAAATACCAGCCCGAGAAGCTGGATAAGAAGCCGCATGAAGCACCGTTTGGGCTGCTGCTTCCTCCGATTCTCCTGGCACTGCTGGCCGTTATCACCGGCCTGTTCCCGAACATCCTGTCCAAGACATTGATTGTACCGGGAATGAATGCTATTCATCCGCAGCTTGCGGCAAGCTCGCCCTTTTATGTGAACATTTATTTCTGGCATGGCTTCACAGCTGAAGTGTGGATGACTCTGGGTGTGATCCTGCTGGGAATTGTCGTATACCGTGTGTATGGCCGGTTAAGTCTGGTCGATAAGGAATGGCGCAGCGGGTATACACTCAACCAGGTCTACGACGGCAGTATCCGGCTGGTGGAGCGGGTGTCCCGTTCGGTGACAGGGCTATATATGACAGGCTCCATGCGCCATTATCTGATGTATATTTTCACCTTGATTATTGTTGTAGTTGGCGGTTCATTGCTGTACGCAGACGGAATTACGTTTGGCCAAGGGCAGTATGCTCCGGTCACCTTCTTTGAAGTCGTGGCAGTGCTGGTCATGCTGACAGGTGCGCTCGCGATTCCGTTCGCCAGGTCCAGGATTGCGGCAATTCTGTTAACGGGAATGGTAGGGTATATGGTGACATTGCTCTTCATCCTGTTCCGTGCACCCGATCTGGCGCTTACGCAGATGATCGTCGAAGTGGTGTCGGTGACGCTGTTCCTGCTCTGCTTCCGGCATTTGCCCCGACTGAAACGGGAGAAGGTCAAATTCCGGGTAAAGATCCCGAAGCTGATTATCGCCGTAGGATTCGGGGCAACGATGACACTTGTCGCACTGGCAGCGCTTGGGAGCAGTCCGTTCGAGTCCATCTCAAGCTACTACGTGGAGAACAGCTATACCCTCGGCGGCGGCAAAAATATAGTCAACGTGCTGCTGGTGGATTTCCGCGGCTTTGATACCATGTTTGAGATTACGGTGCTTGGTCTGGCCTCGCTGGCTATCTATTCAATGATTAAGCTGCAGCTTGAACCGGGTAGTAAGCCTGATCTGGTCAGAGATGTGCCGGACGATAACAAGCCGCGTTATGCGCGCAGTAACGATGTGCTGCTGCAGTCTGTGGCCAAAGTGGCCTTCGTGATTATTATTACCTTCTCGCTGTATTTGTTCTTTGCCGGTCATAACCATCCGGGCGGCGGATTTATCGGCGCATTGATGGCTGCAGCCGGGCTCGTGCTGCTCTCGATTGCGTTCGGTACAGAGTTTGTAGAGAAGGTGCTGCCTGTCGATTACCGTAAGTTAATTGCGGCCGGAATTTCTATAGCTTTTCTCACAGGGATAGGTTCCTTTGTATTCGATGTTCCGTTCCTGACCCAGACCTTCGGCTATTTCGAGCTGCCGGTGATGGGCAAGACTGAACTTACTACAGCAACACTGTTCGATCTGGGCGTATACCTGTCAGTGATCGGTGTTACCATGAATATCATCTTTACGATCGGGAGGGATAACTGATGGAGATCCTTATTGCCCTGGCGATCGGCGTCTTGTTTACCGTAGGTGTATATCTGGTCTTATCCAAAAGCCTGCTCCGCATCCTTCTGGGGACAACACTGCTGACTCACGGTGTTCATCTGCTGCTGCTGACCATGGCGGGACTTAAGACTGGCGCTTCACCGCTGCTTGGCGAGAAAGCGGAGAGTTATGTCGATCCGCTGCCGCAGGCGCTTATCCTTACTTCGATTGTAATCAGCTTTGGGGTATCCGCGTTCTTCATCGTGCTGGCTTACCGGGCATACCGCTCGGCAGGCATGGATGATGTGGAAGGAAGCAAGGGGGAGAGACCATGAACAATCTGCTGGTACTGCCTTTGCTGATTCCGGCCTTTACGGCGGTCATCCTGATTTTTCTGAAGGAAAGAATTAACCTGCAGCGTATAATCAGTGCAATCAGTGTATTTGTCAATATTGCTGTTGCGATAATTATTGTGTATCAGGTGAATACAAACGGGATTCAAACGCTGTACATGGGAGGGTGGCTGCCGCCCTACGGCATCGTCTTTGTTGCTGATATGTTTGCGGCATTGCTGGTATTAACCACGGCGGTTGTAGGCGCGGCCTGCCTGTTCTTTTCCTTCGCAAGCATTGGGGAACAGCGGGAGCGGTTCTACTACTATACCTTCTTCCACTTCCTGCTGACCGGTGTGTTCGGCTCCTTCCTTACGGGAGACCTGTTTAACCTGTTCGTATGCTTCGAGGTATTGCTGGTTGCCTCCTATGCGATGATTGTACTGGGCGGAACCCGGGTTCAGCTGCGGGAGACACTGAAATATATTCTTGTCAATGTGATCTCCTCCAGCTTGTTCGTAGCGGCAATTGCTTATCTGTACGCTGCGACAGGTACGCTTAACATGGCGCATCTGGCGGTCCGTGTAGCGGAGGCGGGGCAGGGCGGTGTCATGAATGTAATTGCTGTACTGCTGCTGCTGGTCTTCTCGCTCAAAGCCGGTCTGCTGCTGTTCTTCTGGCTGCCGGATTCATACAGTGCTCCTCCCCTGGCTGTAAGGGCGCTGTTCGGTGCCTTATTGACCAAAGTTGGTCTGTATGCCATCACACGTACATTCTCCCTGATTTTTGTTCATGATCTGGGACTGACACATACGCTGATCGGCTGGATGGCCGGGGCAACAATGATTCTTGGAGCTGTCGGCGCGCTGGCTTACAATGATCTGAGCCGGATTTTTAATTACAATATTGTGATTAGCGTAGGCTTTATTGCCTTTGGCATATCGGTGGCAACCCAGGATTCATTAAACGGGGTAGTGTTCTATCTGATGCACGACATGATTGCCAAGGCGCTGCTGTTCTTCCTGGGCGGTATGATTATTGCAGCGTCAGGAACGGAGCAGCTACGGCAAATGGGCGGCCTGATCCGCCGGTATCCATGGACGGGCTGGATGTTTTTCATCCTGACTCTGGCGCTGGTGGGCGTTCCGCCGCTTAGCGGTTTCGCGGGGAAAGTGATGATGGTCCGCAGCGGCTTAGGGGAGCAGCACGTCGCTCTTGCACTTATTGCACTGGCGTCAAGTTTCGTTGTGCTCTATTCGCTGATCAAAGTGTTCCAGGAAGTGTTCTGGGGTGGTGAACGAAGCGAGGAAGAAGTCCACCCGCTGCGCTACAAAGCAATGATGGCACCGGCTGCCATGCTGTTTGTCCTCATCATCCTGATGGGGGTCGGCGCCGAAACGGTGAACGGGCTTGTGGCCCAAGCCGGGGCCGTGCTGGCTGATCCGGCAGAGTACATTAACGCTGTGTACATTAACGCTGTCATGAAGGAGTAGATGAAGATGGCCTTTCAAATATTATTAAATCTCATGATAGCGTTCTTGTGGATGTTCCTGAATAATGACTGGACGGCCTCCGGCTTCATTGTCGGGTATGTGCTGGGTATTGCCGTTCTTATGGCTATGCGGCGTTTCTTCGACGGGCGGCTGTATCTTGGCAAGGTATGGGCTATTGTGAAGCTGGCTGGCCTGCTGCTGCGGGAACTGGTTGTATCCAGCTATATCGTGGTCAAGGCGGTGCTTCGGCCGAACCTCAACATCCGCCCGGCCATCCTAATGTACCACACGGAGCTGGAGTCGGACTGGGAGGTTGCCGTGCTGATTACACTGCTCTGCTTGACTCCGGGGTCCGTGGTGCTGGAAGTATCCAAAGATAACCGGACGTTATACATTCATGCGATGGATATACAGGATGTGGAACAGTTCGGCGCGAATATCCGCAATACGTTCGAACGAGCGATTCTGGAGGTGACCCGTTCATGATTCATTTTATACTCATGCTGTCGCTTTCGATCATGGTCATTTCGATTGCAATATGCGCCTGGAGGCTGGTCAAAGGACCCTCGCTGCCTGACCGGGTCGCAGCACTCGATACAATCGGAATCAACCTGCTGGCGATGGTGGCGGTTCTCTCGATCCTGTTCAAGACTGAGGCCTTCATTGAATACATTCTGCTGATCGGCATTCTCTCTTTTATCGGAACGATAGCGCTGGCCAGATATATCGAAAGGGGAGTGGTGTTTGAATATGGAAATGATCAAGACGGCCGTTGAATTGCTGTTCGTATTGCTTATCCTGACAGGTGCACTCCTCAGTGCTGTCAGCTCTGTGGGGCTGATCCGTCTACCGGACGTCTACTTAAGATCACATGCTGCTGCCAAAAGCGCTACGCTTGGTGTATTGTGTGTGCTCAGCGGGGCGTTTCTCTACTTTGCTTTTTTTCTCGATTACGTCAGTGCAAAGCTGCTGCTGGGGATTGTCTTCGTATTTATGACTTCACCGTTGTCAGCCCACCTGACCGGCCGGGCGGCCTACCGCTCCGGTGTTCCGCTGTGGAACCGCCGTATCCAGGATGACCTCAAAGAGGTGCTGGAGAAGGAACGGATCAAGTCGGATTCTTCAACGTCATAGCCGTAAGGTGTAAACAGGGATGTCCTCCAGGCCATAAATGGTCTGAGGGACATCCCTGCCCTGGTTTATTGTGAAAGCTGCTGCGGAGAATTGTGATTCTGTGCAGTCCGTCTGCGGTACAGATGCAGCAGTGCGTATGAGAGGACGAACGCAGCTGTAACCAGCCATAGAGGGATTCGCGGATCGAGCTTGTACGCCCAGCCGCCGATGATGCCCGCAGGTGCAGTGAACAGCAGGATCAGCACGGACAGTGTGGAAAAGACTTTGGCCCGTTTATCATCATCGATGGCGTTCTGTACGGCAGCCTCCAGATAAGGGGAGCTGATCATCAGTCCCACGGCTGCCAGTATGGTGCTGAGTCCGATCCACAAGAGGCTGGACGAAGGATATAACACCAGCATAGCATTGGACAGCGCAGATAGTCCGAAGCCGGCCATCATGGAGCGGTTGGCGCTCTGGTCCGGGATTTTGGGCATAAGAAGCCATAAGGTCAGCAGCATGATTATAGAGGAGACTGCGGGAAACAGGGAGAGGATACCGCTATCCATATGCAGATAATCAGCCAGGTACAGTGACAGATAGGTGCTTTTCAGCGTGGCCTGGAAATTGAACAGGATGTATACGCCGAAGATCAGCAGCAGATTGCGTTCCACCCACAGCTCACGGAATGCGCCGCCATATTCGACCATAATTTCCCGCAGTCCAAGTTCACGTGTTTCCTGACGTTTCCTTATTCCGGCTTCGGTTTCGCGCGTCGTCAGCTGGCGGCCGATGAACTGGAAGGTCATGAACAGAAATGCGAGCACATACATCATCCGCATCCCCTGAATCATGCCGTACTGGTGTACAAGCAGACCGCCCAGCGGTGCAAACAGCCCTCCGATGACACCGATAATCTGCAGCAGGGTGAAGACATACGTCCGGTCAGAGGGCCGGGTGTCTTCGACAATCAGGCAATAAAAAGCAATATGCGGGACACGCTGGAAGCCGTTAATGACCGCAGCTGCCGCAAAAAACCACAGATTCTGTGATGCGGCCCATAACAGGGTGGCCAGGCTCCAGCTAAGCAGGTCAAAGTATAAAATAGCCCGCTTGCGTCCCAGACGGTCCGTCAAATATCCGCTGATTAATGAAGAGAATACCTGTACGATCAGTCCGATCGTGGTAATCCAGCCGATGTTCAGCTCCGACAGTCCCAGCTCGTACATATAAAGCGTAGCATAGGTGGAGAACATGCTGTAGGGAATCAGGAAAAAAGGTTCAAAGGTTAAGCAGCCCCGGCTGTTTCCCTGCAGCCGCGGAAATAAAGGTTTGGCCATGATTAAATCCTCCAGGGTTGTCTGTAAAGTAAGGAAAGGTCCAAACCATTAAATGATAATTACAGGACAATGTCAACAACAAAACACAGCTTAGTTGCAGTAGTGCCTGAAGTTACTGTAGACTGGTTAGAAAAGATTTTGTGCTCGGGATGAAATTTACATAAGGTGGTTAACATGTATATCCTTATCGGAATCGTATTTATCATTGTATATGCCTTAATTGTATTCTACATCGGCTGGAGCGGCTGGGGCTGGATCAAGCCGGTAGTGTCTGGCAGGTTCCGGCTATTCTATATCCTTGCGCTTGTTTTTCTGGCCAGCTCGCTGATCCTGTCCAGAGTGGTCGCAGGATCGGCCATTTTAAGTGTTATCGGCAGCTACTGGCTGGCATTGTTCAGCTTATTGATTATGCTGCTGCCGCTTGTTCATCTATCGGTCTGGTTAACGAAGCTGAGCAGGCTGCCGCGTCATGCCGTTCAGAAGTGGTCGGGGATTCTTACTATGCTGCTGCTGGCCGGTCTGCTTGGATTCGGGAGCTTCAACGCTTACAGTCCGGTTGTCCGTTCGTATGACATACAGATCGACAAGGCAGGTCCGGCGCAAGGTGAACTTCATATTGTGATGGCCTCTGATATGCATTTTGGCTATTTGTCGGGTAAAAGCCATGCGCTGCGGATGGTAAAGGAGATCAATGCGCTGAAGCCGGATATTGTCTTATTCCCCGGTGATATTGTAGATGATGATATTGTGCCGTATAAGGACAAGGGCATCGGTGCGATTTTAGCGGAGATTGAAGCGCCGCTCGGCGTGTATGCTTCTCTGGGCAATCATGACCGCTTCAAAGGCGGGACGGAGGAGATCATCAGTCTTCTGGAGGAGAGCGGGATTCAGGTCCTCTATGATGAAGCCATTGAGGTGGGAGACTGGCTGACGCTGATCGGGCGGAAGGATTATAGTGATAAGGATAGAGCGGAGCTGTCTGTTCTGATGGAGAATATAGATGGCTCGAAGCCGGTAGTTATGCTGGAGCATCAACCGGTCGGCTTCGACACAGCAGAGGAGCAGGGAATTGATCTGATGGTATCCGGTCATACCCACCGCGGGCAGATTGCGCCTGCCAATATATTGACTGACAGATTGTTTGAGAATGACTGGGGATATCTGCAGAAAGGGCAGCTCCATTCCATAGTATCTTCCGGATATGGATTCTGGGGTCCGCCGATCCGTATCGGATCGCGGTCGGAGGTAGTGTCCATTCATGTGAATTTTAATCATTCAGAGCGATAGTGCAAGAAGGGTCCATCCGGATATTCGGATGGACTCTTCTTGTTATAAGCCAATCTGATGGATACTTACCGGAGGAATTTCAGTCCGCTATGCTCAAGATAACGTTCATTCCGTAACAAAAAAGGCTCCAGAATAATGAACAGAATCATAGCTGAAATTCCTTTGGTTCATACAACCGGGTTAAGGCCTGCATATGCTGATCGTTCATGGGAGCTACTCTCGAAAAATAAGGCAGCTGCCATTTCTGCGCAGCAGAAGCCTGCTTATTAGTCACGGTATCCCAGTCCGGATACACGCGCATTGCCATTTTTCCTGGTGTATCCTTGTCCGCCAGCACCCCGTGCATTCTCAGCAAGTCTTTGGGAAAGACGAACTGTCCACACTCCCCGCTGAAGGGATGGAAGGTATGGATTACCAATATATCGGGAGCGTCCGTATAGGCAAATGCCCGGTTTTTGCGCTCCGCATCCTTTTCCCAGAAGACGACAAACTGCCCTGTCTTCGTTGGGGTGATTTTTGCAACACGAAACCGAACGGACCGGGTATTCAGCTGGAACCGCCCTGCGCCGTATTCGGCATTCTGCGGTTCTTCCCGCACTGAATCAACAGTGAAGCGGGCCGGTGCATAAAATGTATCAGTTATATAAGCTAACGTATTATAAAAGTTATTCATGAGATGCCTTCTTCCTGAGTGGTTATCATGCTGTCTCCAATTAAGATAATACCAGTCCATCCCGCATAAATGTAAGCTGTTTGTAATGTTATGGAGGATGATATTTGTTAGAATGGGGGAACTGCAGGAATTTACTCGACTAAAGGAGAGGTTTAATTGTTAAGAAAAGGATTTACCGTTATGTTCTCAATACTATTGCTATTATCCGGCAGTATCACGGCATTTGCTGCCGGGAAAGGCAGCGGGGGAGCAGAGGGAGTAACCCCATCAGGCATTCCGCTGACCGGTTTGGAAGCTTTTGTCGACGATTATGTAAAAGAGTACATAGGACAACAATCCGTAGGTGCGTCTGTTGTTATGGTAAAGGATGGCCGGGTGGTACTGTCCAAGGGTTACGGATACGCTGACTTGGAGCAGCAGATCCCTGTTTCAAAGGATACGGTAATGGAATGGGGCTCAATCAGCAAGCTTACCGTATGGACTTCCGTAATGCAGCTGGTTGAGCAAGGAAAGCTCGATCTGAATGAAGATATCCGCAAGCTTTTGCCGGACAATTTCCTGACCAGACTGAAATATGATGATCCCATAACGATGCTTCATCTGATGAACCACAATGCCGGATTCGAGGAGTATATGTTCGACATGGCTTATCAGTCCCCTGAGGAAGTACGTTCTTTGGAAGAGGGGCTGCTGCTGGCCCAGCCGGCACAGATTTACAGACCGGGTGAGGTTGTAGCCTACTCTAACTACGGCAACTCACTGGCTGCCTTCATTGTAGAGAGAATCAGCGGCCAGCCTTATCATGAATACGTTCAGCAGCATATTTTTGATCCCCTCGGGATGAAGGATTCAATTGCCTATTCTGTTGTAGAGGACCGTCCGGAGCTGTTGAAGCATAAAGCTAAAGGTTATTTCTTCGAGGGAGAAGGGACCTTTACGCAAGGATCATGGAATTATATGTCCATGTACCCTAACGGAGGCAATAACGGCACTGCAGAGGACCTGGCTAAGTTTGCGATGGCGTTCATGCCTGCAGCCGGAGAAGCCTCCCCTCTGTTTGAGAAGCCGGAGACACTGGGCACGATGCTGACTCAGAGTTATACATCAGCTGAAGGAATGCCGGGTATTGCCCATGGGTTCTGGGAATATCCCGGAATGAAGCGTACGCTTGGACATGGCGGAAATACGATTGCATTTGCCACCAATCTGCAGATTGTGCCTGAAGACCGGTTCGCGATTATAATTATGACCAATCAGGCCAGCGAATCCATTATTGTACATGGTCTGACCAAAGCAATACTGGGCATGCGTGAGCAGGCAGATGCCGTTGATCTGCCGGATTCGTCAGAGATTCAAGGCGAGTTCATGGCTGCGCGGCGCCCCGGACACGGCTTCATGAATCTATTCCCCTATCTTACGCTGATGAAGCTTGAGCCGCAGGGGGAAGATCAACTCGGGGTATCACTTGCCGGGATGACCGGAAGCTATAAACAGGTTCAGCCCTATCTCTATGAGAAAGTAAGCGGAGACTCGGCGCTGGATGCCTGGCCAATGCTGCATGCCACAGTCAGTGAGGGTAAGGTGAAGGCCATCTCGGTATATACGACAGATTATTTGCCTCTGCCTGCTGGTAAGTCAATGCCGGTGCTGCTCATGAATGCCGTGCTTGCGGCACTGGCCATCCTCTATTTCGTTATCGCCCCGTTTGTATTGCTGATACAGGCAATATTGAACAAGCGAAGAGCCGGAACACGCCCTGCACCTCGTGCCGTCAGCCGTATGCTGGCAGCTGGCCTCACCTTGACAGGTACCGGTATTGTGGTGAACAACCTGATTCTGGCCTTGAGGATGCTAAGCAACAATGAACGAGCTTATGCAGAAGTGTATCCGCAGATTTTGGTTAACTATGGTCTGACTGGACTGGCGGTGTTGTTCTTGGCCGCGCTGCTGCTATCCTGGAGGAAGAACCGCTCTGCTTCAACTGCCCGTGGCAAGTGGTCTGCTATTCTTCCTATAGTCATGATGGCTGTTCTGGTGGGGTTGCTTGTATTCTGGAAGTTCTACAGTTAAGCAGGGGGATTACACTGTAAATTACGCCTGACGAATTGAATTTTCCTAAGCTGATTTCCAATTGTTCGTCATTACTGAATACATCGCCAAGTGCAGTATACGCACCGGCGATGTATTTTTGTGTGTTCCTGATTAATCAGCTGCGCTGCAATAATTAATATTTAGGCAGCTTGAGTACCGGCCATAATAGCTTCCTCAATACCGGACGAAGCCAATAAGCCAATACAGTCGTTCCGGTCCATGAGCTGCGCTTATTCTGCAGGTATTGATCGTTGATAATATAAGTCCGGGTGGAAGGGGGACTCTTGAGACCGAACTCATCCCATTTTGCCGGATCATTCGAGCCATTGAGTCTTTTAAGCATATTTGCTGTTTCATGGTCTATTTTAGCGGGGATCTGTTCGTAGGCCTGGGAAATTTGCATATGAAATTCATCGATCGGACTGCGGCTGGCCAGGCTCTCCAGGTGGATGCTTTCACGAAGGTAAGAGACGTATGCCAGATGATCCGCCCAGAACGCGTCGATATAAAAAAGCCGTACCCGCTGCTCCGCAGGGCTCATCGGTTTCGTGCCATGCAGAATTCCGAGCCGCTCCGCGTATAGAATCCGCCTCTGATCCTCCACCATATCCGAATAACCGTTCAGTTCCTGGTGGATATCGAAGTTTTGGCTCATAATAACGCGCTGGGTATGCGCGATTTTGCTGCGGAGCAACGGATCATCAAGAGCCTCATCCTGCCGGGGAACGCGAACCGCTTTATCGAATCCGAACCGCAGCATCAGCTCGTCTTCTAAGCTTACGTAGAATACGGAAGCTCCCGGGTCGCCTTGGCGGCCGGAACGCCCGCGCAGCTGGTCGTCGATCCGTACGCTTTCATTCACATGAGTGCCAATCACGTACAACCCGCCCAGCTTGGTTACTACCTCTGTCTGCGCGGGGTCACCTCCACCGAGCCGGATGTCCACGCCCCGTCCCGCCATATTCGTAGACACCGTGACGGCGCCGAATGCTCCGGCTTTGGCGATGATCCCGGCTTCTTCTGCATCGTTTTTTGCATTCAGAACCTGACAGGGTACACCCGCAGCCGCTAATGCCTCCGCCAGCATATCAGACTCCTGGACACTGGACGTTCCAATGAGAATAGGACGTCCCGCCTTATGAACGGACGAAATTTCTTGTACAAGCGCTTTAAATTTGGCTTCTTTATGGGTAAAAATCATGTGCGGATGGTCGATCCGTATGTTTGTCCGGTTCGGAGGAATTTGCACGACCTGCAGCATATAAACCGCTTTGAATTCCATTGCGGAAGCGTGCGCGGTCGCCGTCATTCCGCAAATTCCCGGATACAGGCTAATGAAATGCTGGAGGGTAATTGTGCCGAGAATTCTCCCTCCAACGCTCCACTGCAGCCCTTCTTTGACCGCAAGCGCGGCTTGCAGCCCGTCCGGTAAATACCTGTTCTCGGCCACGCGGCCGGTATATTCCTCGATCTGCTCGATTTTACCGTCCCGGACGATATAATCAATGTCTTTGTTTAATAACGATTCCACATGCAGCGCGCAATTTAATGAGGTTAACAAGTGAGAATTATGGCTATCGTACAAATTACCGCATCCCAGCAGGGATTCCGCTTTCGCGGCGCCGGCTTCATTCAAGTAAACATTCCGCTGGAACTCATCGAAGTCGTAATGCTCCGCAGGCTGTAGCTGCCGGGCCACTTCTGCGAACAGAAAGCCGTCACTGATGGAAGAGTCCGACTCCCCGCTGATGACCAGCGGCACCCGCGCTTCGTCAAGAAGCAGCGAATCTGCTTCATCGACGATGACATAGTGGAACGGACGATGTACGGTATCGGCTTCGCTTAGTGCGATCGTGTCGCGCAAGTAATCGAAGCCAGCCTCTTTGGCCGTAACGTAGGTTATATCGGCGGCGTATGCTTCCCGTTTCCGGGACAGGCTCATGCCAGCCTGCACCGGCTGAACCGTTAATCCGAGGAAACGATACACCGGACCCATCCACCCGGCATCGCGTTTGGCCAAATAATCGTTAAAGGTCAGCACATGAACCCCTTCGCCGGTCAGTGCATTTAGATATGCAGGCATAACCGCAGATAGTGTTTTTCCTTCACCGGTATGCTGCTCGATTAAGAATCTCTTATGCAGTGCGATCGCAGCCATGATCTGGACATCGTAGGGCTGTAGTCCGAGCGTTCTTTTCGCTGCCTCACAGACAAGCGCATAAGCATCAACAAGCAGCTCGTCCAATGGCGTACCTGACCGTGCTTCTTTTTGCAGCCGGAGGGATTCCGCTTGAAGCTGGCCATCCTCCCATGCTTGCAGATTCCGGCTCCTGATGAGCTCCGTTTGGTCCTGATAGATCTTCAGCTTACTCCGGTTATCGTAGTCTTTGAATCGATGCATCAGCTTGACGGCTATATTCATAGGAATATGATCTCCCCTCGGTAGTAGAATGAAGTCCAATCGCTCCACAACATGGAATGCTTTGCCGGGCTTCAAGCTCATAAACTTCGTATTACTACGTAAAAGCCTGCCCAAAGTTTCTATTTATTTCCTCCCGGGCAAAATTGCCCGAAAGACGCGGTCTTACATACAAAAGCAGCAGTAACCTCCGGTCTACGGGGCTGCTGCTGCTTTTTCATAGGGTGCAATTGTCCTAAATAGTGGTATGCAGATAACAGATAGGTTTCTAGTAAAAGGGGGTCTGTGCTAACCGGAGTTCATGGGCTGTTGTCAAATTATACGAAAGCGCATTGTGGCGCAACTCCAGGTACAGCTCGGCCTTCGTGGCGTTGATATAGGGCTGGACAAATAAGACGCCGATTCCGAGTGCCAGCAGGCCCAGTAGAATCCACCCTATGAAGCTCAAATCAAGCACAAACATGCTGAATTTATGACCGCGTGTCATTTGCTTGCTTAATTCTACTGCGCGGTTATACCCGATGTGCGGATTGTCCGCAAGGATGTAAGGCACCTGGCTGTATGCATAGGATTTTACAATGCCAGGAATGATCAGCAGCAGGAACCATAAGAAATTCAAAAAACCTCTCCAGAGCATAGTTAGAACTATAGCCCAATACCGGTCCCTGTTAAACGCATACCCGACATTGCCCATCCGGACTTCTCCCTCGGCAGATCGTTTGAAGTAACGCAGTGAACCTACAGTAAGGGGGGAGGCGATCAGAATATAAAACGCTATTCCAATTACTGCGAAGATGCCAATTAGTAAAAATGCGAATGCAAGAAAAGATCCTAACACGCTCCAATCTAATTCCACACCGGAGCTGGAAATTTTAGAACGTGCCGATGATCCCCAGTTCCGATCAAAGCTTGGAATACCTGAGCCTTCTCCGAGCAAAACCAGCAGTAAACTTACTACAAAAGCCTTCCAATACGAGGTGCGGAGGACATTCTTAGCCCTTCCCTTTATTTCTTTACGATCCCACATCAAAAAACCTCTTTCCTTTTGCATTTTGTTCTTCGTCTTACAATTGATACCATAGATTATGTCATTAGACAATCAATTAATTACTATAACCTTTGACTGAATACTGAAGATTGCAGGGAGGATGCGAATAACCGAATACAAAGTGCGGCTACGAAGATGGATTTCTCCTCTAATTGGCTAGAAAGTAACAAAAGCCCGTGCCAGGCACGGGCTCTTCATGGTAACTATTCGCCAGCGGTTATACCGGAGCAGGGTTGAACGCTCAGCATGCATAAGTCACCAAAATAAAGGGGAAATTAGAAATCAAATTTAACAGTGAAGCGGAGGCATTTTGTAGTGGTAATTGTCATATTCCTCATACTCGCATGGTTCTCTATTGGGGTCATGGCCAGTCTGCCCAATAAACTGCCGCTGGCAGCCAACTTCCTTTTGGTTATGGTCATTGAAATTTTACTTACTAATAAATTGACCCTCTTATCTTTCAATTTTAAGCTGTTCGAAATAAATACAAGCAGTATCCCCCACTTTCTATCCATGATTCTGCAAAATGATATCACTGTCACTTTCATTCTCCTGACCTATGTGAATGTGTTTCTAACTGCCTCCAAAGCCAGCACGCGCTGGGGAATATCTGCCTATGGGTTTCTGTTCCAAATGTTCATTGGAGCAATGCTTCGCTGGTACTCCGTACTTACTTATACCGGATGGAATTTCTTAATGGAGGCGGTGATGATCATTGCTTTAATGAGCTGTACTTTGCTGACGGGGCGTTTCTTTCAACGAATGATTACTAAGGAAGGATGGATTCGGTGATGGAAAAAATCGTTTATGACAATCAATTTAACGGGAATGAGTGGTTTGTCATTGGGATGGCTGTCATTGGTTTGACGGCAGTCTGGTTGCTTCCCCGGCGCTTTTCACCTGCCCACGCAACCTTTAATCTGCTTATTGGCGTCACTTTTGGACTTATGTTTGACCATGCGATCGCGATCCCGCCGTTTGATCTATATGATGCGGGGGACAACTCAACATACGAGTGGATTGACTTATTCTCTTATTTCATGTATGCGCCGTTTGGATACTTGTTTATTTATGGGTATGAGCGGCTGCGGATGTTCGAAATCATGACGGTTGTGTATATTCTCTTTTGGGCACTAGTGTCTATCGGGTTTGAATGGCTGGCTGTAAAAGCTGGCGTGTTCCATTACAAGCATGGCTACCACATAAGTTACTCGTTCCCCATTTACTTATTCCTGATGAGTATTCATCTAAGCTTGTACCGGATGGCATTCTCACGGGTTCGTTGGCAGAGTAAGCGTAGTAAAGAAGTATAAGAAGATTATACTCGGGGGCAATCCAGATGGAGCAGAAGAAGGAAGCAAAGCGCATCCGCAGATATAACAGCTATATGGCGGTATTCAATACTAACCAAATTTATTTAAGGAACCCTTGGGTCATCGCATGGTGGTCAGCGGCTTTTCCAGGTTTTGGTCATCTGAACCTCGGGCTTTATTTGAAGGGGTTTATGCTGATTATTTGGGAAATCGTCATAAATAACGGTGCCGGGATCAATAAAGCGATGGTGTATTCCTTTAACGGAAGGTTTGATGTCGCCAAAGACATACTGAACCCGAGGTGGGTGCTACTATATATTCCAGTCTATATCTATTGCATATGGGACAGTTATCACAAAACAATCGATCTGAACAAGCATTTCCTGTTGGCCCAAAATGAGAATTCACCCGTCACAGTTTTCAATATGAAGGGTGTGAGCCTGAATATGCTGGATAAACGGCAGCCACAGTATGCTCTGGTATGGTCCTTATTATTTCCGGGATTGGGTCATCTCTATTTACATAAATTGATGAGCGGTTCATTTCTCTTCGTGAGTTGTATTGTTATTGCTTATTATTCACATCTCGTTGAAGCCTGTATCTATACGATTAACGGTTCCTTTGAATTAGCAAGGGCTGTACTAGATCCGGAATGGTTCTGTTACTATCCGTCGATGTTTTGTTTTGCAGCTTATGAAGCGTACATAATAGCGGTTGAGCAAAATAAATTATTCGAGCTAGAGCAGTTTCAATTTCTCCGGGAAAATGTACAGCCACGGAGCTTTGAGCTGCTTGGCTCGAAAGGAAATGAGGAAACTTAATTGCATGTACTCTCTTGTTTTGAGTCTTCTGTGTATCTGGAATTGGTAATTCTGGCTTTAGAGCAGAATGGTTTCGGTAAAGAAAGCATTGCTGCTGTTCCAATGGAACCAACAACCCAAAGAACGAAGCTGTCCGATTCCATTCATCGGGCCGAGGGAATTGCCGCAATTGATCCAGCAGCAATCCTGGGCACCATCTTTGCGGTCCTGGGCGCCTCTTTCGGATTTGAATTAAGGTGGGGACCCGTTCTTTGGGGGCTTATCGGACTAGCGGCAGGAGTGTTCACCGGTTGGATCCTCTTCCTTATAGCCGGAAATAGAGTGAAGAATAGGCCGCCTGGTACAAATGCATTAGTCATGTTGATTATTCATTGCGAAGAAGCAGAGTCAATTAAGGCGATCCATATTTTGAAGCAGTTCTCTGCGATAAACATTGGAAATTTAAACTAGGAATTTCTTGAAAGGATGGAGGGGAACTATGCGGTATACAGAATTAAGCACTGAACTCGCGATTAATGAGAAGATGCTGAGAGAAATTTTCCAGGACTGCTCTGATATCGTATTTCGGACCATCAGCATCAGCCCCAAAATACTGCTTATTTATTTAGATGGATTAACCGATACCAAAATCCTGGATCAAGTTGTGCTACAACCAATCATTTATGATGAAAATCCGGACGGGTTGAATAGCGTTACCAAGCTACGGGGAATCATCCAACAGCAGCTTGTAGCCATCTCACAGGTCCAGACGGTTTCTAAAGTAAAAGATGTGGCTGATGGCGTATTAAAGGCGAATATCACCATACTGGTTGAGGGAGAGGACAAAGCTTTAGTTGCAGATCTGAAAGGATTTGAGAAACGGGGGATTGAAGAACCAGCAGCTGAAGTCTCTGTCCGTGGACCCAGAGATGGCTTCACAGAAACATTACGAATTAATACAAGCCTGATCCGCAGACGCATCCGCAGTGCAGAGCTCAAAATGGAATCCATTACAGTGGGACAATATTCTCAGACGGATATCGTCATTGCATATATTCATGGTGTTGTCTCGAATACCGTCCTTGAGGAAGTCCGTAACCGAATCAAGCAAATCCAGATTGACGGGGTCATGGAATCGGGTTTTATTGAAGAGTTTATCGAAGATGTTCCTTGGTCTCCATTTCCGCAAATTCAAAATACCGAACGTCCTGACGTTGTTAGCGCAAGTCTGTTGGAGGGCAAAGTTGCCATTATCGTTGATAATACTCCATTTGTGCTGATCGTTCCGATGAATTTTTGGACAGGATTACAGGCGGTTGAAGACTATTACGAACGTTCTATTTATACGACCTTCATTCGGTTCATCCGCTATTCGCTGGTAAATATGTCACTATTGCTTCCGTCCTTATATGTTGCACTTACAACGTTTCATCAGCAGCTTATTCCAACCAACCTGCTCATTAGTATTGCCAATTCCAGAGAAGGCGTCCCTTTTCCAACCTTTGTTGAAACATTATTGATGGAATTTATGTTTGAGGGACTTCGTGAAGCGGGCATTCGTATGCCAAAGGCCGTTGGTTCGGCGGTAAGCATTGTGGGGGCACTTGTCATTGGACAAGCTGCTGTGCAAGCAGGCATTGTATCAGCCCCTGTTGTGATTGTGGTAGCTACGACAGGAATTGCCTCGTTTGCCATTCCCCGGTACAATTTTGGAACTGCATACCGGATGCTTCGGTTTCCTATGTTGATTTTTGCGGGATTGCTGGGTTTATACGGGATAATCAGCGGATTATTTATTTTGATCATCCATCTTCTAAGTCTGTGTTCATTTGGTGTTCCGTATATGAGTCCGGTCGCTCCACAAACTCTCCGGAGCTTGAAGGATGTAATCATCCGCGCACCCAGATGGAGTATGAACCGGCGTCCGGCATATCTCTCCGGGGCTAATAGAACCCGCATTCCCGAAGGCCAGCAACCCCATCCAAAACGAAAGAGGGGAGACAAATGAATAGAAAACGGATAGTTTCTTCCTGTCTGCTCATCTCTCTTCTATTTACTTCAGGTTGTTGGGACAGTACAGAGGTAAACGATCTTGCGATAGAACTCGCCTGGGGGATTGATAAAGGGCAAAATAATGACGTAGTGATCAGTGCTCAGGCTATCGTTCCGTCGAAAATTAGCAGTGGACAAAGTGGAGGTAAAGATGGAGGAAGTCAGAATAATCCCTTTTTTGTCGTGACCAGCTCTGGTATGAACACGCTTGATGCCGTGCAGCAGATGCAGGCCAAGCTGTCCCGGCAGGTATTCCGCGGTCACCGGCGGGTCATTGTGATTGGAGAGTCAATGGCCAGACACGGGATTAAGGATGTACTGGATACGTATACCCGGGATCCGAACCTCAAGCTGCGGACCGATCTGTTTGTGGTCAAGGGAGGCACTGCACGGGATTTTTTAAACATATCGTATCCGCTAGAAACAATACCCGGTCTCGGAGCCTTAGGAGAATTTGACCAGATCGGTACGCTTATGGAAATGGGGTTTTTACATTTTTTAATATCCGCAAGCAGCAAAGGAACCAGTCCGACTGTTCCATTAATTAAAGCGGGCTTGAACAATGGCGCGCAAGAAGAAGGCGAGCATCAGGATCAATCCAGCAGGAATGATGTGGAGGGGTTTCACCTAGCAGGAACCGCAATTTTTAGTCAAGAGCTGAAATTGGTAGGATTCTTGGATATCACAGAAGGACGAATTATGCGATGGGTAACCGGGAATTTACAGAAGCTTACTATTTCAGCCCAAATACCCGAAGACAACGGAAACGCTAGTCTGGAGGTAAATAAGTTAGGGAGCAAGATTCAGCCTGTTATCCAAGGTGATCATATCAAATTCCTTGTTACGTTAACAGGGCAAGGAGCCATACGAGAAAACAACACGAGACTGGACCTGACAAAAATGGACAATATAAATCTTATGCAAGACACATTTAACAAGCATGTTGAAGAATCGGTGCTGCGGACCATTACCAAAGTGCAAAAAAAGTATGGAACTGATATCTTTGGATTCGGGGATTCCATTCACAATGAAAATTCATCATTATAGAAATCCTTGAAAAATAACTGGGATATGGAGTTTTCAAAGGCGGAGGTATCAGTAAAAGCAAATTTGACGGTTCGGCGGATAGGTGTAACAGGACCATCGGTACATTTGATGGATGACGAAATAAAACGATGAAGTTTGTCATTTCTTGAATTGCCGAAACCAAGTAACGAAGAGCAGGATCGCTGGCAAGACTAAATGCAAGGGTACCGACACATAAGGAAGCAATATTTTAAAATGATGATAATAAATATGCTCAGTGATGTTCTTGGACATGGTCATTCCCAGAATTAATGAGAGGAGGCATGACGGAATGATCAGTGAACGATAACTCTTCATCTTGGTCAATTGCTGAATCCCTTTTAGCGCACCGAACATATATATGACACTTTTTAATAATGCTGTCATTAAAAAATACAGGACACCAAACATCTGCAGGTTTTCAATGAATTTTCCGATACTGATTAAACTCAATAAGGTGTAGAGGGGATATAGAAACCGCGAAAACACTCCCCCAAAAACGGAAATCGCAAACAAATCCAAACAGGCAATCATGATTCCTGACAGTACTGTGGAAATAACTGTAATCTTCATTACTTTTGAAGGGGTTTTGACTTCAGGCCAGAACATGGCAAGAACAATGGCTTCCCCAAAGGATTGAGTGACACCGCCTGGGTAAACAACGTTCCAGATGGGTCCCCACCCGTTTTCCAAAACAGGTTGTATATTCTTGATATGCATGACACCGGAGCCAAATAGAAGGATAATCTCAATACTGAAAATGATGATAACAATGGGAAGGAATAATTCTCCCAGTCGTGCAATGATCTGAGCGCCACCATATAAGCAAAAGGCGATGATGAGGGCAAATAACCCTGTAATCAGTATAAGCGGTGTATTATTTAAGAGGGTTGTTGAAACCATATCCCTAATATCCGCAATAATACGTCCCACAAAATACAGAAACACAAGAGGGTATACAAATGCTATAGGTGTCCCGATCCAGCGTCCAAATTGTGCGGGAAACCACTGGACTAGAGAGAGCCCCGGGTTCATCCCCATTAAGGTGGTGTAGACGAGAATAATAACTACTCCCAGAGCACTGGAAATCAGTTCACCAATCCATGCATCCCGGCCAGCCGTACCTCCAAAGCCAAAGATAATGGTCGTTCCGAGCTGGAAAATAAAAGTGATTGTGAATAATTGATAGCTAGTAATTTTATTCAAAGTATCCGCTCCATCTCATCTGATTCACATATCATCAGTATGATTATTTCCATAGGAGGGACGCGGCAAACATGAGAAGGTCAGAGGGAGACAGAGTATTATTATACGCCTCGCCACTCCGTTCTCCGCATTCAAAATGAACTGAACCGTGCTGCATACCCCTCACCCGGTCCAGTCCACCAAAATGCTTATCTAAATCCTTCGTTTCTTTTATGCTTCCACCGTAGCCACCTGATTCAAGCGCAGCCAGCGACTGAAATGCAACTAAAAGCGATCGCTGAACTGGAGAAAAGCACTGGCAAGTCTTATGAGGATAAGCTGAGTAAGCTGGAAGCATAATTTTATATAACAATTCTTGCTGCAGGCATGTGAACGTAGGTAATGTCTACTCCTCAAAACTTGGCTCTGCAGGCATGGAAAAGCGCCGCTGGGAGCTTCTTCTCCAAGCGGCAACCTTGCCGGGATTCACCTGTATTCCCGGTAGTGAAACCTAGTCGTTTTCCTTTGCCACCGGGTTTTTATGCGCTTAGCCCACCGTCAACCGGCAGGATAACCCCCGTAATGAAAGAGGCGTAATCACTAAGCAGCCAAGCCGCTGCCTGCGCGATCTCAAGGGGTTCAGCCGGACGCCGAAGAGGTGTTTTGGCGCTGATTTGTTCGATAATTTCAGGGTTGATGGAAACCCATTGCTGAATCATATCCGTCATCGTGGTCCCAGGGGCAATTGCATTGACACGGATGCCAACTGGCCCATACTCAATAGCAGCCGTTTGAGTCAGGCTGTTTACTCCCCGTTTAGATGCCCCATACGCTCCTAACCCCGGATTCCCCTTAAGGCTGCCCACACTGCTGGTATTGACAATTGCGCCTGATCCCGAGGTCTCTAACATAGCCTTAATCTGGGCCTTCATAGACAACCAGACTCCTTTATAATTTACAGACTGAATCAAGTCAAAATCTTCTTCATTTTCATCGAGCAACGAGGAAACCGTGACTCCGATGCCTGCATTATTGAAAGCACCATCAAGGCGGCCATATCGTTCCACTGTCGCTTTGACAGCTTTCTCAATGTTGCTTGCAGCTGACAGATCGGCTGTGAAATAATCTGCCTCTCCGCCGGATGCCGTAATTTCATCTCTGACTTTGAGCAGCTCGGATTCTGTTCTCGCGACGAGCATCACCGAAGCACCTTGCTGAGCAAATAGCTTTGCTGCCGCAGCTCCAATTCCTCGTCCGGAACCTGTAATCATTATCACTTTGTTCGTCAACAATTGCGTAGAATTGCTTGTCATGTTCATTCTCCTTTGTCTTAGGCATATTGATATCACCGATCACCTTGAGTATACTTTGACTATGATTTTTCGACGAGAGCCTGCTTAATGGTAGGTTTATGAGTGCTAGGATAAGGGGGATTCCTGATGAATGATAGTGAACGTCGTATAGCTCTGGGTAATTTTCTGCGAAGTCTGAGAGCGTCGATCTCTCCCCTCGATGTTGGGCTGCCGACCGGTAACCGTCGCCGGACACATGGCCTGCGCCGCGAAGAAGTTGCTCAGCTCGCCAACATTGGCCCATCATGGTATACCCGTCTGGAGCAAGGACGTGATATCCGTCCATCGGTGAGCGTGCTGGAGAGCCTGGCTTCAGCGCTCAAGCTAACACCCAATGAGCAGCGGCATCTCTTTCTGCTCGCAGGAGAGTCGTTGCCCCCTCATTGGGATGCTGCTGAAGAGAAGATCAATCCATTTATTCAGGCAATGCTGGACGAATTAAATCCGAATCCGGCCTATGTGATTGGTAGGAAATGGGATTTTTTGGCCTGGAATATAGCAGCAGATGCGGTGTTTACGATTCCTGAGTCCTCGTCGCCGCATAATTACAATTTGATCTGGCGTCAATTCACAGACCCTATTTGGAGAGAAGGATCAGAGGATTGGGAATCCGTTTCACAGAGAATGATTGCCGAGTTCCGTACGGCGAGAGCCCGTTACTTGGAAGATGCTTCATTCGACAGATTAATCGACGATCTGAAACGAGTAAGTTCCGATTTTACACGGATGTGGCAGAATCATGAGGCACCTAGAACCCTTGATGGGTATAAGAAACTTTCTCACCCCGTTCTTGGAGCTTTAGAGTTTGAGCATATCACCCTTCAATTCCCCAATGACCCGGATCAACGGATCATGATCTATATACCGCTTACTGCAACAAAATCCAGGTTGAAGCATTATTTACTGTTGGGTAATTCCGCTTTGTAATCGTCATTTATTAGGTAGTCCCATGCTGTACAGTTTGCATAGTTGATAAATCCTGCAGCACAAAAAGCCCGCGTCGCTCGCGGGCTTAAGTTTTATACTCGTGGTTACACTTCCCCAGTAGCCACCGGATTCTCCTCATAACTAATCCAGTCGCTCCAGCTTCCCGCATACAGCCGCACCTTCTTGAATCCAGCCTTCTCCAGCGCGAGCACATTCGGGCAGGCGGTTACGCCGGACCCGCAGTAGACGATAATCTCCGCGTTCTTGTCCATTCCGGCAAAATGCTCCGCAAGCTCATCGGCGCTCTTGAAGCTGCCGCCCGCGTTTTGCGTTTCTTTCCAGAAGTAGTTGACCGCACCGGGGATATGCCCCCCGACCGGGTCCAGGGTTTCATTCATACCCTGATAACGGTCATTCGCGCGGGAATCAATCAGGATAGGGAGAGCCGAGAGCGAAGCGGCAACGCCAGCAGTATTCCCGGTATCGGCCCCATCTTGAGTCCCGAAACCAGCCGTCTTCACCGACACGCGGCGAACCTCTTCAACATCCACCAGCATATGAGGCTGCAGATTTGCCGTAAAAGTACTCGGCACCCGCACCGGCTGATGATCCGTCACCGGATATTTCTCAGCCTTCCAGGCACTGAAGCCGCCTTCCAGAATGAAAACCTGTTCATGCCCGAGGTAGCGCAGCAGCCACCACAGCCGGGCAGCGTTCATGCCGCTCTCATCGTCATAGGCAACGATACGGGAATCGTTCCCGATTCCGAGCTTCGCGAGCCGTGCCGCCAGCACCTCCGGATCGGGAAGCGGGTGGCGTCCGCCGTGTTCGGTAACCGGACTGGACAGATCCAGCTTCAGATCGAGATAGACCGCGCCTGGAATATGCTCTTGTTCGTAGCTCTCCCGGCCTGCTTCGGGTTTGCCCAGGGTGAAGCGGCAGTCGATGATGGTCTGCTCCGGCTCATAGAGCCTTGCCAGCAGCCAGCGTTTGGTAACAGTTGCGTCCATAAGTATCCCATCCTTTGCATATTTCAATATGAATTTCATTATAGCGGAAAAACCACAGCTTGGCAGAATATGCTCACTAACAGTTAATTCTGTTCTGCGAATTGGGCTTCAACGGCTGCAGTTGCGGGAGGCAGATCCATGCCCTGCTTCCAGATCAGGATCGGATTATTATCCTTGGGGCCATAATAGATGGCTTTGATTTGAGTGGAGGGGTTGGTCCGGTTAGCGTTTAATAATTCGAGATCTATGGTGTCATATCTGTTGCCAAGCCCGAGCTCTGCGAATTTTCGCGATTTAATTACCTGCAGCTTTTCCTGTGGCTCAGCGGGATCCCGGCGTTTTTCCTTCTCCATATAAGTGAAGTAGGTATTTTTAGCGATTTGACAGAGCCAGACACTGATTTTACAATTGCCTTTGAACTGGTTAATATTTTTCACTGCTTTGACAAACGTTTCTTGCGTAATTTCCTCGGTTCACCATCTTACATAGATAAGACCCGACTGCGGAAGATTCGTTACATATCAGCACAAAAAAAGAGAAAGGGGCACAAGCCTATGAATAACATTGTAAGCCAGGCCTGGCCGGAGTGGAATGGAACGTTAAGGAAGCGGAGCGGAGGCTGGAATAACACCACCTACTTCGTGGACAAGGACGCCCGCCGCGCTGTACTAAGAATCTATGATACACATAGGGAGCGGAATAAAATAGAGTTCGAGCATGCCGTGCTGCAGAAGCTGGCTATACTGGATTTGCCGTTTAAAACCCCCGTTCCCATTCTTACCTCCACAGGGGAAACGATGGTCCAGCTTGAAGAGGGGGAAGGAAAGTTCGCTTGCCTGTTCGGCTATATTGATGGTGAATCTCCCGCTGAACAGGATTCCGGCTTCTATGAGTCGTTCGGTGAGGCAGCCGGGACATTATCTGCTGTGCTTGCTGATGTGAAGCCGGAGACCCCTCCTGTATACAGGCCCTACTATGAGCTGGGGCGTTCGTACCCGCTGTGCACCCGGGAAGCGCTCCGCGACCTGTTGTTGAATCCGCCTGAACCTCTCCAGGGTTTGCTGCCCGAACTGAAAGTGCTGGTTGAGGCTTATGAAGGTGTGGCAGACTCACTGGAGCAACTGGAGGAGTTACCCCACCAGCTGGTGCATGGCGATCTTAATGCCTCTAACCTGCTGGTTGATACGGAGGATGCTGCGCAGGTGACGGCGCTGCTTGATTTTGAGTTCTGTACCTGGGATGTACGGGCCATGGAGGCTGCGGTCATCTTGTCCGGAATGCTGTGCCATGAAGAGGAAGAGCGGATTATCCGTGATTTCTGGCGGGGCTTCAGCCGCAAGATCATGCTTACTGCAGAAGAATTCACAGCGATTCCGACGCTGATCCTGCTGCGTAAGGTCGACGTCTTTCTTCATTTTGTCACCCGTTACTGGAAAGGCATTGATGAAGTGAATGTGCTGCAGGAGCAGATACCTGTGCTCGCGGCAGAGGTGCTTCAGATGTCGGGCGGGAAGCTGTAGCTGGAATTCTATTTGCTTATAAGCGAGCGCATAAAAAATAAGACCTGTAAGAAAGACACTAAGCTGAGAGAGCTTCTTACGGGTCTTTATGGCTGCGTTCAATCTTATAATAAATTATTATCATAAATTCTATGTAAAAGCTCCCTGCCATAATGGATGACGTTCGGCTGTTTGTTGAGGGTGCCCCAATATATATCGCCAATTGCCATCTTAATGCAGCAGATTTGCACTTCTATATTCCTCTCCTTAAGTATCTCGGCTCCATAGCCTTCAAAATATGCTTTCATAGCACGTTTATTATCTTTGAAATACCGCCCGAATAGAATGGAGAAGTTATCCACATCAATACCCCATAACATATTTTCAAAATCAATCATTCCGGTGAAAATACCGTTGTTATCAACCAGCCAATTCCCTGGTGTAGAATCCCAGCTTATGGGGACTGGTTTAGCAGGCTCAAAAATTTGAGTGTTCTGAAGAGCCCAATGGGTTAACTCGATCTCTGAAGATTGCAACAACCCTTCCTGAGTACAGCGCTTACAAATATCAATAATTGAATTGGATACATATTGAACCGGGTCTGCATTATGGTATAACTCAATTGGATTTCCATTCTTATCGGGGCGGCCAAACCAACGGCCATTCTCTGAATGATGTAAGACTCTTGTAAGTTCACCAGCCTTAAGGTAAGCAGCTTCATTAGCTGCGGAACTTAGTTCCGCTTCTCTCAGGATTGTTCCATTAATCGAAGTTATCAATATCGCTTGCCATTCATAGCCCTCAAAGGAACTGATCAGCTCTGGTACATACGGCTTCAAGTAACCTGTCCAATGAGTATAAGCAAAAACTTCCGGATGCCATCTTTGTTTTCTGGTATAGGTTTTTAAGTAATAACATTTGTTGCCGGTGTCTGAACTAAGCTTCCAGACTCCTGTCCTTACGCTATTTAATCTTAAATTAGCTATGACTTGAAAGGGGCCAATGGCGGATAGAACCAATCCGCTTAATTCAGGTGGATATATTTCTAGATTGAGCATGCTTATCCTAATCCTCCTCAAGCGTTGCCGGATACTATTGACATTTCTAACATATCATATTGTTCAGTCCGCGGATATTTTTCTTTACTGCCTGCCGCCCTTGAATTTGTCTCTTACCTAATAGTGATGCCGTACAGTTTGAATGTTAATAACAGTCCGGCTGACAGCCTTGAACAACCAAATAGGGCGCACTCCAGCTGGGTGATACCGGAGGGTGCCCTATTTGTCTTGCGGATGCTACTAGATCAGCCGGTAACCCGAAGGCAGATTTCCGCTGCTGCGGATGCTGCGGATTTGTGCCAGGGTCAGCCTTTGGTTAGTTGAGATAATCGACTCTACATCGTTGCCGGAGATAAAGTCATCCAGATCACGGATGCTGTGGTTCCCGCGAAGCACACGGAAGCTGCCTCTGAACCGGGTTCTGCTGAACAGGACGAGCGTAGCATTGCTGCTGGTGGAGAAGAAACGGAGACTTTCGATTCCGTCCAGAATATTGTCTGTATTACGGATACCCAGATTGCCCCTGTAAATTCTGCTTCTTCCCCGGTAATTTTCTTCGCTGTACACGGTCAGCCGTGGATAAGTCTGTGAGATATGAACCTCTTTGTCCATGCGAACTCCTCCTCGAAGCTGGAATGGCAAATGCAGTACGATACTGTCAGTTGCAATACTATTTTATGATTGCTTTGGAAGACTGGTATGGTTAAACCCCCCGCATGAATAGCCTGTTTCCGGAGAGGATAAGGAAAAAATTCACAAACGGGCTTTACAGATTGAAATGTCTAGTGTACTATTTAACTAACACACCGACACGATAATTCAAATGCGCACTTGGAAACATTAACAATCCCGTACTACATTAGGAGGCTGTCATGAATTCGTCCACTCGTAATCAAGGGCTGTCAGGTCCCATGAAGGAAGAAACCGTATTGGAAATGCAAGGCGTCAGCAAGGTGATAAAAGGGAAGGCAATAGTAGATAACCTTAGCTTCGATATCCGCAGAGGGGAGATTATCGGACTGCTGGGTCCGAACGGGGCGGGTAAAACGACCACCATCCGCATGATGACCGGACTTATCCGAATGAGCGGAGGAGATGTCCTTATTCATGGGCACAGCATACGCAAGGATTTCAAGCGGGCCATCTCGCAGATCGGAGCGATCATCGAGAACCCGGAGTTTTATCCCCATATGACCGGTTATGACAATCTGAAGCAGTATCTGCGGATGAGTGACGGGGCCGGAGAATCGCGGATTGATGAAGTTGTGGCGCTGGTTGGACTGCAGGAAGCGATGGATAAGAAGGTAAAAGCGTATTCGCTGGGTATGCGCCAGCGTCTTGGCATCGCCCAGGCCCTGCTGCATTCGCCGAAGCTGCTCATTCTGGATGAACCGACCAACGGGCTGGACCCCGCCGGAATCCGGGAAATGCGCGATTATATGCGCACGATTGCCGAGGTGGAGGGCATTGCAATACTGATCTCCAGCCATATGCTGGCCGAGATTGAACAGATCTGCCACCGCGCGGTTGTAATTCAGAACGGGAAGCTTGTAACGGTTACGCAGCTTGCTGAGGCGCCGGAAGCGCGCAGTGAAGTAGCCCTTACCATCCGGGTGGATAATGCCGGGAACGCGCGTACTGTTGCCGAAGCATTGCAGGGTGTGGAGGTTACCGGGACAGATGAAGCTCACTCCGAGCTGCATGTAAGCCTGCCCGACAGGAATGTTCCGGAGCTTGTGGCTGCACTCAGTGAAGCCAAGGTTGGGGTATACCGGATTACCGAGAATAAACAGAGCCTGGAAGATGATTTCCTGAAATGGACAGGGGGTAACCGCATTGCGTAAATTTAATCAGCTCGTACTGAATGAATGGCTCAAAATATCGAAGAAACGCAGCTTTACTGTTCCATATGCCCTTCTGGTGCTGATGGTATTTGTGATAGGTTATATTGTGCACACGGTGGCAGGGGCGGATACGTATGCCTCCGCGGCGGAATTCACAGCAGACTCACTGCTGCCTACAGGAATCGGCCAGGTGCTGGTGATCCTCGTCATTGTAGGGATAGCTGGGATAGTGTCCAAAGAATACAGCCAGGGGACCATCAAGTTTCTGCTGATCCGGGCCCGCAGCCGGACTGCGATACTGGCCTCTAAATATGTAACCGTACTGCTCTATTCATTGAGTATGCTGCTGATTGCGACAATCGCGCTGTTTGTCTCAGGAATGATCTTCTTTGGACTCAGCGGAGGGGATTCAGGACTCAGCGATATCCTTACCTCACTGTTGTACTCATCCGTATACTGCATCGTGTATGCCACGATCGGATTTATGCTTGGAATACTGACCCGATCAACAGGAGTAACGATCGGTGCGACTATCTTTGCCACTACCATAGATAAAATCATCATCTACCGTGATTTCTATAAATACTTCCTTTTCCCGAACCTCAATCTCGCAGCTTATAAAGATGGCGGTGCGCCGATGCCGGGAATGACGTTGAACTTCTCCATTGTGCTGCTGTGCATATATATGGCGTTGTTCCTGCTCGCGGGATTTGCGGTCTTCAGACGCAGGGATGTTGCTTGATGGTTATCGAATTTGATAACAACCAGCCGATTTATCTTCAGATCATGAATTACATCAAAGGGGAGATCATCACAGGCAAGCTGAAGCCCGGTGACAAAATCCCCTCAGTACGTGAATTGGCCGCAGAACTGCAGATTAATCCGAATACGGTACAAAGAACCTTTCAGGAACTGGAGCGTGAGACAATCGTGGAGACCCGCCGCGGCATGGGCAGATATGTTACCGGAAGAGAAGAGACGATTCTGACCATCAAGAAGGAAATGGCACAGGATGTGCTGGACCGTTTTATCCGCGGCATGCAGGAGCTCGGCTTCCAGGGTGAAGATATTCTGGCGGCCGTAGCGGAGAATATACATCAGCGTGGCCAAGAATAGGGGGATTACCAAGAGTGGATGAGTTACTTGAAGTACAGGGCGTGACCAAGAAGTTCGGCTCCAAACAAGCGCTGGGCAATGTCTCCTTTACACTGGGCGCAGGCAGAATTACCGGACTGCTCGGCAGCAACGGCAGCGGCAAAAGCACCCTCATGAAGCTGATCGCAGGATTGGCACAGCCGGGCTCAGGCCGGATTTCAGTCCTCGGTGTTCCCATTGGGGTGGAGAGCCGGAAGCTTGTATCCTTCATGCCTGATGTTCCCGTTACGGAGTCTTGGATGAATGTGGGGGATGCGTTGAAGTTCCAGCGGGATTTCTACCCGGACTTCGATCAGGCCAAAGCACAGCGGATGCTCGATTTCATGAATCTCAGAGTACAGGATAAGGTCCGGACGTTATCCAAAGGGATGAACGAACGTCTCCAGCTCACCCTTGCGCTGTCGCGCCGGGCCAGACTCTACATGCTGGATGAGCCAATCGGCGGTGTCGACCCTGTAGCACGGACCAAAATTCTCAATGCGCTGATGGAGTTCTATGAGGAAGACAGCAGTATTCTGATCTCTACACACCTGGTGAACGATATCGAACGGATTTTTGACGAGGTTATTTTCTTGAAAAACGGGGAGATCGTTCTCCAGCGCGAAGTGGAAGAGCTCAGACTCGAGCGCGGAAAAAGTATAGATGAGCTGTTCAGAGAGGTGTTTGCCGAATGCTGAAGCTGTTAAAATATGACCTGAGACGCAGAAGGGAACGGATCCTCGTCTTTATTGTTATTGCTCTGCTGGTTCAGCCTGCGATTTGGATATCCAGCACTAAGGTCAATGAACAACTAATTTCGCTGAATCTGGTTATCTACTTTATACTTACATTGGCGCTTGTATTTATAGCTGTATTCAGTTATTTCCGGAATCTGAAGTCTTACCAGCGGCGGCTTATCCCGGTTACTGCCCTGCAGACGGTCATGTCACCGTTGCTGTTTGCGCTACTGCTAATCTTGACGGTGATTGCTCTCGGTCTGGTGCATTTTGGCATTTACCAGCTGATCTACCCGCTGGATTTCCTGCCGGATAATATAGTGTCAGTTGGCTTAAGATGTTTATTGCAGTTTATGTGGTCAGTTGGTTTCATGATGATTATGGTTATGTTCTCTATTACTGTAGCATTAAGCTTTCGCTTCAAGGGGAGAGTATGGATAGGGATTGTGATCCTCACACTTCTGCAGAATGGTATAGCCTATCTTGAAAAGTTTATGTTCGACAGCTATTTCATTGGTCTGGACAATACCTTTAATTTTGAGATTTACGAGAATAATCTGCGGCCAGACAGCGGAGTAACGATCAGATACCTCTCTACGAATCAATGGCCGCTTCTGTTCGAATTTGTAGTTGCTATTATACTGATCTATTCAATGGTTGTAATGGTGAAAAAAAGAATTGAAGTTTGATCGCATAGGGAGCTGCCCTGCGAATATGTCTAATCAACGAGAAAGCAAGGCTGACGATGTCAGCCTTGCTTTCGTTTTTGTGCAAATTACAGCTACAATCCTTGAGCCCTTCTGCCGTGGGTCCAGATCTCCAGCTCCCGCAGCAGCTGTTCTTCCTCGGCTTCCTGCAGATCAAGTCTTACCCCGTACTGGAATTGTCCAAGGCCGAACATCCAGCCCCAGCGGACACTTCCTTCATACTGAAGCTTCTCTTCCGCCAGCTGGAAATGTATAATCAGCTTCGTATCGCCTGCAGTGAAACGGAGGTTCAGAGAAGTACGTACCTTACAGCCGGAACGGCTAAGGTCTAGCAGGATGCCTTCCGTCAATTTTCCGGCTCCGGGCCCGTTATTACTGGCCGGGATTTCAAGCCAGCAATCGATGGGCTGGTTCATAACATAACGGAACGGTTCTTTTCTGCTGGAGTCATCCATCATTTACCTCCGCGAGTTTATTTGCTATTATATCGAAACGGCTACACTTGGACAATCTCCTAAAGTAGTATATTTAAAAATAAATTATAATCCGGTATTCAAAACTTTAGATTCAATACCCATAAGAAGAGGGGTCAAAACATTATGTATCAGTACCACAATGAAACTTTTCAGAATCAAAATTTTGACTATGCCAATATGCAGGATGGAGAGATGAACGGTTGCACCTTTGAACACTGCTCGTTCAGAGGGGCTTCCATGGAAGAAATGACCTCCAGCGGCTGCCGGTTTGTGAATTGTGATTTTACCGGTGCACTGCTGAATGCTTCACTGCATAGAGACGGGGCTTTTACCAATTGCAAGTTTACCGGGGCGAATCTGTTTGTGTCGAAGTTCGAGAATTGTAAGATGATTGGTTCCGATTTCGCGAATGCCTATATGGATGGGATTACTCTCACCGGAGGGGACTGGGCTTATACGAATCTGCGACATCTGAATCTCAGCAGGCAGGATCTGCGGGGCATCCGGTTCGCCGAAGCGGATATGCAGGGCTGCAATTTGCAAAAAGCGGATCTGCGCGGTGCCGACTTAAGCCGTGTACAGCTTGCGCAGTGCCAGCTTGCAGGAGCGGATCTGCAGGGTGCCAAGCTGGAGGGGATTGACCTGAAGAGTCTTGATCTTAAAGGGGTACGGCTGGATGTGGAGCAGGCTGTGCTGCTGGCCCGCTCGATGGGAGCCAAGGTGGGATAAGCGGAGGGTCTGGCCGACTGTTCACTATATACCTGGTTAAGTGAGCAATAAACGAACTGCCGCCCCGGAACGGGACGGCAGGGCTGCAGTGTTTGTTGGAGCTGCCTTTATGTAACTTAGAGAAGAATTAGAGGCTATAGAGTGAAGCCATGCAGTTTACGAACATTTTGTTGTACTGGGAACGGGTCAGATCGCTGGAAGAGGCGATATCTCTGCCCAGGAACTCAAACCAGGTAATTTCCGTGCCGTCTTTTTTGTAGAGGAATCTCTGGTGTTCAATGGCAAAAACCTCATTCTCATAAGAAGGAACATGCTCAAATTTCAGTTCGGTCCCCTGTTTCTCCGATATAAGCGTTGCCAGCAGAATAAGCATCTTGAACGGATCATCATACATCTCAAATTGTTCTGTCATCATCAATCACTCCTTAAGGTGGCATGTGCTACAGGGCAGATTATACTATAATGCCAAAATGTAAACACTATCATCCGCGAAACTCAGCACAATATTGATACAACCTATGAGCTAAATTAAGGAAATCCGCAAGTCTGCCGGAAGCTGTATTATATTTCCGCTTATTCCTTCCGATAAATAATTATCGACCCTTTTCGACATAGAGTGAGCTACCAGGCAACCTCGGCGGTCGGTGCTATGAAAAGGTCTTCCGAAGAGGAGAATGTGAATGTCTTTAAATTTGCGTACGTTATTTTCAACGGCTTTTGCGGTCATTATCATCCTGTTAACGGCATTGCTCAGCTATGTTATCGGCAACCGGTCTACACAGTCCGTAGAGGTCAGCATTGGCAGCTCTCTGGCGGAAGAAGCCTACCAAATGTCTGAGAAGCTTGATCATTTCATGTGGTCGCGTTCCGGAGAAGTGGAGGTATTAAGCAAGCTTAATGCATTTCAGGAGCCGGTTGACTCCTCAGAGGTCAGCGGATTGCTCGATCAGCTGAAGAAGAGTCTGCCGGTGTTCACCTGGGTGGGTTTCCTCGATAATAAAGGGAATGTCCTTTCTTCCACAGATCATATACTCCAGGGTACGAATATTAGCCAGCGGCCGGTGTTTCAGGAAGGCCTGAAGGGGACCTTCACCGGTGATGTACATGATGCGGTGCTGCTCTCCAAGCTGCTTCCCAATCCTACCGGCGAAGCCTTGCAGTTTGTGGATGTGAGTGTGCCGGTTACTGACAAGCAAGGCCGGACAAGCGGTGTACTGGCTGCACACCTCAGCTGGGAGTGGTCGCGTGAAGTCGAGGCTTCCATTGTGACTCCGCTCAAGGAGCGCCTGAAGGGCGTGCAAGTGTTTGTAGTCAGCAGGAAAGATGACACGATCCTTCTCGGTCCCGAGGCACTCGTCGGCAAAAGAATGCCGAATGAAGTGCTGCAGAAAGCCCGCAGCGGTAATAGTTCATGGATTATTGAACAGGAGCGGAATCAGGACTCCTATCTGACCGGCTATGCCTACGGGGACGGCTATCTGAATTATCCCGGGCTGGGCTGGTCGGTCATTATCCGCCAGCCAGCGGATATTGCCTTTGCCTCGGTGCATCAGCTTGAGCGCTTTATTCTGATCAGCGGACTGGTTACCGCAGCTGTCTTCGCGGTTATCGGCTGGCTGCTGGCCGGATGGATCAGCCGTCCGCTGAGGAACATTACCCGTACAGCCGATCTGCTCAGCTCCGGTGCTGATGTGGAGATTCCATCCTCGACCCGGTTCAAGGATGTGGCGATTCTATCTGCGTCACTGCGCAACCTGGTGAATAATCTGACCAAGACAGAGAACAAGCTGAGCTACATGTCGGACATGGCGCTGCATGACAAGCTTACGGGCTTGCCCAACCGGGCAGCGCTGGATGAATTTCTGGCCCATGCGGTCAGCAAAGCCAAGCAGAACCGCACAACGCTTAGTTTCTTATACCTTGATCTGGACGGCTTCAAAAAAGTAAATGATACCTTCGGCCATGCAATCGGCGACGCCTTGCTGCAGGAGGTAGCCTTCAGACTGATGGACTGTACACGTGATAATGAAATCGTAGCCCGGCTGGGCGGGGATGAGTTCGTTATTATTCTTAATACTTCTGCCGGCAAACCTATGAAGGAGGCAGAAATTGTGGCTTCACGGATTATCAGTAAAATCAATCTGCCCATTGTGATCAGAGGCGAGAATCTGCATGTCGGCTGTAGTGTAGGCGCGGCAGTATGGACACCGGACGGGGGCAGCGACACTGTTGAAACCCTGCGGCTGGCGGATGAAGCATTATACATTTCCAAGCGGAGCGGAAAGAACCGGATTACTTTTGAGGCGGCTTCTTAAGTTCTCCAACGCATATTCATCACAGCAAATAACCTTTCTCCGTCAAATGACAGAGAGAGGTTATTTGGCATTCTGGTTATAGAGAACTATATGCAGATATGTATCTAACGAAGTCAGCGTAATCTCTTGCGTGGCTTAGACCACCATTTAACCCATAGAAATCCTTCGTCATCCCGGAAAAACTTAATACCTACCCAACTCAGCGGTGTCCAGAATTCCTTAAAATAATATGAAGGCATAGTAAATTAGTCCCTCCGATATAGTTAATTATTACTAGTTTACGCTACGATGGAAGATTTCACAATACTTTTTTTGCTTATAATTACCATATTGTGCATCAGCCCAGTTTTTTCAGGACCTCAGGCATATGATGCTAAGGAAAGACATAATGACGGCACAGGCTGAGGGAGGAATTGTAATGGGAGAGAATGTGGCTGGTTACGGCTATGGCTGTATTGGAACGTCTGCTGCTACCATTTTGGTACTGTTTATCTTGCTGGTTATTATCCTCAGCGTATTTTAGCTGAAGCTAACCGGACGAATAACTTAAAGAAGCGCCGGAGCGGGAGCTCCGGCGCTTTTTGCATAAATGACCCTGGAGTAACAGGGATAAGCACAGGCAGCTTAACTGAACGAGCATTTAATATAGTAGGAAGGGATGTGATGAAATGACGGATTCTGAGTTTATCTCCCGAATGGTCTCCTTTGCCTTGGCTGATATGCAGCGCAGTCATATTGCGGCTTCCCTGACAATTGCCCAGGCCGCGCTGGAATCCGGCTGGGGGAACAGCAGCCTGACCGTGAAGGCTAGTAATCTGTTTGGCATCAAAGGCAGCGGACCCGCCGGAAGCTTATCAATCCGGACTACGGAATATAGGAACGGCCAAGCTGTGCAGGTATCTGCGCTTTTCAGAGCCTACAATAACTGGGGTGAGTCTGTGGCCGACCATTCTGCGCTGATTGCCCAGGGCGTATCCTGGAACCGGGACTTATACAGCAAGGTGATTGGAGCGGACGGCAGAACGGCTGCCAGGGAGATTGCCGCTGCAGGGTATGCGACCGATCCGAACTACGCGTCAAAGCTGATTCAGATTATGGATGCTTATAACTTGTATCAATACGATGAGCTGAAGGAGGATGAGGAGATGTCGGCTGAAGATAAACAAAGGCTTGCGACTCTGGAAACGGAGCTTCAGGAGATGCGGGTATTGCTGGCAGGACTTACAGTGAGCCGGGATACACTCAAAACAGGTGTTCTGGAACAGGGACAGGCAATTAAAGGAGTAGCAGAAAGGGTTACCGCAATAGAAGGCCGTGCTGCAGTCAGTATACCTGCCTGGGCAGAGCCGGCGGTTCAGGCAGCGGTGGCAGCGGGATTACTCGATACCCCTACGGGAGGAAGCTATGATTTCTACCGGATATTGACGGTGCTGAACAGGGCCGGACTGCTGGTTACCAGGAAGGAGGTGTAGAACTTATGTACAACGATGCGCTTAACAATGTGCTGGCGTTTGCTTCGCTGTTGGCCGTCTTTGTGATGGCACTGGTTCAACTGGTGAAGAACAGTGTGAATCTTCCGCGCAACGTTGTTCCCGCAGTGGGACTGGGTATTGGTCTGCTGGTCGGAGCTGTAGCCTATCCTTTTACAGACATGAACCTTATTCTGCGTTTATGGGCAGGCGGGCTTGCGGGATTGTCGGCGACAGGATTGTTTGAACTGGCGTTTAACAAGCGTGGTGGGACTACCAAGGAAGACTAAGCAGGCTGCTCTTGATATGGGGAGATGTGCATTGGCGATATATCCAAGCATTCCCGGGGACTTGTTAATACACTGTATATGAAGAAAGGAGGTGCTTGATATGGGAACTTATGTTGATGGAAGAACTTCGCAGAATGCCAGTACTGCCAACTCTATTGCAATACCGATTCTGGTTATCAATGCTCCCCAGCTATTTGGGCAGATTGGTCTTATCACTCAAGGTGTAACGACGAATCCGCGTGTAATTCTTAAAGGTACGGTATCTGTGTCGCTTCCGCTTGCACTGGTTGGTGTCACTATTAGTATTGTAAGAGGAACTTTGCCCACGGATCCGCTTGTGTATTCTGCCACCTCAACTTTCAGCCTTAGTGTGTTGGCTCCACAGGTTATTACGTTCTCTGCGGATGACTTCATTCCGCCGATTACTCCGCAACTGACTTATACTGCATTCATCACCTCTAACCTTCTCGGTACGGTCCGTGTAGGTCCTGAGAGCTTTGACGGAATTCTGGTTTCCGATTAATCTACAGATTCATGCATCCTGTCCGGTTCGGTTGACCGGGCGGGCAGGATGCCCTTGTACATACCCCCAAATTTTGACCGTTTCGCCCAATCTGTTAAGGCATTCTGCTCATATTCTGTTCTGTAGTCATCATTTTGAAGGAGGTAATCTCATGGGTGCAGATTGCGGATACGGTGGTAATGTAGGCGGCGTTAATGTGGTTCCGGTAAGTCCTTGGACTTCAACCGGTGCGATTCTGGTACTTTATATCCTGCTGGTCATTATTCTGAGTGCCTGCTTCTACTAGAACTTAACGTAAGGCAGCGCAGTCCGGGGCTAAGGCCTTGGGACTGCGCTTTTTTTCTGATTAGCTATGTCTGGCAGAAATATGCGATAATAGTAGTCATTGTCTTCATGGCAATCAGTGCAGTTATGAAAGAGGTGCTTCATGGAAGAGAAGGAATTGGTCTATGCCATACTTAAGCGGATTGAACTGGACAAGCCGGTCGGTCAGGATGAAATGGGGCTGGAGGCCGGGGCGTATGCCGATATTATGGAGGAGCTTGTGGACAGCCGGATGGTGGAGAATGTGAGCTTCCTGAGAGCTGGCAATGGCACTGTAACCGTCCGGACTGCCGGAATGAAGATGACCCGGCGCGGCCATGATTTTATTTTATTGAAAGAATCGGGCAGAATTTGAATTTACGCTGGTTGAGATACAGGATTTGATGTTTCAGAACAAGGAGGCATGTATGGATATCAGGAAATTGCTGCCCGGCGAATTGCCGCCGATGGATTTGCTGCTGTCCGCCGATCCGTCCGTATCATTGGTGAAGAACTACCTCACTAGTGGAGACTGCTATATTGCTGTCCAGGATGAGGAGGTATTGGGTGTGTATGTGCTGCTGCCTACCCGGCCGGATACAGCCGAGCTGGTGAATGTGGCGGTTGCTGAAGAGCATCAGGGCAAAGGGATCGGCAAGATGCTGGTGCAGCAGGCTATTGAGACGGCGAAGCAAACGGGCTATACAACTATTGAACTGGGGACGGGGAATTCAAGTGTGGGGCAGCTGGCGTTATATCAAAAATGCGGCTTTCGGATCGTTGGCATAGATTTTGATTTTTTCACCAGACACTACGCGGAGATCATATATGAAAATGGCATACATTGCAGGGATATGGTGCGCTTATCACAGGACTTGAATGGCGGAAAATAAGTTTGTGAATTATGTAACTATCTGCCAAACGCCCCGTATAAACAAAAGGATGTGATTATTGAAGGGAGTTGTAATCAATGAGAAGACCAAGACGATTCTTGTTGTCCATGCTGGCCTGCTCTCTGCTGTTATCTGCGGGCTTTGTCACACCGCGGGTAGCGCAGGCAGCGGATAACAAAGTAACTCTGAGTGTGAACGGTGAAGTATTGAAGTTCCCTGCAGCCGAGGCGCCATATCTGGAGGGTACAATGATCATGGTGCCTGTCCGTAAGGCGGGGGAAGCTTTGGGGTTTCAGACGGCTTACATAAAAGAGAGCTCCAGTCTGCAAATCAAGCTCAGCGGTATAGAGCTCTTGATGAAGCTGGGAGGCGGTCAGTTTATCCTAAATGGAAAGGATACACTTACCATTGAAGGTGCAGCTGTTCTGAAGAACAATCGTATCTATGTGCCGTTGCCGCTGCTGGATGAGATCGGCTATATCACCAAGCCCGGTCCGGGCTCCGCCCAGGCAGAAGTAAGCACACCGCAGAATTATACCGAGTCAGTAATGAAGCTGCTTGCCTCCGGCCAGTATGAAGCATTATCAGACCGGTTCTTCAGTACAGAGGTGCGGAATAACTTGTCGAGTCTCAAACTTCAGCAGGTCTGGGAGGGATTTACTGCTGCTTATGGAGAGTATGGTAAGGTCGGTTCACTGAAAAGCAGCCGTGACAATGGGCGGTATTCTCTGTCCGGTACCGCTGTATTTGCACATAGAAAGCTCACGGTGACGCTTACAGTTAACAGCAGTGGCCAGATTCAGGGACTATGGTTTGCTCCGTACGAAGATCCGCAAGCAGCGCCGGAGCTGGCTCTGCCGGCAGGTGTTACCGAAGAAGCGGTTACAGTAGGAGCAGGGACCTCACATCCGCTTAAGGGCATTCTGACACTCCCCAAAGCTACCGGCAAGCCTTTGCCTTCTATAGTACTGGTGCACGGATCGGGTATCTCTGATCTTAATGAAGCGGCATATGCGTACAAGCCCTTCCGTGACATCGCATATGGCCTTGCAGAGCAGGGAATTGCAGTTCTGCGTTATGACAAGCGGGGCTACAGCTATCCGCAGGAATTCATGGGTAGTGCTGCCGCATCGGTTACCGTTAAGGAAGAAACGGTTGAAGATGCCATTGCAGCGGCAGCTCTGCTTAAGAAGGACAAGCGTCTGGATGCTGCGCAGGTATATCTTGCCGGGCACAGCCTGGGCGGGATGCTGGGCCCGAGAATCGATGCGGATGGCGGTAACTTCGCCGGGTTAATCCTGCTTGCTGGCTCACCGCGAAGCTTGTGGGAGATTATCTACGACCAGAATATGAGAGTGATCTCCAGGCTGGATGATGCTATCCCGGCTAAGGCAGAGGCCGCTTCCAGCGTGAATGCGGAGCTGGCCAAAGCCAAGGCGCTGCCGGCACTGACAGACGAGCAGGCCAAAGCAGCTCCGGCTGTGTTTGGTGCAGCTGCCTATTACTTTAAGGAAATGGATCAGCACAGTACCGCCGAGCTGGGCCGGAAACTGACCAAACCTGTGCTTGTTATGCAGGGAAGCGATGATTTCCAGGTCTATGCGGACGTGGATTATCCGCTCTGGAAGGATGTTCTGAAGAATAATAGCTTGGCAGAGTTCGAGCTGTATCCGGGCCTGAATCATTTCTTCGTTGGTTATGAAGGAGCGGGGGCAGGAACACCGGATGAATATAATGTCCCGGGTATGGTCGATGAGCAGGTGATTAAAGATATGGGGCAGTGGATTTTGAAGCAGAGCAGGTAGAATAAGAAGCTTGGTTCTGGTACAATCTATTTATTAAGTTTTAAGGAGCGGGCGCATGGATAATGATCTGGCAAAGTTGTTAAGATCCGTCATTCGTGAAGAATTAGAGCCTGTGAATGAGCGCTTGGAACGGATTGAGACTGAACAGACCGGCTTGAAGCAAGAAGTGCAAATAGTTGAAGCAGGATCAGGAATTGATTAAACGTGCGGTATTGGATACCAATGAACGGGTAATCCGGATGGAGTCCATTCTGGAGAATCAGCATCGGATTATCGAACTCCTCTCGGCACGCTCGATTGAGCAAGAGGCGCTCATTAAAAGAATTAAATAAATTTTCTTAGTCCGGCACTGCATGGTGCCGGACTTTTCTTTTCGTATAGGTTTCCCATCACACAAAAAATCGAGGCTCCCTTTCGGGAGCCTCTTTCATGGGAGAGGAGAAACCGGACGAAGAGCTTATGGGGAAACGTAAGCCTGCTCCGCGGTTGTCTACGACATTTTGCGATGTCGATAGTTACAGGATGGCCCGGTTGCCGGACTTTTATACATCCGTTCTCCAAAACTTCTGAACTGCGCATTGTGACAAAGTCGGACAATCTTTTTATTTCACGGAATAATTGTGGTACTATAGGCTTGGACTTATGCCCTGAAACGGCATAATAAATAGAGACATAAAAGCAGGTGGATGATCGGTGAGAGTAATATCGGGCACTGCAAAGGGCAGGCCGCTTAAGAGTGTTCCAGGCAAGGGCACCCGGCCTACAACCGATAAAGTGAAGGAAGCCTTATTCAGTATGATCGGGCCTTATTTTGAAGGCGGAACGGCGCTGGATCTCTATGCCGGTACCGGGGGGCTTGGGATTGAGGCCTTGAGCAGAGGGATGGAAGCAGCCGTATTTGTGGATATGGAGCAGAAGGCGCTCGACACTGTGCGGGCGAATCTAAAGGCAGCCAAGGTGGAGGCGCAGGCCGAAGTCTACCGCAATGATGCCGGAAGAGCACTGGCTGCGCTGGAGAAGCGGGGGAGAGCGTTTGACCTTGTATTTCTGGACCCTCCGTATCGTCTGAAGCACGGGGATGAGCTTATGATGACGATGGCAGCCAAGAATCTGCTGAAGCCTGATGCCGTAATTGTGCTTGAGCATGAATCGGGTTATGAATATCCGGAGAATATACCGGGATTCAGCAGGACACGGCAATCCGTATATGGGGAGACTACGATCTCAATCTATCAGTATGAAGCTGCTCTGCAGGAAGTTGCCGTCAGTGGCGAGGAGGTTAATGATGAGTCTGCAAATTAGAAAAGAGCGTGTGGCAATCTATCCCGGAACCTTTGATCCGGTAACCCTGGGGCATATGGATATTATTCATCGTGCAGCGAAACAGTTCGACAGGCTGATTGTGGCGGTGCTGAACAATTTAAGTAAGAATCCGTTATTTTCAGTCGAGGAGCGCACAGAGCTTCTGCGCCAGGCTACAGCGGACATCCCGAATGTAGAGGTCGACAGCTTCCGTGATCTGCTCGTTAATTATGTCCGGCAAAAGGATGCACAGGTGATTGTCCGGGGAATCCGTACGGTCACGGACTTTGAGTATGAGCTGCAGAATGCATCCATTAATCATAATCTGGATCCCGAAGCGGAAACGATATTTATGATGACCAATCCGAGATATTCCTATCTTAGCTCAAGTGTGGTTAAGGAAATTGCCCACTTTGGCGGGAATGTCTCGGATTTTGTAACGCCTGAAGTGGAACAGGCTATGAAGCTTAAGTTCAAGCGGATGGATGGCGGCGCCAAGTAAAAAGCTTTAGAGCCACTGATAAGCTTAACAGGAGCAGGAGTATTAGTCCCTGCAGACTAAGGATCTGAGGGAACAAGCTCCATATTCTGGTTGCAGTGCCCAAGCCGGGTTCCGGACTGCCTGAACCGGTACCGGTGAAGACCGGAAGTACAGCGGCGCGGATACTTACGAGCGGCTTCCATAGCAGGAAGGTTAGTGCAAAGGCGGTTAGTCCATGCAATAACCGGACTGCAGCAAACGGGAGAAAGCGGACATTAGCCGGTTTAAGCACCGTCAGCGCCTGAAGCTGTGCGCAGATTCCGCTCCAGGCAAGCAGAGCTGACAGAAAAGCGGGACCGAGAAGACTGCCGGACAAGAACCCTCCAGGGCTGGCAGAATCCGAGGTTAACGCATGGGCACCGAGGTGAATCTCAAACACTCCGGCAGCCAGCGGAGACGGGAGCTGCGGCAGCAGCCTGGTGATGATGTTAATAACTACGGCGAACATGATCATATAGCCGCCTACGATCATCAGATTCTGGACGGCGGCGGATACAGATTCGCCGAGCACCTTGCCGAAGCCCCGTCCGTCTCTGGCACGGGCATCCAGTGCCGCCTGATGGATTCGCCCGGGCAAGGATGCTTTTTTGGCGTGCGGGCTGCTGCCGGGCAGTCTGCTGACAGTGGCGGCGGCCCCGCTGCTCTTCCGCGTTCCGCTGAAGAGAGCGGATAGCCATCCGGCGGCAAGGCCTGACAGCCAGTGAATGGCAAGCAGGGCATATCCGGCTGCCGGACTGTGCAGAAAAGCGGTGCCGACGACAATAAGCAGTGTAACCGGGCTGGCATAATGGACCATGGAGGCCAGACGTCCGGCATCCTTGTCCGTGATGTCCCCCTGCTTATGCAACTGCAACACCGCTCCTGCTCCGGCCGGGAAGCCGGCGGTGATTCCGAGCACAAGCGTCCAGCCGCCTGCTCCGGGAAGCCGGAACAGGCGTTTCATCAGCGGCTCCAACAGGACGCCGATGCCATGCACGAACCCTGAAGCGGTCAGCATCTCTGACAGGATCAGGAATGGCAGCAGTGCCGGGAAGACAAGGGTCCACCAGAGCTTCAGTCCCGCAAGGGAAGCCTTGAATGACGATTCCGGTGCCAGGACGATCGCTATAGCGAGTAGGATCGCCGCCGCCCCTGATAGGAATGGAGCTGAACCCCGGAAGAACCGCCGTATTGTAAAGTTAATCATTAGTAGCATCACCTCTTCATAGCTTAGGACATGGGCAGAGCTTGTTATCAATTTATGCAGGGGAGACAACCATCATGCCACAGCCGGAGAGAAGCTCCCGGCTCCTGGCAGCACATTCCAATGCCGGGGCTGCATGCCGCGGGAAAGAAGGGGAAGAGACTTGAGGCAACAGAAACGCCGTGTGGGTATCCGCGCCACAGCCTACTTATTTACATTTGTGGTCATTCTCTATGTTGCTGTCTTTATGAATACTCCGTATATTGTGTATCAGCCGGGAAGCGCCTCCGAGGTAGCCCCGATGATCAAGGTGGAGAATGCTGATCCCGAGGAGCAGGGCACGTTCATGATGACTACCGTATCCGCCAGTTATGCCAATGTGGCTCTTCTGGTCGCCTCCGTATTTAACTCGAATGCAGAGGTTGTCCTGAAAGAGACCCGCCTGCAGGATAAGACGGAGCAGGAATACGCGGCTGAGCAGGTCTTTTATATGAACAGTTCACAGTCGTATGCTGTACAGGCCGCTTATCATGCTGCCAAAGTGCCCTATGAGGATATTGTGGATTATTTGTACGTGTTCTCGGTGCCGGATGCAACCAATCAGGGCCAGTTCAAGCCGGGCGACAAGATTATCAGTGTAAAAGGACAGCACGCAGCCGATCCGGCGGCTCTGTCCGCCTTGCTGTCCGCATACAAAATCGGCGATACCGTTGAGGTAGTCCTGCAGCGTGGAGGCAAGGAAATTTCCGAGCAGGTGAAGCTGGTGGAGGTTAAGGATAAAGAAACCTCGGCCGGACGGCCGGGCTTCGGGGTTGTTATCGGAGCCGTTCAGAAGGTACAGCCTAAGGAAGAGGGGAAAGGCGTCAGTTTTGTGGATACGAATGTAGGAGGACCTTCCGCAGGACTGATGTTCACCATGGAAATCTATAACCGGCTCACTCCGGGGGATTTGACCAAGGGCCACCGGGTAGCAGGTACGGGTACAATAGATGCTGAGGGAAATGTGGGGGCAATCGGCGGAGTGAAGCATAAGATTGTGGCTGCTGACCGCAAAGGTGCCGAATTCTTCTTTGTTCCGGTCAAAAACTATGAAGAAGCCAAGGCGAAAGCTGACCAGATCGGCACCGACATGAAGCTGATTCCGGTATCGACACTGTCAGACGCGCTGAAATATATGGAAGAACAGCCGGTCATCAAATCCTGACCGGCGGCTCCAGGTAATCGCTGTATAGATCATTTCGTACAGGATCGGCATAGGCAGCAGCGAACACAGCTGCCGCCTGCAGATCCCGCTCCAGCATGGGATGGGAGAAGCGCGCAGGGCTTGTCACTACCGGAAGTGCCGCGCGCTGCTTCATTTGCTTCAGCAGCCTGCGGCCGCTCTCCCGGAAGCCGAGAACCCGGATATAACCCGGACCCTGGGCCAGTGCGGCCGGGGTCATTTCTTCTTTGCTGTGATTCAGCAAAGTATGAAGCAGAAGACGCTGCAGCCGTGTATGGGTGTAGCGTCTGCTCTTCAGCTCCTGCAGAAGACCGGCGACCGTGAACCTGCCGAGCTGGGGAAGGATGCGGAGTATCCGGTTCTCCAGCCCTTCATTCATATCCTGCACCGTCTGCAGCTCGGCTGCTGAGTGTGTGGAGAGCACGTGGCGCAGCGGAGCCCGGAAGTCCTCGAGTATAACCGGCCCCCGGCCCGCTGCATGCTCTCTCTCCAGGATGGACACGCTATACTCCGGCATGTATGCCGCCGGAGAGCCGCCTTCCTGCAGCAGCCTGCGGATTGCTGTCGCACTGGCAATGGACGACCCGCCCTGCAGCGGGTCATGGAAGCCCGCGCCGGTCCGCGGCACGGTGAAGGGCCTGATCGCGCTGCCGAGCCGCTGCAGCGCGATCAGGTAGTGCAGGCCGAGGCTGTTGTTGGGCTGCCGCAATAGAATTTCGGCATCTGCCGGTTTCTCCTCTCCCATGAAAGAGGCCTTCCAGGCCGCCGCCGCAGCTGCGCTGTATGCGGCGGGGAATCCCGCGCCCTGCGCCATGCGCGCGCGGATCTCGTCCTTAAGCGCGCTGCTCTCCTCGGCCAGGAATCCCGCCAGGGGGAGCAGCGCGCCCAAAGTGCCGGCTTCGGAGCCGAAGCACAGGCTGTCCACGACGCCGGTCGCCTCCAGCAGGAATACCGCTCCGAAGGCGAACCATTCCGCCGGCTGGACGGCATACGCCACCGGCAGCTCAATCACGAGGTCGGCGCCCATATGCAGCGCCATCTCGGTGCGGGCGCGCTTGCTGACCGCCGCCGGCTCGCCGCGCTGGGTGAACGGGCCGCTCATGATGACGATGGAGCTTTCGGCTCCGGAGATTCTTTTGGCCTCGCTGAAATGGTGAACATGCCCGTTATGTAAAGGGTTATATTCGGCTATAATGCCTACAGTTGTCACGTTTGCTTCACGCCCTATTCTGGGATATCTGACGATTCGGGTTCCGGAATCAGGTTCATTCCTTCCCGTTTTTTGCAGATTTCTTGTATTTAACTTATGTATATCATAAATTGTCTCTGTCCCTGAAACAATATAAAGGAAAAATGGTTGACAAAGTCCGGTAATAATAGGTATAATAAATTTTGTTTGTTTGGAGTGATAACTATGAACATTCACTTTCGCAAATTAGCGAATGCCGACGAGCCCCTGGTCCTCCACGATGTTGTGGATGTCAGTGAGGTTGTCAAAGGGCGCAAGGATATTCTTGCTGTTGCACCACTCTCAGTAGACCTTAAAGCGCTGCCCGCGGGAACCGATAGTGTGAACGTGGTGGGAACACTGAGTGGAGAAGTGGACATGTTATGTTCACGTTGTCTCACGGAGGTTAACAGTAAGCTGAACATTCCTTTCGCTGAGACTTTCAAGTGGCTTAAACAGCCAATTCTTCCGGAAGATGAAGGTGAGGAACTCATTTACATCAAGGATGAGATTGTGGATCTTATCCCCTATGTGGAAGAAAATTTCGTACTGCACTTACCGGATTCGGTATTGTGCAAGGCAGACTGTCTTGGTCTTTGTCAGAAATGCGGACAGAACTTGAACGAAGGCACCTGCAGTTGCGACAACACAGTGATCGATCCAAGACTCGCTGGGTTGAAAGGATTCTTTACCAAGCAAGATAACTAAGAACAAATCCCGGGTTATAACGGGTCAAAACCAAAATCAGGAGGTTGATTAACATGGCAGTACCACAACGCAGAACGTCCAAGACACGCCGTGACAAGCGTCGTACTCACTTTAAACTGGTAGTTCCAGGTATGGTGAAATGTGAACAATGCGGAGAGCTGAAACTGGCTCACCACGTATGCAAAGTTTGCGGAACCTACAAAGCAAGAGAGATCATCAAACAATAGTTTGCAAATTTGCATATAAGAGTAGCACTTCATCTGCCGGTGAAGTGCTATTTTTTTGGGGATATATGAATTTATATGCTTTACATGATAGTTTCCTTCAGATTCTTGCACCGTTTCCCCAAGCCCGCCGCGGGTTTTCGCGGGTTTTCAAGTCAAAGCTTTATTTTTGTGGCGTCATGCTTTATACTACATATTAGTACCTGGTTCTAATTGTTAATTAAGAACAGAGAGTTATAACTACAAGCGGCCACTCTTGCGGCCGGATGCTTTTCATTAGAGGCATGTGCCAGGAGGTGAGTCGCCATCGAACGGTTGTCCAAGAAAGAACGGCAGCAGCAGCTGCTCTCAATCATTGAAGGTAATCCTTTTGTAACGGACCGGGAATTGACCCGCCAGCTGAAGGTGAGCATTCAGACGATCCGGCTGGACCGGATGGAGCTGGGGATTCCCGAGCTGCGTGAACGGATGAAGCAAATGGCAGAGCACTCCTATGATCAGGTCCGCTCGCTGCCTGTCGACGAAGTGGTTGGTGACATAGTCGATTTGCAGCTGGACCGGAGCGGGATTTCTATTTTTGAGATCCGTGAAGAGCATGTCTTCTCCAGAAACGGGATTGCCCGCGGCCACTATGTCTTCGGCCAGGCGAATTCGCTGGCAGTTGCTGTTATCAATGATGAAATTGCCCTGACCGCTTCAGCCGATATCCGGTTCGTGCGCATGGTCCGGCTGGGTGAGAAATGTATCGCCAAAGCGCAGGTACGCTCGCTTGCGGGCCGGAACGGCAAAGCTGAGGTGGACGTGTTTACATATGTTGGAGAAGAACTGGTATTTCAAGGCCATTTTGTAGTGTACCGTTCTGCAATTGAAGAGTACAGCGAAGGGGGAAACCGGAGTGCTGATCGCCATTGATGCCATGGGCGGGGATAATGCTCCTGAGTGTAATGTAGAAGGGGCCCTGGCTGCAGCTGCGGAGTGGAGTGATACGCAGATCGTGCTGGTCGGTGATGAAGCCAGACTTGCGCCGCTGCTGAAGAACAAGCCGTCCAATGTGACGGTGCGTCATGCGGGGGATGTGATCGGTTCCGATGAGGAGCCGGTGAAGGCGGTCCGCCGTAAAAAGGATTCGTCCATGGTAGTCGCCGGACGGATGGTGCGCGAAGGTGAAGCCGATGCCATGATCTCGTCAGGCAATACCGGAGCACTTATGACTACGGGGCTGCTGGTTGTGGGAAGAATGCAGGGTATAGAACGTCCTGCCCTGGTGGCGATGATACCGACGCTGGATGATGTCGGCGTATTAGCCCTGGACCTTGGTGCCAATATGGATGCCAAGCCGCAGCATCTGGCCCAGTATGCCCTGATGGGCAGCATATACCGCAATAAGGTCCATGGCATTGCGAAGCCCCGGGTAGGCCTGCTGAATGTAGGGACTGAGCCGGGCAAGGGGAATGAGCTGACCAAAGAAGCTTATCCGCTGCTTGAAGCTTTGACAGGAATTCATTTTGTCGGCAATGTGGAGGCGCGGGATGTGCTCACCGGAGCCTGCGATGTGCTGGTCTGTGACGGGTTTGCCGGCAATATCCTTCTGAAGACGCTGGAAGGAACGGCAGGGGCCATGTTCGCTCTGCTCAAAGAGCAATTCAGCAAGTCGCTTAAGACTAAGCTGGGCGCAGCCATACTGATGCCGGAGCTTAGAAGTCTTAAGGGTAAAATGGATTATAAGGAACACGGCGGAGCGCCGCTGCTCGGTCTTAGCGGTCTTGTAGTGAAGGGGCATGGTTCCTCCGATGGCAACGCGGTGAAGAATGCGGTAAGGCAGGCCCGGATTGCGCTGCAGGCGGATCTGGTAGCCAGTATATCCAGAGAAATTAGCGGGAAGTGAGTGACGATATGAAACAATTACGTCCGGTAGGAATCATTGGTACAGGTAAATATGTACCCGAAAGAATATTGACCAACAGCGATCTGGAGAAGATCGTCGACACAAACGATGAATGGATTGTCAGCCGTACAGGAATCCGGGAACGGCATATTGCCGCTCCGGAGCAAGCCACATCCGATCTTGCTTATGAAGCAGCGCTGAAGGCACTGGAATCCGCCGGTATGAAGGCGGAAGAGCTTGATCTTATTATTGTGGCCACAGTTACACCGGACAGCACTTTCCCATCCACAGCCTGTATTCTTCAGGACAAGCTGGGCGCTAAGGGGGCTGCGGCCTTTGACCTGTCGGCAGCCTGCTCCGGGTTCGTCTACAGTCTGGCTACGGCAACCGGCTTTATCCAGAACGGCATGTATAACAATGCGCTTGTTATCGGTGCGGACACATTGTCGCGCATCACGGATTATACAGACCGCAACACCTGTGTACTGTTCGGTGATGGTGCCGGCGCAGTTATCGTAGGTGAAGTTCCGGAAGGCCGCGGCTTCCAGTCCTTCGATCTTGGCGCTGAAGGTTCCGGCGGCAGCCTGCTCAAGATGGAAGCAGGCGGTTCACGTCTGCCGGCTTCCCAGCAGACGGTAGAAGACAAGAAGCATTTTATCTATATGAACGGCCGTGAAGTATTTAAGTTCGCAGTGCGCGTGATGGGCACGGCTACGGAACGTGTGCTTACCAAAGCGGGATTGACCAAGGAGAATATCGACTTGTTCGTGCCTCACCAGGCCAACATCCGGATTATTCAATCGGCGATGCAGCGTCTGGATCTGCCGCCTGAGAAATGTGTCATCAACGTTGATAAATATGCGAATACTTCAGCGGCATCCATTCCGCTGGCACTTGTGGAAGCAGCAGAGGAAGGCCGGATGAAGGAAGGCGACACTGTGCTTATGGTCGGCTTCGGCGGCGGACTCACCTGGGGAGCTTCCGTACTGATCTGGTAAAGAACAGGGCATTACTAACAGAACGAAGCGGTTCTATCCTGGCGTAAGGCGGGAGGAGCCGCTGTTAACGGGGAGGGAGCTTTTAGCATCATGGGTAAAATCGCATTTGTCTTTCCCGGTCAGGGTGCACAGGCAGTTGGTATGGGTAAGGATGTATATGAAGCCCTGCCGCAGAGCCGTGCAGTATTTGAAAAGGGTGACGAAGTACTTGGATTTCCGCTAAGCAAGCTTATATTTGAAGGACCTGAGAGCGAGCTTAAACAGACTGTCAATACACAGCCGGCATTGGTTACAGCCAGTGTGGCTTATCTGGAAGCACTGCGGGATTTAGGGGTAACGCCTGATTATGTAGCAGGTCACAGTCTTGGTGAATACAGCGCTCTTGTAGCCGCCGGGGTCCTCTCTTATGAGGATGCAGTGCGGCTGGTACGTCTGCGCGGACAATTCATGGAAGAAGCTGTACCAGGAGGACAAGGGGCTATGGCTGCTACACTTGGCGCAGACCGTGCGGCCCTCTCGGAACTTTGCCGCAGTATTTCAGAGGCTGGCAATTCCGTTGAGCTGGCTAACGTCAATTGCCCGGGACAGATCGTGGTTTCCGGCACCGTGGCTGGCGTGAATGAAGTGGTGCAGCGTGTTAAGGAAGCAGGCGGCAAACGGGCAATTCCGCTGGAGGTCAGCGGCCCGTTCCACTCTTCATTAATGAAGGAAGCCGCTGAACAGCTGGCTGCAGAGCTGCAGAAAGTAACCTTTAATGCTCCTCTTATGCCGGTAATCGTCAATGTCACAGCTGCCCCGGTTACGGATCCGGAAGAGATTCGTAATCTGCTGGTAGCGCAGGTATTCTCTCCTGTACTCTGGCAGGACAGCGTGGAATGGCTCATTGCAGACGGCGTGGACACTTTTGTAGAGATCGGCTCCGGCAGCGTGCTGGCAGGCCTGATCCGCAAAATTGACAAGAATGTTAAGCTCGTGAATATCAACAGTCTCGAGAGCGCTCAGACTGGCTGGTAATCCGCTTGGCATGAGAATAGCGGCATGATTATTGAAGGGGGACAACTGGAAATGTTTGCAGCACTCAAAGGTCAGACCGCCCTTGTTACCGGCGGTTCCCGGGGGATTGGCCGCGCAATTGCACTGGCACTGGCGGAGCAGGGCGTGAAGGTTGCCGTGAACTACTCGGGCAGCCTTCAGGCGGCAGAGGAAACTGTAGCCCGGATACAGGAGCTGGGCTCGGAAGGAATTGCTCTGCAAGGGAATGTCGGTAATAGCGAACAGGCTGAGAACCTCGTGAAAGAGGTTATTAACACTTGGGGGAAAATTGATATTCTTGTGAATAATGCCGGCATTACCCGGGATAATCTGATTATGCGTATGAAAGAGGAAGAATTCGACCAGGTCATCGAGACGAACCTGAAGGGTGTGTTCAATTGCCTGAAGGCAGCGACACGTCCGATGATGAAACAGCGTTACGGCCGGATCATCAATATTTCCTCTGTCGTGGGTGTGACGGGTAATCCCGGTCAGGTGAACTATACGGCTGCCAAAGCTGGGGTTATCGGGATGACGAAATCCGCGGCACGCGAGCTGGCTTCACGGGGAATTACCGTGAACTGCATTGCGCCGGGGTTCATCGATACCGATATGACCCGTGAGCTGTCCGATGAAGTCCGCAGTGAGCTGGTTAAGGGGATTCCCCTTGCTAAGCTTGGGCGGGCGGAGGACATTGCTAATACGGCGGTATTCCTGGCCTCGGAAGGGGCAGCCTACATGACAGGCCAGACACTTCATGTGGATGGCGGAATGTACATGTAAGGTAACGCCAGCGTTAGATCATTACGGGGGAAGAGAGCAGAGGCGGCCAGAAAGCGTTTTTTGTGCTCTATGGTATTTTGACTTCATATCTCGTATAATACCAAAAGAGGAGGTGAACCGGATGTCCGATGTATTGGAGCGTGTAAAACGCATTGTCATCGACCGCTTAGGTGCCGATGAAGCTGAGGTAACATTAGAAGCGTCTTTCAAAGATGATTTAGGTGCTGATTCTCTTGATGTAGTAGAATTGGTTATGGAATTGGAAGATGAATTCGATATGGAAATCTCTGATGAAGATGCAGAGAGTATTACGACCGTGGGTGAAGTTGTGAAGTACATACAATCTCATACCTAGAGTCATATGATTGAGGGTCCCGTTCCTGCCAGGGCGGGACTTCTCCTCATTTTAAGGTGATTTAAGGGCAGCAGCAAAGGGTGCATGAGCATCTTTATGGGGAAAATAACAGAACCGCAGATTGGTTAATTTTGCGGCGACTGCAGTTTATATAGACTTCTGGCCGGAATACATTTACATGTTGTAGAAGTATATACAGCCTACAGATGGGGTGAACGCGTTTGAGTCAAAGAGTGGTTGTTACAGGTATGGGAGTGATGACATCGCTGGGCAAGGATCTGGAAACGTTCTGGGACAGTCTGATGAGCGGTACATCCGGAGTATCTCTTGTTGAGGCTTTTGATGTCAGTGAATATACTACGCGAATCGCAGCTTCGGTCAAGGATTTCAATGCTGAGGAACGTTTCGGCCGTAAGGAAGCCCGCAAGATGGACCGTTTCGTGCAATTTGCGGTTGCTGCCGGCGAAGAAGCCCTGAAGGACAGCGGACTGAAGATTGGTGAAGATATCGATGCTGAGCGTATCGGCGTTTCTGTCGGCTCCGGTATCGGCGGTCTGGGTACTTGGGAAGACAATCACAATCTGCTGCTGGAAAAAGGCCCGAAACGGGTCAGCCCGTTCTTCATTCCAATGATGATTGCCAACATGGGCTCCGGCCAGCTGTCGATCAATCTCGGTGCCAAAGGGCCGAATACAACAACGGTAACCGCTTGCGCCACAGGTAGCCATTCCATTGGTGAATCCTTCCGCCTGATCCAGCGCGGTGATGCGGATGCGATGATCTGCGGCGGTGCAGAAGCAACCATCCGACCTACAGGTATGGCAGGCTTTTGTGCAATGAGAGCCATGTCCACCCGCAATGACGAGCCGCAGAAGGCAAGCCGCCCGTTCGATGTTGACCGTGACGGTTTTGTTATGGGTGAAGGCGCAGGAATCCTGATTCTCGAATCTCTGGAACATGCAGAGAAACGCGGAGCCAAGATTTACGCCGAAGTGATTGGTTATGGCCTGAGTGCCGATGCCCATCATATGACGGAGCCTGATCCTGACGGTGCAGCACGCTGCATGAAGATGGCGATCCGCGATGCCGGAATTAATCCGGAGGATATCGATTACATCAATGCGCATGGTACCTCTACACCGGTAGGCGACAAGTCGGAAACCGCGGCTGTCAAGAAAGCTCTGGGTGAGCACGCGTACAAGGTAGCAATCAGTTCCACCAAATCAATGACAGGCCACTTGCTTGGCGCTGCCGGCGGTGTGGAAGCGATTATCTGCGGTCTTTCGCTGCAGAAGGGCATAATTGCTCCTACGATTAATTTGGACAACCCTGATCCGGATTGTGATCTGGATTATGTTCCGAATGTGCCCCGCAAGGCGGATCTAAATATCGCGATGTCGAATTCATTCGGATTCGGAGGCCATAACGCGACTGTTATACTCAAAAAATATAATAAGTAGGGGGACAGTGCAGTGAAAGGAGACCTGAAGCAGTTACAAAGCCAACTTCAAATCCAATTTCACGATCCTGTACTTCTGAAGCAGGCTTTTACCCATGCATCTTATGTGAACGAACACCGTTTCAATCAGCATCAGGACAACGAGCGCCTGGAATTTCTGGGTGACGCTGTGCTGGAGCTTACGGTGTCCGAATACTTGTACAATCTGCTCCCGGACAGGCCTGAAGGGGAACTGACCAAGCTGCGTGCCGCTATTGTATGCGAGCCGTCGCTGGTCCGGTTTGCCGAGACGCTCGGTTTCGGACGGTTTGTGCTGCTGGGTAAAGGGGAAGAACTTACGGGCGGGCGTACCCGCCCGGCTCTGCTGGCCGATGTGTTTGAAGCCTTCGTGGGAGCGCTTTATCTCGATCAGGGACTGGAAACGGCCCGGAAGTTTCTGGATAATCACGTTTTCCCGCTGGTCGAAACCGATGGTAAGCTGCAAATGCAGATGAGCGATTTCAAAACAGAGCTTCAGGAACTGATACAGCATCATGGCATGGGTACGCTGGAATATCGGATTATTGAAGAACGCGGACCGGCGCACGAGCGCGAATTCGTATCTGAAGTGTTCATGGCCAGCCGATCGCTGGGCAGCGGCAGCGGCCGTTCCAAGAAGGAAGCGGAACAGCAGGCAGCGGCAGCGGCGTTATTGCGTCTGAAGGAAGACGGTGCCTGAGGTAGACTTGAACAGCAAAGCTGAGCAAGCGGAGTAGAGCAGCAATGGTCTGAATGCCGGCGTTTAGGCGGAAGTCAGACTTTTGCTGCTCTTTTTCGAAATGAAGGATGTAACAGGGTGCCCGGATTGGAGTTTGACGATTCTAGGCAAGGAAACGCTATGGTATAATGGGTTAGAGGTGATAGGCGAGTTATGTTTCTGAAACGGATTGAATTAGCGGGCTTCAAATCATTTGCCGACAAAACGGAAATGGAATTTGTGCGCGGAATTACGGCCGTAGTCGGCCCGAACGGAAGCGGCAAAAGTAATATTTCCGACGGCATACGCTGGGTGCTTGGCGAGCAGAGTGCCAAATCACTGCGCGGCGGTAAAATGGAGGATATTATCTTTGCCGGAAGTGACGCCCGCAAAGCGGTCAATTACGGCGAGGTCTCCCTTACGCTGGATAATGAGGATCATGTACTGCCGCTGGATTTCAGCGAGGTTACGGTTACCCGCCGTGTGCACCGCAGCGGAGAAAGTGAATATTTAATCAATAAGCAAGCCTGCCGGCTGAAGGATATCACAGAGCTGTTTATGGATACCGGGATCGGCCGCGAGGCTTATTCGATTATTGGACAAGGCCGGATAGAAGAGATACTCAGTACCCGTTCTGAAGACCGGAGGGGGATATTTGAAGAGGCTTCGGGGATTGTTAAATATAAATCACGCAAAAAAGACGCCGGGCGCAAATTGGACGAGACCGAGCAGAATTTGCTGCGGATTCATGACCTGATCAGTGAGCTTGAGGATCAGGTGGGGCCGCTGAAGGATCAGTCTGAGAAGGCTATCCGTTACAAGGAACTGCGTGAGCAGCTGAAGCATCTCGAGATCTCGGTGTATGTGCATCAGATTGAAGGCATACATACGGCCTGGCAGGAAGGCAATACACGGCTTGAGCTGCTGAAGAATGAACAACTTGAGCTGTCAACGGTAGTCTCCGCCCATGACGCCAAGCTGGAGAGCGGCCGAGCCGAGCTGCGGAGCCTGGAGCAGGAAGTGGAGAAGCTGCAGGAGCAGCTGCTGCACTACAGCGAAGCGAACGAGAAGAGCGAAGGCTACGGAGAGCTCCTCAAGGAACGCCGCCGCAACCTGGAGAACAACCGCGAACAGCTGATGCAGACCCTGGGTTCTGTAGGGGAGCGTTCGGAGGGACGGCAGCGTGAGCTGGCGGAGCTTGAGCATAAGCTGAAGCAGTCCCGGCAGGCGCTGGAGGAACTGCGTCTGCAGCTGGCTGATGAAGAATCCCGGCTGCAGGGTGTTGCCGGGGGCATCAGCCAGAGCAAGGAAGAGAAGCTGAAGAGCGCGCTGCTCGAGCTGATGAACCTGATGGCTCAGGCGCGCAATGAAATCCGCTATGCGGATCAGCAGAAGGAGAGCCTGGAGAAGCGGATGAGCCGCAGCCAGGAAGAGAGCGGCAAATGGACAGCCCGGCTGGAGGAGCTGACCTCTGCCCAGAGCGGGCTTAAGGATAAGATTGCCGGACTCGGCAAGGAAATCGGCCTTTTGCGCGGTGCGTACATTACGGAGAGCGAGCAGACCGGTAAGCGGCAGAAGCTGCTGGAGGAAACGCAAAGCGGCCTGCGCAAATGGGAGCAGAAACGCGAAGCCCAGGTCTCCCGGCATGAGACGATGAAGGAAATGCAGGATGATTTTGACGGATTCATGCTTGGGGTTAAGGAAGTGCTGAAAGGTGCCCGCAAAGGACAGTTAACCGGTGTACACGGCGCGGTTGCTGAACTAATCTCCGTTCCGGAGAAGCTCGAAATGGCTATCGAGACGGCCATGGGCGCTTCACTGCAGCATGTTGTTATGGAGAACGAAGCCGTGTCCCGGCAAGCGATTGCTTTCCTGAAGCAGCGCCAGCTGGGACGGGCGACCTTTCTGCCGCTGGATGTAATCCGGCCCCGGCAGATTACCGGCAGTGACCGCAGTATGGTGGAAGGTGCCGAGGGGTTTGTCGGGATCGGTTCTGAGCTGGTTGGTTTCGAAGAGAAGTATTCTAGCATTGTAGGGAGTTTACTGGGGAATGTGGTTATCGCTGAGAGCCTGGAGCAGGCGAACCGCATTGCGGCCAAATGCCAATACCGGTACAGAGTCGTAACGCTTGAAGGAGATGTTGTCAATGCCGGCGGTTCGATGACCGGGGGCAGCCAGCATAAGAAGAACAATAGTCTGCTCAGCCGCAAACGGCAGCTGGACCAATTGTTCGGCGAGATTGAAGAGAGCGAGCAGCAGATCGCCAAGCTGAAGCAGGGAATCCTCCGTCTGCGCGCCGAGCAGGACAAAGCGGCACAGAAGCTGGAAGAGCTGCGGCATGACGGTGACGAGAAACGTCTGGAAGAGCAGCGGGTATCCGGTGATCTGAAGCAGCTGGAGCAGGAGCTTCGCCACGTCAAGGAGCAGGTAGAGGGTGCTGGCGCAGAGCGCAGCGGATTCGAGAATGAGGTCCGCGGCTTCGAAGAGACCCGCAAGCAGGCGGAGGCGGAGCTTGCCCGGCTGGAGAAGGAAGAGAAGGAAGCCCACGAGGCTATCCGGAATGCCGAATCTGACCGTAAGGCAAATGAAACCGCCAAGGAAGAGCTGCAGGGTAAGCTGACAGGCATGAAGGTTACGGAAGGGAAGCTGGACCAGGAGATTTTCTCCCTGGAGGAACAGCTGCGGCGTATGAGACAGGATGCCGGCTCGCAGGAGAAAGAGCTGCGGCAGAGCCGCAGCCTGCTGATGACCATTGAGCAGGATCTCGAAGAGAATACACGCGAAGCTGTGAAGCAAAAGGAAGATGTGAACAGCCTACGGCTAAAGAAGGAAGATACCTCAGCGAAGCTCGACCTGGCCCGTGCCGACCGTACCGCGATCTCTCGCAAGCTGGAGCTGGCCGAAGGAGAGACCAAAGACCAGCGGCAGGCGCTTAAAGGGGTTGAAGACAAGCTCCGTTCAACGGAGGTTGCCGTCGGGCGGCTGGATGTGGAGCTGGATAATATACTGCGCAAGCTGAGCGATGATTATGAACTAAGCTATGAGCTGGCTAAGCAGCGTTATCCGGTTCCCGAGGATGTGCCTGCAGCGCAGATGGAAGTACAGCGTCTGAAGCGCAGCATCTCCGGACTGGGTGAGGTGAACCTGGGCGCCATTGAAGAGTATCAGCGGGTGCATGAACGCTATACCTTCCTCAGCGGACAGAAAGATGATCTGGTCGAAGCCAAAACTACGCTGTATCATGTCATTCATGAGATGGAAGAGGAAATGTCCAAACGCTTCAAGCAGACCTTTGATGCTATCCGCCGTGAATTCGGCACGGTATTCTCAAAGCTGTTCGGGGGTGGACGGGCAGACCTGATGCTGCTTGATCCGGAGCATATGCTGGATACGGGGATTGATATTGTTGCTCAGCCTCCGGGCAAAAAACTGCAGAACCTGCAGCTTCTGTCCGGCGGGGAACGCGCATTGACCGCTATGGCGCTGCTGTTCGCGATCCTTCAGGTTAAGCCGGTGCCGTTCTGCGTACTGGATGAAGTGGAAGCGGCGCTGGATGAAGCCAATGTCGTGCGCTTCGCCCAATATCTGCGCGAGTTCTCGGAGCAGACACAGTTTATCGTAGTCACCCACCGCAAAGGAACGATGGAGGAAGCCGATGTTCTCTATGGCGTGACCATGGAAGAAGGCGGCGTATCCAAGCTCGTATCGGTGCGGCTGGAGGATGAAGAGGCGGAAATTGCCTAATAGGCAGATGCTTACGAAGCGGGTTTTAATGCGGAGTAATTCTAAGCAGTATCGCTTCATAAAACTTAAGCTTAGGCTTACGAAGTTATTTTTGTACGAAGCGAAATCTATGGAGTTGATCCTTACAAAAATCTAGGAGGAACACTATGAGCTTTTTTAAGAAACTGAAAGAAAGCATCTCCGGCAAAACGGAAAGCGTAACGAAACAATTCCGCGACGGCCTGGAGAAGACCCGCAAGGGCTTCGTTGAGAAGGTCTCTGATCTGATCATCCGCCGCAAAAAGATAGATGAAGAATTCTATGAAGAGCTGGAAGAGATTCTGATCGGTGCCGATGTCGGCGTTAATACAGTAATGAATCTGGTGGAAGAGCTGCGCATCGAAGTGAAGCAGAAGCGGATCGAGGATGCTGCAGAGCTGCAGCCGATTCTCTCCCGCAAGCTGATGGAGCTGCTGCGCGGCGATGACGATAACAGTCTGAACGAGAACCCGGATGGCATTACAGTCATTCTGTTCGTAGGCGTGAACGGGGTCGGTAAGACTACAACGATCGGCAAGCTGGCGCACCGTTATAAGCAGGAAGGCAAGAAGGTGCTGCTGGCGGCAGGCGATACTTTCCGTGCGGGAGCAATTGAACAGCTTGAGGTCTGGGGCCAGCGTGCCGGCGTGGATGTGATCAAGCAGCAGGCAGGTTCTGACCCGGCAGCTGTTATGTTCGATGCGGTACAGGCTGCCAAGCAGCGTAACGTAGACGTACTGATCTGTGATACCGCAGGCAGACTGCAGAACAAGAGCAATCTGATGGAAGAGCTGAACAAAATCTTCCGGGTCATTCAGCGCGAAATACCGAGTGCCCCGCATGAGGTACTAATGGTGCTGGATGCAACGACCGGCCAGAATGCACTGAGTCAGGCCAAGCTGTTCGGAGAGAAGAGCGGCGTGACCGGGCTGGTGCTGACCAAGCTGGACGGCACCGCGAAGGGCGGGATTGTAGTTGCTATCCGCCAGGAGATGAATCTCCCGGTGAAGCTCGTGGGTCTGGGCGAGAAGATGGAAGACCTCCAGCCGTTTGATTCCGACCAGTTCGTGCATGCCCTGTTCGCAGGCATGATCTCCGAAGAGGAAGAGACCGAAGGACAAGCGTAATATCCGGGTCTCAACTCCTGCTGCACCAGTATGAACGTAATCTATAAGGCCTCCAGGGAGAGAAAATGCCCTGGGGGCTTTTTTGTGTGGGAAAGCAAGAGGAAGCTGCAGCCAGTATGGGGAGCGGCCTGAGAGGAGCTTATTTCCTGAAACAACCGCTTTTTGATAGTGAAGCGGACTGAGATTCCGTTATCCTGTTCATTTGAGCTGACAATGAGGCGTCAGAAGTCATATAAGGGATTCTCAGTCCGAATGCTCCGCAAATCGCCGGAATTTGCAAGAATAGCTGAATTTCAGTCCGCATCATAGGTGATGGGCATGAAGCAGCCCCACTCATTTCTTTAAGGCATGAAGCGATCGAACCCACTTTTTTAAGGCATGAAGCAGCCCGCCCACATTTAAATAGAAGGAACGGCTGTTGTTTTACCAAAAACACTATAAAATAACATCATATGAAAATTTCATAATAGTACTGCTTGTCAGCGCTCCTGCATACAATTTGATGTATGATTCCCATTAGCACGCCTCCAAAGCATCTTTAAGAGAAAGGAAGCGATTCCATTCATGCGGGATGGTTCATAAACTCCATTTTGCTGTTATATATATTGACATGAACATTATCATTTACGTATTATGAAGTTAGTATTTAATATTTTCATGAAAAAATCCTAAAAATTAAGCTAATTTGTCAACAAACTTTACACACCACACTGATCCGAGAGGAGTCGGGCTCATGTCCAAACTAGATCCTTTGCCCGGTGTAGCTCCGTATCCATTGCAGCATTTTTACGACGAAATGTATGCCGATGAACGGAGTATCCGGCCTCATTACAAGCATGTGAACCGCATGTTTTCCGGGATGAGCCCCGAAGAGCTGCAAGGCAAGCAGAAGCTGATGCAGCGTCGGATGATGGAAGAAGGCATTACTTTTACACTCTACAACCCGGCACAGGATCAACCGATGGAGCGGACAATTCCCTTCGACATGATTCCACGGATCATTCCAAAGGCAGAATGGGAGCGGCTTGAAGCTGGCATTGTGCAGCGGATTACAGCACTTAACCTGTTCATTCATGATATTTACCATGAGCAATATATCGTGAAGGACGGGATTGTACCCCGGCGGATGATTATATCCAACTGCTATTTCCGGCCGGAAATGACTGGACTTCGGGTCCCTGGCGGTGCGTACGTTACTACCTCGGGGATCGACCTGATCCGCCATCATGACGGTGAGTATTATGTGCTTGAAGATAACTTGCGTACGCCTTCCGGATTCTCCTATTTATTCAAAGGCAGATCCCTTATGAACCAGCTCTTTCCCGAATTATCGTTCGCCAGCTCTATCCGCGATGTGGATCACAGCCTGAACCGGTTCCTGTCGGTACTTCGCAGCCTTTCCCCTTCGCGCACCAAAGATCCGGTGATCGCTTTGCTGACCCCTGGCGAGTATAACTCCGCGTATTACGAGCATGCTTTTCTCGCTCAGCAAATGGGGATCCACCTGGTAGAAGGACGGGATCTGGTAGCCCAGGACCACAAGATCTACCTGAAAGAAATGAATGGCCTTCGCCGCGTGGATGTACTGTACCGCCGTTTAGATGATGATTTCATCGATCCTTTGGCTTTTCAGCCCAGCTCACTGCTTGGGGTTGCCGGCTTAATGAATGCCTACCGTGCCGGGAATATCGCAATTGCCAATGCACCAGGAACCGGCGTCGCAGATGACAAGGCCATGTATGTGTATGTGCCGGATATGATCCGTTATTATCTCAATGAAGAACCGATTCTGGGCAATGTTCCAACGTACCTGTTATCCCGGCCGCAGGAGCGGCAGTACGTGCTGGATAATCTGTCCGAAATGGTGGTGAAGGAGACCTCGCTCTCCGGCGGATACGGCATGCTGATCGGAAGCGAGGCGACCAAGCAGGATCTGGTGGATTTCCGGCTCAAGATTCTGGCGGAACCGGAGCGGTATATCGCCCAGCCCATAATGTCGCTGTCCCGTGCACCGGTATTGTCGGGAGCGTCCATGGCGCCGCGCCATATTGATCTTAGAGCATTCGTGCTGATGGGGGCTGACCGCAAGCCCCATGTGATTCCCGGCGGTCTTACCCGGGTGGCGATGCGCGAAGGCTCGCTGGTCGTGAACTCATCACAAGGCGGCGGAGTGAAGGACACTTGGGTAATGGCCTAACGTGATATGGATTCACCAATAATGCAGCATCAATATGTAAGGTGAAGGGGTGGCTACGATGCTGAATCGCAATGCGGAGGCTTTATTCTGGATTGGCCGGTATATAGAACGGGCTGAGAATCATGCTAGGCTGATCGATGTGCATTATCATATTCAACAGGAAGAGGATTTCCAGGCGGAGGGGCATAAGTGGTCGAGACTGATTGATGCGCTTGGTGTCCGGAATGAATATCTGCAGCAATTCGAGAGCTTCGCCGAGCAGGATGTGCTGTCCTTCATCACACTGGATCTCGGTAATACGAATTCATTATTCTCCTGCGTGCATCAGGCCAGGAACAATCTGCGCACCCTGCGCCAGCATTTGCCTAGTGAGCTGTGGGATATAGCCAACAGCTTCAATCTATGGCTTGGTGAGCAGTCGGTAGCAGATATTATGAGCAGCCCCCACCAGTTCTATCAGCAGATCAAAGAACGCGCCGCCATGTTCCTCGGAGCAGAACAATCGGTGATGCTTCGCGGCAACGAATGGCATTTCATTGAAAGCGGCCGGTTCCTGGAACGGGCCGAGAATACAACGCGTATTCTTCAGGCAGTAACGGTATCCTGCAAATCGAAGGATATCAATTCGATCTATACGCAGTTGCAAGCGGTGCTGAAATCGGTGAGCGGGTATCAGGCATTCCGCCGGTATTACGCGGATGATATGTCACCGGAGTGCATTTTGGAATTCCTGATTGTAAATCCGCATTTCCCGCGTTCCATAAGATTCTCCTTCCATAAGCTGGAGGAGCATCTGGCTAAGCTGGAGCTGGATAGCTCCGAGAAGGGCTCGGGACATGAGAAGGTCATCCGCCAGGCGGGGAAGATCAAAGCCGAGCTGGACTATATGGAGAAGGAAGAAATGTCCGGTGACTTGGTCGAGGATGTTCTGCAGGCCCTGATGTTATCCTGCCAGAAGCTCGGCAAAACGATGGAGGGTGCATTTTTTCGCCGTGAAGGAGTCTCGGTATGAAGATCCAAATCAATCACACGACAACCTACACTTATTCGGAGCCGGTGACGGACAGTGTCAATGAGGTCAGACTGACGCCGCGCACCAATTACCGCCAATCCTGTTACCATCATGAGGTGGAGGTGCATCCGCCGGCCAATCTGTTGACCTATGAAGATTTCTTCGGCAACCGCGTCCATGCCTATTCAGTGAACAAGCCGCATACCGAGATGGTGATTCATACCAAAGCGACGGTGGTGACGCTTGACAAGGCCCAGGGTGCGGACCTGCCGCATATCCCGCTGGAGGAGCAGGTAAAGCTGCTTAATGACGAGAAGTTCCAGAACCGGTATGTAGAGTTTATTCTGCCGACAAGGTATACCGAGGTGACGCCTGAGCTGGTGGAGTTTGCTTCACAGCATCCTTTTGAGGAAGCCGAGGATATGTATGAGTGGACCAAGAAGCTCTCCTCAACGATCTATGAACAGTTCACGTATGACCCTGAAGCGACCAGTGTAAACACAACGGTCAAAAAAGCGCTGAAGCTCAAACGCGGGGTCTGTCAGGATTATGCGCATCTGATGATTGCCGTCTGCCGCAGTGTAGGGCTGCCGTCGCGTTACGTGAGCGGGTATCATTTTGTCGGCGATCTGCAGGGAGGCAATGCTAATTTCGAGCAGGCCTCTCATGCCTGGGTAGAGACCCATATTCCGGGAACGGGCTGGCTGGGCTTCGATCCGACTAATAATGTTGAAGTCAGCTGGCGGTATATCAAGCTTGGACATGGACGGGATTACAAGGATATTGTTCCGGTCAAAGGCGTCTACCGCGGGGTAGCGGGCACCCTTACTGTTAAAGTGGATGTCCGGCGGCTGGATAATTAAAGACAACAGGCGGGGCCTCACAATGGTGAGGTCCTTTCTTATTGTAATGGTGTGATTAGCCGGTGCAAGTTGCACAAGTTTTGTGCAATTTTTGCATAAAATGATTATAATCCAGGCTCAATTGGGTAATCTTGAAACAGAGCCATTCACATGAAGATGGACGATACGGAAGGAGAGTGTACATATGAGCCCAAATATAGCTAAAAAACAGCGTTTTCTCGGGAAAACAGCCATAATTACAGGTGCGGGCTCGGGGATCGGCAGAGCGGCTGCGATTCAGATGGCACGCGAAGGTGCGAATGTGGCCTTATTCGATCTGGTGAATGAACGTACCTCGATCCTGGAGCAGAAGCTGAACAAGCTGCGCAAAGACTGCGCATTAGCCATTGATGTGGATACTTCGGATGCCGTCCGGATGGAAGAAGCGGTGCGCAGGACCGTGGAGCATTTCGGAGGGCTTGATATTGTCTTCGCGAATGCCGGCATTAACGGAGCGGTCGGTCCGATTGAGGAGCTGAGCCTGAGTGATTGGGAGAAAACCATTTCAGTTAATCTGACGGGTACCTTCCTGACGCTGAAATACAGTATTCCCCATTTGAAGGAAAAAGGCAAAGGCAGCATCATTATCACCAGCTCGATTAACGGCAACAGCAGATTCGCCAGTTTCGGCTGGTCACCATACAGTACTACCAAGGCAGGCCAAGTGGCGTTTGCGAAGATGGCCGCACTGGAGCTGGCCAAGTTCAAAATCCGCGTAAATGTCATTTGCCCGGGAGCAATATCCACGAATATCGATGAAAGCACAGAGTTCAATGAGGATGTGGAATCGATTGTGATTCCGATTGAATTCCCCGAAGGTGCACAGCCGCTCGCAGACGGTCCGGGTAAACCTGAGAATGTGGCTGATCTGGTGGCGTTCCTGGCCTCGGATGAGTCGATCCATATTACCGGTGCACAGATTGTTATTGATGGAGCGGAGTCATTATTATCTTGAGTAGCTTGTATAAATAGATTGTAGAAAATAACCTTGTCCCAAGATCCGCATGATCTGTACAGGGTTATTTTATGCCGGCTTGACGATAATCGAATGATCGTTTATTATAACCTCATGAGACATAAAGATGAGAATAAAAGTGAAGCTATTTTTCAGGCAACCCTGGAGCTGTTGAATGAGATCGGATTCTCCGACACTTCAATGTCCAAGATTGCGAAGCGTGCCCAGGTGTCACCGTCAACAATTTACGTTTATTTTGCGAATAAGGAGGACATGCTCGGCAAGCTGTATACCCGTGTGAAAGAGAAGATGAGCCTGAATATGGTACACGGACTTGAGGCCGATCAGCCGGTGCAGCAGGGAATGGCGGTTATGATGAGGAATCTGCGTGATTTCTTGCTGGAGAACCGGGATTATTTCCTGTTCCTGGAGCAGTTCAGCAATTCTCCGCTGCTTGCGAAATTATGCCTTGATGAGAGTATGGCGCTGATGTTCAAGCCCCTGCATGATTATATCGGGCGCGGGAAGCAGCAGGGCGTGCTGAAGCAGCTTGACGCCAGTCTGCTGTTGACCTATTGTTATTTCCCTGTCACCGCCCTGGCCAAGGAGCATTTCAAAGGAAACGGCGAATTTAACGAGGACAGGCTTTCGGAGATTATCAAGCTTAGCTGGGATGCGATTAAGACTTGATGATTTCTTTTTTTGATTATAAAAGAACGAACGATCGTTTAATAAATAAGAGAAAGAGGTTAAAGGATATGTCAAAAGTATGGTTCATTACCGGAAGCTCGCGCGGATTAGGCCGTGCCCTTGCTGAGGCTGTATTGGCTAATGGGGATAAACTTGTGGCCACGGCCCGCAATCCGCAGCAGCTTGCGGATCTGGAAGAACGTTACGGCGGGCAAATATTCGCGGTTACACTGGATGTGACTGATCCGGGGGAGACAGAGGCGGCTATCGCAGCTGCAGTTGAACGGTTCGGGCGTCTGGACGTTGTTGTAAATAATGCGGGTTATGGTAATATCTCTGCAATAGAAGAGACTTCTCTGGATGATTTCCGGGCACAGATGGAGACAAATCTATGGGGGGTCATCCATGTCACCAAGGCAGCGCTGCCTGTTCTGCGTGAGCAGGGAAGCGGGCATTTCCTGCAGATATCCTCTATCGGCGGACGTGCAGGGGCTCCGGGACTCGCGGCGTATCAATCGGCAAAATGGGGGGTGGAGGGCTTCTCGGAAGTACTTGCCAAAGAGGCTGCCCCGCTGGGAATCAAGGTAACTATTGTTGAACCGGGGGGATTCCGTACAGATTGGGCGGGGCCTTCCATGAGTCATGTAGAACCCGGAGAACCGTATAAGGACACAGTAGGTCAACTGCTGAAGCATGTACGGAGCCGCACAGGACAAGAACCCGGAGATCCGGCCAGAGCGGCGCAGGCAATGCTGGCGATTGTGGAAGAGGCCCATCCGCCGCTCCGTCTGCTGCTGGGCAGTGATGCTGTAGGGATGGCCAAGGAGATCGATCAGGCCAAGCTGGCCGAAACCTTACGCTGGGAGGCGCTTAGCACTTCTGCGGATTTTGCCGCGGATTGATAAGATAAGACGCAGAGCGGTTAGAGCTAATAGTTACAAAGAAAGCAGGCGAATATATGAGATCATCCCAACCTGTAACAGCAGGAGGCAAAATCCGTACAATTATTACCGGTTCTACCGGTATGGTGGGTGAAGGCGTGCTGCATGAATGCCTTACGCATCCTCAGGTGGAACAGATACTGCTGATCAACCGCCGTCCCTCCGGCATTTCGCATCCCAAAGTAACCGAAATAATCCATGAGAATTTCTATGATCTCAGCAGCATCAGCGGCAAGCTTGCGGGCTATAATGCCTGTTACTTCTGTCTTGGGGTATCATCGGTCGGGTTGAAGGAAGAGGAATACCGCAGGCTGACCTATGATCTTACGATGCATGTGGCCCGGCAGCTGTCTGCCGTGAATCCGGAAATGGTCTTCTGCTATGTAACCGGATCGGGAACGGATAGTACAGAACAAGGGCGCAGTATGTGGGCCAGAGTGAAGGGCAAGACAGAGAATGATCTGCGCAAGCTGCCGTTCCGGGGAACCTACTTCTTTCGTCCGGGATTTATCCGGCCTACTCCGGGCTTGACCCGCACACATACATATTATTATGCTATTGGATGGGTGTACCCCGTGCTTCGCGCCTTATTTCCGGGGTATGCCGTAACTCTGCAGGAATTGGGACTGGCCATGATTCATATTGTGAGCCGGGGCCATGACCGTGATATTGTGGAGAACCGGGATATTGCTGCTATAGCCATACCGTAAGAGCCTGCATCACATCCTCCAGAAAAAGGTGATTCCATGAACGAAGAGGTTACAAATTTCATTGCTCAAATCAAAGCACCCTGGCAAGCGGAGATATGCTCTAAATTGCGTCAAGTGATTCAAGAAACTATCCCTGACGTGACGGAACGGATTCAGTATGGCAAACCGCATTTTCTCAAAAACGGGAAATATGCAGCTGTAATCTCCACCGCCAAAGGCTGGGTGAGCTTCTCCATATTCAATGCAGCAGCGCTGGAGGTACCTGAAGGCCAATTCGAAGCGGGAAGCGGGGACCGTCTGACAACCAAGCTGCCGGAGGGCAAGACTGTCGATTATGAACTGCTGTCCTCCTTGCTGAAACAAGCCTCGGATTCATTATAGAACGAATAATCAAATAACCACAGCCGGGATACAGAGACACTGCCATGATTGGCGGTGTTTTTTTTAACAAACATTCTAATTAGATAGTTGTAAAATAACAAACGTAATGATATTATGTCTATGTAAAAACAAACAAAGAATGTGGTGATCCAGTTGTCAGAAGGAAATGAAGCGATCCGGATTTCGGAGAAATTCTGGAATGCTTCCATTGCAGAATTGAAGCAGGGCTATACCTGTGAAGGTGACGGACACCTGGCTGTGTTCCATTGTCTGGTCTGCGGTGAGCAGTTCGAGAAGGGTATTATTTATAAGGATGGGGACCGATTCTATGAAGCTGAGAGGTTCGCAGGCCTGCATGTAGAGAGCACGCATGGGGGGATGTTCACTTGGCTGCTTACGCTGGATAAGAAGCTGACCGGATTAACGGAGCTGCAGAAGGGTCTGCTGCAGGCCTTCCGTCAAAGTCTCAGTGACGCTGAGGCTGCCAAAGAGCTGGGAATCGGCAGCACGTCCACAGTCCGCAATCACCGGTTCACCCTTAGGGAGAAGGTGAAGCAGGCCAGGCTGTTCCTGGCTGTAATGGAGCTGGCCGAAGAGAAGTCGGGGGCTTCATCCCCTTTTGTCAGTATTCCGCGTACGGCTGTGATGGTTGATGAACGGTTCGCCATTACTGAACAGGAGAATACCGAGATATTGGGTGCATATTTCAAACAGGGCCTGGACGGCCCCTTGTCAGAGTTCCCGAAGAAACAGAAACGCAAAGCGGCAATTCTGCGGCATTTGATCCAGCGTTTTGAGACGGGACGCGAGTACAGTGAGAAAGAAATTAACGCCGTGCTGGAATCGGCTTATCCCGATTATGTGACGCTGCGGCGCTACCTGATCGATTACGGACTGCTGGACCGCGAAGATGACGGAAGCAGCTACTGGGTGAAATTATAGCAGAAGCTTATGGAAGAATAGATAAGCTAACGCAGATGAGAAGGAGAGACAAGAGAATGGATAAATCAAGACGCAAAGAGCTGGGATATAATTATGCGCACACGCACAGGCCGATGGGGGTATACAGAATTGTAAATACCGGCAACGACAAAGCGTATGTAGGAAGCAGCCTGAATCTTGACGGGGTCTGGAACAAGCATAAGTTCATGCTGGATATCAACAACCATGACAACAAGGAGCTGCAGGCCGATTGGAATAAATATGGTGAGGCCGGATTCTGTTTTGAGGTATTGGAGCAGATTAAGCCTGAAGAAGATTTCGTGGCAGATGTACAGGAATTGAAGAAATACCGCAAAATGCTGCCGGAGCTGGAGACCAAATGGCTGGAGCAGCTGTCTCCTTACGGGGAGCGGGGTTATCATAAGGAGAAGGTGAACCGGGAATGAATTTCATCAGCGCCTGTGCTAAAATAAGGGCAAACAGCAGGTGCTGGCGAATGGAGCGGGGTGTATGGCTATATTATCTTGGCTTGCAGAACAGAGAATTCAGGAGGCCATGCGCAGCGGAGAGTTTGCCAATCTGCCGGGGCATGGCAAGCCGCTGGAACTGGAGGATCTCTCGGGAGTGCCTGAGGATCTGCGGATGTCCTACAAGATCATGAAGAATGCAGGGCTGCTCCCGGAGGAAGTCTCTCTGCGTGCGGAGTGTGTAACCCTGGAAGAATTGCTGGCCGCCTGTCACCGCAGCGGGAACAGCGATAGCGGCGAACGCAAGGAGCTGGAATCCAAGCTGTCCCTCAAGCGCCTGCGTCTGCAGGTCCTGCTGCAGGAACGCGGACTGGACTGCAGTGCGGCTTATATGGATTACGGCGATAAGATCCGGCAGCGCCTTGAAGGAATGGACGAGTAAGGAATATGTAGGAGCAGCCTCCAGTTCGAAGAACTGGGGGCTGTTTTCTATACTACATTGAAGAGTTTTACGGCAGAGGAGTATAGATATAGAAACCGCGCTCTTCGTGAATGATGCCTTGCTCAGCAAGTGCCAGGACTGCCTCGACCAACTGATTCGTATTAAGAGTAGAAGCTTGGGCTAAGGCAGAATGGAGTTCTGCGGAGTCTGACGGAAGGTGGAGCTTGTCTATCAGTATGCGGTCAAGGACAACTCCTTCTGCCAGATTGGCATAACTGGAGAGGAATGCCCGGCTCACGCTGGCAGACCCGCCCTTCAGCTCAAACTCAGTATATAGATTCCCAACTATAAAAGGCGCGGATTCGAGATTGACCAGTCTCTTAACAATCCATGATGAGGAAGGATCTGTTCCGTTCTCTTGCAGGCTGTAAGCAGTAGGTGTACCTATATCTATCAGATCAGACTGGCTGAGCGGATTCGGCAGAGAAGAATTGCTCTTCAAACGGAGGATATCTTCATCCAGCAATCGTAGATTCTGCGTCAGTCCGTATTTTGCCAGCTTGACTTGCAGCGTGTACGCGTCAATCTGTGTGGTCGCCACAGCGGGCTGCTCATCTGCCAATGACCACAGCAGGGTGAAGCCTCTCCCGGGTTCATAACTATACAGCCATTGCTCCAAAGTACTGCCGATACTGTTAGTGGGCCAAACGATGCTTGCGAGAAGGAATGACTGCGTGCCTGTATCCGCGGTAGAATCGTAGAGTCTCTCAAGCTTCAATTCCGTATGAGGGGGCAGTTCAGTATCCGCGGAGCTATAATTAGAAGGAACCTGTGTCTCCAGGCTGCCGTCTCGCAGAAGAAAACCATGATGAAAGACGAATTGCAGCTGCTGCTTAACTTTGTCCCCTGAAGAGACGGACATTGCATAAGGCTGGGCTTCCGGCGAAAAGACGGGCGTAGGCTCCGGGACGGGATGCACGGCAGGAATAAAGGTCTGGCTGCTGGCGTAAGCGGGGGAGTTGGCGGTATCTTTGGGCGTACACCCGCTTAGTGCATTTAACGCCAAAACTGACATAGAAATGAGTCTGATCACTTTTATAATCTTCATATGGCTGAACTCCTTGATATCCGGGCCGGTTTCGCCCATGATAATGAAATGGATATAGCTGATTAAAGTATGTTAATTCCAATTATACCTAATTTGTAGCGGATGATGGAGAGATGAAATGAAGCAGCTTCCAATTATGCAGGTGCTCCCTGACCTGAAAAGAATACTTACAGATACTACTGCAGCAATACTGATCGCCGAGCCGGGAGCGGGTAAGACCACAGGGACCCCTCCGGCTTTTTTGGACGAGCCTTGGCTGGCCGGCAAAACCATTCTCATGCTGGAGCCCAGACGTCTGGCAGCCCGTTCGGCGGCGGCTTATATGGCTTCCTGTCTCGGGGAAAGTGTCGGTCAGACGGTCGGATACCGGATGCGGATGGATACCAAGGTGGGCAGGAATACGCGTATTGTTGTGGTTACAGAAGGTGTATTAACGAGAATGCTGCAAAGCGATCCTTCGCTAGGTGATGTCGGACTCGTGATTTTCGATGAATTTCATGAGCGGAGCCTGCATGCTGATCTGGGGCTGGCGCTGACGCTCGAAGCGCAGAGTGTATTGAGGGAGGATCTGCGCATTCTGGTGATGTCGGCGACACTGGATGGTGAGCGGGTATCGGCTCTGCTTGGCGGGGCGCCGGTAGTCAACTGTCCGGGACGGACGTATCCGGTTGAAACGGTGTATGTACCGGGCCCCGACAAGATCTATCCCGAGCTAGCGGCGGCCGCAGCCGTGCGCCGGGCACTTACCGAGCAGCCGGGGGATGTACTGGTCTTCCTGCCGGGCGAACGGGAGATCCGCCGGACGGAGCAGGAGCTGGCCTCCGGAGGTCTTCCGGAGGGAACTGTGCTGCGTCCGCTCTACGGCCAGCTGCCGCAGCAGATGCAGGAAGCAGCAGTCGCAGCGGCTGTACCGGGAGAACGCAAGGTCGTTCTGGCGACATCCATCGCCGAGACCAGTCTGACGATTGAAGGTGTGCGCACGGTGATTGACACGGGTCTTAGACGGACCCAGGTGTTCTCTCCGCGCACCGGCATGCCGCGCCTGACCACGGTGCCGGTCTCGAAGGCCTCGGCGGATCAGCGGCGCGGCCGGGCCGGCCGCACGGCGCCGGGCGTGTGCTACCGGCTGTGGAGCCGGGAGGAGCATGACCGCCTTCCGGACGATAACGTACCGGAGATTATGGAGACCGACCTGGCGCAGCTTGCCCTGGAGCTGGCGCTGTGGGGCGTGCCGGAGCCCGGAGCGCTCGCCTGGCTCGATGCGCCGCCTGCCGCGCCTTACGCGCAGGCCACGGCGCTGCTGCGCCAGCTCGGCGCGCTGGACGCCGGCGGCGCCATTACGCCGCACGGCCGCAGCATGGCCGCGCTCGGCGCGCACCCGCGCATCGCGCACATGCTGCTGCGCGCGGCAGACCTTGCAGCGGCGCCGCTCGCGGCACTGCTCGCGGCGCTGCTGCAGGAGCGGGACCTTTTCAAGGGTCCCGCGGCACTAAGCAGCGACCTCACGCTGCGCGTGGAGGCGCTGCTCGGGTCCGGGCGCTCCGCTGCCGGCGGCGGAGCGGACCCCGCGGCCCTTCGCGCGGTGCAGCGCGAGAGCCGGAACTTCCTGGCGCAGCTGCAGGCAGCGCCGGGCGGACCGCCTGACAACATCAGCCTCAGCGGGCTGCTGTTGTCGTTCGCCTATCCCGACCGCATCGGGCAGAAACGCGGCGATGGCGCGTTTCTCCTCTCCGGTGGCCGGGGGGCGGCGATGCGCGAGGGCCAGCCGCTGGCGCGCTCGCCCTATATTGTGGCGCCCGGCGTGGATGACCGTGCCGGGCAGAGCCGGATCATGCTTGCCGCAGAGCTCTCCGAGCAGGATCTGCTGAAGCATCATGCGGACAGCCTTCTTGAAGAGCGCGAAGTCTACTGGGACAACGAGAGCGGAAGCGTGAAGGCGCGCAGAGTAACCCGGCTGGGCGCGCTCATCCTGAAGGAGACGACGCATGAACGCGCAACCGCAGAAGAGACGGAACACGTACTGCTGAAAGTGATTGCTGCAGAAGGGCTGGAACGGCTGCCGTGGGACAAGGGAACCCTCCAGCTGCGCCAGCGGATGGGCTTCCTTCATACCTTGCGGGCGGACTTTCCGGATATGTCCGATGCTGCGCTGTGCGATACCCTGGACGAGTGGCTGGCCCCGTATATCCACGGAATGCGCAATTTGCGCGATCTGCAGCGTGTGAATCTGACGCAGGCTTTGGAGAGTATGCTGGACTGGAACAGCAGGCAGACGCTGAATAGAGAAGCGCCCACACATATTACCGTGCCTAGCGGTTCGCGTATTCCACTGGATTACAGCAATCCGGGATCTCCGGTATTGGCCGTCAGACTGCAGGAAATGTTCGGGCAGACCGATACGCCGAGGATTGGCGGAGGGAAGATTCCGGTGCTGCTGCATCTGTTGTCTCCGGCCAGAAGGCCGATGCAGGTGACCTCAGACCTGGCCAGCTTCTGGCAGGGCACTTATTTTGAGGTCAAAAAAGATTTGAAAGGCCGCTATCCCAAGCACTACTGGCCGGATGATCCGCTGCAGGCTATTCCAACCAACCGCACCCGTCCGTCAAAATAAACATTCTTGCATATTAACGCAAATTAACCCGCAAAGAATTGGAATCGCTGTTTGGCACACCTGTGAATGGGTAATACAATAGCGAACGACAATTTCGAAGGAGGGCTTCAAGTGACAGATAAAATCGTAGGTGTATTCGACACAGAACAAGAAGCGACCAGAGCAATTGAAAGTTTGCAGAGCCAAGGGTTCACTAACGACGATATTTCAGTAATTACACGGGATCGTGATGATTTAAAAAGCATTTCCGAGGATACAGGAACGATGGCGCCGGAAGGTGTAGCAACAGGAGCGGCAACCGGGGGCGTAGTCGGCGGAATCACCGGATTACTCGCAGGAATCGGCGCACTCGCTATCCCGGGGATAGGACCGATCCTCGCAGCAGGTCCCATTGTAGCCACTTTAACAGGTGCTGCAATCGGCGCAGGTGCAGGCGGACTCGTGGGCGGATTAATCGGACTCGGCATTCCGGAGGATGAAGCGCGTGATTACGAAGGATACGTGGACAGCGGCAAAATCCTCGTCCTCGTTGATGACAACGGCCGGGGCAGGGATATCCATAATGTTTTCCGGGGCAACCGTTCCCTCAACGCAAGCCGCTATGACAGCCTCTATGCCGACGATACCGTAAACAGCACACTTACAGACCGTGGACCTACGAATCCCGATATTATTCCTGAGGATACAAGGGTCGGCAACACGCTGGGCAACAGAGGCGCGATGAACGCCGACAGCGATCCGGATCTCTATAACCGCGATAAATTCTAAATGAGCAAATTGGCTCAACATGATTATAAATAATAACAAGGACTGCCTTACAGGAGCATTTGGCCTGGGGCAGTCTTTGCTTTGGGGAGGGATATAAAGCAGGTATCGTCTAAGAGTCCGTAGGTTCTATGAATTTCCCGGCTTATCTGAAGTGATTTTTGTACCGTCTGCTGCGGTGCTGTTAAGCGTTTTGGTCATTATATAATCAGTCTGTTCCTCATCACCCATATAGAAACAATGCGTACCGGTCTGGACAAACCCCATTTTTGTATAAAAAGCAATCGCACCCCCGTTTCGTTCCCACACGCCCAGCCAAATTTTATCGATATTCCGCTCAACCGCAATTGCTATGGCTTTATCAATCAGATATTTTCCAAGTCTCTGATTGTGAAAAGGCCTCCTGATATAGATCCGCTCGATTTCAAGCGAATGGTTACCCATATTTTCAGATTGGGCCTCATTCGTGTTTACCTTCAAATACCCGGCAAGCTCGCCTTTGGAGTAGATGAAATAGAATTCAGAAGCGCTATTAGATAACTCAGTATTTAATTGCTCCAGGTTAAAGGCTTTCTCTAAATAGGCTTGCATAACTTCCGCTGAATTTTGATGCTCAAATGTATCCCTGAAGGTCTCAACACTAATGTCTTGAAGCAAGCCCAAATCGCCGGCCGAGCACTTTGTTATAGCTATACTCATTTATGATTCCTCCTTATCTCAAACATTCTTCCGTTATTACAACTACCCTGTATAGGCTGAACTTCAGAGACTAACGACACTAACTGAAATCCTGCACGAAATACATCATTCCCGGCAGAATATAGAGTATATTCGAAAATTGTTGTAGAAAAAGCAGCATTTCCCTGTGTTTGAGCGGCTATGCGTGGTCGATTCTTGTATTTCATACAACAATCTTTACGAATCACCTTGGATCAAAACATACAAGTTGCAATTTGTACAACATTTAGGACTGTTCGCTCGTGTAATCTTGCCGTGTCTGCTGCAGCCCGCAATATTATTTTGACAGGGTGGTAAAAAAATAGTACATGATTTATGTTGCATTTACAACAATAAATCTGTGAAGTGAAGTGAAATTTCAATACATGAATAATTCACATTAGAAACTCCAGCATTAAAAAGAAGCAAAGTACCAAACAAAGAATACAAACAGACAAGGGAAGCAGACGAGAATAACATACAAAGAAAAACATACAAAGAAAAACAGATGGAGAAAAACAGACGAGAAAGACACACAAACAAAAACAGACCAAGAACACACACAAACTAAACCCGGCTAATTAAAATAAAAAGAAGGACGAAATCAGATGGATAAAATAACTCAATGTAGACCAGCAGTAGACCAGTAGTGGATTGACAGAAGAACAACAGAACACCAGCAGAAGACCAACAGAAGACCAACAGAAGACCAACAGAAGACCAACAGAAGACCAACAGAAGACCAACAGAAGACCAAAGAAAAAAACCAAAAAACTTGTTGATATAATATCACTATGTGAAAAATTCATAATAGTTTGATTAGATTGAAAATCTCACCATCTATATTTACTTTAAATAACTTCTCAATAAATAGATCCCTATAAATAAACTCCCAAATTAAAAATTCATAATGAATAAGTCCAGTCAGTACAGGTATCCAGATGCAAGAAACATGAAATACCCGACCTCTTAGGGTGATCAAGATGGAACTGACCAATTCTATATTTCGTCACCCTTAACTTTGCGGGCTCTTCATGACTAATCAACTGTAATGCGGACTGAGATTCCGCTAAGCGGTTAATTCTGGCTAAATACAGGGGCATGCGGACTGAGTGATTCCGTTAAACATTCTGAAATGCCCCGATTTTTACTCAAATGAACAAGATAACGGAATGTCAGTCCGCTTGAGCAAGCAAGGCCACTTTGCTAACTTAATCGCTATAATTCTGCAAATTCATCATATGAAAAATTCACAATAGAAATACTAAAAATGCCACCACATACCTATCCACTCACACTCCTTAGACCAAACTAGCCACGTACCTATCAAACTTTTCGAACCGGAAAAAGGAACCTTTAATTCCAACCCTTCCGATATCCTGAATTTTTACTTGGGCATTGCTTGTTGTGAATGATGGGAAATAGGGTTTATACTAGGGATACAAGTAAGTCATAACAAACTGTAAACAACCCTATCAAACAATTCATATCAAAGAATCCATATCAAAAAAACACCCAGGAGGTGTCCTATGGCGTTTATGATTGCCCAGCGGGCGTTTATAAAGGTATATCTGATTACTATGGTGGAACAGCACAAAGGATACGGTTATCAGATGCTGGAGGATCTGCGGAGAGATTTCAAAGCGTATGGGTATTCTCCTCCCCAAAGTGAAATTTACCGTGCGCTGCATGAATTAGTGCAGCAGGGGATACTTTACCGCACGAAGCAGCTAAAGGGCAGTGATCCCAAAGTTGATTTCCAGGAAATTGTTCTATACCATTTCACTGCCGACGGGGAGGAGAAGGCCAAGCTGTACAAAAAACAGGTGAAGACTGATCTGGACCGCTGTCTGGGGATACTGAATAAGGCGGTAGCAGACAACTTCTGAAGCTGATCTATTGATCGCTATTCCGCCCGTAACTCAGGAATCCTCTTCTTCGGTATCCTGGCCCGGAGTGGTGACAGGTGAGCTTGCACTGCCGTAATCCTCGACAGCTTCCCAGGCTCCGGCATCATCGAATCTCCCGCTATGCTCCTGCCGTCCCTGGCCCGCGCCGGAAGGCGGCGGAGTCATGACTTCTTCTTCCACGGGACGCACGTCTGAATTCCGGCTGGACGGGGCATATTCAACGGCGTAACGGGTGTAGGGGATGGCTTCAAGACGTTCATAAGGAATTTCTTGTTTGCTGATTTCACAGATTCCATAAGTACCGTCTTCGATCCGCTGAAGGGCAGCTTCGATATCGGTTAATTCTTCAGAAAGTGAAGTGTTGATGGACAGGTCACGGCTGCGTTCAAACGTTTCGGTTCCTGTATCGGCAGGGTGGTTATCGACTGAAGAGAGTTCTCCCGTAGAGAGTGTGAGTGAATCGCCCAGCAGGCTGTCTTCAGCCCCGTTGCTGGAGAAATGCTGTTCCAGTTCTGTTTTGCGCTCCTCAAGTAGCTGCCGGAGCTTAGTCAACTCTGATTTTGATAAGTGGCTCATCGGGTCATCTTCCTTTCGGGTGTGTGTAGTAGTTATACTGTTGTAATCTTTCCTTACCCTATTGTCCCGGAGTGCAATCAGCAGGCTCCGTTCTGCTGAAATGCAACTTTAGTGATGTTTTCAGGTTGCTTTCACCCTGTTATAATAATTACTGCCGGATGAATGCAGCATAACTTTGGAGGTTACTTAAATGGACGAACATATGAAACGCCGGTTGGACAAGCAAAGAAAGCTGTTCAGCCAGCTCGGAATTACCCTGGATGCACTTACTATTCATGAGAAGGAATTCAGCATGAAGCTTCGTGGTTACGATGCCGAGGAAGTGGATACGTTTCTGGATAGTGTAATTAAGGATTATGAGCGGTTCTATGCTACCATTGCCGATCTGATGGATAAGTGGCAGGAGCAGCAGATTGAAATGAAGGAGTTGAAGGCCGAGACCAAGGCAGCAACAGCACCTGCTCCGGTTATCAAAGGGATCGATCCGCTGGATTTGGAAGAAATTATTATTAAACTGGAAGCCAATGTACGGCAGCTCAAGGACAGATTGCCGCGCACAGAAGGATATTTGTAGGGCTGCACACCTGGAAACCGGTCTGCTTGTGAACCTTTGCTCCAGCCTTTACAATTATAGGGAATGCAGTATATTATAACGCAAGATGGGGGTTGGACCATTGCCGGAGAAGCATGCGTGGAGCTTGAAGATCCGTGGCAAAATCGCACTTGGATATGTCATCATTTTATTAATGCTGGGGCTGTTTCTGGTTATCGTCTCCAACAGGATTACCAGCCTGGAGAAAGAAACCGTGTTTCTGAGTGACCATGATATCGAGGTTCATGAACTTACATATCAAATTGAAAAAAATGTACTGGATATGGAGACCGGGCAAAGGGGATACGCCCTTACCGGGGACGAGTCTTACCTGGAGCCATATAACAACGGTCTTGTAGAATGGCGGATTAATTTCGCGAAGCTAAACGGTCTGATTATAGATAATCCGGAGCAAGTGGGGAACCTGAATAACATATCAGATAATATTGAGAAATGGATCGATGAGGCCGGTCAATATGTAGTTGATCTGAAGCGGAATGGCCAGGATGAGACTGTAAGTGCTTTTTTTCGCAATGATGCAGGTAAAATTGTGATCGATGCGATTCGCTCGCAATCCGATTACTTCCGCGATATTGAACGCACGCTTACCAATGAGCGTATTAACAATCTAAAAGACAGCAACCATAAGCTGCTCATTACGATGTACATTCTTTGGGGCCTCGTAGCCCTATTAGCCTCACTCATTACCTATCTGCTCTCAGCCAGCATTGTGAATCCTTTGCACAGTGTGATCCGGGCCATAAACGAAATAGCCGGCGGAGGGAATAAGTCAGAGCGCATCAAAGTGAAGACGTTTGATGAGATCTATGAATTGGGAGAAGCGACCAATGGCCTGCTGGACACTGTGCAGCGGGATCAGTGGAACAGCGAACAGCTTACTTCGATGTCTATTGCACTGCAGGAAACGACGGATATGGCTGCTTTGTGCCGGATCTTTATCAACCGCCTGTCGCTGATGCTGGAAATGCAGTACGCCACTATATTTGTGCTTAACCGGGATGAGCTTTTTGAGCGGAGGTACTCCTATGCGGGAGCCGAGAACAAGGAAGCCCGTTTAAGCGGAGATCTCGTTCAGCCTGGAGCGGGTTTGATCGGTCAGTGCGCATTGGATCAGCGGGTTAACATTATCGAGCATCTGCCGGAGGATTATGTTTATATCTCTTCCGGGCTGGGCAGGACGGCTCCGCGTTTTGCGGTCATCGCTCCGATTGTTTTTGAGAACAAGACGGTGGCGGTGCTGGAGGTTGCTGCGCTTACACGGTGGGCTCCTTATCACTTCGAGCTGCTGGATGAATTGCTCCAAATGATGGGCGTGACCGTCAATTCCGTAATGACACGGATGGAGATTCAGAAGCTGCTGCATGATTCACAGGTTATGAATGAAGAGCTGCAGGTGCAATCCGAAGAGCTGCAGGTACAGTCGGAGGAGCTTCAGGTACAGACTGAGGAGCTGCAGAACCAGACCAGTGAATTGCTGACAGTGAACAAGGAGCTTGAGGATCAGAAGTCTGTGGCAGAGAACGCAGCAATAGAGCTGGAGCGGTACAATGAACAGCTTGAGCTTAGCTCCCGCTATAAATCGGAGTTTCTGGCCAATATGTCACATGAACTGCGCACACCGCTCAATAGCATGCTGATTCTCTCACAGCTGCTTACGGAGAACCGCAATCATACATTGACAGAAGAAGAACAGGGGTATGCCTCAGTAATTTACAATTCCGGCAGTGATCTGCTGAGTATGATTAATGATATTCTTGATCTCTCCAAGGTGGAAGCCGGCAAAATGCTGGTGGAAATGGATGCCGTTAATCTTACTGAGCTGCCGTCCCTGCTGCAGGGTTATTTCGGTAAGCTCGCTGAGGGAAGGAATTTAGAATTTAAGGTGACCATCGGCGCGGAGGTTCCCGATCTGTTCTTCACCGATGAAATGAGGATGCATCAGATCCTGCGTAATCTGCTGTCCAATGCGTTCAAATTCACACAGCATGGCTCAGTCTCTGTGGATGTCCATAAGCTGGATTCCTACTCGGATATGAATTACGCCATGAATGAATCCTTACTGTCCTTTGCTGTAAAAGATACGGGTATCGGCATTTCGGCGGAGAACCGCGAACTGATCTTTGAGGCCTTCCGTCAGGCTGACGGGACGACTGCGCGCAGATTCGGAGGAACCGGATTAGGGCTATCCATCTCGCTACAGTTAGCCAAGCTGCTGGGCGGACATATCAGCCTGGAGAGTGAAGAGGGTGCAGGCAGCACGTTCACGCTCTATCTTCCATGCCGTGAGCTGGACAGCGGGGAAGAGCCTGATAGCCTCACGGGGCAGACCCAGGCTGCAGCAGCGTCTGAACAGGCAGAGTCTGTCCGGCGGGAGACGCAGGTCAACAGCAAGGATTTACTGTTTGAAAAGGAGTTCCAGAAGCTTCAGGGCAGAACTGTGCTGATTGTAGATGATGATGCACGTAATATTTTTGCACTGCAGAAGGGCCTGGAGCCTTATGAAATGAATATCCTCACTGCCCAGACAGGTTACGAGTGTCTGCAGATGGTCAGAGAACAGCCTGACTTGGATATTGTATTGCTTGACATCATGATGCCGAATCTCGATGGCTACGATACCTTGTCGATTATCCGGGAAGAACTATTACTCACAGAGCTTCCGATCATTGCGATTTCAGCCAAGACTATGAAGGAAGACCGTGAACGCTGTCTGACTGCAGGAGCAACAGATTTCATAAGCAAGCCTGTAGTAATGAAAGATGTAGTCAGCCGGATGTGCCGGTGGATCCAGGATGGCGTATAGAAGTTGATTTTGCATACTAAAGAGCCGTGAAGTAAACCATTTATTGGTTTCTTCCCGGCTCTTTTAATTAGAGTTATTTATGTTTGTTTTTCTTCACAAGATAAATAAAGAAATAAGACGATACTAAAGAAAGCAAGAAGTGCAAGAGTGGGAATTGATATAAAACCGAATATATTTAAGTATTCTTCATTGCATGCAGATTTCCCAATTACACATTGAGACGGTATACTGCTCATTTTTTGCTTTACTATATGATAGATTGAGAAGATTACACCAGTCGATGATACAGCTATACTATAGATTCTACACTGCTGAGGTTTGTATTTATACTTAAGTCCGAGTGAAAACATTACTGATATCATTAGTACAATCTGAATCCAGCATAAGATGCCAGGTTTAAAACCCATGACAGCTATAAAGTAAATAGTACTGATTACACTGATTATAGAGACCGTTATGGCTAGAAAATAGCCTTCTGTTTTGATTAGCTTCATCTGCGGTTCCTTTCATACAATGAGTCTTCCAATGAAAGCTATTTAGTCATTTGAGCGATTTTTTCGCTGAGATCATCTGTTTTGACTAAAGTGCCATTGACTATAAATGAAGGGGTTCCATATACTCCATTGGCAGCTGATATTTTAAAATCCTCTTTAACATTTAGAAGATAAGTGTGATTCTCTAAATCTGCTGCAAATTTCTTCTGATCAATTCCGTTAATATTTTCACTGACAATTTTTTTTAGGAGTTTTTCAGTAGCCCACACGTTTTTTTCCTTTCCTTGATAGCTGTACAATTGCACTTTGAACTCCCAAAATTTATTGGAATCTTGTTGGAAAATGGACTCTGCAGCCATTGCGGCTTCAATGGAATCAGGCCCTAGAAAGGGGAAGTTTATGACGAAAAATTGCACCTTACCTGTATCAATAAACTCTTGCTTGAATTTTGGAAAGCTTTCCGCATCCCATTTCTTGCAAGAAGGACATTTATAATCAATGAATTCTATAACCTTTACTGGAGCACTGGGATCACCCATCGAAGGCTGCTTATCGAGTTTGAAATCTCCTGGAGTTAATGTGATTTGTCCTACTGCGTCCATCAAGGACGGGATTTTCTCAAGTTCACTTCTTTGTGAGCTTTTTGCGGCTCCCATAACCGAGAAGAAGACAGCCAGCACAACAACAACAGTAACTAGCAACGTATTTTTTTTCAAATGAAAACACCCCTTTTAATATATCTGCGATAATTTATGTTTCATCCTGTCCAATAGATTCAAAGAGGAAGCGATTTCTTCATGTATAATTGGGATTTCATTTAAACTGTTCTCATTAGACGTGAGAAAATCGGTAATTTTGTTGAAATCAGCCATATGAAAACTATACAGCCCCGCTATATTCTTTAGGTGTTCATTTCTGGAATGAATCAAGCTATTATTAATTCCACCTATCAGTTTCTCTGCTTCATTTCGTATAGTGTTCATTCTGGTAAGTACGAGCATGAGGTTCAAAGCCATTTCCAGATACATAAGATCAACCTGAGGAACGAATGTATTAGATTCCTTAATTAAAGCGATGATCTTTTTTAGATTCATGATATCAGCGCGTTTGCAGTAGAGCTGACCCAGTAATATAAGAGATCTTGAAGTGTATTTATTCACTGTCACTGATACTCTTAGCAGTTCTTGTTCTGCTTCATATTCTTCCGGTGCTTGTTGATATCTGAGAAGCGCTCTAGCGTGATAATAATTCCATTTAAGATTATTTGGTTCTTCATTCAGCATTAATTTAATCATATTCATGTTTCGTTCAGCCTTTCTCTTGTTGAGATAAATATTTTGCTCATAACCGTCATGAAAAATAGTTAGTGAAAGGCCAATATCAAAAACCTTATTGAATCGATGAGATTTAGGTTCTTCATGTACTCTACCAGTGTAGTAAAAATCAAATTTCTTGTTCAAAATTCTTTGCGTATTGGTATATCGGTTGCCATTTAAATCAAGAATGGACGGACTGAGACAATAGCATTGGTCCTCTATCATTTCTGCCAGCTTCAGAGTATCCTTCAGGGTATCTAGACTCTCTGGTTTCATGTACTCATCAGCATCGAGAAAAAAAACCCATGTATACGTCGCTAGATTTAAGGCGTAGTTGCGAATATCCGAAAAATCGTTAGTCCATTCCTTATTATAGATGCGGATCCCTTCAAATTCGGATCTAATTACTTCTAAGGTGTTATCCGTTGAGCCTGTATCAATTACTATAATCTCGTCGGCATGATTGTAAATGCTCTGAATACATCTCTGAATACATCTCTCTTCATTTTTCGTTAGTACACAAAAAGTAAGGAGCGGGGAAGGTTCATTCTTAAACGATAAAGGGAATTCGTGAATGATTTCTGTCTTTTCATTGTTTTGCGGATGGGGATTAATATATGTAATGCACTCAATTATCTGGGCCAAATCGTTATCTATGCAAAGAGGATTTTCCTTACGAATATGTTGAAAGATATCTGCGAGTAGCATACGGTACTCCCTTCTTACACTAATTAAGATTTAAAAAGTTTTTTAGTTCAGTTTCAGATAGAACGCCTTCTTTTATGGCGATCTCTTTACCTTTTTCGTAGTTTACCATCGTAGGGGTTAGTGAGATATTTTGTTCTTTTAAAAAGGATAGATCTCTATTTTGGTTTTTATCAAGATTTAGAGCATAGACTACATTTGGTTTGTTTTTAAGCACTTCGTTAACAATGGGTTTAAAAGTCTGACACGCTCGGCAGGATGTAGCATAGATATAAATCGAGAAATTTTCAAGATCACTAATTTTCTTTTGATATTCTGAGAGGGTGATATTTGTATACAGGGGTTTTTCAGCTCCAATGGAGTGGAATACATTCAATAACAAAATAATTACTGCTGCTACTGAAACTGTTAAGAGAATAAGCTTTTTGATCACACCGAAACCTCCTCGCGAATCTTAATTAACATGTTTTTATCAAGGTCAAAGATTTTATCTACATAAGGGATATCCTCAGGCTTATGAGTAATATATAATCTTGTAAGCTGGATATTTTGTAGATTATTGTAGATTATACGGCACTTCTCCACATCAACATTGCTCATGATCTCATCACAAATCACTACTTCAGGCTTATTAAGAAGAGCACGTGCTAATGAGAGTCTTTGCTTTTGTCCTAATGAAAAATTGCTCCCGCTCTCTAATACGGCATAGCCAAGTTGCCCAGGCATCCGCTGAATTTCTTCCCAGATACAGGCAGCTTCACAAGCAATTTTAAGCTCTTTCTCCGTAAAATCGGTACCCATACACAAGTTCTCCCGTAAGCTTCCGGCAAAAAAGAAAGGGTTTTGTGATAGATAAATGATTTTCTGACGGACAGAATATATATCAAGGTTATTGATATCCGTATGATTTATCATTAATTTGCCTTCATTTGAATCCAGAATACGAACAATCAATTTGGCCAAAGTAGTTTTACCCGAACCACTCTGTCCAACAATTGCGATACTTTCGTTACGTGATATCACGAGAGATAAATTCTCCAGCACCTTGCTGTTGGTGTACGAGTAGGAAAGCTTATCAAAAATAATGGAATCAATTCTGCAGAGGATTCCGGAAACACTGTTCTCAGGGGTCGGATAATCCAAATATTCGTAGTATCGGTTAACGGCAACATAAGCTTTAATGATGTCAGGCTGAGCATTTACCAATCGTTCCACCGAAAGAATGAAGTAGCTGGCAAGTGCCGTAAAGGTCATTAATTGTCCAATGCTGGACTGATCATTAATAATCTGTTTGATGCCGACCCATAAGACAACCAGGCTAAAAAATGATTGGATAGTTCGAGTGAGTGAAATGTTGATATTGGAAAGCAGGTTGAATAGAAAATTCCGCTTAAGAACTCCCTTCAATTTATTAATGAGATTCTGATGGACATAAGGCTGTTTATTAAGGGCATGTATGGATTCCATGCCTTCAAGTACTTGAATCATATGACTGGTCAAATAAGATTGATCTTCTATACTTTTTTTGCTGGATTTATGTAATTGATTGAAGAACAAGCTGTTGATGCACAGATAAATTAGCACCGGCGAGAGCGATATTAAAAACAGCTGTTGATTCTCCTTATACAAGATGAAAGAGGTTATGCAGATAGTCATCAGGTCAATGGCACTCAAAATTAAAGTGTTACTGATTAAATTTCTAACACTAGAAATGTCGTGAAAACGTGCAAGAGTATCTCCGTTTTCTCTGCTAGTAAAAAAATTTAAGGGTAATTTAAGTATTTTTGTAAAAAAATGATTAGCCAAACGATCATCAATTCTTCTACTAAGCATAGAGATGAACATTCCTCTCAGAAATTCAAACAAACCCTTAACGAGAATAATTAGCAAGAAAGCTCCTATGATCTGGTTCAGTAAATCTTCGTTTTTCTCAGGAACAACAAAGTCAAATGCTGCTCGGTAAATATAAGAAAATACGACAGCAGATATAGCAGCAACCAAAGCAAAAAAAGCAGAGAGAAGAATATAGGGCAGGTTATGCTTGCAAATCCGCCATATTTTTTGACCTGCACTATTTTTTTTCTTTTGCATGGGCGAGATTAATGAAGTGCTTAATGAAGGATATGCCAGGATTATTACTCCTGTAAAAGAAGAAATAAATTCATCGAAGCTTACTAGACATATTTTTTCCTTTTGGGGGTCACTAACGATCAATCTATTCTTCTTAAGACCATAAAGAACGATGTAGTGTTCAAGACCGGCAACGAATGTATGTGCAATGCACGGATATACAATTTTTTGCATGGAGACCACATTTAACTGTTTTAATCGGACCAGTTTTGCCTCAAACCCAAGATTTTGCAAAGAATGGATCATACTGCTTGACCTTGTTCCCGTAGTATCAGTTTTTAGTATATCTCTAAGATATTGATAATTAAGATAGTTATCATAAAAATTTAACAGGCTCATAACACATGCTGTGCCGCAATCTGCAGAGTCTTGTTGTTTTGTATGAATATGAATTTTTTTAAGCATCGTATGCATCCCCCATTGAGATAAAGGCCCCTTCCGGGGCCTTTATAACCAATACTTAAGAACAGCCTTGGTAAAAGAGTACGCAAGGGCTTGTACAACCTTGCGGGTATATGAGGCACATCGACCATAAGTAAGCGCATTCTGCAGCGCTAAAGCCAGCCCCATTCAAATCAAATTCATCTGCATTAAGTTCTTCAAAAATGTCCGAAATCGAGGTTTTATTCATCTTCTCTTCTCCTTTAGTAATTTTTTCCATGGAATATTGTCATAATAGTCCAACCTTACATGATACGCAATATTTTTAATTAAAAGTAATAATAAGTCAAAAAAATGATTAGAATGTAAATTAATAACTGTGAAGGAATCGCATGAATCATTAGAAAGTGTTTATAACAAGTATGAATATCGCATTTTGTAGAGTGTATAAATAATGTATATAGGTATAGAATAGATCTTGAAATCATGACTGTCGGGGTAAAACTTGACTTTTCGAAAAACTCATTGACGGAACACAAGGTATGATTTATTATGAGATCATAAATGATCATTTATATGCAAGTGGCGTGTTACCTTAATAGGGCATGAGCCAAGATCTGATCTCATTCGTTTGAGTCAGTCTTGGCTCTTTTTTGTGCGAAAAATCAGGCAATGGGCGGAAAGGAGGGAGAACTTGGCGAGGGAAAATGAACAATTTCAGGTTTTGCGGGTGATTGGAAATAATGTCGTGATGGTCCAAGGAGGCAAGAAAAGCAAGGAATATGTGATTATCGGCAAGGGCATCGGTTTTGCGCTTAAAGACGCAGGTGTGATTGATGCGGATGATCCCCGGATTGAGAAGCTGTTTCGGCTGGAGGACCGGGAGGAATGGAGCCAGTATCAGATTCTGCTGGAAGACATAGATCCCAAGGTCATGAGGATTACGGATGAGATTATTTCGGATATCGCCCGTGAGTTTCCCGGCAAGTTAAACGACAAGATCTATTTGGCGCTCCCCAGCCATATCCAGTTCACCATATTCCGCTTGCGGAGCGGTATGGACATTGTCAATCCGTTCCTTGAGGAAACGCGGATGACCTTTCCCAGGGAATTTGAGATCGCTTACAAGGCAGCGGAGAAGATCAGCGTGGAATTCGAGGTGCGGATTCCTGAAGATGAAGTCGGATTCCTCACCTATCACGTATATTCTGCGGTCAGCAATGTGCCGGTTGGCCAGCTGGTCAAAGCCTCTAACATCGTCAGTGATCTGATGGATATGATCCGCAACGAACGCAATATTATTTTTGAACAGGGCAGTATGAATCATGTCCGGCTGATGGTACACCTGAGATTCTCTATTGAACGGATTCTGCAGGGTTCGCTCATTGATAATCCATTCGTGAAGCATATCAAGAAAGAATACAAGGATGAATACAAGCTGGCTCTCAAAATGGGAAAGATCATGCAGGGCAAGCTCGGCGTAGACGTACCGGAAGAAGAAATATGCTTCCTTGCCATGCATCTGCACCGGTTATTCCAGACCTTAGAGAAAAATAAATAACAGCAGCAAGGAGTGACATTTATGTTTTCCAGATGGAAATCCAAAAAAGAAGAGAAACATGCTGAAGCAAGTATTGAGATACCCGCTCCGGTCAGCGGGCAAGCCGTTCCGTTATCTGAAGTACCGGATGAGACATTTGCCGGCGGGCATATGGGTAAGGGAATTGCCATAGAACCGACCGAGGGCAGATTAATCGCTCCCTTTGACGGAACAATCGCCCATGTGGTCAAAACCAATCACGCACTTATCCTGGAGCATTCCTCCGGTCTGCAGCTCCTGATGCATATTGGGATCGATACGGTCAGCCTGAAGGGAAACGGCTTCATCAGCAGTATTGCTACCGGAGATGAAGTGAAAGCAGGCCAGACGCTGATTGAGTTCGATCTCGAGGCGATACGGACAGCGGGGTACCGAACCATTACACCAGTCATTGTGACCAGCAGCGAGGAGTACACCCCGGAAGTCAAATGCCATTACGGCGCAGTATTTGCGGGACAGAACAGTATTCTTACAGTGGTTTCAAAGCTATAAAAACATATACGTACTAATATGAAACCGGGAGATGATTTCATTATGTTAGCTTTTTTACAGAAGTTAGGGAAGTCTCTGATGCTACCAGTCGCTACATTGCCGGCGGCAGCGATTCTGCAAGGGCTTGGACTTCTCGATTATGAAAAGGATTTGCATCTGGGTAGCACAATAGGTGGATTCTTGAACCAATACGTTGCTCCATTCTTAAACGCAGGTGCTGGTGCGGTATTCGGCAATCTGGCCTTAATTTTTGCAATTGGTGTCGCCATTGGATTCGCCGGGGATGCCGTAGCTGCTTTATCCGCACTGATTGCTTATATGGTTCTTACCAAAATATTGTTGATCGTTCCGGGAACCTTTGGTTTCATTAGCGATGATGTTGTGTTGGATATGGGTGTGCTTGGCGGTATCTTTGCCGGAGCCTGGGCAGCATTCCTGTACAAGAAATATCATAATATCAAAATGCCGGATTGGCTGGGCTTCTTCGCAGGTAAACGTTTTGTTCCGATAATTACTGCGGCTTCGACTATGGTGCTGGCTGTTTTCATTGGTATGATCTGGAGTCCGGTACAGGATGTCATCAGTGAATTCGGAAATTGGGTAGTAGGCCTTGGTGCAATTGGCTCATTTGTATTCGGAACCGCAAACCGTCTGCTTGTTCCGATTGGCCTTCATCATGTCATTAACACTATTGCATGGTTCCAGCTCGGTGATTATACGAACGCAGCCGGCGAGGTCGTCCATGGAGATGTTTGGCGCTTCCTGGCTGGGGATAAAAGTGCAGGGATGTTCACCACCGGTTTCTTCCCGATTATGATGTTCGCTTTGCCGGGTGCGGCGCTTGCCTTCATCCATACTGCAAAACCGGAAAAGAAAAAAATGGTGGCATCGATTTTCATTGGTTCTGCTATTGCCTCAATACTTACAGGTATCACTGAACCGCTTGAATTCTCGTTCATGTTTGTGGCACCACTTCTGTACCTCGTGCATGCGCTTCTCACCGGTGTGTCTATGGCTGTGATGTACATCCTGGATGTACGGTTGGGCTTCAGCTTCTCCGCAGGTCTAATTGATTATCTGACCAATTTGAAGATTTCAACGAATGCATGGGTTCTGTTCCCTGTAGGGCTGGCATTCTTCTTACTATATTATGTATTGTTCCGCTTTGTCATCGTGAAGTTCAATCTCAAAACACCAGGCCGTGAAGATGATACAGATGATGAAATGATTGACCTAGGCAAAGGTACAACAACCGCATCAGCTTCTTCCCGGGCTGCTAAGATTCTGGAGAATATCGGCGGTCCTGCGAACATCCGCAGCATCGATGCCTGTATTACCCGTCTGCGACTTAACGTTAACGATGACAAGGCGGTTAAGGACTCTGCACTTAAACAGCTTGGCGCTTCCGGTGTAATGAGACTGGGGCAAGGGGCTGTACAGATTGTATTCGGACCGCAGTCCGAGCAGATTAAGGATGATATCAAAAAGCTGATGTAACTCTGCAGCGTAATAGTTATTCCGAAGCGGACATCTTGGATGTCTGCTTTTTTTTATGCAAACTATTGCAATATACATAATACGAGTATAATACTTGGTATAAAGAAATTAAGGAGTCGGTACACATGTCAATCGATGATTTTCTGGATCTTCTAAATTACGCCATAGCAATTAACGATGAACAGTGGCAGGCTGATCTCCTGGATCGCTTGAAGAACTATAAAGAGCTTGCGGAAGCACAGAAACAAGTGGATAGCGTAAGAGAGCTTTGGTCGCGGTTCGATCACATTAACTTCATGCTGCTGCAGTTATTCGATAAGCTGAGAGATCATGAGGATGATGAGGGTAGCGACCGGTGGAAAGAGCAGATTTGGGAGCTGAAGATGGAGCGGATTACCGTAGCCAAACAGATTCAGGATCGGTATATCAAGATCAGATAGGCCAGGCAAGGGATATTCGGAGATATAATAAGGTAGAAGATACAGAAATATAAATAAAAAATAGACATAAAAAATGGCATGCAGTTAGTCTGCTCTGCCATGATATGCGAATATACTGTTAGAGTGAATTTAGCGGATTCACTTCAACAACTTGCGGTCACTTACTTGGACATTTGCATTCCTTCACGCATCATGGTCATACACATGGTCATCATTTCATCGCATTCCTGCATTTTCTTCATCATCATGTCCATATCCATGTCCATCATGCCCATTTCGGTCATTTTTTCCATGCACATCTTCATGTTCTTCATCTTGCACATCATGTCCTCCATACACATGTTCATCATCATTTCCATACACATCTTTTCCATCGTTAGCTCCACCTCTCAATTTATAATAGCTTACACTTTTAAAATTACTATATTTTACCGTTCAGAGCAACCTGTCTATACTAAATTGGTACGTTTTTTCTTTGATTTTTGTCACATTTATGGATATTCTGACCTTGCGGATGGTAATTATCTGAATACTTAACATGGACATGTAGGGTACGGGTAGTGCCTATTTAATTGAATATACATCGAACTTAAGGCCCCACTTTGTGGGGTTATTTTGCGTATCGGCAGCTCTTATGGTAAGAATGGGATGAATATTTGAAACGGGAATGATACAAATATGCTTCAGCCTTCGTCTTACTTATAGCTGCAGCGGATAAGGAGGATTACCTGATGGACATTCCGGAATCAGACAACTTTAAATCGATTTTTTATACACATTATCCAATCGTGCGCCGAAAGCTGTCCGCGCTTGTAAGGGATGAGAGTGCAGCCGATGATTTGGCGCAGGAGGTATTTCTGAGACTGTACAGAAATCCGCCGGATGATCCCGAAGCTCTGGGAGCCTGGCTGCATAGAGTGCTTACACGGATCGGATACGATTACCTGAACAAGCAAGTGCGGGAGCGAAGACTGATTAATAAACAGGAGTTAATGTACGATACAGATGCCTCAGCCCCTACGGGGGAAGAAGTAGTGTTGGGCAAGCTGGACCAGGAAGATGTGCGGAGCTGGCTGGACGGGCTTCCCGAGCGGGACCGGCAGGCTCTGCTGCTTAAGTATTCGGGTTACAGCTATGCAGAGATCGCCGGAGAGCTCGGAGTGAAACCGCCGGTAGTAGGCACGCTGTTAAGCAGGGCTACCGCCAAATTGAAACAGCATGCGGTGAAGTCGCTTCCGCAAGAATAAGATCATCCGGGAGGAATGAAGCAATGAACAATAGAGCAAACGGGAATTCTCAGCCCGTGGGAACAGACGAGGCATGGGCTAAATTGCAGGAGAAGCTCGGACAAGAACCGGTAAATCCGGTTTGGGCCGAATGGGGCAAGCAGGAGGCAGCATTAGCGGCTCAAACAGAGGAAACTGTTATAACGGATTCTGCGGCAAGCGGAATCAATTCTATATCTTCAGTAAGAGCAAGAGAAAATACAGGTTCAGAGCTTCCGCAGAATTCCATCAGCAAATCACGCAGACCAGTGCTGAGCCGCAGCCGTAAGTGGGCTGCTGCCGCTGCAGGGGTTGCCATCTTCGCCGCTATTCTGGCTACTCCAGTAGGCAATACCGCCATGGCTGCTATCCTCAACCAGTTCCGGATGCAGGATGTAGCTGTAGTGGAAGAGAGCGATCTGCGCGATATGTTCTATCAGGTGAGCGGGGAAGGGAATTTCCACAAGACGATGAATTCCTTTGGCACTTTCACATTCGCTAACGGATCTGTCGAGGGCAAGCTCCCGGTTGGGGAAATACAAGGAGTGCTGGGATATGAACCTCTGAAGGGCCAAGATATGACTGGCATGAAGACTGTAGAGGTGAGTCCGTCCCGTGATATTACCCTTACGCTGAACGTGGATGAAGTGAATCAGGCGTTGAAGCGTGTAGGCTCGAACGATCTGTTGCCGGAGTCTGTGGACGGAAAACCGCTTACACTGCATTTGCCCGAAATTGTGAATTATGACCTGTCTCCAGATCCGGAGCATTGGGCTACTCTGTCACAGATGAATACACCTGTAGTTACTGTTGATCCTTCTATAGATATAGATGAAGCGTTGGATGCCGTAGTTAACTTTCCGCTAATTCCCGATTATCTGAGAAGTGACCTGCAGAAGAGCCGGATTCTGTCAGGCGATATTCCGATGCCGCTGATAAAGGGCAGCAATGATGAACAGATTACGGTGGCCGACACTTCTGTTATTCTTACCGAAATGAAGTTCAGCAGTGGCTATAGCTATTCTGCGGTCTGGGTCCAGGATGGTCAGATGCTCCAGCTTACTGGCGGAGATGTCTATCCAGACAGGGATCAATTCATTCAGAAAGTACAGGAGTTGATCACACAATGAGCAGCGTACCTGCAATTGATGCTAACGCCCTGACCAAAGAGTATACTAATGGACGCGGTTGCCGGGATGTTACCATCACTGTGGGGAAAGGGGAAGCCTTCGGCTTCCTCGGCCCCAACGGTGCAGGCAAGAGCACCTTCGTCAAAATGCTGGTGGGACTCATCTCGCCAACAGGCGGGAATGCTTCCATCCTGGGTCACCCGCTCGGTTCTCTTGAAGCCAAAGCCAAGATTGGATATTTGCCGGAGCTATACCGTTATCAGGAGTGGCTGACCGGAGAAGAGGTAGTCAGACTGCATGCCAAGCTATGCCGGATCGAGAAGACTCTGGCGGATAGAAGGATCCCACAGCTGCTGCAGGAAGTAGGCATTGGTCAGCGCGGGAAGGACAGGGTCAAGCATTATTCCAAGGGAATGCAGCAGCGGCTGGGACTGGCTTGTGCGCTGGTCAATGAGCCGGAAATTATTTTTCTTGATGAACCCTCCTCTGCTCTTGATCCAATCGGGAGAATGGAAGTACGGATGATTCTGGAGCGGCTGAAGGAGAGGGGGATCACGATATTTCTCAACTCCCATTTGCTTGAGGATGTTGAAGTGCTGTGCGACCGGATGGCCCTGCTTAATAACGGGGCGGTCCTGCGGCACGGCAAAGTATCAGAGATCCTGAGCAAGCGGACCAGCTGGCATTTCAAAGTGGGCGGGTATACGCCTTTTTTGCTGTCCTGGCTGAATGAGCATACAGGGCTTAACATCCGGCAGACGGCCGCTGGAGCCGGAAAAACCGGGCAAGAGCCGGAATTAGGCAGCAGTGTCGTATGGCTGGAAGCAGAGCTGGACAACGAGGAGCAGGCGGGCTGGCTGAACGGGCTGATTGTGGAGCAGGGGATGACTCTATATGAAGTAACCCGCAAACAAGAACGGCTGGAAGAGTGGTTCATGGATGCCGTATCCGGACTTAGCCATAGGGGGGAGAGCGAATGAATACCATACTTGAAATGACATGGAAGGAAATGCTGCGCAAAAAGGTGATGCTGCTGACTCTGCTGCTCACGTTTGTCTTTCTGATCGCCTTCTGGTTTGTGGCCGATACGGTTGGAAAGAATGACCCCGGGGCGGGGTCCGTACATAACGGGAGCGAGCTGTTCACACGATTTACGAACGGCGCTTTTATTCTTAGTCTGGGATACTTTTTCGGCGCCTTTGTAATCGCCTTTCTGGCGATCTTCAGCTCGTTCTCGGTAATTGCCGGGGAAGCGGAACAAGGAGTCATGCAGGCATTGCTGCCCCGGCCGCTGCCCCGCTGGAAATGGTATCTTGGCCGCTGGCTCGGTTTCGTGACACTGGGTGCAGTATATGCCTTCATTCTATTTCTGGCTATCCTGCTGATCACAAATGTCCATGCGAGTGTACCCAGAGATCCGGCAGCACTAGTGAAGTCATTTCTGCTGTTTGCTTCTGTGGTTCCATTGTTAATCTCCGTATCCATGCTGGGCTCAGGGATTTTCTCGGCGCTGGGTAACGGTGTGTTCATGACGATGCTCTATGGGGCAGGGTTTCTGGGAGGAATGCTTGATAAGCTAAGCGGTTCGCTGCGGCTGGAGAACGACGCGCTGAATGTGCTCCATAATCTGACCGGAATCATGTCGATGCTGATGCCGGCAGATGCCTTGCAGCGCAGAATGACCGCCGAGCTGTTCAGTCTGAAGGATATCAGCGGCCTGGTTTCCCTAAGTAACGGCGGACTCAGCATCATTAATATCACCGCGTACCCGTCAGTGTCATTCATCGTATATGCTGTGTGTTATACCGTAATTGTATTTGCGATAGGAATTCTGCATTTTCAGCGCAAGGATTTATAAGACAAACAAACAGCGCCCTCAAAGTTTCCTGGTTAAGGAACCTTCAGGGGCGCTGCTTCGCATGCAGGCCGGCAATCATTTGGTCACGCCAATCTCAATCCAATCCGTGGACCAGTTACCGATTTCACCAAGAATGGGAGCCAGTGCCGTGCCTTTGTCGGTTAACGAATATTCAATACGCACAGGCATTTCAGGATATACCGTACGCTGAATGATGCCTTCGTTCTCCATTTCCTTCAGCCGGTCGGATAATACTTTGCCGCTTAGATTGGATAAGCAATGCTCGATTTCCCCGAATCTCCGCGGACCATCCATCAGTACGAATACGATCAGAGCAACCCACCGTTTACTAAGCACATCGACCGCTTTCTCGAAGCGTGGACACATTTCGAAATTGTTCATTAGCATCACCTCAACATTCATTATATCATAAACTTACAATAAGTAATCATTAATATTTAAATATATATTATAACTTGACGAACTTATATTACAATGATAAACTAACTTACAAATAGTTACTAGTGCAAAAAATGAATATTAAAATTTTACGAACCAGGCATAGGCTATTACGCATTTTCGGGAGAAAAGTTGCTTGGGCTATGCTATCAAAACTAAGTGTATGCTTCCGAAGCAAGTTTTGCGAAACGGAAACGAAGAAGCTAATGCTATCAAAACTTTTAGGACGGTGCACTCATGATCAAACCCGATATCCTTTCCATATTACAGAACAAAATCAAACGGATCTCAATGGAAGATTCCACGAATATACTGGTTGGTCCCATTACCTTACCTGTGAACCTGGACGGGGAGACCGTTACCTTCAAATGGTACAGCTGGCTGAAAGTGACGGATGAAGAGCTTCAGCAAGCGGAAGGTAAAGAGGCTACAGAGCTGCTCATCAGCCGGTTGTCTTCGATGAACCTTGCGGATGGACAACAGTCGAGCGTTCTTGTCTATGGGGATTTCGAGAACTCCGACGAAGCGCTGATCCGGATGCACAGCATCTGCCATACCGGCGATATTTTTGGCAGCAAACGCTGCGATTGCGGCTTCCAGCTGCACACATCGATGAAGATGATTGCCCAGCATGGTTCCGGTGCCCTCTTTTACCTGGCTAATCATGAGGGACGAGGCATCGGCCTGTTCAGCAAAGCCATGGCTTATATTTTGCAGGAAGAAGGATATGATACTGTTGAAGCTAATCTGGAGCTGGGTTTTGCCGATGATTCCAGAGATTACAGTGACGCGATCAGCGTGCTTCAGTCCCTGCGCAACAAACCGGTGACCCTTATCACCAATAATCCGAAGAAGATGGAAGCTCTGAGAGCTGCCGGAATGAACACGGTCAAAAGAGTACCGCTATGGGGCGATGTCTCGGTCTTCAACGAAAAGTATCTGCGTACCAAAGTAGCCCGCTCGGGACATCTGGAGGCTGTGCAGAGCGCGGATTTTTTTGAGGGCAGAGTAGCTAAATAAGCCGGCCGTACTCTGGCAGAGCAGAATGGTAAGGGAAATAGGTAGTACTTTTGGATTCATTCTATTATAATGGGGTACTGAACCCAATACTTAGCTTAGTGAGGTAACCTATGAATGCTATTCAAGTGCAGGACTTGCGCAAGACATTTAAAGTCCAAAAAAACCGCGAGGGCCTCAAAGGGGCCTTCGCTGATTTGTTTAAACGGCAATATTCCGAAGTGACCGCAGTGAAGGACATTTCGTTCAGTATTCCGGAAGGCGAAATATGCGGATACATCGGGGAGAACGGGGCCGGCAAATCGACCACGATTAAGATGCTCACCGGGATTCTCGTACCTACCGCCGGCAGTCTGTCTGTAGGCGGCTTCGTGCCGTATGCGGAACGGGAGAAGTTCGTACAGAATATCGGAGTCGTATTCGGACAGCGCAGCCAGCTCTGGTGGGATATCGGTGTCATCGAATCGTTCCAGCTGTTGCGCAAGGTATACCGGGTCTCCGAGCAGGATTTCAAAAAACGGCTGGATGAGCTCGTCGAGCGCCTGGAGCTGCAGGAGCTGCTGAACCGTCCGGTACGCAAGCTCAGTCTCGGACAGCGGATGCGCTGTGAGCTGGTCGCTGCGCTGCTGCACAACCCGTCAATTCTGTTTCTGGATGAGCCGACGATCGGCCTTGATATTGTCGTGAAGTCGGAGATTCGTGAGTTCCTCAAGGATATGAACCGTGAGCATGGTACAACCATTCTGCTGACGACGCATGATCTGCAGGATATTGAAGCTCTCTGCTCGCGGGTAATCATGCTGGATGACGGGCGGATTATCTATGACGGGGGTCTGGAGGATCTCAAGCAGCGGTGGGGAACCGGACGCGAGGTGCAGTTTCAGTTCGGTACTGCGACGAAGCTGCAGCAGCTGGTTCAGTGGACAGAGGGGATGCCGGTTACCTGGACCGCCGAGAATGAGCTGGGTGCCAAGGTATGGATTCCGCTCGAGCTGAATGTATCGGATGTACTGGGCCGGGTGGTTGGACAGGCAGATATTACAGACATCAAAATCATTGAGACGAACACGGACGATATTGTCCGCAGTATTTATCAGTCAGGTTCGGCAGAGAAACCGGAAGAGATGATAGCAGCACTCCGAGATGAGAAAGAGGTCATCCATGTCTGAGCAGCTTAATGGTGCAGTTGCCTCCTCCGGAGGCTCTTCAGGCGGTTCTGGAGAGAACGGACGCAGGCTGCTGCTCGGCGCTTATTTCGATTTCATCCGCATCCGCTTCCTGACGATGCTGGCCTACCGGATCAATTACTATTCAGGAATTCTGATCTACACGCTGAATATCGGGGTTAACTATTTCACCTGGAAAGCTATATATGGCAACGGGGAGTCGCTAGGCGGCTTTACCGGAGCGCAGATGACTACGTATGTGGCCGTCTCATGGATGGCCCGGGCGTTCTATTTCAATAACCTGGACAGGGAGATTTCTACCGATATCCGTGACGGCAGCATCGCGATTCAGTTCATCCGCCCTTATAACTATGTTCTGGTCAAAATGATGCAGGGACTTGGCGAAGGCCTGTTCCGCTTCATGATGCTGATGATTCCGGGCATGGTGATTGCCATTCTGCTGTTTCCGGTGCAGCTGCCGACAGAACCATCCGCCTGGATCGGTTTCCTGGTGATGCTCTTCTTCAGCTTCCTGATCAGCTCACAGATTAATATCATAACGGGGCTCTCTGCATTCTTCGTCGAGAATAATGAGGGGATGATGCGCATGAAGCGTGTTATCGTTGACCTGTTTTCCGGCCTGATCGTCCCGATTACGCTGTTTCCGGGCTGGTTAGCGTCCATTCTCAAGGTTCTGCCCTTTCAGGCCATCACGTATCTGCCGGGTTCCGTATTCACGGGCCGTGTGCAGGGAGTGGGCATTTGGAATGTGCTGGGCATCCAGGTGATCTGGTTCCTGGTCCTGCTGGTTCCGATTGTCTGGCTATATCACGCAGCGCGCCAGCGGCTGTTCGTGCAGGGAGGTTGAGCCGGAATGTACTATTTGGGCTTGTTAATTGAATATCTGAAAAATTATATGAAGACAAGGTTAACCTACCGTGCTGATTTCTGGGTGGAGGTGGTTTCCGATCTGCTCTTCCAGGCAACGAACTTTATCTTCATTCTGGTCATTTTCATGCATACCGACAGCCTGGGCGGCTGGAATCAGAACGAAGTGGTGTTCGTCTACGGCTTCTTCATGGTGCCGTTCGGCGTGTTCAGCTGCTTCGTGAATATGTGGGGCTTCAGTGAGCGTTATATCGTCAAAGGCGAGATGGACCGTATTCTGACCCGTCCGGCGCATAACCTGTTCCAGATCTTCCTGGAGAATGTGGACCCGCCGTCACTTGTGGGTTCCTTCATCGGACTGATTGTTATGGCCATCAGCGGCAGCAATCTGGGCTTGCCGTTCGAATGGTGGACCATTCCGATGCTGATTATCCTGACACTCAGTGCGGTAGCAATCTATACCGGCATCTATACGACATTGACTTCACTGTCGTTCTACTCGGATGCGCCGACGGGTATTCTGCCGCTGATGTATAATATCCAGACCTACGGCCGTTATCCGGTTACGATCTACAACCGGGCGATTCAGGTGCTGCTAACCTGGATTATCCCGTTTGCCTTTGTCGGGATCTATCCGGCAGCCCTGTTCCTCCACCGTGATGAGATGAAGGGGATGGCGCTGCTGACCCCCGTTGTGGGTGCAGTGTTCCTCGGCATCGGCCTGATGGCCTGGAGCTATGGCGTTAAGCGGTACAAAGGTGCGGGGTCTTAAGGGATTCCGCAAAGAACATTATACAGGGTCGTCCAAGCAGCTATTCATTGGCTGGCGCGGACGGCCCTTTTTTGTGTAGGCGTGCCCAGAGGCACGCATTATCTAATTGGTGAAAGTCCAATCAAAGGAGGGGCCAAGCCACCTTTGTAGCTAGGATGCTTGCGCATGGCGAAATCTGTGTGTAAAAGCGCATCGACAAAAGTACGGGTCAGAGACCGGGCGAGCAACAACCCAGGCCGCAACATCAAGTGAATCCTGCCGCGTCGTCAAAAAGGCCCTGCGAAGGGGAAGAGAGGATGCCGAGTCTCGCTATACTGGACGAAGGCCAAGGAAACTGTACAGAACTTGGATCAGCAGTGAAGAATCCTCCGGCGTATAGGGAACGGCATGGGTTGAAAGATAATGCAGTGAACTGGGGAGACCCTCCCCCACACGGGATTTTTTTTTTAGGAACCCGTAAAGAGGCGCTCTATAAGTCCAGAAGACGAAATGAACCGTCTGTGGGAAGGGAGTCCGAGGGGCTCATAGTACCGAAGAACCTAAGGACAACATAACCTTAGGGAGGGAAGGAGCCCTGCTTTGTTTATGCTTTTGGAGGAGGTACGAGTGAGTGAATGCCAAACGGCTAACGACACCCAAGGAAAAAGTTCAAGAACTCCAAGAAAAGCTAGGTCAGGCGGCCAAGGAGAACAGTAAGCGTAAATTCCATGCGTTGTACGACAAAGTCTATCGGTGGGATGTGCTGTGCGAAGCCTGGAAACGGGTGAAAGCAAATAAGGGAGCGGCCGGAGTAGATGAGGTGACGCTTGCAGATATTGTGGAACAAGGAGAAACAAGGTTCCTCAAGGAATGCGAGCGAGCATTGAAAGAAGGCAATTACCATCCGCAGCCCGTACGACGGCACTATATCCCGAAGAAAGACGGGAAGCCAAGACCGCTGGGCATACCCACCGTGCGCGACCGAGTAGTGCAGATGGCAACGAAACTCGTGATTGAACCCATCTTCGAAGCAGACTTCGAAGATGTATCCTTCGGATTTCGCCCGAAACGAAGTGCAAAAGGAGCGCTAGATCGAATCCGGAAAGCCTGCAACCGCAAAGGGAATTGGGTAGTCGACGTCGATATCCAAGGCTACTTCGACAATATTAATCAGGAGAAGCTTATGAAATTGGTACAAATGCGTATTAATGACAGGCGGATCCTAAAGGTAATACGGAAGTGGTTACAGGCGGGAGTCATGGAAGAAGGAAACGTAAGGCGATCCGATTTAGGTACACCGCAAGGTGGCGTCATTTCACCGCTTCTGGCGAACATCTACTTGAACTATTTTGACCGACTGTGGGAGAAACACGGAAGTGGATTGGGAGAACTGACAAGGTATGCAGACGACTTTGTTGTGGTCTGTAAATCCAAAAAGGACGCCGAGCATGCCTATGAGCTCATAGGCAGAATCATGGAACGTCTGGAACTGACCTTACATCCAACCAAAACCCGTATTGTAGGCCTATGGACAGGAGACGAAGGGTTCGACTTCTTAGGGATGCACCACCGAAAAACGAAAGCAGAGACTTCTCAAGGGAAGGTGTACTACACCACGCAGCAGTGGCTAACAAAGAAGGCAGAGGAACGTATTCGAGGAGTGGTCAAAGAAAGATTAGCACCGCCGAGTATGCGCTCAAGATCATTCGTGGAGCATGTGGAATGGCTCAATCCAAAGATTCAAGGATGGAGAAATTACTATTACACGAACTACAGCCAGAAGAGGTTAGCCAAGCTTGACTGGTATATCTTGCAGAGATTCACACGGTGGTATGCGAAGAAGAGACAACGCGGGAGATGGATGAGTTCAGTTTCTGAAGTTAAGTATAGTGCCAAGCAATATGGACTAAAAACGCTGTTGTAATCTGCATGCCCATGAATGACAAACATCGGAAAGCCGTATGAGGGAAAACCTCACGTACGGTTTGATGAGGAGGGGCTGGTTTAAATCCAGCCCTTTACTCTAGAAAATACTATAACAATGCTCAAAAAATCCTACCTGTCCAATACATGAAAGCGCATAATAAGTGGTGAGAGTAAAGTAAGGATAAGGACAATTGCTGTAAAGGAGCAGAAGCGATGAACAATTATACTATAGGCGTCGATTTGGGCGGCACCAATATCAAAGCGGGATTGTTCGATGGGGATTTCAACGCAGTCGAGGAGCTGTCTCTGCCAACGGAAGCGGCGGCAGGACCGGCGCATGTGCTGGAGCGGATCAGATTGGCCGTTACACAGCTGACAGAGGGCAAGGGGATAGATCAGCAGCAGATCACCTGTATGGGGATGGGAATTCCCGGTCTGCTGGACCCGGAGGAAGGCCTGTCCATCTTTTCGCCTAACTTTCCCGGATGGGAACAAATACATATAGTGAATGCAATGAAACCCTTTTATGATTATCCGGTCTACATCGATAATGATGTGCGGGTTAACTTATATGGGGAATGGCAGCAGGGAGCCGGAAAAGGATGCCGTAACCTGGTGCTGCTCACACTTGGAACCGGACTGGGCTCAGGCATTGTCGATGACGGCAAGGTGTTGTACGGAACAACCTTCAGCGCTGGTGAAATCGGACATATGAATATGTACCGGCAGGGCCGGCCCTGCCGCTGCGGGAGCTCCGGCTGTCTCGGGAGGTATGTATCTGCTGTGGGTATGGTCAACACGTTCAAAGAGAAGCTGCTGGATGGCAGGAGCAGTCTGATTCAGACTTGGACGAATCAGGATGACGGACAAATTACCGCAAAAATGATTTCGGAGGCTTATGATCTCGGGGACCCGCTGGCGATTGAGGTCATGCATGAAACCGGAGAACTGCTGGGGTACGGTCTGGCTAATGTAATTAATCTGCTGAACCCGGAGCTGATCATTATTGGAGGCGGTATGGCTGCCGCAGGAGAACGGCTGCTGGGCAGCGTCCGCGGCACTGTAAATGCTCATGCGCTGAAGCTCTCAGGGAGCAAATGCAGGATCGTTCAAGCCGAACTGGGCAGCAGGGCGGGCACACTTGGCGCAGCAGTATATGCGGACCAGAGACTGAATGCTCTTAAATGATGATTGACCGGAACAATGATCGGCGAAGATTAACGTAAGGTGATGCAAAACTATTGAATCTCAATAATTCACCATATCTACATATTAAGGACCTTAAACGACAATAATCGTCAAATTATCCCAATGATGACAGCATATTCTTGGCTGTATACTAATAGCAGGTTAAGAATTCGGCAGCAGTTCTATATCCGGCAGTTCCTGAGGAAGCGGCATGTAACGGTTCTTCATAACTGCTAAACATCATCCCGGGCAGACTGAATAAACACTGAAGCTGGTGGCTGAAGGTATTCATACGCTCGATAAGGAGCCGGTAATGTTATGAATCTCGTAATCGGAGGCAATGGCGGTTTAGGCCATTCCATTACCCAAGAATTACTGTGGCGGGGGAAGCTGGTAACAGCGACCTATCATCGTTCTAATGAGGCACTAAGCAGACTGAGAGGACCTCTGCTGACTATGGCTTCACTGGATATACAAGATGAGAGGGCTCTTGCTGCTCTCCTGACAGGAGTGAAAACGGTCTACTTCTGTCTTAATGTGCCTTACCAGGACTGGTACACGATCATGCCCAAAGCGCTGGAACGGGTTACCGCGAAGCTGCATTCCGGGCAGACGCTGGTATTTCCCGGCAATGTCTACGGATACGGCAGATTCCAATACCTTCCCGCGGATGAGAACCATCCCAAGGCGGCTCTTACCCGTAAAGGAAAGCTCCGTAACCAGCTGGAAGAGCTGCTGAAGAAGCGGGCAGCGGAGAACGGCTTCCGCTATGTCATTCCGCGTTATCCCGACTACTATGGTCCCAACGTTACGAACAGGGTATTCGGACCGATATTCAACGGAGCGCTGCGGGCCAAAACCATCGCCTGGCCGGTCAGGCTGGATGTTTCCCATGATCTGGTCTATATCCGTGATGCGGCCAAAGCAGCCGTGCTGCTGGCGTATAGCGGGGAAGAAGGGGAATGGCATGTGTCGGGCTCCGGGGCGATTGAAGGCCGCCAGTTCCTGAATCTCATCCAGGATGAAGCAGACAGTCCAAGGAAATGCCGGACTCTCCCGGGCTGGGCCGTTGGTTTGGCAGGTATATTCGATAAAGAAGCTAAGGAATTCCATGAGCTGCTATACGAATACCAGTATCCGCTGGTGCTGAGCGAGAACAAATTCATGAAGCGGTTCCCGGAATATTCTCCAACCGCCTACAAGGATGCAGTCAAAGAAACCTTGGGCTGGTTCCGGGAGCAGCAGGAATAGACCGGAGAACCGATAGGAGGATTGGCCGTTCATGCATATCATTGCTGTATCACTCGGGACTGCTTTTTCGATTCCTGAGCTGCTGCCCCATGTGTCACCGGAGCGCCGGATGAGCAGCAGCCGGCTGAAACGTGAAGACGATGTTCGCAGGTCTCTTATCGGAGACATCCTTGCCCGGATGTTCGCCATGGATATGGAGGGAATGCGGAATGATGAGATCTGTTTTGACAAAGGGGTGTTTGGCAAACCCCGGCTGTCTGCTATGCGCGAACCGTGGGACTATAACCTCTCACATTCGGGAAAATGGGTAGCAGGTATCGTCAGCCGCAAGGGACAGCGGGTTGGAATCGACATTCAGAAGATGGCTGCCATAAATCCGGCGTTAGCCCGGTACAGCCTGTCCCCTGAAGAAATGGAGCAATACCAGAGCTTGAAATCAGAGGCTCAAATACGCTATTACTATGACCTGTGGACGCGGAAGGAGAGTTATCTGAAGATGGAGGGCATTGGCCTGACGGTTCCGATCCGTTCGGTATTCTCTGAGCAGTATGCTTTGAAATATGAGCAGTCTGTGCTTAGTGACCGGCTGCCCGATCATGCGTTCAGGCAATATCCGGTAGATCCGGGCTACGTGCTGACCGCTTGTTCAACAGATTTCCGCTTTCCTGATCAGTATTTGGTGGTCCGGGCTAAGGATCTAGCCGAAGTGTTTCTGCGGCGCTGCCGGCTGCAGGAGGAGCAATCCGCTTCAGAGCCTGACGGACTCACCGTCTTGTAGGGAAGAGGGCACCTGCCAGCCGGTATTAGATATGAGGGCACAGAATGTCCTTACACTGAGCAACACTTACATATAGCAGCGGTGCCATGACTGGCAACCGCTGCTTTTTTGGCGAGTATTACTATTCAGGGCATAGGTTCTAGGTCCAGGAATTGTACGCGGTCCGGGGTAGCATGATATGCTGTAGATATTGAAGCACACAGGAGGGTAATGATGAAACGAGACATTCAGCATGTGCCTTATGGTTATGAACCCCCAGCCGGTGAACGCAAAGGGACCTTAATCTTCTATGATTCATTCGAGCATATCTCGGATATGGATTTGATGAAGGCGGCTGAGACAGCGATAGAGCGCAAATTCACCAAGCTGGTGCTGTATCCGCTGCATGAAGAAACCGTGAGACGGATGACGAAGGAGCCGGTGCAGGTTTTATATAAACGGGAGGACCGGCTGCATGAGTGGAAAAGAGATCAGGGGCGCTCTTTCATTACCGTGGAAAGTCTGGAGGGGAAACGCAAGAAATACACCCCGCTTGATTCTGCGCTGCGCCATATCAGCGAGGTCTATTCCGCACCTTACTTTCTCTATCTGACTCCGGAGATGGCTAATCTGTTCGCTTCCTATTCCTCATTCGAGGAATGGATCGTCAAGCTGCGTTTGCTGTTGTCAGAAGCGCCCGCACAACTGCATCCGCGGCTGGAGAAATTCCGTCACCGCTGGGATGTGGCTGGTGAAGGCCGCTAGGCAAATAGTTGTATACCTAAACCCGTGGGAGGGTGATGAGCATGAATGAGGCCTATCAACTCGATGTCAGATTGCAGCCCAATGAGACGCTTGCGCTGATCAAAGAGGGAATGACGCAGGAGTCGGAGCTGTTGTACGAGGAGCTGAATGATCTCGGTGAAGGCAAGATGATCGGAACGCTGGTCTATGAGCGGTATTATTTCCGGTCCGGTAATCAGGCGGCGCTGGTGATTCTAGTGGATAATCTGAAGGGCAGAAGTAATGTCCGGCTTATTCCGGCGGGAGGATCCAACGGGTTGATCCTTAAGCTCGATTGGGGCGCCGGCAAAAGCTTCGCTTCTTCAGTGGAGCGAATTCTGGCGGATTATATTGTGGAATAACCGGGGATGTTAAGGAGAAGGAGCTTGGAGGCCAGCATAGGTCTGGCAGCATACTGCTGCTGCTGTGGCTTACTGGCCTTGTAAGATACACCGTACGGGCAGACTCCTGCTTATTTGTGGAGGGCTGCCTGTTTGCGTCTATAGGTATACATTCTCCACTGGTAGTGGATGAAGCACCCGATGCAGAAGCCGAGGATAGCTACTGTGGCTGCTACCGCAACCATGATCGTGAAGATATAAGCCGCAACGGTCCAGCCGGCTAGGAAGCTGACCAGCCCTGCAGTCAGGCAGAAGACGGCAATGCTCTGGTTGAACTGCTGCTGTTCCCAGTCTTCCAGTACATAGGCGGAGCGCTCCTTAGTCAGGAAGTTCGCCGCAACCTTGATAACCGGATTATATCCGAAGATTAGGCCAGACAGTCCTGCGGCAAGCGGCAGGGCAAGAATCCAGTAAGCTCCCGTAAACAGTGACAATAATACAGAAATTACGATAAAAGCCTGATTAGTTCTGACTAACGGCCGGGGAATTCCCTTAATGATTGAAGGCTCACTCATTTAAATCACACCTTTCGCATTGGAATAATTAAATTATAACCAATGATCCGCAATGTGGCAATCGGTAAGCGTAAACATTAAAATTTGAAATTATTATCCATTGACAGCCGGAGCCCACTCGTGGTTTTATTATGTAGACCAATTGTTATAAAAGTGCAGAAACATCTATAAAGGAAGTGTCCGGCTTGTCAAACAAGCATAATGCACGTGAAGCTATTCTGGATACGGCTTCAAGATTGTTTTTCACACAGGGCTATCATGCAACCGGACTAAATCAGATCATCAAGGACAGCGATTCGCCCAAAGGATCATTGTATTATTATTTTCCTCACGGCAAAGAAGAGCTGGTGTTGACCTGTATTAACCGGACAAGTGAAATGGTCTCCCAAAATTTGCGGCATTATGTAGAGAGTGAAGACTCACCTGCTCAGGCAGTGCAGAATTTCATTCTGTCTATGGCGAGGGAAGCGGAGGAATCGTCTTTTGAAGGATTGGTGCCGTTCAGCTTCTGGGTAGCCGTGGAGACTTCCTGTGTCAGCAATGAGCTGCGAACCGCTTGTCAATGTGTGTTCAAGGATTGGCAGGATGTGATCGCCCAGCGTCTGATGAAGGATGGCATGCAGGAGGAAGCTGCTGTGGGAAAAGCGACTGTTGTGGTCTCCTTGTTTGAAGGTGCGCTGCTCCTGGCGTTAACCTGCCGAAATGTCCAGCCGCTGGTTGCGGCAGCAGAGAGTATTCCGGCAATACTGGCTTAAGGTTTCATAGTACCATCGCAAGACTGCAACACAGTAACAAATAGAGAGAGAACAAACAGATTATCAGGAGGATATGAGAGTGAACGCAACTATGACTGGTAAGGGGCACACAGAGCCCCGCAAATTTAAGACCCTTCCAATTCTCGTCTCCTTATTGCTTGCCGGATTTATCGGCATGTTCAGTGAGACCGCATTAAATGTAGCCTTAAGTGATCTTATGAATGTATTACAAATTACTCCGACCACAGCGCAGTGGCTGACTACAGCTTACCTGCTGACGCTGGGGATTCTGGTTCCGATCTCCGGGCTGCTCCTGCAGTGGTTCACGACCAGACAGCTGTTCATTGCTGCGCTATGCTTCTCGATTGCGGGAACATTCCTGGCTGCAATGGCGCCGAACTTCGAATTCCTGCTTACAGCGCGTGTGGTTCAGGCGATGGGAACTGCACTTCTTTTGCCGCTGATGTTCAATACGATCCTGATTATTATCCCTGCTGAGAAAAGAGGCGCGGCGATGGGGCTCATCGGCCTCGTCATCATGGTAGCTCCAGCGATCGGCCCTACTATTGCCGGCTTGCTTATTGAGAGTCTGAGCTGGCACTGGATCTTCTGGCTGTCCCTGCCGTTCCTTGTGATCGCGCTGTTCAGCGGAATTTTCTTCATGCAGAACGTCACAGAAGTGACCAAGCCGAAGATTGATATCCTCTCGATTGTATTATCCTCACTTGGTTTCGGCGGTGTTGTGTATGGATTCAGCAGCGCCGGTGAAGCGGAAGGCTGGGGAAGTCCGAAGGTGATTATCGCCATTGCTATTGGTGTAATTGCGCTCGTTCTATTCTGCATCCGGCAGTTGACGATGAAGCAGCCGATGATTAATCTGCGTGCCTTCAAATTCCCGATGTTCGTGGTCGGTGTACTGATGGTCTTCATTTGCATGATGGTGATTCTGTCTTCGATGCTGATTCTTCCAATGTACCTGCAGCAGGGACAAGGCTATACAGCGTTCAAAGCAGGATTACTGCTGCTGCCGGGCGGAATTATCAACGGACTGATGTCACCAGTGATGGGACGCCTGTTCGATAAATACGGTCCGAAATGGCTCGTTATTCCAGGACTTGTGCTCGTTGCTGTCTCGCTGTGGTTCTTCTCGAGTATTACAGCAACTTCTACCGTTATCTTCGTAATTGTACTTCACAGCGTGCTGATGATCGGAATCTCGATGATTATGATGCCTGCCCAGACGAACGGGATCAATCAGCTTCCGCTGGAATACTATCCTGACGGTACAGCGATCATGAATACTCTGCAGCAGGTTGCAGGGGCAATTGGTACGGCTCTGGCAGTAAGCATTATGACCTCCGGTACCAAGAGCTACATGAAGACTGTAACTGATCCTGGTGATCCGCTGAATATTGGCGCTGCATTTACCCATGGGGTACAGAATGCGTTCATCTTCGGCATGGTGATGGCCATTATCGGTCTGGTTGTTGCTTTCTTCCTCAAACGTGTTATTGTCTCGCACAAAACACAGGCTTCCATGCACTAATCTCATTAATTGACTGCAAGCACATCCGTAATCCGGGTGTGCTTTTTTGCTATGTGCAATATGGAGCTTACAGAGCATTCATTGTATAAAATCCTGCCCTAAATACAACATTTCCCTCATGATATCGCTCCTAATTCATATTTGTTGTAAAAAAGGCAACATTTCTCCTACTCCAAACGGATTATTTGGACAATTCTTGTATTTCGTACAACAATCCTCTCTGGCGCCCGGGTATCTGGGGATCAAAGTTGTAAAACGTACAACATAAATGCCCAAGAGGCTGCTTATCTGCAAGTGCAAGTATTATCGGGTTACTTGTCTGCCAGCGTTAACTGTTACTCATACGCAAGTTAACGGATTACTCATATGGCTGACGTGGAGACAATCTCTGGACATCAACTGGGAATTAAAGTATATTAAGCATAGATTAACGATGTATCGACGGACAGCCATTCGGACGGGAGGGAATGCCGATGAAAGTCAGTAAAGAAATGCTGAAGGGCAGCACGGGGACCTTGATTCTCACTCTGCTGCTCGATAAGCCGTTATACGGCTACGAACTGATTAAAGAGCTGGAGCAGCGCTCGCAGGGGGTATTTTCCCTGAAGGAGGGCACGCTCTATCCAATACTCCATGCGATGGAGAGCGAACGCTGGGTAGAGGCGTATTGGCTTGAGGTAGAAGGGCGCAAACGCAAATATTACCGGCTGCTGGATGAAGGCAAGGCGAAGCTGCAGGAGAAGAGAGCAGAATGGAATCTTTTCAAAGGCGCGGTGGATTCGGTACTGGGGGAGGGCGGCGCATGATGGAGCAGTGGAAGAAGCTGGACAACTATCTGGACAGGGTGTGTGCAGAGGTTAGAGCCAAAGGGATGCACAGGGAGATAAGGGAGGAACTCAGCGGGCACTTCCAGGACTTGATGCTGGAGCGGCAGCAGCTTGGTGCAACTGAAGAAGAAGCACAGCAATATGCTATCGCGCAAATGGGTGATCCGCAGGTGGTCGGCCGGGATCTGCACAGAATCCATAAACCGCGGATTCCGTGGGGACTGCTCACCGCAGTAATGATGTTGTCAGCTGTGAGTCTGCTGGGGATGGGGGCTATAGAAGCCGGAACCTCCTTCAACCCGGCCCTATCTGATCTGACGATGCGCCAGACGGTGTATATCATCCTTGGGATCGCCGTTATGACAGGAATGTACTTCGTCAATTTCAAGCTGCTTCAGAAAGCATCAGTAATTATATATCTCGCAGCATTAATGGCTATCGTTGCCAGCCTATTGCTGGGTCCTGAATTAATCAATGGGAATAGACGCTATGTTGGTTTTATGGGCTTTTATTTTGATCTGGTTGGATACAGTCCTTATATATTTGTTGTCGCTCTGACAGGAATATGGACCAGCCACAGCTTTGTGCTGAAATGGAGCGGACGGACCAGGGAATTCGCGGAGTTCGCCTTACTGCTGCTGCCTGCGGTGATCTATGCGGCGATCCGGTCTTTACCGGAGCTGGTGGTTTATTTGGCAGTATCGCTGACGCTATATGTATGGATAACACGGCGCTGGATTACAGCCGGATTAATGGCTATAACATTTGTGTCGGGCGGAGCCATCTATGTTTGGAATAATTTGAACTTGCGTGACAGGGTCATCGGAGCGATAAATCATAATTACATGCTTAATGGCCCGGGTTACCTCAACCGCAGAATTCACGAGACCATTACATCCGCAGGCTGGAGAGGGTATGGCTTCGGAGGTGCGGAAGAAGGACTGCCGTATGCGTATTCGGATCTTTTTCCGGTATTTCTGGTTCAATGCTTCGGCTGGGCCGGGGGCTTGCTCTTCATCGCGGCAGTGTGCTGGTTCGTTCTCAAAATGATTTCCTATACCCGCGCTGTACGCGATACCTACGGGCGGATGCTTATCCTTGCTCTGGCCCTTATGCTAGCCATCCGCTTAGCTTATGGTCTATCGATCCTCAGCGGAAGAATGCCAATTACAGCTATACCGTTCCCATTCCTCAGCTACGGACAGCATGTCTTCATTGAATTCGCCGCTGTCGGGCTGCTGATGGGTGTCTACCGGCGGAAGGATATGCTCCCTGCGGACACAAGCCTAGACTTAACTATGGACGCCTAGTGCGGCTGCACGTATACTGGTAGGGTGAAAATACGGACGAGGCAGGAGAGGGGGAGCATTGTGATGAAGCTGCGAAATACAGGTAGAAAATTAGGGCTGGTCTCATGTGCGCTTATCCTAGGCGGAGCTACGCTTTTAACGGCAACAGCAACAGCAACAGCAGCCACAGCGGCTGCTCCTAAGCTACAGAATACAGCCGCAGCCCCGGCGCAAAGCAAGGTGGAGAAGAAACACAATCTGCCCGGCGGCTTTGTGTATCTGGATGAAGTGATTCCTACGGCGCAATATGAGATACGCTACTACAGTGAGAATAATTTTACCGGAACAAGGGTGGACGGGTATAAGGCTCCGCTGGCGATTTTCTCGCGGACAGCAGCGAGTGCGCTGAAGAAAGTCAGTGAGGATCTGGCTGGCAAAGGGTATATCCTGAGAATCTATGATGCCTACCGTCCGCAACAAGCCGTTAATCACTTCGTACGCTGGTCACAGGATGCCGCGGATATTAAGATGAAGCAGCAGTATTATCCCAAGCTGGACAAGCGTAATCTGTTCAAGCTGGGCTTCATCTCCAAGAAATCGGGGCATTCGCGGGGCAGCACTATCGATCTGACACTGGCTGATAAAAAAACAGGGGCACTGGTTGACATGGGCAGCCCGTATGATTTCTTCGGCGAGATTTCTTACTATAATACCACTCTGGTCAACAGTACCCAGCATGCCAACCGTAAAGTTCTTAAGGATGCCATGTCGAAGCAGGGCTTCAAGCCCTATACCAAGGAGTGGTGGCATTTCACACTGATCAAGGAGCCTTATCCACAGCAGTATTTTAACTTTAATGTGGAGTGAGGCTGTTCCAAAGCTGCGCAGAACGGTTAATGATTAATATAAGTTTAGTCCCTGAAGTTTGCGTGCATAATAATTATATTACAGGAGAGGTGGGATCGATTTGAAGAACAGAATCGCAGCCGTTTTCCTAAGTGTACTGTTATTGGCAGCAGGATCGGGAGTATTAACCGGAAATAGTGTCCACGCAGCACCGGGTGTAAATATTATTGTGAACGGACAAGCCTTGCAGCTGGATGGACCGCAAACCTATACCAGCGGAACAACCCTCATGCTCCCGCTCCGGGAGACTACGGAAATCCTTAAGTATAAGACTACCTTTGTAGGTGCCACAGGACAGTTCAAGCTGAATCGCTTCCAGGAAACCATTGAGTTCAGATTGAGCGGGAAAGAGATCATTCTGAACGGCAAGGATCGGGTGCCTTTTACAGATAGTATTGAACTGAAGCAGCAGCGCGCATATGCACCTTTGTCGTTTTTTGCAGCGATCGGGCTGGTTACATCCTATAATCAGGCAAAAGGGCAGGTTGAAATCTACTCACCGGAGGTAACTGCCGGAGCTGTAGCCGGATTGCTGGCCGCAGGCAACTATACAGGACTCCGCGAGCGTTACTTCACTGCGGAAGCAGAGCAGCCCCCGCTGCCCGTCATTCAGCAGAACTGGGAGGGTGTAAGCGCTCCGGCTGGCCAGTACTTCGGAGTGAAATCTACGGAGAGCCGGCAGCATGACGGGAATATGACAATAACAAGCGTGTTGTCCTTCTCCAAATCCGAGGCGCTGCTGACCCTGGAGCTGAATACATCGGGCAAGATCGTGAAGCTGAGCCTGGCGGCGCTGCAGGCAGCGGAAGTGCTGGTCAACCCTTCGAAATAACAAATAATTGATCATTCATAGCAGGAGCATCTCGCAGCTGTAATCCGCTGCCGGAGATGCTTCTTTTTTATTAATGCTAACTCTTTTGAAAATTCCTAAAAACTTCTGTTGACAGATCACTCCAAAGAGAGTAATTTTAAATTCTGATTAAACGCTGTTTAAATCGATGATTAGAAATCGCGGCAAAGGAGGGCGACAAGCTGCATTATGGTTAAATCTGACAACAAAGCTGATTCTTCAGATAAAGATACGAAGCAGATTATACTCGATGCAACCGTGGATTTGATCCGCGAAGAGGGGTTCAGCTGTATCACCCTTCGGAGTATCGCAGCAAGGGCAGAGACGAATCTTGCACTGGTGAACTATTATTACGGCTCCAAGGAAAAACTGTTTGGCGACGCAGTGAAGAGACTGGTGTCTACCTTTGATGATGCCTTCAAAGCACTGGAAGATGACAGCCTGCCGCCGAAGGAGCGGATGAAGTTATTTTTCATGCGTTATATTATGAATCTCAGCCGTTACCCGGGAATGGCCCGGCAGATGCTTGATCAAAGACATCATATTATGGGCTCACAGGATGAATATGCGAAGTACTCCAAGCTGATGAGACTGGAGCGCATTAAGGAAGTGCTCAGTGAGATCACTGGGGAGCAGGACCGCGACAAGCTCATGATGATGATGATGCAAGTCTATGGGGCCATTGTTTTTCCGGTAATTATGGTCTCCAGCCTGCCGAAGGAACGGGAGGATCTCAAGGAGATGTTCAGGCTTTCGCCGCTTGAGGAGCAGATTGACGGTTTATTTGAACTTTATTTTCATAAGTATAACTAATTATAAACAGAGAAAAGAGTGGAGAATAGAATGACAAACACCGCAAATAAAGGAAACAGTGCAGCAGTAGAAGCACCGTTCTCGCTGAAAGCCATTATTCCGCCGTTAATGGCTATTATCGTCGGCATGATTATGGTTATCCTGGACAGCACTGCCGTAAACGTTGCGGTACCGAATCTGGTGCAGTATTTCGCAACAGATCTTAAGACCGTTCAGTGGGCCATTACGGGTTATACGCTGGCGCTGGCTGCCGTAATTCCGCTGGCTGGCTACATGACTGACCGCTTCGGTTCCAAGCAAGTCTTTCTAACGACTATTGTTATGTTTGTACTGGGGTCCGTTCTTTGTTCGGTTGCCCAGACCTCAACGCAGCTGGTCATCTTCCGTGTCATTCAAGGTCTTGGCGGCGGTATGGTAGCTCCAATCGGTATGGCCATGGTCTTCAGACTGGCTCCGGCAGAGCGCAGAGGTTCTATTATGGGGATGCTCGGAATTCCCATGCTGCTGGCTCCGGCACTTGGACCGATCCTCTCCGGCTGGCTGGTAGAATACGTGAGCTGGCACTGGATCTTCCTGATCAACCTGCCTATCGGTATCGTTGGTATCATTCTGGGAGTTAAATATCTGCCTGTTACAGAGAAGAAGGGCAAAGCCCATCTGGATATCTTCGGTATCATTCTGGCTCCGCTTGCGTTCTCCATGCTTGCCTATGGCGTCAATCAAGGCGGAGGCGAAAGCTGGACTTCGACGGGGGCTCTCGTAGGTCTATCTGTCGGCGGTGTGGCGCTGGTGCTGTTCGTCATTGCTGAGCTGATGCAGAAGCATCCGCTGCTGGAGCTGCGCGTCTTCCGTTCATCGGACTTCACACGCGGCATTATCCTATCCTGGGTGACCCAGGCTGCCTTGTTCGGTTCCATGCTGTTCGTTCCGTTGTATCTGCAGCAGATCCGCAACTACACACCGCTTGAGACAGGTCTGATTCTGCTTCCGCAGGCGCTGGCATCCGGTATCGGTATGCCGGTGGGCGGCCGTTTATTTGATAAAATTGGTGCACGTCCGCTGTTGTTCGTCGGACTCAGTGTCATTTCCACTGCACTGTTCCTGTTGTCCGGTGTTACGGTAGACACCAGTCTTCCCGTTATCATGGGCTGTCTCGCTATGATGGGTCTGGGTATGGGCTTGTCGATGATGCCGGTTAACACTCATGTTCTAAACTCTGCGCCGCGTGAATGGGTTGGCCGGGTGACTCCGCTGACCGCCGCAGCCCAGCAGGTCGTAGTATCGTTCGCGGTTGCCGGAATGACCGGATACTTAACCAGCCAGATTACCGTTCATATGGGTGAGATGGCTGCCGGAAGCAATCCGCTTGTCGCCGCTGTTCAGGGCTTCAATGATGTATTCTTCCTCTCCGCATGCATCGCGCTGGCCGGAGTGGTCATCAGTCTGATTCTGCGCAAGCCGAAGACAGCCGGTTCCGCCGGAACTCCGGAAGGGCAGCAGGCCGACGCTGCTGTAATGATGGGACATTAATTTATATCTTGGGTTTACGGCCGCCTCAGCTAATCGCTGCGGCGGTTTTTTCTCATTTCACCCCCGTTGTCGCGATTACGATTCGAAATCCTGCACGAAATACAACATTTATGTCTTTACAGCAAGAACTGAAGTCACTCAATTGCTGTCATCTTATAGGACGGCTATACAGAAGGGCGAAAGGAGGAATTAGAGGTATACATCACATCGCCTTGGATGCGATACAGAAGGCGAAATGGGAGGAATTACGGCGGTATGTGGGATTTATCCGGGGCAGGCGCCAGTTGGAGTATTTTGTGAACCGCTTGACGGCTGATAAGGAATTCTATATAGTTTTAATAAAACTATTAACGAGGGGTTTCCTTATGTATGAATTACTGGTCCTGTCATTGCTGATGCATTTCCCGCTGCATGCTTATCTGATTGCGAAGATTATCAGCCCGTGGGAGAAAATCAGCCGCGGAACGCTGTCCACCCTGTTGTCCAGACTTGAGAGAGAGGGACTGATCTGCGAAGCCGATCCTTCATCAGTGCCTTATCCCAGTGAACGGCCGTCCCGTGCGCTGCAGCTCACCGGTAAAGGGCGGACCCGGTTCACCGAGCTGATGATGGATACGGGGACGGAGTCGGCAACCTATCAGAAGCTTTTTCATATTAAAGCCCAGCATTTGGAGTTCCTTGCCCCTGAAGCGCAGCTGGCGCTTGTAGACCATTATCTTGCGTACGCCGCTAAAGGCATTGCAGAGCTGCTAAAAGGGATAGACGCCTTCCGAAAAGAGACTGCTCCTGATGCTGCCGCGCCGGGAGGGCGATTCTATGCGACAACGATGGATCTGCTGCAGGTGCGTCTGGAGGCGCAGGAGCTGGATCTGGCCTGGGCGCAGCGTTTGCGGGAAGCCGTGATGACGCAGAAAGAAGGACAACAATGAAGGGTTCCCAAGAAAGCTGGCAGAGCAGAGCGGTTAAGCTGGGCTTGCGCCTCATGAGGATTAACGCCATGTGGAAGAAGACAGGGATAGCTTTGCGGAAGGAAATTGAAACGAAGCAGCGGAAGGAGAGCAGTAAGCCGCCGGCTAAAGTGTATACGTTATGCAGCGTCGAAGAGCGTGAGATAGCCGGTTCTCCTTACTATGTGCTGTCTGCAAAGTCTCTTTCGGGCGGCAAACAGATCCTGTATCTGCACGGCGGAGGTTATGTGCTGAAGATATCCCCGCTGCATTGGGAGTTCCTGGCCGGTATGGCAGACAAGCTGAGGTGTACGATTGCGGTTCCCATGTACCCTTTGGCACCGCAATATGGACATAAGGAAGTATTTCAGATGCTGGTACCGCTATATGAGGAGATGTTAGCACAAAGTTCTGAGTGTGGAGACAAGCTTGTGGTCATGGGGGATTCGGCTGGCGGCGGAATGGGGCTTGCACTAGTGCAGCTGCTTAAGGAAAAGGGGATACCACGGCCTGCACACACGATCCTGATCTCCCCGGTGCTCGACATGACCTTCAGCAACCCGGATATCAAGGCTGTGGAGCGTAAAGATCCTGTCACGGCAGTTCCTGCCATCAAAGAAATTGCTGAGTGGTATGCGGGGGATCAGGAGATTACTTCTCATTTGATCAGCCCCGCTTATGGGGAGGTCACGGATATAGGGCCGGTCAGCATCTTCATTGGGACGCATGACATTGTGTATCCCGATGTCAAGAGGTTCAAAGACCGGTTACTGGTTGAAGGAATAAAGATCGGCTACTATGAATATCCGCAAATGCTGCATGTCTGGCCGCTGTTCTTTTTCCCGGAATCCAAGACAGCGAGAGCACAGATCAGAGCAATTATTGAAGACTTATAGATCTGCCCGCCGTTTCTTGAGCATCCTTGCCTGAAAAGGGGCGAAGTGCAATCTGCCGAGCAGTTCGGAAGCTATAATGCCCAGCAGGACAAGGGCAGCGCCGGTGTAGCCTCGCAGCGAAAGCTGTTCATGTGCGAACCAGTAGCCGAAGAAGGCGGCAAAGACCGGTTCCAGGGCGAAGATTAATCCGGTGCGGGTCGGCGTTGTGTATTTCTGGGCAACGGGCTGCAGGATGAAGCCGCAGGCACTGCAGAAAATACCGAGTGCGAGGATGGCGATCCAGCCGGGAAGTGTCGAAGGCAGTGCAGGAGTCTCGAAGACTGCTGACAGAATCAGGGCATATCCCCCGGCGAAGCCCAGCTGCAGAATGCCGATATTCAGCGAATCGCTGCTCTTGACAGCGCGGCTGGTAACCAGAATCTGCACTGCGTAGAAAATGGCAGCCAGAATACAGAGCAGATCACCAGGCTGTACATGCAGCGACCCGTTCAGGGTGAGCAGCCCGATGCCGGCGATGGCCAGAATGGCACCGAGGATTTGCGGAGGGGCGACCTTCTTTTTGAAGATCAGAACATCCAGCAGCGGTACAAAAACAACGGTCAAAGCGACCAGAAATCCGGCATTGGAGGTCGTGGTGGTCTTCAGTCCGAAGGTGATGCAGGTGAACACACCGAGCAGAAGAAAGCCGAGCAGGGCTCCATATTTCAATGTTCTGGCGTCCACACTGCGCAGCCGTTTGCGGAACAGCAGAGCCGCCAGAATGAAGGCCAGTCCGAAGCGCAGTGCAATCAGATTGAATTCCCCCAGTGTGCCGAGTCCCATTTTCATGAACAGGTAGGAGGAACCCCAGAACATCGTTACTACTATGAGCATCAGCTCGGCCTTTAACGGCTTCATTCCATCATCATCCTTCTTTATTTCAAGTGATTATAGTATAATACGCTCAAATACATAAGGTAACTGAATGTTTATCATATGAAACATGAGAAATTCTCATGCAAACTGTGGGGGTCAGCGATGAGTATAATCAAATACGAAGTGTTCCTCAAAGTGGTTGAACTGGGCAGTCTGACCAAAGCCGCTGAGGTGCTGGGCTTCACCCAATCCGGTATCAGCCATACGATCAGCAGCCTGGAGAGCGAATTTGGTTTTCCGCTGCTTGTAAGGAGCCGTTCCGGTGTCAAGCTGACGGTCAATGGGGAGCAGGTTATTCCGCCTATCCGCGAAATCCTCAAATGGAATGAGCAGCTGAAGCAGCAGGTGGCCGATATTCATGGTCTGGAGACAGGGACAATTACACTAGGCACCTTCACAAGCGTATCCGTTCACTGGCTGCCGGACATGATCAAACAGTTCCGCAAAGAGTACCCATACATTGAATTCAAGCTGATGGAGGGCGGATATCTGGAGATTGAGCAATGGATTGAGGCTGGTGTGGTCGACTGCGGCTTCCTGTCGCTGCCTACCCGGGAGAAGTTTGAGGTCTTTCCGCTGAAGCAGGACCGGATGCTGGCGATTCTTCCGTTGGACCACCCGCTGAGCAAAGCCCCGTACATGCCGCTGGCCCAGATCGCCTACGAGGATTTCATCATTCCGAGACCCGGCTCGGACTATGATGTGCAGCGGGTGCTGGAGAAGGCGGGGATTAAGCCGAACATCAAATTCTCGGCCGGGGATGACTATGCGATCATAGCCATGGTAGAGAAGGGGCTGGGCATCAGCATCCTCCCGGAGCTGGTCACCCGGTTCCAGAATCATAATGTGGCCATGCTTGAGCTGGAGGAACGGAGTTTCCGCTCATTGGGAATTGCCGTCAGCTCGATGAAATATGCTTCTCCTGCAACGAGACGATTCCTGCAGCATGTGCAGAGCTGGTCGTCCGGCCAAGAAGGGATTTGACTTGATAAATCCAGCGCAAAAAAGGCACGTTTTCAGTTTTGAAAACATGCCTTTTTGCAATGCGCATCATTTGCTTAATTTGCGTCCTTCTTTGTCGAGAAACAACAGCTCGTAGTATTTTTTCGGCCGCCCTTTACTGTTGTCACGTTTTTCAAATACCGTTTGTACGTATTTTTTTTCTTCAATTTTGTTAAGGATACGGTTTGCACCTTTGACGGTCATGGACAGGCACCCAGCAACATCCTCAGAGGATAATTTATTTGTTCTCATAATTTCTGCGTAGGACATGATTTTCTGCAAATTGATGTTGTTTATTCCAATATTTTTGGCCAATGCGATGATTTCCGGGTCCCCCTGTTCAGAGAACTGTATGACATTCATGCTCTGCATTGGGCCGATAACCTTCTGATCCTCGTTTATAAAAAAGCTGCAGCTGCCCGTGTAGGCTTTCGCCTGTCTGTAAGCTTTGGCGGCGTTTTCGTTAGCTTGAAAATATTCATGTCCCGAGCCCCACCCGATCTTCACCTTGTAGCTTACGTACAATTCCAGATACTCCAGCAGTGAGCAGTTCTGCGCATTGGAGGTAATTTTCATGAAATTTCCGTAAGTGGTGTATAGTCTGACAAAGCCTTCCGAAATTTGGGCTGTGTCGGCAAGATTCACGCTATGCAGAAACCTGCCAACCAGGGCTTTCAGCTCTTGAAGCTGATCTTCAGATGGTGGCTGCTCATTGTGGACCGATAAGTATGCGACAACTGCCCGCTGGTTCTTAAGCTTGAGGATGGTAATCTCGTTGATGATCTCGCTTAGGGTCTCTTTAACATCTTCCAAAGTGGGCCGGATCAAGATATATCTGACTCCGTGCTTTTTGAGCTCTGGAACAAAGTGGCCGAACGCTGTAATGGACAGGTCTATTTTTTGGGCTTCCCACAAAGTGATATGGTTCTCCAGCATGGTCTCCACCCGTTCGAACAAATCTCCGCTGTCAACAGGCTTCCCTTCATGAGTCAGGTATTGCTGGAATTCACTGAAGGAATCGATAACATACGCATAATCCACATAGATCCTCGATATATCAAGCCCGGGCTCTGTCACCAGCACCCGGAAGAGTTCTCTATATAGAAGGTTCTCATTATCCTGCAAAATGTGAATAGGGACCTTCTCATCCAGGCAATCCTTATCTATTGACTCATAAAGCATCCTGCCGCTGACCACAAATCCATCCACCGAATCTAAGTTCTGCAGATACAGGTCTGTTGTTTGTCCGAAGGTGCTGATGGTAAGGAACCGGAACTGGCATATGGGCCGCATTTCTTGTTCAATGGCGCGGAAATAATCCATATGGCTCTCTGGCGTGATAATACCCAGCTTGATTTTCATAGTATATTCCTTTCAAAAGACAATGCAATCAAAAGAGTTATATCACAATAAATGTGATATTACAACGTTCCGGCACCTTTAAAATAATGTTCTTAAAATGTCTAATAATCTCTTGACAGCGAATGAATTTAAAAGTACGATAAAATCGTTCTTAAAAAGTCTTAAAATGTGAAGGAGGCCATTTAAACTCTGTACTTACATTCATTCAATTTGTGTTTTGGGAGATGTTATTGTGATTGAAGAAGCTGGAGACGATTTGAGTATGGCTCATCAGCTACAGGACAAATTGGTCATGTACAGGCATCATCTTCATGCGATTCCGGAGCTTGATTTAAGTTTGCCCAGAACAACGGCCTACGTCAAAGAGGTGTTGGAGTCGATGGGTCTTAAGCCCGCTCCCGTAGGGGAATCAGGGCTAACAGTTACCATTGGCGGACAGCATGACGGGAAGGTGGTTCTTCTCCGTGCAGATATGGACGCTTTGCCCATTTCAGAGGAAACGGAGCTTTCTTACGCGTCGTTGAACGGGAACATGCATGCTTGCGGTCATGACATGCATACTTCCATGCTGCTGGGAGCGGCGGAGATCCTGAAGGCTAACGAAGAGCAGCTTCGCGGGACGGTTAAGCTTATGTTTCAGCCGGGTGAAGAGACGCTGCACGGGGCAAAAATGATGCTTGAGAGCGGGATTCTCGACAATCCTAAAGTGGATGCAGCCATGATGCTTCACGTGTTGACCGGAATGCCACTTCCTATCGGACAATTTGTAGTGCCTGAGGAAGGTGGAGCGATTTCTGCTTCTTCGGATTGGTTCGAAATCATCATCCGCGGACGGGGCTCACATGGCGCAATGCCCGAGGCCGCAGTGGACCCCTTAAATGTGGCTGCTCATCTTCATCTGGCGCTGCAGGGTATACTTAGCCGGGAAATTTCGCCGATTGATAATGCAGTCCTTACCATAGGCGTGATGGAAGGCGGAAGTACAAACAATGTGATTCCCGATACGGCCAGAATGAAAGGCAGTGTACGCACATTTAACACCGCACTGCGGGATAAAGTGGAGACCCGAATCCGCGAAATTAGCGCAGGGATCGGAGAAACTTTTCAGGCCAAGGTGGAAGTGATCTATACCAGAGGCTGTCCCGAAGTGAAAACGGATGGCAGGCTTAATGAGCAAATGAGGGTTTCGATTGCAAATACCTTTGGTGACGGTTCCTACATTGGTATAACCGAACTGGTACCCGGCGGCAAATTAATGGGCTCGGAAGACTTCGCGTTTGTCTCACAGGCGGTGCCAAGTACCACAGTGTTTCTTAACGCAGGCAATATCGAAGATGGTTATCGTTACCCTGTACACCATCCAAAGACGATGTTCTCGGATGAGGTGCTTCATAGAGGGGCTGCGGCTTACGCAGCTTTTGCCAGAGACTGGCTTGAAAGTAACAGATAAGCTCTAAACCAAACTTAGGAGGAATTACAATGACAGAGAGACGGATGATTGGACCCACCAAATTTGAAGAGTACTCGGAGAAATACAAGGAATTCCTGTTAATGACCCGCCGTGACGGAATCCTTGAAGTGCGTCTTCACACCGACGGAGGATCGTACACGCACAATTGGGAAGCTCATACCGCCTGGTCTCATGCCTGGTCAGATATTGGCCGTGACCCTGAGAACGAAGTCATGATTATTACGGGAACCGGGGATAAATGGCTGATTGGCGACCCTGAGGTCTGGAATACTAAATTCATGGACTGGCCGAAGCAAAAGAAGCTCGAACAGTATCATGAATCGCTGAGACTGCTTGAAAATCTGATCTTCTGCATTGACATCCCGACCATCGGGGCGGTCAACGGGCCGGGAACGCACTGTGAACTCGCAACGCTCTGCGATATTACCATTTGCACGGAAGACGCGGACTTTTTCGATCCGCATTATCTGGGAGGCACGCCTCCAGGAGATGGAATGCTGCTCACACTGCAGAGCATGATCGGTTTCAAAAAAGCAGCCTACTACGCATACACCGGCAAGAATATCAACGGTCAGACCGCCTTGGATCTGGGTATTGTCAGTGAAGTTCTGCCCCGTGAGCAGCTTCTTCCACGCGCTTGGGAGCTCGCGGAGATGATCATGCAGGCACCGCGTTCAACGAGACATCTGTCTCACTCCATTATCTCCCGGCCATGGAAGCAGGCTCTGGTCGCCGATCAGGGATTCCAGCTTGCCCACCAGATGTACGACATGGCTATTGATGAAGAAGGAGCACTGGAACGGCTGAAGAAAATGCAGGGACGCCTGATGGGCAACGATGTTCAATAGAAAGATGACGGGGCCTACTCGGCTCGAAGAATACTCGGAGAAGTACAAGGACTTATTCCTCATGACCCGCCGCGGCGGCATCCTGGAAGTGCGTATGCACACTGACGGGGGACCTTTACAATTCGACTGGCCGGTCCAAGCCGCTTATGGTCACGTATGGTCAGATATTGGCCGTGATCCTGAGAATGAGGTCATGATTCTTACAGGGACAGGAGAGTTATGGCAGACCGGCAATCCTGAAGTCTGGAATACGAAATTCATGGATTGGCCGAATCGCCGGAAGCTGGAAATGTACCATGAATCACTTAGAATGATTGAGAATATGGTTCATTGCCTGGACATCCCTACTATTGGGGTGATCAATGGCACGGGCTCACACTGGCAGTTGGGGACGCTGTGTGATATTACCATCTGTGCGGAAGACACAGCGTTCTTCGATGCCCATTACCTGGGCGGTGTACCGCCCGGAGACGGAATTGTCTTAGCACTTCAACAACTGCTGGGAACCAAGAAAGCGGCATTCTACGCATATACGGGGATGAACATTAATGCTCAAGCGGCATTAGACCTCGGTCTGGTCAGTGAGGTGCTGCCTCGTGAACAGCTTCTTCCACGCGCGTGGGAGCTGGCAGAAAGAATCATGCAGGCGCCCCGCTCGGTAAGACATCTTACACATTCGATTGTGTCGCACCCGTGGAAAAAAGCCCTTGCCCATGATCAGGGTCTACAGATTACTCACCAATTGTATGACATGGCCATGGATGATGAGGGGATTCATGAGCGGCTCATGAAGCTCAAGGAACGTTTTCAGAGGAATGGGCAATAGCCAGAAGGGGGATAAGGGTGCTATGAGATCTTTGACTGAGCTATTTAAGATTGGCAGTGGACCGTCCAGCTCCCATACTATGGGGCCGGAGAAGGCGGCCAGGATCTTCAAATCAGAGAATGAAGACGCAGATGAGTTCAAGGCGTTGATCTATGGTTCCCTTGCCAAAACAGGCAAAGGCCATTTGACGGACAAGGCTATTCTTAGAGCACTTTCACCCGTTCCGGCGGAGGTTGAATTTGTTCCACAGGCAGATATTGTTCTGCCCCATCCCAATACGATGGATTTGTTCGCTTACAAAGACGGGCGCCAAATCTCATCCATGCGTGTCGTCAGTATCGGCGGCGGGGACATCGTTATTGAGGGACGGGAGGAGATGCAAACGCCAGATGTCTACCCTGAGAACAGCTTTGCTGAGATCAGCACCTTTTGTAACGCCAATCATATTCGTCTAAGCGATTACGTCGAGCAGCGCGAAGGCAAACAGATCTGGGATTTCCTCCAAGGAATCTGGGAAGCGATGAAGCGTTCGATTGACGAAGGGCTGTCTGTCACAGGTATTCTGGAGGGCGGTCTTGAGGTCGAACGCAAGGCGAAATATCTGTATCATCAGCGGGATATGGATGAGAGCCCGGAGACGAGGGAGAACAGGATCGTCAGCGCGTACGCTTTTGCTGTCAACGAACAGAATGCCGCCGCTGGCACAGTCGTAACGGCCCCGACCTGCGGGGCCAGCGGTGTCGTGCCCGCTTCGCTCCGTTATATGCAGGAGAAGATGCAGGTCCCGGACGAACAGATCCTCCGGGCTCTGGCCGTCGGCGGGCTCATTGGCAACCTGGTCAAGCAGAACGCCTCCATCAGCGGCGCTCAGTGCGGCTGCCAGGCGGAGGTTGGCACGGCTTGCTCTATGGCAGCGGCTGCACTGGCTGAACTGTCCGGTATGGAGATTGACCAGATTGAGTATGCGGCGGAGGTTGCTATGGAACACCACTTGGGGTTAACCTGTGATCCGATTAACGGACTCGTTCAAATCCCTTGCATTGAGCGGAATGCTGTCGGTGCGATGCGGGCGATCAATGCGCTGAGCCTGGCCAAATTCTTGTCTGGTACCCGTAAGATATCCTTTGATCTGGTTGTACAGACCATGTATGAGACAGGCCTGGATATGAACAGCAGGTACCGCGAAACTTCAGAAGGCGGGCTCGCTAAGCTCTACAAAGCTGACAGTTAAATGATACTTCCATGATCATGTGGCTGTAATTTCATACTTGTGTAATGTAACGAAGAACGTCCCGTGCTGCCGGTTGGCAGAAAGGACGTTCTTTTTTTGGAGGCTATACAGGGCAGGCTGCTGCTTCAAGAAGCAATTTGACGGGGCGCCGCTTGGATGAGAAAATGTATGCGTGTACATGGAGTGTGATTTCAACAGAGGAGGCTTCAAATGGAACAGCTACGCATTGGAATGATAGGTTATAAATTCATGGGCAAGGCCCACAGCAACGCCTACCGCAGTCTGCCGATGTTCTTCCCGAAGGCCGTCAAACCGCAAATGTCCGTCATCTGCGGACGCAATGAAGAAGCGCTGAAGGAGGCGGCAGACCAGCTGGGCTGGTCGGAGAGTGTAACCGACTGGAAAGAGCTGATCGGGCGTGACGATATTGATCTAATCGACATCAATGCGCCGAGCAATGCCCATAAGGAGATTGCGCTGGCGGCTGCTGCTGCAGGCAAGCATATTTTCTGCGAGAAGCCGCTGGCGCTGAATCTGGCAGATTCGCGAGAAATGCTCCAGGCTGCAGAGGCGGCCGGCATTGTTCATATGGTTGGCTTCAATTACCGTTTCTCCCCGGCGGTCAGGCTGGCGAAACGGCTGATCGAGAGCGGGCGGCTGGGAAAGATCTATCATTTCCGTGCCTGGTTCCTGCAGGACTGGATTCTCGACCCTGAATTCCCGCTGGTCTGGCGGCTGCAGAAGGAGATTGCCGGTTCAGGATCGCATGGGGATCTGGGGGCCCATCTGATTGATCTGGCCCATTTCCTGGTAGGGGATGTGCAGGAGGTCATCGGCATGAGTGAGACGTTCGTCAAGGAACGGCCCCTGGCAACGGAGATGACAGGTCTCAGCGCCCGGGCCAGCAAAGATGCACCGCGCGGCGCGGTAACGGTGGATGATGCTACTTTGTTCCTGGCCCGTTTTGCAAACGGCGCATTGGGCAGCTTTGAGGCGACACGGTTCGCGGCCGGGCATCGTTCGACCAATTCTTTTGAGATCAATGGCAGTCTGGGCAGTGTGAAATTCGACTTCGAGCGGATGAACGAACTGGAGGTCTATCTGACCTCGGATGATGAGGATGTGCAGGGCTTCCGGAGAGTGCTCGCCACCGATCCCGCACATGACTATGCTGAAGCCTGGTGGCCGCCGGGTCATACGATTGGATTTGAGCACACATTCATTCACGAGATGCTGGAGCTGTCGAATGCGATTGCCGAAGGCCGTCAGCCGGAGCCGAATTTCCGGGACGGTGTGAAATGCCAGGCTGTACTGGAAGCTGTGGAACGTTCGATTGAAGAGCGGCGCTGGGTTCCGATATCTGAAATGTAGCTTCTAAATGTAAAAAGGGGCTGTCCCAAAAGCCATGAAATGGCTGCTTGGGACAGCTCTTTATTTTGTAGTAGGATCAACGTGAGCACTTGGGTGGACGCTCCGCGAACGGACCGTTGTTCCAATCGCTGTGGTCTCCAGATTTTTTTCATTCCCCTTAGCGGTGAAAATCCGGAGACCAAGGCGACCGCTGCCGCTTTTCCACAATCGTTCCGTCCTCTCCGCTGTTTAAGCGGGAAAAGTTTCTTCAAATCTTTCTAAAATCACAAAAAGAAACCGTCCTTACTGCTAGTATACATCAAAGACCGACCGACACCCGCTGTTTAGAGCCGCATCTGGAAAAAGCCCAGCAAATCCTCGGGAATGGCCAAAGACAGTCATTGCGGATGCAGGCTACGGCAGCGAAGAAAACTACGCCTATCTGGAAAAGAAAGAGATACAGGCGGTGGTGAAGTACGGCAGCTACCACAAGGAAAAGACTAGAGCCTGGAAAGCGAATGTTTGTAAAATCGAAAACTGGACATACGATACAGCCGAGGATCACTGGACGTGCCCAGCTGGGAACAGGCTGCATTTCCACAGGGAAAGCAAGGAGACCCTAGAGAGTGGCTAAGAAATTCGCAGACGGCATTACCGAAGCAGCTCCTGTGAAGGCTGCCCCCTAAAGGAGCGTTGCACGAAAGCGGCAGGAAATCGGGAAGTGGTCGTCAGCGTGAACGACTGCGATACCAGAAACAGGCGCGTGAAATTCTACGGAGTGAAGAAGGTTACACCTTGGCCGTACGATGACCAAAAACGCAGAGCAGCGATCCTCCAATAACGGGAGAATCGCTGCTCTGTTCACTTTTTGTAACATTCAGAATGAAGAGAACGGTCTTCCGCCGTAGAAAACCTACTTTTGGGACAGCCCCTATGGCTATTTACGAACCATAGAAGGTGTCAGGCCTTTGTACTGCTTATAGAGCTTCGTGAAATAATTGGGATTGTCACAGCCGACTCTGCCGGAAATCTCTGTAATGCTGAAGCCGGTCTCCCGCAGCAGCCGCTCGGCTTCATCCATCCGGCACAGGTTCACATAGTCAATGAAGGTGCGTCCGGTCAGCTTCTTGAAGGTTTTGCAGAAATGGAAAGCGTTCAGATTGACAAAGCGGGCAGCACGCTCGACCGACATTTTCTGATCGACATGTGTTTCCAGGTATTCCAGCAGCGGCTTGAAGCGTTCGCGGTTGATAGAATGACGTTCACTCTGCTGGGCGGGGAAGGTACGGGACAGGAGTGTGAAGAATAAGTGGAGCTGGTTCTTCACCACGAGCTGAAAAGCCGGTTGTTTAGCCTGCACCTCCTCAATAATCCGCTCAAGCAAGGGATAATACGAGGCGCATTCCGGGTTGTGGACCACCGGCATGACCGGAAACTGATACTGATTGCTAAGATAAGGGGCCACAAATTGCTCATGCTGGGAATCCTGATTCCGGTCCTTGAACAATGAGGCATGAAAAACAATCGAGATATAAGAAACATCTCCGCTATACAAGCTATAGCCGACATGCAGCCCGCCGGAAGGTACCATGATTACGTCTCCGGGACCGGCTTCATACGGTTTGCTGTCCACATGAAAGATCGCCCGGCCTTCACGCATGACAATAATCTCGAAATGCTCATGCCAGTGCAGGAACAGGATATTCTGCTCGGGCTTGGCGCCCTGGCACTGATTAAAGAACAAGCGGAATGGATAGATCTTCTCCTCGAGCGCAGGGTATTCCTTAAGTTCCTTCGGATAAGTCATGATGGCTTCAACTCCCACAAGATTCAGCTAGTTTAACACAAGATAAGAAGAGATTTTGCCCGAAATGAAGGATATACTTGGGTTGTTGAACTAACTATAAACCAATATTGGAGTGGTATACAAGATGCAGGATACAATGAGAATCGGGACACTGGTGGGAGGCGGGGATGCACTAAGAGTGATTCCGCAAATTATAGGTCACGGGTTCGAATCATTCAGCCTGACCTTCTGGCAGACAACGGGAAACACGGATCTGACAGAAACTGCTGCACGGGTGCGTGAACTGGCTGCGGAGCATGATTTCGTGATCTCTTCTGTAGGGATATTCGGGAATCCGCTTACAGGCACTGGGGATAACTCGGATGCGCTGGGCAGCTGGGAACGGCTGATCGACCACGCCCATTTGTTTGGAACCGATATGGTCTCCGGCTTCACCGGACGACTGCCCGGGGTTTCAATTGACGAGTCCATCCCGAAATTTGCAGAGGTGTTTGGTGAGCTCTCCAAAAGAGCCGCGGACCGTGGCGTCAGAATTGCCTTTGAGAACTGTTCCATGGATGGAAACTGGCAATCCGGAGACTGGAATATTGCCCATAACCCTACAGCATGGGAGAAGATGTTCAATGCGGTGAATGCCGATAATCTGGGTCTGGAATGGGAGCCCTGCCACCAGATGGTGCAGCTGATTGATCCGATTCCGCAGCTGCGCAAATGGACGGACAAAATTTTCCACGTGCACGGCAAGGACGCTACGATTGCCTGGGATATTATCAAGGAATACGGAATTCACGGACCTAAACCGTATGTGTGGCACCGGACACCGGGCTTCGGGGATACGAATTGGACTGATGTAATCTCGGTACTGCGGCAGGCCGGATACACAGGAACGATTGATATCGAAGGCTGGCATGATCCCGTTTACCGTGACGAGCTGGAAATGACAGGACAGGTTCATGCGCTCCATTATTTGAAAAATTGCCGGGGCGGCAGTTTCGTGCCAAATCCGGTCTAATCCAGAAAGCGGGGAACACCTATGACAGCAGAGTATCGTGTAGTTGTTGCGGGCTGTGGAGCGATGGCTAATGAATGGATCAGCTATGCGCTGAAGCATGCTGATATTGAAATCGTCGGACTCGTAGATATCCGGGTGGAATCCGCGCAGGCCATGGCAGAGAAACATGGACTCACCTGCCCGGTATTTACAGATATATCACAGGCAATTGAAGCTACAGCGGCCAATCTGGTGTTCGATATCACCGTGCCTTCCAGCCATTTCAGTATTGCCAGTAAGGCACTGGAAGCCGGATGTCATGTCTTTACCGAGAAGCCGCTGGCGGAAACGATGGAGCAATGTAATGAAATCGTTAACATGGCCGGACGTACCGGGCTGAGCCATGCCGTCATGCAGAACCGCAGGTATGATCCGCATATCCGCTCTTTGCGCGGGCTAATCACCTCGGGAGTCATAGGGCGGACGGGCTCCATAAGCGCAAGCTTCTTTCTGGCTCCGCATTTCGGCGGTTTCCGGGAAGCGATGGACAGCCCGCTGCTTCTGGACATGGCCATCCATACCTTCGATCAGGCCCGCTTTATCAGCGGCGCCGATCCTGTAAGTGTGTACTGCCAGGAATTCAACCCTCCAGGATCGTGGTATGAAGGGAATGCGGCGGCTATCTGTATTTTTGAAATGTCAGACGGCTCCGTATTCTGTTATCAGGGCTCATGGTGTGCAGAAGGAGCGCCTACGTCCTGGGAAGCCTCATGGCGGGTCCAGGGGGAACGGGGGGCAGCCATCTGGGATGGCCGGGATATGCCGTATGCCGAGATTATCGGTGGCGGTGAAGCTGCCGGACAGTTCCTCAATGAATATGAGCGGGTAGAAGGGCCGGCTGTGCAGATGGAGGAGACCTTCCATCAGGGCTGTCTCGAAGAGATGTTCCGCTCGCTTGCGGAGCAGCGCCCAGCCGAGACCGACTGCCGCGACAACCGCTATAGTATGGCGATGGTGCTTGGCGCTTTGGAGAGTGCGCGGACAGGCAGCAAGCTGGACATTGCCGAATTCATCCGGAATGCCGAGCGGAATGTGCCGGATAAATAAAATGTGCGGAAGAGGGAAGGGCAGCCGACCGGCGGCTCTTTTCTTTTGTGAAAGATAGGAAATCAGCGATTCTCTAAGAAACTTGTAACTGGTTACTGGTAGTGCTGGAACAAGACGAGTAGCGTGATGCGGACTGAGAATCCGTTATGCAAAATAAGTCACATAAATCCATCTGAATCTGACAATGCTGTATTCCTGATTACTCCAATTGAGATTACAATGAATACCAGGGTAGTGGATGCTAATCAAGGAGTGATCCGGTTGAATGAACCATTAAGAGTAGTGATTGGAAGCGGAGGTAGTCCGCACAACAAAGGATGGCTGCATACGGAAGAAACGGAACTGAATCTGCTGCGTGAAGCGGACTGGTCAGAGAAATTCCGCCCCGGCTCCCTGAAGGTCGTTCTTGCCGAACATGTCTGGGAGCATCTGACCTATGAGGAAGGTGTGCAGGCAGCCTGCAACTGTTATACCTATCTGGCTCCAGGCGGATATATCCGCTGTGCTGTTCCGGACGGATTCTTCCCGGATGAAGCTTATCAGAACATTGTGCAGATCGGCGGGCCGGGACCCCTGGACCATCCTGCTGCCTCTCACCGGATCGTACATACTTATATTACTCTGCAGAAGATGTTCACTGCCGCAGGGTATCAGGTTAAACTGCTGGAGTACTGTGATGAATCCGGCCAATTTCATGAATTTCCCTGGGATGAGCGCGGCGGTTTCATCTACCGGTCCAAGCGTTTTGATCACCGTAATACGGAGGGGAAGTTAGGTTTTGTTTCATTAATTGCAGATGCAGTTAAAGTGTGAGACTTGTATTTAAAAGTAACAAATAGGCTGATCCGGTAGCAGAGAAATCTGCGTATGGATCAGCCTTTTTGCGTTCTTAATAACTAATGCCGGTTAGAACCCTTTATACTGCGGCTCTTCTTTCTCGATTTCGGCTACGCGGCCTTCCACCTGCTGGACAATCTGCAGCGTCTGCTCTGCAGCATTGGTGAACAGGGTTTTGGCTTCCTCGTTCTGGGTTTCCATGGCGAACTGCTCAAGACTGGCTTGGGCGCTCTTCAGCGAAGCTACGCAGGTTTTGACCTGTGATGCAACAGTCATTGGATCATTACCTCCTCGGGTCTGGGTTGGAACAGAATCTCACAGTGTAGTATCCGCATCCCTTAGCAGGACATACAGGTAACAAATCCCATTTGGCAGATAGTCTGTGCGCCCATTTGGCAGCAGGAATTTATTCTCTTGGTTATTTTCCGCCTGTTTTGACAAATAATGAAGCTGATGCGATATATGCGGGTAATGAATAACTTTACAGGAGGTTTTACGAATGCCGGAAGCACTGGAGGTCATTCTTCGGACAATTTTTGCTGTAGTAGTGCTTTTCTTCCTTACTAAAATACTGGGGAAGCGTCAGGTTTCACAGCTGTCTTTTTTCGAATACATTACGGGAATTACTATAGGCAGCTTGGCAGCATATATCTCGCTGGATACGGACAAAACCTGGCACCTCGGCCTGATTGCACTAATTGTCTGGGTTGCCTTCTCGTTCGGAATTGAATTCCTTCAGATCAAGAGCAAGAAAGCTCGGGATTTCATTGATTTCAAATCGACCGTACTGATCAAAGACGGTAAGATCCTGGAAGACAATATGAAGAAGGAGCGTCTGTCGACGGACGAGCTGCTGGAGGAGCTGCGCAAAAAGGATGTCTTCAAAGTGGCTGATGTTGAATTTGCCATTATGGAGTCGGACGGTGCGATCAATGTGCTGCTCACCCGTGAGAATCAGCCGCTTACACCCAAGCATCTTGGGATTAAGGTTGCTCCAGAGAGAGAGACTCAGGCTGTGATTATGGACGGCGAAATTATGGATGAACCGCTCGATACCCTGAATCTGTCGCGCGGCTGGCTGGAGGGGGAACTTGGTAAGCTTGATCTGAGCGTGGAGAATGTATTCCTGGGCCAGGTAGACTCTTACGGCGAGCTTACCGTAGATCTGTACACGGATAATGTGGAGGTTCAGCAGCCGCAGGACAAGCCCCAGCTGTATGCGCTGCTTAAGAAATGCGAAGCCGATCTGGAGCTGTTCAGCTTGTCAACGAAGCATAAAGAAGCCAAGCAGATGTACGAAAATTGCTCAGAACAGCTGCAGACCTTGCTGAAGAAGCTGAAGCCTTTTATCCAAAATTGACACCAAATATTGATTGAAGCTAAGACCCCACATAGTGGGGTTATTTCCTATGCACATCGCTGTGAATCCAGAAGAGTCCGGCGGAAAATTCATAGAAAATTCTATAATTCAAAGAAATACAATAAAATGGTTCTGAAACCTCTGTACAATTACAAATATTTACTTATAGTGGAGATTAGATTGGCTGCTGCGAAAAAGAACACAAAGCAGTGATCTGCATAGTCGGGCAAAGGGAGGAACGCCATGGCGTATAGCTGCTGCACTTAGACAGACAAGTTTTCGTTGGAATTGCAACCGTAATGCAAACGCTGCAAATGGTTATTAAATAATCCAATACTTTGGAGGTTAATGTTAACGTGAAAATAAAAAAGCGATTTACTTATGCTTTAATGATTGCGCTTTCTTCAGTGCTCGTCTTGGGCGGGCTGCAATGGGGCATACCTTCAGCTGCTGCGGCAAGTCTGTTCAATGATGATTTTGAATCCGGCAGTGCAGGCAGCTGGACCAGTACCACAGGTACATGGTCTGTGATTCAGGATGGCAGCTCCAAGGTATATTATCAATCTGCCAGTACAGAAGGCCGCACCTCCGCAGGCAGCAGCACATGGACTGATTATAGCGTGCAAGCGGATGTGAAGGTGGATAACTTCAACGGAAGCAACCGGACTTATGTGTGCGGGCGGTATACGGACGGGAACAACTACTACGCAGCTTCTTTGTCGAACAGCAATGGCGGCACACTCGAAATCCGCAAAAAAGTCTCGGGTTCGAGCACAACGCTGGCCTCCAAAGACTTCGCGGTTTCTACAGGCACTGTGTACACAGTGAAGCTTGAGCTGAGTGGAGATTCAATAAATATGTATGTGAATAATGTGCTGCAATTAAATGCACACGATAACAATTTGACTGCCGGAGGCATTGGCCTTGTTGCTTACAAGACTTCAGTCAAATTCGACAATGTCGTAGTCAACGGGGCAGGTTCCACGGTTCCGACCGCTGCACCATCCGCAACACCAGCAGCGACAGCAACCGCAAGTCCAACTACCGCCCCCACAGCTACTGCGACTTCAGCACCTACGGCAACCCCAGTAAGTACACCAACAGCAACAGTAACACCGAGCACAGCACCAACTCCAGTTCCTACGGTCGCCCCGACGCCAACGGTAACACCGGTATCAGGAAGCCTGTATGTTGCACCCAACGGGGCAGCCGGTAATCCGGGTACAATTGGCAGTCCGACGACACTCTCTTCGGCACTTACCAGAGTGGCTGCCGGAGGAACAATTTACATGCGCGGAGGTACCTACTCCTTCACAGCTCCGGTAACGGTTGAGCGGGAGAACAGCGGAAGCTCCGGGCTGCGCAAGAACCTGGTGGCCTATGGAAGTGAGAAGCCGGTACTGGATTTCTCAGGAGAGACCTTTGCTTCTACTGAGCGCGGCCTGCAGATATTCGGACACTACTGGAATGTAAAGGGCCTTGAAGTGAAAGGGGCAGGAGATAACGGTATCTTCATCGGCGGTAACTACAACATTATCCAGAATGTTGAGGTTCATCATAACCGGGACTCCGGGCTGCAAATCAGCCGCTATTCCTCTACCTTGTCTAACATGGCCGATTGGCCCAGCTATAACCAGATCATCGGCGTGTATTCCCATGACAACTTCGATCCGGATAATGGCGAGGATGCCGACGGATTTGCCGCCAAGCTGACGATTGGACCCGGGAATGTGTTCGACTATTGCATCTCGGCCTGGAACACAGATGACGGCTGGGATCTCTATACCAAATCGGATACCGGCCCTATTGGGGTGGTCACGATCAAGAACAGCATTGCATATAAGAACGGCCAGACCTCGGACGGAAACAGCACAGCGAACAGTGACGGCAACGGCTTCAAGCTTGGCGGTGAAAAGATTGCTGTCAATCACATCGTGTTGAACAGCATCGCTTTTCAGAACAAAAAACACGGGTTCACCTACAATAGCAATCCAGGTTCCATTCAAATGACCAATAATACCTCGTGGAGCAATGGTCAGAGCAATTTTGCCTTTGATACAGGAACTCATCAATTTACGAATAATCTGAGTTTTGCCGGCGCTTCCAGCGATAAGACCAGCGGAACGGACATCCTCAGCACCAATGTATGGTGGAAAAGCAATGCCAGCACCAATGCCAAAGGCCTAAGCGCAAGCAGTAGTGATTTTGTCAGTCTTACACCTTCGGTCGTGAGAAATGCGGACGGTTCGTTCAGCCTCGGCAGCTTTCTGAAGCTGGCCGCCGGAAGTGATCTGATCGGATCAGGTACGCCAAGCGGTACGAACATCGGCGCTACGTTTCAATAAGCCGGATAACAGGACGGATTTCCATTTCCGGCCGGCAGCGGTATACTATAATCGGTTTCATAGGATCTAATTTGCTATAGGGAGGATGCTGCCGATTATGGAATATGTGAAGCTGGGAACAACGGGACTGGATGTATCACGGATTTGTCTGGGGTGTATGAGCTACGGGGTGCCGGAACGCGGAACTCATCCCTGGTCACTGAATGAGCAGGAGAGCCGGCCGTTTATCCGCAAAGCGCTGGAGCTGGGCATCAACTTCTTCGATACGGCCAACATTTATTCTGACGGTACCAGCGAAGAGATTGTCGGACGTGCGCTCAAGGATTTCACCTCCCGTGATGAGGTAGTCATTGCTACTAAGGTGCATGGTAAAATGCGCCCGGGCCCCAATGGCGGAGGCCTGTCGCGTAAGGCTATTATGAGCGAGATCGACCATAGCCTGAAGCGGCTGGGGACGGATTATGTGGATTTGTACCAGATTCACCGCTGGGATCCGTCGACACCGGTTGAAGAAACGATGGAAGCGCTGCATGATGTGGTGAAGGCGGGCAAAGCACGCTACATCGGAGCATCCTCGATGTCTGCCTGGCAGTTTCTGAAGGCACTGCATGTGGCGGAGCGGCACGGCTGGACACGATTCGTATCGATGCAGAATTATGTAAATCTGCTGTATCGTGAGGAAGAACGGGAAATGCTGCCGCTGTGCAAAGCGGAAGGGATCGGAGTGATTCCCTGGAGTCCGCTGGCCCGCGGGCGGCTGACCCGGGACTGGCAGGAGACGAGTACCCGATCGGAAAGTGACCAATTTGCTAAGCTGCTGTACTCCCGGACGGAGGAAGCCGACCGCCTTGTGGCGCTGAGAGTGAAGGAGATTGCTGAAGAACGGGGTCTTCCGCGTGCCCAGGTTGCACTAGCCTGGGTCCTCCAGAAGAAGCCGGTCACAGCACCGATTGTCGGAGCGACCAGCATGAGCCATCTGGAGGATGCTGCTGCAGCGGTATCGGTCACGCTCAGTCCGGAAGATGTACTCCGTTTGGAGGAGCCTTATATTCCTCATCCTGTGATGGGCTACTAAGGACAGATACAGCAACGATAATACACCGTTTAATGAAGGAGCCGGGATGATCCGGCTCCTTTTTTAATGAAATTTATATATTTTGGGGCCCGCATAGTGGGGCTATTTGCGCTTAGGGGGCATAAATTCAGGGTGTTCTGGCACACTAAGGAAGATTCTCTATAACCGGAAGGAGGCAGGCAGGGTGCCGGACAAGAATATACTGGAGCTCATCAAAGAACAGCTCACGGATTGCAGCGATGCTGTATACCAGTCGATACATGTGTACGGACACGCCTGCATGCTGATCTATATACCTGCCATCGTGGACATGCTCAGCCTGCAGGAGTTTGTTGCCAGCCCGCTGAAATCAGAGGCTAACAGTGAACCGGACTGGCCGCAATTCATGGAGCGTCTGGACCGCGGCTCAGCCTTTGCCATTCCTTATATGAAGGCTTTTCATCCGGACAGGGCCGTGGAGCTGATTGTCAGCGGGAATCCGGTTCTCTGTATTGAAGGACTGCCGTATGTCTATTATTTCGAAATTACCCAGTATCAGAAGAGGGCAGTGTCCGAATCGCAGAACGAGCTGGTGGTCATTGGACCCCAGGAGGCTTTTATCGAGGATGTTCAGACGAATCTGTCCTTGCTGCGGCACAAGATCAAGCATGCCGATCTGAAGACCAAACATTTCTCGATCGGCAGATACACCAAAACCGATGTATATCTGGTTTATATCGAAGGGCTCTGTAAGCCGGAAATCCTGGCTGAAATGGAAGAGAAACTAAATAATCTCTCAGTCGACGGAATTCTGGGCATCAGCTATTTGGCTGAGCATATGCGCCAGGGGCATTTTTCACCTTTTCCAATCTATCAATATACAGAACGTCCCGACTCTGTAGCCGCATCGTTGATGGAGGGCAGAATCAGCATATTGCAGGACGGTACCCCGTCGGCATTACTGGCACCTGTAACTTTCTTTGCGCTCCTGCAATCCTCTGAGGATTATTACCAGAACTTCTATGCCGGCAGCTGGATCCGGCTGGTCCGCTTCTTTTTCTCGCTGATATCGATGATTCTGCCTTCTTTATATGTGGCGATCACAACCTTCCACGCACAGATTATTCCGTCCAACCTGCTGATCACCATTGCTGCCGCCCGTGAGAATATCCCTTTCTCCGCACTGACGGAAGCTTTGCTCATGGAACTTACTTTCGAAGCACTGAGAGAAGCAGGGACCCGCATTCCGAAGCCGGTTGGCCAGACTGTCTCTATTATCGGCGGTATTGTCATAGGGCAGGCTGCGGTACAGGCGGGAATTGTCTCAGCACCCATGGTCATTGTAGTTTCCATTACGGGTATCGCCTCCTACATCATCCCCCATCTTGAGCTTGGATTGACCTTCAGGCTGCTGCGTTTCGTGCTCCTGATTCTGGGGGGGACGATGGGACTGATTGGTGTCTTCATCGCCGTTTTTATCATATATGGCCATCTGGCTAATCTAAAATCGTTTGGCACTCCCTTTCTCCAACCGGTGGCTCCGCTGGTTCTGGAAGACTGGAAGGATACCGTGGTCCGTGTTCCGTCCCAGTATATGACGGAGCGCAGCTCCTCCTATACCGACAGGAAGAATAAAAGGAGACAGAAGCAATGAAGCCCCTCAAGCTGATCCTTGTGTTAGTGCTGCTTTTGAATCTGACCGGCTGCTGGTCCAAGCTGGAACTCGACGAATTGACCTTTGTATTTGGCTTGTTTATTGATGTTGGTGAGGAACCCGGAACGGTTGAGGTGACTATCAGTTCGCCGCTCCCGAACCGTCTGGATTCAGGCGCACAAGGGGGCGCGGCTGGAGACGGAAAGAGCTACTCTATGGTATCCAAGACTGCACCGACCATTCCGGAAGCTATCCTGCTGATTCAGAAGGATTTGTCACGCAAAATGGAGGCTTCACATCTCAAGATTATTGTACTGGGCAAACAATATGCCAAGCAGGGGATAGGAGATATGCTGGAATGGTTCCAGCGGCAGCCTGAGAATTCTCTCGGAACCTATATTATGGCTGCTCCAGGCAAGGCTAAGGAGATCCCGATGCTGACACCGGTCTTCGAGCAATTGCCCGATCAGGTGCTTAATAATATGGCCAGGCAAAAGATTCTGTTCAGCACAACAATCAGAGACTGCATACTGTCGGAATCCTACCATATGGGCTATGCCATGAATTATTTATCTTTCGGCAAAAAAAGTGAAACTTCCGAGCAGGGGAAAACGGAATATTGGTGCGGGGTAGACGGTGTGATGCTGTTTCAGGATAAGAAGATGAAGGCCATACTGAAGGTGAAAGAGGGTAGAGCCTTGGCTTGGGCAGCAGATCATTATGTTCAATCTGTAAATTCGTTTGCTTGGGATGATGACGGCAAGGGGACTGCCACTGCGTATTTTCTGAATGACAAAACCTCCTCCTCTGTCAAGATGACTCCTGAAGGGCCAGAATTCCATGTGAAGCTAAAAGGCCGGGCGAGTATAACCTCCTTCAAGGATTCCAAACAACGTAAAGCGGACCAGCTCAGCCATCTGCTTAAGACCAAACTTCAGGAGAAAGCGGTAAAGGAAGTTTCGGAGACGCTGGAAAATGTGCAGAAGGCGGGAATAGATGTACTTCAGCTCGGTATGCTGCTGGAATGGAATTATCCGGAAGAATGGAAACGTCTGCGTGATCACTGGGAGGATTATTACAGCAGGGAGGCCCGGATCAAGGTGACAGCTGATTTTAAAATTGCGGATTTTGGTTCGGAGAAATAAGGGGGCGAAGGAGGAAATATGCGGACATCTAAATGGCAAATGACTCGGTTCTCGATTGTATACCTTGGCTCTCAAAGTACGATGTTTCTGATTCCCGGTCTCATTGAAACCTCATCCTATCAAGGATGGATAAGCCTGATTCTTGGCGGTTTCCTTGGGCTGATTCTGTTATATTTCACGATCATGGTGGGAAAGCTCAAGCCGGGAATAGGCTGGGTTGAGTTCGGGGCAGAAATTATGGGGAAGTGGCTGCATGGAATCATAGTGATTCTGCTCTTGTGCTGGTGTATTTATTACGTATCATATGATATACACAATTTCGCACTGTTCTTCGGAGGCAATTATTTGCGCGGAACTCCCCCGCTTTTTATTATACTTGTTGTAGGTCTGGTCATTATGTACACCGCTCATCTGGGTTTTGCCTCTATGGTGTATATGTCGGAAGGCATTGCTCTGATCTGCATTGTCTTCGCCATTCTAAGTACGTATTTATTCATCCAGCATGCAGAATATTCTATGCTTCCGGCATTTATCCATTATCATGACCCGCGCATCGTCATTAAGGATTCGATTACGGTGATGTCCTGGTTTGGCGAATGGGTTGTGTTTCTTTTTGTTGCCCCGGAGCTTAAGATCAGCAATAAGATCATGAAGCCACTAAGTTTGGGGGGGATCACTGTGATACTGATTGTTCTGATAGTATGGCTTATGACCATGCTGAATTTCGGCCCGTATCTCGGGAAGGAACTGCAGTTTCCCTTCCTGCAGATGATCCGCAGTTCCTCGAATGATGATCTCCTGGGAAACTCTGATCCGATTCTGATTGGCATATGGTCGTCCTCAATGTTCATTCACAGCTCTTTTATGATCTATGTTGCTTATAAATGCGCCTTGTATCTTACCAGACAAAAAGCAAAAAAAATTATGATTCCGCTCCTGACGGTCTGTTCCATTACAATTGCATTTGTATACTCGATGAATGTGGCCGTATATTACCACAATTATTATTCTTTCAATACGAGTATTTTTTGGCTGATTGTGGAGTTTATACCGGTGTACTATTTTATCGTAGCATGGGTACGCTCGAAGTCCGGCAAGCAGCTGAAATGACTGTTGATTCTCCCAATTATATAATGTAGACGCTTTCTGGTATGATTAAGCTATAGTACATACCTTTTTTTGGAATAGGATGGTGTCATTATACATGAATCTTCAAGAAGCATCTGCTCTAATTGAATCGATAAGGGGAAATTTGGCTAAGGTTATTGTCGGAAAAGAAGATGGTGTAAACCTGCTGCTGACAGCTTTGCTCGCAAATGGTCATGTACTCCTGGAGGATGTGCCCGGAACAGGCAAAACGCTGCTTGCCAAAACACTCGCCCGCTCGCTGGACTGCACATTCAAGCGGATTCAATTCACGCCCGACCTGCTGCCTTCTGACTTAAGCGGCATCAACTACTACAACCAGAAAAGCGGGGAATTTCAATTCCGTCCAGGTCCGGTATTCGCCAGTATTCTGCTCGCTGATGAGATTAACCGGGCCACTCCGCGTACCCAGTCAAGCCTGCTGGAATGTATGGAGGAGCGGCAGATTACCATCGACGGTGTGACTCATGAGCTGCAGCGGCCGTTTCTGGTCATCGCCACGCAGAATCCGATTGACAGCCAGGGGACGTTCCCGTTGCCGGAGGCACAGCTCGACCGGTTCTTAATGCGGATTACAACAGGGTACCCCACATTTAATGAAGGGGTTCATATTCTGCAGCGGTTCCGCCAGAACAACCCGCTGGAGGATACCGGTGCGGTTGCAGGTGCAGAGGAAATTCAAGAGATGCAGCGGCTTACCGCTGGTATTAATGTAAGTGATGAACTGCTGGCGTATATGATCAGTGTGGTCGAGGCTACACGTAAATCTCCTGCTGTCCGGCTGGGTGCGAGCCCCCGGGCAGGCTTCGCCCTCCTGCGCGCTTCGCAGGGATATGCTCTGATTCAAGGGCGGAATTATGTACTTCCGGATGATATTAAGGCCGTGGCCGTTCCGGTGCTTGCACACCGGCTAATCCTTCAGCGCGGACCCGGAGTCCGCGAGGGGCAATCGGCTGAGGTCGTGCTTCAGGTGCTGCGCGAGGTGGAGGTTCCGGCGGAGGCTGCTGTCCTGTCCAGAGGCGGAAGGGTGGAATGAGCCATGTCGCTGCCGTGGTTCATTGCAAGCACGCTGTTTCTGCTGTTATTCGTCTCTGCTATATACGACCGTAACGCGCTTAAGAAGGTCACCTATACCCGCTATTTCTCGGCCAAGGCCGTATATGCAGGAGAACAGGTGGAGATGGTCGAGGAGATCATGAATAAGAAGCTGCTTCCGCTGCCTTGGCTGCGTCTGGAATCCAGTATCGCCCGGGGGCTTGAGTTCGGCTCCCAGGAGAATCTGGGCATCAGCAGCGGCGAGATCTCACAGAATCATGTCAGCCTGTTCTTTCTCAGGTCTTACCGCCACATCAAACGCCGGCATAACGTGATTTGCCGGGAGCGCGGATTGTTTCTTCTGGAGACCGCAACCATGACCACGGGGGATCTCTTCGGGATGAGCCGCAAATCGAAGACCTTCCCGCTGCAGCTGGAGCTCCTTGTCTACCCGGGGCTGCTTCAATTTCATGAGCTTCCGCTGCCGGTGCACAGCTGGCTCGGCGAGCTGCCCGTCAAGCGCTGGATTGTAGAAGATCCGTTCCTTACCGCAGGTACCCGCGAGTACAGTGCAGGGGATTCCCTGGCTTCGATCAACTGGAAAGCGACAGCCCGGACAGGAAGCATGCAGGTGCATCAGAAGGATTACACGGCCGATTCACGGCTTGTAATCTGCCTGAACGTGGAGATCAGCGATTCCATGTGGCGGACCGTAACCGATGTGGAGCGGATCGAGCTAGGCATCCGGTATGCGGCGACCGTGGCTGAATATGCCATCAGCCATGGCATTGAGACCCGGCTGCTCAGCAACGGAAGGCTGGACGGCGGCGGGGCAAGAGATCCGGTGGATACCTGGCCGATATCACATGCTGAAGAATTCCTTGGCATGCTGGCCAGACTGAATCTGGACAGAACATTGCCAATGAGCAGGCTGATGGAGATTGAAGCAGAGAAGGATGAAGGCGATACGGATTATCTGATCATTACCTGTCACCGGGGGCCGGAACTGCAGGATGCCGCTGCGGTATTGAGCTTCATGGGGAATGGAGTAGAATGGCTGGATATTCCGGAAGAAGGCGGTGCAGCGCTATGAAACTCCGTTTCTCATCTTCATTCCAGGCCAACCTTGCGCTATGGATTACTGCCTTCATAGACTGGCTGCTGCTTCTGCCCCTCTGGCTGGCGCTGCAGACTTATCTGCAATCCGGTGAAGCAGCGGTTCGGTGGATTTACCTATTACCGCTGCTGGTTGCAGGCGGTGTACTGCTGCGGCATAGATGCAGCCGGTTATGGCAGCAGCTGCTGGCGGCGCTGCTGCTGGGTCTCTTGACCGGACTGATAAGCAGCACACTGACACTCCTGGGCATACCGCTGGTAGCGGGTGCCGCAGTCTGTGCGTATCTTGGCATGACTACAGCTTCACGGGTGAACCGGTTCAGAATCTATCTGGCCGGAATCACAATCTATTTCATTGGTTCAATAGCCTTCTCCCAGATTCCGGAGCTTCAGGCTAATGTGACTATATTAACCTGGAGCGGAAGCTTATGCCTGGTGCTGGCACTGATTGACTCCAACAGCAGCCATCTGCGCTACAGCTCCTTAAACAGTGATTCTGCACGTCTGCCTGAAGGCCTGCGGCGGCATAACCGCCTGTATCTGGCGGGATTCATTGTCCTGGCGGCAGTCCTGGCGGCGGGCGGCGGCAAAACGGTGGGTATGCTGCTGTGGAATGCGGTGAGGCTCTTCTTCACCTGGCTCAGCCGGCTATCCTCCGGTGCAGAGGAACCTCCGCCGGAGGAGGCTCCTCCACAAGCCATTCAGGAATTCCCGGCAGCGGAAGCCGGTGAACCTGGCATTCTGGCCGCAATTCTTAACATTGGCTTCTATATTATAGGTGCAGCTGCAATAGTTGTGGTGCTGTATTACGGAGTACGCTGGCTATACAGAAATACCGGTGGACTGCTCCGCAGAGCAATGGACTGGCTGTTGACAGTGCTGCGCAGAGAATCGCCTGCAGCTGCTGCCGGTTATCAGGATGAAGAGACCAGCCTGTTCACTTGGGAGCAGACCGTTCAGGGCTTCAGGGATTACTTTCGTACCAGGCTTACACCATCCAGCCGCCGGGACCGGTGGGAGACGATGGACGGAAGCCGGGCACGCATCCGCTGGCTCTATCGTCATTGGCTCCGCGCCAAGCATACTGACGGGTATGAGGTGAAGGCATATCTGACCCCTCAGGAGACGGCTGCCGATGTGGCAGCATGGTCGGAAGGACAGAAGCGGCAGCGCAAAAACCCGGTTAGCGAAGGGGAAGCCTATAACCGCCTGCTTGCATTTTATAATAGAGCCAGATATGCAGATGAGGAACAGTCAGACCTCACTGAGCTCTCTGCTGAAGAGATTACGGCACTTAAAGAACAGTTGAAGCTGTAGCTAATCCTGCAGGAAGGAGAAATAGGGATGACCCCATATTTACGAGGCGAGCTGGCCAAAGAGGCCGGAGTAAACATAGAAACGCTCAGGTATTATGAGAAATACGGGCTGATTCCGCAGCCTCAGCGCACGTCCAGCGGATACCGGATGTATCCGGAGGAAGCGCTGGAAAGGATCGCTTTTATTCAGAATGCGAAAGCTTGCGGTTTCACTCTGCGTGAGATCAAGAAAGCTTTGGTCAAATCTGCAGACGGCAGTATCGGAATACCGGATTTTATTACAGTTATTGAGAGTAAAATGGCTGCTGTTGATCTGGAGATTGCCAAACGGCACAAGACCCGCACAAAGCTGGAAGAATTGAAGAGCAGCCTCCTTACACAGGACAGGCATCCGGGTGTTCAGGAGACTCTTGATATCTTGAACATGAAAGGCTGAACCGGCGGGAATTTAATCTGAGATAGCCACTTGACCCTGTACTCCGGTACAGGGTTTATATTGAGTCTATGAACGATTAAGAGGAGGAATGAACCGTTATGTTATGCCCTAGTGTTACTCCAGCCGGACAGCTGCAGGCCATTTCCAACCAGTTGAAGCACAATAAACCCTATCCGGGACAACCGGCCCAAGAGATCCGCGCTGCCCTTGCGGAATCCGCCGGACAACTGCCTGTGCTAAACGGTGTGCAGGTTGAGCAGGTAAAGACAGAGAGATTCAGTGGGGAGTGGGTCAGAACTGGTGGGAAAAAGGATGCGCATTGGGATACAAAGGTAATTCTGTATTTCCACGGCGGAGGGTTTGTGGCCGGCAGCTGTGCAGTCTACCGGGATCTGGCCGCCAGGCTCTCGGCCGCCAGCGGAATTGCGGTGCTTACTGTGGAATACCGGCTGGCTCCGGAATTCCGTTATCCGGCTGCGGGTGAAGATTGCCTGTCTGCGTACCTGTGGCTGCTGGACCAGGGCTTCAAGCCCGGGCATATCATATTTGGCGGAGATTCCGTAGGTGCCACGCTTGCCCTTATGACGCTGATCTCTCTGCGGAATGAAGGGAAGCCGCTTCCGGGCGGCGCATTCCTGCTCTCGCCTCATGGAGATCTAGTTCATTTGGACGGAGAGTCTTATACGAGCCGGGCGGATAGAGATCCGACCGGAAGCCGGGAGACTAATCAGCGTATTCTGGAAGATTATCTTGGGGAGTATGCCGGGGAAGCTCCTGCACTATTATCACCGCTGAGACAAGACCTCACTGGATTGCCGCCTCTGTTCATTCAAGTAGGTGATCACGAGGTTCTGCTGAGCGATGCCGAGCGGCTGGCCGGTAAGGCACTAGAGGAGGGGACACCCGCCAAGCTGGAAGTGTGGGAGAACATGTGGAGTGTGTTTCAGATGCTGGCTGCGCTGCTGCCTGAAGCGCAGCAGGCGATTCATCATATTGGCGAATATGTAAAAGAGACGCTGAAGCTGGAAGCTGAAGTATAAGGGTTTAAAACAGTAGGCGCAGCAGCATCAGCGCCAGGATGCCGGTGACTACGGTTCCGAGCAGGCTGCGGGTTTTGACGGCTACCCAGAAGGAGGGCAATGCCGCGATCAGCTCCACATTCGTGGAAAGGCCGGCGAACCTGCCGTCTGTTACGAATAGTTCCTGGGCGACCAATGCAGCCATTACCGCAATCGGTACAAAGCTTAACCAACGCATCCCCCAGTCCGGAATGGAGATCCGGCTAAGCAGCATAAGCGGAAGAACGCGCGGGATGAAGGTAACGAGTGCAGCGCCCAGGATAATGAAGAAGATGTCCAGTCTTATTTCCATTGTTCAATCACCATTCCAATCGTAGAGGCTATAAGAGCTGCCGCAATTACGCCCATGCTGGGCGACCACAGAATAGAGACCAGAACGGCAACAATGACAGCTATGAAGCCGACGGTAATGTCCAGCAGATATTTGCGCCGTGCCATGACCGTCAGTACCAGCAGTCCGATGAACATGGCGGGCAGAGCGAAATCCAGCCCCCACTTCTCCGGACTGGATATCCACTGTCCGAGGAAGGCGCCGGCGATATTGGCCAGGAACCAGTTCAGATAGGCTGTGATATTAAGCCCGTGCATCCATTTCTCGCTGATCCGCTTCCTGGAGGCGCTCTTCTGGATGGCTACCCCGAAGGTCTCATCGGTAAGCAGTGATCCAATCAGCAGATTGCGCAGCGGATTCAAATGGCGGAAGTACGGCGATATCGCCGCGCTCAGCAGCAGATGACGCAGATTGACCAGCAGAATTGTGATGATGATGCTGGAGGCGCTGCTTCCGGCCGCAATCATTCCTGCGGCGATAAACTGGGCTGATCCGGCATAAAGAATAATGGAGATCATGGCAATTTCGGCAATGGAGAGGCCGGCAGTTTTCTCCACGACACCTGCTGCAAAGCCAATGCTTAGATAGCCGAGCAGAGTAGGGAGGCAGTCTTTGACCCCTTGCAGGAAGGTGTCATTCCCCTCCGGTACCTCTAGGGCATCCCGCTGCAGGCGGCCATTCGCCGGAGACTCCTGTTGTATGAATTCTGGCTTCACGGATTCACTCGCTCCTCTATATTCCAAACTATTCATTTCCAAGCTATGTATAGCATCACATATAAACTTGTAATAACCGCTTTGGTAAACCGCTTGCTGAAGATTTGACAATGACCGGTCACGGTATATCAGGTATGCTTAATTGTACTTTGTACATCTAAATCATCTGATTTACTAGTGTTTAAGCGTTTAGTTGTATTTCTTGCAATTAAACTGCCCTATGTAGAGGGGTGCTCGCCCATTCGGGCAAATTTAGTTGTACAGACTACAGTTATAAGAGGCAAACATGCTTTTTCTCTGTTTTTTAATTGCACATAATACAACTATCACTAACTTCCACGTTGAAACTGAATATGAATTTCAGTTTTTAATATCTAATAATTCACAGCGAATTGCAAGGAAATTCTATATTTCATATGCTGCAATGCCCTCGCTCGTTTCGGTACCGGGCAGCTTGCAGCAGCAAAAGGGTTCCGCTATCCACAGAGCAATCAGCGGCGGCGGAACCCTTTTATATTGATTTAGTCATGCCTGAGCTTAAAAGGAATTGTTATTCCAGCACCAGAACGCCATATCCATCCAGCGTATAACTTCCCGTGAGGGTTTGCCCGCTTAGCAGATCCGTTCTGGATTCCTTAAGCACGATCTCTGCCGGTTCTTCACTATAGTTAAGCAGGAAGGTGAGTCCTGCAGCGGCATCTCCCTCAGAAGCGCGGATCTGCAGCTCAATCTCCGGCGGCAATTCCAGCCATTCGGCAGCTGGTGAATTCAGTCCCAAACTTCCGATCATTTGCAGCACGGCCTGCTCATTGAATACAGCCCCGTAGTACCAGACTTCCCCCTTGCCGCGCTTGTTGCGGGTTACCGCCGGTTTGCCGGCATAATAATCGGTAGCGTAGGTTCCCATAATCTCGACACTGTCCTCTTCCACATGAAGAATATCATTGAAAGCATCCGCACCCGTAAGCGTCCCTGGATTATTCGTCCAACGGATCGAGGTAGGCTGACGTGTTCCTTTGACCATAGTGAACTCTTCCACGGTTACACCGCACATCTCCTGGGCTGCTCCGGGAAAAGGCCGCATATAACATTGTCCGGTGGTATCCTTGTATCCGGTGCGGCAGCCGAAGATCAGCTTCCCGCCTTGCTGTACATATTGATCCAGCAGGGCCGCTGTGTCGTCACTCATAATGGCCGGATGCGGGTAGACCAGCACCTCGTAACGCACAAGCTCCGCAAGCGTTGTATTGCTGCGCATATACAGAACATCATTGGGGATATGCTTCCGCTGCAGTGCCTTGAACCATTCCTTGTTGCTCTGCCACATGAATGGCCCGTGCCAGATGTCATATTCCCCGTCCCACTCATTATCATAATCCCGCACGATGGCGATATTAGCCTGAGTCCGGCTGCCGATGAAGGCTTTGCCGATCTTTGCCAGCTCCTTGCCGATCAACTCAGCTTCCTTCACGCGCCGGTTAGGCTGGTTATGATAGTCATTCAAGCCGTGCCAATAGATTTCGTTCCCCATAGTAGCTGTCCGCCAGCGGAAATAGAGCAGCATATCCGCACCATGGGCGATAGACTGGTAAGTCCACAGCCGCATCTGCCCGGGCTTCGGAGAAGGCATATCCATCCGGTTGACCCAACCGCCGGGTCCCGACTGCTGTTCCATCACACAGAAGTTGCTGCTGACCGAGCGGACCGCAGAGAGTGACAGTCCCCAGCCGCGGTCACGCAGCGGGTTCACCTCTGCCGGATCATAGTAAATGGTCGAGAATTGCGGATATGAATCATAGCTGAAGAAGTCCAGCAGCTCGTCATTCAGTTCATGGCTGTCCAGATGTCCGAATAGGCCGTTCGTAGTCACCCACTGGTCAGGTGCCAGTTCACGGAGGATATCCGCCTGGATTTTGGCAAAATAAATCGTGTTATAAGAGATGAAACGCTTCTCATCCAGTGCCTGATGCGGATTGGGCTGGTTAGGCGAGGGGGTTGGCCGGGTCAGATAGACCTGTGACCAGCGGGTATAGGTCTGATTCCAGAACACAGTACCCCAGGCTTCATTCAGCTTATCCAGTGTCACATATTTATCCTGAAGCCACGTCCGGAAGGCAAGATGGTCACTCTCCGAGTAGAACACATTTACCTCACAGTTCAATTCATTATCGATCTGCCAGCCGGTCACTCCGGGGTGACTGCCGTAATGCTCTGCAAGCTTAGTCACAATTCTGGCGCAGAGCTCACGGTATTTGGGGCTGCTGTAATTATAATGACGGCGCATGCCATGCTGCATCGTCACACCTTCATGAGTCACATTTAATACCTCAGGATATTGCTCGGTTAGCCAGGCGGGCGGAGTGGCAGTAGGTGTTCCCATAATCACCTTCAGCCCGTAGCTGTGCGCCAAATCTATAGCACGGTCAAACAGGCCGAATTGAAATTGACCTTCTTCCGGCTCAAATACCGACCAGGCGAACTCGCCCAGACGTACAATAGTGAATCCGGTTTCAACCATACGGCGGTAATCATCCGCCCACATGGATTCAGGCCAGTGCTCGGGATAATAACAGACGCCAAGCTCGAATCGTTCTGCAGCAACAGGTTTCTTCATAGTAACCTCCAAGTGTAAATATATGCTTTATAGTTGGTACCAATCTATTGTATTATCAGCAGTGTATACACTTATATAACATAATATTGCTATTATATTACTATATTGCGTGCTTGATTCAAGGCGGAGAGAAGAGGGGATCGTATGAAAAAGCATTATGTTCTACCGCAGCCAGCGTATGCCCATTATGTATGTTATCCGGAGATGCTGGGCCATTACAGCGACTTCCCGCAGCATGCGGAGCGCAGAAGTGAAGGTTTCCTGGGCAGCTATAACCTTCATATGGTCTTTGGCGGAGAAGGGTATGTGTTCCAGGAAGGGGAACGGATATCGATGAAGCGGGGGAGCGGGTTTCTGTTCCCGCGGGGGGCTTACCAGCAATACGGTTCTGATCCGGGCCAGGCCTGGAATGTGCGCTGGGTCCATTTCGCCACAGCTTTATCTTTGCCGATGCTGGAGGAGGCGGATCACTCCCGCGGTTATTTTTTTACCTTCGATCCCGGAACGGGCTATGAGCCGGTCTTCGAGGAGATGTACAGGCTAAGTGCGGCTTATGAGACCCGGAGTGAACCGCGTCTGTCTACCCTGCTCTATGAGATTCTTGTGACGCTGATGCAGAATTCTGAGCCGCTGCACGGGTCGGTACCGCTGGAGATCAGACATTCCATCCGGCTCACGGCCGACAGGATACACAGCGAATGCGAGCGGCCCTGGACGCTGGAAGCGATGGCCCGGCTTGCCGGTTACAGCAGCTATCATTTTCTGCGGCTGTTCCGGAGCATAATGGGCAAGACGCCGAACCGTTATTTAAGTGACTGCCGGATGGCCCGTGCCAAGCTGCTGCTGGTTTCGACTGAGCTGTCTGTCGCGCAAATAGCGCTGCAGAGCGGTTTTCACCAGTCGAGTTACTTCATTAAGGTCTTCAGACAGCTGGAAGGCATGCCGCCAAACCAGTACAGACGGCTGTTCAGCTCATAGAATCATAGTGTAGCCGAAACAATATTAACAAACTTTGTTACATTATCAGCGCTTTTTGTGCTGTACTTGACATGTTTTTGCTTGAGAAGGTTACAACCGGAGGCGAAGGGTTACAAAGTGGATACAATTTCCACGCTGTCTGCAACTATAATATTGCTAGTAAATACATCTGGAGGGAAATAAATGAGAAAGTATAGAGTTACATATGCTGCTCTGCTCGTGAGTACGCTTGTAGCCGGCCAGCTGGCCGGCAGCATCGCTGCCCCCGTTGCCGCCGCAGCCGCAACATCAAAGAACGCGGCGGCACCCGCCGCTGCACCAGCATTCAAATTCAATTCCGTTCCGCTGGGAGCCGGGGTGACTGCAGTCCTTGAGAACGTGAACATCTGGAGTCAGACCGGCGGAAATATCGTATCGTATACGCTGAAATATACCAATTCCGGTAATTCAAGCGCGAGTCTGCTGAAATATTTCTCACGGGTTGTAACACCTGGCGGTTCAGTGCTTCCGGGGAATCCGGTAGGAACGGATGCACTGAAGAAAAAAGTCGGCGCGAAAGAAAGTCTGAGCGTTACCTACTATGTAAATGTGGGACAAACTTCATCCTTGCAGGGCCTTAAGATCTCCATGCTGGTCTGGGACGCCAAGGCGAAGGGGTATCTGAAGCAGACGGGTTCTTACGCAGTTCCGGCGAATTACTCTACAGCTGCAGCAGCCGGTACAAGCCTGAATACCACCATGAACGACATTCCTGTTACAGCCAGTGCAGATTCACTGCAGCTCTACAAATACGGCGGCAAAGTCTATGCCAAGGTTGGACTCAATCTGACCAATAAAGGAAATAAGGTGCTGGGGGATCCGGGGTATTCTGCGTATCTGGTATCCGCCAGCGGGACTTCCTTTGAGCTTGCGTTAAGCAGCACGCAGGCAGATTACAAGATTCAGCCGCAAGAGAAGCGGAGCATCTATTATCTGGCCGAAATACCAGCCTACCTTAAGACGGATAATATGAAGCTACAATTTACGCAAAAGGATGAAACTACGAAGCTGGAGCTGCCGAAATCGGCCTATAAGCTTCCAGCGGCCACATCACCTAATCTGGTCGTCGGCAGCGGCGTAGTCAAAAAAATCATCGTGAACAGCAATACCATAGAAACGCTGATACGCAATGCCAATGTATATTCACAGGATGCAGATGCGGTATGGACTTTTCAGATGCAGATCAAGAATACCGGCAACAAAGCAGTAACGCTGCCAAGCTATGAGCTGGCGGTCAAATCCCAGAAAGGCACAACCTTCCCGGTGAGTGCGAAGGGGTTAAGCGGAGTTACACTCAAGCCGCTAGAGACCAAAATCATTCCGCTGACGGTCCGCGTACCGCTTGAAGTGGAGCAGTCCGGCCTGCAGCTGCTTATGATCGAAGCGGTTGGCGCGGATAATATAAGCGGGCCTGATTCATCCGGGACCAGCGAGGGAGCGGGAACTACCGGTACTCCGGGCACACCGGCTCCAGCAAGTCCTGTGACCGCGACTACTAAGATGATTTTCCCTGTAGCCTACTTCGTAATCCCCTATGCGCTTCGTGCTGATGTGATGACCGGCCAGGAGTATATGACGACGAATTCATACGGTTCATTCTCTTACAGTATTCAATCTCTGCAGCGTTACCCATGGAGAGATGATGACATTGTAGCTGCAAGACTGAGAATCACCAACACACAGACTGTGTCACTTACGATCCCGGAGCTGAAGGGTTCAATCAAGCTTGACAATGACAGTCTGCCCGTGACTACGGAGTTGTACATGGACAACAAGGAATCATCGGTGCTAGCCCCAGGTAAATCGGTGGAATTGTATGTACTTGGCAAAATAGCCTACACGTCAGAGTTCCGGGACATGCGGGTTGCCTTAAACGGCACACAGAATTCGGAAAGTGTTCCGTTCCTGGATCTCAGTGTCAACAACTCGATCAACAGTATCCCGACCATTGCGCAGGGCAAGAGCTACACTATAAGCAAAAAAGGTAAAGCGGCAAGTTTGAAGGAGAACAAAACCACTGTATATGAAGGAGAGAATTACAATCTGGTCTACACGGAGCTTCTGCTGAGCAGTGAAGAGAAGCGGCAGAGCAAGATGGCCCGGCTGCAGGCCTACTACAAAACCAAAGATGGACAATATTTTGAAGCAAGCTCCAGCCAATCGGATAACAGTGCTTCTCCAGGCGCCAAACAGCTGGTAGTATTCTGGACCAAGCTGCCCAAAGCTGCTGATATCGCGGACATTTCACTCTACCTGGGTGCCGGTATCAACGGAGGCAAGCTAATTGAGAGTAAAGAGGAAGCGACCGGATTTGTGGATGTGGCTGCGCTCCAGCTGAATCCGCAGGGTAATGTACCTGCTAGTACACTGGCTTCGACTGTGTTATATCCGTATACAATTTCCGTGCAGAGCTCTGAAGGCAAGCATCTGAGGTCATCGGATACCCTTGATATTACGATCAACTATGGCTTGAAGCGGGATAACCAGTATGATGCGGGAGCGCTTGAACATAAGTTGATTCTGCAGATTACCGATCCGTTTGGAATCTCTACAGAGAAGACACTTACACTCGGAACAGATCTGACCGAAGGAACCAACAACCAGTATTCGCTCTCCATCAGCAGAACCCTGTACAAAACGATGGGTGGAGGGGCCTACTCCCTAACATTCTATGATGAATTCCAGGGTGAGCGCATAAAGCTGGGCAGCCAGGCTTATGCAGTCACCAATGTGAATCCGGTCAAGCCTGAGGAATGATCTTCATAAATCAAACTAAATATACCGGTTAAAAAAGGAGCAGCTTCCATGTTGCGTGTTGAAGATATTACGCATTCGTACAAAAGCGGTAATGAATGGACATCCGTTCTTCATAAAATCAATTTTGCCGTCAAGGAGGGGGAGATGGTTGCACTACTGGGCAGTTCGGGGTCCGGCAAGTCGACGCTTCTTAATCTGATGGCCGGCTTGATGAAGCCTACGGAAGGTCATATCTACATTGCCGACAAAGACATTGTGAAGATGGGCGAGAACAAGCTTGCCGAGTTCCGGCGCAAGCATATCGGATTTATCTTTCAGGCGTATGAGCTGATTACCAGCCTGACTGTCCGGGAGAATGTAGAGCTGCCGCTTGTATTCCAATCGGTGTCTCCATCCGTCCGCAAGAAGAAGGCGCTCGCCCTGCTGGAGCAGGTGGGCATTCCCGACAAAGCGGATTTATTCCCTTCCCAGCTCTCCGGGGGACAGCAGCAGCGGGTCAGTATTGCCCGGTCACTGATCACAGAACCGTCGGTCATCTTTGCAGATGAGCCTACGGGGAACCTGGATTCCAAGACCGAGGAGGAGATTATCAGCATTCTGCTGAATCTGAACCGTACGATGAAAACCACGTTTATTGTAGTTACACATGAATATAAGGTGGCGGAACAAATGCAGCGGATCTTTACGCTCAGAGACGGCTTCCTGATCACTGAGCAGCAGACAGCTGCGAAAGCCGGGCAGAAGGCAGCTGTAGAGGTAGAGACTGAAGAGCAGGCAGCTGCAGAGACTGAAGAGCAGGCAGCTGCAGAGACTGAAGAGCAGGCAGCTGCAGAGACTGAAGAGCAGGCAGCTGCAGAGACTGAAGAGCAGGCAGCTGCAGAGACTGAAGAGCAGGCAGCTGCAGAGACTGAGGAGCAGACAGCTGCAGGTACTGAAGAGCAGACGCCTGGTGAAGCTGAGCAGCAGACGCCTGGTGAAGCTGAGCAGCAGACGCCTGGTGAAGCTGAGCAGCAGACGCCTGGTGAAGCTGAGCAGCAGACGCCTGCTGAAGCTGAGCAGCAGATGCCTGGTGAAGCTGAGCCTGCAGAGGGAGGGAAGCCGTGAAGATCAGAGATATTTCACGGATGGCCTGGGAACAGGTCAAACGGCGCAAGGTGGTTACAGGTCTATGTATGACCGGGATTTCCATCGGCTGCGCAGCAATTATCGTGGCCTTGAGTGTGGGCCAATCTGCTCAAGTCTATGTGACCGAACAGGTGAACCAAAGTTTCAAAATGGACGAAATTATGGTCTCGCCGGGCGGGGGAATTCCTTCAAACGGCAAGGGCGGCAGCGGAGGCGGCGGTTCTGGAGAGGTGAATGAGAACCTCGACCCGGGCAAGCTGACGGACCAGAAGCTGAAGATTATCCAGGGACTGAATCATGTGAAGGCCGCTTCACCTTTTCAGGAGGCAGGATATCTGCAGCTGGTGACGATCGACAATAAGATTGCTGATGTCAGGATCATTGTCGCCGATCTGCAGATGCTGACGGAATACGATCATAAATTCAAGCAGGGCGGAGCGAATGGTCAGCCGGGAACGATCGTGCTCAATTACGGGGCGACGCTGGGCTTAATCGACTTGGAGACCCGCCAGAAGCTTTATGAAAGTATGGGCAATGATCCGTTCAATCAGGATATTCAGGAGCAGTATAGAAAACTATCGGTCCAGCCCTCCGAGCTGTACCGCAAGCAGATTCAGATTCAGGCGCAGGACTATAGCACAACAACACCTGCAACGAAGCTTAGCTCTCCGCTTCAGGTGGGCGGCATTCTGGAAGGAGCAAAAGGGATCGACGATATGCAGGCTTCGTATGACAAGATTATGTATATATCACCTGAAACTGCAGCGCAGCTCTCCAAGGAACTGGTATTTGATAATTCCACCACCAGTGTCCTCAATCTCCCGGAAGAGGGGAGCTATAACGCAGTTACAGTGAAAGTGGATGATGTGGCGAACATCAAGTCAGTCGAGCAGATGATTCAGAAGCTGTCACTGAACGCTCAAGACAATCTGTTCCAGCAGGAAATGCTGAAGGAACAATTTGACATGATTAAGATGGCAGCACTCGGCATCGGTGTATTTATTCTGATCATCGCCTCGATCTCCATTATTGTGGCTATGACGATGTCGACCCATCAGCGTCGCCGGCAGATTGGCATTATGAAAGTCCTGGGGGCTAACATGGGTCAGATCCGCAATATGTTTATTACAGAAGCCGCGCTTCTGGGATTGCTGGGCGGACTGCTCGGTGTCTTGTTCTCCTATTTAATTGTCATGGGGCTAAATAAGCTGGTCGGTTCGGCAGGCGATGGGATGAATTTCTTCATCCCGCCGATGAATTTGCCGATCGGGATATCCTTTGCCATTATGACCGGAGTTCTGTCCGGAATCTATCCGGCCATCAGCGCCTCCCGAACCGATGCGTTGACCGCCATTAAACGAGATTAAGCCTAAGCTAGAAAGGAAGCCGAAATGATGAAGAGGACTCTAAAGAAGAGCCTGAAGTGGATCATAATCTTAGGTATCATCAGTACCGCAGGTTATCTGGGGTATACCAAGTTCTTCAAGGGCAAGGAGGCGGCAGAGCTTCCGCCGGAAACGATGCAGGTAATCAGTTTCCCGGTAACGGAGGAGACGCTGACCAGCTCGATACAGGTAAAAGGAAGATCGCAATACCAGCAGGAGACGCTGGTGTATGCACCGTTTGCCTCTAAGGTGACCGCCTGGAAAGTAGAGAACGGGGCACAGGTCAAGAAAGGGGACGTCCTTTTTACCCTGGATCAGAGTACACTCCGCAATGAGATTGCGACGGCAGAAGCTGCCAACCGCAAAACGAAGCTGGAGGCGGAGCTGAACGCTTTTGTCAGCCAGCAGGAGGATGATAGTGCGGCTCCGGCCGGTACGGAAGCGGAACGGCTGAAGGCGCTGGCTGCCCAGGAGGCTGCGCGTCTGAACGACGAGCTGAATCAGGTGAATGCGGAGATCCAGGCCAAGGAGCTTGCGGATAAAAAAACGAAGCTGAACACGGCGGTCTATCATGCACCCGATAACGGCATCTTCCTCTACGACAGCAGTACTGAGCGTCCGCAGACGGTTACAGATAACCAGTACATCGGCAAGATCGTTGATCTGAACAAGCTGGAGTTCATTGCACAGGTCGGAGAGCAGGATATCTTCCGTATCAAAAAAGGGATGAAGGTACAGGTGAAGATGACTGCGATGAAGGATCTGATCCTTAATGGGGAAGTAACCGAGGTATCCAAATTTGCGACGACGACCACCGGCCAGAATACGGCTGGGCAAATCCCGCAATTCGAAGTAGTTATCTCCCTGCAGCCTGACGAGCATCTGATCGGCGGCCTCAGCCTCAGCGGTGACATCGAGACCTCGCGTAAAGAGAAGGCGGTAGTGGTCTCCAGTATTGCCGTTGTCCATGAAGGTGATCTGGCTTATGTCATGCTGGACAAAGGGAATGGCCAATATGAGCGCACGGAGATCAAGATTGGCATGGAAACGACAGAGAAGACTGAAGTACTCTCGGGCTTGAAGGCTGGGGATACGGTAGTTCTTCAGTAGTATAGCAGCAGTGAAAAGCCCCAAACCTGGTTGATTGCCGGGTTTGGGGCTTTTTTTAAATATAAATTACAGGCGGAGCGCGGCGGAAGATCTAAGTGGAATTAGTACATCTAATTTGATGTCACGGGTACAATTCCTGGAAACAGTTGGATAAACAACACTTAATCAGACCGAATTCTGCTAAAATCCTTGGGGCTAAGTGGATTAATTGTACTTTTTCCAACTGCTTCCCTGAAGCGCATGGTTTCGGCAGAATTAAGTGCCTTTTTTCCAACTCTGCTGGTTCACACCTCTCGCTACTGCATAAGGAATAAGCTTCACTTCCCCAGAGCGTATAAATTGTTGAGAGTGGTACCGATTCCGCTTGTTAACTATTTGTTCTGCTGAAATGGCTTACGCCAGGCTTTGATATCGCTGTTCAGCCCGGTAAGATCGGGGACGGGGACTGCCTGATCGTTCAGCTCATATTTGGCTTTCAGTGCAAGAATGCGGTAGACACTTTCATCAATCCGTGCCTCTGTGATCGTACCGTCCTTCACGCTGCTGAGCAGAGCGGCCCGCACCGCCTGCTCATTCTTGTACTCGTGGGCGACCAGCAGGATATCGCTGCCGGCCCGTACAGTATCGACTGCAGCCGCAGCGAGGCTGTAGTTCTTGACGATAGCGCCCATCGTAAGATCATCGGTTATAATGACTCCCTTGAAGCCCATCTCTCCGCGCAGCTGCTCACCGATGATTACTTGGGACAGGGAAGCAGGTTTCTCAGGGTCCAGCTTCGGATACAGGATATGGGCTACCATTACAGCATCTGCCTTCTCCTTAATGGCCGCCTGGAAAGGCAGCCATTCCAGCTTGGCGAGCTGCGCCTCTGTTTTGTTAATTACCGGCAGCTCCAGATGGGAATCGACGGAAGTATCCCCATGGCCGGGGTAATGCTTCACTACAGGCACAATTCCTTCAGACTCCAAGCCCTTCATTTCGGCGATGCCGAGGCGGACTACCAGATCTGCAGTGCTGCCGAAGGAGCGGTCGCCAATAACCGGGTTATCCGGATTGCTGTTAATATCTAGGACAGGTGCGAAATCCATGTTGAAGCCGGAGGACTTCACCGCCCGGGCCAGAAGTTCGCCCATCGTTCCGGCAGCGGCAGCACTATTCTCTTTCCCTACTGCTGCATTGGAAGGGAACACTGCATATTCATCAGGAAGTCTGCTCACCTTGCCGCCTTCCTGGTCCACGCTCATGAACAGCGGGGCAGGATTGCCGTTATTGCTCTTCTTCAAGGCATTGGTCAGACTGACCAATTGCTTCAGGCTGCTGATATTATCGGAATAGAGGATGATTCCGCCTACCTTGTCTTCGGCAATCATCTTCTGTGCGGCTGACTCTGCCGTAGTTCCATCGATTCCGACCAGCAGCATCTGCCCGATCTTGTCCTCCAGTGTCATTCCGGCTAGCTTCCGGGAGATAACGTCATTACTGTCTGTACTGTTTGCTGCCGAAGCAGGAGTAGCAGAAGGCTGGACACTGGCTGCAGGTGTTTCTGCTGCTGTTGCTGCCGGTGTAGTCACCGGAGCAGAGGGAGAAGCTGATGCCGGTGCCCGCGAAGGACCCGTGCCTGCCTGTGCAGAGCTTCCGCTTCCTTCACAACCGCTTGCCAGCAGAAGACATACAACGGTTGTCAAGAGGAGGAGCGGGTGCTGATGCGGGGTCGACTTATATTGCCGTGGGCTGAACCATTTCATTGTTGAGATTCGTCCTTTCGTTTGCTGATTGGCGGGTAGGAATGATAAGATGAAGTAGATTTTACATAAGAACTGCTTACTGTGTACACAAATGAGAAGGATGAGGTGACCTGTCAATGAAAGAACAATTAATGAACACGCTTAATGAACAGATGAATTTCGAGTTCTACTCCGCTCATGTATACCTGGCGATGGCCGCGTATTGTTCCGGTGAAAGTCTCGACGGATTCGCCAACTTTTTCCTGGTGCAGGCTGAAGAAGAGCGGTTCCATGCGATGAAAATCTACAAATTCCTCAATGACCGTGACTATCGTGCCACCCTTGCCGCCCTGCCGGAGCCGAATAATGAATATTCATCCATGCTGGATGCGTTCGAGCATGCCTTCGCCCATGAGCAGCAGAATACGAAGAAATTCTATCATCTGGCTGATTTGGCCCTGGATGAACGCGAGCATGCTACAATCTATTTCCTCAAATGGTTCATTGACGAGCAGGTGGAAGAAGAAGCGCTCTTCAGCAATATTATCGCCAAGCTCAAACGGATTGAAACGGACAGCAATGCCTTCTATATGCTGGATGCCGAGTTCGCCGCCCGTTCCTTTACACCGCCGGCGGAATAATATGATTCCGGACTTGTACCTTTCGTTTGCTTTTACAGCGGATGCCTCCTTTATAAGGAGGGTATCCGCTTTTTAATGCGGCTGCCGTGACCGCTTCCTATTAGTTAGACGATGTTTGCAATGAAAAGTTACTGGGTTCTGCAGCAGGGAGTTGTGCTCAATGTTGAACCGGGGCAAACAATGTTGGGCGAGGCAACATACTTCCGGCTCCGCAACTCTATTTGGCGGGGTTAACTCTTGCGCCGTCCGGCAACACTGTTTCTCTAGACCCACCCGCTATTCAGCGTGTAGTATGGAACAATACTATTATTTGGAGGTCCTTTTTCTTGGATAATTACAGCGATATCAAGCAAAGTGAAAAAGGGGCTTGGCTTAGTCTAATGGCCTACATACTGCTATCTGCCGTCAAATTGTTCATCGGCACTGTTTCAGGCTCGCAGGCATTACTTGCGGACGGACTGAATAACAGCACCGATATTATTGCTTCCATAGCAATTTTGACAGGCCTGAAGATTTCCCGCAGACCCCCGGATTCCAATCATAGCTATGGTCATTTCAGAGCAGAGACAGTTGCTGCATTGATCGCCTCCTTCATAATGATTGCTGTAGGCTTTCAAGTGCTGTATCAGGGTATCAACAAGTTCATTCAGCCTTCACTGGAAACCCCTGATCTAATTGCCGCGTGGACGGCAGCTGCCTGTGCTGTGATTATGATCGCTGTGTTTAGGTATAACATCAAGCTTGCCCGCAAATTGAACAGCAATGCGATGCATGCCGTTGCGCAGGATAACCGTTCGGATGCGCTCGTAAGCGTGGGTGCCTTCATTGGTATCATCGGCTCACAGTTCGGCATTCCGTGGCTTGATCCGCTCACCGCTACCATTGTCGGTCTGCTGATCTGCAAAACTGCTTGGGATATCTTCCGCAAAGCCACTCATGACCTGACAGACGGATTCGATGCAAGTGAGCTGGAGTTAATGAAGCAGACGGTATCGGAGATTGAAGGCGTAGAGTTAATTAAGGATATCAAAGCCCGCATTCACGGAAACAATGTACTAGTGGATACTACGGTACTTGTGGATTCCAGGCTGAATGTGGTGCAGAGCCATGACATTACGGAAGAGATTGAAGATCAGTTGAAGGACCGCCATCAAGTAGCTACGGTGCTTGTCCATATTGAACCCTTGTGACGATAAAATATTATTTGACCGGTCGTTCTCAATATGGAGTACATATATATATGGATTCAACACCTTTGTACTTGACGCATTCCTCGGCAGCAGGTATATAATAACGATATGTTATTAACAATGGGATAATATTAAGATATTCCTATAAAGGAGCCTGCCAATGTCTAATCAACCCGTCACTGATTACAACGGTCTAACCGAGGAGCAGTTCCTGAAGACTTATGACGCCGGGAACTATGAACGTCCGTCTGTTGCTGTGGATATGCTGATCTTCACCGTAATGGAGGAGCAGCAGGATAATTACCGCAAGCTGGCGGAGAAATCTCTGCAGCTTCTGCTCATACAGCGCGGTGAACATCCTTTTCTGGGACAATGGGCGTTGCCTGGAGGATTCGTGGGGATCCACGAAAGCGTTGAGGAGGCAGCCCGCCGGGAGCTGTACAGTGAGACTAATATCGATAACATTTATATGGAACAGTTATATACCTGGGGCGATGTTCAGCGTGATCCGCGGATGCGGGTGATCAGCTGTTCTTACATGGCACTCGTGGACCGCAAAGCCTTGACTGTACAAGCAGGGGATGATGCGGCAGCAGCCGCCTGGTTTGAGGTTTCCTACAATATCCTGGAGACCCGCCGCGAAGATTTGGAGCAGGAGCAGGGTATCCGGCTGGAGACATTTGTGGAGATTATTCTGCAGAATGAACAGGCGAGGCTCAGCGGTGTGGTCAAGCTTACCGAAACCATCCGGGGCCATGTCCGCCATCTGGACCGTGAGATTGTCCGGAGCTCGGGATTCTCTTTTGACCATCTGATGATGGTACAGGCTGCAATCGAACGCTTGCGCGGCAAAGCTGAGTATACCGATATTGTGTTCAATCTGATGCCGCCGCTGTTCACCTTGTCCGAGCTTCAGCGTGTGTATGAAATCATCCTTGGCAAAGAGCTGCTCGCCGCCGCATTCCGCCGCAAGATTGCTGAGCGGGTAATTGAGACGGATGAGAGTACCCGCGATGCCGGACACCGCCCATCGAAGCTGTACAGATACAACCTGGAGTGGAATCTAACTTGAGAAGGCGAAATACAGGTTTACTGCTAATATAGCGGCTAGTACAAGCCAGGCCACGGGATGAGCAGGATTTAAGGTCCAGCCGATTCCGGATACTTTTCGGGTAATAAGAGGTTTTGAATATCTTTTGCTGAACATTGTATGTCACTCCTTCGGGTAGAACAGGTTAATGACTTAGCTATATCGTACTCCTTCCATAACAAACTGCAACGCCAATTCTGCAGAAAGTTGTTTTCTGCTGTCGTGTGATGTTGTTAATAGAAGTTTTATGCGGAAAAGCGGACAATGAATTATGCTTTTCATTATGTAATTTATGGAAAAGGGTAAGGTGAGTCAATGATTAACTGGAAGGATTCATATGACATCGGAGTAGAGAAGATTGACTGCCAGCACAGACAGCTGCTTGTGAAGCTGAATGACTTTTTTGAAGCGTGTACCAACCAGCAGGGCAAAGAGAAGATCGAAGAAACACTGAAGTTCCTCAAGGACTACACCGTGGAGCATTTCGGCAGTGAAGAGCAATTGATGAAGGACATCGACTTCCCTGAACTGACAGAACACCAGAAGACGCATGCTGAATTCGTACAGACCGTTCTGGATCTGGAAGAGAGCATTAAGACCAAAGGGGTATCCGTATTGTCAACAATCAAGCTTAACCGTACTTTGACTGACTGGCTGATTAATCACATTCACAAATGTGACAAGCTGATCGGGGACTGTATCGCTGCAAAAGGTAACAAAGCCGTTTAACTACATAATCCGGAACACGAAGATGCCGCAGGGCATTTTCTTTTTTTAGAGGGGAGAGAGGCGCAATATGGAATGCCTGGGATGCAGAATCGCTAATGGTATTGAACCAGACCTGAACATTATTTTGGAAAATGAACTTATCACTTGTGTACTTGATATCGCTCCGTTCAATGAAGGGCATACCCTGATTCTTCCTAAAAAACATTACCTGGATACCGACGAGCTGGACCCGGAAACCGCGCATGCGGTTACGGATGCTTCGCAGAAGGTTACTGCGCTGCTCAAAAGCCTGTACAAACCGGACGGAATCAGAATTTGTGCTGACGGCGGTAAATTTAATGATCTGACCCATTACCATATGCATGTTGTTCCACGCTACGAGGGTGACGGATTGGCCTGGAGTGAGCCCTTGCATCCGGATGGTGCAGAGACACGGCTAAAGGAGACTAAAGCGAAAATTCTGAAAGCGTTAAGTGAAGTATAAATGGAGCCTGTTGGGCTCTTTTTTACTGTGCGTACACAGCTTAATAATCTTCCAGCAGCAATTCTTTATCCTCAGGCAGAAGTTTTGCAGCAAACGCTGACGGATCTTGTTGGTTGTGCTCGATCGAATCAACAACCCAAGTATTATTGCTGTGTGTATAGCTAATAATCATTACTCCATCATCGTCTAGCTTATGTTCACTCGTTGCCACCTTTTGCTGATCAGAGTAATTAAACTCCATGAAGTAGGGATCAATTTTTCCCACATCGCTTACTGTACTTTCTCCGATGGTGATCTTGCTGAAGCTATCCAGACTTAACAAATGCGTTAATCTCCATACGTCAGAAACATAGCTGCTGCTCATGTACATTATAAAGATATGACTGCCGTCAGAAACATTTCGTATTTCATAGGAATAGCCTTTCATGCGTCTGGTAATATCGGCTTTTCCCAATTGCTTCTCAATTTCTGCCTTATGAAATGCAAAAGACATGCTCGAACGAATGGAATAGGGGATATTTGAAACGGAGCTTTTGTTAAGGTCTATTGGAGTGGTTTGTATATTTGCACTTGAATCACTGCCGGTTAATACGACAATCAGAATTAATAATGAAATGAATAGAGAAATCTTTGAAAAAGCCATAAACGAAATCTTAAAAGAGTGATCCAAGGAAATCCTCACCTTTCTCCCGCTTAACGTAAATAGTTACTCAAGTGTTACATAGAACGGATTCGTTTTTATTCAGCTAAGTTCCTGCATGTGTCTAAGATTTTTCATAGTGGCGGAGCACAATTTATACCTCACTAATACTTTGTGATATGATCTGAAGTAGATATTATAGAAACTTACCTTAAGGGAGTGAATAGGGTGAAAAACATGCGCATGCTGGCTTCGGGAATTATCATGCTTCTTGTGCTTGGACTTGTTAATTTCTACATTGGATGGCATCTGTGGGTTCTGCTCCAGGAATGGCTGCCGGGTATTCATGCTGCTGCTTACTGGCCTGTCTTTCTTGTGATTGCCTTCTCTTATATTATTGGCAGAGTTCCGTTGCCGAAGGCGCTTAAGCCGGTTGGCCGGTTGTTCAAGGTGGTCGGCTCCTATTATTTGGCCTGTATGGAGTTTGCCGTGATTCTGCTGCCGCTGACCGATCTGGTATATGGAATGCTGGCGCTCACCGGTGTGGGCCTCTCGGCGTTTGTTACCGAAGCTGGAGCTACTGTGCTGGCACTGCTTGCCGTATTCCTGCTATGGGGTTCACGCAATGCCTGGAGTACAGTGGTGCGGAGCCACAGACTGAAAGTCGATAAGTCTATTGGAACCAGCGTTCCGCTGACGGTAGCTGTCGCCTCTGACCTGCATCTGGGCAACATTGTCGGGAACCGGCATTTACGCCGGATGGTCACGGAGATTAATGCGATGAATCCCGATATCGTCCTTCTGGCCGGAGATGTGCTGGATGACAGCATTGAACCTTTTATCCGCAATGGAATGGACCAGCAGCTGAAGCAGCTTAAGGGACGTTACGGGGTCTATGCTGTGCTGGGGAATCATGAGTATTATGGCGGTTCGATTGCGCAGTACACTGAAGTGATGAATAACATCGGCATTAAAGTTCTGCAGGATGAGGTTGTGGAAACCTCGGGAGTATATGTTGTGGGCCGCAAAGACAAGACGGCGGAGGCGATGGAAGCGGGCGGACGGCTCAGTGTAGAGGCTCTGCTGGACGGACTTGACCGCACGAAGCCGATTATTATGATGGATCATCAGCCGACCGGCTTCGAGCTTGCTGCGCGGGCTGGCGTGGATGTACTGCTGTCGGGACATACCCACCGCGGGCAGATTGCTCCGAATCACTGGATTACGAGACGCCTGTTCGAGCTGGACTGGGGTTATCTGCTCAAAGACAAGCTGCATGTCATTGTCTCCTCCGGCTACGGAACCTGGGGACCGCCAATCCGTCTGGCCAGCCGCTCTGAGCTGATTAAGCTTGAGGTTGTTCTGGAGGGTAGTATGAGCTATAACGAAGAACCTGTGACATCAACGGCTAAGGCGGTACTGATCTAAAAGATCGTCTAGTGGAGGCAACATAATTGTATGTGAGTCAGCTACTGTGTTCTGTACCATTTACTGGAACTGTACCATTTACTGGAACTGTACCATCTATCGGATGTGTACCGTCAACTGGAACTGAACCATCTATTGGAACCGAGCCATCTATCGTAACTTGTACCTTTTACCGTACTCCGTGTGCCTTCCGCCAAGCCCCCTACCTTCGATTGAAGGATAGGGGGTTTTATGTTATGCGAAAAACGGAACATAGCAGGCCTGATCCGATCAAGCAGGTAAATCCTGCAGAAAGTACAACAATTCAAATTCGATCTCGCTAATTTACCGGGAATCTTGCACAAAATACAAAATTTCAGTCGGATAACCCGCTGAATCGTAAGAATTGTTGTAAAAAGTACAACAATAACCAATTTTACAAGTTAATATAGGATAAATCTTGCATTTAGTACAACAATCCAGGCTTAGTCCGGTTAAGTCACCAGTAATTCTGAGCAAGAACGAATGAATAACCAAACGCATGTCCAACCGAATGCCTAAACCAACCGAGTACTGAAATCGTATGATCAAACAAGTATCAAAACTGCATGTCCAAACGCACACCTAAATGCACGCCTAAATGCACAGTTAAACGCACACCCAAACTATGTGTCTTTAAAATGGCTTTTAGTATAAACCCACACCTGCCGGGGGTGCTCTGATGTCAACATTTTGACAATATGAGCTGGTTGAGTTATTCTCTACATAAATATAGTTAAGCTATTAACTAAATTGAGGTTGCGGCGTTAAGAGGCGTTAAGCGGTGTTATGTCTCGTTAAGGGGCGATGTTTCCGTTAAGTGGGGTTATGTCTCGTTAAAGAGCGATATGGACAAAACTTTGAATGATAGAATGGGTGATCAAATGGGTGAGCGGATGAATAAACCAGCCGACGAACTATTGAACGGACTGATGGATGATTCTATGAATGGACTTATGAATGACCGAGTAAATGATCGGCTGGATGCACGGATGGATGCTTTGCAAAAGTATGTGCTGGAGCTGCCGCTCCACAATGAGGTTTTCTTCGCTATGGTGGGAGCGACAGCCCATGCAGTAGCCGTATCCGAGAAATACTGGCAGGCTCAAGGGCTGAACGGGGCAAGAATCCGCGTACTGGTTGAGATTGCGAAGGACGGGGGAGCGATACTCCCTTCACTGCTCGCAGAGAGAATCGGTGTAACCAAAGCCAATATCAGCCTCATGCTCACTCCGCTGGAGAAAGACGGTTATATCTCCCGTGCGGATCATGCCAAGGATGGACGCAAGACGGTGATTTCGATTACTGAAGCTGGCCGGGCCTTGCTGTCTGAACAGCTGCCTGGAAACCGGGAAGCTGTTGCCGGCGTGATGAAGCGTCTGGATGATACGGAGCTGCACCAGCTGCTGGGTCTGCTGAACAAATTGAGCGAACATACAAGGGAGAGATAATAATGAAGATTATGATTACTGGCGCCACCGGACAATTGGGAAGTCTGATCATAGAAAATTTGCGCAGCCGTATCCCCGCAGAACAGGTTGTAGCCGGAGTACGGAAGCTTGAGCAGGCGGCGTATCTCCAGGAGCAAGGCGTAGAAGTCCGTTATGCCGATTACGATGTGACGGAATCGCTGGATGAAGCCTTTCGCGGAATTTCCCGGCTGCTGCTAATCTCCAGCTCGAATACGGATGACACCGTCCGTCTGATCCAGCACAAGCGGGTTATTGATGCTGCTAAGCGAAGCGGTGTCGGACATATTCTCTATACGGGTTTTGCTTTTCCCCGGCAGAGATCTGAGCAGAGCAAGCCGGACAATGTGCACACGCTAACCGAACAGGCGATTATAGAGTCCGGACTGGAATATACTTTTTTGCGCAATGCCTTATACATTGATTTCGTAGGAGTGCTGGGGTTGAAGGAAGCACTGTCCAGCGGGGAATTGATAACCGCTCCGGGTGAATGGAAGTTCAATTCGGTAACACGTGGAGATCTTGCGCTGGCAACTGCGGCTGTGCTTAGTGAAGGTGAGGCAGGCAATCATATTTATGAGCTGGCCGCTGCACATACCTGGGATTTTGCAGATCTGGCTGAAGTATTAACCGAGGTTGCCGGGAAGCCGGTGGTACACCGTCAGGATGCCGCAGTTCAGCACTGGATCTATGCTTTTATGAGCAAGCTGGATACCTCATCCACTTCAGGAGATTTGGAACGGCTAATGGGGCGTCCTGTCACACCGCTGAAGGAGAGCATTATGCCTTTTATTGAGCTGCCGGAAGAACGGATAATGTAGAAATGGACTAAGGCTTGTCTCGAAACTGGTTTGTTGCTAGTATGATGTCATTGAATTCGGCAAGCCCGGAGGGAGAGCTTACAGTTGAAAAAGATTATAGTAGCCGACGATGATGTCCATATCCGCACGCTGCTGCGGCATGTCTTGACGAGAGAGGGGTATCATGTCCTGGAAGCCGGCGACGGCCGGGAAGCGGTAACCCTGATGCAGGAGCAGACAGTGGATCTCGCGGTGGTGGATGTGATGATGCCGCACATGGATGGTCTGGAGCTATGCTCGTACATAAGGGAAACTTACGATATTCCGGTGATCCTCCTGACGGCCCGCCAGCAGCTCAGCGACAAGGAGCAGGGGTATCTGCGCGGGACGGATGATTATGTGACCAAGCCTTTTGAACCGGAGGAGCTGCTGTTCCGCATTAAGGCACTGTTCCGCCGTTATTCGATTGCCTCTGACGACAAAATCCGCCTGAACTCACTGGTGATTGACCGTAAGAATTATGAGATCATTGACGGGAATGAGGTGCTTTTGCTGCCGGTGAAGGAATTCGAGCTGCTGGCCCAGCTGGCGCAATATCCCGGACGGCTGTTCTCGCGCAGTGAGCTGATCGAACGGGTCTGGGGTGCGGATTATGAGGGGGATGAGCGGACGGTGGATGTGCATATCAAACGGCTGCGCCAGCGGTTCAGCGACTACCAGAATGATTTCACGATCCGCACCGTACGCGGGATTGGCTACAAAGTGGACATGGTGAACACATGAGATCGCTGTATGTAAGAATGAGTATTGTGTTCTGCTCGGTTATAGTGATCAGCAGTGTACTGGGGTTCCTCGTTTCCAATCTCTATTATCAGGCCAAAATCAAACCGCAGAACGATGCCAAGCTGACCAAAATGGCCATAGGCTTGCAGCAGTTCATTCAGGACCACCCGGATGCGGTGGAAGAGTATCTGCTGAGTACAGCCTCGTTAGGCTACAAGATGTATCTGTCCAATGACAACGGCGATGAACAATTTTACGGCCAGCCTTTCCGCAAAAATGACCTGCAGGAGGGGGCGCTGCAAAAGGTGCTGGCGGGGGGGATTTACCACGGAGTCGGTAATTTCCCCAGCTCAGCGTTTATCACCGGCTTCTTCGATAATCAGCTCAGTAATTCGATAGGTGTACCTGTTCAGATCACCGGACAGACTTATGCATTGTTCATGCGTCCGGATGCTGAGGTGCAGTTTGGCGAACTGCGGATCTTTTTTGCCGTGCTGATTGGCGTCATTATCTTATTCAGCCTGTGGTTTATGCTCATTACAGTATTCCATGTGGTGAAGCCCATAACGCGTCTGACCGAAGCTACGCTCAAAATATCCAAAGGCAGGTACGATATCAAATTATATACCGCCCGTCGTGATGAAATCGGCCAGCTGGCCTCCCATTTCATGACGATGAGCCGGGAGCTGGAACGGACAAACCGGGCGCGTCAGGAATTTGTCGCCAATGTCTCGCATGAAATTGAATCCCCGCTGACGTCCATCCAGGGTTTTGCCCATGCGCTCAAAGACGGTGCGCTGCCCGAACCCCAGAGGCTGGAGTACCTGTCGATCATTGATGAAGAGAGCCGCCGGCTATCCGTGCTCAGCAAGCAGCTGCTCACCTTATCCTCACTCGACTATGAAGAACATGCCCTGCAGAAACGAAGCTTCGACCTCCGTGCCCAGCTCCGCCAGGTCATGCAGATTATGGAATGGCATCTTACAGAGAAGGAGCTTGCGGTCCGGCTGCACGTAGCTGACATTACACTGGAAGGCGACCCTAACCTGCTCTATCAGGTATGGATGAACCTGGTCACGAATGCCGTGAAGTATACTCCGGCGGGCGGCACAATCAGCATAGCGGCACGTGCAGACGATCATACGTGCACTGTAACGGTGACGGACAACGGTGAAGGGATTCCTGCGGAGCAGCTGCCGATGATCTTCGACCGGTTCTACAAAGTGGATCAGGCGCGCACCCGTGACAGCAACAGCAGCGGGCTGGGGCTCGCCATTGCACAGAAGATTATTCAGGCTCATAACGGTACGATCGAGGCGGCAAGTACAGTTGGAGAAGGGACTACCTTTAAAGTCTCCCTGCCCTGCCACAATACAGATTGAGCAGAGGTATAGTAACAGATGAAAGCAGCGGAAGTCCAACATTCACCGTAGTTGCGCTTAGCATCAGTTATGGAAAGTCTATAGTTCAATCTGTATAATGTAATTCTTTATTCATACTCCGTTCATTTTCATCCTCTAAACTGTGGATATACAGATTAGAAGGAGTGGTTATATGTTTTTGGCTTTACGGGAGATGAGGCACTCCAAAGCACGCTACAGCCTCATAATGGTGATTATGCTGCTGGTTTCGTTTCTGGTTCTGTTCGTAACGGGCCTGGCCAGAGGACTTGCCTATGCGAATATCTCGGCACTGGAGAATATGCCTGCGAATTATTTTGTCGTGCAGAGCGACGCTGACCATACGTTTAGACGTTCACAGTTAGGCGAATCGGAGCTTGCAGCAGCCCGTGCGGTAGCCGGGGAGGCGAAGGCAACTCCGCTTGGCGTGCAGACCAGTACTATTACTGCTGCCGATGCGGATGTGAAGGCGGACATTACTTTTTTTGCCGTAGATATGGCGGGTATGCTGGCTCCTGAAGTGACGGAAGGTGCTGGAATCACCAATGAAGTTCAAGGGAGTGCCGTGGTAGATTCGAAGCTGGAAGAGTCCGGTGTCACGATCGGCAGTACAATAAGTGATCAGGCAACAGGCATGAGCTGGACGGTTAGCGGTTTTGTGAAAGACAGCTCTTACAGCCACACTCCGGTGGTATATATTAACCAGCTGGATTGGCAGGCCATGAAGCAAGGGGCGGTTCAGGGCGGCAGCTCAGACAGTACAGGCAATGCTCCTTACAACGTTATCGCGATAAAAGTATCTTCTGCACAGGCATCTGAAATTGCCGGACAGCAGCAGGCGGTAGAGGTGATTACCCAGAAACAGGCGATTTCCAGTGTCCCCGGATATGCGGCTGAACAGAATTCACTGCTTATGATGATAGCCTTTCTGTTCATTATTGCTGCAGTTGTACTTGCCGTATTCTTCTACGTCATCACAATCCAGAAGACCAGCCAGTTCGGTATTCTTAAGGCAATGGGTACCAAAATGTCCTATTTAGCCTGGAGCGTAGTCGGCCAAGTCCTGATTCTGTCTGTAGCCAGTCTGGCACTGAGCCTGCTGCTTACGTTCGGAATGAATATGGGGCTGCCGGATGCGATGCCGTTCCAGCTGGACGGGCAGACGATGATTCTGACCAGCCTGCTGTTCATCGGAATGTCGCTGCTGGGTTCACTGATTTCTGTAGCAAGAGTAGCCAAGGTGGATGCCTTGGAAGCGATAGGGAGGACTGGAGCATGAGTGCCAAATTAATCATGAAGCAAGTGACCAAAACCTACGGGGACGGAGACGGGGCAATGACTGTTTTGAATAACCTGGATTTTACGGTGAACGAGGGTGAATTCGTAGCAGTACTGGGGCCTTCGGGGTCCGGCAAAAGCACTTTTCTCTCTGCCGCCGGTGCTCTGCTCACCCCAACAAGCGGGGAAATCTTCATCGATGGTGAATCGCTGCGTGACAAAGACAAAGGGGCTTTGACGGAGCTGAGGCTGCAGAAGATCGGCTTCATGTTCCAAAGCGCACAGCTGCTGCCTTTCCTGAAGGTGGAGGAACAGCTGCTCTATGTTGCCAAGCTGGCTAAGCTCACCACGAAGGAAGCCAAGGTTCGGGCAACCTATCTGCTGAAGCGTCTGGAAATCTGGGAGCGGCGCAACCAGTATCCCGAGCAGCTGTCCGGCGGTGAGAAGCAGCGTGTGGCCATTGCCCGGGCGTGGATGAACAAACCGGCTATCCTGTTCGCAGATGAGCCGACAGCGAGTCTGGATTACAGCCGCGGAAGAGAAGTAGTGCGGATGATTGCTGACGAGGTGCGGAGCGAAGGCAAGGCAGCCGTCATGGTAACGCACGATGACCGCATGCTGGAGTGGTGCGACCGTGTGCTTCATCTGGAGGATGGCGTGCTGGTTCAAGTTTAGGTTAGAACTTGGATGGTTAGTTAGAACTGAATCCCGGGGACGGGGTTCAGTTTTTGTTAGTTTGGAAATTGGATGATCTTCGTTATTAGTGAAACTCTAGAAGAACTCTAAATGAAAAGGTATCACCGAACTCGTTTGGAAATCGGATGATCTTCATTCATTTCCAGTAGGTCCCACAAATTACCGTATAAATCTTTGAATACAGCAACTATTCCATAAGACTGTTCTTGGGGCTCTCTAACAAATTCTATCCCCCTGAGAACCATTTCATTATAATCTCTCCAAAAGTCGTCGGTGTTTAGAAATAGGAATACCCGGCCACCAGTTTGGTTGCCAATAAACAGCTCTTGTTCAGGTTTTGATGCTCTAGCAAGTAAAATTGTAGTGCCGACAGAACCCGGAGGGGAAATCACTACCCACCTTTTATCTTGCTCTGGCTGATAGATATCTTCAACTAAGGTGAAATTCAACTTTCTTGTATAAAATTCTATCGCTTCATCATAATCTTTAACCACCAAAGCAATATGTACAATGGACTGAATCATTTCTAAATCATCCTCCAATTCAAGTAGTATTATCTTATTACATCGGGAAGAAGTTAATCAAACTATCCTCCGCCCGTCATTTGTCTAACCTTCTGGAATAATAATGAACTTGGAAGAGTTAAACGGCCCGTTCTTTGAACAAAGGGAGCTGACCATGTTGATCGGCTGCCTTCTGTTATTGAGCTAACGTTCTCCGTTAGTTTAACGGTTGATTCTCGTCAATCCGTCACCAGTGAGATTAAATAAATGTTCATCTCTACTTGTAGCAACGGGTCCTATGCCGAAATACTCCGTCTAATCATATAATATTAGCCCGTCAAAAAAAATACTATAGTCGACGTACTCATCACCCGTGGTGTACCAGACTTCCTTACCCGTGCTAGTCTGAAGCTTGATATGGCCCTGCTTGTCGTCACCCAGGAATTTCACGTTGTCTCCTGCTTCCAGGGAAAAGGCTTCGTCCGTGCCATCTTTATGAAACTGCACGGCAATTTCCTTTTTGATCGTTAAAGGCGTCGGTGGTTCCATCGGATAAAAATCCTGTTGCTCTTCATGGAGAGAATGTTCGGCATCCAGACGGAATACCAAATTACGGAACCAGGTCTGAAAGTTATTGCTTTCTTTTGCGCTGACCACTCTCCCATGGCCGTCATACATTGAGCTGTGTGCCGAGAAATCGGGAAGCTCACCTATTTGCTTGAGGGTTTCGCCGTCATAGGCATAGAAAGATGTTGATCGTAAAGAGACCATCTGCGAATCCATTTGAAGTGCAATCTCGAAATATGGATCGTCAATATCCAGATCGACAATATCCACATAAGGAAGCAGCTCACTGTCCACCTCCATCGTGATGTTATTCACTTTCAGCTTGAAGACCCCTAATTCCGTTTCCGGCGGTATTAGCTGGATATCTTCTTCACGACCATCTCCGTTCAGATCCACTTTCATCTTCTTCTGTTTAAAGCCCGAATCACCTATGTAACCTCGTAAATGGACGTCATCTGTATGAGAAGGTTCGAGCTTATAGCCAGCGTATTTGGCTTCGTAGTCACGAAGTAGCGCAACGTTCTGTTTCTCAATCGGGCTAAGATGCTCCTTGTAGGCAGAGTCTGCATGATACCAAGGCTTGGCGGCAAAGTAGTCCTTCAAATCCTTCTGTTTAAATACATACCCGTGCCTTGCAAATATCTCGTTGCGCGCAAGCTTCAGAATACGGTTGTCCAGACTGCCGATCTTTTCAGGGGACAGCAACGCATTCGAGCTGTCTTTCAAAATATACTCCCGTATTGCAAGTGCAACAGTAGAAGGAGCCGCAGTTGACTCTTTTGCCGCAACTAGATCACTGACCGCTCCTTCAGCGGCTTTCTCTTTTTCCGCATAAGTACAGCCAGAAATGATTAATGACAGGGCAATTACCCCATATGTAAGCCGAAACTTCCGAAAATCCATTTTGTTGACCCACTTCGTCATAGGAATTTGATTTGATAATCGCATTTAAATATACCATAAAGTGGTATTTAGCGTATAGGAAAATGAGCCTTCCACTTCTGAGAAATCCGCGAATGTTTGTATCGCCTTTTGATTTGAATGTTCGCTATCCTGCCCGTTCGTATTATGAGATCAACCAGTTCTTTCTGGTTGATCCTTTTTTCATTTGCATAGAGGATTAAAGTAGCCTGGTCGAACGTACCTGCCCGTGGGACTTGATCCCGAGCGCTATAATGTTCACCCTACTTGTCATGACCATGATTGAGGCTGGTTGGGACGTAAGATCCCGTATAACAAGCGATGCTATGGAGCGACAAGAAGAACCGTAGGGATGCCGGTGAATTTAAACTTACAGGGAGAGATGAGATGAAATGAATCCAGTTGTCGGTCTAGATATTTCAAAAGAAGAAAGTCATGGACAAGCCTTTTTAGCGCGCGGAAAGCTCTTCAGAGGGACATTCCACTTCGAGCACACTCGTGATGGCCTAGCAAATCTACATCAAGTTTTAAAGGACGTTGAATCGGTATCCAAACAACGTCCTTTGCTTATTCTAGAAGCAACAGGACATTACCAAAGCCCTGTTGTTCAGTTCTTAGAGGAACATCACTATATTTACATTGTCATTAACCCGCTAATCTCCAATCGGCTTAGAAAGTCTCAGCTTCGTAAAGTAAAGACGGATGCTGCTGACGCTTACCTATTGGGTGAGTTGTACTACAGGGAAGAGTTTGAACCTTTTAAGAAAAGAGGTGTGCAACTTCTCAATCTGCGCTATCTTACAAGGCAATATGAGACTCTTTCAAAGATGTGTGTATCGACTAAACTGCAATTCCAAGCTGTTTTAGATCAGGTTTTCCCGGGTTATAAAGGCGTGTTTGGAGCTATGTATTCCGGTGTTTCACTGCGGTTTTTAAGTGAATTCCCAACCTCATATTTAGTTTTACAGACGGATGAAGATACACTTAGAGCTAAGATGAAAGAACTGCTTTCTTCGAAACGGGGGCGTTCAGAGGACTGGATTAACCAACGGGTTCAACGATTAGTAGATGCGGCAAAACAAAATCCATTTCAGCAAACCATGTATGCAAGTCATTTAATCAATATGAGAGTTCTTATTACCCTTATTCTTCAATACCAAGAGCATCTTGCTGAACTGGAACAGAACATAGATGCTCTGGCTGAAGAAATTGAAGAGTATGAATTAATTCAGTCGATTCCCGGGATTGGGCATAAAATTGCTGCAACAATTTTATCCGAAATAGGAGAAGTCGAACGATTTGATCATCCTAAGAAGTTAGTCGCCTTCGCAGGCATTGACCCGAGTGTCTTTGCTTCCGGTAAGTTTACAGCGACTCGAAACCGAATCACGAAACGTGGTTCCAGGCAGCTGCGTTACGCACTGGTGATGGCTGTTCAGTGTGGACTTATACGCTCCCGAAATATGCGAATCAAAGCGTTCTATGAACGTAAGAGAGCTGAAGGAAAACCACATAAAAGTAGCTCTAATCGCATGTGCAAATAAACTCGTCCATTGGCTCTATGCGATCTTAAAAAATAAAAAGGAATTTCGTCCAATTTAAAAAATATTATTGGCATAACCTTCCAAGACACAAAGAAAATTGGAGGGTTTTTTGGCATGCCTCATTTTAACTATACCACATGATTTAGAATCACTTTACTGGTAATGTTGACAAGCTATTAGCTGGTATAGTCTAATGAAACACCTGCCCGGGGCGATGTATGCGAAAAATTGAATACAATGTGCTTCTACGAAGGTAATCGAGCCAGATGTATGCGAAAAACCGAATATAATGAGCTTCCGTTAAGGTAACCGGGCCAGATGTATTCGAAAAACCGAATACAATGAGCTTCCGTTAAGGTAACCGGGCCAGATGTATTCGAAAAACCGAATACAATGTGCTTATACGAAGGTAACCCGGCCAATGTATGCGAAAAACCGAATACAATGTGCTTCCCCGGATGCTGCTCCCTAATAAGTCTGAATGACAGTAATGTAAGGTGAACTTGCCCTTGAATTTGGAAAAGAAGCAGCTTTGTACTGCGATTCACATTCCTTGTTCAGCGGTAGATATCGTTGCTGCCGGGGATGCCGCTCTGGTCAGCTCCAAGTTATGCTTAGAAGAACTGGAGCGAGGGGGAGAAGCTGACATGGGAAATTCATTGAATCTGCCAGGTGTCTTGCTGCCGGCGGCGCTGGGCGGAGGCGGTTATATTACCGGCCTGCTGCAGCATCCGGCGGACAACCGTGTATTATATGCCCGCTGTGATGTGGCGGGCGTCTTCCGCAGCAGTGATGGCGGGGAGAGCTGGGAGACCCTGAACCGGGGGATGACCCAGGCTTACCACCATCAGGTGCAGAGCTTTGCCATTAGCTGTCATCACCCGGAGGTGATGTTCCGCTGCTGCGGCGAAGTGAGGAGCAGGACCTTCTACGGCGCGGTGCACAAATCGGCAGATGGCGGGAACAGCTGGTATGAGGTCTGCGGCGGGATGGGCTTCTACGGCAACGGGCCGACCCGGATGTACGGGGAGGTCATTGCCGTAGATCCCTTTCATCCCGGTATTGTAGCGGCCGGAGGGTATACCGGCGGACTCTGGATCAGCAGGGATGAAGGAGAGAGCTGGGAGCAGAGCAGCCTTCCGGAGGAGCGTTTCGGGTGTGTAGCTTTTCACCCGGATCAGCAGGGTATGTTATATGCCGGAACGATCAGCGATGAGGAGCTGAATATGGATTATGCCGATCCGGGGGAGTACGGCATATTAGGACTGCTGCAGGACCGCCCGCGGGGGGAAGGCGGGCAGGCTGTATCTCAGCTGTGACTCGGGACAATCGTGGGAGCTGCTGGTTGAAGGTCCCAGCTTTGCCGGGCTGTCATTCGACAGCCGGGACCCGCAGCGGCTGCTGGCCGCCTGCATCTGGGGCGGCATCAAGAGCAGTGCAGACGGAGGGCAGACCTGGCAGTCTGCCGGAGAAGGTCTGCTGAAGGGAGAGCAGCGGTACGGGACCCTTGTCCAGGATTGGCATGTCCCGGAGCGCTGGTATACAGCACCTGATCTGCGCCCGCAGATGCAGGACATCCCGCCGATACCGCTCTATGTTACAGACGATGGCGCGGAGCGGTGGAGACTGCTGCATCATCACAGGGGTAATGATTTAAGCGGCTTTCCGGCATACATGGACAGCTTTAACGGAGGTTCACGGGCTTCTGCTGCCGGCTGGGCGATCTCCAAGATTATCGTAGACCGGTTCACACCAGGCCGCCTCTATCTCTGCAACTGGTATGGGGTAGCCTACAGCGGAGATGGCGGAATGACCTGGCGGGCCGGGCAGTTCCGGGGGCTTGAGACCACCTGCATGGAAGCGGTGGTAGCAGATAAGCTGCAGCCCGGCAAGTTTTGTGTCACCATGGCGGACCATTCTCCGAAGGTGACCGAGGATGGCGGTCTCTCCTTCCGCAATCTGCCCGGACTGTCCGGCTATTCCGGAAGCTCTGCGGCTGTTAATTCCGCAGCAGATCCGGGATTGTATCTGTACGGCCTCATCGGCCACGGCAATACAGCCTGTATCGCTGTATACCACGATGGTGAAGACCGTGCCCGAGCAGCTTTAACACTGGGTCCCGGGTTATTCGTGCAGGCTTTGCGTGAGGACGGCAATCAGCCGGGCACCTATTATGCCTATGTGGACGGGGCAGTCAGTGCAGGCGCAGGAATCTACCGGTCGCGGGACGGCGGCACTTCATGGGACCGCACAGCTTTTCGGCCTCCGGCTTATGTGGAGACACTTCCGCATCAGAAGCGCTGGATTGAAGCCGAGCTGCTGTCCGTTGTAGTCTATCAGGTTAAGAATGCCTGCGGGTCCAACCAGCTCATGGATACGAATCCGCATCTGGCAGGACAGCTAATTGCCGGAGAAGCCACGGAGGGGATTTGGCAATCCTCAGACCATGGGGACACCTGGGATTTCATAGGAGAGGGGCTTCCTTTTCAGCTTGGCGGCCCGGCTTCAGTACTGAGCGCAGTGGCGTACTCTCCCTCCTGTCCGGGGACAATCTATACGGGGTTTATTTCGGAAGGGCTATGGCGCAGCAGTGACGGCGGACAGAGCTGGCACAAGCTGTTTCCGGTTATGGCAGGCAAGCTCTTCAATGTATCAGCACTCTGTGTTGGGCGGGGTGAACACGGAGAGGATGTGCTGATATCGGCCAGCGAACCGATGGTCCGGACCTCCACAGAATCTGAAATGGCCTGGAGCCGGGATGGGGGAGATACCTGGGAGGAGTGGGAGCATGCCCCGCTTGGAGCTGTCCGCTGGAAGGGGATTGCGCTTGATTGTGAGGTCAGACAAGTGCTTGCCGTCACCTGCGGCAACGGTGCTTTCCGCGGGACAATCAGCCTGTAGCGGGTATTGCTGCTTTTAACTGCGTTGTCATTGCTGAAACACAGTTTTCGTTGCTGCGGGTTCTTGTTGAGTCTCAAGGAAAACGCTTACATTTGATGGGCCGGACGATGTAATCATCGAATATAATCCGGCTCTATTCAAATGGAGGACTGAACAAAGTGGCTGCACGAACGAGCAAAAAATGGTTGCATGGTTGCCTGGCCCTCGCTCTGTTTGTTGCATCAATTCTCCTGCCGCCAGCGGTATCTTATTCGGCAGGGGAGAATCTGCTTGGAAATCCCGGCTTCGAAGCGGGAGATGTGTCGTGGGAGAAATGGGGGAGTCCGGTGGTGACAACCGCCGAGAAGCATGGTGGCACGAAGAGTCTTCAGGTGAAGCGGAATACAGGCGGGGCATCTGCGTCCGTAGCAGTGCAGGAAGGTAAAACCTACAGGGTAGGCTTGTGGGTCAAATTCGCAGGAACGGGAGTGACGAGTGCGGCGATCGATCTGGATGCCTTCGGCAGTCAGCAGACGAAGCAATATCTCTATTTCTCCGGTTCGACCCAGTGGGAGTATAAGCAGCTGCTGTACACACCGGCTCCCGGGGTGCAGTACATCCGTTTCTCCTTCTGGAACAGCACCAGCAAAGATTACTATATTGATGACGCTTTGATCCGGGAGAATGTTGACATTGAACGGCCGTCAACTCCCGGAACCTGGACAGCCGAGCATGAGCCGGATTCACTTAAGCTGACCTGGGCGGGCTCTACAGATGATATGGCGGTCGAATCTTACCAGCTGTCTTACAAAAAAACAGAAGACTCCGGCTGGAATACCTTATCGGTTCCCCATCAGGAGACCGTCACATCATACACCTATACTTTGCAGAATCTTGATCCATTCTCTGTGTATGCCATTATGCTGCGTTCCAGAGATACGGCCGGCAATACTTCCGGTGCTGTGATGGGGATGGAGGCGACACCGGGAGTGAATCTGCTCACTAACGGCGGTTTCGAAACAGCTTCGATCAGCCCGTGGACCGAAACGGGAACAGTGCAGACAACAACCTACGGAACATACGCTGGACAATATGCGGCGCGCCTGACGGGCAATTCGGCAATCAGAAGCGAGGAGATTCCTGTGGACGGGGAGGGCTCTTATCTGGTTTCCTACTGGACCAGGTCAGCAGCTGTACCCCCGCAAGCATCTACCGTAAGCCTCAGTGTCTATCAGGAATCCTCTGAAACTGAGCATCCGCTGATCACAAATACTGCTTCGGTATGGGCACGCTCGGAGAATCAGCTGCGGACAACAGGTACCACCGAATATATGCAGCTGACAGCAAAGAATCAGACAGGGACGGATCAGTTCCTGGATCAGGTATATATCGGCAAGCTGCCGGAGCTTCCAGAGGACCTTGCACCTGGGGCGCCAGCAGGGTTTACCGTGAACCGTGCTGATGGGGTGTCCGCAGATCTGGAGTGGCTGGCAGCTACGGGTCCTTTTGGTGTGAAGAATTATAGCATTACCTTCAAAAAGGCGGCGGATACTGAATGGAGCAGTATAACGGTGCCTTATGTTCCTGGTCAATCCTTGTATGCCTATAAGCTGGAAGGTCTGTCACCTGAGAGTCACTATGAGGTGAAGGTGACAGCAGTCAGCGAAGGGACGGCAGTGTCGGCGGCGAGTTCACTGGAGCTCACTACCGGCAAGATGTTCCCGGTGAATCCGGGAGCGTCGGAGGAAACGGCAGCACTTCTGGACCGGCTCTATGCCACGGTTGGCAGCGCCGTGTATACAGGCCAGCATAATTATTATGAAGCGCCATCCCTTTGGTATGATACAGCAGCAGAATTAACCGGATATTATCCGGCGATCTGGGGTTCGGATTTCGCCTATTATACCGGCGGGGATTTCAGCGCCCTGCGCCAGGCCATGATTGACGAGGCGATCAACAAAGGTCATACGGGCAGCATTATTACCCTGACGTATCATGAGCCCCGTCCTATGGATTCTGCCACCGCCGGATGGGAAAGTGTCACAGGAGATGTAACGGCAGCTCAGATGACGGAGATTGTTACTCCGGGGACTGCACTCTACAATCAGTGGGCTGCTCAAGTGGATGAAGTTGCAGGATATCTTGCCCAGCTGAGAGACGAAGGCATTCCGGTGCTGTGGCGGCCTTATCATGAGATGAATGCCGAATTCTTCTGGTGGGGCGCGCGGCCGGAGCTGTTCAGGCAGCTGTGGGACAATATGTATGACCGTTTCACCCATCTGCATGGTCTGGATAATCTGATCTGGGTATGGAGCCCGAATGCCGAGAGCTCATGGGCCTATGATTCTGCTCCTTATTATCCCGGTCATGATGCCGTAGATGTGCTGGCGATGGATATCTATAACAACGATTACCGGGATACGTATTACAACAAGCTTGTGCAGCTTAGCGGCGGCAGACCGATTGCTATAGGAGAGAACGGGGAGCTGCCGGACATGGATATGCTGATGGAGAAGCAGCCCCGGTATGCGTATTTCATGACCTGGTCACAATATTTGACCGACAAAAATTCACTCAGTGCCATTCAAGCGCTCTATAGCAATCCGCGTGCACTCCATAACGGCGAAACAGGCAACGGCCCGTATGTACCGCCGCCTGCGGACAGTTATCTCATTGATGATTTCGAACAGTATGGCAGCTCGAACAGCAGCCTGCGTGCCAAATGGCAGCGGAATGTCTCCGGTAACCTGGCAACGGTCACGCTGGACACTTACCATCTGAACAGCGGTACCTACGGGCTTAAGCTGGACTATACGGTAGGCAATCCCGGCTATGCGGGGTTATACCGCAGCATGGGCAAGGAATGGCCGGGGATGGAAGCCATCTCCTTCTGGCTGCAGCCGGATGGCTCGAACCGGCAGCTTGCGGTTCAGTTTCATGAGACGAACGGTGAGGTATGGGAAGCGAGTATTCCGGTTCAAGGCACAACTCCAGTGCTTGTTAGCATTCCTTTTACCGAATTCCTGCGGCCCGGGTGGTCTACCGGCGGCAACGGCGTCATCGATCTGGGTTCCATTAAAGAGTTCGCCTTCTATATTGCCCAAGGCAGCGGGACACAGGGAAGCGGAACACTGTATATAGACGATGTAAAAGCTATCAAATTGCCCGTGGAGGAAGAATAAGCCCACTCTAACTAACTCTAACTAACCAAAGTGAACCCTAAAAAAATCTCCGTTGCTGGACCACAGTTTTCGTTGGCTGCGCTACTGGTAGCTCCTTCCTGGAGATCATAGAATGAAGGTGTAAAGCAAAGAAACAGGAAGGATGACCAATGTGGAAATCGAGCGGAGATTGCCCGTCCGGAAGAAAGGAAACGCAGTATCCTGGTGGAATAACTGGATCAGACAATGGGATCTTCAGCTGATGGTAGTGCCTGCTTTGATCTTCATCTTTATTTTCAGTTACCTGCCCATGTACGGAGTTCTAATGGCTTTCCAGGATTATCAGCTGTTCGGCGGATTTTTACACAGCCCATGGGTGGGCCTGAAGCATTTCGAGGCTTTCTTCAATTCCCCGGACTTCTGGAGAGTCATGCGCAACACGATGGTGATCAGTCTGCTGAAGCTCTGCTTCGGCTTCCCGGCACCGATACTGCTGGCGCTGATGCTGAATGAAGTCCGGAGTATGATGTTCAAGCGGGTCGTGCAGACCGTCAGCTATCTGCCGCATTTTCTCTCGTGGGTGATCGTCGGCGGTTTCGTAGGCTCGATGCTGTCGACTGATAATGGAAGCGTTAACATGCTGCTGATGAGTCTGAATCTAACATCTGAACCGATCAGCTTTCTGTCTGTGCCGGAGTATTTCTGGGGTATTCTCGTAGGGACGGGGATGTGGAAGGAAATGGGGTTTGCCGCCATTGTCTATCTGGCTGCCATTGCCGGAATTGATCCGCATCTGTATGAAGCCGCTTCCATCGACGGGGCGGGGAGATTCAAGCAGATCCAGCTGATCACACTGCCTTGTATCCGGCCCGTCATTATCATCTTCATGATTCTGGCGGTGGGCAATATTCTTAACGCCGGGTTTGAAGATATTCTCATTCTGGCCACGAATCCGATTCTCCGTGATGTGTCGGATGTGATCGATACCTATGTGTACCGGATGGGGATTCTGAATAACCGCTTCTCATACGCGGCAGCAGCAGGGTTGTTCAAGGCAGTTGTCAGTGTAACACTGCTGGCGCTAGCCAATAAAGCAGCCAGAAAAATGGGCTCCAGCCTATGGTGAGCGAAGCAGCCTCAAAGCGGTATAGATGCAGAAATGTTCATGAAATCAGACTCTGCGGGGAAAGGGGTTACAGGTTATGATGAAGCTGTCAACGGGGGATAAAGTGCTGCAGCTGTTCATTTATATCATTCTGATCCTGCTGGGCTTCGTCACCCTGTATCCCTTCTGGAATTCCCTGGTTATATCTTTCAATATGGGCTCGGATACATCGCTGGGCGGCATCACGTTCTGGCCCCGGGTTCCAACGTTTGATAACTATGAGGTCGTCTTCCAGGACAGCCGGATCGGGCAGGCGTTCATGATATCCATTCTGAGAACGCTAACCGGGACGATCCTGTCCGTGCTGTTCACAGCCATCCTGGCTTACGGGCTATCGCGTCATGAGCTGATCGGGCGCAGGTTCTATATGGTCTTCTGCATTATTACAATGTATTTCAGCGGCGGCTTAATTCCTACCTTTCTGCTGCTGCGGGAGTTTGGCATGATGGACACCTTTTGGGTTCTCGTTATTCCCGGGTTAATCAGTGTATATAATATGATTATTTTTCGGACCTTCTTTCTTGGCCTGCCGGCGGGACTGGCGGAGTCGGCACGGATTGACGGCTGCAACCATATCGGTGTGCTGATCCGCATCGTCCTGCCTATATCGGGTCCCGTTGTGGCCACCCTGTCCCTTTTTACCGCCGTCTATCACTGGAATGACTGGTTCTCAGCCAGCATTTATATTAACGACCCCAGCCTGATTCCGATCCAGACGCTGCTGAAGCAGATCCTGAGCTCCAATATTGTGACTGATCAGCTTCAGTCCGTCGGCAATGCAGCAGCCCAGGACCGTCTGGCTCTGGTGCAGTCTGTCACCACCAAGTCGCTGATTATGGCTACCACTATGGTGGCAACGCTGCCAATCATTATGGTGTATCCGTTTCTGCAAAAATATTTTGTCAAAGGGGTACTCATCGGTTCCTTGAAAGAGTAGCGCAGATTTCTTGAACTCACATGTAGAGAGGGGTTACTTAATTTGAAACGGACGACCAAACGATGGACACAAATGACGGTTGTATTATGCACGGTGCTGCTGATGGCCGGGTGCGGCGGAGGGAATAACGCAGCAGTTCAGAGTACGGCAGAACCCGGTAAAGAAACGGCGGCAGCCACTGCTGCAGCGGAAACGGCGGTACCCGCAACTTCGGAGGAGCCTTCCACAGACGAAGTAAGTACAGTGAAGCCGGTAACCTTCAGCTATTACAGCAATTATGACTGGGATACTACTGAGCAGTGGGGCGCCGACTCAACCACACGCTGGATTGCCGATACCCTGAAGGTCAACATGACTCCCGTTCAGTCAAGCGGCGCTGCCGAGACGAAGTTCAGCACCATGATTGCTTCAGGCAGTCTGCCGGATGTCATTATGACGGACCGCGGTGCAAGTGTCGAGCGTCTGCGGCAAGGCGGAATGCTGGTGGCACTGGATGATTATCTCGACAAATATCCGAATCTTAAGAATAACGCCGGGGAAGCCACACTCGGTATGCTCCGCTCAGACGACGGCAAGCTGTACCAGTTCCCGAACTGGTATACCTCAAGCCCCAACGGCAACGGCGGATGGATCATCAACAAGAAAATTTATAAAGAGCTGGGCTCGCCGAAGCTGGAAACCTTTGATGATCTGTATGCCTATCTGAAGCTGGTGAAGGAGAAATACAGTGATGTTGTTCCCCTCGAGGTTGGAGCCAAAGGCCGGGGCATTGATACCATGTATGGCGGATGGGCGGAGAACAAACCTTATCTGACGAGAGCTAATCCTGTAGGCAATGAACTGAAGCCGATCTTTGAAGATCCGATTTTCATTGAGAACATGCAGTATGCCAGCAAGCTGTTCCGCGACAAGCTGATTTCACAGGACGTATTCACACAGACCGGAGACCAGATTAACGAAAAGCTGAAAACGGGCCGCGTTGCAGTATACGTGGATGGCGATGTGGTCAATCCGGGCCGGGGAGCGGACGGTGCCCTGAAGGCAACCGATCCGGAAGCGGGCTACGAGATCATCTGGCCGATCCACAAAGCCGGCCTGGATGCCACCAAAATCACTCCGAATAATTACAATTCCCTCGGCTGGAATGTGCTCGTGATTACGAAGAATGCCAAGGACCCTGAAGCGATCTTCTCATACCTGGACTGGTTGACCGGGGAGGAGGGCCAGCGTATTATCAACTTCGGACGTAAGGGGCTCTACTGGGATGAGACTGACGCAGATGGAGTACCGATTCTGAATGCCGGGGGACTTAGCACAGAGCAGGCAGGGAAAGACAAGGAAAGAATCGGCCGCTTCAACTGGGTAGGCAACACGACATTCATCGATCAGACCAAAGCCAAGATGGATGCGCAGCTGCCGGCTGACAAGCAGAACTGGACAACGCTGGCCCAGCAGAAAGTGACCTGGAAGACTTCCCGGAACTTCACGGAATTCGTGAACCTTGATCCGCTTCCGGATTCGGAAGAAGGAACCATTGCTACTGCCGTTAACGATATCTATCAGGAGGCATTTGCCAAGACGCTGTATGCCAAGAGTGATGAAGAGGTGCTGAGCCTTATTAACAAAGCGAATGAAGACGCCTCAAAAGCGGGTTACGGCAAGCTGCTGGCATACCAGACGGAAAGATGGCAGAACAACCTCAGCAAGATGAAATAACAATAGAGTCTGCCTGGGGCGTGGGGTATACTGAAGCCAAGTATACCCCATTATTTGGGAAGGGGCTGCCTTCCGCCTTATGGGGATAACCTCCGCTCTTGCGCCTTGGCAGCAAGCGGGTCCGAAGGAGGGGATGGAATGTATAAGGTGCTGCTGGTTGACGATGAGCTGCTGGATCTGAAGGGTCTGCAATACTTCATGAACTGGGAAGACATGGACATGGAAGTGTGTGCAGCCGCAAGCAGCGGCTTCGAGGCGCTTGAAGTGCTGGAAGCACAGCAGGTGGATATTGTCGTCACGGATATCAAGATGCCGATTATGACCGGGATGGAGCTTGCCCGCAGAGCACTTGAGCTGAATCCGAAGCTGAAGATAGTTTTTGTCAGCGGCTATGAGGATTTCCAGTATGCCAAGCAGGCCATTTCCATGAGTGCCTGCGGTTATGTTCTGAAGCCTGTGGACGATGAGGATATGCGGCGGACGTTGATTGATGTGAAGGAGGCCCTGGACAAGGAACGGGCGCATAGCCATCTGGAGCATTATTTCTCGGAGTCGGAACCCCTGCTGAAGCGTGAGCTGTTCATGCAGCTTCTCGATGGAACACCGGATGAGGACCGGGTATTGCCGCTGCTTCAGCGCATGGGGATTGCTTGGCAAAGATCCCGCCTGTACACCGCTCTGCTGGAACCGGATGACCTGGCCTGGAAGCTGAACGGCTATAGTGAGGAGGCCCAAGCGGCAATAGAGCGGCAGCTGAGCCTGTCTGTTGAACAGTTCTGTGCGATGGAACGGATTCAGGTCTGCAGACTGGATCAGTTCCATTTTGCTCTAATCCTTGAAGAACGTGTTGACCATGGACGGTTAAGGGAATTCATTCATCATGCGGTCAGCGGAACTCCGCTGACAGTGACCATAGGAGCAGGACCGCTGGTGAACAGTCTGAAGGAGCTGCATTACTCCTTCCAGCGGGCCAAGGAAGCCCTTGGATTGAAGCTGTTCCTGGGCAAAGGCAAGCTGATCCTGCACACGGATGCCAGAGGGCCGGTTACGGCTGAAGCCAAGGATCTTGATGATATTCTCCAGGCCTTGTTTCAGGCCATGTCCTCTTACCGGCTGGTTGCTATCGACGATTGTAATGAGGAGCTGTTCGTGTGGGTAGGTCATATGGAGACCAAGCTGGAGATCTATCAGCTGTTTCTGCATGTGGTGTCGAAGCTCGATGCCTATTTGCATACGATTAATGAGGACTTCTACGAGGTGCTCGGACTGGACCGGAAGCATCTGAGCATTCTCTATCATTTCGAGACTACCCAGGATATGAAATCCTGGCTGCGCCGCCGTATGTTCGAGCTGTCGGAGCATTTGCAGCGCAAACGGCAGGGCAAGAAACGCAAGCTCGTGCAGGAGATTGAAGCTTATATAGAGGAACGTCTGGAGCATAACGTGATGCTGCGGGATGCTGCCAATCATTTCTCCTTCTCGCCTAATCATCTGGGGCAGATTTTCTACGAAGAGAAGGGAATTTATTTCTCCGATTATGTCTCTTTAAGACGGCTGGAACGGGTGAAGCTGCTGCTTGGTGACCCGAAGCTTAAGGTTTATGAAGCTGCCCAGCGGGTCGGCTATAAGAATCTGTCCCATTTCAGCAAGCAATTCAAGGATTATTACGGAGTCAGCCCGGGTGATTATAGGAGACATCTGTAATATGCGGCGCAGATGGAGTATGCCTTACGGATACAAGCTGATTCTCCCTTATGTGGTCTGCCTGCTGCTAGCTGTGGGTACAGTGGGCTTGTTTGCTTACAGTCATTCCGTGAACTCGCTCAAACAGAAGACGCGCGAGAACATCCAAGGCACACTGCAGCAAATGCGGGATAACATCACCTACCGTACGGATAATATTGAACGTATCTCCAGCACTCTCTATTACAACTTCAATCTGCAAAGTGCACTGCGGCGTTATGAGCAAGGCTGGTACAGCTATGAGACGATGACTAAGACTCTCATGCCTACGCTTGAGAATCTGCTTAATTACACGGCAAGCAATGTCGGGTTATCCCTGTACCTGGAGAATGATTCTATTCCTGAACTATACTACAGCGAGATTGGACCCAATCCTCTGCTCTCGACCAAGCGGTATGAGATCTTTCATCTGCAGAGAATCCGGGGAGAAGACTGGTATCATGACCTCGTGGCGCCGGAAGCTAAACCGGGTGCTGGTCAATGGCGTCAGATTCTGCGCGATGAAGAGAACAGCAATATCTCACTGATCCAGAGGATGGATGATATCCAGAAGCAGCGGAGCATCGGTCTAATCCGGGTAACGGTGCAGATGCGGGATCTGCTGGATTCGGTGGATTACCGCAAGATCGGCGAATATGCCACTCTTATGGTGACTGACGGGAGCGGCAGGGTGGTGCTGGAGTCTTCACCGGAGGGTGCGGAAGTCGCCAGCCTGCAATCCGCCGGCAACCTGCTGCAACTGAGAGAGCCGCTGGAAGGCATCGGCTGGGAGCTGCAAGCCTATATTCCGAACAGCCTGTTCGATGAAAGTGCAAGCGAAGTGCGGAGAATGACACTGCTGGTCTGTCTGGCCAGCGCACTGGTTCTGGCCTGTCTCGGCATCGGAGTATCCAGCTATTTCTCCCGGCGGATTCAGAAGATCGTCGGATCGCTGAACGCTTTTCACGATGGAGACTTTCACAAGAGAATTAAGTATAAGGGCAATGACGAACTGGCACAGATTGCCGTAGCCTTCAACCGGATGGGCAGCAATATCGAAGAGCTGATTCACAAGAATTATGTCGCCAATCTTCAGAAAAAAGAAGCGGAGCTGGAATCGCTGCAGGCGCAGATCAATCCGCATTTCCTCTACAATACACTCTCCTCGATCAATCGTCTGGCCCAGTTCGGAGATATTCAGAAGCTGCACACCCTTGTTCAGGAGCTGGCCAAGTTCTACCGTTTGTCTTTGAACCGGGGAGGAATTATCACAACCGTGGGCAATGAAATTGAGCATGCCAAAGCTTATATTGCCATTCAGGGCATCAAATACGGGGAGCGGATGTCGGTATATTACGATATTGACCCCGGGGTGCTGGAGTATGCGACGGTGAAGCTGATTCTCCAGCCGATGATTGAGAATGTGCTGGAGCATGCCTGGTTCGGCAGCACCATCGGAATCCGGCTGGTGGCGGAGAAGAGGGAGGACAGTATCATATTCAAGATTATAGACAATGGGGTAGGCATGAATGCGGATACCATCCGGCAGATTCTGGCCCCTGAGGGGACCCGGATCGGCTACGGCATCCGTAATGTAGATTCCCGGATTAAGCTGCATGGAGGCAGTGAATACGGAGTGCTGATCGCCAGCCGTTCCGGAATCGGCACCTGTGTGCAGATTTCTATTCCCTGCCGGTTATAACCGTATAAGCAGTCAATCGGCTACAAAGGAGTTTTGACCTTATTGAAGACCATTCACACAGGAGATTACGAGATCCTTCTTGAAGGAAGCAGTCCGGACTTTCAATCTCAGCTTCATGTGCAGCGCGGAGTAGATGGCGTTGCCTATGCCATCCTGACACTCAGTGCTCCCGCTCCGGCAGCTCCCCCCAAGCTGACGCTTCGCTGGAGCTGCCAGGCCATTGATATTCAAGGAATGTGGCATCCGGCAGCGGAACGAAACAGGGGACTGGTTCCCGACTGGCGGGAGGGGTTCCTGTCCAGATCCACTTTCTCTGCACCGGTTGTCAGCCTGTATGGCAGCAGGGGGAACAATGCTCTGACCTTTGCCTGCTCAGACGTCTTGAATCCGCTGGAGCTGCGTGCGGGGCTGAATGAAGAAACGTCCAGCTTTCAATGTGCTGTAACGTTGTTCGCAGGCGATGTCTTTCCCATAACACATTATGAGCTCATCCTGCGGCTGGATTCCCGCAGCGTTCCGTACTATGAAGCACTGGGCGCAGCGGGGAAATGGTGGGCAGGCTTGAAAGGGAGTGAGCCGTCCCCGGTTCCTGATACCGCAAGGGAGCCGGTGTATTCCACCTGGTATAGCTTCCATCAGCAGCTGAAGCCGGAGACCGTAGAGCTGGAGTGCAGACTCGCAGCTGAACTGGGCTGCGGCGCGGTAATTGTGGATGACGGCTGGCAGACGTCAGATGAAGCCCGGGGGTATGCGTATTGCGGAGACTGGAAGGCCAGCCCGGACAAAATCGCGGATATGCAGGCTCATATAGCCCGTGTCCATGACCTTGGCATGAAATACCTGCTGTGGTATGCCGTGCCGTTCATCGGCAAGCATAGTGAAGCCTGGCTGCGCTTCAAGGATAAGTTACTCTACTATAGTGAGAGCTTCGGAGCAGGCGTGGCCGATCCCCGTTATCCGGAAGTCCGGGAATACTTAATTTCCTTATATGAGCAGGCATTGCTGGATTGGGATCTGGACGGCTTCAAGCTCGACTTCGTGGATAGCTTCTATGTGGAAGGGCATGCAGCCGGCCAACATGATGACAGAAAGAACGGCAGGGATACAGGCTCGGTTCCGGAAGCCGTCGATCTGTTGTTAAGCGGAATCCTCTCCCGCTTGCGGCAGCTGAAGCCGGATATTATGATCGAATTCCGCCAGAATTATACCGGACCGCTGATGCGCAAATACGGCAATATGTTCCGGGCAGCAGATTGTCCAAACGATGCACTTCAGAACCGGATGCATACAATCGATATCCGGCTGATCTGCGGGGATACCGCGGCACATGCCGATATGCTGATGTGGAATCCGGAGGAACCGGTCGAGGCAGCGGCATTGCAGTTCATTAACATTCTGTTCGCTGTGCCGCAGATATCCGTCCGGCTGGATACTCTGCCGGAGCCGCATAAGGCTATGCTGGGCTTCTGGCTAAGCTTCTGGCGCGGGCACCGGGATGTATTGCTGGACGGAACATTGGAGCCGGTGAGTCCCGAGCTGCTGTATCCGCTTGTCATCGCCCGGACCGCGCAGAAGTGGGTGTTTGCCGCTTATCATGATACAGTAATCCCTTTAGCAGGGGAGTTGCCCGGGCTGGTTCTGGTAATCAACGGGACGCTGAACCCGCGCCTGGTACTGGAGCTGGAGCGCGATCCGGGTCTGCTGCTCGTAAATATCCGCGACTGCCGGGGAACTGTTATTGCGGACCACAGGCTGGTGTGGAAGAAAGGTGTGCATGCACTCGAGGTTCCGCCGGCAGGGGTAATCATGATTCGCCTGCCAGAATAGCTGAATAATTGATCTTACAAGACGCCCGGTCCCCCACACATATTCCAGTGGGGGGCCAGGCGTCTTGAAGCTGTTCTGGTCTGGCTACTGCCAGTTGATTAATGGGAGCAGAGTAAATCAATCCAGCAGCTTCCCGATAAAGACCCGCATAGCCAGTGTATCTGGAGCATGCTTCTGCCGGATGATCCGGAAATCCCTTTCAGTCAGCGTATGCCTGATTCTTAGTTCACTTAATTCGCCGCTGGCCAGCTCTTTGCGTACAATCCATCTGGACAGCAGGGACAGTCCAAGTCCGGCGCTGACCGCTTCCTTGACACCCTGGCTGCTGTTGAATACATAGGAGCGTTTGGCCTGAATACCTGATTCCTGCAAAAAACGGTCGCTGAAAGCCCGGGTGCCGGAACCCGGTTCCCGCAGCACCCAGACTTCATTATGCAGCATCTGATCCTCTACAGCGAGTTCACTGCTTAGCGGGTGAGCGGAGGGCGCGACCAGAATCATCTCGTCCTTCATATACGGGATAATGGACAGATCAGAGCCCGACGTTTCACCTTCGATGAAGCCGATATCCAGCCGGTTAGACCGGACCGCAGCAATAATCTCTTCCGTATTGCCTATGGTGACCTGGAGACTGACCAGCGGATATTGCCGGGCGAAGTCGGCCAGGCGGGCCGGGAGCACATATTCCCCAATTGTGAAGCTGGCTCCGATCTGCAGGGTGCCGGTCACTTCGTCCTGCAGCAGCCGGATTTCCCGGCCGGCCTCTTCATAATGCATGAGCATCTGTTTCGCATGCTTATATAGAATGGCTCCGGCTTCAGTAAGACGCACTTGCTTGGGGGAACGGTGCAGCAGCTTCACTGCGAATTCGTTCTCCAGATTGCGGATATGCAGGCTGACTCCGGGCTGGGAGAGGTTGAGCAGCTCGCCCGCCTTAGAGAAATGCTGCTGCTCTACTACGGTAACAAAAACGCGGAGCGCATCAGTAATCATAATAATCCCTCATTTATTGAAGATGGATGTAGCTGTAATTACGGTTTTTTACTATTTTAACATAGTGAATTCGCCTAAGCATAAGTATTAATAATGATTGAAATAGCAAACCTGTATTTCACATTCCGTAAGCATGCTTATATAGTAAAGCTATAAAAGCGGTGTTATAACGAAGTAGTGAATGGGGCGCGGGACGGATGAATGGAAGCGGAAGCGGAAGTTACAGATTGCAGCGGAGTAATCATAGATATGTCTACTTTGCCGGCGGGATTGTTGTTACACTCACTCTGGCGGTTGCGGCGAAATATTTAGCCTTGCTGCCGGTCATCGGCATTATGGGCCAGCTGGTGCTGGCCATTCTGCTGGGGATTGGCCTCAGAGCAGTAGCCGGTGTTCCGGAGCAGGCCATGGCAGGCGTACGGTTCTCGGGCAAAAGACTGCTCAGAGCAGGAATCATTCTGCTGGGGATGAGACTGAATCTGGGGGATATCGTACAGGCGGGTCCAAAGGTGGCCGGGATTGCAGCTATTAACCTGGTGTTCACGCTGTTCACTGTGTATGGTTTGGCGCGTTGGCTGAAGATGGACAGAAGACTGGGGCTGCTGACCGCGTGCGGAACAGCCATCTGCGGCGCAGCAGCAGTAGCTGCCATTGCCCCGCAGATCAAAGCGACAGACAACGAGACGGCAGTAGGAGCGGCAACAGTGGCGATTCTGGGAACTGTTTTTACACTTGTATATACGATTCTATATCCATATATGGGCTTAAGCGCTTCGGGATACGGAATCTTCGCAGGAGCAACCCTGCATGAGGTGGCACATGTCATCGCTGCAGCCGTACCTGCCGGGCAGCAAGGCTCCGATCTGGCAGTACTGGTGAAGCTGACGCGGGTAGCAATGCTGGTTCCGGTCGCTCTGATTCTGGGCCTGATAGAAGGCCGCAGGGAGCGGAAGCTACACCGCCGCATGAAACTGTCCGATGGAGCAGAAGAAGGGTGTGCCGCCGAAACGGAAGGAAACCGGGAGCGCAAGAAGCTCCCGGTTCCCTGGTTTATTGCAGGCTTCCTGTTGATGAGCGGCATCAATACGCTTGGAGTTATCCCTCAGCCGCTTGCGTCAGATATGATCACACTTGCCTATCTGCTGCTGGCCATGGCGATGGCGGGACTTGGACTCGGCATTGATCTCAAGACCTTTAGCAGCATGGGGCGTAAGCCGGTACTCGCCGGATTCATAGGTTCGGTATTCATGTCGCTGCTCGGATTTGGGCTGGTACATTGGTTGGGATTATCTTAGTCCAGTGGAACGGAACACATCACATCATAGATCACGCTCAAACCCCTGAGTAAGCCATGAATCCGCCGTCCACAGGCACGGTGATTCCGGTGACGAACCCCGACATTTGCTCATCTGCCAGCCAGAGCAGGGTGCCGAGCAGATCCTTGGGCGTACCGAAACGGCGCATCGGGGTTTGGGAGATGATTTTGCGGGAACGTTCTGTCAGCTCTCCATTACTGTCCACAAGCAGCTGTTCATTCTGAGCGGTTACGAAGAAGCCCGGGGCTATAGCGTTAACCCGTATTCCCGCGTCTGCCAGATGGACGGCCAGCCATTGCGTGAAGTTGTTAATCCCCGCCTTGGCAGCACTGTATGCCGGAACTTTGGTCATTGGCGAAGCGGCACTCATGGAAGAAATGTTGATTACCGTTGTTCCGGTTCGCCCGAGCATCTGCTTGGCGAAGATCTGGGTCGGAATTAACGTTCCGGTCATATTTAAATCAAGGACATTGCGGAACCCGCTTACAGACAGATCGAAGAAGGAGACGATATCCGGATTCTCCAGGTCTCCGTCCGCGAAGGTCTCATGGGTCGTAATTGCCGAAGGCTGATTACCGCCGGCCCCGTTAATTAATAAATCACAAGGCCCCCAGTGCTTCAGAAGTTCATCGGCTGCCTGCTGCACATTGCTGGAATCCATAACATCACAGGCCAGGGAAAGTGCTTGTCCTCCGGTTGCAGTTATCTGCGCAGCCAGAGCGGCGCCTTTGTCCGCAGTGCGGTTCAGAATAGCGACCCTGGCGCCTTGACGGGCTAATTCCAGGGCCATCACGCTGCAAAGTGCGCCGGCTCCTCCGGTAATCACGGTGATTTTGCCTGCCAGTTGAGGCTGTAATGCCAACTCAGACATAGGTATCCAACCCTTCTCTAATGTAAGTATGATCCTAAGTAAGGACTAAGTCTGTTTACTATCGGGCATCATTACCCGCCGGGCGGGGCTTCTATTCAGTTCCCCGGATTCCTTTTTAAATGGACGGCAAAGCCGTTTCTACTTGTAGTACTGCGGGTATTTCTCCATCAGCATCTCCTGATCGGCAATGGTTAATGCCATATGCTCCTGCATCATATGATCACCCTGCGAAACATCATGTGTCTGAATCGCTTCATAGAGGCAATAATGCTGCTGATACAGATGCTCCCAATTATGATCTGCCGTAAGCTTAAGCATCCGGCTGCGGTTCAGATGGACCTTGATCTGCTGGACTACTTCCCAGGTATTCTTCTTGCTGCAGCCTGTAAAGATCAGATGATGAAATTCTTCATCCAGCATGAACATTTCCTTATAGTCCTGATCTTCAATGCAGAGTCTCTGTTTATCCAGATTCGCCTTAAGATCTATAAGATGTTTGGCCTGAAAAGAGCTGCAGGCCTCGCGCATAACCGCCCGCTCCAGATGCTCGCGCATGAAGCGGGCTTCTTCGACGAGGCCGGAATCAATAAGAGAGACAACCGTTCCGCGCTGGGGATAGACATCGAGCAGGCCCTCTTGGGCCAGCCGGACGAAGCTCTCTCTGACGGGAGTGCGGCTAACATTGAATTTAAGTGAAATTTCTTTCTCCGAGATGCTGGTGCCGGGAGGGAGCTCCAACAGCAAAATCTGATTCTTCAAAGAACGATACACGATGTCCCGTGTGGAAACCGCTTGTGTACCGATAATGTATTCCATCGCGTAGCCCTCCTGTTAAGTTGTTCAGAAGCACTACCATACTACCATACAAGTATGGTAGTATGGTAGTGCAAACAGGCAGAAACGGCTAATACCGTCCTTACCAGGACAAATTTCCGCTTCTGCGGAAAAGATAAGAACGTTATATTGCGAGTAGCTTATACATTCTTATCTTCTAAAATACGGTATGACGAAAGGCTGGAGAACACATTGAGTACCTCACCTTTTATTCATGAAGATTGGCTGCTCCTGAACAAAAGTGCACAAACCCTGTACCATGACTATGCCCAAAAAATGCCGATCTACGATTTCCACAGTCATCTGAATCCTCAGGAGATCAGCAGCAACCGCAAGTTCCGCAATATCGCCGATCTGGCGTTATCGGGGGACCATTACAAGTGGCGTGCGCTGCGCTGGCTCGGCATCGATGAACAGCTGATTACCGGGAACGCTCCGGACAAAGACAAATTTATGGTCTGGGCGCGTTCAGTACCCGAGATGCTGGGCAATCCGCTGTACCATTGGACACATCTGGAGCTGAAGCGCTATTTCGGCATCGATGAGCTGCTCTCGGCCGATAATGCGGAGAGCGTCTGGGACCGCTGTAATGAACAGCTGCAAGGAGACGGCATGACTACACAGGGCATCCTTAAGAAGCAGAATGTTGACGTCGTCTGCACAACGGATGATCCGGCTGATTCCCTGGAGCATCACATTCTTATTAAGAACGACAGTGCACTGGAGACCGTTGTTGCTCCAACCTTCAGACCGGACCGGGTGCTGAATATCCGCGATGAAGGTTTTGCCGGCTACGTTGCCACGCTCAGTGAAGCCAGCGGAATGGAAGTTCACTGTTATTCCGAATTCATGAAGGCTGTGACTTCGCGGATCGATTATTTCCACAAGCATGGCTGCCGTCTGTCCGATCAGGCCTTCGGTGAGCTTCCGCACGCACATTCAACCGAACATGAAGCAGCCTACATATTTGCCCGTGCCTTCAAAGGCGAGGAGATCAGCGCCCAGGAGGAACAGAAGTTCCAGAGCTACACACTGCTCAAATTAGGCCGGCTGTATCACGAGCGGGGCTGGAGCATGCAGCTGCACATCGGGGCGCTCCGTAATAACAACTCACGGATGTTCGATGCGCTCGGCAAGGACAGCGGGTTCGATTCCATTCTGGACTTCAATATGGCCCGCAGCCTGAATGCCTTGCTGAATGATCTGGATGCCAGCGGACAGCTTCCGAAGACCATTGTGTATACGCTGAATCCGTCACAATACGAGATGATTGCAACATCGATCGGTAATTTCCAGGGCTCGGGGATCAAAGGCAAAGTGCAGATGGGCTCAGGCTGGTGGTTCCATGATCAGAAGGAAGGCATGCTGCAGCAATTGAAGGCGCTCTCCAGCATCGGCCTGATCAGTCCATTCGTCGGCATGCTGACCGACTCCAGAAGCTTCCTCTCCTTCACGCGTCATGAATACTTCCGCCGGATTCTATGCAACCTGTTCGGCACATGGATTGAAGAGGGCGATCTGCCGCGCGATTATGCTTTTGTGGGCCGGACGATCGAGAACATTTGTTACAACAATGCCGATGCATATTTCGGGATAAAATAGTATGTAGCTACAAAAAGGAACAGTCCTATCAGCCATCATATGGCTTGGGATTGTTCCTTTTTTATTGAGCGCACATGTTATGGTGACTTAAACTCGTGATAACCAATTTGATAATTCGCTTGCTGCGTGGTTGCAGTGACCAGATTAAGTTATGTCCTCATAGGTCCCGCAATTTTTAATTGCACTTTGTACAACTAAATCGCCTGATTTACAACCGATCATCCGTTTAGTTGTATTTCGTACAATTAAATTATCGGTTGTAGCTGGTTATCACCGTTCCGGGCAAATTTAGTTGTACAGAATACAGTTATAAGATATGGGCAGCCTTTATCGCAGTTTTTAACTGCACAATCTACAACTATTATGAAATCAAGTTGGATTTTGAATGCAAGGATAGCGTAAATCATACTCCAACTAACAAATCCCCCCTACTTCGTACTGCTCCGGTAAGCAGAAGGAGAAACGCCAGTAGTCTTCTTGAACACCTTGGAGAAATGGGCAAGCTCCATGCCGACCTGCTCGGCGATATTGGATATGCTGAAGTCGGTGTACGAGAGCTGCCTTTTGGCGAGCTCCATCCGTTTCAGCTGAACGTACTGCATCGGAGGGACGCCGATGAATTTCTTGAAGTAGGGAATGAAGTAGTTCGGATGCAGATGGACGAGCTCCGCCAGCTCCTCCACATCAAGCGGCCGCATCAGGCGCTGGTCAATGTAAGTCAGCACATTCGCCAGCTTCCCCTGATCGCTGGTATGTGTCAGGTCATCCAGGAAATTGCTGTAGCCTCCCGATTCCAGACACAGTGCCAATAGCGTGAGCAGTGAAGCCTGAGTGCGCAGAGTCGCCAGAAAGCCGGTATCCTGAAACAAATCAATCATTTCCGTGAAAATCGCCCTTACCGCATCCGGATCCGGCACATCGCTGATATAGAGCTTATTGGCAGAATGAAACAGCGGCCATTCCCCGATCTGCGCATCAAAGTGACAATAGTAGCGTGTGTAGGGATCATTGGGCGAGGTGTCCGTGGTCTGGGTAGAGCCGGCCGGCATGATCATTAATTGCCCGGGTCTGGGATAATACGCCACGCCGTTGATAATCACCTTGCCTTCGCCGGAATCAATATAGTACAGCCGGTTGAAGGAAGGGGTCTCGTTCGTCCTATTCCATCCGGGGTATCTGCTGGTCAACTGGGCATGCGTAACGGTAACGGTCAGATTCTGCAGCAGGCGTCCGGTCAGATTTCCGCTGGCATACATATTCATAGGTTTAGCTCCTTTACAACGCTCATAAATTCATTATACCGCTTTCATTTATCTAATACATCTTATTTATATACAAAAACACCTTAATTACAGTCATGTTCACCGGAGGCGATTAAGGTTATCCTCATATCATAAACTGTAATAGGAAGTGATTGGGAGATGGAAAAGGTACGATTTGGCATTATCGGAGTGGGCAATATGGGGCGAGCGCATGCGCAGAGCCTGCTGAGTGATATTAAGGGAGCCGAGCTGGCAGCCGTATGTGACACCAGCCCGGAAAGGCTGGACTGGGCGGAAGAGCATTTGCCGGATAGCGTGCAGCGGTTCCTGTCACCGGAAGAGCTGTTCAAGTCCGGGACCATTGATGCTGTGCTGATTGCTACACCGCATTATGACCACCCGCCGCTCGCGGTTGAGGCACTGGGTTACGGGCTGCATGTTCTGATTGAGAAGCCAGCAGGCGTGTACACCAAAGCTGTTCAGGAGATGAACGACGCTGCTGCGAAGTCTGACCGCAAGTTCGGCATTATGTACAACCAGCGGACCAACCCGCTCTATCAGAAGCTGAGAGAGCTGATCAAGTCAGGAGAGCTTGGAGAGATCCGGCGTACGAACTGGATTATCACGAATTGGTACCGCTCTCAGAGTTACTATGACTCCGGCGGCTGGCGGGCGACCTGGGGCGGAGAAGGCGGCGGTGTACTTCTTAACCAGGACCCGCATCAACTGGATCTCTGGCAGTGGACGACCGGAATGATGCCGAAGCGGGTACGGGCTTTTTGCCACTTCGGGAAGTACCGCAATATTGAAGTTGAGGATGATGTGACTGCCTATGTGGAATATGAGAATGGCGCAACGGGGCTGTTCATCACCACTACAGGGGAGGCACCTGGAACGAACCGGTTCGAGATCACAGGCGACAACGGTAAAATCGTAATCGAAGACGGCAAGCTGACGTTCTTCCGCCTGCGCACACCGGAGCCGCAATTCAATGCTGAATTTACCGGAGGATTCGGAGCACCCGAGTGCTGGAAATGCGAGATTCCGGTAGCACCAGGTGATGGGGATCAGCATAAAGGCATTATGCGTAATTTCACCAATGCCATTCTCCATGACGAGCCGCTCCTGGCGCCTGGCGAAGAGGGGATTCACGGATTGACTCTTTCCAATGCGATGTACCTGTCAGCGTGGACGGATAACTGGGTGGACCTGCCGATCGACAGCGACCTGTTCCACGAGAAGCTGATGGTGCAGGTGCAGAATTCTACTTTTCAAAAGGCACCCGTCAGCCAGAAAGCGCTGGATGTATCGGGAACCCACTAGCATCACTCTTTAATCTGCAGGTATAGCATCATCTAACCAAATCAAACTAATCTGGGAGTGGATGAATGAAATGGAACGTTCAACGATTGCCGCACAAATGTATACCTTACGTGAATTTACCCAGACCCCGGAGGGGTTAAGAGAAAGTCTGCGGAAGGTGAGCGAAATTGGCTACCAGGCTGTGCAGATCTCGGGAATTGGCCCGATGGACCCTAAGCTGGTGAAGGAGTATGCGGATGAATACGGTTTGAAGATTTGTGCAACGCATGTCCCCTGGAACCGGCTGGTGAATGATCTGGATGCGCTTGCAGCTGAACATAAGCTGTGGAACTGCAAGTACATCGGCCTTGGCGGACTACCGGCAGAGTATCAGACCAGCCAGGAAGGATACCGCACCTTTGCCAAGCTGGCATCCGGTATTGCGCGTACCCTGAAGGAGCAGTATGGCCTGCAATTTGTCTATCATAATCATGATTTTGAATTTGAACGTTTCGAAGGTATGACTGGTATGGAAATTCTGCTGCAGGAAAGTGATCCGGAGGTGTTCGGCTTTGAGCTGGATCTGTACTGGGTTCAGGCAGGCGGCGGCGATCCTGTAGAGTGGATTCATAAAGTGGAAGGCAGAATGCAGGCCGTGCATTTCAAAGATATGACGGTTCTGTCGCGTAAACCGATTTTTGCCGAAATCGGCCAGGGGAACATGAATTACGGAGCGATTATTGAAGCCTGCCGCAAGACAGGTGTGGAATGGCATATCGTGGAGCAGGATGTGTGCCAGCGTGATCCGTTTGAGAGCCTGGAGATTAGTCTGAACTATCTGCACGCCAAGCTGGAGGTTGAGGCATGAGCCGCAAGGATGGGATGATGTATGCCCCTGTGCATGAGGCCAAGCCTGTGGTGGGGCCGGGTGAATTCGTAATTGCCGCACTGGCGCTGGATCATGGGCATATTTACGGGATGTGCAACGGGCTTGTGGAAGCAGGAGCACAGCTGAAATGGGTATACGATCCTGACCCGGAGAAGGTAAAAGTGTTCCAGAACACCTATCCCGGCGTCCGGGCCGCACGCTCGGCTGAAGAGATTCTCGAAGATCCTGAAGTCCGGCTCGTAGCGGCGGCGGCTATTCCGTCAGAGCGTGGTCCGCTGGGTCTGCGCGTCATGGCACACGGCAAGGATTATTTCACGGACAAAACACCGTTCACCTCACTCGATCAGCTGGCGGCAGCACGGACTCAGGCGGAACAGACGAAGCAGAAATACATGACTTATTTCAGTGAGAGACTGCATGTGGAGAGTGCTGTGTATGCAGGTCAGCTTGTGCAACAGGGTGCGATCGGGCGTGTACTTCAGGTAATTGGAATGGGGCCTCACCGGTTAAATGCTCCGAGCCGGCCGGACTGGTTCTTCCAGCGTGATAAATACGGCGGCATTCTCTGCGATATTGGCAGCCATCAGATTGAACAGTTCCTCTTCTATGCCGGCTGCCGCGATGCCAAGATATTGCACAGCAAGGTAGCGAACTATAACAATCCGTCATACCCGGAGCTGGAGGATTTCGGTGATGCCACGCTGGTGGGCGATAACGGGGCAACCCAATATTTCCGCGTGGACTGGTTCACTCCGGAAGGATTAGGGACCTGGGGCGATGGCCGGACGATTATTATGGGCACCGAAGGGTATATCGAGCTGCGCAAATACAGCGATATTGGCCGCTCCAGCACGCCTGACCATGTCTACTATGTGGACCGTGGGGGGGAACATTATGAGCATGTGGCCGGCAAAATCGGCTTCCCGTTCTTCGGCGAGCTGATCATGGACTGCCTGCAGCGTACAGAAAATGCCATGACCCAGGAGCATGCCTTCAAGGCGGCCGAACTATGCCTGGAGGCGCAGCGGCAAGCGCTCAATCTGACCCCGGATACTCTCAAATAGTTGCATCACAGCTATCAGAAGAACGGAAGGTGTATAAGATGAATCCAATTGGAGCAGCGATTATCGGCTGTGGTGCGATTGCTCCGCTGCATGCCAGGGCCATTGCTTCTATAGATTATGCGCGGCTGCTGGCCGTGGTGGACAGTGATCCCGTTCAGGCAGCGCAATCCGCCCAGGATTACGGATGTGAGGGCTTGACGGATTACAAGCAGCTTCTGGAGCGGGCAGATATCGGAATTGTCCATTTGTGCACGCCCCATCATCTGCATGCAGGGATGGCGGTGGAACTGCTGAAGGCCGGCAAACATGTATTAACCGAGAAGCCGATGGCGCTGGATGTACCTTCAGCCCGGTTAATGCAGGCAGCAGCGGATCAAGCGGAGGGGCAACTCGGTGTAGTCTTCCAGAACCGTTACAATGACCCTTCGGTCCGGATCAGGACGATGATAGATTCCGGCGAACTGGGAGCCCTCATTTGTATGAAAGGGGTGGTTACCTGGACCCGGAGTGAAGATTATTACAAGAATAGCAGCTGGAGAGGCCGCTGGGCTACTGAAGGCGGAGGTGTGCTCATCAACCAGACTATTCATACTCTGGATCTGCTGCAATGGTTCGGCGGTGAAATCTCTTCCGTGAAGGGCAGTGTTACCACTGATGTGCTGAATGATGTTATTGAGGTGGAGGATAGTGCACATGCCTGCATCAGCTTCAAGAATAAGGTGCGCGGACTCTTTTACGGAACCAATGCTTATGGGGTGAATTCTCCCGTTGAACTGGAGCTGGTCTTCGAGCAGGGAACGCTGCTGCAGCGTAGGGATTGCCTGTATCTGTTGAAGGACGGGCAAGAGACGCTGCTCAGCGAACCGGCAACCGGCAGCACCGGAGGTAAATCGTATTGGGGGACCGGACATTCACGGTTAATTCATGATTTCTATGCCCACATCCGTGATGGCCGAAAGTTCTGGATTGACGCAGCAGAAGGCATTAAGGCGCTGGAGCTGATCGATGGAATCTACAAGTCCTCGGCGGGCAGAACGGGTCTGACGGCAGGACAGTATGTGTAGTACTGGACATGTGTGAGATCATACATTCTTGATAGCCAGGGAGAAAGGATCACGTGCTGTGATCCTTTTTTTTGCGTGCTGTAACGGGAATACAAGGCAGGTAACCACCCAATTGACAAATTATAATCTGCATGTGATAATTACCTGACGATCGTCAGGGGGGCTGAAGAGATGACTGCTAACGCGATACTGCAGGCTGCATGTTCACAATTCGCCGAGAAGGGCTTTGAAGGAGCATCATTGGCCGGCATAGCTCAGGCAGTAGGGATTAAGAAGCAATCCATTGCCACCTATTTTCCGAAAAAAGAAGATTTGTTCATGGCCGCCTTCGGCGAAATGGCCCGGCATTACTATGAATTTCTTGAACAGCTGTATAAGGGCCTCAGGGATACACCTATAGAGATGAAGCTGCGTGAGATTATGTATAAGAACTATTATTACAAAGTGGAGCACCCGGTATTGACCGCATTCTATAAAATGGCCGTGCAATTTCCGCCTCCTTTCTTCCAGGACTTGCTGGAGGCGCAGATTGCGGGGATGGAGCAGCGTTCCGCTGTATTGTACCGGGCGATTTTTGAGGAAGGCATGAACACGGGGATCATACGGCAGCAGCGGGCAGATAGTCTGCTCTCGGCTTATTACTGTTTGCTTGACGGGATCGCCATGCAGATGTTTTTTTACAAGCAAGAGGAATTTGAACAGCGCCTGGAGGATATCTGGGGGATTTTCTGGGCGGGCATTAAGCAATCTTAACCGGAAAGGGAGGCAGGATAATATGCGTGTAGACAAGGTTACGAATGAAGCAGGATTACAAGAGGCATTCCGGATCAGACGTGAAGTGTTTGTGGAGGAGCAGGGCGTACCGCTGGCTGATGAATTTGATCATTATGAGAGCCAGGCAGAGCATATATTGGTGTTTCATGAGGCGGAGGAGGCTCCAGTAGGGACAGCCAGATTGCGGGTTGTGGACGGATGGGCCAAGCTGGAGCGGATTTGTCTTCTGGCCCCGTACCGCCGAAGCGGGCTAGGGTCCGTAATTATCGGCACACTGGAGGCAATGGCTGCAGAGCAAGGACTCCGGCAAGCCAAGCTGCATGGCCAGAAGCAGGCCGAAGGCTTTTATCAGAAGCTGGGCTATGAGACTTCCTCGGCTGTCTTTATGGAAGATGGAATCCCCCACGTCATTATGGTTAAAAGCTTGCAGGTCTAATCTCTCAAATTGACTTTATGACCAGCAGGCCTTATCTTCAGTACATGTGTTAATATATGAATTGCAGATGAGAGACAGGGAGAGGGATTAAGCTTATGGAACAGGCAATGTTTGCCGGAGGCTGCTTCTGGTGCATGGTTACACCGTTTGAAGAGCTTCCCGGAATTCACGGAATTGTATCGGGGTACGCCGGAGGCACGGTAGAGAATCCTACATACGAACAGGTCAAGACAGGGACAACCGGTCACTATGAGGTGGTTCAGATTACGTTTGATCCGGCACTTTTCCCCTACGAGAGACTGCTGGAGCTGTTCTGGCCGCAGATTGATCCGACGGATGACGGCGGACAGTTTCAGGATCGCGGAACACAGTACCGGACAGCGGTATTCTACTATAATGAAGAGCAGCGGCTGGCGGCTTTGGCCTCCCGGGAGCAAGTGGCGGTCAGCGGCAGATTTGAGCTTCCTGTGGTGACGGAGATTCTGCCTGCACCCCATTTCTATCCGGCTGAGGACTATCATCAGGACTATCACAAGAAGAATCCGAAGCATTATAAAGAGGACCGTGAGCAATCCGGACGGGATACCTTTATTTCGCAGCACTGGTAAAAGCGGAAAATGAAATAAGGTTAGAAAAGCCTTTAATCACCTGGCATCTGGGGATTGAGGGCTTTTTGCTATTTTTGCAGCGCTCTAGAGGTGAAACGGAAGAAATTAAGTCATAAAACCAAAAAATGGGAACCTAAATCCGAAATTCCGAGCCTACTAAATGAAGATTTGCCCTACTATAATCATATTTGTAAACGCATACAATTATACATGATTCTGGCTTTGATCCGGGGAATGGAGGAGGGTGGAGGCTTTCTGAAATGCTGAATGATCTGTCTGTAGCTTCCGGTTGCCAAAGGTAATGATTATAGCAATGCCAATATAATTAAGGAGGAATATTACGATGCCTAAAAAATGGCTAATGTCCATGCTTGCGTTCGTGCTTCTGCTCTCTTGCCTGCCTTTCTTTGGTTCCAAAGCTGCCGCCGCTGATTATACACAGGGAGTAGATTTGTCGGGAACTACAGCGACAATCTGGTTCAAATCTACAGTAAGCACCAGTTGGGTGGATGTACATTACAAGGTCAATTCCGGAACGCAGCTGAATTACCGTACAACCTACAACAGCAGCAAAGCCCGATATGAGCAGGTGGTCACAGGCGTTGCCAGCGGAACCGTTCTCACCTATTTCTTCACGTACAACAATGGAACACCGGCATATGATACCGGCTGGTTTACGTATACCGCCGGAACGGCGCCGACCACCCCGCCTGGGGGTTCCTCTGCTTCGATCTATTCCATAGCCGCCTCTTCCATTCCCACCCCGCCGGGAGGTTCCGTGTCGGTGAAGGTCATGAACGGCACGGGCGGGGCCTATCCTGACAACCAGATATATTGGGGGGTGATCGGCATCAATCCGGCCAACGGCAAATGGAGTTATCTGGATCTGAGCGGCAATCTGCTGCCAATCTCTAATGCGCTGAATGATGCCTCCGGCCATCTGACCAAAAACGGCGTGAATTACGCGAATATCTACCATACCGTAAGTCAGGCTTCCTGGGTAACGATGCCCAAAATCACCTCCGGCCGCATGTTCCTCAGCGTAGGCACGCCGCTGTACATCAAGACTTATGATGACGGCTTTGCCGGACCGGATATTGATAATCCTACCGATCCTAACCGTAATCTCTATTTCGATTTCGTTGAATTCACGGTGGATGCTACAGGCTATCACGGCAACACGACGCGCGTAGATGCCTTCGGATTTCCGATCCAGCACCGGCTGGTTGGCCTGTATGGAGGCTATGATAAAACCGTAGGCGAGCTGGAATCGGAGACACGTGCCGGAATCTTCAGCAAATACCAGAATGAAGTGCCATCCGCCTTTAAATCACTTGCTACGGATCAGGCACCTTACCGTATTATCGCTCCTGTCCATGGATCGTTTAAAGCCGGCGGGGCCAACAGCAATTATTTCGCAGGTTATTCCAGCTACAGCACCCAGGATATTCTCCGCAATGATGGCTCGCTCATTGATGCTGCCACCAGCGCTGCCATTAACCGCCATGTCTACACCTCCGGCAACTGGAACAATGTCGCGGACTATTACAAAGCGGCTCCAGCCAATTACTATGCGAAGTTCTGGCATGATCACAGCATTAGCGGGCTGGCCTACGGCTTCCCTTATGATGATGTCAACGGCCAAGCGGCCTATCTCGAAGTCGGCGATCCCAAAGGCCTGATTATCCGCGTGGCCTGGTAAGGAGCTTCATTCTTTCTACACATTTGTCCTGTACACTTCTAGTTATTCGCGAGAGCAACTGAAGTGGAGGGACAATAATGAAGAGAAGACTACTGACGGCGACCTTTATCCTGCTGCTTGGAGCAACATTGGCGGGTTGCAGCCCGGGCGCGGATAACAAGGAAGAATCAAGCGCTATCACTGCACAAACAGCGGTAACTACACCTTGGATCGCTACCAAGAATACAACACGGATCAACACCTCTGACCCTGTTCAGGCGGCTGTGCTGGTCTCCCGGACCTTATGGACGGCTGAAACGAAGAGCAACCGGCCATCGTCTGTAGTCCTGACAAGTGTGGATAACTGGCAGATTGCCGCAGTAAGCACGGACCTGATCCACCATCCGAGCAACGGGCCGGTGCTCTTTTTCACCAAAGACGGTGTGCCGGATGAGACTCTTACTGAATTGAAGCGGCTGAAGCCGCTTGGTGCGGACGGCAATGACGGCATTCAGGTTGTAATTGTCGGGCCATCGTCTGAAGCTGTCGAGACTCAGCTCAACTCGCTTAATCTGAAGCTGGACAAGATTGAAGGGGATGATCCAGCCGCAGTGGCAGGCGCTGTTGATTCTTACTATGCAAAAGTGTCAGGCGAGCTGCCGCAGAGTGTAATTATCGGCTCGATGGATAGTCCTGAATATACCCTCCCGGCTGTGAACTGGATCGCTCATATGCCGGAGCCTTTACTATTTGTGGAGAAAAGCGAAATCCCGGCTGCAACAGCAGACGCGCTCAAGGAACGCGGCGGCAGTGCAGCAATCTATATTCTCGGTCCCCAATCTGTCATTTCAGCAGATGTGGAGGAGCAGCTTAAGCAATACGGAACGGTTACGCGCATAGCGGGTGAGGATCCTTATGAGAATGCCATTGCCTTTGCCAAATTCAAGGATACGGCAAACGGATTCGGCTGGGGAATCACTACTCCCGGACATAACCTGTCCTTGTTGACTACGGATTCAACGATGCTGGCAATTGCCGCTGCCCCCTTCTCCCATCTGGGCAAACACGCGCCGCTGGTCTTCATGAAGCAGGACGGATTGCCGGATTCTCTGATGAATTATACGATGGAGCTGCAACCTAAATTCAAGGATTCACCGGCTGAAGGCCCGTATAATCACGCTTGGCTGACTGGCGATGCAGAAACGATCAGCGCCGCGGCGCAGAGTGAGATCGATGACATGCTGGAGATTTCCTCCGCCTCCGGTGATAATCCGCACTCAGGGCATTAGAAGAGCAAGCCGGCAGCGGCACCCGCTGCCGGCCTCTTTATTTATATAACAAGTAAGAAGGCAAAGCCGTTTCCACTTGGGTATAATGAATGCACGAACTATTAACCAGTCCACGAAAAGGGTGAACGGCTTGTCCAAATCTCAAATACTTATAGTAGACGACGAATGGAATATGCGGAATTTGCTGCGTATATATCTGCTGAACGAGGGCTTCACCACCAGGGAAGCGGCCACGGGGCAGGAAGCCATCCGCATGGCGGGGCAGCACGCGTTTGATCTGATTCTGCTCGATGTGATGATGCCTGACATGGATGGCTGGCAGGTCTGCCGTGTAATCCGGGAGCAGAGTCATATCCCCATCCTGATGCTCACCGCGCGTTCGGAGATTAAGGATAAGGTGCAGGGTCTTGGCATCGGCGCAGATGATTATCTGACCAAGCCGTTTGAGCCGGAGGAGCTGCTGGCCCGGATACATTCGCTGCTCCGCCGTTCTGCACTGACGCAGTCACTGGCGCCCCGGGAAGAAGTACTGGAGTATCCCGATTTGCGGATTTACCCGGAGGCACGAGAGGTGCGTGTACAGGGCCAGAACGTTGATTTTACGTTAAAGGAGTTCGATCTCCTGGCCTTGCTGGCGCGCAGCGGACAACGGGTATTCACCCGCGATGAGCTGGTCGAACGGCTGTGGGGCAACGATTACGGCGGTGAAACCCGGGTCATCGACACCCACATCAAGAATATCCGCGAAAAGATGCAGAGAGCGGGCCTGGCGTATAATCCGGTGCAAACGGTATGGGGCCTCGGGTATAAATTCCAGGTCACGGGTAGTCCGGATGAAACATAATATCATCGGCTCCAAGCTTGGGCTGGTCATTATGTCCGTATTCCTGATCGTGCTGCTGTCGCTGGGCATGGTGATCGACAGGATGTTCACCAGCTTCTATTACAACGAAATGCAGACGGAAACGGAGGAGCTGGCCTCCCATTTCACGGTCATGGCCCAGTCCAAGGAGTCCACGACCAGCCAGATGATGACGACGTTTGCTGAATTCTCCAATGTCAGTATATTTAACATTCTTCCTGATGGCCGTACGAATCTGCATTCAGGCGTTCACGATTCTGCGGACCGGGCGTTCATCCGGACCGGTGATCTTACAGACATTTTTACCGGCAAAACAGTCAGCTTCCTGTACAAAGATCCAGCGGGGCACCGGTATTTCGTCACTGGACAACCTATCACAGGTGAGGATGGGGTCAGTTCGGCGCTGTATGTAATGTCCTCTACCACGAATATGGAAGAATCGCTGGCTTCAGTGCGCAATATTCTGCTGCTCGCGGGGATTGGCGCGTTCACTTTGGCGCTCGGCATCACCTGGATCATTGCCGTGGTCCTGTCCCGTCCGCTTCTGCAGATGCAGAGAGCCACCCGCAAGATCGCCGCCGGTGAACTGGAGACACGCCTTACCATCCGCGGCAAGGATGAGATTGGTTTCCTCGCAGGAGCCATTAACGATCTGGCCGTTGACCTGCAGCGTTACAGGGATACCCGCCAGGAATTTCTGGCCAATATCTCGCATGAACTGCGGACACCGATTACTTATCTGCAGGGGTATGCCAAGGTAGTGAAGAGCGGGTTATATGAGACGGAGGAAGAGAAGGGGCTGTATCTCGACATCATCGATCAGGAAGCACACCGGCTGCAGCATCTGGTCGATGACTTGTTCGAGCTGGCTAAGATGGAAGAGGGCAGAATTCCGCTGAACCTGGAACAGGTCAATCTCAGACAGATCGTGGATCAGGCGGTCCGCAGGGTGGAATTACCGGCGAAGGAGAAAGGTCTGCTGCTGACAGCTTCGTACGATGACGGGCAGGAGGTAAGAGTATTAGGCGATGGCAAACGGATGGAGCAAATCGTGATGAATCTGCTGGAGAATGCTGTCCGCTATACCGAAAAGGGACAGATCAAGGTGAGTCTAAGATTCACTCCGGACTCAGCAATATTTGTTGTGGAGGATACGGGAATCGGTATTCCGGAGGCAGAGCTTCCCTTTATTTTTGACCGTTTTTACCGGGTAGAGAAATCCCGCTCACGGCAATACGGAGGCTCCGGCCTCGGTCTTTCCATTGTGAATAAGCTGGTCGAGCTGCTCGGCGGTACGATTGTGTTTACAAGTAAGGTGGGCGTAGGAACACGCTGTGAGGTTGCTTTTAGGAGATAACTAAGAATGATTTAGACTTATACCTTGCAGGATGTAATCCCAATTCGCATAATCATTCATATCACCGGGCACTTCCAGAACGCAGACATTGCCGATACCCCATTCCGCTTCTCGTGTTGCACTAAGGCCGGGTATAGGATTAAGAATGAGGATTGTAAATTTCTTGTTATTTAATAGCTTTGATAAAATCATATGCAGCTCCAGTACCTGTTCAGCGCTTGCAAACCATCTGACAAATAAACTATCGTCGCTGCTGAGCAGACTGTTCCAGAACCGGCCGATCCGGTATTCCAGCTTCAGTCTGTAGGCGGGATAGGAAGCGCTCCAGCCCTGACCTGTAATAATCGGGAAATCGTGGGCGGAGATGATGTTATACAGTGAGTCCCGTATGAAATAAGATGGTGACAGATTGTTCCTGGAATGATCCAAATACACGGGATCTCCATCATCCAGCAAAAAATGGGTCTCATCCAGCGGATGCAGATTTCTGAAATCCATAAAGTTCCTGAACTCATTCTTTAGTAGCCGGTTGACATCGGCCAGTGAATACGAAATCATCCAGTCTAGAGGCATTGAGAATTTCCGTAGACCGTATCTCTTCAGGTTAATTGCCGGCGCACAAGATGAACCTAAGCTGACGATCAGTTCATAGTCCTTTTTGACGTCTTGTAGTTTCATGAATTCACCCATCTCTATCCAGTCTCCATCGTTAGTAAATCATATACGCGATGCTCCGGGATTGATTGGACGGATGAGACAAAATTCAGCAGCACACATGCTTCGGATAGCTGGTAGCAATCTCATTCTGACGGGTTTGTGCGTAATGAAAACCAAAAGGCGCCCGGGCAGCTATTTCTATAGCCTCCCCGGACACCTGTCAATCTTTTATAAACTTAGGTGACTCAACTCTTAGTGGTTCATTCCAGCCATTCCGCCCATAATTTCCGGATTCACCATTCCGAAGATCATCGCGATGTGGGCAACAACGAGGAAGCCGCTGATTAGCAGGAAATGTAGCTTAAGCTTACTCTCTTCACTGCGTTTGCGGGCGATGAGACCGAGATCCAGCAGGGCCAGAGGCAGCAGGAAGATGACTCCGCTCAGATAAAAGCTTACCGCAACCACATCCACCCAGGTGTGCCATTCGCCATTTGCGGTGAGCGGGATGAAGGCGGTAGGGAACAAGTACAGGAAAACTCCGGTGAAATAGAGTCCGGCAAGAATACTGCATACCCGGTTGAACGCTCGGAGCGGCCCGTTCAGCTTCTTGGTGAACAGAATAATAAACTCTGTAACCGTAATCGTCTCGGCAAAAATCACGGGAATCGCCATAAAAAGAATCAGATTCCATGGCTGATTGTCCGCCAGCAGGGACATATAATGCGTCATGTTCATGTTACATCCTCCAGGTTCAAATATAGCTTACATAGTGATGTTAGTAGACAAGTGTGTGGAAAGTATGAAGAAAGGAAGGTATGATGAACAAAGTTAAACAGGAAGGGAGCACGAACGGAAGTGAAGGACGCGTTGCATCATATTTTATTTGATCTGGACGGCACATTAACCGATCCCAAAGAAGGCATCACCAAATGCGTGGAATATGCGCTGCACAAGCTAGGGATCGAGGTGGAGCATCCTGACCTGCTGATCCCGTATATCGGGCCGCCGCTCTATGATTCTTTTGTTCAAATCCAGGGGCTGACACATGAAGCTGCCCTGCAGGGTGTGGACTTCTACCGGGAGCGTTACCGGACGCTCGGCATGTTCGAGAACAGTGTGATTCCAGGCGTTCCGGAGTTACTGGAGAACCTGCGGAATCAGGGATTCAGCCTGTATGTGGCGACATCCAAACCCACGGTCTTTGCTGAGGAAATTCTCCGCCATTACAAGCTGGATCACTTCTTCAGGTTCACCGCTGGCAGCAATCTGGACGGGACACGCTCGAAGAAGCGCGAGGTGATCCAGTATGTGCTGGACCAGAATGATATTCCTGCCGCACAGGCGCTGATGATCGGGGACCGGGAGCATGACATTATCGGGGCGAAGGCCTGCGGTGTGCCTTCCATTGGCGTGTTATTCGGCTACGGTTCGGAGGAGGAATTATCGGCTGCCGGAGCGGATTATATTGCTGCTACGGTTGAAGAAACGGGTATGATTATTTCGCGGATTTCAAGTGAATGATATTAACGGATAGATTGCCGGGGGACAGCGGCATACAACTATTTTTTCACCGCAGTATTGACTTTTAGCGAAGGCATTCAGTATTATGTAACCAAGCAACACCATATCTAAGGCAATGACCAGAGACAGGATATCCTCCCAGGACTGACCAGAGAGAGAAGTGCAAGGTGAGAGCTTCTTACAGAGACCAGCCGGATGTTACCCCTTTGCAGCCGTGACACTGAACCCTCCTGCTGTTAGTGAGGCTGTAAATGCCACCGCCCCATCCCCGTTAACGGATGCCATGAGGATTGTGCTTATCACGTTTCCGCCGAACAGCCGGGGGTCCGTAGATACATAGTCGAATTAGGGTGGAACCACGAGCTTAGACGCACTCGTCCCTTTCCGGGATGAGATGCGTTTTTTTGCGTTCAAATCACACTAACAGAAACCTGAAGAAATGGAGGCCACAATCATGGAGATTCAAGTGAAACTGCCGGATGGAACAATTAGGAGGTATTCGCGTAACACCACAGTTGCGCAGGTTGCGGAGTCAATCAGTGCAAGTCTGAAGAAGAATGCGGTAGCCGGTAAAATCGACGGCAGGCTCGTTGACCTTGATCACCCGGTTGAACAGGATAGCCTCGTTGAAATTATAATGGCGGACAGCATTGAGGGTCTAATGATCCATAGACATAGTACTGCTCATCTGATGGCCCAGGCTGTCAAACGGATCTACGGGGATCAGAATGTTAAATTGGGTATCGGTCCGGTCATAGAGGATGGATTCTATTACGATATTGATATAGCACGGCCGTTGTCCGTGGAGGATTTGGGTGCGATTGAGCGGGAAATGGAGAAGATAATCGGAGAAAATCTGCCGATTCTGCGCCGGGTTGTCAGCAGAAGTGAAGCGATGGAACTGTTCCGGCAGCTGGAGGAGCCCCTTAAGCTTGAACTGCTCCGTGACCTGCCGGAGGATGCAGTGATCAGCTTGTATGAGCAAGGTGAATTCACTGATCTGTGCCGGGGGCCGCATATGCCGTCAACTGGCCGGATCAAGGCCTTCAAGCTGCTTAGCGTAGCGGGAGCCTACTGGCGCGGGGATTCAGATAATCAGGTGCTCCAGCGGATATACGGAACTTCATTCTTCAAGAAATCCCAGCTGGAGGAGCATCTCCACATGCTGGAGGAAGCGAAGAAGCGTGACCACCGCAAGCTGGGCAAGGAACTTGGGCTGTTCATGTTCTCCGAAGAAGCGCCGGGCATGCCGTTCTATCTGCCGAAGGGCATGATCATCCGTACAGAGCTGGAGAACTTCTCGCGTGAATTGCAGAGGTATAGTGATTACGATGAAGTCCGTTCACCCCTGATGATGAACAGAAGGCTATGGGAGCAATCCGGACACTGGGATCATTATAAAGACGAGATGTATTTCACAAAAGTGGATGAAACAGATTTTGCGCTCAAACCGATGAACTGCCCCGGACATATGCTGATCTACAAGAACAGCCTTCGTTCCTACCGGGAGCTGCCGATCCGGATTGCTGAATATGGCCAGGTCCACCGCCATGAATTCTCAGGGGCGCTGAATGGAATGATGCGCGTCCGCACGTTTTGCCAGGATGATGCCCACCTGTTTGTCCTGCCGGAACAGATTGAGGATGAAATTAGCCGGGTGCTGGAGCTCATTGATCAGATGTACAAAGTATTCGGTTTCGAGTACAAGGTGGAGCTGTCCACACGTCCGGATGATTATATGGGGGCTGAAGAACTCTGGGATCAGGCGGAGCTGTCGCTCGAACGCGTGCTGAAGAACAACGGGATCGAGTATCGGGTGAACGAGGGGGATGGCGCTTTTTACGGGCCCAAGATCGATTTCCATGTCCTTGATGCCTTGAAAAGAAGCTGGCAATGCGGTACAATCCAGCTGGATTTCCAAATGCCGGAGAAGTTCGATCTGACTTATATTGGTGAAGATAACGGAAAGCACCGTCCGGTAGTCATTCACCGTGCTGTATTTGGCTCCATTGACCGGTTCATGGGCATTCTTACAGAGCACTTCAGCGGAGCATTTCCGCTGTGGCTGTCTCCCGTGCAAGTCAAGCTGCTGCCTGTATCCGGGGTTCATGCTGATTATGCCTTCGAGGTTAAAGAGCAGCTGCAGGCGGCCGGACTGCGGGTTGAGCTGGATGCGCGGGATGAGAAGCTGGGCTACAAAATCCGTGAAGCGCAGCTGGAGAAAGTGCCTTATATGCTCGTACTCGGAGATCAGGAACAGAACAACGGTACAGTTTCCGTACGGGGCCGTGCGGAGAGTTCACAAATATCGCTCAGCGTACAGGAGTTCATTCAGCTGCTGGCCGGCCAAATCGCTGAGCGGAAATAAATTGCTTCATTAAATAGGTAATCAAAAGTCAGGAGGGCTGATACATGATTTCGAAGAATGCTGAGCAACTGGAGGGCGGCGTGATCAGGCTTGTGCCCCTGATGGAAGAGCATAAGCCGGAGCTGGTTAAGGTGCTGAACGATCCGCTGATCTGGGAATATACCTGGAGAAGGATCAGTACAGAAGAGCAGGTAGGACAATTGATAGACGCGGCATTGGTGAACAAGGCCAAAGGTACGGATATCCCTTTTGTCATCATTGAGCAGGCTTCCGGCCGGATTGCCGGCACTACACGGATCATGCATCTGGACCGGACGCACCGCAATGCAGAGATCGGCTGCACCTGGATTTCGCCGGATTACTGGAGAACCGCAGTGAACACGGAGTCGAAGTCGCTGCTGCTGCAGTACTGCTTCGAGGCACTCGGATTAATCCGCGTTAACTTCTGTATTGTCAGTACCAACCTCCGGTCGCAGCGGGCGGTTGAACGGATTGGCGCTGTCCGGGAAGGCGTGCTGCGCAAGCAGCGCCTCACCTCTAACGGCATGGTTATGGATAATGCGCTGTACAGTATCATTGACGACGAGTGGCCTGCGGTGAAGGCTAATCTTGATTATCTGTTGAATGTGAAATATAAGTAGCTGCATCCATCCGGGTGCCAAAGCGAAACTTAGAGGGGTCCCATTGCGGGCTCCTCTATTATTTTTTGCAAATAGCCATATCTGAGAAACATTGATATAATAGAAAGACATGAGGATAGAAACATACATTCCCCGATATATCGTTTATCGTAATCCTAGCCCATACTTCACCCTTCGGGGCAGATGTGGGTTTATGTTATGTTGTGAGGTAAATTATGAAGTGATGGCGAGGTTGGCTGGAGCATGAACTGGAATGACTTTGGAGAACGGAATAAACGGCTGAATCCCCTATGGAGTCTGGGGGCAGGCATGAATCTCGGCGAGCTTCAGCCTTATAAGGAAATGATTGCTCTAAGCGTGCTGCTGCAGGTCTATTATCTGGAGCTGGAATCGAATGAGCAGAGATCCAGGGAGGACCTGGTCGAATTGACGTGGAGCTCGCTTGAACGCTTCGGCATCGCGAGGCTCGGAAGTCCGGAATCGGTGGAACGGCTGGTGGACGGGCTGCTGTGGAGCGGAAACGGCGGGGATTTCGAGGCCAATTATTACGATGATCAGTCCCGTCAGATGGCGGTGCAGAAATACAAATATTTCACAGTGGATGAAGATGCTACCCGGACCAGCTGGGAAGAGAACGGGACCACAATCTACCGGCTCTCCGAATATGCGATGGAGCTGATCTTCATGAGCCATGAGATCATTGACGAATTTCAGATCAGCATCAAGCTGCTCGAGATTCAGATGCATATCAAGCATGGACGGGTAACGAGGGCGATGCAGGATGTGAATGAACTGATCTCCCGGGTGCGGAAGATGACGCAGCAGCAGCAGGAATACCGCAATGCGCTGCGCCGCAATCCGAAGCATATCTTCAGCGAATATGGCGCTCAGCGGCACCAGCGGCTGGAGGAGATTCACCAGCAATTTGACGAAGAACGCAAGCATTTCGATAATATTCACCGCTCGCTGGCCCGGCTGGCCAATGATGAGAAGGATGTCATCGACTTCAACGAGCTGCGGCTGCTCTCCGAGCGGGTCGAACTCTCCCGTCGGGTGCATGATGAGCTTGCCGAAGTGGTACTTAGCATTTTTGAAGCGGAAACCAATCTCAGGCTCAACTTCCCGGAGCTGTTCTGGGGTGCCGCCGGCTTCAACTTCCGTACCCATGTCTGGGAGGAATGGGTGAAGCCGGAAGGGTTGCCGGATGGAGACAGCATGGAAACTCTGATCAGCGGGCTATTCTCTCCCAGCCAAGACTTTATTTATCCGCTGGCCTGGGCCTGGGAAGAGCAGGATGTCGGCTTCCTGCCTGACGAATTGCCGGACGACCCGGATGAAGCCGGGGAGGAGGAAGAACTCCACTATGTCCCCAAAAGCATACCGTGGACCGAGGTGTCTGAGCTTTGGCTGCCGGTCTTCGCCGGACTGGCAGAACAGGGAAGCTTTACATTCTCGGCAGAGGCTTTCACGGAGGATGAACAGCGGCGCTGGGCGGTTACTCCCAATGCGGTGGACCTGTGGGTTCAATTTTTCCATACCGAAATTAAGGTGCAGGAGCAGGAAGCGGAAGGTCACGGCGGGGCCGACGAATGTCAGAAGCTGATTGGGCGTCTGATCGCGGACCACCCGGAGCTTGAAACCTTGCGGGGCAAAGTGCTGCAGACCAGGATTGCTAACGGGCAGCAGGACAGCATCCGCTGGCCCGGCCTGGAGATCAGTCCTTATACCATTACTATAGTAGAGAAGTGAGATGATTCAGCATGAGTTATTCGTTAGAGCAAGTACAACAGGCTTCACGGCTGTTCTTCGACCTGCTTCGCCGCAAGGTGATATCACTTGATGATCCCGCTGCGGCCGAATGCCTGCAGGATACCGTTGCTTATGATGCCTTACAATATGTAGCCAAGGAAGCCGGCTGCCGGATTATGAACTCCGGGCATCGTCTGCACCTGCTCGTGAGTCCAATGGGTTCCGGCTTTGCCAGTAACTTCACACAGCTGCGCAATAAATATTCGCGCATAGAACGCAAGACGCATCTGCATATCATCAACGTAATCATTCTGGTGTTCCTGGCTGAGATGGATCAGGATGAACAGCATTTCAAGCCGGGTCAGGACAGCATGTCCTACATACAGCTCTCGGATCAGGTATCCGCCCTGTTCCAGACATGGATGGACATGGACGAAGACGGCAGCTTCAGCAAGCAGTGGCGGCTGGATATTCAGGCGATGCACAAAGTATGGAGCAGCCTGTATATGCAGACCAAAAGCCAGGAGGAGGGCGATTCGCTGACCCGCGGCGCCGGCTCACGGATCGGCCTGATCCATGAGGGGATGAAGCTGCTGGAGGAAGAGCATCTGGTATTCATCTCCGAGAATGAGAAGCGGATTTTCCCCCGGGAAGAGCTGTATGAGCGGATGCGTTATCTCTATCATGATGTGGACCGCTATAAGGAGCTGAAGGCCCTGATTGGCCGGACACTCAGCGAGAAGGAGGAGGAAGCCCATGCCGCGCATTGAGCGAATCCGCATCGCCGGACTTAAATATGAGAAGATGCTGAAGAAATATGAGGATATGATCCTCGACCTGTGCAATGAGGAAGGCCCGTCCAACACGCTGATTACGCTGATGAACGGCGGAGGAAAGGGCGTGCTGCTGCAGTCGATATTCCAGCTGCTGATGCCCAAGGCTGCCTGGGGTAAAGATAATGAGAACCAGGTAGAAGCCTTCTTCCATAATCACAAAAAACAGCTGAAGCCCTATACGTTCCACGTTGCCATCGAATGGCGGCTGGACGAGCCGGAACGGACGGAGTACATAACCACCGGAATCGCAATGACTGCCCAGAACTCGGTGGATCAGCTGGAGATCAAAGTAGATTATCTGCTCTATGCGCTGCTCAATTATGATGAGAATGCGGAGCTTACATTGTCTACCCTGCCGCTCTATGATCACGAGCTGAACACTCCGGCCAGCTTTGAAGCGATTCAGCAATTTGTCCGTGAGCGGCGTAATGAGATCGTTGCGTATGGCAGCCACAGCTCGGACCTGAAGAAATATTATGCTTTTCTGGCAGACCGGGATATTCATATTGATGAATGGCGGAATATGCGGAGAATCAACGGCGAGGAGGGCGGAATTAAAGGCTATTTCCAGAAGAATGATGCCTTCACCAACCATAATCTGTTCGAGAAGCTGATTATTCCGGAAATCGGGTCCAGTCTGAACGGCAGCATGCGCGAGGATGAAGGCTCGCTTCAGCGGATGTTCATAGATTCTGCTACGGTTGCACAGCGGCTGCCGATGCTGGAGCAGAGAGAACGGGCTTTTGCCGAATTCACTTCACTTGCCGCCCCGCTCTACGAGGCTGTCAAGCAGGGGACGGAGGCTGACCGCAGCTTTCAGGAAACGGAATTGCTTGGACGGCAGCTGTACACCGTGATCTATGATGAGCTGAAGAATGCCGAAGACAAACGCCGCAAAACTGCGGATGAGTTAGCCGGGCATTATCAGGAAGCGAAGCAGCTGAAATTTGAGACGGATAATCTGAAGTATCTGAAGCTCAAGGAAGAGCGTGATCGCAAACAGGATGATTTCAAAGCGGTCTCGGATAATCAGGCACGGGCTAAGCAGCGGCTGGAGGAATCGAAGATCAAGGAAAAGGATCTTGAGGTTGCCCATTATTTAGCCAGACGCAGACTGCAGATCCGCCAGATGGAGCAGTGGCAGAAGGAAATTGAAGCCATTGAAGGCTCCCTTGCGATGAAGGAGCGTCAAGAGGTTATCCAAGCGGCCAAGCAGGAGCTTCGCCTGCAGTGGGATGAGGTCTACCGGTTGTGGCAGGCGCGAATGCTGTTCTTCAGCGGCCGGCAGCAGGCTCTGGGTGCAGAAGAGGCCGTTCTGCGCAAAGGCCGGGAGGCATTCCTGCTTGAATTCGGCGGACTTGAGGGCAAGATTCATGAATTGACGGCGCTCATCCGCCAGTATACCGAAGATCTGGGAGTGTTCGCTTCCCGCCACGGGCAGGAGGCTGCCCATTCACCGGCAGCCGCCCTTCAGCGCACGCTGATTGCAGCCAGAAGCATTGCCGAGAATATCGTTGTCCTGAACGAGCAGCGCAAATCCGCAGAAGAAGAGAAGCTTGCTCTGCATACCAGACATACACGGCTGACTGAGAAGCTGCTGGGGGCTGCAAGCCAGGCGGAGGAGCTTACGGACCGGATTGAAGGCCAGATGGGCAAGGAGTCACAGCTCTGGTCACAGCTCGTAGTTCTGCTGGAAATGTATGAAGAACATCAGCTGCTCGGGACGACGGCATTGTTCGAGGCCCAATCACTTATCCAGGAACGGTTCATCCGCAGGCTGGATGATGCCGAGCAGCAGACGAAGCGGCTCAGACGGGAATACTATAATCAATTGCTGGATGTAGAGCTGCAGCAGGAAGCCTATTGGCTGCCTAATAATGATATCCTGATAGTGAAGGATGCCCTGGATGCCCTTAAGATCAGCTCCATGATCGGTAGTGCATATCTGAACGACCAGTCTTACCTGGTCCGTGAAGAGGAGCTGGAACGTCACCCGCTACTGCCTTACGGGCTGATTGTAACGAAGCGTGAATCGGCTAAGCTTCAGCCTGAGCTGCTTCAGGAGCTTCTGCTCAAATCGCCTGTCCCGGTCTTCGTGCGTGAGGAAATGGCGGATGCCACAGGAGCTTCATTCCTGCTGCTCTCCCATCAGGGGCCACAGATGGTGCTGCAGCCGGAGCGTTTCCTGGACTGGAAGCAAGGGATCGCCTCCCGGCTCAAAGAGCGGGAAGAAGAGCTGCAGGATACGGAAGGGTATCTGGCGAAGCTGAAATCAGCCAGACAGGAGTATGACCGGCTGCTCCAGAGTGAACACACCGTAAGTCTTCGGGCCAGACAGAAGGTATTAGAGACCCTGCAGCAGGAGCTTGGCAAGAGTCTGAATGAGTTGAACGCTGAAATGTCGCTGAATGAAGAGACTCTATCCGGAATTTCCAGAGACCTGGCTGTCAGTGAGGCCGAGAAAACCGAGCATGAGGCCAGGGCAGCGGCGCTGCGTGAGTGGGCGGAGCGTAGCCGGAAGCAGGAGCAGGATTACAAGGACAAACAAAAGTCAGTTGAATTGAAGACAGGCTTAAGCAAAGAGATTGCCGTTAAGGAACAGCAGCTGACACATTTAAAGGCAGATATGGACAGCCTCGCCCTGCAGCGTGAGAAATGGCTGGGAGAAGCTAAATATTCCTTGTTCCCGCGGCTGCAGAACTGGTTTCCGGAGATCCACTTCCCAAGTGAACATGGCGGTGCTGCACAAGATACTGTGCAGGAAGAAGCAGTGCCGGATGAGGCTGTACAGGATAAGCTGCTGCAGCTGCTGAGTACCGTGGAAAGTCTGCAGCAGTCCCTCAGCCAGAATGAGCTGGAAATCCGCACACGGACTGCCCAGATCAAAGCGGCAGGGCAACAGCTGGTTGAACTGGAGGCAGCAGTACAGCAGGTCGATGACGGATGGCAGTCCGCACCTGAACCGGACGATTCGCCCGAGGTTATTCAGTCGGCCAGAACGCGCCAGAAGAGTGACACGGGAATTCTGGATGAGGATTATCAGCATATCCGTGATTCCTACATCCGTTGTATGGCGGAGCTGGATAACCTGCAGAAGGAGCTGGGCAAATCCGAGAAGGCCATCAAGGAGAAGCACGAGCGTGCTGTAGAGCTCTGGCATGAGCCGCTGGCGCAGAAGGAAGAAGAGCTCAGTGCGCGCTTCCGAGAGAATGAGTATTTGCTGAATACAAGCAAGCAGGCGCTTGCCTCTATGGATATATGGCTGCAGACACTCTCCAATCAGAGCAAGGTCATGGATACCCATGTCGAGAGCCGCGTACAGCTGCGGGATGTGCCCGAAGACGTGCAGCTGGATGTGCGGGAGAACTGTGAGCAGCTGGTTGCAGATTGGCTCCTGCGCAGCAAGGAGAGTCGCAGCCAGCGTGCGGAGATCTCGCGCAAAGTCAAAGAAGAGAAGACAACACTCAGCGGCAGACTGGCCAAGTCCGGCTGGAACGCAGAGCTGGAGACCAAAATTCAGGATCGCCTGAACACGGTTCACTGGGATGATTTCTCGATTGCACTGCAGGTACTGGACTCCATGCTCCAGAGCTCACGTGATCAGATTGAAAGTATCCGCAGTGACAAGGAAGATATGGAGCTGTCGCGCAAGCTGTGGGTAGGACGTGCCGCGAAGCGGGTCGTGCAGATTACCGACATTCTCAAGCGGATGGAACGCCGGATGATTATTCATAATGAGAACGGGCATGCCTTCCCGCTGGTCCGGCTGAATTACAAGAATATTACCGTTCCGAGAACGACAGATGACATCGAACCGCTGGTCAGTGAGTATTTCAACCGCTGCATCAGCAGCCTGCTGGAGAAGTTCCCGAAGATCGAACAGGTTCCGGCTTCCGCAGTCAGAGAGCTGATTAATGACGGGCGGATGGTGTATGCCGCGCTGCAGAACCGCTTCCCGGTGCTCCAGGTATATAAACCGGTGACCGAGAATTATTTCCTCTACGCAGCACCGGAAGAGTACCATTACTCGGATTGGGAGGTCATTAACCGCGGGGCGCTGGATGAGGCCGTCGGCAGCGGCGGTCAACGCCAGTCGGTTCAGCTGCTGGTGGCGATGATGATTATGACCCACAAGCGCGTCAACCGTGAGAATAAAGGCTGGACGGTCTTCCTGTACGATAATCCGTTCGGTGAAATGGTCTCCAATAACGTGCTTGATCCGGTATTCGAGATTTCCAAGGCGCTGAAGTTCCAGTGGCTGATCGTTACGCCGCCGGAGCTGGTGAAGAATGATGTCAGCATCCGCTTCGGCGTGTACTGGCAGCTGTATTTTGGCGGTGATAAAGGAGATGCACTGGATTCAACCCTGATTAAGGGGGGCCGCAAGCTGATCCCTGCCTCATTGTTCTAGCAACAATCCAAATTATATAGATGGGTGGTATTCTTATAATGATGAATCTAAAATCGGCAACGAAGTTAGCTAACGGTGTAGAAATGCCTTGGTTTGGTCTGGGAGTGTTCAAGGTCCAGGAAGGTCAAGAGGTTGTGGATTCTGTCAAAGCAGCAATTAAGGCCGGATACAGAAGCATTGATACAGCAACTGTGTATGGTAATGAAGAGGGAGTCGGCCAGGCGATCCGTGAATCCGGGGTTGCCCGCGAAGAGCTGTTCATCACCACCAAGGTATGGAATAACGATCAGGGGTATGATTCTACGCTGGCGGCATTTGACCTGAGTCTCAGCAAACTGGGATTGGACTATGTAGATCTGTATCTGGTGCATTGGCCGATCCGAGCCAAATATAAAGACACCTGGCGTGCACTTGAGAAGCTGTATGCGGATGGCAAAGTCCGGGCGATCGGTGTCTCGAACTTCCAGATAGATCATTTGGAAGATCTTTTAACTGAAGCTAACGTGAAGCCAATGGTTAACCAGGTCGAGCTTCATCCGCTGCTTAGCCAGCTTGAGCTTCGTGAGTTTTGCCGGGCGCAGGGCATCCAGATTGAAGCGTGGGCTCCGCTGGCCCAAGGCCATCTGCTGGACAATGCGGTGATTGCTGACATTGCGGCACGCCATAACAAAACGCTGCCTCAGGTCATCCTGCGCTGGGATCTGCAGAACGGTATCGTGACTATTCCTAAGTCGGTCAAGGAAGAGCGGATTATCGCGAATGCCGATATCTTTGATTTCGAGCTGTCAGAGGATGAAATCAGCCGCATTAATGCGCTGAACAACAACCAGCGTTTTGGATCGCATCCGGACAGATTTAACAACGAGTAACCTCCGGGCAGTCTCTTTTGAATATTTACTAGATTCGGACATAAGTATAAAGGGAATGGAACTATATCCCATTGTGTGCTTAACCGATATAGTAGAGTAGAGATATGAGTAGCCGGAGGGGTATTAATGTATGGGAAAACTTTAAAAACTGCGCTTATCGCTATCCTGATGATCCTGCTACTGCTGCCGCTGGCGCCAAGCCGCACGGAGGCGGCTGTTCGGGCACATTCGGAGTCCTTTTATGTGAATGACTTCGCGGAAGTCATTGATCAGAAAACAGAGAATTATATGGTCAATTATGGCGTGAAGCTGCATCAGCAGACCGGTGCACAGGTTGTACTGGTAACAGTGGATTCTACAGGCGGAACATCGATGGAAGATTACGCGACTTCGCTGTTCAATGCATGGGGAGTCGGCTCGGCGGATAAGAACAACGGAGTCCTGCTGCTGCTCTCCACCCAGGATGATGATTACTGGGCGGTACCGGGCAAAGGTCTGGAGGATACACTGAACGACAACGTGTTATCTCAGATTCTCTCGGAGTCACTGGAGCCGGATTTCGCGGCGAAGAACTATAGCGCTGGTGCGCGCAAAACCTATGGATCATTAATTCAGGAGCTTGGCGGAATCTATTCGGAGCAGGTCGGCTCCAAGAACTATGTCGCAGACAATGCCGGAGTCTTCAAGCAGGTAACGAAGGATTATCTCAACCAGTCCAGTAACCGCTATGCGGCAACGACCGGAAGCGGGATCTATGTAGTGACTGTCAAGAATTCCGGTGATACTAGCCTGCAGGATTATACGTATGCGAAGTTCGCCGGCGTAGCAGCTGGACCTAGGGATGTAATGCTGGTGCTCGATATCGGCGGAGATAATTATCATGTCCTTCAGGGTAAGGATATCGACAATCTGTTGACTAATGATATGATCGGCGGGATTCTGGATACTGCGCTTGAACCGAAATTTGCGGCAAAAGATTACGCCGGCGGGGCAACCGCTACGGCGAATGCCTTCTACAACTTTTTCCTGGCTAGAGCGGATCATAGCCAACAGTCTGCAGTTCAAAGCGCTGAGTCTGCGGAGGTAAACACGTTGCCGGCAGCGGACAACCCTTCGAAAGTGCAGGTGCGCACGTATCCAGCCTCCAGCTATGATCCGCTAGACAAAGATCCGGTTGACCATTTAGACGGGAGTGCTATTATTCTTTGTTTTCTAATATTGGTGTTGGGCTTCAGCGTATCCGCCTCGCGCCGCAACCGGAATATTGCCCGGTACGGAATCGGAATTAACCCGCATCACCCCGGCAATATACAGCGCTATGGTGTTTGGACGGGGCAGCAGGATTATGGCATCAGGCGTAGGAGCTATACCCAAAGAAGCTATACCCAAAGAAGCCATAACCAAAGAAGCTATAACCAGCGGCCTCAACCCCGCAGCTCATCGTCCCGTAATGAATCACGGAGCAGCTTCTGGGGCAGTAATTCGGGAGGCGGAGGTTCAACAAACGGCGGGGGCTCGGGCCGCTCTTCCTCCTCCAGTAGAGAAACGAATCATGGAGGCGGAGGCTCGTCAAGCGGAGGCGGCTCAGGCCGTCATTCCTCGGGATCTTCCAGCAGCAGCGGAGTGGGCCGCCACTCCTCTGGTTCTTCTGGGGGCGGCAATTCCGGCGGAGGCGGCAACGCAAGTGGCGGCGGTGGTGTAGGCAGACACCGGTAATCTGTTCTTTTCAATTCTTATATCTGTAATAGTCTGACTAGAGACAGCACAAATACAACGGCAGCGCCTCCCCTTTTGCGGGCTGGCCTGCCATTTTTTTGCTTCATACATAAGTACAACCGGAATGGAACTATATACCATAATGTGCGTAACCGATATAGTATAGAAGAGATATAACTAGCGGAGGGGTACGAATGAATCGTAAAAGTATACTAGCAGCGTTTACCGTCATCCTTATGATCCTGCTTCTGCTGCCGCTGGCGCCAAGCCGGATGGAGGCAGCTGTTCCCGCTCATTCGGAGTCCTTTTATGTGAATGACTTCGCGGGCGTAATCGATCAGAAGACAGAGAATTATATGGTCAATTACGGCGTGAAGCTGCATCAGCAGACTGGTGCTCAAGTTGTGCTGGTGACGGTGAATACTACGAACGGAACACCGATGGAAGAGTATGCGACCTCGCTGTTCAATGCATGGGGAGTCGGTTCGGCAGATAAGAATAACGGAGTCCTGCTGCTGCTCTCCACCCAGGATGATGATTACTGGGCGGTTCCGGGCAAAGGCCTGGAGGATACGCTGAACGACAATGTGTTATCCCGGATTCTCTCGGAGTCGCTGGAGCCGGATTTTGCCAAGAAGGATTACAGTGCTGGCGCGCGCAAAACTTATGGTGCGTTAATTCAGAGTCTTGGCGGAATCTATTCGGAAACTGTCAGCACCAAAAACTATGTATCGGATAATGCCGGGGTCTTCAAGCAGGTAACGAAGGATTATCTGAACCAGTCCAGCAACCGTTATGCGGCAACGACCGGAAGCGGGATCTATGTAGTGACAATCAAGAATTCCGGTGATAAAAGCCTGCAGGATTATACGTACGCAAAGTTCGCCGGTGTAGCCGCAGGGCCTAAAGATGTGATGCTGGTGCTCGATATCGGCGGAGATAATTATCATGTATTACAGGGCAAGGCAATCGATGGAGTCTTGACCAATGAACGCATTGGCGGAATACTGGACACGGTGCTTGAACCCGGATTTGCCGCAAAAGATTATGCAGGCGGGGCAACCGGGACGGCGAACGCGTTCTATAGCTTCTTCCTGGCCAGAGCAGATGCCAGCCAGGAGGCTGCGGCGGCGGGTACCAAATCATCCGCTGCAGCAGCAACCAAATCACCTGTAAAATCGAACATTAACGGTAAACCGAAACCTGTCAGCGCATCTACAGGATTAAAGATTATGGGAGTGTATCTGATAATCATTGCTCTATTCAGTCTTGCTGCTTCCGGCCGCAACCGTTTAATTGCCCGTTTCGGATCAAGGCTTAATCCGTTCAACCAGCAGAATATGAACCGCCTCGTTACCAGGTTCGGCTCAGGTTCTACAATGAGACAGAGGCGGCACCGCCGTCATGAGCGGCATCGGAACGAAGCCTTGAATCACAGCAGTTCGCAGAGAAGCTTCTGGGGTAGCAATGAGGGAGGCGGCGGTTCATCAAGCGGAGGCGGAGTAGGGCGCTATTCCTCTTACGAGGATGAAAATGAGGGGGATGGCGGTTCTACCAATGGTGGTGGAGCGGGGCGTTATTCTTCCTATGATGACGATGACGATAATAATTCCGGCGGAGGCGGCAGTGCAAGTGGAGGAGGCGGTGTAGGCAGACACCGGTGATTGGCTGGAGTTGCAGACTAAGAAAATAATGAAAAAAGGACAGTGGCCGTGCGGCCGCCCTGTCCCTTTTTCATAGATAAAGATAAAGATGTGATGAGCTTACGGTATGATCAAGGTTTACAGATCGACTCTCAAGGTGCCCAGCATCTTGACGAACTTCGGATCGTGATAGGATAAGAAGAGGCTATCCCGCGTATCGAGGGCGGTAATTTGTCCGATGTCATCCGCGCTCAACTCAAAATCGAAAATATTGAAGTTTTCCGCGATCCGCTCTTTTCTCACTGATTTTGGAATCACAACGATACCACGCTGAACAAGCCAGCGCAGCACGACCTGGGCGACGGACTTGTTGTGCTTTTCAGCAATTGAAGCCAGTACTTCGTTGCCGAACATGTTGCCCAGTCCTTCAGCGAACGGCGCCCACGACTGGTGCTGCACGCCCTGATCTTTCATAAAAGCAGCGCTCTCGGCCTGCTGGTAGAACGGGTGCGTTTCGATCTGGTTGACAGCGGGTACGATTTCGTTATGCACAATGAGGTCCATCAGACGGTCGGGCAGGAAGTTGCTGACACCGATCGCCCTGATCTTGTTCTCACGGTACAATTCTTCCATCGCACGCCAAGCGCCGTAGTAATCCCCGAACGGCTGGTGAATAAGGTATAGATCGAGATAGTCCAGCTGCAGCTTATTCAAGGATTTGGCGAACGCCAGCTTGGCACTCTCATAGCCGGCATCCTGAACCCAAAGCTTGGTCGTGATGAACAGCTCCTCACGCTTCACGCCGCTACGCTTGATTGCGCGTCCGACCGCTTCCTCGTTGAGGTAACCAGCCGCTGTGTCAATGAGGCGGTATCCAGCCATCAGAGCTTCATATACGGCGTTCTCGCATTCTCCAGCATCCGGGATTTGGTAGACACCAAAACCGATGATCGGCATTTTCACACCATTGTTTAAGGTTACGTTTAGCATTATAATTCCTCCAAGTATTCAGATGTGTAACAGCAAACGGTGTGTATCCGGAAGAAGGATACTGCAGCGGGGGTTCCACTTCCATCCGAGTTGCATTACAATAAGCCTATCGCCTTCGTGTAACACGAAGTCAAGCGGTCTTATCATTTTTTTCAAGGAGGATCACACATGCATACGGTCAAAGAAGCCGCCCAGATTACTGGACTCACTGAGCATGCTGTACGCTTTTACACCGATAAAGGGCTGGTGCCCAGCGTACAGCGAAACCAGAATAATATCCGGCTGTTCGATGAAGAATCGATCAACTGGCTGCATGGCGTCAGATGTCTCAAGCAATCCGGGATGACGATTGAAGTTATCAAAATATACATCGGTCTCTGTCTCGAAGGAGATTCGACCCTACCGCAACGCAGTGAACTCATAATGAAGCATAAAGAAGCAGCGCTCATTAAGCTTGAAGAAGCCAAACGGCATATAGCCCATCTGGAACAAAAAACTGCCCTATATCAGGACATTCTGGAGCACGGTGCACCAGATACGACCAATCCCCGCAACTGGGCCGAAATTCAGCATATGCATGCTGACGTATTTTACTCGCCCGCTGTCCGGAAGGCGTGATATGCTCAGAACGAACGGATTTGCACAATATTATTATCTTTGAAGAGAATTCGAAATCGGAGGAGAAGCAAACATGAGAAAACTCGTATTGTTCATGCATGTGTCACTGGACGGGTATGCATCGGATTCGAATGGAGGACTAGATTGGATTCCGTATAACGAGGAATTAGAGAAATACGCTGAGGAGGTCGTAACCGAGGTCGGCTCTCCCGTATACGGACGCACGACATATCGGATGATGGAGAGCTACTGGCCCTCGGTGCTGGACGATCCGAATGCGTCGAGGCACGATACGGAGCATGCCAAATGGCTGCAGGATGTTAAGAAGATCGTTATTTCCGGCTCGATGGACATTGTGGAATGGAACAATACGATGCTGATCAAGGATAATATCGCAGAGGAAATCAAGGCGCTCAAGGGACAGCCTGGCAACAATCTCGTTATCTTCGGCAGCCCGGGGGCGGCGAAGACGTTGCTTGAGCTCGGTCTGATAGACGAATTCCTGCTGACGATTTGTCCGGTCATTTTGGGCAGTGGGAAATCAGCATTCCACGATGACGGTGAGAAAATCAGGCTCAAGCTGCTGTCCAGCCGAACGCTCAAGTCGGGCATTATCGCGGCCCGCTATGAGTTGGAGAAATAGCCTTGCCGTACAAGGTGTTCCACTTAGCTTGACCATTCGCCGGCATGAAAAAGCTCCCCTGACAGTAACAGGTTGTATGATCTCACCTGTCTACCATATGGGGAGCCTATCACTAGTTATTAAGCTGAATACTTTTGCGTATTAGCCTTTACTGTGAAGAGTAACCTGATAACCGTCCGGGTCGGCAAATGAAAAGGTTCGCCCGAAGGGTCCGTCTATTGGTGCGGATGTAATTGTTACGCCTGCTGCAATAAGCTTGTCGTGGATGTCTTGCGTATCAGGGGCATGAAGCCACAGAGCGACACCAAGTCCAGGTTGAGTCCCTGCACCGAGTTCTGTTCCAGGCATTAGGTCACGAAGAGCAAATGCTATAGGCTTGGTATCAAAGACTACAGCATGAGGTGGTCCTGCTTGAGAGCGTACCAGTCCGAGATAGTTTTGATAGAATTCCGCAGAGCCTTCAAGATTGCTCACCTGAATTGAAATGAAGTCGGGTCCAATTGCTGACATAATAATGTCCTCCTGTTTATGTTATTAGAATAATCATCTGACTCGCCATCGCCTCAAAATCAGCATTTGCAAATCTTCAATGTACTATTCGTATGTCTTGATTATACAAGCCCCCTACTGCCAACAGCATGTCAGTAGCGTTCTTTCATTTTTCCGATTTCTTCTCTTATCCGGTTTTTGAAGGATTCAGGTTCAGTGACTACTACATCTGCCCCCCATCCAAGCATCCAGCTCAGCAATTCTTCCGGCTCGTGGACACGAAAAGTGACATGGTAACCGTCCTCTTTAGATTCGGCAGTCTCCATATAATAGTTATTAGCTTCTTCAACTCTATCTGTGATGTCTGGATTAAAAATGGCACAGACCCGTATGCTGCGGGTATCCTTCGGCCGGTAGGACTCAAGGTTGAAGTTATCGGGAGTCTGAAACGTATCCTCAGTCACGGTAAGGTCACTGATCCGGGAGACCCGAAAATGGCGGATATCCTCCCTTAGGTCGCAGAAAGCAAGTAACAGCCAGCCATTCTGCTCATCATGTGCCAATCCGTATGGCGATACAGTTCGCACATTTACCCGGTTCCCACCAGCTTCAGCCACCCGCTTGTGATAGGTTAAACGAAGTTTCTTGCCCTCCAGCATGGCTTCACGAATGATTCCCAAGTTTACTTTCTCCCGGGCCATTTTGACCTTTTCATCCCTTTGAAGCAACCGGATGCTCCCTTGTATTCGGGTTGTCTCTTCACGCATGGGCCGGGAAAGAATGGCTTCTATTTTTCTTCGGGAAGAACGGGCACTATTGCGATAAGTCGGATTAAAACGTTTCTCTATGAATTCAGCTCCAAGAAGAAGTGATACTGCCTCTTCTGTGGTAAAACTGATGGGTGGAAGAAAATAGCCTTCCATTAAGGAGTATCCTAATCCTGTCTCACCGATGATGGGAACTCCCGCTTCACTCAGAGCCTGCATATCACGATAGATCGTTCTTACACTAACACCTAAGACCGCTGCTAATTCATCAGCCGTATGCAATTTGCTTCGCTGTAGTTCCATCACAATCGATAAAAGACGCTCTGTTTTATTCAATGGAAGCTGCACTCCCTTGTATAGAATTCAACCCTTGATCATATCTTTCGTGGTTTCAAAATAACGTATGAGATTTACTTCAGTAGGGGTTATTTTGAAATTAACCTGCCACACTTCAACCCCTTGGTTTATTGATGATTGCACGGAATTCCGGATATAGCTGCTATACTTCCCGCCCGATGAGCCCATATATTTAGAACTATCATAGATGAAACATACCAACAGGATTGCTTTGTCATTTTTATTTAAACTATGGGCCAGTTCCCCAATATGTTTTATGAATCTTTCAAAGGAAGTGAAGCTGCTTCCTTCCTTAGTTTCGATATGATCCTTAACCTCGACCTGTAATCGCGTAAGGGGTGTTTTGACCTCAATGTAAGTATTTCCTACAAGAAAATCAAGTTTGGAGTTGCCGACTTTTTGTTCTCTTTTTATTGCTTCACCATTATTCACCATACCAGAAAGCTGGCCGCTTTTAATAAAATGCTCTACATATCTATTTGCTGCATTCTGATTGATTCCTATCCATGATTTAGTGGCATTGGATGGTAAATCAACTGATATGGCCTCCACTGTATAAAGGGTCTTTCTTGATAAATTATTGCTTAGTGAAAGCAGGCAAGGAACATCACGCAAAATGATGTCACCAATACGGCCTGTCGTGGGACAATGGCAATCATAAATGACTCCGTCAACCTCGACTTCCATAATGAACCGGTTACGCCGTCTGCAAATCACACCTTCAATGAGAGGTGTTTCAAAAATAAATGGATTGTTATTAGTTTGCATAGTAAGTTCTCCTCTGTAATCTCTTTCAGCAATTATACAAAAATGCTACTGACAACGGAATGTCAGTAGCCACATGGATGAGTTAGAAAATAACAGATAATGGGCAGAGAATTGACCAAACTGAAACTTTTAAACTTCTATATTGGTCTATTATGAGATATGTGAGTTTATAGAAGTATACAACAAAAGGTTTGTTTAGGGAGGATATCTAGAAGTGAATTCTTCATCATTACCGCAACGTTCCACTGTCCGCAAGAAGAAAAAACCGGCCCGTAAGCGCAAGAAAAGGGGCTTTTTCCGTACAGTCTTCAGAGTATTTATGTTCTGCCTCATCCTGCTAATTATAGCCGGAGGCTGGCTCTACCTTGCACCGTCTGCCCAGAACACCCGCTATCTGATCGCCGATACACTGATTACGACTCAACACCGGTATATGGCCAAATATATTATTGGCGAAGATGAGCTTAAGAACCGCGTCAGCGAATATACAGAGCGGTTTCAGGAGATGGGCAATGAGGTAGACACCCATGTGATTGAGCCGGAGCCCGTGGTCCCGGAGGATAAACCGCTGGTCGAGATTGAAAAGGTTACTGGCAGCGGGTACGCAGGTTATGTGATGATTGTTAACGATCCGAAGAAGGTTCGCCTCGGTGTACCTAATAAGATCGGTTCAGGGGAAAAGGTATCCAGTATGGTGGCGCGGACAGGGGCAATCGCCGGGGTGAACGGTGGAGGCTTCGCCGACCCGAACTGGAAAGGTAATGGCTTCAAGCCGATCGGACTGGTCGTCTCGCAAGGGAAGCTGTACTATAACGGACTTGGCGGCAAGAAGTCTACACAGATTGTCGGCCTCGATAAAGAAGGCAAAATGATTGCCGGAAACTATACGTTAGATGAGCTGAGCAAGATGGGTGTGCAGGAGGCGGTTACTTTTCAGCCGCGGATTATCGTGAATGGCAAAGGCCAGATCAAGAATGCCGCTGAAGGCTGGGGGATCGCCCCAAGAACGGCTATGGGCCAGCGGGCGGACGGTGCACTGATCTTCGTGGTCATCGACGGGCGGCAGCCGGGCTACAGCATCGGGGCGAACCTGTATGATGTGCAGCAGATTATGCTAAAGCAGGGTGCTGTGATCGCAGCCAATCTGGACGGGGGATCATCCACTGTACTGGTGAAGGACAACGAGATTCTTAACAAGCCTTCTTCACAATACGGGGAGCGTTATCTGCCTACGGCATTCCTGGTGTTTGAGAATCCCGAGCAGGCGGATATCAAGAATATCTGGGAAGGACTGGATCCGTCCAAAATCGATGCAGGCAAGAAGCGGACCCAATAACTTAGCTTTTCACGCTGCATAATCCCTAGTAGATTGGGCGCGGCAAGGTGTGATAGGATAACTATTAAATTCTTATTTGTAGCATAGGTGAATTCCTTGATCAGAGGGGGAACAGGTTTGACATTGCAGCAGCTCCGCTACGCAATTGAGATTGCGAACAGCGGCTCTATGAACGAAGCGGCCAAAAGGCTATTTGTGTCACAGCCCAGCCTCTCGAATGCTATCAAGGAGCTGGAGAGCGAGCTTGGCATTACAATCTTCGAACGCAACAACCGGGGGATCAGCATCTCGGCGGAAGGCATGGAGTTTCTGGGCTATGCCCGGCAGATTATTGAACAAACGGAGTTTATGGAGAACCGCTATACCGGCAAGAAACGCAGTCCGATCTACTTTTCGGTATCAACGCAGCACTATGCTTTTGTTACGGACGCATTTGTGAAACTGATGAAGGAGAGCAAGATAGCGGAATACAATTTCAGCCTGCGGGAGACACAGACCTATGAGATTATTGAGGATGTTCGTACCCTGCGCAGCGATATTGGTATTCTGTATATCAATGAGAGTAACTATAAGGTAATGAACAAGCTGTTCAGCGACGGTAACCTGAAGTTTACACCGCTATTCAATACGAATCCGCATGTATATGTGCGGGCAGGACATGTGCTGGCCGGCAAAGAAAGAATCACTATTGATGATATTCTTGCGTTTCCTTATATTACTTTTGAGCAGGGGGATAACAATTCACTGCACTTCTCGGAGGAAATGCTTAGCTTCACACAAATTGAGAAGAATATTAAAGTTACCGACCGCGCCACACTGACTCATCTGCTGCTCGGAAGTGATTCGTATACGGTAGGCACAGGAATAATGGCCTCTGAGCTGAATGATGCGGGACTGGTCACTATTCCTTTTGACAGCAAAGAGGTGTTCTCTGTCGGCTGGATTGCCCACAAGGACCGTAAACCGAGCGAGATTATGTCGGGGTATATTAACATTCTGAATGATCTGGTGTCGGATAATTATTTCGAGCTTGAATCATTCTTACTTTAACAGCAGGAGGGACGTATGAGTAGTCCAGTTATCGGATCGACAAGAAATGCACCGCCCTTTCGCTATGACATTGTCGGAAGCTTCCTGCGGCCAGAAGCGCTCAAAGCAGCGCGCAGCCTGCATGCCCAAGGTACCATGACCGCCGGGGAACTGCGTGAGGTTGAGAACATAGAGATTGCCAAGCTGCTCCAGCAGCAGAAATCCCTGGGGCTGCATGCCGTAACCGATGGCGAGTTCCGCCGCTCCTGGTGGCATCTTGATTTCTTCTTCGGGGTACAGGGGACGCAGAAGATCACGCTCGGGCCGCCCGGCAGCTCCAAGGAACCGGTGAACCGGGCCGAGAGCTTCAAGATTACCGGGAAAATCGCATTCGGCGACCATCCTATGGTGGCAGATTTCAGCAGTTTGCAGCAGATGGCCGGAGACACGCTTGCCAAAATGACGATTCCCTCACCGGCGCTGTTTCATTTCGTGCAGGATTATAACGGAAACGAGGTCTACTCGGATGCCGCAACGCTGTATGGAGATATCATCGGGGTGTACCGGGATGCGATACAGGCCTTCTATGATGCCGGCTGCCGGTATCTGCAGCTGGATGATACCACGTGGGGTACACTCTGCAGCGGCAAACACCGGGCGCATCTGCGCAGCAGAGGCGTCGATCCCGACCAGCTGGCGAAGGACTATGTCCGGCTGATTAATGAGAGCATCGCTGCGCGCCCTGCGGATATGACGATTGCGCTGCATGTGTGCAGAGGTAATCTCCGCTCGACCTGGTTTGCTGCCGGGGGGTACGGGCCAGTTGCCGAAGAGCTGTTCGCTGGCGCCGAAGTGGACGCGTTCTTCCTGGAGTATGACAATGAACGTTCCGGTGATTTCGAACCGCTGCGCTTTATTCGTAACCAATTTGTTGTGCTGGGGCTGGTGACCACGAAGCATGGCGGCCTGGAGAACAAAGAGCAGCTCAAAGCCCGGATCGCCGAAGCATCACAATACGTGGATATTAATCAGCTTTGTCTCAGCACCCAATGCGGCTTCGCCTCCTCCGAGGAAGGGAATATCCTGACGGAAGAAGAACAGTGGGACAAGCTGCGGCTGGTGATTGAGACGGCGGATGAGGTTTGGGTGTAGAAGGTATATGCTGCATAGAGAGCGGGGTTGTACGAAGGGGTGACCTGCTCTCTTTTTTGAGGGGAGATATAAGATATATGCTTCGCCAGGACCTGATTGGATGGGGGGTTGACCACCACCTTGGGCCAAGCACCACGCGCCGGGATGAGGACCCGGAATTAGTTGGATTTAATCCACTTGCTGATGAACAAATGGTCCCTGTCAAGGTAGCAGTTGGAAAAACAACACTTAAATGATCATCTTTCACCCAGAGCAGCAAAAATCAATAGTATTAGATGTCATTTATCCACTTGCTTTCACTATTCCTTCAGAAATGGGGAAATTAAGATACGTTTTTCCACTTGCTTATCGTGCGAGGAGGTACCCTAACAGCTTCCACACCGGTATCTCCCAAGGGGGGGACTGTTCCCAGTTAATGCTTTGTTATTGACAGAACCCAGCTCCCGCAGTACACTTGCAAATAATTACTTACATACACACAAGCGATGAAGAGAAGAGTAGGCAGGCGGCAACGTTCACAGAGAGCTCCAGAGTGGTGAAAGGGGGCAGCGAAGCGTCTGATCTGAAAAAAGTCTCTGAGCTGCATACGGAATTGGGCACGGCGCCCAAGGATACTATGCCGGGATCTCCCGTTACAGAGATAGGGTATAAGCGTAATGGCCGTACCCGAAGAGGCGGGCCTGGCAACATGTCCGCGAACAGAGGTGGTACCACGAAGCTTATTCAAGCTCTCGTCCTCAAGATAACAATCTTGAGGGCGGGAGCTTTTTTGCGTTCCCGGGCGGCCGGGCGTCGTGCCAAGTCAAACAGGCTCCACATGAACTCCATACTAACAGTAGAGGTGATTTGCCAATGCATTGGGCAGAAAAAATTGCAGGCCAGTTAATAGAAAACCATCCGGAGCGGCAGACTTTTGTATGTGCATCGGGGATCAGTCCGTCCGGATCGGTCCATATCGGAAATTTCCGCGAGATTGTGACCACTTCGTTTGTAGCCAAAGCGCTGCGGCGGGCGGGGAAGGAGGTACGGTTCATTTTCTCGTGGGATGACTTTGACCGGTTCCGGAAGGTGCCGAAGCTTGTGGACCCTGCGTTCGGACAATATATAGGGCTGCCATATTCGCAGGTTCCCTGTCCGCATGGCTGCCATACTTCGTACGCGGCACATTTCGAGGCGGAGTTTGAGCAGGCGCTGCAGGCATTTGAGATCGAGCCTGAATTCATCTATCAGAGCCGGGAATACCAGTCACACCGATATAATCCGGCAATCCTGCATGCCCTGCGCCACCGGGAAGAGATCTACGATATTCTGATGTCGTTCAAAACTGGCGAGAGCTCTGCGGAAGAGCGGGCAGCTTTTTATCCGGTGAACGTATACTGCGGACGGTGCGGAAAAGATGTGACAACGATTCACAGCTTCGATGACAGCGCAGAGACCGTGGTGTACAGCTGTAAGTGCGGTCATGCCGATACCATATGTGTTCCTGAGGCTGACAACCTGAAGCTGCACTGGAAAATCGACTGGCCGATGCGCTGGAACATGGAGCAGGTGGTGTTTGAGCCTGGAGGACGTGATCACTCGTCTGAAACCGGAAGCTATAATGTGGCCGCAGTGATCTCGGAGCGAATCTTCGGGAACCCGCCGCCGATGTATGTGCCTTATGAATTTATCAGCATTAAAGGCAGCTACGCCAAAATGTCCAGCTCTTCCGGGCATAATTACACACCCGATGATCTGCTGAACATATATGCCCCGGAGAATATCCTGTTCCTGTTCGCCAAATACCAGCCGAATGCGGCTTTTCATATTGGACTGGATGAGGATGTGCTGCGCAATTATGCGGAGTTCGAGCGATATGCTGCTGGAGTTCATGCCGGAACATTAACGGGTGATCTTGCGGATGCGCTGGAGTTATCGTTGCTTAGCGGCTCTACCGGAACGTCCCCGAGCTTCAGTCAGGTGTCCAGTCTGCTGCCATTAATCAACTTCGACCGGGAACTGCTCCGGGATATTCTCACCAAGAATGGGGAGAAGGCAGATGAGCATCAGCTGCTGCTGACGGCGGACCGGGCGGAGCACTGGATCAGAAACTGGATGCCGCACAAGCTGATTACGGTCAATTCTTCGCCGGACTTAGCCTATTATCATACACTGGACGCGGCAGAGCTGAAATGGCTGCGCACCCTTTGCAGTCTGCTAAGAAACTGTGAGCTGGATGAAACGCAGAGAATGACCCAAATCTACGCCATCTGTCATCATGAGGACAAAAAAACAATGCGGACTCAGCAAAAAAGGCTGTTCACCATTATCTATCAGCTGGTTCTGAGTGCGGATGAAGGCCCGCGTCTGCCGATGCTTATTCAGGCTGCGGGGACGGAGCGGATGCTGTCTTTACTGGATTTATGAATGGAGCCGGACGGCCCTTTACGGGATATATCGAACAGAGGTATAATGTACAGGACTGTTTTTAATCAAATGTTGGAAAGCGAGCGGTAACGATATGGGTCGTAAGTGGAATAATATTAAGGAAAAGAAAGCATCCAAGGATGCCAATACAAGTAAGGTCTACGCCAAGTTCGGTGTAGAAATCTATGTTGTTGCTAAGAAGGGTGAACCTGATCCCGAATCCAACCGTGCACTGAAGGTGGTTCTGGAACGGGCCAAAACTTACAATGTGCCGAAGGCGATTATCGACCGCGCACTTGAAAAGGCAAAAGGCAGCGGCGACGAAAATTACGTGGAGCTTCGTTATGAAGGCTTCGGGCCAAGCGGTTCGATGATCGTGGTCGATGCGCTGACGAATAACGTTAACCGTACAGCTCCGCTGGTACGCTCCACCTTCAGCAAGAACGGCGGCAATATGGGTGTCAGCGGCTCGGTAACGTATATGTTCGATCCGACAGCGGTAATCGGTGTAGAAGGCAAAACTGCGGATGAAGTGATGGAGCTGCTGATTGAAGCAGACCTGGATGTCCGTGATGTGCTGGAAGAGGATGAAGCAGTGATCGTATATGCCGAACCCGACCAGTTCCACGCTGTACAGGAAGCTTTCCGCGGCGCAGGCATTACGGAATTCACCGTAGCCGAGCTGACTCTGCTTCCACAGAATTATGTGGCCCTGCCTGAAGATGCACAGGCGCAGTTCGAGAAGCTGATTGACGCTCTCGAAGAACTGGACGATGTGCAGCAGGTCTACCACAACGTGGATTCGGAAGAATAGAATAAGCTGCTTTGCTAAGCGGATAAGCCTATTTCGGGCTTGTCCGCTTTTTTACTTCTGCCATGCTGTGTATATTCTATACCGATCTTTGCCAAAATAAACCGAACCGAGCAGCACACTACGTAGAGGAGGCAATATAGTGGAGGAATTTACAACACCGGATAAGAACCTGGTTAATACCGTCAAGGAGCTTGATCAGGACCCGGTCACCAGCCAGGAAGCACAGCAGATGGAACAGAAGAAGAGTGACATCCGCAAGGAATCCCTGAGGGATGACAAAACGACCTATAAGAAAAATGAGCAGAATACGTATAAATGATTTGTTCCTGAAAGTGAAGCAGGGGCTAAGCGGGCGGTGAGGGCAACCTCACCGCTTTTTAGCATTGGATGAAGCTGACAGTACTCTTTCAGTCTGACAAAGCTCACCCTGGTATGCTATAGTCGATTGTAAATATGCAAACTAGCGTTCTCTTTAATTGGTTGGCTGATCAAACAGGAGGAATTAATAAATGGAACCTTTCCGGTTGTTGAGTGTAGTCCATGTATTTCTGATCAAGGATGGGCAGATATTGCTACTGCGGCGCTCGAATACAGGGCATCACGATGGAGAATACGGTCTGCCTGCGGGCAAGCTGGAAGGAGGAGAAGAGCTTCATTCCGCCGCCATCCGTGAAGTCCGGGAAGAATGCGGAGCTGTTATCGCGCCTTCTGACCTTGAAATGCTCGGAGCGATGCATATCCGGATTTCCGGAAATGAACGGATTGATTTCTTCTTCAAAGCGGAGCATTGGAGTGGTGAGATTAGCAACACCGAGGCTGATAAATGCGATGATTTACGCTGGTTCCCGCTGGATGATCTTCCGGAGAATATCATCCCTTTTGTGCAGGAGGCATGGAGCATATTCAGAGACGGTGTCTGGTTTGCTTCACATGGATGGGCGTGACAGAAGTAACCAGAGCCGAGCGCAATTTCACAAATCTATGGTGCATCCCGCCAAAATTGTGTATGCTGAATGAAGTTTACTGAAAACAAATGTAAAGTACATAGCAGGGGGATTTCCGCAGGATGGAAGATTGGACGATTGGCATGGTGGCAGTATTGGTGCTTTGCGGTTTTTTGGCCGGATTAATTGACTCTGTGGTAGGCGGGGGAGGACTGATTGCAATTCCTGCACTGCTGTCTGTAGGGATTCCGCTTCCTCTGCTCCTGGGCAGCAGCAAATTAGCCGGGTCCATGTGCTCGCTGACCAGTACGGCCTCTTTCGTGCGCTCCGGCAAAATCAATTTCAAGCTGGTCCGGACACTGATTCCGTTGTCCATTATAGGTGCGGTGGCCGGTACACTTACCGTCCGCCAGGTGCCATCAGAGTTTCTAAAGCCGCTGGTCATTGTGATGCTGGTAGTGATAACGGTCTATACTTTGTTCAAAAAAGCATGGGGAGACGTATCCACCTTCTCCGGCAGCAATGGCAGAACACGGCTGATCGGGATTATCGCGGCACTGGTCATAGGCTTCTACGATGGTTTCTTCGGACCGGGAACCGGATCTTTTCTGATCTTTGCTTTTCTGATGATGGGCTTCGAATTTGTTACGGCCGCCGGCAATGCCAAAATGCTGAATTTCGCCAGCAACATCACGAGTCTGCTTACGTTTATTGCCCTCGGCTCTGTCAGCTATACCCATGGGCTGATCCTGGGCATTCCGATGGTGATCGGAGCTATTGTCGGCTCCAGAATAGCTATCCGCAATGGAGCGGCTTACATCCGCCCGCTATTCATAACAGTTACTGTTATATTGATCGGCAAGCAGATATGGGATACGATGCATTAAGTACATATAATGGAGTGGATGAGATGGAGATCAGAATCATACAGAAAGAAGAAGCATGGAAACTGAGGCATGAAGTGATGTGGCCCGAGCGTGAGCCGGATTACATCAAGCTGGCGGATGATGAGCTGGGCGTGCATTACGGGCTGTATCTGGGAGAACAGCTGGTGTCAGTGTTATCCCTGTTCATTAATGGTACAGAAGCACAGTTCCGCAAGTTTGCTACGCTGGAGCTGGAACAGGGTCTGGGCTACGGCAGCAGACTGCTGCAGACCGTACTGAAAGAGGCAGAGCAGGCAGGGGTACAGCGGATCTATTGCAACGCAAGAACCTACAAAGCGGGCTTCTACAAGAAATTTGGAATGCAGGCGACAGAAGAAGTGTTCAGCAAAGGCGGCAAGGACTATGTCGTAATGGAAAGGTTCTTCACGCCCGCTGAAGACGACAAACAGAAAGGAGTTTACCCATGACTAAGAAGCTGTATTATGAATCAGCTTATTTGAATGAATGGAGTACAACTATAAGCGGAACCTTAGAACGTGAAGACGGGATCTATGTGACGCTTGCGGAGACAGCCTTCTATCCCCACGGGGGCGGACAGCCTTGTGATACAGGGTACATAGGTGAACTTCCAGTGCTGGATGTAGTGCTGGAAGATAATGAGGTGCTTCATAAGGTAGCGCAGCTTCCTGCGCATACAGAGGTTAACTGCAGAATCGACTGGAACCGGAGATTTGACCATATGCAGCAGCACAGCGGACAGCATCTGCTGTCGGCGGTCTTCCGTGATTTGTACCAGGCCATGACCCTTAGCTTCCATCTAGGAAGTGACTATGCCACGATTGACATCGGGCTGCCGGAGCTGTCTGCTGCGCAGATGGCGGAGGCTGAACAGGAGGTCAACCGGCAGATTTACCTGAACCGGAGCATTGTCAGCTACTTCGTAACAGCAGAAGAAATGGCCAGGCTGCCGCTTGTGAAGCTGCCTAAGGTGACAGAGGATATCCGGATTGTTGAGATAGAGGGTGTCGAACACAACGCCTGCGGGGGGACGCATGTAGCTTCAACAGGAGCCATCGGCATGATCAAGCTGCTGCGCTCCGAGAAGCAGAAGGGCAACACCCGGATTACCTTCAAATGCGGAAGCCGCGCACTGGATGAATTCAATGACAATGTACGTATTCTGGGGCAGCTGTCAGCCAGGTTCAATACGGGTAAGGACGAAATTATCGACCGGTTTGAGAAATGGGAGCATGAGCAGAAGCTGGTGCAGACTGAACTGGCTGCGCTTAAGGAACAGAATGATATCTATCTGGCCCGGGAGCTATTATCCGCCATGGAACCAGGCAGCCGGGTGATTACGCATATCTCCGACACCAGAACGCTGAAGGATTTGCAGAGTCTGGCTGTGAAGCTTACTGCGCTGACCGACCTTCCTGTTCTGTTGCTGAGCGCGGTGGAGAATAAGGTGGTACTCGCCCGCAGCGGTGCTGCGGATCTGTCCTGCGGGGCCTTCTTCAAAGCCCATCTCGGCGAATACCAGGGCAAAGGCGGCGGCAGCGACAAGCTGGCCCAGGCCGGCTTCCCGGCTTGGGAAGCAGCAGTGGCGTTTTATGATTTTGCCCAAAAACAACTCTAATTTCAAGTGAAAAGGCCGCAGATCGCGGCCTTTTGTGTAATCGGAGAACGGGAATACGGATTTAATGTTATAATCACCTCTGTGTGCGGATAGATGAATTCTGATGTTATGAACCAGAGGGGCGATAGGTTTGAGTGTAATACGTATGGAGAACGTGACTAAGAAATATGAGGATACATTGATCTTCAGAGATATCTATTTCCGCGTAAGCAAAGGTGAACGCATAGGTCTAATCGGACGCAATGGTGCAGGTAAATCAACGGTATTCAAGCTGATCATGGGACAAGAACAGCCTACGGCCGGGAACGTGGAGCTGGACCCGAAGGTTAAGATCAGTTACTTTTCCCAATTCTCGGAGCTATCCGGGTCCTTATCTGTTCAACAGGAGCTGGAACTGTGCTTCGGGCAGGTGACGCTTATCGAACAGGAGCTGCATCAGATCGGGGAACAGCTTGGGCAAGTAACGGATGATAACCAGATGAATACCCTGTTAGAACGGCAAGCGGAGCTTTTTGAACAGATGGATCATTTGGATGGCTGGAATGTCTCGGTGGAGATTAATACGGTGCTCACTAAACTGGGATTTGATGAGAGATCACGGCATCAGCCTGTAGAGGAGTTATCAGGAGGGTGGCGGAACCGCGCGGCACTGGCCAAGGTCTTAATTGAGGTGCCCGATGTCGTATTGCTCGATGAACCTACCAACTTTTTGGATATGGAAGGAATCGTATGGCTCGAGCAGTGGCTGCACCGTTTCACCGGGGCGATGCTTTTGGTCTCACATGACCGGCAGTTTATTGACAGGGTAGTTACACGGACCATAGAGATCGAGAATTATCATTTTCAGGAGTACGAAGGCAATTATACCGATTATGTTCAAAAAAAGAAGATGCGCAAAAAGGTGCTCGACCGTCAGTTTGAATGGGAAGAAGAACTTCTGCTTATGGAGTCTGAAGCCATTGATACCCGGGGCCGTAAAAAGTCTCCCAAAGACCGCCTGTCGCGCAAGCTGACGGAGATCAAAAAGCGGGTGGAGCCGCATCCGGTGAATGTCCTGATTACCGATATTTATAGCAATTTGCGTTTTCCGGACAAGCTCGGTGAAGTGAAGGGAATTGGCCAGACGTATGATGGCCGGACTATCTTCCAGAACATTAGCTTCGACATCCAAAAGGAAGACCGGATGGTCATAGTCGGCCCTAACGGAAGCGGGAAATCGACGCTAATCAAGGTGTTGACGGGTCAGGAGGAGCCGGATTCCGGGGTTGTGACCTGGGAGCGAGGTGTCAGTTACGCGTATTTCAATCGTATGTGGGACGAGCTTGATCCTAAAGATACAGTAAGTCATGCGGTTAATGTGTATGGTCTGGGACTCGATGCGCCGCGGAAAAAAGTGAACAAATTCCTGTCTATGCTGCAATTCTCTGAAGTGGATTTGAGTAAAAGGATCGGACATCTATCCGGCGGCCAGCAGGCCAGAGTAGCGTTAGCGAAATGTCTTCTCTCCGGTGCTGCTGTGATCATCCTGGATGAGCCTACCAATCATCTGGACCTGACCAGTATTCAAGTGATGGAGCAGGCACTCATTCATTTTCCCGGAGCGGTAGTTACGGTCAGCCATGACCGGTTCTTTATTGATAAAATAGCGACGAAGATGCTTACCTTTGACCCGGAATCGGGGATCTCGGAGCAGGACGTTTAGGCTGGAAGCAAGCAGAGAGCTATGGATCATTCCGTAGCTCTTTTTTTGCGCGGACTTCTTTTGCAGCGACTTAAGGATTATTTAATAATTGACCCGCTATACTCAGGACAGAGCTTGACGAAAGGAGAACAACATCGTGTTCCTGAAAATACTTAAAAAAGATCTGCGGCGTAAAAAAGTGATGAATACCGTTCTATTGGTACTCATTATTCTGGCTTCAACGCTCGTAGCAAGCAGCTCCAGCCTGATGTATTCGACGTCCAGTGCCCTCGACAGCTTTATTGACAAGAGCCGTGTGGCCGATCTTAATATCACACTGGCGGATAATCCCGAATATAACGGGGCGGTCCAGGACTGGGTTCGGAATGAGAAGAGAGTGGAGACGGCGTATACGGAGAAACAAATCAGTCTTTCACTGGAGCAAATCAAGATGCCAGAGGGGCGTACCAGCTTTTCCGGCAATACAAGTCTTGTACTGTCCGCCATCCCGGAACAGGTGAACCTGATCTTCGGCGCAGATAATGAGCCCTATACCCTTCAGCAAGGGGAAATTGGACTGCCTACGAACCTGATGCTGACTAGCGGCATCCAAACTGGAGAGCGGATCAGCTTCCAGCTGGAAGGGATTACGAGAACTTTTACCGTCAGCGGTTACTTCAAGGATGCATTTATGGGTTCGAATCTGCTGGGCCTCAAACGTCTGATAATCTCCACAGAAGACTTTAACGAAATTGAGAAGACGCTGCCGGAGAATTCCCGCGTGAATTTATGGAGTTTCAACGCTGTTCCGGGTATCGAGCCTACTGAACTGTCCGGAGCCTTTGCCGGTGCGGATCTGCCGATTAACTTCGAGGTCGACAAGTCGCTCGTTGCGATGTCCTATATGACAGACCGGATCATCTCCGCAATGATGTTTGCGATTAGCCTGTTCCTGATCTTCATTGCCTTTCTTACCCTGCGCTTCACGATTGTCTCTACATTGCAGGATGAGTACAAGGAGATCGGTGTGATGAAGGCGATTGGCTTCAGGAACCACGCGATCAAACAGCTCTATTTAACGAAATATATGGGGCTGTCCTTGCTTGGCGGCATCATCGGACTTGGAATCAGTCTTCCGCTTACAGGGCTGATGTCCGGCAGGACTTCGCAGTATATGATTCTGCCGGGCGGCAGTATCAGCATCATTATATCCGCGTGCAGTACTGTAGCCATTATAGGTTTCATTCTGCTGTTCTGTTTGCTCTGTATGCGCAAGATTAACAAGGCTTCCGCCATTGACGCCATCCGGCAAGGCCAGACAGGAGAACGCTTCAAGGCTTCCCGCAGAATTCATTTACATAAAAGCCGCTACCTGCACACCGCATTCTTCCTGGCGCTGAGCGATGTGCTGAACCGGTTGAAGAGCTACACTTCACTCATCCTGACTCTTGTCCTGAGTACAGCGATCATCCTCATCCCGGTTAATCTGACCAATACGATCGTTACCCCTAAGTTTTTAGAGTATTTCGGCACAGTCGGGGCGGATTTCTATACCAAAACGGAAATGACTGAGAAGTCTGTGGATGAGATCCAGCGGGAAAAGGCGATACTCAGCCAGAGCTTCCGCGATAAAGGCTTCGATGTCTCGCTCACGGCCAACTATGCGCTCCTGATCAAATATATCTCAGATGACGGTCAGGATAACCGGCGCATCAACGCCCAGAAGAATGATCAGGATGAGTCCATTCCATATCTGGAGGGCACTGCCCCTATACTTAAGAATGAAATTGCCATAACGAGCATCATGTCCGAGAAGTACGGTAAGCAGGTAGGGGATACTATTGAGTTTGAAATGGATGGCAAGCAAAGCACTTTCATGATAAGCGGACTGTTCCAGAGTATCTCTAACGAAGGTTATGGCGTCTGGATTGCACGGGATTACAACCCGAAGGTTATATCAGCTTACCTGTTTTCTGGTAATATCCATGCCCCGGAGGAGCAGAAGGCTGAAATTATTAAGGACATTCAGAGCCAAATCAGCGGACTCAACATCAAATCGGGGATGGAAATGCTGGGAGAGACTACCGGAGGGTTCATGAGCCAGCTGCGCAGCCTCAATGCACTGCTCACGGCGATTATCTGCATTATTACGTTCTTTATTACGAGTCTGTTCGTCAGGTTGATGATTACGAAGGAAGTACACGGCATTGCGGTCATGAAAAGCATCGGCTTCACGAATTCAGCCATCCGGCTGTGGCAGGTACTGCGCATTCTGATTATCATGGCTGCCTCATTAATCCTTGGGGTGATCGCAGCGAATACCCTTGGAGGACGTCTGCTCGGCATCATCTTCAGGATATTCGGTCTGACGAAGCTGGACCTCGTCATCATTCCTCTTCAGGTCTATGTCTTCTATCCGCTCCTGATGCTTGCTGTCGTCATGCTGGCGGTATACACCAGCTGCGGACAAATCAGGCGCGTGCAGATCTGGAATATGAATAAAGAATGAGTGAGTATTAGCGAACTGCAAACAACTACCCAAGGAGGAATACAGAAATGGCAGCCGTACTGGAAGTAACCAATCTATGCAAAACCTATATTGTAAACAAAGGACAGAATAATGTCCTGCGGAATATTAATCTTACGCTTCATGAAGGAGAGTTCGTGTCCGTAATGGGACCGTCCGGATCGGGCAAATCAACGCTACTCTATACTGTCAGCGGGATGGACCGGCTCACGGCGGGGGAAGTGGTGTTTGACGGGCAGAGCCTCTCACAGCTCTCCGAGAAAGAGATGGCCGGGCTGCGCCTGCATAAGATGGGGTTCATCTTTCAGCAGATGCATATGCTGAGCAATCTGTCCGTTTATGATAATATCATTCTATCGGGCTATCAGGCGCTATCCGGCAAAGGAAGCGGGCGCAGCCGCAGCGATGTCAATCAGTACGCCGATGCTCTAATGCGGAAGCTGAATATAATTGAAACTGCGGCACATGACATTACAGAGGTATCCGGGGGACAGCTGCAGCGGGCCTGTATATGCCGGGCGCTGATTAATGAGCCGGCGATGCTGTTTGCCGATGAGCCGACAGGTGCGCTCAACTCAAAAGCAGCCCAGGAAGTAATGAATGAGCTGTGCCGGATCAACCGTGAGGGAACAACCGTTATGATTGTAACCCATGATGTGAAGGTCGCCGCACAGAGCGATAAGGTATTATATATGGTGGACGGAAATATTCAGGGCGAGCATGTCCTGGGCAAATATTCGCCGGAGCAGGGTTCGAGGGAACGTGAGCGCAGCCTGACGGGCTGGCTGATGGAGATGGGCTGGTAACAAGCAGCAGGAGGAGATAGCCGTGGCGGATATTCTGATCATTGAAGACAATGCGGAGCTGGCGGAGGTGATTAAGGATTTTTTGCAGGTGGAGGGTTATTCTGTATTCATTGCAGACACCGGAGAAAAGGGACTGGCATATCTGGAAGTACACGCGGTCAAGCTGTTGCTGCTCGATATTATGCTGCCGGAGCTTGACGGCTTCGCCGTCTGCAGACTCGCCAGAGAGAAGTTCAATTTGCCGATTCTGATTATGAGTGCACGCCATGGGGATGACAATAAGATTATCGGTCTGGAGCTGGGTGCAGATGACTATCTGGAGAAGCCTTTTTCGGTCAACCTGCTGACAGCCAAGGTCAAAGCACATCTGCGGCGCAGCTATGAGATGAACGATGATAAGCAGCTGCTGGCTGATGGAGACCTTACAGTTAACCGGACCTCGATGACGGTGTATAGAGGCGGGCAGCCGCTCGGGATGACGGCCAAGGAATATGAGCTGCTGGTGCTGCTGATGAATAACAAGGGAAAGGCTCTGCGCAAAGAGTGGCTGTTCCAGCAGGTATGGGGAGCAGACAGCTTCAGTGAGCCTTCTACGCTGACGGTACATATGAATAAGCTGCGGGACAAAATCGAACTGAACCCCAAAGAGCCGAGGCGGATTGTAACCGTCTGGGGGGTAGGATACAAATATGAAGGCATTTAACCGGCTGATTCTCTGGACATTACTCGCCGGGTTCATCGTGATTGCCATTCTGAATGGATATGTATCCTACCGGGAAGTACGGGAGCCCGGCAAAGCTTACCGGGTGGAGATCAACCGGATTATTGATCAGGTGCAGCGCGGGGTGCTGCCGGAAGAGATTATACTTACTCCGGGAGATTATACATACGTTAACGGATTAAGCTGGATAGATCAGGGGGCGGAAGCACAGGCTGTTGAGCGGTTTTTTGCCGGAATAGGTGTAGCGGATTCATACGAATTCACGGTCAAACCTGTCTATCTGGAGCAGCAGCTGACAGGGTATTTAAGGTTCTCATACCGGTTGCCCGGTGCGGATCACAGCGTGTTCCTGATCCTGAATGTGTTCCTGCTGGCGGCGCTTGGGGCGGTGACTGCACTGCTGTTCTATATCCGGAGGCAGATCCTGCAGCCGTTTCACACCTTACAGGAGTTGCCTTACGAGTTATCCAGAGGCCAATTAAATACAGGCATGAAGGAGCACCGGAGCCGGTTCTTCGGCCGTTTCGTATGGGGGCTGGACCTGCTGCGGCAGACACTGGATGCCCAGAAGCAGACCAATCTCCGCCTGGAAAAAGACCGCCAGACGCTGGTCGCCTCCCTGTCACATGAGCTCAAAACACCAGTCGCCGCAATCAGGCTGTACGCCAGTGCCCTAGACGGCAGCCTCTATGACAGTGAAGAGAAACGCCAAGCGGCCGCCAGGCTGATCGGCCGGAAAGCGGAGCAGATGGAGCAGCTGATCGGGGATATTATCACGGCCTCGGTCTCCTCCCTGCAGGAGATGGAGGTCGTGCCGGGAGAGTTCTACATCAGTGAGTTGATCAGGAAGGTTGTCCCGGGTCATAAAGAACGGCTGGAGCTGCTGAAGATAGAGCTGAAGGTGGGGCCTTATCAGGATAAGCTGCTGCTGGGTGATCTGGACAGGCTGTTTGAAGTGCTTAATAATCTTATCGAGAATGCGATAAAATACGGCGATGGCGGTACGGTCAGCATGACCTTCCGGGAAGAGGAGTACCGCCAGCTCATCGTCATTGAGAATTCAGGCGAACCGCTATTGCTGGGCGAGCTGCCCCATATCTTCACCAGCTTCTGGCGCGGCTCCAACGCGGACGGGAAGCCGGGCAACGGTCTCGGCCTATTCATCTGCAAGCAGCTGCTGGTGAAGATGGGCGGCGACATCTTCGCAGAGCCGCTGGAGCAGGGGATGCGGTTTGTGCTGGTGCTGCGGTATTGAACCTAAAAGACCTGATCGGCGGAGGATCGCCGGATCAGGTTTTTTGGCGTGCGGGCGTGTATAGGCTATGCGCATACCCGGCGTAAGCTGAAAGCCGGTTATGCCATCAGCAATACGGAGGAAGCTTTGATAATTGCGGTAACAGGAGAGCCTTCCTTCAGTTCCAAATCGCGCAGCGCTTCAACTGAGATGATGGTAGAGATATAGAATACCGAGTATAACTAAAAATTGCCAAATATATCGATAATCCACAAGTGAATTGCTACCATTGTCGACAAATAGCATAATAGAGTATTATTGTAAACGGAAACATGGATTGTATTGGAGGTTTAATGCGATGATTGAGCTGAAATTTGAGAATTATCCTGCGGCTGAAGTTTTTTTTGCCGATAAGAAGCAGCATATTCCCGCATTGTCAGTCTTGCAGGGGAATTATCCCGGACGGGTATTTGCCGATGATGCAGCTGCACCATCCCTTGCCGTGGTATGGGCTACGGGGAGATGGATGTATGCTGCCGGAGATATCAGAACAGAGCTGAACAGGATGAAGCTGACAGCATTTTTGCAGACCCAAGTGATTCCGGATTGCCGGCGGCGGCAAAAGAATTGGTTCGAGATATACACGGATGATTGTGATGCATGGACGGCATTATTTAAGCCCGGATATGCCGGACTGCAAGTATATAGACATATGGAATCGGTATATGAGTTCAATCGTGCAAGGTTTAATCCGCCTGAGAGTAAGGTTACGGAAGACGCTTCAGGCAGCGGCGTGACCGTTGACTACAGGCAATTTCCTGTTCTGGAGGAGCATGAAGATGATATGTCTGACATACATAACCGCTTCAGCAGCCTGACAACCACCGGAGCTGTGGTGAAGGTAGAGGGTCAGGCAGTCTCTGTCTGTAAGCATAACGGCTTCACCGATAACAACAGATATTTCATTGATGTGGATACATACTCAGAAGCTGAGCGCGGCAAAGGATACGCAACGCTAGCCGCACGGTCACTGATTAGTTATTACCTGGACAGAGGCCAGCTTCCGTTGTGGGAAACCACACATGAGAATACCGCGTCACACAGGCTGGCATTGAAGCTGGGATTCGAGCCTGTGGAGAGTTATCCGGTGTTTGCTTTTGTCATGGAGAGCCAGGAGCTTAAACTTCAGTCACCGGGGTAATATACAATATAATCCAGTGACAGGAGGAGAGTATTATGAGAACTTTTGGCAGAGGGATGTTGTATTCCATTATCGTGGTAGTCATTCTGCTGGCTATTTCGTTCATTATTGGAGATACCGTCACACTTCCCTGGTTTGTCTTCATTCCTTTGGTTCTGCTTGTATGGGGCCTGGCCTTCTATCAGTCGAGAAATGAGGACCGTTCTACCGGATAGAGCTATAATGTTGTGCCGGGATTTAGTGAAAGGCTGTGCTCCGCTATAATGGAGGCGGTCTTTTTTATTGTAAGCAATTCTATGTTGCATTTGGTCAAGAAAGCCAGTGTTGTATGAAGCGGACTGAGAGGACCCTATTTCGTGAGGAAACCACCTTTTGAGGATGAAGCGGACTGAGAGATTCCGTTATCTGGTTAAATCGTGCCCCAAATGCACAGTATCGAGTAATATAAGCGATTCTGAGTCCGATTAGTCTGAGATTAAGCACGGGCGGTATAGCTATACAGAGACTGGACCTTCTCGCGCAAACCATTCATAATAATAAGGTCAGTTGTTAACGGTTCCATAGGGTTTATTACACTAACTACACTCATAAACGGAGGTTCTACGATGAAATACCGCAAGCTGGGAAATACAGGTTTGTCAGTAAGTGAAGTCAGCTTTGGCACTTGGGCAATCGGGGGGGACTGGGGCAACAGCAGGGATGAAGACGGGCTTAAGGGCTTACAGCTGGCTATGGAGCAGGGCGTTAATTTCTTTGATACTGCCGATGTATACGGCTCCGGGCATGCGGAAGAGCTGCTGGCCAAGGCAACCAAAGGCAAGCAGGATGAGATACATATTGCTACGAAATTCTGCCGTGCCGGTGATATTCATGATCCGGAGAATTACTCTGCGCGCAGAATAAGCGAATATTGTGAACAGAGCCTGCGGCGGCTGGAAAGGGAAGCGATTGATCTGTATCAGGTTCACTGTCCGCCTATGGAAATTCTGCGGGATGGCAGTGTCTTCGGGGCCCTTGACCAATTGAAGGCCGAAGGTAAAATCCGCCACTACGGTGTAAGTGTAGAAACGATAGAGGAAGGACTGCTCTGCCTTGAATATCCGGGAGTAGAGGCGCTTCAGGTGATCTTCAATCTGTTCCGCCAGCAGCCGGCGCTGGAGTTATTACCGCGTGCGGCTGCCCGCGGCGCAGGGATCTTGGTGCGTCTGCCGCTGGCCAGCGGTCTGCTGACCGGCAAGTTCAAGGAGACCAGTACCTTCCAGGAGAACGACCACCGCAGCTTCAACGCGAACGGCGAGCAATTCAACGTTGGTGAGACCTTCGCCGGACTTCCGTTTGTTACCGGAGTGGAACTGGCCCGCAAGCTGGAGTGGATTGCTGAAGGACGCGGCAATATGGCCAGAGCGTCCATGCGCTGGATTCTGGACCATCCCGCCGTCAGCTGTGTGATTCCGGGCTTCAAGAATGAAACTCAGGTAGCGGATAATCTCGCTACACTTGAAGCTCCTTCCTATAGTTCAACTGAAATGGAGCGCCTGAGCGCATTCTATCAGTCCGAGGTTGTTCCGCATATCCGTGGAGGAGTGTAGCAGCACCTTATGAACAATATAACCGTCGGACTGCTTGCACATGTAGATGCCGGCAAGACGACCTTCGCTGAGCAGCTGCTCTACCATACCGAAACGATCCGCAGCCGGGGCCGGGTGGATCATCAGGATACCTTCATGGATACCCACGAGATTGAAAAAGCGCGCGGAATCACTGTTTTTGCCGATCAGGCGGAATTTGTATATAAGGATTCGCGGTATTTCCTGCTGGATACCCCGGGCCATGTTGATTTCTCTCCAGAGATGGAGCGCTGTCTGCAGGTGCTGGATTATGCAGTGGTCATTCTGAGCGCGGTGGAGGGTGTAGAGAGTCATACGGAAACCGTATGGCAGCTGCTGCGCCAGCATAACATTCCCACCCTGTTCTTCATTAACAAAACCGACCGTGCCGGTGCGGACCCGCAGCGTGTACTCGAAGAGATCCGGCAGCAGCTCAGCGGCAATGCCTTCCTGCTGCCGCAGCTTACGGGGGAGGCGTTGACTGATGAGCTGAGGGCATTTATAGCGGAGCGTGATGACGCGCTGCTGGAATTGTATCTGGAAGGAGCTCTGCCTGACAACGTCTGCCGCAGTGCACTGCCTGACATGTTGAAACGGGGCGACATCTTTCCTTGTATGCAGGGCTCCGCATTGCTTGATCAAGGGGTGGACGGGTTCCTGGAGGTTCTGAACGCGTTAACCTTCACGGAGTACGATCATGAGCAGCCTTTTACGGGGAGAGTCTACAAGATCCGCCACGACGAAAAAGGCACGCGTATCACCTACTTCAAAGCACTACAGGGAGTTCTGAAGAACAGGGACAGCTTAATGTACGGACATGGACCGGAACGTGTATCGGCGCGGGTTACCGGAATCCGCAAATATAATGGCACCAAATATATTTCCGCCGATTGGGCTGCCGCAGGGGAACTGTTCGCGGTTGTGGGGCTTACTGAGGCCCTGCCCGGTGAGGGCGTTGGTGAACTGACGGACTCACAGGAAAGCGGCCTGATTCCTACGCTGAAATCCAAAGTCCTTTTTGAGCCGCCGGTACACCTGAAAGAACTGATGAATGCCTTTGGACAGCTGGGCGCGGAAGATCCTTCGCTCAATGTTAGCTGGGATGAAGAGCTGCAGGAGCTGCATATTCATGTGATGGGCGGAATTCAGCTGGAGATTCTGGAGCAGATCATGGCTGAACGGTTCCGGATCCGGATTGCTTTTGGGCCGCCGGAGATTCTCTACAAGGAGACGATCACTGGCACCGTCTATGGCTACGGACATTTCGAACCGCTTGGCCACTACGCTGAGGTTCATCTGAAGCTGGAGGCGGGGCAACGCGGCAGCGGTATTACCTTCATCAACAGCTGTCACCCGGATGATCTGGCCGTGGGCTATCAGCATCAGATTGAGCAGCATTTGCTGGAGAGCGGCCATCACGGCCTGCTGACCGGTTCACCGCTGACCGACCTGAAGATCACCCTGCTTAGCGGCAGAGCACATAATAAGCATACGAGCGGCGGAGATTTCCGTGAAGCAGCTTACCGGGCCTTACGCCAAGGGCTGGAGCAGGCCGTGAATCTGCTGCTGGAGCCGGTCTATGACCTGAAGCTCCGGATAGATTCAGACTACGTGGGCAAAGTAATGAGTGATATCCAGCAGGCCAGCGGCAGCTTCAACCCTCCTGAGATTACAGAGTCCAAGGCTGTCATTACCGGTACGGTTCCAGTGGCAAGCTTCATGAATTATGGGGTGAGACTGGCTTCCATGACCCAGGGCAAGGGTTCGCTGTCGCTTAGAGTCGCCGGTTATCAGCCGTGCCATCAGACCGAAACAGTAATTCAGCAGCGGAATTATAATAAAAATGCCGATCCGGCTTACTCCTCGACCTCGATCTTCTGCGCCAAAGGCCAGGCGTATCCGGTCCCCTGGGATGAAGCGGAGCAGCATATGCATATTAAAGTACGATGAAGGAGCAGATGAACAATGGCTGAAATCATAGATAAAGTTGCCTGGATATATATCGTGGATGGCAAGGTGCTTGGCGCTCGTTCCAAAGGAAAGGACACCTATTATTTCCCCGGAGGCAAACGGGAGTCTGGTGAGAGCGATGCACAGACATTGATCCGGGAGATCGAAGAGGAATTATCTGTTCAGATCAAACCGGAGACCATTGCAGAATTCGGAAGCTTTGAAGCTCCCGCGCATGGCAAAGCTGAAGGCGTTTCAGTCCGTATGACCTGCCTGACGGCTGAGTTCACGGGTGAACTCAGCCCGGCTTCCGAAATCGAGGAATTGGCCTGGTTAACCTATGAAGACAAAGCGCGCGTATCAGCTGTCAGTGTGATGATTATGGACAAGCTGCGGGAAATGAAGCTGCTCTCCTAAACCATACTGTTATAAGCCCGTTTCGAGCCGGAAATCCGGTTCGGAATGGGCTTTTTATCTCTTTACCGGCTGCTTTCGGGCAGCCGCTCGCAGACACTTTTACAATTCAGGACATATGTCCTTCCCGAATCCGGCAAACTGGCTTTTAATTAAAGCAGACAGTATATAGAGGAGAGAGACAGATGAAGGGGATAATTTTCGCATTTATAGGCGGGGCCTGCATTACGCTGCAAGGGGTAGCGAATGCAAGAATCAGCCAGGATATTGGTACGTGGCAGGCAGCGACGATCACGCAGTTCACCGGGTTCCTGATGGCGCTGGTCATTGCGCTGATCGTACGGGACGGGAAGAAACACGGCTTCCGTAAGGTTAATCCGTTGTATCTGATCGGCGGCGGATTTGCCGCATTCGTTATTTTCAGTGAGGTTACGGCGATTCAGAGCATCGGTGTCACCTTAACCATCTCTGCTTTGCTGATTGCCCAGCTGTGCCTGACTTTTGTTATCGACATCAAGGGCTGGTTCGGGGTAGCCAGGCAGAAGATGAAGCTGCCGCAGTTTATCGGGATCGGGATGATGATCCTGGGTGTGGTTGTGCTGAAGTTCTGATGATTAGGTCAAGCGGAGGTGAACCTGTGCGATGAAGGAAATTCAAGATTCCGGGCGGCTGCAAGCATATCTGCAGAAGCACCAGCTCGATCATATTTTCACAGAGCCGCTTAAACAGCTCTTGTCGCTGCTAAGCTACGATCCGGGAGAGCATATCTGCTCCAAAGGAGACCCTTCAAGCACACTCTATGTGCTGGTCAAAGGGAAGCTTAAGATTTACACGACCTCGGCAGAGGGCAGAACACTAATCATCTCATTCAAAACACCGCTGGAGCTTATCGGCGATGTTGAATATATTCAGGGTACGGAAATGCTCAATACGGTAGAGGCGGTATCACCGGTTCACATGATTGCGGTGCCGTACCGCTGGCTGAATAAATATGCGAAGGATCATCCGCCGCTGCTGCATTTTATGCTGGAGATCATCACTCAGAAGTTCTACCGGAAGTCCAGCTTCCTCAGTCTTAATCTGATGCATCCGGTGGATGTGCGGCTGGCCAGCTACCTGCTGTCCATCTCCTACGACGAATCGGATCCGCAATTTACCGGCCAGCTGAATACGATTAATCTGGTGGATACCGCGAATTTCATCGGCACCAGCTACAGGCATTTGAACAGAGTGATCCGGAAGTTCTGCCAGGAAGGGCTGACCGAGCGCAGCTCAGGGGCAATTATCGTCAAGGACAGGGAAGGGCTCTCAGCTCTGGCCAGCCGCAATATTTACGAATAAAACCAGGCAATAAGGCAATACAAATCAGCATATAAGGGAGCAACAGATATGTTAGCAGGAATACTACTCGCGCTGATCGCGGGTGCACTGGTTAGTCTACAGAATATTTTCAATGCCAAGGTCAATGAGCATACAGGCTCCTGGACAACCACCACACTGGTGCTGGGTATGGGATTCGCAGCTTCACTGATTATGGGGCTGATTATGGAAGGGAAGAACATGTTCACGCTGCAGCATATGCAGCCCTGGTACTGGTTCAGCGGTATGATCGGTGTAGGCGTCGTCATCTGTCTGGTCCAGGCCACCCGAATTCTTGGCGCAACGTATGCCATCTCGATCGTCCTGACTGCGCAGCTCGGCTTCGCCTTATTATGGGATTCCTTGGGCTGGCTGGGGCTGGAGAAGGTTCCGTTCTCGTTTAACCAGCTAATCGGCGTGCTCATCATCGTTGGAGGCATTCTGGTGTTCAAATTAGGCGGCAAAAGCGATTCTAAAGACTCCGCCGGAGCCATCGAGCGCCGCAGTGCGCTGCATACGGATTGAATTAAATGAGAGGCGCGCACCCGTTCAAAAACGGACTGCGTGCTTTTTTTTCGCCAGACAAGAATTTATTTGCTTCACACTAGCTGAAAAAATACTGTCTTTATAGGGATGGGTAAGCCGCCGTTTCAGGAGAGATGCGGATAAGTGGAGGGCTTGCTAAGAACGGGTACTGGTGGGACTGAAGGTACTGGTGGAGCTGGTGGAGTTGGTGGTGCTGGTGGAACTGGTAATGCTGGTGTGTTGGAGGTGCTGGAACTGAAGCTGGCGATGGTGATGTTCGAATAAGTGAAGAAGCGGACTGATATTCCTCTATTTCATGTAAAAAGCTTCTATTGGTGCGTACGCGGACTGAGATTCCGTTATCCTGTACATTCGGACATAAAATAAGCGTGTTTCGGACACTTAACGGAATCTGAGTCCGCGTGTCATGCGATTTCGCCATAATTGCTGAAATAACGGAATCTCAGTCCTCGACATTAGCGAATGAGTCGTGTAGAACCCCGGTATGCTCCCGCAGAAAAAGTGCCTGATTGCCGGTACTCCCGCAAAGCAAAGCAACACCATGCTGCAGCCCGGCGCTTAAGCGCGCGCAAATAGCAGACCGCAATACGGTCTGCCGCCCCTATATACGCCTGCAAAGCAGGCTACACCTGCCCGAGAGAGGCTGCTGTGCTGCCTTGCATGGCGCTTTTCCATTTCGCATACGTGTTCCACGCCTGGCCGTTGTCCAGCAGATGCTTGCAGGTATAGACGCCTTCCTCAATAGAGTTGACCCTGCCGGCGACATGGAGCCTGGCTGCACCATTCAGCAGTGTCTGATTGTAGAACGCCAGATGTCCGCCGCCCTGCAGCACTTCCTCGGCGGTACGCAGCTGTCTTTCGGCTGTCCAATCGACCTCCGGAACGGGCACTTCCAGTCCGAGCGACTCCGGATCAATGATATCCAGCTCCGCCGCTCCATCTTGAATGCGGTATACGCGGTTCGGCCGGTCGATATACAGATCCTCCGAGCCTTCCACGCCTTGAACAACCAGTCCCCGCTGATATCCGAGCTTCACAATCAGCCGGGAGATCCGGTCGAATACCGTATTATGAAAAATGCCGAAGACGATATAAGGTGAACAGGAATAATCAATCAGCTTCTCGGCTGTGTTGAAAATCGTGCGCAGCCCAATGTCTTCACGCAGGCCGCGCAGAGCACCCAGCGGCGGGCACCACTGCTCCGATTTCGCAAACAGCACACCGCTGGCCTCCGCCGCCTCAATGGCCGCACTGCGGCTCAGACCTGCAATATCAATTCCGGATGCATGAATGATATCCTGCAGCGTAATTCCCCACTTCGGAGGCAAGCCTGCGGAGCCATGCAGGGTAACCGGCAGACCGGCGGCAGACAGCAGAAAGGCAGTAGGGAACGTGGCGATGAAGGAATGCACCCTGCCGTCATAGGGTCCGGCACAATCGATCCCCTGTTGGACAGGTTCCCTTGAGGCATATTTGCGGCAGACCGCAACGAAGGCTTCCAGCTCTTCCAGGCTCTCCAGCTTCATGCGTTCGGCGATCAGGAAAGCGCCAATCTGCACCGGAGAAGCAGTCTGTCCAAGAATGGCTTCCGCCGCATATTCCGCTTCCCCGTAGCTTAAATCCTTGGCACCGCGTTTGCCGCGGGCAACTTCTTTCAGAATATTAATCATATGGAAGTCTCCTTAAGTTTGATCCTGCAGCATCTGGTACACCTTGACGATGGAAGTAGCGACATCGACCATCCGTTTCCGTTCGTTCATGGCCTGCTTCCGCAGCAGGTCGTAAGCTTCGGATTCGCTGATGTTCCTGGCTTTGGAGAGAATACCTTTGGCCATGTCGATCCATTTACGCTCCTCAAGCCGGGATAACAGCTGTTCCCGTTCCTTGAGCCATTGCTGGCGCTCGAAGCATTGCCTGGAGCTGAAGTGAAGAATCCAGTGGATCTCCTGGGGCTGCATCGCCGGAGACAATATTCCGTCCACCATAATATCATCTCCACAGGCAGAGACGGATAACGTTGCGGTCCGCGGGGTACACCACCAGAGTACCGGGGCAACCTTGTGCTGAACCAGAATACTTCTCCAATAGCTGATCTCAGTAACGGGGAGATGGAGAATGAAGGCATCCGTGTCACCGATCAGCGGAAAGACCTGATCTTCCGAAGCAGCCGTCCCGATCACATAACCACAGGAACTGAGGATACTGTCAGGAGTTGGGGAGGAGCGTTCTTCTGCGGAATTCTCTGTTCTGCCCGGATCTATAACTAACAGGGAATGCATAGTTGACGACGCTCCTTTTACATATAATAAGGGGATAAGTCTGCACACCAGTGTAGAATAAGTACAGTCGGAATAAAGATGATGTAATATTATATAACACAGTTCAGGTAATTTTGTCGATGAATTAAAATAATAAAATTTTATATGTCATAATTATTGACGTAATTAGGATGGCTGTAGTATAGTCGTTTTAACAAATTCATCAATTCTGCGAATACAACGATGTATTCGGTTGAAGCGGCAATGGCGCCTGCTTTCACTTAAATCGCAACGGAAGAAGTATGTTTCCGGGCGGAGTGAAGCGGGCTATTTCTGTTGTTTACCTGGAGAGGAGAGAGAGACATGTCAGCAATTCGCAAAAAACTGATATTAGTCGGTAACGGAATGGCAGGGGTACGGGCGATTGAGCATCTGCTCAAATTAGCGCCGGAGGCTTATGACATTACAATCTTTGGTTCGGAGCCGCATCCGAATTATAACCGGATCATGTTGTCTTCTGTTCTTGCAGGCGGTGCAAGCCTTGATGAGATCGTAATCAACGACCTGGAGTGGTACCGGAGCTTCAATATTCAGCTGTATACGGGACACACCGTAACCTCCATTGATCCTGTAGAGCGCAAAGTCCATACGGATAAAGGAATTACTACAAGTTATGATGAGCTGATTCTGGCAACCGGCTCCAACCCCTTCATGCTGCCGATCCCAGGTGCCGAGAAGGAGGGCGTCATTGCCTTCCGGGATATCAAGGATACACAAATCATGCAGGAGGTATCGCAAAAATATGGCAAAGCGCTGGTGATCGGCGGCGGTCTGCTCGGACTGGAGGCGGCAAGAGGGCTGCTGCATCTGGGGATGGAGGTATCGGTAGTCCACATCCATGAATATATTATGGAGCGCCAGCTGGACGAGTCCGCCTCTGTAATGCTGCGCAAGGAACTGGAAGCCCAGGGAATGAAGTTCCTGCTGAAGAAGCAGTCCGAAGCGGTTCTTGGCAAAAAGCGGGTCAAAGGCCTTTTGTTCGCAGATGGCAGCATTGAAGACGCGGATCTGATTGTGATGGCAGTCGGCATCAAGCCGAATGTAGAGCTTGCCCGCAGCAGCGGGATTGAAGTCAACCGCGGAATTATTGTGAACGATTATATGGAGAGCAGTCTGCCCGGCATCTATGCCGTCGGGGAGTGTGCGGAACACCGGGGTATTGCCTACGGGCTTGTCGCCCCGCTATATGAACAAGGCGCTGTCCTGGCTAAAAGGCTGGCAGGTGTAACAACAGAAGGCTACGCCGGTTCGGTTACCTCTACCAAGCTGAAAGTATCCGGCGTTGATGTATTCTCGGCTGGACAATTCACCGAACAGCCCGGCACCAAGGCGCTGCGGTTCCAGGATGAGACCGATGGTGTGTATAAAAAGCTGGTCATTCACGGTGATAAACTGATTGGAGCCGTGCTGTTCGGAGATACAGGTGACGGGGCGCAGCTGTTCTCGATGATTAAGAAGGGCGAGAATATTAAGGGGAGAGAGAAAGAGCTGCTGCTTGGAATATCTGCTGATGCGCTGGCACCCAAAGGGAACCGGCTTGAAGGAATGGTGGATGATGAGATCATCTGCGGCTGCAATGGAGTCTCGAAAGGGGCGATTGCCGAGGCGATTACCTCCGGCGGCTGTACCAGTGTAGGGCAGATCAAAGCCTGCACCAAAGCATCGGCTTCCTGCGGCGGCTGCAAGCCGCTGGTGGAAGGACTGCTGCAGCTATATGCCGGCGAGGCTGCCGTAACGGTCAAAGAAGGAATCTGCGGCTGCACCACGCTCGGGCGGGATGAGATCGTCGCCGAAATCAAGCGGATGAAGCTGATGACCGTCAAGGAAGTCATGAATGTCCTGGAGTGGGGCAACGAAGAAGGGTGCGCCAAATGCCGTCCATCCCTGAACTACTATCTGGGGATGCTCTATCCTGAAGAATATATTGATGAGAATGAATCGAGATTCACCAATGAGCGCTACCATGCCAATATCCAAAAGGACGGTACGTATTCCGTGGTACCGAGAATCTACGGCGGTGTTACCTCTCCAGCTGAACTGATCAAGATTGCCCAAGTTGCGGTGAAGTTCGAGGTGCCGCTGGTCAAGTTCACCGGCGGACAACGGCTCGATCTGCTTGGGGTGAAGAAGGAGGACCTGCCGAGGATGTGGGAAGAGCTGGATATGCCCTCCGGCCATGCCTACGGCAAGACACTGCGGACAGTGAAAACCTGTGTCGGCTCCACCTATTGCCGGTTCGGCACACAGGATGCCCTTGGAATGGGTATCCGGCTGGAACAGGCTTTTGAACGGCTGAACACACCGGGCAAAGTGAAGCTGGCCGTATCCGGATGTCCGCGCAACTGTGCGGAAGCGACAATTAAGGACTTCGGAGTCGTAGCCATTGACGGCGGCTGGGAGCTGCATATCGGCGGTAACGGCGGCGTTCATGTCCGGGCCACGGAACTGCTCTGCGTGGTGAAGACCGATGATGAGGTGATGGAGTGGGCCAGTGCGTTCCTGCAATATTACCGTGAGAATGCCGGGTGGAATGAACGGACTGCCCAGTGGGTGGAACGTGTCGGGCTTGACAGCATCAAGCAGGCGCTGGAGTCCCGCGAGGCACGATTGGCGCTGCAGGAGAGAATTCAGAAGACGCTTAGTCTTACCACCGATCCATGGAAGCAAATTGTGAATACACCGGAGCTGCGCAAAAATTTCGAACCGATCTCCTTGCCGGAGACAGTCTAAGGGGGCTTACAAATGACAATGACCAAGATGCTCATTGGTAACTTGAACGATATTGACATCAAGGGATCGCGTAAGTTACGGGTGGGAGATACCGAGATTGCCTTGTTCCGGTTAAGCAGCGGTGAGGTGCTGGCAGTGGAGAATAAATGCCCGCATAAAGGCGGAGTCTTATCCGAAGGAATGGTCTGCGGTTCCAAGGTGCATTGTCCGCTCCATGACTGGCGGATCGATCTCCATAGCGGTGACGTGCAGGCACCGGATACAGGGCATGTGACAACCTATGAGGTGGAGGTTGATCACACCAGCGGCAGCTTGTACCTAACGATATAATTCATCCGAGCATATAAGGGGGATTCCTAATGGACTATGTCAAACCAAGTGAAGTATTGACCTCAATGATTGAAGCCGGCAAGACCAAAGCGGAACTGGGCATTATGCAGCTGATTGTCCGCGGCAGCCTTGGGGGTGCCATACTGGCCTGTGCCACAACACTGGCCTTTACCGCCACCGCCCAGACCAAGATCCCGATGGTTGGTGCACTTCTGTTTCCTGTAGGTTTTGTGATGATCATTCTGCTTGGGCTAGAACTCGTCACCGGCAGCTTTGCCCTGGTCCCGCTGGCTGTGCTGGAGAAGCGGACAACAATAAAACGGATGCTGGGTAATTTCTTCTGGGTTATTATCGGGCATCTGATTGGATGCGCAGTATACGCAGCTCTGTATGGACTCACAATTACGAAGATGGGGACGGATATGTCGAATCCGCTGATCCAGACATTAATTTCGACCAGTGAGGCTAAGACTACAGCATACAAGAGCATGGGGGCTGAGGGGATGACCCTTGTCTTCATCAAAGCGATGCTCTGCAACTGGATGGTTACGCTGGGTGCGGTAATGGCTATGACCTCGAAGTCCACATCCGGTAAAATCTTCGCCATGTGGCTGCCGATCCTGACCTTCTTCGGGCAAGGCTTCGAGCATACGGTTGTCAACTTCTTCGTTATTCCTGCCGGAATGATGCTTGGCGCGAATGTCAGCTTCGCGGACTGGTGGATCTGGAACGGCATTCCCGTTCTGATCGGCAATTTCGCCGGAGGCCTGCTGTTCACGGGCATTCTTCTCTATCTGTCGCAAAAAAGATTCAAACCCGGAGCCGCTTCTGAAACCGGATTGACGCCGGGACGTGATACAGTGATCTCAGCCACAGCCGCCCTGGAGAAAAGCCTATGAAGCAGGGCAGCATATCCATTGTCGGTGCAGGCCCCGGTGATCCCGAGCTGATTACAGTCAAGGCACTGCGGCGTATTCAGAGTGCAGATGTGATTCTGTATGACCGCCTGGTGAATGAAGAGCTGCTGGGCTATGCCAAAAGCGATGTTCTGCGCATCTACTGCGGCAAAGCGCCCGGACTTCACTCGATGCCGCAGGAATCCACCCAGCAGCTGATGATCAACTATGCTGCAGGCGGATGTCACGTGGTACGCCTGAAAGGCGGAGACCCGTTTGTCTTCGGACGCGGCGGAGAGGAAGCGCTGGAAGCCGCTGCAGCGGGAATCCCATACGAAGTGATTCCCGGGATCACCTCGGCGATCGGCGCAGCCGCTTCCGCGGGAATCCCGCTGACCCATCGCGGATTGGCGGCTTCATTCGCTATCGTGACGGGCAGCCGCTGCCATGATCAGGACTCTCCGGTACGATGGGATGCACTTGCCCATAGTGTGGACACCCTTGTCATCTATATGGGAGTCAGCAAACTGGGCGAGATTTGTGATCAGCTGCTTAAGCATGGCAAAGATCCGCTGACACCTATTGCCCTGATTGAGAACGGGACAACAGTGCGCGAACGGACAGTGACCGGAACGCTCGGCAGTATCGGCAAACTGGCAGCGGCGATGAGAATCAGCAATCCGGCCATCATCATTATTGGCGAAGTGGTTAAGGTAAGAGAGGAACTGCTCAGCCTGGAAAAGACAGTGCGCTCACAGATCGGCTAGGATATAGTATATCCCTAATCAGGCGTTGATATGTCCCAAGCACAGGCTTGGGCACGTCAACGCCTGATGATATGTTATATTAATGTCATACCCAAAGTGACTGCTGTCACAGGAGTCCGGGCAAAATACACACTATACTGGACACCTGATCGAATTCGCAGGCATTTTGCCCAACAAAGGAGAGAAATATCTGATGCAAATACAACTAAACCCGCTCACCGAAGAACGGCTTGCGCAGAGCCTTGCCGGCCAGCCCGGGCAATTCAAAATGTTCTATGATACAGAGGATTGCGGCTGCAATGGCGTTCTAGTCATCCGGATTGTAAGCGGGCCTTCCCCGACGGATATCGTATTTCAAACCGAACCCTTTACCTTTCTGTGTGACCGGCAGCAGGAATCCCTATTCGATGAGATCATGCGACTGGAAGCAGAGGAAGGCTACCCAGCCTACAAACTGACAAGCGATTCTACCTTGTTCGGCAGTAATATCAGGGTGCAGGATGCACGCAACTAACAACGGTATGTAACAAAGGCCATCAACCGTGAATAACGGGAGATGGCCTTTCTTTTGAAGCAGCGCAGACTTTTAATAAGCAGTCCATCCGCCATCAGCCGTTACCACCGCTCCATTAATAAAGCTTGCTTCGTCTGAGCCGAGGAACAGGGCAAGCTGCGCGATTTCCTCCGGTTTGCCTGTGCGCGGGTTAAGAGCCAATCCCGGCTGCGTACGTCCCATACCGAATTCATTAATATGCGTCATGGTAGATCCGATATTGGTCTCCACCCCGCCCGGAGCAATCGCATTGCAGCGGATGCCCTGAGGAGCATACATGAATCCGGTATTCTTGGTGAATCCGACAACCGCATGCTTGGAGGCTGTGTAAGCTGCACCTGCCCGGGCACCAAAAAGTCCGCCTGCGGATGCTACGTTAATGATCACCCCTTGCTGTTTAGCCAAGAAGATAGGGAGTACTTTACGTGTAGCACGCATTACGGATGTAGTATTGACGGCAAAGATGCGGTTCCAGCTGTCATCCTCAATGTCACCTGCCGGTTCAAAGTTATCCATAATCCCCGCGTTGTTCACCAGGATATCTACGGTTCCGTAGGTTTTTACTGTAGTGTCGATCAGGTTCTGGATATCAGATTCATCAGCAACATTTGCTTTCACCGCGAGGGCTTCACCGCCGCCGGACTTAATCTCCCCGGCCACCGTCTCCGCAGCCTCCAAGTGAATATCCGCCACTACTACCTTAGCACCTTCTTTGGCATAGAGAGCCGCAATCGCTTTGCCCATACCGGATGCCGCGCCGGTTACTATTGCCACTTTGTTCTGAAGTCTCACATGTACGCCTCCCGCTTGAATTTATACTTTGTCTGGTCTAGTATCATTTGATCCATGGGGTTTTATGCGCCGGGTTGACGCTATACTTCGTGAAGGCTTACCATATAGGCTATATGAACGGAAAGAGGATGAAGTACATGATCATGATCGGACTGGATATCGGAACCACCTCAATTTCCGGATTGCTCTACGATTTGGAGACACGAACCGTCCTGCATACGATTACTGAGGAACAAACAAGTAAACCATCCAGCCGGAATCATGAATGGGAACGTCTGCAGGAGCCGGGGATTATTCTGCAGCAGGCTGAACGTATCCTTGGTCTCCTGCTGTCAAGGGAGCCGGAAGCAGCAGGAATCGGCCTGACCGGGCAGATGCACGGGATTCTATATATAGACCAGAGCGGCAATCCTCTGGGCCCGCTCTATACCTGGCAGGATGGGAGAGGCGGCCAGCCTTGTGTGGAGGACAGCAGTTACACTTATGCGCAGAAACTAAGCGTACTTGCCGGATATCATATAGCTCCAGGCTACGGACTGGCCACTCATTATTATAATTTGCAGCATCAGCTGGTGCCTGGGAATGCGGTCCGATTCTGCACGATTGCGGATTACATCGCGATGAGGCTGGCAAACAGCGCGGTACCTTTAATTGATGCAACACAGGCAGCCGGCATTGGTGGCTTCAGTTTACAGACGGGCGATTTTGATCAAATAGCACTCATTCAGGCCGGAATCGATGTGGCGATATTGCCGCCGGTCGTCCCTTCAGGGACTGCAATCGGTGCTACACCGCAGGGAATACCTGTGTACACCTCACTCGGGGACAATCAGGCCAGCTTCCTGGGCAGCGTGCCGCAGCCCGCCGGTTCATTGCTGCTGAACATCGGCACGGGCAGCCAGCTATCGGCCTGGCTTCCTGAATACACCCCTGCTCCTTCAGCAATGGAGGTGCGCCCTTATCCGGGCGGTGGAGTACTCATGGTAGGGGCTGCGCTTAGCGGCGGCAGATCCTATGCTCTGCTGGAAGGCTTCATCCGGCAGCTGATCACAGCTTACACAGGAGAAGCACCTGCAGATATCTATTCTCTGCTGGCTCAATTGCTTACGGAAGAGCCATCTGGTGGAAAGAACACTGGCCTAAAGGTGAATACACAGTTTCTGGGTACAAGAGCTGAGCCGGGCAATCGCGGTAGCATCGAGGGAATCACACTAGATAACTTCACACCTGCCGGACTGGCCCATGCTTTTCTCCAGGGGATGATTGATGAATTATACGGCTTCCTGAAGGATCTGGAGCAGCAGGGGGCGAAGGGGTTCACCCGCCTCATAGGTTCCGGTAATGCATTGCGGAGTAATCCTGTGCTGTGTGCCAAGGCTGAAGCAGCATTCGGAGTGCCGCTCACAGCCGGTGCGCAAACTGAAGAGGCTGCTGTAGGAGCAGCGCTCTGTGCAGCTGTCGGCAGCGGGGTGATCTCCAGTTTCAGGGAAGCTGGTGCTTTTCTTGGAGAATTTTATCATTGACAAAATATATTAATTATGCTATAATTTACATATTAATAGTTTGTGTATATAATAAGATTCTCCCGGCCGGGGGAATCTTATTTTTATATGGGAGGATACACGTTTGAAGCAGAATGAGTCCAGTTTGACTTCCAAAGTAGCAGCGTTTGGCCGAGCCTATCACAGTAAATATGACACACCCAAGATTTTCGATGATTATTTGGCCCAAGACTTGATTTCACCGCAGGAGTTTTCAGACATCCGCAAGAATATGGTGCAGGGCATCTCTTTTTTCAACACAGACATTGCAAATCAACATAAGGATGATCCGGACGCCATTCTGAAATGGATTACACATGTACAGCTGTCTCCGACACCGCTCGCGCGTGCTGCTTACTGTGAGGCCCTATTGCTGCATGAGCTAACCTTAGGACTGAAGCAGTATGTCATCCTTGGAGCCGGACTTGATACCTTTGGCTACCGTCATCCTGAATTGAAAGACCTGCTGGAGATATTTGAAGTGGACTATCCGGCTACACAGGAGTTCAAGCAGCAGAGGCTCAGTGACGCCGGGTTGGAAGTTCCGGTCAATCTTCACTTTGTACCCATGGACTTCACCAGGGAATTCTCTTCTTCCAATCTGGTTGGGCAAGGATTTGATTCACAAGCCAAGACCTTCTTCAGCCTGCTGGGTGTGTCCTATTACCTCACGAAAGAGGAGAATGCCAGACTGATTACTGAAGTATTCGCCGGTCTCCCGGCAGGTAGCTCTATCGTGCTGGATTATGCGGATGAGCGGCTTTTTGAAGAGAAGGGAGTGTCCGGCCGGGTGGAAAAGATGCTACAGATGGCTGCCGTCAGCGGTGAGCCGATGAAATCCTGTTTCGCTTATCATGAAATGGAGCAGCTGCTGGAGCAAGCAGGCCTGCTGATTTATGAGCACTTGTCCCCGGCGGAGATCAATGACAGATTCTTCAGCAACCGGAGTGATGCTTTGACCGCTTTTGAGACGATTCATTATATTCATGCGATAAAACAATAATAAATATTCGAATTACAAAGGAACCTCTCAGTCTATTATTATAGGCGGGAGGTTCTTTTCGATAAGGAATGCGGAGGAAGATGCCTCCCCGTAAATAAAAGCTTCCACAGCCGCAGCAGCAACGTTCCTGTCCGGATGGGAATTATCGATCTGTGCCACCTGCGAAGCCGGAAGCGGCCATGCCACGGTGCGGCTGCCCAGGGAAGCGCTGAACTCATCCCAGTGTGCGAACTTCCAGGCGTCCAGAGGGGACTGTCTGCCCTCAAGCCGTTCACGGAACGCTGCCGCATCTGGAAGACTGACCATGACAACTTTGACCTCGACCTCCGCCAGTGTACGTCCGATTCGCGACAGTTCACGCCCGATCCATTCCGGGTCGGCCGCCTCCTTGGTGAAGGGACCTACGACGAATATATCGCTTTGAAGGCCGATATTGTCCAGTGCAGCGTCCATTGTAATCCGGTACCCCAGGTCCCGGCATAAGCTTTTATATTCATCCGAATCCCTGTCATCGGGGTCCAGTCCATGCATAGTCATGATCGCGGTAGCTGCCGGACGCAGCAGAATATCCATATCGAATACAGAGGCCGGGCGCCGGGCTGCTATGGTTTTGGCGAGTGTTGTTTTGCCGGCCCCGCCCGGACCGAGGAAAAATACAAGTTTGTTCATTAGACGCTCTCCTTGAAATGTGCAGCATTCTCTTGCAGCTCGCGGATGAAGCGCTTGGTCGCTGCACACATGTATTTTTCTTTGCGAAACACAACGCCTATCCGGCGTGTCGGCGAAGGATTAATAATCGGAAGCACCCGTACTGAATCTTTCTGCAGATGCTCCATTAAGCTGCGGGGCAGAACCGTGCAGCCCATGCCGCTCTCCGCCATATGGACAAGTGCCTCTATCGTGGTCATCTCCAGAAAAGGCTTAATTGTGAATCCTAATGATTCACTGTAGTCATTCAACAGCTGCCGGATGAAGAAGTTGTCCGGCAGGAGAACGAGGGGAAGCTCCGCAAGCTGCTTCATAGGGATGCCGTCCTGCCAGGCTTCATAAGCAGCTCGTCGATCGCATTTTTGGATTGATTTAATTCGTAGAAGATATTTTGGCTGTGATGCTTGAGTATTTTTCCCGCTTCGGTCAACGCGATCTTCTTGCCGATCCGGTCGAACAGCGGGGTGCCGACCTCATACTCCAGATTCCGGATCTGCTGGCTAAGCGAAGGCTGCGATATCCGGACCTTGTCCGTTGCGCGGGTAAAATGCATTTCTTCACACACGGCCAAGAAATACTCCAGCTGCTTCATTTCCATGAGGATTCACTTCATTCCTTTGTTTAATTTGCAATTGGCTGAAACTATGATAATGATAGCCTATTCTGAATAGAAAAAGCACCTGCCATTCTCTAAAATAAGAGTTGTCAGAAACAACAAAACTTAGAAAAGAGAAATTACAAGGGCAAAAGCGGTGTTTTATCATGCGGGCTGTCCGGTATGTGTAGATGCGGAGCAGATGATTCTGAACTATCTGGACCCGGCCAAAACTGAAATTGAAGTCGTGAATTTCAGCACGGACACCTCCCGGATTGGAGAAGCTGAGCTGGCAGGAGTGAAATCCGTTCCGGCACTTGTCCTGGATGGATGGATCTATCCTATTAATTTCGGAGCCAGCATGGAGGATGTCAAAAAGTAATCAAAGTATAATCTTTTAGATATTGAGCTGCAAATACATCCTATTCCACAGGTATGAAGGGGGGTGTTTGCGGCTTTTTGCGAGTTGATGGAGTAGGAAGTGTGCTGTTATGATAAAGTGTATAGGATAACGGGATATAGCCCGGAAGAATGGCGGGAGGCTTAACAGAATGATGAATATCAGATACATAGAGCGCAGAGATAATGCGGCTATTGAAGGGATTATCCGGGAATGTCTGATTGAATTCGGGGGCAACCGTGACGGTCTCGCCTGGGCTGATGACAGCATGCATGACCTATACACCTATTACAATAGTGCTGCGAACAGGGCTTACTGGATTGTTGAAGAAGATGGGGAGGTGCTTGGCGGCTGCGGAATTGCACCTTTTGATGAGGAGAACGGGATCTGTGAGCTGCAGAAAATGTATCTGTCATCCGCCATCCGCGGCCAAGGAGCTGCTGCAGATTTATTAGGGACGGCACTGGAATTCGCCAGGCAACATTACAGCAGATGTTATCTGGAGACGCTGCAGACCATGCAGGCCGCAGGCCGTTTCTATCTCAAACATGGTTTCGGGCTGCTGGATGCTCCGCTTGCCGGTTCAGAGCATTATGCCTGCGACGCCTGGTATATCAAAGAGTTGTCTTAGAAATTCAAACCATTGTATCCACAATCCTTCCTTGAAGATTCAGGGAGGATTATTTTCATTTTTCAAATTACGCGTCCTTGTGATAAATGACTCTGACAAAAGCTCTCCATTTTGAAATAGTGTATGTACACGATAAATACAACAGGAGGAGAATAATCTATGACAACAGCCGGAGACCCTTCTTCACCCAATATCCGCGTTTCCAGTGTCTGCAGCTGTATTAATCTGCGGAGGGCTTCCTCAGCAGTTACAGGAATATATGACGGATTTCTGTCTTCAAGCGGTTTAAATATCAGCCAGTTTTCTTTACTGAAGCATATTTACTCCCTCGGACCGGCAAGTGTCAGCGACCTGGCACTTAAGATGAGACTGGACCGGACCACTATTGTCCGCAATCTCAAGGCACTGGAACAGATTGGCTATGTGGAGGATATTTCTCCGCAGGGAAGCCGGAACCGCCTGCTGATCCTGTCGGAGAGCGGGAAAGTGAAATATATAGCTGCCGGGAACCAATGGGAGCAGGCGCAGAGTTTTTTGCAGGAGGCATTGGGCGATGAAGATATGAAAGTACTTACTACCCTTTTATCCAAAGTGGAAAAACTGATGGCCTGAGCATAATCTCGACTCTTGGTTCATCAAACTTTACGCAGTAATGACGCAACAGCAGTTGCTTATCGCCAATACGTGTATATACACGTTAACTTCCGGATAGAAAGAGTACACTCAAGAGGAGGGAAGACCATGCACCCAGACAGTACTGCAATTAATGAAAGAGCGGAAGAGGAACAGAAGCAGCTCATTATTGAAGTGATGAAAGCCTTTGTTAAGGAGAGCCCATTGAACTGGTCAGATGTACTTCAGGGACCTTATTATGATGAGCCTATCATTCAATTTGCTTCAGCTGACGATCCTTTGTTTGAGGAGTATAAAAGCATTATTGGTCCCGGCCATGCAACGCCAAAAGAGGTAATAGAGCGTTCATTCGGTTCAGGGACCTACAATGGAGGTTCGGTGATCAGCATAGTGCTGCCCATTCATGAATCCATCAGGAAGGCCAACCGCCAGCAAAAGGAAAGAGCTTCACGGGAGTGGGCCCTGCTGCGTACGTTCGGGGATGAGTATTTCTTGAAGGCGGCCCGCCTTTATCTGACAGATTATTTAAAAAAACTTGGCCGCCTTGCGGCTGCGCCGCTGGATACGGATTGGTACGGGATCTCCAGTTCAGAAACAGGCCCAATCTCCAATTGGTCAGAACGTCATGTTGCTTATGCTGCCGGGCTGGGCACCTTCAGTCTTAATGATGGATTCATTTCGGAGAAGGGAATTGCCATACGGCTGCTGTCGGTAGTAACGGATTTGCAGTTCCCGTCTAATCCAAGATCCGCGGCTACTCATACGGGAAATTGTTTGTTATGCAGCAAAGGGAACTGTGGCGTCTGCATTACCCGCTGCCCGGTGCAGGCGATCAGCACAAACGGCCATGACAAAATCGCCTGCATGAAATTTGTGTATGGCCAGGGTTCACGGGAGTGGGCGGCCCAAAGCGGCGGGGAGGCTACATCAGGAGCTGGCTGCGGATTATGCCAGACCAAGGTGCCCTGTGAGAGCAGAAATCCGATGCGAAATACTAAGTGAAGTACGAAGCACTTCCCTGGCGGAGGTGCTTTTTTGTCTATTCAGGATGTTTCGGGCTGACCCGCTGCTGCAAATCATCACGATCATTGAATCGCCTATCTTTTCCGTAGAATTAGCTATTATAGATTGCACTGCGTTAAAACTATAATGAGTGTGTATTGCAGTGAGAGGGGGCTGGGCAGAACTATCGCAAGCCGGTTGAGTAGAGGCAATATCAGTAGAGTGGCACCTGCACGTTGGAAGCAAATGATGGATTGGTAAGGATTTAATTTTTTGTAATCGCTATCATTCTAGTACTTCAGAAAATTCTATGTGCCGTTCTAACATCAGATTAAGGAGGATTATAATGCGCAACAAGTATGTCGTATGGTCGCTTGTAGTAACGCTGCTAATCTCAACTCTGTTTATGGCCGCCGGACCGCTGACACATTCATCAGCTGCCGGTGGACAGAATCTGACACTTAACAAAACCATTACTTCCAGCGGCCAATCGCAAACGTATACGCCTGACAATGTCAAGGACAGCAACCAGAGCACCTATTGGGAAAGCACAAATGATGCTTTTCCCCAGTGGATTCAGGTTGACCTGGGTGCGCTTACCAGTATTGACCAGCTTGTGCTAAAGATTCCTGCAGGCTGGGAGACACGCACGCAGACGCTGGCCGTACAAGGGAGTACGAACGGTTCCACATTTACAGATATCGTGGCTTCGGCAGCCTATGTATTTAATCCATCGGCTGCTGGCAACAGTGTCACGGTTAACTTTGCAGCAGCCAGTACGCGTTATGTGCGCCTGCTCGTAACCGCGAACACCGGATGGCCGGCAGCCCAGTTCTCTGAGCTTGAAATTTACGGCTCCAGCAGCCCAACGGCCACGCCTGCAGTCACTCCTGCTGCAACACCGGTTCCAGCCGGTACCTATGAAGCAGAATCCGCTGCACTCTCCGGCGGGGCGAAAGTGAACACAGATCATGCGGGTTACTCCGGTACGGGTTTTGTTGACGGTTATCTGACCCAAGGACCGGCAACTACCTTCACGGTGAGTGTAGCTGCAGCGGGTTCGCGGAATGTTACGCTGAAGTACGCTAACGCGAGCGGAAGCGATAAGACCCTCAGCATCTATGTGAACGGAGTCAAAATCCGCCAGTCCACCTTGCCGAATCTGGCGAACTGGGATACCTGGAGCACGAAGGCCGAGCTCCTGACGCTGAACTCCGGCAGTAATACCATCGCCTACAAATATGATGCCGGTGATACGGGTAACGTCAATCTGGATCAGATTGTAGTAGCGGCAGCAGTGACCGCCACGCCGACACCTTCACCTACAACAGCTCCTACAACGGCTCCATCACCAACACCGGTACCTACGGCTACGGTGGCACCTACTTCCACAACTACACCTGCGCCTACCGCAACCCCAGTTCCGACGGCATCGGCAACACCGACAGCCACACCGGTGCCCACACCAACGGTGTCCCCTGGAGGGAACATCGCTATTGGTAAGGCAATCAGCGCATCCTCCAGCACACAGAATTTCGTTGCCGGTAATGCCAACGATAACAATACGGCTACTTACTGGGAAGGAAGCGGTAATCCAAATTCGCTCACGCTTGATCTCGGCGCCAATCATAACATCACTTCGATTGTACTGAAGCTGAACCCGGCCACGGAATGGGGGACACGGACTCAGAATATTCAAGTACTAGGACATAATCAGAGCACGACAACCTTCAGCAATCTGGTCTCCGCTCAGGCGTATACGTTCAACCCAGCCAGCGGAAATACGGTGACCATTCCCGTTACGGCAACCGTCAAGCGTGTCCAGATCAATATTACTTCCAATTCAGGTGCCCCTGCGGGACAGATTGCCGAGTTCCAGGTCTATGGAACACCTGCACCGAACCCGGACCTGACGATTACAGGCATGTCATGGACTCCGGCTTCTCCCGTTGAAACGAATGAGATTACATTGAATGCCATCGTGAAGAATAGCGGCAGTGCCGCAGCAGCGGCCACGACAGTCAATTTCTATCTGAACAATGAGCTGGCAGGCTCGGCCCCGGTAGCAGCTCTGGCAGCGGGTGCTTCGGCAACCGTGTCATTGAATGCCGGTACCCGAACAGCCGCCACCTACCCGCTCAGTGCCAAGGTAGATGAGACTAATCAGATCATTGAACAGAATGACAGCAACAACAGCTACAGCAGTCCTTCATCACTTGTTGTTGCTCCTGTATCAAGCTCTGACCTTGTAGGTACGACATCCTGGACACCGGGCAATCCGGTAGCTGGTAATAGCGTATCCTTTGCAGTCAATCTCAAGAATCAGGGGACGATTGCTTCCGCAGGAGGTGCACATGGAATCACAGTAGTATTGAAGAATTCAGCTGGCTCCACCGTGCAGACCTTCACCGGATCCTACAGCGGAGCGATTGCTGCCGGTGCTTCTGTGAATGTCTCCATCCCGGGGACATGGAGCGCTGTCAACGGCAATTACACCGTCACCACAACAATTGCTGCAGATGCGAATGAAGTTACGACCAAGCAGGCTAATAATGTGAATACCGTTAATCTGGTTGTTTATGCCCTGCGCGGAGCAAGCGTGCCCTATGCCCGCTATGATACGCAGGATGCGACCCGTGGCGGAGCTGCTGCACTGAAATCTGCTCCAAACTTCGATCAGACGCTGATTGCTTCAGAAGCATCGGGCCAGAGTTACGTAACACTTCCTTCGAATGGCTCTTATGCCCAGTGGACCGTCCGTTCAGGTCAAGGCGGCGCCGGGGTCACGATGAGATTCACCATGCCGGATTCGGCAGATGGTATGGGTCTTACCGGAGCGCTGGATGTATACGTAAACGGCACCAAAGCCAAAACCATCCCGCTTACTTCCTATTACTCCTGGCAATATTTCTCCGGCGACCAGCCTGGTGATGCACCAAGTGCCGGACGTCCGCTGTTCCGCTTCGACGAAGTACACTGGAAGATGGATACACCGCTCCAGCCCGGCGATACGATCCGTATTCAGAAGAATAACGGGGACAGTCTGGAATACGGTGTAGACTTCCTGGAAATCGAGCCAGTACCGGCGGCAATCGCCCGTCCGGCCAACTCGGTATCGGTAACCGATTACGGTGCAGTTGCGGGTGATGGACAGGATGATCTTGCAGCCTTCAACAGTGCAGTAACAGCAGCAGTCACAGGCGGCAAATCGCTCTATATTCCAGCCGGAACCTTCAATCTAAGCAGCATGTGGGTGATTGGCTCTGTCAGCAATATGATCAATAACTTTACGGTTACTGGTGCTGGTTACTGGCATACCAACCTGCAGTTCACCAATCCTAATGCTGCGGGCGGCGGGATCTCGCTCCGCATCCTGGGTAAGCTTGATTTCAGCAATGTCTATATGAACTCGAACCTGAGATCGCGTTACAACCAGAATGCCATCTACAAAGGCTTCATGGATAACTTCGGCAATAACTCTATTATCCATGATGTCTGGGTAGAGCATTTTGAATGCGGCATGTGGGTGGGGGATTATGCACGGACCCCGGCAATCTTCGCGAACAATCTGCTTGTGGAGAACAGCCGTATCCGCAACAACCTGGCTGACGGTATTAACTACTCCCAAGGTACCAGCAACTCGACCGTCCGCAACACCAATGTGCGCAATAACGGAGACGATGGTCTGGCCGTGTGGCCGAGCAACACTTTCGGTGCTCCGGATGGGGTGAATAATACCTTCTCATACAACACCATTGAGAATAACTGGCGTGCAGGCGGGATTGCCTTCTTCGGAGGCAGCGGCCATAAGGCGGATCATAACTACATTATCGACACGGTAGGCGGTTCCGGCATCCGACTGAACACGACCTTCCCGGGTGCGCATTTCAACAATAACACGGGCATTCTTTTCTCGGATACCACGATTATCAACAGCGGCACCAGCCGTGACTTGTATGACGGGGAACGCGGCGCGATTGACCTCGAAGCTTCGAGTGACCCGATCAAGAACGTAACGTTCACTAACATCGATATCATCAACACCCAGCGCGATGCGATCCAGTTCGGATACGGAGGCGGATTCTCCAATATCGTATTCAACAACATCAACATTAACGGCACAGGGCTCGATGGAGTAACGACCTCACGCTTCTCCGGCGCCCATAAGGGAGCTGCGATCTACACGTATACCGGCAACGGCTCGGCTACATTCAACAACCTGACTACCAGCAATATTGCTTATCCAAGCCTGTATTATATTCAGACCGGATTTGGGCTGCTGATACAGTAGACAGGGATAGTAAGGGGAGGGGCTCAAGCGGGCTCCTCTTTTTTGTATAGGAATTATACAATGAAAAAAATGTGCATTACACCGTATGGAAAATAAAAGGGAATGAAAGTGAAGAATCAGGCAGGAGACATAGAGATAAACGGTCATAACCTTTCTGAGGGGCTCGACAGAAGCATCGTGGAAACGGTGAATAAATCAAGTAGCCAAAATCATTCAAAATTATTACCGGAAAAATAAAAACAAGAACTACGAAAGTCGGCGTCATTATAGTGATTTATACGATTGACCGTGATGTGAATTCAACCCGCATATCCATAGTTCATTATGGAGGGGCCCTTGACCGGGACAAGGAGTGGAAGAAAGTAGAGTACATCTCGTACGATTACTTGCGGAAATTGTGCCAGAAGTTGCTTATGGATTTTATGCCGACGTGGTCTCCAAAGTAAGATCGGGTAAAGACACTTGAGTATGAGCATTAATGACTGCTGGCTCGAACGTATTACACACGTTAGAGTGATTTTAATCTCTTAGGAATTATGAGATAAACCGATCTTTTGATGAAAGACTAATTGATAATGATGACTTCAACATATAAGTGCCCATTTTCACATAATCCGCATAGAATGATGCATTAATTCTAAATAAAGGAGTGTAGGCTAATGAGTGGAATCTTAAATGTAACTATTAATGATCGAAATCAAGCGGACCCCATTGCAGGGGCAAAAGTTTTTATTACTGAACATGGATCGCGAGATAAGGTAATAAAGGAACTCGAAACTAATAATTCAGGACAAATCAATGACATTGAACTTGAATCAAGAAACGGTGGGTATTCGAATCTTCCTTACAAAAAATATGATCTAATTGTTCAAGTTCCCCCAATACAAGGAAGATATAATGAGCAACAAGAGTACATCAAATCTGGAGTTCAAGTATGGAATGATCGAATTACAGTTAATCAAGATGAATTACTCCAAATAAGACAATTAGAACTAGCGCGAGCAGGATATAGAAACAATGTCATTGAGATAGAAGAAAATAGTATTGTTCAACAAGAACCCACAAAATTAATTCAAAATCCTCTAAATATTCCAGACCCAAAACCATTAATAATAGAGTTGCCTTCTGAACCCGGGACATTATATGCTTTTCCCCCAACAATTTCAGTACCAAGATATCCGTATATACCTTCCGAGATTGATATTTATTTAGGAGCCGCTAATCCTTATGAAGCGGCTAAGCCTATTAATAAATCTAAGATTATTACCGAGGACTTTAGAAAATACTTAAGGATGGTTTCAGCCCAGGAATTTGGTGGAATAGCAAATCTAACAGAGCAAGCAGGAATAGCACTCTTTTTATTGTCAAATTCCTTCGCGTTGAATCGAGTTTACACAGAGTTATATCGTAATGTTGGTTATCAATTTAACATTACAAACAATATAAATATAGATCAACACTACCCTAAAGGTGGGATTACATTTCAGCATACAGATTTAATTGTTGAAAAATACTTCAATAAATATATAAAGATCAAAGAAAAAAACCAGCCACTATTAACGCAATATTGTGCTGGTAAAACTGATAAATGTAGCAATGGGGGGATTCCTCAAATCGGCTTAAATAATAGATCTCTGAACAATCGCGAGCTTACACATCAGGATTTATTGAAGTATTACTTAGACAAATTAAAAATTGAATTTGAAATAGTGACAGCAGACGTTGTGGAAGGCAATCCGAAATCCTACCCTGGATCTCCACTATTGCTTGGTTCTAATGGTGGTGATGTATTTTCTATACAAGAATTTTTAAAGCTTTTTAGAGAAAAGAATAAGTCATTTCCTCCAGTAGATGTAAATGGTGTGTTTGATGAAAAAACACAAAAGGCAGTACTTAAATTTCAAGAAATATACGAGAAAGGAAAGAAGAATAAAGGGGTTGTTGATGAAGCTACATGGTACAAAATGTCAGATGTGTATGTTAAAACCTTTAAACTTGCTGAACCACCGAGCCGCCTAATGCAAGCATACATGTTTTAGATGTTGATGAGCGCTATAAAGCGCTCATTTTTTATTTACATAGGATATAATTCAAGATCTTCGATAAATTACGACAGCGTAATATCTGCCCTCCATGCTATCCTATTACTAATACATAATGGCTTTACAAAGGGGAAACGTTGATGAAAAGGTTGCTTCATATCATTTTGGCAGTAGGTTTAATGATGAGTGTAACGCTCACGGGAGGGACGGGCAGTTCATCTGCTGCACAAACTAATAAGGTATTGCGTATTGGTCTGGGAAGTCTTCCAGAGGTACTGGACCCGGCGTCATCGGCAGATAAAAGTACAAATACGGCTGTCAAAGGGTTGTTTGAAGGTCTGGTCCGTTTGAACGAGGCCGGTATTGCTGTGCCTGGAACGGCTAAATCCTGGACCCTCTCCAGTGATGGCAGAACGTATACATTTACACTACGTGCTGATGCGAAATGGAGCAATGGGCAGCAGGTGCTGGCCTCGGACTTCGAGTATGCCTGGAAGCGGGCGCTCGCTCCGGAAACAGATAATCTTTTCGCGTTTAATATGTACGTCATTATTAATGCTGAGAAATATCATCAGGGAATCCTGAAGGATGCTTCTTCTCTCGGTGTTAAAGCATTGAGCAGCAACACACTTCAAGTGACCTTGAAGGAGAAAACCTCCTATTTCATTCAGTTGCTTGCGGAAAGTACTTATCTGCCGGTTTACGCTAAGACCGCAAAGGGCAACAGCAAATGGGCAACAGACATCAAATCAATGATAACTAATGGTCCATTTAAGCTAAAAGCATGGACGGATAATGAAATTTCCTTAGTTAAAAACCCTGATTATTATGCAGCCAAGGATATTAAACTGTCAGAGGTGCGTCTGCTGCTGCCGGAGAATCCGACAATCGCTTACATGAATAAAGAGGTCGACTGGGTTGGAGGCGGAGGAGAGGAATCGGTAGATTATGCTTCATTAGATAGCGCAACCGAAAGGTCTTTAGATGAGGCACCTTATGCTTCAACCTATTTTTATCAATTCAATCTGAGTAAGGCTCCTTTTAACAACTTGAAGATCCGCAAAGCATTGGCGATGGCGATTGACCGTGAAAGTCTGCGTTACGGCAATCCGGCGTATGGATTTGTGCCGCCAAGTATTCACGGAGCGAAGCTGAATTTTCGCTCAGAGATGTCCGGCCGGGCATATTTTAGAGAGGATGCTGCGGCGGCCAGGGTATTGCTGAAGGAAGGATTGAGAGAATCGGGACTTGCCAAACTGCCGGTATTTACAATTATTGTGAATGATGGCAGTAATCATGGCGCTATCGCCAAAAAAGTCATTGATGGCTGGCATAAGAATTTAGGAATTGATGTAAATATAGAAATTCAAAGCTTCCCGGAGCTAGTGAAAAACCGCGAGAATCAGAATTATACCATGGCAAGAGCGGGCTGGACCGCTGACTTCAATGATCCGGCTTCGATGATGGAGCTATTCAGTTCACAAAGCGTCTCTAATGATACAGGGTGGAGCAATACAGTGTATGATCGTTATATGCACCAAGCCCAGCAGACAACAGACACTGGAAAACGTATGGAAATTTACGCCAAAGCAGAAAAGCTGCTTATCGAGCAAATGGCGGTTATCCCGCTATTCTATTGTGTCACTGATCTTTTGAGTAATCCCAATATCCAAAATGTATACGTCGACTACGACGGGTCTATAGCTTTTACAAGAGGGTTTTGGATGTGAATCTATACAGGAGCTCGGTATCTTACCGCAGCTCCTTTTTTGCACCTGAACGCATCGGCAAGACAAGGTATGAATAGAAGTGGTAAAATTTACTCAACTGATTTCACAGGAGGCAAATGATGATGCGGATTGAACCCAGAGAGCTCAGCTACAAAGCATTCCCTGCATCGGAAGCGACAGCGGCGGGGATGAAAGTACTGTCTATGAATCCTGACGCGGTCTATTGCACGGTGCTGCACAATCATACCTATTGCGAGAGGGACGGTCGGCCCCTGCATATGCATCTGATATTACCCTCCCAGCATGAACGTCCGGATGCTACCTGGCCGCTGCTGGTGTTCGTGCAAGGTTCGGCATGGAGACAGCAGCATCTGGATGCGAATCTCGCACCGCTGTCCTGGATATCCAGACAAGGCTATGCTGTTGCAATCGTGGAATACCGCCCGTCAGACTTGGCGCCGTTCCCCGCGCAGATCCAGGATGCCAAGACAGCTATACGGTATCTGCGGAAGAATGCCGGGCAGTTTAGAATTGATCCGGAGCAAATCGTAATTTGGGGAGACTCCTCCGGCGGTCATACGGCAGTGATGACGGGGATAACTCCGCATGACAAGACGCTCGATACGGATGTGTACGACGGATTATCCTGCGAAGTGAAGGGAATCATCGACTACTACGGTCCTGCAGATATTACCCGGATGAATGAGGCGCACTCAACGATGGACCATGCCGGAGCAGATTCTCCCGAAGGCCTGCTGATCGGAGGTCTGAATGTCCTGGAGAATCCGGTGCAGGCGGAACCAACCATTATTATGAATCATATTTCGCAGGAAGTGGACATTCCACCTATACTGATTATCCATGGCAATAAGGATCGCCTGGTTCCTTTTGAGCAAAGTGTGCTGCTGTACAACGACCTGAAGCAAAAGGGCAAGGATGTTGAGTTCTACAAAATAGAGGGAGCCGATCATGGCGGCCAGGACTTCTGGTCTGATGATGTGCTCGGTATTGTTCATGCTTTTATTACAAGACTATACGGGGCGGTCTAGATATGAAACTACTATCCTATATTCAAGAAGGCGTTACCCGCGTTGGAGTACACACGGAAGCCGGCATACTGGATGTTGAACATGCTTTGACAGCATCAGGTTACCTGAAAGGAACAAGCTCCGTAACACTGCAGAACGTGATTGCCGGAGGTCCGGAAATGCTATCGTACCTTAACGAACTTGCCCGGCAGGCAGTAAGGGGATTAACTGTGCCAGAATCAGATTCTGTAGTTCTGCTTGACGAATCCACGCTGCAGCTTGCCCCCTGTGTTCCCAGGCCCGGCAAAATTATCTGTGTCGGACTCAATTACCGCAAGCACGCAGAAGAAACGAATGCTCCTATACCGCAGACGCCAATTCTGTTCAGCAAATTCAATAATGCGCTGGCAGCTCATCTGGAGCCGGTACCGCTGCCTGCTGCCTCGCAGAAAGTAGACTATGAGGCCGAGCTTGTAATCGTGATGGGCCGGACGGCCCGGAATGTCTCCAGGGAGGAAGCCTATAAGTATGTTTATGGATATTGCTGCGGCAATGACTTCTCCGCCCGCGATCTGCAGATGCGGACCCAGCAGTGGCTCCTGGGCAAAACCTGTGATAAATTCGCTCCGGTCGGCCCCTATCTCGTAACTGCGGATGAAGTGGGGGACCCGAACCAGCTTGCAATTTCGTGTACCGTTAACGGCGAGCTTCGCCAGTCATCCAATACAGCCGATATGATCTTTAAGTGTGATGAGATTATCAGCTATATTTCACAGCATTTCACACTGGAGCCGGGAGATATGATTATGACAGGTACTCCGGAAGGCGTTATGCTGGGGTATCCGCCGGAGCAGCAGGTATATCTGCAAGCCGGGGATACAGTAACCGTAGAGATCGAGAAGCTGGGACGGTTGACGAATACGATGACAATTTAGTATGGACTAATCTTCCGGTTGAATACTATACGGGCATGATGAGGTCATGAGCGGATAACGCTTGTGGCCTTTTTAACATGCCGGAAGGGACACAATAATAAGTAGCAAAGTCTTCACTAATCGTTCAAGATCATGCAGTATCCTGCCAGACAATGGGGCATATCTATGTTATTATATGAAATGAATGAATATAAAAATATTCATTCATAAGCACAATTCCGAAATGAAAGTAGGATCTCATCACTACTCTGGAGGGACAGTCATGAAGAAAGTCACCGCAATCATTGGTAATCAGCAAAAGCATGCCACGTACAAGGCAGTCTGCGAATTTGAAGCTCGGCTAAGGACATACGGGGAGATTGAGTTTGAGTACATTTTCCTGAAGGATTACAGGCTTGAATTCTGCCGGGGCTGCAAGGTCTGCTTCAGTAAAGGCGAAGAATTTTGTCCGCTCAAAGATGACCGGGATGTGCTGATCGGGAAGATGGAGAACTCCGACGGCGTTATTATGGCCACTCCGAATTATGCATTCCATGTATCGGCATCGATGAAGAATCTGCTGGACCGGCTGGCTTATGTATTTCATCGGCCACAGTTCTTCGGCAAGACTTATACAGCTGTCGTCAACCAGGGCATTCACGGCGGCAAGGGTATCGTCAAATATCTTAGCAGTATGGGGGAGAATCTGGGCTTCCAGGTAACCCGTGGCTGTGTGCTTCATACGATGGAGCCTATAACACAAGCTGCCCGGGAGAAAAATTCACAGGAAATCCGCAAGGCCGCCGCCAGATTCTACAAAGGGCTTATGCGTCCATCCCCTCCGGCGCCAACGTTGTTTAGACTGATGCTGTTCCGCTTGTCCCGGACCAGTATTCATAACATGCTGGATGACAAGTCCAAAGATTACCGGCATTACAAGGACAACGGCTGGTTTGAGTCGGCTTATTATTACACGGCATCTCTAGGGCCATTCAAAAGGCTGGCCGGACGTATATTTGATCTAATCGGAAGAAGAATGGCCAAGAATGCAAAATAATGAATGAATACAGTTATATTCATTCATAAGAGGTGATGTAAGTGAAACCAAAGTGGAAACGCAACCTGCTCATAATGTGCATTTCTGTAATTATAATTGTATTGGTTGGACTTGCTGCAGGCTGGCTGTTCACGGAGAAAGAGCGGCGTGAAGCCCGGAATGTTCAAATCGGTGAAGTGGATTTCAAACAGCTGCATGCAGGCAATTATGTTGGTGAATACGCAGGCGGGATGTATAAATGGAGGGCGAATAAGGTTCAGGTAACTATTGCAGCGCAGAAAGTAACAGCGATTAAGCTACTGGAGCACGCGGAGAATCAGCCTGCGGCTTCTACGGAGGAGCTGTTCGGCAGAGTGATCCAGGCTCAATCGCTGCAGGTAGACAGTATCAGCGGTGCTACGCTTACGAGCAAAGCTTATCTCAAAGCGATAGAAGATGCACTTGATCGAGCACAGCGGTAACAAGCATCAACCAGTGCTCGGGATCGCTGACTTGGCTGAGACTGCTTCAATAACACGATTAAGAAGCTTCCGCCGCCGGTAGGATACGGGTTTGGGCCGGGGCTTTGGCCGGAGCAGCGAAGCGGCTTTTGAACAAATGAATCATGAAGGACAGGATGACAATCGAAAGAACGGAGTAGAGTCCCTTGAACAGCCCGATGGAGTAGAACGACCCGGTGATGATCAGACCGTCAAGCACGAACATAACTTTCCCCGGATTCCAGCCGAACTTTTTATGGAAAATTAGAGCCAGGATATTGCTCCCGCCCAGCGATGAGCCGTTCAGGAACAAGTAGGACATCCCGAGACCCATGACAGAGCCGCCGATTGCTGCTCCGAACCAGCCCGGAAGTACGAATTCAGGCAAGCGGGCAGCTGCAGCCGACATCAGGCTTAATGAAGAGACAGCGAACAGCGTGGATACGGTGAATTTCCAGCCCATTTTGAACAGGGACAGCACGTAAAAGGGGATGTTGACCAGAAGATACGTAACGGAGAAAGAAGTACCCAACCAATAGGATAAACTGAGCGACAAACCGACGGTTCCACCGGTGATGATCTCGGAATGCTTGAGGATAAGTACACCAATGCTCACGATAAGTGTGCCCAGCAGCACCTTGAGGATTTGCAGTATTCCTTGTTGTAATCTCTGGCTGGCCCTGATATTTCTTTGCTCAGTGAACTCCAGTTGAATTGTATTCATGTCAGGTTTACTCACTCCATCTCTATATTGAATCATTGTTATGATTATAAAGGGAGTTCGGAAATCCGGCAAAAACATACATTGCTGCGCGTCCGCTTGTGCGCGTATATCCTTTAAAAGGATAAAGTACCGCTTGATACAGTTGGTTTTTCGGATTTTTTATATTGAGCTGACAGTGCTGTCTTGTCGCCAATTCTCGAAACAGAGGCTGTTATTAAACTAGAACATGCATGTTATATTTGCTCACTTATGTTTCTTACTAGATTAGAGCATCATGAATTTTACTCACAAAAAAGAGCTAAGCCTCCTGCCACAGCAGAGGTCCTAGCTCTTCAAGATTCATGCGAGAAATCAGCTGTTCAGCAGCTCTGATTTCTTCCGGTCGAATTCCTCTTGGGTAATTGCGCCCATATCCAGCAATTGCTTGAATTTCAGCAGTTCATCCGCGGCACTAAATTTCTCCGGTCTTGCAGCAGCAGTTGTTGCCGGCTCTGGCTTCGAATCAAACCCTAAGTCAAAAAATTCACCTTCAATTACATTAATCTCCGAATCTGCAACCGCACGCTGCACCTTATCCCTGTCCTGCGCCAGTTGAGCTTCCGAATAATGATCGCAAGCATCATACAAAGCTTCCCGCAGGCGGTGCCCCATAGGCTTCATGGAGAAATAGGTCATCCCGCCGGAGAGAAGTCCGCCCAGAACAGGTATGAACTTGGATGCGCCTTGGGCAAAGGTTTTCTTGGTGATTTTAATCCCGATATAAGAGGAGATTTTCTTCAGCAGCGGGTAATACATCGTTTGGGCCAAGTCTTGCCGGGTCTGCTCATTCAGCAGCTGCCGGGAATTAGGTGCGTTCAGAATTCGCAGCATCGGAGCAGAGCCGGCCACTCCGAACATAACTCCCAGATATAATGTAAGCTCACGGCTAACCTGCTCCGAGTCCGGGGTGTTGCCTTGCCACAGATCCGCGCCCCCATACAGGTAGGCTAATTCCTGGGACAAGCGCATGGCTACGCCAAAAAACTGCAGGGTGTCTGCCGGAATGGTCGCCGCCATGGCTAATCCTCCCGGAAGGCCGGCTGCTGTGGAAGCTGCTGTACTTAAGATAGTACGCTTTTCAATTAGCGTCTTGGCTAGTTTGTCAATGACCGATAGGCTGATCCCTGCCTCAAGCGGTCCTCGTTCCAGAATGGTACTCATATTTCCATAAGTATCATATTTGGCAAACTGCTGTGCAAGGAATTCACTCCGGTCTACTTGTACACCGGGAAGCTTCACTGCACCTGCCAAAATCATCTCCATTGTCCCTTGCCCGGATTGCTGTTCGTTTGTCATCTCAGATCTCCTTAGAATCGGTATGTTGAAATTTGCTACTCTACAATATTCGGCACCGCCGGCGGATCACCTCCTAAATACTGCCATCCATCCCCTCATCTTAATGCAATCTTAATGCCACAGCCAATTCCGTAATGTCATGCTGATTGTGCACATGCTATACTGACGCTATCATTAAGAGTACGAACGCACGGCATGATGCCCATATAGGAAGGAACCATTCGAATGGCAGGATACACAACGGCTGAGAAGCAGCGGGGCAGGCTGAAAATATTCTTCGGATACGCACCCGGGGCAGGCAAGACCTGTGCTATGCTCTATGCCGCCCATGAAGAACAAAAGGAAGGTCTTCAGGTGGCCGCAGGCTTTATCGAGTCTCATAACAGAGCAGATACGGCGGAGCTGCTGTCAGGGCTTGAGCGTCTTCCACCGCTGGAAATATCTATTCACGGGGAAATAGTCCGGGAGTTTGACATTGACCTCGCGATCCGCAGAAGGCCGCAGCTGATCCTGGTCGATGATCTCGCCCACACCAATGCTCCGGGAGGCCGCCACAAAAGAAGATATCAGGATGTGGAGGAGCTGCTGCGGGCTGGAATTAACGTATACACCACGGTAAATGTTGAACATATAGAGAGTCTGACCGATGTCGTGACCTCCATTACGGGTATTCCTGTGCTGGAGCGTATTCCGGACAGCGTATTTGACCGTGCGGATCTGGTGGAGTTTGTTGATGTCGGACCCGGCGATCTGATCGACCGTTTAAATAAAGGCCGGATATATCCGGATGAACAGCTGCAGCAGAGGCATGCCGGTTTCTTTATTCCCGAAAAGCTGATTGCCCTGCGGGAAATTGCACTGCGTTATACAGCGGACCAGCTGAACAGAATTGCTGTACAGCTCGGGGAGAAGGCGGCCAGTGCTACCTTTTATACGAAGGATCATATACTGGTCTGCCTGTCCTCGGCTATCTCCAGCAAGAAGGTGATCCGCACTGCGGCCAGAATGGCCGACGCCCTGCATGGAACGTTCACGGCACTGTATGTGGAAACGTCGAGGACGAAAGAATTAACCGCCAAGAACAAGGCAGAGCTGCGTGAGAATCTGAGGCTGGCAGAGCAGCTCGGGGCACAGGTCGCGACCGTATATGGGGAGGATGTTCCCGGACAAATTGCCGAATACGCCAAAACAAGCCGGGTCTCCAAGATCGTTCTGGGACGTTCGCAGCACAAAACCCGCTGGCCGGCCAAATCTAACATTGTCGACAAGCTGACGGCGTCCGCTCCGAATATCGATATTTATATTATTCCGGATAATGGGCCTTCCATGTACAAAAAGTTCCCGCAATATGCCAAATCTCCGCTTCTGACGCTGGCTGATACCGGTAAAACTATAGGCATCCTGCTGGTCTGTACATTGATCGGGTTATGGTTCAAGTATCTCGGCTTCAGTGAAGCCAATATTATCACCGTGTATATCCTGGGTGTTCTGCTGGATGCGATGGTCACAAAGGGGCGGCTGTACAGCGCGGTTACTTCAATTTTGAGTGTGCTTGTCTTTAATTATTTCTTTACTGCTCCTTTTTTCTCTCTGCAGGCCTATGATTCCGGTTACCCGGTGACTTTTCTGGTCATGCTGTCAGCTTCGTTTATTACGAGCACACTGACCTTGCGGGTGAAGGAACAAGCCAGGGAATCCGCGCAAAAGGCTTACCGGACTGAGGTTCTGCTGGAGACAAGCCGGAAGCTGCAGCAGGCCAAGGATACCCCGGCGATCATCAACGAAACGGCACTGCAGATGGTCAAGCTGCTGGACCGGAGCATTATTGTCTATGAGGTGGTAGAGGGGGAGCTTGCCGAACCGCTGATTTTTGCCAAGGAGGAAGCTGCAGTTGATCCCCAGAGCTATATCTTCGATGATGAACGCAAGGTTGCGGAATGGGTGCTGCAGAATAATAAACGGGCAGGAGCTTCTACAGATACGTTCTCGGCAGCTCATTGTCTGTATCATGCGGTACGCGGAGGGGATACGGTCTTTGCGGTGGCGGGCATTGTAATGGAGCAGGAAGAACCGCTGGAGGTTTTTGAGAAAAGCCTGATGATTGCCATGCTGGGTGAATGTGCCCTTGCCCTGGAGAAAGATAAGCTGAATGAAAAGCAGAAGGAAATCTCTCTGCAAATTCAGCAGGAACAGCTGCGTACCAATCTGCTGCGGGGCATTTCACATGATCTGCGCACACCGCTTACGAGTATTTCCGGCAATGCGGGCATACTGATCGGCAACTCGATGGTCCTGAATGAAGAGCAGAAGAAGGAACTGTATAACGATATCTACGATGATTCCATGTGGCTGATCAATCTGGTGGAGAATCTGCTGTCTATTACCCGTATCGATAACGGCGCCCTTCACCTGAATTTTCAGGCGGAGCTGCTGGAGGAAGTGATAGCCGAAGCCCTGCTGCATGTAAACCGCAATAAGGATGAGCATCACATTGAGATCCGGCTGGAGGATGAGCTGCTCATGGCCAGAATGGATTCACGGCTGATTATTCAGGTCATCATCAATCTGGTGGATAACGCGATCAAATATACTCAGTCCGGGTCTCATATAACGGTATCCGCCAGACGCGAGGCGGGCTGGGTTGTGGTGGAGGTCGCTGATGATGGCCCCGGCATTTCAGCTGAAGCCAAAGCCAAGGTGTTCGAGATGTTCTACACGGCAGACAACGTGCGCGGCGACGGCAGGCGCGGATTAGGCCTAGGGCTGGCACTCTGCAAATCGATAATCCACGCCCATGGCGGCAATATTGAATTACGAGATCACGCACCGCAGGGGACGGTATTCAGCTTCACCCTGCAGGCAGAAGAGGTGAACGTCCATGAATAAACCTTTGATACTTGTGGTAGAGGATGACAAGCCTATCCGCAAGCTGATTACGACAACACTGGAGACCCAGGGCTATAAATATCATACGGCGGAGACAGGGGAAGCTTCGATTCTGGAGGCCGTGTCCAGTCAGCCGGATATCATGATTCTGGATTTGGGACTGCCCGATATGGACGGTGTCGATATTATCCGGAAGGTCCGGGCCTGGTCCAATATTCCGATTATTGTGGTCAGTGCGCGCAGTGAAGACCGGGACAAGATTGAAGCGCTCGATGCGGGGGCAGATGATTATCTGACCAAGCCGTTTAGCGTGGAGGAGCTGCTGGCCAGGCTACGGGTCAGTCTGCGCCGGATCCGGGGGGACAGCGAGAAGCTGATGAAGGATTCGTCTGTTTTTACCAACGGGAATTTACGGATCGATTACTCGGCAGGCTGTGTCTGGCTGGAGGATGACGAAATCCATCTGACACCGATTGAATATAAGCTGCTGTGCCTGCTGGCCAAGAATGTGGGTAAGGTATTGACCCATAATTACATCCTGCATGAAATCTGGGGCAGCCATACGTATGATATTCCGGCACTGCGTGTATTTATGGCTACGCTCCGGAAGAAGATCGAGAGTACACCCTCACAGCCGAAGATTATCCAGACGCATATTGGTGTCGGTTACCGGATGCTCCAGGCGGGAGACGACAGCAAGGTGATCTGAACCGGCTGGCGGAATCCGCACAGCTCCGGTTCCAAATAACTTCCATAACCATGTCCTTAACGGACATGGTTATTTGTCGTTCCAGCTATGGAGGCGGCTACCTGGAGCGGTTGCGCTACCGGCATTTTAACGAAATCTTAATTCACTGAAGCAAACCCTAATCCTGAACTAATGGCGGGAGTGGTAAGCTGAACCGGAAGTGAAACACAGAAGAAAGAAGGCAATATTCATGGATCTGATGTTTAGAAATATCGGTCTGCTCACGGTCATAACAACATTACTGGTGCTGATCAAAAAGAGATACGACTGGATCGGCCTGCAGCAGGAAGGCTGCTATGAGAACTGTGATGTATATAAAGCAGCGGACCGGTTCGCTAATGGAGCGTCTCCAGAGGAGGTCAGGGCGATTCTCGCAGACAGCTTCGAGTTCGATCCGAAGGGGACGGAACAGATTCTTGCCCGGGCGCTGCCCCGCAGAATGGAACCGGACGGGGGCCATCAGGCTTTTATCCAGGCGGTCAATCAGGTGCTGGGAGAGGATATTTACCGCTCTTAATGTCATCTTAATACGCCTGCTGAAACCCTAACCCTGAACTAACGGGAGAAATGTTACGCTAGACCGGAAGTTACAAGAGAGAGATTCTTATAAATTCGGATGAGGAGTGGCAAAGACAATGATGGATGTGTATATGACGGTGGCCTTGGCAGCGGTATTCGCTTTGTTCTACGCATTTGTGCAATGGTGCGGTCATGTAGTGGATGAACAAGGGGGGAATGAGTGATGGCGGTAGTCCTTGCGGCAACGTTACTCCTGTTTCTGTATCTGGTTTATGCTTTGATTCATCCGGAGAAATTTTAAAAAGGGGGCTGTATAAAAAGATCTAAAAATCAGTGTCAAAAAGGTTAGTCGTGACTGCGTGAATATTTGGACTTCCGGCCGCTGTTGTCATCAGATTTCTTGATTTATACCGCTGATCGCGGTGGAAATCCGCTGACAAAGGCGTACGCATTCGCTCCTACAGTTCCAAATATCCCCTCCGTCACTTTACCTTATAACGTTGATTTTTAATCTATTGATACAGTATGGAGAGAGAGTAGGCAAGAAAGAAATGAAGGTTAGTTTGTATATTGAGGAGGGTCATCCGTGGGTATTGTGCAAATTATAGCAGTCATTCTAATTCTGGTGCTGCTGGTGAAACCGGCAGGAACTTATCTATATCATGTATTCTCAGGTGAACCGAACCGGACAGACCGGATCTTCGGCGGAACGGAGAGAGGCATTTACCGTCTGATCGGGCTGAAGCAGCGGGGTGGGATGTCCTGGAAGAAATATGCGGTCAGCTTTATTGTAACGAATATAGCCTTGGTAACATTCAGTTACATCCTTCTGCGGCTGCAGAAGGGGCTTCCGCTCAACCCGGGCGGGATTGGCAACATGGAAGAGACGCTCACCTTCAATACGGTGATTAGCTTCATCACCAATACGAATCTTCAGCATTACAGCGGGGAGACAGGCGTGTCCTACTTCTCACAGATGGCTGTAATGACGATGCTGATGTTCACTTCGGCGGCCAGCGGATTCTCGGTAGCTGTCGCTTTTGTCAGAGGGATTACAGGACGCAGCTCGGTGGGGAACTTCTTCGAAGACTTCGTCAAAGCGCATATCCGGATCTTCATTCCTCTCGCGCTGCTTGTAACACTGGCGCTCGTTGCGCTTCATGTGCCGCAGACACTGAAACCTGCACTTGAGGTTACGACGCTCGAGGGGCAGAGCCAGCAGATTGCGATCGGGCCGATTGCCTCACTGGAATCCATTAAGCATATCGGAACGAACGGCGGGGGCTTTTTCGGAGCGAACTCGGCGCATCCTTTTGAGAATCCCAGCCCGCTGAGCAATGTGCTGGAGATTCTCTCCATGTGGCTGCTTCCCGCTTCCCTGCCGTACATGTACGGGAAGTTTGCCAGGAACAAACGCCAGGGCTGGATGATTTTTGGTGCGATGATGACGTTGTTCGTGGTGCTGCTGGGACTGAATTATGCTGCTGAAAGTGCGGGTAATCCGGCGGTTAACGCGATGGGCATTGATGCCTCGCAAGGCAGTATGGAAGGTAAAGAGGTGCGGTTCGGAATTGCGCAGTCTGCTCTGTTCACCACAGTTACAACGGCGGCCACAACCGGCAGTGTGAATAATATGCATGATACGCTGACGCCGCTCGGCAGCATTACACCTCTAACGCTGATGATGTTGAATAACGTGTTTGGGGGCAAGGGCGTCGGGCTGGTCAATATGCTGATGTATGCAATACTCGGCGTCTTCCTATGCGGGCTGATGGTCGGCCGGACGCCGGAATTCCTCGGGCGGAAGATTGAGGCGAGGGAAATGAAGCTGATTGCCATAGCCATTCTGATTCATCCGCTGATTATTCTGGTGCCGACCGCCGCTGCTTTTCTGACCGACCTTGGTCAAGGCAGCATCAGCAACCCCGGATTCCATGGAATGACCCAGGTCCTGTATGAATATGTCTCCTCTGCCGCCAATAACGGCTCGGGGTTTGAAGGATTGGCGGATAATACTTCCTTCTGGAATATAACGACCGGTATCGTCATGCTGCTGGGACGCTATGTTTCGATTATCGCCATGCTGGCAGTCGCAGGCTCCCTGCTGCGCAAGAAGCCGGTGCCGGAGACGATTGGTACCTTCCGTACGGATAACGGACTGTTCACCGGAATACTGATTGGGACGGTGCTGATTATCGGCGCGCTGACCTTCTTGCCGGTCATTGTCCTCGGTCCAATTGCAGAATATTTGACTTTACGGTAGGGAGAGGGAGAGAAGAGAATGAGTACTGTACAAAGAAAAAAACTGCTGACAGGTCCTATCCTTCTAAGTGCGGCCAAGGACAGTGTAGTGAAGCTTAATCCGGTTACGTTAATGAAGAATCCGGTCATGTTCGTGGTTGAGGTCGGCACGGTAATCGTACTGCTTATGGTGCTGGCACCAGGCTACTTCAATGCGGAGCATTCGGTAGGTTTCAATATTTCGGTATTCTTCATCCTGCTGTTCACGGTGCTGTTCGCTAACTTCGCCGAAGCACTGGCTGAGGGGCGCGGCAAAGCGCAAGCCGATTCGCTGAAAAAAACGAAGCAGGACATTACAGCCAATAAGCTGGCCGGATCAGCGATCAAGCAGGTTCCGGCCTCCGAGCTGCGCAAAGGCGACGTTGTTCTCGTCAGTCAGGGGGAAATGATTCCCGGTGACGGTGAGGTGATTGAAGGTTTGGCCTCTGTGGATGAATCGGCGATCACCGGGGAATCGGCGCCGGTCATTAAGGAAGCCGGTGGTGACTTCGGCTCAGTTACAGGCGGCACCCGCGTAGTCAGCGATCAGATCAAGGTAAGGATTACAAGTGATCCGGGCGAATCCTTCCTGGACCGGATGATCTCGCTGGTCGAAGGGGCCAAACGCCAGAAGACACCGAATGAAATTGCCCTGAACACGCTGCTGATCAGCTTGACGATTATATTCCTGATCGTTGTGGTTACGCTGCGTCCAATCGCTGATTACATCGGCGTTCAGCTGGAGATCCCCGTGATGATTGCTCTCCTGGTCTGCCTGATCCCGACTACGATCGGCGGACTGCTGTCAGCCATCGGGATTGCCGGGATGGACCGTGTTACCCAGTTCAATGTGCTGGCAATGTCAGGTAAAGCGGTGGAAGCCGCCGGGGATATCAACACAATGATCCTTGATAAAACCGGGACGATCACCTTCGGCAACCGGATGGCGAGCGAATTCGTCACGGCAGGCGGTGAGTCAGGCACTGAGCTGGCCGCCTGGGCGGCGGTCAGCTCGCTGAAGGATGAGACGCCGGAAGGGCGCTCCGTACTGGAGCTGGCCAAGAAGCTGGAGCTCAGCTATGACGGCAGTCTTGCCGAAGGCGGAGCATTCGTCGAGTTCAAGGCTGAGACCCGGATGAGCGGTATCGATCTGCACGACGGACGCCTGGTGCGTAAGGGAGCCGTGGATTCCGTGAAGAAATGGGTGCTGTCCCAGGGCGGTGCAGTACCGGCCGATCTGGACAGCAACTCGGATGCGATTGCCCGGTTAGGCGGCACACCGCTTGCGGTTGCAGTAGATAACCGGATCTACGGGCTGATCTATCTGAAGGACACGGTTAAACCCGGCATGAAGGAACGCTTCGATGAACTGCGCAGCATGGGGATCAAGACCATCATGTGCACAGGCGATAATCCGCTGACGGCGGCTACCATTGCCCGTGAAGCCGGAGTCGATGACTTCATTGCCGAGAGTACACCGGAGGACAAGATTGCGGTTATCCGCCGCGAGCAGAATGAAGGCAAGCTGGTAGCCATGACCGGTGACGGAACCAACGATGCGCCTGCACTGGCACAAGCCGATGTGGGGCTTGCGATGAACAGCGGCACGACCGCTGCCAAGGAAGCCGCGAACATGGTCGATCTGGATTCTGATCCCTCCAAGATCATTGAGGTTGTAGCAATCGGGAAGCAGCTGCTGATGACCCGCGGGGCGTTGACTACCTTCAGTATCGCTAACGACATTGCCAAGTATTTCGCGATTATCCCGGCGATGTTCACATTGGCGATTCCGGAGATGGAAGCCCTCAATGTGATGGGACTCGGCTCTCCAAGCTCTGCCATTATCTCGGCGCTGATCTTCAACGCCATCATTATCCCGCTGCTGATTCCGCTAGCTATGCGCGGTGTCTCCTATAAGCCGATGAGCTCTACGAAGCTGCTGGCGCGGAATATTGTCATCTACGGTCTTGGCGGCGTCGTTGTTCCGTTCGCAGGGATCAAGCTGATTGATATGATCGTAAGGATATGGATTTAGTGAACTAGCACACGATTGAATTATTAAGGAGGCAATACCATCATGGCCAATTTCAATAAAGAGACTGCCGAAGAGCAGCTGTCTCCTTCAAAAGCTGCCTATATCTTCACAATTATACGGCTAAGCGCAGTATTCATTGTACTCTGCGGAATCATATATCCGCTGGCGTCTACCGCACTCGCCCAAGTGTTAATGCCTTCGCAGGCCAACGGGAGCCTGCTGAAGAATTCAGCGGGGCAGGTGGTCGGTTCCACACTGATCGGGCAAAATTTCACGGATCAGGCGTTGTTCCAGGGCCGTGTATCCAGCATTGAGTATAAGGCTGAAGCCTCGGGTTCGAACAACTATGGACCATCAAATCCTGATATGCTGCAGCGCACAAGCGATTCAATTACCCAGTGGAAGCTGGATAATCCCGGTGTACCCGTTAGTGAGCTGCCAATTGATCTGGTCACGAACTCCGGTTCAGGTCTCGATCCTCATATTTCACCGGTTGCAGCGATTGTGCAGATTCCCAGAATCAGCAATCTGAGCGGAATTCCTCCAGAGACACTTACAGCCTTGGTGTCTGAGTATACCGAAGACCGGGATCTGGGACTGTTCGGTGAAAAGCGTGTCAATGTACTGAAGCTGAATCTGGCATTAACGGAACTCAAAGCGAAGTAATACCGGTCTGAACCCTGCCCGTAAGCTATACGGACAGGGTCATTTCCGGTTAGTGCCGCAAGAAAGGAGGTTAACTTATGGCACCATATAAACGCAAGTCACCGGAGGAAATCCTCTATTCCATCTATCAGCTGCAGCGGGGGCGGCTGAAGATTATTATCGGCTCGGTCAGCGGATCGGGCAAAACCTACCATATGCTGGAGGAAGGCAAGCTCCTGAAGCATCAGGGCATTGATGTGGTGATCAGTGCGGTATCAACCATGGGCCGGGCGGAAACCGTTCAGCAGCTTGGCGATTTGGAACGGGTTCCCAGCATCCACTGGTGGAAGGACGGGAAGGAAGAGAAGGATCTTCCGCTGGAAGCATTGCTGGAGCGTAATCCCGAGGTGCTGCTGGTCGATGGCCTGGCGCACCGCAACCGTGAAGGCGCCCGGTTCCCGACACGGCTGGAGGACATCCGTTATCTGATGGATCAGGGGATCAGCGTGATTACTACCATTAATGTCTATGAGCTTGCAGGAATGGGTGAGAGAATCTATGAGATGACCGGTATCCGTGCGGAAGATACCGTACCGCTGAACACACTGGAATTCGCGGATGAGGTACGGCTGATCGATGTCTCTCCGGAAACGATTCTGAAGCGGATGGAGGAAGGGGTGCTTGGAGAAGGGGCACATCCCGCCCTCTCCCGCCGGGGGAATCTTGGCGTGCTCCGCGAGCTGTCTCTGCGGTTGATGGCAGAAGGGGTCAATGATTCTCTGGAGAAACACCGGGAAGCCGAGGGGCTGATCGGACCTTCCGGTGCAACGGAGCGGATTCTTGTCTCTGCGCAGTATCACTGGAATGGGTCACTCTATATCCGGAGGGGGCAGCAAATTGCCAAACGGCTGAACGGTGACCTGATTATTGTTACATTTCTCGTGCGCGGCCGCCCGCTGACCAAGGATCAGCAGGTCTTCAAGCGTTCCATTCTCAAGCTGACGGAACGGATCAATGCCAGGTTTGAAGAGTTAGAGTTGCTCCGCTTAAGGCTGCTTCCTTCGCTGCTCGTGCGTTATGCGATTCAGAATAATGTCACACGGATAGTCATGGGCCATTCGCAGAAAAGCCGTTGGCAGGAGAAGTGGCATGGCTCCATCGCCAGCCGTGTCCTGCGGCGGACGAGGAACATCGATGTGTTCCTGATGGCAGACCGCGCTGAACGGGACGGGGAGCGGATTCTGCCGGTCCGCTCGGCCCCTAAGGGAACAGAGGAGCCCTTCCACCGCTTAACCAGCCAAGAGCTGGAGCAGCGGATTGAGAAGATCCGCCGTGGTACCTTCAAGGTCTATATCGGCGCAGCCCCAGGCGTGGGCAAAACCTACAAAATGCTGCAGGAAGGCAATCTGCTGCTGAACAGAGGGATTGATGTTGTAGTCGGTCTGCTGGAAACTCATGGCAGGCTGGAAACGAAGGGGCAGGTGGGCGGATTAACGACGATCCCCAGAGCACAGATCCACTACCAGTCTGCTGAACTTACGGAGATGGATACGGAGGCGATCCTTGCCCGGCATCCCGAGGTGGTGCTGGTGGATGAGCTTGCCCATACCAATGTTCCCGGAAGCCAGACCAAGAAACGTTATGAGGATGTAATCAGACTGCTGGAGAATGGGATCTCCGTCATTACCACAGTCAATGTGCAGCATCTGGAGAGCTTGAATGATGCCGTGGAACAGTTAACGGGAGTGCGTGTCCGCGAGACTGTGCCGGATGCGATCCTGCGTATGGCGAGTGAGGTGGAGCTCATCGACGTTACCCCGCAGATGCTGCAGCAGCGGATGCGGGAAGGGAAGATATACGCTGCCGAGAAGGTCAATCAGGCGCTGGAGTCTTTCTTCAAGATCGGCAATCTGATCGCGCTGCGTGAGCTGGCTCTGCGTGAAATTGCCGATGATGTGGATGAACGCCTGGAAGCGTGGGACCGCGAGCCCTCCCTCCGGGGTCCCTGGAGCAGACGGGAAGTGATCTTCGTCTGTGTGGACACCGGCCCGCAGGCCGAACGGTTAATCCGCCGCGGTTTCCGCATAGCGCACCGCCTCAAGGCCGAGTGGCATGTGCATTATGTTCATTGTACCCGCATACGGACAATAGAAGAGCAGAAGCGGCTTGATACGCTGAAACATCTGACGGAGCGGCTGGGCGGCGTCATGGATATTACCGAGGCCGTCAGCCGCAAGCATCTGCATAAGCATCTGCTGCAGCGGATGAATGAAATGCAGACTACACAGCTGATCATCGGCCAGTCTCGCAGGCCTCTATGGCGTGCGTTGTTCAAAGAAAGCTTCGTCCATTACCTGCTCCGGCATGCCCGGCATATGGATATGCTGATCGTAGCGGTTCACACCCCGATTGTGGAATGAAGAAGAACCGCCGGGCCTGGGCTCAAGCTTATTAATAGACAATCACCTGCCCTATGTTCATAAATGTACAGACATGCCTGCATTGGCAATTGCGCAACATCCCCTCTGCTGATAATCTAATGAACAGATGTTCATAAAAGAACAAATGTTTGAAGATGAGAGGGGAATAATATGCGGATATTAGTTATTGGAGCAGGTGTACTCGGCAGTTATTTGGCACATGTGCTGGTGCGGGGCGGCAATGACGTAACGGTGCTCGCCCGGGCGAAGAGAGCGGCCCAGCTGCAGCAGGACGGGCTGGTGATCCGGCATTATTTTCAGCGTAAAACGACTGTAGATCAGGTGAAGGTCATTTCTGAACTGCGGACGGATGATATCTATGATCTGATCTTCGTAGTGATGAAGTACAATGATTTCCCGGCGGTGCTGCCGATTCTGGCGGACAACCTGAGCACCAATATTGTTCTGGTCGGCAATAACGGAGATACTCATGGCATGCTGCGTTTCTTCAAGGAGAACAGCCGGACTCCACAGAATATAGTGTTCGGGTTTCAGCTTAGCGGAGGGATCAGGGAGAAGAATGGCCGTGTGATCAGCATCCGTATGGGCGTTCAAATGGTGCTGGGCAGCCTGGAAGGGGAGGTTCCCTTCAAGCCCGAGCTTGCGCAGGCCTTCCGGCAGACGAAATACAAGCTTGATTATCCGGAGGATATCAACGCATGGCTGCTGAGCCATATTGTTCCAATTGTAGCTATCACTTCAGTCAGTTATCTTCATAACGGCGACTTGGCAAAAGCAACAAAGGATAACGCCCGCTGGAAACAAGCCGTTGCGTTGATCGATGAAGGGTTCAGCGTGCTTAACAAGCTTGGTATTAAGACGAATCCGGCAGCACTTGTCAAAGGGGTTAAGCGGCATCCAACGATGCTCTACCAAGGAATGAAGTATGTTCATAAATTGCCATTCATGAAGCTGGTCGATGGCTCCTTCAGCGAGATTTCTGCACTTTATCAAGCGTTTGAGCCGCTTAAACAGCAAGCGGGTCTGTCCACTCCGGCCTGGGATGATTTCAAGCAGCAAACGTTCACGAAATATGCCTTGGAGCAGAAATGACGAACCAATTTGTAAGGGATACCGTATAATTGCACTAACCAGAAACAACTCATGAAGAGACCGCTGCTGCGGACCTTTTTGAGTTGTTTTTGTTATGCAGCTTGACACTTCCCTGAATAAGGGTATACATTTGTATACAAGTAATATTCGTATACAAATGTATACACAAGAAGGAGGAGAGCAGCATGCGCGAAGGTAAATATGAACATAGAGGGCACAAAGAGCACAGAGAGAATTGTGGCCATCCCCATGATGACGGCAAGAGGAATTTCCAGAGCGCCCAAACCTTTCGCCGCGGCCGGGCAATTGCTTTTCTGGACCGGCTCCATGTCAAACGCTCAACCTTAATGCAGCAGCTGGACCAGCTGGAATTCGAAGCTATCAGACAGGTGATCAGCGGTGAGCTGAAAGCAACGGATGGAATCATCCAGGAATTCATCCAGGCCTTCGAGCTGCGTGAAGTACTGGCAGAACAAGAGAATACAACTGAAGGAGTGGACATAAACCATGACAATCATTGATACCATCCAGACCCGCAGAACAATTAAGGCTTTCAAACCTGACGCTATCAGCGAGAAGGATCTGAACACATGGCTGGAGGCGGCAAGCTATGCTCCGAACCACCGGATGAACGAGCCTTGGGAGCTGCTGTTTATTGGACCCGAGACAAGAGCCGCGCTGAACCATAAGACAGATTTCGGCGGTGCTCCATTGTTAATTGGCGTTCTCTCCAAGCCAGCCGCCAGCCAGATGGAACGCGATGAGAACGTTATGGCCGTCTCCTGCTATATTCAGAATTTCATGCTGGCTGCCAATGAAGCAGGCGCAGGCGTGTTCTGGTCGTCCCTGGGCGCTTCGGTCCGGGGCCGTGAGATTCTAGGCGTGCCGCAGGAGCATGATGTGATTGCTGTACTCGCTGTAGGCTATCCGGCGGAAATCCCTGCTGCCAAGCAGAGAACGCCAATCGCTGATAAAATCACTTACTTGCCGTAAACGGACGACTGATGAGATGAAGGTGACCTGAATGTGGAAACTCAGGGGGTTCATGAAGCCGTACGTACTCTGGTGCGTGCTCGCCCCGCTGTTAATGGTAGTTGAGGTTGTTATGGACCTGCTGCAGCCGGCACTGATGGCCAGCATCGTGGACAAGGGCCTGATGATGAATGATCTGCCGCATATTATTTCAACAGGCGGGATCATGCTTGGGGTTGCAATTATAGGTATGATCGGCGGTGTAGGCTGTACTGTTTTTTCAAGTATCGCTTCACAGAATTTCGGAAATGATCTGCGGATCAGGCTGTTTGAGCATATCCAGACCTTCTCTAACCGGAATCTGGACCGGCTGAAGACCGGATCGCTGATCACCCGTTTAACGAATGATGTGGTGCAGCTGCAGACTTTCATGCAGATGATATTACGGATGTTTGTACGGTCTCCACTGCTGCTGATCGGCAGTCTGGTGATGGCGATCCGGATCAGCCCGTCGCTGGCGCTAATCCTGCTGGCTGCGGTGCCGCTGCTGTTCATTCTGCTATACGTGCTGATCCGTCTATCTTTTCCTTTGTTTGCAAGAATGCAGGAGAAGCTGGATGGGGTAAGCAATGTGCTGCAGGAGAACCTGTCCGGCATCCGCGTAATCAAAGCTTTTGTCCGCGCGGGACATGAGCAGAAGCGGTTCGATGCCGCTAACTCAGACTATACCAATACCGGAATTAGAGCCATTCGCCTAATGGCGCTCAACATGCCGCTGATGATGCTTATCCTGAACGCAAGTATTATTGCCGTTCTCTGGTTCGGCGGTCTGCAGAACTGGAGCGGCAAGCTGCCGGTGGGTGAGCTGATCGCATTCATTAACTATGTAACCCAGCTGCTGATGTCCATGATGATGCTGAGCAATATGCTCGCGTTCGTATCACGGGCTAAGGTGTCAGGAGACCGGGTGAATGAAGTGTTCGCAACCACAAGCGAGATTTCAGATGCTTCTTCGGCGATTAGTGATGTAATTACACATGGCCGGATCGAATTCAACCATGTCTCGTTCGCCTATAACCGGGCAGATGAGAATCTTGTGCTGGAGGATATCAGCTTTGTTGCGAACCCCGGCGAGACAGTTGCTATTCTTGGGGCCACCGGTGCCGGCAAATCGACTCTGGTCAGCCTGATTCCACGGTTCTACGAGGTGTTGTCCGGAGCTATTGCCATTGACGGAACAGACATCCGGCAGATTGGCATTGATCATCTGCGCAGCCGGATCGGCTTCGTAATGCAGCAGTCGCTGCTGTTCAGCGGCAGCATCAGGGACAATATCCGCTACGGCCGTCCGGAAGCAACAGATGCAGAGGTAGAGCAGGCAGCTATAGCCGCCGAAGCACATGGATTTATCAATACGCTGCCGCAAGGCTATGATACCTTGCTCGGGCAGCGCGGCGTTAATCTGTCCGGCGGACAGAAGCAGCGGCTGTCCATCGCGCGTGCGCTGCTGATTCAGCCCGCCGTTCTGATTATGGATGACAGCACCAGCGCGCTGGATGCGGTAACGGATGCGCGGATTCGTCTGCTTCTGAAGACTCAGCTGCGGAACTGCACCATAGTGATGATTGCCCAGCGTGTATCGTCAATCATTGATGCGGACCGGATCCTGATCCTGGAGAATGGCCGGATTGCTGCCCAGGGCACCCATAAAGAACTGATGGCAGACAGCGAGATTTACCGGGATATCCGGGAGTCGCAGCTGAAGGGAGAGGAGGAGCCTTATGTCCAGTCATCCTAATCAGGCACAGGCCCCCGTTCGACCAGGCGGGTTCGGCGGGGGTCCACCCGGCGGCCGCGGAGCTGTGGTGCCGAAGGTTCGCGCGAAGAACCGTATGGCTACGATCAAGCGTATCTGGTCCTATCTGAACCGTCAGCGTACGGGACTCATTATGGTCTATATATTTACAATTCTTAATGCCTTAGTAGCACTAATCGGGCCTTACCTGCTCGGAAAAGCAATAGACTCGGCAATTATTCCCCATGATTATGGGCTGCTCGTCCGGTTCTGCATCATGCTGGGCGGTGTTTACCTGCTCGGCAGCGCCGTCTCCTGGGTACAGGCCTATGTAATGACTTCCGTGTCACAGAGAACGGTGTTCGAGCTGCGGCGTGATCTGTTCGCTAAATATCAGGAGCTGCCTATAGGCTTCTTCGATACGCGTGCCAATGGCGAGCTGATGAGCCGGGCAACCAATGACATCGACAACGTATCGAACTCATTGAATCAAAGTGTTACCCAGCTGCTGAACAGTCTCATCACATTAAGCGGCTCGCTGGTCATTATGCTGATGCTGAACGTTCCGCTGACGGTTATCGCATTGGTGACGATCCCGCTGGTCCTGCTGGCCAGCCGTAAGATTACAGGCTTGAGCCGGATCTATTTCAAGAACCAGCAACAGCATCTGGGGGAACTCAACGGCTTCATTGAAGAAGCGATCAGCGGCCAGAAGGTGATTAAGCAGTACCGCAGAGAAGAAGCGGAAACGGCAAGATTCCGCGGAATGAGCAGTGAACTCAATAAGGTCAGCATTAAGGCGCAGATTGTATCCGGGCTGGTCGGTCCGGTCATGAACCTGATTAACAATCTGGATTTCGCGCTGATTGCCAGTGTGGGCGGATGGATGGCATTTAAAGGCCTGGCTACGGTCGGGGTTATTGTCAGTATGCTGAACTACGCCAAGCAGTTCAGCCGGCCGATATCCGAGCTTGCGAACCAGTACAATCTGATCCAGTCGGCAATTGCCGGAGCGGAGCGTGTATTCGAAGTGATGGATATGCCTTCGGAGTACACCGGCGAGCAGCCGCAAGAGCTGCCCCGGGTGTGCGGGGAAGTGATTTTCCGTGACGTGGTCTTCGGCTATCACGCGGATGCTCCGATTCTGAGCGGTGTAAGCTTCAAAGCGAAGCCTGGCGAGAAGATCGCACTCGTCGGCCCGACCGGGGCAGGGAAGACCACTATTGTTAACCTGCTAACCCGCTTCTACGAAATTAACAGCGGGGAGCTGCTGATCGACGGAAGAGATATCCGCGAGCTGAACAAAAATGAGCTGCGCAGCCAGTTAGGTATGGTACTGCAGGACGCGCATGTATTCTCAGGAACAATTCGTGAGAATATCCGGTTCGGCCGTCTGGACGCTACCGACCGCGAGGTTGAAGAAGCTGCGAGCCTGGCTAACGTCAACGGATTCATCGCAAGATTGCCGCAGGGATATGATACGATGCTGGGTACGGAAGGAACGACACTCAGCCACGGCCAGCGCCAGCTGCTGACGATTGCCCGTGCCATCCTTGCCGATCCGGCTATCCTTATTCTCGATGAGGCGACCAGCAGCGTCGATACCCGGACTGAAATGCATATCCAGCAGGCGATGCGGACCCTGATGAAGGGCCGGACCAGCTTCGTGATTGCCCACAGGCTCAGTACGATCCAGGATGCGGACCGGATTCTCGTCATCCAGGGCGGTCAGATCGCCGAGCAGGGCAGCCACGAGCAGCTGCTTGCCCTTAAAGGTGTGTACCATGAACTGTATAACAGCCAGTTCAAACATGCGGTTCAGGCAGGGTAAGGCAGCAACAGTACATTTGATAGTTACTTTTCAGGAGGGCAGCGCAATGCGCTGCTTCTTTTTTTGGGGAAATTTGAATCAGGGCACATAAAGGACATAACACTCGACTATGCTGAGTGGTATAAACGGGCGGAAAGCGGGGACTACATTGAAGAAAAAATTGCTGCTCGTCGAGGATGAGCTGCGTATCCGTGAACTGGTATCGGATTATTTCATCCAGAACGGCTGGGAAGTGCGCGAAGCCGACAACGGACAGGATGCGCTCCTCTGGTTCGATTCACTTCTGCCGGATCTGCTGATTCTGGATATCATGATGCCCAAGATGAATGGATTTGAGGTCTGCCGGGAAATCCGCAGGCAATCAGCGATCCCCATTATTCTGCTGACCGCCAAGTCTGCAGATGACGACAAAATATACGGCTTTGAATTAGGTGCAGATGATTATGTAACCAAGCCCTTCAGTCCCAAAGTGCTGGTGGCCCGGGCAAACGCGCTGATGAAACGGGCCCAAGGCACACATCTGCCGGATTCGGGCATTGTGAAGTTTGGTTCGGCCATCTTCAACACGCTGGCACACCGTCTGGAGGTAGAGGGTGCAGAAGTCGAGCTTACCCCGAAGGAATATGATCTCTTATGGCTGCTGATCCGCAATAAGGGGATTGTGATTTCCCGGGATACGATCCTCAGCCGGGTCTGGGGAATTGAATTTGAAGGAGACTCCCGTGTCGTGGATAGCCATATCAAGAAACTGCGCAGCAAGCTGGGTTATGAATCCCGCTATATCCGTACGGTCATCGGTACAGGGTACAGGTTTGAGGTTGAGGAATGAGAAGACGCGGAATTACCTTTAAGCTGTTTGTGATGACCGTGATCTTTTTTGTATGTTTTTACGGGATGGTGATCTTGAGCCAGCTGCTGTTCTTCGACAGCTTCTACCAGAGCCAGAAGGAGAACAGGGTGGAAAAGCATCTTAAGAGCTTCGGGACGGGCTATACGGAAGAATCCTGGGGGCGGAGCCGTACTTCCCGCGAACTGGTCCGCTTCATGCTGCGCAATAAGACTCAAATGGTCATTCTGAAGCTGGATGGCCGAATGAAGTCTGAGGATCCGTTCCGGATGAAGGTGATGGATGGAGACGGCAAGATTCAGGTGATTCCGATGTCCCTGTTCATGAACGAGTACGGGGATCCGCTTAGGGCAGCCAATCTCAAGGAAAATGATCAAGTCACCGTCCTGGGAGAACGTCTCGAGGAAGACAATGACCCCGGGAATCTGATCTATCCGCTCACGATTACGAAGCAAGGCGGTCCGCAGATCGGCGAGGAGCCCGATGATGGGATGAGCACTATTTCCGGGACAATCACTGAACTTGTATTACCGGATCTGAAAGTCTGGAACCCGCGGCAGGGCATCCTCTTCGAAGCCTTGGAGGACTGGTTTCCTCTGACACTTGATCAGAATGAAGAACTCCGTAATCTGAACATAGTGAAAGAGGAGTGGACCGCTCCTTGGAGCGGTATCCGGAATTCTATCATCATCCTTCCGGTCAAGCAGGCGAACGGGGAAGTGGAGCTCTTATTCACGGTCACCTCCCTGCAGGATGTTAAGGATTCGAATGTGGCGCTGCGCTGGTTCTTTTTATATCTGGGGATCGGCGGGTTTGTTCTGATATTGGTCCTGTCGCTGTTCTATTCCAAGATGGTTACCCGGCCGTTGATTAAGCTCAATAATATCGCCAAACGGATGGTGTCGCTCGATTTCACAGGTCATTCTTCGATCCGTCAAAAGGATGAGCTGGGCAGCTTGTCCAAAAGCATGTTCACTTTGTCGCAAAGTCTGGATGCTGCACTGGGTGAGCTTCGTGAGGCGAATCAGCAGCTGGTTGAGGATATGGAGCAGAAGAAGAAAATGGAGCAGATGCAGCAGGACTTTTTTGCGAGCGCCTCTCACGAATTGAAGACTCCTCTCAGTATTATCAAGGGTTTCGCCGAAGGTCTGGAGGATGGGGTAAGCGCCGGCAAACAGGATCATTATATCAAGGTCATTATCGAGGAAGCTGACAAGATGGAGTTTCTCGTCAAAGATATGCTGGATTTAGCCAAGCTGGAGTCCGGAACCATCAAACTCCGCAAAAGCTCCTTTATGCTGAGTGAAATGACCGAGAAGGTGACGGACAAGCTAATACATTCACTCGGTGACAAGCAGCTGAATGTGGTAATTATTCCGGCGAACGAGCGGCCGCTTTATGCCGATGCGTCCTGGATTGAGCAGGTAATCAGCAACCTGTTGACCAATGCGATCAGACATGCGGAGCATGGCAGTACAATAACCGTTGCCGTGGAGGGTCAAGAGAAATCACTTTCATTCAACATACACAATAAGGGTGAGAATATCCCCGAAGATCAGCTGGAGCAGATCTGGGAGCGCTTCTACCGGGCGGAGGCTTCACGCAGCCGTCTGACAGGGGGAACCGGACTCGGGCTGTCGATTACGAAGCAGATATTGGATATGCACGGCTGCCGGTATGCAGTGATAAACACAACGGACGGCGTCTGTTTTAGTGTGACCTTTGAAGGCTGAACGGACTTATTACAACCTGTCAAGAATTCTTATATTTGAGAAAGGAGTGAAACAGCATGAAATGGAACTGGCTGCCTTCAATGTGCACACTGGGAAACCTGGGACTTGGATCAGTTTCCTTGCTTTTCACCATTCAAGAACGTTACAATCTCGCCTTACTCATGATACTGCTTGCGGCAATATGTGATGTCATGGACGGATTACTGGCAAGAATGCTCAATTGTACCAGCGATTTCGGCAAACAACTGGACTCTTTGGCAGATATTATTTCCTTTGGGCTTGCTCCAACCTTCCTCATATTGTTGTACAGGCTGGAGAATATGCAGTGGCTTGGACCTGTTGCAGCGATTGCATTCCTGATCTGCGGAGCGCTGCGCCTGGCCAGATTTAATCTGTCTGCGCCTTCGAAGGGGTTCACGGGGATGCCGATTACGGCTGCAGGCGTTATTTTATCAATGATTGCATTGGTGGATGAACGGATGAAGCCGGAGCTGGTCATCGCCGTAATGGGGCTGCTGTCACTGCTCATGGTAAGCCGGATTCCATTCCCGTCGTTCAAAAAATTCGTCAACAGGAAGTGATGCCTTATGCCCTGGATCATGGAGATGATCTCGCAATACGGATATATAGCTATATTTGCACTGCTCGCGCTGGGACTTCTTGGACTCCCCGTTCCCGATGAGTTGCTGATGCTGTTCGTGGGCTATCTGTCTTCTACCATGGTGCTGAATTTCTCAGTTTCGGTGCTGGTGTGCTTCATCGGCTCAATAACAGGTATGCTGATCAGCTATACGATCGGTCTGAGACTCGGGCAGCCGGTGGTGGACAAATACGGGAAGTGGATAGGGCTTACGCCGAAGCGGTTCGCGAGTGTGAAACGATGGTTCTTCCGGTTCGGAAACTGGACGGTCTTCATCGCTTATTTCGTCCCGGGCCTTAGACATGTTACCAGCTATATCTCCGGAATCAGTGCAATGTCTTTCAGAAAATATCTGGTTGTCACCGTTGCCGGTGCATTTATCTGGTCGCTCCTGTTTGTATCTATCGGCTATCTGGTGGGGGCAAGGTTATCCTTTGCATAGCTTTGCATAGCTTTGCAATGACCGGAGCGGGCAGGGTATGATGATAGCTATAGGTAATAATCTTTTATAATCAAAGAAGATATTACTATGGTTAAACCTTCTATTATATACTGTAAAAAACATCCACTTACTGCCGTGTGTGCATTGCATTAGGTGAGAAGCTATAGTGATCTGAGGAGGGAATACCGTAATGCCGGAAACACAGGAAATAGTCATTGAAGAATACGTGCCTGCCAAACATGCCGCGTCCATTGCCGAGATGTGGAATCGGAGCTTTGAGAGCTGGGGCGGGGACAATACTTACCGGACAGAGGAAAGTGTACTCCGTGAACACGAGAACAGCACGCTGCTCAAGGTATTTCTGGCCGTTGCGGGCGGAGAGGTTATCGGATATTGCAGCTTCTCCCACTACAAAGAGGATACAGGCGCGCTTTATATTCCACTGCTCAACGTCAGACCGGATTTCCATGGACGTAAGGTTGGTAAGAGACTGGTGAGACAAGCTGTAGAGGAGACCATCCGGCTTGGCTGGCCCCGGCTCGATTTGTACACCTGGGCAGGGAACGTCAAGGCGGTTCCTACCTATAAGAAAAGCGGTTTTTTCTGGGAGAAACGGGACGATACCACCCACCTGATGAACTTTATCCCTTCAGTGCTGCAGACCGGAGCGGTGAAGTCTTATTTCGGGAAGATCGACTGGTATAACGACAGCATCCGCGAGATCAACGTTCAGCCTGACGGCCAGGGGGATAACGGATTTGACTATTTTACATATGAATGGCTGAAAGACGGCCTGCAGCTGAAAATGCAGTATGAGCGGAGCGGCCGCGGCCTGCGCCTGATTGAGACGGAGGATTACCGGATACAGGCAACGATTCCTGAACGGCATGAGCTACCTTTTGGAGCCCGATACCCCATTGTCTATGAAGCTGTGAATAAGAGCGGAAAGCCTTTGGCTCTGGAGATTAAGGGCATAAGCAATCCGCAAATCAGCTTTGAGCTGAACGGAACGCAGGAGATTGAATCCGAGGCACGGATCGAAGGCAGCTTCTTCATCCATCCGGCTGAAGAGGAACAGAGTATCTATCAGACCCATCCGGTTGTTGAGGCCGAACTGCTCATTAATGGCCTTCCCGCCGTATTCAAAATCGGGGTTGAACCCAAATTCCCGGTCAAAGTACAGCTGCAGCTGCCGGACAAAATAGCTTATATAGGCGAAGAGCTTGAAATTGATGTGATTGTCGAAAATGAATACAACGCAGATACGGTGTTCGTCTTCGACCTGCCTGATGATGCTATACTCGCTTTCGGGCAGTCTGCACTTAAAGTCGAAGTTCCGGCAAAGGGCCGGAGAACGGTTACTGTACAAGCGCGGCTGCAAGCCTACGGCATTTGGCATCATAATGTGAAGATCCTTAATGAGGGCAGCAGTCCGGAGGAGGCCGCTTCATTAATTCTCCAGCAGGAAATGAGCCTGGTCTTCCCTGGGGCAGATGCTGCCTTTGGCGGCAAAACGGAGAAGGAATGGATCATCAGCAGCGGAAGATATTCGGCAGTCCTGGAGAAATCCGGCAATACGCTGAAGCTATATGATGGCCGTAAGAATGTCGTTAGCCTGCCTTATCCGAAGTTCGGTCTGCCGTATACCAATGAGTTCAAGAAGGTATCGCCTGTTGAAGTGCAGTATGATACAGATGATGGAGCCATTGTGCTTGAAGCCGTCTATGAACTGACTGCAAGAAAGGGCATGCTGCTGACCATGGTGGTGAAACTGAACAGCAATGGGCTCATCTCCCGGCATTTCAGGATTCATAATCCGCTGGACACGGATCAGGAGGAAGAATTGGTCCTTAAGGACAGCTTCGAGTTCAGCCTTAGGGGAGGCGTTATTCCTTATAACGGCAAGTATCTGGATTTGAAATTAGGCGCAGAAGCTTCCAGCCCGGACTACTGGGATGTGCAGAAGTTTACAGAGAACTGGATGTTCGCTTCCCATGGGGCAATCTCGCGGGGAATCAGCTGGCCGGCAGAATTAGAGCTTATCCAGGAGTCGTGGCTGCATGCAGTTGAGCATTCGCTGGGCCGGATTCCGGCTGGAGGCAAGCTGGAGACAGGTCCGCTGCGGATTGCGCTGGGGACCTGGAATACCTGGCAGGATTTCCGTTCGTTCGCACTGCAGTGCAGCAACACGCGCGATCTCAATTCTGCGCAACAACTGGAAGTGAAGCTTAATCAGGGTAACCCGTTCATCAGCGGTCAGCTTACACTCTCCATTCTGGAGCAGAAGAAGAGTTATTTGGACGGCGAGATCACTGTTTCTTCTCGTGCAGGCAGCATTGAGGAGACATCGATTACGGTACAAGGTGAACACAAGCTCTCGGAAATCAGCCTTCCGCTGACCCGTTCATCAGGCTCTGAGCCCGATCTCCTTACGCTGCAGCTGAATATGGATATTTATGAGAGCTCCAGAGCTTTCCTTGTCCTTCCTGTGTCGGATCAGGTTCTCCGCCGTCAGACTCTGGAGATTGAGCAGTCCCAGGTGCTTGCCGTAGACAACGGAATTCTGCGGATACAGGCCAGCAGCCATTTTGCCCCGGGATTATTCTCGCTGGAGTATCAGGGCCAGGAGTGGCTGGATTCCTCTTTTCCACAGCCCATAGCTAAATCCTGGTGGAATCCCTGGGTGGGTGGGATTTTAACTTCGGTCACTGACATGTCATTACGCAGCTTCATGGAAGAGCCGCGGACCGCTGAGTTCGCTGAGCTCACGGACAACAAGGGTAACCGCTGGTCGGGCATACGCATGAGCGTTACCATTCAGCAGAATGATAAATACAGAGGGCTTATCCTGCATCAGTATTTCATGATGCTTCCGGGTGTGCCTGTGCTTGCTTCTACTGTACACATTGAACAGAATACAGGCACGCCGTTATATCCGCTCGAGCTTGAAACCTCGTCCCATTACCGTGCGGCCGCCGATCTTAAGGACAGCAGAGGGTATCTGAAGAACAGCAGCGGTGAAGAGCTTGTGTATAAGGCAGGAAGAGTCCAGCTGGGGGTTAGAAGTACTAACGGAATCCTTCAAGTGGGCTCCACAGAACGTAAACAGCGTCTGACTCTAGTTACTGCACCGGATCTTACTTCTACAGCCTTGATGGCCAACACTCATGCGGCACTGTCTTATGCCATAGACCCGCTGTATCTTCAAGACGGGGAAGAGCGGTTCAGCAAGCCACAATTCTATCTTATCTCGGATCTGAAGATTCCTGAGCAGGCCTACGCCGATCTGCTGACAATCCGGTTCAACAAATGAGCTGAAGAAAGGAAGCACCCATGAAAATCATTGACGCACATGTACATTATTCGAATATTGATACCTTTCACGAGACAGCCCGGACTTTAGCGCATATCGATTATACCGGCAAAGGACTCCTGGAGGAGTTCCGCCGTTCCGGTGTTGTCGCCGGAGTCGGTATGGGCGTAACGGAGACGGCCGCCGGTGCTTTTCCGGATTCCGAAGCGCTTAATCCCATGCTGCTTGATCTTAGCGGGACACTTCCGGACAATTTGTTTACCTGTGCCGGAATTAATCCGCTGACCCTCCATCTGGACGGGCAGCTGGAGGCGCTGGAACAATCGCTGCAACAGAAGGATGTCGTTGGAATCAAGCTCTATGCTGGGTATTATCACTTCAATGTGGGGGATGAGATCTACGATCCGGTCTACAAGCTGGCCTCTGCTTACGGACTGCCGGTCGTTATTCATGGAGGGCTAACTTACTCTGACCGGGGACTGTTGAAATATTCGCATCCGCTGTCTATGGAAGAGACGTTCCTGAAGCACCGGGATATTACCTTTATGCTCTGCCATCTGGGCGATCCCTGGGTTATGGACACAGCGGCGCTTTTGGAGAAGAATCCGAATCTCTATACCGACCTGTCCGGCTGGATCGTCGGTGACAAGGCTAAGGTGGACCGTCTGCTGACCGAGCAGACCTACACCGATCATTTCCGCCGGGCGATTGTGTTCGCCGAGAAATATGACCGGCTCGTCTTCGGTACCGACTGGCCGCTGGTTCCGCTGGATGCCTACATTACATTCGTGAAGCATCTGATCCCGGAAGCGCACTGGGAGGATGTCTTCTATAATAATGCGCTCCGCGTGTTCCCTAAGCTGGAGGAGCGGATTAGAGAACTGGACAACATTTAACCGCAGAAGCACTTTTATCCATGTGAGACGTAGAACAGTGATCCCCCTCTAACCGGGGAATTACTGTTCTTTTTGTTTTTGCGTGAAATGGGTTGGGGCCAGGGTTTACTCCCGCCTGATGCTTGATGAGGCAACCTGTGCTAAGCTGTTAAGGGTCAGAGTTAACGAAATATAATTATTCCTGCAGATGGAGGGTTAGTTTCATGCCTCATGTGAAAGTTAAAGATCTGGAATTGTTTTATGAAAAAATGGGTACAGGAGAGCCAGTTATTTTTCTGCATAGTAGTTATTCGCGCGGATTATTGGCCTTTTCTAGTCAAATTCTGGATTTCCAAAATAAGTACACCTGTTATTTCCCTGATTTCCGGGGCCATGGCAGAACCAGGTGTGAAAGTCTCGAATGGTCTACGCCTCAGCTGGCGGATGATATCGCAGCCTTCATGGATAGCATGGGTATTGAAAAAGCGCATCTGACCGGCTACAGCATGGGTGCAAATGTCGGACTGTACCTCGCAGTAAATGATCCGGCAAAAGTTGCTACGCTAACTACAATTGGAACCGGCGGATTCTGTGATCCGGCTGGTGCTGAAGACTTTGAGCCGGAGCGTCTGCTGGAGCTTGGGCAACAGGGCATCATCTGTCAGATGAAAGAGAGGCATGAAGAAGCACATCTAGGGAATTGGCAGGAATTCATGCGGCAATCAGCTACTGACTGGCGTAGATATCCGGACCTGAGCGAAGCACAGTTAAGCAGTATCGGCTGTCCGGTTCTAATCATTGCAGGAGAGCACGATACATACGCTGCAGCGGATAAGATCATTCAGCTAGTCTCGCTGATCAAAGGATCACAATGCCTGATCGTCCCGGGTGCCGGCCACCGGCCGCATATGGGAAGGGAACAGCCGGTGCTGGTGAACGATACGATCCTTGAATTTCTTGCGAAGAATTCTAACCTCAAGTGAAAGGGCTGTACATATCTTATGAAGAAAGTCATCGTAATTGGAGCAGGGATTCTCGGGGCGTCTACAGCCTACCAGCTGACAAAAATGGGGGCAGAGGTGCTGATTGTCGACCGTAAAGATCAAGGACAAGCCACGGATGCTGCCGCAGGCATCATCTGTCCCTGGCTGTCCCAGCGGCGCAATCAGACCTGGTACCGGCTGGCAAAGGCTGGTGCACGATATTATCCTCAGCTGATCGCGGAATTAGAGCATGGAGGCGAAACCCATACGGGCTATGCCCGGGTAGGTGCGCTTAGTATTCATACGGATGATGGCAAGCTGGACAAAATAGAAGAGCGGGCGCGTCTGCGGCTGGCGGATGCACCGGAAATCGGAGAAATTACGCGGCTTACGGCTGAAGAAACCCGTGAACGGTTCCCGCTGCTTGCTGAAGGTTATGCCTCTGTTCATATCAGCGGGGCTGCACGGGTAGATGGACGCGCCCTGCGGGATGCGTTACTTCACGCTGCGCAGCAGCAGGGTACCACCAGAATTACCGGAGATGCGGCGCTTCAATATGAGCCAGGCCGGGTGACCGGGATTACTGTAGGTGCAGAGTGTTACGCGGCGGATGAAGTTATTGTGTGCGCAGGCGCATGGGCGAACCCGCTGCTCCAGCCGCTTGGCATTGATTTCAAAGTCAGCTACCAAAAAGGGCAAATCATGCACTTGCAGGTTTCCGGTCATCAGGAGACGGAAGCATGGCCGGTAGTCATCCCGCCGAGTGATCAATATCTGCTCGCTTTTGACCAGCAGCATATTGTAATCGGGGCAACTCATGAGAATGATGTAAAAGGATATAATACCAGAGTGACCGCAGGCGGCATGCAGGAGATTCTGAATAAGGGGCTGGAAGTGGCACCTGAACTGGCAAACAGCACTTTGGGTGAAGTGAGGGTAGGGTTCCGCCCGTTTACACCAGGCTTCCTCCCGGTCTTAGGTGCTGTCCCTGAATGGAAGGGGCTTCTCGCAGCCAATGGACTGGGAGCTTCAGGACTCACAATGGGCCCGTTTATCGGCAGCCAGCTGGCGAAGCTGGCACTAGGCAGAGAGACCGATATGGATATTAGCGCTTATGACCTCCAGGCAGCGATGGAGAGCAGATGATTACGAATTCATTTCCTGCAATGGAAGGATTAGATTCAATTCTGCCGCTCAATTGAACTTTTGTTTGACAGAAGAAGATGTGTAATCCATAATACAATCCATACTAAACATATATGATTTATATAGGAAGGGTGGATCACACGTGACCAAGTTAAATGCAAAATTTAGAAAAACGATTGGAATGGGGACACTGACAGTAATGTTTGTAATGCTGCTGGCAGGCTGCTCCGGTTCCAACAACAATGCGGACACCAGTAATGGCGCTCAGGCAAGTGCGAGTCCAGCCGCAACGGAAAGCACAAGCACAGCAGAACCTGCTGCAGGAGGTACTTTTACCTATGGCCGGCCGGCTTCAGTAACCTCGTTTGATCTGCATAACCAGATCACGTCGAATAATGCGTTTGCGATTGATAAAGTGTTTGAATCACTGGTCGCTTTTGACAGCAAGGGTGAAATTAAGGACTTTCTTGCCCAGTCTCACACGATCAGCGAAGATGGCTTAACGTATACCTTCGTGTTGCGTGACGGTCTGAAATTCTCGAACGGAACGCCAGTCACAGCAGAGGATGCCGTGTTCTCCCTGAACCGTCATTTGACGGTTGAAGGTCCGCTGGCCATCTCCGCGACGGTCGAATCCTTCAAGGCACAGGATGACAAGACACTGGTAATTAAGCTAAAAGAACCCTACACACCGTTCATCTCTGAGCTGTCGAACTTCTCCAACGGGATCATCCCGAATAACTTCGGCGGCGTCAGTGAAGAAGAGTTCTTCAAGAAACCGGTAGGCACGGGCCCTTTCGTAGTTGAAACCTGGGACCCTGCTGGTGATGTTACCTTCACCAAGAACACAAACTACTGGCAGGAAGGCAAGCCTTATATCGATAAGCTTGTCTATAAACTCATTGAAGACGACAGTCAGGCGATCAACCAGCTGAAGGCAGGAGAAGTGGATGCAGTAGAAGCGCTGTCCCTTCAGAATGCAGGTGAGATTAAGGACGGCACAGACACTACTGTCGTAACGAACGGCAGCTGGGTGACGGAGCAATTGTTCTTCAACACGCTGGATGAGCATTTCTCCGATGTGCATGTCCGCCGTGCACTGGCGCTGGCGCTGGACCGTGACGGTCTGACCAAAGCATTAACCTTCGGCTATGCACAGACCGCCAATTCTTTGCTGCCGAAAACGATTCCATACAACGCCAATGATACCCTTAAGTCATTGAACTTCGATGCCGCCGCAGCCAAGGAAGAGCTTGCCAAATCTGCATTCCCTAACGGATTCTCAACCAAGCTGCTTATCGCTTCCGGCAACAGCACAAGAGCCCAGGAAGCACAGATTATTCAGGCAGCAGGCCAGGCCATCGGAATCAAGATTGAGATCGAATCCGTTGAACTTGCCACCTTCCGTGAACGCTTCTTCGCCTATGATTTCGCGGCGATGCTGAACAGCGGTCAAGCCGACTCTCCGGAAGCGAACTCGATCCTGGCGTTCCAGACCGATCCGGAAGGCTTCAGCAAGTCGTACTGGACGCATTACACGAACGATAATGTAACCAAGCTGCTGTATGAGGGCCAAAAAACAGCAGACGGCGATGCCCGCGCAGCCATCTATACCGAGCTGCTGCAGACGCTTGCAGATGAAGTGCCTTACATTCCGCTCTACTACCCGGATATCCTGATTGGTGCCCGTTCTTCGGTGGATGGACTGGTTGTTCTGCCTAACGGCAGTATCCGTCTGGAAGATGTGCGCTTAAGCAAATGATGAATTCCAGGCAAACCTTAACCGGTGCGCAAGGAAACAATGGTTCTTACAAGTGGCTGGGGATAGCACTTGTAAGAGCCTTAATTGTTATCTTCTGCGTAATGACGGCAGTCTTTTTCCTCATACGTATTGTACCCGGCGATCCTGCCAAAATGATTCTCGGAGAATACAGTACGCCCGAAGCGCTTAAGAATATGCATCACACCCTGGGGCTGGATCTCCCGCTATGGGAACAATTCATCCGGTTTATGAAGACCTTGTTCACGCAAGGGGATACCGGCAATTCCATTATTATGGGCACCTCGGCACGAGAGCTGATTATGCAGCGGGCTCCTGTAACTTTGCTGCTTATCCTGATTGCCTGTGTGCTTGCAATTATTACTGCACTTCTGCTTGCTACTGCTGCAGCCACACATAAGGATAAACTGCTGGATCACCTGATCCGCATCTTTCCTGCGATCACTCTCGGTATGCCAATCTTCTGGGTTGGCATCCTTTTGATTCTGCTCTTTAGTGTCCGGCTGGGCTGGTTCCCTGTCGGAGGAGTAGGTGAAGGCTTCACAGGGACGCTGCGAAGCCTGGCGCTGCCGGCGATAACGGTTGCTTTTTCACAGATTCCTACACTGGTCCGCTCGCTCAGGGCGCAAATGCTGGAGGTACTCGAATCCGACTTTGTCGTCACGCTGAGAGCAGCGGGTATACCCTCCAGAGTTATTCTGTTTAAGCATGTCCTGCGCAACTCTGCGCTGCCGACACTGATGCTGCTGGGAGTTAACATCTCTTATCTCATCGGGGGTACACTCGTCGTCGAGCAGGTATTCGGCATCAAAGGGATCGGCAGCCTGCTGTTCACTTCAATTTCGAATCGGGATTTCCCTGTCATCCAAGGAATAGCCCTTTATTGCGCGCTATCTGTAGTGATCATCAGTCTGCTGATTGAAATCATCTCCTGGTGGCTGGATCCCAGAACGAAGGGGAAACAATGACAACTACAACGCCAGATATACAATTGCCAGAGGGCAAGAAGCAAGTAAACGGGCTGAGACGGATATGGAATACCCCGTCCCTGCTGATCGGAATCATAATGTTTGCAGTGCTTATTCTGCTGGCTCTGTTCATCCCTTATTTAAGTCCGTATCATCCGACGGAGCAGAACTTGAGCGCCTTCCTGCAGCCGCCGTCTTCCACCCACTGGCTGGGTACCGATCAGCTGGGGCGTGATTTGTTTACCAGACTGATCTATGCAGCACGGACGGATCTGACTATCATGGTTCTGGCCGAGATCATTCCTTTCTGTACCGGTGTATTATTGGGAATGCTGTCAGGGTATTACGGCAAATGGACCGATAGAATTATTGCACTGATTACAGATACATTTATCGCTTTCCCGTTCTATCTGATCGTAATTATCGTGGCCTTCGCCAGCGGTGCCGGGGAGCGGGGGATTTATATCACTTTCATTCTCGTGGGCTGGATTGTATTCGCCCGTGTGGTCAGAGGTCTTAGCGCATCCTTCCGGGAACAGGAATGGGTGGCTTCTGCCCAGACCCTGGGACTGCCCGGCAGCCGCATTATTCTGCGCCATCTCCTGCCTAATGTATTGCCGCAAGCCGTTGTCGTGCTGATGACAGATATGGTCGGGCTGCTTGTAGCCATTGTTACACTGGGTTATCTGGGTATCGGTATCGCACCGCCTACACCGGACTGGGGGACAATGATCTCAGACGGACAACCCTTCATTACCACCGCCTGGTGGCTGTCAGCAGTTCCGGGATTCGCCGTGGTATATACGGGGATAGCGTTGTCTCTGTTAGGGGATGGCCTGGCCGATATTTGGAGGAAAAAATAATGTCAACTGAACCTGTGCTCGAAATAGAATCATTGACACTTGCAGCCAAGTCGAAAGAAATTCTCGTCAATAATATCAGCTTCTCGCTTGCACGCGGGGAGAGTCTCGGGCTGGTAGGGGAATCTGGCTCGGGCAAGTCGCTTACGCTGCGGGCAATACTCGGCCTCCTTCCACGAGGGGTGGAGCAGACTGGAGGGAGCGTCCGGAGTAAGGTAAGCAGTGCGATGGTATTCCAGGACCCGAGAGGTGCGCTGGACCCGCTCTGTCCGGTTGTGAAGCAGCTGGCAGAAGTTGTGTATTACAGACAACAAGTCAGCCGGAGAGCTGCACGGACGATTGCGCTGGAGCTGCTTGAAAGACTGGGTCTTCCGGATTCTTTGAGAAAAAAGGACCGCTATCCCAGCCAGCTGTCAGGCGGCCAGTGTCAGCGTGTTGTTATCGCATTGGCTCTTGCCTGTAAGCCCGGCATTCTGCTCTGCGATGAGCCGACAACCGCCCTGGACGTCACCGTTCAGCGGCAGATCATCGACACGATCACCAGTCTGCAGCGAGAGCTGGGCTTCGCCATGGTCTTCGTTACACACAATCTGGCAATTGCCGCTAACCTCTGCTCCAGATTGTATGTCATGAAGCAGGGGCAGATTGTCGAGCACGGTGAGACGCTTAGTCTATTGCAGCATCCGGCTGATCCCTATACGCAGATGCTGATCGATTCGGTGCTTCCGTTGCCGGAGCTTGAGCTTGAAGGGAGCGGACAATAATGGATTTAGCTTTGCAGGTGCGGGATTTAACGGTCCGTTACGGCGGATTTACCGCGCTCGACCACATTCAGCTGGATTTGGAGCAGCATACGACGCTTGGACTTGTCGGAGAGTCCGGTTCAGGAAAGTCTACGCTGGCGCGGGTCATTGCCGGGCTGATCGCTCCGGATGGAGGGCAGATTCTGCTGGGTTCCCAGGAACTACGCAAGAAGAGAAGCAGGGAGCAGCATAAGAAGATTCAGATGATCTTTCAGAATCCGGATGCCTCGCTGAATCCCAAGCATTCTATCCGGCAGATTCTGTCTGAAGCCCTGCTGTTTCACCGGATTGTCCACCGTTCCCAAGTGGAGACAAGAAGCAAAGAGCTCCTTAGCCGGGTGCAGCTGGAAGCCAGGTCGCTGGACAAATATCCGCATGAATTCTCCGGCGGCCAGCGCCAGCGGATTGCCATTGCACGCGCTCTAAGTGTGGAGCCGAGCCTGCTGATCGCCGATGAGCCCACAAGTGCACTCGATGTATCCGTGCAGCGGAGCGTATTGGAGCTGTTCCACACGCTCAAGGCTGAGCTTAATCTTACCGTGTTATTCATTTCTCACGATCTCGCGGTTATTCATGCGGTCAGCGATACCGTTGCCGTCATGCGGCAGGGGAAGCTGGTAGAGATCAATACCAAGGATCAGTTCTTCATCCGTCCGGAGCATGAATATAGCCGCGAGCTGTTATCGGCGGTTCCGAAGATGCCACAATGAAATCAATTACATCAGGAGGTCTATATGAACCGAGAACCACAAGGATTTGCCCCGCTGTCCCTGTCTGAGTTCAATACATTGACAGGACAGCTCTCTGATCTCTTATCCACCCAGTACCCTCCGGTGATCATTCCGGGGGAAGCCATATTGGGCATTGAAGCGGTAGCTGCAGGAATTGCTGCACCCGGCCGGACCATTCTAAATGTAGTGACTGGACCTTACGGCAGTTTGTTTGGACAATGGCTGGAGCGCGGCGGAGCGACGGTGATTGAAGTGAAAGTTTCATTTGATGAAGTCATTACTGTGGAAGAGGTGGCGTCTGCGGTTGAGCGGTTCCATCCGGTTGCTATTTCTTTCGTACAGGCAGAAGTAGTTACAGGCGGCTCTAATCCTGCGAAGGAAATCTTCGGGCTTGCACGCAAGCATAATCTTATTACGGTAACGGATTCCGTATCAGCAGTAGGCGGAGAGGCTCTGTTAGTCGATGAGTGGTCCGTGGACTTTGCCGTAATGGGTGCGCAAAAAGCGCTCGCCGGACCTAACGGCGTCAGCGCAGTCAGCATTTCACCACGCGGCTGGGCATTCCTGGAGTCGAATGAAAGAGCGCCCCGCAATTCCATTCTATCCTTGCTCGATCTGAAGCCGGCACCGGACGGCACGCCGCCGCTTCGCGTCCCGCCAAATATTCCAACACTGGAGGCCAGAGCTCTGATCGTAGCCTTGACGACTGTTGCCGATGAGGGACTGGTTCAAGTGATTAAGCGCCATGAAATTGCAGCAGCTTCTGCCATAGCGGGGATCACAGCTCTGGGTCTTGAACCCTGGCAGAAGAACAGCCGGCATTATTCCACATTGACGACCACGGTTCGGGTGAACGGGGAGCAGAAGCTGCTGATCAAGCAGCCTATCGGCATCGTGGCTCCCGGAGACGGCGAATTATCCGGCCAGCTGCTGCGGATTAACCATTTCGGGGCAAATGCCAGCCGGGAAGGTGTTGAAGGCGCAGTGCGGACGCTTGCCGGATTACTGAAGCAGGATGCAGAGCAGGCAGTACAAGCTGCCCGTCAGGTTTGGGGTGAAGCCCTATGATTCTCAAGCATCCGCAATTCCAGGCGTACAGCAGTATCCATATCGCAGGTATCGAAGGCAAACCGTTCGATATTGAAATTCAGAATGGCCGGTTCACTTCTGTTAAGGAAGCAGAACCGCGCCATGTACAGGCGGAACAACCTCAGCAGAAGCTATGGATCAGTCCGGGTATCATTGATCTGCATACACATCTGGCCTGGACAGATTTCGATCATGCCGACCAGCTGAACCGGGACAGCCGGGAGGTTGAAGTAATGCAGGCAGAAGCCTTTGCAGCCACCTTACGGACTGGCGTAACTACGGCGCGTGATGCCGGCGGCATTCTGCCAAGCACCATCCGTCATCTCGTGAAGTATTATCAGCAGCCGCTACGGGTGCAGACCAGCAGTGAAATGCTGGGCGCAGCAGATGCCAAGGGTGTTAAGCATCTGGAGGGCCGACTGGCAGAGATCTACGCTACCGGAGCAGGCTGGATCAAAATCATGGCAACAGGCGGTCTTGGCGCGCCTACCGAGAAGGTAACGGAGCCGAACTTCTCTGAGGAAGAGTTCGCCTTCATCGTCCGTCATGCACACGCGAACCGGAAGAAGGTTCTGGTACATACCTGGGGCGGCGTGACAATTGACTGGTCCATCCAGGCCGGAGTGGAATCCATAGAGCATGGGATGTTCCTGACCTGGGATCAGGCAGGCAGACTGGCCGAGTCCGGCGTAGCCTTCGTGCCGACAACTTCGATCTACCGGATCGCAGCTGACCCCAAAGGTGTACTGGCGCTGAGTCCGGTCATCTGTGAACGGGCCGCCCGTGCAGCCGATGCTCATGCCATGGCCATTGGATATGCCAAGCGGGCGGGAATACGTCTTGGATTCGGTACGGATTATGCAACTCCTTCACTGCATGGCTACAACCTGCAGGAATTCGATACGCTGTTCGATTACGGCCTGAACCGGGCAGAAGCATGGAAGTCCGCTACGCAAGATGCAGCAGAGATTCTTGGAAGCGGTCATGAGCTGGGGCGGATTGCCGAGGGCTACATTGCCGATGCGGTCATCTATGCTGCCGATCCCTATCAGGCACAGAATGCAGATCAGCTGCGGAAGAGCATCATCTCGGTGGTTACCGGGGCGGATGAAGCGGGATTAATATAATTATTGAACAAGTAATAGTCGCTCCTTACTGAAATGGCAGGTGGTATTCCATTTCAATAAGGGCGATTTTTTTGTGCTTTCATATCAGATTTGATTAATACATTTTTGTGAATATAAATCATTTATGGATACAAAAAAGTCGGGAAGCGGATATTATTCAAGGCGACTTGGCGGCGGTGTACCTGCAATTATCAGCTTCGTCCCAGGCCGTACGAATTGGCAAGTTGAAGGAGGAACAAGTTCGAATGTTACGCAAATTCATCTCGATATTGCTGCTGGTATCCTTGGTCAGTCCCCACCTGGTGGCGCCTGTCCAGGCAGCACCAACGAATCCTGTTGATCCCGTACTGGCCAAACAGGCAATGAATGTTTATGTGGCCATTCTAAAGAGAAAGCAACAGAAGATTTTTAACCGGGAAGTTGTAAAGAGTGCCAAAGTGCTTAAGGTAATGGAGATACCCAAAGATCAACTTAAAGCGGTGAAGGAAGCCAGCTACCTGAACAATAAAAAATACAGATTTGTATATGCCGCTATCGAATATGACATGGAGCGGGAAAGCAAGTACATGCTGAACGGAATCAACTTCATGCTGGCGGTCATTCAACCGCTCGGTAGAGAATGGGAGGTCGTCGGAGATGAGTACGAGATTGCCCCGGTTCCCTATTTTCTTGAGAACGGCATAGGCTTCGGGAAGAGTATTAACAATGAGGAGGACCGGAGGATAGCCGCAGCCGAAATCCAAATGGCATCGATCCTGAAAAAGCACCAGGATGGCATCTACGTGGATTATGAGGGTAAGACTGTGCCGGATTACAGCATGCATAATATAGCCACCCCCAGTCAACTAAAAGAAGAGATGTCCGGCAGCACATCAGCCTTTGGCGCATTATCAGAAGAGCCCCCAGGGGAGATTAATGCCAGTTACAAACGTCCCCGCTATATCCGGGTTATCATGAAGGATGAGCGGAATTTGAAGTATTACGGCTGCGCCGGGGATGATCAATGCGTCAAAGTTCTTGATTTCCTGGATTACTGCAAGCATGTGCTTCCCAACGAATGGGATGAGCATGCACCTGATGAATCGTTAAAGACAGGGGCAATGGCAGTGAAAATGTATGCATGGTATAAGGTGGCTGTCACTCCTTCAGCCCAGGTTGGAGAAGCCGATGTATATGACAGTACGAGGGATCAAAAATTCTTGGCTGATTTGTCGACGATTGGAAAGAAGCCGGAGGATATTGCCCATATGCAAAGCATGTTTCATGTGGATGACATAGCCGGTGCCGGATTCAAGGATAATATGGGGAATCTGATTCTTGCGGAGTATCGTGCAGAGAGCTCTGGTAAGGCAAGTGGATTAGTGTCACAGAAGTACTCTACCAATTTGGCCAAGCAGGGAATGCATTTCGATGAGATTCTGCGTTATTACTTCGACAAATCACCCAAGACTATGGACAAGGGAACCATCAATTTTTTCCATTACACCCGATAATGAATGGTGAAGGAGTATAGACTATTATGAAACGAATCAGTTTGTGTATGATACTAGTGTTCTTGATGGTGTGTTCAATACCGGCCGGTATACCTGGCGCCTATCTCACTCAAGGAGCGGCAGCCGTGGGAATGGAAGAACCGGCTGACCCGAATATTCTGACTGAGGATATGATGAAGAATCTTATAGCTAAGCATATCCAGAGCTTCGAGCAAGAAGCATGGGAAAGCGGCGGAGAGCGGACGATGCTCTCCTTCAATGTCAAGGCGGTGAAGCCGATTGATGTTGAAATGGCGCGGAATTTCCTCACGGTGGCGCCCTATGAATTGTCCGGAATGCCTTTCGTAGTGGCATATGCAGCTGTGGAATATAACCTGAAGCAAGAGAGCGAGCAAGGCCTGAACGGCTTGAACTTCCGGATAATCATATTCACGAAGCCGAATGGCGGCTGGAAGATCGCTTCCTATTCCATAGCCCCTGTAACCCAAATTGTGGGCACCCCCTATGCGTTTCAAATTCCCGAAGAAACCCGAATGGTGGAGATTGAAAAGAAGCGGCGGGAGGGAATCCTTGAGAATTATGCAGGTAAGGTAATCGGTTATGTGAACCGTGCTTCAGAGAATCAACTCAAACAAGAGATGACAGGCGGCAATCCGTCGCTGTGGTTGAAGAAATCCGCTTGGCAGAACCGGCTTCCAGACGCGGTTAACCCGTATTACCCACGGCCCGCCAAGATTGCTGTCCACATGAAACTCAAAGAGAACAAGGACTTCTATCCGGGATGTGCGGATGCGCAGGTCTGCATACAGGAGATTGACTTCCTGGAGTACCTGGAAAAGTCATTCCCCCATGTCTGGAAAGGCGATATGAATCCTGAAGCCATTAAGGCCGGAGCCCTCGCCTGGAAAATGCGGGCCTGGTACGCCGTGTCCGTCAATCCTCTGACTAAGCAGCCGTCAGCAAGAGTGGATGATACGGATGAACAGGGCAACATCATCTTTTACGCGGATTATAAGCCGAAGAATGACGAGGAGAAGCAGCGGATCGCGAGGCTTGAAGAAGTCTTCCATTCGCCGGGTGTAGCAGGGGTAGGCTTCAAGGACGGCATCTCGGAAGGATTGTTCCTGCCCGGATTTGCCCAGAGCTCCGGTTATGCAGCAGGAGACACAGCTAAGACAGCTGCATCCGGTATATTTTATATGGCGGATACGAAGGAACTGGTCAAGAAGAAGAATGCGGCTCAGCTGATCCAGCATTATTTCAAAGGATCTCCGCAAATGACCAATACCGCATCGGTTACTTTTTTCCGCTATACCGCAGAATAGAACCGGTAGAAGTAGCAAGGGGCATTAACAAAGGGCATTAACAAAGGCAGGCTGTTGGAGGCGAACTCCTTCGGCCCGCCTTTTTTTAGGCTTTTTAGCCGGAGTTAACCACCCTGTCTCCTGGGTAGCTTTAATAAGGAGGCTGGTGGCACCGTTTTCCAAGTGTCTTCCTAGCGGCTAACCGGAGCATAAAGGAATGTTAGGCGTATAAATCCCCCAAAAAGTTCTTGACATGTAATGCGTTTCACAAATTATATTGCAGAGGCAGGATACAAAAGGGGAGGCACAACAGTATGAGTCAGAACAGCAGAAAAATAGTCTTCATCGACATTGACGGAACACTTCTCACAGAGAATGGAATCATACCGGAATCGGCGCAGCAGGCGTGCAGACAGGCGAGGGAGAACGGGCATTTGCTCTACCTGTGTACCGGCCGCTCAAAGGCTGAGATCTATGATTCCATCTGGAATATTGGCTTCGACGGCTTGATTGGAGCCGCAGGCGGGTATGTAGAGAGCGGCAATGAAATGCTTTATCATAAAAAAGTAACCCCGGAAGATGCCAAACATCTGATCGATTATTTCCACGCCAATGAGGTGGATTTCATTCTGGAGTCCAACACTGCCCTATACGGAAGCCGGAATTTACAGCCGCATCTGGAACGCAGAATTTATGGTGATCTGCTGAATGATCCTGCAGCGCAGGAGAGAAAACGGCTGTCTCCGCATCCTTATATCGCAACACTGACCTATGGGAACGAAGAATTATATTTGGATGATGTCAACAAAATTTGTTTTCTGGAGAGCAGTCTGCCCTTTCATCAGATCCAGGAGGCATTAGAAGGAAGGTTCACAGCACTCCAGAGTTCTATCCCCCTGTTTGGAGAGAACAGCGGGGAGCTGATGATTCCGGGTGTCCACAAGGCTTCGGCTATTGCCGATGTACTGAAACATCTGGATATCCCCCGTGAAGACAGTATGGCGCTCGGCGATGGGCTTAATGATCTGGAGATGCTGGACTATGTCCAGGTGGGGGTTGCTATGGGTAATGCCAGAGAGCAGCTCAAAGAGATTGCCGATGATATCACCGACCACATTGAGGAAGACGGACTGTATAACTGTTTCCTGAAATACGGCCTGATCTCAGCTTAAATAGACACTGTATGCATACGGACCGGGTTGATATCCAATAAAGCACATGGTAAAATGCACTTAATTAAACGATTGGAGTTGAATAGTATAGTGTAGGATTCTCTTGCGGTATTAAACAATAAAACAGCTTTATAGTACATGATCTTAAGAATGGCTACATTTCCATTCATAAGTTCATCTTATAAGGGCGTTATTTCGTGCGCGCGTTTTATTCTTTATATGCAAGAAGGGTCTGCATCTTTTCACTCAATCAATATATCCTTATTCAAGTCCGTCAGGGCTGAATTTGCTGTATTTATTTGAGCTGTAAGAAGATAACCTTCTTGCAGCTTTTATTATTTTATACAGGAGGATATTGTATGTCATTAATCAATGTGAGCAATCTGACGTTTGCCTATGAGGGCACTTACGATAATATTTTTGAGCAGGTGAATTTCCAGCTAGATACCGATTGGAAACTGGGCTTCACCGGGCGCAACGGCCGGGGCAAAACCACCTTCCTGAACCTGCTGCTCGGCAAATATGAATACAGCGGGACGATATCCGCACAAGTAAGCTTTGAATACTTCCCGTTTCCGGTTGCGGACCCCACAAGTCAGACCCTGGATGTAATCAGTGAAATTGACCCGGAATATGTTCACTGGAAATTGATGCGGGAGCTGAACCTGCTGAAGGTGGCGGAGGATGTGCTGTACCGGCCCTTCAATTCATTGTCGAACGGGGAGCAGACGAAGGTGCTGCTGGCAGCCCTTTTCATCAAGGAGAATAGCTTCCTGCTCATTGATGAACCCACCAACCATCTGGATATGAAGGCTCGTAAACTGGTCAGTGACTATCTCAGCACGAAGAGCGGCTATATTCTGGTCTCCCATGACAGAGCCTTCTTAGACAACTGTGTAGACCATATCCTGTCGATCAACAAGACCAACATTGAGATCCAGAAGGGGAACTTCAGCAGCTGGTGGGAGAATAAGACGAGGCAGGATAACTTCGAGCTGGCGGAAGACGAGAAGCTGCGCCGGGACATTAAGCGGTTATCGGCTTCCGCCAAACGGACGGGCGGCTGGGCCCATGAGGTAGAGAAGTCCAAGAACGGCACCCGGAACTCCGGCTCCAAATTAGATAAGGGCTATGTCGGCCACAAGGCTGCAAAAATGATGAAACGCTCGAAATCGATCCAGCAGCGGCAGGAATCTGCGATCACCGAGAAATCCAGGCTGCTGCGGAACATTGAAAGCTCGGACAGTCTGGAAATATCACAGCTTCCGTATCATAAGCAACAGCTGGCCGAGCTGGATGAAGTTTCAGTCTTTTACGGGGACAAAAGTGTTTGTTCAGAGGTGAGCTTCACGATTGAGCAGGGCGACCGGATTGCACTCACCGGCAGCAACGGCTCCGGGAAATCGAGTATTCTCAAGTTGATCTGCGGGGAGGAGATTCATCATACTGGTGTCATACGGAAGGACAGCCAGCTTGCCATCTCTTATGTATCCCAGGACACCTCGCATCTGCAGGGCAGTCTGAGTGAATATGCCAGAGAGCACGGGATCGATGAAAGTCTGTTCAAATCGATTCTGCGCAAGCTTGATTTCTCGCGGATCCAGTTCGAGAAGGATCTGTCCACTTACAGCGGCGGCCAAAAGAAGAAAGTACTGATTGCCCGGAGCCTCAGTGAGAAGGTGCATCTGCATATCTGGGATGAACCGCTTAACTTCATTGACGTGATCTCCCGGATGCAGATTGAAGAGCTGCTGATGGAACATACGCCGACAATCCTGTTTGTGGAGCACGACCGGGAATTCTGCGCGAATATTGCTACCAAGATCGTAGCTATGGATTAAGATGACAAGCCTCTGCGAGCGGCAGGGGCTTTTTTTCTGCGTGTAAATGGAGTGTGAATGCATTCCGGAAGGTAGGACTGTAATATTTGGCGTAATATGCTAAGCTTATTCAGGAAGAATAGCAAGCAGCCTGCACTATAGAACAGAAGCTTAGAGATTACCACGATTAGGAGTGAGGATTTTGCAGACAAAGATCAGCCTCGAAGGCGAATGGAAGTTGCAGTTAGATGAGAGTAAGCAAGGACTCGTATTACCTTACACAGATGTAATCACACTGCCGGGAACAACCTCCCATGCCCGCAAAGGACCGAAGAATGAGGAGTTTCTGGTAAGCGCTCTAACGGATGAATATCTGTTCGAAGGATCCGTCTGGTACTCCAGGGAGATTGACATTCCAGAGGAGCTGGCCGGCAAGAGCAGTTATCTATATTTGGAACGTACACGGCTTACAACGCTGTGGGTGGACGGGCAGGAGATTGGCAGCCGTGACAGTCTGAACACCGCCCATGTATACGAGCTCCCGCAGCTGTTGCCGGGAACGCATACAATCACGATCCGCGTAGATAACACGGGTTACCCGACCAAAGGCGGACATCTGACTTCGCCGGATACCCAGACGAACTGGAACGGAATTACCGGCCGTATGGAGCTGCAATTCTACGGAGAGTCACAGCTTAGCGGCATCCGCCTGGATTCGGAGCTGGCTGCACGTTCCGTCCGCATCACAGCAAATCTGGAGAGTAAGAGCGAGACTACTCTTGTGGTATCTGCCAAGAGCTTCAATAGTGAGGATTCACACACGGTAGAAGAGCAGGAGTACATAGTATCACCAGGTAAGTTCTCAGTAGACTATGCACTCGGTCAAAAGGCGCTGCTCTGGAGTGAATCCGCTCCCAATCTATATAATATCCTCCTGGTTCTGAAGGATAGCGAAGGCAATGCCATCGACCGGCAGGAGGTTATCTTCGGACTGAAGGAATTCCGGGCAGAAGGCGACAAGTTCACGATTAACGGGGAGAAGACTTTCCTCCGCGGCAAACATGACGGACTGATCTTCCCGCTGACCGGCTATGCTCCTACAGATGTTGAAGAATGGGTCAGAATTCTTGGCATCGCCAAGTCTTACGGGATCAATCATTACCGTTTCCATACCTGCTGTCCGCCGGAGGCTGCTTTTACCGCTGCAGATATGCTTGGGATCTACATGCAGCCGGAGCTTCCGTTCTGGGGTACGATTACGGTAGAAACGGACGAAGGGCATGATCAGGCAGAGCAGGATTACCTGATCAGCGAAGGCTATGCCATTCTGCGGGACTTTGGCAATCATCCATCCTTCGTAATGATGTCTCTCGGCAACGAGCTGTGGGGCAGCAAAGAGAAGATTGATTCCTTCCTGAAGGACTACAAAGCGTTCGATGACCGGCCTTTATACACCCAAGGCTCCAATAACCACCAATGGGTACCGGAGGTTCTGGAGCATGACGACTTCTTCAGCGGGGTGCGTTTTACCCGCGACCGCCTGTTCAGAGGCTCTTATGCAATGTGCGATGCTCCGCTGGGCCATGTCCAGACGGCTGTGCCAGGTACGATGAAGGATTATGACGACCAGATCGTTCCTCCGGACTTCCTGAATGGAGGAGGACAGGCTGCTGCTGCCGGCGGCGAGATCCAGATCCAGTATGGCACCGAAGCCAAAACGGTGCAGGCTGGCGGAGAATCCGGCGAATGGATTCCGCAGGTTCCGGTAGTTTCGCATGAGATCGGACAATACGCTACATTCCCTAATTTCGAAGAAATTACGAAATACACGGGTTCGATCAAAGCTGAGAACTTTGTGATTTTCCGTGAACGGCTGGAGAGTAAGGGACTGGGTCATCTGGCATCGAAATACTTTGAAGCCTCCGGCCAGCTTGCGGTAGCCTGTTATAAGGAAGAACTTGAGGCTGCCTTCCGCTCGCGGCGGCTGGCCGGCTTCCAGCTGCTGGACCTGCAGGATTTCAGCGGTCAGGGAACTGCGCTGGTTGGCGTGCTTGATGCCTTCATGGATTCCAAGGGACTGGTCAGTGCCGAGGAATGGCGTACGTTCTGCAATGATGCGGTGCTGATGGCACGATTCCCTAAGTATAATTATACTGCGGGTGAATTGTTCGCTGCCCATGTGGAGCTTAGCTGCTTCCGCAGCGGTATGCCGGATTCCGCTCAGCTGCTATGGCAGCTTGCAGCAGACGGTAATGTAATTGCTGAAGGATCAACCTTAGCGGCCATTCCGGCCGGAAGCCATTATATCGACATCTGCGATCTGGCGGTAACTCTTCCTGTCGTAGAGCGGATGAGTAAGATCGTATTATCCCTTTCCATCCAGGGAACGGATATCCGCAAGAGCTACGACCTGTGGGTATACCCTGAGCAGAGCAGCAACCCGCTTGAGGACATACATGTATTCACGAAGCTGTCCGAAGAGGCGCTTGCACAGCTGGAGAAGGGAGGAAATGTGCTGCTGATGCCAGAGCCGGAATCCCTGAAGAATGCAATTGAAGGGTATTACTGCACTGATTTCTGGTGTTATCCGATGTTCCGCTCCATCTCGGAGAGCATGAACCGGCCTGTACCTGTCGGTACAATGGGTCTGCTGATTGATAACAGTCACCCGGTACTTCGTGAGTTCCCGGGTGAGGAGCATTCGACCTATCCATGGTGGAGCATTGTGGAGAATTCGAAATCGCTGATCATGGATGATGCGGACCGCAGCTGGAATCCCGTTGTGCAGACCATTGATAATTTCGAACGTAATCATAAGCTTAGCTTCCTTACGGAGTGCCGTGTAGGCAACGGTAATCTGCTGGTATGTGCACTGGATGCAGGCAAGGTGAGCGAGACCCCTGAAGGCAGACAGTTCTTGACCAGCGTGGCTAATTATATGAACTCTGCTGAATTCAAACCGCAATACCAGGCAACTGTTGCCGAGCTTCAGGCGCTGATTCAATAGCAGTAACGAACGAATAACACAAAGGAGCGATTCTCCATCGGGAGAGCCGCTCCTTTGTGTTTTTTTCAGGATTGTAGGACTTCATCTATTCAGACTTCAGTCCTACCTGCTGAATATAATCCAGAAACCGTCTGGAGGCAGGAGACAGGTAACGGTCATGACGCCATTTCAAGCCGACCTCCCATTCCCAGCCCTCTTCCTCAATCGGAATCCAGACCAGGCCATCCAGCAGCAAGCCCAGCGTCTGCGGCAGTACAGAGACTCCAAGCCCGGCTTTGATGAAGCCGGCTACCGTAATCAGGTCCTCTGCTTCATAGGTCGAGGCCAGCTCGAAATGGGTGTTTTTGAATAGCGAGCTAATCGTAGCTTTGAGTCCGCAGTTCGTTTTCAAGCCGACAAAGGGTTCACCGGACAGCTCAAACAAACTCAGACTGGAGCGTGAAGCAAACCGGTGCTGAGTGGATACCACAATAAAGATCGGCATGCGCCGGATAATCATCCATTCGTCATCGTTCATTGTGGTTTCTCTGGAAGTGATCAGCATATCAGAAGTGCCGGTCTCCAGAGCTTCATCGATATCCCCGTGATTTCCCTGATACAAATCAAACCGGACCTTGGGGTTGCCCGCCTGATAATCCCTGATCAGTGAAGGCACCAGATCAACACCGAGAATATTCAGATATGAGATGTGTACCACGCCTGTCTCCGCATTCGAACATTCATCAATTTCACGAATACCGTTACCGATGTTCTTCATGGCTTCTTCCACCCATTTGCTGAACGTTACCCCATACCGGTTCAACTGAACGCCCCGTCCATTCCGCTCAAATAAAGGAACGCCCAGCTCATTCTCCAGTTTGGAGATGGCATGACTCAGCGCGGGCTGGGTAATTCTAAGCGCTTTGGATGCCAAAGTCATATGCTCAAGCCGGGCCACAGTCAGGAAATACTCCAATTGCGTTAGCTCCATTTCAGGACCCCTCTTATATTAATATTTGTAATGGATTTAATGAAAATAATAAATTAGACGCATGAGTAAATCAAGCATAAGATTAAAGAATCAAATGATGAAAAGGGGAACCAAACCATGACAATTACTTATGCAAATCCAATGACTGAATATGAAGGCCAAAAAATACTCGTAACAGGCGGAACTAAAGGTATGGGGGAGGCCATCGTAAACCGGTTTAAGGCTGCCGGTGCTACAGTGATGACTACTGCCCGCACACTCCCGTCCGGATTGACAGATGCTGACTTGTTCGTACAAGCAGATCTGTCTGCCAAAGAAGGCGTGGAGAAAGTGATTGCTGCGGTTAAGGAACGCTTAGGCAGCATCGATATCGTAGTGAATAACATTGGCGGCAGTACTACACCTCCCGGCGGGTTCCTGGCGGCAAACGATGAGCACTGGATGGATGCGCTGAACTTGAATCTGCTTGCAGCCGTCCGGCTCGACCGGGGCCTGATCCCCTTGATGCTGGAACAGGGTAAGGGTGTAATTATCCACATTTCTTCTATTCAAAGAGTACTGCCGCTGATCGAATCCACCATTCCCTATGCTGCCGCCAAGGCTGCGTTAAGCAATTACAGTAAAAGCCTCTCCAAAGAATTCTCCCCGCAAGGCATCCGTGTAAACCGCGTAGCTCCGGGATTCATTCAAACGACAGCGGCAGATGCCATGATGGAGAATATCGCCAAGGTTACGGGCAGTGCGGAAAGCGCGCTGCAGTCTGTAATGGATGCGCTGGGCGGGATTCCGCTGGGCCGTCCCGGCTTCCCCGAGGAAGTAGGCGAGCTGGTGGCATTCCTGGCCTCCGACCGTGCAGCTTCCATTACGGGGGCCGAATATGTGATTGACGGAGGAACCGTGCCTACGGTCTAAGCTGCAGCCTTACTTTCACTTTCACTGGCAATACAGGATCGATTCTGCGCTAAAATATAAAGAACAGACCGGCAAGCCACTTAATGGCTGCTCCAGGCTGTTCTTTTTGTCTGTTTCAGGATATCATTCTTAAGATTAGCAGCTTTAATCTTTAGCTTTTCTTTAGATTTGGTTTAGACTGGATTAAGATTGGCAGGCTATAGTTACAGTTAGCGCAGCTTGCATGACTAGATAGAGGGGGATTTCACCATGTATACCATTCTCATAGCGGATGATGAATCGGAGATTGTAGAGCTTCTGCAGCTGTATCTGGAGAAGGAATACAATATTCTGCAAGCACAGAACGGGATTGAGGCGTTGAAGCAGATGCAGAATAACAAGATAGATCTGGCCATTCTGGATATTATGATGCCGGGGATGGACGGGCTGCAGCTGCTTAAGCGGATTCGTGAGCATGAGCATTTCCCGGTGCTGTTCCTGTCAGCCAAGAGCCAGCATCATGATAAAATCCTCGGTCTTGAGCTGGGAGCAGACGATTATATCTCCAAGCCCTTCAATCCGCTGGAGATCGTTGCCCGTGTCGGGGCCCTGCTGCGGCGGGTGCACCAGTTCGATGCTAAGGCTGTAGAAGAAGAGCAGACGAAGGAACAGATTGTGCTCGGACGGTTAACGCTTGACCGGAGCAGCTGTCAGGTTGAGGTGGCCGGCGAACCGGTAGCTCTGACTTCTACGGAGTACAAAATCCTCGAACTGCTGATGGAGCAGCCGGGCCGGGTATTTACGCGCAAGAAGATTTATGAGGCCGTCTGGGAAGATTTCTATGTCTATGAGGATAACAGCATCATGGTGCATATCAGCAATATCCGCGATAAGATCGAGCGCGATTCCAAGAAACCGGAATACCTGAAGACGATCAGGGGATTGGGGTACAAAATTGAAGCACCCGTGGAAAAGTAGAGATAACCGCCCGCTGCAAACGTCGCTGACGATCGACTTTCTGCTGTTCAACTGTATGCTGGTGATGCTTGTACTGGTGGTCTATCTGTTCATCCAGAATGATATCACTCACGTCATCATGGAGAAGCTGATCCCCGATCCGGATCTGTCGGTCGAAGCCGGAGATTACCGTAACGAGCTGGGCCAGGGACCGGAGAGCGACCGGCTGCTGCAAAGCGGAGGGTGGCTGGAGCTGCTCGATTCGGGCAAGCAGGTCATCCGCGTTATTGGAGATAAGCAGGATCAGACCCTGGGCTATGATGAGAACAGTCTGTTCCAGGGGCTAGAGAACCGCAGCGATCAGCCCTATTACTACTCCATTTCTCAAGTGGATAGTGACAGCGGAGTGGCCTGGCTGCTGCTCAAGATTCCCCGCGATGTGGTCAGCGTATCCATTAACAACGAAATGCTGTTGGCCTATCTAAACCATTCGGTGTTCTTTTATGTGTTTGTGGTCAGCGGGCTGATTCTGATGCTGATCTTTGTATATAGCTACTGGGTCTCCAGACGGATCAAGAAGCCCCTGCGGGTTCTAAATCTGGGGATGAACCGTATGATGGAAGGGCACTACAATACACGGATTGCCCTCTATGCGGAGACGGAGTTTCTGCGGATTGGCAATAGCTTCAACTATATGGCGGATGTCATTGAGCGGACTACGGAGGAGAAGCGGCAGGCCGAGAAGAGCAAGCAGCGGCTGATGGTCGATCTGTCACATGATCTGAAGACACCGATTACCAGTATTCAGGGTTATGCACAGGCGCTGGTCGAAGGACGGGTTACGGACCCTGAACGGCAGACCAAATACCTGAATTACATTTATACCAAATCCGTACAGGTGACGAAGCTGATTCAGCATATGCTGGACCTGCTCAAGCTGGATTCACCGGATTTCATTCTTCGCGTGGAGCGGCTGGAGCTGGGAGATCAGCTGCGGGAGATTATTGCCGACACTTACGGGGAAATTGAGCAAAAAGAGTTCCAGCTGCAGCTGCAGCTGCCTGAAGAGCAGGTGTATGCCCATTATGATCCGGAGCTGTTCGCAAGCGTGATCAACAATCTGATCTCCAATGCGCTGGCCTATAATCCTGAAGGGACACGCATCCGTGTGACGGTCATTCCGGAGGACACGACTGTCCGGATTGAGATTGCCGATAATGGAGTGGGCATTCCCAAGGAGCTCTGGTCCACGATCTTCGATCCGTTTGTGCGGGGGGATGAAGCCAGGACGACAGCAAGCGGTGGGACAGGTCTCGGATTATCCATTGCCAAGAAGAACGTAGAGAAGATGGGCGGTTCCCTGATGCTGGAGAGCCGGGAAGGGGAGCCGACGGTGTTCATGATCCGGATTCCCAGATAAATAACTTTCAGGAGGAATAATAATGAAGCAGGATACGTTCAAGGGGCTTGTGGAGATTTCTGACCGGGTAATTTCAAGTATAATCCGCTATGCAGTTACCGAAACACCGGGCATTGCCGGAATGTCCGGCAACCCGGTCAGCGGAACTCTGGCCCGGCGACTAAGCGGTAAGATTGGCACCAATGGATTATCAGTGGATGTTACGGATGAAGCCGTGGCGATTCAGCTGGATATCATTATTAACTACGGATACAAGATTCCTGAGGTATGCCAGATTCTTAAGGATAACGTCCATCAGGCCGTTGAGCATATGCTGGGTCTGTCTCCGCCTATCGTGAATATCAAGGTCGATAAGCTCGCTTTTCCCAACCTATAGATCTGTCTTCACGTCATTGGTATAGAAATCCTTCACGACCTGCCGGGCAGCCAGCTTGTTCTTCGAGTAGTTGATTCTATAGATGCAGGAATAGATGACATTTAGGACATATTCAAAGGCTATCTGCGATGAAAAGGTGCCAATCTTGGCATGCTTCACTTCATCCTCAGGCACTTGGATACACAGTGTGCTGAGCTTGGCCAATTCCGTACCGTGAGCTGCGGTGATGGTGATAAAGGGAATGCTGTTGCGCGTGAAGTACTTTGCCGCCTGCAAATTATTCGCTGATAACCCGTGATAGGTTAAGAAAATGGCACAGTCCTGCTGCGTAAGATTAACCGTATGATATTCCCACTCAGACAGCTCCGTCGCAATCACGGCGTATTTATTGATTTTGATTAATTTATTCTGGAAGCTCTTCGCCCGGATCTCGGAATCGCCCAGCGCATAGATGAATATCTTGCCGGCCCGGTCCAGGATTTCAGCAGCCCCGGCTAACTGGGCATTCTCCAGAAAAGCAAAATTCTTCTCGATGGTTGCCTTCATTACTTCCGCAATTTCTTTGGCTACCTGAATGGGCGTTTCACCATGCTCAAACGGATAATTGACATCCACATTAGAAATGCTATGGACATCCAGCTGGAACTCCCGGGCCAGCTTTAGAATGAATTCCTTATAGCCTGCAAGTCCGAGTTTATGGGTTAGGCGGTTAATCGCAGAATGCGAGGTATAGGTAGCTTTGGCCAGCTCCTGTATGGACATCGGCAGCATACTTTCCTTATGGGTCAGGATATAGGCAGCAATGCTTCGTTCGTTGGGGGTAAAATGGTTCATTTCCTTTAATTGCAGCAGCAGCTTCATGACTAAGGTTCACCTCAAGAATTGAATTTCTAAGCTATAACAGACCCGGATCTGAACATAATGTTCAAGGATTTACACCGGTAATTACATATGAACGGATAATTGTACCGTTATGCCTGCTAAGTCTTCACGGCGGGTCTTTTTTTTCTATAATTAATGAAAGAGAAGAGAATAGGAGGAATTATGATGTTAACACTCGGCTATATCGGCAACGGCAAAAGCACCAACCGCTACCACCTTCCATTTTCCATGAACCGCGATCACTTGAAGGTCAAGACGATCTATACCCGCGCGCTTACGAAAGCGGAATGGCCCAGAGTACCCGGGATTGAATACACGGACGATCTTGAATCAATGATGAATGACCCGGAGATTCAGCTGATTGTAGTATGCACCAACACCGATTCCCACTATCATTATGCCAAAATGGCGCTGGATCACGGCAAGCATGTTCTGGTGGAGAAGCCTTTCATGCTGACGGAAGAAGAAGCGGTCTCTATCTTTCAGTACGCCAAAGAGCGGAATCTTGTCATTCAGTGCTACCAGAACAGACGTTATGACTCGGATTTCCTCACCGCACAGCAGGTCATAGAATCCGGTAAGCTTGGAGATCTGCTGGAAGTGGAAATGCACTTTGATTACTTCCGTCCTGAGGTTCCGGCTTCAACTCCATTCTCTAAGTACTACAGTTACTTGTATGGACATGGATGTCATACCATTGATCAGGTGTTGTCATACTTCGGCAAACCGGATACCATTCATTACGACGTCCGCCAATTGCTGGGACCGCAGCAGATGAATGATTACTTCGATCTGGATTTCTTCTACCCTTCGCTAAAAGTATCGGTTAAATCCAGCTACTTCCGGCTCAAAGAGCGGCCAAGCTTCGTACTCTACGGTAAAAAAGGTGTGTTCGTCAAGCAGACGAAGGACCGTCAGGAGGAGCATTTGAAGTTATTTTACCTGCCTGAGGGTCACAGTGACTTCGGTATTGACCTGCCGGAGCATTATGGTATTCTAACGTATCTCGATGATGAGGGCAAGTACCATGAAGAGAAGGTCACCTCAGCCAAAGGCGATTATGCCAGGGTGTATGACGGGATCTATGATGCCATCGTTCTTGGCACAGATAAGGTAATTAAGGATGAAGAGACCATAGGCGTTATGCAGATTCTGGAGCAGGGAATGAAGGGGTGCCGCTAAATGAACTTGGGAATAGCCGGAGCCGGAATGATTGTCAAGGATCTGCTCAGCTTCATCGGAGAGATTCCGGGAATATCACTGACAGCCGTGTTCGCCAGACCCGGCAGGGAAGACGCTCTGCAGGAGCTGCAGAACCAGTACGGGATAGCCAGGCTCTATACAGATTACAGCGCCATGCTTCAGGATACAGACGTTGATACTATATATGTGGCATTGCCGAATCACCTGCATTATGCCTTCACCAAGGAGGCGCTGCTTAGCGGCAAGCATGTCATCTGCGAGAAGCCGTTTACCTCTAATCTAGCGGAGTTTCTGGAGCTGAAAGAGATCGCTGAGCGAAGGGAGCTTATCCTGGTTGAAGCCATCTCGAATCAATATTTGAACAATGTCGTGGCGGTGAAGGAGCAGCTGCCGGGTCTCGGTTCCATTAAAATGGTGACGTGCAATTATTCGCAGTATTCTTCCCGTTATGATGCTTTCAAACGCGGTGAGATTCTGCCTGCATTCAATCCGGAGATGTCCGGCGGCGCCTTGATGGACATTAATATCTACAACATCCATCTGGTTGTCGGCTTCTTCGGAAGTCCACTGTACGTGGAATACCGGGCGAACATGGAACGGGGAATCGATACGTCGGGGATGCTGCTGCTGGACTATGGTGATTTCAAATGCGTCTGCATTGGTGCCAAAGACAGCACAGCTCCTGGTGCAGTGAACATTCAGGGGACGGAAGGGTACATTCAGATCAATGGTTCTGCGAATGGATGCGACTCCTATGATTACGTCCTTAACCGGGAGAAGCCCGTCCGCGTGGATCGCAAGGATCACCCCCACCGGATGTATGACGAATTCCTTCACTTCGAACGATTCATCCGAGAGCAAGACAGAAAGACGGCCGCGGAAATGCTCGCACACAGTGAGCGGGTGATGCGGGTTATTGAACAGGCAAAGGCCAGCGCCGGGCTTGTGTTTGGATCAGATCGCGGATAATAAAGAGCAGGGCTTCTTCCGGTTGGGGGAAGCTCTGTTCTTTTGTTTATCTTTTCAGAGGAATGATATACAATTATTAACAAATGCCTAAAGGATGTGGACATAATGAATCTGGACAGAATTAGTGAAATTGCTCTTAACACAATGAGTCACCGGAAATCTCATCTGCAGAGAGAGACGGGGTTCGTCTATTATCATTGTCAGCGGGTAGCCAAAATTGCTCTAAGCTTAAGAAAAGAATTGTTCCCGGATGAAGGTACAATGGACGATATCATGTATGTTGCCTCAATCTTCCATGACGTTACCAAAGGAATTGAACCCCATCAGGAGACCGGCTCTGTTCTGGTCAAGTCACTGCTGAAGGATGAATGCTCCCCGGAGCAGCTGGAATTCATATCTGATATTATTGCATTACATAATATTCGCAATCATGAGGAGCTCCCGTACTACATAAAGCTTGTACAAGATGCTGATATGCTGGATCATTTCGGAACCATGGATATATGGATGAAATTCTTCCATAGTGCGCATGAAGAGGAGAATGTATGGGATACTATCCGGTTCTGGGAGAGTGAAGAGTTCGATAATTATCTTAAGAAGTCACGAGGTCAGCTGAATTACGACCGCTCGAAGCAAATTTTTGATACTAAGCTGAAGTTTGAGCTGCAGTTCCAGGAACGTTTCAAGGCAGAGTGCAATGGAGAAGTAGATTTCAACTAACGAAGCAGATAAAACAGCAGGTACCCCGGAAAATTTTCCACAGGTGCCTGCTTTTTTATGGCTGTAGACAACAATGTTGTATGTTTTACAACTTTGATTCATGGGTAACCGTGGGTTTGGAAAGATTGTTGTATAAAATACAAGAATAATCCTGCTAAGTCGCTTAAATAGGGTGAAATCCTGCCTTTTATACAACAATTTTGGATTTGGGCTGATATTACGAGGAAAATGTTGTATTCTGTGCAGGATTTTATAAAAGTCACCAGATCTCTGCTACAGAAAGTCGATGATTCAAGGAATTTTGCAGGAAATAATTAACTTATTGCCGAATTTACTGGTTTGGGCTAATCCGGCGTACAGCCAGGGGCAGCTTACATACAATGGGGGAAGGAATTCGAACATATGAAAAAGATTGTATTACTGCTCATCACGCTGTTGCTCATGATCGGGCTGGGTTATCCGGGAGGCACCGGACAGGCAGCGGCAGCCGCAGCACCGAAGTACACGGAGATTTCCACATTTGTGGACGGGACACTTATGATCTCGGCATCCAAGTCTGTACTCGTCAATGGTTTGGCTTATGTACCTGTGAAGCTGCTGAATCAGATTCCCGGCTTTACCGTTGCTACCGCAGCCTCTGTTGTGACCCTCACCGGAAGTAAGGGAAGCGCAAAGTTGAACAAGGACAACTCCATACTCTACAAAAACTCCAACTATGTCGCGTTCAAAACACTGCTTAAGCTTGGAGCCATAGACGGCAAATATGCCACCAGTTCGTATTCGCTGTTCATCTGGAGTACGGAAGAAGGCAAAATAAAGAGCAACAGTATGCTCTACGCCATCAGCAAGCTGCCAGGAACAATGGGCCAGGCTGTGGGCAAGAAGGTCTATCTATATGCACATCCCGGCAGCCACTGGGTGACAGATGTTCAATACGAGGATGATACCAATACTTCTACGTTCACCATGCTGAGCGAAGCTGGACTAACCTGGACGCTGGATCTGGACGACAGTGAGACCGACACGTTGTACACGGAAGAGAATCTCTTTGCTTTCAAAGAGAATTTCAACGGTGATTCGGCATGGGCTGTAAATGCAAAGATTCCGGACAGTCCTTTTAAGAACATGGAGAAGGTTACGGTCAAAGATTTCCGTTCCAGTCCCGGTGATGGCAGTTTAGAGGTACAAATCCGCCGGGCGAACGGTCAGGAAATTTATATCAGTCTAGACACGACCGTTAACCCTGTTGATTACCTTAAGGAGCTATTCTACTTTAAGGATCCTAGAACAGCTTATCCCAGCAGTGATGCCGTATGGGCTGCTATCCGGGATGAGCGGATCATTACCGACATGACGTTTGAACAAGTTTATCTGTCATGGTGAGAGCCCGACAGCTACAACGAAGATTTGGGATATATCGTATACGGCCATCAATATCTGTATTTCGTTAATAACAAGCTGAAATATTATTATGAGCAGTAGATGATTGCGCCATAATTTATGATTCATATTTAGAACTTTATCATTTAGCTAATACTTATGACATTGAATTATGTTTTGAGAATACTGGGAATTTTCATATCTCTTATATCCGAGAAGCGCTTGATAAATTAAGTGCTTTTCAAAATTTTTTCTCACATGGGATGTTGGTCACGATGCGAAGGCGGGTTTTGAAGAAGAATCAGTCTTCACACATTTTAAAGATCGTATAAGGCATATGCACCTTCATGATTGTAACGGTAAGTCAGACCATCAATCTTTATATACAGGAATCGTCCCTGTGAATAGCAGATTAAATTTTGCTCAAAAAAATGATTTGTCTGTGGTTATTGCCGAATCTGTAGCCAAAATCAAGAATTCAGAGTTTCTTAGTTAAGAAAGGAATTCAAAAGATGACCGCGAATTTAAAATTGACTAAAGGCGATAAAGTAGGCTTAATCGCTTGTTCAGATGGTGTGAGAGAAGAAAACTCACTTGAAGTAGAAGCCTTAATCAAGGTACTGAATTCTTTTGGACTTGAAGTAGTCGTTGCTAGTACATTGTTCAGAAGAGATGCCTATTTCAGTGGTGCTCCTAAGGTAAGAGCAGCGGAATTAAATCGACTATTTAATGATGATGAAATTATGGCTATTTTTGATATCTCAGGTGGAGATTCCGCCAACCAAATCTTACCGTACATAGATTACAATAGGATTCGAATGAATCCAAAGCCTTTTTTTGGAATGAGTGATTTGTCGGTAATTCTGAATGGATTATATACACTAGGCAATATAAATTCGTATCATTATCAGTTGATGAATCTGGTCTATTCTGATGGAAAAGAACAACAAAATGCTTTCTACCAATCCTTTTTCGAAGGTCATAATGATCTTTATGATTTCCAATATAAGTGGGTTCGTGGTAACCATATGAGTGGTATAGTTATCGGTGGAAACATTCGATGTTTTATGAAGTTGGCTGGGACTAGCTATTTTCCTGACCCTACTAATAAAATCATCCTCTTAGAGAGTTTAGGGGGAAGAGCGAATAAAATAGTCTCCCTAATCGCTCAACTTCAACAAGTTGGATATTTAGACAAGTGCGCGGGTTTGACCCTGGGATCTTTTACCGAACTGGAGCGTTACAATGAATTTTCTATCGTTGAAGAGTATGTTAAGGAGATTAGCGGATCGACCAAACTTCCAATTGTTAAGACAGACGAGATAGGGCATGGAAGTAACGGTAAGTGTATCGTAATAGGACAGGAGATTATCTTATAAGAACTTGATTCGAGGGTGATATGAAATGTTTTCAATATAGAATCTATAAATGAACAAAAACGATACAGAAAATTCCGATACCACTTAGGAACATTGAATCGCTCACAAACCGTATGAAACGGGATTTCCTTTTGGGCGCACTCGTAAACATACCTAAGTCGGTCTTGTTGGACCTGCTTTCGTACCATGCAAGCTAAAAGCGCCCATAAGCGGATAAACGCTTTCGCGGAACGAACTTGGTAGGTGTCAAAACCCAAGTTGTTTTTGGACTGGCGAAAGAAGATTTCGATAGGCCAGCGTTTGGCATAGTACGTGGCTATGGTTTCGGTTCCCAGGGAAATATCCGTGCAACAAAAGGCGCGCAAGGCTTTCGGTTCCCCAAAAGCCAGCTTCGGACAACAAAGTAAAACCACGGCGTCCTCGATTCCAGTCAGCGCTCCTTCGTAGCGATACATCCAGTTCGACGAACCGTTCACGATCACGAGGCGAACATCTGATTTTTGGATGTGCTTCGCGAAGTCTTGCACCGAAGTTCGGGTGCCTTGGGGATACAGAATCCGGTTGGTTTTCAGTGCTCCAATGAAGAGGTAGCCTGCAGCAGCGTAAGCATTGATCACGCGAGGGCAGGTAAACCAGAAATCTACCAAATATGAAACTAAGAATTCTGCAGGGACTGGTTAAATTTAAATTTCAACCTTTGTTCATACCCATGAATATAGTTGAGGCCTGAGTGAGTTAACTCACCTGAATTAGCATAACCGGCTTCGTGAATATGGGTCAGGGTAATCTTGAAATCTCTTTCGTCCATACCTATTTGATTGAAGCGGGGTTCCTTCTCTTCTTCAAGCAACTTCAGAATCTGATATACCGGGTCCGTACGTAGCAATTCATTCAGCTTCCTTCCTGTAAGCAATATGGCTTTAGCATATGCACAAGGAGGGATGTTGGTAACCAAATAATTCTAAGAAGGGGGCAAATAAATGAATGATTCGTTCACTCTATTGCCAAGAGACAAACACGATTTTGAACGGGTACACGATCTGAAGAAGCTGGATAAAAAGGACCTCATCCCATTCATCCCGGAGTTGTTACAATGGCTGCAGGATATAAACTGGCCGATAGCAAAAGAAGTGGCCAATTTGTTGCTGACGGTTCCTAAAGAGACGGTTCCATACATAGAGGAGGTTCTAAACGGAGGAGATGACATATGGAAGACATGGTGCCTAGAGTGTTATGTTAGCCAATTGCCTGAAGAATTCAGACATCCATTAGAGAAGCAGATTCAGCGAATAGCCTATAACCCAACCAAGGGTGAGGAACTTGAAGAAGTCCATATTACAGCAAGAGAATTGCTCAAGGATTTCAGCTGAATTCCTTGAGCAATTGTAATTATTGTATACCGTGGCCCGTAATCGTCTTCGTCTCCAGACATTCCGCAATACCATATTCCCCGTATTCTCTGCCAAGCCCGGACTGTTTGTAACCGCCGAAGGGGGCTTTCATTTCCGGGCTGGCACCATTAATGCTCACAACACCTGCAGCAATTCTGGAGGCAACCCGGTTGGCCTGATCCAGGTCCGCGGAATGCACATAGGCCCCAAGGCCATAGTTGGTGTTATTGGCGATAGCAATCGCTTCTTCCACGGTCTTATAGGTGAGAACCACTAATACGGGTCCGAAGATTTCCTCTCTGGCAATCGTCATGTCCTCCGTAACATTAACGAACAGGGTGGGTTTAACGAAATATCCATGTTCTAATCCCGCAGGCCGGCCGATACCTCCGGTCACCAATTCAGCACCTTCATCGATCCCCGTCTGAATATAACGCTGTACGTTCAGGAACTGCTTCTCCGTAACAATAGGGCCAAGCACCGTGTCTTCCTCCCAGGGATTGCCGATCTTCACTGCCCCGATAGCTGATTGTGCCAGCTGCTTCACTTCCTGGAGACGATGCTCCGGAACAAGAAGGCGTGTACCTGCTACGCAAGCCTGCCCATTATTCATAAATCCTTGAGCTACCGCTATTGGAATCACTTTGGTGTAATCGACATCATCCAGAATTATGTTTGGTGACTTACCGCCCAGTTCCAACGTAACCCGTTTCAGCGTTTCTGCTGCACCTTTCAGGATTTCTTTGCCGACACGGGTCGATCCGGTAAAAGAAATAAGCGCAACATCCGGATTGCGGGTGAATTCAGCACCCACGGTATGACCGTAACCATTCACGACATTAATGACTCCTTTCGGGAGTCCTGCATGGTGGAATGCTTCCGTAATTCTTTCGGTCTGCAGGGCACTAAGCTCACTCGGCTTGATGACAACCGTACATCCCGCAGCAATGGCAGCCGCAAGCTTCGCCGTGATTTGTGAATAACTTGCATTCCAGGGCGTAATGATCCCGACGACACCGGCAGGCTCAGAGACTACCTTGGCAGAAGCGATATAACGGACAAACTCAAAGTTGTCCAGCGCCTGCTTCGTATCGAGGAAATTAGCAGCAGCCAGCTTCACGCGGCCGATGGCTGATTTTGTCGGGGCGCCATATTCCATAATATTCGCTTCCGCCATTGCATCCATATTCGCCAGTACAGCATCATGCAGCCGCTGTAGCATTTCACTACGCTCTTCCACAGAAGTCTGAGAGAAGGTTGCAAAAGCTTCCTTAGCCGCAGCAATAGCCAGTCGGGCATCCTCTTCATTACCGAGTACAACCTGACCTATCACTTTTTGGGTAGCCGGGTTGATCAGCCGCTGAATCTCCTTCCCTTGCGGTTCGATATACTCGCCATTCACATACATGCGATCCAATGTAAACATGTAGACATTCTCCTGTTCTTAAGATGGGATAGTATGAAGACGAGGAAATAATATCACGATAAGTAATCAAAGTAAACAAATAAAGCATAAAGTGTCTACTAAGTATATTTTGTTTCTTGCTTTGTGATTTTCATGTATAATGGGTTCACTGGCCAACAGGAGGAAAAAACAGTATGTCCTTAGACCCAAAGAAGTCCCAGGCGCAAAGCAAGCTATTGAAAAAAATCATTCCAGCCGTTATGAAGGATGGCTTCCAGCAGCTGAAAATGGAAGAAATCGCGAAACTGATGGATGTCAGCCGTGCTACTATGTACAAGCATTTTTCCTCCAAAGAAGAGGTCATTGCCGGTGTGGTGTACATTTTTGTGGACTACATAGATCAATTAAAGCTTCCTTCCGTGCAGGTGGAGGGAGAATTATTCGGGGTTTCTTTTCAGCAGCTGTTTGAGCAGTCAGTTTCGCTCGCCGGTAAAATATCTGAGGTGTTCCTGAAGGAGCTGCAGAGCGCTTACCCGGAGCTGTCCGACAGCCTGAGGTCGGCATTATTGCAGCGCGAGCAGCAATCGCTGGAATTCTACCGCCATGGTATAGACAAAGGCATATTCCAGCCGCTCAACGAAAGGTTCATTCTGCTTCAAGATGAGCTGCTGCTGCGCGAGATTATGAATACGAAATATTTACTGCAGAATCAGACCTCCATTCAGCAGGTACTGACGGACTATTATCACTTCAAGAAAATCCAGCTGTTCCGCCCGGAGAAGATGGGGCTCATCGATGATCATCTGATCATTCCGGTCATTAATCATGTCGCAGAGAAATACAATCGTACACTGTAGGAGGACAATATGCAGCTAATTCACCCAAAAGATATCCAAACTCAAATCGACCGGTTCACCGGTCAGGACCTTTATATACACCTGGAGCTCACAACTGGTGCTTATGCCAGTCACATTGACAGTTCGCGTCCGCCGGGATCGGCGTTCATCAGTAATGCACTTATCCGCTACACGCACGGCTCGATTTCGGGAACAGGTCCTTACCGGGTCGGCCTGAAGACAGAGCAGGGCTGGATTTATGCCGAGGGGCTTACCCATGTGGATGAGAACGAAACTGAGCGGCTAATCCTGGCCGGACATGATAATCAAGGCAAGCTGATTGTGGCGCTGCAGCTTAGCCGGAACCCTTTTTAATGCAAATGGAGGATCAAGCAACCGTGAATAGCAGACCTATGGACAATAAGAAGATCTTAGTTGTACTTCCCCATCCCGATGATGAGGCGTACTTTGTATCCGGAACCTTGGCTATGTACATTGAAGAAGGGGCTGAGGTTACTTATGCTTGTCTGACACTCGGCGAGATGGGCCGCAACATGGGGGTTCCTTTAATCGCGAACCGGGTTACCCTGCCGGTGATCCGTAAGGATGAGCTCGCCGCGTCCTGTCAGGCAATAGGAATTCAAGACTTAAGAATGCTCGGCTTCCATGATAAAATGATCGAGTTCGAAGACCCGGATCTGCTGGATAGTCAGATTATGAAGCTGATTCAGGAGCTGGCTCCGTCGCTAGTCATTACCTTTTATCCGGGGTACAGCGTTCATCCTGATCATGATGCCACCGGCGCTGCTGTTATTCGCACCATTGCCCGGTTACCTCTGACAGAAAGGCCAGTTGTACATTGCTCCGCTTTCTCTAACAATCATGAGAAGATGATCGGGAAAGCGGATGTAACTATAGATGTGACCTCATTCCTCGCTGTGAAGATTAAGTCCATTCTATCGCACAGCTCTCAGTTCCAGGAGGACAAGCTTCTTGGCGGCCGTGATATAACAGATGATATTATCCGTAGCAAGTTCGGCACTGAACGCTTCTGGACCTATTCATTCGAGGAGCATGATACGACTAACCGGAATGGAGAATTGCTGTGTGCGCAGACATAAGTGCTAAGTACATAGAACAAGTTTCCGTTACCGAACCGGACTATATTGCCGTTAATCTCGAAGATGCAGTGAATTATGTGATGAATTTAGCTCGATAGGAGTGTTACTGATGGCAGAACAACAAGTGTACATACGGTTCCCTGAGGATACAGATGCTGTTGAGCTGACGGCGATGTACAAGCGCAACCGGGAGTTTTTTGAGAAACATTCGCCTGATGTACCTGAGGAGTTCTATACAGAAGAGTACCAGCGCGACAAGATTGCACAGTATAAGGAAGACAGGGCAGAGGACGAAAGATACGATTTTCTGGTATGTCACAAGGCAGATCACCGGATTATCGGCACCGTAGGGTTGTCTTTTGTGGTGCGGGGACCGCTGCAGAGCTGCATGATCGGGTACAGCCTGGATAAGGATTATAACGGAAAAGGCTACATGACTGAGGCTGTGAAGCAAGTAGTACACTATGCCTTCGAGGAGCTGAAGCTCCACCGGATCACAGGGGAAGCTTCCCCCGGTAATCCCGGATCAATCCGTGTGCTGGAGAATGCCGGGTTCCACAAGGAAGGAATTGCCCAGCGCAACGTGAAAATCAGGGGAGTATGGGAGGATCATCAGATTCTGGCCATTCTCAATCCGTCAGATCTTATCTAACAGAAGCAATGCAGTCATAGCATTCATAATCTTAATTCCGGAGGTTCATCTATGAGTCAGCGTTTGCGTATTACCCGTTCGATGCAGGAAGGCAATGCAGAGCAAGCCATTACATTGGAAGAGTGCACACAGTATTTTGCAGACAAACCCGATTTCTCGTACTCACAAGTCTTAACGGTAAAAGGACCCGAGAGCACGATGTCCATTGAGGGTGACTTTTTCATGTGGAGCTATGAAGGGATGGAGTTTCCTTTCCGGTTGTACATGGGAGATCTGTACGTAGCCCTTTCCACAGAAGCCATAGTTCCTGTAATGCTCGAGGTTGCCACCGCCCTGCGGGCTGACGTGGTTGAAGGGTAGCTTGGGGAAAGTTCAGGTTAATCTGTTTATTACACATTAAGTAACCCCGGGTGATGTTATATTTATCCAATGAGTACGGCACATTTAGGGGGCAATAGAATGAATACCTATCAGACGATCGAAAATGCGTTGCACGAGATGTTAACCGATTTTGTTGAGAATGGACCGTTTACGGGATTAGCTATAGGCATTGTTAAAGATAACGAGGTTATCTTCACAGGTGAGTATGGAGCAGCCAATGTGGCGACGGGTGAGCCAGTGGATAGCAGCACTTTATTTCATCAAGCCTCCGTCTCCAAAACATTCGTAGTTACAGCGGTTATGCAGCTGGTGGAACGCGGACAGGTAGAGCTGGATTCGCCCGTCAAGAACTATCTTCCTTATATCAAAATGGAGGATGAACGTTATCTTCAGATTACTGTAGGGCAGCTGCTCAACCATACCTCCGGCATGCCGGATGAAGAGGATTATGCCTGGGACCGGCCTGAATACGATGAAGAGAGTCTCGAACGGTACGTGAAAAGCGTCAGCCGTCACAAGCTGCTGAGCGAACCCGGCACTCATTTTGCTTATAGTAATATCGCTTATGAGATTCTGGGGGATTTGATCGCCAAGGTCAGCGGTCTGAGCTTTGAGCAGTATATGAATGAGCATATTCTTGAACCGGCGGGGATGACATCCAGTTCATTTCTGAAGCAGGAGGTGGAAAGTGCTCTGGCCGCTCCTCATGTGCTGAAGAATTCAGCAGGGTACGGCCCCGCCGTAAGTGAGGTGTTTCCATACAACAGGGCGCATGCCCCCAGTTCCACGCTGTATACCAATGCCCAAGATATGTGCCAATATTTGCTGATGCAGCTGAGCCAGGGGAAGGCCAAGGACCGGTATAACGCCTTACAGCCCGGCAGCTATGATCTGATGTGGAATCCTACTATGGCTACAGGCTGGGGCCCTGAGCATGAGCAGGTCGGGCTGGGCTGGTTCCTGGGTGAGTATAAAGGGTCCCGGATTCTCTCGCATTCCGGATGGGATACCGGCTTTCTGAGTGACCTGATCCTGTTCCCGGATGACAATATAGGCATCTCTATAATGACCAACTGTGACTATGTATGGCTTGGCAGTGCAACCTATCCAATTCTTGATCTGCTGCTGGGTTCGGATATTTGTCAGCTCAAGCAGTCGATGGCACATCTTGTTGCCGAAGCTGCTGTAACGAATGGAATCGATAAAGCACTTGAAGAATACCAGCGTATCAATAGTTTGGAGCAAGACAAGTATTATTCCGCAGATTTTGAATTTGTGCGTGTCTCCGATACCTTAAGCTGGAGGGGTCACCATGAAGAAGCTATCCGCGTTCTTACCTGTGCTGCCGCAATCTTCCCTGATAGTGAATCTGTTTCAGAAAGATTGAAGGGGCTTATGGCAGAAGCATAGACGTTTTGCAGATACTTAATAAGAACCTATCAAGGCTCCGCCGACAGTCAGAAGGACTGCGGAGGAGCCTTTTTATAAGATTCTATAGTTGCTGCACTGAATCCATACGCCGCCAGCCCATGTACACCAGAGACAGAGCAACAACGGTGAGGATGATCCCCAGTACCCGGAATCCACCGAAGCTGAACTGATTCCCCATCACGATGCCGATCAGCAACGAAGAGAGGATGGTCCCGAAGTATCTGGACGTACTGAATAATCCGGAGGATACGCCGATAATGTCTTTGGGGGAACTGTTGAACAAGGCGGCTTGCATCGCGACATTGTTCAATCCGTTACTGATTCCGAAGGCCGCCAGAGCGAGGCATATGCTGATCAACGGAGATGACGGATTCAACATCACGATCCATACTGACCCGAGTGTCATAAGGATTGCGGATACTACCATGGCTGGCCTTGGACCGGACACATCAATCCATTTCCCAGCCAGCGGAGAGACAACCAGTGAGCATAAACCCAGACTTAACATAAGAATTCCCGTGTGGAACTCGCTGACATGACGAACCAGCTGCAGGTAAGACGGCAAGCCGAAAAAGACAGAATAAAACAGAAGATTAACCAGCATGAACTGGAGATTGACCCAGGTCAGCGCCGGATAGCTCGCGAAAGTCCGCAGCGGAATAAAAGGTGACTTTGCGCTGAGCTCATGCCGCACGAAGAATGCAAGTAGAACAAGTCCGGCAAGTCCGGCTATAACATTGAATAAGGAGACATGTCCGGAGGATTTGGCAGACAGCAGTTGAGCTAGCAGGGCAACCAGACCTACAGAGAATAGCAGAATACCAGCTACATCCATACGGTTCATCCATTGGCGCATAGACAGCTTATTGGCAGCGGCCGCCAGCGGCTGGTCCTTAGGAATAGTCCTCCAGGCTAACACAAAGCTTGCCGTCACAAAGGGAACATTGATGAAGAAGATGGACGACCAGCCCCATAAGTGAATCAGTACCCCTCCGATAAAAGGCCCAATGGCTGCGGCTCCCGATGTGAACATAGACAGAACAGACAGTGCGGTAGCCTGCTTCTCCGTAATATGCACCCGTACAATAGCCATTCCTACCGCCACCACCATACTGGTTCCAACGGATTGAACAATCCGGAATACGATCAGCCACCCGAAGCCCGGGGCCAAAGGAGCTAATATAGAAGCAACGAAGACAATAACCAGCCCGGTAAGAAAGATGGTCCTGCGTCCGAATATATCACTGGCTTTGCCCATGACAGGTTGAGCAACCGCGCTGGCAATATAGAATGAGAAGATAATCCAGGAGACTACGGTGTAATCAAGCTGAAACTGATGCTGTAATCGTGGTATAGCCACAGAAACCATCGAAGAGTTGAGCGGGTTTAGCAGGATTCCCAGCCCGACGGATATCATTAACCACCAGCTGCGGGTATTCATTGTAATTTCCCCCTATCATTGCGTTAGGGATATCGTACTTGAATTGGATTATTTACTCCAACGCATTTTATGTTATGATTTCATAGACTTGAGGGAATGAATGGAGGCGGGTTATGGAACTTCTTCAATTGCAATATTTCATCGCAGTGGCCCGTTTGGAGCATATGACCGAGGCTGCGCTTACGTTGCATGTGACTCAGTCCTCACTCAGCAAGACCATCCAGCGCCTGGAAGAGGATCTTGGGGTTCCCCTGTTTGACCGGACCGGGAGGAAGCTGCGCTTAAATGAGTCCGGCAGCAGATTCCTTCCGCGTGCGGAGAAAGCCTTGTTTGAATTGGAACAGGGGAGGCAGGAGCTTAGAGATCTGTCCAGCCTGGAGCCGGATACACTTGAATTAGCCGTCACCACCGCAAGCACATTGCCTAATATCCTCCGGGAATTCCGCAAAAAGCTGCCGGCTGTCCATTTTCACGTACAAATGCTGTCCATGCAGGAGATGATTACCCTTCTTCGAAGGGGAGAGGTCGATTTCTGTTTGTCCTCACCTCCGGTATGGGGAGAAGAGATGGAGTGTCAAATCGTCTGCACCGACCCTATCTATGTTGCCGTTCCAGCGGGGCACCGTTTGGCAGGCCGCCAGAGCGTATCCCTAATAGAGCTCAAGGATGAATGGTTTGCCGGTGTCACAAGAGGCTACGGGATTCGTGATTTGGTGGACTCCGTATGCCAATCCGCAGGATTTACCCCAAAGTATGTGTATGAAGGGGATGAACCGGCAAGGCTCGTCGCCCTGGTGGAAGCCGGAATCGGCTTAGCCTTCATACCCGGCACGGCCAAGAATGCCCAGGATAATATAGTGTTGATCCCTGTTGAGGATCAGGGCCTGGTCAGGGAAATCGCCTTGTTATGGCATAAGAGCCGCTACATTTCACAGGCTGGACGGATATTCCGTGACGTCGTTATTGAATATTTTAATGGAAACAATGAAGAATGAAGGGGGCTGTGAGCCATGGATATTAATCAAGCTGAACATAAGCGCGTGCTAGTTGTATTTCCGCATCCCGATGATGAAGCCTTCGCAGCTGCAGGGACCCTGGCAAAGTACATAGACAGTGGTGCCGGGGTGACCTATGCCTGTCTGACCTTAGGGGAGATGGGACGGAACATGGGAGTCCCGCCATTCGCGAACCGGGTTACTTTGCCGGAGATCCGCAAGGAAGAATTGATAGCCTCCTGCCGTGCGATTGGCATACAAGATTTAAGAATGCTTGGTTTCCACGATAAAATGATCGAATTCGAAGACCCGCAGTTCCTGGATAATACACTGCTGGTACTGCTCGAGGAATTGACCCCGTCACTCGTCATTACCTTTTATCCCGGCTATAGTGTCCATCCCGATCACGATGCCACCGGAGCCGCTGTCATCCGGGCGGTCGGCAGGCTCCCGTCTGCGAAGCGGCCAATAGTTCACTGCATTGCGTTCTCCAGCAACCATGAGCAGATGATCGGCCCGGCGGATGTGAACGTAGACGTGACTGCATTCCTAGCGAAGAAAATGGCCTCGATTCAGGCCCACCGTTCGCAATATCAAGCGGCGGAGCTTGTGGGAAGCCGGGAGCTGACTGCGGAGGAGATTCAAACCCGGTTCGGACGGGAATCCTTTTGGACCTACCGGATGGAATAAGTGCTACAATAATAATGTTAATGCACTAAGGCGTCGGGAGGGCAGGCCATGAACAAAGAAGAACAGGTCCTGATGAATTTCAGGGATTTATTTAACAAGCTGAGCTGGCTGAATAAATCCAAGATGGAAGAGAGTCTTAAGGGGTACAAGCCCTCTGAGGTACATTGCATCGAATATATCGGGCAAAATGCGGATTCCAACGTGACCATACTTGCGGAGCATTTTTATATGACTAGAAGTGCTATAAGCAAAATAACCAAGAAGCTCATGGAAAAGGGCTATATCGAAAGCTACCAGAAGCCGGATAATAAGAAAGAAATCTATTTCAGGCTTACGAAGCAAGGGGAAGCGGTCAGCAAAGTCCATGAGGAGCTGCACCAGGAATTCCGCGAGCGGGATAAAGCTGTATTCGAGCAGGTAACAGAGGAGCAATATGACAACATGCTTGGCTTCATTGAGAAGTATAGCAGGCATTTGGATGCAGAAATCACAAAACTCGGTACAGATTTGAAATCGGAATGAATTGAATACTGATAATGAAACCTCAGGCAGCCGGGCTCTTTCGAGAACGGTTGTCTTTTTATTGCATTTTTGTTGACGAGGAAACAAAAATGCAGTAGGATGATTATGTTTCCTAGGAAACATAATCATGACGTTTGAGGGGAGAATTACATGTTCAAATCCAGATCACACTCTACACAGAACACAGAACAAACCGTAGACAGACACGCTTTAATCTTCGGCCTTATCTCTGTATTTCTGTGCGGAATAGGCTTCACTATCATAGCGCCTGTCGTTCCATTCTTAGTGCAGCCGTATACCGATAATCCGGGAGAACAAGCGGTAATGGTTACGCTGCTGACCTCCGTTTATGCATTTTGCGTATTTTTTGCGGCCCCGGTACTTGGAGCACTAAGCGACAAATACGGCCGCCGTCCATTGCTCTTAATATGCTTGTTAGGTTCTGCGATCGGGTACTTTATTTTTGGTATAGGAGGAGCCCTGTGGGTACTGTTCGCCGGTCGGATCATAGAAGGTATAACAGGCGGGAGCATCAGCACGATCTTTGCCTATTTTGCAGACATTATTCTACCGGAGCAAAGAACCAAATACTTTGGCTGGGTGAGTGCGGTCGTAGGTGCAGGCACCATCATTGGCCCGAGTGTAGGCGGATTACTTGCCAAGTTTGGCTATGCTGTACCGATGTATTTTGGAGCGGCCATTACTTTATTGAATGTTATCTACGGATTCTTCTACATGCCGGAGAGTCTGAGCAAGAATAATAGACTGCAAGAGATTACCTTTGTTAGACTGAATCCATTCTCACAGCTGGCCAGTCTGCTCTCCATGAAAAACTTGAACAGGCTGCTTATTTCCGCCTTCCTGCTCTGGATACCTAATGGATCTATGCAGGCTGTGTTCTCACAATTCACAATGGATTCCTTCAGCTGGAAACCGGCAATCATCGGACTAATGTTCTCCATTATGGGTTTTCAGGATATCCTGTCGCAAGGCTTCATCATGCCCAAGCTTCTGAAGAAATTAAGTGATCAGCAGATCGTCGTACTTGGAATGGTCTCGGAGATTATAGGCTATGGGTTCATTGCCGTCTCGTCACTCTTAGCGTTCTATCCGCTTTTCATCGTTGGAATGTTCATCTTCGGCTTTGGTGATTCGATCTTCGGGCCTTCGTTCAACGGGATGCTATCCAAGTCTGTCGATTCGAGTGAACAAGGGAGGATTCAAGGCGGCAGCCAATCGATTCAGGCGTTGGCCAGGATGATCGGGCCTCTCATTGGGGGGCAAATCTATGTATCGCTTGGTCATTCTGCGCCTGCTGTTATGGGGATCATCCTAATCGCAGCGGCAATACCGGTTCTATACAAGAGAACGCATGTAACAATGTAAAATGTCTTGCAGCCCCGCCAATCAGTGGGGCTCTTGTTCTTCCTATATAATTATGGTATAACTTATTATAAGTCATTTAATAAGTGGTGATTGAGGTGCAGGTCGGCCGATTACTCTACAAGAAAAGGCAGGAACAAACAATGAACCAGAAAGAAAGAATGCTTGCAGGTCTCCCTTATAAAGCTTGGCTGGATGGATTAACGGAAGAGAGAACAGCTGCCAGACTGATGGTCCATCAGTTCAATCTGCTCCGTCCTGATGAAGAAGAGGAGAGAGCAGCACTGATCCGGAAGATTATCGGCAAGACAGGAGAGGTAATTCATATCGAAGCGCCCTTCCACTGCGATTATGGAACCAACATCTCTGTGGGGAATAATTTCTATGCTAATTTCAACTGTACTATTCTTGATGTCGGCAGAGTCGTCATCGGTGATAATGTCATGTTTGCTCCGAATGTATCGCTCTATACCGCAGGACATCCCGTCCATCCCGATTCCCGGAATTCAGGCTATGAATATGGGATCGCTATAACGATCGGCAATAATGTCTGGATCGGCGGCAACGTGATCGTGAATCCGGGCGTAACCATAGGTAACAATGTAGTGATCGGGGCTGGCAGCGTGGTGACCAAGGACATTCCCGATAACGTGATAGCAGTAGGCAGCCCATGCAGAATTATCCGTGAGATCACCGAGGAAGACCGGAAATTTTATTATAAGGATAGAGAATTTGATGTTACGGATTACTAAATAAGCACATAAGTAGCTCTCAGCGGTCCATGCACACCCACCACGAGTTTCATTTCGATATCGGCGGAATTGGAGGGGCCGGAGATGAAATTAATTGATGAGCCCACCGGCTCACCGGCTTGAATTCTCCGGTTAAACGCTGCTGCTGCCTGAGTAGAACGGAGCACAAGCCTCTGCCGCTCAATCACCGCAATATAATGGGCAGGCAGGAAGTGAAGGGAGCGGCCCTGATCCGGGCGGCTCTCTACCACAACCGTTCCGGACTCAGCCAGCGCACAGTCGGCGAAGATAATCGCTGTATTCGCTGATTCAGCCCGCATAACATTCTCCTCTCTTCCTGCTGCTTCCTCCCACACGGCGGCATCCGGGAACTCCAGCCCGTATTCGGCAAACCGGGGATCTCCGGAAGTCATAACCAGCCCGCCGCCATTCGCTTCTATAAGATCATCCAAGGTCCGCTGCAGAATCTCCGGATTCGATTCAATCACTTGAGTGTGAATGAAGAAACACTGCTCCTTAAGAATCTCTACCAGATCATCGTTAGTTAGCTCGCCATAGTTGTCCGGAATCAAGTCCTGTATAACAGGCCGCTGAACATTAGTCTTACGTTCCCGGCCCAGCTTAGCGGCAATTGTATTCAGAAAAGCCTCCTTATTCGAGGATACTGTCATTGCTCTGACCCTCCTTTACGTTTCTCCATCCATGCCCGGAAGCTGTCCTGCTGCTTGACGGGCTGCTTGAGGTCGCGGGCATGAATCCAGCCGTGAATCAAGGCTGGTCCTCTTACGATTCGCCCCTGTTTACTCATCAATCGGCTGGCGGAGTGTGCTAACCGCAGGGTCCGGCCGAATAGGGCAGGGGAGGACAGCAGCCGGCTGGCCGCTTTCATCTGAAGCCTGTCTGCGGCGCCGGTTCTTCGCTGCCCGACAATGTTCTGCCGGTGCATGATCAGCTGCTCATGCAGCGGAATCTTCACCGGGCAGACATCTGTACAAGCACCGCAGAGACTGGAGGCAAACGGCAGCTCCTTATAGTCATCGTACCCGCCAAGCAGCGGAGTGATTACCGCACCGATCGGGCCCGGATAGATTGATCCGTAGGCATGCCCGCCGATATGGCGGTAGATCGGGCAGACATTAAGGCAAGCACCGCAGCGGATACACTGCAACGCCTCGTTAAATTCACTTCCCAGAATATCGGACCGGCCGTTGTCGACAACAACCAGGTGGAATTCCTCGGGACCATCTGTCTCTCCGGCTGCAGAAGGCCCCAATACGGTAATGTAGCTGGTTAATTTCTGTCCGACGGCACTGCGGCAGAGCAGGTTATCCAGCACCTCCATTTCCTCCATGGTCGGGACAATCCGCTCCATACCCATCACCGCAATATGGGTCTTCGGAATGGCAGCCGTAAGATCACCATTGCCCTCATTGGTCACCAGATTGATCGCTCCCAGATTAGCTATGGCGAAGTTGCAGCCCGTAATCCCGACTTCAGCTTCCAGGAACTTCTGCCGCAGAACCGTCCGGGCGAATCCGGCTAGATTCTCCGGGGTTTCATCTCCCGTATATCCGAGCTTCTCTGAGAACACCCGCCGGATTTGTCTCCGGTCTTTATGCAGTGCGGGAGCGACGATATGCGAGGGCGGGTCCCAATCATCCATTTGGAGGATATACTCCCCAAGATCCGTCTCAATCAGCTCACAGCCGGCTTCGATCAGGACATGGTTCAGCTCAATTTCCTCCGTGACCATAGATTTGGATTTTACAACCTTTTTAGCCTGCTTGCGGACGATCACATCTCTTATATAACTGCTGGCCTCTTCTTTGGTAGCTGCAAAATAAATATGGCCGCCTTGTCGCTCAACATTATCGGCGAGCTGCCCGAGATAATAATCCAGATTCTGCAGGGTATGCTGGCGGATAAGCTGGCCTGCGTTCCGCCACTGCTCCCAATCCCCTAGTGCGGTGGCGGCAGACAGACGTCTCGTCTTGAGACTGTCCTGCGCAGAACCGACAGCATTTCGCATGAATGAATCCCCAAGACCGTCCAAAGTCCGTTCGCTGAAATTACGTTTATCGGTTTGCAGGCTCAAGTCCGGCTTCCTCCTCTGCTAACAACAGGCTGATGCTGATTCAGCACTTCAGCAATATGCATAATCTTGACAGGCTCACCCTTGCGGGACAGACGCCCCCCGATATTCAGCAGGCAGCCCATATCTGCACTAATCAGAATATCAGCTCCGGTATCCTTGATACAGCCGCATTTCTCGTCCACCATCTGCTCGGAAATCTCGGGCATTTTGACCGAAAAGGTTCCACCAAAACCGCAGCAGTTATCGCTGTTCTTAAGCGGCTCCAGCTGCAGTCCTCTGACGTGTTCAAGCAGCTGATATGGAGTTTCCTTCTCACCCAGCAGTCTTGTCATATGGCAGGAACGGTGGTAGGTGGCGGTTCCTTCAAGGCTTGCACCAACATCAGTGACGCCAAGCACCCTGACGATGAACTGCGTGAACTCATAGGATTTTTCTTTCAAAGCAACCGCTTTCAATTCCCACTGCGGATCACCTTTGAAGATCTTCGGGTATTCATGGAACATAGCAATGCAGGAGCCGGAAGGACCCACGACATATTCGGAGTTCTCGAAGGCAAGCATCATATTCTGCATGGCGAGCTTCGAATCCTTCAGATAGCCGCTGTTGTAAGTGGGCTGCCCGCAGCAGACCTGCGAAGCCGGGAAATCGATCTCACAACCCAGCCGCTCAAGGACTTCAACCATAGCAATACCGACCTCCGGGGTCATAAGGTCTACTAAACAAGTAGAGAAAATACTGACTTTCACAGCCGATCCCTCCAATCAATGTAACCCTATATTCATAGCTTAACTCAAGAAGTCAATGAAAAACAACATAAAAACAAATAGTAAATGTGAATCTTATTGACAATAAATATTGATAGCGTTTACACTATGGTTGGGCAATTGTAATAATCTACCTTGAGGGGGAGAAACAGTGACCAAGCATTTGATGTATATCGATGGCCAATTTACGGAATCCGAAGGCAAAGAATGGATCGAAGTAACCAACCCGGCAACAGATGAAGTAATCTCACAGGTTCCCAAGGCTACAAGGAATGATGTCATACGTGCCATTAATGCAGCAGAAGAAGCCCAATCAGCCTGGGAGGAAACTCCGGCGGTCGAGAGAGGCAGATTTTTGCATGCCATTGCAGACGGGATTCGCGCGGAAGCGGACAGCATCGCCAGGCTGATCTCGGAAGAAGTAGGCAAGACACTGGAATTATCTGCGGTAGAGGTTAACTTTACAGCGGATTATTTGGACTATATGGCGGAATGGGCACGGCGTTATGAAGGGGAGATCGTTCAGAGCGACCGTGATAATGAGAATATCTTTGTGTTTAAACGGGCGATTGGTGTAACGACAGGCATCCTGCCCTGGAATTTCCCGTTCTTCCTGATCGCGAGAAAGATGGCTCCGGCGCTGATTACCGGCAATACGATTGTCGTCAAGCCCAGTGCGGAATCCCCGAACAATGCTGTGGCCTTCAGCCGTATTGTTGATAAAGCCGGTCTGCCCAAAGGGGTATTCAACCTGGTAACAGGCAGAGGCGGAGAAGTAGGCCATGAACTGGCCAGTAACCCGAAGGTCGGAATGGTCAGTCTTACAGGCAGCGTACCAGCCGGACAAAAGGTGATGGAGGCAGCCGCCGAGAATATCATCAAGGTCAGTTTGGAGCTTGGGGGCAAGGCACCGGCCATTGTTATGAAGGATGCCGATCTGGACCTGGCGATCAAAGCGATTGTGGATTCCCGTGTAATTAATACAGGCCAAGTCTGTAACTGTGCAGAGCGCGTCTATGTACATGAGGCCATTAAGGATGAATTCACCTCCCGCCTGGTTGAAGCTATGAAGGCAGTGAAATACGGAGACCCGCTCAAGGACAAGGATATTCATATGGGACCTCTGATTAATAAAGCCGCACAAGAATCGGTTCAGCAGAAGGTGGACCGGGCAGTTCAAGAAGGGGCCACAATTGCTCTGGGTGGTAAAAAGGTAGAAGGTGCAGGCAGCTTCTTCGAGCCGACGGTCATCACCAATGCCACCAACGACATGGAGATTGTGCAGGATGAAATCTTCGGTCCGGTTATCCCGGTCATTTCGTTCTCTACCCTGGATGAAGCGATCGCGCTTGCCAACGATAGTGAATTCGGATTAACGTCATCGTTATATACCCAGAATCTGAATGTCGCTATGAAAGTAATCAAACGTCTGAAATACGGAGAGACCTACATTAACCGCGAGAATTTTGAAGCGATGCAGGGCTTCCATGCAGGCTGGAGAAAGTCCGGGATCGGCGGTGCCGACGGCAAACATGGACTGAACGAATATCTGCAGACGCACGTAGTCTATCTACAGTATGACAAGTCAGTTAACTAAATGAACTCATAATTCTCGCAGATATAATAAATGCTCCCAGGCAGTGTGGGAGCATTTTTGCGTGGTTATTCAAGACTTTTCTTCAAATAATATTTCGTCTGGCCTTCCTGGGGACAATTATGGATCTCCCCGAAGACCTCGTACCCCAGTTTCTGATAAAAGCGCGGAGCCTGCCAGCTCATGGTGGTTAATTCACTCACCTTACAGCCTCGCGACCGGGCTCTGTCTTCCAGCTCCTTGAGCAGTATTCCGCCTAGTCCGTTGCCTCTATAGGCGGGATCGACGGCCAGCAGGTGAACATTTAGAATCTTCCAGACCATATCACCGGTAATGCCTCCTACATATGTATCACCTTCATAAGCTGCCAGCGAGATCACTTCGCGCTCATAAGGCGGAATGCTGTCATCCATCCGCCGGCTATGCTCCTCCAGTAATCCCGATATTTCCTGACTGTTCTGCTCCAGGTTCAAATCTGCGATTCTCAACCCAATCACTCCTTCTGCTGAAATTGTAACACAAATTTAAATTATTATTGACAATTTGCCCGCAGTTAAATATATTGTTCATAAGACTAAATGTTTCCCGCAGGAAACAAATATGTATTCAGAACTTATTGTTTCATTCAGGAAACAAAGAATATTCAGACTCATAATTACGTCATATTTCAGACAGCTATTAGCAGATAAGGAGTTAGCATATGATCGAGATTAAAGACCTAAATGTTGATTATTTCGGCAGTTCAGCACTGGAGAATGTGAATCTCGAGATCCCGTTCGGGCATACGGTGGGGATCATCGGACCGAATGGCGCAGGGAAATCAACACTGATTAAGGCATTATTAGAAGTGATTAAGAAGAGAACTGGCTCGGTCAGGGTTGAGGGCAGGGATATTTCGGAGTACAAACGGAAGATTGCCTACGTGCCGCAAAAAAATGATATTGATCTCACGTTTCCGATCACGGTGAAGGATACGGTGTTGACTGGAACCTACCCGAACCTGAGAATCTTCCAGCGCCCCGGCAAAAAAGACCGGGAACGGGCCGAGGAATGTATGGCGATGGTGGATATAAGCGATCTTGCGAATAAACAAATCAGCAATTTATCCGGCGGACAGCTGCAAAGGGTCTTTATTGCCAGGGCACTCGCCCAGGGAGCGGACGTTTTTTTCCTGGATGAACCGTTTGTCGGGATCGACATGGTCAGTGAGAAGATTATCGTGAATCTGCTTAAGCATCTTCGTGAAGAGGGCAAAACCATTCTCGTCGTTCACCATGATCTGCATGAGGTGGAAGAGTATTTTGACAAAATTATTATCCTGAATAAAAAACTGATCGCCTTTGGAGATGTGAAAGATACCTTCACTACCGACAATATCCGCGCAGCATATGGTGCCTCCTTGGGCAATGTGATCATCAAAGGGGCAGGAGGGACCGAATATGATTAATTATATGTCAGACTTGTTCAACATCCCGGTCTATGCGCTTAACGCCGGCTTATCCGCCATCATCCTGGGCATTGTATCGGGGGCGCTGGGCAGCTTCATTGTTCTCCGGAAGATGTCGCTGATGGGCGACGCTTTATCTCATGCTGTACTGCCTGGTGTAGCCTTGTCCTACATACTGGGGATCAACATCCTGCTGGGCGCATCCCTGTTTGGCCTGCTGGCCGCAATCCTTATCCAATTCATTACAAGCCGCAGTACGATCAAAAGCGACACTTCTATCGGCATTATACTCAGTTCATTTTTCGCCCTGGGGATTGTCCTCATTACTTTTGCCAAAAGCGGTCTGGATCTGACTCATATTCTGTTCGGGAATATCCTCGCCGTTCCGCAGTCTGAGTTAATGCAATCTTTCATCATCATGCTCGTTGTGATTACCATTATTGTATTGCTGTATAAAGAGCTGCTGATCAGCTCGTTCGATCCGGTAGTTGCCAAGGCTTATGGTTTAAAAACAGGCTTCTATCATTATCTGCTGATGATGCTGCTGTCTGTAGTTACGGTATCCTCGTTATCGCAAGTGGGGATTGTGCTTGTCATTGCGATGCTGGTGATCCCGGCAGCCACCTCCTATTTATGGACCCATACGCTGATCCACATGATTGTATTAGCCTCTGCGGTGGGTGCGGTATCGGGAATTGTAGGTGTGTATCTCAGCTTTGGCTTTAATCTCCCGACAAGTGCCACGATAGTACTGGTGGGTGTGAGCCTGTTCGCGGTCTCCTTCATACTGTCACCCAAAAATAATTTCTTAAGGAAAGGGCTGAAGCAAGGATGAAACAACTCAAATGGCTATCCTCTATCGTTCTGATCTCACTGCTCGCTGCTTGTTCTAATACTAATGAGGGGGAAGCGGGTGAGGATAAGCTGCAGATTGTTGCCACGTACTCCATCATCGCAGATATGACCGAGAATATTGTCGGGGACAAAGCTGAAGTATACAGTATGGTTCCCATCGGAACAGACCCGCATATGTATGATCCATTACCTGCCGATACGGGCAAGGTGTCCAGCGCAGATTTGATTTTCTATAACGGCCTGAATCTGGAGACGGGAAAAGGATGGTTCCAGGACCTGCTGAAGGTGACGAACAAGAACGAGGTTGCCTTTGCTGTCTCCGATGAAGTAACCCCGATGTATCTGACTGAGAAAGGCAAGGAAACGCAAGTGGACCCCCATGCCTGGCTGGATATCCAGAATTCCATTAAGTACGTGGATGTGATCACCAAACGTGTAATTGAACAGGACCCGGACAACAAGGAGTATTATCTTAACAATCAGACAGCCTACGTGAAGGAACTGAATGAGCTGGACCAATACGCCAAAGAGGAAGTAAATAAGATCCCGCAGGAACAGCGGATTCTTGTTACCAGCGAAGGGGCATTCAAGTATTTCTCGAAGGCTTACGGCTTCGAATCTGCTTTCATCTGGGAGATTAATACGGACAGCCAGGGGACGCCGGAGCAAATGAAACGGATCATTAGTATTATTGAAGAGAATCAGGTGCCTGCGTTATTCCTGGAGACGAGCGTGAATCCCAAGACGATGGAGACCATCTCTAATGAGACAGGAGTGCCCATACATTCTAAGATCTTCACTGATTCTTTAGCTAAAAAAGGGGAAGACGGCGACACCTACATTAAGATGATTCAATGGAATATCGACAAGGTCATCGAAGGGTTGTCACCTGATAAATGAAGGTAAGGCACATGAAGAGTGTCCAAAAAGCGGAATCCGCTGCTTGGAACACTCTTTTTAGGTTTCATGGTTTGCTGCGGATGCCCGCTTTGCGAGGTGTTTTGCGGACATTATTACATGAACTGCAAGCATTCCGTTATGGATATGCCACGCCTAGTCTCGTATAATCAACTGGTGTACTGCATTTTACTTACGAGAAATCGGGCAGGAGGTGAGCCTGTTGGAGAGTCGATGGGCTATAGTTACGGGTGCTGACCGGGGCGTTGGGCTGAGTCTGGTTAAGGCACTGCTGGAGCAGGGTTATCATGTGTTGGCCGGGCAGTATCTGCAGGAGAGCAATGAACACTTGGAGCAACTGAAGACAGTTTATGATCAGCACCTGCAGGTGCTTACGCTGGATATAAGCGACGGGGATAGTGTACAACAAGCAGTGGAGGCTATAGCAGCTTGCACGGACCAAGTGGACATACTGATTAACAACGGGGCGATTCTGGGTGATATGAGCAAGACGATTCAGGATACGCTGGATTTTGATGAAATGGAGCAGGTCTTCCGGGTGAACACGCTAGGCTCGCTGCGGATGTCGAATGGCTTAATTGATTCTATTCTCCGGAGTGACAGCAAGCTGATCGTTAACATTTCATCAGAAGCAGGCAGTATTGGAACCTGCTGGCGCAACAGCTGGTACGCTTACTGCATGTCCAAGGCCGCGCTAAATATGCAGTCTCAGTTAATTCAGAATCAGATTGCGGCGCAGGGCGGCAAGGTTATGGTTATCCATCCGGGTCATGTCCAGACTTATATGCAAGGAAAGCTGGATATAACCGGAAGCCTCACCGCTGATGAATCAGCCGGGTCTATTCTGCAGCAGATCGCGAATCGCCTGAAGTCGGATTACAAGCAGCAAGAGCTTACTCTGATTGACTATGCCGGTAATACGCTGCCCTGGTAAGTGGTGAAGATCCAATTTCATTTTAAAATCCTGCACAAATTGCAACAATGTGCTCATTTTTCCGGCACCAATCCGCCATTGTTGTATGAAATGCAGCATTTCTTCGCTTCCCAGCGGCTAATTATAGAAGAAACTTGCCTGAAGTTTAGCTTTCGGGCTTTTTTAATGGGATCGTATAATATGAAGCTGAGAGTCCGTCAGCAATTATATGTGGAGGTGTGTGTAATGGCAGAACAGAAGTACAGGCCGGAGGTAAGCATTGAACCTTGGGATGCCGGAGATTTCGGATTGCTGCAGCAATTGAATTCTCCCGAGATGACAGTGTTCCTTGGAGGACCGGAGACGGAGGAGAAGCTCCTGTCCCGTCATAAACGTTACTGTGAGATTGCCGGAACTGGAACAGGGAGAATGTTCAAGATCCTGTTGCAGCCAGAGCTAGAAGTAGCCGGCAGTGTAGGTTACTGGGATCAGACTTGGCATGGGGAACCGGTGTATGAAATCGGATGGAGCGTGTTAACTGCTTTTCAAGGGCAAGGTATAGCTGCAGAAGCAACCGTTAAGGCCATAGCTAGGATCCATTCAGAGCAGAAGCACAAGTATATTCATGCTTTCCCCAAAATCAGCCACCCTGCTTCTAACGCCATTTGCCGTAAGCTTGGCTTCACATTTATAGGCGAATGTGATTTCGAATATCCTTTAGGCACGATGATCCGGTGTAACGACTGGAGATTAGCTCTGGACCTGGAAGTTAATTTTAATAGACATTTTCGTTAAAATAGTGCATTACTGTACTTTTTAGGCGAAATCATAAATTGTATTACAAAGAGACTCGAGTATAATAATAGACATGAATTCATTTAAATAAAGGGTTAGCCAACTTGTTTGGTTGACCCTTTTTGGCGGAAGAACAATAAGCGTCCAGAAATAATCAGGAGGAGTACACAATGGAGATTACAGATGCCGCAAAGAAATACCACGAAAGAATGTTTCCGGGTTATGAATCCAAGCTTAAGGTAACAGATCCCGAGTTTATCGAGCGGTTTGATAATTTTGCATTTGATGAAGTGGTTCATCAGGATGATTTGGATGACCGGACCCGTATGATGGCCATTCTATCTGTATTAATCGGCTGTCAGGGAATCGATGAGTTCAAAGCTATGCTGCCCGCAGTCCTGAACTTTGGCGTTACACCGGTAGAAGCCAAGGAAATAGTCTATCAGTCCGTCGCTTATCTCGGTATTGGCAGAGTTCTTCCTTTCCTGCAAGTCCTGAATGATGTATTGACTGCGGGAGGTGTGGAGCTTCCTCTACCGGGGCAGGCCACAACCACTATGGAAACGCGTCTTAAAGCGGGGATTCAGGCGCAGGTGGATATTTTTGGCGAGAGCATGCAGGAGTTCTGGAAATCAGGCCCGGAGGAGAGCCGGCACATCAATCAATGGCTTGCGGCTAATTGCTTCGGCGACTACTATACCCGGCAAGGACTGGATCTCAAACAAAGAGAGATGATTACGTTCTGCTTCCTGTATGCCCAAGGCGGTTGTGAACCGCAGGCGACCAGTCATGCCGCAGCCAATATGAGGCTTGGAAATGATAAGGAGTTCTTGATCAAGGTCATTTCTCAATGCCTGCCTTACATCGGTTATCCGCGCAGTCTGAATGCGCTGCGGTGTGTGAACGAAGCAGCAGCGAAATCATAGTTAACAAGAGGATAGAATGATTATGCACAAAAGAACATGGCTGATTACAGGTGTCAGCAGCGGGTTTGGTTATGTGATGACGCAGCAGCTCCTTGAGCAAGGGGACAAGGTAATCCTATGGCGGACAGGTTGCCTTCCCGGGCAATTCAATGTACCATGCTACGAAGTTCGGCATTGAAGGCTTCTGTGAATCTGTGGCCCAGGAGGTCGCTGCTTTTAACATCGGGATTACACTCGTAGAACCGGGAGGAGCCCGTACCGAATTCCGCTATGGCAGCGCACAGGTTGCTTCATTAATGCCAGAATATGAGGGGAATCCTGCGCACGGCTTTTTGAGCATGCTGGACGGTTCGAATGGACTGGCTCCCGGCGATCCGGCGCGTATGGCTGCCCGTATTATCGAGAGTGTGGACGTAGAGCCTGCGCCGATGCGTATGGTGTTAGGCTCCCAGGCATTGGCCACCACCCTTTCGACTCTTATGAAGCGTGTTGCTGATTTCGAGAAGCAGACCGACTTGGCTGCCTCAACGGACTTTCCGGCTGGTGAATAACCGGCACTAATCAGACGGGGTTAAAATCACTTGTAACTATTAACTTAGGAGGAATTACAAATGGAGTATGTAACCTTAAACAACGGAGTACAAATGCCGATTCTGGGCTATGGAGTCTATCAGATTTCAGATCACGCGGAATGTGAGAAATGTGTGCTGGATGCCCTAAGCGTAGGCTACCGTTCCATTGATACCGCACAAGCTTACCGGAATGAGAAAGCCGTTGGCCGTGCTATTAAGAAGAGCGGAGTTCCCCGGGAAGAATTGTTTATCACAACCAAAGTATGGATCTCTAATGCAGGCTATGAACAAGCTAAAGCTTCTATTGAAGAATCCCTGCGAAAGCTGCAGCTGGATTATTTGGATCTGGTCCTGATTCATCAGCCGTTTGGGGATTACTACGGAACGTACCGTGCATTAGAAGAGCTGTATAAGGCCGGTACCCTCAGAGCAATTGGTGTAAGTAATTTCTATCCGGACCGATATATCGACCTTGTACAGTTTACTGAAGTAGTGTCGGCTGTAAATCAGGTGGAGACCCATGTCTTCAACCAGCAGGTCAAAGCTCAGGAAATCATGGAGAAATACCATACGCAGATTGAATCCTGGGGTCCTTTTGCCGAAGGGAAAAATAATTTGTTCACCAACACCACCTTACAAACGGTGGCTGATCAATATCATAAATCCACGGCCCAGGTGGCGTTGCGCTATCTGATTCAGAGAGGCGTGGTAGTCATTCCCAAAACAGTTAGCCGAAACAGAATGGAAGAAAACATGAATGTATTTGACTTCGGACTGACGCCGGAGGACATGGCTAAGATCGCTGCACTCGATACAGGCGAAAGCGCATTTTTCTCCCACTACGATCCGCAAGTCGTTGAGAACCTCACTGGCTACGGAAAACAGGGTCTGGAATAAAACGCAGATCCAGTATAGATAGCCAGACATGGGCAGTTAAAAGAGAAGGGCAGCTTCTTAACGGGAAGCTGCCCTTCTTTTATATTTCTTTTGAAATCACGATTTTTCCCCGTCTGGGTTGTTTCTCGCTTGTGCGGTACGCTTCAAATAAACCTTGAGTGGTAAATGGATACCTATGATCTACATGAATGTTGAGCTTCCCCTCCTGCATGTGAGTGGAAATTACATTAAGATCATCCCGGTTTGGACGGGCACGGAAAAATAGTGAGTCAATATTGCGAACGCCTGGATAGGTTCCAATACCGAAAGAGGTTATGGAAATATATTTCCCGCCATCCTTTAATATGTCATAGCTATAATCCCCGAACTCGCCTGGAAGTCCAGTTTCTAATTCTTTTTTCCCTAGCATAGCTGTATCAAGAACCATATCTACAGGTGCGGATAACCTTGTCACGAAATCCGGTTGTGAATAATAGTCAATGACTTCATCTGCGCCTAAACCCAGGACAAAGCCATGATTATGCTCTCTTGCAGTTGCAATTACATAAGCACCATAATGTCTGGCTAATTGAATGGCCGCATGTCCAACACCACCGGCACCCCCATGAATGAGAATACGCTGACCTTGCTGAAGCTTACCATGCTCAAAAAGTGCCTGCCAGGCCGTCAAGGCTACCGTAGGCGCAGCAGCGGCTTCTTCGAAGGATACATTGTCCGGTATCATCGTTAAGGTATCCTCATCGGCAGCCACTTGATCCATATAAGAGCCTCCACGGACCATCCCCATAACGCGGTCACCTGCTTTAAAGTGCTGTACCCCCGTACCCACACCTCTTACAACACCGGCAACATCACCTCCAAGAAAAAACGGGAATTGAATGGAAAATTGCCCGCCTACCGGGCTCAGTAATAGCTCACCCGAACGTAAATGATTATCTCCAGGGTTAATTGAGGAGGCATACACCTCCACCAGTACTTGTGTCTCTTTAATTGCAGGAACAGCTAGTTCATACTCTTCAAAAGACTCAGGGATATCAAAGCCGGTTATACCCATTGCTTTCATAGCGCAGCCTCCATTTGTATTATTGAACATTCGTTGAAAAACCAACGTTTGTTTGTTAAAATCACATTACAAAAAAGCAGAGAATTGTACAATCCCCAAAGCGATCCCTTATGTTGATTAATCAACACACACCTTAGAAATGTTCAATTCTGACTCATGAAGGAGAAATATATGGATAGACGTATACAGAAATCCAAACAGGCTATTATGGATGCTTTTTTAGCATTAATGTCGGAAACAGATATTGAAAATATCACTGTAAATAAAATTGCTGAGCTGGCCAATGTTAACCGTGGAACGGTTTATTTACATTTTCTAGATAAATATGATCTGCTTGATCATTGTTTGGAAGAACAAATTAACCGCTTAATCGACAAATGCGCGCCTGACAGTGAGGTTACCGGTAAATTCACTTCGAAATCCACATTGCTTCGGGTTTTTGAATATTTGGAACAGAATTCCGGGTTGTATTCTAAGATGCTGAGAAACCGGGGAGTACCTGCTTTTAGAAATCGTTTGCTTGTCGTTGTCCGGGAAAGTTTTAGCAGACAATTCGATTTAATCGCTGCCGGGCCAAATTTTAACAAGGAAATAACCGTACAGTTTCTAGCTTCTGCGGTAATAAGCTCTTTCGAATGGTGGATTAGCAATTCTATGCCTTATCCAGCTTCAGTGATGGCTGAACAGATATGGGCATTATTAGACCGGACGATGATTAGTTTGCCCCTGTCTAACCAAAATTCCGGATCTGTGATATAATCCTACTCTAAAATAAACGAGCAAAATTACTTCAAGAGGTGCAATCATGCGGTTTCATGAATTTTATATCGGACAAGTATTTAGAACCAAATCTCTAACCTTATCGAAAGAGGATATCACCAGATTTGCCGGCGAATTTGATCCGCAATATATGCATCTGGATGAAGAGAAGGCAGCGCAAGGCCGATTCAACGGAATCATTGCTTCAGGAATTCAGACCCTGGCTGTGTCGTTTAAGCTGTGGGTGGAGACAGGCAGTTATGGGGATGAGGTTATTGCCGGAACTGCGATGAACAACATTAAATTCATGCGCCCCGTATATCCGGGTGATGAATTGTATACCATGGTTGAAGTGACCGGGGTAGAAGAGAAGCGGAATGCAACAGGCCTGGTTACGGTGTTATTATCAACGTTCACCAGCTCAGACGATCAGGTTTTTGAGGGCGAGCTGTCTGTGCTGGTGAAGCAGTGAAATCTTTTATTCTCTTAATGCTCTGAAGAATTCACGGATGTCTTCCGCCAGAGGCGCGGGATCTTCCATGGCTGTGAAATGTCCGCCGCGGGGCATGGTAGTCCAGCGGGTGATATTCAGATTGCGGTCAGCCCATTCCCGGGGCGGCAAGGCGACATCTCCCGGGAAAATAGCTATACCGGTAGGCACCTCAATGCGCCCGAGAGGCGGCAGTGAATGCGTGTTCTCGTAATAGATATTCGCTGTTGACCCTGCTGTATGGGTAACCCAATAGATCATAATATTCGTAAGCAGTTCATCCTCGCTAAAGCTGTTCCTTAGGTCACCCTTGCAATCACTCCATGCATGGAATTTCTCAATAATCCAAGCTGCCAATCCTACAGGTGAGTCGTTCAGTCCGTAGGCAAGCGTCTGTGGCTTCGTCGATTGAATCGACATGTACCCGCCTTCATCAGCCATCCATTGCGAAGTATTCTTGATGTACAGGAGCTCTTCTTCAGACAGCCCTGACTTATCCTGCACAGCCAGAAGATTCCGGATGATGCCGATGTCGGTAAGATGTATGCCGGTCAGAAGTTCAGGATGGTTGAATGCCAGATACCGTGTAACACCAGAGCCGATATCCCCGCCTGCCGCAGCGAATTTCGGGTAGCCCAGATGTTCAGTCATTAGTCTGGCCCACAGCTCAGCCACATAAGCATTATTCACACCAGCGCGTTTCAGGCCATTAGAGAAGCCGAATCCGGGCACGGAAGGGACAATGACATCGAAGGAGTCTTCGGGATTCCCGCCATAACGTTCAGGGTCCGTAAGCATAGGGATAATCTTCTCGTATCGCACAAAGCTGTCCGGCCATCCGTGCGTAAGGATAATTGGCTGCGGATTAGGCCCTTTGCCGCGCTCGTGCACGAAATGCACATCGATTCCATCGACGTTACAGCGAAAATGTGACAAGCGGTTCAACTCGGCTTCTCTGGCACGCCAGTCAAACTGCTCCCGCCAATACGTAACGAGCGACCGTAAATAACTCTGATCCGAACCCCGTTCCCAGTCAGAACCCTCTAATGGATCGGGCCAGCGGACATGATCCAGTCTGTATTTCAGATCTTCAAGGATTTCATCAGACACATGGATTTGAAACCGTTCAATCGGCATATTGCTCTCTCCTTAAGTGTATTAGCTACAGCAACGATATAACTATAATATATCTTTTCAAAATCATGAGGCAATGCCGTAAACAAAAGCTAAGGATAATGCTAAGGATAATAGAAACAAAAGAAATCTATACCACCTGGAGGGATGCTAAGCATGAACGAAATGAATCAGGAGTATATCGTGATATCCGGTGCAAGGGAGAACAATCTTAAGAACGTATCCTTGCGTATCCCGAAACGAAAAATTACCATCTTCACCGGAGTATCCGGCTCCGGCAAGTCATCCATCGTCTTCGATACGATTGCTGCTGAATCCACGCGGCTGCTGAACGAGAACTTCAGCATGTTCGTGCGAACCTTCCTTCCGCGTTATCCGCAGCCGGATACAGACGGGATCGAGAACCTGAGCATGGCTGTTATCGTAGATCAGAAGCGGCTGGGCGGCGGTTCTCATTCCACGATGGGTACGATAACCGACATCTCGCCTATTCTCCGTCTGCTGTACTCCAGGGTGGGACAGCCCCATGTAGGCGGAGTGAACATGTTCTCGTTCAACGATCCGCAAGGGATGTGTCCCGAATGTAACGGGATCGGCCGCAAGCTTGGGGTCGATATGAGCCGGGCCGTGGACATGTCCAAGTCGTTGAATGATGGAGCCCTCATGCTGCCGGATTATGCAGTCGGCGGCTGGGATTGGAACATGATCGTGCAGGCGGGTGACTTCGATCTGGACAAGAAGCTAAGCGAATATTCAGATGCGGAGCTGGAACAGCTGCTGCACGGCAAGGCCAGGAAAGTGAAGATGGATTTTGCCGGGAAGGCAACTAACATTACGGTAGAAGGTGTTATTGAGAAGTTCACGGGCAAGTATATCAAACAGGATGTGAAGACCAAATCTGAGCGTACGCAAAAAATGGTCGCCCCGTTCATCTCCGAAGGCACCTGCTCCAGCTGCCATGGAGCAAGACTTAGCCAGGCTGCGCTCAGCTGCCGGATCAATGGAAGGAACATTGCGGAGCTGTCCGCTATGGAAGTCGGGCAGCTTATCCGCACCATCCGGGAGATAGAGGAACCTGCCGCAGCTCCGGTCGTCAAGTCGCTGGCGGAGCGGCTGCAGCATCTGGTCGATATCGGGCTGGACTACCTGACGCTGGACCGTGAGACCGATACGCTATCCGGCGGAGAATCACAGCGCGTCAAGATGGTGAAGCATCTAAGCGGCAGCCTGGTGGATGTCACCTACATCTTCGATGAGCCCAGCGTCGGTCTGCACCCGCGGGATGTCCACCGGTTAAATGAGCTGCTGGAGAAGCTTCGCGACAAAGGGAATACCGTCATTGTCGTTGAACATGATCCCGATGTTATCAAGCTGGCGGATCATATTGTCGATGTCGGGCCTCACGCCGGCAGCCGCGGCGGTAATATTGTCTATGAAGGCAGCTTCCAGGGGTTGCTGGAATCAGGAACGCTGACAGGCACTCATATGAAACGTCCGCTTCAGCTGAAGCAGGATTGCAGGGCGTCTTCCGGCAGGCTGTCCATCCAGAATGCCTCTCTGCACAACTTGCAGAATGTAAGTGTGGATATTCCTACAGGAGTACTTACAGTGGTAACAGGTGTCGCAGGCTCGGGCAAAAGTACGCTGATTAATGATGTCTTCCTCAGTCAGCATCCGGATACGATCGTTATTGACCAATCGGCGATTGGCGTCTCAACACGCTCCAATCCCGCTACCTACACGGGGATTATGGATGATGTCCGCAAGGCTTTTGCCGCAGCCAATAAGGTAAATCAAGGGCTGTTCAGCTTCAACTCCAAGGGCGCCTGCGAGAATTGCCAGGGACTTGGTGTCGTGTACACAGACCTTGGTTTCCTCGACAGCGTGAAGCTGCCCTGCGAAGTGTGCGGAGGCAGACGGTTCAAGGAGGAAGTGCTTGCCTACAAGCTGAACGGCAAATCCATTGCCGAGGTGCTGGAGATGACTGTTGAACAGGCTCTTGAGTTCTTCCAGCTCAAAGAGGTGGTGCGCAAGATTCAGGCTATGAGTGATGTGGGGCTAAACTATATTACACTCGGCCAGCCGCTCAGCACGCTCTCGGGCGGAGAATGCCAGCGCATTAAGCTGGCCAGCGAGCTGCATAAGAAAGGCAGCATCTATGTGATGGATGAGCCGACGACCGGCCTGCATATGTCCGACATCGGCCACCTCATGGAGATCATGAACCGGCTGGTGGATGCCGGCAATACGGTGATCGTCATCGAGCATAATCTCGATGTGATTAGCCAGGCAGACTGGATCATCGACATGGGGCCGGACGGAGGCAGCAAGGGCGGCGAGGTCGTATTCGAGGGCACACCTTCGCAGATTATTGATGCGGAGCATTCAATTACGGGAAGATATTTGGCGTAGTTATCGTCTGGAACCCGCATTATATGCGGGTTTTTCTTTATAATGCTATAAATTATTATAGATAACCCCATCTTCAGAGCCAGAAATGAGATTGACCGTAGATAAATAGAAAGATACCATAGAGTTGATGCAATCACCTTTTCTTGGAAATGTGGTTATGTTAGACGTTAACACATGAAGTATAATTCTATTTCACTAAATAAATCGAACTTAAAAATGTCCTGCTCTTTAGAAGCCTACGCCTTCAAATCTATTGAGAGTAAGTAACTAATGTGGAGTCCATAGCAAATAACTGTACTTCGTACAGTTAAATCATGGAGATAAACCTGATTTGACGGTTTAATTGTATTCTGTACAACTAAAAATAGCGGAAAGTCTTCTCTTACGAAATATGATGATTCTAATTGTAGAAAATACAATTAAAACACTCTCAACGCAATAATCGATCGCTTTAGTTGTACATAATACAGTTAAAGCTTACGTGCATGCTCGTTACGGCCAGCCTGCAGTTCAAGCAGGGAATAGGAGGAGTGATAATGTCTAATTACATTGTAAAAATCATACCAAAGCATGAGAAAACCATCCCCGGCGAAAAAGAGAGAAATGCAATTAAAAATCAAATGAGATTAATGACCGTTAACAAAGAAATAAGTGAACAGCTATATAATGAAGTAACATTTATAGATAGTGGATCGAATTTTGAAGGGATTAGATGCAATCATTGTATGACGTATTTAGAACCCGATTGGTGGGCTGAGCAAATGGATACAAAAAGCTCCAACCAGTTTAATGATTTATCAATAATTTCACCTTGCTGCGCCTCGGCCTTATCATTAAATGAATTGTATTATATTTGGCCAATGGGTTTTGCAAAATATGTTATTGAGATCATGAATCCCGAAGAAGATGAAGTGATTAGGATTGAACAATTCATAGAAAATATAAACTACAAATTAATAAGAGCGCATTACTAGAAATCCCAAAGTAAATATAGAGGCGATACAACATTAAACTACTCTTTATCTGCAGCCGGAATAAGTGGCGCAGTTTGACTGCTGAGAAGATTTTTGACGGATATAACGGTTACGAAGCAAGGTCGGCAGGCACGGAAGAAGGAGCAAGAATACAGGTGACCGAAGGATATATCGGATGGTCGGATCTGATATTCGTAATGGAGAAGAAGCATACAAGAAGGCTAAGGGACAAATTTGCAGACTCCCTAAGGAACAAACAGGTAATCTGTCTTGATATCCCGGACGACTATAGATTTATGGATGAAGAACTAATAGAAATCCTGAAATCCAGAGTATCCGAATATATTGAAGTTCCTGAATAAAGCAAATACAGAATGAAGTGGAATCGTTGAAAGCGTAAGGTGAACCAATGGACAGAATAGCCAACATCAGATCCGAAGAGAAGAAATATCATGATGACTGTTACGATACATACGACTTATTCAAGCCAGGGTCCTGGCTTCACAGGCCTGTTAAGACGGTGATCAGCCTTTTAGAGGAATATAAGGAGCGGGAATACTTAAGTGTGCTGGATTTGGGATCGGGGATCGGCCGGAACAGCATTCCTATCGCTGAATCTTTGAAGCACAGAAATGGTAAAGTGGTATGCGTTGACCTGCTGGAATCGGCTATAGATAAACTATATCATTACAGTAAGGAATTTGGAGTTGAGCAATACATAGTGGCAAGGTTATCCGATATTGAACAGTTCACCATTGAACCAGATGAGTATGATATTATCGTAGCCGTATCTTCTTTAGAGCATATCAGTTCAGAGCAGGCACTGGAGCGGAAACTGCAGGAAATGAATGCCGGTACGAAACAAAATGGAGCGAATTGTATTATTATCGCGTCGAACATTCATGAAGTTAACCTCGCACAAGCGGAAGAACTCGATCCCATGTTTGAAGTGAATCTAACTACGGCAAGAATGTTCGAGCTGCTGGATCAGCAGTATGCCGGCTGGGAAGTTGAGCAACGCTTCGTAAAACCGCTGGAATATGAAATCAGCAGAAAGGGTGAACCTGTCAGGCTGACTTCGGATTGTATAACGTTTGTGGCTAAGAAGAGCTGATCTCATGGGGATTGGCTTTTTATTTTGAACGCTGACTTGCAAGAGAAATTTCATTATTTCTGTCCAACTGTGACCATACGCACCACCCCTTCTGTTCAATCGTCTACATTAAAAGTATACGGTTGAGTTGTTTCATAAACTTCCGGAATTTGATTTGAATCCTCCTTTTTGTACGGCAGCCGTAATAGAATGAGGTTGCTGATAAGGATTATCAATCAAACATTGGAGGTTAACAAAATGAGTACACAATTCAAACAAATCGCCGGGGATACTTACTGGGTAGGCAAAATAGATAACCGTCAGGTTCCGTTCCACCGCCTGATTCTGGCTAAAGGAACAACCTATAATTCCTATCTGTTAAAAACGGGCAAGCCGACCGTGATTGATACGGTAGATATGGAGTTCGGCCGTGAATATGCCGAGTGTCTCGCCGGTATGATTGACCTCATGGATATTCATTACATCGTAATTAACCATACGGAGCCCGACCATTCCGGCGGCCTGGCAGCCCTTGCATCCCAGGCGCTAAATGCCACGATCGTGTGCACCGAAATCGCTGTGCCGGAACTGCAGGAAATGTATAAGCTGCACAGCCGGAACTTCCTGGTCGTTAAAGATGGCGATACGCTGGATATCGGCGGAAAAACACTGCTGTTCAAAGAAACGCCGTACCTTCATACTGCTGAGACGATGATTACGTATTGTATCGAGGATCAGATCCTGTTCCCCTGCGATATCTTCAGTACACATGTAGCTGTGGAGAATCTGTTCAGTGATGAAGCGGGATTTGATATCACCGAAGATTACAAGGGCTATTATGCCGCCATTATTCATCCGCACAGAAGATATGTAAGAACACTGCTGGAAGCGGTCAAGGATCTGGATATCCGCATGATTGCCCCATCCCATGGATTCCTGATCCGGGAGGATATCCCTAAATTCATTGATCTGTACGCCACGATGAGCCGCGAAACGACTCAGGGTAAAAAAGCAGTCATCGTATATACCACCATCAAGAACAGCACGAAGAAAATGGCCAAAATCATCCAGGATTGCCTGCAGGAGAATAATATCGGAACAGAAGTCTGGGATGCGGATAAAAGCAGCACTGCGGATATTCTGAACAGCATTGCTTCTGCAGACGCGGTCTTTATCGGCAGCTCTACTAAATATGCGGACATGATCGGGAACCTGGAGGATGTGCTGAAGGAGCTGCAGCATATGAATCTGGAAGGCAAGCTTGCGGCATCCTTTGGCTCGTACGGCTGGAGCGGAGAAGCCATCGAGGTCATTCAGGACTATCTGAACGGAACGAATATGACCGTGCAAAGCACTTCGGAGGTCATCAAAACCACCGGCATGACACATGTTGAATTCCCGGTTAGAGTAAGATTCTCCCCTAAAGAGCCAGAGAAGGTCCAGAAAATTAAAAATGCGGCTGAATTTGTATCGGATCTGCTGCTGAGCTCAATTTAGGGAGGAGGAACAACTCATGACGAAGCATTATGTAATCGTCGGCGGCGGCGTCTCCGCCGTCCATGCGGCCAAAGCAATCCGCGATCAGGACGCGGAAGCAGAAATATCGATACTAGGTGAGGAAAGCGGGCTACCGTATAACCGGATTAAGCTGACCAAAGGCCTGTTCACCGACCTGCACAGCGAGAAGGTGCTGATCAAGAAAGAGAAGTGGTACCGGGATAACCGTATAAACGTCAAGACCTCAACCCGGATCACCTCGATCCAGCCTGATCGCCGGATGGTAGAGACAGAAGACGGCCAGCGGGTGGAGTATCATAAGCTGCTGTTGTGTATGGGCGCGAGGAACCGCGCACTCTCTATCGAAGGTGCCGGACTTCAGAATGTCCACACCATCAGAGACATGAACGATGCGGACCGGTTAAAAGATAGTCTGCAGGATGGAAGCCGCGTAGCCGTAATTGGCGGAGGTGTCCAGGGCATCGAGACGGCTTGGGCTTTGTTCGAAGCAGGTTACGAGGTAACCGTGATCGAAGCAGCCCCGTCCCTGATGGGCAGACAGCTGGACGGGCACTCCTCCAGCCTTCTTAAGGAGACTCTGGAACAATCCGGAGTGAAGGTGATTCTGCAAGCAGGGATAACCTCTATTACGGGTACAGACTATGTTACCGGAATTACGCTGGACGATGGTTCTAATCTCCCGTGTGACCATGTTGTATACTCTATCGGAATTGTCCCGAACACTGCGCTTGTAAGCGGCTCGGCTATTCAAGTCCGGAACGGCATTATTGTAAACGATCAATTGCAAACCAGTGATCCGAACATCTTTGCTGCCGGTGATGTTGCTGAAATTAACGGGCATGTTGAAGGACTATGGGGCGGCGCAATAGAACAGGGAAGGATTGCCGGCAGCAACATGGCTGACAGTCTGACCGTTTACCGCAGAGCGGTTCCGGTTACTTTGTTTAATGCTTTTGGGATCTCTCTGTTCTCCATTGGCAACACAGATGAACGGCAATGCGATGTGGCGGTCAGCGGAGAAGAGAATGGCGCCTATACGCGGATCTATGTGAAAGATAATACAATCACCGGTGCGTTATCCTGGCAAGGAGCCGCTGCCTCCCTGACGTATAAGTCGGCTGTAGAACAGGGGATCAGCCTGACCGGAATTCATCTTGCCGGCAATAACATAGAAGCCATTATGGCTGAAGTACAATCCCGATTGAACTAAAAAACAAACTATTAGGAGCTGAGAAGAATGAAGAAATACATCTGTACACCCTGCGGCTATATCTATGACCCGGCAATAGGCGATCCTGATGAGGATGTAGCCGCCGGCACCGCGTTTGAAGATTTGCCTGAAGACTGGGTATGTCCGGTCTGCGGAGAGGATACAAGTCACTTCGTAGCAGTTGAAGATAAGAAATCTGTTACTCATTAGAGTAAGAAGCTTCTAAATACTACATTTCAGGGGGAACGGTATGAAAGAGCACTCCTGCCAGCACGCCGCAGAACCTTGTACACGCAAGGTACCGATTTTTGCTGCATTGACGGACGATGACCTCACCAGAATTAGCGCCATGATTAAGCACCGCAAGTTTACCAAAGGTCAGCCGTTAATTCTTGAAGGGGCGCCGTCAGATACGCTGTACATTATTCAACAGGGGCATGTGAAGCTATCCAAAATGACTCCTGAAGGCAAGGAACAAATCCTGCACATTCTGACGAATGGGGATTTCTTCGGAGAGCTCAGTATTTTTAACAGTGATGAGCTTAGTAATTTTAACGCATATGCCCTGAAAGACACTAATATTTGTATGCTGACCCGGAATGATATGGAGCATTTAATGACGGATAATCCGGAGATCTCTCTACGGCTGCTGAAAAGTGTAACCAAAAGACTCGCCCATACGGAGAATCTGGCGCAGAGCCTGGCGACCAAAGATCCGGAGATCCGGATTGCCTGCATGATCATGGAACTCAGTGACAAATACGGCAAGCGGCATGGAAGCCGTATTCATATTGATCTTCCGCTGTCCCGTGAAGAGCTGGCTAGTTATGTCGGGGTGACCCGCGAGACCATTAGCAGAAAGTTCTCCAGGTTTGAGGATTCGGGCCTGATCAAGCTGATTGGTAATAAACAGATGGTGCTCATGGATCCGGCCGGTGTGGAGAAGTATATGGGAAATTGAATCATAATAAAAGCGGCATTTCCACCAGTAGATAATGGGGAGATGCCGCTTTTTAAGCATGAAATAGTTAGGATGTAGTCTGCTGCAACAATTGTCCATCCCCAAACGCTATGTCCAGCAGCATAATCTCTGCTCTTCTGCTGACAGCCTGATTCCCCAGCTTAACATCAATGATGAAGTCATTGCTCAGCATCTGGCGGTACCGGGCGATAATGTCCTCTTCCGGCAATTCAGCCATCTGTTTCGTTTCCGGCGGGATGACCTGTATTCCGGACTGCTCAACTTGCCTAATATTGCGTTTAATATCAGCAGCAAGCTTGCTCAATGTACTGTCGCTTCTTGCAGTCTCCAAATCCACCATACCCGTACCATCCTCCGTATAAAAGTGCTTGTTGACTGCTGCCAGGGCAGCGTGTGAGATATGGAAGGCCTTTATATCCGGTTCGATTATATTAGTTAGACCTGCCTGATCAAGTAGTCCGGCAAGACGATTCACTCTTTCGGTCGTCTGTCCATTGATTTCACCAAATATAGTCCCTTGCCCAGGCTCCGTTCCAAACTGGGCGTAGAGCACACCGTCTTTGAGGTCTCCGCCAGCACCAGGGAAGCCTGGGAGCAGCCGCTCGCCTACGATTTCAAGCCAGGATTCATAACCTACCGTGTTGGTCAACGTAATAATGGTTTGGCTTCTGTTATTCTTAATCGCCTCAAGAGCAGACTCCGCCTGATCATACCGGACCGGAACAAAGATGAAATCATAGATGTCATCGTTATCGAGCTCCGCAATTACCTTCACCGGAATTTGCTGTATCGTGCCTTTCTCATTGTATTGCAGACCCTTCTTCTGGAGGGCATTCAGCCGCTTGCCCCGGGCCAGTAAGGTAACGTCAAGTCCTGACCGTGCGAACCGGAGTGCGTACACACTGCCAATCACTCCAGCGCCAACGATTAATATTCTGTCTGATTGTATATTCAAGTTCATCTGTCCTTTCAATTAGGTAACACACATTGTTTAAACAACACATGTCTGATACGATTGATGATAGTCCGGCATCCTGTTGAATTCAATCGGCAGACTCGGGGATAAGTCGGTTAAACAACATAGATTAAGATTTGATGTCTAAGAGGGGAAGTTAGCGATGGTTAACCAGATAGATCCAAGGGTTGTGCGCACAGGGCAGCTGATCAGAGAAGCCTTCCGTGAGTTGCTGCGGCTGAGAAGCTTCGATACAATCACCATCAAAGATATCGCAGAGAGAGCTACCATTAACCGCGCCACATTTTACACTCATTACGAGGATAAATATGCGTTGCTGGATGAAATCATCGAACAGGCTTTCCGCAAGATGATTCCCGGACCCGTGGAGCATGCGCTGGAGTTCACAGATGAAATATGTAACGAGCTGATCCTTATGACTTACCGGTACATTTTGGATTTTTTTGAGATCTGCCGGATGGATTCCAAATCGATTGCTACGCTGGTGGACGAGAAGATCAAGCAGCTGCTGCAGCAGATTATTGAGCGCATTTTTGTAAAAGGAGATCATCCCCATACAGCAGACCCCAATCAGACAACAATCCTGGCGGCCATGACAGGGTCAGCGATCTATAGCGCAGCGTATCAATGGTTCAAAACCGGGGAGAAGGAACGGACGGATCTGCTTGTTGATCTGGTACGCCCCTATGTGATGAACGGTCTGGGCCTACATTATATATAACGATAAGCTGCTCGTGTTCAGGCATAGGGACTACCCGGAAGCTGGTGTGCAGGTTCCTGCCGGGACTGTAGAATCGGGCGAGAGTGTAGTAACGGCATTATTCCGGGAGATACTGGAGGAATCAGGAATAACGAAGGATGAGCTGCGGCTAGTCAAGCATTTGAAGACGTATCTGTACTACGCGGCGTATAAACAACAACATCATGAAAGACATGTGTATCAGTTAGAGTTAATTCAAGAGCGCCCGGCCCGGTGGGAACATACTATAGAAGCATCCGGAGAAGATTCGGGTCTAACCTTTGAATATTTCTGGATTCCGGTACATGAAGCTGAACTCGCCGGCGGGCAGGGAGACGGTTTAGAATTATGCTGTTAGATTGCGCTGTAATTAAAAATGTGGATTTCAATGACCCTAACTGTTAATATAATAATATTTGCAAAAGTTAAGGTTACAGGAAAATGAGGACGACGGAATGAAGAAGATTGTCAGCCATAAAGCTTATTTTATCGGAATGCATGTACTAATATTTATCCTCTTATTTACAACACTGTACGCTTCCTTCCCGGCCATCCGGGTTAAAGTGAAAGAAATCATCGATCCGGCGGAAAAAGTATATACGATCGCCCACCGTGGTGCGTCCGGATATGCTCCGGAGAACACGATGCCGGCCTTCGAGCTGGCGCGTGAAATGGATTCCGACTCGATTGAGCTGGATATCCACCTGACCAAGGATCAGATTCCTGTTGTCATCCATGATGATACAGTCAACCGCACGACCAATAGCAAAGGGTATGTAAGGAACATGACGCTGGAGCAGATCAAACAGCTGGATGCCGGATCGTGGTTCAATAAGGCGTATCCGATGTTTGCCAGAGAAATATATGCAGGGACCACCATCCCCACCCTCGATGAGGTATTCGAAACCTTTGGCAAAGAGATCAGCTATGTCCTTGAAATCAAGGAATCAACGCCGAAGATTAATATTGAAGTCCTCTTGAATGAATACATTAAGAAATATGATCTGGAAAAAGTAGTGGCCATACACTCTTTCAGCGCAGCCAGTCTGCGGAAGTTCCATTCCATCAACCCGGATATTCCGTTGTACCAGCTCGTATGGAATGATTATACCTCGGTAAGACTTACTGAAGCTTATCTGGCAGATGTGAAGTCCTATGCTGTCGGCATCAGCCCGAATTTCCAGGGGACCAGCGCGTCTTATGTGGCGCAGATAAAGCGGGCGGGACTTAAGGTCATGCCCTATACCATTAATTATCAGCTCAATATGGATAAAGCTTATTCTTGGGGTGTAGATGGAGTCTATACTAATTTTCCTGACCGTTTCCATGAAGTCATTGAGACGAACAGGAAGAACGCGAACTGGTAACTTAGCAGAGCGTGTGGAGAGTGCGGAGAGAAAGTGCGGATTTTCTCATTTCATAGCACAGGGTCCAATTCTTGTTCTTTACGGAGGACAAGAATTGGACCCTGTGTGTATATTGGACAAGAAGAGCAGGTTTCTTACAACGAACTAAACACAATATTACGCAGCTTGCGAGTGACCGGCAGTGTGCCGGCATCTTTTTTCTGGATCATGAACAGGAAGGTCAGGCCGTCCTGCGGACTGTTGGTGAAATAAGCTCCAAGCCAGCCGTCCCAGCCGTATTCACCCTGGCCGCCGACCACTCCGGCTTTTCCGGTGTCTTTCAGGATACGCATCTGGTTGCCATAGCTATACCCCTGCAGGGAATGCCAGGTATCGAAGCCTTTTTGCTGCCCATCGCTTAGAACAGCTGTAGTCATATATTGAACGGTTCTAGGCTTGAGCAGCTGAACGCCGTTCAAGCTGCCCTGGTTCATCAGCATGGTGGTGAACTTGGCAGCATCGTCAATCGTTGAGACCAGGCCCGCTCCGCCTGACTCGTAGGCCGGTTCCCGGTCCATATGGTGGTAGATGCCCAGATGGCTCTCCGCATACAGCTTCAAGCCGCCTTCGCCGTCCTCCTGGTAGACTCTGGCCAGGCGGTTTCCTTTGTCTTCAGGCAGCCAGAAGCCGGTATCCTGCATTTGCAGCGGGCTGAATATTTCCTTCTGCAAAAATTCTCCGTACCGCATGCCGCTAACCGCTTCCACAATGGCTCCCAGAACATCCGCTGAGGTCCCGTACTGCCAGAACGAACCCGGCTCGAACGAAAGCGGGCCTTCACCCAGACGGGTGGCGAATTCCATGGTGCTCATCCGGTTATCGCCGTGCAAGCGGCTGTCCAGCTCCTTGAACAAAGCCTCCGTATGCAGAGCGGCTTTGTCTGTTCCTCCTCCGTATACCAGTCCCGAGGTCATATTCAGCAGATCATGAATGACAACCTCCCGGCTGACAGGCACCAGTTCTCCGTTCTTTTCGACCAGCTGGTTCTTGAACCCTGGAATATAACGGCTTACCGGATCGAACAAATCGATCTGTCCGCGCTCAAGCAGCAGCATGATGGCGGCGGATGTAACCGGTTTCGTCATCGAGTATAGACGGAAGATCGAATCCCGGGTGATAGGACGTCCCGCTTCGACATCGGCTAAGCCGTCTTCGTGATAGAACACCTCGCGGCCGTCCTTGATGACCATCAGGTTCGCACCTGCAATTTCCTGGTTACCGATACTTGCACTCAATGTTTTTTTCAATAGGCTGGTTGTGTTTGAATCTAGCATGTTTCTAAAGTCTCCTTTTCCGGATAAGTTCCCTGAAGCCAAATCAGATATTGTCATTACACTCCTTGAAAATTTTAAACTCTTTTGGACAGGTTGTATAGAGGCCAGAATTTCAATCTGAATATCCGGTACATTTGGTGGCACACTGATTATAGGTATAATAAACGCAGTCTCTCTTTTAACCCTTTCCAGATTTCCTCCGGCGCTTCCTTAAGTCTGATATCCCCGCCCAGGAAAAGCAGCCAGTTTATGATTTCCGCCAGTTCGTCGGGCATATCCGCATGGATATACGTCTTGAGAATGGCTGTGCTCTGGTAAGGATTCGTATAGGAGAGCGATACCTTCAATGGATGATATTTTTTGAATTGGGCAATCGCCTTGGGGCCGAGTTCAAGAACGAGGTTGACTTCTTCTTCCTGACTCTTCAGTTTTTCCAGGATCTTTTTCCTGCTTAATCTTTTTTTATCCGGATTTAGGACAACATCGGTGACTTGGTCCACAGGAATAATCCGCTTCCTTTCATCGTTTAAGTCGAAGGCCTCGATCAGCCACTGGCTTTTCTCACGATAGAGGCGCAAAAGATAAACGGGATAAGCTTGGATGATCCTCGCTACTTCGCTGGTAATCAGCAAATAGCGGTCCACCAGCAGGATCTGGATCAGCTTCTCCAGCATGGGGTGGGGGAGATCAGACAGATCAAGCAGGTCAGGATTGTTCGGGTTGGTCCCTTCAAACAGCAGAATTTGATTCAGAAGAAACAGGTCCTCCTGCTGGTTCTCCGAGACGAGTCCGAGTAATTTTTCCGTTAGAGACTGACGGCTCTTGAGATAAGGGAGCTGCCCGTTTCTTGTGGCCATGAAGGCAATGAACAGGGCTTTGAGCTCATTATCTGTAAACCGGACCACGGGAAGGACAGAATTGCGCATCACAGAATACCCGCCATCCCGTCCAACTTCAGCGACAAGCGGCATCCCCAGCGCCTCGATTTCCCGGATATCCCGAATCGCAGTCGAACGGGAGATATTAAATTCCTGCATGATTTCAGTAATAGTAAAGTGGGCCCGGTTGTTAATATACCGCATGATCACATTTACCCGTTCAACTTTTTTCATCGCGTCTCCTAAACAGTTTCATTTTATGACATGATTTAAGACTATCATATACATATCAAGACAAGAAGACAAATTTCAAATACAAAGGATGGTTGCAGACATGGCAAATTACACGTTAGAGGAAAAAGACAGCTTCATCGTTATCGGCTTGGGCACGGAGCTTAAGAGCGATTACACGGACTATGCAGGTATTAACAAAGAAAAGTCAGACTTCTGGCAGGCCGTCAGTGAAGATGGAAGGCTCGATAAGTTGAAGGCGATGGCCGTGAACGACTATATTTTTGCCGTGAGTGAAGCGGTGAACAACAAAATGATGTATTATGCGGGTGTCATGACCGAAGCAGCTGCGCCGGAAGAGGCCAGAGTTATCCAGTTTCCTAAGGGTAAATACCTGGTGGTTAGAGGGGAAGCGGCAACGGCTGATGAACTGAATAATAAGCTCGCCGGAGTTGCTTTTGGTCAAGCTCTGCCGGAAGCGAAGGATGTCGCCTATGTGGGCGGGCCCAATACATCGGTTGAGATGGGGCAGCAGGATGGACAGGTTGTAGGTGAAATGTGGATTCCTGTTGTAAGTAAATAACGGGTTAGCCTAGGAGGAAGTGCAATGTCTTATATCGTTGATTTCAAAGAGGTGTCTACGGCCGGCTTGGAGTCGTCACCTGTAGTGGATGCACTTGCAGGATTGCGTGCGAATGAAGCGCGTTACTTCATGAATAAGTACAAGCATGAGTTCACGGTTGTCCCGGCCAGCGAAAGCCAGGAGACCCTGGATTATGTGAATGGAATTCTGAAAAAAGAACGTGATCTTGAATTTTCGGCCAAGCCTTTGGAGACCTCGCGGTTTCAGGTAGAGAATATCCGGTTTGCTTACGTCTTTTATGAGGACGGACTGGCGCTTAACGTGATGTATACCGTGGATGATCCCAAGAAGCGGGCTGTCGGATTCAAGCTCTCTGAGGGCATGGAGATTCCCAAGGAGCTGGAGACAAAGTTCAAATTCGCCAGGCAGAAGTCTAAGCTGGCCGGAACGATCCGGGGCTCGTTCTTCGTCATCAAAGGCGAATACTGAACCAGCTGATAAAGCTGTGACTGAACCGTTAAAGATAGATTACCGCCTATTCGGGTTAATAATAGGTACGCATTTGGATATCCTATTCCCATAACCCGGAAGAAACGAGGCGATAAGCATGTCAACTTTGGATAAAAGTCATCAGGAAGCTGTCGAGACGGTCAGAGACCTTATCAAAGGGATTGATACAGCGATGTTCACGACGATCTCACCCGAAGGCCTGGTATCCCGTCCCATGAAGACACAGGAAGTCGAGTTTGACGGAGACCTGTGGTTCCTGACCAAGAAGGACACCAGCAAGTTCGATGAGATCCTCCATGATCCGAGGGTTAATGTTGTGTATGCTGACAAATCCTATGTCTCCATCCGCGGAACCGCCAGGATTGTCGAGGATCTGGAGAAGAAAAAAGAATTCTGGAGTGCAGGCTATAACACGTTCCTGAAGACCACCTATGATGACCCGAACGTGATCCTGATTCAGGTTCATGCCGAAGCTGCTGAATACTGGAAGAGCGGTAATCTGGCCGAGATGGCGACTTATATGTTCAAACGAATCACCAATCGGGACACAGAGAAGTCGGATCTGAACAAGACGGTTGAATTGGAATAACGGAATCAGCGGAATCCGTCAATTCCCCACCTCGACCACACATTATTTAAAGTTGAAGGCTATTAATACTTCAGACTAAAAGAAGGAAGCTCATAATGAGTTTCCTTCTTTTGTAATCTCTATTTTAAACGGCTCTAATTTCCCATTAACAAATGCATATCTAATGATTGCATCCCCTAAATAATTACCTGTTGAAATCTGAATGGGTAGCTCCGCAATAAGCTGATTATCCTTTATTCCAAATCTCAATATATTCTGAACCGTCGGTTGCTCAAACCAATCGTTTGAATCGCTCTCACTGAATTCAAATAAGTGCTCCTGACCATCAACTGAAACTGTATACTGTCGAATTTCCTTATCTGTTTTTAGATCAACGTTAAGATTGCTTAGAACGAATTCTCTTGGATCTGAAACTGATATTTCTGTAAAATCTGATTTAAGCACATGCACTTCCGAATCATGTACTCCAGTCCCTGCGCCTTTTGTCAGAACAATGACAATTTCATCTTCTCCATCTGCATCTAAATCAATGACCGATATTTGAGGATAGAAGGAGGGGTTCGTTACATTGATCCAATTGAATGTTTTCGTTTCTCCATTTATTACAACATCTAATGACGAAAATATGTCTTTTTGTGATTTTTCTTGAACACCATAAATAGCAATTTTCTTATCTGAAGTCTCGGATAGTAGTGTATTGGGAATTGATGTAGCTGGTGTTGACGCATTTCCATCAATCTTTACCGGACTTGAAGACTGATTATTTGCCCCACATCCGGATAACAAAATAGCTCCTACCATTGTGACAATCATGATTTTTTTCAAAAATACATCCTCCATTTACATTTTTTTAAGTATATACATTCTTATAATTCAATAAGTTTAAAAAATGTATTTTGTTTTTTAAAAAAAAGTAACATTTCAATTTACGCTTACTTGTAATTGCCAGAAAAGATGGCTGTTTTTCCGCCTTAGAGCCGGTATGTAAAAAGAAAAAGACTTTCCCCTGAAGGAAAGTCCTTTTAGTGTGTACGATAGAGAATCTAACCTCAGCCCCAACCGACACCATGCCCCATTGTGGTAAGTGTAGTCATAATAGGAGTCGCAACAACTGATTCTATACCGGTGAATGGGGAGTCTTAGGGAAGGAAGGAAGGAAGAAGTAAGGAAGTGCTGTAAGCATAAATGTTGTACGTTTTACAACTTAGATTCCTGGATTGCCGGGTGTTCGGGAGGATTGTTGTATGAAATACAAGAATATTCCACCAAAGTCGCTTGAAAAAGGAAATATGTTGTATTTTGTACAACAATCTTGGTTTTGAGCCGATTTATCCAAGAAAATGTTGTATTCTGTGCAGGATTTGATAGCACTCGCTCCCTCCTAACGTAAATCAAGGTGATCTATCTACCGTGTGCGCGACAACCTTCACCATTCAGCGATTATGTATCTCGATATTGCCCCACAACGTCGGCTCAATATAAACAGCGGCAGCCCAGGACATGATTTTCACGTCCGAGGCTGCCGCTGATTTTACACCTGGGCCAGTCTGATTAGGAAACTTGCGGATTGAACATGGGGAATCCGCCCGTGATCAGCGGCATGACCCGCTCCGCAAGTTCGGAGGGAGACTCCGCTCTTCCTTCCACATTCCAGCGGTAGGTTACGCCGTATAAGGACCAGCTTAGCAGGGTGGCCGCAGTGGCAAGCGGCTTCGAATCTGCAGCTGAGTCTGATTCGCAAATAAGCTGCAGGATAAGCTTCTCAAGATGCAGCTTGATATTCTCCTCAAGCAGGAGTGCTACGGAATCATATCTTTTGAAGCAGCGGTGGCTGGTTTCATGATAATTGCATAAGGCCACGATAAGCTCCTGAAGCGTCTTTTCGGTCAACGGTCCAGTTGCATCGACTTTATGGAGGACCATATTCGTAAAGGCGTCTAACAAAAAGGCTTCGAACAGCGCATATTTATCCTGGAAATGTGCATAAAAGGTGGTCCGGTTAATAGTGGCTGCTTTGGTAATATCGCCGACGGTTATCGAATTGAAGTCCATGATATTCAATTGCCGGATGAAGGCATCCAGAATTAATTGACGGGTCCGAATCACCCGCGGGTCGTTCGGATTGGGGGGGAGTATGCCAGCCATCCAAGGAACACCCCTTTCAGTAGGTAGAATCCCTTTATTATAATCACCTTATTGGCAGACAACAAATAGGATCTGCCAATACAACAGTTTTTCCGGCTTCTAGCTTAAGCAACAACTTGGGCAGATTGTTGGTTGAAAGGGGGACTGGAGCTTGTTACTATTGCATTCATACCCCGATTTGAGAATAATCATACAATCTACAGGAGGCGTTAACCATGGCTAAACAGCAGGAGCAAATTCATTCACTGGAGACCTTATTTGAACCTTATACGGTTCAACAATTAAATATACCCAACCGGATCGTAATGTCACCGATGGCGCGTGCTTTTGCACCTGAGGGTATTCCAGGGGAGGATATGGCAGCGTATTACCGCCGCCGCGCTGAGAATGGGGTGGGGCTGATCATCACCGTTGGTATGATTGACCATCCGGCGGCGAGCAGTGATCCGGGACTTCCTAATCTGTTTGGCGAAGCCGCTCTGAGCGGCTGGCGTGAAGTCGTCAGACAGGTTCATGAGGCCGGCGGGATTATTTTTCCCCAATTGTCACATATGGGAATAATTCGTTCCACAGGTTCCCAGCCTTACCCGGATGCACCATCGATCGGGCCATCAGGCCTCGATATGCAAGGGAACAAGATAAGCGAGCCGATGACAGAAGAAGAAATTGCCGGCGTCATTCAAGCCTATGCCGATACGGCAGTGAATGCGCAGCAGGCTGGCTTCGACGGGATAGAGCTTTCCGGCGGCCACGGCTTATTGATTGACCAATTCTTCTGGGAACAAACCAATCAGCGGACGGACCGCTATGGCGGCGATTTCCTGAAGCGCACCACATTCGCAGCCGAAGTTGTCGCGGCCGTCCGCGCTGCAGTCGGACCGGATTATCCGATTTCCATCCGGTTGTCCCAGTGGAAAATGACTGATTACACGGCGAAGCTGGTAGATACACCGGAGCAGCTGAAGCAATTCCTGGATGTGCTGGTACAGGCCGGCGTGGATATTTTCCATATCTCGACCCGCCGGTTCTGGGACCCGGAATTCGCGGGCTCGGAGCTGGGTCTCGCCGGATGGGTGAAGAAGATCACCGGGAAGACAACAATTGCTGTTGGTTCCGTAGGCATGGACAATGATCCCGCTGAAGGCGGGGAAGCGGATCATCAAGGGATGGATGAACTGCTGAAGCGGCTGGACAATCAGGAGTTCGATCTGGTAGCCGTCGGACGCGCGCTGCTGGGTGATCCGGCATGGGCAAAGAAAATCCGCGAGGGCAGGGTGGAGGAGATTCAAGCCTTTACTCCTGAGGCGGCTGCCCAACTGTATTGAAGCATAGGGAGTGTTTATAAACGCACAAATAAGGCTGCCCATGGGCAGCCTTAACTTTATTTTATTTAGACCATTATCTACAGGTGAATAATTTCCAATATCAGCTCTCTATTACCCTTTCTCCGCCATATAGGTCTTCTGCGTCCGGAGGACCGGGAAGAGCCAATACATCCAGACAACGGTGATGACGAGTGTACCAAGCCCGCCAATAACTGTCGCTGGTACGGCACCGACCAGACCGGCCATCGTACCGGACTCGAATTCGCCCAGCTGGTTCGAGGTGCCGATGAACAGGGAGTTGACGGCGTTGACCCGGCCCTGCATCTCTTGCGGTGTGTTGACCTGAACCAGCGTCGAACGGATTACGACGCTTACGACGTCGGAAGCGCCGATGAGGAACAGCGCGAAGAGCGAGAGCCAGAAGCTGTGAGACACCCCGAACAGAATCGTCGCCAAGGCGAATACAACGAGGGAGGCGAACAATGTCTTGCCGATTGCTTTCTCCACCGAATATCGGGTTAGAATCAGCGAGACAAGGATCGCCCCGACCGCTGGCGCAGAGCGCAGCAGCCCCAGACCGAGTGAGCCGGTCTTCAGGATATCCTCGGCGAAGATCGGCAGCAGAGCAGTCGCACCGCCAAGCAGCACGGCGAACAGATCAAGCGAGATAGTGCCGAGAATGATTTTGCGGGCAAAGACAAACTTCAAGCCGCTGAGGAACGTGTCCATATTGACGGCGTCCAGCTTCTTCACGAAGTGAACGGTCTTGACGAAGAAGATGAGCACGGTCGAGATCAGCAGCGCTGCCAGTGAGGCAATGTAGGCAGCGGCAGTACCCCAAACGACAAGCACTCCTCCAAGTGACGGGCCGACGATCATCGCGGTCTGCATTGCGGAGGCAGACCAGGCTGCGGCCTTCGGCAGCTGTTCCCGGTCCACGATGTCCGGCACAAGCGCAGCAGAGGCTGGGCCTTCGAAGGTACGGCAGGCGCCGAGAATGGCGGCGGCGACCAGCAGATGAAGCGAGCCCAGCCAGCCTTGCAGACTGCCGAGGACGAGCAGCAGGACAACTACGCTCTCCATCAGCTGGCAGAGGTAGACGATGGTCCGGCGGTCGTACCGGTCAGCGGTCTGTCCGGCCGGCAGTGTCAGCAGGAGCATCGGCAGGAATTGCGCCAGGCCGACAAGACCCAGCTGGAAGGCGCTGTCAGTCAGCGCGTACATCTGCCAGCCAATGGCGACAGACAGCATCTGAAAAGCGCTGGTCGAGAATATCCGTGCGATCCACAGGTGCAGGAACGAGCGGTTATGTAGTACGGACGAGCCTTTTGTATTCAAAACATGTCATCCTTTCTAATTCACAGGTATACATTAAATTCATTACATGCCGGAGTTCTTCGCATGCATCTCGGGATGCTCCCGCCGGATCAGTGCATAATCCTTCCCGTACCGGTCCTCCAGCTCACTGGCAAAATCTTTCTCGATCCGCATCATCACAACATCGTGGAAGTACGAGGTCTGCAGTACGTTCAGCACCGCCGGGTGGTTGCTCTCCAGCGCCGATACCGGCGCGTGCCGGCTGAAGCTGCCGATGACCGCCGTTTCCTTATCCAGCAGCATGGAGAAATTGCGTGTCCGGTGCGGTCCCCCCGGCGGCACACTATGTACGATGACATGTTCAAGCTCTGTCGGCGTTTCACCGATGACCATGAGATGAACGGCGGTACCCCGGTGCTCGGCTGAGAGCAGCGATTCCTCGACCCAGTGCAGATCCTCTGCCCAAAGATCGACCAGAATCTCCTCTCTGGCATTGGCGGCGAGGCGGCGGATCGCCAGATCCACCTGCTGATCTCCTTTCCAGTTACTGAAGAAGGGCGGCGTATCCGGCAGGGTAGTCAGCTCACTCTCCAGTAAGCGGGCAGTGCGTTCGAACTCCGATTGCAGCAGCTTCACAACTTGCCCGATTGGGATTGCAGCGAAGGTAATCGGATCACCTTCCTCAGCACGACAGACACCTTTCTCTACAAGGCCGCGCAGCGCAGCATAGACATTGGAGCGCGATACTGACACTTGCTTAGAGACTTCGTAGCCTGAAGAAGGGGGCTGACCGTGCAGCGCCAGATAACAGCGGGCTTCAAGATCGGACAAGCCGAGTTTCCTTAGAGCATCAATCATAGGGGGCCTCCTTAGTATTCGATGATCTTCCAGGAACGTTAGAAGTATTCCAAAATACTACTCCTGACTTGAGTAGCTGTCAAGACTGCCGCATCATAATTTTGCCAGCCCCATTCATCCTCAAGCTCCGTTGGGGATGATTAGAAACTCTGAGGGCCGCTGGTTGACAACGCAGGTAGTGAGCAGGTATATTGATTAAATAGTAATTATTACGATTAAATAGATGTCACTATAAAGTATTAACTGCACCGGATATGTAAACTCATGATACATTTAAGGAGCTTCCAGACAACAATGAATAAAAACAGCAGCAATCAGCGTCTTCCCAGAGCGAAGGGTATAGATATGGGGACTTATTACACACCAAAAGAATGTGCCAGAAAAGTAAAGCATCTCGTGCTGCCCCCGATGAACCGGAAGATTGTTGAGGAGTTCATTACAATACTTGGGATGCGGGCGACATTCGAAGAACACAACGTACCCATTCCCAATAAAGTGGTCATGTATGGTCCGCCAGGCACCGGGAAAACATTGACCGCATTCTATATGGCTCAGATGCTGGAGCTTCCGCTTATTCTGGTTCGGCTGGATGCGGTTATTCATAGCCATTTGGGGGAGACCGGCAGCAATATCCGCAAAATATTCGAATATGCCAAAGCAACACCCTGCGTCCTCTTTCTGGATGAATTTGATGCGATTGCAAGAACACGCGAGAGCAATGATGAAGTCAAAGAGATGGCACGCGCGGTAAATACCCTGCTGCAATGTCTGGATGACTTCGGCGACAGCAGTATTTTTGTAGCGGCAACGAATCTGGAGAATGAACTGGACCGGGCGATCTGGAGAAGATTTGATACGAAGATGACTTATTCGCTGCCGGATGAATCCAGCAGGCGTCAATATATCGAGCTATTGATCAATGGATTCGAAGGGGAAGCAGGGTTGACGGAAGAGGTATGCGGGCGCCTTGACGGATGCAGCTTCGCAGATATTGAACAAATTGTCTTGAAGGCCAAACGCAAGGCGATCATAGAGCATAGCCCGCTAACACACGAACATATTGTGCTATCCTATGAGGAATATAGTCCGTCCTTATAAAAAATAGAGTGTAATTTGAACGTCCCGGGTGATGCTTGTATAGATCAACGGGACGTTTTGATTTGTGAGCGAGAACAGCCCGTTTCGTGATATGTTGGATGCAATACGTAGCAGGACGATAACCACTGTAAGTTCTATCACATCTTATTTACATAAAATGAAATCCGGAGGTTGAATGATCGTGCCCAAATTAACCGGAGCAGCAGCAGTGATTGTAGATTCTGACGGTAAAATATTATTAGTGAAGCATAGCTACGGCAAAAACAACTGGGAATTGCCCGGCGGAAAAGGGGAGGACAATGAGTCCGCAGAGGAAACCGCGCAAAGAGAGGTGTTTGAAGAGGTGGGGCTGGAGGTTAGGATTGAAGAGTTGACCGGTGTGTATTATGAAGTGGTGCATGATATGCATCATTTTGTTTTTATAGCGGATAACGTCAATCATCAAGTGCCAAAGCCCTCTTCTACCGAGATTCTAGAATGCGGCTTCTACTCCAAAGATGAACTGCCCAAACCGATCAGCGATTTTACTTGTAACCGTATTGAGCATGCTCTGAATCCTGATCGGAAACAGCTATTTCATACGGTGGGGCCTAGACAATGGTTTGAATAATACAGAATACTACAGTGCATGAGAAAAGGAGTACATTGCAACGGCAATCTGCTCCTTTTCTCATGCTCACAAGTAAGCGTTAGTGGAATCCACTTTAGCAAATCGCTTGCTAAGGGTTTGAAGTGACCCAACTATGGGATATGCCGGGAGTATGCGGTATGCTTAATTGCACTCTGTACAACTAAATCAACTGATTTACAACCGATTCTCCGTTTAGTTGTATTTCGTACAATTAAACTGCCATTGTACCTCGGTTCTCAGCCATTGGGGCAGATTTAGTTGTACAGAATACAGTTATAAGAGGAAAGCCTCCCTTTTCGCTGTTTTTAATTGCACAAAATACAACTATCACTGAATTCCTGCCTGATACTGAATACATCAATTGCTGCATTGTTGAATAACTCACTTCTATGCGCTTATGTTGTACTAATCTCCCAAGAAAACCATGCTTTTCGCAGGATCGTACATTTCCTTTAGCTGCTTCACATCGGATCTCGGGGGAGAGCCAAACATCCGCGAGTATTCACGGCTGAACTGGGAGGCACTCTCATAACCGACACGGAATGCGACTTCTGCAGCTTCTGCAGCTTCTGAGAGCAATACACGCCGTGCTTCCTGCAGCCTGAGCTGCTTCTGGAATTGAATCGGGCTCATACCAGTCACTTCCTTAAAGTTGCGATGGAAGGAGGAGAGACTCATATTCGCGGCTTCGGCAAGCTCTTCAACACGCATAGATTGAGTGAAGTGGGTAGTAATCTGATCAATGGCTTCCCTGATCCGGTATGCATTGCTGCCTTCCATTGCGATTTGGCCTAAGGTAACCCCGTAAGGACCTTTTAGAAGAGTATATAGAATCTCCTTAGTGATCAGTGGAGCAAGGAAAGGGATGTCCTCCGGACGGTTCTGCAATTCTACGAGTCTTAATGTTGCATCCATTAAAGCATGCTCCATATCACCTACAAATAAGGCGCGTTTGGCATTGTCATTCGGTACGATCCGGATGTTAGCCTCGTTAATCACCTCTAAAATTTGGTCATGCGTAAATTCTAATTTTAAACTCAGATATGGAATCTCGGCTGAAGCCTTTATAATCTGGCCGACCACAGGCAGATTCATCGAAGAGATCAAATAGTTGGCTGACCCGTATTCGAATCGTTCCTGAGCCAGAAAAACCTCTTTGGAGCCTTGGGCAATCACACAAAAAGCGGGCTTGTACACCCTGTACGCAGGTTCGGAGATTTCTGAATATCTAATAATGAACAGATGGGGAATTGCTGTTTCAAGTACACCATCCGCTGGTGAGAAGTGTTGAATAAGCTTTGCCAATTCTTTTTGTTGTTTGAAGATGGCCTCCAGCATGACGATTCCTCCAGATTTCTATCAGATATCCAGTTTACGGCTGGCAAGCCACTTGACCATTTCAGGATCACGGTGGGAGAAGAACAGGCTCTCTTTCGTATCCAGCGCCGTAATGGAGTTCATATCCCCGCTGCTCAATTCAAAGTCAAAAATATTGAAGTTCTCGGCCATTCTTTCCTTGCGGACCGACTTGGGAATCACGACAACATCTCTTTGAGTCAGCCAGCGCAGAACGACCTGCGCAACGGATTTATGATGCTTGTCAGCGATTGAGGATAGCAGTTCATTCTGGAACAAGTTATTCTTCCCTTCGGCAAAAGGCGCCCAGGACTCGATCTGAACCTTGTTCTCATTCATGAAGGCTGCACTTTCGACCTGCTGATTGAATGGATGTGTCTCCACCTGATTCACGGCAGGGACGATTTCATTATGAAGAATCAGATCGATCAGACGGTCCATATGGAAATTACTGACGCCGATCGCCCGGATTTTCCCTTCACGGTTCAGCTCCTCCATCGCCCGCCAGGAACCATACACATCACCAAACGGCTGATGGATTAGATATAAATCGAGATAATCGAGCTGCAGCCGCTTCAAAGAGTTCTCCACCGCCTGCTTGGTCTTCGCATAACCAGTGTCCTGCACCCAAAGCTTCGTAGTAATAAATAACTCGTCTCTGGCTACGCCGCTGCGTCTGATGGCTTTGCCTACCGCTTCTTCATTCAGATAGGAGGCAGCTGTATCTATCAGCCGGTAACCTGTTGAGATCGCGTCAAGCACGCTTTGTTCACACTGGCTTTGATCGGCAATCTGATAGACTCCGAACCCTAGCACCGGCATTTCCACACCATTGTTAAGAATGACTTGCCGCATATAATTACCTCCATAGGTTGTGAAATATTGTCTCTCTATCGGGACAAGCTATCCGTTACCTACTTATTATGCTGCAGATCACAAGAGAAGCGTTAGACCAATCCTGCCATATGATTGCCTAATCCTCTTATTGAATACGTTTTGCTGGTGATAGGATTAGGCAATCATTTAGCATTTATGATCTAACGCCTGCACTTTTATTTATAGGATAATAGAAATTGGGGGAAATTGGGGAGGGAGGCGCCACGAAATATTGAACTTATTTACTACTCACAGATTCTATCCAGCAAGGCTCCCAGCTGATCTGCCAATACCAGATAAGTTACAGGTCTGTCGTTCATGAACCACCACTCGACAACGCCAACATACGAAGCGGCCACAAAATTCACGACCAGATCCTGATTTAATCCTTCATTCTTTCCTTTGGTGTTGTCCACCTCATCCTGGAACTCATCCACCAGAAACTCCATGAACCGGCTGCGGAAGAACGGAGCCCCTTTACTGGCCAGCATCGTGGAGAAAAAAGCATAATGGGACTCGAAATATTCCGTCCACAATACGGACCCGGTTGCAAAATCCATATCTGCAGCGGCTGCACATCTTATCCGTAACTCGTCAATATGAGTCTCAATCAGTTTATCCAGCAGGTCGTATTTATCCATGTAGTGCAGGTATATCGTTCCGCGGCTGACGTTAGCCCGATCCGAAAGATCCTGAATGGTAATATCGTCGAAACTCTTTTCCTTCATCAGGTCAATGATTGCAGCCTTTAAGGCTTCCTGGGTTTTAAGGATTCTCCTGTCGATCTTGGTCATATCATTCACCGGGCTTTCTAATATTTATACTTGGTTATAATTATAAACAATTGTATATTATTTTATCAAACGAATTCTTACGATACTGAACAAATTCCTGCATTCGTTTCAGTATTGTACAAAAACGGCGAAATCAACAATTGGAAAGTTACTGAAGGTTGTTATAATAATAGACGTGAGTACATTAACATGAGCTGTCACAACCATATTACAAGAAAGAAGGAATCTACGATGGAAAATGAACACCTCAGCAGCAGCACCATTTTCCCGCTAGGCAACAAGGTTGAAGCTAATTTCACAGGCGATGCTTACCTGCAGATGATATTTACAGATCCGGCACCGCTCAATACGGCAATCGGTAATGTGACCTTTGCTCCAGGCGCCCGCAATAACTGGCACGCACATCAGGCCGGACAAGTTCTGCTAGTCACCGGCGGCAACGGCTGGTATCAGGAAGAAGGCCAACCGGCCCGGCTGCTCCAGACAGGTGATGTAGTTAACATCCCGGCTAGCGTGAGACATTGGCATGGTGCAACCAAGGACAGCTGGTTTGTACATCTGGCTATGACCCCGGGACCAACAGACTGGTTCGAAGCTGTTCATGACGAATGGTATGCTGAATTGTAATAGATAATTATAGGAAACGGAGGGTTTGGCTATGGAATATATTAAGTTCGGAAATACAGGGATGGATGTGTCGCGGATTTGTCTGGGTTGTATGAGCTTTGGTGAGGTGCTGCCGGGAGGCCATCAGTGGGTTCTGGATGAAGAGCACAGCCGGCCGATTATCAAAAGAGCCCTGGACCTCGGGATCAACTTTTTTGATACAGCGAACGTTTACGCCAATGGAACAAGTGAAGAGATTACCGGACGCGCGCTTAAGGAATATGCGAACCGGGATGAACTGGTTCTCGCTACGAAGGTCTGGGGACGTATGCATGAAGGTCCGAATGGTGCAGGGTTGTCCCGGAAATCCATCATGAGTGAAATCGATAAAAGCTTAAAGCGGCTGGGAACGGATTATGTAGATCTCTACATCATTCACCGCTGGGATTACAACACGCCGATTGAAGAAACGATGGAAGCTATGCATGATGTAGTGAAGGCCGGAAAAGCCCGGTATATCGGCGCATCGGCAATGTTCGCCTGGCAGTTCCAAAAGGCCCAGCATGTGGCCGAGAAGAATAGCTGGACAAGGTTCGTCTCGATGCAGAATCACCTGAATCTCATCTACCGTGAAGAGGAAAGGGAGATGATGCCGCTCTGCGCGGATCAGAAAATTGCGGTCACTCCTTACAGCCCCCTGGCTTCAGGCAGACTGATCCGCGACTGGTCGGAAAGCACTCACCGGTCCGAGACCGACCATGTCCAGAAATGGAAATACGACTCTACAGCTGATGCTGACCGTCTGATCGTTCAGCGTGTGGCGTCTCTGGCCGAAGAGCGCGGTGTACCGCGCATCCATATCGCACTAGCCTGGCTGCTGCAGAAAGAATCTGTAGCTGCCCCAATTATAGGCGCAACGAAGCTGTCGCAGCTCGAAGATGCTGCCGGTGCACTGCAGGTGAAATTAACAGCTGAAGAGATTAATTTCCTTGAAGAGCTGTATGTTCCACACAACGTGGTTGGAGCGCAGTAATTACAATAGGGCGGATAATTCAAGTGAAAAGGTGGAACTTAGAAATGAAAGCAAATATTATGTACGCTGCCGGAGATGTACGCGTAGAAGAGCTACCCCTCCCGGAATTGCAACAACCGACGGATGCGATTATTAAAGTAGTGGCCGCCTGTATTTGCGGAAGCGACCTGCATCCTTATCACAGCATGCATGCCCATGAGCATGGCGAAGGTGATGCCATGGGGCATGAAGTGATTGGGCGTATTCAGGAAATGGGTTCGGAGGTTTCCGGATTCAAACAAGGCGATTTGGTTATTGTGCCATTTGCCGTCGGAGATAACACCTGTCCCTTCTGTCAGGAAGGACTGATGACCTCCTGTGTGCATGGAAGCTTCATGACCGGCTGCCAGACAGAATATGTCCGGGTACCGCAAGCACAGGGAAGCATGTTCAAGCTGCCGGATGAAATTAAGGATGACTCTCCTTTATTGCCGTCTCTGCTGACCTTGTCTGACGTATACGGTACCGGCTATCATGCGGCGGTGATGGGACGCGTGAATGAGAATACAACAGTAACTGTAATCGGTGATGGCGCTGTGGGTCTGCTGGCCGTTCTGTCGGCGAAGAAGCTGGGAGCCAAGCAGATCATTCTGATGGGCCGTCACAAAGTGCGGACAGATCTCGGAATAGAATTCGGAGCCACAGATGTTGTTCCAGAACGCGGAGAGGAAGGCGTTGCAAGAGTACGGGCGCTGACGAACGGGGAAGGGACACATGTTGTTCTGGAATGCGTCGGGCTGATGCCTGCTTACGAGATGAGTATCGGAGCGGTCCGGGCCGGAGGCGTGATCAGCCGTGTAGGTGTTCCGCAGTATGAGGAGGCTCCTGTCGGTTTTGCCAGCTTGTTCGGACGCAATATTACGCTTGCCGGCGGGCCGGCACCCACTCGTGCATACATGGAAGAATTGTTGCCGGATATACTTGACGGTACCCTTGAACCTGGACGTGTCTTCGACGTAACCGTTGATTTGGACGGGGTTCCGGAAGGTTACCGCGCGATGGACAACAGGGAAGCCCTTAAAGTACTGATCAGACCTTAAGGTGAGCAGAGAATATTTAATGACATAGTGTAGTTGAACTTAAGCTGCCATGATTCTGAACAATTAGGATCAGGGCAGCTTTTTGTGTTGAATGATGTTCTTTGTCGGCAGTTTATCATCGGCGAAATCTTCTTTTTGCTAGGTTGGCCCGGTAATGATTAGTAAGCGGCAGTTACAGGTAATAAGTCTAGAGGCAGTTGATTCCAGCCGGATCTGTGAAGTATGCTAACTACTATACCAAACCGACAGGATGAGGACTTATGAAAAAAGCAATAATAACGACACTGTTGATCTCCAGTCTGCTGTTAAGCGGCTGCGGCAATAATGAGGCCGGCAACGGCAATGCAGCGGCTCCTGAGCAGACCGGGGTGGAAACTTCTGCAGCGCCGGAGATAACACCCGCAGCGACAGCGGTTGCTACTGTGCAGCCCACTCCCGAAGCTACAACGACGGCAGCTCCCTCGCCGGAGACTACTGCTGAAGCTACTCCGGAGCCGGAGGAGTCCACGCGTCAGGCCTATTTTGACAAACTGGATGAGATTGAAGAGGGGTTGTCAGACCTGAAGGCTATATCGGATAAAGGCACAACGCTTGCAATGTCAACAGCGGCCGTTCAGGAGAACGAACGGTGGGACAAAGCGCTGAATGAGATCTACCAGGTGCTCAAACAGCAGCTCCCCGAAGCAGAAATGGCTAAGCTGAAAGAGGAGCAGCGGAACTGGATTACACTCCGCGATGAGACGGCGGCCAAGGAGGCAGCCAAATACGAAGGAGGGACAGCGGAGGGACTGGAGTATGCTATCACGCTGGCCAGTGTTACCCGTGACCGCTGTTATAAGCTGGTTGAGTTGTATATGGATTGATGAAGGAGCTGTCAGAGGGGTACAAGGATAGGTAATAACATTTCAGAAATCTCGGCAGGCGGTTGCCTATCGGGATTTCTTTTTTTTGTGCCTGTAAGAATGATTTATAACGTGAACTATATAAATCCTTATATTTTAAAATAGTCGATTCTGGGTTGAAAGTGCGTTTTTTTGAGCAGAATTGAATCCCATTATTTGATACACTTGTGCATATTTGGTGGGACCTAATGAAAGGGGATGATAACCTCTGGCTGAGCAGGTATAGCATATTGAAGTTAAGAGGACTGCAGCAGGTGTGTTAAATGACAACTATGATGTGAACGTACAAGTTTCCCCCGATTTCTAAATGAGTTTAGAATAATAGGAGGAGTTAAGTACATGGGCAAAAAAGTAATTTTCGTCAAAAAATCAGTGTTCGCATTCTTATTATCATTACTACTGGTTCTCCCGCTTGCCATTCCGGCATCTCCGGTACATGCAGAATCAAAGGGCAGCCTTCCCGCACGTCAGGCAGAATATCTGAACCGGGGGTTAGTAGCGGTCCTGGTTGATAACGGTGTCTACTTGAGCTGGAGGTACTTGAATACGGATTCAGATGAAATCGCTTTCAATGTATATAAAAACGGATATAAAGTAAACTCAGCTCCGATCAGCGGCTCCACCAATTACGTGGACGCCACAGGCGCAGACAGTTCCCAGTATCAGATTTCTACCGTCATTGCCGGTAAGGAAGAGATGCAGGCGGAGACCGTACCGGTGCTGCACAACGGTTATATGCCCATCCCGCTGGATAAACCGGCTGACGGCCGGACCAAAGACGGAGGCACCTATTCCTACTACGCCGGAGATGCTTCTGTAGGAGATTTGGATGGCGACGGTGATTATGAAATCGTTTTCTTGTGGAGCCCGAGCAATTCCAAGGATAATTCACAGGCAGGGTATACCGGCAACGTCTATATCGATGCGATTGAAATGGACGGTACGAAGCTATGGAGAATCGACCTGGGTGTTAACATTCGCGCAGGAGCCCATTACACACAGCTGATGGTGTATGATCTGGACGGCAACGGCAAAGCTGAAGTCGTCGTCAAAACAGCGGACGGCACGAAGGACGGCCAAGGCACAGTTATCGGTGACGGCACGAAGGATTACCGCAATGAGAGCGGATATATCCTCTCCGGAGCAGAATATCTGACGCTGTTTGACGGTCAGACCGGAGCAGCCGTATCCACCGTGAATTACGACCCTCCAAGAGGGGATGTAAGTGCGTGGGGGGACGGATACGGCAACCGCGTAGACCGCTTCCTGGCGGGGATTGCCTATCTGGATGGCGTGAAGCCAAGCGTAGTCATGGCCCGCGGCTACTATACACGAACGACTCTCACAGCATACGACTATGTTGGCGGCGAGCTGGTGAAGCGCTGGGACTTCGACACGAATGAAGCCGGATCGCAATATGAAGGACAAGGAAATCACAATCTAAGCGTGCTTGATGTTGACAGTGACGGTAAAGACGAAATCATGTACGGATCCCTGGCGATTGATGATGATGGAACCCTGATCTACAGCACCGGACTCGGCCATGGCGATGCGATGCATGCCGGTAAGCTCGATCCGGGCCGGGAAGGTTACCAGATCGTGAGTGTGCATGAGCATACGAACGCTGAATACGGGCTGGAGATGCGTGATGCTGCAACAGGTGAGATTATCTGGGGCCAGTATACCGGTAAGGATACCGGACGCGGAATGTCTGCGGATATTGATCCGAACTACCCGGGATATGAATCATGGGCAGCCACGATTGTCGATGGTCAGATGGACCCTTTATCCCGCGGATATGCGGCTAATGGAGAGGTTATTTATGAACAGAATGAAGTGCCGCGAAGCGCCAACTTTGCGATCTGGTGGGACGGGGATCTTCAGCGGGAGCTGTTCGACCATGAATGGAATAACACTACAGCGAAAGGCATTCCGCTCGTTTACAAGTGGGATTATGAGAATAAGCAGCTGAAGGAGATTTTCCGGGCAACCGGTACCTTGACCAATAATCATACCAAAGGCAACCCTGCCCTTCAGGCGGATATCCTGGGTGACTGGCGTGAAGAGCTGCTGCTGCGCAGCGAAGACAGCTCGGAGTACAGACTCTATACAACAACGATTCCCACAAGCTACAAGATTCCCGCGCTGATGCAGGATCCGGTATACCGTTTGGGTATAGCCTGGCAGAATGTCGCCTACAACCAGCCGCCGCACACCGGATTCTATCTCGGAACGGAAGCAACGGAATTCCCTAAAGCGAATGTCACTCTAACCGGAGCACAAGAAACACCTCAGCAGATTTATTACTTTGATTTCGGCACGGACCCGGCTGCCGGAGCAACAGCAGTTCAGGATACACCTTACACAGAGGCAACCGGATACGGCTTTGAGAGTACAAGCGGAATTACTCTGGACGCAAATCATGTTTCGCTTCCGGACAACACAAAGTTTGCTGTTGACCTGCCGAGTGCCAATTACAAGGTAACGCTCAAGCTTGGTGCTGATGCCCGGGATTCCAATATCGGCATCAAATCTGAATTTGTTCAAAAGCTGGCCGTCACTGGTGTAAGCGCGGGAGCACCTCTGGTCTACTCGTATGATATTGCGGTGGTAGACGGTCAGCTGGAGCTCATTTTCTCCGGCACAGCCATTGACGTGCAGGAGATTATTATCGAGAAGTACCCGGAGAAGACGCCGGGAGCTGCAAAGACGATCTATATGGCCGGCGATTCCACGATGCAGTCTTATAGCAGTGCACAGGCTCCCCAGGAAGGGTGGGGCCAGCAATTCGGACGATATTTTGCGAATGGTGCGGTGGTCCAGAACGATTCGATCGGCGGCAGAAGCAGCAAATCATTCATGGTTGACGGCCGTCTCGATACGATATTGCAGCGGATCAAACCGGGAGACTTCTTCTTCATTTCTTTCGGACATAACGATGCCAGCATAGGAATTCCTGACCGCTATGCCTCCCCGGCGGATTATAAAACCTACCTGGCCCGTTATGTGAACGGAGCCAAGCAGCGCGGTGCGACCCCTGTCCTGCTCACGCCGGTAGGACGAAGAGACTTCAATACAGTCACTCAGGAATTTAACGTAAGTTTCCCCGAATATGTGAAGGCGGCCAAAGAAGTAGCAGTAGAGCTGAATGTACCGCTGATTGATTTGAGCCAGTTAAGCATTGCGGATTACAATCGTATCGGCCTGGCGGCTACGGAGAAAATCTTCCTGTACGCTAATCCCGGCGAATATCCGAAGTACCCGAACGGCGTCGGCGATAATACGCATTTCAGCAGCTACGGTGCGCAGGTTATTGCCGGTCTGGTAGCGGGAGCAGTGAAAGATATGGGACTCAGCATATCACCATTAGTCATCGATCCGGATATTACGGAACCGGAGCCAGAACCGGAGGTTCAGGTCTATGAGGAGAACTTTGAGGGTGATCCGGCGGCCGCTCAATATTCAATGGTAAATGCCACGGGTATAACCGGGACAATGACAGGCACGGTCACCGAGCAAAGCGGAAACAAGGTGATGTCGGTTACCGGTTCCGGCTCCGGGAATCGCGCGAAAGTATTCCGGTTGTTCGATGCGGTGAACGGGGATTTCGTTAATGTTAATTTCAACTGGCATTCCGGCAACGTAGGTGCTACCCCGTCAGAAGGACATCTGACCTTGCAGGATGCAAACGAGAATATCATTCTCACACTGTTAACAAAAACAGGAACAACCAGTCCCGGTACAAAAATCCATTATTTTGTGGGCCCGTACACACCTGACTACGGAACCGGCACCACAGCTGTTCCGGATGGCGGAATTACGACGGACATTCTGAAGAACCAGTGGGTCAATGCCAATGTGAAGATTAATTTTGCCGAGAAGAAGATTGATCTGACATTGACGAGTCTGGCTGACCCCACTGTCACTCAGACGATCAAGGATATCCCGATGAGTCCCGGCGTTTATGCCAATAACGTAAGGGGATTCCGGTTCCTGGGAACGAGAAAGGGAGGCGGCGGCACGCTGAGCTGGACCACGCAGATCGATAATGTGAAGCTCGAAGGCAAGATGCTTCCACCGGTTGCAGGCGATCAGGCGGCATTGATTGCGCTGCATCAAGAAGTGAAAGCCTTGGATCTGTCAGCCTATACGGACGCATCCGTAGCAGTGCTGAATAAAGCGTTGGCGTCTGTGGAAGCAGTGCTGGGTACAGATGCCACACAGGCTCAAGTCGACCTTGCAGTGAACCTGCTGACAGTCGCGAGGGAATCACTGACCAGTAGCCCGGCTGGTGATATCAGCGTATACAAATTTGATTTTGGCTCCGGAAGCGCTGAACAAGGCTACACCAGAGTAGATTCCAAAAGAGCTTATATTGAAGGGAATGGCTACGGCTTTACGGATACCGCGCTGGTACAGGATGAGAACCGCGAAACCGGAAATGCGCTGACAGAGGATTTCATCCGCATGAACGGCAGCAGCCTCCTGGTGGAAATGAAGCCGGCTAATTACCGTGTAACCATGACCATTGGCGATGCACAGGAAGCGACTAACGCTGCTGTGGTTGTCGAACAGATGACCAAAGTCCCGGTTACAACCGTAGCCAAGGGCCAGTTTACCGAAGTGATCTATGATATTGCCCTGATTGACGGTGTCTTTGACTTTACGTTCTCCGGCAATTCGCCGAAGATCAATGCGCTGAAGATCGAGCGCCTGCCGGAGACCGGCGTAGCTGACCAGCCGACCCTCTATCTGACAAGTGATTCTACGGTCGCCAATTATGCAGAAAGCTATCGCCCGCAGGCTGGATGGGGTGAGACGCTAGGCGGTTATTTCGATCTGGAGCAGATTCGTATTGATAACCGTGCTGTCAGCGGTTTAAGCAGTAAGACCTTCCTGGTGGGCGGATATCTTAACGACATTCTGCTGGGTATTCATGAAGGGGACTATCTGTTCATGCAGTGGTCGCATAATGATTCCACACCGTCCCGGCCGGAACGTTATCTTACACCGGAGCAGTTCAAGGTGTATCTGAAAGATTACATTAACGGTACTGTGCAGAGAGGCGCAATTCCGGTGCTGGTCACGCCGGTGAACCGGCGCGATTTCACCGGAGAAGCATTGAACAAGAGCTTCCCGGAATATGTGCAGGCGATGAAAGAAACGGCACAGGAGACTGGAGCCCTGCTGATTGATCTGAATCAAGCCAGCTGGGAATATTTCCAGGAGCTTGGACCGGAAGGTACCAAATCCATATTTATGTGGGTAGGTACAACCGAGGACAACACACATCTTCAGATGAATGGTGCGGTAAAGGTATCCGGGATGGTCGCAAAGCTTGTGCAAAAGCTGGACATTCCGCTCTCTAGTCTGGTTACCCTTGAAGAAGAACCTTCGGACCAGACAGCGCCGCATACTACTGCGGCTATGGCAGGAGAGTTGCAGAATAACTGGTATACTTCAGCGGTAGAAGTAACGTTTACCGCAACGGATGAAGATTCCGGAGTCGATTCGACTTACTATCAAATCGACGGCGGGGAGATCCAGACCGGCACGAAGCTGACGATAAGCGATGAGGGCAAGCACAGCGTCACTTACTGGAGCGTTGACCTGGACGGCAATAAGGAGGCTGAACAGACACTTGCAGTACCTGTGGATCTCGCCCCTCCGGCCATCGATATTCAGGGCCAGACAGAATACACGATTGACCAGCAGGTAGAGATTATATATACAGCTTCCGATACCGTGTCCGGTGTAGCAGAACCAAGCGGCGTGCTGTTGAACGCTCCTGCTTATACGCTGGAGCCTGGCTTGCATGAGGTAACAGCTACGGTCTCCGACTTGGCGGGCCGGGAAACGAGTGTGGATTACAGTTTCGGCATTTCGGCTACCTTTGCAAGTTTGGCTGAGCTGACACGTACCTTCGCGGCTGCTTCGGATGATCCGAACGCCGGGGCACTTGCCGAACAGCTGGGAGGCAAACTGCAGCTGGCAGAACTAGCAGCGGGTGCACATGAAGGTGCGAAGGCACGACAGCTGCTCGCATCCTATGGCAATGATGTCAATGCCGGCAGGAATACGGTATTTACAGCGGAACAGGCAGATGTACTGGGTAAGTGGGCCGCATGGATCAGCCAGGGCACACCACTTGCGGACAGTGCCCCCGGCACTCCTGTATTGTCCGACAACAACGGCCATGATACTGGGCTGAGAGACGGAGATTACACCATCACCATGAATCTCTGGTGGGGTAACAACGGCACAAAGTTCAAGCTGTATGAGAACGGTGAGCTGATCCAAGAAGTGTCTCTGGCAGACCAGTCCCCTTCCGCCCAGTCTGTACAGATCGATATTACCGGCAAACGGAATGGTACGTATATCTATACAGGTGAACTGAGCAATTCATACGGTACAACGAAGAGTGCCCCGCTGAGTGTAACAGTCACGGATGCCTCTCCAGGGCAAGCCGTATTGTCTAACGACAACTGGGACGGGGACGACAGCTATAATGTAAGTATGAATCTGTGGTGGGGTACGAATGCTACCGGATATGATCTCTATGAGAATGGAATTCTGGTAGACACCCAAACCCTGCAGGCACAGACACCAGGTGCACAATCGGCAGTGACTGCAATTTCCGGCAAAGCTCCGGGGACCTATGAATACGAGGTGGTGTTACGCAACCCGGCGGGTGAAACCAGAACGCCGAAGTTGATCGTCACGGTACGGAAATAGACCGGCCAGGCTGATAGCCTGGCAGATGCTTAAGCTTCACATTCAGGAAAGTCCGCGACCCGGACTTTCCTTTTTTTATTACATAGGAAATGATGCTAGGCGTGAGCTGTGGACAATCGGTTACTTTGGAATTCGGAGCAGAGCAGATCTGGCAAAAGGACGAATGTGTTATTGTATCAGGAATCCCACTGAATCCCGGGAGGTCGGGCTAAAAGGGGGCCAATGTATGCGAAAAATCGAATACAATGTGCGTCCGTGGAGATAACCTGACCAATGTATGCGAAAAATCGAACACAATGTGCTTACGTGGAGATAACCTGATCAAATGTATGCGGAAAATCGAACACATTGTGCATGCGTGGAGGTAACCGGACCATATGTATGCGAAAAACCGAATACATTGTGTTTTCCCGGAAGGAAGAAGATTATATCACTGGATGCTGCTCATGTCTGAATGGAGTAATGTATGGTAACCTTTGAATCTGCATCAGGTGCAAAGGCGCTTAAGCTCCAGCTTGATTCACCCGATAGGGTGATTTTGTCATGTTGAATTTTCTATCCTCGTACACAGTAATCTTGCAAAAGTACAGTAACAAATCCCGCTTCCGCGTGCTATTCTTGGTCAGAAATACTTGAAAGATCCTAGGAAGGAGGTACACCGGACAAAATTGAATGCGTTTACATTAGTGGATGGATGATTGAATGAATACTGCACTTTGTAAGAAGCATTTATCTGAGGGAGGCGGAAGGGTTGAAGAAAATTAAACAATGGAAGCTCGGACTCATGATGACAGTGCTGATGCTGATGCTGCCAGCAGGAACAGGTAGCGCAGCCGCTGTGCTGGAAGAGGTTCCTTTTCCGATGGATTCCAGCAATCAGGCCGGATGGTGGTCTCCCCTTGCCACGTATGGACTGGGTTATGAGTATGCGTACATGGCCTATAATGCACCGGGAACTATTGCTGGTAAGCATACCGTAGCCATTGCCAGACGGGATAACGATGGGATTTGGAGCAAGCTGCCGCTCATGAACGGAACCGCACCTGCAGAGTATCTCGACGATCTGGGGCATAATCAGCCGTCGATGGCCAGAGACGGGAGCGGCCGGTTTCACGTATTCGCCTCCATGCACAGCAATCCATGGCAGTACTTCCGTTCGGATACGGTAGGCGGGATTCCGCAGAATCACTCCGATGAGCTGCCTCAAGGCATGACGGTAACCTATCCGGTATTGGCGACAGCCCCGAACGGGGATTTGTATCTGATGGTGCGTGCTGACAAAGATCCGGCAGGCAAAAGAGAGGCCGTTCTGTTCCGCTGGAATAATGCCGAATCTGTGTGGAGCCAGGTCAAGGTGATTGCCGCGCACCTTAACCGGTCTGTCTACCCTGACGATCTGGTCTTTGATGCCAGGGGAGATCTTCATATCTTGTTCGAGTGGGCGTATTTCGCTGCCAGCCCGCTGCGCCACCAGCTGTCTTATCTGAAATATAGTCCTTCCACGGGGGGATTCTCCAAAGCAGACGGAACGCCTGTGTCAGCTCCGGTCTCACTGACTACCGCAGATATTGTACAGCCTATGGCTCCTGGTGAAGCCTATGTACAGAGCGGCAGCGATCCCGGCGGACCGGGCGTTCAGAGCGCCAAGATGACGCTCGATACTCTCGGCCGCCCGGTTATTGCGTACCGCTATCGTGAAGAAGGCGCTACGAGCTTCTCGGTTAAGCAGGCCACTTATGGCACAGGGGGATGGGTGCTGCAGACGGTCTATAATGCAGCTCCGACTACAGCCGCGATTGATGTGACCTGGGCAGGCAATGCCGCAAGAATCTATTACGTGAAAAGCAGCGGCAGCGATCGTGCATTCATGGCCGTAAATACGGGCGCAGGCTGGACCGAAACATCGCTTGCGCCGGGTATCCCGGTCGAGCGGCTGGCGGTTGACCGCAGTCCCAAAGGTATCGATATCCTGTATCTGGTGGATGTGACAAACCTGAAGCTCTACTACGGGCGTAACGAATAGACGAATAGAGGAGGACTCAGATTCCTTTATTTGTGTTAATCAGGCGTTATTCGCGGAATCTCAGTCCGCTTCAATATAACTTCCCATACGTCAAAAAAAAGAACCTGAGCAGCAGCTCAGGTTCTTCATATTGCATATATACATACAGGATGATATAATCACTTCACAACTGTTTTTATTTGAAATAACAAAGTTAATGCATCTTATATATTTAATATAACATGCCGGAAATTTCTTGTCAAATTTTTTTTCAACTCAATAGTTAGGGGAGATATGGAATGGATGCTTTGGTTCTGGGTTTTGAGGAAATGGATAATACGCAGCTGCTGCTGGTTGGCGGCAAAGGGTTAAATCTGGGGATGTTATCAGGAATAGAAGGCATCCAAGTCCCCGAAGGCTTCTGTGTTACAACCGCAGCTTATCAGGAAGCAATCGTGCATAACGAAACCTATCATGTTCTACTGAATCGGCTAACCACACTGCGAGCGGACAACCGGGAGCAGATTAGAGAAATCAGCAGGGAGATCCGCCGGATGATTACGGAAGCAGAAATTCCGTCCGGGGTTGTAACAGCAGTTACACAGGTTCTCTCCCGGCTGGGGAGTGAACAGGCTTACGCGGTACGTTCCAGTGCGACTGCTGAGGATCTGCCGCATGCCTCTTTTGCCGGCCAGCAAGACACCTACTTAAATATTATCGGCGTTGATGCCATCCTCCAGCATATCAGCAAATGTTGGGCCTCACTATTCACGGACCGCGCGGTAATCTACCGGCTGCAGAATGGTTTTGACCACACTCAGGTCTATTTGTCAGTTATCGTTCAAAGAATGGTCTTCCCGCAGGCTTCGGGCATTCTGTTTACCGCTGATCCGGTAACAAATAACCGCAAGCTGCTGTCCATCGACGCCAGCTTTGGACTTGGAGAAGCATTGGTCTCAGGCCTGGTGTCTCCCGATTGCTATAAGGTGAAGGAAGGCGAGATCATCGATAAGCGGATTGCAGCCAAAACATTGGCAATCTACGGACTGCCGCAAGGCGGTACCGAAACCCGGCAGCTTGATTCCGGCCAGCAACAGGCGCAGACGCTTACTGAACCGCAAATTTTACAGTTGGAACGTATTGGAAGACAAATCGAGGCTTATTTTGGCTCACCCCAGGACATTGAATGGTGTCTGGCTGATGATACCTTCTATATTGTGCAGAGCCGGCCTATCACCACGCTATTCCCGATCCCTGAAGCCAGTGATCAAGAGAACCGCGCTTATGTATCTGTGGGTCATGGGCAAATGATGACAGATGCTATGAAGCCGCTGGGACTGTCTTTTCACCTATTAATTACTCCTGCTCCCATGCGTATAGCCGGCGGAAGACTGTTTGTCGATGTCACCTCCTATTTGGCTTCGCCCGCCAGAATGATGATCATTGATACCTTGGGGAAATCCGATCCGCTTGTCAAAGACGCGCTTATGACTATCGTGGAGCGGGGAGATTTCATACCCATCTCACCGCAAGCTGAAGCGGCCGCGCAGTCCGGCAAAAGCAATCCAGGTAAGCCGCCCGTTGGCGATCAAACACCTGCCGGCAGCGATCCGGCCATCGTTACGGAGCTGATCAAGAGTAATGCAGCATCGGTAGAAGAGCTGAAACACAACATCAAGACGAAATCAGGCTCGGCTCTATTCGAGTTCATCCTTGAAGATATCCAGGAACTGAAGAGGGTTCTATTCAACCCGCAGAGTACGGCAGTGTTCATGGCCGCAATGGATGCTTCCGCATGGATTAACGAAAAAATGAACGAGTGGTTGGGTGAAATTAACGCGGCTGATACCCTTTCGCAATCGGTGCAGAACAATATTACTTCGGAAATGGGTCTGGAACTGATGGATGTCGCAGATGTAATTCGTGCCTTCCCGCAGGTCATTGATTATTTGCAGCAAGTACAAGAGGAGGACTTCCTGGACGGACTGATGAAGATAGAGGGCGGGCAAAAAACGTATGACACTCTAAATAATTATCTCAGCAAATATGGAATGCGCTGTACCGGAGAAATCGATATTACCAGAACCCGCTGGAGCGAGAAACCGGCGATACTGATCCCCATGATTCTTAGCAACATCAGGAACTTTGCACCGGATGCCAGCAGACAGAAATTTGAGCAGGGGCGGCAGGAAGCTTGGGAGAAAGAACAGGAGCTGTTAGACCGCTTGAAGCAGTTACCGGATGGAGTACACAAAGCCGAAGAAACCAAAGTAAGAATTGACCTGGTCCGGAATTACAACGGTTACCGGGAATATCCTAAATACGGCATGGTTAGCCGTTACCTGGTTTATAAGCAGGCGTTACTGAAAGAAGCCGGACGGCTCGTTCAAGCAGGTGTTATCCACGACAAAGAAGATATATACTACCTCAATTTTGAAGAGCTTCACGAAACCGTCCGCACGAATACAATCGATTACCGGCTCATCAATCAACGTAAAGAGGACTATAAATTATATGACAAGCTCACTCCCCGCGTGTGATTACCTCTGATGGAGAAATCCTGTCCGGCCAGTACAAACGGGCTCATCTCCCGGCTGGAGCTATTGCAGGTCTGCCTGTTTCTTCCGGAGTGGTAGAAGGCAGGGCACGTGTGATCCTCAACATGGAAGAGGCTAAGCTGGAGGAGGGGGATATCCTGGTCACCTTGTTTACCGACCCCAGCTGGACTCCGTTGTTCGTCTCCATCAAAGGCCTAATTACAGAAGTCGGCGGACTGATGACCCATGGCGCAGTGATCGCACGGGAATACGGCTTACCGGCAGTTGTCGGAGTGGAGAATGCCACCAGACTCATCCAGGACGGGCAACGCATCCGTGTGCATGGAACCGAAGGGTATGTTGAAATATTGTGAGAAGAAAAATATTGACTTCGTGTGCACACGAAGCCCTAGACTAACTTTTAGGGTGAAACATGAGCCTTTGATGCTGAATGGATATGTTCCGGTATATCATATTTCTCACCGCATTCCGGATTATTGTTAACCGGATTCCAGGTGTCGTTCAATTGGCCAGCCAAGACACTATTGTAATAAGCCTTCTTTTCTTTAATGTGCATTAATTGAAGGTTGTACGCATGGATCTTTGCCTCTAGTTCTTTTTCTTGCTTTGCAACAAGCTCAGCCCTGTCAGGAATCGTCTCATCACCTTGTAAACACATAGCAATGTAATGTTTGACTTCTGAAATCGGCAATCCTGAAATACGAAAGGAGTGAACCATTCGTAGCCAATCCAGATCATGGTCAGAGAATAAACGGTTGTTTCTGCCATCTCTTGAAACGAAAGGAATTAATTGTTGGTCATCGTAGTAACGGATTGTATGTTTGGTAAGTCCGGTGATTTCTGCTACATCTTTAATCGTATATTTGGGTTCATGTAATGACTGATTCAAAATTTCGTACCTCCATGATATTGACTTCGAGTAACTCGAATACTTAATGAAGTTATTGTAACAATGTCGTTGCCGCTCATCAACTGGTAAGTTTAGAAATGAACTAATTAGAAAGAGGTAAGAAAATGAACACAAAATATAACAGCCTGTTCGAATCTTTCACATTCAAAAATGGGATTTCTCTTAGAAATAGGGTAGTAATGTCGCCTATGACCACCTGGGCCAGCAATGACGATTACACAATTTCAGATGGTGAAGTGAACTATTACAGAAGAAGAGTAACAGGTGTAGGTCTGGTTATAACAGGGTGTACACATGTTCAGCCTAATGGGATTGGTTTTACGAATGAATTTGCAGCCTATGACGATAAATTCATTCCAAGTTTACGTAGATTGGCGGATGCGGCAAAAAGCGGCGGAGCTGCTGCTGTGCTTCAAATTTTTCACGCAGGCAGCAAAGCACTCCCGGATCTTACCCCAAATAGAGATGTAGTTAGTTCAAGTGCTGTTGAGACGGAAGCTACAGGATTTGCTCCTTCCGTTATGCCGAGAGAGCTTTCGCACGATGAAGTATGGGAAGTCATTCATGCATTTGGAGAAACAACAAGACGAGCGATAGAAGCAGGGTTCGACGGGGTTGAAATTCATGGTGCACACGGATTTTTAGTTCAAAACTTTTTCTCTCCCTACTTCAACAGACGTGAGGATGATTGGGGAGGATCACTTGAGAACCGCCTTCGTTTTCCACTGGCAATCGTTAAGGAAATGAAAAGGGTTATTGAAAAGCATGCTGTTAAACCGTTTATTCTCGGTTACCGGATTTCTCCTGATGAACATCAAGAAGGCGGTATAAGGATGAAAGATACTTATGTATTGATTGACCGTCTGATTGAAGCAGAAGTTGATTATGTGCATGCTTCACTAGCTGATGCTCTATCCTCTAAGCCAGTTGATAGCCAAGATGATAGGACTTATCTTGAGTTGATCGTTGAACATGTGAATAGCCGGATTTCCCTACTGGCTGCGGGTTCTATGGTAACGCCCGATGATGCTGCAAAAGGATTAGATAAAGGACTTAACCTAGCTGTGATCGGACATGCGTTAATTACAGATCCAGATTGGATTGACAAGGTTCAAAGCGGACAGGAATCAGATATTCAAACAGCTATCAAGGCTTCCAATATTAATACCATTGATCTTCCGGAAAAACTATGGGCTGTCCTTCAAGCTTCAGGTCCGTGGTTTAAAATCGAAAATTAAACATGTTAAAACAACATTCCCTGTCTGAACAGTCTCGCTTTTCCAAACTTTTTGCCGCTCTACACATCGGGAAAGTCTTACGGCACGCGGGCATTTTCCACATTCTTTGGTCTTTCGAATATAAATGCCATTTCCTAATCATCAGCACGGGTAAAGAAGCTAAGGGGAACTTCGAAGAGCTGGAGAAGAATCCGGTATGGCAAAATCTAAAAGCTGTTAAAAACAATCATGTCTACCTCTTGGATGGACAAAAATGGCTCGATTACTCCTCCATTGGCCAAAGCATGGCGCTTGATGATGCTGAACATTTATTCAGCAAATAGCCCTATCACAAAAGATACTCCATCAGACAATATGTTTGATGGAGTATCTTTATTTGTGGGCAAAAGCACACAGACTGATGGCTGGAGATGGTTTATTAGGCTATTTTATATAACCGAATTCAAACGAGTACACTTTCTCATGGGTAATATAGTCTTACTTTATTTAAACAAGAGGGGAGTCAATCAATGTCGCAAAATTAAATGGATGTCTATGACCATCGTTTACTGTCGTTTGGCCCATTACAAAGTGTACATGTTTACCATTCCCCACTGGAATAGCCGGTCCTGTTCTAATCTTTTTCAGATTATGAAAATGGTTCAGAAAATCAGTTTTGTTGAGATCAATTTCATGAACATGACTGCTTCCTACCCGGATGGCTTGCCCGGTCACGCCTGCGAAGCGATGGTTATGGCGGTCTGCACCTGCTTCAGCCAGTTTTGTACTCCCCTCAAATTCATGCACATGTCTCTGCGCCCGTGTGGAGTACAGTACTTTCTTCACCAATTTAGGATTCTTCTTCTGCATCCGTTACCAGCCTCCTTAGGATTCTTCACTTCATAACATCCTATTAAGGGAAGCGAATGTACGTGCTAGGCAACTTTCAGAGAATATAATGAATATTACAGATGGTCACCAAAAAGCCAAAGTGGGAATATGCTATCCCCATAGAAATTACAGGAAGGATGTTGCACGGATTGATAAGCGCTGACCCTGTGTATCAAATTTTGAAATTGCTTGGAGCAGAAAAAGAATCTCGTTTTCAGGAGCTAGGGATGGATCAGAGAGATATTACTATTGTATTAAAGCATATTCACCAAGCCCGTTATGCTAACCGAAAGTGGATTAACTCAAGCCGGCCTTGATTACATTGTTCTCGCTCTTAAAAGAGGAATTTAACAAGAACAAAGACCAAAATCAGCGCCCCTGTAAATGTCATTATATTCGCTTGCTTATTTTTACTTTTCAGATAGTTATATCCTCGATTAAAAATCAATGTACCGCATAACATTACCATCGACCATGAGCGTCTGGCTTGATCAACTGCACTATAGTCATTCGTCAATAAAGACAAGCTTAGGCCAAGAGTTGCTGCAGCGAACGTATACTAAGCGTTCTAAACGTTTTCTTCAAGCTATTTTCGACCACCTTCACATTTAAGTCTATCTGACTCAATTTTCGCAGAGTCAAAATCGAGTTGACCCCATACTGGGGTTAAGGTGGAGCATGTTTAAGTAAGGGTCTTGCCACCATAGAAAAACACTAATTCATTTGGTAAAGTGAGAGTGTCGAAGCTTCCACTAAACCACAGAAAATGTGTCCTACCCATGATAAAGCAAAAGCTGTCTCTAGATCAACTCCCGCCTGAAATGAGGCCTGCTTTTCAGGAGCTCGGTGTACTGAAGCACCTGAGAAAATCAGGATTCAAAAAGGCTTTCGGCTATACCTGTTCCCATCTGTTCCTGCTCGTTTTCGTGCTACTCTTCCATCAGAAAAACTGGTTTCGCCTGCTGGAAAGTGCCAAAGGTGAAATCTTTCCTGGCAAAGATACGGTCTATCGGTTTCTCAATCATAGCGGCTTCGCTTGGCGGCGCTTCTTGACTTCGCTCAGCAGTGACACTGTGTAGCGGGTCGAAACCCTGACTTCCGTCACGAGAACCTCCGTGTTCATTGTGGACGATTCCATGTTTGAACGAAATCGGAGCAAAACTGTAGAATTGTTGGCTCGTTTCAAGGATCACGCGACGGGTGCTTACTATAAAGGGTTTCGTATGCTGACTTTGGGCTGGTCGGACGGCCATACGTTTCTCCCTTTGGACTTCGCTTTGCTGAGTTCCATAAAGGCCGGACTTACCGGCATGAATCCGGGAATCGACAAGTGCTCCTGCGGGTACAAACGCCGGAAGGAAGCATTACTTTCTGCCCCACATCTGGTTTCCGAACTGCTGGATCGGGCCATCGATTCCGGGGTTTCTGCAGCTTACGAACTTATGGATATCTGGTTCACGCATGCCCCCCTAATCGGGCGGATTGTAGACTGAGATCTTCATATCATTGGTATGGTAAAAAACGAGTGGCTAGCTATTCTATCGACGGATCTGACGCTAACGGCACCGGAAATGATTAAAATCTACGCTCTTCGCTGGGACATCGAAGTCTTTTTTAAATGCGCTAAATCCTTGTTACGTCTGCAAAAGAGTTTCAAGGTCGCTCCTACGGTTTGCTAATTAGCCATACAACGATTGTCTTTTCCCGCTATATTCTGCTGGTCTGGCAGCATCGGCAAAGTACCGATCAACGGACGCTCGGCGGACTGTTTTATTTGCTTTGTGATGAAGTCGGCACTTTGGACTGGGCCCTTGCTTTACAACAACTGGTGGAATTGATGAACGAAATCGCCAATCAACTCGGCAAGAAACTATTCGCCATGATTAAAAGTCAACTCCAGCACTGGATCTCCGCTCTGCCCAATTCAAAAAGGCGATAACGGATTCATTAGGTGTCGCCTTTTTTGCGCATGGAATCAACGTTATGTTTAATTATTCTTAGGATTTTGCTAATGTCGAATCCAAATAGAATTTTTCTTGACCTTGAAGTATACATCAACCCTTATAATGCAAATACAGTAATCATTCAGCATGACAGGAGGGGGAACGATGAGTGTACAAGTATATACAAAAAAACGTTCAACTAAGAGTTTTCTGTTTGAGAAGTATTTAGCTTTACGAAACACAAAAAAAGGCTTTTCAAGTATTGAAAACACGACCCAGTTTGTAAAACGGGTAGGCCTAGAAAACAGTAAACCCTATATAATTGCTGATGTTAAATTCATCAGCGGAATTACGGAGGAAGTGTTTGAGGGAATTAAGGTTTTTACAATAAATGACCAACAATCCTTGACGCAAAAAGTAATTCTCTATATCCATGGCGGTGCTTGGGTCAACCAGCCTTTAAGCTTTCACTGGATGTTCATGGATAGAATGGCACAGTCGCTTAATGCGAAAATAATTGCCCCTATTTATCCTAAAATTCCTAACTTTAATTATAAGAATACCTATCCGAAGCTCCTTAACCTGTATAAAGATATTCTGGGAACCGTTCAAAGTCCGGAACAATTGACGATTATGGGCGATTCAGCAGGCGGAAACATCTCACTGGGTCTGGCCCATCTGCTCCAAATGAATGATATTCCCCAGCCCAAGGACATCATTCTATTGTCTGCCTGTGTGGATATGGGGCTTACTAACCCGCTTATTCCTGAATATGAAAAGAAGGACCCGATGCTGTCGGTGGGTGGAATGGAAGTCATTACAAGGATCTGGGCGGATGATAAAAGCTTAAGCGATCCTATAATCAGTCCCATCTACGGGGACTTTGAAGGCCTCGGAAGAATCACTCACTTTATCGGAACGCACGAAGGGCTATATCCCGATGCCATGAAACTGGATGACAAGCTAACCGGGCAGGGAATTGAAATCAATACCTTTGTATATCCCAAAATGAACCATGTGTTTGTGATCATGCCCATCCCCGAAGCGATAGATGCCCAGCGGAAGATTATTGAGATTATTAAGAGCTAGGAGATTGTTATTGCAGACTTAGTGTTGACTTCTATATTATGGTATATTTACCCCTATAGATCACCAGCTGGATAATGGCATTCTGGAGAGAGGGGTGTATATGAGACTAGCTAAATATTTGAAGTTATCAATGATTGTCTTATTCGTTCTAATGATTGGTTCAGCATGCCAAAACAACCAGGAAGGAGGGCTGGACGGTTATATTTCATTAGATGAATTAACGGATTTATCGGAAAAGGGCAACACATTGGATTGGAGCGATTTGAACAAATATTCTTTTGAAGATACCGGTTCAGGATTATATATAAGGAATTATCCCATTGAAGGAGGGCGCCAGCTTGTACTTACGGGTAGAAGCCTGGAAAGTCCGCCGGAGAGAGTATATGTGATTAATCAAAGCGGCAAGGAGTTAGATTTCAATCCAGACAGCCTGAGCGAATGGAGTCGTTGAACTAAAATTCATCATAAGCAAAGAAGCCTCTCCTATAGCGTCCTATAGGGGGGCTTCTTTGCTTATAGCGATAAAACAAATTTCACCTTTTATTGATAGTCAGGCAGCCAGTCACCGTGGGCAGCGATCAGCTCATCACACATATTAATGATATCATCCATCGATAGCTCTGCTGAAGTATGCGGATCCAGCATGGCTGCATGGTAGATATGCTCTTTCTTGCGTGTCATGGCGGCCTCAATCGTTAGCAGTTGTGTATTGATATTCGTCCGGTTCAGTGCGGCACATTGCGGAGGCAAATCGCCTACGTAGGTCGGAGTTACTCCACTGCGGTCAACCAGACAAGGGACCTCGACACAGGCTTCTTTGGGCAGATTAGGAATCAGTCCTGTGTTCATAACGTTGCCGCCGATCTTAAACGGCACATTAGTCTCCATCGCTTCCAGAATATAAGAGGCGTATTCATGTGAACGTTCATGCGCAAGCCCCTGATTATTCACCAGCTCCTCACGCATCTGTTCCCAGCGACTAATCTGTTCTACACAGCGGCGCGGATATTCGTCTAGAGGGATCTGGAACCGCTCAATCAGCTCGGGATAATTTCTTTTGATGAAATACGGATGGTATTCGGCATTATGCTCGGAGGATTCTGTAATGTAATAGCCGAATTTCAGCATCATCTCATAGCGGACCATATCACCGTGAGGCTCAAGCTGCTTCTCTGCAGCGAGGCGTTTGATCTCCGGGTACAAGTCCTTGCCGTCCTTGGTAACCTTGAGCAGCCAGGCCATGTGGTTGATACCGGCAATCGTCGCCTGTACACCTTCCTGTTCTATCCCGAGGTGACTGAATAATCCGGGGATACATTGCTGCACGCTGTGGCATAATCCCACCGTATTCACTCCGCCGTAAGTGTTCATCACATTCGTTAGAACGGCCATCGGGTTCGTGTAGTTCAGGAACAGCGCATCCGGACAGACCTCACGAATATCCGCAGCGAAATCGAGCATGACCGGAATCGTGCGCAAATTGCGGAATAATCCTCCGATGCCTGCAGTGTCCGCAATAGTCTGACGCAAGCCGTATTTCTTCGGAATTTCAAAATCTGTAATGGTGCATGGATCATATCCCCCGACCTGAATGGCATTGATTACATATTTGGCGCCGCGCAGCGCTTCTTTGCGGTCGGTATAGGCGATGATGGTACAGGTGCTGCCGCCGCTGTTCTTCAGATTCGTGAGCATATTCTCGGAGTCTTTGAGCCGCTGAAGGTCAATATCATACAAGGCAAGCTCGAACCCCTGCAGGGCAGGTGTAGCCATGATATCCCCCAGGACGTTTTTGGCAAAAACCGTGCTGCCGGCACCGATAAATGTAATTTTGGACATTAGACATTAGCCTCCTGTAAGTTGCGGAATACGCTTCATTCATTTGGGAATATGAATCTTAATCCGAATGATAATCGTTGGTTTAGAAGCTTTTTCCGCTGTTTTCTTCTATAATCACTATAGAATAGAACCGAAGGCACGACTATGGAGAAAGACAAGATGAATATGGAGGAATGTTGCATATGAATCCGGACCATTATGATTTCACTTTAGGGATTAATCTTACACCTGAGGAGCAGGATCTGTCTGTCCTGTTCAGCGGGGAGGCAAGGCCTTATCCCGGCCATAAAATTGGACCTTCCGTTCACGATTTTTATTTGATACATACTGTCCTGGAAGGGGAGGGCCTGTTTCAAAGCGGGACGTTCTCTGCCGAGTGCAGGAGTGGGGACACCTTCGTTATTTTCCCGGGTGCGCTCTTCAGTTATCAGGCAGATGGGGATATCCCATGGCATTATGCGTGGGTAGCCTTACAGGGGATAGGCGTTCAAGAACTTCTATCGGCTGTAGGCATTACAAGGGAACAGCCCTTCATGCATTCCGGTAATGTCACAGAGCTTCACAGCTTGTACGAACGTATCCGGCATGCCTTCCAGCAGTCTGCTTACCCGCGGCTGGAGAGTCTGGAGGCTTCAGGCTGGGCACGGCTGCTGCTTCATCAATTCGGGCTGGGTAATTTAAGCGCGCTGCCCCTGCACCCTGCCGAAATGCCCGAGATTATTGACCGGCAGATTGACCAGGCTATCCGCTGGATTTCGCTGCAGTTCCACCAGCAGATTAGTATTGATCACCTGGCATCCTCACTCGGCTACCACCGGGTGCATCTGTCCAAAGCCTTCAAGCAGCGAACCGGCTTCTCGCCCAAACAGTTTCTGCTCAAAAAGCGGATGGACAAGGCCAGACAACTACTCGGGTCTCCCCTGACCATTGAGCAGGTGGCTTCGTCCGTGGGCTTCAATGATGCGCTGTATTTCTCCAAGCAATTCCGCAAGCACACCGGCATGCCGCCTAGTGAGTACCGGGCGGGTCTGAGAAGTGGGGAATAGCTGGGGCAAGGTACTACGAAGTTTGAAAAGGTTAAAATTTAGAGATTGGTGGTGTTTGAGCATGAATAACAGAGATTGGTTATTTGTAGAAGAGAATCGAATTCATAATTTCCGGAGCGTCGGAGTTTTGCTTCATGAGGGTAAAATTCAAACGGATGAATCCAGATTGATATTCCAGTGGGTTGATATCAACGAATTACTGGACTATAAGGTTTACCCTGAGTTTCTTAAGAATAAAATCTCGAATTTAGCAGATGGGGTGGAGCACTTTGTAACCCGTGACTAAGTAAAAGGGATAAGCCGTATACAAGTACCAAATACCTGCCGAGCCTTATGCTTGGCGGGTTATTTTGTTTTTTCACACGCAAATCCGGAAGCTGTTCAGAAATTGTTCATATGTCAGGTTTACAGTTACTTAAACTGCTGTCGGCGCAGTTCTCCCACAAGTTGCGCAGGCAATGGCATGAAGCTTCAAACACAATCGATGACGAAAAAGGAGGAAGTATTCATCAATGAAAATGAAAAAGATTAGCATTTGGCTCGTACTTATTCTATTGGTTACCCAATGGACAACAAGCTTTGGCTCTTTCACTGAACGTGCTCATGCAGAACCCAGTAAAATTACGGAAAATTTGATCACCAGCGTTTCTCTGGCCGTGTATACGGATGAGCACTACTCAGAGACAGTCACCGGAAATGTATATCAGCTGGATTCCTATTCCGAGCTGAATTACACGTGGTCATTAGCAGACGGGCACGGTTATGAAGCAGGCTCCACTTTTGAATTTAATATACCCGATCCGTTTGAGCTTTATAGTGATTTGGATGGGGATCTTCTATTTGGTGGAGATACAGTAGGCACCTATCATGTCGATAAAGGTAATAATCATGTTGTCTTTACGTTTAATGAATTTATTGAACAATATGATCAAGTGCAGGGGACCTTTACTGTCCGTTCACTGCTTAGCTCCAAAAAAATAAGCGGGTCGACCACACAGCTTGTGGAGTTCCCGATCAATGGCGGTACCCAGGTAATTGAACTTCATTTCAAGCCTAACGTCAGTTCAACTGTAGAGAAGAAAGGTACTCCATTGCCTCAATTCTACAATCCGACGCAAATCGGCTGGACCGTCGATGTCAACAAGGTCTTGGAAAGTGTGGTCAACGCTGCCGTTACCGATGAGATTCCGGACGGGTTGACGCTTGATACAAGCTCCATTGTTGTCCGTGAACTTGAAGTGAAGCTGGACGGTACAGTTATAGCAGGTGACATTGTTCCGGGTAGCAGTTATGATGCCTCCGGGTCCACACCGGCGAAGCTGGAATTAAAATTTAAACAGAGCCCGATCACCAAGGCGTATCGTGTAGAATTCACCACCGATATTACAGCCAGTGGTGAGGATGCGGTCAGCTATGAGAATACAGCTATTTTTACGGGAGACAACGGTTTATCTAAAGAATCGAAGACTACCGTAACCGTAGGACGGGGCAAGCCGCTTACCAAAGTAACAAACGGCTACGATCCTGCAACCCAGACTCTTGGCTGGGCAATTGAATTCAATTACAATGAAAAGTTTATTTCGGCAAACGACGCGGTTCTGAAGGATACCATTGACCTCAAACAGGAACTCATTCCAGATTCGCTGAAGGTGTACCCGGTGACTATTGCGGCCGATGGTAAAGGGGGCAAAGATGCCCAGCCTCTTCCGGATAATAAATACACGGTTACAGATTCAGTGGTAGATGGTAAATATCATTTTGAACTCAAATTCAATGATGATATTGATTCTGCTTACCGCATCGAATACAAAACTAAAGCGCCGGAACGTGTTTTTGAAAATGGCAAGGTCACTAATACAGTGACTTACGGCGAACATTCGGACTCAGCTTCCCAGAATATCACCCAACAAATATTGGTCAAGGGTAACAGCGAAAAAGATTATCTGAACAAGACAGTACGTTGGACAATTACGATCAACAAAGATTCAAAGACGATGGAAAATCTGAAAGTAACGGATACCTTCGTTAACGCAGGACTCAAGCTGGTAACGGGAAGCATTACGATTAAACCGGTCGCTGGAGGTCCCGCAGTCGCCACTGAGGTTGTTTATACCGAACATGATCCTGTGGCGGTGAACGACGGGTTCACGATTACTTTTAAAGCTCCGATCTCTGAACCGTATACCATCACATACCTCACTAAGTTTAACTTTGATTGGTTGGCGGAGGATAAAAACCAGTTTGTCAATCAGGCATTGCTGGAATGGGTGGAGAATGGTCAGAGTCGGACCATCAAGACAACATCAACATTCGATCCAAGAGCAGAAGTGAAGAATAACGGACTCAAAAACGGATCGTACGATGCCATCAACAAAGAGATTACCTGGAATGTCGGGGCCAACTATAATATGAAAACCCTGACTAATGCTAAATTGGTGGACACGATTACCAGCGGTCAAGTTGTGGATCTGGATTCCGTTAAGGTATTCAAATGGATCTATGGCTCAAATGGTAACCCTTCAGAGGACGTAAACGTCGATGAAAAGGACTACAACGTAACTCTGAACGACGGGAAGCTTGAGGTAAGCTTTAACAAAACGATCAATTATGCATTTTACGTTACCTTTAAGACTACTTTCGCTGATAAGGTTATTGACGTAAAGACTGTCGATAATACAGCAGTACTATTTGATGGTACGACCAAGGAATCCGCAGACCTGAATGCTTCGGTCAACATTCCTAATGGAGGCGAATATATCGCCAAGACAGGCGCACAAAACAACAATAAGATTGACTGGACGGTGTATATCAACCGTAATCAATCCGTTGTGAAGGACGCTTTAGTAACAGATACTCCGAGTGAGAATCAAATTCTGCTTACTAACACTTATCACCTCTATAAGACAAATGTTGCAGAAAACGGGACAATAACACCCGCCAGCGAGGAATTGATACGCGGCACAGATTATACACTGAACTTCTTGAAGGACAGTGAAGGCAAAGAAAGCTTCGTACTGAAGTTTACCAAAGAAATCTCGGAAGCTTACATTCTTCAGTACCAATCTGTGATCACTGCACAAAATAATGAAACAGTCAGCAACGAGGTAGGTCTCACAGGTAAGAATGTGAAAGAGGTTACCAAAGATACCAATTCTGAAGTTAAAGTTCAGCTCTCCAGCGGTTCAGGCACAGGCAGCGGTGTCAGAGGCACGCTCAACATTGAAAAGATTGATGCGAATAATCAGAACAAGACGCTCGAAGGAGCTGCATTTGACTTATTCCGCGTCATCGGCAATGAGCAGATTTGGATTAATGAGGGAGTAACAGATGAAGAAGGCAAGCTTGAATTCACAAAACTGCTCGGCGGAGATTATGCAGTAGTTGAAAAAATTGCACCTGCAGGTTATCTGTTAGATACGACACCTCATGCAGTTAAAATTAATTCAACTACAGCCATAGATCTGCAAATAAAAAACAAAACATCAGCGACGCCAACACCATCGCCATCGGCCACACCGACACCGACTGTTGCGCCAACACCATCGCCGACAGCGACACCAACAGTAGCGCCAACACCATCACCAACAGCAACACCATCGCCAACAGCAACGCCAACACCATCACCGACGGCAACGCCGACTGTTGCGCCAACACCATCGCCAACAGTGGCACCGACACCATCGCCGACAGCAACACCAACAGTAGCGCCAACATCATCACCAACAGCAACACCGACGGCAACGCCGACTGTTGCGCCAACACCAGTGCCAACAACAACGCCGACTGTTGCGCCAACACCAGTGCCAACAACAACGCCGACTGTTGCGCCAACACCAGTGCCAACCGTAACACCAACAGTAGCGCCAACAGCAGTACCAACAACAACACCGACTGTTGCGCCAACACCAGTACCAACGACAACACCGACTGTTGCACCTACACCAGTGCCAACAGCAACGCCGACTGTTGCACCAACAGCAACGCCAGCTCCAACAGAACCAACGGCGCCAACAGCAACACCATATGTGCCGTCAACGCCGTCATCAACGCCAACAACTCCTTCAATACCAGGAGTCATAGTCACTCCGGGTCCAACAGTTGTTCCAACGGTGACACCATCAGTTTCACCATCGGCTTCACCAGAACCTACAAGTGAACCGACAAATGCACCGACAGCAACACCTGTAATTAGCAGTCCTCCAAGTCCACAGCCAACAGCTGTCAACACAATAGAGGACATTCCGGTCGAGGGTGAAATCCCGCTTGGGGGAATTCCTAGCCTTGGTGATGAGCCTGAACATGGAACCGTCGTGATTACACCAGACGGGAAATGGAAGTACACACCTGACCCTGGCTATACCGGAAAAGACAAGTTCACTATTATCGTTAGCGATAATGGAGAGGACCAGGAGATCGAGATCGAAGTAGTGGTAGATGAAGTGCCTAAAGGAACAATAGATGAACCTTCACAAAATGAACCAACGAATCAAGGCGGTCTGCCGGGTAAGCTGCCTCAGACCGGTGAAGAAAGTCCGATAGGCATGTACCTAGCCGGAATGGGTCTGATCATCCTTGGTTTCGTGCTCTCGAAGAGATTTAAGACACGCAAGTAGAAACGGCTTTGCAGTCCTTTTTAAAGAACAGTTTTCAAAAAAAATAATGGTAAACAAAAGACCGCCGCTTCTAATTGAAGCGGCGGTCTTTCAGGTCTTTCAGGTCTTTCAGGTCTTTCAGGTCTTTCAGGTCTTTCAGGTCACTCCGTTCGCTTACCGTAAGTTTTCTTCCAATAGTCCAGCCATTGCGGATAATCGGTTCCTTTTATCTCGTTCAATGTTTTTCCATCTATTGAATACTCTCCGCCCGCCATGATTAGATTTTTGATTTTACTTCTTGGACCGGAGGTTCCGCCTATAACATCACCGTCTACAAGCATGACAACCACAGAAATAAAGTAATCTTCCGGGCTAAACAACTTTTCCAGCGGATGATCCTTTACAAGAAAATCATAAGAGACGATTTCTTTCCCGAAATAGGCAGAAGGTTCTTTCTCCTGAACTGCCCAGAGCAGCATATAATCCAGGTTTTCAAGCATATTCTGCTCCAAGGTATATTTTGCGACCTCTCCTTCATCCGCAACAATTGTGTAACCAAGAGCTTGAAGATAATCGGCGGCGATTTGTTCGTCGGTCTTTCCCGCCGCGGAATCTTCATTGTTGCATCCTATCATTGTTATCAGCACAAGGCATAGAAGAGGGAATACCCATCCTTTTCGTCTCATTATATTCGGACCATTCTCATTCTAATGTGCCTGAGGCTCTTCTTCTTTGAGTCGGTATGGCTATTAGTGGAACAGCAAAGGCAAGAGATAATCCGAATAAAATAATTGGCAGAAGCAAAGAGGTCTGATTGTCAGAAGGAGAGACATTGGGGCCGCCACCGACTAAAATCACTCCGTCATTTGAATTTCGATTCAAATTATTAAGAGAATCCACAGACTCGCTGATAATATTCAGGATCTCTGCAGGACTTATACTCTCATCATTTGTTAAATTGATATATTCCTCATTAATCGTACTATTAGTATAGACATAATTTAGATTATAACGTTTATCATCAATAAGCTCGAATTTACCGTTTCCAGCATACTCAGCTTCGATCCGTTTAATTGCACTGTCAAAATCATCATGGTTACTGATGTTGAAAATTTTCCAGGCACCTGATTCAAAAGTGGCATCGACCACCGCAACCTGAGTTCCCTCTAAATAAAGCGGGAATTTATAACCAGTCAATTCATGTGAAAGTGAATCTCCGTGGACATTCACTTGATAATAGGCAACTCCTTCTCCCAAAGTTGCTTCATGAAAGCTTGCTTTGTCGCTGCCGTGAAAGCTAGTCTTCTGGGCTTCAAGAGTATCAGCATAATACTCTGTATATTCCCTAGCGATCGCCCCTTTGATATCTGCCCCAGCTGTCTCCAGACTTGAATCTGCATACACAACATTTCCCAATGTGAATAGAGCAAATAAAATAGTTAATATAATGGCGCGAATTTTCAATAAAAACCCTCCTTAATTGATAGTGATTATTTTACAGTTAATTCACTTTTATATTGTTTACTGTATTGACCCAAGTATAGATAGAATTGCTCTTGAAAGTTGAGAAGCTTTGAATATTACTGGAAGCATCTGCTGGATCAATATAGTATAAGTTCTGAGTGCTGGTATCAGTGTTATAGTAGTAACCTTTAATCAAAAAGGCATGACCAAGCGTTGCTCCCGTTTTACTCATAAATGCGAGAAGATTAGAGTTACCATTGATGTTACTCGTTATATTGTCGTAAGTTGGCACAGTTACAAGTGCAGTCGAACTTACACCATATGCTGCAAGACCTTTTTGGGCATCGTATACAGATCCGGCAGTGTCCATGTATAATCCTTTAGCGGCTGTTACTATGTTATACTGAGTCGCATTGGATTTCCCTAAGTATTGTCCTGCCATACTGGATACGGCCGCCCAGCATAAATAACCTCTCTGTTGTTTCTGGGCACTTACGTCATGAATGCTAATGCCAGAAGCGGCGTATACACTTGCTGTAAAAAGTGAAGCAGAGATAATCGAACAAAAAAATACTGAAAGCGATCTCAATTTTATTTTTTTCACTTTTCTCAAACCCTTCATAAGCATTGAGCTCTCGGCCGAAAGAACTATAGATGATATTATCATAAAATACTTTATATGGAAGTATGGTAATTAAAGGATTTACCTTGAAAATTACAGATATCATTTTAAGAAACATAATCATTTCCGGTATCAATTAACGATTGATCATCAGACAGATACCCCCAACCGATTTGAACGGTAAATCAAGATACGGTAATATTTAATGTACATAATTTTAGAGTGGGCATGAACAACTTCACTGCCGATATCGCTGTGTAAAGGAGCATGTAATAGACATGGATTATACGCTGGAAGCAATTCTTGAAGAAATGAAAATGGAAATAGACAAGTGGCTCATCTATATCAGTGATAAAGAAACAGAGAAAATTGTAAAACGGACCACCCTGCAGGCAGGCATTCACGGGTATGCTCTCCTCGAATATGCGGATGGCAGAGTGGATGTGACAGATAATTTGCTTGATTTAAACGAACCGGGTAAAAGCAAGCAGACTACCCCTGAGCAGCTGAAAGAGGTACAAGTGCGGGAGCAGATCATCCCTGAGCTTGCTTCGTATATGCAGAACAAATTAAATGCATTGCCGCCGGCAGTCCTGGATTACCGGTTCAGGTTTGACGGGAAATTCAAGGTGAATGAAGGTGTTGTCCATGTGCACATTCTTGAATATGTAGATGAGGCGAAGAAGCAACAACTGCTGGAACAGATCCGCCTCTATACCTTAAACAAGCTAGATGCCGGCAAATATCCGACCAAGCCGCTGGAAACTTTTTTCCTGGCCCGGCATCTCCTGGATGAAGGACTGTATCCCGTCTTGGATTCCGGCAGAATCACCGCTGTGTATGACAAGATACAAGTGCTGAACAAGGGGAACAAGCATCTGGCTGAGCATCGCAATACTATCACTGTAGCGCTCAGGAACTGGGTAGAAGATCATTGGTTGCCGCGTTATTTCGAGAACACAGGAACCCAGTGGCAGATGGGATTTACGAAGAGGAACGATGCTGTGCTGGAAAATGCCGGGCAAGAAACGGTTGGGCTCGTGATCTATGCTGCAGTTTGCATCCTTAAATATGAGCCTTCCTACAGCAGAAGTACGGGGCTTGCCTTCCTGCAATGCGCGCTCGAACTCGGCAGTGTCCAGGCTGCACGGCTAATTAATTATGGCAGCGGTGCCTTTGCTGAAGAGGTTACGAGATTACGCAATGATCAGGTGGAATGTAGCGCTAATGATGTATTTGCCGAGGTACGCATCCGTATTAATCAGGAGTCAGAGGAGAGTTATGCGTTTGCGCTCCGGTATCTGACGAATCTGCTGAAGTCGGGCTTTCCAAAAAGCTATCAGATCAAGCTAACCTCCTCAGTTAAGCACTGGCTGCCGCTCAAAGGACTCGCCAAAACGGGCACGCACCGTTTCTTTGCGAATGCGCTTGAATACCCGAAGATACACCCGTTGCTTGAAGAATATGCCATCGCAGCGATGGAAACCTTCGAATGGTATACGGATGCAGAAGCGGAGAAATGCTGCATGCCGGGCAGCTATGCGGTCTTTGGACTGGGTCTCACAGATCAGGCATATTTCCCGCTGGTCCTTCAATATATGGAGAAGGTAGATGTTGAACATCAGTCTGTCCAGAATAGATTCACAGCTGCGTTAATCGAACAAAACGGCATTAACAAAGAGATGCTTCCCGTGCTGTTGACGTGTATGCTGTACTGTACAGATTCATTAAAGCTGAAGATGACGCGAGAGTTGGAGAATGTGGGACTGCTTAGACTGCTGCTCGATCAGGTACACGGCCTGCATTACTACCAGGTGGAACATCTTGTCTACCTGATCTGGGGCGGGAAGAACAAGCTGCAGAAGCTTGCTGACAAAGCTGAGGGAGAGCAGAAGCAATACCTTGCCGGACTGATCCAAGCGGCCAATCGGAGCTGATACCACCACTGAAAGATAATATTAATTTAAAAATAATCATTGCAAAATAGTAATAAACCATCTATTGTGGACAAAGAAGCTCTTTGATATCTGTTTTATCGGGTCAAACAAGAAGTCCCAGGCTTCTTGCGGTATAATTGTAGACATTTCGAATCTATGAAGGAGGCTATTCATTATGGAGAAACAATATGTTGATGTGGCAATTATCGGCGGCGGACCGGCGGGTCTGAATGCCGCTTTGGTATTGGCGAGGGCGAAGAAAAAGGTAGCGGTGATTGATGAGGGGCGTCCACGCAATGCTGTAACTGGCGCGGTTCACGGGTTTATTACCCGTGATGGGATCACTCCGAAGGAGTTCCGGCGAATCGCACAAGAAGAGATTCTGGCCTATCCCACGGCATCATTCGTAGCGGATACAGTGATATCGATCGCAGGCACCAACGGTCAGTTTGAATTGAGCACGATGGAAGGACAAATGATAACAAGTAAAAAAATATTATTCGCTATCGGCATGAAGGATCAGCCGTTTTCTATTCCGGGCCTTAAGGAGGTATACGGAAAAAGTGCTTTCGTCTGCCCGTATTGTGACGGCTGGGAATTAAGGGATCAGCCGCTTGTCGTCATATCGAAAGGAACAGTCCTAATGCATTTCGCTCCGGTTGTTTCCGGATGGACAAGCCGGCTTACGGTTTGTACGAATGGTCCGGATGAACTGACCGAGGCTCAGCGCCAGGAGTTCCAGCACAATGATATTCCCTTGTTCGATTCACCGATCCGGCATATCGACTCGAAGGATGGTATCGTTCAACAAGTTGTATTGGAAGACGGGACGGTGATTCCAGCCAGGGGAATCTTTTTCAAACCTGAGCTGGCGATGGGCTCTGACCTTCCACGCACCATCGGATGCGAATTCACAGAAACAGGAGTACTCGCCGTTAATGAATCCGGACAAACAAATATCCCGGGCATTTATAGCGCCGGGGATGCAGCATCTATGATGCATCAGGCAATTGCTTCGGCTTCGGCCGGCTCATTTGTGGCTGCAGTCATGAATAATGAGCTGAATACAGAAGCTTGGCGGAGAAACATTAAAGAAGTCCGGTAGCGGATTTAGCACCCAGTCCGCGCAACCACTGTACCAGATCAGGGGAGGCACTGCGCTGAGCAGCATCCAAGGGAGTGAGGCCGTCCCACACAGAAGGCCAGTTTATATCCGCCTTGTGGCCGAGCAGGTATTCGGCTGCGTGTCGTTGTCCGCCGTGGCAAGCGCACCAGAAAGCGACGTTCACCTCGTCCGGAGGCGATGAGTGTCCAGCTCCCCAAGGGTATTGCTGTGAGAGCGGGTCTCCGGCAAAATGAGCTTTCATAGCATCTACCAGACCCAACGCGGCTGCATGCCAGAGAGAAGCTTTGGCTCCACGCTCAATTAATCTATGTGCTGCCCGCCATTGCGCGAATGCCACTGCGTCGTCGAGCGGCGTTCCGCCGGCTATGACGGCACCGGAAGCCTCGATGTCAGCACCGGCATCGAGAAGGAGGTCAAGCACTTCGACATCATTGCAGCTTGCAGCCCAATGAAGCGGGGTCTCGCTGTGCGGTCCAGTAAACCGGGCATTCACCTCAGCACCGGCATCAATCAACAGTGCAATTGTCACTGTATTGTTAGGGAAATGTCCGGGCCAATCAGTTGCAATATGCAGCATAGAACGCAATTCTCCGTTCCTTACAATTCTTGAGGCGGCCAACCCGGGATTCTCTTCAAGCAGCAACTTCAGCAACGGGATATCGCCGGAATGAATCGCAGTAATTACCGAAATACCCAGCGAATGGACCTCTGGAATGTAAGCTATGTTCTTCTCATCACTCATGATTAGAATGCCTCCCGTTCATAGGTATATCGCGACGGACTCCTTCACTAATCATACTTCATATGTATAGCCAACTTCAAAAAGATACTTGTTATTCCCGTGCCGATGTTTTATATTGACATAACAGCAGGTCAATAATAAAGAGGTGAACGGACGAGATGACTCCACGCACGAAGGAACAAAATGAGGATATCCGGCTGCGCCGGCTGGCGCAGATCCGCAAAGCCGCAGCCGATGTGTTTTTGGATAAAGGACCATTACTGGAGATCCGCGATGTGGCCGCGCAGGCGGGACTCGGGTATGGTACGGTATATCACTATTACAGCAATAAAGGCGATTTGCTCAACGATCTGCTATGGGACGCACTGGACCGGGCCGGGGGATGGATGGGTGCCCAGCGGGAGGCACCGGGCATAATCCCATTGGAGGTCCTACGCGATTCGACTTCAATGCAGTCAACGGCGGGCAGACATATGGGGTTGGCTGCTGTGGCAGACACCGTGGGCACGGGAGCCCCGGATTCCTTAAGCGGCAGCGGTGAAACGGCCGGTGCCGTAGAGTTTGACCCCGCCACCGCCAGCATCCGGCTGCTGCAGCTTTGGGCGGAGGACCACTCCGTATACCTGCTTTATAAGCTGGCGGGTGAGGGTTTTGCCTCGCTGCCTGAAGGGCGTTCTTCCCCGCTCTCGAACGCTTTCCGCCAGGAGGTGCTTACACCGTTTGCCGCACTGCTGGAAACCGGGAGCGCGGCGGAGGGGGCTGCCGCTTCCGGCGGAAACGCAGCGGAATCACCGGATAAGCTGCAGCGAGCGGAAATGCTGCTGGCCGCTATGACCGGGTGCGCCTCACTTTCGCTTCGCCGCGGGAAGCTGCACGAGGAGGCCGGGGATATCGCCCGGCTTCTGAAATTCTAGCAAGCATAAGGAGCGAATAAACCAAAGATGATTATTCTAAAATCCCCCCGAGAAATCGAAGAAATGAAACAGGCGGGTCAAATCGTGGCGGATTGCTACCGCGCGGTGGCCAGCCTGATCGAACCTGGGATCACCACCCAAGAAATCAATGACTTTGTAGCCAGGCACATTACCAAGCTGGGCGGCAAGCAGTTCACGAAAGGTTATAACGGGTTCCCCGCAGAAACCTGTATTTCGATTAACGATGTAGTGGCACACGGCATTCCTTCGAATCGGGCGGTCATGGACGGAGACTTGCTGAAGCTCGACATCGTCGCGGAATACGGCGGATGGTTCGGCGATTCGTGCGTGAGCTATGCGGTGGGCAACATCCGGCCGGAGGGGCAGCAATTAATGAAGGTGACGAAGGAATGTCTGGACCTGGGGATCGCCCGGGCGATTCCCGGAGGCCGGCTCGGCGACATCACATCGGCGATTCAACAACACGCGGAAGCGAACGGTTATTCCGTTGTGAGTGATCTGCTGGCGCACGGGATCGGGCGGAGCCTGCACGAAGAGCCGAGCTACGAGCATATCGGCATAGCCGGCAAAGGCATCCGGTTAAAGGAAGGCATGGTATTTACCATTGAACCCATGATCAACGAAGGTACGTACCGCATCACGATTGACGATGATGATTGGACGGCAAGAACAGCAGACGGCAAGCTGTCGGCGCAGTATGAGCATACGATCGCAATTACGGCGGACGGACCGCTGATTCTGACTGCCCAGTAAGTGTTATTAGAACTTAATAACCGATTAACGTTAATCAGGGTGAACTTGTACTATGCCCAAAGAAACTACAGGAGAGTGTTATTATTTCAAAATACGTCGAAATCGGTTACCCGATTTGTGCTGGAATGCCGGTTTTTCCAGGGCTGCCAGAAGTGAAATTAGATCCTCGTGAGCGCTTGAGTAAAGGAGACGAATGGAACGGAAGTGTATTAACCATTTATCTTCATGCGGGTACCCATGTTGATGCACCGTGGCATCATTTGAATAACGGTAAGGGCATAGATGCTGTTCCAATTGAAGACTTCATCTACAGAAGCCCGCTATTGATTGACTGCCCGCTGGGCGCTGACGGTTTCATTACAACCGCTATGCTTGAGGCGTACGAAGAGCTTCATGAAGCAGATATTCTAATCTTCAATACGGGCTATTGGAAATACAGGGATACGGATTTCAAACAATACGCGAATCATTTCCCGGCCGTCTCTCCCAAGCTGCTGAATACATCCGGACGAAGCTGCCAAACTGCAAAGCCGTAGCTATTGATACCTTAAGCATTGAAAATATGACGGAAGCCAAAAGAACCGGATTTTTTGTCCACCATGCCTTTTTAGACCATGAGAAGTATAAAGAGCCGACGATGCTAATTTATGAAGATATTAATCCAGCGCCGTTAATTGATAAAAAACTCATTTCCGCCTTCGCGGTACCCCTTCGTATTAAAGACCATGACGCTTCGATTATTAATATCATTGTTGAAGTAGAAGCTTAAGATCGATTATGAAAAAAACTGGTGAAGCTTACTGCTAAAATAAAGACTGTATACTCGTAAATGAGTTGCAGTCTTTATTTTACCGAGGAACTTGGGATTCTCGGTATCCATCCGGGGTTATTATCTGAACAACGGAACGAGAGTTCTGTATATCAACGAAATATTTGAATGAAATAAAAACCTGGCCCGGCAGGTTCTACCGGTCCTACCGGCATGACTGGACTTACCGGCGTTACCGGGTCACGAAGAGATGCAAATATGTAGATTACTTATACCGACTGACTGGTCTGAGGTGATGGGGACGACTGTGGAGCCTGGATGTCGAGGCTGCGCAGATGATGATTGGTCAGCCCGATGATCAGACAAACGGCGAACAAGGCAGCGGCAAGACCGAAGCATACTTCCACGCCGATTCTGTCAGCCAGAATACCTACTCCGCCATAGGTTAACGGGATGGAGATGTTAAAGGCCATGGAGCTGATGCTGTTGACACGCCCCCGAAGCGGAGACGGAACCAGCAGCTGGAACAAGGTGCTCATCGGGATCACCGTGACTGTTACGCCAAAGCCCAGGATCAAGTTGCCGAAGCAAGCCGGCCAGAGAGCGGAAGATAAGGCGATCACACACATGCCAAGGCCTTGAACCCCAAGGCCGCAGGAGAACCAGACACCAATTCTCCGGGGAGACCTGCTGCCGACGAACAGTCCGCCCAGAAGCAGCCCCACAGCTATAGCTGCATTGAAAATACCAAGCTCGCCGGAACCGCCTTCCAGCAGCTCACCGATCAGCATGGGGGGAAGCACATTGCTTGGCCCTAAGGCAATATTGCTGAGTGTACCGAGAAGGATAAGCACGAGCATGGCCGTTTGTCCCCGCAGCCATTGCCAGCCCTCGCCGATTTCCGCGAAGATGGACAAGCCGGTGGCGGCACGGGAATTCATCCCGGCCTTGCCGCGTTGCTTAATTTGCTGGATCAGAGCAAGCGAGATGATAAAGGTTACCGCATCCACAATCACAGCCCCTGAATTTCCGATAGAGGCCACCAATATTCCACCCGCAACTGTTCCGAGAATACGGGTGATTTGCAGGGAAACGGACAGCAGTGAATTGGCTGAGATGAGATAGGTTTTATCCGCGATGAGCTCAGGCAGGAAGGAGCTCTGCGAGGTAGCAAACAGATTGCCCATAATCGATAAGCCGACTGTGATCAGATAGATATGCAGCAGCTGAAGCTGCCCGGTGAGCATGAGTACAGCAAGGGTTACGGTGAGCAGAGCCTGAGCGGCATCGGCGATCTGCATCAGAATCTTTTTGTTCAAGCGGTCTACCCAGGCGCCAATGAATAAACCGAGTATCATTTCCGGCAGGAACTTGGCGACAATGACCAGCCCCACCTGGAGCGAGGAGCCGGTCATCGAGTACACGAGCCAGCTGATAGCCAGATTGTATAAGGAATCCCCGAAGACGGAGCTGGCACGGGCCAGCCATAGATAGCGGAAATCGGCATTATGTTTTAACAGGAGTCTGTAATTAGGTTTGCTGATTGCGGGGTTCAAGGAATAGCACACCTCCTTCATAAAGCGATCTTCAGGCTTCTGCTGCCGGTAACCGTTTCAGCCGCAGAAACCGGTTCGAGATACAGTGTTGCCATAACTCAGTATGGAACTCATGCTGCGCCGATTGCTGCAGCAGCTCCGTCAAACTTAAGCCAGGTACGAAATTCCGCAAAAACTCGATCATGGGTACAGGAAACGGAAAAAGAGTGCCATCCCGCCGGACGAACAGCTGCTGTTCTTTGGGCTGAGGGTAACTGGAGCAATCCGGTTTCCATTGCCCAAGAAGTTCAGTTATATTTTGCGCGGTGACTGCCTTACCTTCGCATTCGGATCTGTCAAGGATGTTATCCAGGTTCTTTTTGTTAAAAAGCTTGTGGACCGGAAGGTAATAATGTCCCTCTAGAAGGTGTCCGTTTAATTCCAAAATTGAGTTCTCGTTAGCTGCCGTCTGAGTTGTCCCCCTGATGACCTGGAGGACCTTGTTCCCAAACCGGTCGTGATAGAACATCGAATGCGCAGTATCCACTCCCCCCACCCAGGGACGGTCAAAAAGGTTGCTTCTGAGGGATGCTTTGGCCTCTGTCAGCTCCTTCGGTCCCCAACGGGAAGTGTTGGCAAGCAAATGCGTTTGCTCACTGTAAAACAGCCTCCAGGCGACATCTTCGCCCTCAAAAGGCCGGAGATCCTGAATGCCGAAGCGCTCCGGTTCTTTGGCAATAATGGCACCTTTGGTTAACACGAACTGGTCAAGCCCGCCAAAAGTCCAGTGCCTGCTGTTATGCTGCAAAAAATCAACTGAACTCAGGGCATCGTCAACCGTTTCCGTAGGAAATCCGGTAAATCCCATAATTTGTACGCCGATGCCGGCTTCGCTGAACATTTGGATTGTTTCCTGCAGCCGGTCCACCTTGGTTCCTTTATTAATCAGATTCAATATCCGCTGGTTGCCGGATTCAAATCCGACCGAGATGGCGGTACATCCGCTTTGCTGAAGCAACGCGCAGCGTTCCGGTGTCCAGTATTCCTCTAACCGGATCTCCGCTCCCCAGCGGATGTCGAGTCCTTCTTCCAGAATCGCTGCTGCCAGCTTAAGCAGCAGGGCCGGAGATAACACGTCCACTGAGAAGTAGATATATTTGTAGGTGACGGCGAGCGTCCTCAAATCTTCCATAATCTTATCCAGCGGGAATTGCCGCCAGGGACTGGTAGGCGAATCGGTATTGAGGCCGTAATCACAAAAGGTGCACCGGTTCCAATAACATCCCCGTGAAGGAGAATAGTAAATGAACGGAAAGGGGGATAAGTATTTCTCCCAGGGCAGCTTGCTGTACTCCGGCACCGGAAAGGAGCAGATATCTTCGTATTTGATCTCCAGAGCGGAGGCACCATGCACCGCCTGGTACCGGGGATGCAGTGCAATATTCGGTGACGCAGGCAGCGGCTTATGGTGCTTCAATGCCTGGAGGATAGAGACCAGTGCACTTTCACCTTCGCCGATAATGCAGGCATCTGCAGAGTCAAATACAGCATAGAAATCGCTTTTGTTCAAAATATATTTCCAGTAATCTGAGACGGCAGTCCCGCCAAATATAATCCGGGTTTCCGGGCAGCTCTCCCGGATGTGCTGCGCCATGCTGAGCGCGAAAGGAAGCTGGGCGACATAGGTGATGCTGATCCCGACGAGGGAATAACCGCCAGTGATGATGCCGGGAATCAATTCGTTCCTGAAATAGTCGGTGAAAGGTCCGGAGATCACTCCGGTAATTCGGGTATCGCGCATATCCAGGGAGTTAAATACATTGAAGAATCCGCTGGTGGCTAAGCTGAACCCTCTGAACTGCCCCGGGAAGCCCTTTAGAGATAAGGCATCCATCCAGAGCATTACAGTCTCAACGGCGCTGGTATACAGCCTGTAGTCAAAAAATTCTGTTTCATCACGGAAAGTATGCAGCGCGGCTGGCAGCGCCCCGGCAAAATTCATGCCTTGTACTTTGAGCGCGTAATAAAGCTCCATCTGTTCAATGGGCGTAGGTTGTTCCAGTGCCTGAAGCTGCGCGGTCCGTTCATTTATATATTGCATTGTTCTTCCGATTTGCCCAGGCGTTACGGTATACAGCCAAGAGTCTATATTACTATCAATAATATCAATATCTTCAAAGCCGAATTGCCGCGCATAGCCCGCCAAGCAACATAGGCTGTGAAAACCTGAAGTAGGATCGCTGACCGGAGGGTATATTAGCGCAGTTTTTACCATTCCAAAACCTCCATTATGAAGAGAATTCCTCCTCATTGGAAGATTCAATGAGGAGGATGGGCTGCGGAGAGTTACTTAGTGAATGTTATTGACGTTGTTCTGGCGTGTAACATCGTTATCAGATGCTTCGGTAACTTCCAAAATCGCTGCAAGCAGCTCTTTTTCTTCCTTTTTCATGTAAATTCACCTCCTTTAGCTAATTAAAGAGATTATATGCTATAAAATACCATTAGACCTATGAGTTAGCAGATTGACGATGAAATTAATTACAGATAAACTATTAAATTGGGTATTTCTGTGTAAAATCGCTCAAGCCTAAATGAATACTCACTCTGCTGTTACGGGAAGAATGTATGCAAGAGAATGTCTGGAAGGAGTGAGCGCTAGATGAAAGTTGCAATCATGGGGGCAGGAATATCGGGGCTTGCCTGTGCCATTAAACTTGAGAAGCATGGAATAGAACCCGTAATTTTTGAGAGCCGCAGTATGATTGGAGACCGGTTTGTGAATGCCGAAGTGCTGCTCTCCATGTTCACCCGTCCCGTTAACGACAGTATCGCTTACTTATCGGAGCAATACGGTATATATCTTCATCCGGCTGCCGGCATTTCAAAGTTTACATTTTATTCGAAGCATGAGCAGGCTGTTCTGGAAGGGCAGCTAGGCTTCACGAACATTCGTGGAAGACATAAGAATTCTTATGAAGCACAGCTGGGGAGGCAGGTTAAGTCAAAAATCCATTATAGATCTGACAAAACATATGAGGAACTGCTTGCAGACTATACGCATGTGGTGCTTGCAACTGGGGACAGCGATTACGCGAAGAAAACCCGCAATTTCAGGGAAGATCTGACGGTTTCGGTCAAAGGAGCAACGGTTGAGGGCCAATTCGATCCGTATGAGGTTAAGGCTTGGCTGGATTATGACCTCGCACCTTTCGGATACGGATACCTGATTCCCTTCTCGGAGAAAGAGGCTAACCTTGTCATTGCCATTCCTGATCTCCCTGAGATGAATACCGGTATAGAAACTCTATGGGAGCGTTATTATCTCAAGGTACAAGCGGAACTCCAGCAAGCGCTGCCCATCACAGACCAATTCCAAATCACCGGTTACCCCCTAGGGGTATGTCACTCCGGCAGGATCGGCAATACATTTTATGTCGGTAATTGCTTTGGGGCAATGATGCCGTTCATGGGGTTCGGACAGCATGCCTCCTGGATGACAGGGATTTATGCCGCCCGGGATTTATGCGGTTTGGGTAATTATGAGGAGCTTACCAAGCCGATCAGAGAGAGTTATGAGAACTCAATTGTTCTGCGCAGGATGATGGAGCATCTCTCGGATGAGATCCTGGATCTAATTATCCGTAATCTCGACAGCTACTTGGGCAAAAAATTGCTAACAAGCCCAAACCTTAATCCTTTAAAAATAGCAAGTTATCTGCTTCGTCCCTATATTAAGCTGAAGAGCTAACTTTTTGGCTTAAGAGCTTCAATAAATCGTTCCTCAGCTGCACAATTTCCCTGTTTGCACTATCCGCGTAATCCGGCAGCAGCATATCCCGTACCATATTAGTCCGCAGCCATAGCATAAAGAAAAAATCCAAAATCAGGTTTGGGCATAAAAGCATAAATTTAAATACAGATGGATGAATCGCAACACCAGCTTTTTGGATGGCCCTTAAATACGTTTTTAAGGTGACTGTTATTTGGTGTGCCGTTTGTCTGGTTCTGACTGTTTTTATGTCAATAATCTTATGGTCAGAGTGTAAAACACTAAGCAATGCAATGTCCGATACGGAATGTGTTATGAGATAAGCTCTCATATCCTTATTCATTGTGTAAGGAAGCTTTGCTGTTATAAATAATTGTGCGAGGTTTTCTACACGTTCTGTCACTGCACCGTTGATTTCTCCAAATGTAGTAGCGAATAGCAACTTTGGCGGAAACCGGGCATACAAAATCCCCTCTTTAATCTGTCCGCCAGCCCCGGGAAAAGCCGGTAAAAGTCTGTCTCCCACAATATCCAGCCACGAAGCAAATCCAATTGAATTATTAGTCATGGTAACAATATTTTTGCTTTGATTGTCTTTGAGTGCTAACAACGCGGATTCGGCTTGATCGTAACGAACGGTTACCAAAATAAAATCATATACATCATCATTTTCAAGCTTATCGATGACTTTTACCTGTACCGCTTTAACGGCACCTTTCTCATTATATTGCAGGCCTTTCTCTTTCAAGGCTGTAAACCGGTTAGAACGTGCAAACAGAGTAACATCCACCCCTGCTTCCAAGAATTTGATTGCATACGCGCTCCCTATAACACCTGCACCAAAAATCAAAATTCTTTTTTGTTTTACTGGCATAATAATCCCCCCTATTATTTTAACATTCCGGTATTGACTATCCAACAGCGTGTTGTATGATGTGATCATAAATCTTTAGTCTTCCCTCATCAACCATCAGTTTTTCAGGATGTGTCGGATGATAATCTTGTCTGCGAAGGAGTATGGAATGAAAAAACAGCCCGAAATCACGGAAAAAACGAGACAAAATTTCATAGATGTTTTTTGTGAGCTGTATAGCCAAAAGCCGATTGAAAAAATCTCGGTGCAAGAGATTGCGAAGAAGTCGGGATATAACCGCAGCACCTTTTATCAATACTTCACTGATATTTACGAATTGTTGGACTCTGTTGAGAATGATTTGTTGAATTACATCAAAGAAGAGTTGGCGAATAAAAAGCTGGCTGCCTATACTGTTCAGGATGCGCTTCATTGTCTGGAAAACCAGGAATATCTCTCGGTCCTCAAGGCCCTCCTGGGTGATTATGGCAGTATCCATTTTATTGAACGCTTGAAAAGAGAAATGATCCTGGATAGATTGGATTTAAACGTTCCGCACAACGATTCCTTAAAGCCATACCTGATTGAGTTTCAGATCTCAACCTCACTTTCTCTGCTTCGTCTATGGCTTCAGCGGGAAAAGGATTTACCGCCGGAAGAATTCCACAGGTTAGTGGACAACCTATATACTGCGGGGGTAACGGCCTATTCTCTGAACTGAAACCGTGCCGATTTCTCACCATTATTCGACTTGTTCAAATTTTAATAGCGCTTACATTAGGATATTCATAGGGTCCTTCGCTCCCCGTCATTATAATGAAGGTGCAATTACCTTAATGATGAGGTGAGGTGGGGTTAATAATGAAGAGGAAGTCCGTTGTGTCATTGCTGCTTGTCTGGATGCTGATTGTCGCAGTCGTTCCGTCTTATGCAGGTGCAGATCCGGTACCGGGTCCGGTTAGTATTGTGCTGGGAGAGACGAATACAGAGAATGGAATAACGGCCTGGAACGGGGACGGTCCGGGAGGGGTCATCAAAGAGACGGTCCAGGGCAAATCCGGCTGGCGGACAGACCCGGCCGGAGGCGGGAAATATATTTACCTGAACGTGTCGGATGCCTTCATCCATGGCGGAACTAATGCGGTCACGGTCACATTCGAATATTATGATATGGCCGGCAGCGCAGACAACATCTTCGGATTCTCTTACGACTCCGTATCAAGTGCATGGGATTATAACGTACCTAAGACGTATCTGACAGGCAGCAACACCTGGAAGACCGTCACCTACACCTTAAAGGACGCTAACTTTGCAAATAGGGAGAATGGGGCTGACCTCCGGATTGACACCTCTGTCCCTGTCCTGTTCGGGAGCATCACTGTCGCGAAGAGTGCGGTAACTTCTGCAGCAACGGGGCTTCAGGCAGTTCCGGCTGCCGTAAGTCTGCCCATAGGATCAACCCGTACGATTGCTGCCGCTGTACTGGATCAGAACGGGTTCCTGATGAACAAGCTGACCCTCAGCTACACCAGCAGCAACGCTGCCATCGCCAAGGTCGACAGCACCGGCAAGATCACGGCCATGCAGCTGGGAAGCGCCGTTGTCACAGCGAAGTACGGCACCCTCACCACGAACATTCCCGTGACTGTAACCAAGGTGACCGGACCTGTAAGCGTTATCATGGGGTCGGTTACACAGGAGAACGGATTGACGCCGTTTGCCGGAGATTCGAATGCCAAGACGATCCAGACTTACAATGGCATTACCGGCTGGCAGACGAATCCTGCCGCCAGCGCGCATTATATCTATTTCAAGGTAACCGATAATTACATTTATGGCGGCAAAAACACGGTCAAGGTAACGGTAGACTACTACGACAGCGCCGTGAGCGGAGAGAAAGGCTTCAAGCTTGCCTATGATTCATCACAGACGCAGTACGCTTACACAGACTTGACCGTACTGACCGGCAGCAATACCTGGAAGCAGGCGACTTACATCATCGAGGATGCCCAGTTCAGCAACCGTCTGAATAATGGCTCCGACTTCCGGATTGAGACCAGTATACCGGTCTGCTTCGCCAAGGTAACCGCTGAACTCATCCCTACCGTGTCGATGCGCGGGGCACAAGTCAAGACAGGCAGTGTTTTCAAAGAGACGGAAGCATCGGGCGTCAACCTGGTTTTTGACAATCAGTTCGAATCCGGCAGGGCCCTGCATGTGAAGTACAGTCTTCTTGACTATTCGAATATCAAAGTGGATGAAGGTGAGTTCGATGTCAGCCTGAATCCGGAGCAGAAGGGCTTCGTCAAGCCGCTGAATTTCGGTATTCTGAACAAAGGGACCTATACCGTATCCGTAGACGCCGCCAGTGCAGATGGAACGATTCAGCTTCATGAAGACCTGCATCTCGGAACAATCACCGATCTGACGGGTAAACCTGTCCAATCGTTCCTGGGCATGAACACCCATTTCAGCAAAGCCTATGGAGGCTCAGATATCCGGCTTCCGCTGGCTGTCCAGGCAGGCGCGGTATCGGTCCGGGATGGCTACAATCCGGGCAACCCAACGACTTACATTGATAACGCTGCCGCAAACGGATTAAGCACATTCATCGTGACAAGCACAGATCCTGTTGTCATAGAACAGACGGTGACAAGTCTGCAGGGCAAGGTGAATGCTTTTGAAATCGGCAATGAACTCAGTACCCAGCTGACACCCGCGCAATATCTGGCGATTCTGCAGAACGCGTATACGATTATCAAAGGCGTGAATCCAAGCCTCAAGGTAGTCGGCGGTGTAACCTTGAACTATGATGAGCCTTGGCTCAAGCAGCTGGTTGATCTTGGGGCCACGCAATATCTGGATGTGATGTCCTTCCATGTGTACCCTTCTTACAATCCTGAACAAGGGGAGACGCTTGCTGAATTTCAGGATCTGGACAGTTATATTAAAGCTTATCAGAGTAGTCATGGGCTCACCAAGGATATTGAATTATGGCTGACCGAGATTGGCTGGCCGACGATGGATCAGAAATGGGGAGGGGTTACGGAGCTTGATTCAGCTTCTTATGCGGTTCAATTGTATGTGGCTAATCTGGCGAATGATAAGCTGATCGATCGAATTTACTGGTACGATTTCCTGAACGACTGTACCGACAGTACCTTCTATGAATGCAGCCAAGGTGTGCTGTACGTCGATAATTCGCCGAAACCTTCGTTCGTCGGGTTCAATGCGGTCTCGGAGCTGCTGGGCGGAGCCACCTTCGTTCAGGCTTACAGTCTGGCGGACAATGATGTAAGAGCCTATAAATTCCACCGTGCGTCCGACAACCAGGATATCACTGTAATCTGGTCAAACGCCGATAAGCAGATTGGTCTGCATACGGGGAGCGCCGAGGTAGAGCTGAGAGATCTATTCGGTAATGCCCGTTCCTTCAGCACCATCGGCGGAAGGGTGACATTCACCGCTTCTCAGGAACCCGTCTATCTCGTCGGCAATCTCGCCGCGGCTCCAGTGCTGGATACACCGACCTTTCAGGCGGACACCTCTGCTATAACGGCGGCACCGGGGGAAGAAGTTCAGATACAGGTCACGCGGGCTGGCGGGGCAGAATCGCTCTCTGGAACTTACAGTCTGGCCCTTCCGGCCGGCTGGCAGCTGGTATCAGGAGGCTCCTACAGTGCGGGACCGGCAACGGATACTTTAACCGTCAGAGCCCCGGGAACCCCCTCCACCGGCAGCGCACGCATCTACCCGACCGGGGCGTCCGGCGAACAGTACGGCAGTCTGACGCTGGAGGTTCTCATGAAGGAAGCTGACGCTGTGCATGTCTCTCCGGTCGTGAACGCAGCCGGAGACGGCTGGGATCTGGCGGTCACGATTGACAACCAGAATGCACTCGGGCCAATGGATGGGGGAACAGTCACCGTGCTGGAACCCTCTGATATGGCCGGAACGCTACCTTTTGCGCCTGTTGCGCCTCATTCGAGTACAACTCTTGTCATTCCGGCCCCGTCGCTAAGCAAGGACGTTCCATTGTCTGTCAAGATCAAGGTAGACCGGGATGACGGGTTCTCGCAGCTCATCGAACGGAATATCAGCGCTCTGACAGCGGTCAAGTCGAACCAGCCTATTACGGTAGACGGAGTTATCGGTGCAGCGGAGTGGAGCCACGCGGAGTCATTCGTATTGGATCAGGCCTCGCAGGTCCGGCTCATGACGGATTGGGGAGGAACTGGAGATTTAAGCGCCACTGCCTATACTAAATGGGACGCAGAGCAGCTCTACTTGGCTGTTCAGGTGACAGATAATACCCATATCAACAACAATCCTCCGGGCGATGCCTGGAAGGGAGATTCCATCCAGTTCGCAATCGATCCGGGCCGTCCCGTCGAGCCGGGTAAACTGGGCTGGAGTGAGAACATCGTCGCCTTGAATCCGGAGACACAAGCAATCATGAAAAGAGGCGGCATCGGCGGCAATAACCTGCAGAATTCATCCGTCGCGATCCACCGGGAAGGCACCCAAACCGTCTACGAGCTGGCGGTTAAATGGTCAGATGTGCTTCCCGCCGGAATGACGCCGTCTGCGGCGAACTCCATCGGGTTCTCTCTGCTCGTGAATGATAATGACGGAACAGGCAGACGGGGATGGATGGAGTATATGAGCGGGATCGGCTTCAGCAAGAATCCGAATCTCTTCGGGGATCTAATCTTAACAGACCGGACGAAGCTTGGAGCAGACCTCCCCGGACCGGCTTCGATTGCGGTCGATCAGACCGAAGTCCACATGCCTGTCGGGGGGACGGTTTCTGTAACGGCTGCAGTCTATGATCAGAATAACACGGTCATGAGCGGTGTCCAGGTTGCCTGGTCGAGCAGCAATCCGGCAGTAGCTGCCGTCGATGCGGCAGGGGTGATTACCGGGGTGTCGGCCGGAACATCTGTGGTCCACGCCACGTATGAGGGCTTAACCGCAAATGTGGCGGTGAATGTTGAGGCAGTCACCTTGATCTCCGACGGATTCAGCGGAAGCAACGGAAGCGTGATTTCCGGAAGAGCACCGGACACGGCTAATCTTCCAGGAGGGACTTGGTCGCTGGCAAGCTTCCCTTCGAACGGTAATTTCTCCGCTTATGTGAATAACAGCCAGGGAAATCCGTTGCCGCAGGCACAGATCAATGCGGCCGGCAATTCCCGGGGCGCAATGGCCATTCCAATCGTCAGCTCCGGAGCCTACCAGAAGCCGGGGAAGATGCGTATTGAGGCGGATCTCTCCTTCCCGGTGAAAGCTACCGAGCATGTGGGACTCGGATTCTACGCCGCACTTCCCTCACAGAGCAGCGGGGAGCTTGCGGAGACTTATTTTACCGGCCTGAGCATCGACAACCGGACGGGCGCCATCACGCTTAAGGTGAACGGGCAATCTGCCGGGTCCGAGATTGCGTATACCGGAACCTGGAATCCGGAGAGCGGCTTCCTGCATCTGGCCTATACGGTTGATACCTCCACGGGCGCGATCTCAAATATAACCTTTACGGGGAGTACCAGCAATTACAGCTTCCAGACAGACGGATTTAACGGAAACGCCACTGCTTATGCGGCCGTCCTGATCGGGTCGACTTCCCAGCGGGATCACCGCGTGTATCTGGATAATTTCAAAATTAGCGGTTTATAGAACCAAGCAGGACAACAGCGGTGCGGGGAGTAGTCTCCGTACCGCTGTTTGGCATGGCCGTTTAAATTTTCATAGCGAGGAAGTATAGATATTCCATTCCCGCTCTTAGCGAAACTCTATACAATTACGCTGAGTCTACCGAAGAAACGACAAGGGGAGTGCCGCAATGAATAACATTGTACATGTCATATCCCATACACATTGGGACCGGGAATGGTATATGCCGTTTGAGAAGCATCACGTGAGACTGGTCGCTTTGATGGATGAATTGCTGGACGTGCTGGAACGGGATGCGGAATTCCGCAGCTTCCATCTCGACGGGCAGACGATCATCCTGGACGATTATTTACAAGTGCGTCCTGATCGCAGGGAAGAGCTTGAGCAGCGTATAAGAGAGGGCCGTATCCTGATCGGCCCCTGGTATATCCTGCAGGATGAGTTCCTGACCAGTCCGGAAGCCAATGTGCGGAACCTGCTGGCCGGCTGGCAGGCCGCGAAACCCTATGGCCGCTGGACGAGGATCGGTTATTTCCCTGATTCCTTCGGGAATATCGGGCAGGCGCCGCAGCTGATTGCGCAAGCGGGCATGACAGCGGCGGTATTCGGTAGAGGGGTGAAGCCGACAGGCTTCAATAATTACACCCAGCAATCAGGCAGCTACGAATCGCCTTATTCCGAGATGTACTGGGAGTCGCCTGACGGCACGAAAGTCCTGGGCATCTTATTCGCGAACTGGTACAACAACGGGATGGAGATACCGGTCCGGAACGAAGAGGCTACGGCCTATTGGGACGAACGCATAGCAGCGGCAGGGCAGTATGCCTCGACACCTCACCTGCTGCTCATGAACGGCTGCGACCATCAGCCGGTCCAGGCCGATCTGTCCGCAGCGCTTGCGGCCGCACGCCGGTTATATCCGGATACCCGGTTCGTACATTCTGACTTCGAATTATATATCGAACAAGTCCGGGCTGCGGCACCGGAGAAGCTTAACATCATCCAAGGAGAACTGCGCAGCTTACGCAGTGACGGCTGGTATACACTAGTCAACACGGCTTCAAGCCGGATTCATCTGAAGCGGCAGAATGCCCTGGGCCAATCAGAGCTGGAGCGTGTTGCAGAGCCGCTCGCAGCCTTCGCATACCTGCAGGGGGATGCCTACCCGCATCACTTGCTTGCTTATGCGTGGAAGACGCTGATGCAGAATCATCCTCACGACAGCATCTGCGGCTGCAGTGTTGATGAGGTTCACCGGGAGATGGTAACACGGTTCGACAAAAGTCTTCAGGTGGCGGAATCGATCGCCCTGGACAGCGCGGAGGCACTGGCGGGCAGGGTGGATACCTCTTGCTTCGCAGCATACGGTAACGCCTTGCCGTTCGTCGTATTCAACACGTCCGGCTGGCCCAAGCACGGTGTCGTCACGGTGGAACTGGAGACCCAGCGGTTGTATCTGGCTGAAGGCAAGCCGGCTGAGCTGAAGCAAAGACTCAGCAGCCTGCCCTTCCGGCCGGGATACGTCATTACGGATTCGGGCCGGAACCTTGAAGCGCAGGTGGAGGACCTCGGCGTCCGCTTCGGCTACAAGCTGCCGAAGGACCGGTTCCGCGAGCCTTATTACGCCCGTATCATCCGCTTGACCTTCTTAGCCGGCCAAATTCCGGCTCTCGGATACCGGACATTCGCTTGGGCAACGGATACGCTGCCAGCTGCATCTTTCCCGCCGTCTTCGCTGGTTACAGGTCCGCGATCAATGGAGAATGAATGGATTCGGGTGGATATTGCAGATAACGGAACGTTCACTTTGCTGGATAAGGCATCGCAGGCAACCTATCCCGGACTAGGCTATTTCGAGGATACGGGCGATATCGGCAATGAATACGTATATACCGCACCGCAGGGACAGTCTGCGCTGACGACGGAAGGCAACCCGGTGTCTTCCTGCGAACTGGTGGAGAACTGGGCGGGTACAGCCGCGTTCGAAATCGTTCACCGGTGGGCTGTTCCGGCAGAAGCGGATTCGCTGCTGCAGGAAGAGATCGATGCGATGGTTCCGTTCATGGATCGGCAAGCCCAGCGCGGCAAGCGTGAGATTCCGCTCATCCTCAGGTTGAAGGTGACGCTGGAGCGGGGAGCGAGAAGCTTGAAGCTATCGGTCCATTACGACAATCAGGCGAAGGATCACCGGCTGCGTATCTGCTTCCCGGCCGGCATTCAGGCGGACAGCCATTACGCGGAGTCAGTCTTCGAGATTGCGGAGCGCAGTAATATACCCTACCCCGAATGGGTCAATCCGAGCTACTGCCATCCTCAGCAATCATTCTCCGGCATCGATTCCGTGGAGGCCGGTCTGATGGCGGCTGCCCTTGGGCTGCACGAGTATGAAGTGCTGCAGGACGGCCGTAACACGCTTGCCGTCACGCTGCTTCGGGCCGTGGGCGAATTAGGGGACTGGGGCGTGTTCCGCACGCCGGAGGCACAGTGCCTGGGAACGCATACGGCCCAGCTCAGCCTAATTCCGTATTCGGGTAAGCCGTTCCGGACTGAAGCGGCGGCGGAAGCCTATCGCCAGTCGGTTCCCTTTACGGTAATTCCAACCGGGTTGAAATCCGGAGAACTTCCCCCTACCCATTCTTGGCTGCAATGGGAGGGAGACGGATTGTTACTAACCTCGTTCAAGGTTTCGGAAGAAACCGGCGATCTCGCCGTCCGCTGGTTCAATGCCTCTATGCAGCCTGCGGTCCTATTGCTGGATGCACCTCCGGGAGGCGGGGGCGTATGGAACAAAAGCAACATTATGGAGGAACGTCTGCATAGGCTGACCCAAGGGCAGGATGGACGGGTTCGGTTGCCGGTCCGGCCTGCCGAAATTGTGACGGCGGTTTATGAGAGAGAAGGTCAGGAAGGACTCCCTTTAGCGTAATAATCGGATTATAATGAATTATGGAAAAAATTATGATCTGGGGGCGATGGCCATACTCTCGTTAATCCATTCGGTCACAAAGGGGATTATGGCTGTATTCGGCTATTTTTCACGCTCCCTTTTCCGTAAAATGCTGCTCGCCTTATTCGCGATCATCACGATTACGGTATCAACGCTTGGCTTATATACCTACGATCATACTTCCTCCGATATCAAGCAGCGCGAGATCCAGAATATGGAGCTCTTCAGTTCGCAATCAGCCACCAACCTGGAGACGCAGATGGCCAATATCAAGAGTACCGCATGGAATTACTTCTCTGACCCGAGATTCCAAAGCTTCGTGCAGACGTTAGGCTCTGATCCGCTGGCTTATAGTGAATTCTCCGGCAACTTCAGTCAATTCGTGACCGATCATTCCGCAGTCGAATTCATCGTGGTTACACAGCTTGAGGGCAATCGCTTGATCAAAGGCAATCTCAATAACACGGATGTAGTCGATTTCGAAGATTTGAAGGAGATCGCGGTGGCGAATAACGGCAAAGGCGTCTGGGTCCCCTCGATAGCTTTTGACCGGCGTACAGGGCAGAAGGTTAGCACGCTGACTTTCGTACAGGCAGTCAAGAATATCAGCACGCTATCCAAGTTCCCCATTATCGGTGTCCTGATGGTCCAGCTGTCTTATGAGTATCTGAAGCAATGGCTCTCTGGACTTGGTGAGACGGAAGGCGTGGACTTTCTGCTGGTGGATGCAAGGGAAGAGACGGTCCGGATCTCTGCCGATTCCTCACTGCCCGGTAAACCGCTGGAGCGCCGTAATGATTCGGAAGTGCTGTACGTTTCCCAGCCTTTGGCGAATACGTCATGGGTACTGGTGGGCATCGTTAATGTCCGTACTCTGCTCAAAGAGGTGAACGGATTGGCGCGGGATACGATCTTGATCGGAATTGCCTGCTTATTGGGAGCCATGCTGGTGGCAATTTTGCTGTCCTCACGAATTCTTACTCCTCTCAAAGAGCTGAAGAAAGGCATTCTGGCCGTTGAGAAGGGCGATTACGATATTATTCTGCCTATCCGCACCAAAGATGAAACCGGTTACATTATTCACCGTTTTAACCACATGACTGAGGAGATCAAGTCGCTGATCCGGAAAGTGTACGAGGCAGACTTAGTCCGTAAAGAAGCGGAAATCAAGGCGCTGCAATCGCAGATCAATCCTCACTTTCTCTACAATACACTAGGCATAATCGATAGCCTTGCTACCCTGCATGATGACGACCGTATTAGCCTGATCAGCAGATCACTGGCAAAGATGTTCCGTTACAACATAAGTGCTGCCCGGACGTCAACGATACAGCTTGAGCTGCGGCAGATCGAATTGTACCTCTATATTCAGCAGCAGCGGTACGGGAACCGGTTCAAATATACGATCGAAGTGGAGGATTCAATATACGGCTTCTCCATTCCGAAGCTGCTGATACAGCCCTTGGTGGAGAATTGCTTCGTGCATGTCTTCGACAGAATGTCTGCGCAATGCGAGCTGCGAATCCGGGGCTGGAGACTGTCCGATCAGGAAATCTATCTCAATGTATGGAACAACGGCCCGCCGATTGCAGCGTCAAGACTGGCGGAGCTCAACATGCTGCTGAGTCAGGATATCCAGCAGCGGCGTGACGAGCTGCCGCCATCCTCCATCGGACTGATGAACGTGCAGAACCGGATCAAGCTGCTGTATGGAAATGAATATGGTCTTACCATTACCAGTGAGCAGGAGCAAGGCACTGAAGCCGTTATTCATCTAAGAAAACTGGGAGAGGAGGAGTAGTGGGATGAAACTGCTCCTGATTGAAGATGAGCCTATCTTACGGCAAGGCCTGATCCGGATCATCGAACGGATGGGGCTGCCGATCGGGGAGATTGGCGAAGCCGCGAATGGTATTGAAGGCTTGCAGCGTCTGGCTGAGCTCCGGCCGGATATCGTCATTACGGATATCCGGATGCCGGAGATGAACGGGCTGGATTTCATCCGCGAGGCCAAGGAGGTCGACGATAAACTGCAATTTATCCTGGTCAGCGGCTATGAAGAATTCGAGTTCGCCAAAAGAGGCATCCAATACGGGGTTGCCGACTATCTGCTGAAGCCGGTCGAACCCGAAGAGCTTCGGGACTGCCTGATCCGGATCATGGCGAAGATCGAGCAGGACCGACGGCATTCCACGCTCGGCGATGAGCTCCAGGTGCTTCAGCAAAGAAGCGAGGAGACTTCGCGTGAGCGGCTGTTGACCCAGCTGATCCAGCAGGGGGACGAGGGCTTTGCCTTCGAGCAGGACAGGGAGCTGGCATCCATGAACACTTCTTGCCGCGAGTTCGTAATCGTCCTGTTCGAAGTCACACGGCCCGACTTGCCCTATAGCTCTTTCCTCCAGGGAGACGAAGCTCTGCTTGGATTTGCAATCTCCAATGTCATCTCCCAGCTGATTGAATCCAGGGAGCGGGAAGGGATGTTATTCCGCCATTCCATCTATGACAAAGAGCTTGTCTACCTCCTTGGAGACGGCAATTCCATCGGCCTCACCTCTATAAAGCATGAGCTTGAAGGGGTGATGACGGGGATTCACCGCTATCTTAAGCTTGAGGTGACCATCGGCTTCGGCCTGCCGGTGCGGAATATCCGCCAGATCCATCAGTCCTATCAGCAAGCCAAGCAAGCGCTGCGGGACCGGATTATCCACGGACGGAATAAAGTATACGGCTTGACACCGGCAGCCGGCGGTCAGGGTAACGGGAGCTCGGTTCTTGCGGAAGAGGATGAGCGGTTTGTATTCCGCCTTTTGAACGATGGCAATGCCGCAGCCTTAATCAAGTGGCTCGGCCCCCGTATCGAAGCACTCGTGGAGTACGAAGCTTCCAGCTTCAATCAGCTGGAGAGCTTCTGCATTGATCTCCATCTTCTCTACCGCAAATATCTGCTGCTTAAGACAAGTATCCCGGAATGGATCATCGGTGAGGTCGGCGATCTCCTGAGCTGGCTTCACGGGGTGGAGAGCTGGACGGAGATTGAGGTCAAGCTTGCCGGTATGACCCATAATATGATGGATCACTTAAACAGGATGCGGCATTCCTCGAATCCCGATCTTATGGATGAAATCAAGCTCTATATAGACAATAATCTGCATGAGCCGATCAGTCTCCAGGTCATTGCTGACCGCTTCTATATCCACCCGAATTATTTCTCCAGACGGTTCAAAGAACGGTTTAAAAGCAGCTTCATCAGCTACTTGACTGAAGAACGAATCCGCAAGGCCGGACAGCTCTTGAAGAAGACGGAGCTGCAGATCCAGGAAATTGCCGTTCTGGTTGGCTTTCCCGATGCGGCTTATTTCAGCAGCGTGTTCCGGAAATCGACTGGTACGACTCCGGTTCAGTACCGCTTGAACATGTCGGCTGCTTCAGAGTAAGGCCGATGAGTGTTGACAAGGGGGGACAAGGGTTCGATGAAGATCATGGAACATACATTGCAAGCTCACTATAAGACAATAATCTGCGGAGCGACTTGCAGCGGAATCGGAGCAGCGTTAGCGGCACCGGAGTCGACTCTGGTCGTCGAGCGGTCGGCAGCAGTAGGGCAAGAGTATATCGAGAGCTTCAACCCTGGACGGAACGATGGGCCGATTCCGCTGTCCTCATTCGGACGCTCGTTCGTGCTGGAGCTCCGTCAGCGCAATTTGACCGAGGCCGCCTTAGAGCCGGTGCACCTTCCGGGCCTTCATCCTGTTCTGTGCCGGAGACTGCTGGATGCCCGGGTTCAGGTGCTGCTCCTGACAGAGATTATTGAGATCCGGCAGCTCCCCGCAGGCTTCGAGGTTGATCTATTCAATGCATCCGGTCTACATACGGTAACGGCCGACCGCATAATAGATACGACTACATGCCGGGTATCCCGTCCGGCAGAGATCCGTCCGGCCGGGCGCAGCCTTAATGCGTATATTCACACAGGAATTGCAGATCAGGGCCTGCCTGCTGCCAGCGATCCCGGGGTGGAGTTCGTTCAAGGTCGTTTCAGCGCAGAGCATATCGTCAAATGGACGCTTGCAGCAGACGACGATTGGCCTGCTGCAAGAAACGGTCTATTAAGCTATTGGCATACCCGTCCAAGTGTACTTCTCCCCTGGACAATTGCCGCCATCGCCTCCGTCTTCGATTGTGAAGTGCAGCGTGGCTTGCAGCTCGTCACGGACGGCTGGTTCTGGCTCCCGTCAAAAGGGTATGGGCACCCGGTTGAAGCTATCGATCAAGGCTATGTTCACCAAAAGAGATGGGAGGGAGCAGCAGATGGAGTGCGCAGAAAGGTATAGCGGCGGCGTGGTCAACCATTCGTCCTTCGGGGGAGCTTATTCGGGACGATATGATGTCATCGTAGCAGGGCTGGGAACAGCAGGAGCGATTGCGGCCATCACGGCGGCCAGGCAAGGGCTGAAGGTTCTTGGCGTAGAGCGTCTGCATGGCATGGGCGGTACAGGAACGGCCGGGGCTGTATGGAGCTATTATTACGGGTCGAGGGGCGGCATATCCGAGCCTCTGGATAAGCAGGTGTTAACGCTTGCTGCCGGATGCTTCACACCTTCGCAAGGCGTGAACGGAGAAGCCAAAATGATCGTAATGGAGCAGGAAGTGATTCAGCTTGGCGCAGACCTCCGGTATGAGAGCACAATCACAGGAGTCCTTAGACGGGGCAAGCGCGTATGCGGAATCGAATGGATATCCCCGGAAGGCCGATTCACGGCGGACAGTGAAGTCGTGATTGATTGTACGGGAGACGCGCATGTGTGCGCGCATGCAGGAGCGGGCATGTACTGCGGCCGTAAGATGGACGGCCAGCTGCAGCCGTTCTCGAACGTATGGCTGCAGCTGGAGAACGGACAGGTTAACTGCCGGCATACCGACTCGGGTTATGCCGATCCGGGAGATGCGTTAGCTCTGTCGCAAGCAATCCTCACGTCCGCAACCGTCTCTACGCACCTGAAGGATACTTATACTGAGCGGGACCGCTGGCTCCGCCTTGCACCACTGACCGGAATCAGGGAAGGACGGCTGATCGAAGGGGAAGCACAGGTGACCCTCGAATGCGTCCTCAATGACATTCATACAACGGAGCCCTTGTATTACGCGTATGCGCATGTTGATCTGCACAGCAAGGATACCGCCTTCGAGAGCGAGGTGCTGCAGAAATGGACCGTTGCCTGCAGCATGTGGGGACACAAACTCTCCGTTCCGGTCCCGCTCGGCGCGCTCATTCCCAGAGGAATGGAGGGGCTGCTCGTCGCGGGCAGATGTCTGGCCGTCGATCATGACTTGGCCACCTGTGTACGGATGAAACGGGATATGCAAAAAGCAGGGGAGGCTGCCGCCTATGCCGCCTATCTCTCCATAACCAGGAAAGTACCGCTCCGGGAGGTTCCTTATCCGGAGCTATCCGCGCTGCTCACCGCAACAGGCTGCTTGCAGGCAAGCGGGCACAATACGGGTCCGGCTTGGCTCGGTCAGCCGGAGACCATCAGGGAAGGTATGTCCAACGCGCATCCGGGGCTTTCGATCTGGTCGGCGGTTAGAATGGGTGGATCTATTCACGCTGCATTAAGAGCCTGGATGACACTGGTTCCTGAGTCTGACCTCAGTAAGCATAGTGCATTCGCACTTGCATTGCTTGGGGATGCCTCGTCCGCACCTGTGCTGAGAAAGCTCGCGCGCGTGAAGGACCCCTTCGTACCACAGACCCGCCTCGTCCATAAGCGCAGCCATGGACGGGGCTATTCGGCGATTCTCCTGCTGGGACTGCTTGCGGACAAGGATGCGGCTGACTTGCTGTATACCCTATTGGAAGAACCTGTAGCAGCTTTCCCGAACCCGGATGCAAGTGAAGCGTCGGAGACGCCTGCCGAAGTACACTTCCAATACGTCTCGTTCGCCGTGGCTGCCTTGGCCAGAATCGGGGACCGCCACTCGGATACGCAGAGTCCAACGGCCGAAGCTTATTGTAAGCTGCTGCACAGGAAAGACCTCGGATTCGAGGTCGCCCTGCCCGGTGCGCCTCACATTCCGTACGACATGCTCCCTAAAATCCGGTTGTGCATAGAACAAACAATCCTCCGCTGGGACATCGGACCGCTGTCCTGGAGGTGAAATATTCATATTTAGCCGGTTAATTATTTCTATTTAGTAAGCGGTTGCAACCCTTTATGATGAAGGGGTACAGCAACCACACTTCACGGGGGGATTATGAAATGAAGCGTTATAAAGGGTCTACACACAAGCGGGCTGCGCTGTTAACCATGTCGCTCGCCTTCGGCCTGCTGACGGCGTGCGGTTCCGGCAACGGGAACGATCCGGCAGCCGAATCGGCGGCAACGCCGGCGGGAAATACGCCTGCGGCGGAGAATACAGCAGGGCCTTCCAAGGAAGCAGCTATCGTCGAGATTACCGTTTGGGATAAGCCGGCGCCGGATGCCGCAACGAAAGCGGTCGCCGAAGAACTGCAGGCAAAGTTCGATGCTGCTTATCCGAACATCAAGGTCACACACGAGGATGAGACGCAGACGCCCGAGAAATTCCTGGCAGCGGTTGCGGGCGGAGAGCAGCCTGATGTGTTCCGGCCGTCGTTCCCCAAGATGCAGGAATACGTTCAAGCGGGCATTGTAGCGGATATTACCGATTTGATCAACGCTTCCCCTGATAAGGACCGTTTTATCGACGGCGCCTTCAACATGGCTACACGGGACGGTAAAATCTATGGCGTACCTCTCTCAATGTATTCGACGGGCGTCTATTACAACAAAAAGCTGTTCGAAACTGCCGGAATCACGAGCCTTCCCGCCACATGGGATGAATTCGCTGCTACGGCCAAGACCGTACAAGAGAAGAATCCGGGCACTATCGGTTTCGATATTCTCGGCATGGACTGGGGCGACTGGCACTTCGAGTATTACGTCTGGCAAGCCGGCGGAGATTTGACGGAGCTGCAGCCGGACGGAACGGTCAAGCTTAACTTCACTTCTGAGGCTACCGTCAAAGCCTTGCAGTATTACAAGGATTTGAAATGGACGCATAAGGTCGTTCAGAGCAATGTTCTCCAGTCTTTTGAAGAGAATAACAAGGACTTCTACAGCGGGAAGTCGGCGATGATCCTCGGAGCATCCGATGCCTATAACACCTTCGTCGGACAGGGTATGGACCCGAGCGTAATCGGCTTCATGCCATACCCGGTCGGTCCTGCGGGTGTAGGCCCATCCCAGGTGGGCGGCAGCTTCTGGGCAATCAGCCCGTCGGCAACTCCGGAGAAGCGGCAGGCGGCTTTTGATTACATTATGTTCATGTCCTCCAAGGAAGCCTTCGAGACCCGGCTGCAGTTCAATAAAGACAACGGGCTGGGAGTCAACCCGTTTACCGTCGTCAAAGACGTAGACACATCCAATTATGTTGAAGGCATGCCCGCTGATTTCTTAAGTGCCATCCGTAAGGCGGCCGAAACGCAGCAATTGGAATATTATTTGAAGTCGAGTCTGAGCCCCTATGTGGTGAAGCCGATTCAGAAGGTGCTGCTCGATCAGAATGCTGATCCTTTGACGGAGCTCAAGGCGGCGGAACAATTGGCGCAGAAGGAAGTTATCGATAAATATAACGCAGATATCCTGAGTAAATCCGGCAAATAACCACAGATTACTGTTAAGCTGCCCGGGGTTTCCGGCAAGGGGATCCCGGCATCTATTCTTGTGCAGGCGGTGAAAAGATGAAGCTCGAATCCAGTCCTCCCCTGAAGGCCCTTCCCGCCCCCCGGACCCGTTTCCGTATCCGGTGGACGCCGGTCTTGTTTCTACTGCCATCCATTATCGTCTTCATCGTGTTTAAGTATTATCTGATCTTCTCGGCCGTGCAAATCAGTCTATTTAACTACGATATCGTGAATCCGCCCGGCAGGTTCGTCGGGTTAGAGAATTACTTCGTCTTTTTGCAGACATCGACGTTCTGGCTTGCGCTCAAGAACACTTTTATCATCTTCCTCCTGTCCGTCGCGTTAACCTTCTGGGTGCCGATCGTTCAAGCCATCTTCCTGAGCGAGATCCGCAAGGCGAACGGAGTGTACCGGGTGCTGTATCAGATTCCGAGCATTCTGCCGGTCGTGGCAGGCGCGCTGCTGTGGAAGTGGATGTACAACCCCGACAGCGGGCTGTTCAATTACTTGCTCGGCAAAATCGGCCTTGGTCCCTACGGCTGGCTCAACGATATTAACATGACTAAGTTCGCCATTGTCCTGCCGGGGTTTTTCGCCAGCGGCGGAATCGGAGTGCTGCTCTACTATGCTGCGATCAAATCGATCCCTGCAGAATTATTCGAATCGGCCAAAATCGATGGTTGCGGCCCCTGGCGCCGAATCCGGTCCCTGGTGCTGCCTAACATCCGCTTCGTAATCCTGATCCAGTTCATCTCGTTCATGTCCGGTGCACTGCTTGCATTCGATAATATCTTCATTCTGACGAAGGGCGGTCCTGCAGATGCTTCACTGGTCGTTTCCTTGCTCATTCAGCGTTCTGCCTTCGAACAATCGAACTTCGGGATGTCGGCTGCCCTGTCATTCTTCATGTTTCTGGTAATTGCCTTGCTGACGGTCATTCAATTCAAGCTGCAGAAGGAGGAGAACTGATCCTTATGAAATCTAACCGCATCTCTGAGCGAGGTGAGAAGGGACTAAAGTTCACCTCCTATGCTGTGACGATATTGTTTCTCCTGTTCGGTACGCTGCCACTCGTATGGCTGTGCCTTACTTCCATCATGGACAACGAGTCGATTCAATCGGCTACGCCCAAATTCATTCCGGACGTGCCTCACACGATTACTGTTACATTAGATTTCACGGGTGCAGCCAGCGGGGATGAGACCTTCTATAAGAAAGAAGCAATGGAGGCGATCTGGTTCCCCTGGGCATCCTTAATCCGCAACAATATCGGCGAGATTATCGTGAACGGGACGAGGGACGGCCAGCAGCTGTTCCGGGCCAAGGCCACTTCGGCGCAATTCTATGTGGGCCAGATGTCGATTGTGCCTACCCGCGTCGTCAACGATCAGGTGATGAAGCTTAAGCTGCCCACCATCGCAGAGCGGAAACTGAGTGATTTCGAATGGTACGGACCGGCCTCTAAGCCGGCCAAGGCTACGGCACCCTCCTCTGACCATGAGGTGGCGAAGCTTTACCGCGATTTCTTCGTGTCCCATGACGTGTTAGCCGGAACAATAACGAGTGTAGAGCATTCCCGCAATAAGCTAAGGCTGTTCGACAGCTTCGCCAGCCTGCAGCACATAGCGCTTGGGAAAGCCGGGGATCTCGGGTTCTACCGTTACTTCATCAACAGCGGAATGGTCACGTTCACCGTCATCATCTGGCAGCTGGTCTTCGCGGGTATCGGCAGTTATGCCTTGTCCCAGCTCATCCGCAGCAGCCGCCTCAGATTCTTCCTGTTGATGTTCTTCCTGGCGACAATTATGATTCCCGGGGTATCGATCCTGATCCCGCAATATATTCTGATCAAGAACCTGCATCTAAGTGACTCCCTGTGGGCCATCATCCTGCCGCATTTCGCCTGGGGCTTCGTAATCTTCCTGTTCAAAGGCTTCTTCGATCAGCTGCCCAAGGAATTGCTTCAGGCGGCCCGGATTGACGGTGCTGGTGAATTCAGAACCTTCTTGAAGATTGTCGTTCCCATGTCGATCCCTGTGTTCACCATCGTGGCGGTCATGACCTTCGTGCCTGTATGGAATGAATTCATGTGGCCCTACATCGTAACGAAATCGCCGGAGCATTGGACCTTCCCGGTCGCGATGAACGATATGCAGCAGACGACCAACCGCAATACCATCGTCCGGCCGAACCTGATCAGTGCGAGCGGCGTCCTCTCGCTGATTCCGCTGCTGATCTTGTTCATATCCACACAGCGTTTCGTGGAGAAAGGGATTAATTTCACAGGAATTAAGGGCTAATAACCACTTGAAGGAGCAGAGGATAAATGGAAAGCTATGAGGTTGTCATATACGGAGCAACACCCGGCGGAATCGGTGCAGCGCTCGGAGCGGCGAGGCAGGGCCGGCGGACCTTGCTTCTGGAACCGACAGATCATCTGGGAGGAATGCTGACCAGCGGACTAGGCAGAACCGATATTCTCTCTCTTGAAGCCTCCGGCGCCGTATTCCGTGAATTTGCCGGCCGCGTACATGCTTATTATCGTGACCGGTACGGCGAAGAATCCGCGCAGGTCCAGGATTGCAATAACGGATTATTCTTCGAGCCGTCCGTCGCTCAGCATATCCTGCAGGAGATGACAGGCAAGGAAACGCTGCTTCACATTCAGCTGTGTGCGGAGCTGAAGGGTGTCCGGGTAGAAGGCACTCAACTGCTGGCGATTCGGGTACAGACGGATGCTGGCGAACAGGAATTGGTCGGCAACGTATTCGTGGACGGGACTTACGAGGGTGATCTGGCGGCGATGGCAGGTGTGCCTTACCGGCTGGGGCGCGAATCCCGGGAAGAGTGGAACGAGGAGTATGCCGGCAGGCTCTATATGAACTTCGATGAATCGAAGGAAGTGTATCCCGGCAGCACCGGCGAAGGGGATGACCGGATACAAGCGTATAATTACAGGCTGTGCCTAACCCGGAACCGGGATAATTTCATTGCTTGTACCAGACCGCCGGGGTATAACCGTGACGAATATGCCCTGCTGGCAACTGATGTAGCGGAGCAGCGTATCAAGTCCATTGGCGACATGCTTAATATGCTGGCCGTGCCGAACGGTAAGACAGACAGCAATAACCACCATTACTGCATGTGCTCGACGGATCTTCCGGAGGAGAATACGGCTTATGCCGATGGGGACCGCAGGACAAGGGAGCTATTCGCGAAACGCCAGAAGGAGTATATTCAGGGGCTGCTGTGGTTTATTCAGCACGATGAGGAGCTGCCGGAGGACTTTCGCAAGGATGCGCAGAGCTGGGGGTATGCGGCGGATGAATTTACCGCTTACGATTATTTCCCGCCGCAGTTATATGTGCGTGAAGCCAGAAGGATACAGGGAGAGTACACGTTTACAGAAAATGATGCAAGACTGGCTCCGGGCCTTGGGCGTGCGCCGATTCAATTGGACAGCATCGCGATCGGGGATTACCCCATTGATTCTCATGCCGTGAAGAAACGGGAGCCCGAAGGTCAAAACAAAGCGCTTGAGGGCTTCCTCGGCCTCAACTGGCTGTCTGAAATCTATCAGATTCCCTACGGTGTTATAGTTCCTCAAGCTATTGACGGATTGCTGGTACCGGTCGCCGTGTCCGCCAGCCATATGGGCTTCGGCACCCTCCGGATGGAGCCATGCTGGATGCAGCTCGGCTTTGCGGCCGGCATAGCCGCAGACCTTGCCATCACTAGGAACACAGATGTGCGTCTTGTGCCTGTCGATGCATTGCAGATCAGCTTGCTTGATCGGGAGCAGCGGATTACTTACTTCGAAGATGTTGCCTGGGATCATCCGGCAAGGCAGGCCGCGGAATACTTGGGAACAAAGGGGTTCTTCACTGCTTATGCTGCCGGATTAGACGATCCAATGCCGTTATCCGAAGCCTCCAGACTGATTGCATGGGCACGCAGTTTACCCGGATGCCGCAGCCTGCCTGTACTTCCGGCGACAGACAACCTAATTCCGGTTGGTACAGATATGGGGCCAAGGCTGCCCCTGGAGGAAGCCGGACCGCGGGAGTACTGGCGTGAACGGCCGCTGCTAACCGGGGCGATGGCGGCGAATTGGATACAGGTTGCATTAAGAGGGCTTGGCCTCTCCGCCCGGGAGGACCCGCTTATAGAGCTTAGCCGGGAATCCAGCATCACAAGAGGGACGTTTGTGTCCAAGCTGTATGAGCTTATCCGTGAGGTTCAGCAAATGTAGTGAGGGGGTGTGTTTTTGAGAGCATCTGGCCGATGGGCAGGCAAAAGCTGGGGCACGCTTGGCGACAGCATCAGCGCGGCGGGTGGTTATCAGCCGCTGGTGTGTGCAGAAGTTGGTTTCGGAACAATGGTCAACCTCGCAGTCAGCGGTTGTCCTATGGCAGCAGGCGGAGACCGTGACTACGGGGCGACTGTACATGCGGGCCGTTCCTTAACTGAGATCCCTGACTGTGTTACTATTATGGCCGGAACCAACGATTTCAGGCTCGATAAGCCGCTGGGAAATATGGAAGGGCGGGACATTCATACGTTTTACGGTGCCTACGCCACTTTGATTGAGGACCTGTTAACCCGCAGACCGGATGCCCGTCTGAATCTGTGGACTCCGCTTCAGCGGGATAAGGACGGATGGGATACTGCCTTCATTAACGGCGCAGGCTTCCGCCTGCCGGAATACGCTGAAGCGGTCCGCAGGATCGGGGCTTATTATGCCTTGCCCGTACTGGACTTATATGCCGAAAGCGGGATTACCGGGTTAACCCTGAACTTTTTCACCGTTGACGGCCTTCATCCGAATGAGGCAGGCTTTCAGCGGATTGCAGAGCTGGCCATCCCTTTTCTGGAGCGGATTTGAACAGTCAGTGATTTGGCCAATGAAGAAATGCCGCTTCCGTCATACGGTGTGGTTCATGAGCAAATTCCAATTCACCCAGAACAGGTTGATCAATAGTTTTCATCCGGTTCTCCTCCGTTTTGACGTCATGCATGGACCACCATAGATCAATTTCTGCTAAATGTTGTACGTTTTACAACTCTAATCCATGGATAGCCAGGTGATCGGAAGGATTGTTGTATGAAATACAAGAATAATACTGCTGAGCTGCTTGAATAAGGTGAAATGCTGCAATTTGTACAACAATTTTGGATTTGGGCCGATATGAGGAGGGAAATGTTGTATTTTGGGCATGATTTTATACAAAGTTTCTGGATCTCTGCCACAGAAAGCGGATGAATCTATAACATCCTGTCCGCGCAGCGTCCACTCAAGTGCACACGTTGATCCTACTACACAAGCAGCAAACGGTACCGTCCTTTTTAGGGACGGTACCGTTTTTGCGAGAAATAGAAGGAGGAGCTGTCCCAAGCAGCTATTTCTTAGCTTGGGACAGCCCCGTATGCAGCGGGCTTATTAGCTACCCAACAACTATAGGGCCGCTCAGAACCTCTGTACTTATGGCATCAGTAAACGTATCGGTGGTGTGGAAGTAGTAGGAATGCTGGCCGGGAGGCAGCATGATGGTATATTGATAGACTCTGCCGTCAACATAATTAGTGTCACCCGGATTAGCAGGCTGCATGATCCGGACAACGCCGTCCAAGACCAGCTCCATGGCAAATGGGGCCTGATTATCCGCATCGGTATAAGTGACTGTGAAAGTATACTCGGTCTGCGGCGTGCCTGCTGTATGATTTACGCCTCCTGAAGTTAACGTTGGCGCACTTCCGCTGACCTGATTGGTCGCCTTAATTTCATCAATCAGCATTTCTCCGGCAGTGACTGTATTTTGTTTCAGCCAAATGGACATCTTCAGCGCCTTTTTATCAATGGCCGGACTAAGTGCATTCAGATCAAATTGCAGAACGCTCCAGTCCGCTGGAACCTCTACCCAGCCTCCGGTCAGATTGTACGTTCTTTTGCCGTCATTAATTTCAATCCGGGTTCTGAGGTCAGGCGAGGCCGGATTCTTAAGCGTAATATTCAAATACCGGTAGCCGCTCAGATCGACCACATCGTTCCACGGCTGGAATTTAGCCGCTGAAGTCACACTTGCCGGAGTCTGGGCGAATTTGCCGGCTGAACGTCCGTCTGCTGTAAGCTTGGTGAACGTTCCCGTGCCGCCATTCTGATTATACCAGTTGACCCAGGTCGTGTTGGCCGCAGAACCACCCCAGAATCCGCCTCCTGCAAAATCATCATATAACAGCGGAGTGGAGGGGTCCGGCAACGCGGGAGCAACGGTGTAATGAGTCGAGCTGTAGGTGTATCCGCCGGAAGAGTCCTTCGCTCGAACATCTACTCTCCGGTTGGTATAGGGCAAGGATTGGCTCTCATCGATAACCGCAGCGTACACCGCACCGCTTACAGTTGAATATACATTACCGGATACCGTCATCGGCTGATAAGGCAATCCGGCTGCCGCATACTCTACCTGGCTCAGATCATCCCCGGCCTCAGCAAAAACAGTTACATCTCCGCGGACCCATTCTCCAATCACCGGAGAGAGTAGCGGCAAGGCGGGCGGCTTCGCTGTGTTGTCTGCCCCTGTTCCCGGAGTTGCACTAAGTCCCATAACTGTGTACAGGAGTCCTGCCTGAATACTGATACTGAACTCGTTATACCGCCACTGATTCGTATCATCCAGATAGAGGGAACGGTCTTCGTACCAGGGGCTTATACTGTTCCGATTCTTAGGATCTTTCATATTCGGTCCGCTGACCATGGCGCCGGGGAAGATAATCCCGGTATCACCCGCAGTATTGGAATCCTCATTGTAGCGGGTATGCGGGAACATTACATGATGGGTGCCAATGCCGGAGACCCAGCTGATATTCCACGGATTTTCTCCGAACAGCCAATACATACCTTTTACCACCGCCTCCAGTGCTGCCGGGTCACCGAATAATTCATAGTACCGCAGCAGGTCCCCTAAATAAGAAGCATGAGGTTCGTTTACGCCGAAGTTTTTGAACTGGTTCAGTACACCATACGGGGTATCATCTGAAGTGGAGAGGAAGAAATCCGCTTGCCCTTTTAACAAACTATGAATATGAGACTGTGTTGCAGCATCGGCAACCGGATAGAACTCAGCCATGGACATTGGGCTCATATCCCAGTAGTTCGTGGAGGAGATGTCACCCAAGGTTAAGGCGTTAATTGTAGCCGAGGCTGCATTCCTATACTGGATCTCGCCGGTCAGCAAGTACAGTTCGACATCAGCGAGCAGCTTGGAATTGGGGATGCCTCCTCTGGTGGAGTAAGAGCCTATTGGACCGTCAGGATGGGCAACCACATAATCATAGAAGATTACAGCTGCGCTCTCGCATTGGTCGGCAAAATCCGTGAGTTCTGCAATCCGGGCTGACGCGATATCGCCTTCGTTAATGGCCGTGCGGATCGCGCGCGCTGTAGCAGCAAGTGTACCCGCTGACTTGGCTGAGCCGCCGACGCTTAAATCGGTCAGCTTCCGGTCATCCGCTGTGACGGAGATGTTGTCGGTAGATTTCTCCGGGTGAACGAAAGAAGCATTGTTCCTGAGATTATACATTTCCCCGCCAAGCTGATCCGCGAACTTAATGAGATATTCGCTGCCGAAGACAGCTTCATCTACCAGGTCCGGGATGCCATTGCTGTCGTTATCGTACTTCACACTGTCTTTGTCCGCATAACGCGTATAAGCAAGTGCAATCTCCGCGCCGACCCATTGGTTACCGCCATATTTGCCGTAATCCCCAGCATCGTACCAGCTGCCTGTCAGATCATAATGGGTCAGGCCGTCCGCAGACTGGGCATCATCCAGGTGACCCGCGGCATGGTAGAGCTTGGCGGAAGGAGCTACACTGCTGTAACCCTCAGGATAAGCATCACTGGTGGCTACTGAGGCACGCAGAAGACGGTAGAAGGCTGTCATTTCATCCTTGTATTGATTCCACAGGTTAGGCGTGATTTCAAAAGGATAGGAATACTGCTGATTACTTCGCACCCTGTAGTTGTTCCCGGCATCCGTGACGGAGGAGAAACCGATAGAATAGACATGCTTATTCCAATAGAAGCCCTCGTAAGTCATGGTACCTGAAGACACGACATTTGATCCATCCAAGATTTCATAAGTGGCATCTGTGACGGTTGTAGTTGAGATGAATTTGGCGTTCTTGATATCGTCTGCACTGTAGCCGGCTTGGCTCACTACAATATCAATTACAGAAGAGGAATTGACTACGCTCAAATTGTGAATTCCGGTCTTGACTTCATTCGAAGTCGTATCTGTGGTGCGGAAATAGTAGGAATGGGCTCCCGCCGGAAGCTTGGTCATGAACCTGTAATCTTTTCCATCCGTGTAGGTTACATCAGCTTGATCGGTTTCGCGCATAGTATAGGCCGTGTCATCAATGATCACCTGGACGGCATAAGGCGCCTCGTTATCCGGGTCGGTATAAGTGGCATCGAAGGTAAAATTAGTGTTCTGGTTATAGCTGCCATCTGTATCCGCACTCATCACAGCCGGGCTTAACTGAGGCGCGGTACCACCGGAGGCCGTGGTAAACACGATATCATCGATCAGCATTTCCCCGTAAGTCCCGCCGGCTTGTCTAAGCCACACCTCCAATTTGACTTTCTCCTTCTGAATCTTGGGCGACAGGGCATCCAGATCAAACTGCAGGCTGGTCCAGGTATTCGTTGCTGATACATAACCGCCGGTAAGATTGTAATTGGTGATGCCATCGCTTATGACAACACGAATGAGTGACTGGGCATAACCTGCATTTTGCAAAGACAGATTCATATAACGGTAGCCCGAGAGGTCAAAGGTCTCGTTCATCGGCTGAAACTTGGCCCAGGAGGTGGAGGAGCCTGGGGTTTGTGTGAACTTTCCAATCGTGCGGGTGCCTTGGACCGTCTTGGTGAAAGTACCGCTGCCCCCGTTCTGATTGTACCAGTTCGTCCAATTTTGTTTGAACAGCCCGCCGCCGGCAAAATCATCATACAGAAGAGGGTGGCCGGGTCCCGGCAAGGGGTTAACCGCTGCTGCGGCAGGCCGGGGAGACAGAGCGACAGTACTTATGATCAACAACAGACTGAGGCATACCGGTAATAACTTTTTGAGTCTCCCGGGGAATAGGCATGATCTGAACATCTGTTTAACCTCCTCATAGTCGGATAGTGTGAACCCTAATCTCCTTTCCTTATTTATGTAAACGCTTGCAAAAAGAGCATAAAAGAGTTACTATCACTAATCGATGATGAATTACGGGAAATATGTGATCTATACTAGGGCTGTAACGGCTTCAAACCTATGAAACAGAGATCTTTCAAAGCCTGGCGGTCAACAATCCTGATATAGATCACACAAAAGATGAAATAGATCATCTACCGGAATTTGCAGCGAGTGTACTGTGATACAAAAGGGGGGAGCATCATGTATAAAATTCTCGTGGTAGACGATGAGCCGAGAGTGAGTGCGGGAATCAAGAACTTCCTGCTCGCTTCGGATATGAACATCACTTATGTTGAAACGGCAATCAATGGGTTCGAAGCGATTGATTATTTGCGGATGGACCGCTTTGATCTGGTGCTGACCGATATACAGATGGGCCGGATGAGCGGAATTGAATTAATGGAGAATATCTATATGGAGCAGTGGAATGTCCCGGTGATTGTCATTTCCGCCCATGAGAAGTTTGATTTTGCCAAAAAATCACTCCGGCTGGGGGCAAAGGATTATCTGGTTAAGCCGGTAGAGCGAACAGAGCTGCTGCGGGTAGTCCGCAAAGCGTTAACCCAGAAAGAGCTTCCGGGGAAGAGTCTTGAGGCGGAAAGCAGGCCGGTACAGGACCAGTCCAGGCGCAATGAGTGGCTGATGGAGCTGGTTACAGAGCGGAATCTGACCCGGAAGGATATTGAAGATGTGACCAGTGAGGTGGGAGAGCTATTACAAGGACAATTCTTCGGCGTGATCTCCAGCCGCATTGATTATAGCCAGGCCGGCTTCAGCCAACAGAAGGTCACTCTGCATGACCGCAAATTATTGAAATATGCGGCGATTAATATTATGAATGAAACCTTAATGGAGTGGAATGGTTTGACCTTCAACGGTTTCGGCCATTCGATCATCAGCATTATCCAGTTATCTGCCGAAGAAATGGGCGATCCCCGGGTTAGAGTACACTCGCAGATCCATATGATCGGGCAGATGATCGCCATGAATATGAAGCAGTATCTGAATGTGGAGGCAACGATCGGCCTCAGCACTTTGGGCGGAGATGTATTAATGCTCCCCAGGCTGATGGAAGAAGCAGACACTGCGGCGGAGTGGACCAAAGTCCATCCCGGACAAAGAGTCTTCTATTATCACGATATAGCCGTGCAGGATAATCTGAGTATGGTCGTCTGGATGAGCAAGGTCAGTGAATTCATGGAGCAGATGAAATCAGCGGTAGAATCCGCAGGGGACGTGAATCCGCAAAGCATCCTTGGCCAGCTGCCGGTGTCTGAACAGTCACAGGAGGTCACGAACAGCTATTGCGGGATGCTGATCTACCGGATTTACGGGCTGCTGGTCGAATACGGGCAGGGGAATGGGGTCTCCCTCTATGATTTCAACCCGGATATGGTGTTCCAGGGACTTAGCGGACAGCAGAAGCTGGAACGGCTGCACCGGTACATTGAAGATTCGGTTGCTTTTTTGCAGCAGCTCTCGAAGGCCAGAGATCAGAATGTGATCTCGCGGATTACCAGCTACATCCAGAAGAATTACCGTAATCCGGCGCTGAAAATCCAGGATATTTCCGAGGAGGTTCATTTCAGCGCAGCTCACTTGGGTTATATTTTCAAACGTGATATGAAAACCAACCTCTGGGATTATGTGACGGCACTAAGAATGGAAGAGGCCCGGCGGCTGATGATTACCACAGACAAGAAACGGTATGAAATCGCCTTTGCGGTAGGATATGAGTCGCCTGAGCACTTCAGCCGGATGTTCAAGAGAATGCTGGGGCTCACACCGGCAGAATTCCGCAAGCAAGCCAGAGGAGGGAACCGGACTGAAGCTGAAACTGAAACTGAAGCATAAAGTCACCCTGGCATTCCTCGTATTGATTGTCCTCCCCTTTATAGTAGTAGGCTGGATTTCAGCTTATGTGGCTGTAGACACCATCAAGGAAGAAGTCGGCAGTACAACACTCCAGCTGGTTAAACAAAATCATGTGACGATCGACAAAACCATATCCGCGATCAATGACAGGACGGTCACACTGCTGGATAATCACTTTTTCAGTAATCCGGCGGGGTATAGCTTCTGGACCGGAATTGACACGCTGAATGAAATCCAGCAGGCCGATAATATTCTGGAGAGCTGGTCTACCGGAGGCACGGAATATGCAATTTATATGAGAAATATTGAGCGTAGAGATACGCCTTTTGATCTTTCCCATAAGACGAAGGGATTCAAGTATTTGGATAATGACTCCGGCGTGTTGCCTGACGCTATGGTAAGCAACATGGATGTCAGCGGCGGCGGGGCACTGCGCATTACGCATGCAGAGACCGGTGAGCAAACAATCTCGTTCATGCGCAGTATCCTCAATCCCCGGGATTATAATGAGGCCATCGGCCTGCTGGTGGTCAACAAGGTAGAGGTGCTTTTAACCCGGGATATGGTATCTGTTGAGGTGCCGTCTGCTGCCGGTATCTTTTTATTCAACGACAAGGATGAGCTGTTAATGTCCGCAGGTTCAGGCAGCATTTCACTGGCCGAGATTGACAAGAATATCGGACCTGCGGGGCCTTACGGCTTCACCTTTGCGGAAGAAGGCGGGGAAGAGTGGCTCTATGCCTATTCGGACAGCCCGAAATTCCACACCAGATTATTGTACAAAATCCCCTTAGCGTCCATTACCGGTAAACAAATCTGGCTGCAAAATATGCTCGTCATTATCTCCGTCGTTTTTTTAGCATTTGTCCTCACGTTTGTTCTCTATTTAGTGCGGCTTGTCGTCAAGCCCGTAGTGAAGCTCGTCTCGGTTATGAAAATATATGAACCCGGCAAAACGCTGTCATGGACGGAGGAGCCGCTCAGGCATGACGAGTTCGGCATTCTGTATGGATCATTTGTGAAAATGACCAAAAGGCTGGATTATTCAATTGAAGAAAATTATGTGATGCAGCTGAAACAAAAGGAGTATGAGCTGCTGATGCTTCAATCCCAGATCACCCCCCATTATCTGTACAATACCCTGGACTCGATTTACTGGTACGCGCTGGATAGCGGAAATACCGAGGTAGGCGAAATGGTCCGTGACTTATCCATGCTGCTGCGTATTGGGCTAAGCAAAGGCCGTAAAATGATTACAGCCGGGGAAGAGCTGGAGCATGCCCAGGCCTATACACGGCTGCAAGAGAAACGTTATCCTGACACCTTCGAGGTCCGCTGGCAGATCGATGAAACATTGAGCGGCTATGAAACTCCCAAAGTCATTATTCAGCCTCTGATCGAAAATGCCATTATTCATGGCGTGCGCGGAATGGATGGGGAAGGAGAGATACGGGTATCTGCCGTTCAAAGTGAAGATACCCTACGCTTCATCGTAGAGGACAACGGACATCTGCCTGTAGATCCGGATGAACTCTCAGCCATTATGCAGGCAGAGCATAGTCCGAAGGGGTACGGCATCAGAAATGTGCATCAGCGGGTCCAGCTCCATTACGGGGAGGCGTATGGTTTAACCTATGAACGAAGTGTGGACGGGTGGACACGGGCAATCATCACCCTGCCTTTGCGCAGGCCTGAATGAAGGACTACCGGCTATGGGCGTTTAAAAGATCACGTTTTTACGGGAATGCATCATCGTAGCCGTGTAGAGATGGTTCTATAATAAGTCCATGAAAGGAGTAATGGACATGACTAGAGCCACTGGATTCTCAAGATTTATCCATGCCATGTGGAAGTACAAGGCGCTGACACTAATGATGCTGCCGGCCGTTCTTGTCCTTCTGGCGCACAGCTATCTGCCGATGTTCGGTATATTCATTGCGTTCAAGAATGTGAATTACATTGACGGAATTTGGGGGAGTCCATGGGTAGGATTTGATAATTTCAAATTCCTGTTCTCTTCGGGAGATATGTGGAGAATTGTAAGAAACACGCTCCTGTACAGCTTAACCTTTATGATGCTGAACCTAGTGCTGTCAGTATCGATCGCGGTGGCCATCAATGAGATCCGGAGGCGGTTTCTGGCAAAAGCTTACCAAAGCTTCATTATCCTGCCGCACTTCCTGTCGATGGTCGTGGTGAGTTATCTCGTATACGCTTTCCTGCAGCCGGATCATGGCTTCATTAATGCCACCGTCCTCAAAGCCTTCGGGCAGGATGCGGTGTTCTGGTATTCGGAGAAGGAATACTGGCCTTATATCCTGGTGTTCGTGAACGCCTGGAAGCATGCCGGCTTCGGTGCTGTAATCTACATTGCGGCGATTGCCGGAATTGACCCCGAATACTATGAGGCTGCGCTTATCGACGGGGCTTCCAAGTGGAAGCAGATTACGAACATAACGATCCCTTTTATCCGGCCGGTCATTATCATTATGACGATTCTGTCGATGGGAAGTATCTTCAGTTCAGACTTCGGGCTGTTCTTCCAGGTGCCCATGAACTCAGGGGCATTGTATCCGGTTACGGATACCGTCGATACGTATGTATACCGGGCCTTGATGCAATTAAATGATATCGGGATGTCCTCGGCCACGGCGCTTGTTCAATCGGTGGTTGGGTTCATCATGGTGATCGCAACCAATAGCGCGGTCAGACAAATTGACCGGGAACAGGCATTATTCTAAATAAAGGAGAACAATCATGGCCAACGACTCCGGCAGCCGCATCGGCGGAATTTCTGTAGCTTCCAGTTTAATTTTAAACATTGCTTTTGTAATCCTCTCACTAATCTGCTTTTTGCCTGTTCTGCTAGTCATTATTGTATCCTTCACAGACGGACAGTCTATTCTGACTCAGGGGTACAGCTTTGTTCCGGATAAATGGTCGTTGATTGCCTACGAATCCATCTTTAAGGATTTCCAGACGATTCTGTCGGGCTACCGGGTGAGCTTTACCATAACTATTCTTGGCACAGCGCTCAGTGTACTGCTCATGGCACTGTATGCCTATCCCATTTCACGTGCGGATTATCCGTTCCGTAATGCATTTACGTTCTTTTTGTTCTTCACGATGTTGTTTAATGGCGGGATGGTCAGCAGATATTTAATTTACACACAGGTGCTGCATATCAAGGATTCCTATATGGCGCTGATCCTGCCCATGCTGATTGTGCCATTCAACGTAATTATTATGAGGACCTTTTTCCAGACGACCATTCATCCTGCAGTGATTGAATCGGCAAGAATTGACGGTGCGGGTGAGCTTAGAATCTTCCTGCGGATCGTTCTGCCGCTCTCGTTGCCTGTCCTGGCGACCATGGCTTTGTTCAGCACTATAGGTTATTGGAACGACTGGTTCAATGCGCTGCTGTATATCAGCAGTGAGGACAAATATCCGCTCCAGTATTTGATGATGCGTGTCCTCAATGACGTGCAGTATCTGCGCAATAACGTAGAGCTGGCCGCCCAAAATCCAACGATGATGAAGAACCTGCCGAATGAATCCTTACAGATGGCAATGGCCGTCATAGGGATGGGGCCGATTCTGATCGCGTACCCTTTCTTTCAGAAATATTTTGTCAAAGGCCTCACAGTAGGGGCTGTTAAGGGCTAAAGCAGCGGTGGAGCCGGCAAGCAGCATATTCTGTCTGCCGTTCTATATATAAGCTTAATCATTTAGGGAGGGTTAATATGAAAAAGTTAAAAGGGCGCAAACCGCTATTCACGGCGATTGTTCTGGTTCTTGCGTTAGCCTTGCAGGCATGCTCTGGCGGTAATAACGGGGGTACTTCTGAACCGGCAGCATCAAAAGGCACGGAGAGCACGAGTACTGCGGCACCTGCTGACAGTCCGGAATCACTGAAGCCTTACGAGGTGTCGATTATCTACTTCGGTGCGCCGCAGCGGGATGATGCGCTGGTCGAAGCCAAGCTCAGTGAATATTTCAAAGAGAAATTTAATGCCACTGTTGATCTTCAGCCGATCGCCTCCAGCGAATACAAGCAGAAGACCGAGCTGATGTTAAATGCCGGTGAGCCGATGGATCTTGTATTCACAGCCTCTTGGCTTAATTTCTTCGGCAACGTCTCTAAGGGCGCCTTCCTGGATCTGGATGATCTGCTGGCCAAATACGGGCAGGGCATCTCGGAGAACCTGAACCCGATCTACCTGGAGGCTCCGCGCTACAAAGGGAAGCTGTATGGGATTCCCACAAACAAAGAGATTACCCAGGGCAAGGCCTACACTTACCGGAAAGATATAGTCGACAAATATAGTATCCCTATTGAGGATATTAAGACGATGTCAGACTTTGAACCCTGGTTCAAGCTGCTGAAGGAGAAAGAGCCGGCATTGATTCTGGATTTCATTAAGGAGTCGGGTGAAGGCATGATGTATGAGACCCGCTCGAACTTCCGCGTTATCGGGCCAACGCCTAACAAGATTCCTTTGTTCTTATATGACTATACGAATACAGATAACATCCAGATAAAGTCGGTTGTTGATCCGGAAATCTCATCGATTGCCAAAGCGGAGTATGAGCTGAACCGCAGCTATTATGAGAAGGGCTACATCAATAGCGATGCAGCTACAACAACGACTGACATCGGTGATTTAAGAAAACAGGGTAAAATCTGGATGCAGCAGGCCGTCTGGAAGCCGGGGGCTGATATTGAACTGAAAATTGCCACAGACAATAAATATGATTTTGTCTCTAAGGTTATCGAAGAGCCTATTGTAACCACGGACCTTGCCGCCGGATCGATGTTCTCCATCTCCCGCACCTCCAAAGATCCGGAGCGGGCCATGATGGTATTAAATGCGCTGCATACCGATCCTTACGCCGTGAACCTGTTCGTTAACGGAATTGAAGGCACCCACTATAAGAAGATTAGCGAGAACCGCATCGAGCCGATTGCCGATTCCGGATATGGCACCAGCGCCTTGTTCTGGGTGATCGGTAATCAGCTCATCAATTATCTCAAGCCGGGTCAGCCTGATGATTTGTATTCAAGCTGGAAGGAATTCAACAATGAGGCCAAACGTTCACCGCTGTTAGGGTTCGTATTCGATGAGTCGTCCGTCAAAAACGAGATTACTCAGCTTACCTCGGTCATTGGCGAGTACCGGGCCGCAAGCACGGGGGCTATTCCTGACCCTGCCAAAATGCTTGAGGAAAGAAATGAGAAATTAAAGAAGGCCGGCATTGAGAAGGTCCAAACAGAATTGCAGAGCCAAATTGATGCCTGGAAAGCAGCTCAATAATTAACGGATTGAAGCATGGCAGGAGGTCTGTTGTTTCAGGGCGTCCTGCCATTTAACTGTACAAGAGAAAAGGAGACCATACACGATGGAGACTTGGATCAATGAGGCCTGGGATTATTCCCTGGGCAAATTAAGCACCACGCGCCACAGAATCGGAGCAACCTTCCCCAATGCCTCTTACGGCGGAAAATATGATGCGCGTGACCCCGATTGCTGGACCAACGGGTTCTGGCCCGGAATCCTGTGGCTGGCTTATCGTGCTACCGGCGATGAGGAATACCGGAGGATCGCCGAGAACTGTGAGGAGCAGCTGGATGCGCCTCTTCAGGAATACGAACAGCTGCATCATGATAACGGATTCCTCTGGAGCTTGTCAGCGGTAGCCGACTACAAGCTTACCGGCAATATGCTGTCCAGAAGAAGAGGGCTGATCGCTGCCAGCCATTTAGCCAGCCGCTTTAATCTTAAAGGGCATTTCATCCGTGCCTGGCTGTATGAGGGCAGCGAAGGCCTGGCTATTATAGATTGCATGATGAATCTTGGCTTACTGTACTGGGCCAGCGAAGAGCTTAAGGACCCGCGGTACCGGCATATAGCCGCTGCACATTCTGAAATGGCGCTGCGGGAATTCATCCGTCAGGATGGCTCGGTGCACCATATCGTCCGCTTCGATCCCGGAACGGGAGAGCGGATAGAAGCGCTTGGCGGACAAGGGTATAGTCCGGATTCCGCCTGGTCCCGCGGATCGGCCTGGGCGATTTACGGATTCGCTATAGGGTACCGCTATACGCGCGACATCCGGTTTTTGGATGCGGCCAAAGCGGCTGCGGATTATTTCGCCGCACAATTGCCGGAGGATCTTGTGCCACCGTGGGATTTCCGGGCACCTGCAGAACAGCTATGGGCCAAAGATTCAACAGCTGCGGCCTGCGCAGCCAGCGGAATGCTGGAAATTGCCTTTCTGCTGGAAGGTGAAGAAGCAGCGCGCTACCGGAAGCTCGGCGCGGCAATAACGGAAGCGCTGTTCCGTCATTACACGCCGGAGGACCCGGCGGAAGAAGCGTTGATTACCAAGGGGACCGGCAGCTTCCCGTCCAATGCCGAAGTAGAGGTGCCTATCATCTACGGCGACTTTTACTTTCTGGAAGCCTTACTGAAGTTAAAGGGCGAGAGCGAAATCTTTTGGTAGAGGGAAGGCATTACCGGCAATGAAGGAGGTACAACGTTGATGAGAAGAAGAGTGGATTATGTCGATCCGTTTATAGGCGTGGATGGAGAAAACAATTGCTTGTGCGGGCCTTATCTGCCGGGCAGTATCGTAAGGCTTGGCCCGGATACGCTGCCGCCGCAGCTATCCCACGGCTACAACAGTTCGAGGCCGATTATCCGATTCAGCCATACGCATGTCAGCGGAACGGGAGGCGGAGGCCGTTACGGCAATGTGGGCTTCACCCCTTATACCGGCATGCAGCGGTTCCATATTGATCCTTACCTTAAGGAGAATGAGCAGGCCGAAGCAGGATATTACAGCGTGCGATTAATGCCCGCTGCCATACAGGCTGAATTGACCAGCACAGCGCGCACAGGCATCCACCGTTACAGCTTCAAGGCCGGGGATGCTGCCAACCTGCTGATTGATGCCGGAGCAGTAATTCAGGTAGGCGGAGATGAGCCGGGGAAGACTACCGGCGTCTCCACGGGCGGTTACCTTGAAGTAATATCGGAGTACGAGATTGCCGGCCGTTCCGACCTGCGCGGGGGCTGGGGGCATGAGTTCCCTTATTCCGTCTACTTCTTTATTCGCTTCGATCAGCCGATGAAGAGCAGCCTGCTGGCAGACGCCGGCGGAGTACGGCGCAGCTCGTCTGTGGATGGCCCGAATTGTAAGGCTTCCCTTAGCTTCGGTGACTGCGGAGTTCTGGTGGCGAAGACAGGCATTTCTTATGTAAGTGTCGGCAAGGCCAGAGCCAGTGTGGACCGGGAAGCATCCGCAGGATTCGATGAAATCCGGCAAGCGGCCGGCGGCATCTGGGAAGATAAACTGAGCAGAGTCACGGTGGAAGGCGGAAGTGAGGAGCATACGCGGCTGTTCTATACTCTGATGACCCGGCTGTTCTGTATGCCGAGTGACTTGGGGGTAGACGATGAGAACTTCGCCTGGGAATCCGGGGTCCGGCACTTCACTGATCTGTATGCACTGTGGGACAGCGTCCGAAATGCCAACTCGTTGATTACACTGCTCGACCCGCAGCTTGAAGCGGATATCCTCAATTGTCTGCTGGATATCGCGGATCATACCGGCTGGCTGCCGGACGCCTGGATTATGGGACATAGTGCGATGATTCAAGGGGGAAGCTCCGCAGATGTGCTGTTCTGTGAAGCGGCGCTTAAGAAGCTGGAGGGAATAGATTATGTTAAAGCCCTGAAGCAAATGCGCAAGAATAATGAGGTTCCGTCTCCGGACACCTGGCTCTATGGCCGTCACCTGAAGGATTACCATTCCCTGGGGTACTTGTCGACGGATGTGAAGAAGAACTGTGTATCCCGTCATATGGAGTATACCTATCAGGACTGGTGTATCGGCCAATTGGCCGAAGTTCTTGGTGAGGAGGAGGCGGCAGAAGAATATTATCAAAGCTCGGAGAAGCTATGGAATTTATGGCGGGAGGATCTCAAATGCTTCGCGCCCCGGCTTCCGGGCGGGGAATGGGCAGAGTCCTTCGACCCCTTATCCTGCCTGCCGGATTCATGGAATGATCCTTACTTCTACGAAGGAACCAGCCTGCAATGGTCGTTCAGCACGCATCATGACTTTCATGGACTGGTCGAACGGCATGGGGGGACAGAAGCTTTTATCAGGCATTTAGACGATTTCTTTGACGGCGGATTCTATAACTCCAAGGAAACTATGCTGCATATTCCTTATTTATATATTTATGCGGGAAGACCCGACCGGTCGGCTGACCGGGTCCGGGAATGTCTGGAGACATACTTCAGGGCTGAACGTGACGGATTGGGTGATAACGAGGATATGGGCTGTCAGAGTGCCTTTTTCATCTGTTCAGCTATGGGGTTGTACCCTTTGATGGGTCAGGACATCTATTTCCTCGTCCCACCGTTGTTCAATAAGGTAACCTTGCTGCTGGGAGCGAAGGAGACTCCCGTTCCTCTGACGATCGAGACTCAGGGTGAATGCAGCGGGTCCGGCAACCGGTATATCCTGTCCGCTTCCATCAACGGCAAGGAATTGAACCGTGCCTGGGTCCGCCATGAAGAAATCGCCGGAGGAGGCACGCTTCTGCTGGAGCTTGGCTCTGAAGCCGGAGAGTGGGGAAGCATGATTCCACCTTCCCCGCTCAAGGAATGGGAACAGCGCGCAAAGTCATAAAGGGCGAACCGGTGGCTGAAGGAGAGAATTCCCATGCAGAACTTAAAAAACAAATGGCTGCAATATATCTCGGGAGATACGCTGAGTCATGAATTTCTGCAAAGTGTCAGGCATGATCAGGATACGATGCTCTATCACCAGGAGTTGCTATGGGCTGATGTTCCTTATGCTGAGAACGCTTCGGATGTATTTGTGATCATTGGCCGTTTAAGAGCGATGGCGGTTGCTCTGAAGTCATCACGGTCTGCTTGTTATCTGGACTCTACATTAAGGCAACAGGTGATTTATGGATTGGGATGGCTATATGCACAGAGATACAACGAAAGCTCCCGTCCCTATGGAAACTGGTGGTATTGGGAGATTGGCGTGCCGATAGCTCTGCTGGAAACCCTGCTGCTCATGGAGGAGCTGCCGGATACAGAACTTGTAGAGCGTCTACTCCTCCCCATAGACAAATATGTCGGCGATCCGGCGTTTCATGCACAGTGGTTCGTGGCTAAGGCTCCGCCGTCCACCGGAGCGAATCTGGTCTGGAAGTCTACGGCAGTTGCTCTTGCTGCCGTTATTCAGGGCGACGTGCAGAAGCTGTCCGCCGCCCTTAGTGCGCTGCTTCCGGTATTCAAGAATGTTAGCGAAGGGGACGGCTTCTATGAGGATGGCTCCTTTGTTCAGCATGATAAATACGCGTACACCGGCGGATATGGGGTCTCACTGCTGCAGGATGTGGTCCGCCTGATGGTGTGGCTGCATGATACTCCTTGGGAATTGCCGGGTGAAGCCCGCGATTTGACAGCCAAGTGGATTGAAGATTCCTTTGTGCCCCTTATGTTCAAGGGGTGCCTGCTGGATATGACCAGCGGCAGGGAAATCTCGCGGGCGGATTCGCAGAATCATGAGAGCGGGCATTCGGTGATCACCTCCTGCTTACGCTTCTCGCGCATACTGGATGAAGCGGAGCAGGTACGTCTGCTCTCCAGAGCGAAAGGGTGGATTGTGGCTGACACGTATAAATCCTATACAGCCGGTGCACCGCCGGATACTGCGGCTCAAGCCAAAGCTCTGCTGGACAATGAATTCGTGCAGCCTGCCCGGGAAGAGTCCTTCTGCAAGCTGTTTGCGCATATGGACCGGGCGGTGCTGCAGGGTTCGGGTTTTGCCTACTCCATTAGTATGTTCTCCAGCCGGATCTATAGCTATGAATCTATTAATGGGGAAAATCTAAAGGGCTGGTATACTTCGTATGGCATGGGTCATCTGTATAATAGTGACTTGGGGCAATATGCCGATGCTTACTGGCCGACCGTTGATCCCTGCCGCCTGCCCGGAACTACAGTAACAAACAAGCGTCAGGAGGATGGAGCCGGGCAAGGGCGTTTAAGCAACCGGGATTTTGTCGGTGGGGCCGTTTTTCATAACCAATACGGCGCCATTGCCATGGAATTGGAGGATGTAGTTAACGAGGCCGATGGACTGACAGCGCTCAAAAGCTGGTTTTTGCTCGGAACCCGCATCGTTGCCTTAGGTTCGGATATTAAGAGCCGTAATTCCGCTAAAGTGGAGACGATCATCGATATCCGGAAATTGAAATCGTTGGGAGACCATGCGATTACCGCAGACGGAAGAAGAATCTGCCGGAATCCTGGATATGCCGTGACAGAGACCCTTCACCCCAAATGGATTCATATAGCGGGCGGTGAGCGGGGAGCGGATGTGGGCTTCTTTTTTCCTGAACAATGCCGTGTACATGCCTTGCGTGAACAGCGCCAGGGGAGCTGGAAGGAAATCAACGATGCCGGTTCACCTGAGAAGATGGAACGGTTCTATCAGACGTTGTGGTTCGGTCATGGAGAAGCCCCGGCGGGGGATACCTATGCATATGTGCTTCTACCTGGCTACAGTGAGCAAGAGACTGCTTGTTTCGCTGAGGAACCCAGGGTGAGAATCCTGGAATTGAATGCTCATGTGCATGCGGTTGAAGATTCTGAACTGGGAATTACAGCAGCGCATTTCTGGAAGGCAGGCTGGTATACAAGCGGGGGGATTGCTTGCAGCAGTCAAGCCTCCATTGTGCTGCAAAGGAATCCGGCAGGCTGGAGCCTGGCTATAGCCGATCCGACACAAAGGCAGCGCAGTCTGATCGAAATCAGGATTGAATTCAATCACCCTGGTACCCGAGTGATGAACAAGTCAGACCGGATAACGGTAGAACACAGTGAAACCGGCAAGGTGAGACTGTGGTTTGACCCGGATGGTGCCGGGGGAGCCTCGTTTCACGTTGAGCTTGGGACCTAGCGAATCTATGAAATGTATTGGCCGCCAGAGTTGCGGCTTTCTTCTTAAAGAATGAGAGGGTGAAATCAGGGGCACCAGCGCCTTTATTCCGCCCGAAGCGGGCTAAATGGGGAAATGAAAGGTAACCTTTCAAGATCGCTCGAAATTTCATACCTTTTCTCGAATTCACATAGTTTCTTTAGCTGTCATTCCATATCATACTATTAAATGTAAGCGCTTCATCGTAAGGCGGAATTACAGGCGCGGTAAAGAAAGAATTATGTCGGGAAAAAGAAGTGTTTGGATTACGAAAACGAAGCAAACGAAGCAATGGATGAAAAAGGAGGATTATGGATGAGAAGAATGCTATTGAAAAGCTGCATGATTATGTTAATTCTGCTCCTGACTGTCGGCAGCTTTGAAGGAATAATGGGTATGCAGCGTGCCCGCGCAGCGGATGAATTCGACGGAATGAGGGAGCACCGCAAGGTTATGCTGACCGGAGGAGCCTCCCTGAATACTGCGGATACGGATATAGCCGCTGCAATTACCAGGCTGACCACTGAAGCGAATGGTTATTGGCAGACAATGAATACCTCGCCCAGCCGTACCTATCTGTGGAGCGATAATCCCGGCACCGGGAATTCGATTCACATCCGGGTGACCTATGAACATCTATACACCATGGCGCTCGCTTATGCCACCACTGGTTCGGCGTTGTACCAGGATAGTCAGCTTGAGACCGACATCGTTGCTGCACTCGATTATATGTATGCAACCAGATACCATGAGGCGGTAACGACGACCGCCAGCGGAACCAGCAATTGGTGGGATTGGCAGATCGGCATACCGATGCAGCTGAACGATACAGCAGTGCTGATGTATGACTCCCTAAGTCCGGCTCAAATTACGAATTATATGAAAGCCGTGGAACGTTTCTCGCCAACCGTCACCTTAACAGGAGCCAACCGCTCGTGGAAAGCGATCGTCGTAGGCGTTCGGGGAATCCTCGTCAAAGATGGTGCCAAGATTGCCGCTGCGCGTGACGGGCTATCTTCGATTTTTAATTACACGGTTAGCGGAGACGGCTTCTATCGAGATGGTTCATTCATTCAGCATGGCAATATCCCCTATACCGGAGGGTATGGACTCAGTCTGCTGCTGGCTGTAAGCGATCTGATGGGAATGCTCCACGGTTCAACATGGCAGGTCACCGATCCTAACCAGTCCAATGTCTGGGATTGGGTATACAACACCTATCAGCCGCTGATGTACAAAGGCGCCATGATGGATATGGTTCGCGGCAGGGAAATCTCCAGAAATTACAGTCAGGATCATGACGCGGGACATACAGCGATGCAAGGTATCCTGCTGTTGTCCGGGATCGCGCCGCCCGCACAAGCGGCTGACTTCAAGCAGATGCTTAAGGGCTGGATAATGTCGGATACCTTCAAGTCCTTCTATTCCAGTGCACCGATCCCATCCATCGTACTGGCCAAGAGCATAAGCGCGGACCCGTTGATTGAGCCGGCGGAAGAGCTTAAGGTCTATAAGCAGTTCTCGGCGATGGACCGGGCAGTCCAGCACCGGCCTGAATATAGCATCGGACTTGCTATGTATTCGAAGCGCATCAGCAGCTTTGAAGCGATCAACAGCGAGAACGCCAAAGCCTGGTACACCTCAGCCGGGATGACCAGCTTGTATAACAGCGATCTCGGACAATACAGCAATGATTTCTGGCCAACCGTCGATAATTACCGCCTGCCGGGAACAACCGTGTTGTCCCAGACCCCGTCAAGCAGCCATACCAGTGCAAATACGTGGACTGGCGGCACCGACATTCAGAACTTATACGGCAGCTCAGGTATGGATTTGCAGTATGCGGATCATACGCTTGGCGCCCGGAAATCCTGGTTCATGTTTGACGGCGAAATCGTCTCCCTGGGTGCAGGCATCACCAGCACGGACAATATTGCCGTTGAAACCATCGTGGAGAACCGGAAGCTGAACACGGCGGGCAGTAATACACTCACTGTGAATGGCGAAGTACAGCCTTCAGCTTTGGGGTGGTCGGATACCCTAGACCAGGTAGACTGGGCTCACCTGTCCGGTAGCACAGCTGGTGCCGATACCGGATATTATTTTCCCCAGAATGTATCGCTTACCGCCAAGAGAGAGGCCAGAACAGGGAACTGGAAGCAGATCAACCCACGTCCGGTAACCCCGTCCACACCGATAACCCGCAATTATATGACCTTATGGCTGAATCATGGCGTGAATCCGGGTGGCGGGGAATATCAATATGTCCTGCTGCCGGGCAAGACCGCTGCTCAAGTGGCTGCTTATGCCGCAGCGCCTGATATTGAAGTGCTGTCAAACTCCTCCTCTGTTCAAGCGGTAAAAGAAACGAAGCTGGGCATCATTGGGGCGAATTTCTGGGAAGATGGGGCCAGCTCCGTCGATCTGATCTCAGTGAACAAGAAAGCATCAGTGATGACCAGAGAAGCCGAAGATGGCACTTTGGAACTATCGGTCAGCGATCCGACACAGTTAAATACCGGTGTTATTGAGGTTGAACTGGACCGTTCGGCAAGCGGATATACTGCGGACCCCGGAATTACAGTGACGCAGCTCAGCCCGACCATCAAATTAACAGTCAATGTCAACGCAGCCAAAGGCAAGACGTTCAAGGCCTCCTTTGAACCGGGCAGCGGTACGCCGCCACCCCTCCCTGGAGAAGAGGTTATTGTGGACAATAATGACACCACAGGTGTGCTAAAGACGGGAAGCTGGAAGACCTCTGCGGTACAGACAGACCGGTACGGAATCAACTATGTACATGATGACAACAGCGGCAAAGGCAGCAAAAGTATTACGTATACACCCGAGTTGCCCGTCACCGCCACTTATAGCGTCTATATGATGTGGCCGGAGCATTTTAACCGCTCCACTGCGATCCCAATTGAAGTCGTTCATGCCGGCGGGACGGCAACACTTACCATAGACCAGACCTCAAACGGCGGGGTATGGAACTTAATCGGAACGTACACCTTCACTGCCGGCACCTCCGGCAGTGTGACGATCCGCAATAACGGAACCAGCGGATATGTTGCTGCCGATGCGGTCAGATTTGTGCGTAACCCGTAACTGGCAGCTAAGTGAATAAAGGTTGCATCAAGAGACACTAACGGGAAAGGAGAATTTATTTGAAGCAATCCGCCAGATGGGCAGGTAAAAGCTGGGCCACGCTTGGAGACAGCATCAGCGCGGCGGGTGGCTATCAGCCGCTGGGAGCATTGAAGGCGGGACATTCATACCTTTCGCGGTGGCTACGCCACATTGATTGATTACCCGGTTAACCCTGGATTATTTCACCCTCGACGGTCTTCACCCGAACGCGGCTGGCTTTCAGCGGATTGCAGGGCTGGCTGTTCCTTTTCTGGAGCGGCTTTGAGCCGTGTATAGATAACAGCATTGTCGGACAAGAACATATACGCACAGAAAGCCGCCCATCCGGCGGCTTTCTGTGTTTTCAGAGAGGTTTCAATCAGGAATTCAAATGCAGCTGCCGGTATTCCGTCGGCGTCATGCCATAGTATTTCTTGAAATTGCGCAGAAAGCTGGAGAAGTTGGTGTAGCCGACCTGCTCGGCAATATCATTCAGCTTCATGGGGGTTTCTAGCAGCAGCCGGTGGGCGGCCTTCATGCGTACTTCAATCAGATAGTCGACAAAATTGCTGAAGGTATATTCCTTGAACAGCTTGCTTAAATAATTGGGGCTGATGCTGAACCGGTCAGCCAAATAATTAACGGAAATGTCGCTCTGGGCATAGTGCTCTGTGATATAAGAGAGAACGCTTTCAATCAATTCGCCGCTTTTTTTCTTACTGCTACGTTTCTCCTGCAGAGACTGAATCAGTTCGGTCATCAGCGAGCTTAGAACCATCCGCATCTCGTACAATGTCTCACATTGCTGAAGGCGTATGAACACCACTTCATGCTCCGTCTGAAATTGTTCATTCAGGCTGGAGTCAGCTGCGGTCCGCAGCGCTTTTAGAATGACCTGCAGGCAGAGCTGGACCATCATCTCTTTGGACAGATTGCATCGCGCCGCCCGTTTGAACAGCTCCTCCAGCACGATTCCGGTTTTCTCCGCGTTCACCTGCTTGACCGTTTCCTGCACAGCATCAACGGACTCAAAGACCTCAAGCAGCCTGCCGCTGTCCCATGCACCAACATCGTTTGAGGTGATGAGCGCATTATGTCCCATGAGGATTTTACAGGAAATCAGCCCTGCCGACTCCAGATAAGACTTGCGGATATCTTGAAAATGATCATAATACTCACCCATGCTGACGGAAATCGTCCGTCTGAACTGCACCTCAACATAGGCCATGAAATCCTCTCCGAATGATCTGGCTTCCATTGTATTCTCCGCACGACCTGCATCCCTGAAGCTCAGAATCATTACCGCCTGATCATCGTTCATCTGAATCGCAGCCCCTTTGACCTTGTCCTGCCGGGAGCGGATCATCTCTTCAGCTACATTACACAGCGCGTACAGGTACAGATTCATGTCTCCAACCTTCTCCAGCATAGCCTTATTATCGAATTCAATGGTGAGGACGATATAATGCTGCGGATACAATTCAATGCCCACATGATTAAGCATAGGCTCAGCGGAGGCGAATTTCGTCCGGTTGCCGGTCAGAATATCGAACATAATCTGCAGCTTCAGCGCCGGAATGCTCTCGTGGAGCTTCTTTTCTGCATTGGAATAACCGGTGAATACCTGCTCTATTCTGTTATGCAGATCATTATAGGAGAGTGCCTGTGAAGAAGGTAAGCTCTGGAAACCAGAGGGAGTGCGCACAGTAATCTCCTCCAGCCTTGCAATGAAAAACTCCATGGGAGCAAACCAGCGGTGATTGACGAAGCGGCTTGCGGAAACCGCGATGACAACCATCAGCACGGCCATGGCGATCAGAATATAGCGCACTGTAAGCGAAAGCGTACTGAGCTGCTGCTGGGATACGATGTAAATCAGCTTCCAGCCGGTATAAGCAGAGTTATCGTAGAATACGAGATTTTTCCCGGTGGCTGTTTTCTCTACCACGTACCCCCGCCCTTCGCGTGCAAGTACCCGGGAAGCGTAGCTGTTGTCCAGAATGCTCTGATGAATCAGCTTGGGGTCCTTATGGGACAGCACATTCCCGTTCCGGTCGACCAGAAATACATTGTAGCTGTCGCTGAATTGCAGATCGCCGAACATCTTCGAGATACTCTTTTCATTAATTCGCGTGACCATTACACCGCTTCTGTCTTTGGGTCCGGCGGTAAAAGGGTAATTGCGGACAAGCAGGAAATCGCTGCTCTCTGCTGCCGGAGGAGAGGCATTCCATTTGCCGGTCTTGCCGCTGCCGGTGAAGGACTTGATCCAGCCCATGGAAGGCGCTGATTCCAGCGGGTAATAGTCGGAAGCAGAGAGGAGCTTGCCGCTTTTCTCCGAATACAGATAGATCGCCTTCATATTAAAATTGGCTGCGAGATTGTTGCCCAGCTGATCCTGGAGCATAGAGAGGCCCAGTAAATGCTGTGCAGAATCCGGACCGGAGTCCTCAAAAAAAGACCGGGTATCATTACTCCGCAGCAGATTGATGGTGGTCAAATCGATTTCCTGAAGTGTGCTGTCTACCCGTTTGCTGATCTGGCTCAGCACATTCTGATTCGAACCAATCACCTGCCTTTCTAACTGGCGGATAGAGCTGATATAGCTGATCGCCACTGTCATCAGGATAATCAGGATGAATAATGCGGTATACATGAGCTGTACTTTGGCTGAAATTCTTCTCTTCACTTGCTATCGCTCCTTAACCGGCGGATGTTCACTTCATTATATGACATAATGCAGCGGTAAGCGGGTGTCACTTTCCATTATGATGTAGCGTTATCTACAAATATCCGGAGGATAGCGGGAGATGAGAGTTCATTGTAGGTTCTGCAACTATTCAGTCTGCCGGATAGCCCGCTATAGTTAGGTGGAGGCCAGGCGCCAGGCTTCACCGTCTTAGCAAGACATGATCTGCCCAACATCACAAGTCCATTGGAGGTCAAAAGAATGTACAGAAACAGAAAGCTCACCCCCGCGCTTCTCGCGGTGCTGCTGTTAGGAACGGCGGCGTTGTCCGCATGCGGCAACAGTAACGGAAACGCCGGCACGTCCGCAGAGCCATCCCCGGCCGCTGCCTCACAGGCGCCAAGCGCAGATCCCTATGCTTCGCTGCCCAAGGAAATATCCGGCTCCATTTATGACAGGGGGCAGGTGGCAACGGGAGAAGGCTCTTATGAAGAGAACCGCTGGACAAAGTATATCAATGAGAATTCCGGAGTGAAGGTGAATTGGGTGCCGATTCCGCGCAATCAGGAGGCGGATAAATTCAATGTGCTGATTGCTTCCGATCAGGCGCCGGATATGATGACTACCTTCAACCGCGACTTTATTGTCCGCTGGGCCGATGAAGGAGCCATTCAACCGCTGGATGAGTATATCGACAAGTACAGCACCAGCTACAAAAAATATCTGCAGGAGCATCCCGAGCTGAAGCCGTACCTGACGCTGGATGACGGTAAAATCTATGCCATCGCCAGCATGCGGCCTGCCCGTGCCAATACCGCCATCTTCATCCGGCAGGACTGGCTGGATAAACTTGGACTGGCTATGCCGACTTCAGTGGATGAGCTGGTGGAGGTCGCCAAAGCCTTCCGGGACAATGACCCTGACGGCAACGGTGCGGCCGATACCATTCCTATGGCGATGTCAACGGCCTATACGGCGATTACCGACGACTGGTATATGGCGCGCAGTGCGGCCTGGTTCGTGGAGGACGGGAAGCTCACCCAGAGTTTCTTCACCGAACGGTATAAAGACGCACTTGCTTTCCGCCAGCTTGCTTACCATGAGAGTCTCGTTGACAAGGAATTTGCGACAGATAAGGAATTTTCGCGGCAGAAGCAGCTGTGGACAACGGGTCGCTCCGGCATCTATTTCAGTAACCTGAACATGGACAATACCATTACCGAGCTGCGGAAAAATAATCCGGAGGCCACACTGGCCGCAGTTCCGCCTCTGTCCACGAAATACGGAACGAATGGCTATGAGGTCGAAGTCCCTAACCATCTGCTGACCGCTTTTAACAAAAACATGAAAAATCCGCAGGCCGCGATGGAATTTATCGACTGGATGCTGGATTCAGGCTGGGAGCCGCTGACCTATGGAACTGAAGGCGTACATTATCAGCTGAAGGACAGCATTCCGGTCACAACCGATTTTGACAAATGGAAGACGGAGGTCGGCTATGCTTCGGAATACCGGCTGGTTCAGCAGGAGCAGCAGACGCCGGAATATTTGGTCACCCGGGCAGGGGACAGCAAGGATGATCAGGATATGGCTGCCCTCAAAAGTACGATTATTAAGAACAGTGAGACCTATACCTTCCGCAAGGATCTGCCATATATCCCGCCAGTTGCGGAATACGCCTCCATCGCCGGCCAGTTTGAAACCAAATGGAAGGAAATCAACACCCGTATGGCGATGAGCAATCAGACACCGGATGAAGCGGTCGAAGAGCTGCGCCAAGCCTGGAACAGCCTGGACGGAGACAGTGTAACCGCCAAGGTTCAGGCCTGGTACGACGCGAACAAAGACAAGCTGAAGTAACCCATACGATTCTTGGATATAAGGGAGCTGCGGAATGAACGCTATTCCAGGCTCCCGAAATTTATAGAGGAGTGAGAAAGAGCTATATGCCAAAAACATTGCACCAGCCCTCCGGTCCGGCGGCCATACGCTCCAAAAGCCTGAAAAAGCCGGGGCGGGGCCTGCTATTTTATCTCTACCGGGACCGTTATCTGTACTTGTTCCTTATTCCGGCCATGTCCTATTTCTTCCTGTTCAAATTTGTCACCCTGTACGGCGAGCTGATCGCCTTCAAGGATTTCCGCCTGCTGGACGGAGTTTGGGGCAGCCCCTGGGTGGGGCTTAAGCATTTTCATACCTTGTTTGGAAGCTCAGACTTCTGGAATGTGCTGCGCAACACCCTGCTGCTGAATTTATACAATCTTGTTTTTGCCTTCCCGGCTCCGATCCTGCTGGCCCTGCTGCTGAATGAGCTGCGGGTGAACTGGTTCAAGCGGGCTGTGCAGAACATGCTGTATTTGCCTTTTTTCATCTCATGGGTAGTTCTGGCGGGGATCATTGTCTCCTTGCTGTCACCTTCCACCGGAGTAGTGAACGCGGCCCTGCGCCTGTTCGGGATTGATCCGGTTTACTTCATGACCAGCACCTTTTGGTGGCCTGTGGTGTTCATTGTCTCCACCATCTGGCAAAGCGCGGGCTGGGGTACGATTATCTATATGGCCGCCATCTCATCTATTGACCCCGGCTTATACGAAGCGGCCAAAATCGACGGAGCCACCAAGCTGCGCCAGATCTGGCATATTACGCTGCCGGGTATCCGCGGGACCATTGGTGTCCTGCTGGTTCTGCAGATGGGGAAGATGATGGATGTGGGCTTCGAGCATATCTTTAATCTGCAGAATGCCGCTGTCTTCAGTGTATCCGATGTCATCAGCACGTTCGTGTACCGCACAGGGCTGCAGAACGCGCAATACAGTCTGGCAACGGCTGTGGGATTATTTCAGGCGCTGATCGGGCTGATTCTGGTGCTGACGGTCAACAAAATTGTGAAAAAGCTGGGAGAAGGCGGATTATGGTAAACCGACTGAAAAGTATGCCGCTGTATTTGTTTCTGGCCCTGTGTGCGTTCATAACGGTATTTCCGATTCTGAATATTCTGGCGATGTCGCTGAGCAGCAGCCGGGCGATCATCTCGGGCGAAGTGGTATTGTGGCCGGTAGAAATTACCGTTCAGGCCTATAAACAGCTGTTCATCGACGGGCAGCTGCTCATCGCTCTCAAGAATACAGTGATCATCACAGCCGTAGGTACTGTACTCCAGATGATTGCAACTACGCTGGCCGCATACACGCTTTCGAAGCGGAGATTGAAAGGACGGCAGATCTTTACGTTTATGGTGATGTTCAGCATGCTGTTCGGTACCGGGCTGATCCCGCTGTTCCTGCTGGTTAAGCAGCTGCACCTGATCAATACCTTCTGGGCGATCTGGCTGCCCGGGCTGGTAAGTGCTTACAATCTGTTTGTGATGAAATCATTTTTTGAAGGCCTGCCGGCCGAGCTGGAAGAATCAGCGACGATTGACGGCGCAACGGATCTGACGGTGTTCTTCAAGCTGACGCTGCCTTTATCCAAGCCCATCTTGGCTGCGATTTCGCTGTTCTATGCGGTTGCTCTGTGGAACACCTATTCCAATGCCTTGTATTTCATCAGCAAATCGCAGCTGCTGCCTGTAACAGTCAAGCTGTACCAGATGCTGCAGACGCCGATTGATTCCCTGCTTGCAGGCGGGGATTCCTCCCAATACATCCAGCCGGAGGGGCTGAAGGCCGCGGCGATCATCATCACGGTGCTGCCAATCCTCTGCGTTTATCCTTTTTTGCAAAAGCATTTTATCAAAGGGGTTCTGCTGGGCTCGGTGAAGGGCTGAAGTGCAGAATTCCATTTCCGGAGGGAACACATGAAGGTGACTACAAACTATACACTCGGTTCATTTGCGTTTGATTTACGGAAAAGTCTGGCCCCCCCGGAACATCTATGGGTGTGCAGCGGCTATAGTACAGTTGCGCCTTCCGCGCGAACGGTCTGCGGCGTTCAAGGCTGCTATTCACCGCCTTTTGCCGCCAAGGATCTGGGCGTAAAACTTCATATAACAGCGGACGGACATCCTGTCCGGGATAACGGAGACTTAGGCAAGGGGGACTGTGGCGTACTGTATGCGAAGGGCGTATGGCAGCCCGATCAGATCAAAAGACAAGGAACATACCATCATCTGGTGGACGGAAACCTGTTATCACTGGCGGTGTCCAGTGAATTGACGCCTCTGACGGATACCCATGGCTTCCTCCTGACTCAGCGGATCAAGAACCGCAGTCTTAGAACGGTAACGGTTGCTGTTCTACCGGAGCTGGTGCCGGGAAGCCCGGCCATGGTTCCGCTGGACGATTGGGACTATGGAGCACCGCTGACCTCTGCCGGTCCTGCGCTGCAGATTGAGGAAGGAATCTGGGAGAACGAACAGGTCCGTATTACCCTGCTTCGGGAAGGGGATCGGGAGCTGAGCCTTGGAGAAGGGGAGGAGGTCGTGTTCCGGATGGCTGCGGTTCTGACTCCTGCCGGACAAGAGTTCCGTTGGGAAGAAGGGCAGACCCTGAAAGAGCTGGGGGGGCGGACAACCGTAGTCTGGGAACGCCGGCTTGAGGAAGCCTGCCGTGAATTGCCGGTGCTGCAATCGGATATTCCGGGTCTGGAAGACTATTACCGCCGCTCATTGATCAGCGGGATGGTCTGTCTGTGGGAGAACCCGGAATTCGCCATTCAGCCTTTTCCCGCCGTCTCCGGCCTGGAAGGTGCAGGGATCTGCTGTTATCCATGGGATGCGGGGGGATACGGTGCAAGAACGCTGGCGCTGATGCTGGGGAAGGACAAAGCGGCAGAGCTGGCTAGTCTGATGGCAGCCAGCGGCATTGAACGGCACTCCCGGTTTGCCCCCAGCGGACAAGGCGCCCATGTGCCCTACTCATATAGCTTATGGTCGTTTCTGAACTTTGCCTGGTCGATCTTTGTGCTGCATGGGGGAGAGGCAGAGCTGTTCCCGACCATGCGGACGCTGGCCTTATATGACGATAGCCGGTTGCCGGAGTGGAATGAGCTGCTGGATTACGGCCTTCAACCGAACCTGCTGGAAATGCGGGGTGCAGGCTATGAACATATCGTAGCCAGTCCGAATGCCGAGCGGGCATGGAGTTATGACCGCTTAGCCGATCTGGCGCAGCATCTGGATCTGGCGGCGGATCAGCCCGCACAGGAATGGCGGGACAAGGCGGAGCGTATCCGCCAGTCGATCCGCACCCATCTGTGGGATGAGGACAAAGCCTGGTTCAAGGCCATTTATCCCGAAGGCCATGCGGAATGGATCTATTCGATTCAATATTATGACGCGCTGCGCTTCGGTGCCTGCACCGAGGAGATGAAGCAGGGAATGTTCGCACAGGTTAGGGATGGGGCATTTCTCGGCAAATACGGCGTGAGCAGTATCTCGGCCGAAGATGAGCTCCATTATGAGCAGAATGATCCGGACTGGTCGGGAGGCGGGGCTTATACCGGGGATGGGCCGATGCTGGCGCTGACATTGTGGGAATCCGGACGCGATGAGCTGGCGTGGGATACACTGAAGCGCCACTTCTGGATGGGGCAGCATCTGCCGTATTATCCGCAGGAGCATTACTGTGACCGCCCGGCTGTACCCGTGCATAAGCGGGCGAATGTGGTCGCAGGCTTGGCTGGCGCGGAAGCAATACTGTTTGGCCTGGCCGGTCTCGATCCCCGCCTGGACGGCAGCTTATGGATTCATCCCCGCCCGCCCGCTGAAGGAAGGGTCTCTCTTTCCGGTTTCGTTTTCCGGGGGCATATCATTGATGTGCGGATGAGCCCGGAATGGTGCGAGATCATCTGCGATGACAAGGTAATCTACAGCGGTTTCCCCAGCCTCCGTGAGGTTGTTCAGTCCACCGGGAGCCGGAGGAATTGAAGAGAGAGAAGGGAGCGGACGCTATGAAGGGAAACTGGAATTTCGAGCTTGTGGTGGTAGGAGCAGGAGTCGGCGGGATCAGCGCAGCCCTGGCTGCTGCGAGGTTGTTCCGGCGGGTGCTGCTGATTGAGGCGGGGCCTGAAGTCGGCGGCACCGGCGTCTTCTCCAGCGTCTCGCTGATCTGCAATTTCCGCGACAGTATGGGACGACCGGTTACAAGCGGCATTCACCGCGAGCTGTTCCCGGCGGCGTATACCCATTACAACGAACAGCGGGTGCCTACCTATGATGAGCAGTCTCTGAAGTCCACCTATCAGCAGCTCCTGGAAGCTGAGCCAACGCTAACCGTGTGGACCGGGTGCTCGGTGAATGAGGTTGATGTGGAGAAGGGTCGGATTCAGCGACTTCACCTTCAGGGCAATCAGGCTGGAACGGTTGGCGCAGAGGTGTTTCTGGATGCCACAGCGGACGGTAATCTGTCCGCAATGGCAGGGATGCAGTACGAAATCGGCCGTGAAGGTGACGGCAAGCTGCAATCAGCCACCGCCACCTTTCGTGTGAGCGGCTTCGATCCCATGAAGCTGAAGAATCCGGATATCCAGACCTGGCAGGCGATCCATTCCCTGCGGCTTGAGCTGCTGCCGTATTATCAGGAGCTTAAGGACAAGGGGGAGACCGCCAATTCAAGGCAGAGCATCACCTGCTTTCCTTATCCGGACGGCAAGTCGCTGCTCTTCAACTCCACCTCTGTGCTGGGAGTGGACCCAACCCGTCCCGAATCAGTAAGCCGGGGTATGGAGGAGGGTACCCGGCAAGCCAATGAATTGTTCGGGGCCATCTGCGGGCATCCGGCATTCCGGCAGGCCAAGCTGGATTATATTGCACCGCGTCTCGGTGTCAGGGAAGGCCGGCGGATCACTGGTGAGTATGTCCTGACAGCCGAAGATTGCCTGAACAACCGGCATTTCGGGGATATGATTGCAGCATGCGCCTACTCACTGGACATTCACAGCCCGGATGGAGGAGCGACCCGGCTGGAGCGCATTCCCGGGGACGGATATTATCATATTCCTTATCGTTCACTGATCCCCTTGGGCTGCTCCAATCTCCTGCTCGCCTCCCGCTGCATCAGCGGAACCCATGAGGCGCACAGCTCTTACCGGATCATGGCGTCGGTCAGCGCCATCGGTGAAGCGGCGGGGGTTGCTGCCTCGCTGGCCGTGATTCAGGGGAAGGCGGATGTAAGGGAGGTGATGCCTGCACATATCCGTTATGTGCTGCAGCTGCGGGGGCAATTCACAGAAGGTGAAGTGGAGCGGATTCCGCTTCCGGCCAGTCCGCAGCAGGAACAGCCTGGATCATTGGAACCGAACTTCAAGTCAAGTCATGACTGACCATTCAGAAGGGAGGAATACGCAACGATGAATAGGAGAAGCAGCAAGCAAGCCGTATGGGCGTTGATCATCGTGCTGGTATTCTCCATGGCGGCAGAGGGGTTCCCCTCTGCTGTCTACGGAGAACCATTGAGAGCGATTGCATCACCTGGGGGGATCATACCGCCGGATGCTCCGGGCACTCCCGCCAGCGTAACTGAGTCCGTCTATGAAGAACCGGCTTCACCGGTCATTACAGACTGGGAAGATGATTTCCGCAGTAGCTTCGGTAAGCATACGCACGCTTTGGCTCTGGAAGCGGAGGACATCGTCATTGACGGGGTAGTGGACGAATGGGATCGCTACGCAGAGATCCGGCTTCCGGAGGCTGCCGGGCAGGTGCTGGTCGAAGGCTGGGGAGGACCTGCGGATGTATCCGCCAGCGTCTATCTCGCTTATGACCAGAGCTACTTCTACTGGACGGCGAAGGTGACGGATAATGTGCATGCTCCTGTCTCCGACAGCACCATGTGGAGAGGGGACAGCATCCAGTTCGCCTTCAGTCCCGGCGGCAGCTACGGGCCGGAATACGCCATCAATTATATGGACGGGCAAGCGCATGTCTGGCAGTTCAGCGAAGGCGGAGCCGCAGCAGGAGCGGAAGTGATCACGGCTGCAGCCAGCCGGACCGGACAGGAGACCTTCTATGAGGTACGGATGCCGTGGTCTGCTATCTCCACGGGTATGCCGGAGAACGGGGAGCTTCCGTTCACGCTGCTGTTCAACGACAATGACGGCGCGGGCCGCCGGGGCTGGCTGGAATGGACACCGGGCATCGGCAAAGCCAAAAGTCCGGCCGATCATGCAGTGATTCATCTGGTCCCTTCCGCCGACCCTTGGAGCTTCTGGGTGGAAGGTCCCCGGGAGATCAATGTGAATACGACTGTCTCTTATTCGGTGTACGCTGTGAACACGACCAGTGAACCGCATAACCTCCATCTGTCATCCAGCCTGCCGGGTGTTGAAGCGGATTTCACGCTGCCTGCCGGCTCGGCCGCCGGATGGAGCCTGCCGTTCACCACGGCGGACCCCGGAGAGCAGCTGCTTGAATTCACGCTTGCGCAGCAAGGGAGTACTGCCGGCAAACGGCAGGAGCTGAAGGTGACTGCGGTGCTCGATCCCGCAGAGATTGAGGCCATGCTGGATAGTGTGAATGCACAACTGCCCGGTCTGGAGCAGTTGCTGCTGCAATGTGAGGCACAAGGACTGTCCACAGATTATGAGCGGATTGATTATACCGTAATCAAGGACTTCATTGGTTACGGCAAGGAGGATATCGTGCAGGGGCGGCTCGGCAGAGCGCAGTATGTGGCGGCTGAGCTGGAGACGATGCTTGCAGGCAGCAAGCAGCAGCTGGAAGGGTATCTGGATGGCAGCCTGACCCCGCAGTCCGCCCCCCGGTATGTCTCCGGACGCCCGGAGATTTCCGGATATTCCTTCGTGGGTGACACCATCGTGAGGAGTACGGGCGTCACCGAAGAACGGCCAATCTTCTTCACGGGCTACGGTCACTTCAACCAGGTGAAGCGGGATATTCCGAAGCTTCAGGATCTCGGAGCGAACGTAATCCAGATTGAGCTGGGGCCAAGGGATGTCATTCTGGACAAACAAGATTTCGTAAACCGCTACACCGTCAACCGCTCCGGTGCGGTGTCTGCTACAGCAGCAATTACAGAAGGGATAAGCCATTCCGGCAATCATTCCCTGAAGATTGCCAATGCATCGCCGCGGCAGCCGAATGTATTCATCAATGTCGCCCAGACCTTAGCAGTAGAGCCGGAGACTACCTATGAATTCAAGGTATGGGTGAAGGGTGACAATGCCAGGAACGTCTGGTTCCCGGGCGGAACGGGTTGGAAGCAGCGTCAGCCGTTGCCCGGCGGAACCTATGACTGGACGGAGGTGACGTTCGAATATACCACAGCGAAGGGGGAGGTATCCTACCCGCTGGTTATTTTATCCGAGAATACAGGTACGGTCTGGGTGGATGACTTAAGTGTTGTCAAGGCCGGGAGCACGGTGAATCTGATTCAGAATCCCGGCTTTGAGGAGCTGGGCGGTTATTCCCCAGACAAGGAATACGTTGTCTCCACCCGCAAAATCCAATCGGATCTGTTACCGGCGCTGCAGCGGGCTGAGGATTATGATGTTGCGGTCAATCTCCTGATTTCCCCGCATTATTTTCCGGACTGGGTGCTCGCAAAGTGGCCGGAGCTGAAGGTGGAGAATAACGGCTCTATCAAATTCTCCCTGTTTCAGCCGATGGCCCAATCCATTATAGAGGATTATCTGCGGTCCTTGATTCCTGCCATCAAGGATTATGATTCGCTGCAGAGTCTTACGCTCACCAACGAATCGGTCTATATGGCCAATAAGGATGCCTATGCGCTGCCTGCCTGGCAGGAGTATCTTGAAGGCATCTATGACGGCGATATCGGGCAGCTGAACGGCGTCTATCAAACAGCCTATAGCTCATTTAGCGAAGTGCCTATGCCTGAGAATATTACAGCTTCTCCGGCGTCTTATGACTATGTGCTGTTCAACCAGGATTACTTCGCCAGCTGGCATGAATGGATGGCCGGAATTATCCATGAGCTTGCTCCTGAGCTGCCTGTGCAGGCGAAAATCATGGGTGATCCCCGGGGCAGCCTGTCCTGGGGCGTGGATATCGAGCGCTTCTCGGAGTTCAGCCAGATCAACGGCAATGACAACTGGAATTATATCAACGAAGGCCCGAAGGGCTTCATGGAAGAACTCAGCTTCTATGATTTGCAAGCCTCCTTCAAAGAAGCCCCGGTCTTTAATTCTGAGCATCATCTGATCGCAGATGGGGACAAAATGTATACGCCGGAACAGGCAAAGCATGTCCGCTCCGTACTGTGGCAGAGTGCGATTCACGGCAGGGGCGGCTCGGCCATCTGGGTCTGGGAGCGGACATACAATGAAACGGCAAGTACCGAGGGCAGCATTCTGCACCGGCCGGATGTTGTAGCTCAGGCGGGACGAACCAATCTGGACCTGAACCGGCTGGCCGGCCAGGTTACCGCCTTCCAGAATGAACAACCGCAGGCGGCGATTCTGTATTCTACCGCTTCTGGTGTCTTCTCGGGTGAATACTCGGCAGTCTCGCTCCGAGCTTATGAAGCATTGTCTTACAGCGGCTACAAGGCCGGATATGTATCTGAAAAGCAGGTGGATAATGGCGGGCTGGACGATTATAAGCTGCTGATTGTGCCAAACGCTTCAAGAGTCAATCCGGAGACGCTGAGCGGGATTAGACAATTTATGGAGCAGGGCGGACGGGTGCTGCTGATCGGCTCCCACGCTTTGGAGCTTACGCCGCACGGCGCGGCGCTCTCTGCCGCAGACAGAAGTTATGTGTTCGCCCATGCGGACAAAATATCCGCAACGGACTGGACCGCAGGCCAAATCAGAGATTACTTGTTACCTGTCCTGCAGACTGTAAATCCGGGACAGCTGCTGCTGCTTGATCCGGCAGACAATGCTCCCGTATACAATGTCGAGTGGAGAACCGTTGAATACGGGGGACATACACTCATGAATGTGGTTAACTATGGCCCGGAACCCGTGGCGGTCAAAGCAGTCCGCAACGGATTAACGGCAAACGGCTTCATGGATCTGATTACAGATCAAAGCACTGCGGGCCAGACTATAGAGCTTCAGCCGCTGACCCCCTATTTGTTCAGTCTGGACTTTCCGGCTGAGACGGATAACTAAGGGTAGTGAACGGCTGCGATGCAAAAACTGAAACTCAATATAAGAGCTAACTTTAGGAGGCACACGTAATTGGACAAGAAGCGTTATGTACAGGTAGGCATTGGCGGCAGGGCGCAATTTTTCTATGAAGCTATCGCGAAGGAGTACAGGGATTCTGCGGAGCTTACCGCTTTTTGCGATGTGAATCAGACACGTATGGATTACGCCAACAAGCTGTTGTCGGAGACACACGGGTATCCGCAGGTGAACACCTACCTGGCTGAGCAGTTTGACACCATGATCGAGACAGAGAAACCGGATATTGTCATTGTCACCAGTGTCGACCGGACCCATCACAGATATATTATCCGCGCGCTTGAGCTTGGCTGTGATGTGATCACAGAGAAGCCCATGACCGTTGATGTGGAGAAATGCAAGGAGATTTACGAAGCGGTGGAGCGTACCAGACGCAAGGTCAGGGTTACCTTCAATTACCGCTATGCCCCCCATCATACGAAAGCCCGCGAGCTGATTGCCTCCGGGGTAATCGGGGAAGTGCATTCCATTCATTTCGAATGGCTGCTGAATACGGAGCATGGGGCGGATTATTTCCGCCGCTGGCACCGGGACAAGCGCAACAGCGGGGGACTGCTCGTTCACAAATCCACTCATCACTTCGATCTGGTCAACTTCTGGATCGGTGCGGAGCCGGAAACGGTGTTTGCCTTCGGCGACCTGCGATTCTATGGCCGGGAGAATGCCGAGAACCGCGGCGTTACTTCATTCTATCAGCGTGCCACCGGAAATCCGGCTGCCAAGGACGATCCCTTTGCCCTGCAGCTGGATGAGAATCCCGTTCTGAAGGAGATGTACCTGGATGCGGAAGCAGAGGACGGTTATCAGCGGGATCAAAGCGTGTTCGGCGACGGAATCAGCATTGAGGACACCATGGGGGTAATGGTCCGGTACAGCAATAAGGCGATTCTTACGTATTCATTGAACGCCTACATGCCTTGGGAGGGGTACCGGATAGCTTTTAACGGCTCCAAGGGCCGAATCGAAATGAGCATCGTGGAAAAATCCTATGTCAATGCCGGCGGGGACCGTGCCCTGGAGGGAGCTGTGGAGGGTAAGCATATTGTGGTGCATCCCATGTTTGGAGCGCCTTATGAAGTCCAGGTGGATGAAGGAACGGGAGGCCACGGCGGCGGCGATCCTGTGCTGCTGAACGATCTGTTCGGAACCCCGGACGAGGATATTTACCATCGTGCGGCCGACCACCGGGACGGAGCCCGCTCCATCATGACCGGAATCGCCGCTAATCAGGCCATGCGGACCGGACTACCGGTCCGGATCAAGGATCTGATTACCATCTAATTTGTTGAAGAAGGCTGGCGTAGGCTGCTACGTTGGGAAGAGCAGGTTTTAAATACAGTTGTGTGTTTACAAGAGGCATCCCCATCAGTTAATGATGTATGGGGATGCCTCTACTTATGACAGCAGCTTCCCTAGGCAGAATATAAATTACCTTTTCCATAAAATCCTGCACATAATACAACATTCCCCTCATCCTATCGGCACAAATTCAAAATTGTTGTATAAAATGCAGGATTTCACCTTTTTCAAGCGGCTTAGCAGGTTTATTCTTGTATTTCATGCAACAATCTTCCCGAATACCAGGCTATTAATAAATCAAAGTTGCAAAACGTACAACAATGATGCCTAAAGGGCTTACTACCGATGGGGACTGCTATTCATTCTGGAAAAAGAAGCAGAAACAGTCTATCATAAAAACATAGACTTCAGAAATGACAGCCAATTAAGGAAATACAAGGAGATACGATGAATAATTCGATACATATTCTTGTAGCCGAGGATGATAGCGATATCAGCCGGCTGCTGTGCAGTATTATACGAAAAAGCGGTTATGTACCCCAGCCTGCCTTCTCCGGAACCGAAGCGTTACTCTATCTGCAACAACGGGAATGGAGTATGGTATTGCTGGATTTAATGCTGCCTGGAATGACCGGGGAGGAGCTGCTGGATTGGATCCGTTCACGGGGGGATGTGCCGGTCCTTATCATTTCGGCTAAAGGTGAACAGCATACCAAAGTATCCGCGCTGCGCGGAGGTGCAGACGACTTCATTACGAAGCCCTTTGATCTCGAGGAGGTGTCCGCACGAATCGATTTGCATCTGCGCAGGTATGCACAAATTGCGGCTCCGCCTGTATCGCGCATCATGCAGCATAAAGGACTCCTGCTTGAATCCGACTCTAGAACGGTGACTGCAGAAGGGATGAAGGTTGCACTGACCGCCAGGGAATACAACATTCTAAGCTTGCTCCTGTCGGCACCCCAAAAAGTATTCACCAAAGCAAATCTATACGAAAGCGTATGGGATGAGCCCTACCATGGTGATGACAATACGGTCAACGTACATATGAGCAATTTGCGGAACAAACTTGTGAAGGCTGCACCGGGAAGCGAATATATCGAGACCGTATGGGGCATGGGCTATCGGCTAAAGCCTTAAGACATTCTTAAGATTCGGCTTTAGACTCTCTTAAGTTATTGTTTCTATACTTGGTCTAAGACAGAAGGAGGCCAAGAGACTATGAATGAAGTTATTTTGCAAACGAATCAATTGTCCAAGAAGTTCCAAGGCGGTGTAGCACTGGATAAAGTAAATTTAACGATCCGCAAAGGTGCTATCTATGGCTTTATCGGGCAGAATGGAGCAGGAAAATCAACACTGATGCGCATCATAACCGGACTTGCTTTTCCAACCGGAGGATCAATTGAATTATTTGGCGCCGGCGACGAGAAGTCGTTAACCCGGGCACGCAAGCGAATGGGGTTGATTATTGAGAGCCCCGCATTGTTCCCGCACATGACTGCCGGAGAGAATCTGGAGGTGAACCGGCTCCTCCGGGGCATTCCCGGTAAAGATAGCGTCGTACGTATGCTGGAGCTGGTCGGGCTACAGGATACAGGCAGGAAGAAAGTAAAGAATTTCTCGCTTGGCATGAAGCAGCGGCTGGGCCTGGCAATCGCCATGCTGAGCGATCCCGAATTTCTGATTCTGGATGAGCCGACTAACGGGCTGGATCCGATGAGCGTCATCGAAATGCGCGAGCTGCTCAAGCGGCTTAACCATGAACGGGGATTAACGATTCTGATCTCCAGCCACATTCTGAGCGAACTGCATCTGCTCGCCAGCCACTATGGCATCATTCATCAGGGAAAGCTGCTGGAACAGCTCACCGCCCGGGAATTAAATGATAAATGCCAGCAATATTTGTTCATTAAATCGGATAATCCGGACAAAGCGGTAACGGTCATTCAGAACGAGCTAAATACCCATGATTTCGAAGTGATGCCGGATGGGGCCATTAAGCTGTTCGGCCGTTTCGGGCAACCCGCGGAAATATCTTCGGCGTTATTCTCTGCAGGTGTACAGATTGAGCAGTTCATGCCCATGGGAGAAGATCTGGAGAGCTATTTCATGAAGCGGATCGGAGGTGCCGGCTATGTATAATCTGATTAGATCCGAGTTGTTCAAGCTGCGCAAGGACCGATCCTTCCGCGTGCTGCTGCTTATAACCGCCGCTCTTTCACTGGCCTACCCGCTGCTCTACTATTTTGATAACAAGTCCAGTGGAGCGCCGCAGTTCACGGGAGCAGAATTCCTGATTACTTTTATTGCAAGCAATGCTTATGTGATCAAATTGGGCGTAGCAGCCCTGGCAGGATTCTTCATCGCCAATGAATATTCAACAGGTGTAATGAAGTCGATCGCATCATCAGGCCACACCAGAGGCAGGCTATTCGCTGCCAAGCTGATTGGATTCTCTATCGGAACCATGGCTATTTCTCTGGTATTCCCGGTCATAAGCACAGCAGAGGTCTCGCTGCTTGCAGGTTTCGGCCACCTGCCGGAGGGTGTAGATTCGTCCTTCATATTACGGGTTCTTGGACTAACGCTGCTGTATACTTCAGGCTACGCGGCAATCGGAGCCCTGTTCACTGCCCTATTCACCGACAGCGGCAAATCAATTGGCTTCTCGATTATTTTCTTTCTATTGATTGATTCCGTTCTGGGCGGCTTGGTTGAATACATTCCTTCCTTAACCAAGGTATATGAATATTCGATCTTCAAGCTTATGGGGGATATCGGCAAGCCCAGAATGGATAGCCATGATCTGCCGGCGCTCCTGCTTGTGCCCATACTGACGATCGCCGTATCCGGGCTGCTCGGTATTCTTGTGTACCGCAGAAAGGAAATCAAATAGATATGAAAGGGGCGGAAGAGTCTTGCTTATCCTGACGCTTATACTGGCTGCGGCGGCAGCTCTTCTGCTTGCCTATCTGCTGCTGCTCAGGCGGGAGCTAAAGCGTATGACACAGCAATTGTACCTTTACAACAAGGGAACTACCGGTAAAAAAATTGAAGTCACCTTATTCGACAACCGGCTGGAAGCGCTAGCGAGTCAAATTAACCGCCAGTCCGGACTTGTCGTCGAGGCAGAAGCACGCAGAAGACGGAGCGAGCAGGAGCTGCGGCAGGCAGTTGCGAACATTTCCCATGACATCCGTACTCCGCTGACCTCCATATCAGGTTATGTTCAACTGCTTGGAGCGGAGCCGGTTACGGATGAGGAGAAGCAGGAATACCTCTCGATCATTCATAACCGGACGAAGCGTCTGCAGGCGTTGTTGAATGATTTCTTCGAGCTGTCCCTCATTGAGTCCCCCGATTATCAGCTCAAGACGGAGCGAATCGGAATGACTGTACTCCTTTCAGAAATACTGGTTGGTTTCTACGACCGTTTCAATGAACAGAACATTATACCGGATATCCGGCTGCCAGAGGAAGACGTGGTTATCTATGCCGATGAATCAGCTATACGCAGAGTGGTTGAGAATTTGCTCATCAATACTGTCAAACATGCGAGCGGAGAGGTGAACATTTGCCTCCAAAAGAGGGACGGGTTTGCCGAGTTGAGAATCGTTAACGAGGCGAAGGCATTATCAAGTGACGAGGTAAGGTTGATATTCGACCGTTTCTACACAGTCGACCGCACACGTTCTGCCCAAGGATCCGGACTAGGACTCTCGATTGCCAAAAGTCTTATGGACAAGATGGACGGAACGCTGACAGCCGAGATGCACCAGGATTATTTGATGATGACTTGCCGTTGGAAGATCAAATAGCTCTCATGCAGTGCTTGATATACGAAGCCCCGAACCCTGTCAGTTATCTGCGGCAATGGAATTCCTTGCCTGAATGTTAACTGTAACTTTTACAGCGCTCTGATATTAAGCGAATAAAAGCTCTGTAACATAGGGGGTAGGACCAGCAGGAAGACAAGCTGGCAGCTGCAAGCTATAAGTGAAGGGAGGATGCTTACTTGAAGCATAACCCCATTATTGCTTCGATCACCGAGGAGTCACAGATTGATCAGGCGGTTGTCTGCGGTGTGAAGCGTGTGAATCTGATGACCGGGAACATCAACAACCTGGGGCAGATTGTGAAGCCGCTGCAGCATGCAGGCAAGCAGGTATTCGTCCATGTAGAGATGGTCGGCGGAATTGGCAGAGATGCGGCGGCGATTCAGTATTTGGCCGAAGCCTTCCGGATCGACGGGATCATTACCACCAAGAGCAATGCCATCGCCACAGCCAGAGCGCACGGGCTCGCCAGTATCCAGCGGTTCTTCGCCATTGATACGGCAGCGATAGAAACCGCGCTTCGGATGATCAAGACCTGTAATCCCGATGAGGTCGAGCTCATGCCCGGACTGATGCCGAGAATCATCAAAGATATGAAGCAGCGCATTAAGCAGCCGCTGATCGTAGGCGGACTGATCCGGGAAAAGCAGGAAATCAGCAGTGCGCTGGACAGCGGTGCCGATTATGTCTCCATTGGGGACGCGGCCCTGTGGCAGTGGAAGCGTGAAATAAGTGAATAACGTACCCCGGGGTGGAGACGATGAGAAAACCCAGCGGTCAGTTATTAGCATTCGATGGAGCCTTACGAGGCTGTAATCGGAGGCTTAATTTCTGGAGCTGGTTTTTTTGTGCGGAAATTCCGGCGCGGAGAACCAGTGAACCTGAATGAAAAGGAGCAAGCGCTGATGGACATCGCTTCATATGAAGCCTACTGCTTTGATTTGGATGGGACCGTGCTGATTGGCGATCAGCTGCTTGCGGGTGTGGTGGACACGGTTGCGGAGCTGCGGCGAAGAGGCCGGAAAGTTCTTTTTCTGACCAACAGCTCGGTCCATACTCCCCGGGATTGCCAGCGCAGACTGGAGCACATGGGGCTGGCCTGCGGGGAAGAGGAAATCTTGACGGCACTCTATGTCAGCGGCAGCTACTTCGCACGGGAAGAGCCGGAAGCCAGGTTGTATCTGGTTGGAGAAGCGGTAATGCGGAAGCAAATGGAGGAGTTCGGAGTGGCCGTAACCGGGAACCCTGAGGCAGCAACCCATGTGCTGGTAGGCATGGACCGCGAATTCAATTATGAGAAGCTGGTGCTCGGAATGAGAGCGGCAAGAGGGGGCGCCAGGCTGGTGGCGGTCAATCCCGATCCGGCCTGCCCGGTGCCCGGAGGTTATATCCCGGATACCTGGGCGATTGTCAAAGCGCTGGAAACTGCGGCCGGGACAGAGGCTGATGTGATTATTGGCAAGCCTTCTTCCTATTATGCGCAGGAGGCGCTTCGCCTGCTGGCCTGTCCCCCTGAGCAATGCCTGATGGTAGGCGACCGGCTGGAGACAGACATTCTAATGGGTAACGGCAGCGGCATGCAGACAGCCCTTGTCCTTACCGGAGTGAGCACAAGAGCGGATATAGCGCGGCAGCAGATTCTTCCGGGTTATGTTCTGAACTCCCTGGCCGATCTATTCAACAATCAAGCCGAACCCTAATAACAGGAGGATGAGAAACTATGCAGGATTGTAAAATACTGGCCCACCGCGGCGCAAGCGCCTATGCACCGGAGAATACACTGGAAGCCTTCAGGCTCGCGGTGCAGCAGCATGCCGACGGTCTGGAAATCGATATTCATCTGACCAAAGACGGAGAGATCGTGGTGATTCATGATGATACGATTGACCGCACCTCTAACGGCAAAGGGGATATTATGTCCTACACGCTGGCTGAGCTTAAGACCTTCCGCTTCAATACAGGCTTCGAGGAGCAATACCCGGAAGCGCAGATTCCTACCCTCCGTGAAGTGCTGGAACTGGTGAAGGGACATGACTTATACCTGAATATCGAAGTGAAGGATATCCTCTCTAAGTCGGAGCTGTACTCCGGGCTCGGGAAAGAGGCGGCGAAGCTGGTCGGGGAGTATGGGCTCAGCGGACAAGTGATCTTTTCTTCCTTCAATCATACCTCTATGGTAAGGCTCAAGGAATCTTGCCCGGAGATGCGGACAGCGCTGCTCTATATCGCGGGGCTATACGAGGGCGGGAAATATGCGCAAATGACCGGAGCCGATGCTCTGCATCCCTTGTACATCGGGGTTAACCGCGAACTGATAGAAGAAGCGCACGCAGCAGGAGTTCAGGTCAATGCTTGGACAGTGAATGATCCGGAGCATATCCGCATGATGCTGGAGGCCGGTATAGACGCGATCATCACTGACCGTCCGGATGTCTGCTATCAGCTTAGAGAGGTACGCGCATGAAGCAGACCCAGATACTGGCTCACCGTGGAGCAAGCGCCTATGCGCCGGAGAATACGATGGCCGCATTCGGGCTAGCCCTGGACATGGGGGCGCACGGCATTGAACTGGATGTGCAGCTGACCCGGGACGGGAAGCTGGTGGTGATCCACGATCTGTCCATGGACCGGACTTCGAACGGGACAGGTCTGGTCGGAGAGCTGACGCTGGAGGAGCTGCGGCAGTATGATTTCTCGTATACTTTTGCCGGGAAATACGGAACGGACGGAAGCCGCCTGCCCGAGCTTGGCGAGGTGATGGAGTTCGCCATGAAGCACGGGCTGTACATCAACATCGAGACGAAGGATTATTCCCGGCCTTACGGTGAAGTGAATATGCGGACAGCGGAGCTGGTACGCCGTTATGGCTATACAGAGAATACGCTGATCTCTTCGATCAATCACAATGCCGTGGCCCGGCTGAAGCGAGATTACCCGGAGCTCAAGACGGCGATTGCGTTCATGGAGAGCTTCTACCGGCTGGAGGCATATGCGGCGAATTGCCGGGCGGATGTTCTGCATCCGTATTATCTGGGGGTAGATAAAGCCTTCATGGAGCTGGCGGACCGCAGCCGGTTCGAGGTTAATCCCTGGACAGTGGACGATGAGGCAGAGATGATCCGCTTGCGGAATCTGGGGGTTACGCGGATTATGACCAATAAACCAGACCTTGCACGGGAGTGCCTGAAGAACTGAGAGACGAAAGGAAGCAGGCGGAAGACCACTGCTGGAGGAGGAGAATATGAGCGGCATCGTTCTGGAAAAGGTAACCAAGAAATACGGCGACAAGCTGATTATTGAGGATTTGAATCTGACGATTGAGAGCGGCAGCTTCACGGTGCTGGTCGGCCCTTCCGGGTGCGGCAAGTCTACAACGCTAAGAATGATTGCCGGACTGGAGCATTCCACGGAAGGCTCGATTCACATCGGCGGGATAAGCATGAATCAGGTAGAGCCGGGCAAACGGAATCTGGCGATGGTATTTCAGAATTATGCCTTGTACCCGACCATGACGGTCGAGAAGAACATCGAATACGGGCTGAAGAATAACAAAGTGCCGAAGGAGGAACGCAAGCGGCTGATTGCTGAAATTGCGGAGACCGTCGGACTGACCAGGCATTTGCATAAAAAGCCGGAGTTTCTCTCCGGCGGTGAACGCCAGCGGGTCGCCTTGGCGCGGGCCATGGTGAAGAAGCCTGCCGTGTTCCTGATGGACGAGCCGCTGTCCAATCTGGATGCCAAGCTGAGGCAGCAGATGCGGGCGGAGCTGATCGAGCTGCATAAGAAGCTGGGTGCGACCTTTGTCTACGTAACCCATGACCAGGTGGAGGCGATGAGCATGGGCACCCGGATCGTGCTGATGGATAGCGGGAAGGTCATGCAGGAGGATAACCCGCACAACCTGTATTACGATCCGGCCAACCTGTTCTCCAGCCGTTTCATCGGCACCCCGCCGATGAATATTCTCGCCCTTGACCGCTGCGGGGAAGACATCCATAAGCTGGCTCCGCAGCAGGCCCGGTATCTCGGCTTCCGGCCGGAGAAAGCGAAGTTTACCCTGGAGCCGGGAATGGAGCCGGACAATACCGTTAGCCTGACGGGTACGCTCAGCGGCCGGGAGCTGCTCGGGTCGGAGATTATCTACAAAGTGCAGCTGGAGAACGGGCTGATCATTTCGGTGAAATGCTTCGACCGTCCGGAACGCGAGCTGGAAGCAGTGAGACTCTATGTGAAGAAAGAGCATCTGGCATTCTTCGACGCACAGGAGCAGCGGGTCCGTGTAGCTGCACAGTCCGGAATCAGCACTGCCGGAAGCACCGGTGATTCGGCATGAAGCGGCTGCGCCCGTCCGTGAAGGTGCTTCCCTATCTGCTGGTTGCTCCGGCAGTGATCATCCTGACGGTATTTTACCTCTATCCGATTCTGTACAACATCTATTTGAGCTTCTTCACCTGGAATATGCGCGGGCCGATGAAGTTCGCCGGACTCAGCAACTATGCAGAGCTGTTCAGCGGCCGGGATTTCCTCCATACCCTGCTCAATACGCTGCTGTACATGGGGATGGACGTTGGGCTGGTGATGGTGCTGGCGATGGGGCTGGCGCTCTTTTTACAGAAAAACACACCGCTGAACCGGTTCATCCAGACACTGAGCTTCACGCCCAATATCATCTCGCTGGTATCCGTATCGCTGATTTGGATGTGGCTGATGAACACGGATACGGGGCTGTTCAATTACCTGCTGTCTGTGCTGGGAGCAGCGCCGGTGGGCTGGCTGACCGATAAGGATGTGGCGCTGTTCTCGCTGGTGCTGGTCTCGGTCTGGAAATCCGTCGGATTCAATGCGCTGATCATTTGCTCCGCCTTGGGCTCTATTCCGGGTTACCTCTATGAGGCTGCGGCTCTGGACAATGCGTCCAAGCGTTCCGTTTTCTTTCAAATTACGCTCAAGATGATCTCACCGACCTTGTTCTTCCTGATCCTGATGAATATCATCGGCTCCTTCCAGGTGTTCGAGACGATCAATATCATGACGCAGGGCGGTCCGTCCAATGCCACGAACACGCTGATCTTCAGCATTTATAAGCAGAGCTTCGAATATTACCGGGTCGGCTACGCCTCCGCAATGGCGGTCGTGCTGATAGGTATCGTGGGGCTGATTACGATTTTCTACTTCAAAGCACTGAATAAACGGGTTCATTACCGCTAAAGGGGTGAGGAAATGAAGGTTTGGGTCCGGCTGCCGGGCGCAGGACTACGGATCATTGTATCTGTTCTGCTGATCGTGATCTTCCTGATGCCATTCTATTGGATGATCCTCACCGCGTTCAAGACGCTGGGCGAGGTGCTTCGGATGCCGCCGAAATTCTGGGTGGATTCGCTGCAGTGGCAGAACTTCCGGGATGCTTTTACGAGGATTAACTTTCTGCATTATACCCGCAATTCCCTGATCATTACGCTCGGGACGATGCTCGGTCAGCTGGTCGTTGTTGTTCCGGCAGCCTATGCATTCGCAAGGTATCAATTCAAGGGTAAAAACGCGCTGTTCGGCATCGTGCTCGCCACCATGATGATTCCGGGACAGCTGATCTTCCTGCCGATCTTCGTCATGTTTGCGAAGTCCGGACTGCTGAACACTTATGTATCGCTCATCGTGCCCTTCATTGCCAGCGGTACGGCCATCTTCATGCTGCGGCAGACCTTCATGCAGGTGCCGGATTCCCAGCTGGAGGCAGCCCGTCTGGATAATGCCAGTGAGTTCAAAATCATCTGCACGATCATGATGCCTGCCGCTGTGCCCACCTTGTCCACACTCGCGCTGCTGACGTTCATCGGGACGTGGAACAGTTACTTTTTCCCGCTCGTATGGACCACAACGGATGCTGTCCGAACCTTGCCGCTTGGAATTCAGAAGCTTCAGGATGTGGAGGGGCTCAGCCCGCAGATCGTGATGGCCGGGAATATGATGCTGATCGTGCCGATTCTGCTGGTCTTCCTGATTGCACGCAAGCAGATTATCAAAGCGTTCACCTACATGGGAGTGAAGTAGCGGGAATACCCTGCGGCCTTGCATGTTGAATACCAAATACAGCAGTTCATGGAGGAGAAACGAATAATGAAGGTATGGGGAAAAAGAGTAACTCCGCTGCTCGCCACTGTTGCACTGACCACCGTTCTTGCAGGCTGTGCCACCACCGAAGCCGAATCCAGTATAGCGGCCTATGAGAAAGGGGATTCCGTTACCGAGCTGAACTTCTGGACCTCCGCCGTGGAGGATGTAAATCAGAATCTGGTGGACCAGTTCAACGAGACCAAAGGAGCCGAGCTGAATATCCATGTGAATGCTGAATATCAAGGCGATTACTGGGAAATGCAGCAGAAGATTAACGCTGCAGCCATAGCGGGTACGCTGCCGAATGTTTTTATTGATGAAGTGGCGATGACTAAGGGCTTTGCCGACAGTGACATTATTGCCAATCTCGAACCGTTCATGGAAACGGACAAGTTCGACACCTCGGATTTCAAAATCGGCGACCTCGGCAACCTGTATCTGGGCGAGGATCTGTATGCCTTTCCCCATATGCGGAGTGTTCCCGTGATGTATGTAAACAAGACGCTCGCCGCTAAAGAAGGGCTGGATCCGAACGGACCGGCGACCTTTGCCGAACTGGAGGCCTATCTGCAGACCGCATATGATGCTACCGGCCAGCCGCCGATGTACCTGTTCAACTATGACTTCTGGGTGATGGAGGCGCTGTTGCATTCGTACTCGGATACTAATGTGGTCAATGAGGATGAGACGAAATCCAATATCAACAGTGAAGGCGCAGTGAAGCTGATCTCCTTCATTGAGGATCTGGAATCCAAGGGACTAATCAAAGTACTCGGGGTCACGGACAAGGATGCCTACTATGCCTCCATTGCCAATCCGGGCACAGCGCTGATCTTCTCCAGTGTCGGCGGCTACAAAACGTTTGCCGGCATGGCCGCGGAGAGTGGAATTGATCTCGGCGTATCCATGATTCCTGCCGGAGAAGACGGCAAACGGGGCGTTCCGGTCGGCGGATCGAATACGTATCTGGCGAATACGGGAACGGATAATGAGAAAGCAGCCGCTTTTGAATTCATGAAATGGCTGTCGGATACCGAACAGGCGGCGTATGCTTCTGCCAATACGGGATATCTTCCGACCCGTCTAACCTCCCTGGACACAGACCTGATGAAAGAGACCATTGCCGCCTTCCCAGGCTACAAGGTCGCTTCCGATGAGCTGGAATTCAGCAAAATGCGTCCGATGACCGGTACGTACCATGAGATTGAAGATCTGATGGGCACACGCATCAACGATATCTGGCTGGAGAACCTGCCAATTCAGGACAGCCTGGACACGCTCGCCAAAGAGGTGGATGACATCCTGAACCGCTGATTATAGATGATGTTTAAAGCAAGCAGAGCAGTGAGTCTCCGGTAACGGGAGAATCGCTGCTCTGCTTTTTGGGTTCACTGCGGCTGGTTTCTGCGCGTGTTGGGCAAATTCACCTAAGCTATTCATTCATAGACGAATATGGGCTATACTGAAGTTTCTGTTAATCTATATCCGCAAAAATATATGTAATCGCTGAGTTCCGTAATGGAAGCGGGGAAACCAAGTTTTCTGGGGTGAATCTCGAGGAATCGAGTAGGGCTACTCTTCAAGCCCGAATCCGGCAGCTAACTCCGTAAGCGACATGAGAGGATGCACAGGTAATGCCGTATATTGACGTCAATGGAACTACCCTCTATTACGAGGTGTCGGGCAGTGGTCTGCCCATTGTTTTTATTCATGATTATTCGACTTCACATCATCTGTTCGAGCCTCAGGCGGAGTATTTCAGCAAGCGGGCGAAAGTGATCTTGTTTGACCTAAGAGGGAATGGGCAATCCGGTAAAATGGATGTGGAGATCAGCCGGATTGTAGACACGCAGTGTGAAGATCTGAAGGGATTATTGGATGGACTGTCCGTAGAACGGGCCGTCATCGTAGCTTGTTCCAGCGGTGCTGTGCTTGCCCAGAAATTCGCCTATCTGAATCCTGAACGGGTAATTAATCTGGTGTTGGTGGACAATTACATCCTAGGAGATTGTACGTCCAAAGGCAGCAAAGTGCTGGAGCTCTTTCAAATCTGCGCATGGGCCGCCCATTATCTTCCGGCTGAAATGTTCATCCGTTCTTTGCGCATTACATATAACAAATGGCTGTCTGCGTATCATATTCTGAGAAGAGAGCTTGTCCATGAACGGACAACAGAATTGATTAAACAGCGTCTGGCACTAAGACATACGGACAGCTACGGGTTTGCACTAAGGCTGCAGGTTCCCGTTCTTTGTGTATCAGGCAATCAGAATGAGCGGGTTCTGGAGCAGGTGAGACAAACAGCGGCCAAATATCCGCTCGCCACGCTGGCAATACTGGAAGATGCCATGTATCCCAGCCATTTATGTCAGCCGCAGCACTTCAACCGGCTACTGCTTGATTACCTGAAAGACCAGCAATGCTTCCAGCGGAAAATTTATTAACGGCACCTGTAGAAAATCTTTGACAAGTATAACAGGTACCGTTATAATAAATTCAACAGGTACCGTTACATTGATTGACAGGTACCGTAAATATATCCCTGGGAGGATTCATAATGAATATGAATGCTGAATTGTACGACAAGCTCGCCAAGCTGCAATGGCTGTTGCAGAGACAGCATCTGAAGAACCACGCCGCTGTTGGCCCTATGGCAGATACGTCACGGGGACAAGGCAGGATCATGGCGTTTCTCCGGATGAAGGACGGAATCAGCACGAAGGATTTATCCTATATGCTGGACATTCGTGTATCCTCGCTCAATGAATTGCTGGCCAAACTGGAGAAGGCCGAATATATTACCCGTCAGCCTTCCGAGACAGATAAACGCATCATGCTGATTTATCTGACGCCGAAAGGGCGGGAGGAAGAGGGCCAGGAGGTTGAGGGCGGCAGCATATTTTCAGTCCTGTCTCCAGAAGAACAGGCAGCCTTCGGTGAATACCTGGTCCGCGTCATTACAGCCTTAGAAGAAGAACTAGGAACAGATGCAGACCGTGATGTAATGGCTATGTGGATGGAGGCCGCTAAGGAGCGCATAGGATCAGAGGAATTCGACAAGCTGATGGCCATGCGCGGACAAATGAGCAGAATGTGGGGAAATATGGATGACGGACGCTTTAGCGGAAGATTCCCCGGATTTGGCCGGGAAGGTCAAGGCGGCGGCATGAACGGCTTCGGCTGGCCTTCCAGAGATGGTAGAGACGGCTCGAAGGACAACTCCAGTGATTCGGATGACAAGTAAGTAAAGCATTTCCTATTAGCAGCAGCGGCGCTGTCTTTCCCGAAGAACTGAAGGCAAAGGCAGCGCAATAAAGATTTTACCAAATACAGTCTGAAACTGACGATTAGTCAACACCCGCTTACGAGACCCGTATTGTCATTTGTTACGGGTTTGTTTGGTGCGGCGCAAAGTTCGCAATCAATTTATAGTTAGAATTCTAACTAATATAGAGACTAACATACAGGAAGAAAGTGGTGAACCGCATGGATACAGAAAACCTCCATTACTTTGAAAAAGCACCGGTTGCAAAAGCCGTAGCGCACTTCGCAATACCAATGATGCTTGGAACGTCAATGAGTGTCATCTATTCCATCCTGAATGCATTTTTCATTGGAACGTTAAATAACACTGCCATGTTAACCGCACTTGCCTTAACCTTACCGTTATTCGCGGTCATTATGGCGCTGGGTAACCTGATTGGTGTCGGCAGCAGTGCCTTCATTTCCCGTTTGCTGGGAGAGAAAAATACGGCTGATGTTAAGCATGTGTCTGCATTCGCCTTTTACAGCAGCCTGGTTCTCGGTCTTATCGCGATGGCCGTCGGCCTGCCGCTCATTAATTCTATCGTACATGGCCTCGGGGCAACGCCTGACTCCTTCGGATTTACCAAGGACTACGTCACCATTATGCTTATTGGCTCACCCTTCGTTGTATTATTCTTCACATTGGAGAGTATTGTCCGCTCGGAGGGAGCCGCGATAACATCTATGATTGGTATGCTGCTTAGTGTGGCCGTGAATATAATTCTCGATGCGCTGGTCATCTTCGTCTTCCACTGGGATGTAATCGGTGTTGCGTCTGCCACGGTCATTTCTAACATGGTTGCGAGTGCTTATTACGCCTATCATATAGGATTTAAGAGTCGATTCTTAACAGTCTCACTGAAACAATTCAAGGCCACTAAGGTCATTCTAAGAAATGTATTCAAAATCGGAGTTCCCGTCTTTGTGATGAGTCTCTTCATGGGTGTCATGTCGCTTATTTTTAACCGATTTCTGGTTGAGTATGGGGAGCAGGCTATAGCGGGCTTTGGAATATCCTCACGATTGCTGCAATTTCCCGAGTTAATCCTGATGGGCTTAAGTGAGGGCGTCGTGCCGCTTATTGCGTTCTCTTTTGCAGCGAACCGATTGCGCATGAAGCATACCATTCAATTCACCATTAAAACAATTCTGGCGTTAGCCATCTTGTTCGGCGTTATCGTCTACCTGGTCTCTGACCACTTAATTGGTCTATTCACCAATGATCCGCAATTAATTGAAATGGGCAGCTACATTCTGCATGTCACGTTCTTGTCCTTGTTCATTACAGGTATGACGACGTTATTCACGGGGATCTTCCAGGCAACAGCACAAGGGACCGCCGCCTTCATTATGTCAGTTATTCAAGGAATTACTCTGATTCCTGTGCTCTACATTGCCAACCGCATGAACGGATTCCATGGGGTGGTCTGGTCGCTGGTCATTTCCGATGTCGTGGCGTTCCTGGTCGGGGCCATCATGCTGTATGTTCTGCGGAACAAATTGCAGCCGGACTTGGTGAGTTTAGCACAGTAGGATCTGGATTCCGCGCTTGATAAGACAGCCAAGGATAGATACTCTAGAGGGAGCCGCAATAATACCGAAGTCTTCAATGAAGGAGTGAGATTCATGAATATGGTGGAACGTGTGCCTCCCATAGCAGCTGGTTACCGTCAAACGGTCCTGCTTAGGCCGGATGGGGCGGTAATGGCTGTGGGCGACAATAAATATGGTCAATGTGACGTAAGCGGCTGGCAGGATATGGTGGCAATTGCTGCAGCTAATGCCCATACAGGGAATTCACATACTCTCGGACTCAGATCGGACGGTACGGTGGCCGCTGTGGGCTGGAATATGCATAATCAATGTGAGGTAAGCGGCTGGCACGGTATCGTGGCGGTTGCTGCGGGTTGGCGCCGTTCGGTTGGCATTCAATCGGATGGCACGGTGGTGGCCGTTGGCCGGAATAATGAAGGTCAATGCGATGTACATAGCTGGCGTGATATTATAGCGGTTGCAGCTGGCGACTGGCATACCGCCGGACTGAAACGGGACGGCACGGTGACAATTACGGGGAATAACCGGTATGGCCAATCCAATGTTAGCAGCTGGTGCGATATCGTGGCGATAGGGGCAGGTTATCTTCATACCGCCGGTCTTAGAGCAGATGGCTTGGTGGTGGCTGCAGGCCGTAATCATGAAGGTCAATGCGAGGTAAGCGGCTGGCACGATATCGTTGCGATAGCGGCTGGCAGTCATCACACCATCGGTCTTAAAGCAGACGGTACAGTGGAAGCTCAAGGCTGGAATAAACACGGCGAATGCAATATAAGTGACTGGCGCGATATCGTGGCGGTTGCGGCAGGCTGCGCTCATAGCGTTGGCCTTAAGTCAGATGGCACGGTGATAGCTGCGGGTGATGATACATATGGTCAATGCGAGGTGAGCAGTTGGCCTTTCGGACAGCTGGAGGACTATTGAGAGCAGGATGAATACGAATAAATCATACGAATAAGGGCATTGTAATCAATGGAAAAGTTGATAAAAGATGATCGTAAATCGCGGCATTTTGAATTTCCCGGGAGGTTAAGACAATGACAAATCAGGATCCGAAGGAGCTTCTTCGTCTAAAGCACGAGCAAGATGAGCACAAAAAGCAGTTCACCAATTTTGCCCGGAGTGTCAGCGCCCATGGCGAGGCAGAAGCCGGCCAGGAATTTAGTGTTGACCGTGTGCCTGACGATCAGAACCGTATGAAATCTGTAGAGAACAAACGGGATTAACTTAAAAAGTTAAATGAAGCCGGTCCCTTTCGGGACCGGCTTACTCATTATTTGCTTTGCAGATAATAATCAATGATCACCCTGGCGGTTTCCCGGGCATGCTCCGCAGGCTTGGGATCGGTCTGCAGCATGGCTGCAGTAATCGCGCCTTCCACTAACAGAGACAGACCGCTGGATAAGGCTTCGCGATTCACAGACGGACATTCATTAAGAACAGAATCGATGTATTTTTTCATAAAAGCTTTGTAATTACGGGCTGCTTCATAGTAAGGATGGGAGTGATCCATGAATTCCGCTGCCGTCTTAATGTACACGCAGCCATTAAATTCCGGCTCCCCGAACCATTCTCCGAGCATATCGAATACAGCCAATAATTTGTCTCTGGGCGTTTTTGCGCTCTTGTTGACTGAGTCTTCGAACCGTTTTCTCCACTCGTCATCGTACTTCATGAGATAAGCAAGGACAAGCTCATCCTTGGAACGGAAATGATTGTAGAGCGTCATTTTGGCTATGTTCGATTCAGAGACAACCTGGTCTACACCGGTAGCCCGGATTCCCTGTTTATTAAATAAGTCGGAGGCGACAGTTAGGATATGTTCTTTTTTACTTTTATTAGCCACAGGATTCCCTCCGGTTCACAGTATTTCAAAAGTATACAGATCAGTCTATCTATTATAAATGGCTCACGGTTACTACGCAAATGATAAATCTAAAAAAAATAACTTGAATCAATACAGACCTGTATGTATACTATTGAGTATCGGAACAGGTAAGCTGGTTACCGGTAACAATGGGGAGGTTGGTTCAATGACTATACAATACAGCTATGCACAAGTTGAAGGTTTGAATATTTTTTACCGCGAGGCAGGGAGCAGGGAGAAGCCAACACTTCTTCTGCTGCATGGATTTCCTTCTTCATCGCATATGTACAGAAACCTTATTCGTGAACTCGAAGGCGATTACCATATCGTAGCTCCGGACTATCCCGGTTTCGGGAACAGCGACCAGCCGTCAACTTCAGAATTCACGTATACCTTCGACAATCTTGCCGTGCTGATCAATGCATTCGTTGAACAATTGAACCTGAACCAATATATCCTGTATGTTCATGATTACGGTGCTCCGGTAGGCTTCCGTTTGGCCCGTATGCATCCGGAACGCGTTCAAGCCATTATTTCACAGAACGGAAATGCTTATGAAGAAGGAATCGGAGAGTCCTGGGCACCGATGCGTGCCTTTTGGAATGATCCAGGGAATCCGGCCAGTCTTGAAGGTATGCTCAATCTGTTGACACCGGAACTGACGAAGTTTCAGTATGTGAATGGAACCCGTAATCCTGAGGCCATAAGCCCTGATAACTGGAATATGGACCAAATTGCCCTGGATCGTCCGGGGAATCAAGACATTCAACTGGCTCTCTCTTACGATTATCAGAATAATTTGAAACAATATCCGGTCTGGCAGGAATACTTCCGGAACTCTCAGCCGCCTTTACTCGCTGCGTGGGGTAAAAACGACTTTTTCTTTGGACCGGAGGGAGCCTTAGCCTTTCAAAAGGATTTAAAAGATGTGGAGGTTCATTTGTTAGATACGGGGCATTTCCCGCTCGAAGAAGATCTGGAACTCAGTGTGAGCCTCATCCGCAGTTTTCTTAAAAAAGAGTTAAAATAGCATATCGCCATACTATTTCTTGTTTTTAGCGTGGAAATTAATCCGAGTGCCTACGCTTTGGAGCTGTCTTCTTCCAAAACTACGAGGAGATTGGTAAGGAATTTCTGAAGTGTCCAAATATATTAAGGACGAAAATGTGCTCCAATATGTCGATTTGAAGCATGATATTATCAAAAACAGAAATGTTCGTTTCGATATTGATGTATCCAGCTTTTCGTTGGAGGTAAGTGTCTATGACTATCAGGTATTAGATAATAACGTAGTCATAACTTATAATACCAGCTTGATTACAGTAAAAAACCAAATGAAATCTTAGAAACTAAATTAAGCAATGAAAATAATTTTTTTGATAAGCTGGATTCTGAAGTTTCGCTCTACAAGACGGATGCAATGAATCCTAATGCTGCAACCCCTAATTCCGCCAGTCTTGCAAGTGTAAGCAGTACTGCCAGAAGCAATATTGTTACATATGCAATTGTTAACAGCAGCAAAACGGAGCCAAGCTCAGGAAATTCAAGCTACGCACCTTATTATGATTTCAGCGCCATTTCAAATGATTGTACAAATTTTATTTCCCATAGTTTGTTAGCAGGAGGAGCCAAAGAAAACCGCACTAGCTGGTATTATGATTCATTATCCGCACGTACCCCGTCATGGGCAGGTGTGAATGAATTTCACGATCCGAATCCAAACCGTTGGCCTACGCCTGCCCGCCTCAATATGTTAACTGGGAGAATGGGGATATTATTCAGATTAAGTATTCAGTTTACGGATACCCAGGGTTTGGTCATTCTACCATCGTTACTGGTTCCTATGCTCCTAGCTATAACACTCAATATCCAATAATCACATCCAGAACAGGTGATTATTCGTATAACACAAATGAAATTCTTACTAACGTATACCCAATTGATGGAGCAGACGTACTGGCTTACAGACTAATCCATCTAACTGCTGTACAATAAGTTCACTAATTGTTATATAAGCATGTTTAGCCTGGAGGCCAAATGAATAGAAAAACAGGATTACTCTCCTGTATTACTGTTGTTGCTTGCGTTGTGGTTATCATGCTTTTCTTGCATTATTATGATCGGGATAAAGCCGCTTCAACCCAGGCTGCCGCAAATCAAAATGAAGTTATTATTCCAGAGATTGACTTACAGAAAATTGATGATTTCTTTATTGGCTCTGAGCCTCCGCACCTTATTTATGCAGATAGAGATAAGGTAATATTTGAAACCACGGGCGGAGTGTATGTTTATGATATGAAGGGTAAGTCTCTTCTCAGATCCTTCGATACCGCCTCATTCGCATCAGAAAGATACTCGAACGTACTACGGAGTGCTTTTGCTACGCAAGACGGGAAGCAGCTTATTTTTAACTTTAGTAAAGGACCCGGATATGTTGCTGCCTACCGTTATTCCTTGGAAGATAAGTTTATGAGTGAATTAACCGGGAAGGAATACGCAGAGTATCTTAAAAAAAGATTTGAATACAGCTATCTCGATCCCAGTGATGAACTGTATCAAAAATCCTCAGGCCTCATAATCACAATTTCCGTCTCAGAATATGTTTATTTAACGTTTCAGGACTGGAAAGTGAGTACAATCAACGTGGTTTATGTGCAGAATGATAAGGAAACAGTCTACAGCGTGTTTACCAGCAAATAATAAGCACCATTCCTGACAAGCGAGTCCTCCGTGACTCGCTTTTTTGATGTGAAATAGATTCAGAAAAACGGTTGAATTCGTCTTAATTAGCAGGTGTGCATGAATTATCCAGCTTCGGCCAAAATAAGGGTTACGATCAGAGGGGGTGTTTGTGTTGTGGAAGAGCATTACGGGTTACATTCCCGGCTGGAGTGTGTGCATGCAGGCACTTATTATTTTTATTGTTCCGGTCATTTTGACAAGATGCATGCTGTGGCTTCGCGCTAAGGAAGGCAAGGCAAGTACCCGGGGAAGACGGGCTGAAGGGCAGAAGGGCGGAGGCGTGCCAAGCTCCGAGGATACCGGTGAAGCAGAGCAAACCAGTGAAGCTGTGAAAAATAATAAGATTGTTCCTTCAACTACTTCGCAGAATAATCAGCAGCCAACGTTAACCTATACCGGACAATTTCAGCAGGATCTACAGACCTTTAGGGAGATCAGTGCGGATATGTCGGATGTTAATGTACGGGAGCTACGTGTAGGGACCCTGAAATTGAAGGCAGCGCTGTTCTTTCTGGACGGCCTCACCGACAAGGATGGAATGGACCGCAATATCCTAAGGCCGCTGATGAATGCAGCACGTCCATTTGAAGGGCTGGACACTCCGCCTGATCCGGCGAGCCTGAAAGAAATCATTGTTCATCAGGTGGTGCTGGTCTCGGAAGTTGAATTCACCAATCAGCTGGACATGTCGCTCAAAAAGGTGTTATTCGGCTCTGCGGTGCTGCTGATCGAAGGAATGAGCGAGGTCTTCATCCTGGGGACGTCTAAAGGGAATACAAGAAGTGTAGAGGAACCGATCTCGGAAGCGCTGCTGCGCGGCCCGCGAATCGGCTTCACGGAAGCGCTGAGCGACAATACGGCCATGCTGCGCAGGCACGGACAGAACACCGATCTTGCGATGATTTCTTTTACGGTCGGAGAAAGAGTCGAGAAAGAGCTGATACTAACCTACATTAAAGGGATAGCTAATGATGAACTGATTGCAGAAGTCACCCGGAGAATTCATACGATTAATATCGATGATGTGCAGGAATCCGGTTATATCGAACAGCTGGTAGAGGACAATTATCTCAGCCCTTTCCAGCAGATTCAGAATACGGAACGGCCGGACCGGGTGATGGCCGCACTGCTGGAGGGAAGGGCTGCCATTTTGCTTGACGGCACGCCGTTTGCGTTGATCATGCCGGTGACGTTCGGGATGCTGCTGCAATCCCCCGAGGATTATTATGACCGCTGGTTCTCCGGCTCCCTGCTGCGGATGCTGCGCTTCTTCGCCGCCTCCGTATCACTGTTTGCTCCGGCGCTCTATATTTCCTTCCTCTCCTTCCATCCCGGTCTGGTTCCGACCAAGCTGGCGATTTCGATCATGAGCTCACGCCAGGGAGTTCCATTCCCGACCTTAATCGAAGCGCTCATTATGGAGATTTCGATCGAAATCCTGCGTGAGGCGGGTCTGCGTCTGCCTAAGCCGATTGGCCCGGCCATGGGTATCGTCGGCGGTCTGATCATCGGCCAAGCGGCGGTAGAAGCGGGGATTGTCAGCCCGATTCTGGTCATTGTCGTTGCCGTTACGGCGATTTCTTCCTTCTCGGTGCCGATGTACAGTGCAGGGATCACCCTGCGGTTTCTCCGCTTCTTCGCGATGTTCTTCGCCGCTACCTTCGGGCTGTACGGTGTAGTACTGTTCTTCCTCCTGCTGAGCAGTCATCTGATTAAGCTGAAGAGCTTCGGTGTGCCTTATCTGAGCATGATCACCCCTAACCGGATGAGTGACCTTCGCGACTTTATTGTCCGGGTACCGCTGCAGTTGATGAAGCGCCGTCCTTCACTTTTGGAGCCAAAGGATAAGCTGCGTAAAAGATAAGCTTAAGTGAAAGGGAGGTGAGCCAATGATCACTAAAGCCCATGACAAAATTACAACGAGTCAGGCGACCATTATTATGGTAAATTACATTCTCGTAGCCGGGATATTCAGCCTTCCCCGGACAACCGTACAGGCTGCAGGCACGCCCGATGTGTGGATTTCAGTAATACTGGGGTCGCTCTGTTCAATGGCAGCAGGTGTAATTATCGTCAGACTCAGCCAGAGGTTTCCGGGCCAGACCTTTTTTCAATACAGTACCCAAATTACCGGTAAACCGGTCGCCGTATTGCTCGGGCTGGTGATCATCGGGTATTTCCTCGCGGTGTCCGGCTACGAGCTGCGTACTATGCAGGAGGTAACTATGTTTTTCCTCCTGGAAGGTACCCCTCCATGGGCAGTAGCCGGCATGTTCCTGTGGGTCGCCCTTTATCTGTGCAGAGGGGGAATCAATGCCTTATCACGGCTAAGCAGACTCGTTGCTCCTATGGCCGGTGCCATATTCTTCGGCGTCTGCCTGCTCAGCCTGAAGGTGTTCGATCTGGACAATCTGCGGCCTGTACTTGGAGAAGGCCTCGCTCCGGTCTGGAGAGGAATTAAGCCAACGGCCCTAACCTATACAGCGGGCGAAGCACTGCTGTTTCTTGTTGCTTTTATGGACAAGCCCAAACGGGCCGGCAGAGTTCTCGTAATCGGAACCCTGATCTCAATGGTTTTTTATTTGCTGGCGGTTATACTGACGATCGGGGCATTTTCTGTAGAAGGAGTGGTTACCCGGACTTGGCCATTCATTGACCTGATCCGCAGCTTTGAAGTGAATCTTCTGTTCGAACGGTTTGAGTCGCTGCTGCTGGTAATCTGGATTATGCAGATTTTCTGTACATTCTGTATCTCTTTTTACGGCGCTGCACTGGGAGTCTCGCATATCTTCAACCTCAAACTGGATCATTGTTTATTCCTGCTGCTGCCGGTTGCTTATCTCATCACGGAAGCGCCGCACAACATTAATAATTTATTTGCCTTTGGCACAGGGCTTGGCAATGGGGCGATTGTGCTCTTCGGTCTGATCCCGCTGCCGCTGCTGCTCATTGCTTATTTCCGGAGAGCCGGTTCATGAAGCGCTGCATTCTGCTGATTGTGTCGTTTGCTCAAATAATGCTGTTAACGGCCTGCTGGAGCAGTGCACCGATTGAGAATTTGAATATGGAAGTAGCGGTAGCGCTGGACGCGGCTGATGAGACTGCCATTGAAAAGAAGTTCGAAGGTGAAGGAGGAGACTATCCTAAACGCGAACGGATATCAGCGACCTATCAATTTATTGTGCCGCAAGGCGCTGTAGGCTCCAAAAAAGAAGGGGCTGCTTCAAGAAATTTCTACAATATGACCGAGACCGGCGATTCTATCTTTGAGGCCATCCGTGAGCTCTCGCTGCGCACAAACCGCCAGCCGATCGGGCACCACTTAAAGGTAATTGTTATTGGCGAGAAGCTGGCCCGTTCCACGAAGCTGTCGGAGCTGATTGATTTCTTCAGCCGGGATAATGATATCCGCCCGAGCGTGCTGGTCCTGGTCAGCAAGGGGAAAGCCAAGGATGTACTGAACAATGTGCTGCCCGGCCAGACACCGGCCTTTGTGCTCGAAGGCATCTTCGGCAACCGTGACCGGAGCCTGCGCATCTGGGACCCGGTAACCATTACCAAGATTGTTGGACCTTTGCACAGCAAGAAGAGCTTTCTGCTGCAGAATGTTATTGCTGCGGAGAATGAAATGAAGTTTGCCGGAGCCGGAATCATTGACGGTGAGTCAGGCAAGCTCAGCGGTTTTTTGAGCGAGAAGGAGCTGGAGGGTGTAGTCTGGCTGACAGGCAAGGGTAAAGGCGGTGTACTCAAAACCCACAAGGATGACACCGGCCGGCTGATCACCTATGAGGTGAAAGCGATGAGCAGCAAGATCAAGGCGGTTGTGGAGGAGGGGCAGATTTCGTTCCATGTAAAGATCGAATCGAAAGGCCGGTACGCCGAAACCTTCTCAACAGACGGGGACCGATTGGATGCGGCTTTTATGAGACGGGATGCCATGGAGCTGGAGAAGGAGGTAAAGGAGCTGGTAAAGACCGTAATTGATAAAATGCAGCATGAGCTGCATGCCGACGTCGGCGGATTCGGTAAAACCCTGAGAATTCAGCATCCTGAGGTATGGAGGAAAGTGAAAGAGCATTGGGATCAGACGTTCACCAGTCTTCCGGTACACCTTGAGGTTAAGCTTCAAATCGAAGAGTATGGTGCTTCCGGTACAGCGACGGACTGACCTAAATACATTGGAGGATTCGGAGGCCGGGAATCTCCCAAGTCCGGAACTCAGGCAAGCCATGACACAGTATAATGAGGAATTAGTTAAGGCAGGTGTACGGGTTGCAGCAAAAGGACTTCATCCAAGCTCAAACGGGATTCGCCTTTCGTATCCGGCAGCAGGGGGAGACCCGGTAATTACAGACGGCCCCTTCACGGAATCGGAAGACTTGATTGCCGGGTTCATTCTGATTGATGTGAAATCGAGGGAAGAAGCCTCGCGTGGGCTATGCGCATGCCGGACCCGCAAGGGCATGGTGAAGGCCAGGTTGAATTACGCCAGGTATTTGATTAACAGGACAATGACCAGCTAAATAGGCTGAACTTTAGAACTTAAGATTTCAACATACAACCAAATCCTTCAACCGTGAATAATGTGGCATCCGGGCTCCGGGCGGCTGCAGTTGCCGCAGGAATTTCCCGGTTCATCTTTTTTCTGGGGCTTAAGACGAAGTTCTGTAGCTTTTCATAAAATCCTGCACATAATACAACATTCCCCTCTCCATATCGGCTCAAATCCAAAATTGTTGTAAAAAATGCAGCATTTCATCTGTTTCAAGCGGCGTAGACGGATTATTCTTGTATTTCATACAACAATCCTTACGAATACCCTGCTGTTTACGAATCAAAGTTGTAAAACGTACAACATTTATGTCTACCTCTACAGCGATTTATGCAGATGTCTCTCGAATTGTACGCACACAGATCCTATCCGGGTCTGTTTTTTGCTATATAGCCCTTTTATTGCCTTTTATATAGAATACGCTTCTCTTGGTTTGTCTTGATTAGGGTTATCAATTATGATAATCAATGGAATGAATTTCCGCAATTATATAGAAGTGTAGTTGAGAGGACGGCGAATATGCTTAGAAACTTCCGGCGATCCGCCATTTTACTTTGTTTGCTTATGATCTGGGGATGTTCCGGCAGCCAGTATCCACCGCTGCCGGATACAACCTCACCAATCTCTTCCATTCCGCCCATCTCACCAGCTTCGCCAACTGTAAATACAGATCCGGAGGATGCCGCTAATATCTACTACGTATCTATAGCTGGAGATAACACTAACCCGGGGACGATAGATTCACCCTGGAAGACACTCCAGTATGCTGCCGATCATGCCGGTCCGGGTAGTTACGTCTATATTCGCGGAGGCGTGTATCATCAGAAGCTGCGCATCTCAAGAGGAGGCTCAGCGGCGGCGGGACCTATCGTGTTCGCCGGTTATCCCAATGAGACAGCAGTCCTTGACGGGGAAGGTCTGCCAGTTAACGGGCTGGAAGGACTTATCGAGATCGGTCAGGCGGACTATGTAACCATAAGGGAACTGGAAATTCGCAATTATAAGACGTCAACCAGAGGTGAAGTGCCTGCAGGCATCTATATTCACGGCTCAGGGAAGAACATCTCGTTACTGAATAACCGCATTCATTCCATCGCCAATACCGCCATTCCTGAGGGGGACGAGCTTTCCGGCAGAGATGCCCACGGGATAGCGGTGTACGGTACTGAAACAGACGCAGCCCTGGTTGGCCTGACCATTGACGGCAATGAAGTGTATGATTTGGTCCTCGGTTCCAGTGAAGCGCTGGCTGTGAATGGCAATGTGGATGCTTTTGCGATTACGAACAATATCATTCATGACAATGACAACATCGGGATTGACCTGATCGGCTATGAAGGTACGGCCGGAGACATGGCGGTAGACCAGGCAAGGAACGGAACGGTTCGGGGCAATGTAGTCTACGGGATTTCATCCAATACTAATCCGTCATACGGCGCTTCTGTGCCGAACGGCAGCAATGCAGCGGGCGGAATATACATCGACGGGGGCAGGTCAATCCTTGTCGCGGAGAATCGCGTATACGACAATGACATTGGGATTGAGCTTGCTTCCGAGCATAAGGGACGGCTAACCAGCGGCATCACGGTACAAGACAACCTGATCTACCGCAATCGACAGACCGGCATTGCAATGGGCGGTTATGACGGAGGACGCGGCGGCACTAGCGATAGTACGGTTGTATCCAATACGCTGTACAAGAATGACCTCTTGGGCGACGGCAACGGACAATTGTATCTGCAAGCGAACTTAAGCGGCAATACGATTAGTAAGAATATTATTGTAGCTGGGGATTCCAGCGTCTTCATCAGCAACGAATACAAGAGCAACCGGAATAACACGGTGGATGGTAATCTTTATTACGCTGAGGCTGGAGCGGATGAGGCGTTCTGGGTCTGGAAAAAGAAACCTTACACCGGCTTCGCCGCTTACCAGCGCGGCTCAGGCAACGATTCCGGCTCACGATTTGCCGAGCCGCAGTTCAAAGATGCCGCCCGTGATGACTTCCGGCTGGAGCCGGGGTCTCCGGGAGCCGATGGCGGAGCTACAGAGGAAGGAGCACAGCCATGATTTATTTGCGGAGCTTTAAGCGGTCTGATGAAATCGAGCGTAATCCCAACATCTACCCTGACCATGTATTTAAACATATCGCCGGGGAGGTGCTGTTGTTTGACCGGATCACAGTGCTCTATGGCAATAATGGCAGCGGTAAATCCACGTTACTTAATGTAATTTCGGGCAAGCTGGGGATTCCGGGAGCCGAAAGAATGACCAGCTATGGGCATAGTATTTATGCTCAGCGGTTTGTGGAGAGGAGCAGCTATCAGCTCGGGCAGGATGAGCAAGAGCGTACAATCAGGCGGCTTCCAGAAGGAAGCCGGTATCTGAAATCAGAGGATATTCTATATGAGGTCAAGAAGATCCAACAAGCCTCCGTCCTGCGTGAGGGACTGTTATATGAGCAGATGAACAAAGGAATGAGCAAAGAACAGGCAGCAGAATATGAAGCAACCTATGCGTTCAAAAAAAAGCTGGACGACATTCAGTTCTCACAAGAGAAATACTCGAATGGCGAAACATCCATGCAGTTTTTCGAGGAATATCTGCTGCCCGGGCAATTGTACTTACTGGACGAGCCGGAAACATCACTGTCTCCAGCCAATCAGATAAAAATGGCCGAGCAAATCAATGAGCTGGCGCGTTATTTGGACAGCCAATTCATCATTGCTACTCATTCACCCTATGTTCTAGGCACACTGCAGGCAAAAATATACAACCTCGATGCAAAACCGCTTCAGACAGCAGAATGGTTTGAGCTGGACAATGTCCAATTCTTTTATCAGTTTTTCAATAAGCATAAGCAGTTGTTTGAATGAGAGTGGAATGTAATGACGGTCTGCTTCACCTGAACGGCTGCTCATGCGCCTTGCATCTTCAGTCCGGCCATAACAAGTGTTTGCTCCAGCCGGTCCAAATTCACCGTGAAGTCTGCAAGTCCCGGAAACCGGTCCTGTGCTGTACCGTCATCTTGTCCGTACATCATGTAGTAGTCAAGTTTGTTGTGGTTGCTGATCATCCAGTAAGTAGGCACTACATGCCGGATATGAAAAATTTCGATAACAACGGTTCCCTTCATGCAGAAAGCAAGATTGGCCAGTCCCGCACCATGCGGAGAAACTATCGCTTTGGCACAAGCAAAGAGCTGAACCTGCTGGGCCACGGTCCAATCCTCCAGACAAACGGGAACGAATCCGTACGCCTCCAAATGCCGGATGACTTCGTTCTCGTTAGTGAACCGGCGGGCAGATGCTTGGCCCCGGGAAATCAAAATACGGCTTGGTGAATGGTGGAGTGTGACGTGTCCGGGCAGCATAAACCTCCGGAGGGTAGCAGTGGTCCAAGGCGGATAATGGGAATTCATCATCAGGGAAGGAACCACCAGCCGCTCGGCCTGAATTTCCCGGTCATTGGCGGCGTGAATTACGGACGATTCCGGTACGTCAAACATGGCTAACGTCTCTTCCACGAAAGCCCCATAAGGATTCGGGTTCATAATGAGGGTATGAAACGAGAGATTTAGAGTCCTAAGCATCCCCAGCCGCGGCAGCACATCATATAACCAGTGAAAATAGTTATGGCTCCCGCAAAAAGTTAATACAGCAGCCGTTCCAGGGACCTCCTGATGCTCCAAGGCCTCCCGCCGCTGCAACGCCGGGTGTTCTTCCAGTGTCAGCATTCTGTGCAGTTGTCCATCGTATTCGGGGGATAGGTCATAGATCAGTTTGTTGTCTGATGTCAGGACCGCCCCAGATCGTCCCCATACACGCCCGCTCGGAATACATGCCACATTTCCGACTCCGGGGTGAAGAGTATAGGGTTGCAGGTACGGGTGAACTTCCGGTTCAAGTGTGTTGGGGGCCTTATATTCAGCGGCTCCACCAAAGTCAAAAGGTACAACTCTTTCCCCGGCTCCAGAGGGAACGGAAGCCTCCCATTCCCACACATCACGGTAGAACCCGGACTCTCTCAGGCTTGTGCCACCCGGCTTATCGTTTCCGCAGATTTCATCCACTGATCATCCCGCCATTCCGTTTAATCTCATGAAGTTATTTTATGCGGGCCTAGCTTAACGGGCACGAAGACAGAAAAAAAAGGCGGACATTCCCAAAGAAAAGTGTAGGGATATTTGCGTAAACGTTTTTACAAGTTCACAGCCCTGAATGCCTCCCGCTTGAATTTTATATTTCACAAAATCCGTTCAAACCCATTCATCAAAATTGAACGCTCTAAAAATATCAAATGTTATGTTATCTAACATATAAAACAGATTTTTTCCATTATAAAGAAATTAAAAACCGAATACATAACGCAATCATGTCATAAATAACAGTTGTAAGCGTTTTTATTTTTAAATTTTAAGTATTTCCTATTGTAATTCATGAATTCCTATACTAAAATAAACCTAGAAATTGCGAAAACGTTTTTGCAAATAAATCCAAACTCACTGATTATAACGTTGATATAGAAGTCTAATTCTTGCGTAAACGTTATGACAGAAAGGAAAATTATGGCGGATAAAGAGCTTACCATCAAAGATGTGGCCAGACTTGCGGGCGTCTCGGTGGCAACTGTCTCAAGAGTAATGAATGGCCGGGATCGTGTAAGTGATGCAACCCGCAAAAAAATCCTGAAGATGATCGAGGAGCTTAATTTCGTTCCGAATACGATGGCTGCGTCTATGGTCAACAAGAAAACCCATATGATTGCAGTCGTTGTTCCGGAGATTCAGAATCCATTCTATACCGCCGTCATTGGCGGAACCGTGGAAGCGGCTAAGAAAGAGGGATTCTCCACACTCGTTGTCTCTACATATAACGATGAGGCGGAGGAGGAAGAGTTCTTCGAAGGTTTTCTGGGACGCAATGTTGACGGAATTATTCTTATCGGTACGCACAAAGAGGCCGTATTCTACCGCAACATCCGCAAGCCTACAATCCTGGTGGACCGGTTTATCAACGATTGCGGGCATGACGGTGTTCTGATTGATAACTTCCGGGGGGCCTACGAGGCGGTCAGACATTTTGTGGACTATGGCCATGAACGTATCGCAATTATCGACGGAGCACATGACTTCAATGACGGCAAAGACAGATATTGGGGTTATCATCAGGCTCTGCATGAGAATGGTATTACGCCGGATTCCAATTATCATAAGCAGGGCCGGTGGCTTGAGGAAGACGGATACAGGTTTACGATAGAGCTTATGCAGGCTGAACAGCCGCCCACAGCAATTTTTGCTACCAATAATGTGATCTGTACAGGGGCTATTAAAGCCATCCGGGACTTGAATCTGCGGATAGGTGAAGATATATCTTTAATTGGTTTTGACGAGAACGAACTCGCCCAGTTTGTCCAGCCCCAAGTGACTGTTGTGGGCAGACCGATGAGAGAGATGGGGCTGCACGCGACGGAAATGCTTATTCAGAAGATCAAGGTGCCCACAAACGGGTCTTCACCAAAGCTAAAAAAAGTGATACTGGATGTGGAGCTGATCAAGCGGGGTTCCGTTAAAAAGCTAAAGTAGAGTAGCACGGGAGGAAGAGGTATGGCTAACATTCTTGTCGTAGGCAGCATGAATATGGATATTGTGACCCGGGTAGACCGGCTTCCTGTTCCCGGTGAAACGTTACATGGTCTGGGTACTGGCTTTCATGCAGGAGGGAAAGGAGGCAATCAGGCCTGTGCCGCAGCGCGATCCGGGGCCAAGGTAGCGATGGCGGGAGGAGTAGGCACCGACGCTTTTGGCATAGAGATATGCCGGAAGCTTGAAGATGAGGGGATCGATACCACAGCCATTGCCCGCAAGCCGGAAACGACCGGGATCGCACTCATTACCACTGATTCCTCAGGGGAGAACAATATTATCCTGTCGCCGGGAGCCAACTATAGTTATGGCGGAGACGATCTGGAAGCGCTGGTGCTGTCCCCGTACGATGTCATCCTCCTGCAGAATGAAATTCCAGGCTCAGTGAATCGCAGGATAATTGATAGGGCCGTAGCTGCAGGCGTCCCCGTATGCATGAACCCGGCTCCGGTGACCGGATTTGACCGTGACCAGCTCAGAGGAATACGCTTACTGATCATGAACGAAACCGAAGCGGAGGCACTGAGCGGGATGCGGATTGTAAGCTTCAAGGAGGCGTGCAGCGCGGGCCGGTTGTTATTGGAGGATGGAATTCCGCAATTGATTATTACACTGGGCAGCCAAGGGGCTGTATACATGGATGGTGACGGGAAGATCATCGAGATTCCCGCCTATCCTGTGGAAGCCGTGGACACTACAGCTGCAGGGGATACATTTATCGGAGCCTTCGCTTCAGCCTACTATGCAGGCAAGGAACTGGCAGACAGTCTGCAATATGCTTCCGCTGCAGCCGCGATAACCGTCTCCGCTCCTGGAGCTCAAAGCTCTATACCCGTGATAGAGCAGGTTAATGCTTTTCTTGAACAGGCTGGTTCCTAGCCGTAGAAATTCATAACTTACCATAGAAATATCAGTTTCCTTCGTGAAAAAGAGGTTTCTTCATCCAAACACTTTCGCAAATTAACGCTTTTAATTATTAAAGTAACTATAAAACCATGTTTCAATAGCGAATGAAAAAGGGGGTCACAGAATGACTCAACCAGTATTGACCATGGAGGGTATCCGCAAAGAATTCCCGGGTGTAAAAGCTTTGACCGATGTCGGTTTCGAGCTGTATCCGGGTGAGGTCCACGCACTAATGGGCGAGAACGGTGCCGGCAAATCAACGCTGATGAAGATCCTTTCCGGTGTGTATCCGCCAACAGGGGGAACCGTCAGGTTAAAAGGCAAGGAAGCGGTCTTCCGCAGTCCGCTGGATGCCCAGCGCCAAGGTGTGTCGATTATCCATCAGGAGTTCAACCTGTTTACGAATCTGTCCGCAGCGGAGAATATCTTCATCGACCGTCCGGAAATGGCTGGCGGGTTCGGCCGGATCAAGTGGTCCAGAATGGTTGCAGAGGCCCAAGCGCTGGTCGACTCCATCGGAGGGGGTGACATCGATGTCCGTGAAGAGGTGCGGCACCTCGGTGTGCATAGCCAGCAGGTGGTCGAGATTGCCAAGGCGCTGTCCTTCAAGGCCGATGTGCTGATTATGGACGAGCCGTCAGCGGCATTGCCCGAGAATGAAGTCAAGAAGATGTTTGAAGTCATCCGCCGGCTGCGGTCACAGGGTGTAGCCATCGTGTATGTCTCTCACCGGATGAAGGAAATCTTCGAGATTGCTGACAAGGTCACCGTTCTAAGAGACGGCCACAAGGTTGCTACTCAGCCTATTGGCGAAGTCACCGAGCAGAGCCTAATTCAGATGATGGTAGGTAAAGAGGTTCAGCAGTTGTATCCGGTCCGCAAGCAGCCGCATGGGAAAGAGGTAGTGCTTAAGGTAAGGGACCTGTCACTGGATGCCAGCCACAAGATCTCATTTGAGCTGAGAAAAGGAGAAATTGCCGGGCTGTTCGGTATTCCGGGCTCCGGATCGCATACGGTTGCCGAGCGTCTGTTCGGCCTGAAGCGGGGAAGCGGGGAGATCGAGATTAATGGACAGCCTGTCAAGATTACAAATCCCAGTGAGGCCAAAGCTAAAAAGCTGGCCTATGTCCCCCCTGACCGGCACCGCCAGGGCATCATTAAGCCGATGTCCATCAGGCAAAATATCACCTTCGCCATGCTGCCCGAGCTGTCCAAAGGACTAGTGCTGGACCGGAATGCCATTCAGCATGTGAGCGCGGAATATATGAAGAAGCTGCGGATCAAGGCGCCGGATGATGGCCAGACCGTGGATTTCTTAAGCGGAGGCAATCAGCAGAAGGTGGTCATCGGCAAATGGCTTGCAGCCCAACCCGATATTCTCATACTTGAAGAACCCACGCGTGGCGTGGATGTGGGTGCCAAAGCGGAAATTTACAGCATTATTCACGAGCTCGCCCGGGAGGGATTAAGCATACTGCTTATTTCTTCGGAAATGCCGGAGGTTATAGGACTCAGTGACCGGGTGCTGGTGATGTACCAGGGTGACATTGTACATGAATTTGCCCATGGCGAAGCTGATCAGGAGCAGCTGCTGCAGCGGGCCTCACATCCGCGCGGGAAGGGAGGCACCTTATGAAACGCATTTCAAATATACATGAAGCACCTATCATGATATTCACGATCCTAGTCATCGTACTTTTCTCCATCATCACACCGGACTTCTTCGCCCTTACTAATTTCAAGCTTATTCTGGATCAGAATACGACCATGTTTATTGTGGCAATCGGGATGACCATGGTCATTCTGCTGGGCGGCATGGATTTATCCGTAGGCTCTGTCCTGGCAGTGACGGCAACTTCAGTCGGGCTGTTTCTCAGTAAAGGAGTTTCCCCCGTCATAGCGGCTTTGCTCGGAGTCGTTATCGGTGTCCTTTGCGGAGTGGTGAACGGATATTTTATCGCTGTAAGGAAAATCCCGGATATCATCGTCACTTTAGCTACCATGTATATCTTCCGGGGGGTTGCCGTCGGGATAAGCGGCGGAACATGGATGAACAATTTCCCGGACAGCTTCCGCTTTTTCGGTCAAGGGATGGTGCTGGGGATTTCGTTTCCGCTGATCATAGCCCTGCTCCTGATTGCCGTCTTCATCTATTTGCTGAAATACACCCGGGGAGGCAGAAGAATATACTCCGTCGGAGGCAACAGCTCTGCAGCCAAGCTGGCGGGCATCAATGTGGCCAGAACCAAGTTCCTGGTATATGTGTTAACCGGAATGCTGGTAGGAATCGCCTCCGTTATCTTTGCAGCCAAGGTAGGCAGTGTTCAGGCATCGACCGCAGGCAACAGCCTGTCCTTTGAAGTCATGGCTGCGGTTCTGATCGGTGGAGGCAGCATCTTTGGCGGCGTAGGCACCATCGGCGGAACGATGCTCGGCGTACTCTTTATGGGCATCGTCAAGAACGGCCTGATTATTGCGAAGGTCTCCCCGTTCTGGGTTGATGCAACCACCGGGTTTCTGATTATCCTGGCTATCGTCATCAATACGCTCCAGCGGGCACGCCAAAATAAAGGGAAAGAAGGGGATCTGGTATGAAAGCCTGGACAAGCCGTCTGCCGCTCAAATCGAATACGCTGCTCGTTCAGCTGTCACTGCTGCTGTTCATCCTAATCCTGTTCAGCTTCCTCTCCCCCTATTTCTTATCCGTTACGAACTTTATGAATGTACTGAACCAGATGGTTGAAGTCGGGCTTATCGCAATACCCATGACGCTGATCATCATTTCCGGTGCGATGGACCTGTCAGTCGGATCAATCCTAGCTTTCTCCGCTGTATCTATGGGGGTCGCCTTTGAACGGGGCTTCAACATCTGGATTTGCGTCATTTTCGGCCTTGTGGCGGGTCTGATGTGCGGGGCCGTTAACGGTTATCTTATTGCAAGGCATAGGATGCAGGCGATTGTCGTCACCATCGGAATGCTGGTTATGCTCCGGGGCCTGGTCTATGTCATCAATGAAGGCAGACCGATCAGCGGCTACCCGGATTCCTTCTACTTCCTTGGACAGCATTACATTGCAGGAATTCCATTTAATGCAATCGTACTGGTCGTGTTGTTCCTGATTGCCAGCTTCGTCATGAAGAAAACGAAATTCGGCACCTATATTTACGGGATCGGCAATAACGAAGAGGTCGTACGTTATTCCGGCATTTCGGTAGTCCGTATTCGTTTCGCACTCTTTATGCTTAGCGGTTTGTTCTCTGCACTGGCAGGTGTATTCCTGGTGTCACGGCTGGCAAGCGCCGAAGCGACATCGGGTACCAATATAGAGCTGGATGTCATCACAGCTACTCTGATAGGCGGCACTCATATTTTTGGAGGGAGGGGAAGCCTTACCGGCACCTTTGTCGGTCTGCTGATTATTGTGTTCTTGCGTAATGGTCTGAATTTGCTGGGCGTTTCGGTGCTGTATCAGGCAGTCATTTTAGGAGCCCTGCTGCTGCTTGCGGTAGGAAATAAAAAAATTAGTGGAGAGTGAACCCTATGAAAAAAATGACATTAGCGTTACTGACTGGCGTACTTGCTTTGAGCTTGACTGCTTGTGGAAATGCGGGGAATTCTCAGGCGGACACCGGCTCCCAGACTAATAACGGGGCTGCCGCTTCCGGCACTAGAACCTACTTCATCAACCCGAAATCGATCGGGCCTGCTTACTGGGCTGCTGCGGAGAAGGGAGCCAAGCAGGCGGCCGGGGATATGGGTGTTGAGGTTGTATTCAATGCACCAACCGAGGCGGATTCATCCAAACAGATCAACATGATTCAGGACATGCTGACCCGCAAGGTAAGCGGAATCGGTGTATCTCCGAACGATGCCAAGGCGGTAGGACCTGTCTTCAAAAAAGCTGCCGACCAGGATGTGAAGATCGTCACCTGGGACAGCGATGCACCGGATACCGACCGTCAATATTATGTAGCCCCGGCCACTGACGAAGAAGTCGGAGAATTGCTGGCTAAGACAATCGGTGAAGAGATGGGCGGCAAGGGGCAGGTTGCCTTCATGGTGGCAGGTCTCGGCTCCCAGAATCAGATTGCCAAGTCTGATGCGGCCAAAGCCTATTTTGCAGCTAACTATCCTGACATCGAGCTGGTAACGACCGTATCGAGCGACGATGACCAGCAGAAGGCTTATGCCAATGCCCAGAACTTAATCCAGACTTATCCGGATCTCAAAGGGATTATCGGGTTTGCGGGCGGTGAGCCGCCGGCAGCGGCTGAGGTCGTTGAACAGGCGGTGAAGGCGGGCACGATTGAGCAGGGGCAGATCGCCATTACAGGGATTGCCGTTCCAAGCGTTGTGAAGAACTATATCGCCAACGGCACGATCAAAACGGATATTATCTGGGACCCGGGCAAGCTTGCATATACTACAGTTTACATTCTGGACCAGCTGGCCCAGGGGAATGAAATTAAAGACGGGATGGAAATTCCGACCGTGGGCGCTGTCAAGGTTGACGGACAGAACGTATTCATCGGCACTCTTGAAGTCACCAGTGAGAATGTGGACAGCTTTGACTTCTAGTCAAAGCTGGAAAGGAGGCAGCTTATATGGAACATAGAGTCATCATAGAAGATTTGACGGGAACCGCATTTGCCCCGTATGGCAAAGTCATTGATCTGCCGGCAACCGAGCCATCCAAGACAGGTGACGGCTGGGACTGCTGGAGCTATATTCAGATGCTGGATGTGTCGGAGCCCATCGGCTTCGGCTTGGTGGAAACACAGCAGCGCGCGTTCGTGGTTACTGCGATGGAACGGCATGTAAGCCGCGAGGAGCTGCTGCTCACCTTCGACCGGGAGATCATTCAGCCCGTTGCCTGCTGCAACGACATCGAAGACCCGGAGGAGCAGCCTGATCCCCTGACTGTGAAATGCTTCCGCATCAAGCCGGGACAAGCCATTGTCATCGGCCGCGGAGTCTGGCACAGCCCGTCTTATCCGGCGTCCGAAGATGCCCGGTATCTCTTTGCCATTGAGAAGAAGAAGGACAAGTTCGGAGATGAGATGATTAATCCGTGGGTGGATTTCATTGGTGGAGACACCATCCGGTTTGATTAAAGGTTAGACTACAGCGGGCGCCGTTACACCGGGATGCAAGCCCGGTGCAGACGGCCGAGAAGGAGCAGAGATGATGAATCAGGAACAGCAAGTCATGGAATGGATTGAAGATCATCAGGAGGAAATCCTGGAATTTTTGCAGCAGCTGATCCAGATTCCCAGCGTCAACCCGTGGTTCTTCGATGAACCGGGTCCTTCCAAGGAGAAGGAGGTTCAGGAATTTATCTCCCGTAAGCTTGAGGGCCTCGGCGCTGAGATCGAGATGTGGGAGCCGAATGCGGATGACCTGAAGCCGTATGAAGGAATGGCGGGTTATTACCCGGGACGAGATTTCACCGGCAGACCCAATCTGGCAGCAACCTTCGGAAAAGACGCTCCCGGTAAGTCCTTATTATTGTTCGGTCATATCGATGTTGTCATGGCGGGCTCGAAATGGACGGTTGATCCGTTCGAAGGCACGATCATGGACGGCAAAATGTACGGCCGCGGCACTGTAGATATGAAGGGCGGCGTTGCCGCAATGATTATGGCTGTGGAGGCGGTTCTGGGCAGTGGACTTAAGCTGAAGGGGCCCGTTGTAGTGGGAACCGTGGTGGATGAGGAAGCCGGAGGCATGGGGGCACTCGATTTCATTCACCACGGATACCGGGCCGATGCCTGTATATTGACCGAACCAACCTCGCTGACGATTGCTCCGCTGTGCAGAGGGATTCTGTGGGGCAAAATCAAGATTCAGGGCCGGAGCGGCCATATCGAAATGCCGCAGGCGGACTGGAAAGACGGCGGCGCAGTAGACTCCATCAAGAAAGCACGCTATATCCTGGATGCGTTCGACCGGTTGAATGAGCAGTGGGCCGTAAGCAAGACTCACCCTTATTTATCGATTCCCTGCCAGGTGCATGTGGCCCAGCTTAACGCCGGTGAATACCCGACCTCATTTGCGAATGAGGCAGAGATTGTCTTTAATGCGCAGTACCTGCCGTCCGAGCGTGATGAGAAGCTGGTCGGAGGGAACGTGAAGAAGGAATTGACAGACTTCCTGCGCCAGGCTGCTCTGCAAGATCCATGGCTAAGTGAGCATCTGCCGGAAATCGAGTGGATGGTCGACGCGGATTGTGCAGAAACCGATGTGGACCATCCATTTGTGCAGACCTGTGTCCAGTCCCTGCAGGCGATTGGCGAGGCAGGCACCATCGAAGGGCTTGGCTTCCACACGGACATGGGCTGGCCGGTTAATGTAGGCATTCCGACGATTAACTTCGGTCCCGGTGACCCGAGCCTGGCTCATCACAGCGATGAATTCACACCCGTAAATGAAGTGATCCAGGCTGTGAAAATGATCGCCAAGACGATTATCGACTGGTGCGGGACAGAGAAGGCTTAAGCTAGCGATCAACCGGCCGTGCAGGCCTTAATGACCATATATGGAATACGGAATACGGAGGGCTATGATAATATGAAAATTTTGTTTATTGGAGAATCCTGGGTAGTGCATATGATTCATACCAAGGGGTATGACAGCTTTACATCCACAAAGTATGAGGAAGGGGCCACTTACCTGCTGTCCTGTCTGCGCAAAGAGGGGATTGAGGTAACCTATATGCCTGCCCATGAGGTCCAGGTCCGGTTTCCCCAGTCGCTTGAAGAGCTTAAAGCGTATGATGCCATAGTCATCAGTGATGTAGGAGCGAATACGTTCCTGCTGCAGAACCCGACTTTCTACCAGATGCAAATCATACCCAACGCTCTGGACAATATTAAGCAGTATGTAGAGGAAGGCGGCGGTCTGCTGATGGTCGGCGGCTACCTGACGTTTATGGGAATTGAGGGTAAGGCGAATTACACGAATACGGTACTGGCCGAGGTGCTGCCGGTTATTATGCAGAACGGAGATGACCGGGTGGAGATGCCTTCAGGGTTCTCTCCTGCAATCGCCAAAGAACATCCGCTTGCAGGCTACGGCGAGTGGCCGAAGCTGCTTGGATACAACAAGCTGGCGGCCAAGACGGAGGCCGAGGAGCTGCTGAGCCATAACGGTGATGCCATTCTTACCGTTGGCACTTACGGCAAAGGCAGAACCGCAGCCTTTGCCAGCGACTGCTCACCGCACTGGGGCTCCACGGAATTCATGGAATGGGAGCACTATTCAGCATTCTGGGCTAACCTCGTCAAGTCGTTGAAGCAGGGTTGACATCAGATTTTGACGAGAGAATTCAATGTACAGCAAGAACAGCGTCTTCCGTAACCGGAGGATGCTGTTCTTTTTATATAACTTTTAGCCTTTTAAGTTATTACCAAATTCATTTAAGGGATTACATTTTCTTATTTTCCCCGGAAGCTATAATGAAGGACATGAGAGCTCCTTAATACAGCCGGAGGGATGAGAGAAATGAAAGCGGTTTTATACAATCAGCGAAATCGTGTCGGAATAAATAAGAGAAATACTTTTTGGTTCAGAATAAAAAGAGATGCCATCCTCTATGCCCTTTTGCTGGTGCCTCTGTCGTACATTGCCATTTTTAAATATGCTCCCATCTATGGCTTGATTATGGCATTCCAGGATTACAACATCTTCGCAGGAATAAGGGGGAGCGAGTGGGTTGGACTCGATGTGTTCCGGTTTATTTTCCAGCAGGACAGCTTCTATCGTGCACTGAAGAATACCCTGGTGCTGAATGTTCTGGATCTGATCGCGGGATTTCCGGCACCGATTCTGCTGGCCATTCTTCTGAATGAAGTAAGGCAGGCCAGATTCAAGAAATTAACCCAGACGGTCCTGTATCTGCCGCACTTTATGTCCTGGGTGATCATTGGGGGGATTGTATACCTGATGTTCTCGAACAGCGGGATGGTCAATCATTTCATCGCTGCCCTCGGGCTAGAGAAGATTGAGTTCCTGTCGCAGAAAGTCCCCTGGCTGATCACCTACATCTTCGTTGGCGTCTGGCAGAATATCGGCTGGGGGACGATCATTTATCTGGCGGCGATCACCGGAATCAATAAGGAATTGTATGAGGCCTCCGATATGGACGGGTGCAGCAGGCTCCGCAAAATGTGGCATATTACTCTGCCCGGCATTAAGCCGACCATCAATATTCTGCTGATCCTTCAGATTGGCCGGATGGTGTCCATCGGGTTCGACCGCCCCTTCGTGATGGGGAATTCACTGGTCAGTGAATATTCCGATGTAATCAGTACGTTCGTGTACAGAGTGGGGATTAGTTCGGGAGATTTCTCCCAGGCTACAGCAGTAGGCTTGTTCCAATCCGTGGTCGGTCTGACCCTGCTCATAGGCGCCAACTACATCGCGAAGAAATTAGGGGAGGATGGAATATGGTGAAGCTGATGAAGAACGTGCGTCCAGGGAAAAAAATGAGTGTAGCCGATATTGCGATTATTGTATTTATCGTGGCCTTATCCTTCACATGTATTGTTCCATTCCTTTATATGATAGCGCTTTCCCTCAGCTCCAATGAAGCGATCGTTTCCCAAAAAGTAGGACTGTGGCCGGTAGGCTTCACAATAGAGACTTACAAAACCATTCTGAGCGATATGGATATGCTGTACACGCTGGGATATAGTATTGTGCTTACCATTTTCTTCACCGTCGTGTGCATGTTCCTGACCATTTGCGCGGCATATCCGTTAACGAAGAAGCGGCTGTGGGGAAGAAATTTCATTCTGTCAGCCCTCGTCTTCACGATGTATTTCAGCGGCGGACTGATTCCTTCCTATATTCTGGTTAAAAACCTCGGTATGATGAACACGGTATGGAGTCTAATTCTGCCGGGCGCCATGAGTGTCTTCAACCTGATCATCCTGAAAACGTTCTTCACCTCGCTTCCTGAGAGTCTGGAGGAATCAGCGTCCATTGACGGGTGTTCGGATCTGGGCATTCTCATCCGGATTGTGCTTCCGCTCTCGCTGCCTTCCATTGCCACATTAAGCCTTTTCTATGCTGTGGACCGGTGGAATGGCTTCCAGGATGCCTTGTTCTATATTACGAAGAAGGAGCTGTACCCTATGCAGCTCAAGCTGTACCAGATCATTTCGGCCAATCAGCAGTTGGATAGCCAGCAGGGGGGAGAAGGAAGTATAGGCTCCTTCATTGTGCCTGAATCCCTGAAAGCAGCCAGTGTCATGTTTACAACGATCCCGATTCTACTGATCTATCCCAAACTGCAGAAGTATTTCGTAGACGGTGTGATGACCGGGGCGATCAAGGGCTGATAGAACAACATATTAGATCAAAGGAGGGGATTCCAGGACAGTTGAATGATAAATGTAAAGCTAAGGGTTTACAGCATGAACGATTTCAATAAACAGGGGCATGAAAGGGTGGTTTATAGTGAAGACGGACATGAAGAAAATAGCAGCAGTTCTGTGTAGTACAGCTCTTCTGGCCAGTGTTGCCGCAGGCTGTGGAGGCAATGGCAACAAGAGCGGGGAGACATCATCGTCAGAGGCATCAACGACTTCATCTGGCGCCCCTTCCGGTGCTCCGGCAACCTTGACGGTAGAAGTGTTCGACCGCGGGGTTCAGGGACAGCCGGATTTGAACAACAACAAATGGACCCAATACGTTAATGAGAAATTCGGCAAGCCCAATAACGCCATTGTAGAATTTGTTCCTGTCCCCCGCTCCCAGGAAGTCGACAAGCTGAATGTGTTAATGGCCGCGAACCAGGCTCCTGATATTTCCTTCACCTACGACGGGACCCTGGTCACCCGCTTCGCCAAAAGCAAGGGACTCTATACGCTGGACGAATTGCTTGAACAGCACGGCCAGCAATTGAAATCGTACCTGGGTGAGAAGGTGCTCTCCTACGGAAAATATGACGGCAAACAGGTCTCCATCCCGGGCAAGCGGACCCTGCTGGCCTGGAACGGAATGTTCATCCGCAAGGATTGGCTGGATAAGCTGGGCCTGCCGGTTCCGACGAACCGGGACGAATTGTATGAGACGCTGGTAGCCTTCCGTGACAAGAACCCCGGTAATGTTGACGGCGTCATCCCTTGGGCTACAGCGGCTGCCGGGATGAACTACACCTTCGGCAACCTGGTGCAATCGTTCTGGAAGTCCATGCCGGAGGAGGAATTCATCACCACGTCGAACTGGCTGAAGCCCGGTAACAAGGAGGCTTACCAATGGCTGAACAAGCTGTACAATGAGAAGCTGATCAGCCCCGATTTTGCCCTGGACAAAACAACCAAGCAGGCGGATGCTGATGTAACGAACGGCAAGGTAGGCTTCTATGCCGCCAACTGGGATTATCCGATGACACAAAAAATCCGTGTTCCGCTGAAGCAAAATTCGCCGGAGGCCAACTATGTTCCGATTGATACCTTCAAGAATGACGAAGGCAAATACCTCAAAGAGGTATATAATGAGAATGGTATATTCTCCTTCATTCCCAAGAGCAGCAAGAACGCGGAGCTGGCGATTAAATATCTGAACTGGATGGCTGATCCGGAAGTGATGTTCTTCCTGCAGTTCGGTGATGAAGGCGTTAACCACAAGATGGTAGACGGCATCCCTCACGGGATTGCACAGACCGGCGAGAAAATGCAAATGAGCAATTTGAATATGGATTATACGATGATTGTTAACGGCGCTGAGCTGGGCGATACCGAAAAGAATGTCAGAACCTATGCGGCAGCGCTGGCAGCCGGGGACAAGAGTTATGAGAAGCTGGCGATTGACTCCTATGCAATCAATACAACGGACGGCTATAGCAGCTACAACTATGGCATACCGAACGAAGCCAATATCAAGTACGGCAAAACGCTGGGCGACATGAACAAGCAAATGATTGACAGGCTGATCGTTGCCAAGCCGGCAGAGTTCGACGCCCTGTACGAGAAGCTGGTGAAAGAATATATGGACGCCGGCGGTAAAGCTGTTCAAGAGGAGAATGTGAAGAATTACAGAGAGAGCCAAGCCGCCAAAAAATAATCTCATCATATTCGGATAAGCCATTGAGAGTTCATCATCATGGTTTATCCGAATTTCGGTTGCTATTCCCGGACAATTTCACTATTATTCAGAGGAATCCAAAGGTTCAGGAGGCTACCCATGTACAAGGTCATGATTGTAGATGATGAGTCGTGGGCGATAAGAGGAATACAGAACGCCTTCGACTGGGAGAAGTATGGCTTTGAAATTGCAGGACAATATACAAGCGCTTACAAAGCGTGGGAGGCCATACGCACACAGCAGCCGGATTTGGTGTTTACGGATATCCGGATGCCGGATATCTCAGGGCTGGAACTGATGAAGCGGGCCAAAGCTCAAGGGCTGAACACCGAGTTTGTCATCGTAAGCGGATATGGGGAATTTGAATACGCCCAGGAAGCGATACGCCACGGAGCGCTCGATTATTTCCTGAAGCCTCTGGATGTCGATATGGCAGATACATTCATTGCGAAGCTGGCCGCTCACTTTTCCCGGAGAAGCGCAACGCGCAATCACCTTCTTCTGGATGCGCTGACCTCGGGGGATGAGACCGAGATCAGGCGCTTCCTGCCGCTTCCGGCCAGCACGGCTGTATGCTATTACCAAGTGTTTGCGGTCTATTTGCGGAGTGATATTAAGGGTATCAGGAAGCTGTTGTCTCCGGAGGGCAGGAACATAACTGCCGTGGAGGTTGAAGCCGGGTCCCGGAAGCTGCTGGTCGTGCGGATGGCTGAGCATCTGAGCAGCTTGGAGTGGACCCCGGATGAAGGGGTGCTGACAGAGACGGGAATCCAAAGTGTGGGCATCAGCAGCATCAGCAGCCAGCTTCAGCAGGTGAGCAAACTGATCAAAGAAGCTGACCTGTCCGCCTCGCATATTTTTCTGGAGCAGACTTCAGCAGCCGTTCACTATGAGCCGAAGCTTCATCTCATGAAACCTTGTATTGATGGACTCTATACGATCATTCACGGGAATTCGCTTGACGATATGGATGTGTACATTACAGGACTGCAGAAATACTTCAGGAACCATCATCTGGGCATGGGTGAGGTGGTCTACTTATGGAATCAGGCTGTCGGGATGCTTATAAACACGTATGCTGAGGAACTGAGGGACATGGAGCTGGAATTCCTCAATTATTCCGAGATCAAGGAACGGTTCGAAGACTTTGCGTCTCTGTGCAGCTTCTTGCATGACGTCCTTACGGTCATCCGGCAAGGCAGCAGCCGTTCCTTGCAGGAAGGGGATATCCTATCCTGCTTCAACCGGATGGTCGCCTATATCGACCGGAACTTTGAGCAGAAGTTGTATCTGAAGGATTTGTCTGTCCAGTTCTTCATTAATCAGGTGTATTGCTGCCAGTTGTTCAAGAACAATCTGGGCAGAACCTTCTCCGAATATGTGGCAGAGCTGAGGATCAGGAAAGCCCGGGAGCTGCTGAAGCATACGGACCTGTCCATTGAGCAAATTGCCGTTAAGTCGGGGTATGTGGATTATTATTATTTCAATAAAGTGTTCAAGAAGCATTGCGGGATGACGCCCACCAAATTCAGAAAAAGCTAATCGGATCGGAGCGGTAAGCCATGAAGACCAGTAAAGTGAAATTAAAACATCAGATATGGCTTATCTTTTTTTTCTCGATCGTTATATTTACCGTCATGGAGATCTATTTCTTCCATAGCTTCTCTAATTTAACCCAGAAGCGGGCTGCCACTTACGGCAACCAGATGATTGAACAGACCCGCCACAAGATTGATACGGTGTTCAATGATATCCGGGTCAGCACCGGAATTGCAGTCAACAGCAAGCTAATTCAGGAGTTCTCCGTGGAGGTTGATGACTACAAAAGAGCGTTCGACAGCGGTCCGTATGCACTGGATCTTATGGAATACATGAGATCCTTCAATTCCTATGTGAACGGCATCATCATTAACGACATCAAGGGAAGGCGGCTGCACAGTCTGGACTCGGCAAGCGGCGATATTTTTTTCATCAACCCCTATGATACTTTTATTCAGAAATATAAGGATGACCCTATGCTGCGGGAGCAGGGGATGTTCACCACGATTCTGAAAGACGAACGGACAGGTACGGAACAGTTCTTCTATATCGCGCCGATTGTGGAGAATATTGGGGGAGTCTATTTCTCCCAGATTACAGGTTACTGCACCGTGATGGTCAATATGGACAAGCTGCAGGGGCTGGTGGAAAATACAGAATTAACAGCCAATTCCACCTTGTACATACTGAATAACCGGGACGAAGTAATCGCCTCCACGAATTCTAATGCCCGCGGTACCTTGTTCAGGGATGTGCTGTCTATGGATAAGGATATCTTGCTAAATGGTGTAAAAGAAACCATCGACGGGGAGGAGATTCTCGTTCAGGTCAAGGGTCTGGAGGAGGCTGACGGATGGCGGGTTGTTAGTATGATTCCGGTGCGTGAACTGACTGCGGACATGGCCCCGATGCGGAAGGTCAGTATTATCGTCGGCATTGGCATTATTCTAACCATGCTCTTAACCGGCAGCTTCTTCATGAACAATCTGATGCGTCCGTTAATGGGACTTGTTATGGATATGAAGAGGGTCGGGCGGCGGGACATGGGCTTCCGCATTAAAGTCCGGTTCACCAATGAGGTGGGCTTGCTGGCCCGCGACATTAACCGGATGATGGATGAAATGGAGGAAATGGCCAGAGACATGTTTGGTACCCAGGCCAGACTCTATGAATCCGAGCTGAGCCAGAAGCAGGCGGAATTCTCTGCCCTGCAGAGCCAGATTAATCCTCACTTCCTCTATAATACGCTTAATTGTATCAGCAGCATCGGATTGGAATACGGAAGCAGGGAGATTGCGCAAATTACCTACTGTATGTCCAAGATTTTCCGGTACAGCATCAAGAAGGATAATCTTGTACAGATCCGGGAAGAAGTGGACTGTATTCAGGCCTATATGAAGATTATCTTAATCCGCTACGAGAATAAATTCTCCATGGAGCTTGATGTGGAGGAGAGGCTGCTATCTATGAAGACGCCCAAGATGATCCTCCAGCCTATTGTGGAGAATTCTGTCTACCACGGGCTGGAGCGGATGGACGAAGGCGGCCGGCTTCTGGTTACCGGAAGGATGGATGAGCATGGAGATGTGTGCTTCTGTATTACAGATACAGGGAAAGGAATGGAACCGGAAGTACTAGCCGCCCTCCAGGCCAAGCTGGGTATGGAGTACCCGGCGCGGGCATCAGACGGACAACCGGTACAAGGTATTGGGATCACAAATATCCATAACAGGCTCCGGCTGCTGTTCGGAGAAGGTTACGGGATCACTATAGAAAGCCGGTTCGGGCATGGAACAACAGTGACCGTGAAGATTCCGCAGCTGGCGTACGACCGCGATACGATTGAAGAGTTTAGACAATCTGAGGGAATGTGAGCTATGACGACGCCGATCCTGCGGACAGAAGAATCCTGTCCGTAATTCGTAAGATCCGGCTGGATTCCCAAGGTTCCACTGGAGCTCATCAGACAGATCTTTACCGGGAAGGGCAGATAGGCTAATCGAATGTGCAACCAGGACACTTCCTTTAATCGGGAGGTGTCTTTTTGGATTGCATAGCTTCAGAAGCTGGCAACAGTATGGACAAGGATGTGGTAGCGCCTGTCGCCGGAAATAGCAGTTGGATTAACTACACTTGCTCATGAACAGAGGTGTCCTTCACAGGGAACAGTTGGAAAAATAGCACTTAATAGGCGGCAAATCGAGCAGAGTAGAGGAAATCCATGAAATTAAATGACGTTTTTCCAACTAATTCTCTCAGACGCTGCAAAGCATTCAAATTAAGATACGTTTATCCAACTAATCATTTATTCCATATAAGAGGCACTAAAGAGATAAACAAAAAGCAAAAGAAACGGAGGGGAAATTTGGAACTGTAGGAGCGGTAGCGACCGCCTGAAAGCTTTCCGCAGGAAAGCTAGCATCGGAAGCAGCAGCAGTCACCGGATTTCCACCGCGAAGAGCCGTATTAATCAAGAAATCTGGTGACAACAGCGGCGGAAGTCCAAATGTTCACCGCAGTGACGACGAAGCTTCAAGTTCAATACTTAAGTGCCTCTTATATAACCTCAGATTCACCCTCCGGTTGATTTTATGGTTTCCTGCCACAGTGAAGGCACTTTTTCTAAAACGGTTACAAAAACCATTTAAGATAGTACATTTTTTAAAAGTTCTCCAGAAGGTAGAATGAGGACGCTAACCTGAAAAATCTAAACAAGAGGGAGATGAAAAAATGAAAGCGTTTTTATCTATCGAAGAAGGGCTACACATGCCTGGCAAAAAATCCAGAGTGCTGCTGCTGTGTCTCGCACTGCTGCTGATGCTGCCACAATGGGGCGGGGTGGCTGCTGCGGAAGAGTCAACGCCGGCTTCACCGGGGCCGGCCGCTGTACAAGGAGGGAATAACGTGTCCGATTTCTACAATGTTATTATGCAGACGGGAGCCGATCCTTGGGTATACCAGCATACGGACGGCTATTATTACAACGTATTCGTCAATGCCAGCGGGATCATGATCCGCAGGGCGAAGACCATCACCGGCATTGAAGCGGGTGAGCGGAGCCTGGCCTGGACACCGGTTAAGGGGACGCAGTATAGCTCCAATGTGTGGGCGCCGGAAATGCACTATCTCAAAGATACGGACGGAGCGTACAAATGGTACATCTACTTCGCAGCCGACAACGGAACCAACGCCAACCACCGTATGTACGTGCTGGAGAACGCCAGTGCAGATCCGCTAAGCGGAACCTGGGAGTTCAAAGGTAAAATCACCGATCCCACCGACCGCTGGGCGATCGACGGAACGGTGCTGACGGTGGGTGAGCAACACTATTTCATCTGGTCCGGCTGGGAAGATACGGACGGAAGCTTCCAGAATCTATACATCGCCCGGATGAGCGATCCGCGGACCATAAGCTCGCAGCGGGTACTGATATCTACGCCTGAACATGATTGGGAGACGTCCCCGGGCAGAATCAATGAAGGTCCGCAGATCACTATAAAGGGGGACACTATTAATCTGATCTATTCTGCCAATGGAAGCTGGACAGACAGCTACTGCCTCGGGCTGATTACCGCCAAGCTCAGTGATGATCCGCTGAATCCGGGCTCCTGGATTAAGCGCGATCAGCCGGTCTTTTCCAGTGCGAATGGCGTGTACGGCCCGGGCCACCACAGTATCGTCACCTCTCCAGACGGTACAGAGGACTGGATTATCTACCATACCGCCCGCTGGCCGGGCTCAGGCTGGACCCGCAATGTCCATGCGCAGAGGTTCACCTGGAATGCAGACCATACGCCGAACCTGGGAGAACCCGCCGATCCGAACAGTCCGCTTGCAGTGCCTTCGGGTGAGCCGGTGCGGACGCGTTATGAAGCAGAAGCGGCGATACTGGTGAAAGATCCGGCTGGTGAATCTTTCCCGGCTGTCCGGCGGGAAGCCTCCGCTTCCGGCGGGATGAAAGTCGCCAACGTCAGGAACGCCAATGATTATGCCCGGTTTACAGTTAACGTGCCGGAGGCGGGCTTTTATATGCTGTCTGTACGTAATGCCAATGGCTCACCGGATGCGGGAGAGGCCTCCCATATCTTGTCGGTCAACGGCGGTTCCGGTGCCAATCTGAACATTGTCTATTCGGGCTTGAACCGCTGGGGGGCTTCCACGGCGAAGGTCTATCTTGAACAAGGCAGCAACACCATCAGCTTCTACAAGGGGAAAAATGTTGCCGAAATCGACAGTATGGATGTGTTCCGGCTGAATACGTCAGAGCTTCTATTTGAAGCTCCAGGGTTCACGCTGGGCTTGGGGGAAACCCGCAGTTTGCCCCTGTATTCGGTAACAGGCACTACTTATTCCACTGTTAATACAGGAGTGGTCTTCAGTTCTTCTGATACGAAGGTGGCCGTTATTACAGGGAATCAGATTGAGGCTCTAAAGGCAGGCAGTGCCACCATCACCGCTGTCTACAACGGGAAAACAACTACGGCCGCGATTACCGTAACTGCGGAGCCTAAATCGGTGCAGTCTGTTGTAATGAAGGGGTTGTCCCCTATCCTGATCAGCGGGCAGACCAGCTTGCCCCTTCAGCTAACAGCACATTATAACAATTATGAAGTTCAGAAGGTGACAGGCAGTGCCCAGTATACCAGCAGTGATCCCGAGGTAGCCAGGTTGGAGTCCGGTTCGGGTGGCCATTCGGTGTATGCGGTGAAACCGGGCACAGCTCGTATAACAGCCACATATAGCGGTAAACAGGCGGAATACAACCTGACCGTCATCCCAGCTTCTGAGGTGGTTCAAGTGGTAACTGCGGTGAGGACTCCTTCTGGTGTAAGCCCCAAGCTGCCCGGCATTGTGGATGTCGTTTACAATAATAAGCCGAAGCAGGCCGCTGTCGTCAGCCGGGAGCTGACAGGACTTGATTTCAGTTCGATTGGCACAGTTCAGGTGCCTGTTACCCTGAAGCTGGCCGGACGTGAGTTCTTCTCCACCGTTTCCGTAGAAGTTGTTCCGGGTTATGGTCTGGATGAGATTGTGAACCAGCTCCGCGGCAAGCTGGTCAATTTCTCCTATCCTTTGGGAGACGGGCTAGGTAACTATAGTCAATCGAAGTATAACGCCTTCGTGGCAGAAGTGGATCACGCGGAGGAACTGGCCGGGAACGCGAATTTGACCAAAGAGCAGTTTGACAGGGAGCTTAATAAGCTTGCTGAAGCAGAGGCCGCCCTGTTAGCTTCGCTTAACACTACACAGGATGGCGTGTTCTATAACGCTTACCGGGATTTCTCCGGCGACACGGAAGGCAAATACCCTTACGGTATTGTCAGCGAAGCTCTCACTGGCGGCGCTACCACCACTGTGCAGGAGGAAGGCGGGAATAAATTCCTCCGGCTGACGACTACCGCTACAGCGGGCAAGGCCAATCTGTTCCTGCCATATACAGGTGAGGTCAAAGCTGAGGCGGATCAGCGTGTCGTCATCGAATACCGCGTCAGATTAAACAGTAGCTTCCCGTACGCCAATGGAGCCATGGTGAGAAACGACAGCGGTACCGGCAATTATTCCATGGTCACGGCGTTTGATACAGGTAAAATCATCGTGCAGAATGGAGCCTCCAATAAGGTTAAGGTTAAAGACTTCAGTCTGAGCACATGGTACAAAATCAAAATGGTCGCTAACTGGGACGCCAAGACTTATACCGTCTATATTAACGATGCTCCTGCTCCGGTGGCCACGGACTTCAGCTTCCGCCATACCGGCGGCAGCAAGCTGACCGGCCAGCTGTTCGGCATCGACGGCTACGCCAACGCCTCCATCGACTACGACGACTTTAAGGTTAGCATGATTAATATTAATACTGATGCCGATACTGCCCACCAGGAATCGAAGGATCAATCTGCAGAAGCAGAGGGGGCTATGGAGGAATAGATATGGCTACTCCCGCATACGAGAAATTTGAGCCTTTACGAAATGCGCAGCTTGTTCTGGGGTATCTGACATCCATGGTGGATGAGAAAGCGGATAACCTTCCGTATTGGCTTGTGCTCCCTCATAAGAAGCCTGCGGAAGCTGCTCATTGCCGGGTAGACGACGCGGAGCTGGTCGGCTCCTGGTACGAAGCCATTGACGCCGTCCGGAAAATGCTGAAGACCGAAGAGGGAGCTGAGGTTCAGTTATCCTTTTACCGCCATCTTATGAAGTCTTGGGGAGAGCACGGGCTGCGCTTTCATGAGCCATACTCCTGGACACATACGAATCACAGCTCCTTTCACGAAATGGGCTATATTCTTCCGGCACTGAACAGGATGGTGGAGAATAACCCTTTGGACCCGGAACCGGAAAAGAAGGCTTCCGAGCTTGTAAGAGGGCTACGCTCCCTTGTCATCGAAAGGAAGGTAAGAACCTTCTGGTCAGGTGATTATGAGGAAAAAGAGCCGGTGTATGAATTCCCCAATGACGTATATTTGAAAGACGGCGGATTCGATCTGTCCAGGCACACCGGACGGGGGGAGCAGGGAATTCGCAATGCGATTATGCTTCACTCCCTGGTGCGCAGATATGAGATCACCGGAGACGGGGTGGCGCTTGATCTGGCTGTTGGCATTGCCAACCACCTCCTGGGACCCTCGCGTTATTTTAATTACAAAATGGAGTTTTTCGGCCATATCCATTCGGCAGGCTGGGTTGCCTCCGGACTCGTCCGTCTTGGACGCATCACAGGCGCCGGGAAGTATATTACCGCGGGTAAAGGGATCTATGATTATATCCGTTCCTTGTCCTCCTCCTTCGGCTGGGTACCGGAATATGCCCAGTGGCATCCGCAGCATGAGGAGCACTGTGAAACCTGCTGCATTAAGGATATGATCGAATGCGCGAATGAGTTAATTCTGGCCGGGTACGAGGAATATTGGAACGATATGACCCTGTTTGCACGGAACCAGCTGGTGGAGAATCAGCTCAAGGTGGCATCTTATGTAGTGACAGACAATACCTTACCTGATGGGCAGGGGGTCACCTACAGGGAGATTGACAAGAGAATGATTGGCGGCTTCACCGGCGGCTCCCTCGTCAACTCCATCTCATTGTCCAAGTTCCGCTCCATTGCGGGCTGCTGCGTCGGCATGGCTCCGGTGGCCCTGGAGATCATATGGAACCGGGCGGTGGAATACCGCGGTGGAATGGTTCTCGTTAATATCCCTGTCGATAAAGAAACAGAGGAAGCCACGGTGAGCATGAATTACCCCGATACAGGCTATATTTCCATCAAGCCCAAGCAGACATATGATGTTGCAGTACGGGTGTACGACTGGATGGGGCAGAATCTCGAAGGGAGGATTAATGGAATAGCCTGTGCACCCTCAAGAGAGGGAAATCTGGTGGTATTCCGCAATGTTAAGGCAGGGGATATAGTGGAGCTGGAGCATCCTGTGGAGACGGCGGTGGTACAAGAAACGGTGCGCGGCGAACAATATTCGGTATCCTGGAGAGGTTGTGATGTCGTCGATATTGTTCCGCGCGGAGAGCACTTAAGACTGTACCAGCGGGATTTACAGGTCCCGAAATACTATCCGTCGGCGGATGATGTTCACTTCACCGGAGCCGCCAATTATGGTCCTACCCAGCAGGCACAGGGGAAAAAGTAACGGCAGATACGGATACAGACCCTTCAAATACAGACCCAAACAGAAACCATAACCTGCAAAAGTAACTTTGCGGGTTATGGTTTTTCAGCTCCTGTACATTGTTATAATAGAAGATACAGGATTGAAGCGCTCTCAGTAGCAGGGTGGCTTTTTCTTTTATATAAGATGGTTAAGATTGAGGAATCTGAAGAGATGAGGAGCGATAGAGCTTGAACAGAACAGCCATACTGGAGCGCCTTCAATCACAACTGCATGAGGGTAATCATGTCATTGGTGTCTCGACAGGTACGGGGATTACAGCCAAGGTTGCCGCCCAGAGCGGAGCGGACTTTATATTAATGCTGAACTCCGGCAAGTTCCGCCAGATGGGGAGAAGCTCTCTGGCAGGCTTTTTACCGTTCTGCAACAGCAATGATATGGTGATGGACTTCGGGTCAAGGGAAATTGTGCCGCTGGTGAGGCATACTCCCGTGCTCTTCGGGCTGAATGCGAATGATCCCACCAGAGAAATAGCCGGTTATATAATGGATATCAAGGAAAAAGGCTTTGCGGGAGTCAATAATTATCCGACAGTCGGCCTGATAGACGGATTATTCAGAGAGGCTCTGGAGGAAGACGGAATCAGCTATGACAAAGAGGTTGAGGCCATACGACTGGCCCACCGGCAGGAGCTGTTTACGGTGGCCTTCGTATTTGACGAGTCCCAGGCGGTCCAGATGCTCGAGGCGGGGGCAGATGTAATCTGTGCTCATCTCGGCCTGACCGAAGGCGGATTAGTAGGGGCGCGGAAGGTTGTCTCCTTAGAGGCAGCCAAAGCAAGGGCACTGCGCATTTTTGCTGCCTGCGGGCAACTTAAGCCAGATGTGATTAAGATGATTTACGGCGGTCCGGTGAAGACACCCGTCGACGTCCAGTACATGTACAGTAATAACACAGATATTATGGGCTACATTGGCGGCTCTGCCTTTGAACGGATTCCATCCGAGCAGTCGATTACGGCAATTACCCGCGATTTCAAGCGACTGGGCAAGCTGAATGAGGATGATTTCATGGTCAAAATGCTCAGCGGCATCACAAGGCATTATGATTATGTTGAGTTTGTTAAAGAGTATGTCGCACATAACTACAGCGATGAAGTTGTTTTTGCGGATCTGGCCAAGGTAGCTCATGTATCGCGCAGTTATTTGAGCAGCTTGTTTAAAAAAGAGGTGGGCTGCAGCTTTCAGACCTATCTGGTGAGCTTCCGCATCAATAAAGCTGCGACGCTGCTCCAGGCACCGCAGCTTCAATTATCCGAGGTGGCCGCGATGGCAGGGTATCCGGATTATGCCCAATTCAGCAAAATGTTTAAAAAGCTGAAGGGCTGCTCTCCCAAGCAGTACAGATCTAACCTAAACACAAAAACATAGTACATAAAAGCGTTTTCACTCTTAATTAAGCCCCGTATGATTAGTCTATAGCGCTCGGCTACCGGGATTGAGCACTGTTCCAGATGATCCATATGAGGAGGCAGCAGAATGAAGACCATCGCAATAGCTGGAACGTTTGATACGAAAGGTGAGGAGTATCTATACATTAAGAGGATTGCAGAGGAGCTTGGGCTGGGGACCCTGATGATCCATACAGGCGTGTTCGAGCCGGCCTTTGTTCCGGATGTGTCTAACCGGGAGGTGGCGTACGCCGCAGGCATGGACATAGAGGAGCTTGCAGCAAGGAAGGACCGGGCTTTGGCTACAGAGCTCTTATCCCAAGGATTGGAGAAGCTGGTCCCCCAGTTGTACAAGCAGGGGAAATTTGACGGTATCATATCTTTTGGGGGTACCGGCGGAACCTCACTGGTCGCGCCGGCTATGAGAGCCCTGCCAATTGGCGTTCCGAAGGTATTGGTATCAACGGTTGCATCCGGAAATACAGCTCCATACGTAGGCACAAGCGATATCATCATGATTCCCTCTGTGGTGGATGTCGCAGGCTTGAATTCGATTTCCACAGCAATATTTACAAACGCAATATTTGCGATGGCGGGAATGCTTAAATTTGAGCATACGCATATACCGGAGAAGAAGCCGCTAGTGGCAGCCACGATGTTCGGAGTAACAACGCCCTGTGTGACAGCGGCAAGAAAATATCTGGAGGAACGGGGCTACGAGGTGCTTGTGTTCCACGCCACAGGCATCGGGGGACAATCAATGGAGGCGCTGATCGAGGCAGGTTTCATTGAAGGGGTACTCGACTTGACGACGACCGAGTGGGCGGATGAGATCATCGGCGGAGTCTTGAATGCGGGGCCGCACCGCCTGGAGGCTGCAGGACGCAAGCGCATTCCGCAGGTAGTCTCCGTGGGCGCTTTGGATATGTGCAATTTTGGACCGGCAGATACCGTGCCGGAGAAATTCAAGGATCATACCTTTTATCAGCATAATCCGACCGTTACCCTGATGAGAACGACAGTGGCGGAGAATGAACAGATCGGAAGGAAACTGGCAGAGAAGCTGAACATGGCCGAAGAGAGCACCGTGCTGATGCTGCCGCTTAGGGGCATTTCCGCGATTGATGTGGAGGGGCAGCCCTTCTACGGACCGGAGAAGGACCGGATGTTATTCGATACCCTGCGCCAGCATGTTGACCGCACAAGGGTTGAAGTCATTGAGATGGATTGCGCCATCAACGATCCGGCCTTTGCAGAGGCTGCAGCACTCAAGCTGATCGAACTCATGCATGCACATCGATTTCCTGAATAACAATAAGGAGGATATACGAATGAACAAGCTAAGCAGAACAGAAATTATGGCCAAATTCAAGAATGAGGTGGATCTGGGCAAGATTCTCCTCGGTGTCGGGGCCGGCACAGGGATTACGGCCAAGAGCAGTGAAGCAGGCGGAGCGGATATGCTGATTATATATAATTCCGGCCGTTACAGAATGGCAGGCCGTGGTTCACTGGCGGGCTTGCTGTCCTATGGGGATGCCAATCAGATCGTCGTTGAGATGGGCGCAGAGGTGCTGCCCGTTGTCAAGCATACTCCTGTTCTGGCAGGGGTATGCGGCACCGACCCGTTCCGGGTCATGGAGGTATATCTGAAGCAATTGAAGGAGCAGGGCTTCAGCGGTGTCCAGAACTTCCCTACAGTAGGCTTGATTGATGGGGTATTTAGACAAAATCTGGAGGAAACCGGTATGGGGTACGACCTGGAAGTTGAAATGATCCGTATTGCCCATGACCTGGATTTACTAACCACCCCGTATGTCTTTGATCCTGTGCAGGCCAAAGCCATGGCGGAGGCGGGTGCTGATATTCTGGTTGCCCACATGGGCTTGACGACGAAGGGCACGATCGGTGCCAGAACAGCACTGACCCTGGACGACTGTGTAGAACGAATTGAAGCGATTATTGAAGCGGGGCGGGCTGTGAACCCGGACATCATGATTATTTGCCACGGCGGACCGATTGCAGAGCCGGAGGATGCCGCTTATGTCATTCAGAGAACGAAGGGCATCGATGGGTTCTTCGGCGCGTCAAGCATTGAGCGCTTTGCGGCAGAGAAGGGCATTACACAGCAGACCGAGTCTTTCAAATCGATTTCGAAATAACTACGGGAAACAGGTCATTGCCTTAAGGGGCTGTCCCAAAAACTACAAAAAGTGAGCAGAGCAGCGATTCTCCCGTTATTGGAGGAGGATCGCTGCTCTGCGTTTTTGGTCATTGGTGGCTTGCTTCAGCAGATTATGAGTAAGCGAAAGCAAACCGATCTCAAGCGTCACTTTTTCCATGCCGCAAAGCAGAAAGCGCCGGAAGCCCCAGTTATTCTTCAGTTGTCCAAATACACTTTCCGGTTCCGTCATGATGTTTCCGAATTGTCTGAATCTTATCCTTTTTCAGGTAGGCGTAGTTTTCTTAACTGCCGTAGCCTGCATCCGCAATCACCGTTCTGGGAAATTCCCCACGATCGGCCGCGCCTTTTCCATGATGGTATCGTCAAGCCGATTAACGGCTGCGTTAATGAGCGCGATCGAGGAGGTTTTCTGGAATGTCTTCTTCCAAGTCCATTGGCAAGCAAAGTTGGTCCATGGACTATTGAATGTACAAAGAAATCGCTCCTTTTGGTAAAGCGGAAGCGTTCGCCTTGGTCTCCGGATTTTCACCGCTAAGGGAAATGAAAAAAATCTGGAGAGCACAGCGATTGGAACAACGGTCCGTTCTCGGAGCATCGCACGTTGAACCTACTCAAAAAAACCAAGGCTGCCTTTTGGGACAGCCCCTTATTGAGGTGAGAAACTGCTCCTATTTATTTACTTAAGCCTTTATAGATCCGGGTCTGGTCCGTATAATAAGGATGGGAAAGGAGACCCTTGCCTATCATTAAGGGAAGTATATTTATGGATCAATAGGAGGTATAAAGACTGATGAGGCCTGAAACAAGCGCAAACCCGCCGAGCCTGTTCCGTAACCGGTTCCTGCAGACAATTCTTTTATCAAGCGTGCTGCTGCAGATTGGCATCTGGGTGCGTAATTTTGCTATTCTTCTCTATGTTGCAGACAGAACCAACAATGATCCCTACGCTATTTCCCTGATTAGCGTAGCTGAATTCGCGCCTATTTTTGTGTTTTCATTCATCGGAGGTACGTTTGCCGACCGGTGGCGGCCGAAGCGGACTATGATCTGGTGCGATTCACTATCCGCAGTATCGGTGTTCGCCGTTCTGATGAGCATTCACTTCGGTTCTTGGGAATCCGTGTACCTGGTCGCCTTCATCTCGGCTATTCTTTCCCAGTTCTCACAGCCTTCCAGCATGCGGTTATTTAAATACCATGTGCCTGAAGAACAGCTTCAGCAGGGCATGGCGCTCTTCCAATCGCTGATGGCCATCTTCATGGTGCTTGGGCCCATGCTGGGCACTTTCGTTTATAGCACCTTTGGCCTGGAAACCTCAATCGCTGTAATGGGTGTGGTTTTTCTGCTGTCTGCGCTCGTCCTTGTTCGTCTGCCCGAGGATCAGATGCAATCCCAAACGGTCAAGGTAAAAGGGCAATTCCGTAAAGATTTCATCGAAGGCTTTCGTTATGTCTGGCAGAGCCAGGTGCTGCGTATGCTCGGACTCGCATTTATTCTGGCTGGACTTTCGGTTGGAGTAGCCCAAGCGCTCAATCTGTTTATCGTAACAGAGCGGCTGGGCCGAAGTGAGGAGTTCCTGCAATATATGCTGATGGTGAATGGAGCAGCCATGCTGATCGGGGGAGGGATTGTAGCCGTCTTTGCCAAAAGAGTACCGCCCCAGCTTCTCCTGGCTATAGGCATGCTGACAGGCGCCGTTTGTACCACGATTGTCGGGTTTTCGACAAGCATTCCGCTCACTCTGACCATCCAGTTTCTGAATGGGCTTGTTTTCCCTTGCATTCATATCGGGATCAGTACGATGATTCTGAAATGGTCACATACATCCATTGTCGGCCGGGTCAACGGAGTGCTGAATCCGATGTTTGTCGGGATGATGGTCGTTTCCATGTCCTTTGCCGGCGCGCTTAAGAACGCTTTTTCACTGAGTACGATCTTTAGCGGAGCAGGGATATTATTCCTCCTCGGCGCAATGGTGATGTTGCCGATCATGAATCAAAAAGCGCCGGATCATACCTCTGCTGCACAAGAAATATAATCTCACGGATAAAGATGGTGTACTTACTTTATTCCCTTCTGATATTGTGTGCAAGATGCGAAGCAGCATTCCCCGTTATCGGAGAATCGCTGCTTCATTGACGTTTTACGGGTGCTGCATAAACAGTTCTTAATGGGCTGTAATGCCTGTCAGGGTTCAACCTACTCCTTAACGGCACCAAGCACGATACCCTTGACGAAAAAGCGCTGGAGAAAAGGATAGACCAGCAGGATGGGCAGCATGGCGATGAAAATCTGCGCGGATTTGACGCTCCGGTTGGAGAGCGTTTGCAGATCCTCGAAGCGGATACCGGTCTTGCTGAAGTCCTGCACAACGACGATGGTCTGCAGCAGCGTGGCGAGGGGCCAGCGGTCGGGCGAGGTCATGTAGAGCATGCCGTCAAACCAGGCATTCCAATGGCCCACAAGGGTGAACAGGGACAGGGTGGCGATGGCCGGGAGCGATACGGGCAGATAAATTCTGGACATAATCTGGAAGGAGGTTGCACCGTCCATAATCGCGGCTTCATCCAAGTCTCGCGGCAATGCCCGGAAGAAATTCATCATCAGGATGATATTCCAGACATTGACCAGACCCGGGAGGATGAAGATCCAGAAGGAATTGATCAGGTTGATCTTCTCCATCAGGATATAATGCGGGACCAGCCCGGCGTCAAAGATCATAATAATTAGAAAGAACCATACATAGAAGCTGCGTCCGCGGAATTCCTTGGAATTCCGCGAGAGGGGGAAGGCGGCCAGCACCGTTACGCACATGGCCAGTACCGTGCCGACAGCGCTTCGCAGCACCGAGATTCGAAGTGCCGACAGGAAATTACTATTCTCGAAGGTACGCAGATATCCATCCAAAGAGAAATCCACGGGGATCAGTCCGACTAGGTTGGAATCTGCTGCCGATTTGCCGCTGAGGGACACCGCAAAGATATGAAGCAGCGGCAGCACACAGACCATGGAAATCAAAACAAGGAAAGCGATATTGAACAGATAGAATACGCGGTAGGTGGGGTTTTTATGGTACATGAGGCCTTTCCTCCTTCAAATTGACAAGCATCTCAGAAAATCCGGTAATTTGCCCACTTGTAGGCTGAATAGTAGCCTCCTCCAATCATGATGAAGCCGATCACCGACTTGAACAGGCCGACGGCGGTGGACAGGCTGTATTGGCCTTCCTGGAAAGAACGGTAGACATACGTATCGATAATATCGCCCTTGTCCAGCACCAGGGAATTGATCAGATTATAGATCTGGTCGAAGTTGGCGTTCAGCATATTACCCAGCGACAGGGTGAAGACCACAACGATAATCGGCAGCATCGAGGGGAGCGTAATGTAGAGAGTCTGCTTCATACGGCCCGCCCCGTCAATCTCTGCCGCTTCGTAGAGCGCGGGATTGATGCCGGACAGTGAAGCCAGGAAGACGATGGCGCTGAAGCCGAATTCCTTCCACAGGTCGCTTAGAATAACGGTGAAGCGGAACCAGTTCCCTTCACTGAGGAACATCACGGGCTGCATGTGGAAGAAGCTGAGCAGCTGGTTCACAATTCCTTCCAGGGACAAGAGATCAAGAAGAATGCCGCCCAGAATCACCCATGACATGAAATGGGGCAGATAGACCAGGGTTTGAACCGAACGCTTAAGCCCCGTCTGGCGGATTTCGTTGAGCAGAAGGGCGAATATCACCGGAACTACGAGCCCGAAGGCGATTTTGAGACAGGAGATAATCAGTGTGTTGAGAATGATCTGCCGGGAATCATGCATCGAGAAAATCAGCTCGAAATTGCTCCAGCCCACCCACGAAGAGCCGGAAATGCCCTCCCAGGGCTTGAAGTCCTGAAAAGCGATGATGATGCCCGGCATAGGGGCATATTTGAATATCAGCGCGATGATGACGGCTGGCACCAGCATAAGATGCAGCCTCCATGTGGCGGCAAACTGCCTGGCTATCGTGCCGGTTCCGGGATTGGCCTTGGGAGCGGCATTGGCCGCCATATCTGTGCCTGGCTTCATACGGGTCTCCTCCTAAATGTCCGCCGCTTGCGGATTCTACCACCATATTAGGCTTGACAATCCTGAACTGTACAGATATAGATATTTAAGGTAACTGTCAATTTGTTAAGGGGGTGCTGCCATGCGGGGATACCGGCCGGTATTTGTCAAAATCACTGCCGTTATTTTTATGCTGATTTTGCCAATGGCTCTGCTCTATACGTATTTCAGTGAGAAGAGTCTTGAAGTCATCGATGGACAGATTACAGATAACAACGAAAGCCGCTTGTTTTTCCTGAAGAATCAGATTGAGTCGAACATCGACCGCTTGTCCTTATCCTCCAGTGTGCTGACGAGAGATTCCTCCATTACGGATTTGCAGCTCAATCTGCTTACCGAGGATTATTATCAGACACTATACTACCAGACACAGGTCAAGGAAAAGCTGCAGCTGCAGAGCCTTTCCAGCAACTGGCGCAACGATCTGTCCGTCTATTTGCCGGAGAGCCGGCGACGTATATCCACAAATCCGGGTGACACGTTCGACATGAAGGAGATGAAGCTGTCTCCCGCGGGTGTATGGAGGCTGCATCCGGGCACCGGTGCGGTGAATCCGTATTATCAGATGTTCGTCTGGGACCCTTATCTTTCGCAGGAGCAGAACCAGGAGCCCGTTGCTGTATTCGAGGTACGGTTCACGGTCGACAATATCCGGCGGATGCTGGGTGACTACAAGCAGGATAATCCCGGCAAAGCTTTTCTGCTCACGGCTTACGGTACAGCTTACGGCGCGGCATCCGCAGACGATGCCGCCGCAAGGGAAACCGGGCGCCGGCTGCTCAAAGACCCGATGGAGGAATCCGGACACCGGAGCCTTGAAATCGGCGGGGAGGATACTTTTATCAGCTATGCGTATCTCTCCTCCCTGGATGCCTATCTGGTGGATTATGTCCCGCTTGATGTTATTCACGCACCGATTGTGCAGAGCCGCAGAATGTTCTATCTCAGCTTTGTTGTTTTGGCCCTGCTGGCGCTTATTGCCTCTTATCTGCTGTACCAGCATGTGCAGAAGCCGGTGTCAGAGGTGGTTAAGGGCTTGCGGAGCTTTGAGCGGGGCAATTATTCCTTTCGCATAAGAAAGCGATTTAATAACGAATTTGACTACATGCGCCTGCGGTTCAATGAGATGGCCGAGCAGACCCAGCATTTGATCAATGACGTCTATGAGGAGCAGAACCGTTCAAGGCTCGCAACACTGAAGCAGCTGCAGTCCCAGATTCATCCCCACTTTCTGTACAATTGCCTCTCCTTCATCGCCGCCTGCGCCAAGGCAGGGGAAACGGAAACGATCCGGGAGATGGTCTATCATCTGGGTGATTATTACCGCTATACGACACGGGTGGAGAACCAGCGTCCGCTCCTGGAGGAAGAGGTACAACAGGCCAGGAACTATCTGCATATCTACGCCTTCAGACTGGAGCGTCTGGATTTCGGGCTGAATATTCCGATGGAAATGCTGGCTGAGCCAGTCCCCCGGTTGTTTCTGCAGCCTGTAGTGGAGAATGCCATTATCCATGGTGTGGAGCCGCAGCCGGGAGCGGGAACGATACAGGTCACAGGTGTACAAGAAGGGGAGTATAATCTGCTGCAGGTTGAGGACAGCGGGGCGGGCATGACGGAGGAGAAGATCGCCGGCTATATGAAAGAGCTGGAGCTGCCCATGAATGAGCAGACAGGCTGCGGCCTGTGGAATGTCAATCAGCGTCTGAAGCAGCAGTACGGTCCGGGGTCCGGCATCAGGCTGGACGCCTCGCCGGGTCTCGGCGGTTTACGGGTCAGCCTGCGCTGGAAAAGGGAACATGAAGGAGGACAGCCAAGTGAAAATGCAGCTGATGCTCGTCGATGACGAGCCGATGATTCTTAAGAGCATGGTCCAGAATGACTGGGCTTCCGCCGGTGTGGAGCATGTGTATCAGGCAGCATCCGGTCTGGAGGCGGCAGAGCTGCTGAAGCATCATCCGGTCGATATTGTGGTCACGGATATCCGCATGCCCGGGATGGATGGTTTGGCCTTATGCAAGCATGTGCATGAGCATTATCCAAGAACCCGCTGTGTGCTGCTGTCAGGCTTCGGCGAATTTGAATACGCCCGGCAGGCGATTGAGCACCGGACGGTAGGCTATCTGCTGAAGCCGGTCAAGGATGAAGAGCTGCTTGCTGAGGTGAAGCGGGTTGCCGCCGGCCTCCGCACGGAATGGGAGCAGATTGCTTCCCAGGAACGGGCGCGGCGGACCTTGCACCAGCATATGCCGATGCTGCGGTCGGGATTTCTGAATGATCTGCTGTCAGGCCAGCTGCCGGAGAATGGAGCGTTAGCCGAGCGGTTGAAGGAGTACCAGCTCCCCTTCCATGCGGAGGATTCGCTGCTGCTGGTGATGGTGCGGCCCGAGAAGGTATTCGGCAGCGGAGAAGAACCGGATGCCCTGCTGTTTGAATATGCGGTGCGGAATATTGCCGCAGAGATTCTGGAGCCGCACTGTAATGTCTGGCATTGCCGCGATGCCTATGGCTATCTCATCTTTGCGCTGCGCAGCCGGGAGCAACCGCATGAGATGGGTGAAATGGAGGTGAAAACTCTGCATACACAGGCACATGAACTGCAGCTGAAGGTGTCCGGCCTGCTCAAGGGGCAGGTCTCGCTTTTGCTGAGTGAACCGCTGCGATTCCCCATGGAGCTGGCGCAGGTCTACCGCAAGTCGCTGAACGAATTCCGGAAAATCCCGCGCAGTGAGCAGGAATTCCTGGCTATAGCGGGCAGCAACCGGACGGTTGAACGCACCTTGACCTCACTCTATGCGCCGCCGGCATTCCTGCGGCTGATGGAGGGAGGCCGTTGGGATGAAGTACGCAGCAAGCTGGCCGCCATTGTCCGCGAAATGGAGGAGAAGCTGCTCGATTCCGAAGAGCATCTGGCCGAGCTGTACCATACGCTGGTGAGCGCTTTCCTGGCCATTGCCCACCAGCAGGGAAAGACCCTCATGGAGGCGACATCCGGGAAGGGAGAGATTGGTGAATCAGCCCGGATTATGCGCAGTGCCGGCACCATTGCGGACTGGGCGGAAGAGATATTGTCCTGTCTTGCGCAGTCGGAGAATGCGGAATACAACGATCACAAGCGCCAGCTGCTGGCGAGAATCCACCGCTTCATTGAGGAGAATCTTGCCCGGGATGTCTCCCTGCAGAGCATTGCCGACCACGTGAAGCTCCATGCGGTATATCTGTCCTCCATGTATAAGCAGGAGACGGGCGAGAATCTGAGTGATTACATTATGCGTTACCGGATGGAGCAGGCGGCGGTGCTGCTGCGCTCTACGGAGATCCGGATTTATGAGCTGGCCGCCCGGCTGGGCTTCCAGAATCCTCCGTACTTCAGCAAGCTGTTCAAGAACTATTACGGGATCACACCGCAGGAATACCGGGAACGCCTGCTGTAACAATGCTTAAGAATTTAGCATATCACCTTAAATCTTTCTCTCTTACTCCCGTGAAAGCGTTGTAATAAGATGAATGCGTCAGAGATTACAGGAACACAGGGAGGCACTTGCATGAAGAGGACAAAAAAAAGGTTCGCGCTGCTATTGTCGGCAACGCTGCTGCTGTCGCTGCCCACAGCTTGTTCACCGAGCAGCAGCAACGGGGCTGCCGGCACAGCACCGCCGGTATCCGCCCAGCCGTCTGCGCCTGCGGAGGCGGAGGGAGACGCTGCCCGGATTGAAGGGATCAGGGATGGAACATACCGCTTCGAAACTCCGGTCACCATCACTACCGTTACAGCCACGGATTCCAGCTTCAAGTACAAAAACGGGGAGACACTGAGCGACAATGTGCATACCCGTTGGGCGAAGGAGCAGCTGGGGATTGATATCCAGCATCTGTGGGAGGTGCCCGGCGAGCAGTTCGCCACCAAGATGCGGCTGATGCTGACAGCCAAGCAGGAGCTGCCGGATGTCGTCACAACGATGGATATCGGACTGATGAATGAGCTGATCGAATCCGGAGCCTACAAGGATGTTTCAGCGGATTTCGACAAGTATGCCTCGGACCGTGTGAAGGAGATCTTCAGCTCCCACCCGCTGATCTGGAGCCAGGTTACCTTCGAGGGTAAGCATATGGGCCTGCCTTACTTCGCCAATGCCGGTAACGATAATGCTGTCATGTGGGTCCGCCAGGATTGGCTGGACGAACTGGGGATGCAGGCTCCATCAACCTTTGAGGAGCTGGAGGCCTTCATGCAGGCGCTGCTTGATAAGAAGCCGGGCAATACGGATTCCATCATTCCGCTGGGCGTGAGTCTCGGCTCGGGCGGCGGCCACCCGAATCCGCTGGCAGGCTGGCTCGGGGAGAGCACCTGGATCTTCGGGCCGTTCGGAACCGTTCCTTACCAGTGGAACCAGGGCGCGGACGGTAAGCTGGTACACGGTTCGACCGTACCGGAGATGAAGAAAGGCCTTGAGGTAATGCGGAACTGGTACCAGAAGGGCTATATCTCCAAGGAGGCCGGGCTGCACGATGAGAACAAGCTCGCCGAGCTGATTGGCCAGGGACGGGTAGGGGTTGTGGTGGCTCCATATTGGCTGGGCAGCTGGCCGGTTCCGGACCTGCAGAAGAACGTGCCGGGAGCGACAATGAAGCCGTACCCCATTCCCGTTGAGAATGGCAAGGCGGGAGCGCGGGATACCACGTTCCTGAAGGGAGGGATGCTCGTAAGGGAAGGCTTTGAGCATACCGATGCTCTGTTCCTGTATCTTAACCGTCTGTTCGCCGGAGTGGACAAAGAACCAGGCAGCGAATTCGAGCACGGCTGGGCCGAAGACTATGACTATACCCTCAAGGCGGACGGAACAGTCTCCACAGTTAGCGAGGATATCCCCGGAGGCTCGGTAGGGGTCTACAAATACTTCCTGTATGAGCCAAAGGACCCGTTCAGTGTGCTGCAGCAATCCGCAGACAAAGGGGATTTGCTGGAACAGGGAAATCTTACAGACGCTGAAGCTGCGGCTCTTGGCAATCCCGATATTCTGAAGGCGGCGCAGATCGTCGTCGATGGATGGGCCAAGGACAGCTACTGGGCGCCCAAGTTCCTGGGTGCCAGTACACCGGCGATGCAGTCCAAGGGAGGCATCACGACGAAGCTTGAAGGAGAGGCGATCATGGCGATCATCTACGGCCGCAAGCCGCTGGAGGATTTCGATACATTCGTCAAGGAATGGTACAGCATTGGCGGAGAGCAGATGACGAAGGAAGCCAATGAATGGTTTGACAGCACGAAGTGACGGCGAACCCAGCAGGAGTTATCCGGGCTAAAGCTGCCTGCTGCAGGAGTCTAGCCGGAAGGAGGAGGAGAAACGGACGGGAAGCCGGGATCATCTCCTCCTTTTTGCTTGTTTGGACAATAGGCAACTTATCTATACCTGCAAAGGAAGAAGGAAAGAGGCTATGAAGTGGACAAAAAGCAGAGCCGCCGCAGCTTCGGGTGTCCCGCTGTGTCTGGCCGTTATCCTGCTGTTAAGCGGAGGCGGAGTCCCGGAAAGGCTCGTTGGGCCTGAGGGAAAGGAGAATGCTTCCGCCAAGGCCCAGGGCATAACGGAGCGGATGGCAACGGACCCCGAGGTGGCACGGATCAACGGGTATGCAGTGACCGCGGCGGAACTGAAGTATGCGATGGGACTCCAGCGCACGCAGGTGATTGAGTACTTCCGGGATACTTACAACCAGGCTTATGAAGGGAACTTCTGGGAGCTGGAGATTGGCGGGGAGAATCCGCTGGAGATGCTCAAGCGTGAGGCGCTTACCTCCTGGACTCGAAGCCGGATTCTGCTGGAGATGGGTCATGAAGAAGGGCTTGTTGACAGCACGGACTTTGGCGGGCTGCTCTCTGAGATGGAACGCGAGAACAAACGGCGGGCTCAGGCTGCTGTTGCCGGGATAGCGGTGTTTGGTCCGGCCGAGCTGGATGAAGGCAGCTTCATTCCCTACTATTTGAGCAATCTGGAGGTTGCGCTTCGGGAGAGGATGACAGTGCCTGGGGAACACGGACGGGATGATGAACCGGCACGGGAGGATCAGGTTAGCAGCATTCCTGAGGAACAGGAGCTTACGTTTACCCGCATTTCCATAGCATACCGGAGCAAAGGGCAAGGTGTAGCGGATAACAAGCCGGGAACACAACAGCTTCTGTCTGAGGTGCGTCAGTTGCTTCTTGAGGGCAGAAGCCCGGAAGAGGCGATTTCAGAACTGAGAAATGATAACGCTTCCTTTCCTGACTTGACTCTAAGCAGTGAAAGTCTGGACAGCGCAAACGCCAGAGTGTATTTCCGCGAGCAGGGCCAGCTGTACGCCTGGCTGACCGGTGAGCGGGAGTCCGGCGAGATCAGCCCGGTCATGGATGAAGGCTTCACAGGGGAATGGGTAATGGCGGTGCTTGGCGATGTAAAACCGCAGAAGCCAGAAACAGCAGCGGAGGAGCGGAACAAGAAAGCGGCGACGGAGACAGGCTTCGGGCGGGAACTGGAGCAGCGAATCCGTTCCGCCCGGATTGAGCTAACGGAGCCGGGATATTCCGGCCTGCAAATGCAGTAGCATACCATTCATATCGGGAGGTTTAAGACAAGATGACAAGAAGACCATGGCATCAGATGAACAAGCTGATTTTGACGGCAATCCTGATTCTCGCATCTGTTCTGTCCGTATTAGTCCCGTCAGCGGTCCGCGCAGACGGTACGTCCTATTATGTCGATTCGGCTGGGGGCAGCGACAGCAACACAGGCAGCTCCGAAACCCAGGCCTGGAAGACGCTGGACAAAGTGAACACCACAGTGTTTCAGCCTGGAGACCGCATTCTGTTCAAGGCGGGCGGGGTCTGGACGGGGACACTGTCACCCCAGGGCTCGGGCAGCGAAGGCAGTCCGATTCAGATTGACCGCTACAGCGAAGGGGCTAAGCCGTTGATTGCGGGGGGAGGGGCCGCCGCTGCCGTATATTTCTACAATCAGGAGCAGTGGGAGGTCCGCAATCTCGAGATTACCAATAATGCAGCCAGTCCGGGCGAGCGCAGAGGCATTCATGTCAGCGGCAGCAGCGGAAGCTGGACCAATCCCAAGGTCTATAAACATTTCGTATTCGAGAATCTCGATATCCATCAGGTCAAAGGGACGACGGCCACCGATTATGTGCATAATGGCGGAATCATCGTCTGGGGTCCGGACTGGGATCTGCATGTGTCGGACGTGGTCATCAAGAATAACCGCATCTATTCGCTCGACAGTGTAGGAATCTATCTGAATGGAGCACAGCGCACTTACTCCACGGGGCTTAAGTTGCAGAATAATGTAATTAACGATGTTGCTGCCGATGGTGCGGTTGTACTCAATACAACGGGCGGCCTCATCGAGCATAATGTAGTGTACGATACCCATGTCCGCGCGTCCGGGTATCATGTGCCGCTGTGGGTATGGGGCACGAAGGATGCGGTCATCCAGTACAATGAAGTGTACAACACTGCCCCCGGCGGCGACGCGATGGCCTACGATGCGGATTATAACAGTGACGGCACTATTATCCAGTACAACTACAGTCACCATAACGCAGGAGGTATGGTACTGGTCGTCAATGACGGGACAGCTGCCTCCAATTACAATACCAATGCGGTCGTCCGCTATAATATCAGCGAGAATGACGGCGGGGCGGTGTTCAATCTGAACGGCCCGGTCAGCGGCGCGAAGTTCTATAATAATACGGTCTATCTGCCGCTCACTTCCAGCACTAAGGTGGTCAATTACGGCTTTTGGGATGGCTATGCTTCAAATACGGCCTTTTACAACAACCTGATCTATAATCTGGGCACCGGGGGATATCTGTTCGGCTCCAGCACCGGAAACATATTCGATAATAATCTGTTCTATGGCAACCATCCATCCAGCGAACCGGCTGACCCGCACAAAATCACCGCTGATCCGAAGCTCGCTTCTCCAGGCTCAGGCGGCATTGGACGCGGCACGCTGGCGGGCTATCAGCTGCTGAATACCTCTCCGGCCATTGGCAGCGGCAGAATCATCAGCGGCAACGGCGGAAGTGATTATTTCGGCAACCCTGTTCCGGCAGGCACTGCTCCCAATATTGGGGCATACCAGGGAGCGGGGCTGGATCCGAACAATCTGCCTCCACTGCCGCAGCCGCCTTCCCAGAATAATCTGCTGCTTAATCCGGGGTTTGAGACAGGTGATTTCAGCAACTGGCCGCTCCATTACAATGGAGCTTCTATCGTGAATACCGGAGCGCACAACGGTGCCTACGCTGCGGCACTTACCGGCAACTATGCCGGAATGGAGCAGAACATTGGCGGACTGCATCCGAACACCATGTATAAGCTGTACGCTTATGGCGCAGCCAGCGGCGGCGGCTCAGCCGTATTCGGAGTGAAGAACCACGGCAACGCCGAACAGAGTGTCTATATGACTGCAGCTGCTTATACCCGCAAGGAAATTACATTTACGACAGGGGCCTCCAGCACCAGCGCTACAATTTTTCTGTACAAAGCCGGAGGGGCGGGACAAGTGACGTTCGACGATCTGGAATTGATTCAATTCAGCGCATCTCCTGCCGGTCCCGCCGAACCGGTGTTCACCGAAGGCGGAAGTGACGAATTCGCCGGGCCGGATCTGGACGGTCAGTGGACTTGGGTACGTGAGAACAGCGCAGCCTGGTCGCTGACGGCTAATCCCGGCTCTATGCGGATTACTGCCGAGAACGGAGAAATCGCAGAGGGGTCTGCAACGGCCAAGAATCTTCTGCTCACCGGAGCGCCTGAAGGGGACTGGACCTTAGAGACTAAGCTGACGGGATTACCGGCGTCCCCATGGGCCCAGGGCGGACTGATTGTCTATGAGAGCGATGCGACCTTCGTCCGGATTACCCGGATGTACGGCACCGGCAACGAATTCCAGTTCACTGCGCAAAAAGACACCGTGCGGCAGCATGTCGAAACTGCCGATACCCTGGGATCGGCGGTATACCTTAGACTCGTAAAGACGGGCAATACGTACAGTGGCTTCTATTCCGCTGACGGTGTGAGCTACCAGCAGGCCGGAGCGGATCAGACAGTGGAAATTGCGGAGCCTAAGATCGGCCTGTTCACGGGAGGCGGTACAGGATTTACGGCGAACTATGATTATTTCCGGTTCATTCCCGTGGAGACCGAACCGGAACCGGAGCCGGTCAACCTGCTGCAGAATCCCGGATTCGAGAGCGGTGATTTCACCGGCTGGTCAGTCCATTATAATGGTGCTTCGATCTCAGACACTGCCCCGCATACAGGAGACTACGCCGCATTGCTAAGCGGGTCGGCTTCGGGCATAGAGCAGACGGTCTCCGGCCTTCTTCCGGACACGACCTACAGGCTGTCCGGCTTAGGACAAAGTGCAGACGGTGGTGTAGCGGTATTTGGGGTCAAGAATTACGGCGGCACATTCACGGATGCCTGGGGCTTCGAGCAGGGCACAGGATATGTGCACAAAGAAATTGAATTCACAACAGGAAGCGCCAACACCAGCGCCACGATTTATCTGTATAAAGGCAGCGCCGCCGGTGAAGTCCATTTCGACGATCTGGTGCTGTCGGCGGTGCAGCAGTAGAAGCCAAGGTTACACAATAGATCAATAACCGTATTGAAGCGGTGAAGTGGATTTCGATAATTCCGGTATAACCGGCAATCAAAAGGGACGGTTCTTCAAGTCACTTCAGTGACTTAAAGGACCGCTCTTTTTTTAAAAAACGAGGCTAACAAACCGAAAGTGGAGACAATCTATCATAATTTTATTTAACACCGGCTTTCAGTTTATTACTCAGTATGGATCAACTTTATATTAGGATTAATCATTGGATTGATGGAAGCGCTGCTATATACTTTCATTGTAAAATCAATGTCAGTATATTAAGGGGCTGCAGCAATGAGAGAACTGAAGGGCAAGCATGTCGTTCTTCATGATAATGATCTGAAACGCAGGGAGGAAGCAAACCGGCGGTATTTAATGAAACTGACAAATGATAATCTCCTGTTTAACTATAAAGTAGAAGCGGGAAGATACCATGGCAGAGATATTCCAGAGGATGCACATGGGGGATGGGAGACGCCAGTCTGTCAGATCCGGGGACATTTTCTTGGACATTGGCTGTCTGCGGCAGCTATGCGGTTTCATGAGACTGGCGATCTGGAACTCAAGCTCAAAGCGGATCTCATCCTGGACGAGCTTGCCGAATGCCAGAAGGACAACGGTGGACAATGGGCAGCGCCTATTCCGGAGAAATATTTACACTGGGTTGCTCAAGGTAAAGCGATATGGGCTCCGCAGTATAATATCCATAAGTTATTTATGGGACTGGTGGATATGTACCAATTCACCGGCAGTCAACAAGCGCTCGAGGTGGCCGATCGTTTTGCAGACTGGTTCGTCACATGGAGCACTACCTTCACCAGAGAGAAATTCGATGACATTCTGGACATGGAGACAGGCGGGATGCTTGAGGCTTGGGCGGACCTGCTCCATATTACAGGGAATGCTAAATACAAGACCTTGCTGGAGCGTTATTACCGCAGCAGACTTTTCCGCCCGTTACTGGAGAACAAAGACCCTTTGACCAACATGCATGCCAACACCACCATTCCTGAAGTACTCGGCTGTGCCAGAGCTTACGAGGTCACCGGCGAACAACGCTGGATGGACATTGTCACTGCCTACTGGAAATGTGCGGTTACGGAGAGAGGCACTCTGGCAACTGGCGGAAATACGGCAGGCGAAGTGTGGATGCCCAAAATGAAGATCAAAGCACGCCTCGGGGATAAGAATCAGGAGCACTGTACGGTTTATAATATGATTCGTCTGGCAGAGTTTCTTTTCCGGCATACATCAGATCCGGCATATGCGCAGTATATTGAATATAATCTGTACAACGGTATTATGGCTCAAGCCTACTACCAGGAATATCATCTGACCGGCAACCGGCACGACAATCCCGGAACAGGGCTGCTTACCTATTTTCTGCCGATGAAGGCAGGCTTACGGAAGGATTGGAGTTCGGAGACCGATAGCTTCTTCTGCTGCCACGGAACGATGGTACAAGCCAATGCAGCATTGAACAGAGGCATTTATTATCAGAATCACAACGATGTCTATGTATGCCAGTATTTCCATTCAGAGCTGACCACAGAGATCAATGGAGAGAATGTCCGCATTCATCAATCTCAGGATCATATGAGCGGAAGCATGCTGAACTCTTCGAATACCGCAGGACAGCAGGAATTGAATGAGGTTACAGCGCTTCACGAGAATCTGCCGAATTATAAAAAGTATGATTTCGTTGTCCATACCGGCTCTGCCCAAGCGTTTGCCCTCCATTTGCGCATACCGGACTGGATCATGTCTGAAGCCGTCATCTATGTGAACGATCAGCTTCACGGGAAATCTGCGGATTATTGTGCATTCTATACCCTGCTGCGGAATTGGAAGGACGGCGATCGAGTCAGTATCATTCTGCCTGTCGGGATCCGCTTCATTCCTCTGCCGGACGACGAACAGACAGGTGCGTTTCGTTTTGGTCCTGAAGTGCTGGCTGGGATTTGTGAGAATGAGAGGATTCTCTTTACACAGCTAGATGATGTTACCTCTGAGTTGATCATGGAAAATGAACGGGAGTGGGGCAGCTGGCGCTATTTCTTCAAGACGGCCAATCAGGACCCGGGAATTCAGCTGAGAAGAATTCGCGATATCGGTTATGAACCCTATCAAGTGTACTTCACGGTAAAAAAAGCTTAGTCGCTTATTGTTGGAACAACCACCTGCGTGAGTTATAGTGAATAACTACCATTATAGGTTGTATGAAAGGATGACATGATTAGTGGCATCCTTTTGTGCTGCAGATTGGCCATATGAGTAAGCATCAGCCCGTTCGTACCGCAGAATTTTGAAATCACCCTGCCCTCAAACCGCATAGAATTCTATATTTTGGAATGTTAGACTTCTTGGTAAGCACTGTAGATATAAATGGTGATCGGGAGGATTGTTGTCTGAAATACAAGAATAATCCTGCTGAGCTGCTTGAAAGGGGTGAAATACTGTTTTTGTACATAAAAAATATTTGTAGAATAGGAGAGAATAAAATGATTGATTTATTACAGTTACAAAAAAGAGTTTATCAGAATAAAGTTGCGAAAGGATTTAATGTTACAGATATTTTCCAGGAATTCTGTTTCATATATGGCGAATTATCAGAGGCTTGTGAAGCTTATCTGAAAAAGAAAGACGATTTGGGGGAAGAACTGGCTGATGTTGCACTCTACTTAATAGGACTTTCGGAGCTTCTGGGAATTAACCTGGAAGAAGAGATCATACATAAAATGGAGAAAAACGAAAAAAGAATATACGAAAATAAAGATGGTGTGCTTACAAAAGTAAAAGAATAATATATAGATTTCATGCAATATGGTTTTAAGCAGTTGATCGATCCCTTTTACACCAAACAGGCCAATGATCTTGAGGATCATTGGCCTGTTATTCTGTTCTTAGTAGACGCCTACCGCATTGTAAGCTTTGGTTACGGCAGTTACTTGAGCCGAGCCTGCTCCAAACAATTCCGTAGCCGATTGAATGATTGCTGTGCGTGCAGCAGAGAAGTTGGATGAGGTCGTAAGGTAATATACAAGTGCATTGTAATAGATTTGAACGGCATCCTCACGGCCGATACCTGTGACCGTTACACCGCTAAACGTACCGCCTTGGGCAGCCAGATAGAAAGCTTTGTTATTAATCCCGCTGTTCGTATGCACACCGCCTTCATCACCGGTACCGGTATAGCGGTCGCTGTATTTGTCAGGCTGTCCGTACAATGGGGGATTAGCCAGTGAGCGGAGTGCGTCACCCGCTACACCCGGTGTATATACTTTATCGCCGATCAGCCAGTTCGCACCTTCAATTGAATTTCCGATAATGTCGGAGAAGGACTCATTCAGTGCCCCTGGTTCTCCATAGTATTCAAGATTGGATGTTTTCTCAGTTACACCATGCGTCAGCTCGTGGCCCACAACATCCAAGTCACCGGACAGCAGTGTAAAGGTAGATCCATCTCCATCACCGAAAACAATTTGCGCACCGTTCCAAAAAGCGTTGTTATAGGAAGTATAGTAATGGACGGTGGAACGGATCTGCAGTCCGTTGTTGTCCAGGCTGTTGCGGCCGAAATGCTGGAGATAATAATCATAGGTTCTTTCAGCATACGTGTGGGCATCAACCGCGGCTTTGTCTGTCCAGACATTGTTGGTGCTGGTTAAGAGCGTCCCCGGAAGAGAGGTCTTGTTTTTAGCGGTATACGTCACAATGCCCTTGCCGCGGGTACTGTCATAGAGCTGATAGGTAGAACCCGAGAGGCGTGTCTCGAACGTTTTGGTATCTCCAAACACTCCAGTACCCGTACCCGTCAGGTTCTCTAAAATATTATATTTGAACAGTACGCTGCCATTCTCCGCAGAAATGAAGTACCGTATCCGCAAAGGCTCGGGCTCCAGAACATTCACTTCCGTTTTATAGGCTAATTTAGGTTCTCCGTCAACAATGAAATAATATAAATCCGCTGTAGGAGTAACTTGCGGCTCACCAAGCGGTCCATGTTCCAGCGTGGCATCCTGCTCGGCTGCCAGAATAGCATCTGCTCCGGAAATGGTTTGGAGCTGAATCAGCGGCTGCGGAATCGTCTGGTAAACATCTTCAACTACGCTTCCCAGCAGGGAGGTAACGTTGCCGGATTTGTCGATATGCAGAGTTTGATCAGCTCCATATACCGGTATCCCCGAGATATACTGGCTTAACCGGTAGTGCTGGCTGCCGGTCTTGCTGTTTGTATTTTGCTCTGAAATTTTGAATTTTCCCCGAATATCCTCTTTAGCCGAAAGATGCAGGTTACCTTTAACACTTTCAAGATATCCCCATACTTTGTCCTCAGAAGCGGAGCCAGCAGGAGCTTTCCAGGATTGGTCCGTAATCGAAATAGGGGACGAGCCTGAGAAGAGTTCTACAGGATTATTGCGTTCATTGTTTTCAGCAGCAGTGCCCACCGAGGCAAAGGATCCAAGTGCTACAACACCTGCAAGAAGTGAAGCCACAGTCTTTTTCATAATTAATACTCCTCCGATCAAAATGGTTGGTTTTAAGTTATGCCGGGTTCTTGTAGACAACCTTTATCTAGCCTGTGTACTCAAGCTGCGATCTGGGGTGCAAGGACTTAGGCGGCGAACAACCTTAAATGTACGGAGGGAGAGAGTGTGGAGACGGCAAAACCCCTTTCACGAAAATTTACAACTACACCCTTGTTCACAGACCTCCAAAATGGATATAAATGAAAATAATGTAATTATAGTGGTTTTATTATATTTTGGAAATTGAATATCAACTGTGATAAGAATCACAATCAATGCAATAAATTTGATAAATGATAATTATGCAATAGCGAAGTTTAATACCCATACAGGAACAGGAATCTCTACAATATGTAATCAAATTTACTAATTCAATTAAAGGGAGCTTTGGATTAATAATTTTTTAAGTTTGTTGCAGAGGTATTACTTATAGTTGATCTGCTCCATCCACACCTGATCTTTAATTCTTTACAATAAGGATGTTAAAGGCTGGAAACTGCAGTTATTAAATAAATAATGGAGGTTAAGCTATGAGAATCAGCAAAAAGGTTGTTGTAATCATTCTTACATGGGCGATGATTCTGTCGGCAGCATCAATTGGTTTGCCCGCTAATGTAAACGCTTCATCGGTTTCCGGAGGCTTTTCCAAAGGTGCAGATATCAGCTGGCTGCCGCAAATGGAGGCTTTAGGCTATAAATTCTATAATGATAATGGCCAAGAGGAGGATCTTTTACAAATACTTAAGGAGCACGGCATCGATTCCATCAGAATCAGGGCCTGGGTTAACCCGTCAGATGATCCGGCCAGTGGTCATAACAGCACACAAGAGGTTGTTGCACTGGCTTCCCGGGTAAGCGCCTACGGGTTCCGTGTGATGATCGATTTGCACTACAGCGACAGCTGGGCTGACCCTGGTCAACAGGTTACTCCTGAAGCCTGGAAGGAAGATAATATAGAACAGCTGAAGGCGCATGTCTCGCAGTACACTACGGAAGTGATGCAGGCGCTCAAAGATGCAAAAGTAACACCGGAATGGGTGCAGATCGGAAATGAGATTAATAATGGAATGCTGCATCCTTTAGGAAGCTACAGTAATACAACCAACCTCGTTCAGTTGATTCAGGCCGGTTCACATGCTGCCAAGGCGGTGTTCCCGGATATTAAGGTCATCATCCATCGGGCCAGCGGAGCTGAAGCAGGGGTTGGGCCATTTTTTGCCGGTCTGACAGCGGCCGGTCTTAAGGATACGGATTACGATATCATCGGCTTATCTTATTATCCTGATGCCATTTTCACCTCTACCATTAACGATCTCAGCAACAATATGAATGCGCTGGAAGCTAAATATGGCAAAGAAGTTATGATCGTTGAGGTTGGAGGTAATGTTTCAGAGGATGTTGATAGCGTATACAATATGCTCGTGGCCGTTCAGAATAAACTAAAGGCTGTTCCGGACAATAGGGGAACCGGAATCTTTTATTGGGAGCCTACCGGTGTATTGTTTGGCTATCCGTTATCGGCATGGAATATTGACGGCACACCGACACTCGCTATGGATGCCTTCATCGACGGTGCAGCCGAAATCAACCGCCATCCGGTTACCGCGGTGTCCTTAGATAAGCCTGTAACCGCTATTGAAGTAGGCGGGACGGATAAATTAATTGCCATTTTCGATCCGTTAAATGCAACCTATAAAGGAGTGAGCTTTACAAGCTCTAAGCCGGAGGTTGTTAAAGTAGATCCTTATAGTGGAATACTTTCCGGGGTTTCTGTCGGAAGTGCCACCGTGACCGCAGTTACCTATGACGGGGGATTCTCTGCATTCAGTGAGGTCACGGTAACTCCAAGTTCAAATTTGATACAGAATCCCGGGTTTGAAGATGAGTTGAACGCATGGGAGCTTTCAGGAGATACAAGTGCAGTCAATATTGAAAAAGATGCACATTCGGGGTCGTCCGCCCTGCATTACTATAGTACGACTCCTGCTGAATTCAGGACTTCGCAGACGATCACCGGTCTGGAGAATGGAACGTACACTTTGTCGGCCTGGGTATCCGGCGGGGGCGGTGAAGAGATTTCAGAAATTTTTGCCGGCAGCAGAACACAGCAGTTTACAAATACGGGATGGCAGAAATGGAGCAAGCCGGTTCTGGATCTTATTGAAGTTACGGATGGAACCCTCACCCTGGGCGCTCATCTTAAGCTTGCTGATGGACAGTGGGGGAATATCGACGATTTCGAGCTGATTAAGAAGGATACCAGCAAGCTGCTGGATTTGAGGGTGAACGGCGCTACGGTTAGCGGATTTGATCCAGCCGTTCAGGACTACAGTGTAGTTCTGCCGTATGGCACGACTGCATTGCCAGCGGTTGAGGCGGTTGCAGAACAAGGCATATCGGCAGAAATTACACAAACAGCTGCGCTGCCTGGAAGTGCAACCGTTGTTGTCAAAGGAGAGGTAGTGAGAACCTACACCCTCCACTTCACGGTGGATTCGAACCCTGTGGTTAACTCCGGCTTTGAGCAGGTGAATGAAGCGGGTCTGCCTGATGGCTGGACCATTCCTGACCCTGCTGCCCTGACCGCGAGTTCGGATGGCCGTACCGGTGCAAGATCACTGGGATTCTGGAAGGATTCCGCCTTTACACTGGACGCCTATCAGACGCTTACCGCCCTGGAGAATGGAATCTACACGCTGACGGCCTGGTCGCAGGGCGCCGGGGATGAGACGAAGAATCAGCTGTATGCCTTGAATGGCGAGAAGACCCTACTGAGCTCAAGCTTCGCGAACAAAGGCTGGAATGTATGGAACCAAGCGGTTGTTGGGAATATCAAGGTTACGGATGGAACACTGAAGATCGGGATTTCCCTTGAGGGGAATGCGAAGGACTGGGGCTCTTATGATGATATTGTGCTGGTTATGACTGGTGACATTCCAGTAGAACCAACACCTACGCCAACGCCTACACCTACACCTACACCTACACCTACATCATCACCAACGGCGTTACCAACGGTGACACCAATACCAACACCAAGTCCAACAGCTGCCAGTGAAGATAACGGGTTGGCGTCAACAGGGGGCGTCAGTACTGCAACCAGTACTCCGGCGGCAATTCCGGTGGCCGTGACCTCGGGCACCGCTGCTGACGGCACCACTACTTATAGTGTGAAGATCCAAGCAACGGCAGGCAAGGAGGAAGGAGCTGCCATCGTCAAGCTGGATTCCACTATAATCAGCGATCTGGTCGGCAAGGTCAAGCAAGCCGTAGCGGCCGGTCAAAAGGTTGTCATGGAGATTCAGATGGATCAGGAGGCAGGCCAATCATCTGTTGATGTAGTTATAGCTAAGGATGCTCTCAAGCAGTTAATGGAAGCCGCCGGGGCAGAGCTGAAGCTGAATACAGGCATTGCTGATATTACCTTTACGTCTAAAGCAGTAGCTGCAATTGGAAGTGCAGCAGCAGATAGCACAATCAGCATTAAGAAGCTTGCTTCATCAAGCTTGCCGGACAAAGCCCGGAGCAAGCTTGGAGACAGACCGGTTGTAGACTTCTCTGTAACAGCCGGAAATGCTGAAATTACTGCATTCAACGGTGAAATAGTTAAGATCAGTGTACCTTATACGCCAAAAGCAACTGAAAAGTCAAATGCCATTGTAGTGTATTATATCGATCAGACAGGAAACCTTCAGCTGGTTAATGGCGGCTACGATGCAGCAGCCGGAAAGGTTAATTTCCAGACCGCCCATTTTTCAAATTATGCTGTAGGGTATAACGAAATCAAATTCAATGATGTTGCACCGGGCAACTGGTATTCCAGCGCTGTCGATTACTTGGCAGCGAGAGAGGTGGTTAAGGGCGTAAGCAGCTCTGTGTTTGCACCCGAGGCCCAGGTGAAGCGGGCTGACTTTCTGATGATGGTCATGAATGCTTTCGGCATTAAGCCTGATGCAGATAGCGCCGATAACTTTTCAGATGCAGGGAACAAATACTACACAAGCTATCTCGGTACAGCCAAGAAACTGGGCTTGATTTCCGGTGTGGGCGGCAACTCCTTTATGCCGGAGGCCGTCATCAGCAGACAAGAGGCATCGGTAATTCTGTACAATATCATGAAGCAGCTGAACCGTCTGCCGGAAGGTAGCAACAATCAGAGCTACGACAGCTTTACTGATGTCAGTGCGGTAGCCGGATATGCCCAGACAGCCATGAAGCAGTTTGTGGAAGCGGGAATACTCACGGGCATGGGCAAAGAGCTGAGTCCAGGGGCTGTCGCGACCCGGGCAGAGGCAGCACAGATTATATATAATTGCATTAAATAACAAGCTGAATAACCGGCTGCCAGCAGATTTCTGGCGGCCGGTTATTTATGTCAGCGGATTAGAATGGACCCGAACGGAAAACCGATCCTTTATGAGGATGACAATTAAGAACCTTAATGGGGCAGCAATAAAAAAACAGGACAATTTTACCTGCTAAGTTATATAATATCAGAGGAAAGCACTTTGCTGTTTGCTGCCTGCAACCTATTCATGAAATGTTCTAGCAAAATTGGTAGATGCTTTACTATTAATAATTAAGCGGGGATAAGGTTATATGAAACGAAAGAGTTTGATTTATTCGTTAATGCTAGCAATTATAGTATCGGTTGTATCCGGGAGTGGTAGTATTCATGCGGCTGCACGGAACATCACCGACATTGTTAAAGTGACCAAACCTGCTGAGATTAAAGTTGGGGAGTGGAAGTCATACGAGATAGCCATAACTGACTGGACCGATGCAGACGTTACGGAACATGACTTCACTCCAATCTCTTCAGATGAGAATGTTGTCAAGGTCGTACGGAAAACGAATTGGGTTTCTGAACTCCATGCAATAAATAAAGGGATTGCCACCTTAACTGTCAATATTGGAGAAAAGTTTGAACCTTATGTATTCACTGTTCAAGTGGTGGATGAGTATACAGTCATTCCTGAACCAACTTCTGAGCCAACAAAGCCGGTAGTGATAAAGGAACCTACCCGCGAAGAAATCATGTTACAGGATTTGGAAGATTATTATGAACAGTTGCAGCCAATAGCAAGCTATGAAAATAAAGCCATAGATACGTTTATTCAAAATAGACACCTGAACGATTCAACAAGAAAGTCACTCTTTCTTACTTTAAACAATACTGTATTGCCCAATTATACTAAGTTTGTATCCGGGTTGAAAAACCTCAAAGCCAATAATGCAGAGTTGAAAGAAATACATAACTACTATCTGGCAGGAGCAAAACTCCAGCTGGAAGGGTTCACTATAATGCGGGATAGCCTGAAGACGACCAAAATAAATTATTCCAAATTCGAAACGGGTAACAAGAAGGTTATTGAAGGTGCTAAGCAATTGGACAAAGCCGGAATCCTTGTTGATAAGTATAAAAGTAAATATATCAAATAAATAATTCACTATACAGGTTGTTTTTGAAATACTGATATTGTGTGGACGGGACCGAGTAAACAAGGTCTCGTCTTTTTGTGTTATCTACACCTTTGGTAGCAGGGACAAAAAAGGCCGCCATTTCGGTAATGGTAAGTACGACCAAACCAAACCAAAATGAGGCGACCTCATAAATAAATATACCCCATTTTTAGTCGTTTTCAAACAAGTATTAACACCGGAAGAAGTCAAAATGGTGACTGGACAAACCAAGGACTACGTGGATTGAGAAACAAAATGACCGTCGGGTTGCTACTCGATTACTTTGTCCAAACCTGCTACCACAAATGACACCTGCTTTTATCTGAAAAAGAAGGACGATTTGGGTGAAGAATTGGCTGACTACTCCTGAAGCGATTCGATTCCCAGCGCCAGAGCCCCGCATAATCCCGCATTGTCGCCGAGACCGGGTGGAACAATATAGCTATCCATGGTCCCCAGAATTTCCTGTGCCGACACATAACCGTTCAGGGCCTTACGGACTTCACTGCGGATCATTGGAAACAGGTGCTCCTGGTGCATAACACCTCCGCCCAGGATTACACGCTTCGGTGATAACAGAAGGATCACGCCCGCAATGGCTTGGCCCAAATAATAGGCCTCCATTTCCCATGCGGTATGATCTGCTGGCAGCGCGGAGCCTTTCACGCCCCAACGCTTCTCGATGGCTGGTCCTGCCGCCAACCCCTCAAGACAGTCACCGTGGTATGGACACAGGCCTGCGAAATGATCCTCTGCATGCCGCCGGGTCAGCACGTGTCCGCCTTCAGGATGAACAAGCCCGTGAACCAGTTTACCCTCTGTATACACGCCCACTCCGACACCTGTTCCAATTGTATAATAGACACAGCTATCCAGTCCTTGAGCCGCGCCCCACTTCACCTCACCAAAAGCAGCAGCATTCACATCCGTATCGAATCCAATCGGCACAGGGAAATGCCGTTTCATATAACCCACAAAGTCAAAACCTGCCCAGCCCCGCTTCGGTGTAGTGGTTACATGTCCATACAAGGGGCTGGAATGATCCATATTCAACGGCCCGAACGAACCAATCCCGATTGCCAGAGCCCCCGCGTCCTCAAAATAGGCAACCGCCTGTTGTAGCGTCTTCTCCGGAGTCTCGGTCGGAAAGCTGATCCGGTCCAGGATTTCACCTGCCTCATTGCCCAAACCGCAGATGAATTTGGTGCCGCCTGCTTCAATCGCCCCAATGATCATATGATGTTCTCCTCCTGTCAGGAAAGGGTGGCCTTTCCCGTTAAATTTTTGGTAAACGTTTTACCTTAATATTATTTTCTAATTGAAACTCGAACCAATAAACTCACTATACAAACAAATGAAACCGTTGACAAGGAAAAATATTATGATAATATATGTTTGTAAAACGTTTTACTAATGGAGATGATGACAATGAAAAAGGTATTCTACAGACCTGCGAATGGCTGGGTAGGAGACGTAATTCCGTTTTATGACCAAGGGGAGTACAAGCTTTATTATCTTCACGATGAGAGAGTGGGGGGGGATTATGGCAACCATACCTCATGGAATTTGGCGGCCACTGGAAACGGGCTTGATTTTGAGGATTACGGAGAAGTTTTGCCAAATGGCAATGAGACTGAGTTAGACCGGAACGCCTATACCGGATCTGTGATCCGGGACAAGGAAGGCCTGTATCATCTATTCTACACGGGACATAATCCCAACCCTGCGTTCTGCAAGGATGGTAAGCCCTTACAAGTTGTACTGCGGGCCACTGGCACCGACGGAATTCATTGGACGAAGGATAGTGAATTCAAGCTTTACGGGGATGAAGTGATCTATGAGGCATTTGATTGGCGTGATCCCTTTGTGTTCTTCAACGAAGAGAAGCAGGAGTATTGGATGCTGGTCACTACCAGGGAAATGAACTCCTCTGAGAAAAGAGGCGGGTGCATCGCCCTTCTGACATCGGATGACCTCCTGAGCTGGGAATTCCGCGAGCCCTTTTACAGCCCGGACAAATACATTACGATGGAATGTCCCGATTATTTCCAGATGGGAGAATGGCATTACCTCGTCTACTCCACATTCAGTGAGAAGTTTGTCACCCATTATAAAAAGAGCAAAACCATCGATGGCTTATATACCTCACCGGTATTGGACACCTTCGACGGCAGAGGATTCTACGCAGCGAAGACAGCCTCCGACGGCGAGAAGCGGTACGCCTTTGGCTGGGTCCCCTCGAAGAAGGGCAGTAATGATTATGGAGATTGGGAGTGGGCAGGCACGCTGGTTGTCCATGAAGTGTACCAGAACGAACTGGGAGAACTGCTTGTGAGAATGCCGTCTTCCATCTATGGACATTTTAATAGGAACGAACAAATTATTCTGCAAGAGGCGGACAATTGCATGAAGCAGGGGGACAGGCTGCAGCTGTCTTCGCCGGATGGGCTGGCGTATAGCGTGCTTAACCCCTTGCCTTCTCAGGTCATGCTTGAGGCTTCCTTTACGGATTGGCAGCATGTCAAGGACTTTGGGATCGCGGTTCGCACGGACCAGACGCTGGACAATGGTTATTTCATCAAGTTTGATCCTTTTCACAACCGGATCACCTTTGATATGTGGCCGAGAAGGGAACCGGGATTTTTCCAATGGCAAATTGCCGGGGACAAGCCGCAGATGATTGAGCTGGAACGTCCATTGAATTTTGCCGGCCATAGCCGGATTCGTATTAAGCTAATTCTGGAAGACGATATCCTGTGTCTGTATGTCAACGATGAAGTCGCCATGACAACACGGATTTATAATTTCAAAGACGGACATTTTGGTTTTTTTGCCAATGAGGGTGCTGTGAATGTTGAGGACATTAGCATGAAGACAGCCGCTGAGCTTTAACCGGCAAGGATGGATTCACAGAATTTATACCGATTAATCTAATGGAGGGGTTATTACAATGACAAAGAAAGCATCAAAAGTGTTCACCGGACTTGCCATTTTCTCCTTGGCAGCAACAGCTCTGGCCGGCTGCGGCAGTTCCGCAGGCAACACAAGCTCAGGCCAAGCCGGCGCCTCGGATGCACCTAAGGAGCAGACGGTGACATGGCTCTCTGCCAGACCGGAGAATGGAGCGATTGTCCAGACAGTCCGTGAGCTTGCCGACCGGTTCGCCGCCGACCATCCGGGCTTTAAGCTGGACCTTCAGGTGACGGCGGACAGACCCTCTTATCTGACTAAGCTCAGAACGCTGGTTGCTTCAGGACAGATGCCGGATTTCATTGACAGCGATGCCGACCCGTTTGCCCAGGAGCTTGTAAATGCAGGCTTACTGGTGGACATGGAGAAATTTCTGAAGGACGAGGGGCTGTACGATAAATTCTATGAGCCCGCGCTGAAATACCAGGAGCTGCCGGATGGAAGCCTGTATCTTCTGCCGATGGAATATCACATGGAAATGACCTGGTATAACAAAAAAATATTTGCAGACAACAACCTTGCTGTGCCCAAAACCCTTGACGATCTGCTTGCAGTCAGCCAAGCGCTCAAAGACAAAGGGATTACGCCTATCGCTGTAGACGGCGTTGATGTATGGCCGGTATTGCGTTATGCGGCTATGTATCCGTTCCGGACCACAGGTAATCAGTTCATCCGTGATTTGAGCCAGGGCAAAGCCAAAATGTCGGATGAGGCAGGCATGCAGGCGGCTACCTTCGCTGCTAAAATCGGGAAATACTTTCAAGAGGGATTCGCAACCACAGATTATACAACAGCCAAAAATCTGTTCCTGAACGGAGAAGCTGCCATGTACAACATGGGCACTTGGGAAATCCCATCCTTCGTGGAAGAAAGCCTGCCGGAAGGACTTAAGGGCAATGTGGATTATTTCTATCTGCCAACCACCAGCAATGCGGTTACACCAGATAATGAATTCTTCGGCAATAGCGGCATTGGACTCGGGGCCTCTGCCAAAACGTTCGATGGGCTGCCGAAGGAATTCCTGAGCTATGTGCTGAAAAATTATAGCGATGTCTATGTGGCCAAACAACAAATGTCACCGCTGAAATTCACGATTGATGATGAATCCAAATTCTCCGGGCTGTTCCTGCGGATCAAAAAGGATATGGACAATTATGGTTCAGAGTTTGCCAAGCCTTGGGATACTCTGCTGGATCCGAACACCAACTCGGTGATGAGTGATCTGATTACCAAACTGACCATGGGCTTTATGACTCCAGAGGAGTTTGCCAAACAGATTGATGATGCCATTGCCAAGAACACAGCCAGCAAATAAGTAACCTTGATATTTCTTCGCCCGGGCCTCCAGTGCCGGGTGGAGCCTTTTATCAATAATAACGTAATTACAACAGCGGGGTGACCCTATAATGAATGTGCTTAAGGACAAAAAGGCATGGCTGGTTTTCATCTTGCCTGCTTTGATATTTTATCTGGGTACGGTTTTTGTTCCCATTATCCAGTCACTGAATTACAGCTTTCAGCAATGGAATGGCATTCAGGAGCCGCGTTACACCGGCTTTGATAATTATATTGCGATGTTTAGCGATAGTTACTTCTGGAATTCAGTGCAAAACAATCTGGTGTACGTAGTGATTGTGGTATTTATGCAGGTGTTCATCGGCTTGTTCTTTGCCCTGCTCCTATCCTATGTCACCAAAGGTGCAGGGATCTTCAGAACCCTGTACTATTTGCCGGCGGTTGTTGTAACTGTAGCTATTGCGCAGATGTTCCGTAATTTCTACTCGCTTCAACCTCTGGGTCTCATGAATATGTTCCTGGACTGGGTGGGAATGGGGCATCTGCAATCGGCCTGGCTCTCCAATCCCCATACGGCATTAATCGCTGTGTCCATTCCCGAGGGATGGCGGTTTATCGGGATGTATATGGTGATCTTTTATGCCGCTCTGATTGCGATCCCCAAAGAAATCGAAGAAGCGGCCAGAATTGACGGTGTAAACGGCTGGCAATTGATTCGTTATATTAAGCTTCCGAGCATCATGCATGTGCTGAGCCTGGCTTTGATTATGTGTACAACCGGGGCGCTGCGTGGCTTCGATATTCCTTACATTATTGGTGTTCCCGGATCTGCTACCGAGCTTGTCACCACCTATATGTACAAGCAGGCATTCTCCACCATCCAGTATGGATATGGAAGCTCAATTGCCGTGTTCATCGTTATCGAAAGTCTGCTTGCCGTATTAATAATCCGGGCTATTTTTAATTCGAGGAAAGGAGATGCCTGACATGTTTGCGAGAAAAAAGCTCTCCTCTTCACTGTTGTATCTTCTGGTGATTGTGATTCTTTTGATTCAAATCTACCCGGTAGTGTGGCTGATGCTGTCCAGCTTCAAGTCGAGCATCGAGCTGACGACACGGCCGTTTGCCATGCCTTCGTCCTGGTCGTTTGAGAACTATGCCAGTGTATTCCGGGAGAGCAGTCTGCTCCTGTATATCAAGAATACCGCCATTGTAACCTTTACCTGTCTGGCTCTAATTATTGTACTCAGCGCGACGGCAGGATTTGCCCTTGTCAAAATGATTAACCGGCTGAATTCGAAGCTGCTGCTGTTCTTTACAGTCGGCATCATGATTCCGATTCAGGTTACGCTGATCCCTCTGTTTATTATGTACAAGGATTACGGGCTGCTGAATTCGTATCCGGCACTGATCCTGCCGCAGGTCGGTTTTGCTCTGCCTTTGTCCATCCTGATCTTTACCAGCTTCTACAGGTATGTTCCCAATGAGCTTATCGAGGCTGCAGTCATCGACGGCTGCAACATCTATCAGGTGTTTATCCGGATTATTTCACCGCTTACGGTCAATACAACCATTACAGTAGCCTCGATAAACTTTATTTTCATCTGGAATGATTTCGTATTCTCCAACACGTTCACGAATGACAAGGCATACAAGACGATTGCTGTCGGGCTTCAGGAATTTATCGGAGCTTTTGGGGCAACGGATTGGGGCCAGACTTTTGCGGCAATCAGTATCAGCATTATTCCCATTATTATTACGTACTTGTTCCTGAACAAATATGTAATGGCCGGGGCGTCGGACGGCGCAGTCAAAGGATAAAGGATAAGGAGACGATTAACGATGCAATCGATGGACCAGCTGTTTGGCAGAATGAAGGGCAAGAGCAGAGCGATTACGGCGGAGAATCCGCAGGGCCTCAAGGGACAAGGGGGCCAGGCGGAGGGGCCTCTGGGCGTTGCCCGCAAAGGCAAGGCGTTCATCTCACTCGCTCAGGGAGAAACCGCAACGCTTGTAGATATTGAAGGTCCCGGGATCATTCAGCATATCTGGATGACCGTTACCGATAAGACCGAATCTGGCTGGTTTGTCCTGCGCGATCTGGTACTCCGGATGTATTGGGATCATGAAGAACAGCCCTCTGTTGAAGTCCCGCTGGGGGATTTCTTCTGCAATGGCTTTGGTGCACGGGCAGTTGTCAATTCACAGCCGGTAGTGGTGAATCCGGTCGGCGGCATGAACAGCTACTTTGCTATGCCGTTCCGCCAGGCTGCCAGAATAACCATTACGAATGAGCATCCGCAGGGCATAGAGGCATTCTTCTATCAATTCGACTACAGGCTGGTTGATGAGCTGGATGAGGATACCGAGTATTTTCATGCTCAGTACCGCAGAGAGAATCCCACTGTGCTGAGGCAGGATTACACTTTAATTGATGGAATTAAAGGGAGAGGCAAATTTATCGGCACATATATGTCCTGGACTTCCCTATCCCGTTATTGGTATGGTGAAGGAGAAGTGAAATTCTATATCGACGGCGACCGGGAGTGGCCGACGATCTGTGGAACCGGGGCAGAGGATTATTTCGGAGGCGCCTGGGGATTTGTGAAATATGACAACGGAAACCCGGTACAGGAGCAGACCTACTCGACCCCATATATGGGTTTCCCCTATTTTGCGACGAAGGATGACACCCGCTCCCATATTTATGACGGGGCGGCGTGCCCGATGCGGGGCTTCTACCGCTGGCATATCCTCGATCCGATTCTGTTCGAAGAGGACCTGAAGGTGACTGTACAGCAAATAGGGCATGACGGCCAAGCCTTATTTGAACGCAGTGACGATATCAGCTCAATTAGTTACTGGTATCAGACAGAGCCGCATCAGGCGTTCCCTGAATTTCCGGACGTAATGGAAAGGCGTCCACGTTAAGCGTGGGCGTAAAGTTGTGCAAGTAAATCCGCAGAGGTGCAGCAAATGGCAAAACAAAGAGTTACACTAGTACAGGTCGCCAAAGATGCAGGCGTGTCGCCAGCAACGGTCTCCCATTTCATGAACGGTAATTTCCACCGGATGGGCCCCGAGACCCGGGAGAAAATAAGCGACTCGATTACCAAACTAGGGTACCAGGTGAATCCTGTTGCCAAAAGTCTGATTACCGGCAAAATGCATACCATCGGACTCGTTCTGTCGAACAGCACTTATGACGGTTATTTCGAAGATTTATATTTCCTGCACTTCGCCAAGGTGCTGAAGCAGCATCTGAAGACCATGGGATACAAGCTGATTCTCCTGGACTTTGATGAAATCTTCATGAATATCCAGATGGTGGATGGGATTATTGTAAAGGCGACCCTGGAGACAGAGAAGTTCATGCCGAGGCTTATGGATCTCAATGTTCCGGTCATCACCATCGGGCGGCATAATTTATCGTATGGTGCTCATATCGTACGGGTGAACGACTATCAATGCGGCCAGACAGGGGTAGACCATTTAATGTCACGGGGGTATCACAAAATCATTATTCTGACCTATCCGCACGGACAGGTCCCCGGATTTGACGACCGGTTGAACGGTGCCTCCCAATCTATGCAGGAGAAGGGTAATCTTACAACGGTTATTACGGGAGATATGACGGAGAGCTTCGGGTATGAGACGGTCACGCAGCTAGCAGGGAATGGACAGCTGCCGCAGGCGTTATTCTGCCTGAACGACATTTCAGCCATAGGTGTGCTGAAGGCTTGCAAGGATCTGAAATTATCCGTACCTGAGGATCTTGCGGTACTGGGTGTGGATGACATGCCGACCGTGTCGGAACTGCTTAGTCTCTCCACCATCCGGCATCCGATTAACGAGCTGGCAATGAATGCCTCAGAGCTTATGATTCAATCCATTGAATGGAAAGGGGAGCCTGCCGAGCCTGTCGACCGGATGTTCCCCATTGAACTGATGGCAAGGCATACCAGTTGAGCAGGCAAGAAGGTACAGGCTGTCGAGAACTTTTCGGCAGCCTTTTTCTAAAGATAGACTGAAGATGAAGATTGACAGGTGCAACCGCCTACCTTACTATCTTATTGAAATTAGGCTATTCTGCGAGAGGAGAGAGAGCAATGTATAACGTGCTTGTCGCCGATGATGAACCTCGTCACCGCCGCGGCGTATCCGACATGGTTAAGCAGCTCCGCCCGGAATACCGGATTTTCATGGTGAAGGATGGATTGGAGGCTCTGCGGATTATCGAGGATAACCGGATCGATATTATCCTCACAGATATCCGGATGCCCAATATGGATGGACTGACTCTGATTGAACATATGGAGAGCCGCCGAGAACGGGTCAAAATTGTAATTCTCAGCGTGTACGGAAATTTCGAGTATGCAAGGCAGGCGGTAAAGCTCGGAGCCTTCGATTACCTGCTGAAGCCATTGGCATTAGGAGAGCTCTCCGAGATCCTTGACAAGCTTGACACGGCACTGGAGAAGGAACGGCTGAGTCTTCAGAACGGGGCAGTTCTTCAGCAGAGGCTCCATTCGGCAGCCCCGGTCTATGAGCAGCACTTGCTCAGCCGGTGGATGCGCTCCGCTGCAAGCGAGAAGGAGCTTCAGGAAATCCGCAATTTCTTCCCCGATTTAAACGGAGGTTTCGTGATGCTGGCAAGGTTTCAGCAGAAAGAAATTACCGGGTCTTATATGCTTGAAGAATTCGAGGAACTTAAGGCCACTGTGAAGAACTGGATGCGGGAAATCTATCAGACGGTCGGTCCTTCGCTGTCCTTCAACCTGGAAGGAGAGTACCCGATGATTGCTTCCGTTGTGACCCCGGGCCATTCCCTGGAGTGGCTGATGAAGCGGGATCTGGAGCAGTTCCGGCAATTCATCCGCCAGATCCGGGAGGAATATGGCCTGACTCTGACTTTGGGGGCAGGGAACTGGGTGGCCGATCTGTATAGCGGGGCTCCGGGATCCTTTGAGCAGGCGCGGAAAGCGCTCGAATACTCCTTTTATACTGGCGAAGGCCAGCTTGTCCTTTACGATGTAATCGCTTACAACCCTGACAAGCCCAGCTTGAAGATGATTCCTGCGGATACGGGCATGACGGATGCCTTGGCGCGGATGGACAGGGCTGCGGCTGCTGAGGCCTTGAAGACGCTTATTCAGAGACTGCTTGAAGGGGATTATCCGTCCCCGGCTCATCTGAAAGACTCTGTTCTGTACGCTCTGGTTAACGAGGTTAAAGGAAACGAAGTCTTGCTGCGTCAGGATGAAGCGAGCAATTTCATTTCAGAGATGGAGTTTCAAATCCCGGCCTGTGAGAGTCTGCAGGAAGTCGAGGCACGGGCGGTCTCTGTTCTAAACCGGATCATAGAGAGCATTCAGGAACGCAAAAATAACAAAAGCGGGCGGACCATCGGCCTGTGTAAGGCATTTCTGGAGGAGCATTATATGGAAGATCTGTCGCTGGAGTCTGTCGCCAGGCATTTCTTTTTCAGCTCCGCCTATTTCAGCAGTTTTTTTAAACAGCACACCTCCATGACCTTCACCGAATATTTGCTGCGCCTGCGGCTGGACAAAGCCAAAGAGCTGCTCCAGGACGGGGACCGGAAAATCGCTACCATCGCCTTAAGCGTGGGATTTCGTGATGCGGGTTACTTCACCAGGGTATTCAAAAGGGAGACTGGACTGGCACCGGAGGAGTTCCGGAAGAAAGATGTATTGTAGGTGGACTATGAGACTGAAGAATAAGCTGGTCTTATCTTATATAGTGCTGATTACGCTACCGCTCACCATCCTCGGCTTTGGTTACTATTATGCAAGCAAGGACATTATGCTGAAGCTGGCCCGAGACAACGTCAGTGAGATTGTACTTAAGAACAATCAGATCATCAACGATCGGCTGAAGATCATTCAGGACAACAGCTTATCCCTGATGGTGGAGTGTGAGCTGTACCAGATTTTTGATGAGCCAAGTCCGGCCGGGGGAGTGCAGCTGCTGGAGAACAATAAGAAGGTGACGGGGATTCTTGGCAGATACTTCTCGCAGTCGGCCGATCTGTATTCCACTGAACTGGTCACGCAAGGGTTCGTGTATGGCAGCAAAAGCAAGAATACCTATCCCCCGGACTACTTCTACACCTCCGAGCTGTACCGGCGCGCCGCTGAGGGGAAAGGGCGTATCGCCTGGGTGCCGACTTATGATTATACCCGGATGCATAATCTGCCTGAGCTCGCGGGAACAGATATTGATTACCGTTATATGTTCTCGGCAGTCCGGCAGATCAATCCCTCCTGTGTACGGAATGACGTCATTGTCCGGGCCGAAGGGGCGTCCGAGAAACCGGTGCTGGTGATGAATTTCAAGGAAGATGTGTATGCAGGTATCTTTAGGGACAGTATCCCCATTAAAGGTTCCGTATTCATGGTGGCCAGTGAGGACGGTACAATCATCTCCCATCAGGACAAGTCGCGCCTGGGGACCGTGGAATCCGCCGCCTGGCTGAAGGAGGTGCGCCGCGAGGGCAGCGGGACGGCATATGTAACTACCGGCGGGCAGCGGATGATCGCTTGCTTCGCTGTGTCCCCGGTGACTAACTGGCTGTCGGTTGTGCTGATTCCGCCCGGCGCATTGACCCATGATATTGCGGATACCATTCTGTTCTTTATTATTACACTGGGGGCTCCGCTGCTGGCTCTCTCGCTATTGTTCGCTTATCTGATCTCCGCACGTATCTCTTCTCCGGTAAGCAAGCTGCTGCTGGCCATCAAGCGGGTAGGCGGCGGTGATTTCAATGCGCAGATCAAGGTGGAGAGCAGAGATGAGCTGGGCCATGTATTGATGAAGTTCAACAGCATGAATGAGCGGGTCAGATCATTGATTGATGAGAATTATGTGGTCAAGCTGCGGGAGCGGGAGACGGAGATCCTCGCGCTGAATATTCAGCTCAATCCCCATTTTCTGTATAATACGCTGAATATTATAAATTGGATGGCTGTACACGGAGAGAAGGAGCAGGTTAGCCATATGCTGATCAGCCTGTCCCGTATGCTGCACTATACTACGGACAACCGGAGAGACCAAATGCTGCTTAGAGAGGATCTCGCCTGGCTGCAGGACTATATAGTAATTATGGCTAACCGTTTCGAACACCGGTTTCGTGTGGATTTCGATATTCAGCCTGAGCTGCTGGAGGTGAATGTACCGAAGCTGTTCCTTCAGCCCCTGCTGGAGAATGCCATCATTCACGGCTTCCGGAATATGGAGAGCGGCGGGCTGATCACCATCTACGGACAGCAACAGGGGAATACCATCCGGTTCTGTGTAGAAGATAACGGCAGCGGGATTGAGCCGGAGCGTATGGAACAGCTGCTGAAGGAGGAGAATGCCAATATAGGTCTGAAAAATGTGGATAAGCGGATTAAGCTGCTGTATGGCAATGAATATGGAATAGAGATTGAATCGGTCCCTGAATTCGGGACCCGCGTGAAGCTGGTCATACCGTATCCCGGCCCGCGTGAATAATGGCTGATATTCCAACCTTTCCCGCTGGCCAATGGCCTGCGGGGTTGTTTTTTATCATTGACCGTAAAATCGTACAGGAAACGAAAGATCGTACAATAGGCAACGGCAACAGCTACATTTACACTGTAATCAGCGACTGCAGCGCTTACATCCGAATTAAGGGGGATAAACAAAATGAGCAGGCACACTGGCAGAACCAAGCTGATGTTACTCTTCCTAATGATTGTTGCATTAATTGTAACCGCTTGCGGTAATGGCGGAAACCAAACAGATACGGCCAATTCAGGTTCAGGCAATACTCCCGCTACCGGAGAAGCAGGCACGGCCACCGGAGAGAAGGTGAAGCTGAAATTCACATTCTGGGGCAGTCCCCAGGAGAAGAAGGCGGTGGAGGACGCGATTAAGGCTTTTGAAGCCAAGAACCCTAACGTCACCATCGATTCCATCCATATCCCGGGCACAGACTTCTTACAGAAGCTGAATGCCATGATCGCCGGGAATGAAGCACCGGATCTAAGCTACTCGGCCGCCTGGAAGCTGAAGATGGGGGAAGAAGGATTGATCTATAATTTCTTCGATCTCATGAAGGATGACCCCAGCATTAAGAAGGAGGATTACCTTCAGTACGCCTGGTGGAACTGGGATACCGATAAAAGTGCGGGACCTTATCAAGCTTCGGTAGTCCCATCTCTGATGTACAATGCAGATCTGTTCAAAGAGGCGGGGGTTGAACTGCCGCCAACCAAAGCGGAAGAAGCCTGGCAATGGGATGAATTCGTGGAAACAGCCAAGAAGCTCACCCTTGACCGGAACGGCAAGCATCCGGATGATCCGGGATTTGATCCCAAGAACATCAAGCAATACGGTGTGAAGTACAGCCTCAGCTGGTTATCCTACATGCCGCTGGTTCTGTCTAACGGCGGCGACTATTTGACTGAGGACGGTGCGGAATTTGGGCTATCCAAGCCTGAAGCGACCGAAGCGATCCAGAAGATTGCTGACCTAATCAATATCCATCATGTTGCTCCTTCCCCGGTACAAGCCAGCAGCATTCCGGCACCGGCAACGGCGCTCCAATCCAGAAAGGTGGCAATGGTCATAGACGGAAGCTGGAACCATCTGGACCTGAGCAAGGCCAAGATCAACTGGGGCGTAGGTGTCCTGCCGGTGCTGAAGGACTATAAGACTTTCTTCCTTGGAGGCTCCCTGATTATATTCAAGAGTTCCAAGCATCCGAAGGAAGCCTGGGAGTTCTCCAAATTCCTGACGGATCCGCAGAATGTACTGGAGCTTCATCAGGGACTCTGGATGCCGCAGCTGAAGCAATGGTATGAAGATCCGAAGCTGGTGGACAGCTGGGCAAATGAAGAGCTTCCGGGCCGTCCGGCCGGTTTTCAGGATGCCGTTATGCGTTCCACCTACGAACATGCAGAGCCTTCAGCTGAGAATAATGTCCGAAACTTTGTAGAAATCGATGCTGCGGTAACAGCGGGGCTGGATCAGGTATGGCTCGGCACCAAAACGGCCGCAGAAGCGATGAACGAAGTGGAAGCCAAAATCAAGCCGCTTATACAAGGAACCTATTTGAAATAACGGACCTTGCCGGAAGGCGGATCTGCCGGATTCTTGGGGCACATCCGCTGCCGGCAATGCCCGAAGAGAGGAAACATGTGTATGGAACCCGTCTCTTCCCTGAGTGTAAACCGTGCAAAGACCAAGCGCAGTTCCTATAGGAATGAGCTGTATGGCATCTTGTTTGCCTTGCCGGCCATTCTTGGGCTGGTGATATTTACGCTGGGTCCCATGATCTACAGCCTGTATATGAGCTTCACCGACTATTCCGGGTCCAATTCCCCCTCCTTTATCGGACTGGATAATTACACCAGAATGTTTAGCGGGGAAGACCAGTATTTCTACAAGGCGCTCGGAGTTACCCTATATTTTGTCGTACTTAGTGTGCCCACCGGTATTATTTATTCCTTTCTCCTGGCCATTCTGCTGAACAGGAATATCAAAGGCAAAGCCATCTTCCGGACCGTCTTCTATCTGCCGTCGATCGTGCCGATCATCGCGATTTCGTTCATTTGGCTATGGCTCCTGAATCCCGATTTGGGGCTGGCCAACGAGCTGCTCCGCGCCATCGGCCTTCCCGGCAGCCAGTGGATTTTTGGAGAGAAATCTGTGGTCCCCTCACTGGCGCTAATGAACCTGTGGACAACGGGAGGGACAATGATTATTTTCCTGGCCGGATTGCAGGATATTCCCCGCTCGCTGTATGAAGCCATTGAGATAGACGGGGGCTCCAAGCTGAACAAGCTGCGGAATATTACCATCCCCATGATGACGCCGACGATCTTTTTCAACCTGATCATGGGGATCATTAACGGATTCCAGGTGTTCTCGCAAGCCTATGTCATGACTAACGGCGGACCCAACAATGCCAGCTTGTTCTATGTCTTCTATCTGTACCGGGAAGCCTTTCAGTTCTCGCGGATGGGAAGCGCAAGCGCCATTGCCTGGGTGCTGTTCATCATTATTATGCTGTTGACTTATACGGTCTTCAAGACATCAAGAAAATGGGTGTATTACGAGGGGGATGAAGCCCGATGAGGACAAAAGCATGGATGGAGAAGGGATTCGTGTATTTGGTGCTTTCAGCCGGGGGCCTCTTCAGTCTGCTGCCGCTGATCTGGCTCATCCGCAGCTCCCTGATGGATATGGGGCAAATTTTTGAGCTGCCGCCCATATGGATACCTAACCCCTTCCGGTTTAGCAATTTCAGTGAGGCGCTGACCATTCTGCCATTTGGACGTTATTTTATCAATACAACGATTATTGTCATATTCAGTATGCTGGGTGTCCTCGTGACATGCTCCATAAGCGCGTACAGCTTTGCACGGATGTCCTGGAGAGGACGCGATCTTATCTTTGGCCTGCTGTTATCCAGTATGATGCTGCCCTATGCGGTTACGCTGATTCCGACCTTCATCGGCTGGAGCAAGCTTGGATTAACCAATTCGTTCATTCCGCTGATTGCACCGGCCTGGTTCGGTGGAGGGGCGTTCAATATTTTCCTGCTGCGCCAGTTCTATCTGAGTATTCCCCGTGATCTGGACGAGGCGGCTTATGTGGACGGTGCCAGCCACGGGCGGATTTTCATCTCCATCATCATTCCTCTGACACGGCCCGCCCTGGTCGTTGTAGGACTGTTTACCTTTCTGGCTTCATGGAATGACTTTCTGGGGCCGCTGGTCTATTTGAACGATGAGTCCAAATATACACTGGCGCTTGGCCTGCAGCAATTCAAGGGCATGTACGCTGCGGAATGGCATTTGATGATGGCGGCAGCTACTGTAGTGCTGGCTCCGGCGATTATCGTCTTTTTTATCGGACAGAGGTACTTTATCGAAGGTATTACACTTACAGGCATCAAAGCCTAAACCTGCAGAAGGAGTGAGACAATAGGATGAATTCATTATATCAGCGCAAGGAAGGGCAGTCCCGCAGACTATCCAGTTGGGATCAGACCGGGGGCAACCGGGATTTCATCGTGATTGGAGCCGGCCAGACGGCAGCGATCGCAGAGATTGAAGGATCGGGCATCATTCAGCATATCTGGATGACGATCGCAGCCCGGAATAAATATGCTTTCCGCAAAGTGCTGGTGCGTATGTTTTGGGATGGAGAAGAAGAGCCTAGTGTAGATTCGCCGGTAGGCGATTTCTTCGGCGTAGGTCATGGGGTTGCCAGCCACTATGTCTCCATGCCGCTCAATATGATAACAACACAGGATGTCATTGAGGATAAGGCGGCGATGAACTGTTTTTTTGAGATGCCGTTCCGCAGCAGCGCACGCATTGAGATTATCAATGAATGCGAGGATGAGCTGGTATTGTACTTCTACGTTGACTATGTGGAGAAGCAGATTCCAGAGGACAGCTTCTACTTCCATGCTTCCTGGCGGAGGGAGAATCCTACACAGGGGACGGTCGATCTTGCGGCGTTGAAGCTGGAGCATGACGCGCAGGATAAGGCCAATTATGCCGACCAGAAAGTATATGAGCTAAAGAATCTGACGGGTGACGACAACTATGTGCTTATGGATGCGGTGGGAGAGGGGCATTATGTCGGCTGCAATCTCAGCATTGATCACCTGAATCCGATGCCGGGCTTCAGCTGGCCTGGAGAAGGGGATGACATGTTCTTCATCGACGGCGAGCCGTGGCCGCCCCGTCTGCATGGCACTGGTACGGAGGATTATTTCTGTGCAGCCTGGGGCTACCCGTCCGGTAAATACGACAGCCCGTATCACGGGATATCCCTGTATGCGCCCATCCGCGGCAACGGGGACGCATGGAGGGAGAGCAATACGATCCTGTTCAATGACTACTCCGGCAAAATTACGCAATACCGTTTCCATATTGTCGATCCGGTCATCTTCCGGGAGTCCCTTCGCTTCAGTATCGAACATGGTCACGGAAACTCCCAGTCCAATGATTATTCTTCGGTGGCCTACTGGTATCAGCGTGAGCCTCACAAAGCTTATCCGGAGATGCTGCCCGTAGCCCTTCGGCTGCCGCTGCCTGAGAAGGACAGCGCGAAGCAGTTCTTCCAGACTTTCTGATCCGGGGGATTGGCGCAGGACTGATCCGTGGTTCTCATATTCATAAAATAAGAGCATGTTTCCAGATGATGGAGATGTGCTCTTGTTTTATGTGCCCGGCGTGGCCTCGTTCTATAACACAAAAAGCCCGTACAGGCAGGATTTAAGATTCTCCTGCCTGTACGAGCACCTACATAAATCGCACTAATGCGGTTAAACCATGTAATCGAAATCCTTGCTTAGCGTAATGCGAAGGTGATTGAACATCCCGGATCAAGGAGCTGCTTGAAGAGACGTGAGTCCGGACGGGCCGGCAATTCTTCATGCACATTAAGCTCATCTTGTCCATTGCTTGCTGAAGCCATGAGTTTACCGGCATTGTCATGCCGAAGCTCGGTAATTACGGTAATCGTCACTGGGCAAAGATTCAGGATCGTTGCCTGCACGGAATCATCAGTTTTCCGGTAGGCTACACTGAAATATCCGCTGCCCAGCTTGACCTTATCCCAGGTGAAAGAGCTGCTTGGACTGAAGGGCCGGAAGGACAGCTGCCGGGAAGGGGCATCATAAGCGAGACCCAGAATGTCGGAGACAAAGAGCCCGGCATAAACGCCGGAGGCCCAGCCGCACTTCCCGCAGTTATTGTGACGGACTACATCCCCATAAGCGGCTCCGTTGTTGTAAGGCCACCACCAAAGCGAGCCGTCGGCATCGGTCAATTGGCGTATCCGGGTCAAATACCCGTCTTCACCAGACAGTGAGGCGGAGTCTGTAATCATGCCCATGCCGTTCATATACCCGGGGAAGGTACAGGCAGAATGGTCTCCCCACTGTATCCCCCTGGATTCAGGGTTATATGTTGGATTATGCGGGCTTAATGAGAACTGCATGTAATGCTTGTAGGTCTCATTGTCATATGAAGTGTACCCGTACAGCGGCATCAGAATGGTATCTGATTCCTCACCATCGTGATGCAGCAGGTTGACTTGCCCCTCTTCAACCAGATTCCAAATAAACTGCATGCCGAAATCCTTATATTTACCGTTGTATTTCTCTATGCTGTTTGTAAGCTTGTTGCCGTACCTGCTGATTCCCTCTGTATATTGACGGCCGAAGGGGCCTTGGGCAGTAGCCAGCTGTTCCAAATCTTCCCGGATTCTTCCGGCAATGGTCCGGTAGCGTTCTGCTCCCGCCGTGTCACTGAAGACCTCATCCACAATCCGGGAATAATGATAAAGAGCGGTCCAGGCAATCACATTGGAGCCTGTATGATAATCTCCCAGTGAATAGGCATCGGAGAGCCATACTGAAGGGTAGAGCCAGGGTTCATCTTCCTTACGGGTCAGCAGCAGTTCCTCCAGGAGATTACAGATCGACTCGTGAATCTCGGGATGGTCCAGAAACAGCTGTTTGTCACCTGTACTCCGGTAGTAGAGACCCGCCATGACAACAGAAGATAAGGAATTACTGAGAGAGTGGGTAATTCCCCCTTCATAACGGTTACCGGGCGGGCGAACTCCATGCTTCAGGAACCATAACATTCCCTGCCGGAATAACTCTGGCTCTGCTGTGTGAAAGGGAAGCAGGGAGTAGTACATATCCTTGTTCCAGGTGAACTGTGTTGTGGGTGACGTGCCCCAATTGGCACCAGCAAGAGTGTCCTGGCTGTCCATGGCAAGGGAGCCCATGCACTGGAGAAGGGCTCGTTCATAGAACTCCGCCGCGAACGGATCCTCGTCCATTTTCAGCTGACCGGTGATGCCCCGTAAATAGGCCCAGGTTTCATTAAGCCAGTAGAGTGTGCCTTTCTCATCGACAAGCCGTGGACAGGGATCACCAGCCGGATAGATGATAGCGGGCACCCAGCAGGTCTGACCCGGGGCCAGTACAACAGACACGATGCCATCACTGTCTGCCTGATGGCCGAGCACCTGTACACAGAAATCCGGACCGGAGAATAACTGGTCCGGCAGGGTGTCGGCGGAAGGCAGCGTAACTTCACCTGTTAGGGTCTGGCTGGATTGATTCTCCAGCAACAGCCCGTAGACCAGTCCGCGCAGCCGTTTCGAGCCGTCCGCCGACGTTGGAGCATAGACGAGAAGAGTGGCTTTGGCGGCTTCCAGCTGATATTCAGTGACCGGAAACAGATTATCGAGCAGAGAAGTGACATAAGGCAGATCATCGCTGCCCAAATTATAGTATTTCCCGCCGAGCTCCACCTTGTAGGCGTAAGGTCCGGCTTCCCTGAAATCCTTGCACATCCAAACGCCGGGAATATTATCACTGTAATAGCTGCCGCTATACACCGTGACATTTTTTATGGAGCCGTTCATGTGAACGTTCACCAGTGTTTTATTGTTCCCGGTATCAAAAGTTAACTCTGGGTCAGGCAGCTTGCGGCCGAAGAAGCTCACCGGATCATTAGCCGTATACTTGCCGTCCTGATAGACAACGCCGAAATAGAGGCTTCTGGGCTGAGAAAGGGCCTCACTGAAAGTGGTGAAGGGATGCGGCATGGGTATTCTCCTTTGCATTAGTGAAGTAGCGGCCTGCAGTGCCTTTCTTTATTATTCAAGAAGCTTGGGAAGAAAACTATAGGAGAAGCTTTGGATTTCAGGAGAATTTATAGCGCTTTCAACAGGATGAGGATTTGATAAATATGACCTCGAAATAAATACGGAAGAGATAAATCCAACAGAATGTGCCGAGTCCGGCTCATTTATGTTGACGGCAACATATTTAAATGTTACTGTAGGTGTACAGATATGTTGACGACCACATAAAAGGAGATGACTTTATTGAAGCCTAGTGACAACAGCGAAACCATTGAGGATGAAATCGGCGCAGTCACGCATTTCCCCGTGAATTTCTCGATCTTCAGTCTGGCTCGTTCCCATCACCGGATTGCGGGACAACTGCTTCGGGAAGCAGGCTTATACCCGGGCCAGGAACTGGTGCTGATGCAATTATGGCACCGGGACAGTCAATCTCAGAATGATCTCACAAAATCGTTGCGGCTTGATCACTCTACCATAGCGAAGTCCGTCCGCCGTTTGGAAGCTGCGGGTCTCGTCAGCTGCAGCCGTTCCGAAGTGGATAAACGGGTAACCATAGTATCACTCACCCAAGAAGGGCGTGATATAGAAACCAGAGTCGATCAGGCTTGGCGCAAGCTGGAGGAGATTACAACGGAACATCTGAATGCTGAAGAAAAAGTACAGTTTGCAGCTTTGGCCAAAAAAATAGCTGCAAATCTGGAAAAATAAATGAAAGTAAACCAAACCATGGATTATATAGGAGGAGAGATAAATATGTCGAAAAAATCTATGCAAGCTGTTCTGGTCAACGAATACGGGGATCCAAATGTTTTGAAGGCAGTCACCATTGATCGCCCTCAACCGCAAGCGGATGAAGTCCTGGTTCGCATCGTGTATGCTACGGTCATTCCGCTTGATTTTAAAATTCGTAAGGGTTGGCTTCAAAATGTATTTCCTGTAACCTTTCCCTACATCCCTGGTTTCTACGCTTCAGGAGTTGTCGAAGAGGTGGGGCATATGATAACGGAATTTAAGCCCGGTGACCGCGTTTTTGGCGGCATCAAAGGCGCTTATGCAGAATATGGAGTTGCGAAGGAACAAGAATTAATGGCGATGCCGGAAAGTCTCACTTTTGAGGATGCTGCAACGATCAAAGCAGGAGCAGAAAGCGCCTGGAAGGCCTTGTTCACTGAAGGTGAGCTCCAGTCAGGGCAAACCCTTCTCCTCCATGCGGCAGCAGGGGGTGTTGGACAGTTTGCAGTTCAGTTGGCTAAATGGAAAGGGGCAACCGTGATCGCTACGGCTTCTTCCTCTAACGTGGACTTCGTAAAATCGTTGGGGGCTGATCAGGTCATCGATTATACCACAACAAAATTCGAAGATATCGCAAAGGACGTAGATCTGGTGGTTGATTCCGTTGGCGGCGAGACAGAATCGAGATCCTGGACGGTTCTAAAAAAAGACGGAATCCTGGTTTCTTTAACTCAAGATCCCTCCCAAGAAAACGCTGAAAAATATGGCGTTACAGCTAAGTTCAATACCAAATTCCCTAACCGGGAAGACTTGCAGCATCTAACGAGATTAATTGCCGAAGGTATGATTAAAGCGGAGATTGATTCCATATTCCCGTTAAGCCAAGCGGATCAAGCACTGGAGAAGAGCGAAGCCAGACATGGACGTGGAAGAATTTTGCTGAAAATCAGCTCCATCTAACAAACCCCGGCCGATCCTAATTATGATGCAGATCAACACACCTTCAAGAGAATGGAACCCTGTCCAGTCGTAAGAAAGGGAGATAATCTTGGAGGTTTTTGGTTTGGATTGCGCGATTTTATGTGCTGGCTGAATAGGGGGGAGCCTTTACCTTTACCCTTATCCTTCATCTAATTCAGGCTTCTCCCCATATTCTTTACCGAATTCCTCCATCTTCTTTAGGACAGGCAACAGCTTGTTTCCTTTCTCTGTCAGCGAATATTCGACCCGTGGCGGAACTTCAGGATACACATCGCGCAGAATAATTCCGTCGTCCTCGAGCTCCTTGAGCTGCTTGGTGAGCGAGCCTTGCGACAAGCCTCCCAGGAATTTTTTGATCTCGGTAAACCGGCGTCTTTCCCCTTCCAGATACCAGATAATGAAATATTTCCATCGCCCCGAAAGTACATTTTGCGTAAAGGCTATTGCATACATATCTCTTTTTTCATCAATAAACTCTTTTTCAAATCCTTCATTACATACCCGCATGATATCGCTCCCAGTCTAAAAGTACAAAAATATGTACTACGTTCATTTAAATTGCCTTCTTCGCAAATGAAACATATGGACGTATGATATTGCCAAGGCTGCTAACGGATACAAATATTATTAGCAAGCTAATGATTATTGTAACATAACCCGTAGAGGAGACCAATTAAGCTGTACAGTATTGCGACTATAGGGTGCTAAAGAGAGGACAATATTAATGAACAATCGTGTAGCAGAGATTCTTGGAATTGAAAAACCCATCTTACAAGGACCAATGAGTTGGATTACGAATGCTGAATTTGTTGCTGCCGTGAGTAATGCGGGAGGGTTAGGGATTCTTGGTCCTAATGCCGGCCAAACGACAATAACAACCTCACCGGAGGAAACCGCGGAACGTATGCGCCGTGAGATCCGGAAGACAAAGGAACTGACGGATAAACCATTTGGTACAACTTTAATTACTGATGCTGATATGAAGTTCACTTGGCCCATTTTGGAAGTTGTCATTGAAGAAGGTGTGCAAGTTATTCTTCTTAATGGTGTTGAAGGAACGTTAACTGAAAAGATCATTACCCCATTGAAGGAAGCGGGCATTAAGATTGTTTACCGTCCTTTAACTCCAACGATCGAAGATGCAAAGACTGCTCAAGCTATGGGTGTTGATGTTTATGTTGCTACCGGTTTTGATGAGGGTGGAACATTGCCGACAAGTATTATCGGTACGTTTACAATAACGCCTATAATCGTTGATGTGCTTGATATTCCAGTAATCGCTGCTGGTGGAATTGGTGATGCTCGCGGTGTTGCAAGTGCCTTTGAATTAGGGGCAGAAGGTGTCTTTTTAGGAAGCCGTTTTATTCCTACTGTTGAAAACCCCGCAGCACAATCAGTAAAGCAAAGGATAGTGGATTCATCTGCAGCAGATTTGTTGTTGTACCGTACTTTACCTGCTTACTACCGTTCGTTGCCTACACCGTTTGCTGAAAAATTGGTGGCTATGGATAACCAGGGCGCATCTCGTGAAGAAATTGCTAAGGTAGGGGGTAGCTCTAGTGTAATCCGTATCGGTATGCTTGAAGGTATTGGCGAAGGTGGTATTATCACTGTGGGTACTGGAATTACGCCAATCACAAAGATCCAAACGGTACAAGAAGTGGTTGATGAGCTGGCAGCTGGTATCAAGTAAAATATAGGCCATCCAGGTAAAGCTCCGTTCACCGGTGGACACCTCAATTTCATCATGTTATAGTTAGTTCGCTAAAAATACTTTACAAGTTGAGGGTAAACTATGAATGATACAGTAGATTGTGATATCCGTCAGTCGCTAGACCGGATTTCTTCCCAAATGCGCCGGGATTACAGTGAATCTCTAAGAGAACTTAACCTTTATGTTGGCCAGGATAATTTGCTGTATCGCTTGTGGTTAGGCGATGGGATTACACAAATGCAAATAAGCGAACATCTGAAATGTGAGCCGCCTACGGTTACCAATATGGTTAAGTCACTGGAGCAAAACGGATTCATATACCGCAAGCGTGATGAACAAGATGCAAGGGTTATGCGCATTTTTTTAACAGATAAGGGAAAAGAGTTAGAACAACCGATTGAAGTCAAGTGGAAGCAGCAGCAAGAGAAATTACTGAAATCAATTTTACCCGAAGAGCGCTTACTGTTAAGGCGGCTTTTGAAGGAGATGGAGAGTAACTTATTCTAAGTTCTCTCTTGCTCATATTTAGCATGCTAACTAATATATAGGGAGAAATGAAAATGAGATTTGGAATTATAGGTGCAGGACCCATCGCGTCGAATATCTCCAAAAAATTAATTGAGAATGGACATGATGTCAAAATTGCAGATGCTCGCGGGATAGAACGGCTAGAAGGAAAAGAACTTGCGGGTACACCAGTGAGTGTAGATGAAGTAATAACAAACATTGCTGTTCTAGTCATATCGATCCCTTTCCACGCACTGCCAAGCATTCGCAGCATTGTAGATAAAGTTGGGGAGGAAGTAGTCGTTATTGACACTTCAAATTATTATCCGGGTAGAGACAATAAAATTGCAGAAATTGAGAATGGGTTGGTTGAAAGTGTTTGGGTATCCAATCAGTTAGGGAGACCTATCACTAAAGCTTTTAACAATTTATTAGCATATACGTTGGAATATAAAGGAGCTCCCGAAGGTACCAGTGGACGACTTGCCATAGCGATTGCCGGTGATAACCAGTCGCATAAACAAATAACCATGAACGTAGTCAATGAGCTCGGCTTCGACTCTGTAGATAGCGGATCCTTAAGTGATTCGTGGCGACAACAGCCAGGAACCCCTGCGTACTGCACAGAACTTACCAAAGAGGAACTAACCGAAGCATTAAAAAAAGCAAATAAAGAAAAAGCCCCATTCCTTCGCGATAAAGTGATAGAGAAGTTAACGGCAGCTACTGGAGGATATTCGCACCAAGAAATTGTGAACTTGAATAGAGAGATATATAACTCCTAAGTTAAATTTCGAGTATCTAATGAATATAAAAAAACAACTCCTGGTGAGTTGTTTTTTTTATGGAAGAGCAGGGGCTTTGTCGATCAATAAATTTCTTTGAACTATCTGTGGTGGTGTCGATGGACAAGAACATGGTACTATTGCCGATTAGATAATCATCTTAAACTAAGCCAAACGCGTAGAAGAGTTGATCAAAGGAGTTAGTGAGCTAGGGTAGAAGTCGAATATCTTTAGAGGAGAGATACTTTTCAGTCACTGAGTAACGGAAATCGAAAAGGGGCGGTTTCTTATGAACAGAGCATTGCCGGAAGTCCAATTTTACCGCCGTGACTGCTCTGATACTTTCAAATCCGTTAATCCAGGCAGTTATTTACAAGCATTGGGTCTATTCGGATTCAGAACGAGGAAATCACCGGGAAGCTCGGACAGCTTGGCAACCAGTTCATCCATACCTGACTCCAGTTTGAATTCCATTTCCTCCCGGTATAGCGGAACCAGGAAATAAACCTGAACCTGATTGCCATCTTTCGTATGGACTGTGCTAACCTCTTCCGGCAGAGCAAACAGGATCGCGCCGGACAGCTCAGTGTTAGGCGTATATGGCTCGTAATCCTCCGTATTGGGGATGGTATGGCCGTATCCAAGCCACGTCTGATACATATGCGGGAACCGGGCAAGCATCTTCATCAGCCGGATCGGCCAGTAGTTCTCCTCCTCTTCAAAATCCTTCTGCGTAAGCGGCCAGTCCGCCGGCAAAAACATCATCAGCTCCGCGCGTTCAAGATGCTTGTACTCTATACGGATCTCCTGTGGGAGTGTCATCGGCAGATCGCTCATCCCATTGGTGTACAGCACTCGGTATGGCTCATCAGGTGTAGCTTCCATAATGTTCACATCAATATGTACGATGTCTGAAATCAGTTCATGGAACACGCCGGTTTCTCGGTTTGGAAAGACTTTATTAAAATGTTCGTTTAATTCTTCCATGTACAAAATTTCGGAGGGAGGCGTAACCTGCCGCTCATCCGGAGCGTCATAGCCATAAATTGTGGTACCGTCTTCCGATTTGCTCATTTCATTGCCGCCAAACAGTTTTTTGAAAAAGTTCATGTCTTTGTGCTCCTCTGTGCGGGTTTTGTATTAAATGCGAAATGAAGGATGCTGCGATTAAATTCCTGATTCTAGATGGTTTGAAACCTCACTTGGAAGTATAACAAAAGGATAGCCCCGGAGCGATGGGTCTATCGATTCGAATAACCAGGGATATACATGCAAAAATGGGATATTTGCACTTGAGCAGGAGGCCGTAAATCTCGATTGCGCGTGAACGGGAGGTCTTTAGGTCCACAACTGCAGGCTTATGCGGCCGATGAATCTCCTTTGCTTGCCGGTTAGTGAAAATCTTTTTCTACTGCTTTTTGCAATAGCTTAAATTCGTTTCTATAAAAGTCAATCAAGCCGTCCCGCTTCATCCATGCAAGTTCTCTGGATAAAGCACTTCTATCTACATCTAAATACTCGGCCATCGCTTCTCTATCAAAAGGAATAGTAAAAGTTTCTGTTCCAGTTTCACGCATAACTCTTGTTAAATAAGTTAAGACCTTATCCCGAATAGTAGGCATAATCAGACAATCATTTCGGTCATGCAGTTCTAACGCTCGTTCTGCGATACTATCAAAAAGATTGCCAAGTAATTGTTCGTGTGCCATACACAACTTCGTACAACGGCTCAATATGCTTTGGATAGGAATAAACAGAACTTCAAGTGGTTCTATTGCCTGTACTGACATAGGGCATCTTCTTCCACGGCTAGCTGCTGTTAAAACTGCGGTATACCCACCCGGATAATGGAGGGATACAATAATTTTTTTTCCCGTGACGCTCAATTTCGTACTTTGAGCGCTACCCTGCAATATGATGCCGACATCATCCACTAAATCGCCCTCACAGACAACCATCTCATCTTTTGCATATTCTTTCCGTGTGGCTGAAAGACATTTAAGCATTTGGGGAATATCATTTGTGGAAATCCCTGAAAATAAACGTGATTGACATAGTGAATCTAAGTTGTTCATGAGAGGCTCCTCGTTGCATGTGCAACATATTTTTTCTTTTTACTATACTATATTAATCATAAATACAATAGAAGTTAGTCACCTTTTCTAACGTCAGAATGGAGAAAAAACAATGCAAGTGAAAGAAAATTCAATAAAAGCGAGAAATCGGCTTTTAGCCTCAAAGGTTATTAAAAATCTGCAAAGCAGAAAGTTTGAGGCTTATTACTGTGATAACGCCATAGAAGCTGTAGAAAAGGCACTATCATTTATTCCAGAACATACTTCGGTATCATGGGGTGGGTCAGTCACGCTTGAGGAAATCGGGCTTCTTAATCGAGTACGTCAAGGCAGCTATATGATTACTGATCGTGATACAGCGCAAACCATGGAGGAACGTTATGACCTCATGCGCCAAGCTCTTTTGTGCGACACCTATTTAACGAGCTTTAACGCTGTTAGCGAGGATGGCATATTGGTCAATATAGATAGTGTTGGCAATCGAACAGCGGCAATTACCTTTGGACCGAAAAGTGTTATTGCTATCGTTGGGATGAATAAGGTCTGCAAGACCGCTGAAGACGCAGTTATAAGAGCCAGAACATATGCGGCCCCCATTAATGTATACCGCTGTTCGTGTTCGTCCAGCCCATTTTTAAATTCGCCGCAAAAAACGCCCTGCCTGGTCAATGGTGCTTGCGGAGATTGTAAAACAGATGATTGTATCTGTTCTTATATCGTCCAAACAAGAATGTGTAAACCGGCGGGGAGAATAAAGGTTATCCTCGTTGGTGAATCTTTGGGATTTTGAATAAGGATTATAGTTTAATAGCTGCCAAACGGCATATAAAACCACTCCGCGCTTGATGGCTTCCTCCGCGATTTCGCTTGGGGTCCAGTGGGAGTAAGAATAGCTTCTTCAAGTTGATCGGAATGCTGGGATTCCACTGTGAGTAATTGAGATATGCAAAAGGAAGCAGACACCGTTTGGTGTCTGTTATTTTTTTGAGGTTACTAAATAGAAGACGCCTAAAATTGGCTTCCTGATATCAATGTTATAAATTACCTTCCATTATCAGTCTATACTTTCGAAGATAATTCTTATATGTTAATTCATACCGGCCGGTAAAAACTAATACAGAATTGTTGTAATGACAAACAAATCGGACAATCAATTAGAATTTCTGCGGGAATTTGCCAACTTTTCAACATCAGTCTTATAAAAATGCCGTTGCGAAAAGCACGGTGAACTTTAATGGGAGGGATCGGTTTGAGGACGGATATAAGTAATTGGATGCCATTAACTGTGTCGGAAATAAATAAACTTTTTTCTGTCATTCCGATACATTGGTGTATTGCCGGGGGCTGGGCATTAGACTTGCATCTACATAAACAAACCAGGGAACATAGTGATATTGATGTTATTATTACTCGTGAAGAGCAATTAATCGCTTATCAGTATTTAATGCGTGATTGGATGTTGTACAGGGCTGAAGATGGTAAGCTTAGTCTTTGGGAAGATGGAGAATATTTGAACTCGACAAATGATGTATGGGTTAGTAAGAGCGACGATTCGCCTTGGGCTTTTCAACTTATGATCATTGATACCGAAGAAAATTCATGGACTTATAAGAGAGATAAATCAATTAGAAGGCCAATGGCTGAAATTATTTTGAAAACTGTTGAAGGAATACCTTATTTGAGACCCGAAATCCAACTTCTCTATAAAGCAGGCGGTTCGAAAGTACGGGAGAAGGATATTAATGATTTCCAAACAATGCTGCCGACACTTCTGCCACAAGAAAAAGCATGGCTGAAATCTTCTTTAACCCGACAATTTCCGGAGGGCCATGACTGGGACAAATTTTTGTAAATTAAAATATTCATGCTTTGTTGCTCTCACGAATCGGAGGGTTGCATTAATATTAATTTCTGTTTACATGAAGCTATTGATATTTTAGAGCGCACACCAGAAACTCTGGAGCGTTTCTTATCTGGTCTGTCAGAAGCATGGGTGCAAAATAATGAAGGGGAAGGAACCTTGAATGCACACGAAGTGGTTGAACATTTCATTGAAGCAGAGAAGCATAACTGGATTCCGCGAGTGGAATCCATTGTAATGCAAGGGGAACATCATCTGTTTTCTGCATTCGATCGATTCTCACACTTGAAGGAGAAATCGAAACGAACTTTGGAAGAGGCACTTCTAGAGTTCAAAATCATTCAAAAAAATGCATACAGTGGTACTTAAAACATTCAAAATGTTCATGTTAGCATAAATCTAACAGCATGCCCTCAATAAGGACGCCGGGAAGAAGCCCGGCGTCCTTATTCTGAAATCAAGAGGGCTACCGAATTCTCATTATCAGGAAACTCAGGGTTGAATCTACTGCTTAAGCGTTGTCAGCATACTCTGAATATGGCTTTCCATTAGCTGCCGTGCTGTTTCGCTTTGCCGTTCCTCGATGGCAATGGCGATTTTCTTGTTTGAAAGCGCTATCCTGTGCTTTCAGCTACTTCATTTGAGGAGGTTTTTATTTGAAGAAGAAACGATCGTTTTCTGTTTGTATGGCAGCAATCTTACTTCTTGGCTTTTCCAGTATATCTCTTGGCACTGTCCGTTTGGCAGCTGCTGAGTCAGCCAGTGAAGAGATCACTGCCGCCGCAGCCTTTATACATCCCGGGATTTTGCAGAATGCTGCTGGCATCCAAACTATGAAGGATAAGGTAGCCAGCCATGCCGAGCCATGGTACTCAACCTATACGGCACTTCAGAGTACGGTTGCCTCCTACGGCACTATATCGGCCGGGGATTATACCCTTACGGCTATAACACACAACAACAGCGGCGGATGGAATGAAATGCGCCTAGCTGCTACCAAGGTCTATAATCTGGCCTTGATGTATACCATCACCGGTGATGCCACTTATGCCGCAGGATCACGGACGATCATGATGAAATATGCGTCGATCTTTACAGGAGTTGGCACCAGCGGTGATACCGGCTCCGTGTATGATACTAATCTTGACGTAGGGGTTGTTGCTTTTAAGTTCAGCGCTGCTGCAGAGCTGCTCAGATATGGCTATAGCGGATGGTCCGCAGCAGACACAGCTTCGTTGATCGCAATGTTTAACAAGAATACGGGCGGCACAGCCATAAGTATGTATCAGCTGTTATCCAATGCGGCGGTGCTTGCAACCTATGATATGGATAACATTACCCATGGTCACGCAGCCATTCTGCGGGAGGGTTCTATGGCTTACGCCGTATTTGCCGAGGATACGACGCTGTATAATCTGGTGAAGAGCGATTTCAAAGCAAACAGCACAGCCTACTACACCAATCAGGGAGCTGAGTCTTGGCAGAAAAAACCGGATAAGAGCCAGGGGGCGAACGGGTATAGCCTATTGTACAATTACAATGCCACTACGGGGCAGAGCAAGGAGAGCGACCGGGATCAGGCACATGCGCTGGTAAATCTGTCCGCCTTCATTAACGTGGCACAAATTGCATGGAATCAGGGCGATAACAGCCTGTATGAATTTAATAACCGTCTCTTATTAAAGGCAACAAATTTCAGCGCTCAATATAATCTGGGCTATGAAGTAGATGCTTACGTAACCGCCTATCCATGGAATCATCACAGCGATAGCGGGATAACCACCTATGACAGAGGAAAAGCTGCGGAGAATATGTATGCGTCAGCTTATAATTATTACAAATTCTCCTCTGCTGCCGCAGCCAGTGAATATACGTATTTATCCAAGTATGTGAATAACCCGGTGTATGCGGCCGACAAGAACGGTTACGACGGGGGACATTACTGGCCACGATCCCTGTCACTAATACCGGAAGCTTGACCACATACACGACTACAGCGATCTCCGGTAACATTCTCACCACTTCAGGGTCGGCAGGAGGCAATGTGACCGGAAACTATATGATCTATGTTGTTTTTAAAGGGGCCAGCTCCAGCACAAGCGTGAATCTTCTGTATTTGACTTTGCAATAAATTTGGGAAGCTTATATCTGAAACAACGGTGAGGCCATCAGCTACCATTAAGTCTGGTGGTCTCTTTTTTATGAGTTCCCGTGCTGACGCACCGGCTGCCGGTCAGCTAAAGTGTATGACAAAATATAAACATTTCAGGTGAATTTGCAGAAACTTTTAATACACGCTCGGGAATACAATTAAGCGATATAAAGAGCATCATTTAGCACAATGGGAACGGAGGTAGAACTTGATGCAGATTCTTTCAACGGAGACAACTATCCGAACGGCTTCTCGCAGGGACGAACGATGCGTGGTGCGGAAACAACATCTCTGTTCCATTATGACGGCCAGGTAGTGGAAGTGAAGTTTTCACGATCACATCCATGTACGCAGCGGCCCCCTTAAACACGGAACTCTCAGATGGCTTGCTGAAGGTGCAAATGACCGGTCCGTTCCAAGCATCCGCATTCTTCTTGAAGAAATAGCGGTCAATAGCAATATCCATTCCAATTATTGAAAGCGGGAATAACCATGACGTGGAGAGCAGATTCGTTATTGAAGCAGTTATATATCAGTAGCCTGAAGAGGATTGAGCAAGAGCGCCTACAGATGTTGCCTTCAGAACGGAAGATTTATCTGAAGGAGACCCTGGAACGGTTAATCGGAAGCTTTGAGCCTAGCGGTAAATGCGAAGCTATATTATTGAACGTGTTGTGTGTGACGGTTATGTGCGGGAGCGGGTGGAGCTGTCTGCTGTCTCTGGGTTGTCCTTTACCGCTTATGTCCTAATTCCAGATGGCTATGAACAGACTACAATTCCTGCTGTGTTAGCGGTCCATGGGCATGGTTATGGAAGCAGAGAGATTGTCGGTTTGAACTTCGATGGAACTGTCGATGAGAATCCTCCGGGAATTCATCAGCATTTCGCCTTGCAATTAGTGAAACGGGGACTGCTTGTGATTGCCCCGGATATCGTTGGTTTCGGAGAACGCTTGCTTGAAGCTGACTTGACGGAAGATGGCCTGGCTCCAAGCTCATGTTATAAGATGTCCACACAATTACTGATGTTAGGCAAAACATTGACCGGATTACGTGTAATGGAAACGAGGCTGGTATTGGACTATTTAGCCTCGCGGCCGGAGGTTGACGCGGAACGGTTGGGAATCATGGGCTTTTCCGGCGGCGGATTAATCTCCTATATCACTGCCGCGTTGGATGAGCGGTTAAAGGCTGTCGTGCTTACCGGCTTCACGAGCACGTTCAAGGAGAGCATCATTGCCGTCGATCATTGTATCTGTAACCATATTCCGGACATATTGCTCTATGCAGAATTGCCGGAATGGATCGGTCTAATTGCTCCAAGAGCCTTATTCCTGGAGTCCGGCGAACATGATCCTATTTTTCCGAAGCAAGGTTTTTTGCAAAGTGTGGAAGACATCCGGAAGATTTATGAAGCGGAGAATGCTGCCAATCAATTGTCCTCAGACCTATTCCCTGGCGTACATGAGATTAGCGGCAGATATTCCTATGATTGGCTGGCGGAGACCATGATCTGATGGTATCGCTTGTGCCAAGCACCTTCAATGCTTATGGTCCGCACCGGTATTTTGAGAGAGACCGCCATTTAACAAGTCCTTTCGATCACAACTGCCCGCAGCAAGCTGTGATAGGATCGGGAATTGGCGAATACAGCGGGGAGAAGAAGGAAGAGCTAGGCCGGTCCATGGCCAAATTGAAGGCCGAACTGAGAGGCTTCAATCAGACAAAGGACGGAGAAGCACTTATCACGAAGCTTGATTAATGATCGTTTTCATCGAGATAATTGGAGGAGCTAATAATGAAGGATAGTTTTGATCCGAAAGAATATGGCGCTGTGGCCGACGGCATTGCCGTGGATACGGCAGCAATCCAGAAAGCGATTGATGTTTGCTTTGAGGCGGGCGGCGGAACCGTGGTGCTTGCGGGCGGTACATTTGTCTCGGGAACCATTTTTCTGAAATCCAATGTGTATTTACAGGTGAACCCGTCTGCTGTGCTGCTGGCCAATCCGGATATCAGTGACTACCCGGACGGAACGCATTATAACCGTTACATCAATGAACAGGACATGGATAAATGCTTTATTTATGCCGAGAATGCGGTGAATATTGGGGTAATCGGCCAAGGTGAAATAAACGGCAATGCGGAGAGCTTCCCGAATGAGGGCAGCATTTATCGTCCGATGATGATGAGGTTTCTGCGCTGTATGAACATTCAGGTCAAGGGACTGCGGCTCTATAATTCGACGGCATGGACAACGGCTTTTTTGGACAGTGAGAATATATGGTGCGAGGATTTGGACATTCGTAATGAAAGAAGATATAACGGGGACGGCCTCGATTATGATGGTTGTAAAAATGTGTTTATCTCCAATTGCAAAATACTAGGTACCGACGACAATCTTTGTTTACAAGCCAGCAGCAAAGAGTATCCGATGAAGAATGTGCATATTGTCAATTGTCATTTCACTTCTATCTGCGCCGGAATCCGCATCGGCCTGAAATCTGTAGGCGATATCTATGGTGTCACCATCCACAACTGTACATTTGAGAATGTATGGCGTGAAGGAATCAAGCTGGAGTGCACAGAGGGCGGCAGCATTACCGACATTGTAGCCCAGGGCCTGGTCATGCGGAATGTAACCCGTCCGGTCTTTATGATCCTGAACAACCGGCTGGAAGTAATCGGTTCTTCGCTCGGTCTTGAGGTTATGCCGGAAATCGGGACCATGGAGCGGATTACGCTGGCGGATATTACGGCGACGGACGACGAGGAGATGCAGCATACCCATTACCGTTTCACTGACGATGTAATGGGCTCTCCATCCTTCAACGGAATCCGGATTGATGCCTGCGACAGTTATCCCATCCGCGATGTAACCTTAAGGAATATTACGTATACCTTTATCGGAGGCGTTGATAAAGAAGACATCCCCCCGGCTTATCCCAAGGTATGGGACATGCGGTATAACCATCCGGAACAAGTATCCGAGAACTATTATCCAACCTGGAGCCGGGCGGCGTTTATGGATATCCGCAATGTGGAGCGGCTGACACTGGAAGGGATAAAGCTTCACGCTATTAATAAAGATACAAGAGCGCCGTATATTATCGAGAACTGCACGGTCTTTAAGCAAGAAATTGTGGAGTACTAATGTTTCTGATCATTAACTACAACATCGACATGGAGGAAAAATGAATAAGACGATTGTTTATAGTGCACCGGGTGGGGCCATTAACACAGATGACTTTGCGGTGTATGTCAGGAATCCAGGACAAGCTTGGGAGCAGCTGTTTGTGTACGAGGCTAAAGTAGATATGCACCATGTGCGGCAGGCTTCTATGGCCTATTTTGATATGAGCGGAAGGGTAGAAGTACGGATCGAGAGCCTGAAGCAGAGCATTCAGGAAGCGGTTATTCGTCCGCTGTCGGCTAACCTCTCTTTTGAACATACTGAGAAGACACTTTCCTTCACCCTAGACCGGCCTCTGAAGTTATCGGTAGAGATCAACGGGGAGCGGTTCAGCAATCTTCATCTGTTCGCAAATCCAATTGAGACGGATACGCCGGACCCGGTGCAAGATCATGTTCTCCTGCTTAAGCCGGCCATCCACCGTACGGAGGATATTTACCGCCTGCTGGCAACACCTAAGGTGGACGGTGGCAACCTGCCGGATACAATCTATTTCGCTCCGGGGATGCATTATTTGGAGCAGACGCTGCTTCAGATTCCTTCGGACACGACCGTCTATATTGCCGGCGGGGCAATTGTTGTCGGTTCAATGGTCTGTGACCATGTGAAGAATGTCTCGATACGCGGCAGAGGCATTCTCTACTTGTCTGACTTTCACCGCTTCTCGGCATTCCGCGGAATCCGCATCGTCTTCTCGGAGAATATCTCGGTTGAAGGGATTATTACGCTGGATCCTCCGCATTACAGTATTTATTTGGGACAATCCCAGCATGTGCATATCCAGAATTTCAAATCATTCAGTACCCGGGGCTGGTCCGACGGCATTGATATGATGTCTTGCTCGCATATTGATATCGACGATGTGTTTCTGCGTACTTCAGATGATTGTATAGCCATATACGGCTCACGGTGGGATTACTATGGTGATACCAGCCATATTAGCGTGCGGAACTCTGTATTCTGGGCAGATGTCGCTCATCCCCTGATGATCGGAACCCACGGGAACCATCGGGAGAATGGAGACACTATTGAAGATATTCTATTTGAGAACATCGACATTCTGGAGCACCATGAACCGCAGCCGAATTATATGGGAGCGCTGGCTATCAACGCAGGTGATAATAATTCGGTCCGGAATGTGGTCTACCGCAACATCCGTGTCGAGAATATTGAGCTGGGCCGTCTCATCGACCTAAGAGTAATATGGAACAAAGACTATAATCCCGTACCAGGCTTCCGGATCGAGAATATCAGCTTTGAGGATATCACTTACAATGGCGACACCAGTCATCCAAGCCAAATCTTTGGCTATGATGAAGAACGGACGATCAACAATATCAGCTTCACCCGCCTTTCAGTCAACGGCAGACTAATCCTTCAGCCAGAGTCAGGATTTATGGAGATTAATGAGTTTACCCGCGGGGTCTCATTTGACGCTTAGGATACAACTAAAGATGCGGGAGTTGAGAATTTACAGCGTTATATTGAATCTTCCAAATTCAACGATACCGTTCAAATTTATAGTGGTTATTGCGTTCACAATCAGGGGAATCAGCCCAATCTGCCGAGACCGCAATCAGCGGCAGAACGCCGGGCAGCTACACTTATGTGGCCGAGCTTGTGAACACAGCGGAATTACCCGCAGCGCTGAAATGCTAGTCATCGTCACGAAATAGAATGTCCCAATGACAAATTATAAATATTGCAGGTCGTGGTATTATAACTCTTAATGTGCCGCTTGGCAGATCTTATACGAACGAAAGCGGCCTTTAATAGGTGCTGCCATCGAACAACTACTACGTAAACAAACCGTGGGTCCTCCGTTGCTTGTAATAATAACACTAAAAACTCCCTCACCAAGTACACGGTTAAGGAGTTTTCATTTTATAGTAAAACCGCATACTCCATCATTTAAGATAACTTCATTTTTCTTATGATTAAGTAGCTTATTTAATACTGTTAAGCCAATCCCAAGCATCACCGATCGTCTGATCCTGAGACGAATCAGCGGAGGGAGAAGCTGGGGAGAGTGTGTCCGGAGTAGCAGATCCGCTATCTGAAACAGCTTGTCCGTTAGCAGGTAATACACGGCGTGCTGTTTTATAATGTGAATCCCACCAGCCTGTATCCAGAGCAGTAATGGTCACTCCATCTTCTCCGTACGTATGAAGTATTTTACCGTTGCCCATATATACAGCTACATGGTGAATCGGAGAATAGAAAAATACAAGATCGCCAGGCTGAAGCTCATTTCTTGGCACAAATGTTCCAGTTGTAGACTGGTCTTTGGAAGAACGGGGGAGTGTGATTCCATTTTGTTCGAAAATAAACTGCGTGAATGAAGAGCAGTCAAAAGAACTCGAATCCCCTGACTCTGCACCGTATTCATAGCGGACGCCCTGATATTTCAATCCTGTTGCAATGACCTGATCGGCAACGCTCGTAGATGCGGAGTCTAAGGCAGATGTACTTGTTGCCGCATATGCTGTACTGCTGCTGCCGGTCAAGCCGGTTGCGCCAGTAAGCAAGACCACGCCTAAGCTGACTACGATACTTAAGTTGCGTAAACGTCTTGTGCCGTGAGTGGTATTCATATGTTACCTCCTGTTGTTGCAGTCTGGTTAATTGTCTGATTCAACTCTAACACAGAATTTATTAACATTAATTGTTAATGACTGCGATTTCACTTCTCCTTCAAGGCTTACAAGCCGTTTATTAAAAAAAGATTACGATTTTGTCATTATTTTTTATTGACATGCCTGGTACAGGGACCGCTTGTTGGAGATTGGGCATTCTCTCATGGAGATGAAGGACACCACCGGATACACCATTTCCTGCAGTGCTGGACAGACACGTCGTTGAGAGAGTGAGGGCTGCAGTGATCCAAGCAGCTGTTTCTTCCGGGCAAGCGAGAGTTAGCTGTTGACTTGATGGATGGAGTGTCGTAATCAACCCAACAACGGGAAAGGCTGTGTATTTCATTGTCCATTAACTGCAAAATTGTAGGTGAAGGATTCCCGGTAGTTATTTTGCATGGCTGGTCTTTGGATCGCAGCGTAATGTCTGTATGCCTTGAGCCAAGTATGATGGAAGGGGAATTAGGTAAATAAAGATACATTGGAGTGGATTCAAGAACAATGGTCATATCGATTTAGTCTGATGTTTTTTCTATTTCAAAAATGAAATCATATGTGCCGGCAAGGATATCCATGGATTATCCAAAAAATTATCAACTGATTAATTACGTAAGTTCTTATATTAAGAAGCATGATTATTAAAAACAACTCCAATTGAGTTGTTTTTTTATTGCTAGAATAGGGGCTTTCGGCAATGGGACTAAGTTCTTTCACAAGGGACTATGTTCTTGTTCACAAACATGTTGTTGTGTCGTTAATGTCGGTGGACAAGAACATAGTCCCATTGCCGATTTGATAATTATCAAATAACACATGTTCCAAAAGACAATAAAGTTCTAGACTGAGAAAATAACGTATTAGACTGACGATGCATCATTAAGCTCCCTCGAAATGATTTGGTTTTCTCACGCAGGCTCATGAATTCGCAGGATTTCACCTTTAGCTATGTGAGTGATAAGAAGGAACTAGAGGAGGTGGTGGCCTGGAACGACCGTAAGGGTACCGATGGCGGAGGCAGGTTATTATGACCAAAGCCATTTTACAAAGGCTTTCTCGAAAATTGTAGGATCAACGCCTAGGCAATATGCGATGTCGATTTAGATGAGCAATTTTTTACAAGATTGCGTCCTTCTGTGCAAGTACACTTGAAGTACTTGTAGAAGGGGGAAACGTAATATGCACTAACAATGATTGGGAACAACAAGCGGCAGACGCATTAAAGTCGGTCGCCAGACGAATGGATATCAAGGCTTATGTGGAGCAATCACCATTCCTATATGTGCTCTTGAAAAAGGCCGCTTTACAGTATGTAACAGGCGAATCCCGTATTGACGGGCTCGAAGCGGGTCAGAGGCTTTACTGCCAAGGCTATGCCATTTCGCTAGAGTACATTGGCGAGAATACGGTAAATGCCGAGGAATGCGAGGCGGCCGTTGAGGAAATAATAGCGCTAATCGATGATCTCGGTCAATAGGGGGCATCCGCCCGCGTATCCTTCGATTTGTCGCATATCGGACTGATGCTGGATACCGAGCTTGCTTATACGAACTTAGCCAAACGCTGGAAACAGAATTGGAGCTGTTCATCAGCATGGAAGAGTCCGCTAAGACAGAGCAGATCCTCGAGGTTTACAATCGGGCCGCGTCCAGGTATCAGAATATCGGCATTACGCTTCAGGAGCATTTACATCGGACGCCGAATGATTTTGCCGCGCTATCAGCTTCGCCAGGTCGGATACGTATCGTGAAAGGTGCCTATCAGGAGTTGGGTAAGGTCGCGATATCCCGATCCGAATCCGCTGAATGAGCGATATTTGCAGCTAGTGGGAAAGGCGCTCGGAGACGGACACCGGGTTTCAGTTGCTACGCATGATGAGCGCATCATAGAGGAAGCGATACAGCGAGGTCTATTGACGGTGCGTGGCGCGAAGCTGGAGATGCTGTACGGCATCCGACCGGAGCTTGGCAGCAGGCTGAAATCAGCAGGTTATCCGGTTCAGATTTATTTGACCTATGGCCATGAGTGGTACTTGTACTTATGCCAACGAATCGCCGAATATCCGCCAAATCTGTACCGGGCAGTTGCGAATATGGCCGATTCGCAGCGCGTTGATCCTGTGGAGGCATACGATTGAAAGTTCGCACGCAGCATGAAGTGATAAGAAGTGATTAAATCAAGAACAACGCTCAATCGAATCTGCAAATAATAAAAGTCGCATATTATGTAAGCGTGTTTATTTCCCAAAAAAAGGGACAAAAAAGGCCGCCATTTCGGGTAATGGTAAGTACGACCAAACCAAACCGAAATGAGGCGACCTCATGAATAATAATACCCCATTCTTGGCCGTGTTCAAACAAGTATTAACTCCGGAAGAAGTCGAAATGGTGACCGGGCAAACCGAGGACTACGAGGATACCGGCACCAAAATGACCGTCGGTGTGTTGTTCGACTACTTTGTCCAAGCCTGCTACCACCAATGGGATGGCTTTCGTCAAAGTGCCCGTGTGGGCTCGAACTACGATTTACCCAAGGTTCATTACTCCACCCTTTCTGGCAAAGCCGGTGAAGTTCCTTACGATATTTTCAAACGTTTGTTTCAAATGCTCGTCCAGAAATGTAACCGGCAAACCCGGAGGCACCTGAATCTGCCTAAAGATCTTCTGCTCATTGACTCTACGACGATTACGGCGGCAAACTCCCGCATGTCTTGGGCTCCGTATAAAAAATTCAGAGGAGGCATTAAGCTGCATGTCGCTTTTTCGCATGGACAGCATTCACCCGTGAATGTGGTCGAATCGATTGCCCGGCGCAATGACGCTCCATTTGGAGAAGTCTTGGCCGATAAGGACTACCTTTTAGTCCAGGATCGAGCGTATGGAAAAATCGGTCGATTGGATCAATATGTGCAGCAAGGTCAGTCCTTTGTGATTCGTCTGAAAGATAATCTCCATTTGGTGATGCCGCGAAAGCTTCAGCGATCGGCGGAGGGAGACACCAAAATTGTACGCGATATTACCTGTTATATCGGTCAAGGGAAACACCAATCCATCCAACGCCACCGCGTCGTTGAATTTGAAAATGACCGGGGTGAAGTCGTACGGGTCGTGACCGATTTGAGGAAAGAGTCCGCTCATGTGATTGCTGAAATTTACAAAGCACGCTGGGAGATTGAAGTCTTTTTCCGCTGGGTGAAACAGCATTTGAATGTCCCTTGTCTCTTTGGAACCACCGAAAATGCAGTATATAACCAATTGTTTGTGGCCCTTGCCGCGTATGTGCTTTTGAAGTACATTTTTGATGAAATTCATCCGAAGGTACCAGTCTTTGCTGGGCTGACTCTTTGGGAATTTATGCAGTACTGGCGTATATTTAATCTTCCGCTGGAGTGGCAAGTTCAGTTTAGTCTGCTCAGGCGTAAAGGTCATCTAGGTGTTTTTGTCATCCCATAATATGGGTAATCAACACGCCTGCATATTATGCGACTTTTATTAAAGACCTAGACTGTCGCTGTTTCATTGACTAACGCGCTTCCATTCTGCGAATCGTACGGATACATCTACGCTTTTTCGAAAATACGATATGTTACACTTGTACCCTCCACTCAGATAGTTAACTCAATCCAATTCCTACTGAAAATTATAAATGAATCGGAACTACAAGGAATAACAATAATATATAAATAATGGGTATGGTTTTCTCTTACGGACGAACGATAGTTGACGGCTGAACTACACCTGTGATATATTTAGCCTGCTAAACATTTTAATAATAAAGGTTGGGAGAGCAACATGGAGAAAGAAATTGACTGTGAGATCCGTGAGCTGTTCGATAAACTTTCGGCAAGAATGAGAAGAGATTACGGCGAAAGTCTTAGGGAGCTAAACCTGCATGTCGGACAAGATAATCTGCTCTACCGTTTATTCTTAGATGATGGAGTAACACAAATGCAGCTAAGCGAACATTTGAATTGTGAACCTCCTACCATAACTAATATGGTTAAGTCACTTGAACAAAATGGATTCATTTACCGTAAGCGTGATGAGAAAGATGCACGAGCTATGCGTATCTTTCTAACCGACAAAGGAAAGGCACTTAAGGATCCCGTTCGTATTATATGGGAAAAGCATCAAGAAAAGTTGCTAAAATCGATTTCAATGGATGAACGACTCCTCTTACGACGGCTTATGAAGCAAATGGAGAGTAATTTGTTTTAAGGACTCTCCATTTCCCGAATATTAGTTAGTAGGCTAAATATTTATTTAGCACACTAACTAAATTATCATTTAAAATTTTATATAATTAGTTAGTGGGCTAATGATCTTTGTGTTTTTCATACAAACGGATAAAGGAGATATATATTCATGACGACTTGAGCGGTCCATTAGAACTCATGTGGGCAAGGATAGCTACTGGATCGGTTGATATTTCTTTCCCCACCTTAGAAGAAGCAGCATCCCATGTGCATTCAATTCACATGCAGAAGAATGAGCCAGGGAATACAACCGTGAACGATTTGTAATCGGAAGTATTGAAAATGTGGCCAAAAGGCTAATAGATAAAGCAAATGAAGCTTGGGCGGACGAAATTATGATCGCCGATTTTCACCCCGAACAGGCTACGCGATTAAATGCCATTGAGTTATTGGCTAGTGAGTTTGATCTTTACAGAAAAGAGGAGCAAAAATGAAAAGTGAAAAACAGCTTAAGATCGGCGTTATAGTTGAAGGTGTTGGTTGGAGTTACTCGGCATGGCGCCACCCTAACATGCCTGCCAATGCAAGCGAAAGTGCAGATTTTTATGTCAAGACGGCGAAACGGGCAGAAGAAGGCAAGTTCGATATGGTTTTTTTAGCAGATGTAAGCCATATAGGGCCTGGAAATATCCCGCATTTTCTAAGTATGTTTGAAGGTGTAACGATACTATCTGCACTAAGCATGGCCACTAGCCACATCGGGCTTGCTGCGACTATAGCCACGTCTTACGCTGATCCATTTACAGTGGCTAGACAGATGGCATCTCTCGATAAAATTAGTAACGGGCGAGCGGCATGGAATGCTGTTACTTCTAATCCTGGGGGGTTGGCTAACTACAGCAGAAGGCATTTGTCTAAAGATGATTTATACCCTTTGAATAAAGAGTTTATCGAAATTGTAGAAGGCCTGTGGGATTCCTATGAAGATGATGCATTTATTCGTGATAAAGAGAGTGGCATCTTCCTCAATCCAAGAAAGATGCACCAACTGAATTACAGGGGCAAGTACTTTTCTGTTGACGGTCCGCTAAATATTAGTCGTTCCCCACAAGGAAGACCCGTCATCTTTCAAGCGGGTACGTCTGAAGCGTTTATGAATATCGCATCTAAACATGCTGAAGGTGTGTTCATAAATGGGGATGATTACAACTACGCCAAGCAATTTAGTGAGGAACTGAGAAGAAGAGCAGTCCTTGCAGGACGAGCTCCGGAAGACCTGTTGATTATGCCATCACAACACATCATCGTTGGAAGAACAGAAACTGAGGCGAATGAAAAGTTTTTGGGGTTACAAAGGTTATCGCCCCCAGGATACCGTACTCCTAAACCCACATTTTTCGGATCAGCACAGTCCGTAGCCGATAGGATTGAACATTGGCATCAAACGGGTGCAATGGACGTATTGCTTCTAAGACAAGAACTTCCTTCGGGAATTGATGATTTTATTGATTTGGTCGTACCGATCCTGCAGGAAAAAGGAATATTCCGAAGAGAATATGAATCCCGCACGTTGAGAGGTAATTTAGGTCTTCCTTTCCCGGAAAATAGGTATACAAAAGATAAAGCCTGACGACCATCATTATGCTGCAGGTAGGGCAAAAAAATAAACGATTATATTGATTTTGAAGGAGATAGTGAAATGAAGAAGCAATACAATACACGTGCCATCTTGGCATCGCTGCTTATCTGCGGTTTTGTTGGCATGTTTAGCGAGACCGCTCTTAACATAGCAATAACTAATTTAATGGAAGTGTTCCAAATTAATGCCGCTACAGCGCAATGGTTGACAACAGGTTACTTACTAACACTTGGTATTCTAATGCCGTTCACTGGTCTATTATTGCAAATGTATACAACAAGACAACTTTTTATCGTGTCAACAGCTGGTTTAACGGCAGGTACATTCTTAGCGGCTGTATCCTTAAACTTTGAAATGCTCATGTTTGCACGTGTTATACAGGCAATTGGTATGGGGTTATTATTACCGCTCATGTTTAACACATTGCTTGTGATTTTCCCTCCAGAAAAGCGAGGCGCAGCGATGGGCTATATGGGGTTAGTTTTATCGTTTGCACCAGCACTGGGGCCAGCGATTAGTGGGATGATAATCCAGTATTTATCTTGGCACTTTATTTTCTGGATCTTACTACCATTAATAGTGATTGGTATGTTGTTTGGGATGAAGTATTTAGAAAATGTAACAGAAGTAAGTAAGCAACGTATTGATGTTCTTTCAGCAGTTTTATCAACGATTGGTTTCGGAGGTATCGTATTTGGTTTTGGTCAAGCTGGTGAAGGAGGCCATGGGGGGGGGAGTTCCGTCGCTCTTACGTTGATTATTGTTGGTGTGATTGCACTTATCTTGTTTGTATTGCGACAAAATAAGGATCAGCCGTTACTAAATTTACGTGTATTCAAATATCCGATGTTCGTTATCGGGGTTTTCCTTGTGATGATGTGTATAGTAATTTTTATGACGACAATGATTGTGTTGCCAATGTTCTTGCAAACAGGGGCAGGGCTATCTGTATTTGTTACAGGCTTGATATTATTGCCGGGTAGTGCACTAAATGGTATTTTCCAGATGGTTGCAGGGCGCTTATCCGATAAGTATGGACCGAAATGGGTTATAATGCCAGGTTTAGTCATTATAATGTTGGTTTTATGGTTCTTCACAACATTAACGCCAGCTTCATCAGTTGGATTAATTATTGCATTGCATATGGTTCTAGCGGGAGGGATTGGACTCATTTGGCCAGCCTCACAAACAAATGCCTTAAACTCACTGCCACCTGAATTATATCCACACGGTTCAGCTGCCCTGAACACGTTGATGCAAGTCGTTGGGGCTATGGGAACAGCTGTAGCGATTAGTATTTTAACAGGTGGAAAGAATAAGTATTTAGCTACCTCATCTACACCAACAATGCCGAATGAAATCGCAAATGCGATAACTGCGGGGGTGCAAAACGTGTTTTGGATTTTGCTTTTAATTGCTGTTATTGGCTTTATTATTGGTTTTTTCGTGCGCCGCTCCGTTATCAACCGCGGAACAGTAGAGAGCATGAATATGCATTAAATATGAAAGTTCATTTACACGTATTCACCATGCTTTTATGACTATCTATAAAAAAGAAGAGGCACATAATAACGGATGTAGCGGACAGTTACATGCTGATTGCAAAGCGAGTATGATTGTCATGCTATAAAATGCCCAATATTAAGGAGGATATACAGAATGAAGTATAAGCAGCTTGGAAATACAGGACTTTTAGTTTCACAACTTGCATTAGGCACAATGACGTTCACGAGTGGAAAGGATAACCATAAAATTCTCGGTTTAGTTGGGCAGGAAGAAGCCGACAAGATGATAAAAAAGAGTGTCGATATCGGGATTAATTTCTTTGATACTGCTGATAATTATGCAGAAGGTGAAAGTGAAATTATTCTTGGACAATCCTTCCGCAATCTTGGTATTGCGCGGGAGGAAGTTGTAATTGCTAGCAAAGCCGCCGGACGAACAGGTATGGGACGTAACGATGTCGGTGCTTCAAGAGGACATATTATGAATGCAGTGGAAGCAAGTTTAAAGAGATTGAAGATGGATTATATCGATTTGTATCAGATTCACGCCGATGATTTCTTGACACCTGTAGAAGAAACTTTAGGTGCTTTAAATGATCTGGTAACACAGGGTAAGGTACGATATATTGGCGTATCGAACTGGCATGCTTGGAAAATTGCTGATGCTCTTGGTATTTCTGAACGCAAAAATCTGGCTCGCTTTGAAACGGTTCAGGGGTATTATTCTCTTGCCAGCCGCGATGTTGAACGAGAGTTGGCGCCTTTGATGGAAGCAAAGAAGATGGGACTTCTGGTGTGGGGTCCGCTTGCTGGCGGTCTGCTGTCAGGGCGTTACGATCGACACAATCAAAAGGCAGAGGATTCGCGCCGCTCTGCGGTTGATTTCCCGATTGTAGATAAAGAGCGAGCTTGGAATATCATTGATAAGATAAAACCGATCGCTGAAGCACATGGGACAAGTATAGCAAGTGTAGCGCTCGCTTGGCTGATGACAAGACCAGTTGTAACCTCTGTTCTTGTTGGCGCGAAACGATTGGAACAGTTGGAAGAAAATCTGGAAGCCGCAAATTTAGAACTGACGGATGATGAAATTCAGCACCTTGACGAAGTGAGTACACTGCCTCCTGAATACCCAGGTTGGATGGTTGACTATCAGAAAAGAGATCGCCTGGAACCGCTTTTTTGACAGAATATTCAGTCCAGAGTATCGTGAGCATAGGTTATAACGAAGGAATGTAAAGGCAATGAACCGTTGAGATATGGGATGGTGAACCCCAAGGGAATTAGTGGAGTATGTGCAGAAGAAGTAAACGGGGGAAATTTTTCTAGCTATTCCAGATGCCCAGCCCAGTCTTGATCGGTAATATCTGTACCTTTTCCTATGATTGATCTGATCCAAGTCGATGAAATCCTACGAATTAGTAAGTATATGTGAGATAAAACATCAGCATTATAGTTAACAAGCTAATAATCATTGTAACATAACTAGCAAAGGGGACCAATCCAATGAATTCTACGCTTAAATTGCTTCAAAGCCATACCTCCGTTCGTTCTTATACGAATCAACACCTGACAGAGGAGCAACTTGAGGCAATCTTTAAGGCAGCTAATCAAACCTCTTCCTTCAGTCATTTTCAGGCCGTTTCAATCATTAGAATCACAAATTCGGAACTTCGTAAAAAAGTGATGCAGCTCTGTGTCAATCAGCCTTATATAGAAGAAGCAGCAGAGTTTTGGATCTTCTGTTCGGATTTCAACAGAAACCATCAAATTGCCCCGGATGTTGATCTCGAATATATTGATTTTCTTCTGATCGGTTCACTTGATGCCGGGCTCATGGCGCAAAATGCATTAACTGCAGCAGAATCCATGGGACTTGGCGGTGTATTTATTGGAGGGGTGAAAGCAAATATTAACGAATTATCTGAATTATTGCATTTACCTAAATATGTAATTCCATTGGTGGGACTATGTATCGGTGTTCCGTCTGGAGAAAAGCCTGCACTGAAGCCGCGGTTGCCTCAATCCATGGTATTATTTGAAAACCAGTATCAGCCATTCGATATAGAGCAATTAGCAGTCTATGATGAAACCATGCTGAATTATTATGGAGGCCGTCCAGTTAAAGCTCCATTTACCGTGAAAAAAGTAAAAGGATGGAGTGAGCACATTCAGGAGCATCTTCCAATAACTTTTCTGCCAGAAATAGTGAAGTATTTGAACAAGCAAGGATATGCCAACAAATAAATACCCTTAAGAGATGTGGACACCTCAACTTCACAATGTTATAGTTAGTCCACTAAATATACTTTACATATTGTGGTAAATTATGAACGATAAGGTTGATTGCGATATTCGTCAGTCTTTAGATCGAATTTCTTCCCAAATGCGCCGGGATTACAGTGATTCTCTAAGGGAACTTAACCTGTATGTTGGCCAGGAGAATTCGCTTAACCGGTTGTGGTCAGGTGATGGTATTACACAAGTGCAAATATGCGAACATCTGAACTGTGAACCACCTACGGTAACAAACATGGTTAAGTCACTAGAGAAAAACGGATTTTTATCCCGTAAGCGTGATGAACAGGATGCAAGGGTTATGCGGATTTTTTTAACAGATAAGGGCAAAGAATTAGAGGAGCCAGTTGGTTTCAAATGGAGACAGGAGCAAGATAAATTACTACATTCCATTTTACCGGCAGAACGCCTGCTTTTAAGAACACTTTGAAGCAACTAGAGAGGAACTTAATATAAGTTTCTCTTGTGATAATACTTAGCAGGCTAAGCATTGAATCAATTAACAAAGTTGATAAATAGTCAGAGGAGCGGGCCAAAATAGCTGAAAAAGGAAAATTTCAAATGATATTCATCGCTGATACTCCAGCTTGATGGTTCTTAGGACCACAGTCTTCTATGTTCCCTATGGATCCTATGTTGGCACTATTGGCTGTGCAAGAGAAACGAAACATAATGGGCTTGTTGCTGCTTTCTCAAGCAGCTGTTACCTAACTACGGCTCACTTTTTCGATTAGTCCAGGTGTATCATTTGAACAATATGCTCTGCGATACTTTGTTCTGTTAGTTTAGTTTGTTCAGCAGTATGCAGAGTAACTGCTTCATTAATTATGTTGGCATAGATTTGTACGAAAAAAGTACGTTCATCAGAGGATATTTCCTGCATACAAAGATTCAAATAATGCTTAAGTGCAATGACTAATTTTGAAGAGAGTAGAGGAATGATTTTGTTATAGTTACGGCGACATTTCTTTTTGACTTGTTGATGATATTCAAATGCTGCGAATACTAATTGCATCATATTATCTTTTGTAAATGCACACACACCATTAGTATGTTGTTGAATAAGTTCTTCCGCTGATTTTTTAATTATCTCATCCAACAATTCATATTTATCTTGGAAATGAGCATAGAAAGTTGCCCGATTGATTTGGGCCCGTTCCGTTAAATTTTGTATTGTGATTTTATCAAAATCTTTTTCTTCCATCAGTTCAAAAAGTGACTCAAAAATGGATTCTCTTGTTCGAGTTGTACGAATATTTCTTACTTTAAGTCCCATGGATCTAACTCCTTTTTTTTAAACCAACAAATGGCCCGCATTGTTGGTTGTTCCTCAATGATGTTCCGGATACAATTGAACTACTAAAGCAACTATTGTTGTAATAGTATACTGCTTAGAAGGTGGTTAGTCCATTTTGAAACCTAAAAGTGCAAGATTAATAGTTAATACCGATTTCATCGAACAATGTAATACAATTTCAAAATAATTATAAACCAAATATTGGAGGAATTTAAAATGAAACTTACAGGAAACACGATCTTCATTACAGGTGGCGGTTCAGGAATTGGACGTGCATTGGCAGAAGCTCTACACAACCTTGGAAACAAAGTAATCATCTCGGGTAGAAGAAAAGAGCGTCTGGAGGAAGTGATTAGTGCTAATCCCGGAATGTCTGCAGTTGAACTGGACATACAGGATCTTTCCAGTATTGAGGCAACCGCTAAGCAACTTATTCAGGACTTTCCTGATTTGAATGTCTTATTTAATAACGCTGGCATCATGCTTTTCGATGAGGCTGCGGGTGTGATTGACGAAGAGGTTCTGGTTTCAACGGTCTCAACAAACTTGCTTGGACCAATTCGAATGACGTCTTCATTAATTGAACATTTGAAGTCTAAAGAAGAAGCTGTGATCATTAATACGACTTCTTCAATCGGGTTTATTCCGTACGCAGCGACTGCGGTGTATTCGGCGACCAAAGCAGCGCTCCATTCCTATACCTTATCACAACGTTATTTGTTTAAAGATACAACAGTAAAAGTATTAGAAATCATACCACCTGGGGTTCAAACGGAACTCATGGGAGATATTAGTAACAATCCGCATGCGATGCCACTTGAAGCATTCATTGAAGAAACAATAAGATTACTCGGTACGGATGCTGAAGAGGTTCTAGTGGAACAAGCGAAAATGATTCGTGATAATCAAGGCCCGAATGAAGGCGCTTTTGTAACCCAACTTAACGATATGTCGAGCCAAGCGCCAACAGACCATTAATTACAGCAGAATAGTTTTGAAGCTTAACTTCGTATAACACGAAGGCGGTAGGCTTAGTATAATGCAAATCGGACGTAAGTGGAGTCTCTGCTTCAGTGCCCCATTCCCGGGATATGTGCCGTTTGCTTTATACATTTGAACACTGGGAGGAATTACAATGCAAACCGTAACATTGAACAATGGTGTGAAAATGCCAATCATCGGCTTTGGTGTCTTTCAAGTGCCAGATGCTGAAGAATGCGAGAACGCCGTATATGACGCGCTGATGGCTGGTTATCGCCTGATCGACACCGCGGCCGGTTACCTCAACGAGGAAGCGGTTGGACGCGCGATCAAGCGTAGCGGCGTGCCGCGTGAGGAGCTGTTCATCACGACCAAGCTTTGGGTTCAGGATGCAGGTTACGAGAGTGCCAAGCTGGCGTTTGCTAAATCTTTGAAAAAGCTGCAGCTCGACTATCTCGATCTATACCTTATTCACCTGCCGTTCGGCGATTACTACGGCGCTTGGCGTGCGATGGAAGACCTGTACCGCGAAGGCAAGATCAAGGCGATCGGTGTCAGCAACTTCCTGCCCGACCGTCTGATGGACCTCATCGTGCATAACGAAATCGTGCCCGCAGTCAACCAGATCGAAACGCACCCGTTCTACCAGCAGACTGAGAACGCCGCTTTTATGAAAGAGCAGAGAGTGCAGCACCAGTCGTGGGCGCCGTTCGCTGAAGGACTGGGCAACATGTTCGGCAACGAAGTGCTGACCTCGATCGCAGAAAAACACAACAAGTCCGTCGCCCAGGTCGTGCTGCGCTGGCTTGTTCAGCGTGAAGTCGTTGTAATTCCAAAATCGGTGAGAAAAGAGCGGATCATCGAAAACATCGACATTTTCGATTTCGAATTGAGTGCAGACGATATCGAACAAATCTCCACCCTCGATACGCGGGAGAGTTTATTCTTATCCTTCCACGATCCGAAATCTGCCAAGATGCTGGGCACCTCGAGAGTCGAACTGTAATCTCCTTGATCGAACAGTAAACTCATCACGCGTTTATCCTCATCTATTAGAAAGGACAGGGTGCCCCTGTCCTTTCTTTACTTGAACATCGAATTCTATGCATAGCAAAACTGCTGCTATCTGCAGGTAACACATGGAACCACCGGACCTCTATCCTGCTCGTTCGTATTATGAGATCAACCAGTTCTTTTAGGTTGATCCTTTTTTTATTTGGGCGTGCCCAGAGGCACGCATTATCTAGTTGGTGCAAGTCCAACCAAGAGAGGGGCCAAGCCACTCTTGTAGCTAGGATGCTTGCACATGGCGAAATCTGTGTGTAAAAGCGGCATCGACAAAAGTACCGGTCAGAGACCGGGAGAGCGACAACCCAGGCCGTAACTTCAAGTGAATCCTGCTGCGTCGTCCAATAGGCTCTGCGAAGGGGAGAAGAGGATGCCGAGTCTCGCGTATAATGGATGAAGGCCATGAAGCTGTACAGAACTTGGAACAACGGTGAAGAATCCTCCGGCGTAGAGGGAACGGCATGGGTCAAAAGATAATGCAGTGTTACTTACGAGACCCTCCCCCGCACGGATTTTTTTTAGGAACCCCTAAAGAGGTGCTCAATAAGTCCAGAAGATGAAATGAACCGTCTGTGGGAAGGGAGTCCGAGGGGCTCATAGTGCGTGCGTGGCAGCACGATCATCAGTTGGGTTAAAGTCCCGCTGAGCACCGGACTAGGGAGCTCATATCCAAACTTGGGGGTAACGCCTCGGGGTCCGGTATTTTTTTTACTGGAGGGCAGAGCGTCTATCGCGAGGCAGAGTCTAAAGGGCTTGAGGAGAAGTACCAGGCCGTAGTGAATCGGGGCTACCCGAACTCGCGAACCGGTCGGCCAAAGATGGGGCAAGGTCGAGTCTGCACTATGGAGACGAAGGCGTTCTAGTCCACCCATCGCACCTAGGTGTGTGCGGGCGGCATGGTACGGAAGATGACGTTGTGACCCACGGAGATCTCGTCGTGTCTGAAACGAGTGCACTTCCAGGACGAGTGGATAAACAAAGTCGAAGCGGTCGGGCCGCGTCTACCGCTTCAAAGAATACGCGGCAGCTTCAGTAACGGATGCTATAAGGAAATCCCGAAGTGCATACCGGACGCACGGCGAGAAGTCGGAGTGCTGCATACTACTTACGAACGGACGAAAAAGTCACCTTGGTGTGACTGCCTTCTGTTCACCCAAAAGGTAAATCAGAAGGGGAAGGCGGCTCGCTTTATGGAGACCGGAGCTGGCATGAGTTTCGCGAGTAAGCGGCAAGGGAGGAATATTCCCTAAGTGAAAGACCCAAAACTTGCAGGCGGAGGATACGAAGCGCATGTAAGCAGAAGGCACAGGACGAAAGGTTCATTCATTAGTCAACAAGGTGTATCACCGAACAAACCTGGAAATGGCATGGGAAACGGTGAGGGCAAACGGAGGTAGTGGTGGAACTGACAAGGTCACCATCCAGGCCTTCCAAGCTGTAGCCGAAGTGGAGCTAAAGAAGCTGCACGAAGAATTGAAACAAGGGACGTACCGACCGATGCCGGTCAGACGAATTCACATTCCCAAGAAAGGGAAGCCAAACGAGAAGCGTCCGCTCGGCATCCAGGCGATAAGGGACAGAGTCTGCCAGCAAGTGTTGAAAAACAGGCTGGAACCTATCTTCTAACCCTTGTTCAGTGAATGCAGTTTCGGATACCGATCGGGTAGGTCAACGCACCAAGCCATGCGGAAGATTTACCGCGAGATGATGGACGGGTGCGAATGGATTGTGGACGCAGACCTGCGAGATTTCTTTGGAACGGTTCATCACGAACCGCTGGTCGACAGGATTGCGGAGCAAGTAACGATGGTAGAATTCTCGAATTGGTCAGACAAATGCTCGAAGCCGGGTACATGGAAGGTGGGAAGAAATACGCGACAGCGAGCGGCACGCCGCAAGGTAGCGTAGTAAGTCCGCTGTTTAGTAACATTTACCTGAATCGGTTCGACCATGAAATGACGGACAGAGGGTACCGACTGACGCGCTTCGCTGACGATTGTGCGCTACGAATGCAAGGCGCGTAAGAGCCAAACAATGCTGAACAGAAGATGAAGGCGGGCCCTTCCGAGCCGCTGTGCAGGCGGAGGCTTCAAACCACCTTAAGCTGTTGTGGTCAAAAGCCGTGGTGGTGAGCGTTAAGGAAAAGGCAGGGCAAAACTCTGTCAGGTGAGTGTATGGAGACGAACACAAGTCAATGGCTGATAAAGTGTCGAAAGCGTAGGGATGTCATCAAAACCAGGAGGGAGTCGTTGGCCTGGGAGGAGTCTGGAGGAAACCTGTTTACTGTCCAGATGATGACCGGCATGAAGGCGGGGTGAACGTAACACAGGCTTTTGTTCGGAACGTGGGAACCTAAAACTCCGATGCGAATGGAAAAATCCAAGCGGTAATCCCGCAAGGATGAAAGTACAAATGCGGAGTATAGGGGCGGAATAGCCCGTAGTAGCGATGACCCCATTGAAAAGGTGGCGGAGCCAAGGGACTGTGTTATCCCGTTTTGGAAATACGTCAACCGCGAAAGTGGGAGGAACCAATGGACAAAACAAAGTCGTATGAAATCTCAAAGCACACCGTATGGGAAGCGTATGAACGAGTCAAAGCGAATAAGGGAGCAACCGGAGTCGATGAGGAGTCGATTCAAAAGTTTGAGGAAAACCTGAAAGACAACCTCTTTAAAATTTGGAATAGAATGTCCTCAGGAAGTTACTTTCCTCCGCCAGTTAAGGCGGTAGAGATACCGAAGAAGAATGGCGGAGTAAGAATATTGGGGATTCCAACGGTCTCCGATCGAATCGCGCAAATGACAGTGAAGTTGTCTTTGAGCCGATCGTGGAACCTATATTTCACACCGACTCCTATGGATAAAGACCGGGGAAATCTGCGATTGATGCCGTTCGAGTCACAAGAACCAGATGTTGGCGATATGATTGGGTGTTGGAATTTGACATTAAAGGTCTGTTCGACAACATCAATCATGGGCTGCTTATGAAAGCAGTGAAGAAACATACGGACTGTGCGTGGATCATTCTCTACATCGAAAGATGGCCGTTATGCGTTACCACACCGAGAAAGCCGGAAATGGAAAGAACTCTACAACAAACGAACAAGTGTAGAACGATGTAACTCTCGAATGAAGTCGTACCTAACCGCAGACCAATTGCATGTTTGGGGCATTCAGAAAGTCACGACTCACCAATATTTGAATGCCATTGTTTTGCTTGCTTCTGCGCTAAGTGTAACCTTATTTTTTTCTGGAAAATGAATTATGTAAAATGCTCATATTTATAACGGAGGCTTTTTCAATTCAACGAATAAAAAGCCGGATCACCAGTGTGATCTCGGCCTCTACAGTCCGATTACACATTTTTTTCATACAACCCATTAAGGACGAGCACCGCTGATCTTAATTAGAGTATAAGTCAAGGGAATAGCCCGGAAACTTTTGAGGAATCAATATTTCTTACTGCAGCTTCATGACATACCACAAGACAAAAAAATAAATATGACATTTTAATTACGTAAAATACCATTTTGACGAATAAATATATTAAGATTATAATTTTAATATAACTTGATCTCGATCTGAGGTGTAAAATGGATAAACACGTGAAGCTTAATTATATGAAACGGATAGACGAAAAACTGTTGGAGTTACCTTGGTACGTCACTGAATACATAGACAGTCGAAAACGGAAATTATCTCACACTACACTTTTAAATTATTGTCACGATTTTATTATATTTTTTGACTGGATGGTTAGTGAAAATCTATCTGCAGATATGCGAATTAATGTAAGCCTTACTCAACTTGAAACTTTGACTGTGCGCGAAGTAGAAAATTTCTTGTCTTTTCTAGAATACAAGTTAGGTAATACCAAAATAACAATAAATCGAAAGCTCTCCTCTTTAAAATCGTTGTTTGATTATCTCCAGAACAAAGCAGAGACTTCTGATTTGAAGCCATATTTGCAGCGAAATGTGATGGCAAAAATGGAATTGAATGCTGTTAAAGAAAGTCAGGAAACGATCGCCAACCGAATCGAAGGTAAGATATTACGGGACGACGATTTCGAATCTTTCAGAAAATTCATTGCACATGATTATGGAGAAATATTCAAGTCAAATAAACGTATTTATAATTTCCACCACTTTAATCGTGAACGGGATACAGCAATTGTATCCTTAATTCTGGGTTCTGGGCTTCGGTTATCTGAAGTTGTAGGATGCAATTTAGAGGATCTTGATATTCATAAGGGTCTGGTGAGAGTAATACGGAAGGGCAACAAAGAGCAGTATGTGTATTTTAGTGAGCAGGCATTAATGGATTTAAATAATTATCTTGAAGTTAGAGATTCAAGGTATAAACCAGATAAAACAGCAGCATATTTATTTTTGGCTGCACCGGTTGGGCGTAAAGGAACTAATCGCCGCTTAAACCAAAGATCCATTGAGAAGCTCGTTGAAAAATACGCAATTGCTTTTGGCAAGCCGGCGCTAACCGTACATGCGTTAAGACACTCATTTGCAACCCGCTATCATAAAGAGAACAATGATGTACCTAAGTTAAGAATTCAAATGGGGCACTCATCGATACAGACTACGATGATATATACTCATTTAACTGACGAAGAAATGCGAATTGCAGTTAATAAAATGGATTTATAGTATTTAATATTATGATATTGAATAGGGAAACAAAAAAATGACACAAAGATGCATACTTGCTTAGAGAAGTGACACAAAGTTGCATACTTGCTAGGAGGAGTGACACAAAGATGCATACCCACTTGGAGAAATGACACAAAGTTGCATACCTGCTTGGAGGAATGACTACTTAGCTGAAATAAATTATTCTGAATTTATGAATACTACTAAGTATTTTCGCTTAAAGAGCGTAAAGTAGGGAACTTTGTGTCAAAAAGGTATGCTACTTTGTGTCAATTTACACGACAACCGACAACTGTCAGCGAAGGGCTTAATCAAACTCAAAGACATATGTACAAAATACGGGTTTTGTGAAGTAGTACTAGGTAAATAAATAAGACCAGCCTAATTCAAGCTGTTTCGATCCGTTTTTGCATCTGATTTGGCTTATTGTACTTGTGTACTTTTAATGCTGATTTAATCCTCTTATCTTTACATAGATCGTTTTCTAAATTGTTTTTGTTTTTTCTTTTATCGGCACAACACTTTTCATTTAGTTAGTATCGTCATCAAAATATTGTTAAAGTTTATGACACTCTTAATTAGGCTGTGCTTGATGATTATGTAACTCGATCGTCTGAATTATCCCGTGAAGCTTAGGTTATTCCTAATTCAGTCTTAATTATAATCCTGAAACTCAGTATCATAATTCGACCTGATTTATTTGACTCTTGTCAGACTCTTGTCATATAGTTCTAAGTTAGTCCTCTTAAATGATTAGATATTAATTTCATTTAGACAATTGCTAACAATTATCCGTTATAAGTTCTACCCTTAGTTCTATTAACTGATTACGAACAAGTTACATCTTCAATAAAATTCCCACCCCCTCTTTCATACTAATTTATTTACACATATTGTAATTAATATATCAATGCTATTTCAAAATTATTTATGGAATTCATAAGTCCACCCACAATACAAGATCCCTAACCCATTGGAGATGGCGTTGCCGTCTGATTTTCCAGAAAAATATTGTCAAATCCTTAATGATCATGTCATTATAAGTAGGTTCGTATTATAAATAACATTAAAGGGAGTGTGTATTTGAGTCGGTTTAATCTAGTTCTCATCTTTGTTTTATCCATCATGATAGCTTTTCTCCTGGGGATTTATGTGGCCCCTAGCATTGACCCGCGTCTGAGCGGGCAGACTGTGGCAAATAGTCCCATTGCGGCAGAAATCCCGCCGAGCCCTACTGAGATCCCCTCTGCTGCTGCAGTAGACGTCGCACCTGCACCTTCTCCATCCCTGGAACCCGTTGTCTTGGAAGATATGCCATCGGACAATGATACGGGTACCATCAGTGATGACTCTGCCGGCTATGACGCTGAGGAGCTACCGGCAGACGTCCCATCCGGAGAAGGCATTGGAGAGCCCATTGATTTCAAGTACAGCATGAACTCAGCCGATGCTGTTAAGCTTACCTGGGAAGCCTACAACCTAACCGGAAAGACAATCAATTATTATACAGCTCATATCAGCACGTATAATCCGGTGGGCGATCCTTCTTATGATCAGCTAAGTGGCGAAAGCAACTTTCTCGTTAAATACGTGGGGCCGGTTGAGCCTGATGAGACTTTATTTATTTACAGTGACTTTACATACCAGAATACCCTGGACCGGATTATCATTGACCAGCTTACTCTTCAATATGATGACGGTACTATAGAAACCTTCGACTATGGTTACGAAACTACCGAAGAACGCGGCTTCTAATCGGAAGACTCAATTGGCGCGCAACTTCAATGGGTTCTATCCGATTTCTCTTAGGCTCGTCCAGAAGCCTGGAGCGATTTTGATTCGATCTGTAAAATGAGCGTTCATGGTTGGCTATCTCCTAAAACAATATTCAATTGCAAATGGTCCACGGAGCCCGTGGACCATTGCTTTTTCTGATTCTAGTCTAGCCGTCGAGCAGCGTCATCTGTTCTTTCATATAACGCGTGCCGTGAACGACATTCTTGGGGCTGACCTGATCGATTCGTTCGAGGTCCTCCTTCATGAGAAGGATATCAGCCGCGGCCGCATTTTCCTCCAGGTACTTGATACGCTTCGTACCCGGGATAGGCAGCGCCCCGTTGGCAATCGTCCAAGCAATGGCCAATTGGGATGGTGTACAGTTCTTCACCATCGCGATTTCCTTAATCTTGTCGACAACCTCAATGTTCTTCCGGAAGTTGTCTCCTTGGAACCGCGGCATCCATCTGCGAAGATCGCCTGCGGCAAGATCCTCGAAAGTGCGAAGCTCTCCGGAGATAAAGCCCCTGCTCAGTGGACTGTAGGCCACATGGGTAATCCCCAGTTCTCTTACGGTAGGGAGTATCTCCTCTTCGATGTCACGGCTCCAGAGCGAATACTCACTCTCTAGCACAGAGATCGGATAGACGGCATGAGCGCGGCGAATGGTTGAAGCGGAAGCCTCAGACAGGCCGAGCGCCCGAACTTTGCCTGCCTTGACCAAATCTGCCATTGCTCCGACCGTCTCCTCTATCGGGATTTGCGGATCGACGCGGTGTTGGTAGTATAGATCGATGTAATCCGTATTCAAACGGCGAAGACTATCCTCCACTACCTTCTTAACGTAATCAGGATGGCCACTGATGCTCTCGTAATTTGGGGTGTACGAGAACTTGGTGGCGATAATGGCTTGCTCGCGGCGCCCTTGAAGAGCACGGCCGAGCAGCTTTTCGTTATGCCCGTTCCCGTACACGTCCGCGGTATCGAACATCGTGACGCCAATGTCCAAAGCGCGATGGATCGTTTGGATCGACTGTTCGTCGTTAGTCTCCCCGTATATGCCTGGAGACATTCCCATAATTCCCAGTCCGATCGAAGAGACGGGGATATTGCTATTGCCCAGAATTCTTTGCTGCATTTGTTAATCCCTCCTTCTATGTTTGTTGTCGCTCTGACTCTTCCATCTTGATTAACAGTTGGCTCTCGGAAGGGATTCTCCCTTTCTCGATGTCTTCGTATATCGACAGTTTGTTATTGACGGCGTCGAGCGCTTCGGCCAATTCGTTCTGGCGGCGAAATAAATCTTCCTTGTAATGGTTCAAGATCGCTTTGCGCTGTGGAATCGTGGAATCACCACCCAGTGCAAGATTCACCATCTCCTTCAGCAACGACAGCTTCATCCCAGTCGCCCGGAAACATGTCATCAACCGGATCCAATCTAGGTGATCTTGTTCGAACAGTCGATTCCCGTTCTTATCTCTCTTAATGTAAGGGAGCAATCCCTCCTTCTCATAAAAACGAATCGTATGAGCCGGGCAACCAAGCCGCTCTGAAGCTTCTTTGATCGTGAATGCCATGGGCCGGATCGCTCCTTATCGGTTATTTTCATACGGAATCGGCTGGTGCTTTCTCATCCTAAACCTTAAAGTACACTTTAAGGCAAGCGTTATTTTGGGAGAATAAACTGCCGATTGGTTGTTAGATTCTTAAGTTGCCGTATCATACCTTCACAGGATTAACAATCCCGTAATATACAATATCCTCATATGAATCGTTCTTGTAAATATGATCTTTCAGTGTCCCTTCATAGCTCATTCCGCACTTTTGCATGATTTTACCGGATGCCGGATTAGATGCGAAATGACGTGCGTATACCCGGTGGTAATTCTTTTCGGTGAAAACAAATTCAATAACTGCCCGGGCTGCTTCGGTTCCATAACCTTGACCCCAATGGGCTTCCCCGATCCAATAAGCGATCTCACCGTTATGATATGGCTGATGGTTGGAAATGCCGACTGCTCCATACAATTTGCCTGTGTTCCTATCTGTGATTGCGAATTCATACATCCGGTCCAGGTCAAAGTTCTGCTCATGATTGGCCATCCAGGACACAGCGCATTCTAGTGGATACGGATACGGCAAGGTCAATGTACTCCGGTAGATATTGTAATTGTTACAATAGTCTCTAACTTCCTCCGCATCCGCTGGCTTAAATAGGCGCAGAAGTAATCTGTCCGTTTCAAGGGTCCGGTCTGTACGGTTATATTTCATCTGACTTCTCCTACTCTCTATATCATATAATGAACAACTATGAAATTCTTGTATATTGAAACCCCTCAATCAACATAACTATTCTCAAAAATATCCATAAAAGCGGTCACCAGTTGCGATTGCGTTACTGTATCCGCATCTTCCGTCTCCGTCAGTTGCCATCCGTATGTACCATACTGCTGATAGTTCTCCATAGACAAAGGACGCAGCTCAAACTCTTTGCGGATAGCTTCAATACCTGCAGCATAATCAATCTTCACCCGGGCGAACGCCTGTTCCGGGTCCTTGAAAACTGCATAACCTTTGCGGTCTGCCCCAATATGATATGCCGGATCATCTCCCCACTGCGTAATGTCTACAGAACCTTTGATTCCCGGAGCACCAATCACATACTCTCTAACATACTTATTCTTGTTACCGGACTGAGAATGGTTCGAATACACCCACAGTGCGGCCAATATCACGAATGACAGCAAAGCCAAACAACCCATAACCTTAGATTTATTCATAGATTTCATGAGGCTTATCCTTTCCTTAGATGGATGCAACAAAAAAGCGGATGCACCAGGACCGTGAATCCAGCCTTTGACTGCCGCTTTTTGGAGAAACAAATCAAAAGATCCACACCATTTAAACAGGCCAAGAATCAGAGACGATTCCCAGCCTGCCTTGTTGCCAGCTATACTAAACCTTATGCCGCACGGGTCAGCTTCCGGACAACCTCCTGGCTGTACTTGCGCTTGGTGATGAAGTAAAAGCTGAGCTGGAATACGAAATAGATCGCGACCACAATCGTTGTATTCTTCATGAATTCGCCAATGATGTCGGACCCGCTCATGACGTGGGTGATTAGATAGATGAAGCAGTAGCCGAAGATGCTGCCCAGCAGCAGCGGAACAAAGAAGGTGATGAGCAGCTCTGCCGATACTACCGACCTTATCTCCTTATCACTGATCCCAATCTTATACAGCTTGCGGAAAAAGACGGTGGCGTTCCCGATTTCGGTATATTGCTTGAAATACAGCACCATTCCGCCTGCTACAAAGAACAGTACACCGATCAGTGAGGTGACGAACACGAAGAGTGAATAGTTCTTCTTCAGCTCCTTGTAGGCATCCACTTTGGAGGCTACCGCAAACATCTGCCCGCTTCCATCCTTATCCGTAGCATTTAGCGTATCCTTGAGCTTCTGGACAACCCCTTCTGTCCCTTTCCAGGCTGTAAAATCAATTCCGTAGTGGGTACCCATTGCATTCGGGCTTACCTTGGACTCCATATTCTTGTAATCCTCATTGCTTACTACAATCCCTGAGCTAGTTGGATAAGAGCTCGCTGTGGCAAACCAATCCCCGTGATAGGATGATTTCACCTTGTAATTGAAGGTTTGCGTGCCATCCGTGAATTGAATCGCCTCCCCTTCGCCAATGCCATGGGTGCCCGGCTCCCAGGCCGTAACAATATTAAGAACTTCCCCGGCGCCAACCGTTACCTTCTCCCCGGTCAGAGAGTTGTACATGTCCTGCGACACAATCGGCTTCGTCTTCAGGACATCGTATTTATCTCCTTCCAGATTCATTTTGAGATTCAGGAAGCTGGTTTCCTGGACCGACTTCAGCGGCTCGGAGGACTGCTTCAGCACCTGCTCCAATTGTCCGCTCTCCAGCACATGCACGCCGGCTACCGAGATATACTCGATATCATACTTATTTCGTTCTGCGATGCTCTCCGACAGCTGCAGCAGCGAGAATGGCGAAGCAACTAGAAAGATAGTCATCCCGCTGAGAATGCTCAGAATGAACATAATCCGCTTGTTCTGATTGAATTTGTGATTGATTTCGGTGATGGACAGGATATGCCGGTAATAGAATTTCTTATTCTTCAGGAAGCTGATCAATGTGTTCCCAAGATGGGAGATGACCATGTAGATCCCGATGAAGCTAAGCAGGATATAGGTAATAATCATAAAAGGATTCGTATTCAGGCTTTCGTGATTGGAGATTACCACCAGGAAAATGATCGAGGCCACAACCAGCCCCACACCTACCAGCCCAAGCCGGGTATCACTTGTCTTCGCCTGGTTATCCTGCTTGCGGGAATCCTTCATCAGATCTGCGATGTCCAGCTTACCGACCTTAACACTTGAAATCATCTGTGAGGCGGCAAAAATCACGGTAAATACAACCGCAGTGACGATGAAGCTCGCCGCGCTCAGTGAATAGGACACCCCTTGCAGATCCAGCAGATCAATCGCCACATTCTGGAACAGCCGTGAAAAGATCGCGCCTGTGATAATCCCGGCAATGAGCGAGGAGACACTGATAAACAGATTCTCCAGCAGGATAATCTTCTGCAGATCGTTCTTGTGCATCCCAAGCGACATAAAGATGGCAAATTCCTTGCTTCTCGACTTGATGAACGAGGAATGCGCATAGTTGATGAAGAACACCGAGAACAGGGTCAGTGCAGCCAGACTCAGCATTAGCACAATCTGGATCACATCCTCTGTCGCCCCTTCCCGGATGCTGTTATTGAACAGCAAGGCGGCATAGAGGAAAAAGATCGTAATTGCAAAGGCGCTGCAAATGAAATAGGAGAAGAAATTCCGCACATTGCGTTTGAAGTTCTTAATCGTGACATCTCTAAAGGTCATTTCGTTCCCCTCCGATGATCGCTAGGCAGTCGAGGATTTGATCAAAAAACTCCTTGCGGACCCCGCTGCTGACAATCTCCATGCTGATGGCACCGTCCTTGATGAAGATGATCTTTTTGCAGAAGCTCGCGGCGAAGGCGTCATGAGTCACCATCAGGATGGTGCTCTCCCGTTCCTGGTTCATCTTCTCGATACATTTCATCACTGCATTGGAGGACTTGGAATCCAGGTTGCCTGTAGGCTCATCGGCGAAAATAATATCCGGATCATTCACAAGCGCCCGGCTGACCGCCACCCGCTGCTGCTGGCCGCCCGATATGTTGTAGGGATACTTGCCGGCGATTTCCTCAATGCCCAGCAGCTTCATAATCTCTTCACTTTTGGCTTCCATTTGTGCTTTGTCCCGCTTGTCAAGGATCATGGGCAGCATGACGTTCTCCTTCAGTGTCAGACTGTCCATCAGATTGAATTCCTGGAAGACAAAGCCGAGATGCTGTCTGCGGAAGAGCGCCATTTCATTCTTATCCAGGGAGGTGATATTCTTGCCCCCGATAAAAACCTCGCCGTAGCTCGGCTTACCGATGCCGCTCAGGATATTCAGCAATGTGGTTTTGCCGCTGCCCGAGGGGCCCATGATGCCGATAAACTCCCCCTTCTCTACGTTAAAGCTGACGGAATCCAGTGCCACTGTGGAATTCTCACCATTCTGCACACCATAAACCTTCTTAACCTCTTTGACTTCCAGTACTACGCTCACAGTTTCATCTCCCGTTTGTCATATATTTATCCTCAATTACAGCTTATAGCTTCATTGTAGTAGACACTGGATTCCATATCCATCCATTTACATTACGTTATCTTTCATTTTTGAAAGGTAAGAAATCTGCACCTCTGTGCCTTGATTGACTTCCGAGGTAATCGTGAGACGGTGTCCCAGCTTCCGGGCTATTTCTGAGCAGACATAGAGGCCGATGCCTGTCGCCTGGTGATGGGTACGTCCGTTTTTTCCGGTGAAAAAGGGCTGGAAGACCCGCTGCAAATCGACGGGCTCAATGCCGATCCCCTCATCCCGGATGGACAACACCACCTTGTCGCCACGCTGCTCAATGCGGAAGTGGATGGATTTCGTCGCTTCGCCTGAGTCAGAGTATTTAATTGCATTGGAGATGATCTGATCCAGCATCGCCGTATTCCATTTGCTGTCCGTCATGACCATAATGCGCTCGTCCTCACATTCGATCACCGGGTAGACATTATTATAGATATATTGATTCCGTTTGCTGTTAATCAGGCTTCTGAGTGATTCCAGCAGGTTGATAGGCTCCGGATTATAGTCCCGGGTGAAATGCTCCAGGCGGAAGAACTTCAGCATCTGGTTCAGCATGCTAAGGATTTTATCCTTCTCTTCCTCGATATGCTGCAGGGCCAGGGCATGGCCGGTGGGGTTCATTTTGTAGTTCTGCAGAATGAGGTCGATGACTGACAAGGGCGTTTTGAGATTATGTATCCACTGCGAGATGAACTTATGGGTGTTGTCGGCCTGGGCTTTGACCTCATAGATCTGGTCCTGATAGCTATGGTGTATCCGGTGAATGAGCTGAATAACGGCTTGCTGCTCGTACGAATAGCCCTTCTCCTCAATCTCGATATTCTCGGATAACAGCTGTATTTCCCGGTGGGTGGAGACGTATTTGATCAAGCGGAAGCACATAAATATAATAAATACGTAAAAATAGATGCTAAGTAGGTACATGAGCTGGATATTGCTGCTGATAAAGAAATTGCAGTATACGCTCACCAGGATATGACTTAAAAAATAGACAAGGGTGAACGACAGATGATCACGCATGAAACCCCGAAACAGCTTAATGCTCACTGGCGGGTCCCTCCGATCATAGCCGAATCAAAAATGTAACCCACGCCTCTTTTGACTTTGATTACATCCTGAAAGCCGAGACTGGCCAGCTTGCTTTTGACCCGGGTGACATTGACCGTCAGCGTATTATCCACGACGAAATGCACATCATCCCACAGTTCTCCCAGCAATTCTTCCCTGGTGACAATGGTATCCATATTCTCCATCAGCTTCTTCAGCAGCTTATATTCATTCTTGCTGAGCTCTTCAACGGCTCCCTTGCAGGAAATACTGAAATTGCGGTCATCCAGATGAATCGGCAACGGCTCTTTCTCCGGCTCCGGCTTGCCCGCATATTCCCCGTAATTCCGGCGCATGATCGCCATAATCTTCGCCAGCAGCACTTGAATATTCAGCGGCTTCACGATATAATCATCCGCCCCCAGCTCCATGCTGAGCACCTGGCTGGATTCCTCATCCCTTGCAGAGATCACAATAATCGGCACCGTTGTTTTCCTTCTGAATACCCGGCAATAATAGAACCCGTCATAATAAGGCAAATTCAGGTCAAGCAGCACAAGCTGCGGCGCTTCCTGCTCGAAGATCTTCTCCACCTGCAGGAAATCCGCAACCTCCACCACTTCATAGCTGTATTTGCGCAGGATATCGGTCATCAGGGTTCTGATTTTGATATCATCCTCGACGATCATGATCTTGAACAATTGGCTCACCTCTTAGCAGCCCTGGCAGTCCTGAGACAATCGCTGTTATGAAGCCTCCGCCAGCTTGTTATCGATAAACCCGATAATTGTGGCAATGCTCGCGAAGTGTTCATGAATCAGTTCCTCGGGCAGAATAATAATCTTGAATTCCTGCTCCAATCTGGAAACCAGATCCAGGAGACCCAGGGAGGTCAGCAATCTGGACTCGAAAATATCGGTGTCCAGGTGCAGCTCCCCTGCCGGAATACGGGTCAAACCCGCTACGATCATTGTAACTTGTTCTGTGATTTTCATATACTATTTTCTCCATTCCTGGTGGATTTGTAGTAGGGATCAAAAACATGGGCAATCGCCCGGATAAAGTACGTACCGGTAGGGGTTACTGTAATTCGCGGAGAGTCCACACCCAGCAGCAGGCCATCTTTCTCCATGCCTCTAAGCACGCCCAGCTCCTCCTGAAAATAAGAGTCGAAATCGATACCAAAGCACTCCTGGAGCATTTGCTTGTCAATAGGGTTACCGCCCAGCAGCTGCTTCAGAATAATATCCTCACGAATGGCATCCTCCCCGGACAAAAGATGGGTCTTCCCGGTCTCAATAGGGAATCTGCCCAGATCAAGCGCGGAGCAGTAACGATCCATCGCCGGGACATTCTTATAATAGAGACTGCCAATCTTACTGACCGCCGACTTGCCCAGACCCAGCAGATGCTGGCTGCTTCTTTCGGAGGAGCCCATGAAATCACGAACCACATGCATTCCGGGATGCTTCTCCAGCCCGTTGTTGCGGATAAAGGTATCACTGCCCATCTCGGTGTAGTCCGTGGATAAATACTGGCGGGCCAGCTCGAACAGGCGGGATACCATATAATTGTTGGGCAGGCTGAGATGCGGGATTTTGCGCTGCAACGGATAAATGGCCGGGTAATGGGCATAGGGAAAGGCCACGATTTTATCGGGGGCGATCCGTACGATCTCCTGCAAGGTACGCTCGATTTCCCCGAGTCCCTGAAAGGGCAGGCCATAGCATAAATCCACATTGACGGTGAAGCCCATGCTCCGGGCAAGGCCGATAATCTCCCGCGTATCCTCAAGATCGCATTCCCGGTGAATCGCATTCAGTACCCGGGCATCAAAGTCCTGAATGCCAAAGCTGATATAGTTAAACCCCAGTGTCTTCAGCAGCCGGAGCTTGCCTTCGGTAACAATCTGCTTGTCCGGGTAAGCCTCCAGCTTTATTCTGGCGTTGTCTTCAAAATCCACGTACCGGGCAATAATTCCGTACAGCCGTTCGATCTGCCGTTCATTCAAATATGCCGGGGTCCCGCCGCCCCAGTGCAGATTACCGGATTTCAGCTTCCGGGAACGGCCGGAGAGCTTGAGTGCCAGCTCCTGCTCCAGCGCATCGATATATTGATCCTTGTCTTCATCCTTGCCGCTCAGCACCCGGTCACAGCAGCAGTAATAGCAGATCGACTTGCAGAACGGAACATGCACATAAACCTGTGCTTCTTCGATTTCCTTAAGCTCCTGAGCTATAGCAGATTCATCCGCAGGCTGGCGCCAGTGGCTGTCCACCGGATAGCTTAAATACATGGGAAGGTTATATTCGTTGTACTTTTGCGAAAAATAATGCAGCTGATTCTGAATGGTCTGATTCATTGCCAAGCTCCCTCCTTGCCCCAGCTTGCCGGGCGGTACATCATCTCCATGACTTCCTGCTCCTTGTGTACAATGTCTTCCAGTAAGCGGCCATGTACAGTTCTCCAAGTGTCCGGCAGCGCAATGCCTTTGCTGCACCTGATCAGGTCACTGCGGATGTCCATCCATGCACCGGTAATTTCTCCGAGCCTGACCGCTGCCGCTTGCCGTTCGGTAAGAAGACGCTCCAGCCGGTACTTTTCAGCCCGCTTGAAATCAATGATGGCGTTCAGGCCAGCAATCTGGCGGTTAACGTGCTGCTCTGTATAACTCCAGTGCTGTGAAGTATAGTGATCTTTGAAAGCAGACAACGCCAGCAGGCTCTGCGTAATGTCGTCCCGCTGTGTGCGGTACAGGCAATTAATTCTATTAACATCTGGCAGCAGTTCATAGGTGTACGTCTGCTGGGCACGCGGGAATTCCATCAGGGTGTACGTCTGCGCAGATGACATTAGATGCTGGCGGTACCCCTGATAACTGTTCAGCAGATCCTCTGCCGCAAGGGTCCGCTCCCTGTAATTCAGCGCATCCTTATGGCTGTGCTCCAGCACAATAAACTGATCCTGCGCCTCACTATAACCGTAGACCAGCAGCGTATGGGCAAGATGTTTCTTCATATAAGCGTCTCTACGGGCCGGTTCATAGAAGCTGTCCACCCATAGAATGAACAGGCTTTGCCGGGCCAGTCCAGCGGTAAGCCTCTCCTTCAGCCCGTTCCCGCCCTGCGGGGACTCATACCGGGCCGTAAGGTGCAGCTGCTTAACAATATCTTCCGGGGGTGCGGATTCCATGCAAGCCGCAGAGAGGTACGGCTCTGCCTGTTCAGATTCCAGAGTATACACAAACATATCGCTGCTCAGAAACGTGTTGATATTCCGGCCAAAGACATTCACTACAGGAAATAGTGAGTTATATAGGCAGCTTTTGTAATAGAGATCGTTAAACGGCTGCGGCTGTGTGAAGGGCCGGGGTTCCACGGGTTCCACGGGTTCCGGGAAACTTCTTGCCGGGAGGCTGGAGGCAGCTGCAACTTCCCCGCAGTGAACCTGAACCGGCGGGATACAGGCTGTACTTACCCGCGGAGTAACTCCCGCTTCCACAAGCCTGGCCTGCGCCCTAATGGTAGAGGCGCTCAGCAGCTCTTCGTAAGAAAGGAGGATGCCTCTGCGGGCAAGCTCACTCTGCAGCGTAACCGCCTCAATCGAGCTTCCGCCAATTTCGAAGAAGTCATGGTCCAGTCCGATGGGTTCAAGCTCCAGGACAGCCCCCCATGCCTGGCAAATGGACTGCTGCAACGGAGTGGTGCAGGGTGTAAATTCACTATCCGTAAGCATGTTGTGCAGAGAAACCTCAGGCAGCTGCTTTTTGTCCACCTTGCCGTTGGTATTCAGCGGGAAGTGCTCCAGCCGGACGAACACGGACGGGAGCATATAAGCAGGCAGGCGCGCAGCCAGGTACTGCTTAAGTCCAGCGCCGGAGACGGCTTGCGCGGCAGTCAGATAGGCACAGAGGAATTTATCCCCTGAACTGTGGCTCCTGGCCATAATGGCAACATCCCGGATGCCCGGATATTCCAGCAGCAGCTTCTCCACTTCCTTCGTCTCGATGCGGAAGCCGCGGATCTTGACCTGATCATCGCGGCGGCCGAGGAATTCGATAGTTCCGTCCTCCCGCATCCGGCCCAGGTCGCCTGTCCTGTACATACGGTCTGCCTCAGATTCGCGGAAGGGGTCCGGCATGAAGGCTTGTGCCGTCTTCACCGGGTCCTTGATGTAGCCGCGCGCTACCCCGATACCGCCGATATACAGCTCACCTGTCTCTCCCGCCGCAACCGGCTGCAGGTCATCGTCAAGAATGTACCAATAATTCTGTTCAACCGGTATCCCGTAGGGAATGCTTGTCCAGTCCTCCCGGACCTCCGTAACCGGATAATAGATGGACCAGACCGCAGCCTCCGTAGCACCGCCGAGAGCGGTCAGCTTCGCCCGGGGGAAGTAACGCGAGTAGTTCCGCGCCAGCTCCAGGGGAACCCAGTCTCCGCTCAGGAAGATATGCCTCAACTCCAATTGGGCGAAATCAGGGATATACTCCGCCAAGTGCCGGACCAGATAATGCAGCGTGGTCGGAACGGAATTCCAGAAGGTGATCCTCTGCTCCAGCAGCAGCCGTGTTAAGCTGTCCGGATCAGTAATCTGCGGCTCCGGACACAGGACGATCGTGCCTCCGGCGGCCAGCAGGCCGAAGATATCATACACGGACAGATCAAAGCACACCGAGGTTACGAACAAGCCCCTGTCACGACTGCCCATATCCAGCTCGCGGTTTACCCAGGAGATTAAATTCACGGCGGAACGGTGCTCGATCATTACGCCTTTGGGCGTGCCGGTAGAGCCGGAGGTGTACATGATATAGGCCAAAGCACTACCGTCAATGGAGAGATCCGGGTTGTCTGACGGATAGCCTGCTGATGAGGAAGCCGCGGTTGCGCCAGCTTCGGCAGACCCCAGGCGGATCTGAACCGGCACAGCGAGCGGTTCTTCGTCATCACAGATAGCGGCCGAGACCCCGGAATGCTGCAGAATATAGTTTTTGCGGCTGGCCGGATAGCCGGGATCCACCGGGACGTAGGCAGCGCCGCTTTTTAACACGGCAAGCAGGGCCATGACCAGATTCATATTGCGCTTCACACTTACGCCTACATGATCATTCGGTCGAACGCCCCGGGCAATCAGCTCATGTGCCAGGCAATTGGCACGCCGGTTCAGCTGCTGGTAGCTTATTGACTCTCCGGCAAAAACGATGGCCGGATGCTCCGGATGCAGCGCTGCCCGGGCTTCGAACCCTTCGTGCAGCGTGGCAGCAGCAGATATGGACAGCTTGGAATGGGAGTCGGCCAAAGCTCTCACCTCCCGGGCAGGCTGCCCTGCGGATGTTCACTGCTCAGCTCAGCGGTCAGCGCAGTCAGCTCGCCCAGCGTCTCACAGCTGAGCAACTCATCTACATGCTCTTCCAGGTTCACGCCAAGCCTGCTCTCCACCATCGCGATAATCTCCACAATCATCACCGAGGTAATGGCCAGATCACCCTCAACCGACAAGCCGGGATGCAGCTCCTCCTTGTCGAAGTAGCATACGCTGGCTATAATCTCATACAGCTTGTCCTGCATCTGCACAGTCTTCTCTCCCCTCATCTTCCTTCAGAGCCGCTTGCGGAATTCATGCTTCAATTGCTGCCGGTCAACCTTGCCGCTCCCCCCTGTAGGGAAGCTGTCAAAGATATGCACCATATCGGGAATCATATAGCGGGGCAGCAGCTTGCCGACAGCCTGCTTCAGCCCAAGGACGGTGAAGCTGCCAGCTTCATGTACAACCACGGCAGCGCAGATCAGCGGATGGCCTTCACCATCCTGGATATCCACAACCGCGGCATCCAGAATATTCTCCATGTCATGCAGCACGCGTTCAATCTCCGGCAGCTCAATGCGAAAGCCGGAACGCTTAATCAAGGCGTCTTTGCGGCCAATCAGGACGAGCACTCCGTCTTCATTAACCATAGCCATGTCCCCGGTACAGTAGAGCTTGTCTCCAAGACCCCAGTCTGGCGTTATACTGCGGAAGCTCTCCTGCGTGAGCCGGGGATTGCGGTAGTAGCCCTTCATGACAATCGAGCCTCTTACGCAGATTTCCCCCTCTTCACCCGTACCGGCAAGACGTCCGTCAGAGGTTACCACCACAACTCCGGTATTGCCGCAAGGATACCCGATTGGTACGGGAGTGTCGCGTATACCGTCTTGCTCACTCAGCGGATAATAGGTACAGACGTTGGTTTCAATCAGCCCGTACAGATTGTAGAAATCCGCCTCTGGCAGCAGCTCCATCACCTGGTGCAGCAGCTTCGGCTGCAGAACCTCTCCCGCAAACAACACGCCCCGCAGCGAAGGCAGCCCGCCTGCCGGCAACCGGCCGTATTGGACCACGGCAGCCCAGAGTGAAGGCACGGAATAGACCCAGCTAATTTCCCCCTGTTCGATGGCCTTGGTAAAACGCGCCGGATGCTGAATGACCTCAGCCGTCAGGAGGACGAGCGTTGCCCCTACGGCAACCGGCACGAAAATATCAAACACCGAAAGATCAAAATGAAAAGGTGCGATGGCCGCGAAGCGTTCATGTTCTTCCGGTTTGAAGTAACCGCAGCACCAGTCAATGAAGGTTCTGGCATTCAGGTGGGTAATCATCACGCCTTTGGGTACTCCTGTGGAGCCTGAAGTGTACAGAATATAAGCCAGATCCTCGCTGATCGGCTGTCTTCTGCCCTTGTACAAATGGCGCAGGGGCTGCTCCGGCGCAGCTTGAACGATCATGCCGAAATCTGCTTCGTCCAGTTCGGCGCCCCCCTCCACCAGCAGTATATGAAGTAACCTCAGCCGCTCCAATTGCTCTGGATTCGCACCTTGCAGCAGCTTCAGCAGGTTCGCACCATCAGTAACCAGAAACCGCGTCCCGCTCTGCTCCAGAATGGTCAACATTCTGTGTACAGGAGAGTAGCTCGTGTCCAGCGGAATGTACGCCCCTGCGGTGAACAGTACGCCGAACATGGCGCATACCGCCTGCGGGGACTTGTCCAGACAGATTGCAGCGGTCTCCCCCGGCTCCATGCCGGTATCGATCAGTGCATCTGAGATTTGAATACTGCGCCGAAGCAGCCCGCCATAGCTTAGCTCCCTGCCTTCAAAGCGCAGCGCAGTCTGGTCGGGGCAGCGCTCAGCGCTGCGGAGCAGGTAATGCTGAAGCAGGAAATCACTCATACCCTTCCCCCAGACCTTCCAGCATGATTTTCTTCTGCATCTCGCTCGTTCCCGAGTACAGCTTGGAAGCAAGGGAATCCCGCATCTGCTTCTCCGGCGGGCTCTCCTTCACATAGCCGTAAGCTCCCCAGATTTGTACCGCCGCAAGGCTGTTTTGCACCTTGGATTCGGAGGTATGCAGCTTCAGCATGGAGGCGCTGTGCATTCCGCAGCGGCCCTGGTCAAAGTCCTCGCACACCTTATACAGCATCAGCCTGCTTGTTTCCATCCGGATTCTCATCTGGACCAGCTTGTCATAGACCCCCTCGAAGGAGCGGATGGCCTTCCCGAATTGCTTCCTCTGGCCCGCATACTGATAGGTCTGTTCATACTGCTGTTCCATGGCTCCGACATGATAAGCACTGACTATAATACGCTCCCACAGCATTGCCTTGAAAAAAATGCCCATCCCCTGCCGTTCCCGTCCCAGCAGCCTGTGCGCCGGAATGCGGGTGTGGTTCAGCAGAACCTCACTCATCGGGCTGGTCCGCAGGCCCATCTTCCCGAAGACCTGTCCAATCTCGTATTCCTGCTGCCGCGCTTCCAGAATAAAGGCCGACACATCCAGCATGGGCAGGCCTCCCGCATGCTTGCCGTACACCAGCAGGATGTCGGACTCCGGGGCGAGTGTTGCAAAGGTTTTGATGCCATTCAGGATATAACCTTCCGGTTCCTTCTCGACAGAGGTGGTCATGGCGGAAGAATCAGAGCCCGCCCCAGGTTCCGTAATTACGCTGCTGCCGATGAATCTTCCATCCATGAGCGGTGCCAGATACCCGGCCTGCTGCTCCTCACTGCCGTATACCCATAGCGGCACTTGGGCCGCCGACATTTGAGCGCATACCGAGAAGACCAGGCCTTCATCCTGGCAGCGGCGCGCCAGCGAACGGATCGCCAGCGCCGTGGTCAGCATTCCCTGCTCCGCTCCTCCATACGCTGCCGGAAAGGGAAGTCCGAGCACGCCGGTACCGGCTAATCTGGACCATTTATCCCTGCGGAAGGTGCCGCTCTCGTCATCCGCATACACTCCGTCATTCAAATACCGCTCACAACATTCCTCCATTAAGCCGCAGATCTGCCGCTGCTCCACGGTATAGCTGAAATCCACAATAAGCGCCCCTCGACCTGTGATTTAATAAAATATAAGAATTTGAAGCCAAAGCCTCACTTTGCGGGGTTATCTTGTAGCTCCCCGGCCATGCCTCTGACGATCATGTCATTGAGCAAAAACTGGCTTTCCGCCGGAATACCCTCAACGGCCCATCTTCGGAGGATATTCTTCTGCACCTTCCCGGATTCCAGCACCGGCAGCTGGGAGACGAGATGCACCCGGTCCGGGACCTTATAGTTGGCGATTTTGCCGCGGCAATAGGCTTTGACCTCACCTTCGGTAAGCAGAACTCCGGGCCTTGGGATCACAAAAGCAGCCAGGGCCTCACCCAGAATCTCGTCCGGCTCCCCTACAACTGATACATCCTCAACCTTGTCCATGTTCAGCACACATTCTTCAATATCTACCGGGTAGACATTGAAGCCGCCGCGGATGACCATATCCTTGATGCGGCCGGCAATGCAAATATTGACGCCGTCCTTGTAATAGCAGGCCAAATCGCCGGTGTACAGCCAGCCTTCCTCGTCAATTACCTCACGTGTCTTGGCTTCGTTGTTGTAGTAGCCCTTCATCAGATAACCCCTGATTGCCAGCTCCCCGATCTCGCCCTTCGGCAGCTCCTTGCGGTCCCGGTCTACAATCTTGACCTCGAAGCCTTCAATCGGCCTGCCGACTGTGTTCAGCCGGACCTCCGGCGGATCATCCAGCCGGGTCATTGTGACCAGGCCCGTAGCTTCAATAATGCCGTAGGCATTGATTAGCGTGCAGCGGGTCGTTTCCTCGATGGAGCGGGCTAAATACGGGGTACAAAGGGAACCGGAGACCACGACCTTGCGCAGCTCCCTGAACAGCCCGGGCTTGCAGTAAGGCATGGCCAGGATCAGGCTCCACATCGTCGGCTGGGTGTGAAAGAGGTTGATCCCGTTTTTGGCGACATGGGTCAGAATATCATTCGGATTGAAGTTGGAGATCCATTTCATCGTGATACAGGAGACAAAGTAGACGAGCACGGCATTGAAGCCCTGCGCAGCATAGAGAGGAGCAATCGAGAAGCCGATATCATCGTGTATATCCAGCAGCTGCCCGCCATAGTAGGAGGTGGCCACCAGATTGCGGTGCGTGATCATCACGCCTTTGGGGTGGCCGGTGGTTCCGGAGGTGTAGCCGAGAATCGCAATATCCTCAGGATCAATAGCTTCGAGCTGTCTGTCCTGAAAAGGGACTGTGAGCGGCTTCAGCAGCCCGGCAAAAGACATGCTGCCCGGTGCAGGCTCATCGCCAAGCACGATATAATTCCGGATCGCCGGCAGTTCGGGACGAAGCCCGGACAAGAGAATTTCCTCATAGTTAAAAATGCCCAGCCGGTCCTGGTAAATGATCGTCTCCGCATCGGAATTATCCAGAATCCGCCGGATTTCATCCGGCTCATACCTTGTGCTGACAGGAACAATCCACGCGCCGATTTTGAACAGGGCGAAGTAGACGTACAGATATTCAAGACTGTTGGGCAGCAGCACGGCCACCTTGTCGTTCTTCTTAATCCCGAGGTCCAGCAAATTGCCGGCAATGGTGAGGGAATAGTCATACAGCTGCGCGAAGGTGACAGTCTCCTGCTCGAACACCACCGCAGGCTTGTCCGGGAAATCCCTTTGTAATGTATCCAGCACGCAGTCAATGGTCAAACGTTCATATTGGATCATCGGTGTGCCCTAGTCTCCTTTGTTAACCCAAATAGGATAAATCAAAGCCTTCGAAATGCTGCGCTGCCTCTTCCTCATTCAGAATGGCGCCGATACAGCCCGGCAGCCTGCGGGGGCGCTGCATGGCCGTCATAATATACTGGATATAATTGAAGTTGTTCGAGAACGAACGGATGCCGATGGCCTGCATGATGATCCCGATAAACGCGCCGGGAGCCAGATTGGTGTTCATCATTTTGTCCGCAAAATCCGGAAACAGTACCGCCTTCAGCTTCTCCACGCATACGAACAGAAATTTCTGCATACGGATGAAGATATAATCCTTGTCCTTCTGATAGATTTCGTCTGTATGGACCAGCTCCCCGTCCAGGTAGAACTCCGCCAGAATCGGAGATTTCAGCTTCATATAACCTTCCTGGTCGAAGGTAATATGATTGAACACATCGTACAGGACGACCGTATACTTGATGTCCTCCTTACCGCTGAACGCCTGGAGCCCGGTCAAATACAGATTACCTTCAGCAGCGTAAATGTCTACGATATCTTCCTCATAAAATAAAGCGCCGGGTCCAGTGTCCCCATGCTGCTTGTGCATGAAATAGGAGCTGTAGATCCCGCTCATAATCTCAAAAATATGAAAACATTTAAACCGGTCAAAGCGGAGCCGGGCAGCGAGTTTTTTGTCAAACCACTGACCCTCCAGCTCCTCCTTCAGCTTCTGCTCCAAGTAATCCCTCGAACAGAGCACACCCTTGCCTCCGTTAAAAAGATCATCCACCGCCGCTTCCAGAATCAGTCCGTCCGGGCTGACGGTGAGATGAACCATGAAGGACAGGGAGACATCCTGCTTGCGCATGCGGGTGATATCCCGCTGCCAGCCGATAATATGCAGATTCCCTTCATCATCCGTCTGCAGGTTGGTGCCCCGCGCCCTGATCATGGGCACGAGCTTGTCCGTGCAGGAATAGTTGCCGTAGGCGACCTTTTTGCGGATGATTGCTTTATCGAGCGGTTCTCTTACGATCAGCTTGGGAACGGGAAAATTCGTGGCCGTCATAGTCTGCGTTCCTCCCTTACCATATGAGATATGCCGCCGCATAGGTTAAGCCGCAGGCACTGCCCAGCAGCAGGATCGAGTCTCCCTTACGCAGCAGCCCCTGCTCCTCGGCGATCGCCAGACCGGCGGGAATATTGGCGCTCCCCATGTTGCCGTTCTCGGGGAAGGTATTGACGGGGAAGACTTTCTCCGTCCTGACCTCCAGCTTGTTCAGGAGCGAGTTGGTGATATTGCGGCCCAGCTGATGGGAGAAGATGTAATCAATGTTGTCTTTGCGCAGCTCATGCTCCTCCAGGAATTCATAGACAAAGCCGGGCATGTCACGGATGACCTTGGCGGCAATTCCGCGTCCGTCCGCCCAGCTCATGAAATCCATTCCCTCGAACCTTGGTGCGGGCATATGGATTTTGGGCGATACATAGAGCGACAGCTCCCAATCCGCATGGTTTCTCTGCTCCCCGTAGTACTGGATGGACTTCTCGCCATTGTCAGCACTCAGCAGCATCGCAGCGGCTCCGGCCCCGGCGAACAGCAGATTCATTTTGTAATCCGCTTCTTCAAGACTGCCGACCTTGCCTGCATAATTGGAGGCCTCCAGCAGCTCCAGCGGATTCTCACTGGTTACAACGAGGATATTGCGGTATTTGCCCGATTGAATGTAGAGGCTGGACAGCTCCATCGCTTTCAGGAACCCGTTGCAGGTGTCGTTGATGTCGTAATAATTGCCCCGGGTCATTCCCAGCTCATGCGCCAGGATAATCGCATAAGACGGTTCGCGGAAGGGATTGCACACACCCACGAACAGCAGCAGATCAATTTCGCTTGCTGTGATGCCCGCTTTGCTGATCGCTTCCCGCGAGACCTTAACGGCCATCTGCACAGAGCTTTCCTCCCGGTAGTCCGCTGAGCAGGAACGGGTCGTAATTTCCAGAAAATCGAGCTTGCGCTTGCTGCCGTACACCAGCTGCTCCAGATCATCCTCCGGCAGATGCTGAAAGTACTTCTCAGCGAACAAATCTACAATCTCCCCGTTGGTCATCCGCCCCTTGGGGATGTAATAGGATAGGGCACGTATAGACAGATTCAACATGGTCATGCTCCTCTGCATCAAGATGATTAACTGCCGGTCTGCGCGTCAAGGACCAAACTTCTATAGTTGTCAAACAGCTCATAGGCTTCGCCCAGTGTCCGGGTCATTACCCGGTCTTCGGGATTGAACATGACCTGGTACTCTCTTTCGAGCCTAAGCATCACATTGACCAAAGATAAAGAATCGACCCCCAGCTCCAGCAGCAGATTGACCTCCGGGGTCAGTCTTGAAGCCTCAATCCCCAAATATTCGGCAAAGATTCCCTGGAACTGTGCAAAGCTTATCCGTTCTTCCATATGCTCACCTGCCTACTGTTATGTTTTGTCTAACCTGTTCAATCAGGAGCGGCACCGCCTCGAACAGATCGGCAACAATACCGTGCGCAGCCAGTCCCAGAATAGGGGCTGTCCTGTCCCTGTTGATAGCAATCACGGTGTCCATTCTGCGGATGCCCACAGTATGCTGAACCGCTCCCGAGATGCCGACCGCGATATAGATTCTGCCGCTCACATTCCGGCCTGTTAAGCCAATCTGCCGGGAATAATCCAGCCAGCCCTGGTCAATCACCGGTCTTGTTGCACCCAGCTCTGCACCCAGGCATGCGGCAAGCTCTCGGACCAGCTCCATTCCTTCCTTGCTGCACACGCCCCGTCCTGCGGCGACGATAATACCGGAAGCGGCGGAGCCCGGCGCTTCTCTGCTCTTGATCACCTCAAGGATAGAGGTGCGTAGCACGGATGGAAGCTGGAGCTGCGGATGAATAATCCGTCCGGTCCGGTACGGATCGGGTACGCAAGGGGACATGGCCCCGGGCCGGACTGTCGCCATTTGCGGTCTGGCCTCCGGGCAGCAGATGGTCGCCATTAACGCCCCTTCCCGTGCTGGCCGGATCTGCAGCAGCACCCGGCTAGGCAGATCAATGTCAAGCTCTGTGCAATCCGCAGTTAAGCCGGTGTTAAGCCTTGCAGCTAATCTAGCAGCGATGGATTTGCTATGTATAGTGGAGGGAAGCAGCAGGATTTCCGGTTTAACCTCCAATACCAGCTGATGCAGCAGCTCCGTATAAACCTCTTCGCTAAGCGGACTGAGGCCGGGCTGATCGAGCGCATAGACGGTGTCCGCGCCATGGCTGACGCAAGAGGGCGCATAGGCTGAAGTACCGCTTCCGATAAGCACGACGGCAATGTCCGTCTGCAGTTTCCGGTTCAGCTCACGGGCTGAGCCCAGCAGCTCATATACAGCCGGGCTAAGCTGTCCTTCCGCGTATTCACCGGCAATCATGAGACCTTCATATTCTCTGGCCCGCAGGCTCTGATCCGGCATGGAAGCCTCCTTATCTGAATGAAAATAACAAGTGGAAACGGCTTTGCCGTCCTTTTGTAAGGACGGTACTGTTTCAGCGAGAAATAGAAGGATAAGTTATCATGTGAAACATATAAATTCTTATATTTTAGAAAAAGCATCATATACTTGGTGACATATTCTTATCTGTCAAAAGCTGCGCGATCTCCTCAATCTGCTCCCGCAGGCTCTTGCCGCTTACGGTGAAGGGCACCTGCCGGTCTGCGGCATTCCGGGTTGCCTGCACCCGGGTAGGCGATCCCGCAAGCCCGCAGGCTTGCTTGTCCAGGCTCAGGTCCTGGGCGGACAGCCTGGTGATTTCACAGCGGTTAGCCTTCAGAATTCCATTAATGGTCGCCATCCGCGGCTGATTAATGCCTTTATGCACCGTTATCAGGGCCGGGAGCATCAGCTGCACAATTTCAAAACCGGTCTCTGTCATCCGCCTGCAGGTGATGTGCCGCTCTTCCAGGGCGAGGATATCCAGCACATGCGTGGTGTGCGCAGTGCCCAGCTTCTCCGCCAGGGCCGGACCGACCTGTGCGGTCTCCCCATCTGTCGAATGGGTGCCGCAGAGAATCAGATCCGGCTTGCCTATTAGCTCAAGCCCACGGGAGAGCACAGTGGCCGTTGCGAGTGTGTCCCCACCCGCGAACAGCCTGTCGGTCAGCAGCACGCCTGCATCCGCACCCAGTGAGATGCAGCTCCGCAAGATCTGGGCTGCGGATTCTGCTCCCATGCTTACGGCGGTTACGCTCCCGCCCTGGCGCTCCCTGATCCGCAGCGCCTCTTCCAGGGCAAAGACATCCGCCGGGTTCATAACAGGCCCCATGTGAGCGGAGGGTACCTGCTTGACACATACTGCTATCTGCAATCCGCTCACTCCTTCCTGCACAAGGGTCTGCTCATGAGGTTTGGCGCAGTTCCTGAAGAATCGGCGAAATGTTTTCTTTGCGCACATCGTCGCAGTTTCTGACCATTTCTTCTGCCATTTCCTTGCCCATGAACAGCCGGGTCATTTTCTGTCCGACCTTCATCATGGTTTTATCCTTGTCGGCCAGCTGCTCAAAGTTAAACCGGCCTTCCAGCGGGAAATATTTCAGTCCGGCACGGATTTTTTCGGGAATGCTTTTGTTGTAGTTCTTGATGGAGGCTTCGCTTTGCACAGGCGTTTTGGAGACGGAAAAGAGGATGACCTTCTTATGCTGCAGCTGGTCCCAGACCTTCTTGAGATAATCGGCGATGACCAGCTTCTGAACCCGGACATAGGTACCTATAATTACGGTGTCATATTGGCCTGCCTGCTTAATGTCAAACGTGTCGATGTCCGCGAGATCGGCTCCAAGCTCCTCCGCGATCCATTCCGCATACTGCTTCGTACTTCCGTAGACGCTTGTGTAAAGGACGAGACTTTTCATAAAGCACCTCCTGAAATGGTTGATACTCTTACGTTATAATGGCAGCATCTCTTGCAGACATTGCAATAACCGGTCTTCCGAGCTGTCAGTCATGGCCTTGGCCGGAAGCACAATGGTAAAAACATATTCACGGCGCAGAACGGATATGGCCTTGAATTGCGGGAAATTCTTGAACTGGCTAATCACTCCCTGCTCACCGCGGGTGCACGCTTTGATTTCGAACAGGTCGGTGGGAACGGTGAAGCCGGTCTGAAGCACTTTGGACATCGCTTCCTTGGCCGTCCAGAGCAGGGTCAGGAAGTGCGTCGGCGCAAGCTCAGGTCCAAGGTCCTTCATCAGCGCCTCTTCCTCCTTGGAGGTAATTCTTCTTAACGCGTCCATCGCCTTCTCATCCACAAGCTCCATGTCAACACCCAGCAGAAGACGCGGGTCATAATCAACCGCCGCTCCCAGGGTGTCGCAATGGGTAATCGTAATCTTCCGGTCGCTTCCGGCTACCAGCGGCTGGCACAGAATTCCGTGATCAACCTGAATTTCGGACAGATCATCCTGCTCCCCGGCCACAGCCATCTTGGCGGCCAGCTTGCCGAGCAGGTAGCTGTTGCGGCGTCTGGGATATTTGAACCCGGAGTATTGCTCCTTCTCCGCCGCACTCAGATAATCAAGTGGCCCGTCCTCCGGCGGCAGGGAGACCACACTCAGCTTCAGCCCATAACGATCCTCCGGGCCTTCCAGCTCAAAGCTGATCCTTCTTACCGTCTGGGAGAGGAACTGTTCGTATTGCCTTGCGAAGGTTGTATATAGCATCTCTGTGCCCCTATTCTTTTTCCCAGGGAAATCTTTTGTAACGCACATAATTCTGAATGTTCTCTCTGACTTCTGCGGAAGCGGTCAGCTTGTCAATCTCGGCTACGGCGGCATGTTCCATCGTTTCGTTGATAATCCACATTTGCCGGAAATAGCCTTTGATCTCCCTTACTGTCTGCGGCGTGATCCGGCTGATTCTCCGGTATAGCCGCAGAATGCTGGCATCCGGGTCAGCAGTCACTTCATCGGCCAGTCTGCACCCTAGCGCTTCTTCCGAGGACAAGGGCAGCGTGGTCAAGGTCATCTTGTATGCCTGCCAATAGCCGGTCCGCCGGATTAGATAAGGACTGACGAGAGCGGGCACGAGGCCCCAGATCGCTTCGGGCAGGGCAAAGGTGGAACGCGGCGAAGCGACCACATAATCACAGGCAGCCATCAGCCCCACACCACCGGCAAGCACCTGCCCGTCTACCTTGGCGATCACCATCTTGGACAGCTCGCCGATCCTTTTCATCGTCTGCAAAAAATCTACGGATGGCGGGGCGGCTGAATCACCGGGTGCGTCGTCATCCCCGTCCGTAAACGCCTGAAAATTCATCCCGGTACAGAAATACCCGCCCGTACCTTCAAGGACAATCACCCGGCAGGCGCTCAGCTCCTCCAGCATCCCTAAGGCATGCTGCAGCTCTGATACCAGGGTGGCAGTGATACTGTTCTTGTGCTCCGGACGGTTCAGCCGGATGCTGTAGAGCCCTTCGTCCAGGTGACTTACGGCAATAGAATGATACTCCATGGCAGTCACTTGTCAGCTCCACGCATATTTGCGGTGAAAGTCATCGACTTCGGTCAGAACCAGATAACCTTTGCCCTTGAAAAAGTGATCATAGACGTGGCTGAATCCGGAGAAATCCACCTTCTTGTCCCGGATTCCGAACAGCCACTCCACGTTCTGGTCCAGGATGTCGTCATATTCCTCAAAGCTGAGCTCATAGCGGCTGTCCAGGCCCGCCTGAATGTTCATCGCTCTTAGCTTCTTTACGGATTCCGGTGTAATCACCCCGCTGTAAAATTCGGAAGAGCAGCCTGAGCCGTAAGAGAATAATCCGACCCTGTGGTAATCCGAGATATCCGCCTGATCAATCAGACTGCACAGACTGAGGTATAAAGCTGCGGAATAGACATTGCCCACCTGCATGCCGTAGGTCAGGGACGGGGCGACTCTTTTGTCAAAGTCCTGCTGGACTACTGCGCCTCTCAGTTTCAGCTCCTCATGGATCAGCTTGCGGTGCGCGCCTTTGACCATGCCGCCGAAGGGTGTATGGAAGGCCAGGAAATCAAAGGTCTCCTGAAAATGGACACCGTCCACCTTCTCCTTATAATTCTTATAGGCATTCTCCAGGCAGTCCAGATAAGACAGCAGTGACAAATCCGGGTTCCCGGTCTCGATCTCCGGCAGCGGCCGGCAGGTATCCATCACCTCATAGCTGTAATGTCCGGTTGCGCCGAAGTCCAGCTCCAGAATCTCCGGATTGGCACTGATAAGCATGGCTACGGCTCCAACAGCCTGAGTCGGCTCACCGTAGGTGCTCTTGGCTGCTGCTCTCGCTACATCCGTGGCGATGACCAGCGCCTTGGCTCCGGGGGAAGCACCCGAGGCGATGAAGCAGGCAGCCATGTGCAGCCCGGCCGTTCCGCCGTAACAGGCCTGCTTCAGCTCGAACAACCGGCAATGGCGGCTCAGCCCCAGATAGTCATGGATATAGGTACTGAGCGATTTGCCGAAATCCACACCGGACTCGCTGGCAGTAATCACCAGCTCGATCCGGTTCTTGTCCTCTTCGCTTAAGGCATCAATGATCGGCTTCGCCGCATTGACTCCGCCTGTTACAGCATCTTCGCAGGCTACACCCACAGATTTCCGGTCCATCATCAGATTATCGAACCGGCTGAGGTCAAGGCCTCTGCCTTCAAAGATACTGCGGGCGGAGATCACCGCCGGTCCCCCGTAAAAGTTGATACTCTCAATTCCTACTCGCATTCAGCTTGCTCCTTTTCTGATGATAATGCTGGTATTGATTCCTCCGAAGCCGTAGGAATTGCTAAGCCCATAAGTAAATCCCGCCGGTTCCGCCAGGCTGGAAGCGAAATAGTGCTCCCGGCTGATCGGGTCCTCCAGAGAGGGCAGCGGGTGAAGGAAATCCCCCTGCAGCTGGAGGATCGTCGCCACGGCTTCCACCACTCCGGCTGCATACAGGCAATGTCCGGTCAGCGCTTTGGTCGAATTCAACCGGATGTGACTTAGCTGGCCGCCAAACACCCGTGAGATTGATTTCAGCTCCGTCACATCCCCCAGCGGTGTAGAAGTGCCATGCGCATTGATGTAATCAATGACAGAGGGGGCGATTCCGGCAGTGCGGAGCGCCTGCTCCATCGTCCGCACCTGTCCATCTTCGCTCGGATCAGACAGGCTGTGTCCGTCCAGAGCAGCCGCCCCGCCGGCTATAGTCGCCAGTACCTCCACTTGCCGGGCTTGGGCACTGTCCGCCCCCTCCAGGATCAGGCAGGCGGAAGCCTGCCCGAAGATGAAGCCTTCATGCCTGCTGTCGAACGGCCGGCACGCTGAGGCGGGTGCATCATGGAAGCTGCGGCCTCCGTACGCCCCAATATTGAGGAAGCCCTGCAGCTCCAGCGGGGACAGATCGGCCAAAGGTCCGATAACCATACAGACATCGACAATCCCGAGCTGGATTAATTGCGCTGCCCTCAGCACCGCCGCATTTCCGCTGGCTGAGGCGCCGCCAACCGTCGCTCCCTCTCCCTGAATGCCGAACATTTCACTAAGTACCCCAAGCTGATGGGTATCCATGTAATTCAGCGCATATCTGGGATGCAGCAGCTCCAGCTGATGTCCGTATTCCACCATTGCTGCATAGCTGACCGCCGGAGAAATATTGCTTCCGGCAATGATCAGGCCGATCCGGTCTGCCTCCGGCCTGCTTACATTCAGCTTCGCCTGCTGCCATGCCTCGGCTCCGGCCAGTGCGGAGGCCTTAACCGATTTGCCGGAGATTCTGAACAACCGGCCGGCATTCCGCGATAAATCCCCTTCATAGCGTCGGAAGGATTCCTGCAGCCCTTCCTCGCGCAGCTCAGCGCCGATCAGCGGCTGTCCGTCCGGATAGGTTAATCCCTGAAGATAGCCAATTCCGCTGCGGCCTTCTTTCAGGGATCGCCCGAAGGCTTCTATACCGCTTGCCGCCGCGCTGAGGACCCCCATCCCGGTGACCGTCACCGGGCGGAAATCCTCAAACCGCCAGCCTGTTGCACCGTTATAGATTTTCATGCAGGAAATCTACGACCTCCCCGATATTCTTCAGGCTCCCGAACTGCAGCAGCGGGATTTTAATGTTCAGCTCATCCATGGTGTCGGAAATAATATCAAAGCGGTCAATGGAGTTCGCGCCGAGGTCCTTCATGCTTGCTTCCCTGTGAATCTGCTCTGCTGTCAAATCCGGCAGGATATCGATCATTTTACTCTTCATAATCTCCAGTACCTGGTCTTTGTTCATACAAGAACCTCTCCTTTTATGATCTGGGCAGCCCCGTTCATCATCTTGACGGCAATCTCGCCAGCCCGGCGGTGTCTCCAGGCTTCCAGCGGTGTACCCTTCACCCACTGGTTGAAGGCTCCCATGGCCGGGCCGCACATAATGCTGTAATTGACCTTATTGCCGGATTCACCGGCGATGGCGGAGGCCTTGCCTTTGGCGATATACCATTTGAAGACAGCCGCAAGCTGCTGCTTCGAATCTCCCTGGACAGCAGCCCGCTCCTCCGCAGACATTCCGCGCTTGCATGCCTCCAGAACTTCCGTCATCGGCTGGCCGAAATATTTGTCTTCGAGTTGAGACTTCGTCTTGCTGTCCAGCTGCGCGATGGAGCCGGTATTGCGGTACAGCTCATACAATTTGTTGGCTCTTGCCGAGAAGAACAGCCCCTTCTTGAGGACCTGGGCCTTGCCGCCCAGCTCGAACAGCTCCAGGGAAGGAACATAGGCCATGTCGTAGACGTTCACCTGCTCCAGAAGCTCCTTCACCTCCGGGCTTGCCCCGCTCTCCACCGTGCATTGATTAATCGATCCGGTCAAAATAAAGTCCGCGCCCATCAGGAATACACCAGCTGCAGCTTCCGGGGTTCCAATCCCTCCGGCGGCACCGATGTGCATCTCCTGCACCGGAGCGAAGGTACGGGACAATTCCTTCTTCAGACGCAAAAGCGTCGGCAACAGGCTGATAAGGTTGGCCTGATCGGTCGGACCTGCCGAATCTCCTGCTGCGCAAAGATCATCCGCCACCGGAACAAGCCGGGCCAGCTCTGCCTGCTCTGCCGTAATCTGACGGTCGGCCAGCAGCTTGTCCACGATACGGGCCGGAGCCGGCAGCATGAACAGTGTAGCGATATCCGGCCGGGATACCTTGGCAATGATCCGGTTGGCGCGGTGCACAGTTCCATCCTCCGCTCTCGTAAGTCCCAGCAAACGGTACTTTACAAGCGCCGGCGTCAGGGTGAGGTACGAGGAGGCTTCAACCAATTGAATCTTCTCTCTCAACAGAAGCTCTATCAACTCCTCTTCCCGGTTCGGATAGATCGGATGATAGGTTACGGCAACCCCAATAGATTTGCTGTTGCCCAGCTCCCGGCGGATATGGCGGATGGCATCTGCAAGCTCTGCCGGCTTCATCCCGCCTGCGCCCAGAAAAGCGAGACAGCCTGTCTTGCCAGCCTGTACAACCAGTTCTGAGGAGGAGATTCCGTCATTCATCCCTCCCAGCAAATACGCATAATCCAGTCCGTAGCGCTGCTTGAATGCCGCGCTTCCGAGCCGGGTTCCGGTGAAGGCAGTCTGTACCAGCGCCTCTTCCTGCGTCTGGACAGGCTCCGGCTCCACTGTGAAATCTGCGGCCGGAGCTTCCGCAGCTGCGAACGGTTCAAATCCTGTAGAGACCTCAGAGACCTCAACCGCATTTACTGCATTTATCGCATCTACTTCATTTGTGGCATTTGCAGCGTGAACGATTACAGTATTCTCGGAAGCATCCTCCTGTTCCGCGGCTTCAGCCGTGTTCTGTACCTCAACTGCTGCAACAGCTTCAGCTGTGACAGGGGCTTCAAATGCTACAGCAGGCTCAGCCGCTTCCGGTGCTGTGTCGGCTTCGGCAGTTGATGCCGATTCGGCAAATAACAGCCGGGCCTCGGCGGCATCATCCACGATCAGCGGCTCCGCTTCCCGTTTGATTTTGCTGACCAAGCCTGCGATGACGTGACCCGGGCCGATCTGGGTCAGCTCCATTTCGGGATGCCTGCCCATGAGGTAACGGACCGATTCGGACCATTTCACGCTGCTGACCATCTGCTCTGTCATATAATGTACGGCATCGCCTACGGAATAAGGCCGCGCCGTCAAGTTGGCGATAACCGGAATAGAGGGCGGAGCGAACTCGAACTGGCTGAGGAACTCCTGAAATTGGAGCGCCGAGCTGCGCATATACCGGGAGTGGAAGGCGCCGCTGACATTCAGCACGACATAAGCGGAAGCTCCATTCTGTTCAAAAATCTCTTTGGCGGCCTGCACATCCTCCATCAGCCCCGAAAGGGCAATCTGCGTAGGCGTATTCAGGTTGGCCACATCCAGTTTATCGAGGCGGTGGTCGGCGAGAATCCGGTGAATGGCTTCCTCGGTCAGCCCGATGACGGCGGCCATACCGCCGCCGGTCGCCGTGTTCATCAGCGCGCCTCTCTTTTGCACAATCTTAAGACCGGTCTCGAAATCGAACACGCCTGCCGCATACAGCGCACTGTACTCGCCTAAGCTGTGTCCGGCTACGAAATCGGGGGCCTCCCCGGAATCCCGCAGCTCCTTAAGATAGGACAGGACATTAACGACATAGAGCGCGGGCTGTGTATAAGCGGTAGTATCCAGCAGCCTGCTGCTGTTCTTCAGACACAGCTCTTCAATGGAGTAGCCCAACACCCGGTCGGCAATCGCGGTATATTCGGGGAACTCCTTGAACAGCGTGCCTCCCATACCCATGAACTGCGCGCCTTGCCCCGGGAATAAATATGACTTCATCTTCATCTTCGGCTCCCACGCCTCCTTCTTAAGGTTCATTTGCCCATACTCGGCCACGATCTCATTCAGCTTCTTCAGCTCGCTGCCCATTGGCGTAATCACAGACCGTACCTGCCGGACCTGAGGCTGCTCCAGAATGTATTTGCTGAAATTCTCCAGTGTACCTGACGGACCCAGGTCGAGAAACAGCCGCTCCCCGCCGGAGGACAGACTCTCCAGTGCACCGCGGAAATTCATCGGCTTCCTTAGCACATCCCACAAAAAGGACTCTCCCACAGCCTGCACGCTTCCCCCGGCCATAGCCGATACCAGACTGATTCCCCGGGCTGGAGTCTTGTAGTCAATCTTCTGCAAATATGTACGGTAAGGCTCCTCCAGTTCATCGATGGATGCGGAATGAAAGGCATAGTTCACAGGCAGCTTCAGACTGGCGATGTTACGTTCTTTGATAAACTGCTGAATTTCTTTGACATGCTCGCGTTTGCAGGCGATTGTAAAATGCTTCTCAAAGTTCACGGCAATCAGCTCCGAGCGGGTATTCAGCTCCGCATTCCCGTGATACAGCTGTTCATTGTCCAGAATGGCAATCATCGCACCGGTTTTGCAGGTCTTTTTGAGCAGCTCGACTTGCTTCACGATAAGCTCCAGCGCCTGTTCAGCCGTCAGCACCCCAGCCACCGCCAGCGCCACATATTCCCCCAGGCTTACCCCCAGCGTATAGCGGGGAGTCATTCCCTCAGCCTTCAAAGTCTCCGCCAGCGCATATTGAACCATGAAGATCGCGGGATGGGTATACAGGATATCCTCGAATCTGGAACCCTTGCGCTTGGTGTTGAGATATAGCTCTTCTATTACGCTTTTGCCGGTCAGATCATGAAAAATACGGTCCAGCTGTTCCATGGATTGTCGAAACACAGGCTGATTCTCGTACAATTCAAGACCCATTTTGTTGTATTGCGAGCCTTGCCCGGAGAACATAAACACCATTTCGCTGTGCATTACGGTACCTCCTGAATTTGAGCAGCTTATTTGAAATCAAAAACTCTGGCATTGTTCTTTCTGTTCCTGTATTTCACAAAATGATTGATGTCATCGATTTGGAAATACAGATTTCTTTTATAGAGATAGCTCATCTCTTTGCCCGGCGGATCGCCGAAGGAATGGCCCGGGAAAACCCGCACATGTGCCGGAATCAGCCGGATCAGCCGGTGGATGCTGTAATACATATCCTCTGCCGAGCCCCCCTCGCTGTCGCATAAGCCGCAGCCTTCGATAAATACCGTATCCCCGGAGAAAAGGTTGTCTTCGCCCCAGTAGCAGACACTTCCCTGCGTATGCCCTGGAGTCACCAGACAAGTAATTTGGGTGTCCCCGATACGTATCCGGTCCATGTCTTCAACGGTTCTGAGCCGGGTGCAGCGGTATCTGTAGTAGTCCGCCTCTGTTCTGGAAATATAGACCGACGGATGATAGAGCATTTCCAGTTTTTTGACCATATTGGTGTGATCGAAATGAGAATGCGTCAGCAGTACAGCCTCCAGGGATGCGCCCTGCTTCTCCAAAATCTGGATCATTTGCGATACATCCCAGGATGGATCAACAACAAAAGCTTTACGGGAGGTCTTGTCAATTCCGAGATAAGCGTAGTTAGAAAAAGTCATACACTGCGTTTTGATGGTAAACAGATCATACGTTGCTTCCATGTCCGCCTCCTCGAAAATCTGGTTTGTCATATTTCCACAATTTTCTTTATGAATCTACTAAATTATCATCTACGATTTCCTTCAATGTCAATGAATGTTTATGCTGTATAATGTTAAAATTAGTATCATATTTTTGAATTTTTACCTTTTGTGCGCTGCAACAAGAACACAGTCGGCCATAAAGCGCCGTTCATCGTCGCCAGGGAAGACCTGAATGTCCAGATAACCGGCGTCCACGAATACTTTTTGCCAGGCATACGGGTCAATAATCGGAGATTTATCGCGCAGGCTCCGGTCCTCGAACATCCACCAGCCTTCGGCCAGCCCCCAGACCATATCCACCCAGCGCAGGCGTTTGCAGGCCTCAATCAGCAGCATCAGACCATCCGGCACAAGCAGCTGCCGCAAATTGGCCAGCGTTCCGCCGATATCCTTAGTGGCATGGACCACATTCAGCCCGAGCACAACATCAAAGCTGTGCAGTGCCAGGCCCTGCTCTGCCGGATTTTTGCTGATATCAAAAGTCTTAAAGCGCAGGGAAGTGAATTCGGGCTCATCCTTCGCCTTGTTAATAAAATATTCGCCGATATCGGTGAAATAGTAGTTCACATTCGGGAGTTCTGCCAGATCCAGCAGCTGCCGGGTCAGGAGTCCGGTTCCGCCGCCGACCTCAAGAATATTGAGCGGTCTACCGCCTCCGTCCCTGGCGATCAGCATGGAGAGAATATCATGCACCACCCGGGCATAGACCCGTTCCCTGCCATGCTCCACGGTATCCCGGTTGCTCCGCTCCAGGGCGTCCGAGCTGCCCTTAGGGAACAGCACGCTGACAGGAGGGACCCGTCCGCTGAGCGCATCCTTATAATTGCCGGTGCAATAATCCAGGAACTGGAGCATCCCCCGGAACTCAGGGAAATCGTGCAGACAGGCCTCATACAGCTCCTGCGGCTGCGGAATCTCCGCTTCGGCCTTGATGAATTTGACGCGGCTGTTCAGCAGCTTCACCACGCCGTCTTCCGCCAGCATATCGATCATGCAGTCCAGCAGCTTGGTATATCCGGGAAGGATCTTCAGCCTCTTCACCCACTCAGTCCGGTCATGAATCGTACCGGGAGTGGTGTCGAGACCGCACTGCCTGATATAACGGTAGGCATAGCTCATGCACAGCTCATTCAGACGCTCTTCCAGTCCCCCGTAGCCTTCGATTCCCCGTATGTCCAGCTCTGATCTGCACAATTGCTCAGCATCCAGAATTTGCGCGTAGCTGACCCGCAGGCTGAAGGGTTCAGCCTCCGGCCGGAAGATGAACTCTTCCATCGCCCGGTGCAGCTGCTCATGATGCGTCATGAACAGGAAGTGGGCGGCGTCTTCTATTTCAACGCAGCGGGCCCCCGGAATTGCAACTGCCATTTCTTTGGATTGCCGGGTATTGATGATGGTGTCTTTTTTGCCGTATACGATCAGTACAGGCACCTGAATGCGGCCGATCAGCTGGATGGTCGAGTAGCTTTTGTGATTGCCGGGCAGATAATATTCCATGTACTTCGTGAAAATCTGCTTGTTGATGCTCTTCCCGTATTCCATTAGCTCCAGGGAATCCAGCCCCCGCTCGACTGCTTCAAGATCCTTCTTCATCGCTGCGTCGGCATTCATTTGCGGGTTCTCATTGACGATTTCATAGATGGAGCTGACCAGGATCAGGCTGGAAACCCGCTCCGGATACTCCACGCTGAACGTTTGCCCGACGAGTCCCCCCCAGGAAATGCCTACAAAATCCACCGGCCCGCTCACTCCCAGATTGTCCAGCACATCCGCAATCACCTTGACCCTGTGCTCCAGCGAGTAATTGTCGATATCCTCGCTGAGTCCGCAGCCCGGATTATGGATACTGATGACCCGGCAGCGGCTTGAGAAATAATCGAGCTGATGCAGAATCATCGGCGAAGCCATACCCACACCTCCGACAATGACCAGCGGCTTCCCCTGACCGGAGATTACTACCTCCATCTTCTGACCGGCCGAGGTATTCACCAGCAGCTGGATGTATTTGTGCGCGACTCTATCCAGCTCAGCTGTGGACAGCGGAGGATAACCCGTCCCGGGAGCATTGATGGAGGAGTCGGCAAGCTTGCTCCAGAAGTCGAGAATAAAGGTATCCGCACTGTTGACCAGCCACAGGGAATCCTGCCGGGAAGGGGTGAGTTCCCCTGGCTCAGCGTGGCTTTGAGAAAGCAGGTGACCCGTTGGCTGTACAGCAGGCTCCTCACTGAAGCTGACGTCTGCACCGGAGGTTTGGGTCAGCAGGAACCCGGTTAAGGTGTGGATTGTGCTGTATTCAAAGAAGACATCCAGGGGAAAGCTGAATCCCAGCTTCTCCGTCAGATAGCTGTGAAAGGCCGTGAAGCTGATGGAATCAAACCCAAAGCTTTTCCAGTCGGCATCCGGGTGGATTTTGCCCGCCGGTACCTTAAGCAGCGTGGCTACTCCCTCCACCAGGAGCTTGTTCAATTGCGAGCCCAAATCCTGCCGGTCCGCAGGAGCCGCGATTAGCGGCTCCTCCTGGATCGGCGGCTGCGGCTGATGCTGTGGCTGGCCTGCAGGACGCTGACTGTTCTCCCTGATAATCTTCAATGCTTCCTCCGGAGACATTTGCTGGTTCTCCACCAGCTTTAACAACTGCATTCTTGAATAGGTGCTCATTCCAAGAGATCCCCCACTAACAGATTTAAGTTCTCGGCGCTTATTTCCCCTTTGTGTACCTTGTTCAGCCACAGCAGCAGCTGATCGTCATCCAGAACAACCGGCTCTTCTTCCGCATGTGCTTCTGCTGCCGGAGCATGAGCCGGGCTTAGGGCAGATTCTGGCGCGCTTATGCGGTCCGGTCCGGGCAGCCAGTATCTTTCCTCATCAAAGGCATACTCGGGAAGCGGCGTCTTGCGCAGCGGCTGCGGGTACCAGGCCGTCCAGTCGATGGCAACGCCCTGGACCCATAGCTGGGCAATCTTGTCCAGCTTCTCTCCCAGCAGCAGCTCATTCATGAACAAGCGGCTCTCCTCGCCGTCGAACAGCTTGCTGAGCGCCGAGCGCTGGCTGCTCTGTCCTTCATATATTTCCACCTGATCCTGCTGCCCGGACAGGTACATTCCCAGCTTCCCGTGAAGCATGCTCAGGCTGTCGGCCACAATGGCCAGCCGTTCCGTCATTTCAGCGCGTCCGGCCTGCAGACTGTAAGCCAGCTGCTCCAGGGTGAGGCTGTCCGGCAGAGCAGTTCCTTCCAGGTGCACTCTACTGCGTCCCGCCGCGTAGTAACTGCTGATCCCCTCGGGATCGTGCTGCAACAGGAACATCACAAGACTATTCAGCGAAGAGAAGCCGTACACTGCGTCCTTGAATTCGAGAGTGAATTTGTCCTTCAGCAATTCCAGCAGCTGCACGTTCTTGACTGCGTCCAGTCCATATTCCTCGAGCTCCGCCGCAGGATCAATGTCCTCACCGTCAAGAACCATCACCTGCCTGAACAAGGCAATGACATCGCGCCGCAGGCTTGTTTCCAGACTGTGGGCGTTGTCCTCCGCAGGAAGGGCCGCCTCTCCCGCAAGGCTGCGGGCGACAAAATCCTGGAGTCTGCGGCTGTTCTCCTTTAGACTGCTTTGGCTTTTGGCAGACAGGATAATGATGTGCCGGGAGCGGCTGTTTGCAGACAGCTCAACCGGCGGATTGCGGTATTCTTCCAGAATGATATGCGCATTGCTTCCGCCTACACCGAAAGCGCTGATGCCCGCCCGGCGCGGAATCTCACTGCCCCGGCTTCCTGCAAGCGGCTTCCATGGGACAGTTTGCCCTGCAATGCTAAGACCGCTGCCTTCCAGCTTGATATAGGGATTCAGCTCCTTGAAGTGAATATTGCCCGGAATCTTCCCGTGCTTCATGGACAGCAGCACTTTGCTTACACCCGCTATGCCTGCCGCCGATTCCAGGTGGCCGATTGCTGTTTTGACCGAGCCGATTACGCATTGCGGCAGCTCTGATTCCGGCTTGCCCCACTCTTGATACAGAGCCTTGAATGCCTTTTTCAGTCCCTCTACTTCAATCGGATCGCCCAGGCTGGTACCTGTTCCGTGCGTCTCAATATAAGTGACCGTGGAAGGGTCTATGCCTGCCCGCTCATGTGCGCGGATAATGACTTCCGCCTGGGATTTGGCATTCGGGGAAGTAATCGAATTCGATTTCCCGCCGTGGTTGACCGCTGTTCCCCGGATCACGCCATGAATATAATCCTTGTCCCTAAGCGCGGCAGACAGCGGCTTAAGCAGCAGCGCCCCTGCCCCTTCGCCTCTCACATACCCGTCGGCGTCCTTGTCGAAGGTCTTGCATTTCCCGTCCTTGCTCAGCATCCCCAGGCTGCTGCCAGCGATGAACAGGTTCGGGCTGGCGATCAGATTGATTCCGCCTGCGACTGCATATGGACAGCCTTCATGCCAGATCGATTCCACCGCCCGGTGGATGGCTACCAGCGAGCTGGAGCAGGCCGTGTCAATCGGATCGCTCGGTCCGCTCCAGTTGAAGAAATAGGAGATCCGGTTCGTCAGCATCGTGCGGGTCAGCGTGGTGGCAATCTCATCCTTCAGCAGCAGCTCCTGATAATCCCCGTTCGATACCCCGATAAACACCGAGGTCCGGGTACCCGACAGCTCCTCCGGCTTGTAGCCCGCATTCTCAAGCGTATGCCATACGGTCTGGAGCATATGTCTTTCCTGCGGGTCCATCTTCTCCGCTTCCACCGGCGAAATGCCGAAGAAGAGAGGATCAAAGGTGTCGATGCGCTTTAGGAAAGCACCGTATTTCACATCGGTTCTGCCCGTCTCCCGGCGCGGGTCGCCGTAGCGGTTCTGCCAGCTCCAGCGGTCTTCAGGAATGGTGGTGACCATGTCCTTCTGTGCTTCCAGATTGGACCAGAACTGCTCCAGATTGTCCGCTCCGGGCATCATCCCGCTCATGCCCACGATAGCGATAGGCTCCCTGGTGTCCGGCAGGGCACCGGTGTTCCGCCCTGATCGATCCGCCAGGTCCGGGAACACGGAGGTATCGGGTTTGCGGTGCAGCAGCCTGAATGCAGTCTCGGGCTGAAGGTATGGGTGCGGTGCTTCAGCTTGCAGAGCCTGAACCGTGAAGCGTTCGCCGCCTCGTTCCGGCGGTGCAAAATGAAGGTCAATCACCGTCCGGTATTCACCGTATATCGCTTCCGCAATGGCAGCTGGAGTAGACTGCTCGAAGAACAGCGTTGGTGTAATCTCCACTCCCAAGGCCCGGTTGATGGCATTCGACAGCTCAGTGAACGAGATCGAATCAAAGCCAAGTTCACTGAGATCGGAATCCCGGCTGACCTCGCTCCGGCTGCTCTTGAGAATATCCGCCATGATGCCGATGAGCGCTTCCTCCAGCTGATGGCTTCGTCCGTTATCCCCAGGCGCAGCGGCCGCAGCGGCGAAACTGCCTTCCGGCTGCCGGCTTTGCCGGCTGGCCTGGCGAAATTGGCCGGTGAAGGTACGGATGAGCTTCTCCCTGTCTCCCGATACCGCCATCACCTGGTCCTCCCGGAAGGACAGGCTGTCTTCCAGGGCCCGCAGTCCCTGTTCATCAGACAGCGCGTTCATCCCAAACTTTGACCAGAGCAATTCCCTGGTAGCGCCGTCCACCTGCATGCCGCCATTCTCCCACAGGGACCAGTTCACTGCGGTATCGCTTCTGCCCCGCTTCTCATTCATCAGCGCTACATAATGATCCAAAAAGCTGTTGGCATAGGCATAATCGCTCTGGCCGATATTTCCGACTAACGCGGTTGAGGAGGAGAAGGGCACGAACAGCAGCTCCGGATTTTCCCGTGACAACGCCCGGTACAGATATACGGTTCCGTATACCTTGGGACTGAGCACATCGGCAATATCCGCCATGTTCTTCTTAACCAGCAGCGAATCCTTGATTACTCCGGCGCAATGAATAACTCCATCCAGCTGGTTAAACAAATTCTTAATCTCCGCTACCGTAAGCTCCACCGCTTTCGCATCGGCCAAATCCATCGAAAGATAGACCGCCTCTGCACCCAGCGACTTCAGCCGCTCAAGCTTGGCCGGGTCACCTTCCGGGCTTCTGCCGCACAGCACCAGGCGCGCCTGGTAATTCTCTGCGAGATGCTCGGCAACCCTATAGCCCAGTCCGCCGAGTCCGCCGACAATCATATAGACACCTCGGGCCTTCAGCCTGCGCGTACGGTCCCGGGGCGGCTGTGCAGGGATTAACTGGCGGGTATATCTGCAGCCCGCTTCATATTTCACCTCATGCTCAGGCTGGCTGCCTGAAAACTCCTGTTCCAGCACATGATTCAACCTGCTGTGATCCTTAATATGGATCAGGCTGCCCTGCAATTTGGGACTCTCCAGCACGGCTGAGCGGAAGAAGCCGGACAATGCACTATAGGCGGCCACCGTTTTCTCATCGCGGTATATGCAGAACAGGCGGACCGGGCTTCGGAACCCGAAGGAAGCCAGCCATTTGGACAGATGGAACACGGGATAGACGTCCTGAGCCACACACTCTCTGACCGTCCGGGCACCTGTGCCGCTAAGCAGATAAACAATCTGCAGCTTCGTATCCTCAGCAATGCCGCAGGCTTCGGCCAGTCTCGTATAACTCTCCGGATCGGCTGGATCAATCTGAAACTGATTAACGGCTAGTGACTTGTACACTGAGCCAAAGCTTACCCGAATGGCAGTGTCCGCAAGTGCATTTGTCAGACTCGCCTCCTTCTCCGCCGAAGCGCCGCCCATGAGCAGCAATTTGGCTCCCGGAGCAGACGGCAGCGCAAGTGGATCTATGGGACTCTCCACCCAGCCCGGGGTCAAATAGACCAGCTCACTTCCGGCGGACTTTGGCTGATGCACTGCTGCGGAGGTTCCCGCCAGCGGGTTCACCTGAAACGGACGGATGGCAAGCTCTTTCATTCTTGAAACCACTTGTCCTGCTTCTGCCACAAAAGCGATATCGAATTTCAGTCCCTGACCCGGCGAACGCTGAACATAGGCGTAGGCGGGCTGAACAGAAGCATCCAGAATTTCGAGCTGTCCCAGCACGAACGGCACAAACAGCACCTGCCGGTCAATCAGCCCGGTCCGGTAGGCAAAAGCCACCGCAGACTGCAAGCCTCCGTCGGTCAGGGTCGGGTGCAGCTGATAATGATCCAATGTGGTCATAAGACGGTCCGGAACAGTCAGCCTGGAGACGGCTTCGGACGGATTGCAGTACAAAGCCTGAATCCCCGAGAACCGGCTGCCCAGCTCAGCGCCCAGGCTGCCCAGCAGCTCATAATAGGCACGCGCTTCCTGCTCCCCGCCGCTGCTTCTGCCGATTATGGCGTTGATATCCAGGCTCTCCTGCCGGAAGTCCCCGGAAGAACCCAGCTCCAGCTTGCCCTGGGCATGCTCCACCCGCTGCCCGCCTTGCTCGGAGTAAATCCTGAAGTCAATCCCTTGGGGTCCGGGCTGCACAGCGGTTCTGACCAGTAACGCTTCCTTGTCCACAAGCACCGGACTCGACCAGACCACATTGCGGATTCCGGTTACAACATGCTTAGGATCGGCCAAGGCTCCGGCTGCCCGGACCATCTCCAGATAGACAACGCCCGGCAGAACATGCCCATGATCAGCCAGATAGAACTCGTCGCCCTGAAAGGTCTTCCCGAACTCCTGTTCATACAGCGTCGACAGGTTGCGGTCGATCAGGGCGTGCAAGGCTGGCTCTGAGGCCACAATCTTGACGGAAGCGGGGTCTGCCTTCTTCAGCGGCATCCAATACCGGGTCTGTGCAAATGGATAGCTCGGCAAGGAAACTCTCGCCGGACGCTGATTCCCATACAACTCGGTCCAGGAAATACTGGCTCCGGCTGTCCAGGCCTTGGCGAGGGTAACGTGATCCGCAGCCGCCAAGGCATGGGCGATAACCGCTTGTGAATAGTCCTCAGCTCCTGTCTCTGGACGGGATTTCTTAACGCTGCCCGTGTACAGGCCGGGTGCTTCGTATCCGCCGCAATAAGCGGCCAGCCTGTCCCGCAACTCCTCCGCAGTGGCTGCGACGATAGCCAGCCGTTCCTCCAGCTCTTCGCGTCCCACCTGGAGCGTGTAGGCGATCCCTCGCATATCTACAGCCTCGGCTAGAGCACCGCGGAAGAGTGCGGCGTATTCGCGCAGCCGGTCACGGTTCTTGGCCGACAGGAGGAATACCACAGGTTCATCCGCAGGTTGCGCATGCGCCGCAGACGGTACATACTCCTCGATGACGGCATGGGCGTTCGTGCCGCCGAAGCCGAAGGAGCTGACACCCGCGCAGCGTGGTAAGGACTGGCCGGACGCGTTCACCTTGGCCTCCCAGGTCTTCGTGCGTTCCAGCACGTAGAACAGGGAGCCTTCCAGTTGAATGTAAGGATTCAGCTCCTTGAAATTCAGGTTACCCGGCAGCTTGTCCCTGGAGAGGGATAGCAGAACCTTAATCACTCCGGCAATACCGGAAGCCGGCTCCAGATGCCCGATGTTCGTCTTGAGCGCGCCGAGACCGATCTGCGGACCGGGGGCCGGAGCCTGTCCCCGGCTCTGGTACAGCTCGGAGAAGGCTTTTTTCAGCCCGTTGATTTCCACCGGGTCGCCCAGCTCCGTTCCCGTTCCATGCGTTTCGATATACGATACCGCAGCCGGATCTACGCCCGCTTCGGTGAAGGCCTGCACCACCAGCTCAGCCTGTGCATCCGGATTGGGAGCGGTAAGGGAATGACCCCGGCCGCCGTGATTCTCGGCTGTGCCTTTAATCACGCCGTAAATGTGATCGCCATCCGCCACGGCCTGATCCAGCGGCTTCAGCACTACGACGCCGACGCCTTCTCCTTTGACATAGCCGTTCGCACTGCGGTCAAAGGTTTTGCACTGCCCCTCCGGTGAGAATACACCCATGACTCCAGCACCTACATAGGTATTGGGATCAAGCATCAGGCTCACCCCGCCTGCCAGCGCAAGGCTGCTCTCGCCGTGCTGAATGGATTTCACCGCCCGGTGCAAGGCTACGAGACTGCTGGAGCAGGCGGTATCAATTGATTCGCTGGGCCCTTTGAAATTAAACAGGTAAGAGACGCGGTTGCTGAGCAAGGCCGTTGCGTTGCCAATGCTGGACTGGGCCTGAATCTTCTCCATATTCGCGGACAATAACTGCTGGTAATCGGTAAATTGTACGCCGGAGAATACGCCCACCGGCTTCCCGGCAAGTGTAGACATTTTATATCCGCTGTCCTCCACCGCTTTCCAGACCGCCTGAATATATAATCTGTGCTGCGGGTCCATCAGCTCCGCTTCGCGGGGCGACAGCTGGAAGAACTTGGCGTCAAAGGTATCATGGCCGCCGATAAAGCCGCCCCAGCGGGAGTTGGTGCGGTTCTCAGCCTGCGGGTCGGTGCTGTAATAGGCCTTCCAGTCCCAGCGGTCTGCAGGAATCTCCCGGATCTGATTCTCCTGGCGCTCGAGGAAATTCCACAGCTCCTCCGCCGTGTCTGCACCCGGCAGCTTGAAGCTCACGCCAATCACCGCCACATCCCGCCGCGCCGTAGCTTCCGGCACGGCCTTTGTGCGGCTGGTCTTGCTGCGGCCGGAGAATTTCTGTGCCAGCGGCAGCAGCGCAGGCGGCTGTACTTCCCCTGCACCAGCTCTCATGGAGCGGGGCAGACCTGCGGGATTTTCCTGCGGAACGGATTGTGCCGCCGGAGCAGATAGTGCAGCAGGATTAATCTGCGGATTAGGCTGGATTGCCTCCTGTGCCGCCAGCGGTGCAATACGTATCTGCTGCTCAAGTGAATCAGTCACAGGAGTCGCCGCAGCATAATGAGCCTGAACCTCCCGGCTGAATTCCTCCAGCAGGAACGGGGTCAGCTCGCTCAGTGTGGTTTTGGCGAAAAAGACAGCCGGAGACAGTTCAATTTCATACAGCTCGCTTAACCCGTCAGCAAATTCCTTCAGTGAAATCGAATCAAAGCCGAAATCGCCCATGTTCTCCTCCGGGTTCAGCCTGCCGGGCTGTGTCTGCAAAATTTGCGCCGCCAGGTGCAGCACATCGCGCATTACCTGTTCTTCCATGGACTCGGTTGTATTCCCCGTATGCTCCTCCAACTTAGCTATTCCTCCTCTGGCCTGCTCGGCCTCCTTCGGCTTCAGCCTCAGCTGCGTTTCCAGCCTTGTTCGTTCCCCGTATACTACTGCAGCTTGCTGCTCCCGGCCTGCCAGGATGGCTTCAAAAGCGTTGATGCCCAGCGCCTCTGATAAATACCCCATTCCGGAAGTCTGCAGATAGAGCTGTTCCCCCTGATTGTCCAGATGCATTCCGCCCGCTTCCCATAGCGGCCAATTCAGGCAGAGGCTTCTGCCCTGCCGTTCGCCCTTCTCGGCCTTTTGCTGCCTGCTGCGGCAAAACCGGTCCAAAAACCGGTTCGCCACGGCGTAATCACATTGTCCGAAATCCCCAAGCAGGGATGAAGTCGAGGAGAAGGCGGCAAAGAAATCCAGCGGCTCCTGCTGTGTGGCTTCATCCAGAGCAGCAATACCCGCGATTTTCGGCTGGAGAATCTCAGTGAAGGCGGCCTTGCTTTTCTGAAAAATAAGCTGATGGCTCGCTTGGCCCGCCGCATGAATCACACCGTTAAGGACTTCGTAATGCTGCTTGGCCAGCCGGACTGCCGAATGCACTTCAGCGGGCTTCGCAATATCGCAGGTCAGATACAGCGCTTCTCCACCGCAGTTACGCAAGGCCGCCAGTTTATCCTCCACTGAGGCTGTAAGCGGACTTCTGCCCAGCAGAACCAGCTTCGCCCCGTAATTCTCCGCAAGATGAGTACTCAGGATCATGCCCAGCGCACCGGCTCCGCCGGAAATCATGTACACGCCGCCTTGCTTCAGCAGAGCAGGCCCGTCTGTCCCCAGGTTAAGCTCGCTGAACTGCTGCTCCAATCGGCAGCCACCCGTATATCTCACTTCATGTGCAAAAGCAAAGCGGGTCAGCAGGCTTTCCTCCCGGATGAGTTCCGCCAGATTCGCTTCTCCATCCTGCAGCCCGATATGAGTGAAGCGAAGACGCGGATATACCCGCTGCAGCGAGCTGCCGTAGGCTCCCAAAGCTTCGATTGCAGGCTGCTCTCCGCCGCCGCTCCGGGAGATGGACAGCCAGCGGATATTAAGCCGCAGCTTCAGGGCATGAAAGGCCTGAACCCAATGAAAAATAGTGAAAATAGCACCGGTATCCGGCGGTGGCATTGAATCATCCGGCGGCGCGGTATTCTTCCAGAGCATCGCCATATAGGCGATTTGCAGGTTGTCCCTGGCAGCTTCAGCCAGCACAGCGGTATAATCCTGTTCCACCGCAGGATTGATCGTGTAAGTATGACCGTCCTGTTTGTGGAAGGTGCTTGCCGCCAGTACGGTAATTACAGTGAAATCCCGGCTGAGTTCCCTCACTGCCGCCTGTCCTTCCCTGTCCTCTGCCTCCATAAACAGGAGCATTGCCTTAGCCTCTTCCTTAGTGGGGATCGCCGGGGCTTGCGGAACGGGGGCGGATTCCGCCCACAGCTCCTGGAAATAGATTAATTCCTTACGGTCTTCCGGTTTGTCCATGCTCATTGTGCTGACCACCAACCTATGTTTGATATGCTATATTCTGGTGCTTGCCCTGTTCAGACGGTTGCGGGTACTACCGGCCGTTCTGCGTCTAAGACTGAGGCTCCTGTGAGCTTCAGGGTCAGCTCTTCCATGGTCATCAGAACCCGCGCTTGCGGATCAAGGATCGAGATATCAACTGCCGTCAGCCCGTCACTCATCGTCCGCCACCGGGCGAGTACCTGAACATCCCGGGTCAGCGGACCGAGCACCGTACATCTCAGCAGCTTGCGGTATTCCACCCGGTCAGCCTGTGCAGCCAGCCGCACCAGGCAACCCAGCAGTTCTTCAACAGCCGAATAGTGAAGCAGCCCCCGGTTCTGCGCCGAGTCCAGAGGTTCTTTAAGGCGAACGCTGATTGCTGCCTGATGTGCGCCGGTCCGCAGCTCATGAATAGTCTCAATATGCTGAAAGGCGGTGGCATTAGGCGCAGGCCACGCAGCGGGCGATCCCAGTTCAGCCATACGGATTGGCGTTACTGCGGCTGCAGGTCTGTAAGGAGCTGCTGTGACTTTACCCTGGGCACAAATAACATAGTCACCTTGCTCGTTGTCATAGCCTGTCTCACATTCAATGTGCGCTCCAGCTTCATACAGGGAGGTCATAAGGCTGTCCGCCGCCCCAGGCTGCGGCTGCACTCCCCAAATCACATCCTCAATCACATGGCAGGGCGACTCCAATGACAGCTCTGCTGTGATGCGGAACAGCTCGATAAAGGCTGTATTCGCCAGTCCGCTGTTCCTATCAGACGCCTGAAGGATCGTCTCGTACCTCTGCTTGCTGAAGCTGGACAGGTTGCGGTCCACCAGCGGATGCAGCTTGCGTTCTTCCCCGCCCTTTGCGGAAGCCGGCGATTCGGTCCGGGTGATCCAGTAACGCTCTCTTTCAAAAGCATAGGTCGGCAGCGGTATAATCCGCACTTCCTCGCCGGAATGCAGCTTCGGCCACTCAACCTCGGCCCCCTGCACCCATTCAGCTGCCAATTCTGCAGCATCTCCGGCCGTGAGCACTGTCCCTTTCGTCCGCTTGGATACCTTGCCGGAATAGATATCTTCCAGGTTCTCACCGGCCAGATAGCTGTCCAGCTTCGCCTGTAATTCCGTGATGCTGGTACATGCAAAGGCCAGGCGGCAGGTCATTTCTTCCCGTCCTGTCTGTAAGGTGTATGCGGCATCCGCAAGCGCGGTATCCGGATTGCCTTCCAGGAATGAGCGCAGCTTCACGGCCATTTGCTTCAGGGAATACGGTGTCTTGGCTGACAGCACGATGACCTGATCATCGCTGCTGTGTCCGTTGCCGGAACCAGGCTGTGCCGAAGGCACACCCGCCTGGACTTCAGCGGTGTATTCCTCAATAAGCACATAGGCATTGGTTCCACCGGCCCCGAAGGAACTGACACCGGCCCGCCTTACGGCTGAGCCGTCCGGTCCGGCAACCGTCCAAGGTGACTGCTCATGCTGTACTCGGAAATAAGAATTGGCAAAATCAATATTGGCATTGGTCTGCTCCGCATGGATGGAAGGGGCAAGCTTCCGGTGTTTCATCTGCAGAAGCACCTTCGTAATGGAGGCAATACCTGCTGCCGCTTCCAGGTGGCCGATATTGGATTTGACCGAACCGATGGCACAGGACTGCTTGGGCGGATTTGCTTCAGCAAATACCTGATTGAGCGCATTAATCTCGATGGGATCTCCCAGCTTGGTCCCTGTGCCGTGCGCCTCGACATAAGAGAGGCTGCTTGCATCCACTCCCGCCTGCTTCAGCACCTTGGAGATCAGGCTGACCTGGGCATTCGGATTCGGAACGGTATAACCGCTGACCTTGCCGCCATGGTTGATTCCGGTCGCCTTAATCACGCCATAGATATGATCTTTATCCTTAATCGCTTCGCTCAGAGGCTTTAAGAGAACGGCCCCCACCCCTTCGCCGGGGACAAAGCCGTCAGCGGCATCGCCGAAGCTGTGGCATTTCCCCGTCGGAGACAGCATCTTGGTCTGGCACATCAGCACATATTTATAAGGATGCAGATATAAGTTCACTCCGCCCGCTACCGCGAGGCGGCATTCTTTGTTCTTCAGGCTCTCGCACGCCGCATGAATGGCGGCAAGTGACGATGAGCAGGCGGTGTCTATCGCCAGACTGGGACCGCTGAAGTTGAACATATAGGAAATCCGGTTGGCGATGGACCAGGGCGACACGTTCGGCATGGCCGAAAGATTGCCCCTTTCCCATTCCTCCGGTCCCCACAGCTGGTACGAATAGGTGGTCGCTCCGGCAAAAACGCCGATATTCGCGCCGTGTTCCTCCCCGTCCCGCTGCAGCTTCTTCTTGGTGTAGCCCGCATCCTCCAGAGCCGACCAGACCGTCTCGGCAAACATCCGTTCCTGCGGGTCCATGATCACTGCTTCCCGCGGCGCAATATTAAAGAATGCCGGATCGAATTTGTCCACATCATCGAGGAACCCGCCCCACTTGCTGTACATCTTGCCTTCCTGCACCTTCTCGAAGCTTCCGCCCAGATATTTCTTATAATCCCAGCGGTCTGCGGGAATCTCGCGGATACAGTCTCTTCCGCCAGCGATATTATCCCAGAATTCGTAAATATCTCCGGCCAGCGGATATTTCCCGCTTAGACCGATAATTGCGATCTCTTCGCCCTTCCCGGCCGCCGCATGGGCTGTACCCCTTTGCCCGCCTTGTCCCGAGAAGGAGGTCAGTTCTTTCCATACCAGCGGCTGGGCGGCAGAGATTACCGGCTGGCCTGCCAAATCAGCGGTTGAAGAAGAAACAGCCTGCTCCGGGAGCTCCCGGCCTGAACCGTGAGAGTGGAACAGCTTGTTCAAAGCACCGGTGTAGCGGCTGACCATATGTGCAGCGAGGCTCTTAAGGGTCTGGTATTCAAACAGCAGGGTCTTGGAGATCTCGCCGAGATCCTCTTCCAGCTTGCCGTTGAAATAGCCGACCATCACCGATTCAATGCCGTATTCCTCAAATTCAGCGGTAATATCAATCTCTTCCGGCTGAAGCTTAAGCAGTCCGCTGAACAGCTCCGTCAGGTAGTGCAGCGTCCGGTCCAGCAATTCAGTGCCAGAGAGGCTGCTATCTTCAAGCTCCTCCGGGTGAATCTCCGCTTCCACCGGATTAACACGGTTAATCCGTTCCAGCAGCCTGCTTACGCGCTCCGGCTGACCGTATCCGACAATCAGCGGATTGATATTGCCCTGCTGGAGCAAGTATTCAAAAGCTGCGATGCCCTGCTGCACAGGGAGCGGCGTCAGGCCGGTCTGCAGCTCCAGCATTCTCCGCTGTTCCGTGGTCAGCTGCATGCCGTCCGCTTCCCACAGCGGCCAGGCCACGGAGAAGGTGCGCCCGGACCGGGCACCTGCTTCAGCCAGCCGTTCACGGTAGACCGCGAATTCATTCATGAAGCTGTTCGCATAGGCGTAATCCGCCTGCCCGGGATTGCCTGTCTCTCCTGTAATGGAGGAGAACAGCAGGATGAAATCCAGCTTCTCCTCCTGCGCACCCTGATCCAGATTCAGTGTGCTGAGGATCTTGGAGGAGATGACCTGGTCAAAGTCTGCCTGGTCTTTGTTCAGAATAAAAGCATCCCGGTGAATCCCCGCACAGTGCAGAATGCCGTCAATCCGGCCGTATTTCTGCTTCACATAGCCGACAAGCTCCCCTGCTTCCTGCCCGTCTGCGGCGTCCGAAACGAGGTATTCGGCAGAACCCCCGTGCGCCCGGAGCGCCGCGAGCTTCTCCTCCTTCTCCCGGTCCAGCGGCGAACGGCCGGTCAGGACAAGCTGCGCCTGCGCCGTTTCGGCCAAATAAGCGGCGAACACGCGCCCCAGCCCGCCAAGCCCACCTGTAATGATGTACACACCGTTTGCTCTGACGGTTACCGGAGTGCCGGGCTTTGCTTCACTTCCGGCTTGAACGAGCCGCTTGACGAACCGGCCCGCGCTGCTGTATTGAACCTCTTGCTCCCCAGGGTCCAGCAGCAGCTCTTGTTCCAGAATGGAATGAAGCTCCTCCTGCGGCAGCGAAGCTGCCAGGGAGACGGTCTTGAAGTTGTAATTCGGGCTCTCCAGATGCAGCGTCTTGATGAATCCGCCCATTGAGGCATCCAGCAGACTGCCAGCATCCCCTGTCTTCCTGAAGGCATACAGCAGCCGGATGCCGGCCGCAGCCTTACTCTCCATCAGCGCCTGGGTCAGGAACAGCAGAGGGTATACGCTGTGATTCAGCTTGTCCTGTGGCTTCATTGCAGCCGAAGCTGCCAAATATATAATCTGCGTCAGGCTTACACGCCGCGCCTGCAGAGATTCCAGCAGCGTATGAATATGCTGCTTGTCATCAAAGCGCAAGCTGTAGAGATTGTCGCCGAGCTGGGCATATTGCTCCCCGGCGGTGACGAAGATCAGCCTTGCGCCTGCTGCGAAGCTGCGCTTGAAGTGCGGCAGCTCCTGCATATCATCCAGGAACAGCACCACATCACCCGTCAGATTTCCGGCCGACTCCTGCGGACTTGGGGTCCACGCGGTGGTGTAATACTGGACGGTTTCCCGTTCCTGTACCTCCTGTGCCTGAAGACCGGCAAGCCGAACGCCTTGCATTATCCAGACCACTGCCCCATCTCCGGTTAATACAGCCAGTGTGTATTCATCCCCGGCAATGCGCTCGGCACGAATCACGAATTGCTGCAACGGCTTGTGCCGGAATGACATTTGGCGGATGGAATGCAGCACCGCCGGATGCTGCGGCTGCTCCAGCGCAGCGAGAGCCAGCAGAGTGTGGCAGGCTGAATTCACGGCCTCTGCGGAGAGGGAATCCGCTGCCGGAGCTTCTCCCAGATCAACAAAGGCCAGCAAGATGTTCTTGTCTTGCCGCAAGCCGGTGACATGCTTCAGTCCGGACTCAATGCCATAGAGTAAGCGTAGTGCCTGCCGGGCCTGCTTCAGGACCGGCTCCCCTTGTCCTGCTTCCGGAATATCTTTGGTGGCATAGGCTGCATCTACAGTCAGGTCCGCTCCTATAGCGGCCTCACATTGAAAGACGACCTGCTCCCCGATCCGGATCTCGGCCGCTCCGGTTCCTCTGTCCGGGAAGATGTGAATGTCCAGTGCCGGTGGAAGCTGCTGCCGGTCCATCAGACCCGACCATGCCATATTCTCCAGCAGCAGCCCTTCCTGCTTGTAACCGGCCAGCTCCAGTGCTTCCCGCGCAAACGCCAGCAGCCCGAAGCCGTTCATGTATTCTTGTCCCTGCCAGGTGTAGGGCTCATAGAAGCTGCTGATCACCGCAGACCGGGAAGAGAAACGGTAGCCGTCGATGGTGGACAGATTATGCTCGACCAGCTCTCCCATACCAGCAGTCTCCGGGACCAGAGCCGGGACGCGGATTTCCCGCCGCTTCACCTCGCTGACCCAATAACGGTTCCGGGCAAAGGGGTAAGTCGGCAGCGGAACTCTTGTACAGCTGTCTGATTCATACAGCTTCCGCCAGTCCACATCCAGTCCCATGGACCAGAGCTGGGCTATTTTACCGGTATTTCCGCCGTCCAGCAGCAGGTCTACATAAGAGATTCCCGCCTGACCCGCGTTGAACAGCTCGATATAATCCTTGAAGCCTTTGACATTGCCACGGTATACCTTGCCGCCCGGCAATCGGCCCTGATTGAATTCGTCCAGCAGCGCTTTGAGATCGGAGACCGAACCGGCAATGATCGCCAGCCTCTCTGCAAAAGACTCCCGTCCCACCTGCAGCGTATAGGCAATGTCCTTAAGACTGGCCGCTTCCGCTTCTGGCAACTCCAGATACTGTGCCAGCTTCAGCGCGTAAGCCTTCAGCCGGTCCTCCGCTCTGGCGGATAAGACAATGATGTGCGGCTCTCCGCTGCCTTTGCTGTCTTGACTGCTGCTCTGCGGGGCCGGGATATATTCCTCCAGAATAATATGCGCGTTGGCTCCGCCTGCCCCAAAGGAGCTGACCCCTGCCCGGCGCGGATATTCCTTCTGACCTCCGCCTTCCGGCAGCGACACACGATCCCACGGCCCCGTCTGCCGCTGCACATAAAAAGGCGTTTCCTCAAAGTTAATGTGGCCGTTCAGCTCCTCGGAATGAAGCGAGGGAACAAGCACGCCGTACTTCATTTGCAGCAGCACCTTGGTGATGGCCGCGATCCCGGCTGCAGATTCGCAGTGTCCGATGTTGGACTTCACTGAGCCGATGGCACAAAACTGCTTGTCACCTGTCCCCTCCTTGAATGCTTTGACCAGTCCGCTGACTTCAATCGGATCACCGAGCGAGGTTCCTGTGCCATGGGCTTCAATATAATTGACCGTACGCGGATGAATTCCCGCAGCCTGCAAGGTCTCCTGGATCACCGCACCCTGCATGGTCGGATTCGGCACGGTATAGCCTGTGGTTTTGCCGCCATGGTTGATGGAGCTGGCTTTGATTACGGCGTAGATATGATCGCCATCCTGTACTGCCCGGTCCACCGTTTTCAGTAGAACAGCGCCAACGCCTTCCCCGGGAACATATCCGTCTCCGCCTTCACCGAAGCTTCTGCACCGCCCATCACTGGCCGCGAACTTCTGCTGGCTTAGGAATATGTATTTATCGGGATGAATGGAGACATTCACACCCCCCGCGATGGCAAAATCGCTCTCGCCCCTGCGGATGCTGTCACAGGCAAGATGGATCGAAGTGAGCGACGAGGAACACATCGTATCCAGTGCGATACTCGGTCCATTCAGGTTGAGATGATAGGACACCCGGTTGGCAATCGACGCATAGACGGAGGATAAGGCGATTTTATTGCCGTCAATCTCGGCATCCAGGAGCTGATACTGGCCATACATCACACCGGCAAAAACACCGACCTTGCGGCTGCCCAGCGTATCACGTGTATATCCGGCATCCTCAATGGCACTGTAGGCGCACTCCAGGAACAGCCGCTCCTGCGGGTCCATAATCTCCGCTTCCCGGGGCGATATATTGAAGAACAAAGCGTCAAAGCGGTCCACATCGTCAAGGAATCCGCCCCATTTGCAGTACATTTTGCCGAGCTGATTCTTATCGGTAGTGTAATATTCGTCAATGCTCCAGCGGTCTGCTGGAATCTCGGTAATGCAGTCCTGCGCCTGAAGCAGGTTATTCCAGAAGACCTGCAGATCCGGGGACATCGGGAATTTTCCGCTGACGCCGACGATCGCAATATCCTCATTCACCCGGCTGCGGTCCCGCTGCCTGGCAGCTTGCCCGGCGTTTGCGGAAGGCTGAATCCGCTTAGGCGGAATAGGCGTTTTGCCTGGGAGCTGCGGACGCACATCTGAACGAAGTCCTTGCGGCGGCACAGCAGCCTTCTTGGCGGCAGGAGGCTCAATCAGACCGGCGAGTGCCTCCCTGTGCTGCTCAGTGAAATATTCGCTCAATTCCCGCAGCGTCTGGTATTCGAACAACAGCGTTTTGGAAAGCTCGCCGAAGCTGGCCTCCAGCTCCTCGTTGATGCTCATCGCCATAATGGAATCAAAGCCGATCTTCTCGAACGAATCATCCAGGCCCAGCGCATGCGGCGGGATTTTGGTGACTTTGATGAAAATATTTTTCAAATATTGCTCCGCGCCTTGCTTCAGCGCCTCCGTATCTATAGATATAGCGGGTGATGCTTCAGGCAATAATATAGCTCCGCCACCGGAAACCGCCGTGTCAGCCCTTGGCTTGTCCCCCTGCTGCGGATAATTGATTGCCTCTACCGCTTGCTCTATCCGTGCAGCATCGCCGTAGAGTACTAAGGCATTCTCCGCCATTTGGCAGCTGAGCTTATCGAATGCATCCAGTCCTTCGGCCGTAGGCAGGACCGATATCCCAAGGTTCCTCCGCATAATGTCCAGGCTGTCCGCTGTCGTCATCATCCCGCCCTCCTGCCACAGCGGCCAGTTGACCGAGAGTATCTTTACACCGGCAGCGGCTCTTTTTTCATTGGCAAAATGGTCCATGAAGCTGTTGGCGTAAGCATAATCGCATTGCCCCACATTGCCGGTCACGGCGGAGATGGAGGAGAACAGCAGCATGAACTCCAGCGGCTCTTGCCCAAATGCCTCATACAGGTTCTGCGTACCGGCAACTTTCGCGGCCAGCACCCGTTCAAGCTCTTCCCGCTCCTTATGCAGGATGAAGGAATCACTGGTCATTCCGGCACAGTGCAGGATGCCATGAAGCCGGGGGAAGCTGGCTTTGACTTCGGAGAGCAGCGCCCGGGTATCGGCTGGACTTGCCACGTCAGCACAGACATACCTCACCTGATTACCGTTTCTGTGCAGCGCCTGCAGCTTCTCTTCCAGCGCACGGTTCAGCGGCGTTCTTCCGGTTAGAATAAGGCTGGCTGAACAGGTATCCGCCAAATGGCGGGCCAACGTGTAGCCGAGCGCACCCAGACCGCCTGTGATGAGGTAGACCGGATGAGCTGCGGGACTTTGCTGCTGTACAGAGAGGTGATCTGCCGGAGCAGTATACCGTTCAAAAACCGGCACATACCGCCGGGAACCCCGGTAATGAATTTCCCGGTGGCCGTTCTGCATGGAGCCAAGCTCCAGCAGCAGCTGCTCCAGCAGTTGCGGGTCAAAAGCTTCGCGGCCCAGATCGGTGGATACCGTCTTGTACAGCAGGCCGGGGTTCTCGATCATGACACTTTTCACAAAACCGTCCAGTGCAGCATGCACCGCGTGATTCTCCGCTTGTTTATATTGGAACAGGATATTAACCTTTGCGCGTTTTTTGAAGGACAGAAGGGCTTTGGTCAGCGCAAACATTGTATATACGCCGCTCTCCATGGCAGCATCCGCCTCTCCATCGGCCACTTCCTCCTGGGACAGGAGATGAAGAATGCTGCCGGGAAAACATCCCTGCCGCTCCAGGCCGGACAGCAGCCGTGTATAATCCTCCTGATCCTGCAAAGGAAGCCTGTCCTGACCTGTTTCCGCCCCGGTGCCGGCTTCATCCGCCGTCACAAACGTAAGCGACTGGAACAAGGAGGCAAACTGGCCGCGCAGCTTGGGCTCAAGCCCCCTATCGGCTGCCAGAACGAGCACATGTCCGAGAGAATCCCCTTTAAGGTCTGTAAGCGGCTGTTCCGCCAAAGTCTTGGTGAAGGTTAGGAGCACTTGCTTATCCGAGCGCTTAAGCGCCGCAATCTGCCGGAGGCCTTCCTCCTTGGAGATGGCTCCGCTGGCGATCCTTTCAATAATTGATCTCACTTAGATTCCCCCCAGCATTCTCTCAACTTCATCTACCCCGGCTTCTCCGTTCAGCAGCTTGGTCAGCATCTCATCCAGCAGCGCAGTTCCCGCCAAAGCGGCCGACTCTGCTTCCGCCGCCCTCGTGTTCTGCGCAGAAGACGTCAAATCTCTTCCTGAAAGACAGGAGAAACGCACCGCCGGAAGGCCTGAGCTGTCAAGCAGCAGCAAATCGAACTGCATATCCTGCTCCTTCGCATAAGCGGCAGGCGCAACCAGACAATAGCTCACAGGTGTCAACGGTCTGTAGACCTCTACAGACTGCAGGGCAAACGGGACAAAGGTTCCATTCTGCCGCTGGCCGCTGAGCACCGAATACAATGCTGTCTGCATCGCTCCGTCAGCAAATCCGGGATGAAGGATATATTCCTGAAGCGGCATTTGCGTGTGTACCGGCAGTGTCAGCTTGGACAAGGTGCCGTGATCTCCGGTATATACCGCTTCAATGGTCCGCAGATTGGGGCCGTACTTCATTCCGTGAGCCGAGAACAGCTCATAACAGTCTTCGCGGTAAATGGTGCGGCTGGCTGTTTGGAGGATATGCGGAATATCCACAGCATCCGCATCTGCGGCTTCGGTTTCACCGTCCGTATAATTCACCGTACAGGTGCAGTGCAGTACTCTTTGACCGTTCCCGTTCAGGGAATAGATACTGGCTCCGATCCCGTCTTCCTGGGCAACCAGCCCCACAAAGATGTCCTGGACATCCTTGTCTGCCGGCAGCTCCAGCGTTCTGCGCCATTTCACATCGGTAACCGACTGCACCTTCCACTCCCGGCTGGAGAGCGCCCCTGCCCGCCAGGCCATTTCGAGATAGACCACTCCCGGCAGCACCATCCGGCCTTGGACCACATGATCGCGCAGGTAGGCATCGGCTGCACTTAAGCTTTTTTTGTAGCATTGCTCCTCAAATACAGATTCATTGGAATCGATGACCGCCGCCAGGGCTGCGGGTTTGCTGCTGTATACTGCTGCAGCGGCTTCCGTAGAGTTATACCAGTAGCGTGTCCGGTCGAACGGATAAGTCGGTAAAGAGATTCTGCCCGGCTTGCTCTGTGCATTCAGCAGCTGCCAGTTGAAGCTCACCCCGCTAACCCACAGTCTGCAGAGCTGGCTCAGCTTGCCGGACTGCACCAGGGACAGCAGGAAGGCTTCCCCTTCCTCACTTTCCGTGAAAACATCGCGGATCTCGCTGCCGGAGCTGATATTTCCCGCATAGACCTCGGAGACTTTGCGGCTGCCGGCCAGAAACTGGCTCAGCTTCTCCCTCAGCTCCTGCGTGCCGGATACCACGATCGCCAGTCTTTCTTCCATGGGCTCCCGGCCAACATGAAGCGTATAGATCAGCTCTTCCAGGCGGAAATCATAGGCGGCTGTACGGTTCGCATCTATTGCGCTTTCCACATCTTCCGTTGATTCTGCCGTTCCCGCTCCAAGTCCATGTCTGGCCGCAATGGCTGCAGAACCCAGCTGCTCCAGCAGATGACCGGCAATGCCTTCAATCGTGGCGCTGCCCGTCAGGAGGCCCATAGGCAGCCGGACCGGATAAGCTTCATAAAGAGCGTCCGCAGCAGCCATCAGTTCTTCTTTGGACAGGCCGTATTCCTCAATGGCCTCCTGGGCGCTGATGTATGCAGGCAGGAGGGCCGATTGCAGGAAGCAGGCGGTGATGTCGGCGATCACATATTTTCTAAGTGCAGTGCTGCTGATCTCTTCCGGCGCATTTCCCTGCCAAACCGTGTGCAGATCAATGTAATCAAGGACATGCTTGGCATAAGCGTTCAGCCGGTCCTTGTTTTTGGCGGATAAAATAAAGATGTACGGCCCGCAGCCGCGGTCAATGTGCGTTGCGGACAAGACACTTTCCGGCTTCCCCATGTATTCCTCCAGGATGACATGCACGTTCGTGCCGCCTGCGCCGAATGAGCTTACCGCCGCATAACGCGGGCATTCTCTGGACACGCCTCCCTCTTCAATAACGGCAGGCTTCCACTCTTCCAGGCGGCGCTGAACATAGAAAGGGGTCTCTGCAAAGTTAATATTCGGATTCAGCACCTCGGAATGGAGCGAGGGTACAAGCTGCCTATGCTTCATTTGCAGCAGCACCTTAATGATGGAGACCACCCCGGCCGCCGATTCCAGATGACCGACATTGCTTTTGACCGAGCCGATCGCGCAGTACTGGTTATCTGCCGTCCGGGTCCTGAAGGCTTTGGTCAAGCCGCTGATCTCTATCGGATCACCGAGCGCGGTTCCCGTTCCATGTGCCTCCATATAGCTGATATGCCGTGGATGGACGCCCGATTTGCGCAGCGCCTCCGCGATAATATTCGACTGCGCATTCGGATTGGGAACGGTGTAGCCGTTCGTCTTGCCGCCATGGTTAATCGAGGTTCCCCGGATCACCCCATAGATGTTGTCTCCGTCCTCCATTGCTTTGGCGAGCGGCTTCAGCAGCAGTGCACCCACCCCTTCGCCGGGCACATACCCGTCTCCGCCGCTGCCGAAGGCGCGGCATTTGCCTTCACTCGAGGCGAACCGCTGATTGCAGAGGAACAGATACTTATCCGGGTGAATGGTGACATTCACTCCCCCCGCGATCGCAATCTCGCTGTCTCCCCGGTAAATGCTCTCGCAGGCGAGATGCAGCGCGGTAAGCGACGAGGAACACATCGTATCCAGCGCAATGCTGGGCCCGTTCCAATTAAAGAAATAGGACACCCGGTTGGCGATGGAGGCATACGACGAGCTGAGTGTCAGAGTATTTCCCTTGGCGGTCTCCTCCGCTCCGTACAATTGGTAGTGGCCGTACATGACGCCGACGAACACACCTGTCTTACTGTTCCACAGGGATTGCCGGGTATAGCCGCCATCCTCAATAGCGCTGTGTGCACTCTCCAGGAATAGGCGCTCCTGCGGGTCTAGCTGCTCCGCATCCCTTGGCGTCAGCTGAAAAAACAGCGGATCAAAGCAGTTATATTCGTCGATAAAACCGCCCCACTTGCTGTACACTTTGCCTTTCTTGCCTTTCTCCGGATCGTAGAATCGGCTGTGATCCCACCGCTGCGGCGGAATCTCGGAAATGCAGTCCACACCGTTCTTCAGATTATTCCAGAATTCATCCAGATTGCGGGCACCCGGAAAAGCGCCGCTGATGCCAATGATCGCAATCCCCCCGTCCTTTGCCGGATGAGCCTGCTCCACTGCCTGGTCCCGGCTCTTGCCGGGCGTTACGAAGGTCCTGTATTTCTTCGAAGGTTCTTCACTCTTCTTCTGAATCGGTGCAAGGTCTGCCGCCGGTACGGCGGGCTTGGCCGCCTGGTGATTCTCGCGGGTCTGCCGGTACCCGGCCTGCCCTTCCAGCAGCTCCCGCTGATTCTGTACAAAATACCCGGCAAGCTCAGCCAAGTTACCATATTCGAACATCAGCGTCTTCGGAAGATTCGGAAAATCCTTGTCCAGCAGCGAGTTGATCTCCATAATCGCCACCGAATCCACCCCGTACTCCTCCAGGCTCTGCCCCGCATTGATCCGGTCTGTCTCCAGACCGATGACCTGCGAGAGCAGCCCCTTCAAATACTGGACAGCATAGTCATGCAGCCCTTGGCCTCCCTGTGCATCTGCATTTGATCCGGTTGTCCGCTTGGTGTCTGCTGGCACTGCGGGCTGGCTTTTCAGCTGCCGGATCAGCGTATAGCCCTGCTCGGGGTCTATCTCTCCCCGCTTGATCTGCTCCAGAATTCTGCCCATTTCCAGGTTTGCGTCACTCATCGTAGGCCCCCCATCCACTGTTCCACTTCCGCTTCGCTCATCTCTCCGGCCTGCAGCCGGGTCAGCAGGTCAACAATGGCCCCCTTATCCTCTAGCGGAACTTCTTGCACCGGTGTGTTTTTTTCCAGCTTGAACGCATGATCAATCTTGGGCTTGTTCCCTGCAGCAACTATGATATTACCGCTGCCCGCCTGGCAGATGGCTTCAAAAGCCCGGATGCCCGTATCCTCATCCATCATGCTCATGCCCAGGTAGCTGGAATAGAACGCCGACTCACTCTCGGGAATTTCAAATCCCCCGTCCTTCCACAGCGGCCAATTGACCGAAATCGTCTGGCCCTTGCGCTTCCCTTGTGACACTGATTCATTTCTAAGTTGTGCATAACGGTCCATGAAGCTGTTGGCCATGGCATAATAACCAACGCCCAGATCACCCAGCTCCACCGAAATGGAGGAAAAGAGGATCAGAAAACCGAGATCAAAATCCGTACTGAACAGGTCCAGGTGGATCAAGCCTTGTACCTTGGAATTCATGATCTCCCGGCCTGCCGCGCGGTCCGCTTCCGTTACTGGTACTGATCCGCCCTGGCCTGCACAGTGGATGATACCGTCAAGCACGCCGAACTCGTTCTTGATGCTGCCCATGATCTTCTTCACATCCCCGGCGCTTGCGATATCGCCCTGAAGATAACGGCCCTCTCCTCCAATCCGCTCCAGCTCCGCCATGAAGACATCCGTCCGTTCACTTGCCGGCTGTCTGCCGGTGCAAATAACGGCGGCCCGGTAAGTGCGGGCAAGATATCTGGCAAAAATCATGCCCAGCGCGCCTGTACCGCCTGGAATCAGATACACACCGTTCTCTTTAAAAGTCACGGGGGATGCAGCAGCCGTCTTCCTGCCGCCATGCTCCAGCGGTCTGATCTTCCGCACCTGCCGCTGTCCTCCGGTATAACGGATATCCGCATGACCTGTGTTCTCTGAAGAGAACAGCTCCTGATAAAGTCTTTCCTGGAAGCCCGCACCGTTGATTGTATGGTCATCCGCCGATACGCTGGCAATCTGAAACTTATGGTGCAGCGTTACAATCGACTTCGCGAAGCTGGCAAGCAGTTCATGAGGAGCCGAGAAAGCTCCCTGGTCTGTCCGGTAGATGAACAGCAGCTTCAGCGGCTGCTGTCCGTACACCTGGACGAAGGCTTTGAACAGTGAGACAACGGAAAATACGCCGTTCTCCAGCATCTGTGTCAGCACAGGCTGGATCATGTCATCACTTAGCGCAGTCAGCGGCAGCGGCGCTGCCGTTCCTGCCCACTGATGCAGGACATGGGTGGCGTCAAAGCCGCTCTCCCGCAGCTCCTGCAGCAGTCTCACATAATCCGCTTCCCTCTGCGGGTTAATCGCTATATGATTTCCCTGACGTGCCCGGTATTCCGTATGCGGTGTAATCCAGACGCAGCCGTCTGCTCCGCTTGGCAACATATGGAGCGGAGGATGAGTGGCATCCTTATTACCGTTGCCCCCGCCGCCTGCCGGTTCGCCAAAGATCAGAACATTCCGCCGCTCTGCACCCATTACCGGGACAAGCGCTTCATTCTCATAGACCGGAGTATAGTAGAATATCTCCTCCTCCGGGCGACGGCCTTCCGGCTTCCCGGCAAACGGCCGGACGATGAAATCCTCGATTCTGACCACTTCATGGCCGTCCAGGTCGAGAATGGCAATATCAAAAATGTTCAATCCCTGATTGTTCTCTCCCGGCTGCTCCTTCACCCGGGTGTACACATAGCAGTCGGCAGGAATCGGTGCGAATATCCCGATGTTCCCCATCGAGAACGGAATGTGCGTGGCTCTGCCTGCTTCATCCCTGCCTGCGGCCACCGAGCGTACCGCCCCGTCGAATAACGCCGGGTGAAGTACAAATTCAGGCAATGCGGCTCTGTAGGCCTCATTCAGGGACAAGCGGGCCAGCGTCTCTTCCTTCCCGCTCAGCACCTCTTCCGTCACCTGGAAGGAAGGACCGTAATCGAAGCCAATTCCTTTGAATACATGCTGGTAGCATTCGTATTTATCCTTGCGGCCCGGGCAGCGGCCCTTGATTCCATCCAGGTCCAGGCTCCGGCTTCTCCGGGATGCAGGCACCTCAGCGAATTCCAGAACGCCTCTGGAATGCACAACCTTGCCGCTCCGGGCATTACTGAAGATTTCATAATGCACGGCCTCCCCTTCAGGCTCCAGAACGATATCCAGGTCCATGGAATCCTCTGTCATCACCACCGGCTTCAGCCAGACAATGTCCCGGACCGCGCTGACCGTGGCTTCGGCAGCAATTTCACCTGCAGCTCTGGCCATCTCAATGTAAGCGACCCCGGGCAGCAGCATCTGCTCCGCAACGATATGATCCCGCAGGTAGAACTGCTCGACAGAGAGCCGCTTGCGGAACCGCTGCTCGCGCAGTGTGGAGATATTGACATCCACCAGCGGATGCAGCGGGTGCAGGGAGAGCAGCCCTTCAGGCATTAGCCCGTTCCCCGCTTGTCCGTTCGCTGCTGTTACAGCTGTTCCCGTGCTGCCGCTGCCCGTGTTCTCCAGCCAATATCGTTCTCTGGCAAAAGGATACAGCGGCAGGGAAACCTTCTGCGGCTTATAGCCTGCAAAGAGCAGACTCCAGTCAATCGGCGTGCCGAGGACCCATAGCTTCGCAATCCGTTCCAGCTGATTCTTGCGGGCCAGCGCGGCGATATAAGCGATATCCTCGGGGTCATTCCCGAGAATGGCGGCTCCGTTCGTTAGCGCTGCCGCCGAATTTCCTTGGTGTACACCTTCGTGGACAACACCTGCCGCAATAGCTTGCAGGGCTGACTTCAGTTCGTCCAGTGTGGAGGCGGCAAAAGCCAGCCGTTCCTCCATTTCCTCCCGGCCTGTGCTCAGCGTGTATGCGATATTTGCCAGTGTGTATTCTCCAGGAAGCGGTGCCTCCAGGAAGCGGTGCAGCTCATGAATCTTCTCCATGAGACGTTCCCGGTTCTTGGCGGACAATACGATCAGCTTGCTTCCGGCGATTTCTGCAGCAGCCTGTGCCGGTACGTATTCTTCGGCAATCAGGTGCACGTTCGCTCCGCCTGCCCCGAAGGAGCTGATGCCGGCTCTGCGCATCTCTCCGCTGCCCGGAGCTTGCTCCCAGCGGTCCAGGCTTCGCTGCACATAGAACGGCGTATCCTCGAAATGGATGCCGCTGTTCAGTTCCTCCGTATGAATCGACGGTGCGAGCATCCGGTGCTTCATCTGCAGCATGACCTTGGCTACTGAGGCAATCCCGGCGGCAGATTCCAGGTGTCCGATATTCGATTTGACCGAGCTGATCGAGCAGAACTGCTTCTCGTCCGTGTACTGGCCGAACGCCTTGGACAGTCCGGCAATTTCAATCGGGTCGCCCAGAGAGGTCCCGGTGCCATGCGCTTCGAGACTGGTGATTGTTCTGGGATGTACGCCCGACTTGCGGAGAGCCTCGGCAATAGCCGCAGCCTGAGCACCCGGATTCGGCACAGTGTAGCCGCTGGTTTTGCCGCCGGAATTCACTGCCGTGCCCTTGATGACTCCGTAGATATGGTCTCCGTCTTCTATGGCTTTGCTGAGCGGCTTGAGCAGAACTGCCCCCACGCCTTCACTGGCTACATAACCGTCTCCGCCCTCGCCGAAGGCCCGGCATTTGCCTTCACTGGAGGCGAAGCGCTGGCTGCACAGGAACACGTATTTGTTGCGGTGGATCGTCACATTGACGCCCCCGGCAAGCGCAGCCTCGCTCTCACCGCTGCGGATACTCTCGCAGGCCAGATGAATCGCGGTCAGCGAGGAGGAGCACATGGTATCAACCGCCATGCTCGGCCCCTGGAAGTTGAACAAGTACGACACCCTGTTGGCGATGGATGCGAAGGACGAGTTAGGCGCTACCAGATTGCCTGAGGCGTAGCCTTCCGTGCCGATTAGCTGATAATGGCCATACATGACGCCGACAAAAACTCCGACCTTGGAGCGGGCGAGCTTCTCCCTGGTGTATCCGGCATCCTCGACGGTGTGGTAGGCGCATTCCAGAAACAACCGTTCCTGCGGGTCCGTCAACTGGGCATCCCGCGGTGTCATCTGGAAGAATAACGGATCGAATTTGTCCACATCGTCGATAAAACCGCCGTATTTGGTGTAAATTTTGCCCTTCTTGCCCTTCTCCGCATCGTAGTCCAGTGTGTAGTCCCAGCGGTCAGCGGGAATTTCAGTAATGCAGTCCCGGCCTTCCCTCAGGTTGTCCCACAGCTCGGAGATATTGCCCGCCATCGGGAATCTGCCATCCATGCCGATGACCGCAATATCCATACCGCCGTTGTTCACCGCGTTTCTTACCGGCGGTGCAGCTTCCCCTGCCTTCGGCAGGAAGCGTCCGCCCTGCGGATTTACCGGCAATCTTACCGGCGTCTTCACCGCCTCCGGGTTCTGCGGCTGCTCAAGCTTCAATAGGGAAGCAAGCTGGGCTCCGTAATGCCCGGTGAAGTAACCGGCAAGCGATTCTACCGTGTTATATTCGTAAAATAATGTGGTCGGCAGTCCGCTGAAATCGCGCTGCAGCGACTCATTCAGCTCCAGAATCATGATTGAATCCAGACCAAAGGCATCCAGCGGCGAAGCCTGGCCGATCCGGTCCCTGGAGATGCCCAGAGTCTTGGCAAGCAGGCTGACAAGATAAGCCTGCGTCCGTACCAGCAGTTCCCCGCTGTCAACGCTGCTGCTTGCTGACTGCGCCGCTGTGGCCGCCTGACTAGCTTGACCAGTTTGAAATGCTCCGCTTATACCGAGCGCCCGGGCGATTTTGTGCGGATCGCCGTAGCCGACGAAGGCCTGCACGACATCCTCTTTTAACACAGCCTCCAGAATATCCAGGCCTGTTCTGCTATCCAGCAGGTGCATGCCGTAATAATCGGCCAGCACCTGCTGCTGTGCTGCCGCAACCTGATATCTTCCACCCTGCCAGAGCGGCCAGTTGATGGATACGGTCTTGCCCTGCCGCTGATGCTGTGCGGCAAGACGGTCACGATAGACGGCAAAGCGGTCCATGAAGCTATTGGCAGCCGCATAGCTGCCTGCTCCCATATCCCCGATCTGTGCAGAGGTGGACGAGAACAGGATGAACAAATCCAGCGCTTCATCCTTGCTGGCCAGATCCAGATTCAGGGTCCCGCTGACTTTGGGGCCGAGAATACGGGCAAAGCCTGCTTTGCTGCTCTCCGCCGCCTTCACCGTCTCCCCGATTCCAGCGCAATGAAGGATGCCGTTAATCACACCGAAGCGAGCTTTGGCTTGTCCGATTAACCGGACTGCGCCACCCATGTCGGCAACCTCTGCCTGAAGGTAGACCGCTTCTGCGCCAAGTCCCGCCAAATGCTCCAGCTTCGCCTGAATGGCCGCATCCACCGGCTGCCTTCCGGCCAGCACCAGCCTGGCTTGAACCGTAGCGGCCAGTTCAGCCGCCATCAGCATGCCGAGTGCTCCGGTGCCGCCGGTAATAATATAGACACCGCCTCTGATGAACCTGGATTCCCCGGCCTGGTGAAGCATGGGCTGCGGAAGGAGCTTCCGCAGATACCGTGCTCCGCCGTCGTATCTGATTTCTGTCCCGCTGGCAAGCTGCGGCGGCAGTAATTCTCGGACCAACCGCTCTGCGGCTTCTGCCGGGGCCGCTGCATTTAGCTGAACAAGACTCAATTGGAACAACGGATGATCGGCAGAGATCGAATGGGCCAATCCGGCAGCCATTTCATTCAGCGGCGTCAGCACATGTTCTGCACTGTCATAGGCATATAAGCATCTGATTCTGGACATCGGCTTCGATGCTGCCGCCGCCTGCAAGAGATGCAGCAGTGAATACAGCCCTTGATCCATTTGCGCCTCCAGAAATTCCGCCAGCCCAACTTGCAGACTTCCCGTATCTTCCAGCGCATCCCCAGCCCCGGCAACGGCATTCACATTCCAGCCATGCACAATATGCTGTAGCTCCACGCCCTGAGTGTTCAAAGCTTCCAGTAACCGGAGGTAATCCGCTGCCTGTCCCGGGTTGATCACATACTCTGTGCTGCTCAGCCGGGCATATTCGGCCCCTGCCTGAACCTGAATACAGCGGTCTGGCGCCAAGCCTTGCTGCGTAGCCTGCTCACGGATAGAAACGGCCAAAGCCGCTGAGCCGAACACTATAATAGAGGACAGCGCAGCGGATTCCTGCGGCAGACCAGCCTCTATCCATTCCGGCGCATACAGCGATAAACCGGCAGCTTGCACGGGTGCAACTCCTTTGGCTGATGCGTAATGCTTAATTGAGAATCCGAACAGCCGCACAACCTCTTGGCCTTCCATGTCGGTAATCCGGATATCATACTTCCGCGTTCCCTCATCATCCGTACCGGTTGCCCCCTCTGCAGGCTTCGCATAGGCGTAGCACTGCCGGGGAACCTCACCGACCAGCTCCATACGGTCCAGGGCGAACGGCACCCGGAGCGTCAAGTCCTCATCGCTGCGTCTTCCTGCCCATGAGAGCGACCGCACCGCACCGTCGATGATCGACGGATGCAGCACATAGTCGGCGTAATCCGCCTCAAGATGCTGTGGCAGAGAAATTTCGGACAAGCCTTCCTGTACAGAGCTGTAAGCAGTCTTCGTCACCCGGAAAGCAGGGCCATAATCGAAGCCGACGCCCTTGAAGATATGGTCATAACACTGTGCATGATCGAAGGTGGATGTACTTCTCTCCTTGATCTTCGCAATCTCCAGCGTTTGGGCGGAAGGCGTTGTCTCCTGCAAAATTATCCCCGAGGAGTGCAGAACGCGCTGATCCCCGGCTTCACTGAACACCCGGTATTCCAGCTCTCCTGATTCAACAAGCCGGAAAGAGGTGTAAATTTCCTTCCGGTCTTCCTCCAGCTCCACAGCCTTAATCCATCTGACATCCTTCAGCCCCGTTACCGGGGTGATTCCCGCCAAATCGGCAGCAGCTCTTACCATCTCCAGATAGGCTACCCCAGGCATCAGAACCTTGCCGCCGACCACGTGATCCTTCACAAAAAACTGATCCAGCCGAAGTACCGTTCGGAATTTCTCCTCTTCCATAGTGGAGACATTGCTGTCAACCATCGGATGGAGTACGGCGGCAGCCGTTTCTGCGGAAGACAGCTTGGGAGCGATACGGCGTGTATTTTTACGGACCCAGCAGATTTCTCTGGCAAAAGGATACACCGGCAGCGGAATGCGTCTGCCCTTCCGGTTCACATACAGGCGGCTCCAGTCAACCGCCTCTCCGGAGGTCCAGTGTTCCGGTAACTCCGAAAGCTCCAAGGCTGTAACCGGCTGCGCCGATAACCGGTCTCCGGCTTTGGCGGACAGCGATGGTGCAGCCGCAGGCTGTGCGGATACCTGACCGTAGCACACTGCATAGGCTTGTTCCGGCCCGGAGAGGCAGCTGTGCAGAATGTTCACCAGCTCCTCCTTGCCGGCGGCGGCAAAAGCCATCCGCTCCGCCATTTCCTCTCTTCCTGTCTGCAGCGTGAAGGCGATGTTATGCAGCGTAAGCTCTTCCTTATCACCATGAAGCGTCAGGTAACTTAGAAGCTGCTGCACCTTTTGCTGAAGCTGGGGCTTGGTCTTTGCGGATAGAATGATCACGTTACCCTGCCCCGACTCCCCGGATTGCCCGGAACCGGAACCAGAACCGGAAGAATCCATGGCGGCTGCAGGCGTATAATCCTCCAATACCACATGGGCGTTCACTCCGCCGAAGCCGAAGGAGCTGACCCCTGCCCGTCTTGGCGCATCTTCAAGCGTTGTCCATTCCTGCGTCTTCTCCACGATATAAAAAGGCGAATGCTCAAGCTCGATATACGGATTCAGCTGGTTAAAGTGAACGTTGCCCGGTAAAGTCTTATGCTTCATCGCCAGCACAACCTTCAGGATTCCGGCAATGCCTGCGGCGGCCTCCAGGTGGCCGATATTGGTCTTGACCGCGCCCAGTCCGCAATACCGCTCCCGGGTCGCCTGGATTCCGCGTCTGTGATACAGCTCTTTAAAAGCACTTTTCAGTGCATTGATCTCCACCGGATCACCCAGGCTGGTGCCGGTGCCATGCGCTTCGATATAACCGATGGTATCCGGGGAAATTCCCGCTTTATCGTAGGCTTCCACCAGCACCTCAGCCTGCGCCTTCGGATTCGGCACCGTCAGCGAGCTGACCTTGCCGCCATGGTTGACCGCCGTTCCTTTGATAACCGCGTAAATATAATCCCCGTCCGCTTCGGCCTGGCTTAACGGCTTGAGAAGAACAGCTCCTGTACCTTCTCCGCGCACATAGCCGTTTGCGCTTTGATCGAAGGTTTTGCAGCGTCCGTCCGGTGACAGCATGCCTGCCCGGCTGAAGGATATGTGCAGGGTTGGGGCGGCAATCACGTTCACACCGCCGGCAATCGCCTGTTCGCAGTCGCCGTTCTGAATACTCTCCACCGCCCGGTGCACGGCCACCAGGGAACTGGAGCAGGCCGTATCAATCGGCTCGCTTGGGCCGCGGAAATTGAGCAGGTAAGAAATCCGGTTGGCGAGTACGCAGTGAGAGCTGCCTGTGGAAGAATAAGCCTCTATCTCGATATCGTTGTCCTGCAGTAGAGTGCTGTAATCATTCGTAGAGACCCCGACGAACAGCCCCACCTTCTTGCCTGACAATGCCGAAGCTTTATATCCGGCATCCTCAAGGGTAGACCACACGGTTTCCAGGAATATCCGCTGCTGCGGGTCCATCAGATCGGCTTCACGCGGGTTAATGCCGAAGAAGCCCGGGTCAAACTTGTCGATGTCCTTCATGAAGCCGCCCCAGCCGGAGATCGGCTTATCCGGGCCGCGGCCCTTCAGCCGGTTCAGTTCCTGAGTATCCCAGCGGTCGCCGGGAATCTCCGAGATCATATCCTTCTGCTGCCGCAGCTGCTCCCAGAATGTCTCCAGATCCCTCGACTCAGGCATGGCTCCACTGATCCCGATAATGGCAACAGGTTCGCGTTTGACGGCTCCGGCTGACTCCGGCTGAATCACCTTCCACCCTTGTCTGGCCTTCGTGCCGGAGGTCCCCGCCTTAACCGGCCCATAATCAACAGAGGCTACAGCTGCCTGAATGGCTCCGTGACTGAAATATTCAACCAATTCGTCCGGATAGCTCTCCGCCAGATGGGCAGATAATGCACGGACCGTCGGATATTCAAAAAAGACCGCCGGCGTCATCCGCACCTGGAACGTATCATTGACCGCACCCGCTGCATCCGTGAACGTAATGGAACTCATACCGTATTCGCCCAAATCCTGATCCGGATGGATCACAGCTTCATCCAGCTTCATCAAGCGGCTGATGACTCCGGTGATGGCTTGCTGAGTCTGCTCCAGTAAATCGGCCGCCAGATTCGCCCGGAGAACGGCTCCTTCTCCGGTTATAGCTGCACCGGAAGCCGCTGATTCAAGGCCCAGAATGCCGCTGATTTTCTTGCGGTTTGCCTGAAGCGGCAATATTTGTGGTACATTTCCGTTCAGGATTACCTCGAAATAGCCCAGTCCCGCCGCAGTCTCCAGCGGTTTCAGACCCACGGTATTCCGGAAGAACAAGAGCGTCTGTTCCTCTACCTGCATCCCCCCTTCTTTCCAGAGCGGCCAGTTGATGGAGATGGACTTTCCGTATCTGTGACCCGATCGCACCAAGGCATGTCGGGACAGCATATATTCGTCCATAAAAGCATTGGCATACGCGTAATCGCTCTGCCCGGTATTTCCCGTGACCGCAGCTATTGAGGAGAATGCCGCTATGAAATCCAGCTTATCCTCCTGCGTTGCCTGATCGAGATAGATCAGCCCCTGGACCTTTGCCCCCAGCACTTCGCCGGCCTGCTCCGCGTCCTTCACCTGGATAAGTGCATCGCGGGTGACTCCCGCCGCATGAATGATGCCATGCAGGCTGCCGAACCGGCTCCTTGCTTCGGCAACAGCCGCTGCTGCTGCCTGTTCCTGCGAAATATCCGCCTGCACGTACAGCACTTCTGCCCCGAGCTTCTGCAAACGGGCGATTTGCTGTTCCTGCCCCGGCTGAAGTGCGGATCGGCCGATCAGCACAAGCTTGGCCTGAACCTGCCCGGCAAGATGCTCCGCCACAATCAGCCCCAGCTTGCCCAGTCCGCCAGTAATGAGGTACACGCCCTGAGGACGGAGGATATCCTGCACGCTTTCCTTCTCAGGCAGTGCAATCTCCTTCAGTGCATGAACATACCTTCTGTCCTGCTTGTACAGCACTTCATCGTCAGCCGATTGGACCTCGGCGGCAACCATCCGGTATATCTCCTCCGTGCTGGCCTGTCCGGTGAACAGCGTGCTGAAATGCAGCTTGGAATGCTCCAGCTTGAGCGTTTTGTTGAATCCTCTCAGTGCTCCAAGCTCCGGTGGTACAGCCTCTTTCTCCCCGCCCCGGCATAACTGGATCACCCGGGTATGCCGGTTTTCCTGGTCAGCCATCAGAGCCTGGGCCAGATACAGCTGGTGCAGGTAAGCTCCGGCGGCAGCTGCCCCGGCAGAAGCAGCAGCGACCTCCGGCTGTTCATACACGATGGTCTCCAGTGTACAGCCTCTGTTCTTCAATTCACGAATCAAGCGGGTATAATCGGCCGGCTGCTCCGGGTTAATCCGGTAATGCGCTTCTCCGTCCTGATGATACTCGGCACCGGCTTCTACAATAGTTAACTGCCCTGAATCAGGATGATTATTGGCCTTGGCAAATTCCTTATATAGCTCAGACTGCCCCGTGAATAAGAGCACATCGCCTTGAATATTTCCTTGTGGCGGAAGAGCCGTACCGTTTTCCTTCCATTCGTAAGCGAAGCTCATCTCCTCCATGCTCTGCTGTCTTCCCTGATGGAAGACCTTCAGTACAAAGCGGGTGAACTTCAGCAGGACCCGGCCCTGCCCGTCGGCCAGCACGACATCGAACTCCTGGTCACCGCCGCTATTGGCGGACTCCAGCTTTTTCACATAGGATACACAGCTCGCCGGCAGGCTCCCGAAGATTTCCAGCTTGTCAAAAGAATACGGCAGTGCCACCGCATCCTCCAGTTCTTCCTGAGAGCTGACCAGCCCGATGACCGCTTCCAGTACTCCGTCAACCACGGTGGGATGCAGCGTATATTCCTTGAAGCCTTCGCGCAAATGTGCAGGCAGTTCGATGAAAGCTAACGCTTCTGTCTCCCCGGCAAACATTTCGGTTATCGACTGAAAGGACGGGCCGAGCAGCAACTGATGTTGTCTGAACTTGTCATAGATTTGGGTTCCGCTGACGCGCGTCTTCCCTTGGCTTAGCGCGGTAATATCCAAGGTGTCCAGCAGATTACCAGACGGTTCTTCCGCTGTGTAACTGATACTGCCCTGGCTATGAACGACCGTATTTCCTTCGGACAGGCTTGTAATCTCATAATCTAGTTCAGCTTCCGCTTCCCCCGGATATAGGCACACCTGCACAGTCTTAGCGGCTTCGCCGTCTTCCAGTTGGATCGGGTAAGCCCAGACAACACCGGTTATCCTGCGGACCGTTGTACCCGGCAGTGAAGCGGCCGCAGCGGACAAGGCCATCTCCAGCTGGACCACACCCGGAAGCAGCTTATGGCCGGATACGATATGATCGTTCAGGTAGAACTCTGCGCCGGTCAGCTTTTTCGCAAAACACTGCTCATGCACCGTAGACTGGTTGTTATCCAGTACCGGGCCTATCGCTTGTACCGCAGCGCCTCCTGTTGCGGCTAAAGGCGCTGCCGTGTTCAGCTCCAGCCAATACTTGTGTTTCTGAAACGGATAGGTAGGCAGCGGTATTTTGTTATATTGGCGGTCGCTGTACAAGACGTTCCAGCTGCAAATGCAGCCTTCCATATACAGTCCTGCGGCCTCATCCAGCGCTTGCCGGGAGACTGAAGCCCCGCTTGTTTTTTTTACCATAATCCCGTCCAGCCTGCGCTGATCCTCACGCCCGTTCTGGTTTCGCCGCAGCACGCGGGAGGCACTGCCCGTATCCGCAGCAAGCGCCTCCAGGGTGCGCAGCAGCTCCGTTTCCAGCTCCTGCAGATCGCCGGCAATCACGGCCGCCCGCTCGGGAAAGTGGCTTCTGCCGACGGATAACGTGTAGGCGATATTTCCGACATCCGTACTGGCGTCCGCCTCTTCCTTGATCCACTCTTTTAGATCCGCAAGTCTCCGAATCAGGCCCTCCCGGGTCTTGGCTGAAAAGAGAAACAGATAAAAAGGGCGTTCGCCGCTATGTATGCCATTATTGCTCATCTGTTTAGCCTCCACTTCTCTTCCTAATGAATGTATGAATTCCGGCCGCTCTTACAGCTTCTAGCTTCCCCTGCGGTATTCTTCGATGACGATATGGCAGTTCGTACCACTGAAGCCAAACCCGCTGATTGCAGCCATTCTGGAGCCCCGTTTGTTCTCCGGCCAATCTACCAGCTCGGTGTTGATGTAGAAGGGGCTTCCGTCCAGCCTGATCTTCTCATTAAGCCGGTTATAGTGGATCAGCGGCGGGATTTGTCTGTTTTTCAGAGACAGCAGGATTTTGATCATTCCGGCGACACCGGCGGCCATTGTGGCATGTCCGATATTGGCTTTGACGGACCCAAGCGCGCAATACTGGCTGTCCTGCGTAAATTCGCGGAACGCTTCGGTCAGGGCCTTTACTTCGATCGGATCACCCAAAGCGGTGCCCGTTCCATGCGCTTCGACATAGTTGATCTCGGCCGGATCGATGCGGAACTTCTCGTACACCCGTTTCTCCAATTGAATCTGCGAGTTCACGCTTGGTGCGGTAATGCCATTGGTCCGGCCGTCCTGATTCACACCTGAGCCGCGGATTACACCATAGATATGATCCCTGTTCTCCAGCGCCTGCTTCAGCGGCTTCAGCACCACGACCCCTACGCCCTCGCTCAGCAGGGTCCCGTCTGCTTCCTGATCGAAGGGCCTGCATACACCCTGCGCTGACAAAATCTCCATCTGGCTGCTCTGCACCATGCTGTCCGGGGTAATCATCAGCCGGATACCTCCGGCCAGCGCCATGTCACACTCCTCATTCCAGAGGCTGACACATGCCTGGTGTACGGCAACCAGCGACGAGGAACAGGCGGTATCTATTGAAATGCTCGGGCCTTTCAGATTGAGAAAATACGAGATTCGCGCAGCCAGAATCGACGAAGAAGTCCCGGTAAACGCATCTGCGGTATTGCTTAGACGGTTCGCTTCCAGATGCTTGGTATAATCGCTTGGCGCACAGCCGACAAATACGCCGCAGCGGGTATCCTGCACCGCCTGGTCGGAATATCCGGCATCCTCCAGCGCCTTCCAGGCCTCCTCCAGAAAAATCCGCTGCTGCGGGTCCATAATCTCCCCTTCCTTAGGAGAAATATTGAAGAATAACGGATCGAATTCATCCACATGGTCAAGCAGTCCGGCAACCGTACAATAAGTCTTCTGATCCGCTTTCCGGTCTTCGTCATACCATGCCCGAATATCGAACCGGCTGGCGGGAATTTCACCCGTGCTGGCTACACCGTCACGGAGATTACGCCACAGCTCTCTTGCCGAAGCGGCGCCGGGAAATCTGCCTGATAACCCGACAATCGCAACGCCTTCTGCCGCGGCGGCTGTGGCTTGGTCAGCGGAAACTCCTGGAGGAGCTTCCGGCGTGACCTTTACCGGTTCTTCCGCAGGGCGGGAGGCGGCAAAGCCCAGTTTGATCTTGCCCGTAGCCTCTGTACTTGAAGCTGCGGGAGCTATGGGAGCCGGGCCGGTTTTCAGTGTCAGCTTGGGCGCTCCAGAGGCCGGTTGTCCAGCGGATAAGGGAGCCTGCGCCGCAGGTGCTTGTTCCTCCTTGGCCTGACGCCCGGTTAGTGGCTTCAGGGATCGTGCGGCGTGCGGCGAGACTGTGGCTGGTTCAGAAGCTTTTACCGGCTCCTTAAAGTCGTTCACTGGCTCCTTCATTGGCGCTTTCGGTTTGGACGGCGCTGCTGCCGGTTTGTTTGTCGAGAATTGATCGATTAGATCATTCATATATTCATATCTGTGGTTTAAGCGTTGGGACTGCACAGGTTCGTGTATCTGCTCTTGCGGGTTTGCATTCGCAGCACTGGCATTGATTCCCTTCCCCGGCATTGCGCCGCTGTTCTTCTGAATCTCATCTACCATATACCGGGCCAGCTCGGGAATGGTCGGATAATCATAGAGCACGATGCCGTCAAGCTGGATATGCAGCGCTTCATTCAGATCGCGGACAATTTCCACACTGCTGATCGAATCAATGCCCATTTCCTTAAAAGAAAGCTCATGGCTCAGCTCCTCCGGCTGAAGCTTCACTACCCGGCACAGCACATCCTTGACCTGCTGCTCCACGGCTTCCGGAGAGAGGGTCTGCTCTGCACCGGAAACCGCATCTCCCCGCTGCTTCAGCTCATGGATACGTCTCAGACCTTCGCGTGCCTCCAGCTTATGGTCCTTGATCTGCTGCAATATGTCCTTGATCGTCTCGCCGTTACTCATAGTACACCTCCAAAAACTGGGCTACTTCGTCCACATCCAGCTCATCCTCGTTCAGCCTGGACAACAGCTCCAGCAGATCACGGTCCTCCTGGTTAACCGATGGGGGAGTATAGTTGGCAGAACCCCCGGATACTCCTGAACCGGCATGTCCTCCTGAAGCTCCGGCTTCTTCTGCTCCCCTACTCGTACCTGAAGATGTTCCTGAGACTGCGGGTACTGCCTTTAATCCCGGTATTCCCGGTACTTCCGCTTCCTTAACCTGTAAAAACGACTCCAGCTTGCGCCCGATATGCGCGGCAAGAAGATTAATAGAGTAGTAGTCATAGATATCGATGGTGTCGAGCTGCAGGCTGAAGCTCTCATTGAGATCGCGCACAATTTCAACGCCGCTGATGGAATCCACACCCATATCCTTGAAATTCATATCCTCGTCCAGTTCTGCTTCATCCAGTTGTATCCGGTTAGCGATGATCCGGGTCAGTTCGTCCTTGAAGTTCCGCTCAATGTTCCGATCGGCTTCTGAAGCATATATGGAAGGAATGGAGTCAGCAGGGTCTGTTGAACTGGCAAGACCTGCTGAACCGTCATGGTCCGTTAAACCGGAATGTATACCCCCGGTCGGCAGGCTTGCCTTGTTTCCTTTATCTTCAGGTGCAGATAGGGTTGCTGCCGTTACAGCTTCCCGCTCATTCCCCCCTGATTCCGCGGCCCGGTATAAGTGGCGGATCTTTGCTTTGACCTCTGAGGTGGTGAAGGTAATCCGGTGCATTTCATTCTCACGTTCCACACATTGCAGTAATGAATCCAGCACCCGGCTGGACAGCTCCTGCTTCAGCACACTGACCGTGGTCCTCGGCTTCTCGGCAATCAGCCGGGCAACCGACACCGCCTCCTGCAGCACCTTGTCCTTTGCCCGGAAGATGACGGAGGCTGATCTGCTTTTGAGCTGTTCGCCGGAATACATTTTGGCTGTGAACATCATCTCAACAGCGAGATTCTTTCCCAGCTTGTCCTCCAGAATGAAGGTTGCGCCCATCCCCGGAGTGAAGCCGTATTTGGCAAAAGCAGCGGAATACAAGCTCTCCTCAGCCATAACCACAACATCCGCATACAATCCGAACAGCAGGCCGCCGCCGGAAGCGTGGCCTTCCATTGCAGAGATCACAGGGATAGGGCACTCCAGCATCCCCCTGTACAAAATCGGCGCATCCGTGAAGCTCAGCCTGGAGTCGGAAATATCCAGCAGCTGCTCCTGGGTTCCGCCCATGGAGAAGATCCGGTCGTTCCCGGCAACCACAATCGCCTTGATCTGCTCATCCTGCTGTGCGGCCTGGAAGCAATGGGTGAGCCCCTGTATAACCTCATGGGTAAAAGTATTGTTATGCTTGGCATCCTGAATGCGGATAATAGCGACGCCGCCCTCCACATGCTCCAGCATAACTTCATTTCCCGCATACGCCGGAATTGCTTCAGGCGCTGCGAATCCGGCAGTTGGAGCGGGTTCTGCATACTCTTGTATAGTTGTAATTAGTTGTGAAGGGTTAATCGGCTCGATCCAATAGCTTTTACGGGCAAACGGATAATGCGGCAGCGAAAGAAGCTCAGGTACGTCATTCCCGTATAATATCCGCCAGTCTATAGCTGCGCCTTCCGCCCATGCCTGGGCCAGGCGTTCAGCATCGCCCGGCGTATACGGATTAGCCTGGATTTGTACATGTCTCTGCATTTGCGCCTTACTTGCCTGCCCTTGTGCAGCCAAGCCTGCCTCTGACGTGAACAGTTGAGCGGATGCCCGCTGCTCCAAATAATCCCCGATCGTCACCAGCAGCTCACTGAGTGTACGGTACACGACAGCCAGCCGGTGCTTCATGGGTTCCCGGGCTACCTGAAGTGTATAGCTGAGCCCCGGCAACGACAGTTCCTGCACCGCCCCGGCCCTGACTTCAGCAGCCTCATAACCTTCCATACCTGCCACTCCGTGTACAAGCTGACTGCTGAGCTCTTCCACTGTTAAGTCACCGCTAACGGCAGAAGCGTTTGCCTGGATGCCAAAGCTCGCCAGGAGCCTGTCACACAGCTGGATGAATTCAACAGGCCCGAGACCCAGCTCCTCCAGGGAGTGATCCTGTCCGATCCCGGTGACCGGAAGGTCCAGCATTTGAGCAATGACCTCCTGCAGGGCAGCTGTCATGTCCTTATGACTACCGTGGCCCTCTGTTGTTCTTTGTTCCATAAAAGCTTTCATCCGCCGGGCATAAGCCTGCAGCCGTTCAGGGGTCTGCGCGGATAATATGAAGATATACGGATCATTATCAACATTCTGCTGATCCTGATTCCCGCTGCTTCTGTTGCCGGTATATTGCTCCAGAATGACATGGGCGTTAGAACCTCCCGCACCAAAAGCACTGATGCCGGCGCGTCTCGGGTACACCGTTGTCCTCCCGTTTGCGGTACGGGTGACCGGCTTCCACGGCTCCAGCTTCTGCTGAATGTAAAAGCCCGAATCGCCAAGCCGGATATGCGGGTTAATTCGTTCAGAATGAATTGATGGTACAAGCTGCCCGTGCTGCATCTGCAGAAGCACCTTGGCGATGGAGGATATGCCCGCAGCCGCTTCGGCATGGCCGATATTGGACTTGACTGAACCGATGGCACAGCTGAAGTCTTCGTCCTTATGGGGAGCAAAAGCATTCATCAGCGCTTTGATCTCAATCGGATCGCCCAGCGAGGTCCCCGTGCCATGCGCTTCGATATAATTGATGGTGCCTGCATCGATGCCGCTTCTGCGGATCGCTTCGGACACGGCTTCCTCCTGCGCACGCTGATTGGGAACCGTGAACCCGCTCGCCTCCCCGCCATGATTAATGGCGCTGCCCTTGATGACTGCATAGATCCGGTCATGGTCCCGCTCCGCCTGCTTCAGCGGCTTGATCAGAATTGCGCCCGCTGCCTCGGCGGGCACGTAACCATCTCCGCCTTCCCCGAAGCTGCGGCATCGGCCATCCGAGGAAGCGAAATTACCCTGGGATAACAGAAGGTACTTATCCGGGTGCACGGAGAGATTCACCCCTCCAACCAGGGCCATGGCACAATCCTGATTCTTCACGCTTTGACAGGCCATGTGCAGTGCCGTCATCGAGGAGGAACACATGGTATCAATGCCCAGCGAAGGTCCGGTCAGTCCAAAATAATATGAGACCCGGTTGGCAATCGACGAGAGGGTGGAAGTGGAGACCTGCCGGCTGGTGTTGTAGAGCTGGTACTGCATCCACATGGCTCCGGCGAATACGCCTACCTTTTGACCTTTGAGCGCAGACCGGATATACCCGCCATCCTCGAATGCTTCCCAGGCCAGCTCCAGAAACACCCGCTCATGCGGGTCCATCAGCACGGCTTGATAAGGTGCCACATTGAACAGCAGTGAATCGAACTTGTCCACATCGCGGAGGAAGCCGCCCCACCTGGAGCTGTCCTTGCCCCAGCTCTCCCGGGCAATCTGCTGCTGCTCCTCATGACTCCACCTCTGCGGATCGATCTCCGATACGGCGTCCCGTCCTGCCTTGAGCAGCTCCCAATACTCGGACAGATTGTCCGCACCAGGAAATCTCCCGCTGATACCGATAATCGCGAGGTCATCCTCTTCTGTACCTCCGGCAGAACGGATAATCGGATTCGGAGCCATCTCAGGCTGCGTAGCCGCCTTTTCCTTATGTAACTCCTCATTCCATTCCCCGTCCCGGACCAAGACAGCGTCAATCCTGCTTTCTTCCCCCGGAACCATGAGCAATAGGGTTTCTTCCCGCTGCAGCGCCCATTCCAGCGCCTCTATCCCTGCGGAAGTCTCCAGGAGCAAGATGCCAAATCTGTGTTTTAGCGCAAGCTCCGTATGTTCGTCGCCCTTCATGCCGCCCTCGCGCCAGAGAGGCCAGTTGACGGACAGGGATTTGCCGCTTCTCAGCCCCTGCGCTCTCCAGAGTTCTCTTTGCTGTACATAGGCGTCCATATATAGATTGGCAAACGCATAATCGCTTTGGCTTGGATTGCCCAGAATTCCCGCCACGGAGGAAAAAGCAGCAAAAAACGTGAGCGGCTCCCCCTTGAACACTTCATCGAGATTGGCCGTCCCCTCCGCCTTCACCCGCAGCACCTGACGCAGCTCATCACTGTCCTTATGCACCAGTAACGAATCACGTGTAAGTCCCGCGCAATGAAAGATTCCGTCCAATTCCCCATATTTCTCCTTCACAAAAGCATGCAGGCGCTCGACCGATGTCCGGTCCGTTACATCACAAGCTACATAATCCAGACGCTGATGCGCGCCTAACCCTGCTGCAGCCTCTTCCGGCAGCTTGGCAGCTCTGCCGCAGAGAATGGCTGTCCCGCCTTGCTGCAGAACATGGGCTGCCAGCTTCTGTCCAATGCCTCCGGCTCCGCCTGTAATCAAGTAGACCTGATTGCTGCGAATGGCCGTTTTACCTCCGCCAGCTACGTGTCCTGCCTTACGGTAGGTCTGTATTCTCCGTATGTCCCGCTCATACACCACACGGCGCCCGCTGTCCCAGCCCCTGTAGAGTTCATTATGGAAAATTGTCCGGAGCTGCCTGCGGTTCTCCGCATCCAGGCCGATACATTTATAAGCCACCTTATCCGTTTCGGATTGGATGCAGTGCAGGAATCCCTCCATCGCTGCATCGCCCGGATGAGCGGCAGCCCCCTCTTGATCGAAGAAATACAGAACCTTTACTGCCGATTTAATTCTGCTTCTCAGCAGCTCCCGCAGGATATAGAACATGGGAATCACCTGCTGCTCGGACTCCGGCAGACCGCCCTGCTTCCGCCCGCCGCAATTCAGGCTGTTGACCAGAACTGTGGGCATGCGGTCCGCCAGCTGTAATTCATCTGCCAATTGCTTGTAATCATCCCCGCAGTTAAAGTTCATGCGGTAAATGCCGGCTTCTGCTGCGGCAAATTGCTCTCCCGGAAGCACGAAGGTGTAGCGATTGCCTGCCTCCATTCCAGCCAGAGACAGCAGTTCATCCTGCTGCCCGCACAAGACCAGTACCTGCTCCTGCTGCCCCGGGTATCCTGACTCGCTAAGCTCTGTTAGCGGGCTGTTGATCCAAGCGGAGGTATAGGCGTGAATGGCCGCAGCGGACGGTTCCGGCTTGGCCGATTGGTGCACATCGCCAGCCGCTGTATCGGAGCTAAAAAACGAATCGCTATGCTCCTGGAGAATATACTGGCTTAACTCCTCCATCGTGGCGTATTCAAACAGCAATGTTGGGTAAAGGGGGCTTCCCAGCTTCTCTTCCAGCCGCTTGACGATGTCCAGCAAATGCTGTGAGTTCAGCCCTTGATTGTAAAAGCCCTCATCGGTCCGCAGCTCAGCTTCATCTCTTCCGGACAGACCGCTTACCAGCCGCTTCAGATAAGCGGTGACGGCAGCCTTGCGCATACCTTCTTCCGCCGGATCTCCTTTACGGGACAGCGGAGCTTGGGCTTTGACTTGGACCGGCTCCAGCTTAGCAGATGCGGATGAAGCCAGTGGGGAAGCAGCTGCATATTGAACCTTCTGAGGCCCGCTGATCAGTTCCCTGGACCTGATCTTCTTCAGGCCCCAGCGTCTGAAGCTGGCAATCTCCTGTCCTTGCCCGTTATACACCTCGATATCGAAATACATCAGATCCTTGATGTCTCCATCCGGATACCCCTCATCCTTGATATAGACATAGATCTGCTCCTTCATCGGTTCATAGGAACGGAAGGATTCGATGAACATCGGTATGGAAGCCTGAATCTCCCTGGAGAAATCCAGCTCCTGCAATACGACGAATCCCTGAACCAGCGTTGCCGCATCCAGATAACAAGGGTGCATGTAGAACTGGTCCATATATTCCCTCGCCAGCTCGCCCAGGGTAATCTCAGCCAGGATACGCTGATCGCCGTAATACAGCTTACCCAGACCCTTCATAAATTCCAGATGGCGGATATCAATTCTCCGTACATAGCTGTAGGCATGGTCCATATCTTCCACGCGATGACTCAGACTTTTAATCTGCTGAATGTCGATTGATTTCCGCTCGCCGGTGCGCGCAGGTGACAAATGCAGCTCACAGCGCAGGTTTTCATCCCAGGTACTGTCCAGGAGCTCGTGCTCCTTAATCTTCCGGCTCTGCGCCACGACCTCGTATCCGTCCGCTTTTTTGGTGAACGAGATTTGGATTTTTTTATCATATTGTCCGCTGGTGGAGACCGGCTCGCTGAACAGAACCTTGCGCAGCTCGATATCCCGCAGGTTGATGCCCTTGGTCTGCAGGAACCGGTAGATCATGTCAAGCAGCGTCACACCCGGCATGATCCGTACTCCGTGAACCCGATGATCTCTGACGATATAATTGCTGTTTTTAATTACTGTACTGAACTTCACACCATTTAAAGCGTCCATGCGTGCACACCTCTCCGCTCTCCCGTATTCATGCCTACTCTTCCACGAATTGCAGAAAGGACAGCTGATCCTGTTCATCCTGTGTCTGCCTGCCCTCTTCCTTCCCGCGGTTTACCCAGGCCTGCTGCCTGTTATACAGCGGTGCAGGCAACGGATATCTGCGCTGGGTATAACCGTTGAGTGTATCCTCCCCGCACTCCCCGATGATCATATGAACATTGGTGCCGCCGAATCCGAAGGAGCTGACGGCTGCCCGCCGGGCCTCCCCGTGGCTGTCCCAGGCTGCGGCCTCAAGCACCGGATAAAAAGGCGAGTGCCCGAAGTCGAAGCGCGGATTGGGCCGGCTGCAATTCAGCGTGGGAACAAGCATCTTGTGGTGGACGCACAGCGCCGCCTTAATGAAGCTGGCAATGCCTGCCGCGCTGAGGCAATGGCCGATATTGGTCTTCACGCTGCCCACACCGCAAAAGCCTGTGGCACCGGTATATCTTTTGTAAACCGAGGTCAGGGCCTTCAGCTCAATGGGATCGCCGATCATCGTACCTGTGCCGTGGGTCTCCACGTAACCAATCGTCTCCGGGTTAATACCGGAACGGCGTATCGCTTCAGCGATAACCTCTTCCTGGGCCTGCATGCTTGGGGTGGTAACCCCCATCGTACGGCCGTCATTATTGGTTGCCGAGGCTTCAATAACCGTGTAGATTCTGTTCCCGTCGGCGAGGGCCTTGGCCAGCGGCTTGAGCAGCACCGCCCCGCAGCCTTCTCCCGGCACGATGCCGTTCGCCTCCTCATCAAAGGTATGGCATTTGCCGTCCGGCGACATGGCCTTGGAGGCGCTGAATACGAGATGGGGACGCTCATCCAGAAGCAGATCCACCCCGCCCGCTATAGCCATCTCCGACTCGCCGGAGCGGATGCTCTGGCAGGCCAGATGCAGACTGAGGAGCGAGGAAGAACAGGCGCTGTCCACCGTTAGGCTGGGACCCTTGAGATTGAAGAAATGGGAGGCATAAGCCGCGATGAAATTTTGCCCGATGCCGATGATCGTATTCTTATTGATATCCTGCACCCAGCCCGGATAAGAGCCTGGATGGGCGCCGATGAACACACCGACCTTCTTCCCGCTGATGTCCTCCATCTCATAGCCCGCATCCAGAATAGTCTCCGCTGTAACCTCAAGGGACTGCCGCATAAGCGGACTGATCTGCTCCACATTCTCCTTAAGGCCGAAATACCCGCCGTCGAAGCGCTCGATATCGTCCAGGAACCCGCCCCATTTGCTGATGCTTTTGCCTTCTGCATAGACAGGAGCGTACCATTCATCCTTATCCCAGCGGCTGGCCGGAACCTCTGTAATATTGTCCAGTCCCTGCCGCAGATTGTTCCAGAAGGCATCCTTGTCTCCAGCCCCCGGAAAATGGCAGCCCATGCCGATAACGGCAATCCGTCCGCCATGCCTGCCTTCAGGGCTTTGCGTTTCGTCCTGTACGTTGTGTACCGCTTGCATTCTTGCTTCCCTGCCACGGCCGTAATTAAATTCCGGCACCCGGTTATACGGTTCAGCGAATCTGATTCTATTGCCTGTCAGCAAAGGCGGGTCATCCTGCTCCAGCTCCGGCTGACTCTTATATTCTGCGCCGTTTGAGCAGAGATGCTCTGCCAGCGCGCGCATGTCTCTAAGCTCGAAGAACAGCGCCGGATCCATACGGGTCTGAAAAGCGGTGTCCAGCTTCTTAATGACCTCGATCAGCAGAATGGAATCCACGCCGATTTCGGCAAACGGAACATCCTCACGTACGCGGTCCCCCGGCAGCTTCAGCTCTGCACAGAAGATATCCAGAATCAGGGCGGACGCTTTTTGCAGCTCACTTGGGGTACTCAGTGTATTCTGTACATCCCCCCTGGCTGCCGCAGCGTCAGGACTGCCTTGACTCTTCACAACGGCCTTCGCCCCAGGTAAACCCTTCCCCCGTTCAGCGCTTGCCTTGATCAATAATTCCGGGCGGTAAAGATCCATGTCCAGGATAGCCGGAATCACACTTGGCGAATCACTGCCAATGATGATGTCCTCCAGCATGAAGAGGCCATCGGCAAGGCTGTGTGCGGTAAGTCCTGACTGTGTATAGAGCGGGCTAAGCTGAAATCCGGAATCCGCCAGCATCCCGACCTCTGACCAGCTAGGCCAGATGATCGACTGATAATAACTGTTTCCGAGGGTGTGCTGATGCTGTGCATACAGGTCCAGATAATAGTTGGCTGCGCTGTAATCGCTAAGCCCGGCAGACAACAGCGGCGCCAGAGCTGAAATGGAGGAGAATAGAACAAAGAATTCCAGCTTATCCTGGGCAAAAATGTGCTGGAGTGCCGCCACCCCTTCAACCTTAGGTTCAAAGACCTGCCGGATATCGGCGATTTTTTTGTTCACAAAGGCCGGGTGCTGATTCAGATTGGAGCCTGCGCAGTGCACAACACCGCCAATTTCGCCCCACTGCTGCCGGATGCTCTCAACAAAAGGCATAAGCTGCCCGGCATCGGTCAGCGAACCGGAATACACCTCAACCTGGGCACCGGAGGCTTCCAGCTCCACTACCCGCTTGATTCGTGCCAGACTTCCCGGATCATGGATAGTGCCGGACAAGATGTCCGGCCAATCCTCCCGGACAGGAAAAGCCTGAACCCCCATCAGCACCAGCTTCCGTGCGCCTCTTCGGACCAGCAGACGGGCCACCTCGGCCCCGATCCCCCGCGTGCCTCCGGTAATGACGTAGACCTTCTTGGGGTCTACCTTCAACCGGTTATGCCGTTCGCGGCCGATCCATTTATTCTGCTGCTTCAACGTGGTGATAACCGGCTCATACCGCAATCCGTCCGCATAGCACGCTTCAGCGGTATCGGATTCCAGGCTTAATTCGCCTAGAACAATCCGGAGCTGCCGGTTAATATCCGAAGCATCCAGGCCGATATCCACGGTGCGGGCGGTGACTTGTCTATATTCTGCGCCAAGCGTGCGGATGATCCCGGCGATATCCGCTCCGGCCAGAGTAACCGTGCGGTTCTCCGGATTCTGAACCCCGCCGGTCAAATGGACAATCCGAAAATCCTTGCCCGCCTGCTTAACCAGCGCTTGCAGAAGCATGATTTTACCGTAGCTCTGCTTGGACATGGGCTTCGGCTGTGCATGGAGATCGGAGAAATCAACGATTCCCTTGAGTTTCAGCTTCATCCCGAGTACGGCTTCAATCGTCTGCTCACTATCCTCTGTAAGCGTGAAGTCAACGGGTAACACGGAGTCACGGGCTTGCTGCGCCTTTCCGTCACACAGGATTAGCGGTTCTTCAAAGCTTGCTCTGACCGCTGCAAGTGCGTCATCATCCATCTCTTCATTTACGATGATAAGATACTGCCCTTCAACCCGTTTGCGCTCACGAGGCCGCTCCGATTTCATCCATTCCTTCTTAAGCAGAGCGTATTGCTCCCCGGTAACAATCTCACGGGTGCTGACGGGGACCATCTGGATGTTCTTAAAGGACAGCACCGCTTCACCCGTCTCATTCAGCACATGAACGTCATAATGAAGCTCACCGCCGGCAGTCTCCAGACCACCCGACTGAAAATGAACATATTTCGCCGATGAGGCTTGGCGGATAAGCTGTATTTCACCGATCTCATAAGCTGCAGACGCCGTGCCGCCATTGCTGATAATGTCCATGTTCAGCCCCTGCAGGACGGCTTCAGTTAGCATAGCTGCCAGGACATCGTCCGCCGAATGGAACGGGCCTGGTGAGATTACCGCCAAGTGGTCTGTCAGGCTGCTGTACAAGCCTGTTATGATCTGTGCCTGTGCCTCATAAGCTATACCTTGATTCTCAAGTACCCGGTAGACTTCATCCCCAGTCCGAACCTGCGCTGCTTCCTGCTTGAGCTTGCCTATATCCAGCGCTGCCGGTTCGTGAGACGGATAAGCCAGGCCTGTTCTGGCCGTACCTGCTGCAAGGATATCCTGCTGCGATCCTTCGTGCAGGATAGCGAACCGGAGGGAATCCCCCTCACCCTCACCTTGAAGTTGAATATTCAGTTTCACTTGCTGCTTGTCAGAAGCAGGATGGCAGAATTGAATCTGCTCCAGTGAGGCAATACCCGGAGCACCACTTCCCAGCAGTGCAGCCTGCGCGCCTATAGCCAGCAGAATAGCTTCGCTGAATACCGCTGCCCCATAAATAGACTTGCCGAACACGGCCTTTCCGGCAGCCTCCGGTTCACTTATGAAGCCGATTCCCTGCACCGTTGACACATTGCGGTGAACCAGCGGATGTAGCTGCCCCTCTGCCGCTGCTCCAGCACTTCCGACAGCTCCGGCAGCTGAGCTGCTTCTGGATACTTGGTCAGCTCCTGTGGCAGCTCCGCCACTTCCGGATACTCCGCGAGCCCCTCCGGCAGCTGCGGTACTTCCGGCAGCTCCGCCATTCTCCGCGCTTCCCTTCTCATCCGCTGCCTCAATCCAGCAGCGCATATAATCGAAGGGATAGCCTGGAAGCGGCACTCTGCGGAAGCTCCCGGCAGCGGACAGGCTTTTGAAATCGGCTGCATAGCCTTTGATGTAATAATTGGCAATCAACTGCGCCGCCTTTGCCCGTTCCTGCGGAGTAAGCCGGTCCTGATGAAACTGGACCAGCAATTGCTCCATCTTGGATTTCAGCGCAGGTTTCACCCGCTCATTGCCGCCCGATCCGCCGCCGCTATACCAGCCTGAGCTTGGCTGCTTATGAAGAAAAGCCTCCAGCTCCCGGACCAGCTCTTCCTTGCTTGCGGCAATGAACATGCTGCGGTAGGCGTAATGATCTCTTCCGGTCAGCAGTGTATACGATATATTGGCCAGTCTGCCCAAGCTTGTGCGCTCCTGCAGATAATCCCGCAGATGCTGTACCTTGGCCTCGAGTGCCGTATCGCTTTTCGCTGACAAAGCGAACAGCAGCACTTTCCCGTCATTGTCCCCGGCTGTGCCGGTGACGGCTTCTTCTTCCTGCTCTATATGCTCCGCAACCACCACATGGCAATTGGTTCCGCTCATTCCAAACGAGCTGACCGCTGCCATTCTTGGCCGTCCGGCTTCCCTGCGCCATTCCTCGGTCTCTTTTCCCACATAGAATGGGCTGTTCTTAAAATCGATTAGCTTGTTCCCCTCACCAGAGTGAAGCGTAGCGGGAATTCTGGCGTGCTGCAGGCTAAGGAGAACCTTGATCAGACCCGCCATGCCCGAGGCGGACAGGGTGTGTCCTATGTTGCCTTTGACTGAGCCGAGATGGCAATATTGCTTCTTGTCCGTGAATGCGCCGAAGGTCTCCGTGAGGGCAGCGACCTCGATCGGATCCCCCAGCCGGGTGCCCGTGCCATGTGCCTCCACATAGCTGATGTGCTCAGGGTTAATCCCGGATTTCTCATAGACTTCACGTTCCAGCGCTGCCTGTGAGAGACCATTCGGGGCGGTAATGCCATTGGTTTTACCGTCCTGATTGACCCCGATGCCTGCGATGACTCCGTAGATATGGTCCCCGTCCCGCTTCGCGGCAGCATACTTCTTGAGGAGCACAGCGCCCACGCCTTCGCCCAGGCCTATGCCGTCGGCCTCCTCGGCGAACGGCTTGCAGATTCCGTCGGTGTTCAGCATCCCCAGCTTGCCCAGCGACATATAAATCCATGGCGTGAGCATAAGCTGGACACCTCCGGCGATCGCCATCTCGCTGCTGCCGTTATGCAGGCTGTCACAAGCGAGTGACAAAGCTACCAGTGACGATGAGCAGGCCGTATCCAGGGCGATGCTCGGCCCCTTTAAATTGAGCAGATAGGAGATTCTCGCCGGAATGACCGACAAGCTGTTCCCCGTAGGGACATGCTCGTTCGTTTCACCCAGGAACCGCTCCAGATACTCCCCTTGCTGAAGGCCTACAAAAATGCCGCATTTGCTGCCTGACATATCCTGCAGCGAATATCCCGCATCTTCTATGGCCTTCCAGGATTCTTCCAGAAACAGCCGTTGTCTGGGGTCCATATGCTCCGCTTCTTTGGGAGAGATGTGGAAGAACAAAGGATCGAATTGATCCGCGCCCGGGAGAAAGCCCCCATAACGGATATGTGCCCTCTGCGCCGGGGTCAGCTTGGTCAGCTCCGTGCGTTCAGCAGGCGCTTCCTGAAGACTGCTCACTTCCTGTACAAGGTTGTCCCAATACTGCTGCACATTGCGGGCGCCGGAGAATCTGCCGGAGAGGCCGATAATGGCGATATCATCGCTGCGCACATTCCCATTATTTTGCGTAAATTCCGGTGTATGTGTTCTGCCCTGCATAGGCATTAGCTCCCCTCCAGTAAGAGTTCAAGTTCATTCAGATCTATAGGGCTATCCACCGCCAGCCCGGAGTTCCCGGAGGCCACAGATCCCGTTCCTGCTGTCTCCAGAATATGGGCGGTCAGCAGCCGTACCGTGTTGTAATTGAACAGATCATTGGAATGCAGTGCAAGGCCGAGCCGGTCGTTCAGCTTGTCTATCAGTTCCAGCGTCAACACAGAATTCACGCCCAGTTCCGAGAAGGGAAGATCGGCGTTAACCTCTCCGGCCTCCAAATAAATGACCTCCTCCAGCGTGCGGTTCAGACATTGCTCCACCGAGTCTGCAAACGTGTCTACATATCCGATCGCTTCTGCCGGAGTCACGGTTTGCGGAGTCTGTGAAGTTTGTGGCCGAAGGCTCTTGTTCTGCTCATCACAGGCTGGTTCCTGTTCCCAATCCTTCTCTGCTTCAAGCGTGTAGCGATTGGCCTCAGCGGCAGGCGCCGAGAAGCCATTGCCGATCCAATATCTCTTCTTGTCAAAAATATAATTCGGCAGCGTGATCACCCGTGCACGGCTGCGTTCATTATGCAGTAGCTTCCAGTCTATCTTCGCCTTCAGCAGCCAGAGCTGGGCAATCTGCGGCCATTGTCTGTTACGAACCGCGTTGGCAATAAACTGATGTCCGGATTCGTTCTGGAATAGAATGGCGGCAACATCATTCTGCGGGTCCAGGCTGCCTGTGTAGACATCCGGCAAATTCGGTTCTCCGGCGGCAAAGCGGATTAACACTTCCCTAAGCTCCCCGATATTCCGGGTGACAATGGCCACTCTCTCGGCAAAAGCTTCCCGCCCAACCTGCAGCGTATAAGCGACATCCTCTAGACGCAATGTATATCCGTCTGTATCGGCGGCATCCATCTCCGCCGCACTAGACGCAGCAGTCTCGGCGTAAGCCTGGGTATCAAATCCGATTCCGGCATTCCTCCGGCTAAGCTCAGCCGCTTCCAGATGACTCATCAGCTCACGCAGCGACCGGTTAGCCCCTAATGTGCTGTCGGCAGCATGTTCCTGAACCAGCTCATTGATGGCATCGGCCAGCCTAACCTGGTGTACAGCATCCGCGCACAGCTCAGTCAGAATTTCGTCATAGTCAATCTGCCCGGGGTTCACGCCAAGCACTTCCGCGACAACGTCCAGACAGCGGTTACGGACAGCCTGTAATCGGGCGGCTATTAGATCACTTGTGTCCACAACCCGTCCACCCGTCCGGTGGCGGGCGATAAATGCCGCGAGCTGCCGAGCCTGCGCCTGCAGCTTGTCCCTGCTCTTGGCGGACAGCACGATGAGCTGCTCCTCACCCTGCGCTGCAGGAGGTACGTCCGGCTCATATTGCTCAATCACAATATGGGCGTTGGTGCCTCCTGCCCCGAAGGAGCTGATGCCCGCCCTGAGCGGCTGAACCTTCAGCCCATCCGGCGTCTCCTCCATAAGCGGCTTCCACGGCTGGAGCGAACGCTGTACATAGAACGGCGTTTTGGCAAAATCTATATTCTCGTTGAGCTGCTCCGCGAGAATTGAAGGCACCAGCTGCTTGTGCTTCATCTGCAGCAGCACCTTGGTCAAGGAAGCCATTCCTGCTGCCGATTCGAGATGTCCGATATTGCTCTTGACCGAGCCAATGGCGCAAAACTGCGTTTTGGCGGTGAATTTCTTGAACGCCTTCGTTAACCCGGCCACCTCGATCGGGTCTCCCAGCGCAGTGCCGGTACCATGGGCCTCAATGTAACTGATCTGCTCGGGATGCACGCCAGACCTCCGCAGCGCCTCCTCAATCAGCTCGGACTGGGCATTCGGATTAGGCACAGTATAAGAACTAACCTTGCCGCCGTGATTGACCGCCGTTCCTTTGATTAAGCCATAGACTGAATCCCCGTCGCGGAGCGCCGCCTCCAGCGGTTTCAGCAGAACCGCGCCAACGCCTTCACCGGGAACATAGCCGTCCCCGCCCTGGCCGAAGGCCCGGCACTTGCCTTCCGTGGAGCCGAACCGCTGATCGGTCAGGAAGATATATTTTGCCGGATGCACTAGGGTGTTGACACTACCGGCCACCGCCATTTCACTCTCACCATGCCGGATGCTCTCGCAGGCCATATGGATAGCCACCAGCGCTGACGAGCACATCGTATCAATAGCCAGGCTCGGTCCCTTGAAGTTGAAATGATATGAAATCCGGTTGGCGATGGACGCAAACGAAGAACGGACATCCATGAGCCGGCCGTTATTGTATTGCTCGACACCTAGCAGCTGATAATGGGAATTCATAACGCCGATGAATACGCCAACCTTCTTGCCGGAGAGAGTATCCGCGGCAGCTCCCGCATCCTCCAGCGTGTGGTAGGTGGTCTGGAGCATGAGCCGCTCCTGCGGGTCCATCAGCTCCGCTTCCCGCGGGGAGATATGGAAGAATCCGGCATCGAACTTCTCGACATCCTTCATGAACGCTCCCCACTTGGTGTACACTTTGCCCGGCTTGCCTTTCTCAGGATGGTAATCCTTGTGGTAATCCCAGCGCTCCGGCGGAATCTCCGTAACGCAGTCCTGCCCCCCGCTTAGCACATCCCAGAATTCCTCCAGCGTATCCGCCATCGGGTACTGTCCGCTTAAGCCGACAATCGCAATATCCCCGCTTACTGCTTCTGCTCCCTGATGCCGGGACATGGCGGGGGCAGCTTCCTCTTTTACAGCCGCTTCCTGTACAGTTCCCGTTTCTGCTGACACCGCTTCTGGCATCACTTGTTCCGCCGTTTCTTCCACTACTGCTTCTTGTTGCTCCGTTCCCCCGCTCTGACCGGGCTCCCCGGCGGACTGCTGAAAGAATTCCGCATGATTATCCATAAAGAATGCCGCCAGAAGGGCAATCGTGCTGTATTCAAAGAAAAGCGTGCTTGGTAAATCGGAGAAGTCCTTGCCCAGTATTCCATTCAGCTCCATGATCATGATGGAGTCGATGCCGTATTTGGAGAAGTCGGCTGAGGCTTCAAGCTGCACTGCCGGAACCCCGGTCGCCTGCGACACGACTCCCTTCAAGTACTGCTGAATAGCTTCCTCCACCTTAACGTTGGGGACAAGACCGCTATGAAGCGGCTGCTGCTGGATTGGCGGAACCGGAAGCTTCAGTGGAGCTGTTGCCCCGCCCGTTACCATTACCGCTGCTGCCCGCTGCCGCTCATGAACACTCTGCGCGGAAGCATTCAGCACCCTCTCCTGCTGCGGCTTCTCTTCTGTAACTGCCGCAAGTACCCGGCTCAGCTGCTGCCGTTCTCCGCAGGCTACAATAATACGGGATTCACCCGTGCGGACCAGCTGCTCCAGCAGTTCAAGACCGGCCTGTGTATCCAACTGCTCCATCCCGGCCTGCTGGCGGTATTGTACGGCTTCCTCTCCGGACAACTGCATCGCGCCGTCATTCCACACCGGCCAGTTGATCGACAGCGAGGCACCTGAACGCATCCCCTCCTTAACCTGCTCAGCCCGGAGTAAGGCAAAGCGGTCGAGATAGCTGTTAGCCGCCGCATAAGTACCTCTGGCGAAATCTCCAATGATTGCGGAAACGGACGAGAAAAGCACGAAGAAATCCAGCTTCTCCTGCTGCGTAGCTTCATCCAGGTTGACCGCTCCCTGGATCTTGGGCAACAGCACTTCTGCCATCTGTTCAGGACTGGCTTCCATCAGTGGGTGCTCACCGAGCACTCCGGCACAATGAATGATGCCGTGAATGGAATGAAAAGCCTCTTGGGCCTGCACCACAATCTCGGCGGCAGTCTGCCGCTCCGCGATATCACCAGGCAAGTAAATAACCTGCCCGGGATAACTCTGCAGCCGCTCAAGCTCACGGCTTCTCGGTTCATCCAGTGCGGATCTTCCGGTCAGCACCACATTGGCTTCATAATTCCGCAGGGCAAATTCGGCCACGGCAAGTCCCAGCTTACCCATTCCGCCGGTAATCAGGTAGGTACCCTGTTTGCGGAAACCGCTGAACTCTGCTTCGGGTAGTGACTCCAGCGGAAGGATTACACGGCTGGCTCTCGCTCCGCCTGAATAACTAATTTCCACAAATGACGCCTGCTTGCGGTACAGCAGCTCTTGCGCCGCGTAGAACGGAATTTCTTCTGCACGCTCGCAATACATCACGGACGGGATGAAGCTGCGGTTGGTGGCCTGAAGGGCCTTGGACAGCCCCCGCAGCATTCCCGCTCCCGGCTCGCTGCCGCTCTGGACTGCGCCAAGCAAGAAGCGGACCTGATGCTGGGAATAGAGCTGAGTAACCGCCTTGAACAGATACAGAACCGGATAAAAGGCGTTCAGGATCTCTGCCTGTTCCCCATCCCACTCATACAGAATAGCGTCAATCCTTATCCCCTTAGCCAGCAGCTCCGTGAGCAGCCTGCCATAATCCGCTTCCTGTTCAGGCCGGATGCTGTATTCCTTACTTCCTGCAGCTGCGCTGTAGTCCGCTCCCGGATTCACAATAATGACGTTGTCCGGCACCGTATGCTCCCGGGCGAATGCTTCTGCCAGCCGGTGAGCCTTCCCTTTGTCCCGGACCATATACAGCATATTCTTCACTTCGGCCTTGCTGATCCCTTCACTATGGCCGCCAAGCCCCCCGGCTTCCGGAAGCTGGGCTTCCTGCCAGCGCTCGGTGTACAGGTGAATACGGCGGCTTGCCGCACTAACCGCATTGGTTGGCTGAATGGCCCGGATCGTGAAGTCCCTGGCTTCCACCAGCACTTCCCCCTGCTCATTCAGAATATAGACATTGAACCGCTTCATCCCCGCTGCCTTGCCTGCGGTCTCGGGTACGATCTCCGCATATGAATAGCAGCTTGGCGTCAGCCTGCCGTAGATGCGGACTTCACCGAGTGCGAACGGAATATGCAATCTTAGCTGCTTGTACGCTTCGGTTCCGCCGATCCAGGTCACTGCCCGCAGCGCAGCATCGACAAGGGACGGGTGCAGCATATATTGGCTAAATGCAGGCAGCAGGTCCGGAGGAAGGTCGAGCTTCTCCAGCGATTCTCCGCTTCCGCACAATGCTTCTGTTGTAGCCTGGAAGCTTGGCCCATATTGAAAACCGATGGAGCTGCCAAACACCTCGTTGTAGCAGAAATCCTTGGCAATTCTGACTCCGCCCCGGGCCTGAATAGCGTCAAGATTGAAGCTGCGCCGCTCCGCTTGCTGTGCAGTCCCGGTATAGAGCTTGCCCGTGCAATGAATAAGCCGGGTACTGTTCTCAGCAGTATACACCTGGAACTTCATATACCCTGATTCGGGAGTGAGCTGAATATAGGCATCCCGTGTATCGGCCACTTCCAGCCGGTTCACCCATAGCACATCTTTAATGGAATGCACCTGCGTCCTGGCCGCGAATTCGCCGGCCGCCCTGACCATCTCCAGATAAGCGACTCCCGGCAAAATCACCCGTTCATCCACAATATGCTCGCCAACATAGAAATCGCTCACCTTAAGTGTCTTCACGAATAGCAGCCGCTCCGGGCTGGACTTCGCCAGATCAATCATCGGATGGCTCTGAGCCGGAGCAGCCTGAGGGGCCGCCATCCAATACGAAGAACGGTTGAAGGCATAGCCGGGCAATGGCTGCTTCTTGAAGCTTCCGCCGGGATACAGCCTGCTCCAATCTAAATCTGCCCCAGCCAGCCATAGCTTCAGCAGAACCTCATGGAACCCGAAGACTCCGTCACTCTGAGGCGATAATGCTGCCGTTTCCTTATCCCCTGCACACAGCCGGATCACCTCAGACTGCAGGACGCTCTGCCCGGCACATTGCTCCTGAAGCTGTTCTCTCCAGCTTGCAGGCCCGGAAATTTCTGCCATATGCTGATTGGCTTCGTGCAGACAGGTGTAGGGGACATTTAAATTCAGTTGATCCTGCCGTTCATTGAGCTGATTCCGGACTGCTTCCAGCACTCCAGCTTCTTCCTCATCAGAGGAAGTTAACAGCCGGACGGCCATTTCCTTGGATATAACCTCATCCAGAACAAGCTGGACCCATTCACTCAGCCGCGCATCACTTAAAGTGATGCGTTCCGACAAATCCCATTTCTGATTCAGCTTCAGCAGCGAACCGTAGACGATCAACAGCAGAAGAACACGCTGCCGCTCCATTGCCTCGCCACCCTCACCGGCAGCTAACAACTGCTCCTGATGCAGCAGCGAGTCTGTGGACAGCTTCGCTGCCTGCAGCGCCGGGGATTGATCCCAATCCCGCAAATATTTCTTAAAGGTAAATTGCGTCCGGCTGAGTATTCTGGCTTTCTCCACATAATGCCTGAACGCCGCAGCGTCAGCACCGGTGATGCATACATTGCGCAAGCCGGCAATATACGCCGGGCCAATGTTAATACGGTGAATCTTCACTTGATGAACAGGGTCTATGAAGGTCAGCTCCGGTCTTTGCAGCACCGTTTCCGCAAGAGTAGCCCTGCCGGTCAGAATGTCATACGCCTGAACAGGCGTAACCATTCCGCTGACCGCCATTGCGAGCAGCGTCCCTTGCTGCTCACCGCTCACGGACTCAACCTCTACTCCCAGGCTCATCAGGACTTTAGCCAGCGTATAATTAATCAGGAAAGAGTAGGCGGCAAGCTTATCCTTGTTCCATTTGGCAATTGTAAGGCCACTCCGGATAGCAGCCGGCCCGCCGCGCAGCTCAGTTTCGGCAATAACCTCTTCAAGAACTTCGCGGATATACGGCTCTTCCATTACGCTCTTAATCTCCGTGTATCCTGTATAGATGACATTGGTGAAATGTACCGACCAGCGCTTGCGGCCCGGCTCCAGCCGCTCAACAGCGGAGGCAGCGGATTGCAGATACTCGGCTAGCTCCTGCCTGCTCCGGATGACAGCGCCGATTCTGTATTCCCGGCAATGGCGTCTGCCTGCAAGCAGCGTTTTGCATAACTCTCCGATGGATACGTCCGCTATCTCCGGCGAATTCAGATGAGACTTCCAGACGGCTATACTCTCGTTCAAACTGTCGCTGTTCAGGGCAGAGAGAGTGAAGAGCTGCGCACCCGGTACGGATTTGTTACTGGCTCTGGCCGGTTTCGGTTGCTCGTAGGCCTCAAGAATCACATGGGCATTGACTCCGCCGAAGCCAAAGCCGCTTACGCCCGCCCGCAACGGGGTCTGTTCATTGACCGGCACCCACTCCGTGTTGTCCGTGGCTACCTTAAACGGGGTATGCTCCCAGTCCAGCAGCGGATTCAGACCGGTAAGGTTGAGCAGCTTGGGAATAGTCTTATGCTTCATCATCAGCAGTACCCGGATGATCCCGGCAACGCCAGAGGCACTTGCTAAATGGCCGATATTGGTCTTGACCGAGCCAATGGTGCAGAACTGTTCCTGATCGGTGTACTGCCTGAACACCTGGGTCAGCGCTTCGACTTCAATCGGATCGCCAAGAGCGGTTCCGGTGCCATGCGCCTCAATATAATTGACGGTCGAAGCATCTACCCGGGCTTGCCGCAAAGCGGCTTCAACCAATTCCTTCTGCGCTTTCATGCTCGGTGCAGCGATGGTCTGTGAAGCGCCGCAGTGGTTCACTGCCGTTCCCCGGATAATGCCGTAGACATGGTTGCCGTCCCGCACCGCATCCTCCAGCTTCTGCAGCAGCAGGACGCCAACGCCCTCTCCCTGCACAAATCCGTCCGCATTCTCGTCAAAAGCCTTGCATTGTCCGTCCCGGCTCATCATATTCGATTTGGAGAAGGTCACGTACCGCCAAGGATGATAGGCCAGGCACACGCCTGCCGCTATGGCATACTTCGCTTCTCCGGCCTGTAGATTCTGTCTTGCTTTGTGAACAGCAACCAGTGAAGAGGAGCAAGCGGTATCCAGAGAGAGGCTCTCTCCGGTCAGGCCCAAAGTATGCGAGATGCGGTTCGCCGCAATACATTCGAAGTTGCCGAGCCCCGCATAATGATCGACCTTATCACCACCGGTCAATGCAATCAGACCGTAGTCATTGCCGGTAACCCCGACATACACAGAAGTCCGTTCCTTCTGGAGTTCGGCCAGCGGAATCCCTGAATCCTCAAGACAATGCCATGTTTCTTCCAGCAGAATCCGCTGCTGGGGGTCCATGCTCGCCACCTCTCTGGGTGACAAGTTAAAGAAGGTATTGTCGAACTTGTCGATGCCGGATAAAGAAGCACAGTATTTCACAAACTGCTCATTGTCCCAGCCGAGGTCGGCCTCGTTCTTCAGTCCGTATCTTCCGTTCTGCCAGCGGTCATAACTGATAGGCTTGACGGAATTCACATGATTGATCATGTTGTTCCAGTAGCTGCTGTAATTCTCTGCCTCTGGGAATCTGCACCCGATGCCGACAATCGCCACATCCTGCCCGGCTGCAGCCCTCCGCGGCTTAAGCTTGCTTGCCGAAGCCTTAGAGCTCATATACCGTCTCCTTTTCTCTGGCGACCCGTTGTTCCCTCATCCCTCTAAGCAGAGAAAGAATGCTGTCCTCCTGATACTGCTTCTTGATATACTTCTCCATCGTGCTCTTCCAGACATCGAATTCAAAGCCAAGAGCCTGCAGCAGCGCGCCCAGCATGACGAAATTCTCATTCCGCACATTTCCCGTTTCCTTCGCAATGGCAGTTCCTTCGACATAAGTGACATGCTTATACCGGCTGAAGTTGTCCTCGTACTTTCCTTTGTATGTATCTTCATTCAGCTCTGCCAGATTGACGAGCATCCGCCCCTCCTGTTTCAGGAAGCTTCCCCAGCGCAGCGCTTCGATCTGATCGAAGCCGACAATATAGTCCGCTGTGCCCATTTCAATCAGGGGAGAGTAGATTTTGTCGCCAAAACGAACCTGTGCATGCACGCTTCCGCCTCTTTGCGACATACCGTGCACCTCGGAGACCTTCACGTCATACCCGAGCGCAACCAGTCCCTGGGATAACACATTGGTTACAGTAATGACACCTTTTCCGCCCACACCGGCTAAAATAATGCTTGTAGCTGCTGTCATAGGTCGCTTAAGCCTCCTTAATGCTGTCATAGGGACAAACCTGCTGGCAGATGCTGCAGCCCTTGCAGTCCAGCGGATCAATCATGATTTGGCGGTCCACAATTTTGATAGCCGAGCAGCCTAGCATAGTGCATTTTTTGCAATTCACACAGGTAACATTGTCAATGATGTATTTTTTTGTGGGTTCCGCTTTGCTTTTGAGAAGTTCACAAGGATGTCTGGAGATGATTACGAACGGTTCAGTGCTGTGCTTGGCTGTGTCCACACACTGCTGCGTTTCTTGGAGGTTGGTGGGGTCTAGTATTCTGAGGTTGTCCGGTTTAATGCCCAGTGCGAGCACGATATCTTCAATCCGTATGACTTCCGACGTGCTGCCCTGCAGTGTGCGCCCGGTGCCCGGGTTCTCCTGATTGCCGGTCATAGATGTGGAGCGATTGTCCAGGATACAGATGACAATCGGGGTCTTGTTGTAAACTGCGTTCAGCAGTCCGGTCATACCTGAGTGAAAAAAGGTGGAGTCACCGATGAAGGCGAATACCTTCTTGCCCATCGGTTTGAAATCCTGAGTCCGCTGCATGCCCGTTGCCATAGAGATGGAAGCGCCCATGCAGAGCACGGTGTCTAGCGCCTTGATCGGCTCGGTGCCGCCCAGCGTATAACAGCCGATATCTCCGGCGGCAATAATGTCCCTGTGCTGCTTGACTGCGCTGTACAGTCCGAGATAACCGCAGCCTGCACACAGCCTTGGCGGCCTTGCCGGTACTTGGACACCCTCGTAGCAGTCGAATTCTTCACGGGTGATCGCTTTTCTGATAATTTCCGGGTTCAGCTCGCCGCAGACGGGAATGATCTCCTTACCAGTACAGGCAATGCCCATCGCTTTAAGTGAGGTTTCGATGAAGGGCTCGCCCTCCTCGACGACATAGATTGTTTTGGCCCATGCAGCGAATTCTTTGGCCTTCTCGTCCGGAAAAGGATAACTCATACCCAGCTTCAGCACGGATACCGTATCTCCGAACACTTCCTTAACATATTGATAGGATATTCCGCTCGTCACTATGCCGATCTCCGGGGAGCTGTACTCTATTACATTAAGAGGGGAGGAATTGGAGTACGCCTGAATATCCAGAAGATTCGCTTCGATTTCCAGATGCCGCTTTCTGGAGATGGCCGGAAGGAGCAGCCTGTCCAGCTTGTTTTTCTTATAGGTTCTGAATTTCTCCTCTACCGCCAGGTCTTCCTGGAAGTGAACAATCCCCTTCGAATGGGACACCCGGGTTGTGGTCCTGAACAGGACAGGCGTGTTGAAGCGTTCGCTGATCTCATAGGCTTCGACAATCATATCCTTGCATTCCTGGGAGCTGGTCGGCTCGAGTAGCGGCATCTTGGCATGACTGGCATAAATGCGGTTGTCCTGTTCGTTCTGCGAGGAATGAATCCCCGGATCATCTGCCGAAACAATGACCAGACCGGCATTTACACCTTCGTAGGTCATATTGAACAGCGGATCTGCCGCCACATTCACCCCTACGTGCTTCATGGTGGTCAGGCTGCGGATACCGGCGATACAGGCGCCTGCTGCTACTTCCAGCGCTACCTTTTCGTTAGGTGCCCACTCGGCATATACGCCCTCATAGACACTGATGCTCTCGACTATTTCCGTACTCGGTGTTCCGGGATAGGATGAAATGATTTTACAATTTGCTTCATAAGCGCCTCTGGCAATTGCCTCATTACCCATCATTAGAGCTTTCATCGGATCGTCCTCTCGTTCATCTCATTTAACAGAACCACGCGGCTGAATTTCTCCCAAATCACAGATTACATATTTAACATTTATAGGCTCTTACTACTTATATATAGGCTATAATCAATATTATAGTGTTACTATTAACTTTGTTACTTTTTTTTAATAAATTCCAGCCTTTCAGTTCCTTAATCTGCTAATTTTCACAAAATTGAAATAATTAAAAAGCCTGCAACCTTTTATTGCAGACTTTTCAAATAAAAACGTATATTTATCTTTTATAGTATTTATTGTCGATTCCCCTCAAAAGGCCAAATGGACCAGACCGTCCTTCATAGATACCGGATTGTGGGTACAGAGAAGCATTCCAAATCCGTTTGCAGTGCCCTTGTCCTTTAGGTCCTTCAACAGGATTCATTTATCTTTCAGTGTGTTAATTAAAGCCAGTATGCGGTTAATCTTCGTCTCTTCCTTTTTGGCAAGCTCGATGTAATGGATCTGCTCCCGCTTAAGATAATCTGGCTGATCCAGGAATGGATCAAGCATATCGTGATCTTCAAGGTTTCTGGTGATGTAGTCCGGCACCACAATATTACGGCTCTCCTCATCTTTTGTAAGAATGACATGGAGTTTGTCACCGGGCTTTTTAAGTACGGCTCTTCGGATGAATTCATTATATACAAAATAATGCCCGTTTTTTGACGGCAGCAGCGTATGTTCGAACCGGTGTCCATCAACGGTAATTTGAACCGGCACTTTACCGTTCGTATCGAATATTTCCTTCACTGCATATGGGAAATACACTACTTTCCATTTCATTTTGCCTTCCAGCATCTTGATCTCGCTATCAAATTCATACTCCATCTTAAGCATCACTCCTCATTATAAAGAAGCTTCAATATCCACTCTCTTCTCACACTTCGGCATTGTGTCTATATTCTTGATCCTTATAAAAGAAACCTTCCCATTCCCGGCAGTGCTATTGGCAAATTTGTGAATCCCCAGACAAAAGGCTACTGCTCCTCAATGTGGAAGTAGTAGCCTTGCGTTTCAGTGATAAATACCGGGCTCCTGCTGCGATTCACCGGAAAGGGGCTGAACCGGCAATGCTGCATGATTTTCTCTGAATTTATGCTTATAGTCTTCGAAGTCCCATGTCTCCAGGAATTTATCTGCCGCAGCGTGACCGGATGAGAGCAAGAAATGCTTATCTTCTTCCGTCAATTCGAATTTTGTCGTCGTTACTTTTCCAGTAGGAATAAATATTGTGCGCTCTTCCGCATGTTTGTCTACATGTCTTTGATCATGAGCCTGCAGCATGGTTTTGAACATCCCTTTGAGTAACGAGACCGGACCATTGATCTCTATCGATTGGGCATAGGTTCGCCTTTCCGACAGTCTGAATCCGAAGGTTGGCCACCGCGGGACTCCATCTACGTCAAACAGCCAGATCGGATAATTGCTAAGCATTCCTCCGTCCAGCATATAATAGGGTTTCTTCTGCAGGGGCGTATGCCAGACATAGGGTTGAAAAAAGAAAGGCAGCGTGGTGCTCATCCGTACTGCTGCGGCTATGGGGAATTCGGACGCCTTCAAACCATAGTGAGGCAAATCATTAGGGAAAACTGCAATCCGCCCATTGCTTATATTCGAGACTATAATCGAAAGCTTGCCTTCGGGAATATCTCCAAACGTTACAACTTTCTTACGCTTCAGCCAATCCGTCATTACCTGTTCTAAAATGTGGTTGCTGTAAATGCCTGACTTCATCATTAACGGAAGCGTCTTGTTCAAGATCGGCAGGCTGTTCATTCTGGTACGCCCGAGCAGCTTCATATAGTCCAGCGAGCTCATCAGCTCTCTGATTTCAGCACTATTGTAACCGCAGGCCAACAAAGCTGCAATGATCGCGCCGGCTGAAGTCCCCGCAAGCTTGTTCCAGGTATATCCTCTGGATTCCATCACTTCAATGGCTCCTACAAAAGCAATTCCCTTTACGCCGCCGCCTTCAAAGACTGCATCTGCCTCCACCTGAGTACCCCTCCTGTTACTTGTAAAAGATGTATCTGTAAGTATGTGTTGGATACTCTGATTTATTCACTTGTAAAACAACAAAAAGCGGAGGCACCAGGACCATGAAACCAGTCTTGGACAGCCGCTTGTTGGGGAGACAGATCAAAAGATCCACATGATCACAAAAATGAAAAAGGCAATGACAGCTATGGCAATAACCAGATCGGATATTTGCCTCCATAAGCCTGGAGGGCCTTCGGTGTGATACTTCTGCGCATTCACGTCATGGTTGGCTTTATGCCCGCCGGGATCAGTCGAATTCGCATGTGGTCCCGGATTAAAGAAGTCAGCCATGAAATCACCTCCCTTTCCATGATTATACACCATTTAATCTCACTTTTGATTCATTTGTCCTGAAACAGCACTTATTGTTAAAAAGCGATTTGCACCGATCCGTCCTCGTAAATATCGACCCGCTGGGTGCATAGGAGCATGCCGAGTCCGGAAGCGGTGCCTTTGGTCTTCAAATCCTGCTGTCTGCGCTCCCACAGCTCGCGGTCGTGGATGATGTCATACAAGTAATAGCTCTCAGCGTTAGCCGCTTCCATCTCCTCCACAAAAATGAACCCGCCAGGGAACATGCTGCGGAACCACTGGGCCGCTTCCAGGTGAGAATGGAATGCCGGAAGCTCCTGCTCAAACCGCTCTGACAAATAACGCTGCTTCAGCCGGCCGATCGTTACATAATATTCTTCAAGATTGTACGGAGTTATCACCGGTAAGCCCCCCATCTCCATAAATATTTGAAATTTCGCATAAAAATATCATAATTTTAGAGGGTTGAATATGACATTCTGCATGATACGGGATGAAGTCCGTTCAACCGGACCCGCTGAACTACGTATGAACTGTTCCTAATTCAGGAGTGAAGTGTTCATTCTTCTGCTCAGCGGGTAGTAGAATATGATAGGTCTAGTTACCGTAATCGATGCTATAAGGGCAGAAAGGAGCCGCTCCCATGGACAATACGGATATTATCGCAATTCTGGCTTTGGTTCTTGTGTTACTGCTTATGTTAAGTGTGTTCCGTCTGAAAAAGCGCGTAACAGAGCTGGAGTCTCAGTTGGCGCAGAGGGACGCTTATGGGGGACCTGCAGGAGCTGGAGGCAGGATGGCCGGCATTCCGACCCCGCTGTTCGTGCAGAACCCGGAGATTGCTCCTGATCTGGAGCGGAGACTGCATCTGCTGCTCGCGGAGGGCAAGAAGATTCAGGCGATTAAGGTAATGCGGGAAGCACGGAATTTATCCCTGAAGGATGCCAAGGACTTCATCGACAATCTGGAACAGGGCGGTACCTTCCGCTGACCTGCCCCTGCACGGAACCAAAAACGACCCCGTCCTCCACTTTAAAGTGGAAGCTGAGGCCGTTTTTTATGATGCCGGCTTGCCTGCAACCCGGCTGGGGTTATACGTCCTTTTTAACAAAAATCCGCAAAGAGAGCAGATAAGAGCCGTAGATAATAATCAGATAGGCCAGAACACCAATAACGGGCAGAAGCGTGCTGTCCAGCCTGCCGGTCTGGAACCATTCTGCAAGTGCCGGAAACCGTTCAGATAAACTTTTGAATGCCGTGACGTTCAGCATGATTAACATGATGAATACGAAATTGACGACTTGCATGCCCTTTTGTCCCAGCCAGTAATACAGCGGCAGATAGAAGGAAGCAAGCAGCGGAAAAGACGCGGCCGCAAGGCCCAGCTCTCTCCAGCGGAGCGGAGCGTCTATCTTCCCCATCGCAAATGCAAACAGATAGAGCAGCAGTGTGCAGAGGATGCTGAAGGCCAAGAAAGGAATGAGCGTTAAATATTTGGCCTGAATCAGACGCTGCCTCGGTACCGGAAGACTGACAAGAAATTTCTGATTGTTATGCTGCATATCAATAGTGCAGGCATTGATCAGCAGCAGCATGGCCGGAAACAGCGAGAACATAGTGTAGGCATCCGCATTCGTATATCCCATGAGTATATAATACGGCACCAGCAGCAGAATGAATTTCCGGGTAAGGATGAAGTCTTTGCGGATCAGATGCAGGGAGCTATACATGCGCTTCACTTCCTTTTACCGTAAAATACATGATTTCTTCCAGAGTAGGCGTCTCGCAGATAGCCGTATCCCTGAAATACCGTTCGCCCTCCGCACGGTTGCTGATAAGACCCTCGAACCCCAGCCCGTTCTCGCGGATACCGACGAACCATCGCCGGACATCACGGTCGAGCAGCTCCTTCCCGCCTTTGACCAGGAGGTAACGCTCGCTGATACTCTCCTTCATCTCATTGAAAACAATCCGCCCCTCGTTGATGAATACAATATAGTCGGCAATCCGGTCCAGATCCATCGTGTTATGGGTGGAGAACAGAATCGATTTCTTCTCGTCCTGAATATGCTCACTCAGCAGCTCCAGCATCTCTCTGCGGAAAATCGGATCTAGCCCCGAGGTAGGCTCATCCATGATCAGCAGATCGGCACCATGGGACAGGGCGATGGCAAGCGAGAATTTGATTTTCATCCCCTTGGACAGATCCTTAATCTTCTTGCCGGGCGGAAGCTTGAACATCTCCTGAAACTTCACATATGTATCTTCATTCCAGCGGGTGTAGAACGGCGCGATAACTCTCTTCATCTGCTTGACGGTGAGATTCTCATAATAGATATTCTCATCCGAGACGTACCCAATCCGCTCCTTGACCGCTGCTTGATATAGCTGGTTATTCTGACCCAACATCGTGATATTGCCTTGATCCGGGTAGATCATACCCATCATCATTTTGATCAGCGAGGTTTTGCCTGCACCGTTCGGGCCGATCAGGCCTGTAATAAAACCTTCCTTTATGGACAATGAAATATCCCTCAGCTCAAACCGGTCGTAGCTTTTGGTCAAATGGTCTAACCGGATTACATCGCTCATTCCTGTTCCTCCTCATAGAGCAGTTTCAGCATCTCCGCCAGTTCGGCATACTCCATGCCCAGCAGTCTGCTCTCATCAATGATTTCTTTCAGCTTGCCCTCTACAATCCGCAGCCGCTGCTCCCGGATATATTCCTGATCTGCCCCGGAGACAAAAGAGCCCTTGCCGACAATAGAGTTAATCAGCCCTTCACGCTCCAGCTCCTCGTAAGCCCGCTTCGTGGTAATGACACTGATCTGCAGCTCCTTAGCCAATAAGCGGATCGATGGCAGCGGTGTACCGGAGACCAGCTCCCCTTGCAGAATCATCTGGCGGACTTGTCCCACAATCTGGGCGTAGATCGGTTCACCGGACGTACTTGATATCAAAATATTCATGTAGCAGCACCAGCGTCCTTTGGATATTTGTATTTAATGTATATATATAATATATACACTATGTTCAGTGGTGTCAATCCTCTAATTAGCAGCGGTCCGGTTGCAGCTGCGGCGCATATTTGGACTACCGCTCTCTCGCATGTATTGATCTAATCACTTATGGGAAGTGGTGATGCTATATAGAGGCGGAAGCCGAATGCCTACACAGAGGGGAAGTTCATATGTCTAGAAAAACTGCCGTATACCTGCTCATCTGCGGGCTGCTGACGGCTGCCGTTATGCTGCTCATGCAGCCTAAATATTCGTATAATGATCCGGATACGTTCTGGCATCTGGAGGTCGGACGCTACATGCTTGAGCACGGGAAGGTGCCGCATCATGCGATACATACCTTTTATGGAGACAAGCTGCCGTATATCCCGCATGAGGCCGGGTTTCAGCTGCTGATTACACCCCTGTACCAGTGGTTCGGCTGGCCGGGGATCTATCTGCTGACCGCCCTGTGCCTATTCGGCTTACTGTTGGGGCTTATACGTCTTGGAGAAGTATCACGTAAAGAGCTGGGTCTGCGGGAGAATCATGTTCTGCTACTGCCCTTTGTCCTGCTGGTCTCCTGCTGGATCTACTATAACTACTTCAAGGGAAGACCGCAGATGGTCTCCTCTCCGCTGATCGTCTGGTTCTTCATCTGCATGCGGGAGTATCAGCTGAAGCCCGGGGCCAGATATGCGGCAGCAATGATGATCCTCTCCTGCGCCGTTGCCAATGTCCATACCGGAGTATGGCTGGTGATTGCCGTGTTTACCGGTATGGCCGTGCTGGAATCACTGATTGCACGCAATCTCAGCTGGAAGCGAGCTGCCGTCTTCCTGCTGGTCTTCCTGGCCGGTTTGCCGAATCCGGGAGGACTTCAAGGACTGCTGTTCATCTTCACCGTCACACACAATAACTACAATCTGCTCATTAATGAATGGCAGCCTCTCTCCTTCAGCCGGCCGGATCAGCTGCCGATTCTGCTTCTGCTGCTCTTTTTCGCGGTCACCCTGCCCTTCTCCCTGCAGCGGAAGCCGTTCCGCTTCTTCCTGATGGCCGGCATTCTCTATCTCGGAGTATCAAATTTCAAGCAGAATCTGTTCATGTGGCTGTTCATTCCTTATTTCGCGGCAGTTTTCTTCGAAGCGGTTCCGCTTCCGGGCAAGCTCAGGCTGCGGACTAGCGGAAGAGCGGTTGCCCTTGGACTTGCCACCGGGTTGCTGATCAACACTGTATATATCTTCGCGGTCCCGCCAGTGGTGACTGCTGCAGATTACCCTGTCTTAGAGATGAGCTATGTACTGGAGCATACACCGGCAGGCAGGCGGCCTAAGGTGCTGTCCAGCTATGGGTCTTCAGGTTATGTGATGTTCCGCGGCGGGGATGTGCTCAGTGACGGGCGCCAGGACCCTTTTATCACCAAGGCTTCGATTGGGATCATGGGCTGGAATGCCTTCGAACGCTCCATGTACGGCTTCTCCGAATACTTGCCTGATATCGTGAAATATGACCGCCCGGATTATGTGATTGTGCGAAACGGCAGCTCCGGGAGGCTGTATCAGGACTGGGTGAAAGCACTCGGCACTCCTGTCTACAAAGGAAGCTACGGGAGTGTATTTGTTACCGGAAACGGGAAGCAGCCCCAGGAAGATCCGGGGTTACAGAGCAGCCTGAACTATACGGCATCAGCCGGTTAAACCCGCAGCCCGCAGGAAATGGCTGACAATCTCACTTTGCAGCCGCACCCTTAAGGAGAAATCAAGACTCCAGCAGGTTTCCACTGTAACAGCTCTCGCTCCGAGCAGACGCTGCATAGCCATCCGTGAAGTCCCGGCGCGCTCCCGGCGGCGGATGTTGAAGCGGTAAGCTTTATTCGGAACCGACAGGTTCATCTTCTTCACAATTTGCTTCGCCACACCTGCCGCCCGGCTAGCCGGGCTGATAATCAGCGTCTGCCCTACGCGCCGCGGATTAAGCTGTGATAGCCCGTTCGCTTCATGCAGATCCAAATACCAGGATGGACGATAACGCGCGGCGAGTTGAAACACCGCTCTTGACAGCGGATGTCTAGCCTTAGCGCCTGTACCCATCGGGAAGGTACGGTTCAAATCAGGTTTGCCGCGGATTCCCTTACGCCGGGCGGATACATTCACCAGCGGGACAATAATCAGCTTCCCTTTGCGCAGAACCCACTCTCCGCGGTTAAACCGGCTTACGATCCCCTGTGCCGCACGGGTACTCGCCGGTTCATTGCCATGGACGCCGGAGATGATCATAAATACAGGACCGGGAGCTACGCTGTTCACGACATAATAAGGTGTGGCATAGGGAGTTCCTGCTGCCAGCATATGCTTCTCGACAGACACCGCGTTTCACCTCCGTTTAGGTATGCAGAAGTACATTCGCTTTATTCTGTAATGTATGCGGATCGCCAATGGTGGATTGGACACATAGACAGGCGCGGCAAAAAGCCGGGTATAGTCCAGATGGACCTTACCCGGCTTCTGTGTTCATAACGGTTATTCAATGAAATACAACCTGGTTTTTTCCGCTGGATTTCGCCTCATAGAGTGCCTTCTCCGACCCGGCAATGAAATCTGAAGTACGGTCCGTTGTAAGAGGGACTTTCAGCAGACCGCCAATACTTACGGTGACCACACCTTCTTCTTCATAACGGTCGCGGGGAATTTGCAGATCATAGACACCCTTGCGCACAGCTTCGGCCAGCTGCTCCGCCTCTCCGGCGGTTGCCCCGGATAAGATCAGTATGAAAGCCGCTCCGCTGAAGCGGGCGACGAAGGCTCCATGCTGCTTGCTGATAAGGTTCAGTACATCGGCTACTGACTGAATACACAAATCTCCGCCTTTTAACCCGTGGACCGCATTGTAAGAATGGAAATCATCGATGTCAATAGACAGTAATAGAAGTGGCTCCTGCGCGCGCAGGCAATTCTTCCATGTACTAGTGAGCTCGTTCTCGAACGCCAGCCGGTTCGGCAGATCCGTTAAGGAATCCGTTGTCAGGTAACTCTGCAATTGGGTAGTTACACTGGTGTAGGCTTCACCTTTCGCATCAGCGTTAACCCCCTTACTCAGAACAGCCATGACGGAAGGTTTGCCGCCGTGGATTACGGAGGCCAGTGTCAGGTTCATGTCCAGCGTCAGTCCATCCGCATTCTGAAACTGTCCGCTGCCGGTTACGAACTGGCTTTTGTTCAGGCTGAGCTCCGAGAAATACTGACGCAATGCAGGACGGTAAGATTCGTGCACATATTTCAGGAATGGCTGACCCGTTAGGGACTTGCCCTTCTCTATAGCCATCAGGTCCAGCGCACGGTTATTGCTATAGACGATAATATCATCGGTAATCATAAAGAAAGCTACCGGTGACAGCTCCATCAGCTGCAGATAACGTTGTTCATTATGACGCAGACTTCGTGCATTCTGCAGTGCCTGTTCCTCGGCCTGACGCAGCTGATTCTCCGTCTGGCCGCGCAGGATTGATTTCAGCTGAGGCAGAATGTTGAGATGCTGCTCCTTCCAGGGAAGTGAAGTAGACTGAACGACCTGGCGCCATTTCTCAAAAGATTTCCGGGGAGACAGACGAATCCCGTCATTCTCCTGAATAACAGCCTTTGCAGGATCTCCTGCCCAGTCCACAATCTCTACAACTTCTGGTCTGAACCAGATCATATAGTTCTGCTGTCCGGGAGTCAGAGCCAGATACAGCACGCCGGAGGCCTTGTCCTTGTAAGCTTTGGCTGATTCATATTCCAGACTGAGCCCCGAAGTACAGTAGGTGTAGTCCCTGGCTTTACCGGCCAGCCAGCCCGCAAGCTCCCGTACCTGATCCTGGGAAGGCGTAACCCCGTACAGCATCAGCTTGTCCTGGTAACATACAGCAGCTCCTGAAGCATCCATTAGTGCAAGCAGCGTCTGCTCTTCCTCTCCCAGCTGCTCAATTACACGGAAGGAGCTTGAATTCCCTGTGAATACATCGACAATCCGCGTCGCCTTGGTCCGCAGCTGCAGCTCTGTCTGATACGTATCCAGCTGCTGGCGCTGGTACAGCTCACTGGAGAAGAAGGAACCCAGGAAATTGCACAGATTGCGGATGCGATGCGGTACATACTTTGGCGAATGGTGATGGCAGGTGATCAGTCCCCAGAGCCTGTTATTATGAATTAACGAGATGGTGGTAGTCGCTCCAACCCCCATATTCTGCAAATATTCGATATGCAGCGGGGAGACACTGCGCAGGATCGACAGGCTGAGGTTCAGCGGCTTGCCGGTTAGGGGCTGAAGCACCGGGATAATCGGTACGGGCGTATAGTGCACATCCACGATTGTCCGCAGCCAGTTGCGCAAGTACAGCTCACGCGCCTGCTTGGGGATATCAGATGCCGGGTAGTGATGCCCGAGGAACGGTTCCAGACCTTCTTCCTTCGCTTCCGCTACAACTTTCCCGTTCCACTCCTCATCGAATTCGTAGATCATCACACGGTCATAACCGAGCATTTCTTTGACCTGTTCAGCCGCCGCCTGACTGGCTTCAATCCGGCCTGCAGTCTGCTTCATACGGCCGAAGAACGTGCGGATCCATTCAAAATCATTGGCTCCTGCACCCTCCTCTTCGGAGGCAGGCTCCAGCTCGACAATCATCAGCCCTTCACTTTCGTGAATAATGCTGAAGAAATCGGTCATCTGTCCTTCAACTTCAATCTTCAGGACAATATATTGTAAATCTGCGGTTTCCTTGGCGTTCACACTGCGCTCCAGTAAGGCCTGAAGCTGACTATCGCCTACCAGCTCAGCCATAGAAGTTCCGAGCAGCGTCTCTGCAGGAATTCCCAGCAGTACATCTGTGTTCCGGCTGGCCTGGACAATAAGATTGTCCATGCCCTGCGTCACTGCCAGCAGCACGCCATGCGGCTGAATAAGCCCGGGAATATGGATCGGCTCCTTGTCGCAGTTCGTGAGGTCCAGCGATTCATTCAGTTCCAGACCGGCTTCGTTCAGCAATGTGCGGTTGAGCGGATCATTCTCGTTATGGGATTTAGAGTCTGACATGGTGCAACGCCTCCAATGAAGTAAAAGATTTCTATGCATACATTATGTGTAGTTTCATATTATCCTATTTTCGGCAGTGTTCATAATCGTGCAACATAATTAGGAGAAGCTTCTATCTGCGAGGGCCGGTTAATTTCCTGGACAGATGTATACAAGAATCCCGCCAGTTCAGAACTGGCAGGAGAATACAATCAACTGAGCTTCTTCGCTATGCCTGGAATGGAATAATTATGTATAATATTTATGGTTAGAGGAAAGTCTTAGGAGGTTAAATCATATGGAAGAAGTACGGATACAGAAGCAGGACCGTTCCGTGAGCTTCAGAGTTGCAACAGATGCAGGGGAATTTATCGTCTTTGATATGTCACTTTCCAGCCCAACCCGTAACCGCACCCTTTACAGCGGAAAAGAGTTCAGTCAGGCTTGGGCAGCCGCAGAAGCGGTTCTGGGTGAAATCGCAGTCCCTGATGAACTCTTGAAATTTGCAACAACAGTCTGATGCCCCAGAGTTGACCCCTCAACAGGGGTCTTTATTATTCATATACGAGGTGACCGTAAATGAGAAAATACAAACGTTCAGGCAGAGACATTGTTTCTTTCCTGCTGGGATTTGCGTCAGTGCTGATCATTGCCTTCTTCGTTATCCGGTATCTTCTTCAGAATGTTTCGTTTGGGCCTTAGGGGTAGCTGAGAAAGCCCAGTCACTAATTAGCTTTTAAATGTTGTACGTAATACAACTTGGACTCATAGATATGTGGGAATTCGTAAGGTTTGTTGTATGAAATACAACAATTTCCAAGCACAACAGCATGAATACGGGGAAATCCTGCATTTTGTACAACATTTTTCGTTCAAGCTCAATTTCAAGAGAAGAATGTTGTATTTCGTGCAGGATTTTTGGGATTTTCCCTCCAGCGAAAGTAAAGATTCTCATTCACGCAAAAAGGAGCATTGGGGGAATGCTCCTCTTCGGCTTACATATACCGTTATTGGAACTGCGCCTCCGGCAAAAGTTAATCCGGAAGTTATATCAATAAGTTACCTTAAAAATGACAATAATACAAGTATTTCCTACTCCGTCCAAGAAAATAAGACCCTATAATGATTGCGCTTCCCTGTATAGCAGCCCATGCGGGTATTTCGGCCGGAACGGACTTTGCCGACTGAAGAGCTCGCCCGTTATAATGAACCTACTCTGCGCAGAGAGTAAACGAGAGAAGGTACTTATACAATGGATGCTAATCCCCCTATTCAACGCAGGACCGCACAATATTCCCATATCGTTACGGAAGGCACTCATTATGAGGTCGGCCGTGCCTTGGGCGCTCATTACAAGCATAATTCCGAGCTCATCTCATTCTTATCCTCTCCATTCATGGGGGCTTCCCCGCTGCTGCCGTCTGCGGCAGATAGAGTCATGGAGAGCTTCGAGAAGTATTGCCCCGGCATGAACGAAGAAATCAAAGGCTTCGCCGACGAGACCGGTATTGAACCCGGCAGGGTTGTGTTCTATTACTCCTACTTCCAGCCATCCGGTCACTGTACACAGGCTGCATACCGGACAAGTCCGGATAACGGCGGACATACCTGTCATATGCGTAACTACGATTTTGGCTGGGAGGATGAGCCCTATAATCAGCTGCTGCTCAGTACAACTCGGGTAAAGGGCAAACCTGCGCATACCGGATTTGCGCTCCAGCTGTTCGGCCGTTATGACGGAATGAACGATGAAGGGCTTACTGTAACAACTACATCGGGGAGAATCCGTCCGGAGATGACCGGTGAAGGCTTTATTTTTCCGGGAGTGGTCCGCGCCTTGCTCGACAACTGCACCACGGCGGAAGAAGCGGCGCTGCTGATACGCAGCATGCCAGTCTCCGACTACCGGAATTTCCTGATCTCGGACGCCAAAGGCGATATCGCACTAGTTGAAACTGCCGGTACGCAAAAAGAGGTCCAGTATTATCCGGCAGCGGCTGGCGGGAACTGCAACCAGCTTGTCCTCTCAGCCAACCATTATACCCTTCCATCCATGCAGGTTCATAATTTGCAGGTGATGGAGAATTCGAGGACAAGGTATGAAGCGCTGCGGTCGGCACTTACGGACGAAGTTGCCCTCCAAAGCCCCGTGGGAGCCATGCAAGCCATCGCAGGCACAGAATACCCTAAGGGAGTCTGCTGTCATCATTACAGTGAGGGCTTCGGAACGTTATGGTCCATGGTCTGTGATAACTCGGCCCGAGAGGCGCATATCTGCTTCGGTTCCCCGCAGCTGAACAGCTGGAGAACCTTTGGGTTCAACGACCCGGCCGGAGTCTACGAATATCAAGCCGTTCTGCCTAACCGCCCATCTACAGCCGGATTCTGGGATCAGCTGCCTTCTGCAGAATAGAGTGCACGAACTCTGTCTTCCCCTCACAATATGAGTCGATATCATAACGGTATTCTTTCGCAAGCCGCTGCTTGACCGCCTGATACTCCTCACGGGCAGACGGGCTGCTACGCAGATAATTGCGGAAAGCGATATGCTCAAGATATCCCTTCCCGTCCTTCGGACATACGTAAAGGTGGTACTTCATAAATCCGTCCTCCTTCACGCTCCGGAAGGCTTCCCTGCCCTCAATCCCCAAATTGCCCTGATGCTCATAACCGTACTGCTGTAATCTCCGGATGATCTCCGGCAGCTTCTCATAGCTCTCCATCACCAGATCGATATCGATAACAGGTTTGGCCGATAACCCCTCGATGGAGGTACTGCCCACATGCTCAGCCGCTATGATCAGATCTCCCGCGATCTCCAGCATCCGCGCTTCAATTCTGGCGTATTCAACCTTCCAGGCCGGGTCGTAGGGAACAACTTCAACAACTTTTGTTTTCTCAGCGATGATCTTCCCCTCCTCGGTGAGAATAGTTTTTAGTAAATATATTATAGCGCACCTGTCAACGGGGAATGTGCCTGCCTGCCAAGTATTCTATGTAACGTTTAAGTCTGCCGGGATAAAATGCAAACCGCTATCTCATACTATCCATCAGATATGGAGGTGAACAGTGTGCCCAAGAACAGTGCAGATCCGAAGCATGACCGTGCTGATAACCGTGCCGATAAAAAGAACAACCAGCAGAATCACTCCAGCATCACCGAAATCCCCCAGATGGTGAATCCGGATAAAGCCGAAGATTATGTGCCAAGCTTAAATGGCGTGACCAAGAACGAAAGCTGAATGTAAAAGGACCGGGCTTCGCTGATGGAAACATTGGCGGAAGTCCGGTCTTTTTTATGTTTTCCGATGAAATTCCAGATCTCAAGCACAGCCGGGAATCAGAATTCATATATGAATTAGAGTGTGTGAATCTGAACGGGCAATGTAGTTATAAAGTTAATGTAGTGATAGAATAATACAATCATTCTAATAATCACGGGAAGAGTGGAAATATGCGAATAGGATTATTTGACTCCGGAATAGGCGGTTTAACGGTGCTTCATCAGGCACTGAAATTTCTGCCGCAAGAAGATTACCTCTTTTACGCAGACACTGCACATGTTCCTTATGGAGAGAAAACAAAAGAAGAAGTTAGAGAGTACATTCTAAATGCTGTAGATTTCATTGCTAAACACAATATAAAAGCTTTGGTCATTGCTTGTAACACTGCCACCAGTATCGTGATTGAGGAGCTCAGAAGCCGGTATGACTTTCCTATCCTGGGCATCGAACCGGCAGTGAAGCCTGCCATTGAACAATCCGAAGGAAAACAGAAAAAGGTTCTGGTGTTAGCCACGAGACTTACGCTGCAGGAGAAGAAGTATCATGATTTAGTTCACCGTATAGATCATGGGGAAATTGTGGACAGTTTGCCTCTTCCCGGACTGGTGCAGTTCGCTGAAAGCTTTGAATTTGATGAAAAGAAAATCATCCCCTATTTACATCAAGAATTGTCCCGGTTTAATTTGCAGCAGTACGGCACAGTGGTACTCGGATGTACTCATTTTCCTTATTTTGAGAATAGTCTTAAGAAGGTTTTCCCTGAAGACGTTGATTTCATCTCAGGAAGTATTGGAACAGCCAGACATCTGAAACGTATCCTCGAACACAAAGGTCAGGTTAACCAAGGAAGTGGTGATATCATCTTTTTCAAGTCTGGTGTGATAGTTGAGGATACCTGCACGTTAGGCAATTACCATCGCCTGTTTAAACTTCTGGATGAACTGTGAATTTAATTATGTTCAGCTGCTGATGATTACCGGAGAAAAGGAAGTGTATGACTTGAGCCACTATGAAGCGATCATGGGGAGATTACGCCGTAGCCCCCTGAAGAATATAACGCTGCTCAAAATGATGACCGCCTATCACACTCAGATTGACAGTACGCTGATCGAACAGCAGGATCACTGGGGAGTGTTATTGATGATGCCTGCCGTGACCTTCCCCTACGATCACCGGACCTATACTGAGGCCGACACCGTTGTGCTAATGGACTACAGCAGCCCGGAGGTCTTCCCCGCCCTGCTGAAGCTGCTGCCAAGGGACGCAAGGCTCGTATTTAAGCTGCAGGAGGATGCGTACCGTCAGGCGCTGGAGCCGTATTTCACACTGCATAAAGTCCGCAGTCTCTATTCCTATTCTACGGCCGAAGGCCAAACCTTCAGCGCAGACGGGGCATGCATCGTAAGTGAAGCAATGGATGAACGGCTGCTGCCGTTATGGATGGCAAATGATTATTCACAGGGGGAAATCAGTCAATTTTTTCAGGAGGGGGCTTTCTCTGTATCATTGTTCGAAGGAGACATGCCTATCAGCACTTGTATGGTGTTCCGCAATGAGGAGTCTGTCTGGGAGATTGGAGCTGTACATACGTCTGCTGCCGCAAGAAAAAACGGACTGGCGCAGCGCGTGGTCCGCACAGCATTGTACCATACTCTGCAAAGGGGATATATTCCGAGGTATCAGGTACTTGAAGACAATCTCGCCTCCATACGTCTGGCTGAATCGATTGGTCTTACCCCCGCAGTGAAGCTTGAGCACTGGATTAACTATTAACGGTTATCTCTGTATTCAAAATATTATATACTGTTAGAAACATGTATCTGTCTATGGAGCCTCTGCTCACAAACTATGAAGGAGTTAATCTATGAGTTATCAACCCCCACCCTTTGGAGATCAGGAATTTTATCAACAGTTTCCCCCGCCGCCCCGCCAGGAGCGGACGAACGGCAAAGCGATCGCAGCACTGGTGCTCGGCATTCTCTCCATCGTAGTTCCTTATATCGGACTTATCTTCGGAATTATTGCGATCGTTCTGGCTGCACTCGCCTTCAAGGAGATCCGTCTCCGCTATGAGCAAGGCAGGGGGCTGGCGATTGCCGGGCTGGTCTGCGGGATTGTCGGCACCATCATTTACGCTGTACTAATCCTCCTGTTTGTTCTTGCACTCGTGATGTTTGGTAATATTGACACCGACACGGTGAATTATTTCAACAATTTAAACAGCTTTTAAAGGGTGAAAAAACAATAAAAGGAAGCTGACACCGGTTTCGATAACCGGCATCAGCTTCCTTTTATTGTTGCGGCGGAGTACCCTTACTCATGAGAATATTGATGCTCTCCTGCTGACGGTATTCCGTCGGTGTAAGCTGATATTTCTTACGGAACATTTGCGTGAAGTGGCGCATGTCCTGATAACCCACCCGTTCAGCAATTTCAGCCAGCTTCAGCTTAGGATTGAGCAGCAGCAGCTTGGCCTGCTCCAGCCGCAGGGAGGTTACATATTCCTTGTAGCCCTGCCCCGTCTTCTGCTTGAACAGCTGGCTGAAATACGCCGGATTCAGGAACACCACCGAAGCCATTTTCTCCAGTGACAGATCCTCGTAGAAATGCTCCTTGATATAGTGCAGCGCAACATCAATGGCCTTCTCCCCGCTGCCCTTCATCGGCTCCAGCTCAAGCGCCTGGGAGGCCGAAGCCTCCCGCATCCGCTTCACAACCTGCGGCACGGTGTTGAAGTCGTAGCTGAGCCCGGAGTGGATGATCTGGAAAGGAATCTTCAGGTAATGCGTCAAATGAGCCTTGACCTCTTCCTGGAAATGCTCCACCCGGATGTTCTCACCCGGCGTAATAAGGCCCAGCAGACTCTGCCGGTCATAGCTGACAACGAATCCCCGTCCATGCTGGTCGATCAGCTCAGACAGCACGTTCTCGACGATGAAATGCTCCAGGCGGACACTTTTGTCACCCGGGTCCAGTTGGACCATTACCAGATAGAAGTGGTTGTAATCTTCAATAAAAGGCTCAATATCCAGATTCCCGATATCCAGCCCCGAGGCCAGCCGCTGGAATACCCCCTCACGGAGGAATCTCAGACTGGCCTTCAGCCGTTCGCCTTGCCGCGAGATATTATTGTCCTGCTGGATTTCCGTTGTTAGGCTGTCAATAAGCTCAGTCAGCTTTGTTTTGCCGATCGGCTTAAGCAGATAGTCTCTCGCACCCAGCCGGACTGCTTCCTGCGCATAGGAGAATTCGCTGTGGGCAGAGATGACAATCCATTTCACATACGGATACCGGCGCTTCGAGATCTTCATGAATTCGAGGCCGTTCATTCCCGGCATCAGAATATCGGTCAGCACAATGTGGATGCGCTGTTCTTCCATGATTTTAACCGCTTCTTCCGCCCGGGCGGCCACGAATACCTGATGCTCCGGGCTAATCTGCCCGATGGTGCGCTTGATGCCTTCACGTATGACCCGTTCATCATCGGCAATAAGAATATTCACGTAGTCTGTTCTCCTTCCACTGAAATCGGCAGCACGATGGCAACCTGTGTCCCTGCTCCGGGGAAACTCTGAATCTGCAGGCCATAATACTCCCCGAACATGAACTGCAGCCGGCGGTGCAGGTTCTGCAGGCCGATGCCGCTTTTGCCGCTCTCCTTGGGACTGGGACTAGGAGCGTCCCCATTCAACGAGTCCTGCAGCCGTTTCAGCTGCTCCTCATTCATTCCGTTTCCGTTATCTTCCACAATCAGTCTAAGAACGGAACCTTCTTCTCTGGTATATACCTTCAATATACCCTGGCGGCCCAGTGATTCCAGACCGTGCTTGACGGCGTTTTCAATTACAGGCTGGACTGTCATTTTGGGAACACGGATGTCCAGCCAGCGTTCATCGATTTCCGTAATAATCTGCAGCCGCCCTTCCAGCCGGATTGAGATAATCTTCAGATAATGGCCAATCTGCTCCAGCTCTTCGCGCAGGCTCACTTCGGCCCCATCCTCCCACTGGCTGCTGTAACGGAACATTGAGGACAGGGACAGGACCAGCTCACCCAGCTGCTCATTGCCTTCCTCATCCAGCATCCAGTAGATCATATCGAGTGTATTGTACAGGAAATGCGGATTAACCTGGGACTGCAGCGCATGCAGCTCGGCATTCTTCTCACTGACGGACGAGAGCTTCACGCGTTCAATCAGCTCCTCGATCCGCCGGACCATCCGGTTGAAGGAAGCCACGAGAATATTAATCTCCTGATAGGAGGAGACATTGACCATTCCGCGGAAGTTACCGACCTCTACCTGCCTCATCTCCCGGATCAGCTTCTTCAGCGGCGAGGAGATGGTCTGAGATACGATCGAGGCAATCAGTGTTGAGACAATAATCAGCGCCGAGATGACAATCAGCAAATAGCGCTTCATCTCAATCAGCTCTACATTCAAATCCTTGTCCGGGGTTATACTCATCACCCACCAGCCGGAGAATGACAGCTTGGAGGCTACGACCAGCCGGTCGCTTTGCTGCTCAACCATCACATTCTGCGAAGTCGGCAGCATAGGCAGATTGGAGACGTCCGGCGTCGGATCTGTAGCAGAAGTGACAAACCGTCCATCCGGGGACATCAGATACACCTGACTGTGCTCACCGAGCTTCAAGTTCTCAAGGGCATCCAGCACCGGCTGCGGATTCGTCTCATACAGCACGATCCCGATCGGCTTATGCTCATTCAGATCATAAATCTGCCGGCCGAAGGCGAACACCGGGCTGTCCTCCACCTGATCGATCAGGGAATGCTGGTACACCCCGAGCCAGACCATTTTACCTGACGAGGCCTGCAGCTGGTGATACCAGTCTTCATCGGCGTAATCCGGATCGACCACGTTCATATAATTCCCGTAATTATAAATCTTCCCTCTGTCTGTGATCACATGAATGCCCACCAGGTCATCCCGTGAATAAAAAATCGAGCCGATAATATTCGTCACAGTCTGCTCATTGATATAAGCCACCGCCGGCTCATCGGTTTTCTCATTAATCAGACGAATCATCTCGAAGTTATTGCTGAGCGATTTGGACAATGCATCATAGCCCTTGTAGAGGAGTGTGAACAAACCTGCGGTCTGGGCGACGTTTTTTTGCGACAAATCACTGATCTTCTCATGCAGCTGATCCGTAGTCCGGTTATAGTACAGCAAGCTGACAATAAGCAGAATACTGGACATGCAAAAAAGAAACAGCAAGAACAACCGATGATGGATGGAATGAAAGCCGCTCTTCATAGGACTCTCTCCTTTCAACACCCTGTCCTGCCGTTTCCTATTATAAATCTAACCCAATTTTATATGCAACGCGTGAATTCATAATTCTGCAGATCAGCCTTTGACAGCTCCTGCCACCATGCCCTTTGTGATCTGGTTCGACAGGAAGAAGTAGATCAGGATCACCGGCAGCGCACCCATAACGAGGAATGCTCCGATGTTGCCGTAGTTGACCGAATACTGGCTGACGAAGGTGTAGACCCCGAATGGCAGGGTTTTGAGCTTCTCGGACGAGATGAACGTTGCTGCCAGGATATACTCGTTCCAGATGTTGATGAAGGTCAGGATACACACCGTCATTACCGGCGGCACTGACACCGGAAGAATAATGCTGCGGAAGATCCGGTACACACTCGCTCCGTCGATGAACGCTGACTCTTCAATCTCATGCGGGATAGCTCTCATGAATCCGCTTAAGATGAATACGGCGATTGGTGTGGAGAATGCGACGTAAGGCAGAATCAGCGACCAATGGGTATTCAGGATATGCATATTTTTGAAAATAATCATCAGCGGCAGCAGGGTAGCCTGCATCGGAATCATCATCCCCATCAGGAAGATGGTCATCACGAGATTGCCGTATTTCCAGCGGAACCGCGAGATCGCATAAGCTGCCATTGAAGCCAGCAGAATGACACAGATCATTGTAAACGCAGTAACGAATACGCTGTTGGACAGATACTTCAGATAACTCCCGGAGGTGTAAGCTTCATAGTAGTTATGCCATTGAATTTTTTTGGGAAAAGAAAAGAAGCTGCCGTCCATGATTTCTTCGTTGGTCTTGAGTGAGTATAGCAACAGCCATAATAGCGGGTACAGCTGGGTAACCACAGGGATTGCAAAAAGAAGATACACGATTCCTTTTTTTAATTTACGCATGATTCGCGCACTCCTTTCCTAGTTGTATTTTTTCTCAAGTTTATTGAAGATGGTATTGATCACTCCGGTAAAGATGAGACAGACAACAACCAGGAACGTTGCGATCGCACTGCCGTATCCATACTTGAAGGACATGAAGGAACTGTTATACATATGGGTTGAGATGACATCTGTCGCATGCGCCGGACCGCCGCCTGTCATGACCATGACCAGATCGAAGGCCTGCAGGGAGCCGATAAACGCCAGGATAATCGATATTTTGAAGATCGGAACAATCAGCGGGAGGGTAATATAACGGTCCGCTTTGAAGCCGTCTGCTCCGTCAATTTTGGCCGCTTCATATAGCTCATCAGGAATATTCTGCACTCCGGTATACTGGATCAGCAGATGGTAGCCGAAGAACTGCCAGAGTGATACCAGATAAAGGGAATACATGGCGATGTTCGGCTCGGTGAGCCAGTTGTGAGTCCAGCTGTCAAGACCGAGTGACACCAACACGCCATTCAGCATGCCCCCCATGGAAGTAGGGTTGTAGATGGTCTTCCAGAGTTGTCCAATGATAACAACCGACAGGATCACCGGTGTGAAGTAGATCGACACCAGTGTATTAGCTTTTTTCAGATAACGGTTAAGCAGGATAGCCATTCCTAAGCAAAGTGGAATTTCCAGCATGGAAGCCACTGCATACAGCAGAGTTCTTCGTACGGAAGGCCAGAACACAGGATCATTGAAGAACATATCTTTGAAATTGCCTAAACCGATAAACTCCGCAGTAGTAAGACCGTCCCACTTCAATAAGCCCGTATATAATGATACCAGTATGGGAACAAACACAAGGCACACGTACAAGAGCAGACATGGCAGTATGAAGACGGCTATTGTGCGTGCTGGCACCTTAAGTACTTTCATCTTTCCCGCCTCCTAAACAAGCAGATTCTTTGTCTATTTACGATATTTACGATATTCACATTGAAAATCTTCATGATAAACTCGATGCGAAGAAGCCTGGATCAGCTTGCTTCGCATCGAGAAGGACAGCTTTACGGTTGCCTATAGCGGATTGCTTATTTGTTGGCTTCAAATGCAGCCTGGTGCTCTTTCGCCACTGCAGCGGAATCCATTTTCTGTACGAACAGGTTCTGAATGCTGCTGAGGTGAACTTGAGCTGTTGCAGGGTTCATCGTGTTATCGAACGCCAGGTCTCCGCCTTTAACTTGGTTGAACAGGCCGGCAATGTTAACAGCCAGATCAGAGTAACCGGCAGCTTTGAGGTCGCCGTCTACCTTTTGACCGATACCTACAGCATTTTTCAGTTCAAACTGTTTCTTAGGATATTCGGAAGCGAAGTAGTTCAGGAAGTCTTTGGTTTCTTGCAGGTGTTCGCTGTTTGCAGATACGGCAAATGCGCTGCCTGGTGCAAGCATGAATTCGTTAGGATCGCCCTTGCCGTTCACTGTAGGGAATTGGAAGGCTCCAACTTTACCGGCTACAGGCGATGCGTCAATTGCGCCTGTTTCCCAAGATCCGATCGACCACATTGCCGCTTTACCTGTTTTGAAGATGTTACCGCCGGCATTGGCATCAATGGAAGTAGCTCCATCCGGGAATGCACCGGCTTGAACCAGTTGCTGGAATGCTTCTACAGCTTCTACGAATGCAGGATCTTCGAAGGTTTTCTTGCCGTCAAGCACATCCTGCAGGAATCCAGGGCCGCCGTTGGTGCGGAGCAGGATGTTCATGAACAGGAACGAGCCGGTCCAGGAATCTTTTTCACCGATAGCCAGTGGGGTAATTCCCTTATCTTTCAGGATTTTGACATCCTGGAGCAATTCTTCAAAGGTTGTCGGAGGAGCAGCAATTCCTGCTTGTGCGAACAGATCTTTGTTGTAGTACACGACTTCGATGTTGTTGCCGTCAGGAAGCGCATACACATTGTTGTCGAAGCTGTAGTAATCGAGCAGGCCTTCCTGATAAGTGTCTTTCAGGCCATTCTGATCGAGCATATCATTCAGTGGAGCGAACAATCCTGCATCTACGAAAGGCTTCATTTGTGCAGCCGGGTTAACGATGGTGATGTCCGGTACTTCTTTGGAAGCAGCCTGTGTCTTGAGCTTCACCTTCTGCTGGTCTGTGTTCAGCGTATCCAGTTCAATCTTCACATTCGGATGATCCTTCTGGTACTGCTCGGTCAGCTCGTTGATCATTTTGTAAGCCGGTGTTGCAGGGTCAGGATAGATATTCTGGAAGGTAATTGTTACTTTCTTGTCGCTTGGAGCAGTTGTTGCTGCGGCGTTTCCGCTATCTGTTGTGTTCGGTGCGGCGTTGTTTTTGGCGCCGTCGTTTGCGTTGTTGTTCGAGTTACCGCATGCTGCAAGGCTTAACGCCATAACTGCGGTGAAAGCGATGGTAGCGGATTGCTTCATTTTTCTGTTGACCATTAATTGATGCCCCCTGTGTTCGTGATATGCTTATTATCATCCTGTGAAGCGCTTCCAACAAGGTGGGAACTACAGAATAAAGGTTTGTTTTTTCTAGGTATACTGCACTTAAGCAGCCTAATCGTCCAACCTTTTCTCTAACATCTGTTCATCGTCTTTAACATAGCTGCACTGTTCATAGGTTCTGGTTGCAGCAGTGTTGCTTCTACCTGTCAGTACCTTTATACTTTTCACTCCGCGTTCTCTAAAATTTTCTTCCAGGCAAGAAATAATGGCAATTGCAATTCCTTTTCTTCGAGCGGCTTCTTCTACGTAGAGTTCAGTAATTTCTCCATAGGGTTCATCATAACAAAATGAAGAAAAGCATTGAGCACAGCCAAAACCAACGATTCTACCATTTATCTCTGCTACGGCAATCAGTTCATTATGATTTATATTCAAATGTTCAATTATCTTAGCTGCGGGTCTTGGTGCACCACCGTTAAATTCCTGATTTAGTCTGGAAAGATCTTCAGCATCGGTTAAGGATGCCAGCCGTACATTTGCAACAGAATCCATCTTCGGTCACCCCTCCATTTCTATATCTAACCCCTAAAGTTTAACAACTCTAATTCTTGAAAAACTTCCTGTACATCACAGTTGGAATTTAGGATATTGATCATCTCTTCCGTAATGGGGAAATCATCGTAAATTTTTGCAACAACATCTAAGGATGGTGATAACTCAAAATAACCTATTGCAAATTCTACAAAATCCTCTGGTGTATGGAATATACAGCCCACTAAAAAATCAGAACCATCGCTTACACCTTTTGGAATCTCAACTTTTCCCTTGTGCCAGTTAGTGTCACTGTTTTTACGCCATATGGGCTTAATTCAGATTCATGATCGAAGCCTTTTATTATGGAGCCATCAGCGGAAAACAAAATAATTAGATGATCACCTGCTCCATTATCTATTTTCGCCATACAAACACCCTCGTCCCAATTTTGAACAAAGCTATGGTAACGAAGCCATTCATCTTGACAAATATCCACTCACTTCAACGTCTGCCCATAGCTAACCGGGGCTGCCGTCTCATACCGGCAACCTCGGTTAAATGATTGTTAAGCTATAGTTACCCCGTTATGGAGTTCAATGATTTTATCCTGTAATAACTAATCCCTTATTTCGGTATTTCTTTGAAAGCAGCCGTCGAGCAGGTTTTTTCCTTTATGATAATCTTTCATTAATTTTGATCAATATTTCCTTCAAGATTTGCTTCTCCTCCTCGGTAAGGACTTGAACGATTTCTTCCTCCACCCTTTGGAATGAGTCTTGAAAGTCTGCAATCAGTTCAATCGCTTTTGGCAATACATATATATTTTTTTGCCGTTCATTATTGGCCGGGATTTTGCGCTCGATGAACCCTTTTTGCTCTAGACCTTGAAGCATGCTTGTAATGCTGGCCCCACGTAGATGAAACCTATCGGCAAGGTCCTTTTGAATAATATGATTATTTTGGTTCTGGTAAATATAATCGATTACTTTTCCTTGTTGAGCGTTTAACCCCTGCTCTTTTATACTTTCGTCCGCTCTTTTCTTTAACTTAAGACCGATAATCTGAAACAAATCCAGATAAGGCGTATCCTTTCGGGATTCCATGATCTTCCCCCCTGTGATTGTTAGGAATCTAACTGTAAGCAAATAAACTATACAGTGATCCTATAGGCTTGTCAAAAGAATAATTAGATTATTTACTGTTAGTTAACTAATAGTTATACTTCGAATTGTTCAAATTACAAACACTTGGGAGGAATTCATATGGAGATGGATAAGGTCACACAAAATGCTGCGTTAGAACAAGTTACGGCAATTACAAATATACGTATTTTTGATGGAAATCAAATGATTGCGCCAAGACATATTGTCGTTAAGGGGGAGTCCATAATTTCAGTGGGCGGAGACCTTCCGGCTGGTGCAACGATTATCGATGGAGAAAATGCGACTCTAATGCCTGGTTTCATTGATGCACATGTCCACACTTCGATCGGCGGATTACGAGATGCACTAAAATTCGGCGTGACAACAGAACTCGAAATGAACGGCGATTTTACAAAAAGAGGGCGCGAGATTCAGTTAAAAAATGTGAATGACGTCGCAGACGTCCGTTCTGCTGGCACAGCGATCACCGCTCCGGGCGGACACCCAGATGAATTATTGCCAGATGGAGATGAAATACCGGAATTCATATTAAAGGAACTAGAGAAATTATCGGAGGAAGACCGGGAATCGATGTTGGCTGCATACGCTCACGATCACGAAGAAATACCGCAAGTGACAACGGTGGAAGAAGCGATTAAACATGTGCATACCCAAGTGGAGAATGGCGCCGACTATATTAAGATCATGATTGAAGAAGGAACGGTCATGGGTGCGCCTGGCCTGCCTGTACTAAGCGAGGAGATTCTAAAAACAGCCGTGACAGAAGCCCACAAGTTCGATAAGCTGGTCATCGCCCACGTATTGACGGCTCTTTCATCGCAAGAGGCCATCGATTTTGGAGTCGACGGTTTGGGCCACTTGTTTATCGACAGACCCGAGAATACGTCCGGGTTAGTAATGTCCATAGCGGCTTCAGGCGCTTTTGTTACACCGTGCTTGGTGTTGAATTCATCTATCCTTGGAAATCCGGCATCGGAATTGGCGAATGATCCGCGTGTTCATTCCAAGTTAAGTTCGGATTGGATCGATATCTTGAACTCAAGCTTCAATACGTTTCCGCAAGGCAATATGGAGAACAGCTTTAAAAATGTGATGGACCTTCACCGTGCCGGAGTTGATATTCTGGTAGGGACGGATGTCGCGCCGGTTCCTGTTCCGAATCTTGGCGGCCTTGCTCATGGAGCCAGCGTCCATCATGAAATGCAATTGCTGGTGAAGGCCGGGTTCACTCCGATAGAAGCGCTTCAGTCAGCTACCGCAAAACCGGCCCGTTGCTTTGGTCTTAACGATCGCGGTCGTATTGCCGAAGGCGCACGCGCTGACCTTATTTTAGTAACCGGTGATCCGACAACCAACATCTCGGATACCTTGTCGATCAAATCCGTGTGGTTCAAAGGTGTGCAACAACGATATTAATCAGAGCCGATATCCCCGTACTATGTCGTCAGAGCGATTACTTAGTGTAAACGAAATAATTACACGGCCGCCCTACAAACATATAAAACATTCTGATCGCTGGGTCCATGAATTTCATTGGAGCATCCCGTTGAAAGCAAGCATTACTTTTCGCCACTAATTATTCAAAAGAAGCAGCCGATCACGTTAGAATCGGCTGCTTCTTGTTATATATTACTATATCAATTATGCTGGCGGCTGCTTCCACTGTTTAATCACGCTGAGCAATCCCGGAACATCCAGCCCGTCGAGCGAAAAAGCTTTGCGCAGCAGATCATGCGGGATGAATTCATCGTATTTGCCGAGGTAAGGGGCTTCATCCGGTCCGAGCAGGGAAATAGCATCCGTAGCTGCGGCGGTTTCGGCAATGATCTCTTCCTCCAGCGTCTCTGCATCTGCCTTGCCGGCGACAACCATATAATAAGGTTCCATCGGCACGACGGACCGCAGACCGAGCGGTCCCTTCAGATTGTTCTTCAGCAGGCGCTCCAGCGTACGGAACTGCCGGCTGCCCGCCCATGGAAGGATGAACATGGAGTCTCCTCCGGCAGGCAGGACAGAACGCGTCAAGAGTCCGCTCTCTTTGGCAAGCCTGCGGGCCCGCTCCAGTCTGGTGGCCGCGCTTGGCGCAAGATACGGATACAAGGCTGTCGATCCGAGCACTTCGCGGATCTTCGTCATGATCCGGGTGTGGACATCCCCTCCGGCTCCAAGCCATAAGGTGTCTACCTTGCCGCGTGATCCTTTGACATAGACCGCCTTGTGGCGGTTGTCGACCTCTTCCACCTTCCACAGCTTGCCGGCCAGGGTGAAGCAGTAGCCCGGCGGTGGCACTGTAGTAATTGAACCGATTTCCTCGGTGCCATTATAGACGACATGCTCTTCATCGTCTTTGAATACCGCATAGAAACGGAAGTTGTTGACGATCTTCTCCCCCGCCATGCCAATCAGCAGACTGCCCTCATCCATCTTCTCAATGTGGCCCATGCCCTGCATGTATTCCATGAAGGCGTCATAATCAGCGGGATCAATACTGCGGAAGGACGGCAGGCTCAGCACCGCCTCCTTCAGGTCATCCGGCTCCGCTTCCCCCATACTCTTCAGGATGCTCATCGTCTGATGATACAGCAGCCCGACCGGCAGCTGGCGCACGACCAGCGGCTCGACCCATTTCTCGCGTACGTACAGCTCGATTACGGCAATGGCCCGCAGCAGCGTCCACGGCATCCGCGCAGGCAGCTGCGCCTCCTCGTCCTCCTCCTCGGGCGTGACGAAGATCATCTCGGAGGCGGCGTCCCCGCGCCTGCCCGAGCGGCCCAGCCGCTGCACGAAGCTCGCGCAGCTGTAAGGCGCGCCGAGCTGCAGCACCCGCTCCAGCTCGCCCAGGTCAATCCCCAGCTCCAGCGTCAGCGTCGCTGCAGCCACAGCCGGCCCCGCACCCTGGCGGAGCGCGGCCTCCGTCTCCTCGCGCAGCATCGCGGAGATGCTTCCATGATGCACATGGAAGACATCCCGCTCGCCGCGCTTAGCGGCAATGCGCCGCATCTCCAGAATCGCCTCCTCGGCGTCTGTGCGGCTGTTCGTGAAGATCAAGGCCTTCTTCACATGCGTATGGTCGTAGATGAAGCCGTAATAAGCCTGTCGCGCCCGCTCCAGGTGTTCGGCTTCTTCCTCATTCCGCGCATCCGGGAAAGAAAAGTGCTCCACGCTCAGGCGCAGCTTGCGCCCGCCCTGCGGTGCACTGACCTCCACGCTCTCCCGCGTGCCCGCCGCCAGCCACTCCGTGACGGAGGCGTAGTCGCTCAGCGTTGCGGACAGACCCACCCGCCGCGGATGACAGCCGGCCATCCGCGAGATCCGGGCCAGCTGGCTCAGCACCTGAATGCCGCGGTCCGCCCCCATGAAGGCATGCACTTCGTCGATTACGATGAAGCGCAGATCATGGAATAGCGCCGGGATGGCATTCGGGCGGTTCATCAGCAGACCTTCCAGCGATTCCGGTGTAATCTGCAGCACCCCGGAAGGGTTCTGCATCAGCTTCGTCTTATCCGCCTGCGGCACATCGCCATGCCAGTGCCAGACCGGAATATTCCCTTCGCGGAGCAAATCATTTAACCGGGTGAACTGATCGTTGATCAGCGCCTTCAGCGGAGCGATATACAGAATACCTACAGATGCGGACGGACGCTCATACAGCTCCGTAAGCGCGGGGAAAAAAGCCGCCTCTGTCTTGCCCGAAGCGGTTCCGGAAGCGATAAGCAGATGATGCGGTGTGTCAAACAGCACCCGGCAAGCATCTACCTGGGCCTCACGCAGCGTATCCCAGCGGTTCTTGTAGATGAATTCTTTAATGAACGGAGCCAGCCGGTAGAAAGGGTTATCACTCATAGGTCAAACTCCGCCAGGAATCCGTCCAGTTCATTCTGCCCGGTCTCGGCAGGCCGCGGAGTCCGCTCCCCGACCAGCTTCTCGAACGACATTTCCGGATGCTGGTTCAGCGTATGCAGCAGATCCATGAAGTCGCGCACGACCTCACGCGCGGTAAGCAGCTCATCTGCACCCAGCCGGTTCACAGCCTCTTCCATGAAATGCACCAGCTGCTCCTGCGTCAGTCTGGCTTCATACCCGTAGTGTAGCGCGTGAATGTCCCGCAGCTTCTGTAGCAGAATCAGAATCTCCTCATGGGAGAGCATGTCCAGCGCAATGATCGGTCCGGTGAAGTTATTCAGTCCGGCACCGGCATACCGCCCGGCTACCAGCCTGGAACGGAGTGCCTCATAGCTGAATAAGCCGCGCCGGTGGTCTTCAACGAACTGCGGTGTGCCGCCGACGAAGATCCCCAGCCGTTCTGCCTTGCCCTGCATCGTATCGTTGAACATGGTCAGCAGTTTCTCATAATTGCTCTGGCGGGAGATGCTGTTGGTTATCTTGTAGAGGTTGACTCCCTCATCGATGAACAGCAGCAACCCCTTATAGCCGATGGCCCCGGTGAATTCCGCCCATAGCTTCATATAATCATACCAGTTGTCGTCATCGATAATAACGCCCACACCCAGCGCCTTGCGCGCTTCCGTGCGGGTCGCGAACTCGCCGCGCAGCCAGCGCAGCGAATCCTGCTTCAGTGCGTCATCAGCCAGCTTATGCCCGTTCCAGTAAGAGGCCAGCACCTTCGCGAAGTCGAAGCCATGCACAAGCCCGCGCATCTCGGAGGCAACCGCATAGATCCGCTGCTCCACTTCTTCACCAAGCTCCAGCGCATCCGGCCCATAGCCCTTCTCTTGCATGACGGCCTGCTGCAGAGACATAATCCACTTCTGCAGCATAATCTCCAGTGCCCCGCCATCGGGGCGCGTCCGAGTTGACAGATGGCTCATCAGCTCGCGGTAGGTGGCAAGCCCCTGCCCCTTCGTACCGACAAGCCGCCGCTCCGGCGACAAGTCCGCATCCGCGACCACGAAGTCCCGGTCCATCGCGTAATTGCGGATAATCTGCAGCAGAAAGCTTTTGCCGCTGCCGAATTTGCCCGTAATCAGCTTGAAGGCGGCTCCGCCCTCGGCGATATTATCCATATCGCGGAGAATGGCTTCAACCTCCGGCCGGCGGCCGACGGCAATATATTCAAGACCGATACGCGGCACAACTCCCGCTGTCAGCGAGTTGACGAGCGCGGTGGTCATCCGCTTCGGTATTTTGAGTGGGTTCATTCCTGATTTCACCTCTTTATATAGTGCAGCATGGATATACATTCTTCGGTCAGCTCTTCACCGTCGATGACGAGATCCCCCAGACTATCCATAGCAAGTTCATTAATCTCATCAAACAGCAGCTCTGCCATGGTCCCGCCGCCCGCTGCCAGCCGGTTCACCTTCACCAGGCCGTCATCCTCTGCCAGCGCAAGCAGCACATCCCGCTGCAGCAGACTCAGTTCAGAAGCGAAGGACGTCCAGCTGTCCGCTTCGCCATCAATAATTGGCAGCGGAGAATCTGCTTGTCCTCGCACAGCAGGTTCTTCAACAATAATGTCCAGCTTCTCTTCGTCACTTTCTCTAACCGCTGGCTCTTCTTCACCCGCTGTCTCCTGTTCCCAATCCGTTTCATCATCCTTCTCCAGCGCTTCCTCCACCGTGAGCAGCGAACGCACCACCTCGGAGTCATTCTTCAGCTGTTCCAGCTTCCGCTGATCAATCACAACTGCCGGACCCTTCTCCTCCTGCTCCGCCTTCAGGAATTCACGCTGCAGGAACTTGGTCACCAAGCCCTCCATGTCGGCATCAACCTTGACATCCTTGAGCCGTCCGCGATAACCCATAAGTGCCCGCAGCTTGTTCTCGGTCAGCCGGAATAAGCGTGTAATCAGACTGCGCAGCGGCGGCGATTTGCTGATTCGTACGACAGGTATAAGAACAGAGTAGCCATAGAGTGAGATATCATATACTGCGCTGCGGAACAAATACCGCTCACGGACAACCGGCGGACCGGGCGGGAACATCGTGATCAGATTCGAGCCGTGCTTCCGCGCGACATACGTATCAATTAGTGCCACTACTTGGGGGATGTACTTTTCCGCAGCAGCTTTTCCTTCACCTGTATAAAATTTCGATTTGCTGATATCATAATCCGACATCACACTCAGCACCTCGATGCTAAGCTGCTCCGGGGCAGCAGACAGGCAGCGGACAAGCTCAAGCTCTGCCAAGTCCCCGGCAAGCCCGCGTGTACGGATAACAATCTCCGAGAGCGGGATATCCAGCTTATGCACGAATGAGAAATCCGCAATCCATCCGCCAAGGTATTGATCCAGACGTTTATACTTGTCACGGTAGGCTTCCCAGAGCAAGCCGAGCTGACGGCATCCATCCTGCGGCTCATCCCAGCCCACACCGTTAATCAGCTCATATATATGCAGAAAAATATAGGAGAGGTCGGTCTTAGGGTATCTCCCTTGCCGGACTTCATCCCGCCAGAAGAAATACCACCGGCTCTGCGCACCTGTCATATGGCCGTAAGTCGGCCAATAGCTCTTAAAGGGAACAAATAAAGCCGCAGGCTCCTTATGATCCGCAAGCTCCCGGGCCCGCTGGACAAACTGGCTCTCCGTAGTGGTTACCGGCTCCTGTGTCTCTTCCATATCCCATAGCTGGAGCTGTACTGTATCATATTGGGACGTTTTCTTCTTGCCCGGACCTTCCGGAGGCTTCGGTATAACCGCTTCTGCAGAACTCCGCGGCGGAATTGCCATATTCTGCTCCGTGCTCTCCCAGACCAGCTCCGTGAAATGCAGGCCCTGCCTGTCTTTAGCCATACTTACCCGCTCCATTAGTGTGCCATAATAATTTTTACCATTATACCATATGCCTTATGAGGTGATGCAGCGGTCTCCAGTCCTGTACTAGGGGCATCAAATGGAGCTATTCTTGCTCCCGCCTTTCCGTCAAAAGGTAAGCCGGACTGAAAAAACGCTACTTGGAACAAATCAAGTCAAGTTCGGCAGGCGTAAACATATCCATGCTGGCGTATATTTCAAAAAAGACCTTGAGAGACTGGCCCCTCAAGATCCTAGATTAGAGTGTCTGTCACCGCACATTGCCGGACAATGAGAACGTTCGTTTGTGTCTTCCTTAAGAATATACTATATTCACCCTATGGGCTGCAATAGCGGAGGCTTCCCTCCAGCCGCTATGCGGGTGGTTTTTTGTATTGCGCATTTCACGCACTCAACTGGCTAAAGCCACAACAAAGGCCAGCCGGAAGCTCCGGCTGGCCTTGTTGGAGTATAACTCCTGATGGTTTTTCCAATTATTCTTAGAGCAGCTCTGTGCCCTTCGTTTCCTTCCCCAGGAACAGCACGGCCAGCGCACCAATAATAATCGTTACGAAGAACAGCATGAAGATTGTGCTGATCGCGACCGAATTCCCCACCATCACGCCGACCAGTGTAGGTGCAATAATACCCCCGATCCGGCCGAACGAGGTTGCCAGTCCTGCACCTGTTGAACGGATGGTAGTCGGATACAGCTCCGGTGTATAAGCATACATCCCGCCCCATGCCCCCAGGTTGAAGAAGGACAGGCAGATCCCGGCGGCCATCAGCATGCCTTCGGTCGTGGAATTTCCGAACCAGGCGGCGCTGACAGCTGTCAGCAGCAGATAGATCACGAGCACGAACTTCCGGCCGAATTTCTCGATGAAATAAGCGGCGGTGAAATATCCCGGAAGCTGGGCGAGCGTCATGATCAGCACATACTCGAAGCTTTTGACCAGACTGAAGCCCTTAAGCACCATAACTGTCGGCAGCCACAAGAACATACCGTAGTAGGAGAAAACAACCGTAAACCACAGAATCCACAGCATAATCGTCGAACGGCGGTATTCCGCAGACCAGACTGCCGTAATCCGGTTCCGCAGGGATACCGGAGCCTTCTTGATCTCGGCGAATTTCGGCGAGTCATCAATTGCCTTACGCAGGTAGAGCGCATAGAGCGCCGGTACTGCACCAATCGCGAAGGCAATCCGCCAGCCGTAATCCGGAATAACGAAATAAGCGATCAGCGCGGACAGAATCCAGCCAAGCGCCCAGAAGCTCTCCAGCAGTACGACGGCCCGTCCTCTTTCTTTGACCGGCATGCTTTCGGACACCAGTGTCGAGGCAACCGGCAATTCACCGCCCAGCCCGAAGCCGGCAATGAAGCGCAGCACGCACAGCATTACATACCCTGCAGCAAATGCCGACAGGCCGCTTGCTATGGAGAAGATCAGCAGCGTCCACAGCAGTACGGATTTGCGGCCGAACCGGTCCGCGAGAATCCCGGCCGCAGCCGCTCCCACAGCCATCCCCACCGAGTTGATACTGGTTAAATATCCGATCTTCTCCGGTCCCAGCGCCCACTCCTTGGCCAGCGCAGCCACCACAAAAGATATCATCCCCACATCCATCGCGTCGAACATCCAGCTGAGTCCTGCACTGAAGAGCAGTTTTCTTTGCTTCGGATTCTGCAGCAGCGACATTTGATTCATCATAACAAGCACCCTCTTCCCTGATTCCCGCTAAGTCTCGGAGTAAGACTAGTTTCACTTACACATTCTAGAATCGGACGGTTCAAAAATCAAGGAATAACACCGCATTGAAATATTGCCGGGCCATCGCCTGAAAATAACAGGTCTGAACTGATATGGCGGCGATCAGGAGCATATTCTGCACGGCATCCCGTTGTGATCTGGTCAGATGGCTGAGCCGCTTCATCATTCCGTCCATCGCCGATTTGAGCGCACTGTCGGATTTCAGCAAATACTCTTTGGGGTTACCAGGCTGAGCCTGCCCCTGCACCGGCATCGGGGAGCGGGTCTTGATCTCCTCGAACAGCTCTGCATACCCGTGATACAGCTGTGCCGGCTCGACCAGGTCGTCATCATCACGCTCAGGCGCCAGGAACAGCATACGGAAGAGCTGGCGGATGCTCTCGAAATCGAGTGCAGCCTTGAGATCATCAATTATAAATAGAAGCGCAGCCTGATTAATGGAATACTTCTTCCCTTCACGCGGCGCCCCGAGATATTCCTTGAAGTCACGCTTTACCCAGTTCTGCATAGCCGTAACAGATAATGTGGAATACTCAATCAGACTGCCGAGCGAGGCGATTTCACCAAGGGATAACCCTTTGATGCCGCTGCCTTTGATCAATTTCTGCAGGATCGGGGGAATATCCGTAGAGAGAAAAGCCGGCAGTGACGTCCCCTCCCGCACCTCTTCACGGTGGAACTTGGTCCAGGCTTCCTGCAGAATATGGAGCGGCTTCCGCTCCGAGTTTTCGCTTAGAGACAGTAATAGTCCGGACATCTCTATCCGGCTAAGTGTAAATGCTTCCATAGATGGCAACCCTCCACCATTTGATATTTCATTGAAAAGTTCGTACAATAGGTTCATATGAACTCATAATATGAGTATAACCTATTTTAGGGACGAAAGGGATGGTAAAGATTATATGGGTATAGGACTTAGTTTGACGCTCGTGGCAATTTTGATTATTTTAACCGCATTTTTTGTAGCAACGGAGTTTGCAGTAGTGAGATTAAGAGGAAGCCAGGTCAGCCAGATGGTACTCGACGGGAAGAAGAATGCGCTAGCGGTACAGCGGGTATCTGCTAACCTCGATGGATATCTGTCTGCTTGTCAGCTTGGAATCACCATTACTGCACTCGGGATCGGGGCGTTGGCAGAGCCTGCATTTGAGCAGCTGCTGATACCATTGTTCGACCTGACGAACCTGAGCCACAGCGTTAGTGAGCCTATTGCTTTTGCACTGGCCTTCATTATCGCCACATTCCTGCATGTCGTTGTCGGTGAACTTGCACCGAAGACGGCCGCTATAAACATTCCGGAGAAAATCGGTCAGATTACCGCACCGCTGATTATTTGGTTCTACAGAGTATTGTACCCTTTGATTTGGATCATGAACGGTTCCGCCAACCTGCTCGTCCGTATGTTCGGAATGAAGCCGGCCAGTGAACATGGCGATGCCCACAGTGAAGACGAGATCCGCCTGATCTTGTCCGAGAGCTATGAGAGCGGCAAAATCAACAAAGCGGAATACGGTTATGTGAACCGGATCTTCACCTTTGATGAAATGCTGGCCAAAGAAATCATGGTTCCCCGGACAGATATGGTATGTCTGTTCACCGACCACTCGCTGCTGGAGAATATCTCTATTATCCGCAAGGAGCAGTATACGCGTTTCCCTGTAGCAGACGGAAGCAAAGACAATATCATCGGTATGATTAATACCAAGCAGCTGTACCTGCAATATGACAACAACCCTGATTTTGATTTCAAAAGCCTGATTCTGCCGATTCTTACCGTATCGGAAGTAACGCCGGTGAAGACGCTGCTGACCCGTATGCAGAAGGAGCGCGTGCATATCGCCCTGCTGCTGGATGAATACGGCGGAACCTCCGGCCTCATTACGATCGAAGACATCTTGGAAGAGATTGTCGGTGAGATCCGAGACGAATTCGACGGGGACGAACGCAGAAATGTAGAGAAGCTGAGCGAGACCCATTATCTGTTTGACGGCAATGTGTCTCTGCTGGAGATCAAAGATCTTACAGGTCTTGATTTCCACGACGACGAAGTGACTACGATCGGCGGATGGCTGTACAGTCACCTGGAAGAGCCGGTTGTCGGCAAAAGCCATGTGTATGAGCATGTCACTCTGACTGTGCGTGAGATGAACCGCCACCGTATCCGTAAGGTTGAGATCAAGATTGATCTTCCGGTCACCGAAGATGCCGCAGTACACAGCGACTAAAGCGGATAGATACGCTGCAGTAATACAGAAAGGCGCTTCCCAGGGGAAGCGCCTTTCTTGCATACTTTGGTGAGTACTAACGTAATCACGCCTATAATTAATACCATTAACTATATAGAGGCGGGGTTAAATATTTTACTCATATAATATTCGTCTACCCATTCCCCATCCACCAGCAGCGACTTTTTCTTCACGCCTTCAATCTCAAAACCATACCTCGTATACAGCGCAACAGCCCGCTCATTATGCTTCATTACCGTAAGCTCCAGACGCACAATGCCGCTCCGGTTCGCCCACAAGTCCATCTCATGGAACAATCCGCTGCCGATTCCCATGCCCTGATATTGCTTCAGGATGCCGATGACTATATAGGCACTGTGTTTATTGCGGCTGACGCTTCCTCCCCTGACTGACAGGTATCCCGCCAGCTCACCGTCAGCTTCGGCTCCGATCAGGATAGAGGTTTGAGCATTCCCGAAGCTTGCGATCATTTCTTCCACCTGCGGAATTCCGGTCTGCCTCTCTCCGGGTGCAAGCAGCATATACGAAGTTTCCTGATCCAGCCGGTGCTGCAGACTTAAGAGTGCGGCGGCGTCTTCAGGAATCAGTTCCCTCAGTATGATATCCATTACATTCCTCCTGCATTTAGACCGGTATGTATTTTTTGAAAAGTTTGCTTCCCTCTCCGTCGTACCCCAGGCGCTCGTAGAAGCGGTGGGCATCCGTGCGGCAGCTCTTGCTGGACAGCATTACCTTAAGGGCGCCTCTGGCCGCTGCTGCCTCTTCTGCGAATTGCATCAGTGAGGCTCCAATTCCCTTGCCGCGCAGCTGCGGGTCAGTTACAACACGCTCTATGACTCCGAACGGGCGGTCACCGCTAAGCGCATCCATGCACAAGTGCAGATGTAACGTACCCGCTACCTCCCCGTCTTCTTCGTATACGATCAGCAGGCTGTCCGGATTATTGGCAATTTGGCTGATTCTTTGCGGCGATACTTGGATATCCGTGTGCTCCGGCAGCAGAATCCGGTACAGCTTCTCTAAGCCGTAGGCATCCTCCGGTGTGGCTTCTCTTATCATTCGCAATACTCCCTGTATTATAATTAACAACATTAATCAATATAGTTAATGCAATTAATTAGTTGGTTGAACGGCAAATCATCAGCACATTCCCGTCCGGATCTTTGAAATTAAACCAGTGATCATGTTCAATATCCGTGAGAATTTCAGCTCCGGTAGCTTTAACATAATCATAGGCAGCATCAATATCGTCGGTAAGCAGATGGAAGGAAGGCACCTTCAGCACAGCCTCGGCTGTAAAAATTCTGCTGTCGAGCACGATTCCCGGACCCTGCATCGGCACGTCATACAGATGCCCGAACAAAATTTCACCGTCAAGCGGCAGTCCAAGCAAGCTGCAATACCAGTTTTTGGACCTTTCGATATCACTAACCGGGATGAAGACAGCGCCAACCTGATTCCGTATGGGACTTGTCACAGCAAGTAGAGCCTCCTCTAAAAGTACAGTAGTAGGTGGAGCCTTTAATCATTTCGATAAAATATGTCAATTTCCTGCCTCTTTGGTGACGGGAATATAAGTTATGCTATAATCTTGTCAGATCCTATCCAGATGTCAGGAGAATGAGACTTGGCTAACCTATCCTTTGGGTATCTCAGGCTGACGCCGCCCAAAATACTATCACTGGGCTTTGCAATACTAATCGCGGCCGGCACCCTGCTTCTGTGTCTCCCTGCTGCTTCTACCGGCGGAAGAATCTCTTTCATTGATGCACTGTTCATGGCAACCTCAGCGACCTGTGTAACCGGACTTGCTGTCATCGACACAGGAACGCAGCTGACGGCTTTTGGACAGATTGTATTGCTCGTGCTATTCCAGTTCGGCGGTCTCGGGTTCGTTACGATGGCGACGCTGATCACGCTGGTGCTGAACAAGCGGATCTCACTGAAGGAGCGCCTGCTGCTGCAGGAATCCATGAATCAGAATTCCATGCAGGGAATTGTGAAGCTGATCCGCCGGGTGCTGATCTACTCGCTGGTGATTCAGCTGACCGGGGCCATTCTTCTTGCCGCAAGATTTATGATGGACATGCCTTTTGGCAAAGCAGCGTATTACGGAGTATTCCATAGTATATCCATCTTCAACAATGCCGGATTTGATCTGTTCGGGGATGTTCACGGGCCCTTCAGCGGTTTAACCCGCTATGTCGAAGATCCGATTGTGAATATTACCTCCATGCTGCTGATCTTCCTCGGCGGTATCGGCTTTATTGTATTATCTGATGTAATCGACTTTCCGAAACGTAAGCGGCTGACTCTTCATTCCAAGGTAGTCCTTACCACTTCTGCTGCTCTCATTGTGATTGGCGCGGCTATTTTCTTCTGGCTGGAGCTGAATTCCACGCTGAAGCCGCTGCATGCCGGAGGCAAGATAATGGCTTCCTTCCTGCAGGCGATTACGCCACGCTCTGGTGGGGTGACAACGATCGAGATCCCGCTGCTCCGTGAATCCACGCAATTCCTGATGATTCTGCTGATGTTTATCGGAGCAGCTCCCGGCTCCACCGGCGGCGGAATTAAGATTACCACCTTTGCGATTCTGGCCAGCACAGCCTATGCCAAGCTTCGGGGCAAAGAGGATATCGTAATGTTCCGCCACCGGATCTCGAAGGAGAATGTCTACAGGGCGATTACCATGACCCTGCTGTCACTGATGCTGGTGGTCATCTCGACCATGCTGCTGTCCGTGACGGAAAGTGCGGATTTTCTGACCGTGCTGTTCGAGGCAGTCTCCGCTTTCGGTACTTCCGGTATAACAATGGGACTGACTACAGAGCTGACAACAATCGGTAAGGTGCTGGTGATCATTCTGATGTTTGTCGGCCGGACAGGACCGCTTACACTTGCTTATGCACTCAAACCGAAGAATAGTAAGGAACTCTACCGGTACCCTGAAGGCAATATTACCATCGGCTAAACTCTGCGTTACCTTTGAAATGTGAAATGCGACCCTGTGCGGCAAGATTATTCTGCCGGAACGGAGTCGCATTTTTTAATAACAGCTTGTACATAGAAAGGCTATTGTATGACAAGGCTATCCGGAAAGGGTCTAGGCTTCCTCTTCCGGAATCTCCTGAGTGTCGAGTGCCGCGTCCAGCAGCTGATTGTATACATCGTCATCATTCTCCAGCAGGGCATCCACCTCAAGGAACTGCTCTTCACTTCCCGGTTCACCGGCGAAGCTCAGGCTGTAATCCCATTCGGTTCCCCGTGAACTGAAGAAAGTGATCTCATAAGGGGAGCTGTGATTCTCCAGTGTAAACACCGTTCTCCCGACAAAACTTCTATCCTCTACGCGTTTCATTTCTGCTTTGGTGATTTCTAGGTTCATACTCTTTCCTTCCTTTCATCTGATCATGCCCACAATATTCAGTATAACATTGATATGTAAGCAATTCCTTTCCTTTTGCGCTGTAATTGACTTTTTTCATCCGGCGGTTAATAATTTAGTACAATGCTTATTCCGAGCTAAAATTATGGTAATGGAGGAAATCGCAATGACTCAAACAGAGCTTCAATCCAAGCTAAGTAAATATGCTGATCTGGCTGTGCAGATCGGTGTAAATGTTCAGCCGGGGCAAATCCTGGTCGTGAATGCTCCGATTTCCGCAGCCGAGTTCGTCCACCTGATTACCGCCAAAGCATATGCCATCGGCGCAAGCCAGGTCAAGGTTAACTGGAGTGACGAGTTCATTACGCGCCAGCAGTTCGAGCATGCTTCACCGGAAGTGTTCACCAAGGCTCCAACCTGGTACGCGGGTGAAGTAACCGAATTCGCCGAGAACGGTGCTGCATTTCTGAACGTTATTGCCGAGAATCCGGACGCGCTCAAAGGCATTGATCCTGAGCGGATTGCCAACTTCCAGAAGACCCGGGGGGCTGCACTTACGAAATACCGCGAAATGCAGATGTCCGATAAAGTCAGCTGGAGCATTGTAGCCATCCCGTCCCAGCCTTGGGCAGACAAGGTATTCCCTGACGTGCCTGAAGAAGAGCGCGTAGATAAACTTTGGGAGGCAATCTTCCACACCGTACGCCTGGACCGCGAAGACCCTGTAGCCGCATGGCAGGAGCATCTGGATACGCTGGAGCAGAAAGCGGATGTTCTCAATGCGAAGAAATACAAAAGCCTGCATTACATAGCACCTGGAACCGACCTTAGTATCGAGCTGCCTGAAGGCCATATTTGGGCGCAGGGCGACAGCATCAATGCTAAAGGTCATTCTTTTGTCGCCAACATGCCAACTGAAGAAGTGTTCACGGCTCCGAAGAAAACCGGCGTTAACGGTACTGTCAGAAGCACGAAGCCGCTCAGCTACGGCGGGAATATTATTGACGGCTTCTCGATTACCTTTGAACAGGGCCGGATTATCAGCGTAAGCGCCGAGCAAGGCCAGGAAGCCCTGGAATATCTGATCAGTCTCGATGAAGGCGCCAAGTACCTGGGTGAAGTCGCACTCGTGCCGCACAACTCGCCGATCTCCGACTCCAACATCCTGTACTTCAACACCTTGTTTGATGAGAATGCGTCCAACCATCTGGCGATCGGCACCGCATATGCCTTCTGCCTCGAAGGCGGCAAAGAAATGAACCAGGATGAGCTGATCGCCCATGGTCTCAATACCAGCGTAACCCATGTCGATTTCATGATCGGCTCAGCAGAGATGGATATTTATGGTATCACGGCTGACGGTACGCGTGAGCCTGTATTCCTGAAGGGCAACTGGGCATTTTAATGCCTTTTCTACTCCATATTACAAAATAGAAGATCGTGAAGGGAGCTGAAATCATGCTGGATTTCAAGCAAAAGCTCGAAAATTACGCCCTGCTCGCTGTAAAGATCGGAGTCAACATTCAGCCCGGTCAAACGCTTGTAGTCAATGCGGATATCGTCTCCGCAGAGCTGGTACGGCTCATTGTACGCCAAGCCTATGAAGCAGGAGCAAAGCTGGTAAAGGTTAATTATACCGATGAATTCGTTACACGGACACGTTATGATCTTGCTCCATCCGAGAGCTTCCTCGAGCCGCCCAAGTGGCAGGCGGATGAGCTGGAGGATCTCGCGCGTAATGGCGCTGCGTTCCTGACGATTATCTCGGCTAATCCGGACTTGCTAAGCGGGGTAGAACCAAGCCGGATCTCTGATAACCAGAAGACTGCCGGCCAGGCCATGGCCCCTTACCGGGAGATGATGATGGCTAACCATGTCAGCTGGAGCGGCATCGCCTTCCCTTCTCCTTCATGGGCCGCCAAGGTATTCCCGGACGCTGCCCCTGAGCAGCAGATTGAACTGCTATGGGATGCAATCTTCAAAGCTGTGCGCGCAGACCAGGAGAACCCGGTTGCAGCCTGGAGCAGCCATCTGGGCGGCCTCAAGCAGCGCTGCGATCTGCTGAACGCCAAGAAGTACCGCAAGCTTCACTACACAGCACCGGGAACCGATCTGACGATCGAGCTGCCTGAAGGCCATATCTGGTGTCAGGCCGGTGCGGTGAACAGCCGCGGTATGTCCTTCCTGGCCAACATTCCGACCGAGGAAGTGTTCACGGCCCCGCTGAAGACCGGTGCCAGCGGCAAGGTCAGCAGCACCAAGCCGCTTAGCTACGGCGGCAACATTATCGACCGTTTCACCTTGACCCTGGAGAACGGCAAGGTCACAGACTTTACCGCAGAGGTCGGTCAGGAGGCCTTGGCTTCCCTGCTGGCTATGGATGAAGGCGCGGCCTACTTCGGCGAAGTGGCCTTGGTTCCTTTCCACTCTCCGATCTCGGAGAGCGGCATTCTCTACTACACCACGCTGTATGACGAGAATGCTTCCTGTCACCTTGCGCTGGGTGCTGCTTATGCTTTCACGCTGCAGGACGGCATTAATATGACTAAGGAACAGCTCGCTGAAAGAGGCATGAACCAGAGTCTGACACATGTAGACTTTATGATGGGTTCCCTGGAGATGAGCATCGACGGGATTGCCGATGACGGCTCTGTTGATCCAATCTTCCGTAACGGAGATTGGGCTTAAGCTTTTGTTTGTAGATTGTCGCTTGAGGATTGTCGCTTGAGGATTGTGGTTTAACGTTTGTTAATGAATTGTGGTGGCCCCGCCGTTCCCCTTATGGGAGAATGGCGGGGTCTTTTTGTATAAGAGAGCTATGGAGTTAGTGTATCGAGAATTTTCCGACTCAGATTCCACTAAGTAACCTTGGTAGGGTGTGCTCCCTCGTACAGCTTGGAACTAGAATCGTTAGTTTCCTTCTTGTTCATTCCTCCAATAGCCCAAATTTGAAGATATGTTCAAAGAATATTCACAATATTGTTGAATTTAATTCACAAATATGTCACAATACAATTAAGGATGGTATTTACAAGTCCCGCACCCAAAGTTATCACCAAGCTTCTGATGCCAGAATTACGAAACGATGCTGGAAGTTTATGCTTACCAAACACTTAGGAGGGAATCCTGATGAAAGAATCTTTTAACCAAGAAGTGGATTCGACTGAACCGGAACGTCTGGAAGTCCAGGCCCCCAAAGACTTAAGTATCGTAGCCTCCGATGCAATCAAGTACACAGCCTACATCATGCTGCTGTTCGGGTTCTTGTACTTTTTGATTGCATACCTCGCCCCTATGCTATAAGGCTGCTTCAATATATACGCTTCCCCGTAAGCGCTTACGGCCGGTCTGTTCCTAAGGGAAATGGATTAGCCGTTTTATTTTGCAGATAGGGGTTCTAGAAACAGCCTCTCTAATCTGGCAACTACGGCTATACAAAAAAGTAGTCCCCGCTAATCTCGAGGACTACCTTGATATGCTTATTTCCAGCCTAACGCTTTGCTGATCCAGGCTATCGCTTCCGGCGTCCAGCTCCCGTCCATTCTCGAACGCAGCCACGCCACCGCCTCTTCTCTCGTTCCTTCAAAAGATTCAATTCCCGCTTCGTTCATCCAGTGGCCCGAGGTTTCAAAAGAGGTACTGTTCCACCCGTTCGGCTCACCGTCCGCATTCAGCCGTTGCTTAACTCCGGAGATTACAATATCCAGAGTACCCTGAAGCTCGGTTACGGCGTTGTCAAAAGCCGTTTTCTTCTCTTTGGCCTTCATATCAGCCATAGACCGGAGCTGGCGTGTCTCTATGCCTTCATGCTCCCGGATAATCTGCAATAACGTTAGCGCTTCTCTGGTTGCAAGACCGCTGTCATACCGCTCCTCCAGGGAACGCGGACTGCCTGCCGCCGCCAGGTAAGCGGGAAGCCACTCACGGGATACCAGAACGGCTTTTTTCTTGATAAACTTTCCGTATCCGGCCAATCCTTCTCCCGGAAATCTCACCCGCCAGCCCCAGGGGTCCAGCTCGGAACCGGTATGCCAGTTCTCCGCCAGGGTCAGCCCGTTCACAGAAGGATGCCCAGGGATCAACGGGGCCAGCGGTACGATCCCCAGCTTGGCCACAACCTCAGCCATCTCCTCAAATGTTGTAATACTCTCTGGGCTTTCTACACTACCCACTCATTCCGCCTCCTCGATGTAAATTCATTCAAGCTCATCTGCTCCCTCACCCATGCAGCGGATTCCGGCAATATAAGCGCGGATCAGCCGCGTAAGACTGACATTCAAGTCCAGCGGCATTCCGAAGCCTCCTTGATTCTCAAGGGCAGAGAACCCGTGCAGTATGCTGCGCAATCCCCGGACGGCGTGCAGGTTCCCTTCCTCATCCAGCCCAAAGCAGGACAGGACTTGAATAATCAGTGACAGGACCTTCCCGCCCGCAGCCTCCAGTGCGGTATCTCCCTGCTCAGGTGCTCTCAATGTTGTTTCGTACAGCCCCGGATGTTGTCTGGCAAAACCGATGTAAGCCTGACTCAGCGCATAAACGGCTTGTTCGCCCCGTGCGCCTTCCGCTGCCGCTGACATGGCGTCATAGAGCTGCTCCAGCCCGTGAATCGCCAGCAGTGTCCGCAGACCCGCGAGTCCGTTAATGTGATTATACAACGACGGCGGGCGAACGCCCAGCTTGGCCGCCAGTGCAGCCAGCGTCACCTCCTGAACACCCTGTTCATCAGCCAGCTCTGCTGCTGCCAGCACCAGAGTATGTGTGTCCAAACCGGCTCTAGCCATGCACCTTCCCTCCATTCACCAATACCCTGCCCGCCTCTGCTGCCGCATGTTTCATGGATTCCACCGGGTGCCTCACCAGATTTCCATGTCCTACAGCCAGCACTGAAGGCACTAGATCAATCAGCTTATAGGCACTGGCCAGTGCCTGCTCCAGACTCCATGTCGCCATAGCCGGAAAAGGAAACAACGGCACCTTCTTGCCGGACACAGCGGTTGCCCGGAAGGTCTGGAACGCATCTCCTACAATCAGTGCGCCACTGCGCTGATCCCGGAAAGACATAGATCCCGGAGTATGCCCGGGCGTACTTATGGCCGTCAATGAACCGATGGTATCCCCTTCGTACAGCAGCACATCGGGCTTCGTTGCTATCTTGGACGGTACACTGCCCTTAATCGGGGTCTGAAGCTCACCTGCCCTTAGCGAGCGGTCACCGGCCAGCAGCGCCGCATCCCGCTCCGAGATATAGACCTTGGCCTCTGGAACAAGCTTCTTGAGCGCATCCAGCGCCCCGACATGATCCATATGGCCATGGGTTAGCACGATCCGGGTAAGCGGCTTTTGAAGCCTGGCGGACTGTTGTAGAATACCTTGTAAACTATATGGCATGCCTGCATCTATTAGAGTAAGCTCCTCTTCTTCTTCGACCAGATAACAGTTAACGGGAAATAAGCGCGGCAGCCAGGTAAGCTGGTGCAGATACCCTTCTTGAGTTACTCTCATAAGGACCCTCCTCAAAACTAATGTAATTAGTTAAATAATAAACTAATATGATTAGTTTTACAAGTGGCACTTGTAATTCCGCGTCTAGCCTGCCCCCTAATCCAGCATTTTGTCAGTATTATTGGATCGCTTGATCATTAGCCACTGCAGTGCTGATAGCGATCCGTTCAACCTGGATTCTGCGCCTCTTCATGAACAAAATCACCATAACGGGTGAATTAGCCCGAGCTATGCAGCCTGTGCAGCTGATGTAGATTTTAAGCTCATCTCATATTGCTCTATTCTGACTACTTCCGGGGCAGAATCTGGTGAAATCGAGTGCACTAATGCTCTTCATTCCTGCCTGCCACCCACTTTTGGCGGATTCAGGGGCACTTTTGCCCCTCATTCCTGCCTGCCGCCCACTTCTGGCGGATTCAGGGGCACTAATGCTCTTCATTCCTGCCTGCCACCCACTTTTGGCGGATTCAGGGGCACTTTTGCCCCTCATTCCCGCCTGCCGCCCACTTCTGGCGGATTCAGGGGGATTTATCCCTTTAATTTCCTCATACCACCCACTTTCGGAGGAATCAGAGGGATTTATCCCTTTAATTTCCTCATACCGCCCGCTTTCGGCAGAATCAGAGGGATTTATCCCTTTAATTTCCTCATACCGTCCGCTTTCGGCAGAATCAGAGGGATTTATCCCTTTGATTTTCCAAGCCTCCGACTTCTGGGGATTCTGTGGAATTCCGGATACAAAAACACATTCATCCTTCAGACGGACCTGCTTCAAATTCCAGAGAAACTTATTCACAACAGACGCATAACGTAATTTCCTATACAATCAGGACCACCCGTCCAACGGGTGGTTTGCTCTTGGGGTATAACCCCTTGTTGCCAAACTGCGCCTAAAGACGCTAGCCTGACCACACATTTGTTCAGGCTCAGTGTAATTTGTCATTTTCACTTACCCATTAAACGGGTTTATTTCTTTTTGTTTCTTTTATCGCTAAATGGATCTTCGTACTCTTTTACACTCATCTATCGCCTGGTCATGTGCTTCTTGTTCACGAATATATTTGGCTACTGTTGCCTCATTCAGACCTACTGTGCTTACATAGTATCCTTCTGCCCAGAATTTCCGATTTCCTTATTTATACTTGAGTTGGGCATGCTTCTCAAATATCATGAGCGAACTTTTTCCCTTTAGATATCCCATAAACGTTGAGCCGCAATTTTCGGTGGGATCGCTACCAGCATGTGTACATGATCCGGCATCATGTGGCCTTCTAGGATTTCGACTCCCTTATACTTACATAGACGTCAGAAAATTTCGATTAGATCTTTCCTCACTTGAGTATAGATTTCTTTGCGTCTATGGGGTATTTGCACATCCACTTCGTGTGAGCTAGACTATAGCTCTTGTTTGCCATCTTTGACCATTCCTTTCGTTCGAGCCTAACCATCTCAATTCTATCGGAATGGTCTTAGTGGTCAAACCTTCGCTCCCTCCACCCGCATAGCGAGTGGTTTTTTGTTTCCCGCGTTTCACGCGCTCAACTGGCTAAAGCCATAAAAAAGCACCACCCCAAGGATGATGCTTCCGATGCCTGTCCGTCAGCCGAAACGGCCCATAATATATTCCTGGGTCATCTGATTCTCCGGATTGCTGAAGACCTTCTCGGTCTTGTCATATTCCACAAGCGAGCCCAGATAGAAGTAGGCTGTATAATCCGAGATCCGCGCTGCCTGCTGCATGTTATGGGTAACGATTACGATCCGCAGCTCTTCCTTCAGTTCCTTAATCAGCTCCTCCACCTTGCCTGTCGATACAGGATCAAGTGCTGAAGCCGGCTCATCGAGCAGCAGGATCTGCGGGTTAACCGACAATGCCCGGGCAATACACAGACGCTGCTGCTGTCCGCCGGACAATGCCAGTGCAGAGTCCTTCAAGCGGTCTTTGACCTCATCCCACAGGGCGGCGCGGCGCAGGCTGCTCTCCACGATTTCATCCAGTGCTTTTTTGCCTTTAATTCCATGATACTTAGGACCAAAAGCGATATTGTCATAGATGGATTTGTAAAAAGGGTTCGGCTTCTGCCAGACCATGCCGATTTTTTGCCGCAGCTTAATGACATCTGTTCCTGAAGCATTGATATCTATACCGTCAATCCAGATGCTGCCTTTGGTAGTCGAGCCGGAGATATCATCATTCATCCGGTTAAGAGAACGGAGAAAGGTTGATTTCCCGCAGCCGGAAGGGCCGATCAATGCTGTTACCGTATTCTGGGCGAAGGGAAGACTAATTCCTTTAACCGCCTCATAAGTGCCATAAAAAATACTCAGATCCTCAGTTTGAAATGATTCGCGTACCACCGGTTCCGCTATGCCCATCTCTTACTCCTCCTAAAAGTTTTGTCAGCATCCGCTTCTTGCATCACCTTCGCAAAACTTGCTTCGAAAGCATACACTTAGTTTTGTCAGCATCCGCTTCTTATTAGCCTAGTTCATCCTCTTGGAAGCGGTAAGCTTGCGGTAGATGAATCTGCCGAAGTAACGGGCAGCCAGGTTGAAGATTAATACGGTCAGCACCAGCACTGCCGAAGCACCTGCTGCGATCTGCAGCGCATCCGGCGCCAGACCTTCGCTGTTGACCTTCCAGATATGAACCGCCAGTGTTTCTGCCGGACGGAACGGGTTAAGCGGTGAAGAAGGACTAAGCGGATTCCAGTTGCTGAAATCCAGACGCGGACTGCTCATCCCCGCCGTGAACATCAATGCCGCCGCTTCACCGAAGACGCGTCCGGCGGACAGGATCGTTCCCGTAATGATCGTTGGCAGAGCAACCGGGAGCAGTACCGAAGTCACAATCTTCCACTTGGATAAACCAAGCGCGAAGCCTGCTTCCTTCTGCTGCTTAGGCACCGTGCGGAAAGCCTGCTCGGTGATACGAACCATCAGCGGAAGGTTGAAGAAGGTAAGCGCGAGTGCTCCCGAGATCAGGGAGAATCCGAGATTGAAGGTATTGACGATCAATAAGAGACCGAACAGACCGACGATGATGGACGGGAAGGAAGATAACACTTCCACAACCAGCCGGATGAAGTTAGTCAGTCTGCCGGGACGGGCATATTCTGCCATGAAGATCCCCGCTCCAAGTCCAAGCGGTATAGTAATGATCAGGGTCAGCACCAGCAGGAACAGGGAGTTGAAGAGCTGAGGTCCTACCCCGCCTCCTGCACGGATCTTCTGTGGTGCCGAAGTCAGGAAGTCCCAGCTGATATGACTCATCCCGCGGATGAGGATATATCCAAGCAGGCCAACCAGAATAGCTACGATAAGCAAAGCGAACGTTACAATAATAGCAGTGGCAATTTTGTCTGCTGTTCTCGGCTTCAAATTTTATTTCTCCTTTCGAGCATTCTAACAAGCAATACGAATACAAATGTCATCAGCATAAGCACGAGAGCCATGCTCCATAGCGCGTTGTTCTGCGGTGAACCCATCGTCGTGTTCCCCATACCCAGCGTAATAACACTGGTTAGAGTAGACGCGGATTCGAACAGCGAACGCGGCACAAAAGGAGCATTACCGATAACCATCTGTACAGCAAGTGCTTCACCGAATGCACGGGCCATCCCCAGTACCACCCCCGTCATAATAGCCGGGAAGGTCGTCGGGAGAATGACACGGGAGATCGTCTGCCAGCGAGTGGCACCGAGCGCAAAGGAGGATTCTTTCAAGTTTTGCGGCAAAGAAGCAAGCGCGTCTGCAGCCACGCTGGTAATGGTCGGCAGGATCATCACCGACAGTACTAGCGCGCCTGCAGCAACCCCGATGCCCTGTCCGGGCAATGTATTCCGCAGAAAAGGCACAATGACACTTAAGCCAACGAATCCGTATACGACAGACGGAATACCTGACAACAGCTCAATAACCGGCTGCAGCAGTTTTTTGCCCCACCCAGGGACGATTTCAGTCATAAATAATGCGGCGCAGATGCTAAGCGGACTTGCGATAAGCGCGGCAAGCAGTGTTACCAGGAAGGAACCGGCTATAAACGGAAAAGCTCCATAAGAAGGCGTATCCGCTTCAGGCGACCATTTTGTGCCGAACAGGAAATCGGAAACCTTAACCTCACCGCTTACAAAGTTCGCAATTCCTTTAGAGGCTACAAAATAAACCATCGATACAATGATTACAATCAATAGCAGTACACAAAAGGACATATAAGCGCGTCCGATAAAATTCTCTATATGATGTTTTTCAAACCGCGTTTTCTTTGGTTTTACCCTCAAGATGCTCCCTCTTTCTAAAGTGAAAAGAGAGGCAGAAGAAATCCGCCTCTAATCACATGAAGTTCTAATGGATGATACCCCTGTGAATGAATCTGTAGTACTTACTTAGTTGTTACAGTTCCTGCTACATCGCGGGATACCTGCATCTGCGAAGCCGGGATGTAACCAAGCTCTACTACGTCACCTGTCTGTACTTCGTCAGTCATCATGAAGTCCAGGAATGCTTTTACTGTTTCATTCGGCTCACCGTTAGTGTACATGTGCTCGTAAGCCCATACCGGATATTTACCGGAAATTACATTGTCTACAGAAGGTTCAACACCGTCATAGCTCAAGGTTTTAACGGAATCGTCCAGGTAGGACAGAGCCAGGTAACCGATAGCTCCCGGTGTTTCACCGATAATTTTCTTAACAGTACCGGAGGAATCCTCTTGAATAGATCCTGGCAGATCATCCGTTTTGGTGCCAAGCGCGAAGCTCTCGAAGGTTGCGCGTGTACCTGAGCTTGCAGGACGGTTGATGATCTGAATCGCCTGGTCAGCGCCGCCGACTTCGCTCCAATTCTTGATTTTGCCAGTGAAGATGTCGACCAGCTGCTGCTTAGTCAGTGTATCTACGCCTGCATCCGGATTGCTTACTGCTGCGATAGCTACAACGGCTACCTGATGATCAACCAGCGCTGCCGCTTTTTCTGCATCAGCATCTTTCAATTTCTCTTCTGCGAATACGTCGGAGTTACCGATATCCACTTGCTTCTCAGCTACTTGTGTCAAGCCTGTTCCGCTTCCGCCGCCTTGAACCTGAATATCCACGCCTGCATTGGCATCCATAAATTTCTCTGCTGCCTGCTCTACGAGCGGCTGAAGTGCTGTGGAGCCCGAAGCCAGGATAGATCCGCTTAGTTCGGCGCCGCTGCTGTTTTGTGTATTTGTTGCAGCTGCATTGCCTCCGTTATTGGTTGCCGCATTATTTCCCCCGTTGCCACATGCCGAAAGTGCTACTACGCTTGTTAAAGCCAAAGCCATGATCCAAGATTTTCTGAATTGCATTGTTTTTTTTCCTCCTAAAGGTTTTGTGAGTGTCTGCTTCATTGGTCTGCTTCGTACAAAACTCACTTTGGAAGCATTGTCTGTGCTCATGTCAGCTTCTCTTCTGACTCTTCTTATTCTAGGGCTCGTTCGTTATGTAAAAGTACTGAGTTTGTAAAGCGGAAGATAAAAGTTATAATAGATTATGAATAACGCCATAGATATAATCTATATATAAGCAACAATCGCTAATTTATCGCCATCTAACCGGAGGAATCAGCATGAATTTTGTGAAATTACAAATTGTAGTCCTGATTGAAAAATATAAAAAGGTAACGGACGTAGCCGCCGAGATGGGACTTAAGCAGCCGACCGTTTCCTTCCATATGAAGAGTCTCGAGAGTGAGCTTGGCGCTTCACTGTTCCAGTTCCGGAGCGGCCGGGTGCTGCTGACCGATGCCGGACGCGCCCTGTATCAATATGCTGTGCGGATTGTATCGCTGACGGCAGAAGCAGAGCGGACAGTTAAGCAGTTTACCTCTCTGGCGTCGGGGAATCTGGAGCTTACAGCAAGCGACATCCCCGGTAATTATCTTGTGCCTAAACTGCTGTCCCAATTCACTGGCCTGCATGATGGAATTGATGTGTTCCTGTCCATACTGCCGGATGATGCTGTCAGGGAGCGTCTGCGGAGCCGGGAGATTCAGCTGGCTGTGCTGCACAGTGCGGACGGACAGGATGATTCCTTCCATACTCAAGTGATTGCCAGAGATGAAACGGTGCTGATTTTTGCGCCTGGACATCCTTTTGCCGGAGCGCAGGAAATTACGGTAGAAACGGCAGCACGGGAACCCTGGGTGCAGCATGAAGCCGCCTCCTTCCTGCGCGGAATCTCCGACAAGTGGACACAGCTTAATCATGTGAAAGTGTGGAACCATGCCGTACTCAGCTCGCCGGAGGCGGTCAAACGTATGATTAGCGGCGGCGGGATGGTCGGAGTATTCTCCAAATCAGGGATTGAGGCCGAGGTGGCGGCCGGAAGTCTGGCCTATGCCCCGCTGCCGGGACTTCATCCCGGGGATGGTGCATTTGTGCTGGCCTGGCGCAAAGACTACACCCTCTCCCCGCTACAGAAGGCTTTTGCCGGAATGGCAGGCAGTGACGGATTACAGGAGGAGGACCAGCGCGAAGATCTGATATCCAGTGAATAGCTGGACTTCCGGGCGGTGGATGTCATCGCAGGGATTTCCAGATTATCCGCATTCCTGAGCAGGAATCTGGTAACTTTATATAAAATCCTGCCCATAATGAAACAATTCCCTCATTATATTGACCCGAAACTAAAATTGTTGTAAAAAAGGCAGCATTTCATCTTTTCCAAGCGGCTGAGCAGGATTATTCTTGTATTTCATACAACAATCGATCTGAACACCTGGCTATCCATACATCAAAGTTGTAAAACGTACAACACTTCACTCACTAGTACCGTACTATGAAGTCACCATTCTGCCGTAACGAATCAAATGTAAAGAATTGAAATTTACATTTACATAACAAAAACGGTATCCCTTAGCGCACGAACGTAACCGTGCTTCAAGAGATACCGTTTGTTTGAAACATATGACTTCTTAGGTTTCACACTATAAATTACTGCTATTTCCCGCTGAAACGGCTTTGCTGTCTTTAAAAAGGGACGGCAAAGCCGTTTCCACTTCGTTTATTATCTTTTTCCCGCCACCAGAGTGAAGGTCTTGGGAATTCCCTTGTCATATACATCCGACGACAGGTTGGGCTCTTCCACCAGTTCCTGAATAACAAGCCCGCTGGCCGCAGCAGCCGTTACAATCTCGCCGAGTGTCCATCGCCGCCAGTAGACTACATTAGGTCTGTCTGCCCCCGCTGCTTTTCCGGAAGAAGGCATATACTTGGAGTAGGACACCTGCTTCTCTTCCAGTGCCGTATCGAAATAATCACCGTTCACTTTATGCTTGCGCACCTTGGCAGTTGAACCCTTGGAGGAGATCAGCTTGGTCGTTACCGGGTGGAAATCGCGCAGTACGAACTTCCCGCCGGGTGCCAGCAGCCGGTATGCCGTAGTCATAAACGGAGCCAGGTCGGTGAAATAGTGGACAATTCCCATTTCCGCAAACACCAGGTCATACGAGCCGTCCAAGACGGCTTCAGGCAGTCCCAGCACATCTGAGACGATATAATTCAGCTTCACTCCGGCTTCCTGCGCCAGTTCAGTAGCATAACGCCCATTCGCCTCCGAGAAATCAGCAACCGTCACTTCTGCCCCCATCAGCCCCAGCGCTACCGCCTTCATGCCGTTCGAACCCATCAGGTTCATAATCTTGCGGCCCTGCACATCTCCCATATAGGCATTCAGCGGGAACAGCTTCCCAGCCGGATCTTTGACCAGCTTCTCTGCTGCCTCGGCTGGTGATCCGAACCGGCTAGTCCATGCCGCATAGGTATCCTCATTCCACAATTCTTCACTGGAAGGAGCAGCCCCGCCGTTTAGACCTGAAGGTTCGTTCTGATCTTGTTCATTCATTACGTTCGTTACCCCTTTATATATGTTCTGTGAAAATAATGTCATCGCTCCACCGTTCTAACGCATTATGACGCATTAGGCAGAGCTTCCTGGAGCTTGAGCGCCTTCCTGCGTCCGGAATACAGATAGACCCCGAGGCCGGCCATGACCAGCACACCTCCTGTCCATTGTAAACCGCTCAACTGTTCCCCCAGCAGCAGGAAAGCAAGAATGCTTGCGCCGACAGGCTCTCCCAGAATATTCATCGATACTGTAGTCGCAGATGCATACTGCAGCAGCCAATTAAACAGAATATGGCCGAATACGGTTGGCACCACCGCCAGCAGGACAAAGATGCCCCATTCCCGGGCGGGATAAGCGAAGAAAGGTATACTTGTTACCAGATTGTAAACAGCAAATACGATGGCCGCAGAGATGAATACAATCAGGCTGTACAAATAGGAAGGCATACGCGCCACCAGCTTCTGACCGATTAGTAAATGTGCGGCTACAGCTACCGTTCCGCCAACCGACAGCATGTCACCCTTCAGGTTCTCGGCGGACAATCCGATATCGCCCCAGCCGATAAAGACAACCCCAAAGATTGCAATAGCCATACCCAGCATAGCAGAGGCGCTGTTTCGCTCTTTATACAGTATGTACGCACCGAGCATAATGAATAACGGCTCCAGAGCCATGATCATTGTCGAGCTGGCCACTGACGTGTAATTCAGCGATCCCATCCAGAGCAGAAAATGAAGGGCCAGCATTACACCGGAAGCGCCCAGCAGCAACCAGTCTTTCAGGCGCAGCGCCCAAGCTGCTCCGCTATAGCGGCGGGCGAACGGCAGCATCAGCAGTGAGGTGAACAACAGCCGGTACATCCCCTGAACCGACACCGGAGCAGACGACCATTTAATGAAGATAGAAGAAAAGGATATGGCCACAATTCCGATCACCATCAGCAGCGGTACGGGAACGGGCGGTTTTTTGGGAATCATACGTAGTTGCCCCTTCGTGTTTTGTAAGACTCATTATGTTAATTTAACGCAAATTGCAGAAAAAAGCAGCATTTTTCATTAAAAGAGACATAGAATCCGTCTTTCAGCGGGTTCCATGCCTCATACGAGCTATACCAGTGCTAATAAGCATCTGTATCTATGGCTTAAGTACAACCTTGATACAGTCCTCTTCCTTCTCTTGAAACACCTTATAGCCATGCTCTGCTCTGCTGATCGGCAGCCGGTGGGTGATGATATCTGTGGGATCGAACTTATTCTCCTTAATCATCCTGTAGAGCGCCGGCATATAATGAATGACCGGAGCCTGTCCCATCTTCAGCGTAATATTGCGCTCAAACAGATGACCTAGCGGGAACATATTATAGTTCAGCCCATACACCCCTACAAGCTGAATCGTACCGAATTTGCGGACCACCTCTGAGGCGATACGGAACGCCCCTAGTGAGCCGCCCTGCAGCATTAATGTGGTCTCCACCTTTTCTACAACCGTCTTCTTGGCGTCGAGACCTACACAATCAATGACCACATCGGCCCCGCCGCGGGTGATCTCCTTCATGTGCTTCTCGAACTCTTTAATTTTCTCAAAATTAAAAATCTCCACATTATTCGTTTGCTTCGCATGCTGCAGCCGGTATGGGATATGGTCGACGGCAATGACCCGGGATGCGCCTTTCATCCAGGCGAATTTTTGTGTCAGCAGACCTACCGGCCCGCATCCGAGCACAATTACGGTATCTCCGGGCTTCACGCCGGCATTCTCAACCCCCCACCAGGCGGTAGGTACAATATCCGAGAGGAACAGCAGCTTCTCGTCTTCCATCTCAGCATCCTCCGGAACGACAAAGGGGCCGAAATTTCCGTACGGTACACGCAGCAGTTCGGCCTGCCCACCGGCGAAGCCGCCGTAAGTATCCGAATAGCCCAGATAGCCGCCGGTATCCTTGGCTTCATTCGCGTGGTCACATTGGCTCTCCATCTCGTGCTGGCAGAAGAAGCATTGCCCGCAGGCTACATTAAAAGGGATAATGACACGGTCACCCTTCTTTACCTTGGTGACCTCCGGTCCTACATCTTCCACTATTCCCATAGGCTCATGCCCGATAATGTAATCATCATGCATGCCGGGGATTTCGCCATTATAGATATGCAGATCCGATCCGCAAATGGCGGTTGAGGTAATGCGGACAATGATATCATCCTTTTTCTCAAGCCGCGCATCAGCGACTTCCTTAACCTCGACTTTCTTCTTGCCCTGATAGGTTACTGCCTTCATGTTGAGAGTCACTCCTTCAGAAGTTGGGTACGGACATCGCAGCTGTAAATTCACGCTACACTATGTTATAACCCCAAATCCTCCGGCTTTATCCGTGCAGCAGCGGAGAATACATCATCAGTGCATGGTTCTCGGCGACAGCCTCATCACCCGCGAGCTCTCCTGTATGGGTAAGCACCCTGCGGCGGATAGCGTTACTTCGTACATATCCTCCCCACGGCTCCAGGCTGATCACATGGCCGTCTTCATAGACCTCATAATTGTAGAGCTGCCGGCTGTCACAACGCCACTCCCCGTGCAGATGGGTCTCATCCAGATGAAGCTTCAGCTGGTAGGTGTACTCCGTATCATTTCTAAGCTGCAAATCCAGATAGTTATAGGAACAGGTGGCCCCGCTGCCAAAAGGCTGTGTCCGCTGCTCATCGGGAAAAACATCATAGCTGTGCCGGTGCCGTTCAGTAACCGTGAGCGGTGTATGCAGCGCCATCCAGTAGATCAGATTCGACAATTGGCAGAGTCCGCCTCCCGTTCCGGACCGGAAGCCGCCATAATGCAGAACCATTCCATCCAGATATCCCTTCCTGCGGGTCGGCTTTCCGATACTCCGCCAATAGGAGAAAGTCTCGCCGGGACGGATGACGAGTCCGTCAAGCTTGGCAACAGCCAGGCGCAAATTCGTTATTTTATTATACTGCAGCTGCATATCGACATTACGCAGGCTCCGAAGCAGAGGTGTGGCATGGCTGGCCGCCTCATAAGGCAGAGCTTCCGGGCGAAGTTCCTTGGCGAGCCTGCCCCGTGCTGTGATCCATTTCCAATATCTTTTCCAGATAAAATAGCGCTTGCCGGCAAATAATCTCAGCCTGGAGCGGCGGATCGGCTTCATTGCGGTAATTACCGGATTCATCGGAAGGTTACTTCCTGTTCCGAGCGCAGCGCAGCAATTCCGGAGCCAAGCGCATCATTATGCTGCTTCACGATTTCTTCACCTGTGAGATGGTTATCATCGAAGGTACTATGTGCATCTTTGACCAGGACGCTGGAATACCCAAGGCTATGTGCGCGTCTGCTGGTGGCATTTACACAGTAATCCGTCTGCATCCCGCAGATAACCAGCTCCGTCACTCCAAGCCGTTCAAGCTCTTCCTGAAGCCCGGTGAGATGGAAGGAATCCGGAGTTGTCTTCTCGATTACCTTCTCCCCTGCCTGCGGTGCAATGCGGCTGCTGATCTCCCAGGTAGGGATCCCCTTCACAAATTCCCCCTCTTCTTCAGTATGCTGGATGTAAATCACCGGAACCCCGGCTAAGCGGGCCTTGTCCAGCAGCGAGCTGATCCGTTCCAGAACCCCTTCTTCGTCAAACAGCTTCATATCAGGATAAGCAAACATCGCCTCTTGAACATCAATAATCAGTAATGCGGTTGACATCATCAATTCCTCCCCGGACTGTTATTCTCCTGCTGCAGACTTTCTTCTGCATACCAGCTGGACCGGATTGCCGTCCGGATCATTTATCCATGCGGATCGCAGATCATTTAGGAAATCATGTGCTGCCGAAAGAAGTGTACCGCCGTTCTCCAGCAGGTATTGAAGCGCCAGATCCGTATCCTCTGTCCAGAGGGCCAGCTCGCTGCCAGTGTTGGTTCCAGGCGTCAGCCCATGTACCTTATTCGCTGAAGTCCTGCTGGCCAGCCCCAGCTTGAAGCCATCCAGCACAAGTTCATGATGCACGGCTTCACCCTCGATTTCCGCAGTGAAAGTCAACTTAAACCCTAGCTTTTCATAGAAAGTTCTTGAACGGGCTAAATCTGTGACATACAGATTAATTTGCGGGCTTTTGAATTCCATTTCATTCCCTCCTCCAGATGCTGTAACCATGGCGTTTAAGCACTAATACTCCCTAATATTATAACTGATAATTCACTCTGGTAGCTTATCCGAGATCACCAGGATAAAGGTAGCCAGCGGTCCCAGCAGCAATGACAGCAGAAACCAGTTTAATCCGCTCCGGTTTTTCCCCTGGGCAATTCCCGCATTAATCAGTGCCAGCGTTCCCCAGCCTGCGTAGTATCCGTTCTCCATTTCAATTCCCCCTCATACTTGATCATCCATCAAGTATATTACGCCTAGAATGGGTGATGCACCTCCGCTTGTTACATTAATCCTAATAATTACATTAAAAGGTATTGGGTACCGGCACCCCGAAGGAAGAGCAGGCGGACCGGGGGACTATAACACAAAGACCGGACCTCCGCATCGCAGAGGTTCGGTCTTCATTCAATATATAATGCGCAAGCCTTACTTGCCCCGCTTATTATGCCAGATTAGTGCGTGAAGCTGCGGCAGCACCCGCGCCTTGTTCATCTGCGGGTCGGCAATCACCAGATTAAACAGCCATTCCAGCCGGCCCAGCAGGCGGCCTGAAATGTCGCCTTCCTCGGTGACATTATCGTTCCCCGGCTGAAGAAACAGCGGGACCTCCGGGTACCTGAAATGTACCTTCCGGGCATATTCATAATCCTCCTGGCTAAAAACAACCACCTTCAGGCTATGGGCAGCCTTGCCGCTGCTGCCGACTCTAAGCATAATCTCATCCAGCTTATCCCAGTCGGTCTTCATCCCGGAGCTTGGCGGCTTGGGGCTGATCGTCAGCACATCGACATCACTGAACCAATCCTGCCAGCGGCTGCCCTGTGTCTCGATGGCCGCCTGGATACCGCGTTCGTGGAGCAGGGTGATGAACTCACCCATGGCTTCCCCGATAAGCGCCGGATTGCCTCCGGAGATGGTTACGCAATTGAAATTATCTCCTGCCAGCTCAAGCAGCCCGGCGAGAATCTCCTGCGGTTCCATCAGGGTTACTTTATCTTTCGCCGATCCGTCCCAGGTGAAGGCGGAATCACACCAGCCGCAGCGGTAATCGCAGCCGTAGGTGCGGACGAACATCGTTTTGACACCGATGACCGCCCCTTCCCCCTGAATCGTCGGGCCGAACATTTCGATAACGGGTATTTTACTCATGGTCGCAGCCTCCGTACAGACGGTAAGACGGCCCCGCTTCCAGAATGTCTGCCGCCAGCACCTCCGCCCAGGAGGTCGGAGTCTCCCACAGCTTGACCGAATAGACCGGTAAGGAAGCCCGCTTCAGCTCATAAGCGATGTATGCTGACATGTTCTCCGCCGTCGTACGGAACGACAGCAGTGCTACCTTGGAGCCAGTAGCCGTAAGTGTCTCCAGTACAGGCTCATTGCCCATGGCCAGGAAAGCATGATCCAGCTGGTCGACTACAAGCTGCTTCACCGTCGCTTTGATATCGCTGAAATCGATGACAAACCCCTCATCCGACTGGCCGTGCTCCACGGACGGAACGCCCTTCAGTACAACCTCAAGCTTATACGTATGCCCGTGCAGATTACTGCATTTCCCCTTGTGCCCTATCAGCTGATGGGCGGCGTCAAAGGTAAAGATTTTGCAGACAGATACTTCGCCCAGCATTATAGTCCAGCCTCCTGGCGCTCCGCCTCATATTGCTCAAGGCCGCGCTGGCGCAGCAGACATGCCGGACAGGTGCCGCAGCCGCTGCCGATAATCCCGTTGTAGCAGGTAAGCGTCTGCTCACGGATATAGTCGAAATAGCCAAGCTCGTCGGCCATTTTCCAGGTTTCTTTTTTGTCCAGCCACATCAGCGGAGTATGGATTACGAACTCATAATCCATCGACAGATTGAGTGTGACATTCAGTGATTTCACGAACACATCCCGGCAATCCGGATATCCGCTGAAGTCCGTCTGGCAGACACCGGTGATGATATTGCTATAGCCCAGCTGCTTGGCCAGAATCGCTGCAAAGGACAGGAATAGCAGGTTCCGTCCGTCTACAAATGTACTCGGCAGCTCCTCGCCCTCCCCGGCAGCGATTTCGATATCGTCCCGGGTTAGCGCGTTCGGGGCCAGCTGATTCAGCAGTCCCAGATCGAGAATATGCTGCTTCACCCCAAACTTCGCGGCAATCTCCTTGGCGACTTCGATCTCTGCCGCATGGCGCTGATTATAATTAAAAGTAACCACCTGAACCTCCTGGAACTGCTGCAAAGCCCATACCAGACAGGTGGTGCTGTCTTGGCCGCCGCTGAAGACGACCAGTGCTTTTTTATTCATCGTAAGTTCTCTCCTCCTTATTGTTCTGTGTGCTGCGGATCTCCCGGATTAACGGTTATCCACTTTCTCGGGATACAGGTCGTGGTTCATCAGCCGGTGCTCGGCCATGGCCTCATACTTCGTTCCCGGACGCCCCCAGTTGCAGTAAGGATCGATGGAAATGCCGCCGCGTGGCGTGAACTTGCCCCAGATCTCAATATAGCGGGGCTCCATCAGCGAGATCAGATCATTCATAATAATGTTGACACAGTCTTCATGGAAATCCCCGTGATTGCGGAAGCTGAACAGATAGAGCTTCAGGGATTTGGATTCAACCATTTTGATATCAGGAATATACGAAATGTACATCACGCCGAAATCCGGCTGTCCCGTAACCGGACACAGGCTGGTGAACTCCGGGCAGTTGAATTTGACAAAATAATCACGGCCGGGATGCTTGTTATCGAACGCCTCCAGAATTTCCGGAGCATAGCCGAAATTATACTTCGTACCTTGATTACCCAGCAGGGTAACCTCCTGCATTTCCTCTTTCAGTCTGCCTTCTGACATGACAAAAAACCCCTCTCTTTTCCCTAGGCTCACGGCCTGAACTGGAAAGAAGAACGAGATTTCGAAAACCTGGCTCTACTAAGATGAGACACGCGCGGCATAACAAGAAATAAGTACAGGCAAATGCCCGTACTCCTTAAGCCCCCGGATATCCGGAAAGCTGCTCATGCCTGTAGCGGTCTTAGTTTTTTATAGAGGGAGTTTGCGAACCTCTCCTGCGCTTGCGCGCGCAGATTCCTTCTTTGTGCTTATGACTATACATATGGTGCGTCTTGAACTATACCATGATTGCCGGAGGCTTGACAACCCTCACAGCTGATCCAGGATCAGCGAGCACAGCAGCCCCATGGCGGCGATAAATCCCGTTAGCGGTCCACCGTCCTCATAGGCTTCCGGCATCATGCTGGAGGAGACCATCGCGATAATCCCGCCCCCGGCAAAAGAAGCAATCATCGCCTCCGTATACCCGCTTGCATGGTCCATAAATGTATAGCCAGCGCCTGAAGCCAGGGTGGAGATTACCAGTACGCCGAGCCAGAGCAGCATAATTTTTCTTTTGCCGTAGCCGTCCTGCTTCAGCCCTGCCGTGCTCGACAGCCCTTCCGGAATATTGCTGATAAAAATAGCAATAACCAGCAGCAGACTTACACCTTGGCCGGCAATCAGACTGGCCCCGATCATGATCGACTCAGGAATAGCATCCAGTACCGTTCCGGCAAAAATAGCCATGCCGCTCCCGCCTTTAGCTTCCGTCTTCCCTGATGCTCTGGCTGAGCGTTTGCGGCCGGCTCCGCCTTTCCGCGAGATATACCAGTCAAACAGCGTGAACACCAACGCTCCTGCGGTAAAACCGATGATCGTCGGGGTCAGCCCGCCGTCACTCGCGGAATCCTCCAGCAGTTCATAAGCAGCTGCTCCAATAAGTACGCCTGTCCCGAAAGCCATAATGAAGCCGATCAGCTTGGTGGGAATGGACAGGAACAGAGCGAGCAGCGCCCCGAGTAACACAGCTGAGCCGGAAATGGCGCCCCACATCAATGCACCCCACATTATGCTCACCTTCCCCGTTTATGTATTGTTAATAGAAGTGCATAGATGTAGTTTACACCCTAATGTGGAACTGCAAACAATGCATCTTCCGGCGGGCACCTATTCGAGATCTATTCTTTTACGCTTATATATTATTCATTATGTTAATTATTAATATCATTAATAAATACGATGGATTCATTTGCCCGGAAAAGGGTAACTTAGAATTATCAATCTCTTACTAACCAAAGGATGGGATCCTATATGGAACAAAACGTACAGAAGCTTATCGATTGGCTGGAGGCGCAGGAGCATGCAACCCTGGTGATCAAGAAGCAGGAGCTGGATGATCTGGATACAGTTCACTTTAATCTGGACACCGTAGACTACCGCAATGCCGAGGATGTTCTTGATGAATACCTGGGCAGTGCACTGATTCTGCGGGGAACGGGAAATACACTCAATGCAGACGGTGAGCTTGTGCCGCTTCCGCAGCCTAATTATGAGATCGCGGTCAGCGGGCTGAAGCTGAATACAGTAGCTGAGGATAATGTCGAGCTGGAGACGGACAGAGCGAAATATTCCTTAGCCTTAAGCTGAATGATCTAAGTATTACAGGAAAGTTGTGCGCGTCATGTTTATTTCCCCTCTACTTGAGACACATACAGGCCATGGGTGAAACACACCCATGGCCTTACACACGTCTATTGATTCAGATACAAGAATTTATTAGCTGATTTATGCTTCTTCCCCGAGAATCTCAACTTCCGTCTCCAGCTCGACATCGAATTTTTCCTTCACCGTTGAACGCACATGCTGAATCAGTCCGATGTAGTCACTGGCTGTCGCATTATCCGCATTGACGATGAATCCGGCATGCTTGCGAGATACCTCCGCTCCGCCGATGCGTGTTCCCTGCAGGCCGCTCTCCTGAATCAGCTGGCCGGCATAGCGGCCCGGCGGCCGCTTGAACACACTGCCGCAGGAAGGATATTCCAGCGGCTGTTTGGATTCGCGGAGATAGGTCAGCTCATCCATGGAGGTCTTGATCGCAGCAGGATCACCCGGCTGAAGCGCAAATCTGGCCTCCAGCACAATATACTCTCCGCTGGCAAAGATACTTTTGCGGTATCCCCACTGAAGCTGGTCGCCCTGCATAGTAATAAGCTGTCCGTCCTTGTCGATCACAAGTGCACTTTGCAGCACGTCCTTAACCTCACCGCCGTAAGCTCCGGCATTCATATACAGCGCCCCGCCTACCGTGCCGGGGATGCCGCAGGCGAACTCCAGCCCCGTCAGCTCCAGCTCCAGCGCATATCTTGAAGCATCGATAATCTTCGCCCCGCACTGCGCGTAGAGCAGTCCGTCCCGGATGCCCATTTCCGTCATGTCGGAGGTCTGAAGCACAATACCGCGGATACCCCCGTCCCGGATAATGACATTCGAGCCGTTTCCGAGTACAGTAAGCGGAATATGATGATCATGCGCATATGTAGATATTCTCTGAATTTCATCGTAGGTTGCCGGAGCAGCCCAAATATCCGCTTCCCCGCCCATGCGGGTATACACCAGATGCTTAAGACTCACGTGGCGCTTCAGCGAGCCTCCGGTGACCAGCTGCTGCAGGTCCTTATATATGTTGTCGATATTCATACTTCATGCTCCTAACTCTATGAAAATGATGACCGTGATCATCTGCCTGCCTCAACTGTGCATTGCGGCAACCACAACTTTAACAACGAACAGGCTCCCTTGTCAATGACAGGAGCCTGTTTGGAAGCTGCATACAGCATTATTATGTTTCATCATTCCCGTTTATAACCTAACTTCCGGCCGCAGCACGCTCTGAACGGAATTCTTCCCTTCTCGCTGTACGTTCCTCTTCTTTCATCCGGGGGCAGGTATAACATAGACGGCCGCCTTCTGTCCGGTAGTACATACAGCAGCGGTTGCGCATCTGTACAGTCTGCTCCGGGTCAGCGAGCGATTCAATTCTCCGTACCTTCACATGAAACGGATTCCGGGGCATCTGGAATACTTCAGCAGGCAGTTCATCTTTCAGATAGCTGTAATCTGCTTCAATCCGCTTAAGCACCGCTGGATCGGTAATTCCGGCTGCAAAGGACTCCACATAATAATTGAATTTGGACGGCATCTGTCCCCAGATCTCACCAAGTGATAAACCGCTCACCTGTGAAATACAGCGTACCAGAGGACCGGCAGTCTCTTGATAAAAGCGGGCAAACACATCATTACGCCACGCTTCCCTGCTCTGCTGCTCCTCAGGAGCCTGCTCTGTCTTCCACACGTGAAGGGAGAAGGCAATCCGGCAATATCCGTCTGCCGGAATGAGATGAATCCCCAGATTCGCTAGGCTGAGCTCAGGAACGAAGGAGAATCCTGTGACTGAATACTGAACCGCAAGCGCCAGATTGGACAGATAGCCGCCGAAATATGCAGCAACCGCTTTATCGTCCAGTGCTTTCATTAACGGCCCGTAAGTGTCTACAAATGCCCTCATCCCCTGCTCATGCACCAGTTCAGCCGCAGCGAAGGAGTGCAGAGCTCCCTCCGGTACCGCAGGATGCAGGTCAAACTTGGTGGTGAATTCCTTAATCAATAGTTCGTTCATTGCATTGCCCCTCTCCGCTCCACTAGCCTGCACAGCTCGCGCTTATAGTCCCGCTGCCTTGTACGCAGCCAGCTCGTAAGGAAGGCACAGCGGCACTCCGGTACGCGGATCAGGCACAATATCGGCTTCAATGCCGAATACCTCGCGCAGAACTACCGGTGTCATTACATCAACCGGCGCCCCTTCACTGATCACATTGCCGGATTTGATCGCTACCATATGCTGCGCATAACGGGAAGCATGGTTCAAATCATGTACCACCATGATAATCGTCCGGCCTTCTTCTTCATTCAGCTTCTGCAGCAGCTGCAGCACCTCCAGCTGATGGGCCATATCCAGGAATGTCGTCGGTTCGTCAAGGAACAGAATATCTGTCTGCTGCGCCAAAGCCATGGCAATCCAGGCCCGTTGACGCTGTCCGCCGGAGAGCCGGTCAATCGGACGGTCGTGGAACTCTGTCATACCGGTAACTTCGATTGCATTAGCAATGATGCTGCGGTCTTCAGGCGTCATGGTTCCGAAGCCCTTCTGATGCGGGTAGCGGCCGTAACCCACAAGCTCAGATACAGTCAGACCGTCAGGTGCAGTAGGATTCTGCGGCAGAATCGCCAGCTGCTTGGCCACCTCTTTGGTGGACAGGTTATGAATGGATTTGCCGTCGAGCATGACACTGCCGCTCTTCGGCTTCATGATGCGTGCCATCGTCTTCAGGATAGTCGATTTACCTGAGCCGTTCGCTCCAACCAGCGCTGTAATCTTCCCTGTCGGAAGTGACAGGTTCAGCCCCTTTACAATCATTGCCTCTGCGTATCCGATACTCAGCTGTTCTGTATTCAAACGTTCCGACATGATACTCACTCCTCAGGATTTTAATTTTTCATGATAATTCGCCTATGAATGCCTATGTTAAGCCTTAGATTTTGCCAAAAGATATAAAAAGTACGGGGCGCCGATGATCGCCACCACGATACCTGTAGGTATCTCTGTAGGCTGCAGAATCCAGCGCCCGATGGTGTCTGCGGTAAGCAGCAGCAGCGCGCCTATCAGAGCGGCTGCAGGCAGCATGATCTGATGACGCGGGCCTACAAGTCTGCGGGCGAGATGCGGTGCAATCAGTCCGACGAAGCCGATGCCTCCGCTGACCGAGACGCAGGCGCCTGCGAGAGCCACAGCAGCAGCCAAGAGCAGCAGACGTTCCCGCTCCAGCGGCAGCCCAAGTCCCTTGGAGGTTTCATCCCCCAGGTTTAGTACGTTAAGCACCCGGGCTTTGTAGAACGCGAACGGCAGCAGAATCAATATCCAGGGGAGCAATGCCAGCACGAACCGCCAGTCTCCGCCCCAGATTTTGCCGGCCAGCCAGATGGCTACGAACTGATAATTCTGCGGGTCCAGTCTTAACGACAGGATCAGCTGAAAAGCGTAAATGCCGGCACCTACGGCAATTCCGATCAGGATCAGCCGTGTCGGCGAGAGTCCGTCGGCTCTCCGGTAGGAGAGAAAATAGATCAGCGTGGCCGTAAGCGCTGCACCTGCCAGCGCCAGCAGCGGAAGAACAAAGATGGGCCCCGCTGTGGTTGCCGGGACAAATGAAATGAAGATCAGCACTGCGAATCCCGCTCCGGCGTTAATCCCTAAGGTAGAGGGTTCAGCAAGAGCATTGCGCGACAGGCCTTGCAGAATAGATCCGGATACTGCGAAACCCGCCCCGATGAGCAGTGAGATCACTATACGCGGCAGCCGGAAATCAAACAGAATCAGCTTCTGCTGTTTGGTTCCTTCACCGAGCAAAGTATGTAGAACATCAAGTGGTGATAAGCGCATGAAGCCGGTATTCATACTGACAATAAAAATAATGACGATAAGTGCAGCAAGCAGCGTTAGAATACCGGCTTCTCTGGTGCGGCGCGATTTCACTGAGGGTACAGACATGGTCCTGTTCATTACAGCTCCCCCTTGCGCTTGCTGGCCAGATAGATGAAGAACGGTACGCCGATTACTGCAATCAGGGCACCTATCGGTGTTTCATAAGGCGCATTAATCATTCTCGCAGCGATATCGGCAAAGAGGATCAGGACGCTCCCGAGTACTGCCGAGCAAGGAATGATCCAGCGGTAATCCACCCCCACCAGATAACGGGTAATATGCGGAACCATTAATCCGACAAAAGCAATCGGGCCCACCGTCGAGACCGCCGCTCCGGCAAGAATGACCACAATGATCATCCCTGCGGTCTGTACCAGCCGTGTGCGCTGCCCCAGTCCAGCGGCAACATCCCTTCCCAGGCTTAACAGCGTGATGGAACGCGAGAGCACCAGCGACCCGATAAGCGCACCTGCAACCCAGGGGGACATAATCTTGAGCTGTGTCCAGTTCGCTCCCCCAATCCCGCCTGCCATCCAGAACGCGATATCCTGGGAGAGGTGATACAGAATGGCGACGCCTTGGCTGAGCGCCAGCAGCATAGCACTGACCGCAGCACCCGCTAAGGTCAGGCGTAGCGGTGTCAGCCCGCTATGGGACAGCGAACCGATGCCGAAGACTAAGAGCGATGCCACAGCCGCTCCAATGAAGCAGTAGATCATGATATACATGAAAGACAGCGAAGGCGCAAAGGCGAAAGCCAATGCCAGGCCGACACCGGCTCCGGCGTTGAGTCCCAGCAGCCCCGAATCCGCCAGCGGATTCCGGGTCATTCCCTGCATGATCGCGCCGGCAACAGCAAAACATGCCCCCACCAGCGCTCCGGCCAAAGCCCGGGGGATTCGCAGCTCCCGGATGACCTGATGCTGCGCCAGCTCCGGATTGAAGCGGACAACAGCTTCCCATACAGTAGCCAGCCGGATATCTGCTGCTCCTACCGATACAGACAACATCAGTCCGAAGACGATGACAGCTATTCCGAGCAGCAGTATCGTAGCTGCAGCCACCGGCCGCGACTTGATGGGTTTATCCCCTGCAGCCGTAGAAGGATTGAGGTTAGAACGTGTGGATGAAACCATAAGCCGTCTCCTTAACAGGATTATTACTTGCTTCTAATTGATTATCATTCTCATTATCGCAAATATATGAATTTTGTACAAGCAGATAACGCGTAATCTATGCTGAACGCCCTCATCTATCGCTCCATTTAAAAAAAGGTGCAGATCATCGTATCCGGGGATACAAGGACCTGCACACTCTATACCGGCAGAGGCTGATTACCGGCATTTTGAACGCATCTTATTTTACAAGACTGCTCAGAGCATCATCAATTGTTTTGGAGTTAGCTATAGGACCGCTGTACAGCCAGCTGGTTGATCTGCTAAACTCATGAACATTCCCCGCCTTAACAGCCGGAATCCCCTTCCAGATCGCGCCATCCGTAACTTCAGCAGCATCCGCCCCGTCACTGTTCACTAGGATGATATGATCTGCAGTCAGCTCAGACAATTTCTCAAGTGATATCGGATTCCACGTTGCTCTGGACTCAGCAGGAATTTCGGTAACCAGATTCGGAAGCTTCACGCCAAGATCACCATACAGGACTGCCCCGCTGCTGCGGGTTTCATCTACTATATAGAAGTTCTTGGATACCAGCCAGAGAATGGCAACGGACTCATCGCCGATCGCAGCGGAGATTTTTGTTTTGGCATCAGCCGCTTTTTGATCATAGGCAGCAATGGCTGCTTCAGCTTCAGGCGTTTTGTTCAACAGCTCGCCGATCTTGAGCAGCGATTTGCGCCAGTCCTTGCTGACTTCGTCGCCGAGTACATACGTTGGTGCAATTTTGTTCAGCTGGTCATACAGACCGTTCTGGACAGTACCTTCCGATTGTACAATAGTGAAGTCCGGTGCGAAGCTGGTTACAGCTTCGAGTGGAAGGTCATAGCTGATGGTTGGAATGTCCTTAAGCTCAGCTGCAAGGTAATCCTGAGTGCCGTTTGTCACGGACCATTGGGCAACCGGAGTCACGCCAAGTGCGACCAGATAGTCTTCCAGATAAGAAGCAAGCACACGCTGCGGGTTCGCAGGGACAGTGACTTTATGTCCCATGGCATCCGTTACTGTTTGCTCTACCGCTGGAGCTGTTGTTTCTGCCGGTGCAGTAGTGGCTTCTGCAGTTGCTGCAGGTGCCGTAGTTGCCGCAGCCCCGTTATTGGCTGCATTGTTATTTCCGCATGCGGATAATAACAACGTCGTGGTCATGAGTCCGGCCATAGCCAGCTTCATGCTTGTTGATCTTTGCAGGTTGAACGAAAACATTAATTACCCCTCCTGTATATACATTCATTATTGGTCAAAGGTGATTGCGGCCTTCGCCTCACATAAACTGATGATATTGATTCTCATTCTCTATGTCAACTAAATTATCCGATTCCATTTATACTCACCCTGCGCATAACAAAAAACGGCTATTCCCGCAACCTGCGGAAACAGCCGTTTTACATATAAAGGGTATGTCTATTTGTGCAAATGATACGGTACAGTTGCTATAACGATATCCTTCTGATTCATCAGATAAGAGCGGATGAACAAGCTGGTCTGATTATGCAGAATCGCCTGCCACCAATGCTTTGTAACAAATTGCGGAATGAGTACAGTAATGTGGTCTGTAGAAGCGGTTTTCCACTCCACCGTATCGATGAATTTCACCAGCGGGCGGATGATGCTGCGGTAACGCGAGCGGAGTACAATCAGGCGCACCCCAGGGTTCCACTCTTCCCACTTCTGTTCCATTTTGTGAATCTCTTCTTCATCGAATCCGACATATACAGCCACTACATTCTCAGTCAATGACTTCGCATAGCTGATCGAATGCAGTACTGCACGGGTGACACCGGCAACAGGTACAACCACTGTGCTTCCTTTAATGCAAGGTTTATCCGTAGCCGGACAAATACGCAGCTGATCGGCAATATTCATATAATGGCGGTGAATCCGGTGGAACACGATGATTACAAGCGGCAGGAAGATGAAGGCCATCCATACACTCGAGAATTTAGTAATAATGAAGATGAGCGTAATGGTTAAGGTTGTGAGCATGCCTACTGTATTCACAGCGAATTTGCTCTGCCAGCCCTTAGGCTTGGTTCTGTACCACTGGACCATCATGCCAAGCTGTGAAAGGGTAAACGGAATGAATACCCCAACGGCGTATAATGGAATCAACCCTTCGGTATTACCGTGAAAAGCAGCTACAAGCACAGCCGACATTACGCCGAGGAAAATAATGCCGTTGGAGAATCCCAGCCGGTCTCCGCGCACCATGAAGGCGTGGGGTAAATATTTATCTTTGGCGAACATGAACGCCAGCAGCGGGAAGGCCGAATACGCTGTATTCGCCGCCAGGAACAAGATTACTGCGGTGATGCCTTGGATGAAGAAGTACAAACCGCCGCGGCCAAAGGTAGACTCGGTAATCTGTGACACAACCGTTGCTTTCTCGTCCGGCATGATACCGTACCAATAAGCCAAAAGCGTAATCCCCGTGAACATAGCCCCGAGAATCAGACCCATCAGCATCAGCGTTTTAGCCGCATTTTTCTCAGCCGGTGCTTTGAAGTTAGGGATCGCATTGGAGACCGCTTCTACCCCGGTCAGTGCCGAACAGCCGGAGCTGAAGGCCTTAAGCAGAAGGAACATACTGACGTTCGATACCGCCGAGCCGATCTCAGGAACCTGGGCATGAGCACCGCCGGTTGCATACTTGAAGACTCCCGCGATAATCAGTACAAAGATGGAGACGACGAACAGATATACCGGAATGGCTATGAATGAAGCAGATTCAGTAACACCCCGCAGATTGACAATCGTTAAGAGCAGAATGACAGTAACCGCTATGAGTACACTATGATTATGAAGACCCGGGAACGCTGATGTGATCGCATCCGTTCCCGCCGAGGCGCTTACCGCCACCGTAAGAATATAATCCACCAGCAAAGAGCCGCCGGCAAGCAGGCCGGTATGAACCCCGAGATTGGTTTTGGCAACAATATAGGCGCCCCCGCCTTGCGGATAAGCAAAAATGGTCTGCCGATAAGACAGGATTAAGATGGCCAGCAGGCCCAATACGGCTAATGCAATTGGCAATGAGTACCAGATAGCTGTGAAACCTGCGGCCACAAGTACGATTAAGATTTGTTCTGTTCCGTAGGCTACAGACGAGAGCGCATCAGAAGACAGGACAGCCAGTGCTTTCACCTTGGATAACTTTTCATGATCGAGTTCGTTCGACTTCATCGGACGCCCGATCAATAGTCGTTTTACCTTGCTTACCATTGTAGTAACAGTTCCTCTCTTTGTTAAGTTGAAACGGCAGTACCGCGCGCTGTTTTCATAAGTGGATTTCATAAATGCAGGCACAAAAATAAGCATACGGAAATGATCCGCATGCCTTGAGTGCATGGTCATTATCCCACTATTGCTTACGAGGTTAGCTGGCGGATTCGGGCTGTGGTAGCCCTACGGTTTTCGAGTCTGCTGACCCGCTTCCGATTCACCCCGTTGGCACTCGGCCAAGTTTGGTTCCCCCGTTTTTCCTTCCGGAAAATTCAGCGCATATTCAACTTCTCACAAGGACTAATATTAATCTACAATGCCTCTTCCGTAAAGCGTTGAAACAAATGAAAAAAGAATGAAAAACAACCAAAACAACCAAATCCATGATCCGGTATGTCTTGATCTTTCATTCTCTTTCATTATCCCTTTATCGCGTGATTTTACAGCGTTTCTGCATAATAATTTACACTTAATTTAAGGGAAATAGTTACTCTTCATTCTGCCTGACGGCTTCTTACTCAGCTGCATCCTCTTTACGCCCTGTCCATAGCAGAATTGTGATTAATGCGAACGCAATGAGTGCCAGCAGCGGGATGGTGATGAATCCGAAATAATTCAGATAATCCGTGTTGCACGGCACACCGATTGTACATGGAAGCACCTTGCTGAGTGCCGGAATTTTCTGCTCTGCGTAATGATAGATCGAAATGCTTCCGCCAATCAAACTTAAGGGAAGGACATACGGGATAATGCGCTTATCCCCCCGGTAAGTGGCGATTCCGAGCAAAATCAGCTGCGGGTACATAAATATCCGCTGAAACCAGCATAGCTTGCAGGGCTCATATTTCAGCACTTCACTGAGATACAGACTGCCTGCTACAGCAACAACCGAGACGAACCAGGCCAAGTAGAGACAATTCCGGCGGCAGAATGCAGAGAATTTATTCATTGTCCAGCCACAGCTTCCGCAGCTACCTGGATTTGAGCATCGATTTCCTCCATATTAAAAGGTTCATTCACTTTGACTCCATTGACAAACAATGACGGCGTGTTGGTTATGCCGGTGTCAGTGCCAAGCTGGATATCTCTCTCCAATTCGCTTTCGTAGGTCTTGTCTTCAATATCCTTACGCAGCAGGTCGAAGTCAATGGGCAGTTCTAATTGCTGTGCCAGACTTACCAAGAAGTCCGGTGTTGCCCACTCCACCTTTTCTTCACCCTGGTTAGCATAGATGGCATCGAAGAATTTCCAGAAAGCCTCTTGATTCTGATGGTATACGGAGAGTGCCGCGAGTGAGGCTGTTCTCGAATCCGTACCAATAAAGGCCAGGTTGACGAAGTAAAAGGCTGCTTTATCCTGATTGACATACTCCTGAACGATTTGCGGTTTAATCACCCCGGTGAACTGGGCGCAAGCCGGACATTTGTAATCGCCGAATTCAACGATTTTGACTGGAGCATCTTCTTTGCCCAGCCGTGCCATTTCACTGTAATTGAAGTCAACGGGAGCCGCAGCATATCCTGTGGTTGAGCCGTCCTTCGAGGCCAGCATGAATAATCCTACAAAAATAATTACGACTAATGCCACTGTACTCACGATCAGAATTCTCGTTTTCTGCTTCTGCTGTTCCTGCTCTGCCCGGCGTTTCTCCTGCTTGCTCATCTGGGGAAGCGCGACATTGTTCTTATTCGGTTTGCTCAAAGAGAGTTCCTTTCTGTCCATAGGACTGTCGTGATAAAAGATAAGTTACTTTAAAATTATATAATTAAAGTTCTCTCCTTGGCAAACCCTACATTATACAGCTTTTGTTGCCGCAGGCACTCCGCTGTCTTCATTTTCTTGGTTGTAAATCAGCTCCGGCGATGAATCCAGCGACTGCAGTACAATTCTGAAAAAGAACTGGGTCCCGCCGCCCGGCGCCGGTTCCGCCCATATTTCTCCCTGCATAAGCTCCACCAGCTTCTTGCAAATGGCCAATCCCAGACCAGTACCCGGATATTTACGCGTGTGGGAAGCATCCACCTGGGAAAAGGATTGGAACAGCAGCTGCAGCTTATCCGGCGGAATGCCGATGCCTGTATCATGCACTTTGAATTGCAGCGTCTGAGAAGCTCCCTTCATGCCGGCGGACTCAACAGTAACTGTAACCGCTCCCGAAGGAGTGAATTTCACCGCATTGCCGATTAAATTAACCAGGATCTGACGGATCCGCGCAATGTCTCCCACGAACTTGCCGGGAAGACCCTCTTCTACCGACAGCACAAACGACAATTGCTTATCTCTGGTAATTACTTCAAACAGATCCATACACTCCTGCAGCAGCACGGTCAGCTGAAACGGCTCCTGGTTCAACACGAGACCATCTGCTTCCAGGCGGGAGATATCGAGAACATCACTCATTACATGGAGCAGCGCCTGGCTGCTGGTACTCTGCAGCTTCAGCAGCTCCAGATGCTCGGGCTTGCTGATCTCTTCGGCCAGCAGCTGATTGATACCGATAATTCCGTTCAGCGGTGTACGGATTTCATGGCTCATCGTCGCCAGAAACTCGCTTTTCATCCTGGCTGCACTCTCTGCCGCATCCCGGGCCTGAATCAGTTCATGCTGGTATTGCATCAAGGCAGTGACATCCTCGGCAACGAGATAGACCAGCTGTTCCTTATTATGAAGCAATGGAAACACCGTTACGCTGCAGATCATCTGCTGGCCGTCCCTGGTGATAACCCTCAGCTCCAGCTTGGAGGACTTCCCTTGGGAGGCATTGCGCACAGCTTCCTTGACCGCGGCTTCATCCCGGGCACTGTACAGGATGTTCTTGAATTCCCCCAGTTCTTCTCTTCCATATCCGGTGGTATACCGCAGGGAAGGATTAGCACTGATGATCTTCTTAAGGGCCGGATCAATACACAGCACCATATCCGGGCTATGCTCGAACAAGGCCATATAACGCTGCTCATTAAATGCTGCAAAGCGGAGCACATGCTGCCGGTCCCTATAGAGCAGGCCAAGCACAATTGTCACAATGAACAAGAAGGAACCGCCCAGAATAATGCCCAGCAGTGAATCATCCAAGAGCGGAGCGCGCCCTGTATACAAGAAGGAGTCTACTACTGTGAAGGATGCGCCGGCCATTGCAGAATAATGTATTCCTGTGAACGCTCCGGTCAGGGTTAACACGAGCAGCAATTTTTTGACACTAAGCATATTGTAGGCATTCCCCAGCCATTTCGGGTCGTAGGATGCAGTAATTACAGGGACAACAAGGGCGAATAGGATAGACAGGATAATGGAAAAGAACCCTTGTTCATACGTTGCCGAGAGCTTCATCGCCAGAATACCGCTGAAATGCATGATCAGTATTCCGCTGCTGAACAGCATGCCGCCAAGACCCAGATAGACACGGCTGCGGGTATGGGGGTTGCCAAGCATTGCAAACAGCATATAAGAAGCGGCCACAGGAATGATCAGCGAGAACACAAGCAGCAGCAGATCATACGATACCGGAACTCCCAAATCCATCGCCCGCATTCCGATAAAATGCATACTCCACATCCCTGTGCCCAGCACTACAGAGATAAGCAGAATATAGAGATTCCCCTTGCGGCCACGGAGCAGCCGTTCCGCCAGATCCAGGGCTGTGAAGCACGATAGAAATGCTATAGCAACAGATAAGAGGACAAGCAGATCATTGTAATGATTCGGATGATGCTCCATAGGCCTCTCTCCTTTCATGAACTTTAAGATATTGCATTTCACCTATTTACACTAACCTTACCCTGGGTGAAACCAGTCGAATCGTAGATTGTGTCTAATGGGACAGACAGTTTTTGCTTAAGGGAAGCGCTGACAAAACGAGAGCCCCTGAATACTAAAAAAAGCACAGCGCTGTAATAGCGCCATGCTCTTGTCATCTCGTAATTAAGCTCCGGCTTCCTCCGTCAGAAACTGCACCTTCAGCAGCTTAATCCGGGAAATCCGCTTATTGTCCGTCTCTTCAACCACAAATAAATGATTGTCGAACTCCACCGTCTGGCCTTTTTGCGGAGGATTGACCTCCAGCTTGGAATACAGCCAGCCGCCTATCGTATCGTAATCATCCGTCTCCATGTGGATTCCGAGCGTATCATTGATCTCCTCGATCAGCATCAGGCCGTCGATAGAGAACTCATCCTCCCCCAGCTTCTCGATGCCGGGACGTTCCTCGTCGAACTCATCCTGAATCTCTCCGACAATCTCTTCCATAATATCCTCCAGAGTAACCATTCCCGAGGTACCGCCATACTCATCAATCAGGATAGCGATTTGGGTCTTGGCACGCTGCATGACCTTGAGGAGGCTGCTAATCTGAATCGATTCCGGTACAGTCAATATCGGACGGATCAATTCGTTATACTTGGGCGCATTATCACGGATCATATCCTTGATATGAATGAAGCCGAGAATATGGTCCTTGTCTCCGTCGCAGACCGGATAACGGGTTCTCATTCCGTCAAAGGCAATTTCAAGATTCTCGTCCGTCTCCAGATGTGTGTTGAGACAGATCATTTCCGTGCGCGGAATCATAATCTCCCTGGCCATCGTGTCGGCAAATTCGAAGATATTATCCACCAGGGTCATTTCCGTGTTGTCGATCAATCCGCTTTTGTTGCTCTCCTGCATCAGAATGCGTATTTCTTCCTCTGTATGTGCTGTAGCCAGCTCCGATGCCGGCGTCAGACGGAAGATACGCAGCAGCCCGCGAGCCAGGCCGTTAACCACCCAGATGAAGGGATACATGATCCGGTAAAAGACATTCATCGGACCTGCAGCAAGCAGAAGTACAGCCTCGGCTTTATTCACTGCAATGGTCTTCGGGGCAAGCTCGCCCAGTACAATATGCAGAACAGTGATGAACATAAAGGCTATGATAAGCGAAACCACAAAAACAGTTGTTTCTCCGAAGCCGAGGTTCGTAATAACCGGCCCCACAATCGTAGCAATCGCCGGTTCTCCGAGCCAGCCTAGCGCAAGCGAGGCAAGTGTTATGCCAAGCTGACAGGCCGACAGATAACCATCCAGATTATGAACGATCTGTCTTGCTGCAGGGGCTCTCTTGCTGCCTTCCTCAATCAGTGAATCGATGCGCCCGCTGCGCACCTTCACCATCGCATACTCAACCGAAACAAAAAAACCGTTAAGCAGCACAATCAAAATAATAAGACCTACATTTAATATACCGGGTAAAGGGTCGCTCAATTTATACTCCTATCCGCCGTTTCCTGTGCGGGCGGATAGGCCCACCTCCTTCGTTTGTTCAAAATGTCAGACTGGATCATGCCAGCTGTTCCTTTCCGTATCAATTTCCCAATGCCTTCATCTCCAGTACATAAATCACGGATTATAAATAATACTTTTATTATATAAATATATTAGGTGAAACAGCAAGCATGCGTGTCCCCTCGAAAAATACAGCATATGTGCGTACGGTAGCAAAAGAAACGGCTGACCGCCTTTAAACAAAGGTGGACAGCCGTTTTTGCGTTATTCTATGGATAAATGGCCAGAAAGCTTATCGGCAGCTCCGTACAACCGCCGGATTTCCGATAACTCCCGGATATTGATAGACAAGCGGCTCTTCAAAGGTGGCATAATCGAAATTTACCATCAGCAGCACAACCCGCTGTCCGGTCGCCCGGTCGCTGATAATCAGATGGTCGCGGCCCGCAGCTTCAAGCACACCGGTATAGACCTTGGCGTTCCAGTCTTTGTTGTTCTCATAGGTGAAGTAGAAGGTGCCGACCTTGCCAAGGTTGAGGCGGAAGATGTTCTCCACATAAGACTGTTCGAACACCGGTGCAGTTGTTGAGACCACGGTTCCGGCTGGCGTCATGGGGCTGCCGCTGGTGACCTGCGGCGGCATGCTGCTCATAGTACCCATGGTGCCCATGTTTCCAAGGTTTCCCTTGTTGCTCATGGCACCCATAGTATTCATCGGGCCCATGCCGTTCATATTGTTCATGTTGTTCATGTTGCTCATGCCACCTGCTGGGTTGCTGCCCATCATATAATTAACGGGACGGTAGGGTTGAACGATCATTTACGAATAACCTCCTAAAATTTGAATTAGCATTCACTTAAGCGTACCTAGAATAATGACGGGCAATCCACCTGGGTCGGAGTGAAGAAGCAGTGTGCCTTGTAGCGGCCGGTGTTCTGCTGGTTGTACCAGTTGGCCGGACAGGCCCCGACAGGCCGGAAGAACCACAGCGCATTTGATGCTGGCCAGGTTCTTTCCCCGGCGATAGCGCGTTTTGCCAAACGGATGTCGGCCTCCCGTGCACGCTGATAGAAGTACCCCTTCTGCGGGGCTTCAAAGCCGCCCGGGCTCTGGTACACCATATCATTCACACTGCGGATGTTGTTGAAGTCCAGACAGTTGCCGAGAATCCGGTTGACCCCGACATTACCGACCATCAGCATGCCTGACTCCCCATCCTCTTCGGCCTCGGCCCGCATCAGCCGCGCAAGCACCCTTACATCCTCCGAATTCGTTTTGATGACGGCCACGCGTTCTCCTCCTTGTAATCACTTCATTGACAGTTATGGAACAAAGCTGTAACGCCAAGCATCCGTTGTTCTTTACTGCTCGCTGTATTGTATGTGCATTCGCCTAAGTGGTGACAGTCCCCGCCCAATTTCTTGCGGTCTGCAGCAATACCTTGTATACCATGAAATACCTGCTTTTGAGCCGAAGCAAGCACAACCCAAATCCCCCCCTTCCACCGCTGACGGTTACAAGGGGGGCTGCTGAACACTTTTCAAATAAACATCACACTATCCATGAACAAGCCTGTTCACTATTCCGCTGTGGAGTAATGCGGGCGCCGCTGAAAGCCATGATATCTTGTACCCTGATATGTCAGCACTCCCCTGTCCCCTTCAGCACTCATACCATATTCATGGCCGTCCACCTTGAACTCTCTGCGGACACCATCCTCCGCTTCATACGTCAGGTAGTAGGTTGTGCTGGTGCGGCTGCTCTCATCCTGTGCCTGCTGCTGGCGGACTTCGCTGCGCTTGCTGACAATGCGGGCGGGTATGGACTGCAGGGGGGCATTATTGTTCCGGCTCCACTGAAGCAGTCCTCTGCCTGCAGACACAGCGATAATCCCCACGACTACAGCGAGGAATATCGGCAATACCGTTCCTGTAAAATCAAACATCCAGGATGGATCCGGTCCCGTTCCCATGGTCTCTTCCCCCTTGTTCCCATCTGGTTAGATTCCCTGCCCTTGGCAGGTCTTCTCTACATGTATATGCCTCTTCCCTTGAAGACAGCATAACAAATGTGTAACACCCCCATCTGCTCCGAGAGAATCTTCACTTGGGGTGATGACAGCACGCCAAAAAGACCACCTAAATCCCCCTATATCCGGGAACCTAAATGGTCTTCATTATACCAAGAGAGGCGATCACATTAAGCATGTACGAGATCTAGCAATTGTCTGGTTTCGCTTGTTTCTTCCGGCAGCATACCGTTGTCCGCCCAGCAAGCTCTGCATTGTTCTTCCGTTTCACACAGGTGAGCATCGTCACAGTTGTAGCACAATTGCAGCAGGTTTCTTGTCATATAATCCGTTTCAAATGTTTTCATAATAATCTCTCCTATTCGGGATGAAAGTTTGTGAAAAAATGAACTTGTTCTCTATGTGTTAAATATATCACAGGAGTGAAAGTTTGTCATGTGATTTTTTTCACATTTTTAAAGAAAATTTTAAATAAGTTTTTTCCTTATATTAAGAGGGCTTTGCGGCCGTATTATCAAAAAGAAAAGGCTACCCGCCAATGCGGACAACCTCTTAATTACCTTTACATAACCCGCCAGCTCACTCCGCCATTCGTAGTCTGCAGCAGGATAGATCTGCGGTCCTCTTCCTTCTGGATCAGCAGCCAGCCTACATCATCCGAGATGAATTGCAGCTTCACTACTTCCGGGTATTCCAGCAGCTTGGACTGCAGTACACTGCTGGCCGGAAGTGCCGTCCAGGTCTGTCCCTGATTCATCGTCTTGTACAACAGGTTCCCCTCTAAAGACCAGCCCGCCTGCGAGCTGAGGAATTCAGGTGCCACATGCCGGTTAATTCCCGTCAACGCCGGCCGGCTGAAGCTGATAAACTTCCAGTTTTCTCCCCCGTTTGCAGTGAAATAGCCGTTGTAGGTCATGCTGGCCTCTTTTTCTTTTTGACAACCTACAGACAGCCATCCGCTTGTATGATCCGTACCGAAGAATTCAGGTTCACCGGCAATGACCCGGTCACAGCCTCCAAAGCTCTCGTTGACCAGAAATTCAGAGCCTGCCGCCCAGGTTGCCCCGCCGTCTTTGGTGACATAGATCTTAGGCAGTGCCCCGGTCTGAAGCGTTACGAATCCGCGGCTCCCGTCCTTAAATATCATTCCGGTCGTAACGCCCGGCAGCGGAATTGTATTGTTAGGCAGATTCGGATTATACTGCTCATTCTGCATGACCAGGGCCCAGGTTGCCCCGCCGTCCTGCGTAGCATACAAGGCTTTGCTCTCTTTGGTGGAGCTGGCATCCCATGAAGTCATCAGCCAGCCATGGGACGGTGAACTGAAGTAGAACGAAGACAAGGTGTTGGTGTCAGGAAAAGCAGAAACTTTCCAGGTGTGTCCCCCATCTGTTGTGCGCAGCACCACGGTCTCGGTCGTGCCGAAAGAGCTTCGTATAATCCAGCCGTTGCTGGGATCGGTGAAGAAAATCTCTTTGCCATACACCGGGTTGCTCAGAAACTGCACAGTCGTAGCCGGCGAGATATTGGCCCAGGTTTTGCCGTTATCAAGGGTCATATACATGCGCAGCTCATTTTTGGTGACACCCCAGGCTATTCCCGCTGACGGGTTAAGCAGCCTGAAGTCTGTCAGCCGGGTCTGAATCTGATATTTCGGGGCATTCTCATTATCGACGTTCTTGGCATCCGGTGTGATGACCGTAATCATCTGCCCTTCTTCCGGCGCTTCCGTCGGCTGCGGGGGCTGGGAAGGCTCGGGAGCAGGAGCAGAAGAACAAGCCGAGAGAATAAGTAAGGTCAGGAGAAGCAGCAGCACCCTTCTCAGAACCTTGTAACCTGAAGCTGTGGATGACAATGCTCTCTCCTCTTCCCGTTAATCGTTATTTCTTCGTATTTAAATTACTGCGTTTGTATCCGTACAGACCATAGATTAGCAGTCCTACCGCAAGCCAGATCAGGAAGCCAATCCAGGTTTCTCTTCCCAGATTATACATTAGATAACCGCAGGTTGCCGCACTAAGGAGCGGAATGAACGGAACCCAAGGAACCTTGAAGCCTCTTTTGAGATCTGTTTTCGTACGGCGGAGCACAATAACACCCAGCGAAACCACCAGGAAGGCGAATAAGGTCCCGATACTGGTCAGATTGGCCAGCCGGTCAAGCGGGACGAAGCCGGTAAGAACGGCAATCAGTCCGCCGACCATCCATGTGCTGCGCACTGGCGTATGTGTTTTGGGGCTGACCTTGGACAAGCTCTGCGGCAGCAATCCGTCTCGGGAAATGGCAAACAGCAGACGGGTTTGTCCGAACAGCATTACCAGCAGCACGGTAGTCATCCCGGCAATGGCACCTACAGAGATCAGACCGGCGATCATATTCTGGTCAACGAACCGCAGGGCGAACGATACCGGATCACTTACATTGAGGTTCTGATAAGGCACGATCCCCGTAAGTACCAAGGATACGGCGATATAGAGTACGGTACAGATCGCAAGCGACGAGATAATACCGATCGGCAGATCGCGCTGCGGACGCTTCACTTCTTCGGCAGCAGTCGAGATGGCATCAAATCCGATATAGGCAAAAAATACGGTTGCCGCACCATTCACCACACCATGGAAACCAAACGGCAGGAATGGCGTCCAGTTCTCCGGCTTCACATAGAATATACCGGTGACGATAAACAGCAGCACCACCGAGATTTTGATCACAACCATCACTGCATTGAAACGGGCGGTCTCCTTGACCCCGCGTGTCAGCAGGTAAGAGATCAGCAGAATAATGACAACTGCGGGTAAATTAATAATGGTTCCTTTATCTGCATTATACGCCCCTGACAAAGCGGTGGGCAAATGAATGCCGAAGCCTTCCAGAAGTCCCTGGAAATAACCGGACCACCCGCTGCTTACCGCCGCTGCGGCTACGCCGTATTCAAGCACCAGATCCCATCCGAGAATCCAGGCCAGCAGTTCCCCGAAGGCGACATAGCTGTATGCATAAGCGCTGCCGGATACCGGCAGTGTGGAAGCAAATTCGGAGTAACACAGTGCGGATAACACACAGGCAAAGCCGGCGATGATGAAGGACAGCACAAGTCCCGGTCCGGCATGCTCAGCAGCAGCCACTCCCGTCATTACAAAAATTCCGGTGCCGATAATGGCCCCTACACCGAGCATGGTCAGATCCATTGCACCCAGTGTCTTGCTAAGTTTCTCCGCTCCGGTATTCTGGGGAATAGCCAGCGGTTTTTTGCGGAATAAATCCATTCTGAAATTCGCTCCTGTCAAGTGGTTGAGTGGATAATAAGAAATACATTGTTAGCATGCCCGTTTTGGGGTAATGGATTAAAAGCGGACAGCTTGAAAACACTATCCCTAGAGATTATGATGGATAAGATTGGACCGCAAGTGGAAACGGCTCTGCCTTCCTTATATAGGACGGTACCGTTTCAGCGAGAAATATAAGGATGAATGATGGCGTTTAACTTATAAACCCTTATATTTCAAAATTCGAAAGCTGGAGGAGATCTAACAATGGCCCCATTTAAGCCCAATCGTGTCGTAGTGATCGGCACCGGTGCAGTCGGAACCACGACAGCCTATACGCTGCTGCTGCGTAAGCGCATGCCCGAACTAGTACTCATCGATGTGAACCATCAGAAGGCGCTTGGTGAAGCGCTGGATATGAACCATGGCATGCCATTTGTCGGCGGTGTGAAGCTGTGGGCCGGCACCTATGAGGACTGCAAGGAAGCCGACATCATCATCGTCACTGCCGGAGCCTCCCAGAAGCCTGGTGAAACCCGGATCGACCTGCTGCGCAAGAACATTTCGATCTTCAAAGATATCATCCAAAAAATCACGAAATACAATCATCACGCTATCCTGCTGATTGCCACAAATCCGGTCGATATTCTGTCCTATGCCACCTTGAAGATCAGCGGCTTCGACCGCAGACGGGTTATCGGTTCCGGTACTGTACTGGACAGCGCCCGCTTCCGTTACCTGATTGGGCTTCATAAGGAAATCGATCCGCGCAGTATTCATGGACAAATCATCGGTGAACATGGCGATTCCGAGCTGCCGGTCTGGAGTCTCGCCAATGTCGCGGGAATTGACCTGGGCTTCGATGAAGCGGAACGTGATGAGATCTTTGAGGACACCAAGAATGCCGCCTACGAGATCATAGATGCCAAGGGCTCTACCTCCTATGCCATCGCATTGGCACTGGACCGGATTGTTGCGTCCATCCTGAACAATGAAGGCTCCGTCCTGAATGTCTCCACACTGCTGAACAACTACAACGGCGTATCAGACGTGTTCCTTGGCGCTCCATGTGTCGTAGACCGTTCCGGCGTGCGTGAAGTACTTGATCTTCCGCTCAGTGACGAAGAACAGCTTCTGTTCCAGCAATCCGCTGATAAGCTCAAAAGTGAGATTGCCAAGCTGGAGCTGTAATCTCCGTGCGTGGACAAGCCTGCCGCCAATCCTCTGAGGATTGGCGGCTATTTTACTTATAGGAAGAGATTCAAGATTCAGACTCTGCTTCTTCTCCAGCCCGCCTTACCATCAGACGTGCACAGACGCGTTAACCAATTAAAGTCAGAATTGCTGTCCAGCTTATCAATATCTTTCATCCATGGTCTAATCGTTGTGTCTACGACTTCGAGGCTTGTCCCTCTCCGCCTTCTACCCTGAATAATAACCCCTTCTCATGGTAGCAATTCACGGCGGTGTTGTCATTATAAAAATGCACATTCCGTGTGATTTATGCGTTATGTTTTGAACAAAAGTTCATAGTGTGTATTGACGCTGTTAGCCCCAGGTTCACGAGTCACCGCTGCCTGTCTTATACGGCATGCCGATCTGCAGTCTGGACATAGCTTCTTCCTTCTCACGGCTCGTAATATGTGTGTATACAGTGGTCGTCTGGATCGAGGAATGGCCCAGCAGCTCCTGCACCGTGCGCAGATCCGCTCCCTTACGCAGCAGCATGGTGGCAAAGGAGTGCCGCAGCTTGTGGCTGGAGTACGGCCGGCGCTGGGACAAAGGCACTTCACTCTGGAAGCGGCTGAATGTATCTGCAGCAATCCCTTGGATGCCGCGGATGGAGAGCCGGCGGCCTTTTTGCGAGATGAACATCGCCTCCTCCTTGCTGTGCCAAGGATTAAGACGGTCCTTCAGCGCCTCGTCAAGATACGGGGCAATATCCTCAGGAACCGGGACATTGCGCCATTTGCGTCCTTTGCCGAAGACACGCAGTGAACGTCTCTCTACATTATAATCACTCTGATTCAGCGTATGTACTTCTCCTACCCGCAGACCCATATACGACATCAGCAAAAAAACAGCCAGATTGCGGCTTCTGTATTTGCCGTCTACCGCTGACAGAAACCGCTGCAGGTCTTGTTCATCCAGATAGACCGGCTCACGGTTTTTTTCAGTCTTGGACTTCTTGATTCCGGCGGCCGGGTTGATATTCAGCAGCTCCAGCTCCGTCAGTGCCTTGAAGAGGCAGCTTATTGAGGCATGCTTGCGGTTACGTGTCGCATCACTTACCCCGCGTTCCCGCACAGAAGTCAGATAGGAGACAACCTGCAGTTTTTTGACAGTACCCAGCTCCCGCCCATTCAGACTGCCCAGAAATTCCCGTGCATCAGCAAGATAGGATTTCTGGGTATATGCTGTGTAGCCGGCGTCCTTCATCCAGATCAGAAAGGCATCCAGCTCTTCTTCATATTCAAGCTCCGGCTCATTCATGCCCTGTGCTCCTCCTCTTCCCTCCACATTACAGCATGCTTCTGTACCGTTCCAAGAAACTCACTTAACGCCGGGGATTTCCACTTTTTGCTGTGATAGGCAATTTGGGTTGCCACCCGCTGGGAATCATCATTCCAGTTCAGCCGGCCCAGCTTGCCTTCCGCTAATTCCCTGCGGACCGTAATCATCGGCAGGAATGAGATACCGAGTCCTGCCATTACGCATTGCTTGATCGCTTCAATGCTCCAGAACTCCAGATTCGGATCTGGGAACACTCCATGGCTGTTCAGATGGCGCTCAAATAAGGTACGATAGGTGCAGCCTGTTTCCGTATGCAGAATCGTTACATTTTTAAGATGCAGCGGTTCTACTTCTTCCAATTCCAGCAGCGGGTGATCCAGTGGAGCGACCAGCGTCATCGCTTCATGGATCAGCGTGTCACAGTACATCTCCTTATACTCCGTCTCCGGTTGGAGAAGAAAGGCCAGATCAAGCTCTCCTGAGCGGACGAATTCCGTCAGCTCCCAGCAGGCTCCCGGCTTCAGCGTAATCTGCACCTGCGGATGCCGGCTGCGGAATTCCTTAATAATCCCCGGGAGGCGGAAGGCCGCCAAAGATTCAGGTGCACCAATCCGCAGCGAACCGGATATTTCCGTCTCCGACCGCAGAGCGTTCTCGGCCATCGTGTGCATCTTGGAGATTTCCTGGGCATACGGCAGGAGGCGGCGGCCGGCATCGGTGAGAATGATCTTTTTGCTGATCCGGTCAAACAGGGGCTGCTCCAGTTCTGCCTCCAGCGCCTGAATCTGTGCGGTAATGCTGGACTGGGCGTAATCAAGCTTCTGGGCTGCGCGGGTAAAGCTGCCGGTCTCAACTACAACGAGAAAGGTGAACAGATGCTTAGACTCCATAGTACCTCCTTCAACCTATCGGTTATTCGAATGGATTCCATTCGATAATTCCGTTTTTCCAATGGATCTATTATCTGATACTCTATATTTAAATACAAGGAAAGCGGGACTATTTATATGAAGGAAAATAAATCATTACAACGGAATATCGGGATGCCGCAGGCTATTGCCCTGTACATAGGAGCCGTCCTCGGCTCAGGTGTGTTAATCGTACCCGGACTGGCAGCGGAGATGGCTGGTCCCGCTTCGCTGCTGGCCTGGGGATTCATGACCCTGTTGATTCTCCCGCTTGCGCTGTCCATGGGTCTGCTCTCGGCCAAATTCCCTAATGCCGGCGGGGTATCCCATTTCGTCACCCTGGCCTTCGGCCCGAAGGCAGGCGCACTGGTTGGCTGGTTCTTCCTCATGTCCGTGCCGATTGGCGGTCCTGTCGCTGCACTGACCGGAGCGGGCTATATGACAGCCGCCATGGGCTGGGGCGATCCGGCCAGAATTGCCATCGCTGCAGGAATGCTGGCCATTGGCCTGATTGTCAACTGGATCGGCATGAAGGTTGCCGGTAAAGTGCAGATCGCCGTGGTTATCGCGATTGTTGCCGTACTGGTCTTCTCTTTTGCTGCGGCTCTGCCAAGAATGGAGAGTATTCACTTCACCCCATTTGTTCCGCATGGCTGGATGAGCGTTGGGCAGGCGGCAGCGATTCTCTTCTGGTGCTTCATCGGCTGGGAGGCCGTTTCACATCTGTCTGAAGAATTCAAGGACCCGCAGCGCGCTGCGGTCAAGGGTGTCACCATCGCTGCGGTCATTGTCGGAGTCCTCTATTTCCTCTCGGCACTCGCTACAGTCGGTACGCAGAGCTATCTGCGCGGAGGTGCCGACTCTTCACTGGTCTGGATCATCAGCCAGCCGCTTGGAGCCTGGGGCGGATTCATTGCCGGACTCACCGGACTTTTCATCTGTACGGCGACGATCATCGCCTATTCAAGCGCTGCATCACGCGTAGCTTATGCCTTGTCACGGCAGAGCTATGCCCCGAAATGGATGGGCCGCTTATCAGACCGCTATCAGACACCTGTGGGAGCGATCGGCTTCCTGACCCTCTGCTTCACAGCAGTATTATCGCTCTACGGCAGCGGCCTGCTCTCGATTACGACACTGATTAAATTTCCCAATGCCACCTTCATCCTCACCTATATTGGCGGTTGTGCTGCAGGAATCCGCCTCTTGCGTGGCAGCCGGGCAGGCGTAACGATCAGCTGGATTTCTTTTGCCGCTACGTTAGCCGTGTTTCCGTTTACAGGCTGGGCGATCATGTATCCACTGCTGATTACACTGTTGTTTGTTCTGGTGGATTATTTAAGACAGGGACGTAAACGTGCAGGAAATATTCCTGTAGCCAGTGATGCTGAAAAGATTTCCCGGCGCGCATTATAAGGGCGCTTATAAGAAACAGGCTGCACTCCTCCTTATTTGAGGATGCAGCCTGTTTATCTATATATAAGCGGCGGAGTTTCCAGCCCTTGACCAGAGCTTCCGTTCGCTTTACGTTTCAGAAAAGTGTCAGATGGTTATGGATGAAGGAGAGCCTGACCTAAATTAGATCTAAGAAGGAGACTGTAAACCATGCCAGAAGACAAGAAGATTGTTCTCGAACCTGCAGCCCAGAAATTCGCTGATGACAACTCCGAGCCTCCCTTTCTGCCCGACCTTGGGCCTGAGAAAGGCCGCGAAACGGTAAATACAGTCCAATCCAGTGAAATATTCAAGCCCGAAGCCGAAATCCAGGATCTGACGGTATCCGGCGGACCTGGTGGTGAGGTGAAGGTACGAATTGTCCGTCCTATCGGCTCCGCTTCTACTTCTCTCCCGGTCATACTCTATATTCATGGAGCCGGCTGGGTATTCGGCAACAGCCATACGCATGACCGCTTAATCCGCGAGCTGGCCGTCGGTGCCGAAGCTGCCGTCGTTTTCCCGGAGTACAGCCTCTCTCCCGAAGCCAAATACCCTACAGCCATTGAAGAAATCTACGCTGTACTGGAATGGATTGCCCAAGAAGGCTCCACTTACGGGCTGGATGCGTCCAAGCTTAGCGTTGCCGGAGACAGCGTTGGCGGCAATATGACTGCGGCCATCACACTTATGGCCAAGGAACGCAGCGGTCCGGCAATCTCCAAGCAGCTGCTGTTCTATCCGGTGACCGATGCTGCCTTTGATACAGAATCATATCACCTGTTCGCCGAAGGATATTTCCTGCAGCGCACCGGCATGAAATGGTTCTGGGATCAGTATACCACTGATCCGGAGGAGCGGGCACAGATTACCGCGTCCCCGCTGCGGGCCAGCCTGGAGCAGCTGAGCGGTCTGCCGGAAGCCTTAATCATCACCGGCGAAGCAGATGTGCTGCGGGATGAGGGCGAAGCCTACGCCGCCAAACTCCGCGAAGCAGGAGTGCCGGTTACGGCAGTGCGGTTCCAGGGCATCATCCACGACTTCGTGATGCTTAACGCCCTGGCAGAGACCCATGCCAAAAAAGGGGCCCTGCTGCTGGCAACGGCCTGGCTCAAGCAATAAAGATTACGTTAAAATACGAAATCACATAATGAAAACAGCGGCAGCCATGGATGATATACATCCGGAGCTGCCGCTGTTTTATTGAATTAGACTGGTTCCTGCTGGTCTAATTATGGAGATAAACGCGCTACTTCCGCTGGGAATAGAACTCCGCCGCTTTGACCAGCATGTCCTTCAGTGAGCTGAAGGAGGTAGTTTTCGTGACATGCTCGTTCAGCTGATCCTGCGGCAGCGATTTCAGCTCCTCTGCTGATCCTGCAGAGAACCCGCCACTCTGTAACAGCTCGGTCAGTGACTCGAACGGTGTGAACTTTTGCAGAAAAGAACCCGACAACAGTTGATCCAGCGGCAGCTTCTCCAGCAATTGATCGACAGGCAGCTGGTCTAGCGGAAGCTTTTGCAGCAGCTCACCGACTCCGCCGTCTTTGAATGTATCCACTAATCCTTGTATTTTATCGCCAAAGCCTCCGAAATTGAATCCCATAAAGGCAACCTCCTGATAACTGTAGTTGCTCCTTATTACCCTAAATACCACTCAGCGAATTACCTAGTTAACATAATGTATGTTATGTTACGTTATTGTTATGATTGTAGTTATGGTTATGGTTATCGTTGTGGCTTTACCTCCGGTTACAATATTGTCTTCCTTATTTTAGCAACCAATCCTTGCTCCCGGCGTCTTACTATTTAGAACAAGACACATCAAGGAGATGACTCAGATGCCGCCAATGAAATCCATCCTCACCAGCATACTCGCCCTTTCCCTGCTCTCATCCGTCACCGCTCTCTCTTCAGCAGAACTTTTGCCGGGTACTGTATACGCTGCTTCCGCGAACAATGCAGTCATTGAGGTCTCCAAAGACAAGCTGCTGCCGCTGAAGTGGCAAGTAGCCACGGATGGCATGGGCATGTATGACAGCAAGCCGCCTATTATGAACGGAATTCTCTACTACTCAGACATCAACAATACGCTTTACGCCAAAAATATAGCCTCCGGCAAAGTTCAGTGGTCCTATAAACAAGGGGCGCATCCGCAAATCGTCACGAATAACTCCGTATTCTTCATCGACAATCAGGAACAGCTCGTCAAAGTGTCCGCTGCAACCGGAAAGCTGATCTGGAAGGTTAAGGTGTCGGAGCGGCCTATAGAGATTGGAGCACAGGCCCGCCTGATTAACGGAAAAATCTATTTTGCCAATGAGTACGGCGTTGTCGCGGCCTATAAACCGGTTACCGGAAAGAAAGTATGGGAGAATAAGAATATTCCTATGTATGCGGGGACCATTTATGGAGAATATTCAGGTGTGTTCGTCGTTTCCAGCACGGTCGATAACATCCGCACCCAATTCTACGGCCTTGATCCGGCTACCGGGAAGCGGCTGTGGAGAATTGAGGGGTTATATAGTTATGTAACTTATCAGAATGGACAACTATTACTCCGTGAGCAGGCAAAGACTGCAGCGGGGAATACTGCAACGGCCGTGCCGGGTTACCAGCTGACTCTGGTACAACTGAATCCCGCTACAGGCAAGATTTCCGGCCGGGAAAACTATAATCTGCTGGACGACATCTCCAGATTGGGGAGTGCCGCTACCTCCATCCAGAACTCTTATGTTTATACGGCAGACGGCAATCTCGACCAGGATGGATATACTCTTACGCGCTTTAAGCGTGGAGCGGATACCGATACGGCCCCCACAAGCTATGCTAGCTTCGGCAACTGGCTGGCCGGTCCCGCGAACGGAATGGCCTTCTTCCAGCATGAGACACAGATTAGCGGAATCAATATTGCGAACGGCAATGTCGTTGCGTTCGATCATCCGGCAGACAAGGTGGAGCACCTGCAGCACGTTGGCAAGGCTGTATTCGCCATTTACAAGAATAGCTATATCTCGATCAACCATTCCGATACCGGCGCACTGCTGGGGATGATCAACAGCGGTTCAAAGTATCCATACTTCGGCAATATAACCATCGATCATGGAACCGCGCTGATTCCTACTGAACACCATTTCTTAGCCGTTGCCCTGCCACAAGAATATCAGTAACATACGCGAAGTTTAAACGTTCGTACGCAGAAACTCCCCTATCCTCCGGGCGGCTTCCAGAAGCCGCTCTTCATCCTCAACCAGCGCTATTCTGACGAAACCCTCTCCCTGACTGCCAAAAGCACTTCCGGGAATCACCGCTACCCCGGTCTTCAGTAACAGTTCATGGGCGAAGCTCTGTGATCTTCCCGCTTCACCGTTCACCCCATAGGTCTCCGGCAGCCTTGCCCAGATAAACATCGTTGCTTCCGGCAATGGCACACTCCAGCCTTCATGTGCCAAGGCTTCCACAAACACATTCCTGCGGCATTCATACAGCGCAGCCACTCCCTGCTCCGGTCCGGAAGTCATCGCCTGCTCCAGCGCTGCGACTGCCGCTTCCTGGATGGGATCGAAGACACCGTAATCCACATTGCTCTTCAGCTCCCGCAGCGCTCCGACGGCCTGAGCATTGCCCGTCATGAAGCCGATGCGGCAGCCGGCCATATTGAAGCTTTTGGAGAAGGAATGAAATTCAACGGCCGTATCCAGCGCTCCGGGGATCTGAAGGATACTGACGGGCCGGTAGCCATCGAAGCCCATCTCCGAATAGGCCAGGTCATGAATGATCAGCACATCCCATTTATGAGCAAGCTCCACTAACCGCTCCATATAAGCTAGATCTACCGTGACAGATATCGGGTTGCCGGGAAAGCTGAGTAATATAAATACCGCTTCACGCCATACCTCATCAGGGATGCTCTCCAGATCGGGCCGGAACGCATTCTCTTCCAGCAGCGGCAGCGGCCAGGCTCTAACGCCGGCTATAGCCAGTGATCCTGAATAGATCGGATAGCCGGGGTCCGGCACAATCGCCAGATCCCCAGGATTGCAGACCGCAAGTGCGAGATGTGCCAGTCCGTCCTGCGAACCCATCAGGGCTACGATTTCTTCATTGGGGTCCACTTCAGCGTCGAAACGCCATTTCATCCATTTGGCCGCCTGCTTGCGGAACGCATCGCTTCCTTTGGAAGCCGGATACGAATAACTGTCCTCCCGCAGCACTGCTTCGCTTAAGGCATGACGGATTTCAGGCAGAGGAGCCCGGTCCGGACTGCCAATCCCTAGATCAATGACCTCCAGTCCAGACTTTCGTGCTTCCGCCTTCCAAGCGGCCACCTCAGCAAAAATTGATGACCCCAGATGAGACAGCTTGTCCGATCTCCATTTATGTTTCGGGCTGCTATGTGCCAATACAATACCTCCAGCATTTGTTTTCCAATTATTATAGCATGCGTTCAGAGTGCAGAAACCATGAAAGCCTGAGCAAATTTCGCGAATGGGATTATATTGCATTAATATATTATTTTTCTATTAAATTGACTCTATTTGAGCTGATCACTAGTGCCTGAATTCATATAAAAGTCCCTCAGAACTGAAACAGCGTATAATTTATGTTATACGCTGTTTTTTCGGGGCATATTTCGGCCAATTTAGCCCCTTTTTCAACGGACGCCCTTTCCCTTCAAATGATTTTAGCTCCGGCCGAACCGTAAGTTCCCTCTGGGCATATGATAGGGGTATACATTACAAAGGTGGGACGTATCATGGCCAAAAACAAGCGCGGCAAAGCACTCTGGCGCACTCCTTCCAGAGCAAGAGGCACCTGTCCGATCTGCGGGAGCACCCGTATTAAGCTATTGTATTTCGGAAAAGGTCCTGCGGGCGAGAAGCTCACCGTCTGCAAGAAATGTGACGGCAAGCAGCAGGCAGCGGTCTGAGCTAATCCCGGCTTCTCCTGCACAAAGAAACGGCTTGCTTGTCCCCTAGGGGAAGCAGCCGTTTCTTCAAGTAAACCCTCTCTCCTGTTCCAGCTTAAGCAGAGACTCATTGCAGCTCATGCTGCGGTACCCAGTTCTGAATTCCGTTATCCTCGAGTATGCCGAGCGTCACATCCGAAATATGCGGGTCTGCAAGCAGCTTGTCCCTTACCTTGAACTTAATGTCATCGGCATCGGCGAGCGTCATTCCCCGTTTCAGCTCGATAAGTCCTTCGACGTGATAATAACGCCCTTCCTGCAGAATCCGCATCTGATAAATATCCGTCACCCACGGGTCATCAAAAATAATCTTCGCCACCCGCTCCTCAATCTCCGGCGGTGCAGCCACACCGATCAACCCGACCATGTTGTCGTAGCCTACACGGAAGGCCACCCCGATCATCATGAAGGCAATCAGAATACTGCTCACACCATCCAGCAGCTTGAAATTGGTAAAAGCGGTAACCAGAATGGCAATCATGGCGAGCAGGCCGCCGCTTGTTGCGACCAGATCCTCATAGTAGACAAGCCGGGTAGGCGGGGCGGCTCTTTTCACATTTTTGAGGGAAGCCGTGAACTTGCCCAGCCCTTTGGCCTCAACCCGTGATTCATGCAGCACCTCATTCATCGCCTTAACCCAGACGAATCCGTCTGCCGCGATCGACAGCACAAGTACCAGCACATTGATCCAGTAGCCTTGCGAATCCGTAGCCGGATGCTTCAGCAGATGGAAACCTTCATGCATTGTCTCGTACGCCATGATGGTCACGACAATTACGGCCACCATACAGAATAGGTTAATCACCCGGCCGAAACCGTCCGGGAAGCGGCGTGTCGGTCTTTTCTCAGCCAGCACACTGCCTGTAAATACAAACATCTGATTCACAGCGTCGGCAATCGAATGCATCATTGTGGCAAACATTGAACCGCTGCCTGTCAGTGCAAAAGCGATTCCCTTAACGATGGCAATCCCTGTATTGCCGATAGCAGCCGAGCCTGAGGATTTATTGCCCTTCTTGATTAAGCTTCTTATGCTTTCGTTTGTCTGCTCCATTATCCGGCAGCCTCCTTAAGCTCATATACCGAAATCCGGCAGACGCCTCCGCAGCTGATTTCGTACGGCTCCCGCCGTGGTCTATGTATCTATTTACCCCATGCGGCAATTTTCTATCAGCTGCGGTGAGTTGGAGGTTGAATTACTGGAATCCCGATTTAACCCATAGCTTCGAAATATCCAGAAATCCGAAAGAGCCGGTCTGCAGTCCGAACAGGTTTTGGCTAAGCTGCGCTTTTTTGTTCATATGGCAGCCATAGAGCACCCAGCAGTTGTCGCGCAATTGGTCTTCTGCCAGATCCAGCAGCTCCGCCCGCTTTTCAGCAGGCAGTCGGGAGAAATGCTCCAGTACCCGCTGCAGCGCCAGTTTCTGACGATCCAGCAGCAGATCATGCAGATAGTTCGACTCATTGCGGAAATAATTGATCATCCCCCACTGCCAGTCATCCTCCAGCACCTCTTCGGCAATCAGCAAGTCAGCATAGCCCATGATATCTGCGAGATCGTATTCGGTCAAAGGATGCAGCTGGAGCTTAAGTCCGATCCTCCCGCCGCGTTCCTGCAGCCATATAGCCTCCTCCTGATCCTCCTTCCGGCTCCGGTAGGCAATCGTCAGCACTTCTCCACCGTAGCCGCCAGCCTGAAGCAGCGCTTTTGCTTCCTCAAGCAATGGCTCTCTGAACTCCTGCTGATTACTCTTCCAGGGTAAAAAGCTGTCCGCCGGCATAATCCGGTTGCCCCCGAGCTCCCGGATCATGGCCGGCTGATTGTACAATATCCGTAACGCTTGCCGTACAGCCTGCTGATGGTGAAGTCCTTCTCTTCTAAAGTTAAACAGGATATAGCGGCAGCCCAAGGCCGGGTAATCAATGCTATGGCCCTGCTCTTCCCCGGCAGGAAGCGGGTTGTGCCCGGCATCCGTAAGCTGATACTGGCGGACACTCGATCCCAAATGCGGTAAATACCAGATTTCTACCCGGTCCAGCAGTGGGCGGATTCCGTAATAGAGGTCGTATGCACCGAGCACCAGTACATCCTCATTCAGATCCAGTACCTGATATGGCCCCGTCCCTACCGGATTAGCGGCGAAATCCACATCATAAGGCAGAATAGACATATAGATTGAACTGAACAGATGCAGAAAAAAGGTATTGGGCTGCACGAGGTCAAACCGGATTCGATAATCACTTTCCAGCTCGACATGACAGATATCCTTAAAATGGCTGATCGCCGGACTATTCAGATCGGTCAGACGCTGCAAGGTCTCTTTGACATCCCGTGAAGTCATCCCCCGTCCGTGGTGAAACCTTACCCCCTTACGCAAATAGAACAGGTAACTTGTACTGTCCGGATTGGCCTCCCAAGTATGCGCCAGCCCAGGCAGAAAGCTGCCATTCTCTGCATCATAGGTAATTAATGTACTGCAAATATGCCCCAGCAAATAGGTTTCAAAAGCTGTGTACACCATCGCCGGGTCCAGCTTCTCCATCGGGCGGTTACGGGAAATCCGCAGCACCTCCTGCCCGGATGTGGAGTCCGGCTCACTCCAGAAGCCCATTTGTTTGTCGAGTACTGCCAGCAGGCGTTCCTTAAGCGGCTCGTTCACCTGATATTGGCCAATTAACTCGATCGCCGGTTTAATCCGGCCTTTATGGACCATGTCCTGAAACTTCTCCTCCAGCACCTCGTCCACACTGCGCAGGAACGTCAGCTGCGAATAATTCCCTCTGCCTCTGCCGGGTATCCATGTGATCAATTGCTGTTCTTCGAGCTTCCGCAGAATAAACTTTACATTGCGCGGCGTGCAGCACAGGATGCCGGTTAGTTGCTCAATAGTGACCGGAATGGGCTGCTGTATACTGAAAGCCGGGTCTAAAGCCGCGGTCAAACAGAGATAATTCATGCTGCTATTGTCCATATATCCAGGCTCCTTTAAAGGTGAAAAGTCACATGAAATCCTTACACTTTTATTTCATCCTTTTATCTATACAATTATACTTAATACAGCATCAAGAAGCATTCGCCAAATTCAAATCACCCGATTAGGAGACATCTGATTCTATGAAACAGCATCTGCGGCACATTCATCCTCTGGCTTGGACCATTATCATCGGAACGATGTTTGGCCGGCTGGTCACCTCCATGAGTATCCCTTTTCTATCGATTTACCTGACACAAGTCCTGGGCGCTACTGCCACCCAAACAGGATTTACGGTAGCCGTCAGCTCTCTGGCAGGTGTTCTGATCAGCTTCTACGGCGGTTACATATCTGACGTGATCGGCCGCAAAATCGTTATGCTGGTCTCCGTTTTCGGCTGGGCCTGCGTATTCTTCGGCTTCTCAGCCGCGCAGCATTTATGGGTCTTTTTCCTCGTCAATACGCTAAATGGGCTATGCCGTGCAGTATTCGAACCGACCTCGCGGGCTTTACTCTCGGATATTACACCTCCGGATCACAAGCTGCTGGTCTTCAATCTGCGGTATGCAGCGGTCAATCTGGGTGTGGTATTCGGGCCGATCATTGGCCTGCAGCTGGGCTCAGCCAAATCCACATTCCCGTTCATGATCGCCGGGATCGTCTATATCGCCTATGGACTTGTACTGTTCCTGCAATTCTCTGTACACCGTGCCAGCCTGCCGGTTCATGGCGAAGCCCGTACACCGAAGCTGCTTGAAGCGCTGTCCACCACCGGAAGGGATAAGGTCTTCCTGCCCGTTCTGCTCGGTACGATCTTCTGCGTGCTGGGATATGGGCACTTCAGTTCAACACTGGCGCAATATCTGGCGAACAACCCCCATTTCAGTAATGGCAAACAGCTCTTCTCCTACATGCTGTCTCTGAATGCGGTAACGGTGCTGATTGTGCAGTATCCGATCGTCCGTACAGCCAGCAAATTCCCGCCGGTCATTCCTCTGATCCTGGGTAATAGCTGCGTTGCTCTCAGTCTGCTGCTGTTTGGCATGCCTGGCGGAGTCGCGCTGATTATGTTCAGTGTCGTGCTGTTCACAGTCGGGGAAGTCCTGCTCTTCACGATGATGGATATGCTGATAGACCGGATTGCCCATCCGGAGTGGAAAGGTACTTATTTCGGCACCATCGGCTTCAATAACCTTGGCAATGTAATGGCGCCTATTCTGGGAGGCCTGCTGCTCGATCAATTCGGTACGGCGAATGGTCCGGCCGTATTCGTGCCGCTGGCTTTGACTACCGCGCTGGGTCTGCCTTTCCTGATTACGGCGCACAAAAGGCTCCGGAGCAGAGAGCTTGCCGAAGCTGGCAATAAGGCTAACATAAGTGCCTAAGACATGACTAATCCCCAGACCCCGCTGAGAAGCTTAGGTCTGGGGATTATTTTGACTACCTGTCTCTATAACACTAACATGCTACCATAAATTCACTCGCGAACTATTGCTTAACAACCACTCACTATTAATAAGTTAACATAATATTAATTATGTTACCATTTCACAACAATATCAATCTCAACAATACATTTTATCCCATATACGAACCTGACTGCCAATGTATTTTCGAAGCTCTGCCGGTTCCATAATTTCAGCTTGGACGAGCAAGGGCAGCACCTTCTCACACGCAGTCTCATAGTCGTACATATTCGCAGTGATGATCTGGAATTCCCCCTCTGGTTCCGTATTCATAACTTCTAACCTCTTACTAATCCCATGATTATGCACTGGCGTGCGGATGACTACGGGGTAGATTTCCCGTGCTTTGCTGGCATTAATGAAGGCAAGCTCTCCTTCCTTCCAGTATTCCTGCAGGGAGAAGTGTTCAGGGATAGTATAGGTTCCCTCTATTAACGACACCGCGGCAAACCGCTCGCATTTAAACGTACGAACAGCCTCCGCGCCCTCGCAATAAGCGGCCAGATACCATTCGCCCTGCTTGACAACAAGTCCATAGGGATGCAGCTTCCGGCAGGAGAGATCTCCATTCATTTTGCGGTACTTCGTCTCAATCCGTCTGCCTCGCCACACCGCAGTGCGCAGTGCCTCCAGATATGGCACTGCCGCCCGATCACTCCACCACGGTGTATCATCGAACAGAAAACGGCTCTGCGCGGTACGGATATCCTCCTGGTAAGGAGCGGGCAAGCTTGCTTCGAGCTTCAGCAGAGCATTTTGGAGCAGAATACCGGTCTCGCCCGAACCGCCTGCTGGCATCCCCATCCCTGTCAAAAACAGCTGAACCACCTCTTCGCCATGCAGCCGCCGCAGATTCACCGTATAGCCCTCCATCAATGAAATTCCGCCGTTCGGCCCGGTTGTGGTAACGAGAGGAATGCCCGATTCAGCCAGGACATCAATATCTCTGTAAATGGAGCGGACGGACGTTTCGAGGGCCTCTGCCAGAGCAGCTGCCTTCATCCTGCCCCTGGATTCAACCAATAAAAGAATTGCAATCAAGCGGTGCAGCCGCATCATATCCCTCCTTTTTCTACATTTCAAAGACGCATCATTTCACAACTCTATTCTTGCCACTCTGTTGTCAACAATAGGACGTTATGATGAATGTATCAAATCTAAGGAGCTGCTGTAAATGAATATTGGCATATTGGGAACAGGTTTTGGAGCATATCATGCATCGATCTTGAAGCAACTGGAGTCTACAGACCGTGTGGTCGTCTTCGGACGAAATGAAGCCAAGCTGCTGAAGCTGAAGGAAGAGCTTGGGGTAGAGATCACATTGTCTATAGAAGATATAATGTCTGATCCCGGGTTGGATGTAATAGATATCTGTCTGCCTTCTGCGCTTCATAAGACTTATGCTGTGGAGGCACTGAGACGCGGGAAGCATGTATTTTGCGAAACGCCGGTTGCCCTGGAGCCGGAAGATGCACGGGAGATGCTCTTGGCTGAACAGCAATACGGCCGGAGAATTCTGGTCAATCAATTCATCAAATTCGATTATGCCTATGAGTACTTATATAAGGCAGTTCAAGAGCTTACATACGGCAAATTGCTGCAAGTCACCTTGCGCCGGGAAACGGCACCGCTATGGGGGGACCTGGGCCTCTCCAAGATCGCAGCTAATCTGATGATTCATGATCTGGATTTCATCGAATGGCTGCTGGATTCACCTGCACCTTCTGCGGTCTGGGGTACCTCTGGAGCTAAAGACGGTGAAGCATTGGTGCATGCTTCCTTCCTTCAATCTGAGGTGAGCGCACAGCTGATTGTCTCTTCTCAGATGCCGGAGTCTTATCCTTTTACCGTCGGTTATGAAGCTTATTTCGATCAGGCGAAGCTGGTGTTCCACGAGGTCGGTTATGCGAACGGGGATATAGAGGCCAGCTTAACCGCATATACGTCTATAGGCAAAGAGAGTATTCCATTGCCTCCTAACAATCCTTATGAAAAAAGCTTACGCCATGCACTCCAATGTCTGCAGGACGGTACGGACTCCATCCTTTCTCTGCAGCATGCGCTGAGGTCACTGGAAATGGCATCAAAATTGACGGAAGAGCTCCGTTAATTAATCGCAATAAATACTGTTTATTTCTGTAGCTGGTTGTGGTAATATCATCCTTTTTCTATCTATTTTTGGATAGGTACATATTTAATTTGCAGGCGAGTGAGGTAGCTAAGTGGAGTAATTGGGGAAGGCTTTCCTATTATGAATTTTTCATATGTTGAAATAGTATAATATATAAGGGGACGGTCTGTTATTTTTAGAGATAAATACAGTTTGTTAGTTAACATAATTATATTTATGTTACCCTAAATAGAGTTGAATGCTATATCTTCCCAAAATCAATGCAGCGGCAGCTCTTTGCACAGGATCAATTCCCTTAGCTGCCGCTCTTTTACAGAAACTGTATCATTCCAGCCCCTGCCGTTTGCTTGTAGCCAATCTAACTCACTGTCATTGCACGCGCGAATCCTTCGAGCTTATTCATCGATAATCCAGCTCCATTCCCTTTCCCCTTGACCATCCGCAGAACCCATTTGTCCAGTGCTGAAATTCTCTCCGGATAAATCTCATCGCCCAGGATTTCCTTGGCAAGTGCCTTCTTGTACAGAACCTCCGGATAAGCTTGCTGAAGCTCCTGCTCCGCTTTCTCCCCTGTCATCCCTGCACAGATGAACAACCCGAGCCGCTTACCCGACAGCTCCTGTACGTTTTTGGAAGTGAATGCCGCCATTTCTTTACGGATTGTACCGTAGTAGATGGAACCGCCCAGAATCACCGTGTCATAGGCAGCCAGCGCCGGCACTTTGGCATACTTTAGATTCACAGCCTCAGCCTCTCCAAGCCTCGATTTCAACAGAAATGCCGCTTTCTCGGTACATCCATACTTGCCTGCATATAAAATCAGTGTTCTATTACTCATATTATCCGCCGCTCCTTATCTATGGTAAATGGGTTTGAAGACTATCCCGGTTCCTGTACATTGCTTAATACAAGGTATAAACAAACAATAGCACCTAAATTAAACGCAGGAAACGCTATCAGCTCTACTGTAGATACACTTACTCCCGCCCTCAGCATCCCAATGATCATGGCAGTGATGGAGGTTAGCAGGGCCGCAGCTTTTACTATGACTACAGAAGCAAGCAGATAACCATAAGGCCGTCTGCGAATGAGCAGTACCCCGGTAATTGAAGATAGCGGAACAACAATGGCTAAATCGAGTGCCTGAATCACCAATGTGCTGTAATGCTCCAATCCTTCAGGTGCTATCCCTTGGCGATAAGAACCAGCGAGCCTGCCCAGCCATAACAACATGATCATTAATGAGGTGAAAAGCAGGAATACACCTATGCTTTGTGCCGGTAAACTTGGTCTAAAGAAACGTTCTACCTTCTCCTTCTCTAATGACAGCAGAGTCAGAATAAATGCAAATAAGCTGGATGAGAACAATATTACATAGATTAGAAACAGGTTATTGTACATAGACAGGAAGCTGTAAGACGCATAAGTATACGTAAAATATCCCAAGGCTCCAGCTAACAGCAGCCGCCCTCTGACCCGCCCTCTGAAGCTCATAACCAGTGAAACGAGCAGCAAGGGAACCCCCAGTACCAGTGTAACTCCATCCTGGGCTTTGGCCTGGGCAACGACGGAAATTGAATCATTTTTATAGATTCCACTACCATATAATTCGACCTTCTCACCCCGGATTGAGGTAAAGGATTCAGAACTCCCTCTCTCCCCCGGTCCGTGACCTGACAGTAATCCGTACCCCGACGCGGCTATCGCAAGGATAATAATTAATCCCGTTAAAATGCCAACTGACCGTCTATACCCCATCGCCTTCTACCCCTTAGCCGAATAATCGTAAAAACTCATTCCCGACTCCCTGCAATAAGCAGCATTGCCTCGATATGCCGGGCAATCAGCGCCTCCTTCTGCTCCTCCGGCAGATTCTTCTCGACGCTCAGCCTCATGATCAGTCCAAATGCCGCACTCCAGATCACTTGGGCAGTAAGTTCAATTCCCTCCTCTTTGCGGGCTGCCATCCCTCTGAATTGGCGTAGAGTCCTGCAGAGCATGCTGATCGCATTACGCTCCAGTGCAGCCCCTTTATGCAGTACTGCAGTATGGTTAAGTACAGCAGGCGAATCATTAAGCATCACATTCCGGTACTGTGATCCTTCCGCGGTGGTCATCCGGATAAACTGTGACAGCGACTGGCTTAAGTTATCCTCAGCCGATACTTCACTCCGCACAGTGTCTGATCCGGCTGTTAGTCCGCCCATCAACTCCCTGTACCCCTGCTGAAGCAGCTGCTCCACTATATCCTCCTTTCCCTGAAAATAGTGATAAATGATTCCGGCGGAATACTCCATCCGTTCAGCGATCTTGCGGATAGACAACTGCCCAATCCCCTTCTCGGCCACTAGTTCACCGGCCGTTGTCAGAATCAAATTGCGCATCGCTTCCCGTTCCTGCTCTTGTCTCTCTTCTTTACTCATGATTATAAGACTCCTTTAACAAGGCGTTATTTAATTTAACACTGTAATGTTTTTAAACACTGTTCAATACAGATTATATGCACCGGGATACCTTAAAAGATGTGACTATTTTTACATTTTGAGAAATTCCCCAATTGCATGTGCAGAAAAAGCCTGGGACAGCCCCCGGAGGGCATCCCAAGCTTTGCTTTAAGTTCACTTTTATGTTCTCTTTTTAAGTTCTCTTTTCACTTCAATTCCGCTTTAGCTGACCAAACGCAGCAGTTAGTTAACATAATCATAGTTATGTTAACTAACTACTGCTGTCTTGCGTTTTTTCTCCCGGAAGATCAATTTAAACAACGGCGGAACCGCAAAAAAGATGAAAAACGTCCGGAATAACTGATAGCCCGCCACCGTTGGCAAATACGCCCCTACCTCATGCGCGATCAGACTCATCTGATCCATCCCTCCGGGAGCAAGACTGAGAAACGCAGTTGCTGATGATACCGAATCCAGATAAGCGAACAGCAGACTCAGGCCATACGCCCCTGCTATCAGCACTGCCCCGCTGCCTACAGCCAGCGATAGTGTCAGCAGTTTATTGTTCAGCTTACGCGGATCGAGCAGCAGTCCGACATATACCCCAATCATCAGCTGCGCGGCATTGATCAGAGCATCCGGAAGCGCGGGACCCTGAAGACCGCTGATCTGCAGAATTGCCGTAATAATAGCCGGACCGAGGAGATAGGCGGTGGGAAATTTAATCTTTTGGCCTACAATTCCGCATACCGTACAAGCGACGCCAAAATAAAAGATATTCGGGAATAGCCCTCCCCACCCGGCCGCAGATTCAACCAGAAGAGGTGTATTCTCTCCCCCGCCAGCGTGGCTGGCAAACAAGGGACTGTAGATCAGCAGCGGCACACAGATAATAATCATCATCAGCCGGACCACCTGAATGACGGTTACAACCGTAAGATTGATATCCTCCGACTCTTCGGCCAGCACCAGCATCTGGGTTAAGCCGCCGGGGATACTTCCAAGCAGGATAGTCTTGTAGTTGGTTCCCGACACCTTAGATACAATCACCGCAATTCCGGCGCAGAACAGCAGCAGAAGCGTAGTCATAAGCAGCATAGAGGGCAGCTGATAAGCTATTTGATTCAGTGCAGAACCGGTCAACGAGAGACCAATCGTATAGCCGACGATAATCATCCCGGTGTTCCGTATTTGTCCGGGCCAGATATATACTTGCTTACGCAGATTGGAACCGGTCAGCACAGCGATCATTGGGCCGAGCAGCCAAGGCAGCGGGAGATGCAGCAGCATAAAGATGCCCCCGCCAGCCAACGCGGTAATCAGGGTCATCAGAACATATAGCGGTTTACGCCGGGTCACAGATAGGGTTGACATCAACAATCCTCTTTTCCAGCCCATTCAGCTTGGTTCATATTGGAGAGTATAGATGTGATTCAGTCCGGCAAGGGTCTCACCAGTAATCACCAGCTCTTCTACAACGTTAACAGGCCTGCCTGCAGCCTGCAAGAACTTATCCGCTTTGGCAAAATAAAACCGGCCGAGCAGTCCCAGCGCTTTGGTGCTGTAATGCATAGGAATGGCAACCGCCGGCTGCAGCTGCTTCACCACTGCCGCTGCTCCAGTACCATCCAGCGTCATTCTTCCGCCGACAGGAATCATCAACACATCAACCTCCCCTATCTGCTCCACTTGCTCCGGGGTCAGAATATGGCCGAGGTCACCGGCATGACAAATCCGCAGTCCGTCGACGGTGAAGACAAAGACCGTATTACTGCCTTTTTTGGCCCCTTCAACATTATCATGATAAGTGGGCACCCCATGAATCTCCACTCCTTTTACACTGAAATGCCCTGGGTTATTAATTAGTTCGTAGTCGCCTTCAGCGATATGAACCTGATTGTGATCCTTATGATCATGGGTGACTGCCAGTATATCCGCCCTAACCCGGGGCATCCGGTAGCCTAGGAATTTCCCGTACGGATCAATCAGAATTACCGTCCCCTGCTCAGATGTTAGCTGAAATGCGGAGTGTCCAAACCAGTGTATTCTCATTTAATCTCCTCCATAATTGAATAGTGCTATTAAATTGTGCATTTATTTGCACATTTTAAATCAAAAAAAGCATGTGTTTGGAGAACGGCCACGGAATCTCAGCCGTCACTCCACCAAATCAGCAACCGTATAGGATTTCAGCACATGCTCAACCTGGAACCGGATATCCGTCATAATCTGATCGAAGGACTGGCGGACCTTCTGTCCAAACAAATGATTGCCGGTAGTGTCCAGCATGCCGTCCAGCATAGGTACATCATCATGCATGGACAGGTATACCTCTGCCAGGGTAATATCTCCGGGTTGTTTAGCCAGCATATAGCCTCCGCCCCGGCCTTGACGTACCTCAATATAACCGGCTTCAGTAAGCCGGGACAGGATCTTGCGCAGCGCTGTCGGCTCGCAGCGGATCTGTTCAGCAATCTCCCTGCTTGAGTACTGTTCCGGAGATGAAGCGAGCACGACTAACGCCTGCAATCCATAACCAAATCGTTTGAGCTCTGCCATGGGAAGTAGTAACTCCTTCACTGCTACTAATATGTGCAAATCATAGCACACTTAATATCTGCATACAACCTTATTAACCGGCTAATCAATACTAGCTATCTTCCATTCACCTTGCTTGTTTTTGAGCAGAGAGATCTCATTAGCTCCATCAACAATATATCCCTCTGAAGTCATCCGGGTATAGCTGACGATGAAGGCAGCCCGTTTGGCCCCTTCCATAGGAATGCCCCGGACGGTCAATTCGGAGAAATGATAGACATTCTTTTGATCCAGAAAAAACTGCAGAGCTTCATTAAGCTGCGGTGAGTATAGAGTAGAGTCGAATTTCTCCTTATCCCCTGCCGCCCAGGCTTCAAGACAGTCCATCGTTTCCTGCAGCGCCTGCTTTTTCCCGGGATCACTTCCTACATCCGGCGCTGTTAAGAACACACCCGGAGTGATGGGCGGTTGCTTCTTCATATATTCAACAGCTCTAAGCATATCAATGAACACAGGAAGCAAAGTTGTACGTTGTTCATCCTGTATATGGATTTCCGCCCTGTAAGCCTGATCTTTCGCCGTGAATTTGAATGCTTCGGCCGTCTGGCTTGCTTTTACTTTGCTTCCGAGGTATTCCTTATATTTCAGCAGCACCAGATCATTGCCTGGCCCAAATTCTCCATCACCAGCTGCCGTATCCGCTCCATCAAGTTTAATTAAAGTAATATAATTCTGTTTATCCGGTGTGCCCCAGGCAGTCCTTCCGTCCTGTTCAAACCGCACCATCGTTTCAGGCATGAACAGCCCCAAAGGCAAAATCTGATCTGCCGAGAATGAAGCTTGTACAACCTCTCCCTTAATTACATATCCTCTGCCGCTCTCGGTATAATCCAGCACTGCCGGAATCAGCGCGACTGATTTGACCACAGGCGGTTCTGTTTGGATTACTGCCGGGGTAGCAGGGGCTGGAGAAGGAGTAACGGATACTGCAGCTGTTGCAGCTGTCGTTGCGGACGGCTGTGCCATCCCCCCGGCACCGGAGGAATTAATCTCTGCCCCGTTGCCGCAGCCTGTGCTGAGCGCTAATACCATTGTAATGCAGCCCGCTCCGAGCACACTTTTACACATGGACATTTGTGATCACCTCATTTACCAGACGCTGGAAGCGCCTTAAAGTTGCGCGCCATTCTGGGAATTGTATGTGATGAACCAGTGAATTCATCCATGTTAAGGCATTCCGCATTTATTTCTTAATCCTATTAGTATTTAATGTGCTGAAGTATTGGCTGGGGTTGCCTTGCCGGGAGTTGAACCTCTCCTGGAACTCCCCTCCTGTATAGGAACCGATCACCCGGTGCCAGAAGTTACGCGCAGGCGTATTCGCACGGATCTGCGAGACCTTCCAGTCGCCGGGGAACATATCGAACAGCCGGTGTGCAGCCCAGGTTCCTACGCCGCTGCGGCGGTATTTCTGCATCACAAAAAACTCCGTCATATAGAACTGTCCCTCCGGATCACGCAGTAGCCGGTCTACAAGCGCAAAGCCGGCAATATTGCCGTCTACCGTGAATAAGTAGGCAAACTTGTTTAGACCGCTGTTCCAGTAGGCCTCCAGCCCGGGATAAGACGGAAACAATCCATCACGGTCCACCTGCAGCTCCAGGTACCGCGTAAAATCATACAAATAGAACTGCATTAATCTGCTTATAATCTGCTTCTGCTCTTTAGGAACCAGCTCGATTCCAAGTTCCATCAGGTTCACCTCTGCCGTTTTCGTTTACTTCACATCATATAACTTTGTTACATCAGGAGCAAGGGCACTGCCTTTCCCGGAAGCAGATTCAAGCCATAAAATGCTAAAAACATGTTAAGATAGAATGACAGCCCTATCGGGCTTCCGGCAAACTATAAAGAAGGTGATTCCTATCAGTATTCAAAAAAACACCGACCGGAAAAACCTCGACCAGCGTCTGCCGCAGATGCCCTGGTTCGTGCAGCAGTTCATCGATTATAAGCGTCCGGATCTGTCCCCCTCCACTCTGCTGGAGTATATCCGTGATTATGAATCCTTTTTCGGCTGGCTGCGCGGTGAAGGTCTATCCGCAGCTGCGAGCAATACTGAAATTACGCTGCTCGATCTGGAGACCCTGCATATGGACAGCATCGTCGGCTACCGCCTGCATCTGACTACCCGGGCTGAGAGTGCCAACACACGCGTTACAGTGTCCCGCAAGCTGTCTGCACTGCGCTCCCTTTTCCACTACTTAAGCCAGATTGCGGAGGATGAGAACTTTTATCCGCTGCTTAAACGTAATATTATGGCCAAGGTGGAGATCAAACGGATTCACAAACCGAAGGATACGGCCGCCAAGCTGAAGGGCAAAATTCTGGAGGATGAGGAGCTGCTGGAATTCGTAGGCTACATCTACGAGGGTTATGGCAAGGATGTAGAAGCCAACAAGCAGGCTTATTATTCTTTTCAGCTGAACCGTGAGCGGGATGCCTGTATTGCCAGTCTGATTCTGAACTCCGGCCTGCGCGTATCCGAGGTAGTCAATCTCAATGTGGATGATCTGGATGTGAACAACAAGCTGCTCTATGTCTTCCGCAAGGGTCATAATGACGAAACCTTCAAGACCCCGGTCTATTTCCGCGAGCAGGCCAAGGACGATCTCAGCTTGTACCTCAGCCTCCGCCAGTCCAGATACAAGACTCCGAAACGGGAAAAAGCGCTCTTCATCACCCTGCCAAATGGCAGCACTGAGGGCAAACGGATGACCAAGCGGGCGATTCAAGAAATGATTATCAAATACGCCAAGCGGTTTGGCAAACCTTATCTGACCGTACACAAGCTGCGGCACTCCTTCGCAACCGACTATTATCTGCAAAATGATATTTACAGGACGAAGGAACAGCTCGGACATGCTTCAACTGAAACCACCGAAATCTATGCCCATCTCACGGACAAAACAATGTCAGAAGCTATTGAGCGCCGTCTGGAGAGTGAATCCCCCCAATAGTCTGACATTTGCGGAATGCTCAGGGCAGAGTCTCATTAATTATGTGGAGGTATTATTCCTTTGATTGAAAATTATTTAAATTGGACTGAAACTCAGGACACTGGACTGCATGAGCTGCATTCTGACTGCCTGAACTGCTTTGGCCTCTGCTGCGCGGCGCTTCCTTTTGCCGCTTCCTCCGACTTCGCAATAGATAAGAATGCAGGACAGCCCTGCCCCAATCTGCGGGAGGACTTCCGCTGCGGAATTCACACGGAACTGCGGGAGAAGGGCTTCCGGGGCTGCACAGTGTATGACTGCTTCGGAGCCGGGCAGAAGGTCTCCAATCTGACCTATGGAGGCCGTGACTGGCGGCAGGCCCCTGAAACCGCCGGGCAGATGTTCGAGGTCTTCCTGGTGATGCGCCAGCTTCATGAGCTGCTATGGTATCTGCGGGAGGCGATAGCATTCCCCGGCGCTGATATTCTGCATGATTCTCTTATGCTGATGATAGAACGAACCTTGAACCTGACTACACTCAGCCCAGAAGAACTCCTGACGCTAGATGTGCCAGTTCAGCGCGCTGAAGTCAACGAACTGCTGCTGCGCGCCAGCGAATTGGCACGCAATGCCGCGCGGGCGCAGCTGACACCGGCTCCCAAGCGGCAGAAAAACTACGGCCGCGGGGCAGATCTGATCGGCGCCAAGCTGCGTAAGGCCGATCTCCGCTGTGTCAGCTTACGCGGTGCATATCTCATCGCCGCTGACCTCAGCGGTGCAGATCTGCGGCATGCCGACCTGATCGGCGCTGACCTTCGCGACACGAATCTGAGCGGCGCCGATCTGCGGGACAGCCTCTTCCTTACCCAAGCGCAGCTGCAAGCTGCTAAGGGAGATTCGGCTACCAAGCTACCGGGATCGCTTACGCATCCTGAGCACTGGTAAGCAGACAAAGGTTGAGACTAAGTTAGGCTGCTCTGCTGTTTTATATAGCAACAGGTGACTAGTTACTGGCGTATTTGTGTGTTGATTGAGGTTTTCAGACTGTCTGCTCCATATCTTCGGATACAAGCGCGTTTGTACACCTGATTCTCCCTTTTCCAGCCGCATGCGGATGATCATGATATCCTTAGGCCTGATTTGGGCTTTACGCACAACGTAGCAGTTTGAAGCATACTTCTGCTTCTGAGCTTAGATTATCAAGAAACCCGGATCGTAGTTGATCCGGGTTTCTTGATGATTTTCATTAAGTATTCTGAGAACTTAGGGCTTTCCCTTGTAACCCGTTTTTCGGGATGCGCATTATGAAAATAGGAGCACGATGGGATGATTCTGCTGGCAGGTTGCTCTACTTTTTTGATTTTCTATTGTGAATTTTTCATATGTTGTAATATTAGAATTAGCCTCGTTTTTATCCATCTCAGAATTAAAAATATTCACATCAATTTTAGCCTTCACCACAGTAAGTATTGGACCTTTTGGTCTGTTGGGGCAAGATTTTACGATTTCAACCCGCGACGTGTGAGGAAGAACTGATTTCTTAGCCAAATCCTGCACAGAATACAACAATTCCCTTATGATTCCGGCTATAACAAGAGAATTGTTGTACAAAAGGCATCAATTCTCCTCCCCCAAGCCGTTGAACGAACCAATTCTTGTATTTCATACAACAATCTGTCCGAATACCCCGATATCTTGGGGTCCGAGTTGCATTACGTACAACATTTAAGCCGCTACAATATGAAACTTAAGCAAACTTAAGCATCATCCCATCCACGACAGCATCTCATGCACTACCAGTAAGTCACTTTTCTATTATGAATTTTTCATATGGTGAAAATATTAAATAAATTATAAAACCAAACATCAAACGATAGTAAGACATCAAGCGATAGTAACACATCAAGCGATAGTAACACATCAAGCGATAGTAACATCAAACGATAATAAGTCATCAAACGTTAAAATACATTAAGCGCCTACGTTTTATCCGCACTCATAAGTTATTCAACCCCAGTATTCCCCTTACATTTTCTCACAAAATGACATACTCAGCATGGCCATACGCTTGTCCATGCTGGTGAGCGCCCATCTATGAGGGTTTGTCCAAATTCCGGTTCGGGTTAAAGTCGGGGTTCGCGCCCGGGCTCTACTTGCTCTACTTGGCTCTACTTGCTTCAGTACAGTTTCTTAGACTTTCCTTTCAAAGCTGATATGCGCTTCTGTTGAGGTTCCTGTCTCCCCACTACTCACCCCCGGATCTCCCCCGGCAGCTTAAGTACGGTTACCTTATTCCCGGAATTCATCTGCCCGCTATCCGGCGGAATGACGATGAGGCAATCGCTGTCTTTGATCGTAACCGTCACGGAGGATTCGTCAACGCCGGCTGGATATGCGTAGAGAACACCCTCCCGGATCTCCAGCCGGGCCCGGACATACCGGGTGAAGGAGTTTAACCGCTTATAATCCGCGCCTAGCGCAGCAGTCCATTCCGGCAAAAAAGGCTGCGCCGCCCCCTGCATCAGCCCGATGGCAGGCCGGGCGAACAGCTGGAACCCTACAAAGCAGGCTCCCGGGTTGCCTGATAAGGCCAGCAGAATAGTCCCTCCACGTACTGCTGCGGTTGTAACGCTGCCCGGTCGCATGGTTACTTTGTTAAACAGCATTTCACCGCTTTGCTCGCGGATCAGATCACCCATAATGTCATAATCTCCGACGGACACACCTCCAGTAGTAATTACAAGATCATAGCTCTCCAGTGCCATCTGCACCTTACTCCGGGCAAGCTCCAGATCATCAACAATCGCACCCAGCATTACAGGCTCGCCGCCTGCTTCCCGTACAAGCGCCTCCAGCATAGGAGAGTTGCTGTTGCGGATTTTACCCGGAGCCAGCGGCTCGTCCACCTCAAGCAGTTCAGTCCCGGTGGCGAAGATTGCTACCTTAGGTCTGCGATGCACGGGAACATTCGCGACCCCCAGCGCAGCCAGTGCAGCGATATCACCGGCACCGATTATTTTCCCCTCAGACAGCACCAGTTCTCCTGTCCCCAGCTCCAGGCCGCACGGCGTAATATGAAGACCCGCCGCTTGCGGCTTGCGAATGCCCACATAAGTAACACCATCTTCCATCCGGCTCTCTGTGGCCTCCAACATAATTACAGTGTCCGCTCCATCCGGAACCTGCGCTCCGGTCATGATCCGCGCAGCAGTCCCCGTCGAAATCTCTCTTGACGCTACTGCGCCGCAGGGAATAACATCGACCACCTCAAGCCACACCACGCTGTTATCGCCAGCCGATGCTGTATCTGCTGCGATAACTGCATAGCCGTCCATACTTGAGCGGTCAAATGCCGGAAAAGGATGTGGTGCATGAACGGACTGGGCCAGATAGCGCCCGCAGCTTTGATTCAAAGGAACCTCTTCATTCGTAAGGGGGATTGCATATGCTGTCAGCCGGACCTGAGCCTCTGTCACCTGAAGCGCTGAGCGCTGAAATTTATCATTGGTATAGTCCTTGTTATGGTTCTCTGGGTTAGCCATGGAAGTAGTCCATCCTCCTTGTTAAGTTGGCAGTTTCCTGCATCTGCTGAGCTACGCCCATTTTAACATGCGGCACTACAAAGGGAAATTCAGCTCCGGGCTGGCTCGCACGCAAAAAGGGACGCACACGGCCTGTAGCAGGCAGTTGCATCCCTTAATCTCAATACGCTTCAGTTGTTAGCAGACTGATCTCTTCTGCTCCATGTTAACCTTAAGACGCACGAATCACTCTGACATCAGCCGGAATGACAGTTTCACCTTCATAGAGCATGAACCGGCCATTCTGCCATTCCACGCGCAGCAGCCGCGAATCATCCGACTGGTACTGCCAGACATGCTGCTCTCCGCCATTCATGTAAGGAGTCTGACCTGTAACTGCTGCATACCCCTCGTATTCTTCCTCCAGATAAAAGGTACAATCATCCAGCTCCAGGGTAGCCGGTACCTCGGAAGGGCTATCCAGACGCCCGTCGATCGGATGATATAATCTGTATTGAAGCTGTTCCCGTTCTTCAATATACAGATAGGAAATCTGGCTTCCGTCGCGAAGCGTCAATACAGCAGCATTGCGGCCGCTGGTCTTCGTCCGGCCCGTTACTTCGTAAGTTACCAAAGATACTTCGCAAATATCTCCGGGAGACAGGTCGAGCATGCTTTTGGGCGCAGCGGGCGCCTCCGGCTTCGAGAACATATTACCGATCCTTTTCCATAAACCCAAAGCCATCAATCCTCCTAAAAGTTGTGTCAGCATACACTACGTCGATTTTCCTTCGCAAAACTCGCTTCGAAAGCATCCGCTTAGTTTTGTCAGAGTAAGTATGTTATCCACGAATAAATGCAGCAATAATTAAAGCCCCGATTACATGCAAAGAGCCTGCAAGCAGACCGTAGCCGACTTTGCCCAGCTGAGTGCCATGATCGAGATCTAGCTTGCCCACCCTGCCCAGCAGCAGCTCGGCTGATTTTTCCAGAACGAACAACAGTACAAAAGATACAATAGAGACAACAAGCGCTTCCCCAAGCCGGCTAGCTGCAGCAATGGATGACGATAAAATATAGCCCTGAGCCCCCAGCTTCAGCACAAAGCGCGTAGTGACTGCCATATTGCCTGCTTTGAGTTCTTCCAAATCATCATAACGGGTAAACAGCGAATCCACGAACATCAGCACACACAGCAGTACTGCGCCGCTGACCGTCCACACTACCATGGACACCAGGGTATGGAAATCCATTGCTTTAGCCCCCGCTTGTTCAGATTACCTTCCAGGTAAGACAAAGATAAGGCGAAGGAGAAACCGCTAGTTCTGTCTCCCCTTCGCCTGTGGACAACCGCCTGAACTCCGGCTTATGCCAATATATTATTGTTTGTCGTACTGCTTCATCAGTGCAGCCAGCTCATCTTCTACCGCCTGGTCTTTACCCAGCTTCTCGAATTCATCATCCAGCGATTTGTTGCCGGAGCTCATCTCGTTGCTGGCTTCTGCCTGCGCTTCTGCCTGAAGCATCTTGTCTTCCATCCGTTTGAGACCGGCGGAAGCCGAATCGGAGCTGAATCCGCTCATGGCTTTGTTGATTTCAGTCTGCGCCTTCGCTGCGTTGTAACGGGCAACAAGGGTCTCACGTTTGTTCTTCATCTGTGTAAGCTGCTTGCGCATTTCTTCTAGCTTGCCGCGGAGATTGTCCGCTGAAGCCTTGTTCTGATCGAAGCTGGTTTTGTACTCTACAAGTTTGGCTTCAGCCGATTTCTTCTCTTCCAATGCACGGCGGGCCAGATCTGCATTACCGGCTTGTGCGGCAGCGTGTGCCTGCTGGTTACGCTTGTTCACCAGTGCTTCCTGCTCTTCGTACAGTTGCTTGAACTTCTTCTCAATAGCAATCTGGGCAGCTACCGCTTTCTCCGCATCTTCCAGATCCTCGGTCATATCACGAATGTATTGGTCGGTCATTTTGACCGGGTCTTCCGCTTTATCAATAATCGCATTCACATTGGACATGGTCAGATCACGCAATCTTTTAAATATAGACATGGTTCATTCCTCCAAAATAAAAGTTAGTTGCTCATTTGGTATCTTTTACGCAGGGAGTGCCACTATCGTTTCAAAAATTGTTAAACCTTCTGCAATAAATATTGGTCCACTTTGGTATTCACAATATTTACGACTTCCATAATGCCCTCTTTGGTCAGATTGTCATAATGAATCCCCATCACAACCGTGACTGTCACGTTCAGCGCAGCTGCTGCCCGGAGTGCAACCGATTCGCTGATGGTATGCTCCTTATGATGCGGGACCGCTGAAGTCATGACCCTGGCATTGTCACCATCCATATAAGCGGTGCTTGCCGCACCGATATGACGGACACCTCCGGTAATCAGCAGCAGCAGGTCACGGCCAACCGTGATTTCAGACAGCTCAATGTCATCAGGATGCGGCTGATCGGATGTCATAACAGAATTCCCCCTACCCATTATATTAACCATGGCAAGTGAAGATCTCTCAGGCTGTGCAAAAAAGTTATGCGAAATCGCAGGATCAGCCTTCCAGCTATACAATACCGCGGATTTCATCCAGCGAGCTGATATTCTCTTCAGCCATAAACTGCTGCAGTTCTTCGACAAGCGTACTGCCGGCCCGTAAATTCATGAAGTTGTACGTTCCCACTTGAATGACGGCTGCCCCGGCCATAATGAATTCAATAATATCGGTAGCTGAGGTGATGCCGCCCATCCCGATAACCGGAATGGATACACGTTTGGATACCTGATGCACCATCCGCAAGGCTACAGGTTTAATGGCAGGTCCGGACAGACCGGCATACAGATTATTAAATACACTGCGGCGGCGGCGCACATCAATCTTCATTCCTGAGATCGTATTGATCAGCGAGACGGCATCCGCCCCCTCTGCTTCGCACATCTCAGCCATCTCTGCTATATCCTCGGCATTCGGCGACAGCTTCACGGCCAGCGGAAGACGGGTTGCTGCTCTAACTGCCCGGACGACCTCAAGTGCTGCCGGAGTCTTCACGCCGAAGGCGATGCCGCCCTCCTTCACATTCGGGCAAGAGATATTCAGCTCGATCATATCCACTGCCGGTTTGCCTGTAAGCAGGCGGGCATCCGCATCGCGCTGGATCAGCTCGGCGCCGAGCACGTAATCAGCCAGTGTGTTGCCGCCCAGATTCACGATACGCGCCGTGTCCAGCGTCTCCCAGTATGGGAGCTCCTTGGCCAGGAAGGCTTCCACTCCCGGATTCTCAAGTCCTACACTGTTCAGCATGCCCGATGCTGTCTCATACACGCGTACACCGGGATTTCCCGCTTTGGCATGGAGCGTCAGCCCTTTGCCGGAGATGCCGCCAAGCAGGGATACATCATAGAGCTTGCCGTATTCACGGCCGAAGCCAAACGTGCCCGAAGCCATAACAATCGGGTTCTTGAAATGAACACCGGCAATAGTAGCAGTTGTATTAATCATGGAACAGCACCTCCCCAGCCAGGAAGACAGGGCCGTCTGCGCAGGCCTTCCGTTGTCCATCCTTGCAGGATACACTGCAGACGAGACAGGCACCGATGCCGCAGGCCATGCGGTTCTCCAGCGACAGATATACGTCAGGACGCTTGCCGGCTGTTTCCGCTGCTATGCCCTTGAGCTGTGCCGCCTTCAGCATGGGATGGGGACCGCAGACAAATATATGATCATAGGCTGTGAAATCCACGCTGTCTAGAATGTGGCCGCCCACATCGACGGTTAGCTCGGCAGCAAGCGGACGGAAGGCTTCGGTACGGAAAGGTTCCCTGCTGAAGCCGAGGTAGATGTCACTCTCAGGAAGCTCCTGGGCGCAGTAATAGAGCGGAGCAATTCCGATGCCCCCGCCTACTAACGCAACCTTACCTTCCACATGCGGGAAGCCGGTGCCGAATGGCCCTTCGAGTTCAAGCTTGTCTCCCGGCTTCAGTCCGGCAAGAATCTCCGTGCCTTCCCCTACTACGTGATACAAAAAATCAACACCGCTGTCATTCACCTGATGTATGCTAAGCGGTCTGGACAGCAGCGGATAGGCTCCCCATGCCCGCAGCATGTAGAATTGACCCATCGCACCGCCGTTACCTCCTTCAACCACCAGGTGGTATACTCCGTCTCCAAGCCGCTCGTTACTTATCACCGTCGCCACGTTATCAAGCTCCTTCAAATTTAATCTTATTAACCATGCCTTAGAAGGAGCTTAAAATCTGTGACATACTTCACAATCACAGCCTTCTATTTCTTGTTCCAAATCCCGCGCAGATAAGGTTTAGGCAAATTGGCCTGATGTACCCCTCCGAGCGCTTCTTCCGCATGCAAAGTCCAGTACGGATCACTAAGCATCCCCCGGCCGACAGCCACAAGTTCGGCCCTCGCTTCGGTAATTACCGCCTGGGCTTCCCCGTAGGATTCCAGACGGCCTACAGCTATTACCGGTACCTGCAGTCCGCTGCGTATGTACTCAGCAAGCTCCACCTGATAAGCCGGTCCTGCATTAGGACCTCCATTAGAGCCGATCGGGCCTTCCCCGCCGGATGATACATGGAACATGTCTACTCCTGCAGCTTTGTAGCGGCGGCAGAATTCCAGCGCGTAAGCTTCATTATATCCGCCTTCTACATATTCCTTAGCGGAAACTCTCATTAGAAGCGGCATCTCCGCCGGCAGCACTTCACGCACCGCCTCCACTACCTGCTCACCGAACAGCGCGGGATCGCTGCCGTACTCATCATCCCTGACATTGGACAGCGGGGAATGGAACTGGTGGATCAGGTACCCGTGAGCACCATGCAGCTCAACGGTATCAAATCCGGCCTCGACCGCCCGGCGGGCAGCATCCCTGTATGCCCCGATCATCTCTGCAATCCCGTCCCGGGTCAGCGCACGGGGCGTTTGGGAATGTGCATCAAACGGGATCGCCGAAGGCGCAACCGGGGGATTGGCATCCACCGCCTTACGGCCGGCGTGTCCGAGCTGGATGGCGATTTTGGCACCCTGGGCATGAACAGCCTCTGTTATCCGCTTAAACGCCGCAATCTGCCCGTCCTCCCAGATCCCCGTATCCTGATTGGTAATCCGCCCGTCCGGATGAATCCCGCTCATCTCTACAATGATAAATCCGGTACCGCCGACAGCGCGGCTGACATAATGCACAAAGTGCCAGTCCGTAGGAATCCCGTCCTGCTTCTCAACTGCATATTGGCACATCGGCGGCATAACCACGCGGTTCTTCAAAGTGAGGGCCTTCAGTTCATAAGGTGCAAACAAATCTGTCATTCTTGTCTCCATCCTTCCCGTATCTCTCATCATTTGGCGGGCTTACCCCCGTATTCATTAAGTATACACGTATTTACGGACAGGTTAAATCTTTAGGTGATTCACATGCTGACAGCATAAATTCGCAAAGGCTGGGAATAACAACCCTTGTATTTCAAAATATCCAGCTGTGTGATCAGAGGAGGCGTAACCCATGAAGTTGGCAAGAATCCGCCGCATTTTGCTCCTTATTTTCATAATAATAGTGATCCTGCCCAGCATCTTCCCGATTGCTGTGTCTGCTTCTGCATCCGCTCCAGCCTCCGCCCGGCCGAATGTCTCTATGGAAGAAGATCCTGCTGTTCCGGCCGGCTCCACCGCCTCCCAGTCTTCAGCCCGGCGCCACAAAAGAAATAAAGGACTTTCTCTAAGCCAGCTGCTGCGCAAATATCCGGATACGATCAAGACCCAGGGGCCGCGGCGCAAGATTATTGCCCTGACCTTTGACGATGTGCCTGATCCGCGCTTTACTCCGCAGCTGCTGGATGTTCTCCATAAATATAATGTCAAGGCCACCTTTTTCGTGGTCGGCAGCCGTGCCGAGAAACATCCCGGTCTGGTTGCGCGGATCATCCGGGAAGGCCATGCGATTGGCAACCACTCCTACAATCATCCCGAATTCGGCAAACTGGGGATGAATGAATTCCGCACCCAGATTATCCGTACCGAGAATATCATCCAGGCTCTTGCGGGCTACAAACCGCGGCTGATCCGTCCCCCGTACGGTGACATCAGTGAGCAGCAGCTGAAATGGGCCAGAGCCCACGGCTACAAGCTGGTGAACTGGAACGTTGATTCCCTGGACTGGAGAGGCTTATCCAAGACCCAGGTACGGAACAATATCCTCTCCAGGGCCGGAAAAGGCGCAATTATACTCCAGCACGGCGGCGGCGGCCGGGGCAGCAATCTGCAGGGTACCATACAGGCGCTTCCGGAAGTCATCAGCATTATGCGCAAACGCGGGTATAGCTTCGTGACTGTTCCGCAAATGTTCGAAGTCAGCAAAAGCAAATGAACCGGCTGATGCACCGGAGAGCCAGTATATCAAATAGAAGCAGAGGGATAAAATATAGCTTGAAGCCCTTTATATATTAAAAAAAGGAAACAAAACCTGCCGGAGAACGGCCGGGTTTTGTTTCCTTTAGTAAATGGTGCAGCTATACATTTATCGGGTTATTGAATAATATACAACTGTACATATTGATAGCCGAAATCGGCTACAAAGCTCTGGCTGCCGGGAATGAAGATGTCAATCCGGTTGCCCTTAATCGCGCTCCCCATGTCAGTGGCGGTCGCCAGGAATGCCTGCTTCGGGAGACCCGGATGAGAATATCCGGTAACGAGAACCTTGGTACCCAGCGGAATGACACTAGGATCAACTGCAATCGTTCCCAGCTTAAGCGCATTGCCGAAATAATCAACCGCGCCCCATTTTCCATTCTCACTGGCAGCAGAGGAATAAGCCGAAGCCTTTACCTGTATGGATTTGGCATAAGTATAAGCTTTGCCCCAGGCTTGAACGGTGTTTGATGCAGGCTCCACACTCAGTGCTGACAAGTCTGCGTTAGTTACAACGGCGGCGGCTGCCGATTCTGTGACTGCTACCGTCTTGGCCTGAACAGTGCCGGGAATGGCAAGCTTAAGACCCGGGTAGATGTTGCTTGCAGAGATCTGCGGATTTGCGCTCATGAGCTCTTCTACGCTGATGTCATAATGATTGGACAGCGTATAAAAGGTAGTTGCTTCTCCAGCGATATGTACGCTGTCAGCTTGAACAGGGGCGGCTTGGAGCAATGTGCCGAGTCCCAGTACAGCAGCCAGGGCTGTGATGGCTCCGAACTTGATTTTCATTAAATAGCCTCCTTCATTAGTGGGCGTCCAGGATATAACGGATACGGCTCCGCCAGTGACGCCAAGATAACGCTGGACCTATGTACTTTTTTGTTGCCAGGTCTCTGGAATTGCGGCGCTTTGTAAACTAACAGTTATGAATATATCACAACTTTGTAACCAGTGGCTATGTTTTTGTTACGTTTGGAAATATTTTGCCTATATACAGCGTTTTCATCGGGTTAATTATTACATATTCTTAATATTTCGCGTTGGAATTATCGTGGCTTCGGCAATCTTTTTTAAGTTTTCGCGAAAATTTTACACAGTTTTAACATTTCTCCCTTTGGCAAATAGTAGAATGATAGAATACGATAGATAATGTAGAGACTGAAGCATAACTTGGAGGGTCAATGAACGTGAATGCAGAAGAGAAAAAAAACAACCACACCAGTCCCGCAACAGCCTATCTGAACCGCGATTTGAGCTGGATTGAATTCAACCGCCGTGTCCTTGCCGAAGCACAGGATCCGGAGAACCCGCTTATGGAGCGGGCCAAATTTCTGGCGATTGTGTCCAGCAATCTGGATGAATTCATCAGTGTCCGGGTAGCGGGCATTCAGGATCAGATCCGGGCGGGTTATACCAAAAAGGATTTCACCGGCTACACCCCCTCCGGCCTGTACAAGCGTCTGATCAAGCGGGTCACCAAAATCATCGCCGACCAATACCGTACCTTCAAGGACATTTCCCGGAGTCTGCACAAGGAAGGGATCGTGTTCGTCGATTACAAGGACCTCACGCATGCCCAGGAGCAATCCATTGAGCAATATTACCGTGATATCATCTATCCAGTCTTAACGCCGATGGCCGTGGATCAGAGCCGTCCGTTTCCGCTTGTGCACAGCCAGTTCATCTATCTGGCAGTAGTGCTGACACGCAAGAACAGCCAGGAAGAAGAACCTTATTTCGCAATCCTACAGATTCCCTCGAATCTGCCGCGCTGTATCCCGCTGCCCCACCGCTCCAACAGTAAGAAACGGCAGTTTGTCTTCATTGAAGATGTGATCCGCCAGCATATCCAGACCTTGTTCAGCGGGTATGATCCTGTGGCTGTCAGTGAATTCCGCCTGACCCGCAATTCCGATCTGACCATTGATGAGGAAGGCGCAGAGGACCTGCTGGAGGAGATTGAGAAGGAGCTGCGCAAACGCCGCCGCGGCGTCCCTGCCCGTCTTGAAGTACAAAAGGGGATTCACCCTTATGCCCTGGAGCAGCTGCAGGCCGAATTCGAGCTTGAGGATTTCGTGTTTGAAATTGAAGGGCCGCTGGATCTCAGCTTCCTGCGGGGGTTCGCCGGCAGCGTCAAGGGCTTCAGCTACCTGCATCATGCACCGATCGAGCCGCTCTATCCGGCGGAATTCGAGGAGAATGAGGACTTCTTCGAGGTGCTTGGCGAACGTGATGTGCTGGTCTATCATCCGTATGAATCCTTCGATGCCATGACGGACTTCATCATTCAGGCTTCCGAAGATGAGCAGGTTATGGCGATCAAAATGACCCTGTACCGGGTCAGCGGGAACTCCCCGCTGATCACCGCCCTGGCCAATGCCGCCGAATCAGGTAAGCAGGTTACGGTAGTTGTGGAGCTGAAAGCCCGATTTGACGAGGAACGTAACATTGCCTGGGCACGTAAGCTGGAGCAGTCGGGCTGCCACGTAGTCTATGGCCTTGTAGGTCTCAAAACCCATGCCAAGGTCACGCTGATTGTACGCCAGGAAGGCCCTGAGCTGCGCCGTTATGTGCATGTAGGGACAGGTAACTATAATGACAGCACGGCCAAGGCGTATACAGACCTTAGCCTGTTCACCGCCAATCATGAGATCGGCCTGGATGCCTCGGAGCTGTTCAACCAGATGACCGGTTATTCTGCCAACTATAACTGGAACTCCTTCATTGTGGCACCGACCAATATGAGCCTGTCGCTTCAGAAGCTGATCCTGCGCGAAGCAGAGCATGCTGCCGCCGGCAGACCTGCACGGATCATCGCCAAGATGAACTCCCTGTCCAATCAGGAGGTCATAGACAACCTGTACAGCGCAGCACAGGCCGGTGTATCGATTGATTTGATTGTACGCGGTGTCTGCTGTCTGCGTCCGGGCATTGAAGGATTAAGCGAACGGATTACAGTCCGCAGCATTGTCGACCGTTTCCTGGAGCATTCACGCATCTATTATTTCGAGAACGGCGGTAAACCGGAGGTCTATCTGTCCAGTGCGGACTGGATGACCCGGAACCTGACGCGGCGGATTGAACTGATGTGTCCGGTGAAGGACAGCAGCATCCGCAAGCAGATCGTCAAAATACTGGACCTGTCGCTGATGGATAATGTGAAATCCAGCTTCCTGCAGCCTAACGGTTATTACGAACGGGCGGACGACAAAAAGGCTCCGTTCCGGAGCCAGTTCGCTGCTATGAATGTTACCCGCTGGAAGGGAAGCCGAGCTTTACCTTCACCGACCAAGCATTCCTGAAGGCTTTGAGCGCATTCTCAATGTCCTCCAGCCCGATAAGAACTTGTCCGCCCTGCAGCTCCAGATCCAGCGTATTGTTATGCAGCCGGGCGTTGACCCCGCTGACAATGCCGATCTCGGTGCTGTCCAGGGCAATGCTTAACTGCACCAGCGTACCCAGCTTATGAATCCACTCTTCGTCGGAAGCAAGCAAAATGTCCTTATGCATCTGGGACAATTTCTGCTTCCGGCTTTTGGTGCTGTAGGAAGCAATGTACGCACTTAGAATCAGCTGCCGGTGGGTCAGGCCGCGGATCGGGGAATTCATCAGCCAGTAGCGGGTATGCCGCTTGGACTGATAATAATTAATGTTGGAGCCGGTACGGTGCAGCATAATCGCCACGTAGATCAGCATCTCATGCTCCTCCCGGTCACCTTCCCTCTCAAAAGCCCCCAGCAGGCCGAGTGCCAGCTTATAGATATGATCCAGATGCCGCTTGGAGGTACGGATATCAAAGCGGATAATGGTATCCAGGCTGTACTCCAGCGCGCTGTCACGGACCGGCTGCTCCGGCTTCAGCAGATCATGCAGCATGCCCTCACGCAAGCCTTCCCCGCTAATTACAGCACGGCTGGCCCCGATATAATGGTACACCGTATGGAAAATAACCAGACCGGACACGATGATGTCTCCCCGGCTTTTCGACAAACCATCCAGATCCTTGCGCTTCTCATATGGAGTCGCTGGCAATGTCTCCATGAACTTCTCTATGGTCTCCCCTTCCAGCACGTAGCCATGGGAGTTCGGCAGCGAATATTCCCGGTTCTTCTGGTCCAGCTTGCCGAGTGAACGCAGCGTTCCGCCGAGTCCATATAACGGAAGCCCGTTGCCCGTAGTGAGCCAATCATGCTCTACCAGCCTGCCGGTAACGTATAGCTGCAGCTTACGGACCTGATCAGCGTTCCAGTTGCCGCCCTGGCTGAACATCAGATTCGTATTGACCGCACCGAACGGGAAAGAGATGCTGTGCTGATAACGCCGTCCGCGGAACAAGGTGACCTCCGTGCTTCCGCCTCCGATGTCAATCACGAACCCGTCCTGAATATCAAAGGCATTGATGACCCCGAGAAATCCGAAATAAGCCTCCTGATGCCCGCTGATTACTTCAATCCGGATGGATGACGCTTCAGACAGATAGCTTATAATCTCGGCGGAGTTGGCTGCGTTGCGGATTGCGGCGGTAGCTCCTGCGCGGATGTTGTCCACTTCGAAATCATCACAAATCTCTTTGAACTGGTGGAGGACAGGAATAATCGTATCCATATCCTTCTTCTCCAGTCTGCCTTCCTTGGTAATTTTCTCACTCAGACGGGCAGAGTACTTGCATTCCTTAATAATTTTGTAGCCGCCTGCCTGCGTCGTATCATAAATTACAAGCCGTATGGAGTTGGAACCAATATCAATAATGCCTATCCGGCAAAGATCATCTCTCATCTGTATGTACTCCCTTTCAAGTAGATTGATCATTTGTATACTATATCACCCATTTCACGCTCCGCCAAAATTTAATTCCCTCACAAAAACGGCCGCTGAAGGTATTTTCAGCGGCCGTTCCAGTAATTTTATAAAACTTTGCTCAAGAAATCACGGGTACGGGCGTGTTTGGGATTGCCGAACACTTCTGCCGGGGTCCCCTGTTCTACGATAACCCCGCCATCCATGAACAGGATCCGGTCGCCGACTTCACGGGCAAAGCCCATTTCATGCGTCACAATGACCATCGTCATACCGTCTACTGCCAGCTGTTTCATAACCTCCAGCACCTCACCGACCATCTCCGGGTCAAGCGCCGAGGTAGGCTCATCGAACAGCATCACATGCGGCTGCATCGCCAGCGCCCGGGCAATCGCGATCCGCTGCTTCTGTCCGCCGGAGAGCTGGGCCGGATACGCATCCCGCTTGTCCTCAAGGCCGACGGTGCGGAGCAGCTCCGTGGCGATTTTTTCCGCTTCGGAAGCTTGCTGTTTCCGCACCTTCAATGGCGCGAGCATAATGTTCTGCAGCACAGACTTATGCGGGAACAGATTGAACTGCTGGAACACCATCCCCATTTTCTCGCGGGTCACGTTGATATCATGCTTTTTGGCTGTAATCGATTGTCCTTCAAACGAAATCTCACCGCCGGTAGGCTGCTCCAGCAGGTTCAGACAACGCAGGAAGGTGCTTTTGCCCGAGCCGCTGGGACCGATCACTACAACAACCTCACCCTTGTGAATATTCAGATCAATCCCCTTGAGGATCTCCAGCTTGCCAAAGCTCTTCTGCAGGTTCTTAACCTCGATCATCCGTATTCAGCCTCCTTTCCAATATACCCAGCAGCTTGGATAACGTGAAGGTCAGCACAAAATACATCAGTGCAATGACGACATACGGAGTTAGCCCCTCATACGTTATCGTTGTAATGGTCTTGGCCTGAAAGAACAAATCTGCAACCCCAATCATGGATACGATGGAAGATTCCTTAATGATTGTAATAAATTCGTTCCCGATGGCAGGCAGCACGTTCTTAATCGCCTGCGGAAGCACGATGTAACGCATCGTCATCCCCTGTTTCATCCCGAGCGAACGTGCCGCCTCTACCTGACCGCGATCAACGCCTTGAATTCCGGCACGGAAAATCTCAGCCAGATAAGCAGAGCTGTTGATGGTTAATGTAATCGCACCCGACTGGATCGGCGTGAATTCCAGTCCCAGCTCTGTCAAACCATAGTGAATCAGAAACAGCTGCACCAGCATCGGCGTCCCGCGCAGAAACTCCACCCAGGTGGTGGCAATAAAACGCAGAATTCTCCATTTGGACATCCGCAGCAGCGAAACCAAAATCCCCAGTATGAAGCCGAAGAATACGCCCAGCACCGCGAGCAGCAGTGTGTACTTTAGGCCGGATAAGAAAAAATTGCGGTACTCATAAGCCATATCAAATATATTCATTGCCCTCAAACCCTCCTGTCTTCAAAAAAATAGAAAACAGCGGATCACCGCCATTTTCTGCAAAGTAGAGCATTGTCCCGCAGCTGGCTGCGGGTTGTACTTAATTCATCAGGGCAAACCGTGTAACGGGTTCGCGTTCTATTTGCTCTCAGCAAGCTCGCTTGCTGCCGCTACATACTCATCAATCTTGCCTTCCGAGTTCAGGCGGGTCAATGTCTTATTCACTTGGTCCAGCAACTCTGTGTTACCCTTCTTCACCCCGATTACATAGCCGTCATCTTCCACTTCAGGTTTGGCATCGGTAATTACCAGTCCCTTAACGTTCTTCACAAAGGACTTGGCAACAGGTCCTTCCATAATTGAAGCGTCTACGCGGTTTGATTGCAGCTGCAGGACGATTTCAGAAATTTTACTGAGGGATGTCAGCTGTGCGCCTTCAATATCTTTGGCAATATCTTCCTGGATCGAACCGGTCTGAATGCCCAGCTTGGCACCCTTCAGCGAGTCCATTGTTGCATATTTGTCCTTATCCGATTCACGTACAACGACAGCCTGTTCGGCTTTGTAGTATATATCGGACAAGCCCACAGCTTCAGCACGTTCCGGTGTCGGACTTAACCCGGAGATTACCATATCGATTCTGCCGCTCGACAATTCATTCAGCAGCGAATCAAACGGCAGATCCTTAATCTCAAGCTCTCTGCCCAAATCAGCAGCAATCTCCTTCGCGATCTCGATATCGAAGCCAACAATCGTATCCTGGCCGTCAACCACCTTGTGGAATTCATACGGAGGAAAGTCTGCACTTGTGCCCATAATCAGCTTCTTGGCGGCAGCCCCGGTGTTGGCATTTCCGCTTGCTGCGGTATTATTCTCGTTGTTATTAGAGCCGCATCCGGCCAGTAGTCCAGCTGCCAGCAGCAGTCCCAATGAAAGTTTACCCCATTTGTTCATTTGTCTGTCTCCCCTATTCTCTTTATGTTCATTTCTCTAAGTAGTCCCATTGACCGATTTATTATAAATCACTCCGCATGAATATGCAAAGACAAATTTGTGACAAAGCCTGTTAAATTCATGAATAAATTGCAGGCTGTTGGCCGGGTCTGCTATTCCCCCATTTTGCACATCCTATGAAAAGAGGTATATACTATTTACTATCTCCATTTGCCGCCGGAATAACCGGGCTGGTTCAGATGCCGCCGCAGGCGTTATTTAACGGATAAGGTGAATAGGCAGACACACATTAAGTGTATGTCTTCGAAGCTGGTTTGTTGCAGTGCGATGAAATCTCAAGGTGAATAGGCTCACAAAACTTAGGCGTATGCTTTCGAAGCGAGTTTTGTGCGATGTAATCTCAAGGTGAATAGGCTCACAAAACTTTTAGGAGGTGAAATCATGCTGCTGGAAGCGATGTACCATGTTCCCCGCGATAAATGGGCTTATGCCTACGATGCCACAACCATACATCTGCGGGTGCGTACCAAACGTGATGATGTGGACTACGTAGTTGCGCTTACTGGCGACAAGTACGATTGGCAGCATACCTCTTACGACATCATAATGGAAAAAGCTGCCTCAGACGATAAATTCGATTACTGGGAAGCGGCTGTCCGTCCCAAATACAAGCGCCTCAGCTATACTTTTCGCGTCAGCAAGGGTTCGGAGACAGTGTATCTGCTCGACAACGGCATCCGGACCGAATGTCCGCAGCCGCCCAACCACTTTTATGAGTTTCCTTATATACACGGGATTGACTTATTCAAAGTACCCACCTGGGCGAAGGATGCGGTGTTTTATCAGATCATGACCGAGCGGTTCGCGAACGGCAATCCTTTGAATGATCCGGAAGGCACTGAACCCTGGGGCGGCAAACCGAAGCTGGATAATTTCTTTGGCGGTGACCTTCAGGGTGTGCTGGATCATCTGGATGATCTGCAGGAGCTGGGTATCAATGCCGTCTACTTCACGCCGCTGTTCGTCTCCCCCTCCAACCATAAATACGACATCGTGGATTATAAAAAAGTCGACCCGAATTTCGGCGATAATGAGCTGCTGAAGAAGGTCGTAGAAGAATGCCACAAACGGGGCATCCGTGTCATGCTGGACGCCGTGTTCAACCACTGCAGCGACAAATTCCCGCCGTTCCAGGATGTTCTGGAAAAAGGCGAATTCTCCGTCTACCGCGACTGGTTCCATATGAATTCTTTTCCGGCTGAGATTGTTGATGGCATTCCCACGTACGATACGTTCGGCTTCTATGGCAATATGCCGAAGTTCAACACCGCCAATCATGAAGTGAAGTCCTACCTGCTGGAGGTTGCGGAGTATTGGATCAAGGAGATCAGGGTGGATGGCTGGCGGCTAGATGTGGCGAATGAGGTCGATCATCACTTCTGGCGTGATTTCCGCAAAGTGGTCAAAGCCGCAAACCCGGATGCCTATATCGTCGGCGAGGTATGGAGTGATTCCTTAACCTGGCTGCTTGGTGACCAGTTTGATTCGGTAATGAACTACCCCTTCTCGGGGGCGGTGCTGGAATTCTTCAACGGCGGGATGGACGGCATCACCTTCGGCCACCGGATCGGCAGCCTGCTCATGCGTTATCCGCAGCAGACGAACGAGGTTGTCTTCAATCTGCTCGGCAGCCATGATACCCCCCGCCTGCTCACCGTCCTGGGGGAGGATAAACGCAAATTGAAGCTGACTGTCGTCTTCCTGTTCACGTTCATGGGCACTCCCTGTATCTATTACGGGGACGAAATCGGCCTGACCGGGGGTGAAGATCCGGACTGCCGCAAATGTATGGAATGGGATGAAACGAAGCAGGACCGTGAGCTGTATGATTTCTACCGGATGATGATCGCACTGCGCAAGGAACATAAGGCGCTCCGCGAAGGCCGCTTCCGGATTCTCCAGGCCTGTGAGAATGACCCGTGCATCGTCTATGAGCGGGCAGATGAGCGGATCCATTTCACCGTCTGGATGAACAATTCGCCGCAGCCCCGCACGCTCAGCCACCCGATGGAAACCGATGACTGGCTGGATGCGCTGACGGGAGAAGCTGTAGTGCCGGAGAACGGGATGATGAATGTAGCCCTTGATCCGTATGGGTACCGGATATTGTACCGGAATTTAAGCTGAGGTAACTAACAGATAACTGTAAACAATAAAAGGTGGTGTCCCAGAAGCTGAGAATCGGCTGCCTGGAGCATCACCTTTTTTGACTCGGTTAGATAGAGAATCTCATATGGGTGATAGATATTCTGTAGTACACTTATAGCAACAATAACAGGGGGGACATTATGATTGAACGTGAGCAAGTCATTGAAAAGTATTTCCAGTCTTGGATTCATAAAAACAATTCAATATTAAGCCAAATTTTCGACCCAAACATCGCCTATACAGAATGTTATGGACCTGAATATCACGGATTAGCCACAATAACAAAATGGTTTGACGACTGGAATACAAGAGGTACAGTTCTGGTCTGGACGATAAAACAATTTATTCATCAAGGCAGCATGACTGCTGTTGAATGGTACTTCAAATGTGAGTATGAGTCAGTATTATCCCTATACATAATTTAAAAAGGCATTCCTCCCATCACCATGATCGGGGAATGCCTTTTCTATACAATAGTTCTTCTACTCCGTAACTTTATCCGAAATCTTGTTATAAATATCAATATACTGCTGCGCAGATACATTCCAGCTGTAATCGCCGGTGAAAGCATTCTTCGCTACTTTTTTCCAGTGCTCCGGTTTGTGGTAGAACGATACGGCCCGGCGGAGCGTGTACATCATATCATGGGCATTATAGTCTTTGAAGGTAAAGCCGTTGCCCTCTCCGGTCTCCTCGTTGTACGCCTGAACAGTATCGTTAAGTCCGCCTGTCTCACGCACTACAGGAATACTGCCATAACGCAGAGCCAGCAGCTGGCTGATGCCGCAAGGCTCGAATTTGGACGGCATCAGGAACAGGTCGCTGGCGGCATATATTTTGCGGGACAAGGCATCATTGAACAGAATCTGTGAAGACAGCTTGGTCGGATAACGCCACTGCGCCTCGCGGAACCAGCGTTCGTAGACCTCATCACCAGTGCCCAGCAGGACAAACTGAATATCGTCATAGTAGAGCAGCTCATCGAGAACCCGGGTCAGGAGATCCAGCCCTTTGGAATCCACAAGACGGGTAACCATAGCTACCATTGGAATATAAGGAGCTACAGGCAAGCCCAGTTCCTGCTGGAGTCCCAGCTTATTCTCAGCTTTCTTGACCAGGTTGGAACGGTAACGGGTGAAAATAGACGGATCACTGGCCGGATTGTAGCTCTTGGTATCAATCCCGTTGACAATCCCGCTTAGAGCATCTGAACGAGAGGTCAGCAGTCCGTCAAGGCCATATCCATAATAAGGTGTACGGATTTCATCGGCATAGGTTGGACTGACCGTGGTCACATGATCACTGTAGACAATTCCACCCTTCATATAGTTCACGTTCCCGTAATATTCTACACCAGGGAAATAGCTGTCATCGAGACCGAGCAGCTCGCCCAGCACCGAATACGGGAATACCCCCTGGTACAGGAGATTATGTATAGTGAACACTGTACGCATCTCACTGTAGAACGGATTGTGACGGTAGTGCGCCTGCAGCAGCAACGGAATTACCGCGGCATGCCAGTCATGGCAATGCAGGACATCAGGCTGGAAGTTAATCGCCGGCAGGCATTCAAGCACAGCGCGGTTATAGAAAGCGAAACGTTCGCCGTCATCCATATACCCATAGATGCCGTCACGTCCGAAGTAATACTCATTATCGATAAAGTATACAGGAACTCCCTCAAAGACAATCCGTTCAATCCCGCAATATTGATTGCGCCAGCCGATCGGCACCTCAAGGACAGCGACATGCTCCATCTGGGAGGAATACTTCTCTGCGATCCCCTTGTATTTGGGCAGGATTACCCGAACATCTACTCCGGCAGCCTTAAGCGCCTTCGGCAGGGCACCGATTACGTCGGCTAACCCGCCTGTTTTGATAAATGGATGGGCTTCAGCTGCAGCAAATAGAACTTTCATCCAGATTTCCTCCTTATAGATATGAATAGTTTATTTAATCGTTTTGCGTCCGGATTTCTTGAGCACCAGGAATCCAAGCGGCGGAAGGGTCAGCTCCAGGCTGTTCAGCTGGTTATGCCATTCCTTCTTCTCACTCTTAACAGGCTCATTATGAATACCAGAACCGCCATATTCGCGGGTCTCCGAGCTGAATATCTCTTCATAGGTCCCCGGACGCGGCACACCGATCCGGTAATTACGCCGTTCCACCGGCTGGAAATTGATAATGATCACCAAGGTATCCACAGGCCTCTTCCCTCTGCGGATATAGGAGGCAACACTCTGGCCGCTGTCATCGGCGTCAATCCATTGATAGCCCTCCATATCATGGTCGAGCTCCCACAGCGCTTTTTGCGTGAGATAGAGCTTATTCAGGGCAGCCGTGTAAGCGAGCATCCGGCGGTGGGCCTCATATTCCAGCAGCAGCCAGTCGAGCTGGTCCTGATCCTTCCATTCGATGAATTGACCAAACTCACCGCCCATGAACAGCAGCTTTTTGCCCGGATGACTAATCTGGTAACCGAGCAATGCCCGCAGACCGGCGAACTTCTGCTCATACGAGCCTGGCATTTTGTTCAGCAGCGACTTCTTGCCGTGCACCACTTCGTCATGGGACAAAGGCAGAGTATAGTTCTCGGCATAGGCATAGACGATCGGGAAGGTCAACAAATTATGATGGTAGGGCCGCGCCCCGAAATCATGTTCTATGTACCCAAGAGTGTCATTCATCCAGCCCATGTTCCATTTGTAATTAAAGCCGAGCCCCCCTTCATGAACAGGTGAGGTTACGCCAGGCCAGGCACTGGATTCTTCGGCCATCATCAGAGCTTTCGGATAATACCGGAAAATCGCCGTATTCAACTGCTGAATGAACGCGATCGCTTCCAGATTCTCAAGACCCCCGTGCATGTTCTTTGTGTACTGATGGTGCTGCTTCTCGAAATCAAGCCGCAGCATACTGGTTACGGCATCCACACGCATACCGTCAATATGATACATCTCAAACCAAAAAAGCGCATTAGAAATCAGGAACGATATGATCTCCGGTTTGCTGAAATCAAAGGATAGTGTGCCCCAGCCCGGCTTCTCGGCCAGCATCGGATCGGCGTATTCATACAGCGGCGAACCGTCAAACATTCTCAGTCCGTGGGCATCCTTGGCAAAATGGGCCGGAACCCAGTCGAGGATAACCCCAATGCCGGCTTGATGCAGCTGATCAATCAGGTACATCAGATCCTGCGGATCACCGAAGCGGCTGGTGGCCGCAAAATAACCGGTTCCCTGATACCCCCAGGACAAATCATACGGGTGCTCGGCAAGCGGCATAAACTCCACATGAGTGTAACTCATCTCCGTCAGATACGGGATCAGCAGGCTGCTCATCTCTCTATAAGTATAGAGTTCTCCATTATCCTTCTGGCGCCAGGTCCCAAAGTGCATTTCATAAATGTTCATAGGCGCATTGTACGGTGCTTTGCTCTTCCGGCGCCACGCGGCGTCGCCCCATTGGTAACCATCCAGATTCGCCACAACGGAAGCGGTGGCCGGACGTACCTCAGCTTTGAACGCGTAAGGATCAGCCTTGAGGAAGCTTGTTCCATCTGCACCATGAATCCTGTATTTGTAAAAAGTTCCCGGCTCTATACCCGGAAAAAAACGACTCCAAAATCCTGAATCGGGTATCTTATATAACGAGTCGGAGTCCAATGTTCCATCCCAGCCATTATGATCACCAGCCAGTCCTACATATGCCGCATGAGGAGCCCACACGGTAAAGCGAACGCCGGCTTGCCCTTCTTCCACGGCAATGTGCGCGCCAAGCATCGTATAGCTGCGATAATTCGTGCCCTCATGGAACAGATAAATATCTTCAGATGACGGGAGGTTTACTGTTTTTGGTATTTCGGCCAAATCATCACCACCTTAGTATATAGGATGCACCTATTACATTACCCCAATATGTGCCGTTTGAAAATGATTTTGCGGGCAAATTCAATGATTTCTGAATTAAGAAAATTATTGATGTAATTTTTCCTGATGCACAGCAATATAATTCACCTATGTCGTTTCAAGCGCTTGCCGACAGGTTATATTACAAGCATTGACAAAAAAATGGGAGGGATAACAAATGAGTAAAAAAGATTGTATCGCCATGCTCCTGGCTGGCGGGGAAGGCCGCAGATTAGCCCCCTTGACCTCCAGTATGGCTAAGCCTGCAGTCCCTTTCGGAGGACAATATAGAATCATTGATTTTCCACTCAGCAATTGTGTAAATTCCAAGATCGACACTATTGGAGTTCTGACACAGTACGAAGCCGATTCCTTACATCATCATATTGGGGAAGGTGAGCCTTGGGGACTGCACAGCCGCAGCGATAAAGGCGTGAAGCTTCTTCCTTCAGGGGTTGAAGGCAGAGACACCTATTCAGGTACAGCCGATGCCATTTATAAGAACATAGAATACATTGACAGCCAGAATCCGGAGCATGTGCTTATCCTGTCTGCAGATCATATCTATCATATGGATTACCGTAAAATGCTGGATTACCATGTAGGCAAAGCAGCCAAAGCCACCATTTCGGTCATGGAAGTGCCTTGGGATGAAGCCAGCCGGTTCGGTGTGATGAACGTTAATGATGATCTCCAGATCTCTGAATTTGCCGAAAAGCCAAAGGTTCCGAAAAGCAACCTCGCCTCCATGGGTATTTATATGTTTGAATGGGAATATCTGAAAGGCTATTTGCTGCGGGATGCCGCTAATTCGGAATCCGGCCATGACTTCGGCAAGGATGTCATTCCGTCCATGCTGGATGCCAACGACCAATTGTTCGCATACCGCTTTGACGGGTATTGGAGAGATGTAGGTACGGTTGACAGCCTCTGGGAGGCACATATGGATCTGCTGCAGTCCGAGAATGGCTTCAAGCTCGACAACTCCCGCTGGCCGATGTACAGCCGGTCTTACCGTACGAAGCTGGCTGCCTATAAACCACGGGTTCAGGCACCGCCTGCAGATTGCCTGATGCACGAAACCTGCACCTTGGAAGGCAATCTCCAGCGTTCCGTTATCTTCGGCGGTGTAGAGATCGGCAAGCTAAGCAAGATCAAGCAGAGTGTAATTATGCCGGGTGTCCGCATCGGCCGCGGTGTTCTGATTGAGAATGCGATTATCGGGGAGGGAGCAGTCATCAAAGACGGCGCTGTGATTAAAGGCAGCGCGGACAACATCGTGGTTGTCGGCCCGCATGAGATCGTAGCAGCCAAGCCAATCATCCGTACCCAGCCTTCCCGTCTGCTTCAGGAGGTCTACGAGAAGACCGGCCGTCTGCGCGCGGAAGGGATGCCTTCATAATCTTACATCAGCCTTAAGGGCTGCTACATAAAAGGGATACAGCTAAGGTCTATCCGACCTTCTGCTGTATCCCTTTTGTAGGTTCTTCCTATTCATTTGCCGGAGGGGCGGTTTGCCCTCCACTCCCTGTCCAATATGCCCATCTCGATGCAATCGGCATAGCGCCCGCCGAATGTAGCAGCCTCACGCGAAATCCCCTCCCGTGTAAATCCGGCTGTCTCGTAGGTTTTCTGTGCCGCCGTGTTGAAATCGAAAACTCCAAGGGATATCCGGTGGAGCCGCAACCCCTCGAAGCCGATACGCAGGACTTCACGAACCATCTGCAGTCCGATTCCCCGCCCTTGGCTCCCGGGGTCGACGACGACCCTGCTTATTCTGGCCGAACCGTTCTCACGGTCGATTCCGGATAAGCTTATATGTCCAACCGTTTGTCCGGTAGCTCTCAGCACCGCACAATAGACCAGCAAACCAGACTCTGCCGGATGATTGGCTCCGTCCAGATATCGCTCAAGCTGCCGGTCATCCAGAGGGTAGGACAACGATGGACCTGCCCACTTCTTCAAATACTCCGGGGAAACACTCCATTCCCTCATTAAAGCGTAATCAGCTTCCCCCATATACCGGAGAATTACGCTGCCCGGATCGCCGGTCTCCGCTTCATACTCATACAGGTTAACCAACCGGCCTGCTCCGACATCCCGGGTACCCATATAGTGAAATCCCAGGCTCTGATAGTAACGGTTAAGCTTAATATTATGGGCTACTGTATCCAGTCTGAGACCCGCACAACCCCGTTCCTCCGCTCTTCGTAACGCAAATCGGATCATCTGGCCGCCAAGTCCCATGCCGCGGTGGGATTTGGCTACAGCGAGCCGGTGCAGATAGGCATAGGATTCGTCATTGCGGTCTCCCCAGTACTGGATATCGCTGAACTGCAGAGTGAACATCCCGGCAAGAGCCGCTCCCTCCATGGCCAGATAAACCTCTCTGCTGCTCAAATAATCCTCCACATCGCGGATGCTGAATTGCCCCGGCGTCCACTGGTTGATTCCTTTGCTCTCCATCCAGCCTGCCGCTTCCCGGAGGAGCTTCAGAATATCCGCTGAATGTTCACGTCCGCCGCGGATCATCTCGAGCCTTTGTTCTGAAGAAGATTTCCCTGATTCCTGTGTATTCATGCCTTCTCCTCCTGCACATCATCAAGCGGCAAAATAACGGTAACCTGAGTACCCTTGCCAAGCTCGCTGTCCATTTCCAGCTTGCCGTTATGAAGCTCTACAATCTGCTGGGAGATCGCAAGGCCAAGGCCGGTTCCGCCGTTGAGCGCATCGACCTGGAAGAACCGGTCCCGCACTCTGGACAGATGCGCTTCGCTGATGCCGATCCCGCTATCCCTTACAATTACGGCCATCTCTGTATTCGACAGGCGTTCAGCGGACAGGACGATACTGGAATCCTCAGGCGAGAACTTCACAGCATTGTCGACCAGATTGAGGAACACCTGCTTCAGCCGGTTCGCATCGCCTCTTATATAGATAGTCTCTTCGCATTCCAGCAGCAGGTGAATCCGCTTCTTCTCGGCCTTGGCCCAGATATTCAGCAGCGTCTCCTGCAGCAGGACCTTGATATCCACCTGGGTAATCGACAGCTTCATTTCGTTCTGCTGCAGCTTGGAGAAGTCCAGAATCTCTTCCACCAGCCCGATCAGCCGGTCGCTCTCCTTGGAGATGATGCCCATACCCAGCTTGGTTTCCTCGGGATCGTAGCCGCCTGAGATGAGAGTCTCACTCCAGCCCTTGATGCTGGTCAGCGGTGTCCGCAGCTCATGGGAGATCGAAGAAATGAAATCATCCTTAATCTGATTACTGCGGACGATCTCCTCCGCCATATAATTGAGCGTTGAAGCCAGTTCAGCGATTTCGTACCGGTAATCCCCCTTGATGCGGGTGGTGAACTTCCCCTTGGCCATCTGCGCCGACACAGCCGTGATATTGTTGAGCGGCCGCACAATGGAATTTGCGAGACCGAAGCTGAACAAGACCACGATCGACATAACCGCCGCCCCGATGCCAATGGAGAGCAGCGTCAGATTCAGCAGATCCTTGTTGACTCCCTCCATGGAGGTCAGGTAACGCAAGATGTAAGTTTCATGCGAGTTGATCTGCACCATCTTGGAGACGGCCATTACACTCTCATTCGTCCCGGCCTGCCGGCCCACCCAGCGCCCGACACTACCGCCCACAGCCTCGGGAACATCACTGGTGGTGATGGTCCGGTCCGGCTGAAATCCGGTGGAACTGGTAATGATATCTCCATTTAATGTCAGAACTTCTAGTTCGGTATACTCCAGATTGAAGAAGTCGAGCAGGTTCAGCAGCTGATTCGGCGATCGTTCCGCTGAGAATTCATATTTTACGAAAGTCTCCCCCGCACTGATATGAGTGGTGATTTTGCTGTAGATGCTGTCGTAATAATACGTCCGGATCGCCAGCAGAAAAATAGTCTCCACGAGGAGAAGCGCCACAAAGACTACAAGAATATAGTGCAGTACGATCTGTCTGCGCATCCCCTTCTTAATCATTGTACCTGACCTTTCCATTTGTAGCCGTGCCCCCACACCGTCTGCAGGAATTCAGGCTCTGACGGATTATTTTCGATTTTCTGGCGCAAGCGGCGTATATTCACGTCAACGATTTTGGGATCGCCCATGTACTCCTTGCCCCACACATGATCGAGCAGGGAGTCGCGGCTGAGCGGCGTATTCTCCTTCTCAAGGAAGAATTGCACCAGCGAAAATTCAGTAGGCGTAAGCTCAATCGCTTCACCGCTCTTCTTGAACTGCTTCGAGATCAGATCCAGCGTAAACGGACCCGAGTGAAATGAGACTTTGGCCGACTGCTCACGGTGAACATTGACCCGGCGCAGCAGGGACTGGATACGGGCAATCAGCTCGGTTGGACTAAACGGCTTGCTGACATGATCATCTGCGCCAACAGACAGTGCATATACCTTATCCTGCTCCTGAACTTTGGCTGTCAGAAAAATAATGCCGAGCCGCTCGTTAGTTTCTCTAATGCGTCTGCAGACCTCAAAGCCGTCGATGCCGGGCACCATGACATCCAGCAGGGCAATATCAATATCCGGAACCGTTGTCAGCTTATGCAGAGCCTCATTGCCGTCAGCGGCTTCGAGCACTTCAAACCCGTTGCGTTTAAGATTGATCACAATAAAACTGCGGATGGATTCTTCATCCTCCAGAATCAGTACTTTACTCATCGATTCCCTTCCTCTCTATAGAAGATTTGACTCTTCCGTTCTCTCCCCCGATGGTGTTTTGCTCCAGTTCCCCGCGGTAGCCGATCATTTTGTCCAGATCACGCCCCAGAAGCTTCCAGCCGGAGTTCTTTACCCTATCCCATTCTGCCGGTGAGAAGAACGATACCTCAGCTACAGTCTCCCCGGTGTCGAGCATAATGAATTTAAGCGATTTGTCCTGAACGGACTTGGTATCCACAGTGACATTCTCATGCCATTCCGGAGAAAAATTAATGGTAAACCGGTCCGAAGGATCATTATACAACTGAGTACTAAAGGTCAAGCCGTCTTTTCCGTCCCATTTGTAATAAGAATTGAAATACGGTATGGTCTCAGGGTCGAAATACTCCCACCCCGAGGGGGGCTCCAGCATTCCGATCTCAATAATTCCATCCAGGTCAATATCCTCACTGACAATCTTCCGGTCCTTGAAGGTCCGTACATCTCCCGGAATGGCTACGCGCAGCTTGTTATTCTCCATAACAACAATTGTTGTATAAGCAGAGCGCGAATCCACAGCAGAATCCAGAACTATACCTTCTTTGTTCTCCGCCACTTTTCCTGAGACAATATTGTAATAATTATCGAAATAGGGGTCCAGATTATCCAATTCGTCAAGCACCTTGAAGCTGTCATTATATTGATAGGTAGTTATTGTGGCGAATTCATTGCGTTTGAAATACACGACTGTAATGTCGGCAATCCCGTCCTCGTTCAAATCATCCAGTATATATTTGGTGTAAGGCTTCGTCAGAATTTCTTCCAGCTCTCCGCCGGAATAACTGTAGACCACCATGCCCTTTTCATCCCCGCGCGAATAGCCGGTAACAATATCAAGCTTCCCGTCTCCCGTCACATCCCTAAGATCAACCGAATCCAGCATCGTTCCGTCACCGTCAAAAACAAGCTTCTTGACCCAGGTGTCCTCATGCTTCTCCAGAATCATCCCGTGGATCACTACAGCTTCATTCTTCGTCTGGTAGAAGACAAGCGTCTCCATAATCCCGTCCTTGTCCAGATCCTCGGTAAAAATAGAACTGTCATCATCATTGGCCGGACGGATCAGCGTTGCATCAAGCGGCTTCAGTGAGGAATTAATCGCTGTCATCAGCGAAGCTTTGTCAGCGGACAGCTGCGGCACCTTCATCTGGGAAACAGGATCGCTGATGAAGGTACAGCCGGACATTACAAACAGGGACAAAGAGGCTGCTGTAAGCCTTCCGAGTAACCGTTTATTCAACTTCATCACTCTCTCCTTATTGCACACCTTGCCGCTTCACAGATGCAGCCGCTCCTGTGAGGTCAGCCGGCGCCCCTTCACATCATGTTTGATTCTTCCGTCTTCCAGTACCCATAACCGGCTGGCGAAACGTTCCGCCAGTTCAATCGGCAGTACGGTAATCACAGTTAATCCGGTTTCCTTACACAGCTTACGGAGCGTTTCAAGCACATTCTCCGCAGTCTTGGGGTCCAGACCGGTAACAGGTTCATCGGCAAGTATAACCTTAGCACCGTGAACCAATGCGCGGGCGATAGCCACACGCTGACGTTCACCGCCGCTGAGGTGGCTCGTCTTCATCTTTGCTTTGTCCAGCAGACCCAGCAGATCAAGCTGGTCCATCGCCCCCATATAATCATCAGAGCGGACCATTCCTGTAGCCATCCGCCACAGAGGTGTCTGTGAGGCTTGTCCGATCAGCACGTTCTTCAGTGCCGTACGGTTCGGATTCAGCTCCGCATTCTGCTCCAGATAGGCCCATTCGCGGCGGATTTTGCGTTTGCCGGCAAAAGGGCTCTTCATGATGTCCTTGCCGTCTACCCGGAAATTCCCTCTATCCCATTTCTCGCGCAGAGCCAGGCATTTCAGAAGTGTCGATTTTCCGCTTCCGCTGGCTCCCAGAATAACCACAAATTCACCCGGTTCTAATTGAAATCCGATATCCTGCAGAACTGGTGCTTTATCTTCCCCGACCGCTTTGGCCAAATGTTCAACTGTAATCATAGTTCAGCCTCTCCTGTCTTCAACTCTACTCTATAGTGTACTCTGAAAGCGGGATCAAATTCCATGCGAGCATTCGTTCTTATCTTACCTCAAATTATCTTCCGTGGCGAGAATAATAAGCCTGTCAGTCCGAAGAGAATATATAAACCACCCATTACTGCGAATACACTGCCACCCCAGCCGAATTGCAGCAGCAGCCCGCCGACACCGGGTCCGGCGATACTTCCAAGGCTATAATGGAAGGAAGACACAACATTCGCCGCCGGAAGCAGATGGCGCGGCAGGATATCTGCGGCATAGCTCAGGCCAAGGGAGAAGAAGGAGCCTACCAGGCCTCCGGCAATCATCAGGAGCAGCAGATTCAGCAGAAAATGCTCTCCGGCCAGCGGAAGCAGTGTGAAGGCAAGGCCTCCGCCTACTCCCGAAGCAATCAGGATGGCTCTGCGGCCATAGCGGTCGCTCCATATGCCAAGCGGCAGCTGCAGCAGCAGGCCGCCAATGCCGGCAAACGGCAGTAGCGTTGCGATCTGATCCGTACTGAAGCCGATCCGCAGTCCGTAGACAGGGAAGTTACTGTTCAGGCTCGCTTCCATATATCCGTACAGCAGTGCCGGGATCAGTGCGTACCAGGCCAGCCTGTAGCTTCGTCCGAACCGTCTGGCCTGACCTTCACTATGGTCTATCGGGTGCGGACGGGAATCCGGCAGTTTGACCGCAACGAGCAGCAGGACAAGCACGAACAGTCCGGCGGTAATCAGGAACGGCGCGGACGGGCCGAAGCGCAGCAGGATGATGCCCAGCGGTCCCAGGCTGAAGCCCAGTCCGTAGGACATTCCATACAGGGACAGATTGCGGCCGCGGTGCTCGGCGGGTGACATCAGCAGCACCCATAGCTGAGCGGCGTAGTTAATGGCTGAATCGCCTATGCCTACAAGCAGCCGGAGCACGAACCAGACCTTGACCCCGGGAAGCAGCGGGAACAGGAGCAGTGTCACCAGCACCAGACTGAGGCCTGCGGCAATGAGCTTCTTGAAGCCGATTGCGCCAAGTACCCGCTCTGCAATCAGGGTCATTGCGAAGGATCCTACGTATAGCGCTGCGGCATTTAATCCGTTCAGTGAGGAGGATACACCCTTTTGCTCGAGCAGAATGGATAATACCGGCAGCAGCATCCCCTGGCTAAGTCCTGCCAATATAATTACGGTAATCAGAATCATATAATTCATTGTGCTGCTGTGCGCAAGCGGTATAGATTTGGAATCGGACACGAATAAATCCTCCTATGTAATTCAGCGGTGATCAAAACTGCCGTCAGAGCGGCAAACACCGAACATTATAGTGGACAACCCTCTTCAAAACAAGAGATAATATATAGAAGTGACGGATTTTCTGGAGGTGACCCGGCTTGATGAAGTATGAACTCGAAATTGATGTTTCACCCGTATATGAACTGCTGGACAGTTTTATGCTATATGTGACGAAGAAATGGATTTCCAATCTGGAGATCGGCACCGATTGGGTTCGGGATGTAGACGGCCGGTTCCCGCCTATGCAGCTGGCCGCGCTGAAGCAGGCTGCCGAATGGCCTTTTGACGACTATGATGTGCTCTATGCCTGGGCTTACAGCCGGGGGGAAGCTTCCAAAGTACTGCAGTTCCTGGATGAGCTTGAAGCCTCTACCGTTGAGGATTGCCTGTTGCGGACCGCCCCCTTCTTCCACAACTTCACACTTGAGGAATGTGCCCGGATCAAGAACGGCTATACCCCGCTGCTGCGGATGTGGTATGAGCATTATTTCCGTCATGTGGAACACACGATCCTGCCGCTCCTGATTGAAGACGCATCCGAGAAAAAAATGCTTGAGAGCAAAATGGACATGGTGCCGCTGATCGAATATGCCTCGGGCGGCGTAGTTATTGAAGATATTCCTGAGCTGAAGACCATTGTGCTGCTTCCTACGGTACATAACCGGCCGATCAATACTTATTGCTTCTATAAGAATCTGATGCTTGTACAATATCCGGTCGATGTACCCTCCGAGAATGAAGAGGAGCCGCCGACAGTGCTGCTCCGGTTAACCCAGGCCCTCTCCGACCCGACCCGGCTGAGACTGCTCCGCTTTGTGGCGGGTGAGCCCAAGACCCTGTGGGAGATGCAGTCCGAGCTGAACCAGTCGCGGGAGATGCTGATGCATCATCTGCTCAGTCTGCGGGTCGCCGGACTGCTGCGCGTACATCTGCGAGGTGAAGGCACTGAACGCTACAGCATACGGCCGGATGGCGCAGCTGAACTTCAGATGTTTCTGGAGTCTTATATTCGTATATAATAATTGTACATTTACAGCCGAGGCGTATTTACTTACACAACCAAGCGGATGCTTCCGGAGCAGGTTTTGTTCGAAGCGCACATCATAGAAGGATTCCTCACAAAACATTTAGGAGTGAGCAGTATGAAATATTTGACACAACAAGTAATCTTCGATCTGGACGACACCCTGGTGCACTGCAACAAATATTTTGACCTCATTCTAGGCCGGTATTTCGAGCTTATGTCGGACTGGTTCAGTGATTACGGACCGACCATGAGCGAGTTCCGCACCAAGCAGGTAGAAATCGATGTAGAAACAGTCAGCACCAGCGGACTGGCCAGCGATAATTTCCCGAAATCCCTGATTGCCACATACCGTTATTTCGCCGCCAAATTTAACCGCAAGACCGATCCGTTCGAGGAGCAGCAGCTGATGAAGCTCGGCCTGAGCGTATACGATCAGGAGGTTGAAGCCTACCCGGGTATGGTGGAAACCCTCGATACCTTGAAGCAGGATGGTCATTCCCTGTACCTCTACACTGGCGGAGATGATTCCATCCAGCAGCGCAAAATCGCCCAAATGAAGCTGGACGCCTACTTCGATGACCGGATCTACATCCGCCAGCATAAGAATGTGGAGGCGCTTGAGAATATCCTGACCACTTACAATTTCGACCGCAAAATAACCTGGATGATCGGCAACTCCCTGCGGACGGACGTGCTTCCCGCGCTGACTGCCGGCATTAACAGCATCTATCTGAAGCAACAGAATGAGTGGCTCTACAACCTGATTGAGCTTCAGCGTGAAATGCAGCAGTCGGTCATGACCATTTCAGCAATTCATGAGGTACCGCCGGTGATCCGTTCGGCTGCCCTGCGCAAGCATCACGGCTGACTGGTGTTACAAATGACATATGCAGCCTGCTGCGGGTATGATTATACTATTTGAGTAGATTTTCATCCCGCGCAGGAGGTAGGCAATGAACAAACCTATGAAATCTAAGAATTCCAAGAATTCCACGGGTAACAAACGTCTGCTCCCCATGTTGCTTGCAGTCATTGTGGTTCTTCTGGTGGTTTTACTGTTCTTCATCACTACAGGCAGCAAGTCATCCGGTTCAGCCGAACTCGAGGGCCTGCCCAATTACACAGATGTGAAGGGAACAATCGTTGTTGACGGGCTGAAATATGAGAAACAGCCTCATCTGGGCAAGGAAGATGCTAAGGTGAAGGTCATTGAGTTTGCCGATTTCAAATGTCCAGCCTGCAAAAAATGGACCGCAACCTATCTGGATACGTTCATCAAGGATTACGTGGATACCGGAATAGCACAGTTCTACTTCATGAACTTTGCCTTCATTGACCGGGACTCCTATCTTGCCGCCAGTGCAGGTGAAGCCATATACAAGCAGAGCAACGAGAAGTTCTGGGAATATGTCCATAAGCTCTATGCCAATCAGGGGGATGAGAGCAAGATCTGGGCTACGCAGAAGTTCATCCTGAAATTCGTTAAGGATAACATCGAAGGCATCGACTACGGACAGTTCGAGCAGGACGTCAAGAACCATACCTATATGTTCGATGTAAAAGAAGACTTCAAGATCGCCGGCGCTTACGGTGTAAACGGCACGCCCAAGTTCATGGTGAACGGTGTTCTGCTGCCTGACTCCTCTTATGAAGGCTTAAGCGCTGCGATTGACAGCGCACTGCAAGAAGCTAAGTAAATTCACAGCCTGTAAAAGCATATAAAAAGCGCCCCGGCCGGGAAAAACTGGCCGGGGCGCTTTTTTCATTTATGAATTATTCCACAGCCAGCTGTCCTGTATCCATGTTGGTCAGTACCAGCTTGCCTTCCAGCGGAGAGCCGTCTTCGGCAGCCAACTTGAGCTTGCCGGTCTTGCCCTTCTCGATCAATGCTTTCACCTGGGCATCGGTGAGCGTGCGGCCGTGATTTTCTTTCCAGATCACGAATTTGCAGCCTTCCTTGTAATGGGAGCAGCCGTAGCCCTTGCGGCCCATGAAGATCATCCCGCCGCAGCCGGGCCGCGGGCAGCTGCCGATTATCTTCGGCCCGGAATCCTCCGCTTTCTCGGCAGCCGGCTCACTGCGTTTTCTTGCCGCTGCCGGTTTGTCGGCGGCTTTGCGGTCCGCAGCTTTGCGCGGCGCAGCTCCCGCACTGCGTCCTTTGGCTCCGGCGTTCAGCGAAGGGGTTTCGCCTTCGAAGGAGTTTTTGGCTGCACGGGACTGCACCCGGACCTTGTCCACGATCATGGAGGCGAAACGTTTGACGTTCTCCATGAACTGGCCGTCCGCGGCTGTGCCGCGGGCAATCTCATTCAGGCGGCGCTCCCACTGGCCGGTCATTTCCGGCGAAGTCAGCAGTTCGACGCCCGCACCGCGGATCAGCTCAATCGCCGTCCGCCCCTTTTGGGTGATGGCGATTTTTTTACCCTGCATCTCCACGTAGCCGACATTCTTCAGCCGCTCAATGGTTGCTGCCCGTGTCGCCGGAGTGCCGAGCCCCGAATCCTTCATGGCATCGCGGAGCTCCTCATCCTCAATCTGCTTGCCTGCGCTTTCCATCGCCTTGAGCAAAGTCCCTTCCGTGTAATGCTTCGGCGGCTGGGTATCCTTCTCCTTAACGATGGCGTCACTGCAGATCACCTCATCCGTTGTTGAGATCGAGAACGGCTCGTTCACCTCAACCTCGTCGTCCTCTTCATCCTCCTTGCCTTTGCCCTTGGCCGGTTTGGACTTATCCTTCTTCTGGTCTCCGTAAATCACCTTCCAGCCCAGACTGAGCAGCTCCTTGACGGTGGTTTTGAACTTCTCATTCTCCACTTCGGTGATTACAGTATGCACCTTGTATTCAGCAGCCGGATAGAACTGGGAGAGGAAACGGCGGACGATCAGGTCGTACAGCTTGGCTTCATCCGCGCTCAGTCCGTTCGCCTTGCGGTTCGTCGGCAGAATGGCATGGTGATCCTCAACCTTGGACGGGTTACAGATAAACTTGTTGCCTTTATGGACCAGGTTGCGGTTGGCACCCTTCACCCATTCATCGTACTGCGTACCTTGCAGCGCCGACAGCGTCTTGTGCATCTCCGGGATGTTCTGCTCCGTCACGTAGTTGGAGTTGGTACGCGGATAGGATATCACTTTGTGCTTTTCATAGAGTGCCTGGGCAATATCCAGCGTTTTTTTGGCCGAAAATGCATATTTCCCGTTCGCCTCACGCTGCAGCAGCGTCAAATCATACAGCTTGTTCGGATATTCCTTGGTTTCCTTAACCTCATACGATTCAATTCTGGCAGGCTTGCCCTTCACTTTGGCTGCAAGCGCTTCTGCTTGGGCACCGTCAGTGAGCCGGTCCCCCTGCCACATTCCCTTGTAGTTCAGTTCGTTCTGGCTGAAATGCCCCTCCACCTCAAAAAACTTCAGCGAGGAGAACGCCTCAATTGTCTTCTGGCGGTCATAAATCAGCGCAAGCACGGGGGTCTGCACCCGACCTACAGACAGCAGCACATTGTGCTTGGTCGTAAACGCCCGCGAACCGTTCATTCCGATCAGCCAATCCGCTTCACTGCGTGCCCTTGCCGCCTTGGTCAGATTCTCGTATTCCGAGCCGTCCTTCAGCTCCTGGAACCCTTTGCGGATCGTTTCCGGTGTCAGGTCAGAAATCCACAGCCGCTTGACCGGCTGGCTGAGCTCCAGATGGCGCTGGATTAACGAGAAAATATGCTGCCCTTCGCGCCCGGCATCACAGGAATTGACCAGCAGATCACTTCGCTTCGCCAGTTCTCCGATCACCTTCAGCTGATCCAGCGTCCGCGCATTCGGCACCAGCTTGAACTGCTCCGGAATGATCGGCAGATCATTAATGTTCCACTTTTTATATTTGTTGTCGTAAGCTTCCGGCTCCGCCAGGCCAATCAGATGCCCGATCGCCCAGGTGATAATGTACTGCTCCCCTTCCAGATAGGAACGGTAATTTTTGGCCTTCGGTTCTATTGCGGCGGCGATATTCCGCCCCATGTCCGGTTTTTCCGCAATAATGAGTGTCTTCAAAAATAATCGCTCCTTACCCATGGTTCTTCCAAAATACGTCCAGTAGTCTATTATACCATTACTTCACCACTTTTTAACGTATTGACTTGAAGACTGAGTTCAGACCCGCGGGATTAGCGGTTATAGCTCACAGGTTGAGTCGCAGTTCAATAAATATTTTCTCATTCCAATAGATACATCTAAATATGTCATTTCGCACTATTTATTCGCGATATATAATTCAGTTACATAAATTCAGCAAAACCTGCAGCCGATGCGGATCTTAAGGGTGAACTCATGGCGAATAAAAACATTTCAAGAAAATCATATGTAGGATTTGGCGGATGGTTAGTGCTGTTTGCTGCTAGCTTGTTCGTACAATTTATCAGACTTCTATTAAGTACCCTTGATAACTACTCCATTATCATTTCTGACGAATTCAAACTAATCACCGATCCAGACAGTGAATATTATAATTCATCCTTGTATCCGTCATTAATTGTTGATACCATCCTAAGTTTGTTCATCTGTATTATGATTATATTCATTATCTATTTTTGTATAAGGCATAGTATATGGTTCAAAAAGTTATCTGTAATTTACATAATCAGCTCTTTCATTATTCAATGCTTAACACTTTTTTGGCTGCTGGGTATTCATTTTTTGCCGGAGGAATTCTATGAAGAAATAAATATATATCAGGGAGTTATATCTTCATTGGCTTATATGCTGATCTGGTTGCCTTACTTACTCATATCTAAAAGAGTGAAAAACACATATGCGTAAAAGACGCAGTTTTTGTTATGGGTAATCAAACAGAGTTATTCAAAATGTTGTACGTTGTGCAGCTTTGATTCGTAAATACCCAGACGTGCTGGTGGATTGTTGTACAAAATACAAGAATTGTTCCGATTAGACACATAATGCCTGAGAATTGCTGCATTCCATACAACATTTTTACATTGTGGCCGATTTTATGAGGGAAATGTTGTATTTGTGCAGGATTTTATATTAAAGGATACCGATAAAGAATATTTCTTTGAAAATGCCCATCTGCTTGTGGAAGAACTGCCTGCTGCGTTTCGGAGTACAGAGGTAGATGTTTATATTGGATAGATACAGCAGGCCAATTAGGTTCCATAGAAACCTTAATCGGCCTTTGTACCATGTCCCGCTCAAGAAACCTTAGATCCCGCTCACCCGCGCCACAGCCTCACTGATATCAATCATTTCTTTGGTCCCGGCTCGGCGGTCCATATATTCGACCTTCTGCTCTGCTGCCCCCTTGCCCACGACCAGAGCAACCGGAATACCGATCAGCCCGGAATCCTTAAACTTGACCCCGGCCCGCTCATCCCGGTCATCCAGCAGCGTCTCAATGCCGATGGCGGTGAGCTGTGCGTACAAGGCTTCAGCAACCTCACGCTGGCCCTCATCCTTCACGGACATCAGCAGAATATGAACCGTATAAGGAGCTATGGCCGCCGGCCAGATCAGCCCCTGGTTATCATGATTCTGCTCTGCGACCGATGACAGGAGCCGCGAAATTCCGATACCATAGCAGCCCATCACCATAGGCTGGCTCCGCCCGGCCGTATCTAAGAAGGTCGCACCAAGCTTCTCACTATAGACTGTGCCGAGCTTGAAGACATGCCCTACCTCAATCCCCTGATGAAACACCAGCTTCCCTTCGCCACACTCCGGACAGATATCACCTGCAGCAGCGTTGCGGAAATCCCCAACATGCGCAAGCGTGAAATCGCGGCCAGGTACTACGCCACGCAGATGGTAATCTTTTTCACCGGCACCTGTGACCGCCTCTGTCATGCCGGCAACGGCTGCGTCAACCAGGATGGTTAAAGACAATCCGGCCGGACCGACAAAGCCGCTCTCAACTCCGGCCGCCGCCTGCACACTATCATACTCAGCCAATGCGATTTCACCGCAGCCCAGATACTTCTCCACCTTCAGTTCATTGACCTCATGATCTCCCCGCACCAGCACGGCAAAGGACCGGCCGCCGCCGGTGTAGATCAGTGTCTTGATAATATCCTGCGGTTTGATCCGGCTCTCCTGCTCCAGCTGCTGGATCGTCTTCTGATTAGGCGTATGGAACTTTACAGGTACAGGGATGCCGCTGTAATCCCGCTCCTCGAATGCGGCTCCCCCGCGTACTTCAGCCTGCTCCAGATTTGCGGCATAATCGCAGATGGAGCAGACCGCAACCGTATCCTCTCCAATCTCTGACAGAGCCATAAATTCGTGATTCTGGCCTTTTCCGCCGATAGCCCCGGCATTGGCCTGCACTGCCCGGTAGGTCAGACCGCAGCGGTTAAATATCCGCCTGTAGGCATTGTACATCTGCTCATAGTTCATATCGAGACCTTCCCAGCCTGTGTCAAAAGAGTAGGCATCCTTCATGAGGAACTCCCTGCCCCGCAGTAGCCCTGAACGCGGACGTCGTTCATCGCGGAACTTCGTCTGAATCTGATACACCGTGAGGGGAAGGCGCCGGTAGGAGTTAATTTCATCCCTTACAAGTGCTGTCACTACCTCTTCATGGGTAGGTCCAAGCACAAATTCCCGTTCATGACGGTCCTGCAGCTTCATAAGCTCCTTACCGTACACGTCATATCGGTCCGATTCTTTCCAGAGCTCTGCGGGCTGCAGAGAAGGCATAAGCAGCTCTTGTGCTCCAGAGGCATCCATCTCTTCCCTGACAATGTTCTCAATCTTGCGGAGTACCCTCCGCCCCAGCGGCATATATGTATACACTCCTGCCGCCAGCTGGCGGATGTATCCGGCGCGCAGCAGCAGCTGGTGGCTCATCGTTTCCGCTTCAGCAGGGGCTTCGCGGAGAGTTGTGACGAATAGATTGGTTTGGCGCATAGTGATCAGCCTCTTTCTTTCGATAAATATTTTTAGTGCCCAGCTTAATAACTCCAAAAGGACGCAAAAAAGACGCATCCGTCAGGGACGAATGCGTCGTGTTACCACCCTGGTTCAACCGCCATACAGAGCCTGGCGATCCTCAAATCCGGATAACGGCCGGGGCCGGCAGCATTATACATATCGCCATAAGCTGCAGCTTCCAAGGCAGGGTATGCTTCACGCGCACTTGAGGGACCTTTCAGCCGGTGAATCCCCTCTCTGTTCTGGCGGGTACGGAAACATAGATCCTTGGTCAACGCTTTGTACACTATAAATATTGTACTTAATCTATACGATATTTCGGTACCCGTCAAGCCCGTACTGAAAAAACACAATTCTGCTGAAATTCAACATTTTGTAAATTGTATACCCTTTCATTCGCGAAAAGCTATGATGCAATTAAATATTTTTTCCAGACGTCTTCAGATATGAAAAAACTGTGTCGATAAACCGAATATATGAGTAGAGTTATTCAAAGAAACGGCTACATTCTCATATAGAAGCCGATTTCCATGTATCCGAGGGGGAACCATTCCAATGTCCAAATCCGTCAACCGTTCTAAACGAAAATCCAAGTCAGGGTCACTGCAAAGAAAAATGATGATCCTATTCAGTATTATGCTGGTGATCCCCATCCTGCTCGTAAGTACTTTCTCTTATTTCAGTGCAAACAAGCAATTGAAGATCAAAATGCAGGATGCCACGCATTCCAGTGTGGATCTGGTCGCAAGTACAATTAACGAATATGTTTCAGCCGCAATGCGAAATGTAGATCTGCTAAGCCAGCAGATTAATTCTTCCGATATTGATGCAAATTCGCCGGAAACGCGTACGCTGATTGAATTGTTCATGAAGGCGCATCCCGAGCTGGAGATCTTAACGGTGGGCAATAATCAGGGTGCCTGGATGAAAGCCCCCGATCCCGGGAAGCAGGAATATGATCCGCGCACCAGAGACTGGTATAAGGCAACCCTGCTGAATCCCGGTAAAATCACAATCATCGACCCTTTTGTCTCAGCAACAACCGGCAACTATACGCTCTTTATCTCGGAAACGCTGAAGGATGGCCAGGGCGCGATTACAACCAGCCTTAACCTGAAAGCCTTAAGTGAGAAAATCAACAAGACCACGCCAGGGGAAACAGGCTATTTTTATATTGTTGACCGGAATCATAAGTTCGTCTCTCATCCCGTAAAAGCTGCAGGTGATGATGTAGCAGACTATGTCGTGGAGATGCTGGTTAATGAAAGCGGAGATCTCGACTATACAAATCCGGATTCAGGCATGGATATGCGGGGTTACTATACAACCGATGCGAATACCGGATTCAAGATTGTCGGCATTCTTCCGACCCAGGAATTCTCTGATGCGACGCAGCCTATTATTAATACAGGAGCAATTGTACTGGCTGTGTCTCTGATCGTCAGCATGACCTTATTGTTCCTGATTATCCGCTCCATCACGAATCCGATCCGCAGTCTGAACCGTTCCGCGCAGCGGGTGAGCGAAGGGTATCTGAACGAACAGATTCACATTAACCGGTCGGACGAAATCGGCCAGCTGGCGGAGAATTATAATCTGATGGTAGGTTCTCTGCGCGGTATCGTTTCTGATATTTCAGACACTTCGGCACAGCTTGCCTCTTCAAGCCAGCAGCTTACAGCCACGACTGAGGAGAACTCCAAAGCTACTGCTTATGTGACCGGACTCGTGCAGGAATCTTCAGAAGGTGCTGAAACGCAGACTTCAGCGATGGCTGAGACCTCGCGTGCGATGGAGGAAATGTCCTCAGGTATCCAAAAAATCGCAGAAGCTGCAGCCACCATCGTAGATTCTTCGGCCAATACAGAAGCTGACGTGCTTAGCGGCAGCCTCAAGATCGAACAGGTCAGCCGGCAGATGGATGCCATCCGTACCTCCACCCACCATTCTTCGGAGCTGATCGGCCAATTAAACGGCCTGAACACCGAAGTCTCGGCTATGAGCAGCGCAATTACAGCTATTGCCGTGCAGACTAACCTGTTGTCGCTGAACGCCGGAATCGAAGCCGCCCGGGCCGGAGAACATGGCAGAGGATTCGCTGTAGTCGCCACTGAGGTACGGAAGCTGGCGGATCAATCGAAGAATACCGCCGGAGATATCCAGGACACCCTGCTGCAGATGACCCGGCTGATTGATCAGACCTATGAAGCCATCCGGCATACGGTTGCAGCAGATGTAGATTTGGGCATTCAGGTTACAGCCGAAGCTAAGGAAGCGTTTATCAGTATTGAGCACTCTACGACCAAAATCAACAGCCAGCTGCATGACATCTCGGCCATTACCGAGCAAATGTCTGCCGGTGCGCAGGAGGTAGCTGCTTCTGTTCATGAAATTTCCGGCATCTCGCGTTCGACTTCAGATGCATTCCAGAGCGTAACAGCGGCTACCGAGCAGCAGCTTGCCTCCATGGAGGAAATCTCCTCCTCCTCCACCGAGCTGTCCAAGATGGCCGCAGCACTGCAGCTTAAGATCGAACGCTTCAAGCTGGAGGACTAGTTCACACGGATTACAGTCCTATAGCAGCACACAAAAAACCGTCACTCAGCAAATGCTGGGATGACGGTTTTTTTGTGCATTTTATTATATTAAGGCTAAAAACTCATTGTCTTATTATCTAGACGAGTACGGTCGAACCCATCAGATATCTATCCACTTCACGTGCCGCTTCACGGCCTTCGTTGATCGCCCAGACCACCAGACTCTGACCACGGCGCATATCTCCGGCTGCGAATACTTTATCCACATTGGTGTTGAACTTACCGTAACGGGCCTTTACATTGCTGCGGCGGTCCGTATCCAGCTTGAGCTCCTCAATAATATCCTGCTCCGGTCCGTCGAAGCCGATCGCGATCAGCGCAAGCTGAGCGGGATAGACAGCCTCAGTTCCCGGAACCGGCTGGTAAATCTTCCGTCCGGTCTCATCCACCATACGGCGGATTTGCACGGTGTGCAGCTCCTTGAGGTTGCCTTCTTCATCGCCTACAAATTTCGTAGTCATGATGGAGAATTCACGCGGATCTTCACCGAAGACCGCCTTGGCTTCCTGCTGGGCATAATCCAGCGTATAGACATTAGGGAATTGCGGCCATGGGTTAGCAATCGGATCGCGCTCCAGCGGCGCCTTGTCATGCGTACCGAACTGTGTAATACTGCTGCAGCCGTGACGCAATGAGGTAGCCACGCAGTCGGAACCCGTGTCCCCGCCGCCAAGTACGATAACATCCTTGCCGGCAGCCGATACATAGTTGCCATCCTCCAGATTGGAATTCAGATAGCTCTTAATCGTACCGTTAAGGTAATCCATAGCGTACATTACGCCATTCAGCTCATTGCCTTCTACATTGAAGCGTCTTGCTTTGGTCGCTCCGCCGCAGAGTACAACGGCATCATATTCATCCACCAGCTGCTGTGCAGGAATATCCTTGCCGATTTCTGTATTCACTACGAACTGGATGCCTTCCGCTGCCAGCAGATCCACACGGCGCTGCACGACACGTTTGTCCAGCTTCATGGTAGGGATACCATACATCAGGAGGCCCCCGATGCGGTCACTGCGCTCAAAGACCGTCACAGTATGGCCCGCTTTGTTCAGCTGAGCGGCTGCCGCCAGACCTGCCGGTCCGGAGCCGACAATGGCAACCCGTTTGCCTGTGCGTTTCTCCGGAGGATTCGGTACCACCCAACCCTCTTCAAAGCCTTTGTCCACGATTGCCAGCTCAATGGTCTTAATGGTGACAGGCTGGCCAATCAGGCCGACGGTACATGAACCCTCACAGGGTGCAGGACAGATGCTGCCCGTAAATTCCGGGAAATTATTCGTCTTGTGCAGACGTTCCAGCGCTTCCTTCCACAATCCCCGGTAGACAAGATTATTCCATTCCGGAATAAGATTATGCACCGGACAGCCCGAGGTACCGCCGCTCATATCAATGCCGGTATGGCAATAAGGTGTTCCACAATCCATACAGCGGGCACCCTGGGTCCGAAGCTCGTCCTCGGTCAGATGCTCATGGAACTCTTCCCAATCCTTGATGCGCTGCTCGGGATCCCGGTCCCCTGGGAGCTGACGCTTATACTCCATAAATCCAGTAGGTGTAGACATATTTACGTTTCCCCCATCCGTTCTCTTCGTGTTGATGTATTGTACACTATAACATACCTGCGGCAGAAATATATCTAATGCAGCGTAGGTGAAGAACCTGCATATTTTATACTACCTAGTGAAATATCATTTCTAATTTTAATTATAGTAGCATTCAATACTTTCACACTGTAATGGATTAATCTGCTGATTATTTGTACTATTTCACATCTTGTGTCAGAGAAAACGCTTTTTCGTTACTCCCTGCGTTCATATACAAAAAAACGGTAATCATAAGGATTCTGTTCATTGCGAATCCCCTGTGTACTTGAGATTTCGTTCCACTGGCTCCAGTTGACCTCCGGAAACTTCGTATCGCCCGCAATATCCGCGTAAATCCGCGTGACCAGCAGCTTATCTGCATGAGGCAGCATCAGGCTGTAGATCTCAGCTCCGCCGATCACCATCAGCTCATCCTCTTTACGGCCTTCTGCCAGGGCTTCTTCCAACGAGTGTACAACCTCCGCACCTTCCGGCGCAAAGCTGTGGTCCCGGGTCAGAATAAGGCTGGTGCGGCCTTTAAGCGGCTTCCCGCCGAGAGAGTCCCATGTTTTGCGGCCCATCAGCATTCTTTTGCCGAGTGTCTCTGCTTTGAAATAAGCGAAATCCAGCGGCAAATGCCAGGGCATATCGTTATTCTTACCAATCACACCATTCGAAGCCATCGCCCAAATCATGGTGATACTCATATTCATGCCCTCTTTTCCATGAAATCATAGATTAGGTTTCCGGACAGGGTTATATTGCAACCGGCGCTTTGATCCCCGGATGATGGACATAGTCGGTAAACTCGAAATCCTCAAACGTATAATCAAAAATACTGTCAGGCACCCGGCGGATATTCAGCTTCGGCAATGCGTAAGGCTCCCGCGCGAGCTGTGTGGCCACTTGCTCCATATGATTTGTATATATGTGCACATCGCCGCCTGACCAGATAAATTCACCAACCTCAAGCCCTGTCTGCTGGGCCACCATATGGGTGAGCAGCGCGTAGCTGGCTATGTTAAAAGGAAGCCCCAGGAACGTGTCCACAGAACGCATGGTAAGCATACAGGAGAGCTTCCCGCCCGCTACATAGAACTGAAACACAAAATGGCATGGCGGTAGCTTCATCTGCTCAATCTCGCCTACATTCCAGGCACTGACGATATGACGGCGCGAATCCGGATTATGCTTAATCGACTCAATAACATTCGCAATCTGGTCGATATGGCGTCCGTCCTTGCTCTCCCAGGCCCGCCACTGTGAACCGTATACCGGTCCCAGCTCACCGTTCTCATCTGCCCATTCATCCCAGATGGAGACTCCATTCTCCTTCAGATAAGAAGTATTGGTATCCCCTTTGAGGAACCAGAGCAGCTCATGCACCACCGATTTCAGATGGATGCGTTTGGTGGTCATCAGCGGAAATCCCTTCGACAGATCGAAGCGGAGCTGACGCCCGAATACAGACACTGTGCCAGTGCCGGTCCGGTCGCCTTTGGCTGTACCGTTGTCCAGTATATCCTGCAATAAATCCAAGTAATTACGCAAGCAGTATCGCACCCCACTCTCTTTTTTTCTTATACCAGTTTACCATGACCTGCCCGTGCTTGTAACTTGTTCGCGCGCAGAAAATGTTATTTCCTGCGGACAGCAAATACTGACAAAAGCAGTTTTTCCTAATCCTGATAATAGAGGGAATTAACTAGCGGAATTCCCGCACTAAAATATGATGATTACTCTTGAGACTACAACTCATCCGGCGATAAGAGCAGACAGCTAACATGTACAGGAATCTGTTTAGTAATTATTTGCTTAAGCACCCTCTGCAGCTCCAGCACATGCTCTGTCCCGTTGTTCATCATGCTCTGCCCTCCTCTACTCCCAGATCTTAAGCTCTACCTTCTCCTGCAATGCTTGCAGTGATGCTCTTCCTCCTATGGGAAAAGTGATTATCGGCGATGCGTGGCCAAAATTAACATCAGCAATCACGGGGAGCTGCTCCAGCTCCTTTTTGGATTTGATGATGGTGTGCAGGATCTCGCGGCTCATTCTCGACCCCCGCTGAAACCTGCCTAGTGCCAGTCCTTTGACCCCTGAGAACCCCGGCTGCTGAATCAGCGCTACCAGATCACGGTCAAACACTTCAGGATAGACCTCGAAATCATCCTCCAGAAACAGAACCGAGCCTTCCAGATCCGGCATGTACTCCGTTCCGTGCAGCAGGCTGAGCGTACACAGATTTCCGCCGAGCAGCGTACCCTCCGTTTCGCCTTCGTTAATGATATAAGGGCCGCTGTTTTTTTCAAAAACCCGGTTCTCCTGATCTATAAACCAAGCGTCATCGCTCCAATGTTCAGAGGGCTCTACGGTGACGGCTTCATGACCCATCATCATTTTCGTGAAACACTCCACAGTATACTCATTACCGAGCTTCATGCCGAAAGTGGAGAAATGGGGTCCGGAATAGGTGAGCAGGCCTGTCTTGGCGTATATTGCGTTACTCAGCACAGTAATATCTGAATACCCGCACAACCGCTTGGGGTTGGCCGCAATGAGGTCATAATCAAGTTCACGCAGCAGCTGATTGCTGTTATGTCCGCCCAGGGTTGTCAATATTCCTTTGACCTGGGGATCGCTGAAGGCATTATGTATATCTTCTACTCTGGAGGCAACGGATGATGAGCCGAAGATATCTTGTTCATAAGCATGTCCGGCAAAAGAAACCGTAAAACCAAGCTTCTCCAGCAGTTTTGTGGCATGTTCGAGCTGATCTTTGGCTATGAACCCCAGGCTGTTTGCCGGTGATATAATTCTGATTTCGTCCCCTGTTATTAATTTCGCAGCTTGCATGATCCCACTCCCCGTCAAAATAAAATACCGGCCCCTCTCCTCTGCCGCCGATCGAAAAGAGGATGTCCCCTTAACCATTCTACATGGCTTTGGAAACATCCTCTTATGATCCTACCCGTGCAGGCGTAAGGGTATTATTTAATAACGTGAATCGGGTGTCCTTCTACCAGCTCAGCCGCTTCCATGACGATTTCGCCTAGGGTTGGATGCGCGTGGATCGTCAGGGCGATATCTTCAAGCGTAGCGCCCATTTCAATAGCCAGACCCAGCTCAGCAATCAGGTTGGAAGCTTCGATACCGACGATTTGCGCGCCGAGCACCTGATTATTGTCGCTCTTAGCCACAATCTTGATGAAGCCTTCAGGAGCATTCAGGGAAACGGCACGGCCGTTACCTGCGAACGGGAATTTGCCGCTCTTCACAGCATAGCCCTTGTCCTTCGCTTCTTTCTCAGTCAGACCTACGCTGGAGCATTCAGGATCTGTGAACACTACTGCAGGCATAACCTTGTAGTCAACAACCGATTTGTGGCCGGAGATGGCTTCAGCAGCAATTTTACCTTCGTAAGAAGCCTTATGTGCCAGAGCAAGACCGGGAACGATGTCGCCGATGGCAAAGATATTAGGAATATTAGTGCGTCCCTGGTGGTCGACTTTGACCAGACCGCGTTCATCCAGCTCAACACCGATCAGATCCAGACCCAGTTCACCGTCAGTGTTAGGACGACGTCCTACAGTAACCAGCAGGTAATCGGCAGTCACTTCTTTGGACTCGCCGCCCACGGAGTACTTCACGGTTACTTCCTTGTCGTTCTGAACAGCACTTTCAGCTTTGGCGTTAGTCACAATTTCAATACCGGTCTTCGCCATATTCTTGGCAACCAGACGGGTCATGTCTTTGTCAAAGCCAGGCAGAACAGTGTCCAGACCTTCAATGATCGTTACTTTGGTGCCGAATTTGGAGTACATCTGGCCAAGCTCTGCTCCAATATAGCCGCCGCCGATAACAATCATGCTCTTCGGAATTTCCGGCAGATCAAGTGCTTCAGTCGAGGACAGAATGCGTCCGCCGAACGGGAAAGGCTTCAGTTCAATCGGACGGGAGCCCGTTGCGATGATGCAGTTATTGAATTTGTAGCGCGGGGATTCATGATCATTGAACAAACGGGCTTCGTTTGTGCTGATGAACATAGCTTCACCGTTGAATACTTCAATTTTGTTGCCTTTCATCAGGCTGGTTACCCCTGAAGTCATTCTTTTGACAACTCCGTTTTTGAACTCCTGGGTTTTGGCCCAGTCCACTTTGACGTTCTCGGCAGTAACACCGAATACTTCGCCGTGCTGAGCAGCCTCGAATTGATGAGCTGCAGAGATCAGCGCCTTGGAAGGAATACAGCCGCGGTTCAAGCACACGCCGCCGAGTTCCGATTTATCTACAATGATTACCTTTTGGCCGAGCTGGGCGGCACGAATTGCCGCCACATACCCGCCGGGACCTGCACCAATTACCAATGTGTCGATTTCGATTGAAGCGTCTCCGACTACCATTTATTACACCTCCATAACTAACATATCAGGATTTGCAAGCAAGGTCTTAATGTAATTCATGAAGTTCTGAGCGGTTGCACCATCGATAATACGGTGGTCAAAGCTCAGAGACAGGGCCATAACCGGAGCTGCGACGATTTCGCCATTATTAACAACCGGCTTCTCAGTGATGCGTCCTGTACCCAGAATCGCAACTTCAGGGAAGTTGATAATTGGGGTGAAGAACATACCGCCTGCGGAACCGATGTTGCTGATCGAGATGGTGCTGCCTTTCATTTCATTCGGAGCCAGTTTGCCGTCGCGTCCGCGGACTGCCAGATCTGTAATCGCGCTTGCGATCATCCAGATGCTCTTGCGGTCAGCGTCTTTGATTACAGGAACGATCAGACCGTTGTCTGTATCTGTAGCGATACCGATGTTGTAGTATTTCTTGTAGACAATTTCGTTCGTTGCTTCATCAATCATAGCGTTAAGCGCAGGGAATTGACGGGAAGCTGCAACGAGTGCCTTCACGATGAACGGAAGGTAAGTTACCTTCACGCCTTTCTTCTCGGCTACAGGTTTCATACGGGCACGGAAGGCTACAAGCTCAGTAACATCCACTTCGTCCATAATGGTAACATGCGGTGCTGTGTATGCCGATTTAACCATAGCATTGGCAATGGCTTTACGGATACCCTTGAATGGTACGCGTTCTTCTTCCAGGTTTGCATTGCCGGAAGCTGCCGGAGAAGCAGCTGCCTTAGCTTTTGGAGCTTCTGTTGCTGCTGCAGGTGCAGATGCCGCCGCCGGAGCCGATGCCGCAGGTGCTGCTGATCCGCCCTTCAGGAAGGCTTCTACATCTTCAAGTGTGATCTTGCCGTTCTTGCCGGAGCCATTTACCTGAGAGATGTCAACACTCTTGTCACGGGCAAATTTGCGTACGCTAGGGGTTGCCAGCACTTCACGGTTAGGAGCCGGAGCTGCCGCCGCTGCTGCCGGAGCCTGGGAAGGAGCTGCTGCCTGCGCACCAGACGCTTCTGCATGACCGCCTTCCTGCTGAGGAACATCGCCTTCTGCAGCAATGATTGCCACCACTTCGCCTACACGGCATACTTGACCGTCTTTGGTGAACACTTCTACTACTGTACCGTTGACAGGAGAAGGAACTTCAACTACAGCCTTATCATTCTGAACTTCCATGATGATATCATCGTCGGTGATTTTGTCGCCGACCTTGATATGCATCTTGATGATTTCCCCTTCATGCAGACCTTCGCCGAGTTCAGGGAACTTATATTCAAAGTTGCTGGTTCCGCCTGTTGCAGGGCTGCTGGCTGCCGGAGATGATGTTGTATCTGCTCCGCCCTTTGCTGCATCTGCTTCCTGGGAAGCCTGTTCTGCAGGATGGCCGCCTTCCTGTTCAGGAACTTCGCCTTCTGCATCAATAATTGCAACTACTTCACCTACGCGGCATACCTGACCGTCTTTGGTGAAGACTTCAAGCACTGTGCCGTTAACCGGACAAGGAACCTCTACTACTGCCTTGTCATTCTGAACTTCCATTACGATATCGTCATCGGTTACTTTGTCGCCAGCTTTGATATGCATTTTGATAATTTCGCCTTCATGCAGACCTTCGCCCAGCTCAGGGAACCGGTACTCAAATTTTGCCACCTTGATAACCTCCTAAAAGTTATGTTTACATACGCTTAGTTTGTAAGCAGTACAATGTATTGCAGAAACGGGTGCCGCCCTTTTGCAAGGACGGCAAGGTCATTTCTCTTAGAATTCCATTACTTTCTTCACTGCCGCAATGACACGCGCCGGTGTAGGAATCCAGGAATCCTCGATTTGTGCGAACGGGAAGATTGTATCAGGGCCAGCTACACGAAGCACAGGAGCTTCAAGATGCAGCAGAGCTTTTTCATTAATTTGAGCAATCACTTCTGCGGCTACGCCGGAGCTCTTTTGTGCTTCTTGGACTACAATGGCACGGTTGGTCTTCTTAATAGAAGCGACAATCGTATCGATATCAATCGGGCTAACCGTACGCAAGTCGATAATTTCGGCTTTGATGCCGTCTTTTTCGAGCTGATCGGCCGCTTTGGTAGCAGTATGTACCATCAGGCCGTAAGTGATGATTGAGACATCAGTTCCTTCGCGTACTACATTAGCTTTACCCAATTCAACGGTGTATTCACCTTCAGGCACTTCTGCACGGAAAGCATGGTACAGGTTCAAGTGCTCCATGAAGAATACAGGGTCATTGTCGCGGATCGAAGCGATCAGCAGTCCCTTGGCATCGTATGGATTGGAAGGAATAACAACCTTGATACCCGGGCTCTGGGCAATCAGGCCTTCCAGGGAATCGGTATGAAGTTCGGCTGCTTTAACGCCGCCGCCGAATGGAGTGCGGAAGACTACAGGAGCATTGTATCTGCCCCCGGAACGCCAGCGCAGGCGGGCAGCCTGAATGACGATTTGATCAAGTGCTTCGAAGATGAAGCCTACGAACTGGATTTCGGCAATCGGGCGGAAACCCTGTACGCCGAGACCGAAAGCCAAACCTCCGATTGCGGATTCAGCCAGCGGAGTATCGAAGACACGCTCCTCGCCAAATTCCTTTTGCAGCCCTTCCGTTACACGGAACACGCCGCCTACATTACCAACATCCTCTCCGAAGATAAGAACATTGGGGTCACGAGTCAGTTCAACGCGCATTGCGTCACGAATTGCTTCTTTCATATTCATCTGTGCCATTGCCTGATATCCCCCTTATTCAAAATCGGCTTTTTGTTCTTCAAGATGTTTCGGAGTTACCTCGAACATGCTGTCGATCAAGCCGGGAATGGTCATTTTTTCGGTCTGTTCTGCTTTTTTAATCTGCTCGTTCACAGTTGCTTTCGCTTCTTCTCTTACGCGCAGAGTGTCTTCTTCGGTCCAAAGGCCTTTTTTCTCCAGGTACTTGGCAAGACGGGCAATCGGATCTTTCTCATTCCATTGTCCTTCTTCTTCCTTGGAGCGGTATTTACTGGCGTCATCGGACAGGGAATGCGGACGGAAACGGTAAGTTACGGCTTCAATCAATGTCGCGCCTTCGCCTTTACGGGCACGTTCAGCAGCCTGCTGAACAGCGGAGATTACCGCGAACACGTCCATACCATCGATCTTGATTCCCGGAATGCCTGCTGCAACCGCTTTGTGGGCGATCGATTTAGCTGCCGTCTGCTTCGCGAACGGAGTTGTAATCGCATAGCCGTTGTTCTGAACAAAGAAGATTACAGGAAGTTTGAAGACACCTGCATAGTTAAGGCCTTCATAGAAGTCACCTTCGGATGAACCGCCGTCACCTGTATAAGTAATAGCTACATTAGCTTGTTTCTTCAATTTGAATCCCATTGCAATACCGGTAGCATGCAGGATCTGTGCTCCGATAATGATCTGCGGCATAAGTACATTTACGCCTTCAGGAATCTGTCCGCCGTGCTGATGTCCGCGGGAATACAGGAAAGCCTGATATAATGGAAGTCCATGCCATACCAGCTGTGGAATATCGCGGTAGCCCGGGCAGACGAAATCTTCCTTCTGCAAAGCGAACTCGCTGCCGATCATCGTAGCTTCCTGACCGGATACCGGTGCATAGAAGCCGAGACGGCCTTGACGGCCCAGGTTGACGGCACGGTCATCCCAAGTACGGGTAAATACCATACGGTACATAATTTCTTTCAGTTGGTCATCGGTAAGATCAGGCATCATTTCCTTGTTGATAACTTCTCCATCCGGGGAAAGTACCGAAAGGGCTTCAACGTCCTCTGTATACACTTCATAAGGAACTCTAGTCATTATCTTCACCTCAATAAAAAAATTTGAATATCAGTGGTCTCTGTTATAGAATTATTATACACCTGTTGTAGCTGTTTCGTCAAAGAAATACGCATAAAATTTATGTTTCCATAAATTTTGTATGTATAACAGGCTTTGGAATATCCTATAACAGATAGAAGGATATTATTCAAGTAAATGATATATCCCACATTTGCCGCTTGGGTAATTTTAACGTAACACTTAGTCTAATGCAAAAATCCGACACGAAAGGTGACGATTGGACAATGAGCGAACCTGTTTTTCTGAAACGTACAATAGTGAAACAAACACTGTGGAGCGAGCATCTGCAGGAGGAACGCAAGCTGCGCATTTATCTTCCTCCCGGCTATAACGAAGTCCTCAGTTACCCGGTGGTCTACTGCCAGGACGGGGAAGAATTCTTCAACTTCGGCCGGATCGCCACGCTTGCCGGGCAGCTGATTCTGGAGCAGGATGTGGATCCCTTCATTATAGTGGGTGTCGAAGTGAACGTAGCTGTCCGCACCGAAGAATACGCTCCGTTTGGCAGCCGCTTTAAGCAGTACCTTGCATGCTTCGCCGAAGAGATTATTCCCTTCATTGAACATAATTATCCTGTACGGCGTACGCCGGAAGAACGAATCATCGCCGGCGATTCCCTGGGCGGCAGTGTCTCCCTGCATCTTGCCCTGGCTTATCCCGCCTTATTCAACCGTGTGCTCAGCCTCTCCGGCGCCTATTACCCCGAAACCCGCCAGCAGCTGGAACAGGAAGATGATCTCTCCTGGCTTCAGATCAATATGGTCGTCGGTCTGCAGGAGCGAGACTACAAGACTGATACCGGAATCTACGATTTCGTAGAAATGAACAGGGAAACCAAAGCGATGCTGGAGTCAAGGGGAGCCACCGTATCCTACCGTGAGAAGGACGGCCGCCATCTCTGGGGATTCTGGCAAAAAGAGCTACCGGAATCATTACTCTATTTCTTCAACCGCTGAAACAGCCTTTAAGGCCTAAAAAGTGAACATCTTCCGAACTTATGTACGTTGTGCAGGTGAGTGCGCTTTCAGTACAGGGCGGGCATACGGTGCCCGTCCTTAAATGTAAGGACGGCAACCGGTCATGCTGCGGATCTATGCCTGCTACAGCTTCTCGGTAATAATACGTTCCAGCAGCACTTCACAGCCGGCATTCACCAGATCATATACCTGCTCGAAATTTCCGGTAAAATACGGGTCCGGCACTTCACGAAGCTCCTCGTCCGGCAGCAGATCCATGAAGAATAACAGCTCCGACTTCTCGCCTCCGGGAATTTTGCGAACATTGTCCCCATTGGACTTGTCCATGCAGATTATATATTGAAACTTCTCAAAATCTTCGCCGCTTACCAGCCGGGCTGTCATGTGCTCATAGCTGATTCCATGCAAATCCAGAATCCCTCTTGTGCCCTCATGCGGCATCTTGCCGATATGCCAGTCTCCGGTTCCGGCTGAATCCACAGTGATTTGACTGGACAATTGCCGCTGCTCTATTTTGTGGCGCAGAACTGCTTCAGCCATCGGCGAACGGCAAATATTGCCCAGACATACGAATAACACGTTTACGATCTCTCTCACCCCCCGTGACCATTTATGCCTTCCAATCCGCGGATAAGTCTTGCGGCGAAATGCATCTGACTTCATTTTAGCGTTATGGCAGCAATTGTACAACTTTTCAAACTGCATTATACTGTTCAGGGTGACTAACTTAATAGCCACAACAAGGAGGGGATCACATTGCCATCTGGGCGTGTTGTCATATTTGCAGGCGGTGAGCTATCACCGGATGGTTTGCACCTATTAGATGAAGAGGATTTTATTATCGGAGCGGACCGGGGGGCACTTTTCCTGATTGATCACGGATACACACCTGATATTGCCGTCGGAGATTTCGATTCCGTCTCCCCCGAAGCGCTGCTGCTGATACAGACGGGAAGCAAGGAAACCATCAGCTGTGATCCGGTCAACAAGGACCTGACGGACAGTGAAATGGCGCTGGATCTTGCCCTGAATACACAGCCTGAGTCCATTCTCCTTATGGGTGTAACCGGAACCCGTATGGACCATACACTGGCCAGTATCCAGATGATGACCCGGGCACTGCAGCGTCAGGTCGCCTGTTCTATCATGGATGCGAATAACTATATTACGCTGACCGGCTCGCATGCTGTAGTCGAGGAACGCGGGTATACCTATGTCTCTCTGCTGCCTTTGACACCGGAGGTTACAGGAATTACGCTGCAGGGTTTTCAATATCCGCTGGAGAATGCCACCCTTAAGCTGGGCCAGTCTCTGGCCGTAAGTAATGTGCTGCTTGCCGCTAGCGGAACGGTTACTATTGAGAGCGGACTTCTGCTGATTATCCAGAGTAAAGACTGATTACATAGGTTTTTAGAGACATCACTGTAACCTTTGTTTCAAAAATGTAAAGCCGGGAATCTCCTTACACAGTAAGGGTTTCCCGGCTTTTTTCTATGCCTGTTCAAGCTAAATATTAATATTTTGTAACTTTTAATGAGATTTTAATAAAACGCTTACAACGTAGACCCAGCCTGCATTTGAAGCCTCTGCTCCATAATTTAGGAAATAGATAACCTGCTATACTACGAATCAGAGAAAGAAACTAGAAAGATAAACACAAACCTGGGAGGTATTACTACATGAATAAGCAACAATGGTTTAAGCAAGCAATTGCTATTGGAATGTGCACAACAATCGGGCTCGGCACCCTAATGGCTACCGGAGCAGGCACAGCCCCTGCTGCTGCCGCATCCGTATCCTCTTCCGCTGTCACAGCAGAATCCGTTTCCGCATCTTCAACCGGCTCAAGTATTGTCAGCTTCGGCAAAAAATATCTGGGTACGCGCTACCAGTTCGGTGCATCCACTTCTACTACAAGATACTTTGACTGCTCTTCATTCACGAAATATATTTTCAAGAAATATGGCGTTAACCTGCCGCGTACTTCCGTAGCCCAATCTAAAGTCGGATCATCCGTGAGCAAGGCCAATCTGCGCGTCGGCGATTTGGTGTTCTTCTCCAGCGGAAGCCGGGCAACAGGCAAGAATGTAACGCATGTAGCAGTCTATGCAGGCAATGGCAAGATTCTCCACACCTACGGTTCACCTGGAGTAACGCTTTCAGATCTGAATTCGGGCAACTGGAAAAAAACCTACCTGAAAGCACGCCGCGTACTGTAAACGCATCTGATCAGCTCTCTCTTATTAAATATTAAACGTGCTTCATTCACGATTTGTTGCAAGTCCATAGCACGGTTCTCAAAAAAGCCGGAGAGTCAGTTAAGTATTCCCTAACCTGTGACACCGCTCTCCGGCGCCCGCAGTACATATCCGGTTCCTCGTACCGTATGTATCAGTTTATTCCGGTGGCCCTTGTCTATCTTCATACGGATATGCCGGATGTAGACATCCACCACATTAGTGTCAGCGTGAAAGTGATACCCCCATACCTGCTGTAAAATCTCGTTTCTGGGACAGATTTCACCCAGATTAACGGCAAGATAGTACAATAGGTCGAATTCCTTGGGGGTCATCTTCAGCTCTATTCCGTCCCGGCTGACCTGCCGGCGGCTGGGATCGAGCAATAAGCCATCCACCTTAAGCAGCGAAGCCGCTCCTCTGCGGCGTCCGGTAAGCTTCAATAAATTGAGCACCCTGCATTTGAACTCACCGGTATGTACAGGCCTCGCCATATATTCATTGCCCCCTGCATCAAAAGCTGATACAGCTGCCGGGCCACGCGCCTCTTCATCCCCTCCGGATATCACCATCACCGGCAGAACCATCCCCTCTTCCCGCATTTCTGACACTACCCTCCAGCCTGACCAGCCTGCGGGTTCACCCAGCTCTGCGAGCAGCAGCACTGGTTCTTGACCAGACAGCAGCAAGCGAAGATCCTCTACATCTTCGCTTGTTGCTGTCTTCATACCCAGCTCACGGATTGCGGCTTCAAGCTCCACACGCCCCTCTTCCCGTTTCTTGCATTCCGCCTCAGATTCCCGCACCTCCGGCGCCGGACCGGGCGCATACCAGGCAATGATTTCATTCACAATGAAGTCCCCCACCTTCCACCTTTGTACCGGCTTGTACCGGCGCAGATGAAGCTTAGAGTTCCCGTAAAGCAAAGAGACCATTCCAGGGAATGGTCTCTTTGCTTTACTTTGCTTAGGCTACGGACGATTAATTCACGAAGTCAATCTCCTGGAAATCAGTTACCTCTACCTCCCAGCGTTTTGCAACAAATGCCTGATGCTCGGGATGGCTATTATAGGCATCATAAGCCGCCTGGTCTTCGAACTCCATCGAGAAGCCATACTGGAAGTCACATTTCACACTGACCTGGCGCAGCACCTCGAAATTCTTCACTACCGGAATGGCGCTGAGGATCTCCGCTCCGTCCCGCAGGAAGGCAGCAGTCTCCGCAGAGTCCGGGGCATGCTTCAATGTAAAAATAGCCATATGCCTGATTGTTCCGTTCTTCATCTTATCCTCCCCTTCGTTACCCGAAATACCGGTGATAGAAGCTGCGTGCCGCAGCAATATCACTGGTTCCATGAATTAATGCCCTCCCGTCGGCAAACACAACCATACGGTAAGGCTCCTCTGTAAAGGAGACCAGATACGGATTGCTCTCTACCTTGCCGCTATTCAGCCTGGAGAGGCGGGCGGCAGTCTCCTGCAGATTGAGGCTCCGGCGCTGCGCCGGGCGGATCTGCACCGTATCCCGGCCGCAGAGCACATCGCTGCGTTCTGTGTTAGCTGCAGACAGATACGGATAGACCGGACGGTCACCGCAGGATGGACAGTCTACCTTTTTCGCCGCCTTGACGCCAATCTCCTGCTGCTCGCTCTGCCAGACATCGAATGTCAGCAGCTTGCCGCGCAGCTTCTCTTTGTACCCGCCGAGCAGCTTCAGCGCCTCAGCCGTTCCATTCGCCGTAACCATCTGTACAGCTTGCGGCAGAATGCCGGCCGTATCACAGGTATCCCCGCCCAGCGGGATAGTACCCAGCAGACAATTCAGACAGGGCGTTTCACCCGGCAGGATGGTGTATGTAATTCCGTAGCTTCCGACACAGGCGCCATAGATCCAGGGAATGCCGTGTTTTTGCGCCAGGTCATTCATGATCAGCCGGGTGTCGAAGTTATCCGTCCCGTCCATAATCAGATCCACCCCCGGAAGCAGGCTCTCCATCTCCTCTGCACGCACATCCAGTACATGGGCTTCAAGCACGATTTCCGAGTTAATCTCCTTGAGTCTGGACTTGGCTGCAGCCGCTTTGGGCATCCGCAGACGGGCATCTTCTTCCGTATACAGCTGCTGACGCTGCAGATTGCTCCACTCTACATAATCGCGGTCCACAAGGATCAGCCGGCCTACCCCGCAGCGCGCCAAAGTCTCGGCAATCCCTGTACCCAGTGCACCCATTCCTACTATCAGCACACTTGACCGCGCCAGTCCCTGCTGCCCCGCAGCACCGAACGGAGTAAAGCGGACCTGTCTTGAATACCTTCCGTCCCGTCCCGCCGCTGATGCCGGAGCCGGTTTGTCATTGTCATTAGGACCCATTCCTGAACAGCCCCCTTTATCCGATAGAAAATATTTATTCCGTTTATCACTCTATATTATGAAAATCCGGGAAACAGCGCCTTGCAGCGCTCCTCCCCGGACGTTGTAATTCATCTATACAGTCTGAGCAGACCACTGCTCCACATTCCATACCTTCGTTACCCAATCCTCGTAGAATTCCGGTTCATGGGAGACAAGCAGAATCGTCCCTTTGTATTCCTGGAGCGCCCGTTTGAGCTCTGCCTTGGCAACAATATCAAGGTGATTCGTAGGCTCATCGAACAGAATCCAATTGCTCTCGCGCATCAGCAGCTTACACAGACGTACTTTGGCCTGCTCGCCACCGCTCAGCATGCTAAGCGGACGGGTAATATGTTCATTCTTCAGCCCGCAGCGTGCCAGATGGCCACGTACTTCATTCTGGGTGAGACTTGAGAATTCATTCCATACATCTTCAATCGGGGTAATATTCTCCGCCTTCATTTCCTGCTGGAAATACGCTGAACTCAGGTAATCCCCCAGATAGGTTTTGCCGCTGTAGGTCGGGATTACGCCTAGAATCGTTTTGAGCAGCGTGGATTTGCCGACACCATTGTACCCGACAATAGCAATCTTCTCTCCGCGTTCAATCATCATATTCAGCTTGCTTGGCAGCAGCGGACGATCATAACCAATCTCGAAGTCAACGCCTTCGAACACGGTCTTCCCGCTGGCCCGGCTCTCTTTGAACTGGAAGGTCGGCTTCATCGCCTCTTCCGGACGGTCAATCCGTTCCAGACGCCCAAGCTGCTTCTCACGGCTCTTGGCCCGGCCCGATGTGGAAGCCCGCGCTTTATTGCGCTGGATGAAGTCTTCCTGCTTTTTGATGAAATCCTGCTGCTTCTCATACGCATCAATGTGCTGGGCTTTGTTCATCCCCGCCATTTCCAGGAATTTCTCATAGTTGGCCGTATAGCGGGTCAGCTTCGAGAATTCCAGATGATAGATCACATCCACGATTTTATTCATAAATTCCGTATCATGGGAGATCAGCATGAAGGCATACGGATAATTTTTCAGATAATTGGTCAGCCAGTCAATATGCTCCACATCGAGATAGTTCGTAGGCTCATCGAGCAGCAGCACATTCGGTTTCTCCAGCAGCAGCTTCGCCAGCAGAACCTTGGTCCGCTGCCCCCCGCTCAGGCTGGTTACGTCCCGGTCCAGACCGATCGCCGACAGGCCGAGGCCGCCCGCCATATCCTCCACCTTCACATCAATCATATAAAAGTCGCCGATGTCCAGCTGTTCCTGAATCGTGCCCATCTGATCCAGCAGCGTTTCCAGCTCTTCGGGAGTGGCGTCGCCCATTTTATCAGTAATGGCCAGCATTTCAGCCTCCAGCTCCAGCAGCGGCAGGAAGGCATCTTTAAGCACATCGCGTACCGTTTTGCCTGCCGTAAGCTGGGTGTGCTGATCGAGATAGCCGTAACGGACACGCGGAGTCCACTCTAATTTGCCGCTGTCCTTCAACAATTTACCGGTCAAAATATTCATCAGCGTCGACTTACCCACGCCGTTAGCTCCAACAATTCCTACATGCTCTCCATCCAGCAGGCGGAAAGATACATCCTTGAACAATACCCGGTCCCCAAAGTTGTGGGAAACGTCTTCTACAGTAAGTAAACTCATAAATTCTCCGCAAGCTCCTGTCTATATTATAAATATTACGAAACGGGTTAAGCACATACATCACTCCATTCTAGCACACCTATGTCCTGCGCCGAAATAGAAAATAAGCCTAATTCCTGCAAAACACGCAGAAAAAGTAGTGATTTCAACGTTTTTTCTGAAATATTCCACTGTTTTTTGCAGAAAATCGTTTGTCCGTTCCCAGTCCAAGCATCTCTCCAACCGCTTGACCCAGCTTCCCTTTGGGCTGAAAAGGGTCCTGCTGAAGCGGCAGGCTGCACACCTTGGCCTGTCCCAAAGCAGAAGCCAGAAGCGCTGCTGAACCGCCGGCCAGCGGCAGACAGATCCGCCAGTCCGGCTGAGGGGTGAGACCGCTGCGGCGCAGCCAGTGCAGCGTATCCTCCAGCCGCCAATCCGCCCCGGAGGCCACCAGCACCGGCCTGCCGCTGGCCGTGAAGGCGGGCAGCGCCCCTTCGTAACCGCCTGTCCCCAGATCCAGAACCACGAAGGAATACGACTTCCCCGTCCGCTGAGGTAGTCCGTCAGCAGGCGCAAGCTTCCAGAAATCTACGTTGCTCCAGGTAAAGGGATGCTCCGGCAGCACTACACCATGGCTGGCACTTCTTTCAGGCACTTCTGCCATTCCTTTAATGCGATTAAATACTTGCGCTTCAGGAGCGCATTCCACCCAGGCGGTGTGGCCAGTCTGCGACAAATAATGGCTCACAGCCAGTGAAGTATGCGTTGTCCCCAGTCCCGGAGCTACGCCCAGCACAGCCACTACTAAGGTCTGCCGGGACTGCAGCCTAACAGAAGCGGCCTGTAAATCCGGCTTATGCTCCGGCGCTGTCAGCTCTGCGGCTTCGGCTTCAAGCGGTTCAAGCGCTGACAGCACCTCCTGGGCACTGCCGTACCGCTCCTCCGGATGATGACGCAGTAGGCGCCGTATTACCGGAATCAACCGGTCCGGAATGCTGCCATGCAGCTTCCGTTCCATTCCCGGCTGCCAGCTGCTGAATTGTCCGCCGGAAGCCATGTACAGCAGCAGCGCACCCAGCCCGTACAGGTCAGACAGCGGACTGCTCTGTGCACTGCCATATTGCTCCGGGGCAGCGAAGCCGGCGGTTCCCAGCTTCTCCGTGTCTTCATCAGATCCGGTTCTCAGCTTACGCGCAATACCGAAATCAATCAGCCGCAGCTCATGAGGCCCGGTCAGCATAATATTGGAGGGCTTCAGGTCACGGTATACGATCGGCGGATGATGACTGTGCAGGTATTGCAGGACCTCCAGCAGCTGCCTGGCATAGCTGATAATCCGCCCTCCCGTAAGGGCTGCCGGATGCTCAATCATGGATTGATGCAGGGTTACCCCTTCAATGTAATCCATCACCAGATAACTATAGCCGTCACGGTCCGGCGGGAAGAAATCGCCAACCCTGGGCAGCTTAGGATGATTCAGTGAGATCAGCAGCTCTGCTTCTGCCTGGATGGCTCCAATTCGATGCCCGCCCCCTTCCCGTATCACACTTTCCTTTACCGCCCATATCTTTCCCGGCAGCCGCAAATCCTCTGCCAGATATACACGGCTCATTCCTCCTGCACCGATAAGTCCGGTAATACTGTAACGTCCTCCAAGGATTTGTCCGGTTGTCAGCTTGCCCGCTACATTCATCTTTTTTCCTCCTTATTGTCACACAAAAAAGGGAAAGCATCCGCCGTCAGCACCTGGTACCGGCATGAAGCCGGCGGTGCAGATAGCGGGATGCTTTCCCTTTATCCATGAACCTAATTAATATTTAATCATATAAAGTGTAATTTCATCGCGGTTGTGGAACAGCTGCTTCGCACGCTGAATCTGCATCCGTTCACCTTCGAACATGGCAATAATCTCTTTGATCATCGCCAGCGGCTTCTTATGCATCAGCTTCACCGTGACAATGGCTGTACCGCCCGGGGTCAGACTATGGAGCAGTCCGGTAACCAGCTTCGCCATCAGCTTGGGACTCCAGCTCATATCGCAGACCAGCAGATCAAATTCATTCTCGCGGAATTTGACCTCCCCGGCATTTTTACGCAGAATCTTGAGTCCGGGATAATTACGCAGCGATTCATGCATCAGGGCCGGATCCACAGCGGTTACCTTAAGGCCGCGTTCCAGCAGGAACGAGGTCCAGCCGCCCGGGGAAGCGCCGATATCCACCGCATTCTTGAAGCTGTAGAACGGAATCGCGAATTCCTTCTCCGCCTCCATCAGCTTGAACTTGGCCCGGGAGATCTGCCCGTCCTCCTTGCGGAAGCGGATCATCCCGCCGTTCCAGCTGGAGAGATTCTCTTCCGGCCGGGATACACCGGCATACAGGGCTTCTCCATCTGCATATACGGACACCACCCATGCCGGCTCCTGTACGGTGAATTCTGCACCCAGACTGTCAAGCCGGCCCTGCAGCCACTCCCGCAGCTCTCCCGGGCTGTCTTCCCAGAAGGACGTGCTGCCCTTGCGGACATGCAGCGAGACCTTCTCACCCTCCAGCTCTGTCCGCCGGCTTAAGTATACGGCCAGCCTGTCCATAGCAGACATATCGCCTGTGTCCTGGAACTGCACCGGCTGGATATGGCGCAGGAAGATCGGCAGGTTCTGTGCCAGCATCCGCGATACCTCTTCAGGCTCTGCCTCCAGCGTTGCCAGGAACACTTCACCCGGCAGCAGCAAAGTACTTTTCACTGCTCCGAACAGGCGGCGCAGCTCCTCTTGTGCATAGGGAGCAAAGCCGTGATTCGCGGTGCAGATGTATCTTGAAATTATTTTCTCATCAGGAGCCAGATTTGGCTCGAGGGGTTCTTGCGTAAAATCATTCAAATCGATGTGCCTCCAGGTCTTATTTTTATCCAGGGACGGCCGCTATCCCATTCAACATCAACAGGTATATCGAAAGTGTCCATCAGCATTTCCCTAGTCAGCACTTCTTCCTTGGGGCCGGCTCCCGCCAGCTTCCCGTCACGGATCAGCGCTACATGGGTGAAGAGAGGTACAATCTCCTCTACATGATGCGTTACATACACTACAGCAACATTGCGCTGCTTCAGCTTGTCGATCTCGGCCAGCATCTTCTCACGCTCGTAGAGATCAAGGCCGGCGCAAGGCTCGTCCATGATCAGCAGCTTGGGCTCGGCTATCAGGCAGCGTGCCAGCATCGCTTTCTTGCGTTCCCCCTGGGACAGGGTACCAAACGGATGATACGCCAGTTCGCTGAGATTCATATCCTCCAGCAGCTTCAGCGCCTGATCCTGCACACTTTGCGGGATTGCCTGATAGAAGCGCAAGTAGGCATAAGCGCCAGTTGCGACGACTTCCCATACGGGATCGCTGAGCGAGAGCTTTTCCATCAGGGACGGACCAATATAGCCGATTTCCTTGCGCACCTCACGTACATCACACTGGCCGAATTTGTAGCCCAGCACTTCAACGGAACCCTTGCTTGGAAACAGGTAACCGGTCATCATTTCCAGCAAAGTGGTTTTACCGGAGCCGTTACGCCCGAGAATTACCCAGTTCTCGCCTTGCTTCATTTCCAGAGATACATCATCAAGAATCAGGCTTTGTTCCCTGCGCAGGGAAAGATGTTGTAAAGATATCATTATGAGGTCACTCTCCTTATGTAATCCAGTACCCGTTCTACCGAGCCCATTGAATAAAAGATTTCCGGTTCAGCGCGGCGGTCCGCCGGCACTACCATCAGTGCAGGCACACTGGATATACGGTACGTATTAATAAGTCCGGGCAGCATATTTACGTTGCCCTCAGCAATCAGAAGTCCGGGCGGCAGCAGATGCTGCGCAACCTCCAGCATACGACGTGCGGCCTTGCAGGTCCCGCACAGCGGGGTATACAAGAACACTGCAAGAGGTTCTCCCGGCCTTCCGAGCAGCTCCATCAGCTCTTCCTGATTCATATCCTTCATCCAGCCGCCGCTCCTGCAGCAATTTCCTGCAGCCTCTCCAGCCCAAGCGGGCCATTGTGCAGCTGTGTGCCGGCAGGCACGGCCGGATACAAGATTTCGTACATTTCCTTGCGCCCCTCAAGGCTGGAGGTGTGCAGATAGATTTCCCGCGGGAATAATCCTTCGAGCACCATCCTTTTGACCACTTCACCGCCGCAGAAATCGTCCGGGCCCATATCATAATCAAGCGACAGAATATCAACCGGGCCGCTGCGCAGCATCAGCAGACACTCTCCGGTGGTTCTGGCCAGCGCAAAACCGGAAGGCCGTCTTCTCATATCGTCCATATATATATTCATCACGATTCATCCTCCGCTTCAAACCAATGCCTGACTACAGCAATTTCCGCCCTGTGAGTGCCGTCAGGCCCTTTTTCCGTTTCCATCGCAATCGCTGCCACCTTGCGCAGAGGAGCAGAAGTCAGCAGTTCTCTCAGCGCCTTAACTCCAATATGGCCTTGCCCGATCTGAGCATGTCTGTCCCGCCTCGAGCCGCAGGGGAACTGGGAGTCGTTCAGATGTACGGCAGCAAGATGCGGCCAGTAACCAAGTGCTTGCCCCCTCTGCAGCAGCTCATCCGTATGCTGCGGATTCCAAATCCCTGATGCAAAGGCATGACAGGTATCGAAGCAGAAGCCGATTTTCTCCGGATAGCGGCTCAGTTCACGGACTTTAACCAGCTCTTCCAGCGTCATGCCTTCATGGCCGTGATTGCCTGCCATGTTCTCAATCAGCAGCTTTGTCTGGCCTTCCCATCCTGACAGGGTGTCATTTATACATTGTATAATATTTTGATAGCCTTGTAATGGCTCCATTCCGGCAAAATGGCCAAAATGCACCACAATGCCCAGGGATCCGCAAGCCTCGGCGATCTCCAGATCATTGCGCAGCGAAGCAGCCATAACGGCTCTGCCTGCGGAATCTGCAGCCAGATTAGTCGGATAAGGGGTATGGGCTATGGAGACCATCCCCTGTTCCCGGCAATAACTGGCACAGCTGCGGGCATCCCGGTAGTCAACCGGCTTAAGCTTCAGACTGCGCGGATTCTTCGGGAAATATTGGAAACATGACGCGCCGCTCTCCCTGGCGAACCGGGCAGCCTGCCCGTATCCGCCGCGTATGCTGACATGTGCCCCTATACCGGGATTAAGCGTCATGCTGACAATCCGGGCAATAAAATACCTTGCGTCCGGACTGCTCTGTCTTGATAATCGTTCCCCCGCCGCGCAGGCAGGGTTCGCCGCCGCGGTCATACACTTTACAAGCATTGTTGTAAGAACCGGTAACCGTATCTCCGGTCATGAACGGCATTTCCATATAACCGCCAATCTCGGTTGCCTCCGTCAGTACCTTGCGCACACTGTCATACAGCCGGGTTACTGCCTCCGGTGACAGATTCTGAACGAGCGTAGACGGCAGAAGTCTTGCTTCAAAGGCAATCTCGTCGGCATAACAATTGCCGATTCCAGCCATAACATGCTGGTTGACCAGCAGACTCTTCAGCGCACCGCGGCGTCCTTTGAGCAGAGCGGCGAAGCGTTCAGCCGTCATCCTCCGGTCCAGCAGCTCCGGTCCAAGCTTACCCATTGCCGCTTCACTTTCCTTAACAGACAGGAGATGCAGATAACCCAGGCGCAGGCCCATGAAATAAAGGATATGCTCTCCAAAAGCCAGTTCAACCTGAGTAGTCCGGTCCGGACGCTCTTCCTCTGTCCCATAGAACAAAAGTCCGCCCAGCATCAGATGAAGCAGCAGTCTTCTGCCGTCATGCAGATGGAAAAGGATATGCTTGGCACGGCGCTCTACGAACACAACACGCGCCCCAACCAGTCCGTTCACGAAATCCGCGGTCTCCATATTGATTGTTTTTTCTCTGTTAACGGTTACCCCCGTAATTGGAACATTTATTAAATGCTGGCTCAGCAGCTTTCTGTAATTCTCCATTTCCGGCAATTCCGGCATATTGTCATCTTCCCTTCCAGGTTGGTAAAAGGCATACCTTTGTCATTATACACCGAGCAGTACCATTAGTTCAGCTAAATCAGCACAAATTTCATCCGGCTTAACTCCTGTAACAGTCTGGTAGTGCTCCAGATTATCGCGTGTGGTCAGACCCGTCAGCACCAGTATCGTGCGGCACCCTGCATTTACACCGGCAGAAATGTCTGTACGCATGTTATCTCCGACTACAACCGCTTCCTCAGGTGTGATCCCCAGCAATGTTGTCGCATAGGTAATCAGATGGGATTCCGGTTTGCCGATTACTACAGGTGACACTCCGCTGGCTGCTTCAATTGCAGCTCCAAGGGTTCCGGCGCCGGGCATCACCCCGTCATCGGAGGGGAGCATCAGGTCCGGGTTGGTCAGCACAAACCTGGCTCCTTCCCGGATCCAGCGCGAGGCCCGGGCCAGCGATTCATATGTAAAAGAACGGTCGATGCCCTGGACAACATATTGCGGATTCTCCGTGACCAGGGTCAACCCCGCTTCGGCGCAGGCCTGCACCAGTCCCTCTTCTCCAAGTATCGCCACGGTTGCTTCCGGTGATTCCTCAGCAATGTAGCGTGCCGCAGCAAGCGATGAGGTGCAGACCTCTTCCGGATTCGCATCAATTCCCATCCCGCGCAGATGTGCAGCAACACTTGCCGCTGTGCGGGAAGAGTTATTCGTGACAAACAGGAACGGTACAGCCGCTCTACGCAACGCTGCTATCAACCGATCTGCATCCGGAATCATCCGGCCGCCGTGATACAAGGTTCCGTCCAGATCAATTAACAAACCACCTATATTGTTCATAATACCCCCTGTTTGAGTCCCGTTTATTTAATTCATCACATTAATAGTTAATGCTATAAATTATCTTCGCGATTTTCTAACCATTTCCCGCTATAGCCCACTGTTATTGAGTTTTTTAATGGCATCCTAGCTTTTCCGCTACTCCGTTTCGCCAATTTCTCTACTGCTTCGTACGCTTAAAGCTCTCCAACTATTTAAAATTTAACATACTTCGTCGAACGATAGCGAACCGCAGTACCAGCAGGCTTTTTATGGCACAGCCCTGTCATTTCCTGCGCTTTCCCGGAAAATAATTCATTCCCCGGGGGCATTTCCCGCGGCTCTCCGGTGGACCGGGAAGGTGCAGAATTCCTCCGCCAGCAGTGTATTCGGGAAGATGGCCTGCGCCTCTTCCAGGAGTGGAATCAGCTCCTCCTGTGAGCTGTACCGCGAGCTGAAGTGGGTCAGCAGCAGTTCACGCCCGCCTGCCTCACGTGCCAGCTCCGCAGCTTGCCGGGCTGTACTGTGATGATACTGGTAGGCCATATCCGCCAGGTCATGAGCAAAGGTAGCCTCATGAATGATCAGATCAGCATCCTGTGCCAGCGGCAGTGTTCCCTCGCAAGGACGGGTATCGCCCAGAATAGTAACAATACGGCCGCGTTTCGGCGCATGGATCACATCCGCTGCCCGGATTACAGTCCCGTCTTCAGTTGTAATATCTTCGCCTCTCTTCAGCTTGCCGTACAGCGGTCCCGGCTTCAGCCCGTAACTCTTAAGCAGCTCTGCATCGAGGTTGCCCGGACTGTCTTTCTCCGTTACCCGGTACCCATAGCTGTCAATTCTATGCTCCAGCAGTCCCGACTCAACCTTGAACGTGTCATCCTCAAATACAAGCCCGCCGCAGTGCTCGATAATCTCAAGCTTGTAAGGGATTCGCGACTGGCTTGCGGACAGTGAAATATCCAGATAAGCTTTGATCCCCGGGGGTCCATACACTGTAAGCGGTGATGTACCGCCCTGATAGCCACGGCTCGACAGCAGCCCCGGAAGGCCGAACAAGTGGTCACCATGCAAATGGGTGATAAACAGCTTCTCCAGCTTGCCCAGCCGCAGCGGTGAACGGAGAACCTGATGCTGCGTCCCTTCTCCGCAATCGAACATCCAGAACGTACGCCGTTCTTCAAGCAGCCTGAGGGCGATTGAGGTTACATTCCGCTGCAGTGTCGGTACCCCGGCATTTGTTCCCAAGAAATAAATTTCCATTATGCCCCTCCTCTCTTCTCTCGTACTTCTCACCTTATTTTTATCATGCCGGTTCTTATGAAAAGAATTCTACTCTGTTTTGGCGCTGAAAGCATCTTTCAAGCGGAATCAGACGGATACGTTACATATAAAATTCTTATATTCCCAGCAAAAAACCTCCCGGTGACGGGAGGTTCCGCTATGACGGGCACAGGCCCTTCTGACGGGTGATGATCAATCAGGGCAGTTTACAGCTTCTCCACATTGAAATACTGTGCTTCAGGATGTGCAAATACCATAGCCGATACCGAAGCCTCCGGCTCCATCATGAAGCCTTCGGTAAGGTGAACTCCGATATCCTCCGGAGACAGCAGCTTGAATAACGGCCCTTGATCCTCCAGATCCGGGCAAGCCGGGTAGCCAAAGGATACACGGATTCCCTGATAACGCGCCCCGTGTCTCTGCTTCATCGTCATATCCGCCGGGTCCGGGAACCCCCAGGTATCCCGCATCATATGGTGAACGCGTTCAGCCAGGCCTTCTGCCACCTCCAGCGCTACTGCCTGCAGGGCATGGGAACGGAGATAATCTCCCCGGTCCTTAAGCTCAGTGGACAATTCACGTACACCATGGCCGGCGGTTACGACCAGGAACCCGACGTAATCCATAACCCCGCTGTCCACCGGCTTCAGGAAGTCGGCGAGGCAGAGATACGGCTCAACGTTTTGCCGCGGGAAGGTAAAGGTATGCAGCACATTGGCAGCGTTCTGCGGGTCATAGATCAGGATATCATTCCCGCTCGACTGGGCCGGGAAGAACTGATACATGGCATGTGGAACAATGGTACCTTCCAGCATCGCCTGATGCAGAATATCGTCTACGGTTTCTTTCAATTCCACTGTACGCGCATCTCCCGCTGCCAGCTGCGCTTCCACGGAACCACGCAGCCCCAGATGATGACCGAGCAGCATCTGCATGTTCACATAAGGAATAATATGTCCAAGCGGATAATTTCGCAGGACATGACGTTCCAGATCCGGCGGGGAAAACACAGGGGCATCGGCTGAAATCTTGGAGCGGACGGCACGCGTCAGCTCGGGAAGCGGCTGCTGAGGAGCTACAGCAACGGCAGCCTCTGCCTCTTGGCGTACCTCTTCCTCAATCTTGCCCCGCTCCAGCGGATTCATCAGCCGGTTGGCGATATCCAGGCCGTCCATGGCATCCTTGGCGTATAGTACCAGGCCGTCATATTCAGGGCGGATACGGGTCTTGGTGAACTTGCGGGTTAATGCCGCACCGCCGACCATAATCGGCACATCGATACCGGCAGCGCGCAGATCCTGCGCCGTCAGTACCATCTGCTGCGCCGACTTCACCAGGAGGCCGGATAATCCGATGGCGTCAGCTTTTTCCTTGCGGAAGGCTTCAATTATATTCTCTGGCGGAACCTTTATCCCCAGATTGACGATCTCGTAACCATTATTGGAGAGGATAATCTCCACAAGGTTTTTGCCGATATCATGCACATCGCCCTTAACGGTTGCGAGCATTATTCTTCCTTTAACCGAGGTCTCATCCTTCTTCATAAACTGCTCCAGATGACCGACCGAGGCCTTCATCACTTCAGCGCTTTGCAGCACTTCAGCAACAATCAATTCATTGTTGTTGAACAATCTGCCGACTTCCGACATCCCCGCCATCAGCGGACCATTAATAATCTCAAGCGGACCGGATAACTTCAGGGCTTCGTCCAGGTCAGGAATGAGCCCTTCCTTGGTTCCTTCAACGACATACGAGGCGAGACGTTCTTCCAGCGAGAGATTGGAGATCTTCTCTTTCTTCTCGACCTTCTTCTCCCGGAAAGCCGCTACGAACGCAGACAAAGTATCGTCATTCGTATTATAAATCAGCTGTTCGGCAAGCTTGCGTTCTTCTTCCGGAATGGAGGCATAACGCTCCACCTTTTCGGTATTCACAATTGCATAATCCAGCCCGGCTTTGGTGCACTCATAGAGAAACACTGAGTTTAGCACTTCACGGCCCGCTTCCGGCAGCCCAAAAGATACATTGCTTATGCCCAGAATTGTATGAACGGAAGGCAGAGCTTCCTTGATCAGGCGGATACCGTCAATCGTCTCTTTCGCAGAACCGATATATTGCTCGTCACCTGTTCCGACAGGAAATACAAGGGTATCAAAGATCAGATCTTCAGCGGCCAGCCCGTATTTGTTCACCAGCAGATCGTATGAACGTCTGGCAACCTCCAGCTTGTCCTTAGCGAGAATCGCCTGCCCGGTTTCATCAATTGTGCCCACAACGATCGCAGCACCGTATTTATGAATCAGCGGAGTCACTAGCTCGAATTTCTCTTCACCATCTTCAAGGTTAATGGAGTTAATAATCGCCTTCCCCTGGCAATATTGCAAGGCCAGATCAATCACCTTCGGATCGGTGGTATCGATCATCAGCGGGACTTTGACCTTCTTCACTACCAGCTCGAGGAAACGTTTGATATCCTCTGTCTCATCACGGTCAGGGTCTTGCACGCAGACGTCAATGACCTGCGCTCCGCTCTTCACCTGTGCGCGGGCAATCTCTGAAGCTTCCTCATACTTGCCTTCGACAATCAGCCGCTTGAACTTCCGAGATCCCAGCACGTTGGTCCGTTCACCGACCATGTAAGGACGGTTATCGCTCTCAATGTACACGGGCTCTATGCCGGAGAGTGCCGGCGGATGAATGCCATCCAGCCCGCGCGGCGGATATGCCGACAGGGCTTCGGCCATCGCCCGGATATGATCCGGGGTTGTGCCGCAGCAGCCGCCGGCAATGTTCAGCCAGCCCTTCTCGGCGAAGCCGGCAAGCTTGCGGGCAAGTGAATCCGGAGATTCATGGTAGTTGCCGTTCTCGTCCGGAAGCCCGGCATTCGGATAGCAGCTTACCGCTGCTGAAGAAATGGCCGACAGCGAACGGATATGATCGCGCATGAATTCCGGTCCGGTCGCACAGTTTAATCCGACAGAGATCGGCTTAAGATGCTCCAGCGAAATGTAGAAGGCCTCGATGTTCTGCCCCGCAAGCGTAGTCCCCATCGGTTCGATGGTACCTGAGATCATCACCGGCAGTGTAATTCCGCTTTTCTCGAAGGCATTGTGGATGCCTATACTTCCGGCCTTCACATTCAGCGTGTCTTGGGAAGTCTCCAGCAGCAGGGCATCTACCTTGCCATCGATCAACGCGACCGCCTGCTCCTCATAGCTGTCCACAAGCTCCTGGAATGTTACTCCTCCGGTTACAGAGAGTGTCTTGGTTGTCGGTCCCATTGCCCCTATAACGTACCTTGGGCGCTCAGGTGTATCATATTTATCTGCGGCATTACGCGCCAGTCTGGCAGCCTCCAGGTTAATCTCCCGGGCCCGCTGCGGGATATCATATTCTGCAAGCACCACAGAGGTGGCGCCGAATGTGTTGGTCTCAATCAGATCCGCACCGGCTTCCAGATATTTCTCATGAATATCCTGAATCACCTCCGGCCGGGTAAGCACCAGCATTTCATTACAGCCATCCAGCTCATCCCCGCCGAAATCCTCGCCGGTAAGCGGCACCTGTTGAATCATTGTGCCCATGGCTCCGTCTAGTATCAATATGCGTTGCTGCAAGCTTTCTGCAAGTGTGAATTTGGCCACTTTCAATCCCCCCAGTAAAACATTAGAGTAAGTTTAGCAGAATAAAGGGAATTCGGAAAGCCTTCCTTTCCACCCTGCATTATTTGTATTGACAGTATAGCTACAGCTTACAAGCTCATCATGGCTGTACCGTGAGTTCTTTAGACGGCATAGAGTGCTGCGTCCGGGCAGTCACATGGGAAGTGACCGTATAGCTGCCGGCTTGCTCAAATGTACGTTCACTTATATAAGCTCCTTCTCCGTCACTTGCCCCTTTCAGCTGAGTGCTCTTGCCTGGCTCTGCATTATCTACAATTTCGAAGATCACTTCTTTGGCGTCCTCAACAACTTCTCCGTCCTGACTAATGACTGCTTTAAAAATCACCTTGTCGTTAACGGATATTTCCTCCGGACTCCAGCTTAGCTCTACCTTGATAGGTACCATTGAGGAATCAGCAGCTGCATGCATATACATATCCTCTTCATTATTCCCTGAACAGCCGGCAAGCGTCATACCCATGACAATGCAAATGAGACCTCTAAGTATCTTTGGCTTAATCATCTGGAGCCCTCCCGGTTCATCGATAGATTCATCTTCATGTTAACAACGAAAGTCAGATTGCTTTCTTCCTTATTATACACATTTTATTCAACTTGCCGGAAATAAGCTTCGTTAACCGCCCTATCACATGAGAATAGTCATATACATGAACTACATTTGTCCAAATCCTCGCAGGGATATCAAAAAAGCCAATATCCTATAAGGATACCGGCTTCATCTAATTCAGTTATAGGGAGTGTACCAATGGCAGAAGCTCCGAAAGATGGCTGATCTGATAATCCGGAGTAATGTCCGGGTCAGGAGTCTTGGCCGTCCGGTTGATCCAGACCGTCGTTAGACCTGCGGCCAATCCTCCGAGAATATCAGTCGTAAGCTTATCTCCGACCATGACCCCCTGCTCAGGCGTAATATCCAGCAGTCCGAGGGCATGCTCGAAGATTGTCTTGTCCGGTTTCCCTTTACCGAAGCTTCCAGAAATGACAATATGGTCAAAATACGGAATAAGCTCAGGTACACCATCAAGCTTCTCCTGCTGAAGTGCAGGACAGCCATTCGTCAACAGCAGCAGCTTCACCTTGCCGCGCAGCTCATCCAGCACCTGAAGCGTCTCTTCATATATATAAGGACGGCTGCGGCGCTCAGCGGCGAACTTGGCCGCGAGGCGTTCCGCCAGCGCTTCATCGTCCACTCCAAGAGAGGCAAGGCCGCGGCGCCAGGATTCGGTGCGGTAGGCCGGAGCAAGCTGTTCCAGCTGCCGGAATTCCGGCTGGTCTCCAGCTGTGAAGTTAGCCCATAGTGCCTCAAAAGGATTAATCCCGATCAGCTTCGTGAACGGAAAAGTCTCGTAAGACTCATAAAGCGCACGCGCTTCTCTGCGCACCGCCTGTTCAAGCTCCTGCGGATCAACAGAATCCCCTGCAGCCTCAGAGGCGTAGCGGAATGCTTCTTCCACACTTCGATCATCCCATAGCAGTGTATCGTCAAGGTCAAATAGTACGGCGGTAATCGGCATTTCGTTCTCCCACTCCCTATGCTGGTCTATCTTACTATTCGTGCACTACTTCAATGTTGTTGTTCTTGCCGAATTGTTCCAGGCGTGCAGCCATAGCGGCGGTATCATACCGGTTGATCAGCTTGGAGAAAATCCACTGCTTGCGCTTGCCTTTATACTTAATGGTAACTACACTGCGCGACAAGGTAATCTTCTCGATTTCAGCTGCTGGCAAAAAGCGTTCACGGTTGTATTTAATAGTAGACAGACGGGCGCGTTCCACCTTAAGGAACGGACGGCGGAAGAATAGCAGCGCGGCAAGCAGGAAGTACAGTACTACCCCCAGCCAGTTAGCCAGTATTCCGCTTCCTTTCGCTTCATCAATGGAACCGACTACCCAGAACATAATGCCAAGCAACAGCAATACGACAGGGAATACAATATTCCGGCCTTTGAAAATATCGGTGCTCTTTGCAGCAGCTTTAGAGCTCGTTGCATAAATCGTCTCTTTTCCCTGCTTCTTTCTTTGCTGATTGATTTGCTTGGTGTTGCGTTGAACCATTCTTTCCCAAGAACGGGCCATGTTAGTTCCCCCTAGTCATCCTGTATTATCTATGAAAAGGCCGCAGACTAAGCTTTACGTCCGTTGTTGCCTTCTTCATGCTCCGGATTATCCACAATCTCAATGGTATCAAGCTGGGCCCGGAAATTGCTGCGGATATTGCCCAGATAAATCTCGCGGAGTTTGGCGCGTTCTGCCAATTCTTCCTCATTCAGGCCGCTTTCCTTATGTTTGCGTGCCAATTCATTGATGCGTGCGACCAATTCGTCAATATTCAATACTTTCCCCTCCCCAATAAATTCATTCTAACTTTGCCATGAGAAAAAGAGCTTGTCAAGGTCTACCCCCTGAAAGCTCTCTTAGTCGAACACCATTATGCTTCTTTCGGTTAATATACCGGCACGGACAGTATATCTCCTGCCTTAATTCCACTGTCCTTCAGACCATTTGACTTCTTGATTCCTTCTATATATACGGCAGTCCTCATATCATCCGGTTTATTCTTGAGGGCAATGCTCCACAAGGTGTCTCCGCGTTCAACTACGATCCGTTTCTCAGGCTTCATTAAAGTGACAGAACCAGCGAACACATTACCGACTACTGTAAATCCGGAGATCGTGAGTAATAGTATCAGAGATATCTTGATAAAGCTGACCTGGCGGAATATTGAGGTAAGTACAGACAGCAGGCGAAGGGTCTTGTCTCTGAATTGTGCCAATGGATTATGGGGTAATGGATTACCGGGAGCGGACACCTTGATATCCTCATTGTAGATACTATTGTAGGTACTGTATTTTAACATAAATATCGTCCTCCAAACACTTGTTCTTACTTTCGAAAATAATATAACACGAACATGTGTTTTGATCAATAGTTTTTTCGAACAACTGTTCCCTTTATTTTTTAGGCTATAATTCTCACAATTTAGAACTTATGTTTGTACGAACGGCAGTTCTATGTTATAATTTTCCCAAACATAGTATATGGGGTTGATTCCGATGTCAAAGATTTCGAGTCGCCAGCTGGCGATCCTGGAATTTATACGTAACGAAGTCCGCAGCAAGGGTTATCCTCCGTCCGTTCGGGAAATTGGCGAAGCTGTTGGCCTGGCCTCCAGTTCTACAGTGCACGGTCATCTGGACCGGCTTGAGAAGAAAGGCCTGATCCGGCGCGATCCTACGAAGCCGCGTGCAATTGAACTGCTCGGCCAGGAAGATTCAGAGAATGTACATCAATTCGTCCAGACGGTTACCCGTATCCCTGTAATTGGCAAGGTTACTGCTGGTGTTCCTATTACCGCTACAGAGAATATTGAGGATTACTTCCCGCTTCCTACTCATTACGTAGGGGATAACAAGGTATTCATGCTTTCTGTACTCGGCGACAGCATGGTTGATGCCGGTATTATGAACGGCGATTATGTTATTGTCCGCCAACAGCAAACCGCTGACAATGGTGACATCGTTGTTGCGATGACTGAAGAAGATGAAGCAACCGTTAAGACCTTTTACAAAGAACGTGATCATATCCGGCTGCAGCCGGAGAACCCGGCTTACGAGCCTCTCCGCCTTAACCGCGTTACTATTTTGGGCAGAGTCATTGGATTATTCCGCGATATCCATTAATCTTTCTCCTCCATAATCAGGCTGCTCCGCATCACGCGAAGCAGCCTTTTTCCTCTTTAGATCCTGTTACGCTTGCCCAAACTCCGAACCGCTTTAGCTATCCGCACATATCCTGTTACAAAGGAGTGCTGATCCCATGCCCAACTATCGAATTATTGTCGACCTTTCACAGCGCATGCTTTATCTGCTTGATAATGACACCGTAACCAGAGGATTTCCTGTCGGCATTGGCCGGATGCTGACCGTCTCGCCGGTAGGCGAGTACACGATCATTAACAAGCAGCCCAACCCGGGCGGACCGTTCGGAGCCTTCTGGATGGGCCTGTCCAAGCCGCATTATGGAATTCACGGAACCAATGACCCTTCCTCCATCGGCCACATGGTCTCCCACGGCTGTATCCGCATGTATAACCAGGACGTGGTCGCGTTGGCTGCTATCATTCCCATTGGCACCCGTGTAACCATCAGGGAGTAGCTACAGTCATGCAGCCGCCTATAAATTTCTATATTGAACACAAGAACCCCTCTGACGGGTTTTCGCCAAAGGGGTTCTTCACAGCATTATTGCACAGTTTGCTCATAACCAAGCTCGTCCAGAATATATTCAGCCAGACTCCACTGTTCCGCAGGTGAGTCTTTGCTTTTTTTGGCGTAGACCAATGCACTCTTGGTAACTTTCTCGATCAGCCTGCGTCCCTGCTCTTTGGTGATGGACACTTCCATCCCGGAGCGGCCCACCACCTCAGACAGACAAAAGAACGCAATCCGCATCGCGTAATTGTCTCTGCTGAGGAAATAGAACAAATGAGGCACGTTCTTGAGCAGACGGTCAACCCAGTTCGTAATCTCCCGAACCTGATAGACTTCCCGGCGATCCTGCTCATACCCATTGAATATAATTATGATTTTGCCCCGTAGCCGCTTCTTCTCATATTTCTTAAATTCACGCAAATAGCTCTCCAGCCGTCCCTTCTCCACATCTTCTCTGGAGACATTCAGCACGGTGGATCCGGCTGCATCCCATTTTGAACTTTCTTCCATCACCGGATCTGCGTTAACAGACAGTGTACTATCCTGTATTTCCGGCAGTCCCAAACGCTGGCGTAATTGATCGTCCATTCTTCACACCTTCCTGTATCAAGCTCTTGTGCAGCTTGTTCACCATGTTATCCTGATATGTAGCTGTTCCTCAAGCCTCATACTCTTCATCGATTAATTATACTCTGAGCCTCCCACAGTCTCAATCGCACGCCAAAAAGACATCCGCAAGGATGTCTTTGAGTGGATTCATATCCTTTGCCTACTGACTACAACACGCTGCGCAACAACCGGATAGCAATAGTATTTAAACGAATTGCTTCACGGATGGATGCTCTGGCAGCCAGCAATTCTCTTCTGGCACGTGAACCGCTTGGAAATCTGCGCAGGTTCTCATTAATTTCCTCAAGTCTTTCCAGCAGGATTGCTCTTTGTGCGAGCAGAGCATTAATTGCTCTGCGGATTCTGTTTCGTTCTCTTTGCGTCATCATTACACCTCTTTTACGTTTTATAGTATAAGAAATGCAAAGATTGGCTTCGGAGACTGTGTGATTTGGCAGTAATATTATAATTAGCTTTCTTTGACTTTGATGGAGATAATATTTACAGGATTAAGATACTTGCCTCCTGCTGGAATCCAGCCTGTCAAACCACCGGATGTCAGATAGGTTCTGGCTTCTGCCGCCGATTCAAACACAGATTCTAGCTCTTCAATTTGCCCATTCACATACTGAAGCTCAAAAATAACTTTACTCACTTGCGACCACCTCCTCAGCTTCTAATTCGTTACCCCGAAGCGTTTACCTGCTTTTACTTCTTGGGCAGCCTTACCCGGAACTCAAATTCGTCACGTCTATAGGTCATTCCGGCCAGCAATACATACTCCGGCGTCCATTTCTGTACAGGTCCGGCGTAATCAGCTATAACATGCGGTTTACCCTCGATCAGCTGAACGACATAGACCTTCACCTGGGCAAGTGCCGCCGCGAATATATCAGCATCACTTGAAAGAACTTTATACGCAGTATTCAACATCTTTCCTCCTTAGTGCACACGCAAGAATGATAAGGATTCATAGAGCACACAAATCAGTTCAATTATACCGGGTTCTGGAACAAAATGTATACCCTATTTAGAGCTTAGAGTTTGATGAAAATGATCTTAAACAGCCCGAGGTATTTGCGCTTTGCCTTAATATCACCGATAAATGTCTTACCGTCTTGAATATCAGGTATGCTGAAGGTGGAGAACAGAATGTGATTTTCCCGGATTGTAAACGATTCGACCATAGGCTGAGCGACCATACTGGTAATTCCTCCAGCTAGCCCTCCCCCCAGTGTTTCCTCCAGATGATTCACCGCGTATTCTCCAAAGTCCTCTTTGCCCGGATTCATGACTGCTAGTAAAACCAGTACTACTATAATTACGAAAGACAGTTTCGCCGCTGTTTTCTTGCGGGCTCTGGGTTCAGGCTGCGGAGCATCATATCGCGGGTTCATGTTTATTCCCTCCAGCTATAATATTTCTTGAATCGTGAACACTAACGGACTCACAATAAACCTGCAGATTATAACCAGTACATCAACCGGCCCGCTTATCCCCACATCCATTCCACTCCAGTCCGGACTACCTGCTACCGGTGAATCCAGCCCATATTGCTCTATAATCCGTTCCCTGGTTTCAGTTGACATGCCAGTTCCTTCTGCAGCTCCAGCCTGAGAACAAATTAGCGTTAATAATAGGATCATTGCAATAATACTTACATATTTATTTCTCATTTCATACCCCTATGTATCTTATTTATTAAAAAGGAAATACCGGCACCGCAACAACCACGGCCAGTATCAGCTGTAACAGCAATAGTCCCCAAGCCCAAACCCTCTAAACACATGCTTCACTTCAGCCTATCCTTAGTCATAAAAGTGATTCTCAGGGTAAGCACCTGCAAAGGGTTCCTTTAGTGTGTATATGATCTAGTATATAGGACATGGTACATTATGTAAAATAAACCATCCGGCTAACCATTGGGATGTAGATAAAATAACACGTCAGCCATTAGTCCGGCGAGTCGCTTTAATTCAATAGCTCTATTAAATATCTATTATCCTAAATAATAATTTTGTATTTTATGTGTATTTTGTAAAAAAAGGATTGAAATATATTCTCATATATTTATAATAATTACCAGATATATGAAGGGAGACATCACGAGATTGTCCACTAGAGATACTCTTCCCCTCATGTCTTACATTGAAATTGACCGTAGACTATATCCACGACCTATTCACACCTTAAGACAGAGATCGACCAGAAACCCTAAAAGCATTTCTCGTATTCTTAATTCGTTATATGAGAGCAATTACATCACCGTGGGTGATTTGATGAAAGCTTCATTGGCTGAATTGCGTTGCTTAAGGAATTTTGGCGTCACGGGGCAAATGATTGTCGTCGAGTTGTTAGAGGCCCATACCAAACAGTTGTCTGAGATTTCCCGCTAAGGACCTTTTAAAGGTTCTTTTTTTATTATCTCTTTTCTCCAGCTTAATCTGCGCTGTTCCCGCAACAATTAATCCTACGATTATTAGCACAATGCCTTTTCTATTTTTCAAATAATGCTCTTAAGTTATTTTCATTCCGCTTCAAGCTCCGATCATTTAGTCCTAGGCAATTACAACCATTTTAATACATTTTATTATTTTTCGACTTATTTATATACATTCTTACATAATACCGCATTTCAAATCATCCTTACTACTCATATACATTATTATCCATGAGGGGTATTGTTTTTCATGTAACTAAATACTTTTTTGGGAGGATTATCTATTTATGAAAAGGAAATTGCTTATTGGACTTTTAACTATTGCCGCATGTTTTACGGTAGGATCGACATCATTTGCTGCTGAAGCTCCATCTTCTACTCTTAGCTCTTCAACTTCAATTTCTCCAAATGCTGTAATAAAACCAATTGACGAGACTCAGGCTATTGTTAGAATGCAAGTAGGCGAAACTATATGGTTGACTGGCTATAATTTTTGGTATATTAATTATGACGGATCCATTGAAATAATACCGGCTGAAGGAAAGTTTACTGCCTTACATCCTGGAACCAGTACAGTCGCAGCTGACTTTGGGAATGGTATTACATTTTATTATATTATCTTAGTTAACTAAGTCTTGACGATGCTCAAGAAATGATAATTCTGTCATCCAAACCGACAATTTATTAATTCAAAAAATAACCCGTCAGGCATAAGCCGGCGGGTTATTTTTTGTATGCTCTGAATTTAACAAAAAACACAGTTTTTCGAATAATTCCTATACATGAATGAACCATCCTTCTTCCCGCTCCCCTCTATTTCTAAAAGTATGTAATAAAAAGACGCCCAAATCGCTCCAAGACCAAACTTAAAACACCCTTAAAGCAGTTTAATGTGATAAATGAATTTTTAATAGAAATGCACCTCAAAAAATTCCGAGGTGCATCCATGTTAGATTTAAAAACTTATGTTGTAATGAGCAAAATTCAGATGATACTGCGTCATTGCAGTGAAGTTGGGATTATCTACGACCACATATATTGTTGCTCCAGGCGGAAGCAAAACATTACTAAACGATTGCGCTTCAGCAGTTCCTGCCTTTCCTGTGTAAAGTGGGCCCAGTTCAGCGAGACCATTATTGTAATTAATAATTATACCCGCTCTTGTAGGACCGTTACCACTAAATCCTCCCACATGAACACCAATTCTTTTGAGATTTGTTGTTGTATTTGTCCACTTAAACCAATCTTGATCGGTAGCACTTTGGATGAACAAATCATATATCGCACCACCGTATTCATTCGGTGTAATGGTAAGTGCATTCTCTCTACTATCACCAATTCCAACAACGTAAGGAGTGATTTCGGCCGCTGAAGTGTTTTCTTCAGCAAATGCGGAAGCCGATGGAATCATTACTACAGCTGAGATAAGAAGAACAGAAAGAAACTTTTTGATTTTCACAATTCTTCCGCCTTTCCAACTATTGTTAACCGGCCGATTACACTTAAATAATACATCTTTCCCTTTTGTTATTACATAGTCCATAAGTTGTCAATTATAATAATATTCTACCGATATTTTATGTCTATTGTTGTTGAATTATGAATAAAACATTCCCTTCCTGTCATGTGGATTTTTACATGCATATTAATGTAGGGACAAAGCCTCGTTATTTAACATCCTTTTATACTGGTCGCGAAGAGTAGATCAATATGGTGAGCTTTATATGCACTGAGTAGGCAAAGTCCCCTGGCCTATAAACACAAAAAAACCGGCGCCTAGAGCGCCAAGGGCTGCTATATCCTAGTAAAGTGTCATGTACTGATCTCTTTCCCATTCGTGAACCTGGGTGCGATTTACAGTTGGAATTTTCCAGATCATTCTGAACGCCGCTGAATACAAGGTAAGAAAGGCTTGTAGGAACGTTACCTTTTTGAAATACACCGCCTACCTTCTATATATATTTGGCATTTTGTGGGCAGTGTTGCGGGCGTTTTACTAGGTTGAAAAAGAGCCGTCTAGGATAGTGGTTAGCGGGAGTGTTTTATGTATGCTCTATTCAAAACGGACGAAATAGGAACCGGACAGCTTAATGATTTCGGAGTGTAGCCTTCTACGATGCCACCATAATCCATTAGGCGGCCGATTGGGTCCGAATATCTTCCCGGTACCAGACAGATACCTTGGATTGAGTCAGTGCTGCCGTTAGAAAGTCAATGTCACTCTGCCGGACTTTCTATATATTATTCATGCTCTCTTTTTCTCTTCTTTCGATATTTATAAATCCAGTAAAACAATATCAACACCAACAATATTAAAAAGAATCCGATCCACAAGGCTGCTGGATGCCAAATCAAAAAAATTGTATCTCTATATTGATAATTTTCATTATTCATAAATACAGAATAATTCATTTGGAACATTATGTATATGTGGGTAAGCAAAGTTTTCAGGAATGTAAAGAAATACCCCACCATTATTGGTGAGGTACTGCTTATAAATAGAAAGCAAAAACGATTTGTGCTAGGGCGATAGACGTTTGAACAATACTCCACACGGTTGTCCTACCCTATCCTCATCATTTCCGCTATTGGCGGAATGATCTGCCTTTAATCGCTGCAGTACTTCAAGAGTTGGCTGCGTAAAAGCTGCCCGTTCTTTGTCCAGGATATCCTGTAGGCGGTCATTGTCCTCCAGGGCACGATCCAGCATCGCACGCGGAACCAACTCGCCTTTTGAGACAGCCCGCCACTGAATATAAGCAAATATGATAAACAAGAACAGTAAGACAACCGACAGCCCACACTTTTCAACCAGTGGCAGCAGCTCTTGTATTGTGGATACCTCTGTGCCCATCCCCCGCTCCCCTTTCCTCTCTCTAATGTAAAAGCCCCCGGATCGACTCCGAGGGCAAAATAAAAACGCCTTCGTAGGCGCTCTCATCCATTCCATATTCTAAAAAATAAGCACCTCTTAAATTCAAGAGGCGCTTGCACTATAACCGTTAAAAAGTGTAGGCTGCAAAATTAAGATGGTACGAAGGAGGTGTTGTTAAATTAGGAGCATCAACTACTAAGTATACTGTGGCTCCAGGTGGGACAAAAATATTTCCCAAGACTTGAGTATTTGTAGTGTTTGCCTTATCAGAATAATACAAATCAGTCTCACCGAAACCGTTGTTATAATTGATTTTGAAGCCCGCTCTGATAGGGCCATTTCCACTATAACCACCTATATTAGCAGCAACCCTCCTAAAACTTGAAGATGTATTGGTCCACTTAAACCAATCTTTCTCGGAAGCGTCTTGTATAAAAAGGTCATAAATAACACCACCGGTGGCCACATCAACCCCATTACTTAGCACAAGCGATATTGCAGATGCCTGAGAATCACCAATACCTATAAGAAATGGTGTTACCTCAGCGGCATTTGCATTGGATTCTGCAAAAGCTGATGCCGAAGGTATCATAAGAACAGCTGAGACAAGAAGTGCAGATAGAATCTTTTTAAATTTCAATGATCTTCCGCCTTTCGATAATTTCGTTAATCGGCCGATTACAAAGTTAATATTATCCTTTTATATGTTTATTTTCCATGGTTCATTAGAATCCATTCTTTATCACAAATATGTAATTTATTGATAATTTAAAATGCCGAAATATTACTATTTTTGATATATAATGTCATTTCGTTTACAACCACTCTGCAAACAGCTACATGAAATCTATCCTCGAATAATTCCCACTATTTATTTGTGGGCATTTTGTGGGCACCACCATTAATTTAAGCAACCCCCACCACCCTCACGCCCACAAACAAAAAAGCCCCCAGCGCTTAGAGCGCCAAGGGCTGCTGTATCCTAGTAAAGCGTCATGTACTGATCTCTTTCCCATTCGTGAACCTGGGTCCGGTAAATATCCCATTCAATTTCTTTAAGTTCGTAGAAGTGGGCCAGCGCATGTTCACCCAGAGCTTCGGTAATAACATGGCTGCGGATCATTTCGTTGAGGGCTTCCTTCAGATCGGACGGCAAGCTTGGGATGCCTTCTTCAATCCGCTCTTCCTCAGACATCACATAGATGTTACGGTCGATTGGAGCCGGAAGATCAAGCTGGCGTTTGATTCCATCCAGACCTGCCTTCAACATTACAGCAAGTGCAAGGTAAGGGTTAGCTGCCGGGTCCGGGTTACGGACTTCAACGCGTGTACTGAGCCCTCTGGAAGCGGGAATACGGATCATCGGGCTGCGGTTGCTCGCAGACCAAGCCACGTAGCAAGGAGCTTCATAACCAGGCACCAGACGTTTGTATGAGTTGACAGTCGGGTTAGTGATCGCAGCAAAAGCACGTGCGTGCTTCAGAATCCCTGCCATGTAATAACGGGCTGTTTTACTCAGACCCAGTGTGTCACTTTCGTCATAAAACATGTTCTCGTTGCCTTTGAACAAGGATTGGTGTGCGTGCATACCGGATCCGTTCATACCAAATAGCGGCTTAGGCATAAAAGTAGCATGCAGGCCGTGCTGACGGGCTACCGTCTTCACGACAAGTTTGAAGGTTTGAATCTGGTCCGCTGCCTTGATAGCATCGGCGTATTTGAAGTCAATTTCATGCTGGCCGGAAGCCACTTCATGGTGGGAGGCTTCCACTTCAAAGCCCATTTCTTCAAGCGTCAGTACGATTTCGCGGCGGCAGTTCTCCCCAAGATCCATCGGCGCCAAATCGAAATATCCGCCCTGATCGTTCAGTTCAGTGGTCGGGTTACCCTTCTCATCTGTTCTGAACAGGAAGAATTCAGGTTCAGGTCCAACGTTCATAGCAGTAAAGCCCATTTCTTCAGCTTCGAGCAGACAACGTTTGAGGATACCGCGCGGATCTCCGGCAAACGGTGTTCCGTCTGGCATATACACATCACAAATCAGACGTGCAACACGACTATCCGTCACCCAAGGGAAAATCACCCAAGTGCTAAGATCCGGATACAGGTACATATCGGATTCTTCGATCCGGACATAACCTTCGATGGAGGAACCGTCGAACATCATTTTGTTGTCGAGTGCCTTTTCCAGCTGACTTACGGGAATTTCCACATTTTTGATTGTTCCGAGCAGATCGGTAAATTGCAGGCGAATAAACCGGACGTTCTCGTCCTTGGCAATACGCAGAATATCCTCTTTAGAAAAGCTCACTTTACCCTCTCCCTTTCAAAATCTCTATGTTATTTATTAAAAAACCGGGATAGCTCGCCTTGGATTAGAGACACTTGTCCCGGTCTTTTACCGGAAACCAGTTCCTGCTTAAGCAGACGGTGAAGCTGTGAATCGGATAACTCTCTACGCCGAACCTCTGTATCAGGGGTAATGACTGTAGCTTCTTCGGATTCCTTCGAGACAGGATTCATCACCTGCTTAATGCCGGCAATATTAACACCCTTCTCAATCAATGCCTTGATCTCTAGCAGACGTTCAACATCATTAAAGGAGAACAAACGCTGGTTGCCGGATGTGCGCGCGGGTACGATCAGACTGTGCTGTTCATAATAACGAATTTGTCTGGCAGATAGATCGGTTAACTTCATTACGATTCCTATAGGGAATAATGCCATATTTCTGCGGATTTCATCACCCATGACTCATCCAACCTTCCAATGATCTTTTTCTCATCTCATTGTACATTTCCTTATATGGCGTGTCAATGGTATGTGAGTTTTTCTCACAAGATTTCTTTAAGCCAATGAGAGATTAAGTGAACAAAGTGTCAGCTACATGGGACCTGGCTTCCCGCAGTATATCACATAGATCAATCCTCAAGCAAAAGTTCCGTACTGGAAAACAGTTTCGCTCAAACGCGCATCATGCACGACTCCAACTTTTCAGAAACTCCTTATTCAAAAGAAAATGTGACTGGCTAACCTTCAATCACCAGCTCCCCTTCTCCTGCTGGGGTCTCAAATCCGCTCAAAAAACGGGTCAGGATCTCTTCCGTGATTGGAAAAGCGGCATTAGCATCAAAACGCCCGCTCCGGATCTGAAGCCTCCGGCGCAATTCGTCCGGATGGACTTTTAAATGGATCAGTGCCCATACGCCTCCATAACGCTCAATCAGTTGTTTATATTCATTCCGCTTCTGCCGCTGCCAAAAGCTGAAATCGATAACGACATGACGCTTCGCCTGAATCAGCTTCACCAGTTCCCCCGCAGCCTGATTTCCGATTGTTCCTTAAAGGATTCATAAGCCTGCTCCGGATAATCTACACCAAAACGGCCATGTGTACTCCAAATATCCTCATCGATCGAGAGCCGGACGAATCCCGCTTTCTCCAGCTTCAGCGCAAAGGTTGTTTTCCCCGAGCCAGCCACACCGCACATCATCACTATAACGGGAGCTTCGCTCACATTGTTTTGTTGCGTTAAATATTCTATCGCTGCCGCTTCATTCAGCATTGACTTCATCTCCTCTTCACTTTGAGCATAGGGGAACGCTTCTCCTTAAACTACGTAGATATAGTATAAAACTACTACGGGGTGACTTCTATGAACCAGAATAATCTCATTTGTAAAGCTTGCGGAAATAACACTTTTGCTGAAGGAAAACTGGAGGGCTACGCTAATGTAAGGCCTGTAAATAACTACTTTTCTTTTGGTTCGAAGCTTACATTGACAATTTGCAAAAGATGCGGCGAAGTGGCTTCTATGAAAGTAGACAAATTTGAGAAATTCTAATTCAATCCACCAATGCAAATAACCGGACAGCCATCTGCTGAGTGTCCGGTCAATGTAAGTTCACAATTAATTAAAGTAAATTGCGCTCTCTCATGCTTTGCAGGGCCATTAGTACCCCGTACTTTACATGGGAATAAGTTAATCCGCCCTGCATATACCCGATATACGGTGCCCGGATCGGCGCATCCGCAGATAACTCCAGACTGCCGCCCTGAATGAACGTCCCTGCCGCCATAATGACCGGATGCTCATAACCAGGCATATCCCATGGCTCGGGAACAACGTGGCTGTCTACTGCCGCTGCACGCTGAATTCCCTGCACGAAAGCAATCAGATGCTCAGGTCCGTCAAAAGCTACTGCCTGGATCAGATCCGTCCGCGGCTCATCCCAGGCAGGCTTGGTCGTAAACCCGCAGCGCTGGAATACAGCGGAAGCGAAAATACTGCCCTTCACAGCCTGCCCTACGGTATGCGGAGCCATGAAGAGCCCCTGATACAGTCCGCGCGTCGTCCCCAGCATGGCACCGACTTCTCCGCCTATCCCGGGAGCAGTCAAGCGGTATGCGGCCAATTCCACCAGATCTGCCCGGCCGCAGATATACCCGCCTGTCTCGGCAATTCCGCCGCCAGGATTCTTAATCAATGAACCGGCAACGAGGTCAGCGCCAACCTGAGGGGGCTCCAGAGTCTCGGTGAACTCTCCGTAGCAGTTGTCTACGAATACAATTACATCAGGCTTTAGCGCTTTTACCTTCGCTACCATCTCACCAATCTCAGCAACAGTGAAGGAAGAACGCCAATCATAACCGCGGGAACGCTGGATTCCTATGACCTTAGTTTTATCGTTTACCGCTATTGCAACCTCGTCCCAGTCAATTTTACCGTCAGCCGTCAGTGCAGTCTCGCGGTAGCCGATGCCAAAGTCCGCCAGAGAGCCTGTCCCGTCGCCGGCCTTGCCAACTACCTTATGCAGTGTATCGTAGGGGCGTCCTGTAATGTATAGAAGCTCGTCTCCGGGACGAAGCACACCAAAGAGCGCCGTAGATATCGTATGAGTGCCAGAAGCGAAATGCGGGCGTACGAGCGCCGCCTCGGCGCCGAATACTTCAGCATAGACCAGATCCAGTACCTCACGCCCCCGGTCATTGTAGGCATATCCCGTAGACCCGGCAAAATGAAAATCACTGACATGCTGGCGCTGAAAGGCTTCAATGACCTTCCACTGATTATGATCTACAATTTTATCCAGCCGCTTAACGGCAACTTCAATTTCAAGCTCTGCAGCTTCCGCTGCCTGTAATAGATCCTCTGCAAATACTGCCATTTCCCCTCAATCTCTCCTTACCCTACTTTTACTTGTCAAAGCTGAACACGCGATTCCAAGAGGAACGGTGTGCGTTTCAGCGAGAAACCCCGCACAGCAGCGCCTGCCCCGAATGATACGAAGCAGAACTGAGGCTGTGCGGGGACTTGTAATGCCTGTACCTATCTTGCACTTATTGCGGTTCGATAAACTCAGCAAGCTTGTAGCTCCATTTATCGTAATCCTCTTTATTCAGACGAACATTATAGAGTACGTCATTCCCGTCATAATTCTGCTCAAGTACTTCTCCAACCCGGTAGAGCAGTGATGACAGGTCTCCCCGGTCCCCGGGAATCCGGAAGATCAGGGTGTCCCCGGCCAGTTCATCGCTGATAATCTCCGTAATCCTGGTCAGGTCATCCTGATTAAAAGCACTGATCTTCAGGAAGCCCGGACCTGTAGGAAGCATTTCCAGCTGCTCCGGCTGGCACAGATCGGTTTTGTTGAACAAGACGATCTGAGGCTTTCCTGCGGCTCCCAGATCCTGCAGAATCGACTGGACAACATCCATCTGCTCTTCACGCATCGGCGAAGAGGAATCGACCACATGCAGCACCAGATTCGCTTCATTCACTTCCTCCAGTGTAGCACGGAAGGAGGCTACCAGATCATGCGGCAGGTTCTGAATGAACCCTACAGTATCTGTAAGGACAACTTCTTTACCCCCAGGTAGCTGGAGCACGCGTGAAGTCGGGTCGAGGGTCGCAAACAGCTGGTTCTCAATATAGACATCCGCATCTGTAAGCTGCTTCAGCAGCGTGGATTTGCCGGCGTTGGTATAGCCAACAAGTGCCACCTGTACAGCGCCGCTCTTACGGCGGCGTTCACGGTGCAGCTCACGTGTCTTGACGACCTCATCAAGCTGGCGTTTCAGCTCGGTAATCCGGTCGCGGATATGACGGCGGTCGGTCTCCAGCTTGCTCTCCCCTGGTCCTCTCGTACCAATCCCGCCGCCGAGCCGCGACAGATTCTTGCCATGTCCGGACAGTCGCGGAAGCAGATAGGAGAGCTGCGCCAGCTCTACCTGAATGATGCCTTCCCGGGTTTTTGCCCGGCCGGCAAAAATATCAAGGATCAGCTGGGTCCGGTCAATAATCTTCAGATCCAGAGACTCCTCCAGATTCCGTACCTGTGCTCCGGACAGCTCCTGGTCGAAGATCGCCGTATTGGCACCCAGTCCGTCAGCCGCCATCCGCAGCTCTTCTACCTTTCCCTTACCGATGAACCATTTGGAATCCGGGGTTTCCTTGTTCTGCCGGATGACATCGAGCACCTCCACTCCGGCCGTTTCAGCCAGCTGGACCAGCTCCTGGAGTGAAAGCTCGGGATCAATGCCCGTGCGTTTGATTTTGTCCGTGACCAGACTGACGAGTATTGCCCGGTCCTGAACATCTGTTTGGGTATCATGTGTGGTGATTGCCATTAATTAAGTGCTCCTTATCTGTATGCATTCATATCTTACAATTTGAAATCCTCCGTCCGCAGGGTCATCAGCTCCTGCTTGCCGGGACTTGTGCTTTCATACTGATTCAGCAGCCGTACCGCCTGCGAGCGCACCGCCTTCTCAATACTGTTGCGCACGTACCTTGCGTTGCTGAAGGCATGCAGACTTTCTGTTTTTTCAAGCAGTAAAGCCTGCTTAAGTTTGAGTATGGCCTGCGGCATCAGAATATAATCGCGTTCTTTGGCCATTAGCTCGGCAATCTGCAGCAGCTGGTCAATCGTATAGTCAGGAAATTCCACCTGAATCGGAAACCGTGAGGGCAGACCGGGGTTGCTCATCAGAAAATAGTCGATTTCTCCGGAATAACCGGCCAGAATCAGCACAAATTGGCTCCGGTGATCCTCCATGGATTTCACCAGTGTGTCGATGGCCTCCTTGCCGAAATCCTTATCTCCCCCACGGGCCAGACTATAGGCCTCATCGATAAAAAGAATGCCGCCCAACGCCTTTTTCACCAGATCCCGCGTCTTCTGTGCAGTATGCCCGATGTATTCGCCCACCAGATCGGCCCGTTCCACTTCAATGAGATGGCCTTTGCTGAGCACACCCATCCGCTGGAACAGCTTCGCAACAATACGTGCTACGGTTGTTTTGCCTGTGCCGGGATTTCCCTTGAAGACCATATGATAGGCCTGGCCCCCGCTGGCGAGTCCGGCTTCACTGCGCATCTGCGCTACCTGCAGCAGGGCATATATCTCAAAAACTAGCTCTTTGATATTATCCAGACCTACTAACGCGTCCAGTTCCCGGCTGAGTTCCTGGAACAGTCCGCTGTGACTGTGATTTTTGGAGGGGGCCGGTCCGCTGGCACTGTCTGCGGGTGAGCTGGCCACCGGCGCCGGATCCTGATTCCTCAGCACAATATTGATCTGCCGTGACGGTCTTCCTTCATCCCGTCCACTTGCCGCCGCTACATGTCCGTTCACCTTGTTCACCTCATTATACAGGGCTGACTTGCTCTAAACAGTCTATTCCGGTACAGGGGGTGTTATTAGCAGTTTCCGAAATTAGCAGATTTATAAAGATAACTGCTGCATTTTCCATTTGGTATAGGCCAGAATTTCGCGTGTCTTGTACTTGAACATCGACATGACCTCAGACTCCGTAACCCCAAGCTCCGGGTTCGTGAACTTAAGCTCACGTGCAATCTCCAGCGCACGGCGGCCATGGAAATCATGCGTAATGATAACCGCAGAAGACAAGCCCTCCTGCTGCATGACAGCCTTACTGAACAGAAGATTCTCATAGGTGCTGGTAGACTGATTCTCCAGATAGATCACATCCTCCGGAACACCATGTGCCGCCAGATACCTCTTCATTCCTTCGGCTTCAGTATACTTGTAATCGGGGTGATCCAGACCTCCGGAAACCACAAAATGGGTGAATACTCCTGAACGATAGAGCTCAAGCGCATAATCCAGCCGCTCCCTCAGACCCGGACTGGGTTCATCCCCCCACATCGACATGCCCAGAATTACACCTGCATCCGCTTTCACCATAGGCGCGGTTGTTTCTGCACTGTTAATTCTGTTAAATGCCACAGCGCACCAGATCAGTCCGGCAACGATAATCAGTATCAGTGCAGCCCACAATATGCGCTTCATACGGTAGTGGCGCTTCCGGGTGACTCTGCGAATGGGAGATGATCCTCTTTGATAGACATACCATTCCATTATTATTTCCTCCTGAACTCTCCGTGATGAAACAATTCGGCACGGTGCTTCAGTGAAAGGGAGAAATAAGGGAAGGCATGAGCATCGATACTGCGCAGTATCGTATTCGCTGTAGACCAGGCTAAATTATAGTCACTGTCTGTAATATCATCCCGTTCCAGCGCTTCCTCCAGCTCATCCTCATCCAGCAAGAACACTTCACCGTTCCACAGCACCACAACATCCAGGTACAAATCATCAAACCAGGGAACCCCTTGGTCTGTTACTCCCTGAACCTTGCAGGTGTCGATATACCATTGTACAATATTCTGCCGTTCGTCAAACATGGCCGTCACAATATAGTGGCTGTCTTTGGGAAAATACTGCAGCCATGAATACCCTTTGTCCGCAATGCGGTATGTATGCCTGCCATAGCTCTTCCACAGCGGCTCCTTCAACCCGTAAATGGTATACAGTGTAATGTAACCGCTGAATTCCCGGGTTTCCACATAGCGGCAGGCAAAATGGCGGCGCGTAATCCGGCGCCAGTTGGCCCGGTCTCCGAATTTACGTTTCATATGAATAACCCTCTCAGATAATGGTGCCTTCAGCTTAACACATTTCGCTTAGACACTCAAAATATCACTGTGATCCCAGTCACCAGAAAACCCCGGCAGCCGGGAATTCTGCAACATGCAGAGCTCCCCGGGCTGCCGGGGTCAAATGGTTCCATGAATTTTATTAAACTACTGCTATCTACTGCGTAGTATTAACACCTTCTACAAAACCGGCATTCGGATCGCTGCCCGGATCTGTAGCGGGATCCGTTACAGGTTCGCCAGTAGTCGCGGTTGCTTCCGGAGCCGGCGTAGGCAGCGGTGTGCTTTGCACTGGAGGCGGTGTTATTTCAGGCGGAGGTGTTACTGTTCCGCCGTTATTGCCGCTGCCTCCATTGCCGTTGCCGTTACCGTTACCATTTCCGTTTCCGTTACCATTTCCGTTTCCGTTACCATTACCATTTCCGTTACCATTTCCGTTGTTGCCGGAGCCGTCATCACCCGGAATACCGCCGTTTCCGGGGTTGCCGCCGTTGCCAGTGTCATCCGTAGGCAGGTTCGGATCGAGTGTTGGTTCAGGTTCCGGCGTTTGCAGTTCATCCTGCACGGACACCGTTACGATATCCGAAGGCTCACTTTCCACATCAAGCTCCGGATAATAAGCTCTTACATAATATTCATAAGACAGTCCCGGCATCGCACTTATATCACCGACACTAGCAGTGCTCGTGTTAAGGAGCTGAGTAAAATCTGCTTCTGAGGTTTCCCGGCGGTATATGCGGTAGTCCACACCTGCAGCTTCAACCGGATTCCAGCTCAGGTTGACCGTCATGGTCGAGGCATCATAAGCCGCCTGCAGACCGGTTACAACCGGAGTCGCCTCAGGTGTCGGTGTAGCTTCAACCTCTGCCGAGCCTTTGGGAACCGGGAACGATTTGGCAGGAACGCCTTCCAGCGCTTCCTCCATGACCTTGCCCCAGAATGCTGCCGCGAGCGGACTGCTGTTCTTGAGCAGATGTTTCTTGCTCGGCTTGTCATAGCCCATCCAGACGGCTGCTGTCCATTCCGGTGTATAGCCGACGAACCAGACATCGCGGTTAGAGCTGATTCCTTCGTAGCCGCTCTGGGTGGTTCCTGTCTTACCGGCTACCGGACGGTTAATTCTCGCTTTTTTACCCGTGCCATCCTGTACGACCTTCTGCATCATCTCAGTCATCTGATAAGCCGTGTCCTCACTCATCACCCGTTCAGCGGTGGTATTGGCCTTGTAGACCGTCTTGTCATCGCTGTCGGCAATCGACTTAATGGAGTAGGCATCCCGCAGCTCTCCGCCATTGGCAAATGCGCTGTAGGCCTGGGCCATCTCCAGTGTATTGGTCCCTTCACTCATCCCGCCGAGGGCAAGCGACAGGTTCTTGTCTTCATCCTTCAGATTGATGCCAAGCTTCTTGGCGAACTGGAAGCCGGTGTTCACACCGATCTCATTCAGCAGCCATACCGCCGGAATATTCTCTGATTTCGTCAAGGCATCCGCCATGCTGATCGTTGTCGAATAGCCATGCAGATTGTTCGGGCAATATTTGCCGAAGCACTGCTTCTCATTGCTCAGTCTCGAATCATTCGTGAATTTGCCGGATTCCAGTGCTGGTGCGTACGCAACCAGCGGTTTGAACGCTGAACCCGGAGAACGCCGGCTGCCGTCAACGCGGCTGTAGCCTTTTTTCTCATAATTGCGACCGCCCATCAGCGCCACAATACTGCCGTTCTCCTGGTTGATGATCGTCATCGAACCCTGTACCAGCTCATCGTCCACGCTTTTCTCGAAATTATCACTGTCGGCAAAAGCATCCTCAATGGTCTCCTGGGCATGCTTATCCATCGTTGTATAAATCTTGTAACCGCCGATATTCAGATCATCTTCGGTAAGCCCGAATTTATCCTCAGCCTCGTCGATAGCATAATCAATGAATGCCTGGTAGCGCTGCTTGCTGCTCTCAGGAGGTGTATAGTTATAATCAACAGCCTTAGCTTCATCCATCTGTTCCTTCGTGATCGCCTTCTGATCATACATAAGCTGCAGCACAACCGCACGGCGTTCCTTGGACAGCTCCGGATTACGCAGCGGATTATAGCGGGAAGGCCCCTTCGGCATGGCAGCCAGCGTAGCGATTTGCCACAGCTCCAGCTTGTTCAAATTACTCTCACCGAAATAACGGATAGAGGCGGCCTTAATGCCGTAAATGGTTCCCCCAAAAGGTATCCGGTTCAAATACATCGTGATAATTTCTTCTTTGGTATGCTTATTCTCCAGCGCAACAGCAATCGAAACCTCTGTCGCTTTGCGGAAGAAGGTCTTATCCCGGGTCAGGAAGATATTCTTCGCGAGCTGCTGGGTGATGGTGCTTCCGCCTTCAACCATGCTGCGTGCTGCAATATCCTTCACCGCCGCCCGTCCGATGGACCAGAAATCCACACCTTTGTGATCGAAGAACCTTTTATCCTCGGTAGCTACAAAAGCGGTGATCAGCATCTTGGGAAGATCCTCGTATTCCACCGGATCACTTTTCTCCAGGGCGAGCTCTCCGATCAGATTCGCATTCCGGTCAAAAATCTGCGTCGGCGGATTCACCGTCAATTTACCCTGGTTCTCCTCCAGCAGCTTCTGCCCGTTCAGCATAATGAACAAATAGCCGCCCAGCGCACAAAAAATCGCCAGTGCCGTTGCAAAAAACAAACTCCACAATACACGTTTCTTGGTTAGAAATTTCTTCTTTTTCTTTGGTTTCCCTTTGGAATTCGGCGTACTGCTACCTCTGTTTCTATTGCCGCCATTCCTGGTTAGTTGGTCTCTGGACATGTTGCCTCCTGACTCCCTTAGCGGAAAAATCATGAATTATGGTCACGAATGAAAAGAACAACCTTCACAGGTTGCTCTCTCGCACTCTCTATTCAAACGATTGATAAACAAAAAGGTTTCGCTTCAAGGCTGTAAAATCTTAAATCTCGTTATTATTGTCCTGCATCAGCGATACGCTGCGCTGTGGTGTAAACGTGGAAATCGCATGCTTGTACACCATCTGCTGGCGCCCGTCGCTGTCGATGACAATCGTAAAGTTGTCGAAGGCTTTGATAATTCCCCGGATTTGGAAACCGTTAGTCAAATATACTGTAGCAGGGATATTCTCTTTGCGCAGCTGGTTCAAGAACGTATCTTGGATGTTAATGGACTTGTTCATATGACGTACCCCCAATGGTTCAATTAGATTGTTCGTAAGTATATTCAACACCTTAGAGAAACTTTCCTGCTATTATACCATGTATTCTGCAAGCACAGCAATGTAATAAAACAGGCTGAGATATGGTATGTAAAACGTTAACACATGGATGAAATCAGCTCATTTATAAAACCCTTTGAAAGTTAATAAAAGATAAACCCTGATTTTTCAGTTGTTTTTTCTCCCAATCCCCTTTAGTTGAAATGGTTATATTTATGGTTCCCTCCACTACATATTAAATCTTCGGAGCCCTTCCGGTCAATCTCAATAGCTCCAGCATCGGCTGCGGCCCCGCTTCAACAGGTTTATCCCGCACAACAATATCCTCTGAATCAGCAGTGACGCGGGAAGCTTCCGCATAGTCACTCTGGGCAGCTGCTCTGATCGAGCTTTTAACATTTGGTCCCCCCGGTTATCAGTACATTCGGCAAAAAGAGGCATGAAGCGGGATGTAAAAAGATGCTTCGGTAAAGCGCGAATACGCTTTGGAAGCATCCTACAATGTTCGTGCAGCAACGAATGGATTTAATGGGTATAACCTCAATAGTTATATTGAATTTGCAAAGGTTTGCGCAATTTTATGCTGAATTATTGCGAAAATCTCATTATAGTCCGGACTCTCCTCCACGTCGATCCATTGAATTTCCTTCATGTGGCGAAACCAGGATAACTGTCTTTTGGCAAAACGGCGGGTATCGCGCTTCAGCAGGATCACAGCTTCCTCAAGCGTTGTCTCTCCCTCCAGATAGGCGGCAATCTCTTTGTAGCCCAGTCCCTGCATAGATACAAGGCTTCTGCTGTAGCCGCGCTCAAGCAGTCCCTGAACTTCAGCCACAAGTCCTTCCGCCAGCATCTGATCAATCCGTTCTTCAATACGTTTATATAGTATTTTACGGTCCATAGTCAGCCCTATGAGGCACAACTCATAAGGGGACTCCTTCTTTTGCCCTGAAAGAGAATCGGAAAGCGGAATGTTAGTCTGATGATAGATTTCCAGCGCGCGGATAATTCTTCTCCGGTCATTGGGATGCAGCCGTTCCGCACTGGCCGGATCTACCGCCGCCAGCCGGGCATGCAGCGCTTCCGCCCCATGCTCTTCAGCGTAAGCATCCTGCTCGCTGCGGAAGGCCTCATCCGCCACCGCCTCGGAGAAGCGGAATCCGTAGCACAGGGACTCAATATACAGTCCCGTCCCGCCGACAATAAAAGGCAGCCTGCCCCTGCTGCTGATCTCTTCGATGAGCCGGGTACCCTGCTCCTGAAATTCTGCGGTGGAATAGGCATCAAGCGGATCATGAATATCAATCAGATGATGGGGAATCCCCTTCATCTCAGCTTCGGTGATCTTCGCCGTGCCGATATCCATACCACGGTAGACCTGCATGGAATCCCCGGATATAATCTCGGCACCGAAAGCCCCGGCCAGCTCCAGACTCAGCCTGGTCTTCCCTACGGCGGTCGGACCGAGCAGCACGAGTACCTTGCGTTTAGTCTCTGTTGTCAATGGTGATCACCCCGTACGATGTTTTGGCGCTTGCTCTCAGCAGCTCCGTGAAGCCCAGGCGGGCAAACTCCCCGCTCAGCGCCTTCTCTTTCAGCACAACGGTCTTGCGTGCAACCCTGACCGCCTCAGCCACACTCTCCGCCGACAATGCGGCGGGATTAGCGAACTTACGCAGCGGGGAGATCGCCGCCGAATCCGTCAGCGGTACCCGGAACATGGGGTCGAAATAAACAATATCGACACTGTTGTCCGGCTGAGCCTTCAAATACTCCAGATGATCACCCCGCTGGACATTGATGCGTCGCAGGGCTTCATTCACCTTAATCTGGCCTGAAACATATTGGCTCATCCCTTCCAGCAGCAGCGCATACAGCGGCAGGGAGCTCTCCAGCGCCGTAACCCGGGAATGCTCACCTCCGGTGACGGCAAACAGCAGCGAGTCTCCCCCGAGACCTGCCGTACAATCCAGCACACTGTCGCCGGGCAGCATGCCCGCTGCATCAATCAGGGGGTCTGATTCGCCTCTAATGATCCGTTTCGCACGGACAAACCCCATGCTGGGATGGAACTCCATAGGCGGCATCTCCGGCGTTATCAGCCGGACCGCCTCCTGCAGAACGACCAGGACCTGCTCGTCCCCATATTGATCCACAAGCTTCGCCATGGATAACTTGGCACGGGGCGCATAGAGACAACCGGTGCGCTCAGCCAGAGTCCTGGCCCGGTCTACAATTTCCGGTATCGGGTTAAAGCCCGTGGTTATAATCATGTTGCCTCCGATCTTGCTCTCTTCAAATGTACAGTACTGCCACTACATCACGCGCTTAAACAGCTTCTCCAGATCATAGGAAGAAAAGGAGACGACTATCGGCCGTCCATGCGGGCAGGTATAAGGCTGGCGGCAGGCCGCTAGCCGGGAGAGCAGCGATTCCACTTCCAGCTCTGTGAGCTTCTGGTTAGCCTTGATCGAGGCTTTGCAGGAGCAGAGAATAGAGGATTTCTCGCGCAGCTTGGCGAGGTCAATGGACCGTTCGCTCAGCACCCACTCCGCCATCTCCTCGATGACCGCCTTCTCGTCACCTTCCGGGAACCAGTACGGCAAGGAACGGACCAGGAAAGTCTGTCCGCCGAAATGCTCAAGAAATACTCCCGCCTGCTGGAACCAGTGCAGCCGTTCGCTGAGCTGTCTGCTCTCCGAAGGCGTGAATTCCAGCGTGATCGGCAGCAGCAGCTCCTGCGATGCGTCTTCCGGCTTGCCGAATTTCTCATAGTAGAATTCATAATTCACCCGTTCATGCGCAGCGTGCTGATCAATCAGATACAGACCGCTGTCATTCTGGGCGATAATATACGTTCCGTGATGCTGGCCGATATAATTCAGCTCGGGAAATTGCGGGAGTCCTGTGTCTTCGCTTCCGGCAGGAGCAACCGCAGGGGCGTATAACTCCTCTGCGGTTGGCATTTGTCCCCGGTCAGCCGCAGCTGCCTGCGGGCGGTAGCTGTCGCGCGGACGGGATGACGGCTGTGCTGCGGTCCCGTTCCGGTAAGGTGCAGGCGGCATGGTACCGCCGCCGTAAGCTGCAGCCGTCTCCCTGGTCTGAGACTGCGGCGGCAGAGAATTGCCGCCGCTTGGATAACGCTGCGGAGCCCCGGCAGCGGCCCCACCGCCGAACAGCGGAGCACTGCTGCCGGTTAGCGGGGCTGCGCCGCCGGGAAACGGAGCAGCACTGTTCCCTCCCGGGCGCGGCTGGCTGCTGCCTCCCTGCAGAGCATCAGCAGGCATCCCTTGGCCGGGACCGCGGCCAGCGGAAGCATCTGCAGGGTTAGCTGGCTCAGCACCTTGCTGCGGAGCTCCCGGAACCGCCCCTTTGGAAAAGGCGAACTGCTCCTGAATGAAGGAGCTGCTATTCTTGCCCCCGATAATTTCCTTGGTTGGACGTGGTATCAGGCTCTGTCCCATGAGCAGGCTGCGGATCTGCTGCTCCACGAATGCATACAGCTCGGTCTCCTTGCTGAAACGGACCTCCAGCTTAGCCGGATGCACGTTGACATCGACCAGTGACGGATGCATGTCGAGCTGCAGCACCAGCAGCGGATAACGGTTAATCGGCAGCAGCGTATGATACGCACGCATGATCGCGGCATTCAGTCCGTTGCTGCGGATATAGCGTCCGCCGACAATCGTCGTTACGGCATTACGGTTCGAACGCGTCCATTCCGGACGGCTGATATAACCGGAGATCTTATAATCCGGGTCTTCAGCCGCGACTGGCAGCATCGCCTTGGCGGCGGAGGTGCCGTACACGGCGGCAATAACCTGCAGCAGATCGCCGTTGCCCAGCGTATGCAGCAGCTGATTGCTGTTATGCTGCAAGGTGAATGAGATATCCGGATGTGCCAGCGCCATGCGGTACATCGCATCCGAAATATGGCCCAGCTCCGTCTGGATGCTCTTCATATACTTCAGCCGTGCCGGGGTATTATAGAACAATTCCCGTACGGTGAGATCACTTCCCCGGCCGGAAGGCGCATCCTCACTCAGGATCAGCTTCCCGCCCTCAATCTCCAGCAGCCGTCCCTTCCCGTCATCACCGCTGGCAGTCAGCAGGGTTAGCTTCGATACCGCCGCGATACTCGGCAGTGCCTCCCCCCGGAACCCGAGGCTGGTGATCAGGAACAGATCACGGCCGTTGGCGATTTTGCTCGTTGCATGGCGGTAAAAGGCCGTCTCGCAATCCTCCGGCTCTATGCCGGAGCCATTATCCTTGACGCGGATGCTCTGCAGTCCGCCCTCTTCCACAGAGACTTCGATACGTGTGCTTCCCGCATCAATCGCGTTCTCCACAAGCTCTTTCACTACAGATGCAGGACGCTCCACTACCTCTCCGGCAGCAATCTGGTTGGCAATATGCTCGTCCAGCACATGAATCTTGGCCATATTCGTTCACCCCGCAATTTATAAATAATGTAGCTGCAAACTCATATTGATGTCTGAATAAGCCCGGTAAAATCTTAATTAGCCCACTCGCTTATATACTCTCAGGCTTATAGCTCCCTGGCCTTCATCTTCAGTTCATTAAGCAGACCCATCGCCTGCAGCGGTGTCATATTCATCAGATCCGCACCCTGTACAGCTGAGATCAGCTCTTTCAGGAGCGGATTTTCTTTGGCTGCCGGTGCTGCGACCCCGCCTTTGCGGTTCTTGCGGGGCTCGTCCTCACCAAATATAGAGAGCTGTACAACCTCATTGTCCTCTTCCTCCGCAGGGGAAGCAAGTGTAACAGCTGCTTCCTGCTGAGCCGCAGCCATGGAAACCACAGCCCGGTTCTCCTGAATCACAGGTCCGGAACGGTCATTATAGTCCGTACCGTAGTTCAGCGGCACGCTGCCCGGTGGAGATGCCTGTTCGATGCTCTGAAGCAGGCCGTACGCGCGGTCGATGATACCTTCCGGCAGTCCGGCCAGTCTCGCACAGTAAATCCCGTAGCTGCTGTCCGCCGCTCCCGGCACAAGCTTGCGCAGGAAGTTGACCTTGTCCCCGCTCTCCTGCACCGCCATGGAATAGTTGCGGAGTCCGCTCAGACTCTGCTCCAGATGAGCCAGCTCATGGAAATGCGTCGATACCAGCGCCTTGCAGGCGATAGTATCATGCACGTATTCAATCACCGCCTGGGCGATCGCCATACCTTCACTGGTCGAGGTCCCCCGGCCCAGCTCGTCAATGATGATCAGGCTGCGGGCCGTAGCCTTTTCGGTCATGACCTGGATATCGGCCATCTCCACCATGAAGGTACTCTGGCCGCCGATCAGGTCATCCGCTGCTCCGATCCGCGTGAAGATGCGGTCAATCAGCGGAACCTCAGCACTGGATGCCGGCACGAAGCAGCCGATCTGGGCCATGATGCAGATTAGCGCAACCTGGCGCATGTACGTGCTTTTGCCTGCCATATTCGGTCCGGTAATCAGCAGGATATTGCCCTCATCCTTGCTGAGCGTGCTGCCGTTCGCAATAAACGCGGAATCCTTCAGCACTGCCTCAACCACCGGATGGCGCCCGCCTTCGAGTCGCAGGTCATAGCTGTCGGACAGCTTAGGCTTCACGAAACGGTGCTCTGCACTAACCGCCGCGAGACATTGATACACATCAATCTCGGCTACCTTCTCAGCAAGCGCCTGCAGCCGGGGAACCTGGGCGCTAATCCGCTCGCGCAGCTCGGTAAACAGGCTGTACTCCAGGTCTGTCATTTTGTCCTGGGCCTCCAGGATCAGCGCTTCCTTCTCCTTCAGCTCCGGGGTAACATAACGCTCGGCATTGGCCAGCGTCTGTTTCCGTTCATATCTGCCTTCCGGAAGTGCAGACAGATTGGAGCGGGTAATTTCAATATAATAGCCGAAGATTTTGTTATAGCCGATCTTCAGGGATTTGATGCCCGTCGCCTGGCGTTCCTTCGCTTCCAGCTCGGCAATCCAGCGTTTGCCGCTGCTGCTGGCTTCACGCAGCTCGTCCAGCCGCTCATGATATCCGCCGCGGATAATTCCGCCGTCACGGACAGATACCGGAGCATCCTCAACAATGGCCCGTTCGATATCCTCCCGGAGCTCTGCGCACTCATCCATGGACGTGCCGATCTCCCGCAGGGTGGCCGAACCGGATGTCAGGCACATCTCCTTCAGCGCCGGAATCTGCGCCAGCGACAGCTTCAGGGCGTTCATATCCCGACCGTTGGCGCTGCCGAAGGCAATACGTCCGACTAGCCGCTCCAGATCATAGATTTCTTTCAGTGCTCCGCGCAAATCCTCGCGGACGATAAACTGGTTATACAAATAGTCGACAGCTTCGAGGCGGCGTTCAATCGGCGCACGCTGCAGCAGCGGCTTGTCTATCCGGCGGCGCAGCAGACGCCCGCCCATCGAGGTTTCGGTGCGGTCGAGTAGCCAGAGCAGCGAGCCTTTTTTGGAGCGCTCCCTTACGGTTTCGGTCAGCTCCAGATTGCGCCGGGTGAACGGATCAAGAATCATATAATTTCCGGGCTCGTAAGGAGATATCTGGGTTAGCTGCCCAAGTGACCGGCGCTGGGTCTCGCTGAAATAGGAGATCAGCAGCGCCAGACAGCGGCCGCGTTCCTTCTCCAGCCGTACCCATGCCGCTTCGCCGAACTGGCGGCGGGCCAGTCCTTCCTCCTGCTTGTCCCACGGTGTATAAACTACTGGCTTAGCCAGCAGGGAGGCTTCACTGCGCAGCTGCTCCAGGAGCGCCTCGTCCCCGATAATCTCTGCCGGCTCATAGATGCCGATCTCATCCCGCAGCCATTCGGTGCTGGAGAGTACAGAGGTGACATACAGCTCACCTGTTGTTAAATCGCAGGCAGCCAGTGCCGTCATGCCATCTTCCTCAGTCACACAGACGAGGTAATTGTTGCTTTTGTCCGTTATAATTTTGCCGTCCATCACGGTGCCCGGTGTAACTACGCGGACGATATCGCGGCGGACCATCCCTTTGGTCACCGCAGGATCATCGAGCTGCTCGCAGATAGCGACCTTGTAGCCTTTCTCGATCAGGCGCTGTATGTACCCCTCGGCAGCATGATGCGGCACTCCGCACATTGGAATCTTTTCGCCGACCCCGCCATCACGGCCTGTTAGTGTAATCTCTAGCTCCTTCGAGGCAAGCAAGGCATCCTCAAAGAACATTTCATAGAAATCGCCCAGACGAAAGAAAAGGAAAGCGTCTTTTGCCCCTTCCTTCACTTTTAAATACTGCTGAATCATCGGCGTATAGTTTGCCATCGTCTACCTCCATGCCTACTTCATACTGTTCTCTATTATAGCAGAAACTTCCCTCTCAAAGTTACCCGCAGCCTCTTCCGGTCTCCTGCTAAAACCTGGTGTGCAGATTTTCCGGCGGCTGGCAGCAGCTTTTATCCCGGTAATAAAGCATTTATTCTATATTATAATCTATGCAATCGGCTGTACACTCTCTCTTATGTAAGGAGGAATAATCGTGATAAGTAAGCTCAATAAGGCTGACCGCTTCCCGCTGATGACAATGCTGCACAAAGACCCTATACTTCATATGTTTATTGTCGGGATGTGGAGAATTGCGGGTTCGAACGGGATTTCATGGAGCTGTGGGGGGGAGATGGATGAACCGGCCCGGACGGATCAAAGCGGTAATGCTGCCGTTCTATGGAAGCTTTTTTCCGTATGCGGAGGTTCTTTTGACGTGGAAGGGTTCGCGGAGCTGGTGAGAAAGAGCGGGAAGTCCGAAATGCTCTCGGGTTCATCACACGTACTGCGGGAGTTCGGCCAAGTGCCGGACTGCCAAGGTTTAGCCACAGAGGTGGTTGCCCGCTTATGCGCTGATGTGCTGATGTGCTGGAAGAGGGCAAGACGGATGAATCTGCAAAAAGCTGGGGTTCACCGATATCGGCACCTGGTCCGTGCTGTACAAATAGGAAACCGGAGCCCACTCTTTGAGAAGGGTAGTCCTTCCTGTTTAAGAGGCCGCTATAAAGCGGAATGATAGTGGAGTTTATAAAGCCGTGATCCGGTGAATCCCCAAAATCCTGCACATTATACAACATTTCGCTCATCATTGCGGTCTCAATCCAAAATTGTTGTAGAAAAGGCAGTATTTCGCCTTCTCCTTACAGCCTAGAGGGATGAATTCCTGTATTTCATACAACAATCTTCCGCACAGACAGCTATTTGGGAATCAACGTTGCATAATGTACAACATTTTAAGTCTGACAGTGCTAACTAAATAAGTCTCCAAGCTATCAGCATCGATTCAGGTGTGGATGTGACGTATTCTGCTGGACCCGCAGCGATTGTCCGGTAACTGAATAGACCGCTTCTCGCTAAAAGAAAACAGACAGCCGCCGTTATACAGACAGCTTCTATTGAAAAGTATCTTCCGGCCCGGCCGGGCGCGCCCCGGAGACTGACGGGGCGCTGCCGCACCACAAGCCGCGGATATCACGCGACTCATCCCAGGTCTGCTGCGCGGCTATAGAGCGCAGCAGAGGATCTATGTAGCTGGCGGCGGCTGCGTAGCCGCCCAGCGCGCGAAGCTGCGCCTCCAGGGGAGGCCAGGCTTCGCGGAGCGGTTGCTTGTCGCCGCTGTAGAAGGCGGCATGCAGCTTCTCCCGGTCGAGCGGACGCAGCGGCAGCTCTTCATAATGGCTCACGATCAGGTGAGCCAGGCAGACCGCGCCTTTGGCGATGACCGGGGACACCAGGAAGCTCGGCAGTGTCCGGTATTCGAAGCCGCCATGCGGCTGACGCCGGAAATCGCCGAGCAAGCCATAGCGGGGACGCCGGGCCGCAGCCCGGACGTCCTCGAGCAGCAGCATGGGCAGCGCGAGATAGTTGTCGAGCGCACGCAGCAGCGGCGCGCACAGCGTCACGCCGCTGAAGTGCAGGTGGCCGCCGAGGGCCCAGCCCCGCAGCGGCATGCCTCCCGCCCGCCAGCGGAGCGAGCGGTCGGCGATGAGCCGGTCCGCCTCGCGCGCGGCGGACATCAGCTGCGCCAGCAGCGCGCGCGGTTCCCCGCGCGGCGCAGGGCGCAGCTCCGCCACCGGGAACACGCCGCGCGTTCCCGGGGGTCCGGCGTCGCAGCCCGCGGCGCCGTCCATGGGCAGGTACCGCGACGCCGGCACGACGCGGCCCGTGGACTCCCGGAGCAGCAGGAACTCCGGGTCCATACCCATAAGCAGCCCGGCACGGCCTGGCTGCTCAAGGGCATGGGAACGGGCCAGCTCCCGCGAGGCTGCACGGTACGGCTCAGGCAGCGGCTTGCCGGGAACCGGCATCAACGGAGTAATGCCCGTCACCACATAACGCCGCCCGCCCATGGCCCGCAGCTCCACCTCGCCGCTGTCCAGCCCCAGGCTGTAAAGCGCCCGGACCGCCGTTACACGGACTGCTCCAGCCACCCCGCGCATCTCACTTACGCCACCCGCTCCGCCATAACTGTTCCCGCTATTACCTCTGGCACCCGCTCCCTCATAGCTGTTCTCGTCACGCCCTTCAATTTCCGCTCCGCCATAACTGTTCCCGCTATCACTTCCGGCACCCGCTCCACCATAACCGCGCTCACCATACTCAGCAGCGCCTGCTACACCAGTACCATTCCCGCCATCCCTGCCGCCACCCGCTCCTGCTCCATTAACCCTGTTCCCGCTCGCGCCAGCACCCGCTCCGCCATACCCGCCCTCTCCTATCACCGGCCCCAAAAAAGCAGCATTCATAGCCGCTCCTGCACCCAGAGGCTGGCACTCCAGCACAGCCAGATTGAAAATAACCACCCGGTAGTGCTGCCTGTAACTTGCGGGGTCTTGTCCATGGGAATATGTATGACTCTCTCTTGCATCCTTCCGCCGTGCTGGTCTGCCTATAGCCCCGGGGTCCGCTTCAATCCCGCAGCGGCGGAGTCTGCGCATAATCTGCTCCGGTGCCAGCTGAAGGAATAAGTTAAGCCCTTCGTTCATCCTTATGCCACCGCCCATCCGAAATTCTTCATGCCGCGCCTACAGCTGCATCATCCTTCATAACCGGATAGCCCGCCCTTCTGCAGTACGCAGATGAAGCTTTTGGTGCTGAAACCTAACCCCAAAATATTTTAAAAAAAAGAGGGCATTCGCCCTCTACGCCGCTGCCCTCTCATCATATAATGGATCATAACCCAATACAGTAACAGAAAGGCAGCGGCGTATTCCTTCCTTACAGCTCATCATCCAGGGCGTCAGGGTCCAGATCATCGTAATCAAAACTCTCGCCGTCAAAATCATAATCCTTGTCTTCCAGATCATCAATCTGATCGCTGACATACACGCGGACCTTGGTCTCAGCCACCAGCTCCGCCTCGAACTCCCGTTCCACCCGGAGCGTCACACTGCCGCCGCCCGGCGATACCCCGGCTTCCACACAATTGGGTTCCTGCGTTGCCTCCGCAGAGACCTGTGCCGTGGAAGCACGGTGTCTCGGGTCCAGATACGACAATGGAATAAGCTCCACATAGGAGACCGTTTCCTTGGCAACCTCGGTCTGCTTATTTTTGTCGTACGAGTACCAGATGTTCACATCATAAGTACCGATTACTTCGATTCCGTTCCCGGCGGCAACCGCTTCGTACTGGTGGTTGATAATCCAAGCCCCCAGAATACTAGTCGGATGATGTGGCGGAGTCACGGTATGGGTTGCGGTAGAGAACTTACGACCTTTGCCGCAAATTGCCTTCGTAATGATCTCCCTTGTTTGACGTTTATGGCTTAATGACATCTTTGAACCTCCTCCATACAATCATTCACTATCAAGTGTATGCACGTTCTGGGCATTTGTTGATTGTTAGAGTAGAAATAAATTTGGGTAAGCCCTCATGAGAGTCTAATTAAGCCTCCTGCTTCATTTTATTGCTGAAATTAGCCAGTTATGAGTCCCGCTTCCGAAAAAAACAAAAGGCAGCCCTTCCCCAAAATATGGGGAACCGCTACCTTTTTTTCGTTTTACGATATTGCACCTTGTGCTTATTGCGGAATTACACGCACAATCCCCAATTGCCTGTGACGGCTCAGATCAATGAAATCGTCATCGATATTCACCAGGGGACGCAGCGGATCATGGGCAAGAATCATGATGATTTTGCCGATTCGTCCGTCTGTGAGCAGTACCTCATTGCCGATCATCGATTGCATCAGCTTGTTGATGAACACACTGCAGATATAAGGGTCCAGCTTGCCGTAGACATTATCGTCCATCTGCCTGAGCACCTCATACAAAGGGGCGGCCGTGCGGTAGAAGCGGTCTGAGGTCATCGCATGAAAAATATCCGCCACAGCGACAATTTTGCTGAAATCGGTAATCCGGTGCCCCAGCACCCCGAAGGGGTAGCCGCTGCCGTCCATCCGTTCATGATGCTGCAGCGCAACAAGTGCCTGCATGTGAGTGGTGCCCACGGTATCCCGGATCATTTCATATCCAAAGGTGGTATGCTTCTTCATCAGCGCATATTCTTCCTCACTCAGCGGACCGGGTTTGGCGAGAATTTCAGCCGGAATCATAATTTTGCCGATATCATGAAGAGTCGCTGCGATGGTCAGCATGCTTAGCTCGTCCGGCTTCAGCTTCAGCCATTTGCCTAGCAGCGTGGAGATAATACCAACCGCAACATTATGCCTGTATGTATAATCATCCTTGGACTGCAGTGCAGCCAATATTCCGTAGAAATCGTTCTTCTCACTTACCTGCTGGATAAAAGGAATGACTTCATTTCTGAGCTCTATCATCGGCAGCCTTTTGGTCTTGGTATAGCGGAGCTGGTCAAAAATGCTCTCCATCGCTGCTGTGCAGTCATCCACGGCCAGCTGATAGAATGCCGCGTTGTCCAGCTGAAGCACGTCATGCGGCTCCAGGAGGATCTTGTGCTGGGAGATCAGCCGGATATGTTCCCCGCTTAATAAGGTCATCGCCGGCAGAACAAACACACCGCTATGATTAAAAAGGTTGGCTGCAAGCTGTTTGCCGATATATTGTTCATTGCTGTTGTTCATGTTCCTCACCTGCCAGTGCAGCCGTCCACCGGAGTGAACCGCTGCTGTAATTGGAAGCATCGCGGCCTCATCTACAATCTTATCCTGAAATGTGTTTCTCTGTCCCGAACAGAAAATGAACATAACTATAGAGATAAGCTCACTTTAAGTGCTTATATATCTTATCGTTAATTCACACCGTAATGTTAATACCTGAGACATATTTACCTTCCTGCTCAAGCATTTCCCTTTGCGGGCAGCTTGTCCTTCACCGGCCTTGGATCGACCGGACTTTTATAGCGTTTGGCAATTTTGAGATAGAGCGCAAGCTCCCGGCATAACTGCAGAATAGCGGAGCGGATCTCGAATACCTCACGGGAATCCGGGAGCTCCATCTGCTGAAACTCCTGCTGCAGATCATCCAGCAGCTTCTCGGTCCGGCCCGTATATTCCTCAGCCAGCACATCGCCGCTAAGCTGATCGAACAGCTCCGCAACCATATCACCATGCGGCAGCTGGAGGTATACCTGAGAGAGAAGCTGCATCATATTCTGGATTGACTCCAGCTGCTCCTTGCGCATGTAGAAGTACACATTCCAGGCTTCATCCGGATGGATCACATGATTCTCCATCTCCCTTGAAGCCGCGGTCAGACCCTTCTGCACCGCTTCACCGGCTCCGATCAGTTCCTTTCCGTCCCATACATAAGCGGGATCACGCAGGGTTCTGGCAATCTGCCGGAAGATAACCGAGAAATAGCCGTCCACCTCTTTGCGGATACCGGCAATCATGTCTCCGGTCTGCGGCATATAGATGAAGTTGACGAGTCCGGCCGAACCCAGGCCGATAATCAGCAGCTCAATCTGCTGCAGCAGGATGTGAACGGTAATGTCAGCTTGTCCAAAAACACGGAACACAATAACGGAGCTGGTGACAATTCCCTCTTTGAAGCCGGATTTGACGATAAGCGGGAAGCCGAACAGTACATACAGTCCGAGAACCCAATAATGAAAGCCCAGGGTGAAAAAGAGAATACAGCCCAAAAAGAGTCCCACCAGCGAGGCGAAGAAGCGTGCCGTGATCGTGCGGAGACTCCTTTTGCGCGTTGTTTCCACCCCGAGAATGGCCAGCAGTCCCGCGCTTTGCGCATTGGGAATACCTGCGGCGGCTGCCAGCAGAATGGACAGCAGAGTTGCAGCCGCCGTTTTGATAATACGAAATCCCATGTTAATACCTCTCCTACAAAGTTCAGCTTCAATATTCAGGTAAAGATATAGTCATGGTACAAGATTTTGCCGGGAGACACAATATTACATTATTCTACCTCCGCGACAATAACAGCTTCTCTACATAAACAACCAGCTGATACATGGCTGTAGCCACCGCGGCGATGATAAGCAGACTGGACATGACGAGCGTGAAATTGAATACCTGAAAGCCATAGATAATCAGATAACCCAGCCCCGATTTGGCCACCAGAAATTCCCCTACAATGACTCCGACCCATGACATCCCGACATTCACCTTCAGCGTGGAGACCACCGTAGGGAAGGACGCCGGAAGAATCACCTTGTTAAATTCCTGTACTCTGGAAGCGCCGAATGAACGGACAACCTTAACCAGATTCGGGTCCACACTGCAAAAGCTGTTGTACACCACCAGAGTGGTTATAATCACCGTAATGGATAACGTGGTGACCACAATCGCGGTGAACCCTGCGCCGAACATAACAATGAAGATCGGACCCAGCGCCACCTTCGGCATACTGTTGAAGACGACCATATAAGGATCAAGTACGGCAGACAGAAAAGGCGACCACCAGATGATCACAGCCAGCAGCGTCCCAAGCAGGGTTCCGAGAATAAACCCGACTACTGTCTCTCCTACAGTCATCCCCAGATGCGGCCAAAGACTGCCGCTGACCATATCATCCCAAATTTGCCGGAACACTTTCGTCGGGTAGCTGAAGAGCAGTTCATCAATCCAGCCCAGCCTGGCCCCCGCTTCCCAGAGCACAAAGAACAGGATCAGGATACTGCTTCTTACGATCAGAACCTGAGTCTTGCGGCGCAGCTTCTTCTTCCTGTAGTCCGCATGCTTTTGTTCCAGCCAAAGTGCACGGGAGGCCGCCACTTCTGCGGGCAATTCCGTCTTCACACGCCTTCCCTCCCTGCCAGCTCCATTTCCTTCCACACTTCATGAAAAAGCTCCGCGAATCCGGGCAAGTCCCGCGCATACAGCGGCGGGGTACTGCGGATGGCTTCCGGAACCTGAAAAATCCTGCGGATCCTTCCCGGATTCCGCTGGAGCAGAATGACCCTGCTGCTGACGGCGATTGCCTCAGACAGGTCGTGAGTAACCAGAATAGCCGTTGTTCCCCGGCGCATCAGCGTCTCCGAGACCAGATCCTCCAGCTGCAGCTTAATCTGGTAATCCAGCGCGGAGAACGGTTCATCCAGCAGCAGCAGGCCGGGATCTGTCGCCAGCGTCCGCACCAGAGCGACGCGCTGGCGCATTCCGCCCGAGAGCTGAGCCGGAAAGGCAAGCTCCTTGCCCGCAAGACCCATATCGGCCAGCAGCTGCAGGGTTTTGCTGCGCGACTCTTCATCCAGCCTTCCGGTCAGCTCCAGGCCAAGCAGTGCATTATCCTGAATGCTCCTCCAGGGAAACAGATAATCCTGCTGCAGCATATAGCCTACTTCAGGAGACGGCCCAGCCGCAGAGCGTCCGCTGAGCAGAACTTCGCCCCGCGAGGGCCGCAGCAGCCCGGCAATGATCGACAGCAGCGTCGTCTTGCCGCAGCCGCTGGGCCCGACGAGGCTGACGAACTCACCCTGGCCCACGCTGAGATTGAAATCCTCGATCGCAAGCGAAGCCTCGCGGTCTCCCAGATAGGCGTGCGTGATTTCCTTCAACTCCACTACTGGAAGCATATCAGCCCTCCTAAAAGTTTGTGAGCATTACTTCTCACGATTCTGCATCGAACAAACTAGCTTCGTAAGCATCAACTTAGTTTTGCGGAAAAATCACATCTTCGATTCTTCTGTGCAGCAAAACTCGCTTCGGAAGCATCAACTTAGTTTGTGAGCATTACTTCTCACGATTCTGCATCGAACAAACTAGCTTCGTAAGCATCAACTTAGTTTTGCGTAAAAATCACATCTTCGATTCTTCTCTGCAGCAAAACTAGCTTCGGAAGCATCACAACCCTACTTAATGCTGCTCTCCGCTTTTTCAGCAAAAGTGTTATCCACAATCTTACCTGAAGGGACACGTTCCTTCAGCTCACCGGCGTTGTCGATCACATCAAGCAGATTGTTCCATTCTTTATCATCAATAACCGGGTTTACCGCATAAGTGTCCTGTTCTTTATAGCGGCTGATGGCGGAGACGACAATATTACGGTCCGTTTTATCAAAATAAGGCATAACCGCATCAGCGATTTCTTCCGCGCTATGATCCTTCACCCACAATTGTGCACGCTGGATGGCATTGGTGAATTTCTGCACTGTGTCTTTGTTTTTGCTGATGTAGCTTTCCTTGGACATGAACACGGTATACGGGAGATAACCGCTCTCTACGCCAAATGAAGCGACAACCTGGCCCCTTCCTTCACTCTCGAAGATCGATGCCTGCGGTTCAAACAGCTGTACGTAATCCCCTGTCCCGGAAGCAAAGGCGCCGGCAATATTGGCAAAATCAATATTCTGAATCAGCGTCAGATCCCTGGCGGTATCAATCCCCTTGTTCAGGAGGGTAAATGCGCCAGCCATTTGCGGCATGCCGCCTTGCCTTTGCCCCAGGAAAGTGGACCCTTTAACTTTGTCCCATGTGAAAGCACTGTCCGGTGTACGTGCGAATAAGAATGTTCCATCCCGCTGCGTAAGCTGGGCAAAATTGATCACAGGATCATCCGCCCCCTGCTGATACACATAAATCGAAGTTTCCGAACCGACCAGCGCTACATCTATAGCACCGGAGAGCAGCGCCGTCATCGTTTTATCCCCGCCCGGTATGGTCTGCAGCTCGACATCCAGCCCTTCCTCCTTGAAGAAATTCTGGGACAACGCCACATACTCCGGCGCATAGAACACGGAGCGGGTAACCTCACCGATCTTCACCTTCACTACAGCCGAATCACCGCCACACCCGGCGAGTACTGTGAAACACGTGACAATCATCAGGAGCGACAATGACAGTTTTTTCTTGAGATTCATCTTCATTCTCCTTTCTTCCGGGTCTTTCGCCCTTGCTCTATGCATATGCGGTTGCCCGCCGAAAGGTTAAAGACCTGTATTGCTATCGTTTGCACAAAAAATATGCGTTATATAAAGCGATTTGTATATATTTTCGGCAGATCTTTCGGACAGGGATTAAGCCAATACTCATATCAGGCAATAAAACAGACTAAATCAAAGCATTTAAGCGATAAATTTTGATTTCTTTGTTCAAGAACGCTCCCATGGATATATATCACAATATTCAGCTTGTGCAAACGTTTTACCAATAGAGGAGTTTCCAATAAGATGTAACAATAAAGCGCTTACGAAATTACATATTTTAATGAAGAAAAATATCCTGAATGCCTGAAAGGAGTTTTAATTCTATGTCTCGTTCTTCATCAGTTATTCCAACAACCCGTATGCTGCATGCCTTAGCAATCACTGGCCTGGCTGCGGTGCTGCTGGCCGGTTGCAGCAGCACTGAGCGCACAGGCGGAAATCACGCTGCCGGTGTCTCATCGTCACAACCTTCCTCTCCCGTTCACAGTACAGAACCGCAATCAGGGGCAGGGATACAGAACAACAGCGCTGTGCAACCTGCCGCTAATCCGAATGCAGCTGCAGACGAGCAGCCTTCCACCGTATTTTATGAAATATTCGTCCGCTCCTTCTACGATTCAGACGGGGATGGTATCGGTGATCTGCAGGGGATCACGGAGAAACTGGATTATTTGAATGACGGCGACCCGGGGACCCATGAGGATCTGGGTGTAGGAGGAATATGGCTGATGCCGGTTAACCCTTCGCCCAGCTATCACGGGTATGATGTAACCGATTACCGGAGTATTAACCCTGACTATGGAACACTCGAAGATATGCAGACACTGATCAAGGAGGCACATAAACGGGGCATCAAGGTAATTATGGATCTGGTAGTGAACCATACATCCAAGGCTCATCCCTGGTTTGTGGATTCAGCCAGGAATCCAGGCAGCCCATACCGCAGCTGGTATATCTGGGCCGAAGATCAGAAGCGCCCGGTCAGTGGAAGCAGTGCTGCCGGCAGTCCGTGGCATGCTCTGCGGGGAAGCCATTATATGGGGACTTTCTGGGAGGGAATGCCGGATCTGAACTTCGATAATCCTGAGGTCCGCCGGGAAATGAAGAGCATCGGTACCTATTGGCTGGAACAAGGCGTCGACGGGTTCCGTCTGGATGCTGCAAAGCATATTTATGAGGATCTTCTTTCGGACAAAAGTACGGCGACAACAGCCAAGAATGTAGCCTGGTGGCAGGAATTCCGCACAGCCATGAACGAGGTGAATCCGCAGGCTTATATCGTGGGTGAGGTCTGGGAGAATTCCGCTGTATCCGTAGGGGCCTATCTAGATCAGGCCTTCAATTCCGGATTTAACTTCGGGCTTGCTGAAACGCTGGTCCATTCGGCTCAAACGGAGAAGGACAGCGGAGCCGCGTTCACCCTGGAACGGACATACAAACTGTATTCTCAAATCTCAGGCGGTGCTTTCACAGATGCGATTTTCCTGACCAATCATGATCAGAACAGGGTCATGAGCCAGCTTGAGAATCAGCCAGATCATGCCGCAATGGCGGCAGCCATGCTGCTGACCCTGCCGGGTAATCCATTTATCTATTATGGGGAAGAGATCGGACTGCTGGGTGTGAAGCCGGATGAAGGCATCCGTGAGCCCATGAAATGGACGCCGGACGGACTGGATACAGGTCAGACTTCGTGGGAGCCGGGCAGCAATAACGCTGCGAATCCCGGGGCCGATGTAGAGAGCCAGCAAAAGCGCAGGGATTCACTGCTGGTGCGCTACCGCGAGCTTATTCAGCTGCGGGAAGAGGTGCCGGCCCTGCGAGACGGGGACATACGTGATTACCCTTCCGGGAACGGGGGAATTATGGCTTATGAACGGATAACCGCCGGACAGCAGGTCCTTGTTATTCATAACTTAACGGGATCGGCACAGACGATGCAGCTTCATAGCGGAACTGGAGGCATTACATACGCTGGTATCCTCCGGTCAGTTGGCGGCAAGGCTGCACTCGGCAGCGGCAGACTCACACTTCCTGCTTACACAACAGTTATTCTGGAGTAAAAATCGGAGTAGAATGCATGACCCACTCATAAAAGGCGCAGCACAGCTCCGCCTTCGTGAGCGGGGCGGCGATCAGATAGTCCCGCGCGGGCTCGGAGCTCATCCGCAGGAGCCAGCCGCCAGAAGCGTTCTCAAAATATGAAGCCTGCTGAAGGCTCCAGCCGCTGCCGGCACGGGAGCATAACCGCAGTTCTCCGGTCATTTCCGGGCCCAACATAACCTTGGCCAGTTCAGTTGAACTGGCCAAATCACCTGTTTCCTCCCCCAGGTACTCAGCCAGCATACACAAACTGCAGGACCCTGCTTGTTGTTTAATCTCCTCATACCTGCTTCTGGACAGGAAGAGTGCCGGAACAGACACCATGCGGGTCTCTGCATATTCAAAGCAATTAAAAAGATAATAACAGGCCCGCTTCATCTCACTTGGCTCCTTCAATTCATAACCGAAGGGGTCCTCTTCCAGTATACCGGTAACAACTATTTTATCTTTATGTATTTGCATGCATACATCCTGCGAAGATTCGCCTTCCATGTACTTCACCCTGCATATTCCAACTGCACCAGAGACGGTCTGCAGAATATCCGCCACCACTTTACGCTCTGTTTCACCGGGGAACAGAAACTGTGCTAAACAGATTACATCTTGAGTTTTCACATCCATATATCCTTCCCTATTCCCATAAATCTGAAATTTATTGTCAATGAGTGGCTTTCAAAAAACGGTAAAACTATAAAACTTGCAATCTTTATGTTATCATAAGCTAATTTTAAGGTAAAATTAAGAAATGCAGGGTAAGATCAATACCATGAAATACTTTTAGCGAGGTGATTTCAAATGAGAATGCTCATCACATTTCAGAACAAGCTTGTACCAGTATATTTCACAACAGAAAACAAACAGCCTACCCAAAAAGTACTTCGACTGCTTAACAGCACACTGGAGCTCAAAATTCAAAAGGGAAAAAACGCCCTGCAGAAATGTTTGAATTCTCTGATCAGTATCGAAATTAAAGGCTCAGAAGCTATATTGCACAGTTATAGTGAAAATGATTCACTGGCTTTATCCCTCTATTAATAGAGGGATATTTTTTTGCCGGAATATATGCATGATACAGCCCCGGAGAACACCATACAAAAAAGCACACGCCTGCAGTCCAGGAATGTGCCCTCTTTATATAATGCGTGTTATCTGTATGATCAGGGTATGCTTTACCTCAGCCAATCCTGAGATTCCGTTTCTCTTCTTTCTCTGCCTTTTGAATCCGCAGCTTGAACAACTTCACCAGGTTGCGCCGGGTATGCTCTTCGTGACAGTTGTCCAATTTCTTAATTATGAAACGGTCAATGGACATGTCAATCGCTCCTTTGGAATGGGATCAGAATCCCGTTGTAGGGAGAGGAAATCATTTCCTTGTCTCCTTGTAACACCTATATAACCGGGTCCCGGATGGCTTAAACCAGCCAATATCACTGCTGCAAACAGCTGCGAAATTAGTCTTACTACATATTGACGGTTCTTCTGCGATTGGATTCCTTCAACAGGAGATATGGTATCTGTGCAAAAAACAGCCTGTTTGTGTCGGCAAAATAAAAATTTTATCCGACGGATATTTACAAACAATTTATTAAATGCTATATTATCTATAGTTAATATTAAATATATATTTAAGGAGAAATCATAATGTCTAATGTCCTGTTTATCAAAGCAAATAACCGCCCAGCCGAGCAATCTGTAAGTGTTCAGCTCTATAATGAGTTCCTGGCGAGCTACAAAGAATCCCATCCGCAGGATGAAGTTACTGAACTGGATTTGTTCGCTGAACAACTTCCTTACTACGATAACACGCTGATCACTGGCGTATACAAAGCAGCACAAGGCTTCGAGGCAACTCCTGAAGAAGCTGCCGGCGCCGCTCTTGTTAAGAAATATCTGGACCAGTTCCTGGCCGCTGACAAAGTGGTATTCGCCTTCCCGCTCTGGAACATGACTGTTCCGGCCGTACTGCACACTTACATCGATTACCTGAACCAGGCCGGCACAACCTTCAAGTATACTGCTGAAGGTCCTGTAGGATTGCTGACAGGCAAAAAAGCAGCTGTACTGAACGCCAGAGGCGGCGTGTACTCCGAAGGCCCGGCAGCAAGTGCTGAAATGGCTGTTAACTTCATCATGGGTAACCTGAACTTCTGGGGCTTCAAGGAAACTACACAAGTTATCGTTGAAGGACACAACCAGAACCCGCAGAAATCCGCTGAAATTATCGCTACCGGTCTGCAACTGGCAAAAACTGCAGCTGCATCGTTCTAATCCGCCAGCGTTAAAAGTCCGGTTTCACCTTTAGAGCTCCGCACTTTTTATCAGGCATCTGCTATAACATCAACCGGACTTTTATTTATATATAGCTCCTCCGGTGCATCCTCCGGGACACCCGCCGGACCCTACAGGAAGAGGCCCTGCAGCTGCTACGTCAGCTGCAGGGCCTTTTTTGTGCTCCGCGGAGAGGTTAATACTCTTCCAATACCCGCTGCCAGCTGTTGCCTTTGGCACGCGGAGGTGTGCTTTTGGAGGAAGCAGCTACGGTTTTGCGCTTCTGCTTCACTTCCTTGCTGTTCTGGAACTGCAGTTCCTTCTGCGTCTTGCGGTAATTGAGCAGCCGTTTCTCATCCAGTACACCGCTTGCTACTGCCTCAAGCACCGCGCAGCCTTCCTCCCGAACATGGCGGCAGTCACTGAAGCGGCAGTCTGCCGCGAGCGAGCTGATGTCACCGAAGGCCAGATCCAGGCCTCCCTCATCTTCCCACAGCTGAAGCTCACGCATCCCCGGCGTATCCACAATGATGCCGCCGTCCGGCAGGACAAACAGCTCACGGTGTGTGGTCGTATGCCGCCCGCGGCTGTCCCCTTCCCGGATATCCTGGGTTAGCTGCAGATTCTGTCCGCTGAGCCAGTTGACCATCGTTGATTTGCCGCAGCCGGAAGAACCGGTCAGGGCTACGGTCTGACCGCGGCCGATATAAGGCAGCAGCTCCTCCCGCCCATCGCCGAGCAGCGCACTGACCGCGTGTACAGCTACCCCGGGAGCCGCCTGCTGCATCTCGGCAATTTTATTCGCCGCATCGGCACAGAGATCTGCCTTGGTCAGCAGAATCACCGGATTCGCCCCGCTGTTCCAGGCCATAATCAGATAACGCTCCATCCGCCGTACATTGAAATCATCGTTCAAGGCGCTGACCAGGAACAGGGTATCGACGTTGGAGGCAACGATTTGTTCCTCTTGCGTAACCCCTGCCACCTTGCGCGAAATTACGCTGCGGCGGGGCAGGACGCCATGAATCACGGCATGCTCACCGCCGTCCTGCATGGCCAGAGCCACCCAGTCGCCAACCGCCGGATAATCACCGGACCCTGTCAAGGTATGTCTGAGCTTGCCGGATAACTCTCCCCAGATCTCTCCCGTGCTTGCGATGACCCGGTACTTGCTGCCGAAATCACCGACAATCCGGCCCGGCTCAAGTACCCTGGCCTCGAGCTGCTTCAGCTTCTCTGTCCACTTATTTTTCCATTCTTCATTCCAGCCATACTGTTCCATATTCATTCATTTCCTCCTGGTAATTGTTACGTATTGAGCTTTAAATATTGCCTTTTTGAGTTTTAGGATCAGTCGCCACTGCGGTGGATATTTGGGCTTCCGGCCGCTGTTAGGTTTGGATTTCATGATTTAACACCGTGTTCACGGTGGACATCCAAACCTAAAGGCGAACGCTACCGCTCCTCCAGCCCAAAATCCCCCTCCGTCACTCCTTCTCATTTCTCAAATATTCAATTCTAAACCAATAGCTTCACTAGCCTGCTTAATCATTCACGTGTATTTCCGGGAGTTTGTACCCCTTCCAATCCTTTTAGCACAGCAGCATCTTTTACAGCGTGCAGCATATAATGGCTACTGTTTCAACAAAAAAACCGCCGGAACCCAAAGGTTCCGGCGGCGGAATCCAAACCAAAAGCTGAAGCACTCCCCTCGAACAAAGAAAGCTGCCTCAGGTTTCTGTGCGTGTCGCAGACCAGGATATATTCAAGCGCATGAATATACATCTGGCTATGCACGCAAAAAAGCCGCCGGAACCGATACGGTTCCCGGCGGCTCTAAAAGGCATGTTAGAGCTTACCTGCTAAGCTGGGAATCTTATTCCACAGCCGCTGTTCCCGGAAGACACGTATCCACAACAGTTGCAACTGATCCTGATAACACGGTATAAACTGTCATTTGACATCGTCTCCTTCCGAACTAATATGCTGTTATGATAAACGCGCTGCCAGCTGTTTGTCAACAGGTACTCTTGAATTTTTTAACAAAATCCAATTAAATAATGCCTTCAAGCTCATTCAGCTCATGAATGGTGGCTATCGGCTGCACGTTCAGCGACTCATCCCAGGCATGGTTACGCTTCAGCCAGATGGTATCCATTCCGGCCCGGACTGCCCCCCAGATATCATTCACCGGATGGTCTCCTATGAACAGGGTCTGGTCAGCGGTTGAACCCAGGCGTTCCAAGGCCAGCCGGTAAATCTGCGGGTCCGGTTTGCTGATTCCGACTTCACCGGAAATTACGATAGTACGGAAATAGCGGCGCAGGCCGAGCAGATCAATTTTGCTATATTGAATATCCCTGCTGCCATTCGTTACAAGTCCCAGCGGATAGCGGCCTTGGCAATATTCCAGTGTCGCCACAGCATGCTTCATGATTGCCCCGTGGTGAATATAGGTTTCGTCGTAGTATTTCCGGATGTCCTCTGCCGACCGCTCTGTCTGCCAAGGGAGAACCTCGCTTAGTTCTGCAAAGAAGCCATCCTTATCACGGTAGCCGTCGGCATCTCTGATTATCATATCTTCAACCACCCGGCCGGCTTCATCCTCATTCAGGTGTCCGAGGAAATCCTGTACAAATTTCATACTGAAGCTGCGGAAGGTCTGATCACGGTCCATCAGCGTATTGTCGAGGTCAAACAGTAAGGCTTGTACTTCCTTCATTCTTTCGTTCCCCTTATTTCATCAATTTCAATGATTCCTACACCAGAAATTCATTGTACTATGCACCGGGGAACAAAGAAAAGACCATTCTGTTAAGAAGAACAAACGCTTCTTTCACAGGATGGCCTCTATTTTCAGATCAGGTCCGGGACGCTTAAGATTCAAAATGCTCTGCGCGATGCGTAAGCATCATTTCCTCTTCCGTAATGTAAAGCGGGAACGGCGGCGTTTCCTTGAGATAACGTTCCGTGGAGAGCAGCCGGTAATGAACTTCTGGCAGCCAGGCATCTTCAAGCAGCGGGAGCTTGCCCGTGTCACTGATATAGTTATCTACAGCCGACTGCACCATGTCGAGATAATACGGTACCAGCTTGTCAGCTTCCTCAAAGATTTCAAAGGTTTCGCGGGACATATAGAACTTCTGTTGCGGGACCCCGCCCAAATATCGTTTAAGCCGGTTTAGATCAATACTTTTATCTTCCATAATCAGAGCAGTGCGGTTAATCGGCGCAGGCATATCTTCTTCAAATTGCCTAACAGCCTGCTTGATCTGCGGCAAGGTAACGGTGAGATGAACAGACGGCATATTTTTTTTGGCGCGTTTGAATATCATACTGAAAGTCTCCTTTCGAAGTTTATGTCGGATAACGCTTACAATTCCATTTTATTCGTTATTCAAACATTTAATCAGCAGATTCGAACTTGTCACACAAAATCCCCATTTATTAGATCATTATTTGACATTTTCCCAGTGAGTCCACAACTCTGGCGGATTCAGCTCATACTTTTCATTCTCCCGGTACATGAATTGATGCATAATGAACTCCCGGCGGATCGTCGCATAATCCTCGTGAAACGGCTTGATGAATTCATTGATCTCTTTTTCGGAATAGACTACACCCGGCTCCAGCTTCTCCACCATATACTGCAGGGCGATCAGCTTCTTTTTATACTGTGCGGGAATCTGCCGCAGGCGTCCGTCCTTGGCAAAAAAATTACGCAGCACCGATTCCTTCAAGCTGCTCTCCGGCGACTCTTCCTCCATCTCTTCCACCCCCTTGGCAAAAATAAATTTCAGCGAGGCCTCTGAGCCTGCCTGAATAAACTCAGGATTCAGCTTGAAATATACGGTATTCTTGTCTCTGCGCTCCATGATCAGCGCAGCTTCACGCAGTTTGGCGGCATGATGGGTAACAGTGGGCTGTGACAGGTTCAGCTTCTCGGCCAGCGCATGCCCGTGAACCTCGCCTTTGGACAAAAGCAGCAGAATCCGCAGCCGGGTCGGATCGGACAACGCTTTATGGTAAGCAACAATTTTATCTAACTGCATCGGAACACACTCCTATAGACATTTGAACATTCATAAACTCTGTTGTATGAAAATACATACCTTATCTGCTGCATTGCGTTTAGATATATATCTAATTATATACCTTTTTCAACGTTTGAGCAATGCTCTTGTTACTGGAAACACCGGGGAATGGCAAAAATCTAAAATATAAGGTACCATTTACTGAAAAGAATACTTACCCGAAAGGATGCAGCTATTATGAAAGACGTAATTATTATCGGTGCGGGTCCCTGCGGACTGTCTGCAGCTATAGAATGCCAGCGCCAGGGGCTCTCCAGCCTGATCATTGAAAAGAATTTTATTGTCCATTCTATCTACCTGTATCCGACGAATATGCAGTTCTTCAGTACAACCCCGCTGCTTGAAATCGGAGATGTGCCCTTCACCTCCCCGAACGACAAGCCATACCGCCATGAAGCCCTGGTCTATTACCGCCGCGCTGCCGCGCAGCATGGCCTCGACATCGCCGCCTATGAGGAGGCACTGTCCGTTCTGCCGCAGGAGGATGGCAGCTTCATCGTACATACACGCAACAAGCGCGGAGAAGAGCAGCACCATAGCGCCGCGAATGTAGTCATTTCAACCGGTTATTTCGACCAGCCGAATATGATCGGGATTCCCGGGGAAGAGCTATCCAAAGTAACCCATTATTTCGGTGAAGCCCATCCGTATTCCGGCATGAAGGTTGCCGTCATCGGGGGAAGCAACTCGGCGGTTGATGCCGCTCTGGAGCTCATCCGGGTCGGTGCCAAGGTGGATATGGTCTACCGTGGAAGCAGTATTTCGGAGAATATTAAGCCATGGGTGCGTCCGATTTTTGAGAGCATGGTCCAGAAAGGGAATATTACTCTTCATCTGGAGTCACGGGTAACGGAAATCACCCCGTCTTCTGCAGTGGTCACGGCAGGCAGCGGGGAGACACGCATCCTTGATAATGACTTCGTCCTTGCCATGACCGGCTTCCGTCCGAGCAGAACCCTGTTATCCTCGGCAGGTGTGCTGATGGATGAGTCCCTCGATAAACCTGCCTTCAATCCTTCTACGATGGAGAGCAATATTCCCGGTATCTATGTCGCAGGCGTTATCGCGTCCGGACGGAACGCCAATGAGGTATTCATCGAGAGCGGTCGGGGGCACGGCAAACTGATTGCCGATCATATTATGAGCAAAAGGCTTTCTTAGAGAAGGAGTGCTTCTAAGCTATGGATATGACCTCGTTACTGCTGCTGGGTCTCGCGGCACTGGGGATTATCAGCAGCAATTCTCCGGTCACGATTGCCATGGTCGTTCTGCTGCTGATCCGGGTGCTGGGCCTGCAGCAGGCTTTTCCCTGGCTGGAGAAATACGGGCTTACCATTGGCATCATCATCCTCACCATCGGAGTGATGACACCGCTGGCCAGCGGTAAAATCTCGCTGCAGACGATCGGGCAATCGTTCCTGCACTGGAAATCGCTGGCCGCAATCGGAATCGGGATTCTCGTTGCCTATCTCGGCGGACGCGGCGCGGTGCTTATGGGCAGCCAGCCGACCATTGTGGCCGGACTGCTGATTGGAACCGTCATCGGCGTCGCTTTGTTCAAAGGCGTTCCGGTTGGTCCGCTGATAGCGGCCGGCATCCTGTCGCTGCTGATTGGACGGATCTGAACCCCGCCGCAAAGATGAAACAGGCTGCATCTTCACCTAATCGGGTGAGTATGCAGCCTGTTTGTTGTCCTGCCTAATAAGTTGACGCCCTGCTGGCGCTTGGAGACCCTGTTAACCATCCAGCCGCTGCACATTGAACAGGCGGGCGTAGCTGCCCTCCACCGCCATCAGCTGTTCATGGGTTCCGCGTTCAGTAACGGCCCCGTTCTCCAGCACAACAATCTGATCGGCATAGGTTATGGTAGACAGTCTGTGCGCCACAATCAGTGTGGTCCGTTCTGAGGAGAGGGCCTGCAGCGACTGCTGAATCAGATGCTCTGATTCAAGATCCAGCGCCGAGGTGGCTTCGTCCAGAATCAGCACTTTGGGGTCCTTCAGGAATACCCGCGCTATCGCCACTCTCTGCTTCTGGCCTCCGGACAGCTTCACTCCGCGCTCTCCCACCTCCGTATCATAGCCTTCCGGCAGCTGCATGATGAAATCATGCGCATTAGCTGACACCGCCGCTGCAATGACCTCCTGCTCCCCTGCCTGCGGATTGCCGAACAGAATATTATCCCGCACGGAGCCGCTGAACAGGAAGTTATCCTGCAGCACCATGCCCACTGCCTTGCGCAGACTCTCCTGGGTCAGCCCTCTGATATCCTGCCCGTCCATCCGCAGGCTGCCTTCACTGATATCGTAGAACCGCGGAATCAGGCTGATCAGCGAGGACTTGCCGCCCCCGCTCATCCCGACAAAAGCCACCGTCTGCCCCGGAGCAATACGCAGATTAATATCGCGCAGCACCCACTCGTTCTCATCGTTATACTTGAACCATACTCCGCTGAATTCAATCTCTCCTGCGGGTGCCAGCAGCGGCTTCGCCCCCGGGGCGTCTACGATATCATAAGGCTCGTTCATCAGCTCCATCACCCGCTCCAGCGAAGCAGAAGCCTGGGTCAGCACAGTCGAGGAATTAATCAGCCGGCGAAGCGGTGCATACATGCGGTCCAGGTATCCGAAGAAGGCTACGAAGGTTCCCAGAGTCAGATTACCCTGGATCACCTGATATCCCCCATATCCAATGACGAGCAGCGGCGCGATATCCGTCAAGGTGTTGATAATCGCGAAGGTAAAAGCGTTCCAGCGCGTTTGCGCCATCGCTTTTTCCAGAAATCGGCCGTTAATGTCCTTGAACTGCTGCTGGTCCACCCGTTCCATGGTGAAGCTGCGGATCACCGCAATCCCCTGAATCCGTTCATGCAGATAGCCCTGAATGACCGCGAGCGCCTGGGACCGGTCCTTGGTGAGCACCTTAAGCCGCTTATAGAGGGTATTCACAGCAATGCCGTACAACGGCAGAATCGCAATCGAGACCAGCGCCAGCACCGGATTCAGGTAGAACATGAACCCGAGTGCAAAGAGCAGGGTGAACATGTCCAGCCAGACATTCATCATTCCGACCTCAACCAGATTCTTCGACTGCTCCACATCGTTAATAAATCTGGAGATCGCCTCGCCCACTTTGGTATTCTGGTAATAACGCAGCGACAGGCGCTGCATATGTCCATACAGCTTATTGCGCATATCGAAGAGGATCTTACTTGTAATCAGCTGGGCAAAATACTGGCGGTAATACTCTACCGGACCTCTGATAATCACGAACAGCACAAATGCGCCGCTGAGCACGATCATCAGCTTGGACACCCGGTCAGCAATGGTTAACGCAGGATTGCCCAGCAGATCATCTACTACATACTTCAAAATCATCGGCAGCGTCAGCGGAATACTGAATTTGATCATCCCGATAATTAATGTGAGCACTATCCATTTCATGTAAGGCCGTACGAAGGTATAATAAGATTTCCATTGTTTCACAGCCTCTTACGCCCTTTCCCGTTAATTGGTTTACCCGGACACTGTTGACATTTGCGCTCCGCAGTGTTTTTATAATTTTATTAGTTACGATCGCAGTACCTGAAATCCAGGAGGATAATGATGCCCAGACAATTTGTGACGGAAGCCGTCATGATGGCGATTTACGGCCAGCTTCTCGCACCGCGGAGCCCTGTAGAATATATAGTGCCTTACACTACTATTATGGAATTGTACGAACTACGGGACAGTGATGAGCCGGTGATGAGCCACGCTGACGATGACCAGCATGTGAAGCTGAGAATCCGCGAGCTGATCAACTATTTCGAGGAACCGCTCAATTCCAAGAAGATCAACCGCTGCCTCAATGTCCCGTGGGCCAAAAGCTCCGGCATTCTGCTCGGCGGACAGGCGCAGATTACCATCATCAACAGCCTCGACAACGCTTCCTACGGGGAAACCTTTGATCCGATCGAGACGGAGCTGCTGCTGGCCTCCCAGCGTGAGCAGGTACCGATTCTCACCGACCAGTTCGAGCTGATTCAGCGTATCATCGAAGGCGGAGTGCCGGTACAGGTGTTTGATATTGATGATTTCGAGTTCGCGATGGAAGAAGAAACATTCCGCAGCTCACCCTGAAGCCGCAGCAGCTGATGTAGGCAGAATGCCTATCCGCTATGCGTTCTCACGTAAAATCCCTTGCCACTTGGCAAGGGATTTTGACATCTTTCACCGTAACGGGGCCTGCACCATTCCTCACTTCCGGGTTATTCCTTTACGCCTCCGGCGACCGGCACAGGCTCATACTTATACTCGATATCATCCTCAGCCTCCGAATAGACAATCGACAGGCTATACCCCTCCATGTACCACAGATCCTGCTCTTCCATATAGAAAATAAGGCTTCCCTGCTCAAACTGAACAGCGGGACGGCCCGGCGGTTCTGTAGCGATTCCCAGCGAGAATCCGGGATGCAGTCCGCCCCCTGAGCTATACCGGGGAAACAAACGGACATACGCTCCATTCTGGAGGCTCAGCTCTCTCTTGAACCAGGCGGCAGCTTCCGTGCTAATTAACATGTTCATCTCTCCACTCCTCCCGATTAAGTTTATTTTATCATACAGCTTATTCGCTATTTGTTCAAAATTACATTTGACAATCCTTGAAGGGGGATGATAAACTCGGAACATAACGAAGCGTCTTCAAGTTATTACCAAATCAAAGAAAGGGTGAGCGCGGTGTTTACTATTGTTCCAGCATATTTCCTAACTATTGTCGGCAAATCCACACAACTGAATACCGAAGCAGCCCGAGTAATGGATAATTCCTGAGTATCATGCGTGTTACGCGTACCGTATGAATTCAGGCTAAGCAATTCTCTTCCATGTCTCTGTGCTGCGACAAGCACCGTGGACATGATAGTCGTAAATGACAGGCGTATCATCCGTTTTCGGATGGTACGCTTTTTTGCATGCTTTGAGAGAGTTATCCATTGTCCTGAAGCTTCATAATATCCTTACCCAAGCCGGCAAACAACATTCTCAACACGAAAGGAAGGGATTTCCCTTGTTCTCCGTTCTCCGCGATCTCGGCTGGTTCTTCCGCCGGGAAAAAAGGCGCTATGCTATAGGCCTTATACTGCTAATTGTGGTAGGTGTGCTTGAATTGCTGCCTCCCCGTCTCCTCGGTAACGCCATCGACGATATTGTCAGCGGCTCCATTACTGCAGGTTCACTAATGAAATATATAGGCATGATCGTGCTCATGCTGCTGGTAATTTACTGGATCACCTACATATGGATGCACAAGCTGTTCGGAGGTTCAAACCTGGTGGAGCGCCTGCTGCGCTCGCGCTTCATGAATCATCTCATGACGATGACACCGGCCTTCTTCGAGCGCAACCGCACCGGTGATCTGATGGCCCGGGCCACCAATGATATCCGTGCGGTATCAGCTACCGTAGGCTTTGGTATGCTGACCCTCGTCGATTCGACAGTCTATCTGACAGTAGTGCTGTTCGCCATGGGGTTCCTGGTCAGCTGGAAGCTGACACTTGCCGCAGTTATCCCGCTTCCGCTAATCGCGATAGCTATGGTCTTCTACGGCAAAGCCATTCACGACCGCTACAGTCTGGCGCAGGATGCTTTCGGTGACATGAATGATCAGGTGCTCGAATCCGTATCCGGTATCCGCGTTATCCGTGCCTATGTGCAGGAACGCCAGGATGAGAAGCGTTTCTCTGATATCACCGAAGATGTATACCGCAAGAATATGGCCGTAGCCCGGGTCGATGCCTTCTTCGAGCCGACGATCCGCTTTTGCGTAGGCCTCAGTTATATTATTGCACTGACCTACGGAATCTATCTGGTCTTCCGCAATCAGATCACTCTTGGAGACCTTGTCTCCTTCAATATGTATCTCGGCATGATCGTCTGGCCGATGTTCGCCATCGGCGAGCTGATTAACATTATGCAGCGCGGCGGCGCCTCGCTGGAGCGGATCGATGAGACACTGCATGCCATACCTGATGTGCAGGATGTTCCTCATCCAACCCCGGTAGAACATCCGTCATCTATTGAACTGAAGGATGTGACCTTCCGCTATCCGACCTCAACCATCGACAACCTGAGTGGAGTCAGCCTTTCCTTGTCGCAGGGCCAGACACTCGGTGTGGTCGGACGGACCGGCAGCGGCAAATCGACCCTGCTGAAGCAGCTGCTGCATGAATATCCGACCGGCCAGGGTGAGATATTGATCTCAGGTGTTCCGATCGGGCAGATTGCCCTGGATCAGCTGCACAGCTGGATGGGGTATGTCCCGCAGGAACAGATTCTGTTCTCCAAATCGGTACGCGAGAACATACAGTTCGGCCATTCGGGAGCCAGCGATGAGCTCATTATGCAGGCTATAACGGCTGCAGCATTCCAAAATGATCTCGGCACCTTGTCCGACGGGCTCGACACGATGGTTGGCGAACGTGGTGTCTCCCTGTCCGGAGGACAGAAGCAGCGGGTCTCGATCTCCAGAGCCTTCATCTCTAATCCGGATATTTTGATTCTGGATGATGCATTGTCTGCTGTTGACGCGAGGACAGAAGCCAAGATCATCGAGAACATCCGTGAAGAGCGCAGCGGTAAAACCACGCTCATCTCCACCCACCGCCTCTCGGCTATTGAACACGCCGATCTGATCGTGGTGCTTGACGGAGGACATATTACGGAGCGGGGTACCCACCAGGAGCTGCTTGAATTGAACGGCTGGTACCGTGAGCAGTTCGACCGTCAGCAGGTTGAGAATAACCTGACGAATGAATAACCCAAAAACAAGTTATAACGTGCATCATATCTATTATAATGTTCTGAAATATAGGAGGTGTCACCGTTGACACAGAGTACAGGCAAACGTCTGCTGCAGTACGCACTGACTGCCAAAAAAACATTCATAGCAGCCCTTCTGCTCCTCACCATCGGGGTAGCGGCTGAGCTGGCGGGGCCTTTCATCGCCAAGAGTATGATTGACAATCACCTGCTCGCGATTGAGAAGCCTTATTTCGAGACTGCTTCGCCTGAAGATGCTGCTGAATATAACAACAACTATTACAAGCGCGGTGACCGGTTTGCCGCAGATGAAGTCAAAGGCCAGGAAATCCGCCTGCTTCAGGCTGGCAGAAGCTTCTATTTCATTAATGAAGCTGTAGCCCAGACCGAAGGCGAACGGAGTTTCTCGGACGGGAGCCTGCGCATCCAATATGGCGACCAGGCAACGGTCTATCCGGCCGTCAGACTGTCGGCTGATGACCTGTTTTCATTTTACAAACCGGAGTTCCCCGGGATTTATAAACTGGTCGCTCTATACGCCATGTTCCTCGTCATCTCCATAATTGCGGAGTTCGGCAAAACCTACTGGCTGCAATCATCAGCCAACCAGGTTATCCGCAAGCTGCGGACGGATGTGTATGCGCATATCCAGCGCCTCCCGGTGCATTTCTTCGATAATCTGCCTGCAGGCAAGGTGGTGTCCCGGGTCACCAATGATACGGAAGCAGTCAAGGATCTGTTCATTGCTGTATTGTCCAACTTCGCAACAGGGATTATTAATATTACGGGTGTATATGTTGCCCTCTTCCTATTGGACGTGAAGCTGGGTCTTGTCAGCTTGTTCATCGTGCCGATTATCATTGTCTGGATTGTGCTCTACCGCAAGATTGCAACGAAATATAATACGATCATCCGCTCACGCCTTAGTGAGATCAATGCCATTATCAATGAATCCATTCAAGGGATGTCCATTATCCGGATCTTCCGCCGCCAGAAGCAGAGTAGTGCGGAATTCGAACAGCTGAATGATGATTATCTGAAATACCAGAACAAAATGCTTAACCTGAATGCCTTCACGTCCCACAACCTGGTGAACTCCCTGCGCAGTCTCTCCTTCGTGCTCGTGCTGTGGTACTTCGGCTTCGGCAGTCTTGACGGTTCAACCTTCGTCTCTCTGGGCGTCCTTTACGCCTTCGTCGATGTACTGGGACGGATGTTCCAGCCGATTACAGGGATGGTCAACCAGCTGGCGAACCTCGACAGCTCGATGGTATCCGCAGGGCGCGTCTTCACCCTGATGGATGAGCCTGGAGAGCCGGTAACCGACGGTTCGATGCCGCGTTATAAAGGTGATGTTGTCTTCAAGGATGTATCCTTCGCCTACAAAAAAGACTTCGTCCTGCGCGATATCTCCTTCGAGGCGCGTCCGGGCGAGACTGTCGCTCTGGTCGGTCATACCGGCTCGGGCAAAAGCTCGATCATCAATCTGCTGTTCCGCTTCTATGATCCGCAAGCCGGAAGCATCACTATTGACGGCCAGGAGGTCAAGGATCTGCCGAAACAGTGGCTGCGCAGCCATATGGGCATTGTGCTGCAGGATCCTTACCTCTTCACCGGAACGATTGCCTCGAATGTCAGTCTCGGGGATGAACGCATCAGCCGGGAACGTGTAGAGCGTGCCTTGCGTGAAGTAGGGGCTGACAAATTGCTGTCCCATCTGCCGAAAGGCTTCGACGAACCGGTAATTGAGAAAGGCAGCACATTGTCCGCCGGCCAGCGGCAGCTGATCTCCTTCGCCAGAGCGTTATCGTTCGATCCGGCGATCCTGATTCTGGATGAAGCGACCTCCAACATCGATACCGAAACGGAGAGCATCATCCAGCAGGCGCTGGAGGTGCTGAAGAAGGGCCGGACTACATTCATCATTGCCCACCGGCTGTCCACCATCCGCAGCGCAGACCAGATTCTGGTGCTGCACCGGGGTGAGATTGTTGAACGGGGCAGCCATGATGAGCTGATGGCACTTGGCGGACGTTACTTCCGCATGTATCAGCTTCAGCTGGGTGCCGGTGCCGGTAACGGTGCGGAGGCACCGGCCTCAGGCGCTGTCTCCTCTTCTACTTCCGCTGCCGGACTGCGTCCGTCACTGGAGCAGATTTAATCTTTGAGGATCAGCCAGCCTCTCTGCTGTTAACAAGCCCTCCTGATGCTGTAGAAGCTTCAGGGGGGTTCTTTCGCTTGAGTTCAGAACATTTGTTCCGTATAATGGAAAGCAATACATACGGATGGGGTGAAGGACTTGATGACCTATAGTCTGAGCAAGCGGCAAGCCCGGCTGTTCCTGCTGCGTCACCAGCGGCTGGTCACGGGAGGACTGAAGGAGGGCAAGATGAGCATCCACGAGTTCGTCCGCCACGTGGGCTGTATCCAATATGATCCGCTCAGCATCGCCGGACATAATCATGAGCTTGTGCTACAGGCCAGACTCCCGGGATTCCGGCCGGAAATGGCCACGGAGCTGCTCTATAAGGACAGGCTGCTGATTGACGGCTGGGACAAGAATATGTCGATCTACTGCACAGAGGACTGGCCTTATTTCCAGAGGCGCAGAGAAGCCGCCGCCAGGCATCAGGACAATGAAGCTATGGCTCCCATGGTCACCCATGTCCGTGAGGAGCTGAACTCGCGGGGTCCGCTCTCTTCGCTCGATCTGGAGAGCAAAGAGAAGATCGACTGGTCCTGGGCTCCGGCGAGACTATCCCGGGCAGCGATGGAGAGCATGTATTTCTGGGGAGAGCTCTCCATTCACCACCGGGTGCATACCCGCCGTTATTATGATTTTACGGCTAAGCTGCTGCCGGCCGGACTGCTCAGTGCAAGCGATCCGAATGTAACTATGGATCAGCACCATGACTGGTATGTACTGAGACGGATCGGCAGCATCGGTCTGCAATGGAACAAATCTGGGGACGGCTGGCTCGGAATCTCCGGCCTTAAGAGCAAGGAGCGGACAGCAGCCGTGCAGCGCCTGCTGCTAAGCGATAAGCTCCGCGAGGTACGGGTCGAGGGCATCAAGCTTCCGTTGTATATGCGGACAATAGATGCTCCCGAGCTGGAAGCGGTACTGCAGCTGGAAGACGCCGCTGATACAGGCACTGGCACACAAGAGATTACATTCGCAGCGGCGCTGGCTCCGCTCGACAACCTGCTGTGGGACAGAGAGCTGATCCGCCAGCTGTTTGGCTTCCATTACCGCTGGGAGGTATACAAGCCGGTGCTTGAGCGGGAATACGGTTACTATGTACTTCCCCTTCTATATGGCGACCGCTTTATCGCCCGGCTTGAACCGGTGATGGATAAGAAGAGCGGAATTCTTACCATTGTCCGCTGGTGGTGGGAAACCGGAGAATCGCTTGTTCCGGGCATGCTTCCCGCGCTCGTCAAGGCTCTTACTTCACTTGCCCGATCAACCGGAGCATCCGGTATCCGGTTTGCGCCGGAAACTGTCCAGTCCTGCGGGCTGCAGGAGCTGGAATCCGCGCTGTCCTCTCCACAATAACCGCACAACGTAAAGAGACTCCTCTTATCCGCAGGGTTTATCTGCGTAAAGAGTGAGTCTCTTTGGTATGAACTGATAGGATGGCGTTACTTGATATGCTCTTCTTCAAGACCCAGCTTGCTGTACATTTCTGTACAATAGCCCTGCAACTTAATCTCCAATCTGCTTGCCTTGTTCTTAAACCGTTTCAATTCGCGGATCATATGGGCCCGTCCCGCCGGAGTGAACGTTTCTTGAATCCGTTCCTTGAAATAATCATGGACAATGTGGTTGCGTTCTTTCCATACTGCCTGAAGCTGGCTCGTTTCTTCCTCCGAGAATGGAAAGTGATGCTGGATTTCTTTGATGAGCTGGCCGAGTGAATTGCTAAGCTTGCGTTGATACAATTCTGATATCTCTGCGTCGGTTGGCGTTTTGCCCTGTGACAGCTTGGTCAGCAGCAGCAGATTGGTCAATTGCTGCTCCAGCGCCTGGCAATAATAAACGGCCAGCCCGAAATAAGCAAATAGCTCTTTGGATTGTTCACTCTCCGGTACTTGTGTATCCTTCATCTTTCCTCCCGTTCCTGATCTGTTTATTAGCTCATGTTATTTTGTTATAGTCCATGCGGCCGGAGCGGTAAATGTAGAATCCGGTCAGCAATATTATGTATACCAGCGCGTGGGCATAGGCGCCAAGCAGGGTCGGCACCGGCAGCGTATCCGCATTCATCATTGCATCCATCACCGGAAATACGGGCGGCAGCAGCACCGGGACAACGGGTCCGGGCACCAGCTCAGCAACCTTGCTGGCGCTGATGGACAAAATGATGGTGATCAGCATCAAGCCGGCGGCGTAGCTGGTTCTGGACACCCACGAGGACTGCAGGTACAGGGAGACCGCAATACCCAACATCCCAAGTAGAGCATGTCCGGTAAAAGCAAGCAGGATCCGGTCCAGCCCGGCCGGTTCATTGAAACTCCCGGTCAACACCGGATAGATGACAATGAAGAGGTCCAGCAGCAGGGTGAGCAGACCCAATGTAAGTATACCGCCGATACTGTAGCGGCGGGCACTGCGGAGCTGGACGATAACCACCTGCTTCTGTACCGCATGCTCATGATTCAGAAAGCTTAACCCCAGCCAGCAGCAGGCTACAAATAGAAAGACTGCCGTAGCGGAGTAGCTGTTCATTACAGGATTAGGCTTATAGGAATACAAAATTAACACGGCTATAATAATGCCGGCAACCGGACCGAAATACCGCTGGGAGACACTGTAGCTGCGCAAAAAATATCCGATGAGAGCCTTCACCCGCGTCCACTCCCGTTCTCTTCCTTCGGGTCCATCCACTCTGTTATACCGCTTAAGCCCCCGAGACGTTCAACCGAAACAATTGAACCTCCTGCGGCAAGAATCTGCTGCAGGCAAGTATCCGACATCTTCTGCTCTACAGTCAATCCTGTACAGGCTGCACCTGCAGAATCCGGCACTTGCAGCATATGGAGCACACCAGGCAACGCCATTACCGCTTGTTGTTCCACTGGCGGAAGGTCTGTGTAGACGATATGTACTGACGGCACCGTCCGCAGGTTCTCTGCTCCATGGATTGTCCGGATAATCCGCCCTTCCTGCAGCACATACACGGCATCCGCCAGAGCTTCTACGGTCTGGGGCTCGTGCACGGAGAAGACCAGTGCCGTCCCTTCCGACTTCAGCTCCTGCAGCAGTTCGGTCAGCGTATGCTGCGCCGGAAGATCCAGCCCGGACATAGGCTCGTCCAGCAGCAGAAGCTGCGGACGGATCAGCAGGCTCTGGATCAGATTGACCTTCTGCAGCATGCCCTTGGAGAAGCCTGCCAAAGGGTGGCTGCGGGACGCTCCCAGCTTAAAGATATCCAGAAGTTCGCTCACCCGCGATACCGCTGCCGCCCGGGAGAGCCCGGCAATACGGCCCATGTCGTGCAGATAATCTTCTGCTGTTAATTTCAGTCCCGGAAACGCTTCGGGTGCATAACCCGTAGTCAGCCCTTGACGGCCGTATGTAAGTTCACCGGAGGACAGCCTCAGCAGTCCCGCGAGAATGGAGAGCAGTGTACTCTTGCCGGAGCCGTTCCGGCCGATGAGCGCCGTGGCCGTGCCAGGGCGGACAATCATTGATATTTCATGAAGAACCGGGCGGCCTCCATACCGCTTGGCTCCCCGGGTGAGTGTAATAAGCGGCGGTGCATCCGCCGCATCTTCCGGCCTATTAATTCTGTCTGTACTCTGAAGGAACATCCGCTTAAAGCCTCCATCAATTTACTTTAGGACACAGGCCGCATGGAATCACAGCCAAAGTTCTCTATTTACTACATTCGCCGGAAGTCTCCTTTTCTCCTGTTGGATTTCGCAGATTACTGAATATCGGATACAAAAAAGCCAGACAGGTGCAGAATGATTCCCGCACCTGTCTGGCCCCTGCTTTTATATAAGGAAGTGCTTAAATCTGTATTATGCGTATACCTCAACAGCTCCGCTTACCAGTCTGCAGGCCATTGCCGCACTGCGGCAGGCATCGATGCATTTCTGGCAGTGTATATGCTCATGTCTGCTGCTCGCATCCGCACAGCGCTCACAGATATCAGCACATAACCGGAGAATCTCCACCACGAACGGGCTCTGCCGGGTCATTGCCTGGATTGCGAAAGAACACATGTCAGCACATTCGCGGTCAAGCTGGATAGTCTCCCTTAGTGCTGCCAAATCATATTCTTTCAGGCTTGAGACATAGCTATAGTTACAGGCATCCATACATTTCATACAAGCATCAATGCATTCCTGATATTGAATTCGGGTCATAGCCTTAAACCTCCTGCAATTATTATAGGGTATGCCTATGTATTAACCTGCAAGAAAAGGAACGAACCAATCCCCCGGCTTCAGGGGAAGGTATTACAGGCTTCTTTTGACGGCAGCCGGTCTTGCCAGCAGACGTTTCTCCAACCGCAGAAGTTCCGTGCGCAGTTCGCTGGAGGAGAAATGTTCACCGATAAATACGGCAACATCAGGCACTTCGCCCTGGGGGGTGATTTTCATGAAATCCGCTTCCCGGTATGCATACTGAAACAGAAACCGGCTGGAGGTATCGTTAAAGGATACAATTCCCTTAGCCCGGTACACATCACGCGGCAAGTCCTTAACAAACCGTTCGAAGGCCTCGCTGTTCACGGAATTCTTGAAATAATGCGTGTACGCCATCACATGATCATGCGAAGCATGCATCTGCCTGGCATCTCCATCCTGTTCACTATGCTCATTCTCTTCTGTTACACCACGTTCTTCCGAATAGACTCCACCGATATTGCCGAGCAGGGCATCCGGCTCCAGCTCACAGCGTACAGCGGGCATTATCTCTGCATACGCATTCCATTTGCGCAGCACAACCGTGATCTCTTCAGCCTCTTCAGCACTGATCCGGTCTGTCTTATTCAGAATAAGCACGGATGCGCAGCGGATCTGCTCCTGCATGAGGCGGTAGGTAGCCCCCTGCTGGGAACGGTACAGCTCCAGGAGATGGGCGGCATCGACAACAGTAATCAGGCCTTTAAGCTCCACCTGCTGATACAGTGAAGTTTCAGTAACTGCATCGACAATCTCCAGCGGATTAGCTGCGCCTGTCGCTTCAATGACGACTACATCCGGTGATTCTTTTTTGACCAGAGTGGTCAGTTCTGTACTTAAATCTCCCCTGCTTGTGCAGCAGATACACCCGCCCAGCATCTCTGCCATCGGCACAGACTGCTCTACCAGCAGACCATCCAGATTAACCTCGCCAAGCTCGTTCATGATGACCGCCGGCCGGAGCCCTTGCGTCTTCCAGTGCTCCAGCAGCCGCTGCAGTAATGTAGTCTTGCCGCTGCCGAGAAATCCCGACAATATATAAACTGGTAATGACTGTTCCAAGTTCAATCGCTCCCCGCAAAAATCAGTTATGGTAGCGAGTGTACTACAATGACCGCCTCTGTGCAAGACACAGGCCCCTTCCGGCGCTTCTGCCTGTCCGGCACGAACTTGTCTTTGCTTCCTTCATCCCCTATCATGGGGGTTATAAAGCGTTCATTACAGACAAAAGGAGCTGGTTCGCATGACATCCGTAGAAGAACACCGGCGTGAAGCCCCCGATTCAGTAGCTTGTTATATCATTACGGTCTCGGACACCCGGACCCTGGAGACGGACACCGGCGGGCCGCTGATCCAGAATATGCTGGAGGAAGCGGGCTACACTGTTACCGGCCGCACGATCGTCAAGGATGATTATGAGGATATCCGTGAACTGGTCTACAAAAGCTCCGTCCATTCCGGCATTGAAGCCGTACTGCTGACTGGAGGGACAGGCATTTCACCCCGCGATACGACTTATGAGGCGGTTGCTTCACTGCTTGACAAATCGCTTCCGGGTTTCGGGGAGATTTTCCGGCTGCTTAGCTTCACGGAAGATATCGGCTCTGCCGCCATGCTTAGCCGGGCTATTGCCGGCACGATCGGCAGTACGGCAGTATTCTCGATGCCCGGCTCCACCGGTGCAATCAGGCTTGCCATGGAACGGCTGATCCTTCCCGAACTGCGCCATGTCATGCGTGAAATCTACAAACGTTCCTGATCTAGTGTACCGGATAGTCGTACGCCCATTTATCGGGAATATGGACAAATGAACAAGCAGACCCTTGTACAGCGCGTATACTGGCATAAGTCCAATCGCGAAAGAGCTGAATGTAATGAGAAATTGTCCAAAATGCCCTGTTCAAACGGTTACAGACCCTACAGAGGTCGTATATGAAGATTACTATCACCCCCAGGTAGTCCAGCTAGTCCACCATGTTGAAGTGGTCCGGCGCCATGTGTTCCGGTCCCGCAGCATATCTACACTTATTCCGTCCGGGATGAAATGTGCGGTATTTCCGGAATTAGCACGGCAGAAGAAGATAGAACTCCCTCCCCGCTTATACTTTACCGTTAACAGCAGAAGGCAGACCTGCCAACCGCGTCTCTAATGAGGCGCGCGCTGGCAGGTTTGCCTTTTTTGAGCTGCCCTCAAATGACATTGACAACTTCTGGAGTTGTAATTATACTATTGAACACTTTACGCGAAAGTGGTTTTTGATTAACCATATGGTTAACCGGAAAGGAAAGAGATGAGCTCACTCCAACGATTGCAACGCAAGATCAAAACCGTTGTCTGCCCCTATCACGAAATGCTGTGCAGCCTGCATGTGCTCTATCAGCCGGAGCATCACCCCAAACGCCTGCACTGGGCTAAGGAACTGTTAAGCAGAATGTCCCCTTCCCTTGTGGAGGGAATACAGGCGATCGGGAGGCTGTCCGACAGCTGGACGGGCCTCACGCTTATGGACCGCCTTGGCTCTTTCTCCTCCAGCCAGGAAGGCATCCGGGTGCTTAAGGCGCTGCCGGACACTGAGCTTATTCATGTGATGCTGAACGGCAGGATATCACTGGGTACGATTCTGGAATGGCAGCATGGACTGCCGCCGGGGCACGGCAAACCTGTAACTCCGCCGGATGAACCTGCCCGCTACCTGCTGCAGCATCTGGAGTCTGTACGCAACCTGCTGATCACCACCCTGGAGGATTACGAACAGGAATACTTCCGCAAGGAGTGGGAGTATATTCAGCCTTGGATCCATACCGCAGCGGCACAGTTTCAGGAAGCAGCCTCACGCTCTGCGGAGAAAGCGCTGAATTCGCTGCATCCCCGGCTGCAGGCCGCCGATGGGACCATTACTGCACAGAAAGCGTTCACCTATCATTTTGAATATGAACAATTGCAGCAGATCTTTGTGCTATCCTCCACCTTCATTTTCCCCCATCTGCTGATCGATTGGACCGGGGACAAGGGAAGGCTTATGCTGCCGCTTGCTGTTGATATTCCCGGGCTGGCCTTCAATGAAGCGCCGCCGGAAGATCTGCTGCGCCAGTTCAGGGGGCTCGGCGATGCAACGCGCCTGCGCATGCTTAAGCTGCTCTGGCAGGCACCGCACTGCACGAAGCAGCTCGCTCCGGTGCTTGGCATCTCGGAGGCTGCCGTATCGAAGCAGCTTAAGCTGCTCAGCGAAGCCGGACTCGTCACTTCGGAGCGCAAGGGAAATTATTTGTTTTACTCCAGCAGCAAGGAGGCGTTTGACAGCCTGATTGTTCTTCAGCGGCAGTATTTTGAACAATGAGTCTGATTCCCGAGTAAGGAGATGTCCGCCCGTGTGGCAAACCGCCATTGCAACCGCTGTAAGAAACCAGAGGTCCAACCTCAGAGCGTTTCCCTGGAATTTCACCCTGGGTCACATTATTGAAGGAGCCTATCTCGTCCTGGTCGCCTATTTCTCGTATGTTTATTTGATTCAAGGGGATTTGGATGACAAATTCGCCCTTTATACCGGAACAAATAACTATCTCGCATTTGCCATCATCGGCGGCACTTTGAATATTTTTTGCGTCAGCATGATGATGAATGTCTCCAGGTCACTAATCACCGAATGGAGGGAAGGCACTCTTGAGGCGCTGCTGCTCTCTCCTTCCAGCAGGAACGGCTATTTCCTCGGAACGGCCGTGCAGCAATTTTACCGCAGCGGGTTAATCCTGGCGGCTGTTCTCGCTTTCGGCATTCTGGCCGGCTTGCGGCTTCCAGCTCCCCATCTGCTGTCTGTGTTGGCCGGAGCCTTCCTCTTTATCCTGTCTACCTATGCAATGGCACTGGTGATGGGCAGTGTGATGCTGCTTACACGTGATACATACATCGTGCAGAATACGTTGTTCACCGTAATGACCCTGCTCTGCGGCTTCCAGTTCCCGCGCCAGTATCTGCCAAGGTTCCTGCAGATGGCGGCGGAGGTCTTCCCGCTTACCACTTCGCTCCAGCTACTGCGCGGTGCACTGCTGACCGGGGAGACGGTATCTTTGACGGACCTCCTGCCTGCACTGCTGCTTAGTCTGGTCTATATTACTGTAGGGTTATGGTGCATCTCCAGGGTGGAACGACGTTTATTCGAGCAATTCTAAATAAGGGAGGCTGATGTCCAAGTGATCCGCATGAATGAGGTTACCAAAATCTATCAGACCAAAAACAGGCTTGGCCTGTTCCGCTCTGAAATTAAGCTTCATACCGCTGTCAAGGCACTGTCGCTAACCATTGAACCGGGTGAGGTTGTCGGACTGCTCGGCCTGAACGGAGCAGGCAAAACCACAACCATCCGCATGCTCTCCACCTTGCTCGATCCGACTTCGGGGAGTATAGAGGTGGATGGCCTCTCTATGGATGATAATCGGAAAGCTATCCAATCGAAGGTGAACATGATTCCCGGCGGTGAACGGATGCTGTACTGGCGGCTAACCGGCAGGGAGAACCTGGAGTATTTCGGCAGGCTGTATGGACTCAGCAGCCTGGCAATCCGCCGGGAAAGCAGCAGGCTGCTGGAGGAGGTCGGACTGGCTGAAGCGGCTGACCAGCCGGTCGAGCAGTACTCCAAAGGGATGAAGCAGCGGCTGCAGATTGCCCGCGGATTAATCAATGATCCGGCTTACTTATTCCTAGATGAACCTACACTGGGGCTGGATGCACCCATTGCACGGCAGCTGCGCGGAACGGTACGGAAGCTCGCCAAGGAACAAGGCAAAGGCATTCTGCTGACCAGCCATTATCTGCAGGAGGTTGAAGAGCTGTGTGACCGGGTGTATATCCTGCGCCGCGGCGAGCTGCTGCTCTGCGACAAACCGGAGGCTATCGTCTCGCAGATTGCCGGTTCGCAGACCGCGCATCTGGATGTAAGCGGATGGGACGAGTGCCTCCGGCCGTTGCTGCTTGCCCATCTGGGAGCACTGGGTCATCCGGCGAAGCTAGCGGGCGGGCAACACGCTGCCGGACTAATCTCTTCCAGCCCGGAAGAAGCCTATCGAATTTCTGTACAAACTCCCCAAGCGGACAGGCTCATTACAGAGCTGCTTCCCTGGGTGAGTGATCACGGTCTGCACATCCACAGCTTTTCCTGCGAAAAGCCCACCTTGGAGGATGCTATTATACTCCTCTCCGAAGAGCGGGCCTCATGAGACCCGGCGGCCTATGGATGACAATTGCCGCTGAACTTAAGAAGCAGCACAGAAACCGCCGGAAGGGACGGGCTACCTTCTTCTCCCTGCTCTTCTGGCCTATCATCAGCTTCTTGACCTCTTATTACACGATGAAGCCCTACCGGACCGGGGAAGGCTCTGTGTTATCACGGGTCATCCCGGACGAACGTATCCCGTTGTTTTTGCTGAGCGGCTACTTAGTATTCCAGCTGTTCTGGACGGTGGTGGAAGCGGCCTGGATTTTTGAGCAGGAACGCAAGGACGGTACTGTTGAGACCGTCTTCCTCACTCCGGCATCCAAAATAGCCTTCCTGTATGGACGCTCCCTCTATTCCTTATTGCATGGAATATGGATGTTCGCGGCCTTCTCCATTCTGACGTTTGTGTTTGTTTCAGATACCGCTTCAGTTAATTGGACGGCGCTAACCCTTGCTCTGCTGCTGATTATAATTGCCGCTATCATCTGGGGGGCAATGCTGAGCGCGGTGTCGCTGTTCTCCCGGGAATCCTCATTTCTCTATTATATTTTTCAGACTCCTATGGAGCTGTTCGGGGGAGTCCGTATTCCTCCAGCCGTCTTCCCGGCCTGGGCAACGGGGCTGTCCGCCCTGTTCCCCGTGACATACAGTCTGATCCTTGTACGCGGAGCATTGTACGGCACTACCGGCCGGACCTGGTGGCTGGCGCTGACCGTTCTGGTGGCGGGCAGTCTTCTGCTTGCCGGATGCACCCGGTATATCCTGTACCGCGCTGAGCGCCATGCCCGCCTGAAGGGTAACTGGAGCATGTTCTAGACAAGATCCCCCCGCAAAGGGGGGCTTTAACTTCGAGGATGATCCAGGAACTTTACGGGGATCCCCAAACATAATAAGTCTTCACTTTCCGGTAGAAACGGCTACGCGTCCTTAAGAGGGTAGCCGTTTTCACCGAGTAATATAAGGAATCGGCTTCTGAGGAGGAATGAGATTCCGCTACTTGGCCAAATCTGCAGGAATTTGGGATCATCCTGACTGAGATTCCCTTAAGCGTCTTGAAATGCCTCATTTCAAGCTCTTTAGAACAAGTTAAAGGATTCTCAGTCCGCTTCAACATCTAAGACCTTACAGGGAAATCGGACGGGAATCCGAATATTGACCTGAGCCATAGCTCGATAACCGCCTTTTGACCAAATTCAACATAGCCATTTCAAAAAACTGAGCCCTGACCGAATGGTTATCACGCAATGAATCCAGCAGTGTAGGTATGTATTCTCCGCCCCTCAGCGTATTGGTGGAATCGCTTTTGGGAGCACAGCCGAATTGCATGACCTTGTAGCCTGCCACCCAACAGCGCAGTACTGATATTGGAAGTGATTGTCGACTTGCCGATTCCTCCTTTGCCGTAAATTGCGATCTGCTTCAACTTCTTAGTCATGTCCGACACTCCTTTGATGTAATATGCAATAATTCACTGCAGAATAGCACCCCTGCCTGAGCGGAGAAAATGCTCCAGACGCTTCAGCGCCTGTTCAATCGGAGCCTCGACCGCCATAGCCTGAATTCCCCGCTCGTAGAGCAGCGCTCTCGCTCCCGGTCCAATGTGGCTGACCAGGACAAACTGCAGTCTGCAAGGAGGGCGGCGGTATTCTGCATCGAATGCGTGTCATGGCCTGCTGCTTCCGCTTGCCGGTCATAACTCCGGTCCTCTATAATGCTGTAACTTCCCTCCGGCTCCATCCTATAGATCAGGAACCGGTCACATCGCCCAAAATGCTGATTGATGTGGATGCGTCCACACTTCCGATAGCAATCTTCCACGTCACTCCCATCTCCTCCTATTCTGCGATACACAAAGAGGCCAAACCGCTCACCTCCCAGGTGTATGGTTTGACCTCCGGATTGTGGTCCAGTCGGCCCAATCTCAGCAGATGCTGCGCTATACTCTTGGTGTATGCTTCCTGCTTAAGGCTGTTATGCAGTCATTGCTTTGTTGTGAACTTGTTCACATAGGTGTATAAAAGAAAAGGCCGGCACCCCACCCGCTTACGGATGTTGAGACCGGCATGCGGTGAACCGCTCGGCTAATTAAACAAATACCAATTGAATTACTTTGTATTAAAATACCTAACCGCTGCCTAAAAATTAATCCCCTGAATGGTGAATATTGTGTGATCTTTTAATGGGCGTGTGTACCCAGGTGCTCCAGAAGTCCGCTAAACAGGTCCTTTACCTTCTTCGAATACTTCCCCTTCTCTTTGCCCATGGAGGTATACACCAGAGAAGTATTATCCTTGTTATAGACCTCTGTTCTCGCCCCGGACGTCTCCGCCAGCTCTATACCGCCGTACCAATCCGTAATCCGGCTCACCCGCTCAGGGCGGCTGGTGAATACATGCAGCGTGATATTCTGCGCGGGCTGGTTGTTGATCAGGTACTGATAGCTTGTATTTCCGCGGTTGTCTTCGGTGAACTTCTCATCGGTCAGCGCAAGCTGTTCAATGGCAAAAGCCCGCCGCATCGCCTTGCGGAACCGGCCGTCCAGCCCTTTTCCCTGCGAGTAAGCCAGCATTGACCCGTCCTGATACGCTTGCATCGTATAGCTTCCCGCTTCCTTCTTGTTCTGCTCCCCGGAGCAGCCTGCGAGCAGTGTGCCTGCAGTCAATACCGCAGCCAGCATACCTGCTAATCGGCGCTTCATAACTATTCCCCCTTCACAAACACTCAGATTCTTCCTGTTGGGTATAGGATGGCTGAGTACGTGAAAAGTATGCAAAGAGCCGATTGTCTTACCGCAAATTGCTGGAATGATTCCGTGCACCGGGAGATTAACGTACTGGCGGGTCCGTATGCACATCGGTATCAGGAGCTGAAGCAGCCCACCGTGTGAAGGTTACCTGAAATCCCGGCCGGGTTGGAGCACACAGGAAGGGTCCTGCCTGCTTACCGGTCACATACGGAAAACGGGCGACCCGGATCGTCCTCCAGGGATGATTCTCCGTTCTGGCTCTGAGGATTACGGCATCCTTCATCCGCGAAGCCCGGAGGGTGATCACCTCACCCGTCCATTCCGGAACAGGTGACAGCGACCAGTCGGAGTAGCCATCGGTCACAACGGCGCCCACATGCGGAATACCATCATTCAGCTCAATACCGGCTTTGATCCAGACTTCCTCACTATACCACAGCATAATGCCTGCCTGATCATACAGCTCTGTGAACCCGTCCAGCGAAAAGCTGACCTCTATAGCTTCCGCATCCCCCCAGGGTGCGAGCAAGGCGTGCCCATTGTCATGCTGGAAGCCGTACATCGTTTTTTGCCAATAATCACTGCCTTCTGCAGCTTCCGCCACAAGTGCTCCTGCTACAACTCTGCTGGACACCGGTTCGTTACTCCATGCTCCATCCTGCCACGCTACTATTCTCATTACAGGCTCACCTCTTCTTTCCGTTTTTTCATCATACTGTTGATCTGCTCAGAGCTTAGAATCATAACAATAATATACCCGATCATCACCAGCGGAAGAATCATAAAGCTGCTGCGCGCTGCCACCCAGCCCAGAAGCGGGGGCAGAAAAGCTCCACCGGTATAGGCCAGAGCCATCTGATAGCCCATAATCTTCTGGGAGTTCGCTTGTCCGAACCGGGCTGGTGTCTCATGCAGCATACAGGGAAAGATCGGTGCCGAGCCCAATCCAATCAGGATAAATGCAACCAGTGAAAAGACCGCCGGAAGCGGTAAAGCCAGCACCAGCGCACCCAGCATGGATATAACCAGACCGCCGCGGATGAGCTCCTTGTTGCTGAACCGGAAGGTAATAAACCCGGTAAGCAGCCGCCCGGCCGTAATTCCGCCGTAATACAATGACACCCAGCCAGCAGCAGTTGCTGCTGAGACACCCTTGACATTAACCAGATAGCTGCTGCCCCAGAGTCCTACCGTGGCTTCCACTCCACAATAGAACAGGAAGGTAATCATCGCCAGCTTCACGCCTTTGATCCGCAGCACATTGCCGGAAGCAGCCTCCGCTGCCATTACCGTCTCTGGCTCATTCCTGACGTTCTCAGCCTGCGGACTGCCGCTCTTGCCTGCCCTTTTCCATAGCGGCAGACTGATGAACAGCAGCACCACAAGCGAAAACTGGATCATGCTGACAGTAAAGTATCCCGTTCTCCAGGAATCGCCGCCTGCGATATAACGCGACATAATGATCGGTCCGAGCATTGCCCCGATGCCCCAGAAGCAGTGCAGCCAGCTCATATGATGCGCCTTATAGTGGGTAGCCACATAATTGTTCAGCCCTGTATCGATAGAACCGGCACCCAGCCCCAGCGGCAAGGCCAGCACAGCCAGCCAAACTACGGAAGAAGAGTAAGAGAAGCCGAGCAAGGCCAGAGCCGTCACAGCCACGCTGATAAAAGTAACCATCCCCGTACCCAGCCGTTTCAGCACGGCACTGCTGGCTAAACTAGAAATAATCGTCCCCGCAACTACAATCATGGAGAGCAGTCCCGCTGTCTCAACCGGCGCCCCATAATCCAGCCTCATGATCGGCCAGGCCGCTCCCAGCATGGAGTCCGGCAGACCTAAGCTGATAAATGCCATATAAATAATGATCAAGAATACCGTTGCCATCTCTTCCCCGCCTAACCTTCTATTTTCGTTAAATACAGTCTTTGTTCCAAAGTGCCCAGCGTCTGCACAATCATGCCCTGAATATAGTCAGCAGCGAAATCGTCTGACATTCTCACCCTTGGAATTGCAGGATAAGGCAGCGAGGCGCTGCATTTCTTCTCCACGGATAGAAGATGCTCTTCCTTCAGGAAGCTGCCGTACAGCACAACAATATCCGGATTCAGCACACTGCTGACAGCAGCCGCCAGCTTGGCAATTGCATCCGTAAGTGCCTCAAAAGAAGCAATCAGTCCGCCATCTCCCCAGGCAATGCCGAGCGGAATGTTGGCTACCTCTCCGGCGAAGCCGCGTTTCCCCTTATACAGCTTGCCTCCTATAAATATGCCGGCTCCCGGAGCGAAGCGGTCCGGAAAATACAAATAGACAACTGAAGCTGTCTCCTCCTTCATCCTTCGGCAATAGCCAATCACGGCAGCGTTGACATCGTTCTCGATCACAACAGGTTTGCCGTACCGCTGCCGGAAATGCTCTGCCACCGGAACACCGCGCAAGGCTTTGTAATCGGATACAACCATTAGGCCTTCTACTTCCGCACCAGGCAGGCCCAGCCCGATAGCCTGTATCAGGGGGTACATCTGCAGCGAGCTGTCAATCACCGCTTCAAAGGCCGCCAGATCGACGCCTGAGACCGCTGTATTATCCTCAAACAGTGTACGTCCGGCAAGTGTAACGACCGTTCTGTGAATGTAGATCACATCCTGCTCTTCATGCGTGAACAGAATCAGCGCCAGGGCATACTCGTCATTGTATATGTATTGCTGTGCAGGTCTCCCTCCGCTGGAGGACACCTGTGCTCCAGCCAGCACCTCATTCTGCGCTTCCAATAGCTGCAGCACAGTGCCCACTGTAACGACACTAAGGCCGCTAACTCCGGCAATCTGCCGTTTGGTTGCCTGCCCGTGTTCCTTCAGCACCTGCCGCACCAGGTTCATATTCACTTCGCGAATGACTAACGCATTGCCGCCAATCTTCTGCATCTGCTTTCACCTCGTTATAATAATACTTTAATAAAGTATTTTAATAAATGGTTATTTTGAAAAAAATTATTGAAATGTTGAAATAGCCCGGCAGAGAATCTCTGCCGGGCGGATAGGAACGATTGCTAATTATAGTGGTGCTTAGGTTAAGCCTTACAAATCAGGATGCTCATGTTTCGCTTTGAGACGGCTCCAGCGGCGCTGTACCTCATTCTCGAAGCTGCGCAGCGCAGGCTCGTTCTCCGGCTTCAGCAGATGGCGGGTTTTGCCCATAGTCTTCAGCCAGGCGGAGACTTCGATCCGTTTCTCCTTGTCTTCCGGGTTATACGTAATGTTGGTCATGCCCTGCTCTACTTCATAGAGCGGGAAGAAGCAGGACTCAACAGCCAGGGAGACGATATCTGTTCCGTCTTTGTCTTCACTCATCCAGTTGAGCGGGCAGGCGATCAGGATCTTGCCGTAGACGAGACCTTCATTCTGAGCATACCACTGAGCCTTCGCAGCCTTCTTCAGCAGATCCTGAGGATAAGCTTCACAGCCGGTGAAGACATAAGGAATATTGGTCGCAGCCATAATCTGCGCAGTATCCTTATGCTGGGTCAGCTTGCCCTGCTGGGTTTTGCCGATGCTCGAAGTTGAAGTACGGTGTCCAAGCGGTGTGGAATAAGACTGCTGTGCACCTGTATTCATATAGCCTTCGTTATCGTATTCCACGATGATCATCTTGTGGCCGCGCAGTGCAGCGCCGATCGCCGGACCCATACCAATGTCCATACCGCCGTCACCCGTTACCATAACGAAGGTGAAGTCATCCTGCAGCCCCAGGCCGTCCAGCTCGCCGCGGCGTTTGCGTTCCCAGAACATTTCGACCACACCGGACAGTGTAGCTGCACCGTTCTGGAAGAGGTTGTGGATGAACGTTGATTTATGTGACGAATAAGGATAGCCGGTAGTTGTAACCATGGCACAGCCGGTGTGATACAGCGCTACGATATCCCCTTCAATCCCTTTGAAGAACAGCTCAAGGCCTGAGAAAATACCACAGCCCGGACATGCACCATGTCCCGGAGACAAGCGTCTTGGCTTCTTCATCAGGGAGCGGATCGGCGGAATCTTCACGGCCAGCTTACCAGTTTCTTCATTCTTATTCACCGTAATCAGGCCGGTCTTCAACAGATCAAAGTTCATCGGCTTCAGCAGACGCTTCGGCGCATTCTCCGGCGCTCCCGGATTGTGGCCGTAGTAATCAAACGGCACTTCTACGCGGTCTGCTACCACGGCATCCATTGCGAGCTGGAAGAAATGATGGCCGTCTTCAGCATAGAAGTCTTTACCGCCCAGTCCGTAGATACGGCTGATTACCTTAGTGGTCGTGTTGCCGTACGTGAACAATGCAGCCTTGATTTCGTTAACCATGTTGCCGCCGTGTCCGCCGACGGAATCCGCACGGTCACCGACAGTGATGGCTTTGACGTTCTTCAGCGCTTCAGCAATCTGCTTCTGCGGGAAGGGGCGGATCATGTTCGGGGAGATGGCACCCGCTTTAATTCCTTGCAGACGCAGCTGGTCGACCACATCCTTGATAATCTCCGAAGCGGAGTTCATCAGGAATACGGCCACATCGGCATCCTCCATCCGGTACTGCTCGATCATCGGATAATGCCGGCCTGTCAGTACAGCGAATTCCGCTGCGATCTCTTCAAACACTTCACCGGCATTGTACATGGCTACCGACTGCTGATAACGGTTGTTGATATAATCCGGTTCATTCATATAAGGACCTACAGTAACAGGGTTATTGCGGTCCAGCGTATCGGTGAAGCCAACTGGCGGCTGCTCGCCTACGAACTTGTGAACATCCTCGCGGTGGGCAAAAGCCTGCACACGGCGCTTCTGGTGAGAAGTGAAATAACCGTCAGAAGCAACCATTACCGGAAGGCGGACCTTGGCATGCTCCGCAAGCTTCAATGCCATCAGGTTCATGTCGTAGACGGACTGCGGATCACGGCACATCAGGATCGGCCAGCCGGTGTTCAGGGCGAAATACAAATCGGAATGGTCACCGTGAATATTCAGCGGACCCGAGATCGAACGGCAGATCAGGTTCATGACCATAGGCATCCGCGTACCTGCTTGTACAGGCAGCTGCTCCAGCATGAACATATACCCTTGCGCACTGGTAGCATTGAACACGCGGCCGCCTGCTGTGGAAGCGCCGTAACAGATCCCGGCGGAGCTGTGCTCACCATCGGAAGGCACCAGCATAATATCATGCTGTCCGCTGGCTTTCATGGTATCGAGGAACTGGGCAACCTCCGTCGACGGGGAGATCGGGAAATACCCCATAACATGATAGTTAATCTGATGGGCGGCATAAGCAGCCATTTCATTGCCGGATTCATATAGGAATTTCTGCTCCACTTTGGCGGAGCCTACTTCTTTTTCATAATCAATAGCCACAATTCATTCCACCTTTCTTCCGAAATTTAGACTTGAGTAACCAGATCAAACGTATGCTTCACGGTATGGCTGTCTGCATAGCCTTCCTTCTCCCGGGTGCTGGAGAGCGCCGAGGTCGGGCAGGCGCCGATGCATTTCAGGCAGCCTTTGCAGTATTGATAGTCAATGCCGAGCAGGAACATCTGCGAACGGCCCTTGCGGTCCAGCCGCTCTTCCCAGACGAAGCATTGATCCGGACATACCGTGTCACACTGTGCGCAATTGATACAGGACTCATTCTCATACACCGGAAGCATACCGGAACGGGAGATGCTGAGGTTCTTCAGGAAACTGCCGCCCGGGTTCGTGATGGTGCCGCCTATCGGCTGAGTCTCGTAGCCGAGAGCGGAAATATCGGAGCGGACATACACCGGCATGCTGTCACCGGCAGCGAGCTCGAAATGCATGAATTTCACTTCATTATAACCACGGTCAAAGGTCGTAATGGCCGACTGGACCGCCTGCGGATATTTCTTGCCGAGCGATTTCTCAATAACGCCCTTCATAATATCGGTATCCAGGAACGGACAGAGCCGGAACAGCGCGCCTAGCATCGCCATATTCACGCGGTTCTTCTCTTTCAGTGCGATGCTGGTGGCATCGATTACTGCAATCGTACCGGCCTTCATCTTCAGCAGTTCTTTGAGTTCTTCCGGCGTCTTGGCCGAGTTCACAAGAACGGTACTGTGTTCATGAATTCCGCTGGTTACGTTAACGGTCTTGGCAAGCGCTTCGTGAAAAACACCGACAACATGCGGACGCTCTACCGGGGATGTATCACGGATATGAGTGTCCATATCGCAGAAACGGATATGAGCTTTAACCGCCGACCCCTTCTTCTCCGAACCATACGATGAAAAGCTGACGCCATTGAGTCCTGCGCCGACTACACCCGCTTCCGCGAGCATTTTACCGGCAAGGTTCGCTCCCAGGCCCCCAATAGATTCGAGACGAATCTCAAAGAAGCCGAGCTCATTTACTTTTGGCAATTGTACCACCGACATAACCCCTTTCTTAGTGTCAAGAAGAATAACATCCTTTTGACTTTTTCAACGATTGTAACTTGAAATTGCAAGCCGCGAAGTGACATATCTTGCATTATCCACGCTTTGGGAATCACAATTCTTTATGGATTTCAATGGATTTCTTTATACGCGACAGCGCGGCGTTACTTCAATAGAAGGTAATCTGCCATAAAAACGACAAATTGTGAAAATTGTGTGTAATTCCGCGTTTTCCCAAGGATGATGTGGAACCAATGTCACCCTTAATTTAGCAATAAAATTAAAAATTAAGATGTTAAATTTATCACAGAAATCATGATAAATGTCACAGGCGCCCATTATGAAAAAAGACGAAACCCGTGATCAGTGATCATCAGGATTTCGTCTTTGGATCATATCAAGAATAACAACGCTTAGTAAGTCCACCAGTTGCCGGACATCACGATCATGGAGAACAGCTTGATGCTGTCTTCATAATAATCCTCTGCCGCGCTGCCTGACGTATGGCTCCAGAGTGAATTCAGCCAGCTCTGGTTCCCTGATGAGGTCATTGCGCTTACGCCAAACGGAGCATAGAACGCACCGCTGTTGTAGCTGCCAAAGGTGGTTCCGTTCAGCTTGTAGCCGTCCTTGATGTTGCCCGGAGTACTGCTTACCTTGGTCTTGATCCAGCTGTTTAACTGATTCAGCTGTGACAAGGCGCGGTTATCGCCTGTGAGCAAATAATCGGTGGTAATCCGCCACGGTGTACGGCATGAATTGTAGTTATAATGGCCGTCGTTGGCGTCCTCCAGGAAATTCGCTGCGGCCGGTTTATAGGTGCTACTGGAGTAGACTACGAAATCCGGCAGCAGACCGGTGGTAGAGCTATAACCAGTATAGAGGCTGTTAATAATCGTATAAGTCTTATCCGTTACATTCTGCCAGCGGGCATCCCCGGTAGCGGACTGGAAGGCCTTCAAATGGCTGAGCATGAAATCGGAAGGACGGGTTGCTGTATTGTATGAACCACTGTTCGCCCAGTCCCCCAGGCGGATGGTCCACTGGGTCTGATTGATCTCATTATCCATGATTGCATTAATGATGCTGGTTGCTGCCTGCAAATAGTTAACTGTTCCCGTGCTTCCCCATTGTCTGTGAGCCAGCAGCAGCGAGTACGCAATATCCATATCACCGTCCGTTGCGGAATCCTCGCCTTCGATATTCTGGAAGCTGCTATTCTGTTTCCAGGACATCAGATAAGGATTGATGGAGCTTGGATGTGCTGTGTAATAATTGTAGAGTCCGTTATAGTACGTCTGCGCATTGGTGTCGTAACCGGCCATCAGGACAGTGAACAGCATGCCGTAGCCATGCGCTTCGGAGACGGTCTCACCGTCTGAATTATATTTGACATAATATTTGCCTGTCCCGGCCGGTTTGAGATAAGCGCCTTTCCAGGCATCCCATTTGGTCTTAACCGCATTATCCATAACCGTCTGTGTGACATTATTCGGTTTGATGGTTCCGGCCGTATAAGTCGTATGCTGCGGGAACGGTTTGTTCACTGCGGCGAAAGCGGACCCGGCAGGCAGGATAAAGAGCGCCAGACAAAGAAGCATCAGACTTTTCCAGTGCAGCTTGCGTTTCCCTTGCTTATTCATAACGCATTCACTCCTCATGATTTGGTGGATACGGCTTCGAATCCATTGCAATCACAAACGAACTGCCGTAGGAAAAGTTCACCTCCTCACATAGAGTATCCGCCTAACTGTCGCCGGGCTAAAGTTAAAGCGCTTTAACTTTAGCCCCAAAAAAAATAATTATTCCTGTAAAAATTGTATTTAAGAACATATTTAATATATTATTCCAGAGAGTTCGTGTCAATGAGCATATGGTCCTGCGTATTACATGTCTATGAAGATATACGCAGGGGGCAGGGGGATGAGCCTGCCTGTCTTCTGCCCTTCTGTCCTCGCCCCGGCAAAAAGCCCTCCCGGTCGTGGATTATCCACCAATTGAGAGGGCTAAGTATTAATAAGTCTATGCTTCTGTGGCGATCAGGCTAGTCCACATCAGGCATCATATGCTCCGCAATCAGCTGCTGCTTGCGGTTCCACAGCTGCTCGCTGAGATTCACGCGGAATACTTCAGGGTTCAGCTTACGCAGGTACTCCGGCCAGAACAGATCAAGCTGCTCCTGATGGTAGCGGCGGATCTCGTTCAGATCCGGCAGCTGATAGACCTGGAAGCCGTTCACCACAATCGGCTCCAGCATCGGCAGCGCCTCGTAGTGCTCCACATGTTTTCTCATATACGGATGCAGCGGATTGAACAGCTTGAGCCGGACACCGTTACGCGGCGCCTCTTCCCCGGAGAAGCTGATGTAATCCGCCAAAGCTTTGCCGTTCTGCCCGATAATGCGGTAAACGGCCTTTTTGCCGGGAGTCGATACCTTCTCGGGATTGGAGGAAATCTTGATTGTTGGAATCATCTCTCCGCTTGGAGATTCAATCTCGACCAGCTTGTAGACTCCGCCCAGAGAAGGCTGATCGGAAGCTGTAATCAGCTGGGTTCCAACCCCCCAAGTATCAATAGCCGCGCCTTGCGACTTCAAGTTCATGATCGTGTTCTCATCCAGGTCATTGGAGGCAACGATCTTCACATACTGCAGGCCGGCTTCATCAAGCATTTGCCGGGCTTTGCGGGACAGATAGGCCAAGTCACCGCTGTCGAGCCGGATGCCGTTCATCCGTTTGCCCTGCGCCTCCAGCTTCTTGGCAGTATTTATTGCATTCGGCACACCGCTGCGCAGGGTATCGAAGGTATCGACTAGCAGGGTAACGCCGTCCGGCATGACTCTGGCGTAAGCGTCGAAGGCTTCCTGTTCGCTCGGGAAGCTCTGCACCCAGGAATGGGCATGGGTGCCCTTCGTAGGAATGCCGAACATTTTGCCGGCCAGCATGTTGGAGGTCGCATGGAAGCCACCCACATACGCTGCACGGGCTCCCCATACGGCCGCATCTGCTTCCTGCGCACGCCGCGTCCCGAATTCAAGCAGCGTATCATTCGGAGCCACCTGCTTGATCCGGGAGGCCTTGGTCGCAATCAGCGTCTGGTAGTTCATGAAGTTCAGGATGGCTGTCTCCACCAGCTGAGCCTCCATAATCGTGCCTTCCACGCGGATCAGCGGCTCATCCGGGAAGACAAGCGCGCCTTCCTTCATCGAATGAATGCTGCCCTGGAAATGGAACTGCAGCAGCTCCTCCAGAAACGCCGGGGCATAATTCTCCTCCTGCTCCGACAAGTAGCGGATATCATCCTCTGTAAACCGCAGTTCAGCGATATACTGGGCGATCCGCTCCAGGCCTGCAAATACCGCGAACCCGTTGCCGAACGGCAGCTTGCGGAAATAAGCTTCAAACACAGCCCGGCGTTTGTGTGTGCCGTTAACCCAATGGGCGTACATCATATTAATCTGATATTTGTCTGTATGTAGAGCAAGTTCTCTCCTCAAGTCCTCATCTCCTAATAGTTGCACTGCTGTAGCGGGATCTGCAGTTGCTGTTGTGTTATATAATCCAAATTTCCCCTTCGTTCCTTACAGCTTTTGATATTATCTACGTTCAATTATATTTTTATCTATGTGGAAGCGACCACCTTCGCTCCGAGGCTGCCCCGGAAATGTCCCAGCGCCCAAGTGTGGCCGTCCGGGTTGAAGCTGGCTACCGCATCCTCGTGAACAATAATGCTGAATCCCAGATTGTACGCATCTACTGCCGTATGCAGCACACAGATATCCGTACATACTCCGATCAGGTGCAGCTCGGTAATGCCGCGTTCACGCAGCTTCAGCGCCAGATCCGTGCCGCTAAAAGCGCTGTAACGGGTTTTGTCCATCCAATAGATGGCTTCGCGGTTCGCTTCGTATACGGCCTTCAGGCTGCCGTAGAGCTCACGCCCCTGACTGCCCCGCAGATTATGCGGCGGGAATAACTTACTCTCCGGATGATATGGATCATCTGCTTCATGCAAATCTACAGCCATCACAACATAATCCCCGCTCTGCACGAACTGTTCCGTGAGCTGGCTAACCCTTGGTGCAATGTCGATACCGGGCTGCCCAACCGGCAGACTTCCGTCAATGAAATCATTGGTGAAATCAATTACGATGAGTGCTCTCATAAGCAGACCGCCTCCTAAAAGTGTTGTGAGCTTAAGCTTTCCTGCAGCTTAGGTATAAATCGATAATAAAGGTTCATGGTCCGTGAACATATAGAGCTGTGCCGGACGCTGGGAGTATTGATTGGAGCTGAGCGGATTGCCCGCTTCATCACTTACTTCCTTTAATATACCCTGCCGGCTGCGTGTTGACGTAATTTTACGGATAAAATTCGGTTCTTTGAATTCAGGCACGACCGTCTGGATCACCTGATACAGCTCACTCAGTGTGAAATGGCGCGGCAGAAACTGCCGTGCAATCGTAGTCTGCAGCATTTGCTGCTGAATCCGCAGATAAGCATCGGTAATAATATCATGGTGGTCAAAAGCCAGCTCCAGCTCCTCCAGCGCTTCCTGCAGGGTGAACAGGCCAACCTCACCTGCATCATCAGAGGCCTGCCGCTGCTCCAGCATCCACTCCTCGACCAGTGCAAAAAACGCATGGCTGATGATCCAGCCGCGCGGATCGCGCCCCGGCTTGCTGTAGACACCGAGATATTCCAAATGGCCGCCGTCTACGCCGGTCTCTTCCTTCAGCTCGCGCGTAGCCGCATCATAGATCGATTCATCTTCCTGGCAAAAGCCGCCCGGCAAGGCCCACATGCCTGCATAGGGCCATTTCTTGCGCCGGATCAGCATAACTTTCAGCTCCCGCAGCGGGAGTGTCTTCGTGACCGTCTTCCGTTCGCGTTTGGTCAGCGTAAACATGACAATATCCGCCGGAACGCCGTCCGGAGTGCGGTATTTTTTGGCGTTATAGGTTTGTTCCACGTTCTCGCTCACTTTAGATCATCCTTTGCCGCAGCTATATTTGCTGTTCGTATCTTTTAATGTACCAAACCTGTCCTCTTAAAATCAACCGCAGTTCGCGCTATATATGAAAAAGGGACGGATTCTCATCCGCCCCGGGGGTATTCAATTAGTCACCGCAAGTGGATGGAGGCGCTTCTGTGCCTGCTTCCACATTGATTTTGTCCGAGACGGTATCCCTGATGACGGAGATGACCAGCTGCAGCAGGTAGTTAATGTCGCTCTGGCTCTGCTGGAACTCATTCACGACCGGAATACTGTCGATTTCATCCTGCAGCACTTCGATTTCCTGTTCAATCTTGGCGACCATTGCCTGATTCTTGAAGCTCTCAAAGGCCACAATCTCCTTCTGCTTCTTCTTAATGGTAGCTATCAAACCCTGCACACGATCGTGATTCAGAATCTTCTGCTCGGCCTGCTGGAAATGCCGGACCTCTTCACTGGTGGAGATGAGTGTAGCCAGCTCCTTCGCTTTGCCCATAATATCCTCTCTTACGATTAAATCACGGGTGTTGTGGGTCTGCATGCCGTATTCATTCAAACGCGCTTCTTCCTGGCTCATTCTTCTCGCCCCATTTCTCTATAATTAGACGACTGCTGCGGCTTCCGCCAGATAGTCCCCTTTGATGTACCATGTCTTCGTACTGGTAATTCTCACCTGCACCATCGTGCCGATCAGTGACGGCGGGCCTTCGAAATGCACCAGCTTGCTGTCACGGGTACGTCCGGCGAGTACATTGACGTTGTTCTTGCTCTCGCCTTCCACCAGCACCTCGACCAGCTTGCCGAGCATCCGCTCGTTCCCCAGCCGGCTCTGCTCTTTGATCAGATCGTTCAGACGCTGCAGGCGTGCGCTCTTGACCTCTGCCGGAACGTTATCTTCCATTGCAGCAGCCGGAGTACCTTCACGCGGAGAATAAATGAAGGTATATGCCATATCATACCCTACTTCGCGCACCAGCGACAGTGTCTCCTCGAACTGAGCTTCAGTTTCACCGGGGAATCCGACGATAATATCTGTAGTCAGCACCGCATCCGGCACACCTGCTTTGATCTTGCGGACCAGCTCCAGATAAGCTTCACGGGTATATTTGCGGCTCATCCGCTTCAGTACTGCTGTGCTTCCCGACTGCACCGGCAGGTGAATATGCTCCACCAGATTACCGCCTTTGCCGAGCACATGAATCAATTTATCGTCAAAATCACGGGGATGCGACGTCATGAAGCGGATACGCGGAATATCGATCCCCCGCATGTCGTCCATCAGGTCCCCGAATGTATAGTCTATGTCCGTAAAATCCTTCCCGTAGGCGTTTACATTCTGCCCCAGCAGCGTAACTTCCTTGAACCCCTGGCGGGCCAGCTCGCGGACTTCGGCAATGACATCTTCAGGACGCCGGCTGCGCTCCTTGCCCCGTGTAAACGGCACAATGCAGTATGTACAGAACTTGTCACAGCCGTACATAATATTCACCCAGGCGCGCAAACCCTCTCTTTTCTTCGGCAGATTCTCAATAATGTCGCCTTCCTTGGACCAGACCTCGATCACAAGCTCCCTGCTGAACACCGCTTCCTTAATCAGCTCCGGCAACCGGTGGATATTATGCGTACCAAAAATCATATCCACGAAACCATACCGGTTCATGATCCGGTTAACAACGCCTTCTTCCTGGGACATGCAGCCGCAGATCCCGAGCAGCAGCCCCGGCTTCTCCAGCTTGAGCGATTTGAGATGGCCCAGCTCTCCGAACACCTTATCTTCCGCATTCTCGCGGATTGCACATGTATTTAATAGAATAAGATCAGCATCTCTGCGGTCATCAGCCGGCCGGTAACCCAGTTGCTCCAGCATACCCTTCATCGTTTCGGTATCATGCTCATTCATTTGGCAGCCGTAGGTGGTGATATGATAGGTTTTGCCTTGGCCGAAATCCTCCATCTCCGGCGGAATCTCGAAATGGTAGAGCACCTCGATCTCTTCCTTGCCGCGGCGCTTGCCTTCCCTGTAATCGGGCTGGCTGTTTATCTGAACGTTTCTTCCTTTTATGCGATAGGTGGTCTTGCCCTCTTGCTCACTTATCACTTTAGCATCGGTAAAATCAAAATACTTGGAGTAATCCTTGCCCTTGGTGGAGTTGAAGTCCGCTGAGTTCCGGTTCTCCTTCGTCATCAGATTTACACTTCCTTTATAAGTAATTCATGAATTCAGATACACCCGCAATCAATTCAAAATTATATCACAGATAAGGATAATCTAACCATCTAATCCATTGATCCGATTCAGCCTTTTGTACAAAAATTCTGGATTTGGGCCGGCAGGATGAGGAAAATGTGCTATGCGAAAAAATTTCCTGAATGACAAAAAAAAGCCCGCGACAAGGCAGAGCTTTTCCTGAATCTTACGTTTAATGATGCGGCATAAGCTCTTGGATACTGTACTTCTCCACTCCATTTCCTGTTTGCACCAGAACCTGAATATCCGGCGCATAACGTACCAGCATCTCCCGGCAATTGCCGCATGGAGGAAGCAGAATCCCTCCCTCGCTTTGCGTTCTGGTTGCAACGATGGTCTCGAATTCCCGTTCCCCTGCCGTAATCGCAGCACCGATGGCAATAAACTCTGCACAGGAGCCATGAATGGAATAGAGATTCACTCCTGTATATACTTTGCCATTAACGCAGCGTACTGCTGCACCTACCGTGTGACGTTCATTCACTTCATCAAAGTTGCGGTCTATTACCTTAATGGCTTCCTGGATCAGTTCCAGATCTCTCTGCTCAACTTGCATTGTATTAGTCTCCTTATGTATCAATTTCACTCACTTCCTTATAATACTAAATATTCTTAATATTTCATCGAAGAATATCACTGCATCCTTCCATTCTATCCACAGCAATAAGCCCGGCCCAAGCTTATGGTTCCGGACTTATTCATTAAACACTGCTTGCCATAACCGGGCTCAGCCTCCAAGCCTATAGATCAGAATCGATGCATTGGAGTTGATCTGTGTTCCTCCAGCTAAGGTCTGCAATGTGACTGCTGCGGCACTGGAATGGTTCCTTAAAGTGATTACATCACCAGTGACTGCAGAGATAATCACCATACCCGGATTAGGCTGGGTTCCCGCTCCTGAACCGTAGACGCTGCCTCCTACTGGAGCACCATTCAGATACAAAGTGAACTGATTCGCTTCAACTGCATTGACAATGAAGATTACCGCATAATCTCCGGAATTCTCCACGTTAATAGCGGCTGTATTAGGGGTATGGCTGAAGCCGACAAGACTCTCATTGCTGTCAAAAGTAACATCCGCTTCGGTCGCGACACTCTGGGCACCTGTGTTGAAAATATAGGCATAGGACGATGAAACACTGCCTGTGGCTCCAGTAGCACCCGGTAATCCCGTCGCGCCTGTACCCCCTGTCAACCCTATAGCACCCGTCAACCCCGTAGCACCGATAGTCCCTGGCAATCCTGTAGCTCCTGTAGCTCCTGTAGCACCCGTAAACCCTGTAGCTCCCGTAGCTCCTGTAGCTCCCGGTAATCCCGTAGCACCCGTCAACCCCGTGGCTCCGGTTGCGCCAGTGATCCCTCCCCCGGTTTCACCCAGTAACTCCTGGGATACCAGCCGGTGTGCGGTCACCAGCTGTCCTGCGGCATTTTTGCCCCATACGGACACCTGGGCTTCGGGTTCTGCGCTTCCTGTTGTGCTGAACACAAACTCGAATGCGTCCAGATCCGCAAAGTAATCCCTGGTGATCACCTGAAACGGTCCGACACTTAATTCTTCTTGCACATACAAGGTACGGAATCCAATCAGGCTGTAGCCCAAGATAAGAACATCGAATTCTTCGGTTGTATTGCGGCCGTCTATTTTGACCGTTACCGATTGAGTCGGGCGGGCACCTGTGCTGTTTACCACATTGTTCTCGATAGGTCCCGTCGATAGAATCGCCATATCTCACTCTCCTTCTTCTGAATTTACAAAGGTCCTCCTTATAGCAATATTCGAGAGAAAGGTAAGGGTGCTCGGACAATGGCATTATTTCAGGAAATTGGACAGGAGTACAGCTTAATGGGGCTAATCTGCGCAAAAAACACCCGATGTAGATGGACATTAGCGGATAAACACGAGGTTCGCCGCAATTTCCAATACATCGGGTGTTCTGGCTCAAACTATATTAATTAGTATTCTTAGTATAATGTCTTGATTGCGTCGGAGGTGAAATGAATGATCTCACCAATTCTGCCAGCCTGCACTTTAGCAGCCCACGCCGGATCGCTGATCAGAGCTCTGCCTACCGCAACAAGATCGAACTCTGCCTTGTCCAGCCGCTCCAGCAGAAGGTCAATATTATCTTCCTGATTCTTCTCGGTTACCGGGCTAGGAAAAGCACTGTCGAGTCCCACAGAGCCTACCGTGATCGTCGGTTTGCCGGTTATCTTCTTCGTCCAGCCTGCCAGATTAAGATCAGACCCTTCGAACTCCGGCTGCCAGAAACGCCGGGTGGAGCAGTGGAAGATATCCACACCCGCATTGCTGAGCGGTGTCAGGAAGCGGGCCAGATCTTCAGGCGTCTCCACAAGTCTGGCGTCATAATGGCCGCCCTTCCACTGCGAGAAGCGGAGCACAATCGGGAAGTCCGGTCCTACCGCACGGCGGCAGGCATCGATCACTTCAACCGCAAAGGTGGTCCGTGCCTCAAGATCACCGCCATATTCGTCGTTACGGCGGTTAGTCTTCTCCCAGAAGAACTGGTCGATCAGATAACCGTGGGCCCCGTGTAATTCAATGCCGTCGAAGCCAATGGCCTTGGCATCTTTGGCCGCCTTGGCAAAGGCGCTGACAATCCCCTGGATTTCATTCTTGGTCATCGGCTCGGTAACTTGCTCTCCGGCCAGATTAAGCCCTGAAGGACCGATAGGAAGCGCTGAAGCATTAGGCAATTCACCGATGCTCCGGGCCATGCCGACATGCCACAGCTGCGGAATAATCTTGCCTCCGGCAGCATGCACTTCCTTGACTACCTGCGCCCATCCCTCCAGAGAGGCTTCGCCGTGGATATTCGGAATATCCGGGTGGCTGACCGCCGCCGGATGATCGATAGCTGTTCCTTCGGTAATGATCAGACCGACGCCGCCTTCCGCCCGGCGGCGGTAATAAGCCGCTACCTCCGGACTAGCCACGCCTCCCGGAGATTGCACCCGTGTCATCGGTGCCATTACTACACGGTTGGTCAGGGACAGGCCCCCTCCCTCAAAGGGTTCAAACAATTTATCGGTATTCATGATCGGCCTCCATTTCATACTTTGATTACTTTAAGTAAGTATAGTATGACTGTTCTCAGCGGCAAATGCAAATGAACTAGCACCGGAAATATGCCAAAAAGCCGGAAACTAGCAGCCATGCTGCATTGTCCGGCTTTCGTAGCATTCTCAAGACTTCATGATCCTAATTAACCTACAGGTTCAGAACGCCGGCTTTCGGAGTTACACGGAATGCTGCGGCCAGATCGGCCAGCTGCTGATCAGTGATTTTCTGTTTGATTTCACGTCCGCCGATCAGGTTGTAGACAATTGCCGCTTTTTCAATGGTTTCTACCAGACCGAAGGTAGCATCCATGGTAGCGCCCGTAACAAAGATACCGTGCTGCGGCCAAATCACCACACGATAGTCTTTCATTTTATCCGCAGTAGCCCGGCCGATATCACTGCTGCCCGGAACCATCCAAGGAATGACACTGACGCCATCCGGGAAGACAACCAGACATTCTGTGCACATTTCCCACAGCGTCTTGGTGAACTTCAGTTCATCCAGATCATGGGTAAAGGTCATGGCAATCACATTCGTTGCATGGGTATGCAGCACGATGCGGTGCGAAGGATCTACCTTCAGCCGTTCAATATGGCTCATGAAGTGGGAAGCAAGCTCACTGGTCGGTACTGCACCATTCCGCAGACCCCACAGAACCTCTACACTCTCACCGCTGTCACTGACACGCAGCACACCTAGGTTGGCTTCCGGGTCCTTAATGACATTACGGAAGTATTTGCCGGAGCCGGTTACGATGAAGTATTTGCCGGACAGCTCAGTTACAGGGAAGGTAAGGGCGATTGTACGCAGCGGCTCGCGGATGTTAATATACTTGGCTACTTCTTCTTCATCCAGCAGATAACTGACGTTGCCTCCGTTCAGCTCATCCCAGCCCAGGGACCACATGTGGTGGGTGATTTCGGACATTTCCCGGATAAACGGTGCTTCAACGCCGGCGATATAACCTTTGGATTCTACTACTGAAGTACTCATATGTTATCTCTCCTCTATATGCACGTATAAGTGCGTGGATACTTGTCATTCGGTAATTACAAAAGTGCTAATCTATCTTGCAGCCAGTACTTCCTGCTCGTAGCTCTTCACTTCAGCCAGCCATTGCTCCCGGACCGGAGTGCCCTGTGATGCGCAGTAGTAATCCCAGACTGCGCCGAACGGATAGGACTTGAATTCTTCTACCAGCGCGAGGCGTGAAGTATAGTCACCTGCCAGTTCAATGGCGCGAAGCTCCTCAACCGGCTCCAGCATTGCGCGCAGCAAAGCCTTAATGGTGTTGCGCGTACCGATTACCCAAGCTGCGAGATGATTGATGCTGCCGTCGAAGAAATCAAGGCCGATGTTCGTGCGCGGCAGCAAATCTCCGCGAACCAGTTCACGGGCGATTTCCAGCAGCTCATCGTCCATCGTGACGACATGATCGCTGTCCCAGCGTACCGGTCTGCTGACATGCAGCAGCAGCTGTTCGCTGAACATCAGGATCGAGCTAAGCTTATTGGAGATCACTTCAGTCGGATGGAAATGTCCGGCATCGAGGCAGATCGCTTTGCCGCGGGTCAGGCCATAACCCATGTAGAATTCATGTGATCCGACAACATAGCTCTCAGAACCAATCCCGAACAGCTTGCTCTCAAGTGCATCAATATTGTACTGCGGATCAATTTCCTCACTGAAAATATCATCCAGAGATTCCTTAAGACGCACACGCGGTGCCAGGCGGTCAACCGGAGTATCCTTGTAGCCGTCCGGTACCCAGAAATTCGTTACACAGGGCTGTCCCAGCTCGCGGCCGAAATACTCGGCAATCCGGCGGGAAGCCTTGCAGTGTTTGATCCAGAAATTGCGGATTTCGTCATTGGCATGACTCAGGGTGAAGCCGTCAGCAGCCTTAGGATGCGAGAAACAGGTTGGATTGAAATCCAATCCCAGTCCCTGCTCTTTCGCCCACTCTACCCAGCTTGCGAAGTGGCGCGGTTCCAGCTCATCGAGATCGACCTGTTCGTCCGTATCAGCATAGATTGCATGCAGATTGACTTTATGTTTACCCGGAATCAGCGACAGGGCTTTCTCCAAATCCTTGCGCAGCTCATCCGGTGTGCCGGCACGTCCGGGATAGCTGCCAGTTACAGCAATCCCGCCGCTGAGCTCTTTGTCTTTGAACAGGAATCCTTGAACATCATCGCCTTGCCAGCAATGCACTGAAATTTTGATCTTCGCAAGCTTCTCCAGCACCTCATCTACGTTAATTCCATGGGCTGCATATAATTTTTTGGCTTCGTTATAGCTGTTTGTGATGCTCTGATCCATGTCGTTGCCTCCTAAAAGTTTTATATATTCTCATTCGTACTTGCCGCAGAATGGAGCTCATCCCAGCGGGCCAGCAGCTGATTCAGCCGGGGAACCGGCCGCGGCAGATACGACTTGATTGCAAAGGAAGTGCCGACGACGTCCCGGGCTTCATGGATGTCGGCCATACGGCCTGACTGAATCATCTGTACGGCCAGGTTGCCCAGTGCCGTTGATTCTGTCGGGCCTGCCAGTACTTCTCTGCCGATAATATCGGCGGTCAACTGACACAGCAGTTCATTATTGGCGCCGCCGCCGACGATCTGCAGAACTTCGATCTCTTGGCCTGTAAGGCCTTCAAGCTCGGCCAGATAGCTGCGGTAGGATAGGGCCAGACTGTCAAAGATACAACGGGCTAATTCACCCGGCGTCTCTGGAACAGGCTGGCCGCTCTCCGCGCAGGCCTGGCGAATTTCTTCTATCATATGGTCCGGATTCAGGAAACGCGGGTGGTTGCATGGAATCAGGCTGCGGAAGCCTTCGCTGCCCGCGGCCATTGACGCCAGCTCAGCGAAGCTGTATCTTCCCCCATCCAGTCTCCGTACTTCCTGGATCAGCCAAAGGCCCATAATGTTCTTCAGGAAACGGTAGGTGCCGTATGCTCCCCACTCGTTCGTATAATTGGCTGCCAGAGCTTTGCTGTCATTAATCGGGTGATCCAGCTCCACCCCGAGCAGTGACCAGGTGCCGCTGCTGATGTAAGCTGAGGATCTGCCTTGCTGCGCAGGCACGCCGAGCACGGCCGAAGCCGTATCATGCGTGGCGGCACAGATTAGGCGGCACTGCGGCAGATTATGCTGCTGCACCAGCTCTGCCGTAATGAAGCCGAGATCTTCTCCCGGCTCCGTAAGCGGTGCGAACTGCTCTCTGCGGAGATGCAGGAAGGACAGCAGCTCCGGATCAAAGTCACGGGTGGCAAGGTTCAGCAGCTGCATCGTGGAGGCATTGGTCACCTCGTTGATTTTGCGGCCGCTGAGTCTATAGTAGAGATAATCCGGCACCATCAGAATCTGATCGGCCGCTTCCAGCTCTACCCGGTCATGCGCATACAGCTGATACAGTGTATTGAAGCTCAGCTGCTGAATCCCTGTCTTGGCGTAAACCTTCTCAGGGGAGAGCAGCTTGCCGACTTCCTCCATAACCCCATCAGTGCGGCGGTCACGGTAGGCGTATACTTCCCTGATCCGCTTGCCTTCCGCATCCAGCAGTACATAATCCACGGCCCAGGTATCAATCCCGAGTGTACATTCAGTAATTCCCGCGGTTTTCGCTTGATGAAGACCGCTGATAATTTCATTAAACAAATACTCAATGTCCCAGAAGCAGGAGCCCTCCTGCTCGGTGAATCCATTGCTGAATCGGTGAAGCTCCTCCAGCTTGAGACTCCCGTCCACGAGGGTTCCGAGTACAAGCCGCCCGCTGGAGGCGCCGATATCGACGGCGATATGATTGTTCATAGGGAATCTCCTTATCTATAGAAGGTAAATTACAGAATTTTGCGGAACAAGGCAATAACCTCTTCTTTGGTAGGAATGAACGGGTTGCCCGGTGCGCAGGCATCCTTCATCGCATTCTCAGCCAGCAGATCCAAATCTACTTCATCTACACCAAGTTCAGACAGTTTGGCCGGAATGCCAACTTCCTTGGACAGGGCTTTGATCGATTCGATGACAAAATCCGCGCATTCCTTGTCGCTTTTGCCTTGTACCTGCAGTCCGATCGCTTTGGCAATCGCTCTGAATTTCTCAGGCACATATTTGGCATTCTCTTCTTCCACATATGGCAGCAGCATCGCATTACAGACGCCATGCGGCAGATCATACACGCCGCCGAGCTGATGCGCCATGGCATGCACATAACCAAGTCCGGCATTATTGAAGGCCAGGCCTCCCAGGAAGATCGCATACACCATCTGCTCACGTGCTTCAATATCATGTCCGTCTGTTACGGTCCGGGCCAGGTTGCCAAAAATCAGTTCAACAGCAGCCAGAGCAGTAGCATCAGTTACAGGGTAAGCACCCGGAGTGACCAGAGCTTCGATCGCATGCGTCAATGCATCCATACCTGTAGCCGCTGTAAGTGCAGCAGGCTTGTCGACCATCAGTTCAGGATCATTCACCGAAATGGTGGCGATACTGTTCTTGTCGACCATTACCATCTTGATCTTGCGTTCTTCATCCGTAATGACATAGTTAATTGTAACTTCACTTGAGGTTCCTGCAGTAGTGTTCACGGCTACGATCGGCAAGGATTTGTTCTTGGACTTGTGAACGCCTTCATAGTCGGCAATGTACCCGCCGTTGGTCGCTACAATCCCGATTGCCTTCGCTGTATCCTGAGGCGAACCGCCGCCGATAGAGATCAGATAGTCGCATTCATGATCATTCAGGAAATCAACGCCGTCATGGACGTTTTTGCAGGTCGGGTTCGGTTTCACTTCATCATATACCACATAGTTAATTCCCGCTTCATCCAGCACAGCCAGCAGCTTGCCGGCGATTCCGCTCTTCGTCAGGAACTTATCCGTAACCACGAGCGCTTTCTTCAGGTTCAGTTCTTGAATATAGGGAGCGATTTCCTTCAGACAGCCCTTACCCATAATGTTGATAGACGGAACATAATAGACATGAGTACTCATTGCTTGACCAGCCTCCCAGGCAAATTAGTATAGAACGATTACAGAAAGCTAAGTATCTCCACTGATAGTAGGATGTACATTCTGGCTGTGGCGCCTCAGGCTGGTCACTGAGGTTAAGCAGCAGACCGGCTCCGGCGCTTCCGTTGGGAACCGGCATACGCTTTCAAAGGGATTATTAGCACCCTCATCGTATCGCCGATAATCTTTGTTGTCAACAAATAAAATATTAATTATGTTGTTTTTATTTGTTTAATGTCTGTTTTACAAAGATTATATTAGAATAAATGTTGTTTTTCTTAAATTCATTGTACAACACAGAAATAACGGTCTATATTTAAATATAAGAAGCTACCGGAAAGGTGATACCTATGCTTGCTGCCGAAAGACGCAAAAAAATAATAGATCTTGTCCATCAGGATAAACGTGTGCTTGTGTCTGATTTGAGCCGGATGTTCGAGGTCACAGAGGAAACGATACGCAGAGATCTGGAGAAGCTGGAGAAGGACGGAATTGTCAGCCGCACCTACGGCGGAGCCATGCTGAACAGACATACCAATGAAGATCTGCCGTTCCTGACCCGGGGGGCGCTCAATACGGATATCAAACGCAATATTGCGATCAAAGCACTCAATCTGATTAACGACGGGGATACGCTTATGGTGGACCCCAGTTCCACCTCGTTTGAATTCCTTAAGCTGCTGGGCAATAAAAGCAATCTGACAATCATCACGAATTCGATCAACATTCTGCATGAATTCGCGAATTCCAGCCTGAACATTATATCCACCGGGGGTTCGCTGCGCCACCGCTCCCTGTCGCTGGTCGGCCCTGTAGCCCACGACACCACCCAGCGCTATAATGTGGATATCGCAGTGATCAGCTGTAAAGGCATTGATATGGAGCACGGAGTTACCGATTCCAATGAACCGGAATGCGAGCTGAAGAAATATATGCTGCGCCAGGCGGAAAAGGTAGTGCTGCTGGCCGACCATACCAAGTTTGACAAAACCGCCTTCGCCAAGCTGGTCGAGCTGAGCCGGATCGATGTGCTGATTACCGACCGCAAACCTTCGGATACATGGCTTAAGCTGCTGTCTGGGAAGAATGTGGAAGTGTTATATTAAGTAGACCTGGCGCAGGAATCAACAGACCAGTCCCCTATATAAGTGTATAAAAGCAAAAGGCAAACCCTCTCTTCCCGGATTCGGGATCAGAAGCTTTGCCTTTTTGCATACTCTCCGTTACATTGCAGTCTATTCCTGACTCTATTGGAATTCACTTCCCCTATATGATAAACTTGCAGAAATTATCTGCTATTCATAAAGGAGCGGAAAAATGCTATGGGGAAAAAGAAGCAAACCTTACCCGCCGATTTTGGCGAGCGGGTCAAAACGAATGATATCGCAGCGCTCAAGGCCATCTTTGAGGAGTGCGAATGGGATGCCCGCGGGGGCTACAGCAAAGGAACCGCGCTCAGCTTCCGGCAAATCCCGGATGAGCTGGTCCGCTGGCTTGTAGAGCAGGGTGCCGACATCAACGCCCGGGACAAATATGAGCACACCCCGCTGCACTCCCAGGCTGCAACCTGGTCCGGAAATATCCCGTTACTGCTGGAATTAGGCGCGGACCCGGATGCCCTGGATTATCAGAATGAGACACCGCTGCACGCAGCGGCAGGTTATTACCGGACCCGGGCCATACAGGACCTGGTCGCCCATGGTGCAAACATCCATGCGGAGAATAAACGGAAACAAACACCGCTTGCTAAGGGATTATCCCAATGCCGGAATATCGATATTGCCCACATGGTGGAAATCTCAAAAATCCTGCTGGATGCCGGAGCCGCAATCACACCGGAGATGAAGGATTCCGTGCAGCGGATCGGCAAGGATCTGGAATTCGTCAGAGCCAGCCACAGTAACGATGAGCTGGATCAAAAAGCATCCGCACTGCTGGAGCTGTACCGGCTATTCGATGTCGAGCCTGTAGCGAAACAGGTGAAGCACGATGGAACCTCCCCCATCAAGGCTGCTACAGCGGCATGGTCCGCCCAGCATCAGGAGCTCTGGGATTACCTTGTCCCTGCTTCAGGGCACGCGCAAACTGTACAGGGAGAGGTTATCCGCATCACCGGACGGGTCTCTCATGAAATCCTGGATAACGGCGGAGGCAACTGGGATGACAATTTCCGTAAAATGCTGGATGCCCTTATCCGGCATCTGGGCACAGGTACACCGTTATCTCCTGCCCTCCTCCAGGAGGCAGCTTCATTAACCAATAGGCTGCGTAAGGGTTCCGGCTACGATGAACCGGCAAGATTAAGTGAACTGGCAGTGCAGTGGGTACTGGCCAATCCTCAGCCTGTCTCTATGGAACAACCGGATTATACCCGTTAAGTCTAATATATACGGACGTATTACGATACCGCTCCTTTGGAGAGCATAATGTTCAGGATGGCCTGGTCGGTTGCCGCAAGCCCTTCCTGGACCAGTGTCTCCATATTCTTGATTGTATCTTCAACCTTCTCAAAGATTACCCCGTCATTCAGACTGGCTGAAATGTCGTTCATCGCCAGTGTTGCGGATTGGATTGCCGCGTTCGTGGCGGTTGAGATTTTGAGCGCGCAGGTCGGTTTCGCACCATCGCAGATCATTCCGGAAGTAGAAGCAATAGTGTTCTGGATGGAGCGCTTGATCTGCTCCAGCGTGCCGCCCATCAGGTAGACAATACCGCTCCCTGCCCCTACTCCGCCGGCAATTCCCGATCCGCACAGCGGGGACAGACGGCCGATATAATGCTTGACATGAATGGTAATCAGATTGCTGAGCGCCATCGCTCTTGCCAGTGTCTCCTCATCTTTGCCGAGGAGCTCTGCAAGGGCAATTACCGGCATCGTGCAGGCAATGCCCTGATTTCCGCTTCCCGCAGTGGTCATGACAGGCATGGCGCTGCCGTCCATCCGCGCATCGGAGGCCGCTGCCGTCGCGGCAATAATCCGGTTCGCCACATCATTACCGAACAGATTGACAGCCGACTGCTGGCTCATCTTCCTGCCCACCTGCAGGCCATACTCTCCGCGCAGCCCCTCATCCGAAATCGCCTTATTCATCCGCGCTCCTTCCAGCAGAAACCGCAGCTCAGAGAAATCCGCAGTCTGGATGAACTCATATATTTCTTCTAATGAAACCGAATATACCTCCGGGTCCAGCGTGTCTGACTCCTCGCAATCCGCCTTGTCAATCCCCTGCTCCAGCTTAACGCCGTCTTTGGACAGGAATACTACATTCGTATGCTCTTTGGCTACAATTGCAGTCGCTGTATGATTCAAGCTGCATACCCTGGCTTCAATATACAATTTCTCAGGGGTATCCTTCAGTTCCACATAGAGCAGCTTCTGCTCGATCATCGCATTAGCCTTCGCCAGCTCTTCGGGAGTAAGTCCGGAGAGAATCTCCAGCTTGCGGTGAGAACGGCGGATCACTGCGCCCAAGGCTGCCGCTATCGGCAGACCGGTCTGCCCGGTGCCCGGAATCCCTACACCCATCGCATTCTTCACAATATTCCCGCTGAGGAACAGCTGAATCGAAGTAATCTCTCCCTCAACCTGTTCAGCCGCCAAAGAGACTGCATAGGCAACCGCAATCGGCTCGGTGCAGCCTTCTGCCGGAACAATTTCTTTTATCAATACTTCCAGTAGGTTAACCATACGCGAATCACCATTCCTCTATCTCTCTCTATATAACTATTCCTATATAGTACCTCAGATTGATAGCCTGGGGGAATCCCCGTTATTAACCATTAACCAGCGGGTCACTTCATTTCCATCCGGCTGAAATCGTGAATTCTTTTATTTCCCAAGTAACAACCCGAGTTTTCCCAGCCGCTTCAGCCCTTCAGTACAGGCCCATCCCCCCGCACCTGCCAGAATAGCATTATGAAAAATCTTCAGTGCCAGTGAATACGTCATGCTGCCAATGACAATTTCAACTGCAATAAACCGGATGATATCACCCTTAGTGATCAGATACACTGTAAATTCCTGATTACGAGACACTGGTTCATCCCCCGTCTGCTTCGTGTTTCTGTACCTATATGCTCCGTGCGGGTTGTCTAATTCCGGATGCCGCAGGGTTGAGCCGCTATCAGCCGGCTGCCTCCGACTCAAAGACACTGCCCGGGCACCAAAAAAGCAGCAAATCCCCTAAGGATCTGCTGCTCTTCACACTGCTATTATCTTATAGAACCAGAGTCAGGCAACTGCCGCCCCTGCCGCTTCCTTTACTTCGCTTCCACAGCATGGCCGCCGAATTCATTACGCAGCGCAGCAACTACTTTGCCGGTGAAGGTATCGGTCTCCAGCGACCGGTAGCGCATCAGCAGCGCCATGGCGATAACCGGCGTAGCCGCCTGCAGATCAAACGCGGTCTCCAGCGTCCATCTGCCTTCCCCGGAGGAATGCATGATTCCCTTGATCTCATCCAGCTTGGCATCCTTGGAGAAGGCGCGTTCGATCAGCTCCATCAGCCAGGAGCGGACGACCGAGCCGTTGTTCCAGACGCGGGCCACCTGCTCGAAGTCGAAGTCATAGCCGCTTTTCTCCAGCACCTCAAAGCCCTCGCCGATGGCAGCCATCATGCCGTACTCAATCCCGTTGTGGACCATCTTCAGGAAGTGTCCGCTTCCGGATTTGCCGGCATACAGGTACCCGTTCTCGACCGCAGTATCACGGAAAACCGGCTCGACGGCCGCCCACGCTTCCTCATCTCCGCCGATCATATAACAAGCGCCATTGCGTGCGCCTTCCATTCCTCCTGAGGTTCCGGCATCCATGAAATAAATCCCGTGGGCACTAAGCTCATCGTGACGGCGGATTGACTCCTTATAATGAGAATTCCCGGCTTCGATAATGATATCCCCCTCCGACAACAGCGGCGTCAGTTCTGAGATCACCGAGTCCACAAAGGTGTGCGGGACCATGATCCAGAGGATACGCGGGGATTCCAGCTTGCCTGTAAGCTCCGCCAGACTTCCCGCACCTGCAGCTCCTTTCGCTTCCAGCTCCTGCACCGCAGCGGCGTTCACATCATAAGCCACGACTTCATGTTCGTGCTCCAATAGATTCTGGCCGAGATTGAAGCCCATTTTGCCTAGTCCAATTAAACCGACTTTCATTGCATATCCCTCCGAATGTTATAGATTAGATGATTATGCCGCCGCTCACGCACCAGGCCGGACGGCTTCCGGATTCAGCTCCTGTGTCTGGCGGACCCCGGAATGCTCCACAGCCTCCGGTTCATCAAGCCACCAGTGATGCTCTCCAAGCAGTTCATCGGCAGCCTGGGGTCCAAAGGAACCGGCTGGATACAGATGAAGCGGAAGCGTCCCTTCTGCTGTTGCTTCGATTATAGGCTGAACCCACTGCCAGGACAACTCAACTTCATCCCAATGGGCAAAGAAGGTGGCATCTCCCAGTAAAGCATCATAAATCAGGTTCTCATAGGCTTCCGGCAGATCGGGGTTGCCCGACTCATGCTTAATGCTGACCGGCTCGAGCTGTCCGTGCTGGCGCGGATTTTTGGTATTCAAGGTAAGGGAGATCCCTTCGTTCGGACCAATATCAATCACCAGCAGGTTAGGGTCCAGGGCAAGCTTGCTTCTGTTCTTATTATGCAAATCATTAAGCGGCTCTTTGAATTCTATAACAATCCGCGTCGATTTCTCCTTCATGCGTTTGCCGGTGCGGATATAGAAAGGCACGTCCTTCCAAAGCGGGTCATCAATCCACAGCCGGGCGGCGATGTAGGTCTCATTCTGTGAAGAGGCTTCTATGCCGGGTTCAGCCGTATAAGCGGGAACCTGCTGCCCGCGCAGCTCACCCGCTGCATACTGGCCGCGTACCACATGCTGCGTCACTTCCTCACGGAGCAATGGCCGTACCGAACGGATCACATGGCGCTTCTTGCTGCGGACATCTTCCGGGGTGCTGCCTTTGGGCAATTGCATGGCCATCATCATAAGCAGCTGCAGCATGTGGTTCTGGAACATATCGCGCAGCGCGCCAGCCTTGTCATAATACCCTGCCCGCTCTTCCACACCGACCGTTTCACTGGCCGTAATCTGCACGCTCTCGATATACCGGTTCTGCCACAATGCCCGCAGTACAGGATTGGAATATTTCAGCACCTCAAGGTTCTGCACCATCGGTTTGCCGAGGAAGTGGTCAATCCGGAAGATCTCTTCCTCCTTAAAAGCAGCGTTCAGGCTGTCATTAAGCACCCGTGCCGACTGCAGATCCCGTCCGAACGGTTTCTCGATAATCAGCCGCTTCCATCCCTTCGTGTCACCAAGTCCGCTGAAGTTAATGTTACGGGCAATCTCACCGAAGAATTCAGGACCGACGGATAGATAGAACATCCGGTTCTGCGGAAGTCCCAGCTCTTCCTCACGGCGCTGCACATGGCCCAGCAGCTTCACATAATCTTCGGGGCGTCCGACATCCAGCACGCTATATTCAAAAGCCAGCAGGAAATTCTGCAGCTCTGCTGAATCCTCAACCGGACGCCGCGAAAAGGTGCGCAGTGAATCCAGCACCTGATGCTGGAAGGTTTCATTCGACAGCTCTCTTCTGCCGAGGCCAATGACTGAGAGAGGACCAGAAAGCTTGCCATCCTTGAACAGGTTATATAGGGCGGGGTATATTTTGCGTTTGGCCAAATCCCCGGTTGCGCCAAATAGTACGAATGATGATGATTCCACTTTCATTCCTCCCGTAATTATCAAATGTTTATGTGGTTACTTATTATTACTCACAAACTTTATAACACTCATCATACGACTGCAGAATCCATTCGTCAACCTCATTTCGACATTTACGAAAAGTACTTATTTTCACGCACTTTTCACTATGTTATAGTAAGGTGGATATTAATAATAACTTTATAAGGTGGAATCCGCATGACACAGGAGCTTAAGCCCTTGCTCGCCAAAGTCGAGCATGTCCATCATATCATCGGCAAGAAGTGGGTGAATCTGATCATCCATGTGTTAATGGAGGGCACCAAACGGTTCAGTGAGCTGCACACGGTCATCCCCGATCTAAGCAAACGTATGCTCAACGAGCGCCTGAAGGAGCTTGAAGAATGCGGCCTGATCAGCCGCGAGGTCATTCCTGACCGACCGGTACGGACGGAATATTCGCTCACTGCCAAGGGGCAGGAGCTGGGCACGGCGCTCCTGCCCGTCGAGGCATGGGCGATGAAATGGCTGTAATGCCGCTGCCCTGAACACGCTAAACAGCAGATCTCCGGGAAGAAGACCTGCTGTTGTTAGCTTTTATAGTATAAATTAAGCCTCTCAGAATCAGGACACCAGTGTCTTCTCTCCGTCTGCTCCGCTGCCTGCCCGTACATACTTAGTGTTGAAATAGAGCAGCACGACATTGGATCCCAGCAGTGAGGCGGCCGCAAAGCACCAGATGAAGGCATACCCGAGATTCTTGGCCATGATCCCCAGGATCAGCGTAATCAGGAACCCGGCGAGTGATTTGAGTGCTGACAGTCCGGAGGAGAAGGTCGCCCGCTTGGCCCCGGGAATGAAATCCTGTACCCAGACACCTGAAGAAGACATATCCATCCCGAGCCCGAATTCAAACAGCACCAGACCGGCAATAAATACAGCCTTATGCGGAAACAATCCAACCAGCAGCAGTCCGAGTGCAGAGATTACAGTTCCGCAGACGATGATCCGGACGGCAGCAACCTCTTTTTTGGCCAGATAGGAGACCAGGAAGCTCGATACACTGATTACTCCCATGAACAGAATCAGAAGGACCCCGAGGGCACTGACCGGAAATTCCAGCTCATTCACCCCATATACCTGCCAGGACAACAGAAAGGCCAGCAAGGCGGTATGTGTCAGGATGCTGCGCAGAAGAATAAACCGCATCTCTGTGCTGCGGGCGAAATCGGCCGAGCTGGCATAGATCTCCCTGAGGATGCTGCTCTGCGTTCTGCTTCCGTAGTTGTCGCTGAAGCTGAGCCAGGTATAAATGCCCAGGCCTACCGCCAGCACGCCGGCAATTGCCACCGGAAGAACATAATGAACGCTGCTGCTCACCGTACCCAGCAATGCGCCGACGATGGCAAATGCCGAGACAAACCCGCTGATGCGGGGCAGGGCAATTTTTTTATAATCCGGCATTCCCAGCTCTTCCAGCTGATCAATGTACCAGGCCTGGGGAGAATCCGAGATCATCGCTACACCCAAAGACATCACTATGGAGGCGAGGATGAATAAAGCGAGACCCTCAGCAGCAGCAAAAAACCAAAGTCCCGCTCCCCACACTATGAACCCGGCCGCCGTCATGCGCTTTCTCCCATAGATGTCGGACAGATTCCCGCTCGGATAATCAAAGACAGCCATGGACAGTGAAGAAACGGCAAACACGATACTTATCTGAAAGGCATCCACGCCGCGCAAGCTCATCAAAATGATAAAAACCGCGCCATAGAGCTTATCAGCCACATTATACCCCGACAATATGACGCCCAGAAATACACTGTATTTCCGTTGAAGCTGATTGTTCTCCACTTTGCATCCCGCCTTTCACCTCGCTGATATTCCAGCCCGAGTTAATTATTGGGATTATATTATAATTGTTACCTTTTCAAAGTGAATTTTTGCACAGCTGGGCGGTCCTCTCATCCCGCTCCCGGGTCAACGGGTTAGAACCATGATGCCACGAGATCATTGATCGGCTTGTAGATGACTATAATGAGCAGCAGCGGGCTTGGGACCTGAATCCGCAGCAGTGTGCAGATCGTCGCCGCCAATCCGCCAATCCAGAGTACGCCGTAAACCATAAGATCACGCCGCTTAGCCCTGCCCTTCAGGGAGGGCAAATCCGCCGCAATACAGCCTGCGGCTATAATGACAAACAACAGCACCAGCAACATACAGGCTCACTCCTTGATATCGTCAAGAAAAGAATTGTCTATCGTACCGATCCGGTTGATTGTCACACTGGCATCGTAATGAATAGGCAGCGTTTTGAGGTAGCCTTCCTTGTTCTGCTCCAGCAGCTTGGCCCAAATTCGGGGGTGGGACCGGTAAATGGATTGGCCGAAGCCAAAAATATCAGCATTAAAGCGTTCGTTGACCTTCTCAACCGATCGCCTCATCCGCTCAATAATCCGGTCCTCCGATTCCTCCTCCAACTGTCTAATCTTGTTCTCCGAATCCAGCTTGCCGGAACCCTCTACTTCCTCCACATTGCTTACAGCTTCGACCTTCAGATAAATATGCGGCTCTCCGCCGATGATTTTCACTTTGCGCCTGGTTGTAGTCGACAGTGCCTCGATGATTACCAGGCTTCCGTTATCTTTGTCTTTGATGTGCCCTGTATTTTTGCTTACGTTATCAATAACATAGTTGTATCCTACAATCTCGTTGTCATCCAGCCAGCCAAGCATTTTCGCCCTTTTGAATACAGCCACCCCATTATAGCTAAGCCTTGCACGCGGAATGGTTTGTTCAATATTTATTTTCTCACCGCCTGCCTCGGGACTTCCCTGCACTTCTACTCCGGTCAACACCGGATTCTCTCCCTCGCAGAGCGCATCCTCTATGAATTTGTCCAGTGTAACCGCAGCTGTCTTGGCGGAGACCTTATAGGACTTGTCCAGTGCGTTGAATAATTTATTCGCCGGCAGCCTGTCCAGGGGCGTCAGGACTTTGAGCACATTCTCTGCGGTCGTATTCCGCGCCACAAGCATGAAGAAGTCCATACGCGGCTCGCGGCTTCTTTTGAGTACATCCAGCGTTTCACCGAGCCCTTCACGAGCCAGCTCTTCTCCGATAACGAGTACACGGATATGCCCCAGATAAGGCGAACGCGAACTGACCAGATTGAACTTGCGGAGCGATTCATAGATCGTCGGCACTGTAAAATCATAGGTGACTACCGGAACCCCGCCTGCCCCTGAACCCCCGGCCCCCTGTGATGTAATCGAAGACGGAATGACGACCTGCATAGATACCTTGTAGCCCGACTCGGCTTTATCCAGCCCCAGAGCCAGCACAAAAGCCAGTTCATTTAACTCCTTCCGTTCCCAGCAGCCGCTGAGCAGCATCGGAAGCACCAATAGGGGAATGCATGTCGTCAAGACTTTCCTGATTCTTGTATACATATTAAGGTTCCTCACGCTTGGAAGTGTTCATCCGCTGCAGATTCTGCGTTTTATTCTCCTTCGGCCTTGTCTTCAGCAGCGGCCAGGGAAGCCTGAAGATGGAATCCTTAAGGTCTGCCGCCCTGAAGGGGCCAATCGGACTCATGTAAGGAACGCCGAAGGAACGCAGGCTGACCAGATGCAGCACCAGCAGGAACACTCCGCACAAAATTCCGTACAGCCCCATGAACCCGGCGAGTCCAATCAGGGCAAACCGGATAATTCTCGCGGCAATGGCCATCCCTGCTTCGGGAATGACAAAGCTTGAGATCGCTGTGATCGACACAATGATAACCATAGCCGAGGAGATGAAGCCTGCTGCAACCGCCGCTTGCCCGATGACCAGCGTGCCGACGATAGAGACAGCCTGACCGACATTCTTGGGAATTCTCACACCTGCTTCGCGCAGGATTTCATAGGTGAATTCCATCAGCAGCGCCTCGATAAAAGCCGGAAACGGCACTGTTTCCCGCTGGGCCGCAAGACTGATTACCAGATTGGTCGGGATCATCTCCTGATGATAGGTTGTAATGGCTACATAGAACGCAGGCGCAAACAAGGTAACAAAGAAGGCCAGGAACCGTACGCACCGCAGCAATGTGGAGATATCCGCCCGCTGATAGTAATCTTCCGCCGACTGAAAAAACGATACAAAAATCGTAGGCGCAAGCAGTACAAAAGGCGTCCCGTCGACCAGGATTGCCACCTTCCCCTCCAATATCCCTGCAGCAATGGTGTCGGGACGGTCACTGTTATAAATCGTGGGAAAAGGCGTCGCCGCCGTATCCTGAATGAACTCTTCGATATAGCCGCTCTCCAGGATACTGTCCGTATCAATGCTGTTCAGGCGCCGCTTAACCTCCTGCACCAGCTCTTCATTCGCGATGTGGCTGAGATACATAATCGACACACTGGTCTGCGTCACGCGGCCGATCTGGATGGTTTCCAGCCACAGCTGGCTATCTTTGATTTTGCGGCGGATTAAAGCAGTGTTCGTTCTGAGATTCTCTGTGAAGCCTTCCATGGGTCCCCGGACCACAGATTGCGAGATTGGTTCACTCACGTTGCGGTCTTCCCAGCCGGGCAGTCCGATCCGCAGCGCTGAAGCGCTCCCCTCCACCATGAGCATCACATTCCCGGATAACAAATCGTGAACGAAATTCTTATAGTCATGGATCACAGTAAGATCGCCGGCCATAAGCACGCGTTTTCTCAGCATCTCTATTTTGCCGTCAGGAACCAGTTCTTCCAGCAGACCGGAAACCCGGCCCTCCTGGAGCGAGTACAGAATTGAGTTATGCAGCAGCTGTGTATCTATCAGACCATCGATATAAAAAATAGCAAGCTCCGTACGTTCCCCCAGCTGCAGACGTTTCCGCACCAGATCTGAGCTCTGCCCAAGCAGCTTGTACAAGTGATCATCATTGTCTTCCAGCCGGCAGGATAACTCACCGTTAACCGCATCTTTCAATTTCGTTCCCCTCCACCCTTCCCTATCCATTCACTCTGTTGTAGTTTGGTAGCACCGCTTGATAATTATTCCTGAATCGTTGCCATCGCTTGAAACACATAATTCTGGAAGGAGATGCCATACTAAGATGGTTTCCGGAAAGATATAACCTGCGGGCTATAGTAAGGTGTAAATGGAGGATAGACATGAGTATTGAAAAAGATCGGATCAGTACGGCGCAGATGGTAATCCTCGGACTTTTCACTTTTATTGGGGATATGGCCCTAGTCTACCCGGCAGCCATGACTGCTGTAGCTCATCAGGATGCCTGGATTGCTGCCCTGATCAGCATTCCGCCGGGAATCGCATTGGTCTTCCTGTTCGTCACTGTTGCGAATATAAATCCGGACAAAAACATTATTGAGCTCAGCCAGCAGATTCTGGGGAAGTGGATTGGCAGTGCGGTAGGCGTATATTATCTGTTCTTCTTCATCATCGCGGCCTCTACCTATGTCAGAGAGATCGAGGACTTCATGTGTACTCAGATCTATGAGGGAACTCCGGGCGGTGTCATCCGGTTCATGAGTATTGTTATACTTGTCTACGGGCTGCGTCTGGGCCTTGAGACGGTCGGCAGAGCGGCTCAGGTGTTTTTTCCGCTGTTCGCTTTATTCCTCGTTTGCCTGATGGTGCTCTTATTTCCGCAGGTCCAGCTGGAGCGAGTCCAGCCCATTCTGAATACGCCTTTTCCGGATATGCTGCATGCTGTCTTGTTCGGCGTGTTTTATCCGTTTGGGGAATTATGTGTTTTTTTCATGGTCTATCCCTACACCCGCAAGAGCCGTAAGATCAACCGGGATATCTTCCTTGCCCTCATCCTTGGGGCGCTGGGTCTGAATCTGATTCTGTTCCTCTCTTTGACCGTTCTCGGCGTCTATTTCTCAGAGCATAATTTCTATGCAGCCTATATCCTGGCCCAGAAGATTAATATAGGCAACTTTCTGCAGCGTCTTGAAGCATTGATGGCTACGGCGTGGATTATCACAACCTATTTCAAAACAGCGCTCTACTTCTATGCCTTCGTTCTCGGAACCGCCCAGTTATTCAAATTAAAAAGCCACCGTCCGCTTATCTTCCCTGTGGCCTTCCTGATCTACGGACTCTCCCAGCTCATCGCCAAGAACTTAATATTCTATGTAAAAGAGATCCCGGACTACTGGGTAGACTGGGATCTCACGCTTTCGCTCGTGCTGCCGCTGATTATGCTGATTGTATATAAAGTGAGACAGCGTACGGCTGCCTCATAAGCTGTATAGCTATAGGCTATGCCCGCCTCAGAAGTACAGGCCTGTATACTCGAAGTAGTCAAAATACGCCGCCTTCGCCTGCTGGTCCAGATCCTGGGCGCAGATTCCGGCATAAGAGCCGGTGAAGCCCAGCTTGCCGCCATGCTCATCCGAGAGGGTGCCGAAATCAAGCGGCGTACACATCGCCGTCCAGACCTCCCCGTCCGGTGAAGCGTAGAACATAATATCTCTGCCGTTAATCTCTGCCTTCAAATAGTAACGTTCCCAGTCCTTCACCGAAATCTGCATGGAGGAAATTTCCCCATATTTGCCGGCCTGACACATTACGACTCCTAAAGCTACCCCTCTGAGTTCATCCGCCGTTACACGCAGATAATAGTAGTCCTTGTCATCATAGTAGAGCACCAGTCCGGCCATCTGCATGAAGCTGTCCGGCTTGAATTCCAGGCAGGTAGTTACGGTGCAGGCGAAATGCTGAATCGGCCTCCCGATCAGACTCTGGTCAAACAGCGATGCCAGGGATTCCCGGCCGCGCAGCCGCAAGAAGCCGGGACGCTCCTGCAGGCTTACCCACGACTCCTCGAACGGCACGCGCAGACTCTGGTAAGGATAACCCAGCACGTGGCCGTCAAAATCATCGCGCTCCGGCAAGGCATCAAACGGGTGCGGGGGAAGCTCCGGCGCTTCGGTCCGCAGGGCCGGCAGCTTCCCACCATGCGCCAGGCGCAGCCAGCCGTCCTCGGTCCAGACGCAGTGCTGGATCGCCGTCTCCCGGCCCAGCGGATTCAGCTTGCCCGTACCCGGGATCGGGCGGGTGCACAGATGAGCCATATACCATTCCCCGGACTGCGTCTCCACCAGTGAGCCGTGCCCTGCCTGCTGGAAGGCATAGGTCAGATCATGAGCCGTAGTCATGACCGGGTAATCCGGATCGGTCTCATAAGGTCCGGTTAGGCTGCGGCTGCGGGCCATCGTGACCATATGATTCACTCCGGTGCCCCCTTCAGCAACCAGCAGATAGTAGTAATCTCCGCGCTTGTACAATTGCGGGCCTTCCGTTACACCTGTCGGAGTCCCCTTGTATATTTCATGAATAGGGCCGGTCAGCCTGCCGCTTTCATGGTTATACTCCTGCATCACGATACCGGAGAAATTGCTGTGATTCTGCCGGAAATCCCAGCGCATATTCAGCAGCCATTTGCGTCCGTCACTGTCATGAAACAGGAACGGATCGAACCCGCTGCCGTTCAGCCGCACCGGCGGGCTCCAGGGCCCTTCAAGACTGGTAGCCGTAATCAGGTAGTTATGCAGATCCTTATACACACTGGAGCGGGACTTCACATCCGTAAACAGCAGGTAGTACAAGCCGTTGTCATAGGATAGTGCCGGCGCCCAGATGGAGCCGGAGCTTCCGTTGCCGCGCAGGTCCACCTGTGAGGTCTCGGTCAGCACACGGGTGAGCGTATGCCAGTGCACCAGATCACGGGAATGATGAATCTCTACACCGGGGAACCATTCGAAGGTTGAGGTTGCGATATAATAATCATCGCCCACCCTAAGGAAAGACGGATCGGGATGAAAGCCGGTCAGCACCGGATTGACAATGGTTGGAGCCATAAATGTTACCCCCTGGTTAATGTAAGTTACAGATTGGATTGCACCGATTGGATTCTTAGAAGAACCCCTGTTTTTATTGTAGCGCCCGGGAGAACAGAAAGTTATAATGGGTTATAATAAAATGTTTGTATTTTGTCATGTTGGAGGCGTTAGCAAAGCGTTATGAAACAGCTATTCGAACCTGTTCTGTTTGCGAACCGGCAGTCTCTGATCTGGGATTACCGTATCTATACCGACGATCATTACAAGGGATATTACCACTGGCACCAGTGCTGTGAAATCATGTTCGTACACGGCGGACAGGGCAGCATTGTGGTCAATCAGCAGATGTATGATATCCGGCCGGGCATGCTGTTTTTTTTCCAGCCGTACCAGCTGCACCGGATCTATTCCGAAGTTTCACCTGAGTGTCCATTCGTACGCACGATCTTCTATCTAGACCCCCATATTGCCGAGAATCTGCTGCAGGGCTTCAGCAAGCGCAAAGCGGTCTTCTCTGCTCTCTGGCAGGGGAGCAACCCGTATTGCGGCTTTGATCTCGGGAACCGGATTGAAACCATAGAATGGTTCTACCAGAATTACAATGAATTAAGGATGAAATCGTCTGAGGAAGACCCTGAGGATATCTCGATGCTGCTCCTGCAGCTGCTCAGTTGTCTCGGAACAGGCGAGCAATCGGTCATCCATACCGGAGAACGCCGGAATCTCCGCTATTCGGAGCAGATCATGAACTGGATTGAGGCTCATTATCAGGAAGAGGTTAATCTGGATCAGCTTGCGGAGGAGACTCATCTGTCGAAATCCTATGTCTCGCGGATCTTCCATCAGGAGACAGGCGGCCGCCTGGTTGACTATCTCACTGCCAGGCGGCTCAAGCAGGCCTGCCGGCTGCTCGGAACGACCGATATGCCTGTGGAGCAGATCGGCATCGCCGTCGGATTCCCGAACGCCTCCTATTTCAATCAGCTGTTCAAACGGGTCCTCGGGACCACTCCGCTGAAATACCGGAAGGGGAACATGTAGATAAATGACAATATAACGATATTTCTTCATATCAAAGTGCAACTTTCCATAATCATAGGACGCTATACTGAGGCCATATTCTAATTAATGGAGGCATCAGTGATGAGTACAGCATATTGGCAGGAAGTTATGAACCGGCTGGATACGAAGGTTACGCGGATGATAGAGCAGATCGGCGGAAAATGTCCGCATTTCGCCGGAGAAGACGGTAAGTTCGATGATATCGCCTCCGACTGGTGGACGACCGGCTTCTGGCCGGGGATGCTCTGGATTATGCATGATATGACCGGCAAGGACCACTATAAGAATGCGGCCTGGCACTGGGATGAGACGCTGGAGCAATGGTTCGTTAAGCCGACCGTGGAGCTGCATCATGATGTTGGTTTTCAGTTCCTGCCTACAGCCGTAATCAAGAACGTTCTGACCGGGGACGAGGATGGCCTGCGCCGGGGCCTTGAGGCCGCTAACTTCCTGGCCGCACGCTATAATCCGGTTGGCAGGTTCATCCGCGCCTGGAATGAGGACAAACACGGCTGGGTGATCATTGACTGCATGCTGAACATCTCCCTGCTGTTCTGGGCAAGCAAGGTGACTGGCGATCCGCGCTATAGACATATTGCGGTCAGCCACGCGGAGACTGCGATGCAGTATGGTGTGCGTGAGGATGGATCGACCAAGCATATCCTCTCCTTCGATGCCGAGACTGGCGCATATATCGAGAATTTCGGCGGCCAGGGCTATTCCGCAGAATCCTGCTGGAGCCGGGGAGCAGCCTGGGGACTGTACGGATTCATTAATACTTACCGCCACACCGGGGATGAACGTTTCCTGAATACCGCGAAGCGGATTGCCCATTATTTCATCTCCGCCCTTCCGGAGGATCATGTGCCGTACTGGGACTTCCGGCTGGCAGACGACAAGCGGATGTTCCGAGACAGCTCCGCCGCATCGATCGCTGCCTCAGGCTTGCTGGAGCTGGCTGCCATCGTGCCGCTAGGCGAGAAAAGCCTCTACGCAAATGCCGCGGAGCGGATTCTGCGTTCACTGACCGAGAACTATGCCACCTGGGACCAGCCGGAGCATGAAGCGATTCTGCTGCATGGTACAGGCAGCGGCGACTCCTTCATCGATGTATCGCTGATCTACGGCGACTATTACTATGTCGAAGCCGTCGCCAAGCTGAACGGCTGGAAGCACCGTATTTTCTAGTCTGCGTATTGGATAACAACAAACAGCGGGCCCCCGCATGCTGGGGGACCCGTTGTTTGTTGTTTAGGATGCGCAGCAGAACAACCTGCTCACTCTGTCTGGCAATTGGACTTCACGCAATTCTTTCGGAGGTTAACTCAGCTTTAACTGCTGCGTCCAATACGCTCCGATAAATTAGCACCATTACTGTGCCGTATGCGTCCACGCTCCAGTAATCTCGAACTGTGACGTAATGTTTAAACAAAATTGCTTTCTTTTATTCGAACATTCATTCGTATATAATTATTTAAACACCAACTAAAGGAGACTAAATTAGTGAACTCAATTGATTTAATTATTTTAAATTTCAATGAAGTACGAAGAAGAAGTATTAAAGTTTGGACATCTATTCCTCAAGAAAAACTAATATGGAAACCGGATAACGAAGCAATGACTTGTATAGAGATGATTAGGCATGTTCTAGAAAGTGAATATTATTATCATCTCGCTATCCATAATCGAGGCAGTCTGGAGGTATTTGATTCTCCTTTCGAAAAACAACCTTTTTCTACCGTCAATGCGGAATTGAAATTTGCAGAACCATTTAGAAATCACTTCTTAGAATCTATTAAGTTATTTTCTGAAGAAGATTTAACAAGCATTAAAATTGATCGTTCTGATTCAGGTTATATAAGAAGTTTGGGTGACATGTTGCTAAGAGTCGCATATCATGAATCAGTCCATACCGGCCAATTGCTGGATTACTTAAGAACGGCAAACATTCCAAGAGTACGTGTTTGGGATTAATCTATCTCACAGGTGTAATCATTAAGGTGATACGCCTTTTCTTTTTTTAGTTACTACGCATTTTGCGTCTACTCTGCCTTTGGGAGAGAAGGGCTGCATCCCCTCTCTGTCCCTGCATCTTCGTACGGCGCAACAACCAAAAATTAAAATTTAGTGGAAACAAATACATTAATTAGATAAAATAGTTTGGAGGTGATTTTTATTTTAGAAAAATACATAGGTTTGTTTCTATTTCTAGCAATTATCTTTTTAGTAATAGTTTTCAATAAGTTTTTAATATGGTGGATAAAGGCGACCCTAGCGGCTTATTATTCTGTTATTTCCTATTTCTTTATCATAACCAGAAACAAAATTGATAGAGATTATAAGAATATTCATCCTGTACCAGATGCATATTGGGATATAAATACATACTGGTTTAATATTTTTCAATCTTTGTATTTCTTTCCAACCGTAATAATTCTTCTTTTTATCTATTACAAGTGGTTTACAGGCGTTAGAAGTGAGCAGGCTAAATTTTGGGTTGTGTTAAGTTTAATTCCCGTTGCCATTATTATTTTGTTCTTTGCTTTTATATTTTCATTTTCATACGGGTACAGATCATGAGGTTTGTACCTTTTTTTATTGCATAGTTTGCGTCAACCGTGGATCAAATCGGTCTTTGAAATTAAAGTGTTGGTAGCATCAGACAAAAGCCCTTTCCTTTTTAGTTCTTAACCGTATCATTCTTCAAAGAGTCGTCGTTTGAGTATGGAAGAGATACACCGGTCTGTAATGGCTTCCAGACGTTTAAGTTGCTGATGGTAGACCTGAGTGTCATAAACATCGGTATGATTTATTAAATCCTTGATTTGTTCTTGCTTCAAAACAACGAATGTCGCTCTTCTTTAATTGCGTCAATCTTTGTGCTTTTTTCACCAGACGCTGGGCAATACTTAATAATTCCCCCATTCCACTTGCCCCTGTTCTTCTTTCTAATGACTTCCAGACTCTGCTTCAGAATATTTCAATTTGAATGAGTTCAAATTATGAATGAGTTCCTTATATAAACAATTTGATTAGTCAGGAAAAGGATACAGTATGATCAAAATTCCTGATTTTGAATTATACATATATCTGATGGGTATCACCGGGATCGTCATGCTTTTGAAAAAAACAGGCTATAGCATGCGACTTCCGTCTCATATCATAGCCTATTTTCTCTTGATAAATAACACATCAAATCTAGGGATTTCAAAGTACCTGGCAAAGGGTTAGTCCTCTGTTATACCACTTCGATGTTGTTATCCTTCTGAATAATGAGATCCACCCCATAATCTCCAGCAGCTTTGGTTACTTCAGCCTTATACCTTTGCGCCCGGAATAGATGACCTAAGTATTTCTCAAATTGAACACCTTCCACCTTGTCAATGTCAGAAATATTTACTAAATGGTAGGAGCAGGTAGTTCGTCTATTTTCATACGGAGTAAACTATAAGGCTTCTGCCGCAGGTCATTTCCATAATGAAATCTTGCCTGTCGATTTAATTGGTTCACGATGAAATATAAGTATTGATCTGGACCAATAGAAAAAGTATCCGGCCATAAAATTCTCGGATCATGTGCGATGGTTTCCATTATTCCATTCAGAAATATCTTTCGAATACTATTGTTTTCATAGTCTCCAGCGTAAACGTTTCCTTTTGCATCGGTGATCATTCCATCTGAAGCACCTTTTTCTCCCCAATACTTCACGTAGTACTGTAGAATCGTATCCGGTATCGTTCGGTCTCTTAGGGCTTCCGTTGAAATCGAGTACAGCTGACGACTGGAGAGAGGACAAAAATACAACATCTTGCCGTCCGGGGAAATCGCTATGCCATCGGATGCCAATCTAAAGGGTGAGGTAGATCCGTCTTTGTTTCGATTCATCAGGATTTCACCTTCAACTTTTGGTAAGAGACAGAGATCGGGCGAAGTTGAAATTGCTCCGTTTAACCGTCTCCAGGCATAACCGGTTTCTAAATCAACGACAATAATAGCACCTGGTCCTCGGGAAGACGAATCCGTTATATAAGCATAACCTGCTTTACCTACACGAAAATCAAATCGGACATCATTCAGATAAGTGGTCGGCAGGACAACATCTTCCGTAAATGTATATACACTTCTTATGGTATTTGAGTTTAAATCTACAGCGACTAACTTTGCTCCCCCTTTGATGGGTTCTGAGAAATTAGGAGCTCCTGTATCCAAAACCCAAAGCGTACCATTTCCATCAGCAACGACACTTTGGACACTAATGAAAGACGTCGAGATATCGAATGGGCTTACTACATTAGCGTCTAAACTAGGATAAGGCTGTAATGTATCACAAACGATTTCAGCCACCGTAAATTTAACGTCGTCCCCCCATTTCGGAAAGCAAATGAAAATACGCCCGGTTTCAGAAACAGCAACGCCTGTAGGCATGGCTCCGTAAAATAAAAATACCGCCTCAAACTTACCGAAATAATTTTCACTTGGTAACATCACTTGTATAAAATCCTCCTCCACAGGTTCGAGCTGCTATCACCTATTTATATGACTGAATGTGGTTCAAGTGCCTGGATAATTAAATATTTTCACGGAATTCCCCAAAGCTTCGGATTTGAATATCACGTGCGAATAAGTTGACAAAGTGTTTTTACTTTGCTGTCTGAAGGAAGCGAGCGTGCGATGAGTTTGCTGCTGCAATATGGATTTCCGGCAATCAATTTTAGTATAAAATCCGATGCATCGGAAAATCTAACGTTGAAGAATAAGGAGGTGATCTTATCTCAATGAATACGCCAACACTAGCGCCGCACGAATCGATGGAACTTCATGAAGCCTTAAACTTTAAAACGCTCTGCCTCGCTAAGTCAAAACTTATGCAAGGCTTGGTCTTTGACCAAGAGCTGAAAGCGTTAATGCAGAAAGACGTAATTCAATCCATACAACAGATCTCCGAGCTGCAAACAATCTATGCAAGAGCTCCTTTCCAAGCGCCTGTTCCGAATAGCCCGACACCTATCACACATTAAAGGGGAACGCCAATGAATGCGGATTATTTAGACCCGATTAATTCACTAAATATGCCGGAAATGGCAGACATGACTTTTGCAATGGACTTCCTTCTTCGTGCCAAGGAAGGTGTACGAAATATGTCCATCGCCCTAACGGAAGCGGCTTCTCCGGATGTAAGAGCGCTGCTGCACAATCATCTTAAGCAGGGGATTGCAATGCACCAGGAAATTACAGAGCTCATGATTCGTAAAAAATGGTTCCATCCTTACGAGCTTAACGAACAGTACCAATTAGACCAACTTTCAGCGAATAACACGGTGATGATCGGGCAGATGAATTTGTTCCCGGATGATACGTCACGTAAAGGGATGTTTGACCGTACCCCAGATGAACATATTGGAGGACATAGAGCATGAAGGCTGTAACGTACCAAGGGATTAAAAATGTCGTGGTCAAAGAGGTACCGGATCCGAAGATTGAGAAACCGGACGATATGATCGTAAAGATCACCAGTACCGCTATTTGCGGTTCTGACCTTCACCTTATTCACGGGATGATCCCTAACCTTCAGGAGAACTATGTCATCGGGCATGAACCGATGGGGATCGTAGAAGAAGTAGGCCCCGGCGTGACAAAGGTTAAGAAGGGCGATCGTGTGATTATCCCGTTCAACATCGCGTGCGGAGAATGCTTTTTTTGCAAAAATCATCTTGAAAGCCAATGTGACAACTCAAATGAACACGGGGATATGGGCGCATATTTTGGCTACTCCGGAACGACCGGCGGATACCCTGGAGGGCAAGCCGAATATTTACGGGTTCCGTTTGCAAATTTTACCCACTTCAAAATTCCCGAAAGCTGCGAACAACCGGACGAGAAGCTAAGCTTGATCGCTGATGCCATGACGACGGCGTTCTGGAGCGTAGATAATGCCGGCGTAAAAAATGGAGATACAGTCATCGTGCTTGGCTGCGGTCCGGTTGGACTTCTGGCCCAGAAATTCTGCTGGCTGAAAGGAGCAAAGCGGGTCATTGCCGTCGACTATGTCGATTATCGCTTACAGCATGCGAAGCGAACGAACAATGTGGAAATCGTAAACTTCGAACAGGATAAGAATATCGGCAACACTCTCAAGGAAATGACCAAAGGCGGCGCCGATGTCGTAATTGATGCTGTAGGAATGGACGGCAAGATGAGCGATCTCGAATTTCTAGCCAGCGGTTTGAAACTGCAGGGCGGCACTATGAGCGCATTTATCATTGCATCTCAGGCTGTCCGCAAAGGCGGAACCATCCAAGTCACTGGAGTATACGGTGGGCGCTATAACGGATTCCCGCTCGGCGATATCATGCAGCGCAACGTGAATATCCGTTCCGGACAAGCTCCGGTCATTCACTACATGCCGTATATGTACGAGTTGGTTACTTCGGGCAAAGTTGACCCTGGAGACATTGTTACGCACGTCATTCCGCTCAGCGAGGCCAAGCGCGGCTATGAAGTGTTCGATACGAAAATGGACGATTGCATCAAAGTCGTCTTAAAGCCTTGAATATGGAGAGATATATGGGAGGACAGTCCAAATGAATTCCAATTATGCTTTGCATGAGATGCTGGAGGTTCATGAGATAGCTGCGTTCAAGACCGTTTGCTTGACCAAATCCAAAACTATGCAAGCTCTGGTAACCGACCCGGAGCTCTTACAAATTTTGCAGCAAGATGTGCAATTATCACAGCAGCAGCTTCAGGAGCTCGGTGGAGTTCTGTCTAAAGTGAACCTATAGGAGATGATAGCATGAACCCAATCTTAGAACACATGACAGGGCTTCATACGTTAACCGACGACGTGATCGCAATGGATTTTCTGATGAACGCAAAGAGCGGGGTCAGAAACTACGCTATGGCCGTGACCGAATGTGCCACCCCAGAAATCAAGCAAATTTTGATGAAACAGCTCGACGAAGCCATAGACTCCTATGAAAAAATATCAATCTACATGATAGAGCGGAACCTTTACCATCCTTACCATATTCCAGAGCAAATTCAACTCGATCTGAATAATATTCAGACCGCTATGAACATTCCGTCCTGACACCGTATTCGTCCCCGACAAAACGCGCAAAACCACTATGGTTCAGGCGCGTTTTTTGATTTAAGCCGAAGACATTAGACTCTGTGAATCTCTGTTCTCTCGTCTACCCTTCTCTATTGGTATTCTTATGTTGCCAATCAATTTGTGATTTTAATATACTCAATGTCCCTTATGAGATGGTTTGCAAAATATGAACGATTTCCCCCTCCATATTGGAGTTGTGTATCATCTTCAGGTATTCGGGTTTTAGCAATTGATACTGCTTCATGTGGTGGTAATCCATAATTGCTTGTTTCAAGGTGATATCATACTGAATCGAAAATGATGGCTCGATAAAGCGCCGCAGCACAGCGTCATCTTGAACCATAAACAATACGGCATTCAATCTGTTGAAAATCTGTTGCTCCATTCCGGATTCAAAAAAAGCTTGTAAGTTTTTATTCCGATTGTTCAGGGCAACTGACAGATTTCCGACATCTATAGCCGTGAGTTTCTTGACGGGAGTGTTCTTCATGGCTGAGTTCCAGAAGAACGTTGCTTAGAGGCCTCAACGCGGAATATCGCTTTAAGGGACTGTCCCAAAAGTAGTTTTTCTACGAGTAGAGGCAAATCCTTCTCATTTTCAAAACCGTTCAAAAGAGCAACAATTCTCCCGTCACTGGAGAATTGTTGCTCTTTGTTTTTGGTCATTTGCAGCTTGCTTCAATAGAATGTGCGCAAGCGAAAGCCAACCGACCTCAAGCGTCACTTTTTCCATGCCGCATCGCCAAAAGCGCCGGAAGCCCCGGTTATTCTTCAGTTGTCCAAATACACTTTCCGGTTCCGTCATTCGGCGTACAGCCAGAGCATAGCCTTCCTCGCTTCGCAGGATGTCCCGAGCCTGCTTCTGGTACCGCAGCCTCTCCAGACTGACAACCACTTCCCGATTTCCTGCAGCCTTGGTGCAGCGTTCCTTCAACGGACAGCCTTCGCAGCCTTCGCAGCTTTGGCTTCGGTAATGACGTTTCCGAATTTCATATCCACTCTCTAAGAGTTCCATACTTTCTTTGCGAAAATGCAGCATGCGTCCGGTGGGACAGGTCCACCTGTCTTCGGCTTCGTCGTACGTCCAGTTCTCAATCTTTCCGACATTCTCTTTCCAAGCTTTGCTCTTTTCTTTGTGGTAGCTGCCGTATTTTACGACCGCCTGAATCTCTTCCTTTTCCAGGTAGGCGTAGTTTTCTTCACTGCCGTAGCCTGCATCCGCAATCACCGTTCTGGGAAGTTCCCAGGATCTGCCGCGCCTTTTCCATATGTGGCTGTAAACAACGGGTGTCCGTCGGTCTCGGGTGTAGACTGTAGACTAAAATAAATTGGTTTTCCATTCCGATTTGTATCCGCATGAAAGTCGCATCCGGGTCGGTCTTGCTGAAACTGTTCCGGTCCCCTAGCAGCTTTTGGTAGTGTTCGTACTTTAGTAATCGGGGCAGTAAATCCTTCCGAAGCTTCCGAACGGCTTTTTTCAGGGGTTTATCTTTGGGTTTGTCCAGGAGCTTAGACTCCAGCCCCCGGGTCAGGGTTTCCAGCTTCTCACAATTCATCTCGTAAGATTCACCGAGCTCGGTGAGGTCCTTTCCCTGGAACTCCTGTTCTTCTTGGTGCTCTGCCACTTGCCGTCCACAAAATAATGCCCCAGAGACACATATTTTTTGTCAGCCAGAAACTGAAGCACGGCGGTAAATACCGTTTCGAGGACATTTCTCATCCGCTGGGAACGGAAGCGATTAAGAGTGCGAAAGTCGGGTCGCTGCCGTCCGGCCAGCCACATGAAGGGAATGTTCTCCCGTACCGCTTTGGCGATTTGGCGAGACGAAACTATTCGCTGAGTGTAAGTGAAGATAATGACTTTGGTGAGCATTTTAGGGTGGTAGCTGTCACGGCCGCCACCAGGATAGGCATCGTCAAAGATGGAGTCGTCCAGTCGATTGACGGCTGTGTTAACGAGCGCGATCGAGGTGATGTTCCGGAATGTCTTCTTCCAGATCCATTGGCAAACAAAGTTGGTCCATGGTATATTGAATATACAAAAGAAACCTCTCCTTTGAAATGGTTGGTCGCACTTCCATTTTACCAAAGAAAGGTTTCTTTTTTTATGATTTTTAGAAGGATTGTCGTATATTTCCCGCTTAAACAGCGGAGAGGACGGACTGATTGTGGAAAAGCGGTAGCGGTCGCCTTGGTCTCCGGATTTTCACCGCTAAGGGAAATGAAAAAAATCTGGAGAGCACAGCGATTGGAACAACGGTCCGTTCGCGCAGCGTCCTCACCTAGCGCAACCGTCTATCCGACTCTAAAAACAATGGGCGTCCCAGCCATATCTTGGCTTTTGGGACAGCCCCTTTCATCGGTTATGAGTAGGCCGCATTTATCGCGGCGCCTCTTTCTTCTGCTCTGGTTTTCGTGAACCCTTAAAGGTAGATGAAAGTAAGACCAACAGGCTGCCAAATGCGATCCAGATTAAGACGAATGTCGGATGATTCATACTCAGGCCTTGTCCAAAGAACAACAACTCTCGTAGCCCATCAACCATGAAGCGCATCGGCAGCCATGACAGTATCCAATCACGGTAAAACAGAGATAATAACTCTGGCGCGGAACTAAGGAGTGGAGCACCGAAGAACAGCAACAGCACAAAAATAATCATGCCTTTTAACCCAATCCAGGAGAAAACAGCAGCTATCATGAGGAAAAATGCTAAATAAGCAATTGCCAAGAATAAAGCGGTATCCGTGAAATGAGGAGTGTGTACGCCCCATCTTCCAGCAAACCAAGTGAAGCTAAAGCCAGCTGCCAAAGCAATGATTGCTCCCCAAAGGAATTGGACTATATTCGCCCAAAGCCGATCATTACGATTGACGTAATTTTGTTTATTTTTGACAAGCAAGAAAATTACGTTTCCGATTAGACAGGCCATCCACAAAGGTTGTAACATCAAAACCGGTGAATTCCCGTTTGCACTATGCGTACCGGTTGCATTCACATTGATGATTTCGCTAACGATTGGCGAAGCTAAAGCAGCGGCTTGTTTTGTCGAGAGCATAGCGCCCTTCTGATCAATAGCTTCTAATAGCTCAGCACACAGCTTCTTATTTATAGCATCAACCGCGTGGTTTAGCATTTGCCCTGCCACACTAGATGCCGATGCATTCATACCTTGGTTGATATACATCTGCATCCGGGGTGAAGAAGGGTCCAGCGTCATAAGCGATGCCTGCCTCTCGCTGAAATCCTTGGGAATCACCAATGCAGCGTAATAGTCTTGGTTATCGAGTCCTGACTTCGCTTCCACTTCACTACCAACTTCGATCCATTTGATCGCCGAATTTCCATCCGAATTTGCCAAGATTTCTGACTGAATATCAGACACTATCGTCTCGCCTATATTTACTTTTGGAGCCGTTAAGCCTTGATCCTCATTCACAATGGCAATGGGCAAGTTATGTGGAGCAGGATTGATGCTAGGAATCATAGCCAGACTAAAAATGAAGATGACTGCAATAACGATAATGGGTAATGTAACTATTAGTTTGTTTTTTAATAAGCTCATTTGTTTTCATCTAATCTCAAAATCTACTGTTCGAATTCTTTCGTTTTTCCACAGGCAATATGGCCTCGATTACGTCCCAATGCTCGGCGATTTTCCCGTCCTCAACACGGAACAAATCGTAGAAAGCAGTAGGTTCACCATCAAATAGACCTTCACTCGCCGTAAGCACAAAATCGCCTTGTCCGATAACCTGATGAACCTGAGTATATTGAAACTCAATATTCTTCTCCTTAAGACCCTGCAATGCAGCACCGAGGCCGGAAAGGCCATCTGCAACATGTGGACTATGCTGAATGTATTGATCTCCGGCAAAGTAAGAGGTAAGCAGGTCCGGGTTCTTCCCAAGCAATATATTCTCGACATAGCTTTTGACAACTACTTTGTTCGCATCAGTCTTGTCGATATCCTTAATCATGACCGGTCCGTCAATCATCGTATGATGACTTGGTGTCTTTTCCACCCGATCTTGCAGATTGTCCCAATGTTCAACGATCAGTCCATTCTCAAAACGGAAAATATCAAAGCCAATTTTAGGTCCAAAAAAATCATATTCGGAATGAAGGGCAACATAATCTCCATCGGCTAAAATGCGCTTAATGCTCACCTTTGTACCTATCTCCTTTAAATGATCAAGTGCACCAAGCATGGCTGCACGGCCATTGGATAAGGCAAGGTTGTGCTGAACATATTGATCCGGATGAATGTAATTCGTAATCGCCTTGGGATTACCGCTCTCTAAACTTTCCAGCACTGCTTTAGCCTTTAGAACTAACTCATTTTGATTGTTTAATGTCATTAGAATATCCTCCTTATTATCTCAACAGTTACCTTACTAGGCCTAACAATAAATGGTATTCACCTCTTTCAATCACGAGTTTATAGGCATTAGATAAATAATGAACGTTATGTTGTTTATTTATCCTTCGCTCATTATAATTAAGATGAACTTTACGTTCAATATTCAATATTTTTTGTTTTGAGGGATAACATACAATTCATATCACTTTGTCGCTTAACGACTCTAATTTAATATAGGAGAGCGAAAATAATGAACAAGAAAACCGATCTAAGAATACTGCGCACTAAACAATCGATTCGAATGGCGTTTATTGCGCTTATTCAAGAAAAGGGATATGAAGCAATAACAATCCAGGATATTGCCGATCGGGCTATGATCAATCGAAACACCTTTTATCTCCATTACGAAAATAAACCTGACTTATTAAATACCTATATGGATGAGTTATTGGGCGAATTAAAAAATGCAGTCATTCTTTGTCCAATCAGCATGAATCCTTACAATATTTCTGTACTCGAGACAATCATGCAAACTATACTGGAACACATTTCGCATAACACCTCTTTTTACTACGCCATGCTAATTGAAGAGAATAGAATCTATCCGTTCCGCGCAAAAATGGAGAAAATCATTAAAGATAAACTAAATGAGGGGTGGAATCCGACAGCGGCAAATTTCTCTTTAGTGCTGTCCAAGGATTTGCTGTTCGAATACCTTGTATCGTCTTTCATGGGGATTATCATTTGGTGGGTTAAAAACGATCTGTCTATTCCTGCGGGTGAAGTTGCTTCTCAGTTCAGCAGACTCGTTGCCTATGGACATTTAAAAGCTGCCGGCATCGCCTTCGAGGAATAAAGTAAAGTTGCTCTGCTCGGCGACAATCGATGACCCTTCTTTTAACGACTTTGTACCGGAGAGCCAGTGGTGGACCAATGATACTGAGAGGCCAAATCGCTCAAAGCCTATCTGCGTTTCGGCTGACATGATTAATCAATGCCTGCCGCTAAACCGTTTAATCGCTTCCTCGGTCACCGGCTCGAAGAGGTTTACCAGGTTGCCGTCGGGATCACGGAACAGCATAGAACGGTTTTCCCCACGGCATCGTGGTCGGTTCTTTTACCCAATCATAGACAATTGGCTTCAAGCGTGCGTATTCGGCTTCGACATCGTCGACGCGGAACTCGATGATGACAGTGTGATTGCTCGCTGCCACTACGGAACCCGCGCCGAATAGCTGCGCCGTTTGGGAGTGGCCGATTGCCAGGGTACATGCCGGCATAACGAGTTCGGCAAAAACAGGCGCGGGGTGCACCGCCGAAACACACAGGACTTTTTCATAGAACTCGGCGAGACGATTCACATCGTCGGTAATGATGCGTACAGAAGCAAAATTCACAAAATACCCTCCTTCCTATACTCCTTTATGTTTACATACCCGATAATAAAACAACGCTACTGACAGCCTTATGTCAGTAGCGTTCTAAAATTTTTCGGGCTTCCTCACGAATCTTATTCCGGAATGATTCAGGCTCCAATACGATTACACCCGCTGCTCCTCCAGCCACAAGACCGCCGTCACTCCGCGCGGATAATATTTGCTGCCGGTAATCTCGCCGGAGATAATCTGGTCGCTCCAGCTCCAGATCGAGAGCTGCGGATGCGTAAGCCAGGTTACATGTGCCGAATCGGCTGCATGGCCTTTGTCCTCCCACTCCAGACCAAGAATTTGTCTGGCGATGAACTGGCACAGATAAATCTTGCTCAGCCAGCTGTTATTGCTGGTGGAGGAGATTTTCCAGCCGCCGTCTTCGAACAGGCACACCCCTTCAACTAGCACGGCCTGCAGATGCGTGTCTAGCGCCGCGATGTATTCGCCGAACCGCCCCCCGCGCTCCAAAGCTTCCTTGCAGCCGGTGAAGTAAGGGAACACGAGGCCTTCAATCGCCGGAATAATCTTCGAGTCATTGCCTTCTCCGATTACCGCCGGGATATAGCCGCCCTCGGTAACACTGCCCACAATGGTTGCTGCGCAGAGCTCTGCCTGTCTGCCGGCAGTCTGTGACAGCTCCGTATTGCCGTTATCGCGGAAGATCTTCTCCATCGCCAAATACGCTGCCCAGCATTTACCCGCAAGGTAAATATTGTTGCGCGCCTGGCCCAGTGACACATCCAGACTGTCGTACGTAGTAATCTCCGCGCCGCCCATTGTCCGCGAGCTGTCGAGGGCCATCACACCGTTTCGTTTCGCCGGGTCCGGATGATCCCGGTTCAGCATACTCTGCAGGCAGCTCTCCAGTACTGTAAGGTTGCGTTCCATCCAGCTGAGGTCACCTGTATGCTCCAGATATACCGCCGCAGTAAGAATCCAGTTCACCAGCTGCTCATGGGTCATATGCGAGAAGCAACCGTCGATGCCGTACAGCTCATATGAGGAATACCCTGGACGCGAGACGGCATTGGCTACCCCCATATCATGGGTGAAGCTGAGCCCGCCCGGATATTCGGCCACGTCTCCCGGGAAACGGACAGTATCCACATAGCTGTACCGGTCCACGAACATATCCAGCTCATTGCGTACGGTCCACGGATTCATCTTCAGCTCATAGAATAGCTGATCCACCGTAAGATCGAATGTGTTCATCATCCGGTATTCGCCTTCGTTCACGACCCAGAACGGCTGGGCTTTGTACTCCAGCAGCTCGGTTGAGCCATAATAACTGCGGATGGCATGTGCCAGCATAAATGTCTGGTCTTCGCTGAGCCCTGTTCCTTCCAGCATGGAGTTAGCCTGCACTGCCTGCTGCTTCAGCTGATCGAAATGGGACAGCGCATATTCCGCTACCGCCTCTACATTACTGTAATAGCGGTTATAGTAATAACCGGCATCCATTCCCGAGGTTACATAGCCGGACCGGTGGAAGCAGACTGCGAACCGGTAGACCTTGCGCTCTCCTGCGGGCACATCCATAACCAGAGCTCCAACCTGGCCCAGTCCGAAGGTCCAGTTCTCCTCCAGCTCCGTTGTCAGAATATCCTCCATGGTGAAATGCATAGCGGACTTGACACTCCCCTGTTCCGCTGCTATCGCCAGGAACCGCCCCTGGCCGACACCGGTCAGCTCTGCCTGGCTGCCCTCAAAGCGTCTCAAAGCGTTATACGGATCATTCCCCTGGAAGCCGAAGAAGGCCCGGCGGACAGAATCGCCCGAAGTATTGTCAACCTCCAGCTCTACCAATACCGCAGGCAGCAGCACTTCCTTGAGCTCCGCATCTGCAGCTGTTTCCGGGTCCGGAACCGGCCGGACCGGGGAGAGAATACGGAAGGTCAGATCCCCGGCCTGCCAGCTGTCCGTAGCCAGCCGGAAATCGCGGGTGATCTCTTCGTCCGCGTAATGATAAAGAATCTGCGGTTTATCCGGGTTCGGATCAGGGTTCTCGATGTCATAGCGCTTACTCTCATCGTCACTGCCCTGCTCATGGAAAGGCAAGGTATCGAAGCCGCGGCCATCCTTGCGTTCCAGGCCAATATATATATTCTGTCTCGGCGGCTTACCCGCTTCCAGGTCAAAACCGCCGGACGCTCCCTTAAACCCCAGAGTGAAGCTGGAAAATGAACCAATCGGTGAATGATGGGCATTAAAAAACTGATTTGTCGGCATATCGTAAATGCACTCCCTCCAGGCTGTGGCCCGGCAGTACCGGGCTCATAGCTCTATGTTAGCGCCGGCCCGGCTTATGCAACAGGCGTAAAGCCGCCAATTATTTGGACAAATCAATCGGACGCGGCGGCCTATGCTATAATAGAGCCAACTTTTAGTGAAAAAGAGGTTGAGTATGAACGTATTAGATCCCGGCACACAGCATTCCATGGACGGCCGGATGTCCCCGGATATACAGGCTGCCTTTCATATATTCGCTGCCCACTGGCGCAAGGTGAACAGGGAGTGGCAATATCCGGCCCACACCCATCCGATGTTCGAGATCAATATCGTCCTGCAGGGTTCGCAGCAAATGAACGTAGGCGGGCAGTCTTACATCCAGCACAGCGGCGACATTCTGTTCATCCGCCCAAGTGTCCTGCATTCCAGCCTGGGTACGGTTTCAGAGGATGAAATGACCTATTATTGCCTGCATTTCGACATTGATGATCTGGTTCTGCGCCGTTCCCTGATGACGATGGACACCGTCAGCCTAAGCGGCGACACTCCGGAGCTGCAGGCGATCCGTTCTTCGCTCGATGCAATTATCAGCTCGACGATCCTCCCTGATGCCAGCGATGCCCAGCGGGGCCGGCTGGTGACGCTCAATGCTTCGCTGCAGCTGTTCACCGCACTCAGCAGCTGGGTGCTGGCTGCATTGCCCTCCCCTGCCCGGAGCACACTGCCCGGTGTTACGGAGAAAACCGTTGCCCTGGCGAATGCCATCGAAGGACTGCTGCAGGAATCCGTATTCACCGCTGCGGCAACCGGCAGCCGGGCCGGAAGCATTGAAGACATCGCCGCAAGGCTTGGCTACAGCCCGAATCACTGCAACCGCGCCTTCCGGCAAATCTACGGATTGCCGCCGAGGCAGTATCTCTCTGACCTGATTATCCGCCATGCCAAGCTGCTGCTGCTGGATAACAGCCTGTCAGTGGAGAGTATCGCCTACCGGCTCGGCTACCGTGATGTCTCCCATTTCAGCAAGCAGTTCAAGCGCTGGACCGGCCTGCCCCCCATGGGCTACCGCCAGCTTACGGAGGAACCGGGGAAGACAGACGGCAAAGCGTTATCCGCTAATACGCAGGGAGGCACAGAATGAAGATATACCATTTCAACCAGGACACCGGCAAGCCAATCTCAGCCTTCAGCTCCGACTTCATTTTATCCCGGATTATCCAGACGGATGGAAAAACGCATATCGGCTGCGTATATTTGGGCCCGCAGGGAGTGATCGGTTATCATCAGGCGGCATGTCCGCAGCTGCTGCTGGTTATGAGCGGGGAAGGATATGTCCGGGGCGAGGAAGAGGAATTCACGGCTGTCCAGGCAGGCCAGGCTGTCTTCTGGGCGCAGGATGAATGGCATGAGACACGGACGGATTCGGGATTGACTGCGATTATTATTGAAGGTGATTCGCTGAATCCTGCCACCTATATGACACCGGTATGAACACAATTTCACATTAAAGATGATTCAAGGCTGAACTCATCAACTGCGTATGTCGTCACCATGAACTTGACGGGTCTGCATTAGTCTCCAACTGGCGGTGATAAGGACTGAGATTCCGTTAATCTCAGTCTGCTTCAGATGCAAGGTCACCGAGAAGGCGCATGGAGGGCGCATGAAGCACGAACCAGCGAATTAGCAACCAGCGCATCACCAATCACCGAATCAGTGACTCACGAATCACCGGGGGCGGACTCCCCCAGATATAATCCCTATACACAAAAACTCCGCAAACCATTAACAATGGCCCACGGAGTTTCTTTATTTTACCCCAGGAGAACACACACCTCTTACCCTTTGGTGGCCCCTGACGCAATTCCCTTAACGAAATACTTCTGCAGGAAGATAAACACGATTAGCACAGGCACCACCGACATGGCGGTTCCGGCAAAAATCATATCCCAGCGCGAGGAGAATTCCCCGATATACCGGTAGATTTCTACTACCATCGTCTTGGCCTGGCCGGAAGGCAGCACCAGCATCGGCATCAGGAAGTCATTCCAGATCCCCAGACCGTTCAGCACCACCATACTTGCCGTAACCGGTCCGAGCAGCGGGAAGACGATTCTCCAGAAAATCCCGTAGCGGGAGCACCCGTCAATCTCTGCCGCTTCTTCAATCTCCCGTGGAATACCCTTGACGAAGCTGGTATAGAGCAGGCATCCGAAGCCTACGGCACCGGCGACATAAATCATGATAGGTCCCGCCAGACTGCCGTACAGGCCGAGTATTCTGAGCTCTTTGAACAGCGGAATCATATACGCCTGGAACGGAATCATCATGCCGGCCAGGAAATAGATGAAGACCAGCCGCGTCCAGCGGGCATTTCTGCGTTCAATCGCGTAACCTGCCATCGGAATAATCAGCACCTGGGCGACAATCGCCACTACGGTCAGAATAAGACTGTTAAGGATCGCACGCGGAAACTCGGTCTCCGTAAGCAGATATTTGAAGCTGTCTAAATACAGTGTCTTCGGAAAAGCAACCGCATCGCGCATAATCTCGGCGTTGCTTTTGAACGCGGACATCAGATTAAAGAAAATCGGGAAGAAAAAGATAACCGCTACCAGGAGCGTTATGACAAACAGGACAATTTCAGTGATTCTCCGCTTAGTCTGCATCGTCATCTTAGAGCTGCACCTCCCGTTTCTGTAGGAATTTAACCTGAATGACCGTAATGATCAGAATAATCAGGAACAGGACCATAGCCAGCGCCGTGCCGAACCCTTGTCTCAGCTCCCCGAAGCCTACTTTGTAGATAATATAAGTTAATGTCTCTGTCTCAAAGCCCGGGCCGCCGTCGGTCATTACGGCAATCTGGTCAAATATCTTCAGTGCGCTGATCATGGAAAGCACCATGCACACAGTCATCGAACCCGCAAGCAGAGGGAACGTAATATGCCGGAACTGCTGCCAGCCTCCTGCGCCGTCAATGCTGGCCGCTTCATTAAGCTCCTGCGGAATGCCCTGCAGTCCGGCCAGATAGATGATCATATAATAGCCCGCGCCTTTCCAGACCGTTGACAGGATAATCGACAGCATAGCGTATTTCGGATTGCCCAGCCAGTCGACGATATAGTCGCCCAAACCGACGGAGGTCAGGATCTGATTAAACACGCCGAAGTTG